>NZ_LS398110.1:897500-5697500 GCF_900324035.1 Bradyrhizobium vignae
CCTGCAGGCCTGTGCCGATCAACGCACAGATACCGTGCGCAGCCGCTTGGAGAAGACCTTTCGCCACTACGGGCTCCCGGAGGCTTTCTTCGTCGACAATGGTTCGCCCTGGGGTGATCCTTCCGGCGAGCGATGGACACGGTTCTCGGTGTGGCTGCTCAAGCTTGGCGTCGCCGTCATCCACAGCCGCCCATATCACCCGCAAAGCCGCGGCAAGAATGAACGATTCCACCGCACCCTCGCGGCTGAGGTGTTCGCACTGCGACAGTTCCGCGATCTCGCAGAGACGCAGCGTGCCTTCGACGCCTGGCGGGAAGTCTACAACTTCGAACGGCCACACGAGGCGCTCGGACAACAGGTCCCGGCCAGTCGATATCGGCCCAGCCAGCGACCAATGCCCGATCGATTGCCACAGGTCGAATACGACAGCCATGAGATCGTGCGCCGCGTCTCCACGACCAAAGCCTATGTCAGCTTCAAGGGACGTCTTTGGAAAGTGCCACAGGCCTTCCGTGGCGAGCGCCTCGCCATCCGCCCCTCGGCAAACGATGCGCAATACGGGATCTTCTTTGCCGCCCACCAAGTCGCTATCATCGACTTGGCGAGCGGAGAATGTGTCGGCTATGTCCCCGAACACCCGTCGGTCATGTCCCCGGGCTGAACATCAAGCCGGACGATGACAGCTTTGAGGCGGCCCGACGTTAGCCGACAAAAAGCCCCGGAGATATCTCTCCGGGGCTTTCGTCGTTTCGCCACTTGCAGCGATGCAGCTAAGTCCTCGTCCGCATCCGCATCATGAATGTGTCGAAGCTGAGCTCGGCCACCTGCATCCAGGCCAGCGACTCGCTGCGAAACGCGGTGAGGCTCGCATACATCTTGCCGAAATGCCGATTGCTCTTGGCGAGATCGGTATAGATCTCGTTGGCCGCGCCATAACAGCCTTCGAGCACTTCCTGTGGGAACGGTTTGAGGATGGCGCCGGCGACCAGCAGCCGCTTCAAGGCCGGCGGGTTGACGGCATCGTACTTGCCCGTCACCCAGGTGAAGGCGTCGCGCGAAGCGCTCTCGACCGCGGCCTGGTAGTGCTTCGGCAACGCGTTCCACTTCTCCAGGTTCATGACGTTGTGGCCTTGCCCGGTGCCTTCCCACCAGCCGGGATAGTAATAGTACTTTGCGACCTTCACGAAGCCGAGCTTCTCGTCATCATAGGGACCGACCCATTCGGCCGCATCGATCGTGCCCTTCTCCAGTGCGGGATAGATGTCGCCGCCCGCGATCTGCTGTGGCACGCCGCCGACCTTCGCGATGATCGTGCCGGCGAAGCCGCCGACGCGGAATTTCAGCCCTTGCAGATCGGCCATCGACTTGATCTCCTTCCGGAACCAGCCGCCCATCTGCGCGCCCGTGGAGCCGGTGGGCACGCCGATCGCGTTGTGCTCCTTGAGGAGATCATTGAGGAGATCCTGTCCGCCACCCCATTGCAGCCAGGAGATGTGCTGGCGCGTGTTGAGACCGAACGGCAGTGCCGTGCCGAAGGTGAAGGCGGGATTCTTGCCCCAATAGTAGTACAGCGCGGTATTGCCGATCTCGACGGTGCCGTTCGAGACCGCATCGAGCACCTGCAGGCCAGGGACGATCTCGCCCGCGGCGAACGGCTGAATCTGGAAGCGGTTGTCGGTGATCTCGGCGACCCGCTTGCAGAAATACTCGCAACCGCCATACAGCGTGTCGAGAGATTTCGGCCAGCTTGCAGCGAGCCGCCACTTCACTTCGGGCATCGATTGTGCGACGGCCGGCGCAGCAACAGCAGTTGCGGCCAGGCCCAGTCCGCCTGCCGTCAGGAATTTACGACGTTCCATGCGTTTCCCTCCTGTGATGTCGAGTCCTCGACGAGGGATTGCGGTCTTGACGCCGCTTTGGTCTTCGCCGGTGGCCGACGTTTCTTGTCGTCCGAAATTCAGTGCTCCCGGATCGTGGTCAGGATGACCAAAGGGGAACTGCAAATCAAGCGCACTCTTGTTGTGTGACCGACGAAGCCGATCAATGCTGCGCTGCGAATGCGGCTTCCATGACCTTGCGTGTCTTCACCGTTTCGTTGCCCGGGTCGAATTCGACATCGCTCCAGCGCACCACCGCGCCATGGGCGATGTCATGCTTCAGCTTCACGCGATGTGCGAGCCCGATCGGCAACGCGCCCGTCTTGAGGGTCGCGGCTGCCGGTAACAGCTTGCCCCATACCGTGTAGCCGCCTTCGCCATCGAGCATCTCCCCAGCGCGCAAGTTACGTTTTGCAACCGCCGCGACGTCGCCGCGGAAGCCGTGAGGTTGCCCGGTCGACTCGCCCCGCAGCGCGGCCGACAGCACCGAGACATTCAGCTCGAGCCCGATCAGATGATACGGCTTGTACATGGCGGCGAAACGTCCGCTGGCGTCGGTCTTCAAGCCATATTGCCGGAAGCAATCGGCGGCGTAGTCGTTCGGCGCCTCCAGTACGACATAGACGCCCCAGCGCAGATCGCGAAACACCGGCCGGCCGTCGCGCTCGAGCGAGGAGACGACCTCGACGACGCCGGACCGCTCCAGCACGCCGCCGCGCGAGCGTGGCCGCATGATGTGCGGCAGGTCGTCGACGCCGCAGGGCGGAAACAGCAGGCCGTCCGCGGGCACGTCGAGGCTGCAGGCATTGGCGATCGCGGCCATCTCGATCGCCGATTTGGTCCCATCGAGGAAGGAGTTGAACATCTGCGGGTTCATGCCGGCCGACTGCGCCTCGCCCGCGGTCAGGCCGTAATGCTGCCAGACGCCATCGGGCGTCACGTCGTGGTAGGCCGGCAGGTACTTCGTCCCCTTGCCGGCGGCGACGACGCGGAAGCCGGTGGCGCGGGCCCAGTCGACCATCTCCGCCGTCAGCGCCGGCTGGTCACCATAGGCGAGCGAATAGACGACGCCCGCCTTGCGCGCTTCCTCGGCGAGCAGGGGGCCAGCCAGCACGTCGGCCTCGACATTCACCATCACGATATGCTTGCCCGCCGCGATCGCGGCGCGCGCATGCTTGATGCCGACGGCGGGATTGCCGGTCGCCTCCACCACCACATCCATCGCGCCGCCGGCGATCGCGCGAGCGCCGTCATCGGTGAAGACGGTCGCGGCGATCCGCTCCGCGTCCCAGCCGACGGTGCGGCAGGCCTCGCGCGCGCGATCGCAGTCGATGTCGACGATGATGGGCACCTCCAATCCCGGCGTGTGCGGCACCTGCGCCAGAAACATCGAGCCGAATTTGCCGGCGCCGATCAGCGCGACACGGACGGGCTTGCCGGCGGATGCGCGGGCCTGGAGGAGGCGGAAGAGGTTCATGTTGTCATCCGATGAGTCTCGTGTCCCGGACGCGGTGCAGCGGTTCTTCAGCGCTGCTCCGCAGAGCCGGGACCCAGTGCGAGGGAATTCGGCGCGGCGTGGGGCCCGGCTCTGCAGCGGATCGTCGAAGAGATGCTGCGCTGCGTCCGGGGCACGAGAGCATTCTACTCCGCCGCCTGCCTCGGCGCACGAGCAAGCCGCAGCAGCGCATCATCATCCACCGTCTTGATCGGTGTGAAATCGCGATGCGCGATGTAGTCCGGTCGTGTGGGAGTGCGGATGTAGTTCGAGACCGCGTTCAGTGTCAGGTACACGATCTTGCGCGGGTAGGGCGTGATGTTGCCGCTGGAGCCATGCACGAGATTGCCGTGGAACATCAGCATGCCGCCTGGTTTGCCGGTGGGCGCCACGATGCCGCCCTGCTTGACGAGGCGCGTCACCGTGTCCTCGTCCAGCGTCCACAGCGGATAGGAGGTGGTGGCGAGGTCATGAGAGGCTTCGAGATCGCCGGCATTCTGGCTGCGCGGCACCAGCATCAGGGGGCCGTTGATGGGCATCACCTCGTCGAGGAAGATCGCGATGTTCATCGCACGCGGCTCAGGCATGCCGTCGTCGCGCTTCCAGGTGCCGTAATCCTGGTGCCATTGCCAGACGTCGCCGGTGAAGGCCGATTTCGCATTGATCTTGAACTGGTGCATGTAAACGGGTTCACCGAACACCTGCTCGACCGGCTCGATCATGCGCGGATGCGCACCGAGAATTCCGAACGCCTCGTTGTAGAGATGCGCGGCAAAGGCCGTGCGCGGCGCGCCGCTCTTCTCGCGCCAGACTTCGGGCCGGTTCGTGTCATAGATGCCGACCGCCTCGCGCGCGAGCAGGTCGACCTCCTCCTGGCTGAACAGCTCGGGCAGGAACAGCCAGCCCTCGCGGTGGAAGAACTCCAATTGCGCCTCGGAAAGTTTCATGGGTCGTCCTCCTTGGTTTTTGTTGTTTGTCTTCTCTGTCGTCATGGCCGGCTTGACCCGGCCATCCACGTCTTTGCTCCACCTTCGGAAGAACGTGGATGCCCGGGACAAGCCCGGGCATGACGGCGTGCGTGTAAATCGCTACGCCGCCGCCGCGTCCGTCGCCCTCAATCTCTCCTCGGTCATCCGCCCCGCCGTCTGCGCATGCGCCAGCGCGGCGCGTTCAGCCGCCTTCGCATCGCCGCGCAGAATATGTTCGGCGATATCGGCGTGCTCGGCCCAGGCGCTGTCGCGATAGTCGAGCTCCGACAGCACTGTCGCCATCGAGCGACGCATATGCGGCCATTGCGGCGCGATGGTCTCCTCGATCACGGGATTGCCGGCGAGCTGGTAGATCGCGCGGTGAAAGTCGACATCGAGCACGATGAGCTCGGCGAGCGACGTGTTGCGATCGATGCGACGTCCGGCGGCGAACGCCGCCTCCAGTCGCGCGCGTCCCGCCGCATCGCTCGCTGCGCGCGCGGCGGCGAGCCTCGCCGCCAGCGCATCGATGGCGCCGCGCACCTCGTAGAGCTGGCGGATGCGCGCGGGGTCGAGCTGGGTGACTTCGAAACCGCGCCGGCCGCTCTCGGCGACGAGGCCCTGCCGGTGCAACAGATGCAGCGCATGTGACACCGGCTGACGCGAGACGCCGAGCTTGTCGGCAAGCTCGTTTTGCCGGATGCGCTGGCCGGGCCGCAGCGTGCGGTCGGAGATCGCCTCCAGGATCCGCGCATAGACCTGGTCGATCAGGTTCGGGAGCGGGTCGAGAGGGATCACGCCGGCAGCTCCAAGATGGAATACGGAATTCCGTATTCGACGGTACTGCAGGAGAGGAGAGGCGTCAATGCAGCCCGGAGGCCTCGCTCCGGCGGCTTTGGAGGGGCCAGCTAAGTCATTGATATCACTATGCCCGTCTACTGTGCATGGGGTTGTTTTCGTCAAAATGGGCCCACCATCGCAACGCCAAAGCTTTGCAGCGCGTCCGGGACATGAGCTACTCCTTCTTCCCCTGCTCGATCAGCATTCGGCTCATCAAATAAAGCCGCGGCACGATCGAGTTGGTGTCGATGAACTCGTCGCGGGCGTGATAGCCGAAGCCGGCAAGGCCAAAGCTCTCGACCACGACCGCCTTGCCGTTGCGGTTGGCGTAGCCGGCGTCGGTGGCGCCGCCGGTCATCTCGGCTATATCGAGCTTGCGGTCGATCTCGGCATAGATCGCCTGCCCCATCTCGGCCAGCGCACGGCCGCGCTGACTGGCGACGAAGGGCGGGCGGCCCGCCACGATCTTCACAGTTGTTTCAGTGTCGGGCACGAGCCGGTTCTTGATCTTCTCGTCGAGCGCCGCCTGGAGCCTGGCGATGCCGTCGGGAATGGTGAGGCGGATGTCGGCGCCGGCCTCGGCATCTTCCGGAATCTGATTGCGCACCGTGCCGGCCTTCGCCGTCGTCCAGTTGAGCTGGGTGCCCGGGATCGACTTGGCGACGTCCTGCGTCTGCAGCAGCTGATGCGAGAGCTCGATCAGCGCGTTGCGGCCGCGATCGGGTGCCGCGCCGGCATGCGCCGCACGGCCCCTCACCTTCATGATGCCGGTCGCAGTGCCGCTGGCGCCCAGCAGCAGCGAATCGTTCTTCGCGGGCGGCGAGGCCGCCGTCGGCTCGCAGGAGAGCACGACGTCGTGCTGGTCGGCGAGCTCCGCGATGATCTCGCCCGACCCGATCGATCCGACTTCCTCGTCCGGGTTGAACGCCACGGTGAGCGTGGCGTAGTCAGTCCAGCCGGCCTCCTTGAGGATCTTGAGCGCGTGCAGCACGACGGCGATGCCGCCCTTGTCGTCGGCGATGCCGGGGCCGTAGATGCGGTTGCCGTCGACACGATACGGCTCGCTTGCGAGGATGCCGCGCTGATAGACGGTGTCCATATGCGCGATCAGCATCAGTTTTCGCGAGCCCGAACCCTTGAACGTCGCCACCACCATGTCGGCGCCGGCACCCGCCGTGGTTTTGCGCCGTTCGGTGGTGGCGCCGAGTGCCTTCAGGCGTCCTTCGGTGAAGTCGGCCATCTTCTTCAGCCCCTCGACGTCGCTGCTGCCGCTCTCGATCATCACCATGTCGCGCAACGTCTCGATCAGCGGCGCCTTCTCCTGCTCGGCGGCGGCCTTGATCTTCTCGTCGGCGGCCGCAAGGGTGGTCGTGCTGCTCATGGCGAGGCCGAGCAGTGGCAAAGCGAGCAGGGTAACGCGGCGGAAGGTCATCGAGGTCTCCTTTACTCGGCGAGAAACTTGTCCACTACCTCGCCGAACTCCAGCGGCGCCTGCTCGAACATCCAGTGGCCGGCATTCGCAATCACCGCCGTCTCGGCGCCCGCGATATGCGCGGCCAGCACGCGCCAGATCACCGAAAGGCTGCCGGCGGTGGCGCCGCCGCCGATCAGCAGTGTCGGTGTCCTGATGGCCTGCGCATCGCTGAGCGTGTAGGGTCGGCGCTGCTCGTTGATCTGACCGATGAAGGTCAGCGCGTTGTCGCGCAATTGCTGCTTGGCCGCGGCAGGCACTCGCCGCCAGGAGCCGTTACCTTCGATGCCTTCGTAGAAATTCCGCAGCGCGCCCTCGATGTCGCTGGTGCGGATCATCTCGACCGAGCGCGCCGTGCGCGCCGCCAGCGGCGGGTACGCGGGCGTGCCTTCCGGCACAGGCAGGGATGCGTCGAGATCGCCGCCGGGCTCGGCCAGTACCAGCTTGCGCAACAGATCGGGCCGGGCCTGCGCCACGCGAAAGGCGATATGTCCGCCGCGCGAATGTCCCATCAGGTCGACGGGGGCGGGCCTCACCTGCTCGATGAAGGCGATCACGTCGGCAACGTGCTGTGCCATCGTGTAGTCGTCGCCGACGGCATCCCAATGCTCGGGAAAGAAATGCCGCAGGCTGGCCGAGATCACCCGATGTGCTTGCGATAGTGGACCGAGCACAGAGTACCAGGTGCGGAAATCCCCGAGCGTGCCATGCACGCAGACCAGCGGTGGACCGCCTCCCACTTCGAGATAGGCCATGTCGTAACCGTTGACGCGAAAGCTCTGCATGATCAGCTCGCCAGAAAATCCAGTACCACTTCGGAATATTTCTGCGGCGCCTGCTCGAACATCGGATGCGTCGCGTTCGGAATGATCGCCGTCTTGGAGTAGGGCACATGCGCGGCCAGCGCATGCAGCACCTTCGGCAGCAGGCCCTTGGTCCGCGCGCCCAGGATGAACAGCGTCGGCATCTTGATGGACTGCGCATCCGTCTTCGAGAACGGCGGGCGGTTGTCGCGGACCTGGCCGATCAGCGTCATGGCGTTGTCGCGCAGGTTCTGCTTCACCATCGCGGGCAATCGCGGCCAGGTGCCGGCGCCTTCCAGCGTGTCGACGAAGACCGCAAGGCCTCCGTCGACATCGCCGGCCGCGATCTTCTCGGCGGAAGCCGTGAAGCGCGCCAGCAGCGGCGAGGGGCCGCCGACGTAATCCGGATCGAGGCTGGCATCGAGCTCGCCGCCAGGCTCGGCCAGGATCAGCCGGCGGAGCAGCTCGGGCCGACGCTGCGCCACGCGGAAGCAGATATGCCCGCCGCGCGAATGGCCCATCAGATCGACCGGCCCGAGATCGAGCTTGTCGATGAAGGCGATGACGTCGTCGACATGCTGGGCGATCGAATAGGTGTCACCAACGCCGTCCCAGCGCTCGGGGAAGAAATGCCGCAGGCTGACAGCAATCACCCGATGTTGCTGCGTCAGCGGCCCAAGCACGCAGCCCCAGACGCGAAAATCATTGAGCGAGCCGTGAACGCAGACCAGCGGCGGCCTGCCTCTGTCTTCGCCCACGTCGAGATAGGGCATGTCGTAACCGTTGACGTGGAGGCTCTGCATTCCGGGGCTCGCGAAGTCGATTGGAACTCCTGTGCAAGATTCCCGGAAACCGGGTGGATCGCAACTATTTCCAAGCCTAGATTTGGCACGAGATGAAAGTGGGGGGCCTGCAACGGAAGCAAGCCAGGAACCTAGTCATGACCGACCAGCATTTTGCCCTGTTCGACACCCGGATCGGCCTGTGCGCCGTCGCCTGGGGTCCGCGCGGCATCAACGGCACACAATTGCCGATGGGCGGCGAGCAAAAGATCCGGACCCGCATCCATCAGCGCCAAGCTGATGCCAGCGAGGCCGAGCCGCCCTGGGAGGTCCAGCAGGCGATCGACCGCATGACCAAACTGCTCGCCGGCGAGCCGGATGATCTCACCGACATCCCGCTCGACCTCGACGGTGTTCCCGAATTCAACCGCGGCGTATATGACATCGCCCGCACCGTCCCGCCGGGCAAGACCATCACCTATGGCGACATCGCCAAGCAGCTCGGCGGCGTCCAGCTGTCGCGCGACGTGGGCCAGGCGCTCGGTCGCAACCCCTGCCCGATCGTGGTGCCCTGCCATCGCGTGCTCGCCGCCGGCAACAAGCCCGGCGGCTTCTCGGCCAATGGCGGCGTGGTCACGAAGCTGAAGATGCTCGAGATCGAAGGCGCGCTGGTGAACCACACGCCGAGCTTGTTCGATTGATCTCCGCTTCACCCTCCCCTCCAGGGTAGGGCTATCGCATATGGGCGAGGGCGGAGAGAAGGAAGTCATTATTCCATCTGGCTTGGAGCATTTTGTGGCTGATGCGGGCAGGACCGGGCGTTGCCTGCAGGGTATTGATGGCCAGCTTGCGGATGAGGGCGAGATTTTCGGCGGCGTGATCCTTGCGGCTGCGGCAGGCATCCTCGTCGAACAGGACGTCGAGGACCCAGTGCAGGTTGTTCTCGATGCTCCAGTGGGCACGCACGACCTCGAGCAGCTTTTTGGCCGACAGCAAGCGCGAGGCGAGGAAGTATCGGACCGTGTGTTTGACAGCCTTGCCAGAGTTGGCGCGCCAACTGTCGATGCGACCGACTGCGGCGATAGCGGGGAAGTCGTATTGTTTCGCCAACTGAGGAGCCGGCGCGACGATGGCCTGTCGGTGTTCGACGCGGCCGTGGGCGGTGGCTCTTCGTTGACTCGCTCGCGCGGGCTTTCGGACTGTGTCGACCAGCGTCTTGGCGGCCTTGAAGAGCCGGCCACGGTTGCTCTTGATGGCCAACACGTAGTGCCCCTTCCGGTCGCGGATGGCCTGCGCGGTGTCAGGCCGGCAATGCAAGGCATCGGCGGTGACAAGAGCCCCGTCCAGATCGAGCAGGGCGAGGACTTCGAGAGCCCCGGCAACCTCGTTGCGGTTGGGAGCCTTTCTCTGGGCCAGCGCCATGCGAGTGCCTGCGGCCCAGACATTGACCATATGCAGCGGCGTGGCCTGCCGGCCCCGCGTGTAGGCCCCGCGCAGCGCCTTGCCGTCGATGCTGACCACCCCCTTGATGCCGAAGCTCTTGCTGAATTTGCGCAAAACCGCTTCCAGCCCCTTCGGATCCAGCGCACGGAAGACGTTGCTGAACGTATCGTGGCTCGGAATGCCGTGCCTGAGCTCCAGGAAGCGCCGCAACAGCTCCTCGCGGCCTTGGCCAAAGAACTCGAACTCGGTGCAGGTCTTGGCGCCAGCCAGCGTCGCCGCCAAGGCGATGACGAGGATCTCCACAAGATCATGTCGGGTGTTGCTGGCGCGCGGGTCCTTGAGCGGTCGAAACAGGCGCTTGAGCTTGCGCATTCAGGTCTCCCTCTGGAATCGAGAGACACCCAAAGAATCCAGTTCCAACCGCTTGGCAACACCCTGCCAGCACCATATGCGATTCCCCTACCCTCCAGGGGAGGGTAAGAAAGAGCGCCTCAAATCTTCGCCGCCGCCTTCGGCCAGTATCGGTCGCGCAGGTGCCGCTTCACCAACTTGCCGGTCGGCGTGCGCGGCAGCTCGGCTTCGAAATCGATCGACCGTGGGCACTTGACGGAAGAGAGGCGGCTCTTACAGAACGCGATCAGCTCAGCCTCCAGCGTCTTGTCGGCGCGGCTCATGTCGTGCGGCTGCACCACCGCCTTGACCTCTTCGCCCATCTCCTCGTTCGGCACGCCGAAGACGGCGACGTCGGCGACGTCGGGATGAGTGATGAGCACATCCTCGGTCTCCTGCGGATAGATGTTCACCCCGCCGGAGATGATCATGTAGGACTTGCGGTCGGTGAGATAGAGAAAGCCGTCCTTGTCGAGATAGCCGACATCGCCGAGCGTCGACCAGCCCTTGGCATTGTAGGCCTTCTTCGTCTTCTCGGGGTCGTTGTGATAGGTGAAGGCCGGCGCGTCGGCGAAATAGACGGTGCCGATCTCGCCGACCGGCAGCTCCTCGTCGTTCTCGTCCAAAATCTTGATCTTGCCCACCACGGCGCGGCCGACGCTGCCGCGATGCTCCAGCCATTGCCGCGATGTGCAGACCGTGACGCCGTTGCCTTCCGATCCCGCGTAATACTCGATCAGGATCGGTCCCCACCATTCGATCATCTTCGCCTTGACCTCGATGGGGCAGGGCGCGGCGGCGTGGATCGCACCCTTCAGGGTGGAGACGTCGTACCTGGTGCGCACCTCGTCCGGCAGCTTCAGCATGCGCACGAACATGGTCGGCACCAGCTGCGATTGCGTGACCTTGTATTTCTCGACCAGCCTCAGGAACTCTTCGGCGTCAAAGTGCTCCATGATGATGGAGGTGCCGCCGAGCACGACCGCCATCATGTTGAAGCGCAGGGGCGCCGCGTGATAGAGCGGCGCTGGCGAGAGATACGTGCTCTCGGCGTTCATGCCGCACATGTCGGCGCAGAGCACGCGCAGGAACGCGTTCGGCACGTCGATCCTGTTACCTTCGAAGGCCTTCTTGATTCCCTTCGGACGTCCGGTGGTGCCCGACGAATACAGCATGTCGTAACCGGCGACCTCGTCCGCGATCGGCGTCATCGGCTGCGCGGCGGCTTCCTTGTCGTAGGAGCGGAAGCCCGGCAGCGGCTCGTCCATCATGTAGAAGATCGGTTCGTTAGGAGCGCCTTTGATCAGTCCCTTGATCTGGTCGGCGCATTTCGGCGTGGTGATCACGACCTTGGCGCCGCAATCGGCGATGATGTAGTCGATCTCGTCCTGCTTCAGATAGCGGCTGATCGCGGTGTAATAGAGCCCGCTCCGCTGTGCCGCCCAGCACAGCTCCATGAAGGCGAGGCGGTTCTCCATCAACAGCGCGATGTGGTCGCCGGCCTTCAGCCCGAGCGAGCGGAACAGCTGCGCGCCCTGGTTCGAGAGCTCGTCGAGCTCGCGATAGGTGATCGCCTTGCCGGTGCCGGCCATCTGATAGGCGATCTTGTCGGGCGTGGTGCGGGCGTGGATGGAGGGGTGGGTCATGGCGTTTCCTCAAAACGCGAATGGCGAGTAGCGAATGGCGAATAGGAAGAAGGCCAAACTGCTCTTCACCTACTCACCATTCGCTACTCGCCATTCACTACTCGCTTTATTTTTCTTACAGCCGCTCCACGATCGTCACGTTGGCCATGCCGCCGCCTTCGCACATGGTTTGCAGACCGTAGCGCTTGCCACGCTGGTGCAGGGCATGGATCAGCGTCGTCATCAGCTTGGTGCCGGAACCGCCGAGCGGATGGCCGAGCGCGATGGCGCCGCCGTTGACGTTGAGCCGCTCGGGGTCTGCACCGGTGGTTTTGAGCCAGGCGGTCGGTACCGAAGCGAAGGCCTCGTTGACCTCGAACAGGTCGATGTCGCCGATCTTCATGCCGGCCTTCTCCAGCGCGCGCTTCGTGGCGTGCAGCGGCGCATCCAGCATGATGACGGGATCGCCGCCCATCATGGTCATGTGGTGGATGCGCGCGAGCGGCTTGACGCCGAGTTGCTTCAGGCCCTTCTCATTCACCACCATCACGCCGGAGGCTCCGTCGCAGATCTGGCTGGCGCTGGCTGCGGTGAGCTTGCCGTTCTCGGCGATCAGCTTGACGCCCTTGATACCTTCGATCGTGGCGTCGAAGCGGATGCCTTCGTCGATGTGATGGATGTCCTTGCTGCCGTCGGCGCGGGTGATCTCGAGCGGCACGATCTCCTTCTTGAAATGACCGGCTTGCGTCGCCGCGATCGCGCGCTGATGGCTGCCATATGAGTATTCGTCGAGCTCATCCTTGGAGAGGCCGTACTTCTCGGCCATCATCTCCGCGCCGGTGAACTGGCTGAACACGATGTTCGGATACTTCTTCTCGATGCCCGGGCTCTTGTAATTGCCAAAGCCGTTCTTGGCGGGCAGCTGAGACGACAGGCCCATCGGCACGCGCGTCATCGATTCCACGCCGGCCGCGATCACCACGTCCATCGTGCCGGACATCACGGCCTGCGCGGCGAAGTGCAGCGCCTGCTGCGACGAGCCGCACTGGCGGTCGATCGAGGTGCCCGGCACGCTCTCCGGCAGCTTTGACGCCATCACCGCGTTGCGCGCGACGTTGTTGGACTGCTCGCCGACCTGCATCACGCAGCCCATGATCACGTCCTCGACCTGGGCCGGATCGACCTTGGTCCGATCGACCAGCTCGTCCAGCACCTTCGCGGCGAGATCGGCCGGATGCCAGCCGGCGAGGCGGCCCCCCTTGCGCCCGCCCGCGGTACGCGCAGCGGCGACGATGTAAGCCTCGGCCATTTCGGTCTCTCCCATGTTTGTTCTGAATTGGATTGTCGGGGCGGATTTAAGGGTTGAGATATCGTTTAGTCAATCGATCAATTAACTCTTGTGGTGAGCCGCTGCTTGGGCTTATCTGCGCCCGCTCTTGCCTTGAGAACAGGGATCTCCGTGGCTACCAGCGTACCGAACAGGCTCCCCGGCGGGAAAAATTCCACGGCAGAGAAATTGCTGGTGGCCGCCAGCGAGCTGATGATCGAGCGCTCGTCGATCGAGATCTCGCTCTCCGACATTGCGCAGAAGTCGGGTGCCAACGCCGCGCTGGTCAAATATCACTTCGGCAACAAGGACGGCCTCTTGCTGGCGCTGCTCGCGCGGGATGCCGCGACCGAGATGTCCAATCTCGAATATCTGCTGGCGCAGCCGATCACGTCGACGGCGAAGCTGAAGCTGCATATCGCCGGCATCATCCGCGCCTATCACCGGTTCCCCTACATGAACCGGCTGATCCACTATCTCTTGCACGAGACCAGCGCGAACTCTGCCGACGAAGTCTCGAAATTCTTCGTTGCGCCGCTCTTGGACTTCCACCGCCGCCTGCTGGCCGAAGGCGTCAGCCGCGGCGAATTCCGCCCGACCGATCCGGTGCTGTTCTACACCAGCCTGATCGGTGCCTGCGATCACCTGTTCTTCGGCCGGCACGCGATGTCCCGCGCGACCGGCGTCGGCCCGGTCACCGACGAGGTCTGCCGGCAATACATCAAGCACATGGAAACGCTGATCTGCGGCGGCATCCTCACGCAAGCCGAGGAAGCTGCCGCGGCCGGATAGTCCGGCCAAACGTTCACAAGTCTAGAGAAGAAACGCCCAAGGAAAGGTAGCTCAAGATGCAGTTGAAAGACGTAGCTGTTCTCATCACTGGCGGTGGCTCGGGCCTTGGTGCCGCGACCGCCCGCGCCATGGCGGCCAAGGGCGCCAAGATCGGCGTGATCGACCAGAGCAAGGAAAACGCCGAGAAGGTCGCCACTGAGGTGAAGGGCGTCGCGCTGCATGCCGACGTCACCAGCGAGGAGCAGATCAAGGCTGCGATCGCCAAGGCCGAAGCTGCGCACGGCGTCGCCCGCGTGCTGATGAACTGCGCCGGCATCGGCGGCTCCCAGCGCATCGTCGGCCGCGACGGCGTCTACCCGCTCGAAAAGTTCGCGCGCATCATCAACGTCAATCTGATCGGCACCTTCAACTGCCTCCGGCTGTTTGCCGAGCGCCTCGTCACTATCGAGCCGGTCGGCGAGGAGCGCGGCGTCATCATCAACACCGCCTCGGTTGCCGCTTACGAAGGCCAGATCGGCCAGATCGCCTATTCGGCCTCGAAGGGCGGCGTCGTCGGCCTCACGCTTCCGGCCGCGCGCGATCTCGCCAGCCAGAAGATCCGCGTCAACACCATCGCGCCGGGCCTGTTCTTCACGCCGCTTTTGATGGGCCTCAACGAAGAAGCCCGCAAGAGCTTGGGCGCCCAGGTGCCGCATCCGTCGCGTCTCGGCGATGCCGCCGAATACGGCATGCTGGCGGTGCACATCGTCGAGAATCCGATGCTGAACGGCGAAACCATCCGCCTCGACGGTGCCATCCGCATGGCGCCGAGGTAACTCGCTTACCCTCCCCTGGAGGGACCCCTCCAGGGGAGGGTGGGAGACGGTCTGCGTGTGGCAAGAAAGTGCGAGGCCTCATGTCCCAACCGCTGCTGATCGAACATGACGACGGCGTCGACCGGGTGACGCTCAATCGTCCTGACAGCTTGAACGCGCTCGATCCTGCGCTGATCGATGCGCTCAACGCCTACTTCCAGGGTCTGCAGCGCAATCGCGATACGCGCGTCGTCGTGCTGAAGGGTGCCGGCAAGAACTTTTGTGCAGGCCTCGATCTAAAGGCCGCGATGGCGCGTCGTGCCGGGCAGCTTGAGCCGCCCGGCGTCACGGAGTCGCTGGATTCGCAACGCCGCATCGCCGATATCGTGATGCTGATGCGGCGCTGTCCGCAGCCGATCCTTGCGCTGGTCCAAGGTGCGGCGGCAGGCGGCGGGTTTGCGCTGGCGCTGGCGTCCGACATCCGCATTGCCGCGAAGTCGGCCCGGATGAACTGCGCCTTCATCAAGCTCGGCCTCGGCGGTTGCGACATCGGCACCAGCTATTTTTTGCCGCGTCTGGTCGGCGTGTCCGTGGCATCGGAACTGATCCTGACCGGACGCTTCATCGGCGCCGAGCGTGCGCTCGCCGTCGGGCTGGTGTCGGAGATCGTGGACGAGGACCAGCTCGATGCGGCGGCTGAACCCTATGTCGAGGCGATGGTGTCGGCTTCGCCCGTCGGGCTGCGGCTGTCCAAGGAATGTCTCAACATGAGCGTCGATTCCGGATCGCTGGAAGCTGCGATCGCGATGGAGGATCGCAACCAGGTCCTGTGCAGCCGCTCGGAAGAGTTTTCGGAAGGCATCAGGGCCTTCCTTGAGAAGCGAAAGCCTGTCTATATCAAGCGCTGAACGACGAAGATCCGCAAAGGACAATAATTCCGGGAGACGCAAAATGAGTGGAAGCGCGGCGGCGGTGATGACGAAGCCTGCCTTTCGCAAGGTCCAGTGGCTCAAGCGCGACATCGCCGTCGAGCGCCGCGGCGACGGCACGGTGGTGCTGAAGTCGCGCATTCCGCTGCAGCCTTACGAAAAGCACATCCCCGCCTCGCTGGCGAAATGGGCGAAGGAAGCACCCGAGCGCATTTGGCTGGCACAGCGCGGCGGCCCCAACCGCGAATGGCGCAAGGTGTCTTATGGCGAAGCCAAGCGCACCGTGGACGCGCTGACGCAAGGACTGCTGAACCTCAAGCTCGCGGGACGTCCGGTCGCGATTCTCTCCGGCAATTCGATCGAGCACGCGCTGATGACGCAGGCCGCGATGCAGGCGCGCATCCCGGCAGCGCCGGTGTCGCCGGCCTACTCGCTGATGAGCCACGATCACGTCAAGCTGAAATACCTGTTCGACTTGATCAAGCCGGCCGTGGTGATGGTGCAGGACGGCCCGATCTTCGAGAAGGCACTAAAGGCGCTCGACCTCACCGGCGTCACCGTCATTCACGTCGCGCGGCCCAGTGACGGCATCAAGAGCGTCAGCTTTGCCGAGCTCGCGGCAACGCCTGTAACTGCGGATGTCGAGGCGTCGATCGCAAAAATCACGCCGCAGACTGTCGGCAAGCTGCTGTTCACATCGGGCTCGACCGGCATGCCCAAGGCCGTCATCAACACCCAGGAGATGATGTGTGCCAATGCGGCGATGATGATGCAGGTGCGGCCGCGCGATCCCAGCGGTCCGATCTCGACCATGCTGGACTGGATGCCCTGGAATCACACCATGGGCGGCAACGCGGCGTTTCATCCAATCCTGGTCGACGGCGGCACGCTCTATATCGACGACGGAAGGCCGACGCCGGGCCAGTTCGAGGAGACGCTGCGAAACTTGCGCGAGATCTCGCCGACCTACTACGCCAACGTGCCCGCCGGCTATGCCGCACTTGCGGCGGCGATGGAGAAGGACGACGCGCTGTGCCGCTCCTTTTTCAAGAACCTCTCGATCATGGCCTATGGCGGCGCGCGGCTGCCTGACGATCTCTACGAGCGTATGCAGGCCCTGGCAGTGAAGACCACCGGTGAGCGCATCGTGTTCTACACCGGCTGGGGCTCGACCGAGACTGCGCCGACCTCGACCGGCACTTATTGGGACACCGAGCGCGTCGGTCTGATCGGCCTGCCGTTCCCCGGGGTCGAATTGAAGATGGTGCCGTGCGACTCGAAATACGAATTGCGCCTGCGCGGCGTCAACGTCACGCCCGGCTATTTCGGCCAGCCCGAGCTGACGAAGAAGATGTTCGACGAGGAAGGCTTTTATTGCATAGGGGATGCCGGCATTTTCGTCGACGATTCCGATCCGGTGCAAGGCATCATCTTCGCCGGCCGTGTCGTGGAGGACTTCAAGCTCACCACCGGCACTTTCGTGCATGTCGGCTCGCTCCGCACAGATGCGATCGCGGCCACGACTCCCGTGGTGCATGACGCACTAGTCACGGGGCAGGATCACCCGTTTATCGGCCTCTTGGCCTGGCCGAACCTTCATGCCTGCCGACACCTCGTGGGCAATACCGATCTCAGCTTCGAGGATGCGGTAAGGCATCCGGAGGTGATCGCCTGTTTCAGACGCGGGCTGGAAGCGCACAACCGGGAGTGCGAGGGCGCCAGCAGCCGCATCATCGCGCGCGCCATGCTGATGGTCGAGCCGCCCTCGATCGACGGCAACGAGCTCACCGACAAGGGCTACATCAACCAGCGCGCCGGCCTCGAACGCCGCGCCGCGCTGGTGGAACGGCTCTATGCCGAGAGGCCGGATGAAGACGTGATCGTGCTGCGATGAGTGCGAGTGAATTCGTCATTCCGGGGCGCCGCGTAGCGGCGAACCCGGAATCTCGAGATGAGTGAGTGACCTCCAGATTCCGGGTTCGCGACTGCGTCGCGCCCCGGAATGACAGCAAGAAAAAGGTAAGCCGCCATGAACTTCGATTTTTCCGACGACCAGAAGCAGCTCCGCGACCAGGCGCGCAAATTCCTCGCGGAAAAATGCTCGCCCAAAGCGGTGCGCGTCGTGCTTGATGGCAAGGCGCCTTACGACAAGGAGCTGTGGAAGGGCCTTGCCGAGATGGGCTTTCTTGGCGTTGCGATCCCGGAAGAATTCGGCGGTGCCGGCGCCGGCCATCTCGAGCTCTGCGTGATCGCGGAGGAGATGGGCCGTGCCAACGCGCCGGTGCCGTTCTCCTCGACCGTCTACCTCGCTGCCGAGGCGCTGTTGATCGCCGGCAGCGACGTGCAGAAGAAGAAATGGCTGCCTGCCATCGCCGCGGGCGAGGCGATCGGCACGCTGGCACTGTTCGAGGGCAAGGGCAATCCGTCGCCGAAGAACATCAAGCTCATGGCTGCGAATGGCACGCTCAATGGTGTCAAGAAGCCGGTCGCCGACGGCGCCATCGCCGATTTTGCGGTCGTTGCCGCGCGCACCGGGTCGAGCGGGCGCGAGAGCGATATCTCGCTGTTCCTGGTCGATCTCAAGGCCGGTGGCGTCGAGGTGAAAAACCTCACCAATCTCGATCCGACCCGCAGCCAGGCCGAAATTACCTTCACGAACTGCAAGGCCGAGCTGCTCGGCGCGGCGGGCGAGGGCTGGAGTATCCTCACTCAGGTGCTCGACCGCGCCGCGGTGCTGTGTGCGTTCGAGCAAGTCGGCGGCGCCGACCGCGCACTTGAGATGGGCCGCGACTACGCGCTCGACCGCATTGCCTTCGGCCGGCAGATCGGCTCGTTCCAGGCCGTGAAGCACATGCTCGCGGACATGTACGTCTCGGCGACGCTGGCGCGCTCCAACAGCTATTACGGCGCCTGGGCGCTCTCGACCAATGCGGCCGAACTGCCGGAAGCCGCCGCCGCCGCGCGCATCAGCGCGACGCAGGCGTTCCAGCACTGCGCCAAGAACAACATCCAGGTTCACGGCGGTATGGGTTTCACCTGGGAGTTCGACTGCCACATGTACTACCGCCGCGCCAATGCGATGGCGCTGGGGCTCGGCAGCCTGTCCTATTGGGAGGATCAGCTGATCGACCGCATGCGAAAGAAGAATGCGGCTTGAGGATGTCGTCATTCCGGGGCGCGGCAAAGCGGCGGAACTATGCGGCAAAGCGGCGGAACTATGATGTGCAATTGCACATCTGAGAATCCGGAGATGAGTGAATAACGTCGGGATTCCGGGTTCGCGCTGCGCGCGACCCGGAATGACGGAGAGAAAACACCATGAACTTCGACGACACCCCACAGGAAGCCGAGTTCCGCGCGACCGCGCGCGCCTGGATCAGCGCGAACGCGCCGAAGCAGTACGAGGAAGAGCTGCGCCAATCCTCTCTTGGTCGCACGCAGCTGAAGAACGCGAACATCCTCGAGGTCGCAAAGGCCTGGCAGAAGAAGAAAGCCGACGCCGGCTGGGCCTGCCTGCACTGGCCGAAGGAATATGGTGGCCGCGGCGCCTCGCCAATCGAGCGCGTGATCTGGCAGCAGGAGGAGGGGCCGTTCGGCCAGCTCTCCCGCATGTTCATCATCGGCCACGGCATGTGTGGGCCGACCATGATGGCGTTTGCGCGCGAGGAGCATAAGCGCACCTATCTGCCGCCGCTGGCCTCCGGCGAGAACGTCTGGTGTCAGCTGTTCTCCGAGCCGGCCGGCGGCTCTGACGTCGCGGGTCTGCGCACGCGCGCCGAGAAGGATGGTGACGAGTGGGTCATCAACGGCCAGAAGATCTGGACCTCGGGCGCGCATTATTCGGACTACGGCATCTTGCTCACCCGCACCGATCCGACCGTGCCCAAGCACAAGGGACTCACCATGTTCTTCCTGGACATGAAGAGCCCGGGCGTCGAGGTCAGGCCGATCAAGCAGGCAAGCGGCGCCTCCGATTTCAACGAGGTCTATTTCACCAATGTGCGCATCCCCGACCACCAGCGCCTCGGCGAGGTCGGTGACGGCTGGAACGTCTCGCTGACCACGCTGATGAACGAGCGCAGCGCGATCGGCGCGGCCGTCTCGACCGGTTTCCCCGAGCTCTTCGAATATTGCTCCAGCCTGATGCTTGACGACGGGCCTGCGATCGAGGATCGCGCGGTGCGCTCGAAGCTCGCGAACTGGGCGGTGAAGGCGAGCGGGCTGAAATACACCAGCATGCGTGCGATCTCGGCGCTGTCGAGGGGCGAGCGGCCGGGGCCGGAAAATTCCATCGGCAAGCTGGTTGCGGGCTCGATGATCCAGGATGTCGCGACCTACGCGCTGGACCTGCAAGGTGCGGCGGGCGTCGTCAGCGGTCCCGAGGACGCCGAAGTCGCGGGCCGCTTCCAAGCCATGCTGCTGCGTGCGCCGGGCACCCGCGTCGAAGGCGGCACCGACGAGATCATGCGCAACATCATCGCCGAGCGGGTGCTGGGCCTGCCCGGTGATATCCGTGTCGACAAGGACGTGCCGTTCAACAAGATCCCGACCAAGGGAAGGAATTAGCCGTCATTCCGGGGCGGCTCGAAGAGCCGAACCCGGAATCTCGATGTGTGTGAGTAACTTCCGGATTCTTCGCGCGTTGCGCGCCCGGAATGACAATAAAAGGGAAGTGCCATGAATTTCGACGATACCCCGCAGGAAGCCGCATTCCGCGAGACCGCGCGCAAATGGATCGACGCCAATGCGCCGAAGGAATTGCAGGCCGAGCTGTCGAAATCCTCGCTCGGCCGCATTCGTCTTGCCAACCACGACATCGTCGATGTCGGCAAGGCCTGGCAGAAGAAGAAGTTCGAGGGCAATTGGGCCTGCCTGCACTGGCCTAGGGAATATGGCGGCCGCGGCGCGACGCCGATCGAAAAGGTGATCTGGCAGCAGGAGGAGGGCGTCTACGGCAAGCTGACGCAGCCGTTCCAGATCGGCGAAGGCATGTGCGGCCCGACCGTGATGGCCTTCGGCAGCGAGGACGCCAAGCGCCGCTATCTGCCGAAGCTCGCATCGGGCGAGGAGATCTGGTGCCAGCTGTTCTCCGAACCGGCGGCCGGTTCGGACGTCGCGGGCCTGCGCACGCGCGCGGAGAAGAAGGGCGACAATTGGGTCGTCAACGGCCAGAAGATCTGGACCTCGGGCGCGCATTACTCCGACTACGGCCTCCTGATCGCGCGCACCGACCCGAACGTGCCCAAGCACAAGGGCCTCACCATGTTCTTCCTGAACATGAAGAGCCCCGGCGTCGAGGTCCGGCCGATCAAGCAGGCCAACGGCATGCAGGAGTTCAACGAGGTTTATTTCACCGACGTCGTGATCCCCGACAGCCAGCGGTTAGGGGCCGTCGGCGACGGCTGGAGCGTGTCGCTGACCACGCTGATGAACGAGCGCATGTCGATCGGCGCGCGGCTTGCGACCGGCGTCCCTGAGATGTTCGAGTTCTGCTCCAATCTTATGCTGGAGGACGGGGTCGCCATCGACGATCGCGCCGTGCGCTCGAAGCTCGCGAGCTGGGCCGCGAAGTCGAGCGGGCTGAAATACACCAGCTACCGCACGATCTCGGCGCTTTCGAAGGGCGAGCGGCCGGGCCCGGAGAACTCGATCGGCAAGCTGGTCTCGGGCATGATGCTCCAGGACATCGCGACCTACGCCATGGACCTGCAGGGCGCGGCGGGCGTGCTCACCGGCAGCGACGAGGAGACGGTACAAGGCCAGTTCCAGCAGATGCTGCTGTCCTCGCCCTCGATGCGCATCGCCGGCGGCACCGACGAGATCCTGCGCAATATCATCGCCGAACGCGTGCTGGGCTTGCCGGGCGACATCCGCGTTGACAAGGACGTGCCGTATAACAAGATCCCGACAAAGGGACGGTGAATATCCTCGGGTCCCGGACGCGGCGCAACGCGCCGCGAGCCGGGACCCAGAATCCCACAATGGGCCCCGGCTCTGCGCCGCATCTGGGGCACGAAAGCGAGACCAGCCATGGATGCTAAAGTGCCCAATACGCGCTACTCCACCGAAGACCGCATCGGCGTGCTCGAAGAGCTCCTCAACGAACGCTACTCCGTCCGCGCGTTTCTTCCCAGAGAGGTCGACCGGGCGACCATCGAGCATGTGCTGACCACCGCGCAGCGCACCGCATCCTGGTGCAACAGCCAGCCATGGCAGGTCATCATCGCCGGCGGCGAGGCCAAGGAACGTTTCCGCAAGGCGATCTACGCCGAGGCCTCAAAGGGCCTCGGCGACGATTACGATTTCACTCCGCCGCGCGAATATGTAGGGGTTTATCTCGATCGCCGCCGCGAGAGCGGCTTCCAGCTCTATAATACGCTTGGAATCGCCCGCGGCGACCGGGCCGCCTACGCCAAGCAGGCGCTGGAGAACTACAATTTCTTCGGCGCGCCGCATGTCGCCATCATCCACACCAACGAGCCACTCGGCATCTACGGCGCGATCGATTGCGGCGCTTATGTCTCCAACTTCATGCTGGCGGCGCAGGCGCTCGGGCTAGGGACGATTCCGCAGGCAGCGCTGGCGCGGCATTCCGGCCTGATCCGTCGCCACTTCAACCTGCCCGAGGACCGCCGGATCGTCTGCGGCATCTCGTTCGGCTATGCCGACCACGCCCACAAGGTCAACGGCTACCGCACCTCGCGCGCGAGCGTGCCTGATACGGTGACGTTCGTTGAGGAGTGATGACGTGCACGAAGGCGGCCGCGCGAACTGCCGCCTTCACGCGTGGGTGTGGCTTCGATGACTGACTGCCGCTATCCGCCGCTGCCGCCGATCACGGCCCGCACGGTCTCGTCGGGTCCGAAATCCTCTGCGCCGTCGACGTAGAGCAGTGCGGCGAGTTTTGAGCGGGCGCGGTTCACGCGGCTCTTGATCGTGCCGACCGCGCAGCCGCAGATCGAGGCCGCGTCCTCATAGGAGAAGCCCGACGCGCCGACCAGGATCAACGCCTCACGCTGGTCCTGCGGAAGCTTGTCCAAAGCCGTGCGAAACTCCTCGAATTCGAGATGCGCGTTCTGCGAAGGCTGTGTCTTCAACGTTTTGGCGTAGTTGCCTTCGGCATCCTCGACCTCGCGCCGTCGCTTGCGATAGTCGGAGCGAAACAGGTTGCGCAGAATCGTGAACAGCCACGCCGGCAGGTTGGAGCCGGGCTGGAACGAGTCGATGTTGGCGAGCGCCCGCAGCAGCGTCTCCTGGACCAGATCGTCGGCCCGGTCCGCGTTGCCGCTGAGCGAGATGGCGAAGGCGCGCAGGCTGGGCACGGCCGCCAAGATGTCGTTACGCAGGGAGTCCGTGAGAGGCATTACTCCCTCCCATTGTTGTTGTCGTTGGATCCGCCCTCATTTTCCACGTGGGGTGTCGCCCCCGGCGCATCAAGCTTCTTGATCAGTTCTGCGAACCGGTCCGGAACCCCCTGTCGCACGACGTCGTCGTACATGGCGCGCAACTGATGCCCAATCCGGGATTGAATCTCCGGAGTGAGGCCTCCCTTGCCGGGGGTCGTGCTTCTGCTGGCTTGAGACTTGAGATCTTTCATGACCTGTTCCACGTTTCCCCGAGTTAAGTGACTGTAAAATCGAGATGTTTTCTCAACCGCGAGCCGTTCCCTGGATAGGCACAATTCCAGCTGTGCGAAAAAGTTCCCAGCCCGACGGAACTTTTCTTGAGCTGACGCGTAATCAGCCCAGCAGGGGGAACCCGGGCCCCCCGCGTGACGCCCTGACCTCAGGATTGGATCTCAAGGTTGGCCCGAAGACGAATGGAGTGGGGATGTCCCGTTCACAGCTTGTCGCTGAACACTTGCCGTTGTTGCGCCGGTACGCGCGCGCCCTGACGGGCAGCCAGGCGTCCGGCGACGCTTATGTCGCAGCCATGTTGGAAGCCATGCTGGGAGATCCGTCGGTGCTCGACGAGAGCCACGGACCGCGGGCGGGCCTGTTCCGGCTGTTCACCCAGATCTGGAATTCGGTTTCGGTGAACGACGATGCCGAGGTGACGACCCTGCCGATGCCGCCCGAGCGGCGGCTGTCGAACATCACGCCGCTGCCGCGGCAGGCCTTCCTGCTGCTGTCGCTGGAGGGATTTTCGGAAGAGGAGGTCGCCTTCATCCTCAGCACCGACGTTGCCGAGACGCGGCGGCTTGCGGATGCCGCAGGGCGCGAGATGGCGGCCGAGATCGCCACCGACGTGCTGATCATCGAGGACGAGACTTTCATTGCAATGGACCTCGAGAGCCTTGTGAAGAATCTCGGTCACAATGTCGTCGGCGTCGCGCGCACCCATGCCGACGCGGTGGCGCTCGCCAAGAACAAGCGACCCGGTCTGATCCTCGCCGACATTCAGCTCGCCGATGGCTCGTCGGGCCTGGACGCGGTCAACGAGCTGCTGCGCACCTTCGAGGTGCCGGTGGTGTTCATCACCGCCTACCCCGAGCGCTTCCTCACCGGCGAGCGTCCCGAGCCGGCGTTCCTGATCTCAAAGCCGTTCCAGCCCGCGATGGTATCGGCGGTCGCGAGCCAGGCGCTGTTCTTCCAGCGCAACTCGCGCAACCGCACGCCGAAGGCGCCGGCGGCTTAAGAAGGCCTGTATCGAACACGGGACGGCGCGTCGCAAGGCGCGCCGTTCTTATTATATGGCGGCTTATATGGCGGCGGAGCGTCGTCCTGCTCTGCCTCAGCAGCCGCGGCAGATGCTGCGAAGCATCGAGTTTAGCTTTGTATCATCCGGTCCTGGGGATTTCGCATTCAGCTTGGGCTGGCCCTCGATCCAGGTTTGAAGCAATTTCTCTCCTTCCGGTGACGGCGCCAGGTTTGGCTGCGTCCCGTCGAAAGCTATGAGGACGGTTATTCTCTGTAAATCGTCCTTCGCCTCGGTGGGCGGTTTCGGGAATGGCGCGGATCGCTCGACCATGGCCAGCGTCGCGGCGTCCAGCGGTGCGAAGCCCGTGCTTTCCACCAAAGCGCTTGAGATCAATTTGCCCGAGCGATCGACCACGAATGTCACGCCGGCATCGGCCCTTTGGCCGATCGCCTGCGGAGGAAATACCCTGTTGCGCCAGACGTGCTCGGTGACCGCTTTGCGCCACGCGGCCATAGCCTCGGACTCTGCGAGGCCGGAAGCCGGCGTGCTCAGCATCACCCCGTTCGTCGGCACCTGGAATTTCCGGCCGTTGAAGACAATCGGCACCGTAAAGGAGAACGTCTCGTCCTTCAGCTCCGAAGGCGGCTCGGGGAACGGTTGGGCGCGGGCGACGATCTCCAGCGCCACATCGTCGAGCAGTCGCGAGCCGGTGCTCGCCGCCAGTGCCCGCGAGACCAATTTGCCCGACCGGTCGATGACGAAGCCAACCTTGGCCTCACCGGTTTGCCCCAGTGCCTGGGCTGGAAATAACCTGCTCTTGGCGATGTGTGCTGACAGCCTCGCCTTCCAGGCCTGGGCATTCTCACTCTGCGTATACGTCTGCGCATCGGAAGGGAAAGCCGCAAGCAATCCGAGAAATGCGGCCAGCAAGGGGGATTTCATCTGCATCGTCGCGGATACTAATCGCCGTCCGGTTGATTGCAAGGCGTGTCGCACGCATCGCGCTCACTCCGTTGTGGGCAGCTGGAACGACCGCGATGCCCTGCCGCTTGACGGCGACCAAATTGCCCCCTTGATACGTCGGGCCGATGACATCCATTGCAGGCTCAAGCCGCCGGGAGAGACACGACCATGGATCAGCAACTCCTCGATCGCCTTGCCATTCGCGACCTCGTCGAGAACTGGGTGGTGTGGCGCGATGCTGGTGATTGGGAGCGGTTTGCCACCGTCTGGCACCAAGAGGGCTGGATGTCCGCCACCTGGTTTCAGGGACCGGCGCGGGATTTCATACGCGTCAGCCAGGAGGGGTTTGCCAAGGGCGTGCGCATCCTGCATTTCCTCGGTGGCACGAGCATCGATCTCGCCGGCGAGCGGGCCATCGCCCAGACCAAGATGACGATCTCGCAGCGCGCTCTGGTGCACGACGTGCTCTGCGACGTCGTCTGCACCGGGCGGTTCTACGATTTCCTGGAGAAGCGGCAGGACCAATCAGGTATTAGCAAATGGGGCATCGTCCGCCGCCAGCCGATCTATGAGAAGGACCGGATTGATCCGGTCGATCCTGCCGCGACGCTTCGCCTCGATCAGCAGGCGCTCGCTGCGCTGCCCGAAGGCTATCGCCACCTCGCCTATGCGCAGGAGCTGATCGGCTACAAGGTCAAGCGTGACATGCCGGGCCTGATCGGGCCTGAGGTCGAGAAGCTCTATGGCGAGGGGCGGGACTGGCTGACGGGGAAGGCCTAATAACTCGCACCAAGTGAGCTCCAGACAAAAGTAAGGCGCGACTGGCATCACCACAGTCGCGCCCTACGTCGCCGGCTTATGGGGCAGGGGGGAATAGCCGGCTGCTGAGACGACTCCCGACTGGCAGAGTCGTTCCACGGCTTGCGAAATATTTTGTCGGCCCTGCGGCATTTTTCGCACACGGTTAAGTGATCGTAACGGCCGAGAACCCCCGATCCTCTGCCGGCGTTGTTCCCGCGATCGCCATGGGGCGAGGGACCGTCAGCCATGTCACAGATTCAAAAGGTATTTTTGAGCGCCATCGCGATCGCCGCCTCGCTTGGCGCCGTGCAATTAGCCTCCGGCCACGATCTGGCTGACCGCTGGCAAGCGGTCGCCGCCAAGGCTGACAAGCCGGGCCACAACGTCAATCGCGCCGCGAAGGCGGACCGGCTCGGGGAGGTCCAGCCGGCAGCAGTTTCCACCCGCACGGTGTCGATGCGGTTGAACGACCTTCCCGATACGTCGGTGCTGCTGCGGGTCCCGGCGGTGATCGAGAGCGGCAACGCCAAGCCGCCCGTGCTGCTCCAGAACCAGAAGAAGCCTCGCACCAAGCCGACGATCGCCTGTGAGCCGATGGTCAGCTCCCTGACCGAGGTCGCAAGGCTGCTCCAGCCCGGCCGTTGCGTGACCTGATCCGCGCCCCCTTGTGATGGTGGCTGCGCCGGGGGGATGCTTCACATCCTCTTGATCCGCCGTTGCCTCGCGCTATATCCGGGTTCCTCCCTTTGTTTTGACCGGGTAAGCGCATGACGACGTCAGATACGGCTGTGCATACGCAGCCTTTCCAGGCCGAAGTTTCCGAACTGCTGCACCTGATGGTGCACTCCGTTTATTCGGAAACCGACATCTTCCTCCGCGAACTCATCTCCAATGCCTCCGATGCCTGCGACAAGCTGCGCTACGAGGCCATCGCAAGTCCCGCCCTGCTGGGTGAAGGCGACACGCTCAAGATCCGCATCATTCCGAACAAGACGGCCAAGACGCTCACGATCGCCGACAATGGCATCGGCATGGAGCGGCAGGAGCTGATCGACCACCTCGGCACCATCGCCCGTTCCGGCACCAAGGCGTTCGTGTCCAAGCTGAAAGAGGCCAAGGACGGGCTCGGCCTGATCGGCCAGTTCGGCGTTGGCTTCTATTCCGCCTTCATGGTCGCCGAGAAGATCGTCGTGATCAGCCGCCGCGCCGGGGAGAGCGACGTCTGGACGTGGACCTCCTCCGGCGGCTCCGGCTTCGAAATCGCCCGTGCCAGCGACGAGGAGGCGGCGCGCGTGACGCGCGGCACCGAGATCGTCCTGCATCTGAAGGACGATGCGAAAAGGTATCTCGAGACCTACGAGATCCAGCGCATCGTCACGGCCTATTCGGACAACATCCTGTTTCCGATCGAGCTCGTGCCGGAAGAAGGTGAGCCGCGCCAGATCAATTCGGCGAGCGCGCTGTGGCAGCGCGCGAAATCCGAGCTGACGGCAGACGATTACAAGAAGGCCTATCAGCAGATCGCCTCCGCCTTCGACGATCCCGCCATGACGCTGCATTACCGCGCGGAAGGGCGCTACTCCTACGCCGTGCTGCTGTTCGCGCCCTCGACCAAGCCGTTCGACCTGTTCGAGCCGAACCGCAAGGGGCGAGTGAAGCTCTACGTCCGGCGTGTCTTCATCACCGATGATGCCGATCTGTTGCCGGGCTACTTGCGCTTCATCCGCGGCGTGGTCGACAGCGAAGATCTCCCGCTCAATATTTCGCGCGAGATGCTCCAGAACAATCCGCAGCTCGCGCAGATCCGCAAAGCGGTGGCGACCCGCGTCGTATCCGAGCTCGAAAGCCTTGCCGAGAAGGATCCGGACAATTTTACCAAGATATGGGACGCCTTCGGCGCGGTATTGAAGGAAGGCATCTACGAGGATTTCGAGCGGCGCGAAAAGCTGCTCGCGCTGTCGCGCTTCACCACCACGTCGGGCGAGAAGCGGTCGCTGAAGCAGGTCGTCGCCGACTTCAAGCCGAACCAGACCGAGATCTATTATCTGGTCGGCGACAGCATCGAGCGGCTGAAATCCAACCCGCGGCTGGAAGCTGCGACCGCGCGCGGCATCGAGGTGCTGCTGCTGTCCGATCCTGTCGATGCCTTCTGGACCTCGATGCCATCGGAGTTCGAAGGCAAGCCGCTGAAGTCGCTGAGCCAGGGCGATCTCAATCTCGACCTGATCCCGCGTATCGACGACAAGGACGAGCCGAGGAAGGACGAGCCCGCCGCGGACGAAGCGGCCACCATCGCGGTCATCAAGGCCTCGCTCGGCGAGCGCGTCAGCGACGTCAAGGCCTCGACGCGGCTTACCAGCTCGGCCTCCTGCCTCGTCGCCGATAGCCAGGGCCCCAGCCGCGAGCTCGAGCGCATCCTGTCGCAGCAGAACCGCGGCATGAAGACCAAGCCGATCCTCGAAATCAATCTGCGCCATCCGCTGGTCACCGCGGTCACCAAGGCGCAAGCTGGCTCGAAGGTCGTCGACGATCTCAGCCTGCTCCTGCTCGAACAGGCGCAGATCCTGGACGGCGAATTGCCGGAAGACCCGGCGGCGTTCGCGGCAAGGCTGAACCGGCTGGTGTTACAGGGGCTCGGCGCGTAGCGCCGCAGCCCCAGCGTACTCACCTTGCCGTCATCTGTCCCTAGGAACAGTCGCCTCCGGCCTGCCGTTATGCCATAGCAGGCCGTCGGCATCAGCCGACACCGTCGATGTCGAGGATGTCTCCATGCGCTTGCCGATTTTGACCCTCATCGCGATTGCCACGCTGTTCGTTGCCGCCGATGCCAGCGCCCAGACCTACGATCCGCGCTACCCGGTATGTATGCACGTCTATACGCCCGGGGGCTTCACCGGTGGCGGTGGTGACTATTTCGACTGTTCCTTCACGTCGCTGCCGCAATGTCGCGCCACGGCATCGGGCCGCGCGGCCAGCTGCGATCTCAATCCTTATTACGCCTTCGATGAACCGCCGCCGCCGCGCCGGCGTCACAAGAAAGTGCATTAGCGATTCCGATGCGGCATAGCAGACTACCTTCCATGCGTTTCTCGTTCGGCCTGATCATGATTGCCGGCGCGCTGCTTCCGGCCGCGCCATCCCAGGCGCAGACCTTTGATCCGCGTTATCCCGTCTGCATGCACGTCTATTCCGGCGCGAACGGCGGTGGTGGGGAGTGGTACGACTGCTCCTTCACCTCGCTGCCGCAGTGTCGCGCCACGGCCGCCGGCCGTTCGGCGATCTGCGATCTCAATCCGTACTATCCGGTCCACGCGCCGCCGCGATCTCGCTTGCGGCGTAGCGGCGAGTGGCCCAACGGGTAATCGGCGCGCCTTGCGAGCAGACCCTCGCAAGGTCAATCCTTCCTGATTCCCGACAGCTCGACCACCTTGCGCCAGCGATCGGTTTCCGTCGCCAGCATGTTGCCGAACTCATGGGCATTGCCGTGCAGCGGGATCGCGCCGAGCTCGGCGACACGGGCCTTGATACCGGAATCAGACAGCGCGGCGTCGATCTCGCGATTGAGCAGATCGACGATCTCGCGCGGCGTGTCGCGCGGGGCGCCGACGCCGTAGAACGATGACGTCTCGTAGCCGGGCAGCGCGTCGGCGATCGACGGCACGTCGGGCAAGATTTCCGAGCGCTCGCGCGTGGTGATGCCGAGGGCGCGCAGCTTGCCGGCGCGCACCAGCTCGAAGGACGAGGAGACATTGTCGAACATGCCCTGGATCTGCCCGCTCATCACATCGGTCAGGCCCGGCGCCGAGCCGCGATAGGGGACGTGGGTGAACTGCACGCCGGCCAGCGACTTGAACAATTCGCCGGAGAGGTGCAGCGAGGTGCCGATGCCCGAGGAGGCGATCGATATCTTGCCGGGATTGGCCTTGGCGTAGGCGATGAAGTCGGCGACGGTCTTCACCGGCAGGTCGTTGTTGACGACCAGCACCAGCGGTATCCGCGCAACGCCGGCGACCGGTGCGATGCCCTTGGCGAAATCATAGGGCAACGCCGGATCGAACGAGGCGTTGATCGCGTTCGCGGTCGAGGTCAGCAGCAGCGTGTAGCCGTCGGGTGCGGAAGAGATGACCGCCTGCGTCCCGATATTGCTGCCGGCGCCGGGCTTGTTCTCGACGACGAAGGTCTGGCCGAGCCGGTCGGACAGCCGCTGGCAGAGCAGCCGAGACAGCAGGTCGGTCGCGCCACCGGGCGCATAGGGCACCACCCATTTCACACTGCGCGCGGGATAGGACGGATTGTCGAGAGCAAAGGCACGCGGCGCGGCGAGCGCGGCTGCGGTGCAGGCGGCGGTTTGAAGGAAATGTCGTCTGGTGATCATCTGTCTTGCCTCAACAAGAAACTGAAGCCACGCGCTCTTCTTCCTTCGCTCCTTGCGGGAGAAGGTGGCGCGAAGCGCCGGATGAGGGTTGTCGCCAATGGCGAGATGGCCCGTGAGGAGAGAGACCCTCACCCGTCGCGCTGCGCGCGCCACTCTCTTCCAGGGGAGAGGGTAAGAGTGCCCGCTCGGCATCGCTGCTATCGCAAGAATTGTGCAGCCGCGCACGCCGATCCGATCGACTTGGTAAAGGATGGCTAGAGTTAATCGCACACTAACGGAGTTTTACCTTGTCCCTTAACACCTGGGCAGGGCGGGCGGGCTAAGTTGCCGGAAACCAGCAGACGGTCCGCAAGAGTGAACAACATGACCACCGGCGTCATCGAGCAGCCGAAAGCGGCGCGCACGTCCTCGGCTTCTAAGATCTGGCTGAAGGCGATCGAGCTGACAGCCCGGATCGAGACGCTGCCAGGCCGGCTGTTCGCCGATGTCGTCGAGGATTGGGCGGTCCGCCAGCCTGATCGCATCGCGCTGGTCACCGATGACGCGGCGCTCGACTATGAAGGCTTGTCGAAGCGCATCAACCGCTATGCGCGCTGGGCGCGCTCTGTCGGCGTGGCCAAGGGCGATACCGTTGCGCTGATCATGGCGAACGGCATCGACTATGTTGCCGCCTGGCTCGGCATCAGCCGGATCGGCGGTGTGGTTGCGCTGATCAACACGAAGCTTGTCGGCCAATCGCTCGCGCATTGCCTCAATCTCGCAAAGCCGGCGCACATCGTCGTCGCGCACGATCTCGTGGTGGTGCTGGAGAGCGCAACGCCGTATATGAGGACGCAGCCCAAGGTTTGGACCCACGGCAATGCTCGTGGTGAACGCGCGATCGATGCCGCGCTTGCTGTCCTCGACGATGGCCCGCTCTCGCCGGAGGAACACGGCAAGGTCAGCATCAACGACCGTGCGCTGCTGATCTACACCTCAGGTACCACCGGTCTGCCGAAAGCGGCCAGCATCAGCCATCGCCGCATCCTCAATTGGGGCTTCTGGTTCGCCGGCCTCACGGGCGCGACGCCGCAGGATCGGCTCTACGATTGTCTGCCGCTATTCCATTCGGTCGGCGGCATCGTCGCGCCATGCAGCATGCTGGCCGCCGGCGGCTCGGTGGTGATTGCGGAAAAATTCTCGGCTTCGAACTTCTGGCCTGACGTCGTACGGCATGACTGCACGCTGTTCCAGTATATCGGCGAGCTCTGCCGCTACCTGCTGAAGGCGGCGCCGTCGGAATACGAGAATCAGCACCGCCTGCGGCTCGTCTGCGGCAACGGCCTGCGCGGCGACATCTGGGAGGATTTCCAGGCGCGCTTTTCCATTCCGCGCGTCCTCGAATTCTACGCGGCGACGGAAGGCAATTTCTCGCTGTTCAACGTCGAGGGACAGCCTGGCGCGATCGGGCGCGTCCCGCCGCTGCTCGCGCACCGCTTCCCGGCCAGTCTCGTCAAGCTCGATCCCGACAGCGGCGCGCCTCTACGCAATGACGAGGGCTTCTGCATCGCCTGCGCTCGCGGCGAGCCCGGCGAGGCCATCGGCCGCATCGGAACCGCGGACGAGGGCGGCGGCCGCTTCGAGGGCTACACTGATGCCGGTGAGACCGAGAAGAAGATTCTGCGCGACGTCTTCGCCAAGGGCGATGCCTGGTTCCGCACTGGCGATCTGATGCGGATCGATGACAAGGGCTTTTTCCATTTCGTCGATCGCATCGGCGACACCTTCCGCTGGAAGGGCGAAAATGTCGCGACCTCGGAAGTCAACGATGCCGTGCGCGACTTCGCCGGCGTGATCGACGCCACCACCTATGGCGTCAGCATTCCCGGAGCGGATGGCCGTGCCGGCATGAGCGCGCTCGTCGTGAACGACGGCTTTGACATTTCCGCACTGCCCGTCCATCTCGCGCAGCGGCTGCCGGCCTATGCCCGTCCCGTCTTCATCCGTATCTCCAGCGAAATCGATGCGACCGAGACCTTCAAGCAGAAGAAGGGCGAGCTCGCGCGGGAGGGATTCGACCCCGGCGCGATAAGCGATCCGCTATTCATGCTCGATCCGAAGTCGGGGGCCTACGTCACGCTCGATTCAGAGGGATTTACGAAGATTATTGAGGGGGTGGTTCGGGTATAGCGCGCGGAAATCCGCAGATAGGTCCAATTTTATCTGAATTGTCCAAGAAGCCATTTACTTGTGTCAGGTAAACAGACGGCCATGGGAGGCGGTCATCAAGAGCCGCCGCAACACGAACGATAACGAAAAGCGAGCCAGCCATGTCGGTAAGGTCTAAGGTCATTGAAGCGATCCAGCAGATCGCCAAGGAGCAGAACGTCACGCTTCCGGAGCTGTCGGACGATCTGTCGCTGCACGAGACGGGCTTCGATTCGCTCGCCTTCGCGATTCTCGTGGCGCGGCTCGAGGACGAGATCGGCGTCGACCCCTTCACCATTTCCGAGGACGCCGCGTTTCCCGCCACGGTGGGCGATTTCGTGCGAGCCTACGCAAATGTCCCCGCGTGAGATCTTTGCGCTCCGCGACCATCTCGGCGCGGAGCTGAAAGGCCGCACGATCTCCGATGCGCACGATGTCGTGTCGCTGACCGACATCCTGTCGCACACGGTCCTGGGCGGCCGGCTGCGCGAGCTGTCGGGCCGTGCCGTGCTGCTCAAGCTGTCAGACCAGCTCCGGTCGGGCCTTGCCATGATCGAGCTCGACGGCATCGCCCGCCGCATGCTGCTGTGCCCGCCGGATCTCAATCCGGCGCATCTCGATGCCTTGATCGCGGATGCCGGGATCGATGCGGTCGTCACCGATGAGCCCGACCGCTGGGCGGACACCTGCGTGCCGCTGGTCGTCGTCGCGCGATTGCCGCTTCAAGTCATCGCGCCGGCCAAGTCCGAGCGCGCGACCGAATGGCTGATGCTCACCTCGGGCACCTCAGGCGTGCCAAAGATCGTCGGCCATACGCTGGAAGCCTTGACCGGGGCGATCGTCGCTGAAGGCCCTGCACGTGGTCAGGCGCCGGTCTGGGCGACGTTTTACGACATTCGCCGCTATGGCGGCCTGCAGATATTCCTCCGCGCCGTTCTTTCCGGCGGCTCGATGGTGCTGTCCGATCCGCATGAATCGCTCGCCGATCACGTCGCGCGGCTGAAGGCGCGCGGCGTCTCGCACATCTCCGGTACGCCCTCGCATTGGCGCAAGCTCTTGATGAGCGGTTCGGCGGCGCAATTCGCCCCGGCTTACGTCCGTCTCTCCGGCGAAATCGCAGACCAGGCGGTGCTGGACGGTTTGAAGGCGGCGTTCCCCAATGCCTCCGTCGGCCATGCCTATGCCTCAACCGAGGCCGGCGTCGGCTTCGCCGTGAATGACGGGCTGGAAGGCTTTCCGGCCGATTATCTCGGCAACCGCAACGGCGTCGAGATGAAGGTCACCGACGCCTCGCTGCGAATCCGCTCGGCGCGCACCGCGCATGCCTATGTTGGCCGCAATGCGGCGGCGCTCACCGATGCCGACGGCTTCGTCGACAGCGGCGACATCGTCGAGCTGCGCGGCGACCGCTATTATTTCGTCGGCCGTCGCGGCGGCATCATCAATATCGGCGGGCTGAAGGTCCACCCCGAGGAGATCGAGGCGGTAATCAACCGCCATCCCGACGTGCGGATGTCGCGGGCCAAATCCCGCCGCAGCCCGATCACCGGCGGCATCGTCGTCGCCGACGTAATCCTCACTGAGGGCACCGATCAGGCACGCGCGAAGGAGATCCGCGACCAGATCCTGGAGCATTGCCGCGCCCAGCTCGCGTCCCACAAGGTGCCGGCGGTGATCCGCTTCGTCGAGGCACTCGACGTCACCCCGGCCGGAAAACTGGCGCGCACCGATGTATAATGTTCTCGTCACCGGTGGCAGCCGCGGCATTGGGCTAGCGATTGCGAGGCGCCTCGTTGGTGCAGGCTTCAACGTGATCGCGGCCGCACGGCGCGAGAGCGACGAGCTCAAGGCGGCCATCGCCGGGTCCGAGGAGCGTCTGCACTTCCGCGCCTGCGATCTTGCCGTGATCGATGCGATCCCGGCCTTTGCAAAGCTGGTGCGCGACGAATTCGGCCCGATCTACGGCCTCGTCAACAATGCCGGCCTCGGCACCGAAGGCCTGCTCGCCACCATGCGCAATTCCGAGATTGCGGCGCTGGTGCAACTCAACGTGCTGTCGCCGATCATCCTCACCAAATATGTCGCGCGGCAGATGATGGCCGATGGCGCCGGCCGCATCGTCAACATCTCCTCGATCATCGCGACCACGGGCTACAACGGGCTCTCGGTCTACGGCGCGACCAAGGCGGCCGCCACCGGCTTCACCCGCTCGCTCGCGCGCGAGGTCGGCAAGCTCGGCATCACCGTGAATGCGATCGCTCCGGGCTTCATCGACACGGAGCTCACCCACAATCTCTCCGACGAGGGCCGCAAGCGCATCGCCGGCCGCAGCGCGCTGCGCCGCCTCCCGGAGACGGACGACGTCGCGCGCATGGTGGAATATCTGCTGGGCGAAGGCGGCCGCAATGTCACCGGGACGGTGTTCACCGTCGACGCGGGGAACACGGCGTAAGCGGAACTCTGCCGTCATGATCGCATTTGATCCGGCAATGACATTCAGCCGGATTTGGTCGTAAGATGCCCCGCAATCGATTGGGTTACGTCAATCGATCTGCCCTAATCGACAGGGAGCAGTCCATGGCCACGCCAAACATGACGGCTTCAAATCAGGGCCACACGGAGCAATCCCGTGCGAACCCCGACGATGTCCACTGCACGCCGATGTCGCATCAGAATTCCGGTGGCCATGGACATGAAATGTACCCACAGCAATTCGTCCGCCTGATCGGCTGCCATGATGCGTCTCTCGACGCCTTGCGCAAGCGTCAAGACGAGAAGCTGCACTAACCCGCTCACGTCCGCCGCTTGGGCAAGTCCTTCGGCAGGTCAATTCGTTCGTGCGAAAATTCCGGCGGTCCTTCGGTAAGGCGGCGGAGGCGGCGCTCGCGTTCGTGCGCCGGCAATGCGGGACGACACGATTCGATCTCGTGCGTTGCGATCTCTTCGATCCTGGTGGCGTCCGATGCGATCGGATGTGCCGACGCGAGGACCGGGGGCGCGATCCTCAGGCCTGGCTCGATCAGCTTGCAGATCGCATCCGAGCGGGTCAGGTGGTGCGCTTCGGTGAGTCCTTGTTGCCGAAATCGGACACCTCGATCATCCCGTGCGAGCCGACCAACGATAGCCGCTCTCCTCCGCCGGCCGTTTGATGCCGATCAATGATCCCGCCGCGGCATTGCAGCGCGGCCGCATCTTGTTGTCCGGGGCCGTTTCGGCCAATGATTGAGACGGGGCGCCCAGCGAACCCGGATCGATCATCCCACGTATTTATTTTACATCCCAACCATCCGGCATTCCCGATGACCTCAGGCGAATCCTTCTATGGCGGCATTCCCGTCTTCCGGGGCTTCACCAGCCTGATGGATCCTGCGCTCTATTCGCCGCTGCCGGACGACTGGAGCATCGGTGTTGCCGACATCGTCGATTCGACCAAGGCGATCGCGGCGCAACGGTACAAGGCGGTGAATATGGCCGGCGCGGCGGTGATCGCGGCGGTGACCAACGCGCTGGGAGGGCGCGAATTCCCCTTCGTGTTCGGCGGCGACGGCGCGAGCTTCGCGGTCGCGCCGGACGATATCGAACTTGCTCGCGAGGCACTGGCTGCGACCGCGACCTGGGTGCGGGAAGATCTCGATCTGACCATGCGCGTCGCACTGGTGCCGGTCGGCGTCATTCGCGCTCAAGGCCTTGACGTGCGCGTCGCCCGGTTCGGGCCGTCGGCAAACCTGTCCTATGCGATGTTCTCAGGCGGCGGGCTTGCCTGGGCCGATGCCGCGATGAAGCGCGGCGAGTTTGCGGTCACGGAGGCGCCCGCCGGCACGCAACCGGACCTCTCCGGACTATCGTGCCGGTTCGAGGTGATGCCGGCTGCGCGCGGCCTGATCCTGTCGGTGCTGGTGATGCCGGTGCGCGGCGTCGATCCGCACGCCTTCCGCAAGGTGATCGAGGACATCATCCATCTCGTCGAGCGTAGTCCGGAGGGCGGCCGCCCGGTGCCTCCGCAGGGGCCGCCGCTGAAATGGCCGCCGCAGGGGCTCGAGCTCGAAGCCCGCACCAAACGCGGCGGTCCGCTGCTCGCGCGCAGAGCCAGTGTGCTGGCCTATACGCTGTTCGCCTATCTGATCATGCGCTTCGACATCAAGATCGGCGGTTTCGTGCCGAGCCTCTACAAACGCCAGGTCGTCGAGAACTCGGACTTCCGCAAATATGACGACGGTCTGCGCATGATTCTCGACTGCACTCCGCAGCTCGAGCGCGCGCTGAGCGATCGCCTCGCGGCCGCCGCGCGCGACGGCATCGTGCGCTACGGCATCCATCAGCAGGATGCCGCGATGATGACCTGCTTCACGCCCTCGGCGCTGCGCAGCGACCATGTGCACTTCATCGACGGCGCGCAGGGCGGCTATGCCTCGGCGGCGACCGCGTTGAAGGCGATGACGGCAGCAAATTAGCGCCCCGCGCGGGTCCAGGTTTCACCGCCGCAGAGCGCGCCGACGCAGCCTTCGACCCGCAGCGAATCCGCGCCAGTCAGGCTGATACTGCTCGCATAGGTGCTGCCGTCATCGGCATTGTAGATCTGGCCCGCCCATTTGTTCGGTCCTGCGGGCTCCATGCCGCTGAACAACGGCAAGCCGATCATCGGACGCTTGGCGAGTCCGGGATTGGGATTCTTGCTGTCGGTGGCCGGCTGGCCGGTTGAGGTGTCATAGGGCTCGCGCAGCCACACGATATGGCCGCAGATGCCGCTGCCGCATTTGCTGATCTTGACGCGGGCATCACCCGCCTGGGTCAGCCAGGTCCCGTCGGCGCTCTGCGCGTGGGCAGCAGTCGTGCAGAACAGCGCGGCGAGGAGGACGATGAATGCAGCGAATCTGGACGTCATGGAAAGGCCCCGGAATGGAGCGCCTCCATAGCAGCCCGGCAGGATAGTGCAACGCTGGATGGAATCACTTTCCTGCGTCTATATACCCGCATTGATCTACCTGCGATCATTTGCCCCAGCGCACGAAGGCGACCGAGGCTGCGGTCGACAGCCCGAACACGACCATGGCGCCGCCGACTAGCGCGAACAGGGTCCAGGCCGGCGCCTGCGCCGTCATCAGGCCGGCGCCGCCGATCGCGACGATGAGAAGCCGGGCGGTGGACGCGAGCACGGGGCCGCCGACGCGTGCGGCGCCTTGCGAGGAGAAGTACAGCGACACGCCCATGCCGAAGAACACGAACGCCGGACCTGCCCAGTGGAAATAGCTGTGCGCGGCGGCGGTGACGCCGGGATCCCGCGTGAACAGCGCGACCCACAGCGACGGAGCAAGTGCGACGGCGAGGCCGATCAGGCCGACCGTGAGTCCGGAGGCCGCGGCGGCCGTCCAGGCCACATGCCGCGCGCGCGTCATATGTCCGGCGCCGATCGCCATACCGACCATCGGCACCGAGGCGATGCCGAAGGCGAAGGTGATCGGGATCAGCAAGAACTCCAGCCGCGATCCGATGCCGTAGCCTGCCAGCATCTCGGTGCCGAAGGTCGCGAGGATCTTCGTGAAGATCAGAATGGTGAGCACGGTCTGGAGCGGCGACAGGCAGGCCACCGCGCCGACCTTGAGAATGTCCAGGAACATCGCGCGTTCGAAATGGAAGGCGCGAAAATCGAGCTGCAATCGGCTGCGGCCGGACAAGAGATACCAGAGGAAGAAGATCGCGGCGCAGCTGAACGCGATCAGCTGGCCGCTCGCCACGCCCGGCATGCCGAATTGCGGCACGCCGAACAGGCCGAGCCCCAGCGTACCGCCAAGCGCGATCTGGAGCACGCTCGCCCCGATCAGCGTCATCGAGGGCAGGCGCATGTCGCCGGTGCCGCGGATCACCGAGGCCAGTGTATTGACGAGCCAGATCGCGACCGCGCCGGAGAACAACACCTGCGAATAGCCGCAGGCTTCCTCCAGCACGCGCTCGCGGCCGCCGAGCAGTGCGAAGAAGGAGCGGCCGAAGACGAGCATCATCACCGTGAAGAACAGCCCGCCACAGAGGCCGATGATGGCGGCATGCAGCGCCAGCGTCGCGGCGCGGTCGTGATTCCCCCCACCGAGCGCGCGGCTGATCGCCGACGATACGCCGCCGCCCATCGCGCCCGCACTCATCATCTGCGTCAGCATCGCAAACGGAAACACCAGCGCGATCGCGGCGAGCGGAATGGTGCCGAGCCGGCCGATATAGGAGGTCTCAGCAACGGCAACGAGCGTGCTGCCGACCATCGCGATCATGTTGGGGATCGCGAGCCGCAGCAGCGTCGGCAGGATCGGCGCGGTCAGAAGGCCGGCAATGGGTGAGACGACCGGCGCAACCGGCGGGACGGCATCTGCGGGGGCGTCGATCGTCATGTTCACCGCGCGGAAAATTAAATGATGATCAACATATTATAAGAGAATGAGGCGCCGGCGCAGCCCTGGCTCACGCAGGGCTCACCACGGCAGGCCGCATAGGTCGATGGTGCCCAGCGTCGGCGCGCGGACGATGTGGAAGACGTAAGGAGCCATGTAGGTGAACCGGATCCGCCCCTCCGGCTGCTCGCAATAGACCTCGCCGTTGAAGGGCAGCCAGCTCCGGGCCGCGTAGAAGGCGGCGTTGTGCGGCTCGCAGAACAGCAGGGCGAAACGGACCGCCTCGTTGGCGCGGATCGTATGTACCGCTGCCTCGAGAGCCGTGGTTGCATAGCCGCGGCCGCGCTGGTCTTCCCGCGTACAGACGCCGCCGATGCCGCCGATGTGAACCTTCTGTCCGTTCCAGGTGACGGTGCGGAAGTAGATGCCGACATGGCAGACGAGACCATCCTCGGGCGTCTCGATCAGCACGCGAAGGTCGGCATTGGCCCATTTGACGTGGCTCCAGGCCGGCTTCTCCGCTGCGTCCTGACCCCAGACCGCGCTGAGCAGCGGCTTTGCGATCGGCCACGACGCGTCGCCGTTCAAAATGTCGATCTCGATGCTCATGTCGTCCTTCACAGCTCTGCTTCGCGGCGCGTTTGTTCTGTCTTAAGCGCTTCAAAGGCAATGATATTTTTATGGCGAACCGCAGGTTTGATCGACAGCGGCCCGTTGCGACGAATTTGTGCATTCCGGGAAGGCCACCCCATCACGCCTTTTCGCAAATTCTGAGGTATTTAATGGCCGCGGAACCTTCTATAAGAGGTGACCGTTATAACTCGTTCCCCACCAGTTGCGGACAAGAACCCATGACCTTTACGCTGCCCCCACTCCCTTACGCCTATGACGCCCTCGGCCAGTACATGTCGAAGGAGACGCTGGAATATCACCACGACAAGCATCATCAGGCCTACGTCACCAACGGCAACAACGCGCTCAAGGGGACCGAATGGGAAGGCAAGTCCCTTGAAGAGATCGTCAAGGGCTCGTTCGGCAAGAATCCCGCAGTGTTCAACAATGCCGGCCAGCACTACAACCACATCCACTTCTGGAGCTGGATGAAACCCAATGGCGGCGGCACCAAGCTGCCGGGCAAGCTCGAGAAGAAGATCAACGAGGACCTCGGCGGCTTCGAGAAGTTCAAGGCCGACTTCCAGGCGGCCGGCGTCGGCCAGTTCGGCTCCGGCTGGTGCTGGCTCCAGGTCAAGAACGGCAAGCTCGAGATCTCCAAGACCCCGAACGGCGAGAATCCGCTGGTGCACGGCGCCACGCCGATCCTCGGTTGCGACGTCTGGGAGCACTCCTACTACATCGACTATCGCAACCGCCGGCCCGACTATCTCAAGGCATTCGTCGAGAACCTCGTGAACTGGGAATACGTGGAGTCCCTGTTCGAGAAGGCGTGAGTTCTCACCTCGTCATTCCGGGGCGATGCGCAGCATCGAACTATGCTGCGCAGTTGCGCACCTGAGAATCTCGAGATTCCGGGTTCGACTTCGCTGCCCCGGAATGGCAGAACAGAAGAAGGATAGAAAAAGGCGGTCGCTTACGCGGTCGCCTTTTTGCTGTGCGGAATTGCCCTGCGCGGCGCGCGCATGGGTCTGTCGTCACACCGTTTGCATCGGAGGCACGCCGCCCTTAATCAGGACGGGCATCACCCTCGAGCCGCTCCACACCCGTTGTCAGAACTTCCCCCGAAAGAACCGGCGCCTGCCGAGGACGCAGACTCCGAGCCGCGGCCAGGGCGTGTGCGCAAGCCGATCGGCTGGTCCACCATCATCATCGCGATCCTGGTGGCGGTGAGCGCGGTGCTGGTCTGGCGGCGTGACGGCGCCGACGGCGTTCTCGACATTCTCACTCACGATCTCTCGTTGTTCGGCGGCATCCTGCCGCGCGTGCTGGCAGGCTGCCTGCTTGGCGCCTTCATCTCCGAGATCCTGCCGCACGAAAAGGTCTCGCGCTCGCTCGGGCCGAAATCCGGTCTGATGGGCCTTCTGATCGGCACCGCCTTCGGCGCAATCCTGCCGGGAGGGCCCTTCACCGCCTATCCCGTCGCAAGCGCGCTGCTGGCGGTCGGCGCCGATTTCGGCGCCACCATTGCCATGGTCGTGAGCTGGACCCTGATCGGCTACGGCAGGGCGGTCGCCTGGGAAATCCCGATCATGGGCACCGATTTCACGCTGTGGCGGATCGTGATCTCGTTGCCGCTGCCGGTGCTCGCCGGCGCGCTCGGCCGCTTCGTCTATGTCAGGCTCTACCCGAAGCCGCTCGCGAAGGACGACGAGAATTGAGCGCCGCGCTGCTGATCGACATCTTGCTGTGGGGCTCGGTGCTCGGCGTCGGGCTGATCGCCTTCCGCCGCGGCCCTCCGGTGTTCAAGGCCTCGCTACGCGAAGGCTCGATGGACTTCATCAACATCGTGCCGCGGATCGCGCTGGGTGTGATCGGCTCCGGCTACATCGCCGCGATCATCCCGCAGGAGTTGATCACCGGCTGGCTCGGTCCGGACAGCAGCTGGCTCGGGGTCGCGACTGCCGTGCTGGCTGGCGCGGCCACGCCCGGCGGTCCCGTGATCGGCTTCTCCATCGGCACCGTGGCGCTGAAGTCGGGTGGCGGGGTGCCCCAGGTGGTCGCCTATGTCGTCGCCTGGGCGCTGTTCGCCTTCCAGCGGGTGATCTTGTGGGAAATACCGTTCATGCCGGCCCGCTTCGTCTGGTTCCGCTGCGCCGTCTCGGTGCCGTTCCCGTTCGTGGCGGCCGCCATCGCGATGTTGATCGGGAAGCCGTGAGGCGGGGAGCGAATCTCGAGATTCTCAGGTGCGCAACTGCGCACCATAATTCGGTGCTGCGCATCGCCCCGGAATGACGTTACCCGCCGTGGACAGGCGTAATGTTATAATATAACGTTCCGGGATGGTTCCCGCCGTGTCCCACGCCCACCAGCACGACCATGCTCATGGCCACTCCCATGACCACGCGCATTCGCATGGGCACGACCACACCCACGCCCATGTTCACGATGCGGCCTCGCCGCATCCGGCCCAGGCGGCGCCTTGGTCGATCCTGCGCATGACCATGGCGGGCCGTCTCGCGGCCGCGCTCGCCGTCTGCGCCGTGCTCTGGGGCATTGTCTTCCTGGCGATGAGGTGACCATGGCGGCGCTCCACTTTCACAACGTCACGCTCGGCTATGACCGGCATCCGGCCGTGCATCATCTCGGCGGCAAGATCGCTCTGGGGTCGCTGGTCGCCGTGATCGGCCCGAACGGTGCCGGCAAGTCGACGCTGCTGCGCGGCATCGTCGGCATCCTCAGGCCGCTCGACGGCAGCATCCATCTCGGCGGGCTCGACAGCAAAGATATCGCCTATCTGCCGCAAAGCGCGGAGATCGACCGCAGCTTTCCGATCTCGGTATTCGATTTCGTCAGCACCGGGCTGTGGCGCGCGGCCGGCCTGTTTGGCGGCATCGGCAAGGCCGCGCGCGACAAGATACTCCGGGCGATCGGGTCCGTTGGCCTCAACGGATTCGAGAACCGCCCGATCGGCACGCTCTCGGGCGGTCAGATGCAGCGCGTGCTGTTCGCGCGCGTGTTGCTCCAGGATGCGAGCCTGATCGTGCTCGATGAGCCCTTCAACGCCATCGACAGCAAGACCACGGCCGATCTGCTCGCCCTGGTCAAGCACTGGCACGCTGAGGGCCGCACGGTGCTCGCTGCGCTGCACGACCTGGAAATGGTGCGCAACCATTTCAGCGAGACGCTGGTGCTGGCACGGGGCCCAGTCGCGTGGGGCCCGACGGCAGAGGTGCTGACGCCGGAGAACCTGCTGGTCGCGATGCGGATGTGCGAAGCCTTTGACGACAGCGCCGCGGCCTGCGGCGAAGATGGGCGCTTCCAGGCGGCATGATCGCAGATGCTCTATGACGCGCTGATCGGTCCGTTCACCGAATTCGAGTTCATGCGGCGGGCGCTCGCCGCCGTGATCGCGCTGGCGCTGGCGGGCGCACCGATCGGCGTGTTCCTGATGCTGCGCCGGATGAGCCTCGTCGGCGATGCCATGGCGCATGCAATCCTGCCCGGCGCGGCCGTCGGATTCCTGCTGTCGGGCCTCAATCTGTTCGCGATGACGGCCGGCGGCCTGATTGCCGGCTTTGCCGTCGCGATCCTCGCCGGCGTGGTGGCGCGATCGACCGGGCTGAAGGAGGACGCGTCGCTGGCAACCTTCTATCTGGCCTCGCTCGCGCTGGGTGTCACCATCGTCTCGATCAAGGGCACCAATATCGACCTCTTGCACGTGCTGTTCGGCAACATCCTCGCAATGGATGATCAGACGCTGCTGGTGGTGGCCTTCAACGCCACGATCACGCTGCTGGTGCTGGCCGTGATCTACCGTCCGCTGGTGATCGAGAGCGTCGATCCCCTGTTCCTGCGCACCGTCAGCCGCGCCGGGGGGCCTGCGCATCTCGTCTTTCTCGCGCTCGTCGTCATCAATCTCGTCAATGGCTTTCAGGCGCTCGGCACGCTGCTTGCGGTCGGTCTCATGATATTGCCCGCCGGCATCGCGCGGTTCTGGTCCCGCGATCTCACCGCAATGATCTGCATCGCCGTCGTCGCTGCCGCGGTCTCGGGCTATGCGGGCCTCGTGCTGTCGTTCCAGACCCGTGTGCCGTCAGGCCCCGCGATCATCCTCGTGGCGACCGTGCTCTACGTGGTCTCCGTCCTGTTCGGGCGCGTCGGCGGTATCTTGCGGCAGCTGTTTCCCGGCCGGCATTTGGAAGCGTGACGATGCGACTGATCCTGTTCTGTGCGCTGTTGTCGATCGCCTCGCCGCTGCATGCCGCGGAGCGGCTCAATGTCGTTGCGAGCTTCTCGATTCTCGGTGATTTCGTCCGCAACGTCGGTGGTGACCGCATCAATCTGACGACGCTGGTCGGCGCCGACAGCGATGTCCACGTCTACACGCCTGCACCAAGCGATGCCAAGCGAGTCGCGGATGCAAAGCTCGTCATCGTCAACGGGCTTGGGCTGGAAGGTTGGCTGCCGCGCCTCGTTCAATCCGCGGGCAGCAAGGCTCAGGTAGTCACGGCAAGCGCCGGCATCGCGCCGCTTAAATTAGGCTCGGCCGCAGATCCCCACGCCTGGCAATCCATCCCCAACGCCAAGATCTACGTCGCCGACATCGCCAATGCGCTGGCCGCGGCTGCTCCGGATGACGCGGAATTCTTCCGCGCCCAGGCCAAGACCTATTTGGAAAGGCTCGAGGTCCTCGACCGTGAGGTCCGCGAGGCCGTGGCAAAAATCTCACCCGAACGACGCAAGGTGATCTCCACCCACGATGCGTTCGGCTATTTTTCCGCCGAATACGGTATCCAGTTCATCGCCCCCCTCGGCGTCTCAACGGAGACCGAACCGAGCGCGCGCGACATTGCGGCCATCGTTGGCCAGATCAAGGCCGCGAGGATCCCGGCCGTGTTCCTGGAAAATATCAGTGATGACCGCTTGATCCGGCGGATCGCGGCCGAGACCGGGGCAAAGGTCGGCGGGACCCTGATTTCGGACGGTTTGACCGGCGAAAAGGGGCCTGCACCCACTTACATTGACATGGTCAGGCACAATATAAAGGCCCTGACCAGCGCGCTTGACCACTAGGGCAGGGGCCACCCCGCCTCGCGTCGCGCGAAAAGCCTTGAAGTCCGGAGTTGTTATGTCTGAAGCGACGTCCCAAAAGATTCCCGTGACCGTCCTGACCGGCTATCTCGGTGCCGGCAAGACCACGCTCCTGAACCGCATCCTGTCCGAGAACCACGGCAAGAAATACGCCGTCATCGTCAACGAATTCGGCGAGATCGGCATCGACAACGACCTCATCATCGGCGCCGATGAGGAAGTGTTCGAGATGAACAATGGTTGCATCTGCTGCACCGTGCGCGGCGACCTCGTCCGCATCATGGACGGCCTGATGAAACGCAAGGGCAAGTTCGACGCCATCATCGTCGAGACCACCGGTCTTGCCGATCCGGCGCCCGTCGCCCAGACCTTCTTCGTCGACGAGGATGTGCAGAAGAACGCGCGGCTCGATGCGGTGGTCACGGTGGCCGACGCCAAGTGGCTGTCAGACCGGTTGAAGGACGCGCCAGAGGCCAAGAACCAGATCGCCTTTGCCGACGTGATCGTGCTGAACAAGACCGACCTCGTCAACAAGGGCGAGCTCGCCGAGGTCGAGGCCCGCATCCGCGGCATCAACCCCTATGCGAAACTCCACCGCACCGAGCGCTGCTCGGTGGCGCTGGCCGACGTGCTCGACCGCGGCGCCTTCGATCTCGACCGCATCCTCGACATCGAGCCGGATTTCCTGGAGGCCGACGATCACGACCATGATCATCACCATCATGACGGCCACGACCATCATCACCACCATGATCACGGTCACGGGCTGAAGCACTATCACGACGAGGACATGCAGTCGCTCTCGCTCAAGACCGACAAGCCGCTCGATCCCAACGTGTTCATGCCCTGGCTGCAGAACCTGGTGCAGGTCGAGGGCGGCAAGATCCTGCGCTCCAAGGGTATCCTCGCCTTCCACGACGATGACGACCGCTACGTCTTCCAGGGCGTCCACATGATGCTGGAGGGCAACCACCAGCGGAAGTGGAAGGAGGGCGAGCCGCGCGAGAGCCGCCTCGTCTTCATCGGCCGCGAATTGCCTGAGGAGGCGATCCGCAAGGGTTTCGAGAGCTGCATCGTCTCGTGATGAAAGAGTTCGCGCCACTCCCGGATTCCACCTCGATCGTCTCCGTCACCGACCGCGTCAAGCCTGTTGCGCTCGGCATGGCCGTGACCTCGGCGCATTTCCTTGGTCCTCGTGCCGCCTTCGTCGGCGGCGAGGAGAACGTCGCGTTCGTCGACGCCAAGGGTGAGATCACCAGGGTCGCAGTGCACAGCGGCGGCATTCTCTCGACTGCCTCCGACGGCAAGCGCCTCGTAATGGGCGGTGACGACGGCAAGGTCGTGTCGCTCGATGCCGAGGGCGAGGTGATGCTGCTCGCCACCGATCCCAAGCGGCGCTGGATCGACGCGGTGGCGCTGCACGCCGATGGCGCCTTCGCCTGGTCGGCCGGCAAGACGGCCACGGTCAAGAGCGGCAAGGCCGAGGAGAAGTCGATCGAAGTGCCATCGACCGTCGGCGGACTTGCCTTCGCGCCGAAGGGCCTGCGGCTCGCGATCGCGCATTACAACGGCGTGACGCTGTGGTTTCCGAACATGGCGGGATCGGCCGAATTCCTGCCCTGGGCCGGCTCGCATCACGGCGTCACCTTCAGCCCCGACAACAAGTTTCTCGTCACGGCGATGCACGAACCGGCGCTGCACGGCTGGCGGCTCGCCGATAGCAGGCACATGCGCATGACCGGCTATCCCGGTCGTGTCCGCTCGATGTCCTGGAGCGTGGGTGGCAAGGGGCTCGCGACTTCGGGCGCCGACACCGTCATCATATGGCCGTTCGGCAGCAAGGACGGTCCGATGGGCAAGGAGCCGGCGATGCTCGCCCCGCTACAGGCGCGCGTGTCCGTGGTCGCCTGCCATCCGAAGAACGACATCCTCGCCGCCGGCTACAGCGACGGCACCGTGCTGATGGTGCGGCTGGAGGATGGCGCGGAAATCCTGGTGCGCCGCAACGGCACGCCGCCGGTCGCCGCGCTTGCCTGGAACGCCAAAGGCACGCTGCTGGCTTTTGCCGATGAAAATGGGGACGGCGGCCTGCTGGAGCTTTAATCTGTCATGGTTCCCGCCATATAGGGAACCATGCGGTTTCTGACCACCTTCCAGCTTGCCGATTTTGCCGACACGCTGATCAGCCTGACCACGGCTTTCGTGCTGGGCACGCTGATCGGTGCCGAGCGCCAATACCGCCAGCGCACGGCGGGCCTGCGCACCAACGTGCTCGTTGCAGTCGGTGCCGCTGCGTTCGTCGATCTCGCCATGCATCTGGATGACGCCGATGGCGCGGTGCGCGTGATTTCCTATGTCGTCTCCGGCATCGGCTTTCTCGGCGCCGGTGTCATCATGAAGCAGGGCATGGACGTGCGCGGGCTCAACACCGCGGCGACACTGTGGGCCTCGGCCGCGGTCGGCTCCTGCGCCGGCGCCGACATGGTCGCGCAGGCCGCCGCTCTGACGGTGTTCGTCATCGCCGGCAACACCATGCTGCGCCCGCTGGTCAATGCCATCAACCGCATCCCGCTGAACGAGAAGGCGCTGGAGGCAACCTACTATTTCAAGCTCGCGGTTGCGACCGACGCTCTTCCGGATATGCGCGACCGGCTCGTCGAGAAGCTCGAGGCGGCGAAATATTCGGTGGCCGATATCGATGTGGTCGAAATCGGCGACGACATTCTGGAGATCGCGGCAAAGCTGGTCGCGAGCGCGGTCGACCCGAACGAGCTGAATGCGGTGGCCACCGATCTGCAGCATCTGCCGGGCGTGCGGCATGCGACCTGGGAGGTCAGCACGACGGAGTGAGGGGCGGCGGGTTGGGTTCCCCCTTGTTCGGTCCCGGAACCGGCGCGCCCCAGTTTCGTTGATCCCGTGGACAAAGGCGGTGATCGATATGCCCGGCCACGATGACAAGCGCAGACTGAAGCTCGATCTGGCAATCGCCGCTGCGCTGTTCGCAGCAGGCGTCGTGGTGTCGGTGATATCGCTCGCGCAAATCCGGGCCGAAAGCCGGACGGAACTGGCACAGGCGACGCCACCGCTCCAGGGCACCCCGTCCGACGATCAAGGCAAGACACCTGCGGAGTCCAAGCCCGGCGGCGACCGGCCAACCACGCCGGCGCCCGAACCGGCGCGGCCGGGCTCCGAGACGCAGGGCGCGGCGGGTGCCGCCAAGCCGGTGCTGCCGCCGGCTCCCGCGGAGAAGGTCGCGCCGCCGATTGAGAAGAAGTAGCGTCCCTCTCCACACTCGGTGTCATTGCCCGCGAAGGCGGGCAATCCAGTATTCCAGAGGCTGCAGTGCTGGAGCCGAGAAGCCACTGGAGCCCAGGTCAAGCCAGGGCATGACAGGAGTGTGTGAGGCGGAACGCCTCGCCCGCCTTACCGCACCAGAATATTCCGGAACTGCCAGGGATCGCTCGTATCGATATCTTCCGGAAACAGTCCCGGACGATCGGTCAGCGGCGTCCAGTCGGTGTAGAAACCCTTCACCGGGCCGAGATAGGGCAGCTGGATTTCCAAGAGGCGATCGAAGTCCATCTCGTCGGCTTCGACGATGCCTTCGTTCGGGTTCTCCAGCGCCCACACCATGCCGCCGAGCACGGCAGAGGTCACCTGCAGGCCGGTGGCGTTCTGATAGGGCGCGAGCTGGCGGGTCTCTTCGATGGAGAGCTGCGAGCCGTACCAATAGGCATTCTTGTCATGGCCGAACAGCAGCACGCCGAGCTCGTCGATGCCGTCGACGATCTCGTTCTCGTCGAGGATGTGATGCTTCTCCTGCATCTTTCCGGCGCGGCCGAACATTTCATGTAGCGACAGCACCGCATCGTCAGCCGGATGGTAGGCATAGTGGCAGGTCGGCCGATAGATCACCTTGCCCGACGCGTCGCGCACCGTGAAGTAATCGGCGATCGAGATCGACTCGTTGTGCGTGACGAGGAAGCCATATTGCGCGCCGCGGGTCGGGCACCAGGTGCGCACGCGCGTGTTGGCCCCGGGCTGCATCAGATAGATGGCGGCGCCGCAGCCGGCTTCGTGGGTGTGTGCATTCTCGGGCATCCATTTCTCATGGGTGCCCCAGCCGAGTTCGGATGGCTGCATGCCCTCGGACAGGAAACCTTCGACCGACCAGGTGTTGACGAAGACATCGGGCTCCTTCGGCTTCTTGGAGCGCTGGGTGTCTCGTTCGGCGATATGAATGCCCTTGATGCCGGCCTGCCGCATCAGATCCGCCCATTCGGCCTTGGTCTTCGGCCTGGGCGCATTGAGCTTCAGATCGGCGGCGACATTGAGCAGCGCCTGCTTGACGAAAAAGGAGACCATGCCGGGATTGGCGCCACAGCACGAGACCGCCGTCGTCGAGCCGGCGGGGCGGGCTTTCTTGGCGGCGAGCGTCACTTCGCGCAGGGCGTAGTTGGAGCGCGCTTCCGGGCCCTTCGAGGGATCGAAATAGAAGCCGAGCCAGGGCTCGTTGACGGTGTCGATGTAGAGAGCGCCGAGCTCGTTGCAGAGCTCCATGATGTCGGTCGAGCCGGTATCGACCGAGAGATTGACGCAAAAGCCCTGGCCGCCGCCCTCGGTGAGCAGCGGGGTCAGCACCTCGCGATAATTGTCCTTGGTCAGGCCCTTCTGGATGAAGCGGACGTTGTGCTTCTCGCAAAGCGCCTTGCGGCCCTCGTCCTTGGGGTCGAGCACGGTGATGCGCGACTTGTCGTAGTCGAGGTGCCGCTCGATCAACGGCAGCGTGCCTTTGCCAATGGAGCCGAAGCCGACCATGACGATGGGGCCGGTGATCTTCGCGTAGATCTGCGAGGCGGGGCTCATGGGATGGTTTCTCCAGAAAGTGCTGGCGGATAAACAGTGAGGGGTGGATCAGGCGCTGCGGCGCTTGTCAGATGCTGCGGCGCTTGGCGGTGACTTCGATCTCGATCTTCATCTCGGGCTTAGCGAGGGCCGAGACGACCAGCAGCGTCGCGGCCGGCCGGATGTCACCGAGAACCTCGCCGCAGACGGCAAAGTGGGCATCGATGTAGCTGGCGTCGGTGACGTAGTAGGTCGCACGGACGATATCGGCCATCTCGAATCCACCCTCCTTCAGGGCGGCTTCGATGGTCTTGAAGCAGTTGCGTGACTGGCTCGTGACATCGGCCGGCATCGTCATCGTCGTGTAGTCATATCCGGTGGTCCCCGCGACGAAGGCGAACTCGCCGTCGATCACGGCGCGGCTATAGCCGACGGTCTTCTCGAGGGGAGAGCCGGTTGAGATCAGGCGACGGGACATGGTCATGGGCCTCGACTGAAGGGTGTTTTGCGGGGTTAAAGGGCGTTTCTCGCACCTGCGCAACCCCCAAGGAAAGAGCTTAGCGCAGGCGCAGCGGGGCGTTGCCGCTCGATGCGGCTCTCGGTCCTCGCTATCGGAGCGATCCGTTAGGCCGCGTGCGCCTGGAGGGCGCGAACCGACCTCCGTTTGGGCAAGGCCGCACCGGTCGGGACGATCATCCCTTCGACACCGTCAAGCGCACCTTCGGCGAACTCGATCGCCAGCAGACGATCGCGCTCGAAGGGGCCGGGCAGCGACAGTTCGCCGGTCTTCTCGGCCGAGAAGCCGAAACGGGCGTAATAGGGGGCATCGCCGAGCAGGATCACGGCGGCATGCCCGCGCGCCCGGGCGGCGGCCAGCGCTTGATGCATCAGCGCGGCGCCGATCCCGAGCTCGCGGCAGGCTGGGTCGACCGCCAGCGGTCCGAGGACCAGAGCGGGCCTGCCTCCGGCGCTGACGTGCCAGAGCCTCACGGTTCCCACGAGTTTTCCCTCGCGCACGGCCGCCAGCGCGAGGCCGGCGGCAGGCGCGCGTCCGTCGCGCAGGCGCTGGCAGGTGCGGCCGTGGCGGTTCTCGCCAAAGCAGGCATCGAGCAGCGCTTCACGCATCGCGACGTCTCCAGCACGCTCGCCGCGGATCGCGAACGGAGCGGCTTTCGAGGTGAGGGCGATCTGTGGCTTCCGAGGAGCAGTCATGGCACGTCGTCCCCGCTCGAATCCGTGCGCCGGCGGCACGCGGATTCGAGCGTCATCAGAATGGCAATGTCGGGGAGGAGCCGGCGGACCGGCTCCCGGGTTCGTCAGGCCTCAGACCAAGAGGCGGATCAGATGTGATACGTCTTCAGCGGCGGGATGCCGTTGAACGCCACCGACGAGTAGGTCGACGTATAGGCCCCGGTCCCTTCGATCAGCACCTTGTCGCCGATCTCCAGCGTGACGGGGAGCGGATACGGGTTCTTCTCGTACAGCACGTCGGCGCTGTCGCAGGTCGGACCTGCGAGCACGCACGGCGTCATGTCCGCGCCGTCGTGACGGGTGCGGATGGCGTAGCGGATCGACTCGTCCATCGTCTCGGCGAGACCGCCGAACTTGCCGATGTCCAGGTACACCCAGCGCACCTCGTCCTCGTCGCTCTTCTTCGAGATGAGCACGACCTCGGATTCGATGATGCCGGCGTTGCCCACCATGCCGCGGCCCGGCTCGATGATGGTCTCCGGGATCTGGTTGCCGAAGTGCTTGCGCAGCGCGCGGAAGATCGAGCGGCCGTAGGTCACGACCGGCGGCACGTCCTTCAGGTACTTGGTCGGGAAGCCGCCGCCCATGTTGACCATGGACAGGTTGATGCCGCGCTCGGCGCAGTCGCGGAACACCTGCGAGGCCATCGCCAGCGCACGGTCCCACGCCTTCACCTTACGCTGCTGCGAGCCGACATGGAAGGAGATGCCGCACGGCTCCAGGCCCAGGCGCTTGGCGAGGTCGAGCACCTCGACCGCCATCTCCGGGTCGCAGCCGAACTTGCGCGACAGCGGCCACTCGGCGCCGGCGCAGTCATAGAGGATGCGGCAGAACACCTTCGCAGCCGGCGCGGCACGGGCGACCTTCTCGACCTCGGCGGCGCAGTCGACCGCGAAGAGCCGGATGCCGAGCGCGAAGGCGCGCGCGATGTCGCGTTCCTTCTTGATCGTGTTGCCGAAGGAGATGCGGTCGGGCGTCGCACCCGCGGCCAGCGCCATCTCGATCTCGGCGACGGTGGCGGTGTCGAAGCAGGAGCCCATGGAGGCGAGCAGGGCCAGCACTTCCGGCGCCGGGTTCGCCTTGACGGCATAGAACACGCGGCTGTCGGGCAGCGCCTTGGCGAAGCTCTGGTAGTTGTCGCGCACGACCTCGAGGTCGACGACGAGGCACGGCTCGGTGTCGAGGCCTTCTTTGCGGCGGTTGCGCAGGAATTCCTGGATACGTTCGGTCATGGCACTCTCCAACGGTCCCAGCGACGGGAGCCGTATCAACGTGACGTCTGATGAGAGTGCTTCGGCCACACCGCGCGATGGAGGCGCGCTGAGGACAAAAAACTCAAACCAGACTGTGCTGCCGTGGATTGGTTGGGAGAGATTCCCGCCCGCTCACCTGGCAATGAAGGACAAGCCTTTTCAGTAGCCCGCGCCGGCGTTGGACTGCCGGTAGAGACCAAAAAAGCCCGATCCGTCGTTGCTTTAAGTCGCGTCCCCCGTTGAGAGCGGGGTGCGCCGGTTCGCCTCCGGCTGCCAGTCACGGTTGCAAAGAGCGAAGTCACCTTCGACATGGCATCTCTTTGAGAGAGATGCTGGGCGCTCCGGGTTTGCTTCGTCCTATGACCGTCGGTCTTGCGACATCAGGTCTTCGACTTCTGCACTTCCGAAGAGCCCCTCGGCTTCTTCACCCCTTGGCGGCTGTCCGGCCTCTTGTCCGGATACCTACCGACTGACACACGACCACAGGCACGTGCGAAATTGGGCAAGAGCGCACATAAGCGTTTTGACTCTGCTTCGCAAGAATTTTTTTAGGCTGAGAACAGAATTGCCTAACATCTGCTTGCGCAGTGTTGCGCGAGCGACGCGGAAGATGAACAGGCGTTAAGTTTTTTGCGGCGCGCGTGTGCTGCTCACGCGCGAGAAGCGTCAGCCGCGCTTCGTGAAGGGCTCGACGCGTTGAGCGCCGCGGATGAACGCGGTCATCACGAGCACGCCGAGTGTGAACAGCACGGCCTGGAGGATGTGCGCGCCTTGGTCGCCGAGCCCGAGCAGGATCGCGAGCGCCCAGCCGCCGGCGAAGGCTGCGCCGAACACCTCAGCGCCGATCAGGATGGCGGCGCTGATGACGGTGATGACGCTGGGCCAGACGATCTGGCGGGAAGAGGAAGAAGGCGCGTTCATGGGGCTCAGGGGTCCTGACTTCGAGGGCCGCAATCTCCCCGAAAAGGCGGCCGGGAGCAAGGGCAAATGGCCCAAAAAAGCCCCATCGCGTGCTATAGCTGGCTGCAACAATCGAGCCACGAAACCGGACTTGTGATGTCAGAATCTCGCCAAATTACGGAAGCCGAGACCAACCCGCTGCTGAAGGCCTGGGTGACGCCGTTTGCGACCCCACCCTTCGACGAGATCAAGCCGGAGCACTTCCTGCCGGCGTTCGAGCAGGCCTTTGCGGACCATGCCGCCGAGATCGCGGCGATCACCAATGATCCGGCCGCGCCCGACTTCGCCAACACCATCACGGCGCTGGAGCGTTCGGGCAAGCTGTTGAACAAGGTTGCGGCGGTCTTCTATGACCTCGTCTCGGCGCATTCGAACCCGGCCATTCTGGAGATCGACAAGGAGGTCTCCTTGCGGATGGCGCGGCACTGGAATCCCATCATGATGAACGCGGTGCTGTTCGGCCGCATCGCCCAGCTGCACGAGAAGCGCGCCAATCTTGGGCTCACGCCCGAGCAGCTCCGCCTGCTGGAGCGCACCTATACCCGCTTCCACCGTTCCGGCGCCGGTCTCTCCGAGGAGGCCAAGGCACGGATGGCCGAGATCAACGAGCGGCTCGCCCAGCTCGGCACCGGCTTCAGCCACCATCTGCTCGGCGACGAGCAGGACTGGATCATGGAGCTCGGGGAGGCCGACCGCCAGGGCCTGCCGGAGAGCTTTGTCGCCGGCGCCAAGGCTGCGGCAGAAGAGCGCGGCATGGAAGGCAAGGCCATCGTCACGTTGTCGCGCTCCTCGGTCGAACAATTCCTGAAGAGCTCTGCCCGGCGTGACCTCCGCGAGAAGGTCTATAAAGCCTTCGTCGCCCGCGGCGACAACGGCAATGCCAACGACAACAATGGAACCATTGTCGAGATCCTGAAGCTGCGCGAAGAGAGCGCCAAGCTCCTGGGCTACCCGACGTTCGCCGCCTACCGGCTCGAAGACTCCATGGCCAAGACGCCGGAGGCGGTGCGGGGCCTCTTGGAGCGGGTCTGGAAGCCGGCGAGGGCGCGCGCGCTCGCCGACCGCGACGAGATGCAGGCGCTGATCACGGCCGAGGGCGGCAATTTCAAGCTCGCACCCTGGGACTGGCGCTTCTACGCCGAGAAGCTGCGCCTTCAGCGCGCCAATTTCGACGACGCCGCGATCAAGCCCTATCTTTCGCTCGACAATATGATCGCCGCCGCGTTCGACTGCGCCACGCGCCTGTTCGGGATCACCTTCGAGGAGCGCAACGACGTGCCGGTCTGGCACCCCGACGTCCGGGTCTGGGAGGTGAAGGGGCCGGACGGCAAGCACAAGGCGCTGTTCTATGGCGACTACTTCGCCCGGCCGTCGAAGCGCTCCGGCGCCTGGATGACCTCGCTGCGCGACCAGCAGAAGCTCGACGGCGACGTCGCACCGCTCGTTCTCAACATCTGCAATTTCGCCAAAGGTGCCGGCGGCGAGCCTTCGCTGCTGTCCCCCGACGATGCCCGCACCCTGTTCCACGAGTTCGGCCACGGGCTGCACGGCATGCTCTCCAACGTGACCTATCCGTCGCTGTCGGGCACGTCAGTGTTCACCGACTTCGTCGAGCTGCCGTCGCAGCTCTACGAGCACTGGCAGGAGCGGCCCGAGGTGCTGCAGAAGTTCGCTCGCCACTACCAGACCGGCGAACCACTGCCGGACGAGCTGCTCCAACGCTTCCTCGCCGCCCGAAAGTTCAACCAGGGCTTTGCCACGGTGGAGTTCGTCTCCTCCGCGCTGATCGATCTCGAATTCCACACCCAGCCGGCTGCCGCCGCGCAGGATGTCCGTGCCTTCGAGAGGCGCGAGCTGGAGAAGATCGGCATGCCCGAGGAGATCGCGCTGCGTCACCGGCCCACGCAGTTCGGTCACATCTTCACCGGCGACCACTATGCCGCCGGTTATTACAGCTACATGTGGTCGGAGGTGATGGACGCCGATGCCTTCGGCGCGTTCGAGGAGGCCGGCGACATTTTCGATCCGGCCGTGGCCAAGCGCCTGCACGACGACATCTATTCCTCGGGCGGCTCAGTCGATCCGGAAGCTGCCTATGAGGCCTTCCGCGGCCGGCCGCCGGAGCCCGAGGCGCTGCTGCGCCGCCGCGGCCTGCTCGAAACGGCAAAGGCCGCCTGATGGGCATGCGCGCTCTGTTCGGATGGCTGCTCGCCGTTGGCCTCACGCTCGCCTCGGGCGCGGCGCAGGCGCATCCGCATGTCTGGATCACCGCGACCAGCGAGCTGCTCTACGCGGCGGACGGTTCGGTCACCGGTGTGCGCCACGCCTGGACATTCGACGACATGTTCTCGGCCTATGCGGTGCAGGGGCTCGAGAGCAAGACCAAGGGCGCCTATACGCGCGAGGAGCTCGGGCCGCTGGCGCAGACCAATGTCGAGTCGCTGAAGGAATATGCCTATTTCACCTTCGCTAAGGCCGACGGCAAGAAGGAGCGGTTCCAGGAGCCGATCGACTATTTCCTCGACTACAAGGATGCGGTGCTGACCCTGCACTTCACGCTGCCGCTGAAGAATCCGGTCAAGCCGAGGCAGCTCGTGCTCGAAGTGTTCGACCGCTCCTTCTTCATCGACTTCCAGATGGCCAAGGACAACCCGGTCAAGCTGGTCGGCGCGCCCGGGGGCTGCCAGATGAAGCTCGACCGTCCGAGCGACGGCTCGGCCACCGCCCAGAAGCTCAACGAACAGACTTTCCTGAATGGCGAGAACAGCAATTTCGGCATGATGTTCGCCAACAAGATCACGGTGGATTGCCCTTGAAGCAGCACCTCTCCCCGCTTGCGCGCGGGCTGATCGCCTGCGCCACAGTTGTGCTGGTCGCGATCGTGGCCGATGCCGCGCTTCATGATCTGCTCGCACAAAATCCGTTCGGCGCGCCGCGGCCGACCCAGGCGGCCGAACCCGAGGCCAGTGGCATCGTCGGCTGGCTGCTGGCAAAGCAGTCGGAATTCTATCGGCAAATGTCGTCGACCATCCGCGCCGCGAAGTCCGACGGCTCGGCGGTGTGGACGCTGCTGTTCATCTCGTTCGCCTACGGCATCTTCCACGCCGCCGGCCCCGGCCATGGCAAGGCGGTGATCGCCTCCTATCTCGTCGCCAACCGCGAGACCGCCCGGCGCGGCATCGCGCTGTCGTTTGCCTCGGCGCTAATGCAGTCGCTGGTCGCGATCCTCATCGTCGGCATCTCGGCCTGGGTGCTGAATGCGACGGCGAAAACCATGTGCAGGGCGGAGGGCGCGGTCGAGATCGCGAGCTACGCCCTGATTGCAGCGTTCGGCCTGCGCCTGGTCTGGGTCAAGGGCGGCGCCTTCATCCGCGCACTCCAGACGACCCAGCCGGTGCCGGCGATTGCGGGCGTGCCGCACGTTCATCATCATCATGAAATTCATGATCATCACGACCATGATCATCATCACCACGATCATCACGGTCACGACCATGCGCACGCCCATCACCACCACGGGCACGACCACGTCCATGATGAGCATTGCGGCCATTCCCACGGCCCCACACCGAGCGAGCTCGCGGGGCCCGGCGGCTGGCGGCGCGGCTTTGCAGCGATTCTGACCGTCGGCATCCGCCCCTGCTCGGGCGCGATCCTGGTACTGGTGTTCGCGCTGGCCCAGGGCCTGTTCTGGGCCGGCATCGCCGCGACCTTCCTGATGGGATTGGGCACCGCGATCACCGTTGCGGCCATCGCGGTCGTCGCCGTCTCCGCCAAGGACATCGCCGCCCGCTTCAGCGCAGGCCGCGACGGCGGCGGCGCGCTGTTCATGCGCGGCATCGAATTCGGTGCCGCGGGCGTGGTGCTGCTGTTCGGCGTCGGCCTCTTGTTCGGCTATATCGCGGCCGAACGGACGACGTGTTTCTGATCCCAAGCTCTCGTGTCCCGGACGCAGCGCAGCGTCCCCTTCGACGACGCGCTGCAGAGCCGGGGCCCATCTCTCCGTGTGGTAGTGTCTGGCGTTCTGGGGCCCGGATCTGCGGAGCAGCGCAAGAGCGCTGCACCGCGTCCGGGACACGGCAGCGAGAAACTCACACCGGCAGAAACCGCTTCAAGGCCGGCATGAAGAAGATCCCGAGATTGATCGCAAAGCCGATGCTCCAGAGGATCGAGCGCAGCGTCGGGCGGTTGCCGAGATAGGTCAGCACATAGGCGATCCGCACGATCAGGAACAGCGCGGCGAGCTCGTCGATCAGCCGCTGCGGCGAGTCCCTGTATTCGGCGAGCAGCACCGCGAAGGCGAAGAATGGGAAGGTTTCGATGCCGTTCTGGTGAGCGCCCAGCGCGCGCTGCGCGATGGGGTCCTCATAGAAGGCAGGATCGCGCGGCCGGGAATTGTCGAAGCTGCGAAACCTGATCCATTTGATCGAGCCGATCGTGGACAGATACAGCAACAGCGCTCCCAATACGCACCATTCCGCGAGCGTCATCTTCCCTTCCCCGCTTGGGTGCGACCCTAGCGAAACCGCCCTCGTCTTGACAAGTTCGGACCAACGCGCGACCCAACCAGCCATGAACAGCGTCGTCCCCCTTGAGACTGTGAAACCGGCCGGCCGATCCGTCCTGCCGCGCGTTGGCGTGCTCCTGATCAATCTCGGAACGCCTGACACCGCCGATGCGCCGGGCGTGCGGGTCTATCTCAAGGAGTTCCTCAGTGACGTCCGCGTCATCGAGAACCAGGGCCTGATCTGGAAGCTGGTGCTGAACGGCATCATTCTGCGCAGCCGTCCCCGCACCAAGGCGCTCGACTACGGCAAGATCTGGAACAATGAGCAGAACGAGTCGCCGCTGAAGACCATCACGCGGTCGCAAGCCGGCAAGCTCGCCGCCGGACTGTCGGACTACGCCCATGTCGTGGTGGACTGGGCGATGCGCTACGGCAATCCCTCGATCAAGTCGGGCATCGATACGCTGATCGCGAAAGGCTGCGAGCGCATTCTCGCCGTCCCGCTCTATCCGCAATACTCCGCCTCGACCTCGGCAACCGTCTGCGACGAAGTGTTCCGCGTGCTCGCCCGTCTGCGCAACCAGCCGACGCTGCGGGTGACGCCGCCCTATTATGAGGATGCGGCCTATATCGAGGCGCTCGCGACCTCGATCGAGACGCATCTGGCGAGTCTGCCGTTCGCGCCGGAGCTGATCGTGGCGTCCTTCCACGGCATGCCGAAATCCTATGTCGACAAGGGCGATCCCTATCAGACCCACTGCATCGCCACGACCGAGGCACTGCGCCGCCGGCTCGGCATGGACGAGACGAAGCTGCTGCTGACCTTCCAGTCGCGCTTCGGCAATGACGAGTGGCTCCAGCCCTATACCGACAAGACCATGGAGCGGCTCGCCAGCGAAGGCGTGCGCCGCATCGCGGTGGTGACGCCGGGCTTCTCCGCCGACTGCCTGGAGACGCTGGAGGAGATCGCGCAGGAGAATGCCGAGATCTTCAAGCACAATGGCGGCGAGCAGTTTTCCGCGATCCCGTGCCTCAACGACAGCGAACCAGGCATGGACGTGATCCGCACTCTGGTGCTGCGCGAGCTTCAGGGCTGGATCTGACGTTAACCTTTGGCGCTAGGTCTGCTCCGGCATCCTTTCAAGAGCTTCCTCCCAAATACATAATCGTTGCCATTCCCTCTCGGTACGCCTTGTGCGGCATTGCGCCCATGCCGACGTTACTCGCGACCGCTGAACCGGTAGGGTATCGATCCCGACCAATGACAGCGCCGGAAAGGGCTTTTTCCCGATTTTTCCCGGCTTGGAGGAGATATGAGCGGCTTCGACATTTTCGCGATTGTTCTGGTGTTGCTCGTCATCGTCACGCTGGTGGCCGGCGTGAAGACGGTCCCGCAGGGCTATGACTGGACCATCGAGCGGTTCGGCAAATACACCCAGACGCTCAGCCCCGGGCTCAATCTGATCGTGCCCTATTTCGATCGCGTCGGACGCAAGATCAACATGATGGAGCAGGTGATCGACATCCCCGAGCAGGAGGTGATCACCAAGGACAACGCGACCGTCACGGTGGACGGCGTTGCTTTTTATCAGGTGTTCGATGCGGCGAAGGCGAGCTACGAGGTCGCCAACCTGAACCAGGCCATCACGGTTCTCACCATGACCAACATCCGCTCGGTGATGGGCTCCATGGATCTCGACCAGGTGCTGTCGCACCGCGACGAGATCAACGAGCGCCTCTTGCGCGTGGTCGACGCTGCGGTCTCGCCCTGGGGCGTCAAGGTCAATCGCATCGAGATCAAGGACATCGTGCCGCCCGCCGACCTCGTCGAAGCCATGGGCCGGCAGATGAAGGCCGAGCGCGTCAAGCGCGCCGACATCCTCGCCGCCGAAGGCCAGCGCCAGTCCGAGATCCTGCGCGCCGAGGGCGCCAAGCAGGGTCAGATCCTCCAGGCGGAGGGCCGGCGCGAAGCCGCCTTCCGCGACGCCGAGGCGCGCGAGCGTCTGGCCGAGGCCGAGGCGAAAGCGACCCAGGCGGTATCGGAGGCCATTTCCAAGGGCGACGTCGCCGCGTTGAACTATTTCATCGCCGATAAATATATCAAGGCTTTCGGCCAGTTCGCGGATGCGCCGAACCAGAAGATCATCATGTTGCCGGTGGAAGCCGTGAGCATGCTTGGCTCGCTCGCCGGCATCGGCGAGATCGCCAAGGCAACGTTCGGCGAAAGTGCCGCATCCGCAGCCGCTGCGGCGCGCCGAAGCGGATCGGTCCCGTCGTCGGGCCCGACGCCGCCCGCGGTGCCGCCGCAGTAAACGGGGCTATTTTACAGAGGTCGTGTCATGACCGACATATTCGCATCGCTGGGCAACTGGAACTGGCTGATCTTCGGCTTCATCCTGATGGCGCTGGAAGTGCTGGCGCCCGGCATCTTCCTGTTCTGGCTCGGGCTTGCGGCATTGCTGGTGGGCCTGATCTCGTTCGCTGTTGCCATGTCCTGGCAGATCCAGCTCGTCATGTTCGCGATCTTCGCCGCCGCAGCTGTGCCGGTGTGGCGCCGCCTCGCCAAGCCGAAGCCGGACGCGAGCACGAGCTCATTTCTCAACAAGCGCGCCGAGGCCTTGCTCGGCCGTGAGTTCACGCTGGAGAAGCCGATCATCGACGGTTCAGGCACAATGCGCATCGGCGACACGGTATGGCGTGTTGCGGGCCCTGATACACCGGCGGGGACGCGGGTGAAGGTGGTGCAGGTGGACGGTGCGAACCTCACGGTCGCCGCGGCGTGATTCTTTCCCTCTCCCACAACGGGAGAAGGAAGAAAGGAGCATGCGGCACGCCTTCAGATTCTACCTCTTCCACCTCTCCGCAAACCTATGCAGCGGCATGAACGTCTCGCACAGCTCGCGCCCCAGCGTCGTCAGTCCGTAACCTCCGCCGTCGCCCAACTCCACGAATCCTGCCTCGCGCAGTTCGGTCAGCCTCGCTTGCAGCACCGTGGGCGAGGCTTCATCACAGGCCGTGCGCAGGGCGCGCGAGGTGAGGGGCTCTCCGCGCAGCTCCCAGAGAATCCGCAGGCTCCAGCGTCGGCCGAGCAGGTCGAGCAGCACCATGATCGGCCGGCCCGTGCGCGAGCCGCGGACGCTGCGTGTCGTCGTGCCAGCCTGTTTAGCCATCGTCACCTCTTGCGCTGTGCTACAGATAATGTAGCGTATCGCTACGATAATTGTAGCAACGGAGACCGCCCATGTCCGGGGCCTCGCCGCGCATCGCACCGCTCACTCCGCCTTATCCCCCGGAGATCCAGGCGCAGTTCGACCGCATCATGCGCGGCGCGCCGCCGCTGGTGCTGTTCCGGGTGATGGCGGGGCACGGCCGCGCCTGGGACAAGTTCCGCGCCGGCGGCCTGCTCGACCCCGGGCCGCTGTCGCTCCGCGACCGCGAGATCGTCATCGACCGCACCTGCGCGCTGAACAGATGCGAATATGAATGGGGCGTGCACGTCGCGATCTTTGCCGGGCCGGCAAAGCTCACCCAGGACGAAGTGCGGGCGACGGTGCAGGGCGATGCAGCATCAACATGCTGGTCGCCGGCCGAGCAGGCGCTGATCGCAGCCGTCGACGCGTTGCATCATCGCGCGACATTCACGGACGAGGAGTTCGCAGCGCTGTCGGCGCATTACGACGAGGCGCAAATCCTGGAGATCATGCTGCTGTGCGGCTACTACCGCACGGTGTCCTACCTGGCGAACGGGCTGCGGCTGCCGCTGGAGGAGAACGCGGAGCGGTTTCCGGCGTAGGTCTCTCCACCGTCATTTGCGAGGAGCCCTTGCGACGAACCAATCCAGGCTGTCTCCGCAGAGGCAGCCTGGATTGCTTCGCTGCGCTCGCAATGACGAGTGGAGAGAGCGTGCCTTACGCCACGCCCGCGCGCAGCAGATCGTGCAGGTGCACGATCCCGACCACCTTGCCCGCATCGGTCACCAGCAGTGTCGTGATCTTGCGGGTGTTCAGCACCTCGATCATCTCGCTCGCGAGCATCGAGGGCGGTACGGTCTTGGGCTGCTTCGTCATGATCTCATCGACGGTCACCGTCAAAAGGTCGGGCCGCATGTGACGGCGCAGGTCGCCGTCCGTGATGATGCCGATGGCCTCGCCTGCATCGTTGACGATGCAGACGCAGCCGAGCCCTTTGGCCGACATCTCGACCACGGCCTCCGACATCTTTGTGCCTTCGGGCTTGACCGGAATCTCCGCGCCGGTGCGCATGTAGTCGCGGACGAATTTCAGCATTGCGCCCAGCTTGCCGCCGGGATGGAAATGCGCGAACTCCAGCGCAGTGAACCCGCGCCCTTCCAGCAGCGCGATCGCGAGCGCGTCGCCGATCGCGGCCTGCATCAGGGTCGAGGTGGTCGGTGCCAGATTGTGCGGGCAGGCCTCGCGCGCCTTCGGCAGCTCGATCACGAGGTCGGCGGCTTGTCCCAGCGAGGACGAAGCGTTCGACGTCACCGCGATCATGGGGATCGCAAAGCGCGCCGAATAGTTCACGAGGTTCTTCATCTCCGGCTGCTCGCCGGACCAGGACAGCGCCATGATGACGTCGTCGGTGGTGATCATGCCGAGGTCGCCATGGCCGGCTTCGGCGGCGTGCACGAAGAAAGCGGGCGTGCCGGTCGAGGCCAGCGTCGCCGCGATCTTGCGCCCCATATGGCCGGATTTGCCGAGCCCGGTGACGATGACGCGGCCCTTGGCCTGCCGGATCAGCTCGACGGCCTTGGCGAAGGTCGCACCCAGCGGGCCGCGCAGGGCAGCGGCGAGCGCGTTGATGCCGCCGCTCTCCGTCTCCAGGGTGCGGAGCGCGGATTCGACGCTTGTCGGAATGGGGCCGGATGATGCGGTCATCAGCGGTTTCGAGCTCGGCATGGTCTGGTCCAGGGAGGAGGGGCGTTCGCCCGTTGGCGCCTGCTTAGCACGCCCCGGCCAGCGAGGCGACGAGCGCCCGGACACCCTCAACGGGTCATTAACCATAATTGTTTTAACTCCATTAACGATGGTTCCCGCCAGCCGGCAGGGCGATCGTGAAAGTATTTGATTTCGTTGAGGTTATTCCATCGTGGGGTCGTCTCCAGGCAGGGGCCGGAGCAAACGCGCGCATTTCCTGCGCGCGGCTTTGCCATATCTGGCGCTGACGGCCCTCGGAAGCGGCCCTGCGGCCGCCCAGGGCCTCACGCCCGACCTGTTCAATCCCAACCGCGGTGGCTTTGTCTCGACCGACACGCTGCCGACGCGCCGCACGGCGGGCGTGCCGCAGGCGCCGTCGGATGCATTGCCGGCGCTGCCCGATCCTAACGCGGATCTGCGCAAGCGTCAGCAGACGCCGGCGACCTCGCGCGTCGGTCAGGTCCCGACCTACGGCCTGCCTGCCGCCAACGGGGCGAGCAGCTCGGGCTACGACTCGCTTAACCGCAAACGGCAGCAGCCAAAGCTCTATCCGGGCCAGCCGAAGCCGAAGCGTCCCGCCGGCCCCGGTTCACCGCCGCCGCCCACAACGCCAGTCACGACGCTGGGCGCGCCGCGCATCGCGCCGCCGCCGTCCGAGACCGCGCACAAGACGCCGGTAGCTCCGGCGATGGCGGGCAGTGTGCCCGGCCAGCCGCTGCGCCGCCGCCTCAAGCTCGATGAGGATCCGTTCGGTGCGGTCGGCGATTATGCCGGCAGCTTCCTGATCAAGGGCGGCCTCGAGCTCTCCACCGGCTATGACACCAACCCGGCGCGCCTGAACAAGCCGGTCGGCTCGCCCGTCTATGTCGTCGCGCCCGACCTTCTCGTGATGTCCGACTGGGAGCGCCACGCGCTGGTCGCCGATCTGCGCGGCTCGTTCTCGGGCTACACCAACAACATGCCGGCGACGATCAACGGCTTCGCGTCGCCCTCGCCGGTCGAGATCGACCGCCCCGACTTCACCGGCCACATCGACGGCCGCATCGACGTCGACCGCGATCTCAAGCTGACATCGCAGCTTCGCCTGCGGCTCGCCACCGACAATCCCGGCAGCCCGAACGTGCAGGCCGGCCTGCAGAAATATCCTGTCTACGCCGCCTATGGGACGACCGTCGGCTTCGACCAGACCTTCAATCGCTTCCAGGTCGCCGCGGGCGCCACGGTCGATCGCACCGCCTACACGGATTCGAGACTCACCGATGGCTCTGTGTTCAGCAACGGTGATCGCGACTTCAACCAATACGGCGGCGTCGGACGCTTCTCCTACGATCTGAAGCCGGGTTTGAAGCCCTTCGTCGAGATCCAGGGCGACACCCGCGTCCACGATCAGGCCGCCGACCGCAACGGCTACTTCCGCGATTCGAACGGCGGCTATGCCAAGGTCGGCTCGTCCTTCGAGTTCTCGCGCATTCTCACCGGCGAGATCTCGGTCGGCTATTCCGCGCGCAGCTACACCGATCCGCGCCTCAGCCAGCTCTCCGGCTTCCTCACCACGGGCTCCTTGATCTGGAACGCCAGCGGCCTCACCACGGTGAAATTCTTCACCGACACGCAGATCGCGGAGACCACGGTCGCCGGCTCCTCCGGCGTGCTGGTGCGCACTTACTCTGCCGAAGTCGATCACGACTTCCGCCGCTGGCTCACCGCGGTCGGCAAGTTCACCTACGGCACGCTCGACTACCAGGGCCAGAACCGCAACGACAAGACCTACTCGCTCGAAAGCAACCTGATCTACAAGCTCAACCGCAACGTCTGGATCAAGGGCACGCTGCGGCACGACATCCTGGATTCGAACCAGGCGGGCTCGAGCTCGCAGGGGACGGTGGTGATGTTGGGCGTGAGGCTGCAGAACTAGAGGGGCGGCGAGGCGCTTGAGCGAATGCGGAATAGTTGGCTCCGCGCCCGCCACCCACTGTCATGCCCCGGCTTGCCCTCTTCGCTGAAGCTTCGCCGGCCGAGAGCGTGTAGGCCCGGCGTAGCTTGGCGGAGCCGGGACCGGGGCATCCAGTACGCCGCGGCTTATCGATTCGATTACAACTGTCTCTGGAATACTGAATCGCCCGGTCAAGCCGGGCGATGACACCGTTTGTTGAATTGGCAGCGGAGCGAGCCTCACTCAGCGCGGCAGATCCGTCTTCCCCATCAGGAACGTATCGATCGACCGGGCGCACAGCCGCCCTTCACGGATCGCCCACACCACCAGCGATTGCCCGCGGCGCATGTCGCCGGCGGAGAACACGTTGGGGCGCGAGGTCTGGTAGTCCAGCGTGTTGGCCTTGACGTTGCCGCGCGGGTCGAACTCGACCGCGAGCAGCTTGAGCAGGCCCTCGTGCACGGGATGGACGAAGCCCATGGCGAGCAGGACGAGCTCGGCGTCGATCTCGAACTCGGTGTCGGCAATCGGCTTGAACTTGTCGTCGACGCGCACGCAGTGCAGCTTCCTGACCTTGCCGTTCTCGCCGGAGAACTTCTGGGTCAGCACGGCATATTCGCGGATCGCGCCTTCGGCCTGGCTGGAGGAGGTGCGCATCTTCAGCGGCCAGTTCGGCCAGGTCAGGCCCTTGTTCTCGCGCTCGGGGGGAGCGGGCATGATCTCGAGCTGGGTCACCGACAGCGCGCCCTGACGCAGCGAGGTGCCTATGCAGTCCGAGCCGGTGTCGCCGCCGCCGATGACGACGACGTGCTTGCCGCCGGCCAGGATCTCCTGGACTCCGCCGAGCGGCTCCCCGGAGACGCGGCGGTTCTGCTGCGGCAGGAAGTCCATGGCGTAGTGGATGCCTTCGAGATCGCGGCCGGGGATCGACAGGTCGCGCGGGGCTTCCGCGCCGCCGGTCAGCGCGACCGCGTCGTACTGGTTGAGCAGCTCGCGCGGATCGACATTGCCGGCTGCGCCGACATGGCTGTTGTAGTGGAAGGTGACGCCTTCGGCTTCCATCTGCGCCACACGGCGGTCGATGATGCGCTTCTCCATCTTGAAGTCGGGGATGCCGTAACGCAGCAGGCCGCCGGCCTTGGCGTACTTCTCATAGACATGCACGTCGTGGCCGGCGCGCGCGAGCTGCTGCGCGCAGGCCATGCCCGCCGGACCCGAGCCGATCACCGCGACCTTCTTGCCGGTCTTGACCGCTGCCACTTCCGGCTTCAGCCAGCCATTGTCCCAGGCGCGGTCGACGATCGCGCATTCGATGGTCTTGATGGTGACGGGGTTGTCGTCGATGTTGAGCGTGCAGGACGCTTCGCACGGCGCCGGACAGATGCGGCCCGTGAACTCAGGAAAGTTGTTGGTCGAATGCAGGTTGCGCGAGGCCTCTTCCCAGTTGCCCTGGTAGACGAGGTCGTTCCAGTCGGGGATCTGGTTGTTGACTGGGCAGCCGGGCGTGCCGGGCGCAACCGAGCCGGTCCCGTGGCAATAGGGAATGCCGCAGTTCATGCAGCGCGCCGCCTGCTCGCGCACCTCCTTCTCGGAGAGCGGAACGACGAATTCCTTGAAATGCTTCAAGCGCTCGGCGACCGGGGTGTACTTGCGATCGTGCCGTTCGATTTCCAGAAAACCCGTGATCTTGCCCATTAAACCCGAAGTCCCTGCCGCTAAGTTTCTTTTCCGTCGTTCCGGGATGCGCGCGCTGCGCGCACACCCGGAACCTGGAGGTTATCTTTGCGAGATTCCGGGTTCGCGCTTTGCGCCCCGGAATGACGCCAGTTGAGAGTTACGCCCCGATCGCGATTTTCGGCTCGGCGTCCGCATTGGCGGCCAGTTCGCGCAGCGCGCGCCGGTACTCGACCGGCATCACCTTGCGGAACTTGGGCAGCCATTCCTTCCAATTGGCGAGGATCTCGGCGGCACGCTTGGAGCCGGTTGCCTTGGCATGGCGCGTGATCAGCACGTGCAGCCGCTCGACGTCGGAGGCGAGCAGGTTCTTGAACACGTCGACCCGGCCGTGCGCTTCGAGATCGCCGGAGGCGTGATAGGTGTCGGCGTTGATCATCTCCTCCGACAGCACCGGTTCGAGCTCGACCATGCTGAGGTTGCACAGCTTGTCGAAGTCGCCGGCCTCGTCCAGCACATAGGCGATGCCGCCGGACATGCCGGCCGCGAAGTTGCGCCCGGTCTTGCCGAGCACGACCACGATGCCGCCGGTCATGTATTCGCAGCAATGATCGCCCGCGCCCTCGACGACAGCGACCGCGCCCGAGTTACGAACGGCAAAGCGTTCGCCGGCGATGCCGCGGAAGTAGCATTCGCCATCGATCGCCCCGTACATCACGGTGTTGCCGACGATGATGCTCTCTTCCGGCACGATCGCCGAGTTCCGCGGCGGCTTCACGATGATCTTGCCGCCCGAGAGGCCCTTGCCGACATAGTCGTTGCCTTCACCCTCGAGCTCGAAGGTGACGCCATGGGCGAGCCACGCACCGAAGGCCTGGCCTGCGGTACCCTTCAGGCTGACATGGATCGTGTCATGCGGCAGGCCGGCATGGCCGTAGATCTTGGCGACCGCGCCCGACAGCATCGCACCGGCGGAGCGGTTGGTGCTGTTGATCGTGGCCTCGATCTTCACCGGCGCGCCGCGGTCGAGCGCAGGCGTCGCCTGCTCGATCAGCGTGCGGTCGAGCACCGCCTCCAGATGATGGTTCTGGCGCTCGGAGTGATAGATCTTCTGGCCCTTCTCTTCCTTCTGCTTGACGAACAGTTTTGAGAAATCGAGGCCCTTGGCCTTCCAGTGCGCGACCAGCTTGGTCTGATCGAGCAGCTGAACCTGGCCGATCATCTCGTTGAAGGTGCGGAAGCCGAGCGAGGCCATGATCTCGCGGACTTCCTCGGCGACGAAGAAGAAGTAGTTGATTACGTGCTCGGGCTGGCCGGTGAAGCGCTTGCGCAGCACCGGATCCTGCGTCGCGACGCCGACGGGGCAGGTGTTGAGATGGCACTTGCGCATCATGATGCAGCCGGCCGCGATCAGCGGCGCAGTGGCGAAGCCGAATTCGTCGGCCCCGAGCAGCGCGCCGATCACGACGTCACGGCCGGTGCGGAAGCCGCCGTCGACCTGGACCACGATACGGCTGCGCAGCCGCTCGCGCACCAGGGTCTGGTGGGTTTCGGCAAGGCCGATCTCCCACGGCGAACCGGCATGCTTGATCGAGGTCAGCGGCGAGGCGCCAGTGCCGCCCTCGAAGCCCGCGATGGTGACGTGGTCGGCGCGCGCCTTGGCGACGCCCGCGGCGACCGTGCCGACGCCGATCTCGGAGACGAGCTTGACCGAGACGTCGCCCGTCGGGTTGACGTTCTTGAGGTCGTAGATGAGCTGCGCCAGGTCCTCGATCGAGTAGATGTCGTGGTGCGGCGGCGGCGAGATCAGGCCGACGCCCGGCGTCGAGTGCCGGACCCTGGCGATGGTCGCGTCGACCTTGTGGCCGGGCAGCTGGCCGCCTTCGCCGGGCTTGGCGCCCTGCGCCATCTTGATCTGCATCATGTCGGAGTTGACGAGATACTCCGTGGTGACGCCGAAGCGGCCCGAGGCGACCTGCTTGATCGCCGAGCGCATCGAATCGCCGTTCGGCATCGGCTTGAAGCGGTCGGCCTCCTCGCCGCCTTCGCCGGTGTTCGACTTGCCGCCGATCCGGTTCATGGCGATCGCGAGCGTGGTGTGCGCCTCGCGCGAGATCGAACCGAAGCTCATCGCGCCGGTGGCGAAACGCTTGACGATGTCCTTGGCCGGCTCGACCTGGTCGAGCGGGATCGGCTTGCGCTTCTCTTCCTCGGCGTTCTTGATCCGGAACAGGCCGCGCAGCGTCAAAAGACGTTCCGACTGCTCGTTGAGGATTTTTGCGAAGGCGCGGTACCGCTCCTGCGAATTGCCGCGCGCGGCGTGCTGGAGCAGGGACACCGACTCGGCGGTCCAGGCATGGTCCTCGCCGCGGCTCCGATAGGCATATTCGCCGCCGACATCGAGCGCGCTCTTGTAGACCTGTGCGTCGCCGAACGCGTCGGCATGGCGGCGCACGGCTTCTTCCGCGATCTCGGCAAGGCCGACGCCTTCGACGCGGGTGTGCGTGCCGGCGAAGAACTTGGCGACAAAATCGGCCTTCAGACCGACGGCGTCAAAAATCTGCGCGCCGCAATAGGACTGGTAGGTCGAGATGCCCATCTTGGACATCACCTTGAGCAGGCCCTTGCCGATCGACTTGATGTAGCGCTTGACGATCTCGTAGTCGTCGAGCGAGCCGGGCAGGCGGTCCTTCATCGCGATGATGGTTTCGAACGCGAGATATGGATTGATCGCTTCGGCGCCGTAGCCGGCGAGGCATGCGAAGTGATGCACTTCGCGCGGCTCGCCGGATTCGACGACGAGACCGACCGAGGTGCGCAGTCCGACGCGGATCAGATGATGATGCACGGCGGCGCAGGCCAGCAGCGCCGGGATCGGCACGCGGTCGGTGCCGACCATGCGGTCCGACAGGATGATGATGTTGACGCCCTCGCGCACCGCGCTTTCAGCGCGCGCGCAGAGCTCGTCCAGCACCTGGTCCATGCCGGCTGCGCCGAGACCGGCGTGGAAGGTCGTGTCCAGCGTGCGCGACTTGAAATGCGTGTCGGCGACCTCCGAGATCGAGCGGATCTTTTCCAGGTCCGCGTCGGTCAGGATCGGCTGCCGCGCTTCGAGGCGCTTGGTCGTGGCCATGCCCTGCAGGTCGAACAGGTTCGGCCGCGGTCCGATGATGGAGACGAGGCTCATCACCAGCTCCTCGCGGATCGGGTCGATCGGCGGATTGGTGACTTGCGCGAAGTTCTGCTTGAAATAGGTGAACAGCGGCTTGGCCTTGTCCGACAGCGCCGAGATCGGCGTGTCGTTGCCCATCGAGCCCGCGGCTTCCTCGCCGGTGGCGGCCATCGGCGTCATCAGGATGGCGATGTCTTCCTGGCTGTAGCCGAACGCCTGCTGACGATCGAGCAGCGACAGGTTGGAGCGCACGCCGGTGGTCGGTACCTTCGGCAGGTCTTCGAGCACGATCTGGGTCCGCTCCAGCCACTCCTTGTAGGGATGGCTCGCGGCTAGCGTGGCCTTGATCTCGTCGTCGGGGATCAGGCGGCCCTGCTCGAGATCGACCAGCAGCATCTTGCCGGGCTGCAGGCGCCACTTGGTGATGATCTGGTCCTCGGGGATCGTCAGCACGCCCATCTCGGACGCCATCACGATGCGGTCGTCCTTGGTCACGAGATAGCGCGCCGGCCGCAACCCGTTGCGGTCGAGCGTGGCGCCGATCTGGCGGCCGTCGGTGAAGGCGATCGCGGCGGGGCCGTCCCACGGCTCCATCAGCGCGGCATGATATTCGTAGAAGGCGCGGCGCTTCTCATCCATCAAGGGATTACCGGCCCACGCCTCCGGAATCATCATCATGACGGCGTGCGGCAGCGAGTAGCCGCCCTGCACCAGGAACTCGAGCGCGTTGTCGAAGCAGGCGGTGTCCGACTGGCCTTCATAGGAGATCGGCCACAGCCGGTTGATGTCCTTGCCGTACAACTCGGAGCTCACGGAGGCCTGGCGTGCCGCCATCCAGTTGGTGTTGCCGCGCAGCGTGTTGATCTCGCCATTATGCGCGATCATGCGGTAGGGATGCGCCAGCGACCACGCCGGGAAGGTATTGGTCGAGAAGCGCTGATGCACCAGCGCGAGCGCGCTCTCGAAGTCCTTCTCGTGCAGATCGGGGTAGTACTTGCCGAGCTGGTCGGCGAGGAACATGCCCTTGTAGATCACGGTGCGGCAGGACATCGAGCAAGGGTAATAGCCGGCGAGGCCGCGGTCGCGGCGCTGGTAGATCGCCTGCGAGATCGACTTGCGCAGGATGTAGAGCCGACGCTCGAACTCGTCCTCCGTCTTGGCCGTGCCGTTGCGGCCGATGAACACCTGCATGCAGGCGGGCTCGGTCGGCTTCACGGTGACGCCGAGCGAGGAATTGTCGGTCGGCACGTCGCGCCAGCCGAGCAGGGTCAGGCCCTCTTCCTTGATCTGGTCCGCGATGATGCTCTTGATGACGTTGCGCCAGGCGGTGTCGCGCGGCATGAACAGCGCACCGATGGCGTATTCGCCGGGCGCCGGCAGCGTAAAGCCGAGCTCCTTGGCCTTGCGGCTGAAGAAGGCGTGCGGGATCTGCACCAGGATGCCCGCGCCGTCACCGGCGCGGGGGTCGGCGCCGACCGCACCACGGTGCTCGAGGTTGCAGAGGATGCTCAGCGCATCCGAGACGATCTCGTGCGACTTCTTGCCCTTGATGTTGGCGATGAAGCCGACGCCGCAGGAATCCTTCTCGAGGGCGGGATCGTAGAGACCCTCGGCTTTTGGGCGCGAATTGTGCTCCTGAATCGGGTCGGTCGTTTTCGAGGCGACCGTCGCCGACAGCTCTTCTGCCACGATGTTTGCGCGCTCGAATTGCGACCCGTTCATTGTTCTGTCCTCTCCATGCGGCAAGCTGCCTCACCGCCATCTTCGGCGCACCTTGGGCGTTCCGCGGCACCCGCCTCTGGGTCACCGCTCGTCCGCTGCGAGCCGCATTTTCTTAAATTCAGGCCTAGGCGCTCCTCGTCCCCGAGAACGGCTTTGCCTGGTAGCTTGCCGACGCTCGAGAGCACCGGTTTTCGCTGCAATCCCTGTGCCGGAACCGCCAGCAAAATTGAGACAGTCTTCCTGTCCTAACCATCACCTTGCCAAATTTTTGTCTAGCACACAAGCGTGCGGAAGTCGCGATTCCCGATATGTCAATCAATCGCTTTCCGAAAGTTGCGCAGCCCCGGTTTTGGAGCAAACGCGCCCTGATCCGGCCCTGTGGACGCCGGAATCCCGAATGAAGCTTCGGATCAACCCTTCGGAAGGCGCGCCCCGCCGCAAGAAGCGAAAGAGGGCGGCTACCGGAGGGTCTGACAGGAGCGTCTCGATCATGAAGTTTTTCACAGGATGTGTGGCGGCCGCCGCGCTGGTGCTGGCTGCAAGTGCGGGACACGCCCAGGTTCCCGCGAGCGGTACGGTTGGAGGGGCGGTGATCGCGGTGTCGGATTTCGATGGACCCTTGGCATCGCCGGAGGCCACCCCGCCGCCGCGTTACGGTTACGGCTACGATTACGAGGAACGCGGTCCGGCGCCGGTATTGTTGCCGTCAACGGAGGTTTACGCGGTGCTGCGTGAAAACGGCTTCTCGCCGCTCGGCATTCCGCGCCTGCACGGCAGCGTCTATACCATCGCGGTGATCGACCGCCGCGGCGACGACGGCCGGCTGGTGATCGACGCCCGCGACGGCCGGATCATCCGCTTCATGCCGGCTTCCGATGCTTACGGCATGGCGCCGCCCTATGAGGAGCGGGCGGTCGGCTCTTACGGCCCGCAAACCGCGCTGCCGCCGCCGACCATGATCCGCAGCGGCCCGCCGCGCCCGCCGGCCTCGATCCCGCATGTTGCCAAGCGCGCCGTGCCGCTGCCCAAGGCGGCTGCGCCGCGTGGCGAGGCGCCGGTCGCGGCGGCGAAGCCGGTCGAGCCCACGGCACAGCAGGCGCGGGCGCCGGAGGCTCAACCCGCTCAGGCGCAATCTGCCCAGCAGACCGCGGCCGTACAGGCAAAGGCCGCCGAGGCCGCAGCGCCGACAGTCGCTCAGGCCAAGCCGGGTCCGACGATCCTGCCGACACAGGAGATGCCGGCTGCGCAAGGGCTGGATTAACGAGGTGGTGCGTTGGGGTAATGGGTCCTGGCTCCCGTGCGCAATGGCGCACTAGGCCAGGACGACATTGGAGCAAAACAAAAGGCGCCCGAATAACTCAGGCGCCTTTTGCATTCACGCAATCACCTTAGCTCCGCGGATACCCCGCCGCGTCCAGGATCAAGTTCGCCACCTCCTTCGGATGTGACACCAGCGAGAGGTGGCCGGCATCGAGCTCGATCGTGGTGGCGTTCATGCGCTTGGCGAGGAAGCGCTCGAAATCGGGGTTGATGGTGTAGTCGTTCTTCGACACCGCGTACCAACTCGGCTTGGAGCGCCACGCCGCTTCCGTGGTGCGGCCGGCGAAGATCGAGGCCGCGGTTGGCCATTGCACGGCATAGAGCTCCTTGGCCTGCTCCGGCTTCACGCCATTGGCGAAGTACTTCAGGAAGGCCTCTTCCGAGAGCTTGGTGGCGCCGTCGCGCTCGACGATGCCGGCACGCGCCGGCCCGGTCGGAAACTGCTTCGACAGCGCGACGAAATCCTCGTTCGCGTCGGGCGCGCGTGCGGCGACATAGACGAGGCCGGTGACCTTCGGGTCGGTGCCGACCTGGCTGATCACGGTGCCGCCCCAGGAATGCGCGACCAGCACGGTCGGGCCGTCCTGCGCGGACAGCGCCCGCTTGGTCGCCTCGACGGAATCGGCAAGCGAGGACAGCGGATTCTGCACGGCCGTGACATGCAGGCCTGCAGCCTGCAGGATCGGGATCACCTCAGACCAGCTCGAGCCGTCGGCCCAGGCGCCGTGCACCAGCACGACGTTCTTCGCCTTCACCGTCTGCGGTGTCTGGGCATGAGCAAGGTTGAGGGGAGCCGCCAAGAGGCTCGCGGCGACGAAAAGGCTGCGCCAGAGTGACATGATGTTTCTCCGTCTTGTTTGGGGTCGATGCCCAAAGGACGGCGCGCGAGGCCGCAGCGTTACACCTTCACCGTTCTGTGATGCAGTGCAAAAAACGCCCCGGGGCACCGGGGCGTTTTCGCAACCTGGAAGTCGTTTGGATTGGTCGCCTGGCTTAGGCGGCTTGCGCGGCCGAGTTCTCGATCACCTGCGCCTTCGCGCCGGCATTGATCGCGATCTGGCGCGGCTTCTTGGCCTCGGGAATCTCGCGGACGAGGTCGACGTGAAGCAGCCCATTCTCGAGCGAGGCGTCCTTCACCTGCACGAAGTCGGCAAGCTGGAAGGCGCGCTCGAACGCACGCGCGGCGATGCCGCGGTAAAGCACTTCGGATTTCGAGTTCTCGCCTGCGACTTTCTCGCCCTTGATCGTCAGCGTGTTTTCCTTCGCGACGATGGAGAGCTCATCCTTGGCAAAGCCCGAGACCGCAACGGTGATGCGGTAGGCGTTCTCGCCGGTACGCTCGATGTTGTAAGGGGGGTAGCCGGGGCTGCCGTCCGAGCTGGCCTGGTCGAGCAGGTTGAAGAGACGGTCGAAGCCGACGGTGGAACGATAAAACGGGGTGAGATCGTAGGTACGCATGGTCAAGTCCTCCATTGAGCGACTGTTTAGGTGACCCGCCCGCCATCGGGCCGGGCTTTCGTCTGTGTGCAGCCTGATGTTCCGGTTCCGAAACACTGGTAGCGGCCTGCACGAAGGTGATATGGGTGGAACGAGACGGCGTTCAAGAGGGCGGGATAGGCGCCTTTTCGGCGCTCCCGCCCCTTGATTTCTAGCACTTCCAATCATGACGCTGGTCTCGATCCCGTCCAATCCCGTCCCCGAAAACGTCGTCAGCGGCACCATCAAGACACCCGATGGCGCCGAGCTGCGCTTTGCCCGGTGGGCGCCGCCGGCGAACCGCAAGGGCACCGTCTGCGTCTTCACCGGGCGCAGCGAGCAGATCGAGAAATATTTCGAGACGGTGCGTGACTTGCGCGATCGCGGCTTTGCGGTGGCGATGATCGATTGGCGCGGGCAGGGCCACTCGTCGCGCCGTCTGCGCGATCCGCGCAAGGGCTATGTGCGCGACTTCTCCGATTTCGAGATCGACGTCGAGACCTTCGTGCAGCAGGTGGTGCTGCCGGATTGCCCGCCGCCCTTCTTCGCGCTGGCCCACTCCATGGGCGGCACTGTGCTGCTGCGGGTGGCGCATGCCGGCAAGCGCTGGTTCGACCGCATGGTGCTGTCGGCGCCCATGATCGACCTGCCCGGGCGCACCACCTCGTTTCCGGTGCGTGCGCTGCTCAAGACGATGCGCCTGCTCGGGCAGGGCGGCCGTTACGTTCCCGGCGGCAGCGACCGCCTCACCGGGCTCGATCCCTTCATCAACAATCCCCTGACCAGCGACCCGGTGCGCTATGCGCGCAATGCCGCGATCCTGGAGGAAGACCCGACGCTCGGACTGGCGTCACCGACGGTCGCCTGGGCCGATACCGCCTTCCGCGCGATGCACATTTTCAAGCGCGTGAACTACCCTTCTCAGATCCGCCAACCGATCCTGATGCTGGCGGCGTCCAACGACACCGTGGTCTCGACCGCGGCGATCGAGGAGTTCGCCTATCACTTGCGCGCCGGCTCTCATCTCGTGATCGCCGGCTCCAAGCACGAGATCCTCCAGGAGCAAGACCGCTACCGCTCCCAGTTCTGGGCCGCCTTCGACGCCTTCGTGCCGGGCACGCCGCTGTTCAAGTGAGGATCTTCGTCATGCCCCGGGCTTGTCCCGGGCATCCACGTTCCTGGTGCCGCAGCAAAGATCGTGGATCGCCGGGACAAGCCCGGCCATGACGACGAGGTCATTCACAGCGTCTTCAGATACTCGATCAGGTCGTAGCGCTCCTGCTCCTTGAGCACGCGGCCGATGGTGCCGTCCTTGCCGGGGCCCGGTGTGCCGTCGAACGAGTGGCCGGCATTGCTGTTGCCGAACAACTCGGTGCCATCAGACGCCCGCGTCGAGAAACGCGACTGCCCGGTCTTGCAGCTCTCACCGTCAGAGACCGCGAAGCCGACCTGCTTCGGATCATAGTCGCGATCACCGCCCATGCAGAACGATTTGGGACGCTCGGCCGCAGGGCTCAGCATCCAGTAGAGCGAGGGCACCGATCCGTTGTGCAGATAAGGCGCGGTGGCCCAGACGCCGTTGAGCGGGCGCGCACGATACCAGGGCCGCGGCTCCTTCTTGTCGGGCGGCTGCGGACCGGGATTGGGACAGTTCTTGCGCTCACCCCACCAGGCCTGCTGAACCTTCGGGTCGATCTTCGCATCGTCCATCGCCTTGCGGGCGACGATGTCGACGAGCACCATCAGCCCAAGCGAGTACGGCATGTCGGTCGAAGAAACATCCGGCAGATTACAGTTCCACCAGGCATTGAGCTTCTGCGAGGGATCGAGCTTGAGAAAGCCCGGTACCTGAATCGTCCGCGTTTCCAGCACGCTGGCCTGAGCGGGATCGGTCCCCATGCCTTTGACGCTTTTCTGGACCTCGTTCAGGAATTTGTCGGCGCCGATGGTCTCCCAGCGCGACGAGGACCAGATGCTTTGATCCGGAAACTCGGCGTCGAACACGGGATCGTTGACCGGCCCGAGATGGCATTCGGCACAGAGTTGCGCGTACAGCTTGCGGCCGTTCTTGACGCGCTCACCATCGATCTTCCAGGCATCATCACCGAAGATGTCCGACGGCCATTTCGGCGATGTCAGCCCGGAGAGCTGCTTTTTCGGATAGGGCGGCGACCCCTTCAGCAGATCCTCGATCCAGTTCAGATTCTTGACATCCATCGACGAGCGGAACAGCCTGTCCTTGGGCGTAGTGTCGGACAGATTGAGCAGCGCGGTCACGCCCAGCGCTTCGCCGGCATTGCGGATCAGCGGTTGCTCGATGGACGCGTCATATTGCGCGTATTTGAGCCAGGGTACGGTCCAGATCGGCGGGAAACTGACCGGCGCGTCCTTGGCGTGCAGATTCTTCTCGAAGCCGCTGAGGCCGCTGAGCGCCATGTCCTGGGCGAACACCTGATTGCCGATGCGGTTGAGCGCGTCGAGACGGCCGTATCCTTCCTCCGTGTCCTGCTGTGGCTCTTGCCGCTTCGTCTTCTCGTTGAACCTCGTCTTGCCCTCGATGGTTTTCGCGTAGGTCTTCTCCCAGTCGATCAGGAACGTGCTGATCGCACGCAGCTTCTGCTTCAGCGCATCGCGGTCCGCATCGCTGGCTGAGGCGCCGAGCACGCGATCGGCGAAGCGTGTGAACCGACCCGGGACGTAGAGCGTGTAGGCGATCGACAGGCCGGTCGTGACCTCGAGCTTCCTGAGGTCGGTCATTGCCGGGCCGCCGTCGAAGCGGATGTCGATGCCCTTGTAGTGGATCTGGCCGGTGTGGCAGGCGGCGCAGGTCAGGCCGATCCGGTCCTCGCCGATCTGGCCGGTCGCAGGATCGGGGACGCCCGTCATCCGCGCGAAGCCGACGGGCAGGCCGTCGACGTTTTCGGCCTGGCGACCCCAGTTCACCGGCGGATCCCAGAGCCGCGCCGGCACCGGCTTGGTCTTGTCATAGACGTTGGCATAGCCGAACCGGTGCAGCGTGGCATCGTCGGTGTAGATCGTCTGCGGGCTCGGGATGAAGCCGAAGCGCTGCAGATGGTCGCTGTCGTGCAGCATGCCGGGCTTCGCGAAGAAATGAAGCCGCGGCTGCTCGAGCGCCATGAACCAGCGGTAGGGCACCGGGAAGGTCGCGGTGCCCTGGCTGGCGTGATGAAACCAGTGCCGGTCCTCCAGCGCCCAGTTCTGCTCGAGCCAGTATGCGGCCCGGGGCTCGACGTGCTCTGGCAATGGCGGCGCCACCAGGTCGCCGAAGATGCCTGGCAGCATCGGCTGGAATTGATCCGGAAAGCGCAGCGCCACGACACCAAAGACGAGAAGAGCAGCAACGAGTCCGCCGGCAGCGCGCAAGATCAGCGAGGGCGGGGTGACCGGCTGGCTGACGACTCGCTGGGTGATCCTGTCAGGGAATTTGCGCTCGTTGAACAATGTCCTCACCTCGGCCACGCTGAGATAGCGGTCATCACCCTGACCCTTGCCCATGATCTTGAGCAGGATCGGCCATTCGAACTTCATCAGGATCGGGTAGTACCAGCGCGCTTGTTTGCCGGCGCGCTTGAGATTGTCCTTCATGAAGGTCTGGATTTGCGAAGCGTTGAGGCCGGTCTCGGTGCCGCCGCCATCGGGATCGGTATAGGTGCCGCCGAAGCTGGCGAGACGCGCAATCTCGTCCTCGTTGACGCGCCCGTCGACGCCGAGGATGCGCGAGCCGGCACCGAGCTTATCGAGCGGACCGCCGCGCAGCATATCGAGCTGCGCGCCCCAGAAGATGCTCTGCAGGATGTGACAGGCGCCGTTGGCGATCAGCGCGACGCCGCGCACCTGGATGCGGGCCGAAACCTTCTTCAGCCCCGCCTCGCCGCTTGCATTGGCGATGGTCCGTGACAGCGTCCGGAGCGGGACGGTGCCGCCATCGACGAAGCCTTCGCCGACGAGGCCGCGCAGGAACGGACAGGGATTGTTCGGGGAGACCTGGATCGAGGGGTCGAAGGGCGGCTTCGAAGCGCGGTCATGCATGGCCCAAATCCTGAAAACGGCGAATCGCAAAAAAAGACGCGCCGATCAAGCGCGGAAAGTCCTAACAAACCGACAGCAAGCTATTCTACTTCAGCGTGCAAGAAGTGTGGCTGATTTCACTGTCGTGTCAACACCGCGGGCGCGCGCAGCTTGCCGCGAAGTGCGGGATCGCGACCCGCCCGTCAGGATTCGGCGGCGCGTTTGAGCTGGCCCTGGACCAGGGTCAGCTTGCCGAGCGGCACGCCCGCCTTCAGCAGCCCCTCGCGGTAATGGGCGATGTCCTCGGGCCGCTTCCAGTGGAAATTGCGCAGGTGACGATCGACGTTCAGGGTTGGGTAGTTGCCCATGAGCACGGAGGTAGCCTCGGCCGCCTCGCTGCTCCGGCCCAGTTGCGCCAGCGCCGCGGCGCGGATCGCCAGCGCCTGCATGTGGTTCGGGTTGATGTAGAGCTGCTCGCGGGCCCATGACAGCGTCGCATCATATTGGCGCAGAAGGTAATGACTGAAGGCGTTCAGCGCGGCCCATTGGTAGCGCGGATCGCTGTTGTCGCGCTGCGAGGCCATCGAGAACAGCTCGATCGCTTCGCGGTGCTCGCCGATGATGAAATGGCAGATGCCGAGCACCCCGCGCGCGCCGTTGTCGTAGGGGTTGAGGGCGACCGCGCGCTTGGCGGCGTCCATCGCGGCCTCATAATGGCCTTCCATGCCGTGGGCCCAGGACAGGATCGAGAACGCGAACGAGGACCGCGGGTCGAGCCGGACGCTGGTTTCGGCGAGATGCATCGCCTCGGCCCACATCTCCCGCGTGCCCTTGACCCAGCCGAACTGGATGCTCTGGATCTGGATCGTGGCGAGATAGGCATGCGCGATCGACAGCTTGGGATCGAGCCGGATGGCCTCCCGGAACAGGTCGATGGCGGCGGCGAGATCTTCCTTGGTCTGCCGGTAGTAATGGGACAGTCCCTTGAGGAAGCGATCCCAGGCGCTCACGTCGGTCGAGAGCCGCGCAGGCGCCGAGGCTTCGGCACGAACGATCTCGGTGGCGATGGCGGCGGACAGGTTGGTCGTGATCTCGTCCTGCATCGCGAAGAGGTCGCCGATGTCGCGGTCGTAGCGGCCGGTCCAGAGCTGCTCGCCGGTTTCCGGTGCGATCAGCTCGGCGGTGACGCGGATCTTGGCGCCGGCGCGCCGCACCGAGCCCTGGATCAGATAGGAGGCGTCGATCTCGCGCGCGATCAGGCGCGTGCTCACATTCTTGCCCTTGAAGGCGAAGGTCGAGTTGCGGCTCAGCACGCGATAGAAGGATTGCAGCGACAGCGCGTGGATCAGATCCTCGGTGAGACCGTCGGAGAAATATTCATCCTGAGCGTCGCTGAGATTGGTGAAGGGAAGCACGCCGACGATCGCGGTGCGGTACTGCTGCGAAAGGGCGGATGCTTCCCGCAGCTCGGGCGCGAGCGCCGGCGCGCCCTCGGGCATCCAGGTAAAGACCCCGACCGCATCCTTGATGTTCTTGAAGCGGTGGTCGCCGGCGTCAGTCAACGGCACGGCGAGATGCTTGCTCGCCTCCCGATAGGCCTTGGCCGAGATCGCGAAGCCGCCGGGGCTCGCCACGGATTCGAGGCGGACGGCAATATTGACATCGTCGCCGAAGACCTCGTCCTCGTCGGCGATGACGTCGCCCATATGGATGCCGAGCCGGAATTGCATGGCGCGGTCGGCAGGGAGATGGTGGTTGCGCTCCGCCATCAGCGTCTGCATCGCGATCGCAGCTTCAGTCGCGCCGACGATGGAGGCGAACTCCAGCAGGAAGCCATCGCCGGTGTTCTTCACGACGCGGCCGCCGTGATTGAGGATGATGGGGTGAATCGCGGCGCGATGGGCCTTGAAGGCGGCATGGGTGCCGGCCTCGTCGCTGCCCATCATGCGCGAATAGCCGGCGACATCGGCGCAGACGATGGCAGCCAGACGTCTTTCCATATCCGCAAAGCTCCAGGGGATAGGGGACCGGCCACGACGTGGCAGTCGCCTCGAATCCCGCATTTCAAGAACCCTGCCCTTATAAAGCAGATGTGGCCGAGCGGAAGTATGATCCGCATTGCAAATTCGAGGTAAATCCTCGGCAATCCCGGCGATGGACGGGGACGGGAGAACCGACTAAGCGGAACCTGGACGGGGCGGCGGGAGGCAGCTTGCATGCTGGGTATTCACGAAATCGGGCTTTTCATCCTGTCTGGCGTGCTGCTCAACATCACGCCGGGGCCGGATTCGGTCTATGTGATCGGCCGCAGCATGCAGATGGGCTGGCGGGGCGGCGCCGCTGCCGCCTTCGGCATCAGTTGCGGCTGTTTTGTCCATGTCGCGGGCGCGGCGATCGGGCTTTCGGCCCTGCTGATGGCATCGTCCACCGCGTTCTCGATCCTGAAGCTGGTCGGCGCGGCCTATCTCGTCGTGACCGGGCTTCAGATGCTGTGGTCGCGCCCGATACTGGCCTCAAGCGTCGACGAGCCGGTGCGGAGTTCATTGCGGCGCGTCTTCCTCCAGGGCGTCTTCACCAACGCGCTCAACCCCAAGGTCGCGCTGTTCTTCCTGGCCTTCCTGCCGCAATTCGTCGCAGCCGATGCGCCGCACAAGCCGCTCGCCTTCCTGACGCTCGGCCTGATCTTCATCTTTACGGGCACGCTGTGGTGCCTCGTGCTCGCCGCGTTCGCGGCCAAGGCCGCCAACCGGCTGCGTCAGTCCGAAGGCGCGATCGCCTGGATCAACCGCGCGCTCGGCGGTCTCTTCATCTATCTCGGCATCCGCGTTGCCATGCTGGAGACGCGGTAACTTCCTTCAAGCGAACTCCTTCGCCAGCGCGCTGCCGGCGAGATACAGGCCGAGCAGGATCATCGCGATCAGGAACCAGCGCCGAAACGCTTCGGCCGGCATCCGTGCACGCACTGACTGGCCGATATACATGCCGGCGAAGGCCATCGCCATGGCGATGGCTCCAGGCACGGCATTGGCGGGGGTCAGCAATCCGCCGGCGGTCAGGTTGAACGCGAGCGCGAGGGTCGCGGTGGTGAAGAACACGCCTAGTGCCTGCACCAATTCGTCCTTCTCCATGCCGATCGCCTGCATGAATGGCATCGAGGGGATGACCTGCACGCCGGTCGAGGCCGAGATCACCCCGGTGACGAGGCCGACTACGCCGCCCACCCATTTCTCGTTCTGCGGCGCGACGCGGAAGTGGAATCTGCTCAGCCCGATGATGGCGTAAACAACGAGCAGGATGCCGAGCACGATCGTGCCGTAGCGCGCATGGGGGCCGGTCAGCGCGCCGGCATTGAGCCAGCAGCCGACCACGGTGCCGATCATCAGCGGCCACAGCCGCCGCAGGATGTCGCGCAAATACGGGCCGACGAAGGTCTGCCAGATGTTGGTGATGATGGCCGGCACGATCACGATGGCGATGGCGCGGCTCGGGGCCATGCTCACGGCGAGCAGGCCCATGGACACCGTCGGCAGGCCGAGTCCGACCACGCCCTTGACGAATCCGGCGAGCAGGAAGACGGCGGCGATGAGGATGAGCAGCGGGTCGGTCATATCTGCACATTGACCGAAGCCGCGATCAGGCACAATCTGGAGGTTACGGAGAGAGCCTTCGTCTTTGACGAAGGCTTAGGAGAACCGCCATGCGCTTCGACCTCGTCGACCTCCAGCTCTTCATCGCGGTCGCCGACCAGCGCAGCATCACCCGCGGCGCGGAGCGCTCGCACCTGGCGCTGGCCTCCGCCAGCGCGCGCATCAAGGGGCTCGAGGACGCGCTCGGCGTCGCGCTGCTCAAGCGCGGGCGCCGCGGCGTGGAGTTGACCGCGGCCGGTGAGAGCCTGCTCGATCATGCGCGGCTGGTCATCCACCAGATCGACGCCATGCGCGGCGATCTCGCCAGCTATGCGAGCGGCGTGCGCGCCAGCGTGCATTTCCTCGCCAACACGTCGGGCCTGTCGGAGCATCTGCCGAAGGCGCTCGCCGGTTTCCTGCGAGAGCATCGCGATGTCGCCATCGACATCGAGGAGCGCGAGAGCACCGATATCGCGGCGGCGATCACCGCCGGTGCCGCCGATCTCGGCTTTGCCGCCGAGCACGCGCTGCCGGAGCATATCGAACGCTTCCCCTTCAGCGAGGATCGCCTGACGCTGGTGACCTCGCGCCGTGGCCCGTTCGCCGGCCGCCGCCAGATCGATTTCCAGGAGGCGGGGGCTTGCGAGTTCGTCGGGCTCACCAGCGCCACCGCGCTGCAGATGCACATTTCGAAGCACGCCGCGCGGCTCGGCATGCGCCCGCATTTCCGCGCGCGCCTGCGCGATTTCGACGCGATCTGCCAGATGGTCGCCGCCGATGTCGGCGTAGCCCTCGTGCCTGAAGCTGCCGCACGCCGCTGCGCCAAGACCATGCCGCTCGCCATGGTCCGCCTGCGTGACAATTGGGCCAACCGTCGCCTCGTGATCTGCGCGCGAAACTTCAAGGCGCTGGCAAGGCCGGCCAAGATGCTGGTGGAGCATTTGCGGGCGGAGGCGATGTGAGCTCTTCGCTTACCCCCCTCCAGGCCCCTCCAGGGGAGGGTAAGCACGACTACTTCGCCGTCTCCACGCCCGCGTCCTTGATCACTTTCGCCCACTTGCTGGTCTCGCCGGCGATGAAGCCGCGAAAATGCTCCGGCTCGTCGCCGATCAGCGTCGCGCCCTGTGCGGCAAGCTTCTCCTTCACCGCGGGATCCGCCATGGCCTTGGTCGCGAGAGCATGCAGCGCCGCGACGATCTCCCTCGGCGTGCCCTTGGGCGCCACCATGCCATACCAGTTCTCGACGCGCAGATCGGGAAAACCGGCTTCCGAAAGAGTCGGCACGTCAGGCGCGGTCGGTGCGCGTTCGGCGGAGCCGACCGCGATCGGCTTCAGCGCGCCGGCCTTGACCTGTGGCAGCAGCACCGGCAGGTCGAGGAAGGTCATCTGCACCTGCTGGCCCAGGAGATCGTTCACGGCCGGAGCGGCGCCGCGATAGGGCACGTGCACGACGTCGATCTTTGCCGTCAGCTTGAACAATTCGCCGGCGAGGTGCGGCAGGCTGCCGGGGCCGGAGGAGGCGAAGTTGAGCTTGCCCGGCTGCGCCTTGGCGAGCGCGATCAATTCGCCGATGTCCTTTGCGGGCACGTTGGTGGCCACCACAAGCATTTCCGGCACGGTCGCAACCAGCGTCACCGGTGTGAGATCCGCCTGCGTGTCATAGGCGACCTTCTCCATGCTCGGGCTGATTGCGAGCGCGCCGGCTGAGGAGATCGCGATGGTGTAGCCGTCAGGCGGGGCCTTCGAAACCGCATCGGTGCCGAGCACGCCGCCCTGGCCGCCGCGATTGTCGATCAGCACCGGCTGTCCTGAGAGTTCCGACATGCGCCGCCCGATCACCCGGGCGATGATGTCGTTGGGGCCGCCGGCCGGGAAGGGCACGATCAGCTTGATCGGCTTGGCCGGAAAATTCGGTGCCGATGCCAATGACGGCGGCAGCAGGAACAATCCCAAGAACAATAAGAGCCATTCAACGAGCAGCCTGCGTGAGACGGTCATGCAAGCCTCCGCGCGCTTGTTATTGGTTCAAAAGCCTCAAGGCTTCTTCGTGAACCCGCGCGTCGCCGGCCGCGATGATGCGGCCGCCGGCCTGGGCCGGCTTGCCTTCCCAGGTGGTGACGACGCCGCCGGCGCCGGTCACGATCGGAATCAGCGCTGCGATGTCATAGGACTTCAGCTCGGTCTCGACCACGAGGTCGACGTGCCCGGCCGCGAGCATGCAATAGGAGTAGCAATCGCCGCCATAGCGCGACAGCCGCGCGCCGCGCTCGATGCGGCCGAAGATAGCGCGGTCGCTCTCGTTCATGAGCAGCGGGCTGGTGGTGTAGGTCGTGGCTTCCGACAGCGAAGCGCAGCGGCGGACCTGGAGCCGGCGCTCGCCGGAGGGCCCTTTGTAGTGGGCCGAGCCATTGTCGCCGGAAAAGCGCTCGCCGATGAAGGGCTGGTGCATCATGCCGAATACCGGCGTGCCCTTGTGCAAGAGCGCGATCAGCGTCCCCCAGATCGGAAAACCGCCGATGAAGGATTTGGTGCCGTCGATGGGGTCGAGCACCCAGACGTAGTCGGCGTCCTCGCGCTCGTTGCCGAATTCCTCGCCGACGATGCCGTGCTGGGGAAAGTTGGCCTTGATCAGCCGCCGCATCACGGCCTCGGCGGCGCGGTCGGCCTCCGTCACCGGGTCGAAATCCTTGGTCTTGCTCTTGTCGTCGATCGACAGCGAGGTGCGGAAGAACGGCAGGATGGTTTCGCCGGAGACGGTGGCGAGCCGTCCGATGAAGGCGGAGAAGTCGATCACCGTCACAGGCCGAATCCTCGAAGCGAAGGTTGGATGAACGCGCCTCCTGCCTAGCTCAATTCGCCTGCCGCGTGCAGCGCTGTCTTGATTTTGCTCCCTGGTATTTTGGATGCCGAGCGCGCTGCCTCATCCCAGTCATCTCCTGGCCAAATATCGATCACAGAGTTGAAAACTTAGTTCCGCACTTGCCTTGTTTGTATGCAAATGACTATCAACCCATTGAATTTCCTTATCAAAGAAACTGAATCTGGGTTTCTCTGGAAGCAACTGAGCCATGTGAGAATTGCATGGGAAACCGCTCAAAAGCCCTTGCACTTTGTGCGGCGCGGTCGCATATTGTTGCGGTGCGGTAGCGCTTGGCGTTACCGCTGCCCTCCTTGGGCGTTTCCTCCCTAGACTTGGGCCGCTTCTTCATCAGAAGCGGCCCTTTTTTCTTGGCGCCTCTGCTTTCATTTCAAGGCGCGCAAGCTTGCAAAGCGAAGACGCCATCGCGCCATTCGCAGACAATATCATTGGACGGAGAAGAGCCAGGTCCTATTCCGCCGCGGCCTGGAACGGGCCGAGATCGGCGAACGGAATCGTGGTTGCCAGTACGTCGGCGAGAACGCCGAAGTCGGAGGCCACTTGTGCAAAGCGCGCGCTCCGCTCGCGCCGCCGCTCGTCCATGTAGATCGCGCGATTGAGCTCGAGCTGTACGGCGTGCAGGCCGCTTGCGGGATTGCCGTAATGTTCGGTGATGAAACCGCCGGCATAGGGCTTGTTGCGGCCGATCGAATAGCCGAGCCCTGACAAGGTCTCCTCGACGCGATCGGGAAGCAGCGGCGTACAGCTCGTGCCGTAGCGATCGCCGATCACGATGTCGGGCCGGCGCGGCTCGTCCCTGCTGACGCCGACCGAAGGCATCGAGTGGCAGTCGACCAGCACCACGGTGCCGAACATCTGGTGCACCTTGTTGATGAGCCGGCGCAGCGCACGATGATAGGGCTTGTAGAGCATCTCGATCCGCCCCAGCGCGTCGTCGACCAGGATGCGGTCGCGATAGATCTCCTGGCCATCGCCGACCACGCGCGGAATGGTGCCGAGGCCGCCCGCGACCCGCATCGACCGGGTGTTGGCGAAGCTCGGCAGCCGTCCGGCGAACATGCGGGGATCGAGCTCATAGGGCTCGCGGTTGACGTCGACATAGGAGCGCGGAAAGTTGACCCGCACCGTCGGAAAGCCGCGCTCGCTCAAATGGCCGATCAGCTCGTCCATGAACGAGTCTTCCGAGCGCCGCAGCGTCGGCAGGTCGATCCGTGACGCCGCCAGGAATTCGTCCGGATAGGTCGAGCCGGAATGGGGCGAGTTGAAGATGATAGGCGCGCGCCATTCGGCGGGCTCGAAGATCTCGAAGGCTGGCGACATGTCGCCCTCAAACCGGGTCATCTTCTCAGGCTTCGTCCCTTCGCGCCGGGATCTGGCAGGGACCAGATCGCATGATTCGGCCGATCGAGCGGCTCTTATGTGTCGTCATTGTCCGGAATCGCAACCATTCTGCCAAGCGAAAAGATGCGAAGGGCGCTGGAACACGTCTTAACCGTGCAGCTATCGCGGCGGGGATCAGTCGATTCGGCTCGATTGATTCGGAGCCCATTCCGGTTCACAAAGAGCCGGCAGCGCAGCCGGCCCAAGGTAAAGATTTTCACCCCAAATTTACCCTCTGTCGGGCTTAGTGACCTCTGCTGATATCCTCTGGGGATTCGACGTTTCCTGCCATGCCAAAGATCCTGCTCGCCGAAGACGACAACGACATGCGCCGTTTCCTGGTCAAGGCGCTGGAAAACGCCGGTTTTCAGGTCTCGTCCCACGACAACGGCATGGCCGCCTATCAGCGGTTGCGGGAAGAGCCGTTCGAGATGCTGCTCACCGACATCGTGATGCCGGAGATGGACGGGATCGAGCTCGCCCGCCGCGCCTCGGAACTCGACCCCGACATCAAGATCATGTTCATCACCGGCTTCGCGGCGGTCGCCCTGAACTCGGATTCGGACGCCCCCAAGAACGCCAAGGTGCTGTCCAAGCCCGTGCACCTGCGCGAATTGGTCAGTGAAGTGAACAAGATGCTGGCGGCCTAAATCGGCCCCCTTCCGTCCTTGCGCCGGGTCCCCTGAGCCGTTATAGGGACCCCACCGATGAAATGACTTCTAGGGCACGTAGCTCAGCGGGAGAGCACTACCTTGACATGGTAGGGGTCACAGGTTCGATCCCTGTCGTGCCCACCATCCTTCGCTCGCGAAGCGAGAGAAGGATGCCACGCCGAAGCCCAAAGGGCACAGGCGGGCTGCCGCCGCGAGCTTCGGCTCGGCAAGCCACCCAAATCTCGACGTAAGCGTGTCCGGCGTCGCTCGCAGAGCGAAGACGGACTGGTGCCGCCAGCTTGGTTTCCTGGAACGCCCGAGACCCCCCGGCATTGTACCGCCATGCCGAAGCCCTCCACAAAATCCTTCAAGCGCGGCGATCACGTCAGCTGGAATTCCGAGGCCGGTCGGGTACGCGGCCATATCCTGCGCGTCCACACTGGGGACGTCGACTACAAGGGCCACACTCACCATGCGAGCCCGGACGATCCGCAATACGAGATCAAGAGCGACACGACCGATCACGTCGCCCTGCACAAGGGCCGGGCGTTGCGGTTGCTGCGAAGCTGAGCGGCACAGCGGGAGTCGACGAGCTGCCCATGGCCCATTCCTTCTTCACCATCGGCCATGCCAGACGCTCGATCGAGGAATTCGTCGAATTGTTGCAGGGCACCTCGGTCAGCTTCGTCGCCGACGTTCGCACCGTGCCCCGCTCGCGGACCAACCCGCAGTATAATCGCGAGACGCTGCCGCAATCGTTGGCGGCTGTTTCGATCGGCTATGAGCACATCGCCGCTCTCGGCGGCCTGCGCAGCCGCACGCGCGAGGTGCCGCGCGAGACCAATGCGTTCTGGCAGAACGGCAGCTTTCACAATTACGCTGACCACGCCATGAGCGCGGCCTTTCGCGACGGCCTCGCTCATTTGCGCGAGCTCGGGCGTACCCGGCGCTGCGCCATCATGTGCGCGGAAACATTGTGGTGGCGATGCCACCGGCGGATCATCACGGACTACTTGCTCGCAGCCGGCGAGACCGTGTTTCACATTCTGGGACCCGGGCAGGTCGAACAGGCAGAAATGAATCCGGCGGCGCGGCTCGTGGCTGACGGCCGCCTGGCCTACCCGGCTGAGAATTAGCCAATCCTCGCCAGCGCGCTCATGCGAGGCGGCATCGTGTTCAATTCGTCTTGTACCTGTTGCCGCGCAGCACGTCCTTCAGGCCCGTCGGATAGAGGCTCGGTCCGCCATCCAGGTCGAGATCGGCAAGGTCGAACCAGCGGGCGACGATCTCTTCTCCGTTGTCCTCGCGGAAGTCGATGCGGTCCTGGCCGGCGAAGGCGCCCTCTGGAAACGCGACCTCCGCGACGAACATCACCTCGTGGCCGGTCGATCCCTCATGCATAAAAATGTTCTCCAGCAGCATGGGCTCGCTGGCGATGGTGACGTCGATGCCGAGTTCTTCGTTGAATTCCCGCACGAGCGCCGCGTGCCAGCTCTCGCCGAACTCGATCTCGCCGCCGAGCGGGCGCACGCCCTTGATCCGGCCCGCATCGTCGCGCACCTCGGCTGCCAGCAGCCGCCCGTCGCGCCAGTGCAGGCCGATTGCGACGACGCGGATGCGGGGATGTGGCCGCCATGTGCTCATGGGGAAGCGTTATCGCGCGCACCGCCGCTGCGCAATACGCGCAGGCGAGCCTCGTCGGGCTCCCTTCGAGCTGAGTATGATTGCCGCCGTTCGGTCGTAGATCCGACGATCGGTGATCGACGCGGCGACAGGCGGCCTCATGTAACGAGATATTTGGCGACCGCCGCCTCATCCCACGCGATCCCGTTGCCGGGCTCTTCGCTCGGCAGTGCAAAGCCGTCCTTGATCTGCAGCCGCGTTGCCAGCACCGCATCGGCCCAGTCGACATATTCCAGCCAATGTGCGGTCGGCGTCACGCAGAGCAAATGCGCGCTCACCTCCGAGAACAGATGCGTCGACATCTCGATGCCGGCGGCATGCGCCAGCGCGGCGGCGCGAAGCCAGCCGGTGACGCCACCGATGCGCTGCACGTCCGGCATCACGTAATCGCAGGCTTCCGCCGCGAGCGCGGACTGCATCGAAAACGCGCTGTCAAAATTCTCACCGATCTGCAGGGGCGTATGCAGCGCGTCCGCGACGCGGGCGCAGCCGGCATAGTCGTCGTGGCGGATCGGCTCCTCGATCCAGGTGAGGCCCTCGTCGTCGAGCATCTCACCGCGGCGGATGGCCTCGGTCACCGTCAGCGCCTGGTTGTAGTCGCACATCAGCGTCACGTGGTCGCCGACGGCCTTGCGTACCGCGCGCACCACGGCGAGGTCCTCCCGCGCATCATGTCGGCCGACGCGGATTTTGGCGGCCTGAAATCCTTCAGCGAGCAGCTTGTGGGCTTCCTCGACCGCGGCGCCGGCCGGCATGATGCCGAGGCCTTTCGAATTGTAGGCCCTCACCGGCTTCGGCGTGCCGCCAAGCAGGCGCACCAGCGGCAGGGCATTGCTGCGCGCCAGCGCGTCCCAGGCCGCCATGTCGATGCCGGATTGGGCCAGCCGTTGCAGACCGGCGAGGCCCAGCAGGGTGAAGCGCTGGGTCAGCTTGCGTTCGATCTCGAACGGCAGCAGCTCGTCGCCGGCGAGCAAGTCCGACATTTCGGTGACCATCGCCGTCAGCGGCTTCAAGGCCGAGGGCGTGATCGAGAACAGATAGGCATGGCCGGTCTCGCCCTGATCGGTCTCGCAGTCGATCAGCACCAGCGGCGCTTTGGCGACTGCGCCGGTCGAGGTCTGGAGCGGCAGATTCATCGGCACGATCACGGGCCGCGCGTGGAAGCGTTTGATGCGGATGGTCTCGGTCATGGAGTCTCCCGGCGGAGCAGATGCAGGTTGCGACCGATCTTAAACATCCGTGAGGAAACGAAAAGGCGCCTGGCCCGGCCACCACCAAATGGGGGTTGCGCGGGTTTGTGATTCACCGCGCCGCGCCCTCCGTGAACGCCGTCTCGATCACCTCACCAAAGGGCTGCCACGAGCGTCCGTCGAACTGGACCAGCCGCATCTGCCTGATCGGCAGATAGCGGTCCGGCGAGGTGTTCATCCTGATGTTGGGCAAGGCGACCGAGGGCTGGTAGTCCCTGAGCGAAGCCGCCTGACGCATGATATTGTCGCGCGAGAAATCATCGCCGCATTGCGTCAGCACCTGCGTCAGCGCCTCGGCCGCGGCGTAGCCATAGAGTGCGGCGCTGTTGTTGGTGCTTTCGACCTGATGGTATTTGTCCATGAAGGCGAACCAGTCCTTCATGGCGGAATCGTTTTTCCAGGCGGGATCGCTCGGGTCCTTCAGAAAGGCCGCCGAGATCACGCCGGCGGAGTTCTCGAGGCCCGCGGGCGCCATCGCATTGGCGATCGAGGCGGAGGCATCGTTGACGATGAAGACCGGATGCCAGTTGAGCGACGCCGCCAGCTTGATCACCTTGGACGCCGTCGACGGCACGCCGAGAAAGACGAAGATGTCGGCGCCGGCGCGTTTGAGAATCGAGACGTGCCCGTCGAAATGCTCATCGCCAATGTCGAAGGCGATGTCGACGAGGACCTGACGGTTGAGATCGCCAAGGCCTTCCTGGATGCCCTTGTAGAGCATGCGCCCGAACTGGTCGTTCTGCCAGAGCACCACGATCTTCTTTTGGGGGTAGTAGGCCTGGATGTAGTTGGCATAGATCCGCCCCTCCGACCTGAACGACGGCTGCCAGCCCATGGTCCAGGGAAACGCGCTTGGCTGGCTCAGCTCCTCATCGCCGGAGGCGACGAACAGCTGCGGGATCTTCTTCTCGTTCAGATACCGGCGAGTCGCGAGGTTTCCGGGCGTGCCGAACGAGCCGAACATCAGATGGACGTCCTCGCTCTCGACCAGACTGCGCGTCAGCTCCAGCGCGCTTCCCGGATCGGAATTGTCGTCGCGGGTGATGAAGCGGATCTTGCGGCCGTTGATCCCGCCACGCGCGTTGACCATGTCGAAATAGGCGGCCTCAGCCTGGCCGATCGCGCCGAACTCCGACAGCGGTCCCGAATAAGGCATGACATTGCCGATTCGGATTTCCTTGTCGGTTGCGGGTTGCTCGGTGTGTTGCAGCGACATCGCCCCAAGCGAGGCCGAAGCAACGATCAGAACGAACAGCAGTCTGCCGGTGACGCGCATGCTCGACACCTTGTCGTTGGCCCCCAACGAGGTCGGCTCAATCCGCAGCAAGGCGGGTTGGTGTAGGTCGAGCGTTTGGCGATCGTGTGGCTGGGCGAGTCCGCTTCAACGCGGCGCAGGGCCGAACGAAATGGCAGGCGTGTTGACACGCCTGCTACGGCAACCCCCGCGCCTCGAGCTGGTGCACCAGCAGCAGCGTCGGCTCCGCAAGACTATCGCCCGAGCCATCGAGGCCAAACGCGGCCGCGATGCCGTCGCGGCTGCGCAGCAATGCGCTGCGCGGGCAATGGCCCGCGCCGCACAGCGTCTTCTTCAGGGTCTCGCCTTGCGCGACGAGGCCGGCGGAATCGTCCGCGGCCCAGGCCAGCACGATCGGCACGTCGACATTGAGGATGCCGGGGAAGACCGATCGCTTGTCGTATTGGGTGGCATCTGGGCCGAGATAGGCCTTCTCGCTGTCGCTCGCGTCCTTGCCGACGCGGTAGATCCCGGACACCAGCACGACGCCGGCGACGTCGGCGCCGTCGGTCTGCAGCTCGGGATGCGCCAGCAGGGTGGCGACATGGAAGGCGCCGGCGCCGTAGCCGACCGCGACGATTTCGCGAGCATCGCCGTTGAAGAGATCGATATTGCCGTGGACCCAGGACAGCGCCGCCGCCACATCGGACGCGCCGGCCGGCCAGGTCGCCGAGGGCGCCAGGCGATAGTTGACGCGGACCCCGATCATGTCGTTGCGCGCCGCAAAGCACATGGCTTGGTCCTGGATCTGGCGCGACAGCTCCGGCGCGGCGCGGTCGCCGGTGAAGGTATCCCCCGCCACGAACAGCAGCACCGGCCGCGGTGTGTCCGCCTTGATGGCACTGGTCGCGACATCCAGCGCATTGGCCTCGGTCTCGCCATAGCGCAGACCGCGCGAGAAGGTGACCTGCTCGCATAGCCGCGCGGTGCCGCCGGCGGTGGTGTCGGAATCGGTCAGGCCCACTTGCACGAGACCGGAGGGCGGCGGCAGCCGGCCCACAGGTCCGTGCGCGGAGGCCGTGGTCATGGTCAGAAGCAGGAAAAATGTCAGACAATTCTTCATGATGATGCCGGCCTTGCGGGGCTCATATTGGCTCGCTGATCTGGCCTGTCTTTTCAATTCGCCTCATTAGTCGGCTGGGCTTGAGGCGAATTCGCGGCACCTTCGGCCAGCACGGACCAGGCGCTTGGCATGTCGCCGCATTTGGAAGGCAGCTTCGCGGGGCCCGGGAGGATTGCGCGGAGCGGCCGTTTTGTCTCGATTCATCAGGCCGTTGTCCGGCGTCGCCCGGTCTCGAGCCGGCAACGGCTTTCTACTGTGCATGGGGTTGTTTTCGCAGTTTTTGTTTTGGACCGCCTGCTTATCGCGGCTTCATCGTCCGGAAAGTGATGGAGTAGCGACGCGCCTCGACCGGCGGGATGCTGTGCTCCCATTGCGACCGCGCCTCACCGTCCATCATGTAGAGCGAACGCGGCAGGGCTTCGAGCGCGTGGCGCTCCCACTTGTCGCCGTTGCGGCGGCGGAAGCGGAATTTGCAACGAGCGCCCAGCGACAGGCCGAGGACCTTGTCGAAATGCGGCTTGTCGCGATGCCAGCCGATGCCGACGCCAACTTCATATTCGGTGCACAGCACCTGCCGGACGCTGCCCTCTGTGAGCCCCGCCCATGCCTCGACCTGGCGCGCGACCGGCCGCACCCAGTCCGGGATCGGCTCGGCCTCGATGAGCCGCTGCAGCGCGTAGTCGTAGCGATAGCCGAACGATGCCACGCGGCGGTTGCCCTCGAAGGCGCCGAACTGGAAGCGCCGGAGCGGCAATGCTGCGATGCGGCCAATCAGATCCTGCTCGGCGGCGGCACCGATAAAATTGTTCGTATAGCGAAGACCGGTTGGGCCTGCCTGCGCATCGGCGAACAAACCAAGCTGCGTCATTTCTCGCATTTCCGTGATGGAACCTAAAGACGGCTGGTGCGACTTACATAAGACGCGGGAAGAAACGTGCGAGGCTGTCATGGCAGAGAAGCATACCGCCGATCCGGTTGAGATCATGCGCGCGACCGGTCATCCTGAGCTGGAATACGCCGCCGGCTGGACCATCGCCGGTCTCGTCACCATCGGCGCCATTGTTGCCGCCTGGGTGTTCGCGATCTAGGCCAGAGGGAGTTGGAGCTCGAAGGCCGCGCCCCGTCGGTCGGCTTCAGCCTGATCGAGCCGCCATGGCTCGCCATCACCGCACGCGCGATCGCCAGCCCCATCCCGGTGCTGCCCTGGTCCCGGCGGGTGGTGAAGAACGCGTCAAAGATCCGGTCGCGGTTCGGGGCCGAGATCGGTTCGCCGTCATTGCTCACGGTCAGCCGCAAGGTCGTACGCTCGTCCGCCGCCTCGAGCCTGATCGTCTGCGCCTTGTGCCGCATCGCATTGTCGGCGAGATGCGACAGCACGATCAGCGCCTTCTCGATCACGTTGTCGCAGGAAAGTGCCGCGAGCTTGGCGCGGATGTTGCGGATGCGGCTGTCGATGGTGCGGTCGGAGACCTGGATGTTGAGCTGATAGGCCGCCCGCATCAGCTGCTCGCGGTTGAACACCGAGGTCGGACGCATCAGGAACGCGCGCAAAATGCCGAGCTCGATCGCCGTCAGTTTGAGCGGTGCGCCAGCGAAGGACGCCACGTGCTGGTCGGGATCGATCAGGAGACTGCCTTGCGTTAGTGTCTGCAAGGCCGTGGTGGAAGCGATCAACGCCGGAGTCGATCTGCTGCTGGTCGCCTACGACGGCGCGCAGTTCTACCTCGTCTTCGCCTGCGCTTGGCAACTATCCGAATGACGTCTTGACCGGCTGCGATCTCCATCACGCATTGTGCTTCGATCGCGGGTGCGATATGGCTCTCGCGCTTTCCAGAGGCGGAGACGAGCTTTGTCGAAACAATCCCTGCGCGAGGAGGCCGAACGCCTGATCCGCGAATCGATGGAAAAGAAGACTATCGTCGTCAAGCAGGGCACCACCCGCATCGAGGCCGTCTGCGGCAAGTGCGGCGCGCCGAACCGGGTGCAGGCGGAGAAGGGGCAGACCCGCGTCAAGTTCGCCTGCAAGAATTGCGGGCACAAGCAGGAGACGCTGTAGGGCGTTTGCGCGAAACTTGCCGGGCGCGAACACTCCAAACCCTCATCCTAATGAGCCCGCTGAAAGCGGGCGTCTCGAAGGATAGAGGCCCCAGCCGGGCCTGCATGGTTCGAGACGCGCGCAAGGGCGCGCTCCTCGCCATGAGGGTCTGATTGCTATTCCGCCTCCACGAACTTCTTGAACGCATCCGCGTAATCCGGGTGCCAGCGCGACAATGGCGGGCGGTTCTCGATGATGTCGCCGGCGGCCCAGAGCATACGCTTCTCATCGAGAGCGCGCGGCACGTCGTTGTCCGGACAAAGAATGTAGAAATCGCCGGCCTCCAGCCGCGCCAGCATGAAATCGATCGTCTGCTCCGGCGTCCAGGCGCCGGCCGGTTTCTCGGTGCGTCCCTTCGCGGTGAGGCCGGTGAAGACGAAGCCCGGGATCAACAGATGTGCCGTGATGTGGCAGTCCTTCCTGTTGCGCAGCTCGTGTTGGAGCGCCTCGGTGAACGCTTTCACGCCGGCCTTCGAGACATTGTAGGCGGGATCGCCCGGCGGCGTGGTGATGCCCTGCTTGGAGCCGGTATTGATGATGAGGCCACACCTGCCGCGTGCGATCATGTTCGGCGCGAAGATCCGCGAGCCGTTGATGATGCCCCACATGTTGACGCCGATGATGCGCCGCCAATGATCGGGCTCGCCGAACAGCGTGCTGCCCGGCTGGATTCCGGCATTGTTCATGAGGATGTCGGTCCCGCCAAACCGCTCGCGTACTGCGCGCTCCAGTTCCGTCACGCTTTCGATCTCGCTGACATCGACGGCGAGAGTCATCACGTTCGTGGCAGCCGTGACGGATGACAGTCTTGTTGCAGCTTCTGCCAACCGTGTCTCGTCGACATCGGCGATACACACCTTCATTCCAGCGCGCGCAAAGGCGATGGCAGCGGCAAATCCGATGCCGGATGCGCCACCCGTGATCACGGCAACATTGTCTTTGGTGATGGCGGGATGTGGCATGGATGGTCTCCGTGGAACGCTCTCGTCGAGCTATAACATGACAGCAGTGCGACCCTGCACAAGTCGGCATGGGAGGTCTTCGGTCCGTGCTGCCTTTACGCCTATCTGCCACGGCTGTATCCTCGATCGAACGATCCCGCCCAGATCGAGCCAATCAATAACCTGACAGGGAGTGCAGCCATGGCTGTGTCGCAGGCTATTCCGATCACGCGCCATCCGTTCGCAAATGGGTCCTACAAGCAGATGCTGATCGACGGCAGGTGGGTCGACGCCGCCTCAGGCAAGCGCTTCGAGACCCGCAATCCCGCAACCGGCGAGCTGCTTGCAACGGTCGCCGAAGGCGACAAGGAAGACATCGATCGTGCCGTTGCCGCCGCTCGCCGCGCGTTCGAAGGTCCGTGGAGCAACGTCAAGCCGTTCGAGCGGCAGAACCTGCTCTTGAGGCTCGCCGACCTCGTCGAGAAGAACTTCGACGAATTGTCGCAGCTCGACACGCTCGACATGGGCGCGCCTCTCAGCCGCACCCGCGCCTATCGCCTGCGCGCCATCGGCATGCTGCGCTATTACGCCGGCCAGACCACGGCAATCCACGGCGAGACCATCGAGAACTCGCTGCCCGGCGAGATCTTCTCCTACACTCTGAAGGAGCCGGTCGGTGTCGTCGGCGCCATCATCCCGTGGAACGGCCCGCTGACCGCGACGATCTGGAAGATCGGCCCGGCGATCGCGACCGGCTGCACCGTGGTGCTCAAGCCCGCCGAAGAGGCGCCGCTGACCTCGCTGCGCATCGCCGAGCTCGCGATGGAAGCGGGCATTCCGCCGGGCGTTGTCAACGTCGTTCCCGGCTACGGCGAGACCGCGGGCGCGGCGCTGGCCTCGCATCATGATGTCGACAAGGTCGCCTTCACGGGCTCGCATGTGACAGGCCAGTCGATCATCCGCGCCTCGGCCGGCAACTTGAAGCGCGTCTCGCTCGAGCTCGGCGGCAAGTCGCCGGACATCGTGTTCGCGGATGCCGATCTCGACGCGGCGGTGCCGGGCGCGGCGATGGCGGTATTCGCCAATTCGGGTCAGATCTGCAGCGCCGGCACGCGCCTGTTCGTCGAGCAATCGATCTATGACGAATTCGTCGGTCGCGTCGCCGAGTTCGGCAAGAAGCTGCAGGTCGGCAACGGCCTCGATCCCAACGTGCAGATCGGTCCGCTCGTCTCCGAGCAGCAGCTCGAGCGCGTCACCGGCTATCTCGACATCGGTCAGAAGGAAGGCGCCAAGGCGCTCGCCGGCGGGGGTCGCGTCACCGAGGGCGCATTGTCGAAGGGCTTCTTCGTCTCACCGACGGTGTTCGCGGGCGTTGAGGACGACATGCGCATCGCGCAGGAGGAGATTTTTGGTCCGGTCATCTCCGCGATCGCGTTCAAGGACATGGACGAGCTGGTCAAGCGCGCCAACAACACCACCTTCGGCCTCGGCTCCGGTCTGTGGACGCGCGACGTCAGCAAGGCCCATGCAGTGGCGAAGCGCCTGCGTGCTGGCTCGGTGTGGGTGAACTGCTACCAGGCGATGGATCCAGCCGTGCCGTTCGGAGGCTACAAGATGAGTGGCTACGGCCGCGAGTCCGGCAAGCAGCATGTCGAGGAATATCTCAACGTGAAGGCTGTCTGGATCAAGACGGCGTAAGATCCATATCCCACCCGTGTTCCGCGGAAGGGAATATCTGCCTTCGCGGGGCAGCACCTTTTCCGGTCGCTGCCCCTCGCTATATGATCCGCGTCCTTTCCTAGTCGTTCGGGGCCCACATGAAATTCGAAGCGTTGTTTCAACCGTTGCAGGTTGGTCCGTACAAACTTGCACACCGCGTGGCGATGGCACCGCTCACCCGGATGCGCGCCGAGCGCGACAGCTTTTCCCCGCGTCCGCTCAATGCTGAATATTACCGCCAGCGCGCGACGAAAGGCGGCCTGATCATTGCCGAAGCCTCGCCGGTGCTCTCGCATGGCCGCGGCAACCCGGCGACACCCGGCATCTATTCGCAGGCGCAAGTGGCGGGCTGGCGCAAGGTGGTCGATGCCGTGCATGCCAAGGGCGGCATCATCTTCCTCCAGCTCTGGCATGTCGGCCGCGTCTCTCACTCTTCTTTCCACGGCGGTGCGCTGCCGGTTTCGGCCTCGGCCATCCCGATCAAGGCCGAAGGCATGAAGGCGATGACGGCCGACGGCAAGATCGCCGATTACGAGACGCCGCGCGCGCTGGAGACCGAGGAGGTCAAGGACATCATCGAGGCGTTCCGGCAGGGTGCCAAGAACGCGCTTGCCGCCGGCTTCGACGGCGTCGAGATTCACGGTGCCAACGGCTATCTGCTCGAGCAGTTCCTGCAGTCGCGCAGCAACCAGCGCACCGATCAATATGGCGGCTCGATCGAGAACCGCGCGCGCCTTCTGCTCGAAGTCACGCAGGCCGCGATCGACGTCTGGGGCGCGAACCGCGTCGCCGTCCGGCTGTCGCCACATGGCATCGCCAATGATTCCGGCGAGCCCGATCCGATGCCGCTTTACACCCATGTCGTGAAGGCGCTCGACAAGCTCGGCCTGGCCTACCTGCACTTCATCGAGCCGCGCTCGAGCGGCGCCGGCCGCGCCGACGTACACTGGGAGAATGTGCCGTCGGCGATGGTGCTGTTCCGCCCACTCTACAGCGGTGTGCTGATGACCGCCGGCGGCTTTACCGGCGAGACCGCAAACGCGGCGATCGCCGAGGGACACGCCGATATCATTGCCTTCGGCCGCATCTTCATCTCCAATCCGGATCTGCCGCGGCGGCTGGAGCACGACTATCCGATCGCGCCGTACAACCGCGCGACGTTCTATGGCGGCGAGGAGAAGGGGTATACGGATTATCCGGTGTATGACGAGCTGACGCCCGCCTGACGCTGCCGTAGCCTGGATGGAGCGCAGCGCAATCCGGGATCGTCCCCGCGTCAAGATCCCCGGATTGCGCTTCGCTCCATCCGGGGTACGGGACTTTTGTGTTGCTCCGACCACCACCACAAATTCCGTCATTGCGAGCGCAGCGAAGCAATCCAGCATCTCTCCGTTGAGGCAGCCTGGATTGTTTCGCTGCGCTCGCAATGACGACGGGGAGACTTCCATGGCCAAAGCCGCAGCCGCCGCAGGAATAGCCACCGGCCAATGCCTCTGCGGCAAGGTCACCTTCGAGATCGACGTTCCCGCGCGCTGGGCGTGGCATGATCACTCCGCCGCCAGTCGCCGCGCCCACGGCGCGGCTTACGCGACCTATATCGGTAGCTGGAAGAAGCGCTTTCGCATCACGTCCGGCAAGACCGTGCTCACCCGCTACGAGGACAAGGTAACCAAGACCGCGCGCAGCTTCTGCTCACATTGCGGGACGCCGATCATGTACGAACGTCCGCGCGGACCGCACATGGTCAACATTCCCCGTGCCCTGTTCAACGAACGCACCGGCCGCCAACCGCTCTATCACATCGCGATCGAGGAGCTGCAGGAATGGGCCTATACCGGCGAGCCGCTGGTGCCGCTGAAGGGCTTTCCGGGCGTGGTCTGGCAGCGCTCGAAAAAGAAGAAGCGCGCGGGCGGCGAGGATCCGTTCGAGCTGGGCCGCGAGGAGATATAGTGCGAGCCGCACCTCCGCTCTCGTGCCCAGGACGCGGCGCAGCGCCTCCCCTGCGATGCGAAGCATGGTCCGGTGCGGCGGTGGCTGCTGAGCCGGTGCCCATGCCTCAGCGAACTCGGCGCGAATATCTGTGTCCCGGCTCTGCGCCGCAACGTTGCACGTTGCGTCGCGTCCGGGACAAGAGAGTGGGGCTTCCACGCAACGCAGCCATGAGCGCGCTTCCTTGCGCGCATCCCAAAACTTCGGCCATCATGCCTCCGTCCTTGCGGCAACGTCCGCTCCTGGAGGAAACATGAAGAACAAGATCACCGGCCGCTCCGCCTTTCTCGCGCTGCTCAAGGACGAGGGCGTCTCGCATCTGTTCGGCAATCCCGGCACCACGGAGCTGCCGATCATGCATGCGCTGAAGGACCATCCCGATCTCACCTATGTGATGGCGATGCAGGAGAGCCTGGTGGTGGCGATCGCCGACGGCTACAGCCGCGCCTCCGGCAAGCTCGTCGCCTGCAACGTTCACGTCGCGCCCGGCCTCGGCAACGCCATGGGCTCGCTCTACAACGCCCAGTTCACGGGCACGCCGATGATTTTGACTGCAGGCCAGCAGGAGCAGGGCCACGGCCTGATGGAGCCGGTGCTCTATGGTCCTCTGGTGCGTATGGCCGAGCCGCTGGTGAAATGGGCGGTCGAGGTGACGCGGCTGGAGGATCTGCCGCGCATCGTGCGCCGTGCCGCTAAGGTGGCGATGACGCCGCCGACCGGGCCGGTGTTCATTTCGCTGCCCGGCGACATCCTCAACAGCGAAGCCGGCATCGATCTCGGCCGCTCCACCCGCATCGACGCGCGTACAAGGCCGTCGGATGAAGCGTTGAAGACCTTTGCCGCGCGGCTGCTGAAAGCCGAACGGCCTGTGATCGTCACCATGGACGAGGTGGTCAAGAGCGATGCTCTGAACGAGGCGGCTGAGTTGGCCGAGCTGCTCGGCGCGGCCGCCTACCAATCCTCGACGCCCTATGGCTCGCACTTTCTCTCGGAGAGTCCGAGCTTCATCGGCACGCTGGCGCGCGTGCAGAAGGCCGCACGCGATACGCTTGCGCCGTACGATCTCCTGATCGCGCTGGGCGGCGATCCCCTGCGGATGTCGGTTTACAGCGAAGTGGACGCGCTGCCGGATGGCCTTGGCATCGTGCAGGTCGGTCTGGTCGATTGGGAGATCGCCAAGAACTACGGTGCCGAGATCGCGCTGAAGGCGGATCTGAAGGAAACGCTGCGCGCGCTGATTCCCGTGCTGAAGGAGATGGGCGGCGCGACACTCGCGAGCCGCGCCAAGCAACGTCTCGCCGAACTCGCGCCGAAGAACTGGATCGCGCGCCGCGCCGCGCTCGTCGAGCAGATCGGCAGGAGCGCCGCCCGCACGCCAATCGATCCGGATTTCCTGGTGCTGCAGGTGGTCGAGGCGATGCCTGATAATGCCATTCTCGTCGATGAAGGGCTCACCTCCAGCCGCCAGATCACGGCGCTGCGGCCGCATCGCGATCGCTATGACTACCACGGACTTGCCTCCGGCGGCATCGGCTGGGGCCTGCCGGCGTCAGTCGGCGCCAGCATCGCCAATCCGGATCGCCCCGTGGTGTGCTTCTCGGGCGATGGCAGCGCGATGTATTCGATCCAGTCGCTGTGGACGGCCGCGCATCACAAGCTGCCGCTCAACGTCGTCATCGCCAACAATGGCGGCTATCGCATCATCAAGCAGCGGCTGCTCGCCTTCCATGGCGATGACAATTACGTCGGCATGGACTTCGTCGATCCGCCCGTGGATTTTGCCGGCATCGCGAAGGCGCTCGGCTGCGAGGCGATCAAGATCAGCGATCCCCGCGAGCTGAGGGCGACGCTGGCGTCGGCGTTCGGCCGGCCGGGGACGAAGCTGATCGAGGTGATGGTGGACGGGAAGGTGTAGGGCGGCCTGGCGCCACGTTCTCAGCTGTCATCGCCCGACTTGATATTCAGCCCGGGGGCATGTGGTGGCTATCTTTTCCTCCCCACCCGATACCCTGCGGCCGGATGCGGCCCGTCGAGCCTCGCGCGCCCCTCACCGAACAGCTTCTCCCGCAGCGTACCCTTGGCATAATCGCTCTTGTACCGCCCGCGCCGGGTCAGCTCCGGCACCAGCATATCGGCGATGTCCTCGAAATCGCCAGGTGAGATCGCGAACGCGACGTTGAGACCGTCAACGTCGGTCTTCTCGAACCAGTCCTCGATTTTGTCAGCGACCATCTCGGGCGTGCCGACCACGACCGGACCGGCGCCGCCGATGCCGACATGCTCGATCACATCGCGCACCGTCCAGATGCGATCAGGATCAGCGCGGGTGACGTTGTCCATCGCGCTGCGGCCGGCGTCGTTCTGGACATGGCGCACCTGCTGGTCGAGGTCGTAGCCGGAGAAGTCGACGCCGGTCCATCCCGACATCAGCGCCAGCGCTCCCTCGGGGCTGATGTGACGGCGGTAGTCGGCGTATTTCTCCCTGGCTTCGGCTTCCGTCCGTCCAAGGATGATCGTCATCATCGAGAACATCAGGATCTCCGCCGGGTTGCGGCCGAGCGCAGCGGCCTCTTGCCGGATCGCTGAGACGCGCGGCGCGATCACCTTGGCCGACGGTCCCGACATGAAGACGCACTCGGCATGGCGTGCGGCGAACTGCCGGCCGCGCGGCGAGGTGCCGGCCTGGTACAGCACGGGCGTGCGCTGCGGCGATGGCTCGCTGAGGTGAATGGTGTTGTTGATGCGGTAGTTCGCGCCCTCGTGATTGACGCGATGAACTTTTGCGGGATCGGTAAAGATGCCGCGCGTCCGGTCGCGCAGCACGGCATCGTCCTCCCAGCTTCCTTCCCAGAGCTTGTACACCACCTCCATATATTCGTCGGCGATGTCGTAGCGGTCGTCATGTCCGGTCTGCTTGTCCTTGCCGGCACCGCGCGCGGCGCTGTCGAGATAGCCGGTGACGACGTTCCAGCCGATGCGTCCCTCGGTGAGATGATCCAGCGTCGACATCCGCCGCGCGAACGGGTAGGGCGGCTCGAACGACAGATTGCTGGTGACGCCGAAACCGAGATTTTGCGTCACCGCGGCCATCGCCGAGAGCAGCAGCAGCGGCTCGTTCGACGGCGTCTGTGCTGCATTGCGCAAGGCTGCGTCAGGGCTGTTGCCATAGACATCGTAGACCCCGAGCACGTCCGCCAGGAACAGCCCGTCGAAACGGCCGCGCTCCAGCGTCTTGGCGAGATCGATCCAGTAGGGCAGGCGGTTATACTCGGCGGTGCGGTCGCGCGGATGGGTCCAAAGGCCCGGTGACTGGTGTGCGACGCAATTCATCGCAAAGGCGTTGAGCCTGATCTCTTTGGCCATGCTGGTCCCCTCGGCGCCCTGTACTGAGCGCTCTTCGAATGATAGATCTGCGCCCCAACTTGGCTAAGTTCTTGCATATGTTTGGGGATTGGCAAGGTCAAAATCAGCGGTGCCGCCGCGCTTGGCGAGCCAATCTCAAGCGAGCAAGAACGAAATCCCAAGAACCGCCCAAGAACCGCCCAAGAACGATCCAACGCCCCGCCACTTTCGACGGCCTATGTAGCTCGCTACGTTCGCCGGCATCGAAACCTTGAAAACGAAAGCAATGACCAGAGCCGACGCCATCGCCCGCGCCCGCGACGATTTCAAATCCGGTGCGTTCCTCGCTGAACTCGACCGCCGCGTCGCGTATCGGACCGAAAGCCAGAATCCGTCGCGCGGCCCCGAGCTGCGAGCCTATCTGGAGCAGGAGATGCAGCCGGCCTTCGCCGCGCTCGACTTCACCAGCCGCATCGTCGAATCCCCAAGCGGCAAGGCGCCGTTCCTGTTCGCCGAGCATCACGAGAGTGCGTCCGCGCCGACCGTGCTGGTCTACGGCCATGGCGATGTCGTCGACGGCATGGAAGGCGAGTGGCGCGAGGGGCGCGATCCCTGGCGCACGACAATTGCGGGTACGCGCCTCTATGGCCGCGGCACCGCCGACAACAAGGGCCAGCACAGCATCAACATGGCCGCGCTCCGTGCGGTGCGCGACGCGCGCGGCGGCAAGCTCGGGTTCAACGCCAAGTTCATCGTCGAGATGGGCGAGGAGATCGGCTCGCCCGATCTCGGCAAGGTCTGCGATCTCAATCGCGATGCGCTCAAGGCCGACCTGTTCGTGGCCTCGGACGGCCCGCGCCTGTCGGCCGATCGGCCGACGCTGTTTCTAGGCTGCCGCGGCGGCATCCGAATTCATCTCGACGTGAATTTGCGTGATGGCGGGCATCATTCCGGCAATTGGGGCGGCGTGCTCGCCAACCCCGCGACCATCCTGGTCAACGCGATCTCGACCCTGGTCGACGGTCATGGCCGCCTCCAGCTCGAGGCCCTGAAGCCGCCGCGGCTCACCAACCAAATCCGCAGCTATCTCGCCGACGTCGAGGTGGTGCCGACAGCGGACGAGCCGGCGCTGGCCGAGAACTGGGGCGAGGAGGGGTTGTCGGCGGCCGAACGGCTCTATGCCTGGAATACGCTCGAGGTGCTGGCGATGTCGTCGGGCAATATCGAGAAGCCGGCGAACGCCATTCCCGGCCGCGCCAGTGCCGTGCTGCAACTGCGTTTCGTCGTCGGCACCAAAATTGACGGGCTGATCGAGGCGATCCGCGCGCATCTGGTCCAGAAGGGGTTTCCAATGGTCGAGGTGCGCGCGGCGCAGAGTTTTGCTGCATCGCGCACCGATTTCGACAGCCCGTGGATCAAATGGGCGGCGGATTCGGTGCAGGAGACCACCGGCAAGGCGCCGGCCGTGCTGCCGAACTTTGGCGGCTCGCTGCCCAATGACGTGTTCTCCGAGGTCCTGGGCCTGCCGACGATCTGGGTCCCGCACTCCTATCCCGGCTGCTCCCAGCATGCGCCCAATGAGCACATCCTGCTGCCGTTGACCGAAGAGGCCTTGACGGTGATGGCCGGGCTGTTCTGGGATCTCGGCGAGTTGCCGGCGCCGTTAACCTGAGCCGATAATCCAGCCGAAAGTTACATTCTAATCCGGCTCGATTTGTGCTTGCATCCGGGCCGCATCATCCGAAAGGCGAAGAAAAACGTGAAACATTTCCGTCACATCGGGCTCGCGCTCGCCGCAACCTTCGTCGTCAGCCAGGCCGGGGCGCAGGAGCTGACCGGCACGCTGAAGAACATCAAGGACACCGGCGCGATCACGCTCGGCTTCCGCGATTCCTCGATCCCGTTCTCCTATCTGGACGACAACCAGAAGCCCGTCGGGTTCGCGATGGACATCTGCTACAAGATCGTCGAGGCCGTGAAGAAGGAGCTCAAGCTCGACAAGCTCGAGGTCAAGCTCAACCCGGTGACCTCGGCGACGCGCATCCCGCTGATGGCCAACGGCACCATCGACCTCGAATGCGGCTCGACCACCAACAATGCCGAGCGCCAGAAGCAGGTCGCCTTCACCAATACCCACTTCCTGACCGCCAGCCGCTACGTCTTCAAGAAGTCGAGCGGCTTGAAGTCGATCGACGACCTCAAGGGCAAGACCGTGGTCTCGACCGCCGGCACCACCAACATCAAGCAGCTTACGGAAGCCAACGTCGCGAAGGGACTCGGCGCCAACATCATCCCGGCCAAGGACCACGCCGAAGCCTTCCTGATGGTCGAGACCGACCGCGCGGTCGCCTTCGTGATGGACGACATCCTGCTCGCGAGCCTCGTCGCCGGCTCGAAGAACCCGGACGACTACGCCGTCTCCAAGGACGCGTTCTCCAAGCCCGAACCCTACGGCATCATGCTGCGCAAGGACGATCCCGCCTTCAAGAAGGTGGTGGATGCTGCGACCGCCGCGCTCTACACCTCGGGCGAGGCCGAGAAGATCTACAACAAATGGTTCACCCAGAAGATCCCGCCGAAGGGCCTGAACCTCAACACGCCGATCTCGGCCGAGCTGAAGAACGAGTTCGCCAAGCCGACGGACTCGCCGAACCCGGACGACTACAAGTAAGATGCACCATCCGCCTCTCCCCGCTTGCGGGGGGAGGCGGTACATTCGGCCTTTCTGGAGGGAGAATGGCCGGACATTTGCATAGGCGCCAGGACATCATGACTGGCGCGTTCGCGCGGGGGACACGTGAACTACAACTGGAACTGGGGAATCTTCTTCCAGCCGAATCCGATGGGGACCGGCACCTATCTCGACATGCTGTTGTCGGGTTTGGCGCTGACCCTCAAGACGGCGGCGCTGGCCTGGATCATCGCGCTGATCACCGGCTCGATCGTCGGCGTCATGCGCACGCTGCCGTCGAAGGGCGCCAACTGGTTCGGCTTCCTTTATGTCGAGTTCTTCCGCAACATGCCGCTGCTCGTGCAGCTGTTCCTGTGGTTCTTCGTGCTGCCGGAACTGCTGCCAAAAGGTGCGGGCACTTGGCTGAAGCAGCTGCCGAACGCGCCGTTCTGGACGGCTGCGATCGGCGTCGGTTTCTTCATGTCGGCACGCGTGGCCGTGCAGTTGCAGGCGGGCATCTCCTCGCTGCCGCGTGGGCAGAGGATGGCGGCGACCGCGCTCGGCCTCACCACGGTGCAGGGCTATCGCTACGTGCTGCTGCCGATGGCCTTCCGCATTATCTTGCCGCCGCTGACCTCCGAGTTCCTCAACACCATCAAGAACACCGCGGTCGCAATCACCATCGGCCTGCTCGAGCTGACCGGACAGGCGCGCTCGATGCAGGAATTCTCGTTCCAGGTGTTCGAGGCCTTCACCGCCGCGACCATCCTCTATCTCCTCGTCAACGCCGTCGTCGTGACCGCGATGCGCTTCCTCGAGCGCTGGGTCGCGATCCCCGGCTACATCACGGGGAAATAGCGCCATGCTCGGCAACTTCGATTTCGACGTCATCCGCCGCGCGCTGCCCTACCTGTTTTATGAGGGCATGACGTTCACGCTGACGCTGACGGGGCTCGCAGCTCTCGGCGGCCTGATCTTCGGCACGGCGCTTGCCCTGATGCGCCTCTCCGGCCTCAAGCTGCTCGGCCGGATCGCCGGCATCTATGTCGACTTCATGCGCTCGCTTCCGCTGGTGCTGGTCATCTTCTGGTTCTACTTCCTGGTGCCCTATATCGGGCAATGGCTGACCGGCGCCTCGCGCCCGATCAGCGTCGGCGCGTTCGCCTCCTCGCTCATCACCTTCATCATGTTCGAGGCGGCGTACTTCTCCGAGATCATGCGTGCCGGCATCCAGTCGATCTCGCGCGGCCAGCCGGCCGCGGCCAGTGCGCTGGGCCTGACCTACGCCCAGACCATGCGCTACGTCGTGCTGCCGCAGGCCTTCCGCAACATGCTGCCGGTGCTGATCACGCAGACCATCGTGCTGTTCCAGGACACCTCGCTGGTCTACGTGCTGTCGATCACCGACTTCCTCGGCGCGGCGAGCAAGGTCGCCCAGCGCGACGGGCGCCTCGTCGAAATGTACCTGTTCGCAGCAGTCGTCTACTTCACCATTTCCTGTATCGCGTCCTTTGGCGTCCGCCGTCTCCAGGCGCGCATCGCCATCATTCGCTAGGTGGATCGTGAACTCCAGATTCCGAAATGAGGTGCCCTTCACTTCTCCCACAGGGAGAGGTCGGATCGCGCGAGCGATCCGCGTGAGGGGTTTCGCCCCGACGATGGACCTGTACCCCTCACCCGGCGCTTCGCGCCGACCTCTCCCCGTGGGAGAGGTGAATCGAGACTGCTGAGGCGCTTGAGAAACACATGATCGAAATCAGCCACGTCAACAAATGGTACAGCCCGAGTTTCCAGGTGCTGACCGACTGCACCACCAGCGTCACCAAGGGCGAGGTGGTCGTGGTCTGCGGTCCCTCCGGCTCGGGCAAGTCGACCCTGATCAAATGCGTCAATGCGCTGGAGCCGTTCCAGAGCGGCGACATCCTGGTCGATGGCACCAAGGTCAATGATCCCAAGACCAATCTGCCGAAACTGCGCTCGCGCGTCGGAATGGTGTTTCAGCATTTCGAGCTGTTTCCGCACCTCAAGATCATCGACAATCTCTGCCTCGCCCAGGAGAAGGTGCTTGGCCGTGGCCACGACAAGTCGGTCACCAAGGGCATGCAACTGCTGGAGCGCGTCGGGCTCAAAGAGCAGGCGCAGAAGTTTCCCGCGCAACTCTCCGGCGGCCAGCAGCAGCGTGTTGCGATTGCCCGCGCGCTCGCGATGGATCCGATCGTGATGCTGTTCGACGAGCCGACCTCGGCGCTCGACCCCGAAATGGTCAGCGAAGTGCTCGACGTCATGGTCGATCTTGCCCGCGAAGGCATGACCATGATGGTCGTGACCCATGAGATGGGCTTCGCCCGCAAGGTCGCCAACCGCGTCATCTTCATGGACCGCGGTGAAATCGTCGAGGACGCTCCGAAGGAAGACTTCTTCGGCAAGCCCCGCAGTGACCGCGCGCAGAAGTTCTTGTCGAAGATTCTGTCGCATTAGACGTTGCCAGTCCGGGGCGCGACGCAGTCGCGAGCCCGGAATCCATTTGGCGGCCGTACGCGATGTGAGATGGATTCCGGGCTCATTCGCTTTGCGAATGCCCCGGAATGACGGATCGAGGGTTTATCGGGCCCGGCAAATCTCCTATACCGATGGCTAAATTCCCTTTCCCGCCAGGAGACTTGCCTTGGACCCGCTCGCCTATGTCAACGGCTCATTCGTCCCGCTCTCGGAAGCCAAAATCTCGATCCTTGATCGCGGCTTCCTGTTCGCCGACGGCATCTACGAGGTCTCGGCGGTGCTGGATGGCAAGCTGGTCGACAATGCCTCGCATCTCGCGCGGCTGGAGCGGTCTGTCGGCGAGATCAAGCTGAAGCTGCCCGAGACGGTCGAGCGCATCACCGAGCTGCAGAAGGAGCTGATCGCGCGCAACAAGCTCGAAAGCGGCCTCGTCTACCTCCAGGTCACGCGTGGCGCCGACAAGGGCCGCGACTTCCCGTTCCCCAAGGGCGACGTCAAGTCGAGCCTGGTGATGTTCACCTCCGAGAAGGACATCATCAACGCTCCGGTGGCAAAGACCGGCATCAATGTGATCACGGTGCCCGACATCCGCTGGGAGCGCCGCGACATCAAGAGCGTCGCGCTGCTGGCGCAGGTGCTGGCGAAGCAGGCTGCGGCCGAAGCCGGCGCCGGCGAAGCCTGGATGCTGCAAGACGGCTATGTCACCGAAGGCGGCTCGTCCTCGGCGTTCATTCTCACCAAGGACGATGTCATCGTCACCCGCAAGAACTCCAACGCGATCCTGCCGGGCTGCACCCGCAAAGCCGTGATCGCGCTTGCCGAGGAGCGCCAGCTCCGTGTCGAGGAGCGGTCCTTCACCGTCGCCGAGGCGCTCGCCGCCAAGGAAGCCTTCATCACCAGCGCATCCTCCTTCGTGCAGCCGGTGGTCGCGATCGACGGCAAGAAGATCGGTAATGGCGAGCCCGGCCCGATGGCAACGCGGCTGCGCGAGATCTACGTGGAGTTCGCCAAGGCGACGGCGGTCTGAGCCGCACTCTGCTATCGGTGGGCAAAGCGAGGCGTGCCCACGTCTTCTGTTGGATTCATGGAGAAATGGTGGGCACGGCGCAAGTGCGCCTTTGCCCACCGTACGAAACCTGCGCTGAGGCGCACGCCCCTACGCCACCGACGCCTTCACCTTTACCGGATGTACCGCACGGAACGCGATCGCGATCCTGTTCCAGGCGTTGATCGCCCCGATCAGCATGGTCAGGTTCACTGTCTCCGCGTCGGAGAATTGCGCGCGAACCTGTTCGTAGACGTCGTCCGGCGCGTGCGTCTCTGAGATCAGCGTCACCGCCTCCGTCCAGGCCAGCGCGGCGCGCTCGCGGTCGGAATAGAGCGGGGATTCGCGCCAGGCATTCAGCAGGTAGATGCGCTGCTCCGTCTCGCCGCGCTTGCGGGCGTCCTCAGTATGCATGTTGATGCAGAAGGCGCAGCCGTTGATCTGCGATGCCCGGATCTTGACCAGCTCGATCAGCGATTTCTCCAGGCCTGTCGACTGGATCTGCTCTTCCAGCGCCATCAGCGCCTTCATCGTGTCGGGTGCGGCCTGGTAGAAGTTCATACGGGGCTTCATGGTCGTTCTCCTTGCTTGCTGGGGTGAAATCAGTGGGCACCACCGGCCGAGGTCTGGCCGGGCTTCTTCAGGAAGAGGACGGCGAGCAGCGCCACGATCAGCGCCATGCCGAGCAGATAGAAGGTGTCGCTGAAGGCGAGGACATAGGCCTGCTTCTGCACGATACGGCCGACCGCGACATAGGCGCGATGCGCAGCGTCCGCATGGTCGAGGACACCGTGGTTGATGAAATACTGGGTGAGTTGCTCCAGCCGCGTGCGCGTCGCCTGCCCGAATACCGAGACCGACTGCATCAGCACGTTGGAGTGATACTGCTCGCGCTTGGTCAGCACGGTCTGGAGCAGCGCGATGCCGACCGCGCCGCCGAGATTGCGCATCATGTTGAACAGGCCGGAAGCCGAACCGGCATTCTCGGCCTCCATGCCGGCGGTCGCCACCGCCGACAGCGGCGCCATGACCAGGGCCTGTCCGACCGCGCGAACGACATTGGGCCACAGCAGCTGGTCGGCGGCGTAGTCGTTGCTCATGTAGATGTTCATGAAATTGGATGCCGCAAACAGCGCGAAGCCGATGCCGATGATGATCCGCGCATCGAAGCGCTGCATCAGGCGCGGCACCAGCGGGATCAGCACCAACTGCGGCAGTCCGGTCCAGGCCAGCACCATGCCGATCTGCTCGGCATTGTAGCCCTGGATGCGCGACAGATATTGCGGCAGGATGAACACAGAGCCGTAGAGCGCGATGCCGAGCAGGAAGTTCGCGAGCATGCCGAACCCGAAATTGCGTCGCACCAGCAGGCGCAGGTTCAACAGTGGCTTCTTCACCGTGAGCTCGATGATGAGGAAGGCGGTCAGCGCCACGGCGGCGATGATCGACAGCTTGACGATGAAGGGCGAGCCGAACCAGTCGTCCTTGTTGCCCTCCTCCAGCACGGTCTGGAGCGCGGAAAGGCCGATCGCCATGGTGATGATGCCGGCCCAGTCGCCCTCGCGCAGGAGGGACAGCTTCATCGGCTTGGCCTCGAGCGCGTACCAGAGCATGCCAACCATGATCGCGCCGGGCACCAAATTGACGTAGAAGATGTACTGCCAGCCGAAATTCTCGGTGAGATAGCCGCCGATGGTCGGCCCGATCGCCGGTGCGAACGTCGCCGACAGTGCGAACAGCGCGAGGCCGACCGGCTGCTTGCCGCGCGGCAACAGCATGATGATCAGCGTGAAAGCCATCGGGATCAGCACGCCGCCGGTGAAGCCCTGGATCGCACGCAGCACGATCATTTGGGACAGATCCTGCGCCAGCGCGCAGGCTGCGGACAGAGCCAGGAACAGGATCGCATTGGTGAGCAGATAGATTCGAATCGAGAACACCTGCGCGAGCCAGCCCGACAGCGGGATCACCACGATCTCGGCGATCAGATAGGAGGTCGAGATCCAGCCGCCGTCGTCGATGCCGGCGCCGATCGCGCCCTGGATGTCGGCGAGCGAGGCGTTGACGATCTGGATGTTCAGCACCGCCATGAAGGCGCCGAGCGTCGCGCCGATCACAGCGATCCAGGTTTTCGCGAGCACCGCCCGAGCGGCGGGGGTGGGAATGGTGGCGGCGGATGCGACGTTGAGGGCGGGTTGGAGCGTGCTCATGGAAGCCTCGTCTCGGGTACGGAGACAGGATGCGATAGGCGGACGATTTCGATAATCGAGGAAGTCCTGGAAGGATCATCCGGCAGGATTTGACAATCCTGCCGGAGCCTTCCGGCGTCAGCTCCCGTCGGGGCGGGAGGCGTTGTTGGCGAGACGTTTGGCCGTCTCGCGATCGGCCAGCACCGTCGCCTTGGTGTCGATGGTCGGCACCGCGGACATGCCGGGGCGCAGCAGGCCGGTGAGACTGTGGTCGTCGAGCACGATCTTCACCGGAACGCGCTGCACGATCTTGGTGAAGTTGCCGGTCGCGTTATCGGGCGGCAGCAGCGCGAATTCGAGCCCGCTCGCCGGCGACAAGCTATCGACACGGCCGTGCAGGGTCCGATTGCGGAAACTGTCGACGTGCAGTTCGACCGGCTGGCCGGGCCGCACATGCGTGAGCTGGGTCTCCTTGAAGTTGGCAACGACATAGACCGCATCGAGCGGCACCACCGCCATCAATTGCGTGCCGGCTTGCACGTATTGGCCGACGCGCAGGCTGCGGGCGCCGACCGTGCCGTCCACCGGCGCGGTGATCTCGGTATAGGACAGGTTCAACGCCGCCTGCTGCGCGACCGCACGGGCACGCTCGAGCTGGGCCGCGGCCTGGGCGCGCTGCGTGGTGAGCACGTCGATCTTGCGCTGTGCAGCCAGAAGGCCGGATTTGGCGTGCTGCAATTGCGCATTGCTGGCGCGTAGCGCCGCATCGGTCTGCTGCGCACGCTGGATCGTACCGGAGCCCGACTTCATCAGGTCGTCGTAGCGGGCGCGCTCCTCCTGCGCGAATTTCAGATTGGCATCCGCAGCAGCGACATCAGCCGTGCTTTGCTCGATGATCGGCTGTTGCAGTTCGAGCTGGGCATCGATGTTGCGTACGGATGCTTCGGCAGCCGCGACATCGGCGCGGGCTTGGTCGAGTGCCGCCTTGAAATCGCGGTCGTCGATCTTGGCCAGCAGCTGGCCTGCCTTGACCTTCTCGTTGTCGCCGACCAGCACTTTTGCGATGTACCCGGAGACCTTCGGCGCGATGATCGTGGAGTCCGCCTTCACGTAGGCGTCGTCGGTGGTCTCGAGGTAGCGGCCCCTGGTCCAGTAATCGTGTCCGTAGTAGGCGAGGGCTGTCGTCCCCGCGAGGAGCGCGAGCACCAAGGCCGCGCGCCGGACCATGTTCCGGGCCGGGATGGCTGGCGGCACCTTGGAGCAATCGCGAGTGATTTCTGTCGCTTGCTGGAAGATCTCGGTGCGGGGCATCTCGGACATTGCGGTCTCCTGTCGGCTCGCTGAGACTATCGGTCTTGCCGGCCCGGATGATAATTGGCAAAATTCTGAAAGGATTATCCGTTGCAAGTGGATAATCGGAACCATCGGCTTGGTTCGCAATGTCTAGCGGGTCAGGCTCGCGACTGCGCCAGAGTGATTGCTGCCTCTGTCGCGCGATTGCTGCTGATGCGTACATCCTGGTGCAGGGAAGCATGGATCGATTGACCAGCCTCGAAGTATTCAGCCGGGTGGTCGAGACCGGTGGCTTCTCCGCAGCAGCCCGCAAGCTCAACATGTCGACCACCATGGTGAGCAATCACATTCAGGCATTGGAAGACCGGCTCGGGGTGAGGCTGCTTCACCGCACCACGCGCAAGGTCAATCTGACCGAGATCGGCAAGGCCTATTACGAACGCTGCGTCCAGATCCTCGCCGACATCGAACAGGCCGACGACATTGCGAGCGAATTGCAGTCGGTGCCTCGCGGCACGCTGCGCATTCACGTCGCCACCCATATGGTGCCGTTCGTCGCGCCGGTCGTGGCGAAACTGCTGTCGACCTATCCGGAGCTCAAGATCGATCTGCGCATGGGCGAGGCCGATGTCGATCTCATCGAGGAAGGCTACGACGTTGCGCTGCGCATGATCCCGCCGCCCGATTCGAGCCTGATCGTGCGGAGCCTAGCCACCTGGCGTCACGTGCTGTGCTGCTCCCACGATTACATCGAAAAGCACGGCCGGGTGCAGAAGCTCGACGAGCTCACCGGGCATAATTGTGGTCGGCATTTGAACTATCCATTCGGCGACGAATGGCGTTTCCTTGATCGCAAAGGCACACCAGCCGCCGTGCGTATCTCGGGCAGCTTCGTCACCAATAGCGGGGAAGCACTGCGCAAGGTCGCCCTGGAGGGTGCGGCCGTCTGCCTGATGGCAGGGTTTCTCATTCAGGACGATCTCGAAGCCGGCCGTCTCGTCCGCCTCTTGCCGGAATATCGAACGGTCGAGCTCTCCATGAATGCGGTCTATCCGCATCGTCATCATCTGTCGGCGAAAGTCAGGACCTTCATAGACCTGCTCGTGCACCACAGCGCCGAGCAGCAGAAGCTGATCAACCCGTATTCATGAGCGACGCTGCGCTCAGGCCGCTCGCGCCGCTCTCGGCCGCGCGAGCAGGGATTCGACCTCGGTCTTGACCGACACGATCGCAGCCTCTTTCACGGGCCCATAGCCGCGAATGTCCATGGGGGCCTTCGCTACGGCAACGAGATCCGGAAGACGCGCCGTGTCGAGCTCGCCCAGCATCCGCTCGATCAGGCCCTCATACCAGGCGATCAGTTCGCGCTCAGCGCGCCGTTCTGCGGTATAGCCGAACGGATCGAACGGCGTTCCGCGCAACCCTTTCAAGCGCGCGAGCATGGCCAGAGGTATCTGGATCCATTGGCCGAAGACACGTTTGCGCGGACGTCCACGTGCATCGCGCCGCGACGGCAGGAACGGCGGGGCGAGGTGATACTGGATTGTGAAGCCGTCCTCGAATTCGCCCTTCAACTCGTCGAGGAAGCCGATTCGCATGTGCAGCCGCGCCACCTCGTACTCGTCCTTGTAGGCCATCAGCTTGAACAGCGCGCGAGCGACCGCCTCGGTCAGCGCCTCGCTGTTCAGGTTCGCTTCGGCATTACGCACTTTTGCGACGATCGTCCGGTAGCGCGTCGCATAGGCCGCATTCTGGTAGGCCGTGAGGAACTCAGCACGCCGGGCGATGAGCTGCTCGAGCGTCTCGGCTTCGGGCGCACCGTTTGCTTTCGGCACAAAGTCCGGATCGGCCACGGCGATCCGACCCCAGGCCAAGGCCTGCTTGTTACGCTCGACGGCGACGCCGTTGAGCTCGATCGCACGAAGCAACGCCTGCAGCGAGACCGGAACCAGACCGCGCTGCCAGGCAAAGCCCAGCATGATGATGTTGGAATAGACAGCATCGCCGAGCAGGCGCTCGGCCAGCGCATTGGCATTGATCGTGTCGAGATTGTCATTGCCGACGACCTGACGGATTGCGCGCAGGCGAGCTGGCGAAGCGAGATCGGCATCGCGGAAGCGGACAACGTCGCCGGTCGGCATTTCCGCCGTGTTGACCGCGGCGCGCGTGCCGCGACGATAGGTGCCGGACGCCTTCGGCGAAGAGCTGACGACGAGGTCGCAGCCGATCAGCGCATCGGCCGCACCCTGGTCGATGCGCACCTGGTGCAGCGCGTCGGGACTTGACGCAATGCGGATGTAGCTCAGTACGGGCCCGAATTTTTGCGCAAAACCGGTAAAGTCCAGCACCGAGACGCCGCGACGCTCGAGATGCGCGGCCATGCCGATCAGCGCGCCGACCGTGATCACGCCGGTGCCACCGACGCCGGTGACAAGCAAGTCATAGGGGCGGTCGAGTGTTGCGGGCGCGGGTAGGGGTAGCGTGGCTGCGCGGCCGGCTACGTCGATCTGGCTCGCGCTCTTCTTCCGACGCGTCGCCCCCTCGATGGTAACAAAGCTGGGGCAGAAGCCGTTCAGGCAAGAAAAATCCTTGTTGCAGGCCGACAGGTTGATCTGGCGTTTGCGGCCGAACGGCGTCTCCTTCGGCTCGACGCTGAGACAGTTGGATTCGACCGAGCAGTCGCCGCAGCCCTCGCAGACGAGATCGTTGATGTAGGCGAAGCGCTTGGGATCGACCATCTGTCCGCGCTTGCGCCGGCGCCGCTTCTCGGTAGCGCAGGTCTGCTGATAGATCAGCACCGAGACGCCGGGAATCTCGCGCAGTTCGCGCTGCACGGCCTCCATGTCCTCGCGGGGGTGAATGGTCACGCCGCTGGGCAGGTCCGCCGGGCTGAACTGCGCGGGATCGTCCGACACCAATGCGATGCGTGCCACGCCTTCGGCGCGGACGCTGTGTGCGATGGCATGCACGCTGACGGGGCCGTCGACCGGCTGGCCGCCGGTCATCGCGACGGCATCGTTGAACAGGATCTTGTAGGTGATGTTGGCGCCAGCCGCGATCGCCTGCCGGATCGCCATCGAGCCGGAGTGATAATAGGTGCCTTCGCCGAGGTTCTGGAAGATGTGCTTGTGGCCGGTGAACCGCGACGATGCTGCCCAGTTCACGCCCTCGCCGCCCATCTGGATCAGCGAGGAGGTCTCGCGGTCCATCCAGCTCGCCATGAAATGGCAGCCGATGCCGGCGAGTGCCTTCGATCCCTGAGGCACTTTTGTCGAAGTGTTGTGCGGGCAGCCGGAGCAGAAATACGGCGTGCGTGTTGCGCCGCTGATGTTGATCGTGCGCGCCGCTTCCGGCATTAAGGCGGCTGCGCGGGCGGCGAGATTGAGGCCGGGAAACATCGGATCGAGCCGGCGCGCCAGCACGGAAGCGAGCGCCCGCGGCGACAATTCGCCAATCCAGGAAATCAGCCTTGCGCCGGTTTCGTCATGCTTGCCCACCATGCGCTCCGGCTTGCTGCCGGGATAGTCGTAAAAGTATTCCTTGAATTGGCTCTCGATGATGCCGCGCTTCTCCTCGACCACGAGGATCTCGCGCTTGCCTTTCACGAAGTCCATGGCGTCATGCAGCGCCAGCGGCCAAACCATGCCGACCTTGTAGACGTCGATGCCGATGCTGCGGCAGCCAGCTTCATCCAGGCCCATCAACCGCAGCGCCTCCATCAAATCGAGATGCGCCTTGCCTGTGGTCACGATGCCGTATGTCGCGTCCGGAATGTCGTAGATGTGGCGATCGATCGGGTTGGCCTTGGCGAAGGCATAGACCGCGTGCTTCTTCGCCTCCAGCCGTTCCTCGATCTGCGGGCCCGGCAAGTCGGGCCAGCGATAGTGCAGGCCGCCCGGCGGTGGCGTGAAGTCGGGCATTCGGAAGGCGCGCGGCAGGCGCAGCGCGACGGATGCGCCTGATTCCACGATCTCCGAAATCGCCTTGAAGCCGACCCACATGCCGGAGAAGCGGCTCAGTGCATAGCCATACTCGCCGAAAGCCAAATATTCACCGACATCGGCCGGGTGCAGCGTCGGCATGAACCAGCTCATGAAGGCGACGTCTGACTGGTGCGGCATCGAGGAGGAGACGCAGCCATGATCGTCACCGGCGACCACCAGCACGCCGCCATGCGGCGAGGAGCCATAGGCGTTGCCGTGCTTGAGCGCATCGCCGGAGCGATCGACGCCGGGGCCCTTGCCGTACCAGAGCCCGAACACGCCATCGACCTCGCGGTCCCCTTGCGTCTCGACCTGCTGCGAGCCGAGCACCGCGGTCGCCGCGAGGTCCTCGTTGACGGCCGGCAGGAATTCGATGCGATCCCGTTTCAGCCGTTCCTGAATGCGCCACAGCTCGAGATCGATGCCGCCGAGTGGTGAGCCGCGATAGCCCGAGATGAAGCCCGCGGTGTTGAGACCGCTCGCCCGGTCGCGACGCGCCTGATCGAGTGCGATGCGGACGATGGCCTGCGTGCCCGTGAGGAAGACGCGGCCCTCCTCGCGATCGTAGCGATCAGAGAGTTCGTAAGTATCGAGTGACGGAATGGCGTCCATGGCGGACCTCGCGCGGCATCCTGCCCAACGATGGAAGTTATGCCTTGGTCGTTGGTAGGTCCTACCTATTTATCCGGTACCAAGGCCGTATTCGGTAGAATTTTGCATTGTGATGACGAATTTGGTAGATTTGATCGAATTGGAGAGGCGTTCATGATCGAAGAGCAGGACACGCGCATTCTCGCCCACCTCCAGAAGGATGGCCGTGCGACCAACCAGCAGCTCGCGGATGAAGTCGGCATGTCCACCTCGGCCTGCTGGCGGCGGGTGCGGGCGCTCGAAGAGAGCGGCGTCATCCAGGGCTATGCGGCGCTGGTCGCGCGCGAGCAGGCGGGCTTTGCGATGTCCGCCATCCTTCACGTCTCGCTGGAGCGGCACGATGCGAAGTTCGTGGACGAGTTCGTTACGCGGGTGACGAAGCGCCGCGAGGTGCTGGAATGCTTCGCGACCACGGGCGATGCCGACTATCACTTGCGCGTGGTCGTGCAGGATATGGCGGCCTACAACCGGTTCCTCGACGAGTTCATGTTCCGTATTCCCGGCATCCGCTACGTCCGCAGCAATGTGGTGCTGAAGGAGATCAAGACGAGTGTGGCGCTGCCGTTTTGAGGCAAGGTCAGGGATCCGCGGCTCACGCCGTCTCCGACCGCCGGCGCAATTCGCGCAACGAGAGAAGCGGCGCAACCATGGTGGCGGAACCAGCATCGGTGCTGATGTGCTCACCATACCTGGAACGTCGTGGTTGCGGACGCATGTCAGGCTCGCGGCCGGCATGTGACCGATCGCGATCCTCTCTGAGCTCACGAACTTTTTGCCTCTCCTCCGGCCCTGAGCAGAATCATGAAGGCCAGGACGTGGCTGACGAGCAGCAGTGGTACGTAGAGGGTCGGAATATAAATGCCCGCGCCGAACAGGCCGGGATCCGGGATCTTCGTCGCGCCCATGTAGTACGCGTTCAGGAGGTCGAGCGTCCCCCAAACGTTGAAGATCCAGACCACAGGGATAGCGATAGACCATCGCCATGAGAGAGCCGCCATCGACAGAAGCGCGAGGACGGCGGCGATAAGATCGCCCCATCCCACCTCGGCGGCAAAGCGCGAACTCAACTCCGCAGAGACGAACCCGGTCACCATGAAGTTCATTCCCAAGAACCTGAACGCATGGAAAGCTGCGATGAGTCTCAGGGCGTCATAGCGCGGCATCACGCGGATCGCCGGCCAAACGTAGATGGCGGCGACCACCGAGCTGGTCAGGAAAGCGCCGGCGACGCTGAGAACGAATGGAAGATTGAAGTTCGGCGGCACGTTCGGAGTCCCTATGTTTGACCCTGCTGTCGAGCCGGGACGATGCCTATCGATCGACGTGGCGACGCTCAGGGTTTGGCCATGAGCAGGCGGAGCGGCATGAGCGGACCGACCGCGATGTACTCGTGGTCGATGAGATTCTGCTTGGCCAGCGGCAGGCCTTCCATGATCGCGTGCCCTTCGGCGACATCCTTGACGCTCAGCAGGAAGACGGCTCCGCGCCCATCGGACCGCGAATACCATTCGCGAACCATCCCGTTGAGATAGAGCTGGGTGGTTTGCCTGATTTCATCGGGCATCACCGCCATGACCTGTTCGCGTGTGATGCCTGGCCTGACAGTCACAATGACCATCACGCCGGTTGTCGGTGACGTGGTTTGCGCTTGGGCAAGGGATGGCTCTGCCATGGGGGTAACACCTGTCAGTGTGAGGGTGAGTGCCAGGACGATGTTGCGGATTGCCTTCATCGGTTTCATCTCTCCGATCGCGGCCATGGCCGCGATGTCGCAAATGTCGGACGCACCCAGCGGCGCATTTGCGATCCTGATGTAAGGCCGTCTTTGCGAGAGCGACTATTCGCGATAATATTGATAGGCCATGAAGCAGAACTTCACAGTCAGGCAGGGTGCGCTCGACGGTGTGGAGGCGTTCCTGAGCGTCGCCCAGCACCGCAGTTTCCGCCGGGCGGCTGCCGAGCTCGGGGTGACGCCGTCGGCGATCAGCCAGGCGGTGCGCGCACTCGAAGCCCGCGTCGGCGCCGTGCTGTTCCTGCGCACGACTCGCAGCGTCAATCTGACCGAGGCCGGCGAGCGGTTCTTTGCGCGCGCGAGGCCCGCCTTCGAGGAGCTCGTCGCGGCAAGCGGGGCCGCGCGCGACCTTGGACAGCGGCCGGCTGGGCTCCTGCGCCTCACTGTCCCGCGATCGGTCGTGCCGATTCTGCTGGAGCCCCTGGTCGCCTCGTTCTGTCAGGCATTTCCGGAGATCGAGGTGGAGCTCGCTGCAAGCGAAGAACTGGTCGACCTCGCCGCCGGTGGTTTCGATGCCGGCATCAGGATGGGGCAGTTCATCTCCCCGGACATGGTTGCGGTCCGCCTGACGAAACCGTTGCCTTTCCTGATCGTGGGCAGCCCGGGCTACCTTGAACGCCGCGGCCGGCCGCGGCGGCCGGACGATCTGCGCGAGCACGCATGCCTGAGATTGCGGCGATCAAACGGTGCGCTCGCGCCGTGGTCGCTCAACGACGGCGGTCGTTCGATCGAGATTGCCGTTGCAGGTCCCTTCATCGCCAATGACTTTCCGACGATGCTAGGTGCCGCCGTCGAAGGCGTCGGCCTTGCGCAAGTGCCAGGGCCGCTGGCGACCGACGCCGTCAGAACGGGAAAACTCGTCGCCGTGCTGGAGAAATTCGCTCCGATGACGCCGGGGGTGTTTCTCTACTATCCCAGCCATCGACAAATCATGCCGAAGCTCAGAGCCTTCATCGATCACGTGAAGGGCCGATCCCGGACCGCGCGCTGAGCGCTGAGCGCTGAGCTATTGCCCCTCCCGCACGAACCTGTTCCGCAGCTTGCCGATACCGGTGATCTCGATCTCGACGACATCGCCGTGCTTGATGTCAGGCGAGGCGCCGTCCGTGCCCATCCAGATCACATCACCGGGCCATAGCGTGAAATACTTCGTCAGTTCGACCAGGAACGGCACCACGCCGAAGATCATGTCGCCGGTCACGAAGCGATTGGTCTCCGTGCCGTTGACCCGGACGATCGTCTCCATCTTGTCGAGATCGGCTTCGGTCTCGATCCACGGGCCCATCGGCTTGAACGTATCGGCGTTCTTCGAGCGCCACAGGCTGCGGTCGGCCTTCTGCCAGCTGCGTTCGCTGACGTCGTTGCCGATGGTGTAGCCGAACACGCAATCCATCGCGTTCGCTTCGGTGAGATGCTTCACCTTCTTGCCGATGACCACGACGAGCTCGCCCTCGTAGTGGATCTTGTCCGTTGCAAAGGAAGGGATCACGACGTCTTCGTCGTGGGCGATCAGCGCGTTCTGCGCGCGGTAGCCGATCTCGGGCCGGTCGGGGACCGCCGGAATCTCGCCGCGCTTGTCGGCGGCCTCCTTCAGGTGCTTCAGATAGTTCAGGCCGACGCAATAGAAGGTGCGCGGGATCAGCGGCAGCTCGACCTTGACGTCGCCAAGCGGATACGTGCGCGAGGTGCGTTGCCATTCACCGAGCGGATCGCCGTCGATCGCGACGACCTCGTCGTTCTCGACGAGACCCCAGGAGGTCACGCCCGAGGCGGTGAATTTCAACCAGCGCATGGTGCGTCCTCGTTGTTATTCCGCGGCATCGCGCGGTTGCATCTTCCAGGCACCGGCGGCCGGCCGCTTCAGTCCGAGATTTTCGCGCAACGTCTTGCCGCGATAGTCTTTCTGGAACAGGCCGCGCCGCTGCAATTCCGGTACCACGTGTTGCACGAAATCGGCGTAGGAGCCGGGCACGTAAGTCGCCGCAACGACAAAGCCGTCGCAGCCGCGCTCCACGAACATCTCTTCAAGTCTGTCGGCGATCTCCCTGGGACCGCCGACCATCGCGTCCTGCACCTGGCCGCGGCCGGAGAAAGTGACGAAGTCGCGTGCGCTCGGGTTGCTCTTGCCTGACGTCTTCAGCACGCCGTCGCGGATGCCCAGGATGCCTTGCATGCTCTTCAGCTCTTCCGTGGTCAACGGCTCGTCGATGTCCTTGGAGGCGAAGTCATAATTGAGCGCTTCGGCGAGCAGCGACAGCGCGTCGATTTCGAGCGGCAGTTTGTTGATCAACGCCATCTTGTCCTCGGCCTCCGCCTTGGTCGCGGCGCAGACCGGCGTCGTCAGGTTGCAGAGGAACATCTGGTCGGGATCGCGGCCGGCTTTTGCGGCCTCGTTGCGCACGGAAGCATAGCCTGCCTTGGCGGCATCGAGGCTGCGCGCGGCGGTGAAGATCACCTCGCCCCAGCGGCCGGCAAAGCGCTGACCGCGGCCGGATGCACCGGCCTGGATGATGACGGGATGGCCTTGTTGCGAGCGCGGCACGGTGAACGGACCTCGAGACTTGAAGGCCGGCCCCTGGTGGTCGAGCCGCTTCACCTTGGTCGGGTCGGCAAAGCGGCCGCTGGTCTTGTCCATGATGAGCGCGCCATCTTCCCAGGTGTCCCAGTGGCCGAGCACGACCTCCATGAACTCATCGGCGCGGTCGTAGCGGGAATCGTGTTCGGGATGGGAGTCGCGGCCCATGTTAAGCGCTTCGCCGTCGTTCAGCGAGGTGACGACGTTCCAGCCGGCGCGGCCGCCGGACATCAGGTCGAGCGTTGCGAAGCGGCGGGCGACGTCGAACGGTTCGTAATAGGTGGTCGAGCAGGTCGCGCCAAGGCCGAGCTTCTCGGTGACGACGCCCATCGTGGTCAGCACGATCAGCGGATCCATCTTCACGCAGCGGATGCCGTATTCGACGGTGTGGGCGTGGTCGTTGCCATAGCGGTCCGGCATCGCCAGGCGGTCGTCGAAGAAGGCCATGTGGAACTTGCCGGCTTCGAGGATTCTGGCGATCTCCTGATAATAGTCTGCCGACATCGAATCGGCGCGCGAGTCCGGATGCCGCCAGGAGCTCGGCAAGTTCGTGCAGTTCTGTGCCTGAAGGAAGCCGACCAGTACCATCTGCCGATTCATGCCGCTGTTCTCCTGATGCCGTCAGGCCAGATCGAGCACCGTGTCGAGCCTGTACTCACGGGCCAGCGTGCGCAGCTTCTCCCACGTGGCATCCTCGATCTCGATGCCGTCGCGCAGGCGCTGCTGCTCGCGCAAACCCTCGATCTCGCCGGGATAGCAGACGCCCGCGCTGCCCTCGGACGGCGGCGTCGATTTCAGATAGCGCGCGAATTCCGCGACCTCGCGCTTGAACTCCTGCAGCGGGCGGAACGCAGCGACATTGAAGACCGCCATGAAGCAGCCGTCATTATGACGCCCCGTGGGCTCGACGCCAAAACCGAGACCGGTGAGCAGGCCGCAAAGCACCTCGACCATGGCGGCGAGGCCGCTGCCCTTGTAGCCTTCGCGGCCGCCGAGCGGCAGCAGCGCGCCGCCCTTGCGATATTGGGTGGGGTCGATGGTGTGACGCCCCTCGGCATCGATGATCCATCCCGTCGGGATCTCCTCGCCACGCGCGACCGCGAGCTGGATCTTGCCGGCCGCCACCGCCGAAGTCGCCATGTCCAGACAGAAGGGTGCATCGAGATCGGACGGTACCGCGATCGAGATCGGGTTGGTGCCGAGCCGCGCCTCCTTGCCGCCGAACGGAGCGACGTGTTTCGGCGAGCGGCCGGAGTCCGCCGTTGCAATCCCGATCATGCCTTCGCGCATCGCCATCAAGGGATAGGCGGCGAGGCGGCCGACATGGCTCTGCCGGAACACGGTGCAGGCGGCAACGTTCGCGGTCTTCGCCTTCTCGATCGTCAGCGCCATGGCCTTTGCGTTGACGTGAAAGCCAAAGCCCCAATGACCGTCGATCACGGTCGTGGTCGGCGATTCCTGGACGATCGTCCACTTGGCGCCGGGAACGATATGACCGGCCTTGATGCGGTCGATGTAGGTGGGAACGGCGATCACGCCGTGGGAATCATGGCCGGCGAGATTGGCGTTGACGCAACCGATTGCGACAGCATCGGCCTCCTCCTCGGACGCCCCGGCGGCGCGCAGCAGGGCGGCGCTGACGCGCGTGAGGCGATCGGCCTTGACGATCGGCATGGCGTTCCCTCGGCTTGGTGCCCATCACAGGCTGCTTGTTGGGTGCCATCGTCTCAAAGCGCAGCAGCGATATCAATCTCCCATAAACCAACACAGGGCTGCAAATTCGTAAAGAGAACGCGCCTTTGGTCGAAGGGACGTCCCGCGCAGCGGCATTTCCGGCAATTTTGTGCTGCTCGTTCGCTGCTCGTTCACTTTGATCGACGGTTTGCAGTGCGCAATAACGACCACTTAGGCGATCGCCGTTCATAAAGGCACCGGGAGAAATAGGCAGAATTGCCGCGGGAGCTGAGATCGTGCCGACCACACTCGCGCGCACCTTTGCGGCGCTGAGCGCAATCAATGAAGCGATCCTCTACGCGAGATCGTCGGACGAGCTGTACCAGAAGGTCTGCGACGCCGGATTCTCGAGCGGGGACTTTCTGGCCGTTGCCGTCTTCCTGGTCGAGCCGGACGGCCAGCGCCTGCGATTCGCCGCCGGCTGCGGCGATGACATTCCGCGGCTGCGCTCGATTCTGATCACGACGGACGCCGGTACGCCTGAAGGATCTGGCGTCGGCGGCGAGGCATTCCGCGATCAGAAGCTGTGTGTCAGCAACGACTATCTGAACGATCCGCGCTCGCTGGCGTGGCGAGAGGGCGCCGCCAAGGCGCACATCGGTGCGGCGGCGGCGTTGCCGCTACTCTGCAACGGCAAGAGCGTCGGCGTATTGTACGTGACGCGCAGAGAGGCCAACTCGTTGAACGAGCAGATGGTGTCGCTGTTCGAGCGCATGTCTGCGAACATTTCCTACGCGCTGGACAATTTCGCCCGCGAGACCGCGCGGCAGACCAGCGAACGGGCGACACGGCGGCTCAACCGCATGTTCGGCGCCATCAGCGCCACCAACGAGGCGATCCTGCGCGCCAAGACCGAGCAGGAACTGTACCAGCTCGTCTGCGATGCCTCCGTCCACAGCGGCAAGTCGCTGGCGACCATCGTGCTGCTCCGCGAGCCGGATTCGCACTGGATGAAGCCTGTCGCCGCCACTGGGCAGAATCTCGAGCTCGTCACCCAGGCGCGCTATTCGGTCGACCCGGAGAATCCGTGCGGCAAGGGCATCTCCGGCGAGGTGTTCCGGACGCAAAAGGCGATCGTCGAGGATGATCTCGCCAGCCGCACCAAGGGCTCGCCTTGGGAGCAGGCCAACATCGACACGGGCGTTGCCGCCTGCGTGGTCGCTCCGCTGATCAAGCGCGGCGAAAGCGTCGGCGTGCTCCTGTTCTTCATCAGCCGTTCCTGGGCCAAGGACGAGGAGATCGTCGCGCTGCTGCTGCGCATGGCGGAGAACGTCTCGTTCGCGATCGAAAATTTCCGCCGCGAGGCCGAGAAGGCCAGGATCGCGGCGGAAGAGGAACGTCTGGCGCGCATGTATGCGGCGCTCAGCGCCACCAACGAGGCGATCCTGCGCGCACGGTCACGCTCGGAGCTGTTCGACCTCGTCTGCGAGGCGACGGCCAAAGGCGCCAAGTTCACCTCGGCCAGCATTGCGTTGCTCGACCAGCGCGGCGAGCTGCTGCGCGTGGTCGCCAGCTACGGACCGAATGCCGACCAAGTTCGCAACTTCAAGTTTTCGATCTCCGATGAGGTGGCGGAAGGGCACGGCCTGACCGGCACCGCGTTCCGCACGCGCCAGCCTGCCGTCAGTAACGACGTGCTCGCCGACGACCGCATTGCGCCCCGGTTGGCCAGCGCCCGCCGCAGCGGCATCGCGTCCTCCGCGGCGCTGCCGCTGTTCAACGGCGACCGGCTCGAGGGCGTCTTCCTGTTCAACTCCCCGGAGCGCGGCACCTTCACGCCCGAACTCGTCGAGCTGCTGTGCAAGCTCCAGGCCAACGTCTCCTTTGCGCTGGAAAGCTTCGATCGGGCCGAGGAGAAAGCACTAGCGGACAAGCAGCGCAATCGCCTCAGCGGAATGTTCGAGGCGCTAAGCGCAACCAATGAAGCCATCATGCGCGCCAAGACCCGCGAGGAATTGTTCGAGGCTGCATGCCAGGCGGCCGTCCTCGGCGATGTGTTCGCCTCGGCGACGATCGGCATCATCGACAAGGAAAAGGAGCTCGTTCGTGTCGTCGCGGTGAAGGGACGCCTGCAGGAGCAGATGGTCGGACGGAGCTGCAACATTTCCGCCGGCCATCCCGAGGGCCAGGGCATCATCGGCACCTCGCTCCTGACCCGCCGGCCCAGCGTCATGAACGACTATCTGCACGAGCCGCGTTCAGCCTACTGGCGGACGAAGGCGATCGAGGACGGAACGCGGGCAGCGGCCAGCTTCCCGCTTCTGAAAGCAGGCCAGGAGCCGGTCGGCATCCTGCTTTTTCTCGCGCCCGAAGAGAACACGTTCACGTCCGATCTGGTCGAATTGCTCGGGCGCCTCGCCGAGAACGTCTCCTTCGCGCTCGATAATTTCGATCGCGCCGAGGAGAAGGTCCGCACCGAGGCGCAAAAGGTGCGCTTGACGCGCATGTTCGCGGCACTGAGCGCCACCAACGAGGCGATCATGCGGGCGAAGTCGCGCGCCGAACTGTTCGACCTCGTCTGTCTTGCCGCATCGAACGGCGCCAAGTTCACCTCGACCACCATCGCGCTCGCGAAGGCCGACAGCGATCAGATCGAGATCGTCGCCAGCGCCGGACCGTCGTCCGGCACCACGCGTAATGTCCGCCTCTCGGTCGACCCCGAGCGCCCCGAGGGCCGGGGGATGGCCGGCACGGCGTTCCGAACCCGGCAGCCTTGCATCAGCAATGACTATCTCAACGACCGGCGCGTGAGCGCCTTCCATGCCATCGTTCGCGGCGACGGCGCGCGGTCCGGGGCGGCGTTGCCGCTGATCGTGCACGATCAACCTGTCGGCGTCATGATCTACATGTCGACCGAAAAGGACACCTTCACGCCCGAATTCGTCGAGTTGTTGCAACGTCTGGCCGACAACGTCTCCTTCGCCATGGAGAATTTCGATCGCGCCGACGAGAAGAGCAAGGCCGACGAGCGGATCGAATACCTCGCCTCGCATGACAGCCTGACCGACCTGCCGAACCGCGAGACTTTCAACGGGCTGCTGCGCGCGGCGATCGACACGGCGCAGCGCCGCGATCACCGTTTTGCGGTGCTCTTCATCGATCTCGACCGCTTCAAGGTCATCAACGATTCGCTGGGGCACGAGGCCGGCGACCTGCTCCTGCTCGAAGTGGCCAATCGTTTGCGCGGCGCATTGCGAGCGAGCGACGTGGTCGCGCGCCTCGGCGGCGACGAGTTCGTGGTGATCCTCGACCAGTGCGGCGAGATCGAGGACGTCCAGCGGATCGCCACCGAGCTGCTCGCCGCGCTTGCCGAGCCCATGGAGCTGGCCGGCCACGAGTGCCATACCACGGCTTCGATCGGCATCGCGATGTATCCGGCCAACGGCTCCGACGCGCAGACGCTGACAAAGAACGCCGACATGGCGATGTACCTCGCCAAGGAGGACGGCAAGAACGGCTATCGCTTCTTCTCCAAGGAGGTGAAGACGCAGTCGATCGAGCGGCTGTCGCTCGAGAGCGCGCTGCGCCGAGCGCTGGAGCGCGAGCAGTTCTCGCTGAACTATCAGCCCAAGGTGGATATGGAGACCGGTCAGATCACGGGCGTCGAAGCGCTGCTGCGCTGGACGCATCCCGATCTCGGCAGCGTCTCGCCGGCACAGTTCATTCCACTTGCGGAGGAAACCGGGTTGATCGTGCCGATCGGCCGCTGGGTGCTGAATGAGGCTTGCGCGCAGGCCATGGCCTGGCAGCGCCGCGGCCTGCTGCCGCTATCGATGGCGGTCAACCTGTCGCCGCGGCAGTTCGCAGACGAACATCTGTTGCAGGACATCGACGAGGCGCTCGCGGCCTCCGGCATGTCTCCGGTGCTGCTCCAGCTCGAGGTCACCGAGAGCATGATGATGCGCAATGTCGGCCGCGCGCTGAAGGTGCTCGACTCCATCCAGAGCCGCGGCATCCGTCTCGCCATTGACGATTTCGGCACCGGCTATTCGTCGATGTCGCTGATGAAGCACTTCCCGATCGACACCATCAAGATCGACCGCTCCTTCGTGCGCGACCTGCCCCAGGATTCGGAAGACCAGGCGATCGCGCAGGCGATCATCAGCATGGGCAAGGCACTCGGCATGACTGTCGTCGCCGAAGGAGTCGAGAATGCCGAACAGGAGGCGTTCCTGCGGACCCATGGCTGCGACGAGATGCAGGGCTTCCTCATCTCCAAGCCGCTGGCGGCGCGGCAGATGATCGAGTTGCTGCGGCCGATTGCGCTGCCTGTCGCGCCGCCGCTCCAGCCGGAACCGGCCGACGAAGGCACAGCGTCACGGCTGAAACGCGCCGTCGTCTGACGGCTGCGGGTGCAACTCGCGGACCTCGTGTTCTCGCCCTTCGGCCTTGCTCGGAAAGTCCTGAGGCCCCGTCAGTGACGTCTGCTCGATGAACAGCGCGAGAATGCTGCGCGCGCCTTCGGCGAAACTCGTCCCTTCGCTCACATTCAACGCGCAGCAGCAGGTTTTGCTCATCGGCTCCTGGTCGTCGACCATGGCCATGGCGGGGCCCCACCACCAGGCAGGTGCAGGCGAGCGCTCGCCCTCTGGCACGACATGCCAGCCGACGAACTCCTCCATTACGCGCTCGAATTCCAGGCGCGCAGCCTGATGCATGTGGTCGATGCTCCCAGAATCCGTGCCCGACGACACGCCGATGTGATCGTCACTTCGCTCGGAAAATCGGCTCGCGCATATGGGCCGAACCATGCAAGTCGACATCGTCGTCGGCAATGCGGAAATACGCAGCTGTCGGCGATGCGCCTGAGCAGCTGCGCATATGCATACTAGCCGCTCAAGGGCACGGCAGGCAAGCTATCGGAGTTACGGGTGCCTAACGCGACCTGAACGGATGCGCCTTCTGGTGCCAGGCCCAGGCCGTGCGGATGACCGTCGGCAGGTCGGAGTGACGCGGCACGAAGTTCAGCACCTTTCTCGCAGCAGAGGGGTCCGCGACCAGATAGGTGGGATCGCCGGCGCGGCGCGGCTTGATGGTATGCGGTACCTCGCGTCCGGTCTCCTGCCTGATGGCGTCGAGGATCTCGCGCACGGAAAAGCCGGAGCCTGTGCCGAGGTTGAAGCTGCCGCCGGCATGCCCTTGTTCCAGAAGCCTCAAGGCCGCGACATGGGCGGCCGCGAGGTCGGTGACGTGGATGTAGTCGCGGATCGCGGTGCCGTCGGGCGTGTCGTAGTCGTCGCCGAACACCGCGAAGTCGACATGCCCCTGAAGCGCCATCATCGCGCGCGGAATGAGGTGAGTTTCGTTGTCGCGCAGCTCGCCGATGCCACCAGCGGGGTCCGCGCCGCTGGCGTTGAAATAGCGCAGGCAGAACGCACCGAAGCCATAGGCCGTGCGGTAATCGGCGAGCATGCGCTCGATCATCAACTTCGATGCGCCGTAGGGATTGATCGGCGCACAGGGAAAGTCTTCCGGCAGCGCCTTGGAATCGGCGTTGCCATAGACGGCGCCGGTCGAGGAGAACACGATGCGATGGCAGCCCGCGTTGCGCATCGCCTGCAACAGCGACAGCGTGCCCTGGACGTTGTTGATGTAGTATTTCTGCGGGTCGGTCATGGACTCCCCGACGAGGCTCGCCGCCGCGAAATGCATGACCGCCGTGATCTTGTGCTCGGCGAAGGCGCGCGCCAGCGATGCGCCATCGAGCAGATCGCCCGTCACCAGGGGGCCGGCGACGAAGCTGCGATGACCTGTCGAGAGATTGTCATAAACGACGGGCAGATAGCCGGCGGCGGTCAGTGCGCGGCAGGCATGCGAGCCAATATAGCCCGCGCCCCCGGTGACGAGGACGGTCGGTCGGTCGGTCATGTCGTCTTCTGCTCTTCTCTTAGCGGAGGGGGCGGTTGCGGCTGAAGAGAAGATAAAGCGCGCGGGGGTTGGTGGTCAAATAGCGCCAGAACAGACGGCGTGGCTCCAGCAAGGTGCGCCAGGCCCATTCGAGGCCGATTTTTTGCATCCATTGCGGCGCGCGGGAACGGCTCCCCGACAAAAAGTTGAACAGGCCGCCGGACGTCTTGATAACGCCAACATTGGTCAGATGCGGCGTGAATTCCTTCACGAATGCCTGCTCGTTGGGCACGCCGAGCGCGACCCACAGATAGTCCGGCGCCAGGGCGTTGATCTCCTCGATTTTGGCACGTAGCGCCTCGCCGCGCAGATAGCCATGGCTGCGCCCGACGATCTTGAGGCGTGGATACATCTTCAGGACGTTTGCGACCGCCGCGGCGTTCTCGGCCTCGCTTGCCCCAAACATGTAGAAAGTGCGGCCGACTGCTTCCGCCTTGCGCGCGACGACGTGGAACAGGTCCGTGGTCGCAACGCGCTCCGGCAGCGGGAACCAGGATTGCAGCTTCGAGGCCGCGACCAGCGGCTGACCATCGGCGTTGATCAGGTCGGCGGCGCGGAACAGGCGCTCGGTCTGCGGCTCGGTCGAGCAGCGCGCCAGCACCTCGCCATTGGCCGAGGTCAGGAACAGCGGGCGGCCGATGCGATTGTCAGGATCGGTCGCCTCGATCATGAAATCGGCGGTGGCTTCCAGATCGAGCGCGGCCATGCGAAGCCCGCCGACGGTGATCCGCGGCACGTCGGCAGTCGCTGCCCGTCCCTCGAGGTTGACGCGACGCTCAAGCATATTGTTTGCCTCGCTGGCGCGTTTGGATTGCAGGGGTGAGCTCGTCGAGCACGACGCCGACGAGCTTGCGCTCCGCGGGGCCGAGCGCGGTCAGGATCTCTTCCAGGCTGTCGTTGACGTCGAGGCAGGTCGGCAGCACGGCCACCAGCGAATCGATGTCGTCGAGCAGCTTGCGGCCGCCGGCCGCGAGCGGCATCGCCGGGCCGTCGAGGATCACGAGGTCATAGCCGCTCGCGGCGCGCGCCTGCGCAATGGCCTTGCGGATGGCGTCGGCAGCCTTCCCGGCGTCGCCCTCCGCGGCCGGCAGCACCGAGATGCCGTTGACCGTCTTGATCTCGCGTGCGTCCTTGCTGCCGATCGAGAGCCAGCCGAGCCGGCTCGGCTCGCTCTTGCCGGGACGGATCACCTTGTTCGAGAGCACGCGGGCCTGATGGTCGGCATCGATCATCAGCACGCGGGCGCCGTCGCGTGCAGCCGCCAGTGCGAAATTCAGCGCGGTTACGCTACGCCCGCTCGTCTTGCCGGCCCCGACGAGCGCGACGACCGGCATCGCCCTGCCGCCGGAGCGCCGCGCCACTGCGGCGCGCATGTCGCGCCAGGCGTTGAGCAGCGTCGTCAGGGGAAAACCGGGACGGAGCGTCGGCCAGCCCAGCCGTGTGAGATCGACGCCTCCGCCGGTAGCGAGGATGGCGCCGAGCGTGTGAATGACGTCGGCCTCCTGGAAGCGTGCGATCAGCGGCTTTTCGATCAGGGGCTTTTCGACCATCGCAGGCTGGAGCGGGGGAGCGGCAAGCTCCAGCGGAATCCGTTCAACATCCGGAGAGGCCGGCTGAGGCGGCGAAGCCTCCGAAGGGCGCGCGCGCTGCGGAACCCGTGTTGCATCCGGCGCCGATGTGCGCTGTGGGCGGGCTGACGTGGGCGCCGTTGCGATCGCGCCGGCGAACAGCAACTCAGCCGCGACGAACCAGCCCGATGCAGCGATGGCGCCGAACACGAAGCCGATCATGGCGAACAGGCTCATAGCTGGCGGGAACGAGCGCCGCTGCGGCACTGTCGCTTCACCTATGACACGGGCCGCCGAAGTGTTCAGACTCTCCTGCTCCTCGGTCTCGCGGGAGCGCTTGAGAAAGGATTGATAGACGTCGCGGCTGGCATCGGCTTCGCGTTCGAGCTCGCGCAGGCGCACGGCGGCCTGGCTGAGCTGGACGCTCTGTCGCTTCTGCGCTTCCAGCGCCCGGTTGAGCGAAGCCTCGAAATCGCGGGCGCGCGTCAAATCGTTCTTGGCGGACTGCGCGAAGCGGTCGATCTCTTCGTTGATGGTGCGCTTGAGGTCCTCGACCTGCTTCTCGGTCTGACGCAGTGCCGGATGGCGCGGCCCGAGCTCGCCGGCTTGCTCCGCATATTTCTTGCGGGCATCGGCATATTGCGCGCGCAGATTCGCGATCGTCGGCGATTGCAGCGCCTCCGGAATAGCGCCGGCATCGGCAGCGCTACGGCGACTCGCCTCGATCTGATCGAGCCGCGCCTGCGCATCCATCGTCGCCGCCCGGGCCGCGGAAAGCCGCTGGTTGCTGGCGGAAAGCTGCTGGTCGCTGATCAGCGCATCCTGGGTGCCGACGAAATTATTCTGGGCCTTGTAGGTGGCGAGCGCGGTCTCGGCGTTGCGCAGCCGATCGCGCAGCTCCTTCAGGCGACTGGATAGATCGTTGGTGGCGCGCCGTGCGGCCGAAGCCTGCGAGCTGCGGGATTCGGCGAGGTAAGCATTGGTCAGCGTGTTGGCCAGCATCGCGGCTTTCGCGGGGTCTGTCGACCAGACCTCGACGTCGACGATGAAGCTCTTCTCAGTCTTGCGGATCGCGATGTGCCTGCTCAGTGCCTCGAGCGCCGCGAGCTGCACTTCCTTCGTCTCCGCGGCCGAAGGCGCGCGGGGGTGCAGGCCGATCAGGCCGAGCAGCGACGACATCAGGCTCGTGCCATCGCCGCCACCGAATTCCGGATCCTTGTCGAGGCCGGCCTGCTGGATCACCTGGAGCAATACGCTGTTGGACGTGATGAGGCGCGCCTGGCTCTCCACGACCATGGACATGCCGGAGACGTCCTGCGCGCGCGGCGTGAGTTCGCGGTCCACGAGCTGAAGCTCGCGCGGATCGACGTAGAGCTGAGCGGTGGCGGTGTAGCGGGGCGTCACGCTCTTGCCGATGCTGACTGCAAGCGTCGCGCCGAGCAGGGCGGCCGCGGTGATCGCTACCTTTCGCCGCCAGAGCAGATTGGCAAGCTCCAGCACGTTGACGCCGGCCCGAGGCTTCCGTTGCGAGGCCTCCGGTCCGGCCCGGTCGATCGGCTGGTTATAGTCAAGCATGATCCCCAGCTTTCATTCCAGCTGCTGCCGCGGGCTGAGGGGTTACTCTTCGCTTTACGCCACGCACCCGGGATATAGGTGCCCAATCCACGCAACAGGGAAAATTAACCATACTCATTGAGGGACTATTCACCGAAATGGCAAACAAAGCGTTTAAGCGCATCCCACTCTTTGCTGCGTCGCCGTGACGCCCGGATCCTCTGGAGATTAACGGTTCGTTAACGAGCGCAGCGGGCCTGCCAAGCGCCGTTCGTTCCGCGAACAGCTGCACGCGCATGGCTGTCAGCGCTTCCGCAGGATGACGTGATAGTCGCCGCGGCGGACGTCGGTGCCGCGCGGGAGCACGGCGTTCAGCACCGCGGCGCCGGCATCGACCAGGGCCGCAAACAGCGGCTTGCGCCGTCGCATCTCGGGATAGCGCGGACTTTCGACTTCACGACGATAGATCGTCTCGAGGCCATTGGCGGCCGCGAATGCTTCGAGCCTGGGCAACGTCACCAGCGGATGGAAGAAGGTCGGGAACGGCGGCTCGCCGGGCAGGCCGGCGTCCTTGATGCCGCGGATGTGCCGGTAGAACCAGACGTGAAACCAGTGCGGCGAATATTTGGTGACGATTCCGGAGAGCGAGCGCGGATTGGGCGCGCCGATCAGGATCATGCCGCCGCGCTTGAGCGCGTCACGGAAGTTCAGGAGCGCAGCGTCGACGTTCGGCAGATGCTCGATCACGTTGTAGCAGATCACCAGATCGAAGGTCCCGCGGCCGAAGCGGTAGGTCTGGACGTCGCCGAGGATCGCCTCGTCGGCGTAGATGTTTTTGCGGACCTGGTCCTCGTCGATGTCGACGACGGTGACTTTGCTGCGGCTCAGCAATTCTGGCGGCAGGACGCTGCACGAGCCGCCGCCGGCTTCATAAATGGCGAGCCGGCCCTGCGGCAGCTCGCGGCACAGCACCTCATGAACGGCGAGCAGGCTGTCGCGAGCTTCGCCGTGGACGAGATCATGAAGCGCCTCGGTACCTGTCGCGGCCTCGGGGATTTGGATCGCCGTGGCTGTCGCGAAATCGATCGTGGCTGGCTTGTTCATGGTTTCTGACCGCGCTTGTTCTATTCAAATTTACAGGAAAAAACGCGCTTGCCCGAAGAGCAAATCCGATGCCGCACGGTCTCACCGGTCGCAGTGCTTACGGTCGGGTTAATGCGCATGCGCATTAACTACAGCATTGTCCATATTGCGGCCTCGTCGGCGCATAGACCGCCAGTTGCAGTATCACGCCCGGCAGATGTGGCGGCGATGTGCCGCTCGGCAGCCGTCTGTTTTGGGACGCATCTGTCCCGCGGCGATGTGTCGTCGTGGGATGCGTGATCGAAGCAGGGCTTTTTCAATATATCTCGGACATCTAGATCGTCATGACATTGATCCAGACAGACCTGTCCACCATGCGCATCGCGGATGCCGTGCGCGATCCCAACCGGGAGATCGCGGTGAGCTCTGCGGTCATCGACCTGTCCGTCGGCATCGTCGTCTGCATTCCCTGCTTTCGCCGCCCGCAGCACCTTCGGCTGACGCTGGAATCTCTGGCGAACCAGCGCACCTCGCGTTCCTTTGCCGTCGTCATGGTCGAGAACGATGCCGCGCGGCGCGAAAGCGCGCCGGTTGCCGCAGAGTTTCTGGCCGCCGGCAGGCTCCAGGGCGTTTGCCTGATCGAGAAACGGCAGGGGAACTGCCAGGCGATCAATGCTGCGTTCGAGACGGCGCAGGAGCTGTTTCCCGCCGCGACCCGTTTCCTGATGATCGACGACGACGAGATCGCTTCGCCCGACTGGCTCGAGCTGATGGTCCGCACTGCGGAGGCGACCGGAGCCGACGTGGTCGGCGGTCCGGTGCTGCCGGTCTTCGACGACGAGAGCAAGCCCTGGCTTTCGCGTCATCCCGCTTTCCGTCCCGCCTACGACTACAGCGGTGCGGTGCCGCTGATTTACGGCTGCGGCAACTGTCTGATCACACGCGCCGCCTTCGAAAGGTTCGATCGTCCCGCGTTCGACCTGCGCTTCAATTTTCTCGGCGGCGGTGATTGTGATTTCTTCGTGCGGTGCCGTGACGCCGGTATGCTGTTCCACTGGACGGCGGAGGCCGTCATCACCGAGACCGTGCCGCGCAGCCGCACCAGCATCGGCTGGATCGCAAAGCGCGGCCTGCGCATCGGTGCGATCAATTATCGCGTGCAGTACAAGGCCGCGCAAAGCGCGGCGGCGCGGGCGCGGGTGTTTGCGCAGATGCTTGGACGGCTGCCGCTGTCGCTGGCTCGTGCCGCAGCCTTGTTGACCTCGTCGAAAGCCGTCGTCGCGATGCATCCCGTGATGGTTGCGCTTGGCGCCGCCTTGGCGGCCTTCGGGCTCGAGCCGAAGCCCTATGAGGCCTCGAAGATCGCGTCTTGATGCGGCGGCGAGGGACTAGATGCCGAAACGGGCGAGGGCGACCCGGATTGCGGAGCGTGGCAGCGATTTGAGCGACCGCCGGCCGATCATCGCGAGATAGGCGAAGGCTTGGCGATGTCTGCCGAAGCGAATCGCTTGCATCGCCGAATAGGTGACGAGATGAATCTCGGCAGCCCGGCGCAACCCACGCGCCGCGCCCTCGGGGAGTCTCGCCAGGATCAACCCGTCATCGAAGATACGTGCGACCGCCGGCAAGAAATCCTGCGGGGTTCGCGCCGCCGCGTTCATCGTATTGGCCGTGTGCAGGCGATAATCCAGCAGAAGCTTTGGCGCGAATTCGAACTCGCCGATCGCGGCAAGCCGGCACCAGCAATGCCAGTCTTCGCAATATCTGAGAGAGACGTCGAAACCGCCGATGGCGCGGAAAGCCTCCGCACGGGTGAGCACGACGCCACCGTTGACGATGAAGTTCCCGGCCGTGAGCCGCACCAGCACGTCGCCTGATGGTTTGCGGCGTCCCTTCAGCAGGTCGCGCCGGCCGATCTGCCGCCCCTCGCTGTCGATCGTGTTGTAGTCGCCGTAGACGAGAACCGCGCGCGGAGCACCGCGCGCTGCCGAAAGCAGCGCCGCCACCGCGCCGGGGCGCAGGCGGTCGTCGGCATCGAGGAAGAGCAGCCACTCACCGTTCGCATGCCGGGCCCCGAGATTGCGCGCCGCCGAGACGCCTGCGGAATCGTTGTGGATCAAGCGCAGCCGCGAGTCACGCACGTCCCGGACGATCGCAATGGTTTCGTCGGTCGAGCCGTCGTCCACGACGATCACCTCGGTCACCTCGCGTTGCGCCAGTGCGCTGGCGAGGGTTTCGCCGACATAAGCTGCAGCGTTCTTGGCGGGAATCACGACGGACACCGAATTGGCGGCGCCGATCTGAAGCGGGAGGCGCGCTGGCGCTGCCGCGCGGGAGGCGGCCGGCAGTTCGAGAACGTCTTCGGCGGTGATCAAGCTACGGCTCGCCTTTAATGATCTGTTAACCGGGACCTGTCGGCCGCGCTGGCAACGCTGGCGATCGCAAGCCGGCCGCCCGCGGATGATACCCGCATTGTGGTCAACCCGTTGCCGGGAAGGCCTGTGCGCCGCCTGGTTTCGTAGAATAGCGTTAAGCCACTGGCATTAAGCCTGTGGCAAATTTGGAAGAGTGCGACAGGCGTCCCCATGCGACAATGCGCTTGGCTGCCGCGGATGGATCCAGTGCCCGCAAAGACGTTCGAACACGACCCCGATGCGATGATCCTGAACCTCTTTTATGAGGACAAGGACGATCGTTGGTTTCCCGGCGACCGGCACCTGCGGCGCATGGCTCGCCGGTTGCTGCTCGGCGAACCGCGCATGAGCGGCCAGCTCCGCGTGTTTCTCAATCTCTGTGCCGGACTCGACCGGCTCGGCATCCGCTACCGCGTCAACGACTACGGTCATATCGCCGAGCATCCCGACGAGCTCGCCTGCATCATCGGCCGGACCTTCCTGCTCGACAAGTTCGCCTGGAAGAATCCGATCCTGCTCGGCGTTGCCGCCCACAATCATCCGCTCGACGACCCCAATCTGTTCAAGCGTCTGCCGGTGAAGAAGGTCGTGGTGCCCGGCCCCTGGTACGTCGATATGTACCGGCCGCATTGGCCCGATACGGAGGCCTGGCCCGTCGGCATCGACACGGACCTCTGGGCGCCGTCGAAGCAATCGCAAAAGGCCGTCGATGTGCTGATCTACGACAAGGTCCACTGGGACCGCGAGCGCTATGCGCAGGAGATGATCGAGCCCATCCGCGCCCGGCTGCTCAAGGACGGTCGCTCGCTCACCGAGCTGCGCTATGGCAGCTACAAGGAAGCGGATTATCAGGGCGCGCTGGCGCGTTCGCGGGCGATGATCTTTCTGTGCCAGAGCGAGAGCCAGGGCATCGCCTATCAGCAGGCCTTGTCCAGCGGCGTGCCGGTGTTCGCCTGGGATCCGGGCGGGCCTTGGCGCGACCCCGATTACTATCCACACCGGGTGAGGTTCGCGCCGGTGTCGTCGGTGCCGTATTGGGACGAACGCTGCGGTGCCAAGTTCACCGACATCGCGGGGTTCGAGGCGGGTTGGGAAAGGTTCTGGGCCGGGTGCGCCGCGGGCGACTTCGATCCGCGCGGTTACATCCTGGACAATCTCACGCTGGAGCAACGGGCGCTGCAATACTACGAGATCGCGCTGAGCATCGTGCGCGAGTCCGCGGCGTCGCAGACCTCCGCCGGGCCCGCTGATAGACGCTCGAAAGAGTCGAACCACGACCGGAAGCTGCACCGGCGTCACGAAATGTCTTGAGTCATGGTCCGCAGCGCCGCAGACATGACCGACGTCGAGGCCCGATCGTTGGGCCATGTCCTGCGCGACCGCCTTGCGGGGCTCAATGCCGTACAGGCGGCGCGCTGCCTCGTCGCGGTCGGAGCGCTGCTGCTGGTCCTGGTGACGCTCGATCCATTCCCGGACCTGCGCAATCCCGACGTCACCACCATCGTCGGCGGACGAATGGCGCTGACCTATATCTCCTGGGGCCTCCTGGCTGCGGTCGCGGTGCTGTGTGTCGCCGCCTCGGATGCACCCGCGCTGAAGAGCCTGCTGACGCCGCTTCATCTTTGTCTTCTGGGCTGGCTGGTGATCAATATCGTCTTCTCCGAGAGTCGCGGCGTTTCGATCCAGCGATTCGTGCTTGCGGCCAGCGTGACGTCGCTCGCCGTCGTGTTGCCGTTGCTGCCGCCGACCCAGCGCAGCTTCAACCTTTGCCTGGGGGCCGCCGCGCTCGTGCTGCTCGCGCTTTGTTATCTCGGCGTCTTCCTCGCGCCGCAATATTCAATCCACACGGCCATCGACGTCACCGAGCCGCACCTTGCCGGCGACTGGCGCGGCAGCTTTGGCCACAAGAACATCGCCTCGGCCGTGATGACCATCCTGGTCTATGTCGGTATCTACCTGTCCGCCGTGGGCTCGTTCGTGATGGGACCCGCGATCGCCGTGCTGGCCGGCACATTCCTGATCTTCACCGGCGGCAAGACGTCGTCGGTGCTCTGCCTTGCAATCTACGCTCTCGCCTCGCTGGTCTATGTCACGCCAGGCCTGTGGCTGAAGCGAATCATCTGCTTCGTGCCGCTGGTTGCGATGAACCTGTTGACGGTCGGCAGTGTCCTCAGCCCGGCGCTCGGGGCGATGACGCGGCTGCTTCCGCTCGATCCCACCTTCACCGGACGGTCCGCGATATGGGAGTTCGCGCTTGCGGCCGTGGCCGAGAAGCCGATCATCGGTCACGGCTATGCAGCGTTCTGGGACGACGTAAGTGCGCGGCAGACCACCCAGGGCGCCGAATGGGCGACGTCCGCGGCGCACAGCCACAACAGCTATCTCGATCTCGCGGTCACCATCGGCCTGCCGGGATTGATGCTCGTGATCCTCGTGTTCGTGCTCGCCCCGCTCGCCAATTTCCAGACGGCCCAGGCTCACAGTCGCAGTGGAGCATTGGCCAAGCTGTTCCTGACGGTGTGGCTGTTCGGCCTGTACTACGGCGCCACAGAGACCTTCCTGCTCGAACGGCAGAATCCAATCTGGTTCATGTTCGCCCTAGCCGTGGCCGGCCTGCACTTCCTGGCGAGGTTCCAATGCGTCGAGCAGATCGAATAACGCTGAGCAACGACGTTGCTTGTAGTCTGCAACGACACATAGTCCATCTGGAAACATTCAGTAATCGTATGCCCTGCGGATGACGTTTCTCAGCGTCGAGCAATATGACGGACAGGTGTCCAGCACGTCGGGAATCGCAGTCGATTTCCTCCGTGACTGGCAGCACGCGGCCTCGCGCCTGAACGCCGGGTACCGCACCGCGTTCCAGCATGTTGACTGGCTCGGCGCCTGGTACGAGGCGTTTCACGACGTCGCTCCGCTGATCGCCGTGATCTCCGATTTCGCCACGGGCAGGGATATCGCGGTTGTGCCGATGATCAGCCATGTCAGGCGCGGCATCCGGATTGTCGAATTCGCGGATCTCGGCGTCTCCGACAACAACGCGCCGATCCTGGCGCTCGATGCCGCGTTGGACGCGGGGGCGACGGATGCGATCACCAGGGCGCTGATCGGCGCGTTGCGCGCGCTGCCCGACCGTTTCGATCTGCTCCGCCTGAAGAAGATGCCGGCCGAGGTCGGCGGCAAGCCGAATCCGCTGGTGTCGCTCGGCCGGATCGGCTCCTCCTCGCTCAATGGCAATCTCGTGTTGATGGGCGATGACTATGACGACTATCAGGCCTCGATCAAGCGGCTGCAGATGCGGCGCTGCTGGCGGGTCCTCAGCCGTCATCCAGGTGCGCGGTTCGAGGTCGCCGCGGATGTCGCGCGTGCGCATGAGCTGCTGGATGTGATGGATGTCCAGCAACAGGCGCGCATGCAAAAGCTCGGCTCGCCGTTCGTTCTCAACGACGAGACTCATGCGAGATTCTATCGCGAGGTCGTCCGCCAAGGCCTTGCGAAAGGCTATGCCGTGGTCTCGGCGCTGGTGTGCGATGCGGGCGTCGTCGCCACTGCGCTCGGCGTCACGCATGGCGCGACCTATTTCCTGCTGCGTATCAGTCACGCCGGCGATGCATGGTCGAGCTGTTCGCCGGGTCTTCTCGTCACCGAGCGCACCATGGCGGCGCTGCATGCGCAAGGCGTGCGCCGGTTCGATCTCAGCATCGGCAATCAAGCCTACAAGCGCCGCTTCGGCGCCGAGCGGGTGCCGCTGACCGATGCGAGCGTCGCGTTGTCCTGGCGCGGTCTGCCCTACGCCTGGCGCGATCATGCCGCGCAGGGCTTGCGCCGCTATCCTAGGCTTGCCTCCCTCGCGGCGAGGGCGATGGGCAAGCCGGCGCGATAGAACGTGCCGCAGCGTGCGGCGTTTTCATCGTCCGAGCAGACCTCACGAGCCCGTGCAACTGGCGCAGCGAAACCGGCCGCGCGAGGCGCGGAATAGGCTGCGGCAATACCAGCGCCGCGCCAGCGCCTGTGCAGGCTTGCGGATCATCTGCGCGATCAACAAGAGTTCGAAGGCCATTCGTATCGTTCTTTGTCGAATATCCCGATAGGAGATGGGGCGGCATTCCCGAATGAGAATGCCGCCCCCGTCGCATCAGCCATGCAGCTCAGCCATGAAGTTTCTTGGCGGTCTCCGCGATCTGGCGGCCCTGGTAGCGCGCGCCGGCGAGCTCGTTGGCGCTGGGCTGGCGGCTGCCGTCGCCGCCGGTGATCGTGGTGGCGCCGTAGGGCGCACCGCCCGTGATCTCGTCGAGCTTCATCTGGCCGGCAAAGCCGTAGTTCATGCCGACCACCACCATGCCGAAATGCAGGAGGTTGGTGATGATCGAGAACAACGTGGTCTCCTGGCCGCCATGCTGGGTCGCGCTGGAGGTGAAGGCGCCGCCGACCTTGCCGTGCAATGCGCCCTTGGCCCAGAGCCCGCCGGCCTGGTCGAGGAAGTTCGCCATCTGCGAGGACATGCGGCCGAAGCGCGTGCCGGTGCCCACGATGATCGCGTCGTAATTGGCGAGGTCCTCGATCTTGGCGACCGGCGCGGCTTGATCGAGCTTGTAATGCGAGGCTTTCGCGACTTCGGCCGGCACCAGCTCGGGCACGCGCTTGATGTCGACGGTGGCGCCCGCCTCGCGTGCGCCTTCGGCGACGGCCTTGGCCATCGCCTCGATGTGGCCATAGGCGGAATAATAGAGGACGAGAACTTTGGTCATGATGGTCTCCGTTCGGTGATGAGTGAGTCCTTTTCAGTGTCGTTGCCGGGCTTGACCCGGCAACCCATCGCTCTTTGAAAAGGTCCTTGCGAAGGCGATGGATGCCCGGCTCAAGGCCGGGCATGACGAGTTCGTGTGTGCGCTAAGCCGCGTCGACGAGCACGAGCTCGGAGTCTTCCAGCGCCGTGATCTTCAGCCTGGCCTCATCGCGGATCGCGGCGCCGTCGCGGGCATTGACGCGGATGCCATTGATCTCGACGGAACCAGCCGCCGGCACGAGGTAGAGATGCCGCGATTTCTGCGGCTCGTACTCCGCGCTCTCGCCCGCCTTCAGCGTGGTGGCGAGCACCCGCGCGTCGGCGCGGATCGGCAATGCGTCCGTATCATCCTCGAAGCCGCTCGCGATGGTGACGAGCTTGCCGGAGCGGTCCGCCTTCGGGAACGGCTTCGAGCCCCAGGTCGGCTGTCCGCCGCGCTCGGTCGGCTCGATCCAAATCTGGAAGATCCGCGTCCTGGTCGGCTCCAGATTGTACTCGGAATGGCGGATGCCGCTGCCGGCGCTCATCACCTGCACGTCGCCGGCTTCAGTCCGGCCCTCGTTGCCGAGGCTGTCCTGATGGGTGATCGCACCTTCACGCACATAGGTGATGATCTCCATGTTGGCGTGGGGATGGGCGGGAAAGCCGGTGTTCGGCGCGATCTCGTCGTCGTTCCACACCCGCAAGGCGCCGTGGCCCATATTGTTCGGATCATAGTGGCTGGCGAAGGAGAAATGATGCTTGGCCTTGAGCCAGCCGTGATCGGCGCCGCCGAGCTTTGCGAAAGGTCTGAGTTCGATCATCTGTGCAATTCCTTGGCTTGAAAGGGTGGCGGTTCGGATCAGGCACCGAACCCGCCGTCGACATTGAGCACCGTGCCGGTGACGAAGGAGGCTTCCGGACTTGCGAGGAACACGACGCCGGCGGCGACTTCCTCGGGGCGGCCGAAGCGCTGCAGCGCGTGCTGCTTGCGCTGGGCCTCGGCGAACTCGCCGCCGTCCTTCGGATTCATGTCGGTGTCGATCGAACCGGGCTGCACCACGTTCACCGTGATCCCGCGCGGGCCGAGGTCGCGCGCCGCGCCCTTGGTGTAACCGACCACGGCCGCTTTGGTGGCGACGTAGTCGGCAAGACCCGGGAACGAGGCGCGGTCGGCGAGCATCGAGCCGACAGTGACGATCCGGCCGCCTTCACCCATCAATTGCGAGGCGGCGCGGATCGCCGCGATCACACCGTGCACGTTGATGGCGTCCTGACGGGCAAGCGCGTCCACGTCGGCCTTGGGATCGTCGATCGCCCCGCCGGCGGCGACGCCGGCATTGTTGACGAGGATGTCGAGATGGCCGAATTCCCTGGCGACATCGTTGACGAGCCGTGTCACGTCCTTCGCGGAGGCCTGGTCGGCCTTGAAGGCACGCGCCTTGACGCCCTTCGCCTTCAATTCAGCAACGAGGGCCTCCGCCTTGTCGGGCGAGGCGACATAGCTGATGGCGACATCCGCGCCTGCATCGGCGAGCGCGCGGGCGGAGGCTGCGCCGATGCCGCGCGAGCCGCCGGTGACGAGGGCAACCTTGCCGGAGAGCTTCTTGGTCATTGGATTTCTCCATGTCCTGAATTTCTGATGGGCCTTGGATAAGCCTTCGTCTGTGGTATAGAAATAGAAACTGTTGAAACTCATTGTTTCCTTGATTGCCCTACATGGACCGGCACCGATGGCAAAGCTCCCAGACTTCGAAGCGCTCGCGATCTTCGCAAAAGTCGTGGAATTACGGTCATTTGCGGGGGCCGCTAGCGAGCTCCTCATGTCCAAGGCCACGGTATCCAAGGCGGTCACGCGGCTGGAAGAGCGGCTCGGCGCGCGGCTGTTTAACCGCACCTCGCGCCGACTCGCACTGACCGATGCCGGCCACAAGCTGGCCGAACGCGCGACGCGCCTTTTGGCCGACGGCGAGGCCGCCGAGAACGAAGCGCTGGCGCAGTCGATGGCGCCGCGCGGCCTGGTGCGGCTCGCCGTTCCCATGACGTTCGGCATCAAGGCCGTGGCGCCGCTGCTGCCCGAATTTTTCGAGACCTATCCGGAGGTGTCGGTCGATCTGCATTTGAGCGATGCGACCGTCGACCTGATCGGCGAGGGTTTCGACATGGCGGTGCGGATCGCGCGGCTACCGGACTCATCGCTGATCGCACGGCGGCTCTTCACCATGCCGCGCTACACGGTCGCCGCGCCGTCATATCTGAAGCGTTACGGCAGGCCGACGCATCCAATGCATCTCGCCCAGCACAAATGCTTCAGCTACGCCTATCTCTCCACGCCCAACGTCTGGCACTACACCAACTCGGCCGGCGAGCAGGCGAGCGTGCGCCCGGGCGGCCAGCTGCGCGTCAACAACGGCGAAGCCGTGATGCCGGCGCTGATCGCGGGCCTCGGCATCGCCGAGCTGCCCGAGTTCATCGTCGGCGAGGCGATCTCGTCCGGCGAGGTCGAAGTCATCCTGAAGGACTGGAAGCAGGCCGAAGGCGCCGTGCATCTGGTGACGCCGCCCGGCGGCCCGCGCCCCGCGCGCGTGGAAGCGCTCGGCGATTTTCTCGCAGCGAAGCTGCCGGGCACGTGCAAGCGACGGACGCGCGGCAGGGCTAGGGCGTTGTAGGACGACCGGCCTCAACGCCCCGTCGCGCAGGCCGCGGCCGATAGCACGCGCCTGATCGCGGCGGTGAAGAGGATCGATAAGATGGAGTAGGTTCCAACTGCGTTTTTCACATTTTGTTGTTGGTCCAGAACAAGCTCGCGTCTCGTTGATTGAAGACAATTCGAGAGACGTGAGAAGGATCTGGACATGCGAACAGAGCGGATCGCGCTAGGTGTGGCGCTCGCGGTGGGCGGCGTCTTGGCGCAGAGCGCTGCGTCCGCCCAGGAATATCGCGGGACCATGGAGCAGCAGATGGCCTGCACGCCCGATGTGTGGCGGCTGTGCAGCGATCAGATTCCGGACGTGAACCGTATCGTGGCCTGCTTGCAACAGAACACGCCGCAGCTCTCGAGCGGGTGTCGCGCGGTGTTCCAGTCGAACAATCAGGGTCAGCCGCGGCAGCCAGTCCCGCGCAACCGCATCGTGCCTCCGCCGCGCTACAACACCGCGCCGCCCGCGTACCCGCGTTACGACGAGGACGACTAGAACTGGCTATAGCGCGCGAAAGGTACAGCGCGAACCAAATGAGGCTCGATCGCTGCGACGGCGGAGGTGCGCTCCCTCTCCCGCTTGCGGTCGCTTGCGGGAGAGGGTTGGGGAGAGGGTGCTTCCGCGATGGGACCGGCCGAGAGGAGAAAGCCTCACCCGCGCCGGAGCCTGTCGTCCGGGGCGACTCGATGGGCGCGATCTCTCCCGCGGAAATGGATCCAGCCTGAAGCTATTCCGCCTCAGCTTCGATGCTCACAGACGTCGATCCATTCAGCCCCGGTCAGCTCGGCCATCCGCTCGGGAGCAATGCGCACCGCGCTGTGGGTCGAGCCCGCGGCTGGCACGACGATGTCGAATGCCTTCAGTGACACGTCGCAATAGACCGGCAGCGGTGACTTCAGCCCGAACGGGCAGACGCCGCCAACCTCGTGCCCGGTGATGTCGGCGACTTCCTCCAGGCCCAGCATCTTCGGCTTGCCGCCGAACTGCGCCTTCACCTTCTTGTTGTCCATGCGTGAGGTGCCGGCGGCGACGATCAGGATCACGCGCTCGCCGATCCGCAACGACAGCGTCTTGGCGATCCGTCCCGGCTCGACGCCATAGGCTTCGGCCGCCAGCGCCACGGTCGCGGAGCTGATCGGGGATTCGATGACGGAGATGTCGGGGGCTTTCTCGGCGAAGAAGGCGCGAACGGATTCCAGGCTCATTCCGGGTAGCTCATTGCAATCTCACAGGCGGTCGGCGACCCGTTAAGCGATTTTCGGCAGCTCGGAGAGTGCGCGGATACGATGATCCGGCGCGAAGCCGAGCTCGTCCATCTGGGTGCGGATCGCTCTAAACAGGGTGAGCGGTGCCACGAGTTCGTTCTCGACGCAAGCCAGCGCCATCGCTTCCGGCGTCACCCGCTCGATCCAGGCAACCTTCAATCCGAACGATTTCGCCCCGGCGGCGTCCCAGGGATTGGAGGAGACGAACAGAACCTCATCAGGCGCGGTGCCGAGCACCTCGCCGATCAGCTCATAGGCCTGCGGGCTCGGCTTGAAGACCTTCTTCGCGTCGATGCTGATGGTGGCATCGAGCAAGGCATCGAGGCCGGAATTGCGCACGAGCGCATCGAGCATGTCCGGGTCGCCGTTGGAGAGGATGGCGAGCTTGCGCGGTTTCAGGGCCGCAAGCGTTTCCGCCGCGTCAGGATAGAGATCGAGATGCAGATACTTCTCGATCACGCGCTCGAACGTCTCGTTCTCGTAGGCCAGCCCGAGCACGCGCAGCGTATAGGCGAGGGAATCGCGGGTGACGACGGCAAAGTCCTGGTAGCGCTGCATCAGCGAGCGCAGCCAGGTGTATTCGAGCTGCTTGATGCGCCAGACCTGCGTGATGATCTCGCCGTAGCCGGGAAACGCATCCTCGGTGACGTCAGCGACCGACTGGATGTCGTAGAGCGTTCCGTAGGCGTCGAAGACGACGGCGTTGATGCTCATTGGCTGTCCTTCCGGGCCGTTGAGGTTCGCAACAACTCCGCTTGGGGAGTAAGCATCATCGTCAGCTTACCAGAGCAAAGCGGAAGTCTGCCACTGCAAGCGCGACCGGCGGCTTGCGACGACGAGCGGACGCTGCCGAAGCGTGAACACGTGAGGCGTTCAATTCGGGAGAGGCGCACTAAAATCTAGTGAGGACCAGATACGCTGCGGTTGCACAAAGCAAGAACGACGACATATGCGCCACGTGTGCGGCCGTAAAACCAAAGTATCGGAGAAGCGATTTGCCCTACTAGGAGCCGCGGGTATCCCAACAAAATACGAGACAGAGAACATCACTACGGGCAGACCTGGACGAACAGCATCGCAAGCTAGCCGGTCGGCTGATGTCCTCGCCGCGTCCAGCCCTCCCGCTCGGCGAACACCCGGCTGACCTCCGCCATGTGCTCCGTGCCCCACGTGCAGAGCGGCACCAGCGCCTCGGCCAGGCTGAGGCCTAACGTGGTGAGGCTATAGTCCACCCGCGGCGGCACCTCCTTGTAGTCCGTCCGCTTCACCAGTCCATCGGCCTCCAGCTCCTTGAGCTGCTGGATCAGCATCTTGTCGCTGACATCGCGCACGGATCGTCGAAGCTCGCCGTAGCGGGTCGGCCCGCCCTGGGCGAGGAAGTACAGGATCAGCGGCTTCCACTTGCCAGAGACGACCCGCAAGGTCGCGTCTAAGCCGCACGTGAAGCCGGGCAGATTTGGCGTGCAGTTCTGGACAGGAAGTGGAGGCCGCGCAGGCAGAGAGGTCGGGTCTGACATTTTTGGGCACTTACCAAAAGGTGCATACTTGTCGTTAGGTGGGTACGCCGCCAGCTCAGTGCAACCTCAATGAAGGAGCACATCATGAGCAGACTACAAGGCAAGACGGCGGTGGTGACCGGCGGCGGAAGCGGCATCGGACTCGGAGCCGCCAAGCGGTTCGTCGACGAAGGCGCGTTCGTCTACCTCTTCGGGCGGCGGCAGGAGCCGCTCGATGCCGCCGTTGCGCAGCTAGGACCCTCGGCGCGCGCAGTCAGGGGCTCGGTGACGGATCTGTCCGACCTCGATCGGCTGTATGCCGCCGTCAGGGACGAACGAGGCAGCGTCGACGTTCTCTTCGCCAATGCCGGGACCGGAGCCTTTGCACCGCTCGGCCAGATCACGCCCGAGCATTACGATCAGATCTTCGACGTCAATGTGAGGGGGTTGGTGTTCACCGTGCAGAAAGCCCTGCCGCTGATGCGCAAGGGATCGTCGATCATCCTGACCGGATCGAGCACGGGCGTGATGGGGACGCCGCAGTTCAGCATCTATAGCGCGACCAAGGCGGCGATCCGCAATCTGGCGCGCAGCTGGGCGCTCGACCTGCGCGGCACGGGCATCCGCGTCAACGTGCTGTCACCGGGGCCGACTAAAACGGAGCTGGCGTTGGAGGTTGTGGGCGAGGAAGCGTTCGATGCGCTTGGCAGCTCCACGCCGATCGGGCGTGTGGGCGATCCCTCTGAGACAGGGGCCGTGGCCGCGTTCCTGGCGTCCTCGGATAGCAGCTACATGACCGGCGGCGAGATCTTCGTCGATGGAGGCCTGGCGCAAGTCTGAGACTTTGAGCGCGAGGGCTTCGGTCATCCGAAGCCCTCGATGCGCGGCGATGATGGGGACGCGCCTAGATCCCCAGCAGCTTGCGCGCGTTCGCCTTCAACACCTTCGGCCGGATTTCGTCGCGGATGTCGATCTTGGCAAAATCCGACAGCCAGCGGTCCGGCGTGATCACCGGCCAGTCCGAGCCGAACAGCATCTTGTCCTGCAGGATCGAGTTGATGTAGCGCACCAGGATCGGCGGGAAATACTTTGGCGACCAGCCCGAGAGGTCGATGTAGACGTTCGGCTTGTGAGTCGCGACCGACAGCGCCTCTTCCTGCCAGGGGAAGGACGGGTGGGCGAGGATGATCTTGAGGTCGGGGAAATCGGCCGCGACGTCGTCCATGTACATCGGGTTGGAATATTTCAGCCGCATGCCCATGCCGCCCGGCATGCCCGAGCCGACGCCGGTCTGGCCGGTGTGGAACAGCGCGATCGCACCGCCATTGTTGATCTCTTCATAGAGCGGATAGGCCATGCGGTCGTTGGCGTAGAAGCCCTGCATGGTCGGGTGGAATTTGAAGCCGCGGACGCCGTATTCCTCGATCAGCTTGCGCGCCTCGCGCGCCCCGAGCTTGCCCTTGTGCGGATCGATCGAGACGAAGGGGATGAGGACGTCGAGATGTTCGGAGGCGACCTCCAGCATCTCGTAATTGTTGTAGCGGCGGAAGCCGGTCTCGCGCTCGGCATCGACAGGGAAGATCACGGCCGCGATGTTCTTGGAGCGGTAATAGGCCGCGGTCTCGGGCACGGTCGGCGGATGCTTGTTCGGCGACTTGAAGTATTCCGCCATCTGCGCCTGGAAATCGTCATAGCCGTCGTCGGGATGGCAGCCGCAGGGCTCCTCGGCATGGGTGTGGATGTCGATGGCGACGACATCGTCGATATTGGGCAGCTTCAGCTTCGGCATTGGTTTCCTCCCGACGGGTTGCCAAATTGATTATATGATATAACGAATTTGGCAAGGTGTCGTCGAAGCTCCTTGAGATCATGGCGATAAAATTGGGCCGATCCGGCCGCTTCTACTGTGCATGGGGTTGTTTTCACCATTTTACTGGGCCGGAACCGGGCGGTTAACATTGACATCACCTCCCGCCATGCCTTAAGAACCGCCCCGTCCCGGGCGGTCGGTCCGCCGGCGGGAAAGATCTTATTTTGCCACATTCGCGCGTGCCGAAACGGTAGTGCCGAACACGGCCTTTCGAACGTTCAGGATTCTGCCATGAAGGTCCGTAACTCGCTGAAATCGCTGCGCGGTCGCCATCGCGCCAACCGCCTGGTCCGCCGCAAGGGCCGGGTCTATGTGATCAACAAGGTGCAGCGCCGCTTCAAGGCGCGCCAGGGCTGATATCGCTCTGCCGGGCGCTCGCGTGCCCGCAAGACCACGGCCTCACACGAGTTTGACGCCGCCTTTGCTTTGCAAGGGCGGCTTTGAGCGTTTAGACTTTCGCCATGGCAGTCAGATTCCCTTTCGCGTGCTCCCTGTGTCTGGCCCTTGTGCTGGGAACTGCCGGCCTCGCTCCGGCCTCGGCGCAGCAGGTTGAGCCGCCGGCCAAGCAGAAGAAGCTGCCTGAAGCGCCTGCAAAGCTGCCCAAGGTCGATCGCAGCAAGAATCTCGATTTCCTGTTCGGCGCGCTGAAGGCGGCCCCCGATGAGGCCAGCGCCAAGCATGTCGAGGCGCGGATCTGGGCGATCTGGCTCCAGACCCCGAGCGACACGGCAGCGCTCCTGATGTCCCGCGCCAAGACCGCAGTCGACGCGAAGAAGATCGACGTCGCGATCAAGCTCCTGGATTCGGTCATCAAGCTCAGGCCTGATTACATCGAGGCCTGGAACCGCCGTGCGACGCTCTACTACATGCAGAACGATTATGGCCGCTCCCTCGCGGACATCCAGCAAGTGCTGATCCGGGAGCCGCGCCATTTCGGCGCGCTCGCCGGCCTCGGCATGATCATGCAGGAGGTCGGCGACGATAAGCGCGCGCTCGATGCCTACCGCAAGGCGCTCGCCGTCAATCCGCACCTCGAGAAGATTCCAGATCAGGTCAAGGCGCTGACCGAGAAGGTCGAAGGCCGCGACATCTAGCTATAACTCGATCATTTCTTGAGCAATCGCCGCCGGCGTGGATTAACCACGATCGCAGGCGTTGCACCGCGAGGACTATTGCGAGGCCCGTTGCAGGCCTACCTGCATGGCAGGAGCGAAAGCCATGAAGCGTTTGGTGGTCGCAGCTGTATTGCTGCTCGCGTCGGGGACGGTGAGCTTCGCCGACGGACTGTTCTGGGTGGTCGGCAACCGTGCCACCGGCAAATGCACCATCGTGACCAGCAATCCGGTCATCATCGGCGACATCTGGTTCGGCGACGGTCCCTACAAGTCCAAGGCCGATGCCAAGCTTGCCCGTTCGACGATCCGCGCTTGCCCCGCAGTCACGCCCGACGAAGAAAAGGAAGAGGACGGGACGAACTAACCTGCGCTCAATGCAGGACGTTGCTGCCGCGTTCGACGAGGCTGCGGTCGGCGGCTGCGGCGTAAGCCTTTGCAAGCTCGGTCTCGAGGTGCTCGTTGATCAGGAGCAGCGCCCGCACGGCACCGCGCAGATCGCCGTTGCAGCTCGCGACGATTTCGTCGATCGCAGTGTCGTTTGATCTGAAGTTCATTGGAATTCTCCGGTTCAAATCAGGACAAATCCTGCCGGTCTTTCCCGCATCGCCCGAAGTTGCGAGGAGGATCGGCGCCCACCCGCGCCTAGATGGCCGAACCGACCATGGCGATTATATGGAAGCAGCAATGACGCCTGCATGAAGCTGTTCCGGGGCTTGCGTACGCTCTCGGATCGTTGTTGATTTTATTGAGTTTTTTGGTTCGGCAATTGTACACATATCCACAGCCCGGCAGTTTCGGTGGAGCCGCGGCAAGCCGGCGGCGAAACTGCCACCCGTCAGACCCGTAACTGCCCTGTGCCCAGGATCACCCGGATTCTCCCCATGATCGTGATGTCAGTCGTGACGGCGCTGGTTCTGCTGGCGCTGGTCACCCAGGCGGGGATAGTCGCCGTGCAACGCGCCCATCCACCGCAGGGCCGGATGATCGAGGTCGACGGCGCGACGCTCCATGTCGTCGATATCGGCCCGCGCGATCCGGGTCTTCCGATCGTGATGCTGCACGGCGCAAGCTCCAACCTCGAAGCGATGCGCCGGCCGCTCGGTGACATCCTCGCCCGGGATCATCGCGTGATTCTGATCGACCGCCCCGGCCATGGCTGGAGCACGCGCGCGCGGCGGCAGGATTCGACGCCGCAGATCCAGGCGCGGATGATCGATGAGGCGCTTCACAAGCTCGGGATCGATCGCGCGGTTTTCGTGGTGCATTCCTGGAGCGGCGCGCTCGGGGCGCGGATCGCGCTCGATCACCCGCACCGCGTTGCCGGTCTCGTGATGCTCGCGCCGGTCACGCATCCCTGGCGCGGTGGTGTCGGCCGCTACAACGAGATCATCGCAACGCCCGTGATCGGTCCGCTGCTCGCCTACACCATCACGCTGCCGCTTGGCTACGTCCTCGCTGAATCCGGCGCGCGCAACGTCTTTCTGCCGCAAATCATGCCGGACGGCTTCGTCAAGGATTCCGCGACGCCGCTCTTGCTGCGTCCCCGCGAGTTCATCGCCAATGCCTATGATCTGGTGACTCTGAAACAGTCCGTCGCCGCGCAAGTTGCGCGCTATGGCGACATTTCCGTGCCGGTGACGATCATCGCCGGCGAGCCCGATAAGACGGTGAAAACCAGCATCCACGCGCGCCCATTCGCCGCGGCGGTGCCGAATGCGCGGCTGATCGTGCTGCCCGACCTCGGGCACATGGTGCAGATTGCCGTACCAGATCTCGTGAAGTCAGAGATCGAGACGATGATCGGCAAGATCGTTCCGGCGCAGGCGGCCGCCGATTAAAGCGTTTTCGAGCGAAACTCCAGCGGCCGCCGTTCGCGCGCTTACTGCTTGATCTTCCCGTCCTTGTCGAACTGCGACACATAGGCCCAGAGATTGTTGATCTCGGTCTCGTTCTTGATGCCGGCGAACGCCATCTTGGTGCCGGGGATCTTGGCCTTGGGGTCTTTGATGTACTCCTTGAACGTGGCCTCGTCCCAGGTGATGCCGGAATTCTTGTTCGCATCCGAATAATTGTAGTCCGGAGCCGTGCCCGACTTGCGGCCGTTGAGGCCGTTGAGCTCGGGGCCGACCTTGTTCTTGGCGCCTTCGCCGATCGCGTGGCAGGCCAGGCACTTGTTGAACGATGTCTTGCCGGCCGCGACATCCTGCGCCATCGCGGCGGGTGCGGTGGCAATCACGGTGAGGATCGTCAGTGCGCCAAAAGTCAGTTTTGTCATCGGGTGCTCTTCGTCTCTTCCCTGGTGGGTCTGGTCAGTCTCTTGTCTGATCGACAATCGCCGCCCCGCCGCTTTTGGCAGGCCTGCTCGGCTTGGACAAGCCGCCAAACCATGACAGGTTTCACGGTTTCATGCTTGTCCCAGAGCGAACTCGCTTCAGATCCTCGCTCCGACTTTCGGATGGCCTACCCAAACAGGCGCGGACGTGGTTGATTTGCCGCGACAAATTGGGATCATGCGGCGCGAGCCGGAAGGATATGTCAATGGCCATCATGATGCCTGCGAGCGACCAGGCGGTGCTGGCGCGCCGAGCGGAGATCATTGCTGCGCTGCGCGCAATCGTGCCGGGCGAGGGCGTGATCGACAGTGCCGCCGAGATGCGGGCCTACGAATCCGACGGGCTGACCGCCTACCGGCAGCCGCCGATGGTCGTGGTGCTGCCGGATACGACCGAGCAGGTCTCGCTCATCCTGAAATATTGTGCCGCGCAGGGTATCAAGGTGGTGCCGCGCGGCTCCGGCACCTCTTTGTCCGGCGGCGCGTTGCCGCTCGAAGACGGCGTGCTGCTCGGGCTCGGCAAGTTCAAGCGCATCCGCGAGATCGATTTCGACAACCGCGTCGTCGTCACCGAGCCCGGCGTCACCAACCTCGCGATCAGCCAGGCGGTTGCGCATGCCGGCTTCTACTACGCGCCCGATCCGTCCTCGCAGATCGCCTGCTCGATCGGCGGCAATGTCGCCGAGAATTCCGGCGGGGTGCATTGCCTGAAATACGGCATGACCACCAACAACGTGCTCGGTTGCGAGATCGTGCTGATGAGCGGCGAGATCCTGCGCATCGGCGGCAAGTCGGCGGAGAACCCAGGCTATGACCTCATGGGCGTCATCACCGGCTCGGAAGGCCTGCTCGGCGTCATCACCGAGATCACGGTGCGGATTCTGCAAAAGCCTGAGACCGCTCGCGCGCTGATGGTCGGCTTCGCCCAAGTCGAGGCGGCCGGCGAGTGCGTGGCGCGCATCATCGGCGCCGGCATCATCCCCGGCGGCATGGAGATGATGGACAAGCCCGCGATCCACGCCGCAGAGGCCTTCGTCCATGCCGGCTATCCACTCGACGTCGAAGCGCTCCTCATCATCGAGCTCGACGGGCCCAAGATCGAGGTCGACGAGCTGATCACGCGCGTCGAGGCCATCGCCAATGCCTGCGGCTCGACCACCTGCCAGATCTCGACCTCGGAGGCCGAGCGCAATCTGTTCTGGGCCGGTCGCAAGGCCGCCTTTCCGGCCGTGGGCCGCATCTCGCCCGACTATCTCTGCATGGACGGGACGATTCCCCGCGGCGCGCTGCCGAAGGCGCTCGCCCGTATCCGCGAGCTCTCGGAAAAATACCAGCTTGGCTGCGCCAACGTGTTCCACGCCGGCGACGGCAATCTGCATCCGCTGATCCTCTATGATGCCAACAAGCCCGGCGAGATCGAGCGCGCCGAAGCGTTCGGAGCCGACATCCTGCGTGCCTGCGTCGAGTTTGGCGGTGTGCTCACCGGTGAGCATGGCGTCGGCATCGAAAAACGCGATCTGATGGGCGACATGTTCAGCGAGATCGATCTCAACCAGCAGCAGCGGTTGAAATGCGCCTTCGACGCCCAGGGACTGCTCAATCCCGGGAAAGTATTTCCGACCCTGCACCGCTGCGCCGAGCTCGGCCGCATGCATGTCCATGCGGGCAAGCTGGCATTTCCGGATATTCCCCGATTCTGAGCGAGCCGATCATGCGGCGGGCGTAAACGGGCGGGCCGCCAACGTTCGCAACCAACCTCGCCGCATTCTGATCGTCCAAGGTCAAAAGGAGCCGCCCGGGAGACCCCGGCGGCTCCTGCTTGTATCGATTCCGGGTTGGTCGTCAGTAACCGCGCTTCGTGCCGTTCATGGAGCCTCATATCAGCTCGTATTGCGTACGCTCACGCTTGGCCAGCAAGGCCAGCGCCTGCCCTGCGATATGGCTCTTGAAATGCGGGCTGTCCTGATGCGCCCTGAAGGCGGCTTCATCGCGGAATAACTCGTAGAACAGGAATTGAGCCCCGTTGTCCTTGGCGCGGCTGATAAGGAACAGTTTTACGCCCGGCTCGCTTTGCGCCTGCGGGAGGAAGTCGCGCAGGATCTCGGCAACACGATTGGCCTCTTCGGGCTTCGCTTCCCACTGCGCCACGACCAGAAGACCGCCGCCGCTGACCGCCTGGTAGAAGGTTTGCTGGTTCGTCGCCTGCTCGTTCATGACGAAAACTCCATTTGGAGAGAGGATCATTCGATCAGTAGCGAAGTTTGCATGGCAATGGTTCGATAGTGATCGAAGTGCGACATCGGGCGGAAGCGGCGCGACGCGGCACGGTCCAGATCTTGAAAGTAACGAGACCGCGACGCGGTCGAACCACGAAGGCGGTTGCAGCTCGGCCTTCATCCTTCCGGGACGCTTGCGCCGCAAGCTCCTCCGCGCTCCGGCCGCGATGCTCCGAGGCGGTGCCCTTCATGCGTCGAATTGATTTTCCGCGCGAATTTCGCTACCGCCTCTTCCCGTGGATACGCTCAGGGTCAGAGACGCCAAAGACGTCGAAGAGGTGGTGCGCGCGGCGATTGCCAATGAGCAGCCGCTCGAGATCATCGGTCATGGCAGCAAGCGCAGCATTGGCCACGCCATGGCGACCAACGCCGTGCTCGACGTCTCCGCGCTCAATGCCGTCACCTCCTACGAGCCGAACGAGCTGATCGTCACGCTCCAGGCCGGGGCGCCGCTTGCCGACGTGCTGTCGCTGATCGATGCCAAGAACCAGCAATTCGCCTTCGAGCCGATGAACACGGCGCCGCTGCTCGGCACGCCGGTGTCAGGCACCATCGGCGGCATGATCGCGGCCGGGCTCGCCGGTCCAAGGCGGATCAGGGCGGGCGGGGCGCGCGATCATCTGCTCGGGGCGCATGCCGTCTCCGGCTTCGGCGACAGCTTCAAGACCGGCGGCAAGGTGGTGAAGAACGTCACCGGCTACGATCTCTGCAAGCTCCTCGCGGGGTCGTGGGGCACGCTGTCGGTGATGACCGAGGTCACGCTCAAGGTGATGCCGAAGCCGGAGGCGGAGCGGACGCTGTTGCTGCGCGGGTTAGAGGATGCTGCCGCCAACAAGGCCATGACTGCGGCCCTTGGCTCACCCTTCGACGTCTCCGGTGCCGCGCATCTGCCGAAATCGGCACTTCGGGCCGAGACCGAGGGGCTGGGCGACATCGTGGGCCAGGGCGAGGCGCTGACCGTGCTGCGGCTCGAGGGCATCACCGCATCTGCCGCGCACCGCGCCGGCTCGCTGCGCGAATTGCTGGCGCCGTTTGGAATCGCGACGCTGATCGAGGATGCGGCATCTGCCGCGCTGTGGGGCGCGATCCGCGATGTGCTGCCCTTCGCGGCCGGCGGTGCGCTCGGCGCCTGGCCGGTGTGGCGGATCGTCTGTCCGCCGGCCTCGGGCGCGGCACTCGGGATCGAATTGGCGCGCGAGACGGGCGGCGATTTGATCTACGATTGGGGCGGCGGCCTGATCTGGGCGGCATTGCCGCCGAAGCCGGACGCGCATGCACCGGTCGTCCGTGCGCGCGCGAATGCGGTTGGGGGACATGCCACGCTGATCCGGGCCGCCGAGCAGGTCAGGCGCGATGTCGATGTGTTCCACCCACAGGCGCCGGGCATTGCCGCGCTGAGCGAGCGGGTGCGCGCCAGCTTCGATCCGAAGACCATTCTCAACCGGGGGCGGCTCACGCGGAGCGCTGGCTGAATGAAGACCGAATTCTCACTCGCGCAGCTCGCCGACCCCGACATCGCGGAGGCCGACAAGATCCTGCGCGCCTGCGTCCATTGCGGCTTCTGCACCGCAACCTGTCCGACCTATGTGCTGCTCGGCGACGAGCTCGACAGCCCGCGTGGCCGCATCTACCTGATCAAGGAGATGCTGGAGAAGGATCAGGCCCCGACCGCCGAGGTGGTCAAGCATATCGACCGTTGCCTGTCGTGCCTTGCCTGCATGACGACCTGCCCCTCCGGCGTGAACTACATGCATCTCGTCGACCAGGCCCGGGTCCGGATCGAGCAGCGCTATCGGCGGCCGCTGGCCGAGCGGCTGTTGCGCAAGGTGCTGGCCTTGGTCCTGCCGGACCCGCAGCGCTTCCGCATCAGCATGTGGCTGGCGCGGCTGGCCCGTCCGCTGAGCGTCTTGCTGCCGACGCCCCGGCCTTCGGCGACGCCCGGATTGATCCCACGCATCAAGGCGATGCTGGCGCTGGCTCCGAACCGGCTGCCGCCCGCGGGGCCTGCCGCGGGCAGCGTATTCGCCCCGCTCGGCAAGAAGCGCGGACGTGTGGCGCTGCTGCAGGGCTGCGCCCAGCAGGTGCTGGCGCCGCGCATCAACCAGGCCGCCATCAGCCTCCTCACCCGCCATGGCATCGAGGTCGTCCTGGTCCGGGACGAGCAGTGCTGCGGGGCGCTGACCCATCATCTCGGCAATGATGAGGATGCGCTGGCGCGAGCGCGCGCCAACGTCGCGGCGTGGAGCGCGGAGGCAGCCGGCGAGGGGCTGGACGCCATCCTGGTGACGACCTCCGGCTGCGGCACCGTCATCAAGGACTATGGCTATCTCCTGCGTGAGGACACCGCGTTCGCGGCCGATGCGGCGAAGGTGTCGGCGCTCGCCAAGGACATCACCGAATACGTCGCCGGCCTCGGACTCGCGACGACTGCGAGACAGGACAACATCGTCGTCGCCTATCACTCCGCGTGTTCGCTGCAGCACGGGCAGAAAATCACAGGCCTTCCGAAAGAATTGCTTTCCAAGAATGGATTCGTGGTGAAAGATGTACCCGAGAGCCATTTGTGTTGCGGCTCGGCGGGGACCTACAACATTCTCCAGCCCGAGCTTGCGGGTCGGTTGCGCGATCGCAAGGTCGCCAACATCGCGAGCGTCAAGCCGGACATGATTGCCGCGGGCAATATCGGCTGCATGGTGCAGATTGCCAGTGGCACGTCAGTTCCGGTCGTACACACGATTGAGCTTCTCGATTGGGCTACGGGCGGATCGCGGCCGGCACTGAACGCGCAAGCTTGAGCTTCAAAGGCTGAGCTTTCGTCCGGAGGTGACGGCGCAACGGGGCCCGATCGACCATTGTTCGGCGGCAACAGGAGGACCACGATGGCGAAAGCGAAGAAGAAGAAAAGCAAGAAGGCCAAAAAGGCCAAAAAGGCTGTAGCGGCGAAGAAGGCCGCGAAGAAGACAGCCAAGAAGTCTGCCAAAAAGACTGCGAAGAAAGCTGCAAAGAAATCTGCCAAGAAGGCAGCCCCGAAGAAGGCCGCCAAGAAGGCTGCGGCAAAGTCGGCCAAGAAAGCCGCTCCCAAGAAGGCCGCGAGGAAAGCGGCACCGAAGAAGGCGAAGGCAGCGCCTGCTCCGAAGCCGTCAGCACCGGCAGAGGCTCCGGCTCCCGAGCCCGCCGCCGAGACAAGCTGGGCGATGCCTTCGTCTTCTGCGGAATCGGCGTCGGCCGAGGGACAGAGGTAGGGCCTCGGGCTCTCGTCGCCCCTTGGAAATCTGCAACAGAAGGGCCGCGGCGCTATGTGCTGCGGCCCTTTTGCATCGTCGCTGGCAGGGTTTGGTCGCACCGTTCCCGGCGCCAGGTTGATTCGTGGCCTGGGTATCACGCTGTCCGAGAATCCCCGGACTTTCCCGGGTCTTCTGTGCACCTCGGACTGCAAATAATGTGATCTAGAAGCCACACATGCTGACAACCTTTCGTGGAATCGTCAAAACGCCTAAAAAGTCGGCAGATGCTCGCGCTTTTTGCTTCACGGTTCCTGTCCCCCAATCCAAATTGCCGCAGCGATGAAATTTGCAATCAGGTCGAGCGCCCCGGGGGCTTCCGGGATCCGACTGGGGTCTAAGAACTGGCGATGGGGATCGAAATGAAAAAAGTGACTTTGTTGGCCACGGCGCTGGCAATGGTAACGGGTTCGGCTTTCGCGGCAGACTTGCCCGTGAAGGCGCTGAAAGCCCCGCCGCCGCCTGCCTTCGATCCCTGGGATATCGCCTTCGGCGCCGGCATCATGAGCGATTACATCTTCCGCGGCGTCACGCAGTCCAACCATAATCCGTCGGTCACGGCCTATTTCGAGCCGCGCTACAACGTCAACAAAGACCTGCAGCTCTACATCGGTGCGTCCGCGGAGAGCATCTCGTTCCCGAACCGCGCCGCGGCCGAAGTCGACATCTACGGCGGTATCCGCCCGACCTTCGGCATGTTCGCCTTCGACTTCGGTGTCTGGGGCTATCTCTATCCTGGCGGAAGCTGCTTCGGCTCGCAGGGCACCCTCGCCCAGGGCAATTGCGGCACCGACATCGATTACTCTCAGGGCGCTATCGGCCTTCCGATCAACGGCAATTTCGCCAAGAAGGACGCGAGCTTCTTCGAGGCCTATGCCAAGCTGAACATCAACATCAACGACCAGTGGACGGTCGGCTTTAACGAGTACTACTCGCCAAACTTCCTCAACCTTGGTGCCTGGGGCAACTACGCTTCGATCACCGCCAAGTGGACCGCGCCGAGCACGATCTTCGGTGCCAGCGGCGTCGGCATGTACGTGTCGGGTGAGTTCGGCCGGCAGTGGCTCGGCACCTCCGACATCTTCTACGGCATCGCGGGCGATCCGGTGTACGCGAACGGCATCAAGGAGCCGAGCTACAACACCTGGAACGTCGGCGTCGGCTTCACCTACAAGGTGTTCACGCTCGATCTGCGCTACTACGACACCGACCTGAAGAAGGGCGATTGCAACGCCTTCACCAGCGACTACACCGCGAAGTTCGACGGCAGCTTCACCCCGATCAACCCGGGCGGCTTCGGCTCCAACTGGTGCAGCGCGGCCGGCGTCGCCAAGCTCTCATTCGACCTGACGGCGATGAGCAATCTGAAGTAAGTCTTCTGACCGAGACGACTTGAGGAGGGCGGCAGAGCGATCTGCCGCCCTTTTACTTTGGGGCTGGTGAGAGGGATGCTCGACCGCTGCGCGAGAGCGCGACGTGTGGGGCTGAAGATCGACGCTGACGCCTCGCACTCCGGATTGCGTTTGCAGTGTGGATTTGTGGATGTGAACCGCGTCTCGTTCTCGTGGCCCGGACGCAGCGCTGCTTCAGCGGTGCTGCAGAGCCGGGGCCCATCCTTCTGGAGTGCGACTGGAGTACGACGTCTGGGCGCCGGCGCTGCGCCGCAACGCTGAAGGGCCTTGCGGCCTGTCCGGGACACGAGAGGAGGCAGCTGGACCTTCGGTGGCGCTGACTGACGGGCGCCACGTCCCTTTGCGCCTCAGGGCGCGACGGTCGGCTCCGCCTCGACCGGTTCACGGCCCCTGCCGACAACGTGGATCGCACCGTCCTTCACCAAGGCCACCTTCCGCGTGTGGAAGGCGTCGAGCGTCGAGCGGTGGCCGATCGAGACGATGGTGGCCTGCGGCAGCTTCTCCGCCAGGAGCCGGTACAGCCGGGCCTCCGACGGCTCGTCCAGCGAGGCAGTCGCCTCGTCCAGGAACAGATAGTCCGGCGCATGCAGCAGTGCGCGCGCAAGCCCCAGGCGCTGCTGCTCGCCGAGCGACAGCATCCGGTTCCAGTGACCGTCCTCGTCGAGCCGTCCGGCGAGGTCAGGCAGCCCGACCGCGATCAGCGCGTCGTGCACTTGCGCCGCGCTGAACGCGCCGGGCGCTGCCGGATAGACGACGGCATCGCGCAGCACGCCGACCGGAAAATAGGGCCGTTGCGGTAGCATCATCAGCTTTGCCTTCGCCGGAATGACAACCGTGCCGGTACCGAACGGCCAAATGCCGGCGATGGCCCGGAACAGCGTGGACTTGCCGGAGCCCGACGGTCCGGTCACCAACACGCGCTCCGGGGACTGAATCGTGAAGGCCTTGGCGGCCACCAGCGGCATGCCGTTGGGCAGGTTAACGCAGAGCTGCTCGAGATCGATATGACGGCCGCCGGCGACCTCCAAGGCGATGGCAGGCTCACGTGCCGGCAGATTCGCCGCCGATTCGACCGACATCTCGAAGCCATCGAGGCGCGCAACGATCGAGCGCCACTCCGCCAGCGACCGGTAGGCCGTGACGAAGAACGACAATGCGCCCTGAACGCTGGAGAAGGCGGATGCGGTCTGCATCATGTCGCCGAGCTGGATCTTCTTGGCGAAGAAGGCCGGCGCCACCAGCACGTAGGGAAAGATCACTGCGGCCTGCTGGTAGCTGGCCGTGAACGCGGTGAGGCGTTTGGTCCGGCTCATGATGCCGTACCAGTTGGCGATCACGAAACCGAAGCGATCGAGCAGGCGGGCGCGTTCGGCGCCTTCTCCCCTGAGCAGCGCGATCTGCTCGGAATTCTCGCGGACGCGGACCAGGTTGAAGCGGAAGTCGGCTTCGTAACGTTGCTGCTCGAAATTGAGGTTGACCAGCGGTGCGCCGATCCAGTGCGTCAGCGCGGTGCCGAAGATCGCGTAGATCAATGCGCCCCAGCACAGATAGCCTGGGATCATGAGATCGGTGCCGAACAGGCGCAGCGGCGCGGCGTTGGAAAGGCCCCAAAGGATGATCACGAAGGAGAACAGCGTCACGATCGACGAGAGCAGGCCGAGCCCGATGGTCAGGGTCTGCTCGACGAAGTTCTTGACGTCCTCGGTGATGCGCTGGTCCGGGTTGTCGGCCGCATCGCCCTTGAGCTGCATGCGGTAATGCGTGGCGCCCCCGAGCCATTCACCGAGATAATGCCGAGTGAGCCATTGCCGCCAGCGAATCTGGAGCCACTGGTTCAGGTAAAGCTTGTAGACGGCCAGCGCGATATAGGTGAACGCGAGCGCGATGAAGATCCAGATCTCCCGCACGAAGCTGTCCCAGTCACTGGTCTGGAGCGCGCTGTAGAACCGGTTCTGCCACTGGTTCACCAGCACGTCGATCGCGACCAGCGCCAGCTCCATCGCGACCACGGCGGCGAGCAGGCCGCGGCCGGCCCATTTGTCCTCGGATCGGAAATAGGGGGCTGCGATTCGCCAGACGATCGCGAGCGTGGCGCTGATGTTCTTCACAGAGCGGGGTCTCCTCGGGGGTATGCGCAACTGCCTGTAGCAACGGCAGAAACAAGCGCGCTTAGACTAAAGTCGCAAGTTGTGCAATTTGCGTTGTCCCGGCCGGCGACCCTAGCATGGACGTTGACGGCGCGGGGCGGGGGCATTCGGACTTCGCGAGCTTGTGAGCGGACGGGAACCGCTTCATTCGCGAGGAATTCGCGTCCAACTCGGGGGTTATCGCTTCCAGCGTCAAGCAGGACCGGCTCTCCACGCGGGCCGCCTGCCGCAAACAGGCGTGGGGGAGGAAGCCATGTGGAATCAAATCTACAATCCGCTGAACAATGCGGCACTGTCGACCGTCGCGGCAGCCGTTCCGGTCGTCTCGCTCCTGGTCATGATCGCGAGCGGGCGCGTGAAAGCGCACATCGCGGCCGTGATCGCCGTGATCATCACCAACCTGATCGCGATCTTGATCTTCACCATGCCGGCGGGCATGTCGATCCGCGCCTCGGCGCTCGGCATCGTCACCGGCTTCTTTCCCATCGGCTGGATCGTCCTCAACGTCATCTTCCTCTACCAGGTCACGGTGAGCACCGGGCGCTTTGAATTGCTCAAGCGCGCCATCGGCGGTGTCACCGAGGACCGGCGCCTACAGCTCTTGCTGGTCGCGTTCTCGTTCGGCGCCTTCTTCGAAGGCGCCTCGGGCTTCGGCACGCCGGTCGCGATCACTGGCGCGGTGCTGATCGGGCTCGGCTTCTCGCCGCTCGCAGCCTCCGGCCTGTCGCTGATCGCCAACACGGCGCCGGTCGCCTATGGCGCGCTGGGCACGCCAATCCAGGGACTTGCTTCCGTCACCGGGCTCGATCCCTACATCCTGGGCGCGATGGTCGGCCGGCAATTGCCGTTCTTCTCGCTGATCGTGCCGTTCTGGGTGGTCTGGGCGTTCGCGGGCTGGCGGGGCATGAAGGATGTCTGGCCGGCGATTCTCGTCACCGGCGTGTCCTTCGCGATCCCCCAGTATGTGATTTCGAACTACGTCAATCCCTGGATCGTCGACATCGGGGCGTCGCTGATCTCGATGGGCGCGCTCATCCTGTTCCTGAAAGTGTGGCAGCCGCGGCAGCTCTGGTTGTCGCCGGAGCTGCGCGGCCACGACGAATCGGCCGCGCAGATGGAAAAGGCAACGCCGCTGGACAAGACGCCGCTGACCCAGTCCGAGCTGTGGAGCGCGCTTTTGCCCTGGATCATCGTCTGTATCGTGATGCTGATCTGGGGCAACGGCGCATTCAAGACCTGGGCGAACTCGGTCTTCACCTGGAACTACCCCGTTCCCGATCTGCACCAGATGATCAACAAGATGCCGCCTGTGGCCGCCAAGCCGACGCCGGAGGGCGCGGTGTTCGCGTTCACCTATCTGTCGTTCACCGGCACCGGCATGCTGATCGCGGCGATCATCTCCGGCTTGCTGATGGGGGTTGGGCCGGGACGCCTGCTGGTCGAGTACGGCCGCACGATCCGGCTGTGCGCGATCTCGCTGATCACCATTTCGGCGATGCTCGCGATCGGCACGCTCACCCGCCTCTCGGGTGTCGACGCGACGCTCGGTCTCGCCTTCGCGGCGACCGGTGTGCTCTATCCCTTCTTCGGCACGCTGCTCGGTTGGTTGGGCGTGGCGCTGACGGGATCGGATACCGCCTCGAACATCCTGTTCGGCAATTTGCAGAAGATCACCTCCGAGCAGATCGGCCTGTCGCCGGTGCTGATGGCGGCGGCGAACTCCTCCGGCGGCGTGATGGGCAAGATGATCGATGCGCAGTCGATCGTGGTCGCCTCCACCGCGACGCGGTGGTACGGCCACGAGGGCTCGATTCTGCGCTTCGTGTTCTGGCACTCGATCGTGCTGGCCTGCTTGGTCGGCGTGCTCGTGACGCTGCAGGCCTATGTCTGGCCGTTCACGGCGCTGGTCCTGAAGTAGCCGTCAGCGTCGCGCTTCGACAAATCCCCGCGAGGTTCATCCCCGCGGGGATGTTTGCGTCGGCCGCGAACCTTCTCAACGGCACGGCTGTCCTGTAGAAGGTGCCGCAAATCAGGTCGCTCGAGAGGTCTCATGGTTTCGCTTCTGCGATTGGTGTGCGCGGCGGTTGCAATGCTCGCGATGTCCACGCTCGCGCGTGCCGAGGAGGGGTTTCCCTTCGGCACCGAGATGACGCTGGAGGCGTTGCCGCAGGCAGGCTCGAAGCGGATTCCGAACATCGAGATCGGCGACAATGGGGAGGTCGTGCTGGAGCTCTGGTGCAAGGGCGGCAAGGGCCAGTTCTCGGTTGCCGGCAACACCGTGATCTTCGTCCCCACCCAGATCCAGGACCGTTCCTGTCCGCCTGCAAAGGCGCAGGCCGATGACGAGCTCGTCGCCGCACTCGGCAGCGTCGAGACCTGGAAGCGCCAGGGTGACGTCCTCATGCTCACAGGTCCCAAGCCGCTGCGCTTTCGCGTCAACGGGAATTAAAGCATGATCCGGAAAAGTGTGCAGCGGTTTTCCGAAAAGATCATGCTCAAACAATAACCTGAAGCGCGATGGTGATTCATCCTGATCCCATCGCGGTTTAGGTCTCGCTCGCGGCACTCTCATGTCCCGGACAAGGCGCATCGCCTGAAGCATGATCCGGAAAAGTGCGAAGCGGTTTTCCGGAAAGATCATGCGTAAACAACAAGCTAAAGCGCGATGACGATTCATCCAAATCTCATCGCGCTTTAGGCGATGCGACGCAGGGCCGGGACCCAGGAATTCATCCCCGACTTCGCGTGCAGCCTCTGGGAGCGGCTCTGCCGCGCTGTCGCGCTGCGTCCGGGGCACGGTAGCTCGGCCTACTTCCACACCGACTTGTCGGCATCCCAGCGCTGGCCCTTCAGCTCCTGGGCAAGCGCCTCGATCGAGCCGTTGTCGTCGGGCAGATCGCCTTCTTCGTCCGGGCTCGCGTCCTCGGACAAATTGAGCTTGGCGCCGCTGCTCTCGTCGGCGGTGGTGGTTGCGGGGCTGCCGATCCAGAGCATGAGCTTGTCGGTGGCGCCCGGCTTGTCGGGCGATACGAGCCCTGCGACCTCGATCGTGTCGGTGAGCTCGAGCGCCGGAAAATCCTGGTTCGGCCGCTTGAACACCAGCTTAAGCTTGCCGGTGGCCGGATTGAAGTTTTGCGACACCGGCTTTGCCGCGAGTGTCCTGCTCAGCACGTTCGCCACCGCGGTCGCAAGCTTGCCCTTGTTGATCTTGTCGCCCTCGCGCCAGTCGGCCGCGGGGAAGCGGATGGTGCGGTCCATCTCGGTCATGCCCGCAGTCCAGCCAGCGGCCGTGACGCCGGGCATCGCCTTGAATTTCGACAGCAGCGCGCCCGCGCGCTCGGGATCGACCGACATGTTGATGGTCTGCTCGCCCGCGCGCAGCGCATCGCAGCCGACATTGAGGCTCGCCAGCGTCACCTCGACCTCCTGGCCCTTCAGGCTCTTCAGGAAGTCGGTCGCAGCTTCGAGCTTGACCTTGACTGCGATCGCTTCCGGCGAGACGTCGGTGAAATCCTTCGGCTGCGGCGTGATGCCGTCGTCGGAGGTCTGACTGTCCAGGAATTCTCTTTCGCTGAGATCGGAATTGTCGGGCGAGGTGACCTCGGTCACCGCCTGACCGATCGCGATCTGGCCGCGGAATTCGAACGTGTCGCCGGACTGTTTGCGCGTCAGCTTGACGCTGACCGGCGACTTCTCGCCGAGGCTCTGCGTCGTTCCCGTCAGCGTCTGGCCGGCGACCTGGAGATTGACGACGAACCGGTCCTTGCGCTCGGAGTTTTTCGCGACCGGGTAACAGACGTCGAGCACCGCCGCGGTGACCGTCTTGCCCTGCCGTGTCTCCTTCAGGATCACGTCGGCATTGCCGTCCATCAGCCCGTCGATCGAGGTGAAATAGCGCGTCTCGGTTCCGCCCGGCACTGTCGACTTCGGCGACAGCTTCATCTGGGCGGAGGCCGGATGCGGCGAAACGGTGAGCAGGGCCGCCAAAACGGCTGTCGAACAAACCAGAAGCGCACGCATTGATGAGATCCTCGGGCAACGGGCATGATCCGGAAAAGTGTGAAGCGGTTTTCCGAGAGGATCATGCCCAAACGATCAGAATCGGCGCGCCACCGTAGTGGGTTTTGGCCACTGATTGAATCGGAAAGCGAGGAGGCAGGGTCGGCAAAAAAGAAGGCCGCCTGGAGGCGGCCTTCGCAATACTTTCATTGGGATGGAGGCTTAGAAGCCGCCCATGCCGCCGCCGGGGGGCATGGCGGGCGGAGCTTCCTTCTTCGGCAGCTCGGCGACCATGGCTTCGGTGGTGACCAGCAGGCCGGCCACGGAGGAGGCGTCCTGCAGCGCGGTGCGCACTACCTTGGCCGGATCGATGATGCCCTTCTCGACCATGTCGACATAGTCCTCGTTCTGGGCGTCGAAGCCGAAGGTCTCGGACTTGTTCTCCAGGATCTTGCCGACGACGATCGAGCCTTCCACGCCCGCGTTCTCGGAGATCTGGCGGATCGGGGCCTCCAGTGCCTTCAGCACGATGTTGATGCCGGCCTGGACGTCGTCATTGGCGTTGGTGAGACGGCCGACCGCCTTCTTGGCGCGGAGCAGCGCGACGCCGCCGCCTGGGACGATGCCTTCCTGCACCGCGGCGCGGGTGGCGTTGAGCGCGTCCTCGACGCGGTCCTTCTTCTCCTTGACCTCGATCTCGGTGGCGCCGCCGACGCGGATCACCGCGACGCCGCCGGCGAGCTTGGCGAGGCGCTCCTGGAGCTTCTCGCGGTCGTAGTCCGAGGTGGTCTCCTCGATCTGAGCCTTGATCTGGCCGACGCGGGCCTCGATCTCCGGCTTCTTGCCGGCGCCCTTGACGATCGTGGTGTTCTCCTTGTCGATCACCACCTTGCCCGCGCGTCCCAGCATCTTCACCGTGACGTTCTCGAGCTTGATGCCGAGCTCCTCGGAGATGAGCTGGCCGCCGGTGAGGATCGCGATGTCCTCCAGCATGGCCTTGCGGCGGTCACCGAATCCCGGCGCCTTGACGGCGGCGACCTTGAGGCCGCCACGGAGCCGGTTGACGACCAGGGTGGCCAGCGCCTCGCCCTCGACGTCCTCGGCGATGATGACGAGCGGCTTGCCCGACTGCACCACGGCTTCGAGCACCGGCAGCATGGCCTGCAGGCCCGAGAGCTTCTTCTCGTGCAGGAGGATGTAGGCGTCCTCGAGCTCGGCGGTCATCTTCTCGGCATTGGTGACGAAGTAGGGGCTGAGATAGCCGCGGTCGAACTTCATGCCCTCGACGATGTCGACCTCGGTGTCCAGCGACTTGTTCTCCTCGACGGTGATGACGCCCTCGTTGCCGACCTTCTGCATCGCCTGGGCGATCATCTTGCCGATGGCGGCATCGCCGTTGGCCGAGATGGTGCCGACCTGGGCGACCTCGGAGGAGGCGGCGACCGGTTTGGCGCGCTTTTCGATATCCTTGACGACCGCGGCAACCGCGGTGTCGATGCCGCGCTTGAGGTCCATCGGGTTCATGCCGGCGGCAACCGCCTTGGCGCCTTCGCGCACGATGGCCTGGGCCAGCACGGTCGCGGTGGTGGTGCCGTCGCCGGCGAGGTCGTTGGTCTTGGAGGCGACCTCACGCACCATCTGGGCGCCCATGTTCTCGAACTTGTCCTCGAGCTCGATCTCCTTGGCGACGGTGACGCCGTCCTTGGTGATGCGGGGCGCGCCGAAGCTCTTCTCGATGACGACGTTGCGGCCCTTCGGACCGAGCGTCACCTTGACGGCGTTGGCGAGAACGTCGACGCCGCGCAGCATGCGTTCGCGCGCGTCTCCGGAAAACTTGACGTCTTTGGCAGCCATGGTCTGCAGTCCCTCTTGTTTCGTGATGTGTCTTGTTCCGTGCGTGCGGCGCTGTCTTCGTCATTGCCGGGCTTGACCCGCCTGCGCGGCCGAAGCCGCTTCGGCGTGGCGTAGGCCCGGCAATCCATCATCTTGTGAGGAAGGATGGATGCCCGGGTCGAGCCCGGGCATGACAGCGGAGCATTCAGTGGCCGTTCAGGCGGATGGCCTTAGGCCAGCACGCCCATGATGTCCGACTCCTTCATGATCAGGAGCTCTTCATTGTCGATCTTGACCTCGGTGCCCGACCACTTGCCGAACAGCACGCGGTCGCCGACCTTGAGGTCGATCGGAATCAGCTTGCCGGTCTCGTCGCGGCCGCCGGGGCCGACGGCGACGACCTCGCCCTGCGACGGCTTTTCCTTGGCGGTGTCGGGAATGATGATGCCGCCCTTGGTCTTTTCCTCGGCGTCGATACGTTTGACCACGACACGGTCATGCAGCGGACGAAATTTGGATTTAGCCATGACGTTTCCCTTTGGAGGCTCGCTTCGGAAGTAGTGGAAGTCGGTGGGGCGGCGCTTCCGTCCACCCTCTCCTCGAGGATCGAACGGCGCGCTTAGCAATCGGGCTTTCCGAGTGCTAATAGTGGGCCCGGAAATATGGCTTGGCTGCGATCCTGTCAAGCAAAGGTGGTTAAGCGGTTGTTGAGGCGGATATAGGATGGTGGCATTGGAAACTCGTTCGGAGCGCCGGCGTATAGAAGGACGTCATTGCTCCGGCAGCGGTTTTGCGCTTGGCTGCGGGAGGGGTGCGGCCATGGTCTTGTTCGGGGGAATGCCATGATCTGTTCGGCTCACACGCGCACGGTTGCCAATCTGGCGGCCGCCTCTTGTCTGGCGCTGTTGCTGGGCGCCTGCGGCGGCGGCATGAGCCTGCCATCCTTCTCGTCGTCCTCGCCGCCGCCCGAAGCCGAGCCCGGCACAGCTCCGGAAATGCCGGCCACCATCCGCGCCGACGAGATCGTCGGTCGCTGGGGTCTCGCCTCGTTCCAGAACCCGGCCGACCGCGCTCGCACCGAGGCTGCGGCGAGAGCCCAGTGCAAGAATCCCTACGTGATCGGCGCCGGTTCATCCGGCGGCGTGATCATGCATCTGGCCGACCAGGCGACGCCGCAGGAACTGCGGCTGAAGGGCTCGCCGAGCGGCAAGAACTACATCGGACCGGCCGGTCCGACCCCCGGCGAGCAGGACCGCGAGATCGTCTCCTTCGACGGCCGCGTCCTGATCACCCGCTTCATCGACAAGGACGCCGCCACGCGCTACGGCAACATGGTCTACGTCCGCTGCGCGCCAAGGGCGTGATAGGGCTCCGGCCCAACCACTTGCGAGCGTAGCGAAGCAATCGAGAGTCTTTCCAGGGTGACAGTCTGGATTGCTTCGCTTCGCTCGCAATGACGGCAAACAAAAACGCCGGCCCTGGGCCGGCGTTTTGCTTTGTCCGTATGCGCGTCCGCTCAATCGAACAGCGCGTCGATGTCGTCTTGCGAGGCGTGGCCGACGTCGCCGGCGAGCTTCGGGCCGTTGAGGAGCTTCTCGTCGTCGCTGCGGTTGTCGACCTGCGCCGGCACATGGGCCTTGATCGCGTCGACGCCACCCCAGATATCCATCATCGCATTGATGTGCTGCTCGATGAACTTCATCGTGGTCATGACCTTGCTGATGCGCTGGCCGGTCAGGTCCTGGAAGTTGCAGGCCTCGAAGATCGAGATGACGCGCTCCTGGATATCGTCGGCGAGGCGCTTCTGCTGATCGGCCGAGTCCACCTTGGACATTGCGCTGGCGGCCTGGTCGATCGATTCCGCGGCTTCGAGGATTTGCTGGGTCGCCTGCTCGGTGCCGCCGACCACCGCGCCGAGCTCGCCATTGACCTTGGCCATTTCGCCGCCGTCGAAGCTCTTGCCGTGCAGCGTCGCGATCTCGCGCTTGGTACGATCGATGGCGTCGTGGATGAGGTCGAGCTCGACCTTCAGCTTCTCGCACTGCTCGATCTGCGCCCGGTAGGTCTCGAGCATGGTGCGGGCTTCGGCAAGCTCGTGCGCCGTGGAAGCATCGATCGCCGCTATGGCAGCGCTGCCGGACAGCGGGGCCGCGACGACGCCCTTCGCCATCTGGGCGCGGATCGCGCGCAGCTCGGCCATGATCTCGCTATGCATCGGGATTGCCTCTTCGGTGTCGTCCAGAATCGGCATCTCGCCGCTGATGATATCCTCGACGCGAAAACGCTTGCGGTGAACAGCCATCAGGTTACTCCCCCACCTCACTCACGCGTCTTTGTAGGCAGAACCGATTTAACACGAAGTTCACAGGCGGAACTGCCGATCGGCCGCGCGCGACGCTGCGCAAAGAAGCGATTAACCATGGCCGCGCTGCGTTCATCGAAAATAAACGCTGATCGCGAAATTGCGCCGCCGCTCGCGACGTGGTGAATCCAAACGCCCGATACGTTTACCAAACAAAGCGGCTTTTGCTTTTTATTGACCACGTCGAGGAGCGCGGATCAGCCACCGGCTCGCCACGACGCATGTGATCTAGACGAAACAGTACAGAGTACGTCGATGTTCAAGAAAATGTCTGTTGCGCTGCTCGGCGGCGCTTGCACCTTCGTTGCCGGCGCGGACGCCGGCGCCTTCGACAATACCGTGCCGAACGATCCGCCCGCGGTGCTCTACGCGCCGCAGGTGCCGCCGGCGCCGGTGCGCGTCGCGTCGAATTCGAATCTGGGTGGCGGCTTCATCGAGTTTCTGTTCGGCGACGGTCCCGGCCGCGGTCCAGCCTATGCGCCGCAGCAGCCGATGTATCAGCAGCAGCCGGCTTACTACGAGCAGCGCCGCCTGCCGCCGATGGGCGAGCCGCAGATGCAAGGCGCAATTCAGCAAAGCGCGCTCCAGCAGGACGCGGTCGATCCGCGGCAGCGTCCATTCGATCCGAAATTCGAGAAGCAACTCGTCGACTATAGCGGCAAGGAAAGTCCGGGCACGATCGTGGTCGATACGCCGAACAAGTTCCTCTATCTCGTCGAGGGCAACGGCCGCGCGTTGCGCTACGGTATCGGTGTAGGCCGTCCCGGCTTCACCTGGTCCGGCGTGAAGTCGATCACGGCCAAACGCGAATGGCCGGACTGGACGCCGCCGGCCGAGATGCTCGCGCGCCGGCCCGATTTGCCGCGGCACATGGAAGGCGGTCCAGAAAATCCGCTCGGCGCTCGCGCGATGTATCTCGGCTCGACCCTCTACCGCATTCACGGCTCCAACGAGCCCTGGACCATCGGCACCAACGTCTCCTCCGGTTGCATCCGCATGCGCAACGAGGATGTCATCGATCTCTACGGCCGCGTCAACGTCGGCACCAAGGTCGTGGTGATGTGAAGCGTCATGCGCTCGATGGGGCGATCAACTCCGCATGCCGCGCCGGCTCGGGATGCGCGGCATCGAAGGGGGTGCGTGCCGCCGCCGAGCGCCTGCCTGGATAGTCTATCTCTGCTGACGGTGTCCCCTCGACCCGAGACGGCGACGACAAGTTGATGAAGCCGAACGCGGTGCGCGAGCGAAGCGGCTTAGCAGCCGCACCGACAGCTCCGCCTTCCGGACGCGTTCGTGCAGTCCCTCCAACTCGTACAATTCGGTGATGAGATGGGTTGTCACGTCGCTCAAGGTTGCAATGCGCTGCTGAAGTGGACTCATGTTCAAGACCCCCGACTATAGCCAAGAGAGGCAGCCACGACGTGTGGCGGAAGCAACGTGTTCTTCCAGTTGAACACCCCATGTCCGTATTTGGAAATCCGGGAGTCTACGGCTGCACGCGTCAGCAGCGCGATTTTCAACTTCTATGGTGAAGTCATGCGCGCTGCTGACGTTCAGCTCAGTGCTATCCAGCAAGGATGTGCATTAGTCATATTATTTATATCGAACGGCTTCTCTGCGCGCGCTGGCACAGAAGGCACTTCAGCTCAGCCTCAAAAGAAACCGGCCGCCTGGAGGCGGCCGGTTTGCATCTGCAGCGCAAATTGCTCACGCGTAATCGCTGCCGCCGTCATCGCCGCTGTCGAAATCGCTGTCGTCAGCCGTGTTGAAATTGTCGTCGCGATCGTCGTCGTAATTCTGGTCGTTGTTGTCGCGGTCGTTCGACGCCTGGTCGAAGAAGCCCTGGCGGCTGTCCCGGTTGGAGCCGATGTCGTTCAGGCCCGCATCGCGTGCCAGCGAGCCGCCGGACTGATCGCTACCGCCCCAGGGGCTTCCACCTGCGCCGCCGCCACCGCGCTCCTCGATGATCGTGGTGTCGCCGAAAGCCTGCTGGTGCGGACCGCCCATCATGCCGCGGATGCTCGAGAGCAGGAGGGAGCCGCCGACGACGCCGGCCGCAGCCGCTGCGGCCGTGCCGAGGAACGAGCCGCCACCACCGACCGGCGGAGCGCCATAGCCCTGACCCGGACCCTGGCCATAGGCCTGCCCATAGGGCGGCGCGCCGTAACCTGGCTGCGTCTGCTGCATCGCCTGTCCGCTGTTCCAGACCGGCCGCGAATCGCGCGGCGGCACGTTCGGAACCGAGCCGCGCGACGGGCTCGATCCGAACAGCGTCTCGCGCATGGTATCCAGGAAGCCGCCAGACTGCGCCTGCTCGGGCCCGTGTCCCGCCTCCAGCTCCTGAATGCGGGCATTGGCGCGCTTGAGCGCTTCGTCCTGCACCAACACGGTCTGCACCAGCGCGTAGACCGCGCCGGGCGCCTTGCGCAGACCGTCGGAAATTGCGGCGGTCGCGTCAGGATCGCGCGGTGCATTCTCCAGTTTAGAAAGCCGGTCAAAAAGCTCGTCGACGAGCTGGCGTTCCTGCGGCGTCATGATCTGTCTCCTCTGCGCAGAACCAAGCGCGCAGGAGATGTAGGGTTCCATTATGGCCCCAACAGTGCCGGCCGGATTAAATTTCCGTAGGCGACAAGCTGTCGCCTGGTCCCGCTTTTCGCCCGTTTCATCCCAATGTCACGTTGCTGTCCGCCAGCAGGCGCGCGAAGGCGTCGCTCTTCAGATACGCGTGCTCGCGTTCACGCACGTCGGTCATGGGATCGAGTCCGGCGAGGACCTCATCGACGAAGCCGGGATGGCACATCACGAGGCCGCCATCGGGGAGGCCTTCCAGGAATTGCCGCATCAGCGCGCCGAAATCGGCCGCGCGCGTGAAATCATAGGCGCCGGCGAAGGCGGGATTGAAGCTCAGTCCGGCACTGGCGGCACGGCGGCGGAATTGCGCGCTGAGGATATCGAGCACCATGGCTTTCGGTGAGGCGAGCCGCTGCGCCAGCGGCAGCTCGCGGCCGCCCTGGCGCACCCAGGCGTTTGGCGCAGCCTCAGCGACTGCATCGACGAAGCCGTCGCGCACCTGCGGATAGAGCTGCACATGCTGGTGGCCGTCGACAAAATCAGGAGCGCGTCCGAACGCTTCCATGAAGGCGGCCAGTTGCGCCTTCACCTCGTTGCGGATGAATTCACGGTCGAGCCGCCGCAAAAGTCCCGCGCGCAGCAGTTTTGGAAACGGCATGAACATGTCGCCGTCGAGCGGGCGGAAGTGCATGGTGAGCGGCCGGAACGGCGCCGACAGCGTCACATGCAATCCGATCGCGCAGCGCGGGCTCTGCTTTGCACAAGCCTGCAGCGCCTCGACTTCGCCGCGCGCGATCGCCGGACCTACCATCATCACCGAAGTGGCGTTGAGGCGGCCGCGTTCGAGCAGGTCGCGGATGGCGCGGTTGACGCCCGGGCTGATGCCGTAATCGTCGGCGCAGAGCCAGATTCGCCGCGGGCTCGCGGCGGTGCTCATTCGGCTGCCGTCCTGCTCGCGGCGTCCTGATCGTCCTGGGCCTTGCCGGCCTCGAAATGCTTCGCGCTGTGCTCGGCGACGAAGTAGATCGGACGCGCCTTCAGCTCGGACAGGATTTTTCCGATATATTCGCCGACGATGCCGATCATGATGAGCTGCACGCCGCCGATCGTCATCAGGCCCACCACGAGCGAGGGATAGCCGGGGACCTGCTTGCCGGTCGTGAATACCTCCCAGAGGATCGACAGGCCGAACAGGAAGGCACCTCCGGCGAGAATGACGCCGAGCAGGCTGGCGAAGCGCAGCGGCGCCACCGAGAACGAGGTCAGGCCCTCGATCGAGAGGCCGAGCAGGCTTACGGCGTTGAAGGAGGTGATGCCATGGGCGCGCGCCGCAGGCTCGTAGTCGACACGGATCTGGCGGAAGCCGATCCAGCTGGCGAGGCCCTTGAAGAAGCGGTTGCGCTCCGGCAGCTGCCTGAGTGCGGCGACCGCGCGCGGCGACAGCAGACGGAAGTCGCCGGCGTCCTCCGGGATCTTCTGGCGGGCGCCCCAATTGATCAGCGCGTAGAAGCCGTGCACGGCGATCCGGCGCAAGAAGGGCTCGTTGTCGCGATGCGCCTTGGCAGTGTAGACGACGTCATAGCCGTCATCGATCCAGTGCCGCACCAGCTCTTCGACGAGCGCCGGCGGATGCTGGCCGTCGCCATCCATGAACATGACGGCGCCGAGCCGGGCATGGTCGAGGCCCGCCATCAGCGCGGCCTCCTTGCCGAAATTGCGCGACAAGGACACCACCTGGACGTCGATTGCGTCGGCCGGCAGCGACCGGGCGATCGGCAGCGTCGCATCCGCGCTGCCGTCATCGACATAGACGACCTCGCAGGCCAGGCGATACCGCTGCCGCAAGGTCTTGGCGAGATCGCAGATGCGCTGATGCAGTGCGGCGAGGCCGGCCGCCTCGTTGTAGACGGGAATGACGATCGACAGCCCCTTCGCTGCGGCGCTAGCTGCGGTGGTCGTCATGCCGGAAACGTCAGAGCCCAGCGTCATCGATCAAGGTTCCAGAGGCGTTTAGGTCTTCTCAACCGCATATGGTAACTGCCGTTTGCTGTCGCTACGCTGAACGGACCCGAGGCTCACCGCCCCAAGAACGCCTCGAGCCTGGCGAATAGCGGGTTCTCCCGGTCGAACACGTAGTCGAGCGAAACCACCGAGACGGTCTCGGCGCCGTGCTCGCGCAGGTAGCTCGCCAGCGCATAGAGCTGCCCGGGCGGGCAGTGCAGCGTCAGCATGCCTGACGAAGTCGGACCGCCGAACGGGGCCTCGACTCCGTATCGGCTGTGAGCCTCGCTGAGCAGGGCGGCGTCGCATTGCCGGAAGCGGGTGCGGACCTCGCGGTACTTGTTGGCCCGGGCCCGCGCTGCGATGTGATCGAGGATGACACGCGCCGTCTCTCGCGCTTGCGGCGACCAGTCGGCCTCTTTGGATGCCACCAGATTGGCCTGGCTGCGCAGGATCACGCCGTCATCGAGCACCCGCAGGCCATTGGCGGCGAGCGTCGCGCCGGTCGTGGTGATGTCGACGATCAGCTCGGCGCTGCCGGCGGCCGGCGCGCCTTCGGTCGCGCCCGCGCTTTCGACGATGCGATAATCGGTGATGCCCTGACTCTGGAAGAAGGCACGCGTGAGGTTGACGAACTTGGTTGCCACCCGCATCCGCATGTGATGCTGCTCGCGGAAGCCGGTGGTGACGTCGTCGAGGTCGGCCATGGTGCGCACGTCGATCCAGGCCTGCGGCACCGCGACGACGACATCGGCATAGCCGAAGCCGAGCCCTTCGATCAGCGACACGCGCTTGTCGGCATCGGCGATGGTCTCGCGCACCAGGTCTTCGCCGGTGACGCCGAGATGCGCAAAGCCGCGCGACAGCTGCGAGGCGATCTCGCTCGCCGAGAGATAGGCAACCTCGACATTGTCCAGCCCTGCGATGGTGCCGCGATAATCGCGGGCGCCGCCGGCCTTCGACAGCTTGAGCCCGGCGCGGGCGAAGAAGGCTTCAGTGTTTTCCTGCAGGCGGCCCTTGGAGGGAACGGCCAGAACGAACGGCGCGCTCATGTCTTAAGCTCCCACCTTGCGGCCGATCCGGTTCAGCGCATCCACCCAGACCGAGAAACCGACGGCGGGAATCGGCGCGGCCGAGCCGAGCTGGGTCATCAGTCTGTCATAGCGCCCACCGGCAACCAGCGGCTCGGCGCCGTTGCCCCTGTGATGCAGCTCGAATTCGAATCCGGTGTAATAATCGAGCCCGCGTCCGAATGCGGTCGAGAAGCGCGTCTGCTTCACGTCGATGCCGCGCGCGGCCATGAAGCCGACCCGGCTCTCGAATTGATCGATCGCCGAGGCGAGATCGAGCTTTGCATCAAGCGTGAGCGCGCGCAGCTCGGCGATGGCATCGTCGGGATTGCCTGATATCGACAGGAAGCGCTTGAGCACGGTGATCGCCTCGCGCGGCAGCGCGCCGCCCTTCAGCGTCGATTGCTCGAGGAAGCGGTCGGCGATCTCGGCCGTGGTGCGCCCGCCGACATGGGTGGTGCCGGCGATCGACATCAGATCAGTGACGAAGGCGAGCGCCGCCTTGCGGTCGGAGCCGGCGAGAGCGGCCAGCACGCCCTCATATTCGCTGCGCGTCGCGGTGGCTGCGGCTGCCAATCGCTCCAGATCCTTCTCCAGGCTGATCTTGCGGTTGAAATCCTTCACCAGGCGGCGCCGCCAGACCGGATAGAGGTTGAGGGCGTCCAGCAGAGCATTGAACAGCGCGACGTCGCCGGTGCGGATCTCGACATCGCGGACGCCGAAAGCGGCGGTCGCCTCCAGCGCCAGTGACAGCATCTCGGCATCGGCCGCGGCGCGGTCCTGACGGCCGAATGATTCGATGCCGGCCTGAAGGAACTCGCTGGCCTGACCGCTGCGGTAGCGGAAGACCGGACCGAGATAGCTGAATCCGGCCGGCTGGCCGGCGCGCCCCGAGGCCAGATAGTCGCGTGCCACCGGAATGGTCAGGTCCGGGCGCAGGCAGAGCTCATCGCCGGACAGGTCGGTGGTGAGGTACAGGCTCTTGCGGATGTCCTCGCCGGAGAGGTCCAGGAACGGCTCGGCCGGTTGCAGGATCGCGGGCTCGGCCCTGACATAGCCGGCCTGCGCGAACGACAAGAGCAGCGTATCCGCCCAGGCGGCGGAGCCGGCAGCATTTGAGGTGGCAGTCGCGGTCATCACAGGGGTCCATCGTCCCGGTGGAACCGGGTAGCCAAGGGAGAGACGGGAATTGGCGCAGCCCTTAGCATGGCCCGACAGCGGTTTCGACCTCCAAAGGATCAATCGCTTAACGGTCGGGCAAAGCCGGGATCAGGTGGGCTTGCCCCAATCACCCAGCACCGTCTGGACCAGCGCCAGGGCCGCCACAGCGGCCGTATCGGCCCGCATGATCCGCGGGCCGAGCGCCAGCCGCAGGGTCCTGGGCTGCCGCAGCAGCAGCGTACGCTCCTCCTCGGCGAAGCCGCCTTCGGGGCCGATCAGCACGTCGATACCTTGAGCGGCCTCGCCGCGGGCGTTTTGCAGGCTCCGAGCGGGGTCTTGGACCTCCGCCGCCTCGTCGCAGAAGATCAGCAACCGGCCCGCGACGCGCTGGCTCAAAAAGCGCTCCAGCGGCATCGGCTCGGCAACTGCGGCGATGCTGAGGATGCCGCATTGCTCGGCCGCCTCGACGACATTGGCGCGCATCCGCTCGGTGTTGACCCGCGAGGCCTGGGTGAACCGGGTCAGGACCGGCTGCAGGGCGGAGGCGCCCATTTCGATAGCCTTCTGCACCATGTAATCCAGCCGGGCATGCTTGAGCGGGGCGAACACGTAAGTGAGGTCGGGTAGTCGGTCCTGGGGCCGCGTCTGCTGGAGGATGACGAGGGCATCCGGCCGCTTGCGGCCTTCGATGGCGGCCTGCCACTCGCCATCGCGACCGTTGAAGGCCAGGACCTCGGCCCCGGCGGCCAGCCGCAGCACGTTGCCCAGATAATTGCTCTGGTCGCGGTCGAGCGGCACCCTGGCGTCCTGGGCGAGGGGGGCGTCAACGAACAGGCGAGGGGCGCGAAAATCGTGAGAGGGCATCGTTCAAGGGTCCGATTTGCCGCCGTTCTTAACCGAAACCAGTACTTTTGGGGGTAAATATCGCCGAATTGGTGCGTCTCCGCGCCGCGCTCTTGCCCTATTCGATGGGTTGTTAAGGGCCGGCGGGAATCGTAAAAACGCGAACACGCTGGTTGCGCTTCGATTGGGAAGACGCCGAACCCCGTAAGCTCCTGCCGGAGAGACTGCCTTGATGATCCGTCATCTGATGGTTCCGATCACTGCCGCCATGGTCGCCATGGGTGCCGCGGGCGCCTATGCGCAAAACGCCTTCCCGGCGCCGCTGCCGAACCAGGCCGCGAGCAGCTCGGCGTTTCCGCCCGTGAACGGCTCGGCGCCCGTCGCTTCCGTCGGCACGGCGCCGCAATCGTCCTTTCCCGTGAACGGCGCCGCGCCGATCGGCGGCGGTGGCGCTTTCAGCGCCGCTCCGCCGACGCAAGCCGGTCCCGGCGAGGACTGCATGAAGGCCTTCATTCCGCTGCGCGAAGAGGCCGAGAAGCGCGGCAAGCTGATCAAGGCGGCGAGCGACCGTCATGCACCGCCGGACGAAGCCTGTAAGCTGATCCGCAATTTCAGCCAGGCTGAGACCAAGATGATCAAGTACATCGAGACCCACGCCGCCAAATGCGGAATCCCGCCGCAGGTCGGCGCGCAAATGAAGGACGGCCACAAGAACACCGAGGCGATGGCGACGAAGGTCTGCAACGTTGCGCAGCAGATGCAGAACCAGCCGCGCGGTCCGGCAGGTCCCTCGCTGAGCGAGGTGCTGGGTTCGGGCTCGGCGCCTGAGGCCAATGCCGGCAAGAAGGGTGGCAGCACCTTCGATACGCTCAACGGCAACGTCCTGACCCGATGAGCGACTCATCCGCCCGCGTTGCCGATTCCACGGGCAACTGGGTCGATACGCTCGCGCCGCTCTGGGCGCGACCCTATTTGCGCCTGTCCCGCTTCGACCGTCCGATCGGCTCCTGGCTTCTCTTGATGCCATGTTGGTGGTCGGCGGCGCTCGCCGCCGGCATGGCGCACGATATCCGCGGTCTGCCGCTCACCATCGTCCTGTTTTTCATCGGCGCTTTCGTCATGCGCGGTGCGGGCTGCACCTGGAACGACATCACCGACCGCGATCTCGACGACAAGGTCGAGCGCACGCGCTCGCGGCCGCTGCCGTCGGGGCAGGTGACCACGAAGCAGGCGCTGGTCTTCATGGTTGCACAGGCGCTGATCGGTCTCGTGGTGCTCCTGCAATTCAACCGCTTCGCGATTGCGACCGGCATCGCCTCGCTCGTGATCGTCGCGATCTATCCCTTCATGAAGCGCATCACCTGGTGGCCGCAGACCGTGCTCGGGCTTGCCTTCTCCTGGGGCGCCTTGATGGGATTTGCCGTCACCTTCGGACGCATCGACGTCACCGCGCTCGTGCTCTATGCCGGCGCGATTACGTGGGTGATCGGCTATGACACGATCTACGCGCATCAGGACGCCGAGGACGACGCTCTGATCGGCATCAAGTCGACCGCGCGCCTGTTCGGCACGCATACGCGCCAGGCGCTGGTCCTGTTCTACGGGCTCGCGGTGATGCTGATCGGCATTGCACTGGCGTCCGGCGATGCGCGCTGGCCGGCCTGGCTCGGGCTGATCGCCTTCAGCGCGCATCTGGCGTCACAGATCGTGCGCCTCAGGATTGACGATCCTGAACTCTGCCTGCGCCTGTTCAAGTCGAACCGCGATGCCGGCTTGCTGCTGTTTGCGGGATTGCTCGCGGACGCGGCGATGAAGGCAGCGTAGTCGCCGCTTAGTTCCGCGCAATAATCTCGCGCTCGTCCCGATGAACGGGCAGCTCGCTCGCCATGCCGGTGCGGCGCCGCATCAAGAACTTCGGGCGGCGGGTGCGGATCGCGTTGGCGCGGCGGCGGCGCGGCGCGGGCTTGCGGGCACCCTCGTCGAGCTGCGGCAGCGCGAAGATCTCGCTCCAGATTGTCCAGGCTTGCGCGATCTCGTCGGCATCGGCGCCGACCAGCAGCGGAATGGATAGCGAGGGATCGCGATGCACGAGGACGAGCGTCTGCGCTTCGTCCTTGCCGCGCAACGCGACGCCGGTGAAGTCGGCAACGCGGACGTTGATCGCCATCTGCATGCCGCGGACGGCACGGCGCAGCACGACGCGCTCGCGATGAAGCTCGATCTGCCTGACATGTCCGTCGGCGCGCGGATCATGCGCATCGAAGCGGACCGGAAGGGAAAGAGGGTCGAGCCGCAAGGAGCGGCTCGACCCGGCGGGGTTGGCCCCGCATGTTGCTGTTTGACGCCTCACGGCTTCGTTCTCCCCGCCGGGATTATGTTCCCGGTCGATGCGAAGACCTTAGCGCGCGCCTGTCCGAAACCGCTTAAAAAGGCTGGTTAACCCACCGTCACTTGCTCCTCATGATTGACAAGACCTTGGCGCGCATGATTGACGAGACGTTGCGCGAGAGCTGCGAATTTGAGCTTTTGCGGGCTGAAAATGCTTGAAGTCCGCGCTATCAGGGCACATCTGTGGGTTCCGGTCCCGAACCCCGCCCCAACAGGATTTCGTTCGTGAACTCTTCACCAAGCTCGACGCTTTCGACTCCAGCCAATCGCGATTTGTTCGATCAGTCCGCGCTCTCCGATCTCGCGCAGCGGCTGGTCGAGGCGGCCAGGCGCGCCGGCGCGGATGCGGCCGACGCGGTCGCGGTGCGCGGCGTCTCGCAGGGTGTCGAGGTGCGCGACGGTCGTGTCGAGGAATCCGAGCGGTCCGAGGGCGACGATGTCGGCCTGCGCGTGCTGGTCGGCCAGCGCCAGGCGGTGGTTTCGACCAACGATGTCAGCGGCGATGCCGTCACCAAGCTCGCCGAACGCGCGGTGGCGATGGCGCGTGTCGCGCCCGACGACAAATATGTCGGCCTGGCCGATCCTGCGTTGCTCGCGCGCGACTTCCCCGATCTCGACCTGCTCGATCCCGATGTGCCCACGACGGCCGAGCTCGAGCGCCGCGCGCTCGCGGCCGAAGCTGCCGCGCTCGGCGTGAAGGGCGTGAGCAAGTCCGGCGGCGCTTCGGCGTCTGCCGGCATCGGCGGCATGGTGCTCGTCACCTCGACCGGTTTCCACGGCTCCTACCTCCGTTCCAGCCAGGGCATCTCCGCGACCGCCATATCGGGCGAAGGCACCAGCATGGAGCGCGACTACGACTTCACCTCGGCGCCACACGGCGCCGATCTGTTGTCGCCGGAAACCGTCGGCCGTTCCGCCGGCGAGCGCACCGTGGCGCGCTACAATCCGCGCAAGGTCGAGACCTGCAAGGTGCCGGTGGTGTTCGATCCGCGCGTCGCCGGCTCCCTGGTCGGCCATCTCGTCGGCGCCATAAACGGCGCCTCGATCGCGCGCAAGACCAGCTTCCTCAAGGACAAGCTCGGCCAGCAGCTCTTCGCCAAGAACATCCGCATCGTCGACGATCCCCTGCGCAAGCGCGGCCTGCGCTCACAGACGTTCGACGCCGAAGGCGTCGCGGTGCAAAGACTCGCGCTGGTCGACGAGGGCGTGCTGACGACCTGGCTGCTCGACTGCGCCACCGCACGCGAGCTCGGCCTCACCACGACCGGCCACGCCCATCGCGGCGTTTCCTCTTCGCCCTCGCCGGGGCCGTACAACCTGCATCTCGAGCCCGGCACGCCAACGCCCGCCGAGCTGATCGCCGACGTCAAGCAGGGCTTTTACGTCACCGATCTGATCGGCTCCGGCGTCAACGGCGTCACCGGTGATTACAGCCGGGGCGCCTCCGGCTTCTGGATCGAGAACGGCGAGATCACCTATCCCGTCAGCGAAGTGACGATCGCCGGGCATCTGTTCGAGATCTTCAAGTCGATGCAGCCGGCGAACAACCTCGAGTTCCGCTACGGCATCAATGCGCCGACGGTGCGCATCGAGGGTTTGACGCTTGGCGGACGCTGACCGAGCAGACGCTGCTTGGCTCACCTCTCCCATGGGGAGAGGTCGCGCCGAAGGCGCGGGTGAGGGGACCGCTCTCTCGCGGGACCTGCGCCCTCTCACGCGATTTGCTGCGCAAATCGACCTCTCCCCGATGGGGAGAGGTGGTCTTCGCATGCGGCTCGGTTGACCCGATGACGCCTGTTCTCGACAAGACCATCCTGACCCGCGATGCGGCGCTGCTGAAGGACACGGTGCGGGACGCGGGCGCGCTCGCGCAGTCGATGTTCCGCACCGAGCTGAGGAAGTGGATCAAGGGCGCGTCCTCGCCGGTGTCGGAAGCCGATATCGCGGTCAATGATCTGCTCGAAACGCGCCTGCGCGCTGCCACTCCCGACTATGGCTGGCTGTCCGAGGAGAGCGCTGACGACGCGGTGCGGCTGTCGCGGCGGCTGACTTGGATCGTCGATCCCATCGACGGCACCCGCAATTATCTCGGCGGGCACGACGAATGGTGCGTCAGCGTCGCGCTGGTGGAGGACGCCGCGCCGGTGCTGGCCGCGGTGTTCGCGCCGGCGACCGACGAGTTCTTCTTCGCGGTGCGCGGCCAGGGCACGACGCTGAACGACAAGCCGGTGCGGGCGACGGGCGGATCCGAGCTCGACTTCGCCCGCGTCGCCGGCCCGAAGCCCCTGGTCGAGCGGCTGAAGCCGTCACTCGGCGAGATCAAGCTGCACCGGCGAATCGGCTCGCTCGCGCTGCGGCTGTGCCGGGTCGCCCACGGCGCGCTGGATGCGGCTTTTGCGGGGGGCAACAGCCATGATTGGGATCTTGCCGCGGCCGATTTGATCGTGCAGGAAGCGGATGGTAGGATGAGCGACCTCTCCGGAGAACCCATCCTCTATAACCGCCGGGAAGTGGCGCACGGGGTGCTGGTGGCAGCGGGACGCGATCGTCATGCGGGCATTGTCGCGCATTTTCGCAACCGTCCCTTAGCCTAAAGCGCTTTCGTCGTGCTTCTCGAACACTGCTTTGCCGGGCAGCCCGTTAGGAACAGAACTCATGCCAGATAGTGCCCCGCAACAACTGCTTCACCTCGTCATCGGCGGCGAGCTCGTCGATCTCGACCACAACACCTTCAAGAATCTGGACGAGGTCGACATCGTCGGCCTCTATCCGAACTATGCCACCGCCCACGCGGCCTGGCGGGCCAAGGCGCAGAGCACGGTCGACAATGCGCAGATGCGCTATTTCATCGTGCACCTGCATCGGCTGCTCGATCCGAATCAAGAACCGGCACGTTGAAGAAACTGCTTCGCAATACGCTGCGAAGCAGCTTCGTTCAGCGTGCCGTCGGGGTCCTGGCGGCCGAATATCTGCGCTTTGTCTGGCGGACCAACAGGTTCACGTTCGATCCGCCGGATGTCTATGAACGCGTCGAACCGCAGATCCCGGCGATCTTCGCCTTCTGGCACGGCCAGCACTTCCTCACCCCGTTCATCAAGAACAAGGACCGGTACAAGGCCAGGGTCCTGATCTCCCGGCATCGCGACGGCGAGTTCAACGCCATCGCCGCCGAGCGGCTAGGCATCGGCACGATCAGGGGTTCCGGCGATCATGGCGGGGCTTTCCACCGCAAGGGCGGGGTCGGCGCTTTCAAGGAAATGGTGCGGACGCTCCAGGACGGTTGTAATGTCGCGCTGACCGCCGATGTCCCCAAGCGTTCGCGCGTGGCCGGGCTCGGCATCATCATGCTGGCACGGGAATCGGGACGGCCGATCATGCCTTTCGCGATGGCGACCAGCCGCTTCGTCCGGCTCAAGAACTGGGACCGCACCACCATCAATCTGCCATTCGGGCGGGGCGCGTTGGTGGGCATCAAGGAAATCCACGTTCCCGCAGATGCCGACGCCGCCACGATGGAAGCGCTGCGGCAGGAGCTGGAAGACACGTTGAACGAGGCGACCCGCCGCGCCTATGCGCAGCTCGGCCGCCCGGGACCTGAAGATGCCTAGTTCGCTGCCGATGACGCTGCGGATGTATCGGCGCCTGGCTAGCGGCCTGGTGCCGCTCGCGCCTGCGCTGATCAAGCGGCGGCTGAAGCAGGGCAAGGAGGATCCCGCGCGGGTCGGCGAGCGGCGTGGCCTGTCCCGCGACGTGCGGCCGCATGGCCCGCTGGTCTGGATTCACGGCGCCAGCGTCGGCGAGGTGCTGGCCGCGGCGGCGCTGATCGAGCGCCTGCGCGATCTCAACCTGCGTATCCTGCTCACCTCGGGCACGGTCACCTCGGCGGCGGTGGTGGCAAAGCGCTTTCCGCCCGATGTCATCCATCAATACGTGCCGTATGACTCGCCGCGCTATGTCGCGCGCTTCCTCGATCACTGGAAGCCGTCGCTGGCGCTGTTCATCGAATCCGATCTGTGGCCGAACCTGATCCTCGCCGGCGCGGCGCGCCGGGTGCCGATGGTGCTGATCAACGGGCGGATGTCGCCGCGTTCTTTCCCGCGCTGGCGGCGCATGCACGGAACCATCTCGGCGCTGCTGTCACGGTTCGACATTTGTCTTGCGCAGTCGAAGATCGATGCGGAGCGCTTCTCCGCGCTCGGCGGCCGCGACGTCGTCACCACGGGCAATCTCAAGCTCGACGTGCCGGCGCCGCCGGCCGATCAGGCCAAGCTCGAACGGCTGATGGCGATGACGCGCGGCAGGCCGATCATCGTCGCGGCCTCGACCCATCCGGGCGAGGACGAGATGCTGGTGGCGGCGCATCGCAGTCTCGTCGGTTTCTTCCCGCAGCTTCTCACCGTGATCGTGCCGCGGCATCCGGATCGCGGCTCCTCGATCGCAGGCCTGATCACGGCCTCGGGCCTGAAACCGGCATTGCGCTCGCGCGAGGAGCTGCCGACGGCGACGACCGACGTCTATGTCGCCGACACCATGGGCGAGCTCGGGCTGTTCTATCGGCTCTCGGGAATCGTGTTCATGGGCGGATCGCTGATCCACCATGGCGGCCAGAATCCGATCGAAGCCATCAAGCTTGGCGGCGCGATCGTCCATGGTCCGCACGTGTTCAACTTCGCCGATGTCTATGAGGCGCTCGATGCGAGCGGCGGGGCACGGCAGGCCGACACGCAGGAGGCGTTGGTCAAGCAGCTCGGACAGCTTCTGGCCGAGCCGACGGTGCGCGACAAGATGCAACGCGCAGCCTCGGGCGTCGTCGAGCAGCTTGGTGGTGCGCTCGATCGCACCATGGCCGCGCTCGAGCCGTATCTGTTGCAGTTGCGGATCGAGATGGGAGCCGCCAATGCGTGAGCCGGCCTTCTGGTACCGGCCGCGTTCCCCGCTTGCGCATGTCCTTTCTCCCCTGGGTGTGCTCTACGGCGCCATCACCGCACGGCGCATGCAGCGCACGGGCGTGGATGCCGGCATTCCCGTGATCTGCGTCGGCAACTACCATGTCGGCGGCGCCGGCAAGACGCCGACCGTGCTGGCGTTGACCAAGCTCTTGCGCGAGCTCGGCGAAACGCCGGTCGTGATCAGCCGCGGCTATGGCGGACGCCTGAAGGGCCCGGTCATGGTCGACCGCGCACGTCACACCGCAACCGACGTCGGCGACGAGCCTCTGATGATGGCGCGCGACGTCCCGGTCGCAATCGCGCGCGACCGTCTCGACGGCGTCGCGCTCGCGAAGTCGCAGGGCGCCACCGTGATCCTGATGGATGATGGTTTCCAGAATCCTGGTCTGTTCAAGGACGCCTCCCTGATCGTGATCGACAGCGAGCGCGGCCTCGGCAACGGCAGGGTGTTTCCCGCAGGCCCCCTGCGCGCGCCGTTGCAGGCGCAGCTCGCGCGCACCGACGCGCTGGTGCTGATCGGCGATGGCCGTGCTGCCAACGATGTCGCGGCCGAGCTTGCCAAGCGCGACAAGCCCGAGCTGCGCGCGCGGCTGAAGCCGGTTACGGCATCGCTCACGCAGCTGCTCGGAAAGCGGGTCTTCGCCTTCGCCGGCATCGGTGATCCCGACCGCTTCTTCCGCACTCTGCGTGCGAGCGGCATCGAGGTCGCGCACGCGCGCGCTTTCGCCGACCACCACGTGTTTTCGCAAGACGAGATCGCGGCGCTCGTAACGGAAGCGCGGCGCGAGCAGCTCACGCTGGTGACGACGGAGAAGGACCTTGCACGCCTGCGCGGCCGCGAAGGCGTGCCTGATGGCATCGTGCCGTTTGCCGTTCAGCTCGAATTCGATGAACCGGCAAAGCTGCGGGAATTGATCAGCTATCATCTGTACAAGGCGCGCGAGCGGCGGTTCAGCGCGCGTTGAGGTCTGTGCCTTAGCCCGAAACGCGAAACGTCGCGGCTGGCGAATCCTCTTCCGCACGTTCGGAAGTTGATGTAGCCTAGCATGAGAGCCGTCACCGGGACGTGCCGAACTCCCGGTAATCATCGGCGGCGTTAAATGCCCACGGCGGGCAACGTATCTTTCATCACATCAGGTGCAGCGGCCGTAACGACCCGTTCGGAACGGCATCGAGAGTCATTGCCAAAGTTCAGAGGAGAACATGCCAGAAGCGGCGAAGCTGCGTTCTTCGTATACCCCGCCGGGAGGCTGAGATCCGGATCCGAAGCGCAGCCGCCGCAGTCGGGCGACGTGGCGGCTGTGCTCATGTGAAAGTCAGAGCCACGTCTGCAGTGCGGCGAGGCGGCATGCTCACCACGCCCCGACTGCCATCATTCCGATAATGGTGAGGCACGAGACGCAGGCCACGATGACGGTATAGGACTCGGGTGTATTCATTGCTGCCTCCCAAACTGTTGCCAATCGCTTGGTCATTGCTGCGCGGGAGTGATCGCCGGTCTTGGGCCGCTTCAATTCGGCATGCTGTGACCAGCCTCGCGGTGTGCATCCGTTCTCTCATCGTCATCCCGCTTTGCAGGATGATGATCCGCTTCGAGAGTCTCAGAGCGTTCAGCTGCGATCAGAAGCTGATTGCGCATTTCAGCGAGACGGGCCCGGCAATATTCACGATAGAGCAGGTCGAAAATGGCGGGCATGATCACCCCCATCGATTGATTTTCGAATTACAGAAATTCCACCGCAAATTTTCGAGGTGATCGTAGCCCGTCGGATGGCTCTTCGTTATGAGCCCGTTCACAGACCGCGCCAATTCCAAAGCTCGATGGCTGTTTGGTTGACTTGATCGTCCGTGCGATAAAAAGAACAGGGCCAATTACCTAACGTGCATTGTAGCAGCCCTTTGTTTCACCAAGACTTCGTCAAACAACTTAAGGGCGCCGAACCGCAACAAAGAATCCAACCACAGCGCGAAATGACTCACCAAGGAGTGCACGCACTGCTCGATGCAACGCGGAGCGGCAAATCGCTGCGAGTTCAGCTCGGAAAGCACGCCTGAGCGGTCAGAGTCACCGGCGAGAGATTGAGGATCTGCGGAAACTCGAATGCGTAGCTCGCGCTGACCTGGTTGCCGCATGTCAGCGCGGAATAGGTGAATGTCCCCGCCGGAAGCGTGAGGCCGAACGCCTGCTGGGCCGCGTAGTTGGTGATCGCGCTGCCGCTCGGGCACAGCGTGCTGTTGACCGTTGCGCAGCGCGCCGCCATTTCGGCCCCGTGCTGAAGCCCGAGCTGAGTCCAGAACAACAATCCGAATTCGATGATCCCAAAGATGAACAGAAAGAACGCGGGAGCGGTCAGGGCAAATTCCAGCGCCGACGCGCCCCGATCGTCGTGCCACAGCGCTGTGAGTTTCACTGTAGCCTCGCGGTGGACTGGGCGCTAAAGGAGTATGTCGTCGCCACGATCTGATAGTTGATGAGCGTATAGTACGTCGCGCGTGCCGAGACTGTCGTATATGTTCCGGCCTGCGCGCCACCGGTGCAGACCGTCCCGCAACTGACGGCGCTAATTCCCGCACTCGTTGGACATCCGCAGAATTGGGTCGGCGCAGGTGAAGCGGTAATGGCTGTGGAATTTGTGGCGTTTGTCACGGCATCGGAGATGCCGCTCGCATTGTAGCCGCGCACGATCGCATACTGCGCCCCCGCCTGTGCGGCCTCTTCAACCTGCATCTTGCGATAGAGCGCAAGTCCAATGTCGGTCAGCGAAACGACCATCAACGACAGCAACGGGATCATGATGCCGAATTCGACGGCCGCGACGCCGCGGCTGTCGGCGGCGGCAGCGCGCAAGTGCCCCCTGAGAGCGTTGAGCAGGCGATCACGGCTCGCGGATACGGACCTCTGGATTTGCATCGGACCCAATCTCATTCGACGAGTTGCGCGGTTTGCGACCCTATCGTCGCGGTGCCGAGCGAGGAACAATTGACCTGAAGGTTCGACGTGCCGGTAAACGTCAGCGTATCGGCGATGATCTTGGTGCAGGACGTGCTCGTGCCGTTGCCGCCGCTGAAGCTGAGGTTGGCCTTTGGCAGGTAGATGGCGCCGCCGAAGTTCTGGGTGCCGCCGCCCGTCAGATTGAAGGAGGTCCCGGCCGGCATATTGCGGTCACCGTACATGACGATGCCTTTCGTGGCGCCGCTGGTTGGGGCCGTCAAATCGATGATCGCATTGCTGCCGATTGAAGCGGTCCCCCAATCGCTTCCCGAACCCGTAAAAACCAAGGTCACGCCGCTGCCCGTGATCGTGGCGTTTCCCGCGACGCTCAGATTGGCCCCGTCGAGATAATAAATGCCCGGACTAAGATTCAGGGTTGCGCCGGCATTGACCGTAATGCTGCCTGTGTAACAGCCGGGAGCGAGGGAATTGGTTTTTCCGTTGGCGTTGACCGTGATCTTGGCGTTCGTGCAGCTCGGCTCTAGAGGGGGAGAAACATTCGCATAGGGGTCGGCGACCGGCATGATGTGCGTCTTGACGCCATTGGTCGCGGTGATGCTGCTGGCGCCGGAGACGTCGCCAACGACTCCGACCTGATTTGCGGAGACCGACGCACTGCCTGCAACATTGAGCGATGGGCTTGCGCCTGAGTTGCTATAGAGGTTGCACTTGATCAGGTTGAGCTGGTTGCCGCCGCTCACGTTGACCGCGGGGCTGGCGCTCGAGTTGAGCGCAAGGACGCACCCTGTCCCCGAGTTGGGCAGGGCGACCGCGCGCGCGGTGATCAGGACAGGACCCGAGCCGAACAAGGACGAGAGCAGCCGTTGTTGCGGCTGACTCACGATGACTTCGATTGCCTGCAGATCTGACGTATGACTGCCTGTTTTCGGCGGCTGATTCAACGTAACCGTGACGTTGTTCGCCGCGTCTGCGTAACCGTAGTTTGCCGTAACTGCCTTCGCTTCGGACAAGGGGTCAGCGCCGGAAGCTGCCGCTGTTGCAGCGCTGACGGCGCCGGAATCGGCCGCGCTCTGCATGTTCTTATGTTTATAGTACCACCATCCCACTTCAGTCCCGAGACCTGCGGTGCCGACTAGGACCGGCATAAGCAGCGCCGAAATGACGACATAGCTGCCCGACTGGTCGCGGACGAATTGTTGAACCAGGCTGGCCCTCTGTTCGTGCTCACGAACGGAGCCACATGACCGGCTCCATGGTGCATTAGCCGAGCGGCTGCAAAGTCTTCGGCGCGCCATCTGCTTCCCCGCAACATTGCCACTTTTTCCCGAGAACTGTGAGGCCAACGGATTAAACGTAGCCCAATCGGACAGCGACAATTTTAGACATCGGTTGATTCTCGAAGGGCCGGTTTCGCGCGCGAGAGAGACCCACCTCGAAGTGGACGGTGGCACACCCTTCACCGCGACATGCCTGACATTCAGGCCACATTCATCACGAGACTCCTATCCACTTCGGACGATCAGGAGAATTCGATGAAACTGCCGACCGCAGCCGCTGCCAGCCTTGTGTGTCTGATCATTGCGCCCGCGCTGGCACAAACGCCGTCCGCTGCTCCCACCACCGTGCCGGTTCCCGCGACCAAGCGCGTGACGTGTCTCGCCACGACGGCAAACCTGAAAGGACAGGACAAGCGCGACCAGCTACAGCTCTGCATGGCGCAGGCGCGGGTGGATTGCCTGAAGCAGGCGATTGATCAGAAGGTCGTCGGCGAGCCCAGGAAGGCCTTCATCAAGACCTGCGTCGGCACGGATGGCGCTGAACAACAATAGGCGCGCGGGCGCGGCCTCACGGCTGCGGCTTCAGTGCTCCGGGAAAGTGCCGCTGCAGCACCGCGGCGGGCGTGGCGTAGGCCTCCTGCAAATCCACGCTCCAGTACTTCAGCTCGTCGAGCGGGATTCGCGTGTCGGTGATCGCGCAGCGCACGAAGGTCCCCGGCGAGATCACGCGGAAATCGCCGTCGAGATACTGCACCTGCGCTTCGCCATGGCCCGAGGGGCCGAACTTGTTCAGCACGGTCGAAAGTCTCCACGGAACGCCTCTCCATGGAAGACCTTGGAGGGCACGATGTGTTGGATGAGATGTAGCATAGATGGGGTGGCTTGTCCGCCCGTTAAACCCACCGGTTTGTGATGTTTTGCCGCCGTTTCCGCGTGATAATGCTTGAACTGAAGGGTCGCTGGTTCCGGCACCTCCTGCGGCAGAGTCCGATGCGCCTTCGACTGACCGCCCTGTTCATGACGCTGCTGATATCGGCCGCGCCCGCTTCGCCCGCGCCGCAGCCGGTCGACATCCCGCTCGCGTCCGGGGTCCTTCATGCGCAGCTCTACAAGCCCGAGGGCGCGGGCCCGTTTCCGACCGTGATCGCGCTGCATGGCTGCGGTGGCCTGGGTGGCCATTCCGATCCCGTGCTGCCGCGCTATCGCGATTGGGCCGAGCGCCTGCTCGAGGCCGGCAATGCCGTGCTGCTGCCCGACAGCTACGGCTCGCGCGAGCTCGGGCCGCAATGCCGCGTCAAGGAGATGCATGTCAAGGCGCGGCGCGAGCGTGTCGCCGATATCGCGGCCTCACGCGCCTGGCTGATGAAGCAGGCCTGGGTGGCGCGCGACCGCGTCAGCTTGATCGGCTGGGCAAATGGGGCGAGCGCGCTGCTCTGGGCCGTGCGCCCGCAGAGCGCGGGGCGCGATCTCGGTCCGGATTTCCGCGCCGCGATCGCGTTCTATCCGGATTGCCGGATCTCGGCGGGTTTGGGGTGGAGCACGCGGGTGCCGACGCTGGTGCTGATCGGCGCCGATGACGACGTGTCGTCGCCGCCGGCCTGCCGACAGATGGTGGACGGCGCGCGCGGCCGCAGCGCGCTCGCGCGCATCGTGGTCTATCCCGGCGCCGACCATGATTTCGACCGCGCCAACATACCTCTGCACGGTGCTGCCGACAGCGACGCTGCCGCGCCCGAGCACGGCCATTTCGGCACGGACGCCGAGGCGCGCGCGGCCTCGCAGAAGGACGTCGCGCAATGGCTGGCGCGGTAACCGGATGAGCGGACTTGCCGCGCCGTAGCTCGTAGAGCGAAGGCGGAAGCGGGGCCATCCGGGAACAACATCAGGCGGACAGCCCCGCATCGACCACCGCCCTGCACGGAAAATGGCCGACCTGGAATCTACGGATCGCGCCTTGACGCGGTTTCAGCCTGTGGCGGCGCCATCATTCGACCATGATGTCGATTAAACGCATTTCACATGCGCAACCGCATCACGCTCTTCGCCTCCGCGCTGATCGTCTTCACCGTCGTGATCCTCCTGTTCGAGGCCCATGCCGGCGCCCCACAGCTTGCGCCGGAACATTGCGGTTTCTGGACCACGATCGACGCGGGATTGTCCTGCCGGTAGAGCTAGGCTGGTTCCACCTCGTCATTGCGAGTGCAGCGACTTGTCCGCCGAAGCCTTGGCGGAGCGGGGACCGCGCGATCCAGTACGCCGAGACGTCAGTGATTCACAGAGAAGCTGCGGCATACTGGATTCCCCGCCTGCGGGGAATGGCCGAGGACGAAGCGCTCGCTCCTCGCGCCTCAGAACAAGCTGCCCTGATCCACCGGCTTGACCACCCGCTTCGGTGCCGGCTTTGTGTCCTGCGTGGCCGGCTTTGCCTGCGATGGCGCGCGCTTTACCGCGGGGGGCGGGCGATCCGTATCCGCCGTTGCGCCGACGCGGCCATCCGCGAACTCGATCTCGACGCGTGCGCCGGGACCGATCGACTCGGCCGCATGCAGGGGATGGCCGGCCTCATCGCGCACCAGCGCAAAGCCACGCGCGAGCACGCTGCGATAGGACAGCGCGGAGAGCAGCTTGCCGCTGTTCTCGACACGGGCATCGAGCCGGTGCAGCAGCGTGACGAGCGCGCGGCCCGCGCGCTCAGCCAGTCGATGCGTGCGCTCGCGCTGGCGCGCAATCGCGTTGCGCTGCGCCTGCGCATTCGAAAGTCTTGAGGCACGCAGGCGCACCTCCAACCCGGCAAAGCGATCGCGCCGCTGCCGCAGCAGCGAGCGTGCGGACAGGCCGAGCCGCTCGCCGCACACGGTGAGGCGGTGATCGGCCTGCGCGATCTGGCCGTGCAGCACCCGCAGCGTCAATTTTGAACTTGCGGCGGTGAATCTGCGGAAATGCGCGTGCGTGTTGGCCTTGAGGCAGCGGGGCAGGGAGGCGCCCGCCGCATCCAGCCGTTGCCGCGGGATCGCCAGGAGATCGCCGGCCGCCGGCAGCGCGCGCGCGGCGGCGCGCAGCTCGTTGCGGCGATTCTCGTGGCCGCGCTGCCAGCAGGCACGGGTGCGCCGCGCGAGATCGGCGACCTCGACGAACAGGTCGCTGCGCACCGGCACCGCCATCTCCGCCGCCGCCGTCGGCGTCGGGGCGCGCTTGTCGGCGACGAAATCGATCAGCGTGATGTCGGTCTCATGCCCCACCGCCGAGATCAGCGGGATCATGCTGTCGCTGGCTGCGCGCACCACGATCTCCTCGTTGAACGACCAGAGATCCTCCAGCGAGCCGCCGCCGCGCGCAACGATCAAGACGTCGGGGCGGGGAATCTTGCCGCCCTCCGGCAGCGCGTTGAAGCCGCGGATCGCGGCCGCGACCTGCTCGGCCGAGCCTTCGCCCTGCACCTTGACCGGCCACACCAGCACGCGGCGGGGAAAGCGATCCTCGAGCCGGTGCAGGATGTCGCGAATGACGGCACCGGTCGGCGAGGTCACGACGCCGATCACCTCCGGCAGCCAGGGCAAGAGCTGCTTGCGCGCCTCGTCGAACAGGCCTTCGGCGGCGAGCTTCTTCTTCCGCTCCTCCATCAGCGCCATCAGCGCGCCGATCCCGGCCGGCTCCAGCGCCTCGATCACGATCTGGTACTTCGAGGAGCCGGGATAGGTCGTCAGCTTGCCTGTCGCGATGACCTCGAGGCCTTCCTGCGGCTTGAAGCGCATGCGGCCGTGCACGCCCTTCCAGATCACCGCCTCGATCTTGGCGCTCTCGTCCTTGAGCGCGAAATAGCAATGGCCGGAGGAATGCGGCCCGCGAAAACCGGAGATCTCGCCGCGGACCCGGACATGGCCGTAGGCGTCCTCGACCGTCCGTTTCAGGGACAGGGACAACTCGGAGACGGTGAATTCGGGCGCGTTGAGCAGTTGTTCCGCAGGCGGCATCTCAAAAACGATTCGGCATTTTGGGGTCAGGCCCGACGTTAAGGATTTTCGCCGCGCGGCGCCAATCCCCGGGTTGATCGAAAGAGTACTCTGTAATATAGAGTTCTCTATTGATTGATGGATTTGAGGGCGATGGCATGGCGATCCGGCTCCTGCGCGGTGTTTTGAACGGCCTGAAATGGGTCCTGTGTGCAATCGGCGGTGTGGCGTTGATTCTGGGCGCCATGATCGCAATGCCGCTGGAGCGGCCGCCCGAGATGCGATCGGTCTCGGATTCCGCCAAGGGCGTCGACTGGTCCACTCTGCCGCCGCTCGAGCGCTTTCAGGCCCGTGACGGCACCTGGATCGGCTATCGCCATTATGCGCCGACCGGCCCGGAGACAGGCCGCGGCGCGATCTTCATCCATGGCTCGTCCGGCTCCAGCGGCACCGTCAATCACGCGCTGACCCATGCGATCGCCGCGCGCGGCGTGGAGACCTGGGCGCTGGACATCCGCGGCCATGGCGGCTCCGGCACGCGCGGCGACATCTTCTATGTCGGCCAGCTCGAGGATGACCTGATCGATTTCGTCGCTCATGTCCGCAAGAGCGCGCCCGATCTGCCGCTCACGCTCGTCGGCCATTCCGCCGGCGCCGGCTTCTCGCTGCGCGTCGCCGCGACACCGATCATGCAGGACATGTTCGTCCGCACCGTGCTGCTCGCGCCCTATCTCGGCTATGACGCGCCGACCAACCGCCCGAAGGCCGGCGGCTGGGCCAACATCGATCTCCCGCGCTTCCTCGGCCTGACGGCATTGCGCAGGCTCGGCATCGACTGCTGTTCGCAGCTGCCGGTGCTCGCCTTGGCCGTGCCGCCGAGCTCGGCGAAGTACCTCGTCTCCACCTATTCGGACCGCCTGATGCGCAACTTCGGGACGCGCGGCTATCGCATCGATCTTCCGGCGACGACACGTCCAGTCACGATCTTCGGCGCCGCCGAGGACGAGATGATGATCTCGGACAAATATGCGGAAGTCGTGCGAGCGGTGAAGCCGTCGGTCGACGTCAAGATCATCGACGGCATCAACCACATGGGCATCGTCACCAATCCGAAAGCCGTCTCCGCGATCGCCGAGGACGTGGCGACGCGCGGGAGCGGGCAATCATGATCGACAGCAAAGAGGCATCCGCGGCGCTGGCCGAGATCGACGACATCGTCAAGCGCGTGAAGCAATCGCAGCTCTATGAGCTGGCGAGCCAAGCAGCCATCTGGTGGGGCGTGCTCGTGTTCGCCGGAAATCTCGTGACCTGGCTGTGGCCGATCTACGCGGTCTACGCCTGGGTTGCCGTGGACGTCCTCGGCGTCGGCGGCCTGATCGCGCTACGCCTGTTCAATCCGCCGCGTCATCCGCACGGCGCAGCCTTCGACGTCAGGCTGCTGCTGGTCTTCGCATTGTTCTTCGCCTTCGGCTATCTCTGCACCAACGTGATCGCCCATTTCGGCCCGCGCCAGCTGGGGACATTCTGGCCGCTCTATTTCATGCTGTTCTATATGCTGGCGGGTCTCTGGTTCGGCTATGCCTTCGTCGCCATCGGTCTCGGCATCGCCGCGCTGACGCTGATCGGCTTCTTCTTCATCGGTGAAGCCTTTCCGCTCTGGATGGCCTTCGTGAACGGCGGCGGCCTGATCCTCGGCGGCCTCTGGATGCGGCGGATCTAGCGCCATGGCGGAGCTCGACGACATCATCCACCAGCCGCTGCGGCTGAAGATCATGGCGGCGCTGAACGCGCTGCCCGTGTCAGCCGGTCTGGAGTTTTCACGCCTGAAGAAGCTCACCGGCGCCACCGACGGCAATCTCGGCGCGCATATCGAGACCCTGGCCAGGGCCGGCTACGTCTCGGTGGACAAGGCGTTTGTGGGCAAGAAGCCGCAGACCACGGTCACCGCGACCGCGGCGGGCCGCGGTGCGTTCGCGCGGCATGTGGCGACGTTGCAGGAAATCATTGCGGGGAAGCAGGTGTAGCCTCTTTGATGAGTTGTTGACCGACTCGGCGAGGGCGCGCTCGAATGCGCAATCGTCCGCGTCACGCATTATCGCTGAGTCGGTGCTGGCCGATTCCGATAACGCTCTAGCTGATGAGCAAATAGAATTTACGCGCTTTGTCGATGATTATCGAATTTTCGTGAAGCACGGGCAAGCTCCCTATTCAATCCTAGCGTTCTTGGCGGACCAGCTCGCTGCGAGTGAAGGGCTTTCGCTGAACGCACAGAAGACAAAACTGTACTCAATAGAAAAGTTCAAAGAGCACATCGACGCCCAGTTAGGTGACGCATTTGACGATGCAGAAAGAGAAGCGATCGAAGCGCTGAGCCATGCCTTCTACTTTGACGAAAATGTCGTGCCTAGGAGCCAATTCGCTTCCGCCCCAAACCATCCCAATTCCAAGAATGACCGCAACTACCGGCCTCGCATAAATGGCAAAGGCCAAAGGACGCCGGACTGCATCGATAGCCTTAACGCCTTTAGCGGTCACGCTGGGCGGCCAGAAAGTTACTTTAAGTTCTGGGGGCGTACTCATCACGGAGTCCTCCATTTAAGCACCATGGAGCCCTCCGAATCGGTAGAGGTATGGAGGCATGGATTCGGGATCGGCGCAACGCACCGCGCCGATCTCTCAACGTGAATGACAAAATGGTGGATTCCCATGACGCGGCTCTCCATTGAAAGTCTTGAGAGCCGAATCTGTCAGGGGACTCTTCTACTAAGGCATATCCCGCCAAATCCGCGCAAAGGGGCTGGCACAGATAAAGTGGTAGTTGAGTGATTCCAAATAGTTAAGCTGCAACATCCCACACGCATTTAGAACGATGTTCATTGCTTTGGGTCCAAGTGCTTGAGCCAAAACGGGAGTTTTCGCGCGTTATGCGTGAATCTTTACCCAACTCAGTCATCACACCTGGAAGGCGAGACGGTCCGGAAAGCGGCTGGCCCAACTATTTTCTCAAATAGGCGCATCAGCCACTCCGCCCGCCTCAGCGTCATCCCCGCACCCGTGTGAGAGAGCGGGATGACGAACGGCCGCGCTGCGGGAATGACGTTGGCGACTGGTTCACCCCCCTTCACACCCACCCCGATTCGTGCGACCTCCGCGCCCAGCAAAACCCCTCATTCTGAGCCTTCGATGCACATTCTCCTGCTCGGTTCCGGCGGCCGCGAACATGCTCTGGCGTGGAAGATCGCAGCCTCTCCCCTGGTGACCAAATTCTGGTGCGCGCCCGGCAATGCCGGCATCGCCAAGGAGGCGGAATGCGTGGCGCTCGATGTCGCCGACCATGCCGCGGTGATCGACTTCTGCAGGAAGAATGCAGTCGAGCTCGTGGTGGTCGGGCCGGAGACGCCGCTGGCGGCCGGCATCGTCGACGATCTCACTGCGGCCGGCATCAAGGCGTTCGGCCCGAGCAAGGCGGCGGCGCAGCTCGAAAGCTCCAAGGGCTTTACCAAGGCCCTGTGCACCGAGTTCGGCATTCCGACCGGCGCCTACAAGCGCTTCACCAATGCGAATGACGCGCGCGCCTATGTGCAGAGCCAGGGCGCGCCGATCGTGATCAAGGCCGACGGCCTTGCCGCCGGCAAGGGCGTCGTCGTCGCCAAGACCTTGCGCGAGGCCGAGGACGCCATCGCCATGATGTTCGAGGGCGCCTTCGGCGAGGCCGGCACCGAGGTCGTGATCGAGGAGTTTCTGCCGGGCCGCGAGATCAGCTTCTTCGCGCTCTGCGATGGCGAGACCGCGATCCCGTTGGCCTCTGCCCAGGACCACAAGCGCGTGTTCGACCATGACGTCGGCCCCAACACCGGCGGCATGGGCGCCTATTCGCCGACGCCGCTGGTGACGCCAGGGATCCACGACGCGATCATGGCCAAGATCATCCTGCCGACGGTATCAGGCATGAAGCAGCGCGGCACGCCGTTCCGCGGCGTGCTCTATGCCGGGATCATGCTGACGACGCAGGGCCCGAAACTGTTCGAGTTCAACGTCCGCTTCGGCGATCCCGAGTGCCAGGTCTTGATGCTGCGCATGATGAGCGACATCGTGCCGGCGCTGCTCGCCGCCTGCGACGGCGAGTTGAAGCATTTCGATCTGCGCTGGTATCCGGAATCCGCGCTCACGGTGGTGATGGCGGCGAAGGGCTATCCCGGCGACTACCAGAAGGGCACGCGCATCCAGGGGCTGGAGGAGGCCGCCAAGGTCGAGAGCGTCGAGATCTTCCACGCCGGCACGGTCGCCAAGGACGGCGCGATCCTCGCCAATGGCGGCCGCGTGCTCAATGTCTGCGCGCTCGGTGCGACCGTGACGGAAGCGCAGGCCCGCGCCTACCAGGCCGTCGACCGCATCGACTGGCCAGGCGGCTTCTGCCGCCGCGACATCGGCTGGCAGGCGGTCGATGCGGAGAAGGCCAAGACTTGAGAAGGCCAAGACTTGAGAAGGCCAGACTTGACGTGTCATTCCGGACGGCGCGCCGAACGCGCCGATCCGGAATCTCGACATTTTCGCCACCGCGCCGCCACATCGACACGCCAGAAATATCCAATTGCCTGTTGGGGTTAGCAGCCCCGCACATAATACCGCTACTGTGCATGGGGTTGTTTTCGACATTTTTGTTTGTCGGGCCGGCTCCGCGACTGACCAGATAAGGATGCAAGAAGATGTCCGATCTCGCCGACCTCTATCCGGGCTTTGCCGCCGAATGGATCGACACCTCCTTCGGCCGCATCTTCGCCCGCGTCGGCGGCAGCGGGCCGCCCCTCCTGCTCCTGCACGGCTTCTCCGAAACGCATGTGATGTGGCACCGCGTGGCACCGGAGCTTGCCGACCATTTCACACTGATCATCGCCGATCTGCCGGGCTACGGCTGGTCCGACATGCCCGAAAGCGATGCGCTGCACATCCCCTACAGCAAGCGCGCGATGGCGAAAGCCATGGTCGAGGCGATGGAGCGTCTCGGTCACGTGCACTTCGCGCTCGCCGGCCACGACCGCGGCGGCCGCGTCTCCTATCGCCTCGCGCTCGACCATCCCGGCCGGCTCTCGAAGCTCGCCGTGCTCGATATCCTGCCGACCTATAATTACTGGGAGCGGATGAACCGCGCCTATGCCTTGAAGATCTATCACTGGACCTTCCTGGCGCAGCCCTATCCGCTGCCGGAGACGCTGATCTCTGGCAATGGCGAATTCTTCCTGCGCTTCAAGATGGCGAGCCAGACCAAGTCGAAGACGCTGGACGCGATCGACCCGCGCGCGCTCGAACACTACATCGCCCCGTTCCGTGATCCCGCCCGGGTGCACGCGATGTGCGAGGACTACCGCGCCGGCGCCTATTTCGACTACGACCTCGACAAGGCCGATTTCGATTCCGGCAAGAAGATCACGATCCCGATGCTGACGCTGTGGGGCAATGCCGGCGTCGCGCAAGCCGCCGCCACGCCGCTGGAGACGTGGAAGCAATGGGCGACCAAAGTGGACGGCATGCCGGTGGACTCGGGGCACTTCCTCACCGAGGAGAACCCGGACGTCACCGCGAAGGCGTTGCGCGAGTTTTTCTCGGCTTGAGCCACACCGTCATTGCGAGGAGCCCTTGCGACGAAGCAATCCAGTCTGTCTCCGCGGGAAGACCCTGGATTGCTCACATGGGGATTTGGTGTGTCAAGGCGGTTTGTTCAGCTCTTTGTTCGATTGCAGGCCAGCTCTTCGTCCCGACCGTGGAGCACGTAGGATGGCGCGCGCAGATCGAGTCAAGGTCGGCCCGTAGGGCCGTCGCGAAGCGACTTGGCCTTGACTCGAGCGAGCACGCCATCAGGCTTTGGCAGTCGGGGCAGCGGGCGGATAACTCCTTTTCGTCAGGCGATCCAAGGGTCGAGCCGGTTGTTGCAATCTGGTTTGCTTGCCAGATCAAACTCACATTCGGTCGCCGCGCGGCGGCGGCTGCACCAACATTCCGCTTGCGGCGGGCAGGCTCGAGAGGACGAGACCATTCTTCGTTACGGCGTTTGAAGCCATGCAATCCATCGGTTCGTCCACCCGGATCGGCCGAGGCTGATCAATCTCGGCGGATTGGCTTTGAGGCTGAGGAGCGTGGTGTCAGGCGGCGGCCTTTATCTCGGCTCCCTCGATCACCACGCCCGCGGTCACGTACTTCCAGAGGGCCACGAGCAGCTTGCGCGCGAGCGCCACGATCGCGCGCTTGCGGCCGCGTTGGCTGTGCACCTTGAACCACTGGGTCAAAGCCGATTGAGGCTGGTGGCGTACCCAGAGCCAGGCGAGCTGGATCATCGTGGTTCTCAGGCGCGGATTGCCAGCCTTCGACACGCCTTGCTCGCGCTCGATGCCGCCACTGCGCCATGGCGTGGCTGCAAGGCCGGCATAGGATGCAATCTGGCGGCGGTTGGCGAACTGCCGGTAAAAGGCCTCCGACCAGAGAACGGCCGTGAAGTTCGGGCCCAGGCTCTTCAGTTCGAGCAGCATTGCCACCGGGTTCGATACGGTCTTCTCCCCCGCCGCCTTGCTCGCGGCCAGCAACGCATCCTGCTCGCGCTCCACCGCCGTGATCTGGTCGAGCAGCAGTTCGAGCCGGTCGAGTTCGCGGCTGATCTGCGCCTTCAGATGCGCCAGCAAGGCGCGCCCGTCGCCCGTCCGCAAGGCCTCCAGCCGCTTCCGCCGGTCTCGCCGCAGCGGCGCGTAGTCGAAGATCCCTTGCGCGAACAGAAGACCCTTGATCCGGTTCACATGCTCGATCCGCTCCGCGATCAAGGTCTCTCGCTCGCGGCACAGCCTACGGCGGTCCTCCTCTGCCGGAGAGGGCGCAACGACCATGGCGCAGACCCGTACCTCGCCGCGCTTGTAGGCCAGCAGCGTCCGCAACAGCGTCTCGCCATCCAGCCGGTCCGTCTTGGCCCGCCGGCGCCGGCGCGGCGTCGCAATCGAGGCCGGATCGACTACGTGGCTCTCGATGCCTTCCTGCTGCAGGGCGCGGTGAAGCCAGAACCCGTCCAGCCCCGCCTCCTGGATCGTGATGAGCGGATAGCTCTCACCCGTTCGCGCCTGCGCCTTGCGCTTCAGCTCCGCAAACAGCTTCAACAGTTCCGAAAGCTCGCCGGCCTTCATGCTGCGTTTGGACATCTTCTCGCCCTTGCAGGGCGACAGCGAAGTGACCAGCCATGTCGAACGGCTCAGTTCCAATGACACAAAAATTGCGCCAAACTGCGTGCGGATAGCGGCCAGTCCGTCGGAAGGATGATCGAGCAACATCGTCGTCTCCAGGTTGAATGGATTCAGCAACCCTCAGTCTGGCCTCAGACCTGGTCGCTATCCACTCCCCATGGAATCTTCGCGGAGCCTGTCATCGGGCCGCGCTGCGCGCGGATCCGGTGGCTCGCAATGGCGGGGGAGACCCCTTACCTCCGCTCCCGGAAAAACTCCTTGAGCAGCCGCGCCGCCTCGCTCTCGCCGACGCCGGAGTAGACGTCCGGCGCGTGGTGGCAGGTCGGCGAGGCAAAGAACCGCACGCCCGACTCCACCGCGCCGCCCTTGGGATCGGCGGCGCCGTAATAGAGCCGGCGGACCCTTGCAAAGGAGATCGCGCCCGCACACATGGTGCAGGGCTCCAGCGTCACGTAGAGGTCGCAGTCGACGAGGCGCTCGCTCCCGATCTTGTTCGTCGCCTCGCGCAGCGCGATGATCTCGGCATGGGCGGTGGGGTCGTGGTCGGTCAGCGTCCGGTTGGCTGCGGTGGCGACGACCTCGGACTTGCGGACCACCACGCATCCGATCGGAACTTCGCCCGATTTTCCGGCATTTTCGGCCGCCAGAAGCGCCAAATCCATGAAAGAAGGGGCTTTCATGCCTCGTATCATCGCCAGAAACCTGCTACTAGCTCCGCCTTCAGCAAGAGTGGATACCGGTTTTGCCTGAGCATGCGGCTCCGAACGAGCGCGCGCAATGCTCCTCGCGCGACCCCCTAAGTGAGATCATTCATGCCTCGCGACAGCGACAAAGACAACGATTCCCGCGGCCGGCGAGGCCCGGCCAAAGGCCGCAGCGGCAAGCCGCGCGGCCCCGAGAAGAAATTCGCCAAGCGCGGGTTCGAAGGCAAGGGCGCTCGCGACAGCCGCCCGTCCCGCGGCGACCGCGACAGCCGCCCGTTCCGTCGTCGCGATGAGGGCGATGCCCCGCGTCGCGAGTTCAGTGATCGTCCCCGCTTCAAGCGCGAGGACCGCGGCGGCGAGGAGCGCAGCTTCAAGCCGCGTGGCGACCGGCCGTTCAAGCCGCGCGGCGATCGTCCGAATTTCGACCGTGACGAGCGCGCGCCACGTGGCGAGCGAAGCGAGCGGCGTGTCGAGGATCGCAAGTTCTCGCGTGGCGGTTCGGATCGGCCGCGCAAGGATTTTGGCCGCGGCCGCGACTTCCGGGATCGCAAGGGCGACCCGGGAGATCGCAAGCGAGACTTCGAGGGCGGCGACCGCAAGCGCAGCTTTGGCGATCGTCCGCGCGAGCGGGGCGATTCCAAGCCGTGGCAGAAGCGCGAGGCGGGCCCGCGTGGTGACCGTCCGCGCAAGTCCTTCGACAAGGATTTCGGCGGCCGCGATCGCAGCGACGAGAAGCCCTGGCGTCAGCGCGACGATCGGCGTGAAGGTGGCCATGGCGACGACCGTCCGCGTTTCTCCCGGCGCCGGGACGAGGGTGATGATCGCCCGCGTTTCTCGCGCCCGCGCGAGGAGCGGTCCGGTGACGATCGTCCGCGCTTCAATCGCTCGCGCGAGAAGCGGCCGGAAGGCCGCATGGACTGGCAGGAGCATCCGCGCAGCGAGGGCCGTTTCCGCGATCGTCCGCGCCGCGACAATGAGGACGACAGCAGGATTTTCGAGAAGCGCCCGGCCTTCGGCGGCCGCGGCGCCTATCGCGAGCGCGATCGTGATTTCGAGGGCCGGCCACGCCGCGATGACGCGCCGAAGCCGAAGAAGGCCGGCGAGCGCATCGCCAAGGTATTGGCGCGCGCGGGCCTTGCCTCGCGCCGCGACGCCGAGGAAATGGTCACGCAGGGCCGTGTCACCGTCAACGGAAGGGTGATCAACTCGCCGGCGCTCGACGTCACCCGGAACGACGTCGTCATGGTCGACGGCAAGCCGTTGCCGGAGCGCGAGCGCACGCGGTTGTTCCTCTACCACAAGCCGCGCGGGTTGATGACGACGCATGACGACCCCGAGGGGCGCCCGACCGTATTCGACAATCTGCCCGAAGGCCTGCCGCGGCTGATCAGCGTCGGCCGGCTCGACTTCAACACCGAAGGCCTGCTCCTGCTCACCAATGACGGCGGCCTCGCGCGCACGCTCGAGCTGCCGGACACCGGCTGGCTGCGCCGCTACCGTGTCCGCGCCCATGGCGACGTCACCCAGGCGCAGCTCGACGCGCTCAAGAACGGCATCGAGGTCGAGGGCGTCAAATACGGTCCGATCGAGGCGACGCTTGAACGCGACCAGGGCGCCAATGTCTGGCTGGTGTTCGCGATCCGCGAAGGCAAGAACCGCGAGGTGCGCAATGTCTGCGCCCATCTCGGCCTCGAGGTGAACCGGCTGATCCGCATCTCCTATGGCCCGTTCCAGCTCGGCGAGATCCCCGAGGGCCAGGTCGAGGAGATCCGCTCGCGCGTGCTGCGCGAGCAGCTCGGCGAGAAGGTGATCGAGAAGTCGGGCGCGCAGTTCGACGTACCGCAAAAATCCTCTGCGGGCGGCGGCGATGCGCCTCGCGAGAACAAGCCCGCCGGCAAGCGCGCCGTCATCAGCGACCGCAAGGGCCGCCGCGTGCTGGTGCAGCGCACCGGCAGCGAGGAGGCGCGCGAGCGCAACGAGATGGAAGCGAGCGGCTATGGCCCGCCGCGCCGTCCCAAGCGCGGCTATCACGGCAAGCGCGACCTGACGCCGCGGGATGAATAGCATGCGCGTGGTCGGCGGTCGCCTGAAGGGGCGCAATCTCGCCTCACCGTCTTCGCGCGACATCCGTCCCACGGCGGATCGGCTGCGAGAATCCGTGTTCAACATCCTCGTGCACGCCTATGACGATCCGATTGCGGATGCGCGCGTGCTCGATCTCTTCGCCGGCACCGGCGCGCTCGGCATCGAGGCGGCCTCGCGCGGTGCCAAGTTCACGCTGTTCGTCGACAATGGCGCCGAGGCGCGCGCGCTGTTGCGCAACAATGTCGAGTCGCTGGGCCTTGGCGGCGTCACCAAAGTCTATCGTCGCGACGCGACCGATCTCGGTCCCGCGCATCCCGTCGAGCCGTTCTCGCTGGTGTTCCTCGATCCGCCCTATGGCAAGGGCTTTGCGGAGAAGGCGCTTGCGTCCTTGCGCGACGGCGGCTGGCTCACCCCGGGCGCGTTGCTCGTGGTGGAGGAGGCCAAGGCCGCGCAATTCGTGACGCCGGAGGGTTTTGAGGAATTGGAGCGGCGCGCGTACGACGATACGGAGTTCGTGTTTTTGAAGCGAGACGCTTAACTCACCTCCGTCCGAACAGCTTCTCCACGTCGCTCAGCTTCAGCTCGACATAAGTCGGGCGGCCGTGATTGCACTGGCCGGAGTTCGGCGTCTCCTCCATCTCGCGAAGCAGGGCATTCATCTCCTCGGGCCGCAGCCTGCGGCCGGCGCGCACCGAGCCGTGGCAGGCCATGGTGGCGGCGACGTGCATCAGGCGGCGTTCGAGAGGAAGAGCCTCGTCCCATTCGGCCATGTGCTCGGAGAGATCGCGAAGCAGCCCGACGGCATTGGTCTTGCCGAGCAGCGACGGCGTCTCGCGGACCGCAACCGCGCCGGGGCCGAAGGATTCGATGGCAAGGCCGAACGAGGCCAGCTCCTTGCTGCGTTCGAGCAGGCGCTCGACAGTCGCCTCGTCCATCTCGACGATCTCGGGGATCAACAGGATCTGCCGCTGCACGCCGTTTGCGGCGAGCGAGGCCTTGAGCCGCTCGTAGACGATGCGCTCATGCGCAGCGTGCTGGTCGACGATGATCAGGCCGTCCCGGGTCTGCGAGACGATGTAGGTCTCGTGGATCTGGGTGCGCGCCGCGCCGAGCGGGCGGTCGACGAGGTCGGCCACCGGCTGCGCCTCGATCCGCACGTCCGCGCTGGGTGCACCGACATCGAACGCCGCCTGCGCGCGCTCCGCGAAAGCCGGCGCAGCCGAGCCTTCGAAAGAAGGCATCGGCGCGACCGGGGCAGATGGCGAGGTCCGCCAGTCCCAACTCGCCGGGCGCGGCGGCGTGAACGCGGGCCGGAATGAGGACAGCGCGCTCTCGCCGCTGTTGGCGGCGGTGCGGCGGCCCTCGCGCGCGAGTGCTTCCTTCAGCCCGTGCACGATCAGCGCGCGGACGAGGCCGGCGTTGCGGAAACGCACCTCGGTCTTGGCCGGATGTACGTTGGCGTCGACCTCGCGCGGATCGAGCGTGACGAACAGCGCCAGCACCGGATGGCGGTCGCGCGGCAGATAGTCGGAATAGGCGGCGCGCACGGCGCCCAGGATCAGCTTGTCGCGCACCGGTCGGCCGTTGACGAAGAGATATTGGCCGAGCGCGTTGGCCTTGGTCAGCGCGGGAGCCGCGGCATAGCCGGCAACGACGATGCCCTCGCGCTCGGCATGGACCTCGATGGCGTGGCTGCGGAATTCAGCGCCGAGAATATCGCCGAGCCGCGTCAGCCGCCCGGCGGCGCCGGGCAGGGCGGCCGCCCAGGTCACCGGCGCGCGCTCCTCGCCCGCGAGCGTGAAGGCGATGTCGGGCCGCGCCATGGCAAGGCGCCGCACCACCTCGCGGATCGCTTCCGCCTCGGTGCGGTCGGTCTTCAAGAATTTCAGCCGTGCCGGTGTTGCATAGAAGAGGTCGCCAACCTCGACGCGGGTGCCATGCGCCAGCGCCGCCGGCATGATCTCGGACTTCTCGCCGCCCTCGACCGACAGCGCCCAGGCATGCGGCTCGGTGGCATGGCGTGTCGTGATCGACAGCCGCGCCACCGAGCCGATCGAAGGCAGCGCCTCGCCACGGAAGCCGAGGGTGCGAATCTGCAGCAAGTCCTCGTCATCGAGCTTGGACGTCGCGTGGCGCTCCACGGCGAGCGCGAGGTCCTTCGCGGTCATGCCGCTGCCATCGTCGGTGATGCCGATCCGCCGCCGCCCGCCGCCATCGGTGAAGATATCGATCCGGCTCGCGCCGGCATCGATGGCATTCTCGACGAGTTCCTTCACCACGCTCGCCGGACGCTCCACCACCTCGCCGGCGGCGATGCGGTTGACGACCTGTTCTGGCAATTGGCGGACGGGCATGGAATCTGACTTGGGGGCTCTGACTTGGGGGCTCTGACTTGGGGCTCTGACTTGGGCTCTGACTTGGATTCGCTGTCGGCGCCATTCTAGGCCGTGTTGCGTCAAAAGCATGCGTTGGGCAACAGCCGCGTGGCGGCCTGGGGAAGAGGGATGCCTATCACATTGAAGACATTGGGCGTTCGAGAAAATCGCGCAGTCCGGATGAAGCCACTTGCGGGCTACTGTCGTGATTGTGGGGTGCCGGGCCGCGGTGTAGCATCGTGAAAAAATGGCAACAGGACGGGAGGACGCCATGTGCCATCTCTTCGCGCACCAGCCTCAACGCGACTACGAATCCCAGACCCGCTCGCTTAGAATCGGCGGGCACTGCACGTCGATTCGGCTGGAGATGGCGTTCTGGGACACTCTGGAGGAGATCGCAGCCAAGGAGGGCATGAGCCTCGGCAAGTTCCTGACCACGCTCTACAACGAGGTGCTCGACCATCACGGCGAGGTCAATAATTTCGCATCGCTGCTGCGGTGCTCCTGCCTGATCTACCGCTCCCGGAGCGTCACACCAGTCCAGGATTTCAAGGCAACCGTTGCGCCCATTCTCGACGCGGCCGAATAGCTATCCCAACAAAGGCGCGTATCCCGGATGGAGCGCAGCGCAATCCGGGATTCGTGCCACCAGCGGCGGTGGTCCCGGATTACGCTGCGCGTAATCCGGGCTACGCTACTCCCTCCACATCGTCATAGCGAGGAGCAATTGCGACGAAGCAATCCAGAACTTTTTCGCATCGGTAGTCTGGATTGCTTCGCTTCGCTCGCAATGACGGAGGAGAGCGGTTCGTCTATCAGGCCTCAAATTTCCTTCTTCTGCATCGCCCCGGCAATGTAATCCGCCTGCCGGATCGCCAGCGCGACGATGGTCAGCGTCGGATTGCAGGCCGCGCCGCTGGTGAACTGGCTGCCGTCGGAGACGAACAAGTTCTTGATATCGTGGCTCTGCCCGAACTTGTTGACGACGCCGTCGCGCGGCTTCTCGCTCATCCTGTTGGTGCCGAGATTGTGCGTGCTTGGATAGGGCGGCGTCGGATAGGTCACGGTGGCGCCGACGGCGTCGTAGACCGCAGCGCCCTGCTTGTAGGCATGCGCGCGCATCGCGACGTCGTTGGGATGATCGTCGAAATGCACGCTCGCGACCGGCTGGCCGAACTTGTCCTTGACGACTGGGTCGAGCGTGATGCGGTTGGTCTCCTGCGGCATGTCCTCGCCGACCAGCCACATGCCGGCCATCCTGGGATAACCGTCGAGCGCTGACGTGAACGAACGTCCCCAGGCGCCGGGATTGAGGAACGCCGCCATGAAGGGCAGGCCGATCGACAGCGTCTCCATCTCGTAGCCGCCGACGAAGCCGCGTTTCGGGTTGTTGGCCGCTTCATCGCGGATGATGCCGGCCATGGTGGTGCCGCGATACATGTGCACCGACTTCTCGAACACGGCATAGACACTGCCGGTCATATGGCGCATGTAGTTGCGGCCGACCTGTCCCGATGAATTGGCGAGACCGTCCGGGAACATGGTCGAGGCACTGTTGAGCAGCAGCCGCGGGCTCTCGATCGAATTGCCGGCGACTGCGACGATGCGCGCCTTCTGGCGCTGCATGGCGCCGCTCTCGTCAGCGTAGACGACGCCGGTCACCTTACCGCTGGAATCATGCTCGATCTTGACCGCCATGCTGCTCGGCCGCACTTCGAGATTGCCGGTCGCCTCGCCCTTGGGGATCTCGGTGTAGAGCGTCGACCATTTCGCGCCGGACTTGCAGCCCTGGAAGCAGAAGCCGATCTGCTGGCAGGAGCCGCGTCCGTCGCGCGGTTGGCTGTTGATCGCCATGTTGCCGGTGTGCACGGTCTTGTAGCCGAGCTTCTTTGCGCCGGCCTCCAGCACCTTGAAGTTATTGTTGCCGGGAAGTCCGGGAATGCCGTTGGTGCGGGTCACGCCCATCTTGTTCTCGGCCTTGGCGTACCATGGCTCCATCTCGGCAAGCGTGATCGGCCAGTCCAGGAGGTTCGCGCCAGGAATGTTGCCGTAGGTGCTCTTGACCCTGAACTCGTGCTCATCGAAACGCAGCGAGGCGCCGGCCCAATGCACCGTGGAGCCGCCGACCGCCTTGACGATCCAGGCAGGAAGATTGGGAAAGTCCTTGGCGACGCGCCACGTCCCCGACGTGGTGCGCGCGTCCGACCAGGCGAGCTGGGAAAAGCTCTCCCACTCGTCGTTGACGAAATCCTGGTTCTCGATGCGCGGACCTGCTTCCAGGATGACAACCTTGACGCCCTTTTGCGCGAGCTCGTTGCCCAGCGTGCCGCCGCCGGCTCCGGAACCGACGATCACCACAACGCTGGAGTCGTTCAGATCGAATTTGGCCATATGCGTTCTCCTGAACCGTTGGGTGCGTTAAGCCTTCGGCAGCCAATCGATGTCGGCGAAGCCACGATTGATGTAGCCGCCGTGCTCGGCGGAGGAGCCCTCGTAGCCGAAGCGCGGCCAGACCTCCTTCTGGTTGTAGAGCGAGACGACGAGATCCCCGCGCACCTTCTGGAAGAAGTCGCTCTGCTCGATCTCCTTCAGCAGCACCACGCGGTCGGCCTCCCAGGGCACTTCGACATAAGGCACCTTGTGGCGGTCGCGCGCGTTCTGATCGAGCCGCGCAATGCCGTCGCTGATCAGCGATTTGACGGCGGGATCCTTCGCCGCCTTGCCGTCCCAGGGCTTGATTGCGGTGATGTAATAGCTGTCGCCGAGCACATCGTGCGGATAGATGTCGCGCGCGACCTTCAGCAGCGTCTTCATCGTCGCGGGCGAGAGCGTGGTGGCATCATCGGCCCAGGCATCCCCGATGCTGGTGGCGATACTGGTCGCGACAGCGACGACCGGCACAGCGGTCGCCGCGCCCTTGAGAAAGACGCGGCGGCTTTGCTTGCTTCGACGATCGATTTCTCTCATGGCATTCCTCCGTGGATTTTTGTGATTTGGTTCTTGTGATTTGATCAGCCGAAGCGTCCGCCTCGCTGGATCACCTCTATCTTGTAGCCATCGGGATCGCTGACGAAGAAGAAGCGCGCCAGCGTCTTGCCGCCGTGCTTGAAGTCGCGCAGCGGCCCCGGTGCGAGGCTCTCGCGCTCGAAGCGGGCATGCTCGGCATCGAGATCCTCGACCACCACGGCGAGATGGCCGTAGCCATCGCCGAGCACGTACGGCTCCTTGCGATCGAAATTTACCGTCAGCTCCACCTCGAAAGGTGAGGAGGGATGACGCAGATAGATCAGGGCGAAATCCGCGAATTTCAGGTGGTCGGCGACCTCCAGGCCGAAGGCGCGCCTGTAAAAGTCGAGTGAGCGCGCCTCGTCGCGCACGCGGATCATGGAATGGATCGGCTTTGCCATTCAGTTCTGCTCCTTGAGAAAGGCGATGATGGCGGCGCGCGTCTCGGGCTTGGCCTGCCGGTAGACCATCACTACGCCGGGAATGACGGCTTGCGGATTGGCCAGCCACGCATCGAGCCGGGTCTCGTCCCAGGTGAAATCAGCCTCGGCGAGGCCGTCCGAATAATGGAAGCCCTCGACCTTGCCGGCGGGCCGGCCCAGGACCTTGACCAAGGGGGGGCCTTGCCGCATCGGCTCCGACAGGCTCAAGGTGTGACACACAGCGCATTGCTGCTTGAACAGTGTGGCACCGTCCGGCGGCCTTGTGGCCGGCAACGGCATCTGCGCGTCGGCAACCCTGACCAACAGCACCATCGCGGTGCACAATCCCAGCACGACCACGCGCATCGTCAAGAATCCGCCCAACTGCATCGACGTGCGCAAACACTAGGCGCGGCCAAACATGCGGTGGTAGTAGCGGGCTGTGTCGCTGCGCGCGTCGATGCTTGTGGCGTGTGGTGCTCCGCGCTGCCTTATATGCGGAGCACAATTCCGCGAAAGCGCCGTCAAATCCCTAAACGTTCACCACATGATGCGCATTGCATGACCGTCGCGCCGCTTGAACTCTCTACGCGATGCAATGGTCCGGTGCAGACGAGGCGGCGCAGGGAGCCGCCGAGCCATTCATTGCGAAAAAATCCAGGAGAAATGGATGAAGTTGGTGAAGACCTCGATGATCGCATGCGCTCTGTCGGCTCTCGTTGCGACGCCTGTTCTCGCGCAAGGCGCGCCACCCGCCAAGACAGGCGGCACGGTGCAAAGCAAACCCATGCAAGGCGGCACCATGGGCAGCGGTGACGAGGAGATGAACGCTCAGCCGGGCGCAGCGGGCGAGAAGACCGGCATGAAATCAACCAAGGGCACCAGGGGCACGGTCGGCACCACGGGGAGCGCTGCGCACAAGGGAACAGCCGACGATTCCACCACAGGCGGCGCAGCCCCGTCGAAGCGTTACTAAAGCATGATCCGGAAAAGTGCGAAGCGGTTTTCCGGAAGATCATGCGCAAAACAACAGCCTGAAGCGCGATGACGATTCGTCCAAATCTCATCGCGCTTTGGCGCAACCGGCACAACTCCGGTCGCGTTGCGGCCGGAGTTTCCTGCCGCGCCGGTTAGTCGTCGAAGCGGCCGCCGCGTCCGGCCTTGATGTCGCTGCGGCGCTTCTTGCCTTCGAGCCGGCGTTGCTTGGAGGCGTAGGTCGGCCGCGTCGCGCGGCGCGGCGTCGGCCGCACCATGGCCTCCTTGAGGATCTCGACGAGGCGGTCGATGGCGTCCTGGCGGTTGCGCTCCTGGGTACGGAAGCGCTGGGCGTGGATCACGATGACGCCGTCCTTGGTCATGCGCTGGCCAGCGATGCGGGCGAGGCGCAGCGCGGCATCCTCGGGCAAGGTCAGCTTGCGGGTGTCGAAGCGCAGTTGCGCGGAGGTCGCGACCTTGTTGACGTTCTGCCCACCCGGGCCGGAGGCGCGGACAAAGCCGATCTCGATGTCGTCCTCGTCGATGACGAGATCGCGGGATATCCGCAGCATGATGGCACCATTCGTGATGTCCGGACATACCGCGGACGCCGGCCCTCAGCAATGGCGCTGCCGCGAAACGCAAATGGCCGGGCGAGCCCGGCCATTTCAGGAAGCGTATGGAGAGGAGGTCAGTTCGATTTCGGCGCCGTGGCTGCCGGCTGTGCGGCGGCCTGCGGGGTGCGGCCGACGACGACGGTCAGCAGCCCCTGGCCCCAGAGCCGCTTGGCGGCCGCCTTGGCATCGTCCAGCGTCACCGCATCGACGATGGCATTGCGCTTCTCGATGTAGTCGATCGGCAGTTTGTCCTGCTGATATTGCAGCAGTGCCTGGGCGAGCTTGGACGAGGTGTCGAGCGCCAGCATCTGCGAGCCCTTGAGGTAGGACTTGGCCTCGTCCAGCTCCTTCTGCGTCGGGCCCTCCTCGGCAATGCGGCGCACCTCCTTCTCGATGGCATCGATGGTGTCGCCGGCGCGGTCGGCGCGGGTGCCGGTGTTGCCGATGAAGACCGCCGAATGCTCCATCCAGAGCAGCGATTCGAACACGGAATAGGCGAGGCCGCGCTTCTCGCGCACCTCGCGATAGAGCCGCGAGGACAAGCCGCCGCCGCCGAGGATGTGGTTGACGACATAGGCGGCCATGAAGTTCGGGTCGCTGCGCTTCACGCCGGGGCCGCCGAAGGTGATCACGGTCTGCGGCACGTCGAGCGGCACGAAAGCGCGTTGCGGCGGCTTTGCAGCCTCGACGTCCGGGACTGGCGTCAGATTAGCCTTTGCGGGCAGGCCACCGAAGGTGTGGTCGAGCAGCTTGCCCAAGGTCGCCGGATCGACGTCGCCGACGACCGCGATCTTGAGCCCATCCTTGGCGAGAACGCGGCCGACATAATCCTTCAAGTCGGCGACCGTGATGGTCGGCACGCTGTCGAGATTGCCGTTGCTTTGCCGGCTGTAGGGATGATCGCCGAAGGCGACCTCGAGGAACCTGCGGCTCGCCAGCGAGGTCGGATTGGTGGTCTCGCGGCGCAGGCCCGAGATGACTTGCGAACGGATACGCTCGACGTCGGCACTGTCGAAATGTGGCGAGGTCAGCGCCATCCTGAGCAGGTCGAAGGCCTCGTCCTTGTTGTCGCGGAGCATGCGCAGGCTGCCGCGGAAGGTGTCGCGCGTAGCGCTGAAGGAGAGCTCGATGGCGCGGCGGTCGAGCCGTTCATGGAACATCTTGGAATCGAGATCACCGGAGCCTTCGTCGAGGAGGTCGCCGACCAGATTGGCGACGCCCGGCTTGTCCTTGGGATCCTGCGCCGAGCCGCCCGCGAAGGAATATTCCATCGCGATCAGCGGCACGGTCGCATCCTGCACGAACCAGGCTTCGATGCCGCCCGGCGAGATCAGGTGCTGGATCTTTGCGGCCGCCTGCGAAGGCGAGACCGCCGCCAGCGCAAGCGCGGCGCCGGTGACGAAGGACAGCGCGAAATGTCTCGTGCGCGGGAAGTGTGATGCGCGAAGGAAGGAATAGGTCACGAACGCTTCTCCTCGCGCTTGGCGGTGGCGGTGTCCTTGATCAGATAGCCCGTCACGGAACGCTTCTTCTCGAGCCATTTCTGCGCAGCGGAGCGCACCTGCTCGGCGGTGACGGCGCGGATGCGATCGGGCCAGCTCCTGATGTCCTCGATCGACAGGCCCGTGCTCAGCGCGCCGCCGTACCAGCGCGCCAGTACGGCCTGGTTGTCCTGGGCATAGATCGCCTCGGCAATCAGCTGGGTCTTGACCCGTTCCAGATCCTCGGCGCGGATCGGGTTCTGCGCGACGTCGGCGATGACGCCGTCGACCGCCTGTTCCACGTCTGCGAAGCTGACGCCGGGTTTCGGCGCAGCCGAGATCGCGAATTGAGTCGGGTCGAGCGAGATGCTCGAATAGCTGGCGCTGGCGGAGACCGCGAGCGGCTTGTCGACGACGAGGGCGCGGTAGAGATAGGAATTGCTGCCGCTGCCCATCAGCTGCGCCAGCACGTCGAGGGCCGCGCTCTCGCCGGCCGCGGCCGTGGTGGCCGAGGGCACCAGATAGTAGCGCCGCATGTTCGGCTGCTCGACGCGCGGATCGGCCAGCGTGACGGTGCGTGGGGCGGCGGGCTCCGGCTCCTGCGGACGGATACGTCGCGCCGGGATTGCGGGCTGGGCGGGAATGGCGCCGAAATTGCGCTCGACCAGCGGGCGGATTTCGGCGGCGTCGACGTCGCCGGCGATCACCAGGATCGCGTTGTTCGGCGCATAGAAGCGACGATAGAAGGCGAGCGCATCCTCGCGGTCGAGCTTCTCGATCTCCTGGTGCCAGCCGATCACCGGCCGGCCATAGGGATGATTGAGGTAGAGCGCCGCCATGATCTGCTCGTTGAGCCGCGCGTCCGGATTGTTGGCGACGCGCATGTTGTACTCTTCGAGCACGACGTCTCGCTCGGGCAGCACGTTCTCGTCCTTGAGGACGAGGCCTGTCATGCGGTCGGCCTCGAACTCCATCATGGTCGGCAGCTGCTCTTTCGGCACGCGCTGATAATAATTGGTGTAGTCGACCGAGGTGGAGGCGTTCTCGTTGCCGCCGACACGGAGCACGGTCTGGGAGAATTCGCCGACCGGATGATTCGAGGTGCCCTTGAACATCAGGTGCTCGAGGAAATGGGCGAGGCCGGACTTGCCTGGGGTCTCGTCGGCCGAGCCGACCTTGTACCAGATCATCTCGGTGACCACGGGGGTGCGGTGATCCGGGATCACCACGACCTGCATGCCGTTATCGAGCGTGAAGCTCGCGGGTGGGGCCGATGTGACCGTGGTCTGGGCAAGGGCGGCGCCGGCCGAAAGGACACTGGTCGAAAGCAGCGCGGCAAGAAGGCAGGCAGCCGATCGGTAAGAGGACATCATGAACCCTGGTGAAAGGTCGAGCCCGGATCTCCGGCTCGGAAGGCACGGCATGGTACACCGTGCGGCTGAGGCTTCGCGTCACGAAGCAGAGAACTCAACGCGTAGGCAAGTTACTGATAGGCAATCTTGAATGGCGTCGGGCGGACATGAGCCGCCGACGCTCGATTCCCGTCGCTCAGAATGCAGCGACGGGACAGGAACGCTATTGTTCCTTCTCCTTGCCGGACATGATGTCGTAGTACATCCGCCGCGACTTGTCCGGGCCGGCGCCATAGGCATAGTTCGGCGAGGGCGTCTGGTAGCCCGGCGGCGGCTCGACCAGCGACTGGCGCGGCGGCTCGCTGACGAATTTCTTCTCTTCGGTGGCGTTGCCACCCTTCATCATGTTCCACAGGCCGCCGGAGTAGCCGAGTTCGGCGGGGCTGAGTGACGGATTGCCATTGGTACCCGGCTGGATCGGGTCATTGCTTGTCCGGGGCGCTGCCGCGACCTGGCCGGCCTTCATCTCGGCGGGCGTGAGGGGCTGGGCGGCTTGCCAGTTCTCCGTTGCTTTGGTGGCCTTCTTGCGCGCGGCGATGGCCTCCTTGCGGCGCTTCTCGTCGGGATCCTTCGGCCAGTTCGGCGCAGCCTTGGCTTCAGTCGCAGGCGGCGGCAGATCGAGGTTGGGCGGCACGACCAGCGGCGAGCGCTCGCGGTATTCGATGCCCTTCTTCTCCATGCTCTTGGCGCCGAGGCCGGACATCAGATTGTCGATAAGCCTCTCTTCGAAGGTCATATCGTCTTCCTCGTCGTCGTCACCGGCGCGGGCCGCGCCGGTCGACATGACGAGACCGATGCCGAGTGCGACAGCAGACAATTTCAATGCCCGCCAAAGCCCCCACCGGGGGTCTCGCACCATCGAACCGCTGGTCATCGCGCTGCGCATCACTTTACCTGTTCCATATTGTGGCAGATTGCCGCTCGCGCGCGGCTCCAACCTCGCAAAAGCGGGGTTCCACCGGCCGGTCCGTATCGGCCGGGATCAGGGCGCTTTTGCGGCGGGTACCCCCAGGATGGAATCATACAATAGCGCCGCCACCCCAGCAACGATGGCCACATCCGCGAGGTTAAACACATACCAATTATAGGTATTTCCGGCGATCTCGATGTGGAACAGGGCGAAATCGATCACTGCCCCGTGGACGAAGCGGTCTATGCCGTTGCCGACGGCACCGCCGATGATCAACCCCAGGGCGACGGTCGCAAGCCGGGTGTGCGATCGGACCATCCAGATCGTCAAGGCGACCACAGCGATAACCTTCACAGCCATCAGCGCGAGCTGCGCCGCCTGATCGTCGTTCTGGAGCCAACCGAAGCTGATCCCGACGTTCTTGGCCAGCACCAGGTCGAAGAACGGCGTCACCCGCACTGCGCCGCGACGGGCGAGGTCGAACACGTTCAGGAGCCAGAGCTTCGAGGCCTGGTCGGCCACGAGCGTGACCACGGCCGAGAGGATGCCGGCGCGGAGCGGGGTCATGGCCGATCGATCAGACGCTCACCCCCAGCGCCTTCCATTCGCGCAGCGCCTTCGCGTCGCGCGGGGTGACGTCGGGGTATTCAGGGTCCTCGCCGACCGTCGGCGAAATCTTCCAGGAGCGGGCGCATTTGGTGCCGACCGCCTTCTCCACCACGACCGCGACGCCGGGGACAGCATCGAGACGGAATGCACCTGCCGGCGCCTCGCCCTCTCGCACCTCGTAGTTCGAGGTGATGCAGACTTCAGCGAGATCGACGTCGAACAAGGTCGCCAGCATGCCGCGATCGGCGACATAGATCACCGGCGAAGCCTCCAGCGAGGAGCCGATGTTCTTGGCGGCCCGTTCCAACTCGAGCGCGCCGGTGACGACGCGACGGACGTTGCGGATCGTCTCCCATTTCGCGGCGAGTTTGTCATCGCGAAAGGCTTCGAGATCGGTCGGGAACAGCGTCAGATGCACGGACGGCTCCGCGTCGGGCCGGTACATGCGCCAGGCTTCCTCCGCGGTGAAGCTGAGGATCGGGGCCAGCCATTTCAGGATCGAGGCGCACAGCAGGTCGATGGTCGTCAGCGCCGCTTTGCGCGTCAGTGACGATGGCGGATCGCAATAAAGCGTGTCCTTGCGGATGTCGAAGTAGAACGCGGAGAGCTCGCTGTTGAGGAAGGCGGACAGGATCGCGACCACGGTCTTGTAGTCGAACTCCCGATAGGCCTTGCCGATCGCGGCGGCGCGCACCGCGAGCTCGTGCAGCATGAAGCGCTCGAGCTCGGGCATGTCGGCGGGCGCGACCGCGTCGGCAGGCTTGTAATGATGCAGCGTGCCCAGCATCCAGCGCACGGTGTTGCGCAGCTTGCGATAGGTCTCGACGGTGTTCTTCAGGATCTCGGGCCCGATGCGCTGATCGTCGGTGTAGTCGCAGGACGCGACCCAGAGTCTCAAGATGTCGGCACCGGATTCCTTGATGACGGCCTGCGGCTCGATGGTGTTGCCGAGCGACTTCGACATCTTGCGGCCGTCCTCGGCCTGCGTGAAGCCGTGAGTCAGAACGATGTCGTAGGGCGCGCGGCCGCGCGTGCCGCAGCTCTCCAGCAGCGAGGAGTGGAACCAGCCGCGGTGCTGGTCCGAGCCTTCCAGATACATCACCGTGTCGGTGCCGCCGTCGACCTTGCGCTTGATGCCTGACAGCCCCGGGAAATGCACGGGGTCTTCCAGCACGAAGGCGTGGGTCGAGCCTGAATCGAACCAGACGTCGAGAATGTCGTCGACCTTCTGCCAGTCCTCGTTCGCGCGGGACCCGAGGAAGCGCTCGCGCGCGCCCGTCGCGTACCAGGCGTCGGCGCCTTCCTTCTCGAAGGCTTCGCCGATGCGCGCGTTCACCGCCTCGTCCTGGAGAATCTCGGCGGAGCCGTCGCCCTTCTCGCGCACGAACACGGCGATCGGCACGCCCCAGGCGCGCTGGCGCGAGATCACCCAGTCCGGGCGCGCCTCGATCATGCCGTTGATGCGGTTCTCGCCCGATGGCGGCACCCATTGCGTTACCGAGATCGCGTGCAGCGCGCGGGCGCGCAGCGTGTCGCCGCTCTTCGCCTTGCCGCCCTGCGCCACGTCCATAGCGCCGGGCTTGCCCGGTGCGTCCACAACAGGTTTGTCCATCGCGATGAACCATTGCGGCGTGTTGCGGAAGATCACCGGCTTCTTGGAGCGCCAGGAGTGCGGATATTGATGCTTGAGCCGGCCGCGCGCGAGCAGCATGCCTCTGTCGACGAGCGCCTTGATCACGGCCTCGTTGGCATCGCCCTTCTCGCCCTTGTCGTTGATGACACGCTTGCCGGTAAAGCCGGGCGCATGATCGGTGTAGGCGCCGTTCTCATCGACAGTGTAGGGGATCGCGGTGTTGATGCCGCGCGCATCGAGATCGCGCGCCTGCGCCATCCAGGCGTCAAAATCCTCGCGGCCATGGCCCGGCGCCGTGTGCACGAAGCCGGTGCCAGTATCGTCGGTGACGTGATCGCCGGGCAGCAGCGGCACGGTGAATTCGTAGCGGCCGGCAAGGCCCTTGAGCGGATGAGCGCATTCGATCGCGTCCATGGTGTCGCCGGGGACGTCGCGCACCTTCTCATAGGCGGTCACACGCGCTTGCTTGAACACCTCTTCAGCGAGTGCGTCAGCGAGGATCAGAAGGTCGCCGGTCTTGGCCCAATTGTCCGCGGGCGCGTCCGAGACCTTGTAGAGGCCATAAGCGATCTTCGGCGAGAACGAGATGGCGCGGTTGCCGGGGAGGGTCCAAGGCGTGGTGGTCCAGATGACGACGCTCGCGGAGGCAAGCGCACCGTGCGCTGGCGAGGTCACCGGGAATTTCACCCAGACCATATCGGAGGTGTAGTCCTCGTACTCCACTTCGGCTTCGGCCAGCGCGGTCTTCTCGACCACGCTCCACATCACCGGCTTGGAGCCGCGATAAAGCGTGCCGTTGGCGGCGAACTTCATCAGCTCGCGCGCGATCTGGGCTTCGGCGGGATAGCTCATGGTGGCGTAGGGATGGTCCCAGTCGCCGATCACCCCCAGGCGCTTGAATTCCTCGCGCTGCACGCCGAGCCAGTGCGTGGCATAGGCGCGGCACTCTCTCCGGAAATCGATCATGGCGGCACTGTCGCGGAAGTCGGGCTTCTGCTTGCCCTTCTTGCGATAGTGCTCCTCCTCGACCTTCCACTCGATCGGCAGGCCATGGCAATCCCAGCCCGGCACGTAGTTGGAATCGAAGCCGAGCATCTGCTGGCTCTTGGTGACGAGATCCTTCAGGATCTTGTTCAGCGCCGTGCCGATATGGATGTTGCCGTTGGCGTAGGGCGGCCCATCGTGCAGCACGAACTTGGCGCGGCCCTTCGCACTCTCGCGCAGCTTTTCGTAAAGGCCGATCTCGTACCAGCGCTTGAGGATCTCCGGCTCGCGCTGCGGCAGGCCGGCGCGCATCGGGAATTCGGTCTGCGGCAGGAACAGGGTTTTCGAATAGTCTTTGGCTTCAGACTTTTGCGACTTTTGCGGCTTTTCGGACATGAGGCTGACTGGCTCGGAGGTGGCGCGGGGAACGGCTGGGCGATGCGGAATCGCGGGGTGGAACGACGAAATCCCGGTCTTGCGCCGAGCCTTGAGGCTCAGGCGGAAGCCGGGCCGCTAATCCCTATGATGCGCCGCGCAAACATGGGCTCTCCATAGCAGGGGGGCGGAGGAAGCGCAAAGGTTCGGCTGGCCCGGTTTCGGCCCTTAATCGATCACGCCCAGCCTCGGAAACGCGTCCGGGGCAGCGGCCAGGATGGCGCGGGCGCGGCCGGAATCGTCGTCCATCTGGCGGATCAGGGCCTCCAGGCTGTCGAATTTCAGCTCCTCGCGGATGAAGCCGATGAAGGCGCAGTCGAGCGCCTGCCCGTAAAGGTCGCCCTTGAAGTCGAACAGGAAGATTTCCAGCAGCGGGGCGCCGTTGTCGAAGGTCGGGCGGCGGCCGAAGCTCGCCACCCCATCCAGGCGCTCGGTCCCCCGGCCGACCCGCACCGCGTAGATGCCGTGCTTGAGGCCGCAATTGGCATCCAGGCGGATGTTGGCGGTGGGATAACCGAGGTCGCGGCCGCGCTTCTCGCCATGGATGACTTCGCCGGTGATGAACCAGGGCGCGCCCAGCATGGTGGTAGCTTGGTCGAGCTGGCCCTCGGCGAGGGCGATCCGGATGGCACTGGAGGAGACCGGCCGTTCGTCGATATCGACATGCGGTTGCACGTCGACCTCGATGCCGAGCCGGGGCGCTTCGTTGACGAGAAGGCTCGGCGAGCCGACCCGTCCCTTGCCGAAATGGAAGTCGTAGCCGACCGCGATGCCGCTGACCCCGAGACGCCCGATCAGGTCATGGCGAATGAAATCTTGCGCGCTGGTTCCGGCACGCGCCTTGTCGAAGGTCATGACAACGGCGCCGGCAAGCCCGGTACCGGCCAAAAGCCGCAGCTTGGCCCGCTCGTCCGTCAGGCGGAATTGCGGGGTGTTGGGGCTGAAAAACCGCCGCGGATGCGGCTCGAAGGTCAATGCCAGCGCAGGGCGGCCATGCGCTCGGCCCATCTCCAGGGCAGCCGCAATCACGGCGCGATGGCCGAGATGAACGCCATCGAAATTGCCCATGGCGACCACGGCGCCCCTCGGAATGGCGGAATCCGGCGTTGTGTCGCGGATAACGGTAAAAGGCGGAGCCATCAGGGGAATTCTCGAACCGGGCAGGACCGGCCCGGACCGTGGCGCGACCGGCCCTGCGAAGTCAAGCGGCGGGGCGGGCAGACATTGAACACGATTTCAATCCTTCGGAGCGGCCCCCAGTTAACGGGCTGTTTAAGGCCTTGATGCTAGTGCTTGAGGCGTGGAACTGCCGGGCGCCGGCCTGGTAGTCCGATCGTAATATTCCTGGGTTTGCGTTGGGGGAGTCGAGATGGCGGTTGATTTGACGATGCCGGTTCTGGTGGTGGATGACTACAGCACCATGATCCGTATCATCCGGAATCTGCTGAAGCAGCTTGGCTTCGAGAATATCGATGATGCCAGCGACGGTTCGGCGGCGCTGAACAAGATGCGCGGCAAGAAGTACGGGCTCGTGATCTCCGATTGGAACATGGAGCCGATGACGGGTTACGACCTCCTGCGCGAAGTTCGTGCGGATCCGAACCTCGCCACCACGCCATTCATCATGATCACGGCCGAATCCAAGACCGAGAACGTGATCGCGGCGAAGAAGGCCGGCGTGAACAACTACATCGTGAAGCCGTTCAACGCGGCGACGCTGAAGACGAAGATCGAGGCGGTCTTCCCGGACATGGCGAGCGCGTAAGGCGCTTTCGTGTCCCGGACGCGGCGCTGCGCCGGGACCCCGTCCATTCACGACATCAGTTGCGCCTTCTGGCCCCGGCTCTGCAGCTCTTCGAGCTGCGTCCGGGGCACGATATTTTCTACCACTTCAATTCGCGCATCAGCGCCTTCGGCGGGTGGCCGAACAATTCCATCACCGAATTCGGGTCGAGCTGGTCGAGACCCTCGAACTCCTCGGCATGGATGCCGCGGGTCACGAACAGGCAGTCGATGCCGAATTCGCGCGCGCCGGTGAGATCGGTGCGGACGGAATCGCCGATCGCCAGCACCTTTTTGCGATCGATCTGATGGCCCTGCCGCTCGCCGGCGAGCGCCATGGCGCGCTCGTAGATCGGGCGGTGCGGCTTGCCGTAGAAGATCACCTCGCCGCCGAGCTCGCGGTAGAGCTCCGCGATGGCGCCGGCGCAATAGATCAGCCGGTCGCCGCGTTCCACCACGATGTCGGGGTTGGCGCAGACCAGCGTCAGCTTGCGCTCGCGCGCCTTCAGCATCATGCCGCGATAGTCTTCCGCCGTTTCGGTCTCGTCGTCATAGAGACCGGTACAGACGATGTAATCGGCTTCCTCGAGCGGCGCGGTCATCGCATCGAGGCCGCGATAGATCGAATTGTCGCGCTCGGGACCGAGCCAGAACATCTTGCGGCCGGGATGCTCGGCGACATAGAGCCGGGTCAGGTCGCCTGAAGATACGATCGCGTCATAGGTCTCATCCGGGACGCCGAGCTTGCGCAATTGCCGCTGCACGGAGTCGGCCGGGCGCGGCGCGTTGGTGATCAGGATCACCGTACCGCCGCGGCTGCGACAGGTGTGCAGCGCCTCGCAGGCTTCGGGGAAGGATTCCAGCCCGTTATGGACCACGCCCCAGATGTCGCTGAGCACCACGTCAACGCCGCCCACGAGCTCGCGCAGGCCTTCGGCAAAATGCAGCGTGGTCATGATGCGCGCGGCCGATCAGATGCGGCGTGCGAGCGCCGCGTTGCCGGTGATGCGTTGTGGTGGAGGCGCAGAAGACGTTGCGCCTGAGCTTTGTGTGCCGGAGCCATGAGGTCCCTGAATGTCTTTCGCCTGGTTCGGCGGCGCCCCGGCGGTAGCAGATGCCCCCTCCGGCCGCAATGGCCGGGGCGGCGCGAACAGGAAGCCCTGGCCGAACCGCACGTCGTAGTCGAGCAGATCGACCACGGCGCGCTCGCCCTCGATCCGCTCGGCGATCAGGTCGATGCCGAAGCGGCCGAGCAGGTCCGAGAGGTCGGACGGATGGATGTCGGAGGTCGAGGCCTGCCTGGGATCGAGCAGCAGCGTGGCCGGCACCTTGATGAAGCGTACCCCGCGATCGGCCAGCTCGCGCGGCTCGATCCTGAGATCCGTGACATGGTCGATCGAGAAGCGGAAGCCGCGCTGGGCGAGCGCGGCCAGGTTCTCGGTCTCGGCCGGGCCGAGATGGCGGAACGTCGACTGCTTGAACTCCAGCACCAGTGAGGGCGCGAGCGCGCGGTTGGCTTCGAGGAAGTCGAGGCATTGCGTGAAGGTGGTGGAATTGCCGAGCGTGGAGGCCGCCACGTTACAGAACACGCCGACGTCCTTGTTGCGCACCATCAGGCGCCGCAGCACCTGCACGCAGCGCAGCATCACCATGTTGTCGATGCGCCCGATCAGCCCGGAGGCTTCCGCGACGCTGATGAACTCCTCGGCGGCGATCAGCTGGTCGCGCTCGTCGCGCAGGCGCGTCACCGCCTCGTAGAACCGCACCTTGCGCTGCGGCAGCGTTACCATCGGCTGCAGGAAGATGTCGATGCGGTTCTCGTCGATCGCATTGCGCAGCGTCGCCAGCAACTGGGTCTGATTGCGTCCATTGCCGCTCTGAATCGGGTTGGCGGTTTGGGCCTGAATCGCCGGCGACGGCCGCGGCGGCACGGAAAGCGGAGGAGGGGCGACCGGCTTCTCCTCCTCGTGGGGAGCGGCCAAATCGACCGGCATCTCCGGCTCGGGCCTCGTGACCGGGGCGGGAGCCGGCGCGTTGCCGGCCAGCAGATCCTCATGGGCAGCCACGGTGGTGGCGAGCTGCCTGACCAATCCGCCCAGTTCGTTGATCTCGCCGATGACCGACTGGACGCGGTCGGAATTGGTCGAATTGGACGAGGCGATGCGGCCCTCGAGCGCTGCAAGCCGGCGGCCGAACTCGGCCACCTGCCGGGCGAGGTCGGCAGTGCCCCGCGAGAGGTCGGCAATCTGGCCGCCGACGTCGCTGCGGTCGCGCAGCCGCATCGACACCGCGTTGTAGAGGATCAGGAAGGTCAGCGCGGTCAGCGCCACGATCGCCGATTCCGTTCCGCTGATGCCGGCGACCGAATAGAGCACGAGCCCGAGCGAGGCCGCGACCAGGACCATGCAGATGGCGATGAAGATCGTCGAAATGCGAATCATGCCGCGCGTTCGCCTCAAGAGCTGACTGCTTCACCCGGGAAAACACGGGCCGCGTCCGAACCCGTCACGCCTCATGCTCCCCGAAGCACGCATGAAGCTAACATCATTGTTGATTCGAGGGGATAGCGACCGTCTCACAGACCGGTCGGTCCGCCGCCGAAAGGCTTCTATCGGTATATCTGGACCCGCGATCACGCTCATCGCGCCCGAGACGCGGTCGGGCCAAGCTCCGGGCTGATCGCCCCCGCTCAAAATGGCGCGGGGGCGCCGACCGTGTCGGCCGAGACGGCCTCGCGGCTGCCGAGCGGCTTCGGCCGTCCGGTGGTGGTGTCGCGCAGCGTCTGCCGTTCGATCTCCGAGTTCAACTCGGCGCCGAACATGATGACGATCGCCGACATCCACATCCACATCATCAGGCCGATCGCAGCGCCCAGAGAGCCGTAGGTCGCATTGTAATTGGCGAATTCCGAGAGGTACCAGGAGAGCAGGGCCGAGCCGGCGATCCAGAGGATGGCCGCCGTCACCGCCCCAAGGCTGAGCCATTGCCATCGCGGGGCGTCGCGGCTCGGGGCGAAGCGGTAGAGGATGGCGAGCGCCACGAGCAGGATCAGGAACAGCAGCGGCCATCGGGCCAACGCCACGATCAATTTGCTTTCGGGCGCCATGCCGAGATGATTGAGCGCGAGCGGGAAGGCGACGACGGCCCCCACCATCAGCAGCAGTGCCACGATGCCGCCGACTGTGAAGGCCAGCGAGACCATGTTCAGGCGGATGAAGCTGCGCTTCTCGCGTTCCTCATAGGCGACATTGAGGGCGTCGAAGATCGCCTTGACCCCGGCATTGGCGCTCCAGATCGCAAGCACAAAGCCGAACAGGAATGTGGCCCCCAGCGCCGTGTTGCCCTTCGAGACCACGCGCCCGACCTGCTCCTCGACGATCTCGAACGTGCCCTGGGGCAGCATCATCGCCAGCTTCTGGAGGTTGGCGCTGATCGTGGCGGGATCGGCGAACAGGCCATAGGAAGAGACGACCGCGGTGACTGCGGGGAAGATCGCGAGCAGCCCGAAGAAGACGACGCCGCCCGCCGTCGCGAGCAGGCGATCCTCGTCGATACGCTGATAGGTCCGCCAGAAAATGTCCTTCCAGCCCGACCAAGGGATGTCGAATGGACTTTTCGCCCGGCGGCCACGGCCGGGCTGCACGGCGGCGCTCGCCGGGCTCGTTTCCGGTGAGTTCGCCTCGGCTTTGCGGTGGTCCTGCGGAGGCCCCAACCGGATCAGGCCGGAATCCTGAAAGTAGCGCTCCGCCGTCAGCACGAAGACCGCCGTCGCCGCCACCAGCAGCCAGGAGTCGATCGGTTCGGAGCGCCGCGCCAGCATCATGCCCCCAGACTGTGCCTGTGGCGCCGCCTCCGGGCGGCCGTCAGTCCGACCAGACCGACGGCCGCGAGCATCAGGCCAAGTTGCACGGGGCGGTTGGCGCGGACCGGCCAGGTGCTGTTGCCGTAATGTTTGCCGCCGTGACCGCGTTCGCCCGGCGCGAGCGGTGCGAGGGGAATTGTCGTTGCGACCTCCTTCACCGCCTGCTTGACCGTCCCGCGCGGGATCCGCGGCGTCGCGACCGCCACGCGCAGGCGGCTCGCAAGCGGCACGATCGGCTTGGGCTTGCGCCTCATCTGCGCCATCGCCACCCCGGCACAGACCGCAGCCAACACCAGCAGCACTGCGCCGACCGCGCCAAAACCCCAGAATTGCCCGTAACTGATGGCGATCCAGCGGTACAGGGCGATCAGCCCGACGAAAAGTGCCGCGACCACGAACAGGCCCGCGGCTGCGAACAGTCCGCCGGCCACGGCGTAAGATGTCACCTTGCCCGTTGCCTGGCTGGTCTGGTCACGCAGATAGGATTGAGCGGCGCGTTTGAGGTGGTTGAGCTTGAGTGCCACGCCGGCGCGCAGCAATTCGCCCGATGGCGCGAGCATGCGGACATCCTCCGAGAGCGAAAAAATGCATCGGAGGATGAACGTGGCGCTATTTGACTTGTTCCGAAGCGCGCGCGTCGCAAAGTCTCAGCCGAGATCGGCGGCTGCGATCCAGAACACCTCGCCCTCGGAATCTTCGGTGTCGAGCCAGAGCAGCGGCAAGTCCGGAAAGGCCTCGTCGACCAGCTCGCGGCCGCGCCCGATCTCGCAGATCAGCCCGCCGTCCGGCGTCAGGTGATCGGGCGCATCGCGCAGGATGCGGCGCACCACGTCGAGACCGTCGGCGCCGCCGTCGAAGGCGAGCTTTGGTTCGGCCCGGCACTCGGGCGGCAGCGCCGCCATGCCCTCGGCATCGACGTAAGGCGGGTTGGTGATGATCAGGTCGTATCTGTTGCCGCCGAGCGGGGCGAACAGGTCGCCGCGATGGAGGCTGATCCGGTCCGCCAGCCCGTATTCGCCGACATTGCGGGCGGCGACTTCAAGCGCACCCTTGGAGATATCGACGGCATCGACGGTGGCGTTCGGGAAATGATGCGCGGCGAGGATCGCAAGGCATCCCGATCCGGTGCAGAGATCGAGCACGCGCGCCACGGCCGTTGGATCATCGATCAACGAGCCGGCATCGCCGTCGCCGCCGAAATGCGAATCCAGCAGCTCGCCGATGAACGAGCGCGGAACGATGACGCGCTCATCGACATAGAAGGGCAGGCCGCGCATATAGATCTTGTTGACGAGATAGGCGGCCGGTTTGCGCGTTGTGACGCGCTTATGAATCAGATCGAGGATGGCCTTGCCTTCCGCTGCGGTGACGCGCGCGTTGGCAAAGATATCGAATTGTTCGGGATTGAGATGCAGCGCCTCGCAGATCAGGAAGGCGGCTTCCGCGACCGGGTCGGTGGTGCCGTGGGCAAAGGCGAGCCTGGCTTCGACGAAGCGGCTCACCGCATAGCGGACGAAGTCGAGCAGCGTGACAAGCTCGCCGGGCCCCACCTTTGCAAACTTCGGCGCCGCGCGGCCGCGCGCGGTCTTTTTTGCAGTTTTTGCCATCAGGATTTCGTCCAGCGCGCGGCGGCCTCCTCGTCACGGGCGTGGGCCTCGACCCAGCCGGTGCCGGTGGCGCTCTCTTCCTTCTTCCAGAACGGTGCACTGGTCTTGAGATAGTCCATCAGGAACTCGGCCGCCTGGAAGGCGGCCTGGCGGTGCTGCGAGGCGGTCAGCACCAGCACGATGTTCTGGCCGGGCATAAGGCGGCCGACGCGGTGAATCACCGTGACGCCATTCAGCGGCCAACGCGAGGTCGCCTCCTCGACATGGCGCTTGATCTCCTCTTCCGCCATGCCCGGATAATGTTCGAGCGTGAGCGCGGCGATCTTCGCGCTCTCCTCGTCGGCGCGGCAAATGCCGGAGAAGCTCACGACCGCGCCGATGTCGGTGCGGCTCTTGGTCAGGACCGCGATCTCGCGCGCGATGTCGAAATCGTCCTCCTGGATGCGGATGGTGACGGGACAGGTCATGATCGTGCCGCTTCGACACCTCTCCCATCGGGAGAGGTCGCGCCGAAGGCGCGGGTGAGGGGATACGCCCTCTCGTGAGACCTCTGACCCCTCACCCGGGTCGCGCCGGACGATGCTTTGCATCGCCGCGAGCGATCCGACCTCTCCCCGTTGGGGAGAGGTGAGGCGGCGCCGCACGCTGGTCTGTTCCAGGACATCGGCCTAGCCGCCGGTCATCGGCGGGAAGAACGCGATCTCGCCGGCGCCCGCGATCACGGCGTCTGATTTGACGTGGGCGCGGTCGATCGCGGCGCGGATCACCTTCGGCTTCTCGAATGCATACGCATGGGCCTCGCTTTGGCCGGAGAGCCAGGCGATCAGCTCCTCGACGGTGCGCACGCTTCCCGGCGGCTCGATCGTCTCTTCGGCCTTGCCGACGCGTTCGCGCACCCAGGCGAAATACTTCACCTTCATCCCTCGTCCTCCTTGATGAGGTGATGGATGCCGGCGCGGAAATAGTCGTAGCCGGTGTACATGGTGAGGATCGCAGAAGCCCACAGCAGCGCCAGTCCGATCATCGAGACGACCGGCACCACCTCGTCCCCGGCTGGACCAGCGAGCAGGAAGCCGATGGCGACGAGCTGGACCGTGGTCTTCCATTTGGCGAGCTTGGTCACGGGCACGCTGACGCGCAGCGCGGCGAGGTATTCGCGCAGGCCCGAGACCAGGATCTCGCGGCACAGGATCACGATGGCGGCCCACAGCGACCAGCCGTGGATGATGCCGTCCGCGGCCAGCATCAGCAGGCAGGAGGCAACCAGCAGCTTGTCGGCGATCGGGTCGAGCATCCGGCCGAACGCCGATTGCTGATTCCAGATCCGCGCATAATAGCCGTCGAGGTAATCAGTCACCCCGGCCGCGATGAAAAGGGCGACAGCGAGCCAACGCAGCCAGAGCGGCTGATCCAGAATCGACTGCGCATAGATGCATCCGACCACGACCGGGATCGCGGCGATCCGGCCATAGGTCAGGATGTTGGGGAGGGACATCGCGCGGCTGGTCGTCCCTCGTGTCGTGGCGATGTTCATCCGTCCTACCAATACCGCTCGGGCCCCAAGGTCAACCGTTCCCCTCCCCAGATGGGCGCGGGATGCAACGACCATATGACCGCGGCCCCCCTTTAGTTCATCCCGGCTGAGGATGGAAATATTCGAAAATCCTGCGGGCGCTCTCGGCGCTCACCCCCGGAACCTTGCCGAGATCGGCGATTGAGGCCCGTTCGATCTCCTTCAGGGTTCCGAAATGGTGCAGCAAGGCACGTTTGCGTGACGGGCCGATGCCCGGAATCTCCTGCAAGCCGGCCTCGCGGATGTCCTTCTTGCGCAGCTTGCGGTGCGAACCGATGACGAAGCGGTGGGCCTCGTCGCGCAGGCGCTGGATGAAATAGAGCACGGGATCGCGCGGCTCGAGTTTGATGGCCTCGCGTTCCGGCATGAACAGGGTCTCGCGGCCGGCATCCCGGTCCGGCCCCTTGGCGACGGACATCAGCGACACCTGGGTCAGGCCGAGATTTGCAAAGATCTCGCGAACGGCGTTGAGCTGGCCGCGGCCGCCGTCGATGATGACGAGGTCGGGCCATTGCGGGAAATCGTCGTCCTTGGCCTTGTCGTTTTCCTTGGCTGCACCGTCCTCGGGCGGATTGATCAGGCGCTTGAAGCGGCGCTCGAGCACCTCGCGCATCATGGCGTAGTCGTCGCCGGGCGTCAGCCCTTCCGACTTGATGTTGAACTTGCGGTACTGGTTCTTCACGAAGCCGTCGGGGCCGGCGACGATCATGGCGCCGACCGCATTGGTGCCCTGGATATGGCTGTTGTCATAGACCTCGATACGCTTGGGCGCATGCGGCAGGTTCAGCGTCGCGGCCATGGCCTCGAGCAGGCGGCTTTGCGTTGCGGTGTCCGCGAGCTTGCGGCCGAGCGCCTCGCGCGCATTGGTCAGCGCGTGAGTGACCAGCTCCTTCTTCTCGCCGCGCTTGGGCGCGGTGATCTCGACCTTGTGGCCGGCCTTGATCGAGAGCGCATTGGCGAGCAGTTCGCATTCCTCGATCTCGTGCGAGAGCAGGATGTTCTTCGGCGGCGGCTTGTCATCGTAGAACTGGGCGAGGAACGAGCCGAGCACCTCTTCCGGCGTAAAGCTCTTTTCCGCGCGCGGAAAATAGGCGCGGTTGCCCCAGTTCTGGCCGGTGCGGAAGAAGAACACCTCGACGCAGGAGAAGCCACCCTCCTGGTGGATGGCGAACACGTCGGCTTCCTCCACCGTGCGCGGATTGATGCCCTGCTGCGACTGGATCGCCGACAGTGCGGCGAGGCGGTCGCGGTAGAGTGCGGCGCGCTCGAATTCGAGCTCGCTGGCCGCCTTCTCCATCTCGCCGGCGAGCTCCTGCTTCACCGCATGGCTCTTGCCGGAAAGAAAGTCGCTGGCCTCGCGCACCAGCGTCGAATAACCGCCGAAATCGATCTCGCGGGTGCACGGACCGGCGCAGCGGCGGATCTGATACAGCAGGCAGGGGCGGGTGCGGCTCTCGAAGAAGGAATCGGTGCAGGAGCGGATCAGGAACGCGCGCTGCAGCGCCGTGATGGTGCGGTTGACCGCGCCGGCGGAGGCGAACGGGCCGAAATAGCGGCCGGGCCGGGTCTGTGCGCCGCGATGTTTCAGGATCTGCGGCGCCCAATGGTCGCCGGTGATCAGGATATAGGGGAACGACTTGTCGTCGCGCAGCTGCACGTTGAAGCGCGGCCGCAGCTGCTTGATGAGGTTGGCTTCCAGCAGCAGCGCCTCGGTCTCGGTGTTGGTCGAGACGATCTCCACGGTCACGGTGGCCGCGATCATGCGCAGGATGCGGGCCGGCAGCGGCGCACTCTGGCGCGCATAGCTGGACAGTCGCTTTTTGACGTTCTTGGCCTTGCCGACATAGAGCACGTCGGCGTTCGCATTGAGCATGCGATAGACGCCGGGCGAGGTGGGTGCGAGCCGAACCGCGCGCTCGATCGCCTCATGACCGGTCGCCAGCGGGCCTTCGCCAACCGCGCCGCTCTCTTCCAGGATATCCGGCAGCAGCGCATCGTCCTCGTCGTCGCCGCCCGCTGCCGCGGGATCGACGTCCGGCGCTGCCAGGCGCTCGGGCGGCGCGTCGGTCGCACCAGGGCGCGGCGACTTACGCGCGCGGTCGTCCGGATTGTCGGAGGAATCGTGAACCATGGGGCGAATTTAGGTGCTGGGGGGGCCGATTTGAAGTTCCGGCCTTGCTGCACGCACAGGATGGCGGCCAGTTCCCGGTAACGCTTCCTTAAGTCTGTTAAGCGGGCGGTAACCCGACTTAACAGCCCTTTAACTTAAAACTCTCGATAAATCCTGCGCGAAAAATTCTTGGTTCCGTAACCATGCGACGGTGTCGGCGCGGCGGCGCGGGCATCGCGAGGGGTTGCGACAGTTGCGTTGGAGTGAGTGATGAAGAGGTTCGTTGTGGGCGCAGCCGCGTTGGTTGCCGCCGGCTGGACAGCTTCGGCAGAGGCCGCCGATCTCAATTACGGGCAGCGTGCGCCCTATACCGTCAATCAGCCGCTCAATGCCTATAGCTGGGCAGGTCCCTATCTCGGCGGCAACATCGGCTATGAATGGGGCTCGGTCGACAACAACCCGACGAAGCCGTCGGGCTTCGTCGGCGGTGTTCAAGCCGGCTACAATTTCCAGAACGGCCCGTGGGTGTTCGGTGTCGAAGGCGACATCCAGGCGAGCGGTGCCGACGATACCTTTGCGCCGTGGAAATTCTCCAATCCGTGGTTCGGCACCCTGCGCGGCCGCGCCGGCTATGCGTTCAGCAATGTGCTGTTCTACGGCACCGCCGGTCTCGCTTTCGGCGAGCTGCGTGGGCAGACCTTTGGCTGGACGGAGTCGCACACCACCGCGGGCTGGACGATCGGTGCTGGCGCGGAAGTCGGCTTCGCGCCGAACTGGAGCGCCAAGCTCGAATATCTCTACATCGATCTGTCGACGAGCCAGTTCGCCATTACGGGCGTGTCAAACGGCTATAGCGCCAGCGTTGTCCGCGCAGGCGTGAACTATCACTTCTGACATCCAAAGAAGAAAATACCGGACCAGCCTCCCGGCCGCTCGCGGCCGGGATTTTTTTACTCAGGGCTCGCTAAAGCATGATCCGGAAAAGTGCGAAGCGGTTTTCCGGAAAGATCATGCGTAAACAACAAGCTAAAGCGCGATGACGATTCATCCAAATCTCATTGCGCTTTAGGAGAGGATCACCAAATTGACCGCTTTCGGTCCCTTCCCCTTCTTGTCCGGTTCGACTTCGAAAGTAATACGCTGTCCTTCGGCAAGGTCTTTCAGTCCCGCCCGCTCCACAGCGGTGATGTGAACGAATACATCGCGACCGCCGTCATCGGGCTTGATGAAGCCGTAGCCGCGCTCGCCGTTGAAGAACTTGACCGTTCCCGTCATGGCCATCGGGAAACTCCCCCTCATTGCTCCTCCGCCGCGACGCAGACTCACGTCACGACATGACCGGGCCTCACGCAGCCCGGGAGCTGGCCATCCTTCGACGGACCTCATCGGTCCGGCGGGATCTTTCTTAGGGCCTTCACTCCGCCGCAACCATTCGCGGAAGCGGAACGTAAAGCCAGTCACAGAAACAGCATAATACGGTTCTTTGCAGATTGACTACGGGTCCTGCATATTTTTCCCAAGAATGCCGGAGTGTTACGGTCTCGGCACCTCCAATCGGAATCTGGCAGCCCCGCCCTGGCCGAGCGGCATTTCCAGCTCGGGCAGGATGGTCTTGAGCTCGCCGTGCAGCGTATAGGGCGGATTGACGATCAGGAGCCCAGTGGAGGTGAGGGCGGCGCCGTCGGCTTGCGGCGCGACGCTGAATTCGAGGCGCAGGCATTTCCCCGGCGGCTTTGCTGCAGCTGCGAGCCGCGCGACCGTTTGGGCCAGCGTGTCGGTGGCCCGCCGGTTCTTGGCCGGATACCAAATGACATAGATACCGGTCGGCCATTTTGCGAAGGCCGCCGCGAAGGCCTCGCCCAGCCGCTCGAACTCGTCCTTGGCTTCGAACGGCGGGTCGATCAGCACGAGGCCGCGCCGCTCCTTCGGCGGCACGAAGGCCGGCAGCGCCACCCAGCCGTCGAGATCGACCACGCGGGCCTGCTCGTCGCGGCGCAGCACGTCGATCAGCGCTTTCCGCGCCTTCGGCTCGAGCTCGCAGGCGACGAGGCGGTCTTGCGGTCTGAGCAGGCCGCGCGCAATCAGCGGCGAGCCTGGATAAGCCCTAAGCTCGCCCTTCGGATTGAAGGCGCGGACGATGTCGAGATAGGGCTTGATCAGCGCCGCGGTCTCGTTCGACAGGCGCGCCTGCAGCAGCCGCGCAATGCCGGTCAGCCATTCGCCGCCGCGGCGCGCCTCGTCGCTGTCGAGATCGTAGAGCCCGGCGCCGGCATGGGTGTCGATGACGCGGAACGCCGCGGGCTTGTCCTGCAAGTAAGTGAGGATGCGCGCCAGCACGATGTGCTTGATGACATCGGCGAAGCTGCCGGCGTGGAAGGCGTGGCGGTAGTTCATGAAACAGCACTACGCCACGTGATGGCTTCAGCAAAGAGGCACGATCACATGTCCCGGACGCGGTGCAGCGCGTAACGCTGCGCCGCTGAGCCGGGACCCAGCTCTTTTTCGTATTGGGCCTCAGATCAGCAGCGCACTACGCCGCGGTTCGCGGCGTAGTGCGCTGAATCCCGGCCACAAGAGCGGGGCTACCCGCCCCTGATCGGCGGCATCGTCACCTGGTCGCGGCGGCAGGCGCGGCGCTCGATCTCGTCGCAGGCGCGGAATTGCAGGTCCTTGCTGAGGCAGATGCGGACCTCGGAGAGCCGGGTCCGGTTGCAGGTGACCGAGATGGCGGCATTGCTGAGACCGGGATTGGCCTTGATGAAGGCTTCCTCGACCTCCGCCGGCGCCACGGTCTTGGCCTGCGACAGATCGAGATATTCGGGCGGAATCTTGATCGCGGCGCGCGCCTTGCGGATCGTCTCGAAATAGCTGCGGCCTTCGAGCCCGGAGCAGGTGCCGTGTTTGTCCCATTCGTTGAAGATCAGGCCCGGCGCCGGCATCAGGTCGAGCATCGAGGAGACGATGCTGCGATTCAGCCGCGGCGCCGGCCGCTGGCAGTATTCCGGAAAGCCGTTCTCATATTGCGGCCACAGCCCATGCACCACGAAAGCGTAAGGCCGTCCCCCGCATTGCATCTGTGACCGGCCGCCGCGTTCGGCCGCTTCCTCGCAGAACGATGGCGACCATGACAGCGAAAGCACATAGAAGTCGAATTCGCCGGGCGCGTTCTGCCGCTTGTCCTGGGCCTTCGCACCGCCGGCGAGAGTTGCCAACCCGGCAGCAAGGGTCAGCGAGATCATCAGACGGGACAACGAACGCAATCTGGAATAAAACATGGCGACGCCCTCAACTAGACTGTGCACGCAGCCTAGCAGGCGGTTGGAACATTTCAAGAACAAAATTTGGAGCCGCTCTCGTGCGCCGGCCGATCAGCCCGAATCAGGCGCTCTTCGGATCAGGGTTTGGCGGCGCGGCAGGCCGGGTTGTAGGCCCAATTGCGATCGAGCCCGACCACGCACCACTCGACGCCGTTGCCGTAGCCGGCAAAGCCGCCGTCCTCGATGAGCGAGAAATGCACCCTGCGCACCTTGCCGTCGTTGAGCATGGCGTCAGCGGTGCAATAGCGGCGCGGAATGTTATCGGACTGCCAGGGGCGGAACGCGACCTCGCGAACGGCCGAGAAGCCGGTGATCTTCAAGGAGGAATTCCAGAACGAGCTTTCTTTCTCCCAGAACTGGGTGGCGATCGTCGGCAGCGCCTTGTCGCAATCGGCAACGGCGCCGTCGTAGCGCGGGCCGCTCAGCCAGAAATTCAGCTCAAGTCCGTTGGCGGCCTTGGCTTCGCCGAGCGACAGTGCCCCGAACATGAGGCCGAGCACGGCGGCGAAGCGGAGCGATTTCGAGGAGGGGGCGCGCATGATCAATCCAGACAGCTGAGGTCTTGCGAAGGTCGGACGGTGCCGCGAAGGCCGGGGGAGGTCAAGTGCAGCGCGGCAACACTTCGCCAGGAGTTGACCAAGACGTCGCGGCCAACTGGCCTTCGGTTCTTTTCACTTCCATCCCGGCACCGTAAACTGCCGCTAACAAATTGGAGTGACAGGAATGCGAATCATTGCGGCCGCGGGCCTTCTTGCCTTGGGGTTGATGGCGAGCCAATCGGCGCGCGCCGATATCCTTCCGGTGCCTCCGTTCAAGGGCAACGACACCGGCGGCATCATCGCCTATTCGATGGCGACCCAGGTCGACGCGCGGCAGGTCGCGGTCGATCACTGCGCACGCTACGGCAAGGTCGCGAAATTCCTCGGCGTGCAGGCCTATGAGGGCGGTTACATCTCGTTCTCCTGCCGCTGGGTGCCCTATGGCGCCGCCGATCGGCCGATCCGCACGCTCTACTGAGGCGTTGTCGAAACGCCGCAATCTGTTGGCCGGGAGCTTCCCACATGACGCGCAAACTCGCTTTGCTCGGCTCGACGCTTTGCCTCGCGTTGTCGGCAGGTAGCGCCAGTGCCGATGACCTGCCGGTGCGCAAGGCCGGTCTTTGGGAGATGAAGCTGGTCACATCAGGCTCGCCCGTGCCCGAGATGACCATGCAGCACTGCACCGACGAGACCGTCGACAAGGAGATGAGCAACAACGTCTCCCCGATGGCCAAGCAGATCTGCGCCAAGCAGGAGATCAGGAAGACCGCGACCGGCTATGTCAGCGATTCCGAGTGCAGCGTCGCCGGCGTCAGCACGACCTCGCATGCCGATATCACTGGCGATTTCAACTCGGCCTACACGGTGAAGACGACCTCGCATGCGCAAGGCGGCGTCGCCGGCGCGGCGGGGCGCGATAACACCACGACGCTGCAAGCCAAGTGGCTGGGAGCCTGCAAGCCGGAGCAAAAGCCCGGCGACATCGTGATGCCAGGCGGTTTCAAGATGAACGTGCGCGACATGGACAAGCTGAAGGCGCTGCTGCCGAAGTAGGGTGAGATGGTCGTGAGACCGTAGCCCGAGCTACACCGGAATCCTCACGCTCGCCCTCAATCCGCCCATCGGGCTGTCACCCAGCGTGATGTCGCCGCCATGCGAGCGGGCGATGTCGCGGGCGATGGCGAGGCCGAGGCCGGTGCCGCCTTCGTCCTGGTTGCGGGCGTTGTCCAGCCGGAGGAACGGCTTGAACACCTCTTCGCGCAAGTGAGCGGGAATGCCTGGGCCGTCGTCGTCGATCGTGACGGTGAGATAACGGTGATCGCGCTGGCCTGTGATGGCGATCGCCTTGCCGTAGCGCGCCGCGTTGGTGACGAGGTTGGCGAGGCAGCGCTTGAACGAGGCGGGCTTCACCGTCACCACCGGCAACCCGTGGAAGGCCACGGTTGCAGTGTGGCCATGGCGCTCGGCATCGCTGCGCAACTCCTCGAGCGCTTGCGCCATGTCGGTCGGCTGCGACTGCTCGCCGGAATCGCCGCGGGCAAACGCGAGGTAATCCTCGAGCATCATCGACATCTCGTCGACATCCTTGCGCATGCCCTCGAGCTCGGGGCTGTCACCGATCAGCGCCAGCTCGAGCTTGAAGCGGGTCAGGATGGTGCGCAGATCGTGGCTGACGCCGGCGAGCATCGCGGTGCGCTGCTCCATCGTGCGCTCGATGCGCGACTTCATCTCGAGGAAGGCGACCGCCGCGCGCCGCACCTCGCGTGCACCACGCGGCCTGAAATTTGGCGCCTCGCGGCCCTTGCCAAAACTTTCGGCGGCATCGGCAAGGCGCAGGATCGGCTTGATCTGGTTGCGCAGGAACAGCACAGCGACGATCAGGAGGATCGAGGACGTGCCGACCATCCAGAACAGGAAAATCTCCGAATTCGAGGCGTAGGCGGCGCTGCGCTGCGCGAACACGCGCATCACGGCGTCGTCGAGCTGGATGCGGATTTCGACCAGGTTGGAGCGGCCGACCGTGTCGATCCAGAACGAGCGTCCGATCTGGCGGCCGAGCTGCACCGACAGCGTCTGATCGAGCAGCGAGAAGAACGGCTTTGGCCCTGGCGGCGGCATGTCGCCGGCGGGCAGGAAGTCGACGACGAGGCCGAGACGCTGTTGCGCGATGCGGCGGATCTGGTCGCGGTCCTTGTCTTGCGGATAGCCCTTGTAGACGTCGATCAGCGCGGCGATGTCCTGCACCACGGCAGCGGACAATCTGCGCGTCACCGTGTTCCAGTGCCGCTCCATGAACACGAAGGCGACGACCGATTGCAGCACCACCATCGGCACGATCATGATGAGGAGCGCGCGGGCATAGAGGCCGGTCGGCATCCAGCCCTTGAACGCATTGCCCATCCAGCCATTCGCCGCCGAAACGCGGCCGGCGGCGCTCTTCAGAAGCGTCAGGCCGGTATCGATCGTGCTCATCTAGCGCGCTTCACTGATTTATGGCGAGGCAACCAGGCGGTAGCCGATGCCTCGCACCGCCTGCAAAAACAGCGGATTGGCGGGATCGGTCTCGATCTTGCGCCTGAGGCGGTTGATCTGCACGTCGACGGCGCGCTCGTTGACGCTGCCATTGCCGGTCAGTGCGCTGCGCGGCACGGTCTCGCCCGGCGTCTCCGCGAGAATCCGCAGCATCTCGCGCTCGCGATCGGTGAGGTGGATGACCTCCTCGCCCTGGCGCAACTCGCCGCGATCGAGATGGTAGACGTAGGGACCGAACGCGATCTTCTCGACGGTCGTGGCCTGCGGCGGCGGCGCGGCGCGCTTGAGGATGTTGTTGATGCGCAGCGCAAGCTCGCGCGGCTCGAAAGGCTTTGCCACGTAATCGTCGGCGCCGATCTGGAGGCCCTCGATACGGGCTTCGGCCTCGTGCCGCGCCGTCAGCATCACGATCGGCACCGAGGACGAGGTCCGGATGAAGCGGGCAAGGTCGAAGCCGGTCTCGCCGGGCATCATGACGTCGAGGATCAGGAGATCGAAATGCAGGCCCAGCAGTTTCGAGCGGGCATCGCCGGCGCTCGCCGCGGTGGTGACGCGGTAGCCCTCACTGGCGAGAAAGCGCGAGAGCAGATCGCGGATGCGGCGATCGTCATCGACCAGCAGCAGATGCGGGGCATCGTCGGCGGGTTGCACCGGCGGGCGGGCGAGCGTGGCAGCGAGCACGGTCACTCCTTGGCGTCGTGGTTGACGGAAGAGAAGATCGTCTCGAGCACCTTGTCCGGATCGTCGCGGTCGATCATCGCGCGCAGGAAGCGCTTCACGATCTCGGCGTCCTGCGGAGCCAACTCCGCGAGCGCCCTGGTGATCCGCGTGGTCTGGAGCCCGGCGAGCTTCTGCACCAGCGCCTCGCCCTTCGGTGTCGCGTAAAGCAGACGCTGGCGGCGATCATTGTCACCGGTCTTCTGCACGATGTAGCCCTCGTCCAGGAGCTGCTTGAGCACCCGGCCGAGCGACTGCTTTGTGATGCGCAGGACGTCGAGGAGGTCGGCGACCTTGAGGCCGGGATAGCGATAGACGAAATGCATGACGCGGTGGTGGGCGCGGCCGAAGCCGAACGCCTCCAGCTCCTGGTCGGGATCGCCGACGAAGTCGCGATAGGCGAAGAACAAGAGCTCGATGATATCCCAGCGCAAATTGCCTCCATCAGACGCGGCGGGCCGAGATTCGGCGACGTCAGGAGAAGAGGCTGCGAAATTTATGTCAGGCATATTGACGTATCTTGGGTTCAATGTTACAAAACGATCGACCCGGACGAAATTTTAGATCGTTTTCGCGTCGGGCGGTGTCGAAGCAGGGACGGCGAAAAGGGCCGGACAGGCGACGACGGCCGGATCAGATCTACCGTGCGATTGTCGAGCGGCATTTCGGCAAAACATACTGGACTTCCGCCTTCCGCAAAAGCATGTCCTCGGCGACATGCTGGCCACGGAAACCGGCCGTAACAAGGCTGGCGGCGGTCCGGCCAAGAACCCAATCAAGCCAGCCGGGCCCGAAACGGGCAGGCGGGCGCCAGAACAGCGCCGCAACCGGCAGCGGGAGGCAAGGACATGAGCATGAAATTCGACATCCAGCCCGCATCCAATCCGACGTCCGAAAAGGACCGTATCGCCAAGCTGGTGGACCCCGGCTTCGGGCGGGTTTTCACAGATCACATGGCGATCGTCCGCTACAATCAGGCCAAGGGCGGCTGGTACGAAGCGCGGATCGAGGCGCGCGCCAACTTCCAGCTCGATCCGGCCGGCGCGGTCCTGCATTACGCCCAGGAAATTTTTGAAGGCCTCAAGGCCTACAAGCGCGACGATGGCGGGGTGAACCTGTTCCGCCCCGACGCCAATGCGCGCCGCTTCAAGGACTCGGCGGACCGCATGGCAATGGCTCAGTTGCCTGAGGATGTCTTCATCGAGGCGGTCGAGCAGGTCGTGCGCATCGACCGCGCCTGGATGCCGGGCGGCGAGGGCAGCCTGTATTTGCGCCCCTTCATGATCGCGAGCGAGACCTTCCTCGGCGTCAAGCCGTCGTCGGAATATATTTTTGCGGTGATCGCGTCGCCCGTCGGCTCCTATTTCAAGGGCGGGCCTGCGCCGGTCTCGATCTGGGTCTCCGAGAACTACACGCGCGCCGCGATCGGCGGCACCGGCGCGGTCAAGTGCGGTGGCAATTATGCCGCGAGCCTGCGCGCCCAGGCGGAAGCGATCCAGCACGGCTGCGATCAGGTGGTGTTCCTCGATGCGGTCGAGCGCCGCTATATCGAGGAGCTCGGCGGCATGAACATCTTCTTCGTGTTCGACGACGGCTCGCTCTCGACGCCGCCGCTCGGCACCATCCTGCCCGGCATCACCCGCGACTCCATCATCACGCTGGCACGCGATGCCGGCAAGACCGTGCGCGAAGAGCCGTATTCGCTCGAGCAGTGGCGCAAGGATGCGGCCTCAGGCAAGCTGAAGGAAGCGTTTGCCTGCGGCACTGCCGCCGTCATCTCGCCGATCGGCAAGGTGCGCTCGGTGAGCGGCGATTTCGAGATCTCGGGCGGCGCCGCCGGCCCCGTCGCCATGGGTCTGCGCAAGCAGCTCGTCGACATCCAGTACGGCCGCACCAACGATCCGCACAACTGGATACGGAAAGTCTTCTAGGATTCTCGTGTCCCCGACGCGGCGCAGCACTTCTTCAGCGGTGCGCCGCAGAGCCGGGACCCATCCCAGCGTCAATGGACTCCGGATCAGCAGCGCACCACGCCGCCAAGAGGCGGCGCGCTGGGGAGCGCCGGCTGGCATCTGGCACGAGCAGCCGTAGGACGGTTGCCGCCTCCCGCGTCGGCTGGTAAACGCCGCGCATGGCCGAGAAACCCAAAAAACCCCAGAAACTGAAGGCGCGCCTGCCGCGCGGGCTCGAGGATCGCGATCCCGCCGCGATCCGGGCGACGCGCGAGATGGTCGAGAAGATCCGCGCCGTCTACGAGCTCTACGGTTTCGAGCCGGTGGAGACGCCGGCGATGGAGTACACCGACGCGCTCGGAAAATTCCTGCCCGATCAGGATCGGCCGAACGAGGGCGTGTTCTCGTTCCAGGACGACGACGAGCAGTGGATCAGCCTGCGCTACGATCTGACCGCGCCGCTCGCCCGCTATGTCGCCGAGAATTTCGACACACTGCCAAAGCCCTATCGCAGCTATCGGGCCGGCTACGTGTTCCGCAACGAGAAGCCCGGCCCCGGCCGCTTCCGCCAGTTCATGCAGTTCGATGCCGACACCGTCGGCTCGGCGACGCCGGCGGCGGATGCCGAGATCTGCATGATGGCGGCGGACACGATGGAAGCGCTCGGCATTGCGCGTGGCCAGTATGTGGTGAAGGTGAACAATCGCAAGGTGCTCGATGGCGTTCTGGAAGCCATCGGTCTGGCGGGTGAGGAAAATGCGGCACGCCGACTGACCGTGCTGCGAGCGATCGACAAGCTGGACAAGTTTTCCGCCGACGAAGTGCGCAAGCTGCTTGGTCCTGGACGATGGGATGGCGGCGAAGAAGGCAAGGGCGACTTCACGAAAGGCGCCAATTTGAGCGCGGCGGAGGCTGACGTTGTTCTCGCCATCACCAAGCCGCGCGAAGATTGGAAAGACGCCATCGCGGCGGCAGAGGCTTATCTCGCCAAGAGCGAAGTCGGTCAGGCCGGTGTCAGCGAGCTGGAAGAGATCGCCAAGCTGGTGACGGCGTCGGGTTACGGGGCAGATCGGATCAAGATCGATCCCTCCGTCGTGCGCGGTCTCGAATATTACACCGGTCCCGTCTACGAGGTCGAACTGCTGCTCGACACCAAGGACGAGAAGGGCCGCCCGGTGCGCTTCGGCTCGGTCGGCGGCGGTGGCCGCTATGACGGCCTCGTCTCGCGCTTCCGCGGCGAGCCGGTGCCGGCGACCGGTTTCTCGATCGGCGTGTCGCGGCTGCAGGCGGCGCTGACGCTGCTCGGCAAGCTCGACACGCGGCCCGAGTTCGGTCCCGTGGTCGTCACCGTGTTCGACCGCGACCGTGTCGCCGACTACCAGAAGATGGTGGCAAGCTTGCGCACCGCCGGCATCCGCGCCGAGCTCTATCTCGGCAATCCCAAGAACATGGGCAACCAGCTCAAATATGCCGACCGCCGCAACTCACCTTGCGTCATCATCCAGGGCTCGGACGAGAAGGCGCGTGGCGAGGTGCAGATCAAGGATCTGGTCGAGGGCGCCAAGGCGGCGGCTGCGATCGCCTCCAATCAGGAATGGCGCGAGAGCAGGCCGGCGCAGTTCTCGTGCAGCGAGGCGGATATCGTCGCCAAGGTGCGCGAGGTCCTGGCGCGCCATGACGTGAGCTGGGGCTAGCTATTCGCAGGCGGCGTCATGCGCGGGCTTGTCCCGGGCATCCGCGTCTTGTTTGATGGCGACCGTCAATGGCCGGTGTTCGGCCGCAAGGGAGAAAAAAATGCCTGAGATCACCATCAGCATGGCCGAAGGCCGCACGGACGAACAGAAGGCCGGCATGATGCGCGACATCACCCAGGCGCTGGTGAAGAATCTCGGCGTCGACGCCGATGCCGTCGTCATCCAGATCAACGAAGCCCCGCTCCGCCACAAGATGAAGGGCGGCAAGACGTTCGTGGAGCGCGCGGCGGCCGCAAAGAAGTAGTTTCGGCTGGCGCGGCATTTTCCGCTGTCGTCCCGGACAAGCGTCAGCGCGGATCCGGGACGCAAGCCCCAGGGAGCGGTTGTGGGGTGAAGCGGTAACTCCGAGTCCCTGCAATCACGAGGTTCTGTGGTTATGGATCCCGGATCGGCGCGCGCTCAAGGCGCGCTTGTCCGGGACGACACCTTGTTTGAGGCACCATGGACGCACGCGACTTCATCAAGGTTGGCATGAGCGCCGAGCGCACGCTGGTGGTGCCAGTGGAGCGCACCGTCGGGCACTTCGTGCCCGGCATGCCGTTGGTTTACGCGACGCCGATGATGATCCTGGAGATGGAGATGACATCCGGCGATGCGATCCGCTCAGCGCTTCAGCCGGGCTGGGTCACCGTCGGCACCGAGGTCGACATCCGCCATCTTGCCGCTGCGCTCGTCGGCGCGACGGTGCGGACCACCGCAAAGGTGGTCGCCGTCGAGCGCCGCGTCATCCGCTTCGAGGTCGAGGCCTTCGAGGGCACGCGCAAGCTCGGCGAGGGCCGCCACGCCCGCGGGCTCGTGAATGTCGAGCTGTTCAACAAGCGGCTAGCCGCAGGCTCGAAATCGTAGGGCGGGCAAAAGGCGCGGAGCGCCGTGCCCACCATCTTTCCCGAATCTCGATCGAAATGGTGGGCACGCTTTCGCTTTGCCCGCCTTACGGCACTTTTCTATTTCGCCAATTCCTTCGACCGCTTCGTCGCCGCCGCGATGGCGCGGATCATCAGATCGCGCAACCCCGGTTCGCCCATCAGCACGCCGAGCGCCGCGGCCGTGGTGCCGCCGGGCGAGGTGACGTTCTGGCGCAGCGTGCTGGCGGGCAGCTCTGAGCGGTGCAGCAGCTCGCCGGAGCCGGTGACGGTTTCGCGGGCGAGCTTCGTCGCCAGCGCCTCGGGCAAGCCCGCTTCGACGCCGGCCTGCGCCAGCTCCTCAGCGAGCAGGAAGACATAGGCCGGTCCCGAGCCGGAGACGGCCGTCACCGCGTCCATCAATCCTTCATCCTCGACCCATTCCACCGAGCCGGTGGCGCACAGCAGCGCATCAGCCACCGCGCGCTGCGCGGGGCTGACGTTCTTCGCCGCGACGGCAACGGTGATGCCGCGGCCGATCGCGGCCGGCGTGTTCGGCATCGCGCGCACCACGGCGCCGCCGCAGACCTCTCCAAGCGAGGCGATCGTGGTGCCCGCCATGATCGAGACCACCGAGGTCTTGTCCGAGACGAACGGCTTCAGCTTGGCGCCGGCCTCGCGGAACATCTGCGGCTTCACCGCGACGACCAGCGTGTCGATCGCGCCCGCGGTCGTCGCGTCAGGATTGAGCACGACGCCCTTGTCGGCCAGCGCGGAGATCTCGGGCGCAACGTGCGGATCGATCACCGCAACGCGGCGCGGATCGAGTCCGCCCGCGAGCCATCCCGTCAGCATCGCGCCGCCCATCTTGCCGGCGCCGGCAAGCAGGATGGTGCCGGTGATGTTTTGGAGGGTGTTGTTTGCCATCGGTGATCACCACAAGCTCGGTGTCGTCCCGGCCTAGCGCGCAATTGCGCGCGGGGGGCCGGGACCCATAACCACGACTGGTTCTAGTGGATGGAGGTGTTGGCAACAAGCCGCGTGCCACAAGGGACATCACTCGGTATGGACTCCGGATCTGCGCGCGCTTTAGGCGCGCTTGTCCGGGACGACGCGGGGAGGGGGCGGCGGCTCCCTCAAGACCCCTACGCCTCGCCCACCGTGTCGAACATCGCCGCGTCCATGGCCTCCGCGGTGGTCTTGCCGGCCCACACCACGAACTGGAACGCCGGGAAGTAGCGCTCGCAGGCGTGAATGGCGCCGGCGAGCATGGCCTCGCATTGCGCGGTCGAGGCGGTGAGGCCGCCCGGCAGCACCAGAGCCTGGCGGTGCATGATCAAGCCGGTGTTGGTCCACAAATCGAAATGGCCGACCCACAGCTGCTCGTTCACGGCGGCGACGAGCCGCTGCACCTCGCTTCGCCGCGGCAGCGGAATTTTCATGTCGAAGGCACACGCCAGATGCAGCGCCTCGATCTCGCCCATCCAGGTGAAGGAGAGCTGGTAATCGGTCCATTGTCCCTTCGAGACAATCGTGAGTTCGTCTTCGCCAGAGCGTTCGAACGGCCAGTTGTTGCTGGCAGCGATATCCTCGACCACCGCGAGCGGATGGCTTCTGGAATCGATAGTGCCTTCGAGCAGGGACATGCCGTCTCGACCTCTTGCCTTCTTGTTGTCTTTGATACGCACGCGGTTGGGTCCGGCGCGCGCTCCCCTAACGTCGTCGATCTCGGGAGTCGCTTTCGCGATCTCCTTCCGATCGGCGCGGCCTGTCGCGGATCAACTGATGTGATTTGCGGAATCTGCGCAACTGGGTCCCGAGTCCGTCCACAAGCCAGGACTCGTTCGTCCACAGCTGATCTCGGCCACAATTGTTAACGAATGAGAACAAATCGGAATCGGATTCCCGAAAACCCCCAGTCGCTAATTCCGCTGTGCGAGGGGGCGCACCGCCCCTGCAGCATGGGACCATGCGGTTTTGGGCTGCGGAACACGCTTGCTTGCTGCCCCCGACCGGCGGCATAGTTCCAGCCAGGTCGCTCAATCCCGGGCGGCCGATGTTCTCAGGGCGGGGTGAAAGTCCCCACCGGCGGTAAGGGCCGAAAGGCCCAAGCCCGCGAGCGCCTTCCGTGAGGGTCATCCCGAAGGGAAGGGTCAGCAGATTCGGTGCAACTCCGAAGCCGACGGTCAAAGTCCGGATGAAAGAGAACGGTCGGTGGCAGACGCATCGCAAGATGCGGCTGTTTGTCGTTCCGTGTGCCCTGATTCTGGTCCTTAAACCGAGGAAAGCCATGAATCAGATGTTGCAAGATCCCCAAACCGAAACGTCCCAGCCCACTCGACCGCCGGTTCCGCAGGACCCGGTGCCGGAGCATCCGCGCTTCGCAAAGCCGCAGCGGGTGGCCTTCGTGCAGGCCTGCTGGCACCGCGATGTGGTCGCGGAGGCCCGCATCGCCTTCCTGAAGGAGGCGGAGGCACGGCACCTCACACATGTCGACGTGTTCGAGGTGCCGGGCTCGTTCGAGATCCCGCTGCACGCCCAGGTCCTCGCCAAGACGCGGCGCTACACCGCGATCGTCGCCGCCGGTCTCGTCGTCGACGGCGGCATCTATCGCCACGAATTCGTCGCGGACACCGTGATCAAGGCGCTGATGGATGTGCAGCTCCGCACCGAGGTGCCGGTGTTCTCGGCGGTGCTGACGCCGCAGCAATTCCACGAGACCGAGGTGCACTACGACTTCTTCCGCAAGCATTTTGCGATCAAGGGCGTCGAGGTCGCGGCAGCCTGCGCCGAGACGTTGCACGGCCTGGAGCGCCTGCGCGGCCAGGTCGCGGCGGGGATCGTAGGATAAGTCGAAGAGCCGTTGCAGCGTTCTTGCAGCGAGACCCGGACTCTCGAGAGTCCGGGGGCTCTGTTGCCGCGCCCTGGAATGACCAGGGTGCAGATACAAGCAAGTCGGTCGGCCATGGAGGCCGACCGACTTGTCATGGGATCACGCCGCCTTGGTATTGCTCAGCGGTGTTGAATCGGTGTTCACCGTGATGCTGCTGGCGAGGCTGCCGGCGTCGTCGAACAGCTCGATGGCGCCGAGATTGAGGTCGACCTCCCGCCAGAAGAACGACGAGATGCAATCGTTCATGTTGACGGCGCGCAGGTCGACAGCCTCGGTCTTGCCGGTGCCGACCAGATCGACGCAGCGGCCGCAGCCGCTGAGGTCTGCCACGGTCTTGCCGGCAGGGACCGACATCACGTTATCCATCAACGTCATCACAGTGCCGACCGGCAGGTTGAACGCGACGAAGGTGGCCTGGTCGAACATCAATGATTGGAGCCGCTGACGCTGGTCGGCACGAAATCGCCGGTGCTGAGTCGAAGCGCTGGCTGCTCCAATTGTCATCGCGGAACAGCGCCACCGAGCCGCTGGAGAGCTGTGTGGCGGGCGCGGAAGGCGCAGGCAATCTGGTGAGCAGGCTAACCTGGGTGGCGGGGTAATCTCGCCTCTCTCGGCAAGCGGGAGGGGGCGAAAAATCAGTCGAACAGGCTCGACACCGACTCTTCCGCAGCGGTGCGCGCGATCGCATCCGAGATCAGGCTGGCGATCGGCAGGGTGCGGATGTTCGGCGCCTTGGTCACCGCCTCGGTCGGCAGGATCGAATCGGTGATCACCAGCTCCTTCAGCTTCGAGCCGGAGATGCGCGCGGCCGCGCCGCCGGAGAGAACGCCATGGGTGATGTAGGCGTAGACGTCCTTGGCACCCTTCGCGATCAGCGCGTCGGCCGCGTTCACCAGCGTGCCGCCGGAATCGACGATGTCGTCGACCAGGATGCAGCTGTAGCCGGAGACATCGCCGATCACGTTCATGACTTCGGATTCGCCCGGACGCTCGCGGCGCTTGTCGACGATCGCGAGCGGGGTGTTGATGCGCTTGGCAAGGCCACGGGCGCGGGCCACGCCGCCGACGTCGGGCGAGACCACCATCACCTTGCCGAGGTCGAAACGTTCGCGGATGTCGCGCACCATCAGGGGGGCGGCGAACAAATTGTCGGTCGGGATATCGAAGAAGCCCTGGATCTGGCCGGCATGCAGGTCGAGCGTCATGACGCGGTCGACACCGGCATGGGTGATCAGATTGGCCACGAGCTTGGCCGAGATCGGCGTGCGCGAGCCGGAACGGCGGTCCTGCCTGGCATAGCCGAAATAGGGGATCACCGCGGTGATGCGGCGCGCCGAGGAGCGGCGCAGCGCGTCGGTGATGATCAGCAGCTCCATCAGATTGTCGTTCGCCGGGAACGACGTCGACTGGATGATGAAGGCGTCCGAGCCGCGGATGTTCTCCTGAACCTCGACAAAGATCTCCATGTCGGCGAAGCGCCGCACCACCGCCTTGGTCAGCGGCATGTCCAGGCCTTGCGCGATCGCCTGGGCGAGAGCCGGGTTGGAGTTGCCGGCGACGAGCTTGATGGAGCCGTTTTTGGCCGACATGGACGTTTCCTCCCGCGCTTTGCTGGATACGACGTTCAACATCAGAAAATACCCACAGGCAGCACGGTTACGACGCGCGAGGAAATATCAGGCCGGGGGCTCGAATGGCAACCCGGGATGCTACAGTTTTCCCTGCGAAAATCCCGAGTCGGGCCAACGGCTTGGCCGTGACTTGAGCCCGTGGTTTAGCGGGGGTCATCGGCATAGCCGAGGGCCGAGGCCGGCATGTCCGACGCTGGCGGCTGCTGGATCACGCTCGCGACCGCCGGCCCCCGGAGGCCGGGAGCCGCGCCCGGTGCATCCGGCGTTCCGTTGATCATGTTGGAAAGTCCGCTGAATCCGGCCTGGGCGATCTTCCGCAGTACCAGGTCGTCGGCGGCCGCCCAAGCATCACGTGTCGCGTCGCGACCACCCTTGGCCGAGGTCGGTTCCTCACCGGACAGGCGCAGCGCCCGTTGCTGATTGGCGTCATAGACGTCCCAGACCCAGGCGATCACGGTCCTGCCGCGGACGACCTGGGCGGAGAGGTAGCTGCGCACGCGGTAGGCGGCCGTGCCCTCGCGGGAGACGACGGACAGGCTGCGTAGCTTGGATTCGCTGTCGAGCACGCCGACCATGCGGTCGAACACTTGCGGCGGCGGCCCGTCGATCGATTCGAACGCCACCGTCGCACCCGAGCCGGTGCTCGGCGCCATTGCATAGGAGTTGGCGGCACTGCCGCCGCCACCGGCGCAGCCGCCAAGTGCGGTCGCAGCCGCCAGCAGCATGACCGCCAGCACGCGCGAACCCGCGCGGCGCAGAAAAGATGACGCTTCCCTCATTGGAGGGCAGCGATATCGTTAAAACGCATTAACGTCTAGGGCGGAGGCGACACAAAAGGGGGGCCGAAGGAAATGGGGTATTGCCACCCTGGTTTGCGTCACATGGAAGCTTCTCGTGTCCCGGACGCGCTGCGGCGCGTAGTGCCGCTGCGCTGAGCCGGGACACGAGATTGGCGCCGAGATCGAGATTGCAGAGAATCGAGATTGCAGAGAATCCAGATTGCAGAGACATGGGCCCCGGCTCAGCGGCGCATCACTTGCGTGCTGCGCCGCGTCCGGGGGCACGAGCCCTCAGCCCTCGAGCGCGATCGCGTGAACGTGGCGGCCGTAATCCGGCTCCTTGCGATGCACCGAGCGGCGGTAGCTGAAGAAACGTTCGTCGGCGTAGGTGTCGAGCCCGAGATCGTCGATCATCAGGATGCCGGCGGCTTCCAGCCGCTTGCGGATGAAGCCGGCGAGATCGAACATCGCGTGGCCCTCGCGCACCGACGGGATGAAGAACACCGCGTTGTCCGCGTCCGCCTCGATGAAGCGCGCGACGAACTCGTTGCCGACCTCGTAGCTGTCCTGCCGGATCAAGGGGCCAATCGCGGCAATGATACCGCCGCGCGTGGCGCCGAGTTGCTCCATCGCCGAGATCGTTGCTTCCAGCACGCCTGACAGCGCGCCCTTCCAGCCGGCATGGGCGCCGCCGATCACGCGTGCATTGGGATCGACGAACAGCACCGGCCCGCAATCGGCGGTGGAGACGCCGAGCGCGATGCCGGGCGTCTTCGTCACCAGCGCATCGCCCCTCGGCCGCGGCCCGTTCGGCCACGGCGCGTCAGCCACGAGCACGTCGGGCGAATGGATCTGGTGCAGGCTGAGGAAGCGTTCGGGCGCGACGCCGACATGTTCGGCCATGCGGCGGCGGTTCTCGGCGACCAGCGCCTGATCGTCGTTGGAGCCGAGCCCGCCGTTCAGCGCACAATAAATGCCACCGGAGACGCCGCCCTCGCGGGTGAAGAAGGCATGGCGCAGGCCGGGCACGGCTGACAGCAGCGAGGAAGCAATCGTCATGAGGCCTCTCCTGCGTGTTCGAGATCGCTGAGGCCGGCAAGGCCCGATAGCCGCGGCTCGGAGATGCCGAGCACCTTGAACATCGAGCCCATGCCGCCACGCCCGGTATCAGTCAGGCGCTTGAGTGCCACCGAAATGTCGGTAGCCACCTCCGGCGCCGCCTTCTGCATCAGGGCGGCGGCGCGGGTGTCGATGCCGATCCGCTTGAGGAAATCGCCTTGCGTCACCGGGCCGTGCACGCGGGCGCCGACATCCTCGGCCGCGCGCACCAGCGCCTGGAAGTCGACATGCGCGGTGACGTCGGCCTGGCCCGGCGCCTTCAAGGGATCGGCGAAGGTGTGGCGCGCGATGGCCTGGAAGGTGTCGCCGGCATCGCTGCGCAGATGGCCGTAGTCGATGATCAGCGCCGCGCCGTCCTGGTCGCGCACGCGCGTGGCGAGCTTCATGATTTCGCCGTCGGGCCGCCATTCGAATACGGCCCCTATGGGCGCGGCGCGCACCAAGGGCGGCAGCAGCACGTCGAAGCGTGGCGTCGGCTCGGGCGCCGCGCCGAACTGAAGCCTTCCGTTGGGATCGATCTCGATGACGCGCTCGTGCCAGCCGTTTTCGTGGCGGATCATCTGATGGATCGGCAGCACGTCGAAATATTCGTTGGCGAGGATGATGCTAGGCCCCTCCGGCACCTCGTCGATGCTGTCGTGCCAGGCGACGTTGCGCACGTTGGCCAGCGTCGCGCTCTGCCGTTCGCGCAAGACGGGGTTGACCTCGACCAAGTGGATGTGAAGCGCCTGGTAGAGCGGCGGCAGCACGCGCAATGCGCGCAGCGCATCGGCCATCATGGTGCCGCGGCCGGGCCCGAGCTCGATCAGCCGCAGGAATTGCGGCGAGCCCATCTGCTTCCACACCGAGGCGGTCCACAGGCCCAGGAGCTCGCCGAACATCTGGCTGACCTCGGGCGCGGTGGTGAAATCGCCCTCGCGCCCGAGCGGATCGCGCGAGACGTAATAGCCGTAGCGCGGATGCATCAGGCACAGTTCCATGTACCGCCAGACCGGCATGGGCCCTGAGGATTTGATCAGCGCCTTGATCTCGTTGAGGAGCGGCTGGTCGGTCACGGCGTGCTTTCTCGAAATGAATTAATGAACGGCCTCGATCGGCTTCGGCGCACCGCGCCGCACTGCCAATACAATAAGTATGAGGCCGACGATAAGCATCGGGATCGACAACAGCATGCCCATGGTTAATCCGCCCCAGAGGTAGCCGAGCTGGGCGTCCGGCTCGCGGAAGTGCTCGCCGATGATCCGGGTCAAGCCGTAGATCAGGATGAAGCTGCCGAGGATGAGCCCCGGCCGCTTCAACGCGCCGCGGCGGATCATCACGGCGAGCACGGCGAACAGCAGCAGCCCCTCCATGCCCGCCTCGTAGAGCTGGCTCGGATGGCGCGGCACGTCGCCGCCGGTCGGAAAGATCATGGCCCAGGGCAGGCTGGGATCGGCAGCGCGGCCCCACAATTCGCCGTTGATGAAGTTCGTCAGCCGCACCAGGAAAATCCCGATCGGCGCAACGCCGCAGGTGATGTCGCCGAGCGACAGGATCGAGATGCCGTTTTTCCGGGCGAACCACATCACTGCGACGACGCAACCGAGGAAGCCGCCGTGGAAGGACATGCCGCCTTCCCACAATTTGAAGATGGCGGCCGGGTGCTCGATGAAGAAGGGCAGATTGTAGAACAGGACATAACCGCTGCGGCCACCGACGATGATGCCGAGCGTCACCCACAAGATGAAATCGTCGATCTGCACCAGGCTGATCGGCGATGAGCCGGCCCACAGCCTGTCGTTCTTGATCAGTGCGCGGGCATAGAGCCAGCCGATCGTGATCCCGCAGATATAGCCAAGCGCGTACCAGCGGATCGCAAACGGCCCGATCTGGAGCGCGATTGGGCTGAACGAGGGAAAGTCGATGAGAAGGAAGGGCATCACGCCTTCTGTGCCTAGACGAGGTTGCGGCGATCGAGCGCCAGCAGACGCCGCGTGATTCTTCTTATGCAGGGAGGTTGAATACGATTGCAAGGAAACGGGGGCATGACAAGGATACCGCTGATCGGCCCTTGAACCGTTCCCTGCGGATTGCCATTGTCTTTTTCGAATGTTCGCGCAAAGTTTATCGCAAGGCCGCGAGGAGACCGACATGACCCAGACCAGCAACCGGTTTTTCGACGAGATCGGTCGCCTGATGAACGACGCCGCCGGTGCGGCCCAGGGCGTCAAGCGCGAGTTCGACACGGTGATGCGCAGCCAGGCCGAAAAATTCCTGCGCGACATGGATCTCGTCAAGCGCGAGGAATTCGAGGCGGTCAAGGACATGGCGCGCCTGGCGCGTGAGGAGAACGAGTCCCTGAAGGCGCGGATTGCCGCGCTGGAGGCCAAGCTGGGCGGGTGACGCCTCTCGGCGTCATTTCCGGCGCGCGGCGAAGTCGCGAACCCCGGTGCGCAATTGCGCACCTGGGAATCTCGAGGTTCCGGGTTCGGTGCTCCGCATCGCCCCGGAACGACGGGGTACGGGCCTCACAGGTCCCCGCAAAAAGTCCCCGCATTTCCTTGTCATTTCCGCATCTTCCGGGTAAAAGCCCGCCACGTTCGCGGCCCCCGCACCCCTGGAGGCTTGCTGCGAGCTATGCCATGGGCCGCCTTGCGGCCCATTAACTTTTGCAAAAACAAGGACTTAACGACATGGCGACGACCGTCAAGGAATTGAAGGCGACCGCACGTCCGAAGAGCGGCAAGGGGGCCGCCCGGGCTGAGCGTCGCGCCGGGCGAGTGCCCGGAGTGATCTATGGCAACAACCAGCCCCCGCTGACCATCTCGATCGAAGATCGTGAGCTGCGCCAGCGCATCCTCGCCGGCCGGTTCCTGACCACGCTGGTCGACATCGACCTCGAAGGCAAGAAGCACCGCGTCATTCCGCGCGACTACCACCTCGATCCGGTGAAGGACTTCCCGATCCATGTCGATTTCATGCGGCTCGGGGAAGGCGCCACCATCCGTATCAGCGTTCCCCTGCACGTGGTGAAGGCGGAAACCTCTCCGGGCGTGAAGCGCGGCGGCACCGTCAACATCGTTGCCCACGCGATCGACCTCGAATGCGGCGTCGAGAGCATCCCGCAATACATCGAGGCCGATGTCGGCTCGCTCGAAATCGGTCACTCCCTGCATCTGTCGGACGTCAAGCTCCCGGCCGGCGTGAAGGCGCTGACCCGCGAGGACGCGACCCTCGTCACCATCGTGCCGCCGTCCGGCTACGCCGAAGAGCAGAAGGCTGCTGCTGCGGCTGCGGCGGGTGGTGCGGCTCCGGCCGCGGGTGCTGCTGCTCCGGCTGCAGCTGCTCCGGCTGCGGGTGCTGCTGCTCCGGCGGCGGCTGCCAAGGCTCCCGCCGGCGGCGACAAGAAGAAGTAATCTCTCAAAGCTGGCGCGCGGTCCCTGACCGCGCGCCGAGCCAGGGGCGCGCCGCGTCATGCGACTCTTTGTTGGGCTCGGCAATCCCGGCGCGAAATACGCACGCAACCGGCACAATATCGGCTTCATGGCCGTCGACGAGATCGCGCGGCGTCATGGCTTTGCGCCATGGCGCCGGCGCTTTCAGGGCGAGACCTCGGAAGGCACGCTCGGACCTGAGCGCGTGATCCTGCTCAAGCCCACGACCTACATGAACGAGTCCGGCCGCAGCGTTCAGGAGGCGGCGGGCTTCTTCAAGATCGCGCCGGGCGACGTCACCGTGTTCCACGACGAGCTCGAGCTGCCGCCGGGCAAGGTGCGGGTGAAGATCGGCGGCGGCATCGCCGGCCACAACGGCCTGCGCTCGATCTCGGCGCATATCGGCAACGACTATCGCCGGGTGCGGCTCGGCATCGGTCATCCCGGTGTCAAGGAACTGGTGCACGGCCACGTGCTCTCGGATTTCGCCAAGGCCGACAACGAATGGGTGGCGACGCTCTGCGAGGCGGTCGCCGAGCACGCCGCGCTGCTCGCCAAAGGCACGGACGCGACCTTCGCCAACAGGGTCCATCTGGCCATGCAGGCGAAGGGATTTTTGACCAAGGACGAGAACGGCAAGGAATAACGCTCGTGGGATTCAAATGCGGGATCGTCGGATTGCCCAATGTCGGCAAGTCGACCTTGTTCAACGCGCTGACCGAGACGGCCGCGGCGCAGGCCGCGAACTATCCGTTCTGCACCATCGAGCCGAATGTCGGCGAGGTCGCCGTGCCCGATCCGCGGCTGGAGAAGCTCGCCGCGATCGCCAAGTCCGGCCAGATCATTCCGACGCGGCTGACCTTCGTCGACATCGCGGGCCTCGTGCGCGGCGCCTCCAAGGGCGAAGGCCTCGGCAACCAGTTCCTCGCCAACATCCGCGAGGTCGACGCCATCGCGCATGTCGTGCGCTGCTTCGAGGACTCCGACATCACCCATGTCGAAGGCAAGATCGCCCCGCTCGCCGACATCGAGACCATCGAGACCGAGCTGATGCTTGCCGACCTCGACAGCCTCGAGAAGCGCGTCGACAATCTCACCAAGAAGGCCAAGGGCAACGACAAGGACGCCAAGGAGCAGCTCGACCTCGTCAACCGCACTTTGGTGCTGCTGCGTGAGGGCAAGCCCGCGCGGCTCGTCGAGCGCAAGGCGGAGGAAGAGCGCGCGTTCTCCATGCTCGGCCTCTTGTCGTCGAAGCCCGTGCTCTACGTCTGTAACGTCGAGGAAGGCTCGGCCGCGACCGGCAACGCCTTCTCGAAGGCGGTCGAGGAGCAGGCTGCGAAGGAAGGCGCAGTCGCCGTCGTCATCTCCGCCAAGATCGAATCCGAGATCGCGACGATCTCACGTGAAGAGCGAGCCGACTTCCTGGAGACGCTGGGCCTCGAAGAAGCCGGGCTCGATCGCCTGATCCGCGCCGGCTACACGCTGCTCGACCTCATCACCTACTTCACCGTTGGCCCGAAGGAAGCGCGCGCCTGGACCACTCACCGCGGCACCAAGGCGCCGGCGGCAGCCGGCGTGATCCACACCGATTTCGAGAAGGGTTTCATTCGCGCCGAGACGATCGCGTATGAAGATTACGTGGCGCTCGGCGGCGAAGCCGGCGCGCGCGATGCCGGCAAGCTCCGCCTCGAAGGCAAGGAATACGTCGTCGCCGACGGCGACGTGATGCATTTCAGGTTCAATACGTAAGCACCAACCTCGGTACAGGGTGGGCAAAGCGAAGCGTGCCCACCACCTCTCTCATATCGCGGAATGATCGTGGGCACGGCGCTTTGCGCCTTTGCCCATCCTACGGCACCTGTGTGTGCCGCTACCGCATCCCGCCGCCCTGATCCCGGATCGCGCCGAGATGCTCGTTGATGCGGAAGACGATCAGGATCAGCTCCGCGACGATGCGCGAGAACACGATGCCGACCACGACGCTCGCGATCGACGACAGTAGCACCAGAAAGCCGCCGAACGGGCTGATCGCCATCGCAGCGAGGCCTGAGAAGATGCCGGAGAGGCCGAACAGGCAGATCAGCGCGATCACCAGCCAATAGAAGGTCTTGATGATCGTCGGCGTGATGAACCGGTCCCATTGGAATAGGTCGCTGAATGAAAACATTGCTCTCCCCAGGGCAAATCGGGACGTCAAATTCGGCCGCGTCGATGGATCCTCGGCTGATCCGACTCAAGACCACCGCTGCCACCGCCTATGTAGCACGAGCCATGCGGGCCGGCGGGTTGAGATTGCCGCAAAGTGCGGCCACAATCTGTCATTCCCGCAAAGCTTTCCCGAGATGACCCTGACCTTCGAAGACTTCCCGCCCGGCCGGTTCGGCACGTTCGGCCCGCGCCATGTCACCCGCGACGAGATCGTGGCCTTTGCCGCGGAGTTCGATCCGCAGCCGATGCATATGGACGAAGAGGCCGCAGCCAGAAGCATGCTGCGCGGCCTGTCCGGCTCGGGCTGGCACCTCTGCTCGCTGATGATGCGGATGATGGCCGACGGCTTCATCACCCGTGCCGCCTCGCTCGGATCGCCCGGCGTGGATGAGGTGCGCTGGCTGTCGCCACTTCGCCCTGGCGACGATCTCACGCTCGATGTCGATGTCGTGGAGGCGCGCACTTCCAAGAGCCGCCCGGAGCTCGGCATCGTCAAGTTCAAATGCACCGCGCGCAATGCGGCGGGGCAGGCGCTTGCCGAGATGACCTCGCCGATCCTGATCAAGCGGCGCGAGGGAGCGGTCTGATGCGGTTCTTCGAAGACATCGCGATCGGACAGCGTCGCGAGCTCGGCAGCTATACGTTCACGGCGGAGTCCATCAAGACATTCGCCCATAAATTCGATCCGCAGCGCTTTCACCTCGACGAGGAGGAAGGCAAGAACTCGCTGTTCGGCGGGCTCGCCGCCTCGGGCTGGCATGTCGGCTCGGCCTGCATGAGCCTGGTTGTCGCCGACGGCCAACGTCTGGCGCAGGAAGCCGCAGCGCGCGGCGAGGAGGTCGCGGTGTGGGGCCCGTCGCCGGGCTTTCGCGACCTGCGCTGGATCAGGCCGGTGCTCGCCGGCGATACCGTCTCTTACGTCAGCGAAGTCGTCGACAAGCGCACCTCCGCTTCGCGTCCCGGCTGGGGCATTTTGACGGCCCGCACCACCGGCACCAACCAGCGCGGCGAAGAGGTCTATTCCATCACCGCCAGCGCCTTCGTGCCGCTGCGAAAGACGAACTAAATCAGTTCCAAGATGGACGGGCAAATGAGTGCGCGAGTGTTGCCCTCGCGCTATGGACGCGATTCCGGGCGGCTGCCATAAGCCTGCGCAACATGGTTACCGCGAAGCAGTTTGGCGGAACCGGTGAGATGCTAACTAATTATGAACCTGTCGCTGCCTATTTGAAACGAATTGGCAGAGGACAGGGGACGAGGACCATGGCTGACCGCGGCGCACTTAAATTCGTTGGATTCATCTTTGCGACCGCGACGCTGGCCGTGATGCTGGTCGCCGGCATGGTGGTGAAGGGCTATGCCGATGGCGCCTACACGCTGGAAGCCTCGACCGTGGAAGCCCCGTAAGAATTCGTTGATCTTCCGGGCCCGTGCCCGGCCCTGTGTCAGCGGCTGTAGACGAACGCCAGCACCGCGATCGCAACCACCAGCAATCCGACAAAGCGCAGCATGATCGTGCCGAGCTGATTCGGCGCGGGCCGCAGCGATATCGGGTCCGTGTTGTCGGGCCGAATGCTTTCCATGACATGTCCCCTGAGTCCGGCGGTGCCTGCACGGGTGCTTGGCATTGGTCGCGGGGGAGGGGCTGAGGGTTCAATGCCTCGCGCTGCCGCATCCATCGCTGTCATGTCCCGGCGTGACCGGGGCATCCAATACGCCGCGGCCTCTCGATTCAATCACTGCCGCCTCTGGGATACTGGATCGCCCGGTCAAGCCGGCGATGACACCTTCGTTGATGAGAGTGTCCACCCATCATACCCACAAATCAAAACCGCCGCGCTCTCCTTTCGGGAACGCGGCGGCCAATGGCGTCGTGCGAATGATCAGCTGTTGCGGAGACCGTCGGCGGCGCGCTTCCACTGCGCGACGTTGTCGGCGATCATACGGGTCGACTTCATCGCGGCCTGGCTGAGCTGGGCGTAGCCGGAGATCTCGCGCTGGACGCGCTGGCCTTCGGCATGCAGCAGGTCGCGCAGGCTCTCGAGCTCGGAGATCAAGTTCTCGATCTCGGCGAGCGAGGTGCCGGCGACGCGCTGGATCAGCGAATTGACGTTGTTGACGGTGGCTTCCGCGCTCGGGTCGAGCGGCGGCGCGTCGGCGGTGCTCGATGCCGGACGGCGCAGATAGGCGATGTCGTTGCGGACGAAATCGCGGATGCCGGCTTCGACCTCGGTCACGGCGGCGAGGTTGGTATCGACCGTCTCGGTCTCGGTGGATTCGATCTTTTCCGGGCGAGTGGCGTTCATCGTTGTTCCCCTGTTCGCGTTGAGCGCAGCGCGAGTGTCCCCCGCACGACGACGTCTGTGAGGCAGCCCGCATCAGGGCGTCCGATTTTGACCGCAAAGGGGCCGAGATGCGGCAAGGGAGGACCATTCGGGGGTTTTGCCGTGGCGCATGGTTAGGGGAGCGTGAATCGGCGGGAGCCTCCATCTCCTCATGGTGAGGAGCGCGAAGCGCGTCTCGAACCATGAAAGGCCCAGCTCTAACGGCGGGGCCTCGATCCTTCGAGACGCGCTCCTTCGGAGCGCTCCTCAGGATGAGGGGTGGATGAGGGGAGAGCGTGGAGCGCTGGGCTCACCAGCTCTTCTTGAAACCCGCCGTCACGCTCTTGTTCAGCGCACCTTGCGACGTCTCGCCAAGCGAGCCGGAGACGGTGACGTTGTCGAACAATTTTTGCTCGGCGCCGACTTTGCGCAGCCATTTGTCGTCGGTGGTCGACAGCGTCTGGCCGGCGGTGATGCTGGTGCCGGTGTCGGTGAGGGTGATCTTGGCGGTCTGGTCGGTCTCGTAATTGCGCGTGACGTGGCCGCCGATGCCGGGGACTGCGGTGGTACCCTGCTGGTTGACGCTGTAGCCGTTCTGCAGCGTCAGCGAGGTGTCGCCCGACAGCGGCATCGATTTGGACAGTGACGCCCCGATCTTGCTGTGCTCGGCGCCGGGATCGACCCGGGCTTCCACCGCGGTCTTGTCCCAGATCGCGCCCGCGCCGGGCGCAGTCGCCGCCGCCCAGGCGCTGCCGGAGGATTGCGGCAAGCTGCCGCCATTGGTGGCCTTCTGCGCCAGCAGCTCGGACATCGTCGCTCGTCACCGTCATGTCGGCGCCGACCCGCGTATCCCAGAACGAGAACACGGACTGTTTCACGGTCACCGCCGAGGAGCCATTTGCATTGGGGTTGGACGACCAGTCCAGGCCCTCCTTGGCGGCGGCCTCGGCACGCTTCTTCGCAGCGAGGGATCGATGCCGGTCCCGGCATCGACCGCGAGCTGGCTCCAGTCGAGCTTGTCGATGTCGATGCCCTTGAGCACGTCGGGATCGTTGACGTCGGGGGCCTCCGCGGCCTCGGCCGCTTCGTCGTCAGGTGCGGCAGGCGTCGGCGCAATGATCTGCGCCGAGACCGTCAGCGCCGAGCCAAAAATGAATGCGGCCGCCAGCAATGGCAGCCTGGTCCAGCCAAACCCTGTCGAGAATTTCATCGTCCTGCCCGCGAGCCCCGGCGCATGCTTTGCGACAGTTATATATCGGCCGTCTGCAAAGACCATGCGCCATTCCGCGCTGAAAATGCCGATTCATCGTTGCGGAATTGTGGCGGTTCGTTTGGGGGGCGAACCAACGGGCCGCGCGAAAGGTGCGCGCCCGATGACGAGCTCTTGATGCGACGGCATCCGGCGGGGCTGGAGGCCAGGACGTCGCGCCAGGCAAGGTCATCGGTCCCGATAGGCGGGACCCGTTGGCGTCCCCTTCAGCCGACGCTGGTCATCTTCGGCAGATGAATGGCGCGGCCGAGTGCCTGCTCGACCAGGTCGAAGGTGTCGATCAGCACGCGCATGCTGACGAGCTTGCCCGCCTTGAACTGGGCGAACTGTGCCACGCGCAGGCTGATCGGCTTGCTGGAGTCCAGGGCCGTCAGCGAATAGCGCAGCATCGAGGCGGCGGAATCGGCGCCCAGCATGATGCTCTCGCGGTCGAAGCGGCGGACGTGGAAATTGTCGGCGAGCTGCCGGATGACGTCGAGCACGGCATCCTTGCCCTGCCGCGCGCCGAAAAACGGAAACATGTCGATCGGGCCGTAGAGCGCCCATTCGACGTCCTCGTCGAGCAGGGCTTCGATATCCCTGAAGTGCCGGTCGTTGATCGCGCGGTGCAATGCGCGCGAGAAACGCCAGAGGCTGTGCTCTGTCATTTGGGCAGTCCTGACGCTGGCTTGCGGAAAAAAACGGAAACCAACCCCATGCACCGTAAACGTGCCCTGGGGCGCTCAACCCATTTGTATGCGAACGAAATAGCCGATTTCGGTCAAAACGCAATTCACAATTTCGCAAAGCACAATTGAGCGCGTTTTGTGAGATTTACAATAGAACCCCGTAATTTTCCGGTCTCCGGCCGGCACCAGGGAGAGAGAACGATCAGTCCACCCGCGTCCCGACGATCAGCGGGCCGATCTCCCGTTCCAGCACCTGCTGCACGAGGTCGTAGGAATCGATGATCTCGCGGATCTGCGCCACCAGCCCGCCGCGGAAGGTGTAGAACACCGCCATGTCGAACTGCACGATGCGATCGTTGCTGCGCTTCCTGAAATAGGTGTGCATGTAGGTCGCGACCGCCTCGCCCTCGGCGAGGATGTGCGGTGCCTTGTAGCGGATTTCCGAATAGCGCGACCAGACCGTCTGCCAGAGCTCGCGCAGCTCTTGCTTGCCGTGGCGCGGCGCCATGTGCGGCAGCACGTCGATCGGCGCGTGGGTGAGGAAGTCGACATCGTCGGTGCAGCAGGACAGCGCCGTCTCGATATCGCCGCGCGCGAAGGCGTCGAGCAGATGCACGACGCGTTGGCGATTCAGCTTCTCCAATGTCATCACGCCCGTCCTCGTTGGGCCCCGTGGCGCTCCGCAACGCTAACGCGCCGCAAGATCACAGGGGTGTTGCAGACGTTTTGACGCGCGAGCGCAATGCCCGGTTCATCGCACGCAACTGTGACCCATCTCACGTCGCGCCCTCTGCGGCTACCACGACCTCGTCGGCGACCCCGCGTCGCCATCTTCGTCGCCATCGCCTCCCTCGCCCACGCGATGCTTGCAGTCACGCTCGGGCCGAGCTTCCCCGCCCTCTTCAAGACCGTCTACGAGCCGAAATTCTTCGAGGCGCAGTTGTCGCTGTCCGACAAGATCACGGCATGGCGTACCCAGCCGGTCGCCTCGCTTCAGCTCGTGACGATTGTGCTGCTGCAGTCTGTGACGGCGGAGGTGATGGCGAGCGTGGGGTGAGGGGCACAAATCTCTCCTCGTCATTCCGGGGCGCCGCGGAGCGGCGAGCCCGGAATCCGCCGCTTACCTCTTCTTCCACCCGCCGCGCCGCCCCGGCGCCCCGCCCGTCGACTTCGGCGCCGGCCCGAACTCCGGGCCCGACTGCCGCGAATCCGTCGGCTGGATGATCCGGCTGGTGCTTCCGAACGGCTTTGACGGCAGGTTCGGGCTCGCGCGGTAGGGCAGGGATTCCGGGCCGTGCATTTCGTCGAGATGCGGCTTGTGTACGCGGGAGCCCTTGCCGCCGCCGGCCTTCAGCGCGGTTGCGGCACTCTTGTTCTTCATGGCGCTGACGGGGAGGTTGGCGGCGTCGCCGTACTTCTTCGCTCCGGCATAGGCGCCGGCCCTGCTCTGCACGGCGCGCTGTTTGGCCGTGGGGTCGTCGACCACGGCGAGCTCGGTGGCGCGCAGGCGCTTGACCTCGTCGCGCAGCCGCGCGGCTTCCTCGAAGTTCAGATCGGCGGCGGCCTCGCGCATCCTCGTCTCGAGATCGGCGAGCACGGCCTCGAAATTGTGGCCGATCGAGATGACGTCGTCGGTCATGTCGTGGCCGCCGACCTCGACCAGCACGTGGTCGCGCTCGTAGACGGAGTTGAGGATGTCGCCGATCTGTTTCTTCACGCTCTCCGGCGTGATGCCGTTGGCCTTGTTGTACTCGACCTGCTTCTCGCGGCGGCGGTTGGTCTCGGCGATGGCGCGCTCCATCGAGCCGGTCATGCTGTCGGCATAGAGGATGACCTTGCCATCGACGTTGCGTGCGGCGCGGCCGATGGTCTGGATCAGCGAGGTCTCGCTGCGCAAGAAGCCTTCCTTGTCGGCATCCAGAATCGCGACCAGCGCGCATTCGGGAATGTCGAGGCCCTCGCGCAAGAGGTTGATGCCGACCAGCGCGTCGAACGCGCCGAGACGCAGATCCCTGATAATCTCGATGCGCTCGATGGTGTCGATGTCGGAATGCATGTAGCGGACGCGAATGCCCTGCTCGTGCAGATATTCGGTGAGGTCCTCGGCCATGCGCTTGGTCAGCACGGTGATTAGCGAGCGGTAGCCCGCCTGCGCGGTGGCGCGGACCTCGCCGACGAGATCGTCCACCTGGGTACGCGCCGGGCGGATGTCGACGGGCGGATCGATCAGGCCTGTGGGGCGAATGACCTGCTCGACGAACACGCCGCCGCTCTCGTTCAGCTCCCAGCTGCCCGGGGTCGCCGACACCGCGATGGTCTGCGGCCGCATCATGTCCCATTCCTCGAACCGCAGCGGGCGGTTGTCCATGCAGGAGGGCAGGCGGAAGCCGTATTCGGCCAGCGTCGCCTTGCGGCGGAAGTCGCCGCGGAACATAGCGCCGATCTGCGGGATGGTGACGTGGCTTTCGTCGGCGAAGATCAGCGCGTTGTCGGGGACGTATTCGAACAGCGTCGGCGGCGGCTCGCCGGGCCGGCGTCCGGTAAGATAGCGCGAATAGTTCTCGATGCCGGCGCAGCTTCCAGTCGCCTCCATCATCTCGAGGTCGAAGGTGGTGCGTTGCTCCAGACGCTGCGCTTCCAGCAGGCGACCCTGATTATTCAGCTGATCGAGCCGCTGCTTCAATTCGAACTTGATCGACTTGATCGCCTGCACCAGCGTCGGGCGCGGCGTCACATAGTGCGAATTGGCGTACATCTTGATGAATTCGAGCTCGTCCTGCTTGTGGCCGGTGAGCGGATCGAACTCCTCGATGGCCTCGATGGTGTCGCCGAACAGGTTCACGCGCCAGGCGCGGTCTTCATAGTGCGCCGGGAAAATATCGATCACATCGCCGCGCACGCGAAAGGTGCCGCGGGTGAAATCGGCCTGGGTGCGTTTGTATTGGAGCGCGACGAGGTCGGCGATGAGCTGGCGCTGGTCGATACGTTCGCCTTTCTTCAGCGCAAAGGTCATGGCGGTGTAGGTCTCGACCGAGCCGATACCGTAGATGCAGGACACCGACGCAACGATGATGACGTCGTCGCGCTCGAGCAGCGCGCGCGTCGCCGAGTGGCGCATGCGGTCGATCTGCTCGTTGATGGACGAATCCTTCTCGATGTACGTGTCCGTGCGCGGGACATACGCTTCCGGCTGGTAATAGTCGTAATATGAGACGAAATACTCGACCGCGTTGTCCGGAAAAAAGTTCTTGAACTCGCCATAGAGCTGGGCCGCCAGCGTCTTGTTCGGCGCCAGGATCAGGGCCGGGCGCTGCGTCGCCTCGATCACCTTGGCCATGGTGTAGGTCTTGCCCGAGCCGGTGACGCCGAGCAGCACCTGGCTGCGGTCGTTGCGTTGGATGCCCTCGACCAGCTCGGCGATCGCGGTCGGCTGGTCGCCCTTGGGCTCGTAGGACGATTTGATCTCGAAGCGCACGCCGCCTTCGGATTTTTCCGGGCGTGGCGGCCGGTGCGGCGTCCACACCTTCATGGAGCCGTCGTCCTTGCGGAACTCAGGCCGGCCCTCGCGGATCAGCGACTCCAGCGCATCCGCGGTCGCCTTGACGCCGAGCGCTTCCATCTTGCTGCGCGGCGGACGCGCCAGCGCCTCGGCATCGTCCTCTTCCGTCGGCAGGCCGAGCTGACGCGCCAGTTCCGGATCGAGCGTCGGGATCGTGGCCGCCGTGCCGTAATTGGCCTGCGGCGCCTCCTCGAAACCACCGCTCCCTCCCCCCGTGTGGGGGAGGGATGCTGGCCGCGCCATATCCTGCGGAAACTGCTTCGGCGTCGATGCCCGCGCGCGATGCGCCGCAGCCTCGCCCCCGGCGCGGCGGTCACGCGAATTGTCCGGCGGCGGCTGCAGGCCGGTGCCCGAGCCAAGCCCGGCATCGCCGCGATTGATCGCGGGATTGAGCAGCTCGGCCAGCGCCGGCCCGATCGGCTGCACGTCAGGCCGATGTGCTCTGGATTTGGGGGACTTGCCGGATTTTTCGGAGGATGCAGGTTTCTTCGCCATGGGGCGAATATGGGACGAGTCCGCCCCGCGATAAAGGGCGAATGCCCGCTGCCATGCAGGCTGCTGACAGCAGGTTGGCAGCAGCCTTGCGGTTCATGCCGCCGGCGGCGGCTCATTGTCATCCCCGGCCGTGATGTGAGGCTCGAGGATGTCGAGATGAATGCCGCCGCAATCCGTGCAGCGCATGGTCCAGTACTCGCATCCGGCACGACCGCCGATCACGCGGAGCACCGCGAGATCGCCGTCGCATTCCGGGCAGTTGGACAGCACCGCGCGGGCGTAGATCCGCGGCCGCGCCGCGTTGATTTCGATGATGGACATGACCGGTTTTCCCCTTGCGCCGCCCCGTCTCTGGTCCGCCCGCGGACCCGTCGTCTATTCGTCGTCGCCGTCGGCCCGCCGGCGGAAGCGATCGATTTGGTGCTTGGCATCGGCAATCGCGGCATCGCGATCGGGCCAGGCGAAGCCGACTTCCATGGCAGGAAACAGCACGCCGTCGATGGCCACCGGGCTGAAATCGGCACGCCGGATCCGCGCGTGCCACAGCCCCTTGCCAGCTTCGAAGGATTCGATGTCAAAGCCGTCGTAAAGGGTCGTCATGAGTGTAGGTCCCACGTTTCTTTTCGGAGGATCAGGGGACCATGTTTGCGGATTTCAGAATGTGAAGCCGTTCACAAGCAGTCGGCTTTTTTGCCCGGGGGGGCCTCAACTCCGCGTCGCGGCGCGGCCAATCCGCCGCGGGCGGGCGGCGGGTTCCGACGCCGCTCGCATGATCCAGCGGCGGAACGCGGCAAAGTCGCGCTGCTCGGTCTGAAAGCTGCGATAGAGCAGGTACCAGCGCATGCCCTTAGGGACGGAGAGGTCGAACGGCGCCACCAGCCGGCCGGCGGCGAGGTCGTCGTCGATATAGGGGCGGATGCCCATGGCGATGCCGAGCCCGTCGGCGGCGGCCTGCAACGCCTGGCCGTAGAACTGGAACTCGGGCCCGCGCGCATTGATCCGCGCAGCGCCTGCGGCCTTCAGCCAGATCGGCCAGTCCTCGGCTGAGTGCGCGACGCGGATCAGGCTCGGTCCCTTCAAATCGGCCGGACGCTTCAGGCCGCCCGCGAGGCGGGGCACGCAGACGGGGGTGAGATCGCCGGCGAACAGCGGCTCCGCGACGAGACCGGGCCAGTCGCCGGTGCCGAGCTTGATGCCGCAGCTCCAGTCCTCGCCGAACGGCACCGCGGCGCCGCCGGTGGTGAAGCGCACCTCGATGTCGGGCTCCTCGCTGCGGAACTCCGACAGGCGCGGGATCAGCCAGCGCATCGCGAAGGTGTGGCCGACGCCGATGGTGAGCACGCGCACGCTGGCAGGCGCCGTCACCTGCGCGGTGAGGCTTGCCAGCGCATCGAAGATCGGGGTCAGTCCGCCCTGATAGGCGCGGCCGGCCTGCGTCAGCACCAGGCGGTTGGCCTTGCGCTCGAACAGCGCGACGCCTAGTCGCTCTTCGAGCAGATGCACCATGCGGCTGACGGCGGCCGCCGACACGCTCAGCTCCAGCCCGGCGGCAGCAAAGCTGCCGGTCCGCGCCGCCGCCTCGAACGCCTTGATGCCGTTGAGAAACAGCAGCCGCCGCAAATGCCCGACCCTCAGGAAAGCTGATGCCAGGCCAAGATAACTCAGTTTGCGCGAGAGGAGCAAGCGAGGCACGTTCTCCTTCGCCTCTTCCCGCAAGCGGGGAACGGCGGAATTGGCAGCTTGCGTCCCCAACCCACCGACAGGAGATACCCTTCGTGGCGCCCATCATGATCGCTGCCCTCGGATTGCTGATGGTCGCCACCGCGTTCCTGTCGGGGCTGTTCGGCATGGCGGGCGGGTTGATCCTGATCGGCGTGCTCTTGGCCTTGATGCCGCTGCCGACAGCGATGGTACTGCACGCGATCACGCAGATGGCCTCGAACGGCTGGCGCGCGTTCCTGTGGCGGGCGCATATCCGCTGGCGGCCGGTCGCGAACTATATGGTCGGCGCCGTGCTCGCGCTCACGGCTTGGTCGCTCACCCGCTACGTGCCGGACAAGCCGACCGCGCTGCTGATGCTCGGCGCCACGCCGTTCATGGCGCGGCTGCTTCCCGCGAACATCAAGCCGGATCCCGACCGTCTCTGGCAGGGCACGGTCTATGGCACGATCTGCATGGGCTTGATGTTGATGACCGGCGTCTCCGGCCCGCTGCTCGACACCTTCTTCCTCGGCGGCGATTTCGGCCGGCGCGAGAAGGTCGCGACCAAGGCGATGTGCCAGCTCGTCAGCCATTTCACCAAGCTGGTCTATTTCGGCGGCATCATCGATCAGGCCGCGAGCCTCGATCCCGTGCTCGCCGGGGTCGCGATTCTCGCCTCGATGCTCGGCACCACGCTGGCACGGCGCATCCTCGAAGCCATGACCGACCAGCAATTCATCGCCTGGTCCAACAAGCTGATCACCACCATCGCCTGCTACTACATCGCCCATGGCGGCTGGCTGTTGCTTCGTGCGCCGGTGCTGGCCGCCTTCGACAGGGGAGGTTTGCAATGAGCGAGACCGTCGATCCGCTGGTGCTGGACTTCGTCGAATGGGTGGCGCGCGAGCCGCGCGCCTATGCCGAGGTGATCGCGACCTGGAAGACCTCTTGCCCGCGCCTCACCATCTGGGAGGACGCCGCCGACCGCGGCTACGTCGCCCGCGAGACGGTTGCCGGCCTCGGGCTGGTCATCGCGGTGACCAAGGACGGCGAGAAACTGCTGCGCACCAACGGCCGGTGAAGCGCTCGCTTTCTCGATGTCTCGCTATCATCATCCGCGAAGGCGGATGATCCGGTAGACACCGGCGGCAGTGTATCTCACGACTGCCGCGGCGTACTGGATGCCCCGGACAAGCCGGGGCATGACAACAGAATTTCGCGTGGACATCTCTCACCACATCGTCATTGCGAGCGCAAGCGAAGATTCCATGGGGAGTGGATAGCGACCAGGTCTGAGGCCAGACTGAGGGTTGCTGAATCCATTCAACCTGGAGACGACGATGTTGCTCGATCATCCTTCCGACGGACTGGCCGCTATCCGCACGCAGTTTGGCGCAATTTTTGTGTCATTGGAACTGAGCCGTTCGACATGGCTGGTCACTTCGCTGTCGCCCTGCAAGGGCGAGAAGATGTCCAAACGCAGCATGAAGGCCGGCGAGCTTTCGGAACTGTTGAAGCTGTTTGCGGAGCTGAAGCGCAAGGCGCAGGCGCGAACGGGTGAGAGCTATCCGCTCATCGCGATCCAGGAGGCGGGGCTGGACGGGTTCTGGCTTCACCGCGCCCTGCAGCAGGAAGGCATCGAGAGCCACGTAGTCGATCCGGCCTCGATTGCGACGCCGCGCCGGCGCCGGCGGGCCAAGACGGACCGGCTGGATGGCGAGACGCTGTTGCGGACGCTGCTGGCCTACAAGCGCGGCGAGGTACGGGTCTGCGCCATGGTCGTTGCGCCCTCTCCGGCAGAGGAGGACCGCCGTAGGCTGTGCCGCGAGCGAGAGACCTTGATCGCGGAGCGGATCGAGCATGTGAACCGGATCAAGGGTCTTCTGTTCGCGCAAGGGATCTTCGACTACGCGCCGCTGCGGCGAGACCGGCGGAAGCGGCTGGAGGCCTTGCGGACGGGCGACGGGCGCGCCTTGCTGGCGCATCTGAAGGCGCAGATCAGCCGCGAACTCGACCGGCTCGAACTGCTGCTCGACCAGATCACGGCGGTGGAGCGCGAGCAGGATGCGTTGCTGGCCGCGAGCAAGGCGGCGGGGGAGAAGACCGTATCGAACCCGGTGGCAATGCTGCTCGAACTGAAGAGCCTGGGCCCGAACTTCACGGCCGTTCTCTGGTCGGAGGCCTTTTACCGGCAGTTCGCCAACCGCCGCCAGATTGCATCCTATGCCGGCCTTGCAGCCACGCCATGGCGCAGTGGCGGCATCGAGCGCGAGCAAGGCGTGTCGAAGGCTGGCAATCCGCGCCTGAGAACCACGATGATCCAGCTCGCCTGGCTCTGGGTACGCCACCAGCCTCAATCGGCTTTGACCCAGTGGTTCAAGGTGCACAGCCAACGCGGCCGCAAGCGCGCGATCGTGGCGCTCGCGCGCAAGCTGCTCGTGGCCCTCTGGAAGTACGTGACCGCGGGCGTGGTGATCGAGGGAGCCGAGATAAAGGCCGCCGCCTGACACCACGCTCCTCAGCCTCAAAGCCAATCCGCCGAGATTGATCAGCCTCGGCCGATCCGGGTGGACGAACCGATGGATTGCATGGCTTCAAACGCCGTAACGAAGAATGGTCTCGTCCTCTCGAGCCTGCCCGCCGCAAGCGGAATGTTGGTGCAGCCGCCGCCGCGCGGCGACCGAATGTGAGTTTGATCTGGCAAGCAAACCAGATTGCAAAAACCGGCTCGACCCTTGGATCGCCTGACGAAAAGGAGTTATCCGCCCGCTGCCCCGACTGCCAAAGCCTGATGGCGTGCTCGCTCGAGTCAAGGCCAAGTCGCTTCGCGACGGCCCTACGGGCCGACCTTGACTCGATCTGCGCGCGCCATCCTACGTGCTCCACGGTCGGGACGAAGAGCTGGCCTGCAATCGAACAAAGAGCTGAACAAACCGCCTTGACACACCAAATCCCCATGTGAGCAATCCAGAATGTCTTTCGCGGCGGCAGTGTTCGTCGCAACAGCTCCTCGCAATTGTCGATGTTCAATAATTCGCTGATTGGATCGCGGTGGTCTTGGAAGCGGCGAAAGCCTTGGGAGTTTGTCCTGCCAAGGCCTGATGGGGTCTGTGGTTGTTGTAGTAGACGAGGTACTCGAACAGTTCATTGGCGAAGTGGTCCAGGTTGTCGAAGGTCGTACCCTCGATGACGTCGTCATCGAGGGTACGCCAGAAGCGTTCGACCTTGCCGTTGGTCTGCGGCCGATAGGGCCTGGTGTAGCGGTGTTTGATGCCGAGCTCGAGCAGCATGGCCTCGAATGGATGCTCGGCCGGCTTGGTGCGGGCGGCGAACTCGGCGCCGTTGTCGGACAGGATTTCCTGGAAGACGAGCCCATAGGTGACGTTGAGGGTGTTGATCATCTTCAGGGTCTTGAACATGACCGGCAGCGCCTTCTTGGATGTCAGGACCTCGGCCCAGGCCAGACGCGAGCAGCTGTCGATCAGGCTGATGATGTAGGCCGTGACCGGGGGTGGCGCGAGGAACATATCGCGCGGCAATTGATGCAGATCGACATGGCCCAGCTCCCCGAGCTTGTCCTTGATAATACGGCGTTTCTCCTCGCGCATCGCCGGCGTGCGGCGGTTCAGGCGGTGGCGCTTCAGCACCCGGTAGATCGTGATCGGCGAAGGTACCGTGTCGCGCGTTTCGCGCAAGACGGCATGAATCTCATAACGGTTCATCCCCCGCTTGCGATGGGCGACGATCTCCGCCTCGATCCCTTCCGGCTCGCGCCGTTCCCGCCACTTCGGGCCGCGCCGCCGCGGCAGCAGATCCGCGTCCTCGCCGCTCTGCAGATAGCGATTGTAATACTTGCGGAACGTCTGCGAGCAGGTCCCGTGGTGCCGGTAGAAGTCGCCGACCCGCTTGAACAGCGGCGATCGGCCAGCCTTCACCGCCTCATACTCCGAAATCAGAAAACGCCACTTCTGCAGATAGTTGCGTTCAACCGTTCGGTCATAGCTGTTGTCTCGCATCGGATCGTTCCTCCGCTGGAGCGATCCAATCAGCGAATTAGTGAACATGCACAGCAATGACGGAGCGTGTGGAGACACCTTGCATGTCGCTCAAACTGTTCGAACTCGTCGGTACCGACCCCGCGCGCCCGTTCAGCCCGTATTGCTGGCGCACGCGGATGGCGCTGGCGCACAAGGGTTTATCGGCGGAATCCCTGCCTTGGCGCTTCACCGAGAAGAGCGCGCTTGCCCCGCACGGCTCCGAGAAGGTCCCGGTGCTGTTGCACGACGACAAGCCCGTGGTCGATTCCTGGACCATCGCGACCTATCTCGAAGACAATTTCCCGGATCGCCCGTCGCTGTTCGGCGGCGAGGGCGGCCGCGCGATGGCGCGCATGATCAACGCATGGGGCGACATCGCCATCGTCGGCGGCATCTTTCCGCTGATTATCGCCGACATCCCGGCGAACCTTGCCGACGTCGACGCCGCCTATTTCCGCAAGTCGCGCGAGGCGCGCTTCGGCGGCAAGACCCTCGAGGAGATCATGGCGAGCCGCGATGCCGGCGTGGTCGCGTTCCGCAAATCTCTGGAGGTGATGCGGCAGACATTCAAGACGCAGCCCTTCATCGGCGGCAACGCGCCGAACTATGCCGATTACATCGTGTTCGGCGGATTCCAATGGGCACGCGTGGTCAGCCCGTTCAAGCTGCTGGAGGCGGATGATCCAGTCTACGCCTGGCGTGAAAAGCTGCTGGATGCGTTCGATGGCATGGCGCGCAAATCGCCCGGACATCAGGTGTAGGTTTCGTAGCCGGATGGCAGCGAAATCCGGGGATTGTGCCTGCAGAACGTTTCCGGATTACGCTTGCGCTCCGTCCGGGCTAGGCGCCTCCGCCGCCCTGCGCAGACACTCCCGGCACAGGCAGTCCTCGCCCTCGACCGGCATCGGCAGTCGCGCGGTTTCCTCCGCGCACCAGCAGTTGCCCGAGAGATCGCAGCCGAACTCGCTGCCGCAGCGGGAGCAGGCGAGGCGCCGTGGTTCCTGCAATGCGGGTTCTTTCGGATTTGTCATGATTTACGTCGAAGCTTCGCCGCCATTTTCATGTCGGGTTCATCTGTCGCTCCGGTATATTAGAGCATGATCCGGAAAAGTGTGCAGCGGTTTTCCGATAAGATCATGCTCGAACAATAACCTGAAGCGCGATGGTGATTCATCCTGATCCCATCGCGCTTCAGGCGCCGCGAACGTATCAGGAAAGCGGCTCCCAACGCGCGAAGGACAGATCGATGGCTCGCGATTCGCAAGCCGCCCTCATCGCACTCAACCGCTTCGGCTTCGGCGCCCGCGGCGGCGCATCGGGCGATCTCATCAACGCAGCATCCGACCCGCGCGGCTTCGTGAAGGCCGAGCTTGCGCGTCCCAATGGCGTGCTGCTGGAAGCGCCCGGACTGCAATCGACGCCGCAACTCGGTCAGGCCGTGTTCGCCTATCAGGACCAGGTCAAACAGGCGCGCGAGGCCGCCAAGGAAACTGCCAAGGCCGCGGCGCCCCCCGAAACGCCGGCACAAGCGCCTGCCGATCAGACGCCGGGGCTGCGCCGCAATCTCTCGCTGAACGCTGCGGCGGAGATCACCGGGCAGATGGCGGAGGCGAAGCCGACCGAGAACACCGCCAAGTCCGAGACCATGCAGCCCAACGCGGCCACGCCGCCTGCGGCAAAGCCGGCACCGCAGCCGCTCAACGTGATTCAAAAGACCTTTCGCGCCGAGGCGCTGGCACGCCTGCAGCGCGCGACGCTCGTCGATTGCGGCTTCACCGAGCGTCTCGTCGTGTTCTGGTCCAACCATTTCTGCATCTCCGCCGGCAAGGGCGAGCTGGCGCGGATCTGGGCCGGTTCCTTCGAGCGCGAGGCGATCAGGCCGCATGTGCTCGGGCGCTTCGCCGACATGCTGAGGGCGGTCGAGCAGCATCCGGCCATGCTGTTCTTCCTCGACAACCAGCAATCGCTCGGACCGGACTCGCGCGCGGGCCAAAACCGCAAGCGCGGGCTGAATGAAAATCTCGCGCGCGAGATCATGGAGCTGCATACGCTCGGCGTCGGCGGCGGCTACACGCAGGGCGACGTCACCTCGCTCGCCCGCATCATCACCGGCTGGACCTTTGCCGGACGGCAGGGGCAGTTGGGGGCACCCGGCTCCTTCGTCTTCAACGTCAACGCGCATCAGCCCGGGCCGCAAGTCCTGCTCGGCAAGACCTACGAGGCCGCCGGGCTCGCACAGGGCGAAGCCGCGCTCGCCGACCTCGCGCGACATCCGTCGACCGCGAACTTCATCGCCACCAAATTCGCTCGGCACTTCGTCGCCGACGATCCGCCGCCGGTGCTCGTCGCCCGGCTGCGCGACGTCTTCGTCAAGACCGACGGCGATCTCAAGGCGCTCGCGACGGCGCTGGTCGATTCCGATGAGGCCTGGAAAGCGCCGCTGACCAAGATGCGCAGCCCTTACGACTTCCTGGTCGCGAGCGGCCGGCTGCTGGCGCGCGTGCCCGAAGATCCCGTGGTGTATCTCAACGGTCTCAACCTGCTCGGCCAGCCGCTGTGGTCGCCGGCAGGACCCAACGGTTTCCCCGATACCAGCGCCGCCTGGGCTGCGCCCGAAGGCATGAAGCTCAGGCTGGACATCGCGGCGCAGATCGGCGCGCGGCTCGGCAACAACATCGATCCGCTCGACCTGCTGGAGTTCGCAGCGGCGGACGCGGCCTCGACCGAAACGCGCCGCACCATCGAGCGTGCGGAGTCGCGGCAGCAGGCGCTGGCGCTGCTCTTGATGTCGCCGGAAATGCAGAGGAGATGATGATGACCGATTGCCTCGAGAACCGGCTCCTCACCACGCGCCGCGGCCTGCTGCTCGGCGGCGCCTCCTTTGCAGCCTGGGCTTACCTGCCGAAATTCGCCCGCGCGGCCGACGGGCGCGATCCGCGATTGATCGTGGTGATCCTGCGCGGCGCGCTGGACGGGCTCTCGACCGTCGCGCCGATCGGCGATCCCGATTATGCCGGCCTGCACGGATCGATCGCGCTCACGGCCGATGGAGCCCATCCCGCGATCATGCTCGACTCGTTCTTCGCCTTGCATCCGGCGATGCCGGAGTTCGCGCGCATGTATAGGGATCGGCATGCCGCGGTGATCCATGCGGTGGCGACGCCCTATCGCGACCGCTCGCATTTCGACGGTCAGGACGTGCTCGAAAGCGGCTATGCCGGCCCCGGCCGGGTGCAGTCCGGCTGGCTCAACCGCGCGCTGGAGGCGCTGCCGCGCGGCGAGCGCGTGTCGAGCGGCCTTGCGGTCGGGCCGACCACGCCGCTGGTGCTGCGCGGCAACGCGCCGACCGTCGGCTGGGCGCCGGTGGCGCTGCCGCAGGCCGCCGACGACACCGCGATGCGGCTCGTCGAGCTTTATCGCCACCGCGATCCCGTTCTGGCCTCGGCGCTGTCGCAAGGCCTTCAGCTCGACAAGGTCGCGAGCGGCGACGACATGAAAGCGACGCGCGGCAACGCCGTCGCACAGATGCGCCAAGTGGCGCGCGGCGCCGCCAAACTGATGGCGGCCGATGACGGCCCGCGCATCGCCGCACTCGCCTTCGACGGTTGGGACACGCATGCCAATGAAGGCGGCCCGGTGGGGCGTCTCGCCTTCCTGCTCGGTGGGCTCGACGGCGCGCTCGCCGAATTCGAAAGCGGCTTGGGCAATCGCTGGCGCGACACCATCGTGGTCGTTGCCACCGAGTTCGGCCGCACCGCGCGCATCAACGGCACCGACGGCACCGATCACGGCACCGGCACGATCGCGCTGCTCGCCGGCGGCGCCGTGAAAGGCGGCCGCGTCATCTCGGACTGGCCGGGCCTCAAGCTCGCGAACCTGTATGAGAGCCGCGACCTCAAGCCAACGACGGATCTGCGCTCCGTGATCAAGGGCGTGCTGCAGGACCAGTTCGGCCTGTCGGATCGTGTGCTGGCGGAGACGGTGTTTCCGGACAGCGCAAGCGCAAGGCCGATGAAGGGGCTTGCGGCTTAGCTGTCATTCCGGGGCGTGCGAAGCGCGAACCCGGAATCCATCTCTCCACACTTTCTGCAGAAAAATGGATTCCGGGCCCGCGCCTTGCGGCGCATCCCGGAATGACGAAATATCGGCGGAGCATCAGGAGAACCACCCCATGTACATCGCCATGAACCGCTTCCGTGTCGCCAAGGGCTCCGAGGCCGCCTTCGAGCAGGTCTGGCTCACGCGCGATACCCATCTCGACAAGGTGCCAGGCTTCATCGAATTCCATCTGCTGCGCGGGCCGGAAGCCGAGGATCACACGCTGTACGCTTCGCACACGGTCTGGGCGAACCACGCAGCCTTCGAGGCCTGGACCAAGTCGGAGGCGTTTCGCGCGGCGCATCACCGGGCCGGCGACAACAAGCCGCTTTATCTCGGCCATCCTCAGTTCGAGGGCTTCGAGGTCATGCAGACGGTGGGGCGCGGCGCGAAGTGACGCTGTCGCAAAAAAATGCGGCCCCTGTCAGACGCGGCGACTGACGGGGACCGCTTGGGCGCTTGATCGGAGACGGGGGGCCTGACCAGACGCAGGGGCAGCCTAACCTTGCTATGTTACGCGCGGGTGACAGGCGGAGTTATCCACAGGACTCCGCGGCGCAGGACTCAGAAGATCTTGCGATAGACGATGAAGCCGGAGCGCTCTGCGACCTTGTCGTACAGGCGCTGCGCCGTGAGATTGGTCTCATGTGTCTGCCAGTAGACGCGCGGCGATCCCGCAAGTTTTGCCCGCTCATAGACGCCTTGGATCAGCGCCGAGGCGACACCCTTGCCGCGCGCCGCCTCGAGCGTGAACAGGTCCTGCAAATAGCAGGACGGCTCGATCGCGGTGGTGCTGCGATGAAACAGATAATGCGTCAGCCCGAGCAGGCGGCCGCCGTCCTCGGCGACAGCGCGTGCATCGGCTCGTAGGCATCGAAGAAGCGCTGCCACGTCATGCGCGTGATCTCGGGCGCGAGCGCGGTCGGACCGGAGCGGCCGTAGAAGGCGTTGTAGCCGTCCCACAGCGGCAGCCATTGATCGTAATCCTGCCTGGTGACGGCGCGAATGGTGAGGGGCATGTGAATTTCCGCGATCAATCAAGTGCCCTTCATACGTGATGATCGGTGCAGTAATCAATCGCGCTGTCAGTTGGGCACGAAGAGGATTGGCTAGCTCAGGATTCGGTTCACCTCTGCCCGTCGGGGAGAGGTGAACCCCGAGCGCCGCCAGTGCTTGCGTTCGACCCTGTTCTACTCCGCGAAGCGCAGATACCGGATCAGCTTGCGGCTCGCGGGGTCGCGCAGCGAGCGGTAGTAGTCGGCGCGCGACGGCGCGTCGGTGTGGCGCACGAGGTCGGTCACCGGGGTGTAGCTCAGCATCCGTCCGCCGTCGGGCAGCGCGGTGCAGACGAAGCGCAGCACCTCGCCGCTGCGCAATTTGATGTTGATCGGCGTGGCATCGCCGACCCGCACCATCTCCATGCGCTGCGCGATGAAGGTGCTGAGCTCGTCCGCCGGCAGCTCGAACGCGCCGGTGTCGCGGCCGTGATACATCAGCGCGATGAAGGGCGGCTTGCCGTCGGCGATCTCGTCCGGCACCGCAAAATAATCGCGGAACGCGCGGTTGATGAATTCGGCCCGGGTCTCGGCATCGAGCAGCACGATGCCGATATCGATCTGGTCGAGCGCGGCCGACAGCCGCGCGGCCGTGGCGTGGCTCCGGCGTTCGGCCGCGAATGTGCGGAGCAGCCGCTCGCGCATCAGGCCGGTGATGCCGGCCGTGCCGGCAGCCGTGGTGGCCAGGAGCCCGAGCCGGATCAGATCGGCGGACCCATAGCCGGACACGCCCTGGCGGCTGAGGAAGAACAGCGCCGTGCCGATCACCGCGACGACCGCGGTCGTCATCGCGGCGGCGAGACCCGCGAGCGCGCCGGCGAGAGCCACGATGCAGACGAACAGCGGCGCGGGCGAAGGCGTGGGGATGAAGCGGTCGAAAAGCAGTGCCAGCAGCAGGGCTGTTGCCGTCAACGCCGGACCGCAGATCGCGCGCCATCCGAACCGCATGGACCAGTCTCGCTCCTTCCGAACGAGGTAAGGCCGCAACACTGAATGATTGTTGCGCGAGCGCGATGCGATTTCGTGCGGTGTGCTTAAGGCGCGCTTGCGTGCAAGCGCAGGGTTTTCGGATGATTTTAGACCATATGCGCGTGCTTGACGCGCTGTTGCAGCGTCGGCGCATTCAGCGTCGATGTCCCCGCGCCCTTGCGCGTGCCGACGATGATCAGCAGCGATGCCGCGACCAGGATGGCCGCAGTCAGGGTGATTGCAACGACTACCACAGGTGATTTCATCGACGTCCTGTCGCAATGCCGGTCGGCGCGGGGCCCCGTGGCGCCCTGAAGGCTGGTCCAGGATGAAACGGGAATCAGACCGGCAGGCCCATCGCCATGGTCGCCTTGGTCGACAGCACCGTCAGGGTGACGATCAGGCACAGCGAGAGCGCGGCGACGGCGAGCGAGGCCGCGACCGCATGGGTGAGCCGGGAAGACGCGACGGTAGCGGATGGGCTTTGAAAGCCTGCCGTACCGGACGCCCGCATCATTGGTCTAAATCCTTCAACACGCGAGCGAATCACCCGCGATTTTCCGGAAATTCCCAGTTTCAACCGGCAATATTGCGGCGGCGATCGCGCTGAAAGTGGCGGGATTGCGGCAAAGACGGTCCTTATGCCCGCTATTCGCCGGAGCCGGTCGCGCCGTCAGGCGCCCGCCGCGATGCTGGCGGGGTCGTCGATGTCGGCCGGGCGCCAGTCCATCGTCACGAATCCGGGCGTGGCTTCGACGCGTTTCAGCCAGTCCCGGATCGCCGGGAAGGTCGAAAGATCGAAGTCGCAGCGGTCGGCGAGGTGGGTGTAGCCGTACAGCGCGATGTCGGCCACCGTGAGCTGGCGCGCGGCGAAATAGGCGTTGGTCTTGAGATGGTTCTCCATCACCTGGAGCGCGCCATAGCCGCGCTCCATCCAGTCCTCCAGCGAATGGGTCTGGAGATCGCGGCCGCCCTTGACCAGCGACAGCCAGAAATAGGCCGCGCCGATGTTCGGCTCGAGCGCGTGCTGCTCGAAGAACATCCATTGCAGCGCCTCGGCGCGGTCGATGCGGTTCTCCGGTGCGAGCGGCGTGCCGACGGCGACGTACCAGAGGATGGCGTTGGACTCGGCGAGATAGCGGTTCTCGCCGACCTCGAGCAGTGGCACCTGCCCCGAGGGGTTCTTGCTCAGAAAATCCGGCGTGCGGCTCTCGCCGCGCAGAATGTCCACCTCCACCGCTTCGTAAGGCAGGTTGAGCAGCGCCAGCGCAAGGCGGACCTTGTAGCTGTTGCCCGAGCGTTGCATCGAATAGAGCTTGTACATTCTGGGGTTCGAATCCGAGGACGGGAAGACGCGGCGCTCGTTGCCCCGCGAGGCGGCTAAACAATGATGCCGATGCGAATCCGCCGCAAGAGCCAGCCAATAGAAAAACTCGAAAACCCTACCGCACTGCAATGCTGCGGAAGATCATTTCCGCGCGACGATGCAATTCAGTTCACGCTTGCGTCAACGCAGGCAGGCATTGCGCCGCGCATGAGCGAGAGACGGTTGAGCGATTGAGTTAGATCGCTGCCATAGAATCAGCACGCCGTCATGCCCGGGCTTGTCCCGGCCATCCACGTTCCTCGCGCAGTTTGACAGGACGTGGATGGCCGGGACGAGCCCGGCCATGACGGTGCAGAAACAGCGCCACGTGCAAGCAAAATTGCTCCGAGGACAGGCCTTGCCGGATATGAGGGATTTGGCCGGCAAAGTTGCGCAATATTGCGGAAAATCGCACCTTGGGACGGTCGAAAATCATAAACTTTTCCGAGATCGGGCCGAAGTTTCTTGCGGCGCAGCGGCACACGTTTTAGGGTAGCTCATTCCCACAATCAGAGTCGTGAGGCGAAAGGCTTCACGACGCTTGTCAGGAGATGACGATGTCCTTCCTTGCCGCTGCGCTCGACCGTGTGAAGCCGTCCGCGACCATCGCGGTCACGGACAAAGCACGCGCGCTGAAAGCGGCGGGGCGCAACGTCATCGGCCTCGGTGCCGGCGAGCCCGATTTCGATACGCCTGCCAACATCAAGCTGGCAGCGATCCGCGCCATCGAGGCCGGCAAGACCAAGTACACCGCGGTCGACGGCATCCCCGAGCTGAAGGAAGCCATCATCGCCAAGTTTCAGCGCGAGAATGGCGTGGCCTACAAGCCGAACCAGATCATCGTAGGCACCGGCGGCAAGCAGGTGCTCTACAACGCGCTGATGGCGACCATCAATCCGGGCGACGAGGTGATCATTCCCGCACCGTACTGGGTCAGCTACCCTGAAATGGTCGCGCTCGCCGGCGGCGAGCCGGTGCCGGTGGTCTGCCCTGCCGGAACCGGTTTCAAGCTGCAGGCGGAGGCGCTCGAGCGCGCGATCACGCCGAAGACCAAATGGGTCATCCTGTGCTCGCCGTCGAACCCGACGGGGGCCGCCTACACCAAGTCGGAGCTGAAGGCGCTCACCGATGTGCTGATGAAGCATCCCCATGTCTGGGTGATGACCGACGACATGTACGAGCATCTCGTCTATGACGACTTCCAGTTCACCACCGTCGCACAGGTCGAGCCCGGCCTCTACGACCGCACGCTCACCGTGAACGGCGTCTCCAAGGCGTATTGCATGACCGGCTGGCGCATTGGCTATGCCGGTGGTCCGGCGCATCTCATCAAGGCGATGGCGACCATTCAGTCGCAATCGACCTCGAACCCGTGCTCGATCGCGCAGTGGGCCTCGGTCGAGGCGCTGAACGGTCCGCAGGAGTTCATCCCCGCCAACAACAAGGTGTTCAAGGAGCGCCGCGACCTCGTCGTCTCCATGCTCAACCAGGCGAACGGCATCGAGTGCCCGCGTCCCGAGGGTGCGTTCTACGTCTATCCCTCCTGCGCCGGTACCATCGGCAAGAAGGCGCCGTCGGGCAACGTGATCGGCAATGACGAGCAGTTCGTCACCGAGCTCTTGGAGACCGAAGGCGTCGCCGTGGTGCAGGGTTCGGCCTTCGGCCTCGGCCCGGCCTTCCGCATCTCTTACGCGACCAAGACCTCGGACCTCGAAGACGCCTGCAAGCGCATCCAGCGCTTCTGCGGCAACCTGCGCTGAGCCGAGGACAGTGTGCGAATTGAAAAGGCCCGCTTCGGCGGGCCTTTCTTGTTGTGTTTCGATAAGCGGAGTCGGATGGACTTTTGCTCTGGTCGGCGTTGTGCCCGGCCCCTCACCCGGATCACATCTGCGATGTGATCCGACCTCTCCCCGCAAAGAGCGGGGAGAGGTTAAAGCCACGACGACTGTAAGGGACGCACGTCTCTCTCGCTCCCTCGCCCGTTCTTACGGGGAGAGGGTGGGGCGAGGGGCCTCTCTCCGCGACTTCGATTCTAAACGCGTCCGATCTGGCAGCCACAACGCTCTTGTGGCATAGACGATCGCGCGGCGTGTGCCGCGTCCTTCCTGCTTGCATCCCATTCATCGCCGGAGACATTCATGCGCCGTTCGTTCGTCCTTGCCGGGCTCGCCGCCGTCAGCCTCCTTGCCTCCGTCGGGAGCAGCGGCGCGCAGCAGCAGCGGATGGTCCGGGTCGGCGTGCTCGAATGCCGCGGCGGCGCCAGCGTCGGCTTCATCGTGGGATCGGTGACCAATCTCGGCTGCGTGCTGCGCGCCGACGGCTTGCCTGAGGACCGCTACGTCGCGACCATCCGTAAAGTGGGCCTCGACATCGGCATCACCCAGGAGACCGCGCTCGCCTGGGGCGTGTTCGCGCCGGTCGACCGGCTCGGCCCCGGCGATCTCTCCGGCAATTACGCCGGCGCGCAGGGCAGCGCCTCGGTTGGCGTCGGCCTCGGCGGCAATGTGCTGGTCGGCGGCTCCAACAACGCGATCGCGCTCCAGCCGCTCAGCGTGCAGGGCCAGGTCGGCCTCAACGTCGCCGCCGGTCTCGAAAGCCTGGAACTCCGCCCGGGCCGTTAAGCGCCGTCAATTCTAATTGACTGAAGAGGCTCTCGTTCACCTCTCCCGAAGGGAGAGGTCGGATCGCATCGAGGGATGCGATCCGGGTGAGGGGTTACGGTCTCACCAAAAGCTGCCGCCCCTCACCCGGATTGCTGCGCAATCCGACCTCTCCCCGTCGGGGAGAGGCAGAACACCGGACTCGAAGCCACATCTGGTCTCAACCGTCATCAAGACTTACTGACGACGCACCGCAGCGACGTTTGATGCTTGCCAAACCTCGGGGACGGGCAGAGCATCGACGTTTGCCGACCCAATCATGGGCCGAGCTCCACACCAAGGAGGCGGCGAATGGGACAAGACGTCAGAAGTCCCCGAGGTCCACGGTGCATTGCGCTGGTGGGCCCTTTCCAAAGCGGTAAAACCACACTTCTCGAAGCAATCCTGGCGCGAACGGGCGCAATCCCGCGCGCCGGCAGCGTCGACGCCGGAACTTCCGTTGGCGACGCCACGCCAGAGGCCCGTCAACACAAGATGACCGTCGGGCTGACTGCCGCGACCACGAGTTTCATGGGCGACAGCTACACCTTCCTCGATTGTCCCGGTTCCGTCGAGTTTGCCCACGACATGCGCGCCGCGCTTCCCGCGGTCGACGCCGCCATCGTGGTCTGTGAGGCCGACGAGAAGAAGCTGCCGCAGCTTCAGATCATCCTGCGCGAGCTGGAGGAGCTGAAGATCCCGCGTTTCCTGTTCCTCAACAAGATCGATCGCGCCAGCCAGCGCATCCGCGAGACCCTCGCGATGCTGCAGCCCGCCTCGCGCGTACCGCTGGTGCTGCGCCAGATCCCGATCTGGAAGGGCGAGCTGATCGAGGGCTTCGTCGATCTCGCGCTGGAGCGCGCCTTCGTCTATCGCGAGCACAAGGCCTCCGAGGTGATCGCGCTCGAAGGCGGCGATCTCGACCGCGAGAAGGAAGCCCGCTTCTCGATGCTGGAGAAGCTCGCCGATCACGACGATGCGCTGATGGAGCAGCTGCTCGAGGACATCCAGCCGCCGCGCGATGCCGTGTTCGACGATCTCGCCCGCGAATTGCGCGAGGGACTGATTTGCCCGGTGCTGTTAGGGTCTGCCTTGCGCGAGAACGGCGTGTTGCGCCTGATGAAGGCGCTGCGCCACGAGGCGCCCGGTGTCGCGGAGACCGCAAAACGTCTCGGCGTTCCCGAAACCAAGGATGCACTCGGCTACGTCTTCAAGACACTGCATTCGCAGCATGGCGGAAAGCTGTCGCTGACGCGGCTGCTCGCCGGCCATCTCGACGACGGCGCCACGCTGCAATCGTCCTCCGGCGGTGCAGGGCGCATCTCCGGCATCCTCGCCGTCAACGGCGCCTACGACACCAAGCGTGCCTCCGCCGATCTCGGCGACACCGTGGCGCTCGCCAAGCTCGATCCCGTGAAGACCGGCGACACGGTCTCAAATGGCAAGACGCCGCCCGCGGCATTGATCGCAATCGAGCCGACGCCGCCGGTGCTCGCGATCTCGATCGCGGCGACCGATCGCAAGGATGACGTCAAGCTCGGCCAGGCGATGATGCGGCTGCACGAGGAGGATCCGTCGCTTGTCGTCGTGCAGAACGCCAAGATCCACGACACCGTGCTGTGGGGGCAGGGCGAGATGCATCTGCGCGTCGCCGGCGAGCGGCTGCGCGACCGCTTCGGCGTCAAGGTCACCTCGCATCCTCCCGCGATCGGCTATCAGGAGACCATCCGCAAGCCGATCACCCAGCGCGGACGCCACAAGAAGCAGTCCGGTGGCCATGGCCAGTTCGGCGACGTCGTGCTCGACATCAGGCCGTTGCCCCGCGGCGACGGCTTCAAGTTCGCCGAGACGGTGGTGGGTGGCGCGGTGCCGCGCAACTACATCCCGGCGGTGGAGGAAGGCGTCATTGATGGGCTGGCGCGCGGCCCGCTCGGTTTCCCCGTCACCGACGTGCAGGTGACGCTGACCGACGGCTCCTATCACAGCGTCGATAGTTCCGACCTCGCCTTCCGCACGGCGGCGCGGATCGGCCTCAACGAGGGCCTGCCGCAATGTCAGCCGGTGTTGCTGGAGCCGATCCACGTGGTCGAGATCGTCTGCCCGACCGACGCCACGGCCAAGATCAACGCGATCCTGTCGGCGCGGCGCGGACAGATCCTCGGCTTCGATACGCGCGACGGCTGGAGCGGCTGGGACTGCGTCCGCGCCATGATGCCGGAAGCCGAGATCGGCGAACTGATCGTGGAGCTGCGCTCGGCCACCGCCGGCGCCGGCAGCTTCACCCGCCAGTTCGACCACATGGCCGAGGTCACCGGCCGCGCCGCCGACCAGATCATCGCCGCGCATCAGCACGCGGCGTAAGTCTCCGCTCTCTCACTCTCTCTCCTCGTCCTTATGGGGAGAGCGTGGAGGGCTGTCTCTTCGCGTGCGGCGTCTCATGCAGGTCGCGCCCCATCCACACGTCATTGCGAGCGCAGCGAAGCAAATCCAGAGTCGTTCCGCGGCGGGATTCTGGATTTGCTTCGCAGAGCCTGTCATCGGGCCGCGCTTCGCGCGGGACGCGCGAGCTCCTTGCGCTTATCCAAGAATGATGTATTTTACATCATTGTGTATGTTCTGAACATCATTTATAAGTTACAATACGTGAGGCCAAGGTGATCACGTCGTTCCAGATGCGGGCGGCCCGCGCGCTGCTCGGCATTGACCAGAAAACCCTGGCCGAGCTTGCCGGCGTTTCGCTGCCGACCATCCAGCGGATGGAGGCCTCTACCGGCAATGTTCGTGGCGTGGTCGAGACCCTGATCAAGGTGGTCGAGGCGTTCGACCGGGCCGGCGTCGAACTGATCGGCGAGCAGGCCCGCAGCGACAGCGGCGGGCGTGGCGTTCGCCTCAAGGAGCCGGGGCCGCCGCGCCGCATCGGAGCATGATCGCCACGGTGATCGTGCCCGGGCAGAATGAACTAGCGCATCGTCGTCGCACGCGCGCGGCACGATGCACCGGAGCATTGTGGGGCAATGACCATCACAAGTGATCAGGCGAGCCGGCTGCACCAGCTGCATCAGCCGACCTTTGCCGAACTGTATCTGCCGAAGCTCGTCACCGTCTGGCGTGAAGGCTACGGTCTCGCCGATTTCCGCGCCGACGTCTTTGCCGGCCTGACGGTTGCGATCGTTGCGCTGCCACTGTCGATGGCGATTGCGATCGCTTCGGGCGTGACGCCGGACCGCGGCCTCTACACGGCTGTGGCCGGCGGCTTCATCGCTTCCCTGCTCGGCGGCAGCCGGTTCCAGATCGGCGGACCTGCCGGTGCGTTCATCGTCTTGGTCGCAGCGACCGCAGAGCGTCACGGCGTCGACGGTGTCATCCTCGCGACCACGATGGCGGGCCTGTTTCTGATCGCCGCGGGCCTGTTGCGGGTCGGCACCTACATCAAGTTCATTCCCTATCCGGTGACGGTCGGCTTCACCGCCGGCATCGCCGTGATCATCTTCGCCAGCCAGCTCCGCGATCTCTCAGGAATCGCGCTCGCGGGAAGGGAGCCCAGCGAGTTCGTGCCGAAACTCCTCGCGCTCGCCCGCGGCCTCAACACCATCAATCCGTCCGCCGTCGCAGTCGCCATCGTCAGCATCGCCATCATCGCCGGCTTGCGCCGCTGGCGGCCGTCCTGGCCCGGCATTCTGATCGCGGTCGTGTTTGCGGCGGTCGCAAGCGGCATGCTGTCGCTCCCGGTCGAGACCATCGGCTCGCGCTTCGGCGGCATTCCGCGCGAGCTGCCCTCCCCAGTGCTGCCGGCGTTCTCGTTGGAGAAGGCACGGGCCGTGCTGCCGGATGCGATCGCCTTCGCGCTGCTGGCGGCCATCGAATCGCTGCTGTCGGCGGTGGTGGCTGACGGCATGACCGGCCGCCGTCACCGGTCCAATTGCGAGCTGGTGGCGCAAGGCGCGGCCAATATCGGCTCGGCGCTGTTCGGCGGCATCTGCGTCACCGGCCTGATCGCACGTACCGCCACCAACATCCGCGCCGGCGCGCGCGGGCCGCTCGCGGGCATGCTGCATTCGGTGTTCCTGCTGCTGTTCATGCTGATCGCGGCGCCGCTGGCGAGCTACATTCCGCTGGCCGCGCTCGCCTCGGTGCTGGTCGTGGTGGCCTGGACCATGGCGGAGAAGCAGGAGTTCGCCACGCTCTTGCGCTCGTCGTGGGGCGATGCCGTGGTGCTGCTCGCGACCTTCCTGCTCACGATCTTCCGCGATCTCACCGAAGGCATCCTGGTCGGCTTCGCGCTCGGCGCGGTGCTGTTCATCCACCGCATGGCCGAGATGACGGGCATCGAGGAGCGCACGCCGCTGGTGGCCGCCGATCGGGCCGATGACAGCAACGGTGCGCGCGTGCCCTACGACCCCGCGCTTGCGATCGACCGCGACGTGCTGGTGTATCGCATCACCGGCGCGTTCTTCTTCGGCGCAGCCTCGGCGATCGGCGGCGTGCTCGACGACATCGCCGACCGGCGCAAGGCCTTCGTGGTCGACTTCGCCGCGGTGCCGTTCCTGGATTCGACCGCGGCCAACGTGCTCGGCCGGGTCGCGGCCAAGGCGCACCGCCAGGGCATCAGGCTGTTCATCACGGGGGCCTCGCCCGCGGTCCGGCGCGCGCTGCTCACCCATGGCGTGAGCCCGCCGCGCGCGCGCTATCGCCAGAGCCTCGAGCGTGCCATCGCCGACATCAAGGGCCGAGCCGCCGATGAGACCGCTGCGAGCTGACGGCGCGCGCTTGACAGCGCGGGCGCGACGCGAAATGGATCGCCTCGGAAACGACCCGAGGGAAAGATGACCGCGCCAAGAACTCCCGCAGCCTGTCTGATCGGATGGCCGGCGGCGCATTCGCGCTCGCCGCTGATTCATCATTACTGGCTGCGCACGCTCGAAATCGAGGGCGGCTATGTCATCGAAGCGGTTCCGCCCGAGGACCTGCGCGATTTCGTGCTGCGGCTGTTGCTGCGCGGCTTCGTCGGTGCCAACGTCACCATCCCGCACAAGGAAGCCGTGCTGGCGCTGTCGACGCCCGATGCGCGCGCCAAGGCGGTCGGCGCCGCCAACACGCTGTGGTTCGCGGATGGCGAGCTGCGCGCGACCAACACCGACGTTGAAGGCTTCGTCAACAATCTCGACGCCAGCGCCTCCGGCTGGGATGCGGCTGAGGAAGCGCTGGTGCTGGGTGCCGGCGGCTCCGCGCGCGCGGTCGTGTTCGGCCTGCTCGAACGCGGCGTCAAGTGCGTGCATGTCGCCAATCGCACCGTCGCGCGGGCCGAGACGCTGGCAAAGCAGTTCGGACCGAACGTGCATCCCGTGACGTGGGACGCGATCGGCGACGTGCTGCCGCAGGCAAAACTTCTCGTGAACACGACATCGCTCGGCATGCACGGGCAGCCTTCACTCGATGTCGATGTCGCACGGCTGCCGCAAGCGGCGGTCGTCGCCGACCTCGTCTATGTTCCCCTGGTGACGCCGCTGCTCGCCGCAGCGAGGGCGCGAGGCCTGAAAACCGCCGACGGGCTCGGCATGCTGCTGCATCAGGCGGTGCGCGGCTTCGAACTGTGGTTCGGCCGCCGGCCTGAGGTCACGGCCGAGCTGCGCGCGTTGGTCGAGGCCGATCTCACGAAGTCTTGAGAGAATAGGGCGCGGCTCTTCGGAGTTCTCCATCCGTGGGGACAATCGGAGACCATCATGCCTGTTCAACGTGCAACTTTCACACGTCCGCTGATCGCCGTCGCGATGGTGGCCGTCTCGACCTACTGCGCCTTCGCCCAGAAGGCGCCGGTGCCGACGCGCGTGCGCGGCACCATCGAAAGCGTCAATGGCGACACCATGCAGGTCAAGTCGCGCAGCGGCGAGGAGGTCAAGCTTCACCTCGCCTCCGACGTGAACGTGTCGGGGATCACCAGGATTTCACTCGCCGACATCAAGCCGGGTTCGTTCATCGGGGCGACCACCGTGCCGGGACCGGACGGCAGCCAGAACGCCGTCGAGGTGCACGTGTTTCCGGAAAGCATGCGCGGCACCGGCGAGGGCTCTCGGCCGTGGGACCTCAAGCCCAACTCCAGCATGACCAATGCGACGGTGGCCGAGAGCGTCGTCGGCAATGACGGTCACACGCTGCTGGTCAAGTACAAGGACGGCGAGAAGAAGGTGTTCGTCGCCGACAACACGACGGTGGTGACATTCGTGCCCGGCGACAAATCCGACCTGAAGGCCGGCGCCAAGGTCATCGCCTTCATGAAGCAATTGCCGGACGGCTCGTTCGAGACCAACCGCGTCAGCGTCGGCCGCGACGGCCTGACGCCGCCGATGTGAGGGCGGGTGGTGTAGCGCGCAGTTGCCTCCACAATCTCCGCTGTCGTCCCGGATCAGCGCTCCGCTCCAGCTAACGCTGCGCGTTATCTGAAGCTGCGCTTGTCCGGGACGACAGTTATCAATGTGGCAGCGTCTCGCCAGGCGTCTCACACCGCAATGACATGATCATCGATCTCGTCGATCCGGTTGACGCCGCACAGGCCCATCGTCGTGAGCAGCTCCTTCTGGATGATCTCGATCGCCTTGGCGACGCCGGCCTGGCCGCCGGCACCTAAGCCATAGGCATAGGCGCGGCCGATCATGCAGGACTTTGCGCCGAGCGCCAGCGCGCGCATCACGTCCTGGCCGGAGCGAATGCCGCCGTCGAACATGATCTCCATCTTGTCACCGACCGCGTCGGCGATCTCGGGCAGCACCTCGATCGAGGACGGGGCGCCATCGAGCTGGCGGCCGCCATGATTGGAGACGACGAGCGCCTGCGCACCGGTCTTGGCGGCTTCCTCGGCATCCTCGACGTCCAATATGCCCTTGATGATGAGCTTGCCTGGCCAGATGCTGCGGACCCACTCGACGTCCTTCCAGTTCAAGGAGGTATCGAACTGCGAGGCGGTCCACTCGGCGAGTCGGTTGAGATCCTCGGTGTTCTTCACGTGACCTGCGATGTTGCCGAAGGTGCGGCGCTTGCCCCGCAGCACGCCGGAGACCCAGGCCGGCTTGCTGGCGAAGTCCAGGAGCTTCGACAGCGACCACTCGGGCGGCACCGTCATGCCGTTCTTGATGTCGGCATGGCGCTGGCCGATCACCTGCAGGTCGACGGTGAGCACCAGCGCGCTGCACTTGGCGGCCATCGCGCGCTGGATCAGCTCCTTGATGAAGCCGCGGTCCTTCATCACGTAGAGCTGGAACCAGAACGGCTTCTCGACATTGGCGGCGATGTCCTCGATCGAGCAGATCGACATCGTCGACTGCGTGAACGGGATACCGGCGGCCTGGGCGGCACGGCAGGCATGGATCTCGCCGTCGCCGTGCTGCATGCCGAGCAGGCCGACCGGCGCGAGAATCAGCGGCATGGTCGAGGGCTCGCCGAGGATCGTGGTCGAGGTGTCGCGCTTGGAGACGTCGACGAGGATGCGCTGGCGGAACTTGATCGCCTGCATGTCCTCGCGATTGGCGCGCAGCGTTTCCTCGGCATAGGAGCCGCGGTCGCAATAGTCGAAGAACGCCTTCGGCACGCGGCGCTGATGCAGCGTGCGAAGATCGTCGATACAGGTGATGTGCTTCATGTCGTTTCCCCGGCCCGTCTGACGTGGAAGTTCTTGCATCGGAACATTTCGGGGTCATCTAGCATGGTTGGATGCACAGCCAAATCGTTTGCAGCACGTTTTCAAGGAGGGCGCCATGAAGCGGCCGCACGCTGGACCCTCGCCGGAAGAGATCAAGGAGAAGCATGATCTCGAGGAGGCGCTGGAAGAGGGACTGGAAGAGACCTTTCCGGGCTCCGACCCGGTCAATGTCACCCAGCCGGCGCCGAGCCGCGAGGACGGCCATGTGAAGCGCGCCGGGTAGCGCGGGTTCCAGCTGGCGCGGCGTTCCAGTATGAAATATAATGTTAACAAAGCGTTATTGAGCCGTTGCCGCGCCCGGTTCCGTAACGATTGATCATATTTTTTGAAGCCAAGTTAGCTACCATGGCATTATAAGACCCCCAGCACATCAGGGGATGCGGGGCCCGGTCGGGCAGCCCGTGGTTGTAAAGGGGATTCCCTGGTTGTTGCCTTGGGGGACGATATGAGCCGCAAATATTTCGGGACCGACGGGATCCGGGGCCGCGCCAACGGACTGATCACGCCGGAGCTCGCGCTCAAGGTCGGCCAGGCCGCAGGCCTTGCGTTTCAGCGCGGCGACCACCGCCACCGGGTCGTGATCGGCAAGGACACCCGTCTGTCCGGCTACATGATCGAATACGCGATGGTCGCAGGCTTCACCTCGGTCGGCATGGACGTGCTGCTGGTCGGCCCGATGCCGACGCCGGCGGTCGCGATGCTGACCAAGTCGATGCGCGCCGATCTCGGCGTGATGATTTCGGCCTCGCACAATCTGTTCGAGGATAACGGCATCAAGCTGTTCGGGCCGCAGGGCTTCAAGCTCTCCGATGATGTCGAGCGGCAGATCGAGCAGTTGCTCGACGAATCCCTCGACAAGCGGCTGGCGCAGAGCGCGAGCCTCGGCCGCGCGCGCCGTATCGACGGCGTGCACGACCGCTACATCGAATTCGCCAAGCGCACGCTGCCGCGCGATCTGTCGCTGGACGGCTTGCGCGTCGTGATCGATTGCGCCAATGGCGCGGCCTACAAGGTGGTGCCCGAAGCGCTGTGGGAGCTGGGTGCCGACGTGGTGCCGATCGGCGTCGAGCCCGACGGCTTCAACATCAACAAGGAATGCGGCTCGACCTCGCCGGAGGCGCTGTCGAAGAAGGTGCGCGAGATGCGCGCCGACATCGGCATCGCGCTCGACGGCGACGCCGATCGCGTCATCCTGGTCGACGAGCGCGGCCACATCGTCGACGGTGACCAGCTGCTCGCGGTGATCGCGCAGAGCTGGAAGGAAGACGGCCGGCTGTCGCGGCCGGGCATCGTCGCCACCGTGATGTCAAATCTCGGCCTCGAGCGCTTCCTGAACGGGCAGGGGCTCGAGCTCGTGCGCACGCCGGTCGGCGACCGCTACGTGCTCGAGCAGATGCTGAGCGGCGGCTACAATCTCGGCGGCGAGCAGTCCGGCCACATCATCCTGTCCGACTACGCCACCACCGGCGACGGTTTCGTTGCGGCCCTGCAGGTGCTGGCCGTGGTGCAGAAGCTGCGCCGGCCCGTGTCCGAGGTCTGTCACCGCTTCGATCCGCTGCCGCAGATTCTCAAGAACGTTCGTCACAAGGGCGGCAAGCCGCTCGACGATTCCGACGTCAAGTCGGCGATCTCCGACGGCGAGAAGCGCCTCAACGGCCACGGCCGTCTCTTGATCCGCTCCTCCGGCACCGAGCCCGTGATCCGCGTCATGGGCGAGGGCGAGGACCGCATTCTGGTCGAGGACGTCGTCGACACCATCGTCTTGGCGCTGGGACAGGCTGCGGCCTGATTGCTCAACCTCTCCCCGCTCTTCCGCGGGGGAGAGGTCGGATCGCATCGCGATGCGATCCGGGTGAGGGGCGTGGCAGGCTGTCGCCGCACTGAATCTCTATCCGGCGCGCAAGCGACGCGCGCGGTCTCCCCGTCTCGTTCGGACCGGACGTGCGGAGACAGCCCCTCACCCCACCCTCTCCCCGTGAAGGCCCCCGTGAAGGACGGGGCGAGGGAGCCAGAGAGTGGGGGATACCCGCGCATCCCAGCCATTTGCGATTGGCGCTGGTTCCCCCGCCGCCTGCATCGTAATCAGTTCCTCGCGGCAATCTGCCGCGCCGGGATGCTGCCTTGAACAAGCCTGTCGTCGTCTCAGAGGAAACGCTGACCGAGCCCATCGTCGTCAGCGACGTCGCGCCCGCCGCCAAGGCAGCCGCAGGGCCGGCCTACATCGTGCTCGCCGGCATCAGCGTCTCGCACTTCCTCAACGACACCATGCAGTCGCTGATCGCTTCGGTGTATCCGATCCTGAAGGACACCTACGCGCTCGACTTCGCGCAGATCGGCATGATCACGCTGGCCTTCCAGTTCACGGCCTCGCTGCTGCAGCCGGTGGTCGGGCACTACACCGACAAGAAGGCGCAGCCCTATTCGCTGGCGATCGGCATGGCCTCGACGTTCTTCGGCCTCTTGCTGCTCAGCACCGCGCACCAATATCTCGTCATTCTCCTCGCCGCTGCACTGGTCGGCCTCGGCTCGGCAGTGTTTCACCCCGAATCCGCACGCATTGCGCGGCTCGCTTCCGGCGGCCGCTACGGCTTTGCGCAATCGGTGTTCCAGCTCGGCGGCAGCTTCGGCACCTCGATGGGGCCGGTGCTGGCGGCACTGATCGTGGTGCCGTTCGGGCAGGGCAGCATCGCCTGGTTCTCCTCGATCGCGTTCCTCGCGATCCTCATCCTCTGGCGCATCGGCCGCTGGTACGCGCCGCAGATCACGACGAAGAAGGCTGCGCCCGTCCATACCCAGCCCGGCGGGCCGAGCTCACGCCGTGTCGCCGTGGCACTGCTGGTGCTGGTCGCGCTGTTGTTCTCCAAGCAGCTCTACGTCTCGAGCCTGTCTAGCTATTACATCTTCTACCTGATCGACCGTTTCGGCGTGTCGACGCAGGCAGCCCAGATCTATCTCTTCGTTTTTCTTGCAGCGAACGCCGTCGGTGCGTTTCTCGGTGGTCCCTTGGGCGACCGCTTCGGCCGCAAGATCGTGATCTGGATCTCGATCCTCGGTGCGCTGCCTTTCACGCTGGCGCTGCCTTATGCCGGGCTCGGTGCCAGCGCCGTGCTCAGTGTCGCCATCGGCCTGATCATCTCCTCGACGACGTCCTCGATCATCGTGTTCGCGCAGGAGCTGGTGCCGCACCGCTTCGGCATGATCTCCGGCGTGTTCTTCGGTGTCGCCTTCGGCATCGGGGGCCTCGGCGCGGCCGTGCTCGGCAAGCTCGCCGACCACACCTCGATCGAGTTCGTCTACCACGTCTGCGCCTATTTGCCGGCGATCGGGCTGCTCGCCGTGTTCCTGCCGAAACTGCCGCGGCCGCTACGTTAACGCATCCTCTCTTGCCGCTTTGCGGCTTCACACATCGTTAGGGAATGCGGCGAGGGCGTCGCATTTGGCGCGGCATTCTTGCAACGCTCGCGCGACGCGCGCGTGTGGGTAGAGAAAAAATCAACCTTAAAAATTAGGGTTAAGTGGCGCTTAAGCATTTGCTGCCATCGTCCGCGTCGTGAGTTTCCAGAACGTGGGGCCTCTGCATTTTGCCTCACCGGCCAATAAGGACGAAGCCAATGCGTAGCGTTAAGTCTCTCCTTGCCGCGGGTGCGGCAACCCTGATCTCGTCGATGGCGTTCGCCGCCGATATGCCGATCGCCGCGCCCCCTCCCATGTACGCGCCGCCGGCTCCGCCCGCCGATTTCGGCGGCTGGTATCTGCGCGGCGACATCGGCATGACCAACCAGAGCATGAAGAGCCTGCACAGCGCGAGCATCGACAGAGTGAACACCAACTTCCCCGGCTCGCTGCAGAACAACGGCTTCGGCTTCGACAGCTCTCCGCTCTACAAGCTCGGTGTTGGTTATCAGTTCAACAACTGGTTCCGTGCCGATCTCACTGGTGAATATCGTGGCAAGGCGAACCTTCACGGTTCGCAGAACGTCCCAGCGAACTCAGCCTATGCCGCTGCCAATAACCAGTTCTTTGTCGACAATTACTCCGGGAGCAAGTCGGAATGGGTCGTCATGGCCAACGCCTATGTCGATCTCGGTACCTGGTGGTGCGTCACGCCCTATGTCGGTGCCGGTCTCGGCGGCGCGTATAATCGTCTCAGCGGCTTCCGCGATGACGGCGTGATCTCGACGGGCGGCGTTCAGAGCAGCAGCGTCACCTATGCGGGCGATTCCGGCAAATGGAATCTAGCCTGGGCCGTGCACGCCGGCCTTGCCTACAAGGTTACGCCAAACGTGACGCTTGATCTCGCCTATCGCTACATCAATCTGGGCGACGCAGTGACTGGGCCCACTCGCTCTTTCGACGGCGTCACCGTGGTGAACGGCAGCGCCTTTACAGTCAAGGACATCACTTCGCACGATCTGATGCTCGGCGTGCGCTGGAATCTCGATCAGCCGGCGCCGGTCTACCATGCGCCGCTGGTCACCAAGGGCTGAGCGGCAGCCTCATCGCTTAACGTCTCTTAACGGCGCGGGATCATCCCGCGCCGTCTTGCTTTGCGGATTTTTCATGGCTCGACCGCGGCGAAATCGCCGGACGCAACCATTGGTTAAGGTTAACGAGCCATGATCATCAGCGAAAGTTCGAGTCCGATTTGGAGCGTTGCGATGCGCAGGCTTTTGTTGGCAGCGGCGATGTTGGGGATGGTGTCTGCCGCGCACGCGGCCGACATGCCGGACCTGCCGATCCTGCGCGGCGGTTTCACCGACGGCCTGTCGAAGTCCTCCGTCAATTGGGATGGCTTTTACGTCGGTGGTCAGTTCGGCTTTGCCACGACCGAGATCGACTTCAGCCGGGCTCCGAAATCGATGACGGATTTCGTGTTGCGCGACAGCATCCTGCAGGCTCCCGTTGGCGGATGGTCGCTGCTACCGAAGAATCACGTCCAGACGACGGGATTCGGTGCCTTTGTCGGCCGGAATTGGCAATACTACGACGCCGTGATGGGCGTTGAAGCGAACTACAGTTACATGAACAATCTCGCGAGCACGGCGAGCGATTCCATGACGCGGTTGATCCCCGGCGAAGCCGCGCCACCGAATCACACCTATACTTACAACACGACGCTCGGCGGCGGCGCTGCGTTGCAGCTCAAGGACTATGTGACCTTCCGAGGTCGGGTTGGATGGTCCGGTGGAGACTTCATGCCTTATGCGTTCGGCGGCCTTGCGATCGGACGTGCTGATGTGTCGAGGTTTGCGACAGTGTCGTATCTGAAATACGACGACTTTACGGACCCGACCACCGGCGCCGCGAGCCGCACGACCGCTGGCCCCTTTTTGATGACGCAGTCCGAGCGGCGCGTGAACAGTTTCATCTATGGCTGGACGGGGGGCATCGGCATCGAATACGCGCTGCTCGACTGTGTGATCCTGCGCGGCGAATGGGAACACGTCGGGTTCTCGAACGCCAAGAATATCTCGGTCAACTTGAACAATTTTCGTTTGGGCGCCGGCTACAAGTTCTAGACCGGCGGTCGTAGTCGTTGACACGGCCGCTTCGTCCTGATGCTCTGTCGCTCAATAGCGGGGCGGCAGCGATGAAGATCTACGGCGATAGCAATTCCGGCAATTGTCTGAAGGTGAAGTGGGTCTGCGACAAGCTCGCGCTGCCCTACCAGTGGATCGAGGTCGACACGAGCAAGGGCGAGACGCGCACGCCGCAATTCCTGAAGATGAACGGCGCCGGCCAGGTGCCGACCGTCGCATTCGACGACGGCCGCACGCTGGCACAGTCCAACGCCATCATCCGCTATCTCGCCCGCGACAGCGTCCTCATTCCGCGTGATCCCTTCGCTGCGGCGAAGATGGACGAATGGCTGTTCTGGGAACAGTACAGCCACGAGCCCTATATCGCGGTGTGCCGTTTCCTCATCGTCTATCTCGGCAAGGACGTCGCCGAGCTCGATCCTGAAAAGGTCAAGCGCGGCTATGCGGCGCTGGACCGCATGGAGCAGCATCTCTCCACCAGCCGCTTGTTCGCCGGCAATGAGGTTTCGCTCGCCGACGTGTCGCTGCTCGCCTATACCCGCCTCGCGCATGAAGGCGGCTTCGATCTTGGCCGTCATGCGTCCGTCCGCCGCTGGATCGGCGAAGTCGAAGCGTTTCTCGGCCTTTCGCCGGTGCGCTGAATCCGGAGTTGCCTGACATGAACGACGAAGCCGTCTGCATCCGTCCCGCGCGCCGCGAGGACGTCGCCGCGATCGTGGCGATGCTCGCCGACGATCATCTCGGCCGCGCGCGCGAGCGCGTGGAGAATCCGTTGCCCGCCGCCTATTACGACGCATTCGCGCGCGTCGAGCGCGATCCGAATCTGACGCTCGTGGTTGCCGAGAGCGCGGGCAGGGTGGTCGGCTGCCTGCAACTCGCGATCCTGCCGGGCATCAGCTCGCAAGGCGGCGTGCGCGGCCTGCTCGAGGACGTTCGCGTTGCCTCCGATTGTCGCAGCCGCGGCATCGGCGAGCAGCTGGTGCAATGGGCGGTGACGGAAGCAAAGGCGCGCGGCTGCAATCTGGTCGAACTGCTCACGCATCAGACGCGAATCGATGCGCAGCGCTTCTACAAACGGCTGGGATTCACCGCCAGTCACGTCGGCATGACTGTCCGCTTTTGAGGCAGCGCGACGCGAGCGCTGTGCGATCAGCGAAATCGAGCCTCGCATTCGTTCATCTTAAGAGCTGATAAACTACCCGGCGGTCGTTCACGTTCCCATGGGAACGAACGGTGCTACGGCAGCCTCTGACACCGAACTCGGTCGGTTCGCGGATTTCGATGACAAGCTATTCAATGATCAAGGTCGGCAACGACTACGTCGTGCAGGCCAATGACAAATGCATTTTGAAGGTCGGCAGCCGTCGCAGGGCCGCGCAATTGATCAGCGATGCCACGGACATGCTGAATGCGCTGGCCGTGGTGGAATCCCCAAATACCGTGCCCGAGACGCCATCACCGGCGCGTGAGGCCCCGGAACTTCCTTGACTGCCCTTCACGTTTCCCGTATCAGCCGCGGCGGGACACCTCCCCCCAACGGGAGGCTTACTATCTGGAAGGGTAGATCATGACTGTAGCGAAGCCCGCTTCGCGGCCGACTGTGCCGCATTTCTCCTCCGGCCCCTGCGCCAAGCGCCCCGGCTGGAATGCCCAAAATCTCAAGGACGCAGCGCTCGGTCGCTCGCATCGCGCGAAGATCGGCAAGACCAAGCTCAAGCTAGCCATCGACCTGACGCGCGAGGTGCTCGAGGTTCCCGCCGATTACCGCATCGGCATCGTGCCGGCCTCCGATACCGGCGCGGTCGAGATGGCGCTGTGGTCGCTGCTGGGTGCGCGGCCCGTCACCACGCTCGCCTGGGAATCCTTCGGCGAGGGCTGGGTCAGCGACATCGTCAAGGAATTGAAGCTGAAGGACGTCACCAAGCTCAACGCGGGCTATGGCGAGATCCCTGATCTCTCCAAGGTCGATCCCAAGAGCGACGTCGTCTTCACCTGGAACGGCACCACCTCGGGCGTGCGCGTGCCGAACGCCGACTGGATCAGCGCGAGCCGCGAAGGCCTGACCATCTGCGACGCGACCTCGGCTGCGTTTGCGCAAGCTCTCGACTGGTCCAAGCTCGACGTCGTTACCTTCTCCTGGCAGAAGGCGCTCGGCGGCGAAGCCGCGCACGGCATGCTGATCCTCTCGCCGCGTGCCGTTGAGAGGCTGGAGACCTACAAGCCGGCCTGGCCGCTGCCAAAAATCTTCCGCCTGACCAAGAGCGGCAAGCTCAACGAAGGCATCTTCGTCGGCGAGACCATCAACACGCCGTCGATGCTCTGCGTCGAGGATTATCTCGACGCGCTGAACTGGGCCAAGTCGATCGGCGGCCTCAAGGCGCTGATCGCGCGTGCCGACGCCAACACCAAGGTGCTCGCCGACTGGAAGGCGAAGACGCCGTGGATCGACTTCCTGGCCAAGGACGCTGCGATCCGCTCCAACACCTCGGTGTGCCTGAAGTTCACCGATCCCGCGATCACCTCGCTTCCGGCGGACGCGCAGGCCGACTTCTGCAAGAAGCTGGTGGCGCTGGTCGAGAAGGAAGGCGCCGGCTACGACTTCGCCTATTACCGCGATGCGCCGGCGGGCCTGCGCATCTGGTGCGGCGCCACGGTGGAGGCGAAGGACGTCGAGCTGCTGACGCAGTGGATCGACTGGGCCTTTGCCGAGACCAAGGCACAGCTCGCAAAGGCGGCTTGACCAAACCATCTTCGTCATGGCCGGGCTTGACCCGGCCATCCATCAATCGATGATGGATCCGCGGGTCGAGCCCGCGGATGACATTCCGTAAATGCAGCACGCACCACGGATCATCCCCATGACCATACCCAAAGTTCTCATTTCCGACGCGCTCTCGCCCGCTGCCGTGCAGATCTTCAAGGACCGCGGCGTCGAGGTCGACTTCCAGCCCAATCTCGGCAAGGACAAGGACAAGCTCGCCGAGATCATCGGCAATTACGACGGGCTTGCGATCCGCTCCGCGACCAAGGCGACCGCCAAGATCATCGAGAAGGCGACCAGGCTGAAGGTGATCGGCCGCGCCGGCATCGGCGTCGACAACGTCGAGATCCCCGCCGCCACGGCCAAGGGCATCATCGTGATGAACACGCCGTTCGGCAATTCGATCACGACCGCCGAGCACGCCATCACCCTGATGCTGGCGCTGGCTCGCGAGATCCCGCAGGCGGACGCCTCGACCCAGGCCGGCAAGTGGGAGAAGAACCGCTTCATGGGCGTCGAAATCACCGGCAAGGTGCTCGGCGTCGTCGGTTGCGGCAACATCGGTTCGATCGTCGCCGACCGCGCGCTCGGCCTGCGCATGAAGGTGATCGCGTTCGATCCGTTCCTGTCGCCGGAGCGCGCCAAGGACATCGGCGTCGAGAAGGTCGAGCTCGACGACCTCTTGAAGCGCGCCGATTTCATCACGTTACACACGCCGCTGACCGAGAAGACCAAGAACATCATCGATGCGGCTGCGATCGCCAAGATGAAGAAGGGCGTCCGCCTGATCAACTGCGCCCGTGGCGGTCTCGTCGACGAGCAGGCGGTGGTCGATGCGCTCAACTCCAAGCATATCGCCGGCGCCGCCTTCGACGTCTTCGTCGAGGAGCCCGCTACCAGGAACGTGCTGTTCGGCCATCCCAATGTGATCTGCACGCCGCATCTCGGCGCGTCCACCACCGAAGCCCAGGAGAACGTTGCGCTCCAGGTTGCCGAGCAGATGTCGGATTATCTCCTGACCGGCGCGATCTCGAATGCCGTCAACTTTCCCTCGATCACGGCCGAAGAAGCTCCGAAGCTGAAGCCGTTCATCGCGCTTGCCGAGAAGCTCGGCTCCTTCGCCGGCCAGCTCACCGAGACCGGCATCCTCAAGGTCGAGATCACCTATGAGGGCCATGTCGCCGAGATGAAGATCAAGGCGATCACCTCCGCGGTGCTGTCGGGCCTGTTGCGGCCGATGCTGGGCGAGGTCAACGTCGTCTCGGCGCCGGTCGTCGCCAAGGAGCGCGGCATGGTGGTGGACGAGATCGTGCGCGCCGCCCAGAGCGACTATGAGAGCCTGATCACCGTGACCGTCGCGACCGAACGCCAGGAGCGCTCGGTCTCCGGCACCGTCTATCACGACGGCAAGCCACGCCTCGTCGACGTCAAGGGCATCCGCGTCGATGCCGAGTTCGGCAAGTCGATGATCTACATCACCAACGAGGACAAGCCGGGCTTCATCGGCAAGTTCGCAAGCCTGCTCGGCGATGCCAAGATCAACATCGCCACCTTCCATCTCGGCCGCGTCGCGCCCGGCAGCGATGCCATTGCGCTGGTCGAGGTCGACGGCGCCGTGCCGGCCGACGTGCTCGCCAAGGTGCAGGCCCTGCCGCAGGTCAAGCAGGTCAAGGCGCTGTCGTTCTGATTTTCACCTCTCCCGTAGGGAGAGGTGACAGGGCAAGTCGACAGAGCCAGATTAATCACGCCCGTCACCATATATTCCGACCCACGGAACAACGCCGCCTCCCTCACTGGAGGCGGCGTTTTTATTTTCCCCGCGCCTGCCGAACTGTGTACCAATGGCGCCCAGAACGCCTCGTAGCTATGCTCCGTTCCAAATCGTTCGAAAAGGGAGAAAACAATGCGTGAAGCCGTCATCGTTTCCTATGCGCGCACGGGTCTCGCCAAATCCGGCCGCGGCGGGTTCAACATCACACCGCCGATGTCGCTCGCGGCCCACGCCATCAAGCATGCTGTGAGCCGCGCCGGCGTCGAGAAGGACTATGTCGAGGACTGCTATCTCGGCAATTGCGCCCATGGCGCGCCGAACATCGGCCGCCAGGCGGCGCTGCTTGCGGGCTTGCCGAAGACCACCGCCGGCGTCTCGGTGAACCGCTTCTGCTCCTCGGGTCTGCAGACCATCGCGATGGCGGCCAACTCGATCCGCTCCGACGGGGCCGACTGCATCGTCGCCGGCGGCGTCGAAAGCATCTCGATCCCGGGCGGCGGCTCGCCGAAGGAATCGATCGATCCTGAGCTGCTCAAGGTCGCTCCCGACATCTTCATGGCGATGATCGACACCGCCGACATCGTCGCCGAGCGCTACAAGCTCAGCCGCGAATACCAGGACGAGTACTCGCTGGAATCGCAGCGCCGCATGGCCGCGGCGCAGCAGGCCGGCAAGTTCAAGGACGAGATCGTCCCGATGAAGACCAAGATGAAGGTCGTCGACAAGCAGACCAAGGCCGAGAGCATCGTCGACTACGTCGTCGATCGCGACGAGTGCAACCGGCCCGACACCACGATGGAAGGGTTGGCAAAACTCGAGCCGGTGAAGGGCCCGGGCAAGTACGTTACCGCCGGCAATGCCAGCCAGCTCTCGGACGGCGCCGCCGCCGTGGTGCTGATGGAAGCCAAGGATGCCGAGAAGCGCGGCCTCAAGCCGCTCGGCCGCTTCGTCGCCTGGGCGACCGCCGGCTGCGAGCCCGACGAGATGGGCATCGGCCCGGTGTTCGCGATTCCGAAGCTCTTGAAGCGTACCGGCCTCAAGATCGACGACATCGATCTGTGGGAGCTCAACGAGGCCTTCGCCAGCCAGTGCCTATATTGCCGCGACAAGCTCGAGATCGATCCCGCCAAGTACAACGTCAACGGCGGCTCGATCGCGATCGGCCATCCCTTCGGCATGACCGGCGCCCGTCTCACCGGCCATCTGCTGCAGGAAGGCGCGCGCCGCAAGGCCAAGTGGGGCGTGGTGACGATGTGCATCGGCGGCGGCCAGGGCGGCGCCGGCCTGTTCGAGATCTATCACTGAGATCGTCGCAAGGAACACGAAAAGGGCACGGCACGGCAAGTGCCGTGCCCTTTTGTTTGAACCACCGTGCCGCAAAGCTGGTCTGCAACCGAAGCCTTATTCGTCGAGCGCAGGAAATCTTTGGCTGGCCGCGCGTTATGCGCGACGGGGCAGATGGAGGAGAACGCTCATGCGCTCAACAATGGCAGCAATCCTGACGACGATCCCGCTCCTGGCGGCGCCGGCGATCGCGCAGCAGACAACGCCGAACCCGAACATGCAGAGTGAGGCGGACAAGGGCATCAAAACGGAAAACTCCGGCGCTTCGGGATATGTCGGAGAGCAGGATAAGCCGGGCACGGCCGCAACCATGCCGGGCGATCGCAACCGTGCCGACAGTGGTGTTGCCACGTCCCCGAGCGCGCAGAATTCAGGCGCGGGCATCGCGGGAGCACCCGGCAACAAGAGCGGTCCGCCCGCCCAGAAGGGAACAGTCGGATCGGCCTCCCCAAATCTTTCGGTCCAGGAGCAGGACCCTTCGAACGTCAAGGGCATGCCGGGCAACAAGAGTGGTCCGCCCGCGAAGCGATAGGTGATCGCAGCAGAGCCCGGTTCTGGAACCAGCTCCTGCGCAGGAGCTTTGCTTCACCTCTCCTGAAGCGAGAGGCCGGGGGGCGCGACACGCTCTAAGTCTTCGCCAGCGCCGGTGCGAACACGACCTCGATCAGCGTGCCATGACCGGCGCTCTTGATGTTGAAGCGGGCGCGGTTGGCTTCGACCAGCGCTTTCGTCAGCGACAGGCTGAGCGCGGAATTGTCGGCGGCATCGCCGGGCGGCGGGGTGCGGAACGGCTCCATTGCGGCGGCGACCTCGCGCTCGGTGAGGCCGTGGCCGGTGTCGCGGATGCGCAGCGCGATCTCGCCGCGGTCGGTGAGTGCCGTCGAGACGATGACCTGGCCGCCGGCGGTCGCAAGCCGGATCGAGTTCGAGATCAGGTTCATGGTGATCTGCCGCATCGCGCGCGCGTCCGCGTTCACCTGCGGCAGCGCATGCCCGAGCGAGGTGCGGATGATGATGCGCTCGCGATTGGCCTGCGGCTGCATCACCGTGACGCAGGCCTCGACCAGGTCGTTGAGATTGAGGTTGGCGAAATTGAGATCGAGCTTGCCGGTCTCGATCCGCGACAGCTCCAGCAAATCGTCGATGATGGTGATGACGCGCTCGCCGGAAGCGCGGATGTCCCTCATGTATTCACCATAGCGCTCGTTGCCGAGCGCGCCGAAGCGTTCGGAGATCATCACCTCGGCAAAGCCGATGATGGCGTTGAGCGGCGTGCGGATCTCGTGGCTGATCCGCGCCAGCATGTCGGCCTTGGCATTGGCTGCGCCGTCGACGAGGCGGCGGGCCTGGATCAATTCGCTCTCGCCCTTCTTGCTCTGCGAGAGGTCGCGGAACACGGCGAAGAAGTTCGGCCCGTCCGGCCGCGTGCGGCCCATGATCATGGCGAGCGGAATCACGCCGCCCTTCTTCTCGCGTCCCAGCACCTCGCGGCCGTGGTCGAGCAGGCTGGAGATGTCCTGGCTCTTCAGGCTTCCCAGATAGTCGGCGACGATCTGCTGGCTCTCGGGCGCGAACAGCGTCAGCAAATTCTGCTCGAGCAGCGCTTGCCCGTCATAGCCGAACAACGCTTCCGCGCTGCGGTTGCAGGCGTGGATGTTGCCTTCGGCATCGAACATGACGATGCCCTCGGCGGTGGTGTCGAGGATGGCGGCGAGATCCTCGGCATCGGCATCGCCGGCCGCGGGCTCCACGTCCGCCGCGTAGGAGTCCGCGACAACGGAGTCGGCCACCAGGGTCTCTGTGACGGCAGCCGCCGCGGTGATGGGGGCCGCCTGCGGCCCTGCGCAGATCAGCGCATGCGCGCTCTCGCCGTCCCAGTCGATCGTGTGCAGATGCGCATTTGTCGTCGCCAGCGGCGCTTGCCCGTTCGCGACCGTCGCGCTGATCGCAACCGGCGTGCCGCCTTGCGAGGTGCTGCTCGCCGATGACACGCCAGGCTCGACATAGAGCGCGTCAAGTCCGCCTGCATCCTCCAGCGCGTTCAGGCTGGCATAGCCCATGCGCGCGAGGAAGGCGGGATTGGCGTAGAGCAGGCGGTCGAGCCGATAGATCAGGATGCCCGTCGGCAGGAGGTCGAGCAGCATGCGGTCGCGCGCGCTGGCGCCGCTCGCCGGCGGTGCCGGCTCGGCCAGCCATTCGGCTGCAGCCTGCAGCGGCTCCGGCGGTTCGGCCGAGATCTCCGCCGCCGGCTCGGCCGTATCCGCCGCGATGGTCTCGCGCTCGCGTTCGAGCCGCTCGGACAATTGCCGAGCGAGCTCGTTGAACGCGCTGTTCTCGACCGGCGTCAGCGTCGGGGCGCGCGTATCTCCGGGCGGGCGGAACGGCACGACATTGGGAGGCGTTTCCACGGGCGTGTCCAGATCGGTTGGGTGTGAAGTCGCGTCGCTTGTGGGCTCTGGCAGGTCGGGCTCGGCTGTCGGCTCGGGTGGCTCGACTGGCGGCGCCGCCGCCGCTGCTTCGGGCTCTGCTTCGGATTTGGGCTTAGGTTCGACGACGTCAGCGGAGCGGCCCTGCTGCGCCGGCGGCGCGCCGAGCGGCTCGAAGCGCCTGAGCGCCTCGAGCCGGTTGAGGCCGTCGAGATCGCGGCAGACGCCGAATCCTTTGAAGCCCGCAAAGTTGTGCTCGCGATCGTAGACCGGCAGGCCCGCAAGCTCGACCGGAATGTGCTCGCCGCCATCGGCCGGCCAGCTCACGGTGATGCCGGCCCAGGTGTCGTGGCTCTCGAGCGCCTTTGCCACGCGCCCGTCCGGATCGAGCGAGAATTGCTCGGCGATCTCGCGCCAGGGGCGGCCGAAGCCGGCGGCCGTGCGCGCGCCGATCAGGCGGATGAATTCATCGGAGAGAAGCACAAAGCGGCCCTCTGCATCCGACTGCCAGAGGAAGCGCAGCGGATGCTGACGCGGTGCGGGCGGCTCTTGCTGGCCCGAGGCCCCTTGGCCCGACGGCGGCTCGACCATGCCGACAGTGATCGGCGTAGCCTGCGCCGACACAAGGGCCGAACAGTGGTTTTCAACCGGAGTTTTGGCCGCGGCCTCACTCCTCTGGTCGGGAACCGGCGCCTCCACGGCCGCTTCGGCCGGTTCGGACGCGGGCGTCATCGGCTCGGCTGTTTCGTTTGCGTCGACCGGCTCCGCGAAGGCGTCGAACAATGCGATGCCGCCCGGCTCCTCCAGCGATGACGGCTCGCCCGTCACCGCGGCCTCCCGCGGTGCGGATTCAACCGGCGCTTCGGCGACGGCATTCGTCGTGTTCTCCGGCGCGACCGCTGCGGGCGCCTTGTGCGCGGCACCGGGCTCGATCAGCGCGACCAGCCCGACATCGGCCCCGGTGCCGACCCGCTGCAGCACCATCTGGCCGATCCCGATCGGCGTCGCGGCGCGGCCGGTTGTCAGCGCATCGCTGCGGGCCCGATCGAGGCCGGCCTCAAAGAGATCGCGAAAGCCGAGCAGGGAGCGGGCTGCCTCGCTCGCTCCGACGAACAATCCATCCGGCGCGAACGCCGCCATCGGCACATTGGCGCCCGCAACGAGGCGATGCAGCCGCTCCACCAGCGGCATCGGGCGCAGCGTCGGGTCCATCGCGGTGATGAGCACGGCATGGCCGCCATCGGCGAAGTCGAGCCGCGCGCAGGCGCAGGTCATCAGTGTGCCGAGCCGGGCGCCGAAGCCGCGCAGCCGCTCGAGCCGCACCGCGCCGTTCGCCGGCAGCTGGTGCGCGAGCCTGATAACCTGACGGCGATGGCTATCCGCCGGGCCGAACACCTTGTCCGCAAGGCCTGCGCTATTCGCCGCGCCGAACAGTCTTGCGCCGACTGGATTGGCCCACAGCACGCGCGCGCCGTCGATCGACCACAGCCAGGCCGGCAAAGGAGAGGTCGCATGCACGGCCAGCCGCGGATCGCCTACCCCTCGCAACTGGAAATCCGAACGCGTCATAAGGCCGGCTGTCGCTCACGCATCAGGGCGGCCGCCGGGAATGGCAGCCTTAAGAAAGGGTTAGTATCGCCCGGAAGGCGCGGGCAGGTCCACGGCCGCAAGCCCGCAAGAGCCCCCCAAGCGGCGATAACCTTAATGCGCCCAGACCCGCAAGCCGCAGCCAGCTTCATCCAAGGGATTCGCCAAGGGATTCGCGTCTTCAGGCTGGCTTGCCAAGAGATGTGCCTTCACGCGGCATCGCAGCTGCCCATCCTCCTCTGGAGGGCCTGGAGGGGGAGGATCGGTTCGCATGCAGCGAAACGGAGAGCGAACCGAGGTGGGGTGACAGTCTCTCCCCGCAGGCGATCCTCATGTGGACAGATCAGCCCGCCGCGCCTCGCATGGCTGACCCGTAGCGAGCTGACCCTCCTCCCCAACGGTGGGCAAAAGGCGGCCAAGCAGGCACCGCACTACCTCAACCCGCGGTTCCCCCGCCTTGGAACTTCACCCTCTACGAGATTAATTTCGCAACGCATCCTCAGGACGATTGCGATGCACAATGTTGACATGATAGGCAGCCATAGTGCTGGGCGCTGGGCGAGCCATCTCGTTTGTTTCGCGTTTCCAGTCTTACGTTCCCGCTCAATGCCAGGGTCCACAATCGGGGCCGGCGGGCGCGCCAGAAGGCTCACTCCACTTTTTCAATTTGCGTGAGGGACCAACATGACAGGTGCGACTGATCCGTTTTCTGCCTCGATCATCCCGTTCGAGGTTCCTGAGCAGATGCGTGCGTTCGCCGAGAAGGGCGCGGCGCAGGCCCGCGAGAACTACGCCAAGTTCAAGGACGCCGCCGAAACCCACAACGGCACCGTCGAGGCCGTGTTCACCTGCGCCAGCAAAGGCGCGAGCGAGTACACCGCCAAGCTGGTCGAGTTCATGAAGGCCAACTCCAACGCCCAGCTCGACTTCGCCCAGCAGCTGTTCGGCGCCAAGTCGCCGTCGGAAGCCTTGGAGCTGTGGACCGGCCACGCCCGCAAGCAGCTCGAGACCTTCCAGTCCCAGGCCAAGGAGCTGGTCGAGCTCACCCAGCGCGTCGCCGCCGAGACCGCCGAGCCGATCAAGGCGAGCGCCTCGAAGTTCTACCAGCCCGCCGCCTGAGCGGTGAGGCCGGTTTGAGCTAAGAAACCCGGGCCGAAAGGCCCGGGTTTTTTTCACCTCTCCTGCTTGCACATGTAGGAATCCGGGAAGGTCGTCATGCCGGGACAAGCCCGACCATGACGATGTGGAAGCTTCAGCGCCCTAAGCGCCAGCGTCATATGCGCTGCCCTGCCGCAAGCGAGAGAGGGGGGCGCAACCCTCGACGCCCGCCACCGCGTCCGATTTCCTCGCACCGAAGGTGATTTCCGCCGGTTTTTCACCCCATTGCGGCCTTGCCAAAAACCCCCGTTGCACCTAGTTTCCGCCCCGTCCAGCCCCCTCGGTGACCGGCCCAATCAGGGCGTCCCAAGGCGCGGCTCGCCAGGATGCAGTTGTAGCTCAGTTGGTTAGAGCGCCTGTCTGTGGAACAGGAGGTCGGTGGTTCGAGCCCACCCAACTGTACCAATGTTCTCAGCCTAAATCGGGTTGGTTCAAAAGGTCGCGTAGCTACCAATTAGCTATCACGCGGGGACGATGAACGACGAAAGTGACGCTGTGCTTGTCGATATTTGCGACAACGACAACACCTATGCTCGCAGCATCATTCAAGCTGCGGGCCGCGATGAGGCCATAGCCAAGGCTGAAGAGTGGGCGCGGGTGAGGTCCCAAGAGACCGGGAAGCCCTTGTTGATCGGCAAGCGCCCCGGCCATCCCGGTAGTGTCCACAGCAAAGTGTTCGGTCCACCGACGCGACGCCATAGTTCTCGAGAGAGGCAAGGTCGAAGCGGCGCCGGACGACCTTTATGTCGATTGTACCGCGAAAGCATTCAGGAAACGCCCGTCGGTTTCGGTCTTTGATGCGGAAGAGATCACGCGCCAGCAGGTGCGCCCGGGACGTCTCAGTTTGAGTGCGGCCTTGATTGCGCATGTGGAAGCATCTTATGGCGATGACGCGATCAAGAATGACTTATGTGCGCCAATTCCGTCAGTAGAGCTCGCGGCAGATTATTTGAGCACGATGCTGGACACTTTGCGAAATGAACGGCGATGGGGGCCGATAAGGAGCTGCGTCGTTGGATCGACCAGCATAGGTTATCCGGCACTGGTTTTCCGGACACCGGCGTAAGGTCAAGTCCCGAAGGAGTACGTATCCTCGAGCGTCTGCGCGAGGCCCGTCCACGGGCTGTAGCAAACCTGACACGCCTTATCGCCGAGCTCGACTCGATGCACCAGGCTTCGTGACAGGTGCGCACGAAGATCTGCTCGTGGCCCATCGCTTCCGTTAGCGCGTCGCGGCGAGATGTCCGGAGTCGGGGGTAAACCGGAAGCACCCGACCGCTGGTCAGAACGGCGCTTTTGACCCAAACCGGTCATCCAAAAAGCGGCACCCTAGACAGGCTGTCTCGCCTGAGGGATCATACAGCGTTAGGCGAACTAGGGCGGCCGCCATGGATGTCGGAGGTTGGCTGCGGAGGCATGGCCTCGAACGATATGAGGCCGTATTCCGCGACAATGAAATCGACGACACGGTCCTGCCGAATTTGACCGCGGAGGACTTGAAGGAGCTTGGTATCGGATTTGTCGGGCATCGCCGTAAGCTGCTCGACGCCATCGCCGCTTTGCGCGCTGAAGCGGGCGCACCGGTGCCCCTATCCGAGGCTCCTCCCGAAGGTCGAAAAGCCGCCAACGACACCGCCGAGCGCCGCCAGGTTACCGTGATGTTCTCGGACCTCGTCGGTTCGACGTCGCTCTCCGCACGTATGGACCCCGAGGATCTGCGGGAGATCATTTCGGCCTATCAGACGTGCGTCGCCGATACTGTGCGCCGCTTAGGTGGCTTCGTCGCGAGATACATGGGCGACGGCGTGCTGATTTATTTTGGCTATCCGCAGGCGCACGAGGACGACGCCGAGCAGGCCGTGCGTGCAGGACTGGAAGCGATTGCTGCAGTGCGCGCGCTCAAGTTTTCTTTTCCGCTGCAAGCCCGCGTCGGCATCGCGACCGGGCTGGTGGTTGTTGGCGATCTGATCGTATCTGGGGAGGCAGAGGAGCGCGATATTATCGGAGAAACTCCCAATCTTGCCGCGCGCCTACAAGCCATGGCTGAGCCCAACGCGGTGATCGTCGCCGAGAGCACGCGAAAGCTCCTGGGCGATCTGTTTGAACTAAAGGACCTTGGACCTCAGGAACTCAAAGGCATCCCGGGCTGCATCAGAGCTTGGGCGGCGCTACGACCTTCTTTGGTCGAGGGCCGCTTCGAGGCCCTACACGCGGGTGGAGTGACTGAACTCATTGGGCGCCAAGAAGAACTCGAACTACTGCTGCGGCGCTGGTCGAAAGCAAAGACCGGCCAGGGCCAAGCAGTGTTGCTCTCTGGCGAACCGGGCATTGGCAAGTCACGGCTCACTGCAGCAGTCATCGAACGACTTGCTTTCGAGCCGCACACGCGGTTGCGTTATTTCTGCTCACTGCACCATCAGGACAGCGCGTTGCAGCCCATTATTGCGCAGCTCGAACGGGCTGCTGGCTTCGAGCGTGAGGACACGCCCGAGGCGAAGCTTGAGAAATTGGCGGCGCTACTTGCCCCTGCCGCGCCCCCGCCAGAAGACGAGGCGCTGCTGGCCGAACTCCTGTTACTTCCGACTGAAGGCCGCTTCCCGCCTCTCTCGCTCGCGCCACAAGAGAAAAAAGAGAAGACGTTTGAGGCGTTGCTCCGGCAACTCGAGGGCTTGGCCCGCCACCACCCCGTGCTGATGATCTTGGAGGACGCGCACTGGAGCGATCCGAGCTCCCGGGAGCTGTTCGATTACGTCGTCGACCGGGTTCGCGGCTTGCCCATTCTCCTAATTGTCACGTTTCGCCCCGAATATGCGCCGCCGTGGGTTGGCCAGGCGCACGTCACGATACTGACGCTCAATCGGCTGGATCGAGCAGAGGGCGTCGCGCTGGTGCGGCGGATCGCGGGCAACAAGGACTTGCCGGATGAAATCGTGGCAGAGATCGTGCAACGCACCGACGGTGTCCCGCTGTTCGTCGAGGAGCTGACAAAGTCGGCGCTCGAAAGCGGCGCGAACGACGACGGCGCGAGTTTCTTGGCCAGATCGCCACACCGAGCCCTTGCTGTGCCCGCGACGCTGCATGCCTCGCTGATGGCGCGGCTGGATCGGCTCGGCCCCCGGGCCAAGGAGATCGCCCAGATCGGCGCCACGATCGGGCGGGATTTCTCCTACGAACTTCTCGCAGCGGTGGCGGATCGCAGCGTCGCCGAACTGCATGCCGCACTCGATCAGCTCGCCGAAGCCGGGCTGGTGTTTCGGCGAGGTATGCCGCCGCAGGCCACCTATCTCTTCAAGCACGCGCTGGTGCAGGATGCGGCGTACGCCACTCTTTTGCGAAAACCGCGGCGGGACCTCCATGCGCGCGTTGCCAAAGGGCTGGCGGAGCGGTTTCCGGAGAAGGTCGAGGCGCGGCCGGAACTGCTCGCTCATCACTGCGCCGAAGCGGAAGCAATCGACCAGGCGGCTGTGTACTGGGGCAAGGCGGCCCAGTTGGCCATCCGGCGCTCAGCAATGGTCGAGGCGCGGACCCAATTGACGCGCGCTTTGTCGCTTCTCGGCACGTTGCCAGAGACGCCGGAGCGGTCTCAGTTGAAACTCGATCTACAAGTTGCGTTGGGCGGCACTCTGATCGCGACCAGAGGTTGGGCGGCACCCGAGACCGGATCGGCTTTCGCGCGTGCCCTTGAGCTTTGCGAGCGGCTCGGGAATACGTCTCAGCTTCTTCCGGCGCTGTATGGCCAATACGTGTTTCACCTCGTTCGAGCCGAATTACGAGCGAGCCAAGAGGTGGCCCAGAGGGCGCTCGGCGCCGCGCAACGCACGCACGATCCCGCCGCGCTGGTCATTGGCCACCGCTCGGTGGGCATAAGTCTGATCCATCTCGGCAAGCTTGACGCGGCGCGCGAGCATCTAGAACAGGCGATCGGGCACTACGACCCTCTCACTCACCGCGATCTCGCGTTTAGATACGCTTACGATCCGCTCGTCGCGTGCAAAGGTTATCTGGCTTCGTTCACGCTCACGCAGATGGGTTATCTCGATCAGGCGCTCAGGAGAATCGACGAGGCGATCGCGCATGCCGAAATGCTGTCGCATCGCCCCAGCACAGCATTTGCGTTGTTGCACGCGTGCTATTGTCATTTCTTCCGTCGCGACGAACGGCTACTGCGCCAACGCGCAGCCGCCCTGATCGCCGAATGCTCGAAGCAGGATTTCGCGTTATGGCTCGCCGGCGGCGGCATTTATGCCGGTTGGTCGAAGGTGGAAGGCGGCGATGTCGAGGCCGGGCTTGAACAGCTGCGTGATGGAATTGCCAGATGGCGATCAGCCGAAGCGGCACTGCTCATGCCCATGCATCTCGTGGTGTTGGCTGAGGCATATTTGAGAGTGGGACGAGCTAACGACGCGCTCGCGGCCGTTATGGAGGCTCTCGCGTGCGTCGAACGATCCGAGGAGCGCGTTTGCGATGCCCAGGTGCAGCGATGTTACGGCGACGTGCTGCTGGCACAAGCTGATCGGAACGTTGCCGAGGCGGAAGGCAGTTACCGCCACTCGCTCGAAATCGCACGAGGCCAAAATGCGCGCCTACTGGAGCTGCGCGCCGCCTCCAACCTCGCCCGGCTCTGGCGCGACCAGGGTAAACACGGCAAAGCGCGCGATCTTCTCGCGCCGATCTACGGCTGGTTCACCGAGGGCTTCGACACGTTGGACTTGAAGCAGGCGAAGGCGCTACTCGAAGAGCTAGCATAATGAGGCGCTTTGAGCACGGAAAGGGTCAGCTATTGGCCCGAGGCTGACTAACGCGACGCTCGTCCAAGCGTCGGCTCTTAAGTGCAGACCGGACGTGGCGTGCAAGGAACCGGACCGCCGATAGCCTTGGGAAAATGGCCGGACCTCAACGAACTTGGCGACGCGCCATCGTCAAGGCTCATATGTGAAATAACGATACGAGCGCCTCGTCCGGGCGACCAAGCACAAAGGAGGAAACCCCATGAGCGCGATCTGGCCGGAAATCCCCTTCGAGACATGGCGCGAAACCTGTTCTGCGCTTCATTTGTATTGCCAAGTTGCCGGCAAGTATCGGCTCGCGAGGACGCCGTGGATCAACCATTCATGGCACGCGACTTTCTACGTGAATGCTCGCGGGCTCACGACTTCACTGGTTCCAGACGCCTCAGGTATCGAGATCACCTTCGATCTCTCCCGCCATATCGTGATCGCAGAGGCCTCTGACGGGCGCAGGGTTGAAATGGCGCTCGGGCCGATGTCCGTTGCCGACTTCCACACCAGGTTCTGTGAGCTGGTGGGACGTCTCGGCGGCACACCGGAATTCGACGGCCGGCCCAATGAAGTCCCTGATCCAATCGCTTTTCAGGACGACCGTCAGATCCGCCCCTATGATGCAGACGCCGCCACGCGGTTCTTCAGGGCCCTGGTTGCAATCGACGGTGTTTTTCATCGGTTTCGGACGGGCTTCACCGGAAAGGTCAGTCCAGTCCATCTCTTTTGGGGCAGCTTCGATCTCGCGGTGACGCGCTTCTCCGGACGTCCTGCTCCGCTTCACCCGGGGGGCGTACCGGGTTTACCTGATGAAGTGACGCGCGAGGCGTACAGTGATGAAGTCTCATCCGCCGGCTTCTGGCCGGGCGGAGGCGGCACAGACTTTGCGGCTTTCTACTCCTATGCCTATCCCACTCCGAACGGCTTTGCCGACGAACAGATTTTGCCGACGGGCGCATATTTCGATCGGAAGCTCGGAGAATATCTCCTGGCCTACGACATTGTGAGGAAGTCAAGCGATCCAGAGGGGACGCTCATGTCGTTTCTGGAAAGCACCTATCGTGCGGCAGCGGATCTCGGAGGCTGGGATCGTGCCGCGCTCGAATGTCCGATTGGTCACCCCCTTCGGCCCCGCCCTCTCAACAGGAAGAGGTGAAGTTCACCAGCCTTCCCGTTGTTCAGGCAGAGCACCTTAAGCGCGACGTCGAGCCACTATGCTATGCCGGCGGGGCTGCTCGTCCCATCGACGGTAGGCGCCGCCCGACTCGGATCTGCCTTGGTGTTCGCTTTCAACGCGCCGCTTGCGATCCAATCGGTCGGATCCAAAACCGAAGAAGAATGCCGCCCAGCAAGGAGCAGAGCGCCGCCACTTGCAACACTATGCGTAGCGCGCGTTCGAACGCGGCCGTTGCGGCTTCGGTGATGCCGGCTTGTCCGGCCAGTATTGCATTCAGCGCTTCGTTGGCTTGTGCCCGCGGCGCACCGGCAAGATGATACGAAAAGCTGGCAAACAAAACGGCGCCAAGCGCCGCGACTGCAAAGAGACCTGCCACCCGGGCGACCGCGTTGTTGACGCCCGAAGCGAGTCCTGCGTGGGCGTCACCCACCGACGACATTACCATCGACGTCAGCGGCGGGACCGTGATGGTCATACCGATGCCAAATACGCAGATCGCCGGAAACGCTCCGGCCCAGTAGGATTGTCGGAAATCGGCAAAAGCCAGCAGCGCCAGACCGCAGCCTGCGATGACGGGCCCGAAGGTGAGCGACTGCTGCGGCCCGAAACGGTCGGAAAGCATGCCGGCGAATTGCGCGCCGAAACCCATGATGAGAGCAAATGGAAGCAGTGCTGCACCGGCCTGTGTCGCGGAGTAGCCGCCGAGCCGGATCAAGCCAAACGGCAGATAATACAGCGCACCGCCTAGCGCAAAATAAAGCAACAGCGTCAATGCGTTGGCTGCGGCAAAACTGCGCGAACCGTACAGCGATAGCGGCATCATTGCTCGTGCGCCGAGCCGGGCTTCGATTGCGAGAAATAACAAGAGCAATAGAAATCCCGATCCGAGCGCGCCGACTACGGTTCTGTCAGAAAATCCCGAGGCCGGAATGGCGTTAAGCCCCCAGGTGATCGAGGCGAGAGCGGCGGCGATGGTGGCCGCTCCGGTCCAGTCCAACGATTTTGCGCTGTCATTTCGGCTTTCGCCTGCGAAGCTCGCAAGTCCCGCCGCGACGGCCGCCAGCGGCACATTGAGCAGAAAAATCGCGCGCCACGACACCTGATCGACGAGCCAGCCGCCCAATACCGGGCCGATGGCGGCGGTCAGCGCGCCGACACCAGCCCATACTCCGATCGCATGATTGCGCTCGTGCTCGTCAAAAGTCGCTCCCAACATCGCGAGGCTCGCCGGGATGAGGAACGCGGCGCCAACCCCTTGAATTGCGCGGCTTGCGACTAGCACCGTGATGTTGGGGGACAGGCCGCACGTAATAGAGGCCAAGGTGAATATCGTAATGCCGAAAACAAAGATGCGTCGACGGCCGTAAAGATCGGCAGCCGCCCCTCCAACCAGCACCGTAGCGCTTAGCAGCAGCAGGTAAGCATTAACGATCCATTGGGTCGCGGCCACGCTTGCATGCAGGACGTGCTGAATCGTCGGCAGGGCGATATTTACGACAGACCCATCGACCAATGCCATGCTCGACCCGAATATGGTCGCCGCCAGCGTCAGCCGCTTGCGTCTTTGCGACGGTGCCGCGTCAAAAGCTGGTGTCACCCGGATAACGTTGGCGTCGCAGGGAGATTGCATGAAACCAATCATTTGGGGGGCTCGAGAAGCGTGGCTGTCGCGGTCAGCGTGCGCCTCGAGGGTACCGTTGGCAACCGCCGGTTTCGCCCATTTCGCCGGGTCGCTCAGACGGAGGTCGGCTCCTGGCCCTTTGGCGACGAGACGGGAGCGGTGCGCGGGGACGGCCAGGTACGCCCGCGTTGGTCGCAGCGAGACCATCGTCACGTTTCCTTTGCGAGACCGAGCTCGCTGAGGATGGCTTCGTTGTGCTGACCGACATCAGGCACCGGGTCCATCCGCGGCGCTACGTCGGGAATGGTGAGGGCGGGCAGGAAGCTCATCACCGGCCTGCAGGGCGATCCCACGCTCTGCACCCGCGAGCGCGCATGGAGTTGCTCATGCTGCAGGAAGGCCTCGACCGAGTTCAGATGCGCGTTGGCGATCGCGGCTTCATCGAGCAGCCGCAGCACCTCCTCGCTGGTCATCGCGGCAAAACGCTGCTCGATATGCGCCTGCAGATCGTCGCGGTTCTGCATGCGCAGCGGATTGGTGCGGAAGCTCGGATGGTCGGCGAAGCCGGCGTCGCCAAGCACCGGCACAGCGACCGCCATTCCCGGTCGTTCTGGATGCCGAAGAAGATCGTGGTGCCGTCACCCACGCGGAACGGGCCGTAGGGCGCGATCGTCGCATGCTTCGCGCCGGTGCGCGGCAGCGGCCGGCCGGTACTCATCGTGTAGAAGGCGGGATAGCTCATCCAGTCCGTGATGGAATCGAACAGCGAGGCCTGGAAGGCCGTGCCCTTGCCGGTTCGCTCCCGGCGATACAGCGCCATCAGCACGCCGTTGAGAATGTACATCCCCGTGGCGATATCGACCACGGAAAGCCCCACCTTGGCCGGCTCCGCCTCGGTGCCGTTGACGGCGAGCACGCCGGCCTCGCACTGGACCAGCAGATCATAGGCCTTCTTGTTGCTGTAGGGGCCGCCGCTGCCATAGCCCGAGACGTCGCAGGCGATGAGGCGCGGAAATCTTCGCACGAGCGATGCGGCATCGAGGTCGAGCCGCTCCGCAGCACCAGGCGCGAGATTCTGGATGAACACATCCGCCCGCGGCAGCAGGGCGTCGAGCACCTTGCGGCCGCTCTCGCTCTTGATGTCGATGGCGAGGCTTTGCTTGGAACGATTGGTCCAGACGAACTGGCTCGACATGCCGTTCATCACATGATCGTAGTCCCGGCAGAAATCGCCGCCGCCCGGCCGCTCGATCTTGATCACCCGTGCGCCCCAATCCGCCAGATGCCGGCTGGCCAGCGGCGCTGCGATCGCCTGCTCCAGCGAGACCACCGTCACGCCCGACAGCGGCAGCTCCGCCTCATTCCCCTCCATGCGATCGCCTCCACTCCCGCTCAAGCTCTTGATCAGCGCAGGAGACAAGCCGACCACCCACGCGCATTCTTTGATGCTGCCATCATGCTCCTGTTTTGCCCGACGAGTCAAACTCGACTTCGCAAAATCCTAAGGCATGAAATGCGTAAGGATTGCCATGACTTGGCTACTGTGCATGGGGTTGTTTTCGCAGTTTTGTCTTGAACGGCCTGTCCCCACCCTCAGGTGTCATCTCCCGCGAAAGCGGGGGATCCGGTACGCCGCGGCGTCCCTGTTGCCGAGACCGCACACGTGCCGGCTTTCGCGTCTCCCCTCGGTTGCCAATGAACCGCCGTTCACCCACTATTCGCACTGACTCGTCATGTGGGGGGGATCGATGCCGGCATTTCGCTTGAAGAAGTCATTGGCCATTGCGAGCCTCTCGCTTGCCTTGGCCGTCCTGGCGCTGCCGCGCTCAGGTTTCGCCTACACCCAGGAGCAGCAGCAGGCCTGCACGCCGGATGCGATGCGGCTGTGCAGCGAGTTCGTTCCGAACGTCGATGCCATCACCGCCTGCATGATCAAGAAGAAGGCGCAGCTCTCGCCGCAATGCCGGGTGTTCTTCCGCGCCGGCCCCGAGCCGGGCGAGTTGCGCGCCGGCAAGCCGACCCACATCGCGCCGAGGACCGCGAAGAAGACCAAACCGGCCTCGAAGAAGAAGAAATCCAGCGAAGGCTAAAATCCCGAGCGAAGCGCGTGCCTGTTTTGAAACCCGACAGGCCTGGGAACCGCGCCATCGCATATCCGGCTCGCTCCGGCCGTGACATCAGCTTCGCGACAGCGGACTCGTTTTGTTCGCGCGTCGCCGCACAGGCTTGCGGCCATTACGGGCGCCTCTGACGGAAAAGAGCCGCCCCGAGGTTTGCGCGGCAAGGTTGTGTTGTCCCGTCCGCTGCTCAAGAAACGCACGCTTGCCCGCGCGCGAAGCGTTTTGCAGCAGTTTGTGTGTGACGTCACAGCAAGCAGTGTGACTCAAAAGCCAACACGCCTCGTTATTTCGTGGCGCCAACGCAACCCTCGATACATTTTTCTTTCGCGAATCACTGCGCTGATTCATTTTCGCGGCCTGGGGTCAATCTGGAGGCCGAAGGTATGAACGTAATTGTTTTTGCATCGCGTAAAGGCGGCTCGGGCAAGAGTACCCTGGCTGCACATCTCGCCGCGCAGATCAAGGCGAGCAAGCAGGTCATGCTGGTGGACGCAGATCCGCAGGGCTCGCTCACGCTGTGGCACAAGCTGCGTGGCACCAACGAGCCGCCGATCAAGGCTGCCGTGAACTCCGTCAGCGGCATCGTCTCCGCTGCCAAGCGCGACGGTTATGAATGGGTGTTGATCGACACGCCGCCGAACCTGTCGGCCGTCGTCGACGACGCGATCCGTAACGCGACGATGGTGATCATTCCGGCGCGTCCCGGCGTGTTCGACGTCAACGCGGTGCAGGAAACCATCCAGATGTGCCGCGCCGCGCGCAAGCCCTACGCGGTCGTGCTCAACGGTGCGCCGGCGCGCCGTGACGAGGTCGAAAGCCCGATCGTCACCATCGCCCGCGAAGCGCTGGCGAAATTCCGCGCTCCGGTGTGGGGCGGCCAGATCACCAACCGTTCGGATTTGCTGATGGCGCTCAGCCACGGCGAAGGCGCGCGCGAGTATCAGGCCGAGAGCCGTGCGGCTCAGGAAATCGCAAGGCTTTGGGCGGCGATCGAGCGTTCGGTGAAGGCTATTCGCGGCACGGCGTCGGCGTCCGGCGCAATGCACAAGCAGGCCGCTTAATTTTCATTGGTCATTTCGTGGATACGAAAAACGCGCGGGTCGAGCCGCGCGTTTTGCGTTTCTGCCTTCACCTGTCATTTCGGAGCACCCGAAGGGCGAAGCCGGAATCTCGAGATTCCCCGGTGCGCAATTGTGCACCTGCGGTCTGGCGCTATCGCGCCATCCGGAAATGACGAAATGAATCTTACGCCACCAACAGCATGTAGAACACGATCACCGGCGACAAGGTGAGGATCACCGACCAGATGCCGGTCGCCCAGAGAATGTCCTCGGTGGTAAAGCCCTGCTGTCCAGCGTCGCAATGCGACGCCAGTTCATTATGACTATTCACAAACGCCTCCGCGATTTCTTCGCTTATGGCGTCCACGCTAGCCGGGATGTTTTAACATTCCGGGTCGCTGCGACCAGCGCATTTGAGCACGGCCGTGACCCACGGGTTAACCATCCCGCGCCCGCTCGCGTCAGCCGATCAGCCAGACGCGAAACAGCAGCACCGGTATCAGGCCGAGCATCACCGCCCAGAACCCGAATGACGACACCATCAGAATGCCCTGCAAGAGATCGGCCGGCGCGAATTGCCGCGCGGCCGTCGGCCGGATGCGATGCCCCATGATCATTCCCCTCTCCGAGGTCCTTTGCGGAGACGATAGGCCCGATTGCGTAAACGAGCCGTGGATGCGCGATGCGGCGGCTGCGAATGCGGTTGGGATGCTGTTAACCACGGTCGCCTCTTACCCTTCCCTGGAGGGGCCCTCCAGGGAAGGGGATGGAAGCCGCTACGCCGCGACTTTCCTCCGTCGCTCGATTTCGCGATCGATCGCCGCCGCGAGCTCGCTGCTCACTTCCACCATCGGCAGGCGCACTTCGGGGCTGTCGATCAGGCCGCTGCGCCACAGCCAGTACTTCGCCGGCGCGGGGCTCGGCTCGGTGAACAACAGCCGCGTCAGCTCGGCGACCTCGTGCCAGCGCGCCTGCGCCGCATCGTGGTTGCCGCGCTTCAGCTCGGCATACACGGCTGCAAATATCGCGGTCTCGACATGGGCCGACAGCAGGATGCCGCCGTCGGCGCCGTCAATGAGCGCCTCGAGATAGTTGGCGTCCTCGCCGGTGAGCACACGAAAGTCCTTCGGCCGGTCGCGCAGCAGCGCGATCGACTGCTCGCGGCTGGCGCCGCAATCCTTCAAGCCGACGATGTTCTTGTGCTCGGCGAGCCGCAGCATGGTCTGGTTGGTGATGTTGACCGCGCAGCGATAGGGGATGTTGTAGAGCGCGATCGGCCATGCAGCGTGGTCGGCGAGCGCCTCGAAATGCGCCAGCAGCCCGCGCTGCGACGGCCGCACGTAATAGGGGCTGGCGATCAGGTAACCATCGATCGGCCAGTCCGCGGTCTCGTCGAGGCGCTCCTGCAGCCGCGAGGTGTCCGCGCCCGAGAGCCCGAGGCAGATCGGCAGGCTGCGGCCGCCGGCCGCCATCTCGTCGCGCACCACGGCGACGAGACGTTCGAACTCGGCGCCGCGCAGTGTCATGCCTTCGCCGGAGGTCGCCCCCAGGATGAAGCCGTCAACGGCCTGTCCGCCGTAATGCCGCGTCAGTCGCCGCAGTGACCTGTCGTCCAGTGCGCCGCCCTGAAACGGCGTCACCAGCGGCAGCCATAGCCCATGCAAATGATCTCGTAGTCCGGTCATGTTCCATCTCCTTCTCGGGAAAAAGCCTGAGACGGAGGCACATGAAAAAACCCCGTCCAGGCGGCGGGGTTTTCGGGATTTGTTCGCAATGACGACGTCAGCCTAGTGCGCGCAGAAATCCGAGGCCCCGGGATGGGGGCCTTTTTTCGAGATAACTGCGCACGACTTCGTGATCATTTGCAAATGATGCGGGGTATGCCTGGAACTGTCAATACACGCGGAGCGCGAAGCCACATTTTGACGAAAAAAAGCCGGACCCGAGGGCCCGGCTTAGGTATTGGCCACGTGAGGCCGACACAATCACCTTCCAAGAGGGATTACTGAACTCCCGCGCCACTGGAGGAGGGGGACAAATGCGCAACGCGAAGGCTCAGCGTGCAAACATTATGGGCTTGCCAAGCGCCATGCAGCAACAGCCGAGGCCGCATGTCAGTCATGCGGAAATCAGGACGGCCAGCGCTGTGCCTTGCTCACCACGAAGTCGCGGAACACCTGCACGCGCGCGACCGTCTTCAACTCCTCGGGATAGACGAAGTAAGTGTCGAGCTGGATCGAATCCGACTCGCCGAATAGCTGCACGAGCTTGCTCTGCTCCTCGACGAGGTAGTCGGGCAGGGCGGCGATGCCGAGTCCCTGCTGGCAGGCGCGCACGAGTCCGAGGATGTTGTTGACCTTGAAATAGGCTTCGCGCGGACCCGACCCGTTGCGACCGGCTTCGATCAGCCAGTTGCGGTTCTGCAGATGCGGCGCGAAGTTGCCGTCGGCAAGCGTGATGATGCGGTGGGAGTCGAGCTCCTCCAGCGTGCGTGGCGTGCCGAAGCGCTTGATGTATTCCGGCGAGCAATAGGCGTGAAAGCCCATTGCGAACAGCTTGCGCTGGATGAGATCGGGCTGCGTCGGCTTGCGGGTGCGGATCGCGACGTCGGCCTCGCGCATCGATAGATCGAGCTCCTCGTCGGTGACGATCAACGAGATCCGGATCTCCGGATAGAGCGCGGTGAACTCGCCGAGCCGCGGGATCAGCCAGTTGATGCCGACGCCGGGCGTGGTGGTGATCTTGAGGTCGCCGCTCGGCCGCTCGCGGCTGTCGGTCAGCTTGGCGCGCGCCGCCTGCAGCTGCATGAACACGTCGTGCGCGGTGCGGAACAAGAGGTCGCCCTGTTCGGTGAGGATCAGGCCGCGGGCGTGGCGGTGAAACAGCGAGACCGAAAGCTCCTGCTCCAGCGCCGAGACCTGGCGGGAGACCGCCGATTGCGACAGACCAAGCTGCTCGCCAGCATGCGTGAAGCTGCCCGCTTCCGCCGCCGCGTGAAACACCTTCAGCTTGTCCCAGTCCATATCCGTGAATCCGTCGCGTGTTCGAGGCATGATCTTCATTCCGCTGCCGCGCGCTCGCTGGCGCGAAGGGCCAAGAAACGTTCGGCTTCGAGTGCGGCCATGCAGCCGAGGCCGGCGGCCGTCACGGCCTGGCGATAGGTCTCGTCGGCGACGTCGCCGGCGGCAAACAAGCCGGGCACCGACGTGGCGGTCGAGTTCGGGGCGACCTCGACATAGCCCGACGGTTTGAGCTTGACCTGGCCCTTGACGAGCTCGGTTGCCGGTGCGTGGCCGATGGCGATGAAGATGCCGTCGGCCTTCACGTTCGTGAGCGCGCCGGTCCTGACGTTCTTGAGCCGGACATGGGTGACTTTGTTGGGGTTCTCGGTGCCGCAGATCTCGTCGACGGCGGAGTCCCAGATCACCTTGATCTTCGGATGCTTGAACAGGCGTTCCTGCAGGATGCGCTCGGCACGGAAGTGATCGCGACGATGCACGATGGTGACCTGCGAAGCATGGTTGGTGAGGTACAGGGCTTCCTCGACCGCGGTGTTGCCGCCGCCGACCACGATGACTTCCTTGCCACGGTAGAAGAAGCCGTCGCAGGTGGCGCAGGCCGACACGCCGCCGCCCTGGAACTTCGCTTCGGAGGGCAGCCCAAGCCAGCGTGCTTGCGCTCCCGTGGCGAGGATCACGGTGTCGGCGAGATAGACGTCGCCGCTGTCGCAGGTGAGACGGAACGGCCGTTGCGCAGTCTCCAGCTTGGTGACCAGGTCGGTGACGATCTTGGTGCCGACATGGACCGCCTGCTTCTCCATCTGCTCCATCAGCCAGGGGCCCTGGATCACGTCGGCGAAGCCCGGATAGTTCTCGACGTCCGTGGTGATGGTGAGCTGGCCGCCGGGCTGGATGCCCTGGATCAGGATCGGCTCGAGCATCGCGCGCGCGGCGTAGATCGCGGCGGTGTAGCCGGCGGGGCCAGAGCCAATAATGACGACCTTTGCATGAACAGGAGCGGACATTTCGATGGACGCCTTTCACGGGGGATTTGCAGCGCGGGCGCGGAACGTGCCGGGAGGCCTCGCGGAGGCGCTGAAATATCAGAGCCAATCTAAGCTTTCTGATGAGCCATGCAAGAATTGCATTCCCTCACGGCGGATTTTTCCAACAGGGAACAAAAGCCGATCGGGCCGCGCGCGCAATAAAATTGCGTCGACAGTGCGGACTGGGCTATGAGGATTTCGACAAATCACCCAATACCCCGTAAGGGGCAGGAGTTCCAATCACGTGTCGCGGAACCTAGACGAGATCGACCTGAAAATTCTCGCCGAGATTCAGGCCGACGGTCGAATCACGAATGTCGAGCTGGCCAAGCGCGTCGGCATCTCGCCGCCCCCCTGCCTGCGCCGCGTCCGCGCGCTGGAGGAGGAGGGCTACATCCACGGCTATCGGGGCCTTTTGGATGCCCGCAAGCTCGGCTTCGACGTCACCGTGTTCGCGGCCGTGCACCTGTCCAGCCAGGCCGAGGCCGATTTGCGCGCGTTCGAGGAGTTCGTCCGCGCCGAGCCCCTGGTGCGGGAATGCTGGATGCTGTCGGGCGAGGTCGATTTCATCCTGAAATGCGTCGCCCCCGACATGGCGACCTTCCAGGATTTCGTCACCCACCTCACTGCAGCGCCCCATGTGCGCAACGTGCGCACCTCGCTGGTACTGCACAATTCGAAATACGAGGCGGCGGTGCCGCTGGAGGTGAAGGGGCGGAGGTAGATCGCTCATTCCGTCATCCTGATGAGGCTCGCCGAAGAGGCGGGCACCTCAGAGTGACGGTGATGGAGTTGGGTCCGCTGCTTCCACATCGACAGTGCGAGCGCAGCGAAACAATCCAGAGTCTTTCCGCAGCGGCAGTCTGGATTTGCTTCGCTGCGCCCGCACAATGTCGGATGGCGAGAGCCAGCGTTCACCCATGCCAACAACACGCAAAAACAAAAAGGCCGCGCCACGCGCGGCCTTTTCGAAACATCATTACACGGTGGCGGCAAATGCTTACCGCCACTCCACCTTGGTGATCTCGTAGGCCTTGGCGCCGCCGGGCGTATTGACCTCGACGGAAGCGCCCTTCTTCTTGCCGATCAGTGCGCGCGCGAGCGGCGAGGTGATGGAGATGCGGCCCTTCTTGGCGTCGGCCTCGACCTCGCCGACGATCTGCCACACCGTCTTCTTCTCGGTGTCCTCATCGACCAGCGTCACGGTGGCGCCGAACTTGATGGTGTCGCCGGACAGTTTCGAGATGTCGATGATGTCGGCGCGCGCAAGCTTGTCCTCGAGCTCGGCGATGCGGCCCTCATTGTGGGACTGCTCTTCCTTCGCGGCATGATACTCCGCGTTCTCCGACAGGTCTCCGTGCGAGCGCGCCTCGGCGATGTGCTCGATGATCCGCGGACGGTCCACGGACTGGCGGTGCTTCAATTCTTCCCGAGCGCGACAAAGCCGGCCTGGGTCATCGGAACCTTTTCCATCTCTTCTCTCGTCCTTCAGCTGCGCGCCCCGGAAAGATGCGGGGCGCGGCAACCTTGATTCGTCGGTATTCCCGGGGCTGAACACGCGCCCGCCGGGATCTCTCATGTGGTCTGGCGCCGGAACAGAACAACCACATGGCCGGACGGTTCCTCCGGCCATTGTAGCTTCATTGCCAATCACTTAGCGGCGGGTTCGCCGCCGCTCGCGATCAGGTTTCCGAAAAGTAGCTCTGCAGGGTACGAACCTCAAGGTCCCCGCCCAGATAGGCGCGGATGCCCTGCGCGGCCGCCACGGCCCCGGAAAGAGTGGTGTAATATGGCACTTTATGCAAGAGGGCCGCGCGCCGCAGCGAACGGCTGTCCGCCAGCGCCTGCGGGCCTTCGGTGGTGTTGAAGACGAGCTGGACGTCGCCATTGGTGATGGCATCGACGATGTGCGGCCGCCCCTCCAGCACCTTGTTCACCTTCTCGGTCGGAATGCCCTGGTCGGTCAGGAAGCGCGCGGTGCCCGACGTCGCCAGCACCTTGAAGCCGAGCGAGTGCAATTCGCGAACGGCGTCGGCGATGCGCGTCTTGTCGCTTTCGCGCACCGAGACGAACACCGTGCCCTTGCGCGGCACCCTGGTGCCGCCGCCGAGTTGGCTCTTGGCGAAGGCGACCGCGAACGAGCGGTCGATGCCCATGACCTCGCCGGTCGAGCGCATCTCGGGGCCGAGCACGGTATCGACGCCGGGGAACCGGGCGAACGGAAATACCGATTCCTTGACGCCGACGTGCTTGAGCGCCGCCTTCTTCAGCTTGAAGTCGGCGAGCTTCTCGCCCGCCATGATGCGCGCGGCGATCTTGGCGACCGGCATGCCGATCACCTTGGCCACGAACGGCACGGTGCGCGAAGCGCGCGGATTGACCTCGAGCACGTAGATCTCGCCGTCCTTGATGGCGTATTGCACGTTCATCAGGCCAATGACGTCGAGGCCGAGCGCGAGCTCGCGAGTCTGCCGCTCCAGCTCTTCGATCATCTTCGCATCGAGCGAGTGCGGCGGAAGCGAGCAGGCGCTATCGCCGGAATGGATGCCGGCTTCCTCGATGTGCTCCATGATGCCGACGATGAACGTGTCCCTGCCGTCGCAGAGGCAGTCGACGTCGACTTCGGTTGCATCAGACAGATAACGATCGAACAGCAGCGGGTTCTTGCCGAGCACGGTGTTGATCTGCCCGGTCTTGTCGTTCGGATAGCGCGCCTTGACGTCGGCCGGCACCAGCTCCGGCAGCGTGCCGAGCAGATAGTCGTTGAGCTGGTTCTCCTCGCGGATGATCTGCATGGCGCGGCCGCCGAGCACGTAGGACGGGCGCACCACGAGCGGCAGGCCGAGATCGGCGGAGACGAGGCGAGCCTGCTCGACCGAATAGGCGATGCCGTTCTTCGGCTGCTTGAGCCTGAGCTTGTCGAGCACGCGCTTGAAGCGGTCGCGGTCCTCGGCAAGGTCGATGGCGTCCGGCGAGGTGCCGAGGATCGGCACTTCGGCGGCTTCCAGCGCGTGCGCCAGCTTCAGCGGGGTCTGACCGCCGAACTGCACGATCACGCCGTGTAGCGTGCCCTTGCTGCGCTCCGTCGCGATGATCTCGAGCACATCCTCGGAGGTGAGCGGCTCGAAATAGAGCCGGTCAGCCGTATCGTAGTCGGTCGACACCGTCTCCGGGTTGCAGTTGACCATGATGGATTCGTAGCCGGCATCGTGCAGGGCGAAGCAGGCATGACAGCAGCAATAGTCGAACTCGATGCCCTGGCCGATGCGGTTCGGCCCGCCGCCGAGAATGATGACCTTCTTCTTGTCGGATGGCGTGCTCTCGTCCGCCAGTGCTCCCGCAAACGGCGCCTCGTAGGTCGAGTACATGTAGGCGGTCGGCGAGGCGAACTCGGCCGCGCAGGTATCGATGCGCTTGTAGACGGGGCGAACGCCGAGCGCATGGCGCTTCGCCTTGACCTCGGCCTCTGTCGTCTCGGCGAGCACGGCGAGCCGCGCGTCGGAGAAGCCCATGGCCTTCAGCGTGCGCATGCCGAAGGCGTTGCCGGGCAGGCCGTTCTTCCTGACCTTCTCCTCCATGTCGACGATGCCGCGCATCTCGCCGAGGAACCACGGATCGATCTTGCAGGAGTTGAAGATGTCTTCGTTCGACCAGCCGAGCCGCATGGCCTGGGCGACCTGAAGAATGCGGTTCGGCGTCGGCGTGCCGAGCGCGGCGCGGATCGCATTCTTGTCGTCGTCGCGGCCGAGGCCCTCGATCTCGATCTCGTCGAGGCCGGTCAATCCGGTCTCGAGCCCGCGCAGCGCCTTCTGCAGGCTTTCCTGGAAAGTGCGGCCGATCGCCATGACTTCGCCGACCGACTTCATCGACGTGGTCAGCGTGGCCGAGGCGCCCGGGAATTTCTCGAAGGCGAAGCGCGGCACCTTGGTGACGACGTAATCGATCGTCGGCTCGAACGAGGCCGGCGTGGCGCCGCCGGTGATGTCGTTGGCGATCTCATCGAGCGTGTAGCCGACCGCGAGCTTGGCGGCGACCTTTGCGATCGGAAAGCCGGTGGCCTTCGAGGCCAGCGCGGACGAGCGCGACACGCGCGGATTCATCTCGATGACGACCATGCGGCCATCTTCGGGATTGACGCCGAACTGCACGTTGGAGCCGCCGGTCTCGACCCCGATCTCGCGCAGCACCGCGATCGAGGCGTCGCGCATGATCTGGTATTCCTTGTCGGTCAGCGTCAGCGCCGGCGCCACCGTGATGGAGTCGCCGGTGTGCACGCCCATCGGATCGAGGTTCTCGATCGAGCAGACGATGATGCAATTGTCGTTCTTGTCGCGCACCACCTCCATCTCGTACTCTTTCCAGCCGAGCACGGATTCCTCGATCAGCACTTCGTTGGTCGGAGACGCATCGAGACCGCGCTCGATGATGTCGAGGAACTCTTCCTTGTTGTAGGCGATGCCGCCGCCGGTGCCGCCCATGGTGAAGGACGGGCGGATGATCGCGGGCAGGCCGATCTCGGATAGCGCCATCATCGCCTGCCCAAGCGCGTACTCCTGATAGCGCTTGCGGCGGTCGCCTTCGCCGAGAGTCCATTGCCGGTCGAGCTCTTCGAGCGCCGCGCCCGACAGTTTCTCGCGTTCGGCGAGATATTTGTCGCGGAACGACTTCTTCAGCTCGGAGGCGTTGGCGAGCCGCGACTTCGGCGTCTGCAGCCCGATCTTCTCCATGGCGTTGCGGAACAGCTGGCGGTCTTCGGCCTTGTCGATGGCATCGGCGGTGGCGCCGATCATCTCGACGTCGAACTTCTCCAGCGTGCCCTGCCGGCGCAGCGACAGCGCGCAGTTCAGCGCGGTCTGGCCGCCCATGGTCGGCAGCAGCGCGAAGCCGCCGGGAAGGACGTGACGTTCCTTCTCGATGATCTTGGCGACGATCTCGGGCGTGATCGGCTCGATATAGGTCGCATCGGCCAGCTCCGGGTCGGTCATGATGGTGGCCGGGTTGGAATTGACGAGGACGATGCGATAGCCCTCTTCCTTCAGCGTCTTCACCGCCTGAGTGCCCGAATAGTCGAACTCGCAGGCCTGGCCGATCACGATGGGACCGGCGCCGATGATCAGGATGGTGGTGATGTCTGTACGTTTGGGCATCAACTCTCGCCGAAGTGGAATTTGGGCACAAAAAAAGGGCGCGCCTGCTGCGCGTCCCTTTGGCCGAGAGCGCGGTGGTCTCCCTCGCGCGCGGGTGGGTCTTAGACCAGTTTTCGGGGCGGCGAAACCCCGAAAAACGCCCATCAACCGGCAATTTTGACCGGTTTTGGCCGCGCCTGCCAGCCACGGGCAAGGTGCACCAGAAGCGAGGCCGCAACGCTCGATCCGCCGATCCAGCCGAGGTCTGTCGGCGACAGGGTGGCCAGCACAGCGCCGCCCAGCGCTCCGCCGATGGCGAAGCCGAGATACATGGATGAGGCGTTGAGCGAGAGCGCGATCGTCGAAGCCTGCGGCTCGATCCGGATGATGCTGGCGAGCTGGGCGGGATAGAACGCCCAGCCCGAGAGCCCCCAGAGGAAGATCGCCCCGAGCACCGCGTAATGCGCCTGTGCGGGCATCAGCTTCAGGACCAGCGAATGCAGGATCAGGGCGCCCGCCATGCCGGCGAGCCCGAGGCCCGCGGTCACGAGCGTGCCGAGCCGGTCGGCCAGGACGCCGCCAAGCATGTTCCCGATTGCCGCCGCGCCGCCAAACACCAGCAGCGCCAAGCTGATTTGCGAGGCGCCGAAGCCGAGGCCGCGCAGCGGGACCGCGAAATAGGTGAACACTGTGAAGCCGCCCAGCGCCCACAATGTCGTGATCAGCAGCGCAACCACAACGTGACCGTGGCGCGCCACCGCCAACCGTTCGCTGAGCGAGGCCGTATTGCGCGGCAGGCCTTTAGGCAGGCCGAGCAACAGGCCGGCGAGCGCGACCGCGCCGATCAGGGCGACCATGGCAAAGGTCGCGCGCCAGCCGAGCAGGCTGCCGACGAGATTGCCGAAGGGCACGCCGACCACGGTCGCAACCGTGAGCCCCGCGGTGACGAGCGCCACCGCGCGGCCACGCCGTTCGGGCGCGGCAACCGCCACGGACACCGCAAGCGCCGTGGGCATGCACAGCCCCGAGCCCAGCGCCATCAGCATCCGCGAGGCCAGCAGCAGGGCGTAGTTGGATGCCACCATCGCCGCGAGGTTGCCGGCGATGAAGGTCGTCAGTGCGAGGGCCAGGACGGTGCGGCGGTCGATATTGTTCAGCGCCACGGCGAGGATGGGCGAGCCCACCGCATAGGTGAGGGCGTAGGCGGTGACCAATTGGCCCGCGGCCGAGACCGAAATCGAAAGGTCGGTGGCGATTGCCGGCAAAAGTCCTGCAATGACAAACCCTTCAGTGCCGATCGCAAAGGCCGCCAGGGCCAGCCAGAACACGCTCATTGGAGAAATCCCCATGTTCAAGGTTTATTGAACTATTGGATGTTATGGTTCCGAGAGTCAATTGGTTCAAGAACTATTGAACATTGTCGCCGCTTCATTATGATCCGGGCATGAGCCGCACGCCACTTCATCCGACCCGCGAGCAGATCGAGCTGCCGATGGTGCTGGATTGCTTGAGCGATCCGATCCGGCTCGCCATCGTCTACCAGCTTGCCCAGCAAGAACGTGTCAGCAGCGAACTCTGTTGCGGCGATTTCAGCGGGCTTGGTGGCAAGTCGAACCTCGCCTACCACTTCGCCAAGCTGCGCGAATGCGGATTGATGCAGACGCGCGTGGCGGGCACCAATCGATTCATGCGGCTGCGACGTGAGGATCTGGAGGCGCGCTTCCCAGGCCTGCTCGATGCCGTGCTCAGTTCGGCGGCCAGGGATGCGGACCGGCTTCCGCTCGTGTCCGGCTGCGAATTGGTCGAGGGTGACCGAAAATGAGACGGTTGCTCGTGGGGTGCTGATTTGCCCGGCGTGCGTTTAGCCGGCAGTCCGTCTTCGCTTTTGCTCCGCTCCAGCTACGGCGGACACGCTTCGCCCCTGCGTGGCTGCGCCACGCGTAACCCCGCAAGCGTGGAGACCCGGCCTGGATTTGAACCAGGATGAAGAGCGATGCACCGCTCCCGCGTAGACGCTTCCGCCACCGGGCCGCGGCGATAATGACCGATCGGAATGCGAGAGGCCACCTCGGCCGATCGTTATGCTTAACGAATCAAAGGCGGTCGCGCGATGAAGGTCATGCGCCAGCGGTTATGGCCGATGTTGCTGTGGGCGCGCTGGACCGCGAAGCCCGCCGCCTTCAGCTTGGCGGTGATCTCGTCCTCGCTGTAGCGCTGCAGCCCGATGCGCGTGCGCAGATGACGGTAATCAGACAGTGCGGTGCTGATCAGCCCGAGCAGCGCGTCCTTGAGGAAGCCGTGACGCAGACCGAAGCCGAGCAGCGCCATCACGTCCCTGACCATGCCGACATTGGGCTGGAGGATATCGCCAAGCACCAGCTTGCCGGACGGCTTCAGGATACGGCGGATGTTGAGGAGGGCGGCATCGAGCTCCTCCGGCGTCATGTATTGCGCGACCGAGTTCATCACGACGAGGTCGATCGACTTGTCCTGCATCTTGCGGACGTCATCGAGCGAGCGGACGCGGATCTTGGTGTTCGGGGCGAACCGCGCGATCAGCCGGCCGCGCACGCCGGGCGCGGGCTCGGCGAGGATCAGCTTGGCGCAGGCGGCAGCCACCTGGTTCGCCGACAGCGCCTCGCCGCAGGCATAGTCCAGCACCGTCGCCTCGGGCGAGGGGATGTAGCCGATGATGTCTCGCGCAATGATCTGGAAGTGCAAATCGCGATGCAGCTTGCTGACATAGATCGTGTGCGTCGAGTCGTAATAATCGATCCAATCGTCCATGGTATTCGAACGTCCCGGCCAAATGGTTCCTGCTCAGGAACCGACGCTGCCTGCCTTGCGTTAGGGGTGCGACGGCGCGCCGTCAATGTCCGCGTCCTAACAGGAAGGTCTCCCGTGAGCAAAACGAACAAGGTCTCGCCCGATCTCGACACCCCTACCGATCTGTCGTCCGAAGGAGTCAAGAAGGTCTCGGAAGCGCTCAACGTGCTTCTGGCCGACGCGTTCGCGCTTTATCTCAAGACCAAGAATTTCCACTGGCACATCAGCGGCCGGCATTTCCGCGACTATCATTTGCTGCTCGACGAGCAGTCCGACCAGATCTTCGCCACCACCGACCAGCTTGCCGAGCGCGTCCGCAAGGTCGGCGGCACCACGCTGAAGTCGATCGGCCAGGTCGCAAAGCTCCAGACCATCAAGGACAACAACGAGGACTATGTCCCGCCGCGGGAGATGCTGCGCGAGCTGATGCAGGACAACAAGCACGTCGCAGCCGCGATGCGCAAGGCGCACGAAGTCTGCGACGAGGCCGGCGACGTCGCCAGCGCCAGCATCCTCGAGGTCTTCATCGACGAGACCGAGCGCCGCACCTGGTTCCTGTTCGAGGCGACCCGGCAGGAAGGCAGCAACGCGGCGTAGCGCACGGTGTCGTAGCAACCATTAGATTCGCCCGATCGCTGAGGGTAGCATGACGCCGTGCTTGCGGCCGTCAAGGCGTGGCCTGGCGGCAGCGGAGATGGAGTTGAGGCCAGGGCGACGGCCAGCCTTTGACGGCCGCGGCGCGCGGCGTCTTTGTGACGGCAGGTCGGGACGAAGAAACGGTGCTTCGGCCGAACAAAGAAACGCCATCAGGTAGCCGGAGCCCTCGCGATCTCGGGCGGTTTTGTCTGCCAAGGCGTGCCGCGGGCGACCACTGTGTTGGCGAAGATTAATAGCTTTCTGGCGCAAGCGATCAATGCGCGCTTGTGTTCCTTGCCTGCTCCCATCAGCCTTCCATAGAGCGTGATGAGCTGCGGATTCCAGCGAAATGACGCCGGCAGCGCCGCAGTAAAGAGCGCACGTCGCAGCCGTTCACGCCCGCCGGCGATGTGACGAACGCCGGTGCGATCGCCGCTGTCGTCATCGTAAGGGGCAATGCCAGCCAGCGCGGCCGCTTGCTCGCGCGTGATCTGACCGATCTCGGGCATCCGCACCAGAATGACCATGGCGGTCTTTAGCCCGATACCATCGATGCTGTTGATCAAGTCGAGCCGCTCGGCAAGATCGCGATGCTCACGGATTGCGGCGGCCAGTGCCTTCAGTTCGACCTTCTCGCGCTTGGCCAGGCGAGCGATATCCTCCTTCCACAGCTTCTGGAGCCGCATATTGCGGCAGCTCTCGATCCGGTTCTTCAGCCGAGCAATGTCCTCGGTGATCTGGTCGATCATCGTCAGGTGCTCGGCAAATGGCAGCAAGCGGGGATCCGGAGCTGCGTGGATCTTCTTGACCGCGGCGGTGCAGGCCGCAATCGGCGCGGCATCGATCTTGTCGTTCTTGGCGCGCTGCAGCTGGAACACGGCATAAGCGCGCACCTGGGCCGGCTGAAATACGACGACCACAAACCGCTGGCGCCGCAACTCGGCGACGACAGCCTGCTCATAGCCGCCGCTCGCCTCGATCCCGACCCGTTTGACCTTGTGGCGCTGCAACCATTCCACCAGCACTTTATAGCCATCCGGCGTGTTATCGGCCTGAAGCCGCTCCAAACTGCCATCAAGTGCCACATCGAGCTTACGTTTACCGGTATCGATCCCGGCACAGATCGTGATACGCTTGGCCATCTTCGTCGACCCTCCCTTGTGTGTGCGAACCTAAAGTTCGTTCAACCATCCGGGTCCCGATGAAGTACCGATCGCGATCCTGCTACGAAAGGCAGCCCTCAAGGCTTCGGTGGGCATCGATCCGATCGATCGGCAGCCCAGCTCGGGCGGCCACCCGAGCTGGGCCATTCCTCACGGAACGAGGCCATTCTAGTCCGGTGCGCTAAAACAAGGGCGGGCAAAGGCGCGCTCTTCGCGCCGTGCCCACCATCTATCCTTCGCGGCTCAAATCGATTGGTGGGCACGCTTCGCTTTGCCGACCACCACGGTACTGCGCGTGTAGCTATCGCCACAACCGCATCAGCGCGCCATCCTTCCCGGTCACGGGATCAGCGGGCGGCAGCGCGACTTGCGGAATCGTCTTCAGCGCTTTCGCATGGTTCTCCGGCGTAACCCGTGTGATCTCCATCTTGCTGCCTGGCGGATAGGCGCCGATCACGCAGAAATCATTGCTGGCCTTGATGCATTGGTGTCCGGTGCCGGCGGGCAGGATCGCGACGTCACCGGCCTTGATCTGAAGCTCCTGGCCATGATCGCCGCCGAAACGGACGCGGGCGCTGCCGCGCGCGACGCCGAGCACCTCATGAACCGTCGAGTGATAGTGCAGATAGTCGTAGACGCCGTTGCGCCATGTCCCGCCCCAGCCGTTCTGTTCGAACAGGTTTTCGATGGTCTCTTCGGGACGCTTCGGATCGAGCTTCACCGCGTCCTGGTAGACCAGGAACGGAAGGATGTTGTTCGGCACGAGCCCGTCATCCTCGAAAACGATGGCGAGCGGCTCGGCCTTGTCGCGGAGGACGGACATGGCAGGCTCCTGCTGCAAGGTGCCAAGACAACATTTCACCTTGTCAGGGCGTTCCTTGGCAGGCCTCGTGTCCCGGCCCGGGGCACGAGAGCCGTAGCGAGTCTTACGCGCTCTTCTTCTGCCGCATCAGGTCGGCGAAGCGCTGGAAGAGATAATGCGAGTCGCGCGGGCCGGGCGATGCTTCGGGGTGGTACTGCACCGAGAACACCGGCTTGCCGTCGAGCTGGATGCCGCAATTGGAGCCGTCGAACAGCGAGACGTGGGTCTGCCTCGCGCCCCTTGGCAGCGTGGTCTCGTCCACGGCGAAGCCGTGGTTCATCGAGGTGATCTCGACCTTGCCGGTGGTCTCGTCTTTGACGGGATGATTGGCGCCATGATGGCCCTGATGCATCTTCTTGGTTCTAGCGCCGACGGCGAGGCCCAGCATCTGGTGGCCGAGGCAGATGCCGAAGGTCGGCGTGCCCGACTTGATCACGTCCTGGATGACTGGCACCGCGTACTTGCCGGTCGCGGCCGGATCGCCCGGACCGTTGGACAGGAACACGCCGTCCGGCTTCATCGCCAGGATGTCTTCGGAGGACGTTGTCGCCGGCACCACTGTTACCTTGCAGCCGACGCCGGCGAGCAGGCGCAGGATGTTGCGCTTGATGCCGTAATCGATGGCGACGACGTTGAACTCCGGCTTCTCCTGCCGGCCAAAACCCTTGTCCCATAGCCACGGCGTCTCGTCCCAGGTGAAGCGCTGGCCGCTCGTGACCATCGGCACGAGGTCCATACCCTCGAGGCCCGGCCATTCGCGCGCCTCTTCCTTAAGACCATGCAGATCGAACTCGCCGGTCCGGGAATGCGCGATCACGGCGTTGGGCATGCCCTTGGAGCGGATCAGCGCGGTCAGCGCGCGGGTGTCGATGCCGGAGAGGCCGATGATGCCGCGCGCCTTCAGCCATTGGTCGAGATGCTTGGTGGCGCGATAGTTCGAGGGATCGGTGATCGCGGTGCGCAGGATCACGCCGCGCGCGCCGGGCGTCGCGGCCATGTTAACCGTCTCGATATCGTCTTCGTTGGTGCCGACATTGCCGATATGCGGGAACGTGAAGGTGATGAGCTGTCCGGCATAGGAAGGATCGGTCAGGATCTCCTCGTACCCGGTCATCGCGGTGTTGAAGCAGACCTCACCGACGGCGTGGCCTTCGGCGCCGAGACCAAAGCCCTCGAGCACCGTGCCGTCGGCAAGCACGAGGAGCGCGGTCGGTTTATGGTCCGGCCAGGCGGGATCGTTGTCATGTTGTGTCATGAGCCCGCTTCATAAGCCCCCCGGACGTGCCCGTCAAAGCGGGAGAGGGCCGATTCACATGCGTTTTTGCATATTTGACAGCTCTTCTCGCGCACTTAAGCTCGGCCGCACAATTTCCGGCAGTTTGAGGGGCTTGCGAGGCAATAATGGATCAGACCACCCCGCTTCTGCTGGTTCCGGGGCTGGCCTCCTCGGCCCGGATCTATGCCCCGGTCCTCCCCGCCTTGTGGCGGCTCGGCCCGGTGATGATTGCCAACCATATCCGCGACGACAGCATGGCGGCGATCGCCGCCCGGGTGTTGAGTGAGGCGCCGCCGCGCTTCGCACTCGGCGGTCATTCCATGGGCGGCTACATCGCGCTCGAGATCATGCGCCAGGCGCCCGAGCGGGTGGCAAAACTCGCGCTGATCAACACCCAGGCCGGCCCCGACACGCCGGAGGCGACCGCGCGCCGCCGCGGCCTGATGGAGCGCGCGAAACGCGGCGAGCTCCGCGCCATCCGCGAGGAGAGCTTTCCGGAGCTCGTGCATCCGTCGCGGCGCGATGATGCCGCTATCCTGAAGCTCGTGCATGCGCAGGACGAGGACGTCGGCGTCGAAGGCTATCTGCGGCAGCAGACCGCGATCATCGCGCGGGTGGATTCACGCCCGACGCTGGCGACGATCAGATGCCCGACGCTGGTGCTGACGGGCGATCAGGACAACACCATCCCCAACGCCTTCTCGAAGGAGATGGCCGAGGCCATCGCAGGCGCAAAGCTCGTGATCCTCGATCGCTGCGGACACCTGCCGCAGCCGGAACAGCCGGAAGCCACTGCGCGCGCCCTCACCGAATGGCTCGCGAGCTAGGTTGTGCGGAGGCCGCAAACGGCCTAGATCAGGCGTCGTATACTCGAAGGGATCACGACCATGCTGCGCGACGACATCAACAATGCGGTCAAGGAGGCCATGAAGGCCAAGGACGAGCGCAAGCTGTCCACGCTGCGCATGGTCAATTCGACCATCAAGAATGCCGACATCGACGCCCGCGGCAGCGGCAAGCCGCCGTTGTCGGACGCCGACATCCTCGCCGTGCTGCAGAAGATGATCAAGCAGCGCCAGGAGGCGGTCGAGCTCTACGACAAGGGCGGCCGCGCCGAGCTTGCCGCGCAGGAGCGCGAGGAGATCGCGGTGATCTCGGCATACCTGCCGAAGCAGATGTCGGACGACGAGGTGAAGAAGGCGATCGCGGATGCGATCACTGAAACCGGTGCGGCCGGTATGAAGGACATGGGCAAGGTGATCGCGGTGCTGCGCACGAAGTACGCGGGACAGATGGATTTCGGCAAGGCCAGCGGCCTGGTGAAGGCTGCCCTGTCAGGCTAGCAGGAAGGGCCCTGGATGTTTCGTGTCACTGCGGACAGTCTGGAGGCCTATCTCGCTTTCGATCCCAATCGCACGGCGGATCTCGAAAAGCTGCACGCGCTGATGCGCAGGGCTGCCGTCGCTGAACTTCAAGGCGTTCACCGATCTGAATGCTTCGGCCGTGTCGGCGCTGTTTGCGGAGGCTGCCGACATCTTCAAGGCGGACAAAACGAATCCCACGCGCTACATGCAAGGGAACTGAGATCGCGCCTGCGCCCAGCTGAAGGGAGCTCCCGGCCCACGCTGTCCGAGGCGGTGCTTTAGCCCCCGCGCTTTTCGCTAGGCTTCGATGCTCTCTCCGCGCAAAATGGAGTGAAACACGAGGGACGGAATGCTCACCGAAGCCGCAACTTACGACGAGCTCTATCGCAACTTCCGCTGGGACATCCCGGCGCGGTTCAACATGGCGGAGGCGTGCTGCGACCGCCATGCCGACGGCACGGGCCGCCTGGCTCTGATCTATGTCGACGAGAACGGCGCCACCACGCGCACCTCGTTCGACGAGGTCGCGGAGATGTCGCGCCGCTTCGCCAATGTGCTGAAGACGGATGGGCTTGTCCGTGGCGACCGCGTCGCGGTGTTCCTGTCGCAGTCCCTGGAATTGCCGATCGCGCACATGGCGGCGTTCCGCTCCGGGCTGATCTCGATCCCGCTGTTTGCGCTGTTCGGCGAGGACGCGCTGGAATTCCGCCTGTCGAATTCGCAGGCGAGAGCGATCATCACCGATGAGGCGGGCTGGGAGAAGCTCACCAAGATCCGCGACCGGCTGCCCTATTTGCAGGACATCTATGTCACGAGTGGCGCCGTCCACGCCGGTGCAAAGCCGTTCTGGTCAGCGATCGAAACCGCATCCGAGGATTTTGCAAACGTCGACACCTCGGCGGACGATCCCGCGCTGATCATCTACACCTCGGGCACGACGGGCAACCCGAAGGGCGCGCTGCATGCGCACCGCGTCGTGCTCGGCCATCTGCCGAATGTGGAGATGTGTCACAACTTTCTGCCACGCCCCGGCGATCTCATGTGGACGCCGGCGGACTGGGCCTGGATCGGCGGCCTCATCAACGGCCTGCTGGCGTTCTGGTATCACGGCATACCGCTGGTCGGCCATCGCGCGCGAAAATTCGAGCCGCAGGCGGCGATGCAGATGATGGCCGACCTCGGCGTCCGCAACGTCTTCCTGCCGCCGACTGCGTTGAAGCTGATGCGGCAGGCCGGCGTGAAACATCAAGGCGTCAAGCTGCGCAGCATCTTCACCGGCGGCGAGTCGCTCGGCGGCGAGCTGCTCGGCTGGGTGCGCGAGACTTTTGGTGTCGACGCACATGAGGTGTTCGGTCAGACCGAATGCAACCTCGTGATCGGCAGCAACTCCAATCTGTTTCCGATCCGCCCCGGCGCGATGGGCAAGGCGACGCCGGGTTTCGACGTCCGCATCGTCAACGACAAGGGCGAGGAACTGCCGCGCGGCCAGCGCGGCATCATCGGCGTGCGCCAGCCATGCCCGGTCACCATGCTCGAATACTGGCGCAATCCGGAGGCGACGGCGAAGAAATATGCCGGCGAGTTCCTGCTCACCGGCGATCTCGGCGTGCAGGATGAGGACGGCTATTTCTGGTATGTCAGCCGCGAGGACGACGTCATCACCACCGCCGGTTATCGCGTCGGCCCGTCCGAGATCGAGCACACGCTGATGAAGCATCCGTCGGTGGCGATGGCGGCGGTGGTCGGTATTCCCGATCCGATCCGCACGGAATCGATCAAGGCCTGGATCGTGCTGCGTCCCGGCTTTACCGGCAGCGATGCGCTCGCGCGCGAGATCCAGGAGTTCGTCAAGGTGCAGCTCGCCGCCCACGAATATCCGCGCTTCGTGGAGTTCGCCGAGACGTTGCCGATGACGGCGACCGGCAAGGTGTTGCGGCGCGAGCTGCGGGCGAGGGGCTAGCTTCCGACGATGGCCAAGACGTCTCAAGCCGCGGGGCTTCACCGTGCGTCGCTTGCGAAGCTGCACGAGCTCGATGCGGCACTCGAGCTGATGTATTACGGCTGGCGCGGGATGACGCTGGAAGCCGACGCATATCTTGCCAAGCAGGGTCTGTCGCGCCCGCATCATCGTATCCTCTATGTGGTGGCGCGCCGGCCCGATATCTCGATCGGCTCGCTGGTCGAGGTCCTCGGCATTTCCAAGCAGGCTCTGAACCGGCCGCTCAATCTGCTCTTGGAGCGCAAGCTCCTGACGTCGAAGCGCTCGCCGGAGCAGCACCGCTCGAAACTGCTGCGCCTGACCGAAGCGGGGCGGCGCATCGAGCAGCGCGCCTCCGACCACGAGCGCCAGGTCTTGCGCGCGGCGTTCGATCGCGTCGGGGCGTCCGGTGCGGCTGGCTGGATGGGGGTGATGGAGGCGATCGCCGACAACAGCTGAACGAAATCTCAAGTCAACATAGTTGACATGAGGCGCGGGCTTTGCCACCTTCCCGGCCACGAGCCAGGGGAGGATCCGCATCATGAGCGGACAAGCAATGGATCGCGCGGCCGCCGAACGCTTCGTCGCGGCATGGTGCGCGAATTGGTGCAGGGTCGATATCGACGCGGTGGTCGCGCATTTCGCCGACGATGCGCAGATGCGCAGCCCTCTCGCTCTCACCCTGACGGGTTCTCCGACCGTCACCGGCGCTGAGGCTATCCGCGCCTACTGGCGGAAAGCCTATGGCCACATCGAAAGTGCCGACCTGAAGATCCTGAGCTGGAGCTGGGACGAGGCGATCGCGCGACTGACGGTGTGGTGGCAGCTGGGCGACACCCGCGCCAGCGAGTTCATGGACTTCGACGACGCGGGCCGCGTCGTACGCAGCGAAGCCTTTTACGGAAAATGACGATGCACCTTTCTGATTTCATCCTGCTTCTCAACACGCTCTGGTTCGTCGGCGCCTTCATCCAGTTCAGCATCGCGCAAACCAACACGTTGAAGATCCTGCTGCCGCGGGAAGAGCGTCGCAATCCGATTGCGCCGACCCTGGCGGCGAGCGTTGCGTTCCTGGGCGCGATGAATCTGCCGATCGGGCTGCTGTCGCTCTATCTCCTGGCCGCCCGTCCGTCCTTCTTCCAGCCGGCCGAAGCGCAGCTCGCGCTGTTCCTGTTCTTCGCCGCCTGCCATTTCAGCCAGTTCGCCTACAATGTTCCCGTGCTGATGCGTGGAGGCCGCGTCGGAGTGGCTTACTGGCCCGTGCTGAAGGGCCCGATGCTCCGGATCTTCGTCATCGACGCGGCTCTGTTCGCGGCCAATCTCGGCGTGGCGCTTCAGCTGCTGTCGCGCGCTTGATAGGCGCCGCACGTTTGACATGGAGATGGCCGCGCCTACGGCGTCTTGATCCCGATCGCCTTCAGCGCGTCGAGCATTCGCTGCGGCGGGCCCATTTTCACCACCAGTGGCTGGCCGGTCTCGAGCAGGCTCTTGAGGCTGGACAGGATCGCCGGCCAGCCCTGGCGTCCGCCGGCAAGGATGTCGTCGCTGAGCGGGCGATCATGGCCTTCGCTCATGGTGAGCCGGACCGCATCGCCGACCTGCTCGATCTCGTAGGTGACGAGCGTGGGGCCGAGCTTCTCGATCAGGTCCGGCCAGTTGACGTTGAACGTCACCGAGAGCTTTCGCGGCGGGTCGTAGGCGAGAACCTCGCCGCTGATGTGCAGCGCGCCGTCAAGCGTGCGCACGATGAACGAGCCGCCAAGGCGCGGCTCGACCGCGACGGTGTTGCCGAAGAAATACTGCCTGCTGAACTCGGCCGAGGTCAGCGCTTCCCACACCTTCTCCGGCGTCGAAGCGATGTAGATGGTGTAGACCGTGAGCGGCTTGAATTGATCGAGCTTCATTTTGCATCGAATCCCTTGTTCAGGGCTGCGCGTGGAATGCCGAGCAACTTGCCGGTCTCGAGCAGGCTCTTGAGCTGGGACAGGATCGCCGGCCAGCCATTGGAGACGGCGCCGAGATATTTGCCGCCCTCGACGAAGCCGTCATGCAGCACGGTCAAACGCACGAGCGAGCCGAACGGTTCGATGGTGAAGACGACGCGCGAGGTCGGCTCGCCGCGAAGCTCCTCGTACTTGTGGTGCTTGAAGCTGTAGGACAGACGCCGCGGCGGATCGGCTTCGAGGATCTCGCCGGAATCGGTGACCTCGCCGTCGAGCAGAAGCGCGAAGGGAGAGCCGACCTTCCAGTCCGATTTCACCTCGGCGCCGAACCAGTATTGCCTGGTGAACTCGCTCGACGTCAGCGCCTCCCACAGCTTCTCGGGCGTGGTCTCGATGTAGGTCACGTAGACGAATTGGGGCTTCGGCATCACGCAGCATCCTTCGCAGAACAGCTGGGAGCCGCGATCTCGATGACATGTCCTGTCTCCAGCAGGCTCTTCAGATTGGAGAGGACCATCGGCCAGCCGCCCGAGATGGAACGCCGTGTCCTGCCGTCCTCTCCGAGCTCGTCATGTGTTACCGTGAGCTTGACGACCTTGCCACGCGGCTCGAGATCGAACGTGACGCGGGAAGCGCTCTCGCCCGCGGCTTCCGGCTTGCGATCGATCCAGCTATAGGCGAGCTTGCGCACCGGATCGAACACAATCACCTCGCCCTCCACCGTCGGGGAACCTGCATTGGTGAAACGGTAGGCCGAGCCCGGCGTCCAGTCGGAGGCAATGCGATTGCCGAACCAGTAGCGCTCCGTGAGATCGCCGTCCGTCAGGGCCCGCCACAGTGCATCGGCAGTCGTCTCGATATAGGTGACGTAGACATATTCGGGCTTACTCATCGCGTTTCTCCAACTGGCGTTTCAATTCGCTGAGCGCGGCGAGCTTGCCGCGCTCGAACTTCTTGATCCAGCGTTCACCGATCTGATGGATCGGTACCGGGTTGAGATAATGCAACTTCTCGCGGCCCTGCCTGATGGTCGTCACCAGGTTGGCCTCTTCCAGAATGACAAGGTGCTTGGTCACGGCCTGCCGCGTCATCGCGAGACCCTCGCAGAGCTCGTTCAGCGTCTGGCCGTTCCTGGCGTGAAGCCTGTCGAGCAGCGACCGTCGTGACGCATCGGCGAGCGCTTTGAAGACTTCATCCATGGCAGGATAATACGCAACCAAACGGTTGCATGTCAAGGCGCGAAAATAGAGGGAGGGGGAACGTCTTCCGTTCCAGCACGCGCCATGCATTAATGTGGCACCGCCTCCAGCGAGTCTCTCCCATGATGTCCATGCAAGCCTATCTCGCCTTCGTCGCCGCCTGCATTGCGCTGGCGCTGCTGCCGGGTCCGATCGTCACCCTCGTCATCGCCAACGGACTGCGCCACGGCACGCGTGCGGCGCTCACCAACGTTGCCGGCGCGCAGGCCGGGCTTGCCATCGTCATCGGCATCGTCGCGGTCGGCCTGACCTCGCTGATGGCGACCATGGGTTACTGGTTCGACTGGGTGCGCTTTGCCGGCGCCGCTTATCTCGTCTGGCTCGGCATCAGGCTGATCTGGACGCCGGTCGAGGGCGTCGAGGTCGACGCGCCGCCACCACCGCCGCGCGGCGGCTTTTTCCTGCAGGGATTTTTGGTGCTGCTGTCGAATCCGAAGGTGCTGGTGTTCTTCGGCGCTTTCATCCCGCAGTTCATGGACCTGAACCGGCCGCACTTCCCGCAAGTCGCGCTGCTGGGCGCCACCTTCATGGTGACCGCAGTGATGACGGATGCGCTCTACGCCATCGCCGCCGGGCGCGCCCGAAAATTCTTCTCGGCGCGCCGCACGCGGATGATGTCGCGCATCTCCGGCGGCTTCATGATCGGCGGCGGCATCTGGCTCGCGCTGACACGGGCGAAGTGAGCGAAGGCATGATCCGGACCCGGACGGCCGCCGTTGATGCAAGGTGCTGAGCGGTTGTCCGAAACGATCGTGCCCGAAGTACGAGCCAAAGCGCGATGACGATTCATCCCAATCCCATCGCGCTTTACTTACGAATATTCCGTCAATGCCCGCAAGCTGCGCTCTGCCTCCACCAGAGCTATCAATATCTCGCCCGACATATCGCTCGGCCCGATCTCGCCGGGCTCGTCGTGGCCTTCTGCGCCTTTGGCTTTGTCATCGCTCGGCCGCTTCGCCTACGTGCTCTGGACCATCGCCGCGATCTTCGCGGCGCTGGCGCTGTTCGTCGCGACGCGAGCCGGTTGACGTTCACCTCTCTCCGTTTGCGGTCGTTTGCGGGGAGAGTGAGGGCACCGCCGGATTGGCCGGCTACACCAACGGCTCCGCCCGCAGCTCCACCGCGATCTCCGCTAGGATCCGTGCCAGCCGTTCGGCCCATTGCTGCTGGCCGGACTGGTCTTCGATCAGGTCCTGGCGGATCTCGATGCCGGTGTTGACGAGGCCGCGGGCTTCGCCGTGCACGGGGATGGTGTAATCGGTGAGATCGCTCACCGCATAGGGCTCGTTATCGCCGACGACGAGATCGCCCTCGCTGCGCAGGTGCTTGAGCAAGAGCTGTGGCAGCACGGTGTCGCGGTGATGGAGCGTGCCGATGTGCCAGGGACGTGCGATGCCGGCATAGACAGGCGTGAAGCTGTGCAGCGACACCAGCACCGTCGGCTGCTTGTCATGGCGGCGGCGGGAGATCGCCTCATCGATGCGGTGGTGATAGGGCTCGAAAATCTCGCGCCGCCGTGCCTCACGTTCCCGCTCCGAAATGCCCTCGTTGCGCGGGATCGCGGTCGCCTCGGAGGTCACGGGGATCGAGCTCGCGACGTCGGGCGGACGGTTGCAGTCGATCACGAGCCGCGAATAGCGCTGCGCGATCAGATGCGCGTCGAGCATCTTGGCGAGCCGCTCGGCGACGCCGGCGATGCCGATGTCCCAGGCGATGTGCCTGACAAGGTCGCTTTCCGCGAGGCCGAGATCGCCGAGCGCGCGCGGCAGCATCCGTCCGTAGTGATCCGCGGTGAGCAGGAACGGCGATGTCCCTGCCGCATTCACCTCATGCACGGGCGGAATATCGCCCTCGCCGAGCAGTTGATCGGTTGCCTCGGCTGTGTCCAAAGCCATCCTGATTTGCCTATGGAATAACAACGTGTGTAAACGGAGTAACGGTATCGCACCGAAGCTGCAACTTTGGAACACCATGAGCTCCGATCGACTTTTCGTCTACGGCACCCTGATGCGCGGCTTCGATCATCCGATGGCCCGGCTGCTCGCGGGCCATGCGGAATTTCTGTGCGAAGCGACCTGCCGCGGCCGGCTCGTTCTGGTGAAGCACTATCCCGGATTGCTGCTTTCCGACGCGCCGACGGACATCGTCCATGGCGAGCTCTTTCACCTGCGCGTGCCGGACGAGCTCCTGCGCGAGCTCGACATGTACGAGGCCTGTGGCGAGGGCTTTCCGGAGCCGACGGAATATCTGCGGCAGATGATCGAGGTCACGTTGCCTGATGGTGCCACGGAAAGGGCCTGGACCTATGTCTACAACTGGCCCGTCACCGGTCTGCCGTGCATCGAGTCCGGGCGGTTCCTGGAGCACTAAGCCGACAGCACTTCCTTCACCATGCGCACGTCGACCTCGCGCTCGACATAGGTCCACTCCTCGGTCCGCCGGAGCATCGCCACCAGCTCCTCGAACAGCGAGGCGTCTGCGGGAGCGAACTCGAACCAGGTGAGAAAGTCGAAGGGGCCGCCGAGGTCGCGGCAATGATAGAGCTGGCGCGCGATCGCCGGCAGGAAGCGCAGGCTGCTCGCAATGTGGTGCGATCGGTCCTCGAAGATCTTGCGTCGCTCTTCCTGCGTCAGCTCCCACCAGGATTGCGACTTGCGGATCGGGATCAGCGCCGCGCTGGTTGCCTCCAGCCGGCCGAGGCCAGCCTGCACGGCCACGAGCTGCTGCTTCTCGGCCCGCTCGGTGTAGCGCAAGTTGCTCGCGACCCCGACCAGCCGCCAGGCATTGCGCGAGGGCACCTGCGGCAACGAGACGGCCTCGCTGTCGGTCACCGACAGCGCCGGCACAAAGGGCAGGGGCTCGCCCGTCACTGGCGAAATCGAGGTCACGCGCCAGCCCCCGCTCTGACCGCCTCGAAAGGTCCTGAACATGCAGGCATGGAAGCGCGGAACCGGGCGCGGTTCAAGTGGCTCCGTCAAGTCATTCCGGCCACTTATTCCGTCATCCTCGAGGGATGAATCGGCCTGGATGCAGCCGGGCCGTCGGCCTTCGAGGCTCGCCGAAGAGGCGAGCACTTTCAGGGGTGACGGGACCAAGGCCTGTGCATAGGTCGAATAACCCGGATAACCCGCCTAAACCTGACTATTGGCGAGGCCGCGCCTATATCCCTGATCCTTCGCCCGACTCAAACGCTCGGCTAAACTCATCCCATGCGCTTCACGCCCCAATTCCTCGACGAGCTTCGTGCCCGGCTTTCGGTCTCCGAAGTCGTCGGCAAGCGCGTCAAGCTGAAGAAGGCCGGGCGGGAGTGGAGAGGGCTGTCGCCGTTCCAGCAGGAGAAGACGCCGTCCTTCTACGTCAACGACCAGAAGGGTTTTTACCACGACTTCTCCTCCGGCAAGCACGGCGACATCATCGATTTCTTGATGGAGACCGAGGGCGTGCCGTTCGCGGAGGCCGTGGAGCGGCTCGCCAATATGGCGGGCCTGCCGCTGCCGGCGGTGACGCCCGATGCCGCGCGGCATGAGCAGCGGCGCAAGTCGCTGCATGACGTCATGGATCTCGCCGCAAGATTCTTCGCGGAGACGCTGGCCTCGCGCGTGGGGGCGAAAGCGCGTGGTTATCTCGCCGACCGCGCGATCTCGCCGGCGACGCAATTGCAATTCCGCCTCGGCTATGCCCCGCCTGATCGCTTCGCGCTGAAGGAGCACCTCGGCCAGCAGGGCATCTCCGTCGAGGACATGATCGAGACCGGGCTGCTTGTTGCCGGCAATGACATCCCCGTGCCCTACGACCGCTTCCGCGATCGCGTGATGTTTCCGATCACGGACTTGCGCGGCCGTGTCATCGCCTTCGGCGGGCGCGCGCTGGAGAAGGACGTTCCAGCCAAATATCTGAACTCGCCGGAGACACCGCTCTTCCACAAGGGCGACAATCTCTACAATCATCAGACCGCGCGCAAAGCCACGCATGACGGCAGCGCGCTGATCGTGGTCGAAGGCTATGTCGATGTGATCGCCATGGTTACCGCGGGTTTTGCGGGTGCCGTGGCGCCGCTCGGCACAGCGCTCACCGAGAGCCAGCTCGCGCTGCTCTGGAAGATGGCGGACGAGCCGATCCTCTGTTTCGACGGTGACCGCGCCGGGCAGAAGGCGGCCTATCGCGCCGCGGATCTTGCCTTGCCTTTCCTCAGCCCCGGCAAGAGTCTTCGTTTCGCGCTGCTGCCGGAAGGGCAGGACCCCGACGATCTCGTGCGCTCGGGCGGGCGCGGCGCGATCGAGGAGGTGATCGCGGCAGCGCGGCCGCTTGCCGACATGATCTGGTCGCGCGAGCTCGAGGGCGGCAATTTCGCCACGCCGGAGCGCCGCGCCGCGCTGGAGGCGCGCATCAAGGAGCTCACGAACGGCATCCGCGACGAGGTGGTGCGGCGCTATTATCGCGACGAGTTCGTCGAGCGGTTGCAGCGCACCTTCGCCCCCGAAGGTGGGCGCGGCTTTGGCGGCCGGGGCAATTTCCGGCCCGGCGGCGGCCGGCCGTTCCAGCCGAGGGCAGGGGGCCCGAATCGATTCGGCGCCCAGGGATTCGGCGGCGGCCGCCGCGGGGCCCCGGGTCCCACCCTGCTACCGTCCGGCCCCTACCAGGCGGCGAGCCCCCAGCTGGCGGCAAGCCCGATCATGCGGGGCCAGCGCAGCGCCATCTCCCGCCGCGAGGCCCTGATCCTGCAATGCCTGATCAATCACCCCTGGCTGCTGCATGAGCATCTCGAGGAGGTCGCCGCCCTGGAGCTGGCCCATCCCGAGGCCCACAAGCTCAGGGCCGGCATCATCGCCGCCTTTGCCAACGACCATCACCACTCGCCTGACCCTGGCGAGCAGGCCGAAAAGATGCGCAGCGACCTCGAACGGGGTGGATTTTCCCAGGTTCTTCAAAGGGTTGAGAACGTCATCACGACCCAGGCGGTATGGGCCGCCCGCGAGGGCGCAGCAAGGGATGACGTTCTTGCCACCTGGCACCAGCTGGTTGCCTTGCATCGGCAATGGCATTCACTACTTAGAGAGCTGAAAGACGCCGAGCTGGCCTTGGGGGAGGATCCCAGTGAGGCCAATTTGGCATGGCTGCGTGACGTCAAGGCTCGGATAGGGGAAGTCGACGGTACCGAGGCCCTGATCGAGGGTTTTGGTGAGCTGTCGGGCCGGCTCCAGAAGAGCATGTGATGAAGAATCATGCGGACGGCCGCGGCCGGAACCGCTAAAAGACTCGCCAAATCCTGGGTTTGGCGGCAAAAACAGGGTTAATCGAGGCTTAACGGTCTTGTAGCACTTTGGCCCAGAGGCGGCCGCAGGCATAACAGACGCGTCAGGAATGAATCCGCGCAATCGCTGTTGGCACTACACCTGCATCCGCCGCGTCAAAGAGGCTGACGAAGCGTTAGGCAATTCCGGCGAGAGAAAGTTGGGGGTGGCGAGAGGTTTGTGCGCCGCCCTTTCCGTGTCGAGAGCTGCCGAAGCGAGAGCGTCGAGCAACAGGATCAAGTGAATTCACGCAGGCGCGGCGGGCGTCTCGCATGAAGCGCGTTTAGGAGCAATGGATGGCCACCAAGGCAAAGACGCTGCAGGCGAAGGACAAGGAAAAAGACGACAAGGCAGCGGATGCGCCGGAGAAGGACTCCCAGGACGCGCCCTCGCCCTTGCTCGACCTGTCCGACGCGGCCGTGAAGAAGATGATCAAGCAGGCCAAGAAGCGCGGCTTCGTGACCTTCGATCAGCTCAACGAAGTCCTCCCCTCCGACCAGACCTCGCCCGAACAGATCGAGGACATCATGTCGATGCTCTCGGACATGGGCATCAACGTCACCGAAGCCGACGACACCGAAGGCGAGGAAGAGAAGGACGAGGCCGACGACGACACCGATAACGAGCTCGTCGAGGTCACCCAGAAGGCCGTCACCGAGGTCAAGAAGAGCGAGCCGGGCGAGCGCACCGACGATCCGGTGCGCATGTATCTGCGCGAGATGGGCACGGTCGAGCTGCTCTCGCGCGAGGGCGAAATCGCGATCGCCAAGCGCATCGAAGCCGGCCGCGAGGCGATGATCGCGGGCCTCTGCGAAAGCCCGCTGACCTTCCAGGCCATCATCATCTGGCGCGACGAGCTCAACGAAGGCAAGATTTTCCTCCGCGACATCATCGATCTCGAAGCGACCTATGCCGGCCCCGATGCCAAGGGCGGCATGAACACTGCGATGATTGCAGGTCCCACCGGTGAGAACGGCGAAGCGCCGGCCGAGGGTGGCGAGGCCGCGGCGGCAGCCGCCGCGCCTGCGCATGTCGCTCCGCCCGCAGCGCCGCCGGCGCCGACCCCGTTCCGCGCCGCGCCTGCCGCCGGCGGCGAAGGCGAGGACAAGGATCCGGGCGAGGCCGCGGCCGAAGCCGACATGGACGACGACGAGTTCGAGAACCAGATGTCGCTCGCGGCGATCGAGGCCGAGCTCAAGCCGAAGGTGGTCGAGATCTTCGACAAGATCGCCGACAGCTACAAGAAGCTGCGCAAGCTTCAGGAGCAGGACATCCAGAACCAGCTCCAGAACGAGTCGCTGTCGCCGCACCAGGAGCGCAAGTACAAGAAGCTCAAGGACGAGATCATCGTCGAGGTGAAGTCGCTGCGCCTCAACCAGGCGCGCATCGACAGCCTCGTCGAGCAGCTCTACGACATCAACAAGCGCCTCGTCTCGCATGAGGGCCGCCTGATGCGCCTTGCCGACAGCCATGGCGTCGCGCGCGAGGACTTCTTGCGCAACTACACCGGCTCGGAGCTCGATCCGCGCTGGCTCAATCGCGTCTCGAAACTGTCGGCCAAGGGCTGGAAGAACTTCGTCCATCACGAGAAGGACCGCATCAAGGACCTCCGCCACGAGGTGCATCAGCTCGCAGCCCTGACCGGCCTCGAGATCGGTGAATTCCGCAAGATCGTGCACTCCGTGCAGAAGGGCGAGCGCGAGGCACGCCAGGCCAAGAAGGAGATGGTGGAAGCCAACCTCCGCCTCGTGATCTCGATTGCCAAGAAGTACACCAACCGCGGCCTGCAGTTCCTCGACCTGATCCAGGAAGGCAACATCGGCCTGATGAAGGCGGTCGACAAGTTCGAGTATCGCCGCGGCTACAAGTTCTCGACCTACGCCACGTGGTGGATCCGGCAGGCGATCACCCGCTCGATTGCGGACCAGGCCCGCACCATCCGCATCCCCGTGCACATGATCGAGACGATCAACAAGATCGTGCGCACGAGCCGCCAGATGCTCAACGAGATCGGCCGCGAGCCGACCCCGGAAGAGCTAGCGGAAAAGCTCGGTATGCCGCTGGAGAAGGTGCGAAAAGTCCTCAAGATCGCCAAGGAGCCGCTGTCGCTGGAAACGCCGGTCGGTGACGAAGAGGATTCACATCTCGGCGATTTCATCGAGGACAAGAACGCGATCCTCCCCATCGACGCCGCGATCCAGTCCAATTTGCGCGAGACCACCACGCGCGTGCTGGCGTCCCTGACGCCGCGCGAAGAACGCGTGCTGCGCATGCGCTTCGGCATCGGCATGAACACCGACCACACGCTGGAAGAAGTCGGCCAGCAGTTCTCGGTCACGCGCGAGCGTATCAGGCAGATCGAGGCGAAGGCGCTACGGAAGCTGAAGCATCCGTCGCGGTCGAGGAAGCTGCGGAGCTTCTTGGATAATTGATCGTAGACAGCGATTCAAAGCAAACGGCGGGCCTTGACCCGCCGTTTTTCATTTGTCGTCATTGCGAGCGCGGCGAAGCAATCCAGAGTCTTTCTACGGAGGGTTTTCTGGATTGCTTCGCTGCGCTCGCAATGACGGGAGAGGCTGAAGGCCTATTTCTTCCTCGCCCCCACCCGCTCGATCCGCTTGATCTCCAACGCCGGTCGGCCGCTCTTTTCCGCGATCTCGCGGTCCTGCTCCATGATGAAGCGGCGGGCGGGTTCGTCGCCGTCGAGGCCGCCGAGCAGCTCGGCGGGCACGCGGCGGTTTGAGCGCTGGGAGCCGTCTTCATAGACGACGTTGAAGAAGGCGAATTCGCCTTTCGGGTTGGTTCCGGGTTTCTTGGCCATGGCGGCTTGTCGTCGATCAGGACGCCGCAGTCAAATGACTTTGCGGCTTGCATAGGTGGGCTCCTGCCGAGCGGGGCGAAGCCTCCGCGTTTTCCTTGAAGCCCACACTTGACCTGAGGTTGACCTTGGAGGAACATGAAGCTTTCAATTGCTCCGCTGCATTTTGGGAGCGCGTGATATGCCCAATACGGCCATCGATTATTCCAAGATCTGCTTCGTCATCATGCCGTTCGGTTTGAAGAAAGTCGGCGACAAGGATGTCGATTTCGATGTGATCTACAGTGACATCTTTCTCCCCGCCATTGCCGCGGTCGACCTGCCCGAGGGCGGCAAGCTCGAGCCGCGGCGTACCGATCAGGACTTCTTCACGGCACTGATCACGCAGGACATGTTCGAGTATTTGGAGTACTCGCGCTTCGCGTTGGCCGACCTCAGCGGGCTCAACTTCAACGTCGCCTACGAGCTCGGGGTTCGGCACCGCGCTCGTGAGGCCGGCACGGCGATCTTCCGCCAGGGCAACTCCGCCCCGCCCTTTGATATCGCGTCGATCAAGGCTTTTCCCTACGAATATGCGCCTGCTACGGAGGCCCAGAAATCGCGGGCGCTGATCACGCAGGTGTTGACAGAGTCGCTCAAGCGAAACCGGATCGACAGTCCGGTACGGCAGGCCCTCGACGAGCAGCGGCAGTCTCCGCCGGTCAACGACTTGTTGACACAGGCCGAAAACGAGATCCGCGCCTACAACGTCACCGGCGCGATGGAGATCTATCGCCAAGTGGTTGCGGCCGATCCCAACAATCCGTTGCCGCGGATGAAGCTCGGCCTGTTATGCCGAGACAACGACATATGGGACGAAGCGCTCGAACAATTCACCGCTGCGGCGGCCGCGTCGCCGACCTATAGCGAAGCCTGGCGCGAGAAGGGAGTCGCCGAGAACAAGGTCGCGCAAATCGCCAAACGGCCGCCACTCGATTCCGATCCCGCGCCCGGCGAAACATCCATTCGCGAGGCGATCAGACTCAACCCGAAGGGATTCGACGCTCTCGCCTCCCTTGGCGGCGTCCTCAGACGTGCAGGGCGCCTTGTGCCTGCACTTGCGGCCTATGAGGAGTCGATGAAGGCTTCGGGCGGACATCCGTATCCGCTGCTCAACGCGTTGAAGCTGCGTGCGCAAGTCAACGGACGTCTTGCCCTGTCCGAGTCGGACCAGCTCGCGCTGGCGCGTGCCGCCCGCGTCCGGGAGGCGCAGCTGAAGCAGCAGCCGCCGTTCGATCGACCCTGGTGCTACTTCGATCTGGCGGAGATCAGGCTGTATCAAGGGGATGCCGCTGCCTTTCTCAAGATCGCCAAGGATGGATTTGCGGATCTGGACACGGTCAATTGGCAACGCAAGAGCTTCATCGACGCTATGCGCGGGCTGCTACCCGCAGAGAGTGAGCTTCCGGGATTCAAGACGGGCTTCGAAGAGCTGGAGAAGAAATTGCCGCCGGAGTGACCGAACGGGCCTCCGCTGGTTCAGAGGCGAGGCGCAACGCCCACCGCGTCAAATGCCCTGACACCTCGTGTTCAATCGAAGCATCTTGGAGGAAACGACGATGACCATCTTGGAGTCCGTTGCGGATAGTCAGGCCAAATGGTCGACCACCGCAAACGGGATGAAGTCGACGATCGATCGCGCGCGGTGGTTTGTCTTCGCTCTGTCGTCACTGGGCGCGGTTCTGGCGGCAGTGGCGAGCCAGCTGCAGGAAGGGAATGCCAATCCCCGCACCTGGGTCGCGATCACGGCAGCAATATGCCTCGCATTCGCGACTTTCTTCACGCACCGCCTGCTGGGCTCCGAGCGCGTCATTGCCTGGGTTCGCTCCCGCGCAATCTCGGAACGCTTGAAGCGTGAGGCCTACCGATATGCGACGAAGACTGCGCCCTATGACGATCCGGCCAAGGCGGACGACGTTCTCCGCGCCGAGCTTCAGAAGATCGATGAAGAGGCCAAAGACTTGCTCGAACAGCAAATCCCGGCCAAGGACCAGGGATCATCGCCGCGCGTTTTTCTTGGGATCGACGAGTATGTGGCGAAGCGCGCGAACAAGCAGATCGCATTCTATGAGAATCGGGCCAAGGAGTACCAGTCGACGGCCTGGCGACTCAGGTCCCTCGAGATGGCTCTGGCGGCAGCCGCGACGCTGCTCACGGCCATTGCCAGCGTCGTTGCCAAGCCGGTTATTCTGGGCGTCCACTTCGATCTCGCCGCCCTTACGGCCGTGCTCACGACCCTCGGCGGCGCCGTCATCGCCCATATCGAGGCGGAGCGTTATAGCTTTCTCGTGGTCACGTATCGCGCAACTGCATTGCAGCTGCAGCGACGCGTGGACGGCGCGAAGCAACCGCTCTCGGACTTCGTCAACGACTGCGAAAATATTCTGGCGGCGGAGAACGCATCCTGGATCGCGAAACAGACCAAGTGAGTTCGATTCCGAGGTCGCAACTCGCATGGCGCTCAATAAACGGCGGGCCGAAGCCCGCCGTTTATCCTGGTCCTCAGCGTCGCCCGGGGCTGGTGGGGTGACAACCTAAAATAGAATTCTATCGATTGCGCCCCGCGATGGCAAGGCAAATCGTGGTGGTGTCGATGTCGCAGCGAGCGCATCGGATCTGTGTTGGTTTTGACGTGTGATGCAGCCCCGCATCGAAACGATTGTTTTGGTTACCAAATCATCCTGTTCATCTTCTTTTTGCGCATGCAATGCGGCTAGAGCGACGCGCTCTGTAAGGAAAGTGCGTTGGCCTGCACCTGTTCCAGAGACATGTCATGACCTGGCCGACGTCCGAGAGGCGCGTGTGATGCAGGATGTCCATCAGGCGGAACGTCATCACCGCGGGACGGCCGAAGCTGATGCCGGGGCGGCCGAGCTCGAACAGCACGTTCACCGCGGGAAGCAAGCCGCGGATGTGCTCGAGCACGCCAGCCATGTCCTCCACGCTGCAGGCGATGAGATGGGCAGCCTGCGCCGGTGCGGCCGCGGGCGTCGGCGGCGCGAGGCCGAGCGCGGCGATCACCTCCTGCTCGATCCATTGCCGCACCACGGCGGGGGCATTGCGGACCTGCTCGGCGGTCAAGGTAATTCCGGTCATGTGCGGCTCTCCTGTTTCGCTCAGTTTAGAAAGCAGGGCGTGAGACAGTTTGATGCGGATCAAGCCTTGCGCTTCAAGCCGTTGCGCTTTGACGCTCGCAGTGTTCCCGGGCATGATCGCGCACTGCTTCGCGCTGGGATTTTGGGGGATTGCTCCACATGCTGAGACTGCTTTTCGCCGCCGCGTTGGTCGTGACTCTGGCCGGCGGGCCGGCGCAGGCCGCCCGCTGCGGCGGCGACTTCAACAGCTTCATTGCCGGCATGGCCGCGGAGGCGCAGGCGGCCGGCGTCTCCGCGAGCGTGACGAGCGCGGCGCTCGGCGGCGTGACGCCTGATGGCGCCGTGCTCGCCTTCGACCGGCGCCAGCGCCACACCTTCAATAAGAGCTTCGAGCAGTATGTCTCGACCCGCGTCGGCCCCGGCCGCATCAATGGCGGACGGGCTCTGCTGCAGCGCCATGCTGCGCTGCTGTCGCGCATCGAGCAGCAGTTCGGCGTGCCCCGCTACATCCTGGTCGCGATCTGGGGGCTGGAGAGCGATTTCGGCAAGGGCGACATGGGCAAGCTGCCGGTGATCCGCACGCTGGCGACACTCGCGCATGATTGCCGCCGCACCGATCTGTTCCAGGGCGAGCTGCTCGCGGCGCTCAAAATCGTGCAGCGCGGCGACCTGCCGCTGCGCGACCTCATCGGCGCCTATGCCGGCGAGATCGGCCAGACCCAGTTCCTGCCGTCGTCCTACATCAAATACGGCGTCGATTTCGACGGCGACGGCCATGTCGACCTCCGCCACAGCGTCCCCGACGTGCTCGCCTCGACCGCGAACCTCTTGCACATGAGCGGCTTCAAGATGGGCCAGCCCTATGGCGAGGGCACCGCCAATTTCGAGGCGATGCGCGAGTGGAACAGGGCGGTGGTCTATCGCAAGACGATCGGGTATTTCGCCGACCGATTGATGGGGCAATAGAGCTTCACATAATCGGTTTCATCGGCCGTTTGACCGGGCGATCCAGTCCGAGATGGTTGTGGTTCGATCGATAAACCGCGGCGTACCGGATTCCCCGCTTTCGCGGGGAAGGACAGCGGAGTGTGAGGTGGCGCCGCTGCGCCTCGTCCCGGTCATGCTTTCCCCGTCGAGTCCAATCGGCGGAACCATCAATCACTTTTTTTGAAATGAAACCGAACCGTTGCCGGCTTCGGGTTTTTAACATGTGTTATGGAGGCATGCATTGGGAGCTGCCGATGGGACAAGCGACGCCATTTCGCGCGACAGCGCTGATCGTTGAGGACGACGCCATGCAGCGGGAGATGCTTTGCGTCCTCCTGGAAGAGAGCGGCTACCAAGTCATCCAGTGCGAGAGCGCCGAGGCGGCGGAGCGCGTCCTCGACACGAGCGCCGGCTCGCTCTGTCTGATGCTGACCGACATCCAGCTTGCCGGCCGCATGAACGGCGTCGAGCTCGCGCACGTGGCCAAGCACCGCAATCCGAAGCTCGATGTCGTCGTCACTTCCGGCCGCCCCTTGAAGCAGCCCTTGCCCGACGGCGCCAAGTTCTGGGCCAAGCCCTGGGCGCCGCTCGACGTGCTGCGCGAGGCCGAGATCGCTCAGCTGTCCTGACGGCTCGCCAGAGAGCTCGCTTTCTCGCCGCGAGCCAGTGGTGATAAGGTCAGCCAATGACCTTGTCCTTCCTGCTCACCTCGCTGATCGTCATCGCTTCGCCCGGCACCGGCGTGCTTTACACGCTGGCCGCGGCGCTGACCCGCGGCTCGCAGGCCAGCATAGCCGCCGCCTTCGGCTGCACGCTCGGAATCGTGCCGCACATGGTGGCGGCGATGCTCGGCCTTGCGGCCGTGCTCCACACCAGCGCGCTTGCCTTCGCCGCGCTGAAATGGTGCGGGGTCGCCTATCTGCTCTATATGTCCTGGCAGGCGCTGCGCGAGGCGGGGACGCTCGCGGTTAGCGGCGAGATCAAGGAGCGATCGAGTGGCCGCGTCATTGTCACCGGCTTTCTGATCAATATCCTCAATCCAAAGCTGTCGATCTTCTTCCTCGCCTTCCTGCCGCAGTTCATCGCGGCGGAGGAGGCCCATGTGCTGGCGCGCATGCTGGAATTGAGCGGCGCCTTCATGGCGATGACCTTTGCGGTGTTCGTCCTCTACGGCTTCCTCGCCGCTGCGGTGCGCGAGCGCGTCATCTCCCGTCCCCGCGTCATGGCCTGGCTGCGGCGCAGCTTTGCCGCCGGCTTCGCCGCGCTCGGCGCCAAGCTGGCGTTTGCCGAGCGGTAGGCGTCTCTTCGCCTCTCCCGCAAGCGTGGGAAGAGGGAGCGAGAGAGCGGAGTGAGGCAATAAAAAAGCGGGCCCGCCGCCCGCCATCTTCAAACCCGATCGATGCCACCCGAAGCCCGGGCGGAGCGAGAACCCCACCCGGGCAAAGAACAGAAGCCTCGTTACTTCTTCTTCGCCTTCTTGGCCTTTTTCGCCTTCTTCTTCGCCGCCTTCTTCGCTTTCTTAGCCATAGTATCCTCTTAAGGGTTAATGGTGGAACGCGACTCGAGGCATGCTCGGCGGAGGGCCAGCCTCGCAACATCCTCGACCACAAACTCAGCAGATTCGGAGCCGGCTGCCCCGCGCTGTCATATCTCCGTCATCGCGTTATCCACAGCTCAGATGCATTTTCGGGTGATTTTGCCGCGCGAATCCGCATCAAGCGTGTCGCGCCGCGACGGCAGCGAAATGCCTAACGATCCGAGAACGCGACTGCGCCGTTCATGAATCCAAAACCAAAGGCGCGCTTTGAAGGATTCCAGTGAGACTCCGTTAAGTGCAACCCGCGCATTCTTCCCCGCAAGAAAACGGGGGCGGGTCATGGACGAACGGCTGCCAGGAATGGGGGACGCGACGCTGCGCGCGCTGCGCTCGCCATGCTGAACGTACCGACACTCTGGACGGTCTTCATCGTCAACTTCCTCGCGCTCGGCCTGATCTGGGCCTACGTGACGCGCTCCTATCCGAAATTCGCGGCTGCGCGGTTCTGGATGGCATCGGCCTTCGTCGGTGCGGCCGGCGCGATGGTCGCCCTGATTGGCCTCTTGGCCATGTCCCCTATGCCGCTTCTGATCGGCGGCGCCGGCATCATCGCGGCGAGCTGCTTCGCCGCAATGGGCATCCAACGCTTCTATGGTCGGCCAGTGTCCTGGCGATTTATGCTCGCGACCGGCGTCTTGAGCCTCTGCGGCGCCGCTTTCTTCAAGTTCGGTTTCGATCACATGCCGCTGCGGATGCTCTGCTACACGCTCGGGCAGTGTTTGCCGCTGTTGCGCTCGCTGGGTCTGTTGCTGTCGCCACCGGAAGGCCGAGTTAGCCCGGGAGCCCGGCTGTCCGGCATCGTCATCACCGCCATGGTCGCGACGTTCTGCACGCGCGTCCTGGGCAACCTGCTCGGCCATGATTTCTCGGCGGTCGCGGGCGGTCAGAACCATGCCGTCATGGTGCTGGGGCTGCTGTTCCTGTCGATGACGCTCAATTTCGGTTTCCTGCTGATGGCGATGGACCGGCTGCGGGGCGAGGTCGCCGACCTTGCGCTGCTCGACGATCTCACCGGCGTTGCCAACCGGCGCCATCTGCTGCAGCGCCTGTCCGAGGAATGCGCCCGATCAGCGCGCAGCGGTGAGCCGTTCTCGCTGCTGGTGATCGACCTCGACGGCTTCAAGACCATCAACGACACCCATGGCCATGCCGCCGGCGATGCCTGCCTCAAGCACTTCACCTTGATGGCGCAGACGCGCCTCCGGCCCGGCGACATGCTCGCCCGCACCGGCGGCGACGAGTTCTGCGTCGTGCTGCCGTCCTCGTCGTTGCGCGAGGCTGCCGCGATCGCCCGCCGCGTGCTCGAGGTCTGCCGTCGGGATGCCGCCGGTTGCACCGGCAGCGACATTCCGATCGCGATCTCGATCGGGGTCGCGCAGTGGGATCGCGGCATCGGAGAATTCCCGGACCGACTGATGGCCAACGCCGACCACGCCCTCTATGCCGCCAAGAAGGACGGCAAGAACGATTTTGCGGTCTATGATCCCGCTCCGCCGCTCGCGCCGGAGCCGATCAGGCTGGCCGAGGGCAAGCGCACATTCGCGTAAAGCCTGCTACGATTGGGGTCCGTCATTGGACCCGCATGATGATGTCCCGCCTGCTCGCGTTCCTCCTCGCCGCACTCTTCTTGACCGCACCAGCCGTTGCAGCCGACGCCGAGCTCGCAAAACTCGCGCGCGCCTCCGGCACGCCCGACATCCCCGGCTTGAAGATCGTCTGGCTGGCGCCATGGGGCGACGTCCGCAACGCAAGAGCCTGGCGCAACATCATCGTGCACCAGACCGAGGGACCAGCGGGCTCGGCGCGCGGCGGCGCGCAAGCGCAGGCGAAGAACCCGACGCGGCGCGGCGTCACGATCTGGGTCGAGACCGACGGCACGGTCTATTGGGCGGTCGCCGAAAACCTGGTGCCGACCCATGGCGACGGCGCCAACCGCAACGACAACAAATACATCGACAACAGGCCGACCTATCGTCAGGTCGTGCGCGACAATTCGATCGGCGTCGAGTTCGCCGGCAACTATCCCGACGTGACGGCGGCCCCGACCGAAGCACAGGTCGCGGCCTGGAAGATCCTCGTCAAGGTGCTGCGCGCGCGCTACGACATCCCGGCTGGTCGCGTCTATGCGCACAACTGGATCGACTACAAGGACGCGCGCTATTGCGAAGGCTGCACGCTCGCGACGCTGGCAAGGGAATGGGGAGAGTGAGTTAGTACGGCGTCGGCGGTGCGCTCAAGGTAAGCAACATCTGGGCGCATACGTCTCCTGCAGCGAGCATGGAGCATTGATCCTCTCAAGTCCAAAACAAAAAAGCCGGCGTTGCCGCCGGCTTTTCGTCTCTTTCGATCCGCCAATCTCTGGCGCTGGGCCGTCGTTCAGTGCGCGGCTTCCAGCGCAGCCTGTTCCTGCTTCGCGATCGTGCCCTTGACCGCGGACTGCACCTTCTCGAAGGCGCGGACCTCGATCTGGCGGACGCGTTCGCGCGACACGCCGAACTCGGCGGCGAGGTCCTCCAGCGTCATCGGCTCATCGGCGAGGCGGCGGGCCTCGAAGATGCGGCGTTCGCGCGGGTTGAGCACGCCCATGGCGCCGTTCAGCGCGTCACGGCGATGATCATACTCCTCGTGCTCCGCCATCATGGCTTCCTGGTTGGGCGTGTTGTCGACCAGCCAGTCCTGCCATTCGCCGGCTTCGCCGTCGTCGCGGATCGGCGCGTTGAGCGACGCGTCGCCACCGAGGCGGCGGTTCATGTCGATCACGTCCTGATCGGTGACGCCGAGGCGCTTGGCGATCATCTGCACCTGGTCGGGGCGGAGATCGCCTTCGTCCAGCGCGTTGATCTTGCTCTTCGCCTTGCGCAGGTTGAAGAACAGCTTCTTCTGGTTCGCGGTAGTGCCCATCTTCACGAGCGACCAGGAACGCAGGATGTACTCTTGAATCGACGCCTTGATCCACCACATGGCGTAGGTGGCGAGACGGAACCCCTTCTCGGGTTCGAAACGCTTCACCGCCTGCATCAGGCCGACATTGCCTTCCGAGACGACCTCGGAGATCGGCAGGCCATAGCCGCGATAGCCCATGGCGATCTTGGCCACGAGGCGGAGGTGGCTGGTGACGAGTTGGTGTGCCGCGTCGCGATCGTCATGCTCGCGCCAACGCTTGGCGAGCATGTATTCCTGCTGGGGTTCCAGCATCGGAAACTTGCGGATCTCGGCGAGGTAGCGAGAAAGGCCGGATTCTCCATTGAGGACCGGCAAAGCAGCGGTACGGGCCATAGTGCGCCCTCCAAAGGTTCAGGCCCCCGATAGCGGCGGGCCAGGCAGACGACCGCTGTGTTAAAGCCGGCCGTAGCTGCGATGTTCCGCGTTGATCATTTCAACGCAGGGGCAATATACCCCATCGGGGGGCGGAAAGGGAAGGATTGCTGACGTCACGTCCCCGTGTGGCAGCTATAACTTTTTGTAATGTAAAGACTTTCTGAAGCGGCCTGCGTCATAGCGCCGCTTTGAGGGCGCTTTGAAGGAGAAGCAAATCCTCCGGCAGAGGCGCTTCCCAGTGCAGAAGTTCTCCTGTCCTCGGGTGCTCCAATACCAGCAGGTAAGCATGTAAGGCCTGTCGCCCAAGCGCCGCCAACGCGGCTTGCGACTCGGGGCCGAGCTGGTTGGCTTTGGTCTTGAAATGCGGGCCATAGACGGCATCGCCCATCAGCGGGTGGCCGATATGGGCAAGGTGGACGCGGATCTGATGGGTGCGGCCGGTCTCGAGCTCGCAGGCGAGCAGGGCGGCGACGCCCTTGCCGTCGCGTCCATTGAAGCTCTCAAGAATCTCCCAGTGCGTCACCGCCTCGCGGCCGCCTTGGCGCACCGCCATCTTCTCGCGCGCGTGCGGATGGCGGTCGATCGGCGCATCGACGGTGCCGCGGTGCCGGTTCGGAACGCCCCAGGCGAAGGCCATGTAGCCGCGGCGCATCGCGCCGGTGCGGCCGTGATCGGCGAATTGGGCGGTCAGTGAGGCATGGGCAAGGTCGTTCTTGGCGACCACCATCAGCCCCGTCGTGTCCTTGTCGAGCCGGTGCACGATGCCGGGCCGGCGCACCCCGCCGATGCCCGACAGCGAGGCGCCGCAATGGGCGATCAGCGCGTTCACAAGGGTGCCGGTCTCGTGGCCGGCCGCGGGGTGCACCACCAGCCCCTTGGGCTTGTTGAGGACGACGATGTCGTCGTCCTCGAACACGATATCGAGGGCGATGTCCTCCCCCTTGGGCTCCGCAGGCACCGCCTCCGGCACGTCGATTATGATCGTATCGCCGGATGCGACGTGATAAGCGGGGTCGCGGACCGCGGAGGCCTTCAGGTGCACTGCGCCCGCCAGGATCAGGGCTTTCAGCCTCGATCGCGACAGCTCCGGCAGGCGCGCCGCCAGCACGCGGTCGAGCCGCGCCGAGCCCTCATCGCCGGCGACCACGACCTCCAACCTTTGCGCTGACCCAGAGCTTTCCATGACGACGTCTGATACCGCTGTTCCCGAGCCGACCCCCGAGCAGGCCGCGTTGTTCGCGCGGGTGCGGCGGATGATGCTGATCGCGGGGTTGACCACGGCGCTGGCGATCTGCGCCGTGGTGATCGCGGTGGGCTACCGCCTTTTCAAGTCCGAGGGAAGGGCGGTCGAAGCGGCCAGCGACGTCACCGCCACCCTGCCCAAGGGCGCCAGGATCGTCTCGACCGGCGTCGCCGGCGACCGCCTCGTGGTCACGCTGGATGTCGGCGGGATCATCGAGATCCGCACCTTCGATGCCCACACCTTGAAGCCGGCCGGGAAGCTGAAATTTGCCAATGAGCCGTGAGGTGGGCCGCAGTCGCGACGCATAACTCCGCTGTGGTCCCGGACAAGCGAAGCGCAACTCGGCACCCAAAGCCGCAGGGTTCAGTTAACGAATCCCGTCAGCTCCGATTTGCCTTTGGGCCCCGGGTTTTCGCCAGGACGGCGTTGCCGAAGCCGTTTGAAACCCGTGAATCTCACCTTGCCGCCGGCGGAATTCGCGGCTATGTCGTACCCCTCACGCTCCCTTCGTCTAGCGGTTAGGACGCGGCCCTCTCAAGGCTGAAACAGGGGTTCGATTCCCCTAGGGAGCGCCAGCGCTTTCTTCTTCATTTTGATTTTCCTATCGTTTTCGCTGATTTCCCCAAACTTTTCGAAGGGGTTTGGGGTGTTCTGTTCGCTTTGTGATTTTCAAGCTTCACGATTGCTCGCCGCCCCCCCCCCCCGCGCCGGCGATCAGCTTCACGCGTATAGCGCTCAGCTTCAGCGAGAGTGAGATGGCCGAGCGCGGCCATGATTTCGTGTGCGGTAGCTCCGCGTCTTGTATACTCGAACTCGTCAGCGTCGGCCTGAACCCATGTGATCAAATGGGTGTCCACGCGAGCAGTGCCAACGTTTAGCATTAGCTCGTAGGCGACCCGCTGCTTAGTGCCAAAAAGCCCAGCGGTCTTTCCCCGAGCGATCGTTTTCTCCGACTTTCCGTAGATGCGTCCCAGCAGCTGCTCTGCGCCACGCCGGCAGTCTTTTGTTGGTCAGCCTCATCCCGGGTCCGGCGGGCCGCGGCTCCTATGCATGTGCCCTTCGGCAGCGCGGCCAGACGCATCTATCGCCTACGATCGGGGGGGGGGCGCAGCAGTGCCGACTATTCGGAGGCGTTCATGGCCGTTGCGCAGGAGCGTTGGCCCTCCATGGACTCCAGCCGCCGCCCCGTTGCCGCATCAAAGAGATGAACCGCCTTGGGGGGCACCGCCAGCCCGATCGCACCGCTGCGATCCAGAGCAAAACCTTTGGGCAGGATGACCGCCAGCTCCTGCGGCCCAACGGAGCAATACGCCGCACGACTACTCCCGAGCTCCTCCACAAGATCGACCGCGCCGGAGAGGGAGCTGTCAGCGCCGCCGGCGTCGATCACAAGGTCCTCTGGGCGGATGCCTAAGACGACCTTCGTTCCAGGTGCCACATCGTAGCCTTCGATCTGGATCGAGGAGTCGGGGATGCCGTCGAGGGTTACCCGACCGGGCCCGGAGACCGTAGCCGGCAGGAGGTTCATCGCCGGTGCGCCCATGAAGCCCGCGACGAAAGTCGATGCCGGCTTGTCGTAGATCTCCGCCGGCGCACCGATTTGCTCAACCCGGCCGCCATTCATCACAATCAGAGTGTCGGCCAGCGTCATGGCCTCGACCTGGTCGTGGGTCACAAAGATCGAGGTGGCCTGGAGCCGCTTGTGCAGTCGCTTGATCTCGATGCGCATTGAGACGCGCAGCTTGGCGTCGAGATTGGAAAGCGGTTCATCGAAGAGGAAGAGCTGCGGCTCGCGGACGATCGCCCGGCCCATGGCGACGCGCTGGCGCTGCCCGCCCGAAAGCTGGGCCGGCCGGCGGTCGAGATAGTCGGAGAGATCGACAATCGCGGCCGCCTCGCGCACGCGCCTCTCGCGCTCGGGCTTGGGCACGCGCGCAATCTTGAGGGGATAGGCGATATTCTCGGCGACCGTCATATGCGGATAGAGCGCGTAGTTCTGGAATACCATGGTGCAGCCGCGGTCGGCGGGGTCGAGATCGTTGACGACCTGGCCGTTGATCGCAATCTCACCCTCGGTGATCTCCTCGAGCCCGGCGATCATGCGCAGCAGGGTGGATTTGCCGCAGCCGGATGGGCCGACGATGACCACAAACTCGCCCTGGTCGATCTCGACGTCGACGCCGTGCAGGACCTGCTTGCCGGCATAGCTCTTGCGGAGCCCGGAGAGGGAGAGCTTCGCCATCACGCATCCTCCAGCAGGCGCGCCTTCAGCCGCGCGATGGTGGCGTCGCTCAGGCCGATTGCGAGGAGATAGGCTTCGACCGAGCCGTGGTTGTCGAGGATATGCGCGATGGTCGCTGCCATGGTCTGCGGCTCGCAGGCCAGCAGCGGGCGCAAGGCCGCGAGATCGGCGTCGCGCTCTTCGGCCTCCGCGATCAGCCGGTCGAGCAGCGGCGCGATCATCAGCTTGGTCAGCGCATAGTCGTCGAGGATGGTCGCGTCGGCGACCCCGGCCAGCGCCAGCAGCAGCGCGGCGACAAGGCCGGTGCGGTCCTTGCCGGCGGTGCAATGGAACAGCACGACGCCCCGCGGCGCCTCAGCGATCAGGGTCAGCACCTGCGAGATCGCGCCGTGCCGTGTGGTTAGCGCCTGGATGTAGAGATCGAGCAGGACGTCGCTGACGGACATGTCGGCCGGCGCCAGCCGCTCGAACAGCGAGACGTTGTGATAGGCGACGGTGGGATGTCCGTGGAACGGGTTGGGGCGGCTCTGCAGCTCGTGATCGTGTCGGAGGTCGATGACGGTGGTGACGCCTTCTCCGGTCAGAGCGGTCATGCCCGCGGCATCGAGATGGTGCAGGCCGTCCGCGCGCAGGATGCGACGCCAACGGGTCTCGGCGGAGCCTGCGGCATAGCCGCCGAGGTCACGGATGTTGAAGGTGCCGGGGATCGGCAGGTGACGCTGGACGGTGATGTACATCAACGGATTCCGGATTTCATGAAGGCCTGCCGCTGCAGGACGACGTAGATGACGAGGATCGGCAGGCTCGCCAGGGTGGAAGCGGCCATCAGCGGGCCCCATTGCGTGCCCTCCGAGCTCATGAACATCTGGATGCCGATCTGGACGACGCTGTTCTGCGGCGAGCGCGAGAGCAGCAGCGGCCAGAAATACTCGTTCCAGGTCGAGATGAAGATCAGGATCGCCAGCGAGGCGATGGTGCCGCGCAGATTGGGCGTGACGATCTCCCACAGGATGCGCCAGCTCCGGGCGCCGTCCATGCGCGCTGCCTCCAGCACCTCGCGCGGGAAGGAGCGCATCGACTGCGCCAGCATCAGGATCGCGAGCGCCGCCGCGAAATGCGGCAGGATCAGCGCCAAAAGATTGTCGAGCAGGCCGAGATTGGCGACGAGCAGATAGTTGGGGATCATCACCACCTGGAAGGGCACGAGCCAGGTCAGCGCGATCAGCGTGTAGATCAGCTTGTCGCAGGGAAAGCGCCAGCGCGCGAAGGCATAGGCGGCCAGTAGCCCGGTGAAGAGCTGCACCACGGTGACGGTCGCGGCGACGACCAGCGTGTTGACCAGCATCCGCAGGATCGGGATCGCCTTGAGCGCATAGGAGTAATTGTCGAGCGAGGCCGTGCTCGGCCAGAGCGTGGTCTCGAAGATGGCGTTCGCCGGGCGCAGCGAGGAGACGATCATCCAGTAGACGGGGAACAGGCAGAAGATCGCGAGCACGACCATCACCAGATGGCCGGCGGCGGTGTTCCAGCTCCGGCTCGGCTTCGCCTTGCGCGGGCGGCGGGCCGGCTTCGGCAGAGGCCGGGCCGGCGTGAGCGTCATCGCGTCAGTTGTCATGGAAGGAGTACCTGTCCATCAGGCGCAAGAGCACGAAGGCCAGCGCGCCGAAGCCGAGGAAGAGGATGACGGCCGCGGCAGAGCTCCAGCCCACCGAGAGAGTGGAGAAGCCGAAATCCCATAGGATGTAGAAGATGTTCGTGGTGGAGCCGAGCGGTCCGCCGCCGGTCAGCACATGGATATAGGAGAAGCTCCACTGCGCGCCGAGCAGGATCGTCATCAGCGCCAGGAAGAGGATGGTCGAGCGCAGCAGCGGTAGGCGAATGTCGCGGACGATCTCCCATTTGGAAGCGCCGTCCATGCGGGCGGCCTCGATCAGTGCCGGATTGATGTTGGCGTTGGCCGCCGAGAGGATCAGCGTCGAGAAGCCGATCAGCTTCCAGCCGGTCAGGACGATGATGGTCCAGATCGCGACGGTTGGGTCCTGCAGGAAGCGCACCGGGCGGAAGCCGAAGAGCGTGATCGCCTCGTTGACCATGCCGTGCGCGGGATCGAGCAGCCAGCGCCAGATCGCGGCCGCGACCACGGGCGCGATGATCATCGGCACGAAGATGACGGTGCGGTAGAAATTGCGCGAGCGGGCCGGCAGGTCGTGCGTGTAGATTGCCACCACCGTCGGGACGATGACGGCGAGCGGGACGAGGCCGAGGATGTAGAGGCCAGTGTTGCGCAGCGCCTGCCAGAATTTCGGCAGGGCGAAGATGTTCTGGTAGTTTTCCCAGCCGACGAAGGTCATCGGCGCGCCCGGCAGCATGTTCCAGCGGAAGAAGCTGAGCCGGAAGGCGTCGAGCAGCGGCCAGTAGATCCACAGGATCAGCGTGGCGGCGGCTGGCGCGAGATAGAGCCAGGGCGCGATCCGCCAGGCCGAGGCGCGCCGGGTGGGCGTCGCGGGGCGGGGAAGGCGCAGGGGCTGTGGTGGGGCCTGCACAGGCCCGCTCAAGGTGGCGTCCGACATCATGTCTCTCGGCAGGGCGATGAAACGAACGTGGAAGTCCCGGCCCGCCGCGCATGGCGAGCCGGGGTCCGGGCGATCAGCGCGGCATCAGGGCCTGGGCGTTGTCCTGCGCGGCTTTCATCGCGTCGGCGGGATTCATGCCGCCGAACACGGCCATCTCCGCGCCTTCCATCATCATCTTCTGGATCTGGCGGTAGTTGGGGCCAGGGAAGGAGACCCAAGGCTCCAGCATCGCGAGCTGTTCGAGATTGGGCTTGATCAGCGGGTGCTTCTTGACCCAATCGCCGAGATATTGCGGATCGTCGACGATGTCGGTGCGCAGCGGCAAATAGCCGATCTCGGAGGTGATGACGGTATAGGCCTCTTTCGAGGTCATGAACTTCATCAGCTCCCAGGCGGCGCGGCGCTTGAGCGGATCGCGGCTGAGGATCACCAGCGCGCTGCCCGAATTGTTCGGACGCTGCGGCTTGTCGCCGAAGCGCGGCATGGTGGAGGCGCGCAAGTCGAACTTGCCCTGGGCGCCGCGGACCAAAAAACCCTGGATGGCGGAGGTCTGCAGGTACATCCGGATATTGCCGGCGGCCATGCCCTCCATCGCCGCGTCGATCTCCAGATTGGTGTAGGCCCCGCTGTCGTAGAGATCGCGCAGCATCGCCACCGCCTCGACCGAAGCCGGCTCGGAGAAGGTCAGTTTCTTGCGATCGTCACTCATCAGGCTGCCGTTGTTGGAGCGCAGCACGCCCTGGAACAGCCAGTCACCGGCCGAGGCGCCGAAGATGCCGGTCGCGACGCCGGCTGCCTTCGTCTTCTTGGTGATGGCGAGCGCCGCGGTCTTCACCTCTGCCCAGGTCTTCGGCGGATTGTCCGGGTCGAGCCCGGCCTTCCTGAACAGATCGGCGTTGTAGAACAGCACCGGGGTCGAGAAGGTATAGGCGAGGCCGTAGGTCTTGCCGTCGAGCATGCCGAGCTTCAGCCCGTTGGGCGACATCCCGGCAAAATGAGCCTTGCGCTCCTCCTCCGACACGATGTCCTCCAGCGCCGCGACGCCGAGATTGTCGACGCCGAAGGCGAGGTCGGAGAACACCATCTGCGCCACGTCCGGAATGCGGCCGGCGGCGACATCGGCCTGGACGCGGCTGGTCAATTCGAAGGAGCTGGCGCCGACCGGCTCGACCTTGATCTTAGGATTGACGGCCTCGAACTGGGCGATCAGCCGCTTAGTCGCCTCGGCGCCGATGCCGGCCGAGGCGAGGTTGTAGTTGTAGTAGCTGATCGTCACAGGGCGGTCGACGGTCGCAGGGACGTTCTGAGCGAGAGCCGGAAGCACGGCGCCTGCCGCCAGGAGCGCGAGCGCGCCCCGCAGGAAGGATCTGACGTTCATGATCATGGTTCCTGTGAGGTGGGTCATTCGGCGGCCAGCGTCTGGGCTTGGGCCTCAGCTTCGGCCTCGTAGCGCTTGATGATCTCGGCCATGCCGGAGAAGCTGTGAACCTTGAGCTCGCGGCGCTCGGCCGGCTGCGGCACGAAGGAGATCGTCAGCCCGGAGGAGCGCACGGTGCCGATCGCGAAGGAGGCGCCGGAGACCATGCGCAGTTCCTCATGCAGCCGCAGCACGTCGGTGGCGGCATGCTGGCCGATGCCGACGATCACCGGGATACCGTGCCAGTTGCTGACGCGGTCGTAATGCATATGGCCACAGAGGATGCCGAGCACGTTGCGGCGGCCGTCGAGCACCGCGCGGAGCGCCTCTGTATCGGTGAAGGAGAGTGCCTCCCATTCCAGGTCGGGCCGGTCGGCATCGAGTGCCGGCGCATGGTGCATCGCGATCAGCTTCGGCAGTCCCGGCTCGCGGTCGAGCTCGGCCGCCAACCAGTCGAGCTGCCCCGGTTCGAAATGCCCACCGATCTTGTAGGGCGTGCTGGTGTCGACCAGGATCACATGGATGCCGTCGATCACCGCAGAATGGTCGTAAGGGACGGACAGATCCTTGGTCCGGCCGAGCATGGCAGGATAGAAGCCCTGGCGCTTGTCGTGGTTGCCGAGGGTGAAGAGCACCGGCATGTCGAGCGCGGCCTCGGCCAGGATGGCCTTGAGCTGCTCGTAGCTCCCGATGTCGCCCCGATTGGTCAGGTCGCCGCTGGCGATCACGAAGCTCGGCTTCGGCTCGATGCGCTTCACATCGGCGAGGATCGCCCGCAGCGTGGCGGTGGTGTCGGAATAGAGATGGTCGTCCTGCACGGCGGGGTCGCCGATGTGCAGGTCGGTGAGGTGGACGAAGGTCAGCGGATGCGACATGGCGGGGCTCTGCGTCAAATCGAGGGGCGCAGACGGATACGTTTGTTGAAGGCAGCGTATTCGCTCTTGCGCGAGGGCGGCGGCACCCTATCTAGGCATCATGACAACCGAATGAACGTTCATTCAATCATGCATGCCATCGTTTTCGACAAGCGCGAGCGGATCCTGGCCGCCACCGCCAAGCTCATCGTTCGCAACGGCCTGCAATGCTCGATGGCGGAGATCGCCTCGACGGCCGGCGTGGCCACCGGCTCACTTTACACCTACTTCAAATCGAAGGACGACCTAGTCCGCGGCGTCTATGCGCAGCTGACCGAAGCTATCGTCGCGGCGCTGATCGTCGAGCACGATGCCGCGACTTCGCCCGAGGCGCGGCTGCGCCGTTATATCGAGGATTATATCGCCTTCGTCTGGACGGATGCCGACCGGGCGCTGCTGTTCGAATATCTCTCGAACGTGCCGATCGTCCCCGCCGCCGAGATGCTGCAGATCTTCGCGCCAGTCATCGCTTTCACCAACAAGACCATCCGGGAGGCGCGTGAGGCCGGCGTGCTGCGCGATTTCGGAACCCACGACATGGGCGCCTTCATCGGCGGCGGCCTGCGCAACACCTTGAAATGGATGCGCGCCCGCGGCGAGGAACTCAGCCCGGAAAGGCGCCGGCAACTTGCGGCGATGTGCTGGTCGGCGATCGCTGCGGAGCCCGAGGCGATCGGCGAGGACTGACCGCGTCTGGCGTTACCGCCCTAACTACGAATGACGGCGCGAGTAACCGAACTCGCGAGCTGAGTTCCGCCCGTGACGCCCGTCGGGCGCGTCGCGCATCATCATCGTAAGGGGGGCGCGCCTGGCACTCGTTTCGGGAGCTGTTCGCGTTTCGAGTGACGAGCTCCGCGTGCCAACCATGTGCTCCATTTCTTCAAGGTTTCTTCAAAAGCCGGTCGAGAATTGAGGCGCATAGTACCGAGCGTGAACGAACTAAGCGATTGAAAATACGTCGTTTATTGACGTTCGCCGGTGTTCGCCAACACCAACGTACGAGATGCAATTCTCTCAAGGCTGAAACAGGGATTCGATTCCCCCCAGGGAGCGCCAGATAATCCTAAGCCATTGAAAACCTGCACACTCTAGGCGACCATGTGAACCTGGAGAGACTGCCCTGCCACATGCGTAGTCTCACAAGGTGGTCCGCAATGGCCCTCGCAGTCGCAACATGGCAATCCTGATCCCGAGTCTCGGCTTCGCGCGCTTCGACAGCCGTGGCGAGCTTCGATTGGCCGAGCGGCTCAAGGACTTCCTCGAAGACAACACCGTCGTCTGGCACAACCTCCCGGTTGGCCCTCTCAACCGGCATCCGGATTTCATTATCGTTCATCCCGCGAACGGTTTGCTCGTGCTCGAGGTGAAAGACTGGCGGCTGGAGACGATCGTTTCGGCGGACAAGACGAAGGTCGAGTTGCTGACAAGTCGTGGTGTCGTGCGGGAGAGTAATCCGCTCGAGCGGGCTCGCAAGTACACGTTCGAGGTCGTGCGCACACTGGAGCGCGACGGGCAATTGTTGTTTCCGCCCGGTCATCGCTTCGCGGGCCGGGCCATTGTTCCGTTCGGCTTCGGGACCGTGTTCACCAACATCACGCGCAGGCAGTTCGACCAGACCGATCTCAAGGAGGTGTTCGCCGAGCACCTCTGTCTGTTCAAGGACGAAATGACGGAGGGCGCCGATCCCGAGGAATTCCGGGCCAGATTGTGGCGCATGGTTCATCCGCGTCTCGGAGACCCCCTATCCATGCCGCAGTTCGACCGCCTGCGGGCGCTGCTCTTTCCGGAAATCCGCATACGGCAGATCGCCCTGCCTCTGGACGACGCGCCTCGGGCCGATCCTTCGGACCGGACGCTTGCGGTCATGGACCTGCATCAGGAGCAGTTCGCGCGCAGTCTGGGAGAAGGGCATCGAATCATTCGCGGCGTCGCCGGATCGGGCAAGACGCTGATCCTGGCATTTCGGGCCGAGTATCTGGCACGTGCGGCGGCAAAGCCGGTGCTGATCCTGTGTTACGCCAACGGCATCGCCGGGCGGCTCGAGGACGCCATGCAGAGCAGGGGCGTGGAGCACCGCGTTCAGGTTCTCACCTTTCATTCCTGGTGTTACCGGATGCTGCGGACTTATGGGATTCCGGCCCCCTCCGAGCGAGACTATCCTGACTACGCAGAACGCCTGGCTGCGAGCGTGTCGGAGGTCGTGAAGGCCGTCGATCAAGGCCACATCCCAATGGAGCAGTACGACGCTGTCCTGATCGACGAGGCGCACGACTTCGAGCCGCAATGGCTCGCGCTGGCGGCCAAGATGGTGAACCCGCGCACGAAGGCGCTGATGGTCGTCTACGACGATATTCAGGCCATCTATAAAGGACGTGAGCGCCCGGTGTGGAGTCAGCTCGGGATCGAGGCGAAGGGCAGAACGACCGTGTTGAAAGTCAACTATCGCAACACGGCGCAAATCGTTGCCTTCGCACGACGCTTCGCTGCAGACGTCATTGGCGCTCCCGGCGTCACGGCCGACGATGAGCACGCCATCCTGTTGCCCGAGGATGCGGGTCGGCAGGGACTGGAGCCCGCGGTGCGGCGTTGCGTGAGCATCGACGCAGAAGCTCACTGCGTCGCCGAGTGGTTTCTCGACCGGAAGAAAGCCGGGTACGAGTGGTCGCAGATGGCGTGTCTCTACCCGGAGCACTGGATCGGCGGGCGGGTCGCGCAGATCCTCGCCAGGCATGACGTGCCGATCGATATGGCCAAGGACAATCGCAACAGGGTTTCGGTCAAGCGCGTCGCCGTGCGGTTCCTGAGCATGCACACCGCGAAAGGACTGGAGTTTCCGTGCGTCGCCATTGCCGGCTTGGGCTTGCTCGGCCGCCACGGCGAGACCGTGGAGGAATGTGTCCGGCTGACCTATGTCGGGGTGACCCGGGCGACTCACGAAGCGCTGCTGACGTATTCGAGCGAGTCGGCATTGGTGCAGCGTTTGATAGCGTAGAGCATGTTGGTATCGACGCGAACCACATCGGTCGTTCGTCGCCTGCTTTTAAACAACGCGCTCCGTCGAAATTAAATCCTGATCATTAGTTTTCAGTTCTCCTGATGGGGCGGCAAAGAACCAGATCAAGTCGGACTGAGCCGCGACGTATCGAACCGCATGAAACTTAGTCTGCGCGTGCATTGCTCAAGGGGATGAACACAACATGGCAATTGCTGGATTTCCAGACGCGAATAGCACCGGTCTTCCTAGTGGCGTTATTCCGACTCCATCGGGCGACGTGACTGTCACTCAGCCAGGTACCGTAATCGACGCTCTCGATGTCAAAGGCACGATTTCGGTCCAGGCCGATAACGTCACGATTGAGAATAGCCGCATCACGTCCAGCGATTGGACCGGCATCTGGATCAAGGATGGCGTTGCAGGAACTGTCGTCAAGGATAGCGAGATTATAAACGTTGGAAGCAGCCCAAATGGCGCGAACGGCATTGTCGGGTCCGGCACATTCCTGCGCAACGATATCCATGACGTGGAGAACGGTATTATTGTTACAGGCTCGAGCCTCGTCCAAGACAATTATATCCACCACATGAATGCGCCGAATGTGCGTCTCGGCACGTCATTGGGTGGCCCGCACTACGATGGTATCGAGATCGACGGCGGCGTTTCAGACGTCGTCATTCGGCACAACACGGTCATCAACGAGAACAGCTACGTGTCGGCCGTGATGATCATTCAATAATGACTTCGGTGAGTTCAGCAAGAGCGTGTTCGACAGTTTTGCGAGCGTTCTCTCCCACGCGGCCCAGTCAGGCCACGACGTCGTTATCGCGGCGGGGAGCGACACCCTCACGCTGAAGAACACCCAGCTCGACAAGCTGAACAGCCACGACTTCCACTTCGCGTAAGCAGATGGGACGAACTGCTTAGCGAGCGCCAAGAGCCAGCTAGCCGGCGGCGGTGTTGCCGCCGGCTAGCGGCGCCGTGGCGACACCGCCACCCGGAGGGCCGCGTTTGCTCAAAGCGCGACGCGGTGGTCTGAAAAGATCCTGCTCAAGCAATGACCTGAAGCGCGGCAACGATTCATCCCAATCTGATCGCGCCCTAGCTGCGCAAGTGCGCGCCCTTACGCCGTGGTGCCGTCGATCGAGCGGCGGATCACGCGCTGCACTTCCGCATTCGACAAGAACAGGTCGTGGTTGATGATGCCCCAGCCTTCCTGGGAGGCATCGACCACGCGCACGCCGAGCCGCGCGATGGTGGCCTTCTCGGCGGCGCCGACCCGGGTCATTCCCCCGGCGATCTGCCCCGACAGCGCCAGTGCACGATCGTTCGTCGAGGCAATCACGGTGATTTTGCCGGTTAGCGGACCGATGCGCTGGATTGACGACGAGAACACGTCCATATCGATGTCGGGCGAGGCAAACACCACAGCGCCGATCTTGCTCGTGACTGTATCGCCGTATCGGGCATAAAGCTGACGCAGGCTTTCGAGCGTCAGCATCGTTCCCATGCTGTGCGCAACGATGTGCACGCGGCCGCCGCCTGGCGCCGAGACGAGCGCGGAGAGCACGCGTTCGAAAGCGTCGCGAGACCACATCGCGCTGTCGCGGTCATAGGCGTAGTCGAACAGTCCGGCCTTGGACGGCCAGGAGAACACCATGGTCCGGCCGCGGAACTTGATTCCGTCGGAGAGATGGACGCCATCCAGCACCGCCGTCTCGAATGTCTGCTTGAAGCCGTGCACATAGATCAGCACGTCCCCTGCGCCGGCCTGCGCAGCGAGATCGCCGGCGTCGGTCGACACCGGTTCGATCCGGTCGAGACGCCAATCGTCGAGTCCAACCGAGGCGAGAGAAAGACGGCTCTCGTCCGGGGCCACCAGCTTCGCCCGCGCGACCGTCATGCTCGTCGCGCGCTCCGGCCCGAACCAGGGTTTGGTGCGGCCGTTCACGGGCTTACGCGTGGTGACGACGAGCAATGTGGGGTCAACGGACAGCGACGAGGCGTCGAAGCGTGCGCCGGTCGCACCCAAGCCGGCGCATCCGCCCAGCGCGAGTGCGCTTCCTGCCGACACGAGTCCGCCAAGAAGCGCGCGGCGCGAAACAGAATGACGGGAGTCGCGTTGCAGAAGACGTCGGACGATCACACGGAACCTCGGGAACTTTGCCCACCGTAACGCCGCCCCGCCCAGCTCCCTGAATGACAATGGGGGCGAGAAGACGGCAGAGCCAGTTTCGCACTCGGCAGCGTGGACATGGCGTCCACGTTCCCGCCGCAGGACTTGCGAGCGTCCGGCGAAGTTCCAACCGTGTCCGAGCGGGGACGTCAGATCAGCCCACGATTTCGATCTCATGCAGCGCGCACCGCTCGCGCAAGGCCTGCTCTATCGCCTTATTCTCGTATGCATGCCATCGATCGATCGCACCTCGTCTGGCGAGCAGGGCCTTGAATTTCGGGTAAGCGCCTCGCTTGCTGAAGAAATAACGGACGTCGTCGAAATCATCAGGCAGACACTCGCGGGCAAAATCGAGCGTGAAGCGGAGCATAGCTCGGGCAAATCCTGCCGCGAGGATGCGGGCGCGTGTCTGCGATCCCCTAAATGGCCTTCCGCTGAAGCATGATGCATCGGCCTTCGTGAAGGTGGTCGTTGCCCCCGGAATCTGCCTTGATGCGATTTCAAGGCGGAGGAGTGGCGAGATGAGCGGATTGGTGATCTCTGGCGGCCGGGTGGTGGATCCCGCGAGCGGGATGGACGCCGTTGGTGATGTGGCGGTGGTGGACGGCAAGATCGCCGCGGTCGGCACGGGCCTCGGCGGCGCCGAGCGGGTGATCGACGCGACCGGGCTTGTGGTGGCCCCGGGCTTCATCGACCTGCATGCGCATGGACAGTCGATCCCGGCCGACCGCATGCAGGCGTTCGACGGCGTCACGACGACGCTCGATCTCGAGGCCGGCGTGCTGCCGGTCGCATCCTGGTATGAGCGCCAGGCGCGGAAGGGCCGCGTGCTGAACTATGGCGCAGCCACCAACTGGGCCTTCGCGCGCATCGGCGCGATGACCGGCTCCAATGCGGAGAGCTCGCTGGAGGCGTTCGGCAACGCCATGCGCGATCGCCGCTGGATGGACAATGTCGCAACCGATGCGGAGGTATCAGGCATCCTCGAGCGTCTCACCCGCGGCCTCAACGAAGGCGGCATCGGCATCGGCATTCTGAACGCCTATGCGCCGGGCGCCGGCGTCCAGGAGCTGACGGCGGTGTGCCAGCTGGCTGCGGCCAAGGACGTGCCGACTTTCACCCATGTCGCGTTCATGTCGCGCATCGACCCCGAAAGCGCGGCGGAGGCCTATATCCGCCTGATCGGCTATGCCGGCGCCACCGGCGCGCACATGCACATCTGCCATTTCAACTCGTCGAGCAAGACCGACGTCGAGCGCTGCCGCGTGCTGATCGAGAAGGCGCAGGCGCAGGGGCTGCCGATCACGGTCGAAGCCTATCCTTACGGCACCGGCTCGACCGTGCTGGCCGCCGCCTTCTTCAGTGATCCGGAGTTCGTCGAGCGCAACGGCACCGGCTACGATTCCGTCCAGCGCGTGACCGACGGCTACCGCTTCCACGACCGCGAGGAGCTGCTCAAGGCGCAGGCCGAAGAGCCGTCCTCGCTGGTGCTCTGGCACATCCTCGACACCGAGAACAATGCGCATCACCGCGACCTGCTCGACATGTCGGTGCTCTATCCCGGCGGCGCGATTGCCTCCGACGCGATGCCATGGACGCTCTCCGACGGCACCACCTATACCGGCGATGCCTGGCCGCTGCCGGATGATGCCACCTCGCATCCGCGCTCGGCCGGCTGCTTCACGAAATTCATCCGCGAATGGGTGCGCGAGCGCAAGACCGTTTCGCTGCTGGAGGGCGTGCGCAAATGCGCGCTGATCCCCGCGGAGATCCTCTCGCAGAGCACGCCCGCGATGCGGGCCAAGGGCCGGCTTGCGAAAGGCGCGGATGCCGACGTCGTCGTGTTCGATTACGAGAAGCTCTCGGACCGCGCGACCTTCACGGCGATGAACCGTCCCTCCGAAGGCGTGCGGCATCTGATTGTCAGCGGCGAGGTGCTGATCAGCGACGGCGTGCTTGATGTGGCGGCGCGGCCGGGTAAGCCCGTGCGCCGCCCTGTCGTTGAGGGCTGACCCATGCAGGTCCCCATTCTCCTGGTGACGGGCTTTTTGGGGGCCGGCAAGACCACGGTCGTGAACCATCTGCTGGCGCATGCTGAGGGGCGGCGCATCGCCGCCGTGGTCAACGATTTCGGCGCGATCAACATCGATGCGGAGCTGATCGCGGGCGCGAGCGATGGCGTGGTCAGCCTCAGCAATGGATGCATCTGCTGCTCGCTCGAGGGCGATCTGTTGCGCACGCTCTCGACGCTGCTGCGGCGAGATCCCAAGCCCGAGTATATCGTCATCGAAACCAGCGGCGTCGCCGATCCCGCCGACATCGTGCGCAATCTGATGGACCCGGTGATCCTGCGCGAGGCGCCGCTGGAGACGGTGCTCTGCGTGATGGATGCGACGGCGCCGGCAACGGCCCTGGATGACGCGCTGCTGCGGTCGCAGTTGCGCGTCGCCGATATCGTCGCGTTGAGCAAGCTGGATCTGGCGGATGCGGGCGCGGGGGCGCGGATGCGCGCGGCCATCCGCGCGCTGCGTGTTCCCGCCGTGGTGGTTGATGCAAACCACGGCGAGATTCCGGCCGCGCTGCTGTTCCCTGCGAATGCCGATCGCGCGCCCGCGCCGCGCGAGGTCGGCCCGCGCCGGCCGGCGGAAGAACGCTTCGAGACGCTGAGCTGGACCTCGGACAAGCCGGTCTCGCTGCCCCGCCTGCAGCAGGCCATCAACCGATTGGCGCCAAAGCTGGCGCGCGCCAAAGGCCTGTTCGAGACCGTCGAGCAGCCCGGCCGCATGATGGTGTTCCAGTTCGCGGCCGGCCGCGCGACGCTGGCACCCGGCGATGCGCCGGCGCCGGGCGTGCCGCGATCACGCATCGTCTTCATCGCCGAGCTCGGCGTTCTCTCGAAGGCGCAGCTCGACGCGATCATGGAGGCGTGCGTTGATGGGGTGTGAAGCCCGCGTCGTGTCTCAATCCTCCACGGACAATCCATCCCCATGGACATACCATTCGGCGCGCGATGACCACTGCACATGCCGGTCGGGTGTCGCATCCAGCTTCTCGTCGAACGCGCCGGCATGGATGATCGCCTCGCGCCCGCTGCGAGTCAAATGCGGCATCGGGCTGCCGCAGATCTTGCAGAACGCGGTGGCAAAGCTTCGCGCATTGGGCAGATCGAAGCGCGCGACGGATGCTTCACCGCGCAGCCATCGCAGCGCCTGCGCCTTCACGATGACCTCGCAGGAATGCGCCGTTCCTGTCGCCTTGCGGCAGCGCGAGCAGTGGCAGTTGAGGAAACGGTCGAACGGACCATCGACCTCGAAGGCGACCTCTCCGCACAGGCAGCTGCCGCGGAACACCACCATCTCATTCAACCTCCGGCTCGGCCGGTGCCTTCGTCCGTCTCGTCCGGGGAGCGCCGTGGGCGCCGCGCAGTCGGATCATCGTATCGATCTCCGCACCCCATCAGAGCCTTCCGGCGATCAATTCTCAAGAGGAGATATGCGACCAGAGCCTGTCAAAGCTCAGCAGAACGCAACCGCGCCAGCGTCGCCGCGTCCTCCTTGTCGGAGCCGACGAACTGGCAAACGAGTGAGGCGAGCTCACCCGGCTGCTTGCGCCGTGCGACCGCAAGCAGGCGCATCAAGCCCGCCTGGTCAATGCAGCGTGGGGCTTCCGACCAGCCAGCTCTTCATCGCCATCATCCGGTCATGCTCGAAAGACCGCAGGTGCCGGTCGGGCAGGATGAGACCGGCCATGCGGAAGATCGTTGCAAGCCCCTGGACCGGCGCGAGCGCCCAATCGGCGCCGACCGGTAGCAGCCAGCGCTCGAACTGCTCGCGCGCGACATCGATGCGGTCCCGCTGCGCCGCGGCGATGGCGCGCAGAATTCCGTGCTCGCCGTCCGACATGCGGGGACAAGTCGGGCAATGCACTTCGATGGCGGTATGGGCCGTGCAGGCGAAGATCTCGATGATGGACTCCAGCGACGGCACGGCATCGCCGACGCAAAAATGGTCGTACACCTCCTTGATATCGGCCGCGGTCGGAACGGCGCCTCCGCTGCGTGCCTTCGCCTGAATCCCCAGATGAAGAGCCGCTCCGCCGCGCTCAGCGCAGGGAGCTCGAGGACCCTGGTATGTGTCGATTGATGCATTGAGCCTCTGGCCTTTGGCTGCGCTCACGCCGGAGTTGGCGCGGATGATCTGCGCCGATCGTTCTGCCAGAGACCTCATCAAGTCAACGCTCGGAGAGGCGACGTCGAGGTGTTCTAGATTGGAAGAATTCGTATCTCTGATGCAGTCAGTCTCGCTTGCCTCGATGCCGTCTCCGGCACCGGGCAGGTCTCGCAAAACATCTCCGGCCTCACCGACGCCACGGCGGCGACCGGCGAGGCCGCCGGCCTCGTCCTGCAATCGAGTGGCCGGCTGGCGCAGAAGCTGCAATCGCTCGAAACCGAGGTCAGCGCCTTCGTTGCAGGCATGAGCTAGCGAAAGAGCGCTGCGAGACGTCTGGTATTTCCGCGTCGCGGCATCGGCCGCGACGCGGTGCTGTTTTTCTTGACATGACCTCTGCCGTGCTCGACCTGTAGCGATGTCGATCGACGGCACCTGCGTGCCTTCGCGAGAAGAAAAGCAACACGGGAAGGACGTCATGAACGTGGGCCTCGACGAGAAGGACTACCTCGCCACCCTGCGCGGTTTGTGGGACAAGGCCTGGCCGCGGGGCATGCCGCGCTCGCCGAACTATCTGCACGGCGAAGTTCCCTTGACGGAATATCTGCGCGCCTGGGCAAAGCGCAGTCCCGAGCGGCCCGCGGTGATCTTTTACGGTCACGTCACCACCTATGCCGATCTCGACCGGCAGAGCGATCGCTTCGCGGCGCTGCTCGAGGCCAAGGGCGTGCGCAAGGGCGATCGCGTCGCCGTGTTCCTGCCGAACTGCCCGCAATTCCACATCGTGTTCTTCGGTATCTTGAAGCTCGGTGCGGTCCATGTCCCCGTCAGCCCGCTGTCGCGCGCGTTCGAGCTGTCTTACGAGCTCAACGACACCCAGGCCGAAGTGATCGTCGCGCTCGACCAGCTCATCCCGGTCGTCGAGCAGGTCCGCGGCGAGGTGCGCCTGCGCGAAATCATCGTCACCAGCTTTGCCGACGTCGTTCCGCCAGCGCCTGCGTTTCCCGCGCCTGACTCGATCCGCACACCGCGCATCGCGGTACCGGGCGCAACCGATCTGTTGACCGCGCTCGCGGCAATGCCCGCGCCAACCCCGCTGCCGCCACCGGATCTCGATGATGTCGCGGCGCTCAACTACACCGGCGGCACCACTGGCATGCCCAAGGGCTGCGTCCATACCCATCGCGACATGGTCTACACCGCCGCCGCCAATTACGGCATCTCGGTGCTGTCGGACGAGAGCAGCGTGTTTCTGTCGTTCTTCCCGGAGTTCTGGATCGCGGGCGAGAATTTCGGCTTGATCTTCCCGCTGTTCTCTGGCGCGACGCTGGTTTTGCTCGCGCGCTGGGACGCCGTCGGCGTGATGGCGGCGATCGACAAGTACAAGGTCACGATCACCGCGATGCCGGTCGACGGTGCGGTCGAGCTGATGGATCATCCGCGCTGGCGCGAGTTCGACCTGTCGTCCCTGAAGCAGGTGCGCGTCGTCTCCTTCGTCAAGAAGCTCAATGCCGACTATCGCAGGCGCTGGAAGGATCTCACCGGCACGATCCTGATGGAGGCGGCCTGGGGCATGACCGAGACCCACACGTCCAACACGTTCACGGCGGGCTTCCAGGACGATGATTTCGATCTCAACAGCCAGCCGATCTTCGTCGGCCTGCCGGTCCCCGGCGCCGAGTTCAAGATCACCGATTTCGAAACCGGCGCGCTGCTGCCGCTCGGCGCGGAAGGCGAGATCCGCGTGCGGACGCCGTCGCTGCTCAAGAGCTACTGGAACAAGCCGGAGGCCACCGCGGAGTCGCTCGTCGACGGCTGGCTGCGCACGGGCGATATCGGCACCATCGACAAGGACGGTTTTCTGCACTTCCTCGGCCGCCGCAAGGAGATGCTGAAGGTCAAGGGCATGAGCGTGTTTCCGCCGGAGATCGAGGCGCTGCTCGGCCAGCATCCGAAGGTGCTGGGCTCCGGTGTGGTCGGGCGCGACGACCCTGATAAGGGCCAGGTGCCGGTGGCCTATATCCAGCTCAAGCCGGAGGCGGTAGGCACCATCTCCGCGGAAGACCTGCGCGCCTGGTGCGCCGAGCGCATGGCCGTCTACAAGGTCCCGGAAGTGCGTATTATCGAAGCCCTGCCACTGACGGCGACGGGCAAGGTGAAGAAGCAAGAGCTCAATCCCAACCTGCCCGCTGCCGTTTGAGTGAGAGACCACGATGTCGTTCAAGAAGCTCCTGATTGCCAATCGCGGCGAGATCGCCATCCGCATCGCGCGCGCGGCGGCCGACGCCGGCATCGCGACGGTTGCGATCCACCCCGCCGACGATGCGCTGTCGCTGCACGTGCGCGTTGCCGACGAAGCGGTCGAAATCCCCGGCCGCGGCGCCCGGGCCTATCTCGATATCGATGCGGTGGCGAAGACGGCGACGGCGGCTGGCTGCGATGCCGTGCATCCCGGCTACGGCTTTCTCAGCGAGAACGCGGCATTCGCCGAGGCTTGCAGCGATGCGGGCATCGTTTTCGTCGGGCCGAAGGCCGCGGCGCTCGAACTGTTCGGTGACAAGGTTGCGGCACGGCAACTGGCAAAGCGCTGCGGCGTCCCCATCATCGCCGGCACCAGCGGGCCGTCCTCGCTGGAGGAGATTTCGGCGTTCTTCACTTCTCTGGGCAGCAAGGCGGCGATCGTGATCAAGGCGATGGCAGGCGGTGGCGGCCGCGGCATGCGCGTGGTCGAGAACGCGTCCGATCTCGCGGAAGCCTATGTGCGCTGCCAGTCGGAGGCGAAGGCGGCATTCGGCTTCGACGGCGTCTACGCCGAGCGGCTGATCCGGCAGGCGCGCCATATCGAGGTGCAGATCATCGGCGACCGCCATGGCGCGATCTCCCATCTCTGGGAGCGCGAATGCACCATCCAGCGGCGGCACCAGAAGCTGATCGAAGTGGCGCCGAGCCCTTCGCTGAGCGATGCCCTGCGCGGCCGTATCATCGAGGCGGCGAAGCAGCTCGCGGCAGCCGCGTCCTACGATAGTCTCGGTACATTCGAATTCCTGATCGACGGCACCGCCGAAGACAGCTTTGCCTTCATCGAGGCTAATCCGCGGCTCCAGGTCGAGCATACCGTGACGGAAGAGGTGCTCGGGCTCGACCTCGTCCGCGCCCAGCTCGCGGTCGCTGCAGGCAGCACGCTGGCCTCGCTGGGTCTTGCGCAGGGTTCGATCCCGAAGCCGCACGGCTATGCCATGCAGCTCCGCGTCAACATGGAGACGCTGGACGAGACCGGCGCGACGCATCCGACCGGCGGCGTGCTTGCCGTGTTCGAGCCGCCGTCGGGCCCAGGCGTCCGCGTCGATAGTTTTGGCTATGCCGGCTACAAGACCAGCGCAGCTTTCGATTCGCTGCTGGCGAAAGTCATCGTGCATACGCCGGGCGAGGCCTGGCATGACGTGGTCGCCAAGGCTTCGCGTGCCTTGCGCGAGTTCCGGATCGACGGCGTCGTCACCAACATCGCCTTCCTCCAGGCCGTGCTCGCGCATCCCGATTTCAGGACCAACCGCATCGCGACCGATTTCATCGATCGCAACATCGCAAGACTTGTCGAAGCCGCCGATGGCGCAGCCAAGCCGCTTTACTTCGCTGCGACCGAGCGAAGCGGCACGCTCGCCGCTGAGGCGCACGTCGCGCAAGTCGTACCCGAAGGCGCGGTGATGGTTGCGGCGCCGCTGCAAGGGACCATCGTCACCATTCAGGTGAAGGAAGGCGAGATCGTCCGCCCCGGCCAGCAACTCGCCGTGATCGAATCCATGAAGATGGAGCATCTGATCATGGCCGAGCAGGGCGGCCGCGTCATGAAGCTCGTCGCCGGCGATGGCGTTACGCTGCTGCATGGCGAGCCGATCCTGTATCTCGAGCCGCTCGACGTCGCGGCTGATAGCGCGGCGGCGGAATCGGAGATCGATCTCGACCACATCCGCCCTGATCTTGCCGAGCTGATCGCGCGCCAGGCCAACACGCTTGACGAGAACCGCCCGGCTGCGGTCGAGCGCCGCCGCAACACCAACCAGCGCACCGCGCGCGAGAACATCGCACAGCTCGTCGACGACGGCTCCTTCATGGAGTATGGCAGTCTCGCGATCGCGGCACAGCGCCGCCGCCGCAAGCTCGACGACCTCATCAAGAACACGCCGGCCGACGGCCTGGTCATGGGCGTTGCCACGGTCAATGCCGAGAAGTTCGGCGCCGAAGGCGGCCGCTGCATCGTCCTGGCGTATGACTATACCGTGCTCGCGGGCACGCAGGGCCACATGAATCACAAGAAGATCGACCGCATGCTGACGCTCGCGGAAGACTGGCGCGTGCCGCTGGTGTTCTATGCGGAAGGCGGCGGCGGCCGACCCGGCGATACCGACCGGCTCGGGATGACCGGCCTCGACGGTCCGTCCTTCGTGCAGTTCGCAAGACTGTCGGGCCTTGTGCCGGTGATTGGCGTGGTCTCCGGCTATTGCTTTGCCGGCAACGCGGCGATGCTCGGCTGCTGCGACGTCATCATCGCCACCAAAAACGCTTCGATCGGCATGGGCGGTCCCGCGATGATCGAGGGCGGCGGGCTCGGCGTCTATCACCCGGCCGAGGTGGGCCCGGTTTCGTTCCAGTCGCCGAACGGCGTCATCGATATATTGGTCGAGGACGAGGAAGAGGCGACGCGCGTCGCGCAGAAATATCTGTCCTATTTCCAGGGCGCGGTGACCGAGTGGGAAGCCGCCGACCAGCGCCTGCTTCGCCGCGCCATCCCCGAGAACCGATTGCGCGTCTACGACATCCGCGACGTGATCGACCTCCTCGCCGACGAGGATTCCGTGCTTGAGCTGCGCCGCGATTACGGCGTCGGCATGATCACCGCGCTGATCCGCATCGAGGGAAAGCCGTTCGGCCTCATCGCCAACAATCCGCGCCATCTCGGCGGCGCCATCGATGCCGATGCCGGCGACAAGGCTGCGCGCTTCCTCCAGCTCTGCGACGCGTTCGATCTGCCCATCGTCTCGCTCTGCGACACGCCCGGCTTCATGGTTGGCCCCGAAGCGGAGAAGACTGCGATCGTGCGCCACGTCTCGCGCATGTTCGTCACCGGCGCGAGCCTCACCGTGCCGCTGTTCGGCATCGTGCTGCGCAAGGGCTATGGTCTCGGCGCGCAATCGATGATCGGCGGTGGCTTCCACGCCTCCTTCTTCACCGCGGCCTGGCCAACCGGCGAGTTCGGCGGCATGGGCCTGGAGGGCTATGTCCGCCTCGGCTTCCGCAAGGAGATGGAGGCGATCGCCGATCCCGAGCAGCGCGAGACCTATTACCGCAATAAGGTTACCGAGCTCTATGCCAACGGCAAGGCGGTCTCGATCGCCTCGGTGTTCGAGATCGACAACGTCATCGATCCCGCCGAGACGCGGCGCTGGATCATGGCGGGGCTGCGCTCCGTGCCGAAGCCCGAGCCGAGGACGGCGAAGAAGCGGCCGTGCATCGACACGTGGTGAGGGCGGTGCAGCAATGCGCGCCGTAAGTTTCTAGCGAACTCGCCTCCGCACCGTCATGCCCGGCTCGTCCCGGGCATCCACGTTCTTTCGCACGCGCTGAAATACGTCGATGGCCGCGACGAAGCCCCGCCATGACGGCGCTGAGGCATCGCGCGATACAACTGCGTCCCCGGTTTCCGATTGACATCCCCGCCTGTGGTGCCAGACTTTGCACAATAATACAGGGTGGAGACGTCCGCGATGGCCAGCCTTTCGGCCTCGAACCATGTCGCCCGTGTCTTGTCCGTCGCCAACCACGTGGCCGACGTCGATGCCTCTTCGCGGATTGCCAATTCCTGGCGGCGGTGCCTCGTCAATCACAAGCTCGATCCCGCCCGTCAGGGCCCGCCGCAAACGCTGACCGAATCCGAGATCCGGCATGCCGCCGAACCGATGGAGGAGACGATCAGGCTCGCCACGCCCGAGCTCGAGGATCTCGCCCGCGTGCTGCGCGACGCCGGCTATTGCGTCAATCTCGCGGATGCGAACGCGACCATGCTGTTCAGCCGCCTGCCGGGCGAGGCCGACGCAAGGATGTTCCTGGACTGGAAGATCTACACGGGCTCGAACTTCGCCGAGACATTTGAAGGCACCAATGGGCTCGGCACCGCGCTGGCCGAGGAGAAGCCGATCCTGGTGCATCGCGACGAACATTTCCGCGCGCAATGGCACATGTTCTCCTGCGCCGTGGCGCCGCTGTTCGACCAGGCCGGGCGCCTCGCCGGTGCCATCAACATCACCTCCTGCCGCGAGGATCTGGAGCGCGCCGCACATCAGCTTGCACTCGCGGTGACGATGGAGGCGACGCGGCGGATGGAGGGCGCGATCTTCCGTGGCCATTTCCGCAACGCCTGGATCGCGACCCTGCCCGGCGACGGCGGCAGCGGCCTCGTCGCCTATGACGACGACCGCCGCATCGTGGGCGCCTGCCGTTCCGCGCGTGCGCTGCTGGGCCTCACCGATGGCCTCATCGCATCCGGCATCGATCTGTCGCGCTACATCAAGCTCGATCATCACGCCGCGCGCGGTGCGGACGAGTTGGTCGAGCTGCGCCGCGCCGATGGCAGTCCGTTGGGACAGGGGCGCGTTGCTCCGCCGCTGCGTGCAAGGTCGCATGTGCCGCGCCGCGATGCGCCTGCTGGCCGGTTCGATGCCCTGCATCGGCTTGCTGGACGCGATCCCGGTCTGATCCGAAGCGTGAAGCGGCTCATGAGCATCGGCGATCACAATCTGCCGGTCCTGCTGCATGGCGAGACCGGTGTCGGCAAGGACGTGTTCGCGCGCGCCATCCACGCCGCGAGCAATCGTGCGCGCAACAATTATGTCGCGCTGAATTGCGCGGCCATGCCCGAGAGCCTGATCGACGCCGAACTGTTCGGCTACGAGGCCGGCGCCTTCACCGGCGCGCGGCGCGAGGGCTCGAAGGGCCTGATCGTGCAGGCCGATGGCGGCACGCTGTTCCTCGACGAGATCGGCGATATGCCGATTGCGCTCCAGACGCGCCTGTTGCGCGTTTTGGAGAACCGCGAGGTCTGGCCGCTCGGCGCGCTCAAGCCTGTCGCCGTCGACATCCGCCTGATCAGCGCCACCCATCGCGATCTCGGCCGCATGGCGCAAGAGGGCGCGTTCCGCGCCGACCTCTATTTCCGCCTGCGCGGCCTCGAGGTGCACCTGCCGGCCTTGCGCGAGCGTGCGGACCGCGGCGACATCATCCGCCAGATCGCGCGCGAGGAGGCGCCGAACTGCCGCCTTTCGGACCAGGCCTGGTCGCAGCTCGCGACCTATCCGTTCCCCGGCAACATGCGCCAGCTCCGCCACGTGCTACGGCTCGCCGGCTGTACGGCGGAGAACGGTGTGATTGCCGACTCCGACCTCGATCTGCCGCCGTTTGGCGGGAGGGCGGAGCTGGATCTCGCGGCAGCCGAGCGCGCGACGATCGTGGAAGCCCTGCGCCGGCATGGCGGCCGCGTCACCGAGGCCGCACGCGCGCTGAAGCTGAGCCGCGCGACGCTTTATCGGAAGCTCAAGCAGTTGAATATCGAGACGGCGCAGTAGGGCTCAACTGCATGTGGCGAGGGGGTCTTCCCCCTAAAGCATGATCCGGAAAAGTGCGAAGCGGTTTTCCGGAATGATCATGCAAACAACAAGCTAAAGCGCGATGACGATTCATCCAAATCTCATCGCGCATTAGGAAGAACGCGAGCGCTCGTCACGAAAAATCCGTCCAGCTCAGATGCCGCGCATCGAGGTCGCCGAGCGCGACCATCTCGCGGATCTCGTGCGGCGTATGGAAATTGCCGCGCAGATAGACCAGCGGCTTGGCGGCATCCGCATGCGAGACACCGCGGACCTCACCGACGAAGATCGAATGCGTCTTGGTCTCGAACTCCTGCGCCAACACGCAGTCGAATGCCGCCACCGCATCCGTCAGCACCGGCGCGCCGGTGGCGCCGCGTGTCCATTGCCCGAAGGCAAAGCGATCGTCGCCGTTGACGCCCTTCTGGCCGCTGAAGGTGAGCGCCAGCAGCGCGTGTTCCTCGTGCAGGAAATTGATCGCAAAGGCGCCTTCCTCGCGGATGCGTGCATGGGCGCTGGCATTGCGGTTGACGCAGACGATCAGCGACGGCGGATTGTCCGACAGCGAGCAGGCCGACGTGACTGTGAGCCCCGTGCGCTTGCCGTGCTCCGCGCCGACCGTGACCAGCGCCACGGCGCCGGCACATTGGCGCATGGCCTGCTTGAAATCCTTTGCATCCACGGACACGCGGAAATCTCCCAAATGAATGCGGGTGCGGCACGATCGCGCCGCACCCGCTGCGGGTCAAGCCGCCTTCTTCGCGGAGCCGAGATGCGCAAGACGCGGCATCACCTCGTTCTTCAGCAGCGACAGCGAGTGATGCCAGGCTTCGGCCTTGTGCTTGTAGTCGAAACCGAACACCAGCAGCACGCCGAAGCCGCCGACCTCGTCGTAGATCTTCTCGATCTTCTCGGCGACCGTCGCAGGCGAGCCGACGATCCAGTTCCGCTTGGCGCAATATTCGACGGTGACGTCGCTGTCGGGCACGTCGGGTGCGTGCTTCAGATAGTCCTTGAAGCCGAAATGGCCGAGCAGCGGCAGGAAGTACTCGTGCATCATCCGGCCCATCATGTCGCCGGTCGAGAGCTTCCAGGCCTCTTCATCAGTGTCGGCGACGAACACTTCACGCACGAGACGCCAATCCTGCCGGTTCGGCTTGCGCCCGGTCTTGGCCGCGCCGATCTCGACCGAGTCCCAATGGCTGGAGACATAGGCCGGGTTGAGGTTGAGACTCATCGGGATGAAGCCGCGCTCGCCGGCGAGCTTCAGCGTGTCCGAGTTCTTGGAAAGCCCGGCGACGCCGATCGGCGGATGTGGCGCCTGCAGCGGCTTGATGTGCGGCTTGAGGAAGTCGAACATCGTGTCAGGCTTGGTCACCGTCCAGAACTTGCCCTTGTGGGTAAAGGGTGCCGGCTCGGTCCAGAGTTTGAGAATGATCTCCAGCGCCTCGCGGGTCATGTCGCGATTCTGCCCGCTCATGCCGTCGACGTTGAACATCGCCCAGTCACTCGGCAGCCCAGAAGCCGCGACGCCGAAATTGAGCCGGCCCTCGGAGAGATGGTCGAGCATGGCGACGCGGTTGGCGAGCTCGGCCGGATGGTGATAGGGCAACAGGAAGCCGCCCGGTCCGATGCGCAAGCGTTTGGTCTGCATCAGCGCCTGCGCGATCAGGAGGTCCGGCGTGGGATTGGGTTCCCAGGGTGCGGTGTGGTGCTCGCCGACCCAGGCCTCCTGATAGCCGAGTTCGTCGAGCCAGCGCATGACTTGCAGGTCCCAGTCGTTCCCTTCCTTCAGGCCGCACTCCGGCGGATGCGAGGGCATCGTGAAATAACCGATCTCCATGGGTTTCCTCATCTGATGTTGACGCGTCTTGCCGCGCGTTGACGGATTGAGTGACCCAGCTTGAGCAAGCGGTGTGCCAGCGCGGCGGGGTCTCAAATTGAAGAGAAAGGGCTGGTTTGCCCGCGCAATAGCCGGTATCTCGACGGGAGCCTGCAAGACATCGTCTCATGTGTCGCGAGACGGCGTCTTAGCCGTGAGACGAGGACGAGACCTGACATGACCGAACCCGCTTACGTCGCGGTGGACTGGGGCACCAGCAGCTTCCGGCTCTGGCTGATCGATCGCGCCGGCCAGGCGCTGACCGAGCGCCGCAGCGGCGAGGGCATGCTGGCCGCGGCCAAGGCTGGCTTTCCCACCGTGCTGCAATCGCATCTTGCGGCCGTCGAAGCGCCGGATCATCTGCCGGTGCTCGTCTGCGGCATGGCCGGTGCCCGTAACGGCTGGGTCGAGGCCGGCTATGTCGACACGCCGGCGCCGCTCTCCGCCGTTCTGAAACAGGCCGTGCGCGTGCCGGGCGAGGCGCGCGACATCCGCATCCTGCCGGGCATCGCGCAGCGCGATGCAACAGCGCCGGACGTGATGCGCGGCGAGGAGACGCAATTGCTCGGCGCGCTCGGCCTCGATGCCGCGGGTGAGGCGCTGGTCTGCATGCCCGGCACGCATTCGAAATGGGTTCGCGTGACGGACGGGACTGTCGAACGATTTTCCACGTTCATGACCGGCGAGCTGTTCAGTGTCGTCTCGCGCGAGACCATCCTGTCGCTCGCGGTCGCCGGCGCAGACGACACTGAGGATGTCGTGAGCTTCAAGGCGGCCGTGAAGGCCGCGTTCGACGCCCCGGCCTTCGCTGCCAACCTTCTGTTCACCGCGCGGTCGCGGCAGCTTCTGTTCGGCGGCACGCCGGCCGCGGCGCGCGAGACGCTGTCTGGCACGTTGATCGGCGTCGAGCTGGCCGCGGGGCTCTCCGGCGCCGTGCCGCCAGCGGGTGTCCAGCTGATTGCCTCGGGGCGGCTTGCGATGCTGTATCGGCTGGGTTTCGAGGCGCTGTCGGTGACCGCAAGGCCCGTCGATGCGGATGAAGCCGTCCGCCGCGGCCTGTCGATGGCGGCCGCCGCGATCTGGACGAAGTGGAAGGATTCTTGAGATGAGCGTTCCCTTTCCGTCGATGAAGCGGCCGCTGGTCGCGATCCTGCGCGGCGTCAGGCCCGAGGAGACCGAGGCGATCGTCGGCGTGCTGATCGAGGCCGGCATGACCGCGATCGAGATTCCCTTGAACTCGCCGGATCCATTCCGCTCCATCGCGATGGCGGTGAAGCGGGCGCCATCAGGCGTGTTGATCGGCGCCGGCACGGTGCTGACCACGGCAGATGTCGATCGTCTCAACGATGTCGGCGGCCGACTGATGGTCTCGCCCAATGTCGACACCGAGGTGCTGGCGCGCGCGCATCAGCACGGCATGATCACGATGCCCGGCGTTTTCTCGCCGACCGAAGCGCTGCTCGCCATGCGATCCGGCGCGTCGAGCCTAAAATTCTTTCCGGCGAGCGTGCTCGGCGCCTCCGGCATTGCCGCAATCCGCGCCGTGCTGCCATCAGGCGTGATGATCGCCGCCGTCGGCGGCGTCTCCGACCAGAACTTTGCGGAGTACATCGACGGTGGTGTGACCGCATTCGGCCTCGGCTCCAGCCTCTACAAGCCCGGCATGAGTGCAGCCGATGTCGCAGCTCGCGCAAAGGTGACAGTCGCGGCCTACGATCGGGCGATTGCGAAAAAGTGAGCCGGAACAGACAAGCCTTGATCGTGTGATAGCTTATTGTCCTTCGCGGTGCCGCGATGTTCGCGCATCGTGCGCATGCGAATGGCTGAAGCAGGAGACCGACATGGCGATCAACAACGTGGCCGATCTGTTCGTGGCAACGCTCGAGCAGGCCGGCGTCAAACGCATCTACGGCATCGTCGGCGACAGTCTGAACGCGCTGACTGAGGCGCTGCGTCGCCGCGGCACGATCGAATGGATCCATGTTCGCCACGAAGAGGTTGCGGCCTTCGCCGCGGCCGGCGAAGCCGAGATGACGGGAAGTCTTGCGGTGTGTGCGGGCTCCTGCGGCCCGGGCAATCTGCATCTGATCAACGGGCTGTTCGATGCGCATCGCAGTCGCGTTCCGGTGCTGGCGATTGCAGCGCAGATCCCCACCGCGGAGATCGGCGGCGGCTATTTCCAGGAGACGCATCCGCAGAACCTGTTCCGCGAATGCAGCCATTATTGCGAACTGGTTTCGGACCCGAGCCAGCTGCCTTACGTGCTGGAGAATGCGATCCGCGCGGCGGTGGGCCTGCGCGGTGTCGCGGTCGTCGCCATGCCCGGCGATGTCGCTTTCCGCAGCCCGCCGAAGCGCGCGCTATCGACGGCGCGCGGGCTTGCGCTGGCTGCGCCGAAGGTCGAGCCGCAGCCCGATGAGCTGAAGGCGCTTGCGAACCTCCTGAACCGCGCCGAGCGTGTCACGCTGTTCTGCGGCCGCGGCTGCGCCGGCGCGCATGCGCCGTTGATGCAGCTGGCCGAAGCGCTCAAGAGCCCGATCGTGCATGCGCTCGGCGGCAAGGAGCATGTCGAGTACGACAATCCTTACGACGTCGGCATGACCGGCTTCATCGGCTTCTCCTCAGGCTACGCCGCCATGCACGCTTGCGACGCGCTGGTGATGCTCGGCACCGATTTTCCCTACAAGCAGTTCTTCCCGACCGGCTGCCAGATCGCGCAGATCGACATCCGTCCGGAAAATCTCGGGCGACGCTGCAAGATCGATCTCGGCCTCGTCGGCGACGTCAAGCTGACCATCGAGGCGCTGCTGCCGCTGCTGAAGACCAAGACGCAGCGCAGGCATCTTGACGATGCCATCGTGCACTACAAGAGGGCGCGCGAAGGTCTGGACTCGCTCGCCAAGGGCACGCCCGGCAGCAAGCCGATCCATCCGCAATATCTCGCCAAGGTCATCAGCGACCACGCATCTGAGGATGCCGTGTTCACTGCCGATGTCGGCACGCCGACGGTGTGGGCGGCGCGCTATCTCGACATGAACGGCCGGCGCCGGCTGATCGGCTCCTTCGCGCACGGCTCGATGGCCAATGCCATGCCGCAGGCGATCGGCGCGCAGGCCGCACAGCCCGGGCGACAGGTGATCTCGCTCTCCGGCGACGGCGGCTTCACCATGCTGATGGGCGATCTCATCACGCTGACGCAGATGAAGCTGCCGGTGAAGGTGGTCGTCTTCAATAATGGCGTGCTCGGCTTCGTCGCGCTGGAGATGAAGGCGGCAGGCTTCGTCGACACCAATGTCGATCTGGAGAATCCCGATTTCGCCGCGATGGCGCGTGCGATGGGTATCTTCGCGAAACGCGTCGAAGATCCCGGCGAGCTCCCTGGCGCGATGAAGGAGATGTTGGCGCACGATGGGCCGGCGCTGCTCGATGTCGTCACCGCCAAGCAGGAGCTGTCGATGCCACCGACCATCACCGCCGAGCAGGTCAAGGGTTTCAGCCTGTGGGTCCTGCGCGCCGTGATGAACGGGCGCGGCGACGAGGTTCTGGACCTTGCGAAGACGAATTTGTTGCCGCGTTGATTCCGGCTGAGGCGGCTCGGCCTCACCTCTCCTGAAGAGAGAGGTCGGATCGCATTGCAAATGCGGTCCGGGTGAGGGGTTGCAGTCTCACTGACTGCTGCGGCCCCTCACCCGGATTGCACTGGACGACGCTTCGCATCGCCAAGAGCATTTCCGACCTCCCGCCGATGGAGAGAGGTGAATACCAATGCGCGTCCTCAGCCGCGCTTCGCCGAGGGTAGCGGCAACCGCTCATGGCGGCGCTGGAAGCGTTGCCAGTGCAGCACGATGCCGATCAGCAGCGCCGGCACAAAGCCGAGCATGATCAGGAAGTGCGGCAGCTCCTTCGGCGAGATGAAGGCGATGGCGATGTCAGAGATCAGCCACAGCGCTGCGAACATGACCGCAAAGTCGGTTCGCGGGCAGCGCAGATAATAAAACACGGCGGTGATGACGATGGCCGGCCCGATGGCGATGGCGATCATGATCGCCGTCAGCTCCTTCGGCGTCAACGCGTCGAGCACCATTGATGCCAGCAGCCAGAGCGCGGCGAACATGGCGACGATGTCGATCGGATGCCGCACGACGGTACCTCTCGTGGAACCACGGTATCGTTGTAGACGCGCGCGTCGCCCGTCAAGCCCCAATGTGGTGAAGATCAGGCACTCCGGGTCGCACGGCAACGCCGGGCCGGCAACGTAGGCTGCTGACTCATACACCCGCGGTTCGCCTTGCGCCACCGGCCAGGACGCGCATATTTGCGATCGTGCGCTCGATGTGTCGGCATTCCAAGATCTGGCGATCGAGTAGACGAAGACGTCTCTCGACGCGCTCGAGCTCCGATTTGGGTGGCTGCATCTTATTCGCGGAGATCCAAGTTGCTAAAGCATGATCCGGAAAAGTGCGAAGCGGTTTTCCGGAAAGATCATGCGTAAACAACAAGCTAAAGCGCGATGACGATTCATCCAAATCTCATCGCGCTTTAGCGCTTCCGGTTCATCCAGAAATCGGTTTAGCCACGGAGCCAAGCCGGTCCGCTCGGCGATCAGCCCACGAATGGCGGTGTCGATGGACTCCTCGAGCAACTCAATCCTCGCCTCGTCGATCGCAGCATCGCGTTTCGACGAGCGGGTGGAGAACCTGGCGACGGCGCGCTCCAGATCGGGCAGCATGATCTCAAGAATGCTTGTGCGACGGCGATGGCGCCGCGATCACGAATCGGAATTTACGGTCGTCGGTGTAGGCTCGTGGTCTTGGGTAGCGTACCGCCAGATGCGACTTAATCCTGCTCGAGGCCCGGCGTTGACCGCAGCATGAAGTGACCGAAAGCGGTGGCGATCGGCTTGTTCGCATCGTCCTGCCAGGCCCGCGCCTCGAAGGCCACGATGCGTCGGCCCTGCTTCACGATCGAGACGTTGGCAAACGTGTCGAGGGCGCGACCGGAGCGCAAGTAGTTGACGGTGAGGCCGATCGGCTTGGGCGGCGCGGCAGCGCCGAGCTCACGTGCCACGCCGACGATCGCGGTGGTCTCGAGGAAGGCGCCGGTCATGCCGCCGTGGATCGCGGGCAGGATCGGATTGCCGATGATCTTCGGCGAGAACGGCATCGTCAGCGTGCCATTGTCGTTGACGCGGATGCCGAGGCAGCGCGCGAACGGGCTATTCGCAAACGGGCCATCCGGATCCTCCGGCGCCTCCAGAGTCGGGATGCTGCGCAAGTCCATCCGGCGATCGGCGAGCATGTTGGTGCGGTTGGCGCCGATCATGAAGCAGGCGGTCGCGGTCGCGACCGGATCGTCCTCGGATTCCTGATAGGCGGTGGAGCGCACGAAGGCGATCGAGCGCGTGGTGCGGTAGCACACCGAATGCGCCTTGATGTCGAGGCCGGGTGTTGCCGGCTTCTGGTAGTCGATACGTAAGTCCAGGGTTGCAATCGCGCGCGTGCCGTCGAGCGCAAGTTGCACCGCCATGCCGCAGCTCTCGTCCAGCATCGCGGTGACGACGCCGCCATGCAGAACGCCGGTCTCGGTGTCGCCGACGAAGACGGGACGGTAGGGCAGGCTGGACCAGGCCTCGGCCGGCGCGAAGCGATCGAGCTGGAGCCCGCTGATATGGCCGTAATCGGAGCGCCGGCCCTGGATGGCCTCGGCGAGTTCCTCGAAAGGGAGTGCGGTCGGTGTGCTGGACATGAGCAGGTTCTAGACCAGCGCCGGGCGCCGTGCAAAACCCCGAATGGGCGTCGCTGCTCGGCCTGGAGCGGTTTGGCCTCGACAGGGCGGTCCGAAGCGACGATGGTGGGGCTCCGTTCGTTCGACTCGTTGTAAGGAGTGCCCATGGCCGATCCCGAAACGCCCTCGACCGCCCAGGGGCCCGTCACCATTTCGACCTCCAGCGCCGAGCGGGCGCCGATCATCTATTTCGATGGCGCTTCCTGTTTCGGCCACCACAACGGCGCGATCCAGATCGAACTCGCCGCAAACCTGCTGATGCCGGTCGGCGCCGCCGTCAGGGTCGACGTGGTCCAGACCGCGCACTTACGTTGCAGCGTGGCCGCCGCGCTGGCGCTGCGCGAAGCGCTCGACAAGGCGCTCGCGATGTACAAGCAGGGCCAGCAGCAGCCGACGGAGGACATCCCGGCGGTGAAGAATTGAGGCAGAAGCGCGATCGCCTGTCAGGGCAATCCCAGCTTCTCAGCCCACATGCACCTTCGGCTTCTTGCCGCCGTTCCACTTGCCATCGAGTGCGCGTTCGATCTGGGCGGCGAGCTGGAGAAGCAGGCCGTCATTGGCCTGCTTGGCGATCGCCTGGATGCCTAGCGGCAGGCCGTGGTCCTGCGCGGCCATCGGCAGCGAGATCGCCGGCATGCCGCAGAGATTGGCGAGCGGCGTGAAGGCGAAGAAGCGCCAGAGATTGCCGAACCAGTCGAGCACATCGGGATTATCGGAGATGGTGAGGTATTCCTTGGTGCCGACCTTCGGCGTCGGCAGCGCCGTGATCGGCGTCAGGATCACGTCCCACTGCTCGAAGAACGCGCCGAAACCGCGTGAGGTCGTGTTGAATACGCCTTGCATCTTCGCCCGCTCGGCGAAGCTCGTGTGCCGGCCGGCTTCCCAGATCCGGACGTTCATGGGCTCGATCAGGTCTTCCGGCGGCCTTTCCAGCCCGCGCGCGGCCAGCAAGTTGGAGATCACCACCGCGAAGTTCGAGATGTAGCAGGTGGTCTGCGCTGCGAACGCGGCACGGAAATCGAGCTCGGGCAGCGCGTAGTCGACGTGATGGCCGAGGCCTTCGAGGAAGCGACCGGCCTTCGCCAGCTCGGCGGCGATCTCGGGCGTCGCGGTGTAGTCGCCCCATGTATGCGACAGCGCGATGCGAAGCTTTGCCGGGTCCCGCTTGATCATCTCGCAATAAGGCTGCGCCGTGGTCCAGAACGGCATGAACTCGCCCGGCGCCGGTCCCCTCGCGTGATCGACGAAGGCGGCGGTGTCGCGCACGGAACGCGACTGGCAGCCCTGGATCGAGACGAGGCCGGTGAGGTCGGACATGTGCGGCGCCAGCGAGAACACGCCGCGCGAGACCTTCAGTCCGATATTGCCGTTGACGCCGGCGGGAATGCGGATCGAGCCGCCACCATCGGTCGCATGCGCGATCGGCACAACGCCGGCGGCGACCATCGCGGCGCTGCCGGCTGACGAGCCGCAGGTGGTGTAGTCGGTATTCCAGGGATTGCGCGTGACGTAGACGGCGGGATTGTCGGCCGAGCTGCATACGCCGAATTCCGGCGTCGTGGTGCGCCCGATCAGATTGAGCCCCGCCTGACGGAATTTACCTGTCAGGAACGTGTCGGCCGCGGCGCGATTGCCGCGCATCAACAGCGAGCCCATTTCCTGGAGCCGGCCCTTCATGGTCGGCCCGAGGTCCTTCATCAGGAAGGGCAGGCCGCCGAACGGACCCGCAAGATTGGCGCCATCCTTGGCGGGATCGGCGATCACGTCCTCGAACAGCTCGACTACGCCCGACAGTGCCGGATTGACCTTGGCGATGCCCGCGGCGGCCTGCCGTGCCAGTTCCTTCGCCGTCAGCTCGCCCTTGCGGACGCGTCCCGCCAGCGCGACGCCATCGTGCTGCGCCCATTCACTCCAGCTCATCGGCAAAGTCATGAAATCAAATCCCCTCGGTAGCAGCGTCACCTTTTTCGCAAGGGCGGGCGTGAATCAACCGAGCCGGCGCGAGGGGCAGGGTTGCACGGCGCGGTGGGGTCGCCCTATCAGGAAGAGAGCCGCGCGATCGCTGCAACCGGCCCGCCGCCCGCAGGTCCCTGATGCTCGGCGCCGCCGGAGACGTAGACCGCACCATTGCCGGCAAGGCCCGCGAGCAGTCCGCCGACCGCAGCGCGGGCATGGCGCGTCGCGCTGATGTCGGTGTCCTCCAGCATGGTGTGGCGAAAGCCGCGGACGCTGCCGTCAGGCGAAGCCTCGGCCTTGGCGAAGACGTTGACGAGCTCACGGCTTGATCGCGGCGTAGTACCAAGCCCGACGCTGTTCAGGGCCGCCATCACTGCGGCGGCATCGATCGCGTCCTTCATCACGGCGTGCCCGATTTCGAACTCACTTGCTGACGATGTTGAATTGCCGAGCACGATGACGACGTTGTGCATCAGCTCGATCCCGGACGAGGTCGAGGCGACCTTCGAGAACAGGTCGTAGCGCCGCAGCACGTCCTCGTCGCGGATACCAGGCGCGATCTCGCCGAGCGCGACGGCGACGCCGAGCGCGGAAGCGCCGCGGGAATAGGCCATCGAGGCGTAGGCGCTGGTCGTCGTTGTCTTGCTGCCGCGCGCCGCTGCCGCCGCGATGCGATCACTGGTGAGCAGCGGGCATTTGATCTGCACGAAATGGACGTCGGCGGGATCGCTGATGCCGGCGTCCGCCATCGCGGCCTTCACGGCCGTCGCCGTTTCCGTGATCTGCGCCGCGCGGCCGAGCTCCTCAGGGAGGAGGTCCCGCGTCTGCGCCATGCCGATGCTCAGCCGCTTGCCGGAGCGGCCGTCCGGACGAGCTTCGACCGTCCGGCGTGTGAATACCGTGACATGCGGGCTGAGCACGCCTTCGGTGCCGCCGGACATCACGAAGGCAATGCGCTGCTCGACGTCGTGCGGCGGCAGGTTGAGGTGTGGTGCAAGTGCGGTGCACAGCGCGGCAACGGCATATTCCCGCGTAAAGTCGTTGACGCCGCCATTGCCCTCGGTCTTGCCGAGGATCGCGAGGATCGACTTGGGATCGATCGTGCCGGAGCTGATCAGGCTCATGAGGCCGGAGACGTCGCCGGGGCCGCTGGTGGCGATCTTGAAAACGCCGACCGATGTTGCAGGCATACTGGTCCTCAGAGTTCGGTGGTCCGGCGGATCAAGCAGGCGCGGAACGCGGGGCTGATGTCAAGCCGCAAGCGATGCACTTTCACCGTCAGCCTGAAAAGGTTCACACCCTCTCAGGATGACGGCCGGCTATTCTGGTCTGCCGCGACGCAAGAGAGAAGCCGCCAGCCCCCACGAATGTGGCGAGATCGCATCGATCCAGCAAAAAATCCTCTGTCGAAGGTCCTCCGCCGCACCTTGATGAATCAACCTTGGTTGGTCCATAAGCTCCGTCCCGCGGCCGGTGGTTCGCCCCTGCGCCGCGTGCTTTGACAGAGGGAATCTCGCGTGGCCAACATCAACCAGAAAATTGCGCAGGAGCTTGGGGTTCGCGCCGAGCAGGTCGAGGCGGCGGTGACGCTGCTCGACGGCGGCGCCACCGTTCCCTTCATCGCCCGCTACCGCAAGGAAGCGACCGGTGCGCTCGATGACGCGCAATTGCGCACCCTGGAGGAGCGCCTGGTTTATCTGCGTGAGCTCGAAGACCGCCGCAAGGCCATCCTCGAATCGGTCCGCGAGCAGGGCAAGCTCGACGCAGCCCTCGAAGCCTCCATCATGGCCGCCGACAGCAAGGCACGCCTCGAGGACATCTACCTGCCGTTCAAGCCGAAGCGCCGCACCAAGGCGGAGATCGCCAAGGAAGCCGGCCTCGAGCCGCTCGCCAATCAGCTCATGGCCGAGCCCGGCAACGATCCGAAGGTCGTGGCGGAAGGCTTTGTCAACGCCGAGAAGGGCGTGGCGGATGCCGCCGCCGCGCTCGACGGTGCCCGCGCCATCCTGGTCGAACGCTTCGACGAGGACGCCGACTTGATCGGTGCTCTGCGCGAGGAAATGTGGACCAACGCGCGCATGGCCTCCAAGGTGCGCGACGGCAAGAAGACCGAGGGCGAAAAGTTCGCCGACTACTTCGATTTCTCCGAGCCGCTGACCAAGCTGCCGTCGCACCGCATCCTCGCGATGTTCCGCGGCGAGAAGGAAGAGATCCTCGACTTGCAAATTCAAGCCGAGGCCGAAGCGCCGCCGCCGGGCGTGCCGAGTGCCTATGAACTCAAGATCATGAAGCGCTTCGGCATCGCCGATCTCAAGCGCCCCGGCGACCGCTGGCTGATCGACACCGTGCGCTGGGCCTGGCGCACCAAGATCCAGGTCCATCTCAACATCGACCTGCGCATGCGGCTGTGGAACTCGGCCGAGACCGAGGCCGTGCGCGTGTTCGCCTCGAACCTGCGCGACCTCTTGCTGGCGGCGCCCGCCGGCACCCGCGTCACCATGGGGCTCGATCCCGGCTACCGCACCGGCGTGAAGGTCGCCGTCGTCGATGCCACCGGCAAGGTGGTCGACACCACCGCGATCTATCCGCACGAGCCGCAGCGGCAGTGGAACGAGTCGCTGGCGACGCTCGGCCGGCTCGCGCTGAAGCATCGCGTCGAGCTGATCGCGATTGGCAACGGCACCGCCTCGCGCGAGACCGACAAGCTCGCGACCGAGCTGGTCAAGGGGCTGCCTGAGCTGAAGATGAACAAGATCGTGGTGTCGGAAGCCGGTGCCTCGGTCTATTCGGCCTCGGCCTTTGCCTCGGAGGAGTTGCCCGGCCTCGATGTCACGCTGCGCGGCGCGGTCTCGATCGCGCGTCGCCTGCAGGATCCGCTCGCCGAGCTCGTCAAGATCGAGCCCAAGGCGATCGGCGTCGGCCAGTATCAGCACGACCTCGGCCAGGCCAAGCTCGCCAAATCGCTCGATGCCGTGGTCGAGGATTGCGTGAATGCCGTCGGCGTCGACGTCAACACCGCCTCCGCGCCGCTGCTGGCACGCGTGTCGGGCGTCGGCTCCGGCCTTGCCCAGAGCATCGTGGCGCATCGCGACGCCAACGGCCCGTTCAAGTCGCGCAAGGCGCTCAAGGACGTGCCACGGCTCGGGCCGAAGGCGTTCGAGCAGTGCGCGGGCTTCTTGCGCATCCTCGGCGGCGAGGACCCGCTCGATGCCTCCGGCGTGCATCCCGAAGCCTATCCCGTGGTGCGCCGGATTCTCGAAGCGACCAAGAGCGACATCAAGGCATTGATCGGCAACAGCGACGTCGTTCGCACGCTGAAGCCGAAGGATTTCGTCGACGAGACGTTTGGATTGCCGACCGTGACCGACATCCTGCGCGAATTGGAAAAGCCCGGCCGCGACCCGCGACCGGCGTTCAAGGCTGCCGTGTTCAAGGAGGGCGTCGAGGAGATCAAGGACCTGAAGAAGGGCATGATCCTCGAGGGTACCGTGACCAACGTCGCTGCCTTCGGTGCCTTCGTCGACATCGGCGTGCACCAGGACGGCCTCGTGCACATCTCGGCGATGTCCAGGAACTACATCAAGGATCCGCGCGAGGTGGTGAAGCCCGGCGACATCGTCAAGGTTAAGGTGCTGGATTTCGAGGTCGCCCGCAAGCGCATCTCGCTGACGCTGCGCCTCGACGACGAGGTCGGCGCCAAGAAGGACGCCCCCGGCATGCAGCGCGACAACGGCTCGCGCAACGCGAGCCGTATGACCTCGTCGGCGCCGCGCAAGCAGGAGTCCTCCGGCGGCGGCGCGCTCGCGGAGGCGCTGCGCAGGGCTGCGGAGAAGAGCGGCGGTAAGCGGGCGTGACTTCTGCCTCTCCCCGCTCTTTGCGGAGAGAGGTCGGCTACTCGCCGTACGGCAAACTCTCTCCACATCGTCATTGCGAGCGCAGCGAAGCCATCCAGAACCCTTTCGCGGCGGGACTCTGGATTTGCTTCGTCGCAAGGGCTCCTCGCAATGACGGGGAGAGAGCCTGCCCTCCCTAACACCGGCGTCAGAAACTGGCGCATTTGTAAGTTGATAGGGACAGCCCATTCGCATCTCCTGATCCCCTTCGTGCAGCGGGACTAGCGCTGCACTGCAAGGAGGATATTCCGATGAAGAACAGGCTTCTCACAGGGCTCGTCGCGGCGACAGTTGCTGCGACGCTGGCGGCTGCGGCGCCCGCTCTCGCGCGCGGTGGTTTTGGCGGCGGCGGCCATGGTGGCTTTGGCGGCGGGCATTTCGGTGGTGGCGGCATGCACGTCGGCGGAATGGGCGGGGGCATGCGGATGGGCGGCATGGGCGGCGCTCATTTCGGTGGCGCCCGCTTCGCCGGTTCCCCGATGGCCGCTCACGCGGCGATCGGGCCGCGCTTTGCCGGTGCGCCGTTCGCGACCCGCGCCGCCTTCGGACCGCGGTTTGCCGGCACGGCATTCCACAGGCCCTTCATTGGCCGACATGCCTTCTTCTTCCGGCATCATCGCTTCCACCGCTTCGCCTTCTTCGGCGCGCCTTTCATCTATGCCAGTTACTATGACGGCTGCTGGCGCAGGAGCTGGACGCCCTACGGATGGCAATGGGTCAATGTGTGCGGGTACGATTGGTACTAGCATCGCCGGACCGCACCATTGTCGCGATCGCCACCGGGCAGTTCCGCTCAGCCCCGGAACGGGATAGTCTGGTGGCGACCGTCGCGCGGAGTCTTGCATGACCGGAGGTCACCGCCGCATCCTGGTCGTCGAGGACGATCCGGAAACCGCAGGCCAGCTCGTCGAGGAACTGACGACCTCGGGCTATGACGTCGATCTCGCCGCCACCGGGCGCGAAGCGCTGAGCCATGGTTCGGCGCGCGACTATGCCGTGATCACAATCGACCGCATGCTACCCGATATCGACGGGATCAGCGTGATGCGCCAGCTGCGCGATGACGGCGTCGCCTCACCCTTTCTGATCATCTCCGCACTCGGCGAAGTCGACGACCGCGTGCGCGGCCTGCGCGCCGGCGGCGACGATTATCTCGTCAAGCCATTTTCCTTCACCGAATTGCTGGCGCGGCTGGAGGCGCTCGGCCGCCGCAGCGAGACCATCGCCAAGGAAACGCTGCTGCGCGTCGGCGATCTCGCCATCGACCTGATCGCGCGTAGCGCGAGCCGCCGCGGCCGCAAGATTCCGCTGCTGCCGCGTGAATTCCAGCTGCTCGAATATCTCGTCCGCAACGAGGGCCGCGTCGTCTCCCGCGCGATGCTCCTGCAGCATGTCTGGGACCTGCATTTCGATCCCTCTACCAACATCATCGACGTCTATGTCGGGCGCGTCCGCCGCAAGGTCGACGACGCCCAGGCTTATCCGCTGATCCACACCATCCGCGGCATCGGATACTGTCTCCGTGCTCCTGGCTAAGACCCTCCGCTCCTCGACCTTCCGCCTGGCGCTGATCGCGATCGCGACATTCGGGCTGATCGTGGCGGCGATCATGGCCTATGTCTATTTCGGCACGCTCGCCTATGTCGAGCGCCGGGTCGGCACTGTCGTCGATCATGACGGTTTCACCGGCATGATCGAGCTCGCGATGGCTGCCGTCGCTGCGCTGCTGCTGGTGCTCGCCGGGCTCGCAGCCGTGCTGGTGACGCGACGCACGGTCGGACGGATCGAACAGATCAACGCCACCAGCCGCGCCATCATGCTCTCCGGCCTCGACCAGCGTATTCCCCTGCGGGGCAGCAATGACGAGTGGGATCGCGTCGCCGAAAATCTCAACCAGATGCTCGACCGCATCGAGACGCTGATGGGCGAGGTCAAGCAGGTCAGCGACAATGTCGCGCATGATCTGCGCACGCCGTTGACACGCATGCGCGGCCGGCTGGAGAAGGCCTTCCACGCGCCGCGCAACAGCGAAGCCGACGCGGCGCTGATCGGCGACACCATCGCCGATCTCGATGCCGTGCTCGGCATGTTCGCCTCCATCACGCGGATCTCCGAGATCGAGACGCGGGCCCGCACCGGTGCCTTCCGCGCGCTTGATCTCGCCGAGATCGCCGGCGAGGTCGTCGAGCTCTACGATGCCGCCGCCGAGCAGGTCGCCACGCGCCTCAGCCTCGATGGTGACCGCGTGGTGGCGATCACCGGCGACCGCGACCTGCTGTTCGACGCCATCGCCAATCTCGTCGACAACGCGATCAAGCACGGCCGCAAGGGCGGGCAGGTGACCGTGAGCTGCCGCAGAGCCGATGGCGGTGCGTTGATATCCATTGCCGACGACGGTCCCGGCATTCCCGCCGAGCAGCGCGATCACGTCTTCAAGCGCTTCTATCGACTCGAGCAGAGCCGCTACACGCCGGGCAATGGTCTCGGCCTCAGCCTCGTCGCCGCGGTCGCGCGCCTTCATGGCGCCGAGGTTGCGCTGCAAGACAATGCGCCGGGCCTGAAGGTCGAGCTCCGCTTCCGGGCGACGTCGGCGCCGTGACGCCCGGCGGTGTCAAAGCTCGATCACGCCACGCCGCGCCGCATGCGCGACCGCATCGGTGCGTCCGGTGGCATCCAGCTTGTCGAGCAGCGAGCCGACGTGGAATTTCACGGTGTGCACGGAGATGCCGAGCTGCCGGGCGATCATCTTGTTGGAGGCGCCTTCGGCCATCAGCGCCAGCACGTCGAGCTCGCGCTGGGTCAGCGCGATGTCTTCGGACCTGATGCGCGGATCGCGGGCGACAACCGTCACTGAGGCCGCTTCGCCGGGCGCGGCGAGGCGTAACCCTGTGACGTTGCCCAGCAGCTTCGCCAGGCGATCGGCGAGAGCGGGATCGTCGATCTCCAGCGACAGCACGATCTCGGGCGCGTTGTCCTCGCTCACGCCTCAGGCCTCTCGCCGACCGTGACCTTGAAGCTGACCGGCTCGCCGCCGCGGCGGGCGGCGACTTCGACCACCGCGCCGACGCTCGAAGGTCCGAGCGTCCGCGACAAGGCGCGCACGCCGGACAGCTTCTGGTCGTTGACCGCGACGATCACGTCGCCCTGGCGGATGCCGGCCGCGGCCGAGGGGCCGGCCTTGTCGACACTCATCACCATCGCCCCGACGCCATCGTCGAGCCGCACCGGCTGGAGCCCGAGGCCGAGATATCCGCGTGCGATGCGGCCACGTGCCTCAAGCTGCGGCGCGACACGTTCGATCGTCGCCGTCGGAATGACGAGGACGCGCCGCGGCCCGAGCACCGCCATGCCGAAGGCATCGCCCGATGCGTCGAGCGCGAGGCCGCCCTGCTGGCTATCGCGCAGGCGAACGTCGAGCTCGATCCGGGCGTCGATGTCGCCTCCGCGCAAGGAGCGCCAGCCCTTGCCGGACGCCGATACCATTCCAAGCGCGGCGCTCGGCGTCTCGCGATGGGTGGCGACCACGATCGACAGCGCGCCGAGGGGCGGGACCGTGGAGGCGAGTTTGACCGGTGCGACAGCGGCCTCAGTGCGCAGCAGCGCGATGTCGGTCGTGTGGTCGCGGCCGGCGATCGTGGCCGCGACCCGGCTGCCGTCAGCGAGGCCGATCTCGACCTCGCCCTCGTCGGCCAGCGCCTCATCGGCAGTGACGATCAGACCGGGCTTCCAGGCAAAGCCGGTTGCGCGGGCGCGATGCGAATGCACGGAGACGACGGAGGGCGCGGTGCGCGCCACCACGTCCGCGAGCGCGTACGACAGCAAGGTCAGAGGAGTTGAATCGGTCATGGCAGGCTCCTGTAGTTGCCCTCAATCTGGGATGCCGCGCACGATTGCGAAACTGGCCGGGTGGCCAGGACCAGAGCAGGGACAGGGCAGTCCGCCGCAGGACCACGGCCGACGAACATGTGATTGGGAGCGCCTCACGGGAACGTGTAGCAATCCCGAAAGTGCGCCCTTTGGCCCCCAGGATTTCAGCGAGCCCTGACTGATGACCATCGATCTCACCCGCCGCACCCTGCTTCAACTGGCCGGCGCCACCTCGCTTGCGATGGCCGCCGCAGCGGCGGCGCGCGCCGAGGGCACACCGCAGGGCGGCGGCCCGACCTATGCCAGCCGCACGCCGATGCGGGTCGGCATGGTGACGCTCCGGGTGAAGAATCTCGAGAAGATCGCGGACTACTACCGCGACGTGATCGGTCTCACCGTGATGGAGCGTTCGGCAACCGGCGCGAAGCTCGGCACGGCTGGCATCAAGCTGCTCGCGCTGGAAGCTCGTCCCGATGCGGCGATCGAGCCGCGCAACGCCGCCGGCCTCTATCACACCGCTTTCCTGATGCCGACCCGCAAGGATCTGGCGCGCTGGCTGGTTCACGCGGCCTCGCATCGCGTGCCGCTGTCGGGCTTTGCCGATCACCTCGTCTCTGAATCCATCTATCTCGACGATCCCGAGGGCAACGGCATCGAGGTCTATGCCGACCGCGACCCTTCGCAATGGCAATGGAGCGAGGGGAGCGTGAAGATGGCGACCGACGAGCTCAACATCCCCGACCTGCTGTCGCTGACCAATACGCGCGTTGCCGACTATGCCAAAGCGCCGGACGGAATGCGCGTCGGCCACATGCATCTTCGCGTCGGCGATCTCGCGCAGGCCGAGAGCTTCTATCATGGCACGGTTGGTCTCGACCCGACCCGCCGCCGCGACGGCGCGGCGTTCCTGTCGTCGGGCCGCTACCACCATCACCTTGGCATGAACGTCTGGCAGAGCCAGGGCGCCGGCCAACGCGATGAGCAGACGACGGGACTTGCCTGGTTTTCTCTGATGATGGCGAAGCCGGAGCTGCTCGCCGCCCAGGAGGAGCGCCTGCGCAAGAACGGTGTGAAGGTCACGGCGCTTGCCGACGGCCTGGAAGCGATCGATCCCTGGGGCACGCGGGTACGCTTGCTCAAGGTTTGATCGCTGGAGCTGGCGTTGGTAATACCGTCGGGTGCCAGCTGCTCTCCGGGAGCCCGACATGTCCGAATTCCACGGCGTCTTTCCCTACCTCGTATCTCCCGTTGATGCCGACGGCACGGTGCGGACGAACGTCCTTGCGAAGCTATGTGAGGACCTGATCGCTGCCGGCGTCCACGGGCTGACGCCGCTGGGCTCGACCGGCGAATTCGCCTATCTCAATGCAGCGCAACGCACCTCTGTCGTACGGACCACGATCGAGGCGGCGAGGGGCCGCGTGCCGGTCGTAGCCGGCGTTGTCTCCACTTCGACGGCGGATGCGGTGGCGCAGGCGAGAGCCTATCAGGCCCTCGGCGCCGACGGCATCCTGGCGATCCTGGAGGCTTATTTCCCGCTCTCGGATGTCCAGGTGGAGTCCTACTTCCGCGCCATGGCCGATGCCGTGGACATTCCCGTCGTCATCTACACCAATCCGCAATTCCAGCGCTCCGATCTCACCCTCGACGTCATAGCGCGCCTCGCCGAGCATCCGCGCATCGGCTACATCAAGGACGCCTCGACCAACACCGGCCGGCTGCTCTCGATCATGAACCGCTGCGGGGACGCCTTGCGCGTGTTCTCCGCCTCCGCCCACATTCCGGCGGCGGTGATGCTGATCGGCGGCCGCGGCTGGATGGCGGGACCTGCCTGCATCATCCCGCGCCAGAGCGTGATGCTCTACGACCTCTGCAGGGCCGGCCGCTGGGACGAGGCCATGTCGCTCCAGCGCCGGCTGTGGCGCATCAACGAAGCCTTCGCCCGCTTCAACCTCGCCGCCTGCATCAAGGCCGGCCTTTCGATCCAGGGCTACGACGTCGGCGACCCCGTCCCGCCGCAGGCCGCGCTGACAGTCGAGCAGCGCAGGATCGTCGAAGCCGCGCTGAGGGAGTTGGCATAGCCGATTGTCACGCGGCAATATGTCCTCGGACGCCTGCCAAGAGCCAAGCCGTTCCCCATCTGCCTGACCGGGAAACTTCCATCCGCTTGGGACGTTGCTGCGTGAGCGAGGTCCGCCAGCTTATGTATCTGCATTCCGAGCATGGTCTTCAGCACACGCAGTGATCACCCATGAATCGTCGCTACGGAATTGCCGCGGCAGTTTTGGCCGCTCTGCTCGTCGTGGTCACCGCCGCGAAGATCCAGCATGTGCCGTGGACCACGCCTGCCGCGCGAGCCATCGAGCAGCGCGGGCCGTTGTCCGAGGCCGAAAAGGCCACCATCGACATCTTCGAACGCGTGTCTCCCTCGGTCGTCCAGGTGGCGGCGAAATCGGCGGCCAATCCGCTGATCGGCGAGGAAGCCCAGGGCGGCGCTTCCGGCACGGGATTCGTCTGGGACCGTGAGGGCCATCTCGTGACGAACAATCATGTCGTGGCCAATGGCGAGGAAATCGCCGTGCGTTTTGCGTCGGGAGAGGTGGCCCAGGTCGATCTGGTCGGCACGGCACCCAATTACGATCTTGCGGTGCTGCGGATCCGCAGTGTGCGCGAACTGCCTCCGCCGGTGGCGCTCGGCAGCTCGAGCGACCTGAAGGTCGGGCAATCCGCCTTTGCGATCGGTAACCCCTTCGGGCTGGATCAATCGATGACCAGCGGCATCATCAGCGCGCTCAAGCGCAGGCTCCCGACTCATGGCGGCCGGGAGATTGCCAATGTCATCCAGACGGACGCCGCGATCAATCCGGGCAATTCAGGCGGACCGCTGCTGGATTCTGCCGGCCGGCTGATCGGCGTCACGACCGCGATCATATCGCCGTCGGGTTCCAACGCCGGCATCGGCTTCGCGGTGCCGGTCGATGTCGTGAACCGGATCGTGCCCGAGCTCATCCGCAACGGCCGGGTGCCGACACCCGGTATCGGCATCGTGGCCGCCAGCGAGGATGTGTCGACGCGGCTTGGTGTCGAAGGGGTGATCGTGGTCCGGACCGCTCCCGGCAGTCCTGCCGAGCGCGCGGGAATTCGTGGTGTCAACTTTTCGACCGGAGCGGTCGGAGACATCATCACCGCGGCCGACGGCAAGCCGGTGCGACGCCTCTCCGACCTGACCGATGCGCTTGAGCTGTCCGGGGCCGGAAAGACCGTTCGGCTCACGGTCAAGCGCGGCTCGGATACCCGTGATGTGAACGTAAGCATCATCGATATCGACAGGTCTTAGCGGGCCAATCCGCGCCTGCAAGGGGCTCTGACGCGCATTGCAGATGCGCCGGGGCTCGGTTGTCTGACCCGCAAAATCGGTTAAAACCGCCGCGGTCGTTTTCCGGATTTCGAGGACATAACGGAATGAACATTCTTCCCGGCAATTTGCGTTTCGGAGCGGGGCAACCCGTCAAGCGTTTGGAAGACCTCAGGCTGCTCACCGGGAAGGGACAGTTCATCGACGACAAGCCGGAAGACGGCGCGCTGTGGTTGCACGTGCTGCGTTCGCCGCATGCCCACGCCAAGATCGTCTCGATCGACACCAGCGCCGCGGCCGCAATGCCCGGCGTCACCGCGATCTACACCGGCGCGGACCTCGTCAAGGACGACATCGGCAGCATCCCGACGTTGAACATCTTCAAGCGCCCCGATGGCAAGCCGATGACAGTGCCGCCGCGCCGGCTGCTCGCCCACGAGGTCGTGCGCCATGCCGGCGAGGCCGTGGCCGCGGTGGTGGCTTCATCGCGCGTGGAGGCGCAGAGCGCCGCCGAGGCGATCGTGGTCGAATACGACGTGCAGCCCGCGGTGGTCGATCCCGTCGAAGCCGTGAAGCCCGGCGCGCCCGTGGTGTGGCCGGAGGCACCCGACAACATCGTCGGCGCGATGAGCTATGGCGACGCCGCCAGGGTCGACGAGGCCTTTGCCAAGGCCGCGCACACGGTCGAGCTCGACATCGTCAGCCAGCGCCTCGTTCCTTCCGCGATGGAGCCGCGCTCGACCATTGCCGAGATCGACAGGAAGTCCGGCCGTCTCCTCCTGCACGTGCAGTCGCAGACCCCGGCCTCGACCCGCGACGTGCTGGCGGAAGCCGTGCTCAAGCGTCCCAAGGACAGCGTGCGCGTGCTGGTCGGCGACATCGGCGGCGGCTTTGGCCAGAAGACCAACCTCTATCCGGAAGACGGCATCGTCGCCTATGCCGCGACCAAGTTGAACAAGAAGATCCGCTGGCGCGGCGATCGCACCGACGAGTTTGTCGGCGGCACCCATGGCCGCGATCTCACCTCGACGGCCTCGTTCGCGCTGGACGAGAAAGGCAAAGTGCTGGCCTATCGTGTCAAGTCGATCGGCTGTACCGGCGCCTATTCCTCGGGCGCGGCCAACATCATTCCGCTGGTGCTCGGGCCCTTCGTGCAGACCGGCGTCTACGATCTGCCGCTGGTGCATTTCGAAGTGAAGACGGTGATGACCCACACCGCGCCGGTCGGTGCCTATCGCGGCGCCGGCCGACCCGAAGCCGTCTTCATCGTCGAGCGCCTGTTTGACGCGGCCGCACGAAAAATCGGCATGGATCCGCGCGCGATCCGGAAAGCGAACTACATCAAGCCGGCGCAGCTGCCCTACACCAATGCCGCCGGCCAGGTCTACGATTCCGGCGCCTTCGCCCACATGCTCGACCGTGCCGTCAAGCTCGCCGACTGGGACGGCTTTGCCGCGCGCAAGAAGGCGGCGAAGAAGAAGGGCCTGCTCTACGGCCGCGGGCTCACCTCCTACATCGAGTGGACCGGCGGCCGCGCCCACACCGAGAAGGTCAGCCTGCACGCGACCTCTCAGGGGCGCGTCGTGCTGCATTCCGGCACCATGGCGATGGGGCAGGGGCTGCAGACCACCTACACCCAGATGATCTCCGACTCGCTCGGCATTCCCATGGACAAGATCGACGTCGTCCAGGGTGACACCGATCTCGCCATGGGCTTCGGCAGTGTCGGCTCGCGCTCGCTGTTCGTCGGCGGCACGGCGGTCGCGGTCTCCTCCAACGACCTGATCCAGAAGGCGCGCGAGAAAGCGGCCAACGTGCTGGAGACCTCGGTCGAGGACATCGAATATCAGGGCGGCATGCTCACCGTGGTCGGCACCGACCGCCGCATCAGCCTGTTCGATCTCGCCGAGAAGGAGCGCGGCGCCAAGCTCAGCGTCGATTCCGAAGGCGAGGTCGATGGTCCGAGCTGGCCCAACGGCACGCATATCTGCGAGGTCGAGATCGATCCCGAGACCGGCGTCTCCAAGGTCGTGCGCTACACCACGGTCGATGACGTCGGTATCGCCGTGAACCCGATGCTGGTCACCGGCCAGATCCATGGCGGCGTCGCGCAAGGGATCGGCCAGGCGCTGTATGAAGGCGTGTCCTACGACGCCGACGGCCAGCTCCTCACCGCGAGCTACCAGGATTACTGCATCCCGCGCGCCGACGACGTTCCGCCGATCGTGGTGACGCTCGACGATTCGGCGCCCTGCCGCACCAATCCGCTCGGCGCCAAGGGCTGCGGCGAATCCGGCGCGATCGGCGGCCCTCCTTGCGTCACCAACGGCGTGATGGACGCGCTCGCCGATCTCGGCATCACCCAGCTCAACACGCCCCTGACGCCGCAGAAGATCTGGCAGGCGATCCGGGATGCGAAGGCGGCGGGGTAAGCCTTCAAGGGCACCGTCATTGCGAGCGCAGCGAAGCAATCCAGGATCTTTCCGCAGCGGCAGTTCTGGATTGCTTCGAAGGGCTCCTCGCAATGACGGTGGAGAGGGCCGCAGCCATCAAATCCCGAGCATCATCTTCGCAATAATATCGCGCTGGATTTCCGAGGTGCCGCCGAAGATCGTGTAGGCGCGGCCGTTGAGATATTCAGGCATCACCGTCAGCATTTCCTCAGGTGTCGCCGGCTCGTGGTTGAGCTTGTAGAGCGGGCGCATCGGCTCGACTGCGAGCGCATCGTGGCCGATCACGTCGGCGCCCAGCCGCGTCACGGCCTGGCGGATCTCGCTGTTGCGCAGCTTCAGGATCGACGACACCGCGCCGGGATTTTGCCCGGTCTGCAGCGCCGAGAGCACGCGCAACTCGGTCATTTCCAGCGCGTCGATATCGACCTCCACCTCGGAGATCCGCGTCGCGATGTCGGGACTGTCGATTGCGCGGCCCGTGAGGTCGGAGCAGGCGAGATCCGCGATCGCCTTCAGGCCCTCGCGCAGCTTGGCGGAGGCGATGCCGGCGCCGCGCTCGAACTCGAGCAGATATTTGCCGTAGGTCCAGCCCTTGCCTTCCTCGCCGACGCGATTGGCGACGGGCACGCGGACGTCGTCGAAGAACACCTGGTTGACCTCGTAGTCGCCGCCGATGGTGAGGATGGGGCGCGTCGTGATGCCCGGCGTCTTCATGTCGATCAGGATGAAGCTGATGCCGTCCTGCTGCCGCGGCCCGTCGCTGGTGCGCACCAGTGCGAACATGCGGTTGGCGTGATGGGCATGCGTGGTCCAGATCTTGGTGCCGTTGATGATGTAGTCGTCGCCGTCGCGGACCGCGCGCGTCTTCAGCGAGGACAGATCGGAGCCGGAGCCCGGCTCGGAATAACCCTGGCACCAATAATCCTCGCCGGAGAGAATCCGCGGCAGGTATAAGTTCTTCTGCTCGGGGCTGCCGAAGCCGATGATGACGGGCCCGACCATCTTCACGCCCATCAAGTTGACGTTCGGCACGCCGGCCCGCGCGCATTCGGTCTCGAAGATCCAGCGCTGTGCCGGCGTCCAATTGGGACCGCCATATTCGACCGGCCAGCCCGGCGCGCCCCAGCCCTGCCGGTGCAGCGCGCGCTGCCAGGCCATGCCGATATCAGGATCGGAGAACACCGACGGCGTCAGCGCGGTCGCGCGCTTCATCTCCTCGGTGAGATTCTTTGCAATGAAGCCGCGCACCTCGTCCTGGAAGGCACGCTCCTCGACATTGAACGACAGGTCCATGAGGCTCTCCCGGTGTCAGGCCCTGCGGCCAAGTTCGGCGTGGCGGGCATAATGATGCGCGCTGCCGCCGAACAGCGTGTCGAATGCGACCAGCCGCTTGAAATAGGCGCCGACCTCGAGCTCCTCGGTGACGCCCATGCCACCGTGAAGCTGGATCGACTGCTCACCGACGAAGCGCGCGCATTTGCCGATCTTGGCTTTCGCGCCCGACGCCGCCCGGGCACGCTCGATCGGCGCAGCATCCACCTTCAACGCGGCCCGCAGCGCCATCGAGCGTGCCTCGTCCACCTGCATCGCCATGTCGGCGAGACGGTGGCGGATCACCTGGTTGGCCGAGAGCGGCCGGCCGAATTGCTTTCGAATCTTGGTGTATTCGAGCGTGGTGTCGAGCAGCGTCTGCATGATGCCGACAGCTTCGGCACCCAGCGCGGCCATGGCACGATCGACTGCCCATTCGATCGCCGGCAGCGCATCGCTGCCGTCGCCGAGCAGGGCATCCTCCGGCAGATGCGCGTCGAACAGCTCGATGTTGCAGGCACGTCCGCCGCCAAGACGCGGATAATCGTTGATGACGAGGCCCGGCGTCGTCGCCTGCACGAGGAACAGGCCGATCCGCCCCGACGGCCCCCGGTGATCGTGGATATGGGCGGAGACGATGATCTCGTCGGCGGCATGTCCGTCGAGCACGGCGATCTTGCTGCCGGCGAGGCGCCAGCCTTGCGACGTCTTGGTGGCGCTGGTCGTGACCTTGGCAAGATCGAACCGGGCCGCGCGCTCGGAATGCGCCAAGGCGAGCTTCAATGATCCGTCCGCTATCTTGGGCAGGCTCGCCTGCTTTTGCTTCGTGGTGCCGCATCTGGCGATCAGCGCGGCCCCGAGCACCACGGTCGCTACATAGGGCTCCGACACGAGGCCGCGGCCAAAGGCTTCCATCAGAATACCGATCTCGACCGCGCCGCCGCCGAGACCGCCGAATTCTTCGGGAAGGGGCAACGCCAGCCAGCCGAGGTCGGCGAACTGTTTCCACACCAAAGGGCTGAAGCCGAGCGGATCATTCGCGATTCTGCGGCGGTGATCGGCATCGTAGCTTTCGGCCACGAACCGCTCCACGCTCCCGCGCAGCAATTTCTGCTCGTCGCTGAGATTCAGGTCCATTGCGTCTACTCCGCGGCCGTCGGCGGCTTGCGCACGGAGGGATGCAGGCCGGAGGGATCGACGATCATGCCGAACTCCTGGAGATTATGCGCGTGACAGAGCTGATGCAGCGCGAAGGCCTGGTCGATCGCGGCGGGCTGGCCCATCACGTCGACCGAGCGGTTGACCGCCTCCTTGGTCAGTTTCAGCGCGAAGGAGGGCTTTGTCGCGATCCGGCGCGCCAGCTCCAGCACCCGCGATGACAGCTCGGCGCGCGGCACGACCTGGTTGACCATACCGAGCTGATGCGCGTCCTGCGCGCTCCAGCTGTCGGCGGTGAACAGGAACTCCTTGGCCTTGCGCGGCCCGAGCTCCCAGGGATGCACGAACCACTCGACGCCGCAGACGCCCATGGTGACGACGGGATCGCAGAACTGCGCATCGTCGCTGGCGACGATGAGGTCGCAGGCCCAGGCCAGCATGAGACCGCCGGCGATGCACTTGCCGTGCACCTCGGCAATGGTCGGCTTGGCGAGGTTGCGCCAGCGCCGCGTGATCTGGAGATATATTTCCTGCTCGCGCGCGAAGCGGCCATGCGCGTTGGGTTCGGCGAAGCCGCCCCAATTTCCGATCGGCGGGAAATCGACGCCTGCGGCGTTCTTGCCGCCCGGACGCAGGTCATGGCCGGACGAGAAGTGCGGACCCGCACCGGCGAGGATGATCACCTTGACCGCGTCGTCCTGCACCGCTGCATCGAAAGCGGCGTTGAGGTCGTAGGTCATCTGCAGGTTCTGGGCGTTGCGCGCCTCGGGCCGGTTCATCACGACACGGACGATGGCCGGCTCCGGCCGCTCCACGAGAATGGTCTCGAACGAGGACATCGCGCTCCTCCTGGCGTTTCCGCTTTTGTTTTGCCGGAGTTGACTATGACCGCCTGCGATAGGCAAGGGGCTTGCGTCAGTCGGCTGGGGTGCCCCATTCGCCGCAGTCATTCCGGGATGGTCCGGAGGACCAGACCCGGAATCTCGAGATTCCGGGTTCGCTTCGCGCCCCGGAATGACGCGGGAAGCTGGCATCGTGTGATCGCTATCTGATATTGAATCACAGGATTCCACCGGGAGAAATTTGATGCGCAAGATCCTGACCGTGCTGGCGGCGCTGGCCTCGCTCAGCCTGACCAATTGCGGCTACAACGCGATCCAGACCGAGGACGAGCAGATCAAAGCCAACTGGTCCGAGGTCGTGAACCAGTATCAGCGCCGCGCCGATCTCGTGCCCAATCTCGTCAACTCGGTGAAGGGCTTTGCGCAGCAGGAGAAGGACGTGCTGCTCGGTGTCACCAATGCCCGGGCCAAGGTCGGCAGCATCCAGGCAACGCCGGAGGTGCTGAATGATCCCGCCGCCTTCCAGAAATTCCAGGCCGCCCAGGGCGAGCTCTCCAGCGCGCTGTCGCGTCTCCTGGTCGTCACCGAGAACTATCCGCAGCTGAAGTCCGATGCCTTGTTCAGGGACCTGATGTCCCAGTTGGAGGGCACAGAGAACCGCATCACGGTGGCGCGCAACCGCTACATCAAGGCAGTGCAGGAGTATAACGTCACCATCCGCTCCTTCCCGACCAACCTCACCGCGCTGGCGTTCGGTTACAAGGAGAAGCCGAACTTCTCGGTCGAGAACGAGAAGGCGATCTCGACCGCGCCGAAGGTGGATTTCAATCCGTCACCAGCGCCGTCGAAGTAGCTGCGTTCGGCTTCCGATGCGGGCCCCACACTCCACTGTCATTCCCCGCGAAAGCGGGGAATCCAGTACGCCGCGGCTTCACGGCTCGAGCAGCGCGGCCTCTGGAATACTGGATCGCCCGCCTGCGCGGGCGATGACAGCGCGAATGTGGCGGGCGTATTCGTTGGTCGCCGCACTGGTCCTCGCCATCGCACTGCTTCTCACCCTCGCATTCCCCACCCGCGCCGACGTCGCCGTCCCCCAACTCACCGGCCGCGTCGTCGATCAGACCGGCACGCTCTCCAGCAGCGACATCGCCTCGTTGTCGCAAAAATTGCGCGAGTTCGAGAACCGCAAGGGCAGCCAGATCGCCGTCCTGATCGTGCCGACGACGGAGCCGGAAACGATCGAGCAATTCTCGATCCGCGTCGCGGAGGTCTGGAAGATCGGGCGCAAGAAGGTCGATGACGGCGCGATCCTCGTCGTCGCCAAGAACGACCGGCATTTGCGCATCGAGGTCGGCTACGGCCTCGAAGGCGCGCTCACCGATGTCACCTCGCGGCGCATCATCGACGAGGACATCACGCCGAAATTTCGCAGCGGCGATTTTTCAGGTGGCATCTCGGCGGGCGTCGATCGCATGATCCGCGTGATCGACGGCGAGCCGCTGCCGACGCCCTCGCGCAGCGTGAATTTCGGCAGCTGGAACGACATCGAGCCGCTGTTTTACTTCGTATTGTTCGGCCCCCTCGTCGTGGGCGGATTTCTGCGCGCCATGTTCGGGCGTCTGTTGGGTTCGGTGGTGGCCGGAGTCATCGTCGGCGTCCTCGCCTGGTTCGTGCTGGAGTCTGCCGTGATTGGCCTCGGCGCCGGTGTGCTCGGCGCCATCCTGACCTTCATCGCGGATCTGTTGGGGGTGGGATCGGCGACAGGCCGCTCGCGCGGCGGCTCCTGGTCGAGCGGCTCCTCGTCCGGCGGCTGGAGCAGCGGATCATCGTCGAGCGACGGTGGCGGTTTCAGCGGCGGAGGCGGCAGCTTCGGCGGCGGCGGCGCCTCGGGGAGCTGGTAGCAGTCATGAGCATCAAGCGCATTGCCCGACATCTCGTGCAGCATCATTGGCGGGCGAAGCAGATTTTTCCGCGAGCCGTGCTCGAACGCATCGAGCAGGCGATCGAGCGCGGCGAAGCCTCCCATTCCGGCCAGATCCGCTTCGTGGTCGAAGGCGCGCTCGACGGCGGCCCCCTGTTCCGCAACCAGCCGGCGCGCGAGCGTGCGCTCGACGTGTTCTCGCACTTGCGCATCTGGGACACCGCGCACAACAACGGCGTCCTCATCTATCTCCTGCTCGCCGACCGCGACGTCGAGATCATCGCCGACCGCGGCATCGACGCGAAGGTTGGCGCCGAGGGCTGGGAGACCATCTGCCAGGCGATGGAGGCCGATTTCAGATCGGGCCAGTTCGAACGCGGTGTGATCGCCGGCATCGAGGCGGTGTCGCGCGAACTGGCGCGCCATTTCCCGCCGGGCGGCCCGCATCCGAACGAGCTGCCGGATGCGCCGGTGGTGATGTGAATGCCGGCTGACGCCCCACACGCAATGACGATGTGGACGCAGCGGACGCGTTAACTCTCTCGCCGTCGCACTGAAGCGCCCGCTTCTTCAGCGCGCCGCGAACGCGACGGCCCGGCCGTTGCGCCGCCATTCATCTTGCCCCGATTACAAACTGTTTCACGCCCGCCACACCGGTTCCATTTTCCCGGCCTAATTCGGCCCCGGATGAGTTCCTAAAATTTCGGTAAGCGGATCCGAAGGTAAGGATTTCGCAAGCAATGAAAGTTACCAAAAGGTCAACCGAGACTGGAGTATTTGAGCCGTGAGCGAACCATTGCCCGAGCAGGCTGCCCAGGATTCCGGTGCTGTCGACGCCGCAGCGCCGCAGGCCGTCGAGGCTGCCGCCGGTATCGAGGCCCCCTCGATTGCCCCCGACCACGAGGCGCCGCCCAAGCCGGATCCGGTCAAGGCGGAAGCCCCGAAGGTGGAGCCGCCGCGGATCGAGGTGCCGAAGTTCGAAGCTAAGACCGAAGCCAATCCCGAGCCGAAGCTCGGCAAGCTCATCGTCATGTCGCCTGCCGACCGCACCTGGGAGCGCGAGGAGTTCGCTCCGCATGTGAAGGCGGACGAGCCGCGCGAAACCGGTAGCAAGCGCCGCCTCTCGGCCATGGCTGCCGCGGTGGCGATTGCCGCCGGCGTCGGCGCGATCAGCGGTGCGCTCGCGACCGCCGGCATGATGCATTTCGCATCCCCGGCCCAGGCGCCAGTACAGGTCGCCGATACCAGCGCGCTGGATGCGTCCGTCGCCCGGATCGATGCCGATCTCGTCGCACTGAAGGCCAATGTCGAGCAGAGCTCGAAGACCGGAGTCAGCCAGTTGAGCCGGACCAACGAGCGCCTCGACAAGCTCGAAAAGGCGCAGGCCGAGCCGCTGGCCAAGATCGCCAAGCTGTCTGAGACCGTCGACAAGCTCCGCGCGACTCCGCCCGCCGCACCTGCGCAAGCCACGGCCGCACCGGCCAAGGAGACCACCGGCTCGATCGCGCCGACCCAGCTCGCGACTGCTGCGGCCGCACCGGCTCCCGCTCCCGCCGCGCCCAAGACCGAGATTGGACGTCTCCCGACGGTCGAGGGCTGGCGGCTGCGCAACGCCGGCAACGGCGGTGCGCTGATCGAGGGCCGCTACGGCATCTACGAGGTCTATCCCGGCGACCCCATACCCGGGGTCGGCCGCGTCGATGCAATTCGCCGCCAGGACGGCCGCTGGGTGGTCGTCACCAGCAGGGGCCTGATCGTCGCGCGCTGAACATTCGATATTCGACCGTCGCAGAGGCGCTTCACCACCCTGTGAGGCGCCTTTTTTGCTTGAATAGGCGTCCCTGCGCGGTGTTACCTGAGGCATGAGCCGCGCGCTGCGAATTCTCGTTGCTGCCGTCGCATTGCTGGGCGGTGTCGTTTCGCTCTTCGCAGCGGAGAACACTGCGCTGACGCGCGGCATCGCGATCACCGATCCCGATCTCCTGCGCAAGCTCGACCAGAACAATACGCTGACGATCCCACGTCTGCTATCGCCGGAGCGGAACGCGGACGTCCCGCTCACGACTGAGCTGATGTTCGTGTCTCTGCCGCAGCTGAAGGAGATCGTGCCGGCTATCGATGCGGAGTTCGAGCGCTACATCGCGCGGTACAAGGCGACATATCCGGGCGAGACCATCGGCGTCGGCGAGGGTTTTGATGCGCAACTGTTCGACCTCGCCAATCTGAGATCGCACGACACGCGCTTCGTGCTGGCCGGGATCGTCAATCGCATGGACCGTGCCTATGTCTCTGAAGGGTCCTGCGGCGAGATCCGGCTGATCTATCGTCTTACGCGTTTCGACAGCGGGCCGGATGGCGGCAAGACCGCAACGCGCCTGCCGATGACGTTCAACCTCGTGATGAAGGCGCGCGATGTGCGCCAGACGGACGGGAACGGCAAGTCGATCAGCTGCGCCGATGTCGCGCGGCGCTGGCTCGACAATGCCGACTGGCAAGATTTGATCGGCAGCCGCCTCCCGCCTCACGACGCCATGCTCGACCGCATCGAGACCAACATTCAGGTCTCGGTCGCACCGAAATCGACGCTGCACGATTTCCGCTCCGACTATCTGCTCAAGGTGTTCAAGTACGACGCTGCCGGCAAGACCTTCGAGGAATCGACACTGGAGAACCAGATCGACCGCGACCGGATTCTTGCTGACGACGTGCTGCGGCGCGACTTCAAGACCTGGCTGCTCGCGCCCGATCATCTTCGCGAGTTCGATCGTGGCACCGTGCTGATCCCGGAGAAATTCCTGGCCAAGGCTGCGGTGGTACCGACCCCCGCCGGCCTCGATGCCTCGGCCTTGCAGCCGGAGTTCGGCATGATGCAAGGAGAGGGCAAAGGCGATGGCGTCTTCACCGACAATGACGTGGTCAGCGCGCTGAAGCAGGCGGCGGCACGCGGCGTCGACATGCAGAATGTCCGCTCGGTCGCAGGCTTCCAGCGCCGTCTCAACGACGTCACCTGCGCCGGCTGCCATCAGACCCGCGGCATCGGCGGATTCCATTTTCCGGGCGTCGATTGGCTTGCTGACAAGCCATCGAATTCCACCATCGTGCCGGCCTCGCCGCATTTCTTCGGCGATCAGCTCCGCCGCCGCGACATCCTGACCGCGTTCGCGGCCGGAAAACACCCCGATTTCTCACGCGGATTTGCCAGCCGGCCGCAGACCCGCGGCGGAAGCGAGCTCGCCGGCACCGAATATCAGGACGGCTGGGGCGCGCATTGTTCCCTGCAAGACGCGGGATCGGGAACGCGGGATGAGAGTTTTACGTCATGGAGCTGTGCTAACGGTCTCACCTGTCAGGCTGCCGCGGCCTCGCGCCGCATCGGCATGTGCTTCATCAAGACGCGTTAGCGCGTGATCCGACCCGGAGGCCAGCGCAAAGTGTGTAGCGGTTTTCCGAAAAGATCACGCGCAAGATAGAACTAGAAGCGATTCGGATGGTTCATGGCGGATACGAGGCAAGCCAACAAGGAGCGCAATCGCGAGATTGCGCGGAATGAAGAAGCCAAGCAGATCACCGGCAGCATCCGCGTCAGCACCTGGGCGGTTGCGGTGGCCGTCATCGTCGGCGGGATCCTGTTCACGCTCGGCTGGCTGTCGCTGAGGTAGCTTTTCTTCGCCTCTGCCCGCATGCGGGGAGAGGGAAAAGAAGAAGCCTCACTTCGCGTAATTCGTCATCCGTTTGCCCGGCAATAGCTCATAGGCCGGCTTCCAGCCTGGCAGCGCGGCCATGCGGCCGAGCCAGGCATGAACGGCCGGATGGCTCTGCGCGAAATCAAAGCCGTGCTCGTCGCTCGGATAGTGCAGATAGGCCATCATCGAGATGTCGGCGACCGTCGGCTTCGCACCGATCGCGAATTCATTGTGCTGGAGGTGCCCGTCGAGGATGCCGAGGAAATCCTCGAGTCGCCGGCGAAAATGCTTCAGCACCTGAGAATCGCTCTTTTCGGTGAAGGCGCGCATGAAGCGATAGGTCGCCATGTAGCCGGTGAGCTTGTGGTTGTCCCAGAACAGCCAGCGCAGCAGCTCGAACTTCTCGTCCTCCGTCTCGGCGGCGAAGCGGCCGTATTGCTCGGCCAGTCTCAGCAGCAGCGGCGCGGTCTGCGTCATCTTCGCGCCGTCGATCTCGAGCACGGGAATCTCGCCCATCTCGTTCACGTTCCGGCGCCACTCCGCCGTGCGCGTAACGCCGCCGGCGAAATCGGTCCAGACCGGCTCGAACGTCTCGCCGCAAAGCGTGAGCATCAGCGCCAGCTTGTAGCTGTTGCCGGATTCAGGGAAGTAGTGCAGGCGGTAGCTGGGCATGGGACCTCGCGGCATCGGTGTGTTGCCGATTGTTATAGCGAGATAGTCCCTCACCGTCATTGCGAGCGCAGCGAAGCAATCCAGCAATGCGTCCGCGGAGACACTCTGGATTTGCTTCGCTGCGCTCGCAATGACGGGGTTGGAGCGACGCGCTCCTAACCAACCGCCCCCGACGACCTCAGCGTCTTGATCGTCGCCTCGTCGTATCCCGCCTCGCGCAAGATCTCGTCACTGTGCTCGCCGACGGCGGGCGGCTTGCGCGGCTGCACCTTCTTGGCGCCGTCGATCCAGATCGGGCTGTTGATGGTCAGCATGGTGTCGTTCTCGAACGGCACCAGCACCTCGTTGTCGAGCATCTGCTTGTCGTTCGGGATGTCGTCCAGAATGGCGACGACACCGAACACGAGGCCATTGCCGTCGAGAATCTTGCGCCATTCGGCGAGATCCCTGGTGGCGAAGGTCTCGTCCAGGATCTTGATCAGCTCGACCGAGCGGGCGTGGCGGTCGGCCTTGGTGGCGAAGCGGGGATCGTCGATCAGATCCTCGCGCCCGAGGCAGCGCGCCAGCGTCGGAAACTGCTTCTCCTCGTTCAGCAGCGACAGGATCAGCCAGCGGCCGTCCTTGCACTGATAGTGATTGGCGACCGCATTGAGCGCGCGCTCGCGCGGTCGTCGCTCGCCGAACTTGGAGCCGCAGAGCTTTGCCTGGGCCAGCACGCTTGCCGCCCACACCCCGTTCGCCATCAGGTTGGAGGCGACGTGTGAACCCTTGCCGGTCTTCTCGCGCTGATAGAGCGCAGTGACGATGGCCCCGTAGAACGCCATGGCGCAGGGATGATCGCCCATGCCGGCGACCGAGCGCGCCGGCGTGGTGTCGGTGTCGGCGCGGACGAGGTCCATCAGGCCGGAGCGCGCCCAATAGGCGTTGCTGTCGAAGCCGGGCTTGTTGGCTTCCTCGCCCTTCTCGCCATAGCCGGTGAAGGAGGCATAGATCAGCCGATCGTTGAGATGGGCGAGATGGTCGTAGGTGATGCCGAGCTTGGCGCGCACCGGCGGCGGCATGTTGGTGATGAAGACGTCGGCTTCCGCCACCAGCTTGTAGAGCACGGCCTGCGCCTGGGGTTTTGCGAGGTCGAGCGCGATGCTCTTCTTGTTGCGAGCCTCCAAGAGCCAGGCGAAATTGTGCTCGCCGGTCGGATAACCCGGCAGGTTGGGCAGATTGCGGTAGGGGTCGCCGGTGCCGGGCGGCTCGATCTTGATGACATCGGCGCCGAAATCCGACAGCACGGTCGCGGCCGCGGGCGCTGCGATGAAGCTCGCGCAGTCCAGAACCTTCAGCCCCGCAAAAATGCCCTTGTCCATCGCGGCGTTGCTCCCTCGCTCCTGTTGTTTCCCGCGCGCTGGAATTGGCGCAGGCCAGTGATGGGAGCATTAGACCGATGTTTCGACGGGATGCAACGGCGCCGGGCGCAGGGCCTCACTCCTCCCCCGCAAGCAGTGCCGCATTGCCGCCCGCTGCAGCCGTGTTGATCGTCACCGTCTGCTCGGTGGCGAAGCGCGCGAGGTAGTGCGGGCCGCCGGCCTTGGGGCCGGTTCCGGACAGTCCGTTGCCGCCGAACGGCTGCACGCCGACCACGGCGCCGATCATGTTGCGGTTGACGTAGATGTTGCCGACGTGGACGCGGTCGATGATGGCCTCGACCGTATCGTCGATGCGGGAGTGCACGCCGAGGGTGAGCCCGTAGCCGGTGCGCTCGATGGCCTGCAACACGCGCGCGAGGTTCTCGGCGCGATAGCGCACGACATGCAGGATCGGCCCGAAGACCTCCTCGGTGAGCTGACCGGCCTCCTTGAGCTCGAAGATGTGCGGCGCGACGAAGCAGCCCTCCGGCGCCTGGCCTGCAAAGTGCAGCCGCGCCTCGCGCTTCATCCGCGCGATATGCGCATCGAGGCGCTGCTTTGCCTCCGTGTCGATCACCGGCCCGACATGCGTCGCGACGTCAGAGGGATCGCCGATCTTGAGCTCGCGCGCGGCGCCCGCGATCATCTCGATCATGCGGTCGGCGACATCCTCCTGCACGAACAAGAGCCGCAGCGCCGAGCAGCGCTGGCCGGCGGAGCGGAACGCGGAGGTGACGACATCGTCGGCGACCTGCTCGGGCAGTGCGGTCGCGTCCGCGATCATGGCGTTGATGCCGCCGGTCTCTGCGATCAGCGGCACGATCGGCCCGTCCTTGCCCGCGAGCGTCCGATTGATGCTGCGGGCGACCTCGGTCGAACCGGTGAAGACGACGCCGGCGATGTCCTGGTGTGCGGTCAGCACCGCCCCGATACGGCCGTCGCCGGTGACGAGATGCAGCGCGCTCCTGGGGATGCCGGCCTCGTGCAGCAGCGCGACGGCCTCATGTGCGATGCGCGGGGTCTGCTCGGCGGGTTTTGCGACCACGCTGTTGCCGGCCATCAGCGCCGCCGTGACCTGGCCGAGGAAGATCGCCAGTGGAAAGTTCCACGGCGAGATCGCCACGAACACGCCGCGGCCGCGCAGGCTAAGCGCGTTGCTCTCGCCGGTCGGGCCCGGCATGGCGGCATCGTTCCCGAACAGCTTGCGGCCCTGCGCGGCGTAGTAGCGGCAGAAGTCCGCGGCCTCGCGCAGCTCCGACAGCGCGTCGTCCAGCGTCTTGCCGCCCTCGCTTTGCAACAGCGTGATGAAACGGGCACCCCGGCACTCCAACAGATGCGCGGCCTGCTCCAGCGCTGCCGCGCGTGCGCCCGCCGGCGCCCGGCTCCAACTGGCGAAGCCCGCGCGCGCAGCGGCTACCGCCGCGTTGGCCTGATCCGGCGTCGCGTTGGTGACGGACTTGAGATCGGCTGCTTCCGCCTTGACGTCGGCCAGCAGCCGGTCGAGCGCGGCACGCTCACCGAATTCGATGCCGCGCGAATTGCGCCGCTCCGGCGCGAACAGATCTGCCGGCAACGGAATCCTGGGATGAGCGGCCTGTTGCGGTCGGCCGACGGCATCCGCCGGGCGCTGCAGCAGCGCCGAAACCGGCACGCGATAATCGGCGGCCTGCGCCACGAACGAGGAGTTGGCGCCGTTCTCCAGCAGCCGTCGCACCAGATAGGCGAGCAGGTCGCGATGGCTGCCCACGGGCGCATAGGTGCGGTAGGCGATGTCTGGGTGATCCTCGGCAAGCTGCTCGTAGAGCGCTTCGCCCATGCCGTGCAGGCGCTGGAATTCGAATCCGCCGCTGTCAGCGGCAAGCTCCAGCACGGTCGCGACCGTCAGCGCATTGTGGGTGGCGAATTGCGGGAAGATGCGCGGCCGCAGGCTCAAGAGTTTCGAGGCGCAGGCGACGTAGTTGAGATCCGTCATCGCCTTGCGCGTGAACACGGGATAGCCGTCGAGGCCGCGCTCCTGCGCGCGCTTGATCTCGGTATCCCAATAGGCGCCCTTGACCAGCCGGACCATCAGCTTGCGGTCATGCGCACGCGCCAGCGCATCGACATAGTCGATCATCGCGCTGGCGCGCTTCTGATAGGCTTGGATCGCCAGGCCAAATCCGTCCCAGCCGGCAAGTGAGGCATCGGCGAGCGTCGCTGCGATCACGTCGAGCGACAGCTCCAGCCGGTCGGCCTCCTCAGCGTCGACGGTGAAGTTGAGGTCGTGGGCTTTGGCGCGCTGCGCGAGGTCCAGCAGTTGCGGCACCAGTTCGGCCATTACGCGCGCGCGGCTGATCGCCTCGAAGCGCGGATGCAGCGCCGAAAGTTTTACCGAGATCCCGGGTCGGTCGGGCAGGGGATGGTTGCCAGCCGCTTTGCCGATCGTCTCGATGGCACTGGCATAGGCGTCGAAATAGCGCCTGGCGTCCGCCGCCGTGCGCGCGCCTTCGCCAAGCATGTCGAAGGAATAGCGCGGCTTCTGGCCCGAGCGCGGCCGGGCCCGCTCCAGCGCCTGCTCGATGGTTTCGCCCAGCACGAAATGATTGCCCATCAGCCGCATCGCCTGGCGCGTGGCGGTGCGCACCGCCGGTGCGCCCAGACGCTTCACCAGCCGGCCTATGGTGCCGTCGGGCGTCTCGCCGGGCTGGATCACCCGCGCCGACAGGCCGAGCGCCCAGGCCGAGGCGTTGACCAGGAACGCGGTGGACTTGGTCTCGTGGTGGATGAAGTCGCCCTCGCCGAGCTTGTCCTCGATGAACTGGTCGGCGGTCCGGGCATCGGGCACGCGCAGCAGCGCTTCCGCCAGCACCATCAGCGCGAGCCCCTCCTTGGTCGAGAGCGCGAACTCCCGCAGCATATCCTCGATCCCGCCGAGGCGGTCGTCGCGCTTGCGGATCGCCTCGATCAACCGCGTCGCGGCGCGGTCGATCCGCGCATCCTGCGGAGGGCTCAGATGGGCCGATGGCAACAGGCGCGCAGCAATGTCGGCGTCGTCAGGGGCGTAGGGAGCAGTGAAGGGCGGCGGGATGTTCGGCATGGCGTGTCCTGTGGCTGAAATTCAGGATAAAGCCCGCATGACCGTAGTTCGATAGACAATTTAGCCGATTTGCCTTAGAAAATGAAGATCATTCACCATTAAGCCTCGTAAGATATGGAACTTGATCGCATCGACCGGAGAATCCTCTCGATTTTGCAAGAGGACGGGCGCATCGCCAATGTCGAGCTCGCCGAGCGCATTGGCCTCTCGCCGACCTCGATCGGCGAGCGGCTGAAGCGCTTGCAGCGCGAGGGGTTCGTCGAGGGCTATGGCGCGCGGCTCAATCCGCACCGGCTCGGCCTCGGCTTGCTCGTGTTCGTCGAGGTGCTGCTCGACAAGACCACACCCGACAATTTCGAGCGCTTTGCGCGCGCGGTGAAGCTCGCGCCCGAGGTGCTGGAGTGTCACATGGTTGCCGGCGGCTTCGACTATCTTGTGAAGGCGCGGCTTGCGGACATGACCGCCTATCGACGCTTTCTCGGCGAGACCCTGCTGTCGATGCCGGGCGTGCGCGAGACGCGGACCTATGCGGTGATGGAGGAGATCAAGCGCGACGCACCATTGCCGGTGGGTTAGCGCAGTGCTGTCGCGATTGTCATTGCTGTAGTCGGAAAGGCGGTCTTTGCAGGAAAAATAGTTATCCTCGTGCAATCGCAACGCCTGTCGTCGAATGCACCGGCCGTCTTCTTAAATTTTTTGGCCCGCTCCCGGACAGATCCGGGAGGCAGCAAAGGCTGCGCGGGCTTATACTTTGAGGTTCTCCGCGGAGGTCTTGCCCCGGTTTGCGATCTCTTCGTATTCCACCGTCTGTCCCTCGTTGAGGGTGGACAGACCGGCTTTCTGCACCGCCGAGATATGCACGAACACATCCTTGCCACCCGACGCAGGCTGGATAAATCCATAACCCTTCGTCGGGTTGAACCACTTGACCGTACCTTTAGCCATCACGACTTCTCCGCGGGTCTTCCTCCGAGATCTCGAACCGCCAGTCCCCGCCAACCAGCCGGTTCGGTCATAGCAGGATACGCGGAATGTGGCAGGCTTGGTAGCTCAAACCACATCGGCATTTCGCCGAATTCCGCTCAACTTCGCGGCGTTTTTGCCGGTTTTGCCCGTTTCGCGGTCAAATGGCCCAGACGCGTCTCACCAACCGTCAATACGTCGCTGCCAGATAATCGACGATCTTGCCGACATCGGCATCGTCGATCGGTGCGCCATAGACCTTGATCATCTTGGTCACCTCGGCCTGCCAGAAGCCCTTCTTGTCCTTCATCGGCGGCTGCGTGGCGATGTAGTCGGACGAGTGGCAGGCGCTGCAATTGCCCTGCACGACCTCGAGATTGGGCCCCGGCTTGAACGCCGCGATCTCGTCGGGGGTCTTGTAATTGACCGGCGCGGCAAACGTTGAACCCACTGCCGCGGCGAGGGTGAGCGCGATGGCGAGGAGAACGGTGCGCTGCATGATCAGTCTCCTTCAGGCCACCGTCACGCGGACGGTTTCGACGACATTGCGCAAATAACCCGCCGGGTTCCAGCGCGGCGTATCCGGCTGTGTCTCGCCGCCATTGCCGGTGGCGCGGACCTTGAGCTCATGGCTGCCTGCCGCGAGCTTCACCGGCAGCTTCCATTCGCGGAAGGCGTACTTGCCGAGGTCCCTGCCGAGCTTTGCGCTCACCCAAGTCTGCCCGCCGTCGGTGGAGACCTGGACCTCCTTGATGCCCTTGCCGCCGTCGAAGGCGATGCCGCGCAGGGTGGTCGCTCCCGCCTTCAGCTTGGCGCCATCGGGGACGCTGGTGATGAAGGAGCGGATGGTGAAGCGGTTGATCGGGATCGTTGCCTTCGGCGCGGTGCCCGGCTCGACCGCGTTGTTGGGCGTGTCAGGGATGCGATAGGCCGACTTCATCCAGAAGCCGTCATAGACGTTGTCGATGACGGTGATCTCGTTGAGGTGCTTGACCCAGTAGGTGCCGTAATAACCGGGCACGATCAGGCGCAGCGGGAAGCCGTTGAGGAACGGCAGGTCCTCGCCGTTCATGCCATAGGCCAGCATCACCTCGCCGTCGGTGGCGTGATCGATGTCGAGGGCCTTGATGAAGTCCGGCGTCTTGTCGTTGACCGGCCCGTCCATGCCGTTGAACGTCACCTGCTTGGCGCCGGTCTGAACGCCCGCCAACTCCAGCACCGCCTTCAGCGGCACGCCGCGCCAGCGCGCACAGCCCATCGCGCCATTGGCGAGCTGGCCGCCGGCGACGCGCGGCTCGAAGAAGCCGCGGCTGTTGCCCGAGCACTGGTTGACGGCGACGATCTCCGTCGCCTTCATCTTCCTGATGTCTTTCAGCGACAATTTCAGCGGCTTGTCGACCTTGCCCTTGACCTCGAGCGTGAACTTGTCGGGGTCGAGATTGTAGGGCAGGTCGGAGAGGTGATAGCGCACGAAGAACGCGTTGTTCGGCGTGATCGGGCCGTCATTGAACACCGCAAACGGCGTCTCGAGCTGTGGCGGCCGGCTGGTGAGGCCGATCATTGGCCGCTTCTGCGGATATTTCACCAGCGGCCGTTCGCCATTGGCGAAGGGCAGGGTGACGGTGTCGAGTGCCAGCGCCTTGGTGGAATTCAGTGTGGCCGCAAGCGCGGCAAGCCCCGCTCCTTTGAGCAGGTCGCGTCGATCGAACATTCTGGTCTCCTCCCGGAGCTTTTCGTTGGACCAGCGGTCATCACCGTAAGACCCGTGCTCATCTGTCGCAACGATTTGGATGATGTCAATTCGTGCTTTCGCAGCAAGCCCATGCCGCTGCGTTGCAGCAGGCCGGTGTTACGCGGCGCGAGGAGAGAGTGGCGAGTCGTGGCGGTAGCGGCGGTGCGCTCGCCCTCTTCTGCTTGCGGGAGAGGTCGGCGCAAAGCGCCGGGTGAGGGCTCTTTCCTCTAGCGGATTGTCCCGTCGCGGAGAGACCCTCTCCCCAACCTTCCCCCGCAAGCGGGGGACAGAGCGCACCTGTCGCTTGGCTCGCGCCTCACGCCGCAACGCGCTCGCGTCCATCGACCAGCGCCCCCAGCTCCCTCACATCAGCGATCACGCGGACGGCCATCGGCTCGTCGCGGCCGCGGATTGCGACCTCCTGCTGCGGCAGGGCGTCCCCTGCAAGGTCCGCGGTGCGGCGGACCTCCTCCGAGACGATGGCCTCGCAGGCCAGCGTCTTGGTCATGTCCTGCAGGCGGGCGGCGACGTTGACGGCATCGCCGAGCGCGGTGAAGACGATGTGATCGCGATAGCCGATGTCGCCGATGATGACCTCGCCGCCATGGATGCCGATGCCGAAGCGGATCGGCTGGCGCAGATCGTGGCTCAAGAGCGCGTTGAGCTCGTCGATATGCATCGCGATGCTGCTGGCAGCCTTCAGCGCCTGCCGGCAGGCGGTCGGCGGATCGGCCGACAGCCCGAAAAGCGCCAGCATGCCGTCGCCGACGAACTGGTTCGGCTGCCCGCCGCTCTCTATCACGGCCTGCGAGACCGCGCCGAGGAAGCGGTTGACGATGAAGACCGTGTCGAACGGCAGCCGCTTCTCGGCGAGCTGCGTCGAGCCGCGCATGTCCACGAACAGGCTGACGAGATAGCGTTCCTGGCCGATGCGCGCCGGCGTCGAGGCCTGTCCATCCGCCGCATGCGTGTGGGGCGTGAAGAGCTGGAAGAAAGAGAGGTCGCAGTCCGGACGCAGCTGGCACGCAAGTCGGATCGACGGATCGGCGGTGCCGACGCGAGCGAGCACGAAGGCCTCGCGCTGCGATGGCTGGGGCAGGGCGCCATGGTCGCCGATGATGCGGATGCGGCAGGTCGAGCAACGGGCGCGGCCGCCGCAGACGCTGGCATGTGGCACGTTGTGGCGCAGACTCGCCTCCAGCACGGAGAGACCCTTTGGCACGCGCACCGTCTTGCCATTGCCGTAGGACAGGACAATCGTGCCACCGCGCCGTTCGCGCCAGGCGCGCACGCCGCGCGCCGCCAGCGCCAGTCCCAGCAACCCGAAATATCCGACGGTGAGGCCGCCGGTGATGCGGTCGAGCGTGTCGGCCTCCGCGACGCTGCCGACCTGGCGACGTGCGAGGTTGTGCGTGCGCCATTCGCCGTCGTCGGCCTCGAGTTCGACGCTACGGCCGCCCTGGTAGATGCCGAGCAACGACAACGTCGGGATCAGCACGGCGGCCGCGAGCAGATAGGGCGCCGCGCGCGTGAAGAACGGCTTGAGGCGAAGCCAGAAATAGATGCCGATGCAGCCGTGCACCCAGGCGATGAGAAGCAGGATCGTCATCTGCCAGAGCCGGCCCGGCGCCGCGACGAAGAACAGGTAGAGCTCCTGCGGATAGAGCTTCTGGTGTCCGTACAGCGTCTGGCCGAGGCGCACGCCGATCACATGCGCCATCACGAGAGCCGGAATGCTCAGTCCCAGCACGAGCTGCAGCGGCTCGATCGTCCGCCAGCGGAACTGCCGGCGCTGATACAGCGCGTAAATCCCGAGCCCCATATGGGTCAGCGCGGCCGTGTAGAACACGATCGCGACCGGCAGGAACTGCCAGAACAGGGTGTGGTAGTAGACCCCGATCTCCATGGCATCGACCGAGATGTTGCCGAGCGCATGGTTGAGGAAATGGCTGACCACATAACAGAACAGGATGATGCCGCAGATGAGCCGCACCTGCCGCGCGCTGGTCGCGCGGACGAGTTCGGGCATATGGACGGGAGCGGTGGCCATGATTCGGTTGTATCAGTTCATCGAGAAGAACAGCCAGCGTAGCGTTTAATTCCCCCCGCGGACAGCTCGCCCGATCACATGCGCGGCAAGCCGCCACCGTCGTCCCGGACAAGAGGGCCCCAGGCGCGTGCCGACCCAGGACCCATAACCACAGGATCGGCTTGCGCGCGAGCTGGCAACCGCGAGCCTTCGCCAAACTCCTCGCTGTGGTTATGGGGCCCGGATAAGCGCTCGCTCCGCGCGCTTGTCCGGGACGACAGCGCGAATGGGCTCCCCGCATTGACTCCCCCTCCCAGGTTGGCGAAAAGCGCGGCCGTGACGACAGCCTCTGACATCATCAAGCCCCTCCGCGGCGGCGCGCGCCGACCTCTAGTCATGGCGGCAGTGATCATCGCCGCGATGACCGTGCTCCGCATCGTCTATGCCTGCGCGATCGAGCTGCGCACCGATGAAGCCTATTACTGGACCTGGTCAAAGGAGGCTGCGCTCAGCTTCCTCGATCATCCCCCGGGAATCGCCTGGCTGATCCGTTTCGGAACCGCGATCTTTGGCGACACCACTCTCGGCGTTCGCTTCGGCGGCATCGTCGCGATGCTGGTGATGCAGCTGCTGCTCGGCGACCTCGTCCGCCGCCTCACGCATGATACGCGTGCGATTGTGGTCGCCGTGCTGATGCCGGAGGCTGCGCTCTATTACGGCCTGTTGATGGCCAAGGTCGCGCCCGATGTTGCGATGATTCCGTGTGCAATGGCGATGGTTTGGTCGCTGGTGCGGCTGGCGCAGAGCGGCGATGGCCGCTGGTGGCTCGCGGCCGGCCTGTTCGCGGGCCTCTCGGTGCTGTCGAAATTCACCGCGATCATGTTCGCACCCGCAGTGGCTGCCTTCCTGCTGGTGCCGGACTGGCGCTGGCGTTGGTTGCGCAGTCCCTACCCTTACCTCGCCATGCTGGTCGCGATCGCCGCGTTCTCGCCGGTGCTGATCTGGAACGCACAGCACGACTGGGCCTCGTTCCGTTTCCAGGGCGTGCGCGCCACCGCCAGTTACGGCATCTCGCTGCGCACGATCGGCGACTACATCGGCCTGCAATTCGGCCTGGTCGGCTTTGTCATGCTGCCGGTGGTGCTGACGGGCCTGGTGTTGACGGCGCGGCGCGGCTATCGCATGCGCGAGCCGGTCGCGATCCTCTTGTCCACCGCGGTGCTGGTGCCGTTTCTCTATTTCCTCGTGAAATCGCTGACACTTCGCGTCGGCGACACCTGGCCGATGTTCATGTGGCCGGTGGGCTTTGCGGCCGCCGCGGTGAACCTCGCCACGATGACGAAAGAGGGCTGGTCGGCCCGAATGCTCAAATCGACACTGGTCTGGGTCAACACGGCGATCGTCTCGGGCATCGCTTTCGTCGTTCTCGTGTTTCTCTATTACGTCGTCGCGCCCTGGAATCTGCTCGGCAAGATTGATCCGATCGGCGCCGAGGCCGGCTACGAGCAGGTCGCCGCGCGCGCGCAGGCTGCACTCGACGAGACCGGCGCCACCTGGATCGCGACCACCGACTATCGCACCTATGCCATGATGCGCTGGTTGTTCCGGGGCCGTGTGCCCGTGATCGAGCTCAACGAGCGCGGCCGCTTCCAGGATTTCCGCGATCCCGGCATGGACAAGATCAGGGGACATGCGGGGATCTATGTCGGGCGCGAACCGGACGATCGTTCGTCGCTGTGGGAGCGTATCCCGGCGAAACGCGAGCAACTTGGCGAGGTCGAGCGCCGTTGGCGCGGCCTCGTGATGGACACTTATGTGCTGGAGAAGCTGACCGGCTGGACCCCGGAGCTCTCGCCGCCGAAGGACTCGCCGCTATTCCAGTGGAAGGTGCTGGCGGGAGAAACCGAAAAGCGGGAGCGCGCCTAAAGCGCGATGAGATTTGGATGAATCGTCATCGCGCTTTAGCTTGTTGTTTACGCATGATCTTTCCGGAAAACCGCTTCGCACTTTTCCGGATCATGCTTTAGCGCGGCATGCTCCGAACTTCCTTCTCCTCTTGCAAGGGGAGAGGGTGCAGCCAGCACGTGCCGCGAAGAAACTACTCTTCCCCGTCCTTCTTCCGCAAGAGATCCGTTGCCAGATCCGACAGTTTCGGCGGCGGCAAGGCCGCGAACGGCAGCGGCCGCGTCACGTCGATCGCGGCCAATCCCAGCCGCGCCGTCAGCAGCCCGTTCAGCACGCCTTCACCCAGTCGCTGCGACAGCTTCGCCGCGATGCCGTGGCCGAGCATCTGCTGCACCAGGCTGTCGCTCGCGGCCATGCCGCCGGTGATGGCGAGATGGGCGATGACGTGGCGGAGCAGGCGGATCATGCCGAGTGCGCCGGGACGACCGCCATAGAGATAGGCGAGTTGGCGGATCAGGCGCAGCGCGGCGACGAACACGAACAGCACGTCGATCGCGGCGCGGGGCGAGACCGCCGTGACGATCGAGACCTTTTGTGCCGCTGACGAGACCAGCCGCCGCGCCTCGGCATCCAGCGATGACATCAACTCGCGCTCCGCGAGGCGGATCATGTCGGCGCCGTCGATGATCTCGCCGGCATGGCTTTCCAGCGTGGCGCGGGCGCGCGCCAGCTGCGGGTTCTGGTGCGCGATCTTGAGCAGGTCCTGCACGATGACGCGGCTCTCTTTCCGGTCGTCGCTGGCCAGCACCGCGGCGGCGCGCTGATGCAGCTTCTCGATGGTCGCGAGGCGGGCCAGCCCGAACGCCTCGCGCCCGATCACTACGGCGAGCGCCAGCGCAGTGACGAAGGCGAAGGCAAGGCCGATGAAGCCGAGGCTTTCGCTGCGCGCAAACAGATCCTCGATCAGACGGATCACGCCAAGCCCGGTGCCGAGCAACGTCAGCCCTGCGAGGCCGGACCAGAACAGCGTGCCCCAGGGAACGCCGCGCCGCGCCGGCAGCGCAGCTTCAACCGGCACCGGCAGCGCCATGAGATCTGGTTCCGGCGTGATCTGGATCGTGTCGCGACCGATCCGTCCCGCTTCATCGGCCTCGGTGACGAGGACGCCGGGATCGTCGAGCCGGAACGTCGCCGGCCGCCGCGGCTGGGATCGGTCGTTCATGCGAGCTTGTCTCCGATCAGGAACTGCAAGGCACGGTCGAGGCGGATGTGTGGCAACACGGGCTCGTCGTTGCCCGCGCGTTCGAGCTTCGGCGGGCGGAAGCGCAGGAAACGGAAATCGCTCCTCTCGGCGGCCTCTGTCGCGAGCCCGCGGAACGCATCGGTGCCGCGGAACAGCGGCTCGGGATCGTCGGGCAGATCACCCGGAAAGGTCGCAACCTCCGTGTTGCCGTCGAAGAACTCGCCGCCGGCACTTTCGCCCGCGGCCGGCGTTCCCAGGATCGACGGCAGTTTATCCCGGCCACGCGCCACCTGCGCCTCGCGCGTGGCACGCACGGCGGCGAGCGCCACCACGTCGATCGCCGCGCCGGTGTTTTCCGCCCGCGCAACGGCACGGGTGACCGCGCGGCGCAGCACGGCCTCGAGCCGGTCGTGACTGGAATGATGCAGATGATCAGCCTTGGTCGCCGCGAACAGGATGCGGTCGATGCGCGGCCGGAACAGGCTGGAGAGCAAGGTGCTGCGGCCGATGTTGAAGCAGTCGAGAATGCCGGCGAGCGCGGCCTCGAGGTCGTGCAGCGCCTCGGGGCCGGAGTTGAAGGCGGCGAGCGCGTCGGCCAGCACGATCTGGCGATCGAGCCGCGCGAAATGATCGCGGAAGAACGGCCGCACCACGACGTCCTTGTAGGCTTCGAAGCGCCGCACCATCATCGCCCATAGCGATCCCTCAGGCGCCTGCCCGCCGGCGGGCGCATCGAGCGGCGCAAAGGTCAGCGCGGGTGAGCCTGCGAGATTGCCGGGCATCAGGAAGCGGCCGGGCGGCAACAGGCTCATCGCAAACCGCTCGTCGCGGCAGGCGCGCAGATAATCGGTGAAGAGCTTTGCGGCCGTCAGCGTCGCCTGCTCGTCCTCGCGCGCTTGGGGCTTGAGCGTTGCGAGATGGGTGTGCCATTCGGTCGCGAGATGCGCGCGCGGCGCTTCGCGCGACAGCGCCAGGCTTTCGGCGGACCATTGCTCGTAGCTCTTCTGGAGCAGCGGCAGGTCCAGCAGCCATTCGCCGGGATAGTCGACGATGTCGAGCGTCAGCGTGCGATCGGCGCCGGTCGGGCGCTGGTAGTTGATAACGAGCCTGAGCTCGCTGATGTCCACGGTCGAGTTCGGCCAGCGCCGTTCCTCGACCAGCGCGCGCAGATGGTTCTCATAGGCAAAGCGCGGCACGGCATCATCAGGCTGCGGCGCCAGATGCGCCCGCGCGATCCGACCCGAGTCATAGGCTTCGAACACCGGAAACCGGCCGCCGCGCGTCAGCCCATGGATCAGCGCGGTGATGAATACGGTCTTACCGGCGCGCGACAGGCCGGTGACACCAAGCCGCACCGTCGGATTGAAGAAGTGCTCGCCATAGTCGATCAGCGCCCGCGCCGACAGCCGCGCCTCCTCGACCATATCCTGGAAACTGAATGCCATATGAACGTGAGGGGATCTCGGGCGAGGGATACGCAGAACGGATTAGTCACAAAAGTGGCAATTGCCTGAGGAAAATCAAGCTTTCATACTTCCACCGCCTTTGTCGGCAAATCAGCCGTTTGAACGATACGCCGATCCCGAAAGACCCATGCAAGAGGGCATTGCCACGCTTTGCGGATTGCCATGACCGTCTTCCAAATGAAACAGTTCGCGTCCGATTCTGTCCACGCTGCAGCCGACGCGATCGGCTGGAACTACGACCGCGCCGAGCTGATCGCCGACGGCATCATCCATGCGATCGGCGTGCTCTCCGGCATCATCGCCGCGACCGTCCTGGTGGTGCTGGCGGCGGTCTATTCCGATGTCACCGACATCGTCGGCGTGTCGATCTATGTCGCTGGTCTGCTCTCGATGCTGGTGCTGTCGGCGACCTATAATCTCTGGCCGGTGTCGCCGGCCAAGTGGCTGCTGCGGCGGTTCGACCATTCCGCGATCTACCTGCTGATCGCGGCGACCTACACGCCATTCATCCTGGAGCTCAAGGACAGCGCGTTCGCGCTGGTGCTGCTCGCCGGCGTCTGGTGCGCGGCGATATCAGGGATCGTGCTGAAGCTGCGCTATCCCGGCCGGTTCGACCGAGTCGCGGTCGGCATCTACCTCGCGATGGGCTGGAGCGGCATCATGCTCTACGACGCCGTGGTCAGGGCTCTCCCTGCGCTGGCGCTCGGCTTCATCTTTGCGGGCGGCCTGCTCTACAGCTTTGGCGTGATCTTCCACGCCTGGCGCCGGCTGCGCTTCCAGAATGCGATCTGGCACGGCTTTGTCTTGGCCGGCGCGGCATGCCATTATACCGCGGTGCTCGACCTCGTGTTGAGCTGACGAGGACCCGCGACGCGGAATGAGCGGCGCGATACAAAGCGGTACAAGACAAGAGGAGACGTCGCATGCAGGTGACCGGCAAGGTCGTGGTCGTCACGGGCGGCGCAAATGGCATCGGCAAGGCGCTGTGCGAGGCCTTTCACAATGCGGGCGCGGCCAAGGTCGTCGTCGCAGACATGGACGCCGCCAATGCGAGGGCGGTCGCGGCCATGGTCGATGGCGCCGCCTTCAAATGCGACGTCGCGCAGGAAAAGGACATCGCCCACGTCATCGAGGAGACCGAGCGGCAGTTCGGCCCGATCGAACTGTTCTGCTCCAACGCCGGCATCGGCGGCGGCTTCGATCCGATGTCGGAAAATGCCGGGGGCGCCTCGGATGAACCCTGGCAGCGCAGCTGGGCGATCCACGTCATGGCGCATGTCTATGCGGCGCGGCATCTCGTCCCCCGTATGAGGGCCCGCGGCGGCGGCTATTTCCTCAATACCATCTCGGCCGCGGGCCTCTTGTCGCAGGTCGGCAGCCCGGCTTACTCGACGACCAAGCATGCCGCGGTCGGCTTTGCCGAGAATCTCGCGATCTCGCACAAGGCCCACAACATCAAGGTCTCGATCCTCTGCCCGCAGGGCGTCGACACCAACATGCTGCGCTCCATCCCCAAGGGCCCGCAATCCGGCGACGGCGATCTCACGCCCGAGCAAGTGGCGAAAGACGTGCTCGCCGGGCTCGAGCAGGAGACATTCCTGATCCTGCCGCACCCTCAGGTGCTCGGCTACATGCGCAAGAAGACCGAGAACTACGACCGCTGGATCGGCGGCATGGCCAAGATCCAGGCCAAGATGCGAGAGGAATTCGGCAAGTGACCGCCACACCTGACGTTGTCATGCTCCGCGACCCGGCTACGCCAAGGCTTCGCCGGCGTTGAGGCCCAGGGGCGCCGAAGCTTTAGCGAAGGCGGCAAGGGGGCCATCCAGTACGCCGCGACCTATCGATTGAAACGTTGACGCCTCGGAGTACGAGATCGCCCGGAAGCCGGGCGATGGCACGGAGAGTGTGGCTAGCCCACGACCTCATCCTCCATCCGGCTCGCCCGCAGCGCCCGCGCATAGAGCATCATGCCTTCGCGCACGGTGCGCTGCTCGGCTGGCGTCAGCGCCGCCAGTGCGCCGCGCACCTGCTGACGGCCGAAGGCGTGCAGCGCCTCCAGCGTGCGACGGCCCTTCGCCGTCAGCGATAGCAGCTTGCTGCGGGCATCAAGCTCATTTGTGGTCTCCCGCAGCTCGCCGCAATCGATCAGCTTGCGCACCAGGCGGCTGACGCTGGATTTCTCCAGGCGCAGGCAGTCGCCGAGTTCGCCCGAAGTCATCGGGCCGCGGATGCCGAGCTCCAGGATGGTGTGGACCGCCGAGGGCGGATAGTCCGATGCCGCCACCGTCGCGTCCATGAAACCGAGCTCGCGCACCATCAGGCGCGAGGCGGTGCGGATGTCGTCGATCAGCGAAAGCTCGGCCATCCCTTGACTCCCGGCATATAGTTGTATCATACAACTATATGCGCGCAACGCCGCGCGCAAGCGTTTTGGAGTGGACGATGAGCGGAACGTTGCCAACCGGGATGCGGATGACAGGCAAGGTCTGCCTGGTCACGGGCGGCGGCAGCGGCATCGGCCGCGCCACGGCGCTCAGGATGGCGGCCGAGGGAGCCGAAGCGATTTTCGTCGCCGGCCGGCGCGAAGCCGAGATCGACGCCACCGCCTCAGCATGCCGCGAGCGCGGCGTGGAGGCCGTCCCGGTCAAGACCGATATCACGCAGGAGGATGACGTCGCACGGCTGGTGCGCGCGGCCGTCGAGCGCTGCGGCCGGCTCGACGTCGCCTTCAACAATGCCGGGTTCCAGGAGCGCCGCGCGCCGCTGGAAGAGCAGGGGACCGATATCTACGACAGCGTGTTCGACACCAATGTCCGCGCGCTGTTCCTGTGCTTGCGGCATCAATTGCCGGCGATGCTGGCGAAAGGCCGAGGCAGCATCGTCGTCAACGCCTCGGTCAGCGGCATGCGCAATCCCAATCCCGGCTTCTCGCTCTATTCGGCCTCCAAGGCCGCTGCGATCTCGCTGACGCGTTCGGCCGCGATGGAGAACGCTCCGCGCGGCATCCGCATCAATGCGATCGCGCCCGGCCGCGTCGTCACCGACATGATGCTGCGCGCCGGCGTCGGCGATGTCGCAACGGTCGGCGCCGGCCTGCCGCTGCGGCGGATGGGCCGCCCGGAGGAAGTCGCGGAAGCCGTGGTGTGGCTGTCGTCGGATGCGTCGTCGTATGTGGTCGGCCACGTTCTGGCGGCGGACGGGGGATTTTTGGCGTCGTAGTATGTTGGTCGGTGGCACGGCAAACTCGATGTCGTCCCGGCGAACGCCAGGACCCATAACCACAGGACGTAATTTTGCGAAGACAGATAGTTGTTCTGTCCCACGGTACTGATACCTGCGCTGAATCGATAGATCACGCGGTACGGGTCCCGGCGTTCGCCGGGATGACAACTCAGTGCTTTTGCCCGTACAGCACCGGCACCGCGGAATCCACGACGACCTCGACAAGGCTCGTGCCCTCGAACGCCATGCCGCGCTTCAGCGCCTCGCCGAGCTCTGCAGCCTTCGTCACCCGCACCGCATCGCAGCCCATGCCTTCGGCAAGCCGCACGAAATCGATTCCCGGCAGTTCCAGCCCTGGCACGCCCCGCACCTGCATCACCTGGCTGAACGAGCGCATCGCGCCGTAGCCGGAATTGTTGATGACGACGACGGTCAGCGGCAGTTTTCGTTGCACGGCGGTCCACAGCGCCTGGATGGAATACATCGCCGAGCCGTCGCCGATCAGGCAGACGGTGCGCTGCTTCGGCTTGCCCAGCGCCATGCCGACGGCAGCGGGCAGGCTATAGCCGAGCCCGCCGCTCGACATGGTGTAGAAACTGTCCTGGCCGCGCATCGGCAGGAATTTTTGCATTGCCGGCCGGTGCGAGGGCACTTCCTCGACGAGTGATGCGTCTTTCGGCATCGCCAACGACAGCGAGTGCAAGAGGAATTCGACCGGCAGCGGATCGGCAGCCTGCGGCGCCGGCGGCAGCGTGCGGCCTTTTGGCGCCGCGCGTTTGCTCTCCGGCAGTAGGTCGAGCAGCATCGAAAGTGCCGGCTTCATCGTGGCGATGATGCTGGTGCCGACCGGTGTCACCGCGGCGGCATCCGCGTCATCCGTGATCTGGAAGATGGTCGCACCGCCGTCGAAGATCGCGGCATGGCCCTCGACATGGAAGGTGAACACCGGCGCGCCGATCACGACGACGAGGTCGTGCTCGCGCAGCGCGTCGGACAGCTGCGCCGGCGAAGCGTGCAGGAAGCCCGCAAATTGCGGATGCCGCTCCGGGAACGAACAGCGCGCCGAGAACGGGCTGACCCAGACGCTGGCCTTGGCCTTCTCGGCCACACGCACCATCAGATCGACCGCACCGGCGCGGTCGATGCCGGGGCCGACGACGAGGGCAGGGTGCTTTGCGGAGCCGAGCGCTGTGACCAGCGCCCTCATCGCGTCAGGCTCTGGTCCGATCTCCCGGCTCACCTTGCGCGCCTCGATCGGGGTTGTGGCGTGCGCCCAGTCGTCGATCGGGATCGACACGAAGGTTGGCCCGCACGGCGGCTGCATCGCGGTGTAATAGGCCCGCGCGATCGCGGCCGGCACGTCCTCGGGCCGCGCCGGCTCGACGCTGTATTTGACGTAAGGGCGCGGAAACTCCGACGCGCGCTCGGCATAGAGGAACGCCTGCAGCGGCAGGATCGAGCGAGCCTGCTGGCCTGCGGTTATGACGAGCGGCGTCTGGTTGCGGTGCGCGGTGTAGATGTTGCCGAGCGCGTTGCCGACGCCTGCCGCCGAATGCAGGTTGACGAATCCGGCATTGCGCGTCGCCTGCGCGTAGCCATCGGCCATGCCGACCGCGGAGGCTTCCTGAAGCGCCAGCACGTAGTCGATGTCATCGGGCCAGTCGCTGAGGAACGGCAGCTCGGTTGAACCGGGGTTGCCGAACACCCTGTCGATGCCGAACGAGCGCAACAGGTCGAGCGTCGCCTGCTTCACGGTGACGGACTTGCTGCCGGTCTTGCCGTTCTTGGCCATGGTTTCCGTCCCTATTGTTTATGGAAGGTAGCAGCCTCACCCGTCATTGCGAGGAGCTCGCGACAAGATTGCGTTGCAATTTTGCGCTGATGCGACGAAGCAATCCAGACTGTCACCGCGGAAAGATTCTGGATTGCTTCGCTGCGCTCGCAATAGAGGAGGAGGCAGCAGCGTATCACCACACCGCCGTGCCCTTCATCGTCGGCTGTCCTTCCGCGTTCGCGGTCCACAGTTCCATGCCATCAGCGGTCTCGTTGGCGTTGACGGAGAACTCGGTGCCCTCGAACAGCGGCTGGAGCCCGCGATAGGTGAACTTCTTCGGCGCCCTGCCGCTGCGCAGCTTGGCGGCCATCTCGATGATCAGTGCCGCCTGCAGCGGGCCGTGGAAGATCAGGCCCGGATAGCCCTCGACCCTGGTGACGTAATCGCGGTCGTAATGGATGCGGTGGCCGTTGAAGGTCAGCGCGGAATAACGAAACAGCAGCACGGGATCGGAGACGTGGGTCTCGCGATGCTGTGCCCTGGGCGGCGGAGGCGGCGCCTTGGCCGTCGCGGGCGCGCTGCTCGTCATCTCGCGATAAACGATGTCCTGCCGCTCGCGGATGGCGATGCCGCGTGGGCTGGAGATGCTGTGCTCGACCGAGACGAAGCAAAGCGTGCCGGTCGAGCCCGTCTTCACCTGCACGTCGGCGATGCGCGAGGTCCGCGTCGATTCATCGCCGACCCGCAGCGGCTGCAAGAACTCGATCTCGCCGCCGGCCCACATCCGGCGCGGCAGCGGCACCGGCGGCAGGAAGCCGCCGCGGGTCGGGTGGCCGTCGGGACCGAGCATCGACATCGGAAACACCGGCTGCGCCATGCACCAGTGCACCGTGAAGGGTGCGGCATCGCCCGTCTTGGGCTCGCCGACGTCCTGGAACAGCGTCGCGCGCAGGCCCTTGACGAGCTGCGCGGTGACGATGTCGGTGGCCTCGGTGCTGCGCCCGATCCACTGCCGCAAATGATCGATGTCGAGCTTTTCGGTCATGACGCCTCGCTCTGTTACTTCTTGGCTGGTTTCTCGCCGATCGCGGGCACGGCGCCATAGCTGCGTGTCTCGCCGACGATGATCGGCGCCGGCGCAGGATAGCTGACACGGCCGTTCGGCGTATCGATCTCGATGCGGCGCAGATGCGGATGGTTGGTGAGGTCGGCCATGGTGTTGACCTCGGCGAAGGCAATGTCGGCGTCCGACAGCCGCTTCAAGAGCTCGTCGCGCGTCATCCTGCCGAAGATGTCGGCGACGGTCTTGTCGGTGAAGTCGCGGTTGCGCACGCGCTCGACCATGTTGGCGACGCGGGGATCGGCGGGCAAATCGGGCTGATCCAGCACCTTTGTGCATAGCGTCTTCCACTCGCGCTCGCTCTGGATCGAGATCAGAATGTCCTTGCCGTCCTTCGAGGTGAACACGCCGTAGGGAGCGATCGAGGGATGGCGCAGCCCCATGCGCTTGGGCGGATTGCCGGCCTCCGCATTGAGCAGCGGCACGGTGCACCAATCCGCCATCACGTCGAACATGGAGATGCGGATGTCGCAGCCCTTGCCGGTGCGGCCGCGCGCGATCAGCGCTTCCAGGATCGCCGCATGGGCCGTCGCGCCGGTTGCGACGTCGACGATCGACATGCCGACGCGCGAGGCTCCGTCGGGATTGCCGGTAATCGAGGCAAGGCCGCTCTCGGCCTGGATCAACAGATCATAGGCCTTGCGGTGCGCGTAGGGGCCCTCCTCGCCATAGCCGGTGATGGTGCACGAGATCAGCTTGGGATAATCCTTCAGCAGCCGCTCGCGCGAGAAGCCGAGCTTGTCCATCGAGCCGGGCTTGAGGTTCTGGATCAGCACGTCGGCGCTCGCGATCAGCGTCTCCAGCTCGGCGCGGCCTTCCTTCGTGGTGAGGTCGACCACGACCGACTGCTTGCCCCGGTTGAGCCAGACGAAATAGCTGCTCTGCCCCCTGGCCGCCGCATCATAGCCGCGGGCGAAATCGCCTTCGGGCCGCTCGATCTTGATCACCTCCGCCCCGGCATCGGCCAGGCGCGAGGAGCAGAACGGTGCCGCCACGGCCTGCTCGACCGCAATCACCCTGATCCCGTCAAGTGCTCCCATGATGTTGCCTCAGTACGAGCGGGGCATGCCGAGCACATGCTCGGCGACGTAGGACAGCACGAGATTGGTCGAGATCGGCGCCACCTGGTAGAGCCGCGTCTCGCGGAATTTGCGCTCGACGTCGTATTCCTCGGCAAAGCCGAAGCCGCCATGGGTCTGGATGCAGGCATTCGCCGCCTCCCAGGACGCGTCCGCCGCCAGCATTTTGGCCATGTTGGCCTCCGCGCCGCAGTCGAGCCCGGCCTCGTATTTGCGCGTGGCTTCCTTCACCATCAGCTCGGCCGCGCGCATCGAGGCGTAGGCCTTGGCGATCGGGAACTGGATGCCCTGATTTTGCCCGATCGGCCGGCCGAAAACGCTGCGCTCCTTGGCGTAGTTCGTCGCCTTGGCGATGAACCATTTGGCGTCGCCGACGCATTCGGCGGCGATCAGGATGCGCTCGGCATTCATGCCGGAGAGGATGTAGCGAAAGCCCTTGCCTTCCTCGCCGATCAAATTCTCCGCCGGCACCTTCATGTCGGTGAAGAACACCTCCGTGGTGGCGTGGTTCATCATGGTGCGGATCGGGCGGATCTCGAGGCCATTGTTCTTCGCCTCGCGCATGTCGACGATGAACACGGATAGGCCGTCCGTGCGCTTCTTGACCTGTTCCTTCGGCGTGGTGCGCGCCAGCAGGATCATCAGATCGGAATGCTCGGCGCGGCTGGTCCAGATCTTCTGGCCGTTGACGATGTAGCTGTCGTTGCCGTCCTTGCGCGCGAAGGTCTTGAGCGAGGAGGTGTCGGTGCCGCTGGTCGGCTCGGTGACGCCGAAGGCTTGCAGCCGCAATTCGCCGCTTGCGACCTTCGGCAGGTACTTTGCCTTCTGCTCGGCACTGCCGTGCCGCAGCACGGTGCCCATCGTGTACATCTGGGCATGACAGCCGCCGCCATTGCAGCCGGCGCGCTGGATCTCTTCCAGGATCGCGGCCGCAGCCGAAAGCTTCAGCCCCGCGCCGCCATACTCTTCCGGAATCAGCACCGAGAGATAGCCGGCCTCGGTCAGCGCATCCACGAACGCCTTGGGATAGGCCATCTCGCGATCGAGCTTGCGCCAATATTCGCCGGGAAACTGCGCGCAGAGCTTTGCGACGGCCTCGCGAATATCGGCGTAATCTTCGGTGTGGTGTTCTTGACTCATGGCGTTTCCAATTCTTAGCGGCAGTTAAGATAACGCCGGCCAATCCCCTGGCGTTGTGAAAACAACGCCCGCCCCCTATGCTCATTTGTTATAGCGTATGGAGTAGCCTTCCAGGATTGGCAAGCATGGATTTCCGGCAGCTCAGGACCTTCAGTTGCGTGGCGGAGCTCGGCAGCCTGTCCAAGGCCTCCGACACGCTGCGCGTGGCGCAGCCGGCACTCAGCCGGCAGATCAAGCTGCTGGAACACGAGCTGCGCACCGAATTGTTCACCCGCAACGGCCGCGGCATGGTGCTGACCGAGGCCGGGCGGCTGCTGCTGGCACGCACCTCCGGCATCGTGCGGCAGATCGACCAGATCCGCGACGACATCCAGTCGTCCAAAGGGCCGCCGTCCGGGCAAGTCGTGCTCGGACTCGTTCCAACCGTGAGCTGCGTGCTGTCGGCGCGCTTTGCGCGGCGCTGCGTCGAAAAGTTTCCCGGCATCTCGCTGCGCATCGTCGAGAGCTACAGCGGCCATCTCGTCGAATGGCTGCATCGCGGCGAAATGGATCTCGCCATCCTCTACGGCCGCTCGGCTGATCTGCATCTCACCGTGCAGAGCTTGGGCCGCGACAACATCGTCGCCGTCGGCCCGCGCGGCTGCGGCCTTGCGCGCAAGAAGAGCGTCGACATCGGCTGGCTTTTGCGGCAGCGGCTGGTGTTGCCCAGTCATTCCCACGGCCTCCGCGCCCTGATCGAGCACGCCGCCGCCCAGCGCAAGATCAAGCTCAACGTCCAGCTCGAGGCGGACTCCTTCCGCGTACTGACGAGCCTCGTCGAAGAGGGGCTCGGCTTTGCGCTGCTGCCGCCCTCCTCCGTCCACGGCGAGGTCGCGGAGGGGCGGCTGGAAACCGCGCCCGTCTCCAAGCCGATGACGCGCGAGCTCATTTTCGCATCTCCAATCGACCGCCCGGCCTCGACGGCGTCCCTCGCCATCACCGCGCTCCTGCGCGAGGAGGTCGCCGCCTGCCGCAAGGACGGCGTGTGGGACATCAAGTTGAGTTAGATGCCGTGTCGTAGAACAGTTGGGCGTCGCCTTGCCTTCGCATCTGGCGCGAGCTGACATGCCGGAATTTTATAGCTGGGACGCCAGTTCCTGGAGCATTCGGAGCGCGCTCGCCATCTCACCCTCGGCGTCATTGCCCGCGAAGGCGGGCAATCCTGTATTCCAGAGGCCGCGCGGCCAGAATCGAGAAGCCGCGGCGTACTGGATGCCCCGCCGTCGCGGGGCATGACAGCGGAGGTTGAGGAGGCTGGTTTGCCCCAAGGCAGTCCGATGAGGAGCCTACCCCGGAATCCTCACCGGCAGCGCCTCATATCCCTTGATGAAGCTGGAATAGATTCGCTTGGGCTCGCCGACCACCTCGATGCGGTCGAACCGCTTCAGCATCTCCTCCCAGACGATGCGGAGCTGCAGTTCGGCGAGCCGCATGCCGACGCAGCGGTGGATGCCGAAGCCGAAGGAGAGGTGGGTGCGCGGGCGCGGGCGGTCGATGATGAACTCGTTCGGCTTCTCGAACATCTCGTCATCGCGGTTGCCGGAGACGTACCACATCACGACGCGGTCGCCCTTCTTGATCTGCTTGCCGCCGATCTCGGTATCCTGCAACGCCGTGCGCCGCATATGAGCCAGCGGCGTCTGCCAGCGGATCACCTCCGGCACCATGGAATCGATCAGCGCCGGGTTGGCCCGCAGCTTGTCATACTGCTCTGGGTTCTCGTTCAGCGCCAGCACCGAGCCGGTCATGGTGTTGCGCGTAGTGTCATTGCCGCCGACGATGAGCAGGATGATGTTGCCCATGAGATTGTCGGGATCCATGTAGCGCGTCGCCGGGTTGTGCGCCATCAGCGACAGTAGATCGTTGCGCGGCTCGGAGTTGACGCGCTCGTTCCACAGCTTCGACATGTAGGCGTAGCACTCGTCCATCTCGCGGCGGCGTTCCTCGGCCGAGGCGACGATGCCGCTCTTGGGCAGCGCAGTGGAGACGTCGGACCAGCGCGTCAGCTTGCGCCGCTCCTCCCAGGGGAAGTCGAACAGGGTGGCCAGCATCTGCGTCGTCAGCTCGATCGAGACGCGCTCGACGAAATTGAAGGTCTCGTTGCGCGGCAGATTGTCCAGCACGGTCTGCGAGCGCTGGCGGATCAGTTTTGCCAGCTCGTCCAGATGCTGAGGGGTGAACATCGGCGACACCGTCCTGCGCTGCGCCGAATGCCGGGGCTGGTCCATCGCGATGAAGCTCGGCCAGTCGTAGCCTTCCGGCACGTCGCGGATCGAGATGCCGCCGAGCGTCGAGTCCGAGGAGAAGATGCCGTGATTGGTGTCGACATGCATGATGTCGTTGTATTTGACCACCGACCAGTACGGCTCGATCGGCGCGTTGGTGCAGTAATGCACCGGCTCTTCCTTGCGCAGCCGCTCGAACCAGGGCCACAGCGTGTCGTCCTGGAACAGCCTGGGCGCACCGGGGTGGAATTGCGACAATGGCGTCGCATAGGCCTCTTCGCGCGCCCTGCGCAGGCGTTCGGCTTTGTCCACTTTAACCGGCGCTTGGATGTTCATGGTCGTGGCTCCATCGAAGATGCACTCCGGGTGAGGGGGACTCTCTGCGAGTCCGCCTCTCAGCGTATTCGCGGAGAAGAGCCCCTCATCCCGACCCTTCCCCCGTAAGAACGGGGAGAGGGAGTTTTCAGTTCTCTCACGCCGCAATCTTCACCGGCAACGCCTCCAGCCCCTTCACGAAGCTCGAATAGACCCGCCTGGGCTCGCCGACCACATCAATATGGTCGAAACGCTTGAGGATCTCCTCCCAAACAATCTTGAGCTGGAGTTCAGCAAGCCTGAGGCCCACGCAGCGGTGGATGCCGAAGCCGAAGGAGAGATGCGTGCGCGGGCGGGCACGGTCGATGATGAAATCGTAAGGCTTTTCGATCGCCTCTTCGTCGCGGTTGCCCGAGACGTACCACATCACGACCTTGTCACCTTTCTTGATCTGCTTGCCGCGGAACTCGAAGTCGGAGAGCGCCGTGCGCCGCATATGCGCCAGCGGCGTCTGCCAGCGGATCACCTCGGGCACGAAGCTGTCGAGCAGATCAGGATTGTCGCACAGCTTGCGGTATTGCTCCGGATGCTGGCTCAGCGCGAGAATCGAACCCGACATGGTGTTGCGGGTGGTGTCATTGCCGCCGACGATCAAGAGGATGAGATTGCCGAGGAAGTTCTTCGCGTCCATGTCACGCGTGGCGGCGCCATGCGCCATCATCGAGAGCAGATCGCTCTTCGGCGGCTGCGCGATGCGCTCCTTCCACAAACGCGAGAAATACTGCGCGCACTCGGTCAGCTCGGCCTGCCGCTCGTCCTCGGTCGCGACGAGACCCTCGGGCCCGGGAATGGTGGTGGCGATGTCCGACCAGCGCGTCAGCTTGCGGCGGTCCTCCCAGGGGAAGTCGAACAGCACCGCGAGCATCTGCGTGGTGAGCTCGATCGAGACGCGGTCGACCCAGTCGAACACCTCGCCGCGGGGCAGGTTGTCCAGGCACTCGGCCGAGCGCTTGCGGATGTTGATGGCGAGGTTGTCCAGATGCGTCGGCGTGAACATCGGCGCCACGGTCTTGCGCTGCGCCGCATGGCGCGGCGGGTCCATCGAGATGAAGCTCTCGCGGCGCAGATCCGGATCGATGTCGCGGATGGTGATGCCGCCGAGCGCGGAGGCCGAGGAGAACACCGCATGGTTGGTCTCGATCTCCATGATGTCGTTGTAGCGCGTCACCGACCAGTACGGGCCGAACATCGAGTCCTTGCAGTAATGCACGGGATCTTCGCGGCGCAGGCGATCGAAATACGGCCAGAACGTATCCGTCCTGAACAATTCGGGGTCACCCGGATCGAATTGCTCCAGCGGCAATGTCGACGCGCGCTCGCGAAGTGCGTCGAGCTTGGACGCGCTCTCGATGGTCCCATGCATGACCGTTCTCCCTGGGTTCTCCGCACGTCATTTTTGAATTCTGCGCTGCGGTATTTGATTTGCAATTACAGCCGGTCGCCTGCGTCGGAGCAAGGGAGAGTTTTGCCACACCCAACCCTTGCGAGAGGCGACCTGGACCGCAGGGGGATTCGCCAGCGTGATCTCCCGCACGCCCTTGGCCGAGGAATCCTGCAAGAAATCGACTGGAATCGAGGCAAATCGAACCCGACGATCTTGGGGATCGACTAACCTTTGATCTATAGTTTGATCGGATCAGGCCCGCATCCCGAGGTTGCCGCCGTGAACGACATGCAATGGGTGCCCATCGGCTCCGAACCGTTGCCGCCGCCTCTGCCGCCAACGCGAGTCGATTTCACCGGCAATCGCTCTGAGTTCCGCAAATTGGTAACGAAGGGTGCCATGCTGGAGCTCATTACCTTCGGCTTCTACCGGTTTTGGCTGGTCACCGACATCCGCCGTCATCTGTGGTCGAACACTGCGATCGACGGCGACGCCGCCGAATACACCGGGCGGGCCAGGGAACTTCTGTTCGGCTTCCTTGTCGCGCTCGCGATTCTGGTGCCGATCTACGTCGTCTATTTCCTCGTCGGCATCGAGTTCGAGCGCTGGAAGGGTTTTGCCTCGACGCCGCTGTTCGTCTCGTTTTACGCGTTCGGCCAGTTCGCGATCTATCGCGCGCGGCGCTATCGGCTGACGCGCACGGTCTGGCGCGGCGTGCGTTTCTGGATGGACGGCTCCGGCTGGGCCTATTCGTCCCGCGCGATGGCCTGGGGCCTGCTGATGTTCCTCACGCTCGGTCTGGCGCTGCCTTGGCGGGAGGCGTCGCTGGAGCGCTACAAGATGCAGCACACGCATTTCGGCGATCTGCAGGGCGATTTCGACGGCGATGGCTGGGAGTTCTTCAAGCGCGGCTGGTGGCTGTGGCTTCTCACGCCGCTCGCGCTGCTCTTCTTCCCGGCTGCGCCGTTCCTCTATGCCGAGTTCAAGGCGCGCGAGTGGCGCTGGTGGCTCAACGGCATCCGCATCGGCGACGTCGGCCTGTCCTCGGATTTGCCGCACCACGCATTCTACGGCCTGTACTGGAAAGTGATCGGCTGGTGGTTGTTGCTGACGATCATATACGGCGCCTATCTCGGTGCTGCCATCGCGATCACCGTCAAGCTTGACCTCGCGCCGTCGGCGCAGGGCGCCGCGCCTGGGGTGAACATCCCGATGCTGGTGGTGACGGTTATCGGCTATTTCGCCCTTGCGCTCGGCGCCAACATCGTCATGCGCGTCTATCTCCAGCGCGATCTCTGGGCCAAGGTTCTGGAAACCGTCGAGGTGCACAATATCGGGGCTGCGGCGGATGTGCGCGGCAGCGGTCAGCTTGCAAGCGCGCTCGGCGAAGGTTTTGCCGACGGGCTTGATGTTGCGGGATTCTGAGCTGTGACGGATGTGTTTGCCGAGGCGCCGGCACAATCTAGGAAGCCGACCATCTTCTTCGACGGCGTGTCGAGCCGCAAACGGCAGGTGATGCTGACCCTGGCTGATGGGCTCGAAATCGTCGAGGAGGACGGAGCGCACGTGCGCTGGGCCTACGCCAACATTCGCCGCGCCGATAGCCCGGCTGGCGTTTTGCGGCTGGCCTCGACGTCGGCACCGCCGCTGGCGCGGCTCGAGATCCGCGACGCCGCCCTCGCCGCCGACGTGACCGCCCGCTGCATGCGTCTCGACGAACATCAGACGTCGCGCCGCGGCATTGCAAAGATCGTCGGCTGGTCGGTCGCCGCCGCCGTCTCCATCGTCTGCGTCGTGCTGTTCGGCGTGCCGCTCGCCGCCGACCGTCTCGCTCCGCTGGTGCCGAAACCCGTCGAACGGCGCATCGGCGACGCCGCCGAAGTGCAGATGAAGGCCATCTTCGGCCGCGGTGTGTGCGAAGATCCCGCGGGCAAGGCGGCCTTCACCAGGCTCGTCAACCGCCTGCGCGATGCGGCCGGCCTCGACGACGATTCCATGACGGCCGGCGTGCTGCCGACCGCGGTGCCGAACGCGTTCGCGCTGCCGGGCGGCAAGGTGTTCGTGCTGAAGGGCCTGCTCGACAAGGCCGAGAGCCCTGACGAGCTCGCCGGCATCCTCGCCCACGAGCTCGGACATCTCAAGCATCACGACAACATGCGCGGCCTGCTCTACAACGGCGGCACCTCGTTCCTGATCGGACTCTTGTTCGGCGACGTCACCGGCTCGTCGGCCGTGATCTTCGCGTCGCGCAGCCTGGTCGAGGCCTCCTATTCGCGCGAGGCCGAGGCTGCCGCGGATACGTTTGCGATCGAGATCATGCATGCGCTCGGCCGCTCGCCGAAGCCCGCGGCCGAATTGATGTTCCGCATCACCGGTAAGGAAGGCGGCTCCACGCTCACGACGATCCTCGCCAGCCACCCGCTGACCGAGGACCGCCTCAAGCGCATGAGCAGAGAGGATCGGCCCGCCAGCGGCCCGCCGCTGCTGACTGACAAGGAGTGGCGGGCGCTGAAGGGCATTTGCGGCAGCGGGAAAGTTTAGCTATCGCGTCCCGTAGGCGCGGTCGCCGGCGTCGCCGAGGCCCGGAAGGATGAAGCCGTTCTCGTCGAGACCTTCGTCCACCGCGGCTGTCCAGATCGGCACATCGGGATGCAATCCACGCAGCCGTTCCAGCCCTTCCGGCGCTGCGATCAGGCAGGCCAGGCGAATGTCCCTGGCGCCGCGCTCCTTCAGCCGGTCGATGGCGGCGACAGCCGTGTTGGCCGTGGCGACGACAGGCGTCACCACGATGGCGAGACGCTCGCCGAGATCCGACGGCGATTTGAAGAAATACTCCACCGCGGCAAAGCTGTGCGGCTCGCGATAGAGTCCGATATGAGCGACGCGCGCGGTCGGCACTAGGTCCATCATGCCGTCGACGAAGGTGGTGCCGGCGCGCAGCATCGGCACGAACACCAGCTTCTTGCCGGCGATCTTGGCCGAGTGCATCGTCGACAGCGGCGTCTCGATGACGGTGTCGGCGAGCGGCAGGTCGCGCGTCACTTCGTAGCACAAGAGCATGCCGATCTCCTTGATCAGCTCTCGAAACGACTTGGTCGAGATGGACTTGTCGCGCACCAGCGTCAGCTTGTGCTGCACCAGCGGATGATCGACGATCGTGACGCCTTCCATGATCGAGATGCCTTTCTTCCTTCTCCCCTTGTGGGATGAGGCGGCGCGCAAGCGCCGGATGAGGGGTATCTTTCCGCGAACTCCAAATGAGAGATGTGCCCCCGGAGACATACCCCTCATCCGGCTTCGCTTTCGCGAAGCCACCCTCTCCCACAGGGGGAGAAGGTTTAAAACACAGTCCCGTCGCTGATCACCTTGAGCGGCGGCGAACCATCGGGGCGGCGCGCAAATGCGATGGCGCGGCCCGCGGCCCAGCTGCCGCCTTCCAAAATACTGGCGAGTGGCAAGGTTTCAGGGGTGCGACCGAGCTTGGGGCGCACCAGTTCGGCAAGACGATCCAGCAGCGCAACCGTCAGCGCGCGCCATTCCACGACGAGCAATGAATCCACCGTATGCGCACGCTCGGCATCCGCGGCATCGCGCAGGCGTAGCACCTCGTGATCGACGAACAGGCCGCCATTGCGGTATTCGGCAAGGCCGGTCAGCCCGTCGATGTCAGTGACGGCAAATCCGGCGCGCTGCAGCGGCTCGATCAGCGAATAGCTCAGCCATTGCGACAGCTTGTGCAGCGGCACGAGCCCGGCCGTTTCGTCGTCCGCCTTGATCGCCGGATGGCGCCAGCAATCGCCGAGCGGGACGCCCGCGACCTCGAGCCGTGACGGCCAGATCAGACCGAGCTGGTTCAGCACCGCCGACAGAATGGCGGGCGCAGCGACGGCACCGCCGACGGCTTGCGCCGCGATGTGATCGAACAGGCCGCCCGGCCGCGGCGTGTCGTGCAGGCCGAACACGTCCGCGCGCTCTGCTACCAGCTTGCCCAGATGACGCAGCAGATCGGTGCGCCCCTCCAGGCCGAGCAATGGATTGGCGTCCGTCACTTGGAAAGCGGATGTGAGTGAGGTGAGGGGCAGTTTCGCGAGCACCTCCGCGTCGACCCTGAACGGCGTCCGCGCATCGCGCGAAAAGAGCCCGTCTGCAAACATGTCGAGGCTTGCGATGGCGAGCCCCTCGGAGCGGCCGATGCTTTTGCCGGTCAGCGCGTCGCGATAGCGCCACGCCGCACCCGCGCCGGCATCGAGCAGCACGCTGACGATCGCAAGATCGAATTCGGAGCGCGCCCGCGCGGCGCGATCGGGCCATGATGCTGCCCCGGCAAGCTGCGCCCAGCGATCGACGCCGCCGAGCACAAAGTGCCGCCAGCGCGCATGGAACGGAATGTCCAGCGTCGGATAGGCTGTTCGCGTCACCGCGAGCACGGCGTCCGCGACGCCATCCATGCGGTCGAGGTCGATCGTGAAATGCTGGAGTCCGCCGGCGAGGCCAAGCTCGAGCATCTGCCCCGCCCGCGCGCGCACCGCGTTTGCGGAGAGTAGCGAGCGTGCCTGCAATTCCAAAGCGTCCGCCATCACGCGATCAGTATTTTTCCAGCGAACGGCCGACCACGCCATCGATGTCCTTCTCCGGCGCGATGTCGGTCGAGTAGTAGCCAGCGGCCTTCTTCGCGGCGATCTCGACATAGGCGTCGGCCGGAATCAGCTCCGGCGGGATCGGCACGCGCTCGACGATGTCGATACCTTGCGAGGTCAGCGCGTCGTATTTCATGTCGCTCATCGACAGGAAGCGGTCGATGCGCTTCAGGCCCAGCCAGTGGATGGTGTCGGGCATCAATTGCTGGAAGCGCGCATCCTGCACGCCGGCGACGCATTCGGTGCGTTCAAAATAGGCCGCGGCGGCATCACCGTCCTCCTGGCGCTTGCGCGCGTTGTAGACCAGGAATTTGGTGACCTCGCCGAGCGCGCGGCCCTCTTTGCGGTTGTAGACGACGAGCCCGAGCCCGCCCTCCTGCGCGCCGCGCGCGGATTCCTCGATGCCGTGGATGAGGTAGGGACGGCAGGTGCAGATGTCGGAGCCGAACACGTCGGAGCCGTTGCACTCGTCATGCACGCGGCAGGTGATCTTGGTGCGATGGTCCGGCAATTTTGTCACATCGCCGAACAGGTAGACGGTGGTGCCGCCGATCGGCGGCAAAAACACTTTCAAGTCCGGACGCGTCACGAGCTCGGGGAACATGCCGGCAGTCTGCTCGAACAGCGTGCGGCGCAACTCGGTCTCGCCGGTGCCGAAGCGGGCCGCAAGGCCGGGCAGATACCAGACCGGATCGATCGCGATCTTCACCACCGACACGCTGCCATTGGCATGCACCACCTCGCCGTCGGCGCGCAGCCGTTTTGCGGTCAGCGCCTCGCGGATCTCCGGCAGGTCCAGCCGCGCCCGCGTCACCGCGATGCTGGGGCGGATGTCGACGCCTTCGGCGATCTCCTGGCGGAAGTTTTCGGCGACGAGATGCCCCCAGGGATCGAGCGCAACGATCTTGGTGGGATCGCGCCATTGCTCGAACGGCCCGATGATTGCGGCCGGAAAAGTGTTGGTCAGGTCAGGGCGCCTGATGGGATCGAGCGCGCCGGCGGAGACGGCGAGCGCGCGGTACATCGCGTAGGACCCGCCATGGCTGCCGATCACGTTGCGATCCCCGGCGCGCGACACTGTGCCTATGATTGGCCCACGGGCGCGCGCGTCCGCAGCACCCCAATGGATCGGAAAGGCGGCCTTCCTGCCGGGCTCCGGATGGGAGGTCAGGCGGATGTGGTCGGTACGGTTTGCACGGCTCATGTCCAGGCTCCCAAAAAGCCAACGGCCCGCCGCTCGGACGGGCCTGGCTCGCTTGCGCAGCATGGCGGCAACGCAAGCTCAATCCAACATATTGTAGCGGCCAGCGACGACAGACAAGTTAATCGTGCCGGGCGGGCAGGGCCGCTTGCCACCAAATTCCCGACAGCAATGGGCCTGCAGAGTCCGCCTTCAGCGCCAGGCGCTCGCGCTGGCCGGGCTCGCCGATCTGCCGGCGCGATCGCCTTAAGCAATTGAAATATTTCTATATTTCATCTTTTCAAGGGGGCTATGCATCGTTTGGCTCGGCCAGCGTCGAATCCCGGACTAAAGGTGTCATTGGCCCAATCGCAGTTCGTTCTTGTCCTGGAGACCCCAATGCCCACCGCCAGCTATATCGACCCCCGCAACGGACAGCTCTATCCGCTCGACCAGCCGCGCTGGTGCTCGGACGAGCGCACGCCACTGCTGGTGACGCCGGGGACCGGCATCTCGCGCGAGGACATCGAAGGTCGCACGCGCTCGCTCTGGCGCTACCGGGCGGCGCTGCCGGTTGCGATCAAGCAGCCGATCACGCTCGGCGAAGGCTGCACGCCGCTGGTCCAGCAGGGCTGGGGCGAGCTGCGCCCGTTCTTCAAGCTCGAATGGTTCAACCCGACCGGCAGCTTCAAGGACCGCGGCTCTGCCGTGATGCTGTCCTTCCTGCGCCAGATCGGCATCTCAGCCATTCTGGAAGATTCATCCGGCAATGGCGGCTCGTCGATGGCGGGGTTGGGCGCCGCCGGCGGCATGCGCGTGAAGATCCTGGCGCCGGCCTCGACGTCGCCGGCCAAGATCGCGCAGGTCCGCGCTTACGGCGCGACGGTGCAACTCGTCGAAGGGCCGCGCGAGGAGTCGGAAGCCGAGGCCATCCGCCAGTCGAGTCAGACGTTTTATGCCAGCCACAACTGGCAGCCGTTCTTCCTCGAAGGCACCAAGTCGCTCGCCTACGAGATCTGGGAAGATCTCGGCTTCCGCGCCCCCGACAACGTCATCGTCCCCGTCGGCGCCGGCAGCAGCCTGCTCGGCTGCGCCTTCGGCTTCCGCGAGCTCCTGAAAGCCGGGCAGATATCGAAGCTGCCGCGCCTGTTCGCGGCGCAGCCGCTCAACTGCTCGCCGATCGATGCGAGTTTTCAGGCCGGCGTCGACACGCCCGTCGCGCGCGAGGTCAGTAAAACCATCGCCGAAGGCACCGCGATCAAGAACCCCGTGCGCCTGCGCGAGATCATCGCCGCTTTGCGCGAAAGCGGCGGCGGCACGGTCGCGCTCGCCGAGGATGAAATCGTCGCCGCCCTGCGCCGTCTTGCGCGGCAGGGGTTGTTCGCCGAGCCGACCAGCGCGAGCGCGGCCGCGGCGCTGGAAAAACTGTCCGCGGCCGGATTGATCAAGGCGAACGAGACCACAGTGGCAGTCCTCACCGGCACCGGGCTGAAGGCCGCGACCACCGTCGCGGATCTCGTGCAATAGGGCGGAGAGGTGCTGGCTTTTCCTTCTCCCCCTTGTGGGAGAAGGTGGCGCGAAGCGCCGGATGAGGGGTTCCATCCGCGAATTCAGTTGAGAGTGAGTCTGCGGAGACAACCCCTCAGCCGTCTCGCCGCTACGCGGCGAGCCACCCTCTCCCACAAGAAGGCACAAGAAGGGGAGAGGGAAGAGCGCCTCACTCCTTCAGATCATTCACCTGCTTCACCCACGCGCGCACGTCGGTGAGCACGGCGGGCAGCACGGCCTTGACCTCTGCCACGGTCATGCCGGCCTTGATGCGGGGATCGTACAGCAGGTTGAGGAGGTACTGGTCGTAGACGTCGAAATAGCCCATCGAGACGTTGTCGTTGAACATGGTCCAGGGCACGCTCGCCGTGTCGTTGATGGGCCCGAGCGATTGCAGGAGCTCCTCATAGGCGCAGTCGAGGAAGACGAAATCGCCGTTGTCGACGGTGAGGATGACGTCGGAATGCTCGATCTCGAAATTGTCGTTCTTGCGGAATCCGGACAGGCATTGCGGATCGAGCGAGGAGCGGATCTCGCGCGCCTTCTCCACGCCGTAGAAGCTCGAGATGGTGCGGAACAGATCACGGTCGCGCACCAGCTTCACCCGTACATTCGCCGCTTCATTGGTGTCGATCATCGCGATGTCGAGATGCTGCACGCGCTTGCCGATATCGGCCACGACTTTTGCGAGCTGAGCCTTGCGGTCGGCGCGGTCGCTCTCGGCGTAGACGCGCACCGGACCGTCGAACTTGCGGATGCGGTCGACGCGGCCGGCCAGGTGGTATTCGGCGCCGAACGCGGTCTTAAAAAAACCCTCGACGATCTCGTTGTCGGTGAAGCTCTTCTTCTCGGCGCGCTGGCGTGAAGCGATCGCGGGCAGTTCGCCCGCGGCCATGGTAGCGGTGTCAAGCACGCAGGTGAACGTTGCGAGCGCCAGCAGGGCGACGCGAAGGCCGGGCGAGGGCGGGTCCAATGCGCTCATCGTTGTGCAACGCTGCCGTATTCGCGACGCGCACACAAGACCGCAAATACACGCGCCCGCAATCGCGGCCGCCAGAGTGGTGGGCACACGGCGGATCCGCGTTCGCGCGATCCGCCGGCTTTGCCCACCCTGCGGACTGGCTGCCGGTTAGTTATTCAGCACCACCACGGTGGTGCCGACCGAGACGCGGCTATAGAGGTCGGTGACGTCGTCATTGGTCATGCGGAAGCAGCCCGAGGACACGGCCTGGCCGATCGTCTCCGGCTCGTTGGAGCCGTGGATGCGATAGAGCGTCGAGCCGAGATACATGGCGCGGGCGCCGAGCGGATTCTCGATGCCCCCCTTCATGTGGCGCGGCAAGTCGGGCCGGCGGGCCAGCATTTGCGACGGCGGCGTCCAGTCCGGCCATTCCTTCTTGGCGGTGATCTTGTGTACCCCGCCCCAGCGGAAGCCATCGCGGCCGACGCCGATGCCGTAGCGCAGCGCCTGGCCGTTCTGGAGCACCAGATACAGCCGGCGTTCGGCGGTGTTCACCACGATCGTGCCGGGCGCATAGTTGCCGTTATAGATGACGGTGGAACGGGGGATCGGGCTCGCGCCGCCGCGGAAGAAGTTCGGGCCGCCGCCCATGATGTCCCGGGAGTCGAACTCCTCGGCGAGCACGCCGCCGGTCGCGGCGGTCAAGAGTACGATGGCGGCGATCGGCGCGGCAAAAAACCGGATCATGTTTCCCCCGAAAAAAATCTCTTCAACAAAGGCCAGAGGCCATATTCGCGAGGGTTTCGCAAGCCACGGCCCCGTGAGGGGCGCCATGCTTAACGAATGGCGTTACCAAATCGGCAACCGCGCCAATTTGCCGGAAAGCGTTAGCCAAACCAGCTCATCCTCGCGCGGGGCAGGGGCGCGATGGCCGCTATTGCTTTGACGAGGCCTGCGAACAATGATTGGTCGGATGGATCACTCGAAATCGCCGGTTACGGGAGCAGAAAGAATGAACGGTGCGGAAAGCCTGGTGCGGACGATGGTCAAGGGTGGGGTCGACGTCTGCTTCACCAACCCCGGCACCTCCGAGATGCATTTTGTCGCGGCGCTCGACCGCGTGCCCGGCATGCGCTGCGTGCTCGGCCTGTTCGAAGGCGTGGTGACCGGTGCCGCCGACGGCTATTTCCGCATGAAGGGCACGCCGGCCTCGACCCTGTTGCATCTCGGCCCCGGCCTCGCCAACGGCCTTGCCAATCTGCACAATGCCAAGAAGGCGAATTCCGGCATCGTCAATATCGTCGGCCAGCACGCCGTCTACCACATCGGCTACAACGCGCCGCTGACCTCGGACATCGAGGGCCTGGCCCGGCCGATGTCATCCTGGGTCCGCACCTCGCCGGATGCCAAATCGGTCGCCGCCGACGGCGCCGCGGCCATTGCCGCCGCCAAAAGCGCGCCGCCGCAGATCGCGACCCTGATCCTGCCCGCGGACACTGCCTGGAACGAGGCCGACGGCATCGCCGAGGTTCCGGCCGAGCGGCAGCGCGCGAGCTACTCGCCGCAGGCGGTCGACCTAGCCGCAAGAATCCTGCATGGCGACGGCGAAGGCACCCTGCTCCTGATGACCGGCAGCGCCTTGAGCGAGCAGGGTCTGGCGCTGGCCGAGCGCATCGCCGGCAAGACCGGTTGCACCGTGATGGGCCCGACCTTCCGTCCGAAGATGGCGCGCGGCCGCGGCCGTTTCTCGATCGACCGGATCCATTATGTCATCGACCAGGCGCTGCCGATGCTGGCCAGGTTCCGTCACATCGTGCTGGTCGAGTCCGATGATCCCGTGGCGTTCTTCGCCTATCCGAACAAGCCGAGCATGCTCAAGCCCCAGGGCTGCGAAGTGCACCGCATGACCTCCTGGGGCGAGAACTCGGTCGCGGCGCTGGAAGCGCTTGCCGGCGCTGTCAAGGCCAGCGCCAAGGACGTCAAGCCGCAGGCTTTGCAGGAGCTGGTCAAGCCGACCGGCGCGCTCACCTTCGCCTCGATCGCGCAGGCCATTGCCTGTGCGATCCCCGAGAATGCGATCATGGTCGACGAATCCCTGACCACCGGCCGCGGCTTCTTCCCGCCGACGGCGGCGGCCGCCCCGCACGACTGGCTCCAGAACATGGGCGGGTCGATCGGCTTCTCGACACCGCTGTCGATCGGCGCGGCGATCGCCTGCCCGGACCGCAAGGTGATCACGATGGTCGGCGACGGCAGCGCGATGTACACGATCCAGTCGCTGTGGACGCAGGCGCGCGAGAACCTCGACATCGTCACCATCGTGTTCGCCAACCGCATCTACCAGATCCTCCGCGGCGAGTTCGACAATGTCGGCGCCGGCGAGCCCGGCCAGCGCGCCAACGACATGCTGCGCCTGGATCGTCCGACGCTGGATTTCGTGGCGCTGGCCAAAGGTATGGGCGTGCCCGGCCGAGCCGTCACCAATGCCGACGAGTTCAACAAGGCGTTGGCTGAGGCCGTCGCCGAGCCCGGCCCGCGGCTGATCGAAGTCCAGATGTAGGGCGCCAACAGACAGAGCGCCGTGAGCCCGGAGGCACGATGCAGACCGAGCTGAACAAGGTGATCGCGGCGCTCAGGGACGTCTACGCCCACGAGGGTTTCCTGTTCGAGAAGGACGTCGGCGAGCGTGCAGTGACGCACCGCTTCGCCGTGCATCTGGAAAAGCAGTTTCCGGGCTGGTCGGTCGACTGCAACTACGACCGGCTCGGCGAGCGCACGCTGCACCTGCCGCACGGTACCATCATCTCGACCGACGATCATCTCGGCAAGTCGATCTATCCCGATGTCGTCGTGCATCAGCGCGAGATCCCGAACAACCTGCTCGCCGTTGAGATCCGCAAGGCGAGCAATCACACGCCGCTCGATCACGATCAGCACAAGCTGCGGGCGCTGACCGATGTGCATGTCTGGTTTCCCTACTGGATGGGTGTTCTCCTGGTGCTGGACAGGCACCATGTGACCATGTCGGAGGTCTATGTGAGTGGCATTGTCGATCAGCCGCTGTCACTCTGGTTCGCAGCGCGGGTTGCGGAGAGTGGTCTTGGGGCTGCGCATTAAAGCATGATCCGGAAAAGTGCGAAGCGGTTTTCCGGAAAGATCATGCGTAAACAACAAGCTAAAGCGCGATGACGATTCATCCAAATCTCATCGCGCTTTAGACGCTGAGTTTTGGTTGAATCGATACGCGCTCGGGGCACGGTTTCACCTCTCCCCGTCGGGGAGAGGTGAACCAGGGACGGCTCGCCGAATCTCGTTTCAATGAGTTTCAGCCGAAAGGACGCCCGCGCGATGCGAGCGGCCTTTCATTGTGCAAGCGCGCTCAGTGCAACGGATCGCCCTGGCCGAGCGCGTAGGCGACGAGGTCCTTCAACGCGAAGCCGGGGCCCGTCACCGGCGTCCATTGCGGGTCGAGTGACAGCACGGAGGAGTTGTCGCCGAACAGCATGCCGAGGAAGACCTCGGCCACGATGCGACCGCCGACGGGGCCGAGCTGCGGTGTGTTGATTCCGGCCGCCGGCGCGCCGGTGGCGGGAATGGCCACGGTGGTTTGGAACTGCCGCGCCTCGGCCAGGATGTAGGTCCAGAGCGGGCAATTGCCGGCAAACACGCCGTTCGCAATGCTTGCGATCTTGGTTTGCGGATCGTCGGGGCCGGGCTCGTCGACGGCCTTGCCGATGACGATCTGGTCGTCGGCCAGCGGCGTCACGTTCATCGCCCTGGCGACGGCTTGCCCCGAGGGCAGGCCGAGCCGCCAGCCGCGCTCGAGATTGCGCAGCGCCAGCGACGCCGGATTGGATGCGACCTCCGGCGGCAGCTTGCGCAGCGGGTCCACCAGCGATGCGTCGATGCGATAGGCGAACTGCAGCCGCCGCTTGTTCTCGGGATTGGTGTCGTCGTCCTCGACGCCGTAAGCGCGCGTGTCGAGATCGATGAAGCGGCCCCAGTCGATGGCGCGCCCCGGGCCCATGGCGCGGAACCCCGTCAGCGCGTTTTGGTCGGGGTTGTTCGGATCGGGGAAGATCTGCAGCAGCATGTTGTCCGCATCGTTCAGCCGGTAGCCGGGTCGGATCATGGAGTGCCCGAGCCTGTAGGCCGCGACCGAGAACTCGACCGGCATGAACGGATAGGTCTTCCAGTGGTAGTGGGCGAGCTTGCTGCGGTCGTAGCGGCCCGCGGTCTTCAATTCGTCCAGCACGCTGGCGTGAACGATGCGCGGCAGGAAGTCGTTCAGCACGACGTATTGATAATGGAAGCGGACGCGCTGCTGCACGTCCTCGAACGACAGGCTGTCATTCTCGTCGACCATGCGGTTGTGAAAGCGCAGCATCAGGGCCTGGAACTGCGAGACGATGCTGTTCTCGTCGTTGCGGGGATCGCCGATCAGCGCGCGGCCCTTGAAGCGCGGCAGGTCGTTGGCATCAGGCACGCCCGCGCCGCTCAGCGTCTCGCCGAGGCGGAACTTGTTGCCGTCATACATGTAGGGCTGGTCGTTCGGCCCGCGGCCGTAGACGTTGTCCAGATCGAAGGACGGCGTGCGGAAGTCGACGAGCCCGTCGGGATCCTGCTGCCTCGTCAGCGAGCTGACCGGATCGAAGGTGATGTCGTGATCGACGAACTGGCCGAAATAGGTGTAGAGCGCGGGGATGCCGCTCTCCTCCGCGTCCGGTCCATCCTTGGGCGCGTCGAACTTGCCGACCATCTTGTCGGCGAGCGCCGAAAGGTTCGCGACATTGTCGGCGTCGTTCACGCCGAACGTCGCCGGGGTGAGCTTGCGGAACATGCGGCCGAAGCGGCCTTGCGAAAGCGGCGAACGGGTTGCGTTCAATCCGCGCGGAACAATTGCGTGGCGGCTGCTCATGAAAACACCTCCTCTGAAAAGTCACGACGGAACGAATAAAGCTAAAGTTGTTAGCAATAGAATATACAGGCAAAGCTAGATCAGGATTCCGGCGTGCGACAAGCCGTCGCTTCACACTGTGCGCGATGTCGATGCTGTTCCGAAGCGGAGGGGTGCGAGCAAGCTGCGGCGGCGCTTTGCAAATTCTTCCCGGACCGATGACGGATAACATTCTCGTCATCGCCGCGCGCAAGCAGCTTCATGCGGTGACGACTCGCCGGGCTTTCGGTCGATCGTCTTCACCGGAAGATTGTGGCGGCGCGCGCGACAGCGCGCACGCCGCAATCACGTCAGTAATAGCGCTGCGGCGCGAACGCGTAGCGCGGATTGATGCCGCAATAGGCCGACGTGCCGGAGGCGGAGGCCTGGCACTGCTGATAGGTCGCGAACTGGCAGTTGCCGGGATAGCCCCACATGCGGCCCTGCAGGCAATATCGATCGTTTGCAGGATGCGCCTGGGCCGCCGGCGATGCGACGGCGATCAGCGCTGCGAGCGATGCCAGGGTGAGGATGGTGCGACGCATTTCAGACTCCTTCGAGAACGGGGGATAACACCAGCTCATTCTACGTGTTCCGGGATTTGTCCGACACTTCGTCGTGCTCGTCTTGGTGTCCGCAGCGGCCGCCGCGTTCAACACGCATGCATGATGATGCGAACCGCGGCGAGCAATGTGATCTCGGCCACAGTTCGCCACCGGGTTGTCGGCCTATCGTGCAGACTTGTCGTGAACGGATTTGCCGTCTGCGGACTTGCACGCGCCATGCCCGGAGGCCTACGCTTTTGCTCATTCGGGTCAGGTCATTTGGAGGTTCTGATGCAAAGGTCATATTTGCTCGGTGCGACCGCAGCGCTGGCGCTTCTTGCACAATCGTCGCTCGTGCTGGCGCAGACCACTCCGGCCGCCGGCGGGACCACCGCGCCTGCGACGACAAGCCCCGCGCCAGCCGCGTCGACCACGCCGGGCGCGACCACCGATACCAGCCAGCCGACCGACGCCAAGAAGAGCGCATCGAAGAAGCGGGCGAAGAAGAGGATGACCCGGCAGCAGGAGATCGATCATTCGATCGACACCGGCACCGTGCCTGCGCGCTACCGCAGTTCAGTGCCCAAGCAGTATCAGCGATACATTCCGTTCGATAAGCAGTAGCGGGATCGACGGTGGTGCGACGGTCTTGGCCGGGCGGCTTCCGGCCCCACATCCGCGGTGGCGGTCTGCGAGAGCAGTGCTAAAGTAGGGCGAAGCCGGGGGGAATGATGAGTGACGAGGTGAAGGATGCTGGCCTTATGGCCATGATCAGCAGCATCCTGGGAGGCAACAAGCGCGCGGACAGTGTTGCACCGCCGCCGCCCGCCGAGGTTCCGCCGATCGTGCCGGCGGATGCAGTGGGGCCGACATCCAGCTCCGATCCGGCAGCGGCCAAAGCCGAGAACGCACCCGATGCCGTGCCGGCTGCCACGAAACCGGTCGAGCCGCCTGTGCAGATCGCGACCACGCGGGACGGCAAGCGCCTGCTGCCGGCGGAGGCGATCGCCGATCTCGTGCTCGGCGAGCTGCGCAAGCTGGAAGATTTCCCGAGTTCTGGCGTCTCGGTCACGGTCTACGGCTATCGGAATTGGAACGCCATGCTCACCTTCGCGCCGTTCTCGACCAGTTTCCAGAACGCAACCCGGTTCCGCCAGGCGATTCCGGACCTCGTCTTCAAGCTCCGCCGTTTCGTCGAACTTGAGATATAGTCTTGGGCAGCGGCGGCACACGGCGTCGCCATCCAACCAGCTCGACAGGATATTCAATTGAGCGTCGCCTTCACCAAGGAAGAAAGCGCCGAAACCGCGTCCGAGACGCTGTTGCCGGATCGCCCGATCTCACCGCATCCGAACCTCGTCACGGAGGCAGGCTTCAAGGCGTTGCAGACGCAGCTTGCCGAAGCGCGCCAGGCCTATGAAGCCGCGCAAGCCATCGAGGACGTCAACGAGAAGCGCCGGCAGTCGGCGGTGCCGCTGCGCGACGTCCGCTATCTCACCGAACGCTTACGCACCGCTCAGGTCATGCCCGATCCGACCTCGACCGAAATCGTCGCCTTCGGCAGCACCGTGACCTTCAGCCGCCCCGATGGCCGCGTGCAGACCTACCGTATCGTCGGTGAGGACGAGGCTGATCCCAAGGCCGGCTCGATCTCGTTCGTCTCGCCGGTTGCGAGGTCGCTGATGGCAAAGGCGGTCGGAGACGTCGTGGGCTCAGGCGCGCAGGAGATCGAGATCCTGTCGATCGGGTAGGGACGCGCAGGGCCAGGCGACGATCGCGCGGCAAAAGGCGCTATCGACGGGAGCAATCTCATTGGAGCCCGCCTCAAGCGGGCGTCTCGAAGGATGGCCGCACGGAAAAGCTCTCATTTGCGATAGTCCTGCGGAAGAGGGAGCGCACCTCCGTCATTGCAGCATTTCGTGTTCATCACATCCTGCGTTACACCTCCGGCAGCTCGACGCCCGTCAGCTCGCTCAATTGGCCGATGAGCTGGTCCTGAAATTTCCGATCCGCCGCCTCGCTGGCCGGCTGCTGCTGCGCGAGATGATGCCAGTAGCGTCCGCTGACCAAGGCAGCGGAATCCTCGCTCACCGCGAGCCAGGTCTGGGTTCGTTGTCCGGTGTCGATATCGACCGGAGCGCCCGCGCCGCCCATCTTCGTGCGGACCCATCCGGGATCGACGGCGTTGCTCAGGACCTCGGGCCAGCGTCGTGCCAGCGCGAAGGCCAGCGCGACGACGTGCAGCTTGCTCTCGGCGTAGGCCTTGGCCGCATTCCAAGTCCGCTTCCTCCAGTCGAGATCGCCGAGCGAACCCTCTCCGTCCCGGTGCAGTCCGCTGCTGAGATAGACCAATCGGCCCGGCCGCTCGATCAAGGCCGTCAGCATGTACGGCGCAAGCGTGTTGATGGCGAAGGTCTCGGCATGGCCTTCCGGCGTCGCGCCACGGCTTGGCCGCGTGTAGACGCCGGCATTGTGGATGACCGCATCCATGCGCCCGATCGCGTTGACCTGATCCGCGATGCTCCTCGTCTCTGCCGCACTTCTGAGATCGCCGACCGCCACCCCCGCGGCACGCGACGTGAGTTGGCCGAGCGCTACGGCACGATCCGCCGAACGCGCGTGCAGCACCACGCGGTGACCTTGATCGAGGAGTGATTGCGCCGCCGCCCGGCCGAGGCCGTCGGTGCTGCCCGTGATGAATATGGTCGCCATGCGCTGCTCCTCCTGACCTCTTATGCGCAGTGTATCGCGCCCGCGCGTCATTTCCGATACTGCTCGTCGTTCACGGCCACCGCGGCAGCGAGCAGGCCGACGATCACGCCGCGCTCCGCTCCGGCACAAAACAAGTCGGCCCGCAGCGGCAATTTGCGGAACTCGCCGCTTCGCCACATTGCGGAGGCGAACTGACGCGCAATCGAGTGAAAATCAACTCACGATAGGTCTGGTCGGAAGCACCTGATGGTGGAATAATTCCGGATGCTTTCTTGATTGGATTTTGACGTCGGCTGCGAACCGGCTGGCGACGTGGATTTTCACCATGGCCGCGCTTCCTCAGGACGTTGTGGCGGATTTGCAGCAGGAGAACGCGCGGCTCCTCGCCGAATTGCGCGCCGCACAAGATCGCGAGGCCGCCACCGCGGACATTCTCAAGATCATTGCCGGCTCGCCATCCGAGGTGAAACCGGTATTCGATGCAATCGCGAGGCGCGCCAATGCCTTGCTCGGCGGCTTTTCGACGACCGTATTCCGCTTCATCGACGGCTCCGCCCACTTGGCGGCGTTCACGCCGACGAATTCCGCCGCCGATGAAGCATTGAAGAAGATGTTTCCGCGGCCGATTGCCGATTTCGAGAGTTTTGCAAGGACGCAGACCGGTAAGGTGGTGCCGACCCCCGATACCGAAGCGCTGACAAACGACATCAAGTTCATCGCCCGCGCCCGCGGCTTTCGCAGCATGTTGTTCGTTCCGCTCGCGACCGGCGGCGAGGTGATCGGCATGATCAGCGTAACGCGAGCCGAGCCGGGTACCTTCGCTCCGCATCATGTGCAACTTCTGCAGACCTTCGCCGACCAGGCCGTCATCGCCATAGAGAACGTCCGGCTGTTCGATGAGGTCCAAGCGAAGACGCGCGATCTCGCCGAATCGCTCCAGCAGCAAACCGCGACTGCCGATGTGCTGAAGGTGATCAGCCGCTCGACCTTCGATCTGCAAGCCGTACTCAACACGCTGGTCGATTCGGCGGCAAGGCTGTGCGAAGCGGAGATGGCATTCATCATGCGCCGCGAAGGCGATGAATATCAGGCCGGAGCAGCGGTAGGGTTTTCCGAGGAATACATCGCGTTTCTGCAGGCTCACCCGGTTGCCCCCGGCAGGAGCACGGTCACAGGTCGGACCGTACTCGAGCGTCGTCCCGTGCAAATCCTCGACGTCGCTGCAGATCCCGAATACCGCCTGCACGAGTCCATCACCATGGCTGGCCAGCGCACGGCACTCGGCGTTCCCCTCCTGCGCGAGAATGAGCCGATCGGCGCGATCGTGATCGCCCGCAAGCGCGTGCAGCCCTTCACGGAAAAGCAGATCGAGTTGGTCGCCACGTTTGCCGATCAGGCCGTGATCGCCATCGAGAATGTACGGCTCTTCGAACAATTGCAAAGCAGGACGCGGGATCTATCCGAGGCGCTGACGTACCAGACCGGCAGCGCCAATATCCTGAGGGTTATCGCTTCCTCGCCGACTGAAGTCGGTCCGGCGCTCAAAGCGATCGTGGAAAGCGCATGCGGGCTTTGCGAGGCATACGATGCGCTCGTCGTTCTGAGGGACGGCGACGATATCCTCGTCCAGGCGCACCATGGTCGAGTTCCCGTCGTGTGGAGTCGACGATCGATCAGTGCGCAATCGCCCAGCGGCCGGGCCATTATCGACCGCCGCACCGTTCACGTGCATGATCTGCTTGGACCCGAAGGGGAGGAATTCCCGACAGGACGCGAATATGCGCTTCGCTCCAACGTTCGGACCGTTTTGAGTGTGCCGCTGTTGCGCGAAGGCGAGGCCATGGGAGCGATCGTGCTACGTCGCACGGAGGTTCGTCCATTCGGCGAGAAGCAGATCAACCTGCTCCAGACTTTTGCAGATCAGGCTGTTATCGCCATCGGCAATGCGCGCCTGTTCGAGCAGTTGAACGAATCGCTGGAGCGGCAGACCGCAACCTCGGAGGTGCTGGAAATCATAAGCGCTTCATCAGGCTCGTTGACTCCGGTCTTCCACAAGATGCTGGAGAATGCGACACGGATCTGCGGCGCCGGCTTCGGCACCATGAATCTCTACGAGGAAGGCGGCTTTCGTACGGTCGCATTGCACAACGCGCCGCCAGCTTATGTTGAGACCCGGCTGCACCAGAGCATTCGCCCGCATCCCGCGAGCGGGCTCTGCACCGTCGAGAAGACTCACCAGGCGGTTCATATCGACGATATCAGGACGCAGCCGCCCTATATCGAAGGCAACCCCGACGTTCGCGCGCTTGCCGACCTTGCTGGCGCAAGGACCCTCGTCATCGTGCCCATGCTCAAGGAAGACGAACTGATCGGCACCATCACGATCTTCCGCCAGGAAGTTAAGCCCTTCACGGACAAGCAGATCGAGCTCGTGTCCAATTTCGCGCACCAGGGTGTGATCGCGATCGAGAATGCACGCCTGCTGAATGAACTGCGCGAGCGCACTATGGAGTTGTCGCGATCGCTCGAGGAATTGCGAAACGCGCAGGATCGGTTGATCCAGACCGAGAAGCTTGCCTCGCTCGGGCAACTCACCGCCGGCATTGCACATGAGATCAAGAACCCGCTCAATTTCGTCAATAATTTCGCTGCGCTTTCCTCCGAGCTGATTGACGAACTCGGCGACGGGCTGCGCTCGGCCGCTCTCGGCGAGGCAGCAAGGCAGGACATCGACGCGCTGATACGCATGCTACAAGGCAATCTGGAGAGAATCGTGCAGCACGGAAAGCGCGCCGATTCCATCGTCAAGAATATGCTTCTGCACTCGCGCGAGGGTTCCGGCGAGCGCCGCTCGGCCGACATCAACGCCATCGTTGAGGAAAGTCTCAACCTTGCCTATCACGGCGCGCGCGCTGAAAAGGCGGGTTTCAACATCAAGCTTGAAAGGAATCTCGATCCCAGTGCGGGGACGATCGAGCTGTATCCGCAGGAAATCACGCGGGTGTTCCTCAACCTCATTTCAAATGGCTTCTACGCGGCTAGCAAGCAGAAGGACGCCGCCGGCGACGGCTTCGAGCCAAGGCTGCGCGCGACGACCACAAACCTCGGCGGCGCCGTCGAAATCCGCATTCGCGATAATGGCACGGGCATCCCGGCCGACGTGAGGGAGAAAATATTCAATCCATTCTTCACCACCAAGCCCGCAGGTGAAGGTACCGGGCTTGGCCTTTCAATCTGCCACGACGTCATTGTGAAGCAACACGGCGGCAGCATCGAGGTCGATACCGAGCCTGGCGATCATACGGAATTCATCATTACGCTGCCACGTACGCTGGCGGCACCATTGCAGACCGGAGGCAGCAGTTGAGCGGTCAAATAATGTCGTCGACGATGAATCCGATGTCGAGGCACCATTCCGCCGGCAGTTCCGACGTGATCTGCGCGCCGGTCGCTTTCTCGCGGAGCTTGTATCGTCGGCACGCGTGGCACGCCGTCCCAAGCGAAACTAGGCATCCTGCGTCAATGTTCACCGCAAACACCGGGGGTTCAAAATGAAGACGCTCTTGGTCCCGCTTCGAAACATTCCGATGATGACATCCACGCTCAATGTCGTCGTAGGTCTCGCGCAACGTTCCGGCGCCTATATCGAGGGCTTTCCGCTCCGGTTCGGCATCCCTCAATATGTAGCCGCGGAATTGGCCACCGGCATCCTTTTGGATTCGTATCAAGTCAAGACCGAAGCCGAATTGAACGACATGCGCAACTTTTTCGAAGCATTCATGTTGAAGCACGATATTCCTCGAGCCACTGCGGGATCGCGTGGACCATGCTTCGGCTGGCTGGAGACCGCGCCTGAGGGCGAGGACTTTGTCGGAACTTATGGGCGCGCTTTCGATCTGATCGTGATGGCACGGTCCGACGTCGATGCTGCGGGCCCTCACCGTCGCGCGATTGAATCCGCGCTGTTTGAGAGCGGCAGGCCCGTGCTCCTGACGCCATCCAATGCACCAAGAAGCATCGCGACGAACATCATGATCCACTGGAATGGTAGTACCGAGCAGGCTCGGGCAAACGCATTTGCCATGCCGCTGCTTCGTGCGGCCGAAAGGGTATCGGTGCTAACCGTCATTGGCGGCCAGGGGGTAGCAGGACCGTCTGCCGATCAGATCGTTCAGCAACTGCGGTACAACGACATTGCAGCCCAGGTGAGAAGGGTTGAACTGGAGAACCGCGAGACCGGAGAGGCGGTCCTCGATGCCGCGAGAGCTGAAGGCTGCGATCTCTTGATCAAGGGAGCCTTCACCCGCACCCGGCTGCGGCAAATGATCTTCGGCGGGGCGACCAGCTATATCATGGAGCATGCGGATCTGCCTGTCCTGATGGCTCATTAGAGCGGAATGGCACAATTCGAATCGAACGCGGGCATCGTCCTCGTCATCTCGATGTCGCGTCAACGTCACAGCCGTTGGTTAACGGAGCGTTCGTGCCAGTACCAAGCCAAAAGCCAGGAAGCAAAGCATGTCACACCATCACCACGGCGATCGCCACATCGGTCCGTTCAAGAAAATCAAGTTCGGAACCAACGGAGACGACATCATTGCGGGGTCGGACCTTGGCGACATCATCCTTGGCTTCCGTGGCAATGATACCATCAATGCCGGCCTCGGCAATGACACCGTCTTCGGCGGTCGCGGCGATGATTGGATCGACGGCGGCAAGGGAAACGATGTGCTGTTCGGCGAAAGCGGCAATGACGTCCTGATCGGCGGCGACGGCAATGACGACCTGCATGGCGGCCGCGGCCGGGATCTGCTCCTTGGCGGCGCAGGCCGAGACCAACTGGACGGAGATCAGGGCAACGACAAGTTCCTGCTTCGGAAGGGCATGGGTGTGGACACGATCCAGCATCTCGATTCCGGCGATCGCATCGACGTCCGCGACTTCAACATTCCGTCCTTTCAGGCGCTGATCAATTCCGCGCGCCAGATCGGCCATAAAGTTCAGATCGATCTCGGCAATGGCGACGCGCTCATCATCGAGCATGCCCGCATTTCTGATCTTCACGCCGAGCAGTTCATTGTTTCCGATCAGGTGAAGGGCGCGTCGAGCTCACAGACACCCTACCTGCTCAGCAGCGATTCCCACGTTTATACCGAGTCGTTGCTGACGACCGGCGACAGTGTCAACGGCTACAAGATGGCCGGCATTCCGGACGGCCTCGGCGCGTTCGACAATGGCGATGGCACCTTCACCGTGCTGATGAACCATGAACTTCCCTCGGCGGCGGGCATTGCCCGCGCTCATGGCGGCACCGGCGCGTTCGTGTCGGAATGGGTCATTGACAAGACGACGCTGCAGGTCCTGTCGGGCAAGGACCTCATCCATGACGTCTGGATGTACGAGGGCGGCAACTATGTCGACCACAGCACCGGCAACAGCCCCGTATCGTTCAACCGGTTCTGTTCCGCCGATCTTGCCGATTCGGGCGCGTTCTACAACGCGCAGACGGGGCTTGGCTTCGACGGCAGGCTGTATCTCAATGGTGAAGAGGGTGGCGTCGAGGGCCGAGCCTTTGCGCACATTGTCGGCGGCCCTCAGGACGGGAACAGCTACGAGCTGGCCTGGCTCGGCAACATGGCCTACGAGAACGTGGTCGCCAATGCGCACACGGGAGACAAGACCGTCGTCGGCATGATGGATGACGGCCAGAACGGCCAAGTCTACTTCTATTCCGGCACCAAACAGTCGACCGGAAATGCCATCGAGAAGGCCGGGCTGACTGGCGGCCATCTGCTCGGGGTTCACGTGACCGACTTCGAGGGTTACGCGAACAATGCGCCGAGCAGCACCAGCCCGCTGGGTGCCGACGAGAAGTCCGCCTTCACCATGATTGACCTCGGCGACGTCAGCGGCAAAACCGGCGCGCAAATCGACGCGGACAGCGAAACTGCGGGTGTGACGAGCTTCCTGCGGCCGGAGGACGGCGCATGGGACACCCTCAATCCCAACCGCTTCTACTTCGTGACGACGAATGCGTTCAACGCGCCGAGCCAGCTGTGGGCGCTGGACTTCACCGACGCGTCGCACCCCGAGCTCGGCGGCACCATCAAGCTGCTGCTCAACGGCAGCGAAGGCCAGAAGATGCTTGACAACGTCGCCGTCGATTCCCACGGCAAAGTCATTCTTTGCGAGGACGTCGGCAACAACGCCCATCTCGGCAAGGTGTGGCAATACGATCCTGCGACCGACGCGCTCACACAGCTTGCTCAGCACGACGCAAGCCGCTTCGTTACGGGAGGTGCAAACTTCCTGACCCAGGACGAAGAGGCATCAGGCGTCATCGACGTCACGCATATCCTCGGCAATGCCGGGGAAAACGTCTACCTGATCGACACCCAGTCTCACCTCAATGTGGGAGGGGAGCTCGTCGAAGGCGGCCAGCTGCAACTGATCCACCAATATCTCGTCTGACGCCAAGTTGCCCGACGAGGCTATTGCTCTGTGGAGGTGCCGGACTCCAAGTCCGGCACCTCTGTCGCTGTCAAACGTCTGTCATGAGTCATCGACAGTTAGAAGCCGTTTCATCGCTTTCTGCGGTGAAGGGGCGATCAGTTCGAGACAATCACCACATCGTAAGCTGCGGAGTCATTGCGTGTGATGTTGGCTACGCAAGCAGGCGTTTCCACGGATGCAGGATCGGAGCTGCGCGCCGCTCTTCGATCGTGCCGCGCGGCCCTGGTGGGCATCGCAGCCTTCAGCGGGTTGATCAATATCCTCAGCCTGACCGGCTCCCTCTACATGCTTGAGGTCTATGATCGCGTGCTGCCTGGCCGCAGCGTATCTACGCTGGCCGGCCTGACGATCATCGCGGCCTTGCTGTTCGTCTTTCAGGGCACATTGGAAGTGGTTCGCGGTCGAATGCTGGTTCGCATCGGGAACCAGATCGACTGGCGGATCAGTGACCGCATCTACGATCTGATGGTTCGCCTTCCGCTTCGCACACGCGGTGGCGGAGACGGACTGCAGCCGGTTCGCGACGTCGACACGGTGCGATCGGTGATGTCGGGCTCTGGTCTTCCTGCCCTGTTCGATCTGCCCTGGTTGCCATTCTACCTCGTCATCTGCTTTGCTTTCCATCCGCTGATTGGCGCGACAGCCCTCGGCGGCGCGCTCATGCTGGTGATGTTGACGCTGGTCACCGATCGGCTGTCGCGGCAATCCGTCCGGAAGGCGTCGAGCTATGCCGCTGCACGCAACCGCCTTGCGGAAGCCAGTCGTCGCAATGCGGAAGTCCTGATTGCCATGTCGATGTCCTCCAGGTTTCTGGAGCGATGGCGCAAGCTGGGCGATGCTCATCGCAGGCAGCAAAGGATCGCCAACGACATCTCGGGAGGCTTCGGGGTGACGGGACGGATGCTGCGCATGATGCTGCAATCGGCCGTGCTGGGGGTTGGGGCCTACCTCGTCATTCGACAGGAGGCATCCGGGGGGATCATCATTGCCAGTTCCATCCTGACGGGTCGCGCACTTGCTCCCGTGGATGTCACGATCGGCAACTGGAAGAATTTCATCGCCGCGGCCCAAAGCTGGCAGCGCCTCACCGGGCTCATGTCGGCGTTGCCGGTGTCCGCCGATAAACTGCCTCTGCGGCCTCCGACGCGATTCCTCGTCGTGGACAAGTTGTCCGTCGCCGCCCCTGGATCGGAAAAGATCCTGGTTGCTGATATCAGCTTTCACCTGAAGGCAGGCAGCGGGCTTGGCATTGTCGGCGCCAGTGGCTCGGGAAAATCCTCGCTGGTGCGCGCCCTTGTCGGCGCATGGCGGCCGTCACGCGGTGTTATCCGGCTCGACGGTGCATCGCTCGAGCAATGGTCGCCTGACGCACTTGGAAATCACATCGGATACCTGCCTCAGGACGTCGAATTGTTCGAGGGGACCATCGCCGAGAACATTGCACGGTTTGCACCTGATGCTTCGATGGAGCAGATCCTTGCCGCTGCCGAAGCCGCCGGCGTCCACCAGCTCGTCGTCAGCCTGCCCGATGGGTACAACACCCAGATTGGCGAGCAGGGCGCGCTATTGTCGGCGGGGCAAAGACAGCGCGTGGCGCTCGCGCGTGCGCTGTATGGAAATCCTTTCCTGGTCGTGCTCGACGAGCCCAATTCCAATCTGGACATCGAGGGCGAGGAGGCGCTGACTCGCGCAATTCTCGGCGTTCGGGCTCGAGGCGGCGTTGTCGTCATCGTCGCACATCGCTCCAGCGCGCTGGTTGCCGTGGACTTCGTGATGACGATGACCCATGGCAGGCAGCAGGCGTTCGGGTCCAAGGAGGAAGTGCAGTCGCTGGTGGCGAGGCGGGAAGCCGGGCCGCCTGGCGCACCGTTCAAGGTTGTTGTTCCTCAACCGGCCGCATCCACATGACCACCGCGACATATGGCGAAGATCGCAGCATGCGCCATCATCTGCTCGCCGGCGTCGTTCTGGCGGCGGGTCTGACCGGCGGGATCGGCGGCTGGGCCGCCACGACCGAACTGTCGGGAGCGGTCACCGCTGCTGGATCGGTGGTCGTCGATTCCAACGTCAAGAAAGTCCAGCATCTCACCGGCGGTATCGTCGGAGAGCTGATGGTTCGCGAAGGCGACCATGTTCGTGCCGGTGAGACATTGGTGCGGCTCGACGAGACCGCCCTGCGTGCCGGCCTCGCCATCTACACCAAGGGATTGGATGAGATGCGCGCCCGCAAGGCTCGTCTTGCCAGCGAGCGAGACGGCGCCGACAATCTGGTCATCCCGCAGGAACTGCTCGACAACGCTTCTGCGGAATTCGTTGCGGCGATCGGCAGCGAACGCAAGCTGTTCGAGTTGCGCGCCACCGCGCGTCGCGGCCAGAAGGCCCAGCTTCGCCAGCGGATCGCGCAGCTCGAGGATGAAATCCGCGGCTATGCGGCTTTGCAGCAAGCCAAGGCGGAGGAGATCGAATTGATCCAGCGCGAGCTGATCGGAGTGCGCGGCCTCTGGGAGAAGAATCTGGTCCAGATAAACCGTCTTACCCTCTTGGAACGCGAAGCCGCGCGTCTCAAGGGCGAACTGGCGCAGTCGATCGCCTCCACGGCCCAAGTTCAGGGCAAGGTGACCGAAATCGAGCTGCAGATCCTGCAGATCGACCAAGACCTCAGCAGCGAGGTTGCGAAGGAGTTGCGCGAGATTGACGGCAAGATTGGCGAATTCATCGAGCGCAAGGTGACGGCCGAAGATCAGCTGAGACGGGTTGACATACGCGCTCCGCAAGATGGCGTGGTTCATCAACTCAATGTCCATACGGTCGGCGGCGTGGTCAGCCCGGCCGATCCCGTCATGCTGATCGTGCCGGAAGCCGACCTGTTGATGGTGGAAGCCAAGGTTTCTCCGGCCGACATCGACCAGCTGTATGTCGGCCAATCGGCAAGCCTGCGATTCTCTGCATTCAACCAGAGGACGACGCCGGAGATCGAGGGCAAGGTCAGCCGTATCTCCGCCGACGTGACGTCGGATCAACGCACGGGTCAGAATTATTACACGGTACGTGTCTCGATAATGCCCGAGGAGCTGGCACGGCTCGGCACTGTCAAGCTTGTGCCCGGCATGCCGGCGGAAGTCTTTGCCAAGACCTACGACCGCAGCGTCTTGTCGTACTTCACCAAGCCACTCCTGGACCAGGTTGCCCGGGCGTTCCGCGAGCGTTGAATGCAGGCCGATGCAACCAACCGCCAAGGTCTGCAATGGCGAGTGACCCGTTCAGGTACGAACCGACCGGGTCGCCCAGTGAGCCCTCCCTGATCCTGCCATCCTGCCCCTGTTTTGCCCGACAAGTCAAATCCGATTTCGGAAAAGGCGCAACCCATTGATCCGACTGACGTCGGCTACTGTGCATGGGGTTGTTTTTCGATTTTTTATGGAACGCTCTCGGCAAGCCCTGACGGCGACGCCAGCTGTCCGGATTGCCCGCAACTGGATGGTTCAGGAGGATGGATGGTGGGCGCACAAGGGATCGAACCTTGGACCTCTCCCGTGTGAAGGGAACGCTCTCCCGCTGAGCTATGCGCCCGGGACCATCATGCAGGCGGCCGGACCTTTCGGCCGGCCGGCACATCGGAGCCCGCGATTTAGAAGTGCCGGCCGAAGGTGTCAAGTTTCCAGGCGGCGCGGCGGCGGAAAACCTTCGGCAGGTCGGCAATTCGCGAGGGAAGCCGGATTTTGGGCCGGTTACGCGCCCTGCTGGCGCGCGCGGGAGGCGTGGGCCTGGAGGGCGCGGATGCGTTCGGCGAGCGTTCCGCCGCCTTCGGGCAGGGTGGCAGCGCCCGCGCCATTGGTCGCGGCATCGTTGGCCGGGCGTGGCGCCGGCTTGGGCGGCTGGCCGGCTTCGGCCGCCAGCAGCGCCTCGATCGGCGAGTTCGGGCCTTCGAGCTGCATCGCGAGTTTTGCCACTTCCGCGGCGATGTCGTTGATGCGTTCGCGCAGCAGCGCGTTCTCCATGCGCTCGGTCGCCCAGGAGCTTTCCGCCTGCTGCTGGATCGCGTTGATGTCGCGATGGAGCTTTGCGCGCTCGTCGCGGGCGGAGCGGAGCTGCTCCTCCAACGCGGCCTTCTCCGCGCGGATCGCTGCAAACGCGGCCGACGACTTGCCGCCGCTCAAGGCGGCGATCTCGACGCGCAGCTCCTTGATGGTGCGCTCGGCGGCCTCGTTGGCCTGGCGCAGCTGGTTGTTCTCATAGTCGCGCTCGGCGAGCAGCTTGCCTTGCGTCGCAAGTCGCCCTTCGAGGTCGGCGACGCGGCCCGACAGCATCTCGGCCTCCTTCACCTGCACGATGAGCTGGCGATCGAGCTCGGTGATGCGCTGGCTCAAATTCTCGACGCGGCCGCGGGCCTCGCCGAGTTCGCGCGAGGCGGTCTCGGAGTCGGTCCGCTCCTGCGCGAGGCGAGCTTGCGTGGCGGCAAATTCCTTCTCGGCATCGCCGACGCGGTTCTTCAATTCCTCGATTTGCGCGCGCACGGCAATGAGCTCGACCTGGCGGCTCTCCGCCATCATCGAGCGGTCGGACAGCTCGGCATTGATCCTGGCGAGCTCGGCCTGCTTGTCGGCCAGCGCAATCTCGGCGGCGTGCAACGCCTCGGTCTTGGCGTTGAATTCCTCCTCGGTGGCGCGCAGCTGCTCCTTCATCGCCTTCTCGCGCGCTTCGAGCGCGAAGATCGTGGCGTTCTTCTCGCCAAGCTCGATCTTCATGCGGTTGATGGCGTCGCTCTTCTTGCCGAGCTCGGCGAGCTGGCTCGTGGTCTTGTTCTTGAGCTGCTCGACGCTCATCTCGAGCCGCCGCGCCGACATGGCGAATTCGGCACGGAGCTGGTCCTTGTCGGCCTGGATCTCGGCCATCGACAGCGGAGTCGCGGCCTCCAGCCGGCGCGTGGTCAGGCGCACCGCGCGGTTATGCACCAGCGGCACGATCGCGAGCCAGCACAGCATCGAGAGCAGGAAACCGATCGCCAGGTACATGATCGGTTCGACCATGGGCCAGAACTCCCAAGCTTAAGGAAAAATTCACCAACGACAATGCCATGGCGGGCCGGCAAAAAGCCAGCCCCGCTCTGTCGTTAACCTTGATCCGTAGGCGGATAGGAGGCGAGGACCTAGAACGGGTTCCAGGTCGCCCGCGGGGTGTATTTGAGATAGCCGATATTGGCACCCAGCCGCAGACCGAGGCCGGAGCGGATCGGCACCAGCACGATGTTGTTGGCGGTGAGCGCCGTCATGCCGAATCCGCCGATGATGTAGGCCGAGCCGTCGATGCCGGCGAAGCGCTGGTAGATCGCATTGGTGGCGGGCAGGTTGTAGACCAGCGTCATGGTGCGGGCGCCGTCGCCGCCCCAGTCGAAACCGAGCGAGGGACCCTGCCAGTAGACGCGCAAGTCGCCGGCGTTCTTGGTGTAGAGCGTGCCTTCGCCGTAGCGCAGGCCGGCGACGAAGGCGCCGGAGCCTTCCTCACCCAGGATGTAGCCGTTCGGCAGGCCCCATTGGCTGACCGCCTTCTCGATGATCGAGGCGAGCCCGCGCGAGACGTTGCCGAAGAAGCGGTGGCCGGCCGTGACGAGCTCGTCCGGCCCATAGGTGTTGGGGGACGGGGCTCGCTGCGGCGGCGGCAGGTTGGGCGGCGGCGCCTGCTGGGCGAAGGCCGGCACGATCCAGCCGATCATCGCGGCAAGCGCGAGCGCAGCAAGGCGTGATGCGAAAGTCATAAAAGAACCCCTGGTACCGAATCCGATCGCTTCCTTAACCTGACGCCAACAGGCACGGCTCTAGGTTGCGCCGAATGTCCCCTCGACTCGGATGTTATCCGCAGCAACTATGACGGCACAACGGCAGGAAGATAGCCCTTTGCGCCCCGGAATTGCCTTGATCGGCCTCGTCGGCCTGTTGGCGGGCATCTGGATCATCTGCCCGGGGCTGCCGGCAGCGGCCACCACCACCGAACGGATCGTCGTCAACCGCTTCACCGGCGTCGCCATCGAGGGCTTCGACCCCGTCGCTTATTTCGTTGTTGGCAAGGCCGTGCAGGGGACGGCAGAGTTCGAGGCGAATCTCCGGGGTGCGGTCTGGCGCTTCCGGAACGAGGGCAACCGAGCCTCCTTTCTGGCCCATCCCGAGATCTATGGTCCGCAATTCGGCGGCTACGATCCGGCCGATATCGCCCGCGGCGTCACCATCGCCGGCAATCCGCATTTCTTCGCGATCGTGGCGCAGCGGCTCTATTTGTTCAGCCGGGAAGCGAATCGCGACGCTTTCGTCGCCGATCCCGAGCGCTTCCTCTATGAGGTAGGCAAGCGCTGGCCGACTCTTCAGGAACAGCTCGGTCAGTAGCAGCCTATCCCCTGCGGGTCGCCCCAGGCGATGAATTCCGGGATGATGAAGCCCGTATCGCTGCGCTGGCCGAATCGGAGCTCGCCGCCCTTGCCGTCGGTCACCTTGCCGCCGGCCGCGGTCACGACCGCGCAGCCGGCCCCGACGTCCCATTCCGAGGTCGGCCCGAAACGGGGATAGATGTCGGCGTTGCCTTCCGCGATCCGGCCGAATTTCACGGCCGAGCCGCAGGTCTTCCTGACGGCATTGGGCCTGTTGTCGATGAACGCCTCGCTTTTGGGATCGCCATGGGAGCGGCTCACCGCCGCGATCCAGGGCTCGCCCGGTGCCGGCAGCTTTCGGGTGTGGATCGGCTCGGCCGCCCCGATGGTTGCCCCGTCGAACTTCACCCGCTCGGCGCCGCGCCCGACGATGCCGCGCCAGAGCAGCCCGAGCGCGGGTGCGCTGACGATGCCGAGCAAGGGAACGCCGTCCGTCACCAGGGCGAGGTTGACGGTGAATTCGTCGCGGCCGGCGACGAACTCCTTGGTGCCGTCGAGCGGATCGATCAGGAAGAAGCTGCCCTGAAACGGCGGGGCGGCGAGCTGGGTCCGCTCTTCCGACAGCGTCGGAACGTCGCCCGCGAGCTGCGCCAGGCCGTCGGCGATGATGCGGTCTGCGGCGAGGTCGGCCTCAGTCACCGGTGAGCCGTCCTGCTTGCCCTCGATCCGCATGGCGGAGCGGTTGACGGCAAGGATCGCTTCGCCCGCCTTCACCACCAGTGCGGTGAGCGCCTCCATCAATCCGGATGCGGCCTCGGCATCGATGATCCTCACCTGCATGCCTCATTCATCGGCAAGTCTGCCCTCTCAATTGATTCGCCCGCAGCTCTTATGGCCGCTTCGAGCCTATCGCAAGCTAGCTGCCACCGGCTGGCGAATGTTAGAACCCGCAGCATCCGTCAAGCATGCGTGATTCGCGGCGTCCAGCGCCGTGCAATTCCAGGAACCCTCCAGGACCCCATTATATGTCTGACGCCTCGTCGCCCGCGACCGCTACTGCTCCCGATATGCTCGAACTCGCCGCGCTCCTGTGCTCGCGGGTCTGCCACGATCTCATCAGCCCCGTCGGTGCCATCGTCAACGGGCTCGAAGTGCTCGACGATGATCCCAAGCCGGAAGATCGTGAGTTCGCGCTCGACCTGATCCGCAAGAGCGCCAAGACTGCCTCCGCCCGACTCCAGTTCTGCCGCCTCGCCTTCGGCGCCGCCGGCTCCTCCGGCGCCCAGATCGATCTCGGCGATGCCCAGACCATGGCGCGCGGCCACATCGAGGACGGCAAATGCTCGATCACCTGGAATCTGCCGCGGCTGCTGCTGCCGAAGAATCGCGTCAAGCTGCTGCTCAACATGCTGGTCGTCGCCCAGCATACGATCCCGCGCGGCGGCATGCTGACGGTTGATCCGATCGGCGAGGGCGAGACGATGAGCTTCCGCATCACTGCGACGGGGCACAATGCGCGCCTGCCGCAAAACATCTCCGAGCTCCTGAGCGGCGAGCGCGGGCCTGCCGCAGATGCGCATGCAATCCAGCCTTACTACACGCGGCTGCTCGCGCAGTCCTGCGGGCTAACCGTGACGCTCGCGCCCGAAGGCGAAGCCATCATCGTTAGCGCTTCGTAAAACAGACGCGTCGCGTTCGGCTTCTTAATCGAATCTTTATGAGGCGCTTCGGTTTGTCCGGAGCGCCCTATCTCTTTGTTGGTTCCGTTCTTTTGCACATACTCAACCAATATTAAACGCTTTGCGGTGAAGCTGGCCCCATTCCGAAATGGCGCATCACGCCTCGTGCGCGCCTGTATGAAGGCCTGTTTTCATGGATGATCTGTTGCGGGAGTTTCTGACGGAGACCAGCGAGAGCCTGGACACCGTGGACAACCAGCTGGTGAAGTTCGAGCAGGAGCCGAACAACGCCAAGATCCTGGATAACATCTTCCGCCTGGTCCACACCATCAAGGGCACCTGCGGCTTCCTCGGCCTGCCGCGGCTGGAAGCGCTGGCGCATGCCGGCGAGACCCTGATGGGCAAATTCCGTGACGGCATGCCGGTGACCGGGCAGGCGGTGACGGTGATCCTGTCCTCGATCGACCGCATCAAGGAGATTTTGGCAGGTCTCGAGGCGACCGAAGCCGAGCCTGAGGGCAACGACCGCGACCTCATCGACAAGCTGGAAGCGATGGTCGAGCAGGGCATGGCGGCGATGTCGGCGTCGGCCTCGCCGATCGCGTCCGGCTCGGCGCAGCCGATGCCGAGCGGCACCATTCCGGTTGCTGACGCTCCGCCGCTGGCGCCGGATGCCCCGGCTGCTGCGCCGGCCAAGCAGATGACCACGGGCTCGCTGGTCGAGCAGACCCTGGAGCGCCCGTTGCGTCCGGGCGAAGTCTCGCTCGACGAGCTCGAGCGCGCCTTCCGCGAGACCGCGATCGAAGCGCCGGTGCCTGTTGTCAAAGCTGTGGCCGCGCCTGCGCCGGCCGCCGAAGCACCGGTCGCGAAGGAGGCGGCAAAACCCGCCAAGCCGGCGCCGAAGAAGTCGATGGCCGACGAGACGGCGAGCGAGGGCGACCGCGTCGCCAACCAGTCGATCCGCGTCAACGTGGATACGCTGGAGCATCTGATGACCATGGTCTCCGAGCTGGTCTTGACCCGCAACCAGCTGCTGGAGATCTCGCGGCGCAACGAGGACACCGAGTTCAAGGTGCCCTTGCAGCGCCTCTCCAACGTCACCGCCGAGCTGCAGGAGGGCGTCATGAAGACGCGCATGCAGCCGATCGGCAATGCCTGGCAGAAGCTGCCGCGCATCGTCCGCGACCTCTCGAGCGAACTCGGCAAGCAGATCGAATTGGAGATGCACGGCGCCGACACCGAGCTCGACCGCCAGGTGCTCGACCTGATCAAGGACCCGCTCACCCACATGGTGCGCAACTCCGCCGATCATGGCCTGGAGACCCCCGCCGAGCGCCTCGCCAGCGGCAAGGGCGAGCAGGGCACCATTCGCCTCTCCGCCTATCACGAGGGCGGCCACATCATCATCTGCATCGCCGACAACGGCCGCGGCCTCAACACCGAGAAGATCAAGGCCAAGGCGCTCTCGAGCGGTCTCGTCACCGAGGCCGAGCTGGAGAAGATGAGCGAAGCCCAGATCCACAAGTTCATCTTCGCGCCGGGCTTCTCCACCGCCGCCGCCATCACCTCGGTCTCGGGCCGCGGCGTCGGCATGGACGTGGTGCGCACCAACATCGACCAGATCGGCGGCACCATCGACATCAAGAGCGTGGCCGGCGAGGGCAGCTCGGTCACCATCAAGATCCCGCTGACGCTCGCCATCGTCTCGGCCCTGATCGTGGAAGCCGCCGGCGACCGCTTTGCCATTCCGCAGCTCTCGGTGGTCGAGCTGGTCCGCGCCCGCGCCAACAGCGAGCACCGCATCGAGCGCATCAAGGACACCGCGGTGCTGCGGCTGCGCAACAAGCTGCTGCCGCTGATCCACCTGAAGAAGCTCCTGAAGATCGACGACGGCGCCGCCAGCGATCCCGAGAACGGCTTCATCGTGGTGACGCAGGTCGGCAGCCAGACCTTCGGCATCGTCGTCGACGGCGTGTTCCACACCGAAGAGATCGTGGTCAAGCCGATGTCGACCAAGCTGCGTCACATCGACATGTTCTCCGGCAACACCATCTTGGGCGATGGCGCGGTGATCATGATCATCGACCCCAACGGCATTGCCAAGGCGCTCGGCGCCGCCGGCTCCTCGGCCCACGACATGGCGGATGACGCGGCCGGCCATCACATCGGCTCGGGCGAGCAGACCACCTCGCTGCTGGTGTTCCGCGCCGGCTCGTCGCAGCCCAAGGCGGTCCCGCTCGGCCTCGTCACGCGCCTGGAAGAGCTGCCGGCCGACAAGATCGAGTTCAGTAACGGCCGCTACATGGTGCAGTACCGCGAGCAGCTGATGCCGCTGGTCGCCATGGAAGGCGTCACCATTGCCGGCCAGGGCGCCCAGCCGATCCTGGTGTTCGCCGATGACGGCCGCTCCATGGGCCTCGTCGTCGACGAGATCATCGACATCGTCGAGGAACGGCTCAACATCGAGGTCGGCGGTTCGGGTTCGGGCATTCTCGGCTCGGCGGTGATCAAGGGCCAGGCCACCGAGGTGATCGACGTCGGCCACTTCCTGCCGATGGCGTTCGCCGACTGGTTCACCCGCAAGGAGATGCGGCCGTCGATGCACTCGCAGTCGGTGCTGCTGGTCGACGACTCTGCGTTCTTCCGCAACATGCTGGCGCCGGTGCTGAAGGCCGCCGGCTACCGCGTCCGCACCGCGGGAGGCGCGCAGGAGGGCCTCGCCGCGCTGCGCGCGCAAAACTTCGACGTGATCCTGACCGACATCGAGATGCCGGACATGAACGGGTTCGAGTTCGCCGAAGTGATCCGCGCCGACAACAATCTCGCCGCGACGCCGATCATCGGCCTCTCGGCGCTGGTGTCGCCGGCGGCGATCGAGCGCGGCCGCCAGGCCGGCTTCCACGATTATGTCGCCAAGTTCGACCGTCCCGGTCTGATCGCGGCGCTGAAGGAGCAGACCGCGGGCGCCGCCGGCGCCTCCGAGCTGAGCCGGGCGGCGGCGTAACCAACGGGATCAGGAGACGCGCTTATGAGCAGCAAGACCCACGCCAGCGAAGGCACCATGGTCGAATACGTCACCGCGATGATCGGCGGCCAGCTGTTCGGGCTGCCGATCTCCCGCGTCCAGGACGTGTTCATGCCCGAGCGCGTCACCCGCGTGCCCTTGTCCTCGCGCGAGATCGCCGGCGTCTTGAACCTGCGCGGCCGCATCGTCACCGTGGTCGACATGCGCGCCCGTCTCGGCCTGCCCAGACCTGAGGACGGCAAGACGGCGATGGCGGTCGGCGTCGACCTGCGCGGCGAATCCTACGGCCTCCTGATCGACCAGATCGGCGAGGTGCTGCGCCTGCCCGAGGACGGCAAGGAGGAGAACCCCGTCAACCTCGACCCCCGCATGGCCAAGCTCGCCGGCGGTGTCCACCGCCTCGACGGCCAGCTCATGGTCGTCCTCGACGTCGATCGCGTCCTCGAGCTTGCGCCCGAAATGATGGCGGCCTGATACGGCGGCGCTGCCGCCGGCGGGCCTGCAATTGGAAGTGTCCCCGCAGAGGGGAGGAAGCAGAGGTTCACATGCGAACTTGTCTCGTCGTTGATGATTCCAGCGTCATTCGCAAGGTTGCGCGCCGGATCCTGGAAGGCCTCGACTTCCAGATCCTCGAAGCCGAGGACGGTGAGAAGGCGCTGGAGGCCTGCAAGCGCGGCCTGCCCGATGCGGTGCTGCTCGACTGGAACATGCCGGTCATGGATGGCTACGAGTTCCTCGGCCATCTCCGCCGCATGCCCGGCGGGGACCAGCCCAAGGTCGTGTTCTGCACCACCGAGAACGACGTCGCGCATATTGCGCGCGCGCTGCACGCCGGCGCCAACGAATACATCATGAAGCCGTTCGACAAGGACATCGTGACGGCGAAGTTCCAGGAAGTCGGCCTGATCTGAGCGATTGTCCGGAGGCTGAACGGATCCTCCGGCGCTTGTTTTCAACTGAACCGTTTCAGTCTGAGTTGGTGAGTAATGAGTATTGCGTTCGCAGGTAATTCGACTACAGGCACGTCGCGCGAAGCCGGACCGCTGCGGGTGATGATCGTCGACGACTCCGTCGTCATCCGCGGTCTGATCTCGCGTTGGATCGGCGCCGAGCACGACATGGAGGTTGCGGCCTCGCTGCGCACAGGGCTCGAGGCGGTCAACCAGCTGGAACGCATCAACCCCGACGTCGCCGTGCTCGACATCGAGATGCCCGAGCTCGATGGCCTCTCGGCGCTGCCGCGGCTGCTGGCAAAGCAGCGCGATCTCGTCATCATCATGGCCTCGACGCTGACCCGCCGCAACGCGGAGATCAGCTTCAAGGCGCTGTCGCTCGGCGCGGCCGATTACATCCCCAAACCGGAGTCGACGCGCGAGGCGGCAGCCGCGGACATTTTTCATCACGACCTGATCCAGAAGATCCGCCATCTCGGTGCGCGGCTGCGTCGCAGGCCCGCGGTTGCGAGCCCGCCGCTGGCGCCCGCGAGCCCGTCTCCGGCCGCGCGCGGTCCGGTTGCGCGGCCTGTCGCGCCTGCGCCCGCTCCGGCCGTGCACGCGCCCTCGTCAGGATCGCCGTCGACGCGTCCGTTCTCGGCCCAGGCGCCCAAGGTGCTGCTGATCGGCTCCTCGACTGGCGGTCCCCAGGCGCTGATGTCGCTTGTCACCGAGCTTGGCCCCGTGATCGACCGCTTCCCGGTGCTGATCACCCAGCACATGCCACCGACCTTCACCACCATCCTTGCCGAGCATCTGGCGCGTTCGAGCCGCCGGCCGGCAGCCGAGGCGGTCGACCGCGAGCCGGTGAAGCCGGGACGGATCTATCTTGCGCCCGGCGGCAAGCACATGCGTGTGGCGCGCAGCGGCGCGGATGTCGTGATCGGGCTCGACGACGGCCCCGCCGTCAATTTCTGCAAGCCCGCGGTCGATCCGCTCTTCACCTCCGCCATCGACGTCTGGCACGGCAGCATCCTCTCCGTGATCCTGACGGGCATGGGCTCGGACGGCATGCGTGGCGGCAAGGACATCGTCGCGGCCGGCGGCAGCGTGATCGCGCAGGACGAAGCCTCCAGCGTGGTCTGGGGCATGCCGGGCGCAGCGGCCAATGCCGGCATCTGCGCGGCGATCCTGCCGCTCAACCAGATCGGCGCCAAGGTCAACCGCCTGTTCGCGGGAGACCGCTCGTGACGCCCTTGGATTACGATTATCTGCGCAAGTTCCTGAAGGAACGCTCCGGTCTCGATCTCTCCGCCGACAAGCAATATCTGGTCGAGAGCCGACTGCTGCCGCTCGCCCGCAAGGCAAGCCTATCAGGCATTCCCGATCTCGTCCTGAAGATCAGGAACGGCGACGGCCGGCTTGCGACCGATGTGGTCGAAGCGATGACCACCAACGAGACGTTCTTCTACCGCGACAAGATTCCGTTCGATAACCTGCGCGACACCATCCTGCCGGGCCTCATCCAGGCGCGCGCGGCGCGCAAGTCGCTTCGCATCTGGTCGGCGGCCTCCTCGACCGGGCAGGAGCCCTATTCGATCGCGATGTGCGTGAAGGAGATGGGAGCTGCTCTCGCCGGCTGGCGTATCGAGATCGTCGCCACCGACCTGTCGCAGGAGGTGCTGGAGAAATCCAAGGCCGGCGTCTACAGCCAGTTCGAGGTGCAGCGCGGCCTGCCGATCCAGCTTCTGGTGAAATACTTCACGCAAACCGGCGAGCTCTGGCAGCTCAACCCCGACATTCGCGCCATGGTGCAGTTTCGTCAGCTCAACCTGCTGCAGGACTTCTCCCATCTCGGCACGTTCGACGTGATCTTCTGCCGCAACGTGCTGATCTATTTCGATCAGGATACAAAGGCCGTGATCTTCGAGCGCCTGGCGAAAGCGATGGAAGCCGACGGCACGCTGCTGCTTGGGGCCGCCGAATCCGTCGTCGGCATCACGGATGCGTTCCGCCCGATCTCCGACCGTCGCGGTCTCTACCAGCTTAACCCCGCGCGCTCCGGCCGGGCGATGGGCGTATTGATGCCGCAGCCGCTGAAGGTCGCTGCGGCGCGGTGAACAGCTTCTCGTCATTCCGGGGCCGCGCCTAAGCGAGGAGCCCGGAATCCATAACCACAGGCCTCCGAGATGGGCAGGCCGTTGGACGTGGGGCCGTTCGATCTGCCTGTGGCTATGGATTCCGGGTTCGCGACGACGTCGCGCCCCGGAATGAGGGGCCCTCACAGAATCGCATGCGGCAGAAACCGCGAGCGGTTGCCGGTGATCGGGCTCTCGTCTTCGCGGATCGACAGGCCGCAGGGTTCGTGATTCACCAGCCAGCTTCCCACCACGGGATAGAAGCCTGAGAAATTCGGCAGCGGGGACAGCGCCTGGCGCACGAAACCTTCGGCGCCATAGGGGCCATTCTGTTCATCGAGCGGCATTCCGCCGGACACAATCGTGACGTTGGCGCCCTCGCGCGAGAGCAGCGGCTTGCGCACATAGGAGCTGCCGAGCTCGGCAGCGCGCGGGTCGTCCTCGAAGAAGGCCGGCAGCAGGTTGGGATGGTTCGGAAACATCTCCCAGAGCAGCGGCAGAATGCCCTTGTTCGAGAGCACCGCCTTCCATGGCGGCTCGATCCAGCGCGTCGGAGCACCCTTGAGCTTTGCGCCGAATGCGTCTCGGAACATCCACTCCCAGGGATAGAGCTTGAAGGCGAGTGCGATGTCGCCATCGTCGAGATCGACGAAGCCACCAGGCTCGTCGTGCCAGCCGACCTGCTCGATGTCGAGCAGCCTGGTCGAGAGCCCGGCCTGGCGTGCGGTGTCTTCGAGATAAGCGAGCGTGCCGGCGTCTTCCTCGTTGCCGGTGATGCCGGTGAGATGGACGTGGCGGCCGCTAGCGATCTCCTTCCACGTCGCGATCAGCCGCTCATGGATCGAGTTGAACTGATCGGCACGCGACGGGATCATGCGGCGTTCGATCGCCTGCTCGAGCCAGGTCCATTGAAACACGGCGGCCTCGAAGATCGAGGTCGGCGTGTCCGCGTTGTATTCGAGCAACTTTGCCGGCGATTTGCCGTCGAACTTCAAATCGAGCCGGCCATAGAGGCTGCGGTCGTCGCGCTTCCAGCTCTCGGCGATCAGGCCCCAGAACGCTTCCGGAATCTTCAAGCGCCGCAAGGAGTGCTCGTCGCCGATGATGCGGCCGGCAAGCTCCAGGCACATCGCGTCGATCTCGCCGGTCGGCGTCTCGATGTCACGCTCGATCTCGTCCAGCGTGAAGCCGTAATAGGCGCGCTCGTCCCAATAGCGCTCGCCGTCGATGGTGTGGAAGACGAAGCCGCATTTCGCTGCGGTCTCTCGCCAGTCGTCGCGCTCGAGACAGGTGATGCGCTGCATGGGTCATCCGCCGCCCGAGAAGCCGTGGCCGAACGAGCCGAAGCCACCGCGGCTCACGCTATGAGAGCCCGAGTCGGAAGATGTTCCCGACGAGGAATGGCTCGAGGAATCGCTGCTGAAGACGCTCGATCGCGACGACCAATGCGGGCTGCTGCCGCCTGACGAACTGCTGCCGCTGCTGCTGCAGGTCGTGGTCGTCTGCCCCGGTACGGCCCCGGGAGAGGGCTCGCAGGTCTGCCGCGGCATCAGCGTGTAGGCGGTGGTGCCGACCGCGATCGTGCCCATCACCAGCAGCGCGACATGGCCGGAGCGCTTCACCGGTGGCTGCGCAGGCGGTGGTTCAACCACTGGCCGGCGCTTGCCGAATTCCTTCTTGGAGGGCTTGTCGGCCATCTCAGTAGATCATGCTGGCGGCGTTGAGGAGGCCCGCGGCGAGCGAGGACAGGCCGAGCCAGATCGCCGGGGCAAGCTCGCCGGCGGAGATCCGCGCCGACAGATTGGGGACCGGGACCTTGACGAGGAAGAACACGATGACCTGCACCACCAGTGCGATGGTCGCCCAGATCAGGCAGTCCAGCACATTGGCCGAATGCGCGATGGCGCTGACCAGCGGCGCCGCGAAGCCGAGCAGGCTGAGCCCGAGCGCGATCGCTGCGGCCGGCTCGTTATCCCGGATGAGCTGGAATTCGTCATGGGCCGTGATGCGGGTGTAGACGAACAGATAGGCCACGATCGCGATCAGCCCGGTGCAGAAATAGACCAGGAAGGCGGGCAGGCCGGCGAGTGATTGCAGGAGCATCGTTCCCCATCGTGCAGCGACCATTCGTCGGCAGGGGAAGGCTAGCGGTTCAAACGTTAAGCTTCGGATGAAGCTGCCCCCCAAAAACGAAAACCCCGCCATTTGCGGCGGGGGCCAGGCTGGGAGGAGCGAGCCCTTTCGGGCTCGCGACGTAACCCGGAAGATCAGGCGGGGATGCGCTCGTCGGCCTCGTGCGGCTCGCGCAGCACGTAGCCGCGGCCCCACACGGTCTCGATGAAATTGCGGCCCTCGGAGGCGTTGGCGAGCTTCTTGCGGAGCTTGCAGATGAAGACGTCGATGATCTTCAGCTCCGGCTCGTCCATGCCGCCATAGAGATGGTTGAGGAACATTTCCTTGGTGAGGGTCGTGCCCTTGCGGAGCGAAAGCAGCTCCAGCATCTGATATTCCTTGCCCGTCAGATGCACGCGCTGGCCGCCGACTTCCACCGTCTTGGTGTCGAGGTTGACGACGAGGTCGCCGGTCTGGATGACAGACTGGGCGTGGCCCTTCGAGCGGCGCACGATCGCATGGATGCGGGCCACCAGCTCGTCCTTGTGGAAGGGCTTGGTCATGTAGTCGTCGGCGCCGACGCCGAGACCCTTGACCTTGTCCTCGATGCCGGCGAGGCCGGAGAGGATCAGGATGGGTGTCTTGATCTTGGAGACCCGGAGCTGCTTGAGCACGTCGTAGCCGGACATGTCGGGCAGGTTGAGGTCGAGGAGAATAATGTCGTAATCGTACAGTTTACCGAGATCGACGCCTTCTTCCCCCAGGTCGGTCGTGTAGACGTTGAAGCTCTCCGACTTCAGCATCAGCTCGATCGACTGCGCGACGGCGCTGTCATCTTCAATCAGCAAAACGCGCATGCCAGTTCCCCATAGTCGCCGCTCCTGGGCGTCAGGTCGGCCGCATTCGCGGCACTCAACAAAACGCCTTTGAACAACTGATTCGGATCCTGACGACAGATGGTTAACAAACTCTGATTCTGGAACGCAAGTCCCCACGGTGCAATTTTTGTCGAATCGCCCTAAGGTCTTGCGCGCGAAGCAGCTTTCGTTACCCGATCCCGTTCAAGCTCCACTTTAAGAGACGGACCTAACCGACTCCCGCGACTCAGCCTTCTTCTGAAGGGGAGTCACGCTCAGTCACAAAGACAGTGACGCAATGATTAATGATGCGGGTAAACACGAAGTTAAGCGCCGTTCAGAAATATGGCGAAACTTAAGAGTTCACCGTGAGGTCCCGGATGACCTGGGCGCGCCCCTTGATGAAGGCTCACCGATGAAGGCTCTTGCCGAACAGATCGGCGACATCGACGGCATCAACATCTATGGCCGCGTGGTCGGCGTGCGCGGGCTGATGGTCGAGGTGGCCGGTCCGATCCACGCGATGTCGGTCGGCGCGCGGCTGGTGATCGAGACCGGCGCCAACCGCACCATTCCCTGCGAAGTGATCGGCTTCTCCGGTAACAATGCTGTCGTGATGCCGTTCGCCGGCCTCGAAGGCGTGCGCCGCGGCTGCAAGGCGGTCATTGCCAATGCCGCCAATCAGGTGCGGCCGTCCGCAGCCTGGCTCGGCCGGGTCGTCAACGCGCTGGGCGAGCCGATCGACGGCAAGGGCCCGTTGCCGCAGGGCTCTTCGCCGATGCCGTTCCGCAATACGCCGCCGCCCGCACATTCGCGCAAGCGAGTAGGCAGCCCGCTCGATCTCGGCGTGCGCGCGATGAACACGTTCCTCACGTGCTGCCGTGGCCAGCGCATGGGCATCTTCGCAGGCTCCGGCGTCGGCAAATCGGTGCTGCTGTCGATGCTGGCGCGCAACGTCGATGCCGCCGTCAGTGTCATCGGGCTGATCGGCGAACGCGGCCGCGAGGTGCAGGAATTCCTGCAGGACGATCTCGGCGAGGAGGGCCTGGCGCGTTCGGTCGTGGTGGTCGCGACCTCCGACGAGCCCGCGCTGATGCGCCGCCAGGCGGCGTATCTCACGCTCGCGGTCGCCGAGTATTTTCGCGACGAGGACAAGGACGTGCTCTGCCTGATGGACTCGGTGACGCGCTTTGCCATGGCCCAGCGCGAGATCGGCCTGTCCGCCGGCGAGCCGCCGACCGCCAAGGGCTACACGCCGACCGTCTTCACGGAGTTGCCGAAGCTGTTGGAGCGTGCCGGGCCGGGCTTGGGCGAGGGCGCCATCACCGCGATCTTCACGGTGCTGGTCGATGGCGACGACCATAATGAGCCGATCGCCGATGCCGTCCGCGGCATCCTCGACGGTCACATCGTGATGCAGCGGTCGATCGCCGAGCGTGGCCGCTACCCTGCGATCAACATCCTCAAATCCGTCTCCCGCACGATGCCGAAATCGGCCGATCCGCAGTTCTGGCCTGTCATCCAGCGGGCGCGCCAGGTGATGGCGACCTATGCCGACATGGAGGAATTGATCCGTCTCGGCGCCTACCGGGCCGGCTCCAGCCCCGAGGTCGACGAGGCGATCCGCCTGCACGAGCCGCTCGAGGCCTTCCTGCGCCAGCGCAAGGACGAAAATGCATCACTCGCGGACGGCTACCGCCAATTGGCCCAAATCCTGGGCAATTTGGAAACGGAACGCTAACTTTGTCAGGTCATCATCCGATCCCACAGAGTAGCAGAGCCGGTCTTGGCCTCGATCGGGCCTATGGGGTGACCGGTGCCGTCCCACGTGCAGCGGGGGGACTTCTGGGGAGTACGAGTCGATGAAGTCACGAGATACGCTTATCCGCCTGAAGAAATTTCAGGTCGACGAGAAGCGCCGCCGGGTCACCCAGATCGAGACCATGATCGCCGATTTCCAGCGGATGTCGGTCGATCTCGAGCGCGAGATCCAGACCGAGCAGGAGCGTGCCGGGATCAACGATCCCTCGCACTTCGCCTATCCGACCTACGCCAAGGCCGCGATCCAGCGCCGCGAGAATCTGACCCGCTCGGCCGACGAGCTCAAGGGTCAGCTCGATGAAGCCAAGGCCGCGCTGGCCGAGGCCTTCGAGGAGCTGAAGAAAGTCGAGCTCCTCGACGAGCGCGACCAGGCCCGCGAGCGCGCCGAGGAAAACGCCCGTGAGCAGGCCGACCTCGACAGCATCGGCCTGATGCGCGCGCGCATCGGCGCCGTCGCCTGACGCGCCAGCAACCAAACCATCCAGGAATTTGCCAAACCCGGACCCGCAAGGTCCGGGTTTTCGTATCTGCTGTCCACAGTGTAGCGCCGCGCCCCTTGGTGGTCGGCTTGGCCGCGCGCTATGCTGGCGAGAGTGAATGCTGTGCCAGCGACGGCGGTGCCCACCTCTCCCTCGGGAGAGGTCGGCGCGGAGCGCCGGGTGAGGGGTTACGGTCTGCCGTTAGCCCTGCGCCCCCTCACCCGATTTGCTGCGCAAATCGACCTCTCCCCGACGGGGAGAGGTGAAGCGACGGGTCGCGTTTCAGGGGGCTCAATGCTGACGCCAGCAGAGCTGGTCGGGTTGATTGAGGCGGTGGCGAAGGGCGATCAGGCCGCATTCGAGCGCCTGTACGCCGCCACGCGCGCGAAACTCTATGGCGTCGTGCTCCGTATCTTGCGTCGGCAGGATCTCGCAGAGGAGGTCATTCAGGAGACCTACGTCAAGATCTGGAACAGCGCCGGCCAGTTCAATGCGGCGCTGTCGTCGCCGATCACGTGGATGGCCTCGATCGCGCGCAATCGTGCGATCGACATCGTGCGCAAGAAATCGGAAGCCTCCATCGAGGAAGAGCCTCAGGCGATGGAGGTTGCGGCCGAGACTGCCGATCCGCTGGCGCGCCGCGAGATGACCGAGGAGCTGAAGCGGCTCCTGGAATGTATCGGCCGGCTCGAGCCGGACCGTCAGAGGCTCGTGCTGCTCGCCTATTACAACGGCTGGAGCCGCGAGCAATTGGCGGAGAAATTTTCGGCGCCCGTCAACACGGTGAAGACGTGGCTCCGGCGCAGCATGTTGGATATCCGGGAGTGCCTCGGGCTCTAGAGGATGACGAGAGTGGCACGAACCAGAGCGGCAACGGCAGTTGACCTCCCCCCGTCGGGGAGAGGTCGGCGCGTAGCGCCGGGCGAGGGGCCGCGGATCTCCTGGGGGACCGTAACCCCTCACCCGGGCCGCATCTTGCGATGCGCTCCGACCTCTCCCTTCGGGAGAGGTGAAGGAATGTGATGGCCTACACGGAGGACCATATCGCGCTCGCCGCGGAATACGCGCTCGGGACGCTCGACGCCGATGAGCGCGCGCAGGTCGAGACCATGATGGCGGTCGACGAGGCGTTCGCCGCCATCGTGCAGGGCTGGGCCCATCGTCTCGGCGTGCTCAACCAGATGGTCGGCTCCGTCGAGCCGCGTCCGATCGTGTGGGAGAACATCAGGTCCGAGATCGCGCGCACGGCCGCCGCACAGGAGCCGCCCGCGCTGGCCGAGGCTTCGCCGCCACCACCGTCCGTGCCGGAGTCATCCTCGCTGCAGACCGCGGAGGCGCCGACCGAAAGCTCGCAGTCGGTGGAGGTGCAGCATCCCGAGGCCGGGCCAGCTGAGACGTCGCGTCCCGAGCCGGACGCCCTCCCTGACGTCGCACCGCAATTCATCCCGCAAGTCCATGCGCCGGATATCAACGTCGTTCGTGCGCCGCAGCCGCCGGTCGTCGGCGACAGCAATGTGGTTCGCCTCGAGGGCCGCGTGAAGCGCTGGCGCTCCATTGCATCGGCCGCCGCCGCGCTCGCAGCCGCGCTGCTCGTGACGCTGTCGCTCCAGATCTTCCAGCCCGACGCGCTGCCGGGTGCTTTGCGTCCCGCGCCGCGCATCCAGACGGTCGAGGTGAAGACGCCGGCCGCGCCGCTCGCCGCCTCCGCACAATATGTCGCGCTGCTGCAGGGCCAGGGCGGCGGCCCCGCCTTCATCCTCACCATCGACGGTGCGACGCGGAATTTCACGGTGCGCAAGGTCGGCGCGACGCCGGAGCCCGGCAAGAGCTTCGAGCTCTGGCTGATCTCGGACAAGCTGCCGCGCCCGCGCTCGCTCGGCGTCATCGGCGCGAGCGATTTCACCGCGCGTCCGCTGCTCGCCTCCTATGATGCCGAGGTCGTCCAAGGCGCGACCTACGCCGTCACGGTCGAGCAGGCCGGCGGTTCGCCGAGCGGCCAGCCGACCTCGGCGCCGGTGTTTTCCGGCAAGCTGATCGAGGCCGTGCCGCCGTCCCAGCCGCAGGCGCCTGCGAAGAAATAGGTGCGTGTGCCGCAGCCCGGATGGAGCGAAAAGCGAAATCCGGGACCACTGTTCCCGCATTCCGCTTTGCTCCGTGCGGGCTACAAGGCCGCGCCACTGCCGCCACGGTCCATCCCGCCGTCGCATCCCGATTAAGTGTCCGTGAATCCATCCCCGCTTTGAACCTCCCCGCAATTCGCCGCGTCAAATCCCCGGAATTTGAAGTCCGCGATGCTGGAAAGGGCGAGAAAATCAAATGGATGCAGCGAGAACGCCGAGCATCTTCCTTCACCAATATGCAGGCCTGCCGCACGGCGCCGCCTTCGAACATTGGCGCGAGCGGGCCGTCGGTCCCTGCGGCCTCGATATCGGGCCGAGCCATGGCGACAACATCGATTGCCGGCTGCAGATCAGCGTCGTCGACAACATCGCGCTCGCCATTCCGGAAGGTGCCTCCGCGCAATATTCCCGCACGCAGAGCCACCTTGCCGACGGCAGTGACGATCTCGTCCTGATCGCGGCCCATGCGGGGCTCGTCCGCGTCGGGCAGAACGGCCACAGCGTCGAGCTCGCGCCCGCCCAGATGGTGCTGGTCGACATGAGCGTGACCGGGACCGTCGGCCACACCGAGGCAGACCGCTTCACCACCATTCGCATGCCGCGCCGTGCGCTGCTCGACATCAGTCCGCGCGCCGAGGACAAGCTCTCGCAGGTGCTCTCGGATGGCGCGGTCGCCGATACCATCTTCCGCTACCATGAGCTCGCCGCCAATCATGCGCCGCATCTCGATGCGGTCGGCCAGCGCCTGACCGCGCAGCATATGGTCGATCTCGTCGGGCTCTTGCTCGGCACGGATGCGGAGAATGCAAACCGCGCACGCGGCCGGGGCCAGGCGGCGGCTCGCTTCGATCTCATGCGCGCCGATGTGATGGCCGCACTCGGCCGCAACGATCTCTGCCTGTCCGAAGTCGCGACGCGCTCGGGGCTCAGCCCGCGCCAGGCCCAGCGCCTGTTCGAGCAGGCCGGCACGACCTTCACCGAATTCGTGCTGGAGCAGCGCCTGCTCCACGCGCGCAAGCTGCTCGCTGATCCCCGCGCCAGGGCGCGCAAGATCAGCGACATTGCGCGTTCCTCGGGCTTCGCCGACCTGTCCTATTTCAACCGCGCCTTCCGCAAGCGCTTCGGCGCGACGCCGTCGGAGCTGCGCGAGGCGTGAGCCGCGGCTTGTAGGCGCGTAGCACGGAGCCTGGATGGAGCGTTAGCGCAATCCGGGACCGCTTTGTCCGCGGATGGGATCCCGGATACGCTTTGCTCGATCCGGGCTACGAGACCTTGTGTTGCCGACGGGCAAAACACCCCAACTGTCGGTCAACGGGCGCAGTCGAAAATATTCCGCTTTACCGAAATTCGGAAATCGCGTAGGTGTCGCGGCACTCCGGCCCGAGGAAGAGGGGCGTATCGCGATCGTCACGACACGCGGGCCGGGCGGCGGTGGACGTGGGTCACATCGGCGCGAAGAGCTTCGCAGGGCGGGTAACCGTGAGCGAGTGCGTCGCGCATACGACCGGTGTGACTGGCGTACGGCAAAATCGTGTGGTCCTGGCGCCCGGGGTCTGTGCGCCAAGCGTTGTGGTGGTGTGTATTGCCCGACCGGGCATGCACATCAGTCATCCGCAAGGCGACGGGGGCAATAGTGCATCGCTCCCCGAGGAGATCACGACATAAGCCGTCAAACCACTGCGCAGGGAAGGCCGGGATGTCCTGGCTTCACCTGTATGCCGCTGTGCAGCTTCTTGTTACGCAGAATTCGCACAGTGGACCGCGGGTGCCAGCGGGCTCCCGGTCTTCCCTGCGCCCTCTTTCCCACGAGGGCAAGGCGACGAAGCAAAGCTCGGGCGAGATCAGTCGCGAGAATGCGAGGGTGTGTCTGCGATGAATGCCAATGATGAAGCGACTGTGTCACCTCCCACGCGCCATCACTCTGCCCTCGTGCCCCGGACGCAGCGTAGCGTTCCTTCGACGATGCGAAGCAGAGCCGGGGTCCATGTGTCGGGATGCCGTGGAGCTGCTGGGTCCCCGGCTCTGCGCAGCAACGCCATAGCGCGTCGAAGACGCGCGTGAACGTGCTGAAGAGCGTTGCAGCGCGTCCGGGACACGGGCGGAGAGAATGCTCGCATTGAAGATCTGACCCGTCCCTGCGCAACCGCGCGACATACCCCAGACATGAGAAAGCGCCCGTGGGGGGCGGGCGCTTTCCGTAGTCGACTTGGGGTTGGGGTCGTCTACATATCCACGTGGCGACTTTGGGGGGCTGGTAAAGAGCCGCGTGAATTCACAAAACTCGTCAAATCTCCTCAGCGAACGAGAGAGGCGTTCGAACTGGTGACAACGACCGGCTTGCCGGCCTTGACCACGCGGGCGGTCTGGGTCAGGCCTTCATCCGAGCCAGAGCGCGCCGTCATGCCGAAGCCCGCCACCGCGATCCCTGCGACGAGCGCGACGACCACAATCTTCCAATGGGTCGCGCGATCAGCGCTGTAGATCGAGTGGTTCATGGAAGCCTCCTGCCGCCATCTACCCGAAGTAGTCGCCCGCCCATTCGGGCAGGTTCATGCTTCCGGTGCTCAACAACCTAATATCGGCGGATTCGTTCCCAAGGGGCGATCACAAGACCGTGACATGACGTGAAAGATCGCGATCAAAAGCGGCCCCTTTGTCGTGCTTTTCTATAATTATTTCAAAGATGTAATGGGCCTGCCTGGCGCTTTCTGGCTTGGTGGTCGACAAGGCGCCAGGAACTCAAAAAACATTTGCCTGTGGCTGAAAAACACACGGCTTCTTAAGGCAAATCAGATGCTTCCGACCGTTTTCAACCTCGCCCTGGGGTGGATTTCAGCCTGCGACAGCACGGTGGTCTGGGCCCGGAACCGTTCCACCAGGGACCGCACGAACGGACGAATGGCCGCGGAGGTGACCAGCACCGGCGCCTCGCCTTCGCGCGCGGCGCGCTCGAAGGCCTCGCGCACGGCGGTCATGAACTCCGACAGTTTCGAGGGCTGCATTGCGAGGCTGCGCTCCTCGCCCTGGCCGATGATCGACTCGGCGAAGGCCTGCTCCCATTTCGCCGACAGCGCGATCAACGGCAGATAGCCGGCATAGGAGGTGTTTTGCGCGCAGATCTGGCGCGCGAGGCGCGCGCGGACGTGCTCGACCATGGTCGCCGGATTGCGCGAGAAGGCGAGCGAATCCGCAATGCCTTCGAGGATGGTGGAGAGGTCGCGGATTGAGATGCGCTCGGCGAGCAGCAGCTGCAGCACGCGCTGGATGCCGGAGACCGTGACCTGGCCCGGAACGATGTCCTTGACCAGCTCGCTCTGCTCCTTCGGCAGCTCCTTGAGCAGCTTCTGCACCTCGCCATAGGACAACAGGTCCGACATGTTGGCCTTGAGCAGCTCGGTGAGATGGGTCGAGAGCACGGTCGCGGCGTCGACGACGGTGTAGCCCTTGAGCGAGGCCTCCTCCTTGAGGCTGGCGTCGACCCAGGTCGCGGGCAGGCCGAAGGTCGGCTCGGTGGTGTGGATGCCGGGCACCTGCACCTGGCTGCCGCCGGGGTCCATCACCATGAACTGGTTCGGCCAGATCTTGCCGGTGCCGGCGTCGACCTCCTTGATCTTGATGATGTAGGTGTTGGCCTCGAGCTGGACGTTGTCGAGGATGCGCACCGCCGGCATCACGAAACCCATCTCGATCGCGAGCGAGCGGCGCAGCGCCTTGATCTGCTCGGTGAGGCGGTCGGTGCCGTCGGGGCCATTGACCAGCGGCAGCAGCGCATAGCCGAGCTCGATCTTGAGGTCGTCGATCTTGAGCGCGGCCGAGATCGGCTCTTCAGTCGCGGCAGCACCGGGCGCACCCGGCGTGCCCGGCGCGGGTGCCGCCTTGGCGGCTTCCTCGGCCTTGACGGCGGTCTTCTTGTGGTTGCGGGCATGCCAGGCCAGCGCACCGGCGCCGGCGCCGAGCGCCAGGAAGGGGATGGTCGGAATGCCCGGCAGCGCCGCCAGCACCAGCATCACCGCCGAGGACATCGCCAGCGCCTGCGGATAGCCGGAAAACTGCTTCATCAGCGCCTTGTCGGCGGCGCCTGAGACGCCGGCCTTGGAGACGAGCAGGCCGGCCGCGGTCGAGACGATCAGCGCCGGCACCTGGGTGACGAGGCCGTCACCGACCGTCAGCAGCGTGTAGCTGCGGCCGGCGTCGGCGAAGGACATGCCCTGCTGCGCGACGCCGATGATCATGCCGCCGACGACGTTGATGAAGACGATCAAGAGGCCGGCGATGGCGTCGCCCCGGACGAACTTGGAGGCACCGTCCATGGCGCCGAAGAAGCCGCTTTCGTCCTCCAGCTCCTTGCGCCGCTGCTTGGCGACCTTCTCGTCGATCAGGCCGGCGGAGAGGTCGGCGTCGATCGCCATCTGCTTGCCGGGCATGGCGTCGAGGTGGAAGCGCGCGGCGACCTCGGCGATGCGGCCCGAACCCTTGGTGATGACGACGAAGTTGACGATGATCAGGATGGCGAAGACGATGATGCCGATGACGAAATTGCCGCCCATCACGAAGCTGCCGAAGGCCTCGATGACGTGACCGGCGGCCGCCGTCCCTTCGTGCCCGTGCGACAGGATCAGGCGGGTCGAAGCCATGTTGAGCGACAGGCGCAGCATGGTCGAGATCAGGAGGATGGTCGGGAAGGCGGAGAATTCGAGCGGCGCCTGGATGAACAGCGAGGTCATCAGGATCAGGATCGACAGCGTGATCGAGATCGCCAGGAACAGGTCCAGCACGATGGCGGGCAGGGGCAGGATCAGCACCACCAGGATGGTGAGGATGCCGAGTGCCAGCGCGATGTCGCCGCGCTTGAGGATGCTCGCGATCTCGTTGAGGGAGGGGATGCCGGGCTTGGCGCTGCCTACGCCCTGTCCCGCGGTGACGTCGACCATGGTAGCTGCCTCCCCGCGCGACTGCCGTCCGCGCGCCCCAAACGTCTGCGCAGCGGCCGATGGGCCGCCGTTCCGAAAGTGAGGCACCGCACTGGCGTCCACGGGGGCTCTCCCGTTCTAAACGCGGCCGACGACACTCGACTTCACCCGGCAATTTTTGCCCGGTGTATGGTTAGCAAAGGGTTAACGGAGGGGTGGGTGGTGCGGGGGTCATGGATCCGGTCCTGCGGACCATCCCGGAATGACAGTCGAGGGCAAGCGCCCCTACTTCGCCTTGTCCATCTTGGTCACCGTGTACCCTGAAGCCGCCTCCTCGGCCTCGAAGGTCACCTTGTCGCCGACCTTCACCTGCTTGAGCATCGCGGCGTCCTTGACGCGGTAGACCATGGTCATCGGCTCATCCATGCCGAGGCTCTTTGCCGGTCCGTGCTTGAGCGTGATCTTGCCGGCACCCTCATCGATCTTCTTGACCTCGCCGCTGATCGCGGCAGCCCCGGCCGCCAAAGCTCCAGCGGCAACGCTCAACGTCAGCGCCAGCGCAGTGCCGATACGGATGATGTGGTTCATGGCAGTCTCCTTTCGCGTTACTTCACGGTGACGTGGCCGACCATGCCGTAGTCGCGATGGTCGGGAATCAGGCAGGAGAACTCGAAGGCGCCTGCCTTGGTGAATTTCCAGACGATCTCGGCCGTCTTGTTCGGGGCGAGGCGCACGCCGTTCGGATCGTCGTGCTCCATGTGCGGATGCTTCTTCATCTCAACGGCATGCGCGAGGTTCTCCTTAGGTGTCGCGAGCAGGAATTCGTGATCCTCCTTGCCGACATTGCGCAGCACGAAGCGGATCTGTTCGCCGCGTTTGACCTCGATCCGGGCGGGTGAGTAGTCCATCTCGTTCATCAGGATCTCGATCGTGCGTGCGGGCTTGTTGGGATCGCCGGGCTCGCCGGCGGAAAAATTTGCGTGCCCGTGCTTGTCGTGGGCAAAGGCCGGGACGGTCGAGAGCGCGGCCAGCGTGAGGCCGAGCTTGATCGTGATCTTCATCGTGGTCTCCAGTTGGTGGTTCATCAAGACGCTCACATCTTCATGTTCTTCATCGGCGGGCTGCCGGGTTTTTGCCGGGCTGGTTCGGCGGCCGGCGCCGTGACCTCGTAGGCGACGGTGCCTTGCGGGAACTTGTACGGACCGGGATCGCGGTAATCGTCGCGCGCGAGGTCTTCGCGGATTTTCATCACGGTGAACATGCCGCCCATCTCGATCGGCCCGAACTGGCCGGTGCCGGTCATCATCGGCAGCGTGTTGTCGGGCGCGGGCATCTCCATGTTGCCCATCGCCATGCCGGTCGAGCCCATCGCCATGCTGTCCGGTGCGAGCTTGCCGACGGCCTTGGCGAGATCCTTGCGCGACACGCCGATCAGGGTGCGCACCTCGTGTCCCATCGCGTTCATGGTGTGGTGCGATTTGTGGCAGTGGAACGCCCAGTCGCCGGGATTGTCGGCGAGCACGTCGAGCACGCGCACCGCGCCGACCGGAACGTCCGTCGTCGTCTCCGGATATTGCGCGCTCTCCGGAACCCAGCCGCCGTCGGTGCAGGTCACCGCAAAACTGTGGCCATGCAGATGGATCGGATGATTGGTCATGCTGAGGTTGCCCATGCGCACGCGCACCTTGTCGCCGAGCCTGACCGGCAGTGGATCGATCCCGGGAAACACCCGCGCATTCCAGGTCCACATGTTGAAATCGGTCATCTCGTTGACATGCGGCAGATAGGTGCCGGGGTCGACGCGATAGGTGCTCATCACGAACACGAAGTCGCGATCGACGGGCCGGAAATTCGGATCGCGCGGGTGCACGACGACCATACCCATCATGCCCATCGCCATCTGCACCATCTCGTCGGAATGCGGGTGGTACATGAACGTGCCGCTCTTCTTCATCTCGAATTCGTAGACGAAGGTCCTGCCCGGCTCGATGTGCGGCTGGTTCAATCCGCCGACGCCGTCCATCCCGCTCGGGACGATCATGCCGTGCCAGTGCACGGTTGTGTATTCGGGCAGTCTGTTGGTGACGAAGATGCGGACCTTGTCGCCCTCGACGGCTTCGATGGTCGGGCCGGGCGATTGCCCGTTGTAGCCCCACAAATTCACCTTCATGCCTTCGGCGAACTCCCGCACCACCGGTTCTGCGACGAGATGGAATTCCTTCCAGTCGCCGTTCATGCGGAACGGCAGCGACCAGCCGTTCAGCGTGACCACGGGGCGATAATCCGGTCCGCTGATCGGATGCAGCGGCGGCTGCATCACCACCTTGTCCATGGTGGGTGCTTCCGGAATCGAAGCGGCCTGCACGCGGCCTTGAATAGCCGACGCGCCGGCAAGCGCGGCGCTCCCTAGAAATCCTCGGCGGGAAAACATCCTGGCCTCCATCTCAGTGGCCGCCGCCATCGGCAGGTGCTGCCGCGGCGATGGTGGTTGGATTGTCGCTGACGGCCGCCGCCGCGCCGCCGCCATTGACGGCGGTCTGCAAGTCGGCCTGGGCGAGGAAGAATCTCTGCCTGGCGTCGATCGCGCCGCGCAGCGACGCCAGACGTTGCCGCGCCTCGGTGAGCAGCGCGAAGATATCGACCTGCATGCTGGAGAAGCGCAGCTGCATCTCCTCGGTGATGATCTTGCGCAAGGGGATGATCTCGCGCTGGTAGTGGCTCGCGATGTCGTAAGTGGAGCGATAGGCACGATAAGCATCGCGCGCCTCGGAGCGCACATTCACGGCGCGCTCGCTCAAACGGTTGAAGGCAAAGTTGTAAGTCTCGGCTGCCTGACGCACGCGCACCTCGCCGCCGTCGAAGATCGGGATCTGGAACTGCACGTCGAAGCCGCGTTCGCGGAACGGCGGCCCTTCCGGATCCCGAGTGCGGCGGGAAATGCCGGCAAGATCCAGCAGCGTCACGAAACGCGTCGCCTCGGTGAGGTTCAGCGACTTCGCCAGCGCCGTCAGCTCCAGCCGCGCGATCTGCAGGTCGATGCGATGGGCGACCGCATCGGCCTCGATGGAGGGCAAGGCCAGCGGCCGGCGCGGCAGCGACGGCAACGCGTTGGGCAAGCGGAAGTCGAGACCCTCGTCCCACAGACCCATCAGGCGCGCCAGCCTTTCGCGCGTGCTCGCCGCGGTCTGCCGCGCGGTGGCGAGGTCGGCAGTGGTCTCGGCGTAAAACACCTGCTCGCGCGCCTGGTCGAGCTTGTTGAGCGAGCCGGTCTCGCCGAGCTTGACCGCGAGCTGCGCGGTCGATTCCGCCGTCGCCTTCGCCTCGGTCAGCAGCACCACCATCTCGTTGGCGGCAACAGTGCGGATGTAGGCGCGGCGCACGTCGGCGGCGAGTCGCAGCGTCGCCAGGGCAGCGCGCAATTGCGCTGCCCTGAAACGGTCACGGGCGATGTCGGAGCGGAACGGCAGGGTGGCAAGCGCGAGGATGTCGCCGACCACTTGGCGCTCGATCTCGCTGGCGCCATTGCCTGATATCCGCGAGATCGAGAACACCGGGTTGGGCGGCAGGCTCTGCTCGACCAGATCGGTCTCGGCCAGCGCCAGCTCGTTATAGGCGGCCTGCAGCCCCTTGTTGTTGAGCAGCGCGATCTGCACGGCAGCGTCTGCGCTGAGCGTCCGCGACAGCAATTGGCGAACGCGCGCCTCGACCGCGCCGGTGCCTTCGGCCGTTCGCACAAAGGCGACGTCCTTGTTGATGGCCTGGTTCGTCAGATCCGAGACATCGGTCATGCCGCTGTCGGGCGAGAACGCGGCGCAGCCGGAAACGCTGAGCGCAGTGAGGACGAGCAGGCCTCGCGCAAGATGGCGTGTCATGGCGCGCTCCTACCGGTCTTGCTTCGGCTGCGGCGTCACCGCATCGTTGCGGCCGCGCCACGGCGCCGGCGTCGCAGGCCGCAGGCTGGTATAGGGCGCGATGGTCGAGCGATAGCCGATGCGCGCCACCTTCGCCGCGGGAGCGGCGGGGTCGGCACTGGCGATCGGTGTCGTTGCCGGCATGCAGCCGGAGAGCGACAGCGCGGCAAGGGCGAGCAGCAGCCGATTCAATCGAAAATATCGTCGATCCACCGCAGATGCGGCGGACTTCGCCCCGGAAAGCGTAAACATGACCTGTCCTTGATCTGGAGACCACAGGTTCGCGCGCGCAGAAGCGCGCTCGGCCCGAAATCGTCGCGTCAGATCAAGCGATGGGGGGACGGTAGTGCTGGGGTGGTGCCGCGCCGTGCAGGCTGGGGACGATCTCGGGTGCGCAGGCGGAGACGGGCAGAAGCGGCTTGGCGACATCAGGCAGATCGGCGGGCAGCGCGCTGACGCACATCATCGCGCAGCACGGGCCCACTGTTCCCTTGCCGTCGTGGTGATGCTGTGCGGGCGCGTCCTTTGCCGCGGTCTGGTGATGAGCGTGGGTTGCCGCATGCGCGTGCGACGTATCGCCGTGCACATGGTTCGTCGGCATCTGGTGATGCGCCGGCACGAGATCTGCGAGGCGCGCGTCGTCAAGGCAGGGCGCAGGGCCACCGCCCCAGGCAAGGCTTGCGGCCGGCGCGAGCACGCAGAACAGATAGGCGAGGGCGATGATCCGCCCCACCCTGATCCGCAACGATCGCGTCAATCGCAACAACATTCCGCCGACTCCGCGCGGCAATGTTGCACACGCTGATTGCAAACTAATGGCAAAAGGCGCATTCGCCAAGCTCTTCTTACCGCAGTGCACCGCGCATGCCCAATATCGCGCCACGATGCTTGACCATGTGGCGAACCGCGGGTCATGGTCCGGCCCGTGCACGCGCCAAATCATCCAGGACAAACACCTGCGTCCTTCAACCCTGACTCCCGACAGGCCTGGGTGCGCCTGGTCATTGCCCTTGTGATCGGCTCGATCGGCGCCGTCGGCATGTGGGCGGTCGTGGTCGTGATTCCCGTGGTGCAGACCGAATTCGGCGCCACGCGCGGCGCGGTGTCGCTGGCTTTCACCCTCATGATGTTCGGCTTCGGGCTCGGCGGCGTGATCGCCGGCAAGATCACCGACCGGTTCGGCATCGTGCCGGCGATGGCGATCAGCATCGCCTTCCTCGGCGTCGCCAATGTGCTCGCGGGTCTGTCGACCCAGCTCTGGCAGTTCGTGGCGGCTTATTTCTTGATCGGGCTCGGCACCTCCGCGACCTTCGCGCCGCTGATGGCGGAAGCCTCGCATTGGTTCGAGCGCTATCGCGGATTGGCGGTGACCATCGTCGCCAGCGGCAATTATGTCGCGGGAACAATGTGGCCGCCGATCGTGAGCTGGGGCACGCAGGAGATCGGCTGGCGCTACACCCATATCGGCATCGGCATCGTCTGCGCCAGCCTGATGGCGGTGCTCGTGCTGATCCTGCGCGCGCAGATGGGCAACGACCATCTCCGCGATCATGCCAACGCACCGCCGCCGCGGGTCGATCTCAAGCTGTCGACCAACACACTGACGGTGCTGCTCTCGATTGCCAGCATCTCCTGCTGCGTGGCGATGGCGATGCCGCAGGTGCACATCGTCGCGTATTGCGGCGATCTCGGCTACGGCGTCGCGCGCGGCGCCGAGATGCTGTCCTTGATGATGGGCTGCGGCATCATCAGCCGCATCGGCTCGGGCTATCTCGCCGACAAGATCGGCGGCATCCGCACGCTGCTGGTGGGATCGCTGGCGCAGGGATTTGCGCTGGTGTTCTATCTGTTCTTCGACAGCCTCACCTCGCTGTATCTGATCTCCGCGATGTTCGGCCTGTTCCAGGGCGGTATCGTGCCGAGCTACGCCATCATCGTGCGCGAGGCGATGCCGGCGAGCGAGGCGGCGACCCGCGTCGGCATCGTGATCTTCGCCTCCGTGTTCGGCATGTCGTTCGGCGGCTGGGTGTCCGGCGTCATCTTCGATGCCACCGGATCGTACGCCGCGGCATTCGCCAATGGCGTGGCGTGGAATGCGCTGAACATCGGCATCGTCGTGCTGCTCTTGATCCGCGCGCGGATGGGCTCGGTCAAGACCGGCCCGGGTTTTGCCACCTAAACGGACTGTCCTGCCTTCAGCAGCGAGCAGCCGGTGATCTTGTAGCTGCCGTCGCCCTGCTGCTCGAGCGTGTAGAGCGCCTCCCAGGCCTCGCCATTGGCATCGATGATATGGACGCGCTGGGCGATCCAGCCGCCATCGATCTTGCTCTCGCCAAATTCGAAACTCTTGTGACGATAGACCGGCGCGTAGCCGCTCTGCACCATGGACATGAAGATGTCGGGTGCGGGAAAGATCTCCTTGATCGCCGGTGCCGCATAGGAATAAGCCGCCGTCGCATCGTCGCGAACGAAGGCCTGCTCCTGGGCGCGGATGACGCTTTGGGCGGCCGCGACATCGCCGGCGCGTGCGGCGAGGAGACTAAGGGCAATCGTGAAGGCGACGACCAAGACTGCGATGCGCATGACAGGCTCCGCGTCGATATCCCGGCGGAGGCGATGCTAGCACATCTCCGCGCCTACCGCTTCCGCCTCGGTGCCGGCTTCGTCGTCCTGGCCGCGCGCACCTTGGCCTTGCTGGGCGGCTGCACGCGCAAGCCGTCGACGAATACGTCGAGCAGGCGCAGCGCCGTCGCCTGCCAGCCGGGCTGGTCGTGCACGTAGCACATGCCGAAGAAGGCGCGCAGCAGATCCTCCGGGCTGATGTCGGCGCGCATCTCGCCAGCTGCGACCGCGCGCTCGAGCAGCGAGCCGATCGCCTTGGTCAGACGCTCGAAGGAGAAAGCATGTAGCTCCGACCCGCTCTGCACCGCCAGCGCCAGCGCTGCCATCATCCCCTTCTTGGTCGCAACAAACTCGACCCCTGAGTGCAACCAGCGCCGCAGCGCCTCGACCGGGTCCTTTTCATTCTTCAGTTGCTCGGCCAGCTCGCTGAGCTGCTCGACCTCGCGCCGGTACACCGCCTCGAACAGATCCTCGCGCGTCGGAAAATGGCGGTAGAGCGTGCCGATGCCGACGCCGGCGCGTTTTGCGACGGCCTCCAGGCTCGCTTCGGGGCCGCCGGCGCTGAACACGGCCTTGGCCGCTTCGAGCACGCGCTCGCGATTGCGCACGGCGTCGGCGCGGGGCTTTCGGGCCTGGTCGGTGTGGTCATCCATGCCGCGCAATGTAGATCACGAATTGGTTAGATTGAACCCTCGCCGGACCCGTGCAGGGCTGCATCGCGTTGGTGGCGCAGGGGCTTTTGACGAATTCCAGATATTTCCGAGCGGCTCTTGTTAAACGGAGGCTGCCTCCGTATCTTCGATCGGGCGTCGGCCGCATCATCTTCGGGCGGCGCGGTATCGACGGCGGCCACGGCGGTGGCGCGCTGCACGACGACTCATATCCATTTCTGATCGGAGCCTTGTATGAACCACTCCATCAGCCTCACCGTGAACGGTGCGCGGCGCGACTTCGTCCTCGACGATCCGCGCGTCACGCTGCTCGATCTCTTGCGTGAGCGCCTCCATCTCACCGGAACCAAGAAGGGATGCGACCGCGGCCAGTGCGGCGCCTGCACCATTCTCGTCGACGGCAAGCGCATCAACTCGTGCCTTGCGCTCGCCATCAGCCATGACGGCGCCGACATCCTCACCATCGAAGGCGTCGCACGCGGCGACCAGCTTCATCCCGTGCAGGCCGCCTTCATCGCCAATGACGGCTTTCAGTGCGGCTTCTGCACGCCCGGCCAGATCATGAGCGCGATCGGCATGATGCGCGAAGGCCAGGCTGGCAACGATCCCGAGCGCGTGCGCGAATGCATGAGCGGCAATCTCTGCCGCTGCGGCGCCTATGCCGGCATCGTCGATGCCGTGCTGGAAGCGCAGGCCGGCATGGACGAGACCAATCAGAGGCGCTCCGCATGAAACAGTTCGATTATGTCAGGCCCGGCACGATCGCCGAAGCCGTCGCCGCCGCGGCCCGGCCGGGCGCCGTCTATCTCGCAGCCGGCACCAACCTGCTCGATCTGATGAAGGGCGGTGTCAGCCGTCCGGATCGCCTGGTCGACGTCACGCATCTCGATGGACTCGATGGTATAGAGACTCTCGCAGACGGTGGCTTGCGTATCGGCGCGCTCGTCAACAACGCCGATCTCGCGCACAATGCCGAATTCGCGAGATCCTATCCTGCGGTGGCCGAAGCGCTGCTCTCCGGCGCGTCGGCTCAATTGCGCAATGCCGCCACCGTCGGCGGCAATCTGTTGCAACGGACACGCTGTGCATATTTCTACGATACCGCCAGCCGCTGCAACAAGCGCGAGCCGGGCTCCGGTTGCGACGCCCGCGACGGCGAGAATCGAAGCCATGCCGTGCTCGGCTGGAGCGAGAGCTGCATCGCCACGCATCCGTCCGACTTCTGCGTGCCCCTGGTCGCGCTCGACGCGGTCGTGGAGATCGAGGGCAGGAACGGCCGCCGCGAGATCGCGCTCGACGCGCTGCACCGCCTGCCCGGCGATACGCCCGGGCGCGAGTCCGTGCTCGAGCCCGGCGATCTCATCGTCGCGGTGCGCCTGCCGCCCGCCGCGCGCGGCTTTGCCGCGCATGCGCGTTATCTCAAGGTCCGCGAGCGCACCTCCTATGCCTTTGCCCTGGTCTCGGCCGCCGCCGCGCTGCGGATCGAGAACGGCAGAATCGCGGAGGCGCGGCTTGCGCTCGGCGGTGTTGCCGCAAAGCCCTGGCGCGCTCGCGCAGCAGAGGACGTGCTTGGGAATGCTGCGCCCTCGGCGGACGCGTTCCAGGAGGCGGCCTGGCGTGCGCTCGAGGGCGCAAAACCGTCCGGCGACAACGCTTTCAAGATCGAGCTCGCGCGCCGCATCGTCGTGCGCGCGCTGCTACTCGCCGCCGCCGGTACGCCTGCGCGTATCCCCGCGCTGCCGGCCTCTCCCTTTGCCTCGATCTCCGGAGCCATCCATGCCTGAGCTCAATTTGACCAGCGCTCCCGCCCATCTGCGGCACGGCTCGAATATCGGCCAGCCGCTGACCCGCCGGGACGGCATCCTCAAGGTCACGGGGCGGGCGACCTACGCCGCCGACAATCATCCACCCGGGATGCTGTTTGCGGTGATGGCCGTTTCGAGCATCGCGCGCGGCCGCGTGACCTCGCTCGATGTCGCGGCCGCCAAGCGCCATCCCGGCGTCGTCGACGTCATGACGCCCGACCACAAGCCACAGCTCGCGATCGACCCCGAGATCAAGACCAATCCGTTTGTGTTCCGGATGGAGGTGTTGCAGAGCAATGAGGTTCGCTACGCCAATCAGCCGATCGCGGTCGTGATCGCGGAAACGCTCGAAGCCGCGACTGAAGGCGCTGCCTTGCTGGCGCCTCGCTATGATGAACTGCCCCCGCTGGTCGGGCTCGATGCCGGGGAGACCTTCGTGCCGCCCGTCGTTGGCGTCGGCAATCCGAGCGAACATCATCACGGCGACGTCGAGGCGGGTCTTGCCGCGGCCGAGAAGCGGATCGACGCGACCTACGAGACGCCGCCGCAATATCACAACGCGATGGAGCCGCATGCGATCGTCGCCTCCTGGGATGGCGACCGTCTGCAGATCGACATGCCGACCCAGGGCTTGATGCTGTCGCTGGCGCGCATCGCCGAATTGTTCGGCATCGCGCACGACAAGATCCACATCCGCAGCCCGTTCCTCGGCGGCGGCTTCGGCTCCAAGGGATTGATGGCCGGGCCGCCAACGCTCGGCATCATGGCGGCAAAACTCGTCGGCAGGCCGGTGAAGCTGGTGCTGCGCCGTGAGCAGATGTACGGCCCGGTTGGCCATCGTGCGCCGACGCGTCAGCGCCTGCGCATCGGTGCCGACGGGGAGGGACGCCTGACCGCGCTCGATCATCACGCCAGGACCGTGTCGAGCACGTTCGACGATTTCTACGAGCCCGCGGCCGATGCCTCGCACACGCTCTATGCGGCGGCTGCGATCCGCACTTCGCACGATGCCGTGCGCGTCAACACCGGCACGCCCCTCTTCATGCGCGCGCCGGGGGAGGCAACGGGCTCGATCGCGCTCGAGAGTGCGATCGACGAGATGGCCTGGGCCTGCGGCATCGACCCGCTCGCCTTCCGCCTGAAGAACTACGCCGAGGTCGAGCCGATCTCGGGCAAGCCGTTCTCGTCCAAGGCACTGCGTGCCTGCTACGAGCAGGGTGCGGCGCGGTTCGGCTGGGCGAAGCGCTCGCTCCAGCCGCGGCAGATGCGCGACGATGACGGTCTTCTGGTCGGCTGGGGCGTGGGCACCGCGACCTTCCCGGCGCTGATGTTCCAGGCCGAAGCGCGCGCGGCGATCCGCCGCGACGGCTCGGGTGTCATGGAGATCGGCGCGCATGACATGGGGCAGGGCGCCTGGACCGCGCTGGCCCAGATCGCGGCCGATGCCGTCGGCCTCGATGTCGACCGTGTCGAATTCAAGGCCGGCACGTCCGACCTGCCCGATGCCGGCATCGCCGGCGGCTCGGCCCACACCGCGACGGCCGGCAGCGCGATCCATAGCGCCGGCGCGGCCGTGATCGCAAAGCTCGCCGATCTCGCCACCAATGATGAGCGCTCGCCACTGTTCGGCGCCGGCAATGCCGGCGTGATCGCGCGGGACGGCAGGCTGATCCGTCGCGACGACGAGAGCCGCGGCGAGAGCTATGCCGAGATTCTCGCGCGCGCCGGCGTCGCCGAGGTCGAGGCTCGCGGTACCGGCGCGCCGAATCCGGCGGCGATGGAGGAATATGCCATGCATGCCCACGGCGCGGTGTTCGCCGAGGTGAAGGTCGATCCGGAGCTCGGCCAGGTCCGCGTCACCCGCATGGTCGGCGCCTTCGCGGCGGGACGGATCGTCAATCCGCGCATGGTGCAGAGCCAGCTGTGCGGCGGCCTGATCTGGGGCATGTCCTTCGCGCTGCACGAGGAGGCCGTCACCGACCGCCGCAGCGGCCGGATCATGAATGCCAATCTCGGCGAGTACCACATCCCGGTGAATGCCGACGTGCCGCCGCTCGACGTCATCACGGTCGAGGAGCACGATCCGCACGTGAATGCGCTCGGCATCAAGGGCGTCGGCGAGATCGGCATCACCGGCAGCGCCGGCGCGGTCGCCAATGCCGTCTGGCATGCGACTGGCGTGCGCGTCCGCCGTTTCCCGATCCGGATCGAGGAGTTGCTGACGCAGCGTTGAGGGACAAGGCGGGGCGAGATCTTCTCGCTCCGCCGCGTTTCGCTAATGCAGCTTCTTGCGGAGCGCCCTGAGCGCCTCGCGCTGCATCTCGATGTAGTCGGCGATGGCCTTGCGCAGCTCGCGCGAATGGAGCTTGTCGGCATCGCGCTGGACTTCGTCGAGCGCGGCTTCTGCATTGGCGAGCGTGATCTTCATCTGCGAGTCCTGTTGCGAAGCGGCCCCGGAGTGCCCAAGGAATTCTCACGTATTATAACCTCAGCACCTCAACGCCAGGCTGCCCGGCACGGTTCGTAATATGTAGCGGCTTGTTTCGCGGAAATTGAGGTGGCTCAATATCCGTAAGATATCGGTGGTTCCGTAAGATCGCGAAAGGCCGATCGCGCCCTCAGAACGTCGGCGGCGTGCAGGCGGAGATCACCTCGCACGGCTTGCCGCCGACGCAGCGGAAGCGATGCGGGCGGCGGCTCTCGAAATAATAGGCATCGCCGGGATTGAGAATGCGGCGCTCGTCCTCGACGGTGACTTCGAGCTTGCCCGAGATCACGATGCCGCCTTCCTCGCCGTCGTGGACGAGATGCACGCGTCCGGTGTCACTGCCGGGCTCGTAGCGCTCTTTCAGGATCTGCAGGCTGCGGCCGAACAGATTGTCGCCGACTTGCCGATACGAGATCGGCTTCTTGCCGACCTCGGTCAGCTCCTCGGCGCGGTAGAAGATCTTGCGCCTCGACTCCGGCTCCAGCGCGAAGAACTCGGCGAGCCCCATCGGGATGCCGTCGAGGATGCGCTTGAGCGCGCCGACCGAGGGGTTCATCTGGTTGGATTCGATCAGTGAGATCGTCGAATTGGTGACGCCGGCACGTTTGGCCAGCTCGCGCTGCGACAGCTTGTGGCGCGCCCGGATGAATCGTAGCCGTCCACCGATGTCGACGCTCATAGCCCAAGCCCTGTTGCAGGTGTTGCGGATCGCGCAAATATGGACCGGCGGCCCCAGTTAAATCAATGGCTTGCAGATCACCAGAAAAGGACTTGTTGCGGCTTCGAAGCCGTGGCTCTGCTGGCCCGTCAGCAAAGGAGCGCGGCCGTGACCCTTCATCAGATTCCGAACACCATCAAGACCGACTCGTTCTGGATGCCGTTCACCGCCAACCGGCAGTTCAAGAAGGCGCCGCGCCTGTTCTCCTCGGCCGAGGGCATGCACTACACCACCGTCGACGGCCGCAAGGTGATCGACGGCTCCGCCGGCCTCTGGTGCGTCAATGCCGGCCATGGCCGCAAGCAGATCGCCGCCGCGGTCGAGCGGCAGCTGATGACGCTGGACTTCGCGCCCTCGTTCCAGATGGGCCATCCGCTGGCATTTGACTTCGCCGAGCGCCTCGCGGAGATCGCGCCGAAGGGACTCGATCGCGTCTTCTTCACCAACTCCGGCTCCGAGTCGGTCGACACCGCGCTCAAGATCGCGCTCGCCTACCATCGCGCCAACGGCCAGTCGAGCCGCACCCGTCTGATCGGCCGCGAGCGCGGCTATCACGGCGTCGGCTTTGGTGGCACCTCGGTCGGCGGCATGGTCGCCAATCGCCGCGCCTTCGCGACCCTGCTGCCGGGCGTCGATCACATCCGCCACACCCACGATCTCACCCGTAACGCCTTCGCCAAGGACCAGCCCGAGCATGGCGTCGAGCTGGCCGACGATCTCGAGCGTCTGGTGGCGCTGCACGGCGCCGAGACCATTGCCGCCGTCATCGTCGAGCCGGTGCCGGGTTCGACTGCGGTGCTGCCGCCGCCGAAGGGCTATCTGCAGCGCCTGCGCGAGATCTGCGACAAGCACGGCATCCTCCTGATCTTCGACGAGGTCATCACCGGCTTCGGCCGCCTCGGCACGCCGTTCGCCGCCAACTTCTTCGGCGTCACGCCGGACCTGATGACGACGGCCAAGGGCATCACCAACGGCACCATTCCCTGCGGCGCGGTGTTCGCGAGCCGCAAGGTGCATGACGGCATGATGGTCGGCCCCGAGAGCCAGATGGAGCTGTTCCACGGCTACACCTATTCGGCGCATCCGACCGCCTGCGCCGCCGGCATCGCGACGCTCGACATCTACAAGGACGAAGGCCTGCTCACGCGCGGTGCCTCGATCGCCGAATACTGGCGCGACGCGCTGCATTCGCTCAAAGGCCTGCCGAACGTCGTCGACATCCGCAATTGCGGCCTGATGGGCGCGGTCGAGCTGGCGCCGCGCGACGGCGTCGTCGGCGCGCGCGGCTATGACGTCATGGTCGACTGCTTCAACACCGGTCTCTATCTGCGCATGAGCGGCGACAGCTTCGCGATGTCGCCCCCGCTGATCGTCGAGAAGAGCCACATCGATCAGATGGTCTCCATCCTCGGCGACGCCATCAAGAAGGTGGCCTGATAATTGCTCTCGCCGTTGCGAGTTGTTTCCTGGCAGCGGCGCGTGTGATGCCGCGGGAGTTTGACGAAGCGTGAAAGTTCTGATCCTCGGCAGCGGTGTCATCGGTGTCACCTCTGCCTACTACCTCGCTCGCGCCGGTCATGAGGTGACGGTCGTCGACCGTCAGCCGGAGCCGGCACTGGAGACCTCTTTCGCCAATGCCGGCGAGGTGTCGCCCGGCTATTCGTCGCCCTGGGCCGGCCCCGGCGTGCCGGTGAAAGCGGTCAAATGGCTGTTGATGAAGCACGGCCCGCTGGTGATCCGGCCGAAGCTAGATCCGGTCATGTGGGTCTGGCTGCTCAAGATGCTGCGCAACTGCACCAGCGCGCGCTATGCGGTCAACAAGAGCCGGATGATCCCGATCGCGGAATACAGCCGCGACGCCTTGCGCGACCTGCGCCGCGACATCGGCATCCAGTATGACGAGCGCTCGCAGGGGACGCTGCAGCTGTTCCGCCACCAGTCCCAGCTCGACGGCACCGGCGAAGACATCGCCGTGCTCAAGCAATATGGCGTGCCCTTCGAGGTGCTGAGCCGCGAGGGCTGCATCGCGGTCGAGCCGGCGCTATCAGGCGTCAAGGAAAAATTCGTGGGTGGATTGCGTCTGCCGCAGGACGAGACCGGCGACTGCCATATGTTCACGCAGTCCCTGGCCAAGCATGCCCAGGCGCTCGGCGTGCGCTTCCTGTTCAACACCGGCATCGATCGCATCGTCACCGAGGGCGCGCGCGTCAGCGGCGTCGTGACCAGCGCCGGCCTGTTGCAGGCGGACGCTTACGTGCTCGCGCTCGGCAGCTGGTCGCCGCGGCTGGTGGCGCCGCTCGGCATCGCGCTGCCGGTCTATCCGGTGAAGGGCTATTCGATCACGGTGCCGATCAAGGACGCCTCCGGCGCGCCGGAATCCACCGTGATGGACGAGAGCTACAAGGTCGCGATCACCCGCCTCGGCGACCGCATCCGCGTTGGCGGCACCGCCGAGATCTCGGGCTATTCGAGCAAGCTGTACGACGCCCGCCGCGCCACGCTCGATCACTCCCTCACCGACCTGTTCCCGCGCGGCGGCGATCTCGCCAAGGCAACGTTCTGGAGCGGTCTGCGCCCCATGACCCCGGACGGCCCGCCCGTGATCGGCCCGACCCAATACGCCAACCTCCACCTCAACACCGGCCACGGCACGTTGGGTTGGACCATGTCCTGCGGTTCGGGACGCGTGCTGGCCGACATGCTGTCGGGCAAGAAGCCGGAGATCGATGTGAGTGCGCTGACGGTGGAGCGGTACGCGCATCGGTTCGGGTAAGGCTCTATCCGTTCGTCATTGCGTGCGTAGCGAAGATTCCATGGGGAGTGGATAGCGACCAGGTCTGAGGCCAGACTGAGGGTTGCTGAATCCATTCAACCTGGAGACGACGATGTTGCTCGATCATCCTTCCGACGGACTGGCCGCTATCCGCACGCAGTTTGGCGCAATTTTTGTGTCATTGGAACTGAGCCGTTCGACATGGCTGGTCACTTCGCTGTCGCCCTGCAAGGGCGAGAAGATGTCCAAACGCAGCATGAAGGCCGGCGACCTTTCGGAACTGTTGAAGCTGTTTGCGGAGCTGAAGCGCAAGGCGCAGGCGCGAACGGGTGAGAGCTATCCGATCATCACGATCCAGGAGGCGGGGCTGGACGGGTTCTGGCTTCACCGCGCCCTGCAGCAGGAAGGCATCGAGAGCCACGTAGTCGATCCGGCCTCGATTGCGACGCCGCGCCGGCGCCGGCGGGCCAAGACGGACCGGCTGGATGGCGAGACGCTGTTGCGGACGCTGCTGGCCTACAAGCGCGGCGAGGTACGGGTCTGCGCCATGGTCGTTGCGCCCTCTCCGGCAGAGGAGGACCGCCGTAGGCTGTGCCGCGAGCGAGAGACCTTGATCGCGGAGCGGATCGAGCATGTGAACCGGATCAAGGGTCTTCTGTTCGCGCAAGGGATCTTCGACTACGCGCCGCTGCGGCGAGACCGGCGGAAGCGGCTGGAGGCCTTGCGGACGGGCGACGGGCGCGCCTTGCTGGCGCATCTGAAGGCGCAGATCAGCCGCGAACTCGACCGGCTCGAACTGCTGCTCGACCAGATCACGGCGGTGGAGCGCGAGCAGGATGCGTTGCTGGCCGCGAGCAAGGCGGCGGGGGAGAAGACCGTATCGAACCCGGTGGCAATGCTGCTCGAACTGAAGAGCCTGGGCCCGAACTTCACGGCCGTTCTCTGGTCGGAGGCCTTTTACCGGCAGTTCGCCAACCGCCGCCAGATTGCATCCTATGCCGGCCTTGCAGCCACGCCATGGCGCAGTGGCGGCATCGAGCGCGAGCAAGGCGTGTCGAAGGCTGGCAATCCGCGCCTGAGAACCACGATGATCCAGCTCGCCTGGCTCTGGGTACGCCACCAGCCTCAATCGGCTTTGACCCAGTGGTTCAAGGTGCACAGCCAACGCGGCCGCAAGCGCGCGATCGTGGCGCTCGCGCGCAAGCTGCTCGTGGCCCTCTGGAAGTACGTGACCGCGGGCGTGGTGATCGAGGGAGCCGAGATAAAGGCCGCCGCCTGACACCACGCTCCTCAGCCTCAAAGCCAATCCGCCGAGATTGATCAGCCTCGGCCGATCCGGGTGGACGAACCGATGGATTGCATGGCTTCAAACGCCGTAACGAAGAATGGTCTCGTCCTCTCGAGCCTGCCCGCCGCAAGCGGAATGTTGGTGCAGCCGCCGCCGCGCGGCGACCGAATGTGAGTTTGATCTGGCAAGCAAACCAGATTGCAAAAACCGGCTCGACCCTTGGATCGCCTGACGAAAAGGAGTTATCCGCCCGCTGCCCCGACTGCCAAAGCCTGATGGCGTGCTCGCTCGAGTCAAGGCCAAGTCGCTTCGCGACGGCCCTACGGGCCGACCTTGACTCGATCTGCGCGCGCCATCCTACGTGCTCCACGGTCGGGACGAAGAGCTGGCCTGCAATCGAACAAAGAGCTGAACAAACCGCCTTGACACACCAAATCCCCATGTGAGCAATCCAGTATCCCTCCGCGGAGACAGTCTGGATTGCTTCGTCGCAAGGGCTCCTCGCAATGACGATGTGGAGGTAGCGGAGCGCCAACCTATCACGGGCTGAGGGTGTGCGCGCGAAAGGAGGGAGGCTTACGCCCCCGTCACGCAATTCACCCAGAGCACCACGGCCTTCGCATCCTGCGCCGGGTTGGAGAACCGATGCGGCCGGCGGCTGGCGAAACGAAAGCTGTCACCCGTCTTCAGCGACCACGTCCGGCTGTCCACCGTCAGCATCATCTCGCCCTCGAGCACGAGCCCGGCCTCTTCACCATCATGGGTGTAGAGCTCGTCGCCGGTGGAGCCGCCGGGCTCCAGATGCACCAGGAACAGGTTGAGCTTGTTATCGGCGCTGGCCGGGCTCAGCAATTGTTTCGAGACGCCGGTGCGCCAGAGTTTCAGCTCTGGCCGCTGCAGGCCGCGGGTTACCACCTGATCGGAGGAGCCATCGCTGCTCGGGCTTGCGCCGAACAGCGCGGCGATGCCGACGCCGAGCACGTCGGCGAGCGTTGCCAGCACGCGCAGCGACGGCGACGACAGGCCGCGCTCGATCTGGCTGAGAAAACCGATCGACAGATCCGTGCGCGCCGCGACCGTCTCCAGCGAGAATTGCCTGACCCGCCTGAGATCGCGGATGCGACGGCCGACCGCGACGTCCATCGCGGGTTCGGCCGGCTTGGCGACGGCTTTGGCTCTCGCCTTCCTGGCCGGCTTTGCGGCGACCGGTTTGCGCATTCTTTTGCCACCGCTCACGTCAGACAGCCTCCTTCATGTGCATGAAAACCACTTGCATCGTTCGCGAAACTGTGACCAATTTTCATATTGGTGAAACTAGGCCGAAACGGCTGAGCCCGCAACGTCTGGTCACGACATGCGCGAGCGCCGTCACCGGCCAGACCCAAAGGGGGATGCGATGAAGCGTTTTGTCCAGGCCGCGATCGCGGCGCTCGCCATTGCCACAGCCGTGCCGGCGTCGGCGCAACAAGTGCTGAAGGTCGGTTCGACGCCGACGGGCATTCCCTTCACCTTCCTCGACACCAAGACCAACACCATCCAGGGCATCATGGTCGATCTCATCACCGAGGTCGGCAAGGACGCCGGCTTCAACGTTCAGATCGAGCCGATGCAGTTCTCGGCGCTGATCCCCTCGCTGACCTCGAGCAAGATCGACATCATCGCGGCTGCGATGTTCATAACGCCGCCGCGCAAGGAGGTCGTCGACTTCTCCGACCCGATCTACACCTACGGCGAGGGCCTCGTGGTGCCGAAGACCGACACCAAGGCTTACGCCACGCAGGACGACCTGAAGGGCGAGACGGTCGGCGCCCAGGTCGGCACCGCCTTCGTCGACGCGCTGAAGAAGACTGGTCTGTTCGCCGAGGTGAAGGCCTACGACACCATCCCCGACATCCTGCGCGACGTGAACACCGGCCGCCTCAAGGCGGGCTATGCCGACTATCCGATCCTCGCCTACAATCTGAAGCAGGGCGGCTTCCCCGAGGTGCGTCTCGTCGACGGCTATAAGCCGGTCACGGTCGGCTCGGTCGGCATCGGCGTCCGCAAGGGCGAAACTGCGCTGCTCGGCAAGATCAATGCTTCGCTGGCGAAGCTGAAAGCCAACGGCACCATCGACAAGATTCTGGATAAATGGGGCCTGAAGGCACAAGGTTGATCGTGAGCGTCTGACCGATGAAGGCTTCCCGATGAAAGGCTTCTGGCGCGACGCCGTCGAGTTCTTCCCGATCCTGTTGAACGGCGTCGCGTTGACGATCGTCGTCACGGTCGGCTCGCTGCTGCTCTCGACCGTGCTAGGGCTCGTCTGGGCGATGATGCGGGTCTCCGGCATCAAGGCGCTGTCGATGCTCAGCGCCAGCCTGATCAACGTGATCCGCGGCATCCCGATCATCGTGCTGCTGTTCTACCTCTACTTCGTGATGCCCGATCTCGGCGTCACGCTGACGGCCTTGCAGGCTGCGATCCTCGGGCTCGGCATCGCCTATTCGGCCTATCAGGCTGAGAACTTTCGCGCCGGCATCGAGGCGATCGACAAGGGCCAGATCGAGGCGGCGCAGTCGATCGGCATGGGCTGGTGGCTCACCATGCGTCGCGTGGTGCTGCCGCAGGCGGTACGTATCGTGCTGCCGCCCTACGGCAACGTCATGATCATGATGCTGAAGGATTCCTCGCAGGCCTCGACCATCACGGTCGCAGAGCTTGCGTTGCAAGGCAAGCTGATCGCCTCCTCGACCTTCAAGAACACCAGCGTGTTCACCCTGGTGGCGCTGATGTACCTCACCATGAGCATCCCCCTGATCCTGCTGGTCCGTCACTTCGAGAAGCGGGCCCGCAAGCGATGATCGAACTCAACGACGTCCACAAGAGCTTTGGCAAGGTCGAGGTGCTCAAGGGCATCACGGCGAGCGTCGAGAAGGGCGAGGTGGTCTGCATCATCGGGCCATCAGGCTCGGGCAAGTCGACCATCCTGCGCTGCATCAACGGGCTCGAAAGCTACGATCGTGGCGAGATCAGCGTCGAAGGCCTGAAGGTCGATCGCGATGCTCCGTCGATCGTGAACATCCGCACCCAGGTCTCGATGGTGTTCCAGCGCTTCAACCTATTTCCGCATCGGACGGTGCTGGAGAACGTGATTGAGGGGCCGCTCTTCGTGAAGAAGGAGCCGCGCGCCCAGGTGCTCGAGCGCGGCCGCGCTCTGCTCGCCCAGGTCGGGCTTGCCGAGAAGGCCGATGCCCATCCACCGCAACTCTCCGGCGGCCAGCAGCAGCGCGTCGCGATCGCGCGGGCGCTCGCCATGCAACCCAAGGCGATCCTGTTCGACGAGCCGACCTCGGCGCTCGATCCCGAGCTGGTCGGCGAGGTCCTCGGCGTCATGCGCAAGCTCGCCGACGACGGCATGACCATGGTCGTCGTTACCCACGAGATGGGCTTTGCCCGCGATGTCGCCGATCGCGTGCTGTTCATCGACGGCGGAGTCATCGTCGAGCAGGGCCCGGCCAAGGCGCTGCTCAACCAGCCGCAGCATTCGCGCACGCAGGACTTTTTGCGCCGCGTGCTGCATCCGCTCTGACCGGACTTCGCCATGACGCGCCTGCCTCTGCCGCCCTCGCTCTATGCCGACACCGCCGTCGCGCCGGTCGCCACGCCGCCGCTCGACGTCGACAGAAGCGTCTCCGTCGCGATCGTCGGCGGCGGCTACACCGGCCTGTCCACAGCGCTGCATCTGGCCGAGCAAGGCGTCGAGGCGCTGGTGCTTGAGGCGCAGGAACCCGGTTGGGGCGCGTCCGGCAACAATGGCGGCCACACCAATCCCGGACTGAAGCACGATCCCGATCAGATCGAAGCCGATTTCGGCGCAGATCTCGGCCGCCGCATGATCGAGTTCTCCTACGGCACGACGAACTTCACCCACGACCTGATCCGCCGCTACCAGATTCCCTGCGAGGCGCGGCAGAACGGCACGCTGCGCGCGGCTTACAATGAGGCCAGCGCCGCCGCGATCGAGAAGACCGCGCAACAATGTATCCGCCGCGGCATGCCGGTGACCTATCTGAACCGCGAGCAGCTGCGCGAGATGACCGGCACCGACCGTTACATCGGCGCGATGCTGGATACCCGCGGCGGCGATCTGCATCCCCTGAGCTACGCCCGTGGCCTCGCGCGCGCCGCGATCTCCGCGGGCGCGAAGATCCATGGCGAGACGCCGGCATTGTCACTGCGCCGCGACGGCAGGCGCTGGCGCATCGAGACACCGCGCGCAGTGGTTCATGCCGATAAGGTCCTGCTCGCCACCAACGGCTTCACCGACGATCTCTGGCCGGCGCTCCGCCGCACCATCGTGCCGGTGTTTTCCTCGATCGCCGCGACCGCGCCGCTCTCCGACGCGGTCGCCCGTTCGATCATGCCGACGCGTCCGGTCCTCTACGAGAGCGGCCACATCACGGTCTATTACCGCATCGATCAGCAGAACCGTCTCTTGATGGGCGGCCGCGGCCCGATGCGCTGGATCAAGTCGCCGTATGACGTGGCCTATCTCATCCGTTATGCCGAGCGGCTATGGCCCCAGCTCAAAGGCGCCGCCTGGACCCATGGCTGGAACAGCCGGCTCGCCATCACCAAGGACCATTATCCCCACGTGCATGAGCCCGCGGAGAACATCCTGATCTCGCTCGGCTGCAACGGCCGCGGCGTCGCGCTCTCGACCGCGATGGGCGCGCAACTCGCGCGCCGCCTGATCGGCGGCGCCAAGGCCGAAATCGACATGCCGATCACGGGCATCAAGCCGATCCCGATGCACGCGTTCTGGCCGGTCGGCGTGACGACCGCGGTGATCGCGGGCCGGGTGCGGGACCGGCTTGGCATATGAAAAAGGCGCCGCCCGGATTCGGGCGGCGCCGTGTTGGGAGTTGCAGATTGCGTCAGCAGCGGCCCTGCTTCCACAGCCCGGGCGGGCATCCCATGCCGCGCCAGCCGACCTTGCGTCCATGCGACCAGCCGGGCGGTGTGCCATAGTGATAATGGCCCATCGCGTGACCATGGCCGTGACCGCGACCATGTCCATGTCCGCCCTTTGCAACCGCGGGGCCGGCAAACGTAACGCCGGCCGCGATGATCAGGGACGCGGCGAGCGCAAGTTTCTTCATCTTGTCCTCCACTGGGGCGAGCGCATTTGTCCATTCAATGAACGAACTGTGCGCAGGTAAGTTCCCTGCGAATGTGGAGGAGTCGTGACGCTCGTGCAGATGCGCGATCCCGTATCGGCTCAACGAGCGCTCGCATGATCTCGCGTCGATTTCTGCGCTCAGCCTTCCGCGACCGCCGCGGCCCATGGCTGAAAAATCTCGACCGCCCCATAATTCGTGTCGCCCTCGCGCATCACCACGCTCGGGCAGGCGAATTTCTGCGGCAACGTTTGCACCCGGCCTTCTTCGTAGTCGAAGCGTGCGGCCAGCGCCTTGCGTGCTTCCTCCGGAAGTCGGGCGTCTCCGATCACGATCGCGCCTTCGCTGGCGTCGATGCGCGGCTGATGGATGGCGGCGTCCAGATCCATCCTGAAATCCATCGCGAAGGAGACGAGTTGCATCACGGCGGGCAAAATGCGACGTCCGCCGGAGGCGCCGGCGGCGAGGCGTTTGCCGTCCTTCGTCTCGGCGATAACGGGCGTGTAGTTGCAAAGGCAGCGCTTGCCGGGTGCAAGCGAGTTGGTGGTACCCGGCGTCGGATCGAACCACATGATGCCGTTGTTCATGGTGATACCGGTGTGGGGTGTCACATATTTCGAGCCGAAGGACGAGAGCAGCGTCTGCGTCACCGCCGCGATGTTGCCGTGACGGTCGACGACGGAGAAATGCGTGGTGCAGGCGGGCGCCAGATATTCTGCGCCAAGCGAGCGCTTGCCGTCGGCATCGCCCATGTCCCTGAGCCGCTCGCGGAAGGCCGCCTGCAGGGCGAGCGCATATTCGACATAGGCGGCGGCATCCGGCGCGCCTGCGGGCGTCAAGCTCTGCTGCAACAGGCGCAGCGCATGCGCCATCGTCGGTCCCGCCGTGAGCTCCGGCGTCGCAAGCACCTTGCCCTCGCGATAGGGGATCGCCAGTGGCTCGCGCAGGTGGGCGTGGAATGCGGCGAGATCCTCCACCGACAGCGAGCCGCCGTCGGCCTTGATATCGGAGGCAATGCTCCTGGCGAGATCGCCCTGGTAGAAATCGCGAGGGCCGGCCTCGGCGAGATGTGACAAAGTCGCCTTCATGGTGTCCTGGGGCAGCCGTGTCTCGGATTTGATGCCCCATGGCGCGCTCGGCGGCAGACCGTCTTTCAGGTATGCGGCCGCGCTTGCGGGATAGCGCCTGAGATCCGCCGCAGAGCCAGCGATCGTCACGGTCGTCCACCAATCGACCAGCAGGCCTTCGCCGGCGAGCGCGGCAGCCGGCGCGACCAGATCCTTCCACGGCATCTTTGCGTAGCGGCGATGCGCCTCTTCCATGCCGGCGACGACGCCGGGTACCGCAATCGAGCCGGGACCATGGATGTTGCGGTCATCCTTCACCCGGGGCCAGGGAAACAGGTCGGAGGCCGCCGCGCCTTCGCCACTGAGCGGATAGTCGGCAGTGCGCAGGCTCTGCGGCGCGCACATGCCGTAGTCGATCACCTCGTAGCGATTTTCCTTCGCGCGGTAGAGCACCATCGCACCGCCGCCGCCGATACCACTATTCCAGGGCTCCAGGACGTTCAGGGCAAAGGTGGTTGCGACGATCGCGTCCACGCAGTCGCCACCCGCGGCCAGCACCTGCGCCCCGACTTCAGCAGCCCGCCGCGATTGCGAGGCGACGATGCCGCCCTTCGATTTGACTGCAGGTTTGCGGACGGTCTGGTTGAGGCTGAACTGGTGAGGCATGATCTCGTCTTGTTCTGTGTCTTGTTGGTCTGTGTCTTGGCTTCATTGCGCGACCGCGCAAACGGCGGAGCGAGCGCAGAATGACACATTGCCGCCAACGAGAACAAAGGGAGGCGCGACATGGCTGGTGTGAAATAGGCGGTATGGCGGGGCGCTGCCGTCTCCCAAACGCATCATGGCCGGGTTGAACCCGGCCATGATGGGAAAGAGACGGAAATCAGCTCGAACGCAGCGAAGGAGCGCCTAGAGCGAGCGGTCCAGCCGGCTGGCCTGATATTTGGCGCGCCATTTCGGGCCAGGCCCGCGCATGTAATGCAGCTCGGGGCGATAGGGGTTGCCCGCGACGCGGATCAGCGTCTGCCATTTGGTGGCGACGAAGCTCAGGGGCTGGCGGAACAGGCTCAAGGAAGCGAGCAACATGGTATCACCTCAATGCGGCTTGCCGAGCATGGCGGTGAAGGGGAGATCGAAAATCTCCTCACCGTCGTCATCGCTGACATGGATCACCCAATCGCGCCAGTCCTCGGCACCGGGCGTCTGGATCATCGAGTTCATGATCTGGGTGGCGCGGTCGCGCGCCTCGGTCAGATTGGCGACGGCGGCCCCGTAGTGGTCGATCAGCGTGCCCTCGGTGTTGGAGCAGTGAAAATAGACCTGGACCATGAGCGCCTCCTGTAGAAAGCGATTGGGACGGCAAATCGATACCACCCCAAGCCTTCGCGAAACATTCGGGTCGAGCCCGGTAAGGGAATTTACGGAGATTGGTCGGCACCAAGGTCGTTACAGGTTTAATCACAGGCGAGTGATGACTGGACGGCGCCGAGGCGGCATGGAACAACGTCCGCGGGAAGGTCGGGGGCGACCGTGAATCAGTTCACATTCGAGATCGGACGGCGAAATCTGCGCTTGCTTGCAGGGGTCTTGACCGCCGCGCTGCTCGGCTTAGCGCCGGCATCGTCCGAGCCGGTCAGGAAAAGTGGCTATGCGATCGGCACCGAATCCTGCGGCAGCGGCGATCTCGCCTTCCCCAGAATCGAGATCGACATGAAGGCGGGATTCTGCGCCGGCCTCGTCGCCAGCGAACAGGACCGCCTCAAATTCCCGCGCTCGATCGTCCAGGTGCCCGGTCATGACCTGTTCGTCGTCGCCGACATGGGCGGCTGGGGTCATGCCGACGGGCGGCTGCTGCTGCTCGATCCGCATGCGCCCCACGGGCAACGCTTCAAAGAGCTGCTGACGGGGCTCGAATATCCGTTCGGCCTCGTGATCGGTCCCGACAAAAAGCTCTATGCCTCGACCGCGGAGACGATCTTCCGTTTCGATCCGCTCGCCGACAATCCACGGAGCACGGTCGAGACCATCATCCGTCACATGCCCGGCCGCCGAATCACTTTGCCGGACGGCACGAGGCTGGACGAGAGCGCGCATCCGCTGAAGCAATTCGTGCTCGATCGGAATGGACGGCTGTTCGTCAATGTCGGCGCGCACAGCGACGACTGCATCACGCCGGCGCCGATCACCAGGCCCTGCGCTGCGGCCGAAGGCGGCTCCGCGATGGCTGCGATCTGGCTGTTCACGCCGCCACCAGGCGGCGTCTTCCCGGCATTGAAGCCTGGCGATCCCGACCCGCCGCACACCGTCTATGCGCGCGGTCTGCGCAACTCGATGGCGCTGGCGCTGCATCCGAACTTTCCGGATGCCGGCTACGCCTTCCTGCAGGGCGAGAACGGGCGCGATCTGCCCGACATCTTCAAGCCGAACGAGGAGATCAACGCGATCGAGCAGGGCAGGCACTACGGCTGGCCGTATTGCTACGATCTGTCGACGCCGAGTCCCGAATTCAGGCTCGTGCTGCAATCCGGGGTCTACAAGTCGCTCTGCACGGCCAACGCGCTCTATAAGCCGCCGCTCTCGCTGCTGCCGCCGCATGGTGCACCGCTCGCGATGCTCTACTACCACGGCGGCAAATTTCCGGAGCTTGAGGGCAAGCTGCTGGTGGGCCTGCACGGCTATCGCCCGACCGGCAGCCGCTTGCTCGTCTATGATGTCGACGATCACGGCTTCCCCAAACCTGCCCCGGCACCGGTGCGCTATCACGTCAGTTGCGCGGCTGACCCGACCCGCAGATTCCAAACCGAGGCCGGCGAGGTCGCCGCCGCGCCGTTCGAGGAGCTGATCGCCGGCTGGCACCGCGTCAACGGCGCGCGGCCGCAAGGTGCGCCCGTCGGCATGACGGTTGCGGAGGACGGCGCGATCTGGCTGGTGGAGGACAAGAACCGGACCGTGATCCGCGTCGATCGCGCCGCGGGTGAAGCGCCGGCGCCGCTGCCCTGCGACAGCCGCAGCCCGGCGATGATCGATCAGCTCGCGGCCTTGGTCGCCAGGGATGCACGGAACAGCGCCCGGCTGACCACGCTGCGCAAGGGCCTCGTCGAGAAGCATTGCGTCGGCTGCCACTCGGATTTCGGTCTGAAGGCGGGCCAATCGGAGGCAGAGCAGGACGGCGCCGTGCTCCGTTTCATGCTGTCGCAGGATGGCTGGATCTATCCCGGCGATCCCGACGCCGGCAAGCTGCGCACGCGCCTGCGCGGCCTTGGCGCGGAGAAGCTGATGCCGCCGGGTGGCGAGAGCCTGCCGAAGACCGAGCCTGGCTACAAGCGTCTGCTGGATGCGGCGGATCTGCTCGTCGCGAAGATGGTTCCGGGCACGCGGATGCGGATCAAAGCCGGTCCGCCGCAGCGCAAGTTCTATGACAAGTCCGACAAGGAATGCGGCGAAATACCGGCCGCCAAGGTCGTTGTCGTGACACAAAGGAGCGCTGTAGACAGACCCGGCTTCAGCCGATTCTTTCGGCCGGCCGATCCCTATCTGAATGGCGAGTGCTCCGACGGCGATGGCTATTACATCCGGCAGGAATTTCTGGTGCCTGTGCAGTAGCATCCTCTTCGTCGTCGCCACGGCCCCCGCCCAGGCCGAGACCAGGCTGTTCGAAAGCGTGCAGGTGACGCCCGCCGGCGAATATACGTTCGGCATCGAAGGGCCCGCCGCCGACCTCGACGGCAACCTCTTCGTGGTCAATCTCGGCAAGCCCGGCACCATCGGCAGGCTGCCGGCGGGCGGCGCGGCGTCGGAGCCATTCACGGTGCTTCCCGAAGGCAGTGTCGGCAATGCCATCCGCTTTGCACGCGACGGCACCATGTTCATTGCCGATTACAAGAAGCACAACATCTTCGCGATCCCGAAGGGCGCGACCGAGCCCACCGTCTGGTTTCATTCCGACGAGATGAATCAGCCCAACGACATCACCATCGCGCGCGACGGCACGATCTATGCGAGCGATCCGAACTGGAAAGGCAGGGAAGGTCATATTTGGCGCATCGCGAAGCGAGCCGACGGGACGGTGCGGGGGCAGGTGATGCCGGCGCCGCGCGCGATGGGCACCACCAACGGCATCGATCTCAGCCCGGACGGCAAGACGCTCTATGTGGGCGAATCCAGCAGCGGCCAGATCTGGTCCTATGCGATCAGCGGCAACGAGCTCACTGGCGCAAGGCTCGTGAAGTCGTTTCAGCCCGACACCGTCGACGGCCTGCGCACCGACGTCGCCGGCCGCCTCTATGTCGCGCGCATTCTCAAAGGCACGATCGCGCTGATGAAGCCCAATGGCGCGGTCGAGCGGGAGATCGCGCTTCGGGCCAAGGAGCCGACCAACCTCGCCTTCGGCGGCGGTGACGGCAAGACTGTCTTCGTCACCCAGCGCCAGGGTGGCTTCATCGAATCCTTCCGCACCGACCAGCCGGGGCGCGAGCACTGCCTCCAGCGCGGGCGCTGCTAGAGCATGATCTGCTTCCGATGCAGAGCCGCGCGCACGGATGCGGCATTCTTGCTTGCATCTCGCGGCCGCGGAGATCAAGACTTTCGTGGCACGTCAAGCGAACCTGCGACCACGGAAGGCGGTTATCTCTCGAATATCCTCGGCGCGAATTTGACTTCCGTGCTGGCCGGATTCGAAGAGGCGCGGTGATGCGCGTTCTTCGTTTCTCCCCGTAAGAACGGGGAGAGGGAGGAGAAATGCGGCCCCGGAGCGTCGATCGGCCCACCTCAATGCTTGAACAAGATCTGCTCCAGCAGATCGATCCGCCTGATCCGGATGGAGCTGCCGTCGATGGCGATGATGCGGCGGTTTTGGAAGCGCTTCATCATCATCGTCACCCATTGCCGGGTCGAGCCGACCATGGCCGCGATCTGGTCATGAGTGATCTTGCGGTTGATGACGATGGTGTCGCCGTCGGCCACACCGTGCAGCTCTGACAGCGTGAGCAGGAACTGCGCCAGCCGCTCGATCACCGAGCGCGTGCCGAGGATCTGCGCCATCGAGGAATAGCACTTGCCCTTGGCGATGAGGCCGTCGATCAGCGCCAGCGCGAAGCTCGGCATGCCCTTGAGCAGCTTCTCGAGCGCGGGACCGGAGAGTGCCGTCATCTCGCACGCCTCGATGGCGATGCCGGACCACATGTGAATGCCGCCACCGGAAATCTCCGGACCGCCGATGAAATGTCCCGGCGTCCAGTAGGCGAGCGTGATCTCGCGGCCCGACGGCGCCGTGTAGTAGACCCGAACCTGCCCGCGGCGAATGATGAAGATGCCTTCGTGGCCGTCGCCCTGGCTGAACACCATCTCGCCCTGCGGCACAGTGACGGTGCGCCCGGCCGCATGCACGCGGGCCTGCTCGAATGTGGACAGGCGATCGAGGAAATGCGCCCCCGCGTTGAGCCCGTCGATCGTCTCGCTCATGAACAGTGCCGAGCTCGCGGTCTTCGCGCGCGTGTCGCGGGTTCGACGCGCGGTCTCGCGGGCGGGCCAGTCGAACGTAACGCCCGGCCGATCAACAAAAGCGCCAGGCTCTGTCGCGGCAGCTTCCTTGAGAATGGTCATCGCAATCCGTCAGCTCTCAGATGTCTCGCGAATAGGTAAGAGCGGCGGTGGTGCGATGTCCATCTCTTTGCGATCGTTCCAAATCACTTAGCAAAGCTTGATATGTGCGGCGATCGACGGCGGAATGATTCCTCTGTCGGGAACGCGGTCCTGAGAAAATCATTCACGCCATCGCGCGCGGGATTCACGATGCGCGCAGTTCACGATGGCGATGCAAGTAATTGCTTCAAGCGGTTCGCCGCGACTTCGATAGTGCAGGCTGGCATTGTCGCCGGCATCGCCGGTCTCCGAGGACAGTTCGATGATCGATTTCAGCTCTTTGAGAATGAGTGCGGCCATCTTGGCTTTGACAATCGCGATGTTCGGACCGTCACAGGCGGAGACCATCCGCGTGGCGATCGGAACGCAGGATACGACCATCAACTGCGCGACCGGCGGGCTGCTTATCCGCGAGCTCAAACTGCTGGAGCAGTTCCTGCCTCGCGACGGCAAGTACAAGGACGTCACCTACGACATCCAGTGGAAGAACTTTACCAGCGGCGCACCGCTCACCAACGAGATGGTCGCGGGCAAGCTCGACTTCGGAGCGATGGCGGATTTTCCGGGTTCGCTCAACGGCGTTGCGTTCCAGAAGGCAGGACGCCGCAGCCTGTTCATCAGCGTCTTGTCCGGTAGCACCAAGGGCAGCGGTAACGGCATCGTGGTGCCCTCGAATTCGCCGGTGCAGTCGCTCAGCGAGCTCAAGGGCAAGACAATCTCCGTTCCCTTTGCCTCGACCTCGCACGGCATGCTGCTCCGTGCCATCGAAGCCAAGGGCTGGAACCCCGAGACCGACGTCAATATCATCATGCAGGCGCCCGAGATTGCGGGACCTGCCTTGCAGGCCGGCAAGATCGAGGCGCATGCGGACTTCGTCCCGTTCGCGGAGCTGTTCCCGTGGCGCGGCTTTGCGCGCAAGATCTTCGACGGTGCACAGGCAAATGCTCCGACATTCCACGGTGGGCTGGTCGATGCCGAGTATGCCGAAAAATATCCGGAAATCGTCGTCGCCTATTTGCGCGCCGCGCTCGAAGCGGATCGCCTGATCGCGGAGGAGCCCGAGAAATACAGCGAGCTGATCGCGAAGGTGACGGGCATCGAGGCCGAGGTCGACTACCTCTTTCACGGCCCGCTCGGCCTTCAGACCCGCGACGTGACTTGGAAGGCGGAATACCGGCAGGCGGTCGCGACCTCGATCAAGACGCTGAAGCTGCTCAAGCGCGCCGACAGCGATCTCGACATCAACCAGTTCGTCACAGACAAGTTCATCCGCATCGCGGCCGCGCAGGCGGGCCGTGACTATGACGCGGAGCTGAAGAACTATGCGCAGCTCCCGCTCAGGGCCAAAGATGCAGTGACGGGAGCCGAAATCACCGACTTCAGTCGTGTCGCGCAGATCTGGGTCCGGGACGAGGCTCATGTGCGTCACTACGCCTCGCCCGAGAACGCGCTCAAGGCGCTGGCCGGCATCGAGAAGGACGGCAAGACCATCCGCGTCGTCTATGCCCAGGACCGCGAGAGCGGCATCAAGCTGTTCGCAAACCAAGCCTGGTTCGTGCGGTCGTGGAGCGGCGAGCTGAGCGCGTTCCTGCTCAAGGATGCGGCCGAGCGCTGGTCGAAGCAACATGGCGGTGCGGTGCTCGACTTCGCGGCCGCGCGCGAGTCGCTCGTTGCGAGCCGGTGAGGCCATGACCGCCGCTATCCAGGCGCGGCCTGCGGCCATCCGCTGGGTGGTCCGCGGCCTTTCGATTCTCGCCTGCATCGCGCTGTGGCAGGTCGCGTCCGCGACGCATCTCAATCTCGGGATCGTCACCTTCCGCAACGTGCCGCCGCCGCTCGAGGTCGTGCAATCCGCACTCGCTTTGTTTCGGTCGCCGAAACTGGTGCCCCATATCACCAGCAGCCTCTGGCGCGTGTTCGCAGGTTACGGAGCGGCGGTGGTGCTCGGTGTGATCTTCGGTTTCGCGATCGGCCGGTCGCGCGCCACGACCGACCTCTTGCTGCCGCCGCTCGAATTGCTGCGGCCGATTCCGGCGGTGGCGTGGATTCCGCTGTCGATCCTGATCTTCCCGTCGTCCGAACTGTCGATGATCTACATCACCTTCATCGGCGCCTTGTTTCCGATCGTGCTGAACACCGTCCATGGCGTTGCGAATGTCGACCGTCGGCTTCTCGCCTCCGCCCGCAGCCTCGGTGCGGGGGAGCTCGCGATCCTGCGAGAGGTCGTGCTGCCGGACGCCGCGCCCAGCATCGTCACGGGCCTTGCGATCGGTATGGGTACCTCGTGGTTCTGTCTCGTCACCGCGGAGATGATCTCGGGTCAGTTCGGCATCGGCTACTACACCTGGGAAGCCTACACGCTCCAGAACTACGCCGACATCATCGTCGGTATGCTGGTCATCGGCCTGCTCGGCATGGGCTCCAGCTGGCTGCTGACGACCGCCGGCCGGCTTCTGATGCCCTGGCGCAGCCCGAAGGTGGCGCGATGAACATCCGGGTGGCGGATATCGGCACCAAGAGCGTCGGTCGCATCGACATCGCCGGCGTCTCGATTGCGCTCGGCTTCGGCGCCGAGGCAATCGAGGCCGTGAGCGGCCTCGATTTCTCCATTGCGCCGGGCGAGTTCGTCTGCATTCTCGGTCCCTCCGGCTGCGGCAAGTCCACGCTGCTCGGCGCGCTGGCCGGGCATCTGCCGGTCACGGCGGGGCAGCTGACCGTCGACGGGCAGCCGATCCAGGGGCCGAGCCCGGACCGGGGTATGGTGTTCCAGCAGCACACGCTGTTTCCCTGGAAGCGGGTGCGCGACAATGTCGCCTTCGGCCCGAAGATGCGTGGCCTTTCGAAGAAGGAACGCGACCGTGCCGCCGACGCCATCATCAAGCTGGTCGGCCTTTCCGGCTTCGAGACGTTTTACCCTGCGCAATTGTCGGGCGGCATGCAGCAACGCGTCGAGATCGCGCGGGTCCTGATCAACCAGCCGCGGGTGCTGCTGATGGACGAACCCTTCAGCGCGCTCGATGCGCAGACGCGCGGCATGATGCAGGCGGTGCTGCTCGACATCTGGAGCAAAATCCCGACGACCACGGTCTTCGTCACCCACGACATCGACGAGGCCCTCTTCCTCGCCGATCGCATCGTCGTGATGAGCGCAAGACCCGGCCGTGTCATCGAGGACGTCGTCCTGACCTTCGCACGGCCGCGCAGCCACGATCTCGTGACCGAACCCGAGTTCGTGCGGCTGAAGCGGCATGTCATGCAGCTGCTGCGCCGGCCGGAAGGCTCCGAGCCGCTGGCGCGACTGAGCCCGCTCGGCGTGCGGTCCTAAAGCGCGATGAGATTTTGATGAATCGTCATCGCGCTTTAGCTTGTTGTTTGCGCATGATCTTTCCGGAAAACCGCTTCGCACTTTTCCGGATCATGCTTTAGAGCATCCCGCTCGCAGCGAGCGCCTTGCAAACGTGCTGCATCTCGGCTTCGTCCGCTACCATGTCGAGCATAACAGTGGTCAGGCCCTTCGCCGCAAATTCCTTCAGCTTTGCACCGATCTCCTCGTAGCTGCCGACGAGATAGGGGCAGTCGGCCTGGAAGGTGAGGAACGGCAGCAGCCAATAGCCGTTATCGTGAAGCTCACCACTTTGCTCCTCGTAGAGCCGCCGCTTCCACACGGAATCGCTGCTCTCCACGGTGAGCGCGAGCAGTTCGCGATCATCGACACTGTCGCGAAAGCGCGCCCTTGCCGCCTGTCGTGCCTCCTCGCGTCCCGCGCGCGCGAAAATGCCGAAGTTCATCCCAGCCGCGTCGAGGCCGCGATCGAGATCGGGCGGCAGCATCTGCATCTTGATGCAGCCGGTCTCCTTGGCCACGCGCTGCGCCGCGTCCGACTGGCCGGCGATCAAGAATTCCGGCATAAGCTCCGCGGGCAGGCGCGGGCGAAGTTGCAGATTGCGGGCGCGATAGAATTGCCCATCGAAATTCACCGGCCGCGGGCTTGCCAGCAACTGGCGCATCAGCGCGACGAATTCACCGAGCCGAACGTAGCGATCGGCATGCGACTGGTCGTCGCCGAGGCCCTGCAGGTCGCTGACCGCCGTCCCCGTGATCATGTTGAGATAGACCTTGCGGCGGTAGAGCTGTGCGAAGGACGAGACGAATTTCGCCGCCGTGAACGGGTGCATGTAGACCGGATTGACGGCGATCAACGGCGAAGATCGCGTCGTCTCTGCCATGATGTGCTGGGCCATCGCCCAGGGTTCGACGAACACGTCGTTGCCTTCGAACAGCAGGATGCCTTCGAAGCCGTTGCGGCCGGCGAACTGCGCCACCCGCATCAGCTCGCCGACATGGGTCTTGGGATCGCGGTTGCGTGAAATCGCGGCAAAGACGCGCAGCCGCGACGGCGTCATTCGGCCGTTTCCTGGAGCGGCCAGGCATGGCGGCTGATGGGAAGGCCGCCATCAGCACGGGAGCCATCGGCGATCGCGAGGCGGTGCGAGGGCGATGGCGAGCACAGCGAGAAGCGCCAGCCGTCCGGATCGTCGGCAATGCCGGGCTTGAAGCTGATCTCGATGGCCTCGCGCGACACCTGCATCGCGAAGGCATCGAGCGGCAAATTGAGCCCGAAGCCTCTGGCCTTCAGATAGGCCTCCTTGAGCGTCCAATAGTCGAAGAAGCGCTCGATCGCCGCCGGCTCCGGCAGTCCGAGCAGCGTTTCGACCTCCTCCGGTGCAAAGAAGCGATGCGCGGTAGAAAGCGGCGCGACACGCCGCGACACGGTTTCGACGTCGATCCCGACGGCCTCATGCCGCGACACCACGCAGGCGACGCAGCCGTCGGCATGTGACAGGCTGAAATGCAGCGCTGTCGAGGTGACGGGCGCTGCGACGAAGGGGCGCCCATAACGGCCCGCGCCAAACGACCAGTCGGAGGGCGCGACGTTGGAGGCGACCTGCGACAGCGCCAGGCGCAGCATGGCATGCGCGAAGATGTATTGCCGCCGATGCCGCTCGAACATGAAGCGATCGGCCCGGGCCCGTTCGTCGATCGAGAGCAGGCGTCGGCACGCCTCGACTGCGCCCGGCGCGTCAATGGTCTCGATCAGCCCGACAAAGAGTTCGATTCTGTCGTCTGCCATCAATTGGGCCCATGGCGTCAGGCGAGGTCAAGGCCCCGGTCCTGACGGAAGAGTCAGCTGAGCAAGAATCCACGAAGAGGACCTTTCCTAACGGCCCACCCAGGCGAATTCTTGTCGATTTGCAGACCGGTTTACAGGCGCAAGCTTGTCCGAGACCCCAACTCGATAAGCGAGCGGCCCAATTTGAAAACCGGAGGCCGAAAAATGAAGCCTGAAGATTCGTGCGGCGTCCCTGCCGACTAGTCTTACTTTTTCTTCTTCTTGGCCTTCTTCGCCGCGCCCAGCATCGAAAGGCTGGCGTCGACGTCCTTCAGCGCGGACTGGAGCCTCTTCTTCTCTTCAGTCAGCAACTTCTGCAGGGCCTTGCGATCCTTGTCGCTCAGCGAGGTGCCCTTGGTAAATTTGATGAAACCCATAAACACTCCCCCGGTTGAAAATAATCGTCCAAATCAAAACGCGGGAATAATCTTGCGCGGTGACGCCAAATAATCAAGACGCAACTTGATCATTCGCAGCTTTGGCGCGTGAATCCGTACTCGTCCGGATGTAACGCGCTTAAGGCCGCCCTGCGCGCGAGTAACCGGCCGAGCGGCGCATTGGGTTGGGCGACCGCCGCCGTCAGCAGCGCGACGAGATCCTCCATCCACTCGCCGACCATTCGGCCCTCGAGCAACTCGCGCTTGTAATTGCACGAGCCTGTGATGCCGGTCGGGCGCTCCTTGAGCATCAGCGACAGCCAGGTCTGGTCGATCGGCAGCACCGGCTGGCCCTCGCGCGCGACGTTGCCGATCGATGCTGTCGCGAGATCCGGAAGATCGAGCGGCTGGCGCAGCGGATTCTGCAGCGTGAAATAGACCTGGAGCAGCGAGGCCGGATCGATCCCCTCGCGCTCCAGATGATCGGCCAGGATATTGAACGGCAGCTCCTGCCGCGCATGCGCGTCGAGCACGCTCTGGCGAATCCGCGCCAAGGCCTGCGCGAACGACAGATCCGGCGTGATCGTCGTGCGGACGATCACCGTGTTCTCGAACGGGCCGATGATTCGGTCGGTGTCCGGCTGGGCACGATTGGCCATGGCGGTCGCGACCACGATGTCGGTGCGGCCGGTCCGGGCCAGCAGCAGGGCCTTGAGACCTGTGAGCAGGCACATGAACAGCGTGCAATTGTGCCGGCCGGCGAACGCCGTGAGCCGGCCGATCAGCTCACGCTCGAGGTTGATCGGATGGTGCCCTGTGGATGGGCCCGGCCTTGATTCGCGGTCAAAAAGGAGACCCGCTCCGCGTAAATTCTCCGTCCAGTCGGCAGCCTGGCGGCGTGCGGCGTCGGTGTCGCACCACCAGCGCTGCCAGCGTGCGACGGCCGAAAAGGCCGGCGGGGGGCTCTTTAGCGGCACCGACGGATATCCGGCCAGCGCCGCATAGCGGCTCGACAATTCCTCGAACAGCACGCCGATGGACCAGCCGTCGACAACGGCGTGATGCAGCGTCAGCAGCAGCACGTGATCGTCGTCGTGGAGCCGCAACAAGCGGGCGCGCAACAGCGGCGCACGCGTGATGTCGATCGGGACGTAGGTCTCCCGCTGGATCAGGAGATTGATCTTCCTGAGCTCCAGGGCCTTGCGCCGCTTGTTGTTATGAGGATGACCGTCGCCGATCGTCTCGACCGTCATGATTCGGCCGAGGGTGCGCAGCGCGGCGATGCGGCTTTCGGGCGCCTCGCCGTTCCAGCCGAACGCCGTCCGCAGCGATTCGTGCCGGCGCACGACGTCATCGATCGCCTGCGCCAGGGCGGCCGGATCGAGCGGGCCCTGGAGACGGAAGGCGAAGGGCAGGTTGAACAGGGGTAGCCCCGGCAGATTCCGCTCGATCCGCAGCATCTGGTCCTGCGCGATGGAAAGAACGGGAGGCCCGCTTGCAGCTAATCGCGGCACGCTTGCGGCAGGCTTGTGCGGCTTCGCCGCCACGGCCTCGTCGACCCGCCGAGCCAACTCTTCGATCGTCGGCGCCTCGAAGATGGTCTTGATCGGCAGCGACGCGCCGAGCGCGCGGGCAATGCGCGCCATCGCCTGGCCAGCCAGCAGCGAATGGCCACCGAGGTCGAAGAAATTGTCGGTGACACCGAGGTCTTCGACCTTCAGCAAGTCGATCCAGATGTCGGAGAGCACCTTTTCGGTGAAGCGCCGCGCCGCCACGGGCAAGTCCGGCCCGGACGTTTCCGGCTGAGCGGGCGCCAGCAGCGCGGAGCGGTCGATTTTTCCATGGGCGTTGAGCGGCACCCGATCCAGGAACAGGAAGGCGGACGGGATGGCGTGGGCCGGCAGCCTGCCTTTCAGGAACTCGCGCAGCTCGCTGGCGCTGCTCCGGCTACCGGGCTCGGCGACGATATGGGCGATCAGCCTGATATCGCCGCTCGCCTCCCGGCGCGGCTCGACGATGCCGGCGCGCACGTTTGGATGCTCGGCCAGCGCGTTCTCGATCTCCTTGAGCTCGATACGGTAGCCGCGGACCTTGACCTGATGGTCGGCGCGGCCGAGGCATTCGATCGTCCCGTCGGCGCGGCGGCGGGCAAGATCACCCGTCCGGTAGAGCCGGCCGCCGGCCTGGCGCGCGAACGGATCCGGCAGAAAGCGCTGCCGGCTTTGCGCGGGGTCATTGACGTAGCCGCGGCCGACTCCGGCGCCGCCGATGCAGAGCTCGCCGGTCACGCCGATCGGTTGCGGCTGAAGGCTTGCGTCGAGCACGTAGAGCTGGGTGTTCGGCAGCGGCGCGCCGATCGGAACGTTGGTCGCCGCGATCGCCGGCGCCTTGGTCAGGCGATGCAGGGAGACGTCGTCGGAGCATTCCGATGCACCATAGGCATTGATCAGCGGCACTCTCGGACAGCGCGCGAACCAGGCGCGGCAGAGATCAACGGGCAACGGCTCTCCGGTCGAGATCAGCAGCCGCAACCTTGCGAAGGCGCGCTGCACCTGCACCTCGTCCATGCGATCGAGAATGATGCGCAGCAGCGAAGGCACGATCTCGAGCACCGTGATGCCCTCGCGCTCGATCTCCCGCGCCAGCAGGATCGCGTCCTGCACGATCGCGTTGCCGCAGACATGGACGCGCGCGCCCACCATGGGCCCGGCGAGGAACTGCCAGACCGAGATGACGAAGCTCTGCGGTGCGGTCTGCGCGATCACGTCCCTGGCGGAGAGGCCGAGCTCGGAGATGAGTGAGGCCAGATGGTTCGACAGGCCGTGCTGCTCGACCATGACGCCCTTCGGCGCACCGGAGGAGCCGGACGTATAGACGAGATAGGCGAGGCTGGAGGCGGCGCGCCGCAGCGTGCGCGCCGGCTTGCTTGTCCCTGGTGCGATCACGTCTTCGAGCTCGGCCACCTGGATGCGCTCGACCAGCGGCTCGAGCAGGGTCTCGACCATGGCGGACTGGGCCCGCCGCGTCAGCAGCACGCGGGCGCAGCTCGATCCGAGGATCGTCGTGAGCCTTGCCGGCGGCTGGTCAGGATCGAGATTGAGGAACGCCGCGCCGACGCGCTGCACTGCGATCATTGCGGCCAGCAGGTCGGGCCCGCGCTCCGCGAGCAAGGCGACGACGCTCTCGGCGCCGACCCCCTCGCGGGCGAGCCAGCGTGCGGCCGCCTGGCTGCGGCGCGCGAGTTCGCGATAGCTCACCGACGCGCGGCCGTCCGACACCGCAACGGCGTTCGGTGTCTTCTTCGCCTGGCGGTCGAAGCATTCGCTCAAATTGCCGCGTGTGGTGAAATTGACCGGCATGCCCCGGCCTTTCGCCAGCAGCCGACGGCGTTCGGCCTCGGTCAGGAGCGGCAGGCGCGAGATCCGCTGCTCCGGATTGGCGACGACGGCTTTGAGCAGGGTCTTGAACTGGGCGGCCATGCCTTCGATCGTCGCGGTGTCGAACAGATCGGTGGCGTATTCGAAGAAGCCGGCGAAACGGCCGTCGGCCTCGACCAGCTCGAGCGTGATGTCGAAACGCGCCACCTTCGGGTCCACCTCCAGCCGCCGGGTCGACAGCCCCCGGAAGCGTGCCGCCTCGATCGAGGCGTTCTGGAGGATGAACATGATCCGGAACAGCGGATTGCCGTCGCTCCTCCGTGCGATCTGCAGCGCGCGCAGCACCTCCTCGATCGGGAGGTCCTGGTTGCGGTAGGCGTCCAGCGTGACCTGCCGCACCCGCCGCAATATCTCGCCGAAGCTCGGATCGCCGCTAAAATCGTTGCGCAGGACCAGAGTGTTGGCGAACAGCCCGATCAGGCGCTCGCTCTCGATCTGGTTGCGGTTGGCGATCAGCGAGCCGGTGGCGACATCCTCATGCGAGGTATGGCGGAACAACAGGCACTGGAAGACGGCGAGCAGCGCCATGAACGGCGTGACGCCCTGGTTCTGGCTCAGCGCGCGCAGCTGGCTCGACAGCGTTTTGGAGAATTCGAGATAGTGGCGCGCGCCGTGACCGCTCCAGACCTGCGGCCGTGGTCGGTCCGTCCGTAGCGGTAGCGTGGTGACGCCGTCGAGCTGCGCCCTCCAATACTCGAGCTGCTCCTTCGCCGCCGGCGTCCGCGCCCAGCTCTGCTGCCAGAGCGCGAAGTCGCGATACTGGAAGGCAGGCGCAGATAGTGCGGCGGGGTGCTTCTTGCGCGCCGCTGCGTAATGGATGGCGAGCTCTTCCCAGAACAGCCGCTGTGACCAGCCGTCGGTGACGAGGTGATGGACATTGACCACCAGCGCATGGCTGTTCTTGTCGAACGACAGCAGTGCGAGTTTCAGCGGTGGCTCGCGGGCAAGGTCGAACGGATGTTGCGCGAGCTTGAAGGCCTCGCGCCGAACAATTGCGGGCCGCTTCTCTGCAGGGCAGGGCTTCAGCTTGATGCGCTCGACCCGCGGCGGTGATGACAGCACAAGCTGTACCGGCTCGCCCTGGCGTTCGACGAAGACCGAGCGCAGCGCCTCATGGCGCGAGCAGACCGCAGCGAGGCTCGCAGAAAGCGCGGCGACGTCGACCGCGCCGTCGAGGAGTGCGACTTCGACGACATTGTAATTGTAGCGGGTCGGGTCGAGCCGCGAGAGCAGATACATCCGCTGCTGCTGGAACGACAGCGGCGCATCCGGATCCTCGTCGTGGCGCCAGGCGGGCAGCGCCGTCGCGCGCCGGCTTGCGGCGGTCTCGATCCGGTTCGCAAGCGCCGTGACCGTGGAGCAATCGAAGATGTCCTCGAACGAGAAGTCGACATGGTAGCGTTCGCGCAGGCGCGAGCGCATCTGAGTCACCGCGAGCGAGTCCGCACCGAGCGCGAAGACGTCCTGGTCGACGCCGACCTGCGGCAGCTCCAGGAGGCCGGCCCAGATCTCCGCGAGCTGCGTCTCCAGCGCGTTGCGCGGCAGTCGCGTCTCGCCGGCATCCGCCGTCTCCGCGATCAAGCCGGCTAGCGCATTGCGCTTGACCTTGCCGCTGGCACCTTTCGGCAGTGCCGGCACGCTGCGGATCAGGCTGGGTATCTTGTAGGCGGCAAGCCGTTTTCGTGCGAACTGGCGCAACTGGTCGGAGGTTGCCTCGGAATTCGGCCGCAACACCACGACGGCGGCGACGTTCTCGCCGAGCTTTTCGTGTGGAACGGCGAACACCCCGGCCTCCAGCACCGCGGGATGGCTGAGCAGGACCTCTTCCACCTCCAGCGGCGAGATCTTCTGACCGCCGCGGTTGATGACGTCCTTGATGCGGCCGACGATGAAGAGATAGCCATCGGCATCGAGATAACCGAGATCGCCGGTCCGGAACCAGCCGTTGCGGAACGCCGCCTGCGTCGCCGCATCGTCATTGTAGTAGCCGCGGCTCATGTTCGGACCGCGCAGCATGATCTCGCCGTGCGCGCCGCTCGCGAGCGTGCGGCCCCTCTCGTCCATGATCGCGATCTCCGGGCCGGCGGCGCGGCCGACCGATCCGACCTTGCGCAGCTCGAACGGGTTGGCCGCGATCTGCGAGGCAGCTTCCGTCATTCCGTAGGTCTCGAGTACGGGAACGCCGAACGTCGCCTCCAGCCCTTGGAGAATCGGAGGCGCGAGGGAGGCCGAGGCCGAGCGGATCACGCGCAGCGACGACGGTCGGGCGCGGTCCGGGTTCGCTTCCGCCGCGGTCAAGAGGGCGCGGTGAATGGTCGGCACCGCCGTGTACCAGGTCGGCTGCAGCTCCCGCATCCAGCCAAAGAAGGAGGATGCGTCGAAACCGTCGGTGCAGATCACGCTGGAGCCCGCGGCCAGCGCCGTGAGGAGACCGGAAATCAGGCCATGGGCATGAAACAAAGGGAGGACGTTGAGCAGGCGATCATGCGACGTGAGCGACAGCACATGGCCGGCATTGTAAGCGGACAGGCAGACATTGCGATGGGTCAGCGGCACCATCTTCGGCCGCGCCGCCGTGCCCGACGTCAACAGGATGAACGCATCGTCGTCGCCGCGCGCGGCACCGCTGGCATTCGCCGGCCCGATCGTCGGCGCGATGAACGCGCAGCCACCGAGATCGTCGATCGGCCCCGCCACGAAATCGATCACGGCGATATCGAGCGCCCTGGCGACGTCGCGGCTCGCAGAGTTCATGTCGGCCCGGGTCACGAGCGCCGTCAATTTCAATTCGCTGAAATAGCGCTGCAGCTCGTCCGCGGTCAGGTCGGGATTGACCGGGACGCAGGCGCAGGTCGAGGCGACCGCGATCAACGCCAGTGCACTGTCGGCGCCGCGCGGCAGTGCAACCGCGATGCGGCCTGCGGGGCCGATGCCGAGCTCACGCAAGCTACGGACCAGTTGCCGGACTGATCCGTCCAGCGCGCCATAGCTGAGGACCGGCCGGCCGGGGGCGAGGAGTGCGGGCGCCGCCGGTGTCTTGCGGGCGTAAAATTCGAGAAGGCCGCTGATATGCGCGAATATCTGCGTTTCGGCCGTCGTACCGGCTGATCCTTCTTCCGCTCCGGATGCAATGTCCGACAACGCCATTCCCTTTTGATCCGATTAGGCTATTCTTCCAACAAGCTAGGGAACGCGTCCAGTCCGAGGTGAAGTTTGGGTCCAAAATCTGTGGTTGAGGGACCCTGAAGCCCTTCGACGGAGTGATGGTCGGGCAGAATCACCATGCTGGAGAATGAGCCGGACACGGGATCGGAAAGCGGGCTGAAGCGCTGGCTCGAGGGTATCGGCCTCGGGCACTACACCGATCTTTTCGCGCAGCACCGTCTCGATCTCGACGTCATGCGGGACCTGACCGAATCCGATCTGGTCGAGCTTGGATTGCCGCTCGGCGATCGCAAGCGGCTCCAGCGGGCGATGGCGGCGCTGTTTCATGCGGAAACGGCGAAGGCGCCAACCGCGGCGGTCCGTCCGCAAACACGCGCGGAGGTCGGTGCCGAACGCCGCCAGCTCACCACCATGTTCTGCGACATGGTGGATTCCACCTCGCTTTCCGCGCAGTTCGATCCGGAAGACGTCCGCGACATGATCGCGGGCTTTCGCGAAACCTGCGTCCGTGTGGTCAAACATTACGAGGGCTTTGCGGCCCGTTTCGTCGGCGACGGTATCCTGGTCTATTTCGGCTATCCGACCGCACATGAGGACGATGCTGAGCGTGCGGTGCGCGCCGGGCTCGAGATCGTGCGGGCGCTGTCGACGGCTCGCGCGGTCGAGCCGCGGGGCGCGCTCAGCCATTCACCCGCTGTCCGCATCGGGATTGCGACCGGCCTCGTCGTGGTCGGCGACCTCGTCGGGCAGGGCACCGAGGAGCGCGACTCCGCGGTCGGCGAAACCGTCAATCTCGCGGCGCGGCTGCAAGCACTGGCGCCGCCCAATGGCGTCGTGATCTCCGCCTCGACGCAGTCGCTGCTGAAGGGGAAATTCGACTACCGCAATCTCGGTATCCATGCGCTCAAGGGCATCTCGGAGAAGGCGCAGGCCTGGCACGTGGTGCGCGCCACGCGGGTGGAGACCCGCTTCGCCGCCGCGATGGGCGCGCGGCTGACGCCGCTCGTCAACCGCGAGGAGGAGATTGCGCTGTTGATGGGCCGCTGGCAGCAGGCCAAGGACGGCGACGGCCAGGTCGTCGTCAAGTTCGGCGAGCCCGGCATCGGCAAGTCGCGCATCATCCAGGAAATCTTCGAGCGGATATCAGGCGACCGGCATGCGCAGGTCTCGTTCCAGTGCTCGCCCTACTACACCTCGACCGCATTCTATCCGTTCGTCGAGCAGCTCAAATTCTCCCTCGGCCTCGACCGCGAGGACGCTTCCGCGCTGTCGCTGGCGAGCCTGGAGAACGCGATCGCCGCCGCGCATGGCGACATCGAGCAGGTCGCGCCGCTGTTTGCCGCGCTGCTGTCTATACCGACCGGAGACCGGTATCCACCGCTCGACCTATCGCCGCAGCAGCAGAAGGATGCGACCGTCGCGGCGCTGGTGAACCATTTCCTCGGTCTCGCGCGCGAGATGCCGCTGGTGATCGCGTTCGAGGATCTGCACTGGATCGACCCGACCTCCCGCGAGGTGATCGACCTCCTGGTCGATCGGGTGCAGAACCGGGCGATCCTGGTCATCATCACCGCGCGCTCGGAATTCCAGCCGAGCTGGAATGCGCATTCGCACATCACCACCCTGGTCCTGAATCGCCTCAGCCGGCAGCTCCGCACGACGCTGGTCGAGCGTGTTGCGGGACGCGAACTGCCCAAGGAGGTCGTCGAGGAGATCATCGTCAAGACCGACGGCGTCCCGCTCTTCCTGGAAGAGCTGACCAAGACGGTTCTCGAATCCAACCTCCTGACCGAGCGGCACGGGCGCTATGTGTTGTCGGGACAGTGGCGGCAGCTCGCAATTCCGGCGACCCTGACTGATTCGCTGATGGCGCGGCTCGACCGGATGGGACCGTTCAAGCGGATCGCGCAGATCGGCGCCACGATCGGCCGCGAATTTTCCTATGAAACCCTGCACGCCGTCGCCAATACGCCGGCCGAGCAGATCGAGGCGGCGCTCAATCATCTGGAGGAGGCGGGACTGATCATGCGCCGCGGCCATCCGCCGGACGCGATCTACTCCTTCAAGCACGTGATGATCCAGAACGCCGCGCATGCGAGCCTGCTGCACAGCGAGCGGCGCAAGCTGCATTCCCGCATCGCCCAGGTGCTCGCCGAGATGTATCCGGAGAAGACCGAACGCGAACCGGAGCTGCTCGCCTATCACCTGACCGAATCCGGCCAGAGCGAGGGCGCCGCCAGCTTTTGGCTCAAGGCCGGCAAACAGGCGGCCAAGAGTGGCGCCAATCTGGAGGCGATCGGCCATCTGCGCCGCGGCCTCAGCGTCGTTCAGGCCAACGCGCGCATGCAGGGCGCGGACGAGATGGAGCTCGAGCTGCGGATCGCGCTCGGCAACGCGCTGATTGCCGCCAAAGGCTATGCGGTGCAGGAAGTCGAGGAAAACTACATCCGTGCGCTCGAGTTGGGTCGGCAGCTCGAGGACGACGAAAAGGCCTTTGCTGCGACCCGCGGGCTCTGGGTGTGCCATTTCATCCGTGCCGATCTCACGCGCGCGCACGATCTCAGCGTCGAGCTGATGAAGTTCGCCAAGCGCGCGCGGCTGAACGAGCGAGCGCAGCCGGCACAGCAGACCGGCTATTTGATCGAGGCTCACCGCGCGATCGCGATGACCATGCTCTATCGCGGCCGCTTCGCCGCCTCGCAGCATCATCTGCATCGCTGCATCAATCTCTACAGCCCCGATCTGCATTCCGATCTGATCGAGCGGCACGGCACCGATCCCGGCGTCGTTTCGCTGTCCTATCTCGGCTACCTCCTGTGGTTCCTCGGCCGGCCCGACGCGGCGCGCCAGCACAGCGAGCAGGCGATCGCGAATGCGGAGAAGATCCGTCACCCCTTCACCCTCGCCTTCGCACTCGTATTCGGCGCGTATCTTTGCCAGCATTTGCGCGACGTCGAGGGCACGCGCGACCATGCCAACCGCGCCATGATCATTGCTACCGAGCACAATTTCCTGCACTGGAAGCAGCAGGCGGCGATCCTGCGCGGCTGGGCGCTGACGCAGCTTGGCGAGGCCGACGAAGGTCTCAGCCAGATGCGCTTCGGCCTCGACGAATACGAGGCGATGGATTCCTGGCTCGCCGGATGCTGGTTCCGCTGTCTGCTGGCGGAGGCCTATGCCAAGATCGGGATGCGCGATGCCGCCTTGCGCGCGCTCGATGGTGCGCTCGCGACGGCGAAACGGACCGGCGATCACTCCTACCTTGCCGAGGTCTATCGCCTGCAAGGCGAGATCACGCTGTCGGCTCACGACCCGGCCTCGGTACAGGAGGCCGAGGACCTGTTCGGCCTGTCGTTGGAGATCGCACGCAAGCAGGGTGCGCTGTCCTGGGAGCTTCGCACCGCCGTCAGTCTCGCGCGCCTGTCGCATGAAGCCGGCAAACGCGAGCACGCAAGTCTCCTGCTGGTGCCGATCGTGAACAAGTTCAGCGAGGGCTTTTACACCCCGGACCTGAAGAAGGCGATGCAGCTCGTCAACGAGCTCGGGGCGGGCGCGCCCATTCGCGAGCAGGCCGATCTGTGACATGAGCGATCTTGTCGCCGAGCGTGCCCGCTATGTGGAGTTGATTGCCAGGCGCGAGCGGATTTCCTCAAAGCGCCTGCTCGACGCGCTTGCCGCCGTTCCGCGAGAGGAGTTTCTGCCGAGGGGACCCTGGCGCATCAAGAGCGAGGCGGCGCGCAGCTATCGGCTGACGCCCAACGCAGATCCCGTTCATCTCTACGACAACGTACTGGTCGCGATCGACGCGCGCCGCAGGCTCGACACCGGCCTGCCGAGCCTGTGGGCGCATTTCATCGACATGCTCGACATCAGGGAGAAGGACCGTGTCGTGCAGATCGGCTGCGGACTGGGTTATTTCTCGGCCGTGCTGTCGATGATGGTCGGTCCAAAGGGCAGCGTACATGCGATCGAATGCGACGAGCGTCTCGCGGTGCGAGCGGCGAACTGCTTGCGCGGCTATGGTAACGTCAGGGTCGTCAACGGCGACGGATGCAAGGACGTCGGCAAGCCGGCCGACGTGATCATCGTGCATGCCGGCTTCCCGCACCCGCACCCACTCTGGCTTGAGGCGCTCCGTCCGCGCGGCCGCCTCCTGGTGCCGCTGACCCAGCGCGACCGCGAAGGTGCCGCCCTCAAGATCACGCGGAGGGCTAACGGCTTCGAGGCAGAGGCGATCCAGCAGATCCGGATCTTTCCCGGTCACGGCCGCGGTGTGAGCGCGCTCGACGACCGCGTCGCCGACTGGTGGCAGCGGGCCTCAGCCCTGGCACCGCTGCGCTTTCGCAGTCTCGCGCAGGGGCTGCCGTCGGATTAGTTAATGCTTCATTTCATTTTACCTTGATTCCGTTTGTGAGTTTCCAGCGGCTCCCGCCGTCGCTATGAGTGCGGTCTGATCGCCATTCGAGCGCGTTCCATGCATTCCGTTGCACTGCTGACTGCCAGCTACGCCAAGGATATCGAACGTTTTTCGCTGCTCAGCGAGAGCATCGACACTTGGCTGACGGGATACACGCGGCATTATGTTCTCGTCAACGATGAGGACGTGCCGCTGTTCGCGCGGTTCGCCTCCGACAAGCGGGTCATCGTCCCGGCCTCGCGCTATCTGCCGAAATGGCTGTTCGCGCTGCCGCCGGCGCTCCAGTTCATGAGCAAGCGCCGCGTCTGGCTGTCGCTGCTGTCGTCACCGGTGCACGGCTGGCACATCCAGCAGATCCTGAAGATCGCCGGCGTCCTCAATGCGCCGGAGCAGCGCGTCTGCATCCTGGATTCGGATAATCTGTTCTTCCGCGAATTCGACGTCGGCCAGTATGCCGGCGCCGAGCAGACGCCGCTGTTCGTCACGCGCGAGGCGATCGGCGCCGATCACCCGTTGCATGGCCTCTGGCTTCGCACCGTCGATCAGCTTCTCGGTATCAAGCAGCGCTCGTTCCCGGCGGACGATTATGTCGGCAACGCGCTGGTCTGGGACAAGGACACGGCCCGTGCGATGACCGACGCGATCAAGTCGGCGACGGGCTTGAGCTGGGCTCTGGCGCTGTGCCGGAAGAAAAAGTTCTCCGAATATCTGCTTTACGGCAACTTCGTCGCGACCTCGCCGGAACATCTGGCGAGACATCGGATCACCGAAGACAGCCTCGCAGTCTCGCACTGGGACGATACGCCCCTCGACCGCCCGGCCATCGAAGCGATGATGCGCACGGCCTCGCCCGAGCAGGTCGCGCTATGCATCCAGTCCTATTCGTCGACCTCGATCGACGACATCCGCGACGTGTTCCGTCTCTCCTCGCGCGATCGCCGAAGCCCGAGCCTGTCGCCCGAAGACATGGGAGACGCGGCCGCGTTCGAAGTGCCCAAGACGCGCTAAAGCATGATCCGGAAAAGTGCGAAGCGGTTTTCCGGAAAAATCATGCGTAAACAACAAGCTAAAGCGCGATGACGATTCATCCAAATCTCATCGCGCTTTAGTCTTCAAACGTCTTTGGTGAACTTGCTGATGACGTCCATGAACGGCTTCGGCTTGAACTCGCCGTCGAGCGGCAGCGGGCGGTTCGGCTGCTTGTCCGCGCGGGCGAAGGTGCCGTTGATCCAGCTGTAACGGTCCGAGAGGCCCCAGGTCAGGATCGAGCGCACCGGGCCGCTCGCGGAGACGGCGGTGAGCAGGTCGTCGACGCGCTTGGCCACGACGGCGTCGCGCTCCGCAGGACTTCCCGTCAGCTTCTGGTCGTCGACGTCGAGCTCGGTGATGAGCACATCGAGGCCCCAAGAGCGCAGCTCGGTGACGAATTCGGCGAGCCCGTGCGTGTCGATCTCGAGCTCGGCGTGCAGATGCGATTGCAGCCCAACCGCGTGGAGCGGAACGCCCTGATCGAGCAGGTCCATGATGAGGTTGCGATAAGCCGCCCGCTTGGCGACGAACGAGTCTTTCGCCGACTCGATGTCATATTCATTGATCGCGAGCTTGACGAAGGGGTCGGCCGCGGCCGCCGTACGGAACGCCAGGGGAATCCAGCGGCCGCCGAGATGCTGCGTCCAGAACGTGTCGCGCCTGTCTTTCGGGCTGCGGGGGTTATCCGGGATCGGCTCGTTGACGACGTCCCACGACGTCAGCTTGTCCTTGTAGTAGGAGACGACGGTACCGATGTGGTCGAGATAGGCCCGCTCGACGCCCTTGGTGTCCTTGATCCGCTTGGTCCAGTCCGGAATGTCGTGATACCAGGCCAGCGCGTGGCCGCGCATCGTCAGATCGTTGTCTCGCGCGAAATCCAGGATCGCGTCGGCGCGCTCGAAGGCGAACGTGTGGGCGTCCGGCCGCAGCATCGGCCATTTCAGCTCGAGCACCGGCACCACCTGCGTGCAATAGGTGCTGATGGCGTCACCGAGCCGCGGGTCGGCTTGCAGGTCCCAGAGCGTCGCCGCGGCGCCGAAGCCGGGACGGCGCTGGGCGCGTTTGGACGCCGGCACCGCGGACGCCGATGCGCCCGCCGCGAGGGCTGCGGCGCCGCCGAGGAGAAATTCGCGTCTGTCGAGCCTGGTCACCGCAGTCCTCATCGATCCAAGACGGCATCGTACCAAGCGGCGCCTTGCGACGCCTGGGTTTTGGCTCGTTGGGTTAACCTTGCAGTCGCAAGTCATGTTTCTTTCGATCGCCAAACCTTTCCGCTCGAGGAAGGGCAAATTTAACGCTAACGCGCGAAAGCGGCGTCAAAGCCGCATTCGCCGCCCGATCTGGAGACTTATGTGACACTCTTGCGCCATGCTGCGGCGCAGTTCGTTCGCCAAGGCCCCATCGATTAACAGCCGTCATAATCGCAAGACCGCTGCCGGTCCCGTGCTCGCATGCTGAACCGCCATTTCTCGATTTATCTCGTGGCCTACATCCTGCCGGCGGCCGTGGGCTTTTTCGCGGTCACGGCCTATACGCGGCTCGTGAGCCCGGCTGAGTACGGCGTCTATGTCGTCGGTATCAGCCTTGCGGGCATTCTGGGCGCGATCTTCTTCGCCTGGATCAAGCTGTCGGTGTCGCGCTATCAGGCGATGTCGGCGGAGGTCGATTTTCGCGGCACGGCGATGGTCGCCTTCGTCCTCACGGTCGCGGTGCTCTGTGCCACCACACCGCTGGTCTTGCTGTTTCGCAGCGACATCAGTGTCGAGCTGCTGCTCGCCAGCATGTTCGTCGCGATCATGGCCAATGCGGTCGATGTCGGCCAGGAGTTCGAGCGCGCCAAATTGCGTCCCTACCGCTTCGCGGCGATCGCGATCGTGCGCAGCGTCTCCAGCGTCGGCTTCGGCCTCGTCGGCATCTGGCTCGGCTGGGGCGGATTGGGGCTGCTCGCGGCGTTCGGTCTGGGGTCGCTCGCCGGCATCATCCTGAACCTCGCAGGCGACCGCAGCAGGATCGCGCGCTTCCAGCGCAGCCAGTTCATGCAGCTGGCCCGCTACGGTCTGCCGCTGACGTTGGCAGGATTGTCCGTTGCCGTCTATTCGGCCTGCGACCGGCTCATCGTCGCCTATTTGCTCGGCAAGGACGCTGCCGGCATCTTCGGCGTTGCCGCCGATCTGCCGCGCCAGTTCATGGTGATGATCGCATCCAGCGTCGCCGCGGCGACCGTGCCGCTGGTGTTCCGGTCATTGTCCGAGAATAGCAGCGAGACGACGCGGGAGCGGCTGACCGAAAGTCTCGAACTCCTGCTGGCCGTCGTGGCACCCGTCGCGATATGGCTCGCGCTTGCGGCGGACCAGGTCGCCGGCACGCTCGTCGGCATCGACTTCCGCGCCGGCGTCTCGGCGCTGCTGCCGACCCTGGTGCTTGCGCGGCTTTTCGGCATCGCCAATCAGTTCTACGTGCAGATCAGCTTCCAGCTTGCCGAGCGCCCCTTCATGCTGGCGGCGCAATCCTTTCTCACGCTGGTGGTCAGCGTGATCCTGATGTTCGCGCTGATCGCTCCTTACGGCCTTTACGGCGCGGCGCTGGCGACGCTGGCGACCGAGGCGATCGGCTTCCTCGTTGCCGTCGTCCTGATGCATCGGGCCCACCCGGTCCCGTTCGAGCTCAATCGCCTCGCCGGCATTGCCCTCTCCGCAGCGGTGATGGCGGCCGCGATTCTGGTTGCGCGCTCGCAAACTGGCGGCACCGGCCTCGTGTCGCTGATCATCGTGAGCCTTGCCGGCGGCTTTGCTTATGCGGTTGCGGTCTGGCTGCTGAACGTTGCGAACGTGCGAACGTTGTCGCTGCGATTTCTCCGCACGTTCAACCGCAAGGCGCTGGGCGTTTAGTTGCGCGCCGGTGGGCGTCGCCGTCACGACGCACCCCCCGCCAGCTAACCGGACATTCTGCCGCAGCGATCGGGGCCAGCTTCACGCCAGCTTCGACCGGAGGCCGCCTTCCGCCTGTGGCAGCCGTCGTATATGAGTGATTTGTCGCGGGAACATGCCGAATCTCGCCACAGACGGAACGTAAGGCGGCTGCGACTTCTTAATGCAATGATTCCAATCTGGCACGTGATCGGCACAGGCGGACTGGCATTTCGACCGAGGATGGCATGAAAAACCGACCGACGAGGGCGCAATCCACCGTGGCGATGCGGAGTTGGAGGCCTTCCGGACTCGTGGCGCTGGCCGCGGTCGTCGCATTGACGGCGGCGGCCCCGGCGACCGCCGCCAAGCAGCCGCGCCAGGTGACCGAGGCGGTGGCGCCGCGTGTGGCCGGCGAGCCGATCATGGCGATCGTGTCGATCAAGAGCCAGCAGGTCACTTTCTATGATGCCGACGGCTGGATCCTGCGCGCGCCGGTGTCGACCGGCACCACGGGCCGCGAGACGCCGGCCGGCGTGTTCGCCATCATCGAGAAGGACAAGGACCACCGCTCGACCATGTATGACGATGCCTGGATGCCGAACATGCAGCGCATCACCTGGAACGGAATCGCGCTGCATGGCGGGCCGCTGCCCGGTTATGCCGCTTCGCACGGCTGCGTGCGCATGCCGTTCGGCTTTGCCGAGAACCTGTTCGACAAGACCTATATCGGAATGCGGGTGATCATCTCGCCGTATGACACGGTCCCGACCGACTTCTCTCACCCCTCGCTGTTCGTGCCGAAGCCGGAGGCGATCGCGGCGGCGCCCAGCCGGGCCGACAAGCTCTCCGCCGAGGCCGACGAGGCCACAAGGGTGGCCGACGAGGCCAAGAAGGCTGCTTCCGCTGCCGCGAAGGAAGCTGCCTCGCTCCCTGCCGCGCTGCGCAAGCTGGAACAGCAGAAGGCCCGCGCAGATGCCGAGCTCGCCTTCGCCGACAAGACGCTCGTGAACGCCAAAACCGATCAGGCACGCGCCAAGGCCGAGGAGTTGAAGCAAAAGGCGGTGGCCAAGGCTGCCGACGCGGCGACGCAGCTCGACGCCGCCAGGGCCGCCGCGCAGCCGAAGCGCGATGCAGCGGCCGCCACCAAGGAAGCCGCGAAGGCGGCCGCGGCCAGGAAGGCCGACGCCGTCAAGGCGGCGACCGATGCAAAGCTCGCGGGTGAGCCGGTCTCGGTTTACATCAGCCGTGCGACGCAGAAGCTCTACGTGCGGCGGAACACGCACAAGCCAGCGCCCGACGGCGGCGGCGAGGTGTTCGACACCAGCATCGAGGTTCCCGTCACGATCCGCAATCCCGACCAGCCGCTCGGCACGCACATCTTCACGGCGATGGCGAAGACCGATTCGGGCCTGCGCTGGAGCGTGGTCACGATCGACAACGGCGACGACGCCCGCAATGCGCTCGACCGCATCACCATCCCGCAGGACGTGTGGGATCGCATCGGGCCGACCGCATTGCCGCGCTCCTCGATCATCATCTCCGATGAGCCGCTGAGCAGCGAGACCAATTACCGGACAGAGTTCGTCGCAGTGCTGAGCAACGAGCCGCAGGGCGGCTTCATCACGCGCAAGCCGACCGCGCCTGCCATGATCGCCAGCGATGACGGCTGGGACAACGGCGGCAACGGCTTCGGCTTCTTCTTCCAGCAGCGTGATCCCTACGTCCAGCCGGTCAATCCGCGCCCGCGCAGCCAGTACCAGTATTATCAGCCGGCGCAGCCGATGCAGCGGGGCTTTTGGTAAAGGAAGTGCTGCGTCGGCCGGCTCCGAAAGCGTCTACGTCACCGGCAGGCCCTCGCGGCGGATACCGTCCTGAGCGGGATGTAGCTGGGAGCGCAATCCGGGGCCAGTGCTTCAGGGCGCGAGCTGACCCGGATTGCGCTGCGCTTCATCCGGCTACAAACTCGGGTGCAAACTCCGGCGTTCCCGGACGACTCACGATATGAAAACCACATTGCTCAGACCCGAAAACTACACCCGCTCGCCCTGGAAGAACGGCGGCGGCATCTTCACCGACATCGCGGACGCTCATCGGGCCGATGCACGCGAGAAGAGCTGGGACAGCCTGCACTGGCGCTTTGCGTCGACGCCGATCGTGGCGCCGGGTCCCTTCTCCCATATGCCCGGCATCGATCGCTTGCAGATGGTCGTCGATGGGCGCGGGCTGGTGCTGAAGGCCCTCGGGCAGGAATTCGACGAACGTGAACCTTTTACGACCGTGCGCTTCACCGGCGAGCTCGAGATCGTGACCGAGCTCGAGGCCGGGCCCGTCGAGGTCGTGAACCTCATGGCGCGGCGCGGTGCGGCGGAGATCGATCTCATCGCGCTTAAGGAGCCCGGCGACCGGCGGCTGGCCGCCGGCACGCATCTGGTCTACGCACCTCGGGGCGAATGCCGCATCAGTCTCGACAATGAGAATATTGCGATTCCCCACAACGGCACGCTGAAAGTCGAGCTGCTCGGGCCATCGCAGCTCGCGCTCGTCTCGGGTCTGGCGGTGCTGGGGTCGATCCGGCTCCTCGGTTAGCGCCGGTCGCTGCGCACAATCCGTGCAACTGGCTAGGTTGACGCCGCCCGGCCGGAGCACGATATCTGCTTCCCCAAAGACCGCAGCCCGAGGGGCAGGATATGAACGCACCAGACAACCATGTCCCTGCGCAGGCCGACGGCGTCGTCGACTGGCTGACCACCGGCACGCGCGACGAGCGCTTCATCGACAACATCTTCGCGCAGATGTGTATCCGTCTCCAGCAGGCGGGCATTCCGGTGAAGCGCGCGACGCTTCACATCCTGATCAATCACCCGCAGTGGCTGGGGGCCCGCATGATGTGGTCCGACGGGATGCGCGAGGCGGAGATTGCGCTGGTCGACTATGACGTTCGCGAGCGGTCCGAATATATCGGAAGCGCCGCCAACGAGATCCATGACGGCGCCGCCGAGGTGCGCGAGCGGCTCGAGCAGGATTCTTCGCTCAGCCGCAAGCACGCCCTCTATGACGAGATGCGGGCCAAGGGCCTCACCGACTATGTCGCCTGGCCGCTCTACCATACGCTCGGCAAGCGGCACATCGTCACTTTCGCGACCGATCGGCCCGGCGGGTTCGACGATGCGCATGTCGCCGGCCTGAAGAAGCTGTTGCCGGTGCTGGCGCTGGTCAGCGAGATCCGCGTCAAGAACCGCCTGGCGCGCACGCTGCTGGAGACCTATGTCGGCTCTCATGCCGGCGAGTTGATCCTGGCCGGCGCCACGAGGCGCGGCAGCGGCACGACGGTGCGTGCTGCGATCATGATCTGCGACCTCAGGGATTTCACCAAGATCTCCGACAACTGGCCGCGCGACGACGTGATCGACCTGCTCAACGACTATTTCGACGCGATGTCGGAGCCGATTGCGCGGCACGGCGGCGAGATCCTCAAGTTCATCGGCGACGGACTGCTCGCCATCTTTCCGCTTCATACGCCCAACGCCTGCGCCAATCTGCTCCATGCCGTGGCCGAGGCCCGGCAGGCCATGGCCGCGCTGAACGAACGGAACAGCGCAACCGGCCGCGCGCCGCTGAACTACGGCATCGGCGTCCATGTCGGTGACGTCATGTACGGCAACATCGGATCGGCCAGCCGGCTCGATTTCACCGTGATCGGCCCGGCCGTCAACATGGCCTCCCGCCTCGAGGCGCTGACCAAGAAGCTCGGCAGGAACGTGCTGCTGTCACGCGATTTCGCCGAGCTCGTGGAGAAGGAGTTTCAGCTCGAGCATGTCGGCAGGCACGAGGTGCGCGGCTTCAGCGATCCGATCGAGCTGTTTGCGTATCAGGGCTAAGCGACCTTCCGCCCGCGGCCATTTGCGGTTCGTTCCCGTCGTGCCGGCGCCCGGCGCGTTCATCTGGCCGCTCCGGCTTTGCCTCGTGTCGTTATCCCCGAGGGCGCTCCGCAAACACGGGTGACGGCCATCGTTGCTGTCAAGATGAAGCCTCGCTCAAGGGAGCAACGTCAAGCGCCGCCAATGGCCCGCGTAATGGTGCCACTCCCGCCGCAGGTGGCGCAGGGGGCACCGTCGATGCGACCCTTGCCATGACAGTCGGGACAGACGTCTTCGCCGGTGCCCATGGTTCCGGGCGGGGCTTCATCGCCAGGATTGAGCGTTGGCTGGATCCCGGTCCTTGAGTCCTGCGCGTTGGTCCTGGTCGTCTGCGTCTTGGTCATCTGCGCCTCCTCGAAAAGAGCGCAACGCACCTTGCCGCAGGAAGTGCCAATCGGAGCTCGCAGCGCTGCAGTCGGCGGAACCGCTCTGCCTGCTCCGCCTATGTCTCGACCGCCCCCGTGCCGGGCTGCCGCCGCTTGCTCTGCAGCCTTTCGTCACCGACGAACTGTCGTGAACAAATCGTCACGACCTCGGACTTCGCCGACGTGACGATGCAGTCCTGCCTGATGGGCGCGCCGCAGCTCGCCGCATGGATGGCGCAGCATCCGGCCGAACGTCCGGCTGCATGGCGCTGTACGATCGGCAGGCAGGGCGGGGGGCAGAGGAATTTAGGCTGCGAGCTTGGGATGCGGCGACGGCATGCGGGTTGGCAGCACTGTTGCCAGCGCCGGGTTGTGCGTCTAGGTTTTGCGCCAAGCTACGCCCAAACGGTCCTTGGCCGCTCGTTCATGCCGAAATTCCTACGCATCGGGGTCCATCAGTCGAACGTCTCCGGGTACACGTCGAAGGCGTGGTGCGTCAGGCGTGTTGGCTCGGCAGTCTTCCTGAAGTGGGGCGCCGTGGAGGTGCATGGCGCCGGCGATGGGCGCAAGGTCTATTGGTCGCGTCTGCCGCAGGAGAAGACGGTTCGTTGCGGCACTGCGCAGCGCGCGCAGGACTATACGAAGGCCGCGATCGCGCGGCGCCGCAATCATCGCTATGAGCCGCTGACCGGACCGATCGCGAACCGGCGCCCGTCCGCCGCACGCAGCGCCGAGCTCAAGCAGGCGCTCGCCACCATCCTGATCGTCGACATCGTCGGCTCCACCGCGAAGGCGGCGAAGCTCGGCGATGCGCGCTGGACCAAGGTCATGGGCCATTACTATGCTGCCGTCCGCAAGGAGTTGAAGACGTGCCGCGGCAAGGAGGTCGTGACCACCGGCGACGGCGTGCTGGCGACGTTCAGGAAACCCGCCGCCGGCATTGCTTGCGCGACCGCGATCCAGAAAGCCGTGCGCACGCTCGGCCTCGAGATCCGGGTCGGCCTGCACGCCGGCGAATACACCATCAGCGGCGGCGAAATGGTCGGCCTCGCCTTCCACATCGGCACCCGCGTCGCGGCGAAGGCGCGGGCAGGGGAGGTGCTGGTGTCGAGTGCGGTGAAGGAGCTGATGACGGCGCAGGCGGCGGCGAGCCTGAAGGATCACGGCTTGCACCGGCTGAAGGGCGTGCCGGAAAGATGGAGGCTGTGGCGGGTGGAGGGGTGAGACGGCGTGCGGCAGCCTGCAGCGCCTTCAGCTTTCGAAAGGGCGCGGTATGGATGATGCCGCAGGCGTTGGGTGGCATTGGCAATACGCTCCGACGCGACCCGGTGGAAGCGCGGCTTGCGCATCGCCCGCTCGCTGATCGGCAGCTACGTCACCTCGCTCGACATGGCCGGGTGCTCGCTCACGTTGAGCCTGCTTGATCGTACCAATTCGTCTGCGAAGCGAGGCCCCTGGTGGGATGGCCGCTCGCTGACGAGGCGCTTCTGGTCGCCGGCCCAGCCGAACTCGCGCAGTCCTCGGCGGAACGCCTCCAGGGTGCGCCAGCTAACGGTGCCCCAAGCGTTCCCCTCGGCGCGCACACTCACAGGCAGTGCAATGGCCAGCTGCGGCCTGGGTTTGCTCTTGATCAAGTTCAGTAGCGTCGCCGCCATGATCATCGTCAGGACACCACCAGCGCTGAGCGTGATCTGCATCGCAAGCCCCGCCGATATGTCGAGCAGCGCCAGGAGGCTAGCGAGCGTAAGCAGGACACCGAGGCAGAAGATTGGCAAAGAGTGCCTGCCACAGAGGATGGCGCCGCGCATTACCGCAGTCGTCAATGCTCGTCGATTGGGCGGCACCAACCATACCGCCACAACCGCTAGGGCCAAGAAATGCAACAGACGCAACGGATCGAGATTCGATTTGTCCATCTGGTAGGCCAACTTCGTCAGCCCCTGCGGGATCAATGCTTCCAGCGGCTTGATTCTCCAGCTCAATACGATGACGAGGCTGAAGACCAGATAGAGAACGGCAGGCACGAGCGCCAAAGGTGACGTTAGCCAGGGGCGCACTCTTCCGCCCGCGATTATCACCCACGCGCCAAGGACCACCAGCAGCTGCCAGGCCAGTGGATTGAAAGCCCAGTGGCCGTTTGGCCACGCCGGCAAGGACCAGCCGAACATATGCACCAGTGTATAAAGCGCCAGCGAGGCGCCGAGCGTCACGTTGGGCAGTCGGAGCAGCAACCACAGCAACGGCGCGAACAAGAGGTGGAGGAGCACGAAGATCGGCAACACATCGGTATTGACTGGGCGGTATTGCAGAATCGCCGCGTGCGCGAGCGTTGCGCCCGGCTGATCCAACAGAATGCGCGTATTGCTCTCGTCGGCAAGGCGTTCCACGCCGGCGATGTGGACTAGGGTCGCGCAGGCGAGCGTGAGCAGCAGAAACGCGACATAGATGTCCCAGCTTCGCCGCAGCGTCCGGCGGATCACGCTGCTCCATCCCTCGCGGCCCCATACCTTACCGTAGGCCAGTGCGCAGGTGACCCCTGAGACGAACATGAACACTTCCGCGGCATCGCTGAAGCCGTAGTTCCGCAGCGTCAGCCAGCTTCCAATGTTATTGGGGACATGATCAAGAAAGATGCACCAGAGCGCGATGCCGCGGCAGGCATCAATGCGCACGTCGCGGCCGTTGGCTTTCAGCTCCGACGCCACGTCCGCGGATGGCTTCAGGGTGGCGGTTCGATCATGCATTGGCTTGCCTCGTCCAGCGTGCGCGCACGCTCAAAGAGGAACGATCGAGACGGATCGAACTTGAAAAAAAAGCGCGGCCCTGCGGGTCGTGACAGCGCCGCAGTTCAAGGTTGCTTCACATCGACCTGGCAACGACAGCAATTGCGACAATGATCACATGGCCGCGCTGGGTAGAACGCTGGTGGGAGGACCGACTGTCGACATCATCTTTCAAGTGGCACAGACTGTAAATCGGCCGGAGGTCGGTACAGAGAGGTGCCTAGGTCCTATGACCAAGGTACTATCCCGAACGCGGTATTGAGACCGCATGATGAGCAATTTGTCGCTCGCGTGGACGGAGGGGCTAAGCGAGTTCCGCGCTCCATGCAGCGCGCGCTCCTTACGACTGTGTGCCGTTGCAATCATACCACACAGCAGCGCTCGGCTCCTACTCTGAGTGCCTGACGGCGAACCGCTGGACCAGAGATAGAAGATGGACGGTTTCGAAGGTGGGTGTATGATTTTTCATTGATCTCCGGGCGGTCAGAGGACGGAGAGCATTTTTATGAAAGTGCTTGTTGTTGACGATCACACATTGATTCGCGAGGCGTTGCACGCTGTCCTCAAGCAATTGAAGCGAGAAGCCGTGATATTCGAAGCTTCGAGCAGCCGAGAGGCCATGCACATCGTCGAGGAGCATCCCGATATCAGCCTCATTTTGCTTGACATCAATCTACCTGACCGCGACGGCTTCTCTGTCCTCTGCGAACTGCGCCATCGCTATGCGACCATTGCTATCATCATTCTCTCATCCTCCGATGATCACGATACGGTCAGGCGCGCTTTCAAGCTTGGCGCGCTGGGTTTCATCCCCAAAACCACGGAACGTGAGGTGATGCTCAACGCTATTGAGTTGGTGTTTTCCGGCGGAGTTTACATTCCCTCGGAGATTCTGGAGGAAACAGCGGACCCGCGGTTTGCAGATAAGCCATTGGCTCGCGGCTCGCTCAAGGGGCTTGGATTGACCGATCGTCAGATCGACGTACTTGCGCTGCTGATGAAGGGGAAAACCAACAAGGTCATTGCCAGGACGCTCAATATGGCAGTGCCGACAGTGAAGAATCACATCACGGTCGTTCTCAAGGCGCTCGGCGTAGCGACGCGCACCGAGGCCGTCATTAAGGTCGGAAAAATGGGCTGGGAGGTGCCGCCGAAATCTGATTCATGAAACTGCCCCGGTGCCTCTCCCACCATCGTGATCCCTAAGGAGCTCATGCATGACAGCACGGAGCCGCATCGGATCGACGGGCTTGTGCAGCAAAATGTACCCTCTGTCCCTGGCGTCCCGCAGAGGTTCAGCTGCGGTATCGCCGCTGACGAGAATGGCGGGAATTGGCGAGCCAAACGCCGCATTGACTTGTTCGATTGCCCGGATCCCGGTCCTACCGCTTGCGAGATGATAGTCCGAGATTATGAGATCGGGACGCTGTTCGCGCTCGGCAAGTCGGACAAGTGCAGCTTCGTCGGAGCCGGCGGCAAGTACCGAGTATCCCCATTTGCTAAGCAATCCGCCCGTTCCCTCCTGCACGATCGGAGTATCGGCAATAACAAGAATTGCCTTGCCGTCGACCGCCAAGGCGCCGGCGTGGGGTAAGACGGCGGGCGCCGCGGACCTGATGCATTGATCGACTTTCGGAACCAGGATCGCAAATCGCGAACCTCGGCCCACAGTCGAAACCAGGTCGATTTGATGGTCGAGAAGCAGACGAAGCCTGTCGACGATGGCCAGACCGAGGCCCAGTCCGCCGGACCGGTTCTGTTCTGAGGTGGGAACTTGAAAAAACTCGCGAAAGATATTCTGCTTTTGATCCTCGGGAATGCCAGGACCGGTATCGCATACTTCGATACGCAACATTTCACCGCGCCGACGACATCCGACGAGGATCCCGCCCTGCAACGTATAGCGCACCGCATTTGACACAAGATTCAGCATGATGCGTTCGAGCAGCATCGCGTCGCTTCGCACCCAGGCGTCACTTGGCCTGACGCGTAGCCGCAGCCCCTTTTTTTGCGTGGCCTGGTCAAACGCAGTCTCGATTTTCTGCAACAAGCGCCCGATCGGGAATTCGGTGATTTTGGGGGTAAGCATCCCGGCATCCAGCCTGGAAATGTCCAGGAGCGAATTGAACATTTCATCCATTTCCTTGCGGGTTGCGTCGATCCGTTCGATCGTGTTTGTCCTTTCCTCCGGTTTGAGTGGCGTCCGCAGCTGGGCGACGAACAACCCCAACGCATGTAAGGGCTGCCGCAAATCATGGCTTGCCATGGCGAGAAAGCGCGATTTGGCTGCGTTGGCGAGCTCCAGTTCCTGCGTACGCTCGGCGACCTTCTGCTCGAGTTCGACATGCGCGCGGCGCAGGTTTCCTTCCGCTTTCTCGCGGACCTTAACATCCGCGCTCAGCAGCAGGCTTGGAACGGTAATACTGATCAAGAACATCAACACGAGCAGGAATGACGCGTTGGGATCCGAAATCGCGAAGGGGCCGCCGCCCGCGTGCGTTGCCCAAATCGTGATGCCCGCAAGCACGAGAGCGACCGTTGCGGTATCGCGTGGACCGCGACGAAGCGCCGCCCATAGCATGGGCAGGATGGCCAGAAAGCCGAGTGGATCTCGGCCGGGCGTCTGCTCGATCAGGGGGCTGAAAGCAATGAGGCCGACAGCCGCTGCTGTCGCGAGGACCCCTGCCGTCTCGACAAAATCGTGCCAGTTGGAGGCTTGATGGTGGTTTGATGCCCACAGCACGGTTACGGGGGCAATGACTAGTGCGCCGGTCACGTCGCCCAGCCACCAGGTGATCCACGCGTCCGCAAAATTCTTTGGCTCGATGTATCCGAAGAGTGCCAGGCTGGTCAGTCCAATGGTGGCGCTGATCGGTGTCGCGATCACGACGCAGATCAGGGTAAACTTTGCGACAGAATTTGGTGTCGAAAACGTTTCACACCCGCCCGACCACCGATTGATGAGATACGCGCCGGCAATCGCCTCGAGAGAGTTACCGGTTGCAATCGCAATTGCGGTGGCAAGGGAGCCTGCCGTCGTCGCATTGGCGATCATCGCCGCGGCAAAAATTGCGGGCCAGGTTCGATATCCCCGCAACAACACTGCCGCCAGCGCGACACCTGTCGGCGGCCAAATTGGTGTTGCGCTGGGATGAATAGAGGCGAGGGCGAGGCCAGCCTTTGCCGAGACGAAATAGATCAGTCCAATCACGACCAGACCACCGACGTAGCTGACGCCGCGGTATGAATCCATGTCGGGTGATCGTCGATCGGACATCGTCGGCGCCGGGACTAGGCAATTGGGTCGTTCACCATGACTGAATTTTGAAATCTTGGTCGAAGATCAAAGATCGCTAGCCCGATATGGCAGACGCCTTCAGATCGAATTGATCACCGCAGTCTGCTTTGCGGACTAACGAGACGAACCGTGCGTTCGAGGAGCATCTGGCCGACTTGCGTCAATCCCTCCTCTCAGCTCGCGGGAGACGACAGGCCGCCGTTGCGCACCGGAGGAATTCGCGGCGTCTCGTATTCACCCGACTTGTCGAGGGAGGCATCGTACGACGAAGATAGGCTCTCCGAAAGGCTGGATTTGAACTCGGACAAAGCCGCTGTGTGCGACAAAGGCCTATCTCTCGTTGGAGTCTCCTGGCTAAACCACCTGCACGATAGGTTGCCGTGGCGGACGAGACAGAGCACGGTTGTCGGACATGCTGATGGTGTCAAGGCGCTGGCTTACTCTCCCGATAGTCGCTACGCGGCAGCCAAATCTTGAATGGGAAGGCGTGAAGGCGGGCGAGTAAAACAAGTTCAGGTCGTACCTCCGTGAGAACGTGACGACCCGTCTCGCGTAGGGCGACAATCGGGAATTGAGCCCTTCTCTTGTCGTGCAGCTCTCAAGTCTCTGAATAAGGTCACACGGATGGCTAACGAACCAAGAAAGGTCGGCCGCCACTTCGTCCATGATGGTCTTCATCGCTGCGTCATAAGCCATGATGCGCACGCCACGGCTGAGCATCACGTCGAACGACCCGCTATCAAGATTCAACAAGGCAGCGGACGGCACCTCCGACCCTTGACGCGTCCTGGTTCGTTCACTAGGATAAAATTCGATAAATAATTGTTATTGTTGGATAAATTTGAAAAATGGCGAGCGACAATATAGCTGGCGTATCGGGTAGCATCCTAAAAAAGCTCTACCTGTTTCCTGGCATGGTTATCCAGTGGACCATGTACGTCTCGGTCGGATCGAAATCATACAGCCAGACGCAACAACAAACACGGTTAGCTCGCAGCCCCTTCATGACATTCGCTTACTCTTCGATGTTTTGGTTAGCTTTGGCTGCGTTTTTGCTGGGTGCTTTAGAACGGTAAAGAAGAGTCGCGTTTGCGCAGCATCATCCTCTGAGGGGGCGGCGGATACATGGATCAAAGCCGAATATTCAGATTGCTAAAGAAGAAATTCGCAAAGCAGCCCACTCAAAAAGACGAAATTACGCGCCAGCTCGAAAGAGAGAGAGGTCTCCGAGTTCAGCTCATGCGAATCGGAGTGCCCGCACAACTCTCTTTTTTTGCAGTAGGTTTAGCTTACCCCGACAGCAAGTACATGCTGATCGAATTCATTCCTTTAGTGCTGCTCATTCGATGGTTTGCGTTACAGAGCTTACGTGTCGCTCGGAATTCCGATGGTCGGGAAGAGAATTTCCTGGATGCCGCTGCCCGTGTCCCACGAAGAATTCGAAATGGCGTTACCGCCGACAGGATTCGCGTTATGTCAAAGACGAGATATCGCGGTGTCCGCTGGCCCTTCTCGGTTCTGATCCTCGAACAACGGTGGAAGGCGACCAACGGCCAATTCTTTCTCGTGATAGCACCTGATTTTCATTGGTGGTCGGGCGGATCTATTTGGTTCCCGTGGCACTGGAATTCTGGACGGAATGCTGAACTTCAATTCTCGCGGAGCACCACCGGGCGGCCAGATAGGGCGTTTTGTATCAAGCTTAGCTTTCCGGGAAGTCGAGAATGGAATCTGAGATTCAAAGATGAGAACGACCGAGAGCGAGCTTATCAAGCCCTTGCCTCGATCCGTGGCGGCAATAGGCCGCCGGAGAAGAGCTCCCGGAAATCAGCGGAGCCGGATGAGCCAAACAGAAAAGTCGACTACGAGAAGGCGAGAGTTGATACAAGGTCTCCAGAAAGGGCAATCGAGCAGAAGCGATGGCATGATGTTCTCCGAGTTTCTCCTGAGGCTTCTTCAGAGGAGATCACAGCCGCCTATCGCGACGCCATAAAGAAGTGCCATCCGGACAAGGTGGCAAATCTCAGCGAGCTCATAAAGAAGGCCGCAGAAGATGAGGCGGTCAGAATAAACAAGGCATACGAGGAGGCACGAAGCTCACGCGGATTCTAAGAAGCGATTTCGGTTTTAGGTTGGTCAGCCGAAAGCTCGGCCGGTTTCCCGACATTGCAGCGAGAGCCAGATAGAGCGGGATATTGCAGTAATGTCGTACAACGAAATCAGACTTCCCGCCGAATGGGAGCCTCACGCCTGTTGTCTGATGGCTTGGGCCATACACCGGGAATGGGGGATGTACGCCGATGCTGTCAGGCGCGAACTCCACGAGGTTGTTGTCACCATCGCCGAATATGAAACGGTTTACCTGCTGACACCGTCCGACCAAATTCCGGAGGCCAAGCGCCAGTCATTTGGACCGAACGTGGAGATCCTATCGGCTCCCGTGGACGACATCTGGATGCGCGACATTGCGCCGACGTTTGCGGTGCGGGGTGATGCAGTCGTCGCTGTTGACTGGAATTTCAATTGCTGGGGCTCAACGCGCTCCGCACGCCCTGGAGATGCTCTCGCCGGCCCCTTGGCCGCAAGACTGGGGCTGGCGACCATACGTGCACAGTTTGTCGCAGAAGGAGGAGCGTTCGTGACCGACGGCGAGGGTACCGTTATCGTGACCAAGAGCTGCCTGCTGAACGAAAACCGAAACCCACGAATTGGTCGCAGTGCGCACGAGCAAATGGAGGAAATAGAGCGTGGGTTCTCCGCCGTCGGCGGGCGCAAGATCATATGGCTTGAGGGCGACGCCGATGAACCATTTACCAGTGGCCATGCCGACGGATACCTGCTCTTCACGTCGCCCGGAGCAATTCTGGTCGAAGCGCCCGATCCAGAGATGCCCACGCCCAGAAATCGGTCAAGAGATATCGACGTGCTTCAGAGCGAATCCGACAGTCGAGGTAGCGCGATGACTGTAAACTCGATCCTTCCGCCTCGCAGGCGGCACTGGCGGTTTCGTGGCCGCTCGTTTGCTCCGTCATACCTGAACGCTTACCTGGCGAACGGCGCAGCCATTACTGGGAAGTTCGGAGACCCAGAACGGGACGAGGCGGCGCACTCCGTGTTGCAGAGATCATTTCCAGGCCGAGACATCCGGATGCTGAGCATTGACCACATTGCTCTCGGTGGTGGTGGGATTCATTGTCTGACGCAGCCGATGCCAAGCACGTCACGGAAATAAATGCGGGAAGCAAAGAATGACGCCCACGCCGATCAAACATAAATTTCGGAATCACGAAATAAACCCTGCAACGAGGTGCCTTATCATTGGAACGTTCAATCCGGATACACCCAAGAATACCGCTGACTTCTTTTACGGGACGGGAAGAAACGATCTGTGGAGCCTGTTGCCAGCAGCCTTTGGAGTAGAGGGACATCTAAAGGGTAAAAATCGCAATCCGGAACGGCTGAGGTTCACGCGGGAAAGGGGTATCGACTTCGTCGATATCATTTCAGAGGTGATGGTAGACACTGATCGCGCCCATCATCGAAAAGACAGTTACATCGGCGGACGCGTCTCGGTCTGGCGGGATGTTACGGGACTGATGGACGAGCTACCAAACCTCGAGCGAGCGTGCTTCACGAGGAAGACCTTCAACGACGTTCCCGGAATTGAGGATCATGTCAGGAAAATTGCTTCGTATTGTGATGGAAACAACGCCCGAAACAGGAGAATCGTTTTCCGGTGTCTTGTTTCACCCTCGCGCCTGGCGCCTGGAAAGGACAAGCAGAAGGAATGGAGCGCCTTTTTAATGAGAGCGCGATAATCTGAGTGTGACACGACGCAACGATATGGGCGACTGGCGCGGTGAAATCCTTGGAGGCCGCACGGTTAACCTTGGATAGGTCGTTCAGCCCCGCCCACCGAGGCAGTCCGTTGAGTTCACTTACGTGAAAATGCCCGCTGCCTTTCACGATGCCTGAGGCGCGCTTCACCTGGCCCGGCGTCATGGGCGTTCTGTTACGGGCCGCGAGCACCCTTACTTCTCTACACCCCTCGCTGCAGGTTACGCGCGGGCAGTTTTCGGACATGCTTAGGATGCTTGAGGCGAAGCGCCTCAAGGAGCTTCATTTCACCGTTGAGGACGGACAATTGGACTTCATTGGTGGGCCCGGCAGGACTCGAACCTGCAACCAGACCGTTATGAGCGGGAGGATAAAGCCTGCCTTCGTTGATTTTGCCGGGTTTTTGTTTGATGTCGATGGCGTTCGTTGCGCTTTGATCATCTTATTTCTGGTGCGAAACTGGTGCGGTAATCAGGAAACCGTGAACCCGGATCGAATCTCTATCTCCGGCCAATTCACGCCTAAGGCTACTAGGGTCGTGGAATGGCGGGACCAATATTCTAATGCAGCCGAATCGCGCTCAATGGCTGCTGCTTCGGTCTCGCAACTTGCCTGCTCGCTCCCCGCTGCATGCCGGCATGCTTGCCGGCCCCCTCGGATCAGCCGTCCTTTAGGGTGACACCATGGTCTCGGCAGACTCTTAGAATTCTCTGGACGTCGGTTTTGCCTAAGTCAGAGCGGGTCCAAAGATCTCGCTGTGAGAGGCGCCCAAGATCTCTGAGCCTTTTCAATCCCATCTGCTTCAGTATCGAAATGACCTGCTTGGAAAAGCCGGCATTGCCGATTTCAGTATCGGCCAAGTCGTCTCGCAGCGCGCGCTTCTCGGCTGCGTTCGCTCGCTCTTTTAAGGAATTGATCGTCGTCATGCTGAGGTGCTTTGCGAGGGGCTTCTCGCTTGCATTGATCAAGTCATGCAAGGATCGAATATTCAAGGAGTGCAAAATCGCCAATTCGCGGGTTGTAAGACCGAGCTTCTCTAGTCCTGAGGCGCGGGATCCATCGTGTGTGGAAGACCCATCACCAGACGGGTCACCCCGCAGCTTCGTCTCCGCGGGCGGCTGCCTTTTGCGCGTAGGCCTCGGCCTAAGGCTCGGCCGCAGACCCAGCATTGCCTCGGCTAACCGTATCTTCATCACGTCGCGAGCTAAGGGGCCAAACACCGCTGTGCCCGCGCCCGACTCGAAGTCATCGACCAGTGCGCCGATGTTCTTCCATTTGAGCCTCCGTTGTGTTTGTCCCTGTATCATTCCCCGACCGTCAACAAATTCCTCCAGCTTTTCGAGGAGTTCGGCATCGAGACCCCGGGCGTAGGGAGTGAAGATGAACTCCGTTCCGGTCAGTTCGCGCAAGTTCAGGGTTTCGGTGTCCGGAAATTCCTGAAGGAAGCCGGGCACCCCGAGGTTTGCCAAATCATCCATATCAACAACATCGGACCACTGCGAGACCGGCGACTTCAATGCTGCCAGCCAGCCGCACAGCTTTCCCGAAAATGACAAAATGAGCTGGCTCTTGGCGCGCGTCATGGCGACATAGAACTCGCTCGCATTGCGGAACACCTCCTGCTCAGGAGCTCCGCGCGGTGGAAGCTGGCTTTCCCTGCAATTCACGATGATCATCGTGTCGAACTCATAGCCCTTCGTCTGCTCGAGATCCGACAGGAAGCGCGTTCCATGCAGAAATTTCGATGCTCCGTCGAGGACTGGTATGCCGATTTCATTGCCGTACTGCTGAACCTCGAATCCGGAATATCCGACGATAGCGACGCAGCCTGAGTGGCTCGAGCCGCGCCGGGCTGCGATCTCGTCGTTTGCGTCGAGCAGCTTGAGCGCGGCAGCTATTTCTATGTCCAGTGATGGCGCTTCGAGTACGAGCGGTTCGGCGGATGATCGATACGACAATTCCGGATCCGAAATCTCAAGCTCACCTTGCTCAAAATGAGATTCCGACAAGTTCAGCGTCAAGACCTGATGAGCAAACTTCAATATTTCCCGGCTATTCCTGTAATTGCGGAATATCCGCGAGGATCTGCCCTTCACGTCGATGCCGGCGGCGTCGAATGATTGATGTTTTGGAAGAATGGATTGTGCGGCATCACCGCAGAGAAATAGATCGTTCCTGTCCGGCCTCACAAGCTTCCGGAGAATTGACAGCTCGACGCTTCCAAAATCCTGCGCTTCGTCCACCAGAATGCACCGATACCGGGATGTGATCTTATCGAGATATCTCGTCACCGCAGTGACCAGACCCATGTAATCGATGACGCCGACTGCGGACATCTTGCGTTCCCAGCCTGTCAAACCCTCCAGAATGGAGGTCCTATGCTGCTCTAGAATTTTATACCCGCGCCCTGCGCGTGTAATCGAGTTGTATTCAGGCCGCTTGTTGAGTCCAAGCGCGCTACGAATCCAATCGAACTCTTCCGCGATATATTTTTCCGCGTCGATGGACTGCGACGTCAACAGACGGTGCATTGGACGCAGCACCTCGGCGTCCTTGACGTTACTGAGGCAGCGGTAAAACTCGCGGTAAACTTCGTCCTTGTGTTCTTCGAGGCCCCAGGTCACATCACTGTAGAGCTTGGCATTTGCCGGTTCGAATTCTTGAAGCAGCTCTTGGCAGATTGAAAACAGCGATTTGACCTCTATTCTGCTTCTCAATGCGAGATCAGAGCCGCACGCGTGATCAACAATTTCTGAGATGAACTCACAAAGAGCGCGGTTTAAACTTAATACAAGGATCTTTTCGTTCGCGTATTCGCCTGCGAGGCGTATCGCTCTCTTCACAGCAATGCTGGTCTTGCCCGACCCTGTTACACCGGACAGTTTTGCTGGACCGTTGTAGTCCGCAGTAACGTGCCGCTCCTGTTCGGGATGCATGAACAGGAACCAGTCGAAGGGGTGTTTCGTCTCTATGAAACGAGCTACCCATTCGCTGTATTCCTTCGAGCCCAGTTCGACCTTCCGGGTTCCATCGCCCATATCGAGTTCCAAGAGCTCTTCAGGCGAAAGCTCGGCGAGGGGCTTGAAGCTTCCGAGGTGGTGGAGCGCGCGATTTTGAGCCTCCTCGATCAAACCGCCATTTAACAGAACTAGGATATCGAACAGAGCGGACCGGAGAGCTTCGTCGCCTACCTGAACGAGGCAGTCTCGTATGCTCGTATCGCGGCTTCCGGCTCTAACCTGGCGAATAGCCTGGACCTCCCGGTAGGGGCGGTGGCCGAGTAGGCGCTCAAGCAGCTCCTCAGGCAATCTCTCGATCAGCACCCCGGACCAATTGTCCGGCTCGTTGCTTATGGTCACACCGCTTTCGCTATCGGAGATTTTCGTTCTCCCGAGCGAAGTGCCCGACACGGCACCGATCGTCAGGCCCCGATGTCTGTCGAGCCATGCGTCGGCCTCCTCATGGTCTCCGATGTAGAGCAGAAAGATGCATCCGTTTCCAGCAATCGTGACCAGTCGGCAAAATTCCTGCAGGTCATACTTCACACATCCAGCAATCCGGCTCTCGCCGTTCTTGGTCTTGCGGAGGCTCTGAAACGGATTGTCGAACAACCCGACGCTGCTGCGCATTGCCAAGACTTGGTCGGCGGCCTTGCTCTTGCGCCCGCCGACGAGTTTCATAGCCCGCAGAGCCTTCAGGAATTCCTTTGTTTCATAGATTTCTACGTCCATTACAATTCTCTAGAATCAATCGACTAGTTTACAAAGAACCCAACGCACCACCAAAGATCGCTCCGCGTCGGTTCGGGTTCGGCGATCCGCACACGCCATGGCCCGCCGCGGCCTTTTAACAAGCGGCAAGCCACCTTATTTGAGCTTCGTCACATCTTCGTACAGACGCTTGAGATGTTCGTCCGACATGTCGACGATCGGTTCATACATGAACGAGTTAACGTGAATATTCTCGGGCGTCATAAGGGCGACGCGATCTAGACAATTGATCTGGGGCGTGTCGTTTGGAAAAATTTCCTTGAACTTGCCGATGAGGGCTTGAGTCTGATTGTACTTGATCGCGGCTAGAAAAACGGCGTCATTGAGTTTAGCAATCATGAAGCGTTCCGCAGCCAGGCGCGTTGCTACCGCGAGCACGATCTTGTTCTCCAGGTTCAAGCCTGCGGATCCTCCGAGGCATTTTTCGGCTTCTTCGGTGATGAGAACGTGCACCAATTTGCCGGCGTCCTGCGAAGTGCCGGACGTCTTACATACAGCGTTGTAAATGGCATCTAAATCTCGCACTGAGATGCTCGGCGAGTCGGACCTCCAATGCAGCATGGAAGTTAGTTTCCCGTAGTGGGGATCAGTCTCGCCCGTTGTCATCTCGACTAGATTTCTCAGGAAACAGATCGAGGCGATTTTCTTTTTCGCGTCTTTGAAGAAGTTTACCTTCCAGTCATTTGCAAAAACGTTCCGTATTCCGGTTGCTTGTGCCAGCGATACGCCCTGAGCATTCTTCGATGCCATCAAGCAGTTCGGATATCCCACGAAGCGACCTTCGATTGTCCGGAAGAAGTCAAAGTTGTGCGTCATTATGATCAGCTTAAAGGGGCCAGCCTCGCTGATGTCCTTCAAATACTGAATGATCGCATATTTGTTTGAGTAATCAAAGGAGTCTGCGATGTCATCGACGACGACCAAGGTCTCCAGGCCCACCTTGATCCGGCGTTGCACTTCGAAAATGACGTTAAGGATATACAGAGCCTTGCGTTCGCCAGTGCTGAGGACCTGCACGAGCTCCCGCTTCTCAACGTCTGCAGTCTCGGTGCCGTCGATGTAGGTAAACCCGAGATCAATGATCTCATCCTCACCCAGCATTACCTCGATGCGATTTCGCGCCTCCAGCCGGAACGGAACGAAAAAGCGGTCGTTGAAGATCGCAATGGTCTCTTCCCATTGCGTGCGCTGCTTTCGGGCCTCGTCCTCGATTTGTTTTTTGCGCTTTGCAGCGGCATCGTATTTCTGCATCAGATCTTCATAGTGATCCTGATGTACCTTCAGATATGATTTCAGAACGTCTTCCCTGAACTTTGGAAGATTGTTCATTCTGGAGAGCAGGGTCTCGTTCTCCTGAAGATAACGGCAGAAATCACGAAGTTCGGAGTTTCGCTCGAGCTTTTTCGAAAGCGCGTCGAATGATTTCCGGAGCTCCTTGTCCTTAAGAATGGTCTCCTTCTCCTGCGCGATTACGGCTTCGAGTTCTTTCTCTGTTGCAATCTCCTTGACCCCTCCCGATGCCGACCTCAGCGTGACAACGTGTTTCGCGTCGAAGAAGCCATTGCTTGCCAGGCTTTTTGCGATCTGACCGGCATTGTAGTAGTCGAACATTCCTTTCTTGAAGTAGGTCGAGTTCGCCATCAGCTCGTTATATCGCCGGATATAGTCGCCCACTTCGTCCTTTAGGTCGTTGCCTTCCAGGGCCGTTACGACCTTGTCGGCGAAGATGATGTCGTAGGAAACTTCAGAGAAGGGCGCGTCTTTCTGTTTTTCCAGCTCGGTCCGGATACGAGTAACAGCTGTCTCAAAGTCGCTGCCGTTGGTGAAGGCACCAGCAATCTCGGTCTCGAAATCGCGCTTGGAAGCAGCCGTTTGCCGGATATCCTTTAAAAGGACAGCCTTCGCGTCTTCGATGTCGACGTGAAGCTGCTCGTACTCTTTGCGCAGCTTTGCGTCGACGAGAAGTGTAGATGTCTTTTCAGTGGGGCCGAATTCCGAATCATAAGGTAGGACGACGAGGATACGGTCCCCATCGATGCTGTTACCCGCCTGGTCGGTGATCTTTCGGACCGTTTTGCGGCCGGTGAAAATCCGATCTTGGGAATCGGCACCTGCTGCCGCGTCGGCGAACGTCTGGGCTAGCGACGACTTCATCACGCCGTTTGGGGCATAAATGGCGTAAGCCTTGGTCTTCTTGAAATCAAAATCCTTTGAGAGGGCCTTGATGCCGTAGCAGTGCTTGAGATCAATTGAGACGCGGTCCATTTGAAAGTTCCTACTCTTGGTACAGGCAATAATGTTGCAGGTCGTTACCAAAGGTCAGATTAGCGCAGCGCAGTCCAAAGCTCTGAACGGGCCGCCAGTCTAATGTGGCATCATCACCGGCCGGGGCCGAACACAAGTCCCAGCACAGCCAATGATCCGGCGCGAAAATGGTCCGGAAGAGGCAGCGTACCCTGATCTCATCGTGATTCGCATTCATCGCGCAATCTTGCTCAACACCTTTTGTTTAGCCGCTAAAAGCCTAGGCCAGCCAACGCGCGTAGGCCTGGATGTCGATCATCGGCACTGTGCCGCTGAACTGCAGAGTCGAGATGAGGTTGAACAAAAACGCAGTCGCAGGCCGTCCTTCCCTGGTGAAGATGTAGGAGCTGGTCTTCGGGTCGAACGCAAAGTGGCCATGTGCGGCGACGCAGCCCATATTCAAGCGTTCAATTGGATCGGTAGTTGCGAGGACATTTTCCAACGGAGTGCCGAAAGCAGGAGTCCAATCGCTCTCAAATGTAAGAAGCCCTCCCAGGATGGGGATGAGTTGCTTAGCGGGATAGGTGCCGCCGGCGTGCGGGATGGGGAGGCTCGTGCGGTGCAGCCGCCGTACAGTTGCGATCTTCTTTTGCGCATATTCGACCTGGGCCGCGTTGATGGCCTGCTTGGCCTCAAATGCAGCATAGACGCTCTCCGCGGGAACGATGGTTTGGCCCTGGAACTTGAATATGAAGGGAGAATACTGACGATCGAAGACGACGACATCGATTTGGTCACTGAACTTCCCCTGACTATCGACTACGTGGGCTGATGCGGCCTGATAGCGTTGAGGGAGGTATGCCTGCAGCATGTCGAGCCAAACCTGCTCGCTCGCATCTCCCTTTATTCCAGGATGCGCAAAGGAGCTTCTTGCAATTGCGAGCTTCTGCTGAATCTCGTCGTGCAGCCCGGACAACAATTGGGTTAAGGACCAGCCGCTCACGTCGATTTCTCCTGAAATGGCGGCGTAGGGACTATCGCCCTGGCGATGTCAACAGCGCGCACTGCGGTGACGGCTTTCGTGGGGTAGGCGTCCAGAATGATGGCGGGAAGGAGCCGTTGTGTCAGATCAGAGAACGTGCATCCATAACGGATGCCCGCCGCCGGCCCTGTGGCCGTGACGACCTGTTCAATATGTGCCGCTGAGAAGCCGAGTTCGGTAAGTATCCTGCTTAGAACAGCGTGGCGCTGGGCGCCGTCTGGCCTTTGGAATTGCAGGATCTCGGCTGCGCGGCGCCGCAAGGCAGGATCCAGCGCGCCAAGCCGGTTGGTGCACATGATCACAGCGGCAGGCAGCGCGCCATTTCCGATCCGGTCTACGCCGCGGATGAATGCATTCACGCCAGCGCGATCTTCGTGATGCATTTGGGTCGCCTCGCGGGATTGCGCGAGCGCGTCGGCTTCGTCGACTAGCAGGATGATGCCACCCCGGGACTTGCCGGTAGCTGACTTTAGTTTTGAAGCTTCAGTCACCGTGTGGTCGAACGCGGCGGAAATTAGCTGGGTCATTTCACCGACACGACCTTGCCCTCTAGTGGCAAGGCTCAGGGGAAAGAGAGTTACATCGATATTTTCCTGGCGCGCCACCTCATCGCCAATTGTCTCGGCAAGTTCCGTCTTGCCTGAACCGACGTCCCCTGCGAGCACCACGAGCGGCGGCCGTCGCAGGATGCTACTCAACGAACCGTTCAGTTGCGGGTGATGGGCTTGAGCCCACTTCTTCAGGCCATCGGGATTGATCAGCAGGCCGAGAATTTTCATGAGACGCTGCTTGTGATCATCCAGCCCGACGAGAGCGGCGAGCCGCTGGCGCGCGAGTGGATCGGGGAAGGTTAAGCGGCTCTCAAAGAGGTCATCAAGGGTAGGCTTCATGTTCATTACCAGCTCCGAACGCTCTGACGGTTGAGGGCTTGTCCGCCCGCCGAATAGGTGCGGTCGGCTGAAAAGTAGCCGGACACGCCCGGATTGGCGGAATCGCCGCGCGAGAAGGGCAGCAAGCGATGCACTGCGGCACGTGTGGCCTCGCTCGCGGTGAAGTAAGCTGAGGAATATGTCAGGAACGAACCAAAGCTGGCGTTGCTCACGTCAGCACCCGCGCGCACCTTTCCCGGATCGTCGTCGTTGGCCGTCATGCCCTGCAGGTCCTGCGCGGTGTAGCGCAGCGTTGGCTCGATCCAGGAGCCGTTCCGCTGGAAGCCGTAGGTGACTTCGGACAGGAACCCAGCCTTCAAAAGCTCGGTGAGTTCAGTCTCGTAGTTCGCGATCCGCATGTCGCTCGGTTCGCCATAGAATCGCTGCACGCGCTTGAGGTCAGTCGCAACTTTGGACGCCATGTGCCGCGCATGCGTCACTGTGAACGCCGTGGTTGCCGTCAGTGCGTAACTCGTGCTCATGTTCTCTCAGACCTGAAATGAGGATCCAAAGACTAGCTGCCAGTACCGAACTGTTTCACCCTTGGTTGGCGCGGCGAGCGCCGCATCAATCGCATCGCCCGCGTCGAGTGCGGCATCGACAATCGCGTCGGCCTGTTGCGCCGTATAAAGACGGCTGACGTTGTTCACCGCGTTGACTGGATCGATGATCTTCACAGGCTCGGTGATCGTGCCGGCGCTTGAAACGGGGTAGTAGTCGCCGAAAACGATGAGCTGGCGGAAATTGCTCTTGGCGACGTAGGTGAAGAAATGCTGCAGCGCCTCCGGATAGTCCGAGAGATTGGCCCCGCCGTCGGCGAGATGGGCGAGGACCAACTCGACCATGAAAGACTTGAAACGGAAACCTTCTTGCTCGTTCTTCAGCTTGCGCGTCCAGAACTTCAGGAGACGGGCAACTTGCGCGAAGTCCTTTTCCTGTGCCGCCTTCCGCTTGCGAATGAACTCAAGGTGGTAGGGAATATTGGTCTTCAGGAAGGAGCCGTCCTCCTGGCTGACGAGGTTGCCATACCAGTCCTTGTCGCCGTCATAGAGGATCGGGACAACGTCAACGTCGAGGCCGGTGCCCTTGAAGGACACGGTCACGCTATAGGTCTGCGGCTTGACCTGGTCGGGCGAGAAGTTCGGGAATGCCTTGCGAAGCCGTTCGGCGAGGTATTCGATCAGTGCGCTGACATCCTTGGGCGCGTTCGCTCCGCTAATGTAGCAGGCCACGTCGATGTCGTTGAGCGTGCGAAGGGCGGTACCCTTGGCAAGGCTGCCCGACAAAAGCATTTTTCGGAGCGAAAATTCCGGGTGTTCGGCCAGATAGGTTTCAAGCCGCTCACGCAGACGACGCACTTGCGCGCGGTACTCGTCGGCCTGCTCCTTAGGAAGGTTTACCCGTTCGGAAGCAAAGCGGACGATGTCGGCATGATCGACGTGGCTGCGGCTCATCGTTGAATCCAAAAGCAGTCTGTGCTGCGGCCAACCGAATCGTTGACTACGCAGCGGAGATGGGTCTAGTCTTCCTATGAATAAAGAAACTATATCTGTCAAGAAACTTTACTGATAATCGGAGTGCCGCAGTGGACAAGTCCCCCGCCAAGCCCCGCTGGGGTGCGGAACAACGTCTTGAATTCATTGAGTTTCGTCTATTTTGGGAGGGGAGCGTCAACCGCTCCGACCTGAAGGAGAGATTCGGGGTGTCGATCCCCCAAGCCTCCGCTGACCTAGCCCAATACCGCGAGCGGGCTCCGGAAAACCTGCGGTACGACAGCAGCGGCAAACGCTACCTTCCGTCGGACACGTTTGAACCGCGTATCCTACGGCCGAATGCCGAACGCTATCTCGCCCAAATGCGCGCCCTTGCTGAGGATGTCATATCGCCGCTCGATACGTGGATGCTTCCCCTCACGGACGTGGGGGTGACGCCGATTCCGTCACGGCGAGTGGACCCGGAAACTCTACGCTTCTTCCTGACAGCGATACGGACCCAGCGCTCCGCACATATCGAATATCAGTCGCTGAACGATAGCAGGCCAGAACCCATGTGGCGCTGGATCACCCCACACGCGTTCGGTACAGATGGACTGCGATGGCACGTACGCGCGTTCTGTCACATCGAACGTGCTTTCAAGGATTTTATCATCTCAAGGTGCCTCGCGGTCGGCCAGACAGGCGCGCCTGAAGCAAAGTCATCTGATGATCACGATTGGCACAACACGTTCACCGTTGTCCTCGTGCCCAACCCAAAACTTTCCGCCGCGCAGCAGAAAACGATCGAGCGCGACTACGGCATGAGCAATGGCCGTTGCGAATTGAAGGTGCGACTCGCCTTGCTTTACTACTTCGACAAGCGTCTTCGCCTGGACGTTGCGGAGAAGCAGGACCGGCCAAAAGAGACACCTATAGTTGTGGCCAACAAGAAAGAGTACGATAAAACTTTACGGCGAATCGCATATTAGCCGACGTTTTGAGGGGAGCGGTGCAACCCACCTACTTCTCAGCATTCTTGATGGGTGAGCAGGCCGAGACTCCACCGCCGACCGTGGCGGAGGTGCTTGAGCACGTGGCGAATTGGCTTTTTAAGAATGCGCGCAGGCCGCTTGCGCGTCCGGTAAATTGGCCAAAGCTCGCAGAGCCCCTTGTGTTTCCGGGCGGCGAAAAGATCCAGGTGCTCCGCTGGCAAGATGAGATTGAAGAACGGGATGTCGCCGCTGTCCGGTTCGAGCATGGCGACCTTCAGTCACGGCTCCTCTGGCGAACCGACTGCATCATTGTGCGTTCTGAGAAACCGCAGCCGACTATGCGCTTCTTCTTTGGAAGAACATGTTTCTTCAGGCGCAGCGTTCCAAGGCTGCCGATCAAGACAGCCAGCCCGCTGACGTGCCGGGGATTGAAACGACAGACGAGGCGATTGACGGCGCACGCAACGATTTCACGAGCCGCATAGAAGTACTCGACGGTCGCGCCTCAAAGGAGGCTTCTCAATTTGAACAGCCGGAACTGTTGTATGCGGCTTTCAATTGGTTAGCGACGACGTATTAGAACGCGCGCACAGGAGTTGAGAGGTGCGCTGATTTGGACCACTCCTGCCGGGAAAGCTGCCAGTTTAGGTACAACGCCCATCAGTCCGAAATCACCATGGGTATGTACGCGGCTGACTACGAAGTGACCTACCGCGACGCCCGTGTGAAGCTAAAAGAGCATATCGGATACGGAGTGAGCACAGAGCCGCGCCATACCATTCGCTTAGCCTTTTTCTTCGACGAGGCCTCGCGAAAAGTAATCGTATGTTGGGCAGCATCAGGCTACCCGAAAGTGGAACTGAAACTCTAGCAGACGCTTGGGCAAGCGCGCCTGCAATCAACCAAAACGAGCTGGCCGTATCGTTCATGCCTGCTTTGCCTGCGCGATTTGTGAATATCGCGAGAGTCGATAACGAAGATCGCGGGCTAGTTGGTCAAAGGTTACTACCGAGACCTTCTTTGAGTGTACTACCGTGTGATCCTGGCGCCATTTCAGGCGAATCTTCTCACGTGCCTCGAGCTGTTGATCTCTTCCGACAACAACTAGTCCATTAAAACTTACATGTCGTGCCCCGAATCGATTTTCATAATCGTCCGACTTCTCCATATCACCAAGCTTCCAGAACCAGTCCAGAACTTGTGAAAGTCCGTGCTCAAGGCGAGGTGCCCATTCAGGTGTTGCCTTCTTGCCTGCCGTGATAAACAAGCTGTTCGGCTTGGCATCCTCGAATTCCACCAAAAGATAGCTCTTCGACGTTGAGTCTCCGATCGCGAGATCGCAGGCAAAGTCGCCAAAGATGTCGTACTCGATTGCGATCCGATCCGGGTTAGCAATATCGGGCACATACGTGCTTATGAACGACGCGAGCTGTGTGTTCTTCTTGAAAAAAGGTAGAATGTCGTCTCGTTCGCTGAGCTCTACTTTTGAGCGGAGTAAACCGTCGAATGTATCGAGCTGCACAGCGCAGTCATCAAACGAAAAAGTGTGAGAAGCGAACGTCTTCATCTTCGCTGCTTCCCGGAAGCAAATTTTTCGAGGCCTTCGTGAGTAACGATATCCTCAATGATCAGCGTCTCATTTTCCCCATATCGACAAATGATCCGGAGCCGGGGATTAACGCGAATAACGAAGAACGGCTGAACCCCGGCGGTCTGCGACTTTACAACTTTGAATTTTTCGCGCCAGTGAGCAAAGTCAGCTCTTTCGAGTTCTCCAAGCGTATGCATGACCTTCGCGCTCTCCGTTGGGCGGAGGTAGCGAAGAGAATGTTCGACTCGTTCTTCAATTATTAGGCGCATGGATGACCTAGGACCTATCGAAAAGGCTGTGGTCGGTGGCTGTTCGAACCTAACATTTGTGCTCGTAGCCTTGAAGTCGGATTGTTTCCGCCGCTGCGCTACGCAGGGGATAATCTCACTTCTCAGGCCTCACGCCTTTGCTACGTATTCCGTGTCCGCTCCAGGCATGTCATCGATGAGTTGATTGTCGGGCACGGGCCTTTGCAATGCAACTACGCCCTCAACTTTCCGAAGCCCGAGGTGATCCTCTCCGAGATAGGCCTCGGCCAGAGACAGAGGCTGGATGATTGGAGTGTGCTTGCGAATATCTCGCGGATTTACTGCGAGGCCGCCTTGTAGACCTCGAAAAGCAGCTTCACGTAGATCAGATCCGGACATTGCTGTCTGACCGTCACCGACGGCATTGCCGACCTAACTCCGAACCTGCGCGCCAAAAGGCGTCCATCGGTGATCTTGCGTCGGGTGAGCGAGGGCTCTGCCTGGTCGTCGTCTCCGTCCGTCATGCTGTCTGCCCAGCCGGGTCTTCCTTCACGCCGCGGGCCACGATCCGGAGGCTTCGATCCGGAAGGGGCCTTTGGAATTTCAGGGCCTCGTCCGCTGGGGCTGTCATCCAGGACTCGACCTCGTCCGGCGTCGTAAGGATCACGGGCATGGCCTTGGGGTGGATGGCTGCGACCTCGGCCTTCGGCTCTGTCGTCAGGAACGCGTAGAGGTCGTTGGTCGTCTCACCTTCTTTGACCTTCGTCCAGATGCCGGCGAAACAGGCGAGGGGACGAGTCTCATCGAGCGCGAACCAAATATCGCCGCCCTCGGCCTTGTTGAACTCACTGAACGAATTGAACGGCACCACACAGCGATGCTCGACGCCGAGCCAGCGGGCCCAGTGTTTGCTCTTCACATTGCGGATGTTGGTCGTGCCGCCGTCCGGCTCCAGTCTGAGCAATTCCTTGAAATATCCACCGCCTTGCCTTTGGCCTGCAGCTTTTCCGCTCGTTTCTTGGTGGCGTCCATCAGCGCCTTTGATGATGATGGCATCCCCCACCGCGCCGAAGCGAGCTCGCGGCCCTTGGCTCCGTTCCGTACGATCGGTGCTTTGTAGTCGGGAAAAACCCCGGGCATCGGCGCCAGATTGCCGACGTGTCGATTCAGACGCGGAATAGCGCGCTGATCGCGGCTTGGTTGGTCGTGATGGAATAAAGGTTGCACATCGGTCAGGATTCGGTTCGAGGGTGGCGCGGCTGCCACGTCAACTGTAGCAGAGTCGCGGATGGACGCCGGTCCGCCCTGGCGCATTTGCGGCAGCGCAGCCGGCTGGCGAGATCGTGCACGAACGTAGTCGGCCGATGCTTCATCGCCGCGAGGTCCACGTCGCTCGGCGTCTTGCACCGTGCGCACCTGATCTCCAGCCAGGGAAAGCCTCCGTTGACGGCCTGATCGATGGTCGACGACGATCGATCGGTTCGCCGTCACTCCACATCCGCTCGTTCCAGCTTTCGCAAAGCAGCCTGTCCGCTTGCTGGATCATGGCCTCGCCTTTGGCCCGCATCTCCGCCGATTGGGTAGCCAGGATGTTTGCCATCGCACGTGCCTTGCCGAGCTCTTTCGCCAGAGCCTTGCGATCGCCGCCCGACAAAGGCGTAGGGTGATACTTCGGCGCCATCCGGACATCCAGGTGCAAAGAGATCGGATCGCGAATCCTGAGCGACTACGGCTCGAACGCTGGCCAGCAGCCGTCTTCCTCATGCCGGCCGCTGCGCTGCTGGCAGGTGTTGTCGAGCAATCGCTGCGCCACGTCCTTCCAGAGCGCGTTATCTCCATACAAGCGGACGGCATCGGCCGTCTGGATTTCCACGGTCCGCTCGCAGCGGCGGCAGGAGACGCGCAGCACCTGGCCCTTAATTTCCGAAAGGCGTCGATGTCTGGCCTGGGCCAAAGTCGCGCCGGCGCGAGGGTCTTTGAGGACCGATTCCCAATATTCGGCCGAGGGGGGCGTATCAGGACCCGCAGCGGACGGCGCTCGTCTCCGGCCGGCTTCGGCGGCCAGTTTTTCCATCTGCTTCGGGGTCGGCATGCGCCAGCTCGCGGGTCGGTCGGTCATGCCCGAATTAGAACATAGCAAGAACAAATGTCGAGTCCGACTGGGGCAGCCGCTGAGAAAAATCCTCCTATGGGACGGGTCGCGGTGTCGGAACCCAGCCTGATCGTTCGTCTTGAATCAGGTATCAGTATCGGAGTTCCCCCGGCATGGCCCCCCGCGCTAACTGGAAAGGCTTCCTGCGTCTTTCCCTGGTCATGTCCGGTCGCGCTCGATCCGGCACCTCGGAATCCGTCTCGTTCAACCAGCTGAACCGAAAGACCGGCCATCGGATCAAGTACGCCAAGGTCGCGCCGACACCGGCGAGGAGGTTGACAACAAGTACATCGTCAAGGGGTACAAGGTCGATACCGATACGTTCATCGAGGTGACCAAGGAGGAGCTTGAGAACGTCGCGCTGGAATCGACGCGAACGATCGAGATCGACGAGTTCGTCGACCGCAGCGAGATCAATCCGCGATATCTCATCCGGCCCTACTACCTGCGTCCCGACGGTAAAGTCGGGCACGATGTCATTCCGGAAACCATCCGCGAGATGAACAAGGTCGCGATCGGTTGTGTGGTGCAGACCAATCGCGAGCACATCATTGCGCTCGAGCCGCTGGACAAGGGCTTGATCGGAACGCTGCTGCTACCCCTACGAAGTCCGTTCAGCCGATGAATATTTCGACGACATCCAGGATGTCAAAGTTACCAAGGATATGCTCGATCTCGCCAAACACATCGTCAATCAGAAGGCGGGCCATTTCGAGCCGGACAAGTTCGAAGACCAGTACGAAACCGCCCTCATCGAGCTCATCAATCAGAAGCGCGCCGGCAAACCCATCACCGCCAAAGCGAGTCCCCGCGGCGAGAACGTCGTGGACCTGATGGACGCACTGCGCAAGAGCATTGGAAGAGACGCGACCGGGCCGGACAGAGGCGCCGAAGAAAGCAGCCAAGACGCCGCGCAAGGCGGCCGCTGGGCAGAAGCAAATGCTGATGCCGATCACTGGCAAAAGATCGGCCAAGGAGACGGCGAAAAAGCCCGCCGCAAAGCCGCAGCGAAAGTCGGCCGAGCCAATCGTGAAGCATCCGGTGTGCTGAGCGCAGGCTGCAGACGTTGGAAACCAAGCGATCCTTGAGGTTCTACGCAGGTTCCTGCGGCCATTTTGCACGGTCTCGAAATGCGGGAGCGGCGTAGGGCATGATCAGCCGCTGCACGCTGCGCCCGTGTCTGCCATGCTAGCGCCGCGCGCGCCCATGGGCTTCTCCGCGCCTGTCGTCGTGTCACGCACGGTCTGGTGCTCCATCTCGGCATCGAGCTCGGCTCCGAGAAGGATCACGATCGCGGAGATCCACAGCCATGTCATGAAGCCGATCGCGGCGCGAGCGATCCGTCGGTCTCCTTGAACTTGCCGAAGTTGGCGGCGTACCAGGAGAACAGTGCCGACGCACCGAGCCACAGGACGGTCGCGACCGCGCTGCCCCAGGTAATCCAGCGCCAGCGCGGCGCCTCACGGCTCGGGCCGAACCGATAGATCAACGCAGGCGTCAGACCGAGGGTGACGGACATCGCGGGCCATCGCCCGATGCGGACCAGAAGGTCCGCGGCGTTCGAAAGGCCGACGAAGTTCAGGAACAGCGGCAGAACCACCACTGCGCCAAGTGCGGCCAACACGAACGCGATCCTGGCAACCGTGAAGGACAGGGAAAACGATATTGAGCTTCACGAAGCCACGCTTCTTCTTCTCGCCGTACACGATGTTGAGCGTATCGAACAGAGACTTCATCGCGGCGTTCGCGCTCCAGAGCGAGACCGCCAAGCTGATGACGAAGGTCACACCGAGGGCTTGATTGCTCTTCGACGCGACGCGCGTAAGCCGATCCCTGGCAACGTCGATTGCGCCGCCCGGAAGGAATCCGGAGACCTGATCGAGGTGTTTGGCGATGCTGCCCGGATCGGAGAAGAGGCCGTAGATCGCTACGAGAGCCGCCAGCGCCGATCGCGAGGATGCTGTAGTATGTCATGCCCGCCGCGAGCGCCAGGAGGCGGTGCTCGTCGATGTTGCCGTAGACGCGCTGCAGGATGTCCTTCCATCCCTTCGCAGGAAATCTCGGACGGGATTTAGCCTCCCGCCCTCGATCTCCGCCCTCGGTCGCCAGACCGATCGCCGAGGCATTGCGATCGGCCGCCTCTTTGCGCTGAAAAATTTCGTCTTTGTCGCGCCGCGCCACGTTTTCAGGCGGGCATAAGCGATCCTACAAGCACACCACCGCAAGAAGTTCCCAGCGCGGCCTCCAAGCTCCATCCTGCGCCGTTCGTGTCCCGGGCATGCGACATCTGGATCTTGGCCATCGAACTCTCCGCGGAAATCAATCGCACCGCGGAGAATGAGTTCCTGCTCCGATCTTCCGATCAGTTGCGCAACGCGCTCAGCGGCAGCGAAATCCGGACGCGGAGGCCGTCCGTCGACCATTCGCGGTCGATCTTGCCGCCGATCCTGCCGATCGTAGTTTCCACGAGCTTGGTGCCGAATCCAGTCTCCGAGGGAGCCTTCACCGAGGAAGCGCCCTTTTCGTTCCAGACGATGTCGACGGCGTCGGCCGTGACCGCCCAGGAGATCGTCAACGAACCGCGGTCGCAGTTGAGCGCTCCGTACTTGGCCGCGTTAGTCGCCAGTTCGTGAAAGACGAGAGCGAGTTGGTTGGTGGCCTGTTCTCCGATCGCGAGGTCGGGGCCGGAGAGAGCGGCCTGGCCCTGCTCGTGCGGTCGAAGGATGCGCGCGATCAGGTCGCCGAAACTGGCGACGGCGGAGACGTCGGTGCCGAAGGACCGTCGGATCAGAGCATTGGCCTGCGCCAGCGCGTGCAGGCGGCCGGACAAGATCTCGGCCAGATCCTCCTTGGAGGCCGCGCTACGGGCGGTCATCCGGACCATGCTGTCGGCGACCGTGAAGAGATTCTTGATGCGGTGGCTCATCTCGCGCGTCAGCGTCTCCTGCTGCTGCAAGGCGAGATTGAGGCGCTGTTCAGTCTGGATCATGCGCAAGGCCACGCCGGCGAACGCCGCCAGTTCGGCCATAACCCGTGCGTGCTCCTTGTTGAAGTGGCCCGCATCGGCCGCCACCAACCAAAGTGTGCCGATGGCATCGGCCCCCTTCACCGTCAGCGGCACGAGCAGCACCTCCGGCACCGTGATGCCGGCCTCGCGGATCCAATCGTAGGCGCGTTCGGGCCGTTCCATGAGGATGGGTTCGGCGAGGTCGAGGCATACGCCGCAAGGACTGAAATTCCGCGGCGTCGTGGCGCCTTCGAAGGTCGCGAGTTCGCCGGCAAGCGCGTGCCAGCGGAATCGGCGGGCCTCTGGCTCGAAGATGCTGATGCCGGCCGAATGGGCGCCGCAGATCTCCATGCCCAGCTTGACGAGGTGCGCCAGGACCTCGTCCGGATGATCCGACATGACTTCCGCCAGATTCTGGATCGCGAGCTTCTCGCGCAGGAAATCGGGTGCCGCCGCTACACGGTCGGCGAGCTGCTCGGTGATGAACACCGTCGCGATCGGCTCCGGTAACTGAATGTGCGATCGCATGGCGAAGGACTCGAAGTTGTCGGAGAACGATAGCCTGCCACCGCGGCGGGGTTTGTTCCAGCACGATCCACCAACGCGGATCGACGACGCGATGTCGCACTATTTTTTGGATGGACGAGCGTTCTGAAGTGTAGTGGCGTGCGCGGGCGGTCGCGGCCTTCCCGTGAGGAAGCTCTCGATTTGCGCGACGTTCTCGGCGGCGACGGCCTTCTTCAGCAGCATTTCCCGGTGCACCTCGTCGGCGGCGTCATCCGCGCGCTCGCGCGCCAACTCAGCGGCGACCCGCAATCGCTCCGTCAGCGACATCGTATGCATGAAGCGCCGGCGCCGCTTGTTCGCTACGTCAGCCATGAGAGTCGACTACCATCATCGGAAGGTCGCCAGCCATAACGCATGTGAATCGGGACGCACATCTTGGATGCACTGCAACGGAAAGGATACGCCCATTCACTCGGACCAGGTCCGCTCCCGGCAACGGCATTCGAACCTCAGAACGGTACGACCGGCACCTGGATTGAGGCTGGATTGAGGAGAGACCAGACAAGTTCGAACTTGCGGCTGCCGCGCGGACACGACTTGTCGGCCCTGGCTTCGGGTGTCGTCTCGCGATCCTTCAATTCGATTGCCTCATCAGCGTGGCGGTTCTCCGTCTGTACGATTGGACGGGCTCCGCTTCAATGCGACCGGCGTTGGTGGAACTCGGTGGCTCTCGGAACCTCTGACCGCTCTGACTCAGGCGCTTTTGGTGCGCGGCCAGGTGACCCACGGCGGGTTCAAAGCGTGCAGCATGCCGACGTTTGCGGAGCGCCCGGCGCACATTCTCGGCGACGAGCTCGCAGCCCTCCGCGTCCGTGTTCGGCAAAAGCAGGACGAACTCCTCGCCGCCGTAGCCCGCGGCAAGATCCGAGGGGCGGCGGACCCGGGCGGAGAGGATCCGCACGAGCGCGCGCAGGCAGGCATCGCCGGCCTGGTGGCCATATTGGTCGTTGAACTTCTTGAAGTGATCGACGTCCACCAGCAGTAACGAAAGCGGGGTGCCGTCGCGCTTGGCGCGCGCCCGTTCTTCCGCGAGCCGCTCGTCGAAATGACGGCGGTTGGCGATGCCGGTGAGCCCCGTCGGACGTGGCGAGCGCGGCCAATTTGTCCTGGAGATCCTTCTGCTCGGTCATGTCGCGTGAGATCGCCACCACGCCATCGATCTCACGGGTTTCCGACAACCGGGTGACCGCAGCGCCGTCTCGACCCAGATCTCCTTCTTCCGGCGATGATTGGCGCGACAGATGATAGCGGCTGCTTTTTTGGTAGAAGCTCAGTCGCTCCTGCCCGTCCAGCGGCGACTTGAAATAATAGGCGCCGGCGTCCGGCCGGTGGCCCATGGTCCGAAACAGCGGCGAACCCGACATGTCGCGCCCAACGTAGGCACCGTCCTCGTCGCGACTTCGGGTCAGCATGGTGCCGTCGGCATTCAGCAGCGCGACCGCGCCATTGGGCCCGATGTCGAAGCGCCGGTAGAACTGCATGAAATAAGCGAGGTCGACGCTCGTCAGCACCACGCCCGCGAAGCTGCCGTCGGGACGATTGAAACGGCGGGATGCGGTGATGATCCACTGGCCGCCGGACCGGCTCTTCACCGGCCGGCCGATCAACGTCCCGCGGTCCGCCGAGGCACGATGGTGCTGGAAGTAGTCACGGTCGCTGTTGTTAAGGCTCGCGAAGTCAATGTCTTCGGTCGTGGCGAGCCACCGGCCGGTTTCGCCGTAGACGAAAATGCCGCGGACGCGTTGTCTGTTGTACTTGCGGGCCTGCAGGAAGGTCTGGATCTTCGTAACGGCGGCCGGGCTCGTTCCGCCGACCTCCATCCGGTCGACTATGCCGGCAAGGATGGTATCGGCGAGTTTGAACGTATCCTCGGCGTGCTGCGTCAGCGACTGGGCGAGATTGGCCATATCGACTTCGGCATTGCGCAACTCGACTTGGCGCGCTTCCCATTCGCGCCATCCGCTCAGCGCCAGAATGGCGACGCAGGCCAGCGCCACGAAAGCCGCCGCCCACAACGGGAAGCGAGCTCCTTTTCGCGCAAGGTCCCACCAAGGGCTTAACGGCAGGTTTGCGGCCGCGGCAGGATGCCGCGACCGGGCAAGGGTCGCTTCACGTGGTGTTCGGGATCTTACGTTTCATGGTAATCGTTCGTTATCCAGGCGCAACCGGGCCGCGAGAAGTGGATTGGATCGCCATGGAAGACGAGAAAGCCCGACTGCTGGCTGAGGCCCGAAGGTGTCGCCGCCTCGCGGCTTCGATCAACGATCAGGAAACCGCCGCGCGGCTCAACGCGCTGGCGGAGGACTACGAACGGCGCGCCAACACTTCGCAGGCCGGCAAGGATGAGAACGAGTGAGCTCCCTCAAAGATCGCCCGATTTGGGCCCGGTAGCGGCTGGCGGGACAATGCGCAGCAGCATCTGTGGACGCTCCGCGGACCGGGGCGCGGATTGTACGAGCGTTCGCGCGAAGCCCGATGATCGTTCCAGCAGGGTCTCGCTCTCGCCCACCATGCGGTAGCTGCGTTCAAGAATTTCCAAGTGCCACCTCGAGAACGGATCCGGCGCTTTCAGCATCGCTGCTCGATAGTGGCTTGCGATTTCGAGATAAAGCTCAGCGTTCCTCATGAAGTTTACCCTTCGACGGCTTCACCACTTGGATCCTGCTTTCGAACTCGCATCATCCGCCGCCGGGATTGGATCGGCAGCCGGTGCACGCTGGCTGGGTTACTGCGCCTGTTCGATCGCGGCAGGCATCTTCGCGACCGACATCAGCGACCGTGCGACCTGGTTCAGCAGTTGGTCGGCATTCTCCTCCTCCGCCAGAGACTTCGACAGCAGAGCGACGACGGCACTGTGGCGAAGCTGCTGCGCGATGTTGCGGGCGGTGGTGTAGCCTGCGATCTCATAGTGCTCGACGCGCTGCGCGGCTCCGATCAGCGTCAGGTCGGCGGCGGCGTCTTCCTTCTCTTCACCCTCTGCGATGATCTCCTCGCCTTCCTCGATGAGCCCCATCATGCCCTTGCAGGGCTTGGCGCGGGCCGACTTGCCGAGCAGTTCGAAGCATTCGTTGATGCGTTCGATCTGGGCTTCGGTCTCGGCGAGATGCTGCTCGAACAATTCGCGCAATTGGTCGTAGCGCGCTGCCTCGGCCATCTTGGGAAGCGCCTTAGTCAACTGCTTCTCGGCATGCAGGAGGTCGCGGAGTTCGTCCATGAGCAGGTCGCCGAGACCTGCCTCGTCCGCGGGCGCCGAGCTTTCCGTGACAATGGTGCTCGTAGGACCCGGGTCCCCGGCCTGGATCGCGGGCGATTCGGTGAAGACCCATTCGCCACCCTCGTTCCAGGGCCCACGGGTATCGATCTCGCCGTGGTCGCCGGTGCCGGTGGAATCATTGAAGAACTGGTCGACCAGGCCGGGTGTCGGCGCGATGCGGCCGATGCTGAAGGCCGGCTTGGCCATGCTTTCGAGCGCCAGCGCGAACGCCTTCATGTGGGTGATCTCGCGGGTCATCAGGAACTGGAGGGCGTCCCTGGTACCGGCATCCTCGGTGAAATTGATCAGCCGCTCATAGACGATCTTGGCGCGGGCCTCGGCGGCGATGTTGCTGCGCAGGTCGACGTCGAGCTCGCCGGTGATCTTGAGGTAGTCGGCGGTCCAGGCGTTGCCCTGCGAATTGAACAGGTTCACCCCGCCGCCGCCCGCGATCGCAATCAGCGGATCGGCTTCGGCTGCCTGACGGTCGAACTTCGATGGCTTGAGGTGCATGCGGGCCAGCGTGCCGACGACTTCCAGATGGCTCAGCTCCTCGGTCCCGATGTCCATGAGCAGGTCCTTGCGATCCGGATCCTCGCAATTGAGCCCCTGGATAGAATACTGCATCGCGGCGGCGAGTTCGCCGTTGGCTCCGCCGAACTGTTCAAGAAGCATGTTGCCGAACCGGGGGTCCGGCTCATCGACGCGGACGGTGAACATCAGTTTCTTGACGTGATGGTACATGGGGAGCCTCGGCTTGGTTGAACGGGAATCAGGGCCCGAACGACCTAGCGGCGCCCTTGTTCCTATCGCGGCAAGGACTCGGGCGCGTCGAGGGCTGCGTAGAGACGCCGCAGCCGGGTGCGATTTGGAACGTAGCTCCATGAGCGATGTTCTCGCCTTCAGCAAAGCACAGGAGGAACTGATGACACAGACAGCGCGCGATATATTCGTGGTCGGGTTGAGGAACGCGCATGCGATGGAGACCCAGGCGCGCGAACTACTGGAACGTCAATCGGAGCGCTTGGATGAGTACCCGGAGGTGAAGCAAAAGGTTGCCGCCCATCTTCAGGAGACGAACACTCAGTTAACGAGGCTTGAGCAGTGTCTCGAGGCCTGCGGCGAGACGACCTCCAGTCTCAAGGACACGGCCCAATCCATCGCGGCGAACACAATGGCGATGGCCCATTCGATGGCGGGTGACGAAATCCTCAAGAACACTTTCGCGAATAATGCGTTCGAGCACTTCGAGATCGCTGCCTACAAGTCGCTGCTGGCGCTCTGCCCCGCGGCCGGGATGGATTCCGCCAGAGCTCCGCTGGAAGCTTCGTTGAAGGAGGAGGAGCGCATGGCCGCCTGGATCGACGCCAACGTCGCGAAGGTCACGATGGATTACGTGACCCACGAACAAGCGGCGTGAGCGAACTACCAACGAGCCCGGCCTATTTTCCGTAACAGGGCAGGACCTGCTCCGTGGCGTCCAGGGCGCATCCGAATGCGCTTTTCACTGACGCTGGGGCGGTCGCTTATTAGATCCCGGACAGGCGGCGCTGTGCGCTCGATCTAAAGTATCCCTGCTTGCGCGGTAGACTGACCGGCGGATCAAATGATCGAGTCGGTAGGTGGGGAGCGAGGCGTGGCGAGAAAACTCAAGACCTACCGGACTTCGCTGGGTTTTTTTCGATCTGGCGATCGCCGCTCCCTCCATGGGCCCTCGAAGCCTGGGGCGCCGACAGCAATCTCTTCCACCAGGGCGCGGCAAAGGACAGCGACGATCCGGACGTCATCGAGGCGACCATGGCTGCGCCGGGCGTCGTTCTGAAGAGACCTGTCGGCTCCGACGGGCCATTCGGGGAGCATGCGGAGTTACCTACCGACCTTGCCAGCGGCAGCTCAAAGAAGACAGGCCGCCGTCCACCGCGGAAGCCTGCCAAGCGGGCCAACGATGATGCGGCTGACCGGGACGCCGCACTTGCTTTCGAGAGGGAGCAGAAGCGACGGGAGCGCGAACGTGCCAAAGAGGAGGCCGCCCGGCAGAAGGAGCGCGAGCGATGGCAGCACGCCGTCGACAAGGCGCAAGACGCCTTGGACGCGGCCCGCGCAAGCACGAAGAAAAGGCCGCTGATATTCAACAACAACTCGAGGTTCTTGAGGAAAGCGCGCGGGACGAGGAAGCGCGCTGGGAAAAAGAAGGCCCGGCTGGAAGAGGCGTTACGACGAGCGCGAGGTTAGGTCTCGAAGTGTGACCATCTCGAGTCTTAGCATTAACGCCTGCTTTGCCGTCGAGATCGGAAATCGCCAATCTGAACTGCCAGGTCTCCAGCCTTAGCCGTTGCGCTCTTCCCGCAAGATGCGCTCCAGATCATCCTCGAAGATGTTCTGCGTTGCTTCGAATAGAGTCAGCAGCTTATGGCTTCCTCAGTGTTTGCACCGCCATTGCTGACCATCCGTTGCTGCCTTTCGACGATCTGACGTCCTCTGGCAACATGGCGACGGGCAAGGATGACACGTTCGGAATCCTGAGACATTGGTGGCTCCTGCTGCAGGCGGGAGCGCGATTGGCCTCTCAGTCACCGGTGCCCGCGGGCAGAGTGCCTTTGCCGGTGATGACTGATCATACTCCGTTTCGCGAATTCTGATACTTTCCAATTCAAGCCGGTCAATGTCGAATGATGCGTCTCGAGCGGGCGTGCTTAGACTGAGCAATCGCTTGTAACCTATCGGCCGGAAACCGCCCGCGCTGCGGATTCGTTGACCTCGCGCGGTCCCGTCTGTCCTCCGGAGACAGCTCCATCACCGCTCGATGGAGCTCCGCAGGGATCGTCAGCGGACTATCGAGCGGCTTTTCCGCCCACTGCCAGAAGCGGTCAAAGGCATCCATTACAGATCCTCCCGAAGTCCCCTGAAGAAGGGATGGCGGAGTTTCCCCTCAGCTGATTTCGCACGGTACTCTATCTCCGCCAGCAGCTTGGGCTCGACCCAGATGCCTTTGTGCGCAATCCGCTTTGCATAAGGCTGCGTCTTGCGGATCAGCGGCTTCAGGCGCTCCTGAAGGTCGACGGCTGACGCCTTGTCGAACCCATGGTCCACCTTCCCGGCGTATACCAGATCGTCGCCCTTGCGCCGGCCGACGTAGATGCCGTCCCACTTCGTTCCATCGAGCGCGAAACCGGCAATGGTCAGCGTCTCCCGCTGCACGCAGGTCTTCTTGACCCAGTCGTTCGTGCGTCCCGCCGGATAGGCGCTGCCCCGGACCTTCGAGATGACGCCTTCGAGGCCGAGCTTGCAGGCGTGCGCAAACATCTGGTGGCCGTCTATTTCGAAACTTTCGCTAAACTGGATGTCGGTGCCGGTTAGGATCTTCTTGAGTTCGGCTTTGCGCTGAAAGAGCGGAAGCTTCCGGATATCTCGGCCGTTCAGATAGAGCAGATCGAACGCTACGAGCACGATGCTCTTGGACTTGCCTCTGAGTTCGTTCTGCAGGACCGAGAAATCGGTGGTGCCGTCGGCGGCCGGGACCACGATCTCGCCGTCCACTACCGCCGAGTTCGCCTTGATCCGCCAGGCGTCTTGAGCGACCTTCTTGAAGCGATGCGTCCAATCATGGCCTCGCCGGGTGAAGATCTTCGTCGTCTCGTTGGCCAGATGGACCTGAACACGGTAGCCGTCGAATTTGATTTCGTGAATCCAGCGCTCTCCCGACGGCACTTTCTCTGTCGAGGATGCCAGGGCCGGTTCGATGAAGCCGGGCAAAGGCGTCTTGACGCCGATAGCTGCCGGCTTGTTACGCTGAAATGCCACTGCAGAACTCCACGCTACAGCCGATTCAAATTGGCACAGTTCGAATCGTTCCGGAACCTGCGAATCCCTGTCGCGTTGCTTCCATGTCACAACAGGAGGCACCCATGGCGGGAGCGAAGAAGAGGAAGACGGCGCGGGGACGAAAGCAGGACCGGGCGAGAGTGGCAGGCGGGCAGGACTACGAAGTGCAGTATGAGGCGAAGAAGATAGGAAAGTCGTCGCCGGCGGTGAAAAAGGCCGTCAAAAAGGTCGGCAACGCGCGCAAGCAGGTGGAGAAACGGCTAGGCCGCTGAGTCGGAGAGACGGGCTGGCGTCGGAGCGTGCCCAGTCAGAGGGGGCATTCAGGGCAGGTATCACCGATCGAGTCCAGCACGTCGCGAACCGCGGCCTCCGCTTCTTGACGGGATGCGTCTGCTGGCGGATCTCGACGGGCGATGTCGAAGGCCCGCTCTCGTGCATGCGGATCGGCGCGGTCCTGCATCCAACCGTGCCTGGAAACACCGTTTTCCGATACTTCAGACGTCCGAGCTCAGGTGGTTGCTCCTTGCCCTTTTTGCGCGTGCGGCTGTCGCCGCACCGGGCACTCGTGAACCGAGCCGCGCAGCGTCTCGGGCTTGCGGCTTCGATCCGTCGCGCACGAGCAGATCACGCCCTCGCGGGGCAGAAACGAAAACCGGACCTTTATGCAGCAGCCACCTGCATAAAGGTCCGGCCTTATCTTAGCGTGCCGCGATACCAAACGGCTGCAAAGGACGCTTCATATCCTTTGGGAGGTCTCGCTTTTCATCCGGGTCTCGACCCGGAGGCGGCAATATATCAGTAGCCGATACGACTACTTCTTTTTCTTTGAAGTCTTCTTTGCCGCCTTCTTGGTAGCTGCCTTCGCGGTCTTCTTTGCCTTCTTCGCTTTCTTGGCCATGTCGTCCTCTGTAAGAATTGGCTCTCAGTGAACAAGCCCACGCCGTGCATAGACATGCGCACACGTGAGACGATATCACAAAAGCAAAATTGATACCAAGGAGACGTAAATCCGCATTGAGTAGCTCGCCGGAGGCACTCGCCCTCGGGCCCGCCGTCATTGCATGCCGGCGTCGCTATCACTGCCCTTCGGGTCGGGTGCCTTCTTAACCGGTCTCGCGACTGCACTCGGTCCCGGGTCCCGCCGCTACGCGTCGGCGCTATGCTGACCCTCCTGCGGGTGCCTCTTTCGCCGCGTCCGCGAGTGGTCTTCGCTTTCGCTCCGCCCACAGACCTCTCTTCCACAATTGTGAGACCCCTGTGAAAATGCCGGGCGGTTCTCGTATCATTGCCTGCATCACGTTCGCTCAGGTTTTGGCGCGTGCGGCCAAGGCCACACCGGGCTATCGTGAACCGAGCCGCGCAGCGTCTCGGCCTTGCGGCTTCGATCCCTCGCGCTAGAGCTTTGGTGCTCCTCGCCGGAGGCACTCGGGAAAGGGGCTCGCCTGCGGCGATCGCTATCACTGCCCCGTTCCCGGGTGCCGCTATTGAACCGGTCTCGTCGCTGCACTCGGACCAGCGTGCCCCTTCGGGTCGCTATGCTCACGCTCTCCGGGTGCCATTTTCCGTTGAGGCGATGGGCCCTTGGGCGCACGCCTGATCGGGCCTGCGGCCTAAGGCAGATTGCGCTAGAAGCTGAGAGTAAGAGTACAGGCTGGGTTTTTCGTGACGGGTTACAAGCTGCGAGAGAGGCTCGTGGCGCCCGTCGCGGAGACCCGCGATGTCGAACCCTACTGCTTGCGCGCGCGTCGGCCAGGACCGGGCAAACCTCTATAACGAAATCACCGACAAGATCATTGCCGAGCTTGAGGCCGGACGCGTCCCCTGGGTTCAGCCCTGGGGTACGGCCGCGGCGAAAGCGCCGCTGGCCATGCCGAAAAACGCGTCGACCAACCGGCAATACAGTGGCGTTAACATCCTCATCCTCTGGGGAGCCGTGATCGAACGCGGATTTGCCGGTCAAAGTTGGCTCACCTTTCGTCAGGCGCTCTCGCTCGGCGGCCACGTTCGCAAGGGAGAGCGCGGCACCACAGTGGTGTACGCTGATCGTTTCGTGCCGAATGACGAAAAGCGCCGGGCGGCCGAGACCGGCGAAGACGCGCAGGCAATTCCATTCCTCAAACGATTTACCGTTTTCAACGTCGAACAGTGCGAGGAACTGCCCGACGGCATCGCAACCGCTGCGCCGCCACCGCCGGCTGGCCTGATTGACCCCACGGTTGACGCCCTGATCAAGGCCAGCGGAATTCCATTTCGCATTGGTGGAGATCGCGCATTCTACGCAACAGCCGAAGACTATGTTCAGGTCCCGCCGCCGCAGGCCTATTTCGAGCCGATCAACTGGCACCGTACCGCGTTGCATGAACTCGGTCATGCGACCGGGCATCCCTCGCGCCTCAATCGCGACCAGAGCGGATCCTACGGTACGAAGAAATATGCCTTTGAAGAACTGGTCGCCGAGTTGAGTTCCGCATTCAGCTGCGCGTCGCTCGGGATCGTCCCGACCGTGCGCCATGCCGACTATATCGGCTCCTGGCTTGAAGTCCTACGCGAAGACAGTCGGGCCATCGTGCGGGCCGCCTCACAGGCGAGCAAGGCCGTGGACTATTTGCTCGGCTTCGTTCCCGGGTCCATTGAGCTTCCGTCGCTGGATTCGGTTGTCGCCGATCACGAGACGGCGTGATGCTTGGCCTGATGGCTGCGCGAGAGTGAGAGGAGGGGGAGGCTGTTCGCGACGGGTTGGAAGCCGAGCGAGTCTCACGGCCGCCCGTCGTGCCGCGTCAAGGCCGGTGTCTCGATCGAGCAGCTAGCCGAGAGCATCGCGCAGCGTACGCTTCTGCAAAGTCTGAGTGTCCGGGCCGTTGTTGATGCAGATGGCAACGAGACCGGCATGTTCGAGGTGCCGGCGGGCGGCAGGCGCTATCGCGCTCTCGAGCTCCTGATGAAACAAAAACGCATGTCAAAGACGCAGGCGGTGCCGTGCGTTGTGCGTGAAGCGGGTATCGCCGCGGACGATTCGATGGCGGAGAACGATGAGCGGGTCGGCCTGCATCCGCTTGATCAGTTTCGGGCCTTCCAGACACTGCGCGATCTCGGCATGAGCGAGGAAGACATTGCCGCGCGCCATTTCGTAAACCCTGCAATCGTCAAGCAGCGCCTGCGGCTGGCGTCGGTCTCGCCGAGGCTGCATGAGGTCTATGCCGAAGACGGCATGATGCTCGAGCAGCTCATGGCGTTCTCGGTCACGGCCGATCACGCCCGCCAGGAGCAAGTCTGGCAGAATGTCAGCCGTTCCGGCTATGACGAGCCTTACCAGATCCGGCGCTTGCTCACCGAGAACACCGTACGCGGGTCCGATCGCCGCGCCCAATTTGTGGGCCTTGATGCCTCTCAGCACGCGGGTTGGCGGCGTTCTGCGGGATCTGTTCGAGCACGACGACGGCGGCTGGCTTCAGGACGTCGTGCTGCTCGACCGCCTCGTAACCGAGAAGCTCAAGGCCGAGGCTGAGACGATTACCGCCGAAGGCTGGAAGTGGATATCGGTCGCCGTAGACTTCTCCTACGGTCACACTCAGGCCTACGGAAGATCGAAGGCAAGCCTGTCAATCTCTCGCCTGAGGAGCAGGCCACCATCGATGCACTGAACGCCGAGCAGGCCAAGCTGGAAACCGACTACCATGATGCCGACGAATTGCCCAACGAAGTCGATCAGCGTCTCGGCGAAATCGAGTCAGCGCTGGCGGCGTTCGAAGACCGGCCGATGCACTACGATCCGACCGAGACGCCCGGGCTGGTGTCTTCATCAGCATCGATTCCGAAGGACGCCTTTCCGTGGACCGGGGTTACGTCCGGCCAGAGGACGAGGTTCAGGCAACTGATCCTGATGTCGGGCAGGGCGCCGAAACGTCGTCGACCGAAGGTCAAGAAGAGGGCCCTTCCGTCCAGCGCACGATCATCGCGGTCGCAGGTGGTGCTGCTGACGCCGAAGAGGATGATGAGGACGCCGCCAAACCTCTGCCGGATCGGTTGATCACCGAGCTGACGGCGCATCGTACGTTGGCATTGCGGGATGCGCTGGCAGAAAATCCAGCCATTGCGTTTCAGGCAGTGCTGCATAACTTCGTGCTGACTTGCCTTTTATCGGTTCGCGTCGTCGGGGAGCTGTCTTGAGATCAGCCTTCGCACGCCGAACTTTCCCGCCCAAGCTCCGGGGCTGAGGGAAAGCAACTCGGCCAAAGCTGTCGAGGCGCGGCATGAGGCCTGGAAGGCACGGTTGCCGAAGAGCGAGAGCGATCTCTGGGATGCGCTGACAGCACTCGATGGTGGTGCACAGGCATCGCTGTTCGCCCACTGTGCATCATTTACGGCCAACGCCGTGTATGAGCCGGCCAACCGCTACAATCAGGGCCGTGTCTCCGCTCAGGGTGTCCGCACGCGTCTCGACCAGGCTGATGTGCTGGCGCGCGCGGTCGGGCTCGACATGGTGCTGGCTGGCTGGCGGCCGACCGTCGACAACTATCTCGGCCAGGTCACCAAGCCGCGCATTCTGGAAGCGGTGCGAGAAGCCAAGGGCGAGTCATGGGCCCAACTGATCGATCATCTGAAGAAGGCCGACATGGCCAAGGAGGCCGAGCGCCTGCTGGATGGCTCGGGTTGATTGCCGGAGCCGCTGCGTCTCGTCGATCCCAATGCGGCGCAAGTGGAGCAGGAGGGCACGGGCTCGTTGCCCGAATTCCTCGTCGACGAGGAGGCCGTCGGCGACGAAGATCCGCAACAGCTCGACGCGGCTGAGTGATCATCACAGAGCGGGACGGCTTTGGCCGTCCCGCGGTTGCTTGGGGGGTCCGTGCGCAGCGCTGGTCCCCATTCTTATTGGGAACGGCTGAGAGTGAGAGTCGGGCCGGGAAGGGTTTGAGCCGTCGGCGTCAAAGGAGAGCCCCCGATGGTTCGCCCCATTCCTGCTCTCCGAAAGAACCCTGCCATGACCGAATCTCTCGCCGGCGGCGCTGTCGCCGCGCCGCTCTCGATGCGTGCCGCTGCAAATCTCACCTCTGCCGCTGTCAGGGCCGCGCGACAGGTCCTGACCGAACTCGAACGCGGGCGGCGCATCGATGCCGCTGTTCTGCGTAGCGCCATGGAGGCTGCCTTCGGCGCCTCTGACGCGGCCGGGGTCTGGAATTGGAAGTCCGCCTATGACGTCTGCGAGGCGGCAACGGTTCTGTTCCTTCGCAAGTTCGGCCCCGCGATGCTTGCCAAGGCTGGCTCGACGGCAGCAATGCTGCCGATGCTCGCGAAGATCGCGAGCTGTCTGCCGACCCACACGCGGCGTTCCGAGGACAGCCAGGCGCTTCAGCAATTCTCGACGCCGATCCCGCTCGGGCTGGCAGCATACGCCGCAGCCGGCATTACGCCGGCCGATCGTGTTCTCGAGCCATCGGCGGGCACCGGTTTGCTCGCCATCTTTGCCGAACTCGCCGGCGGCGCCTTGGTGTTGAACGAGTTGGCCGAGGCCCGGGCGGGGATGCTCGAACATCTATTCGCAGGCGGTAACGTCACGCGGTTCGATGCTGCTCAGATCGATGACCACCTCGATGCGAGTGTCGCACCGAGCGTCGTCCTGATGAACCCGCCGTTCTCGGCCCTGGCGAATGTCGATCGACGGATGGCGGATGCGACCCTCCGGCACATCGCTTCGGCGCTCGCGCGTCTTTGCGATGGTGGGCGCCTCGTCGCCATCACTGGCGCAAGCTTCGCGGCCGATAACCCGGCATGGCGAGATGCCTTTGTGCGGCTCCAGGGACGCGGGCGATTGGTGTTTTCTGCGGCGATCGAGGGCGCCATCTACGCCAAGCATGGCACTCAGACGGATACGAGGCTGCTTGTGATCGACAAGCTGCCCGCTGCCGATCCGACGGCTTTTCCTGCCTCGCCGGGCATGGCGGCCGACGTCGCTACCTTGCTTGATTGGGTGGCCAAGCATGTGCCTACAAGGACGCCTGTCGCCACGCCATCGGAGATCTCCGCTATCGGGTGGCCAAACATGTCCGGGTCGACCAGCGCTGTTGCAACGCGCTCATCGTCTGCGACAGGCGCCGCGCCAGAAGGCGTCGAACTTACGTACGAAACGGTCGAATGGTCGCCGCCGGAAGGCACCCGGCTCACCGATGCGCTTTACGAGGAGTACGGATTGCAGTCGATCCGTATTCCTGGATCGTGCGCACACCCGACCAAACTCGTGCAATCCGCGGCGATGGCTTCCGTTGCGCCACCGAAGCCTTCCTACCGGCCGCACCTCCCTTGGGGTCTGGTGGCAGATGGACTTCTGTCGGACGCTCAGCTTGAGAGCGTCATTTATGCCGGTGAGGCGCATTCCGAGTTTGTCGCGGGCTCCTGGACGGTCGACGCGACCTTTGATGTTGTGGCGGCAGCACGCGACGACGCAGAGAATGCCGTCCGCTTTCGACGTGGCTGGTTCTTGGGCGACGGCACCGGGGCGGGCAAGGGGCGGCAGGTCGCGGGGATCCTGCTCGACAACTGGCTCAAGGGCCGTCGTCGTGCGGTCTGGATCAGCAAGTCCGACAAGCTGATTGAAGATGCGCAGCGCGACTGGTCCGCGCTGGGCATGGAGCGATTGCTTGTTACGCCGCTTTCGCGGTTTCGCCAGGGTACCCCGATCCGGCTCTCGGAAGGCGTCCTATTTACCACCTACGCTACGCTACGGACCGACGAGCGTGGCGAAAAGCTTTCGCGTGTCAGACAGATCGTTGAATGGTTGGGCGCCGATTTCGACGGAGTGATCGTGTTCGACGAGAGCCACGCCATGCAGAATGCGGTCGGGGGCAAGGGCGAGCGCGGCGACCAGGCGGCCTCTCAGCAGGGGCGCGCGGGCTTGAGGCTCCAGCACGCGCTGCCGAATGCTCGCGTCGTTTATGTATCGGCGACGGGCGCAACCACGGTCCACAACCTCGCTTATGCCCAACGCCTCGGTCTTTGGGGCGGCTCCGACTTCCCGTTCGCCACACGCGCCGAATTCGTCGAAGCGATCGAGGAGGGTGGAGTCGCGGCCATGGAGGTGCTCGCGCGTGACCTGAAGGCGCTCGGCCTCTACGCGGCCCGCTCGCTTTCCTATGAAGGCGTCGAATACGACCTCGTCGAGCATCAGCTTACGCCGGAGCAGGTTCGCATCTACGACGCCTATGCAGATGCGTTCAGCATCATCCATAACAACCTCGACGCGGCGATGCGGGCCGCCAACATCACCGGCGAAACCGGAACGCTGAACGGGCAGGCGAAATCCGCGGCCCGATCCGCCTTTGAAAGCGCCAAACAGCGCTTCTTTGGCCATTTGCTGACCTCAATGAAGACGCCGTCGCTCATCCGGTCGATCGACCGCGATCTCGCCGCCGGCCATGCCGCTGTCATCCAGATTGTTTCAACGGGCGAAGCGCTGATGGAGCGCCGGCTCGCCGAGATCCCGACCGAAGACTGGCGCGACGTTCAGGTCGACATCACCCCGCGCGAGTATGTGCTCGACTATCTCGCCCATTCCTTCCCGGTCCAGCTCTACGAACCATTCGCCGACTCTGAGGGCAACCTCTGCTCTCGGCCTGTCTATCGCGATGGCCAGCCGGTCGAGAGCCGGGAAGCCGTCGCACGACGCGGCCGCCTCATCGAGAAACTCGCCTCGCTGCCTCCGGTCCCCGGCGCGCTGGATCAAATCGTGCAGCAATTCGGCACCGACATCGTCGCCGAAGTGACCGGCCGCTCGCGCCGCATCATTCGTAAGGGCGATCGGTTGGTGGTCGAAAACCGAGCCGGTTCGGCCAATCTCGCTGAGACATCGGCCTTCATGGACGACCTCAAGCGTATCCTCGTGTTCTCCGACGCAGGCGGCACGGGGAGGAGCTACCATGCCGAGCTCTCGGCCCGGAATCGCCGCTTGCGGGTCCATTATTTGCTCGAGCCCGGCTGGAAGGCCGACGCCGCGATTCAGGGGCTCGGCCGCACAAACCGGACCAATCAGGCGCAGCCGCCGCTGTTCCGTCCCATTGCGACCGACGTGAAAGCCGAAAAGCGCTTTCTCAGCACCATTGCCCGACGGCTCGACACGTTAGGGGCCATTACGCGCGGCCAGCGCCAGACAGGAGGGCAGGGCCTGTTCCGGCCCGAGGACAATCTCGAAAGCCAGTACGGGCGTGACGCGCTGCGTCAGCTCTATACGCTGCTTGTGCGAGGCAAAGTCGATGGCTGTTCGCTCGAACGGTTCGAGGATGCGACCGGCCTGAAGCTCATGGATGCCAATGGGCTGAGGGATGACCTGCCGCCGATCACCACCTTCCTCAACAGATTGTTGGCACTCACTATCGATCTACAGAATGTGCTGTTCACCGCCTTCGAGCAGCTGTTGACCGCTCGGATCGAGGGCGCGGTCGCGTCGGGTACCTACGACGTCGGCCTGGAAACGCTCCGCGCTGAAAGCTTCGTCGTCGCCGACCGGCGGACGATCTATGACCATCCTGGCACCGGCGCCGAGACCCGGCTGCTCACGGTCGCCCAGCGGCAGCGCAATCATCCGGTGAGTCTGGATGACGCTCTTGCACGTCTTTCCGATCGTCAGGCCGTCCTGCTCGTCAATGAGCGCTCGGAACGAGCCGCCGTGCAGGTCCCTGCGGCGAGCGTCATGCTCGATGATGGCGAGATCGAGCGGCGCGTCCGTCTGATCCGGCCGATGGAGCAGCACCGGGTCGCCCTAAGCATAATGGCAGAAAGCCATTGGGACGAAGCGGATCGTGAACGCTTTGCCTCGGCCTGGCTGGCGGAACTTGCGGAGGTGCCCGAGTTCACGGAAATCACGATCCACGTCGTGGCGGGCTTGCTGCTCCCGATCTGGAAGCGGCTGCCGAACGAATCAACCCGCGTCTATCGGCTCCAGACCGATGCGGGCGAACGCATCATCGGACGCAAGGTTTCCGCGGCGTGGGTCGAAAGCGTCCTTGCAACGGACGCGCCTGCGCTGACACCAGGCGCTGCCTTTGCCGCGCTGATGGAGGGACGGACCGTCCTCGATCTTGCGGAGGGGCTCCAGCTTCGCCGCGTCCGGGTGATGGGCGCGTATCGCATCGAGCTGTCGGGATTCAAAGACACGATGCGCGATCGCCTCCGTGCTTACGGCCTCTTTGGGGAGATCATCTCCTGGAAGCTGCGCATGTTCGTGCCCACGGACGCGAGCGGTGTCGAGATCCTGTCGAATGTACTCGACAGCTATCCGGTTGCGCGCATCAGTGATCGGGAGGCGGCGTGATGTCCCGCGATGCTTCCGAACTGGCACGCCGCCTCTCGCGCGAGGCCGAGGCGGTGTGCCGACACTATCTCTCCAATGGCAGGCGAGCGGGGCGGTACTGGCTGGTCGGCGACGTCCACAACACGCCGGGCCGCTCGTTGTTCGTACGGCTCCAGGAATCGCCGAAGGGACCCGCTGGGAAATGGACCGACGCCGCGACCGGAGAACATGGCGATCTCCTCGACATCATCCGCGAAAGTCTGGCCTTGCGAGACTTTCGCGAGGTCGCTGAGGAGGCGAGGCGCTTTCTGAAGCTACCGCGTTCTGAACAGCAACCAGCTCAGAAACCTATTCGTCCAGTAGTGCCGGCCGGATCGCAGGAAGCCGCTCGTCGGCTCTTTGCGATATCCAGTCCGATCGAGGGGACGGCGGCTGAAACGTACTTGCAGCGTCGCGGAATAGCCCGCATCCACCATGGTGGCAGCCTCCGCTTCCACCCGCGTTGCTACTATCGGCCGGACGAGCATTTGCCGACCGAAACCTGGCCGGCGATGATAGGCTCTGTCACGGACCTCGAGGGACGGATCACCGGCGTGCATCGCACCTGGCTAGATCCAGACGGCTTTGATCGCGTGCGGCTCGGCAAGGCTCCGATCGACACACCACGACGCGCAATGGGCGACCTTCTGGGCAACGCCGTTCATTTCGGCGTGGTCGATGACGTACTTGCTGCCGGCGAGGGGATCGAGACCATGCTGTCACTGCGTTACGCACTGCCGACCTTGCCCATGGCGGCTGCGCTTTCGGCCAATCACCTCGCAGCCATGTTGCTGCCGTCTGGCCTGCGTCGGCTCTATATCGCCCGCGATAACGATGCCGCCGGAGATGCCGTACAGGCGATTCTCACGCAGCGAGCGGAAGCCGTCGGCGTTGAAGCGATCCCGCTGTCGCCCCGGCTGGGGGACTTCAACGAAGATCTGCACCTCTTCGGGATCGATGCCATCCGAGTACGCTTGCGGCTTCAACTCGTACCAGAGGACGTCGCGCGCTTCCTGCATTCTCCGACGGTAGCCGCGGAATAGCCCCGGCGCTTCCATCGGGGTCGACAGCTCGGTCATAGCAAGGCCACTGCCGGAAGAGGACGCGACCACGGCCTTCTAGAGGGCGATCGGACGGCAAGCGGCTCGGGCCGGCAATGGCTGCGTCCGGCTATTTTCCGCCGCGCGCCGGCGATTAGCCATCTGAGCGGCGCGCTTTGCATCGCGAAGCAAAATAGCCGGCCTTTGCCATCCTCCGCGGCGCTTCGGCCCTCCGCTCTGCTCCGGGTTCTGGCCCGTTCCGCCTGCCGTCTGAGTGATCGCCACGAAGGCCGCGATGGTCGCGGCCGATCCGGCAAAGGATCGCCTCCATGACCGACCACGACGACATCGAACCGCCGCACGCCGCATCTCCGACCGAACATGTTCTTGCCGAATTGCAGCTCTTCGGTTACCGCCCCTTCGACGACCAGCCCGATCCACGGCCGCTTCCCGAGGCCAGGATCATTACCGGTGCCGTCGCTGACATCTTCGATGCCCTGGTCGCCACGTTGAGCGACACGCGGCTCGAGCCGGACCTTGACGATCTGCTCTGGTCTACTGTCAACCTGTTCCACCGAGCCGTCGACCGCATCGGGCGTCAACTTGACGACAACGAACAGGCGCAGCAGAAGAGCCAGCGCGAGCAGGACGGCTCCGAAGTTCGATCCGTCGAACTCGAGCGCGTGACGGCGGAAGGCATCACATTGATCGAGCGGCGCGACTGCCTGGAGCTCTTCCGTGATCGGGCCATCGAGCGCTTCGAGACGCACACCGGCTCATTCTGGCGCCCCCGATCGGGAACGCTGGTGAACCATCGTACGCTGACCGCAGCGATGATCGACTCCCGCGACTTCATCGCGGCGAAGCGCCGCGCCGAGACCGAGGTCATGCTGCCCGCTGGGCCGAAGATCGCGCTCACCGGAGGGCTCGACTTTAACGACCACAACCTCATCTGGGACCGCCTCGACAAGGTTCATGCCAAGCATTCCGACATGGTCCTGCTCCATGGTGGCTCCCCGAAGGGCGCTGAACTGATAGCCTCGAAATGGGCGACCACCCGCAAGGTACCTCAGATCGCCTTCAAGCCAGACTGGACGAAGCATGCCAAGGCCGCACCGTTCAAGCGCAACGACGCCATGCTCGAACTCCTGCCGATCGGCGTCATGCACTTCCCGGGCACGGGAATTCAGGACAACCTTGCCGATAAGGCGAAGCGCCTCGGCATCCCCGTCTGGAGGTTCGGCGGCGCGTGAGCGCCGTCTTCTCGATTTCCATCGAAGCGAAATTGCTCGCGCCGCAACTCCGCCTCGTTTCGGTCTCATATCCAGAGTTGCGCCGTGGTGGTGGTGGAAGGCGCGACCAGTACATCTATGCACATGGAGCCACCACCATGCTCGCTATTGGGCTTGTTCTCAACACACTCGGCATCGGCTTGTTCTGCTGGGCGATCTTTACGCTCGCTGTGTATGCATTGCCATTTTTCGTCGCACTGAGTATCGGGATCACGGCGTATCAGCGCGGCGCCGGCCTCGTTGGCACCCCGCTTATCGCAACGGCCGGCGGTACGCTGACGCTCGTGCTAGGCCAGGTCGCCTTTGCTGCTACTCGGTCTTCCGCCTTGCGTATCGCGATCGCGACAGCATTCGCGGTCCCCGCCGCCGTCGCCGGCTATCATGTGGTATTCGCCCTGTCCCAGATCGGAGCGCCTTCACTCGCTGGGCGTGACGTCTTCGCTTGCCTGGGCGCAGTTTGCATTGGCCTTACGTCATGGACGCGCTTGATGGTGTTGGCGAAGCCCCGCCCGTTCGAGCCGGGTGAGGTGGTGGAGAACCCGTCCTAACGCGTTCTTATGGCCGCATGGCCCGAGGGGCTGACCGTTTTCCGCCCTCCGTCGAACAGGTGCGCGTAGATCGGCGCGTTAAAGGAAGGCTGATCGAAACCTGAGCGCGGGAAGGGCCGTCCTCCTCGGAACACCTCGATCAAGCTGCCGGCATTCGGTCTGGCCCACACAGCCGCGTCGGAGCGGTTTTATCTCGATCCGTTCTTGGGGAGACGATTCCGCCCTTTGCAGCAGATTGTTTCTCTTTCTGCGCCAAATCGTTTCGACCGCTTGTTCATCAAAACCGAGATAGCTACGCTTCTCCGTAAGATTGTGGTTCAGCACGCGGACGCACGTGGCCTCGTTGATGGCTTGATCTGGCCGAAGACCGGCTTCGCCTCGATCGTCTGAGCCGCAACGCCGTTGATGCGACTTTCTTCCCCTGGGCTTCGCCCATTCCTCGCGAGACAAGAAAGTCGCCACAACGACGTCCTCCGCTGCGCTCCGGCCCGAGCGGGTGCGTCGCCGATCGTCCTCGGCCCTAGATCGCCATCGAGGCCGCGGTGGTCGCGGGCTCGAAACACAACAGGAGAAGTGACATGGCTAACATCGGTTCTTTCAAGAAGGTCGGCAACGAATTCCAGGGCGAAATCGTCACCCTGAGCCTGCGAGCCAAGGGCGTCCGCATCGTCGCCGAGACCAACCGCTCCAACGACAACGCTCCTAGCCACCGCATCTACGTGGGTCGTGCGGAGATCGGCGCAGCCTGGTCGAAGCGTTCCGAGGAAGGCCGCGACTACCTCTCGCTCAAGCTCGACGACCCCTCGTTCAACGCGCCGATCTACGCGAACCTGTTCGATGATGAAGGCGGTGAGGGCTACACCCTTCTGTGGTCGCGGCCGCGCAAGAACGGCGATTAAGAGCGCCCCACCAAGCCCCGTCCGACCAAATCGGACGGGGTTTCTTAGCTAAAAGCCTGCCCAGAGCGTAACGCCATTCGCAGCTGCCTGGCCCATCCACGAAACTGCGCTCTGTCTCCCGGGCGCCGCTCATCGCAACAGAGCGGACCAGATTTGCTCAATCTGAGTTTTTTCGCATTGTGACCCTAACGCGACATCTGCCGCTTGTTCGCCGGACTCAGTCAGATGCAGGCAGGTGGTCAGCTAGTCGCGCAGCCTCCATCTTCATGGCTTCGATCGCCAGGTGTTGCGCCTTGGTATCGAAACGGCTTCTCAAATCGGATACAGACAAGGCGCCGCGCAACCGGCCTGCATTGTCGATGACCGGCACCGAAGCGGCGGCGACGTCTGCGTCGCGCTCACCCAACGAGATATAGAAGCCGTCCTCTCGAATCTGCGCTCCTGGCGGCCACTTCGGCGCCGTGTAGGCGCGCAGAACGCGCCCCGCGGCCCCGCGATCGAGCGGGAGCCGTTCTCCCTCTTCAAGATGGTGTCGAACCGCGCGCGGCGAATTCTGGCGATACAGGCAGATGCGCTCGTCGCCGTCGCGGACATAGAACGAGGCGCTCTCCTGGGTCGTATCGACGAGGCGGCGCAGAACCGGCCGGATGAACTCGCCGAGGTCGAGGCCGCGCCGGTAAATTGCTCCAAGACGCCACAACTCCGGTCCGAGCCGGTAGAGCTTGTCCTCTCCTCTCTGCACGAAGCCGCAGGCTTCGAGCGATGCGGTCAAACGCAAGACCGTGCTCTTATACAAGCCGGTGCTTTGCGAGATTTCTGTCAGGCTCATCTGTCGGCGCGTTTCGGAGAAGGCGCGCAAGATGTTGAGTGCGCGCTCGACCGACTCCGCGCCGTCCCTGGTCATCAAAAATCGCCTTGCAGGTTCTGTTTTACAGAACTTAGTTCGCGCGAATTCAAAAATCAACCTGCAAGCCCACCTGTATTGGGTTCTTCACAATAGAACTGCCTTGACTCATGCATTGAACTCGGGCGTGAGGTCTGCACAATAGAATAACGCTCTGTCAGACAGAACGAGGGTTGAACGTCTTACGGAGATCGCCATGAGTTTGCCGCTTGAGGGCGTACGGGTCCTCGATCTGTCCAACGTGCTCGCTGGACCCTTCTGTGGCTACAACTTGGCGCGGCTCGGCGCCGAAGTGATCAAGACGAAAATCCGAAGGGCGGCGATCTGGCTCGCCATCTCGGGGCAGATCCGACGATGGCACAGCGCCTGTTCGGCCTGTACTTCGTTGCGGTGAATGCCTGTAAACAATCGATCGCGATCGACTTGAAATCGCCGGAGGGTCGGGATGCATTCCTTCGACTTGTCGATCAGGCCGACGTGCTGCTCGAGAACTTCCGGCCCAAAGTGATGGAGCGGCTCGGCCCCGGCTATGCGGTTCTCGCGAAGCGCAATCCCCGGCTGATCTACTGCGCCATATCCGGCTTCGGTCAGGAAGGCCCTGGGCAAACCGGTCCGCCTACGACCAGATCGTGCAAGGTGTCTCGGGCGCGATGAGCGTAACCGGCGATCACCGATCAGCGCCGTTGCGCACCGGCTTTCCGATCTCCGAACCATGGCCGGTATCACAGCAGCCTTCGCAATCTCGGCGGCGCTGGTCGCGCAGCGTTCGACGGGCCGCGGTCGGTTCATCGATGTGTCGCTCCTGGAATCGACTCTGGCGGCAATGGGCTGGGTAGTCTCTAACCACCTCAACGCCGGCATCCTCCCCGAGCCAATGGGGAACGAGAATTTCACGGCGGCGCCATCCGGCACGTTCAAGACGAAGACCGGTCCGCTCAACATTTCCGCCAACGAGCAGAAGCAATTCGAGAAGCTCTGCCAGCTGATCGGACGACCCGATCTCCTGAGCGAGGAGCGGTTCGGTGAACGCCACACGCGCAACCTGCATCGCGCAGCCCTGAGCGACGAGATCAACAAGGCGCTCAAGTCGAAATCCGCCGAGGAATGGGAGGAGATTTTCAACGCCGCCGGCGTTCCCGCGGGGTGCGTGCTCTCAGTCCAGGACGCACTGCAGCAGCCGCAACTGGTCGAACGCCGGTTCGTCGAGAACCGGCCTCTCGCACCGACCGAAGGGCAACAGCTACGGGTGACGCGCCCACGCTTCCTTCTAGACGAAGGCTTTCCCAAACCGTCCGCTCCCCCGCTGCTCGGCGCCGACACGGCGACATGGCTCGAACGGCTCGGCTACACGCGCGCCCAGATCGACGAAATGGCGGACCGCGGCGTGGTCCGCGTCGCTTGAAAAGGAAATCCTGGTCATGCCCGAATCCAATCCCGCCGATCTCCTGACCGAGGCAACAAATTGGTGGTCGACCGACATTATCGACATGAAGCCGGGCGTCATCCGCTTTCGTGGCTTTTCGATCGAGCAGCTGATCGGCTCGGTCAGCTTTCCGCAGATGATATGGCTTCTGTTGCGCGGCGACCTCCCGTCGCCCGATCATGCCGCTCTGCTTGAAGCCGCTCTTGTGGCTGCGGTCGATCACGGACCGCAAGCGCCCTCGATCGCGGTCGGCCGCATGTCCATCACCTGCGGCTTGCCGCTCAATGGAGCAATGGCGTCGGCCATCAATTTGCTCGATGACGTCCATGGAGGCGCCGGCCAACAATGCATGGAGCTGTACGCCGACATCGCTCGACGGATGAGTGAAGGTACGGCGCTTGTAGCGGCGACGCAGGCTGGTATCGCCGCCTTCGTCGAGGCACACGGAAAAATCTTGCCCGGTTCGGCCATCGCCTTCACCCGATCGACCCTCGCTCACCGAGGCTCCTGTCGCTGGTCGATGCTGCTCGTGAGCGCGGCGTGATTTCCGGCAACTTTGCCGACATTGGCCGCGCCGGCGAAACAGCGCGGCGGGTCGGGACCAAGCGCCAAAAGAAGCGCGGTCACCAAATATTGGGCGCCCGAGGTTCTAGCGGCGGTCGTTCCGGTGCCGGTTGCCTTGACGGCCGATCTCGGCTCGGCAGTCTCCCACTGCTCGAGTTAAAGCTGGCCAAGTGCGCCGCGCCGCAGACGGCTGGCATCGTGCTGCGCGTCGGTGCGGTAGATCACCGTGTCTGGTCCAAAGAGCCGCCGGTGCTCGGCGCGTCATACGCAGCCGAATTGCCATTTGATGGCGATTTCGACGCGCGTGCGTATGCAGCCCGCCGGCTGTGGCGCGCGATGAACGGACGCCCGCCCGGTCCAGCCTTTCACCAGTTATCCAGACAGCGGCGCGAACGCCTGAGCGTGGCGATCCGCGCGCTCGATGCGCATAGCGCCGGCGGCAGCTATCGCGTTATCGCCGAAGCGCTGTTCGGCAAAAAGCGAATCCCCGATCGCGCCTGGAAGACGCATGACCTGCGCAATCGAGCAATCCGCCTGGTGCAAGGCGGCGTCGCGTTGATGCGCGGTGGTTACCGCAAACTCCTGCGGCCCGGACGCAGGGCAGAGTAGCGCAGACTCCAAGGGGTGCCGAAAATCGTACCCGCAACATTCGGCATCCCCCTCCGAGATCTTGCTTCTCCATGATGACCGCACACACGCCGGCATAGCCAGGCGTAGTGCGATGTGCTCCTGGAGTCCTCAAATGCCCGATCCAATGGCCGGTCTACCACCGCGATTCCTGCGTACACCGGAGGCCGCGCGCTATCTTGGCCTGTCCGGTCGCACGCTCGAGAAGCACCGCACGTATGGTACTGGACCGACGTATCGGAAGATCGGCGGACGTGTTGTCTACGCCGTCGATGACCTGAAAGCGTGGGCCGACCGCGGCGCCAAGACGTCGACATCCGATCCCGGCAAGGGGACCGTGCTCCCCGCCAAGAGACATCCGGCCCTGCGTCCCTATGCAGGCCAGGAACGTCGTTGATCGCCGCGTGAGAGCAGTGACCATGCGGCGCAAACACCATTCCGAGCGCGAGCAGCTTGAGCTCTTTCGGGCGCTGCCCGGGGATCTTGCGCCCCGTGACGCGCAGGATCTGATGGCTTATCCGTTCTTCTCGCTCGCAAAGACGAAGCGGATCGTGCCGATCGATTTCCGAGCTGGTGCGATCGCAATTCGGGTCGAAGCCGTTCCTGAACACGGCATGGCGACCATTTGGGATGCAGATGTTCTGATCTGGGCTGCGTCCCAGATCGTCGAAGCCCGCGACGCCGGCTTGAAGACGTCGCGCCTGATGGCTGCAACACCTTACGAGATTTTGACGTTTGTCGGCCGCGGCACCAGCGCACGTGACTATGACCGCCTGAAGGCTGGTCTTGACAGACTTCAGTCAACGACCGTGCTGACATCGATCCGCCAGCCGGCAGAACGACGGCGACACCGCTTCTCCTGGATTAACGAATGGAAGGAGACGGCAGATGCAAACGGTCGGCCATTTGGGATCGAGTTGATCCTGCCGGATTGGTTCTACGCTGGAGTCCTCGATGATGCCCTCGTCCTGACGATCGACCGCGCCTATTTCGAGCTCACGGGCGGGCTTGAGCGGTGGCTCTACAGGCTCGTGCGCAAGCACGGTGGACGCCAGGACGGCGGCTGGAGTTTTGATCTTGTGCACCTCCATGCCAAGTCCGGCATCCTCTCGCCGCTCAAGCATTTTGCGTACGACCTACGTCAGATCGTCCAGCGCCAGACATTGCCCGGCTACCAGCTCGTGCTCACGCGCGATTCTGATGGCACCGAGCGACTCAGCTTCGCGCCAGCCTTTTGATCCCTTAACGGCACGTCTGCGCCGGCGCGGTCTCATTCGAAATTCGGAGGACAACCTGTGAATCAACTCGTGCTATCGGGGACCGCAACCCTCGTGCTATCGGGGACCCGATCCTCGTGCTTTCGGGGACCGGAATCGACCTTAAGGGCTTGTTTCTCCGAGCTTTCCAGTCGCTCTAACTTTACTAACCAGAAATCCTTCGGATTTCTTCTAACGGACCGGGCCGAAAGCGGAGTTGGTGGCGCTCGGCAACGGCCGTCCGACAGGCCAGCCTGCCTTTGTAGGCCATACACACTCTCCACCGAGCCCCAAGCTCACGGTTGCCAACTCCAGCGTCACGGAGCGGCGGCATGAGCGATCTCACGGAAGTGGAAGTGCTGTGGCTCGAGAAGCGTATTGAAAACCGGATTCGGTTCGGTCGCATTGTCAAGGAACGGAAGCTTGATCGCCACCGGCGCGTCCTGTCATTTGCGCCCGGCAGCATCTTTGCTTTCATCCGGTGGACCTCCAACGACTTTGGGGTAATCATTTCGCGGATCGACATCTTGCGCGCGGTCCCTCCGGGACAGCGCTGCTCGACCGTTCCTTATGTGACACCCGGCGGAGAAATTTTGCTGCGTCTGTCCGGTTGGCCGAAGGTCGAGCGCGTGCTGCAGATGACCGATGCCGTTGAGGCATTCGGCATCGATCCCGCTGATGTCGCGCCTGATCATTGGCATCACGTTCATAACCGTCTGTCCGTCAATGAAAACCCGCGCCCGTATACGAAAGCGCGCCATCAGGCCTGGCTTCATCGCCAAAAGGTGATGCGATGACGGACCGCCCAATAATGTTGGCCGTGACGATTGGGGTCGCTGCTGCCCTCATCGCGACGATCGTGCTGGAGCCGCTTCCGCTTTACATCTGGAACGCATCCGCGAGCGTGCCGATCGGTCTCTACCGCCTCCGGCCGGCGGACCAATTCCGAGTCGCTGAATTGGTCGCCGTGCAGCCGCCGGAGCCGCTTGCGACCTTCCTCGACCTTAACGGCTATTTGCCCATTGGCGTCCCCATGCTGAAGCGCGTGCTCGCCCTTCCCGGGCAGACCGTTTGCAGAACCGGCCTCACGATTTCGGTCGATGAGGTGGCGGTGGGCGAGGCGCGGGACCGCGACGGACGCGGCCGGCCGCTGCCGAAATGGCAGGGCTGCCGCGTCGTCGGCGACGGAGAGCTGTTTCTGATGAACTGGCAGTCCGACGACTCCCTGGATGGCCGATATTTTGGATTCTTGCCTGCGTCGGCGGTGATCGGCCGTGCGCTGCCCGTGTGGACGTGGGAGGAGTGATCGTGCGTGTTCCACGGTCTTACCCAGCCATTCCTCTGTTCGATCGATCACGGGGCGATTCCTCCGTCCCGGCCAACGCTTGCCGCGCGGACGCGCGCCGCGGCAGTCCAGGGCGGCCGCATGGCGGGCGCGAAGCAGCTTTACCCGGGACGGGCGCGAGCACGATGGCATGCCTGGCTCGGTCTGGCGTGCGTGTTTGGGCTGTCGTGTCGCTGCTGCTTGTTTTCGCTGCATCGGACAGTGCCGCTCTAGCCGAGAGTGGATCGGCATTAGCTCAAGCGGTTGTTCAGGCGAGCAACCCGTTTCGAGCTTTCGTCGATGAAGCCTCGAAGCGTTTTGCAATTCCGGTGAACTGGATCGGTTCGGTCATTAACGTCGAAAGCGCTGGAGACGTGCACGCCAAGTCGCCCAAAGGCGCAATGGGCCTGATGCAGATCATGCCGGCGACCTGGGCGAAACTTCGCGAGCGCTACAATCTCGGGAATGACCCCTACGATTCGCACGACAACATTCTGGCCGGTACGGCGTACTTGCGCGAACTGCTCGATCGGTATGGCTCGCCTGGCGTGTTTGCCGCGTACAATGCGGGGCCATCTCGCTATGAAGAGCATCTCGCGGGCGGCCCTCTTCCAGGCGAGACGCGAGCATACGTCGCAAAGCTTGCAGATCTGCTTGCCATCGAACTGCCGCCGAGGTGGGCGTCCAGTGGACAGTCATCGGCAGCTGCAACGCTATTCGTCACGCGATCCGATCTCATGAAAACGCGCGATCGGTTGCTGGCGCTCATGCCGCCGAGCGGTGTCACGACCGCAATCTCGGGCGGCGATGTATTGCCCATAGTCCCTCGGCCTATTGGCATGTTCGTCCCTCGATCGGATTCGGGAGCATCGCGATGACGAAGTGCGCGGGTTCGCAAGCTGATGGCGTATGGGCGATGCCCTCGGCCCGCGCTCTACTCGTCGCTTCGCTCCTCACCGAGCCACCCTTCGGGTGTCTCGGCCCTTCGGGTAACGATCGCTATCGCAAGCGCTCGGAAGCATTGGGGGCTTCGCGACTTGGATGCCAAGTCGCGGCGGCTCTTTCGGCGACCAGGAGACCACGACGGCAGGACGGGCACACGGTTCTCTCGGCCAATTGGCGTGTTCGTGCCTCGATCGATTCGGGAGCATCGCAATGACCAAGCGTGCGGGTTCGCAAGCCTTCGTGTGCTCCACCATGCAAGTGGCACGTGCGGATGGCGTATGGGCGATGCCTTCGGCCCGCGCTCTACTCGTCGCTTCGCTCCTCACCGAGCCACCCTTCGGGTGTCTCGGCCCTTCGGGTAACGATCGCTATCGCAAGCGCTCGGAAGCAGTGGGGGCTTCGCCAGTTGGCAGCCAAGTCGCGGCGGCTCTTTCGGAAACCGGCGACCGGGAGACCACGACGGCAGGACGGCGAGATAAAAGAGGCTCGCCGCTCGAACCGCAAGCCATTGACATGGCTTGGGTTCCGGCGTGCCGGTCGGTCGGGGCGCGTGCCGCGCCTTGCATTTTGAACAATGCAATCAAAGGCGTTTTCGGCACCGTGTGCGCTTTTGATCGTTGGGAGGCCCTGCCGTGAGCGCGGGCGACAGCGATCTGCGTGTTCGGCCCGGGCGTATTCGCAGCACCCGCGCGCCTAAACAGAAGAGCTTTATCAACCAGGTGCTGCGCGCCGCGAAGAAAGCAGGACATACCTCGGGGCAGGCCGCAGTTGGCAGGCGTGCTGCGGCCTATGGACGCTCGACGTTTGGCCGCGGGCGCCTTGCTTTTAGCCGTGCAAGATTGTTTAGCCCGACCCGGCGTGTCGTGGTAAAGGCGCGCGTGGTTCGTCATAAGGGTCGAGCCTTCCGTTCAGCACCACTGACCGCGCACCTCTCATATCTGAAGCGCGACGGCGTGACCCGGAGTGGTGAGCGGGCCGAGATGTTCGATGCCGGCGCCGATCGTGCCGATAGCGCGGCTTTCGCAGAATGCAGCAAGGACGACCGGCATCATTTCAGGTTCATCGTCTCGCCGGAGGACGCCGGCGAGATGACCGACCTCAAGGCCTTCACCCGCGACCTCGCCAGGCAGATGGAGACCGATCTCGGTACGCGGCTTGATTGGGTAGCCGTCGATCATTGGAATACCGACAACCCACACGTCCATCTTCTCGTTCGGGGAGTAGATGAGGAAGGGGCGGATCTCGTGATCTCCCGCGACTACATCAGCCAGGGCCTGCGCTCACGCGCCGAGGAACTGGTCGCCATCGAACTGGGTCCAAAACCGGAGCACGAGATCCGCAGTTCGCTGGAGAGGGAAGTCACCGCGGAACGATGGACGCGGCTCGATCGGGAGATCCGGCTGGCAGCCGATGAGACTGGCGCTATCGATCTTCGCCCGGAGAGTCCCGGCCGGTCCGATCCCGAGATACGGCGCCTGATGGTCGGTCGCCTTCAACACCTGGAGAAGATGGGCCTTGCCGCATCCGCCGCGCCAGGGGAGTGGATGGTAGGGCTCGAGGCCGAGCGCAGCTTGCGCGACCTTGGCATGCGGAGCGACATCATCAAGACCATGCACCGCGCCTTTACCGAGCGTGGGGAAGCGCGCGGCGTTGCCGAGTTCGTCATCGAGGGCGGACAGCCGACGTCCCAGATTGTCGGACGGCTGGTCGACCGTGGACTGCATGATGAACTGACCGGCGAGGCCTATGCCCTCATCGACGGAACGGACGGGCGCGCTCACCACGTGCGCTTCCGAGGGCTCGAGGCTTTCGAAGATGCTCCGCTGGCCGGCGGCATCGTCGAAGTCCGACGCTTCGGTCAAGCCGGCGACCCGCGGCCGACCTTGGTGCTCGCGACTCGTTCCGATCTCGATCTCGATGCGCAGGTCACTGCAAAAGGCGCCACTTGGCTCGATCACCGGCTGGTCGAACGCGACCCCATGCCGCTCGCCATGGGCGGGTTCGGTCGCGAGATCCGCAACGCCTTGGAAGCCCGTACCGAGCATCTGATCCAGGAAAGTCTGGCACGGCGGCAGGGCCAGCGCATCGTCCTGCAGCGCGACCTCCTGAACACGTTGCGCCGGCGCGAGCTTGACGAGGTAGCAGCAAGGGTCTCGGCCGACACCGGCCTGCCCCATGTGAATGCCGCCTCCGGAGAACATGTGGCGGGCACGTATCGCCAGCGGCTGACGCTCAGTTCGGGGCGGTTCGCCATGATCGACAATGGGCTCAGCTTCCAACTCGTGCCTTGGTCGCGCGACCTCGAAAAGAGGCTCGGCCAACACGTCACCGGCGTCGTGAAAGACAGCGGTGGCATCGAATGGGGCTTTGGTCGGAAGCGCGACCTCGGTCTCTAGCAATCTCACCAAACCAGTTGCGGAAGGGCGTTCGGGATGTCCGGAACTAAAATCCTTTGGGGGCAGGTGATCGTGGTCGGCCTGATCGTCTTGCTGGCCATCTGGGGAGCAACCGAGTGGACGGCTTGGCGGCTCGCTTGGCAGCCGGCGCTTGGGCGGCCCTGGTTCGAACTGTTGGGCTTCAAGGTCTACTACCCGCCAGTCTTCTTCTGGTGGTGGTTCGTCTACGACGCCTATGCGCCTCAGATTTTTGTCGAGGGAGCCTTCATCGCGGCGTCGGGAACCTTCGTTTCGATCGCGGTGGCAATCGGCATGTCGGTGTGGCGGGCGCGCGAAGCCAAGAATGTCGAGACCTATGGTTCGGCGCGCTGGGCTGGTCCGGAAGAGGTGCGGGCGGCCGGACTTCTCGGTCCTGACGGTGTGGTGCTCGGCAAACTCGACCGTGACTATCTCCGTCATGACGGGCCGGAGCACGTCCTGTGTTTTGCACCCACCCGGTCCGGCAAGGGTGTCGGCCTTGTCGTCCCCTCACTGCTGGCTTGGCCCGGCTCGGCCATCGTGCACGACATCAAGGGCGAGAATTGGCAACTGACTGCCGGCTTTCGCTCGCGGCGTGGTCGCGTCCTGTTGTTCGACCCCACCAACCAGAAGTCCTCAGCTTACAATCCGCTGCTCGAAGTCCGGCGCGGGGAATGGGAGGTTCGCGACGTCCAGAACGTGGCCGATGTCCTGGTCGATCCCGAAGGCTCGCTCGATAAGCGGAACCACTGGGAGAAGACCAGTCATTCCCTCCTGGTCGGCGCCATCCTCCACGTCCTCTATGCCGAGGCGGACAAGACCTTGGCTGGCGTCGCCGCCTTTCTGTCCGACCCGAAGCGGCCGATCGAGGCGACGCTGAAGGCGATGATGACAACCGCACATCTTGGCGAGCAGGGCGCCCATCCCGTGGTCGCCTCGACCGCGCGCGAGCTCCTCAACAAATCTGAGAATGAACGCTCCGGCGTCCTGTCCACCGCGATGTCGTTCCTCGGGCTCTACCGTGATCCCGTCGTGGCTCAGGTGACCTGCCGCTGCGACTGGCGCATCGCCGACCTGATCGCCGATCGCAGTCCGACGACGCTTTACCTCGTCGTCCCGCCCTCCGATATCTCGCGGACCAAGCCCCTGATCCGGCTTGTGCTGAATCAGATCGGCCGACGCTTGACCGAAGACCTGCACGCCAGTGATCGCCGGCATCGCGTCCTGATGATGCTTGACGAGTTCCCGGCGCTGGGACGGCTTGATTTCTTCGAGTCTGCGCTCGCCTTCATGGCGGGGTACGGAATCAAGAGTTTTCTGATCGCACAGTCGCTCAATCAGATCGAAAGGGCCTACGGGCCCAACAATGCGATCCTGGACAACTGCCACGTCCGCGTCAGCTTCGCGACCAACGACGAGCGGACCGCCAAGCGGGTTTCCGACGCGCTCGGGACCGCGACCGAGATGCGGGCGATGAAGAACTATGCCGGTCACAGGTTGAACCCGTGGCTGGGGCACCTGATGGTCTCGCGCCAGGAGACGGCAAGGCCGCTGCTGACCCCAGGCGAAGTCATGCAGCTTCCGCCGAAGGACGAGATCGTCATGGTGGCGGGCACGCCGCCGATCCGGGCAAAGAAGGTCCGCTACTACGAGGATCGCCGATTCACCGAGCGGGTTCTGCCGCCGCCCGATCCGGCGAGCGCCGGCCGATCATCGCGAACGGACGGATGGTCAGCGCTGGGACCATTGAAGCCCACGGCAGGTCCAACTGACAAAACCGCGGAATCGGAGGAAGACATGGCGAACAGCGGCCTTCGTCGGGAGCCGGAATTGCCTGATCATGTTGCGATGGTCAAGGAGACGACCGAGCCTACGCCAGCCGAGGAATTTGCGGTTGTGCTTGACGATGACGACGATGCGGTCCGTCAGTCCCGGCTCATACGCCAACAGATGCGCGGTGTCGCCCGTCAAGTCGCCATGGACCCGATGACGGTATGGAGCTCTGAGGCATATGCGCGATCGGATGAATGTCTACTTCCCGCCAGAACTGCTGAAACAGATATCGGAGCTCGCCGATCGCAAGAAGCTTTCCCGGTCGGCGATCGTGGAAGCGGCCGTTGTCTCGTTTCTGTCACCGGACGGCGCGGATAGGCGGGAGGCCGCGTTCAGCCGTCGTCTTGATCGGCTGTCGCGTCAGATGCAGAGGCTGGAGCGCGACGTTAGTTTGACGGCGGAGACCTTGGCTCTCTTCATTCGGTTCTGGCTGACGATCACGCCACCGTTGCCGAATGACGCGCAGGCGGCCGCGCAGGCAAAAGGCCGAGAACGATTTGAAGGATTTGTCGAGGCGCTCGGGCGTCGCTTGCAAAAAGGGCAAAGCTTTCTCCGCGAGATTCCGGAAGATATCCGCCGCCAGGAATCAGCCGACGAATCCTGACCGAGTATCCTGGATGCGTTATCGCGCCTGACCTTCTTTTTCTACGCCAGCCCACGACGGCAATAATTTAGCCGAACTTGCAAAAAGCTAGACGCGCTATCGGCTCACACGAGCCGACAGCAAGAGGGGCCAGCATGCAAATCTTAACAGCATCGCGTCGAATCGCGTTCGTTTTTCTTCCTTTTGCTGCTGGATACTATCTTTCGTTTCTTTTTCGAACGATCAACGCTTTGATCGCCAGTCGTCTCAGCGCGGATATCGGTCTTGGGACCGCCGACGTCGGATTGCTGACGTCGGTTTATTTCCTAGTCTTCGCGGCGGCGCAGATCCCCGTCGGCGTATTGTTGGACCGATTTGGCCCGCGGCGCGTCCAAAGTGTTTTGCTCTTGCTCGCCGCAGTGGGCGCTGGGCTGTTCGCTGTATCGACCAGCTTCCGGTTGCTTTTGATCGCCCGTGCAATGATCGGGCTTGGCGTGGCAGCGGCGTTCACGGCAGGACTGAAGTCCATCATCCTTTGGTTCCCCAGCGAGCGAGTTGCCTTGCTGAATGGCTATATGGTCATGCTGGGCTCGCTAGGAGCGGTGACTGCTACGGCTCCCGTCGAGCACCTGCTCGCTTTGATCGGCTGGCGGCAGCTCTTTGAGATCCTGGCAGCCGCTACGGGTGTGACAGCCATTCTCATCTATGTCGTGGTGCCTGAACGACCCAATGTCCCATCAATCGCGCACGCCACCCTTGGCTCCATTTTCGGGGACCGGCGCTTCTGGCGAATCGCACCGTTGTCGGCGACTTGCATTGGATCAGCCTGGTCTCTGCAAGGTTTGTGGGCATCGCCATGGCTGGCAGACGTCGAGGGGTTTGATCGCGCAAGTCTGGTCCGACAGCTTCTTACGATGTCGATCGTCTTGAGCTGCGGTGCCTGGTTGTTCGGTACGACGGTCCATTACACCAAACGGAGGGGAATCGGGGCGGAGAGGATATTGGTGATGGTAGCCGTTCTGTTTGTCACAGCTGAGTTAGCCTTGATCTTGCGAGCACCCTTGCCGTCCATTGTGCCCTGGTCCGTTGTCGCCATTGTCGGAACGGCAACTGTGGCCAGCTTCGCGGTGATGGCGGATTACTTTCCCCCTGAGCTAGCTGGTCGCGCCAATGGCGCCCTAAATGTCCTGCACTTCGGTTGGGCTTTTTTGGCTCAATTCGGGACCGGCCTGATCCTGCAGCAATGGTCTGAGGATGGTGGCCATAGGCCCGTCCAAGCCTATCAAGTCGCGTTCGGCCTCAACGTAGCACTTCAGATCGCGGCGCTGCTCTGGTTCGCGCTGCCTTGGGCCGGATACCTAGCTTCACGGATGAGGCCGATTCCGGTTTTGACGCCGGCCGATGTCTTCGACCTTGTCGTTTCGGTAAGCTCGTATGAGGAGTCGCTCATCCTCCTGCCCGCAAATGACGATGCGGAGTGGTGAGCGGTAGCTCGCCGAGTACAATACAGTTGAGTAGGCATCAAACATCAGTTCTCAGCCTTTCTTTTTCTACGCCAGTCTACGATCAGTGAAGCCGCTTGTTGCGCCATGTCCATCGGTGCCTTTTCTAATAATCCCCATATGAGGGACGCCGGTTTGACGTCCTCATTCGGTGGGGACGAACGGTGGCAATCCATTCCATTCAATCGGAAGCGAATTCGCGCGGTGCGCGAATGCTACGCAGCGCACTTGGCCCGGCGATTGCCGGCTACCTTGAAGATGAAGCGATCATCGAGGTGATGCTCAACCCGGATGGGCGGCTGTGGATCGACCGGCTGTCGGGTGGTTTGATCGATACCGGCGCAACCCTGTCGGCTGCGGATGGCGAGCGTATCGTTCGCCTGGTTGCGCATCACGTAGGCGCTGAGGTGCATGCCGGCGCGCCACGGGTTTCGGCCGAACTGCCCGGAACAGGCGAACGCTTCGAAGGTCTCCTGCCTCCGGTCGTTGCCGCCCCGGCCTTTGCTATCCGCAAGCCCGCCGTCGCCGTGTTTACGCTCGACGACTACGTCGCCAAGGAGATCATGACCTCGGAGCAGGCCAGCATCCTGAAGAGCGCGGTCGCTGCACGGAAGAACATCCTCGTCGCCGGTGGGACATCGACCGGCAAGACGACATTCACAAATGCGCTCCTCGCCGAGGTGGCAAAGACTGCCGATCGGGTCGTGTTGATCGAAGATACGCGCGAACTTCAGTGCAAAGCGCCCAATCTTGTAGCGCTCCGGACCAAAGATGGCGTGGCCACGCTATCGGACCTCGTTCGGTCTTCGCTGCGCCTGCGTCCTGATCGCATCCCGATTGGTGAAGTCCGAGGTGCCGAGGCGCTCGATCTGCTCAAGGCCTGGGGTACCGGCCATCCTGGTGGCATTGGGACCATTCATGCAGGTACCGCGCTCGGAGCGCTGCGGCGGCTGGAGCAACTCATCCAGGAAGCCGTCGTCACGGTTCCGCGTGCCCTGATCGCTGAGACCATCAACCTCGTCGCTGTCCTTGCGGGCCGCAGCGCTGATCGTCGCCTCGCTGAGCTCGCCCTCGTTTCGGGGCTCGGGTCCGCCGGCGACTACAACCTTTCATCAGCAGGAGACTGACATGCGTGTGCAATTTCGCTTCCGTCGAGGTGTCGTTTCATTAGCCTGCGGCACGGTCCTTTTGGCGTCGGTGCCGGCGTGGGCGGCTGGCTCGAACATGCCGTGGGAGCAGCCACTCAATCAGATCCTGCAGTCGGTTGAAGGTCCGGTCGCCAAGATCATCGCCGTCATCATCATCGTCGTGACGGGGCTCACGCTCGCGTTCGGGGACTCGTCAGGTGGTTTCCGCAGGCTGATCCAGATCGTGTTCGGTTTGTCGATCGCGTTTGCCGCCTCGAGCTTCTTCCTGTCGTTCTTCTCCTTCGGCGGTGGCGTGGTGATCTGATGGATGATCAGGTGGCAGGCTTTTTGGTGCCCGTTCACCGCGCCCTCACTGAGCCCATCCTGATGGGCGGCGCGCCGCGGTCGGTTGCGATCGTCAATGGCACGCTTGCGGCAGCCCTTGGGCTGGGATTGCGGCTCTGGATCGCGGGTCTTGTCCTCTGGTTCATCGGCCACATGGCCGCCGTCTGGGCCGCCAAGCGCGATCCCGCCTTCGTCGATGTGGTGCGCCGGCATCTACGCATTCCCGCACATCTCAACACCTGAGCCCTTTGTCATGATGAACCTTGCCGAATATCGTCATTCCAGCGCGCGTCTCGCCGACTTCCTGCCCTGGGCAGCCCTCGTCGACGAGGGAATCATCCTGAACAAGGACGGCTCGTTCCAGCGGACAGCAAAGTTCCGCGGGCCCGACCTCGATAGCGCAGTGCCGGCTGAACTCGTCGCCGTCGCGGGTCGCTTGAATAACGCCCTGCGCCGTCTGGGATCTGGTTGGGCCGTATTCGTTGAGGCGCAGCGTCATTTTGCTGGGGTCTATCCGCCGAGTACATTTCCGGATGTCGCGTCCGCGCTGGTCGATGCCGAACGCAGGGCCCAGTTCGAAGAGGCCGGCGCTCACTATGAGTCCAGCTATTTCCTAACCTTCCTCTATCTACCGCCGGAGGAGGGAGCCGCCAGGGCGGAGCGATTGCTCTATGAAGGTCGCGACCGCACCGTTGGAGCGGATGCCCGGGAGGTGCTGCGCGGGTTTGTTGATCAAACCAACCGCGTGCTGCAGCTCGTCCAAGGGTTCATGCCGGAATGCACTTGGCTCGATGATCAGGACACACTGACCTTCCTGCACTCGACGATATCGACCAAGCGTCACCGCGTTCGGGTGCCTGAAATTCCGATGTATATCGATGCGCTGTTGGCCGACCAGCCGTTGACCGGCGGGCTAGAGCCCATGTTGGGCTCAGCCAATCTTCGGGTCCTGACGATTGTCGGCTTTCCGGGTGCCACGACCCCGGGAATCCTGGACGACCTGAATCGCCTGGCATTCTCGTATCGTTGGTCGACCCGGGCGATCATGCTCGACAAGACCGACGCCACCAAGCTGCTGACCAAGATCCGCCGCCAGTGGTTTACGAAGCGAAAATCCATCGGCGCCATCCTCAAGGAGGTCATGACCAACGAGGCATCGACGCTGCTCGATACCGACGCTCACAACAAGGCACTGGATGCCGACGCGGCGTTGCAGCAACTGGGGTCGGACCAGATCGGACAGGCTTTTGTCACGGCGACCGTTACCGTCTGGGACCGCGATCCCAGTGCTGCCGACGAAAGGCTGCGGCTGGTCGAGAAGGTCATTCAGGGCCGCGATTTCACCTGCATGATCGAGACGGTGAACGCTGTTGAAGCCTGGCTCGGCAGTCTGCCCGGGCACGTCTACGCCAACGTGCGGCAGCCTCCGGTTTCGACTCTCAACCTCGCCCATATGATTCCGATGTCGGCCGTGTGGGCGGGCGAGGCGAGGGACCTCCACTTCCAAGGTCCGCCTCTGTTGTTCGGCAAGACAGAGGGATCAACGCCGTTCCGCTTCTCCCTCCACGTCGGCGACGTCGGTCATACCCTGGTGGTGGGACCGACCGGCGCCGGCAAGTCAGTCCTTCTCGCTCTGATGGCGCTACAGTTCAGGCGTTATCCAAACTCCCAGGTCTTTGCGTTCGACTTCGGTGGTTCGATCCGGGCGGCCGCGCTCGCCATGGGGGGCGACTGGCATGATCTCGGCGGTGCATTGTCTGACGGGGACGAAAACCCCGTCGCTCTGCAACCCTTGGCCTGGATCGACGATCCCACTGAGCGCGGATGGGCCACGGAATGGATCGGCGCAATTCTGGCACGGGAAAAGGTCGGGATCACCCCTGAGGTCAAGCATCATCTGTGGTCGGCACTGACGTCTCTCGCCTCGGCGCCGAGGGAGGAACGCACCCTCACGGGCCTGTCAGTCCTGCTGCAATCCAATTCCCTGAAAAGGGCCCTGCAGCCCTATTGCCTGGGCGGTCCCTCCGGACGCCTGCTTGATGCCGAATTCGAGCGCCTTGGCGAAGCTTCGGTTCAGGCGTTTGAGACTGAAGGCTTGATCGGAACGAGTGCTGCCCCAGCCGTTCTGGCTTACCTCTTTCATCGGATCGGAGACCGTCTCGACGGCCGGCCGACACTTCTCATTGTGGACGAGGGTTGGCTTGCCCTCGATGACGAGGATTTTGCGGGGCAGCTCCGGGAATGGCTGAAGACGCTTCGGAAGAAGAACGCGTCCGTCATCTTCGCCACCCAGTCGCTGTCGGATATCGACGGCTCCGCAATCGCGCCGGCAATCATCGAAAGCTGCCCAACGCGCTTATTGTTGCCGAACGAACGGTCGATCGAGCCGCAGATCACGGCCATTTACCGCCGCTTCGGCCTCAACGACCGCCAGATCGAGCTCTTAAGCCGGGCAACGCCGAAGCGCGACTACTATTGCCAGTCCCGCCGCGGCAACCGGATGTTCGAACTCGGGCTTGGTGAGGTTGCGCTCGCCTTTACCGCGGCCTCTTCCAAGACAGACCAGGCTGCCATCGCGCAACTCCTCGCCGAACATGGACCTGACGGCTTCGTGCCGGCCTGGCTCCAGCACCGTGGCGTCGGCTGGGCGACGGATCTGATCCCCAATCTCGTGAATCTGGAGAAATCGCTATGAAGCGTCTTGGCCTATTGGTGGCCGCTGGCACGGCCGCGCTGATGCTCGGCGTCACGCGGCCTGCGAGAGCACAGTGGATCGTCTTTGATCCCAACAACTACGTCCAGAATGTCCTCACGGCTGCGCGGGAGCTCCAGCAGATCAACAACCAGATTACCTCGTTGCAGAACGAGGCGCAGATGCTGGTCAACCAGGCAAAGAATTTGGCAAGCCTGCCGTATTCGTCGCTGCAGCAACTGCAATCATCGATCCAGCGGACCCAACAACTACTGGCTCAGGCTCAGCGCATCGCCTACGACGTCCAGCAGGTCGATCGTGCGTTCTCGGCGAGCTACGCACCGGCCACTGGCAGCCAGTCGAGCCAAATGTTGGTCACCAACGCTCAATCCCGCTGGCAGAATACTTACGCGGCAACACAGGACGCGCTTCGCGTCCAGGCGGGCATCGTAGGCAACCTCGACACCAACCGTATCCAGACGTCCGCGCTCGTAACGTCCAGCCAAGGTGCAAGCGGCGCTCTGCAGGCGACGCAGGCCGGCAATCAGATTCTCGCGCTGAGCGCGCAGCAACTCGCCGACCTCACCGCTGTCGTGACGGCGCAGGGCAGGGCGCAGAGTCTTGAAGCGGCTCAGCGCGCCGCGGCTCAGGATCAGGGACGAGAACAGCTTCGGCGCTTCCTGACACCGGGGCAGGGCTATCAATCATCCAATGTGCAGATGTTCCACTGATGAACGACATAAGGGCATTCAAGGCGCTGTCGCTGCTTGCGACAATCGGCGTGTTGGTCGTCACAGCCTGCACGATCCAGCTTCGCGGTGGAGAAGATGCTCCGCGATCGCACAACGCGGAGCAGACGATCGATGCAACCAGCTCGGACCTCGCACGCTGCCGCAGCGTCACTGCTGAGGAAACGGTAGGTTATCAGCATTGCAGGCAGCTGTGGGCCGAAAACCGGCGTCGCTTCTTCGGCAAGAAAACCCATGCCGCGGTTCCTGACCAAGAAGATCCCGCCGCAGGGTTAGCGCCCGCTCCAAAGGACCAGAGCCGGATTCCGCAAGGCTATCCGCAACCGCAGCCGGCGACACCTGAGGCGAACAGGCCATGACGGGTACGGGCATCATCGACCAATTCCTGGATACGTTCACGCGCTATATCGATAACGGCTTCGGGCTGCTGGGTAGCGATGTCGGATATCTCGCCACGACCCTTGCGGCGATTGACATCACGCTTGCTGCGTTGTTCTGGAGTTGGGGGCCGGACGAAGACATCATCGCGCGCCTCGTCAAGAAGACGCTTTTCGTGGGAGTCGTTGCCTACCTCATCGGAAACTGGAACAGCCTTGCGCGCGTCGTTTTCGAGAGCTTTGCCAGCCTTGGGCTGAAAGCATCAGGCGCAAGTCTCTCCGCGTCGGACTTCCTGCGGCCGGGAAAGATCGCGCAAGTCGGACTCGATGCTGGCCGACCGCTGCTCGATTCGATCTCCAACCTGATGGGCTACATCAGCTTCTTCGAGAATTTTGTCCAGATCGTCGTTCTATTGTTTGCCTGGGTCGTAGTGTTGCTCGCCTTCTTCATTTTGGCGATCCAGCTTTTTGTCACCCTGATCGAGTTCAAGCTCACGACGCTGGCCGGCTTCGTGCTCATTCCATTTGGTCTGTTTGGCAAGACCGCCTTTGCGGCGGAGCGGGTTTTGGGCAACGTCATATCTTCGGGGATTAAAGTCCTGGTCCTTGCCGTCATCGTTGGCATCGGCTCGACCCTGTTCTCCCAGTTCACCTCTGGTTTCGGCGGCGCGCAGCCGACCATCGAGGACGCGATGACGCTGGTGCTCGCGGCGCTTTCGTTGCTGGGCTTGGGCATCTTCGGGCCAGGACTCGCCAACGGCCTGGTATCCGGCGGACCGCAGCTCGGCGCCGGTGCGGCGATTGGAACGGGCCTTGCCGCTGGCGGTATTGTTGCCGCCGGCGCAGGTGTTGCCGCCGGCGGCGTTGGACTTGCTGGCGGCGCGATTGCAGGCGCCGCGCGCGGTGGCGGCGCCATCATAAGCGGAGCATCAGCGGCTTATCGAAGCGGAGGCCTTGCTGGTGTCGCGGAGGCTGGCAGCTCGGCTGCGATGAGCCCTTTGCGTCGCGCAGCGGCCGCGTTCGGAGCAGGGGGGCAAACGGGAGGGCAAGCCGCGAGCAGTTCGGCTGATGGGCAGCCAGATTGGGCGCGGCGCATGAAGCGGGCCCAGACCATTCGGCACGGTGCGTCGGCGGTCGGCCACGCGGTTCGCTCAGGCGATCGTGGCGGCAGCGGCTCTTCCGTCGATTTGTCTGAAGGAGAGCGCTGACGCGCGGCCATCGCGCTTTCGCCACCCGCTGCGCAGCAGCGCCTCAAACCCGGGCACCGCACGACTCAAGACCCATCTTTGATCTCAGGGGAAATTATCGATGTTCAAGCGACCATCCGTTCATTACGGGCGCATGCCAGAGCCGATCACGCCTTACCAAAAGGCAGCGCAAGTTTGGGACGAACGCATTGGATCTGCCCGCGTGCAGGCCAAGAACTGGCGCTTGATGGCGTTCGGCTGCTTGATTCTATCGGCCGGCCTCGCGGGTAGCCTTATCTGGCAATCGAGCGAGGGATCGATCACGCCCTGGGTAGTCGAAGTCGATCATCTCGGCCAGGCTCAAAGGGTTGCGCCAGCCAACGTCGACTATCAACCCACTGATGCGCAGATCGCTTACCATCTGGCGCGCTTTATCGAAGATGTCAGAGGCCTGCCAGCGGACGGCATCGTTCTGCGGCAAAACTGGCTTAGGGCCTATGATTTTACGACCGATCGCGGCGCCGCTGCGCTCAACGACTACGCGCGCAACAATGACCCCTTTGCCAAGCTGGGCAAGGCGCAAGTCTCCGTCGACGTCTCGAGCGTCATTCGTGCTTCTTCGGAGAGCTTTCGGGTCGCGTGGACCCAGCGCACCTACGACAACGGTTCGTTGAGCTCGACTGAGCGGTGGACTGCAATTCTCTCGATCGTGATCGAGACGCCCCGCGATGCCGAACGTCTGCGCAAGAATCCACTTGGCGTTTACGTCCGCGCCATCAACTGGTCAAAGGAGTTGAGCCAGTGACCCAGACGCTGTTTGACGTCTATTCGAAGCACCCCGTCCCGTACTGTGGGATCGGTCCCACTTGGCGCGAATTCTTGATCGCAAAGCGAGCACTTTTGTTTGCTGTCTTGCTTGGTTCCTCGGTGCTCGGTGGGTGCGCGACCTACATTCCGCCGGAGATCAGTTATGACACCGAAGTGCCTCCGTTACCGGCGACGCCGGTGGCTCTCGACGACAGATCGCGGCCGCTTCACGTTCCACCTCTCTGGAAGCCGGCTCTCGGCGGCAAGTCGGGAGGGATGGAAGATGTCGAATCCGTGAGCCGGGTTGAGACAGCAAATAGCGCAGCCCGGGTCGAACCGCGCAAGCGGGGTTATTTCAACGCGGCGCAAATCTACGCCTACAGTCCCGGGGCGCTCTACCAGATCTACGCCGCACCAGGGCAGATCACGGATATAGCGCTCGAGGAGGGAGAACAGTTGACGGGATCAGGGCCGATCGCAGCCGGAGATACCGTACGCTGGGTCGTGGGCGATACCGAGAGCGGGAGCGGCGACACACGGCGCGTCCATATCCTGGTCAAGCCGACCCGAGCTTCCATCGAGACCAATCTTGTGATCAACACTGACCGGCGCACCTACCTGATCGAGCTCCGCTCCCGCGAACGGCCATACATGCCATACGTTGCCTGGTACTATCCTGAGGCGGCACGCGAACGGCCGCGTTCAGTTGCTCTGAAGTCCGTTCTTCCGGATCCGGCGCAGCGTATCTCCCGCTATGCCATCGAAGGCGACACTCCTCCTTGGCGGCCGCTCGCCGCATATGACGATGGCCGCAAGGTCTATGTCGAATTCCCGCAAGGCATCGTGCAGGGTGAGATGCCTCCGCTCTTCGTCATCGGTCCAGACGGCAAGACTGAACTCGTCAACTATCGCGCTTACGGCAACGTATTGATCGTCGATCGGCTGTTCGCGGCCGCAGAACTCAGGCTGGGAGGTGAGCACCAGCAGAAGGTCAGGATTGTCCGGACCGACGGGAGGCCGTCATCATGAACACCCGGAATGGAAACGATCAGGAGCAAGCGGCTCGGCCTGAAACACAAGAGGATCAGTCCAGGAGCTTCCGCTTGAGAGCGGAGCATCCGCGCGTGACACGGTTGTCACGGAAAGTACTTGCGGGAGGGAGCGCGGTCGTCCTGCTTGTGGTCGGCGGAGCAGTGCTGTGGTCGCTGCAGAAGAGTCACCCTCGAGACCACGCGGCCGATGAGCTTTACAGTGCCGACCATCACAATATCGCCGACGGCGTTGCGACGCTGCCGAAGGACTACGCTGGCATTCCACGCCAGCCAATGCCGCAACTGGGTCCGCCGCTTCCTGGGGACCTCGGTCGTCCGATCCTTGCGGCCCAAAGCCAGTCGCCGACGATCGGCGCTGATCCGGACCAGCAGCGCCGGGATCAAGAGACTGAGGCCGCCCGCATCAGTCATCTGTTCGCTTCGACCAATGGGAGAGAACTGCGTCCGCCCACCTCTGCGGCGGTTGGAAGCGACCGCGTCGTGCCACCGAAGGCAACGAGTACTGGCGACGATGGATCGGCGGAGAACGGTCAGGACCGCAAGCTTGCCTTCGTCAACGCCTCTGTGGACCGCCGCACGGTCAGCCCTGATCGCGTCACCAATCCGGCCTCACCATATATCGTGCAGGCTGGGACGATTATTTCGGGAGCCCTGATCACCGGAATCCGGTCGGACCTGCCAGGCCAAATTACGGCGCAGGTAACCGAGAATGTCTTTGACACGCCGACTGGCCGCTTTCTGCTTGTGCCTCAGGGAGCGCGTCTGATCGGCATCTACGATAGCCAGGTCAGTTTCGGCCAGTCTCGCGTCCTGCTCGTCTGGACCCGGCTGATCATGCCGAATGGACGTTCCATCTTTCTCGAGCGGCAGCCTGGCGCTGACGCCGGCGGGTATGCGGGCCTCGAAGACCAGGTCGACAATCACTGGGGTGAGCTCTTCAAGGCCGCGGCACTATCCACGTTTCTGGCGGTCGGGACCGAACTGGGTGCCGGCTCGGACACCAACAGCAACGACAGTGCGATCATCCAGGCATTGCGACACGGCGCCTCCGACTCACTGAACCAGACCGGCCAGCAGGTGGTTCGGCGCAGTCTCAACATCCAACCTACTCTGACCGTGCGACCCGGTTTCCCGGTTCGTGTTCTTGTCAATCATGATCTGATACTTCCCCCCTATAGAGGGTGACAACATGCCCAAACTTAAAATAGGAGAGCTTCCAGACGACAAGCCGGTCAAAGTGACTGCGGAGCTGCCCGCGGCCGTGCATCGTGATCTCATTGCATATGCAGAAGTGCTTACGCGTCAGGGTGGTCAACTGGTCGATCCAACTAAACTCATCGGCCCCATGTTGGCGCGCTTTATGGCCGCTGACCGAGGATTTTCTAAACTGAAACGAGAAGGCCATGTACCGGCCGCCGGCGAAGGACAGTGATGCTCGTGATTTCCTCGAAGCCGTTGCCCACGCTAAATAGTTGCCAGCACAGCGAAGCGCTGCCGAGTTGGCATCAAGAGTTGAGATGTGGCGTCGGAAAGTGTGCTTTCGAGTTTGCCCGAAACAACTCCGATTACCAATTTTTCCCAGTTTTCAGCCGGGGCGCTGGGCGTCGACGTGCAGTTAGTCGGTCACCTTCAGTCGCGTTACACTGCTCCGGCCATCGACACTGAGAGGCACGTCCCCCTCGATCGTGGCCCGACGTACGACGCGATGCTGGTCCCCGTAATCGTTGACCGCGTAATGCTGCGTTGCGCGGTTATCCCACAGCGCGACATCGCCCTCTAACCAATTCCAGCGCACAGTGTTTTCGGGCGCGGTGATGTAAGACTGGAGCAGATCGAACAGCTTTTGTCCGTCGTATTTGCGGATTCCAATAAAGTGCTTCACCAAGGCGCCGAGCACTAGCGCCCGCTCGCCTGTTTCGGGATGGACGCGTACGACGGGATGCTCGGTCTCAAAAACCGTTCTGGTGAACACCTCGTCAAAATGTTTCTTGTCGACCTCGCGGACTCGCGCGATGCCGGCGTAATCGAAGACGTTGCTGTGAACGGCCCATAGGTCCTCGGCAAGCCCTTGTAGCGGCGGCGGCAAATCAAGATAAGCGGCAGCTGTGTTCGACCACACGGTGTCCCCCCCGAACGCTGGAATTACAACGGCCCGCAGGACCAAAATCTTGGGATAGGCGTCGGCGAAGGTTCCATCCGCATGCCAAACGTCGGCGCGGCCGCCGCCGCGAGTGGAGTCCAGTTCGAGGAGCGACGCCATCCCCTTGGTAGGACCGAGCATCGGATGTGGCACCAGCTTTCCGAGACGAGCGGCAAAGCGCTCATGCTCGGCGTCATTGAGATGGCCTTGATTGCGGAAGAAGATCACCTTGTGCTCGAGCAATAAGCTGTTGATCGCGGCGATCGTTTGATCCGGTAGATCGCCTGATAACTTGATATTCTTGACTTCGGCACCGATCCGCGCGGCACGTTTCACAACATCGGTACCAGGAATGACGCCTCCGATCAAAGCGTTTGTGCTCATCTTGCTTTTCCAAGCCCTTGCAGTTCTTCCTCGCCCCTTGAAACAAATGATCTTCAGCAAGCATCGTGCCAAGCGAAAGACAAAAATGTACTCGACAACGGGCAGTGAATGATGAGTGGCGTTTGGCGCGAGCCTCGAACTGAGCGTGTGATTGGGCGACTTAAGAAAGAACTCGATCTCCGAGCTCACCCCTTCGAATGTCGAACGCGAAGCGGACAGCAGGAGCGCGCCAACGACAGATCTCGTTATGCTTTTGTAATCGCGCAACTGCGTTGAAAGAGCAATGCTTCTGTAGAATATGTAACAGTTCATGATGGTTATGAATCATGTAGTCGGGACCTGCCGCGCGGAAGCGCGTCTCGGAAACAAATCATCCAACGATTTGATATGTTGACGAGACCCAGATTTTGGCAAGTTCTGTCTCAACTGGCATATCGCTCACTATGACGATGACGGTTCTTTCTGGGACCAAACGGTGGTCTGCATATACAAGTGCAGCCGCTCTTGCTTGCTCATGCTCCTAAACTGAGTTGAGCGGCTCGAAAATATTAAATGTCGCTGACGCGAGTCTCGAGTCAAAGCCTTTGCACTTGTGCGCGAATTGGTTCAACAATGTAATTGCCACTAGGGCGAGATGGAGTTTGGAGAAGGTGGAGAGCAGTGTTGCTTATATGGCTCTGTTTCTGGATCGCTTTGTTTTAACCAATGGCCATCCCAGGCGGCGCGGGATCCGCAAAGTCGAATGGGCTTTCGAAAGTCTGAACGCTTACTGTGGGCGTTGTACTGGACCTGACATGAGATTGTCCCTTTGTCAGAATGCCGACAGGTGTCTGCGCAGTGCGGCAAGCCCGAGGCGACGTTTCCGTTCGTGAATTTCGCGAGGTAATTGATGGCCCGACGCTGGAGTCTATGAGAGCTGTAGATGTAAGATGGCTGCGGCGCTGCTGGTCATGCACATTATCGTCTCAGTCCTGAACCAAGATAAGAGCTGAAACTTCCTGGTCCCGTGCCATTTTGCTCGCCGCTAGGCCCGTGGCGATACCAATGCGATCAGGCGCGGGGCGGTTTTGGCTCATCTTGCGTTTGCCTTCGACCATGGTGATCGGGATGCGCACGCCGACGATTGCACGCAACTGAGCGGCGATGAAATCCGCGGGAGCATCGCTGACGGCCCAGGGCGTCGCACGTGACGTTTCATGGATATTCGTCAGACGCGTCACAACCTCAAGCAGGCGAGTGGGATCCTCGAAGAACTCAATCGGCCCATGGGCGTGGACTGCGATGTAATTCCATGTCGGCACCACATGTTCAGCTTGTCGCTTGCTGGGATACCAGGATGGGGTCACATAAGCCTCTGCGCCAGCAAAGATCGCCAGAGCTTCTCCGATCGGGGCCGTGCGCCACTGGGGATTGCCCTTCGCCAGGTGCCCGTATAGCGCGCCGTGTTCGCCTTCGCTCTCATCGAGGAAGAGCGGAAGAGGCGTCGCAAGTGGCCCATCTGATGTCGCTGTCACTAGGTTGGCCAATCGGGCGCAGCGGATTGTCGCTCGAATGTTCTCGATGTCGTCATCTCGAAAGTGGGTTGGTATGTACATGAGGCTCTCCGTTGGCGGTCGTCGAGATAAACCACCTCGATATGCGAGAAAACTGTCAGTTTCGGTCGCTCCCGTATTGCTACTCCGGTTCCTCTTTTGACGTGACGACTTCGGATTTATTCGGGACGCGGGCGATTCCATTCAGCCGCTTCGGTCCGTCGAGTTGCTGTTGGGGTTGTGTTTCCGTAGCTATTCTCCTGCGGGCTGAGCCGGGCATTCATGGACCATTACAGATCTCACCCGGCGGTCGCCTGTATGAAGCGATCCGGCAGCTGTCCTTCGACGCGCACCGAGTCGCGTTTGGCGAGCTAGTCCTTGATCTTAGGAACAGGAATTCGCCCGAGGGCGTCGCCGTGTGCAGGGTCTTGGTCAGCGATCGGAACCGATTGTCCTTGAGCGAGGTCACGATGGCGAGCCGAGCAGCGCATCGCGCTGCAGGTCCGTGTTCTCAGATGCGCATGAGACCAACCAACATGGGCGGATACCCTTTAAAATAGGTTTTCCAAATGCAGCGCCTGGCGACAGAGTTTCCGCGTTTTTTCGGCACCAGGCGCTTAGCGGGCTACTACAAGATTCGGTAGCTGGCCAAAGCCAACTTGAGGCCCTAGGACTCGGTTGCCTTCCCGCCGATCATCATCGACGAACAGAAGTGAACGCAAGCGCACGTAGGGTGACCACAGCGCCTGCGGGCACCTTCCGCCCTTCCATAGTTTAGAGAGTGAAGTGCCACCGTGTCCGAACAACCACTGCCGATGCTGCCGATGTGGCGCGTCGATCACATTGAGCCCTCGCCCGAGATGTTGGCGCTACGCGCGAACGGTCCGATCCACCGCGTGCGTTTCCCGTCCGGGCACGAAGGCTGGTGGGTGACAGGCTACGACGAGGCCAAGGCGGCGCTGTCCGACGCGGCGTTCCGGCCGGCGGGAATGCCGCCGACGGCGTTCACCCCGGATTCGGTGATCCTCGGTTCGCCGGGGTGGCTCGTCTCGCACGAGGGGGGCGAGCATGTCCGGTTACGCACGCTCGTTGCCCCGGCTTTCAGCAGCCGCAGGGTGAAGCTGCTGGCGCCGCATGTCGAGGCGATCGCTGCGCAGTTATTCGAGAACCTGGCAGTCCAGCGCCAGCCCGCCGACTTGCGGCGCCACCTCTCGTTTCCGCTTCCGGCCATGGTCATCAGCGCCCTGATGGGCCTGCTCTACGAGGATCATGCCCTTTTTGCTCGCCTGTCCGACGAAGTGATGACGCACCAGCATGAAAGCGGCCCGCGCAGCGTGTCGCGCTTGGCTTGGGAAGAGCTGCGCGCCTACATTCGCGACAAGATGCGGGATAAGCGCCAGGATCCGGGCGACAACCTGCTGATTGATCTGCTCGCGGCGGTCGACCCAGGGCAAGTCGACCGAGGAAGAAGCGATAGGCCTGGCGGCAGGCATGTTGGTGGCGGGGCACGAGAGCACCGTCGCCCAGATCGAATGCGGCCTACTGGCCATGTTCCGCCATCCGACACAGCGCGAGCGCCTGGTCGGCGATCCATCCCTGGTGGACAGCGCGGTGGAGGAAATCCTGCGCATGTACCCGCCGGGCGCGGGCTGGGACGGCATCATGCGCTATCCGAGGACCGACGTGACCATCGCGGGCGTGCATATTCCCGCCGAGAGCAAGGTGCTGGTCGGCCTGCCGGCAACATCGTTCGATCCGCGCCATTTCGACGAGCCGGAAATCTTCGACATCGGGCGCCAGGAAAAGCCGCACCTGGCGTTCTCCTACGGGCCGCACTCCTGCATCGGCGGGGAGCTGGCCAGGCTGGAACTCAAGGCGGTGTTCGGTTCGATCTTCCAGCGCTTTCCCGCGCTGCGCCTAGCCGTCGCGCCTGAACAATTGAGGTTGCGCAAGGAGATCATCACTGGCGGGTTCGAGGAGTTCCCGGTTTTCTGGTGATGGAGCAGCGCTGGGGGAAGCGATCCGTATCCGCGGTTTGCCGGCGCACCTGCCGTGCACCGGTCAGATCAGCCAGCTAACCGGTAACAAAGATGGACGTGCAAGAAACCACGGCAGCATGCCGGGACGCCTTCGCCGAACTCGGGTCGCCGGCGTGGGTCCACGACCCGTATCCGTTCATGCGGTGGTTGCGCGAGCACGACCCGGTGCATCGCGCGGCGTCGGGCCTCTTTCTGTTGAGCCGCCACGCCGACATCTACTGGGCCCTCAAGGCCACGGGCGATGCGTTTCGGGGACCGGCGCCGGGCGAACTGGCGCGCTATTTTCCGCATGCGGCGACCAGCCTGTCGCTCAATCTGCTGGCCTCCACGCTAGCGATGAAGGACCCACCGACGCATACGCATCTGCGCCGGCTGATCTCGCGCGATTTCACCATGGGCCAGATCGACAACCTGCGGCCGAGCATCGCGCGGATCGTCGAAGCGCGGCTGGACGGCTTGGCGCCCGCGCTGGAGCGCGGGGAGGCCGTGGACCTGCATCGGGAATTCGCGCTGGCCGTGCCCATACTGGTCTTCGCCGAACTGTTTGGCATGCCTCGGGACGACATGTTCGGGCTCGCCGCGGGCATCGGCGCCATTCTGGAAGGCCTGAGCCCACACGCCAGCGATTCCCGGCTCGCCGCGGCGGACGCGGCCAGTGCCAAAGTGAAGGCCTATTTCGGCGCTCTCATACAGAGCAAGCGCACCGATCCGTGCCACGACATCGTGTCGATGCTGGTCCTCGCACACGACGATGATGCCGACACGCTTTCAGATGCGGAGTTGATCAGCATGTTGTGGGGCATGCTGCTGGGTGGCTTCGCCACCACTGCTGCGACCATCGACCATGCGGTCCTGGCGATGCTGGCCTATCCCGAACAGCGGCAGTGGCTGCAGGGAGACGCCATGCGGGTGAAGGCATTCGTCGAAGAGGTCCTGCGTTGCGACGCGCCCGCCATGTTCAGCTCCATTCCGCGTATCGCCCAGCACGACATCGAATTAGGCGGCGTGGTGATCCCGAAGAACGCGGACGTGCGCGTGCTGATCGCATCTGGGAATCGCGACCCCGACGCCTTCGCCGATCCCGACCGCTTCGATCCTGCCCGGTTCTACGGCACTAGTCCCGGCATGTCGACCGACGGGAAGATCATGCTGAGCTTCGGTCACGGCATCCACTTCTGCCTCGGTGCGCAACTGGCCCGGGTGCAGTTGGCCGAAAGTTTGCCGCGGATTCAGGCGCGCTTCCCCACGCTGGCATTGGCCGAGCTGCCGACCCGGGAGCCCTCCGCATTCCTTAGGACGTTCCGCGCGCTTCCGGTGCGGCTGCATGCGCAGGGGCTGTGATGCGAGTCTTAGTCGACCAGGATCTGTGCGGAACCAGCGGACAGTGCGCGCTGACGCTACCGGGTATTTTTCGCCAGCGCGAATCGGACGGCGTGGCCGAAGTGTGCCGGGCGACAGTTCCGCAGGCGCTGCACGCGGCCGTGCGGCTCGCAGCTAGCCAGTGCCCGGTCGCCGCGATTCGAGTCATCAGAAGCGAAACTCGCGGTGACGAGCGCGCCAGCGCCGACAGTGCGCCTTCTCCGGCGGACACGGAGCGGCATGCCGCGAGAGACCAACGCAATCCAGGAGGACACCATGGGACGGTTTGAAGGCAAGGTGGCCGTGGTGACCGGCGCCGGCGCCGGGATCGGCAAGGCATGCGCCCTCGCCATCGCGCGCGAGGGCGGCAGAGTGGTGGTAGCCGACATCAATGGTTCGGCGGCCACGACGTGTGCCGCGCAAATCGCGGCCGAGGCGGGCCACGCGCTGGCTCTGGCCATCGACATCGCCGAGGCGCAGGCTGTGGCAGCGCTGTTCGATGCGGCGGAGCGGCACTTCAGTGCGGTCGATCTCCTGGTGAACAATGCGGGCGCCATGCATCTGACCCCGCGCGACTGCGCGATCCTCGACCTGGACCTGGCGGTCTGGGATGAGACCATGGCAACCAATCTGCGCGGCACATTGCTCTGCTGCCGGCGGGCCATCCCAGGGATGATCGCCCGCGGCGGTGGCGCGATCGTCAACATGTCGTCGTGCCAGGGGCTCAGCGGTGACACCACGCTGACGTCCTACGCCGCATCGAAGGCGGCGATGAACATGCTATCGGCCTCGCTCGCCACCCAGTACGGTCATGCGCAGATCCGCTGCAACGCGGTTGCGCCAGGTCTCATCATGACCGAGCGTCTCCTGGCCAAGCTGGACGAGTGCATGCAACGGCATCTGCGCCGGCACCAGCTCCTGCCGCGCGTCGGCAGCCCCGAGGACGTGGCCGCGCTGGTGGCGTTCCTACTCTCTGAGGATGCTGCGTTCATCACCGGCCAAGTGGTGTGCATCGACGGCGGCATGCTGGCGCATGTGCCGACGTACGCCGACGGTGGAAACAGCCGCGCCGCGCCGCCTTCCGGCGAGACCACCGAAGCGGCTGCGTCGCCGCGCTGGTGATGGACATGCTGCTCAACCCGCTGAACCGTCGAGATCGGCTGCGGCACGACATCCCGGTCGTGCCCGGCGCTTTCCCCTTGGTCGGGCACCTTCCCGCCATCGTCTGCGACCTGCCGCGCCTGCTGCGGCGTGCGGAACGGACGCTGGGCAGTCACTTCTGGCTGGACTTCGGCCCTGCCGGACACATGGTGACCTGTCTGGATCCGGATGCGATCGCACTGCTCCGGCACAAGGACGTGTCCTCGGCGCTGATCGAAGATATCGCGCCCGAATTGTTTGGTGGAACGTTGGTCGCCCAGGACGGCGGCGCGCACCGGCAGGCGCGCGGTGCGATCCAGGCGGCGTTCCTGCCCACGGGGCTAACCCAGGCTGGCATCGGCGAGCTGTTCGCGCCCGTCATCCGGGCGTGGGTGCAGAGGTGGCGCGACCGGGGAGACGTAACCATCCTGCGCGAAACCGGCGATCTAATGCTCAAACTCATCTTCAGCCTCATGGGAATCCCCGCGCAGGACCTGCCGGAATGGCGTCGCAAGTACCGGCAACTGCTGCAGTTGATCGTCGCGCCCCCGGTCGACCTGCCCGGACTGCCCTTGCGGCGCGGTCGCGCCGCCCGAGACTGGATCGATGCGCGGTTGCGGGAGTTCGTTCGCGACGCGCGCGAACATGCCGCGCGCACCGGGTTGATCAACGACATGGTGAGCGCCTTCGATCGCAGCGACGATGCGCTCTCCGATGAGGTCTTAGTCGCCAATATCCGCTTGCTGCTGCTCGGTGGTCACGACACCACGGCCTCGACTATGGCCTGGATAGTAATCGAGCTGGCGCGGCAGCCTGGGCTATGGGACGCTCTGGTCGAGGAGGCGCAACGCGTGGGCGCGGTGCCGACCCGGCACGCGGACTTGGCGCAGTGTCCGGTCGCCGAAGCGCTGTTCCGTGAGACGCTGCGCATGCATCCGCCGACGCCGCTCCTGGTGCGTCGCGCAGTGCGTGAATTGCCACTCGGCCAACGGCGCATTCCCGCGGGCACCGATCTATGCATCCCGGTGCTGCATTTCTCGACCTCGGCGCTGCTGTACGAGACGCCTCATCAGTTTCGCCTGACGCGGTGGCTGGAACGCACCGAGCCGATCCGGCCGGTGGACATGCTGCAGTTCGGTACCGGCCCACACGTCTGCATCGGCTACCACCTGGCATGGCTGGAACTGGTGCAATTCTGCATCGCCTTGGCGCTGACCATGCACGAGGGCGGGGCGCGGCCGCGGTTGCTGAGCGGTGTCGAAAAAGGCCGGCGCTATTACCCGACCGCACATCCGTCCATGACTATACGCATCGGATTCTCATGAGCTGGCATCACATGCCCCTGTGGCGCGGCAGCAGTGCCGGCTACGCGCGGCATTGCTGCACTCCGCGCGCGCACGGTGCGACGCAGACAATACCGCGGCGGCTCGCCTGTCAGGGACAAGGACATGAACAACATGCAGCCCGGTTCTACGCCACAGGATGACATAACTGGTGATTCCGCGCTCGGCGGATTGGGCGCTCAGGCGCGCGACGCATCCGGCGGGCTGCTGCCCGAGATCTGGATGCATGAGGGCGCAAACCGGGTCGAACAGGTGCTGGCGCGTCTTCTCTGCGCCGAGCATGACGGTGAGACCGAGCTGATGGCCGCGATGCGCTACGCCACCTTGCATGGGGGGAAGCGCACCCGCGCCTTGCTATGTCTGGCCGCCGGCACACTGGCCGACGCGCCGGCGCACATCCTAGATAAGGTCGGCGCCGCCATTGAGATGATGCACGCCTGTACCTTGGTCCACGACGATCTGCCCGCGATGGACGACGACGTGCTTCGCCGCGGCCTTCCGACCGTGCACGTCAAGTTCGGCGAAGCTACTGCGATCCTGGTCGGCGATGCGCTGCAGGCGCACGCCTTCCTGACCCTGGCGAGCCTCGGCGCGCCGGGCGAGAGCCGTATCGCGCTTGTGCGCGAACTGGCGCAGGCGGTGTCAGCCGAGGGTGCCGCAGGCGGGCAGGCCAGGGACCTGTCGCTGCTTGGAAAGCACGTCGAGCTGGACAGGATCTTGGCGATGCACCAGATGAAGAGCGGAGCGCTAGTGCGCGCGTCCGTTCGCATGGGCGCGCTATGCGCTGTCGCAGAGAATGCCGCGCACGCTGCGCTGTACTGTGCGCTCGATCACTACAGCGCCTGTTTCGGCCTGGCATTGCAGGTGATCGACGACATTCTCGACGTGACAGCGGATATCGCGACGCTGGGCAAGACCCCCGGTAAGGACGCGGCGGCGCAGAAGCCGACCTGCGCGTCGATCATGGGCCTGCCGGCAGCACGCCAGTTCGCGCTGGATCTGTTGCGCGATGCCGGGGAGGCGATCGCGCCGCTGGGGTCGCGTGCTGAACGGTTGGCACAACTCCTACAGCGCGCCAACGCGTATCTATCCAAGCACGCGTCATGCGCATGAGCGCGCCCGCGTGGAGACGCCCCCCGTGCCGCAGCGATCGACCGGCGACAGAGGTCCATGCTGCACTTTGTTCAAATCGCGGTCCAGATCGCAGCGGTTGCCCGCCGCGGCGTACGCGGCGGCCTGCGCGCAAGCCTACGCGCCGGACCGGCGCCAGCATCGGGGACCGTCGCCGCGCCGGAGCAGGGCGGCCGTCCGGCGCTGCCTATGCGACGCCGCGACATCCGCGGCGTCTGCCCGATCCCGGTTCTTTTCACTGGTGTGCATAAGGGACATCCAGCGTGAACGTGCTGTCCGAACAGATCCTTTCCGAATTGCGCGTCCTGCTGAGCGAAGTGAGCGATGGTGGCAGCGTCGGCCCGTCTGTCTACGACACGGCGCGGGCGCTGCGCTTCCACGGCAACGTCACCGGTCGGCAGGACGCGTACGCGTGGCTCATCGCGCAACAACAGGCCGACGGCGGATGGGGAAGCGCGGACTTCCCGCTGTTCCGCCATGCGTCCACCTGGGCAGCGTTACTGGCATTGCAGCGCGCCGATCCTCTTCCCGGTGCTGCCGATGCAGTCCAGGCGGCAACCCGGTTCCTCCAGCGCCAGCCCGATCCCTACGCGCATGCGGTGCCGGAAGACGCGCCGATCGGCGCGGAGCTGATCCTGCCGCAGCTTTGCGGTGAGGCCGCATCCTTGCTGGGTACCGTAGCGTTTCCGCGCCATCCAGCGCTGTTGCCGTTGCGGCAAGCGTGCCTGGACAAGCTGGCGGCGGCGGCGATGTTGCCGAGCGGCCATCCGTTGCTACACTCCTGGGAGGCCTGGGGGACGTCGCCGACGACCGCATGCCCGGATGACGATGGCAGCATCGGCATCAGTCCTGCGGCCACTGCCGCGTGGCTTGCGCACGCCATGACGCGGGGAAGCACGCCGCAGGCCGGGCGCGCCGATGCGTATCTCCGGATGGCATCGCGGGTGACGCGCAGCGGCGTCGAAGGCGTCGTTCCCAACGTCTGGCCGATCAATGTTTTCGAGCCATGCTGGTCGCTGTACACCCTGCATCTGGCCGGACTGTTCGCGCATCCCGGGCTCGCCGAGCCGGTCCGCGTGATTGTCGCACAGCTCGACGCCCGCCTGAGCGTGCGCGGTCTAGGCCCCGCCTTGCATTTCGCAGCTGATGCGGACGACACCGCCATTGCGTTGTGCGTCCTGCACATTGCAGGCCGCGACGCGGCGGTCGATGCATTGCGCCATTTTGAAACCGGCGAGCTGTTCGTCACCTTCCCCGGCGAGCGCAATGCCTCGCTGTCGACCAACATCCACGCCCTGCATGCGTTGCGACTGCTGGGAAAGCCCGCCGCCGGCACCAGCGCCTACGTCGAGGCCAGTCGCAACCCGCACGGTCTCTGGGACAACGAAAAATGGCACGTTTCGTGGCTGTATCCCACCGCGCATGCGGTCGCTGCGCTGGCGCAAGGCAAGCCCGAGTGGCGGGACGAGCGCGCGCTGGCGGCACTGCTGCGGGCGCAGCGCGGCGACGGCGGCTGGGGCGCCGGTCGCGCGTCCACATTCGAGGAAACCGCCTATGCGTTGTTCGCATTACGCGTGATGGACGAGAGAGAAAAAACCCCAGGGCGCCGGCGCATCGCACAGGTGGTGGCGCGTGCGCTAGAGTGGATGCTCGCCCGCCATGCGGCGCATGCATTGCCGAAAACGCCATTGTGGATCGGCAAGGAACTGTATTGCCCCACTCGGGTCGTGCGCGTGGCCGAACTCGCCGGCTTGTGGCTGGCGCTTCGTTGGGGCGGCCCGTCCTGACCGAGAGAGTAGGAGCGACGCCATGATCCAGGCAGAACGCGCGCTGCATCAGGTGCTGGAGTGGGGGCGTACCCTGACCGGGTTCGCCGACGAGCATGCCGTAGAAGCGGTGAACGGCGGCCAGTACATTCTGCAGCGTATCCGCCCGAGCCTGCGCGACATAAGCGTCCGCACCGGTCGCGATCCGCACGACGAAACACTGATCTTGGCGTTCTATCGCGAACTGGCGCTGCTGTTCTGGCTCGACGATTGCAACGACCTTGGCCTGATCGTGCCGGAGCAGCTCGCCGCGGTGGAGCAGGCGCTGGGGCAGGGCGAGCCGTGCGCGCTCCCCGGATTCGAGGGCTGCGCTGTGCTGCGCGCTTCGCTGGCCGCGCTAGCCTACGATCATCGCGACTATGCTCAGCTTCTCGCCGATACCAGGCGCTACTGCGCGGCGCTCCGCGCCGGACACGCGCAGGCGGCAGGGCCGGAACGCTGGTCCTACGCCGAGTACCTGCATAACGGCATCGATTCGATAGCCTACGCCAACGTGTTCTGTTGCCTGTCGTTGCTGTGGGGGCTAGACATGGCGACCTTGCGCGCGCGTCCGGCGTTTCGCCAGGTCCTGCGGCTCATCTCCGCGATAGGGCGCCTGCAGAACGATCTGCATGGACGCGACAAGGACACGTCAGCTGGCGAGGCCGACAACGCGGCGATCCTGCTGCTGCAGCGCTATCCAGCTATGCCTGTGGTGGAGTTCCTCAGCGACGAACTGGCCGGCTATACGCGCATGCTGCACCGGGTGATGGCGGAAGAACGCTTTCCGGCGCCCTGGGGATCGTTGATCGAGGCCATGGCGGCCATCTGCGCGCGGTACTACCAGACCTCGGCCAGCCGCTACCGCAGCGACTCTGCGGGGCGAGGCCAGCGTTCGCCGGCCTGAACGCGCGGGAGGCGGCGGCGTGCGCGCGCTGCCGCGGTTCGGTCCGACGCAACGCCGTCGCCCGGGGCGACGGACGGAGCGAGCATGAGCAACACCGCTCTGAGCCGGCGCAAGGACGACTATCTGGACATGGTGCTGGATCGGCGACACGATTTGGACGTGTGACCTTTGCCTTCGGAGGGCAACGCTCTATCCAGCAATCCAAAAATTCGCTGTAAAATCAATGGTACAGCAAAGAGGGGTGGGTTGCAACCCGCTGCGTTGCAGCCGGTGCTGTGACAAGAGTGTGACCGCCGGATTTACGAGAAATTCGAAGATGATAATCAAGAGGCCAAGCTAACAAATGCGCTTCAGGCACTCTCAACGCTGCCTTCGTTCCTAATGGCTAGCCATTAAGAAGCCAGCCTCAAACAGGCCGTCGTAGTCCGTCGTCATTATCATTGAACGCTGACGACCGAGTACGATAAAATGCGGCCTTGTCTTCGGCGGGATCTTTTCATTCCATCCGAGAAGATGGTTGGGTTCAATTCGTAAGGCTTCACAAGCTCGGACAATCGTTTCGTCGGACAGGCGACTCTTACCTGCCTCGTAATTTTGAATTTGCTGGCCAGATACTTCAAGCTGCTCGCCAAGCTGCGCCAATTTGATCCCTGCCGCGCGACGGGCTGCCCTTAGCCGCGCACCGACAGCTAGCGCGAATGGCGATGGAGGCTTCTTCTCTCGCCTTTGCCATAGCAGGTTCCGCTTCGATTCAAACAGCCGCTCTCTAGCAGAACAAAAAAATCTCGTCACTCAAATTTGGCTCGCTTGATAGGAGGTCGTTGATCCGCGATTTATGGCCAACGAACCGCGATGGCTTCCCAAAGGTCTTGTAATGTCTAGCAGTAACTCAGCAGTCAAGAATGTCACTGCATTCGATCCCCGCAGTATCAAGCAACACCTTGAAATCATCAACGAGCGTGCCCACGGCATAGATGGCAAGCTTGTTGTTTCCGTATTCATCGAAGGCGCGCCAGGTACGATCACGCACCACCGCGTCGGCGACGTTGCTGGCTGTACGAATCTGTAGTCGCGCACGCGAATACGCCGGGCGCCAACGTTTACGTTCCGTTGTGCGTTATGCGTCGTAATCTGCCACGCGGAAAGAAGGGTGGCGAGTCCGATGTTATCGCAGCGCTTGGGCTGGCGGCGGATATGGGCGCCGACACAGGCAAGGTCGGTGAAATGCCAGTTGAATCGAGCTTCGTGATCGAAACGTCACCGGGCAACAGTCAACAGGTGATCTTATTTGATAGGCCGCTGTCACTAGAACAGGCTAAACCGCTCGCCGTTGCGCTGAAGAAAGCCAGCGGTTCCGACCACGGCACAGCGGACATATCTCATGTGTGGCGCATTCTCGGCACGCTGAATTGGCCGACCAAGACGAAGCTCGCACGCGGGGCAGTGCTGAGCCGTGCGTCGTGACTCTGAAAGAGCCGTTTCAAGGACTGGTCTATAGCGGGTCTCAATTGGCCGACAGCTTATCGTCTTACCTGAACGAGCCCCAGGGGGAGACGCAGTTCGATGAATGCTTCTCAGGCCGCGTCGAAGCACACTCCATCTGGGATCGGGCTAGCGACATTCTTCGAGCGGCTTTGCTTTCGAACGGATTGCCCGACAGATCAGAGCACGCCGCCAGCGTCTTCGAGCACTGCGGTTTCGAAGGTCTGTCACTGGATGAGACAATTTCGCTTTGTCTCGCTCACGGGGGGCTTGGAAAGAGAGATATAGCAGCGAAGCAGCCCTCATAGCCGATGCAGAGAGATGCTGGAATAAATTCGTTCTACCCAAGAAGGCCGAGCGTGAAGCCAATGCACGGGCGGCAGAAGCATTCGTGGAAAACGCACGGGAAAAGCGGAAGGAACAGAAGCGCTCAAACGCGATAACCGCCACGCCATTCGTCTTTCAAGACCCTTCGACGCTGCCCCGGCGTGACAACCTTTATGGCGGCCACTTTATTCGTAGATACGTGTCGTCAACTGTAGGGGGCGGGGGCGGAGGAAAGTCGTCCATTGAAGTCGCCGACATGTTGGGAATGGTTAGCGCGAATCCGCCGCTTAGGGGCTGGTACTTCAATCTTGAAGACCCGATTGACGAGATTAAGCGCCGCGTGACCGCAGCCGCAATGCACCACGGCGTTGACCCGGAAGTGTTGAACGCGAATCTTTTCGTGGATTCTGGGCGCGATCAATCGCTTGTAGTCGTGACGCAGCAAGGTCGCGAGACGAAAATTGTCGAGCCAGTTGTCAAAGCGCTGATCGCCGAAATGAAGTACAAGGGGATCGATGTCCTCATTGTTGATCCCTTTGTGTCAACGCACGAAGTAGAAGAGAACGACAACAATAAGATTCAGCAAGTAGCCAATCAGTTTACGCGCGTTGCGAACGAAGCAAATGCTTCGGTGGAATGACTGTGCCTGTAGAGGAACTAAGATGGCGACCAAAGTACCTAACGTCTTTGAATACAGCCGTGAGCTTCGCGAAGAGACCGCGAAAGGGAAAGAAATCACGGCCCGGAAACAGGACGCCGAACGTAAGGCACGTCAACTGAACGAGCGTGTTCGGTCGGGACCAACGGCCGACGAACGCGCCGCCGACGCTGAACGGGTGGTAAGGGGAGAAGCGCTACCCGATTTCGAAGCCGAACTCAAAGTGGCGATGAGGGAATTGCGGGCATTGGAGGATGCCGAGAAAAGTCAGCTAATTCTGATCGAGACGGCGCGCAAAGCAGCGGCAGGCGGGATTAGCGACGAAATGCGACCGTACTATCAGCGGGGGATGAAGAAGCTCGTTCCCCTCCTCCGCGAAGCTCACGCGATCTGGAGTGACATCTTCGCAATGAAACAAGCCATGCTCAACCAGGGCCTGCAACTGCACGGAATCTTTCAGATCGAACCCTACTTTCTCGGCATTCCTGATGACCGGACGAGCGAATTTGCGGGCTTTCTACGTGAGTGTGTAAGTGCTGGATATATACGCTCGATGCCAAAGGAATTTGAGCGATGATCAGGCGCGACTATGAGATAGCAGCGGGCAGGCCACACGACCTGGAGTACGGAGGCGGCGGCTTCGTTACGGCCGTGGATGGGAAGTCGATCAGCGCAACCAACGAAAAAGAAGTACGGCAGCACCTGCAAGGTTACGCGCTCCGCTGGCGCTCGTTGATTGAGCAGGCCGGAAAGTACTTCTACTTCCTGCCCCATTCGATCAAAAATCCGATGTGGGGTGAGCCGAAGCGCCTGCTCTTCGACCACAACGAAGGGGAAGTGATCGCTACGACGCAGAGCGGCTTGCAGCTTTACTGCGACGACAATGGGCTAGCGATGCGGCTTGTGGTTGGAGGTGACCCGACACGGCGCAAAGCCTTCGAGACGGTCAAGAACGGGGAGCGCACTGCCCTTTCCGTGGGCGTCATTATCCACGGAGACGAATACGTTGAGATAGATGATACCCGTGTCAGGATGGTCAGATCAGCCACTTTGCAGGAAGTCAGCCTGGTAGCAGCGGGTGCATGCAAGCCCGCGTTCTGCGGCTTGATTGACGCGGAAGACGCGCGGTCGCTCGAAGACGATGCTAATTCCCTCAAGATTATGAATGACGGAGCGACGCATAAATTTCTTAAGGCACTTGGCAACCTCTTGGAAGCCGTACGAAACGACCGTCCCTAGACTACGGGAGTGACGGTCTAGCGCTCGCGGCGTCCCGACGTTGAGTGCGGCGGCTCGGTCGGTGGTGAATAGCCATCGGCCGGGTTGTTTCCAAAACCATTTTTACTAGTTCAGAGGTCGGCTTCGGTGCGCTGTGAGCGTCATCCAGGGACCACGCACTGAGGGCTGATCTGGTCGGCTAAGAATATCTCGCGGAATGGTTTGTCGCGGGGTCACAATGTCCAAGGATAGTCGTAAGGATAGCGATAAGGATAGGCATACGTCTATCCTTGAAGACGGCGCCGACACGCTGCAGCGCATCGAGATCATCACGGGGACGGGCCGGCGTCGGCGCTGGTCGACCGACGCGAAGGCGGCGATTGTTGCGGAGAGTTTTGCGCCGGGGGCGAGCGTGTCCGCGGTGGCGCGGCGGCACGATATCAGTCCAAGCCTGTTGTTTCTCTGGCGTCGCCAGGCAACGCAGGCGCAAGTCGCGGAGCGCGGGGACAGAGGCATGCTACCTGGCTTTGTGCCGGCCGCGATCATCGGCTGCGGGAGCAAATTGCCGAGTGGGGAGCAGGCGGCGATCGAGATCGAGGTCGGCGCGGTTCGGATCCGTGTCAGGGGGACAATCGACCGGCGGGCACTGTGCGAGGTGCTGGCGGCAGTCGGGGCGATTGGTCGATGATCGGGCTTCGATCTGGGTTGTCGATCTGGATTGCGACGCAGCCGGTCGATTTCCGCCGCGGCATGGACTCATTGGCGATGCTGGTGAGCGAGGCCTTTGGAGCCGATCCGTTCGACGGCGGACTTTATGTCTTCCGCTCCAAGCGCCGAGATCGCGTGAAGATCCTGACCTGGGATGGGAGCGGCCTTGTCCTTTACTACAAAAGAATCGAGGGACAGTTCACCTGGCCGCCGATCAAGGGAGGCGTCATGCCGCTATCTCATGCTCAGCTCTCGGTGCTGCTCGATGGCTCGGACTGGAAGCGTCTGCCGATGCGAGTTGTGGATCAGCCACTACGAGCTGGTTGATCCTTATTAAGAGTCGTTCGTCACTCATGCGGGGTTGTTGTAGAATCACTCTGCATGAGTGATTTGCCTTTCGATCCAGCATTGCTCCGTCAAACCGTGATAGTGCTATCGTCACGGCTTGCGGCGTTGTCGGCGGAATGCAGCTCGCTTTCGGCCGAGCGTGATGCGGCAATCGCCCAACGCGACGCTGCGATCCAGGAGAACGACAAGCTCCTGATGATCCTGTCCCAGTACAAGCGCACGATCTTCGGTCCCCGCTCCGAGACACTGGATCTCGGACAGCTGTCTCTCTTCACCATCACGGCACAAGCGGTTCGTGCCGCCGCCAACGACGACGTGACCGGAGGCAGGCTGCCCGACGGAGCGGAGGACCGTGGAAAGCGACCGGCGCGACGCAACCGTGGGAAGCTTCCGGAGCATTTGCCGCGCATCGATGTCGTGATCGATATGGAGAGCCAGATCTGCCCCTGCTGCGGCGAGCAGCTGCACAAGATCGGGGAGACCGTCAAGGAAGCCTTCGACGTCATTCCGATGCAGTACCGGGTCAAGCGCATTGTGCGCCCGCGGTACGGCTGCCGGGGATGCCGCCAGGGTGTCCTGCAGGCACCCGCGCCGGCCCAGGCGATCGACGGTGGGATGGTGACGGAAGCGTTGCTGGCCCACATCGCGGTGATGAAATACGGGTACCAGCTGCCGCTGTATCGCCAGGAACAGATGTTTGCCGCCCAAGGCATCACGCTCGACCGGCAAACGCTGGCCTCGTGGATGGGCCGCGCCGCCTGGTGGCTGAAGCCGCTTCACACGTTGTTGCGCGACACAGTGATGTCCTACCCGCGGCTGTTTGCCGACGAGACGCCGCTGCCAGTTCTCGATCCCGGCCGTGGCCGGACCAAAGTCTGCCAGTTCTGGGCGATCGCCACCGATGACCGTCCGTGGGGTGGCCCGGCGCCGCCGGCGGTGGTCTACATGTTTGCCGAGGATCGCAAGGCGATCCGCGCCAAGCAGCTGTTCGGGGACTACCACGGCATCCTGCAGGTCGACGGCTATGCCGCCTACAAGGGCCTGATCAAGAACGGCGGCCATCTGGTGCAGCTCGCGTTCTGCTTTGCGCATGCGCGGCGGAAGTTCTGGGACGTTCACGTCGCGACGAAGTCGCCGATTGCCGCGGAAGCGCTGCAACGGATCGCGATGTTCTACGCCATTGAGGATCGCATCCGCGGTCTGCCAGCGGCGCATCGGGCTGCGGTGCGGCAAACCAACACCAAGCCGCTGATCGAGGACTTCAAACCCTGGCTCGAAGCGCGACTGCTGGAAGTCTCGAAGAAGTCCGGTCTGGGCAAAGCCATCCGCTACACCCTCAACCATTGGGACGGCCTGACGCGCTTCATCGATGACGGACGCATCGAAATAGACAGCAATACGGTCGAGCGCAGCATCAAGCCGATAGGCCTGGGAAAGAAGAACTACTTGTTCGCCGGCAATGAAGGCGGCGCCGAGACATGGGCCATTCTCGGCTCGCTCATCAACTCGGCAAAGCTGCAAGACATCGACCCGCGGCACTATCTGACCGATGTTCTCGAGCGCATCGTCTCTGGACGCACCAAGATCAATCAGCTGAACACGCTGCTGCCGTGGAATTGGAAGGCCGAACGCGACGGTTCGGAGGCAAAGCTCGCCGCTTGATCAGTTCGACGGCAAGGCGTCAGGAACTTCCTGCGCATCGCTGGCGTCGTCGTAGATCTCTTCGCGGATCACGCGCAGCGTCACCTCGTGCAGATACACTTGCAGCGCACCCTCCAGCTCGGTGAACTCCGGCAGCAGGACTCGATCGACGAAGCCTCGTGATGCACGGACCATCACCGTGTTGCGTCGCTGCCGGTGATAACGAAACGGCCGCAGCCCATATCGGCGGCAAAGCGCCAGAAAAAGATGCCGAGACCATTGGTCGGGAAGTGAGAATTGCTGTTCGATCGGTGGATCGTGGCGAGCGAGTTCCTCGACCCTAGCTCGCACCCGCTGCAGCGCGGCTTCCGCCGCAAGGCGCTCACCAGCAGTTCCGGCACCTGCGAACAAGGCCTCGATCTTCCGAAGCTTCTCGCGCAGCTGCGACTCGCTGGTCATTCTGATCTCGTTACCCGCTCCGAACCAGGGTCACCCCATCACCGCGCGCCGGCGGCGTCAATCATCCCGACCGCGCTATCCAAAGCATTCCGCGCAAGTCAAGCCCGGGCACCGGTGATACTATCGTGACGCTCACGGTGCGCTTACATCCATTTTCTTGTAGCCATCCAACATGTCCATCGGCACACGCTCAATGCCACAATCGCTACGCGTCGCTTCCTTACGATCGAACACAACAATACCTTCGCTGACCAAGCATCAGCAGATGCGCGACGCGGCAAGTAAGACACACTGCCCTATCTGCGACAATTGGACGCCACTGATAGAAGAGTGTTGTCAACTAGCGGACTACGGGATTAATTCTTAGGTTGCAATGGAATTAGTTTCAAGCGCGGCACTCAAATAAACCTTGGGATGTCGGCCATGCGTTCATTTGTAATTGGACTGCTTTCCGTAGTCGCATTTAACAGTACCGCCTTTTCGCAATCTACGAGATTCTGTATAGGCGAAAAGCTCTGTCCGGTGTCTTCCCCATCGTTGCACCCCTGCGGCTCAAATGCTGATCAGATCGCTGAAGAGATTTGCACTGTGCGCCTCGGCGGAGGCGACAATAAAGTTCTGCCGCACCGCCTTGTAAAAGAGGGAACGCACGGTGGCCACCGTTGCGGGTACTCTTGGTACACGGTCACTTGCATCAATAACTGAAGTTTAAATTGCAGTATCAACCCCAGGATTGACGAAATGTCCACTGGGCTCAGAACGATATTGTCACTCGCGACTGTCTTTCAGTTGGCGAGCGCTGCTTGGGCCGAAGAAACCTTCAGGGTTGCTCAGGGAGCTTACACTCAGTGCGTTGCAGTTCACAATGGCGAGCGGTGGAACATCGTAGGTCCACATCTAGATGCGCAAGCCTGCTTTGCGCGTGCACGCCAATGTACGGGAAATCCAAACGTTCAGGTCACCCATTACGGCACGCTCGTAATCATTCAAACGCCATATCGACAGTGCGCGAGGTAGGAGCGGCCTGTGAGGGATCAGGGTAAAAGCGATGGATCAATCTACGAAGATACTTCTTGCGCTCATTGCCTCCGGTGTCTGGCTGAACATCATCCTTTGGACATTCGGTCCGATGCCTGCGCGCACAGGCTGACAACAATCCTGGAACTGCCGAATACTATCTCAAACGGAAGGACATCAAGTTAGGCTCAATCATAGATGGCGGATGCGCGAATCGTAAGATTTGCTGATCTTGGCTGGATTACTCAGCATCCGCAGCGAATGCAGCAAAAATTCAGCAGTCAACAAGTCGCCAAGGGCGGCGATGATCATCTACCTTAGCTATGGGAGGTAAAAATGCGTTTGGCCGGTGCAGTCGGACTATTGCTATCGTTTGCTACGACTTCTGCTTTAGCCGCCAACTTCACGCCGATCCCCGGAAAGGGCATCTATCGAAACAACATCATAAAGATTGCTTGCGATCAGCGGGCCGCCAGCGTTTGCCAACAACAAGCGAACGGATGTGGCAATATCTGTAAAGCAGGAAGAGACTACCAACTTTGTTGGCAGGGGTGTTTGAACCGATACAAAGAGTGCAAATATAGCGCTGGCTGTGGCGACCTTTAATCGATTCAACGACTAGGCCGCCTCATCGTCGGCCTGGTCGTTTCCGCGCGGTCCAACCCGTGGCCGCACGTATTGTTACTTGACACCGTGACAACGTGGAGGGTTGCCATCATGACTAAACGGAGTATTCGGAAGCTCGTGATCGCTGCACTGTTCTTGTCGATTTCGAGCCCCATATTGGCGCAAGAGGCGCTGCGGCCGTACCGGACGTCTGCTCCTAACTATTCCCCGCTCATTCAACTATCTCAAGTGACTTGCACAACCGGGGGACCAGTATGTGCCGGCAGCTGCTGCGCAAAGGGCGAAAGGTGTTGTGGTCCTTCTCCGACCTCAAAATATTGCGCAAAAAAGTGTGATCCAAATCTCTGAGCTTGCCGACGAGCGAAGTCGGAACGTAACACTCGACTTCGCTCGTCAGTGTCATCGAATATTTGGCCGCGGCGTTACTCCGGCTAAGCGCGGTGCCAACACGCGACATACAGCAACATATGCGTTTTTCGTTTCGGCATTCTCGATGACGGCCTCAGTTGAAGCCGTAGCTCAAGGCGCGGTACTTCAGCCAAACCCACCGACGGCGCTGTTGGATCCGCTGCTTGAGAATCAATTATCAAACGCATTACTTGTCGGTTGCGTGATGCTCACGCGATTTGCGGGAAGTTCCAGCACTATCGCGGTGCCCAGATCAAGCGAACTCGCTGATAAGAGCGTCAGGATTAGTACGCCGTTCCTGGTCCATCCAACGATGGGAGCGCAGTGCCAGCTGCCGGGACAACGTTGCGTGGGAGGCGTCATAAAAATCGGGGCGTATAACCCAAACTCGACATCGACCAATTCCAAATTGCCTGGCCACATCTTCATCAGCGTCAACATTGAAGCGGTATCCAGAAGAGATTGCGGAGGCTAACGGATCAATCTGCCCACGGTGTGCTGGCGTCGCCGGAGTACAAATACATGAGCCGCTTTGGTCGCTTATTTAGTCCATTGGTGATGAGCCTGCTTGTCCTCTATTCCCCCGCGTGGGCACAAGATGCGAAAAGACGCTCAAGCGAGGCTGGCGATGGGCCGACCGTCTGCCGCATCCCATTCCGAGTGTGCCGTGGGATCTATGGTGAAAGATGCTGGTATCCGGCGGCAGGCCAAACATGAATAGTGATTATGTCTGCGGCTCAGGCTTGGTCTTTTGTTGGCATGGCCCCAAATGCATTGCTCCATGGAGAGGAGAACAGTGCTAAGCGCTTCAGTTATGGAGAATAGGTATGGATACTTGGGTCCTCGTTTTGACCTTGTTTTCTCAGAGCGCCGTTAGTCTAGCAACTGTTCCCGGTTATTCGTCTGAAGCTGAGTGCGAACGGACGGCAGTTGCTTTTAACTCTAAAACCGGCGGCCGCATTAGCGATGACAAGGTAAAGGCGTCTTTCGAAATGAGGTGGACTTGTCTCCCGGGACCGAGATCATCTGGGCAATCCATTCCGAGCAAGTGATTGGAGAAAGTCACTCCCCAGTCGAGAGTTCAACTTGCCCAATGTGGTCGCATTTGCAACGAGGCGCACGCGTTTTCGTCGTCGCTCAAATGACGCCCCTGCATTAGTTCGAAACGGGTCTGGCCCATTTTGCCATGGACAACGATCATTGCTTCTTTTGACGATTTCCACCGCAAGGCTCCTGTGGCAAGACGACTAGAGTCCGCCGCACGGCAACGAGAGCGTAATGAGCCTTCGAACTATCCCAACTAACCCCGGGGGGGGAGCGATTCCTTCGCCAAATTGGCTCCCGACCGGGGCCTAGGAAAATTTGCACGTCCGCAAAATGGGCGAGTTTATTGCCGGTCACTTTCTTTGTAGGCCGACTGCTGAAGCTTGGATATCAATCGACTTTTCAGCGCCCCATTCGCTTTCGTCTTGTCCATAAGATCAAGCTCAAGATCGGCAACGAGAGCTTCGAATTCGCCTCTGAGAGACGCGCTGAGCGGCCTAGAATGATAGTACGCGAACAACCGTTGTACGATGGCACTCTTTACCCATCGTTCAGTTCGTCGGTTCGACGCTAGTTCTGAAAATCGCTTGATTGAGCGCGCAGGATCAAGTTCTAGCAAAATAAAGAGGGCAAACAGCCGCTTAAGAGGCGCAGTGCCGCGCTCTTGTGCTAATTCGTCGAGTAGATCAACCAGCTTCTCGCTTCCCAGATTTTGGTAAGCTGTGTCAGAGAGTGCAGCGGGCCAGGCGAACGCCATAGCTTCCTCAAAAAAAGTGAGAAGCTTTATGGTCCGCTCAGTATTGTCCGGTTGGTTTTTAGCCTCCAACTCTCGCCTAAATTCTTCGACCACCTCCTTAAGGCCTGAAAGTATACCGCGAAGGCCTTTCTCCCAAAGAGCCACGCAGTGGTCTAAGTGAAGCTTCTTCCGTTCGCGATCAACAAATTCAAGATTGCGCAATAGTTCGCTGTAGAATTCGAGGACAACAAAATAAGTTTCGATTGAACCTCTCTCATTTTTCTTACCGTTCTGCTTACGCTCTCGCTCCTCCAGGCGGCGATCAGCGGAATCCCATAAAGCGTCGATTTGCTCGGCCGTCATAGGCTCCTTGCGCATCTTCTTAATTTGTGTCGCAACAAACTCAGGGTCTTTGGTTGATGCGAGATACTGCTCTATTTGCGGACCGTCCAGCGACGGTTCGGGAACATCAATCGAATCAATCTGAGCTTTCACGAAGTCGAGAAGATCGCCCTCATGCCTAAAGCGAGCGGTGTACAAGTCAAACTCTCGCGTGTAATCGATCCAGTTAGGCGAGGCTAAGACCTGCGCTCTGATGCTCGGATTGTCCGCAAAGTAACCCGCTACAAAAAACTCCTGGAAGCGTCGGTAGCGGAATGAGATTGTTTCCCCAACTTGGGAGAAGATGCCGCACGATATGAAACCATCGACTATTTTTGTTGCGTCGTAAGTGAGAGCCTTACTGTGAAGGAACTGAATCACCCTCGCCACTACGTCGTTTTTGGTCTTTATTTCGTCGGTGGTTTTGAACCAGTAGGCTAGCGCCTGCAACACGACAGACTTAGAATGAAAATCGAATTCTCGGCGCAAAGCGCCCGAATAATCCATCCTTCCAAGCATAAAGTCTATCAAGTTCTGGAGGAGGACTGCTTCATTTATCAGTTCACCCTTTGACCGATTCAGCATCGCCCAAAGCATAAGGGAAACGATGTAGCCGCTTCTTGGGAGCCCGGTGCGCTGAATCTGCTCCATCACTGCTCGATGCATTGCATCGGTTACTTCGCCGGATGACGTATTTAGCCATTGAGCAGAAAGCGCGCGAATCGATCTGCGATCCAGTTCACCGATGCCGGAGACTTTAAATCCAGGGAAGTTGGCTTCAGTTGTGTTTATCAGCGACAACGCCCCGGTCGCATTTCTTACGAGAAGGCACCAGCGCGCGTTACTCTGTTCAGAAATCATTTGCTTAAGAATGGTCAATCGATCTGTGTCAAACAGATCGACATCATCAACAATCACAAAGACCGCCTCATTTTCTACAAGCGAGCGTTGGATTGTACCTTCCGATATTTCTGTGACGCGGTTGCGGACAAGCTGCCAAAAGAGATTTGTGTGCTTTTTGATTGCTGCGAACTGACACAGCAAAGGCAATCGAGGTTGGTCTGCATTGCCCTCCGCGACCTGAACGGCCACGTAATGTCCAAGAGAGGTTTTGCCGTGTTCAGACCTTCCAATGAAGGCAATGCTTTCAGGAATCGCTAAGAGTGACGCCAGAATCGATTTTGGTGCTCGCGTCTGATCCTGATCGACGGAACTGGCAGCCCGAGAAGCATTGTCAAATGGTGGGCAGACGAAGTGCGTATCGATATCCTGGGCACCGCTCGGCGTGCCGATTAAGGAAAGGTGCTTATTCGCCTGCTGGCGGATGACGGACTTTACGCGGCGAATAGTCGAAGCTAATGAGGGCTTTGCCCGCGCTCTTGAGTCGGCGAAGGGCAGTATGATTTGGCCGCCTTCAACGATGCGAGTCGCTGGAGTAAATACACGACGCTGATCGGAATATTCAAAGAGCGACATCTTCGCTTGCCGCTCATCGGGCCGAACGTTCAATATGCTAAACCCGTCGAAGTATTTTCTTGAGACATAGAGCGCTGCGCCTTGGGAAAGAATAGCATCTCCAGATACGGTTTTTCTATACTGGGGTGAATTGTTGTGAACGTGGCCGCACATTAGTAGGTCAAATTCGGACTGTAGCCGCCCTTCCACCGAGAGTTCATCGTCGTCTATCAACCAGTTAAGCGGATGGTGATACACTGCAATTCTAAGATCGCAGTCTTTCATCATATCGACGGCCCTATCCACGACTCGTTCGCCAAGCACAAGTCGATTACGATCAACATCATCCGGTTCCCCGGTCGTTCGCCAGGCGGTATTGAATAGCGCAACACCAATCCTCAAGGGACCGATGTCGAAGCTGTGAATCGATAGAAACAGATTGGCAAAATGGCGAGACGGATTGGGGGCAATCCACTGCGTTTCGTAGAATTTGGAGAGACGAGCGAATGCAGGCGGTATCGTTCCTGCAATGGGCATGGTCCAATGCTCATCGATAAAGGCATTGATCTGTTCGCGCGACCGAAGGCTCGCAAGTAGTCCTAGTTCGACGTACTTACTACCTCGTACCACGTCTCGATCAATGTCGTGATTGCCAGGACAGATTACAAATCGACTACTATCAAGTTTGCACTCAACCAACAGCGGCCGCACGAAGTTATGGATCGCTTGCTCGAATGTAGCCCTATCTGCGCCACTCTGAACCAGATCTCCCGAAAAGACGACTAGATCGATCTTCTCGCTAGAAGCGTGCAAGCCGATGGTTTCCGTTAGCGCATTCAGCACGATCTTTACATCGTGATCTTGCTCGCCCCGATAATGCAGGTCCGAAAGATGCAAAACGTTCAACGCAGTCATGAAAAATCCTCTTGAGAGCAGGCGACGCTATCAGAAGTTGAAATAACAGGGACGTGGTCCGCCGACTTATCCAACGGTGTTCAATTGTTGCGCGGCAGCACTCGCCCGCGCGCGTAACCGGGCGAGGCAAGCTCTTCCAAGCGCCGCTCAAGGAATTCATTCACGACTATCAGCGCCTTGACCGCCTCGCGCGCGTCCCCGCCGCATGCCGCTATGGCCTGGTCCGCCGCTAATTCAAGGCGGTCTGCATCAGATGGCTTGCTCAGTAAGGAAGCTGGCATTCAATCAATGTACCGCGTTTGTTCTAGTTCGCAGTGTGTTCTTGTGGACCTGTCCGTATTTGACCCCGAGCGTCCTAAGTTGATTTTGCTAATGTCCTAACTTGCTTTTTGTCGGGTCGCGATCAGCAAGACCGCGATGGCTATTCCAACGCCTATAGTGACCAGCTTCAAAATCAAGAGCAGGTCGTCGTCGGAATGAATCCGATTGGGCCATCCTGTAATGGACAAGATGGTGGTCAGTACGAAGAATATGATGCAGCCGCCCAGTCCCCACTTGAGCGAATCCCTTAACACGCCCATCCCCCCAAAAATCCATTCAGTGATCTTAAGCCGCCTCAGTTGGCGGCCTCTTTGATTCCAGAGATATCCACATCCACCATAGCCAGTAGCCCGAGGGCGTTCCCGCTCGCAACGGATTGATAATTTGCACAGGCAAGTGCGCTACGCTTCTCTATAACGCATGTCCACCAAGTCTCGCCAGTACCTGTTCGGCACACAAATCAAAATGTCAGCGGAGCGTGCCAAGGAAGCGCGCAAGGAGGCCGACAAGCTGGCGTGCGAGGCTTGGAATTGCCGCATGCTCGGCTACAAAGGACCGGCTCAGCCATCACCCACAATCGGCGACGCAATCAATGCCGGTTATCTATACTTAGAAGTGCGGTGTCTTGGGTGCGATACGAACCAAACCGTAGCGCTAGACATTGTTCGGCGTACGAAGACGACACCGGTCCATGAGTTGGAGCGCTACCTACGTTGCAAAGACTGTTCGGTGGTGCGAGGCTATCCGTACAAGCGAAGCGCGTTGGTAGCGCTTAGGCCAACGAAGATTTCGGCAAGCCATCCACCGTCAACGTGGTGGCCGGGGGAGCGGTAATACCGGACATGACCAACCAGAATCCAGACGGCTCACCTACCCCAGACGGACTAGAAGAATTTTTTCGAGCGATTGAGCCTACGGTAAGCGACGCAGAAGACTACTTAAGAGTCGCTCGCGGCACCATCGCCGACATCCGCCGAGACGGCGACTTTCTAGCTGTCGTTAAAATGCACGCTACCATCGAGCCGTTGCTGGGGGATGCACTCGAACAATCTGTGACGAGGGCCTTGAAGCATCCAAAGGTGAACTTTCCTGGTGGCGACGCGCTAGCCGACTTCGTTGCAGGCGCGAACTTGGAATCAAAAATTAGGCTAGCTCTGAAGTCGGAAATCATTAGCGACGATAATGCAGGCTTCATCCGTGCGTTGGCACGAATAAGAAATTATTACGCTCATGATGTCAGCAACATGCAGAAGAACATCTATGATGCTGCGAGCGACGTTGACAAGCAAGGAAACGGACTATCGATCTTGCGTGATTTGATGTCGTATTCGACCGGAACAAAGAGGAAGATCACATCAAGACTGGCGCTCGTCTATCTAAAGCCCTTCATGTTCCTTCGTTTCGCAAGTTTACTTGCTAATTTGCTCCACGGAATTCGCCCACCTCCCGCGTTGTCCCATGTGATGGGTGGCTTGTTAGCTGATGGCGGGGACTCCGAAGCATCGGATTAGTATCGATGTGCAACCTCTACAGCATCACGACCAATCAGGCGGCGATCGCCGAACTTTTCCGCGTCGTCAATCGCTACGTCGGCAATCTTGCGCCAATGCCCGGCGTATTTCCCGATTATCCAGCGCCCGTTGTGCGCAACACTGATAGCGGCACGGAGCTTACGCTGATGCGCTGGGGCATGCCGCCGCCGCCGCGCACAGGTGGGCCTCCCATCACGAACATTCGCAACACTTCATCGCCGCATTGGCGCGGCTGGTTGAAACCTGAAAACCGGTGCTTGGTACCGTTCAATAGCTTCGCGGAATACGCGCCAGAGTCCAACCCCGAAACCAAGAAAAAGGACGTTGTTTGGTTTGCGATCAACGACCAGCGCCCCCTAACAGCGTTCGCTGGCATTTGGACCACGTTCAAAGGTGATCGCGGTACGAAATCCAAGCCTGTGCCTGGTCCGCATAATGTCTATGGTTTCTTGACAACAACACCCAATGCGATTGTTGAACCGATACATCCCAAAGCTATGCCGGTGATCCTGACGAGCGATGAAGAGCGCGACGCGTGGATGCGGGCGCCATGGGAGGAAGCGAAGGCGTTGCAGCGGCCTCTGGCGGATGATGGGCTGATCATTGTCGCGCGGGGCGAGACGAAAGAAGACGTTGCAGTGACGTGAATACGGCTAATACTTGACGGCGCTTAAGTTTTTGGAAGAATGGGCCGCCAACCTGAGGGTACGGGGGGAGTTCCATGCGTGCTATAATTGCCGCACTAGTTCTGTTCGTCACTATTGTGAATCCTGTCCACGCGCGCGGTCCCTACGGTAGGATATCCGTAGCAGGATGGTCGGGCGGGGCTTACACGGACGATAAGACGGGTCAATTCTCGAACTGTATTGCGAGCGCCAACTACAAGAGCGGCATCAATTTTGGTGTTCTCGTCACCAAGACTTACAGTTGGGTGCTTGCGTTTACACATCAGAGTTGGACCCTATCCCAGGGACAAAAGTTTCCGATCGTTCTGAGTTTCGATGGCCGGAATACGTTCAACGTTGATGCCGTGGCAATTTCGGGGACTATGGTTTTCGTCCCGATGCCGGACAATTCTGCTCTGATTAAGAGTTTCCGCGCGGCACGCACAATGTCTGCATTTGCCCAAGGCCACCTTTTTCAGTTTGATCTGAGCGGAACATCGGTCCTCATTCCCGCGCTGGTAACCTGCGTTAAGACTATTAATGCCGGAGGTATCGCAGCCGCCAGCGACTTTACGGCAGCGGTCACTGCCAACGCCACGCCAAAACTTGTTGCGCCGAACACGTCGCCAACCAACGCGTCCAGCTTGGAACCAGCACGTCCACAAGAGGGTTCGGCAGAATTGCAGTTGGAGGCAATGCAGCTAGCGTCAAACTTCATTCTTAAGGCAAATTCTTTATCTCATCCTGCCTTGGTTAGTCGATCTGAAACACCAGTTGCTCTTGCTTCAACCGGCGCGGCTTGGAAAGCTGACAACGCAACCGGCTTCGTTCGTATTATTCCTCCACAGCCGAATGTAGCTGGTCTTGATGTAGCTGCCGCTATAGTCGGGAATGATGCAAAAGACTGCAAAGGAAAGTTTGCTTCTGCGCGTAATAGCGAGCTTATCGATAGTGAAGTCGTCTTCCGTGGCATGTCCTCTTGCGAGGATTCTGAGAAGTCAGCGATAGCTGAGTATTTCATCCTTCCGCGCAAAGCGGGAGGGTTCATCATGTTTTCGGTGATAACGCCAACGAAGACGATCGGCCAACAGATTCAAGGTCAACAGCGTGACGAACTGAATGCTAGTTTCCGCAAGGCGGCCTACACCTCAGTAAATCAATGAGTCGATCTTTGCTCCATGACTTAAAAATTAGACTCCTCGTCGTATGGGCTCCCATTGTTGCTGTATTCGCGGTTTCGTCCACCCCGAGCTGGGGATGGTTCTGGAGCAAGCGCAGTACCGTGAAGAGCTATGAAAAGTGTCTGCAAGAAAACAAATCGAGCATCGTTAACTGGAAGGTCATCAGCGCGAAGTGCATCGAGAAGCTTGCAACGCCAGTGCCCGTCGAGAGTGTTGGAGTCGGGTATAAAGAAGATTACGAGACGTACCGGAACGATCAAGAAGGAGTGCAGTTCGACAAGGAGCACGCACTGTTCAGTTGGAAGCGAAACGTCGTCATAGCCAAGCCGGGCGAATACTCCATCATCGATACCTCCTACATCGCGACCTTCTCCGCAGATAACGTTCTCCTGACGAGTGTTTCCGCTGTCATTAGGTTGGAAAATGGAGAGGAGCGGACGATAAGCGCGAGCGAGGACAGTCCTGCTAAGTCCGTGTCCGCTGAGGTCTTGCCATCGGTACGCGTATCAGATTTCGGATCATCCTCTCCCCATCACACGCAGTGTAGTTCCACGAATGTTTCTAACTGCATCAGCATCCGAGTCATTTCCGCCAACGGATTCGAGATAGCGGTTGATTGAGGGCCCTCCATTCAAAAGACCATAGCAATCCGCTTCTCATTGGTAGCGACTCTCACCGGTTTGGCGACGCTCATCTACAGCGCGTGTGCTGCCTCTGATTTCGCGGGCCGCGCCAGTGTCATCGACGGTGACACCCTTGAAATTCATAGCGCTCGCATCCGGCTATGGGGCATTGATGCGCCTGAGCACGATCAACTTTGCCGTGACGAAAATAGCCTTCAGTATCGCTGCGGTGCCAAAGCCGCCAACGAGCTAGATCAGTTCATTGGTAGTCGCACCGTTACGTGCTCAGCAATTGATACCGATCGGTACGGCCGAGTGGTCGCGTCGTGCTCCGTTGAAGGCGCTGATCTTGCGGAGTGGCTTGTCTCACATGGCCACGCATTGGATTGGCCGCGTTTCTCGAAAGGCAAATATGACCAGGCACAAAAGGACGCCGAACGGACAGGGCGCGGTATTTGGGCGGGAAGCTTTGCGGCACCATGGCTATACCGAACATGCATTCGAGCCGGTGGCGCCACGATGAAATGTTCGGATGATGCGCGTTAGTAAGTCCGCGCTTCTTCGCGAATAGGCATTGGCCGTGATCAGTCGAGTTGAAGGACGTTGGTTGAAGTTGGATATGATCACTGAAGCGTCACAGTGTGTCTAAGAGGCCACTAGGTCTGCCATTCTTAGTTGGAGCGTCGGATTTCCGACTCTTCTCCGCGCGCGTTGAAGTTACGATGTATGCGCCGGGCTGAGATTAGCCGCTTGATTTTAGACCGGTGGCCGCTCGATATTACGGGCGGCCTTTCATACTTGCCGTGTGGCGATTTGGGGTCTGCCATGGACCGCAATCAATACGTCTGCACCGCGTGCGACAGGCCGCGAAAGTTCATCAGAAGCGAGCCGGCCGCCAAGCGGTACGAAATTCGATCGTATGAATGTCCATCCTGTAAGAGCATCTTGAAGATGGTTGAGCACTCCGAACCAAGCATGTTTCCTCGCTGAGGAACTTGGCGCCGAGAGGTGACTTAATGTGTTTCGGAGGACTCGCCATGGCCATCGATGCGTTCGCTGGCACCACGCCCGTGTTTCTCCCGGAGAAGTTCTTCGTCGGACGCCTCGAGGATGGGCTGTGCTTGAAAGCCTTGTCGGCGGGCTTCTTAAGCGAGCAACGATAACTGCTCACGGCGAATTGGACGCGGACACGGACACTGTCTTCTTCACTGAAACGTACACGTTCGATGACGGCCATAGCGACACGCTACGCTGGACGATACACAAGGTGGCCGAAGGTCAATACACAGGCCATGAAAATCGGCTGGAAGGCGAAGCCACGGGCGAGCAAGCCGGATGCGCCTTCCATTGGAAGTACACGCGCGACACGCCGCAGGGCGATGGGAAGTCGTTTAAGCTGAACTTCGATTATTGGTTCTATGGAATCGACAATAAAGTCTGCATCGTTCGCGGTAGCGCGGGGCGAGCGGGCATTCCATTCGCGACCGCGCATGTTACTTATCGGAAGTTCCCATAGCGGATAACTTCAAGCTGCCACGCGATTCAGCTTCTTGAAGACCGCGCTTGACGTTGCGTGAGCATATCTAAGCAGCATTGTTGCATCTCGATGACCGCTTATCGTCGCGACCTCTGGAATAGTTAGTCCTAGTTCGAAGAACCGGCTGATTGCTTCATGACGAAGATCATGAAATCGCAAGTCGTCGATTCCCGCACGTTCCGTAATGCGATCCCAAGATAAATGTATCGCGTTCCCTGTCATCGAAAACACGCGCCCTTCGATCGAGCATCGCCTTGGCAACGCCTTGACGGCATCGTTTGAAAGCGGAATCGTTCTCGCATGACCGTTCTTGGTGACGGGAATGGTTAGAAGCCGCCTTTTAAGATCGAGGTCTTTCCACTGCATATCGGCGATTTCGCCCCTCCTCATACTGGTAGCGAGCGCGAATTGGATTATCTGCGCAATTGCTCGGTTTCGGCATAACCGAGTGGCTTTCAGTAACCTGTGCAATTCTCCGGGTCTTAGGCGGCGAGTGCGCATCCGCATTTTCGCGGAGAAGCGAAGAGCCTTGATAGGGTTGTTCGTGATCGGGAGAGCCCAATCGCGCTTTGCGACTTCGAACATGTGCTGGATTGGGTTCAACTGTCGCTTAAGCGTTGTGGGTGCGACGCAAGCCAGTCGGCGGTCGCGATAACGTGCGAAGTCGGTGGTCCCCAACTGCGAGAGCGGCAATTTGCAGATTGGATCGCGGAGCATCTGCGCGAGCACGGAGTCTTCGATTTTCCCGCCACGCTTCTTAGGGGTCACCTCCGCGCGATAGCGGATCATAAGGTCGACTAACTTGACGGTCTTCAGAACGCCGCTGTCGGCCGGCAGATCGGAACGGTCAGCCCGAATCTCCATCTGCCTCGCCCAAGCCTCAGCATCCTTTTCGAAGGAAGGACTTGGACACGGCCCCCGAGCCTGCCCGCCGGACCTGAACCTGCCATTTTTTGCCTCGCTGCCTGATCGTGGCCATGTGTTTTTCTCGCTGTGACACGGTTGTGACAGCGAGCTTTTCGGGCGCTGGGGCAGGAGGGCCTAAATCGCTGGAAACGCCTTCATTTTGGCTTTTCCAGGCTGGCGCACCCGACACGATTCGAACGTGTGACCTTTGCCTTCGGAGGGCAACGGTCAGTCAAGGCTGGGAGGCGCCCAGTGCTTTCCGAATAGAAACTGCGCAGCCAGCGGAGTGGTCTCGGCAATTGTGGCCGGCTGTACGAAGGTGTCGACGAACATGAGCCACTGTTCGATTTTTCCCGAATTCTGCCGCTTTAGTCAGATACCGAGGTTCGTCACGCTTCCAAGTACGCCACCAAATGCATTCATAAGAGCTTAGCGCGGATCTAGCGGACTGCCTCATGCGAAGGACGGGATAAGATATCGTAGGTTTGGTTGGTGTGGGGAAAGGCGGTAGCGCTCCCCCGCTACCAGAAAAACAAGCTTTTTTGCGCCGAGCGACTCTCATCTACAATTCGGTACCACCTTCCGTACCACCAATCTCTATCTGAGCAGAAGTTGGTGCTCAGGCTAAACGCCTGTTTTTTCAAGGAATCCATCGCCCCGAATCCGGCGGCTCGTACGGAGGGTTCGAGGAAGACGCGTGCACGCGTCGAAGAAGAGGGCTCATGACGGGCCTTTGGGTGGAGCGACGGAGCCCCTGGGGCAGCAGCATGACGACGCCCGGGACGTGTTCGACATCGACTCCGCGCGCGTTGTCCATTCCGGATCCTTCAGGCGTCTGCAGGGCAAGAACCTGATTCCTCAATCTCGGCGACAGCGACTTCTACCGGACGCGCCTGACCCATTCATTGGAGGTGGCCCAAATCGCCGGCGGCCTGGAGCCGGCAGCTCGCGAAGACCTACCACGATCATAAGGCGGTCGATCACCTGCCCCCGTAGCCTCATCCAGACGTCGGGTTCTGTCGTGACCTCGGTCACCCACCTTTCGGCCATGGCGGCGAAGTGGCGCTCAACTACTGCATGCGGGATGCCGGCGGCTTCGAGGGTAACGGTCAGACGCTTCGGATCCTGTCGGGGCTGGAAAGCTTCTCGAGCGAGCACGGCGCCGACCTGACGCGCCGGTCCTTGCTCGCCATCCTCAAGTATCCTGTGCCATTTTCCAAGGTCTCGAGCTCCGACATCAGACCGGCGCGGTACGAACACGCAACCTCGATACTGACGCTCGACCCTTCCAGTTGCAAGCCTAGCGCTCGCGCCGTTACCTGACAGCCCGCGAATGGCAGCGCCCTATCCCAAGCTTTGGCCTGAGACGATAAGAGGCCTCATGGTCCATTCCGCGCGTTGGACACCAGCCATGCTGAAGAGGTGGGATGGACAAACAAGTGCCGCCGCGCAGGATCTATTGCGCCGGTTCGGGTGGGGTGTTCCCAGCGAGGAGCGAATGTTAAGATCGGTGAACAACGTGCTGACGTTGATCGAACAGGACCGACTGTCTCCATTTTCGCAAAAGCCGGGTCGGGCCCCACCTACAACCGTGGGGACAATGCGACAATGAATGGAGCGAATCCGGCTAATTCAGTCGACCGGCGCGATACACATGCAAAAGCGAAAGTTGATCGCGAGCGGGGCGACCGTCGGCAAGCGGAGCGATGCCCGACGCAAACAAAAATAAAGGCCTCGATATTCTATCCGGCAGAACGCGACTGCACAGATGTCTTGAGCCCTTCTGGTGCACGAGGCATCCCCATGCCCACGTCAGCCTGCACATGAGATTGGAAAGGGCCGAAGTTTTCGTCGGCACTGTTTTCCATCATTCGAAGCACCCGCGCGGAAGTTGCCGCCCCGGACAAACGAGCTGCTTGCCAGTAGAGCGCTGCCAAGCCCGCAATGTGCGGGCAGGCCATGCTCGTGCCGCTCATCACAGCAAGTTCTTCATGAATTCCCGCAGAAAGCACGTTGACGCCAGGACCGACAAAACTCGGATGAATGTTCGAGAATGGCGCGACCGCAAAAGTTTCGTCGATTGCTCCGACCGCGATCACGCTCTCGGCTTCGGAAGGACTGGCCTTCTCGACCACATAAGTGGGACGACCGCTCTCGTTGCCGCTGGCCGCGATCACCAGCGGATCATAGCGCTGCTTTCGCCTGCTCCGGAGTTCTTCCATCCAGGCGTCGAATACCCTGATGTTGTCGCGGAAGGCGGTCAGGGCCATCGACGTGGCGGTCTTGTCGTGAACTCCCTTGCCGATCAACGTGCCGCGATAACCGACGAAGTCGAAACCAAGCGACATCGAGATCACGTCGACCCTTTCCGCGACCGCCCAACTGAGGGCCTCGAGCAATGCCGCCGAACCGCGGTCTCCACCGATCGCCTTGGCGATCAGAAGCCTGTCGATCTTGGGTGCTACGCCGATACGGACGCCATCGACGACCCCGCCGCAGATGGTGGCTGCGCAATGGGTGCCATGACCCCGGCTGTCCTCCGCCGTGCCAAAGCCGTGGACGCCGTTCGGCTTTCCAGTGAAGTCGGCTTCCAGAATGGCGTCTTGTGGAATGTGAGCGAACGCCGCATGCGAACGCTTGATGCCCGTGTCGATCACGGCCACTGAAACACCCGCGCCGTCGAACTTGCTCAGATCAACGCCCATCGCGCGAAGTCCCCAAGCGATGCCTGCCTGCCTGCTCTGTCTCAGAAGCTCCTGCGCGTCAGCTGGTTCGCACGAAAGAGGCTCGATCAAGGACATGGGCATCGGGGGGGCAGCGGTCTCGATATCTCTCCAGTCCTGCAACCCATCCCGCACGTCGGCCTGTTCCACACCAACTTTCAGGTGATCGTGCGGCGGAGTTTCGTTCGCCACCGCGGTCCTCGCGATCGGCTCCGGCGACCTGCTTGTATCTGCGCGCGCTTGGCGGGAGCGCCGTACGACCAACCACTCGTTCATCACCTTCCTCGCGGCTAGTTGACTCGTGCGGCAACATCGTCGTCGAGTTCAAAGTACCTGATCTCGTCCGTTTGTCGAATCTCGACCACTGCGAAATGTCGGTCAGCCTCTCTACTCGCCGCTGATCCGCGCAGGCGGCACCGCGCAGGCTGCGCGCAAAGAATGAGCCCACGCTCGGAATTGAGATCATGCTGCTTGTTCTTATGCCCGGCTCCCTAAATCAACCGGTTCGCAAGCCCCGCGCGGCCTGTTCCCGCGGACTAGCGCGAGTGTTGACCATCAGAGCGACGATGCGGACCTTTGATTCGAGAGCGGGCCGATCGTTGCGCGGGAAAGCTTGTGCCATTTCGCGAATGATTGCGTGCTCGGAAAGCCCTGCGCAGCAACCTTGATCTATCCACGAAATTCCATGATGCGCTGGTAACCTCATCGTCATTTTAGCGACTAGATTGAACCGCACGGCCGCCTTGCTCCGCAACATATCGCCTTGGCACCCGCCAAAGCCAATCAACTACGCAAAATTGCCTGGGCGCAAGCTGGGGATTCGCCTAGGGCGCAACGTGGACGACGGGGTGTATTCCATGACGACAGCGTGATTCTGGGGGCGCACTCACCTCGTGGGGTCCCGCCCCGACCACGGCGGCTGTAGGAGAGAAAATGGCGCGTACAAACCGTATATTCATCAGCTTCGCCATGGAGGACGAATGGGCCAGAATCAGGCTCGGAGGCCAGGCCAAGAACGAGCGGACGCCGTTCGACTTCGTCGACATGTCGGCCAAAAAGCCGTGGGACGAGGCTTGGAAGACTCAGTGCCGTTCCCGCATCAAGGGATGCGATGGAGTCATCGCTCTGGTGAGCAACAACACCGCGGGTGCCACGGGCGAACTCTGGGAGATCAAGACAGCCCGGGAAGAGAGAGTTCCCGTCATGGGCATGTACATCAGCCAGGACAATCGACCGGTTTGGCTCCCGCCCGAACTGAGTGGCGTGCTCGTAGTCGATTGGACCTGGGACAACATCAAGAACTTTCTGGATAGAATATAGATGGCAAAGCGCGCGCTCTTAGTCGGCATTGACGACTACCACAACGTCGCACCTCTTGCCGGTTGCGCAGCCGATGCCAGAGCAATGGCGGCGATCCTCAAGAAGAACGACAACGATAGTCCCAACTTCGATTGCCGCTTGCTGACGTGTTCGGCCGGCGAGCCGATCACGCGGGCGGTCTTGCGCCGGAGCTGGTCCGAGCTGTTTCGAGATTTCGATGGAGACGTTCTGTTCTACTTCTCGGGACACGGCTATCCGACGGAGCTGGGCGGATATCTGGTTACTCAGGAGGGGACTCCCGACGATCCCGGACTTGCGATGAATGACGTCGTGCACCTCGCCAACCTTTCGAGGGCCCGGAGCGTGCTGATCATCCTGGACTGTTGCCACAGCGGCGCGGTCGGAAACTATGCGGACTTGCAATCGAGCAATCAGTCTCCACTGAAAGAAGGCGTGACGATCCTGGCAGCCTCGCGGCCAGGCCAAGCCGCGTTCGAGTTGGACGGCCACGGCGTCTTCACGCGACTGTTGCTCGGGGCGCTGCGCGGAGGAGCGGCCGACGTGCGGGGCCGGGTGTCGGCTGCTTCGATCTATGCGTATGCCGAGGCCGCGCTCGGCGGCTTGGATCAGAGGCCCATGTACAAATCGCACGCAGCGCGGTTGGAGCCCGTCCGGATTTGCGAAGCGAAGGTCGAGGATGCACTCCTGCGCGAACTCCTGGTGTTCTTCCCCGAACCGGATGCGGAATATCGCCTTGATGAGACGTACGAAGAGACGAATAGCGCAGCGAAGCCCGAGCATGTCGCCGTCTTCAGGAAATTCAAGATCTTGCAGATCGCCGGTCTGTTGAAACCCAAAGAGGGTTTCGACCTGTTTTGGACCGCGGAGCGGTCGGGCTTCGTCCAGTTGACGACGCTGGGGATCTTCTATCGCCAACTGGCTTCAGCAGGTCGGCTCTGAAGCTGTTAGACTTCACGCTATCTCGCACAACGCGATCGCCGTATCGCCTTTGGACCGCCCACGGGTTGAACAGATTCGCAATCTCGAAGGAAACAAATGAAGATCTTCATTTCGCATCAAAGCGCCGATTCAACACTCGCCGGGGACATCGCTCACCGTCTCAGGATCACTCATCAAATCGATTGCTATCTAGATCTGATCGATCCCGAGGCGTCGAAAACGGGGGACAAACTGGGGGAGCATCTGAGAGAGCAACTCGGCCTATGCACCCAACTGCTCGCGGTGGTGTCGCAGAACACCAAGTCTTCTTGGTGGGTGCCATGGGAGATAGGCATTTCCACTGAGAAGGACCAGCCGATCGCCACGTACGCGGGCGACAACACCACGCTGCCCGAGTATTTGAGGAAGTGGCCGTATCTGCGATCGATGGTCGAACTGGACGGATACGCACAGGTGTCGAAGGCTGCGGATCGGACTTTTACCCGGGAGAGACCGTTCAAGGTCGAAGCCCGCGCACGCCAGACCGCTACCCAACAATTCTACCGCGATCTCAGGGCTCGCCTAGGCCAATAGTCGAGCCGCCCATCGCGTCACGATCGATCGTATCGGAACTTTGCCTTTAGGAACCGACCGGGCCGAAGACCGCGGAAATGCCACTTGCTTCGCTGGCCGCAGGGTGGCGCGCGATGTCGTGATGACGGTTCGCATTCGCGCGAGAGTGTGAAATCGGCGATCGCATTCATAGAAGCGATCAGGTCCGGCAATCAGTGCCGCCGCCGCCGGATCCGGAGGCTCTAAAGCGGACGGTGCCGGATCATCGCCATGTCGAATCCATAATCGCGCGCAAAAGACCGGGAGGCCAAACAGCGACTGAGGGCCTGAAGAGCGCGAAGGACCGCTATTCGTGCAGAATTTCACATCCAAATGAGATAGATTAACCTCATGAAAGTGGGTATCACCGGCCATCAGGAACGGGAAGGTGTAGACTGGGGCTGGGTCGGTGAAACCCTGATGCACGAACTCGCCAACCTCACCGGGGTCAGGCGTGCATTTTCCTCGCTTGCCGTTGGAAGCGATCAGGTATTCGCCCGTGCGGCCATGTCCGTCGGAATACCCGTGACCGCTGTGATTCCGGTGAATGGGTACGACAGATTCTTCGCGCCCGACGCGCGGGCCGAATATCGGCGTCTCCTAGGCATGTGCGACGTCACGAACCTCGGCTGGACCGGCGACGACCAGGAAGGTTTCTTCGCGGCCGGCAAATTCATCGTAGACAAAAGCGATCTGTTGTTCGCGGTCTGGGACGGGAAGCAATCAAAGGGAATCGGTGGTACGGCCGACGTGGTCGCATTCGCACTTGCCAAATCGAGGCGAGTGATCCACATCGATCCGATCTTGCAGCGTGTTGCGCACATTGGGGCGGACAATCATGGCTAAGACGAAAGTTTTCGTGAGCTTCGACTACGATCATGACGAGACTCTGAAGGACTTCCTGATCGGTCAATCCAAACTGAAGGACAGCCCCTTCGAGCTCGCCGACTGGTCGATCAAGGAAGCGCTCACAGGCAATTGGAAGGAAAAGGCGCGCAAGCGGATCAAGGCCGTCGACGTCGTCGCCGTAATCTGCGGCGAACACACGGACAAAGCGACCGGCGTGAGCGCGGAGGTCCAGATCGCGCAGGAAGAGAAGGTGGACTATTTCCTGCTGGCCGGTTACGCCAAGAAGACGAACCGGAAGCCGACCGCCGCCAAAGCAACAGACAAACTGTACAACTGGACTTGGGACAATCTGAAGACGCTGATCGGAGGCGGCCGTTGAAGAAGGCGCTCGTCATCGGTATCGACGATTATGCGGTCAACCCACTCCAGGGTTGCATCAATGACGCGAAAGCCATCGCCGCCATCGTCGAAAAGAACGGCGACGGTTCGCCTAACTTCTCGATTCGCCTTCATACTTCCGATAAGGAGGAGGTCACTTCGGCACTGTTGAACGACAAGATCGCCGAGCTCTTCAAGGGCGACGCCGACGTCGCGCTTCTCTACTTCGCCGGTCACGGGATCATCAACCCCGCAACGAACGCCGGTCACCTGGTAAGCCAGAACGGTTCGAGGGGAGCGTGGGGCATTTCGCTCGCCGACATACTGAACATAGCGAACACCGCGGCTCCCCGCATCAAGTCGAGCGTCATCATCCTCGACAGCTGCCATTCCGGATACGCCGGCGAAGTACCCGGGCTCGGCAGTCAGGCGGTAGCGGCGATAGGCGAAGGCGTCACGATCCTGACCGCTTGCCATCGCGAACAAACCGCTGCGGAGTCGGACGGTCACGGGCTGTTCACGAGCATCGTGCTCGACGCGCTGAGTGGCGGCGCAGCCGACATTTGCGGCCGGATCACTCCGGCGTCGGTTTACTCTCACGTCGACCAGACGTTGGGGCCTTGGGAGCAGCGCCCGATTTACAAGGCGAACGTGCAGACCTTCGTGACGTTGCGCGAGGTCGCCCCAAAGGTGCCCAAAGAAGTCCTCCGCCGTCTCCCGACCTATTTTCCGGATGCTGCATACACTTTCGCGCTCGATCCGTCATACGAGCGCGACAGATCGAACTTCACGGAAGAGATGAAGGCGAAGTATCCGGTCAACGAAACGAACCAGCAAATCTTCGCCGAGCTCCAGCAATGCTACCGGCATGGCCTGGTGGTTCCGGTCGATACCGTCCACATGTATTACGCTGCGGTCGAATCGAAGGCCTGCAAGCTTTCAGCGCTTGGGGCTCATTATCGCAAGCTGGCGGTGATGCAGCGAATCTCCTGATTTGTTGTGGCGCTGGCCGCCGATCTCGCCGTCTTCCCCAAAACCGTGTCCGCCGGCACTTTGCACGAAGGCGGCGACTGGCGCGCCTGACCGCTTTCGTCCGAGCAGAATGGTACTCTGATTAGGTGTCGCTGGTGGCGACACAGAGCAGCCGCCATTCGTATCCCGGCCCTATCGAGTGGTATAGTGCGCTCCAAACCGAATCGCCAATTCGGAGGTCGAGTGACTGACTTTTTCGTGAGCTACAATTCCGCGGACGAAGTCTGGGCGATATGGATCGCCTACGTTCTTGAAGAACATGGATTGACCACGTTCCTCCAGGCTTGGGATTTTCGGCCCGGAACCAACTTCGTGCTCCACATGCAGAACGCGGCAGCCGATTGCGACAGAACGATCGCAGTGCTCTCTTCGGCTTATCTAACATCGAAGTTCGCTCAATCCGAGTGGGCGGCCGCGTTCGCGGAGGATCCGGAAGGGCAGAAGGGCAAGCTGCTGCCCGTGATGGTGGAGAAATGCTCGCCCCCCGGTCTCCTCAAATCGATCATTCACATCGACGTCGTCGGCGCCGACGAGGAGGAGGCGCGGCGCCGTCTTATTCATGGTGTTCGGCCCGGACGGAGCAAGCCGGCGGTCCGACCGCCATTCCCGGGTGCCGTCCGTCCCAAGCCGGCTTTCCCCGCTGTTGCCTCGTCCAGAGGGGCCTATGTGCCTAAAATTCCCAAAGCCATGACTGACGTCGACAAGAAGCGTTTCATGCGCAAGACCTTCGAAAGACTAGCCGAGGGCTTCGAGCGATCGCTTGCCGAACTCGCCGGCAGTGAAGATGCCGTTGAATTCGATTTCGACCGACGATCATCGGTCGAATTCACCGCCGAGGTGTTTCTCCGAGGGAAAAGCATTTGCCGCTGCCGCATTTGGCAGGGAGGGCCGATTTCGGGCGAAGGCATATCGTATGCGGAGGGTTCTCTTTCCGGGAACGCCACCAACGAGATGCTAGTGCTCGCTCAGGGGGATGATATTGCTCTTTCTGCTTTAATGAGCGGTTTCCATAGGTTCGAAGATGGCGTTGATTCCAAACGCTTGACGCCGGACCAGGCGTTCGACTACCTATGGCGCCGCTTCGTCTCCCCGTTGGAGCGGTGAAAATCAGAACAATGTTTCTGCCAATGCGCTTCGGTGATTGAGCAACTCGAGCCCGGAGAAGTTGCTGCCGTGCTCTCCCAATCGGAGAATGTTCGTCCTCAAGACAGCCCGCGGATAGAGTCCGGCGGCCCGCGTTCGTCGCAGGCAACGACGAGTCGTTCCCGGTCGGCTGGCCGCCGCCCAAAGCGGTTTCCTGTGGTAGAGACTTTTCGGTAATTCGTTCGAGGTCTCCCGATGATTGGTTCAAAAGAGCTGGTCGGAAAGCCCCAATATCCGCCATCAGAGTACGCCAAGGCGGCGCATCTGCCACGATGCTCGAGACTATGCGAGTTCACCTGAACGCCCCTACCTTCGTGGATTCCAAATTCTATCATTTGTGGTGGGCCCGGTCGGGCAGTGGAATGCCGACATTCAATGCAGATTATGCGGTCGCTTGAGCGCGCCGGTAGTCGACATATTTCATCGCAGGCCAGCAACACAAAGTCGGCGCCGTGCGTGCGAGTACGATCGTAGCCTACCTTTATAGATTTCGGCAGTTCCTAGGGATTCCCCTTGGGCGCGCGGGCTCTTGGGAATGTAAGCTATCTGCGAAAGGGGGTTTTCGTCGCGAAAGGAGGTCCCTTGTGTCCGAAACGTTATCCGAAGTGCCAGCGCAAAGTGTCGCGGCTGTGAACGTCAATCCGGTGCGGCTCTTTTTTTCGTACGCTAGAGAGGACTCGGACATCGTCGCGGCATTCTACAAGGCTTTTGAAGACCTCGGCGACTCTGTCTTCCGCAACATCCGCGTTTTTCGCGACACGTCATCCGTCGCCGCAAGCATGTTGATCTCCGCGACGATCCGCGAAGCTTTGGAGGAGACGGACTATCTCGTCGTCTTCTACACCGGTACGTTGAAACGAAGCCATTCTTGGACCGGCATCGAAGTTGGCTTTTTCGAAGCGTTGATGGAAGCGGACATCAAGCGAGAGAAGTCGACAAGCCGCAAGATCATCCCGATCTACATCGACCACCCGCCGACGGCACTCAATGAAATTCAAGGCATCTCGATCAATATCGAGAAGCAGGATCTCAATCTCGGGACGGATGACTACAAAAAGAGGGTGTTGGCCGACCCCGATACCGCGAACGGCCTGTTAGCAAGATTTCTCAAGGAGGTCGCCCACAAGGCCGAAGAGGGCCTGCCTCCTCTCGCCAACCGAGACCCTGTCAGCATCGACGGAGAGACCGCCGCACGAATCAAACGGATCGAAACGGAGATCGTGCCCGGGATCAAAGTCGCCATGTTCCACTGTCTCGGCAACCGTGTAGCACGGAGTTCAATCGAACAACGGCTCATAGAGATCGAATTCTTCGAAGCAAGAGATGCGCCCCGGGCGCCGGGCATCCCCGACACCGCCAAACTCACGGAACAGGGTGGAGCGTTCGGCCTTTTCAAGATCGATCGCTTGGACGGGATGATCCTTTGGAAGGACTTCTGCGGCGAATTGACAAAGCAGAACAGTGCCGACGCCGCTGCGACGATCCGGGCCATCGAACGGGTCTTCGAGACTGCCTTGTCCGAAGGGTCGAACGTCGACAACGACCAACTCGTCCGGGCACCAAAGGACGGCAAGCTATACCGAGTGCTCGTGACCAGACATTTTGATTATTTCAACGGACGCAAAGTCGTCCATATGTATTTCATCGAAAAGCTGAAGCGGGGTGACCATGGCAAGGCTGAAACGGTCACCTTGCTGGCATTTCTGAACGTCGCGGCGCGCTACAGGGCCATCTTCATCGAAGCGGATAGCGCCATCTCGCCCGAAGCCTTCAAGTTGGAGACCGATCCCCTAGAACTGCAATCCAAGGTTCGTCTGCTGCAGAAGGAGATCATTCTGATCGAAGACGACGCGGCTCAGATGAAGCTCGACGATCACGCAGCGCTGCTCACGCTTCATGGAAACAGGGCCAACGTTGCCGACGCGTCCGAGAATACGACGACATGGCAGACCATTCGGCGCGAACTTTTTGACGCCTCGGCAAGGATATTAGCGGTTCAGGGAACGGACGCCGCATACCCTCAGGCCAGAAGGAACTTCCTCAAGGTGCTCGATTCCTTCGGAGAAGCCGCCAGAAAGATCAACACGCAGATTGCATCGCTCTCGATGGAACAACTAGCCCGGTACTTCAAGAACGCCAAGCGGCGGAAAGGTAAAGCAGCTTCTCGATCGAGGGCGCCTGCCAAAACAAAACGGGCGTCTCCAAAAAAGCGTCCGAGGGCCTGAGAGCATTCCATTGATCGGATCATTGCCCAATGGAGACGCATGGCTTTGCGCTCGTTCAACCAGACATGCCCAACGTGGAATCTGAACGTACCATCAAGGTCTGCTCCGCGATGCGTCCCTACCAGCGGCAGGTCAGCGCAGCAGACGACGGATCCCGGCTTCCGTGTCGCATGGGGCGCTTTAATAGAATTTCGGAGCCGCTCCGCGATTTCGTAGGTGGTTCTGACTCGTCCGGTCCGTTGATCTAGAATGGCTTTCGAATCCAACTTCCCGAATGGGCCTTCCGCTGAACAATCGAACTCCGGGCAGTAAAGCCCGGTTACGCCACGCTCCAGAACTCCCTCGGCAACGACGCCTCTTTCCCGAAGGATCAGGATGGGCAAGCCCAACTGGTAGGCCATCGCAGGCTCGATGTGACTATACGGGCTTGTATGTCAATCGGCGTTCAATTTTGACCCCTCATCGGCGTCCAATTTTGGCTCTGACTCACTTTTGATGCAGTTTGGGAGATGTCTGGCGCTTTGATTGGGGAGAATCAGCGCCATGCAGCAAGCACTCCAGCGTTCCAGTCTGGTGCCGCGTGGGTTTGTTGTAGAGAGTGCGTACTACGAAGGCGATAAGGCCGTTATTGTGGTCCGGGCGTCTGGACGCATTGGTCTGTGTCCGTCGTGCGGAACGGTTTCCCGACGCGTCCATAGCCGGTATCGACGACGCGTGACCGATCTGCCGCTTTCGGGGCGGATCGTGCAGCTCCTGGTGATCGCTCGCCGCTTCCGCTGCGATGCCGTCCTCTGCGGGCGCCAAATCTTCACTGAGCGCTTCGCCGACTTTCAATTACCCATAACTTTGACCACTCGGGCTGATCCGCTGATCGGCGAAATCTTGAATCGAAAGAATCACTTGTGATTCCTTTCTGAGCACCTGATTCGCGAGGGGTGCTCTATGGGGCTGACATTAAGAGATCGATCGGCAAAAGGCTGTTTGCGGTCCTTGGAAGGCGAATGTTGGATTGATCGAGAGAGTAGTGGATGCGAGTTTAGGGACGCGCGGCTCGGCGACAGATTCCGCAAACTGCTCACGCAGATTGGAAGCGCCATGGGACAAAGCATTCCGCTCGTCTGCCAGGATTGGGCGAATACCAAGGCAGCCTACCGCTTCTTCTCTAACGACCGGGTCAGCGAAGTGGACATTCTGGCGGGCCATTTCCAATCGACACGTGATCGTGCCGCCGCCACTGAAGGTCTCGTTCTTGTGCTGCACGATACAACCGAGTTCAGCTATCAACGCGAGAAGTCAGAAGCGATCGGCATCACCAAGAGCATAAACAGTGGACGGGATAAGGCAGGTCGCCTCAGATCGCACACGGTTTGCGGCATCCTGATGCATTCGAGCCTCGCGGTTACAATTGAGGGGGTGCCGCTGGGGTTGGCGGCCGTTAAGTTCTGGACCCGGAAGAAATTCAAGGGGACGGCAGCGCTTAAAAAGAAGATCAATCCGACCCGGATTCCCATCGAGAAAAAGGAAAGCGTCCGGTGGTTGGAAAATCTCAAGCAGTCTACGCAACTCTTGGATCATCCGGGACGATGCATCCATATTGGTGATCGCGAGAGTGACATCTACGAGCTCTTCTGCGCAGCACAGGAGATCGGAACTCATTTCCTGATCAGGACCTGCGTCGACCGCTTGGCTGGAGACGGGGATCACACGATCGCCGACGAAATGGACGAGGTCGCCGTCAAAGGGCTCCATCGCATCGAAGTCAGAGACAGCAACGGCGATCCCGACCAGGCCATTCTTGAGATCAGGTATCGCAAGATTCGCGTCCTGCCGCCGATCGGAAAGCAGAAGCGCTATCCCGCTCTGACCCTGACGGTGATCCATGCCGAAGAGCGCGGGACGCCGAAAAACAGAAAGAAGATCGATTGGAAGCTGATCACAGACCTGCCTGTTGGTTCCCGCACCGACGCCATTGAGAAGCTGGAATGGTATGGTTTGAGATGGAAGATCGAGGTGTTCCACAAGATCCTCAAATCGGGCTGCAAAGCTGAGGAGTCGAAGCTCAGGACCGCCCAGCGTCTGACCAACCTGATCTCGCTCTTTTGCATCCTGAGTTGGCGGGTCTTCTGGATGACGATGCTCAACCGTTCCGCCCCAGACGCGCCGCCAACCCTCGCGTTGACTGCGACTGAAATCGGCGTGCTCGATCGCCTCGTCAACGACAAACCAAAAGCAAGACGGAAAACGCTCTCGCACTATCTGATCAAGATTGCCCGGCTCGGCGGTTATCTCGCCCGCGCCAGCGATCCGCCGCCCGGCAATACGGTCATGTGGCGCGGGCTGTCACGCCTCACCGACATCGCGCTGGGCGCCATGGTCGGAGGAGAATTTGTGGGTAATTGAAAGCTTCGCCGAAGGGGTACTGCTCCCTCGGCGCGACGCACGGCGAGGCTGGACTCTATCGTCCATCACCTCGGTCTGGCGCTTGGCGGTCGACCGGCAGCAGACTTCGCAAGACGGCTGGTGCTGCCAGTGAGCAAAGACACGCTCCTACGCGTGGTCCGACGCCGTAGCCGTCCGCTGGCTGACCCGCTCAAGGTTATCGGCATTGATGATTGGGCGTGGCGGCGCAATCACCGGTACGCCAGCATCATCTGCAACCTGGAAAGGCGCCGGATCGTCACGCTGTTGCTGGATCGGGAGCCCGCAACCGCCCAGGCCTGGCTGGCCGCTCATCCCACAATCGCGATCATCGCCCGTGACCGTGGTGGGGGCTATGGCGAAGCTGCGGCAAAGGCTTTGCCGCACGCGGTACAGGTCGCGGATCGTTGGCACCTGATGGAGAACGCCAGTCGGTCCTTCCTCGATGCGGTCCGCAAATCGATGCGACAGATACGTACTGTCATCGGTGCGACCACGATCGATCCCAAGCTGCTAACAGCCGCCGAACGCCTCCAGTATGAGGGTTATCTGCGCCGCGAGGAGGCCAATGCGGCCATCCTGGCTCTGTCGAAGAACGGCATACCTATCAAGCAGATCGTGCGCCAAACTGGCCATAGCAGGAAGCTGGTACGGCAGGTGATCCGCGGCGAACGTAATGATGTCTTCCGGACCCGGCAGAGTTCGCTCGATCAGCACCTGCCGTGGCTCGACGATCAGTGGGCAGCTGGCTGCCGAAACGGCACTGAACTCTGGCGTCGCCTAACGGCGCGTGGCTTCCGAGGCTCGCTCCGCGTCATCAGCGAATGGGCGACGCGCAGACGACGGGCTGAAAAGGCCGACGCACAGAACCTTCAGCGGATTCCGTCGGCCAGAACGATCGCGCGCCTCATGACAATCGGGCGGGATTTGCTCACGAAAGCGGAGACCATCACGGTGGCGGCGATCGAAGCTGGCGTACCGAACCTGGTCGAGGCGCGCGAAATTATCGCCGAATTCCACTTGATGATCCGGCGCAAGGCCGAGGCGGGCCTCACCCTGTGGATCGACCGGGCTCGCGCTAGTCTTGTCTCCTCGTTCGCGAGCGGCGTCGTGAAGGATGAAGCGGCGGTTCGAGCGGCAATCACGTCGCCCTGGTCGAACGGACAAACCGAAGGACAGATCACTCGCCTCAAGCTCGTCAGACGTCAAATGTACGGTCGCGGCAAAATCGATTTGCTGCAGGCCAGACTGATAGGTGCTGAATGAGTAAGCTGCACCAAAATTGCGTCAGAGCCCAATTTTGACCCCTTCGGGCGGCGGGTTTTACTGGTAGCGCTCGTCTCGTCGGAGCTGGCCGGGATAGCGGAGGCGAGACGAGCGCGGGTGGCGTGATCGTCGTCTCGGCTCTTGAACCGCCAGCTATCGTTGCCGGTCTCGACGATGTCGCAGTGATGGGTCAACCGGTCGAGCAGCGCGGTGGTCATCTTGGCGTCGCCGAACACACTCGGCCATTCGCCGAAGGCGAGATTGGTGGTCACGATGACGGAGGCGCGCTCATAGAGCCGGCTGACGAGATGGAACAGAAGCTGGCCGCCGGACTGGGCGAAGGGCAAATAGCCGAGTTCATCCAGCACGATGAAGTCCATCCGGGTCAGATGCTCGGCGAGCCGACCTTGCCGTCCATTGCGGGTCTCAGTCTCGAGGCGATTGACGAGGTCGACGACGTTGAAGAAGCGGCCGCGAGCTCCGGATCGGATGCAGCTTCTGGCGATGGCAATGGCCAGGTGGGTTTTGCCTGTGCCGGTGCCGCCAACCAGCACGACGTTGCGCTGTTGGGCGATGAAGCCGCCGCCAGCGAGATCATTGACGAGAGTCTGATTGATCGGCGTGCCGTCGAACTGGAAGTCGGCGATGTCCTTGGCCAACGGCAGCTTGGCAATGGTGAGCTGGTATTTGATCGACCTGGCTTGCTTCTCGTTGATCTCGGCGTTGAGCAGGTCGCCGACAATGCGCTGGGGTTCGTGCTGGCGCTTGACGGCAGTTGCCATGATCTCGTCGAAGGCAGCCTTCATGCCGTAGAGCTTGAGCTCGCCCATGAGGTCGAAGATTTGGGTTCGTTCCATCAGATGGTCCTCCGGAGGTTGTCGTAGCGGGCACAATCGGCGATCGGTGCATGACGGAGCGTCAGCGCGGCCGGCGTCATGATGTTGGCCGGTGGGGTGGGTTCACGTTGACGGGCCAGGATATTGAGAACGACATCGGCGGAATGGACGCCGTGACCGAGCGCTTCGGCACAGGCCGCTTCAACCGCGGGCAGACCGTCCGTCAGCACCGCGTTGAGGATGTCGACCATCTGCCGATTGCCATCGTCGGTGCTGGCAAGCTTGCGCCGGATCCGCTCGATCGCGGCCGGCAGCACCAAGTCTTTGAAGGGAGCACCGTTGCGCAAGGCGCCGGGTTTGCGGGCGAGCACCGGCACATAATGCCAGGGGTCGTAGACGGTATCGCCACGGCCAAAGGATCGCGGGTGCTCGGCAACGATGCGTCCATCCTGACGGATCACGATGCGATCGGCATAGGCTTGAACCTCGACCGGTCGTCCGACGGCGCTGGCTGCGACCGAGTACTTGTTGTTGTCGAAGCGCACCAGGCAGGTCTTCAAGACCGATGCCGTCACCGCATGGAAGCCGTCGAAGCGGCCGGCATAGGGAACGAGTTTGGGGCGTTCGGCTTCGAACACTTCCCAGATCGTCTGATCGGCCAGCTCCGGATGGCGATGAGCCTTGGCGTAGGCGATGCATTTGTCGAGCAGCCAGGCGTTCAACTCGTCGAGGTTTTTGAACCGCAGCCGTGGCGTGAAGAAGCGTTCCCTGACCAGCCCGACCTGGTTCTCGACCTGACCCTTCTCCCAGCCCGACGCTGGCGTGCAGGCGACCGGATCGACCAGATAATGGCTGCACATCTGCAGGAAGCGGCGATTGTAGAGACGCCCTTTACCGACGAAGATCGTCTCTACGGCGGTCTTCATGTTGTCGTAGATGCCGCGGGTGCAGGTGCCCTTGAATAGCGCGAACGCCCGATCGTGAGCGTCGAACACCATCTCCTGCGTCTCCCGCGGATAGGCCCGCGCGAACAGCATGCGGCTGTGCCAGAGCCGGACGTGAGCGACCTTCACGACCACCGTGGTGCCGCTCAATAGGACCACCTCGTGGCTCCAGTCGAACTGGTAGGCTTCTCCTGGCGCGAAGCTCAACGGGACGTAAGCCGCAGCGGTTGACTGACCGCGTTCCTTGCTCCACCGCCTGGCGTAACGACGCACCGCATCGTAACCGCCGTCATAGCCGCGGTCGCGCAACTCTTCGAATATCCGGATCAACGTCAGCTGCTCGCGCGCCGATTTGGCCGCGTTCGCCGCCAGCAGCCCATCGAGCTCCGATGCCCATCGCCCCAGCTTGGGCCGCGGCTGCACCTGCCGGTCGTACTCGAAGGAGGTCTCTCCCGACCTCAGCACCTTCCGGACCGTGTTCCGCGACACCTTCAGGTCACGGGCGATCTCCTTGATCGTCTTGCCCTTGATGAAGTGCTCGCGCCGAATCCGCGCAATCGTCTCCACGACCAGCATCCTCCACCACCTGCTTTGTTACGAAGCAGGCAGCGCAACAGACCAACCTGTAGGGGGTCAATTTTGGACGCCGATCCCCCGGCTTAGGGGGTCAATCTTGCAGGCCGAATGACAGCCAGGTTCTGCAGGATATTTGGTCTGCAGAGCGGCGCCGAGGCCCTTGGCCTTCTTGATGCGGCCGTCCTTCGCCGCGGCTTCCAATTCCGCGAGCGAGGCGATGCCGAGATCCTTATACAGGCGCAGCACCTTCTCCGGACGAAGACCGGGCACAGCGAGCATCTCGATCACGCCCTCGGGGATCTCCTTCCGCAGCTTTTCGAGGCTGGATGACTGCCCGTCTTGTGCAGCTTCTCGATGATGTCGGCTATCGCGTCGCCGACGCCCGGGATCTCCGTAAGACTGTCTTCGGCGACAAGCACGTCCAGAGGGACGGCAAGAGCCGCCAGGCTATCGGCAGCCCGCGAGTACGCTTTTGCCCGGTACGGATTACCGCCTCGCAACGCTGTGCGCTGCGCGTATTCTCGCAGGAGACTTGCCACAACGCGAGCGTCGAGCGCTGGCATTCAGGGAGCCTCCCAGTCCGCACTTTGCGTCGCCGTTGGAGCAAGGCTACCACCGGGACGGTCACTCGGCCGGCGATCGAGAGAGTTCTCGAGCTTCTGGGCTGCGCGAAGTCCTCAAGGTGATGGATATTGGGACCGTAGGCAGCCTCCCTCTTGAGGAGATTGTAGATCCGATCGGCCACCAGCTGCAGATGCTTCATGCTGCCCCGCGGCATGGATCTCGCTTTGCAGAGAGCTCGCACCGCGTAGGCTCGGAAGTAATCGAATGCGTCTGACATGATGTCAGTAAACGTCGGCTCTTGCCGAGAGTTCGATGGGCTCTAAGAAGGACGGTATTGTCCTTCGGCCCCCGTTGCAGCCTGGCGCAAACGCGAAAGATTGCGAACCAGCGGGCCGTTGGAACTCCTCGACGCCTAGGAAGTTGCGAGACTCGTAGATTAAGGTAGGTAGACTGCCCACCGTCGGTCCCAACTCGGCGGCGGGTTTTTTGTGAGTCGTGTAGAGTGGCAAAGCGTACACCGCCAAGAAGCCGCGAAAGGCGGCAGCGGGCCAGAAGGAAGTGCTGATGTCGATCGAGGGCAAGATGCCGGCGAAGGAAACGGCGAAGAAGCCGTCGGCTAAGCCGCAGCGGAAGTCGGCGTGAGCCGAAGTGTGTTGCTTCCGACTTCGCGCGGATCAACTTCAAGCGGAAGCTTTCCGAGCGCGGTATCGCAGTTTCGAGAAGGTCTGAAACGAACCGCGTCGAGGTCGCTCTCCTAACCTTCCGGAACTATTGAAGTCCGTGTGCGCGGGACCAGCGAGAGCCGCTCCAGCGCGTGGTTGAGCGCGCGAGTTCGAACTTCGACAATGTCCGGCACGTTGCCGTGCGCATGAACTTCCTTTGGAGCACTTGGCGGACGGACTGATCGAGGCCGAGATGCCGCTGCCTAAGCCGGTACGGTTGCTTGGAGTTTCGCTCGCCTCGCCGCAGATGGTGGCCGCCGCAGAGTCGCAGCCTGTCGAGCGCCGCGCTGGCGGAAGCAGCGCGAGACGCTGGAAGCCCCGCCTGCGGCGAGCGCACGAACGATGAATTTGCCTTAGTCCTCTAGCGCTTTAGGGACCCGATGACCGTGCCGAACCTGTCGGTCTACAGCGTGATCGACTGCGGGAAGCTGCTGCGCAGCCGGACCTTCTCAGCGAGTCCTGAGCACCCATTTCAAAATAGAGATTGATCATCACTGAACTCACCGCCGATATGAAGGCACTCGGCAAGTGAGCGTCCTGGCCTTCACCGCGATCAACAGGGACAGAACGCCAAGCCTTTGGTCGCGGGAGCCGCTAAGCTGATATGTTCCGTCGCGATTCACGTCTTGAGGTCTTATGTCTCAAATCGACTGGTTGAGTCATCTGCTGCAGATCATCAGAGTTACCGGCCAACTTGAGGTCCGCTGTGCCTACGGCGCACCATGGCGGATTATCTGGCCCAAAGCGGCGGCGAACGAGATCCCCTACCATGTCATAGTCAAGGGTCGCGCCATTTTCGAAGATCCTGATACGAGGACGGTGCAGGAGCTTGGGAGCGGAGATATTGTGCTGCTTCCTCACGGATCATCGCATACGCTGCACGACGGCAGCGGAAGAACGCCCGTCAGCACGCACCAGAGCAGGGGCTCCGCTGGATGGATGTTGAGCGAGAACGATGAACCCGGTGAGCGGCTCGATCTGCTCTGCGGACGATTTTTCGTCGTACCACCCCACGATCGACTTATCCGCAACTACCTGCCAGCACATCTGGTCGTGCGGGCTATGAAGAAGCATGGAGAAGAGGACATCGGCTCGGCGTCGAGTCAACTTTCCGGACTGGTCGGCCTGATGCGAATGGAGTCGGCTGGTGACAGAGCGGGAGGACGCGCCATTCTTAACGCGCTTTCTTCGGTCTTGTTCACCCTGGTTCTACGCGCCGCGAGCGAAGCCGGCAAATCCACCGAAGGCTTGTTGGCCCTTGCCGGCAATCCGAGATTGGCAGCGGCCATTGCGGCGATGTTCGCGGATCCGGCGCGACCTTGGAAACTTCCCGATCTGGCCGATCTATGCGGCATGTCACGCGCTACATTCATGCGCCAGTTTCAGGACAAGTTAGGCCGCTCCGCCCTCGACCTGTTGACCGATCTTCGCATGAGCATGGCCGCCAACGAGCTCAAGAATCCAAGGACTAGCACGGAGGCTGTGGCTGAGATGGTCGGGTATCAATCCGTTTCGGCATTCCGGCGTGTGTTTGCCGAGCGGATGGGGATGACACCGGGGGAATGGCGCCGACTGGAGCACAACGGCGATGAGGCTGGGCCGCCGTCAAAATGATCCTTTTGAGCATCAAATTGAGCAAATAGAGGCTCGAAACGATCATTCACAGCGGTAAATTGGCCTCCGTCATCACTTGATAACGGAGACACCAAATGAACCACACCGCTACAACCGCTGCCGCTGCCGATCCGGAAACCTCCGGCTGGCTCGCGGGGAAGCTTCCGACAAATGCCGTCATCGAGACCATTCTGAGCCGCAGTGCTGCGAAGTACTATGACTCGGCCGCTACCCTGAGCGATGACCAGATCCGCGACCTGGTGCGGATCGGTACTTCAGCGCCGACTTCCTTCCATCTGCAGAACTGGCGCTTCGTCGCCGTGCGCTCACCCGAAGCGAAGGCGCGACTGCGTCCGATCGCGTGGAATCAGCCCACAATCACCGAGGCAGCCGTCACCTTCATCATCATCGGCCAATTGGCCGATGCCAGCACCGTCCCTGAGCGCCTGGCGCCGGTCGTGGAAGCCGGAATCATGCCGGCACATCTGGTGCCGGAATGGGAGGGGCCTGCGCGCGGCCTGTACGACAATCATCCGCAGCGCCAGCGCGACGAGGCCGTGCGCTCCGCGAGTTTCGGCGCCGCAGCCATCATCTATGCAGCCCGCTCGCTCGGCCTCGGGTCGACACCGATGATCGGCTTCGATGCGGAGGCCGTGCACAGAGAGTTCAGCCTGGCCGAAGACGAAATCGCGGTCATGCTGCTGACCGTCGGGCCGGAGCGGCCCGGCAACTGGCCGCAGAAGCCGCGCCTGCCCGTGGCCGATGTGCTGCACTTCGCATAACCAACCCTGAAATCAATCACCAAGGAGAAATACCATGGCCAGAGCTGCTGCTCTGAAGCCCGAACACGTTCCGGCTGATTCGAGACCGACCCTCGATATGTTCACCAAGAACATCGGGTTCACGCCAAACATGATGGCGACCTTCGCGCAAAGCCCGATCGCGTTCAACGCGTGGGCCGCACTGCTAGGCTCCTTGAGCAAGGCGCTCGACGTCAAGACGCGGGACAGCATCGGCCTTGCCGTCTCCGAGGTGAACGGCTGCAACTACTGCCTGACGGTGCACAGTTTCACGGCGGAGCACATGGCCAAGCTGCCGGCCGACGACATCGTTCTCGCCCGAAAGGGTCACGCCAGAGACCCGAAGCGGGATGCCGCCGTCCAGTTTGCACGCAAGATCATCGAGAGCCGTGGTCACGTCACGGACGCCGATCTGCAAGGCGTCCGCGACGCCGGCTACACGGATGCGAACATCATGGAGATCGTCGCGCTCGTGGCCATGTACTCGCTGACGAACTTCTTCAACAACGTGTTCCATCCCGACAGGGACTTCCCCGCGGTGGCACCGGTCGGCTCGATCTGAGCACGATCCTCGCGGCTCGCAGACCGGGAAGCACGGAATCTGAAAAAACATCACACATACAGGAGTCGAAGATGAAGGCGATTATTGTGACGGATCAGGCTGCCGGATTTGGCGGGATGAAACTGGTGGACCGGCCCGACCCTCAACCTGCGATCAACGACGTCATAGTAGCGGTTCACGCATCGGGATTCGTTCCGACCGAATTGGAGTGGCCCTCGACGTGGACCGATCGTCGCGAGCAGAACAGAACTCCGTCGATCCCTGGGCACGAATTCGCCGGCATAGTCGCGGCGCTTGGCTACGGCACGGCGGGACTGTCAGTGGGACAGCGGGTATTCGGCCTCGCCGATTGGTACCGCGATGGCTCGCTCGCTGAATATATTGCCATCGAGGCACGCAATCTCGCGCCATTGCCGGGTGACGTCGATTTCAAGGTGGGCGCGAGTCTGCCGATCTCGGGCTTGACCGCATGGCAAGGGCTCTTCCAGCACGGCCGTCTCCACGCAGGCCAGAGCGTGCTTGCGCACGGTGCGGCCGGCGCGGTCGGTTCTATGGTGGTTCAGCTCGCACGAGAGGCCGGCGCCTATGTCATCGGAACAGGACGCGCGGCCGACCGGCAGAAAACGCTCGACTTCGGCGCGAATGAATTCGTCGACCTGGAGAACGACGCCCTCAAAGATGTCGGTAGCGTCGATCTTGCCTTCGACGTCATCGGCGGCGATATCCAGAAGCAGTCTGCAGCCGTCGTCAGAGCCGGAGGGACCCTGGTGACGGTCGTCAGCCCGGCGGAGGCTCGGCCGCGAGACGGTTTGGCCATCGACTTCGTTGTGGAGGCCGACCGTGGTCAATTGAGTGAGATCGTCCAGAGGGTACGGGACGGAAGACTGCGGACAAACATCGGAAAGGTCTCCTCCCTCGACGATGCGGTCGCCACCTTCAACTCGGCCCAGCGACGTCAAGGTAAGACGATCATTCAGGTCCGCTCCTAAGAGCTGAGGACGGAGGGTTCAGTTCTCCCAGAGAGTCATGGCTCCGCTTGGATCGTGGCGATTGTCTTGCCACGAATCCAGGCGAAATCTGTGATCGTCAGTACGGATTGGCAGCGCGTGGCCAGCGGACATAACTATGAAGAAGGTCGTCAAGAAGATCCGGCAACTCGCGCACGCGTGTCGAAAAAAGTCTCGGTAGCTGAAGCCGCCGTCTATTCGGGCGGCACTCCGGGCAGGTGTCGCCCATCGAATCCAGAATAGCGCGCACCTCGGCCGCGGCTTCGTCCGGAGAGACGCCGGGCGGTTGATCCTGCCGAGCGATCTCGATGTGCGGGCGTGCCGGCCGACCTGCGCGAGGCTACTGAACAACGAGTATCATCACCCTGCTTATGGCGTCCCTCGGGGGGCCATAGCCCATGTGATCCGCGCCGATCTCGGCGCGAGCACGCTCAAGCCATGTTATGTACTCGCCGGCCGTAATCTCACTCGAAATAACTACGAACACCCAATCGAAGAAATGCGCGAGGCCGAGCGCCTTTAGCATCCAGTCATGTCTTTTCTTTCTGTAGATCGACTGGTTCTGGTACGGTCCGACGACAATCGCAGCCACCTCTCGATCCCTGCCGCCGAATGAATCTGTGAAACTGTACCGGAAGTCGACAGGAGGACGATGCGCAGGGCGCTTGTTCTCGCTTCGGATTACCTTTTCGTCGAGCCTGGTTTCGATATCGTGTCGCAGGCGTGGCTCGACGTAATCTCTGTATGATTGGAGCAAGGGTTCGTCGTTCGTCGTCCCAACCCTCGGAGATGCGCTCTTGCGCATTGAAGCCGCGAGCCCGCGTGTCGTCAGCTCACCCTTCTTCCATTTTGATAGGCCGACCACTGCATCGGCGGCGTTGATCGACCACCATCGCGAAAAGGTCTCGACCACGCCGAACGACGAATTCTCGAGCACGCTATAGCTCTCCCGGTCCGTCGCTTTCAGGCGGTCCAGGAATTCGAGCGCCACAACCGCGCGACGCACCGTGTTGACGTCGATCGAGCCGCCGGCCGCCCCCAAGGCCGCCTCGCGTGCGCCATGTTTCGCCGTGACCAGCTTACGCCGAGCCTCGGCTGCGGTCCGCTTCCAGTCCCAGACCAAGTTCAGCCCGCGTTAACTATATCGCCGTTGGGAGTCGACCCGCCGACTGGGGTTTGTTAGAGAAACATCGATTTAGTATTCACAAACCGATAAGATCAATGGCCAAGCGGTCAAAAGCGGCGAAGAGGACGAAGACGGCGAAGAAGGCGGCGGCAAAGCACGTCGGCAGGAAAGCCGGTAAGGCGAACGCCAACAAGATGGCTCTCGGCCGAGGCTGGCGGCTTACCTCCAAGGGTGGCACGACCCTGTCCGCCACCCTGTTGGCCGTTCACGATTTGGGTGACCGCTACCTCGCCATTTTCAAAAGTGCTGCATGAGCGGACTTCGAAGTTCCATCGCGGCGGACCTAGGCGCTCGCTGACGCAACGCCCGGCAAGGATGACGACGCGGCTCCGACCGTCGTTGGTAAAGACGGTCAAGGTGTGCAGAGTCGTTGGTCCAAACCGCCAAGCTAACTCCTTTCTTCGTGAAGGTGTCGGCCTCGGCGGCTAGGGCGGACAAGGGGGGGAACTACCGCGGGGCTTTGGATCGGGCGGCGGCGGGATCGGCAGATCGACCGCGCGGCCTTCACCCCGGCTTGAACGAGCCGCCCCCTTATGGAGCTTCGCCCTAATCCTGCGAAGGATCCGGTCTCGCATCTCTGCACCGGCGATCTCACCCGACACATGAACGGCAGCGCGACTGCTGGCAAAAGGCCGACGGCTCGCCGCCCTCAATCGTCCTCCTTCGCCGCGGCCCCTTTCCCTATGGCGAAAGCTGGGGAAAATGCCCGGATTACCGGCTCATTGCTTGACCGCCAAAACTGGCTTGTTCTAATTTTGTTCTCAATCAGCTCGGTCGAGTCGGTCGACCGTAGGCCCGTTTGAATGACAACAGCAGCGCCCCTAGCCTGCCCAGGACCATGCACGAGATCATCTGTCCCCACTGTGACAAGGCCTTCAAGGTCGACGAATCCGGCTATGCCGAGATTCTGAAGCAGGTTCGTGACGCCGATTTCGCAGACCAATTGCACGAGCGTTTGGAGTTGGCGGAGCGCGAGAAGCAAAGCGCGGTGGCACTGGCCAAGGCTCAGGTCGCCAGCGATCTGCAGAAGACCGCTGTCGCCAAGGATGCCGAGATCCAGGATTTGAAGTCCAAGCTTGAGGGAAGCGGCGTTGCCCAGAAGCTCGCGGTTAGCGAAGCGCTTAGCGCCGTCGAAAGGGAGCGTGACAGGCTCGCGAACGCACTGGCCGAGTCTGAGCGCGAAAAGAAGGCGGCGTCGGAGCTTGCCGATGCGCTTCTGGCCAGTGAGCAGCACAAAATCACCGCTGCCAAGGAAAAAGAAATCCAGGAGCTGAAGGCCAAGCTTCAGGCCGTCGAGCTTGAGAAGAAGCTCGCTGTAACCGAAGCGGTCGGTGCGATCGAGAAAGAGCGCGACGAGCTGAAGAACGGCATCAAGCAGGTTCAGCTTGAAAAGCAGCTCTCCGAGCAGTCGCTCAAGGACAAATACGAAACCCGGATAAAGGATCGCGACGACGCGATCGAGCGCCTCAAGGATATGAAGGCCCGTCTCTCGACCAAGATGGTGGGTGAGACCCTTGAGCAGCACTGCGAGACCGAGTTCAACCGGGTGCGCTCGATGGCGTTTCCGCGGGCGTATTTCGAAAAGGACAACGACGCGCGGACCGGCAGCAAGGGCGATTACATCTTCCGCGACTCGGACGAGGCTGGCACGGAAATCATCTCCATCATGTTCGAGATGAAGAACGAGAGCGACAGGACCGCCACGAAGAGCAAAAACGAGGATTTTCTGAAGGAGCTCGACCGGGATCGCACCGAGAAGGGGTGCGAGTACGCGATTCTGGTCTCATTGCTCGAACCGGACAGCGAACTCTACAATACTGGCATCGTCGATGTCTTTCACCGCTACCCTAAAATGTACGTCATTCGGCCCCAGTTCTTCCTACCGATGATTACACTGTTGCGGAATGCGGCCATCAACTCGCTCAAGTATAAGACGGAGCTGGCGCTTGTGAGGGCTCAGAATATCGACATCACGCAGTTTGAAAGCCAGCTAGAGACGTTCAAGACTGCATTCTCGAAGAATTACGATCTTGCCTCCCGGCACTTCCAGACCGCCATCTCAGAGATCGACAAGTCTATCGACCATCTGCAGAAGACAAAGGATGCGTTGATCGGAGCCGACCGGAACCTCCGCCTTGCGAATGACAAGGCGCAGGACGTCACCATCAAGAAGCTGACTAAGGGCAATCCGACGATGGCGGCGAAATTTGCGGAGCTTAAGAGTCCGCCTGCTGAAGCCGCAGAGTGATACGGTCGAGACTTCTCGTGACGCGCCGCCCCTTTGCAGCTCAGCCGGTTGGTGAACTTGCTGAAAGGCGCAGCTTCAGGGCGGTTGCGCACTGAGTGTTTGGCCGAAATTACCGCAAAGAGGCCACCTCTGGAGCCCCAGCTACTTCGCGGCCTCGTTTGGCGGATCCCATTGCTCCTCTTGCTCTCTAACTTTTCAGATCGTACTTGCTAAGCGCGCGAAGCCGATCCGGTTCGCGTCGCGCACCGGTTCGGCAGCACATAAAATAGAGATTTAGTACGATGATTGAAGCAGCCTGGCTTTCCGAAATGTACGCACGTTATAGACGGGAGCTGGAGGCGCTCTCGCCGGTCGATATCGGACTGGCCGACTATGACTTCCGCGTTTTGCCAGGCTCCTTGTCTCCGAGATGGGCGATCTATCGCGGAATGTTCGAGGACTTCCATCGTGAGATCGCGAATGGCATCAACACTCTTTTCGACTACGCATCCCGTTTGGATGCATGGAATACCGTGATCCGCGGCACGAGCGAACAGCAACTCCTTGATCTACTCGTCGAGTTCGTCGAGCCCATAGCGGTCTTGGCACTCGGCCTGCCCTACGCGCTACGCTCCAGATTCATTTTCGCGACCGCCCACCTTTGCCATCAGGCAAACGGCTCCAAGAAGCCATATTGGAAAGATGAGTTCGAAGGCGATGACCAGTTGCAATTCCTCCATGCCGACCGATACGGAAGTCAATGGAAGGCTTATCCCCGGCTGAAGCAAGCACTGGAGAAATTGGGAAACAAGGATTTCAGGACTTCCACTCGAGATTTCCGGAACGCCTACAATCATAGGTTCGGACCGAGAATCGGCATCGGGATCACTCAATTCGTGACCAGACGCTCAAATCCGGATTCGAGCGAAGTCGCCTACGTTTTCGGAGGAGCGCCCCCTCTCAGCATCGAGGAGCTGACGCCGGTCTTGAAGGCGCAAGCGCGCCTCGGGTTGGCTGCCCTCTCGGAATTCCAAAAGTTGGTCAGGGAGCACGAGGTAAGCATTCGCGCATATCTATCGTCGCAGGAGGAAAGCGGCGACCATATGTAACGCGACCAAGAAGCCCCGCGTACATGATCTTCCCGCAGCGCAATTGGCTAAGATAGCCGGGCAGTTTTCTTTAAAACAAGGGCCTGCGGGAGCAGAGTTTGACAAATTCGAGAGATTCAAGGCAAGCGATCTCATCCCGAAAAACGTCCAAAATACAAATTCGAGCGATCCGCAGAGGATCAACCCTGCGACCAGATGACCTTCTTTTTGGTCTTGGAAACGGCTGCGACCTTCTTGAGTGGGCCGGACTCGAGTTCGACGAGATCCGTATCCTCGGCGCCGTCAGAAAGAGGAAGAGTGTCGGCACTGCTGGAGTCGCGAGCCCCCAGGTATTTTCTCCTGAGGTCGTCCAGCCCAGGCATAGTGGTGTCTGCCGCAGAGCGTCGGTCGGAGTCGGCAAGCGTCTCCGCCAGCGTCTCCGCTCCCTCCTCCATGGAGCTGACGCGGGTGGCCTTCCATCCGGGGAAATGCTCTTCCGCGATCTTCGCGCTTTTGGAATCTTTGGCCATATCGTGCTCCTTGCTATTCACCAGCCCAAGCCGAGGCAGGTGAATTGCCTGTAGATTTTCCGTTCGATCGCCAGTTCAAGCGGCAATCGCCGGCCATGAGGCATCTCGGCAAGGAAGGCCTTCCGCGCATCGAACAACGCCTTTGCGGGCGAAAAATCGTTCGATGCTAGAGCCTTCCAGAAGGCCCGGTGCATCGGGCCACCGAAGAAGTCCCCGGCCGAACCAGGCGAGTAGTGTACTCCCGTACACCCCACGAAGGCCAGAGCTCCGGCGGCAAGAGAGGCCAACGCCATCGAGGCATCGGGAGCCTTCGGAGATACGGTGCCGGATCGATCGTTCGCCCTTTGATTGACGGTCAGAGCGCCCCAGCAGCAGCCGGCAAAGACAATCCCCAATCCGGACTTCGGGAGGACGTCCGTATTGATCGCCTCGATGGCACCGCTTGTTCCATCCCCCCAGAAGCGGGAGCCGTCGCGGTCGAGCCCATGCAGCATAAAATAGAGAAACGGTTGTCTGGCCGCGCCAGCGTTGACGTCCCTGTAGCCCCGGGGCCCGCTGGTCATGTATGGCGCACTACCCGGTACCACGGAGTTAAAGATATCGAAGGAGAAGGGACGGGCGCTGTTGCAGATGCCGAACCGCTGGCTCACGCGGCCTGGCTTGTCCGCAGTCAGCGCCGCAAGGACCAGCGCCGGCTTCTTCGCGTCGGGTATTCGGCTTACCGGAAACTCGGCGAGTCCATCACCATCTGCGTCGCCGTAGATCTCGTCGCTCCATACGATGAATTCATCCTGATCCTCCGCGATGGCTCTATGGGTGAGAGACGCCCGGAGGGGGACGTCGAGGACGTCCACGCTCTGCGACTTGACGACGTCATAGCCTCCGAGCACGACGGTGCCGTCGTATTTGCCTGTCGCAAGCTCGGCCGTTACTTGCCGCTCCGGCGCGCTGCCGTCGACACCGAGCAGTCTGCTGCCGCCGTCCTGAATCAGTCTCATGATTCCGGCTGCGTCATCTCCGATGTTTCTCCTGAGACGCTCCTTGTCGGTCACGAACAATATGCGCGACAGATCGCGGCCGGGCGCGAACCTTCGTACGTCGGCCGTCCTTTCCGTCGACAGGCGCGGCGGACGCGGCGGTGGTGGCGGATTTTCCTGCTTCGCTTCAAGTGCGGGAAACCGCTGGATTTCGATGACGTGGCCATCAATCGTTACCCTGCCGTCCCGATATGGAATTCTCGCGAAGATGATATCGACGAACTCTCCGTCCGTCGGAACGCGCCCCTCCAGAGAGACCGACTGCGATCGCCGATTCTCCTGTACTTGCTGCACCTCGGGCGGGGTCTTCCGCTCAAGCGAAGCCAAATTCTCGTCGCGAGCCTTTTGTCGTTTGTTGAGGGCGAAGTCGTTTAGGCTACCCCGCGAGGTCTTGAAAGCCGTGCGACCGACGATGCTCGGATCGACCGCAATCTGACCGTTGCGGTCGGTTCTGGCGAACGTGATGCCGTTCAATTCCTTCAGGTACGCCAGGGCGTCCACGTTCGGATGATCGCTATCGTTCAGTCCACCCGAATGCGCGAGGAGAGGTGGGCTACCCAACTGCTGCCAAAAGGTTTCGTCGATGCCGTTGTAGCTGGTGTGATGCGTCATCTTGACGAAGCGATAAGGACCAGCGGCGACCACCTTTCGCCGCAAATCGGCGAGTTCGGCGGCGAGGCCGTCGACCTCCGAGTCGGCGAATTGCATATCTCCCGCCAAAAGCACTTTTTGGTCGCCGTCACCGAACTTGACCACTAGGCTCTGACAATTCAGCGCCGATCCCGTCCCTTTTCGGTCCATGAGCGGCAACGCATCTCGGGCCGGATCGCCGAGAAGGATCTGCTTGTAGACGCGCGTTGCGTTTGGAGTTAGGTCGGTTGGAATCGCGGAAACGGCGTCTTCCGCCGCCTTTTTGGCTTTGCGGGCGAAAGCTATGATCTGGTCTCGACAGATTTCAAGCTGCGGCAGGGCGGGGCCGATGACATCGAAGCCCGTGCCGGCAAGCATTTCGTAGATGGGTGCGAGCTCGGCGGGATCCGTCGATCCCCACTTGAAAACCGTAGTACCGTCGTGCTCGAGCTTGTCGATCGCATCGCGATACTTTTGCCCCAGCTTAGCGACTGCGTCGAGAAACTCGTCCAGCTGCGCGTCCGGAAGGAACGAGTGGTCTTCCTCCAGGAGGCCGGCGACGACCTTCTCGACCTCGATGTCCGGGTCGTCGCCCAAAGCGTCGCGGAATCCCGGAGGAAAAGCCAAGTCGGGATCCGCGACGATCGCATACTTGGGGCGTATTGTATCCTCCGAGACGAGCTTCGGAAGACAGCCGATGTGATCGTTATGGCCATGAGTGACGATCAGGAGGTCGATCGTGAAAGGTGCCTCTCCTCCAAGGACGGAAGCCAATTGATCGGGAATGGACTCGTAGCCGGATTGTCCCGCAAAGTCCGACGGGTGGCCCGCATCGATCATGACGGCTCGGTCGCCGAACCTGCACACGATGCAATCGCCGTACTGTTCCTTGCCCATGTCAAGAAGGTAGTAGCGTGCCCCCGCGGCGGACATTCGTCGGCCTGGCCTTGCGCTCGTCTTCTTGGCCGACTTCTTTGCGGATTTCTTTGCAGCCTTCTTAGCGGCCTTCATGAGATATCCCCGCATCTCTCTCGTTTAGGTCCTTGAAGAATTCCCGTGACGGCGCTTCGCCGCAACCTAGTGGGGTCCCTAGGTTGTTGCTCTGCCCAGCCAAGATGCCATCGGCTCCTTGGAGCTGGTCGGCGGTGGCCCACGTCGATGCTTGGGAGCCTGCAACGCGAATGCGACGGGCTGCTCACCTGACGCGGGCTCGCAGCTGCCGATCGAGCTCGCGGAAACGTTTGAGCGCGGTGCTGGCGCTCCACCTCGAGCCGGCCAAGTAGTGCCTGCCTGAACGGCCTGATCGGCGGAATATCGTGCGCTCCTAGGTAATTCCCTAGTTCGCCTTCGCTCATAGATGTCGCAATCTGGGCTTCTCACGCGGAGAGGTCGAGCCATGAAGCGAACAACCGGCCGGAACGTGTTCGTTACCGATCTCGCGAAGGTGCTGAAGAAGGTAGACAGCGCGGCTTTCGCCGATCGGCTCAGCAAGGCCGGAATGAACGGCGTTTGGATACGCGTGGGTCGCGGTCCGAACCGAGACGCCAATATGACCGATCCGAAACTTTCGACACTGCGGAGCGAGCTTCAGAAGGTCGGCGTCGAACTATGGGGATGGCACGTTCCGTTCTGCGCCGATCAGAATGCCGCCTCCGACGAGGCGACCAAGGTGTTGAAGTGGGCGGACGATGCGAGCTTGACCGGCATAGTGGTCGACGCGGAGCGCACTCCGGAAAGCCCGCGCTTCAGAGGGGGCAACAAGGAGGCAATCACGTACCTGAAGCCTCTGACGAAAGGCTTGGAGACCAACGGACGCGGGATCGCCTTTTCGAGTCACGATCAGCCGGCCTTGCACGCCGACATGCCCTTTGAGCCGTTCCTCGACTACATCGAAGATGTCTGTCCTCAGGTCTACTATACGTCGGCGAACCCTCAGGTCCGGCTGCGAAAGTCGGTCAACGGGTACAAGGCGTTGATCCCGGCGGGGGACTTCGTGTCCCGCTACAAGCCGACGGGCAATATCACGATGACCGAGGACGTCGCGATGCCGGACGTTGCGACCTGCCTCGCCGCGACATCGAAATTCTTGGATCTGGTGCGCGGTGGCGGCTTCAAGTCCTGCAGCTTTTGGTGCGCAGACAACGCGCCCGACGAGATCTGGAAGCTTTTCGGGGACACGGCCGGCGCCGATCTGCAGACCGATCTCGCCGTCGAGCCCGCATCGATCAGATCAATCCTCTCACCGACACAAGGAAAAGCTATGAACCTGGATGCCGCGCAACTTCAGTTGAACATCGTGCAGGACTACGTTCCCGCCGGTAACAGCAACCGTCCGGGTACCCGGATGTCTCCGACGTCGATCACGATCCACAATACCGACAACTCAAGTCGCGGAGCCAACGCTGCGGCTCACGCGCGGTACATGAAGGGGCCGGATGCGCAGAAGCGACAGGTTTCCTGGCACTTCACCGTCGACGACAAATTCGTCTACCAGAGTATCCCTACTAACGAGATGGCTTGGCACACCGCCACGAGGCAAGGAAATGAGACCAGCATCGGCATCGAAATTTGCATGAATTCCGACATGGCGGACGTCGATGCGTGTTACGACAGGGCAGCGCTATTGACCGCCTGGCTGGCCTATCGTCTGGGCATGCACATTCCGAGCAACATCTATCAGCATCACGATTGGTCCGGTAAGAACTGTCCTAGAGTGCTCCGCGCCAAGAAGAACGGCTGGGCGGACTTTCTCGCGAACGTCCAGAACCACTTCAAGAATCTCGAGCCCGTCGACGCACCGTTAATTGCGCTTCCCAAAGGCAACCATCATCGTAGCGACCCTTCGGCTCGAGCTTAGATGCCGGGCCCCAGGTCGGGCGGCATTCGCCTCGATCGCGGCGGAAGGGGCGACATTTTTGCGTGAAGCTCGTCCGTTGCCGAGCGGCCGGCGAGGCACAACGTCCAGCCCTCCAAGCGCATTCGTCTGCACGCACGAGCATTCGCAGAGACGATAGCGGCGCTCATAACCGGATGCAGTCTATGAACGGTGCGCTGACACATAGCGATGGCAGCAGTATGCGTCAGCGTGCTGCGACCCGCGCGACAGGCAATGGCGTTGATGAAGTCCGAGCGTGCTGGCCGCTTTGCTATCGACAACCAAGTTCGCTTGTGACGAAAATGGCGCTTGTGCCAATGGTCAGTCGATCTGGGGCAGTTTGCGACCGAGTGACATGGACTCCACGCTCGGATGTACCTCGAGCCGCTTCATGTCATCGAAGGTGATTTCCGCGGAAAACATGCGCGGGCCGATGTGGGTACGGGGCGTGACGAAGACCGGGCGCCTCGCGCCCCTTCGGAGCTTGACGAGCACCTCGACCTTGTCGGAGCCGCTACGGGACTGGGAGGAGAGGGAGCTCGGAAGCGACTCTAGCTTTCGAAACAACTTAAAGTCGATCGGCATGGCAATCAGCCCTGTGCGTCCCCAATATAGGATTTACCCCCGAACGGTTCAAGAACGGTTAACGAAGTATGTCCCCGCGATGCAGCAAAACAAGGGCGAGCGTGACAACATTGCTACAGTTTAACGCTGCGACCATTAGCACGGCCGAAGCCGTACGCCGGATCCCAGTCTCCTTTCTTCGCCAACTCCGGAGGTGCGGTGGAGACCCCATCGATAAGTTTCCTTCTGAGCTGGCCGATCGAAAGATTCTTTCCCTTCCTCTTTGCTTCCGCATAGATGAGAGCGACGAGGCCGGTCACGGCAGGCGCAGCCATGCTGGTTCCTGACTTCTTCGTGACGGCATTCAGTGACTTGGACAAGGCGGCGTGAACGTGTTGTCCGGGTGCCGACACTTCCGGTTTGGGCCTTCCATCGCGAGTGGGACCTTGGCTCGAGGAGGGAGCGATGGTCTTCTTCCGCTTGTTCGCATCGTAGTTTCCCACCACGATAGTATGGAGTCCGTTCGAAATCGAAGCGAGAGTGTGGGAATCGACGGGGTCCACAAACCGCGACTGTTTTTCCCTGCTCACGTGAGGTTCGATCCAGGCGTGATAGTCGACTTCGCCATCCTCCGACCGTAGTTGCACGACGAAACGGCCGCTGGCGAGCTTGTTGGCGATCCAGATGCCGATCATGTTGTCGCCGTTGTTCGGATCGTTCAGCCGCGAGCCGATGAAGATCAGAACCTCGTCATTCCGAGTGCCGTACGAGAAATGATCGCCGGGCGCGGCGGTGCCGATCTCGGTACCGTCGGGCGCGAACAAAGTCACCTCCAGCCTCCGGTCCCCCGGATACCAGATCTCCATCTCGCCACCGCCCTCCAGCCTATGCTCCCACTCGATCCTCAGAGAGCCGTCGGCTGGTACCTTGCCGCTCTTGTGTATGCGTTTGTCCTGCCCATTTCCGGCCGCGACGACTATCGCGCGGTTGGGACGGTCCCGCACGATGATATCGAGGCCCTGCTCTACGAGAGACGTCGCGTCGTGCGGGCCTCCGTTCGTCCCGAGACTTATGTTGCATACGCAGGGACGATCTCCTGCGACGTCGAAGACGAAGCGCACAGCTTCGAGAAGCTGGATCGAGTCGCCGAAATGCGTCTTGACGGCTTGTTCCCCGGTTCTTCCGATATCGGAGATGGACGCATCGACGAACACGATATCCGCCTCCGGTGCGAGGCCTGGTTTCCCATTGGCTCCATTTCCGGCCGCGATGTCCATCACGTGCGTGCCATGCGCGCCACCCTCCTCATTTCCCGGATCGTAGCCGAGCGCGGTGTAGGGATCTTTCGTGGCGAGCGCCTTGTCGATTTCCTTTTGGGTATGGACGGTGCCGTAGCTGGTCAGCGAGGTGTGCCTGTTCGCGGCCTTCTGGTCCCAGATGGCGAGCAGCCTGGTCTTGTTGTTCTTGCGTCTGAAGTTGGCATGCACGAAGTCGCATCCGAAATCGACGATGCCGACGACGACGCCTTTGCCGCCGCGAGGACGAACTCCTTTCGGCAGCATCGCCGGGGTCGCCTCGAGAGCTTCGACCGTCGTCTCCAGCGTGGGCTTGACGACCTGAGGTGCGGAAAGGCTGATGACGTGCTCGTTGGAGGCGACCGCCTCGAGGCGATCGATGGGGAAGCGCCCAGTGACGATCCAGCTCTTGCCATCTTCTGTCCGACCCATCACGACCCCGGGGTCGACGTCGGCAATGGCCCGCCACTCCTCGACCGAGCTGACGCGCGCCACCACCGCGACTTCGTCGTTGGCGGTCGACGAAAGGGTCGGGCCGAGCTTGCCGGTCCGGAAGTTCGCGACCGCGAGTTGGAGTCTTGGCTCCACGCCTTCCGGAACGTCCAACGTCAATTCGCTCAACTCTGAAAACGCCTGCCTGTTCGCGGCGGAAAGCTGCGTCGCAAGAATCTCCGGAGTGGGGGTCACTGCAGGCAGAAACTGGTCCAGAAAGGCGGGACCGGAGGAGGTCGGCGGTACTACTCGCGGCTGGTAGGTGCTGCCCGCCGCAAAGCCGTAGCGGTCGTTCGTCTTGCGGGCCCGGGCTTTGCGTCCCATCCGCTTTTTTGCCGGGATTTTGGCTGATGAGCGTTCGCCCGTCCGTTTGCGCCCGCTTCCTCCACCCGATTTTTTTGTTTTCGTGGCCATCGTCCTCAATCCATCGGCCTGGGCCTTCAGGCCGCTCGGCGAAACACTTTACGGACCGATTTGCCCGCTGCGGCGCTGAGCCGACAACTGGGGAAATGCCTAGTATTTACGCCGCCTTGCGCGTGGCGCCTCGATGCTCGTAGATCGCCGAGTGCGACGTGAGCGATGATCGCCACATGTAGACGTCTCCCTCCTTCACGGAGAGGAAGCGACCCGGCAATCGTAGACCCAGCACGCTGCCGGACTCGCCGGCATAGTCGGTCGAACTGATCAATACTTCTCCGAGTTTCGAACGGTTGCCCGTATAGAGCGTAGGAAGGCTGAATTCGACCATCCAGAACGATTCGTCCAGCCCCTCCAAAGCCGCAAGCGTGGCCCGGTCGGCCCTGGACTGATCGTGGGCCTTGGCCCGCTTCAGGTGATCGATGTACTCGGTCTTGCTGACCAACACGGATCGCAACGTGGGCGCCTCGCTCCGCTTCGCCATGTAGCGCATCCAGAAGTTTTCACCTTCGACTTCGGGCAGCGGGGGCAGGCTGCGCAGCAACGATGCCGCAATGGTTTCCGCTTGATTCGAGCCGATCGCCGGCCTTGGCAGGAGCCCGATGACGCAGCTGAGCTGCATCTGTGGATTTTTGGCAAACGAGCGGGCGCTGAGCGAGAGGTAGGGTCCGAGATTGTCGTCGTGGATGAAGAAGTGGTCGATCCAGGAACTCGACGGAAGATATCTGGCGGACCTCGGACCGGAGTAGGCGTGCATCGCCTGCGGATGCCATTGGTCGGCCCTGCGAGAATGTCCGAATGCCGTCACCACGTGACCGACGCCGCCTTTGGTCGTGAAGCCGAGCATCGCCAGATAGCCCGAGTCGATGAGGGAGGCGAGCTCGGCGAGATACTGATCCGGCTTCAGATCGGTTCGTACCGCGGCTTTCATGCCCGAGGCGTTGATGACCTGAGCGATCTGGCCGGATCCAAGGAAATCGACCTTCTCCTTGATTCCCAGAAGATGGTTGATGCGATCGGCACTGATCCGGCTAGGGGAATGCTGAGAAGAGCCGATCGCCATGCGCAAGCACGAATGCGCGCAGACGTGCAGAGTGTCGTTCTGTTGGCAATAAAGGATGCCTTTGACGGTGAAGATCTGGCCAAGGACGCTGCACTCGAAGTGCTTCGTCGGAAGGACCAGCGTCTGGGGAAAGTCGAACGACCGGTTGCCGTAGGGCCGCTTCGGCGGAGGCAGGATCGCCTCGTAGACGTAAGAATGCGTAAAGCGAGAATGATGCTTCGCCTTGTAGTTGATCAGCACGACATGAGCGATCATCTGCGCTCGCGAGAGATCGACAACGATCGACCCTTCGCTCGGGTTTCTGAGGAAGGAGAACGCGACGGCCTCAGCTTCGCCGCCGCCGCCGCATCGACGATCCAGAGCCGTAATCTCGTGAGCGACGTCGGGACGGGAAACGACATCTTCGACGACGAGTTCTGTGGCGCCCTGTTGTCGCGCGACGGCGCAGATGCGCAGGAGCGGAGACTGGTTGGTTTCCGCTTTGAAATATCTCTCGACGACGTTGGAAAAGAAGGAGTACGGCGGGGCGCAGTCTATTCTATCCGACCCGGTCGGCAGAGCACGCCAGCGCGGCATTTGGCGTTACCAGGACGGAGTGTTCCTGGGCCCGCCCAAGGGGATGTTCAGATTGGGGTTCTGTTCGGCTTCCCGGATGCGGCTAAGGTATTCCCGCTGGTCCTGCTTAAGCGTGGGCAGGCGAAAAGACGGCCCCTGAGGGGTCCGCACCGCCGTCTCTGCCTCGCGCGACTTGGTCTCATTGCCGGCCATGGCTCAATATCCTCTGTCGGCCGCCTCAGATCGTTCCGCCCGGACTAACACGATGGGAACTCGGATACAACGCAGGATTGCTGAAATGGGTCCGATTCGGCGTAAAAATAGCGCCGATCGGCTGCGAAAGCGTTACTTGTCCCCCAATTTATAGGTGTTCGCGGCAAATTGGTAGTGCCGGCTTGCCGTTTTTGCCGTTCTCCGGGCCTTCAGCTGACCGCGTACTGCGACCTCAGTTTGCCCACCGTCTCCCGTTCCCAATCCAGGTATTCGCTTGGTCTCTCCCAAAGCCGCGTCCAAGCCTCATTCAGGACCCCACGGACAGCCCCTGTCAGCACCGGGCCGGCAAGATGGCAGCTCATCGCCGGCGTCGCCTCCATTGCCTTGTCCACGCACAGTTCGAGGAGCTCGGTCGGGTAGCAGCGCGCGAATTCCGGCGGGACGGTCGGCTCGGCCACGCGGACCAAGGACCGCCATAGCTGCGAGATCTCGCCGGCGACCTCATCGAACCCCAGCCGCCGCAGTGTCGAAAGGATGACCTGCATGCGGGCATCGTCCGCCGGATGCGAGGAGGTGCCGAACTCGGGAACCGAATAGGCCGGCTGTCGCTGGCCCCGTTTGGAGTGGAGATGAAGGTGCGACCAGGCGAACGCAGGCCCGACCGTGCACGTGGCGAATATATCGCAGAAGAACTCCGCACCCCACGCAGCGGCCCACGAGAATTCAGCGGACCGCGACAAATCTCCGATGTCGCGAGGGGTTCGACCGCGGTGCACTGCTGCAATCTGGCTCTCGAAATGCCGGCCGGCCTCGGTCGTCAGATCCCAAAGTGCCGCCCTGATCGGTTCGGTGAGGGGATCGTTCCTGTGGGTCGATGCGAGGAGAGGGTGCGCGAGTTCGTGATAGAGGTCCGGCAAATGAAGCAGGAAGTGGCCTTCCATCAGCGGAACGAAGAGCAGGTGGAAGTCCGAGTAGATGAAGAAGTATTGGGACGAGCTTGCGGTCACGACTGGAGGAAGCAGCGGATATGCGAGCTCCTTGCAAATGGCGTTCACAAATGGAGTCAGGAAGAGATCTTCCGGCGTCGTTCGTTCCAAGGCCGTGAGCGCCACCATCTCGATCAGATCCAGATCTTCAACGAGGCGGCGAAATTGTCTCTGCCTCAGCCCGCTCGATGGCGCGGGATGGTTTTGCTCAGCGAAAGCGAGTAAATCCTCGATCGACCGGTTCAGACGCGTCTGGGTGGTGGTTATGATCGGCCCATAGTGCAGCGGAAGATTTCTCGGAATCTTGCCGAGCAGAAGCCGGCCACGGGATGCCAACTGACGTGCGGAAACGGCGAGATACTCATCTAGCATCGACGCGGAGTCTCTCGAAGGCAGCCGAGCGGCTCCGGTCCAATATGCGAGCCAGCGTCTCGAGCCGCTCGGCCAGGTCCGGCGGCGCGGGGTCCCGCTCGAGGGCATCAGGAAGACCGGACCAGGTCTTTGCCGGTGCTTCGCTGTTTGGCAGCAGGTATCGCATCAGATGGGCGCTCGATCCGCCTGCCATCATATGCCGCAAGAGCTTCGACAATTCGGTCCGCGCCGCCGACGAGCCGGGTGCTCCGGTAGAAAGGTCGGCTATGACGGTATCGACCAGCACGGACAATGTACGTATTTCCGAGTATAGGCCCGCCTGAAGGCCAGTGTTGCTCATGCCCTTTCCCTCCCGTGCTCGTCGCCGAAACGGAGTTCGTCCTCGTCGTACTCGGTTGCATCCTCGCCCAGAACCCGGTCCGTCAGCTTGATCGTGATCGGCAGCCGCAGACAGTCCTCCGGTCTCGTCCAGGTCAGGGTCGAAAGGCGGAAAACGTCTTCGAGGCAACGCTCGAACTCCATTTCCCCCTCGACGAACCGCACGTGCAGCGGCTTCGACGTTCCCGGTCTGCGGAAAGGCCAGCCGGTGGTGGCCAGATAACCATCGTTTCCCGAAACATAGTGCAGGCCGACGTTGGGATTGCTCACGCGGGAGCCGCAGCCGTCGCGCCGTACGTCGAAGAACCTCAAGGGAGACGGGCTCGTCTTGTGAATTTCTACGATCGTCAGCGTCGCATCGGACTTGAGGACGCCATCGGCAAGCAAGGTTCGGAAAGCTTCGCGGGCACCCGCTCGCTCCTCGGGGAAGCTGCGGCCGTCACGATGGATCACGATATCGCCCAGCGAACGACCCCCGTCCTCGAACTCCTCGCGCAGCAGGGTATCGAGCTGAGTGCGTATCTGCGAGGCGAGCAGCTTCTCGGATTGCCGTGACGATTCCGAACGAAACCTGATCGTCCTTCCAGAGTTCGAGACTACCGTGTAACCCGCGGTGTTGCGCTTGACGTCGATCCCGATCACGACGTCGGCATGCAGCGGCTGGGACAGAACGAAGGGCCATTTCTCGTGCGCCAGCAGGACCTTCGATATCGCCACGTTGCGCACGTAACTCCTGAACACTCCGGCCTTCCTGTCGTTGAGGCGATAGACCGGATTTCCGCGTCCGTCGTCCCGCTGCTCGTAGCACTCGCGCCCTTTCGAGGAATGGATGACCGTCGCTCGGATGGAATGTTCCAGCTTCGGAAGCTCGCGCAGGATCGCAGCCTCGAGTTGGTCGTGGCTCCGCGGCTTGCCCTTGACGATGTCGTGGATCATGACCGTGGCGAAACCGGCTCGTCGGCACGAAGAGCGGACGGCCTCCAGAATGGCGTTCGCCTGTTGTGGGAAAGTGTGTCCCACCCCGACATCGTCGTAGCTGACGACGTCCGGTTCGAAGGACCCGTGCGGGTACAGTCCGGTTACCTCGCGCTTGAGCATGTGCACGAACGGCGAACCCCAACTATCCACCACCATTTTAGGAAGGACGATGTAATGTCGGTCGAGAGGAGTTTTGACTTGGAAGCCGGCCTTGGGATCGAGAAGAAGCTCGCGACGCGCTTCAGCAAAGCCGGCCGGCGCGACGTTTCTTGCGCCCGGGGTACCCCGTGCCGAAAGCGTCTTGCCGCCGCCGAAGCTCAAATCGGGCAAGGCGTAGATCTTTCGTTCGATCTCCACCGGCCGATCGCCGAGCCGAAGCTTCCTGCCGCCCACCAATATCTCTGCAAGATGCTTCCTGCAAATCTCGGCGATCTTGGCGCGCCGGATCTCCGGAGGCATGATGGTTTCCCGATGGGAAGCGCGGACTTCGCGGGATTCGGTATCGTGCGTGAGGAAGCAGAGGCCGGCCGGCGCGGAGCGCTCTTCACCACGCGTGTTGAGGTAGACGACGACCTGACCCGCGGGATCCAGGCGGGCAAGCTCGGGCGGGATCGGCTTGCGTGATCGGTTCTCGATGAACTCTGCGAGCCCGACCATCTGTCCGTCGGCGTTCGGCACGAGCACTTCGCTCACGTTGAGGTCATGCAGCGCGAACAATCCGATGTCGAACCATTCGTGGCCCATGCGATAGATCCGCATGGCGCCCTCTGATGCGCCTGAAGTCGTTGCGGGTCATATGTCGCAGCGGCCGCCGCTCGATGAAGCAGCTGCGCGAGTCGACGCACAGACCGATACCGCCGTCGGCGGTGATCATTGCGCGGACGCTGAATCCCTCGTGGCGGCCGATCGGACCGTCGCCGCCGATCGGGCTTTTTTCGTAGTAGGCGGAACCGGCGCCGGGCTGCCAGAGCGAATAGCGCGATCTAAGCGGCGCCTGGACCATGAAGTCGATGAAACGCGTGCACAGCCGGTCGGTCGATGGAGTACGCGCGCCGTAGTCCAGGACGCGTGTACCGGAGAGTTCGTCGAAGCGGACGCTCGCGCGGGTCACGATCAGGGAGTCCGGAATGGGATCGGCATCGGCCGGAACGCCTAGCCGCAGTTCGTCATCCTCCTCGAACATCTCTACCGGCTGCTTGAGCAAGCGGCTCAGTCTTCCGACGATATGGCTTCGGTTCTTGTGGTAATCGATGGAAGAGGAGTTGAGGCCTCGTACCCGATAGCTTCGGTAGGTGGTCGAGAGCTCGTTCAGGTTCGAGATCGGGAAGATGTTCGTCTCGCTGATCATGCGTTCGTCTCCCAGCAGATCCGCTTGAACGAGCAGTCGGCGCAGACGCCGTCGAACGGAGAGGACGAGAAATCGTCCGGCGACATATCGGCAAGCTTTCGCCCGTCGATCGCCGTCAGCATGGTTGAAGCGCTGTCGGCGATGTAGTCCTCGGCAGCCGCCCGATCTTCATCGTCGAGCTCGTGGTTGCGGATGCGGTCGATCAGGAGCTGCACCTCGAGGAGCCGGATGTCCGCCGACTCCCGCAACGATGGGTTCTCCGGAAAGTCCTTGTGCGGGGTGCATTTGACGAGCGCTCCCGCGTAGATCGCGAGCTGGAGCCAAGCGTCGCTCGATCCGACCGCGTGCGCCTTCCAGTCGATGATCGCAGGCGCTTCATTCTCATAGAATGCGATGAGATCCGGCACGCCGACGACCGTGACTCCGTAGGCCTGGTATTGGAGTGGCCGCTGCGCAAAAAGCGACTTTGCGCCGAGCAATCTGTTGAGAAGGCCGCGGTGGCGCAGCAGGTTCTCGATTGCTGCGACTACCTCGCGCCATGCGGTCTCGATCTCTTCTGCAGTCGGACCGTCTCCATATTCGACGCTGAACAGAGCGGCGTACGAGCGGCCCCACGAGGCCACCGGCATGTCAGGCTCGCGCAGCGGATTCTTTTTCGCCGTGGCGAGCTGCATGTCAAATATCTTTCGCGCAAACGCGATCGCCTCTTGCCTCTCGGGCAGCTGCCTGCTCTTCAAGGAGCCGACGATGGTGCCGGAGATGACTTCGTCGACGACCGATCCCCTCCAGCTCGCGACGCTCTGCAGCTTTCCCAGCAGGAAGGCCGCTCTCCGCTCGGGATCCTTGGCTGTCGGACTGGCGAACACGTTCCGGAAATACCATTGTCGTTGGCATTTCCGGAACGTCTTCGCCGAGGACAGCGACCATTTCATTTTCGCGATTTCCTCGACCGAATGAATTCCAGATATTCCGCCAGCGCGTCCTCCTCCTCTGGATTGGTCGGACCTAGGCGCGCTGCGAGGCGGGCACCATCGTGATGTCCCGGCAAAGTTTCGGATGAAGGATAACCTGCGTCTCGCATCAGGGTCGAATAGGAAATGCCGTAAAGGCCAGCCAGCTTGTGGAGCACGTTAGGCGAAGGTGCGGCAATCTTGCCGTGCTCGAGCTGCGACAGATAAGCGTTAGATATCCCGGTTTCACGCTCGGCATCACGAAGGCTCAGGCCCTTTCGCTCTCGGGCGGCCGTTAACGTCTTGCCTAAAGTCGCCATGTCCGAATCCTTTTATGCAAGTTATATCAAGCGGTGCTAAGTTTATCAAGCGCAGTTGCGCGGGGTCTCCCTAGGTGGCGAGGGTTGCCCTCTATGTCAGACTGGATCACCATAGTCGGCGCGTACGCCCGCTCGGAACGGTGTCGCCCAGGGGCGCCGCTTCTCTTTCGGCATTGGCGATTTGCCTGACGCGCTCCCAAAGATAGGATTTGGAATGAGCACAGAAGCGCTCCCCGAAAACGTTTTTGTGACCTTCGAACAGATCTCGAAAGCGATCGGCAGCCCGGAGGCTCTTGGAAACCTCGACGAGGCAGCGAACAAGGACACGAGCATCGATCCCGTCCAGCGCGGCGCCATCATGGCGGGCGTAGGTCATGTTCTTCGTCAATTGCAGGAGGCGGAGAGCCGAGCCGGCGCCAAGGTCTTGACGACCCCGCACGACGCAAAGGCCGCCCGCTTACAAAGCCTGGTGGCATCCGGCGAAGCAGCTAAGTTGAGCTTTCAGGCGCTACCGACCGGCGGCTACGAGGCCATGTTCGACACCTCCGACTGGGGAGGGTGGGCAAGCGTGGTTTGGGAGAAGCTGAAGCATCTGGTCCCGCACGACATGGTTCGTCCAAAGTCCGACCATGCGGCTCCTTTTGCCGACAAGGCCCGGATAGCCGTCGTGGGCGACTGGGGCACCGGGCTATATGGAGCCCCGAAGATCGCGGAGGCCATCCTGAAGGATCCCGATCCTTTCGAGATCATCATGCATCTGGGCGACGTCTATTATTCGGGCACCCGCGCAGAGGTCGATTCCCGGTTTCTCAAGACGTGGCCACGGCCCCGCGGGGCGATCTGCCGGGCGCTGAACTCGAACCACGAGATGTACTCCGGAGGAGATGCGTACTTCGATCGCATCCTTCCCTCGTTCGGCCAGGATGGTAGCTATTTCGCGTATCAGAATGCTCACTGGACCCTGATCGGACTGGACGTGGCGTACCATGACCATGCCATCGACGACGAACAGGTCGGCTGGGTACTGGAAGTCGTGCGGAAGGCAGGGGACCGGAAGATCGTGCTCTTCTCGCATCATCAGCTGTATTCTAACATCGAATCGGAACAGGGCGACAAACTGTGGTCGCATGCCCGATTTGGCGAGCTGCTCGGAAGCAAACGGATCTTCGCGTGGTATTGGGGCCACGAGCATCGATGCACGATCTACGAAGCGCCCGACCAGAATTTCGGAATCTGGGCGCGCTGCATCGGGCATGGCGGGATGCCTCAAAGTCGTGATCTGACCATTGATTTGCCTCGCGCGACGGGAGCGCCTTACGCTCGCGCAGACTGGCGTTCTTGCGGCCCATTGACTGTCCTCGGCAATCCGCTGCCGTCCGCTGTCGTTCTGGAGGGTAGAAACGAATTCATCGTGGGCGAGGAGGACAAGTTCTCCCCGCACGGCTACGCGGTGCTTACGTTCGATGGTCCCCATCTCGAGGAAGAGGTGCGGAGCGCCACAGGCGTCGCGATCTATTCGAAGCGGCTGGCGTAGAACATGGCAGGGGACGGCGACGCTCAGGAAAGCCGAAGCTTTCTGCTCGCGCGTGCTCAACGCGCCCTCGGCGGCAATTCCCCGATCGAGGCCGTGCGGAAGGTCCGGTCCATCATCGGACCGAGGGAGATTCCAGATAGCGAGGCCGCCGCACAAGAGGCGCTCAAGCTTCTCCAGGATGGGCAGTCGCCGTCGCCGCAGCAACTGGCCGCTCTGGAGATCGTCGTCCGCCTGCTCAGACCGGTAGTGTTGTCTCAGGGGGGCGTGCTGCAGGACTTGCAGGAGACCGCGAACCGCGACTTGAGACCGCAAGAGCTCAAGGACGCTTGGAGTTCATTCCGCGCCGCAGCCGGGCGATATGTCGGATCGATCGGAAGGATCGAGGACGGAAGAAACCGTCACGTCGGTACGGGGTTCGTCGTTGGCGATGGCCTCATTGCCACGAACCGCCATGTCTTGGCCGTCTTGAGTAGCGGCAGCGACGCCCTCGCGCCGGGCGCCTCGCGTATCGTCTTCAAGGGCGAGTTCGCCTCGACGGACGCGCAGTCGGATATCGTTCCCATCGAAGGCGTAGCGAAGGTGCATCCGACGAGGGACATCGCGATATTCAGGGCAGCTACTGGAGGGCGACCGTCGGTTTCTTTCGCCGCGGACGTGCCCGCTGCCGGGGCGAGCGTCGTAACAATCGGGTTTCCGGGGAAGGATGAATACAACAATCCTCTGTTTCTGACGTCGGTCTTCGATGGCAGATTCGGCGTCAAGAGCGCGGCGCTGGGCGAGCTCCTGGACGGCACGAAGGCCTCTGACATCTTCCATGACTGTTCGACCACTCAGGGCAACTCGGGCTCACCGGTGTTCTCCATCGAAACCGGCCTTGTCGTCGGTATCCACAGGTCCGGCTATTTCATGTACCGGAACGAAGCCGTACGATCGACCGAGATACAGGCGGTTTTGCACTAGGAGCTCTCGTGGGTCGTCGCGCTCTGATCATCGGCATCGAAGAATATGGCTCGGTCAGCGACAACAGCATAGCCGCCAAGCTGCCGGGAACGCTCCGGTCGGCCATGGATTTCCGGGACTGGCTAATCGGCAAATGGGATGCCGAGAACGTTCTCGCATCCGAGCGGCAGATCATCTTCTGCTCCGAGCCAGCCATCGAAGGCGGCGAGCATGCGACAGCCGAGGACCTGACGCAGGCGCTGCTCCAACTGAAGGCGGCCGGCCAAAATTCCACCGAGGAGTTCTTCTTCTATTTCAGCGGCCACGGCTTTTCCTTCGTCGAGCCCGACGCCAGATCCGACGTGATCATCGCCTCCAACTATAAGGCGATGCAGCTCTCAGGCGGAGCTTGCATGAGACTCGACAAGGCGATCTATTGGCTGAGGCAGCATCTCGGCTTCGGCCGCCAGTTCTACTTCGTCGACGCATGTCGAAACGATCTGGACGGTCGCAAGATCAATCCCGGCGGGGTCATTCCCCGAGCGATCCGCAGACGTCCGGAGAAGCGACGACCTACCTGCTGCAGTCTACCGCTCCAGCGGCAACCGCTGCCGTCGACGGAAGGTTTGCCGCCGCCCTTCTCGACGGTCTCAAGGGCAAAGGCATTGCCAAAACCTGGGACGACACCGAAGACGACACCATGATAGTCCGGTTCGATACCCTGAGAGGGTTCGTGCGGGAGCGGATGTCCCTTCAGCGGATCTACATCAATGTTGCGGGAGCGGACGGCGAAACCGATGCCATTCTGAAGCGACTGAATCCGGCACCTACATCGAATTGCGTGGTCAGGATATCAGGAATCGATCCGGCACCGGCTGGAACGATTTTCACGACCGGCAGGCGCAACCCCTCGCGCTCCGAACTGAAGATCGCCGGCCCCACGACGACGTTCCAGCTGAAGCCGGATCGATACAGGATCCAGGTGGAAGTGCCCGACGTCGAACTCCAGAACGACGTGCGAGACGTGATCGTCTTCGACGATACGGAGCTGGTCTTCAATCGCGCCGATCCGGCCGGGGCCGCCAAGCTCGAGCTGCCGGAAGTCGCCTCCGAAATCGTCATCCCAAAGGACCTGACGGTGGAGCTGCAGGATTGGGCGACCGGCGATCGGAAAACCGTGGAGGGAGCGGGCACAGCCACTTCGCTTCCCCGTGGGTCCTACAGGGCCATCGTCCGTGATTTGAACAGACAGGTTTTGAGATCCGACAATCTCATCGTCGAGGCGGGCACTTCGACGGACGTGGACGACTGGTCGGGCAGTCTGCCGCACGCATCGATCGCCGAACGTTTCGGCGGAAGCAGTGGCGGTATCGTTTTTTCCGACTCGATGGGCCCGGTTTCGGACCCCGATCTGAACGTCTGGCTTGCAATACTCGGCGGGGGGCGGATCACCGCGGGTTTAACGGGTGCCGATTATACGAAGTTCGCGCAGCTTCCGTTGTTCGACTTTCTACACGACAACCCCGGGGGCGCCCCGGTCTATCTGCTCGCCGCCTTCGAAGATCCCTCCTGCGTTCTCGAAGTGAAGGTATCCGCCAAGACCGAGAGCGGATGGAAAGAGGCGAGACAGCCGGAGAGGATGCTGGGGATCAGAGAGTTGCTTGTCGACACGGAAGGTCAAGAAGTTCTCGTTTCGCTCCGGTTAAGCGGGGGAGCTACGACTTCAATCGCTACGAAGACTTACCGTGCGTTGGCCACGTTTCTGACGATGACGCTGGATGCAAACGGGAGCCCAGTCATTTCGCAGTTCGTGCTGCCAATGCACCGATATCGTGAATATTACCGTTCATTCTTCGCGCCACCGGTTTCTGCCCGCAATCTGCTGCAGGGCCTTAAGATGTCGGCTGAAGCTCAGCGCGCCTACAGGCATCGCCGCGATTTGAGGAAAGTGCTTCCGGACGCATTTTGGCAGGACGTACGAGGGGCCGAGTGGTTGGATCCCGTTGCAACCGCTCTAGCAGGATATGAGCTCGTCAGACGCGGGCTGAACGACGACCGTCGCCGGCTGCTGCGCACCTTGGCGCAGAAACTCCTCTTCTACTTCCCCGAGTTTCCCGACCACAGACATCTGCACGCAATGTCGGAGGTGCAGGTTGGAGGGATCCGAGGAGCGTTACCGATTTTTCTAGACGGCCTTCGGGTTATGGAGGCCCATGATTGGCCTCTCCCAGAGAGCTATCTGGATTACGGCAGTCCTTGGATGGCCTGGAAAGGTGGGGGATCATAGTCCCTGAATGACGGCAGGCCGGCATCATCGTGTTCGATCCTCGCCAGCCGTTGCAACTACAGGTATTATTGGACCTATTTGGCAACAAGGACATTGAGAATGGTTGGCGAATTGGCGGGCGATCAGCCCCGAAAGCGAATTGCCATATTCCTCGACGGGACCTGGAATACGACCAACGACAATACAAATGTCTGGCGCCTCCGAGCGCTCACGGCGCCGGTCGGCGCGGATCAGGTAAGGCAGTCGATCTACTACAATACGGGCCTTGGAACGCAGGTCGGCAGCAAAGTGCGCGGCGGGATGTTTGGCGTCGGAATAGACGACATCCTTCTCGAGACCTATCAGTGGCTCGTCGAAACCTACAACGACGGGGACGATATTTTTATCTTCGGTTTCTCCCGCGGATCCTACACCGCGCGCAGTTTGTCCGGCTTCGTCTCTCGCTGCGGCGTTTTGAAACCGGGGGGGCCGCTTTCGATTAGGCAGCTCTATGATCGTTATCGGCAGGGACTGACTGTCCCATCGATCGAGCGTCTCCTTAACCATCCACCGAAGAACCCGACGTTGGAGGAGGAGTGGCTTGTCCGCTACTCTCGCTTCGTGAATATAAAGTTTTTGGGGGTCTTCGACACCGTAGGGTCGCTGGGTGTTCCCGTGGGCTTGAGCCACTTCAAGAAAAGCCACTCGTTCCTCAACACCAGCCTTCGGACGCCGAATATCGCAGCGGCGCACGCGCTCGCGATCGACGAGCATCGTCCGGATTTCGCCCCTACGCTATGGACCAGAAGCGTGCCCAAGGACCCGACCGCGGATCAACCGAGGGCTCCGCGCTCGCTGGCAGAGGCGGAGCAGCGCTGGTTTGTTGGAGCACATGCCAACGTCGGCGGCGGTTATTCGAACGACCTGCTGTCGCAGCGGCCGTTCGCCTGGATGATGAAGCGTGCCGCTGCCCAAGGACTATCGTTCCGCAGCGATGTCGACCAATTCTCTCCGACGATCCGTTCACCTGTCATCGATTCCTACGGGAGCTTCCTTGGCGGCTTCTACCGCTTTGTTCAGCGAAAATATAAACGTCCGATCGGAATCGACCCGACCGACAATGGTGCTGCGGTGGAAAGTACGATCAATGAGACGATCGACAGCTCGGTCTTCGAACGCTGGCAGAGTGACGACACGTACAGGCCCGAAAATCTCTCACACTGGGCCAGCCTGAAGAACGCGGATTTGGCCAAGCTGTCCGGATCAATGCGTGCAGACGATCTATCGCAAGTACTAGAGGATTGAGCGAATGTCGCTAGTGGAGGGGAATGTACCCAAAGGGCCGCCCAACCAAGTGGCGCCAGGCGCCGATCCTGCACGGCTGTGCTGGATCTGCAAGGAGAACAAGGCGGATTCCGGAGAGCACAAGACGAAACGCAGCGATCTTCTCGCCGTGTTGGGCAAGGTGTCGCAGAAGCAGCCGTTCTTCTACAGCGATACGAAGAAGAAGAACCAGGTTGTGGGAAGCCTGGATGCCAAGATACTCAAGTCGCCCGTTCGCATCTGCGCCCACTGCAACAACGCCAGGACGCAATCTCACGATCGCGGGTGGGAATGGATGTCCGATCGGCTTCGTTCACGGCGGCTGGAGACGGGCCGGTGGGTCCGCTGCAACCGCATCTTCAGGCACTTTACGAAGCGTAAAATGATCGCCGTGCACCTGTACTTCCTGAAGCTGTTCGGCTGCATGATCGCGGAAGCGAAGGCTAACGGCCACGAAGTCCCCATCAACCTGGACGCTTTTTCCAACGCGATCATGTCTGGCCGGCCTCACCCAGAGGTTCATTTGCAGTTCGGTCGCTGCGACAACGGCATAGGAAGGTCGGACCTGCATTGCTGGAAGACCGACCCGGGAGGAGCTGTGATCGGAGGCTGGCTCTATCAATTGGAGCCAATCGCCGTGAGCATCCTGTACGTGCAGGCCGGCAAGTTCAAGGACAGACGCGATCTCTGGCATCCGCACTCGCGGACGAGCGCCAAGCGGTTTCTGGTCGCCGATTTCATGTACGCTAGGCGCGACCGCACCGAAGAGAGGGCCAAAGCGACAGCCGCAGCGGCGGAAGCAGCACACGCGCCATGAAGCGCTTCGGAGATCCGGCGGGTGCCCATCCGCGCCGCGGCTCCCTACATGACCGCAGAGACTTCGACGGCGCTATGTGAGCGCCATCAGCGCTCCCGTCATGGAACTGCCATCAGGTGCTTGCTGGCCGGCCGCTCACTGAGCCAGTGAGACAAGCCGGGCCCGTCGACTCGCGCCTTCTCCAGCGCGGTTATGGCGTCCGCCCGCCACGCCAGATCGCCGGGTTCGGTGAATGTCCGTCGCAGTTCTCGGATGACATCCAAGGCGTTGTCGCTCCACGCGCGGAAATCATCCAAGCTCCAAAAAGAGAACCGTCCCAGATGGGGGACAGCTCCCTGCTTCGCCTTCTTCACCGGCGAAACCAGGACGGGGATGATTTTCGCGCCCGCGGCGGCAGGTACGTTCATGCGTATCCAGTCCGGGTGAGAGGCGGCTTGGCGTGCCTTCGTCGCGTCTAGAACCGAGCTTGCGCCGGCGGCGTTGGCATGGTCCTCGAAAACGATCGCCACATCGCCCACATGCCACCAAGGATCCGGCGACGCATCCTCTTCCCGCTTGCCGGCGTCGAACCCAAGATGCTGCCCCAGCAGGACCTGCGCTTGCTCGAACTGGTCGCCGGATTTCAATCCTTCCCGAATCTCCCGCTCCTTGGTCGAAAATGCGCGGTTGTGAACGGTCCCGAGTTTCGCCAAGTACGCTTCCAGCCGTTCCACCTGCAGCATCGTAGTGGTTTGATCCCGTTCCTCCACGGTAGGGGAGACGCCCTTGCGAGCGAGCCCATTAAGCCAGGATATGCCCGATGAGGACTCCTTGGCCCGTTTGAACTGCTCTCGCGCCGCTTCTTCGAGGCGGCTGTCGCCGTGGCGATACGCGAGCTCCGCCGCGCTGCCCGCCAAGTAGTGCCACAGCGCGCGATAGCCTCGCAGATCCGGATGTTTAAGTTTAGCCAACACCTCGCGGGCGTGATCGAAAGCCTTGGAATGGTCGCCGTCCCACATCGCCTTCTGCCAGGCGATCTCTTCCACCACCGCCGAGGCCAATTCGTCCATCGCGGGAAACGCCACTTGGACGGCCTTGTCGCGGGCCTCGATGATGGCCTCGTTCGCTTCCTCCCAGTCCGTATCGTGCTCCAGGAAGATGCGGAAATTGTCGAGTATGTCGGCGGACTTGACCCCAGTCGACTGCTCGATGCCGAATTCGAGCTCGCCCTGAAGCTCCGGATGGAAATATTTGCGTCTTCTGAGATCGGTCAGATAGGCAGGCAAGTCCTCACCGGTAACGACCACTGCCGAATAGTCGTTCAGGCCTCGTGTGCATCGGCCTACCGCCTGCAGCACGCGGGTCTGAACCCGCTCGTTGAACAAAAGGTTCGCGCCCATGCGCGCCATCAGGAACCGCTCCTGAAGATTGGTCGCTCTGGGCAGGCCTTCGACGAACAGAAGCCGGCAGTCGTCGTTGGGAAAATCGATGCCGTCATACCGGTTGGCGACCACGGCAACGGCCGGATCCGATGCGACGAAGCTATCCTTTCCGGTTTCCAGGTCCGAGCCGTCGTAGATCGGAAACTTGAGTACGTTGCCGACGTCTTCGGCGATCGCCTTCGCCATATCGTTGCTGGGCGTAAGGACCAAGCTCCTGCGCGCGCGCGTCATCAGATCGCGGCGCAGGACGCGTCCCTCGTCTTCCCGAAGCGATTTCTCCGGGAAGATGAACAAGCGTCGACCGATGCCCTGCTTGTCCCAACCTTCCGGAATCGGAAGGCGCATGATGTTGCTGCGTCCCGTGAGCCGTTCGAGGTCCCCGCCAGCCCCAAGCGTGGCGGACATGAAGATGCGCTGTTTCGCGCCGGCGAACGGCGCGTGCGCCCACGTCGGCGGGATCAGAGGCCTGATCAGGATTTCGGCCGAGGACACATACAGCTGGCACCCCGTCAGATTGTCGCTGATGATGCTCCACGGATATTTCTGTTCGCCGTCTCCGATGTTGGTCGAAATCGCGTCGCGGAGTTCACGCTCGATACCCAACAGTTGTGGAGTGGGAATCTTGTCGACCCAGATGGCATCGTCGATCGAACGCGCCACGCCGGTCAGACGGCCGTAGTTCGTCGGCGAGAGCGCGCCCTTCAATACGCCTACGACAGCCTTGAACAATGTTTCGTCTGCGGGAGCGTAGCGGCTGATTTTGACCGTCCAGTGGGACGCGATATAGTTCTCTGCCGCATGCGCATCATCGACGATGACAACGTCGGGATCGTCGAAGAACGGATTGGTGTTGAACAGGCCGCTGTAGGGGGCAACTGCCACTCGTTCCAGGTTGTGATATGCCGCCTTCGCGGCCGGCGAGAAGTTCTTTCTCTTGCCGACGAAGGGTTCGACCGTCAGGCCGTATTTCGAGTTCGCCTCTTCCGCAACCTGATTGACCAGTTGACGGGTGGGGCAGAGATACACGACGCGTTCCCGGAACTTCCGCCTGCGCCAATCGGCGAGCAGCAAGCCGACGAGCGTTTTGCCGCTCCCCGTCGGCAGTTGCAGCGCCACGTCGGGCACATCTACAGCCTTTGCCACGTAGGTGCGCAGAATTTGTCCCTGGTGGTCGAACAGGCTGGCGTGCTTGCGGCGCGGAAGGTCGCGGAACAAGCGGTCCGGGCTGTCGGGCACCGCAACCGGCGCGCTGGGTTTTTTGAATGCCATAACTGCTTCTTGGCTCTGCCGTCGGCCGGAAATCGTTTGACTGACACATATGTCCGCCGCCGCGGTACCTCGCAAGAGGCCGGCACGCACCTAGGCGAATCCCCAGCTTGCGGTCGCATCTATCTTGCAACGTTATTCAAGGTGCGGTGCGGCTGGTCACCGCCCAGGGGCGGAGGACATATGATGTGGTTGAGCAAGGAGGCAATCAGGGCCAATCTGGTTGCGGATATGACCACCCGTTTTCCGGCTCGCCACGGAAACTTTCCGGACAAGCTGAAGATCTCCGCGCTCGGATTCCCCAGTCCGGAATCGCTTCGCGAATGGGGCAAGGCTCTCAACCGCGCTCCTTGGTTCACGGGCTGGTTCGCGCCATCTGAATTTCTCGCCTGCGTGACGGTAGGGCCGGTCCCGAATTCGAATCAGCCCAACATCGTCGATCTCATGTTCAACACACAGACGCGTCCGCACGAGACATCATCGACGTTCGCTGCGATGGCACGCTTGTCGGATGCGGCGTCTGGTCGCACTCGGAAGAGGGCTGCCGCAAAAAAGGCGAGCCGGGCCGCGAAAGGCAGAAGCAACAAAGCGGCAAAGGGAACAAAAAGGACAAGGAAGGCAAAAGGAACGAAGAAGACGAGTGCCGCTTCGGGCGCGCGACGAGCAGGCAAGAAAGCAAAATCGCGAAGGGGGCGATGATGGCTCCGCGGAACGAGATGCGGAGAACTGTCAGATCGGCGTGGCTGCTTGCGCCACTCTTGTTGGTAATCAATTCGGCGGCGCGCGGCGATTGCCTCGACGATTTCGTGGCCAAGAATGGGTCGACGATCTCCCTGGCGAATCTCCTGCAGGATCCGTCCTTCCAGAAATGTAGAGGCAATCCCAACCCCGGTGCGCGCAAAGCAAAGCTGGAGAAAGCGGCAACCGCCGCGCCGGTGGCCGCCCCTGTCGTCAACACGCGGGCTCCCGCGGTTGCGCAGTCTCAGGAGCGACCCGTGCCGCCGCCTCCGCCACCCGAATACGCCACCGCCTTCTATCCGATGCTTCGCAGTAGCTTTACGGACGTCTGGCTGTTCGACAAACGTAAAGGCGTCTCCGACATCGCCGATGCCGAGGGGGCCCAGTTTTCCTATTCCGACGACCGCATAGGACAGAACAGGGCATGGAGCGCGCATGCGATGGGGGCCGTGGTCTTCCAGTATCTGCACGACAGGTATCCGAAGGACGGTAGTCTCAACTTCATTGGGCTTAGCGTCGCGCCCTACGTCCAGATCGACCGGATCAGCAACAGCAACCCCAAAGCCGCTGTCAACAACGTGGACGAAGTCACCTTCGGAGGTTCTGCCGAACTCGGTTTCGACCTGGGCCCCGGGGCCAACTATCTCCGGGCCCGAGGAGCTGGGGTCGAGGACAGGATCTCGGGCACTTCCTCTGGGTCCGGCGTACTCGAATGGATTCCCGTCATCGACGGAGTTCTCAATTCGCCGTTCAACATCGGGACCATACCGATCACGTTCATTTTTGCGCCGGAGCTCAAGCTCAGATACGACAACGTTTTGGTCGACGACATCACCGGGCGCAAACAATACCTGGCGCGCGGAGGAGCGCAGGTCTTCCTGAAGTACACCGCGATAGCCGATGCGCTTCCGGACAGCATCAAGAACATCGGCTTTCTTTCGAGCCTGCATGGCCAAACGACGGCGAGCTGGCTCACGTCCGGTTTCGACGGCCGGAGCTATGCCTATTTCAACAGTTCGCTGACCGTGAACCTGGACGAGCAGGGTTACATCGGGTTGAGCGGAAGCTACACGCGCGGCCGCTCCGAAGACACGGGGCGGAAGCAGGATATTTGGAAGTTGAGTTTGACGGGCAAGCTCTGATGGCCGAAATCAGGTGACCTGATCGGATCGGATCAAGGAGATTCAAATGGCGTACGCAAGGACAGCCCTTCTGGCTGTTGCCTTCTTCTCCGCAGCGTTGTGGAAAGACGCATCTCTAAGCTCCGCTGACGCAGAACAGTTGCAACTCAAACCCATGACGATCGATGGGGCGTTCGCGGGCAAAAAGAAGAAGCAGGCCGCGGTGGATTTGAGTGGTCTCTCATGCCTTCCAGGAGGAGCCGCGGGTCTTCGAACCTGCATGGCCGTCAATGACGAAAATCAATCGGCCCAACGGCTCTCACTAGATGCGGATCGCCTGGTGGTCGGAGCCGTCGTACCCATTCTCGGAGCAAAGCCCGATCCTGAAACCTTAGGGGCCGAGCCTTCCGTCGCATGCGGGGCAGGCCCAGGCGAATTCGGCGAGCTCGATGGCGAGGCGGTCTCGTACTCCGCTCCCTACTTCTACATCGTCGGATCCCACGGGTGCTCGCGCAAGGCGGACGAATTTCGTCTCTCCTCCTTCGTGTTCGCCCGCGTGAAAGTCGACGGCAGCGGCGCTCCGACAGCAAGTGTCCAGACCACGTATCGCGTCGCCGATGCCTTGCGCAGCGGGGGAGTGGCTAACTTCGGCAAAAGTCTCGAGGGAGCGGCCGGCCTCAACATAGAAGGGATGCTCGTGAAGGACGATCGCGTTTGGTTGGGGCTGCGAGCTCCCTTGGACGCGAAAGGTTCTGCGATCCTCCTGGAATTGAGCGCTCAAGAGCTTTTCCGCGAAGGGCATGAGGCCGGAGCAAAAATCGTGAAGCCGTCCGCGGTCGCGACCCAGGGCCGCGGCATACGTGACTTGGCCGCACTACCGGACGGCAGGATAGTGGTGCTTGGAGGTGCGGTAAACGGCCCCGAAGTGCCGTTCCGACTGTTCCTATTCAATCCGGACAGCGAAGCCACCACAGAGATCGGCGAGCTTCCGCCTGTCAAAGGCGTCGTAAAGGGGAAGGAGAAGATCGGAAAGGCCGAGGCCATTTCAGTACTGTGGGCGGATGAAAAGGAAGCCCTAGCCGTGGTGCTTTTTGACGGCTTGGAAAATGGCGCCCCTCACTCGGTCCGGTTTGGCCTCAAATAATCTGACATCGAGCGAGGCGCTCAGCTCTCGTCGAAATCGTCAGGCCCCGGACTTCCATGGATTTTGTGCAGTCTATCGTTCTCGTCCATTTCGGGCGCGAGTTCCTGAATAAGGGGTTTCAGGTCCTCGACGACGACGGCAGCTGAGTGCCAAGTATCGTTCAAAGCATTGTCGGCTTGTTCGACCAGCCAAGGCTTGTTCGCTGGGTCGGACGTCTTATACAGAATTGTCCGGTCGCCGATCTGCGCCTTGAACGATTTCATTTTTCGCAGCGAGCTTCTGACGTTGCGAATTTCGGCGATAAGGTGTCTCGGAAAGATATCCAGCGACATCCAAGCTTCCTCAAGCTCGGGCGGCTCCTCGAAGTCGAGATCCCGAGCGGAAAATTCGTCGTTCTCCAAGATGGGCGCGAAAGTGAACTTGGACTGGCGCGATCGCACTGTCTCGATCAATTGTTTGAAAGCGATCTCAACTTTAAGGTAGAGCAAGTCTACAGGACCCCACAGCCCCAACCACGCGATCATTGTCAGGACAAGAATGATTCCGACAACGCTTCCCAGACCAACGAATCGATCGAATTTCATGCGCCAAAGTTGCCCGCCTGATGGGCTTTGTCGAGGGATGTCGCGATGAAGGAGGAGAACAACAGCTGGCCGCCGAGGCTAACGCGCTAGGTGCCTTGGCGCTTATTCCGGCTTGGAAGGCGCGCTCATGCAGCTCGTCTTTTGATAGTCCTTTTAGGCCGAGCAGATGAGCTACCTCCCGCGCCGTCTCGACGCCAGCCTGAGGAGTTCGTTGCCCGTCACTTCTCTGGTAGAGGCCCCCGATCGCAAGAAACATTTTTGCTGATCGAGAAAGGCGAGATCGCCCTTGGCAGGGAACACCTGGACGAGGCAAAGATCGGCTTGCTGGTCTCCATCGAGATCGATCGAAAGCCTCCTGACACGCACCAGTTCGCCGAAGTCGGTCCCGATCCGGCTGGCTATCAGATCGATCAGCCGTCGCTGGTACCCGTCCCAACTCTTGTCCTTGAGGAATTCGTTCTCGATAGCGATGCCGATGATGCGCATCTCGCCGACCGCGGGAAATCTAGTCTTGAGCTTTTCGAGCGCGACGCCCTTGAACTTGACTTCCTCGACTGCCCCAATGACGATTTCGCCGCCGTCGGAGTTGAGGAATGCGACCACCGTGCCGAGAATTTCATCCCTAAGAACCGGAAGCTTCTCGATTTTGTCGGTCATGAGGAGCTTGTTCACGTCGAGATCGAAGGATCCTTTTAACTCGAGCTTTTCCGATTCTTCCGAGGTGAGATAGTCGCGGGCGTCCCGGACTTCCGTGCTGATCGTCGGTCGATCGACGACTGCGATATTGCTCGTGGTGAGATAGGTGGTCGTCTTCATGCCTATGTTATGCAGGCCGGACCTGTTGATGCCGTCGTTGAAGCGGCTGATCTCGAAATAGCTCGCTGCCGGAACGAGGCCCTCGATCAGCAACGTCGTGTATCTGCCCACGCCTTTGTAAAGGACCGGCTCCCGGAAACCGGACTTCGAAAGTCGTTCGATGATGATCTTCTGGAGATGGTCTTCAACGGCCAGGCTGGCGCTTTCGCCAGGCGATATCGAAATGAACACCCGGATCTGGTTGTCTTCCGCTTCGATTTCGCGGAGCCAGTTGGCACCTCGCAACACCTCGCGAGCCTGCTTGTCCGACTTATTCGAACTCAACCTGCTGAAAGCATGCTGCGCAGCCAAACCCTCGTCGCCGTGAACGACGCGTGCGCGGTCTTGCCAATACGAGTGGAAGGCCAATTCGTCCACATTGAACACGGCTCCCTGGTGGACCCGACAATCCTTGGCCTTGATGTGCTCGCGCATGCGCTGCACGATCTGGGCGCCGTTCGACCGTGGAATCCAGGCCTGGAGGATGACGTCGACGGCCCCGAAGATCTCGAAGGTCGAGAAGGTGGTTATGGCTTCAGAGCGGAAGAAGTCTTCGAGCGCCTTCTTCACGTCCTTGAAGGCGTACGGAGGCATGAACGAAAGGAAGATGAAGTAGAGGCCTTCGCCGGCGCCTTCGCGGATTTCGGGGTGTATTTCTATGTGCTCGGTCATCTGGCGACCACCGGTGTGGTCGCCAGACGAAGACTGTCACTTGCCGCTACCGATCCTTCGCGAAGAACATCGGCCAAGCCTGGTAGCCGGAACGGTCGTCCAGATCTGCCTGAAGACGCTCAAAACATGGCGCTGGGATTCCGGGTCGAGATCGCTGAGATCGTCGACGATCTTGGCGTAGACCCGGCGTTCGTGATCGTTCAAATTCGATTGTTTCGTGTCGTCGGACATGTGAATTCCCGAATCCAGAGCGAAAAGCGATCGAATCGCCATCTAAGGGCGAGTTGGTTTTCCTAGGTTAACTTTGGGCGGCCTTGTAGGCTCCGTTCCTGCCATAAACAAGCCTTTCTTGGCTCGAGCCCGTCGGCCCTTGTAGGTGCGGCGCCATTCTTAGCGCTCCCGCCGCTCCCCCGAACCTAGGGAATCCCATTGGAAATGCTCGGATTTGGTCGAGAGGATCGCCACGGCCGGGGGGTACGGCCGTAAGGTCCAGCCGCGGGGGCGCCTGCCGCACATCGGAGGCCCGGCCGGGGCGCTCCTTCGGCAGCCGCTCGTCCATGGGACCAAGCCAGAACGGGCGTCAGGCCGGGGTCCCACCGGTTCACTCCGCAGCGGGCGAGTCTTGTTTCCGCCGTTCGCGCCAGGCCGGGCGAATGCTCGGGACCTTCCTAGTACACCTGCCAGCTCAAACGTGCCCAGTCTTCCGGTGCCGCACTGGCCATCATGGCTCGGATGTGCGGCAGGAGGCACGTGCCCATGACCGTCAAGCCAGTGGATCTCCAAGTTCTTCTTGCCAAGGGAGGCGTTGCAGACGGTCATCGATCCGGGGCGACGGCCGCCGGCTATGTCGGACAGGTTGCGAGCGCGCTGGATATAAAGAAGCCGGCAACCATCGAGGCGTTGAAGCCAGCTCTCAGCGAGTACGTCGTCGACGTTATCCTGAGCGCCGCCTGGTATACCCGGCAGTACAGCCGCGCCAGGAGAAACGCGATCCTGTTCATCGCGTTGAACGCCGCGATGGTGGTGGGTTTCCCGATCGCGATCGCGGCGCTGGGCGGCACTTGGAGTTCGTCTTCGTCCGCAGCCAACCCACATGTCGGAAGCCTGGTCGCGCAATTGACCGCGGTGCTGACGGGTATCCTCGCGCTCCAAAAGACGATCTCCGCCTGGTACTCCCAGCAACAGAATTACGCAGGTTGGTACAAGTGCGCCGCGGACCTCAAGGAATTGTACTATTCGCTACTCAAGGCGTGGACCGGCAAAGTCGAAGGCCGAGAAATAGAGTTTGCAGCATGGCTCGAAACCTCGTCGGCTGAAGCACGGAAGCTACTTAATACGGAACGCCTCGATTACTATACCCGATTGGCACTGCCGACATTCGACGTGCTTGATATGCTGACTGCATCGAAGTCCAATGTAGCTTCGCTTGTCACGTCGCTGCTTCCGGCCGAGAAAGAAACGCAAGCGGTCGCGATTGGCACGAAGGTTCTTCAGGGGCAAGGGAGCACCGCCGTCGAGCAGCCGGCATCCGGCGCGGCCGACATCGTTCAAGTAGGGCTTGTCTCGACGGCGAGCCTACCTCCATTCGATCAGGAGACGGTCGATCTGTGCTCTGCCGTCACCCTCAAGAATTCAGCGGACGTTCGGGCGCTGTTCGGGGAGCATCAGGGCTTCTTCGACTGGTACAACCAAACGTTCAGGAATGTCGACGCGATGAAAACGCGTTTCCCTTCCCGCGACACCGCAAGCAAGCGCAAGCACTTCGACGATTTCTGGGATCAGATCCCGGCGATTTTCGGCAATGACTCGATCAGCGCGATCGAACTCTGCGCCTTGATGGCGGTCAATCTCGAAGAATCCAACGGAGATCTCACTTCTGCTCCGGAGGAGATGAACGGTCTTGGGCGTCCTCATCCCGGGCTCGCCTACGCATTCGACAAGATCGACGGTCTGAAGCAGACCTACAATCACGCGCCGAACCGCACCGCCCTATCTCTCTTCCAGGATCATCTGTTCACCGACGCCCACGGTCAAAAGGCGGGCGCGCGGTCCATCTTAGGACGTCCCGGTGGCATCGACCCGAGATGGGGAGGCGACACGTGGCCCTCTGACGTTTCGGCCGCGGTCGACCCGAGCATCAACGGCTTCGTCATGGAGGCGGACTTCTTCAAATTCAGAGGGCGGGGCGTCATACAGACCACTTGGCGGAACGACTACAAGCTGCTGATAGGCTACATCTTGAGCGACGACGGGCGACGTAATTCCGTGCTCAATGGGCTCGCTACGAGGTGGCAGGCGGCTGCGGCAGGAGCCGGCGACGAACTGGATCGAATTGCGACTATCTCGTCGAACTCCGATTGGGATCTGGCATTTTCGCAGGATATCATTCTCGCAAAGGGAGTCGCTATCGACTCCCAAGCGAAGAACAACTATCTGCAAAGCCTGTCTCGCAACCTCGACGACCTCAACGGGCCGAAGAGCGCGAGAGGTTCTTTGTTGTACTTCGCTGCGCACATCAATGGAGGAAGCTATCCCTCGAGAGTTGCGCCGAAGATGTCGACCTTGATGCGGGGGCTTGCCCTCTCGCTCAAGACGCAGGCGGTGGCCCGTGCGCCGAGAAGTGCCGAGATCATCGAAGTGTAGCCCCAAGCTTGAGATCGTTGGACATCTGGCGAGCAAGCAAGCCTTCTGCCCGTTCGGCGGGCCCGGGAGGCAAGGGGAGAGGGCCAGGCACTTCGCTATCATCAGAACCAGCGTAGCTCCTTGAGGACGTCTCTGACCTTGACCGACGCGGTTTCCAACCGCGCCTGCGATCCGCCGAAGAGACCTGATCTCAACGGAGCCCAAGAGTCGCCGTTCCGCTCCGCCTCGGCCATCAGCCGATCGAACGGACCATCTCCAATGGATCCTCGCTGCTTGTATCCAAAGCGTCCGGGCGGCGCCCAAGGCGAATCGGACACGTCCGCGTAGTCCAACGCGAGCAGGATTTCGAATGAATTGAACAGGCCCTCATAGGAGCGGCCGAGAAACAGCAAATCCTCCAAAGGAGGTTGCAGCACGGACAAGAGATGTTCGCTCCGCGGGACGTAGTTTCTCTCGCGCCCGGGCAGAAGTTTGAAGTTATCGTTGATGTCGCTGAGCGCATCAACGGCAGGTACTATTATGGGCTCGGCTTGGCCGGCACTACCGGCATCAGGCTGCACGGGCGTGTTGAGCACGACGCGGAGTGCGTCGTAACGCTGAGCCGCAAGCGCGGCTATGCCCGCCGAGTACACCAGGTACATGACCGGGTACCATGCCAGCTTGAGCCACACCTTAAAGCCGGCTCCTCCCTTGTCCGACTCGGCAATCCGCCCCAGAGCCTTTTCCAAGATCGGCAACTGTTCGGAATTGGCCCAGCGCGCGAGAAGTATCACTATCTTCTGAATATTGGTGGCGGCCCGCTCGTAAAGCTGAACGCGGGCAACGAACTCTTCCTTCGTAGGCTGCGCGCCGTGGAGAGGAAACTGCCGCTCGTCGATTTCTTCCAAGAAGGACCGGACGTGCATCGACACGAAATCATCGAGCTTGATGCGCTTCCCGGGATCCGAGAGCAGTTCCTTCGTGGTTTCGACCGGATCCGGCCCCAGAGCACCGGCGGTCACCTGCGACGCCGTGTTTACGAGGATGTCGGGCTGCCCCGTCGTTCCTGATTGCCGCGGATCCGCCTTCGCTTCCGCGTTCGACCGAAGTTCGTCCAGCGGACCCGTGTCGAAAATGAAGTCTCCATCGCCTGCGACATATCCGAAATGAGGAGTTTGGTGGGAATCCCTGTCTCGTCCCACCTTTTCGTAGACGTAGGCCATCAGACCATTGGCGGTCAGAATTCCTTCCTTCGTCGCGGCAGCCCCCTCTAAACCATTGAGCAGGTGCGCGGTGAACATCGAGTGACCGGGCCGCACGCCTCCGCCGTCCGCGACGACCTCATCGGCCTTGCCTGCCGTCAAGACCTGACGGGAATGCCGCCTGAGCATGTCTCCGAGGAAGCGCATGTTCCCCAAAGACGGGGCTCGCTGGACGGCCAGCCCTCCGTAGCAGGCATCCATAATGAAGAACATGTGTTTCGCCGGAATCAGATCCGCGTTTCGCGTCAGATCGTCCCAGCGTAGCAAGGTCCTCGGCTCACCTGGATTGCCGTCGTACGGCACCAGAAAGCCGACCTCCCCTCGGGTGCCGGACATGGTGAAGCCATGCCCCGCGAAGAAGAACACGATTCGGTCGTCCGGCTCCACGCCGCCTGCCGCGAACTTCAAGTAGGCATTGCGGATGCCGGCGAAGGTCGCCTCGGCATCCAGGAGAACTACGATATCCTCCTCGTCAAAGCCAAATCCTTGCAGTGCCCCAGCTACCGCGATCGCATCGTTCTTTGCGAAACCCAGCGGATTGACGTGCTTGTAATCGTCGATGCCGACGACGAGCGCGTGGCTTCTGCCGTACTTCGAACCATAAGCCATCGGCATGGACATCCTCTCGCGGATCAGCGCCTGTTAAGAGTTTGAGCGGTAGATGCCGCCTTGAGGGCATCGCGCCACGTCTTAGAGCGAGCGGTGGCTGCGGTAAACGGGGAACTATGGGCGCTTGGGCATTTGGCACGCCCTGGCGCGACTTTCTCGCCGATGGTGATCAGCCACCGCCTCCCTTTGGTGAGGCCTTCAGCTTGAATGCTCCCACAGCCAAACCGTGGTAGATCCGGAGAGCCTGGACTCGCTTCGGTTCCGATAGTCACTTTTGCTTTTAAAGCGATCTCGAGGCGTTATAATGCGCCTCACTAACGCAATTCCAAAGGGGCGTCCGCCAGCCAATTGGCACTGATAGAGGCTTACAATGCCGCTGGAAATTCCGCCCCAGCCGGGGATGTCCTGAAAGCGCACTCCTCGAGGTCTCGGATCCCGAACATGGATCCAGGGCATTTAAGTTTCTCACTGTGCCGGCGAGGGGGCTGCACCTATGGCGGCTGACGTGGATGTCGACGATGCTCGGTCCTTCCCGAACACCGACGAATCCCAGCGATCGGGAGAGACGCCGGTCGTCGTCACGTGCGACCACGGCAGCAACAATGGACGGATAACACGTCCATACATGAACTCGGAGGAACAGGCATGTCAGTCGGGGGAATCAACCTCTTTCACAATCTCGCCCGTATCGTGGCCGCAGCAGTCGTCGGCTTAGCTGAGATCTCACTTGCAACCGCAGCATTATCGCAGATCGCGATCCCATCCGGATCTCCGTTTCCGGAAGGCTTGACGGCAACAAAGGATGGAACACTTTATGCCAGCAGCCTGACGAACGGCGGGATCGTGCGCGCAAAGCCAGGTGCCTCCGAGGCCGAAGTCTGGATCGAGCCCGGTACATTCGGCACGCGATCGACCTTCGGCGTCCTCGCTGACGAGAATGCGGGACTTCTGTGGGTTTGCTCGAACGACCCGACGCCCCTCGGCGTCAAAGGCCCAAACACGATCGAAGGCTCGTTCGTAAAGGGATTTGACCTCGAGACAGGCAAGGGAAGAATTAGCGCCCAACTTCCGACCCAACCATCGATCTGCAACGATCTCGCGGTTGGGCCTGACGGCGCGCTGTACGTCACGAACACTCTGCAGCCACAGATCCTTCGCCTGAAGAAGGGGTCTTCCGAGCTTGAAGTCTGGGTTCAAGACGGCAAGTTGAAGGGCGGCCTTGATGGCATTGCGTTTGGACAGGATGGAGCTTTGTACGTCAATACTTTCCAGAGCGGCGAGGTCTTCCGCATTGAGTCCAATATGGGAGTCGCCGGCGTCATCACGAAGCTCGAAACATCACGCCCGATCAAGTTTCCAGATGGCTTAAGGGCAGACAAGACCGGCTTCCTGATGGTTGAAGGTGCCGGGCCGCTTTCGAAGGTCACGATCGTCGGCGATCGCGCGGAAATAGACACAATCAAAGATTTCGCCGGACCGACCGCCCTCGCGCGCATCGGCAATACGCTTTGGATCGCGGAAGGGCAGATCGGCTACCTCATGGATCCTTCAAAGAAGGGCCAGACGCCGACTTTCCAGTTGCGATCGATCGATGCTCCCTAACGTCCTGTTCCGCAGTAGGTCGGAGGAGCCATGCCTGGAGGTCAAAGGGCGCCGGCCCGCATCGAGATCGGCTTCGAGGGGTCCGCCGTCTTTCCCGGCGTTTTGGCTTCCGCGATTGCCAACTACCGCGAGACCAGGCCCCGCACGGAGATACGGCTGACCGAGCTCGCGATCCTGACGCAAATGAACGAGATCGAAGAGGGCCGGTTGGATGTCGGCATCGTGCGACTGCCGGCAGATCTGCCTTCGCGGCTGACGGCGGATGCGATCTTTCGAGATCCTATCATCTTGGCCATTCCGGCAGCACACCCTTTGACCATGTCGAGGTCGGTTCCCATCAATCAACTGCGGCGTGAGAAATTCGTCGCACTACGGAGTCAGGAAGATGTCGGCTTCAACGCGCAGATCGCCGACCTATGCGCAGAGATCCGACTTGATCCTCATGTTACGCAACGGGCAGGTCAATTTACCACGCTCATCGGCCTGGTCGCAGGCGGGCTGGGCCTCGGCTTCGTTCCTAGCTCCGTCAGAAATCTTAGAATCCCCGACGTCGCATATCGCCCCCTGGACGTCTCCCGACACTCCATCTTGGCGATGGTTTACAGACGATCGGAGCGTGCGGAGGCTGTATTGACCTTCATCAAAGAATTGCGAGTCGCGGCGAAACAAGCGGCCGATCTTTGCCGTTAATGACGGAGCCGCTCCAACGGATCGAAGACTTGGGTTCGGCCGATATCGCCCGTCTACCCGAGGTCCGCCCCATGTACCCCGGGTCGCGGAAACGATCACTCGAGCGGCCTTCCGAGAGTGCGCGGATAGGGGCGGAAGCTCACTTCGTGCACACCTCGGGTGCATTTCATCCCTGAATAGCCCTTGCTCAGAAGCGTGGTGGCGATCCATCTGCCAACAGTCAGAATATAGAGCGACCGGAAGGATACCGGACATTCGCCATGATTCCCGGCTTCCGCATGCAAGGAGACATATGCCGGCAGGTACTGCGTGACGGGCGCATGGACTATCGTGTGCGGAATCGAACGGCGATCCGGGTTCCGTGGTGCGACAGGTTATCGGGGACGATAATCAGGCCGAGCCCGGCGGGCGCGTCATGCGGAATCGTGAATAAGAACGGCAACTCGTGAGGCCGGCGGCACTGTTTGCATGGACGCTTGCCCGTATCGCTGTCCAGGTAATCTTCGACTCGAAGAGACGACGCGTTTGACTGCCTTTACTCGGCCGCTTCGGCTACGGCGCATCATTCCGCTTGGGGATGGTGGCTACTGAAGGGGCGCAGCTAGGCTGCCCTTCCCGGCTCAAACGTGGGTAGCAGCCACGTCTTCCATGACAAATCTGGTGCCGGACGGAAAACAATCGAACTGCAATTTTGCATCGAAAGCTATAACCGAAGCGTCGAGACAAATTCGTCTGCAACAATATGTTCTTTGCACGAGCAACCGTCGCGACGACTTCAAGGAATCGATCAAGAGGATAAACTACAGGCGGATCTACTGCGGTGCGCATCGGTTCGCCTTCTTCGAGCCGGAGGCGCGCCCAACTCGAGCTGACATCGCATTCGAACGCTGAGTCGAGATGGAGGGGATGAGTGGAGTTGCGTCGGCTGAAATACATGTCGGTCCTGGCCGAAGAATTGCATTTCGGAAGGGCGGCCGAGCGGCTCGGCATAGCGCAGCCGGCGCTGACGCAACAGATCCGGGCACTTGAGCGCGAACTCGGGGTCGAGCTATTCCATCGCACAAAGAGGTCCGTAAAACTTACCGTCGCTGGCCGGGTCACTCTGAGCGAAGCCGTCAGAACCCTCCAGCAAGCCGAGAGAACCGCGCTGGTGGCGCGTCAGGCCGGACGAGGCGAGCTGGGGCACATCGAGATCGGATACGTCGGCTCGGCGATCTTCACCGGCGTTCTTTCAAAGGCAATCGCGCTATTTCGGCCGGTAAACCCGCTGGTGGAGCTTCGTTTGAACGAGCTGGGGATCGTTCAGCAATTGGACGACGTCGGTAGCGGTCGGCTCGATATCGGCATTCTCCGTCTTCCCGTGAAATCGCTCCCGGCCGGGGTTGGGATAACTACGTTGCACCGGGAGCCGATCATATTGGCGATCCCGCGTGCGCATCGGCTCTCGCGGCAGAAGATCATCTCGCTCGGCGCTCTGAAGTCCGAGCCTTTCGTCGCCGTTCAAATCCAGGAGGGGAGCGGGTTCAATGCTCAAGTCGCACAGTTATGCTCCGCAGGCGGATTTACACCTCAAGTGATGCAGTACGCAGGACAGTTCACGGCCCTTTGCAGGCTTGGTGGCCGGCGGCCTCGGCGTGGCATTCGTTCCAGACTCGGTTCGGCATTTGCGGATACCCAATGTGGTCTATCGGCCGTTAGCAAAGATCAATCAACAGTCCGATTTGGCGATGGTCTATCGGAACTCGGAGCGCGCACCCGCCGTCATCGCCTTTCTCGAACAGCTGAAGAGATTGGCGCGGACCGCAGGCCCGACGGCTCAGGACTGATACGATCTACTTATTTATGTGGAGAAAATGATTATTAGCTGCGAAGACGCTCGGCTCGATAGTCTCCCTTTGAGCCGCTCCCAGATCGGCAAAAGGGAGGATGACCACTTGCTGACGCGACCACAGCCGCGTTTTGCTTGCGTCAACGCAGCGTTCGATAGTTCGCTGCTATACGAAGGAACCACCCCCGCTCCAATCGTCGCCCCACTCGCAACACGCAGTGCGATGCAGGCCCGGCCTGCGGACCGTGACACCGTACATGGGGATGCGGGATGGCAATGAGATCGATCACGCGACGACATGCGCTGGCTTTCACGTTATCTGCGGCTGCCGCAGTGCGATCAGCCCAAGCGGAAGAGAGGTTTCCTCAGCGTCCTCTCCGACTGGTCGTTCCTTACGCCCCAGGCGCATCGACCGACACCGTCGCACGTTTGATCGCTCGCCATATGGGCGACCATCTCAAACAAACGATAGTCGTGGAGAATAGATCGGGCGCCGGCGGAACGATCGGGACGGGGGAGGTCGCTCGATCCGAGGCAGACGGCTATACGATTCTGCTCGGCAATCTCAGCACATTGGTCTTGAGCAGGTTTCTCTTCCGGAAGTTGAACTATGCGCCGGATCGGGATCTCGTTCCTCTCGTGCACATCGCCCATATCCCGAACATCCTCGTGACGAACCGGGACGTTCCGGCCGCCAATTTGCGCGAGCTGATCGCATATCTGAAGTCGAGCCCAGGGCGTTACGGCTTTGGAAGCGCAGGCCAGGGGACGATCATGCACCTCTCCGGAGAGCTGTTTCGAAGGCTTGCCGGGGTCGACATGGTCCACGTCCCATATCGTGGTTCGCAACCGGGTCTGCAGGACCTCATCGCCGGCAACATCGTAATGATGTTCGACAACGTCCCAGGAACGATCGGGCTCGTTCAATCGAATGCCATTCGCCCGATCGGAGTTTCCACCGAAGTGAGGGTCCCCGCGCTACCTAGCGTGCCGACGATTTCGGAGTCCGGACTTCCGGAGTTCGTCAATAAGAGTTGGTTTGCGATATGCGTTCACGCGAGGACGCCCGCAGCACAGAAAATCAACTCGAAGAAGCCGCGCTTTACGCAGTAGATCATCCAGAGACGAAAGCGCGACTGATCGACCTCGGAGCAATTCCCGTTCCGATGAACGGTTCGGATACGCAGAGGTTCTTGCGGAGCGAGGTCGACTACTGGGAGCCGTTCGTGAGGTCGCTGAACATCGCGCTCGATTGATCGTCGCGGCCTGGGAACGGGACTGGACGCCTTGCGATGGCCTCGGCGTTGGTGATTTGCAAAGAGCTATAGCATGAGCGGCGCCGGGCATCTCATGGTCAACGAAGCGGAGCAGCCATATGAATTGCGAACCTTATTGCGCTGTCGGAGTTTTGTCGCTCGTCGCAACGACGGAGGGGCTGCAGCCGCTACGTTCGATTGCCGGAGGACGCGACAGCTCAGGTTCGACGAAACGGCTTCGAGAGCCTCGAGGATGGTGGAAATCCGCCGCGGCTTGCGGTCGTCGTGGTCGATCAGGGGATCAACCCAGAGACTCGGCGATGAAAGGAGTCGGTCTGCTCTTGCTTGCTCTTGCGCTCGCCGTCGAGGTGAGCGGGGCCCGAGCGGAATCGTTCCCCTCGCGGACCGTTCGGCTCTTGGTACCCAATCCTGCTGGAGGGTCGAACGACGCTGCGGCACGCCTTTTAGCCGAAGCGCTCAGTGAAACTTGGCAACAAGCAGTCGTGGTCGAGAACAGGCCAGGTGGAGGTGGTAATGTCGGGACGCAGGCCGCTGCCGCTGCGCCGGCGGACGGCTATACTTACCTCGTCAGCTCGCCTGGTCCCATCGTGATAAACCCGTCGCTCTACAAGACGCTGCCGTTCAACCCCGAGAAGGACTTCAGGCCGATCGCCCTGTTGGCGACCGTGCCGATCGTATTGATAGTCAATCCGAAGCTGCAGGCAACGACGCTCGCCGATCTGATGAGTTCGGCCAAGAAATCCGAAGCGCTGAATTACGCATCCTCCGGAATCGGCTCGACACATCACCTGTCGGCGGAGCTGTTCAAGAGGATGACGGGTCTCAAGCTCGGGCATGTGCCCTATAGGGGCGCTGCGCCGGCCATGAATGATCTTATCGCCGGTCACATTCCTATACTTTTCGACAATCTCCCCACCGTCATTCCGCAGGTGCAGGCGGGTACCGTCCGGGCGTTAGCCATCGCGAGCCCGAAGCGATCGCACTCGCTGCCCGATGTGCCGACGTTTGAAGAGGCCGGCTTGACCGGCTTCGAAGCATCATCCTGGTTCGGAGTTTTCGCGCCCGCCGGCACTCCAACCGAGATCATCGCAAAGGTGACCGCCGATATCGAACGGGTCACGTCGAGTCCCAGTTTCCGAAAGAGTCTCGAAATGACCGGCGCGGACGTAGGTAACGTGTTTGGTGAAGAGTTCGGCCGTTTCCTGAAGAAGGAAGCCGAAAAATGGGGAGGGGTCATCGAGAGCTCGGGCATAGCTCTCATAGAGTAATGGACTTCACCTCCGAAGATCCTTTGGTGTTGGAGCAGGGCGTAGATGGTCGAAACCGCTCCGGTGGCACCAGCGCCGTTTCGGCATGAGCGGTCGTTCTCTATGCGCATCATAGTCCGCTCGCGGGCGGCGGCGGTGCTTCCTATCAGCGAGCGCCCTCCCGAGCTTCGGCAGGCGGGAAATGAAGTCACCACTTTTCGACCCATGGGCGGAGGACCACTTCGAAAGCCCATGTGGACCGATGCTGACGATGCAGATGCAAATAGGTCTCGGCGATACGATCGGGGTCGGCCATATTGTCGTCGACGGTCGAGCCTGCCAGCCGGTGGGCGCGCGTCCCGTCCTCCTGAGTCCAGCCGATCGCGGCGTCGATCGGAACATTCGCCACATGGATACCCTGCGGCATCAGTTCTCTTGCCATGCTCTGCGCCAATCCGGCCTTCGCATGACACGCCATCGCGAAGGCTCCACTCGAAGGGTACCCCTTTAGCGCAGCGCTGGCATTCGTGAAGATGATGGTTCCCCTTGCTCCGTTCACGTCGGGTCCGTTTTCAAGCATGAGTTTGGCCGCATGCTGAGCTACCAGAAACGCGCTGAATGCGGAATTGCGGACGGTTTCGAACGCCATCACCGGGTCCGCTTCGACAAGCTTCTTGCGAAAGATTCCGGCCACCCGGCCGTCGATATTGTGAACGACAAGCCTCGGCGTTCCAATGTCCTGCGTCACCTTTTTGAACAACTGATCCACAGCGCTGGGTTCGCTCGCGTCGCAGGCGTATCGACGCACGCCGTGTACCCTTTCCAGCTCCTCAAGAACCGTCTTGTCAGGTGTCCTTGCCGCCACGGCAACTCGCATGCCGTCCTTGGCGAACAATCTCGCGCAACTGGCGCTGATGCCGGGGCCGCCGCCGATGATCAGTGCGACTTCCGCCGAAGGTTGGGTGGACTGGGCCATGTCGCTTCCTCGCTTGCGTATCGTGGGGTGTCTCAGCGCACTTAGAAGGCGCCGACGCGATGAAACTATACGCACACTGCGCGTGAGCCGCAAAACCCACGTTCGAAGAGACGTACGCCGACGGCTTAGTCTCCGATGGCCACTTCGGCGGGCCTTTGTAGACCGAACGGGATTGGCACTCGGAAGCACCGCACTCCTCTGATCTCTGCAGGACCGGAAGCCTCTGCTAGGGGATCAGTCGACAATCGAATGTGTATCCGGTCGGCCGCAATATTCCGAACCGCGCTCCGGCACCTGATTGCGCAGTAGTGGGCCGCACCAGAATATGGCGTTCGAGCTCCGATCGAACTTGTCCCAGGTGTGCGAGCTTCCGGGTATTCAAAGAAACGGCGCCCTTTCTCGACACCTTTCGCCAATTCGCGCGTGGCTCATTCGGTCGGCCCTCTGCTGGCGGAGAAGCGAGATCTCGGCTGATAGCGGGCGCTTATCAATACAGCGAAATTATGTATTGGAGCTGCGCGAAGGCCCCACCTAGAATTTCTACAAAGTCCGTCGAGGGACGAAGTGGGAGCACGATCATGTCACCGACCGCTCGATCAGAGCGCACCAAGGCGGCCGAGTTCAAGTGGCCGCAGCAAGGCGTGACCCGCGCGCCATATCGTCTTTTCACCGACCCCGAAATCTACAGGGAAGAGCAGGAGCGGATCTTCCGAGGGAAGACCTGGAATTTCCTGTGCCTGGATATCGAGATCCGGAATGCCGGAGACTACCGGACTACGACTGTCGGGGAAACGCCCGTGATCGTCACTCGCGACCGCGACGGAAAAGTTCATGCGATGGTCAATCGTTGCGCGCACAAGGGCGCTCTGGTGTGCCTGAAGAAGAAAGACAACGTCGCGAGCCTCACGTGCGTCTATCACGCATGGAACTACGATCTCGACGGCAGGCTCAAAGGCGTCGCTTTCCGCAACGGCGTCCGCGGTCATGGCGGCATGCCGAAAGATTTCGACCCGAGCCAACACAGACTCCAGCCTTTGAGAGTGGAGTCGTTCTGCGGCGTGATCTTCGGCACTTTCGCGGATGAGATCGAAGACGTCGAGACGTATCTGGGTCCCGAGATGAGTTCCTTCATCAGGCGCAATCTCGGGCGTCCATTGCGCATTCTCGGTACCCACAGCCAGATGATCCACAACAACTGGAAACTATACGCCGAGAACCTTCGAGATTCGTATCACGCGACCCTCCTGCATACGTTCTACACGACTTTCAAGGTAAACCGCCTGGACATGGACGGCGGCATCACGCTCTCCGACCGCAAGTGGCATCATCTGAGCTTCGCCCGCCGCTCGAAGATGCAGGAGGCAGCCGAATACGCGGACGCGAAAGTGCATTCCGCCAACTATGAATCCGCGCTCGATGGCCCGGGTCTGCTCGAAGCCTGGGAAGAGTTCGACGACGGCATCACGCACAGCATTCAGACCGTATTCCCGAACATGTGCATTCAGTTTACGCTGAATTGCCTGGCGATCCGATTCTTTGCTCCGCGCGGCGTAGATCAAACCGAGTTGTTCTGGATCTATCTCGGTTACGAGCGTGATACCGAAGAACAGTCGAGAATGCGGGTGATGCAAAGCAATCTGACTGGTGCCGCGGGTCTCGTCTCGCTCGAGGACGGTTGTATCAACGAATTCGTGCAGCGCGGGACGCGTGCCGATCCCGACCAGTCCTCATTCATGGAAATGGGGGGGCGAGCAGTCGAATCCGAAAGGAACTCCCGGGCGACCGAAACCGCGGTCCGCGGCTTTTGGTACGGCTATCGAAGCATCATGGGCTTCTGAGGAGATTCGGGATGCACACAGTTCTCGACAAACCCTCCACACCAGGAATCGCACCCACGCGTGATCAAGTCGTCGATCTGGTCGCTGCATATGCGCATTGCGTCGATGACATGAAGCTGGACATGTGGCCGCAGTTCTTTACGTCGGATGCCATGTATCACGTGACCACCCGCGAGAATCATGAGGCCGGCCTTCCGATCGGAATCGTGCGCTGTGTCGGGAGGGGCATGATGCAGGATCGGGTGAAAGCATTCTATTCGGCCAACATCTTCGAGCCGCATACCTATTGCCACACGATCGGAAGATCGGAGTTTCTGAAACCGACCTCGAACGGCGTAATGTCGGTCCGATCGAACTTTCAGATCGTCCGAACCATGGAAAGCGGCCGCATGGATCTGTTTGCCGTCGGCAGATACATCGACGACGTCGTGATCGAGGACGGACAGGCCCGCTTCCAGAAGCGGCTGGTTATCCTCGACTCCCGAATCGTCGATATCCTGATCGTTATCCCGCTGTAGCGGCTCAGGGGCGGGGCTCCGCCTTGGCCGCACGAGACTTTACCCAAACGTTGAGATAAGCGCGTAAGCGTAAGTCGAGGGAGAAGCAGAAATGCCTGGTCCGTTGAGCGGAGTTCGTGTCGTCGACCTGACCGGAGTCGTATCCGGCCCGTTCGCCACGATGTTTCTCGCCGACCAAGGGGCTGACGTCATCAAGATTGAGCCCATCGGGGGCGACATCACGAGGCGAAGCCGCGCGCCCATAGATAAGGCAGGGGAATTCTCCGCCTTGTTCATTTCCTCGAACCGCGGAAAGCGCTCGCTATCGGTCGACATCAAGGAGCAGAGCGGGCGCGAAATCCTGACTCGTTTGCTGGATCGCGCGGACGTCCTCGTTCAGAATTTTCGTCCCGGGACCATGGAGCGCCTGGGACTGGGACCGAAGGAACTACGCGAACGCAATCCGCGCCTGATCTACGTCTCCATCAGCGGCGTCGGAGATACCGGCCCCTACGTCAAGAAGCGGGTCTACGACCCGATCATTCAGGCGTTGTCCGGATTCGCAGATATACAATCCCAACCCGTGACCAACAGACCGCAGATGATCCGGACGATCGTCGCGGACAAGACGACGGCGGCGTTCACGGCGCAGGCCGTGGCAGCTGCGCTCTACGCTCGCGAGAAGACCGGAAAGGGCGATTACATCCAGGTGGCGATGCTGGATACGATGATCGCTTACCTATGGCCCGAAGGAATGATGCAGTACACGGTCGTAGGGAAGGAAGCATCGGTCAGCGATCCGAACGACCGTCCGGATCTCGTTTTCAAGACGTCCGACGGCTACATCACCTGCGGGACCATCTCGGATTCCGAGTGGCAAGGGTTTTGCCGGGCGACCGGAGATCCGGAACTCGCCAAGGACGAGCGGTTCTCCAGCCCGGCCGGCCGGTTCATGAACGCGACCGCTCGCATCAATAGAATGCAGGAGTACATCTGCAAATGCACGACGGCGGAGTGGCTCGAACGACTCGACGAGGCGGACGTGCCTTGCGCGCCGATTTTGCGTCGAGCGGACGTCATCCACAATGAACAGGTCGTCGCGCGCGAACTGATCGAAGAGCTCGATCAGCCTGCAGTGGGTAAAGTGAGACAGCCGAAACCGGCCGCCAAGTTCGAGATCAACCAGGCGAAGATCGCAGGGCCGGCCCCGCGCGTCGGCGAGCACTCCCGCGAGATTCTGCGGGACCTCGGCTACGACGATGCGTCCATCGACACGCTGGTTGCGGGCAAAGCGGTCCGCGCTGTCTGACGTGGGAGGCGACAATGAATCAGGAGCCAGGAGTGGCACTGCTGGTAGGCGCCGGCGACGCGATCGGCGCTGCCGTGGCGCGCCGGTTCGCCGCCGCGAACTACAAGGTGTGCATCGGCCGCCGCGATGCGTCGAAGTCGTCGGCCTTGATAGAAGAGCTTACGCGGTTAGGCCACAGCGTGCAGGCGAGAAGCACGGACGTCAGGAAAGAGGCGGAAGTGCAGTCCCTGTTCGCCGAGGTCGAAAGGGAAATGGGACCGATCGAAGTCTGCCTCTTCAACGCAGGAGCCAATGTAAGCAAGCCGCTCCTCGAGACTTCGGAGCGGCTGTTTTTCAAGGCGTGGGAGCTTGCCTGCTATGGAGGGTTCCTGGTGGGCCGGGAAGCTGCCAAGTACATGGTCCCGCGATCTAAAGGGACCATCCTATTCACGGGCGCCACTGCAAGCCTGAGGGGTGGAAAGAACTTCGCGGCGTTCTCGTCGGCCAAATTCGGTCTTCGGGCCGTCGCGCAGTCGGTAGCGCGCGAGTTGGGACCGCAAAACATCCACGTCGCTCATCTCATCATCGACGGCGGTCTGGATAGTCCGGAAATACACCGGCGCCTGAGGGAGCGCGGCGTGGATGTAGCCTCGATGGCGCAGGATTCCCTGATCAAACCGTCTTCGGTCGCCGAAGCGTATTGGGCGCTCCACCAGCAACCTCGCGACGCCTGGACTCACGAGCTCGACCTTAGGCCGTTTGCAGAGCGCTGGTGATGAACTCGGATCTGATATTGTGGGGAGTCGGTACCGGCCGCACGATCCGGGCCCATTGGGCCTTGCGCGAGCTCGGCTTGGACTACGTCTGCAAACCTATAATGGCCCGCTCCGGGGAGACGACCACGCCGGAGTACACCTCGTTGAATCCACGGCAGAAGATCCCGCTTTTGCAGGATGGAGCATTCACCATCGGCGAGAGCGCCGCGATCGCAGCGTATCTCGCGCATAAGTACCGTGGCGGCTCTTCGTCGCTCGTTCCCGAGGACGACATTCAATATGCCAGATGGCTCGAGTGGTGCTTCTTCATCACCACGGAGTTGGATGCGACCAGCCTCTATGTCATGCGGCGGCATAGTACGGGCGTGGGGCTCGCCCACATCTACGGGGAAGCGCCCATGGCAGTCGCCAAAGCGCGCGAATACTTCCTCGCTCAACTGAAGCACGCTCAGGTGACGTTGTCGGACGAGCGGAAATATCTGCTGGGAGAGCAATTCACGACCGCCGACATCCTGCTGACCACCTGCCTGGTATGGGCAATCGAATACATGCTCAAGGTTCCCGAAATTTTCCTGCCATACTTGGAAAGGACCACGAGCAGGCCTGCCTATCGTGCGGCGCGCGATGCGAACGGTCAGCCTCCGCTGGGAACAGGATTTCGGGTGGTGGAAGGCACACCTCAAGCTAAAGCAAGTGGTCAAGGTTCGGTCTGACGGTTTCTCTTGCCTCTAGCGGCGTTGGATCACCAAGTGCGTGCCCAGCGGCAAGCTTCCATTCGGCCGCGCGCGATCCCCGTTCCGACGGATCGAAGCTCGCTTGTCTTTTGCGAGAACAGGTTTTCCTGCGTCGGTGGAGGCATTTCAATGCTGAATAACGGCTCGCCAGAACCGCGCTGGTCAGGGCCTATTGGCCGCACTACGAAATATGGAGCACCAGTGTGGATGTTGATGTTGTTCGGGTGAGGTAAGTGCCCGTTGCGAAATGATCGCACGCTCCGGAGTCCGCTGCTGGGTCGACCAAGACCCTAGAGATCGGCGAGCCGGCACGATTTCGGGTTACCAGTTCGGATCGGTAGGCGGGACATGTGATGCAGCCATCTGATGCAACGGTGCGGCGGGATACGAATTTCGGCCGCAATCAAAGCTGGGAAACCCGTATCTACGAGCCCGCGAACGAACACGAAGTGCTCGCGATCTTGGATATGCATTCCAAGAAAACGATACGTGCGTTCGGCAGCAAGCACTCCTGGAGCGACATCGTCGGCGCCGAAATTTCGCTCGATATGACGCGCTTTGCGAGCGTCGAGCCGTTTGTTCGTGGGGGCAAGAAGTTCGTCCGCGTAGGCGCCGGATGCACGCTCCGCAAGATTCTCCGTGAACTTCACGCCAAGACGGATCAGACGCTACCCACTCTCGGCGCGGTCGACGTGCAGACGATATCCGGAGCCATTTCGACCGGAACGCACGGGTCGGGCCGGCCAAGTCTTTCGTCGTACGTCACGAGGGTCAAGGTCGCGGCCTATGACGAGGCGGGCAATGCCGTCATCTACGACTATGCGGCCGGCCAGGAACTGGAGGCGGCCAGGTGCGGGCTTGGTTGCCTGGGCATCATCATCGAGGTCGAGCTGTCGACGACCCCGAAGTACATGATTGCCGAGACCGTCCGCCTGCGCACGTCTCTGGAAGATGCACTTAGCGTGTACCCGGACTACCCCCTGACGCAACTGTTATGGTCGCGCCACAATTGGAAATGGCTTGCTTTTCAGCGGAAGCCTATCGGTCCGCGGACCTTAGGTGTCATGGAGCGACTGAAAACCCGGTTCCTTCGGGTCTTCAGTTTCATCAATGTCGACGTGATGTTTCATGTCGGCGTTACCGGAAGCCGGTCGGCAGGCGCTTGGGCCGTACGGGGATTTCAATGGTTGATGCCTTCTCTCGTCCCGAAAGGTGTCGAACGGATCGACGACTCGGAGCGCATCCTCGCCTTCCACCACGATCTTTTTCGTCACGAAGAGATGGAGATTTTCGTCGAGGAAGCCAAGCTTGCCGAGACGACGGAGTTGCTGCGCGCGATAACCGACGTCTTCGCCGGCAATGTGGACGAGCTTTCTCCCAGTATCCGGCAGATATTCGACGAACTTGGTTGCTATGGAGAACTGCTCGCCAATCGGGGACGATATGTCCTTCACTACCCGTTTATCGTTCGGCGCGTACCACCCGATGACTCGCTGATCTCGATGACAGCCTCCAAGACTGAGGCGAGTTTCTCGATTTCGGCTTTCACCTACGATCCGCCTGCCCGACGGAAACCCTTCTATGATTTCTGCTCATTCGTCGCTCGGGCCTTGGTGCTGCAGGTCGAAGCAAGGTTTCATTGGGGCAAGCACTTCCCGTTGAACTACGAACAGATATCCGAGCTATATCCGAAGTTCGAAAGGTTTCGCGAGATCGCACTGAGAAGCGACCCTCATGGGGTTTTTCGGAACGGTTATACGGCCCGGGTCTTGAACCTGCCGCCGCGAGGTGCAACCACCAGTTCCGGGTAGAGACGTCGCGAACGGCGTCGCCCCGCCCAGAATAGGCGCGGGCGAAAGCTTCCTGGGGCATCTGGTTGATGGCACGGATGAAGGACGGCGACGAACAGCTGGCGAAGCTCGTCGGCCCCCGTTGGCAGACGGCGGCCGAGATTCAACGAACCTTCGGAGGGGCGACCCACGAGATTGCAGAAGCGCTGGATCGACTTTGGAAGGCAGGTCGGCTGGATCGGGATGCGCAGGAGATAAATATCGGTGTCGAACGCAAAGGCCGCAAGTTGCGGCTCATTCGGTACCGCGGTCGGGCGCGAGACCCGAGTTAGTGGATTTGGAGGCCAAACAAGCGATGGAGCCGGTCTTCGCCGGATCGTCGCGTCTCGCCCGAATGGCCACTTTGACGGGTCATCATCGCTTGAGAGGCCTGCCGCCGCTCTACGCTGTGCTTCCTCCGACGAGAGGAGCCATTCCATACGAGTCTCGGCTTGCTACGTCGGGTGGGCGCACGGGCCGCAATTGTCGCAACCGCGGCGCAGCGAGGCTTAATTCATAGCGCGACATGTGCAGCAATCGCGTGATCTTTGGACAATGGGAAGGACATTGGCGGAGCACCGCAATTCACCAATGAATTGCGGTGCTTCGGAATTGGTATTTCGAGGCCCCGGCGAGCTCGATAGATTTGCGACTGCCCAGAGGATCATTCCGCAATGTCCATGCCTGCCCTGTTCAAGGGACGCTTATCGATCCCCGTCATCGGGTCACCGCTATTCATCATCTCGGTACCAGATCTCGTGATTGCACAGTGCAAGGCGGGCGTGGTCGGCTCGTTTCCGGCGCTGAACGCGCGACCTGCCGCGCTTCTCGACGAGTGGCTGCACCGGATCAGGGAAGAGCTCGCGGCCTATGACCGCGCACATCCCGAGCGACCCTCGGCGCCCTTCGCGGTCAATCAGATCGTGCACAAGTCGAACAACCGGCTCGATCACGACATGCAGCTCTGCGAGAAGCACAAGGTGCCGATGATCATCTCATCGCTCGGCGCACGCGAGGAGCTGAACCAGGCCGTGCACCGCTGGGGAGGCATTGTGTTCCACGACGTAATCGACCAGAAATTCGCTCATAAGGCGATCGAGAAGGGCGCCGACGGCTTGATCCTCGTCGCCGCCGGCGCCGGCGGCCATGCCGGCACCATCTCGCCGCTTGCCTTCGTCGCCGAGACACGCAAGTGGTTCGACGGTCCGATCGCCCTGTCGGGCGCCATCGGCAACGGCAAGGCGATCCGCGCCGCGCGCGTCTTAGGGGCAGACTTCGCCTATATCGGCTCGGCCTTCATCGCGACCAAGGAAGCCAACGCGGTCGAGAAATACAAGGAGATGATCGCAGGCTCGACGGCCGACGACATCGTCTATTCCAACCTCTTCACCGGCGTCCACGGCAATTATCTGAAGCCTTCGATTCTGGCCGCCGGCATGGATCCGGAAAATCTGCCGACGTCCGATCCGTCCAAGATGAATTTCGGCACCGACCCCTCGGGTGAGCGTGCCAAGCCGAAGGCGTGGAAGGAGATCTGGGGCTCCGGGCAGGGCATCGGCAGCATTGAGGGCATCGTGCCCGCCGCCGAGATGATCGCGCGCTTCAAGAAGGAATATGAGGAGGCCATCGATCCGCCGTTGTGATTGTTCTCGCGTCTCGGACGAGGTGCAGCGTGCGAATTAGGCGCGCTCTGGGCTTTCAGCGACTCCGCGGATCCAAGTGGTTGCAGAGAAATGAGCCATTCCCCTGAGACGTCGGTCGGACGCGTCACGATTCCAACGATCAACCGGTGGAAGCTGGATGGCCGGCGATTGGTCATGACCACTGCGTACGATGCAGTCACCGCCCGCATCGCCAGCCCCATTGTCGACATCCTTCTTGTCGGCGACAGTGTCGGTAATGTCTGCCTTGGATACGACAATACGTTGCCAGTCAGCGTCGCCATGATGAACCACCATCTCGAAGCGGTCGCTCGTACGCGGCCGGCGGCCCTGCTCGTCGCCGATATGCCGTTTCTCAGCTTTCACCTCAGTCGCGAGGACACGATACGCAACGCAGGCGGGTTTCTCCAGCGTGGTGCCGACGCCGTGAAGCTCGAGGGCGGAGCCAGGCGCCTTGAGATGGTCCGCGCGCTGGTCGACTGCGAGATCCCGGTCATGGGTCACCTCGGTTTGACCCCGCAGAGCGTCAACATGATGGGTGGTTTCAAGGTACAGGGGCAGAGGGCCGACGACGCTGTGCGTCTGCTCGACGACGCGCATCGCCTGCAAGACGCGGGATGTTTCGCGATCGTGTTGGAGGGCATACCGGCGGAGCTGGCTGCCCGAGCAACCGAAACGCTGACGATTCCTACGATCGGCATCGGGGCCGGCTCGTCCTGCTCCGGACAGGTTCTCGTGCTGCACGATCTGCTCGGATTGACGGAAGGACGCCGCCCCAAGTTCGTTCGCACTTATGCCGACGGCTTCGGCCTGCTGCAGAATGCCCTCTCACAGTGGGTAGCGGATGTTCGCGGTGGTACATTTCCCTCGACAGACGAGTCATATCGGCTTCCTGAAAGCGCTGCGGGCGCCGTCTCAGGCTGGAAGCCCTCCAACCCGAATTGAGCCTTATCAGCGATGCAAACAATCACGTCGGTGGCCGAGCTTCGCCAAGTTGTCGGCCTAGCTCGAAAGGCTGGGAAACGGGTCGGCCTGGTGCCAACGATGGGCTATCTTCACGAGGGCCATTTGGCTTTGGCCGAGGCAAGCAGAAAACAGTGCGACGTCACTGTCGTCAGCATATTCGTGAACCCGACCCAGTTCGGCGCGAATGAGGATCTTAGCACCTACCCCCGCGACTTTCAGCGCGACGAAAGGCTCTGCCGGGATGCGGGTGTAGCAATCGTCTTCGCTCCCGACAACAAGGAAGTCTATCCGGAAGGCTTCGAGACCTTCGTCGAGCCGGGCGAGCTTGCAAAGCCCTTGTGCGGCGGTTTCCGTCCCGGACATTTTCGCGGAGTCGCTACCGTCGTCTGCAAGCTCTTCAACATGGTGCAGCCGGACGCGGCATTCTTCGGTCAGAAGGATTTTCAGCAGTGTGCGGTGGTGCGGCGCATGACGAAGGACCTCAATCTTCCGGTCGAAGTCGTGACCTTGCCGACAGTCAGGGAACCCGACGGACTAGCCATGAGCAGTCGCAACCGATATCTTAACGAACAGGAACGTCAACGAGCCGTTGCCATCAGTCGGGCTCTGCTCGCCGCTCAGGATGAATTTCGCTCGGGAAGCCGCGACGTTCGAAACTTGATTGCGATTGCCGAGAAGCACCTGAAGCCCCTCGACAAGCTGCAGTATCTTGAGCTGGTCGATAGCGAAACCTTGGAGCCCGCCGAGAGCCCGCTGAAGCGATCCGCCACACTTTGTGTCGCCGCCTATATCGGCTCAACTCGGCTTATCGACAACATGACGATGGACCTGCCCGTTTCGATCGGGGAAGGCGCGGGCTAGACGAGGTTCCTCCGCACAAGCTTCGACGTCCTTGTCCGGACACCAAGTGGGCCCTGATTCCTCTGGATTGAACCTAGTTTCCTGGGGGATGCAAAGGCCATCCGGGCACCCCATGCAGGCGATCTTCGTAGGCCGCACTTGACCGAGCTCGGGGCCGGCCGGCCGGAAGGAGGCGTCCACTCCAACGAGAGCCTTCCCATGCGGCGTGCCACATGCGCCAATGAAGTCTCTGGCAACGGCTGATTTTGGAGAAGGGGCGAATCACCGGCGTCAGATGCGAAAGCCGTCGCGGCGGTCTCCGGAGGTCTTAGATGTTTTTATATTGAAGCCGCCTTGAACGCCGTTTCAAAAAGCCTGTCAAAGACATCCAAGACAAAGATCCCGCGCGTGGTTGACGGCCGTCGGAAAACCGGCGACAAAAGCAAATCCCCCGCAAGGCAATTCTCAGAATTCTCAATGGAGAATTGCGCCATGCGTGAGCCAAGGCTTGAAGTCAGCCTGTGGGGTTTTCGGATCAGTGCGGCCGGAGCGTTGGCGATTTGCGCCGCTGTGCTGATCTTTTTTGCGGCTCTGGCCGCATTGCGTTTCTAACGCAGGCCAAGACGCCGAACATAGAAACGATCCGAAGGTGCCACATGCCGAAGGTCGAGAGCGGAAAGCCGGTACATTGTGTCGAGCTCGTCACTGGCGAGAGGCTTACTGGTACGGTCCTGGTTTCAGACAGCGAGCTCCGCGCCGACATCTACAGCTATAACGGTCACTTCCATATCAAGGGCGAAGAACCGATCTTCTTGCAGACCGCGACGAACGAAATTGTTTCGCTGCATGCCAACGTCACCACGATCGCCGGAACCTCCTCGCGCAATTTCTCACCGGAGCGGGCGACCCGCCACCAGCAGATTCTCTCGAACGTCGCGGTCACCGGCCATGACTCGTGGACGGCGGAAGACGGGGTCAAGCAAGTCTCTTTCATCGTGAAGCACACGAACCAGCTGATGCGTCACGACGGAAAGGTCAAGGCGATCGGCCGCACGCGAGTTCCCGGCGAGAATGAGCTGACGATATTCAACGATACGGCGCAAGGCATGACCCTGCGGGCCTGGTACGGCGTGGCCTACGGCATGGAGTTGGAGGGACCGCAGGAAATCTGGACCACGTTCGGGCTCGAATTCGACCAGCCACAGAACATCCGGGACTACATCGGTCACGTGTCGGATTACGTGAGCTTCCTGTCATTTTGTTTCGGCGTGCCGCTCACGCCATCTTCGATCCGGATCGACCGTCTTTCATTCGCACAGATGAGGGAAGCCATCGACAAGCGCGAGTATCGCGGCGACCACAAGGTGCATTACGTTTGGCCGGAAGACGAGGTCGACAATCGCGATCCCTGGGTCGGCGGTTCGCCGGTACGCTGTTGGGACGACCAGGAACTTCCCGCCTTCCGCGCCTGCCTTGTGGCATGGATGAACCGAGCCTTGGCCTGGCGGCGCCCGAACGCGCTGATGATGAGGGGATTCGGCTTGAAGAACGTCGTTTCCTCAGAGCGGCTTTTGAACGCGTGCCGATGGTTTGAAGACATCGCGATCGGGAAGGCGCAGCCGGTGCTCTCCGCCTCGGACGTTGACGCGATCGCCGCCATTGCCGCAGCGAAAGCGCAAGAACTCGGTCATGAGGCTGGAATCGGCGAACGTGTGGCGGGCGCGATCCGATGGATCAGGGCGGAGACAGCCGAGCAGCAATTCAGGCGCCTGATTGGCACTGTCGAGGCCCGGTTCGGCAAAGGCATTATGCCGGAGGAGGCTGTCGAACATCTCAAGCGCGCGATCAGTTTCCGCGGCAAGAGCGCGCACGGTCACTTCAACCCAGAGAGCGATGCCCAATTTCGGCAATTCTCGAAGTCGACGCGGGCGATGGAATCCCTTTGCTATCTCCTGACCGCGCTTGAGCTGCCGATCCCCGAACCAGGTCTCTCGCGCGTCGGGGCAAATCCTATCCTCCGGGACTACCGCATGGCCTACGACTAGCCGCCGGATCAGGAAACAGCTTATGTATGCCAAGAACCTTGCCCGCATTTTAGGCCTTCTGTGTCAAGACAGCGATGTCTCCCACAGGATGCCGCAGGAATTTGATCCTCTTACGCGCCGCAAACCTGGCCCTTTAGGGCGGGGCGAGGCGCGTCTTTGGTCGTCGATATACTGCTTCACGATAGCGAGCGGGGCGCCACGAGATGATGCCGCAAAGTAGCTGGGGCTCCATAGATGGTCTTCCCCGGAGTTTGGTGGCTACTTCCGGTAGGCGCTCGGCGTGCAATCGCCTCAAAGCAAGATGCGCGCAACTCTGGAGTGCATCGAGAGCCGCTTGCCTCAACTCGGTTGCCGCGAAGAAAAGTTAGCTTCCCCATTTCGGGTTTTCCACGCCCGCGAGCTGTTCGGAGGCGGATTTGACTCGTATCTTTCGATCGGCGCTGCGCAGGATATTGGCCATGCTGCTTCGCAAGGCCTACCGCTACAGGATCTATCCCGATGCCGCCCAGGAGGAGCTCTTCCGGCGGACGATCGGCTGCTGCCGGCTCGTCTACAACCTCTGCCTGGAGCAGAAGAACGAATATCTCCGTCACCGCAAGAGCCTGTCCAAGTTCGATCAGATCAAGGAGTTGACAGCCCTCAAGGAGGCGTTCGACTTCCTGTACGAGGTCCCGCACCACCCGCTGCAGCAGGCCGTCCACGATCTCCACGCCGCCTTCGACAACTACTTCGGGGGACTGAAGCGTAAGCGCGAGCTGGCGATCCGCGGCATCTAGGCAAATCCGGAAGACTTCCCGAAGTGGCCGACGTTCCACAAGCGCGGCCGCAAGGAGAGCTTTCGCTACCCCGACCCCAAGCAGATCAAGATCGAGCCCGGCCGCATCTTTCTGCCGAAAGCCGGCTGGGGTCCGGATCGTCATGCACCGGCCGATCGACGGCAAGATCAAGAACGTCACCGTGTCGACGCTCGCCGACGAATGGTTCGTGTCGGCGCAAACGGAGCTGGAGACGGTCATTCCGCCCAACGCGGGACCTGCGGTCGGCATCGACCTCGGAAGCGCCCAGCCCATCGTTCTCTCCGACGGGGCGGTGTTCGGCATTCCCCGGGCGACGCCGACAGAACGCCGCCGGCTGGAGAACGCCCACCGGACGGTCCATCGCCGCAAGAAAGGATCGAAGAACCGGGAGAAGGCCAAACTCAGTCTGGCCAGGTTGCAGGCCAAAGCCGCCCGTCGCAGGAGGGACGCGGCGCACAAGGCAACCACGACCATCGCCAAGAACCACAGCGTGGTCGTCATCGAGGACCTGAAAGTCAAGCAGATGACGAAGACAGGTCGCGGCACGGCGGAGGCTCCGGGAACGCTCGTCCAAAAGAAGGCGAACGAGAACCGGGCGCTGCTGGAGATCGCTCCCCGAACGATCCGGACGATGCTGGAGTACAAATGCCGGTGGTACGGATCGACCCTTGTCGTCGTCGATCCCGCCCACACGTCGGAGACCTGCAGCGCCTGCGGCGTCGTCGACGCGGAGGCCCGCATCACGCGGGCACGCTACGTCTGCAACGCGTGCGGCGGCGACTTCGACGCTGACGAAAACGCGGCGAGGAACATCCTCGTTAAAGGCATCAGCTCAACCGGAGGACTTCCGGGGATGGCCTGTGAATCGAGCCAGACTATCGGCCGGAAGCAGGAAGATGACGCCCGCGAGGGTGGAAGCTCGGCCCTTCAGGGCCGAGAGTAGTCACAAATGACCTGACGGAATACGGCAGGGCCGACCTCATCGAGCCGCGGCTGGGATTGAATTCGTCGATTGGCCAGAAGGTCGCCGCTATCGTGACCTTTGCGGGCAGCATCGAGCATCATTTGGAGCGCGCACTGTGGAGGGTCCGCAGTATCGATCCGAAGGGCATCAAGCCCGAGACGGATGCCCGGGCCATCACCGATTTGATCGGAATGCTGGAGCGCTTCGCAGCCGACCTCCCGCCGGGAGATGAAAGAACATTGCTGGAGGGGTGGTGCCTTTCAGCGCGCTACGGATTCACGATCAGGCACAACATTGCACACGGAGTCGCCATGACGCTCGGCAGTTCGCTGGTCTATGCGCGAAACCCCAGATGGCATGGCGAAATCCGCAAGCGCGAGTTTGGTGACTTCTGGGCCGACGAACCGACTCTCGACCTTGTCCGGCAGGCGATGGCCGTCCTTCTCCGTATCGTCATTCAACTCTCTCGCGAGGAGGTCTCGCTGAAGAGCGTAGCGAGCCCTCTGGCCCTGCGGGCTCTTAGTACGGCGCGCTCGGTACTGGGCGAGTTCGCCAGCCAGGATTACAATCCGAGTTTTGAGAAATATTGACAGATACAACGCAGCCCGCGGATGCGATCGCATAGGAACCCAAGCCGTCGACGCGAGAACGCCGTCTGTACCCTTGAGGTGCTTCGCTCTTAAAATCTACAAGCTGCGTTCTAGCAAGCTTGGGACCCCATCGGCCGATGGCCGTGGCCTACTGACCGGAGCGTGGTCGCGGTTCTCGCAACCCGCACTCAGGAGCGAGCAATGCAGTTGAAGCCACCTGTGCGGGTGCGTTGACGAATTAACTTCCCATCGTTTTCCCAGGTTTTCCACCATTCCGAACGACGAAATCGCGAAACGTTCACGATCCGATGACGCCACGAGCTAAATGAGCTCGGAGCAAGCTGGCGCGTATCAAGGGGCATTGCGCGACCATGCGTCACGACTCGGAGTCCTCTATGTATCTCACCGTACCATTCGAGTGCCGCTATGAAGTCGAATTCATTCCCTATCGGTGCCGGAAACCTCGTAAGGCTTATTTTCAGGAGAAGACGGCATCACTCATCCTGAACCAGGCCGATCCGTCTGATGCAAAACCAGCCTTTCGCATTACAAATACGACGGTGATTGGTAGGCGCCGGTTTTCCGAGGATATTCTGGCCTGGAAAGAACAGCTGTGGTGGCCACTCAAGTGGTCCAGCGGCTCGGAAGAACATGTGACTGAAGCCGAATTACTAGGTGAGCTGGCGCACCTGGACGAGGATGTGTTCAGGCAGCACATGCGCCGGCGCGTCTTGGAGCCGCCGCTTCCGAAGAGGAACGAATTTCCCGTTCAAAAGCTGATTTCAGATGAATTCGAAGCTACGCTGGAGGAATGCCAGCGAAAGGCACTGTCGTATCTCATGATCTGCGACGGATTTGCATATGTCGCGGGTGGCGAGCCCCTCTATGTCTTATCGAAATATGGAGTTCACTTCGTCGCCGCCGCGGGACCGGACCGGGCAGCGCGCCCGCGAAATCAGTGGATCCATTGCGATCTCAAGACCTTCGACGATCCGCTTGAACCGCTTTTTTCCGCCGATTCTTTCGAGGAAGTGAAAAAGCTGCTTCCTCGCAAATATCGTCGGCATCGGGTCCCCAGAATCGACGTGCTTGAGCCCCGGGCAATCCAGATTTCTCAGAGTACCATTCGGTGCGACATCCTTTTCCGTTGCTTGGTCAACGACGTGACCTACTCGGATCACTTTCATCCAAACGAGGCGAGGCTGCCGGCCTCCTATCCGGGTGCAGCAGAGTTTCGGGAGCGACTATTTAAGGCTGCGGAGTGTCCCCTGGACAACGACGAACTTACTCGTCTACGCGTCGGTCTGCTTCGCGAGTGTCTCTGGTTTAAACCCGTGCAGGGATCGCTGCGAGCCGGAATAGAGGAGTTTCTGACGGAGCCCGATGTCGCACGGATGTCGGAAGAGTTAGATCCCGGGGACGAGGCGGCCCTAGCGTCACTCGCCTAGGGACCGGCCACGTCAGTGTCGGCGTCCCGATCGAAGTGTACGAACGTTTCTCCGGGGCGCCAGCCGGGCTCTTGGCTAAACGCCAACGAGACCGACACTCCGACCTTGTTCAGCAGATTGATCAGACGCTCGGCACTTAAGCCGGAGGCCGCACCGCTGACCAACTCCGAGACCTTCGATTGCGGAACCCCAAGGATTTCGCCGGCCTCGACCTGAGTAAGCTTGCGATCCGCGATCGCCGCGCGAAGCCTGGTCACGAGCGTCGACTTCAGATGACGTTCGTCCGCGTCCGGCTCGCCCAATTGGGCGAAAATGTTGTCGGGGCCGAGATCCACGGCTTCAAGGCTCTCTTGGCTTGGTACGTCGCCGCGCATGCATCTTCCTCGATCACTTACGGCGCCCTTCAAACTCATCGACCAAAAATCGACTTTCTGACTTCCGGAGGGCCGAGAAACTCCACGAGTTCCGGATCGTTCTTCACAATCTCTGCGAGGAGTTTTAGCGCAGCTTCCGCCAAATGCTTCGAATTGCCCCTAACGCCATGCCCCTTTTCGTCAAGATATGGAAAGAAATCCGTGTTGAGCGGCATCGCCGCTATCCGTCGGACATCGATCCTAAAGGCGGAGTTCTGGCCGAGTTGCGCCGCTTGCTCCTTCGAAATCTCGATTTCGCCCTTGGCTTTCGGGCGATCTCCTCTCGGCCTGGTCGTCGTGTAGACGGCCGCTAGAATGTACCCGTCAGTTTTGTGCTTATAGCGGCGGAGGCAGAGCGCAATATGCTGCTCATTCGACGGCACTCCTGGTGCTTCACGTTTGGGAAAATTGCTCCAAATGAAGTCGCCGGCTCCGATGGCCGGCGGACGGACCTCATCGGTCACCTGAGAGAAGCCCTGAAGACGGCGCCCAGCGTCGCTTTGTTGGCTTCGTATTCCTCGTCCGTCTCGCCGGGTTCACGTTCGAGTTCGTAGTCAAGAATGTCGGCCGGTGCGTACACCTCGAGCTCGCCTACCTTTACAGGAAGACGAAGCTTCTCACGCACCAGCGCCGCGACGAAGCGCGATGGGTCCACATTGAGTTCAGTCGCCTTGCTCTCCAAAGGCTCTGCGAGCTCTTGCGGTAATTCCAGGATCAGGGACATCGACGTCTCCCAGCGCAAAGCGCCGTCCGATTAAATCTGCTCAGAAATATAAGCAGTATCCCCGAAACAGGGAAGACCCTTTCCGTCGGAAAAGCGGCTGCGCCAGGAGATCGACGCGATCTCCAAGTCCGTCAGCGCAACCTCTCCTTATGGGTCAGATGTTCACACCACGCGACGTGATGCCCGATTGGAACACTGTACCTGGTGGTGATCAGGGGCGGTAGGCGATCATCGAGAACGTGCTTCTCGTCGAAGCGAGCAACGAGTCCACGCTTGACCAGCAACTCCAAGGTCCCCGCCGTTGCCTCGAGCTCACCGCCGGCGGCGATGGTGTCGAACGCCTTCCTTGCCGCTCTAGGAAGGCCTGCGCAGGGGTGAGGGGGCCTGGTCATCGTTAAATCTCCTTGATGCTCATTGTCGCCTCGTGTTCTTCATCACGGTCCTCGTGCTGCGTGCCGGGCTTGCCTCGCGGGGCGAAGAATTCCCGAGCCAGGCGCATGAACTCGTGAAATTCCGGAATGGCCAAACGGAAATTCTCGAGGGTTTCAGGATTGATCTCGCCGCCGCAGGCACGATAGAGATGTTTGAAGTTCGACATGCTTAGTCTCCGTACGCTGGCGCCGAGTTTTGCGCGCCATGGCCCTTCAGAGCCGGGTCGTCACGTCTGGAGGACGGGTGTCGGATGCCTCGCCGGATCAGAGCGGCTGAGGCGGCGCGTCGTCCTCGAGATTTCCCGCATAAAGTACCTTCGGTCCGCTCGACGCCAAGTCGACCGCGACCACGTCGAAGCTCGGATCGAGTAGTGCTGCGATCAATCCGTCGAAGCCGGGCGCGCGAGCCGTGGCGCCGCCTTCGGAGTTGGTCCTCACATCGGCGAGCGGATCCACGCTGGCTACAATGTTGGGTGTCTCGCCCTCGCTCCTTGCGAGCAGCTGGCGGATACGATCTTCAAGTCGGCAGACCTTGAGCTGCGCATTTCGGAATGCCGCCCGGTCATGAGAGAGGACGCGGGTCAAGGTCTGCGTCACAAGGAGATCGCGGGCCTCGCTGGCGACGATGAACTCATCCACCGCGATGGACAGGGCCGTCCGTCCAATCTTGTTCGCGATGTGCGTTTCGATATCGAGGCCAGCGCGGTTGGCGCGGCGCTTTTCATATTCTAGGCGCGCCGGCGAAAGTCGGCCGATCTCTTGCGCGACCGCCGCGGGATCGGCCTTGTCGACGATGCTCATGGCCCGGTTGGGTGGGGGCCGCGATTTATTGAAGGCGTCCACAAGGGATGGATCGAGGGCGAAGCAGATGCGGGTCTCGCCTTCCGCCGCGGGCGTCGGATCGATCAGTTGTCCAGTCGGCGTCGCCCAAACGGAATGTGCCTCCGCGATGATAAACAAGCGGCTCTTCCAGAATGCGTATCCGGTCACGCAGTGGCCGCCATAGAGGTCCACGCATTCAGCTACATTGCGATGGCAGAAGCCCGTTTCGGCCTCGGGAAGGGGACGCACGGACACGAATGAAACCGGTAGGTCGCCGAGCTTGCGAGCAAAGGCTTTTACATGGGCGTCGAAAGCGTCCGGCGTGGTCTGGAAAAATGGGTCGCCCCTCGTAAAGGGAACCCTCGCACCTACATCCGTCAGCGACACGAAACCCTCCTTGGCGCAGCTATCGACCGGTCATGTGCCGCCGTTTTTGTGACTGGCAATGTCCGATGGATCTGTTCTCCGCCAAATTCATACGATGTATGATAGCGTATCGGTCGCATGAGTCAAATACGAATCGTCTGTCGGAAGCATTACCGTTCCGCGGGAGGTGGTTAACTGCCCTTATTGAACGAATTGGGCTCGCGCGGAGCTAAGTAGACGAAGTCCCTCCGCCCGTGTTCCTGCACCCGTCGGCGTGTGCCGCTATCGAAAGCACGCCAGGCCAACGCCGACATGGACCGCTGGGTCATGGAAGCGATGGCGGAACGGCAAGGTGGCTCAGCCTGTCAGGCGATCTGAGCTCCCATCGCCGCGAGTGCCTCGTCGTCCTCGATTGCGATGAGTGGGCCGAGCTCCGAAAGGTCGGGCGACTTTTCGAAATCGAGAAAGCATCGATAGGCTTCGTCCAGCTCCGCCGGCAGTATACGCTGATTGCTGGCAACGCCGGCGAACGAGAGCATGGCGTCGAAGCGGGCTCTCGACGTCGTCGGAGAGCTGCAGTCCTTAGCCGTCGTTTCGGCAAAAAGGTCCCGCAGGTCGGCCCAAATCGGCTCATCTCTATTGAGCAGCGCGCGGCTGGTCGCACGGTAGATCGCATCCAGACGAATCTGCCCCCTGTTCATCTTCAGAAAGTCAGGCATCAATACTTCGATGCGCTCGGGCGCCTGGGACGGCTTGTTGGCCGTTGACCGGTTCGCTACTGCGGCGTCGTATTCGTCGGCCCGCTGAAACGTCCCGCGCATGAACGCGGGCTGACCGAACTCGAACCTTCCGACATCTAAGGCCAGACCCTGATCGCGAGGCTCTACGGATCGATCGGCACCGATATTGACCATCCCATTGGCATACTGAATCGACCCGTGGATTGGGCGCTGGACGTATGCCGGCTCGCCACCGCGTCCGTACGCCTTGCCTTGCCAGATCATCAGATGATCGATGCGCCCTTGAGCACGCGAGCGAGCGGTATCCGGATCGTTCTGCTTCCACTCGCGCACGATCAGCCCCAACTGCCGCAGCCGGGCCAATTGGCTGAATTTCGCGGCGTAGTCGATGCCGAGGCCCAAAATATCGTCGGTCCCGGTTTCGAGAACCCGGAGAAGCTCCTCTCCGCCGATGTCTTGGTGGGTACCAAGTTCCCCGCCGTCCGGGTCGAAAGCTAGACTGATAGGCCACCAAATTGCGCCGTCGCAGTACACCACTTCTCGAACCGTCATCTGGACCACGCCGTCTGTTGAACTCACTGAGCTGAGCCGAAATGCCACTCTGGCTTGATCCGGATGAGGCGCACGAATTTGCAGTTGAGCGAGTTCGGCCACGGTCTCGGATCGCACAATCCTCCCGGCCCTAGCCATGTAGGTAACGTCGTAGGGCACCAAGACGGGCACCAGCCGACATTCGCACGCGTTCGCCATGGCGCTGCCAGATGTCACGTCGCCGATTGCGTGAGAACCTCGACCGCGAGGGCGGTCCTGCCCAAGCGCGCTCCCGTCGGGTTGGTCACGTCGAGAACCAGCCGTGCATATTTTGCAAACCCGGCCTCGGCCAGCACTTCCATCTGGAAGTCGTCGCGTGCGACGAAGGCTTCGTCGCTCAGCTGCTCGTCGCTCGGGCTGAGTGGCGCGTTGAGATCCCGGCGGCAAAACTCGGTCCAATCCGCGAATCCGAGAAGCTGCACGGAGAGGTCAAGCGCCTCCATGTGCGTGATATGCACGCCCTGAGTACGAAGGAGTTTCTTCATCCGCGTGGCGACCCGCTTGACCCGATTGGCAGGAAAATACATCGGCAGGTCGGCCTGGACGACCTCCCCGGAATCGACCTCGGCATTGGCTTGGGAAGCGTTGTTACTCATTCGTCAACTCTCCTCAATGTGCCCGCGCAAAGAAAGCGCTTCCATATTGACAGCGTCCCTAGAACTTCAGGAGCTGTCGAACAGGGGTGCCTAGTGAAGCAAGGGGACTTCCTCTTTCGAGCGCACCTTGCCGAGGCCTCCAACGACGGGATACCCCTTGTGCAGACGAACGCCGTCGCGCGCGACCCAGATTTCGACGCCACATAGCCGGCAACGATCCAGCAGACGGTCAACCTGGATCGGATCCCGGCTGAGACGATCTAGCGTAGAAACTACAACGGCATCGACGTCGCCGCCGGAGATTGCCGCCACGAGGCGAAGATAGCCGGGCAGCCGCGCGTTCAAGCCCGAGCCGATGTCGGACGATTCTGCCACGGGGATGCCGCCTACCGATTGGATCAGACTCGTGCAATATGCGGCCTGAAGCGCAAATTGCGTCGGATCCTCATCCTTGGCGGTGCGATAGTACGAGAAGAACTTTTTCGCTTTCATGTCTCGTTTTGCACAAAGTTTCTAGGGCGTGAGGTCCCGAGCTCATTGAACGCCTCTATCCTATCTGTATCATGCGTCTCGTCAAGCGACTCATGGCCGTGAGACCCGCGCTAAGTTGATTAACGAAGGATGGCGTTGATGAAGGTTTTGTTGATCGACCCCATAGGTCGGAGCATCGAAAGCCATAAGGTGGAGTCGGCCGGCGATATCCGGCGCATATTGGGAGGAAAGGCCAGGACGGCCGCACGATTCCCAAACGGCGACAGACTTCTTGCAACCACGGAGGATTTTGGAGGGAACGGCTTCTCGCTTGGCGGCTCCCGCTTCGTCGCCGGCCGCGCCATTGTTGTCGGTAAGCCGGCTGATTTCGGAGAGTACGCTCGGCCGAGGACCGACGCCGAGATGATCGCGGGGCTGGTTCGATGGGGTGCACCGGACCCTGAGATCGCGCCCCATACGGTCTCGGCTGTACGCATTGATCCGGAAAGCATGGTGGTCGAAGAGGTGATCGTTGACAGTTCGGACGATGGCCTTGACCGCGCCTTGGGCGGGAAGGCCCGGCTTGCAATGCGCGTAACCGACAGTCTCTCCGTTTTCGATCGAGCGGGCTCCCGCGACCAGGATTTTCGATGGCGTAAGGATTCGCTGGTATTCCGCGGGCCCTGTCTGGTCGTGAGTCACGACCGGTACGGTGTCCTTCTCGATACGCTGGTCACTCCCTCCGAGCTGGGCCTTTCAATCGAATTCCAGAAGCCGGGGGACGAAGATTGGTCGCCGTGGACCCACAGCTGACGTTCGGAGGAGAAGTGGCGTCGAGGTCGGCGTCGCCGGGCTTTCATTTCGGAATCAGGCAGCGCGTTGAGCGGCCCGACTTCGCTCCTAGGTCATTCCACAGGCGCGAAGGGCGGTCCCTATCTTTCGACCGCCATACTGAGATACGCTACGATCTGACCCACGACTGTAAGCTCGGCGTCCGAGAAATCCACGTCCTGAACTTTCCAGAGTCCCAGGGCACCTCGTTTCAGGGTCAGGACCTCGCCTTTCGCCTTAGCGACGTCCGCGGAGGTATCGACGACTAGGCGATCGCCTCGTCGTGATTGTCCGATAACCTTGTCGCAGGCGACTACGACCAGAGCGTTCGTGGACGTTCGAAAAGCTGTTCGGACGAATCCTTTCGGAAACGGCCAGCACCGGTCGCTGCCGAGCGCTTCAAACCCGAGTTCGGCCAGGGCACTCGCATCAATTTCGCGGACCAGATCCGGACGGTCCTTTGACAACCAACCCGGCATGCTTTCTTCCCGTACCTCCGCTCTCAGAGCCGATATCTGCGCGGAGGAGGGCGCGCGAAATGGCGCGACCAGGTGGCGGTATTGAGGGATGTCCTCTAGCTTCAGACCTTTTTGGAGTTGGTCGTCGAATGAACGTCCCAGACCTGACGGGAGCTGAGCATCCATCAGCCACGCAACCCTTACGCCCAGAAGGGCCCCGTAAAGCCGGGCAGCTGACATCGAGACGCTGTTCCTTCCGTTTTCGTGGCCCAAAAAGGTCTGGGTCGCGATCTTGAGCTGCCTAGCGGCGCCGCTTCCGCTGTCCCATCCTCTTGCCAATCGGGCCAGCTTCAGCCTCCCGCCCACTTCCTTACGCTTTGCCTTCGCCTTCTCGGAGTTCTTCAGCTCCTTGGCCTCCAGGGTCTTCAGAGCTTGGCCGATTTTGCGTTGGTCGGGTTGGGCGATGGTTTTTATCGGAACGCCGAATCCTTCCGCGTACCTACGAACATCGTCTTCATCCATCGCCCGACTTCCGGCTTCGTGCGAGCGGTAAGAGGCATTCGAAAACCCCAGGCGTTCCGCGGCGGCTCCAGCGGATTCAAAACCCGCAAGTTTTCGGACGGTCCTGAGGGCGGCCGCCATTTGCTGACGACGCTCAGAACCTTCGTCCACTTTTACTGCCTTTTTCATTGCTTCGCAGGTCCCCGTGCTCCCGAGAGTCTCCTAGCACGGGAGCGGCTATGGACGAAGGTGTCACCCGGCTTGACGTTCGCCTCTTCAATTTCGAATCCTTCTCGGGACTGGATCCCAGCCGGCCGGGGCGCGAAGCCAGGGCAAGGGTGGCATAGCTTAGGTGCGTTCCGATGGAGGCCGACCATGAGCAACACTTAAGATTTTGGCTGCCCTTTTGGCGGTTTCGCTGCTGCAGGCCGCTACGCCGGCGCAGGCGGGGCTGTTCAAAAAGTTAGGGGCGGTGGGCGCGGCAGTTGCCGGCGTCGAGGCAGCGGGAATCGCAAGCGCGACTGTGGATGCCATCGCAGTGGTGGGATCGGCCGCCTACCTTACGGCGGCTGCGGACCTAAAGGCCAAGGTGGCTGCCCATCGCTTCGTCGGGCCGACCGCGGTCAAACTTGGGATCGCGACCTGGCTCAGAATGGAACCGCGCCGACTGGCTGCGGCCCTCGCGGTCAAGTCGGATATCGGCGGCGGAGGCTCGGGCCAGGCCCAATCCACTTCGCTCGGCAACAGCGCAACCGGCGATCGCTCAAGGTCGAAAGCGGCCATGGCAAGCTGCGCGACGCCTTCGCCGTCTCGTCTTTGCTCGGTAATCTGCTCAGGCGCTTGAAGCAGAGCCATCCAGCCTATCAATCGCTCTCGGTTTAGCGCCGGCCTTCAGAGCCTGATGCCCGCCTGAAAAGCGAAAGAGGCAGCGCCGGCGCAAGTGGATTGTCGGTTGGTCCGCTGGCGCGTCAGTCGTCTTCCGACGAAGCCCAAGGCGGTTGCGGCCCTTTCGGCTTTTCTTCGGGCTTCAGGCTCTCGATATAGGCAATCGCTCTTTGTTCGATTGCGGGATGCAGCTCCGTCTCGCGGTCCGTTGTTCGACGAGATCCAGATCAAGCGGCCGTTGCGCATGGATCGCCTCGACGAACAATTTGTCCCGGTCGTCCAGTCGCGCAACCTTTGAGGCAATGAGATCCTCGGGCGCGGGGGCTATGCCGTATACGGTCCGCCCCGCGACTTTCGGTCCGGCGGACCTGCCAGCCTTGCGGCAGCTTGGCGGTCGTCTCGTCGACGCCGTAAGGCGTCGATTTCGGGCGATGCTCGCGCCGGCTCCGGAGCGTCGGGCATGGACGCCAAAATCGCCTGGCTGCCGACGACGAAGACGGTGTCGGTGTTGAATTCGTAGGCCAAGGCCCGGACGACTCTGAGAAGGTCTTCCAGCGTGCGCAGCCGGCGGTCCTTGGCCATCAGAGGCCTCCAGGAACGTATGATTCCGGTTGCGCATCCAGACCGCGTTTGACCACCCTCCTCGCCGCCTTTCTCAGTCGGACGCGGGCATGGTAGTCGCCAAAGTCGACGCCCCCGGCGAGATAAAACGGCGAGGTGTTGCGCAGGCGAACCATCTCGCGATCTCGACTGATGAGCTTCGAAGCCAGTTCCTTCGGCGGTAGCGCAAGAAGCTCCTGCCATTCGCGCACGAAGGGCCAATCGGCGAACTGGGTCGCCTGGCGCTCGTGCGCCACTTTAGCCTTCTCGACTAACGAAGGGTCGCGACGAAGCATCCGCACAATCAGCCGATGCATCATCAGCTTCGCGGTATCGCCTACTACGCCCTCGTTCAGTCCGTCGCCCATAGGGGGGATCGCCTCACTGCCGGCTTTGCGAGCCTCGTTCAGGCCCGCTTAGAAATATAAACAGCCGGATAGTAACACGACAGGGCGCCGAACAGGTCCGGACGGCGATGGCCAAGCTCCCCTTCGCGCCGGCGCATCTGCCCTTCGAGCCCCCGATCGCCTACGCCTCCCGGATCGCCGCCGCCTACGGGCTCGAGGCCAGGGAGCTCTGCGGAGACCAGGGCGTCCGCTTCCCGCGCCTGGTGCGGGGCGACCAGGCCGCCATCAAGCGGCTCGCCAAGCTCGGCGGCGCCGATCCCGACGACCTGCTGTCATGCGCATTCGCGCGGCAACGCCAGTTCGAGATCGTCCATCGCGGGCAGACCTTCCGGAGGGAAGACCTCGTCCTCGATCGCCTCGACGTCTGCCTACACCTCCTCTGAACCGCGGGCCTTTCGAGCCCGCATCCAAAGTTCGCTCGTCACGATGCGGTATCTCTCATTGGCCGACACGATCGTTCGGTCGCCGCTGCCGCTCTGCGCCCTCCGCCATTTAACCAGGCCGACCACCATGGGGTTGGTCAGCATACCGCGAACGATGGCCAGTGTGATCGGGGCCCCAACGCGCCTCCTGAATCCCTCGGCGGAGAGCTTGGCCACCGTCTCGCTGACGGAGTGACTGGCAAGCAGGACCAAACCCCGCGCGACCGTGGGCCCCTCTACGGGACACACTTCGGGAAAGCCGCGCCACGCACCGCCGCGGGAGCCAAATGCAACTTGACAACGACCCCGCCGCGCCGAACCAGCTCATCTAGCCCGGCCTGCATCCTCGATGTGCTGCGCTGACTAAAGTCACTCATAAGCTCTCTCCGATTACCCGGAACTCAAGCACTGCCGCCTATCTGTCACATACGAGATAAGGGTCAATAGCCCACCAGGTGGGTCTTTGCTCGTCGGCGAGAAGCCGAGCTTGACCTCTGCTAGGGATTGGTCGCAGTACTACGGTCGTGGCAGGCTTGCGGGCTGGCCCACGGCGGGGGCCACCGCCGCGTCGACCGGGCGAGGCGCGCCGGTCCGGCGCCTGCGCCTGACAAAATTTCTGACCGGACGCTCTCGCACTTCGCTGTCCACCGGAATCCCCTCTTTTGCGCTGGAAAGCGTGATAAAGAAGGGTTTCGCGAGTGTAAGTTTACCGCGATGGTCGGGTCCCCCCATCTTGGCGTTCTTATATTCTTCGGAGTTGATTACTGCTGCGGACGCAAGGTAGTTTTCGGTCAACATCGAGTCGAACCGTCCGGTGATCCGCAGTTCGAAGTGACGGCTTGCCGGGTCCGGGAAGATCGAAACCTTTCCGATCAGCGCCTGGGCGGCGACGATCAGATCCTTGGGCAATCCCTTGCCACCCGTTTCCTCGAGTAGGCGCTCGAGGCTCGCGAACACGTTGGTAGCCTCCTTCAGCTTCTTCGGATTTAGCTTTTCCGAAGCAAGCATTAGGTTGATTTCCTTGACCCGGCGTTCGATCTCCTGCTGCTTGTGGTAGAGCGGCTTCAGGTTAGAGTTGATGATCGAGAGCAGGGTGTCCTTGTCGACCTCGGCCGCCGCCATCTTGCGGATGAGGTCTTCGGTCATCGGCGTCAGGCTCTCCTTCTCGGCGGTCTTGGCCTCGAGCTCTCGCATCAGTTTCTTTCGGTCCGTCTCGATTTCCTTGTCCGTTGCCTCGAGTGTCGTCTCGACGAGGTTGGGCTTGGAAACGAAACCCGACATCGCGTGCGCCACCATCTTCTCGATCGTGTCGAGGTAGAAGGTGCGGTGATTGGTGCATTTCCCCTTGGCCTTGATGGTGGAGCATCCGGCCCGCGGCCGGCCTCTGGCGTCGCCCGCGATGATGTGCATTCCCCTTCCGCACGCTCCGCACATCAGCTTGTTGGTGAGCAGCCGGCGGGCTGCCGCTTGCCTTGGGCCCGACGGCCCGACCTTCCGCAGGGCGACCTCTTCCTGAACGAGACGGAACAGATAAGGCGGGATGAACGCCTGCTTGGCGTTAAAGCCGATGACGTGCTCGGACGCATCGTTCTTCTTGACCGTCACTTTCCCCGAGCGGCTCTTCTGGTAGGAGGCCTTGTTCCAGACGATCACGCCGATGCACCGTTTGTTCGACGCTAAACCCGCCAGTCCGTTCGGGTGATCGAAATTCTGGCGCCCCCACAGGCCTCCTCTGGGTGCCGGTTTTTCCTCGCGGTTGAGGTCACCGCTGATCTCGTCGTAGGAGCGCTTCAGGACGCCGATTTCCCACATGATGCGGAAGTAGATCTCGACCTCGGGGTCGTAAGGAACATACTCGTCCTTTTCCGGGTCGTCCGGATCGCGCTTCTTTCTCAGACCGTAATTGGTCCCTCCGGGATGCCGGCCGCGCCGCACGCCTCCCGCCATTCCTCTGACGACCTTCTCGACCAACATCGATTTGAACAAAAAATTGTAGATGGAGTGGATCAATCCCTGCAATTCGGATGCGCGGCCGGTGGAGGGAGTATCGATGAAGGCACCGTAGTGCCGGAGCTTCTCCATGATCATCAAGAGATCGATGGCGCTTCTCGCAACTCGGTCAAGCGACTCGGCCACCACGACGGACGCCATGCCTGAGGCGATCGCTTTTTCGACCCTCTCCCATCCCTCGCGACCGTCCAAGGTCTGTCCGGTCATCGCAGCGTCGGAACAAAAAAGGATGGGTTCGTACCCCATCACGTCGCAATAACGGCGCGCCTCCGCGAACTGATCATCGATCGACAATGGGTTCTGCTGGTCGTCGCTGAAACGCGCATAGACGATCGCGGGGACGCGGGATTGAAGCACCGTCGACGCCTTCAGTTCCTGCGCCCTGGACGGCTTCGGCGTTTCGATCGCGGCGAGCGTCGCCTCGAATTGGGCGTCCTTTTCCAAGGAGGCTTCGCGGGCCTTCTTAGCCAGATCGAACATCTCGTCCATGGAACGGGACGCCAGTTCCTCGACAGATGCGGTGGTCGGGTCGAAGTGGGGCTTGGTTTTCTTGCTTTTCTTCGAACGCGCTCCTTTTCCCTGTTTCGCCGGCGCGACCTTCGGCTCACCCGACCGGTCCCGCGCCTTGTTCGTCGGTCCACCGGCGGCGGATGCGCCGGAGCCGATAAGCCTCATCCTGTCCTGTCTGGCCAAGACAAGCATTGCCTCCATCGGCTGAGAAGCGAGTTCCTCGGCGGTCGCAGTGGACGGATCGAAGGCGACTTTGTTCGCCTTTGGAGCGGATCGACCCGAGGAAGCTCGGGTTTTGGCTTTGGGCATGACACGTCCGTGAACTCAACTGGATTGCGGATCGTATCTTTATCATGCGACAAATACAACAGGGTCTCGGAAAGCCTCTAACGCGATGGTTTCTTTCCATTAACCGAATTTTTCTGGTTCATTTCTTTCAGCTCCGGTTCTTGCCGCGCAAGCCAAGCCCGGGCCAGAGCGCTTGCCAGCGATCTGACCCTGATCTCCAGCAGATCGGGAGGGGGAGGGAAGCTACGCCCCGCAGTTCGAACCGACACGCTGACCGAAAGACCGCGCTTACCCCTCATGGCTGATCGTCTCCGTTACGGCCTCATCCGATCTCAATCGGTAGAGCCCTTGGGTAGTCCGAACGCATCTCCGCAGGCGGTCCATCGCGACCACGGGCTCGGCGACCAGCCGTCGGTTGGCCCCCGCCGCGCCGACGATCTCCACGACGACGGCGCCTGGGGGAAACCCGAAATTCCAGTCCTTGAGCATGGGCACATTGCGGTCGCCCGGGACGGAGCCTGACAGAAGGATACCGACATCATCCAACAGGCGTCGGCGCGCGTTACGGGAAAGCCGTCCGACGCGCATTGCGAGCTCCAGGTGTTCGGGAGGAGGCGGTTGAACCCGCGGCGAGTTCAAGGACTGGAAGAATTCCAGCGCGGAGGACCGCGACAACAGACCGGTCTCCGCATCGATGCACGCGGCGGCTTGCCCGACCTCGGCGGCCAACGAATGAATGGCAGCTAGGGCCGGCGCGCTGCACCGCTCCACTTCTACCGAGATGCCGGTCTCGCGCGACAACGTCAGCAAAAGGATTCTGGCTTCGGTATCACCGAGCAGAGCGGCGCACCTGCGTCCGAAGTGGCGTAGGAGTCCGATCCAGCCGAACGGAGCACTGAGGGTTGTCGTGGGACCGATCGTCGGAGCGCCCCAAATTCTGGCGTCGAAGAACGGATCGTCCGCTCGCGCGCCCGTGTGGACAGGAGGGAAGCGACCTTCCCCGACGGGGAGTCGAGACAGCGTCCCGATTCCGAGACCGGGCCTGGAAATGGGCACGGGCATCCTCGTCATGGACATCTTTCCGAATACCGGTCGATCGCGGTCGAGCAGGACACCTCGACGGCGAGCGCGGTACGGCCCGAGCGGAGCAACGGACGCAACAGGATCTCCAACGCGGCACGGCCGTCATCCAGAGCACGGTGGGCATCGAAGAAAAGGCAGTGCCCGATCGAGAGGTGGCCCAGCCGGGCGCTATGGAATCCTTCGCTCCTCCAGGCGACCTCCCTGTACGAGCAGGCCCAGGCCTTCCGCACGAATGTATCGGAGGGTCGCTTGCAGAAGGCACTGTCGAATTCTGCGTTGTGCGCGACGATGGCCACGTCAACAACCCGGTTTCCGGCTCGAGAAGCATGGGTCGCCTGGGCGATCGCGTTCGCGATGGTGTGGATCGCGACGCAGTGCTCTCCGGATCCGAATTCCTTCATTTCAAGGGACAGTCCTGAGGGAAGAATGGAGACGGCGCTGAAGCTGACACGGCAGTCGGCGAGAGACTGTCCGCATGGCCGGCCGAAGACGCCCGCTCGTCGTGGAAGCTGTCGGCACGATGAAGCTCGCCATCGGCTCCCTGGATCCTTCAGCGAACTTTGTTCGGCAGGTCGTCCCGAACGCAGTGGCCCTGGGTCTGGTCCGTGCGCGCTCATCAGCATCGCACCGAATAGCGCTCGAGAGCGGTAATGCGCCGAACTGGGATGACGGCGTCGGGCCGGCCATAGATGTCCCGCCTAAGATACGCGAGCTCCTCCTCGGCGGCGTCTTCCCCGACGTCGACGAACCAGGCGCGGGGATGACCGTCGCTACCGTCATGCCAGCGGTAACCTCTGGCCTTGAGCCTTTCCCGATGCGCATAGGGGGCGCCAGATGCCCGGATGCGCCAACGCGGCCTGCGCGCCGATTCCAACAAAGCGGCCATCGCAGTCCGGCCGCCGACCGGCAGAACGCTCGAGAGAAGCGCAATTCCTGCCTGGCAGTCGTTTATGGCCCGGTGTCCGTCGAAGAAATAGCCGAGGCAGCCGACAAGATTGCCCAACTTCGTTCCGTTCGCGAATCCTTCGGCGCGCCAATCTATCTCGTGCAACGAACACGCCCATGCCTTGGTCGCGAAGATGGGAAACAGCCGCTCACAGAATTTCCGATCGAAATTCGAATTGTGGGCGACTATGAGCGCGGCCGGTCCGATGAAGTCTGCGACTCTGTCGGGGTCGATGGCTTTTCCGGCCACCATGTTGTCGTCGATTCCAGTCAGGCTTCGCACCGGCGCCGGTATCGGACGTCCCGGATCCCTGAAGCATTCGAAAGATCCGCAAACGCCCAGGATTTGGCCATCGAGCGTATAGGAGAACGATAGCATCGCGAGCTCGATGATCTCGTCCGACTGGGCGTCGACGCCGGTGGTCTCCACGTCGAGGAAGATACCCCTGCGCACCGAAGGATCGGCGGACGGTTCGGGGGAAAGAGGGGAGGGGGACAGACGGCGAAGGACTCGGTAGTCGCCCGTCGCCTCCAGCAACGCCGCCATCTCGGTCAGCCGGCCTTTGGGATCGGTGATCTCGTCGCTCATGAAGAACGTCCCGGCTTACGGGGAGGGGATCCACTGTGCCGATCGAGGACCGTCTCGATCTCGTTACCGGATAGGAACCGACCTTCCGCTATCAGCTTCGCGAGCTCCGCGACGGCGGCCCGGTTTTCACGCACGATCTCCAGTGCCCGCGTCTGGAACGCGCGCAGCATGGAATCGACTTGACGCCTGACCGAAGGGGACCGCCTGAGCTCCAGTGCCGCTTCGTCCGGAGCGCACATGTGGACGATCTCGTCTCCGCCCAGGCCATAGGAGAAATGCAGCGAAGCAAGCATTCTGGTCGCCTTTCCAAGATCCGAACCGGTCGCATCGCCTCCTGCTCCCGTCGATGCCGAGCCCAGCAATTCGATCTCAGCCGCTCGGCCGGCGAGCAGCAGGACCGCCTGTTTTTCCATCAGTTCTCGCGTGACGATCGGCGCGTCCTCGAATTCGACCATCGTCTGGGCGTTCAGAGCCCCTCGAGCTCCGATTCGGATGTGTCCGATGCGACCCTCTCCCAAGAAGTATGCGACGACGGCGTGGCCAGCCTCGTGAACGGCGACGCGATAGATTGCGTCGGCCGACAAGGGCATCGACGGCAATGCCGCGGCGACGATGTCTTCGGCGGCGAGCGAACGGGAGGCTTGCCGCGCGATGCGGCGCGCCGCGCGGACGGTCTCCATGATCTCCGCCGCGGTATATCCGGTGAGGCGGTCGGCGATCTTCTGGAGCTCGACGCGCTTCAGCTCTGGAGCGTGGAAACGAAGGATGTTCTGGATGCCGGCCTCGTCCGGAGGAAGAATTTCGATCGATCTCTCCAGCCTGCCGGGCCTCAGGATGGCGGGATCGACCGCGCCGATCCGGTTAGTGGCTGCGATCACCACGATGCCCTCTCGTCTACCAGAGGTTGCATCATCCAGGAGCAGCAAGAAGTCAGCTATTACGGGCATCCAAAAGTCCGCGCCGCGCGAATTTTTCAAGGACTCGCGCGAAGGTAGAGCGTCAATTTCGTCGAGAAAAAGCAGGGCTGCGCGGCCGGTGGAAGCAGCCGCCGCAGCGGCCCTGCTGAACAGCTCGCGCTGTGCCTTGACCACCGAGTCAAGGAACCCGGAAGTCGATGCAAAAATTTCGCCGATCGAGCCGGTGATCAGAGGGACATCGCATTTTCGAGCGAGGCTATGAGCCAGCAGCGTCTTGCCGTACCCCGGAGGCGAATGCCAAATGGCTCCCCGGTCCAATGCACTCCAAGGTAGCCGTTTTGCACGATACTCGTTTAGATCGTGCGCCAGGGCTAGACACCAGGTTCTCGCGGCTCCAAATTCTACGGCTGTTTCCAAGTCAGGTGATGCTGCCAATGCCGATCGCCCCAGACGATGAGTTGCGACATCGGAGATACGCGACAAGGCTCTCGCGCAGGTAGAGCCAGGCCGCATCGCCGCCACATAGTCATCCAAATCGAGACGGGTCAGATCCTCTGGGATGCTGCGGGGCGGTGTGCCGGGAAGGGCAACGCGGAGTGCTTCGCGCAGAACGGCTGCATTGACCACGATCTGGATGCGAAAATCCGCAGCTGCAATCAACGTATCGGGAAGTACTCGTTCCGGCATCGAAGCGATACCGACGACGCATTCCCCCCGGGCCAACGACGTTGCGACGGTGCCGCAGCCGTTCGACGGTACGTGGTCCCGGGGAAGCGACCCGTCGCGCGCATACCGCGTCCATCGGCGCCCCAGTGCCCCGTGCGCGAAATAGTCGTCCACCGCGCTGACCCAAGACGTCGAAGGCACGGCGATGACGATCGCCAACTGCGTAGATTTGCGGAGAGCCGAGCGAAGCCGCGTGGGAAGACTTGCCTCGACGGCGGCCCTCACGAGGGCTGTGCGCGGATTCGGCCTCGCCGGGCGTTTTGGATCCGACGGTTTACCTGCATCACGTTTGTCGTTGTGTTTGGTGATGCCTGCCTCCTGGGGTGCAGCGGACTTCGAAGGTGGTCGGCCAGAGGGTGCTTTCACCTGTCAGGCCCCTGCCGTGGTGATGATGAAGGCGGGCATCGTCATGCGTCGACCTCGATGACGAACGAGGGGTCGAAATCGGACACCTCATGGCCGTATCCGGCCGGGTTCGAGATCAATCGCGTCCGCCCCCTGGTGACGTCGGTCGGAAAATGGGTATGACCCCAGACCCAATGGTCCGGCTGATAGCGATCGATCACGGGAAGCAAATCGGAGGCGTAGGCGGCGGTGATCAACTTGTCGCGGAAAGCAGGTGCAACCGCTTCAACGGTAGCCGCATGGTGAGTGATGACGATGGTCGTCGATCCCGCCGGTGTGCGCGCGAGTTCCGCCTCGATGAAGGCCCGCGACCGGGCGTGAAGCAAACTGGCTTCGACCGGCCGAAACCTCTGCCAAGGATTCAGCTGCCAGCGGATCCGCTTGTGATCGCGCATCGTATCGTATGCCGCCCGCATCGCCGCCGGCTTCAGGGCGGGACCGAACAGGTTGTAGTCCGTCCATCCCGTCGCGCCGATCACGCGCAAGGATCCGAAGGTTGCGACGCCGTCCTCGAGAAAGTGCACGCCGAGTTCGCGGGCACACTGGCGGCCCTCTTCGAGGATCGAGAAGTATGCTCCGCCATAGAATTCGTGATTGCCGGCGACGGTCACTATCTCGGTGTGGGGATAAGCCGCGCGCATTTCACGGATCGCTTGCTCGAGGCCTTCGCACGTATCGCCCGCGAGCAACACGATGTCGACGCCGCGTGCGAGCGGCGGAAACCCACGAGAACCCGGATGTTTGATGTGAAGATCGCTTGCGATCTGGAGGCGGAGCCGCATGGTCACTTCCTCCGCCGCGCACGGGACTTGGCGGCCCGGCCCCGCCAGGCCAGGTAGACGTTGTGCAGGCGCCAGGACGCGGACAGCCTCGCCCGCTCGACCGCCGGGAGCGGCATCTGCTCCAACCTGGTGGAGAGCACCAGCGCCGCGCCCGCGTCTTCGAAGGCGCTCCGCAGGAGCAACGTCATGATCATATCGGTCGCCGGGGTGATGACGCTCGGGGTCTTCAGCCGCAGGGCCAGGCCGACGGCGGCGCCGGCGTCGCCCTCGATGGCCGCCTGCCAGTCCGCCGAGGTCGATCCCATCTCCCTGACGCAGCAGAGGACCTCATCCTGCAACTCGACTTCGAACGCCTCGCTGGGGAGCTTTCTCCAGTACGACAGCGCGCGATGCCACTCCGTGTCGCCTGATCCCGCGTATCCGTATCGTCGCATGCGCAATACTCCGTTGCCGCCGATCGCGTGATGAACACGGAGGCGCCGTGAAAGCCGTCTATTCGATCCAGGATAGGAGGCCGCTATTCGCGCAGCGGCACCGGATGCGCGTCAGCGTTGGACACGCGATGCCGTCGTGGATCTGCACCACGCGGACTGAAGCAAATGGGGACACGGGCCGCCGTTCGCCCGGTGGGAACCATCGACCGACCGGTCACGAAGCGCTGCATCCCGGACGGGTGCGTTCCGGTGGAGGCGTAGCGCGGGACTGGAAGAGTGCGTCGGGGCCGATCGACGGGCGAGGTGCGCACCGGAGACGGGCGGAAGACCAAGGGTACGCGACCAACCGGTTGCGAGAAGAGAGCGGTTACGGCGTGCTGGCCGGAAGCGACCGGGAAGAGTGGTGCAACGATGTTGGACAGAGAACACCGGGCTCGAGCCCGGAAAAGAGGAAAAGGGGGAAAGCGATAGCTGTCCATCAGAACGCTCCCGCGGTCGGTTCCGAACGCAGCACCAGCGAGCTGCTCAAATCGAGAATCGCGGCCTGACGGAGAACGAGGCAAGCGAAGGTCCTGACCCGCAGAACAAAACGCATGACGCGCCAGGAGTTTATACCGTTCGCCGAGGTGTCGTCGCGGTGCGGAGCGTCGGTGAGCGCCTCCGGCGTATAGGGCATGAGCATGTAGCGCATGTAGCTGCGCACCACAGGCGCGCAGCATTCCATCGAGATCACGTTGATCTGCATTTTCGAGCTCCTCGTAGTCACGTCCGCGGACTGAACTTCGCAGGAGGAAATGGGTCGTCGAAATGCGGCAATTTTATGTCTTCGGTTACACCCGCACAAGCAGCGCTCGCGGAGAATGCAATCGGTCGCGGAGGTCGATGTAGCCGTTCGGGCAAACGCGTTGGACCGGTGCGGCGACGCATGGGGTAACGGCGGGCGAGCGTGTCCCGCGTTTCAGCGCCAGACGGACGGATCGGCGTGAAGTTTCGCTCCCTGCGTTCTTCAAGGATTCGACTACTGCTTCCCCAAAAAAGTCTCGGAAATCGAATCCTTGAGCTGGACAGCGGGCCCTCTCCCGCGACAATGATGCAATCAGGCTCATTCGGATGAACGAACTTGCCCAAAGGCGAGATACGCGACCTGCTCTCGCCGGCGATGCTCAAGGAGGCCAGAAGATTGGCGGGCATCGATCAGGGCGAGCTGGCGCGGCTGGTAGGCCTCAGCCGGAAGACGATCGTCGTGGTCGAGAGGGAGCTATCCACGAAGGTCGACCCGCGCCGAAGGGCCGTTCTCGAAAGGATTCGTTCGCTGTTCGAGAAGCGTTTCCACCTACAATTCGACACCGACAAACAAACGGTCATCATAACCAAGAGTGGTAGGCGGACGAAATCCGATGGGAGTCCTTCCACTTCAACTTAGCCGCCGCGGTCTCGTCATGGGCAAGCAAGGCCGACCCGTTTAAGAATTCCTCTCGACCCGGCGAATAGGCGCGGCCCCGAAGGGCCGAGCTCCCACCCTCCGCCCAAGTCGGCCCGCGTAATCGGGGCACTCCGTAGGCCAGCCTCCAGGACATCTGGGCGTACTCGGGATCGGGCTCCCGGGGTGTCGGAGAAGTCGCGGAGAGAGGGCCGCACGGTACCTACAAGCTAAAGCAGTAACGAGGGAGGCAAACGCGCCCTTTTTTGTTGCTGTATCCATGTTTATATCTTTGAGTAGGCTTCAGAAAATCACTCGATACAGGAATTCCGCCTTGGGATTGCGACGACATCGCGAAGCTGATGATGCATCGACGGATCGTGCAGAGGCTTTGAATGTGGGATGTGCTCAATAACTTCGATCGGCATCGGTTTTCTGGCTCAAATCGACTGTCTTTCGATCCTCCTTTGTCCGAAGTCGCCATTGATTGGTGGCGGGATCACATCTATGCGCCCCATGGGATTTACCCGGACGATCTAGGAGATCTCCTTTCCGCGAGTGCGGTGGGCGACAAGACGATCACAATCTCTGATCTCGACCCGCGAATTGGATCCTTCGTCGTCCGCATCAAGGGTTTTCCAAGCGATAGCGGCGAGGCGTGGTGGACTCAACGCAAGTTGGATCTAAGCGGTCCCTTGTTCGAAGCACAACGGATGCTCATCCCGACGGGTGACCGACAAAAGGGAAAAGGTCGGATGCTCATGGCGGATCTGATCGATACTGCGGACAGACTGGGCATAAACACGATCACCATCGAGGCACAGGATATCGGGCGATACGCTTGGGCGAGATTTGGATTTGTACCTGATCGTACGGCTTGGATGAACAGCGTCAGGACCCAGGCCGGCCGGCGTCTCAGGATGGCGACTGCAGAGATTTCTCCGGCTTCCATGCGCTCCTATCGCGACGTCCTGGACGGGGAGAATCCGAAGCTCATTCGCGAAGTTGCGAGTTGGCGTGATCCCGTCACAAGCATCGAGAATTTCGACAGGGACACCGGCCTCCCGAAAAAAGTACCTCTGGGACAGGCCTTGCTGTTGGAGACCCAGGAGCAGTGGTACGGCACGTTTTTCTTGGATGACCCGGAGACGATGGAAATCTTCAGAAAGTATGTCGGGAGAGGACAATGAACTCGGCAAAATATACGCCCAGAGCGGAATCCAAAGAGCGGGAAGACTTCATAAAGCTCATCCCCGCACCGGACGAGGTTTTCATAGCCGCCGCAAAACGTGCTGTCATAATCTCGGGATTGTCCAAAGAAACGATCGAAGCACTCCACCCTGAAAAGGAGCCCGAGCGTTCTCTCCGTTAAGGTATGAGGCTCGGGATTTTCAGAGATGAGACGGTCATATCTCTCACGACGACGTACCTACGCCGGCGGCCTTCTGCGGCCGCCAAGCTTTTTGTCGGCGAAAAGATTATCGACGGAGGATCAATTCAAGTCCGGACGGCGGTTCGACAGGACCTGATGGATCGTGTGGATAGCGGTCGAAACCTTCGCGAGGGCGGTAGTGCAATCCTTGTGGGAGCTGCTCACTCGTTCGTACAGTATTCGTCTGGCATCACCACTTTCAAGTTGATCCCGTTACGCGCCGCAAACCTGGCCCTTCAGGGCCGGGTCGAGGCGCGCCTTTGGTTCTCGATATAGTGCTTACGATAGCAAGCGGAGCGCCACCACACGAGGCCGCGAAGTAACTAGGGCTCCACAGGTGTCCTCCCCAAAGCTTTGCCGTGACCTCCGACAACCGCTCGGTCCGCAATCGCCGCGAGGACGATCCCTTCAGCCGGTTCACCAGGCGGCTTAGCTGCAATGTCGGCGGATACTCCACCAGCAGAAGAACATGGTCTTCTTCGTCGTTGACCTCTATCAACTGAACGCAGAGCGAGGCGCAAACCAGCTCGAACTCATGACGGAGCAGCCAATGAGCGCGGTCGGTAAGCACCTTACGCCGATACTTTGTCACGAACACCAGATGCGCGTGTAGACTCGCGACCGCGCTGCGTTCTCCTCGGTATTCGCCCATCGCTCGCCAGATGGAGACGCAAGGGCGGGTGACGCAAGTGTACGCAACCTATGCGCGCATCTCAATCTACCAGCCGCAACTCGGTTGCCGCGAAGAAAAGTTAGCTTCCCCATTTCGGGTTTTCCACGCCCGCGAGGCGACCGAGCACGGATTTGACTCGCTTTTGACGATTCCACCAGCGCAGGCTATCCGCCATGCTGCTGCGTAAGGCCTACCGCTACAGGATCTATCCCGACGCCGCCCAGGAGAAGCTCTTCGGGCGGACGATCGGCTGCTGCCGTCTGGTCTACAATCTCTGTCTCGAACAGAAGAACGAGTATCTCCGCCGCAGAAAGAGCCTGTCGAAGTTCGACCAGATCAAGGAGCTGACCGCGCTCAAGGAGGAGTTCGACTTCCTTTACGAAATGCCCCACCACCCGCTGCAGCAGGCCGTCTACGATGTCCACGCCGCCTTCGACAACTACTTCGCGGGACTGAAGCGGCGCCGCGAGCTTGCGATGCGCGGCATCAAGGCCAATCCGGAAGACTTCCCGAAGTGGCCGACGTTCCACAAGCGCGGCCGCAAGGAGAGCTTCCGCTACCCGGATCCCAAGCAGATCAAGATCGAGCCGGAACGCATCTTTCTGCCCAAGGCCGGCTGGGTCCGGATCGCGATGCACCGGCCGATCGCCGGCAAGATCAAGAACGTCACCGTTTCGGCGATCGCCGGCGAATGGTTCGTGTCGGCGCAGACGGACCTGGAGAGCGAGATTCCGGTCAATCGCGGTCCTGCCGCCGGCATCGACCTCGGAAGCGCCCAGCCGATCGTCCTCTCCGACGGGACGGTGTTCGGCATTCCGCGGGCGGCACCGACCGAGCGCCGGAAACTGGAGGACGCCCACCGGACCGTCCACCGCCGCAAGAAGGGTTCGAAGAACCGGGAGAAGGCCAAACTCAGACTGGCCAGGTTGCAGGCCAAAGCCGCCCGTCGCAGGAGGGACGCGGCGCACAAGGCAACCACGACCATCGCCAAGAACCACGGCGTGGTCGTCATCGAGGACCTCAAGGTCAAGCAGTTGACGAAGAGGGGTCGCGGCACGGCGGAGGATCCGGGAACGCTCGTCAAGAAGCGGGCGAACGAGAACCGGGCTTTGCTCGAGATCGCGCCACGCACGATCCGGACCATGCTGGAGTACAAGTGCCGGTGGTACGGATCGACCCTTGTCGTGGTCGACCCCGCCCACACGTCGGAGACCTGCAGCGCCTGTGGCGTTGTCGATCCGGAGTCCCGCATCACGCGGGCCCGCTACGTCTGCGGCGCGTGCGGCGGCGACTTCGACCCCGACGTCAATGCGGCGAGGAACATCCTCATCAAAGGCACCAGTGCAACCGGAGGACTTCCGGGGATGGCCTGCGGATCGAGCCAGACTATCGGCCGGAAGCAGGAAGAAGACGCCCGCGAGGGTGGAAGCTCGGCCCTTCAGGGCCGAGAGTAGTCACCGATTGCCCGTTCCGCCAGAGCCGAGACTTCGATCATCCTGAGGATCTCCTCACGTATCTTGTGGCATGAAGACAGCGCTTCGGACAGCTCGCTTGTGGAAAGTGCGTCGAGTTGTGCGAACGGAGGCCGTTGGGGTACTTGAGAGAGATAGACGACTTGGCCCATTGCGATGCTCCTCTTGCTCGTGCCGTCAAGCCGCTCGGACCGTCGAGAGGAACCGGCCGACCTGTTCCTTTAGCCGATTGCTATCGCGCGAAAGCGATTTCGAGGCGGCGAGAACTTGCGAAGACGCACTGCCCGTCTCCGTCGCGGTCTGCTGAACTTCGCCGATGTTGCCGCTGACCTGCTGGGTTCCCTGGGCAGCCTGCTGCGCGTTACGGGAGATCTCCTGGGTCGCCGCGTTCTGCTGCTCGACGGCGGTAGCAATCGCCGAGGATATTTCGGAAAGCCGCTCGATCGTGCCGGAGATGTCTCTGATGGCCACGACCGATTCTTCCGTAGCGGCCTGAATGCCCGAGATCTGCTGGCCGATTTCGCCGGTTGCCTTTGCCGTCTGCTCCGCTAGGGCCTTGACCTCGGTCGCAACGACGGCAAAGCCGCGTCCGGCGTCCCCGGCTCTCGCCGCTTCGATCGTGGCGTTGAGAGCGAGCAGGTTGGTCTGACCCGCGATGGTATTGATGAGCTCGACGACGTCGCCGATACGGGCAGCCGCCTTCGAGAGTTCGCTAACCCGCTCCGTCGTAGAGCGGGCCTGGCCGACGGCTTCGCCAGCCATCCGTGCGGACTGTTGAACTTGACGGCCGATCTCGTTCACCGAAGACGACAGTTCTTCGGCAGCCGAGGCGACCGACTGCACGTTCGTCGATGCCTCTTCCGACGCTCCGGCAACGACAATGGTCATTTGTTGGGCGCGCTCCGTCGAATGGCTCAGAATGCCGGCCGATGCCTCGAGCTGGCTCGATGTCGACGACACGGTCTCGACGATCTCGCCGACTGCCGCCTCGAACTGGTCGGCCAAGCGGTTCATGTCCGCTTTGCGCTGGACTGCCGCGAGATTTTCCTGCTGTGTTTTGGCGGCCGCTTCTTCGCGCGCTACCTGATCGGCCTTCAATTTGAAGGCTTCTACGGCGGCGGCGATGCCGCCGATTTCGTCCTTGCGGTCCAGACCCGGCAACACGACCGAGAAGTTACCGTCCGCGAGTTCCCGCATGCCGGCGGCCAGAGCCTGCAAAGGCCGAGCGATCGTCACGATCGAGAAGATACAGGCGCCTATCAGCAGCAATGCGACAACCACTCCCACGACGAGAGAACCCACCTCGACCAACGCCATCTTTTGACGCGAAGAAACGATCGCATCCAATGCCTGGTTCTTCGAAGAATCCGCGATCTCGCCCGCGATGGACACGAGTTCGTCGGCCGCAGGAATTGTTCTCGTCTTCGCGATACCGGCGGATTTCTCCTCGAGTATCGCTGCTTGAGACGAGGCAGCCGGCTGAGGGGCGCCCGCGCCAGTTTCTCCGCCGATAGCCATCATTTCGGAGCGGATGGACGCGATCTCCGCCACGCCGTCGCTAAAGGTCCGAGCGACTGTCTTCATCCTTTCGGCACGATCTCGGACTTCCTGAGACTGCGCGAGTTTGAGGATCTCGTCCACGATCGTCGCGGTCCGCTGGTATCTTTCGGTCACGCTGCGTTGCGCCGCCTGGATGTCATTAGTCGACTTGGCAAGGCTCACGTCGCGTCCAGCCACTTCCATGGTACGGACCAGCGCTTTCGCTTCGACCGCGGTTTGGGTTACCGCTGACTGCGCGATCGCATAGTCCTCCGTAGCCCGCGCTACCGCGTTGCTTTTGAGTCCGGCGAAGATCAAGCCTCCGACCAGCAGCGTACTTGCCAGCGACGAAATCGCCAGTTTGGTGCCGATGCTGATATTCCGCATTAGCTTCATCATAGGTTTCCTCCGAAGTGGGATGCAATTTCTCGAGGCCGTTCTTTGCGGCAAACGTCGCTTTCGGACCGGTTATGGCATCGCTGACACGCCGGTTCGCAGCGCCCGGGGTCGATTCTCGTCGCCGACGGCACTCCGCGGCTCGAAAGTAGGGCGCCTCGAAGTGAAGCTTTGTCGGTAGTACTTACGGCAAGGCGGTCACCTGCTCGACGGCGGCGTCCTGGCCGTTCCGTGACAAGCCTCGGGATCGATTTAGATGGCACCGCCGCGACAAAGCCTACGAATTGAGTGGAGGCAACACTCGCGGAGAACGTCGGATCGTGGCTGAGCCTCCGGAATAAACTTGCGGCCATTGGTTCGTGTTCTCTGACGGGAAACTGAAACGAGTATTGCAACACTTCGGCGCTCGCCACTGCGAGAAGCAGCTACGAACAAATCGTCAATCAGTAACGGACACAAACGCAAAGAATTGACTAATTTCGAAAGTAACTCCTAAAAAAATAGTGACGAGCCGTTATTCATTCAAATGTGCAATCCTTTCTTAGCGGAGAAGTTGGTTGAGGGCGCTGATCTCGGGGCGGTCGATGGGGTGGGGTCCCGGTCCTGCGGCACGTTCATCGGGCGAGCAGTCGTGATGACCAGGGAAAGGCGCTCACCTTGCCGCTAACCTAGACATTTCCGAGCCTGACCGGCAGCAAGCGGGGGAATGCGCCACAACCTAGACCCAATACGTTTCCAAGCCGCAACTATTGGAACGAAATCGTCAAGTCACGGAATTGTCCGGAAAAGCTGGGGTATCCCCGAGTACCTCACGATCCAACTTGATGCTCTGATCCATCAAGGATTGACCGCGATGGATCATGAGCATGATCGAAGCACTTTCGTTGGCGACGGCACACCATTTCCAGGACGCCCTTTCTTCCCAGGCGCGATTGCGGCACGAGGTATTCGTTCTGAGGCGGGGGCTGTCCCATTCTTCGTACGATGGCTTGGAATTCGACGAATTCGACACGCCGGCAGCGAAGTATCTCGTATGGCGCGATGAGCATAAGGTCGTCCGAGGATTGGTTCGCCTCCTTCCGACGACGCTCCCATACATGCTGAAATCGTATTGGCCCCATCTCGTTGAAGGCCAAGATCTGCCGTCGACGCCAGGAATCGTGGAGATCACGCGCGTCTGCGTCGACAAGAGGCTACCCCCGGACCGTCGCCGCCGGGTGCTGCCGGAATTGCTATGCGCCGTCCACGAAATACTGGTCCTCACGGGTGGCATCGGGATGATCGGCGTCACACGTGAGCATCTGCTGTCTCACTTCATCCGGGACGGAATCCGGTGGCTCGGCAGACCGGACCAGATCGAAGGCGAGCTGGAGCGCGCCTTCTTCGTCCCGACGCGCTTCATTCGTCCGGACCACCATTGCCGAGCTTACGGTATCGCCGGCAGCGTCCTTGCAAACCCGGAGGATTTCGTCCTTGGCACGAAAGCAGCTTAAGAACAGAAGGGAAAGTCCCTCAGACCCCAAGGATACCGCGGGAAAGATGGCTGACGCCGTGTCGTACCTGTGCCAAGTCGCGGCGGAAGAAGGCTTTGGCGGTGTGCTGCCGGACCTGTTCGAGGCTCGAGATAAGCTTCAACGCATCGCGGACGCCGACGATCCGCCGGCGGGAGGAAACTGTTAGGAGCGGAAGATGGACCTGAGCGCCTTCACGGACATCGAATCGGAGGTCCGGTACTACTGCCGAAGACTGCCGAATCTGCTCGCCTCGGCGAAAGGAGCAATCATTCGCGACGTCGATGGCAACGAATTCATCGACTTCTTGTCCGCCTGCGGCGCGTTGAACTACGGGCATAATCACCCCGCACTGAAGATGGCGGCGATGGAATATCTCGCATCGGACGGCATCGTTGCAGGACTTGATTTCCACACGTCTGCCAAACTCGCTTTCATCGAGGGCTTCCGCGACTTCATCCTTCGGCCGCGCGGCCTGGATTACAAACTTCAGTTTCCCGGCCCGACCGGCACCAACTGCGTCGAAGCGGCTGTAAAGCTCGCGAGGAAAGTCACCGGTCGTTCTTCCGTCGTCGCATTCACGAACGCCTTTCATGGCATGTCTGCAGGAGCGCTGGCGTTGACGGGCTCCCGCAAAGCTAGGCAAGCCACATCCGCGGTTTTGCACGGTGCCGTCCGAGTTCCATTCGATGGATACAAAGGGGCGGGGAGCGGCGACCTGGAGCGACTGGTCGCAATGGCGAACGATCCTTCGGGTGGCATAGATCCGATCGCCGCCATCATCATCGAGACCGTCCAAGGAGAGGGCGGACTGAACGTCGCCTCGGACGACTGGCTGAGGATGCTTCATCAGGCGGCCAAGGCCCTCGGTGCATTGTTGATCGTCGACGACATTCAGGCCGGTTGCGGACGCACCGGCACGTTCTTCAGCTTCGAACGGGCTGGATTGGTGCCGGACGTCGTCTGCATGGCCAAGTCCATCAGCGGGCTGGGACTGCCGATGTCTCTGCTGCTGATGAAGCCCGAGCACGACGTTTGGGAGGCTGGCGAGCACAACGGGACGTTCCGTGGCAATTCGCTGGCTTTCGTGACGGGCAAGGCGGCGCTTGAGCTCTGGCGCAACGGCGAGCTGGCGGAAGTGCCTCGACACGGCCATGTGCTTTCCTCATGGACCGCGGAAATGGCGAGAAGGTACGGCGAAAGCTTAAGACCGAAGGGTCTCGGGATGATGCAAGGCATCGAATTCGCTGCGCCTCATTTTGCGGGTGCGGTAGCGGAAGCCGCAGTGAGGCGAGGAGTCGTCGTCGAATGCTGCGGGCCCCACGACGAGGTGTTGAAACTGATGCCGCCCTTGAATATCGGGTCGGAAACTCTGGAGGATGGCTTGGGCCGGATCGCGGAGGCGATCAGAGAGGTGATCCCAAGTTCGGTCTCGTTCTCAAAGCGGTACGAGTCCCATCCTGATGCCCATTATCACGGCGGTAATGCGGTTGTTGGCCCCGAGCTTGCGCATGCCGTTGCTTAGGTGGAATTCCACCGTCTTTTCCGAGATCCGCAGGATCTCGCCGATTTCCCAGTTGGTCTTTCCTTCCTTGCACCATTTCAGACATTCGACTTCCTGACCGGTCAGTCCGACGACGACCTCCCGTCGACGATCGGTCAATTCGCAGTACTTGAGCCAGTATTGAACGCTGAGCAGGTAGGCGTGCGTCAGGCGATGAGCCGGTACTTGTCCCTTCTGCCGCAGACTGAGACTGATCAAGTCCACATGCTGTCCGGAGGCGCCAATAGGGATCGTGATCCCCGAATGGACCCCCAATTCGCGGCATTCCTCGAAGAACGCGTCCTGTTCTTTCGTGAACCCTCCACGCGGCCTCGCGTCGGACCACCTGAATGGCGCGCGTGCGGATTGTGCTCGGGCGACGACCGGGTCGATCTTGTCCCACTGCCGGGCGGTGTAGGCATCGACGTAGCCCACCGGAAACCTGGCCAGCGGCAAGGAGACCAGGCGCTGATTGTTCGTCCGCGCAAAGACGACGTTTTCGTAACCTTCGTCGTTCACCGCGGCGAGAAACTGTCTCTCCAGTAGCGCTGCCGTTGCAAGGTTTTGCGTGCTTTCAATGAACGTCTCGATATCGATCCCCATGGTGCCCCCCACCTCAGAGTCAGTGTGCCGTCAAAAATTCCATCATGGCCTCGTTGAAGACGCGTGGCGATTGCCAGTGCGCAGCATGTCCTGCTTCGATCAGCACGGGTCGTCCCTGCCATAAATTCTTGACCGGAAGGCGCTCGAGGTAATCGATCCGTAGAAACGGATCGCCCGTGCCCTGGACGACGGCGATCGGACGGTCCGAGCGTGCCACGGCGTCGACCTGATCCATGCCGCGGCCAGCCATTCCGTTCGCGACCATCCAATAACGTGCATTCCCGTCGGTCCGGGACGCCATGCGCCAGAGGTGGCTGCGGTCGTCCAGTCGGGCACCCATCATGGCAGTCGTGTACCTGCAGACTTCGTCACGGCCGAAACGGCGTCGTCCGGCGAGTGCCGTGGCTGCGGTCCATCTGAAGCCTTCCGCGGCTCCCGCCGGCGTCAAACGAACCGGGGGAGTTCCCGTGATCAAGAGAGATCGTACGGCCTGATCCGACGCGAGCATTTCGATGCCGATATGCCCGCCCAAAGACCAGCCGACCACGTGGTAGGAGGAGTAGCCGAGCTGACGCATCAGCGCACTCAGCGTCCTGGAGTAGCCAGGGAAGCTGTAGGTGGTCGAGGGCCTATCTGAATCGTCGGACGCGCCATGCCCAGGTAGGTCGGGGACGACGATTCCGAAATCCGTCTTCGCTAGATCGCGGAACTGCTTGCTGAAGACTTCTTTACAAGAGGAGTTTCCGTGAATGAGGACAACGCCGACCTTGCTCGCCCTTCGATGGAGCAGCCGCACTCTCATTGCCTCGACGATGCACGTACGCGAAATCATTTTCAGCTGGAGGATTGAGGAATACTCGACTTACGGAAAATCGCTTTCATAATTAGCAGATGCGCAATTTAGGATTGTTTCATCCTACACGGGCAAGAGGGTCGGTCAAGCGGCATAACGATAGTCGATCCGAAGAGGCGGCCGCGCGGAGAGCCCGCAGCGGGGCGTTTCTAGAACGCGCTGGGGACCTCGACTCGTTATTCACCGGTGACTAGGACGATATTCAGATTTTGGATTGCGAGGATTTCCGTCAGGTTTTTAGTCCTCCAGCGCGTCGCACGCGGCCGCGTTTTTCAGATATCTCACAATGGTCGCCGGTAACCCCCCATGAAGATCGCCGTTGCCAAGGAAATCGATCCGTCGGAGCCGCGTGTCGCCGCTTCGCCTGATACGGTGAAGAAGTTTAGGGCGTTAGGCGCCGAGATCGCCGTCGAGCCGGGTGCCGGCCTCAAGTCGGGCCTGCCGGATTCCGAATTCACCGCCGTGGGCGCCACCGTCAGCGCGGATGCGCTGAAAGATGCCGACATCGTCATCAAGGTGAAGCGTCCCGAGGCCTCCGAGCTTGCACAGTACAAGCGCGGCGCGCTCGTCATCGCCATCATGGACCCCTATGGCAACGAGGCCGCGCTGAAGACGATGGCCGACGCCGGCGTCGCCGCCTTCGCGATGGAATTGATGCCGCGCATCACGCGCGCGCAGGTGATGGATGTGCTGTCGTCGCAGGCGAATCTCGCCGGCTACCGCGCGGTGATCGAAGGCGCCGAGGCCTTCGGCCGCGCCTTCCCGATGATGATGACTGCGGCCGGCACCGTGCCTGCCGCGAAGGTGTTCGTGATGGGCGTCGGCGTCGCCGGCCTGCAGGCGATCGCGACCGCCCGCCGCCTCGGCGCCGTGGTGACCGCGACCGACGTCCGGCCCGCGACCAAGGAGCAGGTGGAATCGCTCGGTGCGAAATTCCTCGCCGTCGAGGACGAGGAGTTCAAGAACGCGCAGACGGCCGGCGGCTACGCCAAGGAAATGTCCAGGGAATACCAGGCCAAGCAGGCCGCGCTCACCGCCGAGCACATCAAGAAGCAGGACATCGTGATCACGACCGCGCTGATCCCGGGCCGCCCGGCGCCGAAGCTCGTCAGTGCCGACATGGTCAGGTCGATGAAGCCGGGCTCGGTGCTGGTCGATCTCGCCGTCGAGCGCGGCGGCAATGTCGAAGGCGCCAAGGCCGGCGAGGTCGTCGATCTCGATGGCATCAAGATCGTCGGCTACACCAACGTCGCCGGCCGCGTCGCGGCCTCGGCTTCCAGCCTCTATGCCCGCAATCTGTTCTCCTTCATCGAGACCATGGTCGACAAGAAGGAGAAGCAGCTCGCCGTGAACTGGGACGACGAGCTCGTCAAGGCGACCGCGCTGACGAAAGACGGTGCCGTGATCCACCCGAACTTCCAGCCGAAGGTTTAAGGAGACCCGTCATGGAGCATGTTGCACAGGTCGTCGACCCCTTCATCTTCCGGCTGTCGATCTTCGTCCTCGCCGTGTTCGTCGGCTATTTCGTGGTGTGGTCGGTGACGCCGGCGCTGCACACGCCGCTGATGAGCGTGACCAACGCGATTTCCTCGGTGATCGTGGTCGGCGCGCTGCTCGCGGTCGGCGTCGGCATGGTCTCGAGCGGCTCTGGCTGGGCGCGCGGCTTCGGCTTCGTCGCGCTCATCTTCGCCTGCGTGAACATTTTTGGCGGCTTCCTTGTCACCCAGCGCATGCTGGCGATGTACAAGAAGAAGTCGAAGTAAGCGGCCAGCTCGGGCTGAAGGGATCAATGGGGACCTGAGATGAGCGCCAATCTCTCTGCTTTCTTGTATCTCGTGGCGGGGGTGCTGTTCATCCTGTCGCTGCGCGGGCTGTCGAGCCCGGCATCGTCGCGCCAGGGCAATCTGTTCGGCATGATCGGCATGGCGATCGCGGTCGCCACCACGCTCGCGAGCCATCCGCCGGCCGACGGCGTGGCCTGGGTTCTTGTGATCCTCGCGGTCGCGATCGGCGGCGGCATCGGCGCCGTGATCGCCCGCCGCGTGCCGATGACCTCGATGCCGGAACTGGTCGCAGCCTTCCACTCGCTGGTCGGCATGGCCGCGGTGCTGGTCGCCGCCGGCGCGTTCTACGCGCCGGAGGCGTTCGACATCGGCAAGCCCGGCGCCATTGATGCCTCCAGCCTGGTCGAAATGTCGCTCGGCGTCGCCATCGGCGCGCTGACCTTCACCGGTTCGGTGATCGCGTTCCTCAAGCTGTCCGCGCGCATGAGCGGCGCGCCGATCATCCTGCCGTTCCGCCACGTCATCAACATCGCGCTGGCCGTGGCGCTGGTGTTCTTCGTCGTCCGGCTCGTCCTCACCGGCGGCGCATTCGACTTCTGGATGATCACCATCCTGGCGCTGGTGCTCGGCGTGCTCATGATCATCCCGATCGGCGGCGCCGACATGCCGGTCGTGATCTCGATGCTGAACTCCTACTCCGGCTGGGCCGCCGCGGGCATCGGCTTCACGCTCGGCAATTCCGCGCTGATCATCACCGGCGCGCTGGTCGGCTCCTCGGGCGCGATCCTGTCCTACATCATGTGCCACGCGATGAACCGGTCCTTCATCTCGGTCATCCTCGGCGGCTTCGGCGGCGAGACCGCTGCGGCCGGCGGCGGTAGCGGCGAGCAGAGGCCGGCCAAGCTCGGCTCTGCGGACGATGCGGCCTTCATCATGAAGAACGCCTCCAAGGTCATCATCGTGCCGGGCTACGGCATGGCGGTGGCGCAGGCCCAGCACGCGCTGCGCGAGATGGCCGACATGCTGAAGAAGGAAGGCGTGGAGGTGAAGTACGCCATTCACCCGGTCGCGGGCCGCATGCCCGGCCACATGAACGTGCTGCTCGCCGAAGCCAACGTGCCCTATGACGAGGTGTTCGAGCTGGAGGACATCAACTCCGAATTCGCGCAGGCCGACATCGCCTTCGTGATCGGCGCCAACGACGTCACCAACCCGGCCGCCGAAGAGGACAAGACCTCGCCGATCTACGGCATGCCGGTGCTCCAGGTCTGGAAGGCCGGCACGGTGATGTTTATCAAGCGCTCACTGGCCTCGGGTTATGCCGGCATCGACAATCCGCTGTTCTATCGCGACAACACCATGATGCTGCTCGGCGACGCCAAGAAGGTCACCGAGAATATCGTCAAGGCGATGTAGCGCCGTTGGCCCGGAAGGAGCTTCGATCAACGTCCAGAAAAGATCTGGGGCCGCTTTAAAGGCCCGAACAGCTTCCTTGTGGTCGGCTCTTTGACTGGCGCTGACCAAGTTGGCTGCTTCATGATCAAGTGAGTCCAGCAGAGTCGCCATCATCGCATGATCGAGATTGTCCTTAATGCGGGCAAGCGCAAATGCCGGACCGCTCGCGAGCTGCCTGGCAAGCGCGAAGGCGACACCCTGCAATTCGCCGTCCTCAACTACCCGATTGATGAGCCCGAGTGCTTCGCATCGTCGCGCGTCGATCCGCTCGGATAGGAACATCAGCTCTCTCGCGCGCGAGGTGCCCACGAGACGGGTCAATAGCCACGAGATGCCATAGTCCCCGGTCAAACCGATGCGAGCATATCCCGTGACCATGCTCGCGGACGCTGCAGCTATCCGTATGTCGCACGCGAGCGCAATGGACATTCCAGCTCCCGCTGCCACACCGGGCAACGCGGCAACAGTGGGCTTCCAAGGGCAGCAAGCGCCCCCGTGAGGGTACGCTGTTTTGTCCGCAGATCAGCGAGCCGCTCATCGAACGTCAACTGCGCCTTGTTGGACCCATCACCCATTCCTTTCACATCGCCACCGGCGCAAAAGGCGCGCCTCGTCGCGGTGATCAAGAGCGCGCCGACGTCGGCGTCCTCACCGCATTGCTTGATTGTTCGTCGCAGCGCGGGAGTGAGCTTGTCCGAGAGCGCGTTTCTCGCGTCGGGCCGATTCAGCGTTATGACTGCTACTCTATCTGCGATTTCGCAAAGCAGCTCAGTGGTCCCGGTGCCAACGGACTTCCTTATGAGGACATCGTCCCGCGAATAAAATGAACCGAGATTCAGATTTTCTTCAGCTCGTTGCTGTTTCTTGTGCAGATCCGAGCTTGACGTTCTGTATGATAGCTATCATGCTGATCAAAAGATGACGAGCATCATTTTGCGTTCCGCTCGAAAGCTTAAGCGTTGGGGGTGGAAATGACTGCGGAGAGTCTCACGCGCGTCAAGCGCGCACGGAGCGAGGGCTGCTTCGATACTGGAGTGCGCGATCTCCCGCACGAGCAAGCCGCCGCAAGCCAGCAGAAGTCTCGATTGGCGGAAACAAATTGGGATCTCTTCAGGCTTTTCTTTTCTGTGGCGCAGACCGGGAGTGTCAACAGGGCCGCGCGCGCACTGGGAATGAGCCAGCCGACCCTCAGCAGACGATTGAAGGAGCTGGAACGCAATGTAGGAGCGCCGCTGTTCTTTCGGGTGTCATCCGGCGTGAAGTTGACCCAAGAAGGAGAGGAGCTTCACCGTTCGGCTGAAGAGATCGTTCGCTCGTTCGAGGCGTTTCATAAGGATTTGTCCCTCCGAGTCGGTGATAGATCCACCGCGGTGAAGATCTCCGCGACCGAGGGATTGACCAAGCACTGGTTGTTGCCTCGCGTAAAAAAGTTGCGCGCCTTGAACGCTCAGATCCGACTCGAGATCAATTCGACCGTCGAACAACAGAACCTGGCGGCCAGCGATCTCGATCTAGTCATACGGATAGGTCAGCCTGGTGACAATGAGCTCGTCGGTCGGCGTGTCGGAATGATCGCTTTCGGTCTGTTCGCTTCCGCTGGGTACGTGGAAGAGCACGGTGCGCCGAAGACCTTAGATGACCTGGTTGACCACGACTTGATTGCAAGACCCGCTGACTACGCAGAAGCACATAGGGGGCGCGTTGGACCCATCAGACTGCTCAATGCCTTCAATGCAGCTCAGAATGCCCGCAATACGTTGAATATCATGCCGGTTGCCAATCACTTCGCTGCTGCAGCAGAAGGGCTCGGTTTGGCGTTCCTGCCGATCCCCTTTGCGGTGGCTGAAGGATTGGTGCGTGTGCTCCCTGAAGAGACCGCGATTCTGGACCTCTGGCTATTGCGCCGCCGAGAGACGGATCTCCGAAGAATGACTAGACAGGTGTGGCGGTTTCTGGAGACGGAACTCGCCAATACAAAATCCTGGTTTGCAGCCCAAAAAGCCACTCAGAAGCGTCTTCATCAAGTTGCGTGAACGTCCCATTCGCTCCGAGCGTTCGAATCCGCGAGCGGTCGTGGCGGTCACGGGCAAGTTTTTCTGGCGCCCTTCACCAGACCTCGCCGAAGGGCCGTAGTTCGACGAGGAATGACCAGGTCGACCGATCCTGATGGGCGACACGGAACATTTCCTCTGCTATCGCAGCGGGCTTCGCAAAAAAGTCGTCTGGCTTATCAGCTGCCAAAACCGGTCGGGTGCGGGGAGTGTCGATTGCAGCGTCGATCATGAAATAGGCGACATGAATTCCCTTCGGCCCGAATTCGCGTGCCATGGATTCAGCCAAAATCCGCTGGGCGGCTTTGGTCGAAGCGAAGAAGCCCCAGTTGACCTTTCCACGGAAGGCCGAGGTGTTGCCCGTCACTAGGATCGCACCTTTTCCGGCTTGCAGCATCTCAGGAATGGTTGCTCGGACCAGATGAAGTAGCGCGGTGGCATTGACGCGGAAGTTTCTCTCCAAATCCTCGGGGTCCATGGACAAGATGCTTCCCCTCGTCGCACGTAAAGCATTGTGAATTATGACTTCCGGGGCACCCATCTCCGCCTTGATGAGAGCGATGGTTTCGGCCAAAGCCTCAAGGTCACCGACATCGCAGGGATAAGCGCGCGCGCCATCGTACTTCGCTGCCAGGGTGCGGAGGTTCTCCGCATTTCGGGCGATCATCGCGACCCTGTAGCCGCCCTCGCTGAAGCGCTTGGCGATCTCGGCGCCGGTGCCGTGCTCGGGTCCAACTCCGGTGACGAGACAGACTGCATTGCTCATATGAGCCTCCTAGAGCCCGAAGGAAGGGCGGGCAGACACCTTGGCGAACCAAGCAGCTACGGACGGATACCGGGCGCCGATGTCCATCTTCAGCGTGGCGGCAGATCGTATCGCGAAGAACCCGGTAATATCGGCGATGCTGAAATACGGACCAGCGACGAACTCGTTCTTGGCCATATGCGGGTCGACGCGGCCGAGGAAAATCTCCATCATTTCGCGTCCCCGGGTCACCAGTTCAGGCAACTGCGGCAGATCGTTGCGCGTGCCAGGCACTACTCTGCCGGCGAAAATGGGCATGGAATTGCGTATCGCGTGCAGTGTCGGGATAAAGCCGTCGAGCTCGAAGCGCCGTTGCCACATGTCGACCACCGCACGTTCTGTAGCCGTGCGCCCAAATAGGGACGGGTGCGGGTGGATTTCCTCGAGGTAGCGGCAGATCGACACCGATTCCGCGATGACCGTGCCGTCGTCCAACTTCAAGAACGGGACGCAGTGAAACGGGTTCATCTCCGAGAGGGCAGGGGTAAATTGGGCGCCTTCCCGAACGTTCAACTGCTCTGTCGGAAGCTCAATGCGCTTTTCGGCCAGAAAGACCCGGACGCGTTGAGCGCTAGTCGCTGGTCCGAAATCGTAGAGCTTCATGTCGTTTCTCTCCTCTCAGGCCGCAGCAAGACGCGAGCCGGCGGGATGACAGCGCGCTTACCTTCGGATAAGGACTGTGTTCCAACAAGCGGACGTTATCGAAGGCATCCCGAACTCTCGGATTTGTACCGACCGCTATCATCCGCCCGCTGTCCCCCGACATTCCACGAGATCGAGAATGCTTCGTTGCGCAGCGCGCAGTATCTTATCGGACATCGAAAGGTCTCTCGCGACCCGCGCGAGAGCGACGGCTCCGACCATCGTGCACACGATAGCGATGGCCGATTCGTCGGGATGATCACCTTTCAGCAAGTCGGCCACATTATCGAAGTAGTTCGAAAGATAGTCCGTCATGACCTCACGAGTCTTTCGGTCGCTTCGCGCGACATCGCCCGCCAAGGCAGCCACCGCACATCCCACGCTCGGGTCGTCGCGATGGGCCTTACTGAGATAAGTATTCAGCAGCGTCTTAAGTGTCCGCGGTCCGTTCGTGCTCCCCAAGCGCACAGATTCCGGACCCCCTTCCGAGAGAGCTTTTGCCAAAGCCTCTGAAATCAGCTGATCGCGGGAGTCAAAATGACCGTAGAACCCGCCGTGGGTCAATTTTGCGGACTTCATGAGTTCGGCGATGCTGATGCCATCCAGTCCCAGCTCGCGGATCTGAACTGCCGCTGCATCCAGTATACGCTGCCGACTTTTTACCTTGTCCGCTTGGGAATGACCCATCTAGTCGGCTCCAGTCCAAATGACACCGAGGATCTGCATATCAAGGTCTTCGCACCACATCCATTATCCAATCACCAAGTGACGCTTCGCGCCATTCCGGAAGTCGGTGAGTTCGGTCGTTTGCGACTTAGCGAGGTGCTGGGACATGGAGGACAAAACTCGATTTGTTTCAATAGTTTCCCTCGCTCTCCCATCGATGAATAAATCGGGTTGATCTTCTTGCGCGCAAGAAGCTCGGCCCTTCGGGGCCGAGAGTAGTCACCAAATTCAACATTGCCGCTCGCGTGCTATTCATGGCTGAAGCGTCCCTAGTCCGTTTTGGAGACGTGTCCGGTCCGCTAGACCTCTCGCCGGCTGAGGAATGCCAGCCTCTCGAACAGGTGCACGTCCTGCTCGTTCTTGAGCAGGGCGCCGTGCAGCGGCGGAATCAGCTTGCGCGGATCGCGTTCGCGCAGCTGCTCGACGCTCATGTCCTCGTTGAGCAGCAGCTTGAGCCAGTCGAGCAGCTCGGAGGTCGACGGCTTCTTCTTCAGCCCGGGCACCTCGCGCACCTCGAAGAAGATCCGCAGCGCCTCCTCGACCAGGCGCTTCTTGATGCCGGGGAAGTGGACGTCGACGATGCGGCCCATCGTCTCGGCGTCGGGGAACTTGATGTAGTGGAAGAAGCAGCGGCGGAGAAAAGCGTCCGGCAGCTCCTTCTCGTTGTTGGAGGTGATCATCATGATCGGGCGCTGCTTGGCCTTGATCGTCTCGCCGGTCTCGTAGACATGGAATTCCATGCGGTCGAGCTCGAGCAGCAAATCGTTCGGGAATTCGATGTCCGCCTTGTCGATCTCGTCGATCAACAGCACCGGGCGCTGCTCGGCGGTGAAGGCTTCCCACAGCTTGCCGCGCTTGATGTAGTTCTTGATGTCCGAGACGCGGGCATCGCCGAGCTGGCTGTCGCGCAGGCGCGACACCGCGTCGTATTCATAGAGGCCCTGCTGCGCCTTGGTGGTGGACTTGATGTGCCACGTGAGCAGCGGCGCGTTCAGCGCCTTCGCCACCTCCTCAGCCAGCACCGTCTTGCCGGTGCCGGGCTCGCCCTTCACCAGGAGCGGGCGCTCCAGCACCATCGCGGCATTGACAGCGACCTTGAGGTCGTCGGTTGCGACGTAGTTCTTCGTTCCGGTGAACTTCATGGGTATTCGACTTGCTCGAATTGCAATACGCAAAGGCTCGATCTGAATAGCGGCAGCGCGAGAGCGGAATCAAGTCTCTGCCGGCCGTGCCGACAGCCATCCGTCGCGAATAACGGTTCAACGAGGACCACGCAAAGCGGGCGAAGCCGTACGCCAACTGTGCCGACCTTGGCGTTCGCCTTTCAAAGCCCCATGATTTCAATCTCTTCGATGCGATCCCTGATGACCGAGACCGTCGGCTCGAGCAGAAGAGCGAAAGGATACGCGTTCGCTATTCATCGTCGAGGTATGCCTATTCTTCTTTGTCGAGCGGACGGCGTGAGAACCGAGATACTTGGCGCTTCATGCCGATGCAAGGAGTGTCCAACGTGGGACGCGCCTAGTCGTCGGCCCTGTCCCCTAGACGGCAATGAACCGCATCCGAAGAAACGTGGACAACCGTGCTTGCTGCATGCGCTTGCATCTGTGACGGCTTGCGTCTGAGCCATTGAAAGGGAGGTGCTAGAGCGTCGCCAGATTGCGGTGCGTCATGAAGCGATCTCTCACCTGATCTCATCATAAATTCCGACAGAAACTCAGGTCCATAGCCAGTCGGTGTCGCGAGGGTCAGTCGCGACGCCACACGAGCTTCCGACGATATAACGTATGATGATACTTCCTATCACGCCCAGCCATGTGGAGCGAGCGTTGGTTCTGTATAGTGTCTGCAGCCGACCGAAGGGAAAGCATTACTTCAGAACCGTTGGGCACGCGTTCGAGCGCCTGCTCGTCGCAACCGTCGATAGCCCACCAACGTGAACCCTTCGGTCGTCCCGCGCGTACAGCTTGGGGCAAATATAACAAGCAGGTGCCAGACCGAACGTTATGGATCGGCTGAGGACCATGCCGAAACGGGGATGGAAATGGGTGCAGGGCATTTGGCCTATGACGGCCGCGAGAAGCGGAGCGTGCTGACCTCCGCCATTTTGGGGTTTGGTCTCGACTTCTACAATATTCTAATTATCGCGTTTCTGATGGGGGCCATTCAGAAGTCTCTCTCTATTACTCTCACGCAGGCCGGCATCATCACTACGGTCACTCTGATCGGATCGGTGATCGGGGGCGTTCTGTTCGGCTGGCTCGGCGACAAGATCGGTCGCAAGAATTCGCTCCTTCTGACGCTTCTGTTGTTCTCGCTTGGAGCAATCGCCTCTGCCGCTGCGTGGGATTTCACGTCGTTGCTGGTCCTGCGCGCGATCACCGGCGTTGGGCTAGGCGGCGAGTGGGGCGCCGGCATAGTGCTCTTCAACGAAGTGTGGGACAAGAATCGGCGCGGATTTGGCAGCTGTATCATCCAGGCTTCAGCAACCGGCGGCATTGCTGGCGCGGCCATCGTTTCGGCTTGGGCGCTCGGCAGCTTTGACCCTGACTGGGGCTGGCGCGTCGCGTTGCTGACAGGTGGTGCTCCACTCCTCCTCATGGTGTACGTCCGCTTCTGGATGCCGGAATCGAAGGTCTGGCTCGAATACGAGCGCATGCGCAAAGCCGGAGAACTGCCGCCCGAGAAGTCGGCGGCGGACAGCCCGCTCATCGAGATATTCAAAGGCCCGTCGCTGAAATACACGTTGCTCGGGTTTGCCATCGTCGCCGGTTACATGTTCGCCTTCTATTCGGTTTCGGTGTTCATGCCTGGCCACATGCTGAAGCTCGGAGCCTCGCCGGAAGTCGTACGCAACATCAGCCTGCTCTTCGCGGGCGCCATGGGTGCGACCTACCTAATCTTCGGTTGGTACTCGGACCGTCTTGGACGCAAGCTGGGGATCGTCTTGCCGATGTTGCTGAGTTTGGTGGGATTTGCCGGCTTGTATCTTTCGAAGGAAGAGAAATTTACGGGTGAACTCTGGACATGGTCTCTGTTCCTCGCTTACCTCGTCTGGGGTTGCGGGCAGGTTGCCGCAGGCATGTTCGGCGCTTGGTTCTCCGAGTTATACCCGGTCGAGACCCGGTCGAGCGCCGTGTCCACGATCTACATGATCGGCCGGGGAATCGGCAGTCTTGCGCCTTACGCCGTACCGGTCGTGGCCGCGATGAGCGGTGGCAATATCCTCAATGGAATCTTGGTGGGAGCGCTTGCCGCCCTCATATGTGTGTTGGCTGCATTGATCCTTCCTGAAACGGCCGGTCGAAGCTTCGACGTGATCGAGGCCAAGGCACGTTGAGCTGATCACGGGCCGGCACCGCGGAGTCGGGGATTTAGGCCGGGCCCCCGCTGCCCTCCCCCGATAGGAGAATGACTGATGCATGTAAAAGAGATGTTTGACCTCAAGGGGAAAGTTGCGTTCGTTACCGGCGCTGCAAGAGGCCTCGGGTTCGCGATGGCGGAAGCGGTTGCGGAGCAGGGTGCCACGACGATCCTATCCGATGTCGACGAAGTCGCCGTCAACGAAGCTTGCGCTCGGCTGAGGGGGCGCGGTTTGTCTGCAGAAGGTCTCGTGCTTGACGTGGGTGAACTGGATCTATTGCGCTCGACGATCGACAGGACGGCCGCCCACTTTGGGCGTCTGGACATCATGATCGCGAATGCGGGCATCTCCGCGGGGCCAGGGCCTTTGACGGAGAGAGGGGCTATGGCTCAGTTCGACCCGGTCCACTGGGATACGCTCCTGAGGCTCAACCTGACCAGTGTCTTCATCACGATCCAGGCTGCGGCCGCGCACATGCGGAAACAAAAATCTGGTCGCATCGTGGTGACGTCATCGATTGCCGGTATTCGCGCCGAGCGGATGGTCGGCTACGCCTATGCTGCGACCAAGGCTGCGGTTAGCAACCTCGTTCGGCAGTCGGCCGTCGAACTAGCGACCGATAACGTGACTATCAATGCGATCGCGCCCGGACCTTTCCTGACCGACATCGGCCAGGGCCGCATGCGACAGGCCGACACGGCGAAACAATTCGCTGCCGATACATTGCTTAACCGCATCGGGCTTCCGCACGAGATCAAAGGACTTGCGGCGCTCCTAGCATCACCTGCATCAAGCTACATCACGGGGGCCGTCATTCCTATCGATGGCGGAGCGACTGCAATCTAAGGAGACAAGCGAATGTCGGACGCAGATCAATTGACCGGCGTCAAGCCACTTGCCGGCAAAGTTGCGATCGTAACCGGAGCCGGTCAAGGGCTCGGGGCGACGTTCGCTACGGAATTGGCAAGAGCGGGCGCGTCGATCGTGATCGGCGACATCAGCTCGACCGAAGAGACCTACCGTGCCATCGAAAGCATTCGACGCAACGTAGCTGCGGTGCGACTTGACGTTACCGATGGACGATCGGTTGCCGCGATGGTGGACGTGGCCATACGCCAGTTTGGCAGCGTCGACATTCTAGTCAACAATGCCGCGATCTCAGGGATACTGAAATTGCAACCGCTGACCGAGATCAGTTCCGATGATTGGGACCGTGTCCTGGCGGTCAACACCCGCGGCACGTTCGAGTGCATCAAGGCGGTCGTTCAGCCGATGAAAAAGGCCGGCTACGGCAAGATCATCAATCTGGCGTCGGGCACCGCCATTAAAGGCTCGCCCGGCCTCGCCCATTATGTCGCCTCTAAGGGGGCGGTGATTTCCCTAACACGCGCGGCCGCGCGCGAGCTGGGTGATTTCGGCATTCGCGTCAACGCGATCGCGCCCGGATTAACGATGAGTGCTGGTATCCTCAACAATGCCAGCTGGAATTCGGATGTCGTCAGCAGAAATGTCGCAACACGTGCCATCAAGCGGGAAGTCTATCCCGAAGATCTCATCGGAACGTTGCTGTTCATGGCCTCGCCGGCGAGCGATTTCATGACGGGTCAGACCATCTGCGTCGATGGCGGTTCGGTCATGATCTAGCCTCTCGGGGTAGCTACGGGACGGAACTTCACCTAGTATGGTAACGCATACGTATGGTGGTGCCCTCGAAGACGCACTGCAGGCCGATGCGGCGCAAGTGCCGGAAGACGACGTCAATCCCGTGGGCAGTAATGGAAATCAAGCAACTCAGCTACTTTATGTGGGTCTTTGAGGAGGGCTCCTTCAGCAAGGCGGCGATCAAGGCGCGTACCGTGCAGCCGGCCCTGAGCATGCAGATCCGTCGCCTTGAGGAGGAGTTCGGCGTTCAGCTGTTCGAGCGGCATCCTCGCGGTATCAAGGCCACGGCGGCCGGAAACAAGCTCTACAAGCGATGCGTCGCTATCATGCAGAACATCTCGCTCGCAGAAGAAGAGCTCAGGGTCGAGAATCCGAAGGGCGCGGTGACGGGCAAGATACACGTCGGTCTTTCGGGCATGTTTAATCGCAGCTTACTAAAGAATGTCCTTCTGCCGTTCCTCGAACGTCATCCTCACGTAGATGTCGTGGTCTCGGAAAGCTACACGGGCACCCTTGTGGAGTGGGTCCGTGACGGTCTGGTCGACTTCGCATTGGGATCTCGGCCGGAAGTTGAAGGCCACCTGGTACAGCGGCTGTTGTACCGCGATCGGGTAGTGCTGATGAGCGGATCACCGTTGTTCGGCGCCTCGCTTACCCCTTGCGACCTGACACGAGCCGAGGGCCTGAAGCTGATCCTGCCGACGACCAAACACAGCTTTGGCCGTGCTGCGCAAGAGTACATCGAGCGGGGTCTGATCAATGCCGAGAAGGTCATCGAGATCAACAGTACGGCAGGATCCATATCGATTGCCATGAATTCAGATTGGGCGGTCATGGGGGCGTTCATCGGCATGGTCGACGACCTGGATAACCCGAAAGTGTTCGTCTATCCCGTCGTCGAGCCTGCGCTGTCCTTCGATCTCTACGCGCTCTTCGACCACCGTCGGCCACTGAGTGCCGCAGCGCGACAGTTTGTCCATATGATCGAACTGGAGTTCAAGCAAGTCGACGCGCTCTGGGATCAGTTGCAGTCGGCGCCGCAGTGAGGCGAATCGTTTCGCTCGGGGCAGCTATTACTTCGTCTGATACTCCCTATCAATTATCGCCATCTAGCCTGAGAGCCTCCTCCCTATAAGTTGCGCTTCAATAGCAAGTGAACGTGAGAGGGAGCGCGGGCGAATGGGACCTACCAGCGAAGTCGTCGACATCGGCGGAGTACGTATCGGACTCCAAAAACATGGCTCAGGACAGGCCCTTATTTTCCTCCACGGGGCAAATGGCGTCGGCCCCTGGCTTCCGTTCTTCGAAAAGTTGTCGAGCGCTTACCAGCTCTTCGTCCCGGATCATCCGGCCTTTGGCCGCTCGGACTCGCCGGACTGGATCCGGAGCGTGTCGGATCTAGCGATGTTCTACCTGGACTTCATCGAGCAGATGAATCTGGACAAGGTTCATCTCGTCGGAACGTCGCTAGGAGGCTGGGTAGCGGCCGAGCTCGCGGTGCGGAACGCAAGCCGATTGGCCAGCTTGACGTTAGTTGCTCCCGCCGGCATTCGGGTCAAGGGCACCCCGGTGGCTGATTTTTTCATCTGGTCGCCCGAAGAGGCGACGCGCGAGCTGTTCTTCGATCAGGCCATTGCCGATCGCTTGCTGGGGATGAAGTTCACGGACGAGCAGATCGAGGTTCAGACCAAGAACCGCTTCGCGGCCACGCGCTATGCGTGGCAGCCGCGCATGTTCAACCCTGATCTCGAAAAGTGGCTGCATCGCATCAAGGTGCCGACCCAGGTGATTTGGGGCCAGGACGACAAGCTCATCCCGGTCGCATACGCAAAACGCTGGGGCGAGCGCATTCCGCATGCGCAGCTGTCTTTGCTGGAAAAATGCGGGCATCTACCTCACATCGAAGCGGCGGGCGCGCTGTTTGAAAAGGTCAAGGCATTTACCGACGGGGTCGCATCATGAAGTTCGTTCTTTTTCATCTCATGCCTTATCGTGCCCTCGACTTCGTCGCCGCCAAACAATATCGCTCCGCATGGACGGCGCTGCCGAACTCGCTCTACGACCCCGTGAAGGGCGCGGAAGATTATGCGTCCTATATGGAGCAGTTAGTCAGCGGCGAGAAGCTTGGTTTCGATATCATCGCTGTCAACGAGCATCACCAAACCGCTTATGGTTTGATGCCGGCTCCGAACCTGATCGCCAGCGCGCTGATCCAGCAGACCAAGAAGGTTCGGATCGGCGTCTTCGGCCGCGCTCTGCCGCTGGTGAACAATCCCGTCAACATTGCCGAAGAATTCGCAATGCTGGACAATTTGTCGAAAGGACGGCTTGTTGTCGGATTCGTTCGAGGCATCGGGGCCGAGTATCACTCCTCTGGAGTCAATCCAGCATTCTCGCACGAGCGCTTCCACGAGGCGCACGATCTGATCGTTCGAGCCTGGAGGGAAACTGGCCCGTTTGCGTTCGAGGGCGAGCACTTCTCGATCAGGTACACCAATCTGTGGCCGCGGCCATACCAAAACCCGCACCCCCAGATTTGGATTCCTTCGCAAGGCTCTGCGGAGACCATTCACTGGGCTGCCGCGCCGGAACGCAAGTATCCCTTCGTCGTGACGTTCAGCACCGCCGAGGCTGTCGAGAAGTATCTCAACGTGTATCGGTCGGAAGCCCAGCAGTTCGGCTATGAAGCCTCGTCCAACCAGTTAGGATGGGCTGCTCCGATCTATGTGGCCGATACGGACGAACGCGCGCAGGAAGAGGCGCGCGAGCCGCTCGAGCGCTTGTTCAACGATTATCTGCCCATGCCTTGGGAAATGCTGATCCCGCCCGGCTATTCCTCGATCGCCTCCACCAAGGCTCTAGCCAAGGTCCGGACCGGTCTCGGCATCCAGCGCCAGACCCTCGATCAGCTGATCGCGAAAGGAACGGTTGTCGTCGGCAGCCCACAGACCGTTCGCAATCGCCTCGAGCAGATGCGAGATCGAACTGGGCTCGGCAACATGGTTTGCCTCCTTCAGTTCGGCACGCTCTCGGACGAGCTAACGCAACGAAACATCGAGCGTTTTGCGTGCGATGTCATGCCGTACCTCCAGGACCCGAAGTCGTCAGTCGCCTGACCAGACGACGTTGGGCCGCAGGTCCATCGTCAGCTGGACCGTGCCCGACAGAGGCGCACGGAGCACGAAGTTTCATCTAGCGAAAAACGAAGTGGAGGCTTTAATGAGCGATCTATTCAGGGAAGTGGTGACGATCAACGGCAGGAACGTGGTCCTTGAGCATCAGTCATCACCGATCGAGAACGCCGGGGTTGCCGAACACGCAGAGATATTTCGTCTCTTGAACATTTTCGACGAGAAGTACGCTCCGTCCAACCTGAACAAGGCCGACGGAACACCGCTACGTCTCTATAGTTCGGAGCGCACGAAGGTCGATCTGTCCAAGCGCAGCAAGGAAGACATGTCCTTCTGGCATCGCAATATTGATGCGCATGAGATCATCATATGCATTAAAGGTGCGCTGAAGTGGGAAACCGAAATGGGGACCCGTACAATGCGGCCAGGCGACATGCTCTTCATTCCCAAGGGCATCGCCCATCGGTCGATGCTGTGCGAGGAGTCCGGCAAGGAGAACGTGTTGGTCGAGCTCAAGCTCGCCGACGATCTTGAGTATGTAGGCGGGTAGGAAGGTCATTTGATGAAGGTCGAGGTCAACGGCGTCAAGTTTAACTGCGAGGTGATCGATGCGGCGAAAGGCCGGCCGTGGATCGCTTTGTCGCATGCGCTGGCCAACAACATGACCCTTTGGGATGATGTTGTCATGGCGCTCAGGCAGGATTACCGAATCCTCCGTTACGACCAGCGCGGCCACGGCCAAACCGAGGCTGTGCCCGGCCCCTACACGTTTCCGATGTTGATCGAGGACGCTGTTCAATTGATGGACGCATGTGGGGTGGACAAGGCGCACTGGATCGGATTGTCGATCGGCGGAATGATCGGCTATGGGCTCGGTATCGAGCATCCCGCGCGGCTTCGCTCGTTGGTTGCATGCGATTCGCGTCCAGACGCGCCGCCGGATTACGCGGCGTACTTCCAGTCCCGCATCGACAAGGCGCGCGCGAAGGGCATGGACGGTGTTGTCGACAGTACAATCGAGCGTTGGTTCACGCCGGAAACCGTCGGCCGAAATCCACCGGTGCTGAACAAGGTGCGTACGATGATCCGCACCACCAATCCCCTTGGGCATGAGGGCTGCTGCGAGGCGCTCAAGACGCTGTCCTTCGGGCCACGTATCTCGGAAATCTCCGTGCCGACCCTGGTCATCGGCGGAGCCAAGGACAAAGGAGCGCCGCCCGAAATCTTGGCGGCGGCCGCGGCCAAGATACCGGGCGCGAAGCACGCGGTCGTTCCGGACGCGGGACACATCGTCGCATTGGAGAACCCAGAAGGGTTTATGGCAAGACTGGAAGAATCCCTAGGCGACGTCGATGGTAGGCAAGGAAGCTAATCAGGTTGCCGATAGGTGAGCTTCTCGAACGCTGGACCAACCACGACGGCGCATGACGGAACGTCAAGCCACTCGTTGATCTTCTTGCGCGCTGCAAACCTGGCCCCTCAGGGCCGGGTCGAGGCGCGTCTTTGCATGCGCTTATAGGCACGCGACCGCGCTGCGTCCTCGTCGATACTTTCCACTTCTCGCCGGATGGAGAGCCAGAGCGCGCCACGCAAGATGCGTGCAACAAGGAGGGCATCGCGATCCGCGCGCCGCAGGCGCACCGGCATTCTGAGCCCGTTGGCGTGTGCTGCGCAAACGATATCGTCGTTGATGATATCTGCGATCAGCGCTTTCAGCATACTCACCACAGCCGCTTGCCGCTAAATTGGATGGAAGCATGAAATCGGTCGAACGATGTGCGCGGTCGAGCAATTGGTAGCGGAGTTCGGAAATGAGAACGTCTATGGGGGCCGGTAGCCCTTTGATCGTGGGAATTGGTGGATCGACGCGAGTCGGCTCGAGCTCGGAGCGTGCGCTGCACATTGCACTGGACATGGTGCGCGCGCAAGGATGTGACGTTCACGCCATTGCCGGACCTTCGCTGATCCTGCCGCCGTATGATCCAGCCACCGTGAAGAACATTCCGGCGGCGGCCGCGATTGTGGACGTTCTGCGTCGCGCCGACGGCATCATTCTGTCCTCGCCCGGATATCACGGCTCGATGTCAGGATTGATCAAAAATGTCATCGATTACACCGAAGAAATGCGCGACGACGAGCGCTCCTACTGGGAAGGAAGAGCCGTCGGGTGCATCGTTTGCGCGAACGGCCATCAGGCAATAGGGACGACGCTGGTGGCCATGCGTTCGGTGGTTCACGCCTTGCGAGGATGGCCGACGCCATACGCCGCAACCATCCTTACCGGCGCTCCCTCTGCCGTAGGAGCTGACGCCAACTGGTTGCCTGGCCTTCAGGTCGTCGCTGACCAGGTGGTCCGGTTCGCCCGGTTCGGCGCTGAAAGCCGCGTCCCGACGGCTGAAGTAGCGGCGGCCAAACACGCGGTTGCATAAAGCGTTCGGCCGTCGTGAGAGCGAACGGCTTCGGAAATCGACGGCCGACCGGAGGCTTCTCCCGGACCGAGCCACTCGCGTGAGCGGCCGCCTTAGACTGCGTGGCCCGGCGATCTTCGCGCCATGCCCTCGAACGCGTCGAGCAGCTTCTCGCGCCACCCGTAGATCGGATCGTCTGCCTCCAGCAGCTTGAACGGGCTCACCACTCGCGCCCACTGAAAGCCGCCGAACACGATGTAGTCGGCATAATTCGGCGCGGCGCCGCCCAGGTAGGGTTGCTTCTTCAGGGTCTGCCGCATCACTTCCAGCGATTTGCGGAACGCGATCACGCCAGCGTCGCGGCCGGCCATGACCTGTTCCAGTGTCTTGCCCCCAAAGCGCGCCTCGCGCGACTGGCGGAAATAGGCAGCGTCGACTTCGGCCAGATATTTCGGGATGTCGGCGACGATCAGCGGAAAGATGCCGCCGATGACGGTGATGTCGCCGAAGGCGTTGATCATGCGCGCTATGCCGCGGCCACCTTCGCCGCCGAACAACGAAGGACGGTCCGGAAAATGGTCTTCGAGATAATTCGCGATCGTCCAGGAATCGACCACCGGCTCTTCGTCATGCAGCAGCACGGGCACCTTATCGGAGCCGTACGGTGCGATCGCGCTCTTCTCGGTGAAGCGCCAGGGCAGCGATTGCGCCGGCAGTCCCTTGTGCGCCAGCGCCATTCGCGTGCGCCAGCAGTACGGGCTGAAGGGACGCGCAGCGTCGGTCCCGACAAGTTCGAAGAGTTTGAGTGACATCGCTTTGTTCCGTCATGCGTGCTTAGCGAAGCAACCGGTCGGCCGCCGCAGAGATATTCTGGACTGCTTCGCTCACGCTCGCAATGAGGACGTGGTGAAGTCATCGCTCGCTCATGCGCAGCAATCTCCCGCCCCTTCCATCGCCGCGATGACCAGGCCTTAGGCCGGGCACCGTCTCGCGCGCGACGTAGCCGCGGTCCGCGGCCTTCCAGATGGTAACGCGCGGGCAAGGAGGACTTCCAGCTTGCGATCACCTCAGCATAGGTGCGCGGGGGCGCGTGCGACCCCATTCAACGAAATCCAGCACCAGCGGATCGGCGGTCTCGCTCACTGCAAACCTCCTTGCCGAAGACCGCCAGAACCGGCGCACGAAGCAACAGCCAGCCGCCATGGGCCGCTGGCAAAGTCCGAAGAAGCACTAACTCGCCTTCGGTACCGCTTGAGCCACGCCTTGCCCCATCCGCTCAAAATTCCCCTTTTCATGCGAACATATAGGATAAAGTTATCACAATCAGCTCCGGCTGATGGTTAGGCCTTATTCAAGAGAGAATGGGCTTGGCCGAGTAAACGTTGCATTCTCTAGCACGCCATGGAGGCGGAGAGTGGAATTGCGTCGCTTGAAATACATGTCCGTCCTGGCCGAAGAACTGCACTTCGGAAGGGCTGCCGAGCGCCTCGGCATTGCGCAGCCAGCGCTCACGCAACAAATTCGAGCACTCGAGCGCGAACTCGGTGTCGAGCTCTTCCACCGGACAAAAAGGTCGGTAAAGCTCACCGTCGTCGGCCGGGTCACGTTGAACGAAGCGATCAGGACACTTCAGCAAGCTGAAAAGACGGCGCTGGTGGCACGCCAAGCGGGTCGAGGCGAACTGGGGCACATCGAAATTGGATATGTGGGGTCGGCAATCTTCACGGGTGTCCTTGCGAAAGCAATCTCGCGGTTTCGCGTAGGCAACCCTCTCGTGGAGCTCCGCCTGAACGAAATTGGAATCGTCCAGCAGTTGGAAGATGTCAGCAGCGGCCGGCTTGACGTAGGAATTCTCCGTCTTCCGGTGAGCTCACTGCCGACCGGCGTGGGGATAATGTCGTTGCACCGGGAGCCGATCATACTGGCCATACCGCGCGGGCATCGACTGGCGCGGCAAAAGAACGTAGAGCTTGGCGCCCTGAAGTCCGAACCATTCGTCGCCGTGCAGATCCAGGAGGGAAGCGGATTTAACGCGCAAGTTGCCCAAATATGTGCTGCGGGTGGCTTGTCGCCTCAAGTAACGCAACGCGCGGGACAATTCACAGCTCTTGCGGGACTGGTTGCCGGCGGCCTCGGCGTGGCCTTCGTGCCCGACTCACTTAGGAACCTGCGAATTTCCGATGTGGTCTATCGGCCGTTGGCAAAGATCAATCAGCAGTCTGATTTGGCTATGGTGTATCGCAAGTCGGAGCGGGCTCCTGCTGTCGTCGCCTTTCTCGATCAGTTGAAGAGATTGGCACGGACGGCGGATTCGGGACTGATATGATCTACTTATTTAAGTAGAGAAAATCATTATTAGCTGCGACAACGCTCGGCTCGGTAGTCTCTTTTGAACCCCTCTAAGGTAGGGGACAGGGAGGATGACCACTTGCTGACGAGACCTCAGCCCAGCTCTGCCTCTGCCAACACAGTGCTTGATAGCCCGCCGGGCGTCGAAGGTGTCGCGCGTGCTCTTGCCGCCCTTGCAGCCGCGGCCGAAACTAAAAGTCATACATGGTGATGACAACATGGCGATAAGGTCCATCACGCGACGTGACGCGCTGGCTTTCACGTTATCGGCAGCAGCCGGAGTAAGGTCCGCCCGAGCAGAGGATCAGTTTCCTGAGCGTCCTCTCCGAATGATCGTTCCCTACGCGCCGGGTGCATCGACCGATACCGTGGCACGCTTGGTCGCTCGTCATATGGGCGACTACCTCAAGCAATCGATAGTCGTGGAGAACAGGTCGGGCGCCGGCGGAACGACAGGCACCGGAGAAGTCGCGCGATCGCCGGCAGATGGTTACACGATCCTATTGGGCAATCTCAGCACATTGGTGCTCAGCAGATTTCTTTTCCGAAACTTAAATTACGTGGCGGATCGTGATCTCGTTCCAGTGTTTAACATTGCGCTTATCCCGAACATCCTTGTGATAAACAGGGATGTTCCCGCGTCGAATTTGCGCGAGTTTATTGCCTATCTCAAGGCGAGCCCTGGTCGTCACAGCTTTGGCAGCGCCGGTCAGGGGACAATCATGCATCTGTCGGGAGAGCTGTTTCAAAGGCTTGCCGGCGTTGAAATGATCCATGTCCCATATCGGGGTTCGCAACCTGGACTGCAGGATCTCATCGCCGGCAACATCGTGATGATGTTCGACAACGTCCCCGGAACGATCGGACTAGTTCAGTCGAATGCGATTCGCCCGATTGGAGTCTCCACCGAAGTGCGAGTGCCCGCGCTGCCAAGCGTTCCAACGATCTCGGAATCCGGACTTCCTGAGTTCGTCAGCAAAAGTTGGTTCGCGGTATGTATTCGCGCGGGGACGCCCGCAGCAACCAAAGCCAAACTCGAAGCTGCTGGTCTGTACGCAATGAATCATCCCGAAACCAAAGCGCGGCTGATCGATCTTGGAGCGATCCCCGCTTCGATGAACGGTTCGGATACAGAAAAATTCGTGAGGAGTGAGGTCGATTATTGGGAGACCTTTGTAAAGTCAATGAACATCACCCTCGACTGAGGGCTATAGGGTCAAGCTGCAAAGACGACAAATTGCGCGACGGCCCGGTCATTCGCATCAAAGAGAACGATCGAATCGAAGCGGCTTACCGTCCCAGCCAGCGAGCCTCTCCATGCTGGAAGCCGAGGTATGTGCAGCTGGAGGGGCCGGTCTCCTGAGACTCGAGAATTCTAACGCGGCGATCGGTTGTCATTGTCGATTGACTAGCTGATGAGCATAGGGAGTTCCCGGTGAGAAAAGTCGTTCTAGGCTTGTTTGCTCTTGCGATCATCGTTCAGGCGAGCGCCGTCCAAGCGGAGTTGTTCCCGTCGCGGACCGTTCGGCTAATCGTGCCGAACCCTGCCGGAGGTTCTAACGATGCGGTAGCGCGTCTTTTAGCGGAGGCGCTCAACGAGACTTGGCAACAACCTGTCGTCGTCGAGAACAGGCCTGGCGGGGGCGGTAATGTCGGGACGCAGGCCGCCGCGACTGCGCCGGCAGATGGATACACTTATCTCGTCAGTTCGCCCGGTCCGATCGTGATAAATCCGTTGCTCTACAAGAAGCTGCCTTTCGATCCCGCCAAAGATTTCACGCCGATCGCCCTGCTGGCGAGTGTTCCAATCGTCCTGATAGTCAATCCGAAGCTGCAGACCTTTACGCTCGCCGAGCTTCTGAATCTGGCGCGGAGCCAAGACGAAGATCTCAATTACGCCTCGTCCGGAATCGGCTCGACACATCACCTCTCGGCAGAATTGTTCAAGAAGATGACGGGTCTCAAACTCAGGCATGTGCCTTATCGTGGCGCTGCGCCAGCCATGACCGACCTTATCGCCGGGCACGTTCCCATACTTTTCGACAATCTGCCTACCGTCATTCCGCAGGTGCAGGCCGGTACTGTCCGGGCGCTGGCCGTTGCGAGCCCTAGACGACTGAGCTCATTGCCCGATGTGCCAACATTTGAGGAAGCCGGTTTGCCCGGCTTCGAGGCGTCTTCGTGGTTCGGCGTGTTGGCGCCGGCCGGGACGCCGACCGAACACGTAGCGAAGGTGACCGCCGATATTGCACGGATCACGTCGAGTCCGAGCTTCCGAAAGAGCCTGGAAGCTACGGGCGCAGAAGTAGGCGGTGTGTCCGGCGACGAGTTCGCCCGATTCATGAAGCGTGAAGCTGAAAAATGGGGGGGCGTCATCAAGAGCTCAGGCACTCCGCTCATAGAGTAATTGACGCAGCCCGATAGAGTGTTGGTCGAGAGATCAGCCAGCGGTCGTGTCATTGACCGGCTATTCTGCTGCGATCGGGGTCTAAATATCAGCGACTCGCTAACCGAGGACCGCGAGTTGAAGGTGCCGATCTTCGCGAACGGTGGCTTGTCGTCACCATGGCGTCCCATAGAGTGTCGCTGGACAACGCGAAAAGCCCTACCAATCCGTGCGAAGCTGCCGAAATTGCCAAACCCAGATCGATGCCCGCTTCGGGCCTGTCAGCCGCACGATACGCCTCAAGCACGGGAGAAAGTCCAGCAAGGGCAACAGTTGCGCTGCTTGATAGCGGCACTCGCATGCGCGGCGATCAGCTTGGCGGAGAAGAAAGTAGGCGGAGCGGAGGCTGGCACCACGACGATAGCGACGCGCTGTACGTTGCACTGTCGCTCATTGCCTTACCGCTTTTCGACATGGATGGTTCTGTCGCAATGCAGTGGCGATGATTTCTGGCAGTTTAGGTCAAATATTTGGCAACCTCAACACTGGATGAACGCAGCTCCTGACTTCCACAATCACACCGGGAAACAAGATCACGTCACGAACCATAACAATCAAAAGCAGCCGTGACTCACCAAGGAGAAAAGCATCGTGTCATCTAACGCCTCTTCGTTGAATCCCGTCAGAGTCCCGCCTGAAAAGCAGGCTGAACTCTATCGCCTGACCAACCCACCGAAAGTGGCCTGGCCGACGCTGGCGGTGTTGCTTTACGTCGTCTGTGGCGTCATTGGCGTCGATATCGCCGCTATGCAGGGCATTATTCCCTTATGGGTCGGGATGCTCCTGAATGTGATCACCATGTACCCCTTTTTCCACGTCATGCACGATTCGCTTCATCGGGCCGTGTCGACCAACGTGAAGTTCAACGATTGGGTCGGCCAGATGGTCTTGGCTGCGGTCGGCTCGCCGGGGTCCTTGGACGTAATTCGCTACTCGCACATGATGCACCACCGCTTCACCAATGATCCGCAGGATCCGGATCACTACTTCCATGGTAGCTGGTGGACGCTACCTTTCCGCTGGATGACCACCGACTATCACTACATTGCGTACAACCTGCGCAGCGGCGACGCGCGGGCCAAAAAGATCATGAGAAAAGCGCTACCGTACACTTTAGCCACTGTCGCGGCCATCGTCGGAATTATCTACCTCGGGTATGGCTGGGAATTGTTGATGCTGTGGTATCTGCCTAACCGCCTAATGCTCGGTCTCATGTCGATGGCGTTCTTATGGCTGCCCCACCTGGATGGCGATGAGCATGGCCATCTTTCGCATATCAAGCCCGCCGCATCGACGAGTGAGAACCTGACGGCAGGCACCACTATGCGGCTCGGATTCGAAAGGCTTCTGGCTCCCCTGCTGCAGTGGCACAACTACCACCTGATTCACCATCTCTGGCCGACCACGCCTGCATACAACCACGCCAAGGTCTGGAAACTGATGGAGCCCGAACTGCGCGAGCGAGACCTGCGCATTCAACACAACTTCGACCTGATTCCCACCTTGCACCGCGGCGATACGACCGGGCGCAGCCAGATCCGACAAGCGTCATGAGCAAGCGACGTGAGAAAGTATAGCTGCGCCTACTGCGCTCATGTGTACGACGAAGCCAAGGGTGATCCGGACTCCGGCATCGCCCCCGGCACCCGCTTTGAGGATATCCGGACGATTGGCAATGCCCTGAATGCGGTGCATCCAAGGGAGACTACCACCTCGTCGAGAACTGACAAGACGAGGTCGGAAAGCACAGCATCCACTAACATCCCGGCAGCGCTCGGCGCCGCCCGAACTCGGGAAGGCTGCTTTCGGCAACACTTCAACCTCCGATGAAGCGGAGGCGGATACGGACTTACGTGATCGATCGCGCCATTTTCCTATTTCAGATGGACTGGCGCGATGAGATTTAGCCGAATCCAATGGCTAACCAACCATTGGCTTGAATCCACCCACTCACGCGTCGGAAACCGCGGGAATCTCATCCGCGGCTACAGGAGACCTATATGAGAGACTATACCAAGCTTTATATTGACGGCGCCTGGACTGCTTCGTTGGGCGGACATGCCGTCGAGGTCATCAACCCCGCGACGGAGAAAGCCGCCGGCAAGATTACGCTTGCCACGGCCGCTGATGTGGATCGCGCCGTCATCGCCGCTCGTTCGGCGTTTAAAACCTTCTCTCGCACGAGCCGCCAAGAACGGATCGACCTGCTGTCGAGCATTCTCTCTGTCTATGGCAAGCGGCACGCGGACCTGGCAGCCGCGGTGAGCGAAGAACTCGGCGCGCCAATAAAATTCGCCACCGATACGCAGGCGGGAATCGGCTTCCTCCATCTGCAAACCGCCATTGCGGCGCTCAAGAACTACAAGTTCGAACATCCTCGAGGTGTTCGGACCGAAATTCGTCGTGAACCTATCGGCGTCGTTGGCATGATAACGCCGTGGAACTGGCCGATCAATCAGATCGTGGTGAAGGTGTTCCCGGCTCTGGCGACAGGCTGCACTAGCGTTCACAAGCCGTCTGAAATCGCGCCTTTTTCGGCACATATACTGGCGGAGATTTTTCATGAAGCAGGCGTGCCGGCCGGAGTTTACAACCTTGTCGATGGCGACGGACCCACCGTGGGCGCCGCTATTTCAGCTCATCCTGACATTGATATGGTGTCGTTCACCGGATCAACGGCCGCAGGTATCGATGTAGCCAAACGGGCGGCCGATAGCGTCAAACGTGTCCATCAGGAACTTGGTGGTAAATCGCCGAATATCATCCTAGATGACGCCAATTTGCAAAGTGCTATCACGCAAAACATATATCGTCTCATGATAAATGCCGGTCAGTCTTGCCATGCTCCGAGCCGCATGCTGGTTCCTGCTGATAAGATGGAAGAAGCCAAAGCCATTGCAAAAGCAGTTTCTGCTACGATCACCGTCGGTGATCCGAACACGGCTGTTTACATGGGGCCGGTTGTCTCCGAGCGCCAGTGGAATAGAATACAGTCATTGATAAACAAGGGAATCGAAGAGGGCGCTACACTGGTCACCGGAGGGCCTGGCCGCCCTAACGGATTGAGCACTGGCTATTACGTCAAGCCCACTATCTTCGCCGATGTGAAGAACGACATGACCATTGCGCGTGAGGAGATCTTTGGTCCGGTCCTTTGCATCATCGGATACAATGACGTTGATGACGCAGTCGCAATCGCCAACGACACCGTTTACGGGCTTGGAGCGTTTATCCAGTCCGGCAGCGACAAGCGGGCGAACGAAGTCGCCGATCGGATTCGTGCGGGAGTGGTCTTCATCAATGGAGCGGGTGAAGATCCCGAAGCTCCATTCGGAGGATACAAAATGTCAGGCAATGGTCGCGAATGGGGTGAAACCGCATTTGGTGAATTCTTGGAAACAAAAGCAGTGGTGAAGCCAGCATAGCCGGATCTTCATATACCAGGCGTGACAACACTCGGCCCTGAAGGGCTGAGCTTCGGCCTTCCGGGCGTCTTCTTCCTGATACCGACCGATAGTCTTTGTAGGCCATCCGCGGTAGGTACCGAAGCGTCGCGCCGGCAGCGGGTCAAGCGGAATGCCTATTGCAGATTTCAGAGAGGACTGAAATGAAGGCCTATCAAGTGGTGGAGTTCGGGTGCCCGATCGTTCCGAACGATCTTGCTAATCCAAAGCCATCAGCGAGCGAAGTCGTCGTGGATGTAGCCTGTTGTGGTTTGTGCCACTCGGACGTCCATTTTCATGAGGGACATCTCCGCATGGGAGGGGACAGAAAACTCCTACTGCCCGATATCGGTGCGAACCTGCCTTTAACGCTTGGCCACGAGATCTACGGACACATCGCTGCATACGGACCGGATGCTCAACTGAAGCCGGCGGATCTTGGCCGGCCGGTCATTGTCTATCCCTGGATCGGATGCGGCAAGTGCGAGGCCTGCCTTGATCAACGCGACAATGAATGCCCGATGCCGCAAAATCTTGGTCTCCATCGTCCCGGTGGGCACGGAGAGAAGGTGGTCGTCCGCGATCCGAAATTTCTTGTGGACGCGAAGGGGGTCGATCGGAACATGGCTGGCGTCTACGCCTGTTCCGGGCTGACGGCATTTTCCGCCCTAGCAAAGATTCCACGCAAGGACGGATGGATCGCGATCATAGGTGTGGGTGGCGTCGGGTTGATGGCCTTGGCGATCGCCAAGGGCATCGGCTTCGAGAGGGTCGCAGTCGTTGATATGGATGATGCGAAGCTTCAACTTGCTTCAAAGGACTATGGCGCGGACCTTGCGATCAACAGCGGGAAGGCCAATGCCGCCGCAATGTTGAAGGAGGAGACGGGAGGCATTGTTGCCGTCGTCGACTTTGTCGGTGCGGATCAGACCGTTCAGCTTGCCTTCGATACGATGCGCAATGCTGGAATCTACGTTGGTGTAGGTCTGTACGGAGGCATGCTGCATCTGCCGATCGCCGCTCTGGCCAGCCGGCAATACACTCTACGCGGCTCATTTGTCGGAACGCTCGCCGAACTCAAGTCACTGGTCGGCTATGCTCGCGAAGGGCGCATCAAGGCGATCCCCGTGAGGCTTGCACCGATTAGCGACATCAACGACGACTTGGCGGCCTTGCGCGCCGGCGGAGTTCATGGGCGTGTCGTCCATAGTCACGTATAGGCAGTTCCTTCATAAACGCACGCCGCTCAGGTCGGCCGGTCGGTTGGCCGGTTAATCCGGGCTCGGACCTCAAGTTAAGACCATCCCGCATGAGTGATTTGTTACCGAGGCTTGCCGCCTATTAGGTAAATGGGGGGCTCGCCAGCTGCCGAAATCGTGGGGAAACAGCCAGGCAGGCATCTTGGCGACGAGCCATCCAAACATTGGAACGAGCATCTCAGCAATCCACGTCTGATCGCATATGGCTCGCTTTCGCCAATAGCCGTTTCGAAGCCGCTCTGAGCGCGCGGCCGCGCGGGCTTCGTTCGCGTAAGCGTGACCCCGCTTTGCAGTGGTAACAAGTCGCTCGCGTCGATCACTTTTGCCGACGGCAATTTAAACCAACCCCATCACGTTCAAGCGGCTTCAGAATATGTCCCATAGTACTTGTCTTGCATGTTCGGCAACGATCAGGCCTAGGACAAGATGGGTCCGCATAGGCTTGAGCCGATGCACTGTCCGGCCGCGCTCGTTGCCACCGAGTACGCGTTGTTGGATCGCACCAAACAGGTCTTGAACAACGAGGCCGGCACGGCATGGAAGCCACCGAACTGGTCCGCGCCGGGCACGACCTTCGGTCGCTCGGCCTCGAAGACCTCGGAGATGGGGCGGTCGCCGAAATCTGGATGCCGATGCGCCGAGCTCGACCAGAACTTCTTAACGTTCCCTGACGTCCTCTACCGGCCTTGGCGGATCAGCCGCAAATTTAGCGATAGCCCACGGAATATCGGGGGCGCGTCACAGCGAATCTCGGCACTTATTGGCTGAATCAAGTTGGCCGCATGGCTGCACGAACGGATGGCACTTCGAAGCAGATCGGCTGATAGGCACTGCTTATCAATACAGCGAAATAATGTATTGGAGGTCGACGCGAGCGGCCGCCTAATATTCTGAAGAAGTCCTCAAAGGGACGGAAGCGGGAGCATTATTGATGTCGCCGACGGTACAAGTAGAACGCAAGCATGCAGCCGAATTCAGTTGGCCGCCGCAGGGCGTAACCCGTGCACCCTACCGTCTGTTCACCGATCCTGAAATCTACAAGCTGGAGCAGGAGCGAATCTTCCGGGGAAAGACCTGGAATTTTCTGTGCCTGGACATCGAGATCCAGAACGTCGGAGACTACCGGACTACGACGGTCGGCGAAACGCCCGTGATCGTCACCCGCGGCCACGAGGGTAAGGTACACGCGATGGTGAATCGCTGCGCGCACAAAGGCGCTCTGGTGTGCCTGAAGAAAAAGGACAATGTCGCGAGCCTTTCGTGCGTCTATCACGCATGGAATTACGAACTCGATGGTAGGCTCAAGGGCGTCGCCTTCCGCAACGGCGTGCGCGGCCACGGCGGCATGCCGGAGGATTTCGATCCGAAGCAGCACCGGCTCCGTCCCCTGAGGGTGGAGTCGTTCTGCGGGATGATCTTTGGGACTTTCGCGGACGAGATCGAAGACGTCGAAACGTATCTCGGCCCCGAAATGGCGTCGTTTATCAAGCGCAATCTCGGGCGTCCGTTGCGTATCCTCGGAACGCACAGCCAGATGATCCACAACAATTGGAAACTATACGCCGAGAACCTGCGAGATTCGTATCATGCGACCCTGTTGCATACGTTCTACACGACTTTCAAGGTGAATCGCCTGGACATGGACGGCGGCATCACCCTGTCCGAACGCAAGTGGCATCATCTGAGCTTCGCGCGCCGCGCGAAGATGCAGGAGGCGGCCGAATATGCGGATGCGAAGGTGCATTCTGCCAACTATGAATCCGCGCTCGATGGGCCGGGCCTGCTCGAAGCTTGGGAAGAGTTCGACGACGGCATCACGCACAGTATTCAGACCGTCTTTCCCAACATGTGCATTCAGTTCACGCTGAATTCTCTGGCGATCCGTTTTTTTGCGCCGCGCGGCGTAGACCAGACGGAGTTGTTCTGGATCTATCTCGGTTACGAGCGGGATACCGATGAGCAGTCGAGAATGCGAGTGATGCAAAGCAATCTTACCGGTGCTGCAGGCCTCGTCTCGTTGGAGGACGGGTGTATCAACGAGTTCGTGCAGCGCGGAACGCGTGCCGATCCGGACCAGTCGTCGTTCATGGAGATGGGCGGGCGAGAAGTCGAGTCCGAAAGGAACTCTCGCGCGACGGAAACCGCGGTCCGCGGCTTCTGGTACGGCTATCGCAACATCATGGGTTTCTGAGGAGAGGCGGGATGCACAAGGTTCTCGACAAATCCTCCAAGCAGGGAATCGCGCCGACGCGAGATCAAGTGGTCGATCTCATCGCTGCATACGCGCATTCCGTCGATGACATGAAGCTGGATGCGTGGCCGCAGTTCTTCACGTCGGATGCGCTCTATCACGTGACCACCCGCGAGAATTATGAGGCCGGGCTTCCGATCGGAGTCGTGCGCTGTGTCGGAAGGGGCATGATGCAGGATCGGGTGAAGGCATTCTATTCTGCCAATATATTCGAGCCACATACCTACAACCACGTCATCGGGAGATCGGAGTTTCTGGAGCAGAAATCGGAAAAGGTGCTTTCCACTCGATCGAACTTCCAGATCGTACGAACCATGGAAAGCGGCCGAATGGATCTGTTCGCGGTCGGCAGATACATCGACGACGTCGTAATAGAAGAGGGACAGGCCCGCTTTCAGAAACGGCTGGTGATCCTGGATTCCCGAAACGTCGACATTTTGATCGTAATTCCGTTGTGACATCGATGACGGACGGAAATTTCGCCGCGTCAAGCATGGGATGTGCTGGCTGCCGACAAGCACATGCGCCTCGTCGACGTGCGGACGGAGCCGGAATGGACCTATTTCGGAGTGCCGGCTCTTGCGGACCTCGGAAAGGCGGTGGCCAAGATATCTTGGCAAGTATTTCGGGACGTGAGCGTCGAATCGGGGTTTCTCGAGAATCGGAGCGACTTACCCTCCTCGTCCCGGCCAGCGGGTCGGGAGGAAGGCGAGGGGAATCCCCCGAAGGCAACCCTGAAATCGCATTCCGGTCCTGAAATCGCATTCCGGTGCGCAGGCGCAGCGGCAACTCCATTTCCGAGGAGATCATCTTGGCGAAAAAGCGTGACATCGTCATAGCGGGCTATTCCGAAACTCCTGTCGAGTTCAAATCCGGGCGCAGCGCGTATGACTTCGGGGGAGAGGCCCTGGCGAAGCTTCTGCAAGCCACGGGCATTCCGAAATCCGAGATCGACGGCATGGCCGTCGCTGCTCCGCTGAGCGAATGTCCGAATCCGTTTTTTCCGGTGTATATGGCGGAAGCATTGGGGCTGTCGCCGAAATGGTTGAACTATAGCGGCACGGGAGGATGCTCCGCCACGGGTGGCGTGGCGAGGGCGGCTTCAGCCATTCGAGACGGATTGTGCGAAACCGTCGTGGTTCTTTGCGCAGACGCGCCCAGCACGGCCTGGCGAGCGAACTACGGGGCATATCGAGGGGAGTTTCAAGAGCCCGTAGGCGTTCAAGGCCCTCCCGCGAGCTTCGGTTTGCTGATGAGCCGGTATCATCATCAATACGGGATCAAGTCGGAAGCACTCGGAAAAATTGCGATCACTCAGCGAGAACACGCGTTACACAACGAGAACGCCCTGGCGAAGTTCAGGACGCCTCTCACTATGGAAGACTATTTCAACTCCCGTGTGATTGCGGACCCGCTCCGATTGCTCGATTGCGTAATGTTCTGCGATGGAGCGAACGCCTTCCTGGTCACGTCGGAGAAGCGTGCGCGAGCGCTGGGCCTGAGCAAGATGGTGTTTCCCACTGCTTACGCGGAGATCACCAATCTCCACGGCGACCGTTCGTGCCCGGACATTACCGAGACCGGCTTCTCTGCAATCGCCCCCCTGATCTACAAACAGAGCGGCTTGTCTGCCCGAGATATCCGGATGTTTCAGCCTTACGATGACTTTACGATCGCGGTCATGATGCAGTTCGAAGACTTCGGATTCTGCGAGCGTGGCCAAGGAAGCGATTTCACTCTGGCTACCGATCTCTCGCGGACCGGCACATTGCCGCTGAACACGGGAGGCGGTCAAATCTCCGCCGGGCAACCGGGATTGGCCAGCGGTGGACTCAATCTGGCCGAGGCTGTCCGGCAGATGTTCGGCGAGGGAGGAAGTCGACAGGTAAAGGACCCCAAAAACGCGCTGGTCACGGGAATCGGCGTCATTCCCTTCGCGCGCAACTGGGGCACGAGCGCCGCCCTGATCCTGGAGGTATGACGATGACCGACCGAACCGCCGTGCGTCCCATCCCGAAGATCTCCAGCTATGTGGACACCGCGCCATTCTGGGATTCCGCCAAGCGCCAAAAGCTAGTGCTGCAGTTTTGCAGGGACACCAATCAGTTCCAGCACTATCCCCGTCCGGTCAGCATCTTCACCGGAAGCAGAAACCTGGAGTGGCGCGAGGTTTCGGGAAAAGGCTTCATCTATGCTTGTACCGTAATTCGCGTTCCCGGGCCTGGGCTGGAGGGGCGATTGCCGCTATCCGTAGCGACGGTAGAACTGGACGAAGGGGTCCGGATTCTCGGGAACATCGTCGACACTGATCCGGACAGAGTGTCGATCGGCCAGCGCGTCGAAGTAAGCTGGGAACGCCTCTCAGAAGATCTGCAATATCCGGCATTTCGGATCGTGTGAGGCCACCATGCGGCTCGACACGATCTTCCGAGCGCAAGCGGTGCGCCATCCTGAAAAGGAGGCACTCGTCTGCGGAAGCGATCGTGTCAGCTACGGCGAACTCGACCGGCGGATACGAAGTGTGGCTACCGGACTGCTCAAACTCGGCGCAAAACCGGGAGACCGGCTGGTCATCTATCTGCCAAACGGAATCGAACTGGTCGAGCTTCTCTATGCGGCGTTTTCGGTCGGTGTGATCGCGGTTCCCGTATCCACGCGGCTTACGCCTCTCGAACTACAGTACATCTGTAGGGACAGCAAACCGTTCGCGGTCGCTCTGGAGGCGGCTTCCGCCCAGTACGCTGAGGTCGTCAAAAATGTTTCGGGCCCAGCCTTCATCATCACCGGAATGAACGTCTCCGGCACGGTCCCCATGGCCGAGTTGCGTGTCAACGATGCGGCTCCTCTGCATTTCCTGCCCTTCGCCGACGATGCATTGGTGCTGTACACGTCAGGTACCACCGGTGCTCCCAAGGGAGCGGTCATTACCCATTCCAATTTGGTCGTACAAAACTACTTCGTGCACGCAGTCGAATGGGGCATCACACGCGACGACAATTATCTGGTTACTACGCCTCTGGCCCATCGCGCTGGCTTGGCGCGGCTGGCGAACGCCCTGAGCCTCGGAGGCACCTTGGTGATCCTAAAGTCGTTCGATCCCGTCGCGGCTGTCCTAGCTATCGAAAACGAGAAAGTTACTGTGGCAGGAATGGTGCCGACCATCTGCCGCATGTTGCTGCCTGCGATCCAGGATGATCCGTCGAGGTGTGAGTCGTTACGGTGCATCGTCGTGACCGGAGAAGCGTTCCCGGCGGAGCTGAAGCGCAAATTCCTGTCCTTGCTCCCGCACGTCCGCCTCGTCTCCTTCTTCGCCATGACGGAGGCCGGAGCGGTAACGTCGCTATCGCACGAGGAACAGTTGGTCCGGCCGGAATCGATTGGACGCCCGACACCTGGCGTAGAGATCAGGATCGTCGATGATCGCGGGATCGACACCCATCCAGGACAACCGGGCGAGCTACTCGTTCGATCGGGCGAGCCGGGGCGTTTCACCGTCATGCGATGTTACTACGAAAGACCGGAGGAGAGTGCGACGGCGCTGCGGGACGGTTGGCTGCATACGGGCGACATAGCCAAATGCGACGAGCTTGGTTACCTCTATATCATCGACCGCAAGAAGGACATGATCATAACCGGCGGCCTGAATGTCTACACCAAGGAGGTCGAGCAGGCCTTACTGGCGAATCCCGGTATTGCGGACGCCGCCGTGGTCGGAATTCCTGACGATGTCTACGGCGAGTCCGTCGTCGCATTCGTCGAACGCCCAGCGGACAGTCCTTTGACGGTCGAAGACGTGATCGCGACTGCTCAGGAAAGAGTTGCGGGCTATAAAAAGCCCAGACATGTCTTCCTGGTAGATCATCTCCCGCGAAACGGTACCGGCAAGGTTCTGAAACACGAGCTGCGGCTGCGCGCTGAGCTATTGCTGCGCGCGCAGCCGCAAGCGGCCAAGGCTTGAACCTGCCACGTTCAAAAGAAGATCGGCTGCGAAGCCGTGGCGAGGTTTGCCGGCTTTGTCGGGCATCAGTGGGGGAACAGAAATGCGCGGTGCGTTGAGCGGAGTTCGTGTCATCGATTTGACCGGAGTCGTCTCCGGTCCTTTCGCGACGATGTTTCTCGCAGATCAAGGGGCCGACGTCATCAAGATCGAGCCCATCACCGGAGATATAACGAGACGAAGCCGTGCGACGATCGACGAAGCTGGCGAATTCTCCGCCCTGTTCATATCCTCGAATCGCGGGAAACGCTCGCTTTCCATCGATATCAAAGAGCCAATTGGGCGCGAGATCCTGACCCGACTGCTCGACCAGGCGGACGTGCTCGTTCAGAATTTCCGTCCCGGGACGATGGAGCGCCTGAGACTAGGGCCGAAGGAACTTCGCGAGCGCAACCCTCGCTTGATCTACGTGTCAATCAGCGGCGTCGGGGACAGCGGGCCTTACGTAAGGAAGCGGGTCTACGATCCCATCATTCAGGCCTTGTCCGGATTTGCAGATATTCAGTCTCAACCTCTCACGAACCGCCCGCAAATGATCCGTACGATCGTCGCCGACAAGACGACGGCCGTATTCACGGCGCAGGCCGTGGCAGCGGCGCTCTATGCGCGGGAGAAGACCGGAAAAGGCGACTACATCCAGGTCGCGATGCTGGATACCATGATCGCCTATCTCTGGCCTGAAGGGATGATGCAGTACACGGTCGTCGGGAAGGAAGCATCCGTCAGCGACCCGAACGACCGCCCGGATCTCGTCTTCAAGACAGCCGACGGATACATCACGTGCGGTACGATCTCCGATTCTGAATGGCAAGGATTTTGCCGCGCCACCGGCGACCCCGAACTCGAGAAGGACGAACGGTTCTCGACCCCGGGCGGACGCTTCCTGAACGCGACCGCTCGCATCAACAAAATGCAGGAATACATCGGGCGGTACACGACCGCGGAATGGCTCGACCGATTGGATGCAGCGGACGTGCCTTGTGCGCCTATTTTGCGTCGGGCCGATGTCTTCCGCAACGAGCAAGTGGTCGCACGAGAGTTGATCGAGGAGCTAGATCAACCGACAGTCGGCAGGGTGAGACAACCCAAGCCGGCGGCGAAGTTCGAGATCAATCGATCAAAAATCGGAGGGCCCGCGCCGCGCGTCGGTGAGCACTCTCGCGAGATCCTGCGCGACATCGGCTACGACGATGCGTCGATCGACGCGCTGATCGAGCGTAAGATCGTTCGTTCAATCTAACGCGGGAGGGGCGCTCATGAATCAGGAACAAACTGGCATGGCGGCGCTGCTAGTTGGTGCCTCAATCAGCAGCCGCGCGACGCCTGGGCGCGAGAGCTTGATCTAAGGCCTATTGTAGAGGGGTTGATGATGACTTCAATTCTGACACTATGGGGCGTGGGAACGGGCCGAACGATCCGCGCTCATTGGGCATTGCGAGAGCTCGAGCTGGAATATGTCTGCAAGCCCATTCTGGCGCGGTCCGGGCAGACGAATACTCCGGAGTATACCTCATTAAATCCCAGGCAGAAAATACCGCTTCTACAGGACGGAGCGTTTACGATCGGCGAGAGTGCTGCGATCCTAGCTTATCTGGCCCGCAAGAACCGTAGCGGACTCCTAGCGCCCCTGCCCGATGACGAAATTCGATACGCGAAATGGCTGGAATGGTGCTTCTTCATCGTCAGCGAGTTGGATGCGACCAGCCTTTACGTTGTGCGACGCCACAGCACGGGGAAGGGGCTCGCACACATCTACGGTGAAGCACCAACGGCCGTCACGAAGGCTAAAGAATATTTCAAAGCTCAACTGAAGTTTGCTCAGGTGGTTCTCTCGGATGAACGGAGATACCTGTTGGGAAATCAATTCACGACCGCCGACATCCTGCTGACTACATGTTTGATCTGGGCGATCGAATACGGGCTTTCGATTCCCGAGATATTTCTGCCTTATCTGGAGAGGACGACGGGTAGACCGGCCTACAGGGCTGCGCGAGAGGCGAATTGCCAACCTCCGCTCGGGTTTGCATTCCGAACGGAAGAAGAGCCATCCGTAGATCGCGCCCGCAGTCTAGGTTAAGCCGATAGGGGTCGCGGTCTCGCTGTCGTTGGGCGCGATGACGGGCGGGACCTGCCAGAGTTGGACCACCGACACGAACTCTCGCCCCGAATTCGAAAGCATTTCTTGAATGGCCCTAATCGCTCGAGTGCAAAGTCATCCACCATCGACTTAGCCCGGCTGCCAGCGCATCGGTGCGATCAGCGGCGCCAATGCCAAGGCCGTGCGTTGGTGGGAGAGAAGATGGTGAGCCTCGATCAATTCTTAGAACAGGCGAGCGACTGGGACAAATACCAGGTCCGAAGCCTCGTGCTGCCGAACCGGACGCCTGCCATCTACTCGTTTGACCAGAGGCTCTTCAGTTCTGTTAGCCGAGCGCGAAACATGTCGACAAACTGCCTGGCCGCAATGTCGAGAGGGCGATGCACGTCGTGAAGAATATAGAGGTCGAAATACATGGTCGGATTGACGATCGGGTAAATGTAGGTTTTTTCGTCACCGATGCGCTCCAGCACCGAATTCATAAGGCAGATCGCAGCCCAATCGGTGTCCCTAACGCTTTCCAGCGTGGCAACCATGCCGGTTACGGTAACTATCTTCTTCGGCTTGAGGCGTCCACTCGCGATGTGCTCGTCCATTCTTTGGCGCATCAGATGCCGCGCGGTTGGGACGACGAGGGTCGATCCGGTCAGTTGCGAAAGCTCAACCGGAGTCAAAGTCGGCCCATGAATCGGTCTTCCCGAAACAACGACGTAACGGTCGCTAAAGCCATGGGTCCAAGTCAAGCTCGAATCGCCCAATGGAAGAGCGCCAAGTCCGACATCGAGTTTGCCGGCCTGGACTTCCTCCGTGATCTCTCGAGAATATCCTTCCGATACCGCGATCTCGAAATCCGGGTACATTTCCATAAACTGCGGAAGGACGTTGCCAAGCACGTTTCGGCACATCGGGGACGTAATGCCAATCCGAAGCAGGCCCTTCTTGGACTTTCCTGATTTTAGGTCATCCATCTCCTGCTTTGCAGCCGAGATGCTTCGCGAAATGGGAATGCAGAGATCATATAGATGTTGGCCCGCTCGCGTAGGTACGAGGCCAGATGGCGTGCGCTCGAAAAGTGGGCTGCCCAACTGTTCCTCCAGATTGCGGATTCTCATGCTCAATGCCGATTGAACTACGTGCATTCTTTCGGCCGCTTTCGTGAAGCTGCGGTGCTCAAATACACTGATGAAATAATTGATAGCCCTCATGTCCATGTTAGGCTCTCCTGCCCAATGGTGATCACGCAAGCCGAAAGCAATACTGCTGCGTCTGCTGTCCAGCAATCCATTGGAGGCTGTTTAGGTCGTGCGAGAAGCAGCTTCGGCAATGTGATGGATGAGCCGGACGGGCCGTCGTATGAGCTTAATCCACAGCGCTAAGCGCTCGGACAAAACCCACCGCCCGGTAGCTGCATTCGTCAACTCATCAGCGTAGCGCTACCGGTCGATTGCGCCTTGGTCCAAACGCGAGGGGCTAAATATATGCTGGCGACGGTCTCGACGTGATGCGAAGCAATTCTGCTGCGGCGCAAAATCTTTGTCTGTACAAGCCTGGTCCTACAAGCCTGCTGATCAATAATCCAGATAGAGGTTATCAGGAAATATCGCGCCCCGGGTGCCTCTTCTATGTTAACTGTTTGGCGCAGAAGTGCGGCCGCCTGTTGCTCACGCGAGAGGCGTATCAATCCGCCGTGGAGTAGCGAACGGGAAACGTCGGCGTTAAGGGAGATGTATATGCTTGCGGAAATCCAATGGGTGATTTCGCGCTTTTTCGAGGGCCAGCCACTTAAGATCGGCGAGACGCATTCCGTTTATTTTTGCCCTTGGTTCGGCTCCGCGGTTGTCGTCGAGAACGACCGCGAAATGGACAAAGAGAAGTTCGCTCGGGAAGCTCAAATCTCGCAAGAGCGAAGACTAAAGGCGCCGCTGCGCCTGGTCTACTCGCGTTGAACCGCCCGATCGGCACCGCGTCGCGGTGATGAGATTTCGCACACTGAGCCTCCCACCTCAAAAGGTCGATTCGTCAATCCTTAATCTCCCCATTGGCTCGTCTTGGACCAGGCGGCGACGAGCGTTCGCGTGTGACGTTAGAAATCCGCTTGCACAGCTGAAGATGTTCGTTGGCCGGTGAAAGCAAAGAAGCGCAGACCTCTCGGAGGTTGAGGCGTTGGTCTGCCGATCTCCACGTCAAGAGCGTTGTTCTGATGATCGGACAGCGCGAACCATAGTGGGACACGGCACGTCGGCCTCCGTCCCACGATTGACAGCTCGCCCCCCACTTCGCGCAGCACCGTTCGGCGTTGAAGTGCAGCAAATGATCGCGATGGGCGGCGGACTCTGCAGCGCCACGGCTGCTCGCATTTCGCCCTATCTGCCCGCCTATCGGTGCTTTGCGGGATTCGTTCCTAAAACTGAAGTGCAGATTGGCCGATCGCCAGCCCCGAGGAAAGGTCTCGCAACCTCCCAAGTGCCGAGCGGACGCAAATGAGTGGCCGTTCAGATCGGTTGAAGCTTGCTGATCACCAATTGAGATGAGATCCATCAGCAAATACCTCGGGCGGTCGGCTGTCGTCATGCTATCTATCAACGAAAGAACGGCGTCTAGGGAGCGTTATGATGACGGTTTTAATCGCGGGTGGTGGCATCGGTGGACTGACGCTGGCACTCAGCCTTCACCAAGTCGGTGTTGAATGTCGCGTATTTGAAAGCGTCCCGGCGCTGAAGCCGCTTGGAGTCGGCATCAACGTTCTTCCCCACGCGGTACGCGAGTTGTTCGAACTCGGATTGAAGGAGAAGCTCGAATCTGTCGGCGTGCTGACCAAGGACCTTTGCTACTTCTCGAAGCATGGCAAGCCGATTATAAGCGAGCCGCGTGGTTTGGAAGCGGGATATCGTTGGCCGCAATTCTCGATCAATCGTGGGAAGCTTCAGCAGTTGCTGCTCGATGCAGTGATCGAGCGGATGGGTGCGGAATGCGTTTTGACCGGTCACCACATCTCCTCTTGGAGCGACACGCCCAATGGTGTTCGGGCCGAGTTTATCAATAAGGCGAGTGGAGAAGTCGTCGGGGCCTACGAGGGCGCGCTTCTGGTTGGAGCGGATGGCATCCATTCCGGGGTACGACAGGGGCTTTATCCCGAGGAGGGGCCGCCGCTGTGGACCGGGCGGATCATGTGGCGCGGCGTTACGCTCGCGGAGCCGTTCCTATCGGGCCGGTCCGTCCTCATGGCCGGCTATCAGGCGCAGAAATTCCTGTGCTATCCTATCTCGAACGTCCCAGACGAAAACGGCAAGTACGAAATCAATTGGGTCGCCGCGCGCCAATTGCCGGAAACTTACGACTGGCACCAGCAGGACTGGAACCGCGCGGGCAGCCTCGAAGACTATCTTCCTTGGTTCAAGGAATGGGATTTCGGATGGCTCGACATCCCCGGCCTGATGCGCAACTGTTCGCGGAGCTACGAATTTCCGCTAGTGGATCGGGACCCTCTCCCGCGATGGAGCTTCGGATCTGTCACTTTGCTCGGCGACGCCGCGCATCCGATGTACCCGATCGGAAGCAACGGCGCATCGCAGGCGATCTTGGACGCGCGTACGCTAACCAGGGAGATTCTCGAACATGGCGAGACTCCGAGCGCGCTTCATGCGTACGAGGCCGAACGTCGGCCGGCGACGGCGGAGATCGTGAAGCTGAACCGCCGAAACGGCCCCGAGCACGTCATGCAGATCGTAGAAGAGCGGGCGCCGAACGGGTTCGACGTCGTTACCGACGTAATCTCGCAGAGTGAGCTTGAGGAGATCGGCGCTAACTATCGTCGCGTCGCCGGCTTCCAAGTCGAGGAGCTGAACGCGAGGCCGCCGATCGTGTCTCTTCCAAAATCGCGCGCGGGATAGTGTCGGACCGCTCAAGAGTCCTGCAGTAAACCGTTTCATCAAAACCCGCTGGTTAGCCGCTAACGGATGCGGCTGCGGATCGTGCGCTCTCGTGGTGTCAGTCGCAACTAAGACGTTGCAGCAGTGAACAAAGTTTGAGGTATCCATGAACGATCTCCTGAAGGAAGTCATTACGATATACGGCAAGAACGTAGTTCTTGCTCACAAATCGTCGCCTGTCGAAAATGCAGGAGTGGTCGAGCACGCAGAGATCTTTCGTTTGCTCAACATTTTCGACGAAAAGTTCACTCCAACGAACAAAAACAGTGCCGACGGGACGCCCCTCCGGATCTTCGCTTCGGACCGAGTCAAAATCGATCTGTCCAAGCGTAGCAAGGAGGACATGTCATTCTGGCATCGCAATATCGATGCTCATGAAATCATCATCTGCGTCAAGGGGGCCTTGAGATGGGAGACCGAGATGGGCACCCGAACCATGCAAGCCGGGGATATGCTTTTTATCCCGAAGGGAATAGCTCATCGATCGATGCTTTGCGAGAAATCGCTCGATGAGAACGTGCTCGTCGAACTCAAGATTGCGGACGATATTGAGTATGTCGGCGATCAACAGAAGGTTTGATCAATGAAAGTCTTCGCTAACGGCATCAACTTCCATTGCGAGGTGGAAGATAGCGCCACCGGACGTCCATGGATTACGCTTTCACATGCGCTGGCGAATAATCTTTCCTTGTGGGACGATGTCGTAGATGCGCTGAAGGGTAGATTTCGCATCTTCCGCTATGACCAGCGGGGTCATGGAAAAACTGAAGCCGTACCGGGGCCGTACTCGTTTCCGATGTTGATGGACGACGTGCTGGCCCTTTGGAATTCGCTCGGAATCCCGCGGTCGCACTGGGTCGGCTTGTCGATCGGGGGAATGATCGGGTACGGCTTGGGAATATCGCATCCAAGCAAGCTGATTTCGCTTGTGGCTTGCGACTCCAGACCAGATGCGCCGCCCGATTATGCCGCTTACTTCCAATCCCGCATCGACAAGGCGCGGGAGAAGGGCATGGAAGGCGTGGTCGAGTCCACTATCGAACGCTGGTTCACTCCCCAGACGGTCACCGAAAATCCACCGTATCTCGACAAGGTGCGCCGAATGATCAGGTCGACTGACCCGGTTGGCCATGAGGGGTGCTGCGAGGCGCTTAAGACCCTATCCTTTGGCCCCCGGCTTTCGGAGATCCGTCTTCCGACGATGATTATCGGCGGGGCAAAGGACAAGGGAGCGCCCCCCGATATCCTCGCCGACGCTGCGGCGAAGATTGTCGACGCGAGGCATCGCGCCGTGCCTGATGCAGGGCATATTTGCGTGTTGGAGAATCCGCTTTTTTTCCTATCCGAGCTTCAGCAGTTTCTAAGCGAATTCGAAAGCGACGCGCGGAGTAAAGCCGCTCGACAGTAAGGGATCGATGTGCGCCTCAACGGATCGCCGGACGATCTCCGAGGCCGCCAAAAGAGAAGCATTCTTCTTCGGAGATGAAGCGATGGTTACTCCGGTAGACACCGTAGTTGCGGGTGAAGGTTTCAAGACGCGAGTACTGCGCGGCGGGAGCGGGGAGAGATTGCTGTTCCTGCACGGCGCCGCGGGCGCAAACTGGTCGAAATTCCATGATGATCTGTCGAGTCACTACGAAGTAATCATAACCGAGCACCCGGGATACGGTGAATCCGCCGATCTGCCGCACGTACGTGATGTGGCGGAACTTGCAAACCACTATCGGCAGGTGCTCGACCTGCTTCGTATCGACCGCGTACACGTGGTTGCCAGCTCGTTCGGTGGATGGCTTGCGAGTGAACTCGCAACGTTAGAAGCGGGGAGGCTCAAGAGTCTCACGCTGATGGCGCCAACCGGAATGTTTCCGCGGGTCTTAGAAAAGGATGCGCCCCCGCCGACACGCGAGAGCTTCACGCGAATGCTGTACTTCGATCAGTCGATCGCCGATCGAATTCTCGCGCGGGATCCAACGGAAAAGGAGCTTGTGCTTCAGAGGCGTAACGCTGCCACCACAGCAAGATATAACGGCCAGCAAAGCTACGACCCAAAGCTTGGGCAGAAGCTGCAGCAATTGGATATTCCGGCGTTCATTGTTTGGGGAGAGAATGATCGTCTCGTCTCCTCTTCGCATGCCGAACATTGGCGAGAAATGCTCAACGCCAAGATGTGCATGTTGCCGAATTGCGGCCACCTGCCCCACGTCGAGCTGCCTGGTCCGACAGCGAACTGGATCCTGTCGCAACTTAAGCAGGCATCAAGCCCAGAAGCCTCGCCGATCGGCGAAGCGGCGACCTGAACGATACTGCCGTCGGTGCACGGCCCGAAGATTCAATTGGAGAACGTCATGAATATCCAGAACGCCGGCTCCTTGTCAGCGCGACGAAAGGCCATCGACATCGCAGATCACTTCGAAAAAGTCGTCGAACTACCCGGCACAGATGCCGAAATCGCCTCGGCAGTGCAGGAGGCCGAGATCGCTCCGCTACTCGCCGCGCTCTTCGTGCTGAGCGGAGAACGCGCCCTTATCGCCGATGATCTCGTGCCACCGCTGCCGCCTCTCGGCGCTGCCGGCGCTCCCCAGGGAGGCATGAGTGAAGCGGCGCTGACAAAGGGCCGCGCCCTGGCGACCGCCGAATTGATCAAAGCTCGGCAAAATGGGTGGCCAAGAATGGAGCCTGCGCCGGATTTGCTGCGCGATGCGTTCAAGTATCTGACTAAAAATGACGACAAAGACTTCACGGACATGCTAAGCCGAGAGTTCCGTCTGCCGGTGGATAGGGCTACGCCCGCTTGGCAGAAGAGCGAACTCGCGCCAAGTAGGCAGTTTAAAGTCGCTGTGATTGGCGCGGGACTGGCGGGAGTTGCGGCGGCATATCGTCTCTCGCAGGCTAATGTGCCGTTTGTCGTGCTGGAAAAGAGCTCCCGTCCCGGTGGGGTCTGGAACGACAACAGATATCCCGGTTGCCGCCTCGATACGCCAAATTTTGCTTATGGCTTTTCATTCGCGCCCAAATCTGATTGGCCGCAAGCGTTCTCTCAACAGAAAGAGATTCTGAACTACATCGACACGGTGCTGGGCAGTGCTGAGTTGTCCGACAGCTTCGAGTTCGACACCGAGGTCGTTCGCATGACGTACGACCCGGCTAGAGGAGGGTGGTCCATTGCCGTCCGTCAGCCCGCAGGCGAGAAGACCCTTTTTGCCGATGTCGTGATTTCAGCGGTTGGTCATCTGAACAGGCCAAGCATCCCGAGCATTCCTGGCCAGGAGTCGTTTTCCGGAAGAGCATTTCATTCGGCCGAGTGGCCCTCCGATGTCGATGTGAAAGGAAAGCGTGTCGCTGTGCTCGGGACAGGAGCCAGCGGGTTCCAAATCGTCCCCGCCATTGCGGATCGAGTGGACAGTTTGACGGTTTTTCAGCGGACTCCATCCTGGATCCTGTCGACGCCGAACTACTACGACGATATTCGGCCCGGTATGCGCCGTCTCTTGGCATCCGTGCCCTATTACGGCCGATGGTTTCGGCTCTTTCAGTTCGTCATGGCGCTCGATGCGAGGTTTCCCGCGGTAGCCGTGGATCCTGACTGGAAGCACCCGATCTCGGTAAGTGCTCTAAACGAGAAGCTACGGCAGGAATGCCTCTCGCTCCTCGCGCAACAATGCGGCGATCGGCTCGATCTGCTGCAGAAGCTCACCCCGAACTACGCGCCAGGATCGAAGCGCATGGTGAGAGACAACGGCGCTTATGTGCGCGCTTTGAAGCAACCGAACGTCAGTCTCGTCACGGAAGCCGTCGCGAGTTTGACGCCCACCGGAGTCGTTACGTCCGACGGCGTCCACCACGACGTTGATATCCTCGTGTATGCCACGGGGTTCCATGCCTCAAGCTACATGGCGCCGATCGAAGTGGTCGGCGAGAACGGAATCCCTCTGCATGAATTTTGGGAAGGCGATTGCCGCGCGTACCTCGGAATTTCGGTCCCCAATTACCCGAATCTATTCATCATCGGAGGTCCGAACAGCGGTCTTGTCGTCAATGGCAACGCAATTGTCACCACCGAGTATTCGCTTCAATTTGTCATGAGCAGCATCGAATACATGCTGCGTGAGGGGGCTAAGTCGGTCGATCTCCGTCCCGATGTATACGACGCCTACAACCTCGAAATCGACCGAGAAAATCGGAAGAGGACCTGGGGCGTTGCGACGGTGAATACTTGGTACCAAGGCAAGAACGGCCGACCGGCAGTGCCTTGGCCCTATCCGATCATCGAATATTTCCGCAGGACGGCGCACTTCGATCCCGGCAAATACGTGGTCCGTCCCGTTCGCTGAGAGATGTAACCATATAATACTTGGTAAGAGGGAGGACTGAGGATGGGTGGTAGGCTTGTAGCCGTACTGACGGCAATGGCCGTCATGTGGACCAGCTCCGCGAACGCCATGGAAAAATATGTCGTGCAGAACGCCGCGCCAGTGCCAGGTGCGCCGTTTCTCGACGTCTATGCTGCTCAGAGGCTGGGCTTCTTTTCCGACGAGGCCCTGCAGGTGGAGATGCGTCATTCCGCAAATGCGTCGCAGGCGCTCCAGCTTGCTGCCTCGGGTGCGGCTGACGTCGCGCGCACAACGTTCGAGCCTTATCTCGCCGGCTATGAACAAGGCGTGCGAGGTAAGTTCTACATGCAAAACTATGCCCACAACATCTTCTTCTTTGCCGTGCCGAAGGCCAGCAACATCGAGAAAGTCGAAGATCTACGAAACAAAAAGATCGGAGTTGTGGATATAGGGGCCGGCGGTAAGGAGATCGCCCGCTCGATGCTTAAGCTCGCCGGGCTGCCATACGACAACTCCGTGTTTCTTCCGGTGGGAACCGGCCCATCCGCTTTGCAAGCACTCGCGAATGGCAGCGTGTCAGCGCTGTTCTTATGGGATTCCGCTTACTCTGCGCTCGAACGTCAGGGCGCCGAGTTTCGCTATTACCATCATCCGGTCGTAGGTTTCGTAGGCAATGCCGGATTCTTCATTTCCGACTCTTCACTTAAGAATCGGCGGGAAGCTCATATCCGTTTTCTGCGCGCCATTGTAAGGGCACGTCTATGGATCAGTCAGAGACCTGATGAAGCCGTGCAAATATATTGGGACGCTGTGCCAAATTCGCGGTTTGGTAAAGCTACGGAGCAGCAACGGGCCAACTCTCTGAAAGAAATCGGCTTCATGAATCCGTATCCACCGGGACTGTCCGCACGCGATCAAGGTCGCTTCGATTTTGAGGCTCTCGAGAAGTACATGCGGGTCATGAAGGAAGAGGGAGGCAGCAAACAGAACTTGGGCGGAAAAGACGTGTGCTCGAACGAACTACTCGATCAGATAGGTGCAATCGACATCGAGAAGACCGTAAACGTTCAATACAAGCCGTCCAACTGAACAGGTCTGTATCATGAATCTCTCCATGCTCAGCCCGACGGCAGTCGACCGGACGTCTAAGCCCGCGCAGTCAGCTGTGGCGATCGAAATCGAAGGCCTAAGCAAAACGTATCAAGCAGCCGACGGACGCTCGGTCCGCGCCGTCGACACCGTCACCGCAAGCATACACGAAGGTGAATTCGTTTCCATCCTGGGTCCGTCCGGGTGCGGAAAATCGACCCTCATGATGATGCTTACTGGTCTATTGGCCGCTTCAGAGGGTGTCGTTCGCTACCGGGGGCGCCGGATCGAAGGACCGCAAGCCGATTTCGGTGTGGTGTTTCAGGATTCGATTCTTTTTCCGTGGAGGACCGTCATCCAGAACGTACGCTTGCCGGCCGAGGTGCGCGGTATTGCGCGCTCCGATCAGGCGCTGCGAGCCAAGCAGCTAATCGAGCTTGTCGGTCTCGGCGGCTTTGAGACGAAGTATCCCAAGGAACTCTCTGGCGGTATGCAACAGAGGGTCGCGATTGCGCGCGCACTGATGCTCGATCCAAAGCTGATACTGATGGATGAGCCTTTTGGGGCCCTTGATGCGATGACCAGAGAGCAAATGAATCTCGAACTGCAACGCATCAGTCTGGCGACGCGCGCAACGGTGATCTTTGTCACTCATTCCATCTCGGAAGCGGTCTTCCTTTCCGACAGGGTGTTCGTCATGTCAGGCCGGCCATCAACCGTGCGTGCGATCGTTCCGATAGATATGCCGCGGCCACGCCCGATCGAGATAATGAACTCTGACAAGTTCGGCGTTTACGTCGCCGATGTCAGAGCGGAGCTGGAGCGAAGAGGGGCGAAGTCATGAGCGTGGCCATCGAACGGGCGCCGCCCGATATCTCGCAAACTGTGAAAACGGTCGGAGCCCTGCTGCTTCCTACCTTGACCATCCTGCTCCTTTTGCTCGCTTGGGAAGCGGCAGTGCTGTGGATCGAGATTCCAACGTATATTCTGCCGAGGCCGACCCAGATCGGACGGCAGATCGTGAGCGACCTCGCAACGGGGGCAATCCTGCCTCACCTAGCCGCGACGGCAATCGAAGTTGCTGCCGGGCTGCTCATTGCAGCGGCGAGCGGACTGCTATTGGGGACCCTTATTGGTAGCTCGGCGCTGATCGAACGGACTTTCTATCCTATTGTGCTCGTGGTCCAAACCGTTCCGAAAGTGGCGATCGCGCCATTGTTGGTCATTTGGTTCGGCTACGGGATATCGTCGAAAGTCGCGACGGCCGCTTTGCTCGGATTTTTCCCGGTGATGGTCAATGTCATCGCGGGCATTAGAGCGGTCGACCCGCGCCGGATCGACTTGATGCGGATGATGTGTGCGCGCCAGTGGCAGATATACGTCAAAGTGCGCCTGCCAAATATGCTCAACTATCTGTTTGCAGGTCTGGAAGTGGCCGTGGTGTTCTGCGTGATCGGAGCCATCGTGGGCGAGTTCGTCGGATCTTCCGTCGGTCTCGGCTCCCTGATCATCCAGCGGCAATCTCAGGTGGATATTGCCGGCGTGTTCTCTGTACTGACTTATCTCTCTCTTACCGCTCTCGCCTTGACGGTCGCGGTTAAAGCCGCTCGCACGAAAATTGTGTTCTGGGTCTGAGCCCCGCGGTCTCGAGTAGGTCTAATCGTCATCCGAAGCCGACGCGTGGAGGCCAGGAGTAATGCTGCAGATGGAGAACTAGAAAATGGTCCAAAAACTTGGATTGCCCGAAGCACGAATGGTCGTCGATGCGATGCTCAAATCCGCCGGCGAAAAAGGGTTCGTTATGTCCGCGGCGGTCGTAGATTTCGGTGGCGATCTCATTCATTTGGCCCGCATGGACGGTGCATCAGCTGTCACTGCGCGGATGAGTTATAACAAGGCCTACACAGCGGTGAAGTGGCAGAAGGATACCAAGCTGCTACGTGCGCGGCTCTTCGATTGGTCGCTTGGCGACAATAGGCGTGAAGTGAGCTGGTTTGGCGACCCGCTATTCACTCCAATCTGGGGCGGAGTCGTTCTACGCGACAAGAATGGCACGATGCTGGGAGCGATCGGTGAAAGCGGCGCCAGTCCGGAGCAGGATGAAGAGATCGGTCAGCTCGGAAAGATGATCTTCGAATCGCTCTAGATCGCTGCGGCATCACGTTTCTCTCGTCTGCGCGAGAGAATCCTGAAATTCGGCCGCGCGCAACCTCGCTATCAAATCGAAAATGCGAAGCTCTCAGGCTCGCTGCGTCAAAGGGAAAAGTTCATGGTTCAACAATCTGGCATAAAGCGCTGGCGCGTAGGGCAGGTTACCGTTACGCGCGTTCAAGAGCGGGAAGTACCGATTCCGGCGGCGCGGATCTTGTCGGGAGCGACTCCGGAGCTGGTTCTCTCGCAGGATTGGCTGCGTCCTCACTTCGCTGAGGACGACGGCAGCATTCGGCTGGCGTTCAATTCCTTCATTATCGAATCGGACAATCGACGCATTGTCGTCGACACCTGCGCAGGAAACGACAAGCAGCGACCAGGCTCCAACTTCCACATGTTGCAGACAGGGTACCTCGATGACATGATTTCGGCCGGCTTCCCGCCGGAGGAGATCAATACGGTTTTGTGCACTCACATGCATGTCGATCATGTCGGCTGGAACACTCGTCTCGAGAGCGAGCGCTGGGTGCCGACCTTTCCCAACGCGCGCTATCTCTTCGGTAGAAAGGAGTGGGCGCACACGCAGTCGACACCGTCACACTGGGGCGATGTCGTCGGCGATAGCCTCCAGCCCATCATCGATGCCGGCCTAGCTGATATCGTCGATGAAACGTATCAGATCACAAAAGAGGTTCGGCTCGAGCCCACTCCCGGCCACACTCCCGGGCACGTTAGCGTGCGTATCCGTTCGGAGGGCGCCGAAGCCCTGATCACGGGCGATATTTTGCATCATCCGCTACAGTGCGCATGCCCGCAGATCAATTGCGTTTTCGATGTCTCTCCCGACGAAGCTCACAGAACTAGGAGCCGATTCTTCGCTGAGGCCGCGGGTACACCAGTCTTGGTGTTGGGTTCGCATTTTGCGAACCCAACCGGCGGACGCATTGTTGCCGATGGTGACGTTTATCGGTTCGTGCCCGTCTGATCGCGGACGCGCTTAGGTCGACGTTCATTGGTCACGAAGCGAGCGGGCGCCAAGAAGCGTCCATCTCCCGCTTCTTAGCACCGGCACAATACACTCGAATTGATTTGTCGGCCTTACGTTCCGACTAAAACGAACAAGGCAGGAGGGGCTATTCTGAAACGACCATCATCGCCGACCGCATGGCGGGCGAAGCTGGCCGGCCGGAGCCCAACGAGAACCCGCCCGTCGCCCTACCACCGCTTGAATATGACGCTGGCATTCACGCCGCCAAACCCAAAACCATTCGATATCGCGTGATCCATCATCATCTTCCGGGCCTTTGGTCCGACGAGATCAACGCCCTCCGCGGCATCGTCGGGATTTTCCAGGTTCAGGGTGGGCGGGGCTATCTGGTCTCGTAGCGCGAGTATCGCGAAGATGGCCTCCGCGCCCCTGCAGCACCGAGCAAGTGACCGGTTGCCGACTTCGTAGCGCTCACGGCGATGCCGCCGTCAGCTCCGAAAACGGATTTGATGGCAGCGAGTTCGGAGATGTCGCCCACAGGCGTCGATGTCGAGTGAGCATTGAGATGTTGCACGTTGCGCGGATTGAGCTCGGCCTGGCGCAAAGCTGCTTCCATGGCTCTCCGGGCGCCAGAGCCGTCCTCAGGACCCGAGGTGATGTGATGAGCGTCAGCGGAAGTTCCGTAGCCTACTAGCTCGACAATCGGCCGTGCGCCGCGGGCTTGAGCGTGCTCGAGCTCTTCGATCACCAAAATTCCTGCTCCTTCGCCCATGACGAATCCGTCGCGGTCACGATCGAACGGGCGGGACGCTTGAGCGGGCCGGTGGTTGAAGCGGGTTGAGATTGCACGGGCCGCCGCGAAGCCTCCGAGGCTGACTAGATCGATGCAAGCTTCGGCACCTCCGCAGACCGCGACGTCGGCCTCGCCGGAGCGAATCAACCGAGCTGCGTCGCCGATCGCCTGCACGCTGGCGGCGCACGCCGTTACTGGGGCACCGATTGGTCCTTTGAAGCCATATTGAATCGAAACGTGCCCGGCCGCGAGATTTGCCAGAAAAGACGGTACGGTGAACGGCGACAGGCGGCGGATTCCACGTTGGTCGGTAGTCCGAACCGCTTCGACGATCGCTGGAAATCCGCCGATCCCAGAAGCGATGATCGTCGCCGTTCGCTCCAGGGAACGTTCGTCCGCAGGGGACCAGCCAGCTTGGGCGATCGCCTCCGCCGCTGCGACCAATGCGAACTGAATGAACCGATCCATCTTCCGCTGCTCTTTCGGCGGAATGGTCAGGTCGGGATCGAAGCCACCATCGACGTCGTCCGCTTTGCTCGGCACAAGCCCGGCAACTCGCCCCGGTAGCGAGGAAGCCCATTCGGGGAGGATGGTCAAGCCGGACTTCCCAGCAACCAGCCGGGGCCAGGCCACCTCTGCACCGCAGCCGAGCGGAGATACCAGTCCCATTCCTGTGACCACTATTCGTCGCATGTAAGGATCCGATTCTTGAAGATACGATGATTTGGCCAGGGGCTAGAGGATCCTGAGCGCGAGACAGCAGAATCCGGTTCCTCCTAAACTTCATCTCCAGAGATGAGGAGGCTTTCAGCCCAGGTAGGAGCCGCGCTCGGCCCCAAGCATGAGCACTTCAGCCGAAACTGCCAGAGTAGCTACGAAATTACAAGCAACTACCGTGAAAAATGGGCGTCCTTGCCGTCGATTAGGGCGCCCATACGACGACCACACATGCCTACGCGCGACTTGCAGGTCGCGGGAGGGTGACGCGGTCGCCGGAGGCGAGAACCGCCGAAATGGACTCGCCGGAAGCCGGCAGTCGTTCGGAAAGGGCCATCGCCCGACGGGCGATCGCCAGGCCGCGGCCGCATGGACGCTCGACCCGTACCGGGGAGCGAACTTCACGCAGCCGATGAGAGACGTGTAGGCGGGATTGACGACGATGAGCCGCACGGACTTGCGGATACAGATCCGCGCCAGCGCTTCTCCGAAGCTCGAGTAGATGAACGAAGACAGCATCCGGGAGCGTTTCTTGCCGACGGTCGTCTCCAGTTCCGCGCGTTTGCGCCGGAGGTCGAGCTTCTCGGCAGCGACAGGAAAGCCAAGCTGGACAGCCAACTTCGCGATTTCGGCGACGGCTTTCCGGATCATGTCAAGCCGCTGCGCGCGGGTCTTGCCGTAGGTCACGAGCTCGATCCGCCCGATCATCACCGGTCGTCAGCGGATTGCCGGTGTCGTCCACCAAGGTCAGCGCGACGTGGTCGGCGTTGAGGTCGACGCCGGGACAGCCGTTCGAGAAGTCGCAGAGGCCGGGTCGGCGAAGTCCTGCCGCAGCATCACGGACACGAACCAGGAGCCGTCGTCGACTCGCCGGAAAGCGGTAGGACAGCGGCTTGCCGGCATCGAGCGCCTCCCGGATCTCAGTGGCGCCATGTGAACCGGAGCCGGAAGTAAATGGAGCGCAGAACGTGCCCGCTCTGGACCATATCGACTTCCGACAGATAGCCCAGCGTCTCCGGAAGCCGGAGTTTCGAGCTGGAAGGTACCGTCGTCGACGGACGTCAGACGAGCGAACTGATTGCCTCCCTGAAGCCGTGCTGCACCCTCAATGAAGAACTGCGCGCTGCGCGCGGCGTACCACGCCCTGCGCCAGTCCTTGTGATCAGCGAGCCCGTCGGCGGCAAGATGATGCTGGGCAGCGAACAGCTTGCGCGAGTCGCCGCCACCGCTCCACACAGCAGCCTGCCTCGTTCGCTCAACTACCAGTCTGGTGGTAGGAGCCATCCGGCGCTCGCGAGCGCCGAAGGCCATCGATCAGCTCCGCGTTTCGGTGTGCAGTTCGAGCGGAAATGAGGCTGCTTAATTAGGTCAGGCCGGACACTTCAGGTTCAACGAGGCCCGGTAAATCTCAAGTTCTGGTCGGCCAGGGATTTCAGCAGCGGAGCCGGCTCGAGCGAAGGATCGTTCGTTTCTCTCGCATAGTACGAAAGCCTATCGACGACTTTCTTCAACCCGATGTGGTCGGCATAATGCATCGGACCTCCGCGGTAGACCGGCCATCCGTAGCCATACAGCCAGACCACGTCGATATCGCTTGCACGGGCTGCAATGCCCTCTTCAAGAATCCGGGCACCTTCATTTATCATCGAATAAGTCGTTCGCTCGAGGATTTCCTCGTCGCTCACCGAGCGGCGTTTCCGCCCGAGACGCTTTAAAGTCTGATCGATCAGCTTTTCGACTTCGGGATCGGGCAGGGGAGCACGAGAGCCGTCTTCGTAGCGGAAGAAACCCTTTCCCGTCTTTTGCCCAAAACGACCGGCCTCGCAAAGGGCGTCCTCGATCTCCGATTTGATGCCGCGGTCCTTGCGCGAGCGCCAGCCGATATCCAGGCCCGCGAGGTCTCCCATGGCAAACGGCCCCATCGGCATTCCGAATTTGGTAAGAGCGGCGTCGGCCTGCTGCGGAAGTACCCCATCGAAAAGCAGCTGACCGGCCTGCCGCTGCCTGGCCATGAGCATGCGGTTGCCCACGAAGCCATCGCATACGCCCACCACTACGGGCACCTTTCCGATCTTTCGTGCCAACGAAACGGCAGTCAACAGTGCGTCGGGCGACGTGGCCGAGGCCCGAACGATCTCACAGAGCTTCATGACATTGGCCGGGCTGAAGAAATGCATGCCGAGCACGTCCTGGGGACGCTTGGTCTCCTTGGCGATTTCGTTGATGTTCAGGAAGGATGTATTGGTAGCCAAGATGGCGCCTGACTTCGCGAATTTGTCGAGCTGACCGAAAACCTCTTTTTTGATCGCCATGGTCTCGAATACGGCCTCTATGATCAAGTCGGCTTGTCCGACGCTGTCGAGGCCGACGGCTCCGTTGATGAGCGCCATGCGCTTCGCGGGTGCGTCTGCAGCAATCCCGCCCCGCGCGGCCGTCGCTTCATAGTTCTTGCGAACTACGCTCAATCCGCGATCAAGCTGCTCCTGGCCGGTCTCGATCAAGGTGACCGGAATGCCTGCGTTAGCGAAGGACATCGCGATGCCACCGCCCATGGTGCCAGCACCGATAATGGCGACCCGTTCGATGGGACGCGGCTTGACCTCTGCTCCCACGCCTTCGATCTTCGCTGCCTCTCGCTCGGCGAAGAAGGCGTATCGTTGAGCTTTCGATTGATCGCTGCTCATCAGCTTGAGGAACAATTCTCGTTCCTTCTTCAGCCCCTGGTCGAACGGCAGATCGAGCGCAAAACCGATTGCGTCCGCGGCCACGAAGGGGGCTTCAAGCCCTCGGATTCTCTTGGTTATCGCGGCGACCGCTCCGGTAAAGATCGAGCGGTCGGCTCGGGCCGCGTGGAGCTTTGTGTCGTCGTCACGTAGCCTGCGAAGCGGACGTTTTTCAGCGAGGATCTTCCGAGCAAAAGCTTCAGCACCGGACGATGACTCCTCGACCACCTCCTCGACGAGTCCATTTTGAAGCGCTTCGTTGGATCCGATGGAATTACCGCCAACGATCATTTTCGCGGCGAGTTCAGGACCCACGGCGCGCGGAAGACGTTGCGTGCCGCCTGCGCCCGGCAGGAGCCCCAGTTTGACTTCAGGAAGGCCCAGTTTCGAATCTTTATCCGCCACCCGGAAATGACATGCCAAGGCGACTTCAAGTCCTCCCCAAGCGCGGTCCCGTGGATCGCCGCGACGATAGGCTTGGGACTGCTCTCGATCGCGCTTAGGACCTCGTCGAGGTTTGGCTTCTTCGGAGGCTTGCCAAACTCCGTGATATCGGCTCCGGCAATGAAAGTGCGGCCGGCGCAGGTCAACACGATAGCCTCTATGCCTGGATCGGCGATGGCCTGTCGGACGCATTCGAGGATTCCGACGCGGACCGCTGCGCTGAGCGCATTGACGGGAGGGCTATCGATGGTGATGATTCCGATGGCGTCATGGGACTTCAGGCTTACGACAGTGTTCATCGATGTCCTCCATATCGCCGCTCTGGACGGCACTTGCGGTTGGAATTCCGACTGTTCGGCGGTCTCGCGGCCGCCGCTTGCGTTACTTGCCGAGTTCGGCCGTCAGCTCCGGAATCGCCTGATAGAGGTCGGCGACCAAGCCGTAATCGGCGACCTGGAAGATCGGCGCGTCCTCGTCCTTGTTGATCGCAACGATCACCTTGGAGTCCTTCATGCCGGCCAGATGCTGGATCGCGCCGGAAATGCCGACGGCGACGTAAAGCTCGGGCGCCACGACCTTGCCGGTCTGGCCGACCTGCCAGTCGTTCGGCGCATAGCCGGCGTCGACCGCGGCGCGCGAGGCACCGACACCGGCGCCAAGCTTGTCCGCCAGCGGCTCGATGTACTTGGCGAAGTTTTCCCGGCTCTGCATGGCGCGGCCACCGGAGACGATGATCTTGGCCGAGGTCAACTCGGGACGGTCGCTCTTGGCGACTTCCTCACCGACGAAGGTCGACAGGCCGGGATCGGCGGCCGCCGCGACGTTCTCGACCGCGGCGCTACCGCCTTCGCCTGCTGCGGCAAAGGTCGAGGTTCGCACCGTGATGACCTTCTTGGCGTCCTTGGACTTCACCGTCTGGATGGCGTTGCCGGCATAGATCGGCCGCTCGAACGTATCGGGGGCGACCACCTTGATGATCTCCGAGACCTGCATGACGTCGAGCAGGGCGGCGATACGCGGCATCACGTTCTTGAAGCGGGAAGTCGCGGGCGCGACGATCGCGTCATAGCCGGACGCCAGCGACACCACGAGCGCAGCCAGCGGCTCGGCGAGATCGTGTGCATAGAGGTCGCCGTCGGCGAGCAGCACCTTCTTCACGCCGGCAAGCTTGGCTGCGGCATCCGCCGCGGCCTTGGCGTTCTGGCCGGCCACCAGCACCTCGACATCAGCGCCGAGCGCGGCGGCCGCGGTGAGAGCCTTGTTGGTCGCGTCCTTCAACGACGCGTTGTCGTGTTCGGCAATCAGCAGCGTCGTCATCAGAGCACCCCGGCTTCGTTCTTGAGTTTGGACACCAGCTCGGCGACGTCCTTGACCTTGACGCCCGCCTTGCGGCCGGCCGGCTCCGTCGTCTTGAGAACCTCGAGGCGTGCGGCGACGTCGACGCCGTAATCGGCGACGGCCTTCTCCGCGATCGGCTTCTTCTTGGCCTTCATGATGTTGGGCAGCGAGGCATAGCGCGGCTCGTTGAGGCGGAGATCGGTGGTGACGATCGCCGGTCCCTTCAGCTTCACCGTCTGCAGACCGCCGTCGACTTCGCGGGTCACCTTGAAGTCAGAACCTTCGACCTCGAGCTTGGAGGCGAAGGTCGCCTGCGACCAGCCGAGCAGCGCGGCCAGCATCTGGCCGGTCTGGTTGCTGTCGTCGTCGATCGCCTGCTTGCCGAGGATGATCAGGCCCGGCTGCTCTTCTTCGGCGATCTTCTTCAGGATCTTGGCGACCGCGAGTGGCTCGACATTGCCCTCGGCCTTCACCAGGATGCCGCGGTCGGCGCCCATGGCAAGGCCAGTGCGGATCGTCTCCGACGCCTGCGCCGGTCCGATCGAGACCACCACGACCTCGGTCGCCTTGCCGGCTTCCTTCAGGCGCAGCGCTTCCTCGACTGCGATTTCGTCGAAGGGGTTCATGGACATCTTGACGTTGGCGAGTTCAACGCCCGATCCATCGCCCTTGACCCGGACCTTGACGTTGTAGTCGACGACCCGCTTTACCGGCACAAGAACCTGCATCGACTTTACTCTCCCTACTAAGAACCTGTTCGGTAAGTTCCAAAATTGAACTTGTCAAGTGGATGGCGGCCGTCGAACGCACCCGCAGGACGTCGGCCAGCACGGCTGGGCCTTTATGTCTGTCGCGAACAGACCGCACGGTCCGTCACGCTCGATCGCTTATTCATTATTGACTAGGCGCTGCATCAAATTTGCAGCTGCGGTCAGCCGCCTGAGTACATCAATTATCGCCAGAATCCGCGCACCCATGTCCCGGGGGATCGCTCGCGCTCCTTAAGACGCTCGACGACGGAGGTGAGGTCAGCGAATCTTGCGACGAGATCGAACGAGAGAGGCAAGCCGTGACATTGCCGCGTCGCCAATCGCGGCACAAATGTCGCTCGATCTAACGCGAATGGTCGACGCATTGGCGATCGGACTTGCTATCGAGATCGATCCGACGGTCGTTGAAAACATCCGGGCTGCGGCGGGCCGACACGAGCAGCCGCTTATCATGAAGCTTCCGAACGCTACAGCCGGCATCGAGATTCAGCCATCCGGAAGATTACGTCCGGTCCGGATGCACGATGCTGCGAATGGCGAGGACATGGATCCCCTGCTACCTGCGGACCTCATGCGCCAAGTGCAGCTCCTGACCGTGAAGAGCCGAGATCACGCCGCCGAACTACTCGCGCCAATCATAACGCCGGGCGCATACCCTCGAGATCCGAATTTCAGTCTGTCTTCCGATGGTCGGCTCTTGTCGAAGGGCTTTCAAACGCGCTCGGTGCCGGCCTGCTCGCGAGCCTGGACCAACTGCGGAAACCAGCGAGAGTGGAGGCTTACGATGACCTCCATTCAAGCAAAGCCGTGCAGCGGTACTACGATGCAAGCCATATCATGGCACATCTCACGCTCATGAGCAGCGCCGCCACGGTCCTGCCCGAAATGGCCGCGCTCGGGGTTTGCCAAGAAGAATGGACTCCGAGCCTCGGATTCACGCGAGAGCGCACGGTTTGGCTGGCGGCGGTCGGGGCAAAATCAGCCGCCGCGTTCGGGCCCGCCATGATCGAGTTCTATGTGCACGCGCTCGGCGCGTCCAGACATGCGATAAGGATATTCGACGCGCTGTTTGGCTTGGCTGCCATCGCCCTCAGATATGAGGATGTCCGAGAAAGGGTACTGAGAGCCGTCATATCCCACGCCGAGACATCTGCCGGTCAACTTGTCGACGACGTGGCAGCGGTAGCTCTCGCCTATAGATCGGCAATCGATATCCTCAAGTGTCGTCCTCGTGAACGCCAAGTCACGGCGGCGCTTGCTCGAGTAGGCTGGAAAGGTGACAACGAGGGAGACGGACTCGCTTCGCCGGAAGCGTTCCGCCTCGATCCGATGGAAGTCGGGCCAGACGGAAAAATGCTCGGTTTCAGCGTGCTGCCTTCGATGCTGAGCGCTTCGCCCGGCCAGCATTATCCGCGATCGAAGTCTCGCGTATTTCGCCTTAAACTTAGCGAAAAAGAGTTGCCACGAATTATGAGGCGAGCCTGGCCTTCATCTTAGGCCGTCACGCGAAGCTTTTTCGGCTCGGCATCTCGCGAAGGTCTCCCCCCAAAAAAGAACCGGCTGCTTCTCGCAGCCGGTCTAGTAGTCCATGTCCTAGTCTCGCCAACTCGGACTGGACGGGAGGGATGCGTAGTAGAGCACCGTTAAACTTGGTAATCAATTCCAAAAAGGAACGTATAAGCCTGCTTTTGCGGCCAGCCTTTCTCGGGACCAAATTGCCGATGCCGGCCCCGATACACGGTCATTTGCCAACCGACGGTCATTCCGTCGTTGGTTTGTCTCCGAGCCAGTGCATGAATTCGGCGACGTGCTGGGCCCAGAAACTGGGCCAGGTCATGGTTAGATGGCCTGGCGATGATTTTGTACCCTCTTGAATCAGGTAGCGCCCTTGTTCGAGCTTCGGCACCGCACTCTCGAGAACGCGCAGCTCGGATGGATTGAACTCGTCGTCGGAAAAGTTGAGTGCAAGGAGCTTCGTCCTGATCTTCGATAGCTCTGGCTCCGGATCGTAGCTGAATGATGATCCGAGCGAATAGAGCATGTCGTTCGCGTCGACATGCTCGGCCGCGATTTGGTTGGTTCGCAAGAACTTATCAACCGCTTCCCCCGTCGGGACTTCATGCTGCAGAGCGGAGGCGCTGTCGATCATAAGGCGCAGGACGTTGTAACCCATAATCCATCCGCGCGGAGTGGCCGTGTAGTTTCCATTGTTCCATTCGGGGTCGGTACGGATTGCCTCGATTACCATTCGCCTCCAGAGCAAGTTTCGGCCCGAAACGGCAATCGGCAGCGAAACCACAGGCATCACGCCGTCCATCATATCGGGGTAGGCCTCGGCCCACTGCCAGGCGTTCATGCCACCCATCGATATGCCCAGAATTGCGTGAAGGTGTTTTATGCCGAGAGTTTCGGTTACGATCTTGTGCTGGAGATCGACGATGTCTCCATAATCGTACTTGGGGAATTTCGCTTTCAATCCGTCGCTCGGCTTGCTCGACTGGCCGTGGCCGAAGCTGTCCGGAAACACGAGGTAGTATCGGCGCGCGTCGAGCGGCCGTCCGTCGGCGAACAGTGCGTCGTGAAAAGTCGGGCTCAGCAGGACGCGGCTATCCGCGCCTGTCCAATGCAGAACAAGGACGGCATTATCGATTTCACCCTTGGCATTGAGGTGCGGTGTGCCGAGCGTCGAATAGTGAAGTTTGAGGCGAGCCAGCGTCTCGCCGCCGCGGAATTTATAGTCGTCGAGCCACACATCAGCCGACAACGCGGCCGAACTTGTCGCATCGCCCGCGCGCGCCGCGAGCTGGGACTCCGATTGCGCGGACCCGGATTCTAAGAAGAACGTGCTGGACAATAGAAGTCCGAGCAGCAGGCTGGTCCCTGCGCGAACAGTTTGGTGTTTCATGACGTTCTTCCTCTTTTGTTGGTGTTCAGAGCGGTCAGCGTGGGAAAGTTTGACCCTGACGAGGTGGACGGCAAAGCCCGACAAGCGACTGGGGAGGCCAGATGGACCCACTCAACTGGGAAAGCAGGCGCCGAACGCCTTGAGCAATTTCGGCGGGCCCTTCAGCCGTATTTTCCGTTGAGCAAGCGCCAACACGACGGACAGTCGTCCGGTGAGCGTCTGCAACCATGCCGTCGAGTCAGCTTGGATTCGCAGGTCGGCAGTCCCACTCAGGCCGTTGGTGACAGTGAGCTTCTGATTCCTTATGACTACCGTGGCTTCTGCAGGCTGTTCGCCCGTGAACACGAAATGATAGGTGGCGTTCAGACCTTTGGACTTGCCACGCTGGAAGCTGAGACCCATCCCAAAAAGAAACGCGCCGATACTCGTGGCTCGAGCACTCGTTCGCACGAACCGGAGAGTCTTGTGCGGGAACATTTTCGCGGCATGGCTGGCTGCGTCTGAGTCTCGAACGACGTAGAGTTGCTCGATTTTCTCCTGTAGGGGTTTGAGGATCGTTTCCACGTGGCCCTTCCGATCCGCCAGATAGTCCGCCATGACATGCTCGCCCGCCGGGCAGACTGCAACGCAATAGGCGGCATTGTAGTTGGGGCCGTACGAGAGGCTCTGCCAACGCTTCACAGTCTCCGCCAGCGGTTGACGATTTCGGTAGTCCTTGGCCGATTTGGCGTCGGCTATATCCTCGATCCAGTGAGCGAACCCGCCCATGAATTGCTGATAGTTGTGGTTCAGACAGGACGAGAAATCGAAGTATCCGTCCGGTTTGATTGCGCCGACCGGACAAGCCACGACGCATAGCTTGCACTCGAAGCACGGATTGTAGTCGAGCGAAGTCGCAGGAGCCTCGACTTCGAGGTCGACCAGGACCGTGCCCAGCAGGATGAAGCTGCCGAACTTGGGATGAATGACGCTACGATGGATCCCACGCTTGCCCATTCCGGCCGCCTCGGCGACGAGCTTGTGCGAGACCACCCAGGCCCTTTCAGGATACCGGTCGAACTCCATCGGAAAGGCCATCGGCGGGTTCAACGCCGAGATTCCCATGTCCTCGAGCCGGCGAACCAATTCGCGGGCGATGTCGTCCACGTCGTGGCTGACTTGATGGAATTCGTTGTTGGCCGCTGAACGGGTGGGCGAGCGGATTGGGGCTCGATGTGTCCTGGACACGATGCTTACCGCAAGCTTAGCTCCCCCAAAAGCGCGGCGTGCATGGACCGCTTCGTCCTGAAGGAGCGGATCGTCAAGGCTGACGATGCCGCAATCGTCGGCGCCGCACTCCATCACCAGCGACTTGAGGGCATCGAGGCTCAGCTTGGTCGGCGGCGCCGGCGGATTGAGCCTAATGCGTTCGGCAATCGGATGGTCGTTCAGTCCCGCCATATCGGGCTCCTGTTGTTTGGGTGCGTACCGCCGGCCCGCGCGCCGGAATTACTGGAATTCCGGTAGACTGACGCGAAGGCCGTCTAGTGCGACCGTGACCTTGATTTGGCAGGATAGGCGGCTATTCGAGGCAGTATTGTTCGCGCACTCCAACATCTGCTCTTCGATAGGCGACTTGGGAGGCAATGCATCGACCCAGCCCGCATCCACGTACACGTGGCAGGTGGCGCAAGCGCAGGCTCCGCCGCAATCGGCATCAATGCCCGGAATGCCGTTCCTCACGGCTCCTTCCATCACGCTGAGGCCGGACGAAACATCGACCGTGTGCAGCTTTCCGTTGTGCTCGACGTAGGTAATTTGGGGCATCAAACCGTTCCTCTCGGTAGAAGGCATTGGAACGACGAGAGCCGCGTGTCTCCAGCCTCGCCTCCGCTCTCGCGGTAATGGGACCTCAGGCACGCCGTCGCTTGAAATCCTTCAGGTCGCGGTGCTGAAGTTGGTTCGGCGCATCCTGCTCGAAGCGCCAGGCCTCTGTCGCGATGACCGCTCGCAATGAAGTCGCGGGCCGGTCGAGCAAACGCTCTATGTCCTCCGTGACCTCGGCGACGTACTTGTCTCCGCCATTCTGTAGGGCGAGGTTCTCAAGGTGTAGAGCTATGTGATCGGGAAGACCGGGCGCCAGCGTGCGGAGTCGGCTGCGAAAATCTTCAATCGTCGAGGGCACGTAGGTAATCTTGCGGCCGAGAGCCGCCGAGAAATCCTCGGCGAACTCGTACCAGTTCCTCCGGACGGGACCGGTGAGCCTGTAGGACTTGTTCTTGTGATTTTTGGGGTTGGCTAGAATGGCGACACAGACTTCGGCTACGTCGACGGTCGCGACCGGAGCAGTCTTGGCTTCGCCGAACGGCAACCGGATCGTGCCATCTTCCTTGATGGTTGCCGCAGGCATCCAGAGCGTGATCGGGTTCTCGACGAACATGGCCGCCTGAATGTGGCAGACGGGAAGGCCGGACCAATCCAACGCACGCTCCGCCGCCCAGTGCACGAACTGCTGCGGGGACCATTGGACGTCAGCACCTAGAATATCGATCCTTGCCGCGTCGGGTAACGACATGTTGTCGAGCGTCATGTAGCTTTGCTCGACGTCCGACATATTAACGAAGATTTCACAGCGCCCCTCGCGTTTCGCCGCGGCCGCCATGAGGATGGTCGCGTCCGCGTAGTAGGGATTTAGGCTCATGCTGAAGTAGATGCGTCTTGCCCCTTGGACAGCCCGAGTGACGTCGCGTGGATTCAAAAGATCGCCGACGAATACGTCGGCGCCCATTTCGCGCAGGTCATGGGCGCGTTGGTCGTCAGTACGAACGAACGCGCGGACCGGCAAATTTCGCTCGCGAAGGCTGCGCACGATGCTTCGCCCGATAGAGCCGGTGTGACCGCCGGCGCTCGTTACGAGGATCGCTTCGTCGCTCATAGGTTCAGTCTTTCCCCTTTGACGATGAAAATGTTTGCGCTGGCTGGGTCCCCTTTCCGTGCCCACGCAGTGTGATCGATGGGTCGTCGGAGAGGGTTGTCGGTCGCGGGGCGAACGCCAAGTTCGCGCGGCGGGCTCGAATGCCGACGGCGAGCAGGCCGGATAGAGGTGAAAAGTGAGTGGTCTCACGGAACGGTTCGTCGGCGAGGTCCTCCCCGGTGTTGCCCGCGTAGTTCATGACCCGCGCAGCGGCGTACCGCCTGAACGAGCTTGCATTCTCAGCCTTTTCAGATGCCATTTATCCAGACCTGACCCTCGGTGTGCAACGACGCCTTAGGCCGAAGCTCGACCGCGGTTGCCGTTCTTCAAATAAGGGCATATGAGACTATCATCCGGCGCCCGGCCGGGCAACGCAGTTTTTGCGACGGTTCACTTTGCACGATTTGATCTTCTTGCGCGCCGCAGACCCGGCCCTTTCAGGGCCGGGTCGAGGCGCGTGTTTGCGATATGTTGCTTCACGATCGCGGGCGGGGGCGCCACCACTTTCAGCAAGTTCACCAACCTGCTGAGTTGCAAGGTCGGCGGGTACTCGACAAGCAGGTGGACGTGGTCTTCTTCGCCGTACGGATCGTCCCTCGTCGTCGTAGACCCCGCCCATACGTCGGAGACCTGCAGCGCATGCGGCGTTGTCGATGCGGAGGCCCGCATTACGCGCGCTCGCTACCTCTGCAGCGCGTGCGGCAAAGACTTCGACGCCGACGTCAACGCGGCGAAGAATATCCTTGCCAAAGGCATCAGCTCAACTGGAGGACTTCCGGGGATGGCCTGTGAATCGAGCCATACTATCGGCCGGAAGCAGGAAGAAGACGCCCGGGAAGAAGCTCGGCCCTTGAGAGCCGAGAGTAGTCACGCTAAAGCTCGTGTTGGGAGCCTTGACAATCCAAAGGGATCTATTCTTGGCACGTCGAACCATTGAGATCAGTGATTTCCCCGAGAACTGCACCTGCAGTCAATTGAGGAGGGCGGCGCGGCGCGTGTCCCGTTATTACGACCTTTGCCTTGCCGCCACTGGGCTCAAATCCACTCAGTATACGCTGCTTGGATTCCTCGGCTCGGAAGGCCCGATGACGATGGCAAGTCTGGCGAACGCTATGACGATGGATCGCGCAACCATCGGGCATAATCTTCGGCCGTTGGAACGCGACGGACTGGTCAGGATCAGGATCAGCGAGGAAGATCGCCGGGTGCGTCAGGTGACAATCACGGATCGCGGCAAGTCGGCGTTGTTGGCCGCCTACCCGGCCTGGAAGCGTGCACGGTCGGAGTTCGAGTCGGCATTCGGCGTGCGCGAGGCGAGCCACCTGAGAGATCTCATGACCCGCGTGATCGAAGCGCCCTTGCCAAAAGTCGGGATCGAGCCGACTAAATCTTCCTCGGGCCAAGGCCGCCGAAAACAGAAGTAGGGTCCATCCGGGCGCTCTCCGCGCGGATGCCCCTTCTTCCTTCGGGAGCGCTTTCTCTTATGCCCGTCCCGAAAGGGTTGAGCAGATGGGGCGCTCACGCGGCGGCCGGCCAGCCTCGCCGAGCGCCTGCATCATCGACAGCCAGAGCGTGAAGACCAGCGAGGCAGGAGGCCCGCGCGGCTACGACGCCGGCAAGAAAGTCATGGGCCGCAAGCGTCACGCTATCGTCGACACCGATGGGCGCGGCCTCGTCCTGTTCGCCCATCCCGCCAGCGTGAAGGATCGCGATGGGGCAGGCCCGCTGCTGGCAGTATCACGCCGACTGTTTCCCTTCATCGAGAAGGTGTTTGCCGACGCCGGTATCAGGGACCTTGGGTCGCGACGGCGTCTCGCATCGCCGTCGAAATCGTCCGACGCAAGCCCGACCAGATCAGCTTCGCCGTCCAATCGCGCAGATGGGTGGTGCTGCCGCTGCCATGGTCCCTATCCTACGCATCGCCCGATTAGCATGACTTTCGAGGACGGGCTCTTAGTTATCTGACCGCAAGTGAGCCTCAAAACCAAAACCGTTGACCACCACCTTGGTCGTTTCTGATGCGGCCGTTCCAAGCGCACGTCGGACACTTACGACAGCGGCTGATTCTCTCCCGTCAGCCCGTAAACAAGACCAAGCTTGGAGACGCAACGATCCCGATGAAGGACATCGCATCGTAAGACGCAAAACCTTGCCCATCCTCATCAGTGGGGATTGTGCCCGTCGAATTTTCCGCTTCAAGTCGAATTCGCGGCATGCCGGAAATCGGACCGGTATTGAGACGGAGTGCAGCCTCGAACTCGCCGGAAGCTTCGGGTGAATCCGGCCTGATCGCTGAAGCCGATCTGCTCAGCTATCTCCGAAAGCTGCATATCCGAGCGGCGCAGGAACCAGCAGGCCAATTCCGTGCGTACCTCGTCGAGCAGGAGTTGATAGCTTAGTTTCTCGGATTCTAACTTTCTGATCACGCTTCGCTTCGACATTGCGAGCTCGTCTGCGACTTCCTGGAGGGAGGGCCACGCTGACGTCTTCTGCCGCAGCAAGCAGCGAACTCTTGCTGCCGTGTTGCCCATTGATTTGGCCAGCTCGTCGTCGCCCACCATCTTGAGTCGCTCGCACAAGTCGGAATCGGCGCTATGGGATCGCCTCATCGCGACGTCCAAAGGCAATCGAACACCTAGGTAGCGACTCTCGAAGTCGAACAATCCCTCTACCTGCGACGGCTGCGACCGAGAAGGCGTCCTCCACGGAAAAGCGAGACGGATGTCCTCGTCCAACGCGTCTCCCGAAATTGCCTTTAGGATGTTGTAGAGGGCAAGAACGGTAGCGTACCCCATGAACTGTTGGAATTCACCCAATTGCAGACGGGGCTTCATTTCGATAATCGCATGGTCGCCCTGCCGGAAGCACCGGTGCGTGAACATTGCGTTTCGGACGGGCGCATAGCGAGCCATTGTGACCATCGCGTCCCATAAAGTTTCGCTGGACATGGCGGAAAGCCCCATTGATCCGTGCGCGGCCCCAGGAATCGCCAAGCCCAGCTCGATACCAGTCTCCGGCTCGTCGGCGGCATGCCACGCCTCAAACAAGAATAGGAAATCAGCGATAGGCAGCAGGCGTGGCTGCCCCGGTGCGACATCCGGGGTCGCTGATATGTACTCGGCAGAGATATGGAAATAAGTGGAGTGTAGGCTTGGTTCAAACCAAGATGGAGATAGCCCGCGGCAGGTGCTGCGTATTGCCCGACTGATTTCCGCCATGGACGTCGTGCCCCGCTGGGATGGCATGCTAAGACAAATCTTCGCGACTTCAACAATGGTCCATTGCAACTCGCCGCGCAGGCCCTGCTGCGTTCGGGTATATGGCTTGGCCTGCTATGGCGCTGGCAACTTACGACAAATAATTGTCACCTTCAACAATGGCTCCTCTTTGCCGGCGCGCCCTAAGCTTTCGGAAACGGATCGCCGCATGAATCCGTGATTCACAAAGTCTAGGGACGGACAACATGAAAGATCAAGCACAACTGAAGTGTCTGGAGGCCATCAGCTATGTCCTCTAACGCTTCCGCCAAGTACCCCGTCAGAGTGCCGACTGAAAAGCAGGCCGAGCTCTATCGCCTGACTAACCCGCCGAAAGTGGCTTGGCCGACCGTGGCGGTGCTGGTCTACGTCGTCTTCGGCGTCATCGCCGTCGACGTTGCAGCTATACGGGGCCTTATTCCCTTATGGGTCGGGACGCTCTTGAATGTCGCGACCATGTACCCCTTTTTTCATGTCATGCACGACTCGATGCATCGGGCCGCGTCATCCAACGTCAAGCTCAACGATTGGATCGGCCGGATCGTCCTGGTTGCTACCGGCTCGCTGGGCACGTTGGAGACGATTCGCTATTCGCACATGATGCACCACCGCTTTACCAACGATCCGCAGGATCCCGATCATTATTTCCATGGGAGCTGGTGGACGCTGCCTTTTCGCTGGATGACCCCCGACCTTCGCTATTCCTGGTATAACCTGCGCAGTAGCGACCCGCGCGCCCAAAAGGTCATGAAGGACTCGCTTCCTTACACGATCGCGGTCCTCTCGATTTTCGCCGGGATATTCTACCTTGGGTATGGTTGGGAATGGTTCATGCTGTTCCTTCTGCCTCAGCGCCTGATGCTGGGTCTGATGTCCTTTGTGTTTCTGTGGCTCCCGCACCTAGACGGCGACGAGAAGGGTGAACTTTCGCATATCAAGCCAGCCGCGTCGACCAGTCACAACCTGACAGCAGGTACCACCATTCGGCTCGGTTTCGAAAAGTTGCTGGCTCCTCTGATGCAGTGGCACAACTACCATCTGATCCATCATCTCTGGCCAACTACACCATCGTACAATCACGCCAAGGTCTGGAAGCTCATGGAGCCGGAACTTCGCGAGCGAGACCTGCGCATTCAGCACGACTTCGACTTGATTCCCACACTACACGTCGGCGGCACCACTGCCGTAGGCGCGCAGTAAGCCTGCATATTGCGGGAGACGAGCGATGAGAAAGTATCGTTGCGCTTACTGCGCCCACGTCTACGACGAAGCCGAGGGCGATCCGGACTCCGGGATCGCCCCCGGTACGCGGTTTGAGGATATTCCTGACGATTGGCAATGCCCTGAATGCGGAGCGGCAAAGGGTGATTACCACCTCATCGAAGATTGAGCTCGTAAGAGGTCGCCTTCGGCCGGGAGTCCTAATGCGCGCCTTATTCAGGAATGCGGCGGGGCCATTCGTGTCTGAATTGGCGGTAATCTCTGCAAAGGCCCCTATTCATTACGGAAAGACGAATAGGTGGGCTTGCGGAGCCTCTCATCGAAATAGGCCGTCGCGTCGGCGGCGGCTGGTTTCGACAGAGCCGGAAAAGAGGTCGTATGGTCGCAATGAATATTGATAGCCATAACGGAGTGCCGCAGCCCAGCTTGTCAACGCAGTTGGGACGGCTCTCATCGACTTCCTGCGAAACCTCGAGCCTGACTACTAGGAGGCGGACTACATTCTCGAGCGCGTTTGCCGGCTTGAGCGCGATTTCGCCCAATTCAAGCAAGACCTGTCCGAGAAAGACGCCGCAACATCGGACTGGTGGTCTCTCGTTGAGAGACGCAAGAGAGGATTCTTGAAACTCCGCACATCTCTAAACAGCGCGTCCGCAAATCCAGCCGTCGATGGAGGGGGCCGCCTTCCATTTCCACGTCATGAACGCCGGCTACCTACCAAGTTCGGGCATCGCGTTTAGTCGATTGCGATGCCGGAAGGAGCAGATAGGTCTCGGCGTCGTTTCTTGTCACAGGAGCACTCGCAATGCAATTGACCGTCAACGGTAAGAAACATGATTTGGACGTCGAACCTGAAATGCCGCTCCTTTGGGTGCTCCGGGACGAGCTTGGCATCTTGGGGCCGAAGTACGGTTGCGGCGCAGGCCTTTGTGGCGCATGCACGGTTCATGTCGACGGTTCTGCGGTGCGCTCTTGCTCGATCACCGCGGGAGAAGTTCGCGGCAACGTCACAACGATCGAGGGCCTCGGAACGGCGTCGAACCCGCACATCGTTCAGCAGGCCTGGATCGACCATCAAGTAGCGCAGTGCGGCTACTGTCAATCCGGACAGATGATGACAGCAGCCGCATTTCTGTCGAAGACGCCCGAGCCCTCCGAGGCTCAGATCTCCGATGCGATGAGTGGGAATCTCTGCCGATGCGGAACCTATCCCCGCATCCGTACTGCCGTAAAAGCTGCAGCTCAGATGACGAAGGGGAAGTAGCGTGGCTCGTCTCAAGACAATTGCAAGGCGCACATTTTTGGTCGGCTCCGCTGCGATCGTCGGCGGGGTCGCCTTCGGCTACTACAGCTTGCGCAAGGAGCCTCAGAACCCACTTCTGAAAGATCTGAAGTCGGGCCAAGCGGCGATCACGCCCTACGTCCGAGTAGACTCTGAGGGCGTTACGCTGATCACTCCCCGAGCCGACAAGGGGCAAGGCGCATATTCGATTCAGGCTCATCTGATCGCGGAGGAACTCGATGTGGATCCGAACAAGGTCCGCATCGATCCCGGTCCGCCAGATACAGCCTACTTCAACAGCAGGATCATGGACGACAGCCTGCCATTCGCAACCATCGACGAAGGTGTCATGGCCCGGGGGGCGCGGGGCGGCGGGGAAGTGCTGAGTCGCCTACTCGGCATGCAGATCACCGGCGGGTCGTCTACCGTCCCCGACGGCTATCATAAGCTGCGCGTGGCGGGTGCGGTTGCGCGCGAGACATTGAAGGAGGCGGCGGCCAGACGGTCGGGCGTTCCCCGGTCGCAACTGAAGACCAGCGACGGCAAAGTCATCCTGCCCGACGGAAAGTCGGTTACATACGCGGAACTAGCCGCCGAAGCGGCGCAGATTGCTCCGATCACGGATGTCGCGCTCCGACCGGAGAAGGAATGGCGCTACATCGGAAAGAGCATGCGGCGGATCGATATCGTCGCGAAATCTACCGGTACCCAGCGTTATGGAATCGATGTTCGTCTGGATGGCATGGTCTACGCGACCGTGCGGACAAATCCGGGCATTGGCGGGACGATCAAACGATATGACGCCTCTAATGCAGAAAAAATGAGAGGCGTCAAAATGATCGTTCCTATCAAGGACGGTGTCGGCGTAATCGCCGACAACACCTGGAGAGCCTTTCACGCCGCAGAGGCTATCAAAATCGAATGGAACGATCCGCCCTATCCGGCCGATTCGGCGGGCATGTGGAAGGTGCTCGAGGGTTCGTTCTCGAAAGACCAGCAGGACAGTCGGCTTCGCAACGACGGAGATGTCGAAAAGGCGCTTGCCGGCGCTTCCAAGTCGATCGAAGCGGAGTATCGGACACCGTATCTGGCACACGCGCCGCTCGAGCCCATGAACGCGGTTGTCCTCTACACGAAGCAAAGGATCGACATCTGGACGGGGACTCAGATCCCGGTCTTCTTACGAGCCCATGCTGCGAAGTTGACGCAACTGCCCGAAGAGAAGGTCTATGTGCATGCTCAGCCGATCGGCGGTAGCTTCGGAGCGCGCCTCGACGATACGTATGCACAGCAGGCCGTCGAGCTGGCGATGGCGATGGAGGGCGTTCCAGTTAAGATGACGTGGAGCCGTGAAGAAAACATGGCGCACGACTACCCCCGCCCGATCCAGCTCTCCCGCGCCAAAGGAAGCGTTCGCGACGGCAAAGTGGAGAGCATGAGCATCGATATCGCCGGCCAATCGATGGGAGCATCCTGGTTCAGTCGTCTGCAGGCGCCCGTTCCTCCCGGTCCCGACACCACAAGCGTCAACGGTATTTGGGATCAGCCCTTCTCAATTCCGAACTACCGCGTGACAGGATACCGGACGAAAGAAATGGTGCCGGTCAGCCCGTGGCGGTCGGTAGGGGCCTCCGGCAACGGCTTCCATTGTGCGTCTTTCCTGGACGAACTGATATACGCCGCCGGCGCGGACCCGATGTCCGAATTAATCCGTCTGTGCAATCACGAGCCTTCGAAGGCCGTTTTGCATACATTGCGAGACATTTCCGATTGGAAAGGTGTCCGCCTAGACGATCGGCGAGCCCGCGGCGTCGCGCTTACCTTGTCGTTCGGTGTGCCGATGGCGCAGGTCGTAGAGATCAGCGACACCGCTCAAGGGATAAAGATCGAAAAAGTCTTCGCGGTCTGCGACGTGGGGCGCATTCTCGATCCTGTCAATTTCGAAGCGCAAGTTCAGGGCGGCATCATATGGGCCCTAGGGCATGCGATGAACTGCGAGCTGACGTATGACAACTTTGCGCCCAACCAGACGAACTTCCACGTTTACGAGGCCATGAGATTCCCTCAGGTGCCGAAGATCATCATCAAAGGCCTCGAACTCGGACCCGAGGTGCGAGGGATCGGTGAGCCTCCAGTCCCACCGGCGGCACCGGCGCTCGCCAACGCGATCTTTGCTCTGACGGGCAAGCGAGTGCGCGAATTGCCTCTGAATAAGAGCGTCAAGTTCGCTTGATTACGCGATGGCCCCAAAAAATGGGAAATGACGGCCACCCAGTAGCCGTCATTTCGCGGAACCCGCGGTCGGAGGATGAGCGGAGCAGCGGATTCCGGCCGCGCTTTCCCGGCGTCTCCTGCGACTGCTTACGTCATCGTGCCCGGAATGAAACATCGAATGATTGGATGCCCGTCGAGATAGTAGGGCCATACCATGGTCTTTCCGAAAAGATTCGGCTGCGTGAGCACTGCGCCGTCCGGGACGTCGACCCACTCCCCATCGATGTGAACGCTGTAGTGCTTGCCGTCCGGGCTCGTCTTCCATTCCACGTCCCTCAGTACGCGTCCATCCGCATCTGAACAACAGGGGCCCTTCTCGGAATGCAAACTCTCGAACCAGTCATGGAGAGGAGAGTTGGCGTAGCGCCCGTCGGGATCGCGGGCGTGCGCGAAACCTATGCCGAATACAAGTACCGACAGAAGGCCCGTCGTCGCGAGGGTGCCGACAACCGACTTGGGAGCTATCCTCATCATGCCGCCTTTCAGAAGCCGAACGTTCGGATCGCGAAGCGAAACCGTACGAAGGCGAGTGCTCGCAGCCTCCGATCGACGCAGGCAGCTAGTGACTATTGATTTAGGAGTTACTCGGAGTTTTTTCAATGGCGGGACGAACGCCTTGGCGGAAGGCCAAATGAAATGGAACCCAGGTCCGCGAGCGGCGCGGCGAAAGGGGCCCAGAAGCGCCTCACGCCGCCCTGCTCTCCCAGGGCGGCGTGCGTCCGGATTTCGGCCGTGCGTCCGATGTCGCGACGCTCTCGGCCCGCGGCTGGGATCTAGACCTTCAATTCGAACGGCGTTCGATGGCAATGGCGGTAGCTTCGCCGCCCCCGATGCAGAGCGCGGCAACCCCGCGCTTGAGGTTGTTCGCCTCCAGCGCGTGCAGCAGCGTCACGATCAGGCGCGCGCCGGTGGCACCGATCGGGTGGCCCAGCGCGCAGGCGCCGCCATTGATGTTGAGTTTTTCGCGAGGGATGCCGAGGTCGCGCTGCGCCGCCATCGCGACGACGGCAAAGGCCTCGTTGATCTCGAACAGATCGACGTCGGAGGCCGCCCAGCCGACCTTGTCCAGCAGCTTGCGGATCGCCGGGATCGGGGCGGTCGTGAACCATTGCGGCTCCTGGCTGTGGGTGGCGTGGCCCTTGATCTCTGCGATAGCAGGCAGACCGTTGCGGTCCGCGAGGGAGAGTTTCGTCAGCACCAGCGCCGCGGCGCCATCGGCATTGGCAGAGGAGGCAGCCGGAGTGATGGTGCCGTTGGCGCGAAACGCCGGCTTCAATCCTGGGATCTTTGCGGGATCGACCTTCAGAGGATGCTCGTCATTCGCGATGACGCGTGGGCCGGCCTTTTCGGTCAGCGTGATCGGCGCGATCTCTGCCTTGAACGCACCGCTCTCGACCGCCTTGCGTGCGCGGCTCAGCGTCTCCATCGCGTAGGCATCCTGGTCCTTGCGGGTGAACTGGTAAGTTTCAGCGGTGGCTTCGCCGAAATCGCCCATGGAGCGGCCGGTCTCGTAAGCGTCCTCGAGTCCGTCCATCATCATGTGGTCGATGATGCGGTCATGGCCGGCACGATAGCCGCCGCGCGCCTTGGCGAGGAGATAGGGCGCGTTGCTCATGCTCTCCATGCCGCCGGAGACCACGATCTCGGCCGAGCCGGCGCGGATGATGTCGTGCGCCAGCATGGTCGCCTTCATGCCGGAGCCGCAGACCTTGTTGACGGTGGTGGCGCCGGTGGCATCGGGCAGGCCGGCCGCGCGTGCGGCCTGGCGGGCCGGTGCCTGGCCTTGGCCGGCCGGCAACACGCAGCCCATGAAGACCTCGTCGACCTTCTCGGGCGAAAGCTTGGCGCGTTCCAACGCGGCCCCGATCACGTGCGATCCGAGCTTGTGCGCGGCCAGCGGCGACAACTCGCCCATGAAGCGCCCGAGCGGGGTGCGGGCAGCGGACGCAATGACGATTGGATCAGTAACTGCAGTCATGGAGAAGCTCCTCGCTGTTCGATGTTGGCTGATGACCATCATATTATTTGTTCCTCGAAATGCAAATGCACCGACTTTTGGCCCCCTGCGGTGGTTGCGGTTCGCAACACTCCCCGACCCGCGCTCTTGCGCCCTTCATCGGAGCTCAGATTTGTGAAATGGGGACATTCGTGTCGGCGAGAGTTGTCAGTCTACTCAACGGACCGGGGACCCGATCGGGCGACGGCATTTCGCCCCGCCGCGGCGAGATGGGTGCCTAAAGGTCCCAAAGGAGATGAAACAACTCGCGCTGCGGCTCGACGGTATATCCGAACGTCGGATTGGCATTAATGATCCGCCTCGCTGACGAGAAGCCAAGCTCACGATTTCCTACGGTACGTCGCTCGCAAATCCCATCGGTGAGATGCTGCACGCACCCTCGGGCGGCCGCCAAATGCAACTCACAACCAACGGAGTCTGCCGAATGCTAGTATGGGCACGTCAGATAAAGGCCGGACGCTCTCTCATCGGGTGGGAGCAATTTCAGCTCGCGTTGAAAGCAGGCGTGGGGATTGCAACGATCCGCCGACTCGAGCGCATGAGCGGACCCATCAATGCGCATTTCGAAACGATCGCGAAGATAAGGCGGGCCCTTGAGAGTGCGGGTGTCGAGTTCATCGGCGAGCCGAAGCCTGGCGTCTGTGTGCGCTTGGATTGCGTTCGAAGCGCAACGGAAGGCGACCACGGCAATCAACAATGGTCAAAAGTAGATCACAAATAGTATGTGAGAGATCATTGGTAATATCCGTGTACCCGTTTTGGCACTTCCAATAAAATACTCACTATTACTTTAGTAGACACATTGTCACAGCGATCTTTCTCCAGTCTGATCAGGTGAGCCATTTCGGCGCACAAGCCAGCAGCGACACACAATCGTTGGCGGACATAGTAGGGGGAAAGATGATTGCAAGGTCAGCAATGGCGGGCATCGCTGCGCTCATCGCAACTATGTCGGCAATCTCCAGCGCGAACGCCTTCGAATTTGGTTCGCCAGGATGGGAGCAGAAGCCGGGCATTACGATCGGAGGAAGCGCAGGACTACCTCCGGCCGGCATCTACTCTTTCAATCAGGTCTTCACATACCAAGCCAATCTGACCGGACCGGGGAATGCCCTGCTCAATCCTGCGGGCACCAAGACCGGCGAACAGGTCGCGGTCGGCGTAAACGGAATCCTGTTTGTTCCAGGTTGGACCTTCCTCGGCGCGACGTATTCAGCTGTGCTGGCGCAGCCGTATGTCATGGCAAGCGTTGGAAATCCCGTGAACACGCAATTCTCGGGCATTCACAACGCTTATGTCGTACCTGGCGAGCTGAGCTGGAGGCTGGGAGATAGCGGCTTCTTCGTGAAGGCGGGTCTAGGAATGTACGTGCCCACGGGCACGGTGACCGGAGCCAATGGACTCGGAAACGCAGGGCACCCCTGGTGGACATTTCAGCCAGAATTCATCGTGTCCTACCTGAAAGACGGCTGGAATATCACCGCAAATCTATATGGTGAGATCAACACCAAGAACACCATTACCAACTATAGAAGCGGCGACATGCTCTTTGCCGAGTTCACCGCCGCCAAGACCATCGGCAATTGGACGATCGGGCCGGTCGCCTACTACGCGGGTCAGATCGGTAACGACACTTCCAGTGCGTTCTACGGCGGTGCCATCAACGTGAACCGCTACAATATCTGGGCGGTCGGTGGCTTGGTGGGTTACAACTTCGGTCCGGCGGCGCTCAACGTCTGGGCTTTCGACGAGGTCTCCGCTCGCGCATCGGGCGGAACGCTGGTCCCGGGGTTCGATACGGCAGCAGTTTTCAAAGGCTTCAGCGTATTCGCAAACCTGAGCTTCCGTCTCTGGGCGCCCGAAACTCCCTCACCGACCCTACCCAAATTCCACAAGTGACAGTCGGCGGCGGCCCGTCGTGATCCACCGCAGCAAAGGACGTGCGGCCCGCGCCAAGCGCCCAGTTGCCACCGCGTTTCCGCGCAAGTTGCCGCCTGAGAGCACCCAAAATCACAGTCAATCAGCTACTTCGGAGAATGCGATGAAGAAAATTGGAGCGATCTTGGCCGTCTCTTGCCTGGCAGTCCTAGCGGCGCGGCCGGGTGTCGGCGCCGAGCCGTTGGCCGCCAACGTCTCCGCCGAACGGCTTTCCAACGCTGCCGCCGAGAATGGCAATTGGATGCTACACGGGCGAACATACAAGGAGGAACGGTTCAGCCCTCTCGATCAGATCAAGCGGGAAAATATCGAGCAGCTGAGCCTCGCTTGGCATGCCGATCTGGATTCGGAGCGCGGTCAAGAGGCCACGCCGATCGTCGTCGACGGCATCATGTACGTTAGCACGGCGTGGAGCAAAGTATTCGCGTTGGACGCGGCCAGCGGCAAGCAACTGTGGTCATATGATCCTAAGGTGCCCGGTGAATGGGCCGTGCACGCGTGCTGCGACGTCGTCAATCGCGGAGTTGCGGTTTGGGAAGGGAAGGTCTTCGTCGGGACTCTAGATGGCCGGCTGGTCGCCCTCGATTCCAGGACCGGAACGCCGGTCTGGGAGACGCTGACGATCGATCGGAAATATCCCTACACGATTACAGGTGCGCCGCGTGTCGTCAAAGGGAAGGTCCTCATCGGAAACGGCGGCGCCGAAATGGGGGTCCGCGGCTACGTCACCGCCTACGACACCGCGACCGGCAAGCAAGTGTGGCGCTTCTACACGGTCCCGGGCGATCCTTCGAAACCCTTCGAAAGTCCGATCCTCGCATCCGCCGCAAAGACGTGGTCGGGCGAATGGTGGAAGTTCGGCGGGGGAGGGACCGTCTGGGATTCGATGTCCTACGATCCCGAGCTCGACTTGCTCTACATCGGCGTAGGCAACGGCAGCCCTTGGAATCACAAGATCCGGTCGGAAGGAAAGGGCGACAACCTTTTTCTATCCTCGATCGTTGCACTTCGTCCGGACACCGGGGAGTACGTCTGGCACTACCAAACGACCCCCGGCGAATCCTGGGATTATACCGCTACTCAGCACATGATTCTTGCGGACATGCAGATTGAGGGACGGGAGCGCAAGGTGCTGATGCAGGCACCGAAGAACGGTTTCTTCTACGTCTTGGATCGAACGAACGGGAGATTGATTTCGGCGGAGAAGTACGCGCCGATGAATTGGGCAACCGGCGTCGACAAAGAGACAGGCAGACCGATAGAGAACCCCGAAGCTCGCTACGCGAACAATCCGAACGGCCTCTTCATCGCTCTACCTGGGCCGAGCGGAGCCCACAACTGGCAACCGATGTCCTTCAGTCCGCGCACTGGTTTGGTCTACATCCCCGCGCTTACGCTCGGATTTCCGTTCTTGGCCGATATCAGCATGACGGCCGACCGCGAACAGGGATGGAACGCCGGAGTGCGGATGGGAGTAGCGCTCCTGCCGACGGATAAAAGGACCAGAGACGAAATGAAAGGCAATGTTTTTGGTCAACTACTGGCCTGGGATCCGATCCGTCAAAAGGCAGCCTGGGCTGTCCGTCATCCTGGAGTTTGGAACGGTGGCCTTCTTTCGACCGCCGCGGATCTCGTCTTCCAAGGAACGCAGCAGGGCGAGCTCGTGGCCTACAGCGCCGTCGACGGCACCAAGCTTTGGTCGCGCAAGACACTGTCCGGCGTGATCGCGCCGCCGATCTCGTATGCGGTGAATGGAGAACAGTACGTCGCGGTTCTTGTCGGGTTCGGTGGGTCAATCGCCCTCACTGGAGGCGAAGCTGCGCTCGGTACTTTCCCAAAGCCCAACAAACCGCGCCTGCTGGCCTTCAAGATTGGAGGTAAAGATGCGCTGACAGCCGGGGTCGAAAGGACGGCGGCTACCCCCACCTCCATGCCTTCGAAGATCGGAGACGCACAAACGGTCGCAAATGGCGACGAGCTGTACCACCTCTACTGCGGAGCCTGTCACGGTATCGGGGCGATCAGCGGCGGCGTACTCCCCGATCTGCGTCATTCCGAACTGGTCGGAAGCCGCGACGCGTTCAATTCCGTGGTCAGAGACGGCGCACTGAAGTCCAGGGGCATGGCGCCTTTTGCGACTGTGCTTTCCGATAGTCAAACCGAAGCGATTAGAGCCTACGTGATCGATCGGGCGCACAATCCCATTCCTGAAGAACTTCAATAGCAGCACCAAATCGGCCGGACCGCCCGCAAATCGCTGGGCGGACCGACCTCGAATGCGATGCGAATTCAGGCCGATCCCCCAGGCGGCGCGAAATTCACCGCCCGAGAGTGGCGCAGCAGGCCCCCCCTCGGGGGACGGCATTCACTCCTGAATAGGCTTGGCACAATAATTGTTGTAGCCGGTACCTTCGCCCCATCGTCAACTCGTCAAAAAGAGAACGCTCTTCTGGCGACGAGGCCGCCGCTTTCCGCGACTGGAGGATGCAATGAGCGATGGCAAGGCCTCATCTGGCCGGATCCGGACAGAGGTTCATGGCCGAGTATTCAAGATCATTATCGACAATCCCGCGAAGAAGAATTCGTTCACGCCCTCGATGATGGTGGAGATGTCGAACGCCATCACGCTCTTGGACAACAACAACGAGTATTGGGCCGGCGTCGTTTGCGCTGAAGGGGCCGATTTCACATCGGGTCTCGACATGCCCAAGTTCTTTGGCCCGGCCGCCCAAAAAGCAGAGATTTCGCCGAGCAACATCGATGCGTTTTCACTCAAAGGGCGTTGTCGAAAGCCGATCGTGACGGCGGTGCAGGGCATCGTCTATACGATCGGGATCGAAATGATGCTTGCCGGCGATATCGTCGTCGCAGCTTCGGACAGCCGCTTCTGCCAGATGGAGGCAAGGCGGGGGATTGCGCCTCTCGGCGGCGCTCACTTCCGATTCCTAACGCGAGCAGGTTGGGGGGATGCGATGTATCACCTCCTACTTTGCGACGAATTCAATGCCGAGCGAGCTCACTCGATCGGTCTAGTGCAGGAAGTTGTCGAGCCTGGTAGGCAGATCGAAAGAGCCATGGAGCTGGCGCAGACCATCGCAAAGAATGCGCCGCTCGGGATACAGGTCACCAAACAAGCCGCGCTAAAGTATATCGAAGCGGCCGAGCGGGATGCTATCGGCTACATACCCAAAATCAAGGATCGGGTTCTCAACAGCGAGGACATGATGGAAGGGATTCGATCCTTCGTAGAGCGTCGCCCCGCCGTGTTCAAAGGTAAGTAGCCCGCCCGGCAGAGCCTGGAGAAGCCCGAGCCCCTGAAAGGAAGCATGTAAGGATGATCGATGCTCGCGAAACCTTCAACGGCTCATGGCCCTTCCAGCCTCGTTATTTCGAGGGCAATGGCTTTCGGATGCACTACATCGACGAAGGCAGTGGCGATCCCATCGTCTGCCTGCATGGTGAGCCCACCTGGGGCTACATCTATCGTCGCTTCATCCCGCCGCTCGCCGCTTCCCACAGAGTGATCGTCCCCGACCATATGGGTTTCGGCAAGAGTGAAACACCTCCGGGTCGCGAATATTCGCTCAGGAGCCACGTCGAGAACTTCACCAAGCTGGTCGAAGCCCTCGATCTAACGAACATCACGCTCGTCGTGCAGGATTGGGGCGGCCTCATCGGATCTGCGTTCGCACTGCGACACCCCGATCGAGTCAGACGGCTGTTTCTCCTCAACACGGTCAGCGGGTACGGCAATGCCCCGCCGGGTCTGACCCCATGGTTCCAATTCGTCCTCAATCATCACAGAGGAGGCACGCTCGGCGAAGTATTGGGACATCTGAACCTCAACATCCTGAGCGTCATGAAAACCCAGGGCCTGGAAAACCTTTCGGTGGTGAATCCGGATTGGCTTGCGGCTTACGGCTCTCCATTTACGACCAAGGAAGAGTGCATCGGGGCGATCGAATTTCCCCTCGATGCGCTACTGGGAAGGATCCAGCCCTATCTCGCGGAGGGCCTTCCGCTCATCCAGAACCTCAAATCCAAACCGGCGATGCTTGCGGTTGGCATGAAGGATCGCGCCATCTTGCCCGACACACAGATCGCGGATTTCAGCGCGGTTTGGCCGGGTAGGCCGATCATCAGGCTCCCGAACGCAGGACACTTCAGTCAAGAAGATGCACCTGAAACCGTGATCGCGCTTATCGAGCTATTCATTAGCAGTACTAAATGATGCGCCGTGCCTCGAACTGCGTGCCGGAGCGCCTCGGTGCGCCAGGGCCGATATAAGTTCCAAAACGAAATCAGTGGACGCGCCGGACATGTGCCGTCGCTGAGCGTCCGTCGCAAGCCTCCCGATTTTCCCTGCAATGATGTCGCAGTCGATCGTGTGAGCGGAGCGCTTGACTAGTTCCAAAAAAGAACGCTAGAGTTAGACATAGATCGTCATGGTTAGACCTGCGGTCGTCGGAGCTCTGCCGAGGACTGCCAAGCGAGCGCGCCAAGCGAAGAAGGTCAACTAAGCGTAGTTGCGCGTCAGAACGCGCGCAGGGAGGATATCGATGTTGGCAAAGTGGATCGCGATTACCCTAACTGTCCTTTTGGGCAGTCCCGCACACGCGGCAGAAAACCCCGGCGTATCCGATACCGAAATCAAGATCGGCGGTGTTTTCCCCTTCAGCGGACCGGCATCTTCGATCGGGCTCGTGGGCAAGGGCCTCATTGCCTACATTCAATCGCTGAACGATCGGGGAGGCGTCAACGGCCGCAAGATCAACTACATCGCGTACGACGACGCGTACAGTCCGCCCAAGGCCGTGGAGCACGTGCGCAGGCTGGTCGAGAGCGACGAAGTGGCTTTCATGTACGGCCAGCTCGGTACGCCCGGCATCTCGGCTACGGCAAAGTATCTCAGGGCGAAGGGGGTGCCCAGCATCGCAATCGTCAGCGGCGCGTCGAAGTTCACGGATGTCGCGAACTATCCGCTAACCACGACCGGTCTCGTCAGCTACGATACCGAAGGGAAGATCTACGCCAAGTATCTGTTGAAGACGCTTCCCAACGCGAAATACGCAATCCTTTATCAGAACGACGACCTCGGCAAAGACTACGTCAATGCCTTCAGGTCGTATGTTGGGAGCGATTTCGATCGGAAGGTCGTGACTGCGGCCTACGAAGTCACCGAGCCGACCATAGACTCGCAAATCACAAACCTGAAGAGTTCGGGCGCCGAGGCGCTGGTCGTGGCCGGGACCCCAAAGTTTGCGGCGCAGGCGATCCGCCAGGCGTCCGTCATCGGTTGGAAGGCGACCGTGATCATCAACTTCCCATCGAATTCGGTTGGCGGAACGCTGACGCCCGCCGGACTCGACAAATCGGTTGGCGTGATCGCCGGCACGATCACCAAGGACATTGCAGATGAGACCTGGAAGGACGACCCTGGTCTGCAGGAATATAGGACGTTTGTCGAGAAGTATCTGGCCGGGGCGGACATCCAGAATGGGAGCTACGCGGTAGGGTATCAGCAGGGAATTCTGCTTGAGCGGATCCTGAAACAATGTGGCAACGATCTTTCCCGCAAGAATATCCTCGCGCAAGCAAAAAATCTCAAACACGTTGTCCTGCCCATCGCGCTGCCGGGAGTCGAGGTCAATACCAGCGAGGAGATGAATATGATGTGGTCTCAAATGCGGCTGCAGCGCTGGACCGGCAAAAATTGGCAGTTATTCGGAGATGTGCTCGACGCCAAGTCCGAATAAGCGTTCTGCGGGAAAATTGACTGGGCGGCGCATGATGGAATGCGCTGCCGCGCTCCTCAGCTCGGGCGCGCGCCTGTCGCGAGGCCGGCAACCAGAAGCTAGTTCACACGCGAGCCACCGAGATCGCCGCGGCAAGTCATGGGATCACCTTCGATGTCAATGAACGGACCAGTATTCGCCCCCAAGGAGGTTTCTCTGCAGCGGCGGAGCGACGGTTCGCTTATCTTGAGTTCGCCAATCGAGCTCGGGAGTTGCGATTGGCGTATCACTGACTTTATGCCGAAGTGGGCGAAAGCTGCTCCAAACCGCATCTTCCTGGCGCAGCGCAATTCGGACGGAGGCTGGGACCAGATCACATACAGCCAAGCTTGGGCGTTGGTTCAGGCGGTTGGCCAAAGCCTGATCGAAATGAATGCGAAGCCTTCGGACAGCCTCGCTATTCTTTCCGGGAATTCCATAGAAAATGCGGTGGTTTCATTTGCCGCAATGTCTATTGGCCTAGTCTTTGCGCCGATCTCGCCGAACTACACTCTGATGCCCGGCGGCCTGGCGCGGCTGAAGGATATCGCGGAGGTCCTGCATCCTAAGTTCGTGTTCGTGCAGAGCGGACGGGAATTCTCCGCAGCCCGCTCTATTCCGGAACTGAAGGCGGCCACCTGGATCAGCGTCGACGGCGCTCCCGAAACGGTGCGCTATTCGGACCTCACTACGAAGAGGAGCGGTTACGAAGGCTTCGAACAGGCGTCCCGTTCTGTGTCGTGCGATGGCGTTGCGAAAGTACTCTTCACGTCCGGCTCGACGGGCCTTCCCAAGGGCGTTCTGAATACTCACCGAATGATGGCGAGCTCTCTACAAATGGGCAGCTTGCTGGTGACTCCATCCGAGGCGCCTGTTCAGGTCGAGTGGATGCCATGGCATCATACCATGGGAAGCAACGTGATTTTGCATGGCATCCTCAAGAACGGGGGAACTCTCTACATAGACGATGGCCGGCCGTTACCGCAGCTCTTCCACAAAACGCTGCGCAATCTGAGGGAGGTCTCGCCGACCGCCATGTTCAACGTTCCTGCCGGCTACACTTTCCTTTGCGACGCGATCGAGAAGGATGCTGAGCTGGGCGCGGACATACTGAAGAGGGTGGACAGGATGAGCTATGCCGGCGCTGCCATCTCTCAGAACACGCTCGAGCGTCTGTACCGTTTGACGTCATCGATCACCGGCCGGCAAATTCCGGTCATGTCGGGCTACGGTACTACGGAAACCGCTCCAACGATCAGTACGACCCACTGGGCTACGGATCGCCCGGGGGAAATTGGCCTCCCGGCGCCGGGTTTGCAGCTCAAGCTGCTTCCCGTCTCCGATACCTACGAGGTGAGAGTCAAAGGTCCCAACGTCACCCCGGGTTATCTCGGAAGACCGGATTTGACGGAAAGCGCCTTCGACGAAGAAGGCTTCTATCGCATCGGAGATACGGTCTCGTTCATGGATCCCGAGAAACCGGAAGCAGGACTCCGGTTTACGGGCCGAATTTCCGAGAATTTCAAGCTCGCCAACGGGACCTGGGTATCGATCGGGAATATGCGGGCCGCGGTCTTGGCGGCCGCTCGCGGCGTGTTGTCGGACGTGGTCATCGCAGGTGAGAACCGAGAATGGTGCAGTCTGCTCTGCTGGCTGAACCCAACGGAAGCGGCTCGGCTTTCGTCGCAGCCGGCCTCCGACCTGAACAGCGATCCGGTCGTCGTGCAGTTCCTTAAGGATCGCTTCCAAGAATATAATCGGACCGTCGGGAGTAGCGAGAGCGTGCATTCATTCGTGCTGCTCAAGGAGCCGCCATCGATCGCCGCCGGAGAAATCACCGACAAGGCCTATGTCAACCAGCGCGCCGTCTTACGGTGCCGATCGGACCAGGTGGAATCTCTCTACAGCTCCACGCCGGCATCGGGCGTGATCAGGGTTTGAGAAGCCCTGCTCGCGTCCTTTGAGAGGCCGATCGCTGCGAGGAGGCGCGGTTACCTCGAGCCGCAAGTGACAGCGTAGCGTGCCACAGCCTAGGCGATCAGGCCGCCTTCCGCCGCGCCCGGGCTTTCGGTGCCGGCTCCGGCGTCTCCTTTTTCGTGAGTGGACGCCTGCTGCCCGGTCCAGGATGCGTATGAACCTCTTTGGCCAAGACCGGCTCGCCGCACTCGGAGCACACCATGACAGGATCGAAGTTCTTGCCGCAGTTCCGATGCTGATGCAGGAGGGGGCGTCCGCGCTCGTCCACCATGTGGGTATCACCCCAATGGACGATCGCCATCATGATCGGATAAAGATCGAGGCCCTTCTGCGTCAGGATGTATTCGTGCCGCTTCGGCGATTCTTGATACGGCACGCGGCGGAGGATGCCTTGCCGGACGAGCTTCTTCAGTCGCTCGGCAAGTAGGTGACGTGTGATCCCGAGCGCAGACTGGAAGCCCTCGAAGCGGCGAGTGCGCAGGAAACATTCGCGCAGGATAAGCAATGTCCATCGGTCGCCGATCACCCCGATGGTCCGGGCCATCGAACATGGCTCTTCTTCAAGTTCTTTCCACTTCATTCGCGTCTCCAACTAGGCCCAACCACTCTCCCACGAATCCGCCGAGAGATGATAAGTCATACCATTCTAGATAGGTACTGAGCCCTAAACAATACCAGCCTCCGGAAAATCCGCCAAAACAGGGCAGGTGAGTTTGACAGTTCAAAAATAGAACTATAAAACGGACGTCATACCGACTGTCACCCTATCCTCGAGTTGTTCCGGAGATCGCAAACTATGACCCCGAAAGTAGAATTCCTGTTCGATTTCGGTAGCCCGAACGCCTACTTGGCCGAGGTCGCGATCCCCGGCATCGAGCAGCGCACCGGCGTCAAGTTCGAGTACGTTCCAATTCTTCTGGGCGGCATCTACAAGGCTACCGGCAACATGTCGCCCTTCGATTCCCTTCGAGGGATCAAGAACAAGCCCGAGTACCAGGCGCTTGAAACGCAGCGCTTCATCCGTCGTCATGGCGTGACGAAATTCCGCCTCAACCCCTTCTTCCCTGTGAACACCCTCATGCTGATGCGCTGCGCAGTCGCGGCTCAATCTGAAGGGATGTTCGAGCCCTATTTCAGGGCCGCCTATCACCACATGTGGGAAGAGCCCAAGAAGATGGACGATCCGGACGTTTTCCGGAGCGCGTTCGCTTCCTCGGGCATCGACATCGATCGCCTTGCAAAGCGTGCGCAGGACGACGACGTCAAGAAGCGGCTCATTGACCTGACGAATGATGCCGTGAGCCGCGGTGCGTTCGGCTCGCCGACATTCTTCGTCGGCAAGGAGATGTTCTTCGGCAAAGATCAGCTCCGCGACGTGGAGGAATCCATCGTCGAGCAGACCGGCGGGGCCGCTTCAAAGGCCAAATGATATCTGTACCCGTAGGGCGGCGACACCAAATGTGGTTCGCCGCTCGTCAATCTTTCGGCGCACGAGGTCGTTGGGGTCGTGTACTCGATCTCGATGGAGCTCGCCGTTTGCGTCCGGCAAGCATAATTGCTCAAGTCAGCCGGCGACGCTTGCTCTGGCCGAGCGACCTCTAGAAGCTCACTTTCAGTGAATGACAGAGGGACAGCGTTGATGCCCTTCGGATGCAGGCGTGGTTGCGGTCGGTCGTGCCATCCACGTCGTGGATTCGACTCGCTTGGCTGTCCAACTCGACTCGATTGGAGCGCTCGGACTCGCCGCTCGCGCCGTTATGGTCACATCAAATATCATTTGACGAGTTCTAAAAAAGAACGTTATGTGCTTCCATGATGCCGAGGCCGCGACGGTGGTCCATCGGATCGCGGCAGCATAATTCGCAAGCGACGTAATAACCTCACAGGGAGCAAGCCCGTGCAGAAAAGAAACGCAACGGTGGCAGTCATCGGCGCCGGCGATTACATCGGCGGCGAGATCGCTAAAAAGTTCGCCTCGGAAGGATTCACGGTCTTCGCGGGCCGTCGCAACGGTGAAAAGCTGGCTCCGCTCGTGAAGGAGATCGAGGCGGCCGGGGGAGAGGTGCACGCCCGTTCGCTCGACGCCCGCAAAGAAGACGAGATCATCTCCTTCCTCAACGACGCCGACAAGCACGCGCCGCTCGAAATCTGCATCTTCAACATCGGCGCGAACGTCAATTTCCCCATTCTGGAGACCACGGAGCGCGTCTTCCGGAAGGTCTGGGAAATGGCCTGCTATTCCGGTTTTCTGGCTGGCCGCGAAGCCGCCCGGTTGATGCTCCCGCGCGGGGGCGGCAACATCTTCTTTACCGGGGCGACAGCTTCGCTTCGGGGCGGCAGCGGCTATGCCGCGTTCGCAAGCGCCAAGTTCGGCCTTCGCGCGGTTGCGCAAGCGATGGCGCGCGAGCTCGGCCCGAAGAATATCCACGTGGCGCATCTCATCATCGACTCCGGGGTGGATACCGAATGGGTGCGGCAGCGGCGCCTCGAGGCTCTGGGCCCCAATGCGCTGGACGATCCGGACGCCTTGATGCCTCCGTCTTCCGTCGCGGCGTCCTATTGGCAGCTCTACCAGCAGCCGAAGAGCGCGTGGACTTTCGAGCTCGAGATTCGCCCCTTCGGCGAGAAGTGGTGAGGAGCAAGTAGGATGGAGCTGGCGCTTTCTCCTGAGGATGCTGCATTTCGTGACGAAGTGCGCGCATTCATCGCGGAAAACTATCCGGCGGAAATGCGTGTCCCGAATCCGGAGACCGATCTGACCAAGGAGCAGTCCCTGCTCTGGCATCGCATTCTGTACAAGAAGGGGTGGATCGCACCTCTCTGGCCAAAGGAGTACGGCGGTCCGGGTTGGTCGATTACCCGCCGGTTCATCTTCGAGCAGGAGACGAGCCGCGCCGGTACTCTGCCGCCGTTGGCATTCAGCGTCACCATGGTTGGTCCCGTCATCTATACGTTCGGCAACGAGGCGCAGAAAAAGAAGTATCTTCCGCGCATTCTGTCAGGCGAGGACTGGTGGTGCCAGGGCTATTCCGAGCCGGGCTCCGGCTCGGACCTGGCCACTGTCCGCACCAAGGCGGTGCGCGACGGCGATCACTATATCGTCAACGGACACAAGACGTGGACGACACTAGCGCAGCATGCGGATTGGATCTTCTGCCTGGTGCGCACCGATCCGAATGCCAAACCTCAGTCCGGCATCTCCTTTCTCTTGATCGATATGAAATCGCCTGGCGTTACGGTGCGCCCGATCATCACCATCGACGGAAGCCACGAAGTCAATGACGTCTTTCTGGAGAACGTCCGTGTCCCCGTCGAGAACCTGATCGGCGAGGAGAACAAGGGATGGACCTACGCCAAGTTCCTGCTCGGCAACGAGCGGACCAGCATGGCCGGTATCGGACGGTCGACGCGCTACATCAATAAGCTGAAGCAGATCGTAAAGGCCGAGATTCCGACCGACGATCCGGCGCATCTCGACTTCGAACGCGAAATTGCCCACGTGGAGCTCGACGTGTTGGCGCTTGAGGCGACCGAGTTGCGCGTAGTGGCGCAGATGGCGCGCGGCATCGATCCGGGACCGGCGGCATCGTTGTTCAAGATCCGCGGCACCGAGATATTTCAGAAGATCACCGAATTGACCCATCGGGCGATCGGCAACTACGGGCTCGCGCTTCGGGAGCAACCCTTCAGCGCCAATCACTTCATGCCCGGCCCCGAATACGGGCACACCGCGGCGGAAAAGTACCTCAATTCGCGCAAGCTGAGCATCTACGGCGGGTCGAACGAGATCCAGCGCAACATCATCGCAAAAGCGGTTCTTGGTCTCTAATCGAAGCCTATCGAGAGGGTCGGATGGACATCCAATTCACGGAAGAGCAGGAGCTGCTGCGGTCCAGCATCCAACGCCTGCTACGCGACCAATATGATTTCGAGGCACGCCGCAAGATCGTCGCCAACGAACAGGGCTTCAGTCGTGAGCAATGGGGTGCGTTCGCGGACCTCGGCCTGTTGGCTGCGCCGTTCACGGAGGACGCCGGCGGCCTCGGGGGCGGTCCGCTGTCGACCATGATCATCGCGCATGAATTCGGCCGGCATCTCGTCGTCGAGCCGTTCGTCGAGACGGTCGTTTTAGCAGGTGGTCTGATCGAACAGGTCGGCACGGTCGAGCAGAAGCGAGACTTCATTCACGACATCATCGACGGCAAGAAGATCTGGACGCTGGCCTGGACGGAGAAGGGCGGCCGGTTCGACCTGGCAAACGTCGCCACCGCGGCGCGGCGTGAGGGCGAGGACTATGTCCTGAACGGCGAAAAGAGCGCAGTGATCGCGGCACCCTGGGCGGATTACTTCATCGTCTCCGCGCGCACCATGGGCAACCGCCGGGATCACGGCGGCGTCAGTCTCTTCGTCGTTGATCGGCGCGCGGCCGGCGTCGATCTGAAGAGCTTCAAGACAATCGATGCACGTCGCGCGGCTGAGATCGGCCTGCGCAACGTCCGCGGGCAGTTGCTCGGCAATGAAGGCGAGGGCGTTACCGCGCTGGAGGCCTGCCGCGACCGCGCCATCGGCGCACTTTGCGCGGAAGCCGTCGGTGCGATGGGCGAGCTCAACTCCGCGACGCTCGAGTATTCGAAGACCCGCAAGCAGTTCGGCGTCACGATCGGGTCATTCCAGGTTCTGCAGCATCGGATGGTCGACATGTTCATCGCCCATCAAGAGGCACTCTCTCTGATGCAGCACCTCAATCTCAGCATCAGCGAAGGTGAAACCGGGCTTTCGCGGCTCGCCTCCGGCGCCAAGACGAAGATCGGCTATGCGGCGAAGTTCGTCGCCGACCAGGCGGTGCAGCTGCATGGCGGCATGGGCATGACCGACGAGCTGAATGTGGGCCACTATTTCAAACGGATCTCTTCCATCAACATCCAGTTCGGCGATCCCGCGTTCCACGTGCTTCGCTATGCACGTCTGGACGCGGTCGCGTAAGAAAAGAGGCAATTATGACGACAGATGCAGTAATCGTTTCCACCGCCCGTACCGCGGTCGGCAAGGCCTACCGAGGATCGCTCAACAATACGGAAGGGCCGACGCTCGCGGGGCATGTGATGGCTGAGGCGGTCAAGCGCGCCGGCATCTCGCCCGGGGAGGTCGAGGACGTGGTCATGGGCTGCGCTATGCAGCAGGGCACCATGGTCATGAACGTGGCCCGCAAGGGCGCGATCCGCGCGGGGATGCCGGTGTCGGTGGCTGGAACGACGATCGATCGGCAATGCGCGTCGGGTCTTCAGGCGATCGCTGTTGCCGCCCGCTCCGTCATGCTCGACGGGGTAGACATCGCAATTGGCGGTGGCATCGAGTCGATCAGTCTGGTGCAGAACGAGCATATGAACAAGTTTCACATCGTCGACGAAGAGTTGATGGCGGCGAAGCCGGCGATGTACATGTCCATGCTCGAGACCGCCGAGACCGTGGCGGAGCGCTACAAGATTGGGCGCGATAAGCAGGATGAATATAGCCTCGAGAGCCAACGGCGTGTCGGCGCCGCTTTGCAGAGTGGCCGCTTCGATGACGAAATCGTCCCGTTCACGACCAAGATGGCGCTCGTGAACAAGGAAACGAAGCAGGTCACCTACGAGCAGGTGACGCTGACGAAGGACGAGGGGCCGCGGCCTGACACGACAGCCGAGGGCCTCGCCAAGATCAAGCCTGTGTTCGAAGGCAAAACCATCAGCGCAGGCAATGCGAGCCAGCTTTCTGACGGGGCTTCGGCCTGCGTGATCATGAGCGATAAGGTCGCCTCCAGGAAGGGGCTCAAGCCGCTCGGCATCTTCCGGGGCTTCGTTGCCGCGGGCGTCGAACCGGATGAGATGGGCATCGGCCCGGTAGTCGCGATCCCACGCCTGCTGAAGCGTCACAATCTGAAGATCGACGACATCGATCTCTGGGAGCTCAACGAGGCGTATGCCGTCCAGGTGATCTATTGCCGCGACAAGCTTGGCATCGACCCGAACAAGCTCAACGTAAACGGGGGCTCGATCGCGATCGGCCACCCCTATGGGATGACCGGTTCGCGCCTCACGGGCCACCTTCTGATCGAGGGACGGCGACGAAAGGCAAAGTACGGCGTCGTTACCATGTGCATCGGTGGCGGCATGGGCGCGGCCGGCCTTTTCGAAATCATCCATTGAACGGATCTGCGGGAGATCATCGTGAAGACAGCGATCACTGAACTGTTCGGTATCGAACATCCGATTATTCAGGGCGGGATGCACTATGTCGGGTTCGCCGAACTCGCCGCAGCAGTGTCGAACGCCGGCGGACTTGGCCTCATTACCGGTCTGACCCAGAAGACGCCCGAGCTGCTGGCCAAGGAGATCGCGCGTTGTCGCGACATGACGGACAAGCCGTTCGGCGTAAACCTCACCTTTCTGCCGACCCTAAGTGACCCACCTTATCCGGAGTATATCGCCGCCATCAAGGAAGGGGGCATCAAGGCGGTAGAGACTGCAGGGCGAAGCCCCGAACAGTACATGCCGGCGCTAAAGACGGCCGGCATCAAGGTGATCCATAAATGCACGTCGGTCCGTCACTCCCTGAAAGCCGAGAAAATCGGTTGTGACGCTGTGAGTGTCGATGGTTTCGAATGCGGCGGTCATCCGGGAGAGGATGACATTCCAAACATGATCCTACTCCCGCGCGCGGCAGACGAGCTCAAGATTCCGTTCGTCGCTTCCGGCGGGATGGCAGACGCGAGAAGTCTTGTCGCGGCTCTATCTATGGGCGCTGCAGGAATGAATATGGGCACTCGGTTCGTGGCCACAAAGGAGGCGCCGGTCCACGAGAACGTAAAGCAGGCATTGCTCAAAGCTACGGAACTTGACACGGTGCTCGTGATGCGTGCTCTGCGAAATACAGAACGCGTACTCAAGAACAAGGGCGTAGAAGAGCTGGTCGAGATCGAGCGCGCAAAAGGCGCAAGCCTGAAGATCGACGACATCCTCGATCAGGTCGCCGGCGTTTACCCGAAGGTCATGGTCAACGGAGAAATGGACGCTGGCGCCTGGAGCTGCGGCATGGTGGTCGGTCTCATCAATGACATCCCGACCGTCAAGGAACTGATTGATCGCATCATGGAAGATGCCGAGCGCATCATCCGGCAGCGGCTGACGGGATTCTTGGACGGGACGCATAAAGGTGCTGCGCCTGCACGAGCAATAGCTTAGGGCTTCCCGAACGGCCGGCTAAGAGCCAATAAGAAGGGGCGGGACGCCTAAAGTGTTCTGCCCTTTTCTGCGTCTGTTCGTTCATTGGGCGCAGCAAGAAAGGGGCGAGACGCTTGCGTGGGCGGCGTACGGCCACAGAATTGGGGGAGCTGCAGCCGGCGCCGCACAAACGGCGTTGGGTGCTAGGCTCGGGTTGCCAACTTCAGCATCGTATAGTGCTCGTAATGGCCGGCGCCGTTCTTCACGATCGGATCCTGGGAGGTAATCATCTCGATGTCCTGATCGTCGGCGATCTGCCAGATAGAGACGCCATATCCACCTTTCGGGTCCATGACAGGACCGTGCGCGACCACCACGCGTTCGTTGGTTAGACTGTCCAGGAACGCTCCGTGTTCCTTTATCCATTTGGCTTCTTCGGACGTCAGAGTGGACAGAAAGTCGGCGCGCGGCGGTATGAACTTGCAGAGATATGCCTTCATGTCTCGGCTCCATTCCTGCTGATGCTGGGAGATCTCGCCTTTGGAGAGGACCGCCGACCGCAGGGAGGCGGTCCAGCTCACATCTAGCCGCCAGTCGTGTACGCGCTTGCATGCCTAGAAACGAAGTCGCGGATGCTCAGCGGCGGTTTGCCAGTGATCTTCTCGACGTCCGATGTCAGCCGGTCGTAACGATTCTGCTGTTTGAGAAGAGCCATGGTCGCCAGATGTGCGAGAACATGGGGAGGCAGCTTAGCATTATCCTGCAAATGCTTCCGCCAAGGCTCCCAAGGCACATTCACGTAGGTGATGGGACTTCCAAGAGCTTTCGAAAACTCTTCGGCCACTCCATTCATGTCCTGCGACTTTGGTCCGGTCAGTTCGTAGATCTTTCCGATGTGCGTGGCCGGTGCTTCAAGAATAGTGGCTATTACACGCGCCACATCTTCGCTCGCGATCGGCGACGTTTTCCCATCCCCGAAAGGTAACCGAATTTGCCGATGATCGCGGATGGAGTTCACGGACAGCCGAAGGAAGAACGTCTCCAGAAATGCCGTAGGGCGGACGTGCACAACAGGCAGCCCGGACCAATCCAATGCCTGCTCGGCAAGCCAATGCAACTTCTGTTGCGGACTGTCGGTCGTCGAGTTGATTCCCATCTGTGACACGGTCATCTGGGAGATATTGACGAACGCGGAAACCTTGTGATGCTTCGCGACTGCCGCCACGTTGACAGTCGCCTCGAGATAGGACGGCGAGACGGCAGTGCCGAAATAGAGGCGCTCGCAACCTTCGATCGCTCGGTGCATCGCATGGAGGTCGAGGAGATCGCCAACAACGACCTCGGCTCCCGCGCTCGCGAGCTTCGCCGATCTGCCGTCTTCGGCGCGGACAAGAGCCCGAACCTTACAGCCCCGTTCGATCAATAGTTTGCAGACCACATGACCTACGTTTCCGGCCGCGCCAGTGACCAAAATGGGAGATTGCATGGTTCACTCCTTGCGGCGCCGCTTGCTCATCTCGCCAGCGGCGTATCGATTAGGGGTAATGAGACGATCTTGTACGCTCGCTGATCAGACAGCGCAACGTTTCCGCTGATCATGTCTGGAGGAGCAATGAGTGAATAGCAACATGGCAATTGACTTGTAAAATGAAAGTGACAAGCTGCCTTGAAGAACGACCCGAAAGGACGGCAAGCTGATCTGGACAATACGAATCCCGTCGATCTGGTATGGGCTGGGTTTGGAGATGAAAACTATGTCCATTACGAAGCAAAGCCGACTGGCCAACAAAGAGTGCTCCGTCGCGCGCGTCATGGAGCTTGTTGGCGATCGCTAGTCTATCCTGATCCTGCGCGAGGCGTACTACGACGTGAGACGCTTCCACGAGTTCGAACTGTACGTCGGAATCGCTCCCAATATTCTAAGCGCCAGGCTGAAGAAGCTCGTGAGCGCCGGCATTATGAGGCAAGTCCCTCTGCCCGAACATTCAAGGCGAAATGAATATGTTCTGACCGAAAAGGGGCGGGATTTCTTTCCAGCTTATCTTGCATTGAAGAAGTGGGGAGACGGCTGGCTTGCCGACCGAGCGAGACCTCAAGTCTCGTTTCGCGAGCGCACAGCGGGAGATCTGGTGACTACTCTCGGCCCTGAAGGGCCGAGTTTCTGCCCTTGCGGGCGTCATCTTCCTGCTTCCGGCCGGTAGTCTGGCTCGATCCCCAGGCCATCCCCGGAAGTCCTCCGGTTGAGCTGATGCCTTTAGCGAGGATGTTCCTCGCCGCGTTTTCGTCGGCATCGAAGTCGCCGCCGCGCGCGTTGCCGACGAAACGGGCCCGCGTGATGCGGGCCTCCGCGTCGACGACGCCGCAGGCGCTGCAGGTCTCCGACGTGTGGGCGGGGTCTACGACAATGAGCCTCGCGCCGTACCACTGGCACTTGTACTCCAGCATGGTCCGGATCGTCCGTGGCGCGATCTCGAGCAGAGCCCGGTTCTCGTTGGCCCGCTTCATGACGAGCGTTCCCGGAGCCTCCGCCGTGCCGCGACCTGTCTTCGTCATCTGCTTGACCTTCAGGTCCTCGATGACGACCATGCCGTGGTTCTTGGCGATGGTCGTGGTTGCCTTGTGGGCCGCGTCCCTCCTGCGACGGGCGGCTTTGGCCTGCAACCTGGCCAGTCTGAGTTTGGCCTTCTCCCGGTTCTTCGATCCCTTCTTGCGGCGACGTCCGGTGGGCGTTCTCCAGCCGCCGGCGCTCGGTCGGCGCCGCGCGGGGAATGCCGAACACCGTCCCGTCGGAGAGAACGATGGGCTGGGCGCTTCCGAGGTCGATCCCGACCGCGGAACCCGCGGTTGGCCGGAATGACCGTCTCCAGCTCCGTTTGCGCCGACACGAACCATTTGCCGGCGACTGTCGACACGGTGACGTTCTTGATCTTGCCGTCGATCGATCGGTGCATCACGATCCGGACCCAGCCGGCCTCGGCAGGAAGATGTTGCCGGGCTCGATCTTGATCTGCTTGGGGTCGGAATAGCGGAAGCTCTCCTTGCGGCCGCGCTTATGTGGAACGTCGGCCACTTCGGGAAGTCGTCCGGATCGGTCTTGATGCCGCGGATCGCGAGCTCCCGCCGCCGCTTCAGTCCTGCGAAGTAGTTGTCGAAGGCCGCATGGACGTCGTAGACCGCCTGCTGCAGCGGGTGGTGGGGACCTCGTACAGGAAGTCGAACTCCTCCTTGAGCGCAGTCAGCTCCTTGATCTGGTCGAACTTCGAGAGGCTCTTCCGGCGACGGAGATACTCGTTCTTCTGCTCCAGGCACAGATTGTAGACCCGCCGGCAGCAGCCGATCGTCCGCCGGAAGAGCTCCTCCTGAGCGGCGTCGGGGTAGATCCTGTAGCGGTAGGCCTTGCGCAGCAGCATGGAAGTTATCCTGCGCAGCGCCGACCGAGAGAGACGAGTCAAATCGGCATCCGGGCAGCTCGCGAGCGTGTTGGTACGGGCGCTGTCTGGGACGGCGATCTGCGTGGCGCTGACGGTCGGCGCATCCGCCGCCGATGACATCCAAGAGCGCACCATCAGATGGGGGCACCTGAACAACACCGATCACCCCGTCAGCTTTGGCGTGCAGAAGTTCGCCGAGATCCTGCTGGCGAAGAGCGGGGCAAGATGAAGGTCCGCGAGTTCGCGGCCTCACAGCTCGGCAATGAATTGCAGCAGCAATCCGCGCTGCGCGGCGGCACGCAGGAGATGCTGTCGGCCTCGACCACGTCGCACGCAACGGTCGTTCCGGAGTTCGGCCTGATCGACTTCCCATTCCTCTTCAACACCTCCGAGCAGGCCGACGCGCTGGCGACCGGCAAGTTCGGCAAGGCCATGCTCGCTACCTTGCCGTCCAAAAATCTGATCGGTCTCGGCTATTGGAGCTTGGGCTTTCGCAACGTCACCAACGGCACCCGTCCGATCACCAAGCTCGAGGACTTCGCCGGCCTCAAGCTCCGAGTGATCCCGAACCCGGTCTATCTCGAAAGCTTCGGTGCGTTTAAGGCTAACCCGGTCCCCGATGGCTTTCGGTGAGCTGTATTCGGCGCTTGAGACCCGCACCGTGGACGGCCAGGAGAATCCCTATACGGTCATTCTCTCCAACAAGTTCTATGAGGTGCAGAAATACGTCTCCGCCACCAAACACACCTTCACCCTCAACATCATCCTGGCGAGCAAGGCGTTCTGGGACAAGCTGTCGCCGACCGAACAGCGCCTGATGCACGAGGCCTATGAAGAGAGCCGCGGCTACCAGAAGGAGCAGACGCGCCTGCAGACCGAAAAGGCCTTGGCGGAATTGCAGGCCAAGGGCATGCAGTACAACGCGATCGCGCCTGAGGAGACCGACCGCATGCGCAAGACGGTGCAGCCGGTCGTAGACAAGATCTCGGCCAATCTGCGTCCCGACACGGTGAAGGTCTTCAACGACGAAGTAGAGCGCATCCGCAAGGACGTGAAGTAATCAACGCCGTCATCACGCGGGCGGCGGAGCCGGCCCCGGGCCGGCTCACATCGCTCATTTGCCCGGACGTCACGCATGGCACGCGCTCTCGACCTCTATTGCACGTTTCTCAAGGCCGTCATTGCCGCGTGTCTTGCGGTCATGGTGGTGCTGGTGTTCGGCAACGTCGTGCTGCGTTACGGCTTCAACTCCGGCATCACGATTTCCGAGGAGCTGTCGCGCTGGCTGCTGGTCTGGTTGACCTTCCTCGGCGCCATCGTCGCGCGATGCGCGAGCTCGCCCATCTCGGCGTCGATACGTTGATCCGGAGGCCGCCGGCCGCCGGCACGCGCATCTGCTTCGTCCTTAATTACGGCCTGATGCTGTTCGCCGACTGGCTGCTGCTCTCGGGAAGCTGGCGCCAAACCATCATCAACGTGGATGACCGCGCCCCCGGGCCACCGGTCTTTCGATGGGCATCTTCTACGCGGTCGGCGTGATCTTCGGCGTGTCGACCGCGATCATCCTCCTCTACGACCTGTACCGCGTGGTCAGCGGGCAGCGAGCGAGGAGGAGATGGTCGCGGTCAAGGAATCGGAGGAGCAGTGATGTCCTCCATCCCCACCACGCCGGTTCATTCCCTTCGCGTCACCCGGATCATGCCACGACGATCGCCGTCTTCACCTTTTCGCTGCTCGGCGCCATGGCGCTCGGGATGCCGATCGCCTTCGCGCTCCTCATCTGCGGCGTCGCCCTGATGAGCACGATCGACATGTTCGACTCCCTAAGAAAGCTCAAGCAAAGCTCGTCTGAGTTCGACTCGAACCAGATTCGCGCGGTATTCGGCCGGCGCATAGCGGTCCGAGAGACACTCAGTGTTCTCACCAAGGATTCGTGCAGCCTCGTCGATGTTATCTTGCGACAAGACCTTGCCGGTCAGAAATTCGGACGCTTCCTTACCCACAAATGCGTGGTTCGTGGCACCGGTGACCCCAATGGAAGCTTCATCGACGACGCCATCCGACGTCCGCACGGCTATCGCGATCCCAACGACGGCGAACCCGCTGGCCGGGTGCCGGATCTTGCGGTAAGCGTAGCGCGTGCCGGCTTTCGGCTTGGGTATTTGGATCGAGGCAAGGATCTCGTCCGGCTCCAGCGCCGTGGAAAAGATATCGAGAAAAAATTCCTCCGCTGGGACAAATCGAGGTCCTGTCGCGCCGGCGATCTGGATTTTCGCCCGCAGCGCCAAAACGACGGCAGGCCAGTCTGCCGCGGGATCGGCATTCGCAAGGGATCCGCCGATCGTGCCGCGGTTGCGTACCTGAGGGTCGGCAAGGACGCTGCCAGTTTCGCGGAAGATCGGAAATATCTCGTTCAACGGTTCAGAAGCCGCGAGCTCGGAGTGGGTCGTCAGCGCACCGATCTTTACATGTGTTTCGCCGATCTCGATCCCCTTGATCTCGGCGACACTCCCGATGTCGATCAGGAGCTCGGGCGAAGCCAACCGCAATTTGAGCGCCGGAAGCAAAGTGTGGCCGCCTGCCAGCAGTTTCGCTCCGTCGGGATTATCGCGCAGGAATTCGATGGCCTGCGAAAGTGAAGATACGCGAACGTAGTCAAAAGCCGCGGGGATCATCGTGCGTCTCCTTCGCGAGCGCTTCGAATTGCTGCCCATATCCGGGGAGGCGTCAGAGGCATGTCGAGATGCTTGATCCCGAACGGCGACAGCGCATCAAGAACCGCGTGCACCATGCAGGGCGGGGCTGCGATCGAGCCGCTCTCACCGATACCTTTCACGCCGATCGGATTGGTCGGCGAGGGAGTTTGCTGGAATGATGATCGGATATTCGGCACGTGCTCGGCGCGCGGAACGGCATAGTCGAGCAATGACCCTGTCAAGAGTTGTCCGCTATCGGAGTCGTAGCTGACTTCTTCGAAGAGTGCCTGAGCTATTCCCTGAACGACTCCGCCATGTATCTGTCCGGCGGCGAGACGCGGGTTGATCAGCGTACCGACGTCATCGACGGCGACGTAGTCCAGAATATCGACGATTCCCGTCTCGGGATCGACCTCGACGTAGGCCATGTGGACGCCGGACGGTGCCCCCATGCCGGTAGGATCGTAGAAAACCGTCTCGTCGAGACCGGGGGCGACGCCGTCGGGCAGCTTGTGGCCGACGTACGCCATGCGGGCCACCTTGGAGAAGGTCAGCGGGGCGATATCGGTGCCCGGAACTGTGAACGCACCCGCAGAGTAGGAAACGTCCTTCTCGTCCACCTCCAGCATACCGGCGGCGATCGTCTTGGCTTTGGCGATCACGCGATGGGAGGACACGTGCACGCTCGATCCGCCGACGGCCATCGAACGTGAATTGAAGGTCCCATGTCCTGCCTGCACTTGGCGCGTGTCGCCCTGGACGATCTCGATGTCCTCGAGGGGAATTTGCAGGACGTCTGCAGCGATTTGCGCCAGAGACGTGGCATGACCTTGCCCTTGGCTCATAGAACCCGAGTAGATCGTGGCTCGCCCGCTGGAATCGATGCTGACGCGGGCGCTTTCCCAACCGCCCCGATCAAATCCGCCCGCAGCCAAGCGGCGCGATGGAGCCATGCCGCACATGTGGGTGTAGGCGGCGAGCCCAATGCCGCGGTAGATGCCATTGCCCCGCAGCGCCTCGCATTCTCCACGTTTTCCCTCGTAATCGAATGCGTCGAGGGCCTTGTCCAGCAACGCCTGATAGTCTCCGCTGTCGTACACGACGCCGGTGCTGCCGTAGGGACGATAAGGAAAATCGGAGGCTTGGATGAAGTTTCGCCGACGCACCTCGACCTGATCGAGGTTCAGATGGCGAGCCACGGCATCGATGGCCCGCTCCGCGATGTAAGCTCCTTCTGGCCGTCCATAACCGCGATAGGCATCCACAGGCACCGTATTGGTGACCACCACCTTGGAAAGCGCCTCGTAGTTTTCGATTTTGTAAGTGCCCGTCCCGAAGTTGACCGTGTTCACGGTGGGCCCGCCAGTCGCCATGTTGGAAAGATAGGCTCCGACGTTCCCCAACGTGCTGACCTTGAGGCCCAGGATCCGGCCGTCGTTATTGAAGGCGATCTGCAGATCCTCGGTATGGGCGCGGCCGTGGCTGGTCGATTGATGGCTCTCAGAGCGTGTCTCCCACCACTTCACGGGTGCGCTCAGCTCGCGAGCGAGGTACGGGCAAAGCAGATCTTCCGGATACAAATGCATCTTGGCACCGAAACCCCCGCCGATGTCGGGCGCTACTACCCGCAATTGATGTTCCGGAATGCGGACCGTCTCTGCAATCCAGCGGCGGTGCATATGAGGGACTTGGCTGCCGATATAGACTGTGAGCGTTCCGTCGGGCTCGGGCGCTGCGACGATCGCGCGCGTTTCCATGCACGTTGGAATGAGCCGGTTATTGACGATGCGGAGGTTGACGACTTGGTCGGCTTCCCGATTTGCCTTCTCGTAGTCGCCCCCCTTGACCTTGTAGAGAGTGGTGATGTTGCCCGGTACGTTTTCGTGAAGCTGGGGCGCGTCGCCGCGGACGGCTTCCTGCTCCTCGGTCACCGAGGGCAGAACATCGTATTCGACCTCGATCAGGCCGATGGCGTCGTAGGCTTGCGCCAAGCTCTCCGCCACCACCAGGGCGACGCCCTCGCCTACAAACCTTACTCGGTCGGTAGCGACCACCCGACGTACCGGCACCTTACTGCCGGGAATGATCCAGTTAGGCACGATAGGGCCGATCCTATCCTCGAGCGCCGTGCCGGAAAGAGCCAGCCGAACCCCGGGTGCGGCCTTTGCAAGCGATAGATCGATGCTGCTGATCTTGGCATGCGCGTGCGGCGATCGGAGTATCGCCATGTACAGCATGCCAGGCAGCTTCAGGTCGTCGACGTAGCGACCTCTGCCGGCAAGCAGTTTGAGGTCCTCTCGCCGCTTGAGAGGTTGGCCTACCTGTCGAGCGCCCTGAGAGATGGTCATGCCGCGCTTCCTTCCGATGCGAGGCTTTCGACGGCCCGAACGATGTTATGGTAGCCCGTGCACCGGCAGATATTTCCCGCCAAACCGTGCCGGATCTCGCGCTCGGTGGGATTGGGGTTTTCCCTCAACAAATTCCTCACGCTCATCACCATGCCGGGCGTGCAGAAACCACACTGAAGCGCGTGGTGATCGTGGAAAGCCTTCTGAACGCGGCTGAGTTCCCCACGGCGGTCGGTCAGCCCTTCGATCGTCGTGATCGATGCGCCATCTGCCATGACGGCGAGGACCGTGCAGGATTTCACCGCCGTTCCATCGATCTCTACGGTGCAGGCACCGCACTGCGAGGTGTCACATCCGACATGCGTGCCGGTAAGGCCGAGGTCCTCCCTTAGGAAATGGACCAGCAGCCGACGGGCCTCGACCGTTCCTGTCCGACGTAACCCATTGATTTCGATTGTCACTTCGCCGGTGCTTGCTGTGGCAGGCATGATTTCCTCCGGTCATTGGCTTATTTACTTATAGTCACTCTAATAATAGTAGTGACTGTCAGCAAGTTGTTTTTGCCGCCGGTCGTCGTCGCCGAAGCCGGCGGCCCACCGAGAGTATTCCATGAGAGCTTTGCTCGGATCGATCGCCAATGCGACTTAAAGGTTTTGAGGGCATGACATGCTCGATCGCCGGCGTTCTAGAAGCGGTGGGTGACCGCTGGGCTTTCTTGATATTGCGCGATCTAACGTTGGGACTGAGCAAGTACGAAGATCTGAAGAGATCGACCGGCATCACCGACGCCACGCTGTCCGCTCGGTTGAAGCATCTCGGGCAGAATGGTCTCATCGAGCGCCGCGTCTATCGAACGCGTCCCGCACGCCACGAATATGTTCCATCCGCCAGGGGATGGGACATGGTGCTCGTGATTCAAGCCCTTGCCCAACTCGGTGACAAATGGGGAGTTGCCGGCAGCGATGGACCTCCGCTCGAATTCGTCAACACAAACGGAGGAGGCCGGGTGAGGTTGAAGATCATCGACGAGCGCACGGACGCCACCGTCCGCCAGCGGGATGTTCGACCGAAGGCGGGCCCGGGTGCAGATGAGAAAGTGAGATGGCGGGTAGGGAAATTTGCGCCTTAGGGGATCCCACCGAGCGTGCTGGCCTGTGTGCTCAGATCGGCATTGTCCGCGCCGGAATTGCGATCTCGCTCGCCGCCGAGCGCCTACTCCAATTCGATGAATCGGCCATCCGGATTAACGCGTAGAAACCTCCTTCGCCTGCAGCTCATCGCCATGGGCGTCCGGCCCAGCGAACCAGCCCAATGCCCTCGATCGTCCGCACCTTCACGGCCCGGATCGACAGCCATCCGGCTTTGGCCGCCAGGGCGGAGCTCGAGTCGGGCATCGAGCGCAAGCTATGCGCCGCGCTCCGCAGCGGGCGGAAGTTTTCCGGGCTCGCGACCTGCAAGGATCGCGCGGAGGCATGTGTGGTCGTGGTGGAGCAGCCTGTCCGCCGGATTGTCAGCGGTCCATGCAGGACGTGGGGGGACGCGTCATTTGACGCGATCGGAGGGGCGCGGGAGGTCGCAAGAGTTCGGGCGCCGCCGCGACGGGGAAAGGCTCGCGCCGCCCCTCCGGACGAGGGTGAGATTCCCTCGCGCGAGCGGGATCGAGGCTTGATCCGGCGACATCCGGACCGGCTCACCGCGGGCTGGACGGGCGGATTCCACACGGAAATCCGGAAAGCCGAAAGATCGGGACATCCGCGCCATCACGATCCTGTTTTTTACGATCCCGGACCAGAGCGCAAATGGTTCGAGGAGCTTCATTTCGTCCTGCGAGCTAGGAAGACAAGAGTCTACCTCAGATTTAGCGAAATCGAAGGCCGGCAGAGACCATAAATGTATCTGACGAGTTATAGAGAAAAAGCTGTCTCTTCTGTGAATTCTCGATGCCGCGCTGCCGTCCAAGCTGGGAAAGAGCGCGATAGAGAAACAGGCTGAAGCGGATTGGGTCGCTGCGATTGCTTTTCGGCGGGATGTTGGCACACGCGCCCTTCGTCATGGGACTTCTGCCAGGCTGGCAATCTCCGCTGAAACCATCGAAAATGACCCATCTCGCACGTTGGCCCCCAGTCCGCAGGAGGCAGCGAAACCTTCATTTGGGCATCGGCTATGTCCGACCGCTATGCTTGCTTCACCGCACTGGCGAGGTACGCCTTGATTGGAAATTTTAGCCCATCATCGGCGACATGAGACATCATCGCATCCTCTACCTCGCTGACCAGGGCTCTACGGGTTTCATCCGAGAGTTTGGCCACATGGCCTGAGAGCGGCGAACCGCGCACATAGTCCTGCACAAACCGCGAAGTTGACGGAAAACGAACGGTTCCTGCAACCGACTCAATCCTTATGTCGCTGAAGCCTTCCGCAGCCACGAGCACGCGCAGCTGTTTGCGAGCGCAAAGGGAGCGCGCATGATGCTCGCCGCGTCAGTGCTGACATGCCGCGCAAGCGCAACGGCTAAGGCGCTGAACCCGGGACTGAATTGGATGTCCTGCCACACCATTAAGCCGAGGCGGCCGCCGCGCACCAGCACGCGATACATCTCGCGCAGTGCGGCGGGTCGATCTGGAAAGAATTGGAGTCCCAATTGGCAGTACACGACATCGAATGCCTCGTCAGGCAGAGGCATGTTCGTCGCGCTGGCCTCTTGCCACGTAATCCGTGCGCTTGTGGGCGGGCGCGAAGCTGCGATAGAGGCAGCGACCGCCAGCATACCCGGATTAAGGTCGAGACCGGTAACGCTCCCGCAGGTGCCTACTCGCTGCGCAGCGAGCCGCGCCACCACGCCGGTACCGCATGCGACGTCCAGTACGCGCTCACCTGCTCGCGGGTCCGCAAGAGCAACTACGAGCGGTGCCCAAGGCGCGAAGACAGCCGGAACAAGGGCCTCCTCGTATGTCTCAGCAGCATTTCCAGCTACTTGCCATTGTCCTTGGTCGACCATGGCCCATCCTTGATAGCCCACGTCCCCCACTCGTTGGTGTGAAGCTATCACAGCGAGAAGGGGAGCGGTCGCGACCCATCGGCGCACGTGAACATCGCAAAGTGCTCGATCTAGGAGTACTCATAAACCGGCGACAAAGCCCGCTGCGCTCTATCGTGAAGCTTTTGCCTGATAAGGACTCTGCACGCGGCGACGCGACGGATATCGCCTGGCGCATCGTCGGGGTTTTAACGCTCGCCAGAGCGATGGCGAGGTCGAGCGAGCTCGGCCGAGAATTGCTCGAGACAGCGGCGGAGTGCCGCCCCCAGAGCTGATGGCCTCGCTGTTATCATGACAAGCAGGCGTGCCTCAGCGTTGTTACGGCAAGTTCAGGACGACTGCGCGACTTGGTGCTCTTCCGACAGCAACTGTTGCAATTCGCCCGACTGGAACATTTCCGTGACGATGTCACAGCCGCCAACGAATTCCCCGCGCACGTAGAGTTGCGGAATCGTCGGCCAGTCCGAATACGCCTTGATTCCTTGCCGCAATTCCTCGGACTGGTAGATGTCGTGCGACCTGAACGTCACGCCCAAATGATCGAGGATACGAACAACCTGCGCCGAAAATCCGCAGGCCGGCGAACTCGGCGATCCCTTCATGAATAGCACGACCCGGTTTGCATTGACTTCGTTGCCTATGAACTCTGCGATCGTCATTCGTCTTCTCCCCGTTTGTCAGTCCCGGCCAGTACTATTCGCGTGAGAACGAAAGGGGGCCCTGCCGGACATGTCCTTCCGCCATCAACGTGGCTCGGTCAGCCGAGCGGCATCTGTCGCGAGTTCAGTCTGGCTTACCGAAACGAGCAAGGGCAGGTCACTTCACTTTCAATAGAAAGTCAATATTAAAAAGGAACTTAAGTTTCTAATGGATTCGCGCTAAAGAGCCGACCGAGTGATTGTGTCGCATTCGGTGGAGAGAGCGAGGCCGCAAAGCGTCCTCGTTGGGGAGGCAGTAAGGTGGAACGATTTTGGCTGCAGAATTATCCCGACGGCGTGCCGGCGGATATCGACGTCGATCAGTTTCCGTCATTGATAGAGATGTTCGAAGAGAGCTTTGCGAAGTTCGGGGATCGTAAAGCGGCCATCTGCATGGACAAGGCGATCACCTACCGCGAGCTCGACGAGATGTCGGCTGCAATCGCCGCTTACCTGCAGAGCAAAGGCTTGGCAAAGGGGAGTCGGGTTGCGGTGATGATGCCGAACGTTCTCCAAAACCCGATCACTGGCGCGGCGGCATTGCGTGCCGGTTGCGCTGTCGTGAACGTGAATCCGCTCTACACGCCTAGGGAGCTCGAGCATCAACTAAAGGATTCGGGCGCCGAAGCGATCTTCATACTCGAAAATTTCGCTGCAACCTTGGGAAAGGTGCTGCCAAGGACGAATGTCAAACACATCGTAGTAGTTTCATCTATGGGGGGTCGGCTCGACCCTAAGGGGTACCTCGTAAAGTCACCAGTCCATTCCCTGCCGGACGCAGTCTCGTTCAATGATGCGCTCTCAACCGGTCGAGAAATGAAGCTGAAGAGACCTGACATCGGTCCGAACGACGTGGCCTTTTTGCAGTATACGGGAGGTACGACAGGCGTGTCGAAAGGAGCGACTTTGCTCCATCGCAATATGGTGGCCAACGTGCTTCAGATTTCTGCGTGGAGCGCGCCTGCCTTCCGCAGCCTTCCAGCGGGCGAGTCTTTGCTGACCGTTTGCGCATTGCCGTTGTATCACATCTTCGCTCTTACGGTTTGCTTCCTGTTTTCCGTGCGACGCGGTGGCATCAATCTTCTGATCGTGGACCCGCGTGATATCGACGGACTAGTCCGCGAGTTGCGTAGATACAGAGTTCACAGCTTTCCAGCGGTCAACACGTTGTTCAATGCTCTCCTGCACCATCCTGACTTCAAGAATGTGGATTTTTCGGAGCTGCGGATGACCATCGGTGGAGGCATGGCGGTCCAGAAAGTCGTCGCGGACAAGTGGCTCGCAGTCACGGGCTGCGTTCTTTCCGAAGGCTACGGGCTGTCCGAGACGTCTCCGACCCTCACAACCACATTGCCGAATATGACGGAGTTTTCCGGAACCATCGGTCTGCCCCTTCCATCGACCTATATTTCTATCCGCGACGATGAGGGAAACGAATTGCCGATCGGTGAAGCCGGCGAGATCTGCGGGAAAGGACCCCAGGTGATGCCCGGCTACTGGAATAGGCCGGACGAGACCGCGCGAGTGATGACAAGCGACGGGTTCTTCCGAACAGGCGATGTCGGGGTCATGTCGGCCGACGGCTTCACCAGGATCGTGGACCGCAAGAAAGACATGATTATCGTTTCCGGCTTCAATGTGTATCCGAACGAAGTCGAGGCGGTCATATCGGGTCACCCCGGCGTTCTAGAGTGCGCCGCGATCGGTGTGCCGGATCCCAAATCCACCGAAGCGGTCAAAGTTTTTGTGGTCCGTCATGATCCTCAATTGACGGCAGAGGAGCTCGTCAATTTTGCCGGAACGCAGTTGACTGCATACAAGGTTCCTAAGCAGATCGAGTTCAGGTCTGAACTTCCGAAGAGTAATGTCGGAAAGATCTTGCGCCGCGAGCTGAGGAGCGGCGCGCAATAACTCGGCGGGCCGCCGAACTCGACGAAGATAGGGACAAGAGCCAGCGCATGGTGCGTGCGGTTGTCACGAACCGCCGTCGAGTTGACCGCGAATTGACCGAGAGAAGGAGGACCCATGAAGATCGGGATCGTCGGAGCCGGAAATATAGGTTCGACCCTCGCGCGGAAGCTGGCGGCCAGCGGGCATGACGTAAAACTTGCCAACTCGAAGGAACCAGCGACCATCCGCGATATCGCCCGCAAGATGGGCGCTACGGCCGTGACCGCGGACGTGGCCGTACGAGGCGCAGAGATGATCATTCTTTCGATCCCATTCGGGAGGTACCCTGACATCGCCTCTCTCCTCCACGCCGTGCCTCCGGAAGTCCCCGTAGTCGACACAGCAAACTACTACCCCTTCCGAGATGGTGCGATTGCTGCAGTCGATGGCGGCACCCCTGAGAGTGTCTGGGCGAGCGAGAAGATCGGCCGGAGGGTCGTCAAGGCCTGGAATGCGGCGCTGGCTGAAACGTTGGCGAAGAAGGGGCAGCCGCGGGGACTGCCGGGACGTATTGCTATCCCGGTTGCGGGGGATAGCGCTCAGGCCAAGGCTATGACCTCCTCCTTGGTGGATGCCACAGGATTCGACGCGCTGGACGCGGGCAATCTAGAGGATTCCTGGCGTCAGCAGCCGGGTACCCCGGCGTACTGCACGGACCTGACGGTCGATGAGCTGAAATTTGCCCTCCGGCGGGCCAACCGGTCCCAGGCGCCGGCGAATAGGGACGCGCTCTTGAGGGAGTTTACGGCTGGAGGCGGCAAGCTCGCCCATGACCAAGTCGTCGCGCGTAATCGGGCGGTGACCGGCTCGTAGTGCCTTTCGCGGCGGGTTGGGGGTTGGCGATGAGGCATCCGATCCGCCGTGGTGTGCAGCGTCGTCGCCGATGGATCGCGGCGCGCCGCCGGGGCCCCCCTCGAATCATGCCCTTGCGCTCGGGTCTAGTTCCAATTCCCGGAATATTGACTATGTTTGAACAAGATACTCGTTCTAGGAATGCTTCGATGGCGAAAAACAGTCTTGATGAAACTTGTCCGGTTGCTCGGACGCTGGATATTGTCGGCGCGCGCTGGACACTTCTCATAATCCGGGACCTGCTTCCTGGCACTATGCGTTTCCAGGATCTGCAGGAGCGATTGCCTGGGATGGCGCCCAATGTTCTTTCCGATCGTCTCAAAAAACTCGAAGAACACGGCCTCGTCCGGCGCGAGTTCTATAGCGATCATCCTCCGAGGGCGGACTACACTCTGACGGACGCCGGCCAAGAGCTCGGCGTCGTCGTCTTGGCCCTGGGTCGGTGGGGCCTCCGGCACGTCAGCGGGAAATTGAGCCGTGGCCTTCAACATGACGAATGCTTTCGCCATCTGAACCGAGCCTCCGAGGCCCTGATGCGCCGTCCAGTCCAACGTGCGAAGGCCGCTGCAAAGTCGGCAGCAAAAGGCCCTCGGAAGGTGGCGGGGAAGGCCCGAGCTGCGATTTAAGAGTTCCGGACCCTTAACCGCGCCGTCTACGCGTCGGCCCGCGCTGCGCGGACCCGTGGGGATCGCTCAAGCGCCCATCTGAAGTCCTTCGGAGCGCGCCCGAGGAGCTGTTCGAGCTCGCCCGTAACGCCCTCGTACCGTCCACTCGCGGCCAAGCGTGTGATGATTCCTAAGTGCTCGGCGGTATGGGGGATGCGTGCTGCCAGGGCACCATTGATGTAAGCGTCGATCCACGCCTCCAAGTCTTGAGGCACATACGAAACTGGCTTTCCCAAGGTCGCGGCGTAATCCTCCGCGAACCCCTTCATGTCTTTCGCCGCCGGACCGGTGAGTTCGTAGGTCTTCGATACATGGCCCGTAGGGTCGGCCAGGATCTTGGCGCAGACCTCCGCCACGTCGTAAGCGGCGATCGGTGCGATCTTCTTGTTGCCGAAGGGAAGATGAAGCTCGCCTGCGCCCATCAGTTGCTTCAGGGGAAACCAGGCGAGGATCGGGTTCTCGACGAACATGGTTGCCCGGACATGGACGACCGGAAGTCCGGACCAATTCAGCGCCTGTTCCGATGACCAATGGGCCCGCTGTTGCGGCGACCAGTCCGTAACCAGTCCCCCCAACCATTCACGCCTCGCCTCACGGTGAGCCGTCATTCTCGCGAAGTTCATGTAAGACTGCTCGAACTCCGAAATGTTGACGAATACTTCGATATCTCCTTGCGCTCGGGCGGCGGCAGCCATCAAGATGGTTGCATCGGTGTAATAAGGGTTCAGACTCATGCTGAAGTAGACCCGGCGACAGCCCTTTAGGGCGGCCGCAACGTCGGCGATGTTGAGCAGATCGCCAACGAGTACCTCGACGCCCAGCTGTCGGAGAGCTTGCGCCCGCTCGTCTTCCTTACGGACGAAGGCACGTACCGGCCTTTTCGCTTCGATGAGCATATTGATTATCGTCTTGCTCACGGAGCCGACGTCTCCACCGGCGCCAGTAATCAGAATGGGACTGGCCATCGAAGTATCCTTTCGCTGACTTGATTGAGCGTTGTTTGAACGGAACGGCAGGGCCGCCGGGACAGTGCCGCGCGTTGCAGCTCAGCTTCTGAGGAACGGCAGAATATGGCTCAAAACAGCTTCGGGCTTTTCCAGATGAAGGAAATGGCCCACGCCGGGCACGACGATGCGCTCGAAGCCTTTCGTGAAAGCTGCAGCCATATCGTCGCTGATCCGCACCGACATGCAGCCGTCCTCCTCGCCGTGCAGATAGAGCGTCGGGACGGCGATCGGGCCGTTTGCGCGAGCTTCCAGGGCTTGCGCCTCCGCTTCGGGCGGCGGGGTGAACAATTGCCGATAGTAGGAGAGCGTCTGGGGTAGTACTCCGGGTTGACTGAACGTGTCGATGAGCGCCTTGCGATCCGAAGCTGGCATTTGATAACCTGGCGACCATTCACGCCAGAGGCGGTGGAGGAAGGCGAAATCGTTGAGCTGAACGGCCGGCTCGGCAAAGCGGCTGTTAAAGAAGAACATATACCAGCTTCGTCGTTGTTGATCGCCGTCGGCGACGAAGGCTTGCGGCAAGCCTTTCCCATAAGGCACCGCCAACCCCACGAGCTTGCGGATGCGCGACGCGTCGAGGCTCGCCGCGGAATAGGCAGATCGAGCTCCGAAATCGTGACCGATGACGTCGGCCTGTTCGGCGCCCAAACCCTCGATGAGTGCGAGGACGTCTTGCCCAAGTGCCGCGGCACGGTATGATCGGTCGGGCGCAGCACCTCCGGCCCAATATCCGCGCAGGGACGGAGCAACGGCCCGATATCCCTCTTGCGCGAGGCGGCTAAGGACGTAGACCCAGCTTCGCGAATGGTCGGGAAACCCGTGCAAACATAGCACCAGGGGCCCGTCGCCGGCTTCGAGGACCGGAAATTCCAGTCCGTTGGCCTGTACCACCCGCTTCCGAACCCCGTTCGATTCAAAGTTCTGGCCCGTCTGCACCGGAGTACCGGGCCGGTCGGGCGAAGGTGCAGCACTCCTTGACATGGCGGGCTCCTCGCGAATTGTGGATGATAACTATCATCCAGAGCCAGGCTTACGTAATTCAATGTTGAATAGGCATGGCAGCAGCTTTGCCGTGTTGGGCTGTATCGGCTTAGGTTACGATGAGCCAGAGCGGCGATTGGACCGGTTATGGCCCAACGGGCGGGGGGGCTGGGCCGCGCATTCTCGGCCAGTCGCTCGTTGATGGCGAGACATTATGCGCTACGAGAAAGGACATAGAGCCGGAACGTCGGCTCGTATCGTTGAGTGCGCTTCGGCTCGTATCCGCGAGCGGGGGATCGAAAGCATCAAGGTCGCGGGGCTCATGAAGTCTGCCGGCCTCACGCACGGCGGATTCTATCTCCATTTCAAGTCTCGTCGTGATCTGATTGAAAGAGCTTTCGCCCGGGCCATGGACGGTTCGGTGGAGCAATGGCGGAAGGCGGCTGATCGCTCGAATCCCGGCGAACGCCTTTTGAGCATCGTCGACTACTACCTCACGGACCGACACCGTGACGATATCGCGAACGGTTGCGCGCTTCCCTCGCTCGGAGCCGAGGTCCCGCGGGCCAGCGTGGGGATCAGAAAGACGTTTTCAAACGGCTTGAGAGAGATGATCGACGTTCTGTCCGGAGATATGAACGGCCCATCGAAGCGAGAGGCGATAGCCGTCGTGTCCGAGATCGTGGGTGCGTTGCTCTTGGCCCGGGCGGTCGATCATCCGGAGTTCGCATCGGAAATAATGAGCGTGGCTCGCCAGTATGTCCTAGGCGAGGATCCGCAGGTCCCCGGATCCACGAAAGCACCTCGTAAAGTCTCGATACGGACCAAGCGTCCGAGCTCGAAGAGGTCGCAGAAGCGCGAAAAATCCAAGCATCGCGCGTGAAGAGTTACTAGATGCCCAATTTCTTGGCGTCAGTCTCCAAGGCCTTGGCTACGGCCTTGAGCCATTTGTGGACGGCTTTGATCTTCTCGGACGAACCGTCGACCTTTCGATGGGTGAAGTAGAAGTCCCTCAGCGCCGGGCGTCTCGAGCCCCATCGCGGTATGACTGTCAGGGCACCGCTGCTGACCAGAGGTGCGATCAGAGGAAAGGGCGCCAGCAACACGCCCATTGATGACCTAGCCATCTGTATGGCCGTCAAGAGGCTGTCGCCCACAAGGTCCGGTTCTTTCGTGGCGACCTGCGGTTCGTACTCCTCGAACCAACTTTGCCAAAGATCCGGTGCCGTGGCGAACTTTATCAATGGCAGCTTCGTCAGGTCTTCCGGCTGCTGAATTGGGGCGAAGCGATCCAATAGCTTCGGATCCGCGCATGGGGCGGCGCGCGACCTCAGCAGTCTATGATAGGTCAGGCTGCCAAACGGGGGCTCGCCGAACTGGACTGCGGCGTCGATGTTGTCTCTCTCGAAATCGGCCAACGTATTCTTGGCCTCTAGTCTCAGATCAAGGCCCGGATTGTCGATACGGAATCTCTCGAGGTGAGGAAGCGCAGCGAGCATCGCGAACGTCGGCGTCACGCAGACACGGACGATGGGGCCGCGCTTTCTATCCTCCAGGAAGTCGCCGGCCCGAAATAGTTCGTCGAAGGCGGTAAGCACGGCACTGGCATAAATCGCGCCGCTTTCGGTGAGTTCAATGTTCCGGCCGCTGCGCCGCACGAGTTGAACGCCGAAGTGCGCTTCCAGCGTACGAATTTGATGGCTGATAGCAGATGGCGTGAGGTTCAGGTTTTCTGAAGCAAGCTTGACGCTACCTGACCGTGCGAGAGCCTCGAACGCACGAAGACTTGCCAAGGGAGGAAGGGCTGAGTGGGCTTTCGACATTGTGCGGTGAGCCAGATTCAACGATCCACAATCGATTTCAATTGTTTTCGCGCTGCTTACTGCCAGTTTAGTGGCAGTAGCGAATACCCGATAGCTGAACCTAACCCCTTATCGGTGCGGCGTCGAACGATTCCCGTCACTGTGCTGCGGTCCTTGCGCGGCATATTGAATACGAAGGCAAAACGATGAACGAACATGACCTGCAGGATCGACATGCTGGAGCCGTAACGAGAATGCGCGCGGGGTTGCCACAGCCTCCTGTCTTCAAGACCTTGGCTGAAGAGAGACAGCACAGAAAAGAGCGACTGGCTGCCGGACTGAGGCTCTTTGCCAAGTTCGGATTCGACGAAGGGGTCGCGGGCCACATCACCGTGCGTGACCCGGAGTTCACGGACACGTTTTGGGTGAACGGCTTCGGGATGAGCTTCGCGTTGATCAGGGCGTCGGATCTTATTCGGGTCAATCACAAAGGCGAAGTGGTCGAGGGTAATCATCCCGTCAATGCCGCTGCTTTTGCGATTCACGCCAGCGTTCATGCGGCTCGTCCCGATTCGATCGGTGCGGCGCATTCGCACTCAACGTATGGCCGGGCGTTCTCAACGTTGGCTCGGAAGCTGGAGCCGATCACGCAGGATGCCTGCGCATTCTACAACGATCATGCTCTATACGAAGATTACGGTGGCGTGGCAGTCGAAGTGGACGAGGGGCAGCAAATCGCTAAGGCGCTGGGAGCGCACAAGGCGGCTATCTTGCAGAACCATGGACTGTTGACTGTGGGACAGAGCGTGGATGAGGCGGTCTGGTGGTTCATCACGATGGAGCGGTCGTGCCAAGTCCAGCTTCTTGCCGAGGCGGCGGCGGCGCGAACCGGCCAAGATCTCAGGGTCATTCCCGAAGCATCTGCAAAACAGGCCTTCGCCATTCTCGGTGCTTCAAGGACAGGGTGGTTTCAATTTCAGACCCTGTATTCGAAGATCGTAAAAGAACAGCCGGATCTGCTCAACTGAGGTCCCGCCAGCAACAATGCTCGGAGGGATCGCGTGAACGTCCGAACTTTCCCTGGAACAGTCAGCCAGCATGCTCCGGCCGCCAAAGAGCGGCGGGTTCGCGAGGATCTCGCCGCCCTCTATCATGTGCCTTTTGAGTTAGGCTGGTGCGAGCACATCTACAATCACATCACGGCTCGCGTGCCGGGTCCTCAGGACATTCTGATCAATTCGTTCGGGCTGGCATACAACGAAGTCACAGCCTCCAATTTTATCAAGATCAATCTTGATGGGAACAAGGTTGTGGACGTTCCCGGTCGTGCGAACGCGCGGGGCTTCACCATCCATTCTTCGGTTCATGCCGCGCGCGACGACGCCCACTTCATCGCCCACACGCACACGACTGCCGGTGTGGCCGTTCCTTTTTCGGAAGATATCTTGGCCGTACGACGCGCCAGATGCATAGCGAGGTTGCGAAGGGCTTCGACGTGAAGACCACTTTTGGACAGGAGTCGTTGGAGTCTTATCGTCGCGCATTGGACGCAAACGGTTCGCGCTACTGGGACTAAACGCATTAGGCGCGGTTTGCTGGCTGCGGCCAGCTTCCCGCACCGCAAGATCAGATGGCAGTCATCATCCGGCAGGCCTGATCGCGGGTATACACGCGAAAGGGCGCCGAATGTTGTCTGGTGGAGACGGCAGGTCAAGTCAAAGCCGCTCTCATCTACGCGCAATCCCCGCCGTCAGATGCGGGGACAGAACGGAAACGCCATTCGACGCCGAGAGCGTCTCATTGTGGGGAGAATTATCGATGTGGCAGAACAGATTCATGCTCGCGGCGCTGATGCTTGCGATCGGATCGGTGTCCTTTGCGCAGAAGGCCGACGCCGAGGACCCTGTCGGGGTGACCGCAACGGAGATCAAGGTCGGTGCGACGTTTCCGTTCAGCGGTCCTGCCTCGGCCCTCGGCAATGTAGGCAAGGCATTGATGGCCTATGTCGAGTTCGTCAATGACAAGGGAGGCGTTAACGGCCGCAAGATCAGGCTGATAGCGCTCGACGATGCATACTCGCCAAGCAAATCCGTCGAACAGACCCGCAAGCTCGTTGAAAGCGAGGAGGTCGCATTTCTGTTCAGCCCGCTTGGGACCGCAAGCATTTCTGCGAACGTAAAATACGCAAACACCAAAAAAGTACCGCATCTCTTCGTTCTCTCAGGCGCGAACAAGTTCACCAATCACGCCGAGTATCCTTACACCACGACCGGGCTTCCGAGCTACGACACCGAGGGTCGGGTGTATGCGAAATTCATAACTGAACGGATGCCGGGTTCGCGCATTGCCATCCTCTATCAGAACGATGATCTGGGAAAGGACTTTGTCGGCGCTTTCCGCTCGTACATGAAGGACGATTTCGGCAAACTGGTCGTGACAAAATCCTACGAAGCGACTGATCCGACCGTCGACTCTCAAGTCGTTTCTCTAAAAAGCTCGGGAGCAGAATCGTTGTTCATCGCAGGATCGCCGAAATTCACGGCGCAGGCTCTCCGTAGAAGCCGGGAAATCGGCTGGACTCCTTTGACTGTCATTATCAATTCAACCACGTCCGTAGCGGGTACGCTTGCGGCGGCAGGACTCGACAACGCCAAGGGGGTGATATCAAGCACGTTTCTGAAAGATCCGATGGATCCGACGTGGGAGCACGACCCTGGGGTAAAAAGCTATCGTACGTTTCTGGCCAAATACATTCCCGGCGGCGATGTGGCTGAGACGCTTTACGTTGCCGGTGTCGTCCAGGGCGAAATACTTGAGAAGATCCTCCAGCAGTGCGGCGACGACCTGACGCGCGACAACATCATGAAGCAGGCGCTGAACTTGAAGAACTTCTCGCCTTCGATGGCGCTCCCCGGCAGCGCCATCAATACCAGCGCGAGCAATAACCAGGCGTGGACGTCGCTTCAGTTCGAGAGCTTCGACGGAAAAAGCTGGATTCCGTTCGGGAAGCTCGTCAACGCCGTGGAATAGTCACGCTGGCCGGCGGTCACTGAGGCGCTACTCTCGGCGCTGCCGAGGCTAACACTCGGATCCTGCCTCGGCACGAAACTACGATCCTTCAACCTTCAAGAGGAGATGAATCTTGCGGATACTAGTAATCGGAGCCGGCGCCCTGGGCGGATATTTTGGCGCTAGGCTTCTGGCAGCAGGGCGCGACGTCACGTTCCTGGTACGACCCAAACGCGCGGAGGCGCTCGCGAGAGGCGGGCTGGTAGTCAAGAGCAAGGTTGGCGATCTGCACCTGGCATCGCCTCCGACCGTCACCTCCGAACGGCTCAATGGTCCCTATGATCTTATCATTGTGAGCTGCAAAGCCTACGATCTTGACGGCGCGATGGAGTCGTTTGCTCCGGCGGTAGGCAAAAACTCGGTCATCATACCTTTGTTGAATGGCTTGCGTCATCTCGACGTGCTGAACACCAAGTTCGGTGAAAAGAACGTGTTCGGTGGCCAGTGCACCATCTCAGCGGCGCTTTCTGCCGATGGCAACATTCTGCACATGACCGATCTGCATACGCTGAGTTTTGGCGAACAGAACAGGACGCGATCTGAACGTCGCGCCGAGATCGTCGGTGCTTTGTCGGGGGCTGGCTTCGACGCCGAGCTCAGCGATAACATTCTGCTGGCCATGTGGGAAAAGTGGGTGATGATCGCCACTATCGCCGGCGCGACCTGCTTGATGCGCGCCTCGATCGGAGACATCATAGCTGCCGGCGGATCCGGCGTGGTGATGAGGTTGCTCGACGAGGCCTGCGGGATTGCGGCTAAGCAGGGATTTGAACCACGTCCGGCCTACATCGAGCGCGTACGCTCCATTCTCACAACGCCCGGCTCTCCACTCATTGCCTCCATGGCGCGAGATATCGAGCGCGGAGCTCCGACGGAGGGCGATCATATTCTCGGTGATTTGCTTGGTCGCGTCACCGGAGGCGAGGTCCCGATCCTCCTCAGCACTGCCTATGCACATGTGAAGTCGTATGAGGTGCGTCAGGCTCGCGAGGCCGCTGCCTGATAGCGATGCGATCGGGGACGGATCTGATAGAGTGCAGTTCTTGCCGTGAGGACAACGCGGATTGTCGCGCGCGATTTGAAATCGCCATGCCAACAACGAGTATTCAGAATTTTCGACGGCTGGCAAAAGGTCGCATCGCGACGGTCTAGCATGCGGCGGAAAGAAGCAAGTTACGCTCGTGCTCGAGAGTCTCCGCAAGGAACTCGACATTACGATGGCTCTGACCGGCGTTCAGGACGCGACGACGCTGATATCCGATATCCTTCTCCGTCGCAGGGACGGCAGTTTCGTCGGGGAACGCTGAGCGCTTATGTTCGCCCGGAGCGCATCGGTGGCTGCGTTCTACAAAATGACACGGCAAGGGAGGTCGGCGTGGTTGATTTTGGCGACTACCAGTTTGAAATCTATCGTTCGGGCTTGCACGGGGCGCTGCCGAAGCTTCCGGTCGATTTTCGTGAACTCGAGTCACGGGCTCATGCCGCAATGCCGCCGTGGATCGTATCCTATGTGGCAGGTGGCTGCGGGAACGAGCATACTCAGAATGTCAACGTGTCCGCATTTGAACGCTGGGGTTTGATCCCACGCATGTTAGTAGGCGCTGTGAAGCGCGATATGTCGGTGAATCTCTTTGGAATGCGGCTTCCGACACCGCTATTCCTGTGCCCGATTGGCGTCATTGGTTTATGCGCACAGGATGGACGCGGTGATATTGCGACGGCAACGGCCGCACGCAAGCTTGGCGTGCCCATGATTGCATCGACCTTGAGCAACGCTCCGCTCGAACAGGTCGCTTCGGAGTTCGGCGAGACGCCAGGCTTTTTTCAGCTCTATACGCCCACCGATCGCGCGCTCGCCGAGAGCCTGGTTCACCGGGCGGAGGCCGCTGGCTTCAAGGGGATCGTTGTGACGTTGGACACGTGGGTTACCGGGTGGCGTCCACGGGATCTCAATCAGGCTAATTTCCCTCAGCTCCGCGGGCATGCCCTCGTCAACTATTTCTCGGACCCTGTATTTCGCGCCAGTCTCGCAAAGCCGCCCGAGGGCGATGTTGCCGCTGCTATCATGAAGTGGGGGACGATCTTCGGAAATCCCCTGACCTGGGATGATCTTCCGTGGTTGCGCTCGTTGACGAAACTGCCCTTGATCGTGAAGGGCATTTGTCATCCCGACGACGCGCGACGTGCCGTCGACGCTGGCGTCGATGGCATCTATTGTTCAAACCACGGCGGCCGCCAGGCGAACGGCGGGATCGCGGCGGTGGACTTGCTGCCCGACGTCGTCAAGGCCTCCGGCAACACGCCCGTTCTTTTTGACTCGGGAATTCGCTCAGGCACGGATGTTGTCAAGGCTCTGGCTTTGGGCGCGACGGCCGTCGGCATTGGCCGGCCGTATGCGTATGGCTTGGCGCTCGACGGCGTCGAGGGTATCGTTCACGTGCTGCGATGCATCTTGGCCGAGGCGGACTTGCTGATGGCCGTCGATGGATACCCTCGTATCGCCGATCTTCGGCCGTCGGCGCTGCGCCGGTCGGCTGATTAGCCCCGCGAGAAACTTCAGGATAACCCCTGGGTAGCATCTGGAGTTTCCTCGCACATGGAGTAACCCGCCTCGACGGCGTCTCGCGTGACCTGCATCGCCCAATGTTTCCAGATGATCAGCGGTTGGGCGCCCGAAGCGGCGACACCGCGGCTTCCACAGATGACATGAAGGCGCGCTGCAATTTCCTTACCGGCATCAAGATCGCTCTTGTCATGCTCGAAGTCCGCATAGGCGCCGGCTCGGTAGATGCACGCGTTCGGAATCGCACAACGCGCTGAGATAGTGTTCTACGGCCCGGGGATCGAAACTCTCCGCGAACACAGGGGCCGGAGTATCCGTCCGAGCCTCGCGAGATCAGCGTCTCGGGTAAAGGATGAGGCGAGCGAACTAATTGTAAGTAAGCAATATGTCGATGACAACGAGTCGCGAAAGGCGTTCGGGATGATCGAGCGCCAACGTCAGCCGACATGTCTACGGCGATCTTGGGAACGCCTGACGCGCCGTACCCCGGAAGATCAGCGACGACGAGCGAATAGAGTTCTGCGAGTGTCGGCGCCGACGGCTAGAAAAGGCTTGCTTCAAACCGACGCAAGCCGACTCTTTGCCTATCGCACGCACCTCAGCCAGTACAGATCGCGCAAACCGGTTCGGCTAAGCGGCCATTCGCAACAGATCGATGATATCGGATTCGCTCTTGAACGGCCGCGGATTGGCCTGAACGAAGCGGTGATTGATCGCAATTTTGCTGATCTTCTCGAACTTGTCTTCGCCTACGCCGACGTCGGCCAGACGCGTGGGCAATCCGAGGGTCTTGACGAAATCAGCGAAGGCATCTCCAGCTTCCATATCCGGGCTGCCGAGGGCTGCCGCCAAGCGCCTCTGCGCATCCTCCGTAAAGGCCTTGTTGTATCGAAGAAGGCTCGGCATGATCACGGGCGTGCAGTAATAGTGCGGAACATCGAAAGTGCCGCCGAGCACGTGCCCGATGCCGTGGCTTGCCCCCATCGGAACGCGCGCCTGTAGACCGAAAGCGGCGAGCCATGAGCCTTGTTGCGATTGGCGGCGCGCTTCCAAATCATCCGGGTGCTCCAAGGTGCGGAGCATGCCTTCGCGCAAAAGACGAATGCCCGACAGGACCACTTCATCTGCCAATGGCGTGCCGGCTGGCGAGCACAGGGCTTCGATGCCGTGATCCATCGACCGGGTCCCGGATCCCATCCATAGGTTTATAGGCGTATGGAGGCTAAGGGCGGGGTCCAGAATGACCGCCAAGGGCGACATCTGCGGGTGGAAGAATATCTGCTTTAGCTTGGTGCGCTCGTCCGTGACAAGCGCACCGGCATTGTATTCGCCGCCATTCAGCGTCGACGGCACTGCGATCTGCCGCACCGAAGGTGCACGGAATGGAGAGAAGGGGACGCCAGGCCCCATTACGAACGGATCGAACCCTGCTTCATCGCGAATATCATGTTCCATCGCCATGATAACGATCTTCGCAAGGTCGACGGCTGAACCTCCGCCGACGGCAACAACCAGATCGGCCTCCGCTTCATTTGCTTCACGCGCGACCTCCGCTGCCTGTTTTCGAGTCGTGTGCTGCGCAATTCCGTCGAACGTCGCGACATGCTTGTTGCCGAGCGCACGACGAATCTTTTCGATCTCATCGGTCTTGGTATTCAAGGTTCGGCTGACCAAGAGGAAGACGCGGTTGGCATTCAACCGCACCGCTTCATCATTCAAAGCCTCAGCGGCGGACTTGCCATAGACAACGCGATCGATCTCCGGAAAATTATGTATACCAACCTTGCGCATTTGCTTCCCCTAGTCGTTGTTGAAAAGTAACTTTAGAATTAATAGTGACGAGGATCAATAACCCTTGCTTACCTGAGTTGCTCAGCCATATACTTACTCAGGCAATTTCGAAAGTCACGGCTCTTAGCTCCACAGTATGCCTCCAGAGACCTCCGGTAGTGCCCTGCCGGAGGTTTTTTCGTTGTGGCGAGAGGGCATGGTTCGCGTTATCAGCGCATGACGCGCATCTTGATACGTTCGGTAGGTAGGTCCGCTGCGCTTGTGCCACGCGGGCCTCAACCGACGTGCTTGACTGCGGGGACAGATCTCCCCGGTTGCAGTGAAACCTCGGCTGGTTAGAAGCTGCGAGCGCAGCTACCGCCCCGACCAGAAATCACGGCGATGCATTTTTCGATAGTGTCGAAGTTGCATTTGCGCGTGCCTGACGAATGGTCCTCCAGGCAGAATCCGTAGTTGTTTGTTGTGCGGGTGGGCGCGACGCTCAAATGATCCGCGCCGGCCAAGGCGGCACAGACAATTGAGAGGAGAGTGAATATTCGACTCAAGTGTGTTCTCCGTGCACTCTGGATGTCATGCCATTCTTGCGTCGGCCGCCGGCGTCTTCGGAAGGCGCACGATCAAGGCCGCCGCCGACTGCCGCGAAAGCAAGGCTCGGACATCTCCAGAATGCGTACGAGAGCTTTCGCTGGAAGTTCCCGGTTCGAAGAGTCATAGGTTCGAAGGCTCTATTCGGCGGCCATTGCTTCGCGCAGGTGAGGTTCTGCCGCCGAATTCTCGGGCGCCTCCTCTTTTGTCGGCTTGATCTTGAACCACGCGGCATAGAGGGCCGGGAGAAACAGCAGAATTAGTGCCGTGCCGACCGCGGTGCCGCCGATCAGCGTGTAGGCCATCGATCCCCAGAACACGGAATGTGTGAGGGGAATGAAGGCCAGCACGGCGGCAAGCGCGGTCAGGATGACAGGCCTCGTGCGTTGCACGGTGGCTTCGATGACGGCATGATAGTCGTCAAGGCCGGCTGCAAGATTCTCCTTGATTTGTTCGGTCAGGATCAGCGTGTTGCGCATCAGGATGCCCGCCAGCCCAATCAGGCCCAGAATCGCGTTGAACCCGAAGGGCTGGTTGAAGATGAGCAATGCCGGCACGACGCCGACGAGGCCAAGCGGTCCGGTCAGCACGACCATGGCCATCGTCGAGAACGATCGCACCTGCAGCATGATGACGATCAGCATGGCGGCGATCATGGCGGGAAAGATCGTCGCCAACGCATCATTGGCCTTGTTTGCCTCCTCGATCGATCCGCCCAATTCGATCCGATAGCCGGCCGGCAGGGACGCGATCAGCGGTTGAAGGGCCGTCTTGATCTGCTTGGAGACCTCCGGCGGCTGGGTCGCCTCATTGATGTCCGACCTGATCGTGATGACGGGGGTGCGATCGCGGCGCTTCATGATCGGCTCTTCAAGCTGGACTTCCGAATGGCCGACCTGGTCGAGCGGAACCGCGCGGCCGTCCCTGCTCATCAACGAGAAATCCGCCAGACGCGTCGGATCCAGCCGCTCGCCGCCGGCGCTGCGGGCCACGATCGGGACATTGCGAATGTCCTCGCGGACCTGCGTTACGGTGATGCCGGTGAGAAGGAACTGGAGTTGCCGGCCCACCTCCGCCGGCGAAAGGCCGATGAGGTTCAGTCGATCCTGATCCGGGATGAAGCGGAGCACGGGCGTGCGATTGCCCCAATCGCGGTTCGCCTGCCGCACGTCGGGGACGCCACGCATGATGTCGAGGGCTTTTTCGGAGATGGCGTACAATTGCGCCGGATCAGGTCCCATCACCCGAAACTCGACCGGGAATGGCGTATACGGTCCGAACACAAGCTGCGTGACGCGCACATTGGCCTCAGGTGCGAGCCCCTGCGACACCGCCTGTCGGAGCCGGTGCTTCAGATCTTCGCGCGCCTCCGCATCCGGCGTCAGCACGACGATCTTGGCGAAGGCCGGATCAGGCAGCTCCGGCGCCATCGCGAAGAAGAAACGCGGCGCGCCCTGGCCGACATAGCTCGTGACGATCTTGGCCTCGGGCTGATCGTGCAGCCACCGTTCGAGCTTCTCGGCTGTGGCGGTGGTCGTCTCGATGCTGGTGCCTTCCGGCAGACGAACCTCCACCAGCACTTCGGGGCGGTCGGATGTCGGGAAGAACTGCTGTTTGACGCCACCCATGCCGACGACCGACAGCGCGAAAGCGATGGCAACGATGCCACTGGTTACGAACTTGTTGCGCACGGCAAAGGTAATGAGCGCGCGCAGACGTCGATAGTTCGGCGTGCCATAAATCGCGTGATGTCCACCTTCGATCGGCTTGAATGCGGGCAGCATCTTGACGCCAAGATAGGGTGTGAAGATCACCGCGACGATCCAAGAGACGATGAGGGCGAACCCCACGACCCAGAAGATGTTGCCGGCGTATTCGCCGGCCGTCGAGCGCGCGAAGCCCACAGGCAGGAAACCGGCGATCGTGACGAGCGTTCCCGATAGCATCGGCGCCGCGGTGTGGCTCCACGCGTAGGCGGCCGCCCTGATGCGGTCCATGCCTTCTTCCATTTTCACAACCATCACCTCGATGGCGATGATGGCGTCGTCCACTAGAAGACCAAGTGCCAAGATGAGGGCGCCGAGCGTGATACGATCGAAGAACCGGCCCGTCTCTAGCATGATGAGGAACACAACCGCGAGCGTCAAAGGGACGGCAGCCGCGACCACGATGCCGACGCGCCAGCCGAGGCTGAGCAGGCTCACCAGCAGCACAACGCCGAGCGCCATCGCGAACTTCATCATGAATTCGTCGACCGCCGAGGTGATGTTGACGGCCTGGTCGCTGACCTTGGCCAGCGTCATTCCGAACGGCAGCGTCCGAGCGATAGCTGCTGACCGCTCCTCCAGCGCCTTGCCGAGCGCGAGGCCATTCCAGCCCTCTTGCATGACCGCCGCGAGCATGACGGCGGGCTCGCTTTGGTGCCGGATGAGATAGGTGGGAGGATCCTCGTAACCGCGGCGGACTGCGGCGATGTCGGAGAGTTTCAGCGTCCGCCCCGCAGCGACGATCGGCGTATCGGCGATCGCCTGGACGCTGTCATAAGCGCCATCGACCCGGATGAAAACCTGGGGCCCCCTGGTGTCGATCGAGCCTGCCGGTGTGACCGTGTTCTGCCGCTGCAAGGCGGCGACAATATCCTGGGCCGACACGCCGAGCGTTGCCAGCTTGGGATAGGAAAACTCGACGAATATCTGCTCGGGACGTTCACCGAGGATGTTGATCTTCTTTACGCCGGGCACGTGCAGGAGATCCTGGCGAATGGTCTCGGCCTGCCTGGCGAGTTCCCGCATCGGCATGCCCTTCGCCTTGAGGGCATAAAGGGCGAAGCTCACGTCGGAATATTCGTCGTTGACGAAGGGGCCGAGCACGCCAGAGGGAAGCTTGCGCGCTTCGTCTCCCAGCTTCTTGCGGGCCTGATAGAACTCCTCCTGCACGCTCGATGGCGGCGTGTTGTCCTTCAGCGTCACGGTCATGTAGGCATAGCCGGGCCGTGTGGTCGTCTCCACCCGGTCGTACCAGGTCAGTTCCTGAAGGCGCTTCTCCAAGGGTTCGGCGACCTGATCCTGCATCTCGCGTGCCGTCGCTCCCGGCCAAACGGTGGTGACAGTCAGGGTCTTGATGGTGAAGGACGGATCCTCCGCCCGGCCGAGGTTGAAGAAGGCGTAGGCGCCCGCGGCCGCCAGCAGGATGATGAAGAACAGAGTGACCGCGCGCTCGCGAACGGCAACCGCTGAAAGATTTAAATTCGACATTGGCCACTCCAAATTTGCGACGTTCGCTCGCTCAGTATTGCGGCAAGTGGACGCGACGTGAACCGGGCTTACCTAAAAGGCGCGAGCCCTCTTATTGCGCTTCTGCGAGCTTACGATTGGTTCGGCGGCAGCTTCTTCAAGGCCAGCTGCTGCTTGGGCGGCAAGACCACGGGCCGCTTCCTGCGAATCTTGAAATTCCTCGAGTGCGTAGACTTTGCCCCAGTGCAGCGTGAACACGTGGAGACCGCGGTTGACGTACGACGCGTCGCCGTTAAGCAGCGTTGCGGTGGCGTCCCACTCGGCAAACACGGTGGTGCGCCATGGCCAGCCTTTCACCCAGATGCCGTTGACCTCGAGACGGAGATTCGGCAGGACGCGGCCGAGGCGCTCAAACCAGCGGCGCAGGTCCTCTTTGTTGTGGCGCTCACCACCGAGCGCGTGGGCGCCGGAAACGCGGTGATGGACATGCGGCACGACTGCTTTCACCGCTTCATCCCAGCGATGGTTGTTGACGTGGTCGAAGGTCTTTCGGATTTCTTTCTTGACGATGTAACTGTACAGCATTTGCCTCCTCCAGCGGTGATCCCGGAAAGGTTGAAGCTCATCAGTTTCTCTTGCTTTCCGACGCAATCCTGACGCGAGCCCCCTCCTGAAGGAGGTGAGCGCCGAGGGCAACAACCCGATCATCGGAGCTCAATCCGGAGATCACGGCGTTTTCGCTGGTCAGACGTGCAAGCTCGACGGCCCGAAAGTGTACGGTCGACGTACCGCTGTCGAAGACCCAAACGCCGGTCGTTCGGCCGTCGTCGAGCACGGCTCCCAGCGGCACCTGGACTTCCGGCTGAGTCTCCTGGCTTGCAAGCCGAATGGTGACCGTCGCACCAAGCGGTGCCGCGGCGGCTTCGCCGTCCAGCACATAGCGCGCCTCGTAGGTGCGGGTCTGGGCATCGGCGGAATCCGACAGTTGCCGGAGGTGTGCCGCATAGCGGCGCCCATCGGTTCCATAGAGGCTGGCCTCGGCGATCGAGCCAATCATCGGCCGGATCGTTTCGGGAAGCGCGACGACGGCTTCGCGGGGACCAGACTGTGCCAGCCGGATGACCATCTGGCCGGCGGAGACGACTTGTCCGGGCTCGCCAACCGATTGCATAACCGTTCCGTCCGCATCCGCCACCAGGACAGAGTAAGTTGCCTGGTTCTCGGCGACTCCTGCTTCGGCTTCGGCCGCGGCGAGCTGAGCTTTGGCAGTATCCGACGCGGCCTTTGCCTGTTCGTAGCGCTGCCGGGACGTCCACCCTTCGTTCACCAGGTTGGCGTATCGCCGCTCATCCGCATCCGTTTGAACCACCGTTGCACGCGCTGCGGCGACGGCGTTGCGCTTCGCGGTAAGTGCAAGGCGAAGGTCGGTTTCGTCGATCCGCATCAGCGGCTGTCCGGCCTTGACCTGCTCACCGACATTCACCAGTCGTTCGACGATCTTGCCGGCGACGCGAAAGCCGAGATTGCTTTCCACTCTCGCACCGATGGTCCCGGTGAACCCGCGTTCGGATCCCCCAACTCGTGCGGCCGTCACCAGACGGACCGTCGGCGGCTCCTGCCTGGGGTCGCTGACTGCGGAGGCTTCCTGGGCGGGAATCGCAAAAGCGACGAAGGCCGCCACCCCGACCGGGATCGAAATGCCGGCCAACACCGCAATACCCCTCATCATGATCCGTCTCCTTAGTTTAGATTGTGTACGAACTCTATATTTGACTTAGATTTCGATCGCAATCTAAATCTTTAAGCTAACGCGAACGTGATCCTGTCGAGGCTGTCGCCGTGCGGCAGCAAGCCCCCAAGCGTCCCAAATTGATAGATTGCACTCGAACTCTATACCAACTATAGAAGTCGAACGAAATCCAATGGAGATCCGAGATGCGAGTGAGTCGCACTCAGGCGGTCGAGAACCGCCAAACAGTGATCAACGTGGCCAGTCGCCTCTTCAGGGAGCGCGGATTTGATGGTATCGGGCTCAAGGATTTGATGAAGGGTGCCGGGCTTACCCAAGGCGCCTTCTACAAGCAGTTCGCATCGAAAGAGGATCTGGCGGTCGAGGCGTCCAAGCGTGCCCTGGCGAGCGCTTCCGCTCGGTGGTCGGAAGCGGCCGCGGCCCATCCTGACGATCCACTCGGCGCGGTGATGGCATTTTACCTCAGTGCCGACCATCGCGAAGAAAAGATGGACGGTTGCCCGATCGTGGCGCTCGGCTCTGACGCCGCCCGACAAGGGGCCGAGGTGAAAGCGGCATTCGAAGCGGGAATAAGGGCGCATCTCGACGTTATCCGCCACTTCATCATTAAGACAGCCTCCGAGAACCCCAGCAGCAAAGCCATGGCCATTCTCTCGACGATGGTCGGTGCGGTCGTCCTCTCGCGGGTCGTTAACGACGAGCGTCTGTCAACTCAATTCCTGGAAGCGGCCGCCGAGAGTTTGCGCAAAGGATCGTCCGCGGGCGCGACCTCTGTTGCAATTGAAGCTTCGGCTTCGACTGCTCCAACGACGCAAGCACAGGAGACTTCATGAACAAGACCGATCTTGGCGTTGCTCTGGTGACCGGGGCTTCGATTGGCATCGGCAATGCAACGGCCAAGGCCCTGCAGAGAGCGGGCTTCCGAGTCTTCGGGACCAGTCGTCGCGCCTCTGAAAGAGCTGATGGCGTTACGATGCTGACCTGTGATGTGACTGATGACGCGTCGGTCGGGAAAATGGTTGATGATGTGCTGGCCGAGGCCGGCCGTATCGACCTACTCGTCAACAACGCTGGCATGGGTCTGCTCGGTGGCGCGGAAGAGTCCTCCCTGGTCCAGGCCCAAGCTCTGTTTGACGTGAACGTCTTCGGCGTTTTTCGCGTGACCAACGCAGTGCTGCCAATAATGCGACGACAAATGAACGGCAGAATCGTTAACGTCAGTTCGGTGCAGGGATTCATCCCAGCTCCCTATTTTGCGCTTTATTCGTCGACCAAGCATGCGGTTGAAGGCTATTCCGAGTCGCTTGATCACGAACTGCGCCAATTCGGAATTCGCGTCGTTCTGGTGGAGCCAGCCTATACCCGGACGTCCTTCGAACATAATCTCGCGAGTCCAGACCGCTTGCTTGGCATATACGATTCAGCGCGAATTGGCATGGCCGAAGTCGTGCGGAAGGCGATGGAGAAAGGCGATTCGCCCGAAGTGGTGGCGGAGATCGTTTTAGCTGCTGCTACCGATGCCGCTCCGAAGACGCGTTATGCGGCCGGGAGGATGGCGCGCCAAGTCAGTCTCCTGCGTCGTTTCGTTCCCACATCCGCATTCGACAAGAGCCTGCGAAAGCAACTTGGGCTGCCCGTCTGAAGGACGTTGAACACGTTTGCGATGTCAACAGTGATAGAATGATCCGGTGGCACCTCTACCGCGATCTTCATGGTGAGTTCGTTACCACGTCTCGCACTTCAACGACCCGCTGGGCGCATCTGACTTACGTACGCTGCGATCATCGTGAGCCGTTCGGCTGGCAACCGCTGCGCCGGGTTCGTCATTCAGGCTATTCGGATTAACGTGTAGAAAACCTGTTCCTTGTAGATGTCGTCCGTCGGGTGTTGGGACCCGAGCGACGGCCTCCAATGCCCTCCATCGTCCGCACCTTTACTTCCCGGATCAACACTCACCCCGTCCTGGCCGCCAGGGCGGAGCTCGAATCCAGGATCGAGCGCAGGCTCTACGTCGCGCTGCGAAGCGGCCGCAAGTTCACGGGCGACCTGGCTGTTTCCTTCTACCAGCAATTCGGCATCTCGGCGAAGACGCTCGACGGCATCCACCGCCAGCTCAAGGCCAAGCTCGCCTCGATCTCGGAGCTCATGAAGCTCCGCACAGCCGAAATCGAGGTCCGGTTCGCCGCGAAACTCGCGATCAGCACCTTCGTTGATGACGTTAGTTCTAAAGAAGGTCACCATTCTAGACCTTGCCGAAAAGAAGCGGAAAAAGAGGCTGAAATCAAAATATTGACAGTTCTATTTTAGAACGTTAGGGTCCTGATATAAACCGTGTCTCGCCGAAACCTAGCGTGAGACAAATGGTTCTTTGAAAACGGGGAAACGGAAAACCGGGCGAGCACGAATTCGCCGGGAGGGGGAGTAGCTTGATTGCCCACAAATGCGCTGCAGTCGAATCGCCGCCGTCGCGCGCTTCGGGTCAGCCCTGGAATGCGCACCATTGCGAATCTTCAGGAAGAGGCGCGTTCCCGAGTAAAGCTTGACACCTTTGAGCCGAGCGAACGGCTCTCCCGCGAGAGCGGCCTTTCATCCAATTTTGTTTAGCTCGGAAAATGGCCATCGACGTACTCTTCCGAGCTCTTGCCGAACAGATCGTCATGACACCGTTGACGCTCCCGTTATCGCCGTTGGATGTGAGCGAAGAAGCGCGCAGTACGAGCCTGACCAAAGGACAATCAGACATCATCTCGAATGGGACGCGGCAAAGCCATGTCGGGATCTCGAAGTTCAAAGCCTCCCAACTCCAAGGAATGCCGGCGCAAGAGCTCATCGATCTGAGCAGCGCTGGTGGCGGGCTACTGATGCAATAAACCGGATCGCGTCGCGCGAGCTCGCACGATGCCGAAAGCCAAAAAATATAACAGGACGGGACGATGAGGAAAAGTTGCATGTTTCGCCAGGGAAAACAGGTCGTTTTTTGTCATCGCCGGGAGCGGTTCGCGTCGCCCCTTCGTCCACTGAATCGCGTGGGCGAGACGAGATGACGCAGGCACAGCTCGCGCGGGGGACATCGCCCCTGCTCGCAGTTCGCGACGTCAGCGTCGTGTTCGGCGGCATCGTCGCGCTCAATGGCGTGTCCTTTGACATGCACAAGGGCCATATCCTCGGATTGATCGGCCCCAACGGTGCCGGCAAGACCACGCTCTTCAACTGCCTCTCGCGGCTCTACCAGCCGTCGTCCGGCGACATCCTGATGGGAGGCACGAGCATCCTGTCGCGGCCGCCCCACCGGATCGCCGAGATCGGCATCGGCCGCACCTTCCAGAACTTGGCGCTCTTTCCGAACTTGTCGGTGATGGACAACGTCCGCGTCGGCGCGCATTCGAAGACCTCCAGCGACATCATCAGCGACTCGCTGCGCTTGGCCTGGATCCGCCGCAGCGAGACCGACGTGAACAAGAAGGTGCACGAGATCCTCGCCTATCTCAATCTCGAGGACGTCGCCCACACCATCGTGTCAGGCCTGCCGTTTGGCACGCAGAAGCGTGTCGAGCTGGCGCGCGCCCTCGCAGCAGACCCCAAGATCCTGCTGCTCGACGAGCCTGCCGGCGGCCTCAACCACGAAGAAGTCTATGTGCTCGGCGACCTGATCCGCAAAATCCGTGACGAGCGCCACATGACGGTGCTCCTGGTCGAGCATCACATGGGACTCGTCATGTCGATCGCCGACCACGTCGTCGCGCTGAATTTCGGCAAGAAGCTCGCGGAAGGCACGCCCGCCCAGGTGCAGGCGGACCCCGACGTCATCAAGGCCTATCTCGGGAGCAAGGACCAATGACGACACTGCTCAACGTCAAGGACCTGCGCGCCTATTACGGCCAGGTCCAGGCGCTCCACGGCATGTCCTTCTCGCTGAACGAGGGCTCGCTGACGACGCTCCTGGGCGCCAACGGCGCCGGCAAGACCACCACGCTGCGCGCGATCTGCAACATGGTGCGCTCGACCGGCGCGATCGAGTTCGACGGCAAGCCGCTCAACAATCGCTCGACCGAGAACATCGTGCGGTTCGGTATTGCCCATGTGCCGCAGGGCCGCGGCACCTTCACCACCATGACGGTGGAGGAGAATCTCCAGCTCGGGGCGATCACCCGCAAGGACAGCGCCGGCATCGTCTCCGACATCGAGCGCATGTATGCGCACTTCCCGGTGTTGAAGCAGCGGCACACCCAGCAGGCCGGCACGCTCTCCGGCGGCGAGCAGCAGATGCTCGCGGTCGCCCGCGCGCTGATGCTGCGGCCGCGCCTGATGCTGCTGGACGAGCCCTCCTTCGGCCTCGCCCCGCTGGTCGTGCGCGATTTGTTCGGTATCCTCGGCAAGATCAACCGCGAGGACAAGGTGTCGATCCTGGTGGTCGAGCAGAACGCGCAGCTCGCGCTCGAGCTCGCTGACCAGGCCTATGTGATCGAGACCGGACGCATCGTGATGTCGGGCAACGCCAAGGACATCGCGAACAATGAAGAAATCCGCAAATCCTATCTGGGTTACTGAGGGAGCCGGCACAATGGAGCTGTTCACCAACCAGGTCCTGGCCGGCATCGCCACGGGCGCGATCTACGCCTGCATGGCGCTCGCCGTGGTCATGATCTACCAGGCCATCGACCATCTCAACTTCGCGCAGGGCGAGATGGCGATGTTCTCGACCTTCATCTCATGGCAATTGATGCAGTGGGGCCTGTCCTATTGGGCCGCCTTCCTGATCACGCTGGCATTTTCCTTCGTCGCCGGAATCGCGATCGAGCGCATCCTGTTCAAGCCGCTCGCCAAGGCCCCTGTCCTGACCAACGTCGCCGGCTTCATTGCGCTGTTTGCGATCATCAACTCCTCCGCCGGCCTGATCTGGGACTTCACCATCAAGCAATATCCGACCCCGTTCGGTTCCGCGCCGTTCCTCGGCAGCCAGCTGATCTCGACCCACCAGGCCGGCATGATCGGCGTCACCGTGCTGCTGCTGCTCGGGCTCTATTTCTTCTTCCAGTACACCCGCATCGGTCTTGCCATGCGCGCGGCCGCGTCGGTGCCTGAATCGGCCCGCCTCGTCGGCATCAACACTAGCTGGATGATCGCGCTCGGCTGGGGCATGGCGACCGCGATCGGCTCGATCGCCGGCATGCTGATCGCCCCTGTCGTGTTCCTCGAGCCCAACATGATGGGCGGCGTGCTGATCTACGGGTTCGCCGCGGCGGTGCTCGGCGGATTGTCGAGCCCGTTGGGCGCCGTGGTCGGCGGCTTCCTTGTCGGCATCTTCGAGAATCTCGCCGGCACCTACATCCCAGGCGTCGGCAACGAGCTGAAACTCCCGATCGCGCTCGCGCTGATCATCTCCGTCCTGGTCGTCAAACCCGCTGGTCTGTTCGGCCGGCACATCGTCAAGCGAGTTTGATCATGAGCGCAGCAGAAGAAGTCGTCGCCGAAGGCCACGAGGCGGTCGAGGCGGTTCCGAAGCGGGCCATGACGCTGGGCACCGGCACCTCGCTGGTGGTGCTGGCGGCACTGCTGATCGTGCCGATGTTCGTCAAGAACTTCATCATCTTCCAGATGACGATGCTTCTGATCTATGGGCTGGCGGTGCTGGCACTCAACATCCTGACCGGCGGCTCGGGCCAGTTCTCGCTCGGCCAGAGCGCGTTCTACGCCGTCGGCGCCTATACGGCGGCGATTCTGATGGAGCATGCGGGCATGAACTATGCTCTCACGCTGCCGATCGCCGGCATCGTCTGCTTCGGCTTGGGCTTCCTGTTCGGTCAGCCGGCGCTGCGGCTTAGCGGCGTCTATCTGGCGCTCGCGACCTTTGCACTGGCCACCACAATGCCGCAGCTCCTCAAGCTCGGCTATTTCGAGCACTTGACCGGGGGCGTACAGGGCCTCGTCGTCACCAAACCGGACGCCCCGTTCGGCCTGCCGATGTCCCAGGACATGTGGCTCTACTACTTCACGCTTGCGGTCACGCTCGCGATCTACGTCGCCTCGGTGAACCTGCTGCGCTCGCGCTCGGGTCGCGCCTTCATGGCGATCCGCGACAACGAGATCGCGGCCTCGGCGATGGGCGTCGACGTCGCGCTGTACAAGACGCTGGCCTTCGGCATCTCGGCCGGGATCACCGGCGTTGCCGGCGGTCTCGGTGCCATCGCGGTGCAATTCGTGGCCCCCGACGGCTATTCCATCACGCTCGCGATCTCGCTGTTCCTCGGCATGGTCGTCGGCGGCGTCGGCTGGCTGCCCGGCTCGTTCGTCGGTGCGGCCTTCATCATCTTCGTTCCGAACATGGCCGAGGGGATCTCCAAGGGCCTCTCCGGCGCCGTGTTCGGCGCGCTGTTGTTCCTCGTCATCTACCTCGTGCCGCACGGCGCCAGGCAGGTCGCGATCATCGTCCAGCAACCCATGGACAAATTCAAAAAGAGGATCCCATGATCGACGATCCTCGCTATTGATGATGAATTCTTCGTCTGCGGCATAGTGGGCGCTCGGCGTGTGAGACGTCCAACTCTAAAGCAGCGACTCGTGTCGGCACTGTGGTACGGCGGCGATGCGCTGAGAGTCGCAGTTTTGCTCGGCCATCGTACCGTACGCTATCGGCAACGCTCGCTCCGTTCGAATTTAGACCTCTTGAAAGAACTACCGAAGCGGAACAGATCCCGTGAATTCATGCATATAATCGTCGATGATGCCGAACGAGTGTGTCTGAAAACTTAAGTAGGTGCCTTTTTAGCACTATTAATGATTGACTCTCGGTTTGGAGCTGGCAACATGCGTCCGGACGCCAAAAGTCTCGCAACGAGCTGCCACGGTCGCTTGGCCGCTCTTGACGCTGAAGCGCCTTTGAATAGGGAGGGTAACGATGAGCATCGCGATGAAAGTCCGGCCGGCCGACGCCGCTGCTGAGATCGCCGCCACACCGCTCGAACAATTGAATCCGGCGCGGAAGGATCGCTTCAGAAATGGCACTCACTGGCTAGTGTTCGAACGATTGCGCCGCGAAGACCCAGTCCACTTCACGCCGGTAAGCGAGTTTGGACCCTATTGGTCGATCACCAAGTGGAATGACATCCTGGCCGTCGATACGAACCACGAGGCGTTTTCCTCCGCGGAGGGCATCGTCCTCACTCCCCTCGCAGATATCGAAGAGCGCGAGAGGGTGATGGGCAAGCGTCCCAAGGGCGACATCGGCTTTATTACCATGGACGAACCCGAGCACGCTCCGGCGCGGAAGGCCGTGACGCCCGCCATGGCGCCCGCCAACCTGCAGACGATGGTAGGCCAGGTGCGCGAGCGAGCGGGCCAGATTCTCGACTCCCTGCCGATCGGCAGCGAGTTCGACTGGGTCGACCTGGTGTCCAAGGAACTGACCGCCATGACCTTGGCCACCCTATTCGACTTTCCGTTCGAGCAGCGCCGCAAACTAACCCACTGGTCCGACATTCTGACAAGCCCGCCGGGTTACGGGCCGGTGAAAAGCTGGGAGCAGAAGGGCCGGGAAACGTTTGAGTGTTTTGGCGCTTTCCAAGAGCTCTGGAACCAGCGCCGCAATGGCGAGCCGCGCAACGACATGATCTCGATGTTGGCCCACAATCCCGCCACCCGAGGCATGTCCGTCGAATCCTATCAGGGTAATGTCGTCCTGCTCATTATCGGTGGGAACGACACGACACGAAACACGATTTCCGCCAGCGTCCTCCAGCTCAACAAGTGCCCGGAGCAATACGCCAAGCTGCGCGCAAACCCGGGTCTCGTCCTGTCGATGGTGTCCGAAACGATCCGCTGGCAGGCGCCGCTGGCACACATGGCGCGGACAGCAACGCGAGATGTTGAAGTCGGTGGCAAGACCATAAGGAAGGGCGACCGGCTCGCCATGTGGTACATCTCGGGCAATCGCGACGAAGAGATCATCGATCGGGCGAATGAATTCATCATCGATCGGGAACGGCCCCATCAACATATGTCCTTCGGTTTCGGCATTCACCGTTGCGTCGGAAATCGTGTTGCCGAAATGCAGCTCACGATTATCTGGGAAGAAATTCTCAAACGATTCCCCGAGATAAAAGTCGTCGCCGAACCGGAGAGGAATTTCTCATCCTTCGTGCATGGCATCGAACGCCTTCCGGTCATCATTCCTTATCGAATCTGAGCCGAACCTTGGCGCGTCACCGCTGCGGCAGCCGCGCGGTTGACGACCGGTGTCGGCTTATCGGGAACAAGATGATACTGGGTAAGATCATGGGTATCGCGATCCGCGCAACTGCCCCCGGTTTGCTCGACGAGTTCGACAGGGCGGCTCGTCTCCCCGGATACAAGCGGATGGCTAGAAAGGTGCTGGCGGGTTGGAGGTCCGTGGAGCAAGGCTCGCGACTACTACGGGCAGATTCGAACGCCGGTTACGCTCATTTACGGGGATGGCGATTGGTCTCTTCCGAGCGACCGTGAACGAACGCGGTCCCTGATTCCGCATCTTGTGACGCTTCGGAAGCCTGGCCATTCGCATCCGTTGAGAGCCCCTCGGAGCTGGCTCGAGTGATAACCGGAAACGCCGTCGCCTACTTCTGTCTTGATCCAACGTGGAGCGGAATATGGTCGAAATTATTCAGTTCGCTTCGAAGTCCGAAAGAGAGCGCGATCGGCTAATTCGAGAGGCGGGTGCGATCTACGACAGTATCTTTCCCCCGAACGATCCGGTTGAAGCGAGGTCTGTCGTGCCTCCGGCGCGAACCGACGAACCGCACGTACGGGTCCTTCCAGTGTCCTATCTCGGGCCGAGAAGATGAAACTTGCGCGTTCAACGGGCGACAATGCCGCCTATCGCGGCGATTTGACTGGTTAGGCTCGAACAAGACCTGCTCGACGATGGCATTCGTCTTTCCGCATATCTCTGGCGTTCGGATTACCGGTCCACACGCGATCCCTTCTCTTCGGGAACATCACAACGATAATTTCGACGCTTCATATGCAAAGCGGCGACCGTCCTGGGTATGGTGCGTGCTGGATGGATATAGTGCGGCTGCATCGGGCCATTTTCGTTTCTGAGCCATCCGACCGAGGCCTTGGCGTAAACCGCGCGACCTAGACACGGCGTATCGTGTGGGGTCGTGAGCCGCGATGCGCTACCGCTGCTTCAACGCATTCGTCTGAGAGAAATTTAGTTCTTTTTTAGAACTTTGTATGTTTCTTGAGCCTGGGAAACCCGGGGAGCTGGCCTATGTCGAAGCACGTCACGTTGACGACTGTACTGATGACCATAATTTGCGTCGTGTCCGCGGTCGTCGCCGGCGTCCTTTCGTTCGACGTGTACGACTCCTACGGGAAATTACGGACTGCCGAGCAGCTGTCGGCGATAGCGAGAGCGTCTTCGGGCACATTCCGAAGCATGCACAGCTTCCGCACCGTTCGCGCGATAACGGGTCGTTATCTCGAGAATAAGCAGGTTCTGGAGCCTGCTCTGGAGGGCGGTCTTAGTCAGGCGCGTTCGCGGCTTTCTCAGGCCCTGACCGAACTGCCTCGAGACGTGGAGGCCGTCGGCGCACAGCAGACCTCGGCGATCGTGACGCGTGCAGAGATAGAAGCCGTCCTTCAGTTGGATGACGCAGCCTTCCGGGCGATCAAATTGCCCTCCTCGGAGCGAGCGCCAGAGCTCGGAAAGCAATACGCGGAAGCGACGGGTCGCTTGCTTGGGCGCCTCGATAGCCTTTCCAGCGAGCTTGCGTCGCAGGCGAGATTCAGGGATCCGATCGTCGATCAATTGATGACATTGAAGCAACTAGTATGGTTTCTCCGCATTGTAGGCGGTGAAGCGACGATATTGGTCTCGCAGAGCGTGGAGGGCGTCGCACCTGGCGGTGACCAGAGAGAGACCTATGCGCGCTTGAAAGGCAGAATCGAAGCGGCATGGTCGTCGATCGAAAGCGTGGTGGCGGGGACTGCAGTGGCCCCGGCGGTCAGCGACGCTCTAGCCGCGACGAAGTCGAGCTACTTCGACAAGGATTATCTCGCGCTGCGCGACCGGCTCTTTGAGGCGCCTGCGAAGGGAGAGAAGCTCGAGATGAGCGTCGCCCAGTGGGTGAACTTCGGCGTCGGGAGGTTGTCTACGGCGGTAGATCTTGCCGAGCGGGCACTCGAGGCCGCCCAAGGACGCGCCAACGAGCGGAGCGCGGCCGCCCACAGCAACCTGCTTCTGCAATCGATCCTCTTGGTCGCAGCGACTTTGCTGGCGGGGGCATGCATCGCGGGAGTGCGAGGATTCGTAATTCTGCCGCTCCGGAAGATACGGGACGCTACGATCGAACTTGCCAACGGTAACATCGCGGCGGAGACCCCTTTTCCCGGCCGTAAGGACGAAATCGGCCAATTGGCGGAAGCGTTGCAGACATTCAAGGAGAATGCGGTAGAGAAGGCGCGTATCGAACAAGAGCAGCGACACCTCGGCGAAGTTACGCTCGAACGACAACGGGAGATGGAGCGTCAAATTCTGGAGTTCGAGCGCCAGATGGCAGGTAGTTTCGCGTCCCTGGCATCAGCGTCGGACCAGATGCGTGACACTTCCGACAGCATGTCCTCGATTTCCAAAGAGGCGAATGCGCAGGTAAAATCGACCGAACAAGCGTCCAACCTGGCCTCTATCAACGTTCAAAGCGTGGCGTCCGCCTCCGAGGAACTGAGTGCGACTATCGCCTCGATCACCCAGCGGACAGCGCAGGCCGCGGAGATTGCGGCTCGAGCGGTCGAACAAGCGAACGAGACGGACGCCACGGTTCGGGGGCTGGCCGAGAGCGCAGGAAGGATCGGACAGGTGGTGGAATTGATCACGACGATCGCTGGCCAAACGAACCTGCTCGCATTGAACGCGACCATCGAGGCCGCTCGGGCCGGAGAGTCGGGAAGAGGGTTCGCCGTGGTTGCCTCCGAGGTGAAATCGCTCGCCAATCAGACGGCCAAAGCTACCGACGAGATATCCGGGCAGATTCTTGCGGTGCAAAACGTGGCGAACGAAGCCGTTCAGGCCATCAAGGGAATCGAGGAAACCATCCGGCAGGTCAGCGACGTGGCGTCCTCGATTGCGGCGGCGGTCGAGGAGCAAGGGACTGCTACGCGCGACATCAGCGCCAACACGCAGCTCGCAGCTACGGAAACCCAGAAGGTACTGCAGAACATCGCTCGCGTGAGCGCGACCGCGGATGCGACGGGTACGGCCGCGCAACACGTTACCGCTGCCGGAAAAGTCCTTGATTCGGAAACGCAAGAGATCCGATCGCAGATCAATACTTTTCTGGACAGCATCCGGGCCGCGTAGACTGTTGTTATGCGTGATATGCACCCTAATGGTTTTCGTGGTGGGGACATCGTCATTGGCAACGGATCGCAGACATGATTATCGGCATCGGCTCGGACCTAATCGACATCACGCGGGTCGCCAAGGTCATAGAGCGGCACGGTGACCGCTTTCTCGACCGCATATTTACCGACGTCGAGCGCTCCCGAGCCGGCCGTCGGGCCAAGAACGAGAAGATGGTCGTGGCAACCTATGCCAAGCGCTTCGCCGCCAAGGAAGCCTGCTCGAAGGCGCTCGGCACCGGCATCTTCCAGGGTGTCTGGTGGCGAGATATGGGTGTTGTGAATATGCCGGGCGGACGTCCGACCATGCAGCTGACGGGAGGCGCACTAGCCCGGCTTGAAAAGCTGACCCCGCCTGGCTTCGAGGCCCGGATCGACCTTTCCATCACCGACGACTGGCCGCTTGCGCAGGCCTTCGTGGTCATCTCGGCGGTCGCCCCGCAGCAACATGCGAGTCGCTCCATCTCCTCCTGAGTAGCGCGCAAGGCATCGAGCGCTAAAGCCGAACCAGATCCCTCATCGCGGATCTTTGCCCTTCGGTAAGCGATACTTTCGCTCGCGTGTCGGCATCAACGTAGACATGCGTGAATTTGCAAACTGCCGATGCCCTGTCGGCGGCCTCGCCGAATATCGCCAGCTCGTAGGTGATCGAACTATTTCCCAATCGTCCCAATCGTATGCCGATATCGACAGTTTCCGGAAACCCAACGGGAGCCAGGAATTCGCATTCGCTGGATATGCAAAGTCCGATCGATGTCTGACCGGGAGCGCGTAGAATTCCGCGCTCGATCGCCAGAAGAGTAAGGGCCGTATCAAACCAGCTATAATAGGTCGCGTTGTTGACGTGCCCATAGGCATCACAGTCGGCCCAACGGCTCGAGATTTTCGTCCACCAAAGAAAGTCTTTGCGGCGTTCGTCCCGCGCCAAACGCTCAGACATCGCAGAAGCCTCCACTTGCGCCTTCCCGTCCACCTTCCTATACATGGAACTTGAAGCGCTTCAAGTCGAGAAAAAACGACGATATGCCGGATCGAGTCGACGCAGTCGTGGTGGGAGCGGGCGTGGTGGGAATCGCCATTGCTCGCGAACTAGCCATGGCCGGCCGGGAGGTCATCCTGCTGGACGGCGAAAGTCATTTCGGTAGTTGGACGAGCAGCCGCAACAGCGAAGTCGTGCACGCGGGACTCTACTACGCGATTGGATCGAACAAGGCCGATTTGTGCGTCAAAGGCAAGCATCTGCTTTACGAGTATTGCAGGGCGAGAAACGTACCGCATCGTCAGTCCGGAAAACTGGTCTTTGCGACCACTCAGACGCAGATTGCCGTGCTTGATGAGCTAAAGAGCAAAGGCGAGGCTGCCGGGGTGGACGACTTGCGTCTGCTGAGCCCAGGGAGCGTGCAGGCACTCGAGCCGGCGCTGACATGCGCGGCCGCTCTTCATTCGCCCTCGACCGGAATAGTCGATTCGCATGCGCTGATGCTTTCCATGCTGGGAGAGGCGGAAGAAAGGGGAGCAGTTTTCGCGCGCAACACGCTTGTCGAGCGCGTCGCCGAGAGAGGCGACGGTTGGGATATCTGGATCCGAGGTGAGGACGATGCGGTCGTATCGGCCCGGGTCCTCGTCAATGCCGCTGGGCTCGGCGCTCAGAAGGTCGCATCCGTAATCGAGGGCTTCGATGCGAAATATGTGCCTCCGTTGCGATTGGCGCGCGGAGTCTATTTCGCCTACGATGGACGAGTGCCCTTTTCCCGCCCGATCTACCCGGTGCCTGAGGCGGGCGGACTAGGCCTCCACCTTACCCTCGATATGGCAGGGCAAGCTCGCTTCGGGCCCGACGTCGAATGGATCGACGAGATCGACTACGACGTCGATGCCACCCGAAAACCAAGGTTTTTGGCTGCGGCACGCGCAATTTGGCCGAATATCGATCCCGGGCGGCTACACCCAGCCTACGCCGGCATCAGACCAAAGATCTCCGGCCGCGGCGAGCCGGCGGGAGATTTCGTCATCTCTTCGGAGAGCGAACACCGTCGTCGCGGCTTGGTGAATCTGTTCGGGATCGAATCCCCGGGCCTCACAGCTTCGATGGCTATTGCTCGGTCGGTGCTGGAAAAGCTGTCATGAGCGAAATGGAAACTTTCGACTACATCGTCGTAGGGGCAGGGAGCGCGGGTTGCGTGCTCGCAAACCGTCTCAGCGCCGACCCGAAGAACCGTGTTCTTCTACTCGAGGCCGGACCAGAAGATAGGAATCTATGGATCCACGTGCCTCTCGGCTACGGTAAACTTTTCAAGCATCCTGGCCTCAATTGGCTGTACGAAACGGCGCCCGAACCGCAGATGCATGCGCGTCGCATCGCTCAGCCGCGTGGGCGTGTGCTAGGCGGATCCTCCTCGATCAACGGCTTGCTCTACGTCCGAGGTCAGCGCGAGGACTTCGACGCTTGGCGAGCGGCCGGCCACGTGGGCTGGGGGTACGACGATCTGTTGCCGTATTTCATTCGGGCCGAGGATCAGCAGAGAGGCGCTTCCAAATACCACGGCGTCGGCGGACCGCTGAGCGTGTCCGATCCAACGGAACCGCATCCTTTGTGCGACGCGTTCATCGCCGCAGCGAAGGAGGACGGACATCCGGTCAATCCAGATTTCAACGGCGAGAGGCAGGAAGGTGCCGGTTATTACCAGGCGACGGCCCGCAGAGGACGGCGCGCGAGCAGCGCGGTCGCATATCTGAGGCCCATCCGAAGCCGCAAGAATCTCAAGGTCGTAACCGGAGCTCTTGCTCGAAGGATCATCTTCCGGGAGAGGAAGGCTGTCGGTGTTGAATGGATGCAAGATGGGCGCGTAGCGAGCGCATCTACGCGGCGTGAAGTCGTGCTCAGCGCAGGAGCCATCAATACGCCGCAACTTCTCCAGCTCTCCGGAGTCGGCGACGCCGGTCGGTTGAGCAGCTTCGGCATTGAGATCGTCCATCATCTCCCGGACGTCGGCGAGCATTTCCAGGATCATTTGCAGGCGCGGGTCGTCTATCGGGCATCCAAGCCCGTAACATTGAACGATGACCTCAAATCCCCGCTTCGAACTCTGCGGTTGGGGCTGAAATACCTGATGCAGAGAAAAGGAGGGCTGACCGTTTCCGCCGGATACGCGGGAGGGTTTTTCCGCACGGAACTAGCAAGTGACCGAAGACCGGACATCCAGGTGCATTTCATCACATTCAGTACTGATGCGATGGGGACACGGCTGCACGATTTCTCCGGCTTTACGGCCTCGGCCTGTCAATTGCGGCCGGAAAGTCGCGGATATGTGCGCATCACTTCTCCGGATCCATCGGTCGCTCCTGAGATCTTCGCCAATTATCTGGGAACGCGGGGGGACCGAGAAGCGGTCGTCAGCGGATTGGGCCTGATCCGATCGATCATGCGCCAGTCGGCGATGGCTCCATTCGTCGCCGCGGAGGAGATGCCGGGGGCATCGAACACGTCGGCCGAGCAACTGCTCGAGTACACGCGCAGGACCGGCGGTTCTTTGTACCATGCGAGCTGCACCGCCGCGTTGGGACTCGTCGTCGACGACCAGTTGCGGGTCAAGGGCGTCGATGCCCTGCGGGTCGTCGACGCCTCGATCATGCCGTCCGTCATTTCGGGCAATACAAACGCAGGTGTGATCGCGATCGCGGAGAAGGGCTCCGACCTAATTCTCAAAGGTTGACGGCAGCACGTCCGGGCAAGAAGTAGATTTCGTTCACGCAATCTCGCGGTTGCCGACTCAAACCGGCGCTCTGCCCGTGCTCTGGCGAACGATCAATTCCGTAGGCAGCGACAGCGACTTCGGAATGCCTTCGCCCTGCAACATGCCTATGATCGCATTGCCCGTCGTGACCGCCAGTTCTGCGATGGGGGCACGAATAGTCGTTAGAGCGGGGGAGAGGAGGGCCGCCATCTCGATATCGTCGAATCCAGTGATCGAGAGCTGGTCTGGAAGAGCCACTCCCCCGGCACGCGCCGCATGCAGGGCACCGGCCGCCTGAAGGTCGGTTCCGCAGATCAGCGCCGTGATCTTGTTTCGCACCGGATCTATCTGGTCATATCCGATTTGACCACCCGCGATCGTCAGGGGCACTGTCGCGACTTTCACTAAATCCATTTTGTGAGCGGCTGCCGCTTTCTGAACGCCACGAAGGCGCCACTGCGCGCGCTCATTGTTCCAGGTCTCGCCGCCGATCATCGCGATCCGTTTGTGACCAAGGTCTGCGAGGTGGTCGACCACCTTGATCATGGCAGCCTGGTTGTTGAATCCGAGCGCACCCTGTCTCGGCGCCTTGTCGCTTGACCAGCAATGTATGTGCGGCATCCCGATCTTCTTCAGAAGCGATGTCGTGCGGTCGTCGTGGTCGGTCCCGATCATGATGAGCGCGTCGACGCTGCGGCTGACCAGCCGTTCGATGAGTCGGATCTCGCTTTCCCTGTCGTATTCGTGCGCCAGGGCAAGCAAATGCAGGCCCTGCCTGGCGAGCGTCTTCTGAAGCTCGTGGACGAAGGTCGCGTACACTGGATTGTTTATGGTCGGAAGCACGACGCCCACCATCCGCGTCGACCGGCTGGCGAGCGCGCGAGCCGCGCCACTTGGGATGTAACCCAACGTTTCCACCGCGCGCCGAACGGCGCGAAGAGTCGCTGGACGGACAGCGTCCGGCGCCGACAAGGCTTTCGAAGCGGCGCCCAACGAGACGCCAGCTACGCTTGCGACGTCCGATAGGCGTGGCCTCGACGCCAAATTGCCCTTGCTTTTCTTCATGGTCCGGATGCGGCGATCAGTCGAATCCTGCCTAGCGCGTAACCGTTCAGGAGGCAATGAGTAGCCTAAAGCGTCGTCGATGCGGAAAGCCGCATAGCGCGGACCGGCTTGTCTCCATGCATGTGGAGGCGAGGGCGCAACTCGGCGCTTCAGGGCCGAGAGTAGTCACCGGGCCTTCCCAACTCCCCTCGAGCTTCGTCGAAGGAAACGAGGGCGCTGGCGCCGCAACTATCGATGTCGTGGGTAGGGGCACCTCGGGAGTAGATCGCCGCCCCGATCCCCATTTCCGCCGACGAGAAGGCGTGTCTCGCTTTTCGAGCCATGCCGTGGTCCACCTCACTCGGGAGACGACGCCGCGTCGTCGGCGGTCCGGGTCACTACCGGCCAGTACCAGCCGTCCGGACCCATGATTCTCATGGCGTCGCGGATCCCCTCTAGCTCAGACGCCGAAAAGCGGTCGAGCAATTCGAGAGCAGGCATTCCGCAGGGAAGGAGCGTGCCGGCGAGCTCGACGAGAAACCACTCCCCTTTGGATTCGGTCCCTTTGGGGCTTTGCCCGCTGGCGCCGCGCTCGATGAGATGCTTCCAACGCTGGGCGGCACGTACCTTCGCGGACGTGCGCTCCTCCTCGAGCTGGCTCAGGAAAACGGAGCCGCGCCCCAGCGCGAGCGCCCGCTCCCCTGCCTCGATCAGATCGATGTTCTTGCGCGCGACGAAGATGCCGCCCTCGAACACCTGCGTGACGGACGAGCAGGCGCGCCACACGTCGCCGTCCAGCCGCAGCAGAACGCCGCGCTCTTCGTCGGCTGCCACATAGAACACGTTTGGGCCGATCCAGGTCGCCGGCATGATGGAGTGAACTTTATAATCCGGAACGAAAGTCATTCGTGCACCATCCGAAGAGCTTGGTGATAAGCGTTATGAACGAGATCAACCGTACACGCTCGGCCCGTCCCACTTCGGGTCTCGGAATGTCGGATTGTAGTTTCGCACGATCCGGCGCTGCCGCATGTCCAAGCGTTCCCAGGCATCCTTCTTGGCGCGGTAAGGATCTGGAAGTTCGTCGTAACGGCCTAGCGCCAGGCACACGGCAACGATCTCCGAGGTCGAGCCGCAGGCGGTCTCCATCGTGACGCTTCCGTCGAGCAGACTCGTGATCAGATTCTCTTCGACGCTCATTCGCACTCTCCCACTGTTGTTGACGGTGGGAGTAATTTGGATGCCGTATCCCGCGACGTCAAACGGGGCCAAGCGTTCACGACCGAGCTTTCAAGGACTCGTTCGATCAACGGCGGCGTAACAGGTTGCATTCAATCGGAAAAAATATTTTGACGAATGATGGTAAACGAACGCGTTCCAAACCTTTTTGGAATGATGGGACGACGTTGCTGCGACGATCCTGACAAGTTTCTTTGTCTACTACGAGCCGGTGGTTCTCCGATCCTCGCACCACGATCGTTCGCCTCATGACCGGGCGGCAGCTTCAGCGTCGGCCAGGCTACGACATTCGAAGAGGTCGCGAGCCTGTACGAAGCATTACGTCGCCGTCGAGATCATGCCCATCCATGGCGTCTCGACCTGGACTGGCACTGGCGCCAAGCGGCGCTCGAGTTCGGCTGCATGATGAGCCTCAAATTCAGACGCGCATCGCTGGCTCGGCCAAATGCACTGAGGTGTCGAGATGGCGCGCAACCGGACCGGGTCCTGAACTCGATGTCTTCGTCGGAGATGACCCGATATCAGAAGCGGCGGTCGCTCACCTGGCCGCCTAATGGCACCGGCGCGCGATCTCGCACTAGAGAGTGATCGCGATGTCGGCCGATCGCGCCATCACTTCAGCGAGCCGCCACGGGATCAGATCGTGCTGGTGGAAGGCCATGGCGCCGAAGGCGATGCGCATGCCGGCGTCTTTGTGCGGCACGGCTACCTTACCCGTCGCCAGCTCCGAGTTCCCAATTTCGCGCCTTGCCGCCGCCGTAGGACCGGCGCACGGGTGCTTTTTTCCTTTGCGTCCCGGTCGATCCTCAGGAAGCATTCGCCCTCGCTCGTCCGCGAGCCTCACGACGACGTTCGTGGCGTTCGCGTCGCCGCTTCGCACGGTCAGCGGAATGGCGCAGCGGAGGCACCGGGTCCGACGGGCGCATCAGCTCAGTAGCCTCATCGATCGGAGCCGTCGAGATCGGTTCGGCCACGGTCGGGCGGGCTTCCATGGAATCTAGCACGTCCCGTCCCTTGGCCGTGATCATCCACCCCCCGCTTATGCGCTCGACCAGTCCCTGCGAAAAGATGTCGAGGCCTGGTACCCGCGCCGCGAGGCGCTTGGTCCGATCCGCCCAATCGCGTCCGCTGGTTGCCAGGATGGCCATGTCGCGCTTGAGGTCCTCCATGACGGCAAAACCATCTGGATAACTCACCAAAATCTTGAGGACCGTAACCTGGAAATTCACGCCCCCGCCTCCAGATCGATCAGCGCCACATCGTGGGTGCGCGGGACAAGGCTTCACGGCCGACCTGCCTCAGGCCATCTGGCGAAAGCTCGCCTCTGGTGGCGGCTTCCAGCATCTTCGCTGCAACATGAGTACGTGTTCCGATTTCGCGGTGCGAGACGCTTTCGCAGACTTCGTCGAGGGCGGCGCGCAAAAGCGCGGTGGTTGCCGTGTCGAACATGAGTTGCCCCCCAGGAGGGAAAATCCCATTCTAGCTTGTTTTCTCGCTGGGGCAATTCAGACATGTTAAGCTTTGGGGAGAATGCGCTTCTTAGGCAAGGAGTGCCGCCGTACCTAGGCGGCCTGCCTGCGCTCCACGTTGAAGGACGGCGCCAAAGCAAGCCTACAGGCGAGCTTTACGTTACTCGTTCTCCGGCACGTGAGAACGTTCAGCACTGGCGAAAGTCCTACAACCGCTAGGAGAGGGTGAAGACAATCAGCAGCGAAAGTGGCGCTCAAAGCAAGTTTGCGGCGCAAAATACTCGAGGGAGAGACTTTTGCTTAGCGCCTAGCGTCCTTGAATTCTGGAAGTCATTGGTGGGAACCAGATGGCATGCTAAGGTCGGTGCTCAAAAACCCCGCAGGAAGTGAACGTCGAGGCTTGTTTGCATTGTCGATCACGGTCGCCGCATAAGATGGATTGCCGGTTTCGGTTTCGTGGGCCGTAGACGCGTTCCTCTGGATTGCGCAAGAGTTTCCCTTCAACGAGAAGCTTGCCGATGGCAATCACCTCTCTATCGTTCTAACAACCGATCAGGGTGATGCTCCGATGAGACAGAGTGATGAGGCAGGGCGCCATTGGGGTTCTGCCGAGCCTTTCCATCAGGATATTCTGGACGCGGTCGATTCAGCGATCTACGTAACCATCACCGGTGGCGCTCGGACGGCGGTGGATTCAGCTCCGGCGCGGTGGGCGCTGAAGTTTGCCATGAAATCGTTGAGCGAGTGCGCTGATGGACTAACTGGCGGCCGTTAGGCGGGCCAGCGCACAAGCGAACTCACGGTGTTGAAATGACATCTGAGTCCTTCGAAATACTCGATCATGTCGAGCAGGCGGTCTTCGTTCGCGACTTTGATGGCCGCATAAGAGCTTGGAATAAAGCCTCCCAAACCTTGTACGGTTACTCTCGTGACGCTGCGATGGGCCAGCTGGCAGATGCCCTTCTTGATAGCGAATATCCCATATCGGCGTGCGATATCGAAGCGAGTTGCGTCGCGACCGGCCGTTGGCAAGGAGAGGTAAAGCGTAAATCGGCACGCGGCAATCAAATGTTGGTGCACGTTTGGCTGTCGGTGCAACGCGATCTGGCGGGTACTCCCATCCAGATCGTGGAAACGGGGCGCGAAGCCAAAACCACGAGCTTCGAACAGGAGTTGCGGCTTAGTGAAGCTCGCTACCGGAGCCTCTTCCAAGCCATGGCGGTTTCGTTTTGGGAGCTCGATTTCTCGGAGGCAAATAAGAGACTGCGAGCGCTGCGCAACTCTGGCGTCTCGGATTTCCGCAAGTACTTCCTTGAGAACCCTCGGGTCGTCTCCGAAATGATGACGGCAGCGCGTGTGGTGGACGTCAACGATCACACGGTACTTCTTTTCGGTAGAGGTAATAAGGAGGAGCTGCTAGGTAATCTCAAGCCTTTTTGGCCTGACGAAAGCACTAGCGCTTTCACCGAAGCGATGCTGAGCGGCATCGCGCAGAAGCCTCATTACTGGACTGAATGCAAGCTGCGCCGGATCGATGGCGGCACCTTCGATGCGCTCTTCACGATCGCTTATCCGCCTCACCTCAGCGGATGGACGAGCATGGTCGCCGTTATCGATATTACGGAACGCAATCGCGCGCAGGAGATGTTGCAGCGTGTACAGAGCGATTTCGCGCATGCGGCTCGCGTTTCGATGCTGGGTGAACTCACGGCCTCCATCACTCACGAGGTGAACCAGCCGCTTGCGGCCATTGCCGCGAATGCAGACGCCGGTTTGCGCTGGCTTGAAACGGCTCAGCCAGAAATCGACAGAGCGCGAGAGTCGATTAGATGGATCATGGAGGATGCACATCGCGCCGCCAATGTTACCGCCCGAATCCGCTCCATGGCAGCGCATCGCCCGCCTGAGCGCAATCTGGTATCTCTCGACGAAATCATCCGGGAGGCGCTTCTCTTCATTCGATACGAGCTACAAGCGCGCTCCGTCACCGTAGTCCATAACGCGTCTGCTGAACCAGCCATAGTCCTTGCGGACCGGACGCAACTTCAGCAGGTGATCGTGAACTTAGCGATCAACGCAGCGCAAGCGTTGGCGCAGCGAGATTGTTCTCGGCGTAAAATTACGATTCAAACGATTGTCGCGGACGATAAAATTACCTGCATCGTCGAAGATAGCGGCCCCGGCATCCATCCTGACCACTTTGCCCACTTGTTCGACAGCTTCTTTACGACGAAGCAAGAAGGAATGGGCATGGGACTTCCGATTTGCCGCTCGATAGTGGAGGCGCATGGCGGGTTCATCCGCGCCGGAAACGTGAACCTCTCGGGAGGTGCCCGCTTCTCGTTCATCCTTCCTGTTCCGAACGGGGAGCCACGCACCCCGCAGGCTTCCCCTTAGCGGACGGGAGCAGTCGGTCCAATCTGAAGCCGCGAGGAAGGCCGATGTCACTACAAGGCGCGCAATCGCCCGCGCGGGGAAATGCATTGCAGCAGCATGGCTGAGATCCCGTGCAGCGCTGATCGAAAGATAAGGGTCAAAATTCGCATGCGGACAGCTGGCAGCCCCAGCTAACTCTACGATCTCCTGCGGTGCGCCCGCTCGCAATCGTGAAGCAATATATCGACAATCAAAGACGCGCCTCGATCCGGCCCTGAAGGGCCAAGGTTTGCGGCGCGCAAGAAGATCAATGTCCGTATCGCGCGACCAAGCTGGTCGCACCGAGAACGTGTCCCTTTAACGCTTCGCCGAGTTCATTGCGCGTCAGACCTGAGGGCAAAGTGCCAGGTTCGAGATCGGTGGCGATCAATGTGAACACATAGGGTGGGCTTTTCTCCGCTCGGTGGGCACGGCCCGAAATAAAAGGGTAAACCGGGAGAACTCTTGCCGCCTTTGAATTCCGTGGACGGCACGCTCGCTTCGCCTTCCTTCAAGGACGTCTTGCTGGCTGGAATATCTGGCTTGCCATGATGCGCTCACCCAACTTCCCAACAGAGCCGCGCTCGATCGGCATCTCGCCTCGACGATCGAACGGGCTCGGGACAGCGAGTTCGCCGTGCTCTGGATCGATATCGACCATTTTAAGGAGATCAACGACGTCTTCGGCCACGCGATCGGAGACGCCGTGCTTCGGGAAGGGGCTCGGCGGCTCCAGGAGGCGGCGCAAGGGTCCTACGTCGCCCGCGTCGGCGGCGACGAGTTTATCGGCATCGCGGACCAATTGCCGCTTCCGGCCGGAGCGGAGTTGGTCGCGGGGAGGATGCGCGCTGCATTCGAGCAACCAATCGAGGTCGACGGCCGCTCTCTAAAGGTCGATCTTTGCATCGGAATCGCTCTATTTCCTAGAGATGCCGACAATGCCGTGTCACTGCTGGCGAATGCCGACGCCGCTCTTTATCGCGCGAAGCACGAGGGCAGGGGCGCCGTTCGCCTGTTCACGGCCGCAATGGACCAACAATTGCGTGACCGCCGTGCGTTGGAGCACGATCTGAGGCTCGCCATCGGGCGGGGGGAGCTCTACCTGGAGTATCAGCCGCAGCAGGGTCGGGATGGATCCATCAACGGATACGAGGCGCTCGTGCGCTGGCGGCATCCGCTCCGCGGGACCATTCCTCCCGGGGAGTTCATACCGGTTGCGGAGAAGAGTGGCTCCATCGCCGAGATCGACGACTGGGTGTTGGCGGAGGCCTGCAAGGAAGCCGCGTCATGGGAGCAGCCCCTCAGGATCGCCGTCAACGTCTCTGCGGCGCGGTTTCGCCGCGAAAACCTCGATGTGCAGGTCGCCGCGGCGCTCCGGCAGAGCGGGCTCTCGGCTTCACGGCTCGAGCTCGAGATCACTGAAGGGGTCCTGATCGAAGATCTTTCGCGCGCCAAAAAGACGATGCAATCGCTGAAGGCGCTCCGGATCCTGATCGCGCTCGACGACTTCGGAACGGGTTATTCGTCCTTATCTTATCTGGAGGCGTTCCCTCTCGACCGCATCAAGCTTGACCGATCCTTCGTCGCGTCGTTAGGTCGCAGCGACCGGGCTTTGGCGATCGTGCGGGCAGTCATCGGTCTCGCCCACGGACTTGGCGTGCCCGTTCTCGCGGAGGGAATTGAAACGGGGGCGCAGATGTCGCTCCTGCTGCACGAGGGCTGCGACGAAATGCAACGATATCTGATCGGGCGGCCCGCCGGTTTCGCGGCTTCGAAGCACGGGCAAAGCGCCTTGACGCACGCTTTCCTATAAAGGCCTGCAAGGCCCCGCCCTCGGCGGCCGCCGCTCTCGTTTAGCCGGCCTCAGGAAAATCTGATGCCGCTGATGTCGATGGCCACGACGACTCCGTCCTGGATCGGTGTCCCGTCGGCGTTTCGCAGGAAGGCGCGGCGTCTGGTAGGGATTTTAATCCCTTCGAACTCCAGATAGCCGGACGTAAAATGCGCACTTGGAACGCCGCCGCTGACGTCAGCCGAATAGTCGAGCCTCGCAATCAAGCCGTTGTCGTCCACATAGAGAACCTGCTCGCGGGAGTGCGTGGCGACTGAGTCCGGAAAAGTGACCTTAAGTCGGCGCCAAGTCTGATGTCCTTCGGCGTATGGCTCCAACTCTTCGGTCAGAAAGCCAGGCAGCTCGAGTATGAAGGGCGTATTGAGGTAGTTCCACATCGCATAGCCACTGAAATAGGCGAGGTGGAGATCGTCCCAGGGTGTAGCCGGCGTATGGTTCGCAAATGCATTGCGCGGATTGCTCCGCTGCTTAAGGCGCTTGCCATCCAGAGTATCGATTGCGACCAGGTCGGGACGATAGAAGCTGCGCAGACCGTCGGCCGTGAATGGCTGGTAGCTGAGCTGCTGTTCGGCAATATCGGCCGTTACGCGAACACTCCTCAGCACGTCAGGCCAACCCTTCCGCGCCCAAAGAAGGCCGACGATCGACATATCCCCTTCGATCTGCCGGAACCGCTTCCATTTCGCGGCGCCGTGCGCCTCAAGAACCAGATCGCGCAGGTCGGCCATGACGTCTCTCCGTTGCGTTATCGATAAACTCTAATGATCAGAGTGATTGAAAGGCAAGCTGTTTTGAGGATTTGCGCAGGCGATCGAATTACTCTAATAATCAGAGTAATTTGCGAGGCAAGGCGATGCGGTCAAAAGGCTTTGAAGGGATGACGTGCTCGATTGCTGGCGTGCTGGATGCCGTCGGCGATCGCTGGGCCATGTTGATCCTGCGGGATCTCTCGCTGGGGCTGAGCAAGTATGAGGAATTGAGGAAGTCGACCGGGATTACGAACGCGACGCTGTCGGACCGCCTCGGACATTTGGAAGAAAACGACCTAATCGAAAGGCGGCAGTACCAGACGGGGCCGGATCGCTACGAATACGTCCTCACGCGAAAGGGGTGGGACACCGCTCTGGTAATTCAGGCGCTTGCGCAGGTCGGAGACAAGTGGGCTGTAGCAGGCGACGCGGGCCCACCGCTTAAGTTCATCAACAGGAACAGCGGTCGTCCTGTCAAGGTCGCATTGGTCGACGATAAGTCAGGCGAGATCGTTCGGTTGAAAGACGTCCGGCCGCAAGCTGGGCCAGGGGCCGACGACCTCGTGCGGTGGCGACTGACAAAGTTCGACCCGCGTTGATTTCGAATTGTTGCTAAACGCGGGCTTCAAAGCCTGCGAGCTTTCTGACGTTCATCGTCGCGCTGGGTCGCCGCGGACGCCGCAGAGTCCGGGTGAAAAAATTGTCGTTGGCTGATATCCCTTGGTGTCGACGGGGTCTCGATTCGACCAGAGGCTGATTCATGCGCAATTAGCAATTCGGAGCATTACCTCCCACAGCGGCATGCTATACGGCCTTGCGGACGGGGGGGCGGCATGGACATCAGAAATCAAGGACAAGGCGTCCATGCGCGCGAGGTCCACCGATGGTCAACTTCGGCATTTGCCGAACGAGTGGTACGCCTACACGAATCTCGAGATCTTCGTCGGGCCCGGGGCAGTACCGCGAGATCGATGCCGTCATGGTCATCGATGATCGGATTCTGCTAGTCGATCTGAAGGACTGGAAGCAACGTATCACCTGCGACGACGGCCGCTGGTTCCATGGCAAACTCGATATGGGTTCGCCAGTTGGAAAAATTCGCTCCACCGCGCACAAGGTCCTCGAAGCGTTCAGGGCACATCTTCGCGAGTACAACGAAAAGAACGTGGACGCGGGCCCGAAATTACGTCCACCCATGATCCAGGGCATCGTCATCCAATGTGGGCCTGCATCGCTGGATGGCCTCGGCATCCCGTCGTTCTTTATCGTCGTTTCCCAACTCTCCGGGAACGAAAGGCCGGGGTAAGTCTGCCGAACCCTTTGTCGCCGAATATTTCCTCGATACTCCCCACTTGCGATCGCCTACCGGTCAGCGTCGCAAAAAGCTCGACGTTGCGACCCGTGATCAAGGCCGGACGCGTCGCATTTCCCGAGTCGACCGTGAGCTCGGTACCTGAGTCGACGCGCCCGAGCGTACTCGTGTATTCTCTAACTGCCGCCCAGTGGATGGGCCTATCGACGTCCCTCCTGTCGGAGAAAACGGCCGCCAGAGAGCTCGGCACCCTGGTGACGACGCTCTGTCGAAATCTCGGCTTCGCGCCGCCTCTGCAGCGAGGCGAGCCGCCAAGGCGTGCGACCGCCGGAACGAGCGGCTCGTCGCCTAGGCTGTCACTTTTCGCCGCGCGAGCGCGCTTGTCGGACGGGGTCGACTCACCTTAGGAAATTCGGGTCACGTCTATGCGGAGACAAGATGCGCTCGTCGGCTTCGCCATTGCCTCGGTCCGGTTTCGCTCTGGAGGTGGATGGACATCTCAAGACCTCGTTCGACACTCTCGAAGGCGCCATGGGTGGCGCAAAGGAGATAATCCGAAGGTTTCCCAAATTGCGCGTGAGAATCTACGATCTGGCCGCCCAAACGAGCTTGGAAGTTGCGGGTCCGTAGTTCGGCGGAACGCGGCGCCCGCGACTGCCATCGGCATCGGCGTGACTTCGATGGCGTTCGTCGTCGCTACGAGATCGACCGAGACGCCCTGACTGGTTCTCCTTGCGGGAGAGGAGGGGCCCCGCACCAACCGTTGCGCCCCGTAACCGCCATGAGTCGCGCATGACTAGTCCGGGTAGATCCCGCCCGCAGCACGGAAAGCCTTGAGCAACGCCTCCGACCACAACGCCATCGCCGCCTTTTTTTCCGGGATGCGTTGCGCCTGGAAGTACCAGCGTTTTCCCGTCTGTCCGACCCGGTCGAGCTCGTTGCGGCGGTCGCCGGCGATCTCGTGGCCGATCATCAGAGATGCGGTGCCCGGCGGGAGGCCGGTCTCGTCCAGGATGTAGTCACCCATGGTCGAGCGGATGATGTGCATGGAGAAGGGCGGGATGCCGCGGAGCACGTCGCGATGGTTGCCTTGGCGCAGGCCGCGCATGTTGCGCAGATGGTTCGCCATCGCGGACCCGGAGACGGCGATGTCTCCGGCCTCTGACTGCATCACGCGCGAGGCGAACACCCACTTGCTGGTCCGGTTCCAGATGCCGGCCCGCTCGGCCGCCCGAGTCCAATCCCGCTTGCAGCAGTCGGCGATATGCAGTCCGAGCTGCGGAATGGGCAGAGTGAACGGGTTCTGGGTCTTCATGACCTCGGGCTGCCAGGTCGCGAGGCCCCAGCCGGGCTCGCCGCGCGGATCGGTGTAGTCGAGATCCTCTTGGGCGATCCAGGTGCCGGAGCCGCGGCGGTGGCCGGTCAAGGCGTCCCACCAGAGTCCCCAGCGCACGCCCGGCGAGATGCGCTCGTTGCCGGTGCGCGAGGCGCAGAAGCGTTCGTGCTCGGCCAGCAGCATGCCGAGATGCTCCACCTTGAAGTCGTCCTTCTTCTTGGCCCGAGCCTTGTCGCGCACGACCTTCTTTTCGATCTCGTCCTTGGTCCGCCGGCGCCGCTCGGCGAGCAGCCACCATTTGCGTCCCAGCAGGCCGCTTTCCTTGCGCTTGAACGCCGCCGCCCAGTTCAGGGCCGCCTGGGCGTAGGCGCGGAATTTTCTGTAGGCGTCGTAGCCGTACTCCTCGTGAAGGGTCTCCTGGACCTCCTCGAACCAGTTCTCGTCGAGAGAGGCGAGCAGGCGGGTCTCGTGCTCCTCCACCTCCTTGCGGCCGAAGATCTGCCGGACGTCGCTCTGGGTCTCGGCCGAGGGGTAGATCGGGCGGCCGGAGGAATCCTCGCGCATGCCCGCGATGTGGGTCTTGTACTCTTCGGCCAGTCTGCCCCACGTCCAGCCGGCCGGCGTCTCCCCCGCGTCGTCCGTAGGATTGCCCATCCTGGCCCACTCGCGCTTGGCGGCCTCGCGCGCCTCGCGCAGTCCAAGGATTCGTTCGCCGGAAGCGCTGCCCCGCTTGCGCCGCTGCGGGACCTTGGTCGCGGTCGAAGGCGGCATGGCGTCGCCGATCTTGAGCGTCCGGAGGCGGGTCTTGACCAGCCAGGACGCCGAGTGCCCGCGGACCCGCAGCACGAGATAGGGCTGAAGCCTGTCGCAGAAATCATGGATTCCCTCCTGGCCCTCCACCGCGCGCTTGAGTGCGGTCTTGACGACCTCCGGGGTCAGGTCGAGCCGTTCGGACGCCATTTTACCGTTCCCTTTTTCGGATTTTCGGACGAAGGATCGGTAATTGTACCATCGCCGTACCATCGAAGTCCAAAAAAGCGGTCGGCGGAAACGGGGGCAGGAGCGGTCCGGCGGCATTTTTTCGAGATTTTTCGCGCCAAACCGCTGTACGCGCGCCCACGACTGCAAGAGGCGAGTAATCATAATCCTGGGGTCGGGGGTTCGAGTCCCTCCCCCGCTACCAAAAATCCAGATAAATCAAGCGTCTGAAGAGAACGGCTCTCGCGCGAATCCTTGTACGATGCCGTAGCAAATTCCGTAGCGACGCCCTTCCGCCTCAGCGGCAATCGAAACCTTGTTCGCTCGGTGTTCGAATCCTTCAATTGATCTGCCATCAGAGGTGTGCCGCAGACTGCATTTGCACGTAACGTTTGCGCGCTGTTGAGGACTCAACGAGGGCGAGGGGCTAATTTACTCCCCTCCGAATCAACGAGACGAGACCTTGCCAGATCCGATCGAGATTCCCGCCGAGGCCTTCCTAGCCGCCGCTATTTTCCGACTTTCCAGGCGTTGAGATCGTCGCCGAAGTGCGGGAGTGAGTAAAACGTCACCCGCCCTGGGCTTGGCACGGACATACACATTCTGAGCCCACGGCCGATGAAGCCTTAGAAATCCGATACGTCGCCGATTTCCAGCTTCCCAAGGGTGTTGAGTCGCCGTGTCCTTGCTGCACGCCGCGACATCCGAAATTTGGCATCGGTTTCATCGCCTGGTTCCCTCGCACTGCCTGCATCCGCCTGATGGGGCGCGATTGCTTTCGCACCTTAAAACCCGAGGGGCACGAGTTCGCTGTCCGAGAATTGGATGAGCGTCAGCGCCGAGAAGCAACGATCGCCTATCTGAGGCAGAATATCGAAAAACGACATGCGGCGATCAAATTGCTGGAGCAATCGTTACCCTTGGCTCGGCAAGTCGACAGCCTTCAACAGCAGCAGGGTGACAGCCTGCGTCCGGCGATCGGCATCGACCTTTGGCAGCACGTCCGGGACGGCGGACAATTGAAAGTTGTCGAGGAAACGGCGCGGGGCCCGATCTTTGTGCCTTACGCGACGGTAGAAGGATACACGCTGATCGATTCGGCGCGAAAGCGCACCGAGCCTAGCGTCAACACGGTGATCCGCCATCTCAAAGGCATCGACTTGGCGTCGGATGTCGCGAATGCAAGCGATGACCAGCGCGAAGCCGCGGCCAGGGCGTTTCAACGTGGAATGATGGTTGGCCGCGAGGTGCTCGATGTCGTCGCCGATTGCCGCAGGTTCGTCTCGGTTCTGTCGCTTGCTACTTTGCGGAATTGGGGAAACCAGGACAACGCACCGGCGCGGCTTTGTGCAAGACGCGAAGGTCACGAACTCTACATCGGCCGGCGCGAGGACTCGGTTCGGCGCATCACGCTGGATGCGTGCATCGACCTGTCGGTGCCGGTTTTGCCGGAGATTCGCGGTCGGCACCACGACTGTGTCGCTCATGTGGACGTATGAGCAGATCGTTGCGGAATTGGCGAAGCAACAGAGGCTCGATCAAACGAGGCGTGTGCGCAGCTCTCATGCAAAAGGCTGGTCCATCGCTCTAGGCAACGAAATTGATCTTCCTAAGATTGCAACGTACTGATAAAACTCGAAAATATTGCGCTGAACTCTGGTGAATTTAGGTTGGAGTGAGCATTGATGTCCGAAGATGGTCCGCTCGTTTTTGTCAGCCATGCCGATGAGGACAAGGAGGTTGCGGTACTTTTGAAGGACCTGATCGTCGAGGCCGCACCGTTCAAAGTACGGGTCTTTGTCTCGTCCGATGCCAATGCCCAACCTTTGGGGATCGACTGGTTGAAGCGCATACGCGTGCGCCTTTCTGAAGCTGCGGTTGTTGTTTTTCTCGCATCGCCGAGCTCGCTCAAGGCAAGTTTCGCCCTGCTCGAGTTCGGAGCAGCTCTCTTCAATGCTCCGCAGCCGACCATCGTTCCTATCTGTATCAATGGCCTATCCGTCCGTGAGCTTCCAGATCCTTTGCACCGATACCACGCGACGGAGCCTAGGAGAGCGAGTGACCTACGCGTCGCCGTCGGATCAATTGTCGCCGCGTGCGCGGGAGCTCCGGATCAGGTCTTTGAATGTCGTGAATCGGTGGATTGGGACGCTCATCACATTGATTTTCGAAATGCCCAAGAGGATGGGCTGACTCTCGACAACGAGACCTTGTCCGCGTGTTCGTTCGATACGCTATCTCGCCTGGAGCCTCTTTTCCCGGTTGGGCGTGGATACGCGGAGGATAGGCTGTACTCCACTTTGATTGGCCAAGCCCTCCAGAGTGTGACTTTCGATGGCAGCCCGATCGATGATCGATTTTGGGCAATGTACGGCAGAATGATCAGGGGGCGACAAGATTGGTCCTCTCAGAAAAAGCTGGCATACATCTTGTCGGTCGTACGGCAGGGAAAGATCGTCACAGCCAAGAAGGATAGCTATGTCGTAATGGATCTTCTGAGGCGTCAGGTCCACGAATACAGGGCCACAGCCACCGATGAAGAGGTCCTTCGGCCTGAGTCGAAGGACTTTTTATTTGCCTCGGCCAGCCCAAATATCTTCAGACTATTCATCTTACGAATGGGCAAACAAACATTTGACGAGTTCGACGAAGAGCGACGATCGGCCCTAAACGCCCAGATTAAGCAAGGGGTCAAGGTTCGGGTGTTAAAATGGGACGAAGACCGGTCGCCACCAAATTTCGGAATCTATGGCCACATTGCCGTCGGTCGCCTCTCACCGGCGGGCATCAACGAAATTGAATTCAATGTACCTACCGTCCACGCCACAAAAGAGGAATTCGATGGACTTTGGCTGAGAGGCGAAGAGATATTCCAGGTGTAGTTTTCTTTCTTTGCGGATGAAATTCGATGCGAATACTTTGCCTCTCGAACGCGGCCGGCAAATTGCTCCAGTCGCTTCAGTTCAGCTTTGCGGCCGTCACGCTCGCCGAATTGGAGGCGAAGTTGGCCTCCGACACAGAGCCAGCAATTGTCGTCGGAGAACTCTTTCAGATTGACAATAGACTGGCTGACCTCCTCGAGCGAGGAAGTGGCGGTCGGGTCCCTGTAGGGATTGTCCCCTACCATCCTCAGCATGAGGATTCCTTCGCCCGCCTGTTGGCGCCGAGCGCCGGAGTTCCCGAGGTAGCCTCGACCGTCGGTCTCTATTCGAGCAGAGGTCTTGATTTCGATTATCGCGAGCCTTCGGTACCTTTCGCAGGAACCATCGTCAAGTTGAGGCGCAGGTCGGAAGCGGAGGGAACGATCACTAGCCGCGACGACGCTGCCCTGCAAATCTCAAGACATGATTTCACATCACTTGCCGTGGTGACGGAGGGGAGGCAATCGTATTGCCTTGTGGGAATGGGCTGTCTCCACCCCACGATTAGTGCACCCGAATTGGGCCGGCTTTCGCCTCGTGACGTGCGGGCTCGGCATTGGCTTCTTCAATCGTGCCATAGTCCATTCATGTGGCCAGAGCTGGGATCTTATCTGACGCTTCCCCTGTCCATCGCTCTAACAAGTCGTGCAGAGACCGTGATCTGCAGCACGCATGTTCAAACTTACATTCCAAATCTGCTGAACTTATACTTGGATTTGACGTCGGATGGGATGCCGATGGGAGACATCGTCCGCGCGTTGAACAATCACGCGGCAACGGAAGGTGTGGACTATCGCCCATTCATGCTGCTGGGAAATCCGGAATCTCGCGCACTCGTCGCCGATCGAGCCACGCCGAGGAAGAGCGCCGGTTCTAGTCCGGATCCTAAGGCGAAAGAAGTATCACAGCTGCTACGGCGCTTCGTCGCCAACGTCGGGTTCGTTAGCAATGCCGCCAATTTCGGATTCCAGAAGAACAATGAGCCGCACAGTCAGTTCCGACGAGATATGGCGTGGTTGGCTCGAGCAGACATCCGATCCCTATCGCGCGCGGGCAGATCCGAATCAGACATCGAAGGATTGATTGATGGAATTCGGCCGCCCAATGAACGCATTTCCCTAAAGCAGGCGACCCTACGACTGAGTGAAGCGTGGGAGGAAGCGGGCGGGTTCTACGCAGTCGGCGAACAGCTCGACGAGATGTACGGCCCCGAAGGAGCCCAGCAGCTTGACACCTGTTGTCAAGTCTGCGGCGAACGGCTCATCGAACGGCGGCTAAGCTATTTGGGCCAGAATATCTCCGTTGAGTATTCGGAGCGGCGACAAGTGATCTGTCCACGCTGTCTCGTCGTAGAGCATGTTAGCCCAATGCATCGGCAAGCGACTAATGTAGTCGCCGTACGTTCGGGGCAAGAATTCGTGACAAGGGTTTCGTACACGAACATCACGTCGCAACCACAGTGGGTCTATTCATTCGCGTTTCTGTCTGATCCGAACAACGTTTCGCGGTCGACCGCCGAGCGCGCCTATAAGCGGTTGCTTGAAAGGACGGTGTGTCGACGGGCGCAGCAAGCGCCGCGATCGATAGGCCCAGGTGGTAAGTTTGACTTCGAATTTCGCACGGGGCCTGTACCCGAGGATTTCTGGTATTTGCTGCTTGAAGTGAACCTAATGGTTGACTTCTGCTGGAACTGGTTTTCGTTTACATTTCGAGAAAAGCGGATCGAGGATTGGCTACGGAGCGAGCGTTATTCGTCGACACTCCCTAGGATCAAAGCGGGTATCCTTTCGACGTAGATCTTCCTGCCTGGAATCACTGCTGGTTCTTGCCTCTCGCGTGGGTGAAGAAACAGGAGCGCGCGAAACGCTCGAGCGGACCTCAACTCGAGGCGATGCGGCTCTGACGTCCTAATCTCGAAGTTGATCAACCGGATTGATTTGTAGCGGCAACGACAATTACATTGTCGGCACGTCATCTTATGTGAGGCTTAATATGCCTTAGTGATCGGGCACATCGTCTATGAGGCGGGACCATGCGGCTCGGATTTGTCGGACAAGCTGCTCCCGGAACGTGCTCTTAATGTAGAGAACCTTATGCCGGTTTGCGAACTGGACTTCGGGCAGATAGGGCGCATCCCTTCTCAAGACGTCGTCATGCCAAGCCCGATACTCGATGAACGGGTAGATCGCTTTCAGCTCCGTACGATCGTTTGCGGCGACCACAAAGATCATATTTAGGTCGCGCTCGCTCTCGCTCATGCGAGACCAGACCCGGCTCCATTCCACGAAGCAGTAGTTGTCTCCGTTGGGCGGCCGATCAAACATGACCGGCTGAACCAGCTGGACAAAGACCAATGAAGAGTCGGCTTCGTCGAACAGCTTCTGTTCCGTATCCGCTCCGTCGTATTGTGAATGGGGGAAATAAAACCCCGAGATGCGCGCCTGTGAAAGGAGGCGATGAGCGGCGAGCGCCAGGAGATTTGTCTTTGACCTGTCCGATCTCTTGAAAGCGTCGATGCCGATTTCAGAGACGATGAAGCTTTTGTAGCATAAATTGATCGGATTTTCGCCCACGTTCGATCCCGTTCGCGTGGTGAATGACAGGAAGAAGTCGTTCTTGAGTTGTACCTTCTGGTAGGCGGCGTCGAAAGCCATCCTGTGCGACGGAGACCACAGGCCGCTGTATCCCTCAGCTATCAAACGGTGGCATAGGTCTCTCAGCTGCGGATCACCTCTTGTGCTTATAAGAAGCTTAATGGCCTCTTGGACCATCGCCCGCTCCGTCAGTGGCCTGTCCTCCAGCGCCTCCTCCACGATGATTTTAGCGCGCTCGACCCGATCGCGTTCCGCAGCAAAGTGCAAATCTGCACCAAGGTGTTTGCACAAGTCCCGGAATTCCACCACCAAATCGATGTCGGCGACGCAATGCCGGGCGTAAAGCCCGATCAGCTGATCTCTGTCCGCGGCGGTAAGCATCACGCCTGCTCTCCTGGAGCGTCTTTGGTGCCTTGCTTTGGCGCGTTTTGCTCAAGTAAGACCGCTTGGAGTCGTTCGATCTCAGCTTCCAGCCGCTGTATTCGCGCGGAGCTGCGCTCGTTTTCCAGCCGTTCTTGACGCACAGAACGAGCCCGGTTCACCAGTCGCAGTTCGCGATACAGTTGATCCAAGCGTGCGTCTTGAGTCTCAGATCGTGGCTGCAGCTTCTCAAGAGCGTCGATTTCGTGCTCGAGTGAATCACTTGAAAATGCTTTTGCCGAATATTCGAGATACAGCCGATCGACTTCGGCCACCTCGAACGCCTGCTTGTAGATGTCACCGGCTCTCGCTGCCAAGAAGTCCTGAGATAACGGGTCCAGTTGAAATAGACCGGTTTCTGACTGTCGCCGCAAGACGGAGACTTCGCCTTGATCGCATCCGGCTACAATGAACGGACTATGTGCTGACACGATGTACTGCACGTTAGGGAAGGTCGAGGTCAGCATCGCAAGGATTTTTTGCTGCCAGCTGGGATGTAGATGAGCGTCGACCTCGTCCACGATGACGATTCCCGGAGCCTCGAAAACGCGGTTCTCGGGCAGATGCGGATGGACTTCGCGAAGGAAACTGTAGATCAGCCCGAATATCGTCACGACGGACAGGGTTCCTTGGGAGGCGAGTTGGATGGGAAGGGGAGAGCCAGTCGCTCCGGCGCTATAGACGAGTATCTCGAATGCGCTCGTGCCGACGCGCCGGATTTTGGCGAAGCGAAAGTCGTCGTCCTCAGTCAGGCTTGAGACAACCCGCTCGACGAGGCGAAAGAGAGCGCGAGCGCGCGTGGTCTGCGTTCGATCCTCGAGGCGATCTTACTCGAGACCATGTTCGACCTGCCGGGCCTGGAAGGTGTGGAAGAAGTTGTGATTTCCCGCGAAGTCGTGGAAGGCACGGCGCGCCCCCTCTACATCTACGCCGATCGCTCGGGGCGCACGGTGGGAATCCGCGCTATAGCGTACTAACTCGACCGGGCCAAACGACCGACGCCTACAACATCGGATCCGTTACTTGTTCTTACCCCCTCGTTTGCTAACTGCGCCGGTGCCCAAATCGACGTCAACGAACCTAAATCGCTAAATAGTACGATAATGTACTATGATAGGAGTGAAATATGGGTGAGATCATTCGATTTGCACCAAAGTCGGAGCGAGAGCGAGCTCGCCTTGGTCGAGAAGCTCGAGCGATCTATGACAGCGTCTTCCCGCCGTCTGAATGTGCCTGCGACCAGCCGGACAATGCATGCGCAAGCCACATGCGCGTGGACGCAGACATCGATCACGGCGATGGGGGCGCATCATGATCGCGATCATCGCCGTACTCTGCAGCTTGTCTTCTCCCGCAAATTGCCACGAGCAGACCGTCACCACCTCGAACTTCGCTGACATCTCGATGCAGTCCTGCCTTATGGGCGCACCGCAGCTTGCCGACTGGATGAATCAGCATCGGACCGAGCGCCTCGCAGCATGGCGCTGCGTGCTCGGTAAAAAGGATGGCAGGGGCGCTTAGGGTCCCCGGGGCCGATTTTGTTCCTCAAATAGTTTCGCGACTCCGCGCTCGATCCGCGAGGAGTCAATTTGCTTGGGTCCAGGCCGGCATGAGGAAACTCGCCAGGACTGGGATGAGATAAGCGCGGCCGAGCTCGACCAAGGCGGTCATGATCAGTTTTCTGGTCGGAGCGAAGTATTCGCCGTAGGCGGCAGCTAAGATGTCACGTCAGCGACAGACGATGACCACCTGTGCGCCCGCCGTGGCTCTTTGGCCATCTCCAGTGACGATGTGGATCCCCTCGACGCCGCGAGGGATGTAATGCCCCCTGGAATAGAACGATCTTCGAGCTAATGATGCCTATGCCGCCGATCACTATCTCCACAGTTACTTTTCCTCGACGGTCGCGGGACGGTCATATTTTTTCGAAACGCCACCGAGGAGCTGCAAGCACGTCCAGTAGAAAGTAAAGATAGAAACTTTGCAAACGCGCCCATGGAAGCTCCACCGTCGCGATTGAGGCGTCGCAGGTAAATTCGACGGCATGGACCGCTTCCGCCCTACGACGAAAGACCTTCGCTCCTCTTAAGTCCTAAGGGGGCATTTGATGAGCGCGCTAAGCGCCTTGTCATCGGTGTCGAGGCAGTAGACAGCGAGCAGCCTCGCGCCCGAACTCACATCAGCGTGGGGCGGCCATCGATAAGGCTGCGCTGCGCGGGCGGTCGAGATAGTGGTTCGGATGTTCGCGGACTTTCTAACTCTGGGTACCGACCGGTTTTTGCGGAGCCCACACTTATGCCCCGATGGGCTTCACACCGTACTTTTGATAGTAGGTGCTCCTGATTTCATCCTGACTTCGAGGAGGGCGAGCGAAGACATGGGCTGGAGATAGCAACGGGCTGATTGAAGTGGTTTCGATTTTGACAACGTGATCGACAGGATACTCTAGGCCATTCGTCGCCCGAACCCAGTCGGCGATCATCAAGGACTCGCCATCTTCTGGTGGCAGTATCAACGCACGGCCCTTGAATCGGTAGCCGCGCCTCTGGAAGATGTCGACTACGTTAATTTCGACAGCGGGATTGCGCTCCAAGTTCAGTATCGTCCGAGGCGAGGCGATGTCGGCAAAGTACAGAACGCCGTTTCTTACCGTCAAAGACGCCTTCGGGGAAAGATTTGGCGTTCCATCCTCGTTGACTGTCGCCACAAACGACAATATCGCCTGTTTGATGATTGCCTCCATGTCGGCAGTGATTTCAATCATAGATACCATCTCCTTGTTCTTCGCGAGCGCTTCTAGCCAGCTGTCACTTGCAGCCCGCGTTGCACCGCCGGCCGCGCGAGGCCACGGGTGAGCCACGCCTGCACATGAAGAAAGCGGTCGAAGCCGACGAGATCGCGTGCTTCGTAGAAGCCGATCAGATTGCGCACCCAGCCGAGCAGCGAAATGTCGGCGATGCTGTAGTCGGCCCCCATCACCCAGTCCCGGCCCGCGAGCCGTTGGTCCATGACACCGAGCAGCCGCGCTGATTCGTTCGCGTAGCGGTCGCGCGGGCGCTTATCTTCATAGGCCTTACCGGCGAATTTGTTGAAGAACCCGACCTGGCCGAACATCGGCCCGACTCCGCCCATCTGCCACATCACCCACTGGATCGTTTCATAGCGGGTGTTTGGATCGGCCGAGATGAATTGTCCGGTCTTGTCGGCAAGGTAGAGGAGGATCGCGCCCGATTCGAACAGCGCGAGCGGTGTTCCGCTAGGCCCATCAGGGTCGTAGATTGCGGGAATCTTTCCGTTGGGGTTGAGCGCCAGAAAGGCCGGGTCGTGGGTTTCGTTTGCCATGATGTCGATCCGGTGCGGCTCGTAAGGAAGGCTCGTTTCCTCAAGCATGATGCCGACCTTCACTCCGTTGGGCGTGGAAGTGGAAAAGAGTTGCAGCCGATCGGGATACTGCGCCGGCCAGCGCGCAAAGATTGCATGATCAACAGTCACTTTCTTCCTCCTAGATATGCGGGCCGCGCCGGGCCGGGGCAAAGGCGAATCCTCCGCCAGGATGCGAGCCGAGCTAGCATGGGTACCCAGGCACGACCTTGGACATCAGCTGAGAGACGACGGGATCGATGGGCATTGCCTGCCCCACGCACCGGCCCGGGGAAAGCGCCGACAATGCATGTGTGAGGGGAGAGCCGCTCGCCGCTGCTTCCTCACGGACGAACTCGGATGATCGTTTTCCCGCTGATCCGCCGCGTCGGATTGAAGGCGGCGACTGCCTCGTCAAGGGTCGCGATGTTGCCGATGTTTGTACGCAGTCGTCCGTCCCGTACCCGCTGGACGATCTCACCCAGTTGCGCGCGATCGGACACCAGAACAAAGTCGATCGCCAAGCCGTCGCCGGGCCGCGCTTCGGTCGGCCCGGCGATGGTTACCAACGTTCCTCCGGCTCGAACCAAACCGGCGGACCGCTTACCGATCTCGCCCCCGATGACGTCGAAAACCAGATGGACTCCGCCGACGCCTTCGAGATCGTCTTTCTCGAGGTCGACGAACTCCTGCGCGCCGAAGTCGAGCGCTTTCTGACGGTCGGCGGTGCGTCCCGTGCCGATGACGTAGGCACCGGCCTCTCGCGCGAGCTGCGTCACCATCGAGCCGACCGCGCCGGCCGCGCCGTGCACGAGAACGCTCTGCCCCGCCTCAAGGCGACCGTGCACGAACAGTCCCTGCCAAGCAGTCAGGCCCGGCATCGCTACGGCCGCCCCCACCGAGAACTCGACGTCGCCTGGCAGCGGTGCGAGATTGCGTGCCTCCACTGCCACATACTCAGCCAGGGTGCCGCCGCGATACGAGTCAGAGAGACCGAACACCCGTTGTCCTACCGACAGTCCGGTCGTGCCATAGCCGAGAGCGGTGACAATACCTGCCAGCTCCTGGCCGGGAATCGTCGGCGACCGGTCACGGTCGAGGCGATCGGTCCAGGTCGAAGGCCATGTCAGCTCGCCCGAGGTGAATCCAGACGCATGCACCTGAACGACGACGTCATTTATCGCTGCCTGCGGCTCGGGTCGCTCCACCAACTTCATCCCGGCCGTTCCCGCAGCCTGGTCCGTCACAACGATCGCTTTCATGGGAATGATCTCCTCTGTCATTCGTCTCATTGCCGGGTATGTTGCGGCGATAATCTGCGCTTCAATCGGGATAAAGCGGCGCCCAGGACAGCGACGATTCTCATGGCACTGTTCCATGTACTGGTGAACCGCTAGCGGTCGAGCCGTCGGACGTGCTCTTCCCGGTTCTGTCGGTGTGCGGATTGCGCGCACCGAGAAGGGTAAATAGGGTGGCCACGGCGGCAAGTCCGCCGTATCCAAGCGTGATCTGCGGAAGCGAGAACAGGTTGGAAAGTTGCCCGGAGATGAGGCTCGGGAAGGCGGCGCCGCTGTAGCAGAGAAGGTAGATCGCGCTGAAGATTGGTGCCCGTTCGGCGAGTGTGCTGCCGTGCAGCAAGCCGCGTGTGGCGGCGCTGATGGCGATGCCCTGGCCGGCACCGGCAACCATGGTCGCGGTGATGAACAACACCAGTGTGCCGGCTAAGATTGCAGTGCTGATGCCGATCATTCCGGCCACGAAGGTGATCATACCGACGCGTTGGGCTACCGCGGATGTAAACCAGCCACCAATGGGAGCGCCGAGAACGCTGGGGGTCATATAGGCAGCGAACACGAGCCCGAGGATCAACGGGCTGCGGGTGTGGAGTTCATCTTGTACAAGCGCAGGCATGAACGCTTGGTAGAAGCCCCCGCTGGCCCAAGTGGCCAGAAACACCGCCGCCGCGACAGGGAGCAGATGCCTGACCCGCGCCGGTACGCTGACCTGGGGTAACAGCGATCGCCAAGCGCCCGGAGTCGGAGTTGCTGTTTCCGGACTGATTGCGACGAGTGCAACAGACAGTAATAGGAAGCAAACGCAGACGAGATAGATGAGTTCGCGCGGCCAGGGGCCGAACTCAACAAGCGCACCCGATGCTATGGCGCCGATAGCGACGCCGAGCATCGGTCCTTGGCTGGTGACAACGGACGCCAACCATTCCGGTCTGCTGGGTGCCGCATCGACGATGTAGGAGGTCAGACTGCTGCCAGCCAACCCGGTGCCGAGGCCCACGAGGAGCCGACCGGCCAGCAGAGTGTCGATGTCGTGCACATTGAGCAACAGCAGACACCCCAGCAGGAGAAGACCGAGGCTAGTGATCGCAGTGACCCGGCGGCCCAGATGATTGGAGAGCCGTCCCAGTACCAACAGCGCGGTTATGGTGCCGACGGCGTACGCGACGACGGCCATCGAAATACCGGCGTTAGTGAACCCGTCTTCTGTCCGGTAGGTGTTGTAAAGGGGGATCGGAGCGGCCGCAGCGGCGAATGAGACCACCAAGGAAACTACCGCTGATAAAAATGCCAGCGGGAGCATTCCGCTTCGGTGAGACTGGCTGATCACTGGTGGCAAGTTTTGCATCGAGTAGCGAATCGGTCGTCTTCCAAAGAAATTCGGGCGCGCAGGTCCGAGTTCTCCGGTTGGTTTGCTTCACTAGGTGGCGGTGATATTGGTGCCAAACTGACGAGTGGCTCCATCGCTGAGAGCTGCCACAGCCGTCCTTTGGCTATTGTCGATCAGGTACTGCCATCGTCGATCCGCGCGGCGCACGACGCCGCTCGCTGAGTCTCGAACGTATTTGCGACTTAGACCTTTGCCATCAATTGACCGATCCAGCACGATCAGGGCGAAATCGCCGGCAACGTGCACATGACGCGCGCTAGCTTTGAGCGGCAAAGCGTACTTGAGATCGAACTCGAGTCGGGCTGCGATTTCGGTGGAAGCGAGCGGATTGGATCCGGACATCAGGGGTCTCCTGCTCGTGTCGGCTGAAACGGTTGTCCTGGTCGTTATTCGACTGAGTGGCTGTCAAGGTCGCAGCGCGGCTCGAAAGTTTCCAATAGCCAGTACTTATGGTTTCCATAGCGAGGGGAATTGCGCAGCGACAGTCCTCAATCCCGTTCTTAGATCAAGACAAGTTGCTTAGCCGCGGCTGTGTCATCTACGTTAACCGAAAGCGTTGATCTTCGGCCGGCGTGGAGCGGTGCTTCTGCGTCCTCCGTCCGATCTGCAGCTACCGGTCGCCCCCGATTGACCAAGCAGATTTTTGCTGACCTCCAAAGATCAAAGGTCAAGGCGGACTTCCCATAGCGGTCGACACGCAACCATCTTCTCCTTGTTTGGAGCCTCCAACGCGCACTGGCTTCGTCTCCTATCGGTGACGCCGTATCACTGAGGGTCTTCCTTCGAGCTTCATGATCATCTGCTCCTGTAATGTCCTCAGCGACCAGTATCCTCGCCACGCAGTGAACACGGCTGACGCCGCGCTGCGCAATGCCAAGCAGATCTATGAGCACCCGGTTGCAGCGCCGAATGCGGCCGCTGCGCGCACACCATGAGGACGATCATCGACGAGGCGTACAAGGAGCGTGCACTAGCCTGTCAGGCTGGCTGCCCCGCATGGTGGGACCAAGGATGAATGAGCCCAAACTCGCGTCGAAAATAGCCTTAGGTTCCCTTGTTTTGCTGGACAGGCGCCTCTCGGGTTCACGCCCAGAGAATGCCTGTCTGCTTGTTCTTCGTCAGAATCGTTCTAGACTTGCGAGGGTCAAGAACGGGCCTCAAGTCTTGGAGTTCATCATGCAGGGCGACCCGAAAGTCATCGAGTATCTCAACAAAGCACTGCGTCACGAGCTCACGGCAATTAATCAGTACTGGCTGCACTACCGCTTCCTGAATAATTGGGGTCTCCTAGAGATGGCTAAGGTCTGGCGCAAGGAGTCCATCGAGGAGATGGAGCACGCTGACAAGCTCACCGAGCGCATCATCTTCTTCGATGGTTTCCCAAACATGCAGGTGCTCGATCCCCTGCGCATCGGCCAGAACGTCAAGGAGATTATCGAGTGCGATCTCGCCGCGGAGATGAGCGCGCGTGCCCTCTATGAGGAAGCGGCGACCTATTGCCACAGCGTAAAGGACTACGTCACACGCGACCTCTTCGAGGAGCTGATGAGCGATGAGGAACATCACATCGACTTCCTCGAAACCCAGCTCGATCTAATCGGCCGCATCGGCCTCGAGCTCTACACCCAGAAGCATGTCGGCGGGCTCAAGACCGAAGAGCACTGAATTGTTGCGCCGTCCACGGCAATGTGGCGACGAGCAGCTGTAGCGATGGGTGCCGCTCACGCTTCAGTTGTGCTCGATCGCAGGCAACCGTGCACTTTGCGACCACGACGTTCCAGCGCTGCGGATGCCGGTTCATGGAGGGCCTTGGTTTCGCCACCGGCAAATAACGAGTTTTCCATGATTGCCGACCGGGTCCGTGCGGCGAATGGCCAGGGGTATTCTGTCCATCCTCTCGTCAGAATTGAAACCACTTTAATTTCACGGCTTCTTTCTCCCGCTCATGTCTTTGCTGATCCGCCTTGGGAGGCAGCAAGAGATCAGGGACACATATCGTTGGAAATACGAGCTGATCTCCGGGCCGTAGTGATCAGAAGCGCGCTTGGCGCGCGATACGATATGCTGCGTGGGCAATTCAGGTTATCGAGGTCTTATGTCTCAAGTCGACTGGTTGAGTCATCTCCTGCAAATCATCACCGTGACCGGCCAGCTTGAGGTCCGCTGCGCGTACGGCGCGCCATGGCGTGTTATCTGGCCTAGGGCGGCGGCGAACGAGATCCCCTACCATGTCATCGTCAAGGGCCGGGCGATTTTCGAGGACCCTGAATCGAGAACGGTGCAGGAGCTTGGGAGCGGGGATATCGTGCTGCTCCCTCACGGTTCGGCGCATGTGCTGCACGACGGCAGCGGCAAAACGCCGATCAACACGCACGAAAGCAGGGGCTCCGCAGGATGGATGTTGAGCGAGAACAATGGACGGGGTGAGCAACTAGATCTGCTGTGCGGACGATTTTTCGTCGTGCCACCCCATGATCGATTAGTCCGCAACTACCTGCCAGCAAATCTGGTCGTGCGGGCTCTGAAAAACCACGGGGAAGAGGACATCGCGTCGGCATCGAGTCAACTTTCCGGACTGGTCAGCTTAATGCGAACGGAGTCCGCTGAGGATAGAGCGGGAGGACGCGCCATTCTGAACGCGCTTTCTTCGATCTTGTTCACTCTAGTTCTCCGCGCCGCGAGCGAATCCGGAAAATCCACCGAAGGCTTGTTGGCCCTTGCTGGCAATCCGAGATTGGCGCCGGCCATTGCGGCGATGTTCGCTGATCCGGCGCGACCTTGGAAGCTTCCCGATCTGGCCGATCTATGCGGCATGTCACGCGCGACATTCATGCGCCAGTTTCAGGACAAGTTAGGTCGCTCCGCCCTCGACCTGTTGACCGATCTGCGCATGAGCATGGCCGCCAACGAACTCAAGAAGCCAAGGATCAGCACGGAAGCTGTGGCTGAGACGGTCGGGTATCAATCGGTTTCGGCCTTCCGGCGTGTATTTGCGGAGAGGATGGGCATGACACCGGGCGAATGGCGCCGACTGGCGCACAACGGCGATGAGTCCGGGTCATTGCCAGAATGATCCTTTTGAGCGCCAATTTGAGCCTTTAGAGGCTCGAAACGATCATTTCCGGCGGTAAATTGGGCTCCGTCATCACTTGATAACGGAGCACCCCAATGAACAACACCACTGCAACTGCTGTCGCTGCCGATCGGGAAACCTCCCGTTCGCGGGCGCGGCCGTTGCCGACAAACGCCGTGATCGAAACCATTCTGAGCCGCAGCGCTGCGAAATATTACGACCCGACGGCCGTCCTCAGCGACGATCAGATCCGCGACCTCGTGCGGATCGGCACGTCAGCGCCGACATCCTTCCATCTGCAGAACTGGCGCTTCATCGCCGTGCGCTCAAGCGAAGCAAAGGCGCGGCTGCTTCCGATCGCCTGGAACCAGCCCGCAATCACCGAAGCAGCCGTGACCTTCATCATTGTCGGCCAATTGGCCGATGCCAGCACCGTTCCTGCGCGCCTGGCGCCCGTCGTGGAAGCCGGAATCATGCCGGCACATATGGTGCCGGAATGGGAGGGGCCTGCGCGCGGCCTGTACGACAATCATCCGCAGCGCCAGCGCGATGAGGCCGTACGCACCGCGACCTTCGGCGCCGCAGCCATCATCTATGCAGCCCGCTCGCTGGGCCTGGGGTCGACACCGATGATCGGTTTCGATGCAGAGGCCGTGCACAAAGAGTTCGGCCTGGCCGAAGACGAAGTCCCTGTGATGCTGTTGACCGTCGGGCCGGAGCGGCCCGGCAACTGGCCGCAGAAGCCGCGTCTGCCCGTGGCCGATGTGCTGCACTTCGCATAACCAACCCCGCAGTCAATCATTCAAGGAGAAATATCATGGCCAGAGCTGCTGCTTTGAAGCCGGAACACGTGCCGGCTGACTCGAAACCGACCCTCGATGCATTCACCAAGAACATCGGGTTCACTCCAAACATGCTGACGACCTTCGCGCAAAGCCCAGTCGCGTTCAACGCATGGGCCGCTCTGCTCGGCTCGTTGAGCAAGGCGCTCGACGTCAAGACGCGCGACAGCATCGGCCTTGCGGTCTCCGAGGTGAACGGCTGCAACTACTGCCTGACGGTGCACAGCTTCACGGCGGAGCGCATGGCCAAGCTGCCGGCCGAGGACATCATCCTCGCCCGAAAGGGTCACGCAACCGACCCGAAGCGAGATGCCGCCGTCCAGCTTGCACGCAAGATCATCGCAAGCCGCGGCCATGTCACCGACGCCGATCTGCAAGCCGTCCGCGATGCGGGCTACACGGATGCGAACATCATGGAGATCGTCGCGCTCGTGGCCATGTACTCGCTGACGAACTTCTTCAACAACGTGTTCCATCCCGACAGGGACTTCCCCGCAGTCGCACCGGCCGGCTCGATCTGAGCTCGCCAGTGGTATCAACCGCCTCCAAGGAGCCCTGGAGGCGTTTGATGCAAGAGCTTCCTAGCCATTTGGATCCCTCGCATGAATATCCTCCATATTGATAGCAGTCCTCGCCCGAAATCGCATAGCCGTGAGCTTTCGGCGGCGATCGTCAAGAAGCTTCTTCAGGTTGCGCCGGATGCGAGCATCAGGCGGCGTGATCTTGGAGCTGATCCTCTGCCTCACGCCACGGCTGACTACGCGGATACGCTGTCATCGCCGGCCACACTGGCGGCACCGCTGAAGGGCGCTTTGGACCTCGCCGAAACGCTCATTCGGGAAGTCGAGGCGGCTGATGTGATTGTCATTGGAACGCCAATGCACAACTTCACTATCCCTTCGGTTCTCAAAGCGCGGATCGACCAGATCCTGCGCGTCGGCCGCACAATGGAGTCAACGCCCGTCGGGAAGGTGGGAATGCTTCCGGATCGTCCGGTTTTTATCGGCGTCGCTTCCGGCGGCGTCTTTACCGGAGAGCGAGGAAATCAGCCTGATTTTCTCACGCCCTATCTGACGCTGGCACTGAACTCTATTGGGCTAAAGACGCTGCTATTCCTTCCGCTGCAGGCCACCGCGTTTATTGAAGAGGGCCAAGCTCCGCTAGCGAGCGAGAAGGTAATTGACGGTATCGACTTGACAGTCGTGCGAGAGCTTCGAGACGTCGCTGCTTGATCAGCCGTGCTCTCGAGTATCGCCAGACCGTATCGCAATGCTCTCCGTGCTCTGGACAAAGTCGCACCGGCGGCATTCTGAGGGCCCATGGCAAGCTTGACGAGCGCCCGTTTAACCTCCGGCCCCCCTGCGGGACTATCAACACGAGGTCTTCCGATGATTAGTACGCTTCCGCAAATCGGCGACAGGATCACCGACAAATCAGCATCGCCCGATGAAAGCACCGTTCGCGACTGGATCGGAGCAGATGGCTTCGAGTACTGGGCCAAGCTGCGGACCTGGATCGTTGAATCCTACCCAGAAGTTTTCGCGCCGGATTGGCTCTAATGGAAAGAACCGCGGTTGGTCCCTGCGTTACAAGAAGACCAAGGCGTTCTGCCACCTGGTGCCGGAATTCCGACGAGTTTCAGCTGTGGTGGTCATGGGAAGAGCAGAGCGAGAAAAGTTTGAGGAGCGGCGCTATGTTTGGCACGCGCAATTGATCAAACTCTACGATGACGCGAAAACATACATCGACGGAAAATGGCTAACGATTGCCGTCGCATCGCCAGACGATCTGCATGATGTGACGAACCTTCTGACTATGAAGCCCCGCAAAAATCGCGCGGTTGAAGGTCACGGAATGCTGGTTTGCCGGCGATGGCTCCAAGGATACGAAGAGCGGTGGGTGGGAATTGGAGGACGTCCATTCAAAGCTTACCTGCCATGATTTAAACTAGCGCGTGAGGGTTTAAGCACGGTGGACGCCCTTTCCGAGATAAGATTCGATCACATCTGGACCGTCACTTAACGCGTGCTAGAGGCGGTTACAGAGACTGAATAGCGCCGGCATTATCCTCGGTACGACCAGTCAAATAGACCTGTCGGCGCTCGGGATTGACCTCACCATCTTCGTGATGGTCCAGAACACGGCATCACACGAGCGAGTGGGCGGAAAATTTGGAAGGTACGTCGAGCGACAGCCCGAAGTGATCGATTTTCATCCCATAGATGGTGATTGGGACTACAGATCAAGTCCCGCGCTGGCTCAGGAGCCCAAGGTCACCCCGCTGATGTCCAAGGATCTTGCGGAGAGTCCCGGCCGGGAAGCTCTGATGATCACGGTCGAGCATGCGCTTGGCGGTTCGAGCGCAATCCATCGGCACAATGCCCATGCGTTTGTTTACGTGCTGGAGGGCTCGGTCGTGATGCAGCTGAAGGGCGGACAAGAGTGACGCTGACGCCGGGACAGTCCTTCTATGAAGGGCCTGCCGACGTTCATGTCGTAGACCGGAACGCGAGCGCTACCCAGCCGGCGAAATTCCTGATGCTCCTGATCACCGCTCGAGTCACTGAAGGCCGGTCGTTCGGGCACTCGACGAAAGCCCACCACGTTGGCTGATCATAGTACGGTTGAGCACCTGAAGGGGTGTTCCGCTTGTGGTGGCTCGAGCAAAGCACCGATCCGGCCTCGGGTTGCGGGCAAGCAGCAGGCTAATCTCGAGGCGCGGGCGGCATCGGGGCGGCGGATGCGCGGCAGGTCGAGATCAACGATACGATCTGGAAGGCCAAGGACCGCCAGCGCGGCGCCGACGCTTTCTTCGCTAGCGGACCTGCGACCGCGGCATTTCAGGGAGACTGACCATGTCTGCTGCTCCGCTTGAAGGGTTGCGCGTGGTCGATTTCAACCGCGTGTTGGCCGGACCCCATTGCACCAAGGCTCTGCGCGATCTAGGGGCTGACGTGACCAAGATTGAGCCGCCGGCGGGCGACCTCGGGCGTTTCGGTTGGGCTCTATTACGTGCAGCAGAATGCAGGCAAGAGGAACCTCAGTATCGATCTGAACTATGCGGAAGCCCGCGAAATTGTCGCAAAGCTTTGCCGCGTTGCCGATGTCATCGTTGAAAATTTCCGTCCTGGCACGCTTGCACGCTTTGGTTTCGGCTATGAAGACGTCAAGGCCATCAATCCGGGCATCATCTACGTATCTCTGAGCGGATATGGTCAATCCACGTCCTGGAAAAATCGTCCTGCCTTTGCGCCGACTGTATAGGCTGAGACCGGTCTTACCGCGATCGTTCAGGATCATTTTGGCGATGCGCTGTCGGAACCACGAGGCGATTCCTGTAGCCATGCGGATGTCTACACCGGCTTGCAGGCCGTCATCGCCGTGCTGGCTGCCCTGCAGCACCGTAACCGGACCGGCGAGGGGCAGCACGTCGACGTTTCGATGGCGGCAACCATGTTGTCTGTGAATGAACGCGCCGGGGCCTTGTTGTCGGACATAGATACCGACGGGGGAGCCAATCGCCTTGTCCGCAAACGAGTCTCACATCTTTGAAATGGCCGACGGCACCCGTCTTACGATTGCTTCAAGCCCCATCTATTCGCCGATGTTCATGCGCTACTGCGCGATGATGAGGCGGAGCGATCTTCTAACCGATCCACGCTATGCGACAGCCAAACTGCGCAGGGAAAACCTGTCGTCTTTGCTTGCTGAAGTTCAGGCGTGGTTGTCGACCTTCGACAGCATTGAACAGCTGCAGGCGCAGGTGAGCGAGGCCGGACTCGCTGTCGGGCGCGTGCGAACCCTCAATGAATTTGCAAAGTCCGATTGGGTGAGGGAATGGAATGCCGTGGTGGAGGTCGACGATCGCCTCGGCGGCCGGGTGCGGATGCCAGGCAACCCCTGGATCTTCAGCCGCTCGGAGCTGCCACCTCCGGGGACGCCAGCCTACCAGGGCGAGCACAACGAAGACATCCTGACAGAACTCCAACTCGCGGCGCCTGAGATACAAGATCTGAAAATACGGAATATCATGTCGCCATTCCTGGATGGCCCGACAAGTTCGCAAGCCGCCGCACAACTTTGACAGTCCTCACTTAGCCCACACTTAGGAGTTGTTCGGCTCGCCAGATGACTGGTCGCATATTTCGGGTTCAGGAGGGGTGAGGAGGTCAGCGCGATAAGCTGGCGCGAGAAGACCACGAGGCCTCCGCCGCCTCGCGACAACAGCAGAATCCAGGCGCCCCGTTCTCCGAACGGTATGATGTCTGTCCGCACGAGCGCCGTCCATTTGGACGTGCCGCCTCGACCGGTGGCGTCGAACTCAGTGCGGAAATCGGGGGAGCCCTAAGTCTCCCCTAAGCGGGAGCCGGCACTAGCTGACGAACCCTAGATCGCGGCGGTCGCCGCGAGGATCGTCTTTCGCAGCCACTTGTGCGCGGGCACGTCATCGAACCGGCGATGCCAGGTCATCACGCTGCGGAGGCGAGGAGCATCGAATGGAAGTTCACGAATCTCGATCGGATAGGCGCGCCGAAACTCCTGAGCGAGCTTCCGCCCCAGAATGGCGACGAGGTTCGACTGTACCAGCACGGAGCCGGCCGACAAATACGGAACGTCCAGGGCAATCGTTCGATTCTTCTTCAGAGCTTTATCGACAAAGCTCAGGTCCTCGGCAGCGGAGCTGATCGCAAGATGCTGTACCTGCGCCAAGGATACCATCGTCAATTTCGTGCGAATGGCCGGGTGGCCGCTTCTCAAAGCGGCCACGTAGTGGTCGTCGATAAGGACCTGCGATGCGAAGCGCTCACCTTCCCACTCTCGTCCGGTAACGGCAAGGTCGAGTTCACCGCGATCGAGCTTGTCAGAAACATTGAGCGTTCCGCTCGGCACGAGCGAAAGCCGAAGCTTCGGCGCCTGAGCGCGTGTCGCGGCGACAATAGGACCCGCCGTCACGACCGCCGCATAGTTGTTAACCGCGATCACGAATCGCCTGTCCGCCGAGGCGGGGTCGAAGCCATCGCCCTCGACTGCCAGCTGCAGATCGTTCAACGCCTTGCGAATTGGAAGGGCCAATCGTTCCGCTCTTGGCGTCGGAACCATGCCAGCGGGGGTCCGCACGAACAGTCCGTCCTTCAGGGTGTGCCTCAGCCTGTTCAATGCATGGCTCACTGCGGGCTGGCTCATTCCCAATACCTCGGCAGCCCGCACGACGCTCCGTTCGGTCAAAACCGCATCGAAGACCGGCAGCAAGTTCAAATCGAGATTCCGAAGTCTCACGCTCATCCCTCATATGCACATAGTGAATTGACCAATAATTACAATTCATTTGAATAATAGCGCTTGGATCGCCAATGTCCAGTCATGCCTTCAATTCTCGGAAAAGGCTCCAGAGCCGGCCGGACGGGCGCCGGCGTCGTCATTGCCGTTCTCGCAGAGGACCAGTGGCCAGCCTCGGAGGACCTTGCTCGCTGGCGCCGACTGACGCCGTCGGCGTCGTGGGTCCATATCGGCGTGCGGCGCGCGGACCTAGGGCGAGTTGGCGGCCTCGTCGAGGAGATGTCGGAGGAAAGGGGAGTCCGTCCAGGCCAATTAGTCCTGTTTGGAGCCGGGGAGATCGGACGTGCAGCGTTAGAGCTCGTGGCGCAAGGGTCACTCGAATGTGCCGGAATACTGGCCATCGACGTGCCGTGCACGCCTTTGCCGTTCCATCATCTCGAAACAGAGGCGGTCATCCGTCTGGTCGTTCACCAAGAGAGCGAGGAAGAGCCCGGGCTCATAGTCCAGTTGAAACACGCCGACGTGGACGAACGCATCATCAGGTTGAACCAGGCTGGATCGACCACGCCGCAAGCAACCGGTAGCGCTGCCGAGGCCTTCCTTTTGGAGTTGGTGGCGACTGTCGGACATCGCCCCAGATTGCGAGCAAGTAAATGAAATCGAAAGCATCAAAGATCGTCTGGATCGTCCTCCTGATGATCGGGGGTCTTACGACCTACTATTGGATTCCCTCGGCTACCCGAGAAGCTTCCGAGGGATCGAACAAAGCCACTGCACGTGCTTCCGGTGCCACACAGTCTGCGACCTCGGCGCAGGCCGTGCCCGTAACTGCCACTGGCGTAGTTCAAGGCGACGTTCCAGTTGTGCTGGAAGGTCTCGGTACGATAACGCCCATCAATACCGCGGTCATTCGCACGCAAGTGCAGGGAACGCTGGAAAGCGTGGACTTCATCGAGGGTCAGTTGGTGAAGCGGGGTGCCGTTCTCGCAAAAATCGATCCGCGCGTCTTCCAAGCGCAAGTCGACCAGGCCAAGGCGGCTCTTTCGCGCGATGAGGCCACTCTAAAGAATTCGAGAGCCAACTTGGCGCGAACGCAACCGCTTGCGGATCGGGGTTTCGCGACCATGCAGCAGCTCGATACTCAAAACTCTCAGGTCGCCCAAGGCGAGGGGACCATTCAGCTGGACCAGGCCGCATTGGAAGCGGCTCAAACCCAACTCAGTTTCACGACCATCACCGCGCCGTTTGATGGCATCACGGGCATTCGCCGCATCGATCCGGGCAACATCGTCCAGCCGTCCGATATCAACGGACTGGTCGTTCTTACGCAACTCGAACCAATAGCTGCAATCTTCACGTTGCCCTCCACCGAGATTCCGAACGTTCAAAAGGCCATCGCTTCCGGTGAGGCGTCCGTCGACGCGTACGACGCTTCCAACCGGAAGAAGCTCGATCACGGGACACTCATGTTGATCGACAACCAGGTCGACAGTTCTACCGGAACTGTACGTTTGAAGGCCTTATTCGCCAACGCAAGCCGGACCCTTTGGCCCGGAGCGTTCGTCAATGTCCATTTGACCCTATCGGTCCGAAAGAATGCGTTGACCATTCCGCTGACTGCCGCCTTGCAGGGGCCCAAAGGCGCGTTCGCATACGTGGTTGGTCCGGACAACAAGGTGACCGCACGGAACATCGTCACCGGTCAGTCACGCTCAGGCAAGGTTCTCGTCCAAGACGGGCTGGCTGCGAATGAGATCGTGGTCACCGCCGGCCAATATCGCCTCACCAACGGGAAGTCCGTTGAGATCGTGCCGGATAGCCAAATCTCCCGGGTACAGAACGCGACAACGGCCAGTGCGGGAATGCTGCCATGAACGTGTCAGAGGGCTTCATTCGAAAGCCAGTTGCTACGGCGTTCCTGACGATTGGGATAACGCTAATTGGCTTGATCGCTTTCATTCAATTGCCGATCTCGGCGTTGCCGAACGTCGATACTCCGACCATTCAGGTGACGGCGCAGTTGCCCGGCGCGGATCCTCAAACGATGGGATCGTCGGTTGCCACGCCCCTTGAACGTCAGTTCGGACAGATCGCGGGTCTGACCGGAATGACGTCGAGCAGTGGTCTCGGCAACACGCAGATCACGCTGCAATTTGCCCTCAACCGCAGCGCCGACGCGGCCGCGCAAGACGTTCAGATTGCAATCAATGCCGCCGCCGGTCAGTTGCCGAAGAATCTGCCGTCGCCGCCGATTCTCCGGAAGATCAATCCCGCCGACGTTCCCGTCCTCCTAATCGCGCTGATGTCCGATACCCAGCCGCTCACGAAAGTGAACGACTATGCGGACAGCATCCTGGCTCAAAAGCTCTCGCAGGTGCCGGGAGTATCGCTCGTCACGATCGGCGGCGCCCAGAAGCCGTCGATACGTATTCAGGTAAATCCGGCGAAGCTTGCGGCGGCCGGCCTGGATCTCGAGCAGCTTCGGACCACGCTGGGAAACGCCACGATTAACCAGCCGAAGGGGGTGCTGTACGGCGCTCAGCAGGCGTACACGTTGGCGACCAACGATCAAATCCTGACCGCAAAGGGCTATGAGGACGTTATCATCGCGTACAGAAATGGTGCGCCGATTCGACTTCGCGACATCGGCCAGGCGGTCGTGGCGGCCGAGGACATGACGTTGCACGGGTGGTTCAACGACAAGCCGGCCGTCGTTCTCGCGATTCAACGGCAGCCTGGGGCCAACGTGATCGCCACGGTTGATCGCATCAAGCAAATCTTGCCGCAGCTGATCAGTGGCCTTCCCTCCGACATAAAGGTGGAAATCGCTTCCGATCGAACCCAGACGATCCGAGCCAGTGTGGAGGACGTCCAGCTAACGCTGATCATCACGATCGTGCTGGTCGTGGGCGTGATCTTCCTGTTCCTGCGTAATTTCTGGGCAACGATCATCCCGGGCGTTTCCGTGCCAATCTCTCTGATCGTCACATTCGGAGTGATGTACCTCTTCAATTACAGCCTCGACAACCTTTCTCTGATGGGACTTTCCATCGCCGTCGGCTTCGTTGTCGACGACGCGATCGTCATGATCGAAAACATCTCCCGCCACATTGAAGAGGGACTTCCACCGTTCGAGGCAGCATTGAAGGGCGCCAGTGAGATCGGCTTCACCATCATCTCGATATCGGTATCCTTAGTCGCCGTCTTCATTCCGCTGCTGATGATGGGCGGAGTTGTGGGCCGTATGTTCCAGGAGTTTGCGGTCACCGTTTGCGTCGCAATCGCGGTATCCGTAGTCGTTTCCGTGACATTGACGCCGATGATGTGCGCATATCTCCTGGGCGCGTCGCATGAAGCATCTCCGGGTCGGGCGTCCCGAGCGTTGGAGAGCGTGTTCGTCGGGATTCAGAACGGATACGAAGCCGTTCTCAAGATCGCGCTCAAGCGGAAGATGCTCACCATTTCCGTAATGGTTGCCAGCATGGCGGCCACGGCGGCGCTCTTCGTATACATTCCGAAGGGCTTCTTCCCTCAGCAGGACACCGGAATGATCGCCGGTATCACCGAGGCATCCGCGGATGCGTCTCCAAGCCAGATGGCGGAGCTGCAGCGCAACGTCATCGACATCATAGCGAAGGATCCCTCCGTCGCGAATGCGACCGGCTACATTGGGCCGGGTGGCCCGACCGTGACAGAGAACAATGGCCGACTTTTTGTGCTGCTCAAGCCGCGAGCCGATCGGCAGTTCTCTGCTGACCAGATCATTCGTCAACTGAACACGAAGCTCCAATCGCTCCAGGGCATTCAGGTGTTCCTGCAGGCGACTCAAGACATCAATCTCGCCAGTCGCCTATCAAAGACGCAGTACCAGTTTACGATGACGGACGTGAACCAGGACGAGCTCAACACCTGGGCAACGAAGCTCTTCGATGAATTGAAGGCGCTCCCGGAGCTTGCGGATGTGGCGACCGATCAGGCAAACGCGGCTCGTCAGCTCAAGCTCAACATCGATCGTGATGCCGCGGCGCGGCTCGGGATTGATCCGGCATCAGTCGACAACACGCTCTACGATGCGTTCGGGCAACGTCACGTCGCCCAGATGTTCACGACCCTGAATACCTACTTTGTTATCATGGAGGTCGATCCGTCGTTCCAGCTCGGACCCTACGCGCTCAACCGCATCTATGTTCGGTCCTCATCCGGATCGATGGTCCCATTGAGCCAATTTACGACCGTCGAGTACGGGGTGGCTCCCTTGGCGGTAAACCACCAGAGCCAATTTCCAGCCGTGACCCTGAGCTTCAATCTTGCGCCCGGCACGGCGGTCGGCATGGCCGTGGCAGCGGTCCAAAAAACGGTGGCAGCTCTCCACATGCCGCAGACCGTCGCGACGAGCTTCCAAGGAAATGCCCAAGCGTTCCAAAACTCATTGGCCAGCACGCCGATCCTGATCGTCGCGGCAATCGTCGCTGTCTATCTTATCCTGGGCATGCTCTACGAAAGCACTATTCACCCGATCACGATTCTCTCGACACTCCCGTCCGCCGGGCTCGGCGCGCTACTCGGACTATGGGCCTTTGGCTTCGGACTTGATGTTATCGGTCTAATCGGAATCATTCTTCTGATCGGTATCGTGCAGAAGAACGGCATCATGCTGATCGACTTCGCGCTGGAGGCCGAGCGACACAGGGGTTTAACTGCCGAGCAGTCGGCATTCGAAGCTTGCCGAGTACGGTTCAGGCCGATTCTCATGACTACGATGTGCGCAATGCTTGGCGGCGTCCCTCTCATGGTCGGGACCGGAACCGGCGCAGAATTGCGCCAACCGCTCGGCTTCGCAATCGTCGGCGGTCTGATCGTATCCCAGCTACTAACCCTCGTCACCACGCCAGTCGTCTATATCTACCTCGATGCACTAAGCCGGCGGCTATCGCGGAAGCGTGGTTCTCGCCACCTCGTAGCGACTCCCGCCAAGGCACCGGCCTGCGGGGCTAACACGCCGTCTTAGCGAGAGGAGCGAGAGCATTGACGTACAACACTTGGCCAGTCGGAACTCGCGGGACCATCAATCGAAGTAGTATTCAGCAAGTGCGTTCGAGGCCGCTTCCCGACGTCAACGCCGCGTTCTGGGCGACGCGGCTCATTGCGACTGCCGCTGGTCAAATGGCCGGCAGGGCATTGATCCTCTGGATGAACACCGGTTATTGGGGAGGCGTCGTCGCCCTCACCACATTCGGGCTTGTCTCGGCAATCGGGATGATGTTTGCCCGTCGTCGGCTCGCCGAAATCGTGTTTTGGTGGTCGATCGCCGCGATCACGTTCGTCGGGGCAAACTTGGCGGAAGCCGTCGACAAGTCGCTCGGCATCGGGGACCTCGGAGCGATCCTGCACTGGGGTATCTATCTCGTTCTTTCGTTCGTGATTTGGTATCGAATGAGAGGTGCCATTGCGGGGCCGGTTGGACTTAGCTGGCGCGGAACCTTCTTCTGGGTCACTGCCGCTTTGGCGCAGACGGTTTGCTGTGCATTGTCGGATTGGGTGGCAGATCCCGACGGACCAGATCGGCGTGTCACCATGATCGTTCTTGGCTTGAGTCTTGCTGCAACATTGGCGCTCTACGTTTCCAAGTCGGGACGTGTAGCCGTCTTCTGGAGCGGGTTCATCATTAGCGGGTTTGTCGGCGCCTTGGGTGGGCAGACGGTCTTGCAAGGCATTCAGTTGATCCTGAACTAGCATTTTATTGGAGGGCGAAGGTCGGCCGAGAGTGTGCCTCCGTGACCGAGCCATCGCTTCGCGGGCGGGCAGTCCACGGTAAGCGCCGGCCCCACGTTAACTTGCTCTATTATTCAGGATGCGAATTTCACGATAAACACGTTTCATTTGAGCCGGACGAAGGTAATCGCGCAGTCTATCGGCGCGCCATTTCCAACACCGATACTGGCGCTCCTAGAGCGGGCTCATGCCAGCAAGTCGCCGGACTCTTCGGCGAGCTTCTCGCTGGCCCGCGGCGGCCTCCGGAAGCGTCTTATGGGCGACAATACGTTAATCCATCTATCTCGCTTGATCGGCCTACAGCGAAAGTTGGACGTGATCGCGCAAAACGTCGCGAACATAGGCACCGACGGATTTAGAGCGCGGGAGCTTTCGTTCCGGGAGTACCTCAAGCCGGAGAATGGAATAGACGAGAACGGCCAGAAGGAGCGTCCGCTGTCGCTAACCGATGCAAGCGTTCCGCTCACAACCACGGCTCGGGGGGAGCTTCACGCTACCGGAAGCACGTTGGATCTTGCAATCGATGGCGACGCGTTCTTTGTGGTTAAAACCGACCATGGCGAGCTGTACACGAAGAGCGGGGCATTCCTCGTCGATCGAAACGGAAATATCGTTACGACTGACGGATATCCCGTTCAAGGTAAGACGGGGCCGCTGCAAACAGGCCCTACCGAGGGACCTCTCGAGGTCGGGGCCGACGGCATTGTTACGTCGAAACAGAGGGTGCTGGGACAACTCAGCTTGGTGCGCTTTGCGCGACCAGAATTGTTGCAGCCCGTCGGAGGCAATCTCTTAAAGGCGGAGGAAAGCCCACAACCTGCACCTCTGAGTAAGGTCATGAGTGGTGTTGTCGAGAAGTCCAATGTCTCCGGGGCACGAGAGATGGCGCGCCTTGGTGAAATCACTCGAGCCTACGAGCTGGCCGGCGGGCTCCTGAAGAACTCGCAAGACGTAAGCGATATGAACAGATTGGCCGAGGTCCCGGATTGACCACGTCACCCGCGCGTTCGTCCGTTTGGGCAGATCTCACACGGGTATATTCAAAAGTCGCATGTCATGCCGATGATGCTCGCGCCCAATAGCTGCGCACCGCTTTGGTCGGCGCCGGTCACGACGTCCACCATGCTCGCGATTCGACCGAGCTCTCTGACTTCTCTGACGTGAAACTGGGAGTCGCCCTGATCGCGGTCCGCGATCCGCTCATGACATATCTTGAGCTAATGCGGTCCCTCAAGCTCGGACACGAAAACATCGTGGTTCTTGCAGTGTTTGGTGGGGGACAACTGCCAGCGGACTACGCACTTGTCGCAGCTCAAGTGTATGGCGCTGACGGCATTATCTACCAGCCCCACAGCGTCGCTGAACTTCTAAATGCGCTGCTCGGGGCTATCTCTGACTAACCTAAGGCGTGTACTCATTGATCCCGCGGCGTCTTGCGGAATGACCGCAATTGCTCAGGCCGCCTTTGCCTAATACCGCAGACTGCGCTTCATCCGAGTATTCACCTGCAGGCGCAATATCAGCGCGACGTTGGTGTTGAAACCCGATCATTCGAGCCAACCAGAGGTCGTCAGCCGCGCGCATCGGCGACGTCATGGCGCTGATCAACGCCATCGCGGCCCAGACAAACCTACTGGCCTTGAACGCAACCATCGAGGCGGCGAGAGCCGGCGAAGCCGGAAGAGGGTTCGCGGTCGTGGCCTCCGAAGTCAAGGAGCTCGCAGCCCAAACTGCGAAAGCCACCCAAGAGATTGCGGATCAGGTCACCGAGATCCAGGCTGCAACTCAAGTCTCCGTTGCTGCGATCAAGGAGATCGGCTCCACGATTAACAAGATCTCTCAAATCACGACCACCATCGCTGCGGCGGTCGAGGAGCAAGATGCCGCAACGAGAGAAATCTCCCGGAACGTGCAGCAGGCCGCCAGTGGTACGGCGGATGTCGCGGACAAAATCGGGCAGGTGAGGGGCGGCGCTGCCGAGACGGGCTCGGCTTCGAGCCAGGTGTTGTCGTCGGCGCAGGCTCTGTCAGTGGAGAGCAACCGCCTCAAGAGGTACGGAAATTCCTTGATACGGTGCGTGCAGCTTGATGGAGTCCAAGGTCGCCGCGGCCTTGCCGGACGATGTAGGTTCTCGTGGATGCAATTCAATCATCGCATGTCCACATTAGGATATTGAACTTGCTCTATCGGATGGCTCACGACAGGTTTGGCTACCGATCTGAACGACGAGGGGCGCGAACTATCGCGGTAACGTAGTCTCTCGGGTTTGAATCGGGTGGCGCGAGTTGTGACGCGCACAGCATGGCGGATGGACCGGTGCGAGGCGCTGCACGTTCTCAGTGCTGCGCGTCAGCCCCGGAGCTGCACTGAGCAGCGTTCTCGTGCTTCGCACCGGTCCTCACTACCAATAGTTTGAGTGCCAAGTCGTCGATCCCGACGAGGGTCGCTCTCGGCTAACGCGGTGCCGTCGAGGAGACTTGCTTTCGGAAGTGGAAGTGCTCTGGTTATGCCCTGTCCGGGCAGCGATGCGTCCGCCGCGTACGGTTCTGGCGACTAGTCTCCGGCAGAAGCCTTATGTCGCTCGGCAGACCGACCGGCCGCGGCGTCCAAGGTCAAGCGCTAGAGCTGTGTTGCGGCGGAGCGTATCTGCCTTCGGACATGGTCCTCGCTCCAGAATAGCCGTTATCCAGGCGCGAAGGCACACCAGGCGAAAACCTAGCAAAATCTTGGTTGAAGTATGCCGGCTCGTAGAAGCCTTCGAACGTACACGACGGGGCGGAGGCGGGCTCTGCAGATGCGCTCGAGCGGCCCGCGCCCGTAAATTCGTTACCCCTGAGAGGCCACCGGCTCGAGGAAACGTGCTCCCCCGGTGGTCATTGCCGTGGCAGAAGGGGGCGGCTAGAGGCGCAGCGGTCACATGCCCCGAGTGAATTCGGCGATGAATGATCTGCATTTGATTAATGTCTAGCGCCCGCCGAACGTGCTCCAATCGCAATGTTCCAAAGCTGCACATGAGCACCCATTCGATCCCGATTCTTTCAACGTTGTGGCCAGAAAGGCAGGACCTGGCTAGTGAGTTCATGGCTATCCTAGCCGCAGCCCAGGAAGGCGGCTCTATGATCGCCGAGTGCATGAGTACCATTGGAAGTATCTCGGAAGCTTCCGATGATTCCTGGTATGATGCGTGGACTGCCACAGCCAAGATCAACCGAGTTCGCGGCAACCTTGCTATTCGGGACGGCAACATCGCCACGGCCCAGAGCAACTGGCTTCGTGCGATCAACTACCATCGGACTGCGACCCAACCGCTTCTGCCCGAGGACGAGAGATGGCAGGCCTCGGTAAGGAGTATGCGAGCGTGTGCCTCTGATTTCCTCCGCCATCACAGTCCGGTGGGCGAGATCGTGTCCATTCCCTGGATATGCGACTACCCGCTACAGGGCTACTTCCTACGGTCAAACTCACCACATCGAGCCCCCACGGTTATTTGCATGGGAGAGCCTGGTCGAGCCAAGGAGGACGGTCTTTCGAGGTTCGTCCGGCAGGGGGTCGAGCGAGGCCTGTCGTTGCTATTGGTCGACCTGCTGGGAGATACAGCCGGCTTCCGTCTTGGCGAGATCATTGCTCGCCCCGATCTAGAAACGGCGGTCTCGAGCGTTATGGACTATCTCTCCGAGCGGGATGATGTCGACGAACAACGCATCGGGGTGTTGTCGGATGCCTGTTCGTCATCTTTCGTAGCGCGGGCAGTCGCATCCGATGGACGGTTCGCGGCTGCTGCCTGCGATGGTGGCATCTGGGACATCCACGAAACGCAATTTCTGGCCGCCCGGCGCTTCGCCAATCAGCCGCCAAGCCTTCCTCTCGAAGTGAGCCGGATTGCTCGCGGAATTCGTTGCCCTCTATTGATCACACTTGGGGAACTCGGGTGGCTGAAGGTCAACCGAGTGGCCGAAATCGTGCACGGCCTCAGTGCGGATGCCCGCAGAGACATAACGCTAAGGTACTTTACGGCGAGTGAGACGGCCGCCTGGCAGGGGCACGCGGACAACCCTACGCTGGCGAACGAATACATCTTCGATTGGCTGGCATCCAAACTGCGGGTTGGCAAGCGCGCAAGCAAATCACGAAAGTGCTGAGGCGCTACGATCGCTTGTCCGAGAATCCATCGTCCGCGGCATGACCCGCGCACGGAATACGACTCCAGACCAGGAAGGCTCGATTTGCCTATCAGCACTCTAGCCCAGCTCTAAAGCGAGCCTTCCCGATTCGCGTTTTGAGGTCGGACAACCGCACAAGGAAACTGGATAGATCTGGGTCCGTAAAGCCTGCGAAGATGTATTCGTCGAGGGCAGCTTGCCGTTCAGCAAGACTCTCCAAATGCTTGCAGGCCTTATCCGAAAGCGACAGCTGAACGACGCGTGCATCCTCCGAAGAAGACCGCCGGCATAAGAGCCCCCTCCTTTCGAGCTCTTTCGACTGCGTGGTCACAAATGCCGATTCTATGTGAAGAGCCTTTGCAACCATGTTTACGGCCATGCCTTCGCCCTCGGCCAATTTCGAAAGCGCCATCAGAATCATCCACTGCGGGTGGCTTATTTCGATCTCGCGTGCCCAGATCTCTCGGATTTCCTTGAGGTAAACGCTGATGGACGTGATTTCCCATGAGAGTTGGTCAAGGCTCGTTCGGGACTGGGGCAGGTCGGACTCGCCCTCGTTGCTGCTGCCCAGCGCATCCATCCAGCTCACCGGTTCGTCGGATTGAACCATCACAGCCAAGTCCTTCTGCATTTATCGACTGCAATGTGTTTGACTGAAAAATTTTAGAAACTCAAGTATTTTTGTGGTGGCCTTTGAGCCACTGGCGCGGCAAAATAAATAGCAGAGTAAGTCAAATGTTTTGATCCAATGAGCGGCGCATGCATAACTGGCTTGGCGGTGGGGAGCTCTTCATCGCTTCGCAGGTGGCTTGCGCTGGTCGTTGCTCGCTCTGACGCGGGCGATCAGAGCACGAAGCGGCAAGCGAATCTTAAGTGCGGAGCGCAGCGGCAGGTAAGGGCTCTGTCTCCCATCAACGAGGGACTTGGAGGTTTGATATGAACGTAATGAAGAGTATTTGGCTCGGATCGGCGGCCGGCTTGATCGCCGTGAGCGGAGCGCAAGCTGCCGACCTTCCCGTGAAGGCCAAGGCTGTCGAGTACGTGAAGGTGTGCTCGCTTTATGGTGCCGGCTTCTACTACGTGCCGGGCACCGACACCTGCATCAAGCTCGGCGGATATCTCCGCGCTGAGACCGCGCTCTGGACAAATAGCAACTACGGCGGTGCGTACAACGGCGTTGCCGGCGCGCAGAATCGTCTGAGCAATCATTATCAGATGCGCTCGCGCGCAGATCTGAATATCGATACCCGCACTGCGACGGAATACGGTGTGGTTCGTACTTACTTCGATGGCGTGTTTACGTGGACCACGGGCGGCGTGTCCGGCAGTTCGCCATCGACCTACAGCGGCGACGCGCTCTACGGCGGTTCGCTCGGTGTTTACTACGCCTTCATCCAATTCGCGGGCTTCACGATGGGCCGAGCGGTTTCCCAGTTCGACGCGCCCTGGACCAACTATCCCGGAAACAACTTCGACGGCCTCGTGGGCGGCAGCAGCACCATTACCGGCGTCAGCCAGTTCACCTACACCGCGGACTTTGGCCAGGGCATTACCGCGTCATTCTCAGCCCAAGATCCTACGCTCAATTACCAGAGCAACATGTGGAATACCGCTGGAGCGACGGCGGCGGGCGTTGTCGCTGGCACGTACGGTACGAATGACTTCGGCGGCACGGCGGTACCCGATTTCGTCGGAGCTGTCCGCGTCGACCAGGCTTGGGGTATGTTCCAGGCGTCGTTCGCGAGCCATGACAACCACGCCGCGTATTACGGCGCCACGGAGGTCACTGGTCACCCGCAGGATAAGTGGGGGTGGGCCGGACAAGTGGCCTTGTCGATCAAGAATATTCCCACCGGGCCCGGCGACGTGTTGAACGTGCAGGCGGTGTATACGGATGGTGCGACCCGGTACAACTTCCAGAGCTTGGTGCCCTCGACCTTCGCGATGTACGGCGGGACCGGTCTGCCCGGAGCGTATCAGAGCATCGGCTTTGCCGGAGTAGCGGACACGGTGTTTGCCCCCGGTACCTCGCAGTCCTCGGTCAAGACCTGGGGCATGCGCGGCGCCTACACCCACAATTGGAATCCATACTGGAACACGGCACTCTACGGCGCTTATGCGCAGGTAAACTACGGTGCAACGGGATCGGCGTTGGTTTGCGCTGGAATCGCGGCGGCCGGCGTGTTGACGCCGGGTTCGACGTGCAATCCCAATTTCAACATCGGGCAGCTCGGTCTGATCACGCGCTGGACCCCGGTAAAGAACCTGACGTTCTCTGCCGACGTGACCTATACCATGCTTGACCAGAAGTTTTCTGGCTCGGTTGCAGCACCGGTGGTAGGAAGTGTCGCGAAGCCGGCGGCACTTTACGAGCTGAAGAACCAGGATACGGTCAGCATGCTGCTGCGCGCTCAGCGCAACTGGTAAGCGATCTGGCCGGCATCGGTCGGAACGAGGGGCTCGTGGACGTCATATCGCAGACGACCCTCTAAATATCTGACTTGATCATTTGAGCAAGTCATGTATTATGCAGCCCCGACAGTGGATTTGTGGAAGAAAAGGAGACAAAGACTTACTTTTGGTAAACCTCCGAAACCTCCGGTAGTGCCCTACCGGAGGTTTTTCGTTTCTCGAAAGCTACTCAATGAGTCAGGAATCGAGGGCGATCTTCAAGCGTGCTTTCTCGAGCCTGCCGTTGAGCGTAGCGAGATTATCCGTAAGCTCCTGCAACTCACGCTCACCAAACTCTTCGAACACATAATCGCTGATAGCCGTCTGGTGCTCCGATAGATCGGCCAGCTGTCGACGTGCCTTCTCCGTCAGCGACATCCGGACCACTCGGCCGTCGTCCGCGGATGGCTTCCTGCGCAGGAGCCCCCTTTGTTCGAGAAGCTTTGACTGGGTGGTCACGAAGGAGGGGTCAACCTGGAGCATTTTCGATACGCCCGTGACGGGCACGCCTTCCTCCCCATTCGGATCGAGCTCCGCAATTGCCATCACGATGGTCCATTGTGGACCACTGATATTGACGGCCTGAGCCCAGAACTGACGAACTTCATCAAGGTGTACGCTGAGCGCCGCGATTTCCCAGCTCAGCTTCCTCATCATGTCGTAGCTTCTGATTTTGCCTTCCCGAGCATTCTCTCTGTGTGAAGACGAGGTCGTTCCTGATGTTGATTTTGTTCTTTTTGCCTTGGTCATGTACGCATTGGTCTCCAATCCGGCCGCTTGAAGCAACGGAAATTTCAGAAACTAATTATAGTTACAAACTTTATCCACTAAAATATAGCGTGAACGCGCGCGGTTCGGTATGGGGGGCGCCGCAAGTGCTCATTTGCACAGCGCATAGAGCTAACGATCCAGAAACTGCCACGGAGGTGCGATCATGCAGGTTGGTGGTCGGGCGCAAAGGTCCGCCAGTCAGGCCCCCTCACTCCATAGCGATGGCGAACGTTCTGCCGACATGCGCACGCTGGGGGCATGATTTCAGAGGGATAGGCGCGATTCGTGACAAGACCAACGTGTCTGCGACACCCGAGGAATTGCGGAAGGGGTAGCCTCGGTCATTCCACTGGGGAAGCGTTAAGCGCGGCCCCCCGGACCGGCTATTGGGGGGCGGAGAAGCCTTGCGGCGTCGCACCGGACAAAGTGGAAGGTGGGAGTAAAATAATACCAAGATTCATGGAGCGTTGGCATGTACACGCATGCCCATCGTACCAACGATAATCGAACCCATTGCTGGAACGACCCCGAAGCAGGTCGGTAAAGGCGGCCGCCGGGCCTTCGCCGCGGACGAGCCGGAATGGGAATGGTAGGCTTAATGGCCCTCCAGGCAGACACGGATTTCGTCTTGAAAATCCGTGTCTTGGAGCATCGCTGGCGTGCAAACGGCGCTTTACACGATGCCCGCGGAGATAAGCGGTGCGGGTCTTCGGCATCTACTACCGATTTAACCGCAGCTAAAAGGCAGCGGCACATTGAGATGCACATAGTTCCAGTCGTGAGAATAATCGGAGCTGCACCAAAAATGCGTCAGAGCCAATATTGCAAGCCGAGCGGTCGAATTGCATGCCTTCGACGACCTCCAGCTCGGTCTCGAGTGACTTGGCTTCCTCCACCGTGATCACCCCCTCGTTGCCGACTTTCTTCATTGCATCGGCCAGGAAGCGTCCGAATTTGCTTGTCACCATTGGCGGAAATCGTCGCGACCTGCGCGATTTCGTCGTTTGACGTAAGCTTCTTCGTATTCTTTTTTAGTTCATCGACGACCGCGTCGACCGCGAGATCAATACCACACTTAAGGTCCATGGGATTCATGCCCGCTAAGACTGCCTTGGCGCCTTCACGGACAATTGCATGTGCCAGAACGGTAGCAGTGGTTGTGCCATCGCCGGCCTGGTCGGAGGTCCTTGAGGCAACCTCGCGGACCATCTGTGCTCCCATGTTCTCGAACTTGTCCTCGAGCTCTATTTCTTCGCAACTGTTACGCCGTCCTTGGTAATGCGAGGCGCACCGAAGCTCTTTTCAAGCACAACGTTGCGACCCTTCGGGCCTAGCGTCACCTTGACGGCATTGGCCAGAATGTCGACGCCACGCAGCATTTTGTCTCGGGCCTCTGTCGAGAATCGTACCTCCTTTGCGGTCATGATGGTCTCTCCCAACTTTCAATTACCCATAACTTTGACCACTCGGGCTGATCCGCTGATCGGCGAAATCTTGAATCGAAAGAATCACTTGTGATTCCTTTCTGAGCACCTGATTCGCGAGGGGTGCTCTATGGGGCTGACATTAAGAGATCGATCGGCAAAAGGCTGTTTGCGGTCCTTGGAAGGCGAATGTTGGATTGATCGAGAGAGTAGTGGATGCGAGTTTAGGGACGCGCGGCTCGGCGACAGATTCCGCAAACTGCTCACGCAGATTGGAAGCGCCATGGGACAAAGCATTCCGCTCGTCTGCCAGGATTGGGCGAATACCAAGGCAGCCTACCGCTTCTTCTCTAACGACCGGGTCAGCGAAGTGGACATTCTGGCGGGCCATTTCCAATCGACACGTGATCGTGCCGCCGCCACTGAAGGTCTCGTTCTTGTGCTGCACGATACAACCGAGTTCAGCTATCAACGCGAGAAGTCAGAAGCGATCGGCATCACCAAGAGCATAAACAGTGGACGGGATAAGGCAGGTCGCCTCAGATCGCACACGGTTTGCGGCATCCTGATGCATTCGAGCCTCGCGGTTACAATTGAGGGGGTGCCGCTGGGGTTGGCGGCCGTTAAGTTCTGGACCCGGAAGAAATTCAAGGGGACGGCAGCGCTTAAAAAGAAGATCAATCCGACCCGGATTCCCATCGAGAAAAAGGAAAGCGTCCGGTGGTTGGAAAATCTCAAGCAGTCTACGCAACTCTTGGATCATCCGGGACGATGCATCCATATTGGTGATCGCGAGAGTGACATCTACGAGCTCTTCTGCGCAGCACAGGAGATCGGAACTCATTTCCTGATCAGGACCTGCGTCGACCGCTTGGCTGGAGACGGGGATCACACGATCGCCGACGAAATGGACGAGGTCGCCGTCAAAGGGCTCCATCGCATCGAAGTCAGAGACAGCAACGGCGATCCCGACCAGGCCATTCTTGAGATCAGGTATCGCAAGATTCGCGTCCTGCCGCCGATCGGAAAGCAGAAGCGCTATCCCGCTCTGACCCTGACGGTGATCCATGCCGAAGAGCGCGGGACGCCGAAAAACAGAAAGAAGATCGATTGGAAGCTGATCACAGACCTGCCTGTTGGTTCCCGCACCGACGCCATTGAGAAGCTGGAATGGTATGGTTTGAGATGGAAGATCGAGGTGTTCCACAAGATCCTCAAATCGGGCTGCAAAGCTGAGGAGTCGAAGCTCAGGACCGCCCAGCGTCTGACCAACCTGATCTCGCTCTTTTGCATCCTGAGTTGGCGGGTCTTCTGGATGACGATGCTCAACCGTTCCGCCCCAGACGCGCCGCCAACCCTCGCGTTGACTGCGACTGAAATCGGCGTGCTCGATCGCCTCGTCAACGACAAACCAAAAGCAAGACGGAAAACGCTCTCGCACTATCTGATCAAGATTGCCCGGCTCGGCGGTTATCTCGCCCGCGCCAGCGATCCGCCGCCCGGCAATACGGTCATGTGGCGCGGGCTGTCACGCCTCACCGACATCGCGCTGGGCGCCATGGTCGGAGGAGAATTTGTGGGTAATTGAAAGCTCTCCCAAACGCTTACCTGCGCGACCTCAAGATCACGTGCTCCATGCACTCGAACGTAACGACATCGGCCGTGGGCTTGTCTGGCAACCGTGACATCGGATCGGGAAGATTGGCGCCTGCGGCAAGTGTTATTGAGTTGCGTGCCGACATGATGTTCATCCCAATTTGTTCACGGTTTGGCGCCGGCAGGCACGCCAGGGTCAGCTGAGCGGTGAGATCATGCCGGCGCTTGTTCCGGTCGAGATCGCCTCGGCGCCGACTCCGGTAGCGATGAACCCCTCGCAACCGGCCTCTTCAACGCCTGAGCATCGCAGGGCTGGCATCATTGAGATCGAGCTTGGCGGCTGTCGCACGTTTTCAGAAGCCTTTTGAGAGCCACGCGCTCAGGAAACTCCTGGCTCCGGTCCTCCAGGGATCGCTTGGCCGTTGTTAGTCCTGTGTCGAAAGCACCTCGCGCACAAGCCCCACCAAAGACGCCATCGTGTAGGGCTTGGCAAGCCAGCCGAGCGGCGCATAGGGCGCGGCCCTGTTGCGGGTCTGCTGATCGTCGTGGGCTGTAGCAAAGACGCAGCGCAGACCAAACGCGCGAAACAGATCGCCGGCGGCCTCGATACCGTCCCGCGTGCCGGCAAGCCCCACCAGCTCCTCGGTGACCTGCTTCACCTTCCGGGTCGAGACGCCTTGCACGTACATCTCGGCCAAGGCCGCTACCAGCGCCTTCTCCGAGCGCTGGTAGCGCTCGAACAGCTCGGTCGAGAACCGTCCCTGCCTGTCCTGCGGCACCTTCGGCTCGATCTTGCCGACCCGGGTGATCAGCGAGCGGGAATAGTAGCCGGAGCGATAGCCAAGCCGCCCCTCGCTGCGCTCCCCTTTCTCCGCACCCAGCGTCTCCGTCATCTCGGCTTCGAGAATGTCCTGCACCGCACCCTGGATCAGCGGCTTCAGGAACTCCTTGTCCGACCTCAACAACTCTTTGACTGCAGAGACATCCGTCCTAATCTTCGTCACGGTCATGGCGGGTCCAAGCTCCTCTACGAGCGGTGATCTTCGCAATCACCGGACTTACCATGACCGCTTCAGCCTCTCAGCTTTTGCAGAACCTCCCGCACACTACCATCTCGCAACAGCCTGTTCGGCGGTGTCGCCGATGACAAGGGTCGGTTTGCCCGTCGCCAAGGCGCTGGGTCTCAGCCTTGTCGTGAAGCAGGAGTGCGCCAAGGGTCGCCGGTCTGATCAAGATCCGGAGAAGCGCACACCGCATTAGAAAAGCTGGAAGCTTACTCGAAAAAGATAGTGGCTAGCTCGGCGCTTGCTTCTATGGCTATTGAGCTGGCCCATTGCCATGCCTTACTCGTAGGGGGGCCGCGCGAGAAACGCTGGTCGAGGAAAGATGCTCACTGGCACGAAGGGATTTCAAGTTTTGTGATCGCCCCCCTGGCGCAACCACTCGATCACGTGCGGCCAGATCTCTCGATGCGCTCGGCGGCCGACGAGAGCACCAACGTGCTGCAACGCCACTCCGATCTCCGGCTCATAGACAAATACCCTTGGGCTGCTCAATTGTTGCAGCGTGGACGAGGGCGGGACGACACGACTCGTATGATCGACGATCGCCGCCACTGGCAGTTCAGCAAGGGCGTCGCAGCGGGCAGTACGGTCGAGCAGGTGCAGGTCGTTGCGTGCGAACCGGTCTTCACGATAGAGCAACTCGATCACGTCTTGGAGTAGTTGGCGCGATGGGGCGAACTCATCGAGGGTCCAGCGAATGACGCGGCCGTGGAGCGCGAGCGCTTCCAAATCGGACAAGCTGGCCCAAGCATCGCAATAGCGCCCGACGAAAAACTCCTCTGGAGCCGCGGCAACGCTCGCACAGTCCAGCAGACTACCCGCAATACGACGGCTCAAAACCTCAAACTGCGCATCGATCGCGATCGGTCGCAAGGCTCCGGTGCATTGGCCGAACGCGAGGGGGGCCTGAACCAGGACGAGTTTGCCGACGCGCCGCCGTACAAGTGCAGCCGCGATGGCAGCCAGAGTCCCGCCAAGCGAATGGCCAATGACCACTGGCGCTCGTTGGTGATCCCTTGAGAGCTTCTCGATCGCCGCAAGCAGCAGAGCTATGCTCGTCTCGAGGTTCCAGTCCGCAGCCTGTTCCTCCGGCCATTCGTGCAGGTAGACGGCAAACCCAGCATCGGCGAGCCGCCGTATCACGCTGACCTGTGGTAATAGATCGAAGATGTACGGCCGCTTGATGGGCGCAGGCACAATCAAAACGGGATTAGTTGCCGCAGAATTCGAAAAGTAGCGGCGTAATTGAAGATCCGGGTGCTGCACGCGATACCAAGTCATCTCTTGCGGCGCATACCCTGCATTATCCAGCAGGGTTCCGAGCGACTGTCTTAAGACATCGCCCATCAGAAACATCGCGTTCCAACTGCTGCGCACCATGACCGGATCATCCAGTGCGGGGCAATGGCTGTCGCAGCACGGAGTTCCAACGTCGAGGAATATGATCTGCCCGGTCTGAAGACCATTGACCTGGATCGCCGAGATTGCCGGGACTTACGCCAGTAAGGTTATCGGTGAGCGAGGCGCTTGGTTTCCCGACAGCGAAGACAATCTTCTCGGAATCAGTCAATCCGTTCGATCCTAGAGGACGGTTGGGTCGCCTGACGGGTCTTCTACTCAGGATGAGCGGTCGGTTCGCTTCTCCTTCGATGTTGTCCCGCGAAAAATAGCGACGCGACGATCCCCCGCCTAAAGCTCAACTCGTGCTCGCCACACATTTGCTCGGCTCGACATCTCGCAGCCTGCTCGCCGATGCAGTCGAGCTTCGCGGTGCAGATCACTCGCCGGCTGCTGTCTACCACGAACACTCTGTACCGCATGATGGCGGTCCCTAGGGATGGCCATCATCGTAGTCGAATGTCCGTGTAAGGCAGCGCCAAAGGAAGTGTAGGCGCGCGGAACCTTTGTGCGTGTGGCCATTTGGCTATACCGTCGCCTGGATCCTTCCCAGAAATACGTTGCGAGCCGCGCCATCGATGGGCAACACGCGGATGACGACGGGAGGCTTTGCCGTTCGCCGAACCGGAATGGGTGCAGCAGGTAACGCGTGGCTGTCGGGTGTCGACCGGATCAGGCGACCAGCTGATCAAGTTTCGCGAGCGCGCTCTTGTCGCGCACCATCAGCCGCCGGTTGCTGATCCGGATGTCGTCGTCGAATCCGGCATCGGCCGCCGCGTTCGTGCTCAGCACCATTCCCCGGCGGTTGAGAACGAGTGCAGGCTGCTGAACCTGGTTCAGCACGTTGGTCATGGACGTGAGCGCCACGCGGCCCACTGCAGTGGCAAGGGTAGCCGTTTCCGTCAGTCGCGGTGCGAGCCGCGCCAGCAAGCGTTTGTCACGCGCCTCGAAAGAACCCACGCGACCCGTTCGCTGCAGGGTCAGCGCCCAGGCGGCGGACTCGGCCCAAAAGCCGACACCCGCGAACCATTGAAACCCGAACGGATACAGTACCTCATTATACATGGGATCGGAACGGATCTGCTCCGGCGTCAGCATGTCGTGGTCGGTGACGATCTCGCCGGACATCATTTGCGGGAATCCAGCGGCTCTCGGATCTCTTAGGTGCCAATCATGCTTGAAGTACAGCTGAAGGGCCTCATCGATCGATGGCGTCCGTGGGACGTCTGGCGTTCGAACGTCGCTCTGGAGAAGGATGGCCGCTGATGCGCCGACCGCTCTGCAGATGTCGTCCATGATGGCGGGCCACGCGGCGGGATCGATGGCGGCTTCCCCTAGTCGATCGATGACTTTCGACAACCGATCGTTATCAACTCCATTTGTCCCCAAGAGCGGTCCCCCTTCCGCGTCAACCTGCGCCCGCCGTTTCGTGGCGGCAGTCCCGCACAGGCAGGCCAAAATTGACCTGTGTCAGCCGACTCACACCCTCCTCCAAAGGTATGAACGGCAGCTTGGAAATTCTCGCGAGAGCAAGGCAAAGTGCAAGGCCGGTCCGGAATTCTACGGAATACCTTTAAACGCTGGCGTAGAGCTTATGGTATTATAGAACCGCGCCATCGGGGGCAGCAGTCGGCACGCCGAAACCGCAGGCATGACGTTCCGGAGCACGGTCCAGCTGACTGACCCGTTTGGGTCATGCAGCCGCATCGGCCGCAAGCTAGTTCGGTAGCGGTCGCTAGTCCGAATTTTGTCGTTTGATGGCATGTCGCTCGAATTTCCTCCTGTCGTGATCTGGCTGCGCCTGCGCCGAGGCCGCCGGGCTGTGGTCATCCTGCGCTCGGTCGCTCCATGACAAACGACCGCAAAAGCAACGTGCGGTGTTTCTGCTGCGGGCAGACCTCGGAGCAATCGGTCCTTCTGAGCACCAACGAGATCGGCTCCCGGGATATCGATCAGCCCCCTTCCGGTATGGAGCGGTTCAACATGAGCGTTTGGCTGCAGGAATGTCCGACCTGCGGCTACGTCGCTCCCGACATCTCCGACGGAGACGATCGCGACCGCCTCTTCGTTCAGACCGAGAGGTACGCAGCGCTACGGGAGGGGCCGCATTTCTCCCGGCGCTCGTCCCGCTTTCTCCTGCGCGCCGCGATTGATGTCGCGCGAGATGATTTCGAGCGAGCCTCCGTCAACACGCTGTGCGCGGCACGGGATGCCGATGACTGCGCTCTCGGGGAAGTCGCGAGCGGTTTGCGGAAGATTGCAAGCCGATATCTCGTCGGCCGTTCCGTTCCCTCCGTCAACCTGCGACTGATGTCACTCGATGCGCTCAGTTGGGGCTGCTCGTGAGAGCTTAAATGATATCTTCGCCCGCAAGCCCAGCCGCACGCAAATCGAGCCGCGCTGCTTTAGTGCTTGCCGGTGTACTGGCGCTTGTTCCTTGCGCATCGAGTGTCGGCGCCTCACGAAGTCCGCTCGTCGGGATGCACATCCAGAGAGTGATGCAGGAATTCGGTCTGCCGGACGGCTTCAAGATGCTTGCCCACGGCGCGAAGACCTATGAATGGCACTTGCGTGCTGCAACCGAGATCCAGAGCGCGCAAGGCGAGCGGCGAACTGAGGACCTGTTTTGTACTGTCATCGTTCGGGTCTCTCGGCGCGAACTGGTCACCGCCGTGAAAACGGAAGTCTCGAGTGTCACCGCGAGCCTGTACGCATCAACAGGCGCTTTCGGCTGTCTCTGCGCCGACAGCTTCGGGATGAAGCGGGAGCGCCAACAGCGATGTGAACGGCCGCCGCCGTTTTCGCTTCGGACAGTCTCTGATTCTGTAACGTGGGGAGGGGGAAAATGAAGCAGACAGTTTCATCCAATGTGGCCAGAGGAGGCACCGTGCTGCTGATCGGCATCTTCGTACCTGTATTGCCGAGCGCTGCGTCCGCTCACACCGGCTTTTTCGTTGTTGCCTGGGGCGCCATGGCGGTCGGTGCCTTCGAGTTCTTTCCTGGACTGCTCCCATCCGGCTCTCCAGGGGATTGAGTCCGGCAGACGACATCATCAACGATGTCACGGAGAGGTACGCATTCTTGTCGCGGTTATGTGGATGATGATCCTGTACCCTCAAACGCTGATCTCGGAAGAGTTGGCTGTGATCCGTGCGGGGCTCGCCCGCGTTCGGCTATGTGGTCAGGCCCTTCGACAACGCTGTGATCCGCGAGGCTCCTCCGAATCGTGGGGAACCTCAAAACGCACCCACTCCTTGCCACTCTCGTGCCCCTGCAGAAGCCGTCCACAGCATCAGAAGCAGACCTAGCGAGTTCGGCCGGAGGTACTGATCGTACTCAGGGAGTTTTAACATTTGTTGGACTCAAGTTACGATACGGAGAAGAACCGCTAAAACCGCTTCAGCTCCGCAAGGGCGACATTAAATTCGACGAAACTCTTAGGACAGGTGTCGGCAGCGGCTCGCAGTGCTTTTTGTGCAAGTTCCTTCTTTGCACTCAAGATATAGGACTCGCCAATGTAGAAATTTGCTTCGCAGGTCTCTTCCTGTTTGGTAGCAGCCGCCAGCGTGGCCTCTGGTGATCTTTTGCCCGCCAGCAATTCAATGACTGGGAACGGCCATGACTTATCGTTCAAGCGCCGGGCGTTGCCTTCCAGTTCGGATGCAGCCGCTTCTCCTGCGCGAGCGCGCGCAGGGTAGCGGAACAACATCACGTAGGCACTATCGTTGGTTTCCAGAACGCGCAGTAGATCGGTGGCGCTTGCCTTGAAATCACCTAGCTCGAACTGAAAAACGCCGCGCGCCTTGAGGTAAGCCGGTTTCGGATCGAGGGCGATGGCCTGATTAAGATCAGCCATGGCCAGGCCATGCTCGTTCATTTTGCGATAGGCGCTGCTGCGGTTGGCGTAGACGTTCGCAGTCTTCGGGTCGAGACCGATCGCTTGACCGTAATCGGCGATGGCGCGGTCATAATCCCCTTTGCCGAAATAGACATCGCCACGTTCGCTGTAAGCGTCAGTGCTTTTCGGATGCAGGACGATGACCTGACTATAGTCAGCGATGGCGCTATCGAAGTCTTTTTTGGCATTGAACGCAGACGCGCGAAAGTAGTAGGCGCCGCCAAATTTCGGATCCATAGCGATTGCCCGATTGAAGTCGGCAATAGCTCGATCGTAATCTTTCTTGTTGTAATAGGCGACTCCACGGCCGACGTAATTGCCAGCACTTTTTGGCTCGAGAGCGATCGCTCGGTCCAGGTCTGCGATGGCGCGGTCGTGATCGCCTGTACCATTGTAGGCTTCGGCGCGGTTGAAGTAGACGAGTCCATCCTTTCCTCCAAGCGCGATGGCTCGAGTGAGGTCAGCGATGGCTTGGTCGTATTCCTGCTTCTTTCGATGAACGATGCCGCGATTGGCAAAGGGACCTTCCGCGTCCGGCGCAAGCGCGATGGCTTGGTCGTAGTCTGCAATGGCGCGGTCGTAATCCTCTTTGGTTTGATAGGCATTGCCGCGGTTGAAGTAGGCCCACGCGAGATTCTTGCCGCTGTATTGGCCTGAGCGGATTGCGGCAGTGCAGCCATCAATTTGGATATCCGGTGCAATATCGGGTTGTCCGGTGCAGCGCCATTTCGCGCCGTCTTCAGCCAATGTTTCCGTCGCGGTCCAGAGTAACGCTGCAGCAATCAATCCCGAAAAAAGTCTTTTCTGCATGAAAATCCGAGCTTTCATCAAGGTCTTCCTAGCCAGAATGTCGCAGCCGGAAAATCAACGGAAGGCTCGACGAGCAAATCGTTGAATATATCACAAACTAAATGGCTGCTTGAGTCAAAGGCTGCCCCTCGGCCGGATTTATGGGTACACGGCCTACCACTACTTTGGCAGATTGTGTTTTCGCCGCTGTTTTTCACGGATTTGCCTTCGGCAATATGGGCAATGCTGAGACGGCGGCCGAAGGATGAGATCGACGATGGCGTGACGTACGGCTGGCATGGTTGGCTGAGGCGGAGGCCCGTAGATTCTTTTTTTTCCGCCCCGCGTGTGCGAGGCGACGATGTTGCAGGAAGGCGTAGGCAATCATTGTCATCAGGGCGTGGCGATGAAGACCTTGCCATGATCGCCCTTCGAAGTGATCAAGTCCAAGTTCCTCCTTCAACTGCTGATGCGCCTGCTCACAAATCCACCGTGCCTTGATGGTGGCGGCCAGCGTGCGCAGATCCGTCGCCGCCGGAAGATTGGCCAGATAGTATTTCTTCTCCCCGGACGCACGTTGCTCGCCAATGAGCCAGGCTTCGTCGCCTGGGAGATGCTGCTGACCTTTATCCCATATCCGCTGCGGAGGGCCGTCGGCGGTCCGGACACGGACCGCAGCAAATTGGGCTTTAAGCCGACCTTTCGTCCCGCTACGCCAACTCACGGTTTTCCATTTGGCGCCGGCCAGCATTTGCTCGGCCGCAATTGATAAGATATCGGGCACGTGGTGCTTTCGTGGTTTGCCGCGGGCTTTGGTAATCGGCCAAATGAGCTTCACATCGACCGGATACACTTTCAGGTGCCGCGGGATTCCGACAGCCCAGACCAGCCCGCGCTCTGTTAGCCCTTGTCGAAACGGTGCGCTGAGGCCGTATCCTGCATCCGCCAGCACATATCCAAAGCGCACGTTGGCTGCTATCGCGCGGTCAATCTCGGCCAAAGCAATCTCCGGCTTGGACCGTGGCGTTCGATGTTCGACTGGCACGCGAGCGCGCTTCAAACGAGATTCGTCGCTTGTCCAACTGTCAGGCAGAAAGAGACGTAACGCGACCATCACGGGTACTTCGCCGCGCGCAAGCGTCAAAGACACCAGTGTTTGGCAATTTGCCGTTTTACCGAGAGCCGAGGCGTATTGAGCCGCAACACCGACCGAGCGCTCACCCTTCTTGGGAAGTGAGGTGTCATCAATAACCAGCACCGCATCCCTGCCGCCGACAAGTCGGTCCGCCTGGTTGAGCAACTCTGTCTCCAGCGGCGTCGCGTCCCAGACACCGTCCGCAATGAAATGGTGCAACTGGTCGTAGGTGCTGGTGGCAAGGCGTTCCGCCATCGGCTGAACGCTCTTACGATCGCCGGGACCGATCAATCCCGCAACATACAGAGGACACATCCGCTGCCGGGTCTTATGACCCAGTCGGTCCAAGAACGGCATCAGCCAGCGTTCGAGTTCGTCTTCCCATCCCGGCATGGTCAGCCCTCCAAGAGCCGACCACCCATGAATCATTGAAAAATTGATTCGGGAATCCTATAAAACGCGCCAAAATCAACAATCTGCCAAAGTAGTGCTACTAATTCAACGCTTTGACAAACATTTCGTCCTTTTTCGGACCCACCCGAAACATCGTCCACTTGTAGTTTCCCGCCGTGACCTCGATCCGAGGGGCGCCGCTGTTTGCCTGTTTCACATAGCTGTCGGTCGCTGCCTTATACTGAGCTCCGAAGTCATTCGGATCCGAGACGCCACTCCCAAAGGCGATTGCCCAAGCTGATACCGTAAGAAACTCATAGCCTGCTTTCGCGCCAGGTTTCTCGAAAATCGCGACTATATCCTCAACCTGGCTGCCTTTTGTCCCGATGATGACGGTCGTCCCGGCTTTGGATTTGTAGGTACAGGCCCGAGATTTTCCGTCGCCCTGGCATTTCTCCTTTTCGAGGCCTAGATCGATCTTGACGAGGTCCTGAGATTTCTTGAACTGCTGCTCGAAGTTATCGAAGGCAAACCCGAGATCACCAGCCAAGGCTGGGCCAAGGCTCGTCGCAACGAACAACACCGACACTAAAAATCGCATTGGTACCCCTCCAGAACTGCCCATTTCCGCCTGAGAAACCACGGCGCATTAGCGTTAGGCCGCTAGGGCGCCTTCTTGTAGACGACCGTATAGGTGCAGGGTCGCGCAGGCTTGGAAATGTTGCTGATGTGCTGGATGAGAGCGCCGTCGGCGAACTTGAACGAGGCAATTCGCTTATTCTCGGGGCCTTCCTTGGCGTTCACGTTCGATTCAGGTTTGCCGTACAGCTCGACGAGTTTCGGCATCATGGCTTGTCGGCCTTCTGGCATTCGTCGACGGTTTTGAAACCGCCGGCGATCGCGAACGCCTCCAACCGAACGAGTCCGCGGCTGTCCTGGAAGTACATCGTGAAGCCCTCTACGTTTGGCAAAGGCGCGCACTTATCGCAAGAAAGGGCCTTCATGCCCGGCTGCGGCGGATCGAGTTCATAGGGCTCCGCGTCTTTTCCGAGGACGCCGCTCGCTTGCTCGTAGCTTGAACCAAACGACACCTTGCCCGGTGCTTCGAGCTTTGCGCGATTTTGCTGGGCATGAGCTGGCGCTGTCAGGAGCATGCCAATACCGAAGGCAATGAGAGTCCTGAACATTTTACGAGTCCTTCGACGGGGATGAGCCGCGTCACCAGTCAGTGGTTAACCGTATCGGACCGTCTCTGGCTGGGCAATCCCACTCCGAATCGGTCCGGTTCGAACAATGACGTTGTTGCCGCACGCGAAGCTTTCGGCATGACCCAAATGGGTCATCCTCGGGAAAACCGGTCGGTCTATTGAATTCTTCGCCCTCGCATTCAAGAGAGGAGTTTGGGTTGAGCCGCCTTGGTGAACATCGGGCGATCGTTCCGAGTGGCTGGAAGGATGACCGCTCCAGCTTTACGACCTTCGACATCTTCGTTCGAAGGCGCTCGCGCTCCTGGGAATGGATGGTCTGCGCCTCGCCCAGAAAACCCGTGATGCTTGGCCGCGAACGCAGCCGCAAGGCGGCCAGCTACAAGGGCGCAAGGGCGCTCTTTCTGTTGCTCTCAGCGCAAGGCGCCAGCCACGTAACGCCATGGACTCGGACCTGCCCAAGATTTGAATAGAGCATTTGCGCGCATTTTCAGTGATTTTCAACGGCGTGTGCAAATGAGGAGATACTTGGCACGTGTCGGCCTCCTGTGGGTTCGCAGGGGTGTTATTGTGGATCTGGCGACGTCTCACGAGGGCTTGTACGAATCATGGCATCCCTAATCGGACCCGGCGGCGGCCTAAGTTTTCGTGCTACGCGGCTAAGACAGAAGTTTCGAACTCAGATGGTATTGCCGGCAGTAGTATGGCCCATTTGGGTTATGCGTGAAAATCGCTGAGTCGCTAGTGCTCGATCGAGGTTTGCCCGAATCCATAGCAGATTGATTGCAGGAGCCAGCGGATGTTCTCGATGATCAGAAGCGCGATTGTTGCAGCGATGGTCTTGGCAAGTCCGGTGTTTGCGGACGAGTGCGTCGATGCGAAAAATGCCCAGCGAATTCATAACCAGAACTCCGATCGAGCCGTGAAGAAGGCCCAGGCGAAGATCGATGCAATGAAATGTTGCTCGCCAACGTATTTCCAGGCGCAGTGTGACTATCAGAAGATGTTCGTCGAGCAGGTTCAGCTCGATTTGCCCCACATGGAGAATGTATCCAGGGCCTGTGACATGCGTGAGCTCTCTGATGTTGCCAGAAAGCAGCGCGAGGAATTCCTTGCGCAGATGAAAGACAAGCAGGCTTCAGATTGCCAGGCCGCGGAAAGGGCCCTCAAGCGTTGAAGCAGGATCTGAAAAGCAAGGAGCGCTTTTCCGAAGCGTCTTGCAAACGGCACCCAAAGTGCGATGACGTTCAGCCGGGTGGACCGAGAGAGGGAAGAATGATCTTTGTCGGAATAATGATTGCCGCAGGCGCGCTGTTCGCTGCAGGCATCGGCTCCACGCCCGTGCATGCGGACGACTGGTTCGACTGCAAATACGGCATCGAGGAAGGGCTGTTGCCGGACGAAGGTATCGAGGGATGCACGCGTATTCTCAAGGGTGGCTTCCAAAACGAAAAGAACACAGCGATCGCCTTCGGCTATCGCTGCGGGCATTACGTGAACAAGGAGGAATACGACAAAGCCATTCGGGACTGCGACACCGCGATCGAATTCGATCGCACTTCGGGCTTTGCCTATAACTGGCGCGGCATCGCATACCATCGCACGAAGCGGTACGACGCGGCGTTTTCCGATTACGACAACGCCATCCGGTATTCACCGAACGACGGCGTGCCGTATTCGAATCGCGCCGGCATTCTGTAACATGCGGGGCAATAAGGAGCAGGCGCTCATCGATTACAACAAATCGGTCGCGCTCGCTCCCAAAGATGGCCGTATGTGGCGTTCGCGCGCGTCGTTCTACATCGACGAACAGCAGTACGACAAGGCGAGGCAAGATCTCGAGAAGGCTGCGTCGCTCGGCGAGAAAGACGCGTGCATGGCATTCACCCGCGGCAGGCTCGACTTCGCGACCGGCGACTATCGCGCAGCGTTGAGCCAATTCGACGACGCCGTCGGCTCGCCGCAGGCACGCAACGCATATTACTACCGCTCGCGAACCTATGCGGCGCTCAAAGACATCTCCTCGGCGCTCAGCGATGCGGACATGTTCGTACAAAATCAACCGGACGAAATCGCTGCGTATAGCTGGCGCGGCCGTCTTTATGCGAGCAGCAAAGACTACGCTTCGGCGTCGAAGGATTTCGCCGTGGTGATCAAAATGGGCAACCGCAGCGCATACATGCTCAACGAGCTCGCGTGGTCGCTGTTCAAAACCGGTCGCAACAGCGAAGCGCTTACGTATGCGGAAGAGGCGTACAAGCTCGCGTCGAGCGATGCGAACGTCATTGATACCCGCGCGCATGTGTACGAAGCGCTCGGGCGCAAGCAGGAGGCGATCAGCGATTTCCGGAAGGCGGTCGCGCTCAAGCCCGAACTCGAAACAAGTCGGCTCGGTTTGCGCCGCCTCGGTGCGGAATAGTTTCTAAGCGCGGGCAATGCCCGCGCTTTTCGTTCGGCGCGCGAACCAGCTGATATGCGCTACTATGCTCCGCGAAGCTTTCCATTGAAAGTGGCCGCTGGGGGAGGGGCGATTCTCATTTTCTTTGTGCGGCTCCTGTCGCTGATTATTGTAATTGTCAGTGTGATTTTGGTGCCTTTCAGCCGCATACGGTTCCGTACAAAAAAATCGGAATGATTGCAGGGGTAGCGTTCGTAATCAGCTCTATTGTTTTTATCGTTCAGTCTTGACCCAAGCGAGTCATGCAATGCTTTGTCCAGCAAACACGGGATTCTTTTTCCCTGACTCGACCCCGTTCGTACGCGACGCAATATGTCGCGAAATCGAGCATCCGTCCGATCACGCAGACAGGAATTGCGGGGCGCGAGAATCGGGACGAGACCGGCTTTGAAGCACAACGAGAATCGACGTTTCAGTTTCAAATGCGATTCAACCTCAAGTTCAGGGCTGCCGTCCCGACCCCCTGAAGTTATCGGCGACGTGTCCTGCCGCGCTTAAAAATCCGGCGCCGAGAGACCATTCACGAAGGGTTGAATTGGGCCTTCTGACCTAGCCCCGACGCCTCTAAGCTCTCTCGGGCGCAGTCTCGTTGCCTAGCAGCGCATGTGGGATGGCATTCAGAGTAAGGTCGACATGAGCACAGTCCAGTGGTACAAGCGTCAGACTTGACACAGAGGTAAGTCCCTGTTTTTGCTGTAGTTTGACGGATCGATCCCCAATCCTTTCCTGGGCACCATTTTGGGGGTTCGGACCCCAAAATAGAGCTACCTCAGATCGTTGGCGATGGCAGGCGGCGATCACCGCGTCGCTGCCGTGTGGGTCCTAAGGCACCAGATCGGTCCTCTCGCCCCCTCACACCACCCGCTCCGCCACCGCCTTCTGCACGAAATACATCATCACCAGCGTGACGATCGTCGTGGTCACGACGACGTAGCCGATCCGGAAATGGAGCAGCGCGCCGTCCGCGCCCTGCGCGATGATCGCGCCGGCGAGCACCGAGCCGAGGCCGCCGGAGAGTTGCTGGAGCGAGGCGCTGACCGCGCTGAACGAGCCGCGCTGGCTCGGCTCGGGAATCACCGACATCAGCGCCTGCGACGGGATCATGCGCGAGAAGATGCCGACGAACATCAGCACGTTGACCAGGATCGCGGTCGCGAGCGAGACGTGGCTGAGATGGGTGTAGATCAGCACCATGAGGACGGTCATGGCGCAGCCGAACACGAAGGTCGGGTATTTTCCGAACGCATCGCTGGCGCGGCCGACGAGCGGTCCCGTGACGATGCTGAACAGGCCGGAGACGAGATAGATCGTCGGCAGATGCGCGATGTCGATGCCGAGATTATGCACGGTGTAGGCGCTGGAGAACGGCATCAGTTTGCCGGCTGCGCGCAATCACGAGGCTCACTACGGTCGCCAGTTCGACAATCCCTGCTGCGACGTGAACAATTTGAAAGACACCACTGAATACAGAGCTTGCCCGGAGGAGTGCGGGGTGTCCCTTGCCGCCGTCCGTATGCAATGGGATCAAATTCCTAAATGGGGTTGCCCAGTTTGAAACAGCACCATGTCCGGGAGTTGGCATTCAACCACGCGATCCGCAAAATGGGGTTGGTGGACCACCAGGAGAGGTGACAGTGAAAGCGCCTTTGCGGTCGCTCTTTGTTGCGTTTCTGCTTGGAGCCTGGTTCGCACGCCGGCGATAGGAATTGCGAGCCAGTTCTAGCTCTGCTGGCTCCGGACGGAGGAAAAGGATGAAGCTTCTAGCGACCGCGGTGACAATTCTGCTGGGCACAACCTCGTTCTCAATAGCGCAAAGCTCAGGAGGCGGCTCGGGAGGTTCTTCATCTGCAGGAGATACGAGCTTAGCTGGCGCGAGTAGCCTGGCTCAACGCTATTGAGATTGAGCGGGACCACACTCAGCGGAACAGACGCGTCAAATGCAAGAAGGCGTGGAAGCGCGCGATTGGTTCTGATCAGAACGGGAGCGGATCTCGACCGGCATACAACACGCCAGCTGCAGATGCAGACGTACGGCAGTTGGAACACCGATACGGGCATCCTAAAGAGGTAACGAAAACGTAGCTGCGCACTCCCGCCTAGAGAGGCGCATGTCTGCTGTTGGCACCCACTCCGACATTGAGTTCGCTCGGATGGAAGACCGCTCGTGACCCATATCGGAAGTGAGCATCTGCGCCACGACGCCTCTAGCTGTGACAATACGACCTTCCATCGTTACAGATATCGGCATTCATTCACCGGATAGGATGCCTCGCGGATCGCAATCTCGGTGCGAGGCGACGTAGTCGATTTCGCCGCGCGTAATACCGATATCCATAAGCTCCCTGTCACTTAGGTCGCACAAGTTGGCTAGTAATCTCCGGCGTTTGCGCCACTCCTGAAATGCATTCCAGTATGCTTCGAGAGGACTGTAGACCTGCCGCCTTGCTGTTGCCGGCCCCAGCTCAGTGGTCCCATGGATCGTGCTCATTGAGGGCGTCCTGTCTGGACTGTTCACTAGGCGGAAGTTGCCGCAAGATGTGCCGGCGCGCTTAACCGGTGGCTTACATTTCCCTTACCGGCGGCTTATTCTTCGTGCGCCAGAGGTGCTACAGAGGCGATCTCGAGAGGGAATGGCAGCTTGCACTATCTTTTTGAGGAGTACACATTCGACACCGAACGGCGTGAACTGCATCGGGGGAACGATGCTGTGTCGATCACACCGCAAGTTTTTGACCTGCTTGATTACCTGATTCGCAACAGGGAACGCGTTGTCAGTAAAGACGACCTCATCAGTGCAATTTGGAATGGGCGCAGCGTATCCGACGCGGCGCTGACAACCCGCCTGAATGCCGCCCGGGGCGCAATCGGCGATTCCGGCGAGGAACAGCGCTTCATCAAAACACTACCACGCAAGGGCTTCCGCTTCGTCGGAAAGGTGCAGGAGGCGCGAGAAGCTGCGGGTCCAAATCCGGGCGATGCACCCGAGAGCGCTCCTGCAATTCCCGACAAGCCCTCCATCGCTGTGCTGCCGTTCGCGAACCCGAGCAGGAGTATTTCGCGGACGGGATGGTTGAGGAAATCACGACCGCTCTTTCGCGGTTCAAATCGTTGTTCGTGGTCGCTCGCAATTCGAGTTTCACCTTCAAGGGCAAAGCCGTCGACATCAAGGAAGTCGGACGCAGGCTTGGCGTCCGCTATGTCCTTCAGGGCGCGGTGCGCAAGGCGTCGGGCAAAGTCCGCATCACCGGTCAGTTGATTGAAGTGGCTACGAGCGCACACATCTGGGCGGAAAAGTTCGAGCGTGACATGACGGATATTTTCGCATTGCAGGACGAAGTCACGCTCGCTGTTGTCTCAGCTATTCAGCCAAAATTGTTTCACGCAGAAATTGCACTGGCGAAGCGGCGGCGACCGGAAGACCTCACCGCGTATGATCTTTATCTTCGAGCTCTACAGCGAGCCTTCCGATCGACCCGCGACGGGTTGGCTGAGGCGCTCCGGCTAGTCCAGCGCGTCTTGAAGCGCGACCCTAAGTTTGCTGCTGCCGCTGGTCTGGCAGCTCTTTGTCACGCGGAAAATGTGGTCAGGGGCTATGCCGTCGACCCCCAATTCGAACGCAAGGAAGCCGTTCGGCTTTCGCGCGTGGCATTGAGACTCGACGATGATAATCCAGACACGTTAGCAAATGCTGCGTTGATCTCGGCACTTTTGGTCGGAGATTGTGAGACTGAGATCGAGATGTCTGATCGGGCGGTTTCTCTCAACCCGAATTCATATCGTGCATGGAACTGCAGAGGTTGGGTCTACAAGATTGCAGGGCAGCCAGAAGAAGCGATCCGGAGCTTTGAATGTGCCGTGCGAATGAGCCCACTAGACCCGCAACAATATACAGTCTTCACCGGGATGGGATTTGCCCTTGTTGAGCTTCGTCGCTTTGATGAGGCCGTCAGTGCCGGAAAGAAAGCGCAGCGTAACAACCCCTCCTATCCAGGACCATACCGCTGCCTCGCATCCGCTTTCGCCCATCTCGGGCGCGACGCTGAGGCCCGTGAGGCGGCGACCCGTATGCTCGAAATCGACCCTACTTTCACAATATCGGCGTGGATCGCTCGGAGCCAGCTATCAAAAAATGCGAAGCTGATGATTGAGGGTTTTCGCAAGGCGGGGCTACCCGAGTAGCACACCAATGTGCGCGAGGTGATCGAAATAGCGGCCCTTCTGCGGCGCATAAGTCCGGAGTTGGCCCATCGGCGACGTTGCGACTCGGCGGTCGGTAGTCCGCTCGTTGCGCCAGAGCGGAGCAGATTTGCTCAACCTGAGTTCTTCGTATTTTAAACCGTTGCTGAGGTCGGACCACTCCGCATCGCGGATCGTCCCGAAAGCTGCGCTAAGTAGGAACGGACGCAAGCTCGTCCCGTTTGTGATGCATCAAGCGCCCCCCAAGCGGCCGACAGCGGATTGCGACTTGCCGCTCCGGAAAGCGCGTCACAATTACCATGAAAAGGAGGTTCGCCATGAACGTAGAGCGGTCGCGTATTTCCCGACGGCAATCCGTTGCCGGCATATCGGTTCTCGGGCTGAGCGGTCTCCTGCTTCCCGCCGCCTATGCACAGCACAAAGCACAGCGGAAGCAACAGGAGACTACAGGCGTTGGAATCCATGCTCCCGAAGTGAAGGATGAAGATATTTTTCAGTTCGCGTTAAATCTGGAATACATGGAAGCTGAGTTCTATCTGCGGGCCACAATGGGAAGAGGCATCGACGATAGCGATGCCGGTCCAGATGCGGCGCGGGTCGTCGGCGGACACGAAGCCAAGTTCCAGAAGCCGGAAATCCGCGAATTCATCGAGGAGTTGGCGGAGAACGAGCTTGCTCATGTGCGCTTCTATCGCAAGACACTGGGCAGGATGGCGGTGTCGCGCCCGGCCATCGATTTCGATGCGGGCTTCAAGGCAGCTGCGCAGGCAGCCGGCCTCCCTGCCGACTTCGACCCGTTTGCCGATGATATGAGCGTCCTGCTCGGTGGCATGCTGTTTGAGGACGTGGGCGTGACCGCCTATGCTGGGGCAGCGCCGCTGATCAAGAGCAAGGAGTTCGTCCAGGCGGCGGCCGGCATTCTTGCGGTCGAGGCGTACCACATGGGCATGGCGCGCTCGCAGCTTTATTTGATGGGCGAAAAGGCCTGGAATGCGGCCAACGCGATCTCGGACGCTCGCGACAAAGTGGATGGGCCAGAGGATAAGGACCAAGGCATCCGGATGAACGGCAAAGCCAACGTCGTGCCGTCTACCCCCGACGCCATCGCGTTCCGCCGCACACCTCAGGAGGTGCTGCACATCGTCTATTTGACCGAGCAGCAAGGCGTTAGTAAAGGCGGCTTCTATCCGAACGGAATGAACGGCGTGCTCAAGTCCACCTAGGCCGCCACAGCGAACAGGCTGGCCGAGCTGGGCGGCCGGCCGAACTCGTGGTAGTCCGAGCGCCCAGATCGTAAAGGGCTGCCAGCTTGTGCCTCCGCGCCTCTTGCGGTTCGCGAGCGTCTTCAGGGACAGCATCGCGCGGAGCTTTCGTTCGATCCTACAAGATCGGAAGGCGATAACGCGGCCAACTTGCCACTTTTCCGCTCCTGGCCATCTGCGAAGTTTCGCCGGGTCTGACGGTGGCCCGCCCCCCTTGAGCCAGAGCGGACCAGATTTGCTCAACCTGAGTTCTTGGTCTTTTGGTAAGCGCTAAGCCGGCACCCTCGGTTCGACGTTAGATTAGATGTGCGAAGAAGCCTCTGGGTTGAGCGGAGGTTTGGGATGGGATTGGACGGCAAAAAGGACGCCCATTTGGACAGCTCATCAGTTGGGTCAGGAGCAGTCAGCCGGCTTGAGGTGCTTGAGGGACCGTCCGGGCGTCGCGTGCGTTCGGAGGCCGAGCGGGCTCGGATCGTCGCCGAAAGTCTGCTGCCCGGCGCTCAGGTGGCGGAGGTGGCGCGCAAGCACGGGGCGACGCGCTGGCAGATTTACGATTGGCGACGACGCTTCCGACAGCGCGGCGAATTGCCGTCGAGCGAGGCTCCGCAGCCGCGGTTCGCGCCGCTGGTTGTGGAGGGGCCGTTTGAGGAGCGTCACGTTCCGACAGTCAAGCTCGAGATTGCGATTGGCGACGTCGTCGTGCGGACGGACGCGGCGATAGATGGGGAGCAGCTATCTCGAGTGATCCGCGCGGTGCGGGCGTCACGATGATTGTCCCCGGCGCCGAGCTGAAGATTTACATCGCGACGCGGCCCGTCGACTTCCGCTGTGGGTATGATGGGCTTGCTGCGAAGGTGCAGCAGATGCTTGGTCTCGATCCGTTCAGCGGTGCAGCCTTTGTGTTCCGGTCGAAACGAGCGGACCGGATCAAGATTTTGGTGTGGGATCGAACGGGCTTGGTGCTGGTGCACAAGCGCCTTGAGGGCTGCAAGTTCGTATGGCCAAAGATTGCGGACGGCGTGATGCGGATATCGCCGGCGATGTTTGCCGCGCTGTTCGAGGGCCTGGATTGGCGGTTGGTACGGCCGGAGGAAGCGCGGCGTCCACAGGTCGCTGGATAAGTGCGGCAGAATGACTCTGTGCCGAGTTTGGCATGGCGCCGGCAGCGCAGATATGCTCGACATGGCGCATGAGCAGCGCGACGCTTCGCGACGAGAATGAACGCCTGAAGGCGCTTTTAGCGCAAACGCAGGCAGCATTGAGCGAACATCAAGCGGCGCTGGCCACGTCGGAAGAAGCGCGGCGCCGGTTGGAGGTCATTCTCGGCGAACTACGCCGAGAGAAGTTCGGAGCGAAGTCCGAGAAGCTGCGGCCAGATCAATACCATTTACCGCTCGAAGACGTGGAGATCGCGCAAGGCGTCTTGGACGCGGCACAGGAGAAGGCTGCGGCGGTCATCAGGGGCCGATCGCGTGCTGGATCGGATCAGGACCGTCATCGCAATCGAAGCTGCTTGCCTGCCCATTTGCCGCGGGTGGAGCGGATCCTCGAGCCTGCGAGCACACTTTGCCAGCCTCAATAGGGTCACGGCTAAGCGCTTACGTCTTTTGACCCCCCACTGCGACATAAGGGTTCATTGTATTCGGTCGATCTTCGCAGTTTTATTGGCTACGGACGGCACGCGTCACACGTTCAACGAGGCTTGAATGAGGCGGCGTCAGGTTCTCACCGTTTTAAGTGTTTTGACCTGCCACTGAATTTTCATCCGGCAGCGGTTAGAGTCTCGGAGCTTTGTACGCCAAGTGGCGCGGTTGGAGCAACGGACGATCGGCGGAGCTGGTCGGGGTTGCGTAGCCGATCGTCCGTTGCGGTGAGGTGGGCGGCATAAGCCGCGGGGGTCATGTATTTCAGCGACGAGTGAGGCCGCTGAAGATTGTAGTCGGCAACCCAATTGGCGATCTTGGCGCGGCCATGGTCGAGATCGAAGAAGAGAGTCTCGTTGAGCAGCTCGTCACGCATCCGGCCGTTGAAACTCTCGAGAAGCCGTTCTGCATCGGCTTTCCCGGTGCAATGAAGTGCCAGTCGATAGCTGCGTCCCTGCACCAGGCGAGCATGGCATTGCAGGTGAACTCGGTGCCGTGGTCGGACACGATCATTCCTGGCTTGCCGCGTCGTTGGACGACGGCCGTCAGTTCGCGAGCGACGCGTCGTCCTGAGATCGACGTATCCGGAATGGCGCCCAGACATTCCTTGGTGACGTCGTCGACGATGTTGAGGATGCGGAAGCGCCGACCGTTGGCGAATTGGTCGTGGACGAAATCCAGCGACCAGCGCGCGTTGGGCATCGCCTCGACTAGGATCGGGGCACGGGTCCCCACGGCCTTGCGGCGAGCCCGCCGCTTGCGGACGGTGAGCCCTTCTTCCCGATAAAGCCGGTAGATCCGGTTGATCCCCGATGGCTCACCCTCCCGCCGCAGCAGCACGAACAGCCGGCGGTAGCCGAAACGCCGCCGCTCGTTGGCAAGGTCACGCAGCCGGCCACGGAGAGTCGCGTCCGGAGGACGGCTGGAGCGATAGCGGATCATCTTCCGATCCGCTCCGACAATCGAACAGGGCCGCCGCTCCGACAGGCTCATGACGGCCTGCAGATGCGCGACCGCAGCGCGCTTGGCGGCGGGCCCTACCATTTTTTTGAAAGAAGCTCGCGAAGGGCGGCGGCGTCGAGCATCTGCTCGGCTAGAAGCTTCTTCAGCTTCGCGTTCTCGTCCTCCAGCGCCCTCAGCCGCTTCGCCTCTGAAACGTCCATGCCGCCGAATTTGGCCTTCCAATTGTAGATCGTTGCTTCCGAGACCCCGTGCTTGCGAGCCAGGTCGGCCGTCTTTGCCCCAGCCTCATGCTCCTTCAACACTGCGATAATCTGCTCTTCCGTGAACCTTGCTCGCTTCATCTGTCCGTCCTTCTTCGGGCCGGACTCTAACTCCATCTGGAGGAAATACGCAGGGGCAGGTCAGTTTTCGCCGCCTATTCGGCTGCCACGCTAGCTCAATCTAAGAGCATTCCGAAGGTCGGAATTGTTGGCTCACTTAACCAACGTGCAATAGACGAGTTCAAGGGCGGGTTGCGCGACTTTGGCCTTATCGACGGCGATTCGGTACTAGTTGTTGGAAATCCAGCAAGCGCCGCTTCCCCGCAAGCAGTGTCAAGGACGGTCGTGTCCCGAGGAGTGGTGTAGCTGATTAGCAAAGCCGCTCGCGAAGCGCGCCCTCAATAGCGCCGTAGCGAGCGAGCGGCTTTGCGGGTGGTCACCGATGATTCGTCGGTAAGGTTTGGATTGCGACAGCCAACCTGATTCGAGGAACCACCGATGACCGACGACATGATGAACCTGCGCACGCTCGTAGAGAAGACCCCCGATGCAGATCTCTTGCGCGAGATGATCGGCTTTGCCGCCCACCGGCTGATGGAGCTGGAGGTCGAGGGCCTGACCGGGGCCGCGTACGGCGAGAAGAGCCAGGAACGGCAGGTCCAGCGCAACGGCTACCGCGACCGGAGCTGGGAGACCCGCGCCGGCACCGTCGAGCTGCGCATTCCCAAGCTGCGCAAAGGCTCCTACTTCCCGGGCTTCCTCGAGCCGCGGCGGATGGCCGAGAAGGCGCTCACCGCCGTGGTGCAGGGGGCGATGGGCATGAGCGGGATCTCCAAGAGCCAGGTGTCGCGGCTGTGCGGCGAGATCGACGACAAGGTGAAGGCCTTCCTCAACCGCCCGATCGAGGGCGACTGGCCCTATCTGTGGATCGACGCGACCTACGTGAAGGTGCGCCAGAACGGGCGCATCGTCTCGGTCGCGGTGATCATCGCGGTGGGAGTCAACAGCGATGGCCGCCGCGAGGTGCTCGGCATGGATATCGGTCCGTCAGAGGCCGAGACGTTCTGGACGGCGTTCCTGCGCAAGCTGGCGCGGCGGGGCCTGCGCGGCGTCAAGCTCGTCGTCTCCGACGCCCATGAGGGCATCAAGGCGACCGTCAGCAAGGTGCTCAACGCCTCTTGGCAACGCTGCCGCGTGCACTTCATGCGCAACGCGCTGGCGCATGCTGGCAAGAGCGGCCGGCGCGTCGTCTCCGCCTTCATCGCCACCGCCTTTGCCCAGGACGACGCCGAGGCAGCACGGGCGCAATGGCGGCGCATCGCCGACCAGCTCCGCCCCAAGCTGCCGAAGCTCGCCGCCTTCCTCGACGAGGCCGAGACCGACGTGCTGGCCTATATGAGCTTCCCGGCCGCGCACCGCGCCAAGCTGCACTCGACCAATCCGCTCGAACGGGTCAACGGCGAGATCAAGCGCCGAACCGAAGTGGTTGGCATCTTCCCGAATGAGGACGCCATCACTCGCCTGATCGGTGCCATCCTGCTCGAACAGAACGACGAGTGGACGGTTCAACGCGGCCGCTACATGACACTGGAAACCATCGCCCCGTTGGGCGATGATCCCGCCGTCAGCTTCCCGGCAATCGCCAGCTGACCGATCCGGCCCATGCCGGCGAACGTGGTGACCCGCACTCAGCTACACCACGCCACGGGACACGATCTCAAGGACCGTTTCTGATTTCATCTCACAAGGTATGAATGTGATCTTCGCCTCGGGAGCGGTCGCTGGTAAGGCTGCCAAGAGCGCGACTAGCACGATCCCCATTGTTTGCCTGACAGGCGATTTGGTCAAGGCGGGACTAGTTAAGAGCCTCGCAAGCCCGGGCGGTAATCTTACCGGGATTAGTATTTTGACAGCGGAGGCAAGTGCAAAGCGGTTGGAGTTACTGATTCAGATCGTTCCCACCCTTGAACGTGCGGCGGTGTTCTACAATTTTGACGATCTTACGGCTTCCCTTTCCGTAGAGCCGACCAAAGCCGCGGCAGCTAAGATGCAGGTCAGACTTCAGGTAATTGGAGTACACGGGCAGAGCGATTTCCCGAGCGCGCTTGCCGCGGCGGTGAACGCCAACGTGCAAGCGATCGCCCTAACGAGCAACCCTCTTTTTGATATAGCCGGGCAGCAGATAGCTGAGCTCGCACTACAGAACAAATTGGCGACGGTCAGTTTCGCGGACTCCTTTCCCGAAGTAGGTGGACTATTGTCTTATGGCCCGAGTATCTTTGCCGAATATCATCATGCTGCTCATTTTGCTGCTCGGATCATACGCGGGGCCAAACCAGCAGATCTTCCAGTCGAGCACACCACTATATATAAGCTTGGGATCAATCTGAAAACGGCAAGAGCGCTCAATCTGAAAGTACCAGAGATGTTGTTGGCGTCTGCCGACACGGTGATTGAGTAGCGCCATGTTACGGCACAATTTTGCCGCGGTGCAATTAACATCGCCAGCCGCACGCTACCTTCGCCCGATATCAAGCGGGATTCTCCATGGTGGGATTGCGGCTGAACAGTTCCGCGCACGGAACAAATCCGCGACAGACAGGCGCGCTAGCCGATAGGATGATTCGTGCTAAACTAAATCGAATTATGCCGTGGAAAATGGCGACGGAAATTCAATTTTCATTGGGTAGCGGCGCCGTGAACATCGTGACGCGATGGCCCCGGCGCAGGGCCGCGCAAGATGACACTCTCAACGTTGCCTAGGATGAATTCATGGTCAACGATCATACTTCTCGAACCAGCACACTCATCAATTTTGAAAGGGATCGCACGCTTGCTGCGAGGCGGTCGGGAAAAACCGAAGCCGTCCTTGTGATCGCCACACCAAACGAGATCACCGCAGCCGGAATGGAAACCGTATTGCATGCGTCCGGTTACCGTGTGGCGGCGCGCTGCTCATCCGAAAATGACCTCCTGCGTTCCCTGGATGCCTACCGCCCGGATATCATTATGCTGGCGGAAAACCTTGTCGGAGGGGACATCGCGAGAACGGTCTCACGACTCCGCGCCCGCAACTGCTCTGTAGCGATGATCTTCCTGCTGGATGAGCACGAGTCGCTTAGGGCCTCCGTTCTGCTTGACCTTGACGTGGAGGGGATTCTGTTGAGCGTGGCCTGCTCCACAAGCTTAATCGATTGTGTAAAGAGCGTGCATCACGGCCGAAAGTGGCTCGACCCCGCCCTGTTGCGCCATCTAGCGACGGCTGAACGGTCCCCTCAGATTGCGAGCAGTCTGACATTGCGCGAAGCCGATATCGTCCACCTCGTATCGCGAGGCTTGCGCAACAAGGAGATCGCCAGCAAGCTCCATTTGTCAGAAGGCACCGTGAAGATGCATTTGCATCATATCTATGCCAAACTTCGTATTGGAAGCAGAACGCAGTTGGCGATGTCGATGGCTGGAGCGTGGACGCCTGGATCGAATAGTGAAACGCGCCAGGGGGAGCCTACCGCTCTGGATTCCGCGACTGCGGCAAGGCTCCAACCAAAGACCTCGGCTTAGCTTCGAGGCCTGCGGGGCTGGCCTAACGCCGGGCCATTTCTTTCCAAGTCCACATGGACTTCGGGTGGCTCCTTTTTACGACGGAGCATCTCTTCCGCAAGCCGTTGATTAGGCGCGTCTGCGCCTCCGGCATTCCATGGCGGATCTACGGTATCTCCTATCGCTTAGCCTATATCGGTTGATTACTATCGAAGGAGACCTTCGATCCTATCCAAGCGCCAATAGACGCGCGGGCACTTCACTGTAACGTTTCGATGGTCCGCTACGTCGGTAGCCGGATCAAGCTTCGGTACGCCAGGCGTAATGGTCGGCTTCGGTATCACTCTCAGCAGGAGGCCATCATGTCACGAGCCACTTACCTGCCGCTACTTGCAGCGATTACTTCAGTCGCGCTTGCCTCAAGCGGGGCGCTCGCGGCCGGGAATAAGACCGGATTTAACACGACGACCACCAGCACCCAAGGCGGAAGCACCAACCCGTGCACCGCCGGCAGTCCCGGGTGCACCACTACGACGACCAGTGTGAACGGCGGCGGGAACAACCCCCAACCGCCGACATGCGATGGCCCGGCCGGGCAATGCAAGTAAATTCCACATAAGACGTGCTTAGTTAGCTATGGAGAAAAAGCCATGACAAAGCTGCCTGCTCTCCTGCTCGCGTCCGCGATTTCATTCGCGTTTGCCTCAAGCGCAGCGCTCGCGAATAGTACTAACGGGAACAAGAACGGATTTACGACCAGCACGAGCCAAGGCGGAAGCGGCAACACCTGCACCGCCGGCAGCCCGGGCTGCACCACTGTCACGGTGAACGGCGGTGGGAACAACGGGTCGTGTGATGGCCCCGCGGGGCAATGCAAGTAGTGCCGGAAACAACGTGATCTGGTTTGCGCTGTGGTCGAGGCATCAAGCCGCGGCCACAGCACTAGCTCAATTGGGCACCAGCGATGTGGAAAGCGTCGGTGGTTTTCATCGGTTTAATCGGGATCGGCCTCTCTGCCGCTATGCTGGCAGAAACGGAGACAAAGGAGCTATCGAAGTCTCAGCCGGCCCCGTATCGGCTCGCGGAGGTCAGTCGCGGGCGTGCCGTAACCAAGGTGCTGGCTGCGGGTACCATCCAGCCCGTCGTGAGCGTTGTCGTTGGTTCGCAGGTATCGGGCCAAGTGCAAGAGATCCTGGTCGACTACAACGATTCGATCAAAGAAGGGCAGCCGATTGCACGGCTCGATCCGCAGCTCTTTGTCACGCGTGTGGAACAAGCACGGGCCGAGGTCGATGTGGCGAGACAGGCCGTTCGGATCGCGATTGACGAGGTGGCGACTGCTGAGGCTGCCGGGAACAGCGCAGCGGCGGAGCGCAACAAGGCGGACGCGGAAGTCAAACGCGCCGAGGTCGTTGCGGACAACGCCTTGCGCCGATTCGAGCGCAAAGCTCAGCTGGTAAAGACCGGCTCAAGTTCGGTCAGCGATCTCGATGATGCTCGCACAGTCCATGAGGCAGCGGCTGCAGATGTGGAGTCGATCAAGGCACAGTTGGCGTCACAGCAAGCCCGTGCACAGGAGGCCGGTGCCAAACTTGGCGTGGCCCGCTCCCGCGTGACTCTCGGCGAAGCGCAGGTCCGGCGCAGCGAGGCGGCATTGCGGCAAGCCGAAGCCGATTTAGAACGCACCGTGATCCGTGCGCCGATGGACGGTGTGGTCATCGAACGAAGCGTTACGGCGGGCCAGACGGTCGCCGCCAGCTTTCAGGCGCCGACGCTGTTCACAATCGGTGATCTTGGCGCAGTCTCGATCGAGATCGCCATTGATGAGGCCGACATCGGCCAGATCGCTCTCGGCCAACCGGTCACGTTCTCAGTAGACGCATACCCAGACAAAGCCTTCGATGGCCGTGTTGTGCAAATTCGGAAAGCTCCGCACGCGCAAGACAACGTGGTGACATACACCGTCGTCGCATCCGCAAAGAACGAAGGCGGGCTGCTGTTTCCCGGGATGACCGCCAAGGCCGAGATCATTGCCGATGAGCGACCCGATGCGCTGCAGGTTCCCAGTGCTGCCCTCCGCTATCGGCCGCAAGGTATCGCCGAACCATCCGGATCACATGTTTGGGTATTTGATCGTGACAGCGTCCATCCCATCACCGTGCGAGTGGGGGTTAGCAGCGGCGGCTTGACCGAGATCGTTGGGCCTCTGCGAGAAGGGACGACGATCGTCGTCGACAAGCTCGTCCAGGAGGGCCACCGGGGTACTGTAGCGCAAACGCTCCGCCTGATGCTCGCGAGTTGGGCCGGATGGGTGCGTGCTGCGGTGGCCGAACGAGCCCCGTCTTAGGAGGCTAAGTGTGCCCGGGTACGTCATTGAAGGGGATAGGCTAAGCAAACACTACACCCTGGGGGGGCGCACCGTGACCGCTCTCGATGATGTCTCGCTGGTGGTCGAACCAGGGGACTACGTTGCCGTTACCGGTGCTTCGGGCTCCGGCAAGACGACTCTCATGAAAATCCTGGGCTGCCTGGAACGCCCCAGTAATGGAAAATATCGCCTCAGCGGCATCGATGTCGCGGGCCTGACTGCGGACCAAATGGCAGACGTCCGCAATCGCACCATCGGCTTTCTGTTCCAGTCCTTTCTGCTGCTGCCACAGAGCACGGCCGTTGAGAACGTCGAGATGCCGCTTGCCTATGCGGGGGTACCGCGGTCGGAACGACAATTGCGGGCGCGCGCTGCGCTGGCGAGCGTCGGACTGGCTGATCGCGAGGATCACCGTCCCGGGCGCTTATCCGGCGGGGAGCAGCAACGGGTGGCCCTCGCGCGGGCCGTCGTCAACCGCCCCAAACTCCTGCTCGCTGACGAGCCGACCGGAGCGCTCGACGGTGTCTCGGCGAGCGAGGTGATGCGCCTCTTCGCCGAACTGAACCACTCGGGTGTCACGATTGTGCTGGTGACTCATGACATGTCCATCGCGGCCCACGCCCAACGCGTGTTGCGCTTCAAGCTGGGGCGGTTGGAGGCGGAGGAGATGATTGCTCGATGAGGCTCGCGACAACACTGGTGCCAGCGGTACATGCGCTCAGGGTGCATCGACTTCGCACCGGACTGGCGCTGCTTGGCATCTGTTTCGGTGTTGCGGCGATAGTACTCATAGTCGTCCTAGGCTCGACCACCCGGGCGAAGCTCGACGCGGAGATCAGGGAACTCGGGGCTGACGTGCTTCTCGTGCTGCCTGGCCCAGCGCGAAGCAAGGGCGCCTGGAGCACCAAGGGCAAGCCGGCGGTGACCGAAGCGGACGGCGAGGCGATCGCACAGGAAATTTCGGGGCTCGCCGCAGTGGCTCCCGCCCTGCGCGGGTCGACGCAGGTGGTCGCCGGAAACCGCAATCAGTCCACCACGGTGCGCGGAGTTACGCCCGGAATGTTCGAGGCACGGCCGTGGCCGCTGACAACAGGGCGACCACTCGTCGAGGAGGATGTCCGGCGATCCGCCAAGGTGGCGCTGCTCGCGCATGGAATCGCGAGAACTCTGTTCGGCGATGAGGATCCGACCGGCCAAGTTGTCCGCATCAAGCAGATTCCGTTCGTTGTCGCTGGCGTTCTGGAGGAGAAGGGGCATAGTCTGGACGGCGATGATCTCGACAACCAGATCTTCATTCCCATAACGACCGCGCGTAAGCGTGTCTTGGGCTTCTTCCGGGGCCACCCGACAGCCGTTGGAGGGATCACGTTGCGAGTGGCCAACACGGCCGAAATGGAGCGTTTGAGCGGAGGTGTGCGCGCTCTATTGCGCGAACGTCACCGGATCAACGATCTTGACGACTTCGTTGTGCGTGATCTGGCGTCAGCGCAGCGCGCGCAATCACGATCGGCCTGGCTTACCACATTGATGCTCGCGGGAGCCGCTGCCGTATCACTTGTCGTTGGCGGCGTTGGAATCATGAACGTGATGCTGGTCTCGGTGAGTGAGCGCCGACAGGAGATCGGGTTGCGCATGGCAATTGGCGCGCGCCGTCGCGAGATCGGCTGCCAGTTCATGATCGAAGCCGGCTTGCTCGCACTTCTGGGGTCGGGAGTCGGCGTGGTGCTGGGAGTGTGCGGAGCGCTCCTTTTTGGAGCGGGGCCAGCAATCGAGCGTCCGGAAACGGGGCTGGTCATTCTATGCGCGGTAGGTGCGGCAACGCTCATCACCATCGTGTCCAGCCTCTATCCATCGCGAAAAGCAGCCCGCTTGGACCCTGCCGAGGCACTGACCCAAGGCTGACGCACGCTATATCCAATCGCGGTTAGATGACGGCGCCGATGCGACTCCTGGACCTTGACTGTTCCGGTGTGGCGGACTCAGACATATAGCGATAGGACCCCTCCGGGAAAATACAGTACCGATTTACAGTATCGCCCGGAGGCCGAATGCGGGAAGAACCTTTCTTCTCAATGCCTTCGGCCAATTCATCCTTTTCCCACAAGGGGAGAAGCCGCCCGTCGACGTTAACAGAGTGAGGCGGGTCTTAGCGCTGCTCCACCCTTGCGCCAAAGGGCATCGAAAGTATTTCGGTCAGCCGGCGCCCAGGCTTCTGCGTCCATAGGATCCCACCAGTTGACTTGGGCGCGGCGCCGGGCTGACGATGCTTATGCGGCGCTGGACTGGCTCATCGGGCAGAAGATCGCCGATCCCAAGCGGGTCTACGTCCTCGGCCGCAGCAACGGTGCGACCACGACCTTCATCATCATGAACCGGGCAATCGGCGACCTGCACGAGCACATGTTCGCGGGCGGCTTCGCGATGCAGCCGTCCTGTTATTTGATGAAGAACGTCGAGTTCTACGCCCCGGTTCGCCTCTACCTTGCTGAAAAGGACGAGGCCACCAGCCCCGTCCTCTGCCGCCAGATGGCAGAGAGCAAACGTTCGATCCCAGTGGAGACGGTACTGTGGAAGGGCGCGCACCACAGCTTCGAAGACCACGAGCCACTCCACATCTTCCATGGGTACCATATCGATAAAATGCCGCGGCTGCGGAAGGCACCATCAAGGCGATCATTGGTGCATGGATTGTGGTTCCTCCCTCTCAGGGGCACCGCATGCACCAATGTCCGGAACGGGTGTGCGCCGTGAAAAGGCGGCGCTTTCCAGTGGGTGCAAGTCCCACCCGGCAAACGCTCCAGCCGGAAGCAATCGGAGCAGTCATGGAGGTAACGAAGTGGCTGAAGCCTTCGATTAGCGTGTCACGAATTGGTGACAGCGCGAGTGTGCAGGCCGTAACGCGAGTGAACGCCGAGCAAGCCTCGAAAAGGACGATGCGCAGGCCGACCCGACGACCCTTTCGGGGAAGGCTGATACGGCTGGGGGATTGAGCGAAGTAGTACGCCCAGCCGCTGCGCCGGGGTAGTGGCGACAGCATGTACACAAGGAAAGCGTACGCAACACGGGAGGCCCTACGACGTGGTCAGGGATGATCAACCGGACGCCCGCGAGGGACAGGCCGGGCGCCGTGGGGATGCGGAGAGGTTCGTAATACCGCTGAAGCCGGGTAACGCCGGGGGAGGGAAGGGACCTCAGTTCAAGACGAACGCAAGACGTAGTGAGGGACCTGGGGATTGGGCAACCTATCAACTCCGAAGAGTGTTCAGAAACTGCAGACGGCGTTGCACGCGAAAGCGAAGGCAGAAGCCGGCTACCGCTTTTATGCCCTCTACGACAAGATCAGCCGGGAAGACATCTTGGCCCATGCCTATGCCCAATGCCGCTCCAACAAGGGCGCACCGGGGGTGGATGGTCAGGACTTCGCGGACATTGAAGCGTATGGGGTGCAGCGGTGGCTTGGCGAACTGGCGCTTGCGCTCAGGCAGGAGACGTATCGACCGGACCCTATCAGAAGAGTGTACATCCCGAAGGCCAATGGCAAACTCAGGCCATTGGGCATCTCAACCTTGCGCGATCGGGTCTGCATGACGGCAGCGATGCTGGTGCTGGAACCGATCTTCGAAGCCGACCTTCCACCCGAACAGTACGCGTACCGTCCTAGGCGAAATGCTCAACAGGCGGTGGTCGAGGTGGAAGGGCTGCTGTTCCGTGGTCACCCGGAAGTCGTCGACGCCGACCTCGCGGACTACTTCGGGAGCATTCCGCCTGCCGAACTTCTCAAGTCGGTGGCGCGCCGGATCGTGGATCGGCGCGTGCTGCATCTGATCAAGATGTGGCTGGAATGCCCTGTGGAAGAAACCGACGATCAAGGAAGGAAGACACGCACGACCGAAGCCCGGGACAACCGGCGCGGCATCCCGCAAGGTTCACCCATCTCGCCACTGCTGGCTAACCTGTACATGCGCCGGTTTGTGCTGGGATGGAAGATGCTCGGTCTCGAGCGAAGCCTCGGCACTCGCATCGTGACCTATGCCGACGATCTCGTGATCCTATGCCGGCGGGGCAAAGCCGAAGAGGCCTTGTCGCGACTGCACGAGATCATGGGCAAGCTGAAGCTGACGGTCAACGAGGACAAGACACGAATCTGCAAGGTGCCGGAAGAGGAGTTCGACTTCCTGGGATACTCGTTCGGACGGATGTACTCAGCGAGAACCGGCCAGGCGCGCCTGGGGTACCGGCCATCGAAGAAAAGCATCAAGCGTATGGTTGAGCAAATCCATGCGCTGACGGACCGAACGGGGACGTGGCAAGACACCACAGAGTTGGTGGCGAAGTTGAACCGCACGCTGCGCGGATGGGCGAACTACTTCAATGTAGGCACCGTCACCAAGGCGTATCGGGCGATCGACAACTACACCGCTGTGCGGTTGCGCCGGTGGTTGCGCATCAAACACAAGGTCAGGCGACGCAAGGGCGGGACCTATCCACTCTCGCACCTTTACGGGCACTTCGGGCTCGTACGTCTCACCGCACTTGGGCGCGACGTGCCGTGGGCGAAGGCGTGAGGCCTTGTCCGAGAGCCGGATGCGGAAGATCTGCCTGTCCGGTTCGACGAGCGGGATGTGGAAACGGAGTCACGGCTACACCACTAAGGCACCGCCAGACGAAAGGGGCGGCAACAGATATGTGCAGCCTAAAGCCACCGCGCCACATCTCGACTCCACCAAAACGGCCTGAGGCGCGATAGACCATGGTTGACTTGGTGCGACGCGGAAAAGATAAAGCGTGCGACGCAAGCGTGTCGCGCGATTTAATTCTTCGGCTGGACTTTCGAATCTCATTCAGATTGGGGAGTTGAGATGAAAACGACCTTTGGATTGCTTCTTGCGGTGTTGCTATCTCTGCCGGCTAACGCTCAGGACTCGCCGTTTCGAAAGGAATTGAAGCGAGCAGACCTGACCGGCACCAACTTGGAAGTCATCACCAGCATTTCAGAAATCAAGCCCGGCGAATCTTCAACACTCCACATCCACCACGGAGAGGAATCTTTTTATGTTCTCGAGGGCGGGACGATTGAGCGCCCGGACGGGCAACAGGTCCCCTTCCCAACGGCAACGACCGGCATCAACGTGCGAGATATGCCGCACGGTGCGTTCAAAGTGGTCGGTGACGCGACCATAAAAATTCTGACCGTACATATCGTCGACAAGGGCAAACCGCTTTACGACAGGTCCCCCTCGAAGTAGCTGCAGTTAGTGATCAGCCACTTCCGGTGCTGGCCCTCAGCCGAACAACGGTTGAGCCGTCGCCGTCGGCTGTGCGAGGTAGACCGGACTGAGGCCGCCGAGCTTAGCTTGACCTGTGCGCGCGAAGACGGCAGAGCGCCTTCATACATTTCCTTTCCAGATCAGCCATCGGTAGATGCCGAACACGTTGATAAGTGTCACCACGACGTTTTGCACCATCAGCGCATATTCCGCTGTGATATATCCGACGACGATCCAGATCATCGATGCAGCGCTCAGCACGACGAAGGCCCAGCCGGTAACGACTGGCCGCGCCCGGGCAGCTAGGATCAGCCCGGCGCCGATCGTGCCGACTGTCGCCACCCAACGCAGGATTTCATCCATTACGCACGTGCTCCCCGAAAGCCGACGTCGGAGCGCCGCTCCGCGATTTGCCTATGCCGGCGCAGTCACAGGCAGGCCGCCGGAGTGGAACTTTCCGTCTCCTGCGCCGACCACCATGCGACCACCGCCCGAGCGACTTGGCCCCACAGTGGCGGCGGGTCAGAGCACCACGTGGTGATCCCATGCAGTATCAACTCCGCTGCGCCGAAATCGGAAGCTCCTTTTTCTCGTCCCCGAACAGCGTTTCCATCAAGCGGAATGCTGGCACATTGCCCCGGACTGCCGAAATGAAATCGGAGCCAAGGACCTTATCTGCGCAACGGGCTGATCGAATGAGCGCGACTTCCGCTGTTGGCCCGGAGCCGTCTGGGAGGGCAGCGCAGAGCGAGTCTGCTCTGCCCCTGAAGTCAGACGTCGACTTGTTCTGCTATCGCGAGTGCGTCGTCGACCTCGATGCCGAGATATCGAACGGTGCTCTCGATCTTAGTATGCCCCAGAAGGAGCTGCACGGCTCGTAGGTTGCCGGTTCGGCGATAGATCAAGGTCGCGTTGGTCCGGCGAAGGGAATGCGTTCCGAACAGGTGCGGGTCCAGTCCGATGTCGGCGAGCCAGCGGGATAAGAGGCGAGCATACTGGCGGGTCGTCATAGGTCCATTTAAGCGTCGGCCAGTGAACAGATATTCTCCTGACTTCTTGCCGGTAAGCCGCAGGTAGTCGTCGATTGCCTGCCGGGTCGATTCTGTCAGTTCAAATTTGACCGGCCGGCCGGTCTTCTTCTGTCGGATGGTCGCGCGGTCGGCCGAATATCCTCCTGGCGCAACGTCATCAACTTTCAAGGCAACGACGTCGCAGCCGCGGAGCTTGCTATCGATGGCGACGTTGAACATTGCCAGATCGCGCGTTCGGCCTTCGACCTGGAGCTTGGTCCGGATTGACCAGACATGCTTGGGACGGAGCGGCGGCTTTGCACCGACGATCTTGCCCTTGTTCCAAGGAACTTGCTTCGAGGCGGCGGCGGGGCTTGGGGTAACGGTCATGTTGACCTCCTCATCTAGTGAGGCTGGTCATTTTCCGCCCGGAGCCCTTCCAATCCGGCGTCCGCTTCTGGACGATTGGAGACGTACTTGCGTCCAATTCGAGCGATGGCAGGACCGACTTTGGTGGAGTCGAGATGTGGCGCGGTGGCTTTAGGCTGCACATATCTGTTGCCGCCCCTTTCGTCTGGCGGTGCCTTAGTGGTGTAGCCGTGACTCCGTTTCCACATCCCGCTCGTCGAACCGGACAGGCAGATCTTCCGCATCCGGCTCTCGGACAAGGCCTCACGCCTTCGCCCACGGCACGTCGCGCCCAAGTGCGGTGAGACGTACGAGCCCGAAGTGCCCGTAAAGGTGCGAGAGTGGATAGGTCCCGCCCTTGCGTCGCCTGACCTTGTGTTTGATGCGCAACCACCGGCGCAACCGCACAGCGGTGTAGTTGTCGATCGCCCGATACGCCTTGGTGACGGTGCCTACATTGAAGTAGTTCGCCCATCCGCGCAGCGTGCGGTTCAACTTCGCCACCAACTCTGTGGTGTCTTGCCACGTCCCCGTTCGGTCCGTCAGCGCATGGATTTGCTCAACCATACGCTTGATGCTTTTCTTCGATGGCCGGTACCCCAGGCGCGCCTGGCCGGTTCTCGCTGAGTACATCCGTCCGAACGAGTATCCCAGGAAGTCGAACTCCTCTTCCGGCACCTTGCAGATTCGTGTCTTGTCCTCGTTGACCGTCAGCTTCAGCTTGCCCATGATCTCGTGCAGTCGCGACAAGGCCTCTTCGGCTTTGCCCCGCCGGCATAGGATCACGAGATCGTCGGCATAGGTCACGATGCGAGTGCCGAGGCTTCGCTCGAGACCGAGCATCTTCCATCCCAGCACAAACCGGCGCATGTACAGGTTAGCCAGCAGTGGCGAGATGGGTGAACCTTGCGGGATGCCGCGCCGGTTGTCCCGGGCTTCGGTCGTGCGTGTCTTCCTTCCTTGATCGTCGGTTTCTTCCACAGGGCATTCCAGCCACATCTTGATCAGATGCAGCACGCGCCGATCCACGATCCGGCGCGCCACCGACTTGAGAAGTTCGGCAGGCGGAATGCTCCCGAAGTAGTCCGCGAGGTCGGCGTCGACGACTTCCGGGTGACCACGGAACAGCAGCCCTTCCACCTCGACCACCGCCTGTTGAGCATTTCGCCTAGGACGGTACGCGTGTGAGTGGCGGAGTAATTCTCCCCACTTATGGCATTTGAAAATTCCCCAGTTTTCGAATCGCCGACGTTCCTCCTGCAGGCGGAAGGGAGGGCGCGGTGCTCAAACTTGGGGAACTTGTCATGATCCTGGATTTGCATCGCCAAGGTCTGTCGGTCAGCGCTATCGCCCGGCAACTTGGTGTCGATCGAAAGACAGTCAGGGCCTACATCGCCAAAGGATTGGAGCCGCCGGTCTACAAAAAGCGAGCGGTGCGGCCCGGAATTGTCGACCACTTCGAAGCTTATTTGCGTGAGCGGCTGGCTGCCTATCCTGCGCTCACCGCCGTGCGGCTGTGGCGTGAGCTCAAGGAACGCGGCTTCGTCGGCGGCTACAGCATCGTACGCGATCGCGTGCGCGAGCTGCGGCCTGCCCAGCCGGCAGCCTTCCAAGTGCGTTTTGAAACTCCAGCAGGTGAGCAGGCGCAAGTCGACTTCGCCAGGTTCGAGGTCCAGTTTGTCGATGAGCCAGGAGTCAAGCGCATCGTCTGGCTGTTCTCGATGGTGCTCGGCTACTCACGACTGATCTGGGCGCGGTTCGTTGTCCATCAGGATCTGCAAACAGTGCTTCGCTGCCATATCGCCGCTCTGGAAGCGATCGGCGGCGCTCCGCGCGAGATCCTCTACGACCGCATGAAGACCGCTGTCCTTGGCCAGGACGCCGAGGGGCTCGTGGTCTACAACCGCGCGCTGGTCGATCTCGCTCGCCATTATGGCTTCCAGCCGCGCGCTTGCCGGCCTTATCGGCCCAAGACAAAAGGCAAGGTCGAGCGGCCATTCCGCTACATCCGCGAGGACTTCTTCCTCGGCGGGGTCTTCCGCAATCTGGACGACCTCAACGGCCAGCTCCGCCATTGGCTGGATACCGTCGCCAATCCGCGGGTGCATGCCACGACCCATCGGGTCGTCAATGAGGCCTTCGCCGAGGAAAAGGCGGCACTGCAAGCCTTGCCGAGCGCGCCCTACCGGGCGGTGTTGCATCTGGAGCGACGGGCCTCGCACGAAGGCATGGTGAGCGTCGGCGGCAATCCTACAGCGTGCCTGATACGAGGCGGCGGCGGGTCTTCGACGTCCACGTCCTCGCCGACGAAATCCGCATCTTCGAGGGCAGCGTGCTGGTGGCAAGTCATGCCCCGCTCGAAGGTCGGGGCCAGAAGCGGCTCGATCCGGCACATCGCAAGCTCGCCAGCTTCGGCCGACGCCGTCCAGGCAGTGCAGAACCCGTCACCCTCACGCGCGCCGGTGACCACGCCGTTCGTCGCTCGCTTGACTTCTACGCGGCCGTCGGTCGCCGCCTGGCAGCCCAGGAGATCGTATGATGAGTGCTTCCTCCGTCATCGAGCGCGTCAAGACCAACCTGGTCAGTCTGAAGATGCCGCGCGCCCTGGAAATCCTCGATGTCACCCTGCGCGGCCTCGAACGCGGCGAAATTAGCGCCCTCGACGCCATCGATGCCTTGCTCACCGAAGAACTCACGATGCGCGAGAACCGTCGCATCAAAATGGCGGTTCAAATGGCCAAGTTGTCGGCCATCAAGACGCTCGCCGGCTTCGACTTCGCCTTCCAACCGTCGCTCGACAAAAACCGCGTCCTGGCGCTCGCCGGATTGCAGTTCATTAATCGGGCCGAGGCGGTCCATCTCACCGGGCCACCAGGAACCGGCAAGACCCATTTGAGCCTCGCTCTCGGCGTGGAGGCCGTTAAGGCAGGGCGCAGCGTCTACTTCAGCTCCCTCGCCGATATCGTCGCCTCGCTCGCCAAGGCCGAACGTGACGGCGCTCTGCGCGAGCGGATCCGCTACTACTGCCGGTTCGCGCTGCTCATCGTCGATGAAATCGGCTACCTCCCGGTCACTCCCGGTGGCGGCAACTTGTTCTTCCAGCTCGTCAACGCCCGATATGAAAAAGGCGCTATGATCCTAACCTCGAACCGCGGCTTCGCCGAGTGGGGAGAGATCTTCGGCGATTCCGTCGTCGCTACCGCGCTGCTCGATCGCCTGCTTCACCACGCCGTCGTCATCCAAATCGAGGGCTCGAGCTATCGCCTACGCGAACATGCTGATCTCGTCCCCGAGACGATCCGACACAAAACGCAGGCAACCGCGAACCCCATTCCCCCGACCCTGAAACGGCGGGGCCGGCCACCAAAAGACGGAGGTGCTGATCACGTCGACGGCTGATCGCCATCCCGCCAACTGGGGAATTTTGCGGCGCCACTTCTGAGGAGATTCCGTGCGCCGTTGACAACGCGTACTGTTCGGGTGGAAGGTCGGCTTCGAAGATCGGTTCCAGCACCAGCATCGCTGCCGTCATGCAGACCCGATCGCGCAAGGTTGAGATGCCCAATGGCCTGAGTTTGCCATTGGCCTTCCGGATGTACACTCTTCTGATAGGGTCCGGTCGATACGTCTCCTGCCTGAGCGCAAGCGCCAGTTCGCCAAGCCACCGCTGCACCCCATACGCTTCAATGTCCGCGAAGTCCTGACCATCCACCCCCGGTGCGCCCTTGTTGGAGCGGCATTGGGCATAGGCATGGGCCAAGATGTCTTCCCGGCTGATCTTGTCGTAGAGGGCATAAAAGCGGTAGCCGGCTTCTGCCTTCGCTTTCGCGTGCAACGCCGTCTGCAGTTTCTGAACACTCTTCGGAGTTGATAGGTTGCCCAATCCCCAGGTCCCTCACTACGTCTTGCGTTCGTCTTGAACTGAGGTCCCTTCCCTCCCCCGGCGTTACCCGGCTTCAGCGGTATTACGAACCTCTCCGCATCCCCACGGCGCCCGGCCTGTCCCTCGCGGGCGTCCGGTTGATCATCCCTGACCACGTCGTAGGGCCTCCCGTGTTGCGTACGCTTTCCTTGTGTACATGCTGTCGCCACTACCCCGGCGCAGCGGCTGGGCGTACTACTTCGCTCAATCCCCCAGCCGTATCAGCCTTCCCCGAAAGGGTCGTCGGGTCGGCCTGCGCATCGTCCTTTTCGAGGCTTGCTCGGCGTTCACTCGCGTTACGGCCTGCACACTCGCGCTGTCACCAATTCGTGACACGCTAATCGAAGGCTTCAGCCACTTCGTTACCTCCATGACTGCTCCGATTGCTTCCGGCTGGAGCGTTTGCCGGGTGGGACTTGCACCCACTGGAAAGCGCCGCCTTTTCACGGCGCACACCCTGAGCGGACGTTGCTACGGGGCAACACCGGCCGGAAATCTGGGAGTGCGCCGGCTCTTGGAAAGATTCCGAATTGCAATCGCCGCGAATGGCAATGAGAATCTCTTGGGGGTGGTCAGATGAGTAACCGACTTATTTCCATTATTATTTGCGGGAGCGTTTTAATCGTAGCAAAAAGCGCCCCTGTCTTTGCCGCTGATATGGCCGTCAAAGCTCTTCCGTCAGCGCCGCCGCCTGCTAAGTGGGATTGGTCCGGGTTCTATATCGGTGTGGGCGGCAGCTATAACTGGACCCGTTTCGACCAATCGCTGCAGGGCATATCCGGCCTCATCAGTGTATTTGATGCGGGGGTGCTAACCGCCCAAGGGCAAGAGGGTGGCCCCTTTTTCGACTACAATCGAAACAAATCCGGTTTCGCCCCCGATGTTCAGTTCGGCTATATGCATCCGTTTGCCGGGGGCGACTGGCTGGCTGGGCTCAAGTTCAATTATAAATACGCAAACGTCGACTCGAAGCAGAACGTGAGCATTCCGCAAAATGGGACCGGCACCGTGGTAAGCGGACCGAACGCCGGAACCTCTGGACCTATCACTGGGTTCTTGGCGATCAGCCCAGCCGAAATCAATCTCAAGCATCAGTTTTCGCTTATCGGCACCATCGGCCGGGCATTCGGCAATTTTACGCTATACGCCGGTGGTGGTCCGGCCCTGTTCGGCGTGGAATCCAATTTTATCAATGGGATTCCCTTTGCCACCCAGTCGTTGAGAGGAACGTTCCCCACCAGCCTGCCGATCACCGTATTTAATCAGAATTGGGTGTGGGGTGGCGCGGCGCAAATTGGTACTACCTATTCCTTTGCCGGCGGCTGGTTCTTAGATTTTGCCTACACCTATGCGCGTTCCACGAGCTTCACCATCTCCGACACGGTCACTGTGTTCAACCAGAATGGGACGTTGTCGACCTCTGGGTCTGCTGTCTTGAACGCCCAAGAGCGGGTCACCAATCAATCCGTGACGCTAACGCTCAATTATCAATTCCACTGATCTGATAACGGCGACTTCAGCTTCTGGCCCTAAGCGGCGGTTGAGGGATGTCTGCTATTCTGCCGCTGTCGGGAGACAAGCGGACATCTGAGGTCCGACCGAAAATGGCGCGATTGACCCAAACCCGACCAACTGCAGGAGCGGTTAGCTTTGATCGGCGTCAGCTGCTTTTACAAGACGAGGAACCACAAGCGATCAGCGCCGGGGATGGTAGCCGGCCCTGAAACTGAGGCATTTTGTACCCGTTCCAAGAAACTCGCGCGCAGCAGGAGAGCCTCGATACTGGCGCGCCTTCTAGTCCAGAAACTGGACTACCTTGGTGGCTCTAGTGATGCTAAAGTTCTCGCCATGAAAGGCTATGGATCATTTTGCCCCGTAGCCAAAGCTGCGGAGATTCTCACGGAGCGGTGGACACCGCTCGTGATCCGCGAGCTGTTGCTAGGATCCCGCCACTTCAACCAGCTTCGCCGCGGCATCCCTCAGATGTCGCCGACCCTCCTCTCTAAGCGCCTTCAAACGCTAGAAGAAGCTGGGCTAATCTCGCGCCAGTCAGACGGCAATGGGCATTGGGAGTACCACCCGACCCAAGCGGCCAGAGAAGCCCGGCCAATCATCGATGCATTGGGCTATTGGGGTCACAGGTGGGCGCGCAGCCAGCTCACGCCCAACGAACTCCACGCGGGCCGCCTCATGTGGAATATGCGCCGATCGTTCGATCTAAAGCGCATTCCATGCGACTTCGTGCTGTATATCGAGATTGCAGACGCTCGGCCGAAGCGCTGGTGGTTTGTTGTGAAGGAGGAGGATGCCGATCTCTGCTGGGATGATCCCGGCTTCGAGGTCGATATCAGCGTCTACGCGAGTCTTCGGACGCTTGTGCAGATTTTCATAGGCGAGATGCCACTGCTACGGGCGCGTGAGCTCGGCAAAATCGAGATCGACGGACCTCAGCATCTTGTGAACAGCATGCGCACTTGGTTCCCACACAGCAAATACGCCAACGAGACGCCTGCGCTCACAGATCAACTCTGAGCCGGCTGACGACAGTCTCTCCAGTCCACTTTTTATACTAGTTGCCCGCTTCCCTCAGCGGTAGCGTTTGCAAGTGCGCTCATGCGCCATGTACCTCGGCCAAAAGCTAAAGCATCAGCCAAAGGAGGCAAAGATGAGCCGACATTCCCTTCGTTCATACGCCATGCTGTTGATCTTTACTTGTGCTTGCGTTGGCCATGCAGGAGCAGACCCACTTGCCGACGATATTTCCTCGTTGGCTGCCAAGTGGGATGCTGCCATCAACAACGCAGACTTTGATGCCCTGCTTCCATTGTATACCGCGGACGGCAGATTGATGCCGCCTGGTGCGCGGCCCGTCGCCGGCCCTTTGGCAATCCGTGATTTTTTTACGGGGCGGGGTAGAAGCGTCAGAGATCACAGGGTGGAGCTGGTCGATGTGTTGCCCATCGGGAACTACGCCTATACCACCTCCCATTTCACGGCCACGTTAGTGGTGAATGAGAAGGCGACGCCAATTTCCGGCAGCACCGTGAGACTCCTTGAACACCAACCCGACGGACAGTGGAGGATAAAGTCTCATATCTTCGTTAGAGAATAAACTCGCGGCTGCGCCAGAAAAGCAACCAAGAGCTGAGTTTCCGGGGACGCAGTTCGATAATCCCGGTCAGCCAACGCAGACTGCCGAAGGCCAGTTCAGATGTTGGCTTCTGGCCCATCGCTTCACTGGCTGCGATGCCGTGGCACGTCTGGAGTTTGGGGTAGACCGGAAGTGGTTGGCAGACGATCAAACCGACGCGATTGACCCTGGCTGTGTGAAAACGAAGAGCGGCTGTTATGATTCCCTGTGATTCTTTTGGGGGAATCGATGAGGCGCTTCGTTGAGAGGCGGATCGTGGGCAGCGGACGCTGTTGCCCGAATGCCTCGATGACTTCATTGACGAGAGTAACCCAGTTCGCGTGATCGACGTATTTGTCGATGCGCTCAGTTTGGCTGAGATGGGCTTTGCGGGTGCGGAGCCGGCGGCGACCGGTCGGCCGTCGTACCATCCCTCGGTTCTCCTTAAGCTTTACATTTACGGCTATCTGAACCGAGTGCAGTCGAGCCGGCGGCTGGAACGGGAGGCCGGGCGCAATGTCGAGGTGATGTGGCTGCTGGGTCGGCTCGCTCCCGATCACAAGACGATTGCGGACTTTCGCAAGGACAATGGCCTGGCGCTGCGCAAGGTATGTGCGCAGTTTGTCGAGCTCTGCCGCGGGATGGGCCTTCTCACGACGTCCAGCGTCGCCATTGACGGGAGCAAGTTCAAGGTGCGGATTCCGATCGATGTCGCCCAGGAATCCGAGATGATCTCGCCCACCATTCCGATTTGAAGTCGCCCACCCGTTCCGAGATGATGTCGCCCACCATTCCGGGATGATGTCGCCCGGGTATCGCAAGAGCGAACCCGGGGTGACGAGACCTCTTCTGGCTCCCATAGGGTCAACCTTTCGGCTTTGCGAAGGGGGACCCTGGATGCCGACGGAGAGGCTTGCGATGCGCCGTGTGCGCGATGTGATCAGGATGAAGGCGGCTGGGCTGCCGAGCCGCGAGATTGCTCGGCGGTTGGGCGCGGCGCCCTCGACGGTGCGACTGACCATCCGGCGGTTCGAGGCCGCAGGCCTGAGCTGGCCGTTGCCCGACGAACTCACGGACGCGGCCCTGGAGGCCCGCCTGTTCGCCAAGACCGGCAACGGTAACCGGCAGGGTCATCGCCGCATCGCCGAGCCCGACTGGGCGGCGGTGCACCGCGAGCTCAAGCGCAAGCACGTGACGCTGTCGATCCTGTGGGAGGAGTACATCGGCGCCGAGCCCGGCGGATACCGGTACTCGCGCTTCTGCGAGCTTTACCGCGCCTGGGAGGGGCGCCTGTCGGTGACGATGCGCCAGGCGCACGCGGCCGGCGACAAGCTGTTCGTCGACTACGCGGGCGACGGCGTGCCGGTGGTGGTCGACCGCCTCACCGGCGAGCGGAGGACGGCGCAGATCTTCGTCGCCGTGCTCGGCGCCTCGAGCTTCACCTACGCGCAGGCGACGTGAACGCAGGGGCTTGCCGACTGGATCAGCGCCCATGTTGGCGCCTTCGCGGCGATCAGCGGCGTCCCGGCGCTCTTGGTGCCTGACAACACCAAAGTCGCAGTCATCAAGGCGAGCCTCTACGACCCGCAGATCAATCGCACCTATGCGGAGATGGCCTCGCATTACGGCACGGCCGTCTTGCCGGCGCGACCTCGCAAGCCGCGCGACAAGGCCAAGGTCGAGCAGGCCGTCCTCATCATCGAGCGCTGGCTGCTCGGCCGCCTGCGCCACCGCGTCTTCTACAGCCTCGCCGAGGTCAACGCAGCGATCGGCGAGTTGCTCACCAGGCTCAACGAGGAGCGGCCGATCCGGCGGCTCGGCGTGACGCGCCGCCGGCTGCTCGAGGAGATCGACCGGCCGGCGCTCAAGCCGTTGCCGGCGAGCCCCTACGTGCTCGCCGAGTGGCGGATCCGCCGCGTCAGCCTCGACTACCACGTCGAGGTGGAGAAGCATTATTACAGCGTTCCGCATCGCTTCGCGCGTGCCGAGGTCGAGGTGCGGTTCACCGCCCGCACCGTCGAGATCTTCCACAAGGGCGAGCGGATTGCCGCGCATCAGCGCATGAGTGGCAATCACAAGCACACCACCGTGCCGGAGCACATGGCCTCCAGCCATCGGCGCTACGCCGGCTGGACTATCGGGCGTATCCGTCAGGACGCCGCCGCGATCGGGCCGGCAACCAGCGCATTGTGCGACCTCATTCTCGACGAGCGCTCGCACCCCGAACAAGGCTTCCGCGCCTGCCTCGGCATCCTCAGGCTCGCCGCCTCCTATGGGCGCGAACGGCTGGACGCGGCGGCTGCGCGGGCGATCGACATCGGCGCGCGCACCTATGGCTCGGTCAAGTCGATCCTCGCCAACAATCTCGATCGGCGTCCCGCTCACCAGCGCTCCGCGGACGATGCGCCGATCCTGCATGCCAACATCCGCGGACCGCGCTACTACAATTAGGAGACCGTCCCTTGCTCACCCATCCGACCCTCGACCGCCTCAACGCCCTCGGCCTCCACGGCATGGCTAAGGCCTTCGCCGACATCGAAGCCGCCGGTGAGGCTGGCAGCCTCGGTCACGCCGAATGGCTTGCTCTGCTGCTCGAACGTGAAGCCTCGCTGCGGCACGACAAACGGCTCGCCACTCGCCTGCGCTACGCCAAGCTGCGCCAGCAGGCATGCGTCGAGGACATCGACTACCGCACCCCGCGCGGTCTCGACCGCCCGCTGTTCGCCAAGCTTGTGGAGGGCCGTTGGATCGACGACCACGTCAATCTCCTGATCTGCGGCCCGGCAGGCGTCGGCAAGAGTTGGCTCGCCTCGGCGCTCGGCCACAAAGCCTGTCGCGACAATCGCTCCGTGCTCTATCAGCGCGTCCCGCGCCTGTTCGACGATCTGGCGCTCGCCCGCGGCGACGGTCGTCACCCACGCCTGTTGCGCGGCCTTGGCCGTGTCGATCTGCTGATCCTCGATGATTGGGGCCTCGAGCCGCTCGATGCCGGCGCCCGTCACGACCTCCTGGAAATCCTCGAAGATCGCTACGGTCATCGCTCCACCATCGTCACCAGCCAGCTCCCCGTGGACCAGTGGCATCTGCTCATTGGAGATCCCACCTATGCCGACGCCGTGCTCGATCGTCTCGTCCACAATGCCCATCGGCTCGACCTCACCGGTGAGAGCCTGCGCCGAACCCGGCAATCCGCCCGAAAGACCTGAGCGCTGTGGACATGCCGCTGCGCTTGGACAACGCAATCGCGTTGCCCACATGCCCACAGCAACCGCAGAAGAAGAAAAAAGGTTGAAGTCGCGATTCCAGATTGACCGCGCGGCTTGACCGATGCCAGAGAACCAGCCGGCCAGAACGCCTCGCCGCTGGGCGAGATCAAATCGGAAAGGTGGGCGACATCGTCTCGGAATCCACGGGCGACTTCATATCGGTACGCCTGGGCGACTTCGTCGGAATCCGCATTCAAGGCCGTGAACAACCGGGACAGGAACTTCACGCGCGCGAAGGTGGAGCGGCGGCGGGCCCAGTTGGAGGAGAGCGTCGCGCGCTATCTGAGCCAACTTGATACGGCCGACCGACAGGAGCCGAGCGAGGCGCTTGCGGGGAAGGTGACGAGGCTTACCGAGAAGCTGACGAAGCTGAAGGAGGAGATGGGCAAGCTTGCCGCCTACGAGAAGCAGATGCTCGCTTCACCGGATCAGCAAATCTCACTGACCGACCCGGACAGCCGTTCGATGGCAACCAGTGGCCGTGGATCCGGCGTTGTCGGCTACAATGTCCAGGTCGCCGTCGACACCGACCATCACCTGATCATCGCGCATGAGGTGACGAACAGCGGTTCAGATCGGGCACAACTTGCCAATATGGCTATGCAGGCGAAGGCTGTTCTGAAGACTGAGACGCTCGAGGCCGTCGCCGATCGCGGCTACTTCAGCAGCCCGGAGATCCTGGCCTGCCACGAGGCTGGCATCACGGTAACTCTGCCCAAGCCGATGACTTCGGGTGCCAAGTCAGACGGACGCTTCGGTAAGCAGGACTTCGTCTATTTGCCTGAGGAAGACGCCTATCGTTGTCCGGCCGGGGAGCGATTGCCGTATCGCTATACAAACGAAGAAGCCGCCAAGATGCTGCGGCGCTACTGGACCAACGCCTGTAAGAGCTGTTCGATCAAGGCCCAGTGCACGCCCGGGTCAGAGCGACGGATCACGCGATGGGAGCACGAGGATCTGCTCGACGCCGTGCAGCAGCGGCTCGATGCGAACCCGCTCGCTATGCGCCTTCGTCGCGAGACTGTCGAGCATCCGTTCGGCACGATGAAGGCACGCATGGGAGCGACGCACTTCCTGACCAAGACCCTTCCAAAGGTAGCCGGTGAGATGGCCCTATCGGTTTTGGCCTACAATCTGACCCGAGTAATAAATATCCTTGGGATCAGGCCGCTGATCGACGCGATCCTGACCTGACGTCGGCTCAGTTTTGGCCTCTAGACCGACCGCCTTGTAAGGTCGTTTTTACACGACCAAGACCCGTTGCAGACATTTGTCGATGGAAAGCTCGTACGGATCTCGGGAAGGCCCCCTATCTCGACTTTTTCGACAGAATCGGCCCATCTGAGACATTCGGCCGGGCCGGGCGAAATGCGCTGGTTAACGCGACCAATATCGAATAAGGCGCGGACCGAAACTGTTTGCCTTGCCACCGAACGGCGAATATCGGGCTTTGCTGCATCCCGGCAGAGCCTGGGCGCATATCTTGTCGTGTTGCGACTGCAAGCTTGCGACGTAGTCTCTCAAGAGGCTAATTGTGCTGACTGGACTTGGCTTGATCTGCCTCAGGGGGTGAGGAGTGAACAAAGCACTGGGTCTTCGCTTCGGAGACCTGATTCTTGACGAAACGTGCCTCTTCGCGAGCCGCAACGGGCAGATGATTCAGTTCACCAGAAACGAGCGCGCGCTGCTGCTCGCCCTCACGCGCAATCCGCAGCGCCTGATGCGCCGCGGCCGTCTGCTCGATGAGGTCGCTTCGGAATCCGACATATCCGACCGCAACATCGACTTCCTGGTGAACAGGCTGCGGGCAAAACTGGGCGACAGCGCCAGATCGCCAAAGTACATCGCCACGCAATATGGCGAGGGCTATATTTGGATCGCTGCACCATCTCCAGCGCTGCCGATCGACGCGTTCCTGGTTATTGCGCCGTCCTTCGGGCCGCAGGGGCATCCGTTCAGCAAGCAAGCGTCCTCCCTGGTCGGTCAAATTCGCGACATTGTCGCTGCCGGCCTTGACCAAAAGATCGCGGTTGCCGACGATTGGCGCCCTGCCGCCACCGACACACTTCGCTATTTTCTTCAGATGAGCTTTCTCGGCGGTGACGGGCAGCTTGATTGCGCCGCCACCTTGCGAGAAATGCCGTCAAAGCGGATCTTGAAGGCATTGCGGCTTGATCTGGACATAGCGGATCCCGAATCGTTCACGGCAGAGGCAACTCGAATTGCGAATGAGGTCGTCGGCGACCTGTCGCAGGCTCTGATTGACGCCTCCAGGGGTCTCGGCACACCTGTGGACGAGCCGCTTGAAGCGCGCCTGCACAAGGCTGCAAGCCTGCTGTCGGTCTCAAATCCATCGTGGCTGGCAAGTGGCGAGCAACTGAGCAGGGACCGCGCGCAGGATCCTCTCAATACAGACATCGCTCTGCAATGGTGTCTGCATCTGTTCGCGCGCGTCATCCTGACCAGTCCGTTCGGCGGGATGAGCCTGGAAGAACGCTACCGCATCGAGAGCGAGATCGACGCCACAGTGCTGGAGTGCCTGCCCGCCATCGAGGCGAACCCGCTGCTGATGGTGGCGGCCGCCAAGCTGTTGTACTTCATCAACCGGGGGCATCTCGATCTCGCGGAGGACATTGCCGAGCGAGCCTTCGCCCGCACTGCGGACTTTGCCGCAGCCTTGCCCATCCTGGGGCAATTGCGCTACGCGCGCGGCCGTTTCGACGAAGCGGTCAAATTCTTCGATCGCGGCATCGAGATGGCCGAGCTGGGGCCCGCACTTCATTTGCACATGAGGGTGCTGAAGTGCATCGCCCTGCTTGCTGCCGGCGATCGCGCCGCGCTGGAAGCCGCGGCCGTCGATATCGGCAACATGGGTCCGCTCTGCCCGCCCGAAATCGCCCTGATGATCGGCTGGATGGTCGCAGCGCCCGATCAGACGCCGCCGGCGGCGGATGCCCTCGCCGCGCTTGGTCCTGTGGGCGCCGCAAGCGCGGTCGAATATCTCTACTTCACCTCGGCGCGTCACCTCGTCTCGGAGCAGGCACGCGCTAATGTCATGCGTGGCCTGATCACGCATGCGAGGAGGCTGCACGGCGAAGAGGCGGTGCCCGCCTTCGTTCTCAGGAGTATCGGTTCGATCGCCCCGGGCTGAACTGTTGCCCGCATGCCGCATCAGCGGTTGAGCTGTTTCAACCAGCCCTGATTAAGAGCAATTTTGGAATCCTCAAATATTGTCCAAACAATTGCCTGCTAGCGACGGCTGACCGGCGCGATCGTGCCGGTCAAACGTGCAAGGGGCGGGTATGGTCGTTCGTTCAGTCCAGTTGCAATGCTGGGCTTCAATTCTTGGTAGATCATCTCCCGCGATACACGGTCTGCTCTCGCGCTGGAGTCTGCTTCAAACGGTCTCCGTGCTTTCGCTTGCCGTGATGCTGAGCTTTTCCACCGCGCCCGCATGGGCGGGTGGACGAGGTGGGGCAGCCGGACCGGGTCCGGGCGGCGGCGCCGGCGGCAACGGGAGTAGCGGCATCGTTCCTGCAACAGACGGCACTGCGGGGACGACGCCGGGATCAGGCGGTTCGGCCGCTAGTGACCCAGCTGCAATTGCAACCGATCAAACCATTACGGCTGTGATCTTCGGCGGCAACGGCGGATCCGGCAGCGACACCAGCGGTGGTGGCGGCGGCGGCGGAGCGGCCGTTGTTGTCCTTGATGGCGTCTCGATCACGACCTCTGCCGCGTCGGCGATCGTCGGCGGCGGCGGCGGCGGTGGTGCTTTCAGTGGTGCTGGTGGTGGCGGCGGTGGCGGCGGCGACGCTGTCGCCTTCCTCGGCTCCGGCGCGCTGGTTCATTCAGGCTTGATCATCGGCGGCCGCGGCGGTAGCGGCGGCGAGAACGACAGCATCACCGGGGGCGGCCACGGCGGTGGCGGCGGCTCGGGCGTTTCCGGCGCAGTGTCCATCACCAATTCCGGCACGATTCGGGGCGGCGTTGGCGGCGGTGGCACCGACGGCGGCGGCGGCGACGGCGGCTCCGGCGTTTCCGGCGCTTTGTCCCTCACCAACTCCGGTACAGTTGAGGGCGGCGGCGGTGGTAGCGGCGGCGGTTTCGGGGCTGGTGGCCGCGGCGGCTCGGGCGTTTCCGGCACCTCGACCGTCACCAACTCCGGCACAATTCGGGGTGGCACCGGCGGCGGTGGCGACTTCGGGTCCGGCAACCAGGGCGGCTCAGGCGTTTCCGGCGCCACGACGCTCACCAACTTCGGCACAATTCAGGGCGGCACCGGCGGCACCGGCACCAATTCCGGTGGCAGTAGCGGCGAAGGCGGCGTAGGCGTTTTCGGCACCTCGTTCATCACTAACGCCGGCACGATCCAAGGCGGTGACGGCGGCGACAACAACGGCGGAGTCAACGGCCGCGGCGGCGCCGGCATCGTCGGCAGCAATCTCACGATCATCAACAGCGGATCCATTAGCGGCGGCATGCCCGGCCAAGGACTAGTGTCCTTCGGCAGGGCCGACGCCATCACCTTCACCGGCGGCAGCGACACGCTGACGCTGCAAGGCACGTCCTGGTCGCTCACCGGAAACCTTGCCATCAACGGTGGCGGCAGCTTGACTTTCGATCAAGCAATCGCCCAGACGCTCGGCAACATCATTACCGGCAACGGCTCGGTCATCCAGAATGGTGCGGGCACACTGACGCTAACGGGCGCGAACACCTACATCGGCGGTACGACGATCAGCACCGGCACGCTGCAGATCGGCAATGGCGGCACGACCGGGTCGATCGTCGGCAATGTCACCGACAATGCGACCCTTGCATTCAACCGCTCCGATGCAGTGACGTTTGGCGGCGCGATCTCCGGTTCGGGCGGCGTCAACCAGATTGGCAGCGGCACGACGACGTTGACGGGCACCAATACCTACACTGGCACGACCATTGTCTCGGCCGGCACGCTGGTCCTGGCGTCGGCAGCATCGATCACATCGAACGTCACCAACGCCGCGACATTTCAAAACTCCGGCACGGTCACCGCGACAGTCAGCAACGCGAACACATTCGACAACGCTGCGACGGGTGTGGTGTCGGGTCGTGTGACCAACACGGTAGGCACGTCGACCAACGCCGGTGCGCTCAACGGCGGCGTGACCGTCAGCGGCGGTACGTTTACGCAAACCGGCGGATCCGTGGGTGGCGGCCTGAGCAATGCCGCGACCGTGAATGCGAATGGCGGCGCGATCAATGGCGCGATCGCCAACGCCGCCGGTACCTTCAGCGTCGGCGGCACAGTGACCAGCGATTCGACCTTCGACAACGCCGGCGGGGCGACGCTCGCCATCGGCGCAGCCGGCAACTACACGCTGCAGGGACTTCTGACCAACAGCGGCGTCATTACCGTGGCAAGCGGGGGGCAATTGGATGCGACGGTCGGCGGCATCACCAATGCGGCAGGCGGCAGCCTCAATGTCGCCGTTGGCGGCACTGTGAAGGACGATCTCAACAATGCCGGCACCGTGACCAACAATGGTGCTTATCTCGCCAACGTCGCGACCAACACCGGCATCATCACCAACAACAGCGTCTGGACCGGCAATGTCGCCTCCAGCGCCGGCACCATCACCAACAATCTCACCTGGAACGGTGCGATCACGACGTCAGGCACGTTCACCAATTCCGCCGGCGCCACGGTGACGGGATTGGTGACCAACAGTGGCACGGGTGCCAACCTCGGCACTTTGAGCGGCGGCCTCACCCTTACAGGCGGCACCTTCAACAATGCCGGCACGATTGCCGGCGCCGTCACCGTCTCGGGCGGCTCATTGTTCGGCACCGGCTCGATCGGCACGCTGAACATTGCCAATGGCGGCACCTTCGCGGCCGGCGACGGAACGGCAGGAACGTCCACGACCATTGCCGGCAGCCTCGCTTTCGCATCGGGCGCGATCTACCTCGTGCAGGTCAACCCGACGACGTCATCGTACTCGACCGTCACCGGCACGGCGATGCTCGGCGGCGCCACCGTGAGCGCCAGTTTCGCGGGCGGATCTTATGTCGAAAAGCAGTACATGATCCTGACCGCCGGCAGCATCAGCGGCACGTTCAACCCGACTGTGGCCAACATCGGCCTGCCGTCGGGTTTCAAGACCACGTTGAGCTATGACGGCACGCATGCCTATCTCGATCTCGCCATCGGCTTCGTGGCGCCGTCGGGCACGGGATTGTCCGGCAACCAGCAGAACGTCGGAAATGCGCTCGTCAACTTCTTCAACAGCAATGGCAGCATTCCGATCGTATTCGGCAGCCTCACACCGGCCGGGCTGACGCAGCTCTCGGGCGAACTCGGCGGCGCCCCGCAGCAGACCACGTTCAACGCCATGAGCCAGTTCATGGGCCTCTTGACCGATCCGCTCACGGGTCGCGGCAACGGCATCAATGGCGCGACGTCAGCGCCGGGATATGCGGAGGAGAGCAGCGCCAGCGCCTATGCCGCGAGGCGGACGCCGAAGGATGCGTTCGCGATGTTCAGCAAGGCGCCGCCGATTCCCTTCGTGCCGCGCTGGAGCGTGTGGGCGGCGGGCTATGGCGGCTCGCAGACCACCGATGGCAATGCGCTGGCCGGATCGAACCGCGCAACCAGCAATATTTTCGGCACCGCCGTCGGCGCCGACTATCAGTTGTCGCCGAACACGCTCGCCGGCTTTGCGCTTGCTGGCGGCGGCACCAATTTCAGTGTCAGCAATCTTGGCAGCGGACGCTCCGATCTGTTCCAGGCCGCCGCTTACATGCGGCACACCAATGGCGCAACCTATGTCACGGGTGCGCTGGCCTATGGCTGGCAGGACATCACCACCAATCGCACCGTGACCGTCGCCGGCCTCGATCAGCTGCGGGCGGAGTTCAAGGCGAATGCCTGGTCCGGCCGGCTCGAAGGCGGCTTTCGCTTCGTCGCGCCGTGGCTCAGTGGCGTCGGCATTACGCCCTATGCGGCGGGACAGTTCACGACGTTCGATCTGCCGGCCTATGCCGAAAGCGTGGTCACGGGCACGGCGAACTTCGCGCTCGCCTACGCTGCGAAGAGCGTCACTGCGCCGCGCAGCGAGCTCGGCCTGCGCACTGACAAGTCCTTCGCGATGACCGACGGCATTCTCACGCTGCGCGGCCGCCTCGCCTGGGCCCATGATTTCAGTCCGGACCGGAGCATCGGGGCGATCTTCCAGTCGCTGCCGGGGGCGAGCTTCGTTGTTAACGGCGCGGCGCAGGCGCGTGACTCCGCGCTCACCGCCGCGTCCGCGGAGATGAAATGGGCCAACGGCTGGTCGGCGGCCGCGACGTTCGAAGGCGAGTTCTCCAACGTGACGCGCAGCTACGCCGGCAAGGCCGCGGTTCGTTACGCCTGGTAACCGAGGCCCTGCGCGGTCAGCTCGCCGCAGCCCGAACTGTTGCCAGCATGCCGCATCACCGGCCCGATCGGTTCACGCGCGCCAGGATTCCCGGATGTCTGGCGCTCCTCAAATATTGCCCAAACAATTGCCTGCTAGCGACGTCGGGACCCAATGTTAAGCGCATACGGAAGGTTGGCCATGACGGCAGCAGCATACTCGCATCTCCCGAGCCGGGAATCGACTCGCGCGCGATGGGTGCTGAGTGCGGGCGCAACCGCGCTCGCGTTGATCGGGTTCTCTCCTGCGGCTCATGCTGCCTGCGACCCTGCGGCCGCCAGCAACGTGGCGGCCAATTGCACCGGCGCGACCGTCGACCAGGGCGGCGGCGCTCCCGGAACCAGCGCGGATATCATCGGCTACGGCACGGGCTTTGAAACCCACCTGACGGTCAACGTCGTATCGGGCGCAAGCGTTACGGGCTCGCTCATCGGTATCTCCGCGCGCAGAGCATTACCGTGACCAATTCCGGCAGCATCTCGGGTTCGAACTTCGGCATTTTCGCCCCCGCTGCGGTCACCGTCACCAATTCGGGCTCCATCTCGGGGGCCACCGGTATTGCTGCCACCATCGCTACCGTGACCAATTCCGGCACCATCTCCGGTGATACTCAAGACGGCATCTCCGCCTTCACGGCCACCGTGATGAATTCGGGCACCATCTCGGGTTCGCTTCGAGGCATCATCGCCGACACCGCCAATGTGACCAATTCGGGCACCATTTCGGGGGACTTCGGTATTGCCGTCGCCACCACCGCTAACGTGACCAATTCAGGCACCATCTCGGGTTCGACCTCCGGAGTCTTCGCCACCACCACCGCCAACGTGATCAATTCCGGCACCATCTCGGCTTCGACCTACGGAGTGTTCGCCACCACCGCCAACGTGACCAATACCGGCACGATCTCGGCTGCGGCGGGCGCCGGTGTCGGCGCCGTCACCGCCAATGTGAGCAATTCCGGCACCATCGCGGGCGATAGCGTTGGCATCGGTGGCATCTTGGCTGCCAACGTGACGAATACAGGCACCATCTCGGGCGGCGTCTACGGCATCCGGTCCGCCACCACCACCGTAACCAACTCAGGCACTATCACCGGCAATGTCGGCATTGATTCGACACTTTTCGGTGGAGGTGCCGCCAACGTCACCAACTCCGGCACCATCATCGGCACCGGGGGGACCGCGCTCCAGTTCTCGGGCAACGACGACACGCTGACGCTGCTGCCGGGCTCGCGCATCGTCGGCGCGATCGACATGGGTGGCGGCGCGGACGTGGTGAACTTCACCGCCGGCCGCGGCGCCTCCTGGCTGGTGACGTTGAACAACTTCACCGGCACGATCAACGGCTCCGGCGACGCGCCATTCGTCATTCGCGGAAACCAGTTCGCCGCGCTCGACCCGACCCCCTTTGCGGTGGCCGACCGCAGCCTGATGGACTTCACCCGCAGCATTTCCGGCATTCTCGGCTCGCTCGGCGGCACCGGCGCAGCACAAAACGGGCCGCTCGCCTCGGCCTTCGCGCCGGACGACTCGTCCGCCCAGCGCATCGACACCTTCGCGGGGATTCCGGCGCTCGCCTATGCGAGCGATGCCATTCTGTTCAAGAACCCGACCGTGGTGACCGCCGACGGCCGCAGCGTTTGGGCGCGCGGCTTCGTCGGCCAGCACACGCAGGATGCGGACGGCGTGCTGCTGGGCTCGACCACGATGTTCTCGGGCGGCGCTGTCGGCTTCGACCTGCTGGTGCAACCCGACCTGCGGCTCGGGGCTTTCGTGGGCGGCGGACAGAGCTATCTCTCGCTCGACCAGAGCGCCGGCAATACCAGGACCGACACCGGGTTCGGCGGTCTCTACGGCCGCTATGCGTTCACGTCCTTCGGCGCCCCCTCAATCCTTAAGGTCGCACTGCACGGCGGTGCCGGCACCAGCACGGTCTCGCGCTCGGTCAACAGCAATCTAGGCACCGAGGTCGCGACCGCCAGCTACAACACTTCGTATGTGAGCCCGGAGGCGAAATACTCGGTCAATGTTCCGCTGTGGTCGCAATACACCCTCACGCCGTCCTTCGAGGTGCGCTACGTGGCGGGCTTTTTCGACGGCTATACGGAGACCGGCGCGACTGCACCGCTGACGGTCGCGAGCCGCACGATCCAGAACGTCGAGGAGCGTGGCGAGTTGAAGCTCACGCGCGCGACGCCGGTCGGACCGGATCTCCTGCTCACCAACGTCTATGTGGGCGCGCTCGGCATCCAACGGCTTGGCGACACGACGGTCAACACGGTGCTGCTCGGCGCGAACCTGCCCTTCGTCACACCGGGGAAGAACAAAGTGGCGGGCGTCCTGGGCGGCGGCGGACTCGAATGGCAGACGCGCAAAGGCGTCTCGTTCTTCGGCGCCGCCGAGGCGATTGGCATGTCGGATTCGAGCACCGTCGTCAGCGCGCGCGGCGGCCTGCGGGTGGCGTTCTGAGCGGCGCGATGCCGGTGCCGCGCTCGACACGGCGTCAGCCGAAACGAAATGGTCGAACGGCTGGTCCGCGGCAGTGACGTTCGAAGGCGAGTTCTCCAACGCCACCCGCAGCTACGCCGGTAAGGGCATAGCGCGTTATCGGTGGTGAGCTGGAAATAATCTCGCAAAGTGATGTCTGCTGTTGGCCTGTGGCTGACCTCCCCATTTGGGCCCCGTACGGTCCGCTTCCAAGGGTTGAGCGGAAAGCCATCGTGGAGCCACCGAGGGCAGCCTTTGACCCTGGCTGTGTGAAAACGAAGAGCGGCTGTTATGATTCCCTGTGATTCTTTTGGGGGAATCGATGAGGCGCTTCGTTGAGAGGCGGATCGTGGGCAGCGGACGCTGTTGCCCGAATGCCTCGATGACTTCATTGACGAGAGTAACCCAGTTCGCGTGATCGACGTATTTGTCGATGCGCTCAGTTTGGCTGAGATGGGCTTTGCGGGTGCGGAGCCGGCGGCGACCGGTCGGCCGTCGTACCATCCCTCGGTTCTCCTTAAGCTTTACATTTACGGCTATCTGAACCGAGTGCAGTCGAGCCGGCGGCTGGAACGGGAGGCCGGGCGCAATGTCGAGGTGATGTGGCTGCTGGGTCGGCTCGCTCCCGATCACAAGACGATTGCGGACTTTCGCAAGGACAATGGCCTGGCGCTGCGCAAGGTATGTGCGCAGTTTGTCGAGCTCTGCCGCGGGATGGGCCTTCTCACGACGTCCAGCGTCGCCATTGACGGGAGCAAGTTCAAGGCCGTGAACAACCGGGACAGGAACTTCACGCGCGCGAAGGTGGAGCGGCGGCGGGCCCAGTTGGAGGAGAGCGTCGCGCGCTATCTGAGCCAACTTGATACGGCCGACCGACAGGAGCCGAGCGAGGCGCTTGCGGGGAAGGTGACGAGGCTTACCGAGAAGCTGACGAAGCTGAAGGAGGAGATGGGCAAGCTTGCCGCCTACGAGAAGCAGATGCTCGCTTCACCGGATCAGCAAATCTCACTGACCGACCCGGACAGCCGTTCGATGGCAACCAGTGGCCGTGGATCCGGCGTTGTCGGCTACAATGTCCAGGTCGCCGTCGACACCGACCATCACCTGATCATCGCGCATGAGGTGACGAACAGCGGTTCAGATCGGGCACAACTTGCCAATATGGCTATGCAGGCGAAGGCTGTTCTGAAGACTGAGACGCTCGAGGCCGTCGCCGATCGCGGCTACTTCAGCAGCCCGGAGATCCTGGCCTGCCACGAGGCTGGCATCACGGTAACTCTGCCCAAGCCGATGACTTCGGGTGCCAAGTCAGACGGACGCTTCGGTAAGCAGGACTTCGTCTATTTGCCTGAGGAAGACGCCTATCGTTGTCCGGCCGGGGAGCGATTGCCGTATCGCTATACAAACGAAGAAGCCGCCAAGATGCTGCGGCGCTACTGGACCAACGCCTGTAAGAGCTGTTCGATCAAGGCCCAGTGCACGCCCGGGTCAGAGCGACGGATCACGCGATGGGAGCACGAGGATCTGCTCGACGCCGTGCAGCAGCGGCTCGATGCGAACCCGCTCGCTATGCGCCTTCGTCGCGAGACTGTCGAGCATCCGTTCGGCACGATGAAGGCACGCATGGGAGCGACGCACTTCCTGACCAAGACCCTTCCAAAGGTAGCCGGTGAGATGGCCCTATCGGTTTTGGCCTACAATCTGACCCGAGTAATAAATATCCTTGGGATCAGGCCGCTGATCGACGCGATCCTGACCTGACGTCGGCTCAGTTTTGGCCTCTAGACCGACCGCCTTGTAAGGTCGTTTTTACACGACCAAGACCCATTGCAGACGTTTTCACTCAGCCCGGGGACCGCCGGCTTTGACCCCAGCCGGACTTAGACTATTTTTTCGGAGCCGCGAACCGTTTCTCATTTTCCAAGCCTCTAAGTCTCTGGGGCGTCAGAGAGGACGCTACAAAGGCAGGAGGTTGCTATGCTGTATAAGAAGAACGTGGCTGGCTGGGAAATTTGGGTCCGGCTCTTGGCTGGGGCAATTATGATCGCTTGTGGGCTACTAGGTCTTAAAGGTATGCCCGTTGGATACCTGATCGCCGCTGTCGGGGTCCTGACCGCGCTTACAGGCGTTTTCGGATACTGCCCGGCATGCGCAGTAGCAGGTCGAAAGCTGCGCGCCAAACCATGAGCACACCTTTTTCATCGCCGAGCATGATGGAAGCGGCAATAGGCGGGGACGCTGACGCCATTCTGGCGCTGCTCAAAATGTCGCAGCCCGACATACGCCGGTACGCGCGAAGAACCTGCCGCACGACAAGCGATGTGGAAGACGCGGTTCAGGAAACGTTATGGATCGTGTACCGTCGCATTGGTCGTCTCCGACGTGCCGGAGCCTTTTCTCTCTGGCTTTTTCAGATAGTTCATCGAACCTGCTTGAGATTGGCAAAGCAGCATATCGGTCTTCCCGATGACGTCTCTTCCTTGGAAAATGACATGCAGCTTTCGAAGAGGCCAGAATCAGAACTTCGCATCGATATAGCTGCCGCGATCCAGTCGCTGCCGAGCCATTACCGGCAGGTGCTCATTTTGCGGGATGTGGACGAAATGACGATTAGCGAAATAGCGCAATCGCTGGAGCTAACCCGAGAAACTGTGAAGGCTCGACTGCATCGCGGTCGAGCGCTCGTGCGTGAATATATGATGCGCTGAGGAGTGAAAATGTTCGCTAGCAGTTCACTCACCGAGCACCTTGTCCGAGGTCTTGTCGGAATTGGAGCTCTCTCGACGGCGGTGTGGGTCGGGACAGACGCAGGTTGGCCTGCAGTATTAGGTTCCGTCACTCTGGGGCTAGTATCATTGATAGCCTTTCGAGGATGCCCGGTCTGCTGGTCTATAGGCCTGTTTTCGATGGCACGCCGGTCGTTGACCTCGCTGTAATCGCGTTCACTTCTGCTTTTGGTCCTAGGCTGCCTTCGCTGTAACTGCCCGTTGGGTCTGCTCTTCGGGGCAGAGCGGACGCACGTCAGGGCTAGCCGCCACAGACGGCCGTCGCTCCCGGTCACACCTCGCCGGGCAGTAGAAAGGAAAGGGGCCGCTCGTCGGCGGCCCCAACGTGGTCCTAACGGCAGGGTTTCCCTGACATCTGAGCCGCTCGGCTGTGACAGCCGTCATGCATTCTGGCCTTCGCCTTTGGAGCATTCGATGACTTAGTCGCCGGCGGCTGTGTTTGTGCGAACGCCGTCAGCGGTGAACCGAAGAGAATAAGTGCTAAGGCAACCTTCAAAATGGACTTCATGATAATCACCCGTCCGGTTGGTTCAAACGTACGCAGCATAACGATTTCTCATGGTTGTGTCAGCTGCGTCTATCACGCCGTCCAAACGCTCGGGTTGGCCGTTGCTAGCTAAGCGGTCGGACTGAAGGAGGTCAGCTTTTGGCCTGTGACTGACCTTAGCTCAGAGCGCCACGACGGCCGCTTCGGGGAGGTAAGCCGAATAACGTCATGCTAGGTACCGAGGGCAGCCTTTGACCCGCACCGGACCTTGTCAAGGTTTCAATGCCCGCGGCGGCGGGTCTCCGATACGACACAGGATATAGTTACATTCCTTGTTTGAACTGCTTAACTCTCTAATCAACTAATAAACATTTCAAAAAAAATCATAGGAGCCGCAATGTCCTCTCCAGAAGACGATCGGCGCGAGTTTTTAAGATCCTGCGGCAGGTTCGCCTGCGTAACACCTCCGAAGATCACAGCCTTGCTTTCGACCTCACTTACTAGCAGCGCAATTACCACCTCAGAAGGTCGGGGTCGTGTATGCCTAATAACCGGCGAACTTGCTTCGGCAGAACGATCGGATCAATGCATTGCTGAAGCAAAGCGATACCGCGACAAGGCTGCCGAGGCAGAACAACTGGCTGAACTCGCGGTAACGGCGGCCCGTCGCCAAAAACTGACCATCATCGCTCGCACTTATCTCCGAACGGCGGCGCAGCTGGAGAGCGTCGCGGAAGCGATTGCAGAAGTGAAGCGGAGCGATTGCAGAAGTAAAGTCAAGTAGCTGACGATATGCAGGACCGGTCCTCCCAGCGCCGTCGCATTCTCAAGGCCGGCAAAATTGTATTCGGCTCATCGGCCGTTGATTGCATCGTGCGCGATATCTCCAGGCCCGCTTTGGTTTCCTGACAGCCTCGTGCTCGCGATAGTCTCGGATGGCACTTCTTGGCGCTGCCATATTGTTTGGCGAAAGGACGGTCAGATCGGCGTAGCTTTCGACGAGTAACGCCGCATCAGCTAGAGACCCTCATCCTTTCGAATGTCGCTTGTGGCCCGAAACAGACGTGAAGGCAGGGAGCTTTGATGCTAAAATTTTGCGCACTGACGTAGATGTATCCTTTTCAAAGAAACCGGTATTTCTTTCGAACGAGAGGTAGTGTCATGCGATCATCTTTAGCAATGGCTGGCGCCGCGATCTCACTGAACATCGGGCCATTGTCGTTTGCTTCCAATGCATTGGCCGAACCGAACGCGGAGATAGCAACCGCGACTTCAGCGTGGGGACAGGGACTTGCCGATCCCGAAAAAGTATCATCGCTCTATTCGGATGATGCCGTGCTCTGGGGTACGGCGGCACCGAAAATACGTTCAGGCCGGGGAGCGGTACGCGAGTATTTCGTTGGCGTGGCCAAAGCTGTGCCCGGCATCAAGGTTGAGTTTGGCGATCAACTAATCCGCGTCTACGGCAACACGGCTATCAATTCCGGTTATTACACCTTCTCTTGGGTTAGGGACGGCGAGACGAAAAGCTTACCCGCACGCTACAGCTTCACCTACGTCAAGGACGGTGATCGCTGGCTAATTGTCGATCACCATTCCTCAGCGTTACCGTCGCCCCCGAAGTGAGTTCGTCCAGGTTGGCGAGGCGGTGCTAAGTCAGCTATTGGCGCCTTAGGCGACCTGTCGCGCCTTCCGGCGCGTCGTCAGCTTCGGACCCTGAGTCGACTGTTCAGGAGCACGCCGCGCAACGCACGCCGAGCGAGCCGGACTCCACGTGACCATTCGCGTTGCTTTACGCGGCGCGTTCCTTGTCTGACTGTTCCTCTACGGCGGTCGCGGTTTCTTCCAACCCCTTTTTGTAATTGCCCGCGAACCTCTCAATACTATCGGCCCACATCCTCAGCATTGAGACCTGAAAGCGCATGATTGGGTTCAAGGCATTCATGCCGATTGCTGTCGCTGCGGCGATGCGTCTTTGTGGTTCGCGCGCGAACTCTGAGTTAGCGGATTTGTCTGCCATGCTGCTCGCTCCTTCTTTTAGTGTTACTTGCCTGAAGCGAAGTGACGGGTTGTGCAATGCGTGATTCTAAACGTTCGGCCAAAATTTGATCTACCGCGAGTCTCGCAGATCGGTCGTCATGCAATTCGTCGAGTTTTTTCAAGTAAGCGACCGCCGCTATTTGCAAGAGATCGAAATCATCTTCGCCGGTATCACGAAGATTGACGACGTAGCGATAGAGGGCGGAACGCCGAGCATCGTTCTCGCTGATGCCGTTGTGAAGCAGCAAGTAGTTCCGCCAAGCGAACGCACAGGCGCCTTCTATGGTCTGAGAAGTCACGTGCACCTCCCAAAGGCCAGAGAAAGACTGACGAACCGTTTCGTTCCGCGGATCTCGCGGATGTAATATTGTTCCGTAGCTGCGCTGCAGGATGTTTTGCAGTCGGGCGGCGACGATGCTGCAGTCGGCAACTGTCGATAGCGCATTCGGTCAATGCGATTGGGCTCGAAAACCGTCTTCGAGCGCACGCATTTCGAGTGGCGGATGTGCCCGGCTGATCGTGCGTGTGTTCCCAGAAGAACGGGGTTGCGCTACGTGCGAGACTTCCGGTTCTGGCCCTTCGCGACCGTTTGCCCGGCGCGGGGACATGTCAGAAGTGTGGGGCAGGCCGGAAGTGATTGGCCGAGGCTCAAATCGCCACTGTTGACCTAACCGGAACCGCCAGCAACCAACTCTGCGCGTGCATTTTAGGAGTTCGCCCAGAAACCAGGGTAGTATGGGTGTGGAGCGACAAATTCAGAAGGCCGCGAGAAAGGAGGCGTCTGATGTCGACCGAAGAAAACAAGCGCATCGTACGCCGGTTCTACGAAGAGATTGACAATGGCAATCTCGACGCCATGGATGAACTGGTTGCTGAGGACTATCAGGATCATAATCCCCCACCTTTTCCCGGATTACGGGTGGGACGCGACGGCCTCAAGCAGGTCTTCGAGATCTTCTGGAAAGCGACGCCAGGCTATCACAAAATCGAGGATCAAATTGCCGAAGGAGATAAAGTCGTCACACGCCTCACTTCCTACGGCAAGCATGAAGGCGACCTGCCCGGAGCTCCGCGCACCGGCAACGACTTAATGATGACCTCAATAACCATTCATCGCATCGCAAACGGCAAGCTCGCCGAGAAATGGGCGGAAAAGGACGTCATCGGATTCCTGAAGCAGATCGGTGTGATGCCTAGTTGATCTTCAACTGAACGCGGCGGAATGTCTGCGTGTGTGGCCCTTCGCGACCGTTTGCCGGGCGTTTGCCCGGCGCAGGACATGTCGGAAGTGTGGGGCAGACCGGAAGTCATTGGCCGAGGCTCAAATCGCTGCTGTTGATCCAACTCGGACCTCAGGACGGCGGCCTGAATCGCCAGCAAAGCCAATTGCTCCAGCGCGGATTCGTCATTAATTTACCTGTCTTCGTCTGGGCAGATAGGCCGGAGGCGAGCATGGCACGATTGGGACTGGCCGCTCAGGCGGTAAGTGCACTCACCATGACTTTCGTATGTACGGCGGGCGCGCACGCGCAGATCACCGGCAAGCCGCCGTTCTGGGCCTACACTTACAACCCGCCCGACTTCAAGCCGCCCCCAGACGACGGCCAACCTCGCCACGTTCCCGATAGCACGGCGAGCTATACAGTCCCACAAACGCGTGATCGCTTCCTGGCGCCGGATTGGCACCCAGGTGATCATCCAGCGATGCCGGCGGTAGTGGCGAGCGGCCGCCAGCCTGACGTCTACGCCTGCGGCTTCTGCCATCGTGCCTCTGGCACGGGGGGCCGGAGAACGCTGACATCGCCGGCCTGCCGGTCGCATGTTTTATTCAGCAGATACAGGACTATAGGAGCGGCAAACGCTCGACAGCACTGCCCGACCGCATTCCCCAAGCATGGATGATCTCGCTCGCGAAGGCAGCGAACGACGACGAGATCAAGGCGGCGGCTGAATATTTCGCCGCCATCAAGCCAAAGAAGTTGGTCGATGTGGTGGAGACTGAGACCGTGCCGAAACCGACGGTCGCCGGCTGGTTTTTCGTCACTAAAGGCGATGAACGCGAGCCGATCGGAATGCGCATCATCGAGACGCCGACGGACGTCGGGCGCTTCGTCAACCGCGACGCGCGCGTCCGCTTTACCGCCTACGTGCCGCCCGGTAGCGTCGCCGCCGGCCGCGGGCTGGCCGCGAAGCCGGAGATCGCCTGCGCCGCCTGCCACGGCGAGAGGCTGACCGGCACCGACGTCGTGCCGGGCATCGCCGGGCGTTCGCCCACCTACATCTTCCGCCAGCTCTACGAATACCAGCACGGCTTCCGCGCTGGGCCGGAGAGCCAGCCGATGATCGAAGTGGGTCAAAGCGCTCAACGAGGCAGACTTTTTGGCGCTTGCCGCCTATCTCGGCACGCTGGAGCGGTGAAGCGGCCGACGGTCACCCGTTGAACTTGTCATATGGGCGGGTGCGCAATAGCCAATCAGGGCCGCGCCGGGATACTGGCGTTCGCTCTGCCTTCAAAGGCGAGGATTCGTGGTCTGTTGCTGGCCCATCGCTGCCCCATGCCACGGCCCAAGATATGTCGGCTGTCAGGGATAGACCGAACCTAACTTAAACCGGGCTAAACCGTCGCGATTGACCCAAAGCGGCATCCTCGCAGCCAGTCAACAGCTGATTTGGACGAATCCGACCCTTTTGCTCCGACACCGCAGACAGATAAAATGCGGGCTCTGGACCCAGGGGCGGGAAATGGCGCGCGCGTCAAAGACCGGCAACAAAGCAGGCAGGGCGAAAGCCGGCAGGAAGAGAAGTTCGCAATACGGACGCAAATCGACCCAGACCAAGCGCGGGACAGCGTCTCGTCACAAGGCACTCTCTGCTGCCGTTCTACGGCGTAAGCTTGAACGTCAGAGTATAGAGCTCGATCAAGCTCACGAGCAGCAGACGGCGACGGCCGACGTGCTCAGGCTCATCAGCCGCTCGACATTTGATTTGCAGAGGGTGCTCGATACTCTGACGGAGTCGGCGTGTCGCCTGTGCGATGCATATGACGCCGTCCTGTTGCTGCGCGAGGACGATTTTCTCCGTATCGCAGCTCATCACGGCGACATCCCCGTCGTCGACAAATGGCCGATTTCCCGCGACTGGGTTAGTGGGCGTTGTGTAGTGGACCGCAAACCCATTCATGTTCACGATTTGTGGGCCGAAGAAGTCGAGTTTCCGAGAGCTCGAGCCTTCTCGCTGAATACCGGGCACCGCTCGCTCTTTGCCGTTCCGCTGATGCGCGAGCAGGAAGCTATCGGCGCGATCAACATTCGTCGCACTGAAGTGCGTCCCTTCACGGACAAGCAGATCGACTTGTTGCAAACTTTTGCCGACCAGGCTGTGATTGCCATCGAGAACGTGCGTCTGTTCAACGAGACGCAGGAAGCGCTGGAGCGGCAGACCGCGACGGCCGACGTCCTCAAGGTGATCAGCCGCTCATCCGTCGACCTGGAGACGGTACTCGAAACTCTGGTTGAGACGGTGGCGCGCCTCTGCCGGGCTGACCAGGTGTACATGTTCCATCTTCGGCATGACCTCTGGCACTTGATCGCCGATTACGGGCTATCGATCGAGGCAAGAGAATTCTTCAAGACGAACCCATTCACGCCCGGCCGGGGCTCGACGTCTGGCCGAGCAGCGATGGAGCTTCGCGCCGTTTCCATCGCTGACGTCTTGCAGGATCCGGAATACACTCTCAGCAAAGGGCAGGCGATCGCCGGCTATCGGTCGACGCTTGGCGTTCCGTTGCTTCGCGAGAATACGCTGATAGGCGTTTTCAGCATTGTGCGTACGCGCGTTGAACCCTTCGCGAGCAAGGACGTCGAACTCGCCACCAGCTTCGCCGACCAGGCGGTGATCGCGATCGAGAACGCGCGGCTATTCGATGAGTTGCGCGAGCGCCAGGCGGAGCTGCGCGTTACCTTCGACAATATGGGGGACGCGGTCGCGATGTTCGGCGCCGACAAGCGGCTTGCCGCGTGGAATCGCAATCTGCAGGACATGCTCGATCTGCCAGACGACCTGCTCGTCAGCCGTCCGAACTTCGCAGAGTTGTTCCGCTACTTGGCCGCCAGAGGCGAGTTTGGTTCGGGCGATCTCGAGGCGGAACTCGCGAGGAGCGTTGACGATATCGGCCGCGAAATGCGTTACGAACGGGTCCGTCCCGATGGCTGCATTGTCGAGGTCCGCCGCAACCCGGTACCAGATGGCGGCTTTGTGCTGATCTATGCCGATATCACCGAGCGTAAGCGTTCCGAGGACGCTGTTCGCATGGCTCGCGAAGCCGCCGAGAAGGCGTTGCTTGATTTGCAGGCGGCCCAGGACCGTCTGGTCCAGACCGAGAAGCTGGCTTCGCTCGGTCAGCTCACCGCAGGCATCGCGCATGAAATCAAGAACCCGCTCAACTTCGTCAACAACTTCTCGACGCTTTCGGTCGAACTCACCGACGAACTCAACGACGTCTTGAGGCAGGCCGAGCTCGTCGAGACGATCCGCAAGGAGACAGACGAGCTGACCGGCATGCTAAAGGACAATCTTTCCAAGATCGTGCAGCACGGCAAGCGTGCGGACTCCATCGTCAAGAACATGCTGCTGCATTCGCGCGAAGGCTCCCGCGAGCAACGCGTAGCCGATGTCAATGCGCTGGTCGAAGAAAGTCTCAACCTTGCCTATCACGGCGCCCGGGCCGAAAAGTCAGGCTTCGAGATCTTCTTGCAACGAGAGCTCGATGCCAATGCCGGCACAATCGAGGTGTTTCCTCAGGAAGTCAGTCGCGCGTTGCTCAACCTGATTTCGAACGGCTTCTATGCCGCGACCAAACGCAGGATCGAGAATGGAGGGACGGGCGCCGAGCCGACTGTGCTGGCCAGCACCAAAGATCTAGGCAGCAGCGTGGAAATCCGCATTCGCGACAACGGGACCGGCATCCCGCCGGAAGTCAGAGAGAAGATATTCGACCCCTTCTTCACCACGAAACCGACCGGGGAAGGGACGGGCCTGGGCCTCTCGATGACCCATGACATCATTGTCAAGCAACATGGCGGCAGGATCGACGTCGAAACCAAGCTCGGCGAATTCACGGAATTCATCATTACCCTGCCACGCAACAATCGTAAGGCCAGTGGCTAGAACCCGGAATGACCGTTTTTGGCCCATGGCAGCCGCATCCCACTGCAGAGGCTCTGTCGGCTCTCAGGGGTAGACCGGACCAGCCTTAACCCGAGCCAAACCGTCGCGATTGACCCATCGGCGAAATTACTCCTCTGGCACCCCGGCCAGACGCATGCCCTGAATGACGCGCCTGCCTTGCTCGCGAAACGTCGGATCATCGCTAAATGGAATACTCCTCAAGCGACGAATGGTGAGAGTTGGATTAAGCGCAAGCGCCTTGTTCGTGGAAGCCCGCGCCTCATCCAATTTTCCGAGATGGGCAAGCGCAGCGGCGAGGTCCAAATGCGCTATGGGATTGTTCGGGTTACTATTCAGACCTCGACGAAACCATACAACTGCTTCGGCGTCGGCTCCTAGCAGCAATTTGCTGAACCCGACCCACGTCATCCATCGATATGTACCTTCATCACGGGAGACAAGCGCATTGCCTTGTGTACATGTGCCTCTGTTTCTTTGGCGAGTCCGATAAAGGCTTTGGCGCAACCAATGAAAGCATGGGCCTCCGCCAAATTCGGGTTTAATTCCAACGCGTGCTCGCATTCCGCGATGCCTTCCATCGCGCGTTTGGTACACAATAAGACAGAACCCAAAAATGCGTGAGCAAGGGCATGCTGCGGCGCCAAGTATATCGCCTTGTTCAAGTCCGCCTCGGCCGCGGCAAAAAGCGCGTCCGTCGGCGAGAAAAAAGCCAGCTCTTGTTACGTCGACAGCTCCGATGCCCACCAGCGCCTCAACGTTGTCTGGATCAAGCTCTAAAGCACGTTCGAAAAAGCTTCGTGCCTGCGCCATGTGGGCAGGGGTCACACCTTTGTTCCAGCGAGCCATACACTGGAAGTACAAGTCTAGGGCGCTCGGGTGCAATGAGTGTTCCGATCGCCTCGCCTCAGCGGCGATAAGCTGATCATTCAACGCGTTGGCCAATCTCGATACAATTTCATCTTGCATCTCGAAGAGATCACAGATCGGCTTATCAAAACGGTCGGCCCAAAGGTGAGCGCCTGATTCGGCATCGACAAACTGCACGTTCACCCGGAGCTGGTTCGCGCTCCGCTGCACCGAGCCTTCCAGCACATAGAGAACATGCAACTCGCGGCCGATCTGCTTTAAGTCGATTGACTTTCCCTTATAGGAAAATGCGGTGTGGCGACCGATAACGAACAAGCCCCTGATGCGGGACAAGTCGGTAGTAAGGCTCTCCGTCACGCCATCGACGAAATAGTCCTGCTCGGGATCGCCGCCGATGTTTGCGAACGGCAGCACCACCATAGACAAGCGTGACGCTCGGGTGGGATAGGTGTCGTGCCGCCGCCCTTTGCTGTCGAGGCAAACTTATCTCGAGCTACGGCATAGGCACGAACCGGACGAGCGATGTTTTTGAGGTGCTGGTCGCCCAGGTCGGCGAAGTCAACCTCGATCTTGCCCGCTACTTGATCGTAGGCAGAAGACGAGATGCAGATGCCGCCAGGGTCTGCGATGCCCTCAAGCCTCGCCGCAATGTTAACTCCATCTCCAAATATGTCATGGGGCTCAACGATTACGTCGCCAACATTGATGCCGACCCGGAAAGCAATTCGCCGGTCCTCGACGCGCATGAGAACGTCGGTTTCTGAAGGCGTCAGCCGCGCAGCACAGCGGGCAGTGACAAGGCCGTCCGGGACTTCTATCGACCAGTTCACACGGTCGCCATCGCGCTCCAATCGGAGGCGATAGCCATCGTACTTAACTTCGTGAAGCCAGTCGGGGCCTGGCCTGGCACCGCAATGCTCTTGGTGGACAGGCAAAACTCAAAAGAACGCATTTGGAAAAAATAGGGACATTCCCAATAGATTGCTACGATTCCGAATTCCGGAACCCCCAGTTCAGCAGACTGCGCAGCCAAAGTCCGGTCTTAACAGATCAGCGGAATGATGCGGCTTTCCGAACCTCTTCGCCTTCGGGCCACAAGGCAACATTGAACCTTGCAACGAGCACGCACGCAGTCCGTCCAGCCGGCCAGTTCGTGTGGATCGCCGCGACAGCAAATTCGGTCAATACAATCGCAGCCACGGGACAAAAAACCGTCGGCGCGGCTCGTAAATAACCTCTGCAAGCCGTCACACGTCACAATCATCCGGACCAATTCCATGAACCGCACTGCCAAACTCGCAGCGTTGACAATCGGAGCAAGCCTCATGACCCACGTTGCCTCAGCGGCCCCGAACGTCGCGACTGATCCCCGGATCGATCCGCAGATCCGGTCATTCCTGGCCAAGATCAACAAGGACAGCAGCCCCTTCTGGGAGCTGCCGCAACCCAAACCGCAGGAAGTCTTCACCGGACTCCAGTCGCAGACACCCGTCGAGATATCGGGCGTCACGACAACCGAGAAGACTGTCACTCAAGATGGTCGAGTGGTCAAATTGTACATTATGAAGCCTGAGCACCTGAGCGGAAAACCAGGTGTACTGCTTTTCATACATGGCGGCGTCTGGATCGTCGGCAATTTCGTAAATCACCAGCGCCTGCTGCGCGATCTTGTCGTCGGCTCTGGGCAGATTGGCGTGTTCGTCGAGTACACGCCCTTGCCGGCGGCCAAATTCCCGACCCAGTTGGACGAGTGCTACGCCGCACTGAAGTGGGTTTCCGAGCACGCCAGCGAGTTTGGCTCCGATGGTAGTCGTATTGCTGTGGCCGGCAACTCGGTCGGTGGCAACATGACCGCCGCCCTTGCTCTCATGACCAAGGACCGCCAGGGGCCGAGGATCACCTACCAGGTGCTGCTCATTCCGGCGACCGACGCCAGTGTCGATACTGCGTCATACCACGAGTACGGGGCTGGCCGTTTCCTGTCGCGTTCTTTCATGAAGTATGGATGGGATCTTTACGCTCCCGACGCAAAGACCCGCGATAACCCCTATGTCTCACCGCTCCGCGCCAGCACTCACGAGCTCGAGGGATTGCCGCCCGCGCTCGTCATCACGGCCGAGAACGATCCGCTGCGCGATGAGGGCGAAGCCTATGCGCGCAAGCTGAAAGATGCGGGTGTCAGCGTTGATGCCGTTCGCTACAACGGAACGATCCACGACTTCGTGCTGCTGAACGCCCTGCGAAATCTTCCCTCCACCGAGGCGGCGATCGATCAGGTGAGCCGGGGCGTGCGCCGACATCTCGAACTTGCGACGAACTAACCGTCTATGGCGCGGCGGCGATTGCCGCTGCGCCAACTTTCATCGCGCCTTTCAGTGATCGACTCGTAGCAGGAGCCACGGCCGCTCGGGTCACCCCTGGTCCGACAGCGACATAGATATGCACGACGGACAAAAACCAAGATCAACGAGCTATTGCTCTCGTTCGTCGCTCGGTAACCTATCGATCCGCAGGCCATGCTTTCTGAGCTGAGAGAGGACAACCTGAGACTCGAGTCGGCAATGCGCCGCGCCCACAAAATATGCGATGACAGCCATGACATTGCGACGACGAGCCTGCTTGAGACTTGGATCGACGAAGCTGAAGGACGCAGTTGGTTCCTCTACTAGACGGTACGCGGATCATCAGACGCCAACGAGCGTATGTAATGGACGGAGCAGAGGGATAAGAGTGTTAGCTGTCGTAGCACCCAGATCGTGCTGGGTGCTACGCGCGAAAGTGCCTGGGTTCGACTGATGGCGATACGGGAAGCCGTTGTAGAGCAGTTGCTCCGATGGAATGCCAATGCGGATTCGCCGACGTTCAGAACCGGATTTGTTTGCTTTTTTACAACCGATCGGAGCGAATCGTTCAAACCTGAAAGCAAGTGCTGGCCTGACTGTTGTATATAGTCTAAGTTCACACTCTCATGATGGCTTAAGTTTAGGTTTGAGCTGACTTGTCGTATACCCTGTCTTCCGAAGGCTTCAGAAAATACCCAGCCTCCCGACTGCTCAGGTCGTCTGACCATCTGGGATGGTCGACGCTTTTCGCAGAGCTTCGATCTCACTCTAGCTGCGAAGGACCTGGGGCTGAAGGAGAGGACTTGGAGGTTGCGGTCATGGTCAACGGTTCAGATCAAGGAGCTGTGACCTGCAAGGTCGGAGCAGAGCGGCGAAAAGTCCGCCCCTCTAACGGGACGATCTGGCTCAATCCTATGGCCGCCAGAGCGGACGCGATCCGGATCGCGTCGCCGGAATTGGAAGTCGCTCACTTGTACCTTCCAAAACTCGCATTCAGCCGCCTGGAGGCCGAGTTCAACCTGCCTCAATTCCCCGGACGATCAATCCGCTACATGTCCGGCGTCCAAGATAGCGTCATCAACGAGATTGCTCTGTCTGTTCTGCGCGAAATGTCAGATCCAACGCCATCTGGGCGTATGCTGGTCGAAACCGCATCCCTCTTTTTGGCTGCAAGGCTCCTTCACGAGCACTCGGAAAGCCCGCTGCATCGCTTGCAACGCGAGCCAGGATTAGGGCTTGATAACGTAAGACTGCGACGAGTCCTTGCCTACATTGAAGACCACCTCACTGAGGAGATTACGGTAAGCGATCTTGCGAGCATCGCTTGTCTCAGCGTGTTCCATTTTACGCGCGCATTTGCGGCCAGTACCGGGGCACCGCCCCATTGCTATGTTAAAGGACGCCGGCTGGAGCGCGCCAAAAAGCTCCTCACGGCGGGGAAGCTGTCTCTCAGTGAGATCGCCTTCGATTGTCAGTTCTCATCACAATCTAGTTTTACGCGCGCATTTCGACGGGCTACTGGCGTGACGCCGGCTACCTACAAGCGGACCATACGTTAGGATAAAGCAACTATTTGACGTCTACGCGGCCGATGGTTGGTGGACTCACGGCAATCCACGATCAATCCTGCTGTGAACAACGCGATTCAATCGTGAGCGTCATCCAGGGACCACGCACTGAGGGCTGATCTGGTCGGCTAAGAATATCTCGCGGAATGGTTTGTCGCGGGGTCACAATGTCCAAGGATAGTCGTAAGGATAGCGATAAGGATAGGCATACGTCTATCCTTGAAGACGGCGCCGACACGCTGCAGCGCATCGAGATCATCACGGGGACGGGCCGGCGTCGGCGCTGGTCGACCGACGCGAAGGCGGCGATTGTTGCGGAGAGTTTTGCGCCGGGGGCGAGCGTGTCCGCGGTGGCGCGGCGGCACGATATCAGTCCAAGCCTGTTGTTTCTCTGGCGTCGCCAGGCAACGCAGGCGCAAGTCGCGGAGCGCGGGGACAGAGGCATGCTACCTGGCTTTGTGCCGGCCGCGATCATCGGCTGCGGGAGCAAATTGCCGAGTGGGGAGCAGGCGGCGATCGAGATCGAGGTCGGCGCGGTTCGGATCCGTGTCAGGGGGACAATCGACCGGCGGGCACTGTGCGAGGTGCTGGCGGCAGTCGGGGCGATTGGTCGATGATCGGGCTTCGATCTGGGTTGTCGATCTGGATTGCGACGCAGCCGGTCGATTTCCGCCGCGGCATGGACTCATTGGCGATGCTGGTGAGCGAGGCCTTTGGAGCCGATCCGTTCGACGGCGGACTTTATGTCTTCCGCTCCAAGCGCCGAGATCGCGTGAAGATCCTGACCTGGGATGGGAGCGGCCTTGTCCTTTACTACAAAAGAATCGAGGGACAGTTCACCTGGCCGCCGATCAAGGGAGGCGTCATGCCGCTATCTCATGCTCAGCTCTCGGTGCTGCTCGATGGCTCGGACTGGAAGCGTCTGCCGATGCGAGTTGTGGATCAGCCACTACGAGCTGGTTGATCCTTATTAAGAGTCGTTCGTCACTCATGCGGAGTTGTTGTAGAATCACTCTGCATGAGTGATTTGCCTTTCGATCCAGCATTGCTCCGTCAAACCGTGATAGTGCTATCGTCACGGCTTGCGGCGTTGTCGGCGGAATGCAGCTCGCTTTCGGCCGAGCGTGATGCGGCAATCGCCCAACGCGACGCTGCGATCCAGGAGAACGACAAGCTCCTGATGATCCTGTCCCAGTACAAGCGCACGATCTTCGGTCCCCGCTCCGAGACACTGGATCTCGGGCAGCTGTCTCTCTTCACCATCACGGCACAAGCGGTTCGTGCCGCCGCCAACGACGACGTGACCGGAGGCAGGCTGCCCGACGGAGCGGAGGACCGTGGAAAGCGACCGGCGCGACGCAACCGTGGGAAGCTTCCGGAGCATTTGCCGCGCATCGATGTCGTGATCGATATGGAGAGCCAGATCTGCCCCTGCTGCGGCGAGCAGCTGCACAAGATCGGGGAGACCGTCAAGGAAGCCTTCGACGTCATTCCGATGCAGTACCGGGTCAAGCGCATTGTGCGCCCGCGGTACGGCTGCCGGGGATGCCGCCAGGGTGTCCTGCAGGCACCCGCGCCGGCCCAGGCGATCGACGGTGGGATGGTGACGGAAGCGTTGCTGGCCCACATCGCGGTGATGAAATACGGGTACCAGCTGCCGCTGTATCGCCAGGAACAGATGTTTGCCGCCCAAGGCATCACGCTCGACCGGCAAACGCTGGCCTCGTGGATGGGCCGCGCCGCCTGGTGGCTGAAGCCGCTTCACACGTTGTTGCGCGACACAGTGATGTCCTACCCGCGGCTGTTTGCCGACGAGACGCCGCTGCCGGTTCTCGATCCCGGCCGTGGCCGGACCAAAGTCTGCCAGTTCTGGGCGATCGCCACCGATGACCGTCCGTGGGGTGGCCCGGCGCCGCCGGCGGTGGTCTACATGTTTGCCGAGGATCGCAAGGCGATCCGCGCCAAGCAGCTGTTCGGGACTACCACGGCATCCTGCAGGTCGACGGCTATGCCGCCTACAAGGGCCTGATCAAGAACGGCGGCCATCTGGTGCAGCTCGCGTTCTGCTTTGCGCATGCGCGGCGGAAGTTCTGGGACGTTCACGTCGCGACGAAGTCGCCGATTGCCGCGGAAGCGCTGCAACGGATCGCGATGTTCTACGCCATTGAGGATCGCATCCGCGGTCTGCCAGCGGCGCATCGGGCTGCGGTGCGGCAAACCAACACCAAGCCGCTGATCGAGGACTTCAAACCCTGGCTCGAAGCGCGACTGCTGGAAGTCTCGAAGAAGTCCGGTCTGGGCAAAGCCATCCGCTACACCCTCAACCATTGGGACGGCCTGACGCGCTTCATCGATGACGGACGCATCGAAATAGACAGCAATACGGTCGAGCGCAGCATCAAGCCGATAGGCCTGGGAAAGAAGAACTACTTGTTCGCCGGCAATGAAGGCGGCGCCGAGACATGGGCCATTCTCGCCTCGCTCATCAACTCGGCAAAGCTGCAAGACATCGACCCGCGGCACTATCTGACCGATGTTCTCGAGCGCATCGTCTCTGGACGCACCAAGATCAATCAGCTGAACACGCTGCTGCCGTGGAATTGGAAGGCCGAACGCGACGGTTCGGAGGCAAAGCTCGCCGCTTGATCAGTTCGACGGCAAGGCGTCAGGAACTTCCTGCGCATCGCTGGCGTCGTCGTAGATCTCTTCGCGGATCACGCGCAGCGTCACCTCGTGCAGATACACTTGCAGCGCACCCTCCAGCTCGGTGAACTCCGGCAGCAGGACTCGATCGACGAAGCCTCGTGATGCACGGACCATCACCGTGTTGCGTCGCTGCCGGTGATAACGAAACGGCCGCAGCCCATATCGGCGGCAAAGCGCCAGAAAAAGATGCCGAGACCATTGGTCGGGAAGTGAGAATTGCTGTTCGATCGGTGGATCGTGGCGAGCGAGTTCCTCGACCCTAGCTCGCACCCGCTGCAGCGCGGCTCCCGCCGCAAGGCGCTCACCAGCAGTTCCGGCACCTGCGAACAAGGCCTCGATCTTCCGAAGCTTCTCGCGCAGCTGCGACTCGCTGGTCATTCTGATCTCGTTACCCTCCGAACCAGGGTCACCCCATCACCGCGCGCCGGCGGCGTCAATCATCCCGACCGCGCTATCCAAAGCATTCCGCGCAAGTCAAGCCCGGGCACCGGTGATACTATCGTGACGCTCACATTCAATCCAAGGCACAAAGCATTCGGCGACGGAGGCGGGCACGTCTTATGTACGCGGAACGCGCCGATTGCGAGCATTACGAATGTCGCACTTGGGTCAAAAGCAGCGGTCCGAAGCTCTCAGGGGCTGGTCCGGTTCACCTGTAACAGCGGACATATCCACACCCACGATTGCGAGTAGCTCTGCCCCGGTACCATCCCCGATTGATAATTTGCGTATCGGCCGCAGCCGCGCTTTCATATGCGCATGGGTACCAAGTCACGAGAGAGCATCTATGGCGCCTCGGTCCGCGCATCGACAGAGCGGGCGATGGAGGCGCGCAAGGTCGCCGACCGGCTTGCCTGCGAAGCCTGGAATAAACGCATGCTCGCCTTCCAAGGGCCGGCCCAGCCATCGCCCGCGCTCGGGGATGCCCTTAACGCTGGGTATCTATATCTCGAAGTGAAGTGCCTCGGCTGCGAGACCCATCAGACTGTCGCACTCGATATTGTGCGGCGGCCGAAGACAACGCCGATCCACGAGCTAGGGTCTGTACTCAATAGGGATTCCCGCTGAGGCGGAGTTGTGATTCAAGACCTCCGAGTCGAAGGGGGGCTTGATGGGGCAAAAGCTATATTGGCTGAGTGAGGCGGAGTGGAAGCGGATTGAACCGCTGTTGCCACGTGGGCGGCGCGGCGCCCATCGCGTGGATGACCGACGCGTGATCAGCGGGATCCTCCACATGCTGCGATCGGGCGCACGCTGGCGAGACTGCCCGGCAGATTACGGCCCCTACACGACCATCTATAACCGCTTCAATCGCTGGAGCCGCCAAGGCGTGTGGGGCAATATTTTCTACGCCTTGACTGGCTCAACCGGCCGGGTCGGGACAATGTCCATCGACGCGACCCACATCAAAGCCCACCGCTCGGCGGCGGGCGCAAAAGGGGGGACTTCCAGCAGGCGGTCGGCCGCTCGCGAGGCGGACGCACCACCAAAATCCACGCGCTGACCGAGGATTATGGACGTCCGATCGCCTTCGTGATCACGCCTGGCAACTGCCATGACCTCACGGCGGCGCGCGATCTGCTGCCTGCCGTCTCTCCTGCTCGACGATTGCTTGCTGACAGGGCCTATGACGCCAATAGCCTGCGTGAGTGGTTGGCCGAGCGCGGAACAAAGGCAGTAATTCCGCCCAACCCAACTCGCAAGCATCCGCACCGGTACGACGTGAAGGCCTACAAAGGACGCAATCTCATCGAACGCATGTTTTGCCGCCTCAAGGACTTCAGGCGGATTGCGACCCGCTACGACAAGCGAGCCGACAACTTCCTCTCGGCCATCCTCTTGGTCGCCGCCGTTACTTGGTGGATCAATTGAGTCCGGACCCTAGAGCGGTACATGCGCTGTAAGGACTGTTCGGAGGTGCGCGGCTATCCGTACAAGCGTAGCCATCTGGTTGCGCTGCGGGCGACAAAGATTTCGGCGAACGATCCGCCGTCGCATTGGTGGCCGGGTGAGCGATAGCTGTCTGCTCAGGAGCAAAAACGTATATGGAACGTTGGGACAAACTAAATTTTGCATTCGAGTATCTTCTTCATTTCATAGGTCTGAAGTCCGCCGAGGAACGCTATGAAATCAACTCAGTGGAATTGGCTCTTGTCAGCAATTTCAAGGGCGGCAACAATTCCGTTGTCGAGCCCCTGCAAAGCCTTGGCGATAAATTGCCGCGTTATAGCAGGCAGCTCTCACGGCTGGCTAAGTTGATCGCCGGCCGTGATCTCCGGCAAATCCAAACCATCGATAGCCTTGGGGCTGAGGCAGGTGAATTTCCAGCATTGAGCGGGCACACGAATTCCAAGATTGCTGGCTTTGGTCCATCGTACGCATCCGCGCTTCTTGCTGCCTATTTTCCTCAAACGTTACCAATAGTAGATCGTCAGGTTCTGAGGGGCGCGGATATTGATCATGATGTCGATGAAAACGGTCAGGTAGTCAGCATCGCAAACTATTATCCCATGCTGCTGAGACGGTTTCGAGATGAACTTGAGGTCAGGCCGCACGCCGGTCGTTGACCTCGCTGTAATCGCGTTCACTTCTGCTTTTGGTCCTAGGCTGCCTTCGCTGTAACTGCCCGTTGGGTCTGCTCTTCGGGGCAGAGCGGACGCACGTCAGGGCTAGCCGCCACAGACGGCCGTCGCTCCCGGTCACACCGCGCGTGTCCGTGCGCGAGCTGGATCGGGAATGGTTTATTCGAGGTGGCAAAATCAACAGGGTACGTCGGGCCGGGAGCCGGTCTTAATAATGTGTAATCTCTACAGCATCACTACCAAACAAGCCGCCATCCTTGCGCTCTTCCGCGTGGTCAATCGCTACGTTGGCAACTTGCAGCCCATGCCCGGCGTCTTTCCCGATTATCCGGCTCCCGTGATCCGCAACACGGAAGCCGAAGCGAGATGACACTGATGCATTGGGGCATGCCGCCGCCTACCGGCGGCCCTCCGGTCACAAACATCCGCAATATGTCGTCGCCGCATTGGCGCGGTTGGGGCTGAAGCCCAAGAAACCGTTGCCTCGCGCCCTGCAACAGCTTTGCCGAATGCGCCTGAGCCCAATCCGGAGACGAAGAAATGATGTCGTCTGGTTCGAGCTTAATGACGATCGTCCTTGCGGCCGCCGCTGTCCTCTTTGTTCTCGGCGCGCGCAACTCAAGACATCATCAGGCAATGCCCGCTGCAATGTCTTCGCCTCATCCCACCGCGCGCATCCAGACGTGGCGGCTCGTTAAGGAATTGGTTACGAGTCGCTGTCACCATTTGCATATAGGTCATCGCCATATGCGGCGACGCATTCTGAGAACGGTTTAATATTTCGACACGCCCGGTTGGCGGTCTCTTCTGGAGAGGCCCAATGTTAAGGGCTTCGCGGTGGCAGTTGTGGCGCTGATTGGCACCGCGCAAACGGTCGATATCTAGCCAAAGGTCGGTATACAGACGCGGCCATGGATATGCTGCGGCAAATCAGGCACGCATTGGGTTTTAGTAATTTGTTTAACGCGGAGCCGCGTGATGGACATCTCATGGGCTGATCTCGATAGCGATGAACAACGCACCATTGCGATATTGGGAGCCGGACTTTCAATTGAACTGTGCGACCCTCTTGCCCTCCTGACGCTAAGGCGGCTCGGTCTGGTCATAGGGTCGCATTTGACGGCCGCTGGACACAATTTGCGAAGAGATGCCATTGTGAAGAGTGTCGCGGGCTAAGTGTTGCAGGTGGGTGATTAGGACTGAGGTCTGAATGCCAAGCGCAATCGAGCTTATTGTGGACGCTTACGTTAGCCTCAATAACAGGATAGCTCTCGACGATTTGCGCATACAGCGCCGGAAGCTGGCCGTGGACCTGAAGGCACGCACCGACTTTGACTGCCGGACAACCATTCAGCAGATCGAGGAAGATATCATCGTGATCGAGGCTGGGCTAGCGCAGCTGGATGGAGCGGCGAAGACCAACCACCCAAAGAGCCTTTAGCCTCGATCTAGATCATCCGCTCCTTGGTAATCCGCAAGCTGCGAAGGTAATAGCCCTGTCTTTGAACGGCTGATTTGATCTCGTCGCTGACTTTGAGAACTCGTTTTCTGCTCTTGCGCCACTTGTTCTGAGAGCCGAACGCGTTTATCGCCATTCGCTCTAATGGGCGCACCGGCCGCCTTTGGCCGAGTCGATCGAGATAGGCGGACATAACCTGGTCGACGAGGAAGTGGCGGACACGCAACAAATCCGTTCGGGCCATGATTTGAACAGCGTCTCCGCTCCGAACGGCCGAAACCAGATCCAACGCGGAAACGAAAGCCGACCCGGCATACACCACAAGGCAGAGCAGGAGGACCGCAACGATGCCGACGAGCCACTTCATGTAGCGGCAATTGAGGCGAACGGGCTTTGTTCCCGAAGCTACCGAGCCGGTGGCGCCCCCCCATCCATGGATAGACGCGCGATTGGCGACTGAAGTCGATGTCCTTCTCCTGCGAGGGCCCGGGCCGCCAAACCAAAGCGCTGGTTACGCGATCCAGGGTGAGCGACCACGAAAACGCGATCCTGAAAAGGCAGACATGCTTAACTAAGGGCGGGATGGCCCAAGCTTCTGCGAAGCAACTCTATCCGCTCAAGGCCGCACGGCCCTGCGCGGTAATTCGATATTCGGTATTCCCAGATGCTTCAGGGATTGCCTCTACTAGGCCAGACTCTACCAGGCGAGCAACGAGTTCGTGATCGAACAGCTGTGTGCTGATCCACGGTTCGGAAGACAGTTGTTCTAAGAACGCGCGCTCGATCTCGGTCAGGTCCACGGCCTCTCCGAGGACAACTCGACGCGCGTCAGTGCCGTTCCGCGTCAGGAAGGTGCAAAACCATCAGGTGGGACAGAAAGCACTTACAAGCCCGGTCACTATGGGGACGAGTCCAACGACGATCCATAGGACAGGCGAGCCAGACGACAGGCCGGCAGCAATAATCCAGACGCCAAGGAGGACGATGACGGTCGAAATTGCATAAGCGACTGCTCTGTGCATGGCGAACCGCGAGTTTGGACGCCATTCGACGCCGGGCCAAGCAAAACGTTCGTGCGCAAGCGTCCTTGAGGGACAACAGCGGCGCCCGCCGGTTCGCACTGGCGGCCCCTCGCGAGCGTGGGATTAACTTAGGATATAATTTCCTCCATTAAATATTTATGTCCATCATTTAAGACTAGAGTGTTGTTGCGACCTCAGGCACTCCTTCGTGCTGCGCCTGGCCGATGCACCGGCGGCTACATCCAGAGCCATTACCGCCGCAAACGCGAGTGCATATCAACCGTTTCTTGGGAAGCTTAGGCTTGACCATCGTATAGCGCGAGTTCCCAATTAAATCCCTAGTCAAAGATGAGTCGGGGTTGCCGTGGGTATTTACTTGCTCTCACTCGCGGCGTGCGTTGTCGGGGTCCTTCTGTTCATGGCATTCCATCGATAGGGCCGACAGCGGACGCAACAGTTACCTTGAATCCTCAGCCCAGAGCCGAAATTAATAATCTCGGCCGGTTGTTTTTGACTGTGCACAATTGCGCGCGTTCAATTCCAAAGATTGGAGGCGAGCGTGTATTTAAATTGGGTCCTCGTTATTCTCATCGGCGTCAGCGTAGCGATCCTGATCGCCCACACGATCGATGCGATGCGTTCCTGAGGTTGCGCTTGCGATTGGATTTATGCGGCGTATTCGAGTTACAAGGCACGCGGATTCTGATTTATACGCCCTGCGCAGCCCGCGCGCAGTAGTCCAGCGATGAGCACCACCGCTGAACTGCGGCGGGCGATCTACTTCGAGAACCGCCTACATGGCCAAGAGGAACCCGCCAGCCGCCCCAGGTCGGCTTGTTTTTCAATGCACTAGCCGTCCTGGCAGCTGATGCCGAGGCTGTCGCAAGTGAGTGCGAACGACTCTTTTGATTTAGGGTCTTCAAAACAGAACTTGGTGCCGATCTCCGCGCGGTCGGTCCACCAAGCGGCGTTAGCTTCTTTCGCGATGCGGGAAGCTTCGCCCCGTAACAGGTCGAGTTGTTTCCCGGCAGCACGAACAATCAGGCAATTCTCCTTGGGCATAAAACGTCTCCAATGACAATTTGGACTGCGCAGAAGGCACGCGGCCGAAAGACTGCCTAATTTGTCGCTTTAAGACAAATGATGGGACTTAGGGGCGTTCGGGGCATCATGGAAATCCGGACAGTGATCAGCCCGGTTGCCTGGGCATTCGTCCTAGGTGGTCTTGGCCTATTCGTCATGCTGTACCTTCCCTGGTAGCGGCAGGCATGTGCGGCTCGGAGCGCGCCCGAGCCAACGAGAGTGGCGGCGTGCCGCTCTTGAAATCCGGCCGAACATCGGCGCCGCGCCTTCCGCATGCCACGCACACAAACCGGGGCTCGAGATCTGACAGCCGCATGCCATCCGGCCAACAGTCAGCATTGAGTGCCAAGCTGTGGCTGCACCGGTAATCTGCGCAATAGAGTAGGACCCCGCGCACGCCCATCTCATGCATCTCGCCGAAAGTGATCTTGAGCGGCCGGCCGTCGACGTGTGTAGGTGTGTAGTTGCGTGAAGAGCGAGGCATGCCGCCATCAAAGCGACATCGTAAGTACCTCGCAAATTATCAATAACTTGGGCCGGATTGCGACGGAAGTGCTAAGCTATTTCTTCAGAATCAATCCCATTTCCCGTGCCATCCGCCTGATGGATCCGGCGTGCCGGCCAAGCGCTGCCGCAATCTCCGAGACGACACGGCGACGCGCCAGCCAAGCCAGCCGCTTCCGCTCAGCCTCGATCCATTCCTTGGGCTTTGACGATCTCATTTCGAAATGATCGAATGAGTTCGATGCGAGCGATATTGGGAAATTTACGGGTGGCGAGGAGCGACTAAGGGAGCCGACCCGCCCCGGCGGATGGCTGTCTTAACGCGTCTCAAACGCGCCAACCTTAGTGCAGTACGCGAGCGGCTTCTGCTAGCCGGACCTTCTCTCGTAGATCCTCGAGTTCCTGAAGCATTTTCAGGAGATCCGGCAGGACCGTTGCCCGCTTCAAAATTCGGGTCGTTTGTCCCATCGCTACACGCCTCCATGGCTCGCCAACGGCGAGCCACATCAAGGCGCACACGGGCAAATTTTCTCCTGCCCAGAGAATTGCATTTTTAACGAACCAGCTGAGCATGCCCGTCTGCCTGACAACCCGAACCGAGATATAGCCGCACATCCTTGGTCAGGATGACACCAACTGGCGTCGGAATAACGTCGGCTGAATTTGGTAGCGCATTAGCGTGCGCTCCGATCTGGCCATGTGGCCGGGAGAGCCGCGCCATTTCGAGAAAAGTAACGATCAAAGGCGTCTCCACGATCTCGGGTGGTTGTCAGCTTCCGGCATGCTCCGCCACCGGTCATCGCCGTTGTAAGCCGACCGGGGTTTTGATGATGGTCGAGCTCCATTCGCTGGTCGGTTGCGAGCTTCATCATGAAGGAGCGACGCAGGGCAGGGGCATTGTTATCGAAGCCGAGGAGCCGACTTCCTCAGATCGTTCGTGGCTCTGGTCGAGCGCCTTGTCGCCGCTCAGTACGATCGGGGCCGCAGCGGCTTGGCAGGGCAGGCACATGAGGCGCCGCCCAGGTCACATAGGAAACGCGCCCAGTGGCTGGCGGCACATGCCGGACGGCTGAGGCGATGAATAGGGGCCCGCCAGGTTGGCGGGCGTCTCTCTTGCGGCTCTCTTGTACGACCCGTTTAATGATCTCGATCATTGGCAGGATCGCAATGCAAAAGATCATTACGGTGGGCGTTATGACGGCCGCGCTCGTTCTTGCAGCCTGTGGCAGAGAGCCTGGACCAAAGGGCGATCCGGGAGCGCAAGGCCCGGCCGGTCCGCAAGGCGCTCAAGGTATTCAGGGGGTGCCGGGGCCACAGGGCCCAGCCGGCGCGCAAGGACCACAAGGACCGTAGGGGCCGAAAGGTGAGAAGGGCGACAAGGGCGATCCGGCGCCCGTCAACATCCGTGCCGTGCAAGCGGATGGCGCAGTCAATTGCGATAATAGCGAAACACTGGTGTCCGTATTCTGTCCTGGTGGGGGAGCCGCAGACGGCGCGAAATGTGGGACCTCGCCGACGGTCGGGCTCTGCATGAAGAAGTGAAGCCAAATGGCCCGTCGGTTCACGGTGGCGGGCCCCAGACTCTCGCTGCTCTTGCGGTAGAGGAAGGCCTCCCCACCGTACGCCTCCGACGAGGACCGTCTTGCGTGACGGGTGGTAATTCGCGAAGCGTGTGACCTTAAGTCTAGCTTTAAGGTCATCAGGCGATGCGGGTCGAGGTTTTGGGCGGGCTCGAGCGGCGGCGGCGTTGGTCGCAGGACGACAAGGCACGGATTGTCGAGGAGACGCTGGCACCGGGCGCGAAGGTAACTGAGGTTGCGCGGCGCAACGGAGTAGCGGCCAGCCTGGTGTTTACCTGGCGTCGCCAAGCACGGACATCGGAACAAGTTGCACCATCTTTTACGCCGGTGCAGATCGCCGCCCTAGCAGCCTCGGCTGAAGAAACTCCGAAGCTTTTGCCTACGGTTGATGGCCGAGTTCGTTCGGCGGCAGCTGCGCGTACTGGATTGATAGAGATCGATCTCGGCAACCGACGGTGCATCCGGGTGGATGCGCACGTCGATCCGGAGGCGTTGGCGCGGGTCCTCGATGTGCTTGGACGCCGATGATTTCTGTACCAGGGAATGTGCGAGTGTGGCTGGCTACAGGCTACACGGATATGCGCAGAGGCTTTCCATCGCTGGCCCTCCAAGTGCAGGAGGTGCTGCACAAAGAACCGCTTAGCGGTCATTTGTTTGTCTTCCGTGGTCGCCGCAGCGATCTTGTGAAGGTGATCTGGCACGATGGTCAGGGAGCCTGCTTGTTCACAAAAAAACTCGAGAGAGGAAAGTTTATCTGGCCATCGGTTGCCGGTGAAGCGGTAACGATCTCGCTGGCGCAGTTGAGCTACCTGCTGTCCGGGATCGATTGGCGCAATCCGCAAGAAACCCAGCGCCCGACGCGGGTCGGATAATCGTTTTGGGTTTGAATCTGATGCTCGATCTGATTCAATGGCTTCATGACATCGAAGCCGGATGATCTTCCGTCGGATCTCGCAAGCGCCTACCTTGCGCTGCTGGCCGAGCGCGAGGCGTTGCAGGCTGAACGCGATGTGGCAGTCGCGGATGCCGCCAACGCGCGGGCGGAGCTGTCGGACAGCGAGGTGCTGATCGCTCATCTTGAGCTACGGATCGAGAAGCTCAAACGCGAACTGCACGGGCAGCGCTCCGAGCGCACGGCGCGGCTACTCGAGCAGTTGGAATTGGAGCTCGAAGAACTCGCCACCACGGCGACCGAGAATGAGCTGGCTGCGCAGGCTGCCGCGGCAAAAACCCAGAGCGTGAGCGCCTTCACGCGCAAGCGGCCGGTGCGCAAACCGTGGCCGGACGACATCGAACGTGAGCGCGTCGTCATCAAGGCTCCAACGACCTGCGCCTGCTGCGGCGGATCGCGGCTGGCGAAGGTCGGCGAGGATGTGACCAAGACGCTGGAGGAGATTCCGCGTCGCTTTAAGGTCATCGAGACGGTACGCGAGAAGTTCACCTGCCGCGATTGCGAGAAGATCAGCCAGCCGCCGGCACCGTTCCATGCGACGCCCCGCGGCTTCATCGGCCCACAATTGCTGGCAACGATTTTGTTCGACAAATTCGGCATGCATATCCCGCTCAACCGCCAGAGCGTGCGCTTCAAGGCCGAGAGGATCGATCTGCCGCTGTCGACGCTGGCCGACCAGGTCGGCCACGGAACCTTCGCCGTCATGCCGCTGTTCCAGCTGATCGAGCGTCACGTGCTCGCGGCCGAGCGCCTTCATGGCGACGACACCACCATCCGCGTCCTGGCGAAGGGCAAATGCACGACCGGCCGGATCTGGACGTATGTGCGGGATGACCGGCCGTTCGCCGGGCCTGCGCCGCCGGCGGCGGTCTATTATGCCTCGGGCAATCGACGGGGCGAAAATCCTCAGAGGCATCTGGCCGCCTTCGTCGGCATTCTGCAGGCGGATTGCTATGGCGGCTTCGAGCCGTTGTTCGACCCAAAAAGGAAAGCAATGCCGATCACGCCGGCATTTTGCCTGGCCCATGCGCGGCGGGGATTCTTCGAGCTGGCTGACATCGAGAAAGCCGCCCGGGAAGGCAAGGGCAAACCGGTCTCTCCGATCGCGCTGGAGGCGGTCAGGCGTCTGGATGCGTTGTTCGAGATCGAGCGCGCCATCAACGGCCGTAGCGCCGACGAGCGGCGTGCCGTGCGCCAGGAGCGGAGCAAGCCGCTGCTCGACGACATGCACGACTGGCTGCTCCGCGAGCGAGAAAGCCTCTCGCGCTCCGCCGAGGTCCTGAAGCCCATGAACTACATGCTTAAGCGCTGGGACGACTTCGTCCGCTTCCTCGACGATGGCAGGATCTGCTTGACCAACAATTGCGCTGAGCGTGCATTGAGAGGCATTGCCTTGGGAAGGCGCAACTGGACCTTCGCTGGCAGCCAGCGTGGCGCCGATCGTGCAGCTATCATGCTGACGATGATCACGACCTGTCGCCTCAACGACGTCGATCCCAAGGCTTGGCTCGCCGACGTCCTCGCCCGGATCGCTGATCTTCCCACCTCGCGTCTGCGCGAACTGCTGCCCTGGGAATGGAAGCTCCTGCACCAAGCCGGCAAGTCCGCCAATCAGCAAGCCGCCTGACCCTGCACGCAACGCCATCGTAGAACTCGCCGTGCTCGCGCGCATGCGTCAATCAGGCGGCCTTCGTCGTATGCGTACTCCCCACCAACCGGCCAAGCTGATGCACCGCCAGGGACAGATACCGCCTCGGGGGCTCAAAAAAGCCGACGCAGCCGCCTATTGCGGCTGTTCCGAGGATGCGTTCGACCGGGGGCGATCTCCGGCACTCAGCGTTGGGACCGAAAGGCGATTGATTGGTATCTCGACCGGGCTTCTAGTCTGCCCCAAGGGACGGCGAACGAGGCCGACGATGCGCTGGCGGACTGGCAGGCTTCACAAGCTGCACGGAATCGCTAACGACCTGGCTTGGAGTCCAACGCCTTTGCGATGATTCCCGCCAGTGACGCATCCGGCCCTTCCTCCTTCACGATTCCGTCTGCGGCTGTTCTGAATAGTGGGGCCAGTATGAGCGCACGGTCGGCTGCCTCAACCTTAGAATCGTTGCTCAGAGCAAGATAGGTTTTGATAAGGGCGATGCGCTCCTCGGCGTCCGTGTGAGTGCGCCATGACAGAGTTAGCCGATTTCGATTTCAGCATTGAATTCTCGAGTCGGTTTGCAACGGAATTATTGCAAGCCTGCTTTTTAGTTGGTGCGACGCCGGGACGTTTTTCCTACGACCAGACCGGTCAGCCAGGTCTAATTGGAACGCGAACGGTGCCGGGCGGAGCCGCCCTGTATCAGTCGTATTTGCTGGAAATCGAAGCCGGCTACGACCTAACCTTGGGGAATCCTACAGTAAACTTTGATGTTCTCAGCGCGTCATTATCGACTTTGATATCGGTATCAAAATCCCGAGGAATGTCGTAGCGCGCATCTTTGACGTTACAGCTGTTGATACTGCTCTCGCAGCAGACCCCATGTCTGTAGACGTCACAAGGGACTATTCCGAAGAATTTCGGAGCGCGCCACGCAGCGATCCCTACCCCGGTCGTGGGGCGAATTACACCAAAGGAACTATTGAGATCCTATTCGCTCCCGCGGTGGCGCCGTTCGGTGGCGGAAAGAGAAGTTCGCTCAAACCGCTAATGTGACCATGTCCAACGTCTCGGACATCCAGATTTTGCCTGCGGGGACGGACCCTTCATTCGTAAGCTTGGCCAATATGTTTGCGGCTAAAGGACTTACATTTTTAATCTCGACAGAAGCGAGCGGCTACGACTTGACGCCGATGATAGGAACCTGGATGCCTACGGCACCACAGTCATAGAACCAATCACGATGCGCATCGGTGCTGCGCCTTCTGGTCCCGTTATCGCGTACGCCGCCAACACTGCTGGCGGCATCCACAACAGCACCGAAGTAGAGCGCGCATTCACCGAGTTCGTGGGGAGCGGAAGTGGAGGGGGCATCATTGCGTTGCCCCACGCCATCACCGAGGCCAACCGCGATCTTATCATTCAACGGGCCATGGCCAATCTCATGCCGGCAATATTTGCATTCGAGGCCCACGCATACGCGGGAGCGCTTGTGACTTATGGTATCGATCGCAGCGATACCATCTTGCAGACAGCAGACTACGTCGATCGCATTCTTCGTGGTACCAAGCCGGCAGACCTGCCGGTTCAGGCGGCCCGCAAATTCGAATTGGTTGTCAATCTCGAGACGGCGAAAGCGTTGGGCCTCACCATATCTCCAACATTGCTGGGCCGCGCTGATAAGGTCATCGAGTAGCCAAAACAATCGTAGTCTCTGGTCTCCTTTTGGCCCCTTGAGCTTCCATTACAGCGTCGGAGGGAGATGTCCGGAGGCGGAGGTAAACCGGAATGGCCGACCGCTGGCCAAAACGGCGCTTTTGACCCGCGGCGATATCGGCTCTACTTCGGCGCATCTCTTGCTCAGACAATTAGGCGGCGCATGGTATGCCTGTGCCCAGTGTCATCGCGTGCGCAAACGAAAGCGCCAGATGGTGAGGCGAAGGATGGATGATCGCGAGAAACTGGCTGCGCTGCGCCGTCCTTGGGATGCTTCGGATTCAGGCCAGTTCGATCGAGCATGAAATCTATTGCGAAGATGCCGTGCTCGATTATCCGCAATCAGGCGAACGCATCCGGGGCCGGCGCAAAATCCAGGAAAGCCGCTTCCTGCAGCCGAACACAAAGCGCTTTGCCGTAGGGCGAATCCTTGGGGGTGGCGACCTCTGGGTTAGCGAGTTTGTCCTGAGCTATGACGACGTACCGTCTTACTCCGTCAGCATTATGGAGTTCCGCGACGGCCGTGTAGCGCACGAGACTCAATATTTCGTGAGACCGATTCACTCCGTCGCCCTCGCGTGCCCACCTTGTTGAGCCTCTCAACTGATCGCCTCTGTTGCACGCCTTCGGGATGTCAGCTTACGCTCTCAGATATTTCGTGACCTGGGGATCACCCTCACTAGCTCCGAACATAACGCCGATCCGCCGCATTGATCTGTCTGTCTGAGCTGTGTCGGTCATGTTGACCTCCTCATATTGGTCAGCTTCGTGATCCTTGTCGGGCGACATGGGAAATTGCCCCCCTGACGACACGAGGAATTGACCCCCTCGCGACACGATCAAAACGGGGGTTTTATGCAGCGACTCAGTTCAGGTCCTCTGCGGTTCAAAGATCCGCGGAGGGAGGCCATGCTGGAGCCGGACGAGGTTTCGGCGATACTCCGGCTCAACGAGCTGGGGTGGGGTAGCAAACGGATTGCCCGGGAGCTCGGGATCAGCCGCAACACGGTGAAGGAGTACATCGCGGCCGGCGGCTGGACACCTTATCGGCAACCGCAGCGCAAAAAGGCACTTGAGGGCCAGGAGAGCTGGCTCAAGGAGCGTCTGCGGCAGCACCGCGGCAATGCTGACGTGATCCGCCAGGAGTTGGCAGCCGAGAAAGGCATCGTTGTCTGCCTGCGCACAGTTGAGCGGGCGGTACAGCGCTATCGCCAGGAGCTTGCGGCGGAAGCGCGCGCGACGGTGCGGTTCGAGACAGCGCCTGGCAAGCAACTGCAAATCGATTTTGGTGAACGGCTGGTTGAGATCGGCGGCGCCAAGGTTCGCGTCTACCTGTTCGTCGCCACGTTGGGCTACTCGCGCCGGCATCATGTCAGAGCCTTCCGCAACGAACGGCAAGAGAACTGGTTCGACGGCCTGGAAAGCGCGTTCATGAAGTTCGGCGGCGTGCCCGAAGAAGTGCTGTTCGACAATGCCCGTGCCTTGGTCGTAGAGCATGACGCCATCACGCGCACAGTGGTCTTCAACGACAAGCTGAGCGCATTTGCCAAGCACTGGGGCTTCCGGCCCCGTGCCTGCGCGCCATACCGAGCCCGGACCAAGGGCAAGACCGAGAACGGCGTTGGTTACGTAAAACGAAACGCGATCGCGGGCCGCGCCTTCCCGAGCTGGGACGCCCTTGAGGCGCATCTTGAGGCTTGGACGCGGGAGGTCGCCGACCTGCGCCAGCATGGCACGACCGGCGAGCCTCCGATCGAGCGGTTCAGGCGGGCGGAAGCGCAGGCACTCAAGCCCATCGTTGGGAGGCCGCCCTTCCAGGCTGCACGTGAAGTGATCCGCCGTGTGCAGGCCGACTGTGCCGTCGAGATCGATGGCAACGCCTACTCGGTGCCCTGGCGGCTAATCGGCGAGATGGTGCGAGTGATGATCGCCGACGGGCTGGTGCGCATCCACCATGGGATCCATGAGGTGGCCGTCCATCCGATTTGTGCCGGTCGTCGCCGCCGCGTCGTCGACCCCGAGCATTTTGCGGGCCTGACTGGCTTTAGATCGAACCGAGCTGCCGCGCTCGCAGGATCGTCCGTTGCGCCGCACTCGCCGGCGCTGCTGCGGCCGCTCGGCGAGTATGAGGCAATCGTCGGAGGGGGCTTCTGATGCGCGCCGCTGTCCCCGATCGCCTGAGCGATATGCTGACCCGCCTGAAGCTGACCGCCGTCCGCGACCAGTTGGATGGGCTATTGGACGAGGCCGGCCGACAAGAGCTGAGCCTGCGCGAGACCCTGGTGCTACTGTGCGAGCGCGAGATCGCCCGCAAGGACGAGCGGCGCATCGAGATGACCCTCAAACTCGCTCGCTTCCCGTTCGTTCGCGATCTCTCCGGCTTCGACTTCTCGGCCCAGCCGTCCCTAGACCCCAAGCAGGTACGTGAGCTTGCCGGTGCGCGCTGGATTGCCAATGGCGAGAACGTGCTGCTGCTTGGGCCGCCTGGCGTTGGCAAGACGCACCTGGCGGTCGCGCTGGGGCGTGAAGCGATCCTGGCTGGGCATTCCGTGCAGTTCGTCGCAGCCACGACGGTCGTTGCGCAACTCGCCAAAGGACACAGCGAAGGCAGGCTTGACGAGCGGCTCGCGCAATTTGCCAAGCCAAAGCTCCTGATCATCGACGAACTCGGCTATCTGCCCTTTGAGCCCAATGCCGCACATCTCTTCTTCCAGCTCGTCAGCCGCCGTTACGAGAGAGGCGCGATCCTGCTCACCAGCAACCGCAGCGTCGGCGAGTGGGGCTCAGTCTTCGGCGACCCTGTGGTCGCCACCGCGATCCTTGATCGCCTGTTACACCACAGTCACGTGATCACAATCCGCGGCGACAGCTACCGCTTGAAAGAAAAGCGTCGTAGCGGGCTTTTGCAGAAGGCCGCCGCGCCAGAAGCTAAATCGGAGAAAAAGCCGTGAAGCAAGCCGCTCGCTCGCTACGGCGCTATGGGGGCGCGCTCCGCGAGCGGCTTGCCACATCCACCAAAACAACAAGGGGGTCACTTCTTCACGTCGCTACGGGGTTAAATCCGGACGTCGCTTGACAATCCTCCCTCGTTTTTGCTCGATCCCATCTGCTTTCGTGGCGTTTCGTTCACGCCGTTTCTGATGCGAAGCTGGTGCGCGGTACAGGCCCGAGGGCCATAAGCCGGTGATCGGCAGCCTTTGGTGGTGCAAAGCGGGACCTTTGAACACGCAAGTTGCAGAGGGGACCAAGAGCGGACCAAATCGGGCCATGCTTGCTTTCACGATTGTCCTTTTGCGGCAATCTCGGCACGGGCCTGGAGCCCAATCTGATCCGCCGATCCAGGCATGGTCCAGACGACTGCGAGCTTAATGGCCGTTTAACGCTTTTGCGCAACAAATGGATCACCAGCGCGGAATTAGTCCTAGTTACAAGTGCGAGCCGAGCTCCCAGGGAGGGGAATCGGATGGGACTGCTTTTTGTTGGAGTGCTGGCAGGAGTCCTGATCGGCTTTGGCTGGTTCGCGCCTTCCCGAGGGTATTTCCTTGGGTGTGCGTCACGAGCCTGTTTCGACCGGGTTGCGGTCGCCCGACCCGCACAGCCAACGCCGACGGCATTGGCGCCGGATCCCGTGATCGTCAAATCGAATTCTGCAACTCGGGGAAGGTCCGGCAAGAAATCATCTCCAGAGAAGAGCGGATCGGTCGACCTCGCCAAAGCGGCGTCACCGCGGACGAGGATCAGCGTCCCGGTATCCGAACGGCCCGCGGAAGTATCAGATCCTGTCCTGGAAAAGGCGAAGGTCACCATCGCCACGAAGATGGAGGATCCAGGATCGGCCGAATTCACCGAAATGAAGCGCACGATGCGAAAGAACACGCTTGGACGCCCCGTGGACACGATTTGCGGGCGTGTGAAAGGAAGAAGCGCATCAGGCGGCGAGACCGCAGAGAGACCGTTTCTTTATCTCGTGAAGGAGGATGAAGTATATATCGCCGACGGCAAGTCGGGGTCGGCGGCGTCAACGGCGTATCGAAATATCTGCAATTAGGGAATGCGTCGACTGCGTCACCGCGCGGTACGCGCCCAAATGATTTGAGCGGAAAGAATTTCCACCCAAGCGCCAAGTACCCGCAGTGGATAAGGCACTGGCGGCGGCACTGCGCCGCTCTCGTGATGTTCATTCAGGATGAATGCAGCAGCAGGGGAGACGCAGTACGGAATGGGAATATCGCGGAAGCTCTTTTCATCTCGAGGAAATCATGGACGACATAACCAACTCGTCAAAGCGGCTCGATGGATCGCTTCACTTTCCGGTTCTGGTAATCGTCGACCCGCTCCTGTTGCCCCGCACATGTATTCTGAACGTCCTCAGGCGGGAATTGGCGGAATTCGAGATCCTCGACTTGGCAACGGTCGAAAGCCTGGACACCACGTCAACTCGCGATGTTCGTCTGGTGATGCTGAGTATTGCAGACAAGCCCATCGACGATCCCTCGGTTGAGGGCAGTCTCGCCTTCGTTGCGGAGTGTTGTCCCAACGCCGCCGTTGCGATCCTGTCGAACCATGACGACGAGCCGACCGTGCAGGCCGCGATGCAGCGGGGCGTGCGCGGCTTTCTTTCTACCTCGCTGCCGATCGAGATCGCCATAGCTGGCCTGCGCCTTGTCCTTGTCGGCGGCGTCTACAGGCCGCTGCCTGTCGCCGGCATGAACAGGATAGCTGATTTCGAGGCGCCAGATGCACGCGGGCTTGCGCGCGCATATCTTGTGAACGAGGGAGCCGGAGTGACTATCGAAAGGAGCGTGACCGACCTCACGCCTCGTGAGCAACAGGTTCTGGCGGAATTGGCGCTCGGCCTGCCCAACAAGCTGATCGCCGCCAAATTGAACCTCTCGGAAAGCACAGTGAAAATGCACGTCCAGCATATCATGCGGAAATGTGCCGCGCACAATCGGACGGAAGCCGTGCTCCGCTGGCGCGTCCGGTTGCCGGCGCAGGTTCGCGATCACGAATCCGGCGCAGGTCCGATGCAGGAGACTTAGTCCTCTCTGAATGCACCACGGAAGCTGTCGAGCAAAGGCCTGAGCGCGTAGAGAGCCACGGTACCGTGCCCTGTCGTGATGAACACTTGAACCGGCATGCCGGGGACGATCTGGATGTCGTTTGCGAGGATCTGCGCGTCGTCGATCCGGATTTTGGTCGCGTAGTATGGCTGGTCGGTACGCTTGTCGAGGAGCCGGTCTGCCGACACGTGCACGACAGTTCCCTTCAGGCGAGGCACGCGACGCTGATTGTACGGTACGAGGTGAACCTCGGCATTGAGGCCGGGATGAACCACGTCGATATCCTCGGGCCTCAGGCGCGCGGTCACGATGAGACGGTCTTGCCGGGGCACCAGGTCCATGAGCGGAGCGCCCGCTCCGATGACGCCACCGGCTGTATGAATCCGCAAATCGGTTATCACGCCATCCTCTGGCGCCTTGACTTCTGTTCGCGATAGCTGGTCCCTGGCCGCAAGCAACCGCTCGCGGAGCTGGAATATCTGGTTCTGTGCTTCACGAAGCGACTGTGCGATCTCGTTCTGCCTCTCGCTCTCGAGCTTGAACAATGTGGCCTGCTGTTCGCTGATGACTTGCGTGGCGCGGGAAATCTGCGCGGCGATCTCGCCGCGGCGGCCCTCAACGTCGGCCAGCTCCCGCTGCAGGTTCAGAAGTCGCGGCCGCCGTTCGAGCCCCTTATTGACGAGGGTCGTGACCATATCCAGTTCCTCCCGGACGATGCCGACCCGCTGCTCGGTGGCGCTCTCCTGTGCCGTGAGACCTTCGATCTCCTTTTCGACTTGACGCGTTCGTTCGCGAATGACCGCAAGCTGCGACTCGTGAACCTGCAGGCGTGCCTGAAAAATGAACTGCTGCGCGGACATTGCAGCGGCTGCCACGCCGTTCTGCTTGCTGTCCTGTTCCAGCGCGTCCGGAAACGCGATGCTCTGAGATCTCTGCTGCTCGGCTTGAAGTCGTGCGGCACGAGCAACTGCGTCCCAAAATTGACCTTGAAGGCTTTGCACCTCCGAGCTCGCCCGGGTATCCTCCAGCGCGATCAGCGTTTGGCCGCTACGCACGCTATCGCCATCCGAAACCAGGATTTTGCTGACGATACCACCTTCCAGATGCTGGATCGTCTTGCGACTCGATTCCGATTCCACGACGCCGGACGCGATCGCGGCGCTCTCGAGCGGCGCGAGGCTCGCCCATGTCCCAAGCCCCAGCATGAAGCAGAGCACCAGCAGATTGCCCGCGACGGTGATAGTGCGAAGCCTTCCGCGTGGCGAGGTCGGCGTAGGCGTCGAGCACCATGGAAACTCCAGAGGCTCGAAATCGTCGATTGCGGTTACCACGACGCCAGATCGTCGGGCGGGCGGGGGGCGCACCGGCGCTCGCACGAACTGGTCCCAGATCATGGGAAGTCTCGAGACAGCAGGATGCTTCCAGACGGTGAGAGAGTTCCAGATCATGGCGCAACCTGTGAAGTAACCTGGGGTCGGCTCAGGTGCCGTTCAAAGATGTCTTCGCTGTCGCCGAACGCGGCGACCGCACCGTCTTCCATGATGGCAATCTTGTCCGTGGCGGCGAGGAGACCCATCCTGTGAGTGACGACGACAAGGATGACGCCTGCGAGCTTCATGCGTTCGATGGCATCCAGGAGCATTCGCTCGCCTCCGTAGTCGAGGCTGGCGTTGGGTTCGTCGAGAACGATGAGGCGTGGACTGCCGAAAAAGGCGCGGGCAAGACCGAGGCGCTGCCGATAGCCGCGCGAGAAGATTGTTTCACTGTGAACCACCGTGTCGTAACCCTGCGGCAGGCGCATGATCGCCCCGTGGATTCCAGCGAGCTTGGCCGCTTCGACGACCTTCCGCCGGTCGGCATCTTCAAGGCGTGCGATGATGTCGTTGATGGTGTCGCCGATCAGATTGATGTCCTGGGGGAGATATCCAAGACCGCCGCCGTTTCGGCCTTCCCGAAACATCGAGACGTCCGTATTGTCGAGGAGGACACGGCCATGCGTCGGCATCGACAGCCCGGCGATCACCTGGCCGAGTAAGGACTTGCCTGACCCGGACGGGCCGATGATGCCAAGGCATTCTCCGGGCATGAGGCTGAAGGAGACGCCGTTCAGCAGAAGATGGTCGGTCCCCGCAAGCCACACGCCCACATTGTCGACGACGAGGCCGTTTCGCGCCTGCGGCGGGAAAACCCCTGCGCTCGCCTGCCGGCCGACGGGGAACGCAGCGAGAAGTGCGCCGAGCCGCTGACAGGCACTCACGGCCGTCACGAGTGATTTCCAGCCTGCGACCGCACTTTCGACCGGCGCGAGCGCCCGGCTGAACATGAGCGTAGAAGCAAAGATGATTGCCGGACTTTTCCCGTGATCGAGAACGAGCCACGCGGCAACCCCCATGATCAAGACCTGCGACAGCGCGCGAACCGGCTTGGCGGCCAGCGAGACGATCTCGCCTCGCCGGAGGGCTCCATCGCGTTCTCTGCGCGCGTGCTGCGCGTCACGCTGGATCATGCGCGCAGCGCTATCGAACATTCCCATGGCGCGGATCATGTGGATGTTGCTCGCGGCAGTCTGAAGGCGACCGTAGCTTCTGGAGAGCGCGGCGCTGGACCTGAGCAAAGCGTCTTCCGTGACGAGCTCTCCGGCGATCGTGAGTGCGAACAGGAAGGCGACGCAGCAGGCGCCCACCACGCCAAGCAGGGGGTGGATCAGAACGAGGACCACGAGGAACAAGGGCGACCAGAGCGCGTCGAACAGCATCGCACATGAGCCGGACTCGACGAACTGGCGCAGCACGGTGAGATCCCGATATGCGTCCGACGCTTGCGTCCAAGCGCTGCGAAGCGCCGATTCGAGGCCGGCCGAAAGCACGCAGGGACGAAGCCGATCGTCGAGCCAGGCGCCGAGGCGTCCAAGGACGGCGCGTCGCAATGCATCGAATACGCCGCCGACGACCACTGTGATCGCGACGATGAGCGTGAGCAGGAGCAACGTGTCGCCGCTCCGGCTCGACAACACCCGGTCGTAGATCTGAAGAAGATAGATGGAGGGCGCAAACAGGAGCACATTGTAACTGCAGCTATATGCGAAAACGAGGCCTAGCGGTCCCACGCAGGACCGGAGGGCTATGTGCAGTGGCGTCCGGATCTGCGGCAGGATGGGCAACCGAATGGGCGGCATCAGCATGATCGTCACCGCCTGAAATCGAGGTCCGGCGCACTTGACTGATGCTCAGCGCAACCGGGCAACCACATAGGTAGATCTTTGGCGCGAAATCCAGGACCGGCGGCCGCGGCAGCCGGTCCTGCCGGTCAGACGAGCGGTTCGTCAGAGCGTGTCGAGATGGAAGGTCACTCCTCCACCCCATGCGAAGTTGCCGTCTCCGCCATCGCCGCCGATGCCGGCGACAACTTCCTGGTGCTGGTCCACCGCGAGCTTGTTGATCTGGGTGGCATCCGTATTGGCGTAGACCTTGGAGGTATCGTAGCCGCTGTAGGACTTCTGGCTTCCGTTCGACTCGGCGTCTCCGCCATGAGCCTTGGAGAACACCGAGGCCTTGGCGTTGGCGCCGCCAGCATCCCAATCCGCCGTCTGTTTGACGTGATCGCCGGTGCTGACGTGCACGTCGGCGCCTTCCGCCTTGTTGGTCGGATCGTAGTTGACAGTCGGCTTGCTGATGATGGCTCCCTTGAAAGTACCGTCACCGCCATTTCCGGCACTTTGACCACCGGTGTCGATCGACTTGACTTTGATCGTATCCGAGATGTTGATTGCCTTTGGCATCATTTGAGGCCTCCGTCGGTTTGTTGGCTGTCGTGCAACATCCATCCCGATCAGGCGGACGCGCACGGCAGTCTGATCCGCCCGTGCCCAGGAGCGATAGATGTCAAATCGAACACCATCCCGGTTTGATGGGCCTACCTACGAAAGTACGACATTTCGTCAGGGGGGGCGCCTCTGCGCGGGCTTTGCATGCGAAGAGTGGCGACGCGCGTGCCCCGATGCGATCGGCCATGCAAGCGATGCGACGTTTCGCTATGCCAGCAGGTGAAGATCCGACAAGAGATGCGCGGCATCGCCACCTAGCACGAGGTTGCCGTAGCCGCCGTCCCCGCCAACGCCGGCGATCTGGGTCGCACTCTGGTCGATGTGCACGTTGTTGACCTGATCCGCCATGGCCGTCGAATGTGGACCTGCGATTGCTATGTTGATGGGTGCATAGATCGCGACGCTGACGTCGATCAGACTGCCCGCAAAATAACCGTTGCCGCCATTGCCTGCGCTGTTCGAACCGGTCGCGATCGTATCGGACCCGCCCCACAGATCATGGGAGAGAAGGTTTGCATGGCCGCCCCCTGCGGCGTTGTCGTTGCCGCCGTGCCCTCCAATGCCAGCGATCTGAACCGCGGATTGATCCACGGAGACATCGTTTATCTGCACCGCGTAAGCGCTGGAGCCGTAACCCGTGATTGCGATGTTGATCGGGTTGTACACTACAAACGAGGTATGGACGAGTTCCCCGTAGAACATGCCGTCACCGCCATTGCCGGCCTGGCTTCCTCCCGTTTGAACGTCAAAGACGCTCGATCCCCAACTGGGGTCGAGCGTGATGACGCTACCGCCGGCGGCCACATTGCCATGTCCGCCACTTCCGCCGACGCCCGCGATCTGCGTGGCCGATTGGTCGATGTCGACCGTGTTCGACTGACTTGCATGTGCAGTGCCGCCCGAGCTCGCCAACGCAATATTGATTGGATGATAGATCACCACGGGAGCGTCCGCGATCGCTCCCGAGAAATGGCCGCTGCCGCCGCTTCCGGCGCCGCTCTCGCCGCTCGCGATCACGCCGGCGCCTAAGGACGTACTGACGCTGCCTCCCGATGAAATGTTGTCATTGCCGCCATGGCCGCCGGCGCCGGCCATCTGAAAGGCGGATTGATCGACATTCAAATTGTTGGACTGGTCGGCCTGGGCGACCGAGCCGTATCCCAAACTCACCGAGATGTTGATCGGTTCATAGACCAACAGGGACGCGTGAATGATACTTCCGTAAAAGTAGCCATCTCCGCCGTTCCCGGCCATGTTGGCTCCGCTCTCGACTGTCGCAATGCCCATCCCAGGATGGGATGCGTCGGAAGCGGGCGTGATGGACGAAACATCCAGGCCCGCCGCAGCGTGATTGCCGGCGTGGCCGCCTGTGTCGACCCCCGATGCGGGATGTTTGGATTGAATCGAGTCGGAACCATGATGCTGGGTATTCGCGCTCGTGGGGTGCGCTTCAGGACCTGCAAATTGACCTGAAAATTGACCTGCAGACGGGCCGGGACCATGGACCAGGATGCCACCGCCGACCGCGTCGGTCAGGAAAGGGGCGCTCGGTGCCGGACTCGCTTCGTCGTCCCCATCATGCCGATGAGAGGCCTGGTGCAGCCGGATCCCATCCGACATCCGCGAAAAATCCATCCTAACCTCCCTCATCGCAATCGCTCCACGCAATCGGACGGGTTCTGCATAGAATGTCATCCCGGGAAGGTCGAAAGCCCAGTCGTCAGTTCGGATATAGCGCTTCGTCTGGCAGCCGTAACATCGGCTACATCCGTTCGGGTAAGATTTGCCGATGCTTCAAAGTGCGACCTTGAGGGGACAATCGAACTGACGGCTAAGTCGCCTGCATCTCGCCTGCGGCCAAAATGGATCCACCGCGTTGCCGGATTTAAGTCGCATTGCGACCCAGGTCACGGCCACCCGCCGAGCCCGTCCGTGCCCGCGCGGGTGGTTGATGCCAGTCCCGTCCTCTCCGCCGGGATCGCAACCCGCGCGTCGCAGGCTCCCCTTACTTAGCCTCGGGTTCGCTCTCGCGGCGTTGCCAGCAAATCCTCGCCTGGTGTCAGCAGCCTCACGTAAGTCCCGCTCTCGCGCTCTCGTGCAGCTCGAGCCAACCTTGATCGACCGCATGCTTGATGCCGGCGCCGAATTCGGGACCGCTAGAATTGCAGCCGTTCTTCGACAGGAACGGCGCGTTGTTCTTCTCGATATGGATGCGGCCGTCCTGGACCGCCTCGACGCCTTTGGCGAGTTCGATCAGCTTGCGCCCCGCGGCCTCTGGATCAGAGTGAGGCCGCTCGTTCATCAGCTTCATGGATCGGCCCCCCAGCCGGAAATTCTGCCGAGCTATAGGCGATTCTTGATTACCCGGTCTCGGCAAGATGGCTTGCTCCGTGCCATAGCATCCGGAGACGATATTGGAGCCCCGCATGCCGCACGCTGTGCAGACGAACCGCGGCTCTAGCTGCGAGATCCTGATGTCGTCCGACCATCGGTCGACGTAATCAGCCGTAAGCTTGACGTTGTGGCTGCAGCGATGGTCCTGGCAGAACACGAGATCGCGCACGCCCGTTGATGCAGGTCGCCCAGCGTGATCTTGCGCGGGCGGCCATCAGGTTCGGTGCGGTCCTTGCGTCGAGGACGTGGCATGCGGCCATCGAAGCTCGGCGCCGGCGAGAGTCAAATTATCGATTACTGGTGGCTTGGAAGGCGCGCGAGCTTCTGCGGGCAGGGGGATGTGGACAATTGCCGCGGCTGGTATCGTAAGTAGACGTATGGAGGACTCGCTTCGTTACTGCTGGCGTCGGCGCTCAGCTCGTGCATCGATGTAGACGATCACGGCGAACGTCGCGCCCAAAGCTAGGAAGCCAACACAGCCGGTAATAATCAACCCCGTCACCATCGCGAGATTATTATTTCTGCTGGCGTCTGGTGACGGCAACTCACTAATTATGGCAAAAAGCAACACAAGATCCCCGGAACCGCGGGCTACAGCGCGTCGTGGGTGTGGAAAAGGCCGCCGGTTCACGCTGACGGGCCTGATCGCGCGAGACGTTCATTTCGAGGGCCAACTCGCCATTTCTTGCGGCCAACAATGACGAAATAGGTGGGCGTCTCCCAGAACGCAAACAACCGAATTACGAAGCCGAGGTAGGTGATGCCGTCATCTCCGATGGCCGCGCTCATTGGGTAAATGTCATGAAGTACGCGTGGCTGGGCGGGCGGTGTTCCTCTTGGATCTCCTCCGATCAGGTAAGGTGCGTGCTCATCGCGACCAAGGATCAGGTCTGGGAGCATCGGCTCAAAAGCGTTCTCACCGCATTTCCCAATTGCGTATGAGTGTGCGATCTTCGCAAGCATTCGGGCAAAGTCGAGCATTCGAACGCTGCCGAGCCTGAATCCGTGTTTGTCAGGGATAAATTTCTCTAATTCGCCGCGAGCGTAGCGAAGCACGGTCTCACCGCTGAAATTGAGTTCGGATGTCGGAGATTGGCCCCGCAAAATGCCTGGGGGGAGCCAGTTGAAGCCAAGGCAATATCTCGGGATGTCCGCGACTTGCATTTCTTGCTTTGAATCGGACCCGTCGGGCCCTTTGAACCAGACCTCTCGGGGCTTGTTTCGGTTCTTTTTGCGTCTTGTCTTTAGGTCTAGATGCTCGCGAAAGACACCGAAAGTCCCGCGTAGGCACGTGTCTTCAAAGCGCGTTGTGATCGCATTGCATTTCAGACAGCTTGACTTGGGCAAGAACCAGTCGCCGCCTTTCGGCAGCAATCCAAACGGAATGATGTGCTCATCAGTGAAGGGCGTGTGTTCCTCATCCCGATGAGCGTAGATGCAATGATCGACGGGCGGGAAGGCTTCGCCCGTCCAACTGGCGGCAGTCATTTCATGCTCCTCGCGTCGGCTACAGAGCGTCCTGGGTGTGGAAAATTCCGAGCCTTTTACTTTTCTCGCAACGGCGCGGTCCGCGAATAGCTGAAACTCAGCACACTATTGAAGCCGCACTTCGGGCCATTCATACACGGCACCTTGGATACCATACCGAGCGGCGTGGGCATTGCTGATGTGCCCGACCGTGAGCATAGGCGTTGGCGGAAACTCGCACTTGCAAAATCCAAATCCGAGCGCCTTTGCAATTTCGGCTTCCGCAAGCTTTGCGCTCGATTCAGCGGTCACCAAAGCCTGGGTGATTGCCGCCTGCTTCTCTCCGGTTGGCAGGAGATCCTTGGCATCCTTCAGCAGGCCGAGAGCCGAACGTAAAGCATCAAACGTCGGCTTTACAGCACCCACAGCGGACGCGATCGTTATTGGATCCGGCATAGCCCCCCTAACCCCCGTGGTTCCTTGCATATGATCGCAGGCGGCCACTTTGTGCAGCCGACTCTTGGCCGCGCACCTTCGAAGCAGGCCCCGCGGGAGTGGGATGCTACCAAATGGCTGTGGCCAGGACCGCGGATCGAATGAGGCGCGGCCAGAAAAGCGCATCGATTACAACTGTTGACGCGACACCCCTTGGTGTCGCGCGCCATGGAAAACTGCCCCCTCGGCGTCACGAGGAATTGCCCCCTCCTTGGATAGCCGAGGAGAGAGGGAATGAACGAGGAACGAATCACGGAAGGCTCGTCGTGGATTGATCCACGGGGGCAGGTGATGAAGATGCCGGATGACGTGGCTGAGATGTTGCGCTTGAGGGCGTGCGGGTGGGGTCTGAAGCGGATTGCGCGGCATCTGGGCTGCAGCCATCACACGGTGAAGGGCTACGTGGCGGCCGGCGGGCCGAAGCCGTTCAAGTCGCCTGATCGCCCGAAACGGCTCGATGGCCTTGAGGGCTGGTTGCGCGAGAGGTTCATTCGGCATCGCGGCAATGCGGATGTGGTGCGCCAGGACCTGTTGGCCGAGGAAGGCGTGGCAGTCAGCCGGCGAACGCTGCAACGCGCCGTGCGGCCCTATCGCCAGGCGCTGAAGGCCGAAGCGCTGGCGACGACGCGGTTCGAGACGCCGCCGGGCCGGCAGCTGCAGATCGACTTCGGGGAACGTCTGGTCGAGATCGGCGGGGTGAAGGTCAAAGCATTCGTGTTCGTGGCGACGCTGGGGCATTCGCGGCGGCTGCATGTGCGTGCGTTCCGGGCCGAGAAGCAAGAGCACTGGTTCGCCGGGCTCGAGAGCGCATTCACGACCTTCGGCGGCGTGCCGGAGGAAGTGCTGATGGACAATCCACGCGCGCTCGTGGTGCGCCACGACGCGGTGAGCCGGTCGGTTCAGTTTAACGACAAGCTCATCGCGTTCGCGAAGCATTGGGGCTTCCGTCCTCGCGCCTGCGCGCCGTATCGGGCACGCACGAAGGGCAAGACGGAGAATGGCGTCGGTTACGTGATGTGAGTGGCGGAGTAATTCTCCCCACTTATGGCATTTGAAAATTCCCCAGTTTTCGCGACGGCCGACCGGCCAGGGCATGCCCTGGCCGGTCGGCCGTCGCGTCGAATCGCCGACGTTCCTCCTGCAGGCGGAAGGGAGGGCGCGGTGCTCAAACTTGGGGAACTTGTCATGATCCTGGATTTGCATCGCCAAGGTCTGTCGGTCAGCGCTATCGCCCGGCAACTTGGTGTCGATCGAAAGACAGTCAGGGCCTACATCGCCAAAGGATTGGAGCCGCCGGTCTACAAAAAGCGAGCGGTGCGGCCCGGAATTGTCGACCACTTCGAAGCTTATTTGCGTGAGCGGCTGGCTGCCTATCCTGCGCTCACCGCCGTGCGGCTGTGGCGTGAGCTCAAGGAACGCGGCTTCGTCGGCGGCTACAGCATCGTACGCGATCGCGTGCGCGAGCTGCGGCCTGCCCAGCCGGCAGCCTTCGAAGTGCGTTTTGAAACTCCAGCAGGTGAGCAGGCGCAAGTCGACTTCGCCAGGTTCGAGGTCCAGTTTGTCGATGAGCCAGGAGTCAAGCGCATCGTCTGGCTGTTCTCGATGGTGCTCGGCTACTCACGACTGATCTGGGCGCGGTTCGTTGTCCATCAGGACCTGCAAACAGTGCTTCGCTGCCATATCGCCGCTCTGGAAGCGATCGGCGGCGCTCCGCGCGAGATCCTCTACGACCGCATGAAGACCGCTGTCCTTGGCCAGGACGCCGAGGGGCTCGTGGTCTACAACCGCGCGCTGGTCGATCTCGCTCGCCATTATGGCTTCCAGCCGCGCGCTTGCCGGCCTTATCGGCCCAAGACAAAAGGCAAGGTCGAGCGGCCATTCCGCTACATCCGCGAGGACTTCTTCCTCGGCGGGGTCTTCCGCAATCTGGACGACCTCAATGGCCAGCTCCGCCATTGGCTGGATACCGTCGCCAATCCGCGGGTGCATGCCACGACCCATCGGGTCGTCAATGAGGCCTTCGCCGAGGAAAAGGCGGCACTGCAAGCCTTGCCGAGCGCGCCCTACCGGGCGGTGTTGCATCTGGAGCGACGGGCCTCGCACGAAGGCATGGTGAGCGTCGGCGGCAATCTGTACAGCGTGCCTGATACGAGGCGGCGGCGGGTCTTCGACGTCCACGTCCTCGCCGACGAAATCCGCATCTTCGAGGGCAGCGTGCTGGTGGCAAGTCATGCCCCGCTCGAAGGTCGGGGCCAGAAGCGGCTCGATCCGGCACATCGCAAGCTCGCCAGCTTCGGCCGACGCCGTCCAGGCAGTGCAGAACCCGTCACCCTCACGCGCGCCGGTGACCACGCCGTTCGTCGCTCGCTTGACTTCTACGCGGCCGTCGGCCGCCGCCTGGCAGCCCAGGAGATCGTATGATGAGTGCTTCCTCCGTCATCGAGCGCGTCAAGACCAACCTGGTCAGTCTGAAGATGCCGCGCGCCCTGGAAATCCTCGATGTCACCCTGCGCGGCCTCGAACGCGGCGAAATTAGCGCCCTCGACGCCATCGATGCCTTGCTCACCGAAGAACTCACGATGCGCGAGAACCGTCGCATCAAAATGGCGGTTCAAATGGCCAAGTTGTCGGCCATAAAGACGCTCGCCGGCTTCGACTTCGCCTTCCAACCGTCGCTCGACAAAAACCGCGTCCTGGCGCTCGCCGGATTGCAGTTCATTAATCGGGCCGAGGCGGTCCATCTCATCGGGCCACCAGGAACCGGCAAGACCCATTTGAGCCTCGCTCTCGGCGTGGAGGCCGTTAAGGCAGGGCGCAGCGTCTACTTCAGCTCCCTCGCCGATATCGTCGCCTCGCTCGCCAAGGCCGAACGTGACGGCGCTCTGCGCGAGCGGATCCGCTACTACTGCCGGTTCGCGCTGCTCATCGTCGATGAAATCGGCTACCTCCCGGTCACTCCCGGTGGCGGCAACTTGTTCTTCCAGCTCGTCAACGCCCGATATGAAAAAGGCGCTATGATCCTAACCTCGAACCGCGGCTTCGCCGAGTGGGGAGAGATCTTCGGCGATTCCGTCGTCGCTACCGCGCTGCTCGATCGCCTGCTTCACCACGCCGTCGTCATCCAAATCGAGGGCTCGAGCTATCGCCTACGCGAACATGCTGATCTCGTCCCCGAGACGATCCGACACAAAACGCAGGCAACCGCGAACCCCATTCCCCCGACCCTGAAACGGCGGGGCCGGCCACCAAAAGACGGAGGTGCTGATCACGTCGACGGCTGATCGCCATCCCGCCAACTGGGGAATTTTGCGGCGCCACTTCTGAGGAGATTCCGTGCGCCGTTGACACGTGAAGAAGAATGCGATCGCGGGGCATTGCTTCGCGAACTGGGTGGCATTCGAGGTGCATCTGGCTGAGTGGGAGCGTGAGGTGGCGAACGTGCGTATCCACGGCACGACCGGCGAGGCGCCGATCGCTCGCTTTGCGCGTGACGAGGCACACCGGTTGAAGCCGCTCGGCGGGCAGCCGTCGTTCGGATCGTTGCGCGAACTGGCCCGCGTCGTCGGCAACGATTGTGCCGTCGAGATCGACACGAACAGCTACTCGGTGCCGTGGCGGCTGATCGGCGAGCGCGTGGCGGTGACGGTTGCGGCCGGCGAGGTGCGCATCCGCCATGGCATGCGCGAGGTTGCGGTCCACAAGCAATCGGAGGGTCGCCGGCTGCGGATCATCGATTCCGCCCACCTCGACGGGGTTGCCGGGCGCAATGGCGCGGTCTGCCGACCGGAGATTGCGGCAGCGACGGTGCCGGGGTCGTCTCCACTGCCGTCGTTGTTGCGTCCTCTTGCCGAATACGAAGCAGCGATCGGAGGGAGCTTCTGATGGCGCGCACAAAGAAGGCTAATGAAGCACCAATCGATCGGCTCGAGGCCATGCTGGCGCGGTTGCAGCTCTCCGGCATCCGCGACCAGCTCGACAACCTGCTCGATGAGGCGGCGCGCGCGAACCTATCGGCGCGTGAGACGCTGATCCTGCTGTGCGAGCGCGAGATCGCGCGCAAGGATCATCGCCGCATCGAGATGGCGCTGAAACTCGCACACTTCCCGGCCGTGAAGGAGCTTGCGGGCTTCGACTTCGAGGCGCAGCCGTCGATCGATCCGAAGCAGATCCGCGACCTGGCCGCGTCACGTTGGATCGCCAACGGCGAGAACGTACTGCTGCTCGGCCCGCCGGGCGTCGGTAAGACGCACTTGTCGATCGCGCTCGGGCGAGAGGCGATCCTGGCCGGTTACACGGTCCAGTTCACCACGGCGACGACGCTGGTCGCTGGCATGGCCAAGGCGCATGGCGAGCGGCGCCTGGACGAGAAACTGCTCGCGCTGGCGAAGCCAAAGCTGCTGATCGTCGACGAACTCGGCTACCTGCCGCTGGAGCCCGACGCGGCGCATCTGTTCTTCCAGTTGGTCAGCCGCCGCTACGAAACTGGCGCCATGCTGATCACGTCGAACCGCAGCGTTGCCGAATGGGGCACCGTGTTCGCCGATCCGGTGGTCGCTACCGCGATCCTCGACCGGCTCTTGCACCACAGCCACGTGCTGACCATCCGCGGCGACAGCTACCGCCTCCGCGCCAAGCGAAAGAGCGGCCTCATCAAGGCGCCCGCCGCTGACGGCCCTCCGGTCGGCTCCGCCTCCCTCCGTCCCGTCAGCGGCGGAGCCAACCTTCAACCGACATCATGAACCCGAGGGTGGGGGCAGTTCTTCATGACGCAAAGGGGGCAGTTCCGGATGGCGTTTGACACCTTGGCGCTCAAGGTTTGGGCTATGGGCTATCCCTGCGGGCTCATGCCTGGCCTAGAAGAGGATATCCACTCCTCCAAACCGAAATGCCAATTTGTTGGCCTAGTGTAGCTTTTTCGTTGTAACGTGATCGCTTCTCATTTCTGCTACGGTGGTCAGCTACGTTTGTGATCTAACGGAGCTGTATCTCCGTGCCCTCCAGTCGTGACAAGGCGATCGCAATCCAATTGTGTCTGCTAGACGTATTCGCGAAGAGCGTCCTAGTTTCGCGTACTCCTTCGCGGCGACGGGCGCCGCGCTCGTCGGCGACCCGCCCAACGAGCAAGCCTAGAGTAGGCGCGGCGCACTACTCGGAGCAATCGAGGCAGTTTCAGCGAGATCGCGTCCGTTGGCGACGCTCGCCGAAAACTTTGGCCGCGATCTGAGGTGGTTCAGGCGCGCTGTAGCGCGGCGCTCGAAAATCTATGCGGCGATGTCAAACGATGCAATCAGTTCGCGGACCTCGTTCGCCAATTCCCGATAGTGCTGCCCGGCGCGCAGATACAGCTCTCGATTGCTGCCGTCAGATTTTTTCGCAATCAGATCGCATTCGGCTGCGAGACTTTCAAAACGTTCCAGCTTTGCCTGAAATCCAGTCATCGGAAAACACCCCAACTCTACAAAGGGAGGCGAAGATATCCGCGCGATTAGGTTAGGGCAAGCAATCGAAAATATAATCATGTTGCAGCGCACTTGCCTCGGAGCGGTCGCAGGACCAGCATCTACGCCCTGTCCCGACAACGTCTCGGGGATGCGGTCTCGATTGGAGCCAAGAGCTTTTGCAACGATCGTAGCGACCTGGGCGCCGGGCGCGGACGATGGGCTAGAGCGCTAGGGCCCGCCGGTTCCCGCTGGGCGAGGTAACTCAACGTCAACGGCTGATGGGTATAGTTAAGGCATGCGGATTGGTGACGAGTACCGCGGCACGCATGGGCATTGAAAACCCGCCGGCTCCCAGGTCGGCGGGTTTTTCAATCGACTAGCCCTCGTGGCAGGTGATGCCGAGGCTGTCGCAAGTGAGTGCGAACGACTCTTTTGATTTAGGGTCTTCAAAACAGAACCTAGTGCCGATCTCCGCGCGGTCGGTCCACCAACCGACGTTAGCAGCTTTTGCGATGCGGGAAGCTTCGCCTCGTAAGAGGTCGAGCTGTTTCCCGGCAGTACGAACAATCACGCAATTCTCTTTGGGCATAAAGGTCTCCAATAGCGAGTCGTCCGTTAAGAAGCCGATTGCAGCGGTGAGCGGTCGCTGATGGCTGCGATGAGGGTGGCCAGGAAGAGGCACCAAAGAACCCTCAGCCAGGCGAGGATGCGGCGGAAGTTGTGACCGACGGCAGAGAGGATGACGTTGGCGGCATCGCCGGCGCGGCCTTTGAGGTAGCAGCGGCCGAGGTGACCATCGGCCTTCAGGTGTCCGATGACGGGTTCGATGGCGGAGCGGCGGCGCAGCTCGCGCTTGATGATACCGAAGACGCCGCGCTTCTGGCCGGAGATGAAGACACGGCGCGGGTTCTGCGCGTCATGGCCGCGGTATCCCTTGTCGACATAGGCCCGCTCGATCGGACAGCCGGTGAGTGTCTCGGTGCGGTCGATGACGTCCCGCAGGGTGTGACCGTCGTACGGGTTATCGGGTAGCGCCCTGGCGTGCAGCACGAACAGGCCGCCGGGAGCACGGCGGTTGTTGGTGACGATGGAGGCTTTGACACCGAACTCGTAAGGCGCGGCTGCTTTGCCCTTGCCGATGCACTCGACCTCCGGAGCATGGAAGGAATACAGCTTCCAGCCGCGCTGGCGCTGCTGCTGCGAGCGGATCTGCGCGGCCCGGCTGAGCGGCAGGGCGAAGGCGTTCTCGAGCACGGCCTGAGCTTCGATCTTGCGGCGGATATCGCGGATGATCCGGCCCAACCGGCTGCGCAGGATGCGCAACTGCCGCTGATGCCGTTTGAATTGCTTGGCATGGGCGTAGCGGGAAGCCATCATGGCCGCGGTCTTGGCGACGCGAAGATAGGACTGCCGCAGCCTGATCCCGTGCTTCCTCGCCAGACGGTTGAGCCCCTTGATCGCCGCGTGCAGCAGCTTGGCATCGGTCGGGAAGGTGATGGCCTTTGGCTGCACCGTGGTATCGACTGTGACCCGCTTGAGGTCTTGGCCGCGTAACGCGCCGGCCTCGTGCGCCACCCGCAGGCTCTCGGCCAGCAGCAGTTCCAGCTTGTCGCCGAGCCGCTTGCGCCAGTGGCTCAGGTCCGAGCGCTCGTGCGGGAAGGCGTGCTGGAAGAACTCTTCGCCGGTGAAGTACTGGAAATATGGGTCGTGGACCCAGCGCTCGCAGACCCCCTCATCGGACAGGCCGTAAATGTGCTTGAGCAGCAGCAGCCCGATCACGAAGCGGGTCGCGATGCCGGGCCGGCCGTTCTCGCTGTAGAGCGGCGCGATCTCGCCGTCGATCCAGTCCCAATCGACCTTGCCAGCGAGCTGAACCAGCTCGTGCTTCATGTTGATGATCTGGTCCAGCCTGGCCCGGAACAGATCGCCCGATCCCGTCGTCCTGTGCTTCTTCGGTCGCATCGCCACCTCCGATGCGGCCACCGAATCATGTCTGGCGATTCGACGGAATCCTGAAAATGAAATTGCAAGGTTCCGATGCCCGAAGCATCAAAACCCTGCAATCCTAAAACACCCCGCAACCACAAATGCGATTCCAGCTCAATCGCTTAGCCGCTCTTCACGGATGACTAGCGATCAGGCGGCGCCCCCGTCAGCACGAAGGCCGCAGCAGGGGGGCTGCTGCGGCCAGCGCGATGGTCAAAATAGACCGGGTGAAAAGGTCTAAGTGAAATATGGAGCCAGCCCCGGTGAGACGGAAGCGTACCGCAGCCTTTTTGGCTTGCAATATGATCGACTTCACATTCTTCGGCAGGCTTAACGGGCCTCAAGGTGAGGGAAGGCCCTCCCGGGCTGGCGAGCTGGCGGGCCTTCACCTCTGAGCAAGGCCGCGTATGTCCCCCACGGCCCCGTCCCAAGGGCAACACTGACAGATTCTCGCTAATTATCATGGTGGAGCTGGCGCGCCATATGCTTAGATGTAAGCGCCGTGCCGATCGTGCGGAACGTCGCGGCTCGGGCCGCGGGAGCCGCACCTGAGTGGCGTCCGCCGGCCCGATACTATAGCTCTCGCCCCATCGCGGGATGACTTCGGTTCTTGTAGGGGCGATCGCGATCACCAGGCCCTCGAGACCCATGCGGCAGGCGGCGCGGAATAGGTCAGGCCCGATCTCGCCGCACTCGAAGGGCGCCACTGAAATCCCATCGGGCCGGCGTGCCAGTAGCTTCTCCAGCTTGGCCTTGCGCATGTGGAGGGGCAGCGACCGCAGATCGTCGCTCGCCATTGCGAGGATGTCGAAGTCGTAGAGCTGCACCTCGGGGTCGTGCTTGCGCGAGTGCAGCGCGTTAAAATCGGAGATGCCGTCGACGCCGAGGATCACGGCCTCGCCATCGATGACGAAATGCTTCTGCCGGTTCTTTAGCGTGGCTTCGGCAATCCAGGGATAGCGCCTGGTCCAGTCGCTGCCGTTGCGGGAGAGCAGGCGCACGCGCTTGTCCTCCCGGATAACCAGCAGCCGGTAGCCGTTGTCGCGCGCGGATCAGGATGGAAGAGCGCGTCAATCAAGGTGAGAGAGCGCATTGCCTCGCCCTAATTGTTACCAGATGCTGAGCCGTTGCCTCACGTAAATTGCTCCCTTGGATCGGGAGCGAGCGGGGGCGAAGATGGGGTGGCTAAGCATGGCAACGCGGAAGGAACTGACGGCGGCAGCAGGCGCGCGCTATCGGCGTTCGGATCGCGCGAAGAAGACGCGGATATTGGACGAGTTCGTCGACATCACCGGATTCCATCGCAAGCATGCGATGCGACTACTTCGAGGTCAGGAAGACGCGCGCCCAAGCCGAAGGGCGCGACGTCGAATGTATAATGAGGTAGAACACAACGCGCTCGTGCTCCTTTGGGAGGCGTCAGACCGGATCTGCGGGAAGCGGCTGAAGGCGTTAATGCCTGCGTTGATTGAGGCGATGGAACGGCATGGCCACCTCGACCTTACCCCCGAGATCCGCGACAAACTTTTGGCAATGAGCGCTGCGACGATCGACCGCGCATTGGTGGGGGGCCGAGAAGGATTAGGTCGCAAGCGTCGGCGGCACGCGACGCACTCGTTGCGTCGCAGTGTTCCAATAAGGACGTCGGCAGATTGGAATGATCCGGCGCCCGGATTCGTCGAGGCCGACCTTGTCGCGCATAGCGGTCCATCTGCGCGCGGCAGCTTCATCCAGACCCTCGTGCTCACCGACATTGCTACCGGCTGGACGGAGTGCGCTCCTCTGATCGTGCGCGAACAAACGCTGTTGAGCACGGTGCTGACGGAATTGCGCAAACAATTGCCTTTTGCGCTGCTCGGCTTCGATACTGACAATGATACGGTGTTCATAAACGAGACGCTGAAAGCCTACTGCGAGGCGGCCAACATCGTCTTCACGCGTTGCCGGCCCTACCGAAAAAATGACCAGGCGTTCGTCGAGCAGAAGAACGGCGCCGTCGTGCGCAGGATAGTCGGCTATCGTCGGTTCGAGGGCCTGGAAGCGGCCAAGCTGCTGGCTGAACTCTATCGATCGGCGCGGCTGTTCGTGAACTTCTTCCAACCCTCGTTCAAATTGATAGCCAAGCAGCGCGACGGTGCCCGTGTACGCAAGACATACAGCGCGCCGGCTACACCACACCAGCGCCTGGCAGCGGACGCCCGCACGCCTGACGCTGTCAGCCATCATCTCCAAGAAATCTATGCCGCTCTCGATCCAGTCGCGTTGTTGCGCGACATCCGCGACGTGCAGGAGCGCCTCGCGGCCCTCGCTGATACCCAACCAATCGGCCATCCTGCTGTGGCATCGCAACCGATCGATCGCTTCCTGGCAAGCTTGCGCACGGCCTGGAAGGACGGAGCCATGCGACCGACGGATCGGCCACTCGTGAAGGCGAAAAGAGGCCGACGTCGTCCCGACCCGCTCATCCGAGCAACGCCAGATTTGCGAAAATGGTTTGAAGCTGAGCCTTGGCGGACTGGCAGCGAACTGCTCTCGCGCTTGCAGATGGAATATCCTGGAGCCTATCCGAACAAGCTTCTTCGAACCCTTCAACGTCGGCTGAAATCCTGGCGCAGCGAGCAAGCGAATGCGCTGCTGTTCGCTCCTAGCGAGAAAATGCCGCCAGGGTACGAGGTCACAACACCCCAATGACGTGCGAGGTACCAGCGGAGGAGGCCGGGCGCTCCGAAACCCCGGCCATCTCCGCACCCGGCCTCCTCCTCAACTCAAGCCAGGAGCAAAATAAATGAGGCAACCGATCGCACCCGGGAGCATCAGTACATGAGGCAATACGCTTCCCATCCAGATCGACGCGCTACAAGCCGTCGTGCTTTACCTCATGAATCCAGTCCGGTCCTGACGGGACCTGCTTGCCGGCGGTCGCCAGGCAGAGCTCGTACGCCATACGCATGCGCCGAAGATAAGTTTTTCCGCAGGATTCATGAGTCGGGAACAAGTCGCAATCTGGCGAATTGCTTCCTTACTCCGGTGTCCCCAACTCACTCCCCGAAACCGGAGCAGACCAACGGCCTCAGTTGCTGCCCAGCTGGGGCCGACTTTATTGTGGGGTACCTTCTAAACTCGCTGCCGGCGCGCAGGATGGCGCCTCGGTGGCCGCAAATCTCACAGACAAACGGCCCGCCCACAGCGTCCAGCCGAGCGGCCTGGCTGGCCTACTTCATCTTGCGGCGTTGTCAGCCGACTAATCGGCTTCGCTGCATCTTCTCCGATCGATTGCGAGCTAGCGCCAGAACAGTGCAAGCAGCAGGATCACCGGAAGAGGAATACCGAGCAGCCACAATAAGGCACCTCTGCCAAACGTCATGGCGCACATCCTCCTGTTGTTTCCTAGAACACCAAATTCAGAACCCATCGGGAGTTCCTGTAACAGGAACGGACGATTTAACCGCGCGTTGGAACCGGAGCACGAGGGAGTTCGCCATGGCTACACGCACCTTTCCCAATATGTTTTTCGCCTGGACATGGTCAGCCGTACTGGCCGGCGTGTTCACTTCGTTGGTTGTCCAGATCCTGCTGACCATGTTGGGGTTCGGCATCGGTCTGCTTGCAATCGACATTCCCACTGCTTCATCGGCGCCTGCCGGCGCAGGCTGGGCCGCATTCGTGTGGTGGGCGGTCTCTGGGATCATCGCAGCATTTCTAGGTGGGGCCATTGCGGCAGCCAATTCGCCGGATCAGACTGGCCTCGGTCGGGTCGGGCATGCGATGGCCGCCTGGGCGGTCGCAACCGTGGTGGTGGTCGCTGCGGCGGCGATGTTGCCGGCTTCGGCGACCAGCATCGCCAGCAACCTCGTCGGGCCGTCATATTCCGCCAGCACGCGCGTCGCGTACTGGACGCACAATACGGGACGGGAAACCGTGGGCGCGACAACGACAGCTGCAACGCCCGCTCAAATTGATGCAGCCCGGAAGCACTTCGCCTACGCGATGTTTGCAAGCTTCTGCGCCCTTCTTCTTGGCGCGGGAGCAGCCTACGCCGCCGGAGTGGCCACCACGGGCCAGGCCGTCAAGGAAGCGGCCCGACCGGTGACTTGACGATCGCAGGTCCTAACTTGCCGAGGTCTGGTGGCTTCAAGGCGCCTGCCGATCGCCTCGACCGCGAAAGTGCGCACACATACCGCGCCTTAGGAACGATCCTTGCGACGTTCAGTTTTTGCAAACTTCAGCAAGGAGGTACAACATGAAAATCGCTACGATTGCCTTAGCAGCCGCGTTGGTGTTCGGATCGATTGCCGCAGCCTCGGCGCAAGGCGGAGCTGGGGGCGGGGCAGGTGGTGCGGGCGGCGCGGGTGCCGGCGCGGGCGCTGGTGGAAGCGGCGACGGCGGAGCAGGCGGAACCGGCGGAGCCAGTGCCGGAGGGGGTGGCCAGACCGACTCGTCGGCTCTCACTACCGGCCAAGGTGCGTCAAGCAGCCCCAGGTCGGCAAATCCCGGCGCCACGATGAACGACCCAAAAGCAAAAGGGCGGCAATAGTGAAGATGTGCTGACATGCCGCGAGAGCAGTCACGTGAGTGGCTTCACATACGTCCCGCTCTCGTGGATCATCAGCCAGCCGTGCTCGACGGCATACCTGATGCCGGCGCCAAACGCGGGGCCGCTGCTTCCAGCGTGTAGAGGAACGGAGCGTTGATCTTCTCGATATGGATTCGGCCGTCTTGGACGGACTCAATGCCGGCGGCAAGCTGGACTAGCTGGCGCGCCGCGGCGTCAGGATCTGCGCAGGGCCGTGGGGCCGCGAACTTTGTCACGTTTTATCGCTTTCGGGTCGGTGGCCCGCAATTGCCATCTTCGGATTACCTCGCTCAAAGTCGGGCCGGACGTCGGCGCCGCGGGCCCCACAGCCCTGACATACGAAGCGGGGCTCAATGTCCGACAGCCGCATCTCGTCCAGCCACGGGGCGCCGTCCAAGGCGACGTGATGGCCGCAGTGGCAACAGACTAAAATTCCGCTCAGGCCCATCCGCGCATCTGGCCAAACATGATCTTCAATCCTGCCAATTAGACAGGCTGAATCACTGCTATCCTCGAGTCGCAACTGCCGCCTTTTCAACAAAATCGGTCCACGAGCGGACACAAGCGCTCTTTCGCCGCCCGCCCGCTGGATCAGGACAGACACACCTGGGTCTTTCGTGGTCTTTGCCATAGGCAGCAAGTCCCGCGACCTCCGCAGATCGTGCCTTAGGCAGGCTGTCCAATCCGGTGGGCGCTGCCAGGTGCGACGCGCACTTTCTTGTTCAGATCCAGTCGCCACGGAACGTTGATCACCGTGAGGTCCGGTTGTCCAAGGGCGATCAGCTGCCTGCGTAGCCGAAGCGCGCGATGGGTATGCAGGAAATGCTGGTACCAGCGCCGCTTGACCACTTCTGGAATGAGCACGGCGATCGGCCTGCCGGGGAATTGGCTTCTGATTTCGTCAATCGCTCTCAAGATGGGCAACTGAATGGTGCGGTACTGCGCGTGGAGTACCACGAGACGCGGTGGCGCAAGCCCGACCCGTCGCGCGGGGACTTCCACGTCGACCTTCCATTGCTCCCGCAGCATGCGCTGTTCCTCAGTGGCATCCGGGCCTGACAGCTGCATCAGGTGAACGCCAACCACGTTGGGTGAGATGCTCAACGCAAATTTCAATGCATTGTCGCTCAACTTATTCCAGGATTCGAAGGCAACGACGACAATTGGCGGGCTCAAGCCGCTGAGATCCAACGGCCTCGGATCGCGGAGCTGCGTGGCGAGTTCATCGTAGTAAGACCTTATTACTTTGAGCAGAATGATGACGATTGGGAGCACCAACAGGGTGATCCAGGCTCCCTCGGTGAACTTGGCGGCAACAATAATAATCAGCGCAATACCGGTAGTTACTGCGCCTGCAGTATTGACCAGAAGATGGGCTCTCAGTTGCCCCTTCGGCCCTCCGGCTTGATCGATGGCGCGTCGCCAGTGCCGGACCATGCCCGTTTGCGAGATCGTGAACGTGAGAAATGCACCGATGGCGAATAGCGGGATCAGCCGGTCCGTTATGCCGCCAAAGACGATCAAGAAAAGCCCCGACGTGAAGCCGAGGTAGAGAATGCCGATGTCGAAGACCAAGCGACGGCCCGCGACAGCGAAGGATTTTGGCAAAAAGCCGTCCTCGGCGACCACGTGGCAAAGACGAGGGAAGTCCACGAAGCTGGTATTCGCCGAAAGGGCCAGCACGCACAGGAGAGAACCGATCGCGGTGTAGTAGACGAGACCCTGGCCTACGACGGCGGCCGCAAGCTGCGACAGCACGCTTCGATAACCTTCCTGTTCCTGATCCATGGCACCGATTCCATAGACGCGGGCGAGGAGAGCTATCCCGATCAGCAGGATACCGAGGATCACGGCGATGGCGGTGAGGGTCCGATGACCATATTTCACGGTGGGCTCGCGAAATGCGGTCATGCCATTCGACACGGCCTCAACGCCCGTCATGGCCGTGCAACCGCTGGCGAAAGCGCGCAACAGCAACCAGAGGCTGGCACCCTCGATAGCTTTGCCAACGGGCGGGGGCGGGACCTCCGGCTGCGGCGATCCGCCGGCCGTAAGTGCCTTATACGTGCCGACGGCCAGGATGATGCCGAAAGTTGCGACAAAGACATACGTAGGCAGAGCAAACACCCTGCCGGCATCTAGCGTGCCGCGGAGGTTCACGATCGTTACCAAAGCCAGAATGGCGAGGCACAATGGAAGAATGTAAGGATGCAGGACCGGCACAGCCGAGACCAACGCACCCACGCCGGCTGCAATGCCCACCGCGACGTTCAGGACGTAATCGACCATGAGCGCAGCAGCTGCGAGCAAGCTGGCATTAGTGCCGAGGTTGTCCTTTGCAACGATGTAGGCGCCGCCGTTATTGGGGTACGCCCGAATGGTCTGCCAATAGGAGGCGAACAGTATCCCGAGAAGCGCCACGATCGGCGCCATGACCCAACCAATGTAGGATGTCGCTGCTGCGCCGAGCGGGATGAGAATGGTGAGGGCCGCCTCGGGCCCATAAGCGGATGAGCCGAGCCCGTCCAGCCCCATCGCGGGAAGCCCCTCGAACGCTCCGATTTTGCGTTCCTTGAACTCCCTATTGGCCAGGCGCCGGCCGAGAAAAAAATCGAGCAGACTCACGACTAAATCGGTCCGGCTGAAGGATGTTCACTTCGAAACAAGGGAGCCGAACTGCAAAAGTTCCTAGCGCCGCACGGCCCCAAGACACCTGCATGTTGCCGTTCAAGGCAACACTGCTATGAATGAGCATCACTGGTATCTCGTCGCAATTGCGGCCTTTTTCGACAGAATCTGCCCGCAGACGAAGCCAAGCATTTTATGAAATGCCCGACCTGCGAGTATCGATCTGCGCGATCTTGCCGCCGTCTTGGACCATGAGGGCCGCCTGCCTCATGCCGTTGCAGATCGCTCGCAATGGGACAGAGAGGTCCACTAACTGATTAGAGCGCCAGCGGGCCGCCAGTGCGAACCGGCGGCCTCTGTGCCTCAAAGTGCCGCTGATCTTTTACAAGACCACATCGGCCCCAGCTGACCTGCCACTGAATTTTCATCCGGCAGCGGTTAGAGTCTCGGAGCTTTGTACGCCAAGTGGCGCGGTTGGAGCAACGGACGATCGGCGGAGCTGGTCGGGGTTGCGTAGCCGATCGTCCGTTGCGGTGAGGTGGGCGGCATAAGCCGCGGGGGTCATGTATTTCAGCGACGAGTGAGGCCGCTGAAGATTGTAGTCGGCAACCCAATTGGCGATCTTGGCGCGGGCATGGTCGAGATCGAAGAAGAGAGTCTCGTTGAGCAGCTCGTCACGCATCCGGCCGTTGAAACTCTCGAGAAGCCGTTCTGCATCGGCTTTCCCGGTGCAATGAAGTGCCAGTCGATAGCTGCGTCCCTGCACCAGGCGAGCATGGCATTGCAGGTGAACTCGGTGCCGTGGTCGGACACGATCATTCCTGGCTTGCCGCGTCGTTGGACGACGGCCGTCAGTTCGCGAGCGACGCGTCGTCCTGAGATCGACGTATCCGGAATGGCGCCCAGACATTCCTTGGTGACGTCGTCGACGATGTTGAGGATGCGGAAGCGCCGACCGTTGGCGAATTGGTCGTGGACGAAATCCAGCGACCAGCGCGCGTTGGGCATCGCCTCGACTAGGATCGGGGCACGGGTCCCCACGGCCTTGCGGCGAGCCCGCCGCTTGCGGACGGTGAGCCCTTCTTCCCGATAAAGCCGGTAGATCCGGTTGATCCCCGATGGCTCACCCTCCCGCCGCAGCAGCACGAACAGCCGGCGGTAGCCGAAACGCCGCCGCTCGTTGGCAAGGTCACGCAGCCGGCCACGGAGAGTCGCGTCCGGAGGACGGCTGGAGCGATAGCGGATCATCTTCCGATCCGCTCCGACAATCGAACAGGCCCGCCGCTCCGACAGGCTCATGACGGCCTGCAGATGCGCGACCGCAGCGCGCTTGGCGGCGGGCCCTACCATTTTTTTGAAAGAAGCTCGCGAAGGGCGGCGGCGTCGAGCATCTGCTCGGCTAGAAGCTTCTTCAGCTTCGCGTTCTCGTCCTCCAGCGCCCTCAGCCGCTTCGCCTCTGAAACGTCCATGCCGCCGAATTTGGCCTTCCAATTGTAGATCGTTGCTTCCGAGACCCCGTGCTTGCGAGCCAGGTCGGCCGTCTTTGCCCCAGCCTCATGCTCCTTCAACACTGCGATAATCTGCTCTTCCGTGAACCTTGCTCGCTTCATCTGTCCGTCCTTCTTCGGGCCGGACTCTAACTCCATCTGGAGGAAATACGCAGGGGCAGGTCATTCCCTCATAGCCCGATGGAGCGGCATAGAGCCGTGCGCCGCTTGAGATAGATCAAGGAAGGTGCCTCACATTCCCAGCTCTCTGCGGATGACATTCCTGTGCTCAACATGCAAAGCTCGGAGCAGCCGGTACGTGGCCAGAAGATCTAAGGTGAGGACGGTCGAGCCGCCCGCGCGCTCTAACTCGTCAATGATTTCGATCTGGCGAGCAATATGCTTGTCGCTCAGCGCAACGTGGCGCTCAGCCTGAGCTAGGTGTGCCTGGATGAGCCGAAGGTCCATCGGGGCAGCATACGCCTAATCAGGCCGCTCTAAGAACAAAATAGGGCAATGGCGGCGGAAACAGGCCAGCGCCGACAGTCGAAAGGGCAAGGACCGACGGTCCGCTCAGGGTCAATCGCGACGGTCTGGCCCGGTTTAAGTTAGGTCCGATCTACCCCTGACAGGGCCGTGGGGCGTGGCAGCGATGGGCCACATGGAGACCGATCACAGCGTCCGACACGGGGTATCACAGCCAGCGGATAAGTATGCGCCGTATGGCATTCGGTGCGGATTCCGACGAAGTCGCCCAGGCGTACCGATATGAAGTCGCCCGTGGATTCCGAGACGATGTCGCCCACCTTTCCGATTTGATCTCGCCCAGCGGCGAGGCGTTCTGGCCGGCTGGTTCTCTGGCATCGGTCAAGCCGCGCGGTCAATCTGGAATCGCGACTTCAACCTTTTTTCTTCTTCTGCGGTTGCTGTGGGCATGTGGGCAACGCGATTGCGTTGTCCAAGCGCAGCGGCATGTCCACAGCGCTCAGGTCTTTCGGGCGGATTGCCGGGTTCGGCGCAGGCTCTCACCGGTGAGGTCGAGCCGATGGGCATTGTGGACGAGACGATCGAGCACGGCGTCGGCATAGGTGGGATCTCCAATGAGCAGATGCCACTGGTCCACGGGGAGCTGGCTGGTGACGATGGTGGAGCGATGACCGTAGCGATCTTCGAGGATTTCCAGGAGGTCGTGACGGGCGCCGGCATCGAGCGGCTCGAGGCCCCAATCATCGAGGATCAGCAGATCGACACGGCCAAGGCCGCGCAACAGGCGTGGGTGACGACCGTCGCCGCGGGCGAGCGCCAGATCGTCGAACAGGCGCGGGACGCGCTGATAGAGCACGGAGCGATTGTCGCGACAGGCTTTGTGGCCGAGCGCCGAGGCGAGCCAACTCTTGCCGACGCCTGCCGGGCCGCAGATCAGGAGATTGACGTGGTCGTCGATCCAACGGCCCTCCACAAGCTTGGCGAACAGCGGGCGGTCGAGACCGCGCGGGGTGCGGTAGTCGATGTCCTCGACGCATGCCTGCTGGCGCAGCTTGGCGTAGCGCAGGCGAGTGGCGAGCCGTTTGTCGTGCCGCAGCGAGGCTTCACGTTCGAGCAGCAGAGCAAGCCATTCGGCGTGACCGAGGCTGCCAGCCTCACCGGCGGCTTCGATGTCGGCGAAGGCCTTAGCCATGCCGTGGAGGCCGAGGGCGTTGAGGCGGTCGAGGGTCGGATGGGTGAGCAAGGGACGGTCTCCTAATTGTAGTAGCGCGGTCCGCGGATGTTGGCATGCAGGATCGGCGCATCGTCCGCGGAGCGCTGGTGAGCGGGACGCCGATCGAGATTGTTGGCGAGGATCGACTTGACCGAGCCATAGGTGCGCGCGCCGATGTCGATCGCCCGCGCAGCCGCCGCGTCCAGCCGTTCGCGCCCATAGGAGGCGGCGAGCCTGAGGATGCCGAGGCAGGCGCGGAAGCCTTGTTCGGGGTGCGAGCGCTCGTCGAGAATGAGGTCGCACAATGCGCTGGTTGCCGGCCCGATCGCGGCGGCGTCCTGACGGATACGCCCGATAGTCCAGCCGGCGTAGCGCCGATGGCTGGAGGCCATGTGCTCCGGCACGGTGGTGTGCTTGTGATTGCCACTCATGCGCTGATGCGCGGCAATCCGCTCGCCCTTGTGGAAGATCTCGACGGTGCGGGCGGTGAACCGCACCTCGACCTCGGCACGCGCGAAGCGATGCGGAACGCTGTAATAATGCTTCTCCACCTCGACGTGGTAGTCGAGGCTGACGCGGCGGATCCGCCACTCGGCGAGCACGTAGGGGCTCGCCGGCAACGGCTTGAGCGCCGGCCGGTCGATCTCCTCGAGCAGCCGGCGGCGCGTCACGCCGAGCCGCCGGATCGGCCGCTCCTCGTTGAGCCTGGTGAGCAACTCGCCGATCGCTGCGTTGACCTCGGCGAGGCTGTAGAAGACGCGGTGGCGCAGGCGGCCGAGCAGCCAGCGCTCGATGATGAGGACGGCCTGCTCGACCTTGGCCTTGTCGCGCGGCTTGCGAGGTCGCGCCGGCAAGACGGCCGTGCCGTAATGCGAGGCCATCTCCGCATAGGTGCGATTGATCTGCGGGTCGTAGAGGCTCGCCTTGATGACTGCGACTTTGGTGTTGTCAGGCACCAAGAGCGCCGGGACGCCGCTGATCGCCGCGAAGGCGCCAACATGGGCGCTGATCCAGTCGGCAAGCCCCTGCGTTCACGTCGCCTGCGCGTAGGTGAAGCTCGAGGCGCCGAGCACGGCGACGAAGATCTGCGCCGTCCTCCGCTCGCCGGTGAGGCGGTCGACCACCACCGGCACGCCGTCGCCCGCGTAGTCGACGAACAGCTTGTCGCCGGCCGCGTGCGCCTGGCGCATCGTCACCGACAGGCGCCCCTCCCAGGCGCGGTAAAGCTCGCAGAAGCGCGAGTACCGGTATCCGCCGGGCTCGGCGCCGATGTACTCCTCCCACAGGATCGACAGCGTCACGTGCTTGCGCTTGAGCTCGCGGTGCACCGCCGCCCAGTCGGGCTCGGCGATGCGGCGATGACCCTGCCGGTTACCGTTGCCGGTCTTGGCGAACAGGCGGGCCTCCAGGGCCGCGTCCGTGAGTTCGTCGGGCAACGGCCAGCTCAGGCCTGCGGCCTCGAACCGCCGGATGGTCAGTCGCACCGTCGAGGGCGCCGCGCCCAACCGCCGAGCAATCTCGCGGCTCGGCAGCCCAGCCGCCTTCATCCTGATCACATCGCGCACACGGCGCATCGCAAGCCTCTCCGTCGGCATCCAGGGTCCCCCTTCGCAAAGCCGAAAGGTTGACCCTATGGGAGCCAGAAGAGGTCTCGTCACCCCGGGTTCGCTCTTGCGATACCCGGGCGACATCATCCCGGAATGGTGGGCGACATCATCTCGGAACGGGTGGGCGACTTCAAATCGGAATGGTGGGCGAGATCATCTCGGATTCCTGGGCGACATCGATCGGAATCCGCAGCATTCGGCATATGGCTTGGCCGAGTGAAAATCAAAGACTTCGCGAATCGACTGGCGCAGAGAATCAGCTGGATACCCCGGCCAAATCTCTGTTTCTCGCGGAGGAGACGCTCGTATGTCTTTTGACCCGATGGCCGCCGCCGTCGACTGGCTCGATGCCTACCGCGCCGGCGATATCGAAGCGCTACTCGAAATGTACGCCGAGGATGCCGTGGTCTACTGCGATTGTGACCAATTGGCGATCTCCGGCAGAGAACACCTGCGAGGCTACTGGGCTATCCATCTGCAGGAACACCCAGCTGCCGAGCTGGACGATCTTCAGCCCTCGCACGGTGGCGCGATGATCTCGTACGTCAGCGGGGAAAACGTAGTGCACGCGGTCTTGGACTTTAATGATGCGGGGAAAATCAGGACCCTGAGCTGCAGGCCGACACATCAGGCCTCGTTCACCTCCTGCCAAGACGAAGTCTGCTAAGGGTGTGCGCCGTGAAAAGGCGGCGCTTTCCAGTGGGTGCAAGTCCCACCCGGCAAACGCTCCAGCCGGAAGCAATCGGAGCAGTCATGGAGGTAACGAAGTGGCTGAAGCCTTCGATTAGCGTGTCACGAATTGGTGACAGCGCGAGTGTGCAGGCCGTAACGCGAGTGAACGCCGAGCAAGCCTCGAAAAGGACGATGCGCAGGCCGACCCGACGACCCTTTCGGGGAAGGCTGATACGGCTGGGGGATTGAGCGAAGTAGTACGCCCAGCCGCTGCGCCGGGGTAGTGGCGACAGCATGTACACAAGGAAAGCGTACGCAACACGGGAGGCCCTACGACGTGGTCAGGGATGATCAACCGGACGCCCGCGAGGGACAGGCCGGGCGCCGTGGGGATGCGGAGAGGTTCGTAATACCGCTGAAGCCGGGTAACGCCGGGGGAGGGAAGGGACCTCAGTTCAAGACGAACGCAAGACGTAGTGAGGGACCTGGGGATTGGGCAACCTATCAACTCCGAAGAGTGTTCAGAAACTGCAGACGGCGTTGCACGCGAAAGCGAAGGCAGAAGCCGGCTACCGCTTTTATGCCCTCTACGACAAGATCAGCCGGGAAGACATCTTGGCCCATGCCTATGCCCAATGCCGCTCCAACAAGGGCGCACCGGGGGTGGATGGTCAGGACTTCGCGGACATTGAAGCGTATGGGGTGCAGCGGTGGCTTGGCGAACTGGCGCCTGCGCTCAGGCAGGAGACGTATCGACCGGACCCTATCAGAAGAGTGTACATCCCGAAGGCCAATGGCAAACTCAGGCCATTGGGCATCTCAACCTTGCGCGATCGGGTCTGCATGACGGCAGCGATGCTGGTGCTGGAACCGATCTTCGAAGCCGACCTTCCACCCGAACAGTACGCGTACCGTCCTAGGCGAAATGCTCAACAGGCGGTGGTCGAGGTGGAAGGGCTGCTGTTCCGTGGTCACCCGGAAGTCGTCGACGCCGACCTCGCGGACTACTTCGGGAGCATTCCGCCTGCCGAACTTCTCAAGTCGGTGGCGCGCCGGATCGTGGATCGGCGCGTGCTGCATCTGATCAAGATGTGGCTGGAATGCCCTGTGGAAGAAACCGACGATCAAGGAAGGAAGACACGCACGACCGAAGCCCGGGACAACCGGCGCGGCATCCCGCAAGGTTCACCCATCTCGCCACTGCTGGCTAACCTGTACATGCGCCGGTTTGTGCTGGGATGGAAGATGCTCGGTCTCGAGCGAAGCCTCGGCACTCGCATCGTGACCTATGCCGACGATCTCGTGATCCTATGCCGGCGGGGCAAAGCCGAAGAGGCCTTGTCGCGACTGCACGAGATCATGGGCAAGCTGAAGCTGACGGTCAACGAGGACAAGACACGAATCTGCAAGGTGCCGGAAGAGGAGTTCGACTTCCTGGGATACTCGTTCGGACGGATGTACTCAGCGAGAACCGGCCAGGCGCGCCTGGGGTACCGGCCATCGAAGAAAAGCATCAAGCGTATGGTTGAGCAAATCCATGCGCTGACGGACCGAACGGGGACGTGGCAAGACACCACAGAGTTGGTGGCGAAGTTGAACCGCACGCTGCGCGGATGGGCGAACTACTTCAATGTAGGCACCGTCACCAAGGCGTATCGGGCGATCGACAACTACACCGCTGTGCGGTTGCGCCGGTGGTTGCGCATCAAACACAAGGTCAGGCGACGCAAGGGCGGGACCTATCCACTCTCGCACCTTTACGGGCACTTCGGGCTCGTACGTCTCACCGCACTTGGGCGCGACGTGCCGTGGGCGAAGGCGTGAGGCCTTGTCCGAGAGCCGGATGCGGAAGATCTGCCTGTCCGGTTCGACGAGCGGGATGTGGAAACGGAGTCACGGCTACACCACTAAGGCACCGCCAGACGAAAGGGGCGGCAACAGATATGTGCAGCCTAAAGCCACCGCGCCACATCTCGACTCCACCACGGGTCACGAGCGGCGGTCGCCGCCACCATCGTACAACGTCTGGTCACCTGCGGACAGCAGGGCCCGCAACTTTTGGTCCAACTGGTCTACAGAAAAGGGCTTACCGATCGCGGGCGCATCTCTGAACTCCTCCTCCAAAGATGGCGCGCCATAGCCCGTGCTGAACAGGATGGGGATTTTTCGTTCGCGCACGATGCGAGCTACCGGGAAAACACGCTCTCCAGCCAGATTGACATCAAGGAGTGCCAGATCGAAAGACGTGGTAGTCGCAAGCTCGCAAGCCTTTTTCACATGCGCGGCGGAGGCAACCACCTTCAATCCCAATTCCTCGAGCATGTCTTCGATCATGAGCGCAACTAACGCTTCGTCTTCGACGAGTAGAACCCTTGTGCCGGACATTTTAGCCATGGGCGGCCGGAAGCATAACGGGAAATGCCATGGTGCAGCGTGCGCCCTGCGGATCGAAGATCAAATCGAACTCTCCGGCGAGGTCATGTTCCACACAGCGCTCCATCAGTCGCGTGCCGAATCCACGCCGTTTGGGCGGCGTAACAGGGGGGCCCCCGCGTTCGAGCCATTCGCATTCAAGAGTGCCTTGCGATTGGTCGCCGACACTAATCTTCCAAGTGAGTGATACGAATCCATCCGACGCAGAGAGTGCACCGTATTTTGTCGCATTAGTCAAAAGCTCGTTGAACACCATAGTGACACTCAGCGCCGCCCGCGCGTCCAGGCTGACATGGGGCCCTGCCGTCACGACGCGTCCGCCCGACAGAGCGGCGACGATATCGTGGACCAGTTTTTCGAAAGGCGCGTCTTGCCAGTTCCGCATCGTGAGCAGATCATGCGCGCGGGAAAGCGCCAGCAGCCTACCGGTGAATGTCGGCAGAAACTCTTCCAGGCCGGCGGCATGCCGAGCAGTTTGGCTGGCGAGGGACTGCACCGTTGCCAGCGTGTTTTTCACACGGTGGTTCAGCTCATCGATGAGCACCTTCTGGGCATTCTCCGCCCGCTTGCGCTCGCTGATGTCGACGAGCATGTTGATGGCGCCAACCAACTTTCCGTCTGCGTCGCGCAGCGGCGTCGGGTAGGGAATAAAGGGCACCCTTCTCCCGTCAGGTCGCTCAGCAATTGCCTCAGCACCGCGGACGGGACGGTTTTCACGCAAAGCCACAGCCATCGGACATTCATTGTGCGGCAGGGGTGAGCCGTCAGGCCAGTAGAGTTTCCAGGTGACGCACCATTCGTCACCTGGCTGCGGTGTCCTGCCCGCCATCTCGACTGCGGCCCTGTTGAAGAAATTGATGCGCCCCTCAGCATCGGTCGTGTAGATCGCAGCGGGCAAGGCCTCAAGCAGATCGCGCATACGCTGCTCGCCTTCCCGCAAACGATCCTCGAGCTGTTGGGTGGCAGTGACATCCTGGGCGACGCGCACGCCATAGAGAAAGCGGCCTTCCGCATCGCGCACGGAAGAGCTGAAAATATCAAGATGTCGGACGGACCCGTCGGGCCGTAATATGCGCTTTCGAACGGCATAGTTTGCGATGTCACCGCGTACCTGCTGCGCGTATAGCTCGCCATCCTCCAACCGGTCATCGAGATCGGTGTAGTCGGAGAAAGTCATTCCGAGCAGTTCGTTGTGCGTGCGTCCGGTGATTCGACAAAGCGCATCGTTGACCCGCAAGAACCGGCCATTTTCATCAGTTTCCGAGATGCCGACGTTTGCGGCCTCATAGGTAGCCGCGAGCCGAGCTTCGCTGGCTCGCCGCTGCTCTTCAGCAGCGCGCAATTGCGTCACATCGACCGTGAAGCAGCGCGTGTTGGTGAATTTGCCGTCCACAAGCCGGCTGTTTGACGTAATTAGCACATGCCTCACGGAACCATCGCGCGCCCGCAACCGCGCCGGATAAGCTTCGAGCGCCTGCCCGCACGAGAGACGCTGAAGGATATCGCCAATCACCGGCGCGTCGGCATGAAACTCCGCAATGTGGCGGCCAATATACTCCTCGGGCCTGTACCCGAGCATATCCAGCTCGGCTTTGTTGGCGCGAAGGATAATTCCCTCGCTGCTTACGATATGAAGCCCAACGGCGCCATTCTCGAAGAAGTCCTCCAGATCCTGCGTTTTCCGCCGGACTTCCTCCTCAATCTGCTTGCGTCTGGTGATGTCCTGAAAACAATTGATAGCGCCCTGGATACGACCGGAGTGGTCGCGCAGTGCGCGGATGTTGACTAGTGCTGTAAAACGAGACCCGTCTGGCCGCGCCATGATGACCTCACCATTGCGCGTGGGCGTGCCAAGACGAATCGCGGTCGCCATCGGACAATCGCTATGGGCAAGCGGGGCGCCGTCGAGCAGGTAAAGTTGATGCGAACCGCAGAAGCGTTCTGTCTTGGCAGCGCTGGGCGTCCGGCCCCACAATTCCACGGCTTCGCTGTTGTAAGCGACCAGGAGCCCTTCGGCATCGCAAAGATAAACCGCCCCAGGAATGGCGTCGAGCGCGGCACTACCGGCCGCGACCAGCGCCTCGAACTCCGTGGGCCGGCGATGGACAGAGAGCGGAAATTCCTCGATATTGGACATAAATGCGTCTCTCGGGGCGAGAGGGGGCCTGCGCGGGGCCATTCAGTTTGGGAGGACAATGGCGGACTCCCCCCGTTGGGCCGCCGAACAAGCCATAACGCATTAGAGGGCTGACGGTTCCCTATACCTTACCTGGAGTCCCTTGGCGTTGTTTAGGCGCGCTGGTGCAAGGTCTCGCCTCGACCAGGGAATGGTATGGCCTCGATGGAATCCAAGCCGCGCCTAGGTGTTTTCGATGAAGTTTCCCTGCCGTCAGGTCGGCTAAAATGGGTTCTATAGGCGGAAACTAAGTTGAACATTATGCGTTTGTGTCAGCCGGGGCGGTCGTTCGGGGAGATGTTGTATGCGTCACCGCGTTAAGCAATCCATCTCGTTCAATCAGCGGCTCGCGGATGAAGCTGAAAGATTCCGGAAAGCCGCTGAAGAGTTGCCGCCCGGCACCGCCCGAGAGCTGCTGATGAAGCGGGTAAGGCAGGCCGAAGCCGCATTGCAAATCAATGATTGGCTGGCCACCCCAGGGCGCAGCCCCGCCATCTGCGCTTGGGCAGCTGACAGAAAAGCGACACGCGAAATCCGATGAAGCTGCTGACGGAGTATCTCGAGCGCGCGGTGCAGCTTGAACAGCTTGCGGCCAGTGAACTCGACGGCGCCTTCAAATCACAACTGCTCGAGCAAGCGGCCTCATATCGAAGGATCGCTGCAAAACGAGCGAGGGAATACGGCCTGCCGCCTCCAAGTCCACCCGGATAGTTTTCCGCCGACTGCCTCCAGGCGAGCCGAGCGCAATTCGGCCAAGCGTCAAGACCGCGGCTGGACTGACCAGATGGCGCCCCGTTTCGGAGAAGGGCTGCCCATAGCGCGAATCACCCGCGACATGGCCGGATGCGTCCGGTTCTTCACCTTGATCCAGTCCGTGGATCGGCCGTTGCTGTAGCGCCGAACGCGCCGTTTCGAGACCAAGCCCTCCGGGCCCATGCGGCAGGCGGCGCGAAACAGGTCCGGACCGATCTCGCCGGCCTCGAACGGCGCAACGAACATTCCGTCCGGCCGGCCGCGCAACAGGCGCGCGAGGTTGGTCTTGCGCATCGAGAGCAGCAGCGGCCGCAGGTCCTCGCCGCCGAGGGCGAGCACGTCGAAGGCATAGAGCTGCACCTCCTCGACGGAGCCGTCGGGCGCGACCTTTGCGGCTGTGGCCAGGCACAAGTCTAAGGCTTTGGGCATGAACCTCAGCTAGTGTGGAATCGCTCCCGCGGGAGCCCCTTTCCGCAGTTGCGTCTACCGAATCTGTGCCTGTACAGCGGGGTCATGCACCTGCGGTTCTCTCTGGGGGCTGCCGTATCGCCGGGCGTCGTGGATCGAGGGGGTGTCTCAGATTTTCTGTCAGAATATTCCGGGTCACGACGACTTGTTGCAAAGACCGTCAAGGACTACCTTGCGGTTGCAATAACGAGTCGAGGTGTCGGTGTGGAAGATATCAACCGTACTCTTGGCGCCTTGCCAACATGCGATCGTTGCCACGGCAGCAGTCGTGTCATCGTCACTGAACTCCTGAACCTCCGCATTGGCAGGTCTGTGGTGGCGTACCGATGCCGGGAATGCGGATACGTGACTTGGGATGAGCGTCTCTCAATTGCTGTCGCCCAAGTACGTCCACCTGAAGGAAGGCAACCGCGCCTTATCGCGGCTGAGTAGACCCTTCAGGTTCTTGCAGTTCCCATTTGCGCCCACCGCATCGGCATTCATACAGGCGAAAGGTCCTCCCGGTAGTGGGGTCCAAGATCTCGCGGGTCAACCGGGGATCATCTTGCCCGCATAGGGGGCATTGGCGCAGCACTTGGTTCTCGCTCTCGCGGTCACACTTTTGACCCTATCTTGGGCGGTCTAAGCACCCAAGGTGAACACTCGTTCCTGTCAAACGCCATCCGGAACTGCCCCCTTTGCGTCATGAAGAACTGCCCCCACCCTCGGGTTCATGATGTCGGTTGAAGGTTGGCTCCGCCGCTGACGGGACGGAGGGAGGCGGAGCCGACCGGAGGGCCGTCAGCGGCGGGCGCCTTGATGAGGCCGCTCTTTCGCTTGGCGCGGAGGCGGTAGCTGTCGCCGCGGATGGTCAGCACGTGGCTGTGGTGCAAGAGCCGGTCGAGGATCGCGGTAGCGACCACCGGATCGGCGAACACGGTGCCCCATTCGGCAACGCTGCGGTTCGACGTGATCAGCATGGCGCCAGTTTCGTAGCGGCGGCTGACCAACTGGAAGAACAGATGCGCCGCGTCGGGCTCCAGCGGCAGGTAGCCGAGTTCGTCGACGATCAGCAGCTTTGGCTTCGCCAGCGCGAGCAGTTTCTCGTCCAGGCGCCGCTCGCCATGCGCCTTGGCCATGCCAGCGACCAGCGTCGTCGCCGTGGTGAACTGGACCGTGTAACCGGCCAGGATCGCCTCTCGCCCGAGCGCGATCGACAAGTGCGTCTTACCGACGCCCGGCGGGCCGAGCAGCAGTACGTTCTCGCCGTTGGCGATCCAACGTGACGCGGCCAGGTCGCGGATCTGCTTCGGATCGATCGACGGCTGCGCCTCGAAGTCGAAGCCCGCAAGCTCCTTCACGGCCGGGAAGTGTGCGAGTTTCAGCGCCATCTCGATGCGGCGATGATCCTTGCGCGCGATCTCGCGCTCGCACAGCAGGATCAGCGTCTCACGCGCCGATAGGTTCGCGCGCGCCGCCTCATCGAGCAGGTTGTCGAGCTGGTCGCGGATGCCGGAGAGCTGCAACCGCGCCAGCATGGCCTCGAGCCGATCGATTGGTGCTTCATTAGCCTTCTTTGTGCGCGCCATCAGAAGCTCCCTCCGATCGCTGCTTCGTATTCGGCAAGAGGACGCAACAACGACGGCAGTGGAGACGACCCCGGCACCGTCGCTGCCGCAATCTCCGGTCGGCAGACCGCGCCATTGCGCCCGGCAACCCCGTCGAGGTGGGCGGAATCGATGATCCGCAGCCGGCGACCCTCCGATTGCTTGTGGACCGCAACCTCGCGCATGCCATGGCGGATGCGCACCTCGCCGGCCGCAACCGTCACCGCCACGCGCTCGCCGATCAGCCGCCACGGCACCGAGTAGCTGTTCGTGTCGATCTCGACGGCACAATCGTTGCCGACGACGCGGGCCAGTTCGCGCAACGATCCGAACGACGGCTGCCCGCCGAGCGGCTTCAACCGGTGTGCCTCGTCACGCGCAAAGCGAGCGATCGGCGCCTCGCCGGTCGTGCCGTGGATACGCACGTTCGCCACCTCACGCTCCCACTCAGCCAGATGCACCTCGAATGCCACCCAGTTCGCGAAGCAATGCCCCGCGATCGCATTCTTCTTCACGTAACCGACGCCATTCTCCGTCTTGCCCTTCGTGCGTGCCCGATACGGCGCGCAGGCGCGAGGACGGAAGCCCCAATGCTTCGCGAACGCGATGAGCTTGTCGTTAAACTGAACCGACCGGCTCACCGCGTCGTGGCGCACCACGAGCGCGCGTGGATTGTCCATCAGCACTTCCTCCGGCACGCCGCCGAAGGTCGTGAATGCGCTCTCGAGCCCGGCGAACCAGTGCTCTTGCTTCTCGGCCCGGAACGCACGCACATGCAGCCGCCGCGAATGCCCCAGCGTCGCCACGAACACGAATGCTTTGACCTTCACCCCGCCGATCTCGACCAGACGTTCCCCGAAGTCGATCTGCAGCTGCCGGCCCGGCGGCGTCTCGAACCGCGTCGTCGCCAGCGCTTCGGCCTTCAGCGCCTGGCGATAGGGCCGCACGGCGCGTTGCAGCGTTCGCCGGCTGACTGCCACGCCTTCCTCGGCCAACAGGTCCTGGCGCACCACATCCGCATTGCCGCGATGCCGAATGAACCTCTCGCGCAACCAGCCCTCAAGGCCATCGAGCCGTTTCGGGCGATCAGGCGACTTGAACGGCTTCGGCCCGCCGGCCGCCACGTAGCCCTTCACCGTGTGATGGCTGCAGCCCAGATGCCGCGCAATCCGCTTCAGACCCCACCCGCACGCCCTCAGGCGCAACATCTCAGCCACGTCATCCGGCGTCTTCATCACCTGCCCCCGTGGATCAATCCACGACGAGCCTTCCGTGATTCGTTCCTCGTTCATTCCCTCTCTCCTCGGCTATCCAAGGAGGGGGCAATTCCTCGTGACGCCGAGGGGGCAGTTTTCCATGGCGCGCGACATCGTTCCTATTGAACTCCGATCAGGTGAACGCGAACCGCTCGCTGTTCTTCGCCAAGGATGGGCGCCCGTACCCCAAGGAGCTGATGGGCATCGGAGAGGTCCGCTCCCCTGAGGTCCGCCCCGTTCAGGATAGCCCGTGTCAAGGAGGCCCCGCCCAGCTTTGCCCTGAAGAGGTTAGCCAGGGTCAAAATGCGAAGCAGGCTGAGCAAATCTGGTCCGCTCTGGAGCGATGAGCGGACCTCTGTCAGAGCGGCGCAACTTCGCCCTTGGGCCAACTGCGGACGTTCCTTACAGACCTCGCGAGCATCGGCGCCCTCATGGCGCCAGCGCGTCGAGTAACATTTTGGCGTCCTGCAAGTCGGGCGTGCCGAAACCCTCGGTGAACCAGCCGTAGATGGGGGCGAGGAGATCGCGGGCTTCGGCGTTCCTGCCTCGGTCGCTCCAGAGCCGCGCGAGGCTTGTGGCAGCACGCAGCTCCAACGTCTTCGCACTCTGTCCGCGGCTGACTTCGATTGCGCATCGAAAACAGGCCTCGCTCTCGTCGGTTTGCCCGCAAGCCGCAAGCAGCCGACCCCTAAGGCTGTGCATTTCGGCCTGCCACCAAACTTCGCCGCTCACCGCTGTCAAGGCGAGCCCATCCTTTAACAATTCGAGCCCTTCGTCCGGCCTGCCGAGATCTGCTTTAGCGCTTGCCAAAACGGCCAGCATGTAAGGTCTGGTGACTTGGCGGACAGCCGAAAAGAGCGCGAGACCCTGTTCCATCGAAGCGATTCCGCGCTCGAGTTCGCCGCCATCCGCGGTCGCCCACCCCAAGAAGAAGATCCCAGCGCCGCGCATCATGGGAAAGTCGTGCTCTCGCGACAGTTCGATCAGCTCAGTTGCAAGTTCGCGGCAGGATTCTCTCTGGCGGCCGATCTGAAGGACGATCGCACAGAACCACATTGCTAGGGCGAGGCTGTACGGATGGGACAAGCTCCGAGCCAACGTGACGGCCTCGGCACTGAGTTTCATTGCCTTTTGAGGGAAGCCTAACAGCGCCAGGTTGATCGCGCCGGCCGCGTGAGCGCACACGCCAGGATCATGACCGCTGAACGCGAACGCGAGAGCATGATGCCGGGTGCAGTCGTATTGTGAAATGCCTTTTTGAGAATGATCGCCTGCGGCGGCCAAGTTGCCGCACCAAAGCGACGTCGCCCACTTCGCGTGATGGCCCTCTAGGACGAGATCATCAGCGCCCAAGCGCTGCGCGAGCCCGAGAAGCTCGTCGGCATGAGCGGTCGCCGCACGCAAGCGACCGGAGCTCATCGAATGATAGTAGAGGCCCCACAACGCCTTGAACCGCGCTGAATTTTCTTCACCCGCCTCGAGAGCGACGGCGCGGCTATAGATTGCTTCGACCTCCGATGACCCTGGCCCCTTCACCATCATAAGGGCCGGCCCGAGCTTGACGCATAACTCCAACTCTTTCGCTGCACGATCGGGCTTGTCACCGAGCTTGCTCAAGAGGTCCAGCGCAACGGAAAAGTGATGAATAGCCTCGGCGTGTCCCGAGCGCACCATCGCCAAATCCCCCGCCCGTTGCCAATACTCGACCGCGGCATCGCTGCGTCCTGCCGCTGTAAAGTGATGCGCCAACAGTTCCGGCTCGACCGCGGCGGTGGCGGCAAAATCATCGCGTAACACTTCGCCGACGCGGCGGTGCAAAACCTGGCGCCGGCTCTTAAGCAAATTCTCATAAGCTGCATCCTGGATCAGCACGTGCTTGAAGCGATAATCGGCATCGGGCGGTAGGCCCTGCACCAGCAGAATGTCCGCCTCGGCGAGCCGTTCCAGCGCAATCTGTAGCGGCCTGTCCTCCATAGCGGTTACGGCGCGAAGGAGTGTGTAGGAAAAGTCGCGCCCGATAACGGCACCAATCTGGGCCACCTCGCGCGCCGGGCCAAGCCGGTCGAGCCGCGCTGTCAACGATTGCTGCAGGGTCGGCGGAATCGCCTGGATGCCCCGCCCGCCGCTCTCCAGCAAGAGCCGTGTCACCTCCTCGACAAACAGCGGCACGCCGCCCGTGCGCTCGGTCACGCCGTCAACCACTTCCCTTGACAGCGCATAGCGAGAGGCAAGCTCGCCGACCATCTGGCGCACCTGCGAGCGATCGAGCGGAGCCAGGGAGATTGTGCTGTGATGCGAGCGCATGCCCCATGGCGGCCGGAACTCCGGCCGGGCGGTGCTGAGAACGAGCAAGGGCGCCAGCGCACCGCGTTCGGCGATGCCGCGCAACAGTTCGAGCGTGGTCGGATCAGCCCAGTGCACATCTTCAAGTGCCAGCACCACCGGCTGAGTTCGCGCGCCGGCCATGACCCAATTGGTGAGCGCTGTCAGCTGTCGGCGCCGCAATTCTTCCGGCTCTAAAGTGGGCGTACGGTCCTGCGGCAAGGGGATGTCCAATAATGGCGCGAGCAAGGTGACATTCTCCGCCGGGTCGAGTTTGACCAGCGCCAGCGTATTCTCCAGGTCCGCGAGACGCCGCTCGGCGGGTATGTCGGCGCCGCCGAAGCGCTGCCGACCCCAATCGGCGATCGGGTGCAGCGGCGTGTTCGGCAGAAGCTGCGAGCAACTCCATTCGACCCAAGTGTGCGGCACCTCGCGCAGCCGCGGGTGGAATTCCTCGATCAGGCGGGATTTTCCCAATCCTGGCTCGCCCACGATCATCACCAACTGACCGTCGCCCCGCCGCGCCCGCTCCCAGCGCCGCATTAACATTGCGATCTCTTCTTCGCGACCCACCAGCGGCGCGAGATGGCGCTGTCCCGCGCGGCGCCCGCCACCGCTTGCCCGTACCAGCCGGTACAGTGTCACCGGCTCCGGCACGCCCTTAAGTTCATGGCTGCCGCGGTCCTCAACGACGAACAGCCCGGCGACCTGGTGCTGCACCCGCGCCGTCACCACGACCGTACCCGGCTCCGCCAGCGCTTGCACCCGTGCCGCAACGTTCGGCGCGTCACCGTAAATCTCGCCCGCCGCATCGATCACGACCGCTCCGGTTTCAATCCCAATGCGCGCGTTAAGCGCTGGCTTGCCAGCCTCAGTATCCTTGCGGTTCACCTCGGCGAGTGCGCGTTGGATCAAGAGCGCCGCCCGCGCCGCGCGTTCGGCGTCGTTCTCCTGCGCCACCGGATAGCCGAACAGCACCATGAGCCCGTCGCCCAACTTCTTGGCGACATGGCCGCCCATTTCGGTTGCCGCAGCGCACGCGGCATCGAGATAACCGCCGACGAGGTCGCGCCACTCCTCGGCATCGAGCTGCGCGGAAATGCTGGTCGAGCTGACGAGATCACAGAACATCACCGTGACATAGCGGCGCTCGCCGCTGGCCTCGGCGGAGATCGGCGGTGGCGTCGCGGTGGGAATTGGCTCTGACGCGATGGGTGTACGACGCTGCGCTGCAGTCGCCCTGGCGGGTGCGGCTGGTGCGTTCTTCTCGATAACGTCGATGTCGGCAATCGCGCGCAATATTTTTCGGCGATCGCCGAGGACGACACCGAGCTCTTTCAGGTCCTGATCGGTCAGTTCACGAAGGACCAAGAAATCAATGCGGTTTTCAGCAAAACGCTGGGCGTACTCGGACATGCCGAGCTTTTCGAGCCAGTCGGCAACCTGCTGCATCGCGGCCCCCTAGGGACTTCACGCTATCCAGTCCGGACCGAGGGGACGGAAAGTCTACCACGCCCTCCAATTTATCGCAGCGCCCGCATGCGGGTCCATCAGGGTTAAAATGCGAAAAACTCAACCTGAGCAATTCGGGTCCGCTAGATCCCGCGGAGCAGACCTCAAGGCGGCAAGCCGCCACTTCGCCGATGGGCCGATAACGATCCATGACGGAGCAGCGCCGTCAAGCTCACGTGGCTCTCTACCAGCCTAGACACAGAAGGCCACTTGTTGATACGCGCGTCGTGTGTCCTACGAGCGATACGCCGTCGAGATAGAATTCCGCACTATCAAACAACGGTCGCAACTGATCGGCAATTATTGTAAGTCCGCCGGACCGTTCCACGAGGGTCGGCGGAAAATGTAGGATAGGGATTTCAAGCATGGCAAATCGCCTCCGGTTCGCGGCGGCCCTGATTGGATCGATAACCATTGGCGTGAGCGACGCATCCTCGCATCATCCCGGAATCGGCGATATCGGTGGCGCAGGCGGTATCTTCACGATAGGCGCTGGCACCCTCGACGAGGGCCAGTTCGCGTCTTCAACTTATGTCGATTATCTGCGGCTCAAACAACTGAGCGAACCGACGCTGCTCGCGAACGTCGGCAACGACGTCCATGGTTTGCAAACGGTCGAGAGCTACGCTGTTGCGCTTGCCTGTGGTATCACCAATGATCTCACCGTGTCCGTGCGCTTGCCGTGGGTACGCCGCACCGCATCCTCGAAGCCGTGCAGGAAGACCCGGCGGATCCGGCTGCGGTGCGTGACCGTGGCAATACATCGGGATTTGGCGATGCCACACTACTTGGACAGTACCGCTTCGTGAACAATCAGGTAAGCGGAACGCAAGCGGCAGTGCTGTTTGGGGTCAAGGCTCCGACGGGTACAACCGATCTCGTTGACAGGTTCGGTGAACTCTTCGAGGCCGAATTTCAGCCGGGATCGGGCTCTTGGGACGGGCTATTCGGCGCAGCGTTAAGCCAGCGTCTAACCTCAGCGTTGAGCTTCCATACCAACGTGCTCGCGATTGCTACTGGCACCGGAACGCAAAATACCAACCTTGGCAACCGTTTCCATTATAACGCCGCGCTTTCTTACCGGGTTTTCGGCGAGACCACGAGCGAGCCGGATACGCACGATCCACGGAAAGCTTATGCGCATGCTGGTCGTAGCCACTCGATGGTAACCAAGGCTCCGACTATCGCCGCACCGCACGGCCACATTGCGCTCGATGCGCTACTCGAGATCAACGGCGAATGGCATGGCAGACAGCGAATTGCCGGGATCAGTGATCCCAATTCGGGCGGCAACGCCATCTTCGTTTCGCCGGGTCTTCGGCTCACGGTTGATAACTGGTCGAGCTACGTGCTTGTCGGCATCCCAGTTGTCAACGACTACAACGGCGTGCAAGCCACGCCCGCATGGCGCACCTTGGTAGGAGTCTCTGCTGTCTTTGGACCGTGATCGACATGTTGAGCACGTGGGTGCTGAGCTTCTAGTGAAGTCGCGTCCGCTTAAAGATTGTTTTGATGCACTAGCTCAACGGTAGCTAGTTTCCCCCGACTTGGCGGCGGCGGAACTCGAAGATTTCCCTGCCATACTTTTCGGAGGATGCACCCGCTCGGTTTCGGTATACAATTCGTGCGGTTGCCCCACTTGCAGGAGGTAAGCCATGAATAGATTCTATGCTCTCGCGTCGGTTGGGTTCTGCGTAGCTTTGGCAGCCTTCACCACCACTTCGGCATCGGCTCTTCCAACGGAGGAAGTCCCGAAGACCGAACCAGATTACATCGCCAAGGTGAAGACCGCCGCCCCGCCGTCGGTCGTGAATAACGCGACGATCACCATGCCGCAGGCGGATGGGTCTTCTAAGACCGTCCAAACCGGATCGAACGGTTTCACGTGCTTTATCGGCACGGACGGAACGCCCGAATGCGACGACCAGAACGCCATGGAATGGCGCAAAGCTCTACAGGCCAAACAGGAGCCGCCGAACAAGATCGGCCTGATTTTCATGCTGGCCGGAGACACCGGCACGAGCAATCATGATCATGCCGAACGCCACACGCACAAGCATTGGGTCCAGACCGGCCCGCACGTGATGATTGTCGGGGGCGCAGCACGTGAGATGCTCAGTCCCTATCCGCGCGATCTGGACGTCAAGGACGCGACCCAGCCTTATGTCATGTTCCCCGGCAAACCCAATGAGCACCTGATGATTCCGGTGCACTCGCAAGAGCTTACCACGGGCAGCGCGCGGTGACGCGCGTGAACGCCGCCGTGCCTCGAGACCAGCGGCACGGCGAACGTCAGCTCGGGGCTTCAATGGGGGTAAAATCGAGTTAATCGGCTGCATGACGACGCACGTCGCCGTGTGGGAGTTGGGTCGCGAGCGGCAATGCTCTGACTGATCGTAGGATTTCCGTTTGGTCGTCGAAAGCTGACGTGCGCGACTTTGTGCGCCTCGCCTAGGCGACACTGCGCGTCGCGGCGCAGCCTGCGGCGCGCCGGATGCGTCAAGAGCTCGCCCCACAGGCGGAAGTGAGCGCCGGCATTCGCCTGCGCGACAGACCGCCACCTCTCGCACAGCAGATCAGCGAGATCTGCTCAGGGGTCATTTGGAGGCAACGGCCTCCTTGAACAGCTCAACCTTGCCGCACGTGTTGTCTGTCACCGCAAAGACCTCGTAGAAATCGATCTGCGGCTTCATGCCGTAGCGTTGGATGATGCCCTCGAGCCACGGCCCGGTGTAGAACGCCTTGGCGTCCTCGATGCGCTCCCACTGGTACACGCCGCCGGCCCAGCCGCTTTCGGACCAGATGAAGTGCTTGCTGATCAGCCCCGTCACCTCGCGGAAGTTGGGTGCGATCTTGTGAAAGTGTTCGCGACACGCGGCGCAGTCGATCTGCGGCGGCAGTTTGTATCGTACAACGGCGGTAATCATGCGACCTCCTTGAAGGATACCTCCGACCGCAAAATTGAGGCATTCCCGCGATCAAGCAAGCGAAGCGGGAAGTCGACATGGGTCAAAGGCGCAAAGCCGAACGAATCGTCAGTCCTCTACTGCGACAATCCGACTATTCCAGAGCCTGCTGGACCTAACGTTAGAAGTTCAGCCTCACCCTATAATAGTTGGAATAGGCATCCCTCAATTCGCGCAAGGCTACATGCTGGTGCGTTCGCACCCACCGAAAGATCCATCATCCGCTCTCGCCGATCGCGGTCAAAAGCGACAGACGCTGCCTTGAGCAGGTCAACACGATTGACGGGGGGCCTTAATCGCCGCGCAGCTTTCTGCTTTCAATTTTTTGCGGTAATGTGAATCGCTTCACGCTTATGTAGCAGACGGGCTCGCATGATGCCCGAAGAGAGGGGAGCTACGGCCCCGCAAAGCGCCACCCAGTTCCATTCCATTCACACGCGAGTTTGGGAGCGACACATGGAAAAGCGCGAAATTGGCAACAGTTTAACGAAAGATCTGTCCGAAGCGAAGCGGGGCGCCTTCTCCCGCCGCTCGGTGCTGTCGTTGGTTTGCACCCTCGGCGCCGCGGCGCCGTTTGGGATGTTCGGAGCGGCTCGCGCGCTGACGGCATCCGGGACTGGATCGCTGTCTTATATTCCGGGCGCGCCTTTTATTTGCCGCACCGCGGCGAACAGCGAAGAGTTGCAGGGCCCACCCCGGCACCTAAAGCTCGCCTGGAACGCGAACGCGGCGTGCACGGTCGCTGCGCCGGTCGCAAAAGAACGGGGTTTCTTCGCCAAGCACAATCTCGATGTCGATTTCGTCAATTTCGGCGGTTCGACCGACCAGTTGTTGGAGGCGATTGCGACTGGCAAGGCCGATGCCGGTTTGGGATTGGCCCTGCGCTGGCTCAAACCGTTGGAGCAAGGTTTCGATGTTCGGATCACCGCGGGTGTGCACGGCGGATGCATCCGGCTCCTCGGCTCCAAGGCCGCGAATATTGACAGCCTGGAGTCCCTGCGCGGCAAGGCTATCGCGATTAGCGATCAGGCGAGCCCGGCGAAGAACTTCTTTTCGATCTATCTCGCCAAGAAGGGCATCGATCCGGCCCAAGAGGTAGAGTGGCGCCAGTACCCGGCCAATCTGCTCGCGCTTGCCGTCGAGAAGGGCGAAGTGCAGGCGCTAGCCGAGATAGATCCGCTGCCCTACATCTGGCTGAAGGAAGGCAAACTCAACGAGATCGCGACGAATTTATCGGGTGAATTTGCCGACCGCACCTGCTGCGTTCTCGCGATACGTGGCAGCCTCACCCGAGGCGAAATGCCGGTGGCGGCCGCTCTGACACGATCGATACTGGAGGCGGCAGATCGAGTTGCCAGCGATCCCGCCGATGCCGCGGCAATCTATTCGGGCTACGGCGGGAGAGGGTCCGTAGAGGATCTCGCCACAATGTATCGTAGCCATACTCACCACAGGCATCCCGTCGGGGCGGAACTCAAGAAGCAACTTCTACTCTATACCGATGAACTCAAGGCAGTGAACGTCATCAAGCGAAGCACTGACCCGGCCAAGTTCGCCGACCGCATCTATCTTGACGTTCTAAGCTGAGCCGATTGGGAACATCTGCAGTGAGCTCGGTCATCGATGAAGTGCCGAGGCCATCAGAGAAATCGGGTTTCGGCTTTTTTGAAAGTTCAACAGCTCGGTCGCTAATCGGCGGACTGTCTGTGGCCGCCGCATGGTCTATGGTCGCCGCGCTCACTGCGTTCTGGCCAGATAAGCTCGAAAGCGATTGGGCCTACACGGGCGGCTTCGCCATTGCGTGCGGCGCATTGGCCCTTGTCCTTGCCTTGGCGGCCCTTGTCGGCGTTCGTTTCGTTGCTTTTCAGCGCCTCCAGCGGTTTTTTCCGTGGCTGTTCGCGCTGGCGGTGTTTTTGGCTGCTTGGGAGACCGTCACGGCAAAGCTCGGATTGCTGCCGTTGCCATTTTTTCCACCGCCGCAGGCGATCATCGAAGTCGTAATCGACGATTGGGGGCGGCTGGCTCAGGGCATCTTCGCCTCAGCTCGTCTGCTCGCGACCGGTTATTTTCTCGGTGCGGCGGTGGGGTTCGTAACCGGCGTCGCGATCGGCTGGTCGCGGCTCGCCGGTTATTGGATCCACCCAGTTTTGCGGTTCATCGGGCCGCTGCCCGCGACAGCTTGGCTGCCACTTGCATTTTTCGTTTTCCCGTCGAGCTTCAGCGCCAGCATTTTCCTGATCGCGCTCGCCACCGGGTTTCCGGTCACCGTGCTCACCTGGTCGGGCGTCGCCTGCGTGAAGAGCGCCTATTACGATATTGCGCGGACATTGGGAGCAACCCAGCGCTTCCTCGTGCTCAAGGTTGCCATTCCGGCGGCAATGCCGCATGTCTTTGTTGGCCTGTTCATGGGGCTCGGCAACTCGTTTGCGGTTCTTGTCGTAGCCGAGATGCTGGGCGTGAAGGCCGGGCTCGGCTGGTATCTGCAATGGGCGCAGGGTTGGGCGGCCTACGCCAATATGTACGCCGCGCTGCTGCTCATGGCGTTCTTGTGCTCCGGGCTGATCACGCTGCTGTTCCGCTTGCGGGACCGCCTGCTATCCTGGCAGAAAGGTGTAGTGCGATGGTAGCGGCAATCGCGAGCGATTACGCGGTCCGTGGATCGACGCTAACGCTCCGCGAAGTGAGCCATAGCTTCGATCTCGAAGGGCAGCCCCTGCCGGTATTGGACCGCATCAGCATGCAGGTCGGCCGCGGCGAATTCGTCGCGCTCCTGGGACCGAGTGGGTGCGGAAAATCGACCTTGCTGCGGCTGGTCGCGGGGCTCGACACTCCAACAGCCGGCTCCCTGCTAACGGAGGGAAGCGAAATCGAAGCACCCGATCCGTCGCGCGTCGTCGTTTTTCAAGACCCCACGCTTTATCCATGGCGGACGGTATGGAGCAACGTTGCGCTCGGTCTGGAAGCCCGCGGGTTGCTGCGCACCCATCGCGGACGTATCGAGGACGCGTTGCGCCTGGTGGGGCTCACGGGCTTCGCCCATGCCTACCCGCACCAGCTTTCCGGCGGCATGGCGCAACGCGCCGCTCTTGCGCGTGCGCTCGTCAACGACCCGAAGCTGCTCATTCTCGACGAACCTTTGGGCCAGCTCGACTCCCTGACTCGCATCGCGATGCAGGCGGAACTCGTATCACTTTGGCAACGCTCGAACTTCACGGCGCTGCTGGTCACGCACGATGTCGAGGAGGCACTCTTGCTCGCCGGCCGTATCATCGTGCTGAGCGAGCGACCGGCACGGATCAAGGCCGAAGTCGTCAACAGCCAACCCTATCCTCGCCACCGGGGCGATCCGCACTTCGTTGAGCTTCGTCGCGAGGTGTTCGAGCATCTCGGCCTCGATGAGGCATGGTAGCCGTCGAAAGGAGCTCGGCCGTGGCGGATCTTCTCATACATATCATAGAGCAGCCGCACGGCGTATTTGCCGCGATTGCAATGCGATTGCTTTAGCGGCTTGGTAGCCATGCAGACGAGGTCTAACAATCTGGGAAGCGCATGGAGACTTCGATGACCTCGGAATTCAACGTCCACAACGCTGCGGGCTATGAGCAACTCATGGGCCGCTGGAGCCGAAGACTCGCGCCGCTATTCATCGACTTCACAGGAATTGCCGACGGCGAAAGGATTCTCGACGTCGGCTGCGGCACCGGAAGCCTGACCTTCGCGCTAGCCAAAGCCGCCGACCTCGCCGAGATTGCCGCGGTCGACTATTCACCAGTCTTTGTCGAGGAGGTGATCCGGCGCAACACAAACCCACGAATAAAAGTCCGACAGGCGGATGCCTGCGCCCTGCCCTTCGAGGGCGGCACGTTCGATCGCGCTTTGGCGCTTCTCTTGCTCCACTTCGTTCCCGAAGCCGGCAAGGCAGTAGCCGAGATGCGCCGTGCCGTTCGGTCGGGCGGCGTGGTCGCGGCAACGGTGTGGGATCATCTCGGCGGCATGCCCGGCATGCGCATGATGGTCGACACGGTGGCGGCACTCGGAGAAAGCGGACGCGAGCTGCGCCGTCGCTATTGCTTTCAACCGATGATGCAGCCAGGCGAACTGAGACGGACATTTGCGGAACAGGGTCTCGTGGACATTGCGGAAATCGAGCTGATGATCCGAATGGACTACCAAGACTTTGCCGACTATTGGGCTCCGATTGCCGCTGGCGAAGGGCCGCTCGGCAAGTATGTGGCAGCGCTCGACGCTACGGAGCGAGCGCGCACCGATGCCGCCGTGCGCGATGCCTACGAGGCCGGCCGGCCCGATGGCCCGCGATCCTTTGCAAATGTCGCATGGGCCTGCCGTGGCAAGGTCCCCTGACTCGATCTCCTCCGAGGTCCTGAATCCGAAATCGTTCCCTCAACCGCGCAGCGGCGTTCGGAATTGTTACCGATGAGCGAGTCCGCTCAGGGTCAACAGCGGCGATTTGAGCCTCGGCCAATGACTTCCGGTCTGCCCCACACTTCCGACATGTCCTGCGCCGGGCAAACGCCCGGCAAACGGTCGCGAAGGGCCACACACGCAGACATTCCGCCGCGTTCAGTTGAAGATCAACTAGGCATCACACCGATCTGCTTCAGGAATCCGATGACGTCCTTTTCCGCCCATTTCTCGGCGAGCTTGCCGTTTGCGATGCGATGAATGGTTATTGAGGTCATCATTAAGTCGTTGCCGGTGCGCGGAGCTCCGGGCAGGTCGCCTTCATGCTTGCCGTAGGAAGTGAGGCGTGTGACGACTTTATCTCCTTCGGCAATTTGATCCTCGATTTTGTGATAGCCTGGCGTCGCTTTCCAGAAGATCTCGAAGACCTGCTTGAGGCCGTCGCGTCCCACCCGTAATCCGGGAAAAGGTGGGGGATTATGATCCTGATAGTCCTCAGCAACCAGTTCATCCATGGCGTCGAGATTGCCATTGTCAATCTCTTCGTAGAACCGGCGTACGATGCGCTTGTTTTCTTCGGTCGACATCAGACGCCTCCTTTCTCGCGGCCTTCTGAATTTGTCGCTCCACACCCATACTACCCTGGTTTCTGGGCGAACTCCTAAAATGCACGCGCAGAGTTGGTTGCTGGCGGTTCCGGTTAGGTCAACAGTGGCGATTTGAGCCTCGGCCAATCACTTCCGGCCTGCCCCACACTTCTGACATGTCCCCGCGCCGGGCAAACGGGTCGCGAAGGGCCACGAGCTGACGTTCGCCTCCATGCCACCAACCGCTGCGCTGGCTCGGAACCTGTCCCAAGCTTTTGAGTTGGTCTCACTCCCTTTTTGAGTTCCAAAAATGAAAAAGACCGCCGTCGGGGATGCCCGCAGCCTCGAACTGATGGTCAACGCGATTGTCGATTACGCGATCTTCATGCTCGATACGGAGGGCCTGGTCAGGACCTGGAACAAGGGCGCCGAGCGCCTCAAGTTCTATGCCGCCGATGAGATTGTCGGGAAGCCCTTCTCGATCTTCTACACGCCTGAAGATCGAGAGAAGGGTCTGCCGAGCAGAGCGTTGGCGACAGCCGCGGAGACCGGGCGCTTCGCATCCGAAGGCTGGCGAGTCCGGAAAGATGGCAGCCGGTTCTGGGCGCTTGTCGTTCTCGACGCCATCCGTGACGAGGAAGGCCGCCTGGTCGGTTTTGCGAAGGTGACGCGGGACATCACCGATCGGCAGCGGGCCCATAGCGACCTTCTGGAAAGCGAAAGACGATACCGCCGGCTTGTGGAAGCGGTCGTCGACTACGCGATTTTTCAGCTCGACCCTTCCGGGAATGTCGCAACGTGGAATCCCGGAGCCGAGCGCATCAAGGGCTATCGGCCGGAGGAGATCATCGGCCGGCACTTCAGCACGTTCTACACGCCTGAGGATCTCGAAAGAGGGGTGCCGAAAGCGGCGCTAGCGGAGGCCACCGAGAAAGGGCGGTTCGAAGCCGAGGGCTGGCGCATGCGCAAGGACGGCAGGCGCTTCTGGGCATCGGTCGTCATCGATCGAATTACGGACGAGAGTGGCGCGATCATCGGCTTTGCGAAAGTCACGCGTGATCTGACCGAACGCAAGCAGGCACAGGACGAACTTCAACGCGTCCAGGAGCAGCTCGTTGCCTCGCAAAAACTCGAAGCGGTCGGACAGCTGAGCGGCGGCATCGCTCACGACTTCAACAATCTTCTGATGATCGTCCTTGGCAATCTCGAGAACGCGGAGCGGAGCAGCCGCAATATCGGGGGGCCGAACCTGCACCGCGCGCTGACGAATGCGAAGCGCGGCGCTGAACGGGCTGCGGCACTGACAAGCCGGTTGCTCGCCTTCTCACGCCGCCAAGCTCTCGACCCGAAGCCGGTCAACCTCAATGGCTTCCTGAGTGGCCTCCAGGAGTTCCTTCAGCGCACCTTGGGCGAACGCATCGAAATTCAGACCGTCGGCGGAGCCGGCCTCTGGCAGATCGAAGCGGACGTCAACCATCTGGAATCAACCATCGTTAACCTGGCCATCAATGCCCGGGACGCGATGCCGAATGGCGGAAAGCTGACCATCGAGGGGGCGAATGTCTCCGTCGACGACGACTATTCGCGTATCAACCCGGAACTCGCGGCCGGGCAATATGTCGTCATCAGCGTGAGCGATACGGGCTCCGGCATGACTCCAGAGGTGCTCAATCGTGCATTCGAGCCGTTCTTCACCACCAAAGAGCCGGGGCAGGGAACAGGGCTTGGACTCAGCCAGGTCTATGGTTTCGTCAAGCAGTCGGGCGGACACGTGAAGATCTACAGCGAGGTCGGGGAAGGCACGAGCATCAAGATGTATTTCCCTCGCTACGCCGGCAATGCGCAACCTGCGCCCGACGATCCGGACGAGCTCATATCGGAAGGCGTGTCTTCAGAGACTATTCTCGTGGTCGAAGACCATGCCGATCTCAGGACCTACGTCTCGGACGTGCTGCGGGATCTCAACTACCGGGTTTTGTCAGCCGCTAGCGCGCAGGCCGCCTTGACCATCCTGCTGCAGGAGGATCAGCATGTTGATCTCCTTCTGACCGATGTCGTCATGCCCGGCATCAACGGCCGTGAGTTGGGAAAGCGCGCGCAGCAGATCAGGCCGCATCTCAGGATTCTCTTCATGACTGGTTACTCGCGCAACGCCGTCGTTCACCAGGGAAGGCTGGACGAGGGTGTCGATCTCCTGGAGAAACCGGTCACCCAAGCAAGGCTTGCGTTGAAGGTTCGCGAGCTTCTGGATCGAACCTGAAAAGCGCCAGATAGCCGCCCGAGTTATTAGATCTATCAGGTGTTGCTCGTGCAGTTTACGAGATCGATTGCCCGACCGACACAGACGCCCAGGCTCGGGCCGAGAAATTCTTAGAGCATGATGTTTTTATACGGAAACATAGCCTGAGTTTTTGAAGTAGTTGGTGCACTCCTCCTTGGAGAAGAGATCGAGGAGTTCACCAACCTTTCTCCAGGTTGCCTCCACGTCACGGGGCTCGGCAGCTCGCATGAGATGTTTGAGTTTGGCGAAGACCTGCTCGATCGGATTGAGGTCCGGGCTGTAGGGCGGCAAGAAGATGCGGTGGGCGCCTCTGGCGCGGATGGCTTGGCGAGCCGCTTTGCCCTTGTGGCTGCCAAGATTGTCGAGAACGACGATCTCACCCGGTGCGAGGGTGGGTGCCAACACCTTCTCGACGTACAGCGTGAAGAGCTCACCATTGATGGGACCATCAATCACCCAAGGCGCGCTGATCCGATCGTGACGCAGCGCCGCGATGAAGGTCATTGTCTTCCAATGGCCGAAAGGTGCAGAGGCTTGGAGGCGCTGCCCGCAAGGCCCCCAGCCGCGCAGTGGTGCCATATTGGTTTTGATCCACGTCTCGTCGATAAACACCAACCGCGCGACGTCGATCCTGCCTTGATGTGCTTTCCAGCGGGTCCGCTTACGGGCGACGTCGGGACGATCCTGCTCGGCTGGTAGAATCGTTTTTTTTGAAGCTGAGCCCTTCGGTGTGAACAAAAGTCCACACCGCCCGCACGTCTGTCTTGATCCCGCGTGCAGCCAGTTCCTGCGTCAGCTTGCGCAAAGTGAATGGCCCCGAGCGAATGCGTTTGCGCAGCCAGTCGGCGTTGGCATCCGACAGAACCCGCTTCTTGTGGCCGCCGATTTGGCCAGGTGACAGGCCTCCGGTATCCCGTCTCAGATTCTTCCACTTCGTCACGCAGGAGGCGCTGATCTGGAGCGCCTCGGCAATCGAACGAACTGTTTCTCCCGCGTCAGCTCGCGCCAAAGCCCGTTCCCGGATGTCTTCCGAATAGGGTCGCGTCATCCATGCCGGCCTCCGCCCTCCAGCATGGATGTTGAATCAGAAATCGCTCCCGGTGGGAATCCCGATTCCAGCCAAAAACAACATGCTCTAGACGGACATTCTTCCGTTGAGGTATGGGACGGGCCTCGCAGAGTTGCCCGGCTGGTGCGCGAGAGTTCAGATGATTACGGCGCCAGGGGGTCACCCGGAGCGCCTTGATTATCTCGGATCAGCTTCTGGCTGTCGGATTTCAATCGCACATTTGTCCCGCTCTCGTGGAGCTCTAGCCACCCGTGCTGGACGGCGTACTTTATGCCGGCGCCGAACTCGGACGCTCTGCCCTTCAGGGTGAAGAGGAAAGGCGCGTTGATCCTCTCTGGATGCGGTCGTCCTGAACCGGTTCGATGCTAGCGGCGAGCTGGACTAGCCGGCGCGCCGCGGCATCAGGATCTGCACAGGGACGTGGTACCGCGAACTTGGTCATGTTTCATCCGATGTTCGAGTTCTTTCAGAATAGACGTCATTGGTCGCTTGGGCGTTCTGGATATCGGCCATCAATTGGTTCGCCACTTCCTGCAGACGGTGTCGATCTCGCTCAGTGAACTCCCGCGGTTCGGTATCGATTACACAAAGGCAACCCACGACATGACCGGACAAAGTTCTCAGCGGGACTCCTGCGTAGAAGCGAATGCCTCTCTCCAGCACACGCGGATCATCGGCGAAGCGCGGATCCTCGGTGACATCCTCGCAAACCAGCATATCGTCTGCAGCGATCACATGGGCGTCGAGGGAGCCCTCGTGATTGCCCTGCAGACCTGTTTGAACTTCCTGGGGGAGGCTGTCAGCGGCAGTTGGATGAGTCTCATCGACCAAGGATACCAGCGCGATCGGAACGTTGAAGGCTTGCCCAATCTTTTTGGACGCCTCATCCAAGGCCTGACGTTTCGAGGCATCCAAGCCAAGGCTGCGTAGCGCGGTGAGCTGCGCCCGCTCGGCCTCAGCCGTAACCTGGGGCGCATCGCCGCGAACTGCTGCCCGACCGATCCATGCCTCCACCTGCTCGGTGCAGGCTTGCAGAGATGCGAATGCTGCGTCGGCCGCCATTTGCCTCTTGAGCTCTTCCGCGTGTTCCATTCCGGCAATCAAATTCCAGCAGCAGACGGCAAACTTCACTTGGGGAGCCCGTCGACGTAGGCGACGAAAGACATAGCGCGCATAGACCTGGGGCTGCGGGTGAAAATAGGACAGGCACACCACGTCTACCCCTTGGAGATCAAGCTGCTCCAATGCTCCCCGGCTCACCACGATCGGCGGCAGGACTTTGGCCCCGACGTTGCGTTCCTGAAGTACCTGGGCGAGCATCTCCGACGCTGCATGGTCAAGCTCCGTACGTCCGGCGAGACAAAGGACGCATGGTTGTTGCGTCAGATGATTTCCCACTTCCACAGCAGACGCTTTCTCGCGGACGTGGTCGTCAACCTCCCGCACAACCGAGATGGCCGTTTCCGCGACAAGGCGCCGGTAGTTCGTGTCTGTGCTGCTGCGCTGACGATCATTTTCCGCCAAGCGCAGAGCTGGAATGCCTACGTTATCGTACAGCTCGCGCGAGGAACACTCGTCGACATAGTTTTCGGCGAACTCGACCGCCTCCTCGATATTGCCAGCCAATAAACGCTGATAGAGCTGCTCCTCCGGCGCGAGCACAGGATCGCTGCCAAGCAGAACGCCCAAGAACTCCAACTGCGGGACGTAACGCCCGATGACGACCAGGCAGACGGTCAAAGGTGTCGCCAGGAATAGCCCAACCGGTCCCCACAGCATCGTCCAGAAGATCGCGGCGATGATGATCGCAAGGGATGACAGCCCCGTGCTGGAGCCGTAAAGCCAAGGCTCAATGACATTATTGCTGATGAGTTCGGCGGTGAGGAATAGCCCGACGACCCAGAACAGCATCGTCCAGCCTGGATCAACGGCGATGGCCAGGGCAACAGGAAAGATCGCCGCCAAAAAAGGACCGAGATAGGGAATGAATCGGAGTACCGCTGCGAGCAGGCCCCAAAGAATCGCGTTCGGTACGCCAACAAAGTAGAGTGCAACACCGATCGGAATACCGTAAGTCAGGTTAACAACAAGCTGCATCAGGAGATAGCGGCTGACCCGGGAGGCGGCATCGTTGAGGGCCTGCGTGCTCTTCTGAAGATCACCGGCTCCTGCCAATTTAATGAATCGATCGCGCAGGTCTTCCCGCTCGAGCAGCACGAAGATCACGAAAATGACCACTAGCCCGGAAGTCGCGAGCGGTGCCAGCAACGGACCTATGACAGAGCGAATGAGCTCCAACGGTCTCGGCTGGGGCGGCTCCAGCCGCACCGTGACAGGTTCCCGAGTCCCGGTACCTGCGCCAAGCCCGGACGAGGCGGCCTCGGACTTTTTCTCCTCGCCCGAGATCTCTCTGCCAAGATCCTGCATCGTCGTGGTGACCGTGTCGACGACTCCACCGCCTGGGGCCGAACTCTGCAACGAGTGGATCTTCTCGGTGATGGTGGTCTGATAGTTTGGGAGGTTGGTCGCGAGCTGGACAAGTTGCCGCCCGACGACCAAGGCGATTCCCGCGACCACGATAAAAGCAAGGGAAACGGCGATTAGTACCGCTGCGATGCGAGGTACTTTCCAGCGCCTTAGCCAATTGACCAGGGGTGTGAGAACGAAGCTCAGCAGGATAGCAAGAGCAAAAGGAACGAAGATTTCCCGGCCGAGATAGAGCGCTCCGATGGCTAGGACGATGCCACCGGCGGTCAGCATGGGCGAAGACGCGACGCGCGAGGCCGGTGTGCCTTGCGGCGCCGCCGGAGCCAGCTCAGCCATAGGGGCGAGCCTTTCAATAGGGTTTCGGCCAATCAACCCCAGATCAACGGGTTTGATCCATCCCGAACATTTCCAGGTTTCTGGGATCTGCCCGCCGACGCGCTCGGCTCGTAGTCCAGACGGTGGTTTGGCGCGTCGCGCTCGGCCTTCTCGGATCAGGGCGAGCGATGTCAGTCGGGCAGCTAGGAACGCACGACGCAACCGCACGTTCGGACTCCAGCTAGTCGCGATCCGCGATTCCGAAACTCACAGTGGAGGGAGTCAAAATGAGGTCCATCGCGAGCGCTCTCGTGTTCGCCCTGGCGATGTCGGCTTCGGCTGCATTTGCCCAGACGACCAAACCGGATGTCTCATCCGCGCCGAGCGCGCAGAACTCGGGCACTGGCATCGCCGGTCAGCCTGGCAACAAGAATGGTCCGGCGGCAAAACCGGGAGAGACCGTCGGCTCCAGCTCCACGCTCAACCAGCAGAATCCGACCGTCCAGCAGCAGGACACGTCCAACATCAAGGGGCTGCCCGGAAACAAGAGCGGTCCGCCGGCTAAGAAGCCGGATCAGCAGTGACGTTGTCGTTGGCGATCGATAGCCACATGATGATCGAAGCCGAGACGCCGCTCGTCAGGTCTTCACGACTGGGAGGAGACGCGATGCAGTCGGCGCTCGTTCTCGGACTTGCGGCCTCGAGCTCCATGGTCTCGGCTCAACGGGTGAAATGGACGACCTATTCCATCCCGCAGACGGGTACCTCGGTGGATTTCCCGGCCACGATCTTTATCGAAGAAGCCGGCCGGCCGGATGGCTACGGACAGCGATTTCGGACGGCTGACGGCCGAGCCGATCTTACGATACAGGCCGCACCCAACGTCTCGAACGATTCACCCGCCGCATTTCTCGCAAAGAAGCATCCGCCCGCGCGCATTCAGTACAAGCGAACGACGCCTCGGTTCTTTGCGGTGTCCAGCTACAAGGGCGATACGGTCTGGTACAACCGGTGCAACTTCTCGAGCGGATTGATTCACTGCGTCCTGATCAACTACCCGGCGAGCGAAGAGCGCGAGTGGGACGACATCGTCACGCGCATCAGTCTCTCCCTGAGGGGCAGATAAGACGGGTGTGGGTTGGCCCTCGAGGCAGGTCGCTTGAGGCTTGAAAGTGGATAATACCGTTCGTGTTCTGGTCGTCGAGGACGAAGCGCTGATCTGCAGCGTCATCGAGGACGCGTTGCTCGACAACGGTTTCGAGGCCTGCTCGGTCCATTCGGGAGAGGCGGCTATGTCTACGTTTCGCGACGGCCGCGAGGGGTGTCGGGCGCTGCTCACGGACGTCAACCTGGGTGACGGCATCAGCGGATGGGAGCTGGCGCGTCAGATCAGGGAAATCACGCCTGATTTTCCCGTGGTCTACATGACAAGCGCCAGCGCGCCGGATTGGAAATCGCAGGGTGTCGACGGCAGCGTCCTGATCAGGAAGCCCTTTGCGCCGGCGCAATTGGCCGCCGCCGTCTCGCAGCTGCTCGGTGGCGGGGCCGTGCCAGGTTGAACCGGATCGTTGGGAGGCGCGGATGGTTCGGCGCGGACCAACGCATCGTCAGCGTGGCGGCGATGCTTTGGCCGGGCATGCGGCCGCGGCGCGAGCCGTCGCTACCGCCATCCAGTCCCGCAGTAGGCCTCTGTCCTCCCTCGAAAAGGACGCGCGCCGCTTGAGATCGTCCAGCGTCTCGCCGGGATGGCATCGCTCGAAGTCTTCGCGGATCAGCGACTCGAGATAGGCGCGGTCCCAGGCGCCGCCTGATTCGAGATGCTGGTCGGTCCTCATGGTTGGTGGGCACAGTCGAGGGGTCGGGATGCCTGCACAACGGCAAGAGCGAATGTTGGTTCATCTGCCCGATCGGCGAAGACGTATTGAGGCCGAAGCCGTTCGCAACGACGGCGGACGCTTTGCATGGAAGACGTGCCCTCGAACGGCGAACTCGCGCAGTTGGGCCTCGCCCGCATCAGCTACGGCCCCATTCCCTACGTGGAATCCATGAGTAAGCTTCGGGAGAAGGCAAGGAAATTGTTTTCCTGAACCGGGCGGCGGACGGCCAGGGTACCGTTCTCTGGACGGGTGCCGCCGGTTGGCCGAGGGCGACCCGGGCGTCGAAAGGCACGAATCTGGCCGCCCTTCGCGACTTTGGAACTGGCGTGGCCCCGCTCGAGCCTTAAGGGCGGAGCGCTATCGCTTGCGAAAGTCAGGGCCGGCTGCGATGCGGCGTGACGGACATTGACGCCCTCACGTCGAGCGGATATCCGCATTCGGGATCCTGAGCGATCGTCAGAGGATCGATGTCCGAAAACCACTGCGAGATCGCCTCGCGGGGATCTCCCGCCGGACGCTTGCCGCGTCCCTGTCGCACGACCTCGCGGGCCACCCGGGCGAAGAACTGCCGTGCCGTTTTGTCCGCGTCGACGCACTCGCCGACGACTTCCGCGAAAGTCTCGAGCGCGACCTTCCTCACGGCGGTGGGCGCGAACCCGGACGCGACGTCGGTCAACTGCCGCAGGTCGGTGGGGCTCATGGCGCCGACGGTCGCCAGCAGGTCGCCGATGAACGTGCGATGGCCGCGGCGCCAATTACGCCACAGGTCGTCGTCGTACTGATGCGAGAACAGCCCCCGCGGCAGGCCGTCGACGTAGGTCTGGTCCCGTTCGATCGCACCGGACAACCGCTTGAGCATGGTTTCGACGTCCTCGACCGTAAGCATCTGTTTGGGCATCATCGTTTCCTTTGAGCTGGCGAGCGGACCGATCCGTCGCGGCATGGCCAGTGTGGCCTCTGCTTCCAGATTCACGGTATCGGGAGGAACCAAGAGGCTCAAACGCGATAGGGAAGCTAAGGCGAGTTAGCTGCTCGATCGCGCGTTCTCCCCATGTTTATTCTCGTCGCGATCGGCTGGGACTTCCGGTGATCCGGATCTCCCGCACGAGGTCCGGCGTGATCATGATAACCAAGCGAGGCTGACGGCTTCCGGTGCCCTACCTCGTGGATTTGGGCGATCAAGGAAGACCACCGCTCGACGGAGGCGGAACGCTCTCGTTCGAATCGACCAGGCTATCGAGGGTGGCCAAATCCTCGGGTGCGAGTTCCTCGCGAGGATTGCGCCTGTTCAGCGCCCTGAAGCTCTTTTCCAGAGCCTCGACAAGCCGGCTATGCTTCCTCGACACCTTCCGTGCGCCGACGAATAAGGTCCGAAGTGCCTCCATTCGTTTCGTGTCGGTGACGAAGTCATCCGGAGAAGCGAGCACCGCATCGCGGAAGGCCTGCCGCACCCGCGCTCTGAACAACCGCTTTTCCTCGCGTTGCTCGGAAAATCGAGGGGGGCTGTCGGGTAGCGTCTTATGGAAGATGAACCAGTCTAGACTGCGCATCATGATGCGGAAAAGCGCGTCGATCTGTACCTGGTTGCTCAGAGTGTCGGGGATGGGCGTCGGACCGACGACTTCGATCTGGGCGAACACTTGTTGCGAACGCGGCAGCTTGATCGGTGCCGGCACGCCGGGTTGCCAGAACCGTCTCTCGGAAAAAGCTTCCTGCGTTTCTGCGCGAGCGAAGAAGCCGGGGTAGGGATTCAGCGGTTCGAGACCCGTCACCCGACGATCGATGCCGGAGCTGACGACGCCCACCTGGCTGAAGCGGGGATGGCGCCATACCGCGTGGACCGGCACGCCGCCTGCTGCGTAGACGACGTCGTCGCAGACCATGAAATTCTCTGCGAGTATTCTTTGGAGCTGGGCGGTCACCTCATCGCATTTGTTCGGAAGATCGAACCGCGAGAACGATTCCGTGTTTACGATTTTATCTCCTTCGGGAACGACTTTCAGGAGATCACGCGTCGCGTAGATATCGTCACGCCACTCGTCTGGGGTCACCAAGTGCTGCCGGACAACGAGGAAGTTGCCGAGGTCGCGGAAGTTTGGCTCTCCGTAAGGCCACCAGATTTTGCCGGCGAAGCTCAAGAGTTCGACGACCTGGTCCGAAGCGGCCGGGATCGCGAATCTTGCCACGCTCGACGGATATACGATACGGAAGGCCACGGGCGCGTCTTTACGTGTAACGTGGTGCACGATCCCGACACCCTTGGTGCGCGGATAGGGACCAAACCGCAACAGCCCGCGCAGGGGGTGCAGGTCGACGTCGGATGTTCGCTCGGGATGGAATGCGAGCTCGGCTTCCGGGATGAAAAGGTGAGGCGATATCTCGCTCGTCATGGGCGGCCTCTTCCTGAATAAGCTGTCGTATCGTCGAGCCTGAAGGCCGCATCCACGCCCGCGCTGATGCCGAGGGCCAGGATATCGCGCTCCGGGCACGCGAACAGCGTCGACCAGAACGAGAGAAGGGCATTGAGAGCCGGATTGTAGCGCCTCACTGTGCGCTCGCGGGCAAAATCGGTCGCCGCGGTTCTGTTCCCCTGCGTGATGCCTTCGAACACGGTGCGCGGCTCGAGCAGAAGCCAGAGCCGCCCGTCCGCCCAATCCAGCCGGATGCCCAGGCCCTCCCGCCAACTAAGTTCGGGATGCTTCGGTACCGTTCCACCAAGGCTGCCGGTCAGTTTCTTGAGCGGCCCCCGCTTCGCGTCGTCGATCGAGGCCGGGGTCAAGAGATCGCTGCTTCGGCGACGATCTGCAGTCATCGCATGCGTCCGGGTCAGCGCGCGGGTCAACGCCTCACGGAGAAGCCCACGCTCTTGGCTTTCGTATCGCAATCGGCGGACTTCGATCGCGTGCAGGTCGTAGCTTTCAATGTCGTAGGCCGAAAGCACGGCTCGCACGTCGGCGTCAGAGCCGAAAGCGAGTACTCCGGCTCGTGACCGGGTCGCGAGCACCGGCAGGTCTGCGGCTTCGATCGCCGACCTGACCTCCGCCACGCCGCCGATGCCGTATCCGACGCGGCGACAAACGGTCGGCGTTTCGATCAATTCGAGTGCATTGAGCCGGACCACTGGAAAACCGCGCTTGCCGGTCGGTCGCGGTGCGGGCGACCAGATTCGTCGCTCCGAAGCGAGTTCGTCCAAGGCTTTAGTGTCGAGATCCTCCGCCAGGCGAACGAGGTCGCGCAAGACTTCGTCGAAATTCTCGATCGGCACCGGCCCGCCGTCGACGCCTTTGCGGGCGGCGGCCGCCAAGAGCCGTTTGACGCGCGGCGACGGTGGGTCCTCGCCGCGATGGAGCCAGAAGATACCGGCAGGAAAAGGGGTGTCGCGTTCGAGAGCCGTTTCCAGGGTGTCCATGATGGAGTCGTCGCGGCCGCTGTAGCCAGTTACGATCAGGCCCCACCGGCCGCAACTGTCGATCAACAGCGACCTGAGTTTCGCATTCTGTTCGCGCAGTTCGTCTCCGGTGTTCTTCAGTCTGCGCGATCGAAAGTCGCCGTGCAATTTGACTTCGACGGGCCAACGCCCCTCGTCGATGACTTGGCGCCCAAGACTTCCGGTCTCGATCGCCACCGTCGTCAACTGACCAGTTCCGCCGTAGACCTTCGCGCAGCCGTCAGCGATCAACGGATCGAAGTTGGTCGTCCAGACGAGACGAGCACGTCCGGCCCGCATCATTGTCGCAAGAGCGACGTGTTCCGTAAGACGGCTTGGCGCCGCTCACCTTCGACGCGATGTAGGTTCGACGGTCCGCCTCGCTCGGATAGACGGCTTCGAAGAGAGCCGCATACTCGTCGGGAGCGCCGGGCGGCGGCAAATTCCCGATGCCGTCGACGAATGACTGCAGTTCGCGCCGGACGGCTGGGTTGGCGAGGTCGGCGACCATTTTCGGGGAGACGCGCCGCTGACTTATGTAGAGCTGCTGCTTGAACTCCCAGATCATGTCCCACGCCGTCGGGATACCGGCGGCCGCCGATCCACCGGCTCCGAGCAACCACATCAGATTTCCGCCCCGTTGCGAGAAGCGGCGCGCAAAATCATCCGCAGCGACGGCTAGATAGGTCGAATCGGCTGACATGCGAGTATTCTAGTTGTAGGACTTGCCTTGTACGGCTTAGGATTGGTCTTCTGTCATCCTGCACACCGGAATCTTTTGGTCGCTCCCGTCACTTCGACTTCGCGCGACGTACGCCTTCGCCCGTCTTGTCACTCGCGAAGGTGAACTCGATATCGCATTCGACTTCGAGATATTGCCGCAGCGTCTGCAGCACGGCCTTGCGGCGCGGATCGGTTCGATCGGATGGCTTGGCCGTCTCGAACGTTGCGATGGCCTTCCGCGACACGCCAGCCTTCTGCCCAAGTTCGGTTTGACTCCATCCGAGCAGCGCGCGCGCTGCTCGAAGCAGGGAGGGGGGTGAGCAGGTGGTCGTCCATCGGAATCTATCAGTTCTCCGGCCGGGCCTCCGAACGGGGCGAGCTGACCCAATCAATGGTTAAACTTTTACCTTTCCTGTTAACCTGCAGAACACAGCAGCTAAGTCATTGATTTCAGCTGGCACTGAACGGTTTCCTAAACCGTAGGTCGGATATCGACGGGATTGTCGACCCAGCCCATTCTTGGAGGTCCAGTAGATCGGCAATCTCGGTGCCGCGCTCCAATTGCTTTGCGCCCTGCGGGCCGAAGACAACCACCTCGGCGCGGCCGCGCTGGTTCAGCCATCGCAGGATCGCATACCGATCGAGTTTGTCGCTCTCTTCGCCCCTCGGCATGGGATCGAGCAGTTGCAGGGCTGTCTCCGCAAGCCGCGTCGATCCGAACCTCTGATGCCATTCCGGTGAATGGCGCTCTACCTCTGCGGGACGAACGTCCATTGGAAGCTCCGCCAGGCGTTTGGCCAGGCAATCCTCCAGGGTCTCAGTCACTCGGGTCCGTTGAGTAATGGGTTTGAGCCTGCCGAACCGCTTCACGACTGCGGTCGCGTCCTTCACGAAATAACTGCCGGCCATTGCGATGAGAAGGCGAGAGGCGTCGAGCGGCGTCATCGCCGCAGCACTTCTGCCGAAACCTTTGAAGGTGATCTCCTTGGCAGCGCGGATGGTCTTCAGATGAAGTTGAGCTGTTTCGCGCGGGACACCCAGCGCATCCCCGACGACGTCCGCCAGTCGTATCGATGTAACCTGACGGGGCGACAGCTCCAGCGGCGGCCGGGCTACGAAATCGACGTCGAAAAGGTGCTGCGGGCGTGCGCGAAGCACGAAGTCGTCGTCGAGATCAACGCACATCCGTGGCGTCTCGACTTGGATTGGCGCTGGCACCGGGCAGCCCTCGAATTTGGCTGCATGCTGAGCATCAATCCGGACACGCACTCGATTCCCGAGCTCGACCAAATGCACTGGGGCGTCCTGATGGCCCGCAAGGGCGGTGTCCCCACCGAGCGGGTCCTGAACGCGATGTCGCTCTCAGAGATCACGCGCTACCTGCGCCAGAAGCGGCGCTCGCTCGCCCGCGCCGCTTAATGCCGCAGAAGCACGAATTCTCATTGCGGGGAAGGGTGGTGACGGTCGCCGCCGATCGCGGGCACCACTTTAGCAAGCCTTCACGGGATCGGATCGTGCTGGTTGAAAGCCATGGCGTCGAAGGCGACGCCCACGCCGGCCCCTTCGTCCGACACGGCTATCTCGCCCGCCGCCAGCCTCAGCGGATTATCGCGTGCCGTGAGACGCATCGGACTTCGGCAACACGGCCGCGAGGTCTGAATAGATCACGTCGGCCGTGCGCTGATAGTGCTGCTGGAGCAGTGCGACAGCGTCATCCGTCTTGCGATCGAGCACCGCCTGAAGGATCTGCGCGTGCTCGGTCCCGATCTTGCGGACCGGATAGGCCTTGGCGATCGACATCATGCGATAGCGATAGAGCCGGTCGGCGAGCTGCTCGCAGAAGCCGAGCAGCGGGCGCGAGCCGCACTGCCCGATCAGCGTCGCGTGAAAGGCGCGGTGCGCCTTCTCCCAGTCGGGATTGTCCGTGAACTTGCCCGGATCGAGTGAACGCGGCGTGCGGTCGAGGCGGTGGTGCGTCACCAGCAGTGCCTCCTCCCAGTCCTGGGTGGCGTTCTGCATCGATTCGCGCAAGGCGAGACCTTCGACCCAGCAGCGTGTCTTGGTTAGCTCCTGGAGTTCGTCCTTGCTGACCGGCTTCACGAAGAAGCCGCGCTGCTCCATGCCGATGACGAACTCCTCCGTGGTGAGGCGGTTGAGCGCCTCGCGCAGCGGAGTCTGTCCCACATTGTAGTGCTCCATCAGGAAGCGCGACTGGAGCTTGCGTCCGGGCGCAAGCCGCGTGGTCAGGATGTCGGCCTTGAGGCGGGCATAGATGGTCGTCGCCAACGTCGCCGGCGCATCCGTCTTCGGGCTGAACAGGTCAGAGCTCATAGCGTGCTGATTCATCAGGCTTTTTGTACATCAGGCTGCGCCAAAGCCATAATTTATAAATTTCTGCTTTACGAAGCTGTTTGTATACATTAATCCTCGACCAACAACAATCGGCCTGGTGGCGATCGGCGGCTGTTTCGGCGCGCGTCTCCCGGCCTTTCACGAGGAAGCCCGATGTCCGATTTTCCGGTGGTCGCGTTGCGTAGCGTCGAGATCGCGACGCCGCATCTCGGCGCCTCGGCGGATTTCTATCGGAAAGTCTGGGGGCTCGATTTTGCCGCTGAAGCCGACGGCACGATCTATCTGGCGGCCACCGGAGCGGACTTCCACGTTCTTGAATTGACGCAAGGCACCCGCCCCGCGTTGCGCAAGATCAGTTTTCGCGTGCGTTCACGCGAAGACCTCGACCGCCTGTTCGCGCGTGCGCACGAGGCGAGCTGCGAGATCATCTCCCCGCCCGGCCCATCGCGTGCGCCCTCGGGCGGCGAGCACTTCGTGATCCGCGAGCCGCAAGGCTGCTGCATCGAGTTCGTCCAGGGCGACCGCACCAAGACCGCGCGCGTCCTGGCTGATCGCCCCGAACGGCTCGCGCATGTCAACATCAACAGCGCCGATATCGAGAAGTTGTCGAGCTTCTACCAGCAGGCGCTCGGCTTTCGCCTGACCGACCGCTCGAAGCTGATGGCCTTCCTGTGCTGCAACAGCGATCACCATGCCGTCGTGCTTGCGGAAGCCCCTATCAACGGGCTCAACCACATCGCCTTCCTGATGCCTGACCTGGAATCGGTGATGCGCGGCTCGGGCCGCATGGTCGACCATGGCTTCCCGATCGGCTGGGGCGTCGGCCGCCACGGGCCCGGTGACAATGTGTTCGCCTATTTCGTCGACCCGACCGGAGTCGTCATCGAATACACCGCCGAAGTCCTTCAGGTCGACGACTTCTATCGCGCCAAGGGCCCCTCGGAATGGGTCTGGCCGCCCGGGCGCACCGACCAATGGGGTATCGCGCCGCCGAAGAGCGAAGCCTGCAAGACCGCGCAGCTCTCCGTCTTGTTCGACACGGAGCGCCGCGCATGACGACGTCCTCCGCCCCTATGTATTACGACGTCCTCGTCGTCGGCTTCGGACCAACCGGCGCCGTCGCGGCCGGCCTGCTTGGCCGCCTCGGCCATCGCGTGCTCGTCGTTGACCGTCTCACCGGCATCTACGACAAGCCCCGCGCGATCGCGCTCGACCACGAGATATTTCGCCACTTCGACAATATGGGACTGGCCGAAGCGATCGCGCCCCATGTCGAGCCCTTCACCGCTTCCGAGCATTTTGGCACCGATGGCCAGTTGATCCGGCGCGTCCACATGGTCGCAGAACCCTATCCGCTCGGCTACACGCCGAGCATGGTGTTCAGCCAGCCGCCGGTCGAGGCGGAGCTGCGTCGTCACGCCTTGAGCTTCGCCAGCGTCTGCGCCGAGCTCGGCGTCGAGCTGCTCGATCTCGCGCAGCGATCCGACCGTGTCGAGGCAACGCTGCGGGACGCCGACGGGCAGTCGCGGAAGGTGACGGCGCGCTACGTCCTCGGCTGCGATGGTGCTTCGAGCACGGTGCGCCAGATCGGACGCATCGCCCTCGAAGACCTGATCTTCGATGAGCCCTGGCTCGTGGTCGACGTGCGGGTGAACGAGGGCGCGCTTGCAAAGCTGCCGCAAAATTCCGCGCAATTCTGCAATCCGGCACGGCCTGTCAGCTTCCTGATCGGCCCGAAGAACCATCGCCGCTGGGAGATCATGCTGCTGCCGGACGAGGACTCAAAGCAGATGGAGCGGCCGGAGAATGTCTGGTCGCTGCTCTCACCGTGGCTGAGGCCGCAGGATGGCGAGCTGTGGCGCGCAGCCTCCTATCGCTTCCACGCGCTGGTCGCCGCCAACTGGCGCAACGGGCGCATCATCATCGCCGGCGATGCCGCGCATCAGCAGCCCCCCTTCATCGGCCAGGGCATGTGCCAAGGCCTGCGCGATGCGACCAATCTCGTCTGGAAGCTCGACTGCGTGCTCAAAGGCACCTCGCCCGAGACGCTGCTCGACTGCTACACTGCCGAGCGCAAGCAGCACGTGATCGAGCTGACCGGCAAGATCAAGGCCATCGGCCAGTCGATCTGCGAGCGTGATCCGGCGGCCGCGCGGCGCCGCGACGCGCAGATCCTCGACCAAGGCGGCGGCAAACCGCTGGAGATCACGCGGCAGGAGATCATTCCGCCGCTGCGCACGGGCTTCCTGGCGGAGCACGTCGGAGCCGCGCGGGGCACCCTGTTTCCACAACCGATGGTCCTGCACGGCGGCGCGCGCTGCTTGCTCGACAAGATCACCGGGCCGGGCTTGCGCGTGGTCATCGACGGTCGGCGCAGCGATGTGCCCGCTCTGATGGCGCTCTGCGCCGCTCACCCTGAATTGGCCGCAACGGCGATCGCGCCTTCCGGCGTCGGCGCCTCAAACGTGCTCGAAGAGACTGACGGCGTGCTGGCCGGCTGGTTCGACAGGTATGGGGTCGCTGCCGCAATCGTGCGGCCCGATCATTACGTGTTCGGAACGGCGCAGGATGCGGCCGAGCTCGACGATCTCTTGCGCGACGTCACCGCGCGCCTGCATGGACAACCCGATCCCAATCTCAGAATGGAGAAGACAGCATGAAGCTCGCAACCGTTGCCATCGATGGCCGCACGACCTGGGGCCTCGTCGAGGGTAACAATTTCATCGATATCGGCGCCGTGCTCGTTTCTCGCTATGCCGATCTCAGAGCCGCCATCGCCGCCGCTCTGGCGGGCGTCGCGGATGCGAAGCCGAAGGCAGCGGTCACGCCGCTTGCGAAGCTCAGCTTCCTGCCCGTCATTCCGAACCCCGACAAGATCCTGTGCGTCGGCCTGAACTACGAGACACACCGGAAGGAAACCGGCCGCACGGAGGTCGAGCATCCCACCATCTTCTCACGCTACGCTAACAGCCAGACCGGCCATTTGAGGCCGATCGTCCGGCCGCGCGTCTCGACCGACCTCGACTTCGAGGGCGAGCTTGCAGTCGTCATCGGCAAGGCCGGACGTTACATTTCACGCAGCGAAGCGATGGGCCACGTCGCCGGCTATGCCTGCTACAACGACGGCAGCATCCGCGATTTCCAGCGCCACACCCACCAATTCACGCCGGGCAAGAATTTTCCCGATACCGGCGCGTTCGGACCGTGGATGATGACGCCGGACGAGCTCGGCGATTTGGCCGAGCTCAAGCTCACCACCCGCCTGAATGGCGAGGTCGTGCAGGAAGCGCAGATCAAGCACATGATCTTCGATATCCCGCGGCAGATCGAATATTGCTCCACCTTCACTCGGCTCGAACCCGGTGACGTCATCGTCAGCGGCACGCCTGGTGGGGTGGGCGCCCGGCGCAGCCCGCCGCTCTGGATGAAGCCCGGCGACATCGTCGAGGTCGAGGTCGAGCGGCTCGGCGTGCTGCGCAATCCGGTCGAGGACGAGGCGCGGTGAAACGTCCATCGGACGGGAGCTGCTCCGAGCGGCGGCGAAGCCCATCGGCTTCGTCCGCCCGCGGGAATGCTGCTGATTAAAACCAGACAAACAAGACGGAGAGGGGAAACGTCATGAGCAACAGCGCAGATGTCATGGTCGGTACCAACGACGCCACGACGGCAGCGCCGATCACGGCCGCGTTCCGCAAGCTGGTCATCGCCTCCTCGCTCGGCTCGGTGATCGAGCACTACGACTTCTTCATCTACGCCTTCACCGCGCCCGTGGTGTTCGACCGCTTCTTCTTCCCCAAGATGGATTCGACCGCGAGCATGCTGGCCGTGTATGCGACGTTCGCGGTTGGTTTCGTCGCCCGGCCGCTCGGCGGCATGGTGTTCGGCCATTACGGAGACCAGCTCGGCCGCAAGGCGATGCTGACGATCACTTTCGTGCTGATGGGCGTCGCGAGCTTCCTGATCGGCTGCCTGCCGAGCTATGATTCGATCGGGCTTCTGGCGCCGATCGCGCTGGTCGCGCTGCGCTTCGTGCAAGGCTTTGCCTTCGGCGGCGAATACATGAACGCGGTGTCGCTGACGCTGGAGAATGCGCCCTCGGCAAGGCGCGGCTTCTTCGCCTCTTTCGTCAACGCCTCGGGTCCGATCGGCGTGATCCTGGCATCCGGGTTCATCGCGCTGCTCGGTTTCTTTTCGACGCCGCAGGATTTTGCGCAATGGGTCTGGCGCGTGCCCTTCGTGCTCAGCCTCGCGCTGGTGGTGCTCGGCACCTACATCCGCCTCCAGGTCGACGAGTCGACCTTGTTTAAGGCAGTACAGGCCTCGGCCGCGCGGCCGAAGGCACCGCTGCTGGCAGTGGTGCAGTCGTGGAAGAAATCGGTGCTGTTCGGCTGCCTAGCCAACATGGCGCACAGCACGTTCCAGTACATGAGCACGGTCTTCGTGCTCGGCTATGCCGTCAAGACGCTCGGCATGGCGCAATCCAGCGTCACCTTCGGCACCATGGTCGCCAATGTGCTGGAGATGTGCATGGTGCCGCTGATCGCGAGTTACTCGGACCGCCTCGGCCGCCGCCCGTTTATCGCACTCGGCATCCTGCTGGCCGCGGCCTGGTATCCGATCTACTTCCAGCTGGTCGCGACCAAGGATCCGACGCTGCTGATCATGGGCCTCGTTGTCTCGATCGGGATCATCCACGCGCTGATGTTCGCGCCGGAGGCTGCCTTCACGGCGGAGCTGTTTCCGACCGAGGTCCGCGTCAGCGGCTCCTCGCTCGGCAAGCAGCTTGGCATCATCCTGGGCGGCGGCATCGCGCCCCTGGTCGGCACCGCCCTGATGGGATCGAGCGGCAGCTTCACCCCGGTGATCCTCTATTTCGAGGCGATCGCGGCCTGCGCCTTCATCGGCATCCTGTTCGCCCCGGAAAGCGCGAAACGAACCCTCTAGGCAAGCCCGCACCCCGGGAGGAGCCGAGCTCGACGGGGGCTTGATACCCCTCGAAATCGCCCGAGATTGACCGCCCACCGGGCCGAACCGGTGGTACACAGCGGTGGTCACAAGCTTCGGCGGGCCTTCCGGGAATCCTTGTTTTTCGGCGGTATTCGCACACGCGGCGCTGTGAGGAAGAGAGTCCCACTCTCTCCGCCACCTTACGATCAGCACTGATCGATGCCTGGTAACTCTGCCCAAGCGACAAGGCTGAATTTGCGCGTTTGAGGGATTGAGCTTCGCGTTACGGTAACAAATCCTAGCAATTTCAACGGCCCTGACCAGACTACGAATCTGGTGAGTTCGTCTCGGAGAGATTGCGCGCACGCAACATATCTGCGACACGCGATATCTAAAGTATTGACATTATTGCCATCAAAACGGTTTCCTAAACCGTAGGTCGGGCGTGTGCTGGCCGTAGTTACTCTTCTCGCTATTAGCAAACGAGGCCTCAAAGCCTGGCCACGACGCGCGAGGTCTCCCACATGCGCAACCTTCCTACTGAAGGCTTTTAGGATAACCTGGACCTCTACTGGACTAACCTAGTCAGTAGCGGAATCGCCGGATGAACTCGTCCTATCGCGCGGCATCGCATTTGACCGCAGCGTCGAGAACGCGAAAGAGTGGCAATGTCACCTACATCGAGAGCGTCCGGATCTCATCTTGGGACATCTCGCCGTTCTTGAACAACCGCCGCCAGCTGTCTCGGACCGGTGGTTTGAATTCAACCGGGGTCATCTCCCAGCTCGTGAAATTCCATTGCAGCGTCGCGAACTCGATCTTTAGCCGGTACAGGTCCCATTCATTCCATGCTTGGGGCGACAGTTGTTCGATCTCGGTGGGTAGATCGAGCTCAGCCATTTCATCCGCAGGGGCCGGCGTCTGGGACTTCATTAGCATGTTCACAATGGCCCCTAACGGGCTGTCGTCACCGCACAGTCCAAGAATATGCCGAGCGTTGACATCTCTCTCAGGCTCACCACGTCGCAGCCTCCGCCGCAGACGATCCATGCCTCTTCGCGTATGAACGTTGGAGTCCACGATGGCTCTGACGCTTTCGTGAAGGGTCGCAATTGGCAGATGTCCAATTTCGCGCGGCGGCTTAGGCTCCGGAAAAGCCTCGATCTCGACCGTCCCGGCCGGTGCCGGTGATTCTGCTTTTCTGACAAAACCAATTTCCGGTGCTTGTGGATCCGGCATGGGTTCGATGACTTGCGACGACGAAAGCGGTCCTACGGGACCTTCCCCCCGCAATATGCCAGCGAGCTCTGCGTTGGGGTCACGCCGAAGTGTCAATTGATGCGGGAGAGCACCGGGAAGCGACGCCGCGGTTGCCAGGATTAGGGATGAGATATTGGTTGCAACCTGCGGGTTGACTGCAAGTACCGAGCCTTGCGCTTGAGCCGCAAGCAGCGTTGCTGCCCACACATGGTGGACATCGTTGATGTCAATCAGAAGACGGTGTCGTCGATCGACATTCCTTGCCTCCCGGATGAGAAGAGCGTGCGCCGGACGGAAATGGGCAAACAGCTTCAAATCGATTGTCGCGTTCCCTCCGCTGAACAGCGAGACCGTTATCTGGTTCTTCTGACTATCGATGTTCAGGACTTGTGCAAGTTCGCCGCGGCGTATGACAGGTGGGCAGCTGGAATAGTCGTCCCGTGTGAACACGATCCACTCGTCGTGTGACAACTGGATGGGTTTGAGCGGATGGCCCAACTGGATGGAAGTCCCGAGTTCGCCGCTGCGAATCCGAAGCGTGCGAATCTGGTCATTAAGCCCCTCGAGAAGGCGTGGATCATTGCAGACTAGAAAATCGAAGCTGGTGCTCTTATCGAAGAAGCGCTCGGCGGGATCGAATTCGATCTTTCGATGTTGGGCCATCAATTCAATGCTCCTAGCGATAAGCCCACAGCGCAGATATCTCTCGACGTCATCTTCGCTCTGAGCCGGATTCAGGGCTGCAAGGCGATCCACCGCATACGCCGCCAAGCGATGGCTCGCGATGCCAGTCTGTTTGCTCTGATCATGCACTAGAACGAGAGGCGCACTTCGCGCGTCTGCCGTTGCGATTAGGCGGGCAAGTGTCTGATCGTGGATGGACTCAGCTCGCGGAACGATGACCAGCCGATTTTTAACGATCAGTGACTGCGTGTTCGGCAACTCGGCCAGCGCAGCCTTAATGGTACCTACTTGCGGCTTCGCTGCTTTAATCGCCTGCGCTAATTGGCGGCAATCGGAATGATTGTTTCCGAGCACCAGGGGTGGGTTGTCATGTTCCGCTGTGTCGACGATGCTTTTGAAGCAGTCGATTGCCGCTTCGTGACTTTGGGCGGTGACCGCGCGAATGGTGCTGATTTGCGATTTATCAGCCGCTCGATCCACCAGCCTGCAGGCCTGTTCGATGGTTGAGCGAACTGGGGCAGTGGTAACGACCCGGGGGTAGGTCGCCGTAGGGAGCACAGCAAAACTTTCGAGATCGCAATGGCTCAGGATAGTCTCGAGATGCAAACTCCGTTCGTTCTCGTTGTCTACGAACCGGTCCATCAAGCGCTGCAGCTCGGCAACGCGGATCGCCGAGCGTCCGCGCAACAGCTTGTCGATCAGGCGGACGGCATCACCGTGGATCGCTTCGATGTTCAGACGCGTCGTCCGCGCCCGTGTGTGCTGAACGCGAGGGTCGTCAAATTTCGTACCGACCGGCCAATGACGGCCGGGAAACGGGGCAATTGGGTCGACGACCAGATCGATGCCGAGCTCGGCAAAGTAGCCCAGCAGTTGGCGCTGATGAAATTCGGGCCAGCGATTGCCTTCGATCGTCGCTGTTTTTCCGCCCGTCTTAAGTTGTAGGGGATGCGCGAACATGTCGCGAATTGCGGGTCCCGAGATTTCGTCGAGATGGATCTCACGGCGCGGAAAAAACACATGACCGTGCCGGTTTCGATCGCGTGGTCGCATCCGCGCCGGATCGTGGATCGCTGCGTGGATCGCAAGGCGCCGCTTTCCAGCGATCAACAGCGCGATGCGTTTAATGAACTCCGCACATTCGGCAAGCGTGATTTCCGAGTCTGGTGGCAAAGCCACGACCACGGCAACGCCATTTTGCCTACGGCTATCGGCGCCGAAGTTGCCCCAATAAACCTCAGCCTCATCGACGCAATTGGCGAAATGTTCAATCTCGCAGAACCGCTCGGAGACCTCGTCCGTACGGATGATTTCGCTATGAACGAGGTCGCCGTCCAAATTCGAGAAATCAAAGTGCCGCGCCAAACGGGTGTCCAACACCCGGCTACGGCCCAGGTACCCTAGAAATCCGGGCGCGCCGGCGTCTCGCTCAACGTGGGTAAATGAAACTCCTAGGTAGATAATTGCCATTGATGCAACCAAATACTCCGATCTGCATATTGAGCTTGCCGTCGATTCCGGAAAATTCAAAGGGGCGACCTTGAAACTAGTCAAAAATAATCGGGTGGCGGAGGCGATTTTCTCATGGCATCAGGGTCTTAGGGGGGCGCAACAGGCGAGGATGTCATGAGAGGCGAGGCGGCGACCGAGATCAAAAAGTTGGAGGCAGAAGCCGCACGATTGCTCAAACGGCGCCTGCGCCATGAGGCGGAGGCTGGCCAGTTGGCCAAGGACGAGAAGGCTCACGATGAGGCCGTGGAAGCCACGATCCTGAGCAGTCTCCGTGAGGCGGGATTGACGAAATTGCCGCTGACGCAGGTTCTGGCCACAATCCGTGCGCTTGGGGCCGAGGCCGCTGCGAAGGACATCCCCAGGAACCGTGCGCTCGAGGCCACTGAGCGTGCGTCGGGTGGATCGCTGTACGGCTCCGAGGACGCGGCTGTGCGCGAGGTGTTCGTCAAGATTTCTCGCAATGTTTCGGCCGATAATCGTGCAATCATCGACGATGCAGGCTTGGGCTGGAACGGCAAGCTCGGGGGCTGGAAGGGCAGGGTGGACAGCACGGCGATCGAGAAATTGCAGAATCACTTCGTGGATCGCGTCGTAATCCTCGGCGAGCAGGAGCCCCCCTCACAGGCTGGATCAGCGGACGAAAGCACACCTCCGGCGCCACTGGGGCCGGACTCCTCCTCAGATGCACTCGCCACTCCAGCAGAGGATGAAGGTGTCGATTTGGGTTCGATGCCTGAGGCCGGGATGATTGTAGGCGCTGCCACTCCACCCGCGGACGACGCCTACGACAACCCCGATGCCGCCGTCGTCACCAGCGCCGGCGATGCTGTTGCCAGGCCGGCCGCGCCGCCGAGATTTGGTGCGTTTCCCAGGCCACTTGCCCGTCTCTCGCAGGTCGATGAAGAACCGGATCGTCCGCCGGGCCTCTGAAGAAGGACGACGAAGCGAGCTTCCGGCTTGCCTTCTGGATTTCGTACTCTCATTGGCGGGAGTTCCGACCTCCTCTGCCACGGCTTGTTGGTCGCCCGCACCGCGGTCGGCTGACGGCACGCGGCTGCTTTCGATCGCGCGTCACTTCGTCGGGGCCTTCCATGGCGTCCCCGGCGCGCGTTCCGCTGGCACCTCGCGGAGAACGGCGTGCGGCTGGGTGCGAGGATCGACGTGTTTTCCGATGCGATCGCACGCGTCGACGATCGCGCACTCGCGCCGGTCGCGGCCTGAGAGCGCGAGACTATGGCTTGCGCTGCCGCCGCGTGACGTCTTGTGCGATCTTCAGGAAATTGAACAAATGCGGCATCCGGTTGTCGCGACGGTAGTTCAGCGACAGCGCGGTCCCTGGATTATGTCCCTCATAGGCGCGGTAGGAGACGCCGGGGCGTTCCGCCTCCGAGACCGATTTCGGCACCAGCGCGATGCCGACGCCGACCGAGACCAGGCTGATCGCGGTCTGATAGTCCTGGGCCAGCACCTGCGATTTTGGAATGAAGCCCTCTTCGAGGCAGATGTTGAGGATGTGGTCGGCGAAGCTCGGGCGTGGCTTGCGCGGGTAGAGGATGAATGTCTCCGCCTTCAGCGCCGACAACCTTGTGATCGCTTGTTCGAGCAAAGGCGATGTGTCGGACAGCGCGAGGATCAACGGCTCCTGCAGCAGCGGCTCCGACTTCAATTCCTCGTCGTCGAGCGAGGGGCGGGCGATCGCGATATCGATCTCGCGCTGGATCACCGCGCGTTTCTGCTCGGCGTTGTTCATCGCCGACAGCGCGAGTTCGACGTCGGGATAGGCGGAGCGAAACGCCTTGATCACATTGGGCAGCACGCCATAGGTCGCCGATCCAACGAAGGCGACGCGCAGATGTCCCGAAAAACCTTCTCCGATCCGCTTGATCTCGCGATGCGTTCGGTCGAGTCGCTCCAGCACGTCGCGCGCACGCTCCAGAAGCACGCTGCCGGCCTGGGTCAGCCGGATCTGGCTTCGGCTCCGGTCGATCAGCATGACGCCGAGATCGCTCTCGAGTTGCGCGATCTGCCGGCTGAGCGGCGGCTGCGCGATCGCGAGCCGCGAGGCGGCACGGCCGAAATGCAGTTCCTCGGCGACGGCAACGAAATAGACCAGTCGCCTGAGATCCATGACGTCGTCGCGATCGGTCACGGTCAGCCGGACGCTTGTTCGCGCGCTTCCGCGGAAGCGGCCTGGAGGTCCTGCCTGGTTTGGTATCGCGTGGTCATCAGCGCACGATCGAGACGATGGTTCCAGCGTAAAGACTGGGCGTAGGTCCCCGGGTTGTCAATTGTCCGCGGAACGACGCCGCCTGCCTAGTCCTTCCGGGCGAAGGCGCGGATCTTGTCCTCGTCGACCTCGACGCCGAGACCGGGACCGTCGGGAACGCAGATCTCGAACTCCTCGAATCTGATCGGGTTGACGACCAAGTCCTCCATGAGGATCCGCGGGCCGAAATGCTCGGTGCCCCATTCGAGCTTGGGCAGCGTGGCGAATGCGGCGAGATGCGCTGCTGCGCCGATGCTGCTCTCCAGCAGGCAGCCGCCATAAAGCTCGAGGCCGTGCGCGCGGGCGACCGCAGCGGCGCACTTCATCTCAAACAGTCCGCCGCTCTTCACGAGCTTCAGCGAGTAGACGCTGCCGCAGCCCATCGTGCCTGCACGGGCGATCTCTTCCTTGGTGAAGGCCGCTTCGTCGACCAGCAGCGGGATGGACGTGCGGGCCGCGACGCGTGCCATGGCGTCCAGCTGCAGCGCCGACACCGGTTGTTCGATCAGGGCAACATCCAATTCCTCCAGCTCGGGCATGAAGCGGATGCATTCGGCCTCGGTCCAGCCCTGGTTAACATCGACGATCAGGCGGACCTCGTCGCCCAGGCCGGCGCGCAGCGCCTGCAGCCGCTTCAGATCGGCTTGTGGCCGATTGAAGCCGAACTTGATCTTGAACTGACGGTGTTCGCGGCGCCGCAGCTTCTCGCTGGCTTCCTCGACCTCCTGGCCGCTGTCGCCCGAGGCCAGCGCCCAGATCACCTCGATGCGTTCGTGTATTGCACCACCGAGCAAGGCGCTGGCGGGGAGGCCGAGTGTCTTGCCCGCGGCATCCAGCAGGGCGGACTCGATCGCGCCCTTGGCCGCGAAATTGCGGGTCGCGGCTTTGCCCATGCGGAGCGCATTGGCCTCGAAGGCGAGGGCAGGCTGCCCGAGCAGCGCCGGCCCCAGATAATTCGTGACCGCGGCCTTGATCGATTCCACGCTCTCCTCGGCCCAGCGCGGCCCGCCGAGCGTCGAGGCTTCGCCGATGCCCGTCACGCCGTTGTCGAGCAGGACGCGCACCAGCACGTAGCCCTGATGCGTGACTTCCGTGTTCGACAGCTTGTGCCGACGGCGGGTCGGGGCCTCCACGATGGTGGCGCGGATGCTGCGGATCGCGGTGTCCTTTGTGTGAGCCTGCACTCGCTCCACAGGCTCGGCGACTTCGATCACGGCACGACTCATATATCCTCACAGGTAAGTTCAGAATGAGCCCTGCCAGGCTGGTGGGGCCTGGCAGGACATCACGGTATTACTCGGCCGCGACGAGCCGTTCGACGGCCGCCTTCTTGAGCTTGAAGTCGAAGTTGAGAACCAGATCGGTGTCGGCACCGGCCGGTGCCTTGTTGAACTTGCCGATCAGGCTCTGCTTCACGGCGAAGACAGAGTCGTTGTCGAGATACTTGGTCTCGGAATCGTAGATCTGCGAGATCAGCGATTGATAGCCGTCCTTCGCGAGCATGAAGTGGATGTGACCCGGGCGCCAGGGATGGTGCCCCATGTACTTCAGGAGCTCGCCGCCCGCGCCGTCATAGGGGATCGGATAGGGCTCGGGGCGGAGCGCCACGAACGCGTATTCGCCGTTGGCGTCGGTGGTGAACCGGCCGCGCAGATTGTAGGCCGGCTGCTCCGGATCCTGCAGATCGTAGAGCCCGTTCGGCGCGTCTTCCCAGACGTCGATGGTGACGCCCTCGATCGGCCGCCCTGCGGTGTCGCTGATGCGCCCGCTGACCTTGACAGTCTGCGCGTTGTCGAACGTCTTCTTGATGATGGAGGCGCCCTTCGGCAGTACCGGCGGGTTTTCCCGGTAGAACGGCCCAAGCACGGTGGACTCGCTCTCGCCGTCCGTGACTCGGTGGTCGAGCATATCGACCAGCACCTCGACACCGAGGATATCAGCGATCAGGATGAACTCGTTGCGCTTCTCGTCCGAGATGTCGCCGGCGCGCCGCAGGAATTCGCAAGCCGCGAACCACTCGGCAAAGCTCAGGTCGACCTCCTTGCAGAACGCGTGCATGTGGCGGATCAGGCTAGTCATGATCTGGCGGTTGCGATCCGGAATGTCCTTCGAGAGCGCGGCGATCACGTGGTCGGTGATGGTGTCCTTGGTGACGTTCAGCATGGTCATTTCCTCCTCTTGTTGCAGGTTGATCAAACTTGCATCCCGTTTTCGGGAATATCGGTTGTTGGCTTCACCACACAAATTCGTAAGCAGCATTCTCCAGCATCGCGGGCGCAGGCTGCGCGTCGGCAAGGCCGCCAAAGCGGCCGCGAAAGAACAGCAGCGGCTTCTTGCTGGGCTCCAGCGCCATCTCGCGGACGCGGCCGAGGAAGATGGTATGGTCCCCGGCGACGATCTCGTCGGCGAGATCGGTCACGAAATAGGCCGCCGCGTTGGCGATCACGGGTAGCTCGTTGCGCCGTTCGAAGATGTCGCAAAGGTCGAGCCTCGGCTTGCCGGCGAAATGCCACGCGAAATCCTCCATTCCCTCGGCGAGGACGCTGACTGCGAAGCGGCCGCTGTTCTGGATGTTGCGAAGCATCTTCGCGCTTTTCGCGATCGAGATGGCGACCAGCGGCGGATCGAGCGAGACCGACATGAAGGCGTTGGCCGTCATGCCATGGTCGCGGCCCTCGCAATGCGTCGTGACGATGGTCACGCCGGTGCCGAACTGCCCACACGCATCGCGCAGTTCGCGCGGATCGATCGCGGTCATTGGCCTGCGGCCTCGGCTTGGGCCAGATCGGATCGATTGGCCGGTGGCGCGGTCACGATGTCTCGCCAGTTTTCCAGCGTCGCCGCGGCAGCAGCAAGGCCGGATCGCCGCAAGCTCCGGATCCGGCTGCTGGAGACGACCTCGCCATTGCCGCAGCGCACCGGCGGCAGGATGCGGGTGTTGAAGTGTTGCCGCAACAGCAGCGCAGTGCCGCCCTTACAGGACCCGAAGCGGAAATCCTCGCCGACGATCACTTCACGCGGCTGCAGCCGCTGCAGCTCGGCGAGGAAATCCGCCGCGGTGCGCCGCACATAGAATTGGTTGAAGTCGGCGACGATGATGTGGTCCGGCGCGAATGTTGCGATGCGCGCAAGCTTTTCGCGCAGCGATATCAACGGCTCGGCCTGGCCGAAGTACACCTTTGGCGGCGGATCGAAGGTGTAGACCACGGCGGCAACGCCGCGGCGTTGCGCTGCCGCAATTGTCTGCCGGAGCAGCTCCTGATGGCCGCGGTGGACGCCGTCAAACGCGCCGATCGTCACGACGCAGGCGTCGAGGGCCAGCTCCCCATCACGATGGAAAGCGACAGCGCTGCTGTCAAAACCCTTGCCCAAACCCGTCGCCATGGCTCGCTCCGGTTTTCGCTCCCTGGCCGTGCTGCGCGAGTGCTCCGTCAGCTGCGGCGTTGCGTCGGCCGGACGATCATTGCAGTCCGGTCGTGCCATCGAGTCATAGCCCCACTTGGGCCGGTCCGCGCGGTATGGTGTGATACCTTTCGCCCGCTCCTTGTGAGCGCGTAGCGTTCCCTCCGATGTCGCGCCGACCAAGAGCGTGACGGGATTGGTCTCGGGCCGGTGTTGCAATGCCGCCGGTCCAGCGACACAAACGGAGGAGAAGTGTCCATGACTACAGCAGCCGCCCTGCGAGCCGACATGCCTGCGTCGACCACCAGCGTCTATACCGGCGCGGAATTCCTGGACAGCATCCAGGACGGAAGAGAAATCTACATCTACGGCGAGCGCGTCAAGAACGTCACCCAGCATCCCGCCTTTCGCAATTCGGCGCGGATGGTGGCGCGCTGGTACGACCGTTTTCACGAGAAGAAGGATCAGATCGGCGTCCTGACCGACACCGGGTCGGGACAATTGACCCATCCGTTCTTCCTCGGCTCGAAGACGGCCGACGATCTGATCAAGGGCCGCGACGCGATCGCCGAACTCCAGAAGGTTGCGTTCGGCTGGATGGGCCGTTCACCTGATTACAAGGCATCTTTCCTTGGCACGCTGGGGGCGAATTCGAGCTTCTATGGCGACTACGCCGGCAACGCCAGGAAGTGGTATGCCCGGACCCAGGAACGGCTCGACTTCTGGAATCACGCCATCGTCAACCCTCCGATCGATCGCGATCGGGCGATCGAGGAGGTGCGCGACGTCTTCATGCATGTGGAGAAGGAGACCGACGCCGGCCTGATCGTCTCCGGGGCGAAGGTGGTCGCAACCGGCTCGGCCTTGACGCACTACAACTTCATCGCGCACTACGGCATCCCGATCAAGGACAAGTCGTTCGCGCTGATCTTCACGGCGCCGATGGATGCCAAGGGCGTCAAGTTGATCGCCCGCTCGTCCTACGAATTCACGGCGGCGGCGACCGGCTCGCCGTTCGACTACCCGCTGTCGAGCCGCTTCGACGAAAATGACTCGATCCTCGTATTCGACAAGGTGCTGGTGCCTTGGGAAAACGTCTTCATCTATGGCGACGTCGCCAAGATCAACCAGTTCTTCCCGGCGTCCGGTTTCATCCCGCGGTTCACGCTGCATGGCGTGACGCGGCTGGCCGTGAAGCTCGACTTCATCGCCGGCCTGTTTTCGATGGCCGTCGAGGCGACCGGCTCCAAGGACTTCCGCGGCGTGCAGACGGCCGTGGGGGAGGTGATCGCCTGGCGCAATCTGTTCCACGGCATTGCGGACGCGATGGTGAAATCGCCGATCGCCTGGCAGGGCACCGAGGGCTACAATTTGCCCAATCTAAACTACGGGCTGGCCTATCGTGTGTTCGCGCCGATGGCCTATCCGCGGATCAAGGAATTGATCGAGCGCCACGTCGCGAGCGGCCTGATCTATCTGCCCTCGAGCTCGGCCGATCTGGAGAGCGATGCGATCCGGCCCTATCTCGACCGCTTCGTGCGCGGCTCGAACGGCTATGCCGCGATCGACCGGATCAAGCTGCTCAAGCTGCTGTGGGACGCGGTCGGCTCCGAATTCGGTGGCAGGCACGAGCTCTACGAGCGCAACTATGCCGGCAATTACGAGAACCTGCGGGTCGAGACGCTGAACGCCGCGGCCGCCACCGGCGACCTCGGCGCCATGCAGGATTTCGTGCGCAACTGCATGAGCGACTACGACGTCTCCGGTTGGACGGCGAAGGATCTGGTTAATCCCGATGACATCAACCTCGTCAGCCGCGGACTGGTGCAGGGCTGACGACAGGGCTGACGATAAAGACGATCAAGGGAGCCGCCGCGATCGCGCCGCGGCTCCACGCCATTTTTGCGCGGTCGCTTTATCCTTGCAGAAAGAGTTCATCGTCATGCTTTTTCACGTCGAAATGGAGGTGCGAATCCCGCACGATCTGCCGACTGAGCGAGCCGACGCTCTGAAGCAGGCGGAGCGTGTTCGCGCTATGGAGCTGCAGCGCACAGGGGCCTGGCGCCATTTGTGGCGGGTGGCCGGGCGCTACGCCAATGTCAGCATATTCGACGTCTCGGGCGCGCAAGAATTGCACGACATTCTGTCCAGCCTGCCGCTGTTTCCGTTCATGGAGATCCGGGTCACGCCGCTGTGCCGGCATCCGTCGTCGATCCATGACGACGACCGGTAGGTCTCGAACTATCCTGCTCGAGTTCGACATTCCAATGTGCCTTTCCCACCGGGAGTATTGCGGCGCGCTGCAGGCTGCAAAAGTTAGGGTAGGCAAACCAAGGGCCGCTGAAAGCTTGAGGTCGCCCGAAGGCCAAAAGCGAGCCATCGTGTGGGCCCTCTGCTCTCGCGCATACGTTCGATAGCCGTCGATTAAGCGAGCTTTCCACGAGCTTTGTTTGCGGCTGACCACCGACGTTCGATGTCCTTTACTGCCATCTTCATGCTTGGCAGATATTTTCGCGCGGCCACCTCCGGCGTCATTGACGACGAGAAGAAGATCAGGTTGAGGCTGCCGAGCACCGGACCGCCCCCCGGGATGGCCAGCGCGATAGCACTGATGCCAGCCTCTGATCCGCCCACCGATGAGGCGTATCCGTCCTCTTTCGTCTTCAAGAGGATTTCGTTGATGAAGCGACGATCCTTCGCCAGCCCTGCGTCTTCCTCGACAAGAGAGGCCGTCAGCTCGAGCATCTCGCGGCGCAGCGCGGGCGTTGAGGCGGCCAGGATCGCCTTTCCCAGGGCGCTCCGGACTAACGACCTTCTGCGGCCGACCATCGAGCGGTGAACAGAGAACGGGCTGAAGGGATGGGTGCTCTCGCGGATAAGCACCGAGCCGAGCTCGAAGACCCCGAAGTCGCTGGGCCAAGAGACATCATCCAAGAGACCGAACATCGCGGGCAGGGCCGCCTGGCTCGATAGGTCGCGTGAAGACACGCCTTCGCTCAGGGTGCGCACCTGCGGCGTCAATGCGAATAGGGCGTTGGTCTCGTCCAACGTTACGTAGCCGTCTTGGCGCAGCGTATCGAGCAAGCGATAGCAGGTCGTCCGGTTGAGACCGGTCCTCTTCGCGAGCTGCACGACGTTCGATGGCCCGCTCGCATTGAGCTCATTGATCAGCGCCAACCCTCGGGAAAGTGCCCTGACATTGCGGTGCATGATCACCTCGACGTGTTCGCACCGCGAACATTTCACAGACTCAGCTGGAATCATAGTTCAATCGGCGGCAATCCAACACCCGCACGCCCAAACAAGTGGCGATGGGAGGAAACGATGGTCCATTCAAGCCTTTATTTGTCCGCGGCCGTGTGTCTGGCCTTGACGGCGCCAGCGGCGGCGCAGACCGCCGGAGGCACCCCGAAGCTCAGCGATGGCAAGGTCAAGATCGGCGTTCTGACCGACATCGCCGGTCCGACATCCATGGCGAACGGCAAGGGCTCGGTCGCCGCCGCCCAGATGGCCGCCGAAGACTTCGGCGCCGGCCTGAATGTCGAAGTGATCTCGGCCGACCATTCCGGCAAGCCCGACATCGGATCCCAGATCGCTGGCCGCTGGTTCGACGTGGAAGGCGTCGATGCAGTCGCGGACATGCAGGGCTCGCCGATCGGCTTCGCCGTGCAGAACATGGCCGCGCAGAAGAGCAAGATCATGCTGCTCTCGGGATCGACCTCGTCGGATTTCAGCGGCAAGGCCTGTTCGCCGCTCACGGTGCAGTGGACGGTCGATACCTACAATCTCGCAAAGGGCGCAGCCAAGTCCGTGATCGATGCAGGTGGAACCAAGTGGTATTTCCTGACTGTCGATCAGGCGTACGGCAATGCCTTGACGCGCGATACGTCAGAGCAAGTCAAGCTCAACGGCGGCCAGGTGGTGGGAAACTCCGTGTTTCCGCCGAACACGTCCGACTTTGCATCCTTTCTGCTGACCGCCTCCAGCGCCGGCGCCAACGTCATCGCGATCGCGGCTTCCAGCGGCGATACCGTGACGGCGCTGAAGCAGGCCGATGAATTCGGGCTGAGCGCAAAAGCCAAGATTGTGCCCCTGCAATCGGTGCTGACGGACGTGCACGCGGTGGGCCTTAAGATCGCGCATGACGCCTACGAAGTCTCCCCGTTCTACTGGGACCGGACGCCCGAAACGCGCGCCTGGGCCGAGAAATTCTTCGCGAAGGCGAAGCAGATGCCGACGAGCTTCCATGCCGGCGTCTACTCCTCCGTCGCGCACTACCTCAAAGCGGTCAAGGCGACGGGCACCGACGACGCACCGACGGTGATGAAGCAGATGGAAAAGGAGCGGGTACACGACTTCTTCGCGGCCGACGGCTACATCCGCGCAGATCGCAAGATGATCCACGACATGTACCTGCTCCAGGTGAAGAAACCCGGAGAGAACAAGGGCGCTTGGGATCTCTACAACGTCGTGCAGACGCTGCCAGGTGAATCCCTCAACCGCCCGCTTTCCGAAAGCCCGTGCCCGCTGGTGAAGAAGTAGCCTGCCGCAGCCACTTTTCGACAAATTCAACTAGGCGTTGGAAGGAATCCGGTCATGTCAGTAGCCGTTGTCTGCGCTTCCCATACCCCCCTGATGTACAAGGGGCCTGCCAGCAATGAGACCGAGCAACGCGTCCGAACCGCGTTCGGACGTCTTGGAAGCTTCGTGAAGGAGTTTGCGCCTGATTACATCGTCCAGTTCGCGCCCGATCACTTCAACGGCTTCTTTTACGACCTGATGCCCTCGTTCTGCGTCGGAGCGGGAGCCGTGTCCCTGGGTGACTGGGGAGGCGGGACGGGCCCGCTGGATGTTCCGGAGAAGACGGCGCTCGAACTCATCGACCATTTGCGGGACGAGGATTTCGACGTTGCGGTGTCCTACCGCATGCCGGTCGATCACGGCTTCGTCCAGTTGTGGGAAGCGATGTTCGGGGACTTCAAGTCCATCCCGATCTTGCCGATCTTCGTGAACGCCGCTGCGCCGCCAGTGCCGACCTATCGCCGGGCCCGCCAACTCGGTGAATCCGTTGGCCGCTTCGCAATGCGGTCCGGCAAGAGGGTGCTGTTTGCCGCGTCCGGCGGCCTCTCGCACGATCCACCGCTCCCGTCGATCAAGGATGCACCGCCCGAAATCCGCGAGCGGCTGATCAACGGCCGGAATCCGACGGCCGAGGCCAAGGAAGCCCGCGAGAAGCGCGTGCTCGAGGCGGGTGTTCTCGCCGAGGCGGGTAAGGGGCCGTGCCAGCCGCTCAATCCGAAGTGGGACGCCGAATTCATGGAGATCCTTCGCAGCGGCCAGATCTGGCGCGCAGACGCGCTCGATACCGGCAAGGTCCGCGAAGTCGCGGGCCGCGGCGCCAACGAGGTCCTCGCATGGGTCGCCGCCTTCGGAGCCTTTTCCACGGGCGGCCACTTCAAGATGGAGCAGGAATTCTACGAAGCGATTCCGGGCTGGATCGCCGGCATGGCGATGATGGCGGCCAAGCAGGTCGACGGCGCTCATTAACCCCGGGCGAATGCGGAAGCATCGCGGAGCAGGCAAATGGCATACGAAACGGACGTGCTCATCATCGGCGCCGGCCCCACGGGCTCGACGACCGCCCTGGCGCTCGCCAATTGCGGCGTTCGCAGTCACATCGTTTCGCGCGGCAACTGGATGGCCGACAGCCCGCGCGCCCACATCACGAACCAGCGCGCCAACGAGGTCTTCCGCGATCTCGGGATAGCGGACGACGTGGCCCGCTACGCGAGCCCCTGGGAGCTCATGGGCGACACGACCTTCACGACCAGCCTGGCCGGCTCAGAGCTGATCCGGATGCGGACGTGGGGGACCGGCGACGACCGCCGCGGCGATTATCTGCGCGCAAGCCCCTGCGGCATGGTCGACATCATCCAACCATTGCTCGAACCAATTCTGTTCCAGAAGGCGGCCGAGAAGAGCGCGACCTTCGCGTTCAACACCGAATACGTCCGGCATGAGCAGGATGCGGACGGCGTGACGGCCACGCTGCGCGATCGTCTCGACGGGCGAGAGTACACCGTCCGCGCGCGTTACATGGTCGGCGCGGACGGCGCGCGCTCGATGGTGGTTGACCATCTGGGCCTGCCGATCGAAGGACAGATGGCGCGCGCAGGCACCGTCTACACCGTCTTCAACTGTGACCTGACCAAATATAGCAAACACCGGCCGAGCATCCTGAACTGGATCGTGACGCCGGATGCGAGCTTCGGCGAGATCGGCATGGGCTTGCTGCGGGCCGTGCATCCGTGGACGCAGTGGATCGCCGGTTGGGGTTTCGACATCAGCAAGGGCGAGCCGGACTTATCTCCGGAAGCCATCATTCCGAAGATCAAGGTGCTGATAGGAGACCCCTCCGTCGACATCGACATCGTGCGCACATCGATCTGGTACGTGAACCAGGCCTACGTGACCCAGTATTCGAAGGGCAGGGTGCTCTGCGGCGGCGATGCGGTCCATCGGCATCCGCCATCGAGCGGATTGGGCAACAACACCTGTGTCCAGGACGCCCACAACCTCGGTTGGAAGCTCGCCTACTCGGTGAAGGGGTGGGCCGGTCCGAAGCTGCTGGAAAGCTACTCGCAAGAGCGGGCGCCGGTCGGCAAGCAGATCGTGCTGCGGGCAAACCAATCCCGGCTCGATTACGCCCCGCTGAGCGCATGCTTCAGGGTGCAAGGCGCTGAGAACCCGGTCGCTGCAGGCATCGCGCGCTTCCGCGATCCGGGTCCGGACGGTGTGGCCGCCCGGAAAGCGGCGCAGGCCGCGCTGGACCTGAAGCAAACGGAGTTCAATGCCCAAGGCACCGAGATGAACCAGCGGTACGAATCTTCGGCCGTGATCCCCGACGTCGGCGCCAAGCCGGAAGAGTGGCGGCGAGATCGCGGCCTCTACAATCAGCCAACGTCGCGCCCTGGGGCGAAGATCCCGCATGCATGGCTCGTCGACCGTGACGGCTTGCGCGTGTCGACGCTCGACGTGACCGGAAAGGGCCTCTTCACCGTCGTGACCGGCCTCGCCGGCGGGGCGTGGAAGGAAGCGGCGCTGCGCCTCGATCTGCCATTCCTCCGCGTCGTGGTGACGGGCTCGCCGGATGCGCAGGACCTCTATTGCGAGTGGCAGCGCATCCGCGAGATCGAGGAAGCCGGAGTTCTGCTTGTTCGCCCGGATGGCGTGGTCGCCTGGCGCGACATTGAGGGAACGTCCGACGCAAGCGTGGCCCTTGACCGGCTCACTGCAGCCATCCGAACGGTCCTGGATCTCCCGGACCTGTCTGCCATCCCGCGCGAGAAACCATCCCGTCCATCGAAGCCGAGCGGCACGCCGCTTTTCGCCTGACATCAACGAACGAGATCCAGCTATGAGCGACACAAGACCGGAGAACTTTTCCAGCGTCTGGGCTGATCTGAGGGGCGTTTCCTTCAAACAGCACTACGTCGACGCTGGCGGAATCCGCACCCGCTGCATCGAGTCGGGCGATCCGTCCAAGCCGCTCGTCCTCGCGCTGCACGGCGTCGGCGGCCATGCCGAGGCATATTCGAGAAACTTCGGTCCGCACGCCGATCATTTCTGGTTCGTCGCCATCGACATGCTGGGCCACGGATGGACCGACAAGCCGGCTATCGACTACCAGGTCAAAGACTACGCTGACCATGTGCTCGCCGTCCTCAAGACGCTCGGCAGGGACAAGGCGATGATCAGCGGTGAATCGTTGGGCGGTTGGGTCGCGACCTATCTGGCCGTGCATCGTCCCGCTGCGGTCGAGAAGCTCGTCCTCAACACCGCCGGCGGCTGGACAGCGCACCCCCAGGTGATGGAGCGGCTGAAAAAGCTGTCCAACGAGGCTGCATCCGATCCCTCCTGGGAGCGGATCAAGGCGCGCCTCGAATTCCTGATGTGCGACAAGAGCATGGTCTCGGACGATCTGATCGAGACCCGCCGCGCGATCTACGCGCAGCCGGGTTTCGCCGACACGATGAAGCGCATCATGTACCTGCAGGAGATGGAAATCCGCCAGCCCAACATGATCACCGCCGACCAATACCGGTCGATCAAGGCGCCCACAATGGTCGTGTGGACCTCGCACGATCCGACCGCGACGCCCGAGGAGGGAAAGCAGATCGCGGACATGATTCCGGGTTCGAAATTCGTGGTCATGAACCGCTGCGGCCACTGGCCCCAGTTCGAGGACGCCGAGCAGTTCAATCGGCTCCACATCGAATTCCTCCGGACCGGCAAATAAGGATCGTTCAGATGAACCAGCAAGCCAAGCACAGCGAACTCGCCGCACAGATCCGTGGCGCTTACGCCGGCGTCCCGATCGCGCCCATTCGACCCCAGTTGGCGGACCTCGACGTTGATGGGGCCTACGCCATCCAGCAGGAGAACACCGCGCATTGGGAGAAGGAAGGTCGGCGCGTGGTCGGAAGCAAGATCGGGCTGACATCGCGCGCCGTACAGAAGCAGCTTGGCGTCGACAGGCCTGATTTCGGAGTTCTCTTCGCCGATATGATCGTGGGCGAGGACGAGCCCGTCGCTGCGGGGCGTGTTCTTCAGCCGAAGATCGAGGCGGAGGTGGCTTTCCTTCTTGATCGGGACGTCGAGGTCGAGGTGCCCACGGTGCCGACGTTCTCAGGGCGGTGGTCTATGCGATGCCGGCCCTTGAGATCGTCGGGAGCCGCATCACCAATTGGGATATCGGCATCGTCGATACCGTCGCCGACAACGCGTCGTCCGGCCTCTTCGTGCTCGGAGGGCCCGTCCGCCGGCTGGATGGGTTGGATCTCCGTGCTCTCAAGATGCAGATGACGAGGAAGGACGAGGTCGTCTCGAAAGGGACCGGCGCGGCCTGTCTCGGCAATCCGCTCAACGCGATGGCCTGGCTCGCCGGCGAGCTGGCCCGCCGCAAACGGCCGCTGCGCGCCGGCGACGTCGTGCTCTCCGGAGCGCTCGGCCCGATGGTGCCGGTGAGCGCCGGCGATGTGTTCGAGGCCAACATCGCTGGCCTTGGATCCGTCTCGGCGCGATTCTCCTAGGCACGTTCGAAGGAACACCCAATGAAGCTAGTTCGCTTTGGAAATCCCGGCGCCGAAAAGCCGGGGCTCATCGACGATCAGGGGCGCCTGCGCGACTTGTCAAATATTATCGCCGACGTCACGCCAGGCACCCTGTCGCATTCAGCGCTGAAAAATCTCGCGGCGATCTCGCCATCCGCACTGCCGCTCGTCACTGGCGAGCCGCGTTTGGGTGTCCCGATTGCAGGCGTCGGAAAGTTCATAGCGATCGGCCTGAACTACGCCGATCATGCCGCAGAGGCGAATCTTCCACTGCCGTCCGAGCCCATCGTCTTTCAGAAAGCGATCACCTCGCTCAGCGCACCGAACGACGATGTCGTTCTGCCGAAGGGTTCGACGAAGTCGGACTGGGAAGTGGAACTCGGGATCGTCATTGGCACTCAGGCTTCCAACGTCGACCGCGCCGACGCGCTCGCCCACGTTGCCGGCTACTGCATCGTGAACGACGTGAGCGAGCGTGAGTACCAGATGGAACGAGGCGGCACGTGGGACAAGGGCAAGGGCTGCGACACCTTTGGTCCTGTCGGACCATGGCTGGTGACGACGGACGAGATCACCGACCCCCAGGCACTCGGCGTCTGGCTCGACGTCAACGGGCAACGCATGCAGGCAGGCAACACCCGGACCATGATCTTCGATTGCGCCGAGATCGTCAGCTACGTCAGCCGCTTCATGACGCTGATGCCCGGCGATGTCATCGCGACCGGCACGCCGCCCGGCGTGGGCATGGGCAAGAAGCCTGCAGCGATCTATCTCAAGCCGGGCGATGTCATGACGCTCGGTATCGAGGGACTCGGAACGCAGCGCCAGCAAACCCGCGAGTGGTCGCCACCTACGGGGCCGTGGACGTGACCATGTACAGCGGACGGTTCGAAGGACGAACGGCCATAGTCACCGGAGCGGCCTCCGGCATCGGCCGCGACGTGGCGCGTCGCCTCGCGGCCGAAGGCGCCCGTGTTTCCATGTGGGACTTGAACGCCTCCGTCCTTGCCGCCGCAGCGGTGGAAGTCGGCGCCGCTCACACGCAAGCAGTCGACATCGCCGTAGAAAATGCCGTCGACGCGGCCATGCGGCGGAGCATCGACGAACTGGGCGGACGGCTCGACATTCTGGTCGCCAGCGCTGGCATCACGGGGCCGAACGCAGCCGTGAAGGACTATTCGGCGAGCGATTGGCGCAAGGTGTTCGATGTCAATGTCAACGGAGCTTTTTACAGTAACCGTGCCGCCGTCCGCATCATGGAGAAGAGTGGCTACGGCCGCATCGTGAACGTCGCCTCGGTGGCGGGAAAGGAAGGCAATCCGAACGCGTCCGCCTACAGTGCGTCCAAAGCGGCCCTTATTGCGCTCACCAAATCGCTCGGCAAGGAAACGGCTGCGACCGACATCCGCGTCAACTGCATCACGCCGGCGGCGATCAAAACGCCGCTGTTTGATCAGATGACGCCCCAGCACATCGAGTTCATGCTGTCGAAGATTCCGCTCGGACGGTTCGGGGCGATCGAGGAGGCGACGTCGCTCGTCTGCTGGTTGGCGAGCGAGGAGTGCTCGTTCAGCACGGGGGCGGTGTTCGATTTATCCGGGGGGAGAGCAACTTATTAGCGCCCATTGTTATCAGCTAATCTGGGATAGACTGAATGGACGGGAGTGGGTTCTTTGCGAAGATTGTGAGAGGAGAGCTTCCTCAGGCGCCGATCGCGACGCTGCTGGGGTGGAAGTTCGTTGACTTCGACGCCGAGCAGCAAGTGATCAAGGTCGAGATGCAGGCTCGGCCGGAGTTCTTGAATCCGGCTGGCCTCATCCATGGCGGCATGTTGGCCGCGATGCTGGATGAGACGCTGTCGCCCGCTCTTGCTGCGACCCTCGGGCCCGGTGAATTCGCGCCGACGCTCGAGATCAAAGTCAACTTCGTCTCGCCGGCGAAAGTCGGCCGAATCTTCGGCACCGGTCGTATCGTGAGTCGGGGGCGCTCGATCTGCTTCTTGGAAGGCCAACTCCACGACGAACAGGCTACTCTGCTTGCGACCGGCTCGGCGACTTCGAAGATCGGCCGCAGTCGCTGAGAGATTGCGGGTGGCGCACGTGTCCGCAGCCATCGCCGCTAGACTAACGAGCGTTCCGTCATGTTCGCGTTGCGAACAGTTTGCGTGAATTGGTTGTGGCCTAGGCCCGCTCGTTCGATAATCAGAGCAACAAGAAAAGGCGCCGTAAGTCGTCATCGCGTCGATTTAACGACGGGAGGAAACCGACATGTCTACCTCGACCCGCGCCGGTTCAGCCGCGCCGTCCATCGCCCTGAATTTCGATTCCATCGCCGCGGCCAGGGCGATCGTTCCGCGCCTGGCGGCCATCTCGGAACGTAGCGAACAGCTTCGTCGGCTTGACGACGAGGCCGCTTCGCTGCTTCGTGGATCGGGCCTGGCTCGCGTGATCACGCCGCGGGCGTTCGCCGGGCTGGAAATGTCGCCCAGCGCCCATATCCGCGCGTGTGCGGAAGTCGCCCATGGGTGCGCCGCGGCGAGTTGGGTGCTGATGGTGTGCGTCGCGCACGACTACGTCATCGGGCGCTTCCCCGAGGCCTGCCAGAAGGAGGTCTACGAGGGCGATGCGGACAACCTGATCGCCGGAGCCCTCGCTCCGCAAGGAACGCTCGAACGGACCCCGGAGGGATGGCGGCTGAATGGCCGCTGGCAGTTCGGCAGTGGATGCGATCACTCGCCTTGGTTGCTGATGGGCGCCCGCGTCGCCAATCCGGAGGCGGGCGGCTACCTTACCTACCACGTGGTCGTGCGGCAGTCCGATATGGAGATCGACGACACCTGGCGCACGCTCGGCATGCGCGGCACCGGATCGAAGGACCTCGTCGCCCGTAACGTCCTGGTCCCCGACCATCGCGCGGTGCCGACCTACCCGACCTTCATTGGCCAGAGCCCCCATGCCACCGCTCCGACCTACCGCCTTCCGGTGTTCGCGGGGCTGCCGTGCATGCTGTCCGGTTCGGTGCTCGGCATGGCTGAAGCCGGGCTGGAGGCTTTCATCGGGCACACGAAGAGTCGCCGCGACGTGACGGGGGCGTCCAAGAGCGCGAACGCCAACATGCAGCAGCGGGTGGCCGAATCCAGCGCCGAAATCGCCGCCGCCCGGCGGCTTCTGGAGAGCGCCTGCGACCGGTTCGACGTGGCGTGGAGGAGGTAGTCTTGTCGCGTCCGTTTACACCTACGATCCGGCAACGGCTTCAGACATTGCTTTTGGGATCGCACCTCAGCACGGTCGGATCGCCTTTATCGATCGCGATTGCGCGAAGGAACAAACTGGCCACGGCTCGCCGATGCCCCATCTTGTACATGGCGGACCCGGACGAGCCGGAGGCGGGGAGGAACTGGGCGGCGTTCGCAGCCTGAGCCATTACATGCAGCGCACCGCCTTGCAAGGATCGCCGGGAAGGATCACCAGCCTCGCCGGAAGCTGGGTACGCGGTGCCCGGCAGATTGTGAAGGACAAGCATCCCTTCCGCTACCATTACGAAGAACTCGATCTCGGCCAGACGTTCATCACCGGCGAGCGCACGATTACGCTGGACGACATCGAGAAATTTGCACATCTCACAGGCGATACCTTCTATGCCCACATGGATGAGGAGGCGGTCAAAGGCCATCCCTTCTTCAAGGGCCGCGTCGCGCACGGGTATCTGGTGCTGTCGTATGCCGCCGGCCTCTTTGTCGATCCGCCGCCGGGTCCGGTTCTCGCCAACTATGGGCTCGACTCCCTGCGTTTCGTGAAGCCGGTCGATCCCGGAGACACGATCAAGGTCCGCCTCACGGTGAAGGAGAAGTTCCCTCGTAGCGATAAGCTCGGCGAGGTTACGTGGGACGTCGAAGTGACGACAGCCACGGGAGAGACGGCAGCATCCTACCAGTTGCTGACGGTGACGGCGCGCTTGCCGAAGAGCTAGACCGCTCGCGTAGGTCGATGCTCTACAAGGACGTTCGATCTGCTGGTCCCCTAAGCTTACCACGGCCTGTCACACTCATAGGTGACAGACAGTTCCATCGCGAGCGGGAAGAGTTTCCGTAGAAACAAAATGACGCCCTGGGCCTCACATGAAAGAGGCAAGGGCACGATCAAGGGAGGGGGACAAGCGTCGCGGGAGTTTGGCGCACCTATGGCTCGTTGGCTCAATTGCGCTCGCGACTACGAGCGCATTCGCCCAGACACAGCCGGTTAGGATAGGGGTGCTAACCGATATGGCGTCCGTCTATTCTGACGCAAGCGGACAAGGCTCGGTCGAAGCTGCCAAGATGGCGGTCGAGGACGCTGGGCCGATTTTGGGACAGCCCGCGGAAATCATATTCGCCGATCATCAGATGAAAGCTGATGTCGGTGCCAGCACGGCGCGGCGATGGTTCGAACGCGAAGGTGTCGACACTATCGTCGACGTTCCCAGCTCCAGTGTGGCCTTCGCCCTGCGCACGCTCTCGCTTGAAAGCAAAAGGTTCTATTGCTCACCGGCGCGTTGAGCGCTGACCTCACTGGCGCGCAATGCTCTCCATATCTGACGCAGTGGGTCGAGCTTCCCGAAGTCGCTCGACTCTCTTCATGGCGCTGCCGAACACTTCGTCAAGCGAGTCGCTGAGATCACCGATAATCGCTTTCAAATCCAACTGTTCTCTTGCGGAGAGCCCCGGCAGGGAAGCTCTGATGATCGCGGTCGAGCATGCGCCCGGCGGCTCGAGCGCGATGCATCGGCACAATGCCCATGCGTTTGTTTACGTGCTCGAGGGCTCGCTCGTGATGCAGCTGAAGGGCGGACAAGAGGTGACGCTAACGCCGGGACAGTCTTTCTATGAAGGCCCTTCCGACGTTCATGTCGTTGACCGGTACGCAAGTGCCACCCGGCCCGCGAAATTCCTGGTGCTCTTGATCAAGGACAAGGGCGCTCCGGCGCTGGTACCAGCACAATGATCGTAGCCAAATGCACTAAACTGACTCCGTGAAAGGCCCTCCTGACTGACGCGGCATTCGCGAAGCGGAAGCGGCATCGCTTACGATCGGCCATGCTACGTTCGCGAATGCGTACCGACATGAGTCTCGCGTGCAGCGCTTCGAAAATATGGGCCGCGAAAATACTGGTACTCAGCATTGCCAGAAACGCAACCAACATCTTGATAGAGGCTTTATCTGTTCAGCTTTCAGCCGCATGAGGGGGCCACCACGATCGCAGTTTGCACCATGTGGCAGGGCTGTGCTGTCCTGCGTTCATTTTTGACTGCGGTCGCATAATTGCGTGATCCGGGGCCGAGGACTTTGACGGTCGCAGTAGCTCCTGCAACGAGTTCGTTTCGCTCGGTGCCTTCTAGCGCGATCCGGACCGGGACACGTTGCGCCAGCCGCACCCAGTTGAAGGTCGGATTTACGTTGGCAAGCAGGGTCGAACCGTTGCTGCGGTCGCGGTCTTCGATACCGGCTGCAACGCTCTCCACTTTTCCAGGCAACGCACGGCTGCTTCCCATCAGCCGCACGTTGACGGGATCGCCGATATGGATGCGCTGCAGCTTGGTTTCCTCGAAGTAGCCCTGGACATGCAGCGTGCCGGTGTCGAGCAGCGCCATCACGCCCTTTCCGGGGGTGAGGTAGGCGCCCGGCCGCAGCTCATTGTTGGTGACAATGCCGGTGACCGAGGCCCGCACCTCGCTGCGTTCGATGTTGAGCTTCGCAAGGGCAACGTCCGCGACGGCTTGGTCATACGCCGCCTGGGCCGAGCCCTGGATGGCGACAACCTGGTCCATCCGCTGCGTGGAAACCACGACGCCGGGCGTCAGCGCACTGTAGCGCTTCAAATCTGCATTGGCATTGTCGAGCGTGGCGCGCTTGCCTTCCTGTACCGCCTCTGCCTGCTTGAGCGCGATATCATAGCGCGCCCGATCGATCCGGAAGAGCACGTCGCCCTTTTGGACTTGCTGATTGTCCCGAACCAGAACCTCGCTCACAAAGCCGGAAACATCGGAAGCCACGGGCACCACGTCGGCCCGTACGTGTCCGTCGCGGGTCCAGGGCGCATCAAAGTAGTAATCCCACAGCTTGTAACCGGCCCAAATCGCGACCAGCACGATGAGACCGGTCAGCGCGAAAGGACGCAGCGACTTCACGACGGCTTTCATGACACCAACTCCTTGGAGGCGAGGTGAGGAACGGGCGGGACGCCATCTGCGGCTTCTCGATCCCGGCAACGTCTGGCGGCCTCGAAGCCGTGCATGCCGGTCTGCCATTGCAGCCCAACAATTGCCCCTTTCACGGGCTGCAGCAGAAAGAGCGCCGAAAATCCGGTGGCAGGGAGCCAGATCAGCAATTGAAGCCAGGCCGGAGGTGAATAGGCCATCTCGACGGCAAGAAGCCCTGGCACGACGAGGTGGCCGACGATCGCGATCACGAGATAGGCCGGAAGGTCATCGGCGCGTTGCGGCGTGTAATCTTCGCCGCAGACCTCGCAGTTGCCGACCACCTTGAGAAAGCGGCCGAACAGATGGCCATGACCGCAGTTCGGGCACTTCATCGTGAACCCGCGCCATAAGGCTTTCTGGAACGAAACGGGTGCTGTCATGAGAATAACTCCGTGGAGCCTAAGACGAGGCCGGTGACCAGGCAGATAAAAAGCGCGAAATCGAAGAGTGCGGGATGCCAGATCCATCGATAGAGGCCGATACGAGCAATCAGCTTGCTGACGAGGCGCGCAAGCACGTAGGCAACCACGCTCCAGAGCAGGAGCGTCGGGACGAGCACGCCGAAAAGGTCAAGTTGGTATCTCATGCGGCGATCGTCCCAGATTCGATTTGCTGCGGTTGATAGGCCGGCGACTCCGGAAAGAGCCCGGAACGTACGCCGGTGAGACCGACCAGCACGTCATCGCGGGCTTCGCTCCTTGATTCCTGCAACGTTAGTGCGATGGTGCCGTCGAGCTGTCCCACCAGGTCGTCGGGGAGCGCCCCCGCAGTGTGGGTCCGGCAAATCGGGGCAAGACGAGCAAAGAACGCTTCGGTGGCCGCTCTTGCGCAGCGTGACAGCCCCAAGCTCGAGCGCCTCACGCCGAGAATGTTGAGCGCCGTCCGAAGCTGACGAAGATTGGCGGCGCCGTTCCTTGCGTCGGCGGGGACGACGGCGATACGCGCAGCAAGCAGGGCGAGGCGATGCTGCATGAGGCTGGCAAGCGCAAAGGGGTCCTGATCCGAGGTGCGCTCGGCGACTGATGCAAGCGCGGTCCAATTGCTTTGCAGCAATCGCTTTGCGATCCAGTCGGCTCCGGCCATGCGAACGATGCCGCAGGTCACGCCTGTCAGCGCCACACCCAGCATCAGCGCAACGCTGGAGTTGGCATAGGTGATAAAATCGGCCGAATAGGTCTCGGTCAACGCTAGTTGCACCGAGAGGTAGATGGCAAGTATGGCGCCGATACGCGCGGTCGCGGGCCGCGCAGCCATCCAGCCGAACAGCACGAAAGGCGGCATCAATGCGACGATGAGCACCTCGAGAGCCGTAATCCGCGGCAACACGCCAAACAGGTAGATGCCATGGACGGCGATCACGACGAGGAATAGTCCGTAGAAATTGCGGAACGCCGGCAGCGGATCGTCCGCGCCCGCCAGAAAGCTGCCGACGACAGCTGCGAAAAGCGGTGCGGCAACCCCGTCCGACCAGCCAGTAGCAATGGAGAAGCAACTGCAGCACAGCACCGCAAGGGCTACAGACCCGGCCGCCAGGAGCGCAGACCAGTAGTCGCGATGCGGGACGGCAACAGCCGTAGCGCCATGAGAGACGACGAGATGAAGCGATTCGGGATTGCGCCCCTCGGCGAGGGCTTCGCGCAGGAGCTGGCAATCCTGCATGACATCGACGAGGTTGCGCAGCCGTACGATGAGACCTGAGATCGCGATCTCGATCCAGCCGGCGTCCACGCTCAGCACCGGTCGTGCTTTATCAAGCGCTGCGCGCAACGCATCGGCTTCCTGTCCATCGCGGCCGCCCCCTTCGAGCCATGCAGCTATTCTTGTGCACATAGACGAAATGCGCGCAGCCGCCTCGTCGTGCGGACCCAGAGGCAGCTTGCGATCCTCGATCGATCCGAGAAGCGGCAGCAGCGACAGCATGTGTTGCCGGAGCAATTGCAGCCCTAGCCCGATACTTGTGGACGTGGTCGCCTCAAAGCCGAGATGTCGCCCAAGTTGGTCGATTTCGGCGGCGGCGGCGGCGAGGCGTATGCGTTCGCCGTCATGCTCCCGATCGCTGCCGCGGCCCGTCAGGACGTCCGCAGCGAGCCGGCGCGCGCCGGCGAGCCATGCATCGGTTTGTATGGTGACGCCGGAGGCCACGCTGCGGGGCAGCACGAGCATCGCGACGACGCTCGCGCAGACGATTCCGAGCATGATCTCCTGCACGCGGGAAACCACGATGTCGAAGGCCGACTGGGGCGTCGAGACGATGGGAAAGCCGAGCAGCGCCACGGTGTAGCCGGCCAGCATGAAGACGTAGCTGCGTGGCGTGCCGTCGATCAGCGAGAGATATAGAAAGATGCCGACCCACAGCGCGATGCAGAGACTGAGCAGCTCCGGCGCATTGACGAGGTTCGGGACCAGCACGATGGTCCCCGCCGCGCCGATCAGCGTGCCCAGGATGCGGTAGACGGCCTTGGAGGTGGTTGCCCCCGTGAACAGGTTCGAAGTGATGTAGACCGATGCCATGGCCCAATAGGGACGCGGCATGTCCAGCAACAGCGCGATCGAGAACGCCAGCATCGCCGCTGCAAAGGTCCGCAGCGCGAAGATGAGGGCGGCATGTCGATCCCGGAATGAGGCAGCTTGGGTCATGGCGTCGGCGGACCGTTGCGTCAGCAGTGAGCGGGGTTTCTATGTGCGATGCATGACGTCGCGTCGGCTAGCGAAGCTCTCGCAAATACGTTCGAAACGCATTGCTGCAGCCCTGAACGTTCCATCCTGCAGTCGACAGGACGCGCCGACGTCTGGATGACGCCGATGGCGTCCGGCTTCAGAACCGTCACGAACATCGCGAGGCACAGGATTTTGCCAGCGAACACGGCGAGGCACAGAGCGTCTTTCATGTTGGTTCTCGATCAATGGATCTTGGCCGCACTAGTCATGCGAGTTCTGGGCTGCTGTGGCTTTGCACGGATTGCCGATGCATTTTCATTTCTTGCTGTCGGGGCAGGGGCCGCAGCTTCTTCCACCGCAGCGAAGGCATCGCGTGGGCTGCGCCACGAAGTCTGGGAAAAGACTTCGGGGACGAGGTTCGCCGCGAGGCCAGACTCAGCAATGTAGTGTGTCACTGGCGCGTGAGCGGTGTCGAACACCACCCGCTCCGGCCATTTTTGGTCCGAAGTGATGCGCAGGTTGGCCCGTTCGCTCGGAGCGACCGCGGAATGTGAATATGCAGGAGGCGCTGGGAGCAGCCAGTCAGCCGCAAACAGCAACACGAGGAGGGCGCCTCCCACCCACACGAAGTATTGACGTATCGGCACGTCGAGCGGCCTTTCAGTGAATGACTAGCCCGGCGAAGATAGTCGTATGACGGCCCGCGTGCTTTGCAGCGCGTGCTCTCGTCTTGTCATGTGTTGCTGCCGCTGGCTCGCAAACGATATGCAGGCTCAGGCAAAAACCGAAAGTGAATGCCTGGCGTCCATCAGAGAGGATTTGGATGCTTGTGATCCCGCCGTTTGACGATATTGACCTGGCGCCTGCCCGGTCGCCTGCTTGAAGGCTCGCGTGAAATTGGCTTGGCTGGAAAAGTTGAGCGTCAACGCGATGTCCACCAAGGGCCGATCGCCACGTGTCAATAGGGCTTTCGCCCGCTCCAGGCGCTTGGCACTGACGTAGCGATGGGGAGATTCTCCGACGGCTTGTCGAAAGGCTCGCGCAAAATGGTATCTGCTTAGACACGCGATCCTTGCCATACTTTCAAGGCTGAGGTCACCCTCCAGGTTCGCATCAATGTAGTCCAGCACACGAAAGAGTCTGCGCTGATCGAGCCCATGGTGAGCACGACGAGGAAAAAGTTGAGTGCGTGATACGCTGGCTCGCTTTTGAAGCAACCTCGCCGCCAGACTAGATGCGAGGGATTCGACGAACAGACTGCCGGCTGAAGTTTCAATCTTTAGCTCGGAGGCTACGGCAAATCCGATCTCGGCCAGCAGCGGATCTTCGAAAGCCGTTTCGTAGTTTAGCGCGTGGATTGCCGATTCACCGGTCTCGTTGTGGAAATTGCTCGACGCGAAGTGGCTTAGCGGAAGATAGATGTGCAAGAATTCCGGCAGATCTTCAGCGAAATCAACCGCACCCTCCTGCAAGCCGGGAGGAGAGAGCCAAACCGTACCTCGCTCGGCGACTATCCGACTTTCGATGCCCGGCGCCCGCCGCGTGAGAATCGTTTGATTGCTACGGGTGGCCACGCAAATCCGGATATCGGATGGTGGGGTCCTCCACGGGCCAACGCCTCTTCTAGCAGTGCACAATTCGGCCGACAGGCCGGACCAACCCCGATCCGTCGAAGACAGCAGCAGCTCGCCTGGACAGTGCCGATCCCAAACGCCACGGTGCGGCCACTGCTCATAGCGGCCTGCGGCGGCCGGCTGCTCTGATTGCATCTCCATGTGGCGCTCCAGGATCGCATTCATCATTGTTGCGAAGCTAACTTGGCACAGGCAGCGCAATTTGCTCGTTATTGGTTGTTAGGGGCTGTTAGTGTTTGCGAGTCCCACACCAAGCCGCGGGAACAGCCGGTTCACATGAGGTAGCCGGAAACTCCATCCCATAACAATTTCAGCGCCGTCACGACCAACAATCCGTAGCAGACCCGATAGATCTGGCGCTGGTCCAAGCTTCCGTGAAGCCGCCAACCCGCCCACACGCCAGCGGGAATGGCGAGCAGGCAAATCGCCATCAACGTCCAGACGTTTCCCGTCGGCCTCACTAGCAAGAGCCACGGGACGGCCTTGGTCGCGTTGCCGACAGTGAAGAACAGACTTGTCGTTCCTGCGTAGACCTCCTTGCTGAGGCCGAGGGGCAGCAGATACATCGCGAGCGGCGGTCCGCCCGAATGCGCGACCATGGTCGTCACGCCCGAGGCGAGGCCGGCCGTGATGGCCTTCGGCGTCGAACGCGGACGCGTTATCACCTCCGCGCCTGCAGCAAGCCACAGCGCCACGAAGATCAAGGTGGTCGCGGCCATCGCGATCGCGATGGCGCGGTGGTCAAGAAAGCGGAACAGCAGATAGCCCAGTCCGATCCCGGTCACGAGGCCCGGCAACAGCAGCAGAAGATCTTGCTTCGACCAGGTCGAAGGCTTCCAGTAGCGAAGGGCGAACAAGTCCATCGCGATGAACAACGGCGCGAGAAGGCCGCCGGCGGTAACGGGATCCATCACGAGAGACAATAGCGGAATGCCCACAATCGAGAATCCGCCGCCGAACGCGCCCTTCATGAAGCAGATCAGGAACATGCCGGCAAAGGTGATCAGGATCGTGGCTACGGTCAGCTCCATGGCTGTGACTCCAGGGTTGGAGCGCGCCGGCGCTCGCGCGAAATCGCTACCGCTGCGGCGCTCACCATCCCTTCGTCCGCTTGTGCAGAGAATGTGATGAGACCGTCGACGGCGGCCTCGATCTGAAAACGGCGGATGCCGATGTCCCGCAGTGCGCGGTCGTCTAGATCGTGAAGGCAGGCAATGGCGGTCCGTCGGCCGAGATAGCCCGCGAACCTCTCGCAACCGCCGGCAAGCAGCCGAGAAGCTATCCCGGCCCCTTTGATGGCAGCAGGCAGGATGATCGTCGAGACTACCGCAGGCATTTTGGTCTCCAATGCTCCGAGTGAGGATCTCAATGCTCCGAGCAACATTCATGGCTGGCGCTGTCAACCCGCCGTGAAACGGCTTTGAATGCTGGCCCCTCTACGAGCTTGGTTGACAGAATGATCCGAGACATTACTCGGTGCAATAAAAACATTGAACCGAGTACAATCTGGAGAGTTTCGCCGGTGCGTCGTTGGATGTCCGAACAGGAACGACTGGTCGGCTGCGCAATGGTGGGCCAACACTCAGTCATCCGCCGAATTTAGAATCATCCACGCTGAGACTGTCTGCCAAACGCCGTCGCTCGACTTGCGCTGATACGTGACGAAGTCGGCGTCGTCGCTGTACTGGATTTCGTACCGATAGGATTCGAGATGCCTTGTCATTGAACTCTCCTGTTTTGAAGGCGGCGCTTCTCGCGTCATCATCCAAAGACATCGATCGGAGAGCCCACCTCAGAAAGGGCCATAGGTGGAAAGGGTCCTTCCAGGCAGCGGAAGGCTCGCTTCGCTCGAAGGGCCATCCGGATCACCCCCGGCGATGCCGTCTTCCGCAGTCCGGGGTGATATGGCAAAATCGGAAGGTATCCTCCCGAATTATGGAAGGGATCCGATGGATCGCCTGGAAGCGATGTCGACCTTTCTGACCGTGGTCGAGCAGGGCAGCTTGTCCGCGGCGGCGCGGCGGTTGAAAACGCCGCTCACAACAGTCAGTCGCAACGTATCCGAGCTCGAGGCTCACCTGCGGACGAAGCTCTTCAACCGATCGAGCCGGCAGCTGGTGCTAACGGATGCAGGCACGTCCTACGTTGCGGCTTGCAAGCGCATTCTCACCGATGTGCTCGAAGCGGAGCGTACCGCCTCCGGCGAGTATACCACGCCGACGGGCGAGCTGGCCGTGACCACCCCATTGGGCCTTGGGCGCATCATTCTGATGCCGATCATTGCGGACTTCCTCAAGACCTACCCGGACATCAAGGTCAGGATGATCCCCACCGACCAGAAGCTGAGCCTTGCCCAGGAGCAAATCGATGTCGCGGTGCGCATCGGCGAATTGCCGGACTCGAGCCTGGTCGCGCTGCGGCTCGGCAGGACGCGCCGGGTGGTGTGCGCCAGTCCCGCCTATCTTGCGGCGCGCGGAACGCCGCGCACGCCGGAAGATTTGGCCGGACATGATTGCATCAGCTATCCTGGCTTCTCGCCACCGGATGTCTGGACATTCGTCAGAGGCAAGGCGACCATCGCGGCGCCGGTGCATACGCGGCTCACCGTCGGCAGCGCGGAAGCGGCTTGTACGGCAGCCCGCGCTGGTGTGGGAATTTCCATCGCCTTTGCCTACCAACTCGAAGCTGGTCCGGAAGCGGGAGCATTGATGACCGTACTGGATGAATTCCAGCCACCGCCAATGCCGGTTAATCTCGTCTACACAGCGAACCGGTTTCTGCCGATCAAGGTCAGAGCGTTTCTGGACTTTGCAGCCCCGCGGCTGAAGCGGGTTTTCGCGGAGTAAACCGAGGCGGTGCTCACTCCGCTGTCGAGCTTCCAAAATCCGGAAGGATGACTCCCGGTTTCCCCGCCTGTTGACCCGGGCCTTTCGCCCCACCTCCCAGTCACGACCTGCCGGAAACGGCGTCACGAACTGGAGGCGAAACATGGGTGAAGTCATCCAATTTATCCCGAAGGCCGAGCGCGAACGGCTCCGCCTGATACGAGAAGCCCGGTCAATCTACGACAGCGTCTTCCCGCCGGCTGATCCGGTCAACGGGCAGCCCGACAGCACACCGATCGCCATCAACGGAACCTGGATTCATCGGGGCGGCGAACCGCTGTCGTGATCAACGACTTCGCCGTGCTCGATCGCCAATCATTAGGAGCAATCGTCATGTCAATCCGCAACACGCTTTTCGCCGCCGCATTCGGTATCGCTTCTCTGACGGCGGCCCACGCAGAAGGGCTGCGTCCCATTGAGGCCAAGAGCATTAACCTCGGCGGGATATCGGGGGTCGCCTACTACACCGTCGAGCGCGATGGATTTCGCGTGGTCGCCACTCTGGCGCAAGGCGAGACAGGAACACCGTTCCGCGTCGTATCTCTTCTCACACCTGGTCAGCGCCTGCTGCTCTCGACACCGCAGCCAGCGGGCGTGATCGAAATCAGCCGGGAAGGGGACAGCGTGCTCGTTCGCAAACCGAACACAGCCTCGAACTGAACCCGAGTTGAACGGCTGCGCTCACCAAGGAGCACCGCCAAGGAAAACTGCATATGTCGACCATCCACCTTCATCGAACTACCACGGCGACGCCCGAGCAGTACGTGGCCGGCCTGACCGATTTCGGGCCCGGCCGCTCGAAGCTGTTTGACAACAGCAGCGATGCGTATCTCAAGGTGCATCATCGGACCGGCTCGCATGCCGATGTCACTGAAGGTTCAGGCGGAATCTGGGAGCGCCTGCATTATGACTGGTCTGATCCTGAGCACGTCGTCCTCACGACAACCGACTCCAATGTGTGGAGTGGCGCCTCGGGTCACACCTATACTTTTACCCGTAAACCCGACGGCACGACCGACATTGATGTGGTCGTGATACGCGACGGCAGAAACCTGACGGGTCGGCTGCTCGGCTTCGTGCTCGGGACCATCGGCAGGGGTGTTCTGGAAAAGGCTTTTGAAAACTCCGTCAAGGCCATCGAAGCCCGGAACAGCAAGGGTGGGCAGCAAGACCCAGGCATTTCCGACCTCGCCGCCTAAGCAGTTGGATAGCACCCCGATGCCCTCGTCGCCGGCGCATGCTAGGATGTTGCCCAGAGTTCTGGTTGAGAGATCACCCGAACGGATTGCTCCGGAACGGGCAATGGCGAAACGGCTGACAAAAACTGCGCCACCGCAGCAAAATCAGCGCGCGCGCGCCCCGCGTTCGGGAGAACTTTCACTGCTTGGGCGAGAAACTGAAATTGCTCTCATCGATCAGCTTCTCGACAGGATCCATGACGGCGGGGCAACTCTCTTTATCAGCGGGGCACCGGGGATTGGAAATCAGCGCTGCTCGAGAAGGCCAAAGATAGGGCCCGTGAACGGGACATCGTCGTATTGGGCATGACCGGCGTGCTCGCTGAAGTTAATCTGGCGTTTGCCGGACTTCAGCAGGCGTTGCGTCCACTCATGAAGCTGGCAAAGGCGTTGCCGCCCCGCCAGCAGTCTGCCTTGCTGAATGCGTTCGGGCTGGGCGAGGAAGCTGCTGAACCACCCGATGTCTGGCTGGTCGCGCTTGCAACGCTGACGCTGCTCACTGAAAGCGCAACTCACAAACCGATCCTCCTGGTCGTTGACGATGCGCAATGGCTGGATGAAGCGACGCGTGACGTGCTGTCGTTTGTCTCCCGGCGTCTGAGTGCGGATTCGATCGTTCTGCTGCTCGCTCTACGAGAGGGTTTTTCCCTTCCATTTGGCCTGCTCGACATCCGGGCCCCTGACCTCTCCGGGAAGCTGCGCGACCGCTTTCTCAAGGAAGCCGCCGGCAATCCATTGGCGTTGGTAGAGTTGCCGCACAACTTGCGAACTGAGGACGACGGGGAAGCTCCATGGCTTCCCTTGACGGAGCGACTTGAACGCACCTTCTCCAGCCGCTTGTCCGGTCTTCCGGGCGCCACTCAGATGCTGTTGAACGTTGCCGCTGAAAACGACGGAACGTCTCTCCACGAAATCCTGCGCGCCGGCGAAGTGCTGCTGGCCCAGAATATCGGAGTCGACGCCCTTGCGCCCGCCGCCTCCGCCCAGCTGATCGATCTCGATGCAATGCAGGTTCGGTTTCGACACCCGCTCGTGCGATCCGCGATCCATCGAACCGCCGACGTTGCAACGCGCCAAAAGGTTCATTCCGCGCTTGCGGCGGTCATCGAGGATCAAGACCGCCGGCTTTGGCATCGTGCTGCGGCGACCGTGGGGCCCGACGACGACCTGGCCGCCGAACTCGATCTCATGGCGAGCCGTGCGCAGAGCCGGGGCGCCAACACCATGGCCATGGAGGTTCTGCAGATCGCGGCGAAGCTGAGCAGCACGGCGAAGGCCAGGAGAGAACGATTCTTGCAGGCCGCCGAAATTGCAACCGACCTTGGTCGACCGGGGTTGCTGGAGCATCTGTTGCGGGAAGCCGAGGTGGAGCCGTCGTGTCAAGCGACGTCCGGATTTAACCCCGTAGCGACGTGAAGAAGTGACCCCCTTGTTGTTTTGGTGGATGTGGCAAGCCGCTCGCGGAGCGCGCCCCCATAGCGCCGTAGCGAGCGAGCGGCTTGCTTCACGGCTTTTTCTCCGATTTAGCTTCTGGCGCGGCGGCCTTCTGCAAAAGCCCGCTACGACGCTTTTCTTTCAAGCGGTAGCTGTCGCCGCGGATTGTGATCACGTGACTGTGGTGTAACAGGCGATCAAGGATCGCGGTGGCGACCACAGGGTCGCCGAAGACTGAGCCCCACTCGCCGACGCTGCGGTTGCTGGTGAGCAGGATCGCGCCTCTCTCGTAACGGCGGCTGACGAGCTGGAAGAAGAGATGTGCGGCATTGGGCTCAAAGGGCAGATAGCCGAGTTCGTCGATGATCAGGAGCTTTGGCTTGGCAAATTGCGCGAGCCGCTCGTCAAGCCTGCCTTCGCTGTGTCCTTTGGCGAGTTGCGCAACGACCGTCGTGGCTGCGACGAACTGCACGGAATGCCCAGCCAGGATCGCTTCACGCCCCAGCGCGACCGCCAGGTGCGTCTTGCCAACGCCAGGCGGCCCAAGCAGCAGCACGTTCTCGCCATTGGCAATCCAGCGCGCACCGGCAAGCTCACGTACCTGCTTGGGGTCTAGGGACGGCTGGGCCGAGAAGTCGAAGCCGGAGAGATCGCGAACGAACGGGAAGCGAGCGAGTTTGAGGGTCATCTCGATGCGCCGCTCGTCCTTGCGGGCGATCTCGCGCTCGCACAGTAGCACCAGGGTCTCGCGCAGGCTCAGCTCTTGTCGGCCGGCCTCGTCCAATAGCCCATCCAACTGGTCGCGGACGGCGGTCAGCTTCAGGCGGGTCAGCATATCGCTCAGGCGATCGGGGACAGCGGCGCGCATCAGAAGCCCCCTCCGACGATTGCCTCATACTCGCCGAGCGGCCGCAGCAGCGCCGGCGAGTGCGGCGCAACGGACGATCCTGCGAGCGCGGCAGCTCGGTTCGATCTAAAGCCAGTCAGGCCCGCAAAATGCTCGGGGTCGACGACGCGGCGGCGACGACCGGCACAAATCGGATGGACGGCCACCTCATGGATCCCATGGTGGATGCGCACCAGCCCGTCGGCGATCATCACTCGCACCATCTCGCCGATTAGCCGCCAGGGCACCGAGTAGGCGTTGCCATCGATCTCGACGGCACAGTCGGCCTGCACACGGCGGATCACTTCACGTGCAGCCTGGAAGGGCGGCCTCCCAACGATGGGCTTGAGTGCCTGCGCTTCCGCCCGCCTGAACCGCTCGATCGGAGGCTCGCCGGTCGTGCCATGCTGGCGCAGGTCGGCGACCTCCCGCGTCCAAGCCTCAAGATGCGCCTCAAGGGCGTCCCAGCTCGGGAAGGCGCGGCCCGCGATCGCGTTTCGTTTTACGTAACCAACGCCGTTCTCGGTCTTGCCCTTGGTCCGGGCTCGGTATGGCGCGCAGGCACGGGGCCGGAAGCCCCAGTGCTTGGCAAATGCGCTCAGCTTGTCGTTGAAGACCACTGTGCGCGTGATGGCGTCATGCTCTACGACCAAGGCACGGGCATTGTCGAACAGCACTTCTTCGGGCACGCCGCCGAACTTCATGAACGCGCTTTCCAGGCCGTCGAACCAGTTCTCTTGCCGTTCGTTGCGGAAGGCTCTGACATGATGCCGGCGCGAGTAGCCCAACGTGGCGACGAACAGGTAGACGCGAACCTTGGCGCCGCCGATCTCAACCAGCCGTTCACCAAAATCGATTTGCAGTTGCTTGCCAGGCGCTGTCTCGAACCGCACCGTCGCGCGCGCTTCCGCCGCAAGCTCCTGGCGATAGCGCTGTACCGCCCGCTCAACTGTGCGCAGGCAGACAACGATGCCTTTCTCGGCTGCCAACTCCTGGCGGATCACGTCAGCATTGCCGCGGTGCTGCCGCAGACGCTCCTTGAGCCAGCTCTCCTGGCCCTCAAGTGCCTTTTTGCGCTGCGGTTGCCGATAAGGTGTCCAGCCGCCGGCCGCGATGTACTCCTTCACCGTGTTGCGGCTGATCCCGAGCTCCCGGGCAATCCGTTTGCTACCCCACCCCAGCTCGTTGAGCCGGAGTATCGCCGAAACCTCGTCCGGCTCCAGCATGGCCTCCCTCCGCGGATCTTTGAACCGCAGAGGACCTGAACTGAGTCGCTGCATAAAACCCCCGTTTTGATCGTGTCGCGAGGGGGTCAATTCCTCGTGTCGTCAGGGGGGCAATTTCCCATGTCGCCCGACAGCCGTCGGATAGGCTGGGCGGCGCCCGGGTCGGCTGGTGCCGCGAGATGAGTCAACCTCTTATGGTCAATGATCTCGGCAGGATTTCCGCCCTCGTAAATCTTGCCGACCAGGCGCGCGCGGCTGGCGCGAAGGACTTGGCGAGCAATCTTCTCTGGCGAGCGGCGCAACGCTGCTGGTGGAGCAACGCGGGTAGCGAGCTTCGCGCGAGCGTCCTCACCGCCGCAAGATCACTCGAGTTATCGGAGCTCGACCCGCGCGGCATCGCCATATCCGCCTATTCCGACCCGCTTCGACGAAGCAGCGAGGTATACGCGGGGCTGAAGCTGCTTTCGCAAAAGGGCGGCCACGATCCTCATGTTGCGCGAATCCTGGGAAGCACTGCAAACGTCATCGGCGCGTTTGATCTTGGTGTAAGTTTCCTGGCTGAGTCTACCGCGGGGCTGCGCAAACAGGGGCGAATCGGCAATTTGGCGCGAGCGTTGTTCGCTCAGGCATGGGCTGAAATGGAAGTCGGCGATTGGATCGGGGCGAGGCGAGAAGCTGAGGAAGCCGCCCGTTTTGCCGAGGAGACCGGATCTGCAGTATGGACCGCAGCGGCCACGATCGTGAAAGCGCAGCTTGCGGGCATGCAGGGCAGGCTTGAGCAGGCCGAGACATGCGCGACGGAAGCGGAGCGCCTGGTCTTGTCGACTGGCGCCAGTTTCCTGCTTGCGATGCTGCAGTTGGGGCGCGGCATAACGGCCATCGGTGCCGGTCGGCATTTGGAGGCCTTCGAGCATCTGCAGCGGCTGTTTGCGCCGGCCGATCCGGCTTTCAACTCTGGCCTGCAATTCTTCGCGCTGGCCGACTTTGTCGAAGCGGCCGTCTATTCCGATCATTCGCAGGATGCACGCAAGCTGATCGATGAGGTCGAGCGCGTATCCGATCCGGATCCGGTGCCGTGGGTCGCAACGATGTTATGCATGGCATGGCTTCGATCGCCTGTCTGAGCCGATACCATTTTGCCCGCGCCTTCAAGCAGGCCGTCGGACATTCTCCTCATCGCTATGTCAGCATCAGGCGCCTTGATCGCGCGAAAGCCTTGTTGACGCAAGGTGATCGATCGTTGGTGGATATTGCGCTGGCGCTCAGCTTTTCCGACCAAGCCAGTTTCACACGCGCATTCAGCCAGGCAACAGGTCGGGCGCCCGGCCAATATCGCCGCGAGTTTGGATCGCGACAACACGATTCGTCGCCGGCTGATATCAGACAGGCTCTTCCGGTGCTGGCGTGAATCCGGAGGTCGCGTCATCGCCACTCTCAAACACGCACGGCCATCATCCAGCATCTGCATCCGTCTTCATTGGCCAGCAACAAATGACAAAACAAAAGCATGTGACGCAAAGAACTCGCTCGGTCCCTTAACTATGTTCGATCGCGACGAAGCAAGGCACACGAAGCGTCCAGCGATTGCTCAGTGCCGACATCGAACGGCAACACGACTGAGGAGCTCTGTGATGAGCATCATAGATGCAAGTGCATTGCCGAGCGGCTCCGCATCACGCCAACGCCATATCACGATGACGGGATCATTGATGCGCTCGCGCAAGCGCTGCTGGATGTATGGGGGCGGGTCGAATTGCCGTTGCGACACCGCGCCCTTGCTGCTGAGTGATCAACCATGCGTGCCCGGCGGCATGCGCCGTATTGATATCTGCAAACCGAGCCGATTGGCCAAAACACACATGGAGCAGACAATGAAAAACCTTCTCACTCATACGATCGCCGCAAGTTGCCTAGTCGCCTCTGTATCGGTCGCACAGGCCCGCACAGTTTACGACGGCTCTTGGGACCTTCTCTTCGTGACGCAAAGGGGCGCGTGCGATCCGACCTACACGTTTTCCGTCAATATCACTGACGGGGTCGTCACACATCCCAACCTCGTGAGGTTCAGGGGCCGTGTGGCGCGCTCGGGCGCCGTCCGCGCTTCGGTGACCGTTTCGGACAAATATGCGTCCGGCTCAGGTCGGCTCTCGAGCCATACCGGTCGGGGAACGTGGAGCGGCTATTCGGGAGGGGCGCGTTGTTCGGGGTATTGGTCTGCCCGGCGGAACTGACGAATCTGTTTCCGACTACTGGTTCGTCCGAGGCAATGCTGGTGTTCGGCCGGCGACTGCTCAGCCGCGTCAGTGGTGAATGTTACTCGCGAATTATCGTGCGGCCGCGCCGGTGCGTGTGGGTTTCCGCGCGCCGGGGCCCGGATGGACGTGAACCGCCTTCGCCGTCAGCGGCTCGCCGCACTCCGAGCAGACCATGACGGGATCAAACATCTTATGGCAGTTCTTGTGTTCGTGCAGCAACGGTCGTCCGCGCGAGTCGACCATGTGAACGTTGCCCCAATGCACGATCGACATGATGATCGGATAGAGGTCGAGATCCTTTTGCGTCAGGATGTATTCATAGCGCTTGCGCGCTTAGCGGTCGAGAACAGCATCGCGGCTGTGACTGCCATAATTCTAAGCTTCAGCGAAGTCATGGATGACGTCCCCTTACGCTGCGGACGAACAGGCAGGCCGTTGATCACGCGGTGCGCCAGCCTACCGGCGACGAAAAGGCATAAGCATAAGGTGATCAAACCATTTCATATTCCGGTAGCCGTTACGCTCCTCCTCAACTTCATGGTCAATTATAGTGCAATTTAACTATTTGCGTCGTTTGATTGCGTCCGACTAATTCGTCAGTCCGAAGAAGGGTAAAACCGGATTGCGACCGAAAATTTGGGGGCTCGCAAGACGTGACCCGTTTGGGTCATGCGACAGATGAGCGTTTGCTTAGTTTGACCTGCAGGTGGCCTAGGGCTGGCGTTATGACAGCCGGAGGGGTCGTCGCTGCACTGCAGCATTAGAGGCGTGAATGTTCACCAGGAGCCTGCTCGCGCTCGGAGCTATGTTGGCTATTGTTCACCCTGTCCACGCAGGCGAATCAATTTGGGATCACAACGGGTCAAGGCTCAAGTGGTTGAGCGACGGTCAGAGGCGGTCAGCTGTCTACTTTGAACCGCGAGAAGGTCTCTCGGCTGCGGGAATCGAAGTAGGAACGGTCTTATTCGAAGGCTATAGAAGAGGAAGTGCACTCAGCGGAAAGAGCTATTTGCACCGCAAGGGCTGTCCCCCAGCTTCGTTTGATGTGGCGGCCACGATAACAGACGAGCGTTCAATCTCCCTGATAGGTAACGCGCCTGTTCGGGCGGCAGGCTGCGATGTCGGAAGTGCAACTAAGCCTGTCACAATTCAGCTCGATTTCAACAAGGAAGCCACGGACCGACTCACCAACGGCAACAATACCAACATCTCCAGCCTATCGAGCGAACCTTCGTCAGGCGATATTCCGAAGCCAAGCGCTTCTCTGGAAGGGAAGATCGCGACCACCAAGTGTGGCCCCGACGAGACGCTGTCGGGAAACGACTGTGTCCCGAACAAGCGGTACGGCGCGCTTGCGCTAAGCAGTACCAGCCGCCTCGCTTACGGAATGTCATGGGACCGAGTCACGGCGAGCCAGGCGCAAGCCGATTCCATGGACCGCTGTCGAAGTAATAGCGCCGGGGTCGCCTGCCGGGTCATTTTGGCCACCGATGCCTGTATTTCACTGTATTGGACGAGTACCGGGACCGGCTGGGGAGCTGTCGCCCGAAGCACCGCAGAGGAAGCCGATCGTGATGCTTATGCGCAATGTCGAAGCGCCAATCAGTCTTGCGTCAAAGCGGGAGAATTCTGCAACCGCACCGCGCACTGATCGACGTGACCGGCTGCTTTTTGGGGAACCTAATATGAGACGCTCGATCGCCCTTCTGCTGTTGTTGGCCTGTGCTGTGCCCGCCGGGGCTGCGCCGCCATCCAGTTGCGCGGCAAAGTTCATCGGGGACTGGAGACATTCGGGCAGTGGTAACAGAGGCACCATAACCCCCGATGGCAGGGCGTTGTGCAGCGAGCACCCCTCCTGCGTGCAGGGCACCTGGACCTGTTCGGGAAACGTCCTGACCTACACCAACAGCCTGGGGTCGTGGAATTACACGCTCGCGCCCGACGGGAAATCGATGTCGACGAACGGCGGCGCCGCGGTTGCAACCCGGATCGGAGCGGTACCGGCCAGCGCACGCGCCAAGGATTCCGGATCTGCGGTCAATAACGTTGCTGCGGACGTTCTCGGAATCGACAGGACGCCGTCGCCGGCCCCGGATGCGCCGCCGCCCGCCGCTGCCTTGCCGGCAAAGCCGAGCCCCGCGGAAGATGATCCCGCCAAGGCCGCGGCGGCGCGGTACGCCCGTACACTCTTCAGTGCCGGTCAGGCCGCAGCGCGTGTTGCCGGTCAGTCCGGCGGAGGACCCGCGGACTGGTCCACGTCCGAAGACCGCTTCCGGGAGGCGGCTTTAGAGTTCAGAAAGGCTGGCGATGCGAGAAACGAGAAGATCGCCTTGAAGAATGCGGACGTGGCCAGGAGGGAGTCTGCCAAGCCACCCCATCGATTGGTGCAGGCGCCGAATGCAAGGAAATCTCCGTCGGCCAAATACAGTCTGCGTTGCAAGATGTACGAAAAGCAGCTCGAGGCCAACGCAGACGACGCCCGAACGGCTGAACTGCTGGCGAAACTCCGCAGCGAGCACAGGGATGCGGGGTGCTGAAACGCGTCGCGTACCTTTGAAACTCGACTCTCGAGGCATTTGCCGGGCGTGTCGTCAGCCATCGAACAAAAACTCGCAGAGATCGCGCGGCTCGAATCGGAGTTCGGTCCGCACGACCTGGGGCTCGCGGACGCCCTCGAGGATTTCGCGCTGTGGTACGCCGATAACCGCATCTATTCGGGCGCCGAACCCTATTTCCGCCGCAGCCTGGAAATCCGGGAACACATTTTTGGCGCTGACATCGCTGTTGCCGATGCGCTGGAGCGTTGGGCGAAATGTGCGGAGCGCAGCGACAAGGGCGATGCGCAAACGTTGTTCAGCAGAAGCCTGGCGATCCGGGAGAGCCTCGCGGGCCCAATGAGCCTCGATCTCGTGCCCTGTCTCGATGCGCTCGCCGGCTGGTATCAGCGCCAGTTTTTTGGCCGTGACCAGGCCGTATCCTATTTCCGGCGCAGCCTTGAGATCGTCGAGAGCCATGGTGCCGCCCCGGCCGAGGTGGCGTGCAGGGTGCTGAATATCAGCCGACTCCTCCTTCCCGGCCGGCCGGCGGAGGCCGAGCCGCTGCTGCGCCGGGCGCTTGCCATCCATGATGAGCAGCATGCGCCTGACGACGCGGAGCTCGTCGCTACGCTCGATGCTCTGGTAGGGACGTTGATTGCGACTGGCCGGCATGACGACATCGGACCTCTGATCGCGCGCAGTCTGAATGCAAAAGCGGTGTTGATCGCCGATCAGCCGGCGAAGCTGTTTGAGGTCTTCGAAGCCGCCATCGAAACGTTCGCAACGTATGGTCGTGTCGAGGACTTCACGTCGACGCTGCGAGGCGGCGCCGTCGACAAATGGCCGCATCAGGTCAAGCTGCTGCTTCGTTTCGCCCACCGACTGCTTCAGCACGGCCGCGAGGCGGACATGAACGAAGTCGTCCGGCTTGGCGTCGGGGCTTTGCAAGAGACCCTTAGTCTTGAAGAGGACGATCGCTTCGACGCGCTATGGGAGCTTTGGCCGGGTTTCTCTGACGACGACTTCAGGCAGATGAGCGAGGCGTCCGGTCCCGGGATTGATCGGGTGGCCCATGCCCTCGGTAGCATCGCTGCGGGCGATTCCATCACCCCGCCTCGGCGCTGGTCGCCCATCGTCCCTGGCGATAAAGAGATCATCGAGATCGACGGCAGCGAGCGTTCGCCGGACGACCCTGACGATGAGGACAAGGGAGGTGAATCGCCATGACGTCCTTCTATGCACCCAATCACCTCAAGCACATCGCGGGACTTGAAAAGCGCTTCGGACCGGTCAGCGACGAGGTCGCGACCGGCTTGAGGTCGCTCGTCCGGGTGATCTGCCAGCATGAAGATCCCGTCGAGGCCATCCCCTTTCTCGAGCGCTGTCTTGCGATCGAGGAAGCCCTGCATGGTTCCGAAGCGACACTTTCCGATCTCAATACCTGGATCGGTCAGGCGGGAGGCGTGGAGTTCGAAGACCTCGAACCGCTGCAGCTGAGACGGCTGGCCGTCAAGACCGAGGTCTTCGGCGAGACGAGCAACCAGGTTGCAGCCGAATGCCAAGCCCTCGCCCAACGCTATGGGTCGAACGTACCCTATCGGAAGGCACGGGCATTGCTCGAGCGAAGCATCGCGATCAAGGAAAAGCTCCATGGCGCTGATAGCGTCGAAGTTGCGGAGGCGGTCGATCTTCTGGCGGAGACGAGCGCGCGCTTGGAGAAATGGAAGGACGTCGAGGCCGATCTCCAGCGCAGCCTGGAGCTGAAGGAGAAAATCTTCGGAGCGAGAAGCGAGCAAGTTGCTCGGTCGCTGCTCGCCGCCGCCATCGTCTACGCCAATGCCAGCAAGCTGCAGCAAAGTGGAACGAGGCACGAACGCATCCGCAAGGCCGTCTCCGCGTTCGATTCTGGCCTGAACCTTCTGGAAGAGCGATTCGGGCCGGACAGTTTCGAGGTTCAGAATGCGCTCGAAGCCATGATACGCGCCTATGTGGAGTGCCGGGAATTTCGGCGGGCCGAGCCGCTGTTGAAGCGGCTGCTTGCGATCCGCGAAAAAGCGTATGGCAATGACGCCCCCGCCTTGCTGTGGATTCTCACGGAGCTGGCCAAGGGATATGCCGAGGAGAGCGTCGACGAAGCCGAGCCCATGCTGGAGCGTAGCTTTGCAATGCTGCGGATGTTGCTCGACGCGAAGAAGCCAATCTTTCGCCCCGGCATCGCGAATCTGCCAGGCAATGGCGACGGCGTGCTGGAACAGCTTGTCCGGGCGTCGGACAGATTCCGGAGCAATCTGAGGAAACGCTGGGGAGCGGCGGGCTAGAGCGCACATGACGGACTATGACAAGATAAAGCGCAAATGCTATTGCTGCGGCATGCTTTCCGAACGCTGGGAGCTCATGAGCTCGAACTCCTTCGGTTCGCGCGATCTCGACCAGCGCCCGCCGGGAATGTTCCGCTCGACCGTCGACGCGTGGCTGCAGGAGTGCCCCTATTGCGGTTACGTTGCGCCGAGCATCGACAAGGGTGATGCGAAGGCACGCAGCTTCGTCGACACGCCGGAGTTCCGGGCCGCCTCGCTCGATCCCCTGGCCGAGCCGGCGTCGCGCCGCTTCCTGGTTCGCTCGGCCCAGGATGCGTTTTACGGGGACCGGAGATCCGCTTTTCTCAATACGCTCCGTGCGGCCTGGGTGGCCGATGACAGCGGCCGGGCGTCCGACGCGACCGCCTTGCGGCTCAGAGCCGCCGGTCACCTCGGCGAAGGTCCCCTCACATCGCTCGACACCCGCCTGTTGCTGCTCGATGTCCTGCGGCGGGCGGCGAGCTGGCATGCCGCCGCGGCGCTGATCGCCGAGCTGATGGCGGAAGAGCTCGAGCATCCTTTCGCCGACATCGTGGCCTATCATCGCCGCAGGATCGAAGTGAGAGACAGCGGCCGGCATACGATCGCGGAGGCGCTTGCCCGCGAGTCGGAGCCGGACAGGGGCGAGGCCGACCCGGAATTGGTCAAGGCGATCGCGCGCCATTTGAAGATTGTTCGAAAGCCTGGAGGAAGCTCGTGAGAATCCCCGAGACGCTTGCGGTTCTGTGATGACACTTCCGATCTTCCTCCCGTCTTTGATCGCACTGACGTCTGTCGGCGTCCCAAGCCGGGCGGAAACTCCCCACAATCGCTATGAGGCAATATGAGGAGCAAGACTCTTCATGCTATCGCCGCATGTTTCCCGCTTCTGATAAACCTTCCCGCCAATGCCGAAGGTACCGACCACGAGCCACTGCTCCGGCTCGTGATGGAGGGTCTCGTAAGTCTGGAATGCCCAAGACTGGATCGGGAAGTCGCCACGTGGGTGAGCACTGCTTCCAACCGTTCCAGTTTGACAGCGACCTTGCACCTGAGAGCAGGACAACCCTTCCGCATCTCCTTCTCGGCCGATCCAGACGGCGCGGGAAACCGCGAAATAATCGGTGGCGGTACGTTCGGCCCAGATGGCGAAAGCAAGCCGCTTCCGGGTGAGGAAGATCTATTACCAGCACAGAGGAATGTGACGAAGGTGACTTTGGTCGTCATGGAGAAGTTCTGCAAGCAGGGCTCGCCGACGTCCGAAGCTCATGACGAACAATAGAAACAAGTTCGGTTGGGCACCCAAAAAAAGATAGCTCAGTGGCCGCACGAACCATCTTGAGCCGCCATGGCCTTGCTGAGCCGCCGCCGCTGCACGTCAATGATCTCCTGATCCAACACGCATTGGACCTGATAATCCTCGACGAAGCTGAGAAGCATCTGTTCGGCGCGCACGAGCGCTCGCGCGGTCATGCAGCGGCTCGACGCGCCGGCACTGTTGAAAGCATCCGTCGCCTGCTCAGCGTGGCCGTCCAGCTTGGCGTAGTCATTCGGACATCCGGCATGGCACGCGCCGGCGCTGAGGAGGCAAATCAGCATTGAGGCCGTGACCGCTCTGTAACGGCTGGAAGAATGGCGACATGAGCGGTCCATCAGAAGCTCCCCCGGTTGCGGTGCCTACTCCGCAGGAGTCTTGCGCCGGCGAAAGCCGAGGGCCGCACACACACACACCAATGTGCCGATCAGAGACGCGCCCGAAATGAGATAAGACCTATCGAGCTCTTTGGTCCGGTTGTCGATCTTGACCAGGGTAAGCTCGGCGATTGTCCCGTTCAAATAGCTGCGCAAGTACTTAATTTCTTCCGTCAGGTTGTGAGCGTGTATGCTGAAGATGACCACCTCGACCAAGAGGAGGGGCGACGAATATCCAGCCCCATTTGCGCCGGGGTGCGTGTTCGGTCGTTTCAACTGATGTCATTGCCTCCTCGCTCACTCGTACCTGCTCAAGCTGAAGGCGATGCTCAACAAGGCCCAACGCCTTGCTATGTTCATTCCGGCCATCGTGGATATTTTTGGCTGAGGACACCTATCGCCCAGCTGATCGCTTGCAGTATTCCTCCTGGTCCTTCTTTCCTGCCTCCGCGGACTGATCGAGTGTGTGGAGCCACGAATCTGCTTCGGCCTTCGCCATGTTGCAGGCATTGACGGCAGCAAACAGTAGTTGCCTCAATTCGGCAAACTCCCGAATGTTGTCAGTATGAGCCTTGCACAGCGCTTGATAGAACGCTTTCGCCGATGCTGCATCTTTCATCGGCGGCGCGCTATTTACGGCTCTAGTGAATCGTTCGGAAGACTTGTCTTCAAAGCGAAGGAAGGCATTTCGTGCGTCTTTGCATTCATCTGCCTTGGCCTGAGCGGAGTGGCAGGTGCTCAGAATTGTAGAGACCAAAATGACCAACAGGTACGTTTTCATGGTTTATTCCTCATCTGACCAACGGCAGGCGGTGTCTAATCTTAGCCCGTCGCGACACGAACTGGCCTGAACTGCGAACTAAGTTAATGCTATTGCCGCTCCCACCTCTTCAAGCAGAGCTGCTTTGCGCGGGGGTCCTTGTCGATACTGTATTTGACGCACGAGCCGAACGCTCCAGGCAAGTCGCGCTCGACAGTCAATGAGATATGAGATGGCTTTTTCTCCCCGTAGTATGAGGTGACGTAGAGCACCACCCGCGCATCGGCTGTGAACGAATGCCGAAATGGCTCGCTCGGCCCCTCGGAAATCTCCTGAAAGCAACCGCGGCTCATGTTAGCCATCCTATCGGCTCGCTGGTCCAACTCTTTTCTGGTCGTTTGATCATAATCCCAAGTGCAGTCGTAGTTGGGGGCGGACCTTAGCGCCAAGTTCGGTTCGTGCTCGTTGCCAATGTTTATCGTACACTTCGCACTCGTGCCCAAGAAATCGAGGGACAGCGCCACCGGCGTGGAGAACGTGTCCACGCCGACCATCTCGCTGATTGCGATCTTGTCCGCAAATTTCTTGTCTACCCTTTGCCCTGTAATTGCCTTGAAAGCGGAGGGTGCATTGTCAGCTACCGATCGCAACATTTTGCAAAATTCAGTATTCCGCGCACTCGGGTCAGCTTGCTTCACGACGGGCGTCTGAGGCTCCTCGTTCGCAGCTTTGTCTGTTTTGATCTCACTGAGTCGCTTGATCATCCCCGCCAGATATTCGAGATCCGCTTTTCCGCACGCCTCGGACTTCCATTTCGTCCTTTCGTTGACGGCTTCGACCTTGTGCTTGGTGATCGGCTCGCGCTGGCAGCCCGCCTCTTTGTATGCCACCTCCTTGTCGTAGCCGAGACGCCAGTATTTGAGCTCCGCCTCGGCATTGATGCATGCCAGGCCCTGATCCCATTTTCTGCGCTCGGCATTGTAGGTTTCGGGCGACAAGCGGCCTGCCATGTACTTCTCTCGCATCTCCTCCAATTCGCGGGGCGGATGTAGATCCGCAATTGCTGCGCGCTCACGCGCGACCCGGTTCTCGGCCGCCTTTTCTTCTGCGCCTAGCTTGTCGTAGATGGCAGAGCACCGCGGGTCTGCGGCAAAGCACATCTGGGAAGCTGCCGAGGCGATCCCGACTAGCCCGAACGATAGAATCGCGTTTCGACCGAAACGGGCTTGTGAGGTAAATTTGATCAAGAGAGTTCTCCTTAAGACTATCTGCTCGGCCGCCGCCGACTCGGCGCCGACCTACGTGGTGCGATCCAGCGATCACACAAGACCCTGGACAACTACGGTCTCTTTATCCGTCTGCAGGCGACAAAAGGATTCGAGAATTCGCAGCCTATGTCACGGGCCCCGGCCGCATTTTTCGATCGGCCGGCGCCAGCCGGGAACGTCCACCCGCGGGATCTCATAGCGCTGGTGTCCGCTCGCGATCGTCAGCGGGTCTGCCTTGGCGATCAGGTCGAGCAGGCGCGAACTCACCTTGTCCCAACGCTTGCCATAGAGCTCAGGATCTTGCCTTGCAAAACCGAGGTCCCACTGGACGAAGGTGGTTTGATCGTCCGCGGTGGGCTCTTCGAACTCGCCGCGCAATGTCATGCGCGCGCTGGCATTGCTGATCTCGATGGATGCGCTGCCGGAGGTCTTCGGCGTTCCCGGATATTTCGCGTGCAAGGCAAAGGCGTGACCGCAGCTGAGCAGGAAGATGATCTTGCCATCTTGCGAATAGGTTAGGGAAGGATCGTCTCGCGCGTCGAATTCGAACTTCCATGATCCGGCGAGGCCTAACTCGGGGTAGGCCAACAGCAGCGAGGCCGTCATCAGGAAGATCAAGAGCGGTCTGCGAGATCGCGACATGGCCGGGACATCAGCAAGTTTTGACATGGAGAATCTGCGTTGCCGGCGAGCCCGCGGGCATGACCCAAATGGGTCAGCCGAGGCACGATTTGTTCGCATGCACCGGGTTCGAGCCTTTGCAGGAGTCATATCAGCTGTGAAACGAGGCTGATCAGCTCCGATTGCCGGTGGATGCCGGTCTTGGAGAAAACCGATCTCAGGTGATTGCGAACGGTCTCGCGTGAAATGCGCAGCCGCTCGGCGACGCCGTCAATTGACATCCCGCTTGCGAGCAGCGCGGCCAATCGGGATTCGGCCGGTGTCAGATCGAATGCTTCGGCGATGAGGCCGGGGTCCGGGCCCGGGCGCGGCAGCAAGTTAGAGAGCGTCAGCATCGCGCGTGCCCCCAGAAATACGTTGCGAGCCGCGCCATCGATGGGCAACACGCGGATGACGACGGGAGGCTTTGCCGTTCGCCGAACCGGAATGGGTGCAGCAGGTAACGCGTGGCTGTCGGGTGTCGACCGGATCAGGTCGACCAGCTGATCAAGTTTCGCGAGCGCGCTCTTGTCGCGCACCATCAGCCGCCGGTTGCTGATCCGGATGTCGTCGTCGAATCCGGCATCGGCCGCCGCGTTCGTGCTCAGCACCATTCCCCGGCGGTTGAGAACGAGTGCAGGCTGCTGAACCTGGTTCAGCACGTTGGTCATGGACGTGAGCGCCACGCGGCCCACTGCAGTGGCAAGGGTAGCCGTTTCCGTCAGTCGCGGTGCAAGCCGCGCCAGCAAGCGTTTGTCACGCGCCTCGAAAGAACCCTCGCGACCCGTTCGCTGCAGGGTCAGCGCCCAGGCGGCGGACTCGGCCCAAAAGCCGACACCCGCGAACCATTGAAACCCGAACGGATACAGTACCTCATTATACATGGGATCGGAACGGATCTGCTCCGGCGTCAGCACGTCGTGGTCGGTGACGATCTCGCCGGACATCATTTGCGGAAATCCAGCGGCTCTCGGATCTCTTAGGTGCCAATCATGCTTGAAGTACAGCTGAAGGGCCTCATCGATCGATTGCGTCCGTGGGACGTCTGGCGTTCGAACGTCGCTCTGGAGAAGGATGGCCGCTGATGCGCCGACCGCTCTGCAGATGTCGTCCATGATGGCGGGCCAAGCGGCGGGATCGATGGCGGCTTCCCCTAGTCGATCGATGACTTTCGACAACCGATCGTTATCAACTCCATTTGTCCCCAAGAGCGGTCCCCCTTCCGCGTAAACCTGCAATTGCCGTTTTATGACGGCAGTTGGCACAGGCAGGCCAAAATGGCCTGTGTGCCAGCCGACTCACACCCTCCTCCAAAGGTATGAACGCCAGCTTGGAAATTCTCGCGAGAGCAGGGCGATGTGCAAGGCTGGTCCGGGATTCTACGGAGCACCTGGAATGGCGAGCGCAAAGCCTGCGGTATTATAGAACCGCGCCATCGGGGGCAGCAGTCGGCACGCCGAAACCGCAGGCATGACGTTCCGGAGCACGGTCCAGCTGACTGACCCGTTTGGGTCATGCAGCCGCATCGGCCGCAAGCTAGTTCGGTAGCGGTCGCTAGTCCGAATTTTGTCGTTTGATGGCATGTCGCTCGAATTTCCTCCTGTCGTGATCTGGCTGCGCCTGCGCCGAGGCCGCCGGGCTGTGCTCATCCTGCGCTCGGTCGCTCCATGACAAACGACCGCAAAAGCAACGTGCGGTGTTTCTGCTGCGGGCAGACCTCGGAGCAATCGGTCCTTCTGAGCACCAACGAGATCGGCTCCCGGGATATCGATCAGCCCCCTTCCGGTATGGAGCGGTTCAACATGAGCGTCTGGCTGCAGGAATGTCCGACCTGCGGCTACGTCGCTCCGGACATCTCCGACGGAGACGATCGCGACCGCCTCTTCGTTCAGACCGAGAGGTACGCAGCGCTACGGGAGGGGCCGCATTTCTCCCGGCGCGCGTCCCGCTTTCTCCTGCGCGCCGCGATTGATTTCGCGCGAGATGATTTCGAGCGAGCCTTCGTCAACACGCTGTACGCGGCACGGGATGCCGATGACTGCGCTCTCGGGGAAGTCGCGAGCGGTTTGCGGAAGATTGCAAGCCGATATCTCGTCGGCCGTTCCGTTATCTCCCTCGACCTGCAAGGGATGTCACTGCATGCGCTCAGGCGAGCCTGCTCGTGAGCATTCGAATAACATTCCCGCCAAGCCTAGTCGCACGCACGTCGAGCCGTGTTGCCTTGGCGCTTGCCGTCATGCTGGCACTTGCTCGTTGTGCACCGAGCATCGGTGCAACGCGGAGTCCATTGCTCGGAATGCACATCCAGAAGGTGATGCAGGAGTTCGGATTGCCGGACGGCTTCAAGATGCTCGCTCATGGCGCGAAGGCCTATGAGTGGCAGCTGCGTGCTGCAGCTGAAATCCATACCGAGCAGGGCGAGCGGCGAACCGAAGACCTGTTCTGCACCGTGACTGTCCGCGTCTCTCCGCGCGAACGGGTCACCTCCGTCAAAACGGAAGTCTCGAGCGTCAGCGCGCGCCTGTACGCATCGGCCGGCGCCTTCGGTTGTCTTTGCGCCGACAGCTTCGGCATGAAGCGGGAGCGCAAGCCCGCATGCAAGACGCCGCTTGCACCCATTTAGTTAGTCAAGACCGATTACTCGAAAATGCGATCGAAAGGAGCTTGTAGAGTGCAGAATTCAGCTTCAAACAAGATCTGGACAGGTGCTCTGATCCTACTGGCAGGGATCATCGTGACCGTCTTCTCGATGATGGCGTCGCGTAGTTCCGGCTTTGTCGTCATCGCCTGGGGCGCGATGCTGTTCGGAGGGATCAGGATTTTGTCGGGCCTGTTTCAAGCGGGGAGCGGGTCAGGCGGATGACGGCCACCCGCCGCGCGTGCCATTCCTTGAACATTCCGAAAAACGCGACCCGCCATTCGTGGCTGTCACTAACGCCATGGGCGTAGGCGAAGACAAGGCACGTGCGCGCCTCAGAAATTGAAGAGTCGGCAAGAGGAAACGATACATGTACGAATTCATTCGGCGGGCCTGCCTGCTTATCGCGGTCGCCTTCATTTTCTATCCGCTCGGATCGCACGCAGCCAATCGATGCCCGCCGGATTTCAGCGTCCAAAACCGGCTGGACGCAGAGCAGAAGGCAGCTCAAAATCTTGTGGCCCGCGAACGTGCCGCCATCGAGGATCTCAAATATGCGACGATGGCCCCAATTGGAGACAAGTACCAACGGAAGGAAATCGACCAGGACGAGTACAACAGACTGACCAAACAGCGGGACGACGCCTTGCGCTGTATAGATGCGGAGAATGCTCTAAAAGACAATCAGACCTACTACACCATGCAAGTCAAATTGATCGAGGCTGGGTGCCAGAGCGGGCCCGTCGACAAAATGTATGTCGGCTGGGTTCGCGAGAAAGAAGACCGCAAAGCCAAGGCTTGCGCCAAGGCCGATTTGGAGTATCTGGCGCAACTCGTGCGGCAGCTCAAGGAGATTCAGGCGGACAAGCTAGCGAAGGAAGAGCGGTCAACGCCCGCCGTCAAGCAAGCCGACGCGAGCCAAAAGAACGGGCAATTTTGCAATCAGATCCGATCCGTCACTGGCCACGCCGCGACCTTGTTTGCGGGCATCACCAGGGAAAAGAAGGTCGAATGGTTTGTCGAGCCCGGGACGTTGGGCAGCAAGGGTGTCAAGATCAGCGACATGGCGGCCATCGATTCGTACGTCACGCCTGTGACTGTTTCGCAGGAATTCCTGGTAACGCCAGCGAAGTGCGTCATTCAAGTCGGCACAGACGCGGACATCACGCTACGCATTGTTCCGACCTATGCTTGCGATTGGGAATATCTGAAAACCACGAGGCGCGAGCTGGAGGAGCGAACCGACAGGCTCCTCAATCTCGTCCGCGGCTGTTACGAGAAGACCGCAGAGGATGGCAACTTCTACCGACACGATTTCATTGCCGATAACGCAGCCAAGATCGTGGGTGACCTTTATTATGGCGAGGGCAAGCCGTCTAGAATCTATCTGAATATCTCGAAATATACGCCGGCAGAAGACAAGGGATGCATGCAATACGGCTTCCACCACAAGCCGGAAGATAAGCAGCTCTGCATGCGACGGCTGAAGCCTTAGCTAAACGCCCCCTCATCGCGAGTCGTATGGCGGTGCGAATTAGCGGGGCTCCCACCATGGTCAATACAAGCAGGCGGACAAGCCTCTGGCTGACTACAAACAGGCTATCAAGCTGCTGCCCAACGATCCCTACGCCTACAATGGTCGTGGGATCATCTACCTGGAACGTCGGCAATTCGACCAAGCTCTGGCCGATTTTGCACAGCTCTTCATCTTATCAGGTTTTGCCCCAGCGTTTTATAATCGGGGCAAAGTCTACGGGGAGCTCAACCGGCCCGATAAGGCGCTTGCCGACCACAGCCAGGCCATTCGTCTGAATCCGAGGTATGCCAAGCGCCTCCAATAATCGGGGTACTAAATAAATACCAAGCAACACAGCCAAGCGCTGGAGGATTTCAACCAGAATGATGCGCTGGCCGAATTCACCAGGGCTATCCAGCTCAATCCCAAATACTGATCGGCGTACTTCAACCGGGGGCTGTTATACGAGTTGCACACCATGCAGCTCAATCTGGCCTTGGCTGACTATCAGGAAGCCTACCGGCTCGATCCGGCCGACGCCCAGGCTAGGGAAGAACTGGAAACCTTAAAGGACGTTAGCGGCGTCCGTTTTCAGCGCTTTCAATATCAAGGAGTTTGCGATGATCGCATATTGCGGCGGCTGGTCCACTGATAGGGCGCTCGCGGACGCGGAAAAGGCGTCGACGTCAAATCCGGATCGTACCGCCGGAGCCTATTTCGTTTGGATGTTCTGCAGTCGACGGCACGGCGCGCATCTTCTTTGCGAGCTTGGACGCGACAGTCGAAGCAATGCTCACGAGTTACTAATTCAACGCTTTGACAAACATTTCGTCCTTTTTCGGATTCACCCGAAACATCGTCCACTTGTAGTTTCCCACCATGACCTCGATCTGGGGGGCGCCGCTGTTTGCCTGTTTCACATAACTGTCGATCGCTGCCTTATACTGTGCGCCGAACTCCTTCGGATCCGAGACGCCACTCCCAAAGGCGATTGCCCAAGCTGATACCGCAAGAAACTCATAGCCTGCTTTCGCGCCAGGTTTCTCGAATACCGCGATCATGTCTTCAGCCTGGCTGCCTTTTGTCCCTATGATCACGGTCGTCCCGGCTTTGGATTTGTAGGTGCAGGCCCGAGATTTTCCGTCGCCGTCGCATTTCACCTTTTCAAGGCCTAGATCGATGTTGACGAGGTCCTGAGATTTCTTGAACTGCTGCTCGAAGTTATCGAAGGCAAACCCGAAATCACCGGCCAAGGCCGGGCCAAGGCTCGTCGCAACGAATATCACCGACACTAAAATTCGCATTAGGATTACCCATAATCATGCAGGAGCTTCCGTAGGCTCGACATCCGACGCACCATGGACCATTTGGTCGTTCGGCAAAGCGCATCAGCGCGAGGCCTCCTTGTAGACGACCGTATAGGTGCAAGGTCGCCCAGGCTTGGAAATGTTGCTGATGTGCTGGATGAGAGCGCCGTCCGCGAACTTGAACGAGGCGATCCGCTCGCTCGCGTCGCCCTTCTTGGCAGCCGCGTTCGAGTCCGGTTTGCCGTACGCTTCCACGAGCTTCGGCATCATGTCCTTGTCGGCCTTCTGGCATTCGTCGACCGTTTTGAAGCCTCCGGCCATCGCAAAAGCCTCCAAACGGACGAGGCCGCCATTATCCTGGAAATACATAGTGAAGCCCTCCACATTGGGCAGAGGCGCGCACTTGTCGCAAAGAAGCGCCTTCATGCCCGGCTGTGGCGGATCGAGCGCATAGGGTTCCGCGTCCTTTCCGAGGACACCACTTGCCTGCTCGTAACTCGAACCAAACGCCACCTTGCCCGGCGCATCGAGCTTTGCGCGGTTTTGCTGGGCGTACGCCGATATCGCGAGGCAAGTGACGACGGCAAGGGCGAAAACAGCGAGAACCTTGTTCATTTAACGTCCTTCATTGCGGAATAGCGCCACGGGCCGCGGAGGGGAACGGATGACGAACTCACGGACGTCCGTGCAGAGGGTGGAAGCCGCTGCCGCTCCGATTGTCGCTATCGTAAGACTTCTTGCATGACCCAGATGGGTCAGGCGTCTGGCCCAGCTAGCTCGAGCAAGATCCTTATGGCTGCAATTTTTAGGCGCAGCGTGTTGCGGAGCCCGAAAGTTTGCATAATGATTTCAATTACATAGGAGTTCGCTGTTTTATTCTGAATGGCGCGCCATTCAGAACAAGGCTGCGAACTTTGCAATTCAGTACGTCTTAAGGACCGTGAGCTCGCCGGTATCCGCGCGGCTTTTCGTGGCGAGCAAGATTTCTCTCATCTGCTTGACCACCGGCGGCTCAAGCGCCTCGATCTTCGCAGCAATTTGCGGATCAAGGATACCCTTGCGGCCATAGCGGCCGCGGACGTCACTGGCGTGCCCGAGAATGCGGTCGCGCGTGCGTTGTGCGATCGCTTCATTGTCCAACCAATCCGCCATCAGGTGCCGCGTGGAATAGAGAGTCAGGTCCGCGCGATCGAGCTTCAGCTTTGTCTTCACGTATTGCCACGCCTTGCTGAGCGGCTGCGACCAGCGGATCGTGCCGTCTTTGCGGTTTTTCGGCCTTGCCGAGGCCGTTCAGGGATGTTGCCGGTGCAGCTGCCATCATTGAGAAAAGAAGTCGGCGAGAAATCATGGAGCACCTATCCGGTTGTCGTTAGAGATTCGAGGACACAAACATTCCTTGGCGTGTCACTCTGTTCTTTCGGTCGACGGGTTGCGTTTGCGTTTAGCCGGCGGCCTGGCGCTCCGAGGTGCGTAGCGTCGGGTAGCGCGCCGCCAGTTCGTCGAAGAGCTCTCGCACCAGCTCGGCATCTTCCTCGGGTCGCCCCGCCTTGAGACGGGCGTCGAGCGCGTCGAACAGCTGATGCTTGACGAAGAACCGCCATGCGACTGGCAGACGCGCCAGGATGTCGGTGAGTTCGCGATAGCGCGCCTCGGTCCAGCGGGTCTCGAACGCGGTGCGATAGAGGCCGAAATCGAACACGCCCTTCTGCTGCTCCGGCCGCGCCTTCTGCATCTCCTGACGTAGCCTGCGCGTCCCGTCCTCATCGACGCGGCTGCCGTCGATGAGGACGCCGTACAGCCGGCGGGCGGCCTCGAGCGAGACGTAGCCCGAGAGAACGTCGGTCAGCACGCGGCGCGGCTCGCGCAGGAGCGGATCGCCAAATCCTCCAGCACCCGCGCCGACGAGGCGGATCCGGTCGCCGGGCTTGCAGGGCACCACGTCGGTATTGCCGAGCGCCTCCGTGTCCGGACCGTCGGGATTTCTTGTGAAGATCGCGTTGGCGCCCGCGCCGCCGCCCAAGACGCCCCAAGACGCGAAATACGTGCGGTCGCGATTGCGCGCCGTGACGGTGGTACCCGGCGTGAACACCTCGAACTCCATGGTGAGGCCGAGTCCGCCGCGATAAGTTCCGGCGCCGCCAGAGTCGGGAGCAAGGCAATAGCGCCGCATGCGGATCGGCACTTCCAGTTCGTTGATCTCGACGGGCGTGTTGCGCAGGAAAGCGTTGTTGGCGCCGGAGCCGTCGCTGCCGTCGCCGGTAGCCATGCCGCCCGCACCGCCGCCGACCGGCCCAAGCGAGGCCATGACGCCGCGGCCGGCGTGGTCCATCGTCTTGACCGTGACGATCGCCATGCCGCCAGCCGAGCAGGCCGGCATGCGCTCGGGTATCGCGCGGGAGAATACGCCGAAGGTGAGCATGTGCGTGATCTTGCAGGTCAGGCTGCGCATGCCGACGGCCGCGGGCGCCGTCGCATTGACGACGGTGCCTTCCGGCAGGACGCAGCGAACCACACGATCCAGCCCGGAGTTGAGCAGGATATCGCTGTTCAGCGTGTAGAGAACGTGATGGAATCCGACCAGCGCCAGCGCATGGCGCGGCATGCCGCCGGTCGGCATGTTCAGGGAGGAGGCGAGCTGCGGGTCGCTGCCGGTATAGTCCATGAGCGCCCGGCCGTTGTCGATCGTCAGCGTCAGCGCGAGCCGCATCGGCTTGCCATTCTCGCTGTCCTCGTCGGCATATTCCGCGAAGAAATACTCGCCGTCGGGAATTGTCTTCAGCACCGCCTCGGCTTGCTTCTCCGCGTAATCCATCACCTGGTACATGCCGGCCTTGAAGTCGTCGATGCCGAAGCGCTCGATGATCTCCAGCACGCGCTTCTCGCCGTTCACCAGCATGGCGATTTGCGCCTGTAGATCGCCGCGATTCTGCGATGGCGCGCGCACGTTCATGGTCATGATGTCGAGCAGGCCTTCGTCGAGTTCACCCTGATCGACGATCTTGCAGGGCGGAAAGCGGATGCCCTCCTGTTGGATCTCGGTCAGCCTGCGCGAGAGCGATGCCGGGACCGCGCCGCCCATGTCGGTGTTGTGGATGTGGCCGCCGACATAGCAGACGATCTCGCCGCGGTAGTACACCGGCTTCCACATCAGGATATCGGGCGTATGCGTCGCCACGCTGCCGCTATAGGCGTCGTTGGTCATGCAGATGTCGCCGGGGCGATACTCGTTGATCAGTCCCAGCACCGGGCCATAGTCGAGGCCGATATACCAGGTCGCGCCCAGCGTCTTCGGCGAAGCGAAGGCGAGCCCTTCCGGCGTGATCAGGGCGCAGGAGAAATCCTCGGTCTCCTTCACGAAGGTCGAATGCGCCGTGCGGATCAGCGTGTAGGCCATGCTCTCCGCGGCGGCCACGCAGTAATTGGCGAAGATCTGAAGAGCGGAACCACTGAGTGCCATAATCCGAATCCTTTAGGTCGCCGCGGCGAGATTGATGATGTGAAGATTGCCCCAACGGTCGACGTTCACTTCGAAGTCGGGGAGCACGCAGGTGGTGGTGTCGTCCTGCGCGATGATCGCAGGGCCCACGATGTGGTCGCCGGCGCGCAACGCTTCGCGTCGATGGAGCGGCAACTGCCGCATCGCGCCGTCCATCCAGCACGGCACGATGGCGGCGGGCATCGCGGGCTCGGTCGCATCCGGAACCGGCGTCAGCACCGGGCGCGGCGTGCGGACCTTGGCCACGACGCGCAGCGCCACCACCTGGATCACGGCCTTTTCGTCGCGGTAGCGATAGAGGCGCTCATGGGCCTGATGGAAGGCTTCGCGCAGCGCCGCGAGGTTCTTCGTGCGCATCGCCTCCGCGTCGAAGGCGGTCTCGATCTCGAAGGACTGGCCTTGATAACGCATCTCCGCGGTGTACGTCAGTTCCGGTTGCGCGTCGGCGCCGACCTCGGCCTGCACCCAACTCAGTGCGTCCCGCTCCAACGCAAGTCGCGTATGCTCGAGCGAGTCCCATTCCTCGTCTCCGAGCGCGCACCAGGCGACCGCGACGAAATCGTTGCGCGTATCGGCGATCAGGCCGCCGAGTGCGCTGAGCACGCCGGGTGTCAGGGGCACTGTAATCCGTTCCATGTTGAGTGCGCGTGCCAGATGACAGGCGAGCATCGGACCGGCTCCGCCGAACGCCATCAGCGCGAATTCCCTGGGATCGATCCCCAAACGCGAGATCAGCCGGCTGATTCCGGAATACATTCCCGAGATCGAGACATTGATGATTGCTTCAGCAACCGCTTCGATGGATTCGCCGAGCCTCGAGGCGAGGGGAGCGATTGCCTCGCGCGCGGCTGCGACATCGAGCCGGACTGAATCATAGCCGAGCGCCGTCTGGCCGAGCACGCCGATGGCGGCGAAGGCGTCCGTGATGGTGGGTTCGCGCCCGCCGCGCCCGTAGCAAACCGGGCCCGGCGTCGATCCTGCGCTCTCCGGTCCAACCTTGAGCACGCCAAATGGATCCACGCGCGCAATCGAGCCGCCGCCGTCACCGATCGAGGTGACGGAGACCGAGGGGATGTGGATCTGGTGGTCGCCGATATACTCGCCCGTCGCGTATTGCGGTTCACCTCCGACGATCAGTGCGACATCCGCGGTTGTTCCGCCGATATCGAGGCTCATGACGTTCTTCAGATCGCAAAGCTGCGCGACCCACGCGGCGCCGATCACCCCGGACGCGGTGCCTGACAGCACGATCTGGACGCAGTCCGTCTTGCCGCGCTCGGCGCTCATCACGCCGCCATTCGATTTGGTGACCTTGAGATCCGCGGTGACGCCGGAACTGCGCAATGCCTCCTGGAGCGAGGTCAGATAGTTCGAGACGACCGGCTGCACGTAGCCGCCGATCACCGCCGTGTTGGTGCGCTCATACTCGCGGATGATCGGCCACACCTCGCTCGCGCAGGAGACGAAGAGCTCCGGCGCGGTCTCGGCGATGATCGCCCGTACTTGTCTTTCGTGCTCGGGATTGCGGTAGGCGTGCAGCAGCGAGATCACAACGCCCTCGCACCCGGTTCGCTTCAGTCCCGCCACCGCCTCGCGGACGCTCGTTGCGTCGATGGGCTCGAGCTGCTTGCCCTCGGCGTCCAGCCGGCCGTCGATCCCGAACGTACGGTAGCGCGGCACGAGCGGCTCAGGCCGCGCCGACATCAGGTGATACATGTCGGGGGTCTTGAGGCGTGCGAGCACCAGGACGTCTTCGAAATAGCGGTTGGTGATCAGCCCGAGGCGGATGCCCTTGCGCTGCACCACCGCGTTGACGCCGACCGTGGTGCCATGGGTGAAATGCACGACCTCGGCCGGGTCGATCCCGTAGCGCTTGCCGAGCATGCGCATGCCGTCGGCGACCTCGCGGCCCGGCGCGTCGGGCCGCGAGAACACCTTGAGGCTGCGCACGGTGCCGTTGCCTTCGTCGAGGACCGCAAAGTCGGTGAAGGATCCGCCGATATCGACGCCAATTCTCAAACCCATAGTCCAGGTCTCTCCTTTAAGTGTTGTCGAACCATGCCCGCGGGCGGGCAGGGCCTTAGCGGCGCTTGTCCATGTGGTCGCGCAGCTGGAAATAACTGCCGAGGATCGGCATGAACCACGTCTGTCCGTGATAGAGCGGGTGCGACGGCAGCGGCGTACCGAAGGCGTCGGACACGAGATCGTGCTCACCCAGCAGGTGACGCGCCAGCCGATGGCCGAGCCAGGTCATCGTCGTGACGCCGCTGCCGTTGCAGCCGGCGGCGTAGTAGCAGCCTTGCGGATCGCGCCCGAGATGCGGCAGGGCATCCAGCGTCACGGCGACCTTGCCGCCCCAGCTATGGCTCACCTTCACGTCGCGCAGCTGCGGAAAGCGTTCCGTCATCTGCGCGAACAGGATCCTTGCGCTGGCCTTGCGATCGAGCGGATAGAAACGCGCGCGACCGCCGAACAGGAATCGCTGCCCGTCGGGCGAGTAGCGGTAGTAGGCGGTCACGCTGTTGGCCTCGGCCACGCCGCGATCCCTGGGGATGAGCGACATTTGCAGCTCCGCGGGCAGAATCTCGGTCGCGATCTGATGCGAGGTGACCGGGACAAGACGCCGTTTGAGCCAGGGCGTTGCCGGGCCCGTGTAGCCGTTGGTCGCGATGACGACGCGTTTTGCAAAAATCTCGCCTCGACCGGTCGAGATCCGGTGGCCGGCGCCCGCGCGCGCGATCGACGTGACACGCGCGTGGCAGGCCAGTCTCGCGCCGGCGCCGAGGGCCGCTGTGAGCAGTCCGCCGAAAAATTTCGCGGGATGCAGATGCCCGGCACCGTTGATCAGCGCGCCGCCGACATAGACCTCGCTCGCGAGCTCGCTACGCAACTCATTGCGGTCCAGCATGCGCACGTCGCTGTCGGTATGTGCGTTCAGCCTGGCGATCCGTCCTTCCCAGCTGCCGACTTGCGCGGCGGTCCAGGCGGCGGCGATGCGGCCGTTGCGGCGGTAGTCGCAGTCGATGCCGTAACGCGCGATCAACGTCTCGAGGAAGCGATAGCCGGCCGCGGCCTCGCGCAGCCTGCCCTCGATCGCGCTATTGCCGGCCGCTGCGCTGACGCGCTTGGACATGCTCTTGCCGACATTCACGCCGCCGGTGACCTGGCCGCCGCTCAGCGTGCTGGCGCCGATGCCGGGAAGCTCAGCCTCCAGCACGATGACCTCGGTCCCGCGCGCGGCGAGTTCGAGCGCACAGGATATGCCGGCATAGCCGGCGCCGATGATCGCGACATCGGTCTCGCGCGGCAGCTCGCCGGCGCCGGCGTCGTTCGGGCGCCAGCCGTCCCACCAATAGGGTGTCTCGGAGAAATCCGGAGCGAAGATGGAGGATTGAGCCGTCATTGTTGCATCGTTCCGGGAGCTACGACACGGGATCGGCAATGGCCGCAGCGGGGGCCGCGACATAGGGCGCTGCGCGTCTCTGGTCATAGAAGAGGAAGACGCTGGCGAAGGAGATCGTCGCGATGACCGCGACATAGCAGGGGACTGCGTAGGGCGTTCCCGTCCGCTCGATCAGGAAGGCCGCGACCAGAGGCGCGGTCCCGCCGAACAGCGCGGTGCCGGTGTTGTAGGCGATCCCGCTCGCGGTCACGCGCATCTCGCGCGGAAACATGTCGACGAGTCCAATCGTCATGCCGCTGGTGATCAGCGGATAGACCAGCACCGGGATCACGGCGGCGGCGATCGCGCTCGCTGGCGTCGCAAAGCTTGCGACATAGAAGGAGAGGAACATTGCGGGGATCACGAGGATGCAGCCGGCGAGCAGGGTCGGCCGGCGTCCCACGGTGTCGTTGACCCAGCCATAGGTGACGGTGGTTGCCAGTGAGCGTCATCCAGGGACCACGCACTGAGGGCTGATCTGGTCGGCTAAGAATATCTCGCGGAATGGTTTGTCGCGGGGTCACAATGTCCAAGGATAGTCGTAAGGATAGCGATAAGGATAGGCATACGTCTATCCTTGAAGACGGCGCCGACACGCTGCAGCGCATCGAGATCATCACGGGGACGGGCCGGCGTCGGCGCTGGTCGACCGACGCGAAGGCGGCGATTGTTGCGGAGAGTTTTGCGCCGGGGGCGAGCGTGTCCGCGGTGGCGCGGCGGCACGATATCAGTCCAAGCCTGTTGTTTCTCTGGCGTCGCCAGGCAACGCAGGCGCAAGTCGCGGAGCGCGGGGACAGAGGCATGCTACCTGGCTTTGTGCCGGCCGCGATCATCGGCTGCGGGAGCAAATTGCCGAGTGGGGAGCAGGCGGCGATCGAGATCGAGGTCGGCGCGGTTCGGATCCGTGTCAGGGGGACAATCGACCGGCGGGCACTGTGCGAGGTGCTGGCGGCAGTCGGGGCGATTGGTCGATGATCGGGCTTCGATCTGGGTTGTCGATCTGGATTGCGACGCAGCCGGTCGATTTCCGCCGCGGCATGGACTCATTGGCGATGCTGGTGAGCGAGGCCTTTGGAGCCGATCCGTTCGACGGCGGACTTTATGTCTTCCGCTCCAAGCGCCGAGATCGCGTGAAGATCCTGACCTGGGATGGGAGCGGCCTTGTCCTTTACTACAAAAGAATCGAGGGACAGTTCACCTGGCCGCCGATCAAGGGAGGCGTCATGCCGCTATCTCATGCTCAGCTCTCGGTGCTGCTCGATGGCTCGGACTGGAAGCGTCTGCCGATGCGAGTTGTGGATCAGCCACTACGAGCTGGTTGATCCTTATTAAGAGTCGTTCGTCACTCATGCGGAGTTGTTGTAGAATCACTCTGCATGAGTGATTTGCCTTTCGATCCAGCATTGCTCCGTCAAACCGTGATAGTGCTATCGTCACGGCTTGCGGCGTTGTCGGCGGAATGCAGCTCGCTTTCGGCCGAGCGTGATGCGGCAATCGCCCAACGCGACGCTGCGATCCAGGAGAACGACAAGCTCCTGATGATCCTGTCCCAGTACAAGCGCACGATCTTCGGTCCCCGCTCCGAGACACTGGATCTCGGACAGCTGTCTCTCTTCACCATCACGGCACAGGCGGTTCGTGCCGCCGCCAACGACGACGTGACCGGAGGCAGGCTGCCCGACGGAGCGGAGGACCGTGGAAAGCGACCGGCGCGACCCAACCGTGGGAAGCTTCCGGAGCATTTGCCGCGCATCGATGTCGTGATCGATATGGAGAGCCAGATCTGCCCCTGCTGCGGCGAGCAGCTGCACAAGATCGGGGAGACCGTCAAGGAAGCCTTCGACGTCATTCCGATGCAGTACCGGGTCAAGCGCATTGTGCGCCCGCGGTACGGCTGCCGGGGATGCCGCCAGGGTGTCCTGCAGGCACCCGCGCCGGCCCAGGCGATCGACGGTGGGATGGTGACGGAAGCGTTGCTGAAGCCGCTTCACACGTTGTTGCGCGACACAGTGATGTCCTACCCGCGGCTGTTTGCCGACGAGACGCCGCTGCCAGTTCTCGATCCCGGCCGTGGCCGGACCAAAGTCTGCCAGTTCTGGGCGATCGCCACCGATGACCGTCCGTGGGGTGGCCCGGCGCCGCCGGCGGTGGTCTACATGTTTGCCGAGGATCGCAAGGCGATCCGCGCCAAGCAGCTGTTCGGGGACTACCACGGCATCCTGCAGGTCGACGGCTATGCCGCCTACAAGGGCCTGATCAAGAACGGCGGCCATCTGGTGCAGCTCGCGTTCTGCTTTGCGCATGCGCGGCGGAAGTTCTGGGACGTTCACGTCGCGACGAAGTCGCCGATTGCCGCGGAAGCGCTGCAACGGATCGCGATGTTCTACGCCATTGAGGATCGCATCCGCGGTCTGCCAGCGGCGCATCGGGCTGCGGTGCGGCAAACCAACACCAAGCCGCTGATCGAGGACTTCAAACCCTGGCTCGAAGCGCGACTGCTGGAAGTCTCGAAGAAGTCCGGTCTGGGCAAAGCCATCCGCTACACCCTCAACCATTGGGACGGCCTGACGCGCTTCATCGATGACGGACGCATCGAAATAGACAGCAATACGGTCGAGCGCAGCATCAAGCCGATAGGCCTGGGAAAGAAGAACTACTTGTTCGCCGGCAATGAAGGCGGCGCCGAGACATGGGCCATTCTCGCCTCGCTCATCAACTCGGCAAAGCTGCAAGACATCGACCCGCGGCACTATCTGACCGATGTTCTCGAGCGCATCGTCTCTGGACGCACCAAGATCAATCAGCTGAACACGCTGCTGCCGTGGAATTGGAAGGCCGAACGCGACGGTTCGGAGGCAAAGCTCGCCGCTTGATCAGTTCGACGGCAAGGCGTCAGGAACTTCCTGCGCATCGCTGGCGTCGTCGTAGATCTCTTCGCGGATCACGCGCAGCGTCACCTCGTGCAGATACACTTGCAGCGCACCCTCCAGCTCGGTGAACTCCGGCAGCAGGACTCGATCGACGAAGCCTCGTGATGCACGGACCATCACCGTGTTGCGTCGCTGCCGGTGATAACGAAACGGCCGCAGCCCATATCGGCGGCAAAGCGCCAGAAAAAGATGCCGAGACCATTGGTCGGGAAGTGAGAATTGCTGTTCGATCGGTGGATCGTGGCGAGCGAGTTCCTCGACCCTAGCTCGCACCCGCTGCAGCGCGGCTTCCGCCGCAAGGCGCTCACCAGCAGTTCCGGCACCTGCGAACAAGGCCTCGATCTTCCGAAGCTTCTCGCGCAGCTGCGACTCGCTGGTCATTCTGATCTCGTTACCCGCTCCGAACCAGGGTCACCCCATCACCGCGCGCCGGCGGCGTCAATCATCCCGACCGCGCTATCCAAAGCATTCCGCGCAAGTCAAGCCCGGGCACCGGTGATACTATCGTGACGCTCACGGTTGCCATCAGCACCATCTGGGCGATGAAGATCGCCAGCGACGCATGCGTCTCGTCGATCTTGACGAAATTCGTGAGATAGGTCGCGAGGAAGCCGAGCACGAGATAGTTCGACAGCGTGTGGCTCATGAGGATGCTGATGAAGAACAGCATGCGGCGCCACTGGCTGCGGACCACGGCCGAGAGCGGTGGGGCTTCCGTGCGCAGACGCCGGCGTTCTTCTTCGATCGCCAGAAACTCCGGCGATTCATCGATCTGGGTGCGGATCCAGAGACCGAGAAGCCCGAGCGGCACGCCGAGCCCGAACATCAGGCGCCAGCCCCAGGCCGCCATGCTCTCCGCACCGATGATGGCCGAGACGAGCGTGAAGATGCCGACCGCAATCGCGGTGCCGGCATAAGCGGCCACCGGGGAGAAGGAGGCGCGGAGCGCGCGGTGCCTGCTGTCTCCCTGCTCGACGATATAGGCGGTCGCGGCCGTGTACTCGCCGCCGGCGAAGAAGCCCTGCGCCAGGCGGCAGAGCACGAGACCCGCGGTCGCAAAGCTGCCGGCGACGGCGTAGCTCGGCAGGAACGCGGTCGCCGCAGTGACCAGACACATGCCGCTCACCGAGATGAAGAGGGCGGTACGGCGCCCCAGGCGATCACCCACGCGTCCCATGACGATCCCGCCGAGCGGCCGGATCAGGAAGCTCGACGCGTAGATCATCATCGTTTGCAGCAACGCCACGGTGGGATTGCCGGGCGGGAAGAACGTCGTGGAGATGATCTTCGCCAGCAGGCCGAAGAGCGCGAAATCCAGGAAGTCGATGAGATTGCCGGCCACCGCGCCGGATATCGCCTTCAGTTGGAGGCGGCGGGTCATTGGGCCGGGGGCAGTCGCTCCATCTCGGGTCAAAGCCAGTACTCCTGTTGTTGGACCCGTCCGCTTGCGCGGACCGTCGGGAACGAACGCCGCATGTTTCTGTTGCCCCGGCTCAGCAAGTGTGCCATAATACGGTACATCGTTCCATTTACGGAGGCCAGCAAGGAAACTGGGGGATGGCAAGCGCTGTCGGGAAAAGCCGGCCTTGTGCTATCGGCGGCGCTGGTGCCCTTTGCCGGGGGATGCCGCTCCGCAGAAATCGCGGTCAGGGTGATGAAGAGTCTGTTGAAGAGCCTGGACGTTCTGGAAGCCGTCGCGGAGATGCAGCCGGTCGGCGTGAGCGAGCTTGCGCGTCGCCTCAACCTGCCCAAAACCACCACGCAGCGCATTCTGCAGACATTCGCGACGACCGGCTGGCTGCGTCCGGTCGGCGGGGAGGCGACGCGCTGGCAGATCGGCCATCGCGTGCTGCATCTTCAGGTGCCGGAGCTGCAGGGCGGCCAGCTCTATGTCGTGGCGCGCAAGCCGATGCAGGAGCTGCGCGATCAGGTGAACGAGACCGTGCATCTATCGATCCTGGATGGGCTCGACGCCATGCTCCTGATCGATCGCGTGGACTGTACCCAGAATGTCAGGACCTTCAGTCCGATCGGCGATCGGTCGCCGATTCATGCAACCGCCATCGGCACTGCCGTGATGGCGCATCTCTCGCCCGACGAAGTCGATGCCATCATCCGCCGCGGCCTGACGCGCTACACCGAGAACACGCTCACGGACCCCGAGGCATTGCGCGCGGAACTCGATCGCGTGCGCAAGCGCGGCTACTCACTGAATCTTTGCTGCTATCGCCCCGCCGTGTGCGCCATCGGCGCTGCCATTCTCGATTCGCAGGGCCGGCCGGTCGGCGGTCTCTGCATCTCCATGCCTGCTTCCCGCTACGTCGAACAGAACGAAAAGATCTGGGGCGACATGGTCAGCGCGACGGCGCGCAAGATCAGTATCGGCTGAGCTTGCGTTCTCTGCTCCCGCAGCAACGTGCGTCTCATTCTAGGTCCCTAGAAATCCGAGACCTTTCCGAAAGCAATGGCTGCGGGCTTGGTGAGATTTTGGCTCATCGCACAAAATTTTCTGTTGTGCCTTCTGGCGCGTGTTCGATGGAGAGTCACCCATGAAGCTGGATGGGATCGACATCAAGATCCTCCACGAACTCCAGAAGAACGGTCGCATCACCAATGTCGAGCTTGCCGAGCTGGTGAATTTGTCGCCCACCGCTTGTCTCGTGCGTGTGAAGAGACTGCAGGCCGAGGGCTACATCGAGGGCTACGCTGCCCAGATCAACGCGCGCAAGCTCGGACAGACGCTGACCGTGTTCACCGAGGTGACGTTGAAGAACCACAGGCAGACCGACTTTGCCCGTTTCCAGTCGGCGGTCGACAAGATCGACCAGCTGAGAGAGTGTCATCTGGTCTCCGGAGGTTACGACTACATGCTGAAGTTCGTCACCGCCAGCGTCGGCGAGTACCAGGCGATCATGGAGCGTCTGACCGCCATGGACATCGGTATCGACAAGTATTTCAGTTTCGTCGTCCTCAAATCGCCGATCGTGCGCTCCCAGATGCCGCTGACCAGCCTCTTTCCGGCTTGACCAGCTGCTGCACCAACCGCTTCTACCGTTGGCTATAGGCGCGCAATTCGTCGGCATCCTGTTTCAAATTGTCGAGCCAGTCGGGATCGAGCTTCGGGACCGAGGAGAACAATAGCCGGGTATAAGGGTGCTGTGGCGCCGAGAGCCGGGTCGTCGTGATCTGCTCGACCTTCTGACCGCGATACATCACGATGATTTCGTCGCAGATCGCCTCGACGACCGACAGATCGTGGCTGATGAAGATGTAGGAGATACCAAGCTCGCGCTGAAGCTCCTTGAGAAGCTCGACGACCGCGGCTGCCACGACCGTATCGAGAGCCGACGTGATTTCGTCGCACAGGATGAGCGTGGGCTCGGCGGCGAGTGCCCGGGCAAAATTCACACGCTGCTTTTGGCCGCCTGACAGCTCTCCCGGCAACCGATGGCGCACGGATTTTGGCAGGCGCACGAGATCGAGAAGTTCGTTGACGCGCGCATCGCGCGCCTTGCCCCTCATGCCGTGGTAGAAGGTGAGGGGACGCCTCAGGATGTCTCCCACCGACTTCGCCGGATTGAGCGCGGTGTCCGCGTGCTGGAATACGATCTGGATCTCGCGGAGTTCGTTGCGGGTGCGGTTGCGGCCGGCCTTTCCCAATTCGCGTCCATTGAAGACGATATTGCCCGCATGAGCCGGCAGAATTCCGGCAATCGCCCTGGCGAGGGTCGACTTGCCGCAGCCGGACTCGCCGATGATGCCGAGATTTCGTCCCCGATCCAGCTTGAGGCTGACAGCCTGGACAGCATTGATCAGCGGCTGTCCATCGCGCGAGCGAGGTCCATAGCCGACCGTCAGATTGTCGACCTCGAGCAAGGGGCGCTTCGTCGCGCCGTCGTTGTCAGGCGCCCGCTGCTGTGTCTTCGGCCTGAATGCGGCCAGCAACTGCCTCGTATAGGGGTGCTGAGCGTCTTCCAGGATCTGATCCGTCGTCCCCGTTTCCTGGACCGTGCCGTCCTTGAGGACGACGATCCTGTCGGCGATCTGGGCGACCACGGCCAGATCGTGCGAGACGTAGACACCGGCGATGTTGTGCTGCGCCGTGACGGACTTGAATGCGCGCAGCACCTCGACCTGGGTCGTGACATCGAGCGCCGTGGTGGGCTCGTCGAAGATGACGACCTTCGGCTGGCCGATCAGGGCCATCGCGGCGGCGAGCCGCTGCAACTGGCCACCGGAGACCTGGTGCGGATAGCGGTTGCCGATCGTCTCGGGCTCCGGCAACGATAGCGCTTTGAAGAGTAAGAGCGCTTTCGCCTGCGCCTCGGCTGCGGACATGAGCCTGTGGATCCGCGCCACCCCGGTGACCTGGTCCATGATGGTCAGTGCGGGGTTGAAGGCGGCTGCAGCGCTCTGCGGCACATAGGCCACGCACGTCCCGCGAATCTTGGCGCGTTCGGTTTCCGACAGGCTCACCATGTCCATACCGGCCACGCGCACCTCGCCGCCGGTGATCGCGCAGCCTTGCCGCGCGTAGCCCATGAGCGTCATGGCGATGGTGGTCTTGCCCGAGCCGCTCTCGCCGATGAGAGCGACGATCTCGCCTCTGGCGATGTCGAGGTCGACACCCTTGATGATCTCGACCCGCCTGCCGGCATCGGTCGTTGCCTCAACCCTGAGGTTGCGGATCTCGACGAGATTTACTGTCATTCGGCGCCCCGGTCGCGGATCCTGCGTGGCAAATTGTCGATCAGGAGGTTGACGCTGATCGTGAGGCTCGCGATGGCGAGCGAAGGAAAGATGACGGCCGGTGCGCCAAAGGGCAGGCCGGCGATGTTCTCGCGAACAAGCGCGCCCCAGTCCGCGTAGGGCGGTTGCACGCCGAGGCCGAGAAAGGACAGGCCGGAGAGCAGCAGCACAATGAAGACGAAGCGCAGGCCAAGATCGGCAAGCACGGGCCCGAGAATGTTGGGAAGAATCTCGGAGGCGATGAGATAGGGCAGGCGTTCGCCCCGGATGCGGGCGACGACGATGAAATCCATCGTATTGACGTTGACGGCAAGCGCACGGGCGAAGCGATAGGCGCCTGGCGTGTAGATCACCGACAGCGTCCCGATCAGTGCCGGGATCGACGAGCCGACGGCGGCGACCACGACGAGGCCGAACAGCTTGCTCGGTATCGAGTTGAGCGCATCGAGAAAGCGGCTCAGCATGCTGTCGTACCATCCCCCGGCGACGGCTGCGGTCATGCCGAGCGCGACGCCGCTGAAGCAGGCGATGGTGACGGCGGCGAGGGAGATGCCGAGCGTGTAGCGGGCGCCCATCAGGATGCGCGAGAAGATATCCCGGCCGAGATAGTCCGAGCCGAACCACAGGTCCCGGCTCATGGGTCCAAAATAGTCGGTATCGACGATCTCGCCGACGGAATGCGGGATGATGCGCGGAGCGAACAGGGCGATGCCGGTCCAGAGAAGGATGATGCCGAGGGCCGACATGCCCACGAGGTTGAAGCGATAGCCCAATCGCATGCCCAGCCGCTCAGTCGAGGTTGAATCCGTCATCGCAGCCTCGGATTGGACAGGACGGCGACGATGTCGGCAGCCGTGATCAATGCCAGGTAACCCAGGCAGAAGATCATCGCGCATGTCTGGATCAGCGGGAGGTCGCGGGTCGAAACGGCATCGACCATCAGTTTTGCGACGCCGGGATAGTTGAAGACGGTCTCCACGATGATCACGCCGCCGAGCAGATAAGACAGCGAGAGCGCGACCGCGTTGACGATCGGACCGAGCGCATTGGGCAATGCATGTCTCAGCACGATCCGGGGACGCGAGGCGCCCTTGAGGAGCGCCATCTCGACGTAAGGGGTGTTCAATGTCTCGACTACCGCGGCGCGGGTCATGCGGATCATCTGCGCCGAAACGCCGAATGTCAGCGTCATAACCGGCATGGCGTAGATCCGAACCAGGTCATGGACCGACTTGACCTCGTTGGTGAGCGACAGGGCCGGGAGCCATTTGAGATAGACCGCGAAGAGTAGCACCGCGAGCGTCGCGATCATGAACTCCGGCACCGAGATGATGCCGATGGTCCCGACGGTCACGATGCGGTCGTACAGCGTGCCGCGCCATATCGCAGCAGTGATGCCGAGCGTGAGCGCGAGGGGCACCGCGATCGAGGCGGTCAGCCCTGCAAGCTTCATCGTGTTGACGAACCGGCCGCGTATCAGAGTGGCGACCGGGACATTGTTCGCGTAGGACGTGCCGAAATCGCTCTGGAAGAGGCCGGCCATCCATTTCAGGAAGCGAATGATTGCGGGATCGTTGAGATGCATTGCCTTGCGCAGGCCCTCGACGGCTTCCGGAGTCGCGGACTGCCCGAGCAGGATCGTGGCGGTATCGCCGGGCAGGAGCGCGGTCGCAAAGAAGACAGCAAAGGAAACGATCACGAGCGTGATCAAGGCGATGAGAAGTCGTCTCACCACGAGGAAGGAAACCTGTTTTTTCACATTCGTGCTCCGATGCCACACCGATCATTCCTGTCAGCTCGGGCTGCCACCCCGGCATACCGAGCGGTGATCTCGCTTTTGCGCCGCTCAGGCGGTCAGCCAGACGTATTCGGCGAAGGCGTAGCCCATCATGCCGCCGAGCGGATTGGGCTCGAGTCCCTTCAGCTTGGCGGTGATGGCATCCACGTTGGAGATGTAGGCTGGGATGATGGTGCCGGCTTGTTCCGACACCAGGACCTGCATCTCGTTGTAGATCTCGTGACGCTTGGCCTGATCGAGCGAGCCGCGAGCCTCGACCAGCATCTTGTCGAATTTTTCCGAGGTGAAGCGGCTCTCGTTCCACGGCGCATCCGACTTGTAGAGCAGGGAGAACAGGATGTCGGGTGTCGGACGCGGGTTGATGTTGCCGAAATGGATCGGCGCCTTCAGCCAGTAATTGCTCCAGTAGCCGTCGGGGGGCACGCGCTTCATATCGAGCTTCATGCCGATCTGGGCGGCGCTGGCCTGGATGATCATGGCCATGTCGATCGCCGAACCGGGTGCATCCGAGGTGATGACCTCGACGGTCTGACCGAGCACACCGGCCTTCTGGAAATGGAATTTGGCCTTGTCCGGGTCGAACGATTTCGGCTTGAGTGCGGCATTGTGGTAGACGTTGGCGGGCGACACGGGTTGGTCGTTGCCGACGACGCCAAAGCCGCGCAGCGCCGATTTGACAATCTGCTCGCGGTTGACGACGTATTTCATGCCCTCCACGAAATCCCTGTTGTTGCCGGGCGCCATGTCCATGCGGATGTTCAGGTTGGTGTAGGTGCCCGACGTGGTCGCGGACAGCGCGAAGCCGCTCTGGCCGTCGAGGAGGCGCACCGATCGCGGGTTGATCGAGGCGGCGAGGTGAATGTCGCCGGACAGCAGGGCATTGATCCGGGCGTTTTCATCGGGAATCGCGAAGAACTCGAATGAATCGACGTTCGGGCCACCTTTGAAGTAGTTCGGGTTCCGCACGCCGATCGAGCGCTCGCCGGGAGTAAACTGCTTGCACTTGAACGCGCCGGTCCCGTTGCCCGAGGAGAAATCGGTCGTGCCGTCGGCCACGATCATGAAGTGATGCATGGACAGGATCGTCGGCAGGTCCGCGTTGGGGCTCGCCAGCGTGACCTCGATGGTCGTCTTGTCGACGGCCTTGAAGTCGGTCATCTGGGACGCGATCGCAGCCACCTTCGATCCGGTGGCCTTGTCCAGATGGCGCTTCAGCGAGAAGATGACGTCGTCGGCGCTGAGGTCCTTACCATTATGGAAGGTGACACCTTTCTTCAGCTTGATCGTCCAGGTCTTGGCATCGCCGCTCTCGATTGACTCGGCGAGCTCCATCTGGGGCACGCCGCTCTGGTCGAGAAACGTCAGGCGGTTGTAGAACGAGCAGCAGCGAACATAGTCGGTCGAGAGCGAGGCCTTGGCCGGGTCGAGCGTGTCCGCGGTCGATGACGACCAGGCCGCGGCTTTCAGGGCGCCGCCCTTCACGGGTGTTGCCGCCACCGCCTCCGATGCGCGGCCGAAGATGGTGCCGGCGGCAGCCACGGCCACACCATTTGCGAGCATCATCTTCAGCAGGTCGCGACGCGAGGCTCCGCGGCGGATCGCGTTCTCGATCGTGGCATCGTCTGAACCAGACCAGTTTGTCGTCGTATCGCTCATGTCAATCCCTCCTCGCTGGCTAAGGCTACGGCTCGTACTGCGGTGAGCGGCAGATTGTTCTGTCGCGCATTGTGGTGGATGCCGGCGCGGTCCCTTAAAACGACCGTGCCGCGCCTTCACTCAGGATTGCATTCTTTCCCGCGATCGAAGTCTCGCAGGATAGTTCCGCGGCTTTGGCCGAAAAAATCGCGAGCCGCGGCACAAAATTGCGAAGTTGCCGCTGTGTCTAGTATTTCGGACCTGCGTCCAGCCGGCTCATTGTGCATGCCTATTAATGTTGCAGCGAGGCGCGAACTTCGGCATCGGCCAGCGTATCGTCGAGCGTCCTAGCGGTGCGCTCGACGATGGCGTCGATCTCGGACTCGGAGCAGCAGAGGGGCGGAGCACAGCCCAGTACGCCCGTCGGGAAAGCGCGGATGACGAGACCCTGCTTCCAGGCGCGGTCGAGGATGCGTTTTGCCGGCTCGGCCGCAGCGGGAAACGACGTCTTGCGTTGCTTGTCGGTGACGAGTTTGACCGCGGCCAGCATGCCGCGCCCGCGGACGTTGGCTCGGCATAGAATGCGGCGACGCGGAGGCGTCCGTCACGGTCGCTCCCTTGGCTGATCTCAGCACCTTGACGCCGGCCGCTTCGTGACCCCGGTACGAGGCGATCGGGTGGATGGGATGGGCACGATCGCGTTCAATGAGCGAATTGCTGAGCATCAAGTCACCGTTCATCCGAAAGCCTGGCTGGCGAGGGCGAAGGTGGTCAATGGCCCGCAGGATCGCGCAACGATGGGACGCTGCATGGCAATCCCTTCGTCAACCCGGGCCAGTCCCTGGTCCGCGAGCCAGGCGCTCAGTTGAGGGCGTTCAGCCGTATCCACGCGGACGAAGCGTCCTTCGCTTTGGGCCATGAAGAATTCAATCAGCGCTTTCGCGTCATCGACGTTTGCGGCGACCACGGGGCCGATCACCTCACCTCTGCCGAAGGCGCGTGAGGCTGCAAATCCGGCGATTCCCTGGCCGCGATCGAGCACGGCCAGCTGGCCGACCTTCGCAATTGCACGCAGCAGATCTCTTCGATCGGCGGCGTAGGCACTCTTGTCCAGCTCGATGATCCCGAAGATATCGTGCGCCTCGGCCGGCCGAACTTTGGCGGGCGACGCAACATGCCGCACCTGACCCTGGTGCTGGACAATTGCTCCGGTCTGCCAAAAACCGAGCTTCCGATAGAGCGGGGTGCCCTCACGCGTTGCGATCAGCCTCAGCGTACGCGGCCCCGCCAATGAGATGACCGCTTCCATGAGCTGTCGGCCCAATCCGCGCCCGCGGGCTGCTTCATCGACAATGACCATGTTGACGGTCGCGACGTCCCGCTTGTAGGGCGTCATCAGGATCGTTCCGACCACGCTTCTGCTATCGGCGTCGAGCGCGACGAACCCAGCGCTCAGGTCGAGCGCCAATTGCCAGTCCTCGAGGCGGTGCGGCCAGCTGGCCTGACGCGAAAGGCGCAATGCGCCTTCGAGATGCTCAGGCTGGAAAGCGGTGAGCGAGATGGTGCTCTGGGTCATCGACTGGTTTTCCTGTCGGGAGCCAGTGTCGTATCTCGGCGATGGGTAAATCGGCTGAAGGCCGCAGCGCGAACGACATCTTCCACCGCAGCCGGTGGAAAAGCCGCATCTTATGCCGCCTTGGCGCTCTATTGTTGCCGCCCTGACATTGCGCGAGCGCACCAGGACAGGGATGATGAGCCAGTTTCGCCCGAAATACGTAACCTTCGACTGCTACGGCACACTGACCAATTTCCAGATGGCGGAAGCTGCGCAGGATCTCTATCGCGCGCATCTCCCCGAGGCGCAGATGGCTGCCCTCGTCAGGGATTTCGCGGCCTATCGGCTCGACGAGATTCTCGGTGACTGGAAGCCCTATGCGGACGTGATCCACAACGCGCTGGAGCGCGCCTGCAGGCGGAATCACGTCGCCTTCAAGGCCGAGCATGCGCAGATGGTCTACGACCGCGTGCCGAGTTGGGGACCGCATCCCGACGTTCCTGCCGGCCTTGCCAAGGTCGCCAAGGAGATTCCGCTCGTCATCCTCTCCAACGCGATGAATGCGCAGCTGCCGTCCAATGTGGCCAAGCTTGGGGCGCCCTTTCACGCCGCGCTCACCGCCGAACAGGCCCAATCCTACAAGCCGCGCATGAAAGGCTTCGAGTTCATGTTCGATACGCTGGGCTGCGGTCCGGAGGACGTGGTGCACTGCTCCTCGTCCTTCCGCTACGACCTGATGACGGCGCACGACCTCGGCATCAAGAACAAGGTGTGGGTCAATCGGGGGCACGAGCCCGCGAATCCCTATTACGGCTATGTCGAGATCAAGGACATCGGCGGGCTCCCGGCCGTGTTCGGGCTCTGAGCCGGCGGGACCTGCGGTGAAATACGTCTCCTATTGGCACGATACCGCACCAGGCTTCTCAGGTGGCGCCGAAGGTCCGGTCGAGGGGCACTATGACGTTGCGGTGATCGGCGGCGGCTTCACTGGCCTCGGAGCTGCGCGCCAGCTCGCGAAGGCGGGAACGAAGGTCGTCGTTCTCGAAGCAGACCGGGTGATCGGCGGCGCTTCGGGCCGGAACGGCGGGCATCTCAACAATGGTCTGGCCCACAGCTATCTCGCTGCCAAGGCGGAATTGGGCAAGGAGCGCGCCATCGCCCTCTACCGTGCGCTCGACGCCTCGATCGACACGCTCGAGGCGCTGATTGCGGAGGAAGGGATCGATTGCAATTTCCGCCGGGCCGGCAAGCTGAAGCTCGCCTCCAAGCCGAAGCACTTCGATGCCATCGCTCGGAACTTTGACGCGGTCCATCGTGAAGTCGATCCGGACACCGCCTTGCTGTCTCCCAAGGGTCTGAGCGGGGAGATCGGCTCGCCGTTCTTCGGCGCGATGCTGTCGAAGAAGAGCGCGATGATGCATATGGGCCGCTATGGCGTCGGGCTCGCCGAGGCGGCCAAGCGCCGCGGTGCGGTCATCTTCGAGAAGGCACCGGTCACGTCGCAAGCGCGAGAAGGATCGCGCCATCACCTGACGACGCCGCGCGGCAGCGTCACCGCCGATCAGGTGCTGCTGGCGACCGGCGCCTACACCACGCCGAACTTCGGCTATTTCCGTCGGCGCATCGTTACCGTCGGCAGCTTCATCATCGCGACCCGTCCGTTGGACGCGGCCGAAATCGCGGCCACCATGCCGGGCAACCGCACCTGCGTTACCTCGATGAATGTCGGAAATTATTTCCGGCTGGCTCCCGACAATCGCCTCATCTTTGGCGGACGGGCGCGCTTCTCGGCGACATCCGATCAGCGTTCCGACGCCAAGAGCGGCGCCATTCTCGCCAATGGTCTCACGCGGCTCTTCCCGCAACTCGCCGGCATACCGATCGACTATTGCTGGGGCGGGCTCGTCGACATGACCAGCGACCGCTTCCCGCGCGCCGGCTATCGGGACGGGCTCTGGTATGCGATGGGCTATTCGGGTCATGGCGCGCAGCTCTCGACCCATCTCGGCATGACCATCGCCGACGCGATGCTCGGACGTGAAGATCAAAATCCGATGAAGGGCCTCGATTGGCCGGCCGTGCCCGGCCATTTCGGCAAGCCATGGTTCCTGCCGCTGGTCGGAATGTACTACAAGATGCTGGATCACGTGCGATAGTTCGAAGCTGGCAAGAGCGCGGTCAGGCGCTCTTGCCGCTCAGTCATCGCTCAGCCCAATCCACCGATATGGAAGGTCTTCATTTCGAGGTATTCCTCGATGCCGACCTGCGCCCCTTCGCGCCCCACGCCGGATTGCTTGACGCCGCCGAAGGGGGCCACTTCCGTCGACACCATGCCGGTGTTGAGGCCGACCATGCCGGCCTCGAGCGCCTCGGCAACGCGCCACGACCGTTTGAGGTTCGCGGTGTAGAAATAGGCCGCAAGTCCAAAGGGCGTCGCATTGGCGATGGCAATCGCCTCCGCGTCGGTCTCGAAGCGGAACAGAGGCGCGACGGGACCGAAGGTTTCTTCGTGGGCCAGCACCATGTCGGTGGTTGCGTTGGTCAGAACGAGCGGAGCGGTAAACTGCGCCCCCTTGGGCAGCGCAACCGTCCGGGTCGCGATACGGCCGCCCTTGGACAGGGCGTCGGCGACATGGCGGTTGATCTTGCTGATCGCCGCCTCGTTGATCATCGGTCCAATCGCCACACCGGGCTCGAGGCCCGAGCCCACCTTCATGTCGTTGACACGGGCGACAAGCTTCTCTGCGAAGGCATCATAAACGCCGGCCTGGACCAGGATCCGGTTGGCGCAAACGCAGGTCTGGCCGCCATTGCGGAACTTTGACGCGATCGCCCCCTCAACCGCGAGATCGAGATCGGCGTCATCAAAGACGATGAAGGGCGCGTTGCCGCCAAGTTCGAGGCTGACGCGCTTGACGCTGTCGGCCGCGCCGCGCATCAGCAGCGAGCCGACCCGGGTCGAGCCCGTGAACGAGATCTTGCGCACCGTCTCGTTGGCCAAGATCTCGGCGCCGATCTCGGTCGGCATGCCCGTGACGACGTTGATCACGCCCGGCGGAATTCCGGCGCGCTCGGCCAGCACCGCAAGCGCCAGTGCCGAATAGGGCGTGAAATCCGACGGCTTGATCACGACGGTGCATCCTGCCGCAAGCGCGGGAGCGACCTTGCGCGTGATCATCGCGTTCGGAAAATTCCAGGGGGTGATGATTGCGCAGACGCCGACCGGCTCCTTGAGGACGACGATGCGCCGATCGGCCGTTGGTGAAGGGATTGTGGTGCCGCCGATCCGCCGGGCCTCCTCCGCGAACCATTTGACGAAGGAGGCGCCATACCGGATCTCACCCTTGGCCTCGTCCAGCGGCTTGCCCTGCTCGAGCGTCAGGATGCGCGCCAGGTCGTCCAGATGCGCAATCATGAGGCCATGCCAGGCTTCCAGAAGCGCAGCGCGCTCGGCATTGGTTTTGGCGCGCCAGGCGGGGTAGGCAATCGCGGCGGCGGCAATGGCGGCGCGGGTGTCGTTCCGTCCCATATCCGGTACGGTGCCGAGACTGGCCTGTGTCGCCGGGTCGATCACGTCGATCGTCGCGCCCGAGAGGGCGCCGCACCATTGGCCGCCGATCAGGCCCTGTTGCCGGAAGAGATCCTTGTCACTCAGCTTCTGCATTTGATGCTCCTTGTCGATCAGGAGAGACGGGAAAGTACGGCTGCGGTGATCGCCTCGGTGCGCTCCTTGCCAGGAACCGTACCGATGCCGTGGGACGTGGTGGCCTCGAGAGCCGCCATGACGCGTGCCGCTGCTTTGGTCTCGCCGAGATGCTCGAGCATCATGGCGCCGGACCAGATGGCCGCGATCGGATTGGCGGTGCCGAGATGGGCGATATCGGGTGCCGAGCCGTGGACGGGCTCGAACATCGACGGAGCCTTGCGCTCGGGATTGATATTGGCGGAGGCGGCAAAGCCGAGCCCGCCCTGGATGGCGGCGCCGAGATCGGTCAGGATGTCGCCGAACAGGTTGGAGGCGACGACGACGTCGAGGCTCTCCGGCGCCATCACCATGCGGGCGGCGAGCGCATCGACGTGATAGCTCGTGCATTCGACATCGGGATAGTCGGCGGCCACAAGTCGCGTCACCTCGTCCCAGAACACCATCGAGTATTTCTGCGCATTCGACTTAGTGACCGAGGCAAGCTTCTTGCGCCGCTTGCACGCCTGCTCGAAGGCGAACCGCAGGATCCGTTCGACGCCGGCGCGCGTGAACACGGAGGTCTCGACCGCGATTTCGGCGGAGGTGCCCTGATGCACGCGGCCGCCGGCGCCTGAATATTCGCCTTCGGTGTTCTCGCGGATGCAGAGGATGTCGAATGCGGTCGTCTTCAGCGGACCGTTGACGCCGGGAAGCAACCGATGCGGCCTGACATTCGCATACTGCGTGAACCCCTTGCGGATCGGCAGCAGCAGGCCATGCAGCGACACGGCGTCGGGCACTTCGGCCGGCCAGCCGACGGCGCCGAGCAGAATCGCGTCGAACCTTTCGAGCATCTTGATGCCGTCGGCAGGCATCATCGCGCCGGTCTCCTTGTAGTGCGCGCAGGACCACGGAAATGTCGTGCCGCTGAGCGCAAAGCCGGACTGCTTGGCAGTTGCTTCCAGCACGGTCCATGCGGCGTCGGTCACGTCGCGGCCGATGCCGTCGCCGGGGATGAGTGCGATTGCGTAAGTCTTCATGAGAGCCCTCCGATGTGGATGAGCACGCTCTTCGAGCGGCGGTTGGCGTGATAGGCTTCGCGGCCGAGATCCTTGCCGATGCCGGAGTGCTTGTAGCCTCCCGTCGGCAGGATGTGATCGCGCGAGCGGCCGTAGCGGTTGACCCAGACGGTGCCGGCAGGAAGAGCGCGCGTCATCCGCATGGCGCGCGAGACATCGCGAGTGAAGAGGCCGGCGGCAAGACCGTAGGTCGGGTGATCGGCAAGCGCCATGGCTTCGTCTTCAGTGGTGAATGTCTGAAGCGTCAGCACCGGCCCGAAGATCTCCTCGGTGATGGCGACAGAAGATCGATCCACCTTTGCAAGAAGAGTGGGCGCATAGAAATAGCCCTTGGCCTCGATCGGCTCGCCGCCGGTCAGACACTCGGCGCCCTCAGCGCGGGCTGCCTGCACGATCCTGTGGATCCGCGATCGTTGCTTTTCGGAGATGATCGGGGAGTAGGTCGTCGCAGTATCCCAGGTCGGACCGGCCTGGACGGCCTGCATGCGGACGATGATGGCGTCGACCAGCTGCTCGGCCACCGAGGCGTGAGCGATCAGCCGCGATCCGGCGACACAGGCCTGGCCGGCATTTGCGAGGATGCCGCCGGCAATCGCGGCGGCGGCTTGATCCAGATCGGCATCGGGCAAGACGATCTGCGGGCTCTTGCCGCCGAGCTCGAGCGTCATGGGTTTGATGCCGGTGCGGGCGATGTTCGCCATGATGGCAGCGCCCGCGCCGGTCGATCCGGTGAAGCTCACTTTCGCAATGTCGGGATGTCCGGTGATGGCAGCGCCGGTCGTCGGTCCATCGCCGAGTACGATGTTGATGAGCCCGGCAGGCAGGCCCGCCTTCACCGCCGATTGGGCGAGGAGGATGGAGGAGAACGGGGTCATTTCGGACGGCTTCAGCACGACCGCGTTGCCCGCGGCGAGGGGCGGTCCGAGCTTCCATCCCGCCATGTTCACCGGAAAATTCCAGGGTGTAATGGCGCCGACGACCCCGTAAGGCTCGGTCATGATCATGCCGAGGTGCGCGTCATCGGTGGGCACGAGGTCGCCGCCCTCCTTGTCGGCGAATTCGGCGAAGAAGCGGATCTGCTCGGCGGTGACCGCGATGTCTCCCGCGACGAGCTGACCGACCGGGCGGGTGGATGAAATCGCCTCGACCCTGGCGAGCGTCTCGGCTTCACTCTCGATGAGATCGGCCCAGCGCTTCAGGACATTGGCTCGCTCGCGTGGACGCGCGCCGCCCCAATTGCTCGTCTTCAACGCCTTTCTGGCGGTTTGAGCGGCCTCGTCCACGGTCTCGGCGGAGGCGACCGGACATGCGGCGTAGTGCGCGCCGTCGGACGGCCGGTGCAGCGGAAGCAGACCGGGCGACTCCAGCAGCCGATCGCCGATGAAATGGCCGATCGGCAGCTGAATCTGATCGGGATCGAAGCTCTGGCTCATGACACCGTGACGTAGATCTTGCGAACGGTCTCGATCGTCTTCCACAGGCCCGTGAATCCGGGCTTCATGACGAAGCTGTCGCCGGCTCTGAACGTGATCGGGGCGCCGCCCTCCGGCGTGATTTCGATCGTGCCGGCGAGGATGTGACAGAACTCGAAGGTCTCTCCCTTGATCGAGCGCGTCTCGCCGGGCGTTGCTTCCCAGACGCCTGTGTGCACGAGTTCGCCCTTGGCCTCGTCCTGCGCCCAGGTCTTGAAGTGGGGCGCGCCGGCAACGAGCCGCTCCGGCATCGGGCCGGATTCTTTCGGGGCTAAAGTCGGATTGGGGTCGATCCGTTTCAGCAGCAAGTTGGGCTCCTCTCAGTAACCACGGGTCCGATCGACGAGCCCGACGAGGTCGAGGCCCGCTTCATACCGCTTGATGTTGTCGATGACCGCGCGAGCGGCGGTATCCGCCTGGGTCACGCCGGCAACATGCGGGGTCAGCAGCACCTTCGGGTGGGCCCACAAGGCATGATCGCCGGGCAGAGGCTCCGGTTCGGTCACGTCGATGACCGCGCCGGAGAGCTGACCCGCATCGAGAGCAGTGAGGAGCGCATCGGAATCGAGCTGCGCGCCGCGCCCTGCATGGACGAGGCTCGCGCCTTGAGGCAATTGCGCAAGGAGTTCGCGGTTCAGGATTCCGCGCGTGGCTTCGGTGAGGGGCAGCAGGCACACGAGGATGTCCGTTTCGCCGAGCATCTGGCCGAGACCTGCATCGCCGCTATATGTTGCAACGCCATCGATCGTCTTGCCCGACCGGCTCCAGCCGCTCAGGCGGAAGCCGAAGGGCCTCAGGCTTTCCAGCACGGCGCGGCCGAGCACGCCAAGTCCAAGGACCCCGATCCGCCGGTCGGCGGCCTGCTTCTGCGGCAGAGCCCGCCATTCGCGGCGTCGCTGCAAATCGAGGTAGGCGGGAAAGTTGCGGTGAAGCGCCAGCACGGCGAGAGTGACATATTCCTGCATCATCCGGGTGATGCCGTCTTCCACCATTCGTATCACCTTCACCTGCGGCGGGATCGCTGTCAGCCGAAGTTGATCGACGCCGGCGCCGACCGAAAACAGGATCTCGAGGTTACGGTATTGTTCCAGCGCCTCCGGGACGGACCAGGTGATGATGTAGCGTATGTCGACTGGAGAGACCGTGGCCGGACCGATGGCGAAGGGCAGGTGTGGGAGGTCGCGCGTGAAGGCCTCACGAAAAACAGCCCCGCGCTGTGCGTCGGAATTGAAGAGAAAGGTCATTGTCGAATTCGGACGCGCTGGGAATGGCGAGCTTGCCGGATTGAACCAAGCTATCGGAACCGCAATTTCGCCCGGTGCCGAATGTGGTTGCGATTTGGTGCAATGTTTTGTTGGGCGGCTGTTCCGGAACGCAATCTGCGGCGGAGCCCGGTATATGCTGGGCCTGGCCGAACTCGCATTGCACGTCGTACCGTGCCTCGCGAGATATACTTTCGGGCGCCGGGAGGAGTTGTGCGGCGTGGATGTCGATGACGTTCTCGAAGAGGATGGAATTCCTTACATCTTCATTCGGCCGAACGAGCACCGAACGCTAAAGAATCCTCAATCGATGCGCCGAGTGCCGCTCATAGGTGACGTTGTCCGGCTTGGGTTTCTTCAATATCACGCCCTCAAAAAGCTGGGACACAAGCTCTTATTTCCGAAGCTTCGAGCGGCCAGCGATCGGACACCACTTGGCGACACGTTTTACGGTGACTGGACCAAGGTACAGAGCGTCGCAGGCCCAACGCCGCCGAGCAGAAGAAGGTTTTCCATTCGTTTCGCAAGAGCGGAGGCGCCCGGCATCGTTCGTGTTGAATTGGGTCAATCGCCGGGTCGTTTTCTGTCACGTCCATCAGGCCGCGAGATGGAAGAACAGTCTTAACCTTTCATCCCGGGTCGTTGGCCATGTGCGCGACGGTCTGGAAGCAATCGCCGCATAGAAGTCGCTCGGAGCCATCAGCTCGGCATCGCGTGGCAGCACATCATCATTGAAGACCTCCTCGCTCATGCGCAGGGCGTTGGCTAGGTGGTCATCTTCGGCGAGATCGAGCTGGAAAGGGCGGTTTGTTTTAATTTGAGTGGCTTCTTTGCGAGAAGACATGATCGAAGGCTCCGGGAATTGAAACCGGCTACGCAGCAGTCCAGCCCCCATCCATCGAGAGGTTGGCGCCCGTCATCTGAGCGGCGTCGTCGCTGCACAGGAACAGCGCGAGGGAGGCAACCTGCTCGACCGTGACGAACTCCTTGGTCGGCTGGGCGGCGAGCAGGACATCGTTGATGACCTCATCCCTCCGCATGCGACGGGCTGCCATCGTGTTCGGAATTTGCTTCTCGACGAGCGGCGTCCAGACGTAACCGGGGCTGATGCAGTTGCACGTAATTTTCGAGCGGGCGAGCTCCAGCGCCACCGTCTTGGTGAGGCCCGCGATGCCGTGCTTCGCTGCGACATAGGCGGATTTGAATGGGGAGGCGACCATCGAATGGGCCGATGCCGTGTTGATGATGCGACCCCAACCGCGCTTCTTCATGCCTGGCACCACCGCGCGGATGGCATGGAAGGCGGCAGACAGATTGATGGCGATGACCGCATCCCATTTCTCGGCGGTAAAGTCCTCGATCGGCGAAACGTGCTGGATGCCGGCGTTGTTCACGAGAATGTCGACGCTGCCGAAGCTCGCCTCTCCGAGCGCGATGAGCGCGGCGATCTCGCTCGGCTTCGTCATATCCGCAGGCGAATAGATCGCCTCGACTGCGAAGTCGCGCTTGATCGCAGCGCGCGCCGTCTCGATATCGGCTGGGACGCCCATGCCATTGATCACCACGTTGGCACCGGCGCCGGCGAAGGCTCGCGCGCACGCGAGACCAATGCCGCTGGTCGAGCCGGTGACAACTGCCGTCTTACCGTTCAGAATTCCCATCTCGTACACTTTCCTTATAAATGCGAACAATTGTCGCCGCGCCGCTGATCGCGATGCGGATTTGAAGTCAAAAGACCAGAGCTCGCTCGCCGGCTCGAATCGAGCCGCGCGTCGGCTGTTGTAGATAGTCGTGCACCACCGTCCCGAGGCCGAGCGTGAGGTCGGCGAGGATGTGGACGGCGGAGATGATTTCGAGTACCGGCAGTTCGGCAACCGGCGCCAAGGCGTGCGGCGTCAGGGCCAGGGCTGCCGGTCCGGTCCATGCACCTTTCAGCACGATGTCCTCGAGACGATATTGAACGAGTTCGCAGATCCGTGGGTTGCCGTCCACGTGCGGGATAATCTTGAGCAGGAAGTTCGGCTCGTTAAGCGCAGCCTTGATCTTGGTCAGATCGGCCTCGCGGTGCTTGTAGCCCATCGTCCCCGTCGCGACGCGCAGCGGGCCGTAATCCAGTGTGCCGATCAGCGTATCGATCTCGGTTCTCAAGGTCGGCTGTGCAAGCTTCTTCGGAAAGCCCCATAGCTCGCGGCCGCCCGCAATAGGTCCCTCGTCATTGAGGAACATGCAGTGTGTGTAGCCTCCCTTGCGTCCGCGAAAGGAGACGGGAATGACCTGACCGCTTTCCGTGTAGTCGCCAAAGCCATTGGAATCGGGCATGCGGATGAACTCGTATTTGACGAGAGCCTCTCGTTCGTCGACCTCCAACGGCTCCGGCACCACGGCCCGCAGCTTGGCTGGATCGGTACGATAGGTGATGATCAGGTATTCGCGATCGACGAACCGATAGGGCCCGGGAGGATAGGCCGGGCTCGTCAGCGGCATGGCAAAGGCTCGTCGTTTCACGTCAGCCTCACGCATAAGCGTTCTCCTTGTCGTCAGGGTGACCGCTACTCGCGGCCGTCGTGTTCGAGATCGAAAGTGAAGACCCCGTCGGGGCTCGAAGGCCGGGTAAGCACCTCGGGATGGCGTAGGGTGCGCAATGCATCGTGGTAGCCGGCCTGCCAATGGTCTTGCATGGATAGCCGCGAGAACTCGTAGTCCTTGGAGTGGCCCTCGTGATTGCGCGCACGATAGATCAGATGGACGATGTTGTAGACGTTGCGGGAGACCGCCGTGCTGAGTAGCTTCACGTCCTCGTGCTGGCTGAGATCGTCGGGCAGCCGGCTGAGCAGATCGGTGAGTGCGCGCCGCAGGCGCTGCACATGCTTGAACTGGTCCGTGCTGGCGCGCGTGCGGCTCGAATACTGGATTTCCTTATGCCGCGTGACGACCTCAGCCATGTTGCGGGGAAGTTGACCGCGCGCACTCCAGAGGTCGACCTGAAATGCAAGCATGTCCTGCGGGGCATCCGATTCGATCACCCATTGCAGCGGCGTATTGGAGACGAGACCGCCGTCCCAATAGTGCTCGCCCTCAATCTCCACCGCGGGAAAGCCCGGCGGCAGCGCGCCGCTGGCCATGATGTGCTCCGGCCGGATCGTATGGGTCGTGTTGTCGAAATAGACGAAATTTCCGGTTCGGACGTTGACCGCGCCGGCGCTGAAGCGCGTCAACCCGGCATTGATACGATCGAAGTCGACCAGGCGCTCTAGCGTGATCTTGAGCGCGCGTGTGTCATAGATGCTGGTCGCATCGCTGGCTCCGCCAGGCTGCAGCCAGGGCAGGACGGGGCGGGCGGAGAAAAATCCTGTGGCGCCACAGGTGGCCGCCAGACCGGCGCTCATCTGGTTGATGAGGTTGCGCGTATTGTCGCTCCGCGTCCAGTCCAGGAAAGGATTGCCGGACCAATCCCAGGGCGCGGTCGAGGTCACCTGGGTCCAGAAATCGCGCAGGCGGTCGACACGAGACTCGGGCGGATTGCCGGCGATGATGGCGGCATTGATGGCTCCGATCGAAATGCCGGCGACCCAGTCGGGATGAATGCTGGCTTCGGCCAAAGCTTCGTACACGCCCGCCTGGTAGGCGCCGAGCGCACCGCCCCCTTGCAACAGCAGCGCGATGCAGTCGAAGGGAAGCTGCCGTTGTGCGGATGAGAGTTGTGATCGAGGCTGGAAGTTCATGGCGAGTGTGCTCTTTGATTGCTGATGAACATGTTCGTGTTAATCGCGGCTCGTGCCTTGCTTTCCGACGTTGGGCGGCTCGAGCAGCACTTCCTTCAGATGATCGCCGGCGGCGACGACGATCACGAAATTGAGCTTGCCGTCCTGTCGGATCAGTCCGCCGGCCAGCGCGCTGCCGGCCGCAGCCCTCTCGGCGACCTGCACCGCGTCCGACAATTCCTGCTTGATCCACTTCAGGGCAAGCATCTTGGCGAGGTCTTCCCGATCGAGCTCCTTCAGCGACGACGTCAGCTCCTTGCCGGTGACGTTTCCGGTGTTGGCATCGATGGCGTTTTCCCACACGTGTTCGTTTCGGATGGTACGGACGCGGTAGAGGGGTGCGTTGTCGACCTCGAAGCTGATGTCGGCGGTCTTCGAGCCGTCATGCAGGTGCTCCGCGATTGCCATGGCACGGCTGAGCGGGACGCGTATGGTGCGGAATTCAGAGAGCACGCGGCGGATAGCGACGTCCTCGGTCTCGCTTTGCGCGCTCGCGCTGCGGCTGTCCGTCTCGGTGGAATTTTGGACGTCCGCCACGGCGCCGGTGGCGGCGAGCGTGGCGGACCACATGATCAGGGCGAACAAATGCTGTCTGGACATCGGATCAGTCTCGGTCTGGCTGGTCGCCTGCAACGGGTGAGTGGGCGACGACGATCTCCTTGTCGGAGGGCGCGGGCAGCGACTGATTGGTATCGATTACCACGCGCTCCGGTGGCTTGACGTCGGAGTGGATGCGGATCGGAGGCCGCGCAGGATCCGGCTCGGAAAAGCGACCCGACAATTGCGCCGGCAGCGACCAGTTCGCCAACCAAAGCAAGCAGACCAGCATTCCACCCACCGACAGGAAGTAGCCGCGCAACGGAAGGGCGCTATCGATCGGCTGCCTCGCGCGCATGAACATTGCGGATCGTCGGCTCATGGCGCCTCGCTCCCGGCAACGAAATGAATCCGTCTCATCATCAGATACTCCAGGGGGGCGGGTGCCGGCGGGCGAGCTCGGCGTCGAGATAGCCGCGCTCGTCGAGCCACTCCGCCGGACAATAGGCGCCAGCTTTCGGATGGATCATGAATCCGTCGCGCTCGAGCGCCGTCCGTGTTCCGGTGACGCCGGTCCACAGGGTCTCTCCGCTGGACGGATTCACTTCCATTACGTCAAAGACTTCGACGAAGTTCAGCATGTCAGGATACTCGTCGTCGCCTCACGCCGCCTGCGACAGGCGGTCGAATTCCTCAAGCGCAAAGCCTGCGGGCGACACGCATTCGACCCGCGCGATCCAGACGTTGACCCAGTAGATGATGCAGTTACGGGCGATCAGCAGGGCGGGCGTCATGCGATCGTCCTCCGCTCCAGCCGGACTGGGCTGGGCCGGCGTTCGCTGAGCGCATGAGCCCAGGCCATCATCGCGATCGTGATCCCCAGCAGCAGGCTCAAGGCCACGAGGCACAGGGCGACGACGACATTCAGCGTTGCGACAGCGAGCCCGGATATCGGGTTTTCGCGCATCAAGGCGAACAGCAGGCTTGACATTCCGCGCCTCCTTAATAAAATACACCGTATAGTTCATATAAATCATGCGCCGTGACCGAAGTCAAGACGAAGGCCTCACAAGCGCGTGTGCGGATCGGGCGGTCAGCGTCCGCCAGCAAACCAGAGTTTCACGCAGAGAAAGGAACGGACATGACGAGATTGATGGCGGCGCTGTTCGCAGCGGTCGTGGTGGCGTTTGGCAGCACAGCTGCATCCGCGCAGGAAAACCAGGGCACAGCAGAGCAGAGGGCTGCGTGTACGCCCGACGCCTTTCGTCTGTGCAGTGCCTACATTCCCGATCCGTCGGGAGTCGAAGCCTGTTTGCGACAGCGCAAATCGGACCTGAGCAAAGCGTGCAAGGCGGTGTTCGAGCAGGCCAGCACCGGATCCGTGCGGAGCCGATAAGGCGCGACGTCGCGGCGGGCGCCACCTGCGCAGTTCCGTCCTGATGCCTCCGCACCGTGACCGGCGAAAGGAAAGATCGATGACCACGATGTATATCCCGGCCCTTGCCGCCTTCGGCGGCTCCGCGTTCGGAGCGGTCTCGACTATCATGAGTGGATGGTTCAGCCGCCGCCGAAAACTTCGAGAGCGTCATCACGCCCGCTCGTTCGAAAAGCGCGAACGATTGTACAAGAGCTTTATCGAGGAGGCTTCGCGGCTGTATGCCGACGCGCTCGTCAGCGACAGGGTGGAAATCCCGCAACTCGTCGGTCTCCATACGCTTGTCGGTCGCATGCGGATCCTATCCAGTGACGACGTCGTTCACGCCGCCGAGCGGACCGGTCGGCTGATCATCGAGACTTATCTGTCGCCAAACCGGTCGTTCGTCGACCTCCCGGACTTCATCGAGGAGATGGATCCCTTGCGCGATTTCGGCGAAGCCTGCCGCAGCGAGTTGCTTAACCTTCCGGCGCGGTGAGAACATGAAGCGAGAACATGCTCCTCACCTTGGAAGGCACGCAGATGTCCGGGACAGAATCGTCCAGGCCGCGGTCGAGCTTTATTGCGAGATCGGTCACAACAAGACCACTGTGGCGGATGTTGCGCGGCGCCTGTCGATGTCCTCAGCCAATATCTATCGCTTCTTTCCGTCAAAGCGCGCGATCGAGGAAGCCGTCGTTGAACGCCTCCTCGACGAAATGGTCGGCGCGGCAGCCGATGCGGCGCGCGGCGGTGGGCCGGCGCTGGGGCGCATCGCCGCAGTCCTCAAGGCGATGGCCGATTGCAATGAATCCCGGCCGGCGAAGCACCGAAGGCTCCAGGATCTGGTGGCCCTGGCCGTTCGTCAGAACTGGCCCGTCGTTCTCGTTTACAGCGATAGGATCAGAGGACTGGTGCGGCCGATGATCGGTGCCGGGCAAGCACGTGGTGAAGTGCAGGGCGGCAGCCCGATGGCGCTGACCTGCTGCCTGCTTGATGCCATGGACATCCATCTCAATCCCTCGCGAATGGGCGCTGCGACGCTGCGGCCGAGCTTCGAGGAGATGTCGAAATTTTGTATGGGCGCCCTGAGCCGCATGCCATCGCGGCAGCCGGTCGAGATGACATCGCAGGTGCATTTGAAGGCCGCCGGCTGACGCTGACGCCTCCAGCCCAATCGCCCACGGGGGGCAGGCCGCGATGCGCCTATGACCAGTCCGTCTCGCACGCCGCCAGGAAAAAGCCCACGCGCTCGCGCACGAAGCCGGGAAGCTCCTTCTTCAGGTCCTTCGGTGTTTCGCCGACGAGCGACCGGAACAGCATCGGCAGCAGGATCAGGTCGAGGAAGATCTGGGCAGTGGCGCGGCTTCGTTTGGCGCTGAACGGCCCCCTTGCAGTGCGGGCAAGCTTTTGCGTGGCTTCGTCCAGCAGCTGCGACACCGCGTTCACGGAGCGATCGCGCGCAGCGTCGTGGACGTTGCGGCTCAGTTCGGGGAACCGCTGCGATTCCGCGATCGTCGCGCGCACCATGCCCAGTGACTCCTCGATAACCCTGTCGACGATGGCTGTGCCGAGGCTCATCAACTTGTCCTCGATGGTGCGGCCTTCAGGCGAGAAACCCTCGAAGTCAGTCAAGCCGTCGATGGTGCGGGCCACCACCGCCGCGAACAGCGCTTCCTTGCCAGGGAAGTGGGCATAGATCGTCGGCTTGCTCGCCGGCGCGAGCTCGGAAATGTCATCGATGCTGGCGCTGCGAAAGCCCTTCTCCAGAAACAGCTGCTGAGCTGCATCGAGAATGCGCGCCTGCGCGTCGCCGGCCAGATCCTTGGGCGGTCTACCTCGCTTCGTCTTCTTCATTCTTGCCTCCGAGTTCACGAGTCTGTGCGTTTCGCTTTCCCGCTTGACACGGTCCGCCAAGAAAGGCAAGAAAAAGAAAATATACGGTATAGTTTATTAAGTGCCTGGCAGGGCCTGGCGAGAGCTCCGGACGAATCTGGACCGCAAAGGTGGGGTGTTCGGCCCCGATCGTTCGAGCCAAATGAGGAGAATGTCGTGACTCCGTTGAACCGAGAACCACCCGGCTTGCAGGAAGGCACGTTGCTGCGCGAGCTGCATCACAGGGTCACCAATGGCGTCGCCTTCGCCATCGACCTGGTCTCTGCCGCGGCCATCCGCGTCGAGGGGACAGAAGCCAAGGGCGCCCTCAGCGATGTCGTCGAGCTGCTGCATGGCTATGCCGACGTGCACCGAGCGCTGTCCATGCCCACGGGCGACACGCTGATCCACGCCGGGACCTACATTCGCAAACTGGGCTGTGGCATGCGCCGGGCGCTTCTGGACCGGATGAACATCCAACTGGCATTCGCGACGCAGTCTCTCGCGCTTCAGCCGGAGCGCTGCTGGCACCTTGGGCTGATCGTCCATGAACTCGTGATGCACGCGGCAAGGCACGCATATTTCGACGCGCGGTCCGGGCAAATCAGGATCAAGCTGACGCGCACGGGCGCGCTGGCGAACTGCGTGATCCTGGACAACGGCTCGCGTCCCGAGAGGGAGACTTCCGACCGCGAATTGCGAATTGCCAGGGATATCGCGCGGGCGCTCGGCGGCCGGATCGAGCAGGGTTTCGGCGCCGACTTCACCTCGATTGTCCTCTCGTTCCCGCTGACCGAGCGCGAACGGGGCGCAAACTGGTCGATCGCAACGCGCCAGATGAGGGCTCCGCGCCGCACGAGAGCCACCGCTTCAAACGAAGCGGCGCTCACGGCAAGCGCAGCGGCCAATCAACGCGGGCCCACCGCCGAGACCGGTCCCTTCGCGGGACTCCTGCGCCAGCAAGAACGCGAAATGGTCGTCCCCCGCCAATCCGCCGATGCGCTTGGCGGGCTGTTGTCACCCTCCCATCGTGTGGACGCGCCATGACAAATCAACCTTCCGACCCGGTTCGAACGCCACATGTGGGGAAGGCCTTCGCCACAGCGGCCGTGCTTGCGAGCATGGTGTTGTCCGGCTGCAACGATCACGCGGCGCAGACGACCACACGGGCGACGCTGGTCCGGACCACGGTCGTGCAGCCACGCGACCGGCAAGCCGCCATCACGTTGACTGGCGAGGTTCAGGCGCGCTTCCGCGCCGATCTTTCGTTCCGTGTGAGCGGACGTGTGATCGCTCGCACCGTGGACGTCGGTGCTCACGTCAACAAGGGCGCAGTCCTCGCCCGGCTCGATCCCGCCGAGCAACAGGCCGATGTCGACGCTGCGACCGCGGCAGTAGCCTCCGCCGAAGCCCAGCTGCGCGTGGCGAAGGCTACGTTCGAGCGGCAGAAGGCGCTGATAGCAAGCGGCTTCACCACCCGGACCGTTTATGACCAGGCCCAGGAGGGCCTGCGAACGGCGGAGGGCGTGCTGGAAGCTGCCCGGGCGCAGCTCGGCACCTCGCAGGATGCGCTCGGCTATACCGTGCTTCGCGCCGAAGCCGACGGCGTCGTGACCGCGCGAAATCTCGAGGTCGGCCAGGTCGTGCCGGCCGCGCAACCCGTGTTCTCGCTCGCGCAGGACGGAGAGCGTGATGCCGTCTTCGAGGTCTATGAATCCGCCTTCCTTGGCCAGACCGACAGCCGCCGCGTCACCCTGGCGCTGGTCTCCGATCCCGGCGTGACTGCAACGGGCGAGGTGGGAGAGATTTCACCTGTTATCGATGCGAAGAGCTCCACGATCCGCGTCAAGGTGTCCATCGAAAATCCGCCCGCCGCGATGACGCTGGGCAGCGCCGTCGCCGGAACGGTCAAGGCGAAGCCTCAGAGCGAGATCGCCCTGCCGTGGAGCGCACTGATGGCTGCGGGCAGGAAAGCCGCCGTCTGGACCGTCGATCCCAGGACGCAGACGGCCTCGCTGAAGCCGGTCACGGTCGGCGCCTATGAGGCCGGACAGGTACTGATCAAGGCAGGCCTCGAGCCCGGCGAGCGCGTCGTTGTCGAAGGCGGCAAGCTTTTGAGTGTCGGCCAGTCGGTCGCTGAGGAAGGAGGCCGGTCATGAAGCGACAGGTCATGATGATTGCCGGCACGCTCGCGGCGGCCTCGTTGCTGACAGGGTGCCAGCAGGAGGCGAACGCGCCGGAGCCGGTGCGCCCTGTGCTCTCACTGGTGGCCAAGCCGAACAGCGGTGACAGCACGATTGCCGTGGGCGTCGTCGAGCCGCGCTACAAGACCAACCTTGGCTTTCGCGTGCTCGGACGGCTGACTTCGCGTCCGGTCGGCGTTGGCGACATCGTCAGCAAAGGCCAAATCATCGGCACGATCGATCCCACTGCACTCGATCTCTCCGTTCGCGCGGCCAAAGCCCAGCTTGCGAAGGCCGAGGCGCAGCTTGCGACGGCCAAGGCGACGGAGGCGCGGCAACGGACGCTGATCACCAGCGACGCGACCACGAAACAGACACTCGACAATGCCGAGCAGGCGCGCGCCGGTGCCGAAGCGAGCGTCGCGCAGGAGCAGGCGAGCCTGACCAAGGCAATCGAGCAACTCGGCTATGCCCAGATCAAGGCGGATTTCGGCGGCGTCGTCACCGCCGTTGGCGCGGAAGTGGGCCAGGTGGTTTCGCCCGGCCAAACCGTGGTGACGGTTGCGCGGCCGGACATTCGCGAGGCGGTCGTCGATATCGGGGAGGATCTGCCTGTGCCGCTCGAAGTTGGTCTGCCGTTCACCGTCAGCCTGCAGCTCCTTCCCGCTGTTCAGGTCGAGGGCAGGGTCCGTGAAGTCGCGCCGCAAGCGGACGCACTGACGCGGCTGCGACGTATCCGGATTGCGCTCGACAATCCGCCCGAGGGCTTCCGTCTCGGCGCGACCGTCACGGCAAAGCTCGGCAAGGACCAGGGCGAGGTCTTGCGCCTGCCCGCATCAGCGGTGCTCGCCAAGGACGGCGCCAATTTCGTCTGGGTGGTCGATCAAGCCGCCGGCACCGTCTCGCTGCAAAAGATCGATGGCGTCGCCGAACCGGCGGGCATCCGCGTCACCAGCGGGCTTGCCGCAGGCGCCCGCGTCGTCACCGCCGGAATTCACAGCCTCAAGCCCGGACAGCACGTCCGCATCGAACAGGATCAAGAGCCATGAAGTCGTTCAACCTCTCCGACTGGGCGCTCGGCCATCGCTCGCTCGTCTGGTATTTCATGATCGCCTTCATGGCGGCCGGCCTGTTTGCCTATCTTCAGCTGGGGCGACAAGAGGACCCTGACTTCACCATCAAGACCATGGTGATCGGGGCGCAGTGGCCGGGGGCTTCGCCCGAGGAGATGACGCGTCAGGTCACCGACCGGATCGAGAAGAAGCTCGAGGAGCTCGAATCGCTCGACTACACCAAGAGCGTGACGGTCGCGGGCCAGACCACCGTCTTCGTCTACTTGCGCGATTCAACCAAGGCGGCCGACGTCAAGCCGACCTGGCTGCGCGTCCGCAACATGATCGCTGACATCAAGGGCGATTTCCCGCAAGGCGTGATCGGACCCGGCTTCAACGATCGCTTCGGCGACGTCTTCGGCAACGTCTATGCCTTCACCAGCGACGGCCTCAGCCAGCGGCAGCTCCGCGATCAGGTCGAGGATATCAGGGCCAAGGTGCTCACGGTGCCCGATGTCGGCAAGGTCGATATTCTCGGCGCGCGGGACGAGGTCATCTACCTCGAATTCTCCACCCGCAAGGTCGCGGCCCTCGGCCTCGACGTTCACGCCATCATGAACTCGCTCCAGGGCCAGAACGCGGTGGCGCCCTCCGGCGTGTTCCAGGAAGGGCCGGAGCGGATCAGCGTTCGCGTCAACGGTCAGTTCACCTCGGAAGCCAGCCTGAAGGCGGTCAATCTGCGCATCAACGACCGCTTCTTCCCGCTGACCGATGTTGCGACCATCACGCGCGGCTACGCCGATCCGCCGTCGACCCTGTTCCGATACAACGGTCAGCCCGCCATCGCGCTCGCGATCGGCATGAAGTCCGGTGCCAATCTGCTCCAGTTCGGCGAGGCGCTGAAGAAGGAGATGAGCGGAATCATCGCCGACCTGCCGATCGGCGTTGGCGTCCACCTCGTTGCCGACCAGCCCGTCGTTGTCGAACATGCCGTTTCCGGCTTCACCGAAGCGCTGTTCGAGGCCGTGATCATAGTGCTCGGCATCAGCTTCCTGAGCCTCGGCATGCGGGCGGGCCTCGTGGTGGCCATTGCCATTCCGCTCGTGCTTGCGATCACCTTCGTCGTGATGGCCTATTGCGGCATCTCGCTGCAACGCATTTCGCTGGGAGCCCTGATCATCGCGCTCGGCCTCTTGGTCGACGATGCCATGATCGCGGTCGAAATGATGGTGGCGCGGCTGGAGATCGGCGACCCCCTCGAGAAGGCGGCGACCCACGTCTATACCTCAACGGCGTTCCCGATGCTGACGGGAACGCTGGTCACCGTGGCCGGCTTCATCCCGATCGGGCTCAACAGCAGCAATGCCGGCGAGTTCACCTTCACGCTGTTCGTGGTGATCGCGGTGTCGTTGATCGTCTCGTGGATCGTCGCCGTCTTGTTCACGCCGCTGCTCGGCGTCACCATTCTGCCCGCGAAGATGAAGGGACATCACGAGCAGAAGGGCCGCGTCGCGCAGATGTTCGCGCGCCTCCTGCTGTTCTGCATGCATCATCGCTGGAGCACCGTCGCCGTGACCGCCGGCGCCTTCCTGCTCGCCTTGTTCGGCTTGCAGTTCGTGCAGCAGCAGTTCTTCCCCTCCTCCGACCGTGCCGAGCTCGTGATCGACTGGAACCTGCCGCAGAATGCTTCGATCACCGAGACCAACACTCAGATGGCGCGCTTCGAGCGCGAGCAGCTGCAAGGCAACGATTCGGTCGAGCACTGGTCCACCTATGTCGGCACCGGCGCGCCGCGCTTCGTGCTGTCGTTCGACGTGCAGACCGCCAACACCTGGTTCGGCCAGCAAGTGATCGTGACCAAGGGCGGCATCGCCGCACGCGACAAGCTCAAGTCGCAGTTCGAGGATTACTTGCGGAAGACGTTCCCGGGCACCGACACCTACGTCAAGCTGCTCGAGGTCGGCCCTCCCGTCGGACGTCCGGTGCAATACCGCCTGAGCGGCCCCGACATCGCCAAAGTCCGTGACCTCTCGCAGAAGCTTGCCGCCGTCATCCGCAGCAGTCCTGATCTCGGCAACGTGGTGTTCGACTGGATGGAGCCGGCGCGCGTCGTCAAGGTCGATGTGCTCCAGGACAAGGCGCGCCAGCTCGGCGTGACCTCGGAAGACATCGCCACCACCCTGAACTCGGTGCTTCAGGGCTCGGCGATCACACAGGTGCGCGACAGCATTTATCTCGTCAACGTCACGGGACGTGCGACCGCGCCGGAGCGCGCCTCGATCGACACGTTGCGTGACCTGCAACTGACCGGGCTCGGCGGCAAATCGGTGCCGCTCGGGGCCGTCGCCAATCTGCGCTACGAGCTGGAGCAGCCCACGATCTGGCGCCGCGCCAGGATCCCGACGATCACCCTGAAGGCCGCCGTGGTCGGCAACGTTCAGCCCAAGACGGTGGTCGACCAGCTCGCGCCGAAGGTGGCGGAATTTGCCAAGCAGTTGCCCGCGGGCTACGCGATTAAGATCGGTGGCTCGGTGGAGGAGAGCGCCAAGAGCCAGGGGCCGATCATCGCGGTGGTACCGCTGATGCTGTTCGTCATGGCCACTGTGCTGATGGTGCAGCTGCAGAGCTTCTCGCGCCTGTTCCTGGTGTTCGCGGTCGCTCCCCTCGCGCTGATCGGCGTCGTCATGGCGATGCTGCCAAGCGGCGCGCCGCTGGGTTTCGTCGCCATTCTCGGCGTGCTGGCCCTGATCGGCATCCTGGTCCGCAACTCCGTGATCCTGATCGTGCAGATCGAGGATCTCAAAAAGGAGGGCAGACCCGCCTGGGATGCGGTGGTGGAAGCAACCGAGCATCGCATGCGGCCCATCCTGCTCACAGCCGCCGCCGCGAGCCTCGCGCTGATTCCGATCGCGCGCGAGATTTTCTGGGGCCCGATGGCCTATGCCATGATGGGCGGCATCATCGTCGGCACGCTGCTGACGCTGCTGTTCCTGCCGGCGCTGTATGTCGCCTGGTTCAGAATTCATCCTGATTGTAGCGATGGACACGCTGCGCAAGAGACCAGCGCTCCGGAGTCCGCATCGGTTGAACCGACGCCGGCGCACGACGTGCCGGAGCTCGCTCTCGAATCGCAGCATTAGCTGCGCTCCGGTTAGCTATGCGTCGGTTTCACAAATTATGGAAGGCAGACATGACCAAGATTATCGCATCAAGTTCCATCGCAGCGGCGGCGCTGGCTGCTGCAACGTTCTGGGGCACTGCAGAGCCAGCAATCGCAAACAACTATGAGTACTGTCGCGTGGACTACGCGTTGATGACGACGCGGATCTGCAGCTTCGATACCATGGAGCAGTGTCTTGCTACGATTTCCGGACGCGGTGGAAGCTGCACGCGCGATCCATTCTACGAGACCGAGTCTTTTGCGTACGCTCCGAAAAGCACCGGCCGTCGACACAAGCACAGGCAAGCCAGCAGAAGTTGATGGCTTCAAGCATGTGAATGACACGAATGGTCATGCCGAGATGCGTTGCTCCAGCAGTTACTTCAAAACTCACCTCTCGGACCCGAAGAGATCACGCGGCTTTCCACCGCTTATAAGCAGGCCCTCCGCACGATTGGCGTACAGGATCGAAACGATCCCCTCACCGAATTGATAGCCAGGAAGATCATTGAGATCGGGCAGACCGGCCTCAAGGACCCCGTCAAGATCTGCGTCCGAGCCATCGAGGAATTGCGCCTGTCCAACGGACAGCTTTGAGCCAGCAGGTCGTTTGTTCGTCCAGTAGAGCGCAACTTGGACCGAATGTCGGTATCGGTGGTTGCGCCTGCCCGCAACAAGTTGGCAAATAACCTCAGCAGTCCGAAGGACTTGCTGGGGTTATTTTTTTGCCGAATTCGTACAAACGTGTGCAATTTCGGTTAGTTTGGAGTGCGTACGTTGGCTTTTTCTGTGGCTCCGATGATGGATTGGACCGAGAGTTTTAAGTCTTTCAATCGGTTAGAAGGCCTTGTGTGAACGACGTGCATACCGGGAGATAAATCTGTAGCGTCCGACATCAATTGATTGAAGTGGGAGGAACGGTTCATCGCGCCGTAAGTGCGTAGCGCGAGAAGGTGCGCTCCCGAGAAAGGCACAAAGTGCTTGAGACCAGCACCGAGTGATCTTCGCCGGTGGTGGTGCGCCGTGCGATCTGCGCCGACCTGCAATCGGCTGCGCCCGGCTTGATCTGGATCAAGCCTCCGAAGCGAGCGGCCCCCCAGCTACTCTGCAGCGTACGTCCGTCGATCAGAGGGCAACGGCCTTGAAGACGCTTCGCCAGCTTCTGTCCGCAGAGGACATTGTCCAGTTTGTGATTCGGCTCGGCCTGCTCGGGCTGCTGATCCTGTGGACCTTCATCGTGATCCGCCCCTTCGTGCCGATCTTGTGCTGGAGCGCAGTGCTGGCAGTGGCGTTTCATCCCGTCTTCGCCTGGCTCGCCGGACGCCTCGGCGGCCGTCCCCGGACGGCCTCGGCCGTTCTCACCCTGGTCACGCTGGGCATTGTCATCGGTCCCGCCGCCTGGCTGGGCCTGAGTGCCGTTGAAGGGATTCGCGACCTTGCGGGCCAGATCGGCAGCGGCGATCTCGTACTTCAGGCGGCGCCGGAGCAGGTCAGGAATTGGCCGTTGATCGGTCCTCAGCTCTACGCGATCTGGAACGAGGCCTACACGAACATCCGCGCGGCGTTGCGCGAGGTGGCACCGTACTTGAAGCCGCTTGCCGGGATGATGTTGTCGTTTGCCGGTAACACCGGAATTGGCATGCTGCAATTCCTGCTCTCGGTGATCGTCGCGGGCTTTCTGCTTCCGCACGGCGCGCAGCTTGTTGCCGCGCTCCGCGGCTTCCTGTTGCGCATCGTGCCCGACCAAAGCGAGCAGTTCCTCGAGCTCGCCGGCGCCACCATACGCGCGGTCTCACAGGGCGTCATCGGTGTCGCCATCGTGCAGGCCCTGCTGGCGGGCATTGGTTTTAAGCTCGCTGGCATCGCAAGTGCGGGGCTGCTCGCCATCATCGTGCTCTTGCTATCGATCGTTCAGATCGGCGGGGCTATCGTTCTTCTTCCCGTGATTATCTGGATATGGATGGACAAGGACGTGACCGTAGCCCTGCTCCTGACCATTTATCTCGTCGTCGTTGGTCTTCTCGACAACATTCTGAAGCCGCTTCTCATGGGGCGAGGCTTGACCACGCCGACGCTCGTGATCCTGATCGGGGTCATTGGTGGCACGCTCGCGCATGGGATCATCGGCCTGTTCATTGGGCCGATTATCCTGTCGGTGGCTTGGGAACTTGCCACGGCATGGATGGGGATTGACCGCGCTGCGTCAGCGCGGGTTGATCAGGCGATGATTGTGGCAAAAGAAGGCGTCGAGGCACGGGTGACCTAGATCAACCGTCAACTGCGGCGATTGACGCGACATCACTGCCGTCCATGCGTGCCGCGTCGTCGATCATAAGGGGCTGAGGCCATCGAAATGAGGTTTGATTCACTCCGATGATGCTCCAATTCCTTGTCGGCACGTTGGTCAGCTTGATCAATACCGGGATCCACGCGCTTGTGACAGTGGTTGCAGTGGCCGTTGCCCGCAGTGCCGTCCCGCGCCATACCATTTGGCCGAGGCTGCACCTCATGAGCGTCATGATCGCGATTGCCGTCGTGTTGAAGTTCGCCCACATGCTCGAAATTCTGGTGTGGGCGGCGACCTATCTCGTCGTCGGGGTCGCTGCCGCCGACGGCGACGTGCTCTACTTTGCTTTCGTCAACTACACCACGCTTGGCTACGGCGATATCACGCCGGTGCGCGAATGGCGGCTGATCGGCCCGTTGACCGCCATGAATGGTGTGCTTCTGTTCGGCTGGTCCGCCGCCATTCTGTTCGAAGTCTTGCTCAAGACGCTCGAACATCTCGGGCTCGCGGAAACACCTGGCCCGCGTCTACCACGCAACTGATGCTGTCGCCTCCGTCAAGCGCGACCATGTGGATGGTGAAAAGCGGCCTTTCGCCGGTTCACGCCTGCAGATCGAGGCTGGCGAGCCGGTGTCGGTCGAGCAGCATGATCTGGCGTTGGGTGTTGCCGACAAAGCCGAGAACGCCGAGTTCATGGAGCCGCGACAGAGCGCGCGAGACGGTCTCCAGCGTCAGGCCGAGATAATCGGCAATGTCGCGCCGCGACATTGGAAGCGCCATGACGCCGGCGGCTGTCAGGCGCTTGTCCATTTCGATCAGGAATGCGGCGACGCGCTCCAGGGAGGTCTTGCGGCCGAGGAGCAGCATGTGGTCTTCCGCATGCTGGAGGTTGCTCGTGGTCATGCTGAGCAGGTTTCTGGCTACCATGGCATCGCTCTCGGCCACGGTTTCAAGGCTTTGTCGCTTGATCAGCCGCACCGTTGTGTCGACGATCGCTTCGGTCGTGAACCGGTGCTCGCAGCCGTTCTCAAGCCCGAAAATGTCACCAACGAGGTGAAATGCCCCGATCTGCCTGCGGCCATCCGACAGCAGCTTGTAACTTCGTACCGCGCCGGACTTGACCTGGTAAACATACTCGGCCGGCTCTTTCTCGCCGTAAATCTCAGATCCCTTGCGGTAGGAGAATTCGCTTAAATTGACCAGCGCATTTGAATGGCCGGTCATGCCGAGGTCGCGGAGGGTGTTGGGGCGCAGGGCGGAATCCGTTGTGATGCGAACAAACATAGGCCAACTCCTCAGCTTGTCGCCGAATTGGTCGGTCGGATGAAAATATCTCAGCCGGAAATGCGCCGCGCTATCCCACTCCCGCCACGGTTGATTTTCGATCAAGTTGGTAGTTCAATCCATTGTCCCAAGGTGCATTGTACCAAAGGACAGCACTGGCGATTGCTGCGCGGGATGAGAAGCTTGCCGCGATGAAAGGTGCGGCATATTGCGAAGCAGACTTTCCCATTTTCGAACGTGAAATGATTTTGAGAATGAGAGCGCCGTTCGAGCGCTGCCTATCAATAGTTCGGTAACAGGTAAAAGGTGCCAGGCCTCGTTCACGTTGTTGACGACGACAAGTCCTTTCGGACCGCGATTGAGCGCCGGCTGAAGCTCGCGGGATATGAGGTCATGACCTATGCCTCGGCACTGGAACTCCTGGATTCGGCGCCGGATGACGAGCAGGCGGGTTGTATCCTGCTCGACGTCCGGATCCCGGGGCTGAGCGGTCCGGACCTGCAGGCCCGCTTGATCGCGTCCGGTTCGATGCTGCCCATCATCTTCCTGACGGGTCATGCCGACACGCCAACCACCGTCCGCGCGATCAAGGCGGGTGCGGAAGACTTCCTGACCAAACCGATTTCCTCCGAGCAGCTGCTCGACGCGATCGAGCGCGCGTTGGCCCGCCAGAAAATGGCCCGCGCCGAACGCAGCAGGCTTGATGCGTTTCGGGGTCATCTCGCCACGCTGACGCAGCGCGAGCGGCAGGTGTTTGATCTCATCGTGCGCGGCCGGATCAACAAGCAGATTGCACGTGAACTCGGAACCACCGAACGCACAGTGAAGGCGCACCGCCATCAAGTGATGGAGAAGATGCAGGTTCATTCGCTGGCGGAACTCGTTTCGATTGCAGAGCGACTCGGAATACTCGACCCGAACGACCAGTAGCCGCATCGTCACAGCGGTGCGGTTCCCGTTGTGACTGCCCCAAAGGATAATGCTGAGGCCATGTCCGCCCGGAAATGCGGAGCAATCGTATCCAGTATCCCACCCTCGTAATAGTTTCGAATCTTAGGGAAAGGCAGATCTCCTTGCCTTTACGCGAGTCCATCTTTGTCGTCGACGACGATGCGTCCATGCGCGCCAGCATGGACGGACTTCTGCGAGGACACGGTTTCGACACCACGCTGTTCGACACTGCGAGTGCCTTGCTCGAACATGGCAAGTTCTACACCGCGATTTGCATCATTCTCGACATCAATCTTGGCGCAAAGTCCGGCCTCGAGCTGCGGCGAAGACTGGCTGAGAAAGGCGTCATCGCGCCCGTAATCTATGTAACCGGTAATGATTGCGTTGCGAACCGTGCCGCTGCGCTTGCGTCCGGCTGAATTGCCTACTTGATCAAACCCTTTGCGGCGCAGTCGTTGATCGAATCCGTCGAGCGCGCCCGTATTTCGTAACTCCACTCTGGTCATCATTCGTCGATATACTGCTCGAGCGTTCTGGTTGGTGCACCTTTGTGGACGGAGCCGAATTGCGCCAACGGAATCGAAGTCGTAACGGCAAGAAGATTCGAATCGATGAGTTCGAGCACAAGCGCCTTTCCGGTTTCCATCTCTTTGATAACTTGGGGCGCCGCTACGTCGGCGGCGACGCATAGATTGGTGAGACACCAAGTATAGGGCACGCGGAAGGCGTCGCCATGGTCGACGCTCAATTTCGGCGGCTGTTGCAAGTACATCCCCACAGGTACGAAAATTTGCAGGCGGGCCGTGGGAGCGTCCTCCCGCTCGATCAGATCGAGGCGCACGGCCGTCTGTCCGGTTGCGAATTGGCCGGTGATCGAGGTTCGGCACAGGGTGGACGCACCGCCGGCCTTGAAGCAGAGTTTCTGCCAGTCGCCATAGCGGATATCCTTTGCTTCGCGCTGGCCGCGCGTTGCGACCTCGGCAGGCCTGTCGGCTCGCGATGCCTCCGGCGCGGCCAGGGTTGAGCTTGTGGCGGTCCCGACTGCAATCATCAACAGCCCAGAGAGGCAATCAAGAGGGCGAGGCATCGTCGCGGTCTCCGAGATATGAGCTCATTTCTGCGCATCGAGGAATTTCGTAACCAGGGGTGACCAGAGCGGAATCGCGTCCGGCGAACCGATGAAGAAATGTCCCTCATTGCCGAAGGGCGGCATCAGATGATACTCGGCCCGGCCGCCGGCGGCGGTGAAGGCGGCATGCATGCGCTTCGACAGATCGGGTCCGAAGAACGTGTCATTCTCGATGTAGATCCACAGCATCGGCAGTCGCGATGTGCGGCCGAAATCCGCGGTGGCCTCGATCAGCTTGTGGGGCGCGCAATTGTTGTTCGGCTTGCCTCCGACACGGCCGCCGCGGCCGGCAGCAAACGTGATGATCGCCTTCACCTGCGGCGGGTTCACGCTCGATAAGGCGATGGAAGCCCAGCCGCCGGCGGACTGCCCGACCACGATTACGTCCTTTGGGATGATCCGCTTTTCGGCGGCCAAAAAGTCGATGATCCAAAGATCGCCCTGGGCGACCGCAAGGCCCGCATCATGAAAGTTCGGATTGGTGCACTTGCCGACTTTGGAGAAGAACGGGCCAAACAGTGCGCGCTCGGGAATGTCGATTGCGGCTGCGCCATAGCCGGTGCCGACTGGAGCCACCACGAGGTAGCCCCGTGTCGCGAACCATTTGGCGGCATCGCGGAATTCGACCAAGGGAAAGAAGCTCCGATCGGTCGGCTTGAGCGAGACGCCATGATTCATGATGACGAGCGGGAAGGGACCATCGCCGACCGGGCGTACCAGATAGGCGAACATGGGCAGCGGCAGCGGGAGGGCCCAGATCTCCTCCTGAATGCGAACCTCGACCTCCGTGCGGGCAGACGATGCGAAGACAAGAAGGATGAGGAGGGTGGTCGCGAAAGAGCGGAGGATCGCAGGCAAACAACGCATCGCAACCTCCCTCAACCTTCAAAAGTTGCGGCGACCACGATCGGACCGAGCACCGTCAGCACGACATTGCCGACCGCATAGGGCACGGCGAGCACCGGCGTCTGACTCTCGGCCACGTCGCAGGCGCCGGTGCAGGAAAATTTCCGGTGCGGTGGCGATGATCCACCCGACGGTTTCCATGGCATTTCCCCGGCGCTTTGGCGTGATTTGATTGCCGACGGCGGGATGTTGCTTGATCCAGATCAAGCCTCAGCGGGGATGAGGCGATGCCTATGGCGCGATGAAATGTTTGCGACAGCCCGTAATGCCGACATGAGTACCTTGGACGTCGCAGCCGGCGCGATCCGCCGCGACGAGACGGTCGGGATCGTCTTGCTGCTCGCCTTCGCGGGCGGCTACATCGACGCCTATACCTGGATCATCCACGGTGTGATGGCGAATGCCCAGACCGCCAATCTATGGGATGGCCGGCAACTGGGCTAAGGCCTTGCAGTTCGTGCCGCCAATCCTGGCTTTCGCGATCGGAATCGTGATCGCGGCCTGGCTGCGCCGCGTGGCGGGCGAGCGGGCCAGCGCGATCAGCACGCTGATCGAGATCCTGCTCTTGGTAGCGATCGGCATCCTGCACAATCGGTTGCCCGATCTGGCCGGAACGCTCGGTATTTCCGTCGTGGCGGCGATGCAGGCTACAATGTTCATCAAGGTCGAAGGCACGGTATGCAGCACGGTGATGATCACCGGCAATATGCGTCAGGCCATCGAGAACGTCTTCGCGGTCGCGGCAGGGAGCGCCCCACTGGGAACGCTGCGCCGCTCGGGCATTTTCTTCGCATTGTGTGCCGTGTTCGGCTTCGGTGCCGCGGCCGGCGCTTTTGCCGCCAAGAACATTCCCGATCTCGCGTTGGGCCTGCCCGTGGTCGCGCTGTTGATTGTGTTGCTGCGCTGCGAAGCGTCCCGTTCGGAGGACCGTCGATGAACCGGCCACCCGCTCCGACCTGGACGCGATTCTTTCCACCGGCCGAATGGCTTGCGGCCTATCGACGCGAATGGCTGCCATCCGACGCGATCGCCGGCATCACGCTCGCCGCCTACGCCATCCCGGTCTCGCTCGCCTATGCCGCGCTCGCCGGCTTGCCGCCGCAGATCGGCGTCTATGGTTACATGCTCGGAGGCATCGGTTATGCCTTGCTCGGAACGTCGCGCCAACTCGCGATAGGTCCGACCTCGGCAATCTCCCTGATGATCGCCGGGACCGTCGGCGCCCTCGACGGGGGCGATGCGGTCCGCTATGCGCAGGTCGCAAGCCTTGCGGCCTTTGCGGTGGCGGTGTTGTGCTTCATCGCCTGGCTGTTCAAGCTCAGCGTGTTGGTTCGCCTTGTCAGCGACAGCATCCTGGTCGGCTTCAAGGCCGGGGCAGGGCTCACTATCATCATGAGTCAGTTGCCGAGCCTGCTCGGCATCGCCGGGGGCGGGCACAATTTCTTCGATCGCGTCATCAAGCTGTCCGGGCAGCTCGGCGGCATCGATCTGCTTGTGCTGGGCATCGGCGCGGTCGCGCTCCTGTTGCTTCTGCTCGGCGAACGGCTTTTGCCGGGAAAACCCGTTGGCATCACCGTCGTGGCACTCGCGATCGCTCTGGCAACGCTCCTGGGCTTGCCAGCCCTCGGCGTGCCCGTCACCGGGAAGATACCGGAAGGGCTGCCGGCACTGGCGATCCCGACATTCGGCCTGCTGGAATTCGACGACCTGTTCCCGCTCGCCGCAGGCTGTGTGCTGCTGGCCTATATCGAAGGCGTATCGGCGGCCCGCAGCTTTGCCGCCAAGCATGGCTATCCGCTCGATGTCCGCCAAGAGTTCCTGGGACTGGGCGCGGCGAACCTCGCCGCTGCCTTTGGCCATGGCTATCCCGTCGCGGGGGGCCTGTCGCAATCGGCCGTCAACGACAATGCCGGTGCGCGGACGCCGCTGGCGCTGATGATCTGCTCGGTGGCGCTCGGGCTGTGCCTGCTGTTCTTCACGGGGCTGCTGACCAACCTGCCGAAGGCGGTGCTCGCGGCGATCGTCATCGCTGCCGTCTACAGGCTGGTCGACGTTCGAGCGCTGCTGCGAATGTGGCAGGTCAGCCGCATCGATTTCTACGCGGCGGCGATTGCGCTGATCTCCGTTTTGTTGCTCGGCATCCTCCAGGGCGTTCTGCTGGCGTCGATCGCCTCGATCTTCCTGCTGCTGGCGCGGGCCTCGCAGCCCAATGTCGCGTTCCTCGGCCGCTTGCCCGGCAGCGGCCGTTATTCGGATAGCGCGAGACATGAGGGCATCGAGCCGCTGGTCGGGATCATCGCTTTCCGGCCCGAAGCGTCGCTGCTCTACATCAATGCCGAGACGATCCTGGAAACCGTCCTGACCGCGCTCCGGAGGTCGCCCGGCGTCCGGCTGGTGGCCTGCGACCTCTCGGCCTCGCCCTATATCGATCTGGCGGGCGCACGCATGCTGCACGAGCTGCATGACGAACTTGCGTCACGCAGGGTGACCTTCTGCATCGTCGGCGCGCACGCGCAGCTCCGCGATCTTCTGCGTGCCGAAGGGCTCGCGGATAAGACCGACAGCGCCCAGTGGCTGCGGTCGCTCGATAGCCTGCTCGGCGATGATCAGGCGAACGTCGCACAACGAACGGCCTGATGTCTTCGTGTTGCGCTGCGAACGGCACGGCATCGGCTCGCATAATGCACGCGACCGTTGACTTGGATCAATGGCACGACCCGCGCCGCTCCCACGATCCGCATCACCTTCGGTAAAGGATCGGGAGAGAGAGATGTCCAAAGACACCAAGCCCGCACAGAAGCGTATCGACCAGTTCTTTTCCGGCCCGGGCGCGCGGGCAGACGACTGGCGCGACCTTGTGGAGGCAGCAAAGACCTGGGCGCGCGTGGGCAATCGCGCGGCCTATGATGCGGCACTGGCCGATCTTTCGATCACCGAGGAATTTCACGGCTATCCCGGTCCGCACCTCATGGCGGCGCTGCGGGAAGCTGCGGCCGCCGGCGACGGTGCGTCATCGTTCGCCCTTGCGACGCGAATTGCCCAGGCGCTGGCGACGCGATCCTTCCGCCAGCATGCCGGCGACTGGAACGCCAAGGACGACGGCAATGCTGACGCGCCGGAGCTGGTGCCGCCGGCCTTTGGCGCGCACAGCGCGCGTAGGCCGTATTTCGAGACCCTGATCGTCACCGGCGCATCATCGAGCCAGTGGCCGGCCCTGGCCGCCGAATGGCGCAAGCTGCGGCGCCCGGTCGATGCCTTCGTCTACGAACCTGTCATCGTCGGCAGCCTGGAGGACGCCTTCTGCGCGACGATGCTCAATCCGAACATCGGAGCAGTCATCATCAACGAGGGCTTCGGCCTGCGCTCGCGCCACGATGCGCCGGTGTTGCGCTCGATCATGGCCTCGGCCGGTCTCATCGACGAAACCGACACCTCGGCGCTCCGGCTCGCCCAGATCATCAAGCGCGTCAGGCCCGAGCTCGACCTTTACATGATCTCGAACCGGGACGTGGAAGAGTTGGCAGGCAATCCCGAGGCGGATGTGGTCCGCCGCATCTTCTATTCCGTTGAAGAACTGCTGGAACTGCATCTGTCGATCCTCGAAGGCATCCAGGATCGCTACGACACGCCGTTCTTCGACAATCTCAAGAAATATGCGCAGCGTCCGATCGGCACGTTCCACGCGCTGCCGATCGCCCGAGGCAAGTCGATCTTCAAGTCCGACTGGATCCGGGACATGGGCGAGTTCTACGGCCCGAACCTGTTCCTGGCCGAGAGCAGCGCCACCACCGGCGGCCTCGACAGCATGCTGGAGCCGACCGGCACCATCAAGAAGGCGCAGGAGAAGGCGGCGAGGGCGCTCGGCGCCGACCGCGTCTTCTTCGTCACCAACGGCACCTCGACGTCGAACAAGATGGCGGTGCAGGCCCTGCTCGCGCCCGGCGACATCGCGATCGTCGATCGCAATTGCCACAAGTCGCATCACTACGGCATGGTGCTTGCCGGTGCGCAGCCGCTCTATGTCGAAGCCTTCCCGATGACGGAATATTCGATGTATGGCGCGGTGCCGCTGAAGACGATCAAGCAGGCGCTGCTGGGCGCCAAGGCCGACGGCCGGCTCGACCGCGTCAAGATGGTCGACCTGACGAACTGTACCTTCGACGGCCATATCTACAACACTAGACGGGTGATGGAGGAATGCCTCGCCATCAAGCCCGATCTGATCTTTCTCTGGGATGAAGCCTGGTTCGGCTTCGCGCGCTTCTCGCCGTTCCTGCGCCGCCGGACCGGACTTGGCGCCGCCAACGAGATCGAGGCATGGATGCGCGATCCCAGGTCGGTCGCGGTCTATGAGAAGCAGCAGGCCGAGCTCGGCAAGAACCCGTCCGACGAGGTGCTGCTCAAGACCCGGCTGATCCCGGACCCCAGACAGATCCGGCTGCGCGTCTACCAGACCAACTCGACCCACAAGTCGATGTCGGCGATCCGCCAGGGCTCGATGCTTTCGGTCAAGGACGTCGAATTCCACACCGTCGAGCAGCAGTTCAAGGAGGCGGTGTTCACCCATGCCTCGACCAGTCCGAACCAGCAGCTCATCGCCAGCCTCGACATCTCGCGGCGGCAGATGGAGTTGGAGGGCTATGGCCTCGTCGCCAACGCGATCGAGATCGCGTTCGCGATCCGCCAGGCGGTCAACAACAATCCGCTGATCTCGAAATATTTCCGCATCCTTGGCGCCGACGCCATGGTGCCGGCGCAGTACCGCCAGAGCGGCTTCACCGACTTCCTCGCCCCCGGCGTCAATTGGGCGAATACGCTGAGGAGTCTGGACGAGGACGAGTTCTGCCTCGACCCGACCCGCATGACGCTGGTGTGCGGCATGGCCGGCTATGACGGCACGCAGTTCAAGGGCATTCTCGCCAACGAGTACAACATCCAGGTCAACAAGACCTCACGCAACTCGGTCCTGGTCCAGTCCAACATCAACAACACCCGCAGCGATGTCGCGCATCTCGTCCGCGTGCTCGCCGAGATCGCGGGCGAGATCGACCGCGGCCTCGCCAGCGGCGCCAATGCGCGGAAGACCTTCGAGGCACGGGTGACGAGCCTCATGAAGGACGTGCCCGACCTGCCGAACTTCTCGCATTTCCACCCGAGCTTCCGCGGCGATGCCGGCACCAGGACTAATGAAGGCGATATCCGCAGCGGCTTCTACGCGGCCTATGACGTCGCCGGCTGCGAGCACATTCGCCTCAACGACCCCGAGATCGACCGGCGGCTGAAGGCCGGTCCCGAGCTCGTCTCGGCCAACTTCGTGATCCCGTATCCGCCGGGCTTCCCGATCATGGTGCCCGGCCAGGTCATCACCCAGGAGACCATCGACTTCATGCGCAAGCTCGATGTGAAGGAGATCCATGGCTACGACGCCAAGGAAGGGCTGAAACTCGTACGGACGGAAGCCTTGGCCAAGCTCGGCAGGCCGAAGCCCAGCGCGCAGCCGAAGCTCAAGGCCGCGTCATAGGGCGGGAGGGGACGAACATGCAGGCATTTTTTCAGTTCTTGCAGCAGTACCCGTATTTGCTGCTGTTCTTCGTGGTCGGTCTCGCCGTCTATATCGGCCGGGCCAGCATCAAGGGTTATGGTCTCGGCATGGTCGCTGGCGCCATCGTGGTCGGCGCGGGCATCTCGGTCTGGGCATCCAGCTATGGCGTGAAGCTGGAGCTGAACAATTTCGCCAAGAGCCTCTTTTACTATCTCTTCATGTACGGTGTAGGTCTGCGCGTCGGTCCGTCCTTCATCAACAGCCTCAGGGGAGATGGCGTCAAGTTCCTGTTCCTCGCGGTCGTGTCCAGCATTCTGGGCCTGACACTGGTCGTGCTTGGTGCGAAGCTCTTCGCGTTGCCGCCCGGTGCGGCCGGCGGCATGCTGGCGGGGTCGCAGACCATGTCGGCGGCGATCGGCTCGGCCGAGCAGGCGGTAACCTCAGGTGTCGTCAAGCTGCCTGAGGGTATGAAGCCCGAGGAAGCGTCCGGCATGATCGCTCTGTCCTACGGCATCACCTATATCTGGGGCACCGTCGGCATCATCCTGATCTGCAAATATTTGCCGCGCTGGTGGGGCGTCGATGCCAAGGCCGCTGCGAAGAAGTACGAGCAGGAGTTCGGCGTCAAGGATCTCGAAGGCGGCGCCCTGACCGGCTACCGTCAGTTCGGTCTGCGCGCCTACCGGCTGGAGAATCCAGCGACGGTGGGGTTGAGCATTGCCAAATTCCGCGCAATGAATCCGGAATACCGGATCGTCAATGTGGGGCGTAAGGGCGAGCCGCAGGGCGCTGATCCTGATCTCGTGCTGCAGAAGGGCGATATCGTCGCGCTGGGCGGATCGACCGAGCATCTGACCGAGAAGATGGGCCTGATTGGTCCGGAAGTCGTCGATGCCAAGACGCTCGGTATACCCATGGACCAGGCTGAAATCGTCGTCTTCAACAAGGACGTCGTCGGGCGTACCTTCGAATCCTTCCGCGACACGGCTATCGCCGGCCAGCTGCAGGTCACCAAGGTCGAACGGGGCGGCGTGCAGATCCCGGCCGGTCTCAAGACCAAGCTGGAACGCATGGACATCGTCTCGGTGGTCGGCCTGAAGTCGGCGGTCAACGAGCTCGGCGAGATGTGGGGGCGCATCGCGCGCGCCAACACCTCGACCGACCTGCTGACTCTGTCTGTCGGCATGATCCTTGGCTTCCTGATCGGCATGGTCGAATTCCCCGCGTTCGGGGCCAAGGTCGGCCTCGGCAATGCCGGCGGCCTCTTGCTGTCCGGCGTGATTGTGTCCTCGATCGTGTCGCGTCTGCGCTTCTTCGGCAATACGCCGAATGCGGCGCGAAACGTACTCGAGGATCTCGGCCTCGTCGTGTTCGTCGCGATCGTCGGCGTCAATGCCGGCGCAGGCCTGTTGGCCCAGCTCACCGGCGCGGTCGCCCTGAAGATCTTCATCGTCGGCTTCATCGCGTGCACGATCCCGCCGTTCATCGTCTGGGCGATCGGATTCCACGTCTTCAAGATCAATCCGGCGGTGCTGATGGGCGGCGTTGCCGGCGCGCGCTCGCATTCCGGCCCGTGCCGCGAGGCTGCGGTCGAGATCCAGAGCTCCGTGCCCTGGATCGGATTCCCGGTCGGCTATGCCGTTTCGGGCATCCTTCTCACCATCTTCGGTTACTTCGCGATGATCCTGGCTCAATAATAAGGGGAAGACACGTCATGAGAAAACTGACCTTCGGCGCCGTCCTGGTCGCCTCGCTCGCAACCGTTGCCGGCTTCAACACGCCGGCCCGTGCCGATACCGGCCAGGTTGCGGTCGTCTTCACCAAGGGTGGCTTCATCATCGGCGCCGGTGGCGGAGAGGGCGTTCTGCTCTACCGGGGCAAGAAATATCCGTTCACGGTGTCTGGCATGAGCGTAGGCCTCACCATCGGGGCGTCGACCACGAAGTTCGTCGGCCGCGCCCTCAATTTGAAGGGGCCGGCATCCATTGAAGGCACTTATGCCGTGGGAGGAGCAGGTGGGGCAGTCGCCGCAGGTGCTGGCGCGGTTCAGTTGCAGAACAGCAATGGCGTGATCCTCCAGCTCAGCGGCCCGCGGGTCGGCGCGGAAGTATCGGCTGCCGTCGGCGGCGTCACAATCCGCCTGAAATCGAGTTGAAGGGGCCACGCAGCGCGCGTGTTCACGCGCGCGCTGCAGGAGCCCACCTCACAAAGCCGTCGTCTTGTTGATTTAAGTCAAGCTCAAATTCGGATCGGTACCCGACCTTACCATCGGGTGCCTATCGCGGTCGTGCGGCGGCATCATCCAAGACCGAGTGATGGCACCCCGATCATAGGAGGAGATGCCATGCTTCGTTATCTTCTGGCTGCTCTTGCGGTCTTTGTCCTGCTCACCGTCAGCCTCGTTCCCGACGATGCTTTCGCTCGTCGCGGTGGTGGCGGCTTTCATGGCGGCGGAGCGCGTGCAGGCGGCTTTCATGGCGGAGGTTTCCGCGGTGGTGCTGTTCATGCTGGCCGCATCCATGGCGGGCATCGCGTCGCCAGAGGTGCGCGCCCTGCTCATCCGATAGCCGGTCGTCCCGGCCGCTATCCAGTCGCAGGTCGCCCGGGCCGTCCCGTCGCCGGTTATCCGGGATATCGTCCTGGTTACGGCTGGGGCCGCGCGGCCTATGGCGCCGCCGCGGTTGGGGCCGCAGCAGCGGGCGCTTACGGCGCTTACGGCTACTACAACAATGGCTGTTATCAGGACACCTACGGCAATTGGGTCTGCCCGCACCAAAACCCGTATCGCTATTGAGCGATCGGCGGCAGCATCAGGCCCCTAGCGGCCTGATGCTGCTCAATAGCGCTGCGCGACGAAATTCATTTCCTTGAGGCTGACCTGGTCGTTGTAGCGTCCCTTGTCGGAGCGGTTCGGCAGCTTGATCTTGTCCTTCTTGATGCGCTTGTAGGGGATGGCGCCGAGAAGGTGGGCGATGCAGTTCAGCCGCGCCCTTCGTTTGTCGTCAGAGCGGACGATGTACCAGGGCGCATCCTTCGTGCTGGTCTTCTTCAGCATCAGGTCGCGCGCGCGCGAATAGTCGTACCATCGGCGGAAGGATTCCAGGTCCATCGGACTGAGCTTCCACTGCCGGACCGGGTCGTCGATGCGGGCCTTGAAGCGGCGCTCCTGCTCGTCCATCCCGACCTCGAGCCAGATCTTGATCAGGATGATGCCGCCGTCGATGACGTATTTCTCCATCTGCGGGCACAGGTTGAGGAAGCGCTCGTGCTCGGCAGGGGTGCAGAAGCCCATGACGTATTCGACGCCGGCGCGGTTGTACCAGCTCCGGTCGAAGATCACGATCTCGCCGCCGGCCGGAAATCGCTCCATATAGCGCTGGAAGAACAATTGCGTCTTCTCGCGGTCGGATGGCGCAGGGAGGGCGACGACCCGGAACACGCGCGGGCTGACCTTCTCGGTGATCGCCTTGATGGTCCCGCCCTTGCCGGCGGCGTCCCGGCCCTCGAACAGGATGATGACCCGGAGCTTGTTTTCCCGCACGTAGTCCTGGAGGTGGCACAGTTCGACCTGAAGCTTCTCGAGCTCCTTCTCGTAATCCTTCCGCTTCATCCGCTCCGCAGCTGCGTCCTTGGCCATCCCGATCCTTCCGTTGCTAATCGTCCCAGGATATGGTCACCCCGATGTCGCCGGGCACGCCGCCGGGAAAATCGATGATCTGATAGGCGATGCGATAGCCGCGCGGTTTCAGGTAATCGGTCCAGAGCTGGAAGATTTCCTTGGGGATGCCGGTCAGGGTGTTCTCCCAGCCCTTCTCCATCTGATTGATGGCGCGGCCCTTGTCAGTGCACAGCGAATTCGGGAAGCGATAGACCAGCACTTCCGTGAGGCCGTTGCGCACCGCGCGCTGGATAATGGTCGAGGCGAGCTTGATCTTCTCCTCCTCGGTCTTGCCCGACGGCTTGCTCAAGCGCTCGATCAGGGCGCGCTTCTCGGCCTCGGCCGCAGCGGCAAGGCGCACATATTCATCCGCCTTTTCGGCCTCCTTGAGGGCTGCTTCCTTACGAATCTGGGCGGCGCTGGGGATGAGATCGTCTAGGCCGGGCATGGCGGGCGGCTCCTCATGATTATGCGATCGGCATGCAGCAGACGCTAGGTCGCCCCAAACGCGCTCCCTTGACTCAAATCAAACAAACGCGAACATACCCGAACACAGTGCTGCACATGCACGTTTTGACCGGGAGAGACCTTTGAGCGAGCAGCTTCATCCGATGGCACCTCATCATCTGCCGTTCTATCTCGCACCGGGGAGCGGGACCGATACGCTGATGGTGGTGATGGGCGTATTCCTGATCGGGGCCGTGCTCTGGGTCGGCACGCTCTATTGGAAACTGCACAGCCTGCCCGAGCGGATGGCGCACAAATCGCAGAAATTGCAGTTCGAGCTCGTTGCGGTGCTCGGCCTGATCTCGCTGTTCACGCACATGCACATCTTCTGGGTCGCCGGCCTGCTCCTCGCGCTGATCGATCTTCCGGATTTTGGCACGCCGCTGCGCAGCATCGCCGGATCCGTCGAGAAGATCGCCGACGCCACGCCGTCCGCCGATGCGAGAGAAATCCAGCCAGAGGCAGCAGCCGCGCCATCTCCTTCTGACAAGCCGGGACCTGCCAAGGAGAGGGAGCACAGTCATGCTTGAGCTGCTGATCTGCTCCCTGGTCACGATCCTCCCGGACTACCTCTACCGTCGCTACGCTCAAGGCAAGCGCTTCGGCAAGGAAATCACCTTCTTTTCAGTCTGGTACGAGCTGCGCTGGGGCATCACCGCCTGCCTGATGCTGACGGTCTCGCTCATCACCATGATCTTCTACTTCCATCCGGCGACGTCGTCGGCGACGCTGTACTTCCGCACAGTGCCGATTCTGCCTGAAGGCTCGGGCCGTGTCGCCGAGGTAAAGATCGGCTTCAGCGCGCCGGTCAAGAAGGGCGACGTGCTGTTCACGCTCGACAGCTCCAAGCAGCAGGCCGCCGTCGAAACGGCCAAGCGCAAAGTCGCGGAGGTCGATGCCGCCATGCAGACCGCGCAGGCTGACGTGGTCAAGGCCGAGGCGCAGCTCGGGGAGGCGAAAGCGAACCACCAGCAGGCGAAGGACGAGCTCGAGGTCAAGACCGAGCTCCAGCGTCGCAACCCCGGCATTGTTCCGCAGCGTGACATCGACAAGCTCCAGGTGCTGGTCGATCAGCGACAGTCCGGCATCGACGCCGCGACGGCGGCGAAGCAGTCGGCCTCCCTGCAGGTCTCAGTTCTGCTGCCGGCCCAAAAGGCCAGCGCCGAAGCCGCGCTCGACCAGGCACAGGTCGAGCTCGACAAGACGTTTGTGCGTGCCGGCGTCGATGGCCGGGTCGAGCAGTTCCTGGTTCGCCCCGGCGACGTCGTCAACCAGCTGATGCGCCCCGCCGGCGTTCTCGTTCCGGAGGGAGCGGGCCGCAAGGCGCTTCAGGCCGGTTTCGGCCAGATCGAGGCGCAGGTCATGAAGGAGGGCATGATAGCGGAAGCGACCTGCATCTCGAAGCCCTGGGTGATCATCCCGATGGTGATCACGACGGTGCAGGACTACATCGCGGCGGGGCAGTTTCGCTCCGGCGAGCAGCTAATCGATCCGCAGAATGTCGTCCGCCCCGGCACGATCCTGGTCTTTCTGGAGCCGCTTTACAAAGGCGGCCTCGACGGTGTCACACCGGGCTCGAGCTGCATCGTCAATGCCTACACCAGCAACCACGAGGAGATCTCGGCCAAGGACACCCCGACCAGCCGGAAGATCGCGCTGCACGTCGTGGACGCCGTCGGCCTCGTCCATGCGCTGCTGCTGCGCATTCAGGCCTTGTTGCTGCCGATCCAGACACTCGTGCTGAGCGGCGGCCATTGAAGCGCAAGAGGAGGACGGACAAGGCGAGTTCGCCGAAATTCGTCCTCGCCTGCCGTTTCGGTCGCCTGCGCTGGTCCGCGCGGTCGGAATTCTCGCGGCGAGTGTGCAAGCATTGACGCATGTCAAGCAAGACGATCGCCGGCGCATCTCAATGTCCTTCATCCGAGGAGGATATGAGATGAGATCAACACCAACCCTTCGTACCACATTGTCTGGCTTCGGCACGGCTCTGTTGCTGGCGGCGGCCTCGCCCGCGCACGCCGATGATCCGGCCAAGATCCTGAAATCGATGACGGACTATCTGACCAGCCAGAACACCCTGTCCGCCTCGTTCGACAGCGACATCGAGATCATCACGCCCGAACTTCAGAAGATCCAGTTCGCGAGCTCCGGACAGGTCAAGCTGGGCAGGCCCGACAAGCTCCGCGTCAGGCGCACCGGCGGCTATGCGGATGTCGAGCTGGTTTATGACGGCAAGACGCTCTCGCTCTACGGCAACGACGCCAAATCCTACATGCAGGCCGAGATGGCGGGCACGGTGGACCAGATGATCGGCGAGATGCAGGCCCATTCCGGGCTCGGCATGCCCGGCACCGATCTGCTGCTCACCAACGCATTCGAGGAACTGATGGGTACGGCCACCGACGGGAAGCATATCGGGCAGGGTGTGGTCGACGGCGTCGAGTGCGAGCATCTCGCATTTCGCACGCCCGACACCGATTGGCAGATCTGGATCGAGACGGGCGCCAAGCCGGTGCCGCGCAAATACGTGATCACCAGCAAGACGGTGACGGGCGCACCGCAGTACACGTTGCGGATCAGGGACTGGAAGACCGACGCATTTGCCGAGGACACCTTCGTGTTCAAGCCACCGGCCGGCGCCACCAGGATCGACATCAACTCGGTCGCGATGGCGGAATTCGACGAACTTCCCCCGGGCACACCGACAGGAGCCAAGAAATGATCATGCTGCGAAAGACTTTGATCGGCGCGGCCGCGATGGTCGCCTTTGCCGCCGGACTGTCCTGGAATGGTGCACCTGGCATCGGCGAGAGCAGCTTCCTTTCGGAAGCGCAGGCGAGGGTTGGACGCCCGCTCACGCCCATGAGCTATGCCGGCGTCGCGCGTCGAACAACACGCCGAGCGGTTGCGGTTGGCGCCGCGGCGGGAGCCGCCGGCGCCTATTATGCGCCCTCCTGCGCGCAGGTCGTGGACGCCTATGGCCGCGTCGTCACGCGCTGCTGAGGCTTCCCGGGGGCTGTCCGTTTGGTGCGATCCCGGCTAAAATTGTCGGAGGTCGCAGTCGGCGAAAGCTGCGGGGAGTGGAGCTGAGCGGGCGCATGTCCACAGATGCGGTCAGGCCGGTTACGGCTGCGTGGCTTTGTCTCGGCCTCTTGCTCGCCGCGTGCACGCTATGCGGCCCTGCGCGCGCGCAATCGGCCACGGCAACGCGCAGCGAGCCCAAGCGTGTGTTGATGCTGCATTCCTTCGGGCGTGATTTCTTGCCCTGGAGCGAGTACGCACGCAGCATCAAGACCAATCTCGAGGAGCGCTCTCCTTGGCCGCTCGATATCCAGGAGCATACGCTTCTTGCTGCCAGGTTCATCGCGCCAGGCCCTGACGGGCCCTTCGTCGAATATCTTGGCTCGCTGTACGAAGGGCGGCCACCTGATATCGTGATGAGCATTGGCGGACCGGCGGCGGGATTCGTGCAAAGGCATCGCGAGAGGCTGTTTCCGAAGGCGCCAATGGTCCTCACGACAGTCGAGGAACGATTGGTCGACCGCGCACGCCTGACCAGGAATGACGCGGTAGTGTCAGTCCGTAACGAATTTGTCACGGCCTTCCGCAACGTTCTGCAGGTGCTGCCGGACACGCAGACGATGGCCCTTGTCATCGGCGCGTCTGCGTTGGAAAAATTCTGGCTCGAAGAGGTTAAGAGGGACGTCAAGCCGCTCGAAGACCGAGTTTCGTTCGTTTGGTACGGGGATCTGTCGTTCGAGGAGATCCTGAAACGGGCGTCGACGCTTCCACCGCACACGGTTCTGTTCTGGGGGTTGATGTCGGTCGACGCGGCGGGTGTCATTCATGATGGAAAGTTTGCCCTGCATCGCCTTCATGCCGTCGCGAACGCCCCAATCTTCTGCTTTGAGGAGTCGTTTTTCGGACGCGACATTGTCGGCGGTCCGATGCATTCAATTCCTGAACTCGGCCAAAAGACCGCCGATGCGGCACTCCGAATTCTGGGCGGCGAAGAGCCTGCAAACGTCAGAATTGAACCGATCGAATATGCCCCTCCTAAATACGATTGGCGGGAGTTGCAGCGCTGGGGCATCAGCGAGAGTCGCCTGCCTCCGGGAAGCACCATTCTGTTTCGCGAGCCGACTATCTGGCAGCGCTATCGCTGGCAGATGCTGATGATCTCGGCCGTGTTCCTGGTCCAGGCCGGACTCATCAGCGGGCTTCTGCACGAGCGTCGCCGCCGGCGGGTTGCGGAAGTCGAATCGCGTCAGCGGCTGACGGAGCTCGCCCACGTGAACCGGTACTCGGCCGTTGGCGAGCTGACGACCTCGATCGCGCATGAATTGAACCAGCCACTCGGATCGATTCTGACCAATGCCGAAACGGCAGAGCTCATGCTCAGGGCTGCCCAGCCTGATCTGGTCGAGATCCAGCAGATCCTCGCTGACATCAGAAGGGACGACCAACGGGCGAGCGAGGTGATCCGCAGGCTGCGCAGCATTCTGAAAAAGACCCCGTTCGAGGTCAAGAACATCGAACTCAACGATACGGTGCGCGAAGCAATCGGTCTCGTGAAGGCGCTCGCCCAGGGGCGCCGGATCACATTGAGTTATCTTCCGGTCATGGCCGCCCTTCACGTCAAGGGCGATCCGGTCCAGCTTCAGCAGGTCATGCTCAACCTGATCATCAACGCGATGGATGCGATCTCCGACGCCGACACCGGAAAGCGGGAGGTCAGCGTCGCGACCCTGCGTGCCGGCAATCAGGCCGAAATCAGGATTGCCGACACCGGGCCTGGAATACCCGCCTCCGACCTCGCAAGCCTGTTCGATCCGTTCTTCACGACCAAACCGCATGGCATGGGCATGGGGCTTGCGATCGCCAGAACCATCATCGAAGCCCATCACGGCACGATCGCCGCGGCGAACCAGCCGGCGGGAGGCGCACTGTTCACGATCCGGCTCCCGGTCGCGCGCTGAGAGATGATCCGCGGGCTGTCACGGCCAAAATCCTCGTCGAATGGTCGTGCGTCCGTGCGCTGCGGCAGCCTCGACGGCCTCGTTTCGTTGATCTCGATCAACAAACGCCTGCGCCCCGGCTCGATCCTCCCACACTGGAAGTCCGGAGGGAGGATGTGATGTTTCGTTGCGGCAACACCCTGATGGCGCTAGTGCTTGTGATGGCGACTTCGGTCGCTGCAACGGCGCAGACCACAACGACATCTGCAGCGCCAGCGCCAGCGCCGCAGGCGCAGCCCGCGAGCCCGCCGATGCCCACGGCCGAGCTCCTGAAGCCCGAGCAGCTTGAGGCCCTGGTTGCGCCGATTGCGCTTTATCCGGACGAGCTCCTCGCCAATGTACTGGCTGCATCGACCTATCCGCTGGAAGTTGTGCAGGCCGATCGTTGGCTGAAGGATCGCAAGAGCCTGAAGGGCGATGCGCTGAAGACGGAAGTGGAGAAGCAGGGCTGGGACGACAGCGTCAAGGCGCTGGCCAGCACCGCCGACGTCCTCGCAATGATGAGCGACCAGCTCGACTGGACCAAGAAGCTGGGCGATGCCTTCCTCGCGCAGCAGCCCGACGTGATGGACGCGATCCAGCGTCTGCGCACCAAAGCCTATGACAACAAGAAGCTCGTCACCACCAAGCAGCAGAAGGTCAGCGTCCAGTCTCAGGAGGGCAAGCAGGTCGTCGTCATCCAGCAGGCCGATCCCGCGGCGATGTACGTGCCGTATTACGACCCGGCGACGGTCTACGGCAGCTGGCCCTATGCGGAGTATCCGCCGTATTATTGGGGCTACCCATCCTATATCGGCGCCGGCATGGTCGCCGCCGGTATCGCCTTCGGCACGGCCTGGGCGATCGGACGCTGGGGCAATTACTGGGGCGGCGGCTGCAACTGGGGCAACCGCAACGTCTATGTCAACCATCGCACCACGAACATCGCCAACGGCTGGCAGCACAATCCGGCGCATCGCGGCGGTGTACGCTACAACAATAGCAATGTTCAGCAGCGCTTCGGCAACAACAATCTGAAGGCCGGCGTGTCGGACCGGATGGATTTCCGCGGCCGCGACGGCAACCAGGTGCTGCGCCCCGATCAGGGTGCCGGGGACCGGGCGGGAGATCGTGCGGGGGATCGCGGCGGCCAAGGTGATCGCGCCGGCAATCGCGGCGACCGTCCGGGCGCAGGTGATCGCCCCAGCGCAGCTACGCGCGACCGGCCCGGCGGCGGCGATCGTGCCGGGGCTGGTGATCGTGCCAAGGGTGCGACCAAGGGCAGCGGCGATCGCGCCAAGGCTGCGAACCGCGCCGGCGGCGGTGCGGCCAACCGTGGCGGCGGCAATCGCGGCGGCGCCATGAACGTTTCCTCCGGCCGTTCGGCTGCCGCAGCATCCGCGCGCGGCCGCGCCAGCATGGCGAGCATGCCGCGCGGTGGCGGCGGCGGACCAAGCTTTGCCGGCCGCGGCGGCGGTGGCGGAATGGCGATGCGTGGCGGCGGTGGAGGAGGCGGCTTCCGCGGCGGCGGCGGCCGGCGTTCCGACATTGCGCTGAAGCATGATCTCGTCCTGCTCGGTCACCTCTCGAATGGCCTTGGCTATTATCGGTTCAGCTATATCGGCAGCCACAAGGCTTATGTCGGCGTGATGGCGCAGGAGGTCGAGCAGGTCATGCCCGATGCAGTGACCCACGGCAGCGACGGCTATCTGCGCGTCCATTACGAAAAACTCGGACTGACGTTCCGCACCTATCGCGACTGGCTCGCCGGCGGCGCGAAGATTCCAGCGGAGGTGATGCCATGACCGGTCTGAAATCGTTTAGCCATGCGCTACTGCCCGGCGTCGTCGCGCTCGCGCTGCTCGGATCGCCCTCTCTCGCGCAGGAATCCTACAAGACACCGGAAGAGGCCGCCTCTGCGCTTGCGGCCGCGGTGAAGAGCGGCCCGAAAGACATCTTGAAAGTGCTGGGCAGGAACGCGGAGGACATCGTGTCGTCCGGCGACGAGGTCGCCGACAACGACATTCGGGCGCGCTTCAGCTCCATGTATGATACCAAGCACGTCATCAAGACAGAAGGCAACAAGACTGCGATCCTGATGCTCGGGCCGGACGACTTCCCGTTCCCAATTCCGCTGGTCAACACCAGGACGGGCTGGGCGTTCGACACCGACGAAGGACGGATCGAGGTGCTGCGTCGCCGTATCGGCCGCAACGAGCTCGACGCGATCCAGACCATGCTCGCCTATGTCGATGCGCAAAACGAATATGCCGACAAGGACCGCGGCGAGGGCGCGGGCGTCTACGCGCAGCGCATCGTCTCCTCGCCCGGCAAGAAGGACGGCCTGTTCTGGCGCGACGACAGCGATCCGAGCCCGCTCGGCGCGCTGGCGGCCGAGGCGTCACGGGAAGGCTACAACGCAGCCGATGTCGGGCCTGCGCCGTATCACGGCTACTATTTCCACATCCTGAAGGGGCAGGGCCCGGATGCGCGAGGCGGTGCGCTCAACTACGTTGTCAAAGGCAAGATGATCGGCGGCTTCGGCCTGATCGCCTGGCCGGCGGAATACGGCAATTCGGGCGTCATGACCTTCCTCGTCAATCATGACGGCGTCGTCTATCAGAAGGATCTCGGCAAGCGCACCGAGTCTATCGCGCAGCGCATCACGCTGTTCGATCCCGACCAGACCTGGAAGAAGGTCGATGCCGCAAAACCCTGAGCCGCGCGTGCGCGGGCGCGCATTTCGCCTGATCGCGCTGCTCCTGCTCGCGTTCGGGCTGACCATGCCGGCGACGCCGTCCTTCGCGCAAGCAGCCGGTCAGGTCAGAGTGAAGATCGTCAAGGCAGGCCTCCTGGTCGGCGGTGGCGCCGGCAGCGGCGTGTTGACGTACCGGGGCAAGACCTATCCCTTCAAGATCAGCGGCCTGAGCTTCGGCATCACGATCGGTGCAACGGTCGGCCGTCTCAACGGCTGGGCATCCGGTATCCGGGAGATCAGTGATTTCGCCGGCACCTACAGTTCCGTTGGCGGCGGCTTTGCGCTGGTCGGCGGTGCCAACGGTGTGCACCTCCGCAACGAAAAGGGCGTCACGATGGTGCTGCAAGGCCCCAAGGCGGGATTTGAGCTGGCGGCCAATATCAGTCAGATCACGATCGCTTTGAGGTGAGGCTCAGTCCGGCGGCGCGGACCCAAGCGAGAGCGACAGGTGCACCGTTGTCGGATCGTCACTCCGCGCAAGCTTGAAGCCCGCCTTCGCGAATACGCTGCGCATGGGCCTGTTGTCGGACAGAACCTCGGCCGTGAGCTCTCGTACGCCTTGCTCGCGCGCGATGTCTGTCAGGTGCCTCAGCAACAGGGAGCCCACCCCGCGGCCTTGCCAGGCATCCACCACCATGAAGGCCATCTCGGCCCGACCGGGCTCGACGATAACGTACCGGCCGCCGCCGATAACGGTGTCTCGCCCCTGTTCTTCGACGAGAGCGGCCAGCGCAACGTGATTGCTGAAATCCACGTCCATGAAGAAGGTGCGCTCCTTCTCCGAGAAATGCCGTTTCAAAATGAAGAATCGGCTCTGCAGCGACTGCGGCCCGGTACGCGCGATGGCAGCGAGCATATCCGCCTCGTCGCTGCCGCGAAGCGCGCGGATCTGGATCGAAGTGCCGTCCTTCAGGACGGTTTTCACGCTGTAAGTTGCTACTTGTGACATGCCGATGTCATTCGTCCGAAGCCGTCGGCTCAAACCAGACGCGTCTCACGCCTTATAATGCAGGATAAACGCCTCCCAAGCGAGCAGATCATCTTGACCTAGATCAACGTTCGTCCTCGCACAGCGCCGTCAATTGGCGAAAGCGACGGAGAGGTCGAGGACATGTCCATGGACAAGGTACAATTTCCGGGAGGTCCCATGTCGGGGCTGATCGCCTCGGCAGTCGAATACCTGGTCGATGCGGGACAGCGCAGTGTCCTATTCCTGGATATCATGCGCCGGCGCGGGGATCAGTACAGGGAGCATGTCGCGAAAACCGCCCCGCATGTTCTGCAATACGCGGCCGAATTGATCATGGACGGGCGCCAGCTCGCCGAACCTGTCAATTACGCGCTGGTGCGCATCGTTCCGCCTGACAACGTCGAGATCGATATGGAGCGGCGGCCGTTCGTCGTGGTCGATCCGCGTGCGGGCCACGGCCCCGGCATCGGCGGCTTCAAGGCGGATAGCGAGATCGGGGTGGCGATGAAGGCAGGTCATCCCTGCTACTTCATCGGATTCCTGCCTGACCCCATGCCCGGTCAGACCATCGAGCGCATCGCGCGTGCCGAAGCCATCTTTATCGAAAAGGTCATGAGCCTTCACCCAGATGCCGACGGCAAGCCCTGCGTGATCGGCAATTGCCAGGCCGGATGGGCCGTCATGATCCTGGCCTCGCTGCGTCCCGAACTGTTCGGCCCGCTGATCATCGCCGGCGCGCCGCTGGCTTATTGGGCCGGCGTGCACGGAAAATATCCGATGCGCTACTCGGGCGGGCTCTTGGGCGGAAGCTGGCTAACGGCCCTGACCTCTGATCTCGGCGCCGGTAAGTTCGATGGTGCATGGCTGGTGCAGAACTTCGAGAACCAGAACCCCTCGAATACGCTCTGGACCAAGCAGTACAACGTCTATTCCAAGGTCGACACCGAGGCAGAGCGGTACCTTGAATTCGAGCGTTGGTGGGGCGGCCACGTCAACCTGAACGCCGAGGAGATTCAGTTCATCGTCGATGAGCTGTTCGTCGGCAACAATCTCGCCGCCGGCAACATCGAAATGTCCGATGGCCGGAAGGTTGATCTCCGCAACATCAGATCCCCGATCGTGGTGTTCTGCTCCGAGGGCGACAACATCACGCCGCCGCAGCAGGCGCTGCACTGGATCCTCGATTGCTATGCCGATGTCGATGAGATCAGGGCCTATGGCCAGACCATCGTCTACACCGTGCACAAGAGTATCGGCCATCTCGGCATCTTCGTCTCCGGCGGCGTCGCCAAGAAGGAGCACGCGGAATTTTCAAGCAACATCGACCTCATCGACGTTCTGCCGCCGGGGCTCTATGAAGCAACATTCGAGGCGAAGGATGAGGAAACCGCAAGTTCGGATCTGGTCGTCGGCCAGTGGGTGATGCGCTGCGAAGCGCGGACGCTCGACGACATCCGCGCCATGGGCGGCAATTCGCCCGAAGACGAGCGACGCTTTGCCACAGCCAAGCGGATCTCGGAAATCAATCTGGCGGCCTACCAGAAATTCGTCCAGCCATGGCTCAAGCGCGTGGTGACGCCGCAGATGGCGGAATGGGCTCACAACATGCATCCGCTGCGGCTGCAATACGAGCTGTTCAGCAGCCAGAATCCTTACATGGCGACGGTAAAATTATTGGCCGAGAAGGCCGCCGAGGAGCGCAAGCCGGTCGCTGCGGACAATCCGTTCCTGGCGTTCCAGGAGCAGATCTCGAAGCAGGTCGTTCACGCCCTCGACAGCTGGCGCGATTCACAGGAAGCGCTCAGCGAAGCGATGTTCCTCAGCGTCTACGGGTCCCCGACGCTCCAGGCGGCCGTCGGGATCGATCCGACGTCCACGCCGTCGCGTCGGCGTGAGATGTCCGCCGAGCATCGCACCATGCTCGAGAAGCGCATTGCCGATCTGAAGTCGCGGATCGGTGAGGGCGGCCTCCGTGAAGCGGCGCTGCGCGCTTTGCTCTACGTCGGGTCGGCACGGGGAATGGTGGACGAACGCAGCATTGAGGCTCTGCGCCAGATCCGCCGGGATCATGGCGGCGCACGCATGTCTCTTGCCGAGTTCAAGATGCTGGTACGCGAGCAGTTCTTTATGCTGTTGCTCGATCGAGAATGGGCGCTCGCCGCAATACCGAAATTGCTGCCTGAAGACATGCACGTTCGTCGTGCAGCATTTGAAGCGATCGAGCAGGTGCTTTCGGCCAGTGCGGATGTCACGGGCGAGCGCGCAAACCGGCTGCGGCAGATCGCCGGCCTGTTTGGCCTCGACACCGCGGAAGGTTCCGAAAGGGCGTCGAACGTCGCTCCTTTCGATCCCAAGGCGAAGGCGTCGTAACGCGAGTTGTAAGGATCGGGAGCGACATCATGTCAGCAGATGCGACGGCAACGCAGTCTCCCAGCAAGTATGATCGCCTGATCGCCGCGGCCAAGGCAATCCCGCCGACGCCGACTGTCGTGGTGCATCCCTGCGATGAGACATCCTTGCGAGGTGCCGTCGACAGCGCGTCTGCCGGCATCATCCGGCCGCTCCTGGTCGGATCGGAGCGCAAGATCAGGGATACGGCTGCCAGGTTCGGCCTGGACATCTCGGGTTATGAGATCGTGGATGCCGCACACAGTGACGATGCCGCCGCGAAGGGCGTCGAATTGATCCATGCCGCGCGCGGCGAATTGCTCATGAAGGGCAGCCTTCACACCGACGAGCTGATGCGAGCTGTCACGGCCAAGGTTGGGGGATTGCGGACCGATCGGCGCATCAGCCACGTTTTCGTCATGGATGTACCGGCCTACGCCGAGACGATCTTCGTCACTGACGCCGCCATCAACATCTTCCCCGATCTGGACGCCAAGCGGGACATCATTCAGAACGCGATCGACCTCTACAATCAGGCGGGCTTCGGCAAGTCGCCGCGGGTGGCCATCCTTTCCGCAGTTGAAACGGTCACGTCGAAAATTCCGTCCACGATCGAGGCCGCGGCGCTCTGCAAGATGGCGGATCGCGGCCAGATCACCGGGGGCGTGCTCGACGGGCCGCTGGCGTTCGACAACGCGATCGACCTCGAATCGGCGCGGATCAAGGGCATCAAGTCCGAGGTCGCCGGCCGCGCTCAGATACTGGTCGTGCCGGACCTCGAGGCGGGCAACATGCTCGCCAAGAATCTTGCTTATTTCGCCAAGGCCGACGGCGCTGGCATCGTGCTCGGCGCGCGCGTGCCTGTTGTCTTGACCTCGCGCGCCGACACTCCGCGGGCGCGGATGGCGTCCTGCGCCGTCGCTGCGCTCTATGCTCATGCCCGGCGCCAGAAGGCGCCGGCAGTTTCGGCGTGACCGCCATGGACAGCATCCTTGTCGTCAACGCCGGCTCGTCGAGCGTCAAGTTCCAGGTCTTTGCGGTCGAGGGTGAGGGCATGCTGCGCCGCCTGATCAAGGGACAGGTGGATGGCATCGGCAGCCGGCCGCGCTTGCGGGCGAGCAGGGCGGGCAACGACCCCATTGCAGACCGAGCCTATCCGATCGAAACGATCCCAGACGTTCCAGCAGCAATGAACGTTGCGGGCGAATGGCTGCGGAACGAGGTGCGCATCCATCCGATGGCGGTCGGGCATCGCGTCGTCCATGGCGGGCCGGACTATGAACGACCGGTCCTGGTCGATCATGGCGTAGTGGCGCGGCTGGAGCGCTTCATCGCGCTGGCTCCGCTGCATCAGCCGCACAATCTCGCGCCGATCCGCTCGATCCTGACCAATTTCCCCGCGGTGCCGCAGGTCGCGTGCTTCGACACCGCGTTTCACCGCGCGCACGGTTCGCTGGCCGATCATTACGCCATCCCCCACCAGCTCCACGCCGAAGGCGTGCGGCGCTACGGCTTTCACGGCCTGTCCTATGAGTACATCTCCAGGACCCTGCTGCAGATCGCGCCAGACATCGCAAAGCGCAGGGTGATCGTCGCCCATCTCGGCAGCGGCGCCTCGATGTGCGCCATGAAGGACGGACTGAGTGTCGAGAGCACCATGGGATTCACCGCGCTCGACGGACTGCCGATGGGCACGCGTCCAGGCCAGCTCGATCCCGGCGTCGTGCTGTACCTGATCTCCGAGAAGGGGATGACGGCTTCCAAGGTGCAGGATTTGCTCTATCGCGACTGCGGCTTGAAAGGACTCTCCGGCGTTAGCAACGACATGCGCGAGCTGGAGGCAAGCACCGACCCGCAAGCCAAGCTGGCGCTGGACTATTTCGTCTATCGCATCGGCCTCAATGCCGGCATGCTCGCCGCGGCACTCCAGGGTCTCGACGCCTTTGTTTTCACCGCCGGTATCGGCGAGAATTCGAGCAGTATCCGTGGCTGCGTGGCGGAGCAGCTCGGCTGGCTCGGCGTGATGCTCGATACGGCCGAGAATGCGCGCCATGCGCGGCTGATCTCGGCGGCGACAAGTCGTATCCCCGTCTACGTCGTGCCGACCGACGAGGAGCTGATGATCGCGCAGCATACGCTGGCGCTTCTGATGAACGGCCACTCGCCAAACTCCAGACATGAGAGGGTGTCATGATCCCAGCATTTCCGGACAGCAAGGTCGCCCTGAAGGGGAAGAAGGGGCTCGTTGTCGGCATCGCCAACGACCAGTCGATCGCCTGGGGCTGCGCCAGGGCATTCCGGGCGCTCGGCGCCGATCTCGCCGTCACCTATCTGAACGACCGCGCCAAGAAGCACGTCGAGCCGCTGGCGCAGGCGCTGGAAGCACCGATATTCATGCCGCTCGACGTCATGGTCGAAGGCCAGACCGAAGCGGTGTTCGAGCGCATCAAGTCGGAGTGGGGCCAGCTCGATTTCCTGCTTCATTCCATTGCGTTCTCGCCCAAGGAGGCGTTGCACGGCCGGGTCGTCGATGTCGGCCGTGACGGCTTCCTCAAGACCATGGACGTCTCCTGCTGGTCGTTCCTGCGCATGGCGCATCTCGCCGAGCCGCTGATGAAGAACGGGGGCGCGCTGTTCACGATGACCTATTACGGCAGTCAGATGGTGGTGGAGAACTACAACATCATGGGTGTCGCCAAGGCCGCGCTCGAAGCCTCGGTTCGCTACGCTGCCGCCGAACTGGGTCCGAAGGGGATCCGCGTGCACGCGATCTCGCCGGGACCGCTTGCAACCCGCGCGGCTTCAGGCATTCCGGAGTTCGACGAACTGATGGACAAGGCGCAGTCCAAGGCGCCTTCGCGCAGCCTCGTGAGCATCGACGATGTCGGGAACGCCACCGCCTTCCTCGCGCTCGACGGCGCCAAGCTGATCACCGGCGGCGTGCTCTATATCGACGGCGGCTACCATATCATCGATTGATCGCGCAATCGCGCGTTGTCACGCCGCTGGTGCGCCGATGCCGATGCTCTCGAGCAATTCGCGCCAGAGCTTGCGGACGCCGGCGTGACGCTGCTCGAGCGCCGCACTTACCGCATCGCGATGCTGCGCAAGATCTGTGCCCTTGAGAAACAGAATCTGGGCCTGCAACAGCCGGCCGCTCTCGAATTCGATCCGGCGCAGCGCCATGACAAAGGGATCCTGCGCATTGGCCTCGAGCGGTAGCAGCGCAGCCGGCCGGATGCCGGCATGCACGGCGTGGGCTAGCGTTGCGAGGTGTACCGCCTGGTTAAGGTGAGGGTCTGCGATCCCGTCGATCGGCGCAGGCGCCCAGGCCGTCTCCCAGGACGCGACCATGTAGCCCAGGGATAGATCCAGCCCCCAGGATGTGGCGCGCAGCAGCAGTGAGACGATCTCGGCCTCGCGATAGAATTGCGCGTTCAACTCGGTCTGCCATGCCGCGTCGAGCCGCGCCGGCAGCGTGAAGGCGAATTGCCGCGCGAGGGCGCCGTGCGCCGAGATCAGGAATGCTGCGACCCGCGTCTGCTGGTACGGTGGAATGCGGCCGTCCGGCTCGACGGGACCGAGGAAGTCGCTCATGGCAGCGCTCGCTTGACCGGGAGGGCGCGCAGATGATCGTAGCCGGCCGGAAACGGCGTGAGCTCGCCGCCGGGCTGGTCCGGCGCCACCCAGACCGCCTGATTGCCTTGCCAGCGGCCGGCCAGCACCTCCTCGGCAAAGCGCGCCAGCAGATCGGCCGTGAGCGCGCCCTTCTCCAGCGTGAAGGCGTGGTAGGCCTTGGGAATGATCACCAATGAACTGTCCGGAATCTCGACACGCAAGGTGTCGTGCAGAGCGCGCGGGGTCAGAAAGTCGAACTCGCCATTCAGGATCATGGTCGGAACCGAGATCGCGGACAGGCGCGGCGTGAGCGGCTGGAAATCCAGGAAGGACTCCATCAGGTTCTGGAGCGCGTAGACATCATTGACCAGCCAGCCCTGCCGCTTGACGCTGTCGAGCTTGTCCAGCAGCGGCTTCAGCCATTGGTCGGACAGATTCATCGGCAGCAGCAGGTCCTGGAGGTAACTTGTGCCGCCAAGGATCAGCCCGGTCCGCAGCGCATTGCCGAGCAGCAGAAGCTGCGGCGTGAGCTCGGCGAAGCAGCTCATCGGCACCAGGCCGGACAGCCGTTCGCCATGCGCGATAGCATAGCGCAGTGCAATCAGGCCGCCGAAGCTGATGCCGCTCAGGAAGATTGGGCCGTTGCCGAGCTCGCCGATCAGGAGGCCCAGCGCGGCGACCTGGTCGTCCTGGCTGATGAACAGCGTCGGCTTGTCGGAGGCACCCTGGCCGAGCAGGTCGAAGGTGGCAACGCGAAAGCCGCGCGCCAGCAGGGCCTCGCGGTATGCGCCCCAAAGCTCGGAATATTGCGTCAGCCCGTTCACCAGGACATAGGCCGGCGCGCCCGCCGGCCCGTCGAGCTCATAGCGGACCCGGTATGACCCATGACTGAGGAAAGGCATTACGCTGGCCGGCGGCGATTTCGATCGCGCGATCCTCAACGTCGGCAAGCACATTCCGTTGAGTTAGATCAAAGCTCGCCCGGTCGTCCTGCCTAGCGTGTCGCCAAAATACGCCAGGGAGGACTCCGCCATGACCGCGAGGGATATCGTCAAGCGCAGCTTGATCAGTCTGGTCCTGCTGCTGGTCGGCACTGCGCTCGCAGTCGCACAACCCTTCACGCGACGTTCGTCGCAGGTGCAGCATGACGGGTTGAAGAAAACCTACGAGCTTGCCAACTTCCGCCTCGGCGGCAAGTACGACCTGTCCGATCCCTCGAAATGGGAGAACGGCGGCGAGGGGGGCGTCACCCTTGAGTCGTTGGGCGCGGGCAAGCTGCACACGGCCTATATCGCCATCGGAAACGCCCGGCGCAATGCAGCCGGCGAGATCACCAATGCCATCGTTATCAACTCCTACTACTCTGGCGATTCCACTGATATGTACGAGCAATGGGTCAAGGGCGCGGCGCTATCAGGCGGCGTGCCGATCATCGGACCCGGCCGCCCCATCGACACCGACCGCTATTACGTGATCATGGTCGATCCGCTCGGCACCTGGGGAGCGAGCAAGCCGTCGGATGGTCTCGGAATCAGGTTTCCGCAGTACAGCTACTACGACATGGTGCAGGCCAATTACCGCCTGCTGCGCGACGAGCTCAAGGTTGCGCGCGTCGCGCTGGTCACCGGCGTCTCCATGGGCGGCACGCAGACTTACGTCTGGGGCGTGATGCACCCGGAATATATCAACGCCCTGATGCCGATCGGCGGCACCACGCAGTCGGATGGCGAGGACCCCGTCGGCAACTGGACCTTCCAGATGATGACGGCGGCAATCCAATCCGATCCCGTCTGGCAGTCCACCAACGGCGATTACTATAAACTGCCCAAGGAGAAGCACCCGGTGCCGGGCCTTGCGTTCGGCTGGTCGATCCTCGGAATGACGGGTTACGATTTTGCCTTCCGCACGAGTCAGAACTGGTCCGCGGTGCAGCCCGAGATTTTCTACTGGGACCCGCCGAACGAGAAGGCAGGCTTGAACGTCACCAACCGCGCCAAGCTTTATGATGCGGTCGACCTCGTCTGGCGCAATCGAGTCGGCGAGACACACAACATCAATGCTTATCTCGGCCGTATCCAGGCCCGCACGCTGGTGATGCACATCACCAATGATCTCTGGCTGAATTTCAAGCTGGCGCAGAAGGCCGTCGACCGCGTGCCGGGCGCGGACCTGATCGCACAGGAAAGCCCGGTCGCCCATTACGGCGTGTTCCCGATCATCAATCAGCGCAAGAACGACCCGAAGTTCGTCGCCTTCATGGACGACGTGGCGGCACTCGATCGCGCTCAGAAATTCGTCGACAAAAATTATCGTGCGCCCAATGTTGCCGACAATATCGATCCGAAGAAGTCGTTCTGGAAGGCGTATGTGACCTATCCCTATCCGGTCAAATTCGCCGACGCCAAGGACAAGCGCGGCAACTCCTGGGAAATCGGCTACATGGACGAGTATGCTGGGACCGACAAGGACCCGAAGGTGCTCGTCATCATCCATGGCAAGGGCGCATTCGGCGGCCATTACGGCAACATCATGCAGTACGCCCTGCGCAGCGGTCTTCGCGTCATCGTGCCGGACCTGCCGCATTACGGCATGTCCGGGCCCGGCAATCTCGACAAGAGCCCGGCGCGGACAATGCAGGACATGCGTGAGGTGATCTACGACCTCGTCGTCAACCAGCTCGGCGTCAAGAAGGCCTATTATCTCGGCCATTCGCTCGGCGGTCAGTTCGTGATGGGCTACGCGCTGACCTGGCCGGATGCGCTGCAAGGCCTAGCCCTGGAAGCGCCGTCCGGTCTCGAGGAATATCCGCGCGAGATCACCATCGCCAAGGACAAGAAGGCGCCGCTGTTCGATCCGACCCTCGGCCGCGACTTCGATAAGTGGAAACAGATCTGGGATCAGACCGGCATTCTCGCAGCGGAGAAGGCGCGCGACGAGCAAAACATCCGCGACTTCTTCTATTTCAAGAAGCGGGACCCCGACACTGGCGTGGTCTCGGCAGCCAAAAGCGGCTACTTCTTCAGTGACAGCGAGTATGCCCGCTTCCACACCGAGCAGCGCGTTGGACTCACCAAAGGCAACCCCAAGGAGCTCGATCAATGGTGCAACGTCTTCATCTTCGACATCTACACCATCGGTGCCGAACTCCAGCAGGATGATCCGAAGAATCTCTATGAGCGGGTTATCCAGATCAAGGCGCCGATCTTCCTTGCGTTCGGCGACAAGGAGCCTTTCATCCCTACACCTGCCTTCAACGGGCTGACTGACCTCGGCCGCGATGTCATTACGCCGTTCATGACGAGGATGACGAATGCCGGCAATCGGCCGATGCTCAAGGTCTATCCGGAGACCGGTCACTTCATCCATACCGACAATCCTGTCGAATATGCCGCCGATGTCGCGGACTTCGTGACCAAGGGAACGGTCGACACCTCTTCGCCGCTCGGCACCGACCGCATGATCAAGGGCGCGGTGGTGTCGGCCTTGCCGGTGGCGCCGACGCCGCCCGGTGCGGCGCCGACGGCCGGTCTCAACAAATAGGGTGCGCTATGCCGAAAGTGCAGGCGGGCGAAGTCCAGCTTGGCTGGCGGGAGTGGGGACAAGGCGACGTGACCGTCGTCTTCATCCACGGCAATCTCGCCAGCAAGGACTGGATCGAGCTCGCCGCACCGATGTTTCCAAGTGGACTCCGCGTCATTGCCATTGACTGGCGCGGCTGCGGCGACAGCGCCCGGCCGAAGCCGGCGACCAACTACGCCAACTACTCCATGCAGCAGCATGCGCAGGACATGCTGGTGGCGCTCGATGCGCTGGGCATCCGATACTGCCATCTTGCGACCCATTCGACCGGCGGCATCATTGCTGCGCGGATGCTGTTGATGCAACCGCGGCGGTTTGGCCGTGTGTTCGCGCTGGACCCGGTGACGCCGCTCGGCATGGCCTTCAATGCCGATCAGATTGGGCTGTTCAGGGCGATGATGGCGAGCAAGGAGCTGACGCGGTCCGTCATGGCGACCGCCGCCTCTTCGTTGTTCGTCCCGGAGAGCCTTGCGCCGAACATGGTGCCGCGCTTTCGCGAGGGGCTCGGCGAGATCCAGGCGCTGTTCGATCGGATCATCGAGCAGACCTTCGTCGTCTCCGAGGGGATCTGGATCGGAACGCCGGTCAACTTGACACACGAGAGGGAGAGCGGCGAGCTGGAGCGGCGCATGCCGGAGATCCGGCATCCGCACCTCGTGTTGTGGGGCGAGCGGGACGGCTGGATCGCCCCGGCCGATCTCCGTGCCATGGCCGAAGCGATGCCGGATTGCCGGCTGGTCATCGTGCCGGGCATTGGGCATTCGATGAACCTCGAATCGCCGGCGCTTTATGCGGGCTATTTTGGTGCCTGGTTCGGAGGACTTGCCGCGTCACAGTCAACGGCGCCAGGCTGACGACCGGCGGTATCCTCGATGTCGACGGCGGCCGTCACGTCATCGATTGATCGGCGCGCCGCCACGCTGAGCGGTCCGGCGACCCATGGGCCGATGGTGACATATTGCCAGTGTTTTGCCCGACGGCGCAACGGCTTCGGAGCGAATCCGGAGTGAACAAGAAACCTCAGTCAATTCAGCCCCATGGCTACTGTGCATGGGGTTGTTTTTCGACTCTTTGAGTCAGCGATAGTGCAGCGCGATCAATTCGGCGACGCAGGCGGGCTTCTTGCCGCCCTCGATCTCGATCACGAGGTGATAGTTGACGCGCAATCCGTTGGGCGGCACGTCCTCGGCTTCGGTCACCGTGACGCGGCCGCGCAGCTTCGAGCCCGCCGGAACCGGCGCCAGATAGCGGATGCGGTCGGCGCCATAGTTGAGCGTGTTGCGCAGGCCCTTCAGGCCGATAACCGAGCGGATGAACAGGGGCGCCAGGGCAAGCGAGAGCAGCCCGTGAGCGATGGTCTTGCCGCCGGGCATCTCCTTGCTCGCGCGCTCCTGGTCGACATGGATCCATTGCTCGTCGCAGGTCGCCTCGGCGAACTGATTGATGCGATCCTGCGTGATCTCGATCCAGTCGCTGGCACCGATCTCGGAGCCGACGGCTGATTTGATCTCGTCGAAGTCGCTGAATATCCGCATGGGCTCAGAGCCTCATCTCCGGAACATTGTCGGGTATGGCGAGCTCGGCCTCCGTCAGCGCCAGGACCTCGCCGACGCTGACGCCGGGCGCGGTCTCCAGCAGCGTCGCCTTGCCCTCGGGGAAGCCGATCACGGCCAGGTCGGTGACGACCAGATTGACAGGACGCGCCGAGGTCAGCGGCAGCGAGCATTTGGCCACGATCTTCGACTTGCCCTTGGCCGCGTGCTGCATGGCGACGATGACCCGTTTGGCGCCGCTGACGAGATCCATCGCGCCACCCATGCCCGGCACCATCTTGCCGGGAATCATCCAGTTGGCGAGATGACCGTGCGCGTCGACCTGGAGGCCGCCAAGCACGGTGACGTCGACATGACCGCCGCGGATCAGGCCGAACGACATCGCGCTGTCGAAAGTCGAGGCGCCCGGCAGCGCGCTGATCGGGCGGCCACCGGCATCGGTGAGCGTCGGATGCGCCATGCCCTGCTCGGGAATCGGGCCGGTGCCGATCAGGCCGTTCTCCGACTGGAAGAAGACCTTGAGCTCGGATGGGACGTAGTTGGCCACCAGCGTCGGAATTCCGATGCCAAGGTTGACGAGGTTGCCGCTCTTCAATTCCTGGGCAACGCGCCGGGCGATGACGATCTGCGGATCCATGGCTCACCCGTTGGTAATGAGATAGTCGACGAGCGGCGCGGGCGTGACGACATGATCCGGCGCGATCACGCCGACCGGCACGATATGCTCCGCCGTCACAATGACGGTGTCCGCCGCCATTGCCATGACCGGATTGAAATTGCGCGAAGTGAGGGCGTAGGCCAGGTTGCCGAGGTAGTCGGCGAGGAAGGCATGGACGAGGGCGAACTGGGCGCGCAGCGCCGTTTCCAGCAGGAATGGCCGGCCGTCGACTTCGATCTGACGCTTGCCTTCGGCGACGAGCGTCCCGACCCCGGTCGGCGTCAGGACGCCGCCGAGACCGCACCCGCCGGCGCGGATGCGCTCGACGAAGGTGCCTTGCGGCACCAGGTCGACGGCGATCTGGTTCGCCAGCATCTGCTGCTGGGCTTTCGGATTGAGGCCGATATGGGTTGCCGTCAGCTTCGAGACCAGCGTCTTGTCGAACAGCTTGCCGACGCCCTTGCCCGGTGTCGCTGCGTCGTTCGAAATCAGCCTCAGGTCTGTCTTGTTCTGGCGCACGACTTCATCGAGCAGCCGCTCCGGAGTGCCGACGCCCATGAAGCCGCCAACCATCACGCTGGCGCCCGCCGGGATCATCGCAACGGCTTCTTCGACGGAAACGGCCTTCATGATTGAACTCCCGGTCGCCCCACGTTGGCACAAGGGCGGTGCACGGATGATGGGACCCGGCGACGATCCTCCTTTGATCTGCGTCAAGGCTTCCGATCATTCCGTTCCGGGCCGCCACCAATCTCAGTCAGTTCACGATCGCGTTGAGATGAGGCTCACGCGGGATGTGCGGAGCCGAGATCGAGAACCAGCCGCACCGTCTTCGGATCATCACTTCGCGCAATTCTGAAGTCGGACTTTTTCGAACACCCGGCGCGTCGACGCGTTGCCGGACAGAACCTCGGACGTGAGCTCCCAAGCCTGCCTGAGAGTGATGCTCGCGACTGTCCCGCCAAACCAGGCATGAATTTTGTTCAAGGTTATCTGCGCCAATCTACGATTTCGTGTGCTCGGGTCCGTCTCTGGGGCGTCGCGAGCGGCTCGTCCCCTCTGCTAGCCGCCGTAGCCATGGCCGATTATCTGCAGGGTCGCGATCGGCACCGTTGACACCATTCCCCCACGGAGCTTCGCTTCATGGCCTCAGCTCAACGCGTGACCGGCTAGCCCGTACACCCACGGCTCGTTTTCCTTCCGGTTCAGAAATCGCTTTCCTTTCGACATGGTCGAGACGGTGTCGTTTATCCCGAGGCGGCTCTGCTGAAGGAAGTCCGCAAACGGACCCGTCTGCTCCCGCGTATCGACGCGGACGAATTGCCCCGCGAGATCTCTGAGATGCACGGCCGTGAGATGGATCGCGTCACAATCATTGCTGGCGACGATCGGGCCGATCACATGACCGCGCCCGAATTCGCGCTTCATGGAAAAACCGACGGCCTCCCCGCCGCGGCGCAAGACGGAGATTGCGGCACCTTCAGAAAGCAATGCGAGCAGCTTCTGCCGGTTAGCTCCGAACGCGCGTTCATCCAGTGCCGCGATCTCTCCGATGTTCGCAGTGGACAGCGAGCTCAATTCAGCGGTCAGAGCCGGCACCGGCGGAGGTGGTGAGACGGCCTCTCCTTGCCACTGATACACGGTGGCTTCCTTCGTAAACCCCAGCGACAGATACAGATGATAGGCGGCATGGGTTGAGTTGAGGGTCAAATTCCGATCGCCACACCGCTCGAAAACCTGCTCCATGAGCCAGCGGCCAGTACCTTGTGCCTGGGTTCGGGGTGATGTGATCACCAGGCCAATCGTCGCGAATTCGTGGCCATAGGGGAACCACATCGCGCTGCCGAAGACGCGCCCTATGCCATCCACGGCCACGATGCCGTGGCCGGCGCGGCGCAGGAAATCCCAATCCTTCGGGCGGTGCGGCCAGCCGACACCGATCGAAAGCGCGTGGAGCAGCTTCACATCAACGTCGTTGATGTCCTTGGCCACCAGTTCAAAGGACTTCACGCGGACCGTTCGTCCCATTCAGCTCATCCGTTTCTTTGCGGCCCCCAAACCTTGGGGGCCTCGCCGGCCTTCTGCTTCGTGCCGCACAAGCCCTGTTTTGCAGCAGCATAACGCGGAAGGCCAGCAGGTTTCGCCTGTTTGGCAGGCGGTATTCGGAATGTTCCACCGCAAGCGCAACTCGGTTCAGCAGGGAAAGCTCCTGATTGCGGCCTATCGATATCCGGCAACAGCAGGCAGGGTGAGCCCCAGTGAATATCGCCGCCTTTCCAGCCCTCAGTGGCCGGCCGGGCCGGTCTCAATGCCCAGCATCCCAGGTGAGGACCTGAGAGGACCCCGTCGATGGCGTTCCTTTTCAATTCCGATGCTGCTCGGGGGGCAATTTTCCGGCAGGCCTTTGCGCGCGAACTCCCTGATCTCGAATTCCATCATTCCGGTGAATGCGTCGATCCGGAAAAGGTACGCTACCTGCTGACCTGGAACGTACCCAATGATGTCGCGCGGTTTCGAAATCTGGAAGTGCTCTTTTCCATCGGTGCGGGGGTCGATCAATTCAAGCCTGAGACGATACCCGAGCGCGTGAAGCTCGTGCGCATGGTCGAGGACGGCATCATACGCATGATGCAGGAGTACGTGGTGCTTGGCGTGCTGACTCTCCATCGGGAGATGCTGGCCTATCGGGAGCAGCAGGGAAGGGGCCTTTGGCAAGCCCTTGCAAGTGTTCAGTCGACCGATCGGCGCGTGGGCTTCCTCGGGCTTGGGATGCTGGCGCAAGCTGCGATCGATCGCCTGAAACCGTTTCGATTTCCGCTTGCCGCCTGGAGCCGCAGCAAAAGAACGGTCGAGGGTATCACCTGCTTTCACGGCGACGATCAGCTTGGCAGCTTTCTGAAAGGAACGGACATCCTCGTCTGTCTTCTGCCCCTGACAAAGGAAACGAGCGGCATCCTGAATGCGAGGCTTTTCTCGCTCTTGCCGACGGGAGCAAGGCTGCTGCACGTCGGCCGTGGCCCGCAGCTTGACCAGGGCGCACTCATCGAGTCGCTGGACAGCGGCCATCTTGCAGCGGCCATGCTCGACGTCACCGATCCCGAGCCACTGCCGGAGAGTCATCCACTCTGGTCCCATCCGAAGGTGATCATCACGCCGCATATCGCGTCCGTGACGCAACCGCATACGGCGGCACAATCGGTCATAGAGAACATCCGGCGCCACCGCGCTGGACAAAACCCGATCGGCCTCGTCGATCGAACACGCGGCTACTAACAGGAAGAACACCATGTCGCTTCTGGTCACCATCGACACCAATCCGGATTTCGCACCGAAGCACGCCTTGCCTGCTCCGGAACGGCTCATTTCTGGCAATCCATCCTTCAAGACCTGGGCGCAGGATGCCTCGAAGGGCGAGAAGGTGCTGACCGGCGTCTGGGAGGCAACGCCCGGCGAGACCCACTCCATCAAGGGTACCACTTTCGAGTTCTGCCACATCCTCTCGGGCCTGATCGAAATCGAGGAAAAGGGTGGCGAGACCAGGAGGTACCGCGCCGGCGACAGCTTCGTGATGAAACCTGGCTTCGTCGGGGTCTGGCGCACGATCGAAACCGTGCGGAAGATCTACGTCTGCCATTATGACTGAGACGATGCTGAGGGCCGCTATTGAGCGGCGCTCAGAATATTCGACTTGCGAGGCCGCGTCTGACCAGCTTCAACGCGGCCAGTTACTTCATTCTCAATGAAAAATGCGGCGTGCGGTCCTGTATTGCTCGCATGAGACGGCTTCGCCTCGCCAATCGCACATCCAGGCCGTGATGGCAGGGCTGGCCCGAAGAAGGAGCAAGCCCATGATTGCATTCGGATCTGCATCTGAAACAAGGAAAGGGGGCGGCTGAACCGCCCCCTTTTTCCTTTGCAGCGCAGATCTCTCTCGAAGCTTTCCAAGAACTGAAGTGCCGCGAGAGATCCTGAAAAGAACTGCGCTCACGCGCTTTTGCGCAGGGGCTCCAGGCCGACTGCCGCAGCAAGCCAGTCGATGCCAGCGACCTCGGTATATTCATAGAAGGGATTGGCGGGCTCGTGGCCGCGGTTCACCCACACCTTGCTCTTGATGCCCAAATCGTAAGCCGTCATCAGGTCGTAGCGGAAGGAGGAGGAAACGTGCGTAATGTCTTCCGGCCCGCAGCCCAGCCTGTCCAGCATATATTCGAAGCCCTTCATGTGCGGCTTGTAGGCGCCGGTTTCCTCTGCCGTGATGACCATGTGGAAGGGAGCGCCGAGCTTTTCGACGTTCGACATGATGAGGTTCTTCATCGAGTTTGACAGGATGACGAGCGGGATTTCCTTTGCAACCCGAGCCAAGCCTGCCGGAACGTCGGGATGCGGGCCCCATGTCGGCACCTCGTCATAGATGCGCTCGGCATGCTCTGGCCGGAATGCGATGCCGTTGCGCTTGCAGGCGCGCTCCAGTGCATTGTGCACGACGTCGAGATAGGGCTTCCACGCGCCGAGAACCTCGTCCAGGCGATAGGCCGAAAAATCCTTGATGAGCTTTTCCATGGCCGTCGACGAGAGCTCGGAGCCATAGACTCTCCTTGCCGCGCCGGCCATGTCGAAGTTGGTCAGCGTCCCGTAGCAGTCGAAGGTGATGTATTTGGGTCTGAACGTCGCCATGGCTTGAATTCTCCAATCCTCACGCACCGCTTGCCGGTACGAGAAGCATCCTAGCGAGCAGCGCGCAAGACAAAGCGCCGATGTCGCGGTGGCCGGGAGCAGATTGTGTCGTATCGGATCCGAGCTGTGGTAGAGAGTTGCGGGAAGAAGGTTCTCCGCGCTGATCCACGCTGCCGTGCGCCGCTCAATCCCGGCATAAGATGTCGAGTCGGTCGTCAATCAAAGTCAAAATGCCTTCCGTCCATGTCCGGCCCGGGAGCAACTGCTGTCTTCGGCACTCTACGTTGAGCCTGAAGACATCGCGGTGGCCGCACAGACGTTGCGGTTGATCTGGAGGACGACATGTTGAGCAACTCGCTGATTGAACTCGATCGTGCGCATCTGATTCACCCGGTCTCATCCTATCGCAGCCACGAGACCACGGGCGTCCGCGTGCTGAAATCAGCGAAAGGCGCGACGCTGACCGATGTCTCGGGGCGTCAGTTGCTCGATGGCTTCGCGGGTTTGTGGTGTGTCAATGCCGGCTACGGACAGGACAGCATCATTGAAGCGGCTTCGAGGCAGCTCCGCGAACTGCCTTATGCGACGGGCTATTTCGGGTTGGGCTCGGATCCCGCCATCCGGTTGGCCGCAAAGCTGGCTGAATTGGCGCCTGGCGATCTGAACCATGTCTATTTCACCTTGGGTGGCTCCGATGCCGTCGATAGTACGATCCGGTTCATCCGTTACTATTATCATGCCAAGGGTACGCCACAGAAGGATCAGTTCATTTCCGTCGAATCCGGCTATCATGGATCGTCGACGGCAGGGGCTGGCCTGACGGCGCTGCCTGCCTTTCATGCGGGCTTCGGAGTGCCTTATAGCTGGCAACACAAGATTCCATCGCACTATGCCTATCGAAATCCTGTCGGGACTCATCCCCAAGCCATCATTGCCGCCTCGGTCGCGGCCTTGCGGGAGAAGATCGCCGAGCTCGGCGCCGATCGTGTTGCCGCCTTCTATGTCGAGCCGATACAGGGGTCCGGAGGCGTGCTCGTTCCGCCGCCGTCCTGGCTGAAGGCCATGCATGCTGTCTGCAAGGAGCAAGACATTCTGTTCGTTGCCGATGAGGTCATCACCGGCTTTGGCCGTGTCGGTCCGCTCTTCGCGTGTGAAGAGGACGATGTCGTGCCGGATCTCATGACTACGGCAAAAGGACTGACCTCGGGCTATGTGCCGATGGGGGCCGTTCTGATGTCCGACCGCGTCTACAACACCATTGCCGATGGTGCCGGCAAGGCGGCCGTGGGTCACGGCTACACCTATTCCGCCCATCCCGTCAGCGCAGCCGTGGGACTCGCGTGCCTTGACCTCTACGAAAACGGCTTGCTCGAGAACGGCCGCAAGGCCGGGCAACGTCTGCTGGAAGGTCTTCGCGCGCTGGCCAATCATCCCCTCGTCGGCGATATCAGGGGTCGCGGCATGCTGGCGGCAATCGAACTCGTCACCGATAAGCAGCGCAAGACGCCTCTGCCGGCGGAAGCCGACGCGGCGCGCCGCATTTTCGACCGCGCATGGGACAACGGCCTCGTCATCCGCGCTTTTGCCCAGGGCGTGCTGGGCTATGCGCCACCGCTCTGCTGCACGGATGGCGACATCGATGCCATTATTGAGCGGACGAGAACTACGCTCGACCAGACGCTCGAGGACAAGGACGTCCGCGCAGCGATGAAAGGATAAGCCACGGCGCCTGTCCCCTAGCCGTTGAAGATGCTTTCGAGCGGCAGATGGGATTTCACGATCGGGGACTTCAGCACGACGAAGCTGAAATATTTGTCGATACCGATATCCATCTCGACCAGGCGCTCCATGATCGCCTGGTATTCGCTGATCCCTGCCGTGATGAATTTCACGAGATAGTCGTACCCGCCCGAGACGAGATGGCATTCGACAACGGAATCGACCTTTTCGATCGTTGTGAGGAAGCGCGCGAAATCGATCTGCCGGTGATTCTTGAGGGTGATTTCGGCGAACACAGTCAGAGTTTGTCCGAGCTTCGCAACGTCGATCTGGGCGGAATAGCCGGTAATGAAGCCCTCCGACTGGAGCCTCTTGACTCGCATCAGGCACGGGCTCGGGGATAGGTTAATCAGCTCTGCGAGCTCGACGTTGGAAATCCGCCCGTTCTTCTGCAGTTCGCATAAAATCCGGATGTCGATCTTATCGAGCTTCATAGCAATGCCACGAGATGGGGTGAGACAACGGCGTCAAGGCTCCGAGGCTTCAGCGTCACGCGCACTGTCATAACATCAACCAGCATCTTTTCCCAACCGGGGCGGAAACTGGATTCTAGAAGTCGCTGACCTTGCCCCAGGCGCTCATTTTCAGCCGCTCCGGCCTGTAGGGGTGAGGGTCGACGATTGGCGCGCTGCCCGTAATGATGTCTGCGATCATATGCCCCGCGCCTGGGCCGATTCCAAAGCCGTGGCCGCTGAACCCCGCTGCCAGGATGAAACCCGGAATCGACTGAACTTCGCCGATTGCGGGGATGCCGTCGGGCGTGCTGTCGATGTAACCGCCCCAGACATTCGAGATTTCGACGCGCTGAAGTTCCGGCACGAGCTTGCAAGCTCGTCGATGCGTTGCCCTAATCTGCCTCATGTCAGGGCGAGGATCGAGCGTTCGGTTCAGCTCCATGGGGGTCACCTCGTCGAGCCGCCATTTCGCCAGGGATTCATGGCCTTGCCGCAGGCCCTCGAAAGCCCCAGGGCTGAGACTTCGCCACCGGCGGGCGAACATCGGCAGGAATTCGCGGCCGAATCTGAATTGCTGCGGCGTGGGGTCAACTCGCGCGCGCCCGCTGATAGCGAGCGTGTATCCGCCATTGCCACGCCGGGTCAGCGAGACGAGCCCGGTGTAAAGGGCATCAGGCAGGCCGGCAGCGCCAGGAGCCAAAGCGAGAATGGACTGGCGCACGGACGCCTGTGGGAAACGAATTCCCAGCTGGTTGCAGAACGAAGATGCCCACGCGCCTCCTGCCATGACCGCCGTCTTCGTCCGGATCGTGCCGGCCTCGGTCACGACCCCGCTGACCCGGCCGCCACTGAGCTCCAAGCCGCGCGCCGCGCATTGCTGGTGCACCGTGCCACCCGCCGCCATGATCGCACGCGCGGCGATGGGCACGGCCTTTGAAGTATCCGCCGTCCCGTCGGTGGGAGAGAAGACGCCACCTTTCCACCTGCGGCCCGTGACCTTGCCTCGCTCGCTGGCTTCTTCCGCACTCAACATGTGCGTCGTAACGCCTACAGTCCTGGCGAAGTCACGCCACTTGGCCCAGCCCTCAAGCTCGCTTTCGTCGTTCGACAAATACAACAGGCCGCAGCGGCGGAAGCCGGTATCTTCACCGGTCTCATGGGCAACTTTCTCCCAGAGATCGAGGCTCTTGGTTGCAATCGGCAACTCGCGCGCGTCGCGGTTCTGTTGGCGGCACCATCCCCAGTTGCGGCTGGATTGCTCGGCGGCGACGCGGCCCTTTTCAAGCAAGGCGACCTTGACGCCTCGACGCGCCAGGTAATAGCTCGCGAACACGCCGACCACCCCGCCGCCGATGACGACGACGTCCGCCTCTCGAGGCAGGGAAGGGCTGGATTCGATGTGCATGAGTGGCGGGTTCATGGGGGCGGGGACTCCGATGCTTGGCGTATCGTATCCGAGCAGCTGCGGCAGGCGCGCTCCGGACTTTCGTGGTTGGGCGGAATTTCCTGCGGTTTACGGCTTGCGGTGCAGGCAGTTATTGCAAAGATATTTGGATTGCACGCCATCTCATGGGCGTGAAGAATGACGGGTGGTCTCTGCAATGAGGTCTGTGTTTTCGTGACTTGCAGGCAAGCCTCAGCCGAACATGTGCGCCGGCAGCCGCAGACCGAAATGCCAAATCGGGCTTCGTTTTTAGAATTTCATGCTGCCTGTCTGGCGCGTTTCGGCGACTCCGGGATGGTTGAAGCGGTCAGAGTTATGAACACCGGATCAATGTCGATCAACGGGCAGAATTCAAAAAGTGACGCGCGATGGGCCTTGTCTGGGAGGAGACCTTTGCCGAAGCGATAGGCGCCAATGGCAGCCTCTCGGACCTCCGCTCATCGTTCGAGCGATCCATTCGACCGCTCGCCCGCGCTCAGCGACGCCTTGTCTGTAGGGCAGCCAGCTCTCAATCATGCCGTATTCACCGCGCGGAGAATGGCAGAATGAGCGACGAGGTGTTGACCTGTCCGAGCGCGGCGGCGGCAAAAGTGGCCGAAGAGCCGATCCGCAACGTCACGGGACGCGCTTGAAAGGGGAGAAGGTTCAGATGACCTCTGCCCCGCAGCCTTTAGCCTCGGAAGATGTGGCGCTCGCGGTCCGCGACCTGACCGTGAGCTTGCCGGCAGGCATGGAGCGGGCGCACGCCGTCGAGAACGTTTCCTTTGAACTGAAGCGCGGCCAGATCCTCTGCATCATAGGCGAATCCGGATCAGGCAAGTCGGTCACGGCCAACGCGATCATGGGCCTCTTGCCCAAGTCGATCCGCGTGTCCTCCGGAGCAATCCGTCTGCAAGGCATGGACCTCGTAGGACTCTCGCCGGAGAGTCTGCGCGACCTCCGTGGCCGTGTTGTCTCCATGATCTTCCAAGACCCGCTATCCGCTCTCAACCCGCTGATGACGGTGGGCGCGCAGATCGAGGAAGTGATGGCGGCGCACCGCATGGGAACGCCGAAATCCCGCCGTAGCCGCGCCATAGAACTGTTGACCGAGGTGGGCCTGCCGGATCCGCCGCTCATGTATCATCAGTATCCGTTCCGGCTCTCGGGCGGGCAGCGACAGCGGGTGATGATCGCCATGGCTCTGGCTCTGGAGCCTGCGATCCTGATCGCCGACGAGCCGACCACCGCACTCGACGTGACGACCCAGGCACAGATTCTGCAACTGATCCGCGACATTCAACGCCGCAAGGGAATGAGCGTGATGTTCATTACCCATGACTTCGGAGTCGTGGCGGAGATTGCCGATTCCGTTGTGGTGATGGAGAAGGGTCATTGCGTGGAGCAGGGGAGCGCCGAGCAGGTGTTGAAGTCCCCGAGCCATCTCTATACGCGCCGCCTGATCGCGGCCGTGCCGCATCTGACGGGCAAGGACCGCGTCCCGGCGGAAGCTGCGGCCGCGGCCTCCATTCTGAAGGTCGAATGTCTGGTCAAGACCTACCGCAGCGGCAGTGCGCTGTTCGGTAGGCGCCGGATCGTACCAGCGGTCAATGGCGTGTCGTTCGACCTTTCGCCGGGGCGCACCTTGGGCGTTGTTGGAGAAAGCGGCTCCGGCAAATCCTCGCTCGGTCGATTGTTGATCAAGCTCCTCGACAGCGACAGCGGCTCTATCCTGTTCGAGGGACGGGACGTTGCCCGGCTCTCCGAAGCCGAGTTTCGGCCGGTTCGGCCAAAGATCCAGATGATTTTCCAGGATCCATTTGCCTCGCTCAATCCGCGATCAACGGTCGGCCAAATTCTGACGGTCGGCCCGATCGCGCACGGAGTGCCTCACAAGGCGGCATGTGAGCAGGCGCGAGAGCTGTTGGCCCATGTCGGCCTGGATGCGGGAACCTTCGATCGTTATCCCCACGAGTTCTCGGGCGGCCAACGTCAGCGCATCGGAATCGCTCGGGCGCTGATGTTCAAGCCGAAGCTGCTGATCGCTGACGAAGCGGTCTCCGCGCTCGACGTATCGATCCAGGCGCAGATCTTGAAGCTTCTGGACCAGATTCAGCGGGAGACCGGCGTATCGATGATCTTCATCACGCACGATCTGCGCGTGGCCAGCCAGATCTGCGATGAAATCGCGGTCATGCATCGAGGGCAGATCGTCGAGCACGGACCGCCATCGCAGATCTTCCTGAATCCGAAATCCGCCTACACGCGAGAACTCGTCGCTGCCATCCCCGGCGAGCAGCAAAGCAGCGCCCGCGCCGTTGGAAGCCAATCGACACTGGCCGGACATAGCCACAAATGAGGAGGGGTCATGACTGAAGCAAAGACTGCATCGATCTATTCGCGGCGTAGCGCACTCCAGCTGATGATCGCCGGCGCGGCCGGCCTTGCCGGATCAAATCTGCTGGACAAACCTGCGCTCGCGCGCACTTCTCCAGCAAAGCCAACCGGCCGCGTGATCGTCGGCCTTGGTCAAGAGCCGACCGTCTTCAATCCGCTGATGGTGCACATTGAGGTCGATGATGGTGTGCATTTCTCGGTTTTCGATGCGCTGTTCCGCATCGATCCTCAAGGCGTCATTCAACCCAATCTAGCCCTGGAAGTGCCGGACCAAAAGAACGGCGGCATTACGGAGGACGGTCTCAAATGGCGCATTCGTTTGCGTGACGATGTCCGCTGGCACGACGGCAAGCCTTTCACCGCCGAGGACGTGAAGTTCACTCTCGAACTCATCATGAATCCCAACTTCCGCAGTTGGCGCACGGCCGGCCATGCTCTCGTGCGCGACATCACGGTGATCTCGCCCACGGAGATCTCGTGGCGGATGGAAGAGGCCTTTGCGCCATATTTGTCGTTCCTGACCGAAACCTTCATCGTGCCCAAGCACGTTCTCGAGAAAGAGGCCAATCCGAACAGCGCCGCCTTCAACCAGGCGCCGATCGGCACCGGGCCGTTCAAGTGGGGACAGCGGGTCGCCGGCGATCATCTCGAACTCGTGGCGAACCTCGATTACTTCGGCGAAGGCCCTCATATCGAGAGGCTGGTCTTCAAATACATCCCTGACCTCACCGTCCTCTACACCCAGTTCAAGAGCGGCGACATTGACCTCGTGGGTCAACCCTACATCACGCCTGATCACTATGCGGAAGCCAAGACGCTGCCGAACCGGGTGGTGACCCTGGTTCCAAGGACCTCGTTCGAGTCCTTTTACCTGAACCTCGAGCGCCCGCAGTTCAAGGAGCTGGCGGTTCGCGAGGCGCTGTACGCGGCGATCGACAAGGAGGCGATCATCCAGGGGCTCTATTACGGCGTGCCGAGCCCGACGGAGACCTTCATGCCCCGGCAGTCCTTCTTCTTCAACGCCAATCTGCCGCTTCACCAATTTGACGTGAATCGCGCGGGCAAGATCCTCGATCAGGCCGGCTGGGCAAAGGGCGGGGACGGCATTCGCACCAAGAATGGCGTTCGTCTGTCCTTTACCAATTCGACCACGTCCGGCGATCCCCTCCGCGAGCAGGTACAGCAGTTCCTGCAGCAGACGTTTGCGCAACTGGGCGTCGAGATGAAGATATCGAACCTGCCTGCCGCCGTGATGTGGGGCGAGTTCTGGATGCAATCGCAGTTCGATTCCGTAATCGTCGGGAGCTCGTATCTGATCGGCGCCGACCCGGACGTCACCAATCGCCTGCACTCCCGCTCGATCGCAGCCAAGGGCGGCCGCGGCTCGAACAATGCACAATACGCCAATCCGGAGGTTGATGCTTTGCTCGACAAGGGCGCACGCACCTTCGATCCGGAAGCGCGGCGCGCGATCTACTTCCGGGTACAGGAACTCGTGCGTCGCGACCTGCCTTTCCTGCCGCTGTATCAAAGCAACGCGGTCGAAGGTCTCAAGAAGGGGATCAACGGTTTCGTGCCGAACGGCAATACGCGCACGGAATCCTGGAATGCGCTGGCCTGGTATTGGGCGAGCTGACGTGCTGCCGGCCGAGGCCCTGTGGCGAGGTCGGCGCTGGAGTGATGCTGCAACGTCAACATCAACATGGTGACTCGAATGTCCGGGTTCCTGCTCAATCGTCTCTCGCAGAGCATCGTGCTGCTGGTGATCGTCTCGATCATCGGCTTCACGGTTCTCAACCTCATGCCGGGTGGTCCTCTCGCGCAGTTCGGGCTCGATCCGGGCATGACCCAGAAGGATGTGGAACGACTCGCAACGCAGCTCGGGTTGAACCGGCCGCTGTGGATTCAGTATCTGGATTGGGCCTGGCGGCTGCTCCAGGGCGATTGGGGACACTCATTCCGCGATGGCTCTTCCGTGCTTGCGGTGATCGGTCGCCATCTGCTGGCGACGCTGCTGCTGATGGGCACGTCCACAGCCTTGGCGATCGCGGTCGGCACCTGGATCGGCATCCGCGGGGCAACCCATCGCTATTCCCTGTTCGACTATTGCGCGACGATCGGCGCCATGGTCGCGCTGTCGGTTCCGACTTTCTGGTTCGGCCTGATCGGCATCTACATCTTCACCCTGAAGCTCGGCTGGGTGCCCGCAGGCAACATGTACACGATCGGCGACGGCTCGGTGCTGGACTATCTGCATCACCTGATCCTGCCGAGCCTGGTGCTGTCGCTCGTTCATGTCGCTATCTGGAGCCGTTACATGCGCACGGCGACGCTCGATGCGCTCAGTCAGGATTTCGTCAAGACGGCCCGCGCCAAGGGCGTGAGCGAACGCCGCATCCTGCTGAAGCATGTCGTCGGCAATGCGCTGTTGCCGATGATCACTCTGGCAGGGATGCAATTGCCCAGCATTCTGACCGGCGCATTGGTCACAGAGACCGTGTTTACCTGGCCGGGAATGGGCCGGCTGTTTCTCGATAGCCTCGGCTATAGCGACTATCCGGTCGTGATGGGGCTGTTGATCTTCTCGGCCATCCTGGTCGTGTTGGGCAATCTGATCGCAGACATCGTCATCGCCACCGTCGACCCGCGCATTCGCCTGGGCTGAGTCCGCGGACGGCCGGTAACAGGAGGCAGCAGATATGACCGCCATCGTCGTCCATGCAGCTCCCGTTCGCTGGTGGCGCAGCCGTGCAGTAAACCGCTTCATGCGTCATCATCTGGCGCTTGTTGGGATCGCAATGATCACCCTGCTCGTGCTCGCGTGCGCCATTGGGCCCCATGCTCTGCCCTACGACTCGCTGCACATAGATTTGCGTGCCCGCTTTGCTCCGCCTCTCACCGGTCAGCACTACTTCGGAACGGATCCGTTGGGGCGTGATCTGGCTGTGCGACTGCTAATGGCTGGGCGGGTTTCGCTGCTGGTGGGATTCTCGGCGATGCTATTGTCAACGCTGATCGGAACGCTCGTCGGCGTGACGGCCGGCTATCGCGGCGGCTGGGTCGGGGCAGCGCTGATGCGCATGGTGGACGGCTTCCTCTCTTATCCCTCGATCTTTCTCGTGCTGGCGCTGGCGGCAACGCTGCGGCCGAGCCCGGTGATGATTACCGTGATCATTGCCGTCACCAGCTGGATGGAGACTGCGCGTATCGTGGAAGCCGAGGTCCGCTCACTGCGTGAGCGCGAGTTTGTCCAAGCTGCGCGTATGGTGGGCTTACGCAGAGGCCACATCATGTTTCGCGAGGTCCTGCCCAATGCGGTGGGCCCGATCATCGTCGCCGCAAGCCTGGCGGTCGCCCGCGCGATCCTTCTTGAAGCCTATATCAGCTTCCTCGGCTACGGCATCCAGCCGCCGCTGCCCAGCTGGGGCAACATGCTCAACGGGGCACAGCAATATCTGGCGAGCGCTCCATGGCTCGCCATCATTCCCGGTGCCGCAATCACGATAGCGGTGACGAGTTTCAACTTCATCGGCGACGGCCTGCGCGACGCGCTCGACGTCCGAAACGACCATATCTGATCATTCGACCTGAATGCGATCCGAGCGCAAGGCCAGGCCACCCGTAACACGTGAGAGCAAACCCCATGCACGCGCCGAGAGTTGTCGAGAAGGCGACGCCCTATTGGTGGGAAGCCGCGCGGCATGCATGCGGCGCGCAAGCTCATGGGACATGACGCGCAGGCGCGCACCGCCCTTGATTTCCGGCCGCCGTCCTTCATCCCGTTCTATCGAGGCAATCCCTGGTTCATACCTGCCTTCATCCAGACCTATCGCATGCGTGATCGGATCGCGTTGTGGCGTGCCAGCCGCTGATGGCTGGCGGCATGGCGTCCAATTAGCGGCACCGCCGCCTCTCGAAAGAAGAGAATCGATGCACTACGTCTCCACACGCGGCCATTCGGGCCGCAAGCAGTTCTGCGAGATATTGCTCGAGGGGCTCGCGCAAGATGGCGGGCTCTACGTTCCCGAGAGCTACCCTCGCGTGGACGACGCTACGCTGAAGGCGTGGCGCAACTTGCCGTACGCAAGCCTGGCTTTCGAAATCCTGTCGCTCTATGTCAGCGACATCCCGCCTGCCGACCTGAAGGCAATCTGTGACAAGACCTATACCTCGGAGGTCTTCGGAAGTCCTGATATCGCGCCGCTGCGAAGGCTGGAGCCAGGGCTTTACCTGCAAGGTCTGTCGAACGGTCCCACGCTGGCGTTCAAGGACATGGCCATGCAGTTGCTCGGCAATCTGCTCGAGTACGAGCTGGCGCGCCGGCACGAGGACTTGAATGTTCTTGGCGCGACCAGTGGCGACACCGGGAGCGCGGCGGAATATGCCATGCGCGGAAAGAAAGGGGTGCGGGTCTTCATGTTGTCGCCCCGCGGGCGGATGAGCGCCTTTCAACAAGCTCAGATGTTCAGCCTTCAGGACGACAACATCCACAACATCGCGATAGACGGCGTGTTCGACGACTGCCAGGACATCGTCAAGCGCGTGTCAGGCGACCTGGAATTCAAGCGACGGTACAACATCGGGGCTGTCAATTCGATCAACTGGGCGAGGTTGGTCGCGCAGGTCATCTATTACTTTTCCGGTTACCTGCAAGCATCCGAAACGGCGCCCGAAGGCGTGAGCTTTGCCGTGCCTTCAGGAAACTTCGGCAACATCTGCGCCGGTCATGTTGCGCGCATGATGGGGCTTCCGATCTCTCGTCTCGTTCTTGCAACCAACGAAAACGACGTGCTTGACGAGTTTTTCCGCACGGGCGTGTATCGCGTCCGAAGCCGGGCTGACACGCGCGAAACATCGAGCCCCTCGATGGACATTTCCAAGGCATCGAATCTCGAGCGCTTTGTATTCGATTTGCTCGGGCGCGATGCACGCCGGACGAAGGCGCTATTTGATGATCAGCTCAGCGAGCGAGGCCTCTTCGACCTGATTGGAGATCCCGACTTCGCAAAGGCGGCCGCACGGTTCGGCCTTCGCAGCGGCAAGAGCACCCATGCTGACCGGTTGGCGGCGATCCGTGACATTTGGGAGCGCTACAACACCACAATCGACCCGCACACCGCCGATGGCGTGACGGTCGCGCGCATGCACATGTCGCCCGAGGTGCCGATGATCGTGCTCGAAACTGCTCAGCCCATCAAATTTGCTGCCACCATCAAGGAGGCGTTGGGACGGGAGCCGGATCGTCCGAGACGTTTCGAGGGCATCGAAGAGTTGCCGCGCCGGGTTAAAGTCCTTCCTGCGGATGCACGCGCGGTCAAGAGCTATATCGCCGAGATCATGCAGGGTACGACCAGCAGAAAGCCCGCTTTCGGATCATGAACTGTTTCGCATGGCGGTATCTGCAGAGTTGTTAATGGGTCGCCGCGATCTGCGCAATCCGTGATCCACACTTCCGAGTATTGCGGGCTACTGGATCAGTGTCCGGATCGCGCTGTGGCGATCAGCGGCCGGCAGCAGACTGGCCCTTCTGCCGGATCATGAACGGAATACTATGCCGAACTCCGCTCCAATCTGATTGCGTAATGCTGTCGAGCCGAAGGTACGCTGCGGAACGTGCGAGGATCATCTGAGGCTCCATGTATCGCAAGTGCAGCGATAGGCAATCCAACGAGAGACGTCGACCCAGCATGACAACCGCAGCTTATCCAATCGGAGATCTTGTCAATGAAGACGTGGTCCTGCTTCCTTTCGCCAAGAAACATCTGGAAGGCGCCTTAAAGCTCTCGCAGGAGATGTCCTGGCCTTATCGGCTCGAAGACTGGAATGTCGCGCTGCAGTTGGGCCAAGGCTTTGTTCTGGAGCGCGCTGGGACGGTGATCGGGACTGCAGCCTGGTGGCCGTACGGCGACACATATGCTTCCGCCGGAATGATCATCGTCGCGAAGGATGCTCAGGGCCGCGGCTATGGGGCCCGGCTCGTGGATGCGTTGCTGACGTCCGCGCGCCCGCGGACCATCGCGCTGAATTCGACAGCCGAAGGCGCCATACTTTACCGGCGTCGCGGCTTTGTGCCGATCGGGGTCATCCACCAGCATCAGGGAATTCCCAGAGGGCGCCATGAGCCGCCGCCGCCGGGGCTCGTCAGGCCAATGGCTGCCTCGGATTTCGAGGCGACCATGCGACTCGATCGCGAGGCTACGGGCTTGGAGAGACGACAGATGCTCGAAAAGCTGCTCCACAGCGGTGATGGCTATGTCCTGCAGCGTGACGGCATGGCCCGCGGCTACGCTATCTCCCGGCTTTTCGGCCGCGGGCATGTCATCGGTCCCGTCGTCGCCGAAACCGCGACCGATGCACAGGCGCTGATCGAGGCTGCGCTCGCGCGGCTCGGCAGTGTTTTTGTCCGCATCGACACCTCTGCCACATCGCAACTCGGGGATTGGTTCGAAGGCATCGGCCTGGAGCAGGTCGGCGATGCCACCACAATGATTTTGGGCACGCCGGCACCATCGAGCGGGCCCGCGCGTGTCTTTGCGATACCCAACCAGTCTTTCGGCTAGGAGATATCGACGTGCTGCGCGAGGAGATGAACAGGACGGATCACCAGAACGGCGAGGCGGCCGCAACGATCGGCGCATTGGCAACGCCGGCCCTCCTGCTCGACAAGGATCGGCTCGATCGCAATCTCGCCCGTCTGTCCTCCCGCATGGCCGAGCAGGGCGTCGTGCTGCGTCCTCATATGAAGACGGCGAAATCCATTGACGTCGCCCAACGTGCCTATCCGTCGGGCGCGGGACCAATCACTGTCTCAACCCTGGCGGAGGCGGAGTACTTCGCGCAGCATGGCTTCCGGGACATCACCTATGCCGTGGGACTTGCACCTCACACCGCCGCGAGGGCGATGCGTCTGCGCAAAGCAGGCGTCGACCTTAAGGTTCTGCTCGATACGCCGGAGCAGGCAAGAATGGTTGGCGCGGCCGGTCGTGCCGCTGGTGTGATACCGTCCGCTTTCATCGAGATCGACTGCGATGGTCACCGCGGCGGGCTGACTGCTGACGATCCAAAGCTCATTGCAGTCGGGGTCGCGCTGGGCGAGGCCGGCGTCAAGCTCGCCGGGATCCTGACCCATGCCGGCGAATCCTACAGCCTCTTCACGCCCGAGGCCCTCATCGCCGCCGCGGAGAATGAGAGGGCGGCCGCGGTCGCCGCGGCGAAGGCGTTGCGGGCGACGGGGCACGAATGCCCGGTCGTGAGCGTCGGCTCCACTCCGACGGCGCATTTCGCCGAAGACCTGACCGGCGTCACGGAAATGCGCGCCGGCGTCTACATGTTCTTCGATCTGGTCATGCACGGCGTCGGTGTCTGCACGACCGACGACATTGCCATATCGGTGCTCGCCACCGTGATCGGCAAGAAACCCGAGAAGGGCTGGATTTTGGTCGATGCGGGGTGGATGGCGCTGTCGCGCGACCGCGGCACCGCGGCGCAGCCGGTCGACCAGGGATACGGCCTGGTCTGCGACGTAGCCGGCAAGATCTATCCCGACCTGATCGTTTCGCAAGCAAGCCAGGAGCACGGGATCGTCGCCATCAGGCCCGGCTCGGCGCACGCTTTGCCCAATCTTCCGATCGGCGCGAAGGTCAGGATTCTCCCCAATCACGCCTGTGCGACGGCGTCGCAACACGAGTCGTACAGCGTCGTCTCCGCCGACAGCGACGCGATCGAAGCACAATGGCCCCGGATGCGCGGCTGGTAGGCCGTCGAAAGGATCGGTTCCAATGACCTCGCCTCTTCGGCACCTGACGGAAGCCGGTTTCCTCGGAAAATTCTACATCGACGGAGAATGGCGGAAGCCGATCGGATCAGTCACGGCAGCAGCAACCGTCGTCAATCCGGCGACGGAGCAGCCGATCGCCGAGGTCGCGCTCGGCGATGACGATGACGTGGACTGCGCCATCGCAGCCGCCAGACGAGCCTTCGGCGGCTGGTCCACGACAGCGCCTGCTGAGAGAGCGGCGCTGCTCGACCGGATTCATGCTTTGCTTCTGGAGCGGCTGGAGCTGTTCGCGCAGGCGCTTACGTGCGAGATGGGAGCTGCGATCACCTACGCACGTCGCGCTCAGGTGCCGTTGGCCGCCGAACATATCCGCGTCGCCCGCGACAATCTCGCGAATTATCGATTCATCGCCGCGCGCGGCAGCACCGCGATCATGCGCGAGGCCATTGGCGTCTGCGGCCTCATCACGCCATGGAACTGGCCACTTTATCAGATCACTGCCAAGGTGGGCCCGGCGATAGCAGCGGGCTGCACGGTGGTGTTGAAGCCGAGTGAATTGTCGCCGCTGAGCGCCTCGCTGTTCGCGGAGCTGATGGACGATGCCGATTGTCCGCCCGGCGTCTTCAACCTCGTCAATGGGACAGGTCCAATCGTGGGCGCCGCTCTGGCGTCGCATCCGAAGGTGGACATGATCTCGATCACCGGCTCGACGCGGGCCGGCGTTCTCGTCGCGCAAGTGGCGGCGCCCACCGTCAAGCGCGTTGCCCAGGAGCTGGGCGGCAAGTCGCCGAATATCATCTTGCCGGACGCCGATCTCGGCCGTGCTGTTCCGCTCGGCGTCGGCGCCGCCTTCCGCAATCTCGGCCAATCCTGCAGCGCACCGACGCGCATGCTCGTGTCTCGCGCACACATGGAAGAGGTCGAGACCTTGGCGGCAGCGGCTGCTTCAGAACTGGTGGTCGGCGATCCCCTTGCGGAAAGCACGACCCATGGCCCGATCGCCAACCGGCCGCAGTTCGAGCGTGTGCAGACCATGATCGGTGTCGGCCTGCATGAAGGCGCCAAGCTCGTCATCGGCGGCCCCGGACGGCCCGGCGACCTTCAGGTTGGCTTCTATGTACGGCCGACCATCTTCTCGAACGTTCGTCGCGACATGAGGATCGCGCAGGAGGAGATCTTTGGCCCGGTGCTGTCGATCATTCCCTACGACTCCGTGGACGAAGCGATCGCGATCGCCAACGACACCGTCTACGGACTCGGCGCCCATGTGCAGGGCACCGACATGGAGATGGTGCGCGCAGTCGCCCGTCAGATCCAGTCTGGTCAAGTTCATCTCAACCATCCCGACTGGGACCCCAATGCTCCCTTTGGCGGATACAAGCGTTCCGGAAACGGTCGCGAATACGGCATCGAGGGCATGGAGGAGTATCTCGAGACGAAGGCGGTTCTCGGATTCTACCGATAGCTCAATATCGGTTCCGAGAAGCTGCGGCATCGCGCTTTAAATGAAGCTCTTGCACTGCTCTTGCAGCCATTGGGCAAGATGGTGTGCTGTCCCTGACAGTTCGGGTTCTCCGGTCCAGATGAGCCCGTAATGGCTTTCGTCAGGATCGAAACCGACAGGGGCTCCGCCGAACTGGGACCCGATCGCACTTGAGCAGCTCGTATCACTCAAGCGCTCAAAAACCCGAACATCTTGCGAAGTCCTGGATGATTTCAGCACATTGTATCGCGCGGACGGTGCGATGAAGGGCTGATCGGAACTTTGCTTTCGCGTTCTTGGCAGCCGAGGTTCGTTGGAACATGTCGCCCCGCGTCGAGCGCATTCACAGCGATGAGCGTCTCCCGGCCGAGGCCGACGTCGTCATCGTCGGCGGCGGCATCATCGGCTCTACGGCCGCCTATTACCTGGCGAAGCGCGGCCTCTCCGTGGCGCTCCTCGAGAAGGGCCACGTCGCCTGTGAACAATCGAGCCGAAACTGGGGTTGGTGCCGCCAGCAGAACCGCGACCGGCGCGAACTGCCGCTCTCGGTGATCTCCATGCGGCTGTGGGACGAGCTCACGCGCAATATCAATCGGGACCTCGGATTTCGTCGCTGCGGTCTCGTCTATGCGACCCACGACGAGGCTGTGCTCGCCGGCTGGGAAAAGTGGCGCGAGGTCGCCAGGGAGTACGACGTCGACACCCGCGTGCTGAGCCGGGCAGAGGTGGCCGAGCGCGTCCCCGAAGCGCGCGATAAATGGGTCGGCGGGACCTATTCGGAGCGGGACGGCAAGGCCGAACCCGCGCTCGCCGCGCCGGCTATCGCCGATGCGGCCAGAGTGCTGGGCGCCACAATCCACCAGGAATGCGCCGCGCGGGCGCTCGACCTGGCCAATGGCAAGATCGCGGGCGTGCGCACGGAAAAGGGCTATATCAGGACCAGCGCGGTGCTGTGCGCCGCGGGCGCCTGGTCCTCGCGCTTCCTTCGGCCGCTCGGGATCAGTTTCCCCCAAGCAAGCATCCGTCAGACCGCGCTGCGTTCTACCCCGACAATCAACATAGGCGAGGCGGTCTCCACACCCTACTGCACGATCACGCGCCGACTGGACGGCAGCTATACGCTTGCGATCAGCGGCAAGGCGAACCTCGAAATCACGCCTCAGGCGATCCGGTACAGCCGGGAATTCATGCCGCAGTTCTTGCGGCGCCTGAAGAACGTCAGGCTCGGCGTCGGCCGATCGTTCGTTTCGGGGCCGGATTCGATGCCGGCGCTGCTGACCAACGACGATCGGATCTTCGAACAGAATCGCGTGCTGGATCCTCCACCCTTGAAATGGCTGGTGAGCCAAGTGGTGGAGAGTGTCCGGAAAACATTCCCCCAGCTCGGCGAGATGAAGATCGATAGCGCCTGGGGCGGCTTCGTCGATTGCACGCCGGACGCCGTGCCCGTGGTATCGCAGGTGGACCGGGTGAAAGGCCTGGTTCTCGCGGCGGGCTGCTCGGGTCACGGCTTCGGTTTGGGTCCGGGACTCGGCTATCTGGCCGCAGAGCTTGTCGTCAACGACACGCCTTGCGTTGATCCCACACCGTTCCGGCTGTCGCGTCTGGTCGATGGCTCCAAGCTGGACATCGCCGCCATCTGAAGATCGAGCCGGATCCGTCGCTCGATCACTGCAACTACAGAATCTCAGCATGCGCCCGGGCGAGGCCGGAAAGACCTCACCGCTTCTGTTCGCTGAACTCGTACTTGCTGTCGTGGCCGCCGACGAAGGCGAGGATCCCGGCGATCAACGGCAGCACCGCGAGCACCAGGAGGCCGGTCGAGGTCTGGCCGGTGGCCTCCTTGACCCAGCCGATCAGATAGGGACCGCCGAAGCCGGCGAGATTGCCGATCGAGTTGATCAGGGCGATGGCGCCGGCCGCCGCCGTGCCGGAGAGCCAGGAGGTCGGCAGGGTCCAGAACACGCCGAAGCAGCAGAACACGCCGACCGCGGCCACCGTCAGCACCACCATCGTGAGGGTGGGATCGGTGAGATAGGAGGAGACGCCGAGCGCGACGGCGGTGAGCAGCAGCGGGGCGCCGACATGCATGACGCGCTCGCGGCTCGCATCCGAATGCCGCGCCCACAGGATCATGGCGATGGTGCCGAACAGATAGGGAATCGCGGTGACGAAGCCGGTCTGCGCGTTGGTGAGGCCGAACGCCTTGACGATCTGCGGCAGCCAGAACTGCATGCCATAGAGCGCACCGACAAAGCCGAAATAGATCAGGCTGAGCGCGATCACCTTCGGCGAGGACAAGGCTTCGCCCAGCGAGGGATGCTTCACGGCCTGCTTGATGGCGATCTCGGCATCGAGCTTCGCCTTGAGCCAGGCCTTCTGCTCGGAAGAGAGCCAGTCCGCCTTCTCCGGCCTGTCGGTGAGATAGAACCAGGTGACGATGCCGAGCAGCACCGAGGGGATGCCCTCGATGATGAACAGCCACTGCCAGCCCTTCAGCCCCATCATGCCGTCGAGCCCGAGCAAGAGGCCCGAGATCGGCGCGCCGATCACGGTCGAGACCGGCACCGCGATGGCGAAGGCCGCGAGGAAGCGGGCGCGATATTCGGCCGGGTACCAATAAGTGAGATAGAGGATGATGCCGGGGAAGAAGCCGGCCTCGGCGACGCCGAGCAGGAAGCGCAGCACGTAGAAGCTGGTGACGCCGCTCACCACCGCCATCAGCGCCGAGATGATGCCCCAGGTCACCATGATGCGGGCGATCCAGCGGCTCGCGCCGAATCTTTCCAGCGCGAGGTTGCTCGGCACCTCGAAGATGAAATAGCCGATGAAGAAGATGCCGGCGCCCCAGGAGAAGATCAGCGGCGTGAATTTCAGCTCGGCGTTCATGGTCAGCGCGGCGAAGCCGAGATTGACGCGGTCGAGATAGGAGAAGAAGTAGGCCAGCACCAGGAACGGAATCAGGCGCCAGGAGATGGCGCGGATGGTCGAGGATTCGATTGCCGTTTTCGCCCCGCTCGCGGGACTGGCGATGATCGTGGTCTGGCTCATGGTTCTCCCCCCTTTATTTTAGATATGAATTGCGTGTCCCAGCGATTTCAGCGATGCCTCGTGAAAGGCTTCGCTTTGGGTCGGATGCGCGTGGATGGTCATCGCGATGTCCTCGAGGCGTGCCCCCATCTCCAGCGCAAGGCTGAATGCCGCTGAAAGTTCGGCGATGCCGGCTCCGACCCCCTGAATTCCCAGCAGAACATGGTTATCAGCCCGCGCCACGGTCCGGATGAAGCCGTCCTCGCGCTCCAGTGTCAGTGCGCGACCATTGGCCTTGAACGGAAAGAGATCCGTCTTGACACCGAAGCCTTTGCCGCTCGCCTCGCTGGCTGACAGGCCGACCGTGACGATCTCGGGATCGGTGAAGCAGATCGCCGGCATCGAAACCCGGTCCCAGCCGCGGCGGTGACCGGCAACGATCTCCGCGACCATTTCGCCCTGCGCCATCGCGCGATGGGCCAGCATCGGCTCTCCCGTGACGTCGCCGATCGCGAAGATGCCGTGCATCGAGCTGCGGCAGCGGTCGTCGATCCGGATGAAAGGTCCGGCCATGTCGAGATCGAGACTTTCGAGGCCGAAGCCGGATGTCGCCGGCCTTCGGCCGACCGTAACGAGGATCTTGTCGGCATCCAGCGTCCTCTGCTCGCCGCCGGTGGTCTCGATCGTGAGCTTGGTACCGTCAGCGACCAGCGCTTTCGCCTTCGCACCTGTCAGGACCGTCACTCCGAGCGCGCTCAGGCGCCTTTCGACAGGCGCGCTCAGTTCCCCATCATATTGCGGCAGAATGCGTGGCTCGGCCTCGACGACCGTGACGGCCGCGCCCAGTTTCGCAAAGGCCGTACCGAGCTCGAGGCCAATGTAGCCGCCGCCGACCACGACGAGCTTGCCCGGGATCTCGGTGAGCGCCAGCGCCTCGGTCGACGAGATCACGCGGCCTCCGAATGGCATGTGCGGAAGCGCGACGGGCTCGGATCCGGTCGCGATTACCACCGTTTCGGCATGGATCGTCTGCGCGCCGGATTGCGTTTCGACCTCGACGGACTTGCCATCGCGAAAACGAGCATGCCCGGCGATGAGCCTGACGCCCGCTTTCTTCAGGAGGCCGGCCACGCCGCCATTGAGGCGCCGGACGATGCCGTCCTTCCAGGCGATGGTCTTGGCGAAGTCGAGCGACGGCTTTGCCGTGGAAATTCCGAGCGCACTCTTGTCGTCGGCGGCAGCTGCGATCGTTTCATACTCGCCGGCGGCATGGATCAGAGCCTTGGAGGGAATGCAGCCGACATTGAGACAGGTGCCGCCCGGCTTTGCGGCTTCGACGATGATCGTATCGATGCCGAGCTGGCCGGCGCGGATCGCGCAGGTATAGCCGCCGGGGCCCGCGCCGACGACAAGAAGCTTGCAGGTGATTTCGGTCATCGTTCCATCAATCGATGAAGATCATGGCCGGCGTTTCCAGCAGCAGCTTGATCCGTTGCACGAACTGGGCGGCATCAAAACCGTCGATCACGCGATGGTCGAAGCTGGATGACATGTTCATGATCTGGCGCGGCACGAAGGCCGCGCCGTTCCAATACGGTCGGATGGCGATCCGGTTGACTCCGATGATCGCGACCTCCGGATGATTGATGATGGGCGTCGTCACAAGCCCGCCCAGCGCGCCGAGCGAGGTGATCGTGATGGTCGAGCCGGTAAGTTCGTCGCGGGTGGCGTTGCCGTTGCGAGCCGCTTCGGCGAGACGCGCAACCTCGGTGGCGCAATCCCAGATGCCGCGCGCTTCCGTATGCCGGACGACCGGGACCATCAGGCCGGCCGGCGTCTGCGTGGCGATCCCGATATGAACGCCGGCGTGCTGGCGCACGATCCCGGCCTCATCATCGAAATGAGCATTGAGATGCGGCTGCTCGGCGATCGCGCGCACCATGGCGCGCATCAGGAACGGCAACAATGTCAGCTTCGGCTTGCCCGGCCGCTTCTGGCCGTTGACCTTCGTGCGCAAATCCTCGAGCGAAGTGACGTCGACCTCTTCGACATAGGTGATGTGCGGAATGCGCGAGCTCGCAATCGACATCTTTTCGGCGATCTTGCGACGCAAGCCGACGATCTTGATGTCGGTGACCGCGGTTTGCGCCGCATACGGCGATGCCGCCGTCCCGGCGCGGCCGCGCGCGAGCTGGGCGTCGAGGTCATCGTGGGTGATCCGGCCGGCCGGTCCCGAGCCGGATATCCGGCGCAGGTCGATGCCTGCTTCACGTGCACGAAGCCGGACGGCGGGAGCGGCCAACGGCCGGTCGCCTGTAAGGGATGGACGCGTTGCGGAGGAGTGCGATTTCACCGCCTCGGACGGCACGCTCGTGGACGGGCGTGGAGCGCTCGCGGCATGACCCGGCGTTTTGGCCGAAGCGCTTGCCGCAGGCGATGCGAGCTTCGCCGACGCCGGCTCGCTCTTGTCGTCCACCTCCAGCCGAACGAAATCGGAGCCGATGGCGAGCAGGTCGCCCACCTTGCCGGCGAGCCAGATGACGCGTCCGTCGGTGGGTGAAGGGATTTCCACCGTCGCCTTGTCGGTCATGACGGCGCCGAGCACGGCGTCCTCACGCACGACGTCGCCAACTTTCACATGCCATTCCACGAGCTCGGCTTCGGCGATGCCTTCGCCGACGTCGGGCAGCCTGACCACGCGCTCGGCCATCTCAGGCCTCCAGCGTTTCGATCAGCGCACGGCCGATCCGAGCCGGTCCCGGGAAGTAGTCCCATTCCTGCGCGTGCGGGTAGGGCGTATCCCAGCCGGCAACGCGAACAATCGGTGCCTCCAGATGATAGAAACACCGCGTTTGGACCAGCGCGCAGAGCTCTGCACCAAAGCCGGATGTAAGCGTTGCCTCATGCACGATCACGCAGCGTCCGGTCTTCTTGACCGACGTTTCGATGGTGTCGAGATCGAGCGGCAGGAGAGTGCGCAGATCGATGATCTCGGCGTCGATATCGGCTTCCGCCGCGGCCGTCTGCGCGACATGAACCATCGTACCGTAAGCAAGGATGGTGACGGCCTGGCCCTGCCTGCGGATCGCGGCGCTGCCGAGGGGAATGGCAAAGTGCCCGTCCTCGACCTCACCGAGATCGTGCTTCGACCAGGGCGTCACCGGCCGGTCGTGATGGCCGTCGAACGGACCGTTATAGAGCCGCTTCGGTTCGAGGAAGATCACGGGATCGGGGTCCTCGATCGCCGATATCAGGAGACCCTTGGCGTCGCGCGGGTTCGACGGCACCACCGTCTTGATACCGCAGACATGGGTGAACAGCGCTTCGGGGCTCTGGCTGTGCGTCTGCCCGCCAAAAATGCCGCCGCCGGTCGGCATGCGCACCACGAGCGGGCAGGTGAACTGGCCGTTGGAGCGATAGCGCAGCCGCGCGGCCTCGGAGACGATCTGATCGTAGGCCGGGTACATATAATCGGCGAACTGGATCTCGACACAGGGTTTCAGGCCGTAGGCCGCCATGCCAACGGCGATGCCGACGATTCCGAGCTCGCTGATCGGGGTATCGAAGCAGCGGCTCGTTCCGTATTTCGCTTGCAGGCCCTGGGTCGCGCGAAACACGCCGCCGAAATAGCCGACGTCTTCGCCGAACACGACGACATCGTCATCGCGCGACATCATCACGTCCATGGCGTCGCGGATCGCTTCGATCATGGTCCGCCGTGGCATGGTTCAGACTCCGGCTTCCTGGCGCTGGCGGCGCAGATGTGGCGGCATCTCGGCGAACACTCCCTCGAACATGTCGCGCGCCGTAGGCCGCTGCTCGGAATGGAGCGTACCGTAACTCTCGGCTTCCTTCTGCGCCGAGATCACGGTGTCGAGGATCTCGGCTTCGGTCTGCTTGTGTCGTTCCTCCGACCAGGCGCCGCGCACGATCAGATGGTTCTTCAGCCTGATCACCGGGTCTCCCAGCGGCCATGCGTCGGATTCCGTCTTGGGCCGATAGCCCGCGGGATCGTCGGAGGTTGAGTGGGCGCCGACGCGATAGGTCACGTGCTCGATCAGGGTCGGGCCGAGATTGCGGCGGGCGCGCTCGCAGGCCCATTTCGCCACCGCGTGGACCGCGAGGTAATCGTTGCCGTCCACGCGCAGCGACGGAATGCCGAAGCCGAGACCGCGCGCAGCGAACGTCCCGGAGCCACCGCGCGCGATGCCCTGGAACGTCGAAATGGCCCATTGATTGTTGACAATGTTGAGCACGACCGGCGCGCGATAGGTCGAGGCAAACACGAGGGCGGCATGGAAGTCGGATTCGGCGGTTGCGCCATCGCCGATCCAGGCGACGGCAATCTTCGTGTCGTTCTTGATTGCAGACGCCATCGCCCAGCCGACCGCCTGGATGTACTGGGTGGCGAGATTGCCGGAGATCGAGAAGAAGCCGTGTTCCCGGGAGGAATACATCACGGGCAGCTGGCGCCCCTTCAGGGGATCGTGCGTGTTGGAGTAGATCTGGCAGGCCATCTCGACCAGCGAATAGCCGCCGGCGATGAGAAGTCCTGCCTGACGATAGGTCGGAAAATTCATGTCGCCGGGAAGCAGCGCCTTGCGGAAGGCGCAGCTCACGGCCTCTTCGCCCATATGCTGCATATAGAACGACGTCTTGCCCTGACGCTGCGCCATCTGCATGCGTGCATCGAAGGCACGCAACGTCATCATGTGGCGCAAGCCCTCCAGCAATTCGCTCTCCGAGAGCGCGCCGGCCCAGGGGCCGACGGCTTCGCCGTCGCGGTTGAGCACACGGATCACGGAAAAGGCGAGGTCGCGTATCGCCTCGGCGTCCACGTCGACGTTGGGGCGATCGACCTGGCCGGCGCGCGGAATGCGGATGTTCGAGAAATCGGGTTTTCCGCCCGGGCGCACCGCCGGTTCCGGTACGTGCAGTTTCAGGGGCACAGGCTCCGGCGAGCGAACTGGTTCGCGCCGCGAGCTCATGGTGTTATCTGTGAGGTTCTGGTCGGGCATTGGCATTCACCCCTCACCTCGATCGCATCAATGCAGAACAACGCGCCAACGCGCCGAACGAGCCGGTCGATCATGTCGCGGTCGTCGATATCTATGGAAGCCGAGATACGGCATTCGCTCGCGTCTGCTCGTGCGCTGACGGCGGCAAGCCGAAGCCCCGCGACGCGCGTCTGGTCGAGCAGGCGGCCGAGTGCGGCGTGCATATCGCTGGTCTGAAGTTCGAGAAGAAACACCGCATATGTCTCGTTTTGTTGGTATATCGTACTGGCAAAATTCAGGATTGTTGTTCTTTTAATCTGGGTATAGCCTAGGTTTGCGGTATGGATTTTCTGCATATCAACGGCAATCCCAGAACGGAGTTCTCGGTATGGCGCCAGTCGGACGTGCCACAGGGCCGGCCAAGGCACCGCGCAAGGATGCGCTTCGGCTCGACGAAATCGATCGCAAGATCCTGCGCGCCTTGCAGCAGGACGCACGCCTGACGACGGCGCAACTCGCCGACAAGATCGGGCTCTCGACCACGCCATGCTGGAACAGGCTGAAGCGCCTGGAGACGCAGGGCTATATCGATGGCTATGTCGCGCTGCTCAATCAGGACAAGCTCGGCTTGCCTGAGACCGTCATCATCGAGCTGACGCTCGATCGCCACGACGAAGAGATGCTCGAACGTTTTGGTCAACTGCTCACGGGCTTGCCGGAGGTGATCGAGGCCTATCTCACCACGGGCGACTACGATTACGTCGTGAAGGTCGCGGTCGAGAGCACCGCCGGCTATGAACGCTTCCTGCGGGAAAAGCTCTATCGCATCCCGGGTATCCGCCACAGCCGGTCATCGTTTGCGCTGCGCTGCCTGAAGAAGCTGACCTCGGTGCAGGTTTAGTCAATGCGTGTGCGGCTTCCCAATGGTTGGAAGAGTGCGGCTTGTCAGAAAGCACTCTTCTTGCCGATGATACCGACATAGCGCGCCCCGAACCGCTAGATCAGAAAAACCAAACAGGGGGTCAGAAAAAGCGCCTTGCATGAAGCCGGGGCACGCCGCTCAGCTTGCGCCAGCAAAAAGAAAGCCTCTTGCAGGTGAGGAAACGATGATTGCGAGCAGTCCCTCCAGCACGAGAGCACGACACCGTCGTGCCTTTGGATCCGGCTGCCGTCGTGATTTCCCCCTATCTGCCGGACGTACTGGCTCTCTCGGATCGCATCCTGGTCGCCAACCGCGGAAAGATCGTCGAGGAGATCAAGGCGACAGAGGCACCCGAGCAGCAGATCATGTATGCGGCCGTTCACGAGGGGCTTGCTTGAACCGATGAATGGGAGTGCTGCGATGAGAGTCGGAATTATTGGTGTCGGGCTGATGGGCCACGGTGTCGCAAAGAACGTCGTTGCGCGCGGCGGCTTCCCTCTGGCCTTTCTCGATCATCCCGGAAATCAGCCCGTGGACGATCTCATCGGCCTCGGCGCTAAGGCCTGCAAGACTCCCGGCGAGATCGCGAACGCATCGGATGTGATCATCCTCTGCGTAACGGGCTCACCTCAGGTCGAAGCGATCCTCACGGGCGAGACCGGCGTTCTGTCTCGCCTCCGCAGGGGGACCATCATTGTCGACTGTTCGACGGCGCTGCCGGACTCGACCTTGCGGATGGCTGCCGCGGTTGAAGCGGCGGGAGGACGCTTTCTCGATGCGCCCATGACACGCACCGCCAGGCACGCGGAAGAAGGTACGCTGAACCTGTTGGTTGGCGGCGACGAAGCGGACCTTCGGAGCGTCCGTGCAGTCCTCGCGTCTTTCACCGAAAATGTCGAACATGTCGGCCCGGTGAGCTTTGGCCATCGGCTCAAGCTGCTCCACAACTACGTGTCGATCGGTTTCATGGCGCTGCTCGGCGAGGCTGCGGCGCAGGCGGCTGAGGCAGGCGTCGATCCGGCGATCTTCGTGGACGTTCTCGCCAAGGGCGGCGGGGCGGGCGTTGCGCTCCAGCGCATGGCGCCGGCGATCGTGACGGGCGACGTCGGCGCCGTTCCATTCTTCATCGGCAATGCGCTAAAGGACATCTCCTACTACCAGACGATGGCGAGCCACTCCGGAGCGTCCAAAGCGATCGCTGACGGTGTTGGCGCCGCCATTGCGGCCGTGGTCGAGAGCGGCCATGGCCAAGCCTATATTTCGGACCTGGCGCGGCTATTCCGCAAGACGAAGTCGGCAGCCTAGGCGGAATTACTGTTGAGACAAGGAAAGCAAGTCAATGACCAGAACCGATATCCGATTTCCCGTGGATGGCCGAACGCGCCAGATGTTCATCGATGGCGCATGGGTGGAGGCCCGCTCGGGGAAAGTGTTCGAAACGCGCAATCCTGCGACTGGTGAGGTGATTGGTCGTGTTCCGCGGGGAGATGCCGGCGACATCGACGCCGCCGTCAGCGCCGCCCGCCGCGCTTTCGTCGGACCGTGGAGCCGGTTCAAGCCGTTCGAGCGGCAGGCTCTGCTCCTGCGTATCGCCGATCTGTTCGAGAAGCATTGGGAGGAGATCAGCCAGTCCGACACCGCCGACATGGGCATGCCGATCGTCAGGACGCGGGCGAACAAGCTCCGCGTGCTCGGCATGCTCCGATACTACGCCGGCATGGCGACCGCGATTCACGGTCAGACCATCGACAATTCGCTTCCGGGCGACATCGTCTCGTTCACGCGGAAGGAGCCGGTCGGGGTCGTCGGTGCCATCATTCCGTGGAACGCGCCCACGGCGGCGTCGGTCTGGAAGATCGGGCCGGCGCTTGCGACCGGTTGCACGATCGTGCTCAAGCCCTCCGAAGAAGCACCGCTGACGCCGCTCCTGATCGCGGATTTGATGAACGAGGCAGGTGTACCTCCGGGCGTCGTCAACGTCGTGACCGGGACCGGGCCGGAGGCGGGTGCGCCTCTTGCCGAACATCTCGGTGTCGACAAGATCGTCTTCACGGGATCAACAGCGACCGGGCAGGCCATCATCCGCGCCTCTGCCGGCAATCTGAAGCGGGTGTCCCTCGAGCTCGGCGGAAAGTCGCCCGTCATCGTCTGCGCCGATGCGGATCTCGACAAGGCAGTCCCGATTGCCGCGATGGCGGCGTTTGCCAATTCGGGCCAGATCTGCATCGCCGGCTCCCGCTTGTTCGTCGAGCGATCGATCCACGACGAATTGGTCGAACGGCTCGGGAAGTTTGCCTCGGGTCTGAAGATCGGAGATGGCGCGGATCCCACGACGGAGATCGGACCTCTCGTTTCAGAGCGGCAGCTCGACAAGGTCGAAGGCTTCCTGAACAGCGGACGCGACGAGGGCGCGAAGGTCGTGACCGGAGGCCGGAGACTGAGGGAGGGGAGTTTCGCGAAGGGCAATTTCGTCGAGCCGACCGTGTTCGCGGGCGTCTCCGACGAGATGCAGATCGCCCGGGATGAAATCTTTGGTCCGGTCATTTCCGCGCTGCCGTTCGACACGCTCGATGAAGCCGTGGAACGAGCCAACGCGACGCCATACGGGCTTGCGGCGGGTGTCTTCACGCGTGACGTGAGCAAGGCCCACATCGTCTCGCGCAGTCTGCGCGCCGGTTCGGTCTGGGTGAACACCTATCACGCCATTGATCCTGCATTGCCCTTCGGCGGCTACAAGATGAGCGGATACGGCCGTGAAGGCGGCACCGAACAGCTCGACGAATATCTGAACACGAAGGGGGTCTGGATCAAGCTGGACTGACCCGGACTCTGTCGCGTCCGCGGTCAGTCGCGACGAGACATACCCATCGAGCCCATCGAGCGTTTCACCCGAGCGACGGCGTGCCGGCGTGCGATCCCGTTTGCGCGCTGCCGTGAGGGAAATGGCGTGACCATCACAAATTCAACTCACCGAGCGAGTATCATGAAGGACAATTATAGAATTGCGGTCGTGCACGGCGACGGTATCGGACCCGAAGTGGCCGGTGCGGCGCTTTCGTTGCTGCAAGCCGGAGTTCAGGCCGGCACGCTCCAATTCGAGGAGTATCCGGCAGGCGCCACTCATTTTCTCGAGACGGGGGATTCGTTTCCGGCCAGCTCCTTTGAGGGCTGCCGCGCAGCCGACGCGATCCTCCACGGTGCGGCCGGTATTCCCGGTGTCGTCCATCCCGATGGGACGGAAGCGGGTCTCGATTTCACCTTGCAGCTTCGCTTTAAGCTGGACCTGTTCGCCAACGTGCGGCCCATCAAGCTGTACAAGGGGGTGCCGTCCCCGCTCGGGCGCCCGGGCGCGATCGATTACGTCATCGTCCGGGAGAACAGCGAAGGCCTCTATGCCGCGCGCGGCGCGGGCGCGCTGCTGAGGGAGGAAGTCGCCGTCGACACGCTGGTCCAGACCCGCAAGGGTATCGAGCGCATCGTCCGCTTCGCGTTCGAGCTTGCCAGGACCAGGAACGGTTCGCCGAAGGACGGACGGCGTCGCGTGACGTGCTGCGACAAGGCCAATGTGCTGCGGACGTATGCGTTCTTCCGCGCGGTCTTCGATGAGGTAGCCAAGGACTATCCCGATATCGAAGCCGAGCACGTCCTCGTTGATGCGATGACGGTTCATCTCGTCAACAAGCCGTCCCATTTCGACGTCATCGTCACCGAGAACATGTTCGGCGACATCATTTCCGATCTCGGCGCGGCGACGGTCGGCGGCATGGGCATGGCTCCGTCCGAAGAAGTGGGCGACGGGGTCGGCTTCTTCCAGGCTTCGCACGGCTCGGCTCCCGACATCGCGGGGAAGGGACTTGCGAATCCCTATGGAACGATCCTGGCGTCGATCCTGATGCTGCGGCGTCTGGATCAGCGCTATCGGGATAGCCGGCTGCGCCTTGGTGCCGACAGGATCGAGGCTGCGGTACGCACCGGCCTGGAGGACGCTTCGCTGAGGACGCGCGACATCGGCGGTCATGCGACCACCGATCAGGTCGTCGATGCGCTCATGAAGCTGCTCTAAAGTGCCATGAGATGAGGCTTGATCGCTGCAATCAGTGCCCGTTGAAGCTGCTGCCGCGCCCTCCGTCCTCATCCTGAAAGTCATTTCGCTTTAGAGCATGTCCCGGACTCGAAAGGTGCGAAGCGGCTTCTCCTCGCGACACACACGGAGCGTTTGCGCGGAGATCATGCTCAAACAAAAAGCGAGGGCATCAGCGAAGGTCAGCTAGGCTCGAACGGATCAATGCAATCAGTTGCTCGGTGTTCGGGCGTCGCACCTGTCCCCGCCCCGTGATCAAGCCGATTCGGCGAAGCTTGATTTGATCGGAGATCGGGACCACACGAAACCGCTGCACGCCGGCCTGCACCAGCGCGACCCTCGGCACGATCGCGATACCGAGGCCGGACGCTGCGAGGGCGAGCGCCGTCGTGGCCGCTTGGACTTCGAACTGCACATCGAGGCGGACGGCAAGCGTCTCCAGCGTCTCGTCGATCAACCCTCGGACTGCAGTCGTCTTCGACAGCAGGATGGCCGGCTTTTCGACGAGATCGGCGAAGCTGACGCTCGATTGCCCCTCGTCGAACACCGGCGGTACGCATGCAAAAAGCGGATCCTCGAGGATCGGCTCGAATTCGTAATCCGCCATGTCGGGGACCTCCGGGCCAATGCCGAACTCGACATCCTGACGTTTCAGCAGCTCAAGCATCGGCGTCGTGGAGAGCTCCATGAGCTGCACCTGGCTCCGCGGATGGCGGACCTTGAATGTGGCCAGGATGTTGGGAAGCCATCCGGACGCAAGCGTCGGAACGCAGGCCATTCGAATGTGGCGGCTGCGGGATTGCGCTGATTCCGTCAATAGGTCGAGCCCGGACTGCACTTCCTGAAGCGCGCGCTTCGCCTGCTCGAACAGGATCCGCCCCTCAGGCGTGAGCAGCACCTTCTGCGGCGTTCTGCGGAAAAGCAAAACGCCGATCTGCTCCTCCAGGTCGCGGATCTGCATGCTTATCGCAGACGGTGATCGGTTCGATTCCTCCGCCGCTTTCCGGAAGCTTTCGTGCTCGGCTGCGAGCAGGAAGGTATGGAGAAGCTTGAGATTGATGTTCGACAAGTCTTTTGCCTGGGTTCAACGATTATGCGCGCCTGATGCGGAGCAGATGAGGTCCATCTTTTGCTGGAACGTCATTCAGTCCACAATATCCTGCACCGATGGGGACGTATATCGCGCGCGAGAGCCGGCCGTCGCGCGATCAGACCGGAAGCGCAGTTGCAATGCAGCAAAGCTCCGCGGATCGTTATTCCGCAATCATCCGGAGCGGGAGGCGGACGGCAGTACTTTGCGCAAAGAGGCCGCTCTTGGGCACAATCTTCCGAACCAATGCGAAGCTCGATGAAGCTCGATAATGCCGTGACCGGTCTAGGGTCCGGACTCAATTGATCCACCAAGTAACGGCGGCGACCAAGAGGATGGCCGAGAGGAAGTTGTCGGCTCGCTTGTCGTAGCGGGTCGCAATCCGCCTGAAGTCCTTGAGGCGGCAAAACATGCGTTCGATGAGATTGCGTCCTTTGTAGGCCTTCACGTCGTACCGGTGCGGATGCTTGCGAGTTGGGTTGGGCGGAATTACTGCCTTTGTTCCGCGCTCGGCCAACCACTCACGCAGGCTATTGGCGTCATAGGCCCTGTCAGCAAGCAATCGTCGAGCAGGTGAGACGGCAGGCAGCAGATCGCGCGCCGCCGTGAGGTCATGGCAGTTGCCAGGCGTGATCACGAAGGCGATCGGACGTCCATAATCCTCGGTCAGCGCGTGGATTTTGGTGGTGCGTCCGCCTCGCGAGCGGCCGACCGCCTGCTGGAAGTCCCCCCTTTTGCGCCCGCCGCCGAGCGGTGGGCTTTGATGTGGGTCGCGTCGATGGACATTGTCCCGACCCGGCCGGTTGAGCCAGTCAAGGCGTAGAAAATATTGCCCCACACGCCTTGGCGGCTCCAGCGATTGAAGCGGTTATAGATGGTCGTGTAGGGGCCGTAATCTGCCGGGCAGTCTCGCCAGCGTGCGCCCGATCGCAGCATGTGGAGGATCCCGCTGATCACGCGTCGGTCATCCACGCGATGGGCGCCGCGCCGCCCACGTGGCAACAGCGGTTCAATCCGCTTCCACTCCGCCTCACTCAGCCAATATAGCTTTTGCCCCATCAAGCCCCCCTTCGACTCGGAGGTCTTGAATCACAACTCCGCCTCAGCGGGAATCCCTATTGAGTACAGACCCTAGCTCGGTTGCACGATGTTGGCACCGAACAGACGCCACGTTCGGAGCTCTTGCGCATTCCGTTGCTTCGGCTCGCTACTAGGCTGCCAGCCCTTCAATTGCCGCTCGCCTCATCCGCGGGATTGGATGAGATAGCCTTGGTTCGTTGGCGTGGAGAAGTCTCTGGTCGAGTTGTGCTGACATCTCAAGATTGATCCAAATCGGCTCAGCCGTGCTCATTGGCAGTCAGCTGTGCGCAACCGCCCTGGGCGGCAGAATATCGCCGATGTCCTTCTGCCGGATCTTTGGCGCATATGCCTGATACAACTGGTCGAGATAGGCTGCTACGTCGACGTCCAGCATTGACGGTTTTGAACCAATATCCCAAGTCGTCAAACGCACAATTACCGTCCGCCAGATGTTGGTCCATTCCGGATGATGGTCTCTTTGGTCAATAAAGCGCGCAGCGGTATTCATAAAATGGATCGCGTCGCGGAAGCTCTTGAATTCGAACTTTCGCACCAGCTCGGTCTTGTCTCCCTTTTCATCGGCGCGTGTCACGATTTGCCAAGTGGGCAGTCTTTCCGCCAGAACTTTGAGATTCTGTTCGTCTAGAGGACTTATCGTTAAAAGGGGGAACGGATACGCGACGTCTACAGAGGCAGGCTTTCTGCCGAGCAGAATGCCGACCTCGTTCACAAACTCGGCCATATCACGTTGCACCCCTTCGAGATCCATTGTCCGCGCCTGAATGTCGAGTAGCGGAGCAATCGAGGGCGGTAGAGCCTGCTTTGCTGGGAGGGTTGCCCCCTCTATCAAGACTGGAAGAATCTTCTTCTTGCTGCTCAGGCTGACCTCGATCTCCCGACGAACCCAATCGTCCTGGAGGTCGATCCGGCGGCGCCCGAACTCGTCCGCAATGGACAGCCAGGCTTTTCCGATGACGATCAAGACGAGAGAAGAATTGATCAGGCGTTGCTCGATCTGTTCAGCCCAGACATCGGCAGTCCGGATGTTCTGTGTATCGATAAAAACCGAATCTTGACCATAGGCAGCGCTCAATTGATTCGCGAGCCATTGTGAGAATATTGCGCTATCGAGTCTACGATAGCTGATGAAGATGTCGCACTTTGGAACCACGCTCGGCCCCCGTCAGTTGCTCCGCGGTAACTATACCACCTGCATACGCGCATTTCCATCTGGTTCATGTCCACATGGAGCCATTGGTGGCTGAGCGAGCTGACGCAGGCTGTTTCGCTCTCCGTCAACCCCTCCTCGCAAAAATATTCCACTTTACCGAAATTCGGATTTGTCGTATGTGTCGCCCATCCCGGCTCATTCTCGAGGGGCGATCATGAGGTCGTCATTGTCGCGAGCCGGGCTTGCGGTGGACGCAGCAGCGTCGGGCGCGAACAGCCAGGGGCAGGGCGGATTGCTCTCCGTGAGCCCCAAGGCATCGTGCGGACGAACGGCGCTGTCAGGTTGGTCTCGCCTGTAAGTTTCGCAGCTCCGTCGACAGGGCTGGGGAAAACTGCGGCGAAATGGCGAGCCGTGCGTACGGCAAAACCGTGTGGTCCTGGCCGTCGTTGCTACGGTCAAGCGCTTGCGGATGCGACAGTCGCGTCAACCGGCGCGGCTGCCGGTGAATTTCGTGAGCGCGAGGGAGGCCAGAAGGAATTCGGCTCCCGGGAGAGCGCGGCATAAGCCGTCCGACCATCGCGCAGGGAAGGCCGAGTGATTGGCTCCACCTGTATGCTGCTGTGCGGTCTTTTTGCGCGTGCTTTTCGCGCAGCAGACCGCGGGTGCGAGGTCAGCACCCGGCCTTCCCCATAGGCGTTAAGTTTGTTCTTGAGTGTTGGAATCACACGTGATTCCAAGGCGGGATGGCAGACGAATCGCTTCTGAACGAGGACTGGACGAGAGTGGTTACGCAGCTCGGCGGGGCTGCGCAGCTTGAAATAAGTGCGCGCCAGACGAAGGCTTTCGTGCGGCGGCGCCAAATTCCAGATGCGGTGGCGTTACTTCGGCTGATGCTGGCCTATTGTCTGGGTGAAAGAGGGTTGAGATCGACAGCCGCGTGGGCCGCTTCTGTTGGCTTGCCGACCTCAGCAGCGTGGCGTTGTTCTATCGCCTGCGTCAATGTGGCGATTGGTTTGCAGTGCTGGTGGAGGGCTTGCTCGCTGCGGCAGCCCCGAAAGCGAGCCGAGGCCGCCTGATCCGCATTATCGATGCGACGACAGTGCCTCAGGCAGGACCGGCTGCGCGCAGGAACAGTGAGCTTTGGCGCGTTCATAGTGCATTCGATCTGCCATATGAGCGCTTTGGTCACTTCGAGCTGACAGATCAGCAAGAAGGCGAAACGTTTGACCGGATACCGGTGGTCAAGAACGAGATCCGCATTGCTGACCGCGCTTATCTACAACCTGACCGCATCGCCGCTGTGCGCGACGCCGGGGCAGACGTTTTGATCCGAGCGGGCTGGAAGAACGCACGTTGGCTTAATGCCAAAGGCCTTGCGTTCGATCTGATGGCCCAATTGCGTGCGGCGAAGGCGCACGGACTGATCGATCGGAGGATTTGGATCAAACGCAAGGACGGTGCGCCTCTGGCTATGCGTCTGGTCGCAGTCAAGAAGCCCGCCGGTGCAGTCGCGGCTTCGCGCCGTAAAGCCCGGCGCGACGCACAAGACGAAAACCGCGTCATCTCCAAAGAAACTCTGGAAGCCGCGGATTGGGTCATTCTGGTCACGTCGCTCGCGCGGGACGAGTTCTCCACCAAGGATGTACTCGCGCTCTATCGACTGCGATGGCGCATCGAACTTGGCTTCAAGCGACTGAAGAGTCTGATTGGTCTCAAGACGCCACCTGGAACCGATCCGCGCTCCGCCAAGCCCTACTTGCTGGCACACCTCTTGATCATCCTGCTGCTCGAGCCGCTTGCCCGCGACTTCGAGGACTCTCCCCGCTGGACGCAGGCCGCCTGACGGCACCTGGCGCTTGGCGTGTTTTGCAACAACTCGTTGCATCCTTGCTACAAGCGATCATTCCACAACCAACCATCCGTTGCTTTCGCCGCAGAAAGCGAGCGCTTGGGCGGCACCTGCGCGAGCCTCCTCGAATACGTCCGTATCAATCGATGCTCGCGCTACCTTAACGCCTATGCGGTCTTCCCTGCGCCCTTGTGTCCCCGAAATCTGCCAGAATGTGGCAACGGGCGGTTGGATCAGAACCGCCCGTTGCCGGAACTGAGCCCGTTGCGCCCAAAGGCGACAGAGCCTGCTAAAGAGCAAGGGACAGCTCCGGTGTCTTCCTGAACCCGAACAGTTGCAAGGGCTGCGAGCCCGTACCAGGCAAGGAAGGGAGTGGATGATGACACAAGACGATCTGGTTGTCGTCGGCATCGATGTCGCTAAAGACAAGATTGATGCGTGCATTCGGACCGTAACGGAGCGGAAGACTTGCCCAACAACCGCGGCGGGGCGACGGAGCTTGATTGCATGGCTTCGCAAGCATCAGGTCGGCAAGGCAGTGATGGAGGCAAGCGGCGGCTACGAGCGGGTATGGGCCAAGGCGTTGCGCCAAGCAGGCTGGAAGTACGGATCGTCGATCCCAAACGGGTTCGCCACTTTGCGGAATCGGCGGGACGCCTTGCGAAAAATGACAAGATCGACGCGGAGATGATCTCCTGGTTCGCCGAGACATTCGGCGAGGCTCCCAGCCAAGTCGACAATCCCGCTCACGAGGAGATGAAGGCACTGGTGAAGGGACGCCAAGGCCTGCTTGACGTCAGGGCTCGCCTGGAAATGCAGAAGGAGCATGAGGCGCCGGCCCTTGTTCAGAAGGCTCGCGCGCGTCTTCTTAAGAAGCTGGCTGACGAAATCGCCGCGCTCGAGACCGCGATCGCGGCGACGATCAAGACAACGCCGGACTTTGCCAAACGCGCCGAGATCATCCAGAGCGTACCAGGCTTTGCTGAGGGGACCGCAATGGCGCTGCTTGGAGGACTACCGGAGCTGGGGCAGGTGAGCGACGAAGTTGCCGCCGCGTTGATGGGCGTTGCTCCTTATGACGACGATAGCGGCAAACGTCGAGGTGAACGCTGCATCAAGGGTGGCCGCCGCTGGGTGCGAAATGCCCTCTACATGCCCTGTGTCGGTGCCGCAACGCTGAACAATCCGGTGTTCAAGGCCTTCTACGAACGGCTGATTGCCAAGGGCAAGCCGCCAAAGGTCGCGATCGTCGCCTGTATGCGCAAGCTGATCATCATCCTCAACACCATGATCGCGCGCGGCGAGACGTGGGATCCGAAGAAATACAGGGTGGCCTGACGAGCGCGCCTATCTCGCGCTCGGACCTCGGCCGAGCGCATGCAAAGCCAACAGACCGGTGAGCGGACGGGGTCAAGGCCGTCAGCCGCCGCAGGCGGGGGCGCGCCAGCGCCAGCCTTGAGGCCGGCCGATCGCCGGGCTACTTCGCCACAGTTGCTCTTGGCTTAGAGGGTGGAGCGATCAAGCAAAGCTCGGGCGAATTGCGCCGCGAGAATGCGAAGGCTCGCCGTCCGCCTTGCCGTGGCGGCGTTCCCGTCGGCGGCGTGGGCGTGACCCCCCGATCAAGGGCCGGCCGGCGCGTGCGGATTGCCTTCAAAGAGAAAGGCGTAAATGCGCCCGTCGGCGCCCACATAGAGGCGGTCCTGCGTCGCGATCAACGTCTGGAAGCGTCGGAGGCCGCTCAAGGGCTCGCTGACAAAGATCGGTTCGCCCGTATCGCCGCGGAAGGCGTGGAGCCGGTTGTCGCCTTCGGCACCAAGCATCCACACGATCGGATTGGAATGGCCATCCGTGGTGGTCACAATGGGGGAGCCACGGCCGCGGAGCGCGCCGCACCAGGCCGTGGCCATCGCCGGCGGCGAGCCAGGCGTGATCTTCAAGACGGTCAGATCGTGACCTCGGCCAGGTTGCGGGCAACGCACTCCGGACGCCTGGAAGGCAACAAAGATGTCATCGCCGACGCGATAAGCCGCCGGCGAGGTGACGATCGACGACTGGGATACTGTCGCGGCAGCCAGCTGGCCGCCAACGCCGCCGAGACCAGTTCGATCGAGGAGATAAGCCTTGCCATCCTTCCCCAGCGCCAGAATCAGCGCGCGAGTACCGTCGGCGCCGGGAACGTCGAGAGGAATCGGATTGCTGCCGCCGAGATCCACATCGCCGGCATCGAGTGCCTTCCAATCCGATGGTGCAAAATAGTCCTTCTTGTCGTCACTGCGGCGCAAGTCGGGGCCAAGGTGGAACACGGCTTCGCCGTCGCTCCAGGTCTGCGCGCCGAGCGTATTTCCGGTCGCAAAGTAGATGTCGCGTCCGGAGACGCTCAGACCGCCTGGCGCCCAGATGCCGCCGCCTCGCGCACGCGTTTCGAAGCTGACGTGCTTGCCAGGTTCATGAAGGGAGATTCCGACCACCCAGCCGTGAAAGTTTCCGCAATCACCAAAATGGCCGCTAAAGGCGACATAGACAGTGCCGTCGAGCAACGTGAGTGCCGCGCGTTGGTTCTGAACGCTCGGATCGAAATGTCGTCCTGCCTTGTGCAGAAGGTCGGCCACATCGATCGGCCAGCCCGGGAGAACGCTGCCATCCCTCGTCGAAAGCGCGAACACCTCATGGCGCGGACCGTTTCCCCGCTCCACGGCAGCATCGAAATAGATGGCCTGGGCTGCCGCGTCGATTGCGGGCGTCCCGGTGATGCCGAGAGGGTCGATATTCCCGCACGGAAGCGACGAACGGCGCACGGGACGGCCGACCACGCGCCTCCACAATTCCTTACCGGTCGTTGCGTCGAAGGCCTGGACGACGTCATCCTCGGTGGCCACGAAGAGCATCCCGGTGCTCGCGTCAGGAGGACGCCAGTACAGCGGCTGAGCGTATATCGAGCCCGCGACACGGGCGTTGAAGGCGCGATCCAGCTGAACCGATCTGGCTTTCTCCCAGGAGAGCGCAGGAACGACGTACTGGCCGCTTCGGCTGTTGTCGCCATGATAGGTCAGAACGGAGCGCTCTTGGGCGCGGGCGGATGGCGGCAAGAGCGCAAGTGCAAATAGTCCCGCCATCAAGACAGGACGTGCAGTCATCGAAACAACGCGTCGGATATTCATGAGCGCCCAACAGCCACGTGCTGCTTCCGTTCCACCACCTGTGCGGAGCGAAAGGCGTTTCACTCTTGGGCTCATCTCACTCTTGTCATTCTTGGGCTCATCGAGCGCAGATTCAATCGCTCTTCGCGAGGACGTCGGCGACCTCGTACAGATGAGGATCGATATCGTCGGTGAGGCTTCCGAACTGACTCCAGGCTTTGCGAAACTCAGGTGACTGGTGCGCCGCCCGTAGAAGGTCACGGCTTTCCCATTGAATGTAGTTCACGATACGACGCCCATCGAGGCTGCGATGCAGGCTGACGGAAATGAATCCTGGCTGACGCTGCATGAAGCGAGCTCGCTCCCTCATGAGCGACAGCGCTTCGGCCTGCTTCTCCGGTTCGGCTTCGATGATGGTAATTTGCGTCACCGGCTGCCGGCCGATCTGGATCTGTGGCATGGCAATCTCCTTTCATGACACTATCGATCGATCTCCCCAAACACGATGTCCAGCGACCCGATGATCGCCGAGACGTCGGCGAGCAAGTGGCCGCGGCAGATTGGGTCCATCGCCTGCAGATGCGCGAACGAGGGGGCGCGGATCTTGCACCTGTAGGGTTGGTTGGTCCCATCGGAAACCAGATACACGCCGAACTCGCCCTTGGCGGGCTTGGGCCGCATCCGGCATGACCCGAGCGCCGGACGCCGCGCGAAGCTCATGTATGGCAGGCACCCGTCCCCTTGGACGTCTGCTGCGGAGCGCTGCAAGCCTGATCCGGTCCATTGGGGCGTCGGACCGGCAACGCGACCTGAGCCTTGGTCGTTCCTAAAGCTCCCGCAGCCTCCTCCGGCCCCTTGCGAGGAATTGTGTGGCCGCATCGTGTTCCAGCCGGAACTCAGGAACGCGTGCGTTTGCATTCCGTTGAGCAGGGTGCAGGGCAGACGGGTCGAGCACGATTGGCTGCGACATGGTTTCTGTTGCGACACAGGCGCGGAGGCGGAGGTTTCGGAAGACCCGCATCTGCTCGATTGCGAAGGCTCCGTGTTCGTCCTGATCGGCGCGCGCGTCGATCCCGAGCGCGCCTATGGGATCGATATCGAGACCGAACACGAGACGGCTCGCAATGCCGGCATCTTCCGCCAGCTCAAGATGTCGCCGCGCGAGCGTCCCATCGGCCCGCTGACAAGGGCGAATGGCAATAGGGCGGTACGTGGTCGGTTTTTCAGGTACTCCAACGAAGGAGATCGCACATGAACCGGACAGTCGAACTCCTGGCGCAAGGCCAGAGCTGCTGGATGGATGATCTCACCCGGCAAATGATCGATAGCGGCGATCTGGCACGACGGGTTGCCGAGGAAGGCCTGCGTGGCATCACCTCGAACCCCGCGATCTTCGAGAAGGCGGTCGCGGAAGGCGCGAATTACGACCAGGACATCGCTCGCGCTGCGATGGCGGGCCGGTCTCCGGTCGGCATCTACGAAGAGCTGATTACCACGGACGTCCGGAACGCCTGTGATATCCTGCGTCCGGTTTACGAGGAGACCGCAGGGGTCGACGGCTTCGTAAGCCTCGAAGTCTCGCCCCATCTCGCTCACGACACAGAGGCGTCGATCGAGGAGGCGCGGAGGCTATGGACACTGGTTGACCGGCCCAACCTGTTCATCAAGATTCCGGGCACTCCGGCAGGCGTTCCTGCCATCGAGCAGCTGCTGTTCGAAGGCATCAACATCAACATCACGCTGCTGTTCTCGATCGCGCGCTATGAAGCGGTGGCTGAGGCCTACCTGCGAGCGCTCGAACGGCGGCTCGAAGCCGGTCGGCCGATCGAGCGCATCGCCTCGGTCGCAAGCTTCTTTCTCAGTCGCATCGATGTGCTCGTCGATCGGCTTCTGGGACAACGCATCGTGCCCGATCGCCCACCTCCCGATCCTGATCCGCGCGCTCTCCTGGGCAAGATCGCGATCGCCAACGCCAAGCTTGCCTATCAGACATTCAGCCATATCGTGGCGAGCAATCGCTGGATGGCGCTCGCCGAGAAGGGCGCGCGGGTCCAGCGAATGCTATGGGCGAGCACCAGCACCAAGAATCCCGACTATCCGGACCTCATGTATGTCGAGCCATTGATCGGTCCGATGACCATCAATACGATGACGCGCAAGACGATCGCCGCGTTCCGCGACCACGGCACCGTAGAAGCCACAATCACGCACGGCGTGCAGAGCGCGCGGCGCATGATGGAAGATCTGGAGCGGCTCGGCGTGTCGCTAGATCTGGTCACGGCCCAGCTCGAGAACGACGCGGTCCAGAAGTTCATCGATCCGTTCGATTCGCTAATCAAGCAGTTCGCTGCCAAGGGTGAGCGCGCCGTGGCTTTCGGTGACGTGGACGATCTGCGGGCAGAGGCCCGGCGGCTGCGGCAATTGGTGATCCGCATGACGACGGAAGCGGGCTCGGGTCATCCCACCTCCTGCATGTCCTGCGCCGACATCGTGGCGGCGCTGTTCTTCCGCGAGATGCGCTGGGATCCGCACGATCCGGCCGCGCGCAACGTCGACACATTCGTTCTGTCGAAGGGCCATGCGGCGCCGATCCTGTGGGCGGTGCTGCACGAAGCCGGCGCCATCATCGAGGATCCGCTGTCGCTGCGGCGGATCGACAGCACGCTGGAAGGCCATCCGACCCCGCTCAACCCGTGGGTCAGGGTCGCGACCGGATCGCTCGGACAAGGGCTGGCAGCCGCCAACGGGCTCGCAGCGGCGAACCGCCTGGACCGCATCGACGCTCGCGTGTTCTGTCTGCTTGGCGATGGTGAATGCTCGGAAGGGTCGGTGTGGGAGGCCGCGCAGTTTGCTTCGCTCAATGGTCTTGCGAACGTGACGGCGATCGTCGACGTCAACGGTCTCGGCCAGAGCGAGGCGGCGCCCTATCACCACGACACCCGGGTGTTCGCGCGCCGGTTCGCGAGCTTCGGCTGGCGTACGATCGAGATCGATGGTCACGATATGACAGCGATCCTCGCGGCTCTGCGGGCTGCGCATGATGGCGGCCCGACCGCGATCATCGCGCGTACGATCAAAGGCAAGGGGGTCTCGTTCCTGGAAGGCGCTGATGGATGGCACGGCAAACCGCTCGATCGCGAACAGATGTCGCGGGCGCTCGAAGAATTGGGTGATGCGCCGCCTCCGCCGCCGCTCGAGGCGCATCGGGTCGGCCAGGTGGCAAGCCCGCAGCGCGTGACCGCGTCACGCTCCGCGCCCGCCTATCGGCTGGGCGACAAGGTGGCGACCCGCGAGGCGTTTGGACGCGCACTGGAGAGGCTCGGCGGTGAGGAACATGCGATGGTGGCGCTTGATGGCGACGTCAAGAACTCCACCGGAACAGAGGCGTTCGCGGCCCGATACCCGGAACGCTTCTTCGAGGGTTTCATCGCCGAGCAGAACATGCTCGGCGTCGCCCTCGGCCTCGCGGCGGCAGGCAAGATCCCATGTGCAGCGACGTTCGCCTGCTTCCTCACGCGCGCTTATGACTTCATCCGCATGGCGCAGTATTCACGGCCCGCCCATCTCGTGCTGTGCGGCAGCCATGCCGGCGTGTCGATCGGCGAGGACGGCCCATCGCAGATGGGCCTTGAGGACCTCGCCATGTTCCGTGCCCTGATCGAGAGTACGGTCTTGTATCCGGCAGACGCGGTCAGCGCCGAGCGGCTGACTGCAACGGCGGCGCGCACCAACGGCATCGTCTATATCCGGACCACGCGGCCGAAGACGCCGGTGATCTACTCCAATGCGGAGGAGTTTCCGATCGGCGGAGCCAAGGTGCTGCGCTCGTCGCTGCAAGACCGCCTCACTGTGGTCGCGGCCGGTATAACCGTACATGAGGCGTTGGCCGCTTCCGAGATGCTCGACGCACGTGGCATCTCGATCCGCGTGATCGACGCCTACTCGGTGAAACCCATCGATGTCGTCACGCTGTCCGCAGCCGCTCGCGATACCGAGGGGCTGATCGTCGTCGAGGACCACGCGATCGATGGTGGGCTGGGCGATGCCGTGTCGACCGCGGTCGGCTCGACCGCGCCGGTGCATCGGCTGGGGATTGCACGACTGCCGCGCTCCGGCACGAAAGACGAATTACTCGACAGGTACGGCATCTCACGTCGGTCGATCGAAGCGAAGGTCCTGCAGTTGGCTGCCTGACCACGCGTACCGAGCGCACTTGCTGCGATTGGAGCCAGTTCCTTGATGAGTCCCCCGCCATCCTGAAATCAGGGTCTGATCTGCGGTGTCTCGTGAACGGCAGTCTTGGTGTTCACAGTTGGCATTCCGTCCGACTGGAAGCCTCCACCGGCCATGTGCAACGTGTCCCCAATCAACCCAGCCGCGAAACCATGGTGTGCGAGTTGCATTCGCGGCAGGGTGCCCCACCGCCCCTTCTCCGGATCGTAGCTTTGAACGGCCCAGAACGCCTTTGCACCTTCCCAGTCCTGATATTCACCTCCCGCGACGTAAATTTTGCCGTCTGCTACAGCGCCTGCCATTCCGCTGCGCCGGATCGGTGCGCGTCCTTTGCCAATCCACTGGTCGCGCGCCGGATCATATTCCTCGACGACATTTGTGTCCTCGGCGACCGTGATCTGCGCTGAACCGATCCTGCCGCCAATCGCGTAGATCTTTCCTCCGGCCGCCGCTGCGAAGAGATGGTTGCGCGGCGTCGGCATCGACGCGCGAACGCTCCATTGGTCGGTGGAGGGATCGTACTGCTCGACCGTCCCGAGCACGCGTTGCGGGCTCCCGGGGGACAATGGCGCCGTTGGGGCATCGCGAACGTCAGCCTGAACTCCACCGATCAGGTAGATCTCGCCATTCAGTGCAACTGCCCAGCCTGCACCTCGCGGTGTCGGCATTGGGGCAAGCGGCGTCCAGGTGTCGGTTGCCGGATCGAAGACCCAACTGCTGTCGACGGGTTGCCAGCCGGATTCGTTCGTTGCCTCAGGTTCGCCCGCCGGATTTATGAAGCCGCCAAACACATATATTTTTCCGTCCAGCGCAGCCGTCATGACATGGTGGGCGGGTTGGGGCATTGCCCTCTTCTGGGCCCAGCTGCCGGCCTTTGTGTCGAAGACGTAGACGAGACCCAGCGGCCGATGGGTTCGCGTATCCAACCCCGCGAGCACATACCATTCGTCGCCTATGACGGTCCCCACGATTTCGCCGGCGGGTGCAGGGAGCGGGGAAGCCATCCGCCATTGAGCCTGCGCGTATACGTGGGAGACCGTACTCAGCGCTGCGATTGCGAGCAGCGAAGTCAAGCGCGCTCGAACTTTGCCCATCAGTTCCTCCGCCCAGTCATCATCCCATCGCGGCTCACAATCCAACTGTCCCGTCATTTCATGCGAGATCGCCAAGACCCTGCGCGATATCGAGGTCCCTACGATATGAAGGACCCTATGACCTCATGGGCCGATGAGCAGGCTCAGGCAGCAGGCGAGCTCTGGTTGTGCTGTTGACTCGGCCGCGCGATTCCATGCAGCGCTTTGGCAGTCCCTGCCGACTGGCGCACCAAATCGCTAAGCGACACGATCCCGACCAGGCGCTTGTTCCGGTCCATCACGGGCAATCGCCGCACCTGGATCTCACTCATGTTCGTGCAGACTTGAGATATGTCCTCGTCTTCGAAGCAGTATTTCACCTCCTGGCTCATCGCGTCACGGACCTTGCTGTTCGGCCCTTTGCCGTCCGCGATGCAGCGCACCGCAATATCGCGATCTGTGATCATGCCCACGAGTCGGTCACCGTCACGCACGGGCAATACACCACAATCGCATTCCTTCATCAGCTTTGCCGCGTCCTGGATCGTGTCGTTTGGGTTTACGAGTTTCGCGTCGCGGGTCATTACATCGCTGATCTTTTTCATGGTTGCCTCCTATGCCGCGCATTACTGGCAAGTCTCGCTAATGCGGGCTCTTCCGACTGCAATCTCAACAGATGCGGGGGGCGCGCGTTCCAAAGACGAAATTGGTGGCTCCTGAAGAGGAACCCTTCTCCGCGACTCGGAAGCAACGCCATGAGTGGGTTCAAGAGCTCTTCTATTTTCCCAAAGGGCTTCCGTTTCCAATGGCCGAATCCGATGGGTTGTCTGCACCGTATTGCGAAGGCCTGCGCCAAGGCCAAGCGCGCAGGAACTCTTGCCTGTGGTCGAAGATTGACTCTGCGGGCCAGCGTCGCCGCCGATGGCTGGCCTGCACGGCCCCGCCTCCAAGCCCCCCATACCCCCCAGGGTGGGGCCGTGCTCCCAAGCAGGAGGTGCCATTGTCCGAGCCGACCGAGCAAGAGATCAGAGAACGCGCGCACCGATTGTGGGAGCAGGCCGGCAAGCCCGAAGGCCGCGAGGAGGAGTTTTGGCACGCGGCTGAGCAAGAGCTGCGCAACGAGGACAAGTCGAACACGATGCGGACGCCGGATACGCTGTGACCGACAAGACGTGCCCATTCTGCCAGGGTCTCGGATGGGTCTGCGAAAACCATCCGCTCCGAGTCTGGAGTGAGAAGCTGGGCGGCTGCCGCTGCGGCGAAGGCATGCCCTGCATCTGCAACACGACCGAAGACCCTGAAGTGAGAGTGGTGATCGTGGAAGCAGACACGACGTGGCACTAGCGGCGCCGTCTCGAAGGTGCGATAGGTCGAGCCCTTGGGCAACCCATCATGCGTCCGCACTAGAAACATTCTGATGGGTTCGCTTCGCTGCACCCATCCTACCGAGCCTGCAAAAAGAAAAAGCCGCCGGGTTCTTCACCCTGACGGCTGCGCAAAGTCCGTAGCTGTTGATCGTCTTCCCAGCCTCGTGCGTACCGCCGTTACCTTGTTTGCGGCCATGCCCAATCTTCATAGAGGACGGTGCGTGATTCTGCTGTGATTTGGAGCACACAGTGGAGGAGATTCCACGGGTTATGCGCGTTGCAGCTGTCCGGAACACCAGAGCCGTCGCCTGTCTCCCTCAGCTCCGATACCACGCCGCCAGATTCCACGTGATGGTGTCCCAGCCCGAGATGTCGATCATCAGGTTATTGGCGCCCGCGTTGACGACGTGGCGGGAGAGCAGCGGCAGGAACACGTGGGCCTCGCAGAAGATCTCGTCGACCTTCATCAGCAGCGCGGCGCGCTTGACCGGATCGAGCTCGTTCTGCGCGGCCTTGTAGGCCTTGTCGGCTTCGGGATCGGAATAGCGTGAATTGTTGCGGCCGAGCCATTTGTTGTCCTTGGTGGCGATCTCCCAGGAGACGCACTGGTTCAGCAAGCGCTCCGGATCGGGCTGCGGCTGCGTCGTATTGTACATCTCCATGTCGGCATAAAATTTCGAATAGGTGTCGGGATTGCCGACATCGGAGGAGAAGAACACCGAGGCGGTGACCGCCTTGATCTCGATGTCGATGCCGGCCTTCTGGCAGGCCTGCTTGATGATGGCTTGGGTCTTCTGGCGCGGGGCGTTGGTCGAGGTCTGGAATACGTATTTGAGCCTCTTGCCGTCCTTCTCGCGGATGCCGTCCGCGCCCCTGGTCCAGCCGGCCTCGTCGAGGATCTTGTTGGCCTTGTCGATGTCGAACGCATATTTCAGCTTGGGGGACTTGAACTGATTGGGCGCGTTGACGAAGCTCGCGGTTGCGATGGCGCCGCGTCCGTAGATGAACTTCTGGATCGAATCGCGGTCGATCAAGAGATTGATCGCGCGGCGAACGGCGGGGTCGGACAGCGTCGGGTGCTTGGTCTTGACGCTCGAACGCTCGCCGTCGACCTCGGTCCAGGGGTCCGTCGTGTTGAGGATGATGAACTCGACATTGCCGGAAGGCGTGATGTCGAGCTTGCCTTTGCCGCCCGCCTCCATGCGCTTGAGGACCTCCTCCTCCACCTGCATGTTCCAGGCGAAGTCGTATTCGCCGGTCTGCAGCACGGCGCGCGCCGCAGACACCGCGTCGCCGCCGCCCTTGACCTCGAGCGTGTCGAAATGCGGTTGGTTCTTGATGTGATAGTCGGGGTTGCGCTCGGCGCGGATCATGTCGCCCGGCTTGAACTCGACGAATTTGTATGGGCCGGTGCCGACCGGTTTCAGATTGCCTGGCGCTTCGCGTGACTTTGCGCCGATATAATCGCCGAAATGATGCTTTGGCAGGATCATCCCGACCGCGCCGACGAACGGATCGGCCCAGAACGGCGTCGGCGCCTTGAAGTTCACCTTGACCGTATGGTCGTCGATCTTGTCGACCTTGATGTCCTTGTAGGAGCCCGTGGTGTAGGCCGCGGTGGCGAGGTCGGCGGCGTACTGCCAAGTGAAGACGACGTCGTCGGCGGTGAAGGGCTTGCCGTCATGCCACTTGACGCCCTGCTTCAGCTTCCAGATCACGCTCATGCCGTCGGCCGCGAGGCCGCCGTTCGCCTTGGACGGAGCCTCGGCGGCGAGGCAGGGGATGAGGTTACCCTCCTTGTCCCAGCCGGCGAGCGGCTCGAAGAAGATGCGCGAGGCGATCTGGTCCTTGGTGCCGAGCGCGAAATGCGGATTGAGCAGGGTAGGTGCCTGCCAGAGCAGGATCTTGAGCGTGCCGCCGCCGCCCGCCTTCGTCGGCTTGTACGGCAGCGTGGCGTCCGCCATGGCCACATCGTGCCACACCAGGATCTGGCTCGCGATCGGCGCCGCGATTCCGACCGCGGCCATTGTCCTGATGAACGAGCGCCGCGACAGCGTGCCTTGCTTCACCTCCGCGACCAGATTGCGGATTTCGGTCTCGTCCATCGGATGATCTCCACCTCGCGAAGTAACGTCGTCGCCGGCTTAGTGCGCTCTAACTCAGCACGTCGGGCGTGGTGGAGTCAAAGAGGGGCGGACGCTCCGCGACCGGTGCGCGGGGGGTGCGCCGCTTTGCCGCGATGCCGTCAGGCGCTCGTGGTGCACGTTCCCGGCCCTCTGCATCCGTTTCCCGATTGAGATCGATTGGAGAAGGGTTGCCCGCGATGGCCGGCCAATATGGATTTTCATTTCATTGATTTCGCGGCGCAGAAAAGAGAATACGGTTCCAATCGTTACCGCCGACTCCATGGAGACCAAGATGTCGTTTCGCCTTCCCCTGATTCTCTCCGCCGTGCTGGCCGTGTGGTCGGCCGTGGCTTCAGCCGAGACCATCAAGATTGGCGTGACGCCGGGACCGCATGCGCAGATCCTCGAAGCCGTGAAGCCGATCGCCGCCAAGCAGGGGCTCGACATCCAACTGCTCGAGTTCTCGGATTACGTGGTGCCGAACGCCGCGCTCGATGCCGGGGAGATCCAGGCCAATTCGTTCCAGAACCAGCCTTACCTGGACAATCAGAAGGCCGACCGCGGTTACAAGATCGAGTCGGTCGGCCTGACCGTGAACTTCCCGATCGGCGTCTATTCGAAGAAGCACAAGGCCTTCGCCGATATCCCCGAGGGAGGCAAGGTCTCGATCCCGAACGATCCGACCAATGGCGGCCGCGTGCTGCTGCTGCTCCGCGACAAGGGCGTGATCAAGCTGAAGGACGGTGTCGGCTTCAAGCCGACGGTGCTCGACATCACCGAGAACCCTAAGAAGCTGAAGTTCATCGAGGTCGATGCGGCGCAGGCCCCGCGCGCGCTCGACGACGTCGACGCAGCCGCGATCAACACCAACTATGCAACCCAGGCGGGCCTCGATCCTGTGAAGGACCCGATCCTGCGCGAGGATCCGAAGGGGCCCTACGTCAACCTGATCGCGGTGCGCACCGTCGACAAGGACAAGCCCTGGGTCAAGATCCTCGTCGACAGCTATCACACGCCCGAGGTCAAGGAATTCGTCCTGACCAAGTTCAAGGGCGCGGTGCTGCCGAGCTGGTAGGCAGACTGCCCGCGTAAAGTCCATGTAAAGGGCGATCCGGCGCACAGCCTTGCGTATGAGCCTTGCGCAATGCCCGCTTGTCTGGAGCCGCGGCAACCGACATCATCGGGGCCCATCCTCGCCCGACAGGGGTCTTATGAAACGCTTTGCAAACCTGAAACGCCTGGGCTTCTTCACGCGGCTGCTCGACGAGGCTCCGGCCGCCGAGCGATATCGCTTCGCGGCCGAGCAGATCGTCCGTGCCGAACGGGCGGGCCTCGATTCCGCGTGGATCGCGCAGCATCATTTCCACGAGCGCGAGGGCGGCCTGCCGTCGCCCTTCACCTTCCTGGGTTACGTCGCAGCGCAAACCTCGCGCATCCGTCTCGGCACCGGCATCGTCACGCTGCCGCTGGAGAATGCGGTGAGGGTGGCGGAGGACGCCGCGGTGCTCGATCTCCTCTGCAATGGCCGGTTTGAGCTCGGCGTCGGCACCGGCGGCAACCCGTCCGCCTTCGCCGCCTTCGGCCTCGACAGCGCCCAGCGCAACGAGATCTTTGCGCGCAATCTGGACATCGTCCGCAAGGCGCTGACCGGCAAGCCGCTCGACGGCGGCGACACGCTCTATCCGCAGCGGCCGCAACTGGACAAGCGGATCTGGCAGGCGACGTTCTCCGTCGCCGGCGGCGCCAGGGCCGGCAAGGCCGGCGATGGTCTCTTGTTGTCGCGCACCCAGCCGCGGGCCAAGGAGGCGCCGAAGGCCACGCTCGCCGAGATCCAGAATCCGATCATCGACGCCTATCTCGCAGCGCTGCCGCCGGGCTGCGAACCGCGCATCATGGCTTCGCGCAGCGTCTTCGTCGCCGACGATCATCGCGAGGCGATGCGCCTTGCCGATATCGGACTGCGCCGCGCCCTGCCGCAATTCATGAAGGGTGGTCACCTTCCGCCGGGCGAGACGCTGGAGGAGATGATCACCGCGTTCGACACTCATGTCGGCGCCGCCGACGAGGTGATCGCCTCGCTCCGCACCGACGCCACGCTGGAGCGGGTGACCGATCTCGTCTTCCAGGTGCATTCGGTCGACGCGCCGCATCCTTATGTCCTGCGCTCGATCGAGCTGGTCGCGGAGAAGGTGGCGCCGGCGCTGGGCTGAATCAGGACGGCGGCACCCGATGTGGCGCTGGCGGGCTAGCCGCGACTTTACGGAATTGGATGAGGCTGAATGATGAGAACGAAAGACATCATCGACATGCTTGCCGGGATCGAGCCAGGATCGGCTCTCGACGCCATCCGCGCGCGTCGCCTGCAGGCGCGCGAGAACGCGCAGAAGAGCTATCTCTCGCTGTTCGAGCCGATCGACGCCAGTGATTTCTCGCTTACCGAACGCGCCGCAGTCGCGGCCTTCGTGACCGGGCTCCATGGCGAGTCCCCCGTCGCCGCCTTCTATCGCGAGAAGCTTGCCGCGAGCGCGGATGGCGCGGCGCTGGTCGAGCCGATCAGGTCCGAGATCGCGCGCGGCAAGACGTCGGGTCCCTATGGCGCTTTTCCGGCCGGCCCGCTGTCGGTGGAGGACAAGGCTGGTTTGATCTATCGCGTCAGTGCGGAGCGCAAGTCCGAGCTCGGCGCCCGGCTTGTCGCGGCGCTGGAGCATGCGCATCTTCTGGTCTTCCGTCCGCGCGATGCCGCATCCGCCGACATGAAGACGCTGCTGGCCGCCGGCTGGTCGACCACCGGCATCGTCACGTTTTCCCAGCTCGTCGCGTTCCTGTCGTTCCAGGTCCGCGTCGTCAGCGGCTTGCGCACGCTCGCAGCGGCAAGCGCGTAGGAGGTTGCATCATGAGCACCGTCAATCCGCCCGTCGTCTTCACCCAGGACGAGCTCGGCTGGGTTTCGTGGATCGACCCGCTGCCCGAGGCCGAGCTGACCGAACGACATTTCGCCGGCCTCGTCGACCGCGCCCGCGCCAAGTCCGAATATTTCCGCCTGCTGGTGCGCGACCCTGAAGTCCTGGAAGCCCGCACCAAGACCGACAAGGACATCTTCTACAACGTCGCCGACGGCCTGCCGCGCGCCGAGCGCGAGCTCGCGGCGGCTGCGACGTCGCGCTACAACGGCTGCATTTATTGCGCCTCCGTGCATGCGCGGTTTGCCAGCACCTATTCCAAGCGCCGCGACGACGTGCAGCGTCTGCTCGATGAAGGCGTTGGTGCGGATCTCGGCGAGCGCTGGAATGCGGTGGTCAAGGCCTCGGTGGCGCTGGCCGAGACGCCGATCGCGTTCGGTCCTGACAACATCGCGGAGCTGCGCCGCGCCGGCCTCGACGATGCCGAGATCGTCGACGTCATCAACGGCGCCTCGTTCTTCAACTGGGCGAACCGGCTGATGCTGTCGCTCGGCGAGCCCTCGAAATAGGCAATCTCACCGGCACGAGAATTGCTGCTTGTTTCAACAATGAATGGATGGAGCCGTGCATGAGCAACATCGATCGCCGTACCCTGGTCAGGGGCTCTCTCGCCGCCGTGGTGGCGGGAGCAGCCTTCTCGCGCGCCGCGCTCGCGCAATCCTCCGAACCGATCCTGCTCGGCGTCAGCGGCCCCCTCACAGGACCGAACGCGCAATATGGCGCGCAGTGGAAGCAGGGCTTTGATCTCGCGCTGGACGAGATCCACGCCGCCGGCGGCATCAACGGCCGCAAGCTCGCCTATCAATTCGAGGACAGCCAGAGCGATCCGCGCCAGTCGGTGGCGATCGCCCAGAAGTTCGTGTCCGATCCGCGCATCGTCATGGAGCTTGGGGACTTCTCCAGTCCCGCCTCGATGGCGGCATCCCCAATCTATCAGCGCGGCGGACTCGTGCAGTTCGGCTTCACCAATTCGCACCCCGATTTCACCAAGGGCGGCGACTTCATGTGGAGTACGTCCGTGAGCCAGGCCGACGAGCAGCCGTTGCTCGCGGCCTATGCCGTCAAGCGTCTTGGTCTCAAGAAGCTCGCGGTGCTGCACCTCAACACCGATTGGGGCCGCACCAGCCGCGATTATTTCGTCAAGGCCGCGAAGGAATACGGCGCCGAGATCGCGGTGACCGAGGGCTACATCGCCGAGGAACGCGACTTCCGCTCGACCCTGGTGCGCGTGCGCGACGCCAACCCGGACGGGCTGATCCTGATCTCCTATTATTCCGACGGCGCGCTGATCGCGCGCCAGGCCCGTCAGGTCGGCCTGAAGCAGACGATCTGCGCGGCAAGCTCGGTCTATTCGCCGAAATTCCTGGAGCTCGGCGGCGAGGCGGTCGAGGACGTCCATCTCGGCACACGCTACTTCCCGGAAGATCCGCGGTCCGAGGTGAAGAAGTTCATTGCGGGCTTCAAAGCCAAGTACAATGGACAAGAGCCCGACGCCTTCAACGCCTATTCCTATGATGCCATGAACATGGCCGCCGCCGTCCTCAAGATCGGCGGCACCGATCGCCGCGCCATCCGCGATGCCTTCGCGAAAGTGAAGGACGTCTCCAGCGTCATCTTCGGTTCGGCAACGTTCGACGTCGAGAGCCGCCGCGTCAAGGGCGCGATGAACGCCGAGCTCGTCGTGCGCAAGGGCCAGTTCGCGCTCTGGGACGGCAAGCCGACCTGACCTGATGGCCGGAGCGCGCCGCTCCGGCCGCCTTCCTTTCTACGCGGGGATCAACGTTTGTCTTCCTGGCTCGACTACACGATCAACGGGCTGATCGTCGGCAATGTCTACGCCCTCGTTGCAGTGGGGCTCGCGCTGATCTTCGGCGTCAGCCGGCTGATCAACTTCGCGCAAGGCTCGATCTATCTGGTCGGCGCGTATATCGGCTGGGTCGCGGTGGTGCAGTTGCATACGCCGCTGCCGCTCACCATCATCGTGGTGGCGGCGACTGCCGCGGTGGTCGGCCTGATCATCGAACGGTTCGGCCTCCGTCCGCTGCAGAACTCCGTGCGCATCGCGCCGCTGCTCGCGACCATCGGCATCAGCTTCGTGCTCGACCAGCTGGTGATGCTGACCTTCTCGCCCAATCCGCGCGCGCTGCCGAGCCAGCTGCCGGACGTGCGCTTCCAGCTCGGCGGCGGCACGATCGGACCGCTTGATCTGCTCATCGCCGGCGTCGGCATCAGCAGCGCGCTGCTGCTGTTCGTGTTCCTGCGCTACAGCAAGCTCGGCTGGGCGGTGCGCGCCGCCTCGCAGGACCGCGACGCGGCGATGCAAATGGGCGTCGACGTCAACCGCGTCAATCAGGCGGTGTTCGGCATCGCCGCTGCGCTCGGCGGCGTCTCCGGCATGCTGGTCGGCATGTACTACAACCAGATCGACACCGCGATGAGCCTGCAGGCGACGCTGAAGGGCGTCGTTGCCGAAGTCGTCGGTGGCGCCGGCAACGTGCCGGGTGCGGTGATCGGCAGCCTGCTGCTGGGATTGGTCGAGAGCTACGGCGTTGCCGTGTTCGGCACCAGCTACCGCAACCTGTTCGCCTTCCTGCTGCTGGTCGTCGTGCTGGTGCTGCGCCCGAACGGCCTGTTCGCCAGCGCGCGGCAGGCGCCGCCGGAGCCGCTCACCGGCACCTTCATCGCCCCGAGCCGCCCGGTGCGCATTCCACGTTGGGTCCTGGCTGTTGCTGCTGCCGGCTTTGCCGTCCTGCCGCTCTTCCCGGTATCCTTCTACGTGCTCCAGACGCTGATCAACGCCTGGCTGCTCGGCATGCTCGCGCTCAGCCTCACGCTGGTCGCGGGCACGATGGGGCAGGTCTCGCTCGGACACGCCGCGCTGCTGGCGATCGGCGCCTATACGTCGGCGTTGCTGTCGTTGACCCTCAACGTTCCGGTCGGCCTCGCGGTCATCGGCGGCGGCCTCGTGAGCGCTGCGCTCGGCACGCTCTTGATCTCGCCGTCCTTCCGCCTGCGCGGGCATTATGTGTCGATCGCGACGCTCGCCATCGGCGAGATCGTGTCGCTGGTGATCCTGAACTGGGAGAGCGTGACACGCGGTCCGATCGGCATCTCCGGCATCCCGCCGCTGTCGCTGTTCGGCTACGACCTGATCAGCCCGTCCTCAGTCTACTGGTTCAGCCTTGCGGTGATGGTCGTGCTGGCCCTGCTGCAAGGGCGGCTGCTCACTTCGCATCTCGGCCGCAGCTTCCGTGCCATCCGCGACGACGACATTGCCGCGCGCGCCTATGGCCTCAGCCTGAACCGCTATAAATCGCTGGCCTTCATCTTCGGCGGTTTCGCCGCCGGCGTCAGCGGCGGCATCGCCGCGCATCTCTATTCCTACATCAACCACGAGACCTTCAACACGCAGCAGTCCATCCTGGCGCTGACGGTCGTCATCCTCGGCGGCCTCGGCAACGTGGTCGGCGCGATTGTTGGATCGGTGGCGCTGGTCGGCTTGCCCGAGGTGTTCCGGATCGCGGCGGAGTATCGCATCCTGATCTACGGCATCGTGCTGCTCTTGCTGGTGCGATTCAGGCCGCAGGGCCTGTTGGGGACGATCTGATGTCGGAGCAGCACAATCCCATGCTGTCCCTGCGCGGGCTGACGCGCCGCTTCGGCGGCCTCACCGCGGTCAATGCGATCGATCTCGACCTCGCCAAAGGCGAGCTCATCAGCATCATCGGCCCGAACGGCGCCGGCAAGACGACGCTGTTCAACCTCGTGACCGGTCTCGATCGGCCGGATGAAGGCGCAGTACGCTTCGAAGGCCAGGATATCACCGGTCTCTCGCCGGAACGGCTTGCGGCCGAAGGCATCGCGCGGACCTTCCAGCTCGGCCGCGTATTCGGCAATCTCAGCGTGATGGACAATGTCCTGATCGGCGCGCATACGCGGCTGCGTGCCGTGAAGCCGGCCGTGCCGGTGATCGGCCCGCTGCTCGAACTCGGCCTGGCGCTGCTGCGCCCGGCCGGCGTGAAGGCCGAGGAGGAGCGGTTGCGCGAGGAAGTGAAAGCCATTCTCGCCCGCTTCGGCGAACGGCTGCTGCCGCGCATCGACCAGCCGGCCTATAGCCTGTCCTACGCCAACCGCCGCCGCGTCGAGATCGCCCGGGCGCTGGCGCTGAAGCCGCGCCTGTTGCTGCTGGACGAGCCGACCGCCGGCATGAACCCGACCGAAACCGCGGAGATGCAGGCGCTCGTCGCCGAGCTCAAGACCGAAGGGCTGACCATCCTGCTGATCGAGCACAAGCTGGAGATGGTGATGCGCCTGTCCGACCGCGTCATCGTCATGGACGAGGGCAAGAAGATCGCGGAAGGGCCGGGCGAGGTGGTGCGGAGCGATCCCAAGGTGATCGAGGCCTATCTCGGCCACGGCCTGTCGGGCGCGGCGGAGCAGGAGAGCGCGGCATGACGACGAGCGCACCCGAACCGCTGCTGGCGCTGTCGGGCGTCAACACCTTCTACGGCCAGGCCCAGGTGCATTTCGACCTGTCGATCACGGTCGCGCGCGGCCACATCGTCTGCCTGCTCGGCGGCAATGCCAGCGGCAAGTCGACGACGATGAAGATCATTCTGGGTCTGGTGAAGCCGCGTTCGGGCGAGGTGAGCTTCGACGGCGCTTCGCTGGTCGGCCTTTCCACGCCGCAGATCGTCCGCCGCGGCATCGCCTCGGTGCCGGAGGCGCGGCGGCTGTTCGCGGACATGAGCGTGCGCGAAAACATTTTGATGGGCGCCTTCGTGCGCAACGACCGCGACGCGGTGGCGCAGGATCTCGACAGGATGCTGACGCTGTTTCCGAAGCTCGGCCAGCGGCTGTCGCAGCGCGCCGGCTCCTTGTCCGGCGGCGAGCAGCAGATGGTCGCCATGGCGCGCGCGTTGATGAGCCGTCCCAGGATGATCGTGATGGACGAGCCGACCATGGGCCTGTCGCCGCTCTATGTCGACCGCGTGCTGGAGCTGATCCGCACCATCAACCAGGAAGGCGTCTCGGTGTTCATGGTCGAGCAGAACGCCAGTCTCGCGCTGGAGATCGCACACGAGGCCTATGTGCTGCAGACCGGCAAGATCGTGCTGTCAGGCCCGGCGCGCGCGCTGAAGGACGATCCCCGGGTGCGCGACGCCTATCTCGGCGGCTCCGAGGCGGCCTGACGCAATGTGCTGACCTCTCCACGTCATGGCAGGACATAGCCGTCCGAAGGACGGCGTCGCTTGCGCTCGCCTATGACCCGGCCATCCACGTCTTGCCTCCCGGCACGAACAACGTGGATGCCCGGGACAAGCCCGGGCATGACGACCTCCATCTCATATCAGGCCGACGCCGCGCTCGCGACCTGGTCCACCGGCAGATCATCGCCATTGGGATCGCCCGGCGCCGTGGCCCAGGCCAGCTCCACCAGCGTGACGATCCGGCGGCCGGCGCCGTCGAGCTGGACGACGATCAGGCCCTGCTCCTCCATGTAGCCGAGCAGCCGCTGCGCGCGGCGCAGCGAGTGCGAGCCGTAGGCGCGCGCGATCGCGGCATCGCCGGGGCACGGCCAGCCTTCCTTGGCCGCGCGCGCGATCATCATGAACACGCCCTGCATGTCGTCGGGCAGGATCGAGGCGCGGAGCGACACCTCCTGCCAGGCGTCGTCTTCAGCGAGATCGGTCCCGAGCCCGGCGCGCGCATGCGTCAGCATGCGGCGGAATTCGTTGAGATCAGGCACCGCCGCGCCGAGCCCCTCGATGCGGCAGCGGACCACGAATTCTTGATAGAGCACGCCGATGGCGCGGAAGCCGGCGTCGGGCTCGGCCAGCACGGCGCGCAACGTGCGGTCGACACGCTCGCGCCGCTCCGCGAGCTCTTCGGCGCTGACCGGCACCTCGGCCAGCTCGGGCCGGATCTCCGGCGCGGCGGCGGCTTTCGCCGCGCGAAGCTGCTCCAGCAGATCCGGCGCGGGCCAGCGCTGCGGCCGGCTGGCATCGGGCGGCGGCGCCGCCAGGATCACGGCGCGCGCATCTTCCAGCGTCGCTTCCGGCAGCGGCATCAGCCGAGGAGTCGAATTGCGCGGGGAGGTCTCGGTCGAGCCGATATTCAGACGCAGCGGCCGGCGCGACAGCGCCGGTCCCAGCGCCATGAATTGCCCGCGCTCGAGATCGCGAAAGGCCTCGGCCTGCCGCCGCTCCATGCCGAGCAGATCGGCGGCGCGCGCCATGTCGATGTCGAGGAAGGTGCGGCCCATCAGGAAGTTCGAGGCTTCCGCCGCGACGTTCTTGGCGAGCTTGGCGAGGCGCTGGGTCGCGATGATGCCGGCAAGCCCGCGCTTGCGGCCGCGGCACATCAGGTTGGTCATGGCGCCGAGCGAGAGTTTTCGCGCCTCGTCCGAGACTTCACCGGCGACCGCCGGTGCGAACAGCTGCGCCTCGTCCACCACCACCAGCATCGGGTACCAATGGTCGCGATCGACATCGAACATTCCGCCGAGGAACGCCGCGGCGCGCCGCATCTGGTTCTCGGCATCCAGCCCCTCGAGATTGAGCACGGTGGAGACGCGATGCAGCCGCGCGCGCTCGCCGGCAACCTGAAGGCCGCGCTCGGTGTGATCCTCGGCGTCGATCACGAGATGGCCGAAGCGCTCGGCCAGCGTGACGAAATCGCCTTCGGGATCGATGATGGCCTGCTGCACCCAGGGCGCGCTCTGCTCCAGCAGCCGCCGCAACAGATGCGACTTGCCGGAGCCCGAATTGCCCTGCACCAGGAGGCGGGTCGCCAGCAGTTCCTCGAGGTCCATGGCGGCCGCGGCGCCTGCCGTGGTCTGCCCCATCTCGATTGCAACCGTCATGTCCCCGACTCAAGTCCCCGTCATTCGCGGACAGGGACTTATCAACCCGACCGAGGCGCGTCGAGCGCCAGCGCGCGAATCAGGCCGTGTTGCCCACGGCGGAGTTCAGGCGTGATGCGACAACCGTAGAAGCGCGGGCCGATAGGGCGGTTGCGGATCGTCGTCCTCGTTCTCAGGGATGGCGCAGGATCCGAATTCCTGCCTGATCCGTTCGATCTCGGCGATGCGCTCGTGCAGCCGTCGCAAATGCTCGGGCGACTTCGCCCGCCAGAACCGGAAAGTGTCAGCCGTGAGCGGCAGGAACGCGGTGCCGAACGGCGTCGGCTCGGGAATGACGGTGCGTCCAAGCAGCAGGAAGCGCTCAGTGCCGGAGACGACGAGGGTGGCATAGCCCCGGTTTCCGATCCGCCTGATGCCGTTCAGCGACCATTCGGCGAGCTTGCTGAAATACGGCTCTTCGCGCCAGCGGTCCGGGCAATCGTCGTCGACGGTGACATTGACGGCGTCCTGGCTGAAATGCACCACGAGGCCGGCTTTCTCGGGAAACCAGTCGTCATCGAGATGGCCCTGCAGCCAGGCGCAGGCGAACGATCGGCACATCTGCGGGCGGCGGTCGTAAATGGTGCATCCGGTCCCTTGCTGCCAATGCCGGCAGAGCTGGTTCACCGGCTTGTCGACGGCGGCCACTTCGAGGATATCGCAGCAGGCGTTGCATGAGCCGCACTGCCGGGCGGGAGGCGCCGCCTTCGGCAGACCGGTCGCGCGAAAGCCCTGGCCGTCACGGACCAGCAGCTTCTGCTTCTCCAGCGCGGTCAACGCACGTTCGATCTTGAGACGGGATAGTCCGATGGCGTCGATCACGGCCTTCATCGTCGTCGCGCCTGCCTCCACCGCGCGGACGATGCTCAGCATCGCCTGATCCATTGTTGTTGTTCTTTCAGCCGTGCATTGCGATCGCGCCGGAAAGCAGACCGGCAAACAGGTCGTAGACACCTGAGTTAGGAAGATATGTTGCTCATCTCTCTGCCGGCAAGAAGCTGGACCGGTCCTGCGCGCATGCAACGTTTGCGCGAATGAAGGGTCTGCACGTAAGGCGGAGCCTTTCGCGTCGAATCGGCCTGCTTTGCCCGCGAAGCGCGGGATATGACGGGCGGCATGCCGTCGTCTCACGCAGTCGTGATACCTGCGGTTCGCGCGTGAGCGCGACCCGATCACGTGGCTTGAGAACTATCGGTGAGTTTGCGCCACACCGGGAACAATCACGGACGCCGGCTCGGACATCGCAACTTGGTCACGCGCACCGGCGCGGTCACGCTGTCGCGGCGACCAGCCTGGCCCGGCTTCAATGATTTCCGAGCGCGTGGCGCGAAGTCACTGCGCGCCGGATCCGCCCTGCACGATCTTCTCGTTCAGCTTCTGGTCCACGGTGTCGACGGTGCGGTCGATCTCGGCGTTGGGCACGCCGAGCTGATGCGAGATCAGCTTCACCAGAAGGTCGACGCGCTCGATGAAGGGCGCGCCGCTCGCGACCGCGCGCGCGGCCGAGGACGGCTTGAGCAGGCTCTCGGCGGCCTTGGCATATTTCGCGAATGGCACCTGGTCCTGCGGATCGGCGCCGAGGCGGCGGGCGATCGCGTCGACATGGTCGTAGATCGTCTGCGAGCGCTTGAGATCGCCATGCACTGCGTCGCGGATCGACTGCGGCTCATTGGGCGTGATGCACCGGTAATTGCCGGTGAGCAGCATCGACCATTTCGCCAGCGGCACGAACAATGAGTCGAACACTTTCAGCTTCACCGGCACGTCATGGCCGTCGAGCGTCACCGCGTCGATATCGGATTCGAGCTCGCGCAGCAGCTTGTTGTGCTTCTCGTCGGCAAAGACCGATGCCTTGAAATTCGTCGGCAGGCCGACATGAAGCACGTTGGCGGCCTCTTCCGGCGGCCGGAAGGCCTGCGGGTCGGGCGAGCACAGCGTCACCAGTCCCGGCTCGAACCGCTCCCACACCTGCGCGTTGGTGTAGGCTTCCTCGAGCTCCATGTCCGCGAGCGCAGGAATCCGCTTCAGATAGGGCAGCGGCGGCATGTTCATGATCGACAGGCACGGCAGTTTCGCCGCGGCGATCTTGACCATGAGAACGCGCACCGTGTGGTTGGTGTATTGCGGCTCCTGCATCGCAAGGCCCACCAGATCGTAACGGGAGAGGTCGACATTGGCCGGCGTCACCGCATCGAGCTTGCCGGGCAGGTCGCGCGAGAAGATGGCCCGATGCACCGCCTCGTCGCGCAACTTGATGCGCACCTCGGTACCGTCCCGATTGATCAGCTCCGCGGTCTTGGCGCGGCAGACCAGGGTCACATTATGACCCGCCATCAGCAGCTTCGTGCCCAGCAGCGAGCCGTACGAAGCTCCAAGAATCAAAATGTTACGCGCCATGTTTCGTCCCTCAGAGCGGTCATGTGATTTTGGGCCTCGGTCCTGGTCCGAGGGCGGGTTGGCCGCATGTAAAGCGAAGTGCGCGAGACTGGCAACTGGGATAATGCATACAAGGCGGTGATATTCCCGCTTCGTTCGCATTTCGACGAGGAGCTCAACAAGGATCGTGCCGCGGCAAGCTCGCAAAAGTCAGGACGGCAAGCACGGCGCTTCGGTCACGATGCCGAGAATCTCGGTTCGAATAATTCGGCAAAATCGTATCGCCCTTCCGGCTCGCTGGAGAGGCAAACAGCTGGAGCTGCGCGTCGCGGTGGTTTGCGACGATCAGATGACGATCCGCCGGATCTGCGGCTGAAATCGCGATTGCCTCCTCTGTCATCAAGCCCCCTCTATATTTTAGGCGCCCGTCACAACAAAAAACTACAAACCGGGGACCGCGAAAATGGCAGAATGGCGCGGGGCGCAGACCAAGTGTCAGCAAGGGAGCTGAGCTGTGACGACTGAGTTGAGCCGGCGGGGACGTCGTATCGGGACCGGCTCGTTTGAACGATGGAGCGCCGGCAACTTCGCTGCGCGAAGCGACGGCGGAGCGATCGTCAGGATGAATCGTATCGCGCGAAAGGCGCAAGCGGGCGCACGCGGTGCGGAGATTGCGCTGCGTTCTCGCCATCCATGTCCGGGCAGCCGCTGACGGCGCCGTTCGGGGGGTGACATGGAAGGTGATCATTGGCCTCACGGCTCGCGCGACGGTGCCGGTCGCAATCTGACGGGCTTGCGCAATCGCGTGTCCGAATTCTTCGAAAGCCTCACCGGTGCAGAGCTCGCGCGTGAGACGCACAGACATCTGTGGGTCGCGGACTGGCTGCGGGTTGCAGACGACTACCGGTTGTTCGCCGAGTCCGCGCGCAGAGATGGTTCGGCCTGGATTGTGTCGGAAGCGGGGCTGTGTTCGCTCACGGCCCTCGAAGTCGCGCGAAGCTTGTCCTGTCCGGAGGACCCGGCGCTGGCCGGCCTCGCCGGCAAGGTCGGAGCCAACCTGAAAGCTTTCATGGACGGGTTCGGTCCGGCGATCGAGCGCGTCGAGATCGATGGCCTCGATCGGGGCCCGCTGTCCGGTTTCTTCGTGCCGGCGTCGCGTGGCGGACCTTGCGCGCCCGCAATCATCTGCATCGGTGACGAGGACATCACGCTGGACTCGATGATGAGCCGGCTGTTGCCGGCCACACGCGGCGGGACCACGTCACTCCTCTTCCTCGCTGCCGGCGCCTCACCCGGTCGCCGCGGCGTGGAGCCGGAGCAAATGCTTCAGTGCTGGCTGGACTATCTGGAAGCGCGTCAGGATGTCGACGCGCAGCAGATCGCGGTCTATGGCGAAGGGACGGGCGCCAGTCGTGCCTCCCGCCTCGCCGTTTCGGACTGCCGGATAGCCGCCGCCGTGTGCGACGCGGGACTGTTGACCTCGGTCGCGCGTCGCGCATCGGTGCATTGGATGACCGGCGTCGATGATAGAGCCTCGAATGGCGAGTTGCCGCCGTCGCATCGGATCGCTTGCCCGCTTCTCATGGTGGTTGGCAGCCGCTCGATGCTGCGGGAGCGAGAGGCTCTCGAGTTACAGGCCACCTATTGGCGGGCCGGAGCCGATTGCTCGGTCGTCGTGCCGAACCGCATTCCGCACCCGCTGGGTGAGGTCGAGAATTTCATCGCCGCCGACAATTTCATTGTCCAATGGCTCGACAGCAAGTTTGGAGCGGCTCGTCAATTCGATCCCGTGACTTACCTCTAACGCGTCACGTGGACCTGTGAAGCGCCGGGGCCAGGCCGATCATGAAGTCTCGATCGCCAGCAATCGTGCCGCCAGCCGGGCGTTCTTGGCGATCGTCGCGAGCGTGGCGTTCAACTCGGCCAAGGTCGTTTCGTCGAGTTCATTGAACATGGTCGAGTTAAGGGCGAGCTTTCGCTTGGCCAGCTTTTCGATCTCCGTGGTCGCCTTTGCGGTGAGCGACATCAGAACGAAGCGGGCATCGTCCGGGGCGGCTCGTCGCGACAGAAATCCGCGCTTTTCGAGCGTCTTGGTTTGGTTGGTGACGAACGCGGGGTGGACCCGCAACTTATTCGCGATGTCGATGCCGGCGACGCCTCGCCCCTCATCGAGTTCGGTGATGGCCATCAGGATCAGCCATTGCGGCTGGGTGATGCCCAGCAGTCCGGCCCAGCTGGTGTGGATGTCCTCCAGCTGGGAGTGGATTTCGACGACGTTCCAAATGAAGTCCGTAATCGCCCTGTTGAGCTTCTTCTCGAGCACCCTGGCTTCCCTCGTTCTATTCCTTTGATCCCTTTTTCCGGATAGTAACGGGATATTGAGCAGGCGTCTCGCCTGTCGCGCACGAAGATGGCGTAGATGTTGCAGCCCGGAAGCGAGCGACAATTCAGTGCTTGCAAAAATCAATTGATTAAATTACGTCTCAGCCACTCTCTCTTTGGCTCTTGACCTTGTCACGGCCGGCGACGTGAGACCTCCAAAAAAAGCCCTCGGGATGCCCCCTGAGGGTTTTTTCATTTATTTATGGCCTCGCAAGGACTGCTCTGTTGCCTTTGGGCCACATCCGCGCCGGAAACAACGATTTACCAAATCAACAAATTGAGGCGATTGTTTTTATAAACTATACGAAAGGAACGACGGAGGGGGGGCACCTCGCTGTCGTTTCAGTCCGGACCTTCAGTGCGGACCTGAATTGAACGGAAATCAAACTGGGTGAAGCGGCGTCCTCCGAGGAGCCGAGCCCCATGAAGCGACCTGGAGGTTTACGAATGAAGTTAACGAAGACGCTGTTTCTCGGCTCGGCAGCCGGCCTGATGGCCGTCTCCGGGGCGTTCGCAGCCGATCTGCCGGTGAAGGCCAAGGCGGTCGAATACGTCAAGATCTGCTCGCTGTACGGCGCCGGTTTCTACTACATCCCGGGCACCGACACCTGCATCAAGCTGGGCGGCTATCTGCGCGCCGACGCGAACTTGAACACCAACTCGGACTTCAACCCGAACCAGAGCGGTGTTGCCGGCGCCCGCAACCGCCTCGCCAACTACTACACCTTCCGTGCTCGTGAAGACCTCAACATCGACACGCGCACCGCGACCGAGTACGGCGTGGTCCGCACCTATTTCGATGCGGTCTTCACCTGGACGACCGGCAACTATTCCGGCACCGGTTCTGCGACGGGCGGCACCGCCTACAGCAGCACGCTGGCGCTCAACACCTCGGGTGCGACCCCGGCGCTGGTCGGTTCGTCGATCAACCCGACCGACGGCGGTACCTCGGGCGGTGCGCTCGGCGTGTATTATGCCTTCATCCAGTTCGCCGGCTTCACCATGGGTAAGGCCGTGTCGCAGTTCGATGCGCCCTGGACCAACTATCCGGGCAACATCACTGACAATCTCGTCGGCGGCAGTGGCACGGTCACTGGTGTCAACCAGTTCACCTATACCGCTGACTTCGGTCAGGGCGTGACGGCGTCGTTCTCGGCGGAAGACGCGACGGCATATTATCAGGCCGGCAACCTCAACATGTCCGGCGCCAGCGTGGGTGGCATGATCGGTGGTTCGTACGGCACCAACGCCATCGGCGGCTCCCGTTCGCCGAACCTCGTTGGTCAGGTGCGTGTCGACCAGGCTTGGGGTCTCTTCCAGGCGTCGGTCGCTGCGCATGACAACCACGTTGCCTACTACGGCGCGAACGAGCTGACTGGCCACCCCGACGACAAGTGGGGTTGGGCGGTTCAGCTCGCTCTGTCGATCAAGAACATCCCGACCGGCGCGGGTGACACGATCAACATCCAGGGCGTCTACACCGACGGTGCGACCCGCTACAACTTCCAGAACCTGTCGGGCAGCACGTATTCGCTGTTCGGCGGCTCGGGCCTTGCGGGTGCCTATGGCAGCATCGGCTTCGCCAATGCTCCTGACACGGTGTACATCACCGGCTCGCAGCAGGAGACGGTCAAGACCTGGGGCTTCCGTGGCGCTTACACCCACAACTGGAATCCCAACTGGAACTCCGCGCTCTACGGTGCCTACGCTCAGGCCCAGTTCGGCACGCTTGCCAAGACCACGCTCTGCGGCGCTAGCGGTGCAGGCGGCGTGTTCGGCGGCCTCGCCGGTGTCACGGGCTGTAACCCTGACTTCGCGATCGGCCAGCTCGGTATCGTCACCCGCTGGACCCCGGTCAAGAACCTGACGTTCTCGGCCGACCTCTCCTGGACGCACCTCGACCAGAAGTATTCGGGTACGGTTGCCATCAGCCCGTCCGCCACGACCGCCAAGCCGCCTGCGGTTTACGAGCTGAAGGACCAGGACTCGATCGCCATGATCCTGCGCGCCCAGCGCAACTGGTAAGATCTTTCCAACCAGTGGAACGAACACCCGGCGGGAAACCGCCGGGTGTTTTTTTGTGTGCATTCTGCGTGACATCCGACGCCCCTCGTACGGACGGAGCGGAAGCGTAATCCGGGGCGCTGTAGAATGAGCGGTGCGATGCCGGACAACACTCGATCCGGGCTACGGCGCCCGACGGGCAAAACACCTGGATGTTTCCACAGGCGGCGTTGTCAATCCGTCCCCGCCAAAATATTCGACTTTACAGAAATTCGGATTTGTCGTATGTGTCGCCCATCCCGGCTCAGTCTTGAGGGGCGATCTTGTGTCGTCACGTGTCGCGAGTCGGGTTGCGGTGGACGCGGCAGCGTCGGCACGAAGGGTGCGGGCAGGGCGGGTAGTCCCTGTGAGCTCGCAGCCGCGTGCGGACGAGCGGCGCTGAAAGGTTCGTCTCGCCAGCATTTTTCCCGTGACGTCGACAGCGCGGGAAAACCCTGCGCGAACATGCGAGCCGCGCGTACGGCAAAACCGTGTGGTCCTGGCCGTCGTTGCTACGGTCAAGCCCTTCGAAGATGCGCGCGAGCCCGACCGGGCGGACGGCATCGTCAATTCGCGGGGTGAGGGAGGCCAGAAGGAACTCGGCTCCCGGGAGACCGCGGCATAAGCCGTCCGACCACTGCGCAGGGAAGGCCGTGTGTACGGCTTCACCTGTATGCCGCTGTGCAATTCCTTTTGCGCTACACGCGCACAGCGGACCGTGGGTGCCAGCCGGCACCCGGCCTTCCCTGCGGTGTGTCCCCGAAATCTGCCAGAATGTGGCAACGGGCGGTTGGATCAGAACCGCCCGTTGCCGGAACTGAGCCCGTTGCGCCCAAAGGCGACAGAGCCTGCTAAAGAGCAAGGGACAGCTCCGGTGTCTTCCTGAACCCGAACAGTTGCAAGGGCTGCGAGCCCGTACCAGGCAAGGAAGGGAGTGGATGATGACACAAGACGATCTGGTTGTCGTCGGCATCGATGTCGCTAAAGACAAGATTGATGCGTGCATTCGGACCGTAACGGAGCGGAAGACTTGCCCAACAACCGCGGCGGGGCGACGGAGCTTGATTGCATGGCTTCGCAAGCATCAGGTCGGCAAGGCAGTAATGGAGGCAAGCGGCGGCTACGAGCGGGTATGGGCCAAGGCGTTGCGCCAAGCAGGGCTGGAAGTACGGATCGTCGATCCCAAACGGGTTCGCCACTTTGCGGAATCGGCGGGACGCCTTGCGAAAAATGACAAGATCGACGCGGAGATGATCTCCTGGTTCGCCGAGACATTCGGCGAGGCTCCCAGCCAAGTCGACAATCCCGCTCACGAGGAGATGAAGGCACTGGTGAAGGGACGCCAAGGCCTGCTTGACGTCAGGGCTCGCCTGGAAATGCAGAAGGAGCATGAGGCGCCGGCCCTTGTTCAGAAGGCTCGCGCGCGTCTTCTTAAGAAGCTGGCTGACGAAATCGCCGCGCTCGAGACCGCGATCGCGGCGACGATCAAGACAACGCCGGACTTTGCCAAACGCGCCGAGATCATCCAGAGCGTACCAGGCTTTGCTGAGGGGACCGCAATGGCGCTGCTTGGAGGACTACCGGAGCTGGGGCAGGTGAGCGACGAAGTTGCCGCCGCGTTGATGGGCGTTGCTCCTTATGACGATGATAGCGGCAAACGTCGAGGTGAACGCTGCATCAAGGGTGGCCGCCGCTGGGTGCGAAATGCCCTCTACATGCCCTGTGTCGGTGCCGCAACGCTGAACAATCCGGTGTTCAAGGCCTTCTACGAACGGCTGATTGCCAAGGGCAAGCCGCCAAAGGTCGCGATCGTCGCCTGCATGCGCAAGCTGATCATCATCCTCAACACCATGATCGCGCGCGGCGAGACGTGGGATCCGAAGAAATACAGGGTGGCCTGACGAGCGCGCCTATCTCGCGCTCGGACCTCGGCCGAGCGCATGCAAAGCCAACAGACCGGTGAGCGGACGGGGTCAAGGCCGTCAGCCGCCGCAGGCGGGGGCGCGCCAGCGCCAGCCTTGAGGCCGGCCGATCGCCGGGCTACTTCGCCACAGTTGCTCTTGGATCGAGAGGGTGGAGCGACGAAGCAAAAGCTCGGGCGAAATCAGCCGCGAGAATGGGAGGGCATGTCTGCGATTCAAACGTGGATCGGGGAGCAGAGCAGCGCCGATGCCTCTTGCTCCGTCATTGCGGGCGCCCGCCTCATCCCTGGACCGGATCGAGCGGGTGAGTTCGTCCTCGACGGCGAAGCTCGACAAGCTCGCTCAGGTGCAGGCCCAGGCTCCCGCGCCGGCAATCGTGCAATCGCAGCCGGTGCCACAGCAAGGGCCGATGATGGCCTCGGTCACAGCGCCTGAATTCACGGGATCGGTGCCTGCGCCCGAGCGTGCGCCTGCGCCGCGGAAGACGATCAAGGGCTGGTCGGTCCGCCAAGCCTATGAGGGGATTGCGATCCTGCAAGGCCCGAACGGCGTCATCGAGGCGGTGCTCGGACAACAGGTGCCCGGTCTTGGCCGCATCGAAGAGATCAGGAACGAGAACGGACGCCTGGTGGTGGAAGCCGGCGGCGGCGTCATCTATTCGTCGCGCAAGGCAACGCCTTGATCGAACCGCCTCCTATTGGCGGTGATGCTCGAAGCTGGTGCATAGCAGCTCGACCTCCGCCTCCGCGATCGGCGCGCGAAACAGGCGGCAGCTGAACTCGACGGTCGTCTTGCCGTCCGTGCTGGTGCGATCTTCCCGCAAGAAGATGCACCGCTTGCAGATGTCCGTGTGGTGCCGCTGCTCGGCAGCATCCGAGTGGTCCAGCACGTGCCGGAACGTGTCGCGGAAGCGGATCTTGACCTCGTCGTCGAGAACGGCAATCGCCTCGACGAGAACGTTCACGGGGTCGCGCACCAGGAACTTCTTGCCCTGCTGCGTCACGCTCAACATCACCGACCGCTTGTCCGTGGCCGAGCGCTTTCGTTCGAGATAACCGAGCCGCTCGAGCTCGCCGATGATGAACGAGGCGGTACCGCGCGTGGTGCCGACGTAGCTCGCCAGCGCCGACGGCGTTCGGGAAAACCGGTTGGCGCGGGAGAGGAGCCGCAGCGCCATCCATTCGCGGTCCCGCAAACCGTGCTTGGTGCCTTCGAACCATAGGATTCGCGCGGCCTGCTCCAACAGTTCAATCGATTCACGAGCCAAATTCATTTCAGTTCCAGGTCGGATAGACGTTTGTTCAATTGAGCCTTGGGCAGCGCAATCTGAGTGGACGGGAATGAAACCCGGGCGCTCTTTCGTCCGTTGCCGGGCGGCCGATCACGCGTCGGGGCGGAAGCCTCTCCGTTTCCGGCGATGGAACTTCCGGCCGTGGAACTAGGGCGTCACAAAGAAAATTCGAGTAAATCGCGCGACGCAGATTTTCCGAAAACTTCAATCAAATAACGACGGTTCGCACGAGAATTGGCGACGATCTGCGATGCATGAGCAACATGACTTGTCAGCGTCGTCATCACGATTGCCATTTGTTGCGGCTGTGCCTGTCGAGTGAACGAACAACAGCATTCACTGCGACGTCCGACGATCGGGCCCACAGGGAAGAACCGCATTTTTCGGTTAACGGATGTTGCGATGCAATGCAGCTAGACGGTTAAATCCGGCACACGCCCTATCCAGGGAACGTCGAAGTGTCGTTGGGAATCCAATGCGGTTCAGCGCTCAACCGTGTCGCATCGGCAGCCACTCTCGGCAACATCCTCAAAATTCGACGATCGCCGGCCCTCGTGGCTTGGCGTGAAAGCGAGCGTGCTCGCAGGCTGGTGACTTGCGTTCCGCCGGCAATTATCGGCGAATGCGTCGCCCCGGGGGATGCCAATCAGCAGGAAGGAATGGCCAATGAGCTTCGAAACCACCATGACGTCCGACGTCGTCGGCCTGACCAAAAGTGCTCCGGTCTCGCGCCGTGGATTCATGAGTGCCACCGCGGCCGTGGCGGCAGGCTATACGCTTGCGGCCGGGCCGGTCCGCGCCGAGGTGGTCACGACCGACACCAAGGGTCTCGAGGCCGGCGATGCCAAGATCAAGGTCGGCTCCGAAGAGATGCCCGCCTATTTCGCCCGCCCGGCCGGCAACACCAAGGCGCCGGTGATCATCGTGGCGATGGAGATCTTCGGCCTGCACGAATACATCAAGGACGTGACGCGACGCCTCGCCAAGCTCGGCGCGTTGGCGGTCGCACCCGACTATTATTTCCGCAAGGGCGTCGACCTGACCAAGATCGCGGACGTCAAGGACCTGCTGCCGGTGGTGAATGCGAAGCCGGATGCCGAGCTGTTGTCGGATCTCGATGCGTCGGTGGCGTGGGCGGGATCGCAAGGCGGTGACGCCACCCGGCTCGGCATCATCGGCTTCTGCCGGGGCGGCCGCACGGTTTGGGAGTACGCCGCCCACAGCGGCGCTCTCAAGGCGGGCGCTGCCTTTTATGGAACGTTGGTCGATCCCGCCAATCCGCTGTGGCCGAAGAGTCCGATGCAGCTCGCGCCCGAGATGAAGGCGCCGGTCCTCGGCCTCTACGGCGGTGCTGATACCGGCATTCCCGTTGCCCAGGTCGAGCAGATGAAGGCAGCGCTCGAGCAGAACAAGAAGACAGCCGAGTTCAAGATCTACCCCGATGCACCGCACGGCTTCCATGCCGACTATCGCGGTAGCTACCGCAAGGACGCCGCGGAAGACGCCTGGAAGCGGGCCGAGGCCTGGTTCAAGAAGTACGGCGTGTTGAGCTGACGTCGGGCCCAAACAAAAGGGCGGCCGATCGGTCGCCCTTTTCATGTCAGCGCACAGGTTTCACTTGGTCATCGCGCCATAGACGATGTCCTGAACCTGCTCGCGATAATATTTCCTGAGCTCGCCGGGCGCGGCCGTCCCCACCACCACGACGAGACGCTCCTTGGGATCGCAGAAGAATTGCGTTCCATAAGCGCCGTTCCAGGTGAACTCGCCGGGATTGCCGGGGACCGACGACAGGCCCTCGCTGGTCCGGACCGCCACCGAAAGGCCGAAGCCGAAGCCACCGCGATGCGGCTCGATATTGGCCACATTGTTCTTGATCTCGGGGCCGAGATGGTTGGCCGTCATGTGATGCACGGTCTTCGGGGAGAGGATGCGCTGCCCGTCGAGCTCGCCGCCGTTGAGCAGCATCTGCCCGAAGCGGATGTAATCGCCGACCGTCGCGAACGAGCAGGCGCCGCCACAATCGAACTTGGTTGGGGTGTCCAAGAGCTTGATGGCCTGCGGCTTGCCCGTCAGCGGATCGTTCGCGAATGGGCGGGCGAGGCGCGAACGCTGCGCGTCGATCGGGTGGAAGGTCGCATCCTTCATGCCGAGCGGCTGCCAGACATTGGCGGCGAGATAGTCGCCGAGCTTCTGCTCGCTGACCTTCTCGACGACCGCGCCGAGCACGTCGATCGAAAAGCCGTATTCGAACTCGGTCGAGGGCTGGTGCGCCAGCGGCAGTTTTGTAATGCGGTCGATGAAGGCCTGGGTGTCGCCTTCGATCGCGGGCGCGATGCCATCAGGATACTGCCGTGCGACCGGGCTCGATGAGTCCGGCCGGCCGCCATACATCAGGCCCGACGTATGCCGGTAGAGATCGTGGATGAAGATCGGCGAGGCCTGCGGCTCGAGCTTGAGCGAGCCGTCGCCCTGGGGCACGCCGACCTTCATGTCGGCAAAGCCGGGGTAATAATCAGACAGCTTGGCCTGGAGCGGCAGCCGGCCCTGCTCCATCAGCATCAGGCCGGCGACCGCTGCCATCGGCTTGGTCATCGAGGCCAGCGCGAAGATCGCATCGACCGGCATCGGCGTGCCCTTGTCCGGATCGAGCACGCCATAGGCCTTGTAGTGCACGAGCTTGCCGTCACGCGCGATCGCAACGACCGCGCCGGGGACGCGCTTGGCGGCGATCTCGCGTGCGAAGAAGCTGTCGAGCCGCGCAAGGCCTTGTTTTGAAAATCCAACATCGTCGGGACTGGCTTCGGGCAGCGGCGCGGCCCGCGCTGCGCTGAGCGTGACGACGGCAACCGTCGCCGCGATCATGGCGATCGTCTTGTTCATTGCATCCTCCCAAGGGACGAGCTCGTTGTTCGGTGGCTCGCTCGATGCCTAGATCACGACCGCGCTGGGATGAAGTCAAGCGCGGGCGAGGCATGGCTGGAAAGCGTGGGAGCGCAGGAGCCTTATCGCCCTTCGCCTGCGCGCCATAGTGCGTCGAGGCCGTGTCGATAGGTGGGGCAGGCCAGCGTGACGCCGAGCTCGCGCTTCAATTTCGCATTGGAGACACGTGCGCTGCTGGCATAGAAGCTGCGGGCTATTGCCGACATCTCGGCCGTCGTGAACGCTTCTTCAGGCGGCGGCGCCACCCCCATCAGCTTCGCCGCATAGGCGATCACGTCCTGTGGCGGCGCGGGCTCGTCGTCGCAGACGTTCCAAATGCCGCCGCCCTGGTGATGAACAGCGGCCATGATCGCGCTCGCGATGTCATCGACATGGATCCGGTTGAAGACCTGTCCCGGCTTGATGATGCGCCTTGCCGTTCCCGCGCGCAGCGTTACCAGCGCATTGCGGACCGGGCCGTAGATGCCCGCAAGCCGCAGGATCACGGCATCGCCGCGCGCCGCGTCCATCCAGGCCTGCTCCGCAGCAACCCGCATGCGCGTGCGGTCGAGGGTTGCCTGCGGCGGCGTGCTCTCGTCGACCCATCCACCGCCGTGATCGCCGTACACCCCGATGGTGGAGAGATAAACGACCTTGCAGCGGCTCCCCTGGAACACGCCGCCGAACGCCGCGATCGCGGGATCTCCGCCGTTGCGGGGCGGGATTGACACCAGCAGGACATCGGCATCGCGAACCTGTTGAACCGTCTCGCGCGACGGAGGGCGGCCGGAAAACGGATGCACCTCGAGGCCGGCGAGATCGTTCCGCTGCGCGGGATCGCGCACGGTGCCGGCGATGTGCGAGAAGCCGTCGCCGTATTTGCCGACGAAGTGCCGGGCGCTGTAGCCGAGGCCAAGGATGAAGAGCCGCATGCGTCTCCCGTGCAGGTCGAAAGTTCCCGTTCGCGACGTCGCGCGTAGTTCGCTCATAAGAGATTTTTGGGTCCGGCAAAAGATATTGCGATTTGTCTCGCCTGCCACTTCGCGGGATGGTCATCCGTCACAGGTAGGTCGGGAGGGAGGCGCAGTTGGCGACCGGGTCGATCACGCAGAGAGAGGCGCCCGCGACAGTGCGATGCGACGCCAACGAGCTGATCCGCCGTGCGGCCGCACTAATCTTCGATGTCGACGGCACCTTGGCAGAGACCGAGGAGCTGCATCGGCAGGCTTTCAACCACGCCTTCGCTCGCCACGGTCTCGACTGGCGGTGGGACCGCGCCGTCTACAAGGACCTGCTGCGGGTGACGGGCGGCAAGGAGCGCATGCGCGCCTACCACGCCAGGCTGGGGGCCGCTCCGCCATTGTCGGACATGGAGATTGCAGAGCTCCACCGCATCAAGACCGCGCATTATGCCGAGCTGGTCGAGGCCGGCTGCTGCCCCTTACGGACGGGCGTGGCGGACCTGCTCGCTGCGGCGAGGGCGCGGGGCCAGCGGCTTGCGATCGCGACCACCACCTCGCACGGCAACATCGACGCGCTGCTCTCGCGGGCGCTGGGCAAGCGCTGGGCCGCGGATTTCGAGGCGGTCGTCGCCGGCGATGATGTCAGCCACAAGAAGCCCGCGCCGGACGTCTATATCGAGATCCTGGCGCGGCTGAAGCTGGACGCCGCCGCGTGCGTCGCAATCGAGGATTCCGCCAACGGGCTGATCGCGGCCTCGCGCGCCGGTATCCCGGTTCTGATCACGCGCAGCATGTTCTTCGGCGACGATGACTTCACCGCGGCGCGGGTCGTGCTGGATGATCTGTCGGACCTCGGGACCGCCAAACAAAAAACTGAAAAACAACCCCATGCACAGTAGATCACGCTGGCGTGATCGCCACGCTCAGTGGACGCGGTGACTCGTTCTATCGTCCTCAGCCTGCTCGACAATCTGCGCGATCGGGCTCGACTGATGGTGTACCAGGCGCCAGTCGTCGCCGACGCGGCGGAAATGGTTGGCGGCGGCCAAGGCGGTGCCGTCGACGATCTCGATGCAGAGCACGCGGGCGCTGTCGCCGTCGATGATCGCCTGCGGCTCGGCGCAGACGATCTGCGGCCGGTGCGGGTTTTGCAGGATATCGCGCCAGCTTCCGATCACGGTGGCGCGCCCGATGATGGCCGGCCAGCCGGGATGGATGCAGGAGATGGAGTCGTCGTCCGCCCACATCCGTTCCATGCCGGCGAAGTCGCCCGTCGAGAACGCGGCGTAGAAGGCCGCGTTGGCGGCGATGACCTTGTTGTCCTTTCCCATCGCTCTCGGGTGGGCCAATGACTGGCAAAAAGCAAGCGCGACTTCCGTCGATTTTGGCTGCAGTGCAGCATTCAAGATGCTGCCCGCTTCGTGGTCATGCCGAGACGTGCGTTGCCACGGCCTGCCGCGCGCCAACCGTGTAGAGACGGCCGAGCGCCGCGGTGACGGCCTCGCGCAGGCGCGGCTCGGCGCCGAGCGGGCCGAACACCTTTGCGACACCAAGCAGCGCGGGCGCGAGCCGCTCGGCAACAGGTCCCGCCTCGCGCGCCAGCGCGGCGAACTCGCCGGCGAGTGGATCGCGCACGTCGATCGATCGGCCCTGCTCGTCGAGGCCGGTGACGTAGCGCATCCAGCCGGCCACCGCGAGCGCATGCGTTGCGATCGGCAGGCCCCTCGCAAGGCGATCCTGCATCGCGCCGAGCAGCCGTTGTGGCAGCTTTTGCGAGCCGTCCATTGCGATCTGCCAGGTGCGGTGATGCAGCGCCGGATTGGCGAAGCGCTTGAGTAGCGAGGCGCGATAGGCGGCGAGGTCGGTGCCCGCGGGCATCGTCAGCGTCACCGCGGCTTCTTCCATCACCTGCGCGGCAAGGCGCGCAAAATGCGGATCCTGCATGGTATCGGCGATGGTTTCGTAGCCCGAGAGATAGCCGAGATAGGCGAGCGCGGAATGGCTGGCGTTGAGCAGCCGCAGCTTCATCAACTCGAACGGCTTGACATCAGTGACGAGCTCGACGCCCGCTGCGGCAAGGTCCGGCCGGCCCGCCGTGAAGCGGTCCTCGACCACCCATTGTGTGAAGGGTTCGGTCATGACCGGCCAGGCGTCGCGCATGCCGAGCGCCGATTCGACCGCATCGCGGTCGCGATCCGTCGTCTCCGGCACGATGCGGTCGACCATGGTCGAGGGGAAGGCGACCGCATCCGCGATCCACTTGCCGAGATCCTTTGAGCGCAGCGCAGCGAACTGCGTCACGATCCGCCGCACCGTATGGCCGTTGGCGGCGAGGTTATCGCAGCACAGCACGGTGAACGGCATGGCGCCTAGCGCCCGCCGGCGTGCCAGCGCGGCGACGATGAATCCGGGCGCCGAGCGCGGCGCATCGAAATTGTTGAGATCGTGCACGATGTCGGGATGCCGCTCGTCGAGGTCGCCGGTCTGCGGCGTGTGGCAATAGCCCTTCTCGGTGACCGTCAGCGACGCGATGCGCGTAGCGGGATTGGCCATCCGCTCCACCAGCGCGGCCGGCTTCTCGCGCGCGACGACGCTGTCGAGCAGGGCGCCGATGACGCGGTGCTCGGTGCCTTCGGCGGCGCGCACGGCAATTGTGTAGAGATGATCCTGCGGGGCGAGGGCGTCGCGCGTGTCCGGACTGCGCAGGCTGGCGCCGACGATACCCCAGGACGTGGCTCCGGCGGCAAGGCAGTCATCGATGACAACCGCTTGGTGCGCGCGATGAAACGCCCCGAGGCCGAGATGCACGATGCCAGGCGTGACGCGCGAACGATCATAGGCCGGGCGGCGGATGGCTGGCGGCAGCCGGTCGAGGTTGGCGCGGCCAAGACGCATCGAAGTCTGGCGCATGGTCGTCTCTCCCTGTGTTTGGCCGCTGCTTGACATGGCGCCCGTACCAGGTCAATGCTCCGGTCAATTGGTAAGACCAATTTTCCAAAATTGGCGGGCCGCGGGGGCGACGGGTGCCTCGCGCGGACCCTTTCGGGAGGACCAGCGTGCCGCTGGAAGCTGTGGAGGCGAGACGGCTCTATCGCCAGGTCGCCGATCAATTGCGAAGTCTGATCGACAGCGGCGAGTACGCGGTCGGCAGCCGCTTGCCGACCGAGCGCGAGCTCGCCGAGCAGCTCAAGGTGTCCAGGCCGACGGTGCGCGAAGCCTTGATCGCGCTCGAGGTCGAGGGCCGCCTCCGTATCCGTGTCGGGTCCGGCATCTATGTGATCGAGCCTGCCGCCGTGGCCGCGCCTGCTCCCGCCGCCGTCATCGAGGGGCCGTTCGAGCTCTTGCGCGCCCGCGAATTCCTGGAAAGCGCCATCGCCGAGCAGGCCGCGCGCGTCGCGACCAAAGACGATCTCGCCCGCATCAATGCGTCCCTCGTCGCGATGGAGAATGTCGAACATCCCGGCGAAGCCTCGATGGTGCACGACCGCGCGTTCCATATCGCGATCGCCGGAAGTCTCGGCAATGCCGTTCTGGTGCGCGTCGTCGGCGAGCTGTTCGACCAGCGTCTCAATCCATATTTCGCGAAGCTCGCGCATTATTTCGAGAGCCCGGGTACGTGGCGCACGGCGCTCGACGAGCATCGCGCCGTGCGCGACGCGATCGCCGCGCATGATCCCGATGCCGCGCGCGAAGCCATGCGCGCGCATCTGGCGCGATCCCAGCAACGCTTTGCGCAGAATTTCGGTGCCGAGACCGCGGCGGGGACGACTTCAGGGCAAGGCCGCGCGGTGCGATCGGCGGCAAGACCGTCGAAACCGAAACATGCGCCGAAGAAGAAGCCAGCCGCGAGCGGCGGTGCGCGGCGGCGATGAGATTGGGCGGCCCGCATCCGCTTCGGCTGGGGGCGAACAAGAAGCAGACTTGAACGATGGAGGAAAAATCGATGTTGAAGAAGATGACGATTGCCGCGGCGATCTCCGCCGCCACCCTGCTGGCCGCGACTAGTGTCAGCATGGCGCAGACCAAGCTGAAATGGGCCCATGTCTACGAGACCTCGGAGCCGTTCCACACCGCATCGGTCTGGGCCGCGCAGGAGATCAATAAGCGCACCAACGGTCGCTACCAGATCGAGGTCTATCCGGCCTCGCAGCTCGGCAAGGAGGCCGACATCAACCAGGGCCTGTCGCTCGGCTCGGTCGACATCATCGTCTCCGGCTCGAGCTTCGCGGCCAAGAGCTTTGCGCCGATCGGCGTGACCTATTATCCCTACACCTTCCGCGACGCCGATCATCTGCTCGCCTACACCAAGAGCGACATCTTCAAGGAGCTCGCCAAGGGCTATGAGGACAAGAGCGGCCATCACATCGTCGCGGTGACCTATTACGGCGTGCGCCAGACCTCGTCGAACAAGCCGATCAAGACCTGCGCCGACATGAAAGGCCTGAAGATGCGCGTGCCCGACGTGCCGGCCTACCTGGCGATGCCGCGCGCCTGCGGCGCCAACACCGCGCCGATCGCGTTTGCCGAGGTCTATCTCGCGCTGCAGAACGGCACCGTCGAGGCGCAGGAGAACCCGCTGACCACGATCGAGGCCAAGAAGTTCTACGAAGTGCAGAAGCACATCGTGCTCACCGGCCACATCGTCGATCACCTCAACACCGTGATCGCCGGCGGGCTATGGAAGAAGCTCTCCGATGAGGACAAGAAGATCTTCACCGACGTCGCGCAGGAGGCGGCAGCCAAGGCCACCGGTGAGATCAAGCAGAACGAAGCCAAGCTGGTCGCTTTCTTCAAGGACAAGGGCCTGACGGTGACCGAGGTCGACAAGAACGAATTCCGCGACACCGTGCTGAAGAACGTCCCGTTCGAGACCTTCGGCTACCGCAAGGCCGACTGGGAGCGGATCCAGGAAGTGAAATGACGACGTAGTCGTCATCCGGGGCGGTCCGTAGGACCGAACCCGGGATCTCGAAGTTCCGGGTTCGGCGCTAACGCGTCGCCCCGGAACGACGATTTGGAGAGAGGTAACCCCATGTCGACCGCCGAACTACACCGGCAGATCACCGCGGACGAGATCGCCCACACCTTCGAGGAAGAGGCGACGCCGAAGGTCGATCTCGGCATCTACGCTTTCGAGGACTGGGTGGCGCTGGCGATCTTCTGGGTGATGGCGCTTGCCGTCTTCCTGCAGTTCTTCAGCCGCTACGTGCTCAACGACAGCTATGCCTGGACCGAGGAGATCGCGACCTATTGCCTGATCGGGGTGGTCTTCATCGGCGCCTCGATGTGCGTGCGGCTGTCGCGGCACATCCAGGTCGACCTGGTCTATCGCTATCTGCCGCGACTCGTGGGACGTGCGCTGTCGACGGTGATCGACCTGATCCGGATCGCGTTCTTCGGCTACGCCATCAAGCTGGTTTGGGTCTACATCCAGATCATCGGCGACGAGCAGATGACCACGATCAATTTCGCGAAGAACTACGTCTACTACGCCGTGCTGCTCGGCTTCGTGCTGATGTTCGCACGCTCCGTGCAGGTGGCGGCGCAAAACTGGCGGCAGGGCTACTCGGTCCTCGAACGTCCCGGTGCCTACGACGGATCGGAGATATAATATCATGCTGCTGCTGCTCGGAGGCTTTCTCATCCTGATGCTGCTCGGCGTTCCCGTGGCGATCGCCATGGCCGCGTCGTCGCTGCTCTACATCCTGGTCAGCGGCGTGACGCCCGACGTCACGCTGGCGCAGCGCATGATCGCCGGTGTCGAGAGCTTTCCGCTGCTCGCGGTGCCGTTCTTCATCCTGGCCGGCAATCTCATGAACATCGCCGGCGTGACCGGGCGCATCTACAAATTCGCCGTCGCGCTTGTGGGGTGGATGCGCGGCGGGCTCGGCCACGTCAACATCATCGGCTCGGTGATCTTCTCCGGCATGTCCGGCACCGCGATCGCGGATGCCGCGGGTCTCGGCACCATCGAGATCAAAGCGATGAAGGACCACGGCTACTCCACCGAATTCTCGGTCGGCGTCACCGCAGCCTCCGCGACGCTCGGGCCGATCATCCCGCCGTCGCTGCCCTTCGTGATCTACGGCATGATGGCGAACGTCTCGATCGGCGCGCTGTTTTTAGGCGGCGTCATTCCCGGCGTTGTCCTGACCCTGTTCATGATGGCCACCGTCACCTACTTCGCGCACAAGAACAAATGGGGTAGCGACACGCCGTTCTCCTGGCCGCAACTCGGCTCGGCCGGTCTCGAGATCGTCATCGTGCTGTCGTTCCCGATGGCGATCTGGCTGATGGTACTCGCCGGCCTCTCGGTCAACATGGCGGTCGTGATCGGCCTCGGCACGCTGCTCGTGATCGACTGGTACTTCGATTTCTCGGCAGTGATGGCGCTGATGGCGCCGGTGATCCTGATCGGCGGCATGACGCTCGGCTGGTTCACGCCGACCGAAGCCGCCGTCGCCGCGGTGATCTGGTCGCTGTTCCTCGGCCTCGTGCGCTACCGGACCATGACGTTCCGGACGGTCGCCAAGGCGACCTTCGACACCATCGAGACCACGGCCTCGGTGCTGTTCATCGTGACCGCAGCCTCGATCTTCGCCTGGCTGCTGACGGTGTCGCAGGCGGCGCAGATGCTGTCGGACTGGATGCTCAACATCACCCACAACAAATGGGTGTTTTTGGCACTCGCCAACGTGCTGATCCTGTTCGTCGGCTGCTTCATCGACACCACGGCGGCGATCACCATTTTGGTGCCGATCCTGCTGCCGATCGTGCTCAAGCTCGGCATCGACCCCATTCATTTCGGCCTGATCATGACGCTGAACCTGATGATCGGCCTGTTGCATCCGCCGCTCGGCATGGTGCTGTTCGTGCTCGCCCGCGTGGCAAAGCTCTCGGTCGAGCGCACGACGGTGGCGATCCTGCCATGGCTGGTGCCGCTGATGCTGGCGCTGATCGCGATCACCTACATTCCCGACCTGACCCTCTGGCTGCCTAAATACATGGGACTCTCCAAATGACCTCGACCGCTCTCGCCGCAACGCTGTTCGGCCCCGAAGACCTGCGCATGATCGAGCATCCGCTCGACAAGCTCGCCGACGGCATGGTGCGCATCCGCTTTGGCGCCGGCGGCATCTGCGGCTCGGACATGCACTACTTCCGCCATGGCCGGACCGGCGATTTCGTGGTGAGGTCGCCGCTGGTGCTCGGCCACGAGATCTCGGGCGAGATCGTGGAGATATCCGGCACTGCTGCGAACCTGAAGGTTGGCGACCGCGTCGCCGTGAACCCGTCGCGCTGGTGCGGGCATTGCGTCGCCTGCCGTGAAGGCCGGCCGAACCTCTGCGAGAACATCTACTTCATGGGCTCGGCCTCGAAGACGCCGCACATGCAGGGCGGCTTCGCCAGCTATTTCGACGCGATCCCCGCACAGTGTGTGAAGATCCCCGATCACGTGTCCTACCAGGCCGCCGCGCTGGCCGAGCCGCTCGCGGTCTGCCTGCACGCGGTTGCGCGTGCCGGCAAGATCGAGGGCAAGCGAGGCATCATCTTCGGCGCCGGCCCGATCGGGCTTCTGACCATGCTCGCCGCACACCGTGCCGGCATGGCCGACATCACGGTGGCCGACATCGCGCCGGCACCACTGGCGTTCGCGACCAAGCTCGGCGCCTCGCACGTCGAGAACGTCTCTGCAGGCGAGGAAGGCTTGAAAGCACAAGCCGCGTCGCGTCCCTATGACGTCGCTTTCGAAGTCTCCGGCACGGCTGCAGGCCTTGCGAGCGCGATCGGTATCGTCAGGCGCGGCGGCGTCGTGGTGCAGATCGGCAATTTGCCCGGCGGCCAGATTCCGACGCCGTCGAATGCGGTGATGGCGAAGGAGATCGACCTGCGCGGTTCGTTCCGGTTCGGCTTCGAGTTCATGACCGCGGTGGAACTGATTGCCGCCGGCAGCGTCGACGTGCTGTCGCTGGTCACCGCCGAGCGGCCGCTCTCGACCGCACCCGACGCGCTCAAGCTCGCGCTCGATCGCTCGCAGAGCGTCAAGGTCGTGCTGACCGCGAACTGATTGGGAGAGTGGGTATGATGCTGGAGGGTTGGCGCTGGTACGGGCCGGATGACCCGGTCTCGCTCGACGACGTCAGGCAGGCCGGCGCGAGCCATATCGTCTCGGCACTGCATCAGGTGCCGATTGGGGAGGCCTGGACGCGCAAGGCGGTCGAGGAGCGGAAGAATTTCATCGAGAACGGCCAACCCGGCCGCTCGCAGCTGACCTGGTCGGTGGTGGAATCGATTCCGATCCCCGACGACGTCAAGCGGCTCGGCGGCAAGGCAACCAAGTCGATCGAGGCTTGGATCGCAAGCTTGGAGGCGGTCGCGGCCTCCGGCATCAGGATCATCTGCTACAATTTCATGCCAGTGGTCGACTGGTGCCGCACCGATCTCGAATGGGAGCTGCCGAACGGCGCCCGCGCCATGCGCTTCGACCAGGACCGCTTTGCAGCGTTCGAGCTGCACATCCTGAAGCGCCCGGCCGCCGCGCAGGACTATTCGCTCGAGCAGCAGGCGCGCGCGAAGGCGCTGTTCGAGAAGATGAGCCAGGCCGATATCGACTACCTCATCATGGTCATCGCCAGCGCGCTGCCCGGCTCGACCACCGAGCCGATGACGATCCCGCAATTCCGCGACCGCCTGGAGGCCTATCGCGACATCACGCCTGAGATACTGCGGCAGCATCTCGTCGAGTTCCTCGCGCGCGTCGCACCGGTCGCCGAGCAGCTCGGCGTCTCCCTGACGCTGCATCCGGACGATCCGCCGCGGCCGTTGTTCGGCCTGCCGCGCGTTGCCTCCAGCGCTGAGGACTACCAGGCGCTGTTCGACGCCGTGCCGTCGAAGGCGAACGGCATCTGCCTGTGCACGGGCTCGCTCGGCGTGCGTGCGGAGAACAACCTGCCTGAGATGGCGGAGCGGTTCGGCCCTCGCATTGCGTTCGCCCATCTGCGCGCCACCAAGCGCGAGGCTGATGGCCTGTCGTTCTACGAGTCCGATCATCTCGACGGTGACGTCGACATGGTCGCGGTGCTCAAGGCGCTGCTCAAGGAGAACGCGCGGCGTTCGCCCGACACGAAAATTGTGTTCAGGCCCGATCATGGCCACCGCATGCTCGACGATCTCGCCGCCACCAAGCGCACCAATCCCGGCTACACCGCCATCGGCCGCCTGCGCGGCCTCGCGGAGTTGCGCGGTGCAATCAGGGCGATCGAGCATCGGTAGAGCCAAAGCTCTATCCACATCGTCATTGCGAGCCAACGGGTCCGCGCGAAGCGCGGCCCGATGACAGGCTCCGCGAAGCAGCTTCGCTGCGCTCGCGATGACGTGGAGAGAGGGGGCTTCCCCCAACACCGCCTGCTTAGTAACAGGCGTCCATCGCGCCGAGCTTCGGATAGAGCCGGTCGATCGCGGCGATCTCGTTTTTCATCTGCGCGATGATCCAGTCGCGGATCTCGGCGGCGATGGGGCGCATCGGCCGGTTGCGCGGCGGCAGGAATTCGCATACGCGGCCCGTGGTGGTGAGCGTGTCGGAGGCCGGCACAAGCGCGCCGGTGAGAAGCCAGTGCGAGGCAACGGTCAGCCAGCCGAGTGCGATGCCCTGGCCGAGCAGCGCGGCTTGCACCACGACGGCATAATCGGTGAAGCTCAGCGCCTTGGCCGCCCCACGGCGCCCGGTGAGGAGCGAGGCGTAATCGGCGGCCCAGTCGCCCGGCGTTTCGGCAAGGCGGATGATGGTGTTGCCTTCGGTGGGATCGGTCTCGCCGAGATAGCCGGGGCTGCACATCGGCAGCATCACTTCCTTCATCACCAATGTGCCGCCCGACGACGGCTCGTCGCGGTCGCGAAAGCGCATGCCGAGATCGACATTTTCCACCGGTCCGCGCAGCGCGCCGGAGATCAGCTGGAAGCGCAGATCGACTCGCGGAAACTGCTTCTGGAGCTTGTCGATGCGCGGCATCAGCCAATGCGTGGTGAAGGCGGAGGAGACCGACAGCGTCACGGTCTCGGTACCCTTGCGGCGCTGCTCGATATCGAGGAGCCCGCTCTCGATGCTGCGAAACCCTTCGAGCACGCGGCGATAGAGCCGCTCGCCTTCCTCGGTGAGCACCGCGCGTCCCCCTCTGCGGTCGAACAGGCGGACGCCGAGATGCTCCTCGAACTGGCCGAGCATACGGCTCACCGCCGGCTGCGTGACGTTCAATTCGGCGGCCGCAGCCGTGAAGCTGCCATTGCGCGCCGCTGCGTCGAAGACGAACAGGGCGTTGCTGGACGGCAGCATGCGGCGCAGCTCGGGCATAACGCCATGTTATGAGGCCGGTGAGAATTTGGCAATTGCCGGATTTTGCCAAGTCTGGTGTCATTGGCATGACAGCCTACAGACAGGGGCTTGCGGAAGAAGATTTGGTGCGCTGCACGCTTCGTCCGTGAGTGCCCGAAATCCTTGTCTATAAAGCAGGCTTATGGCGCGCAGTGAGGCACGCCAGCACGGGACATGGCGAGGTCGATCGTTGGACAAACGAGCGGAAAGCGTCGAGATCAGGTCCGCCAGCAAGGCCTATGGCGCCGTTCGCGCTCTCGATGACGTCTCCCTTGATGTCGGCGCCGGTGAATTCGTCTCTCTGCTCGGCCCCTCCGGCTCCGGCAAGACCACGCTGCTCGGCATTTTGGGCGGCTTCATCCTGCCCTCGTCGGGCACGATCCTGTTTGGCGGCCGCGACGTCACATACGTGGCGCCACACAAGCGCGACATCGGCGTGGTGTTCCAGAACTACGCGCTGTTCCCGCATATGAGCGTCGGCGAGAACGTCGCGTTTCCCCTGCGCGCCCGGCGCCTGCCCAAAGCGAACTGGCCTGACAAAGTGCGAGCGGCGCTCGCCATGGTCGGCCTCGCCGGCTATGAGGCGCGCGGCATCGCGCAACTCTCCGGCGGCCAGCGCCAGCGCGTGGCGCTGGCCCGCGCCATGATCTTCGAGCCGCGCCTGATCCTGATGGACGAGCCGCTCTCCGCGCTCGACAAGCAGCTCCGCGAATCCATGCAGATCGAGCTGCGCGCGCTGCACAAGCGTATCGGCGCCACCATCATCTATGTCACCCATGACCAGCGTGAGGCGCTGACCATGAGCGACCGCGTCGCGGTGATGAAGGACGGCCGGCTGATCCAGATCGACCAGCCCGAGCGGCTGCACGACCATCCCGCAAATTCCTTCGTTGCGAGTTTCATCGGCGAAGCCACGCTGCTGCCGGTCCGCCGCGCCGATCCCAGCAGCGTTGCGCTCGGCAATGCGCTGCTGCGCAGCGCCCGCGCCATTCCCGATGGCGACGCCCTGATGCTCGCCGTGCACAGCGAAAAGCTTCTGATCGACGATGGCGCGCAGGATGCCGCCTGCAATCGGTTGACGGGCACGGTTACCGACATCGTCTACCAGGGCGAGAGCCTGCGCATTTTCCTGGCGCTCGAAGGCGGCATCGCGCTCAGCCTGCGCCAGCCGAGCTATCACCAGGCCTACAGCCGCATCCCGCCGCTCGGCGGCAGCCTCACCGTGACCCTTCACCCCGAGGACACCATCGTCGTCCCCAAGGTGGACTGAACTCAAGCCTCATCCAACCCGAGAGAAGAAACGAACATGTCGACCCAAGCCGCGTTCAGCAATTTCAAGGTTCTCACCTTCGACGTCGTCGGCACCTTGATCGACTTCGAGACCGGCGTGCTGTCCGCGGTGCGCAGGATTTCGGGCAAAACGCCGGCCGAGCTCAGCGACGACCAGATCTTCGAATCCTACAAGCGCGGTCGTGACAAGCATTACGAGCGCTCGAGCGAGGTGATGTTCCACGTCTACCGCTATCTCGCCAAGGAGCTCGGGCTGCCGGCCGACGATGCGTCCTGCGACATGTTCCAGCTCGCCGTGTTGCGCTGGGGGCCGTTCCCGGACTCGGTCGAGGCGCTCAGGCGCCTGCGTACCAAATTCCGGCTGGTGGCGATGACCAATGCCGACCGGGTTGCGCTCTCCTGCTACGCGCATGCGCTCGGCAATCCCTTCGACGACACGGTCTGCGCCGACGACACCGGCGTAGCCAAGCCGAACCCGGAATTCTTCGCCTACAACAAGGGTCGCCAGTCCGCCTTCGGCTACAAGCAGTCGGACATCCTGCACGTCGCGCAGAGCCAGTACCACGACATCGGTATCGCTCGGAAGCTCGGCTACAAGGTGTGCTGGATCGAGCGCCGCCAGGGCATCGCCGGCTTCGGCGGCACGCCGGCGGTGGAGACGCTGACCAAACCGGACTTCCATTATCCGACGCTGAAGGCGCTCGCCGACGCCGCGATCGGTCCTGCGGCATAACGAGGAGCGGCGGCATGACACGGGACTGGAGCGCGCTGCCATCGGCCAACTCGCTGTGGGAAGCGACGGCCGAGCCGGCGCGCGAGTTCCAGGTCCTGTCGGGCGAGCAACAGGCGGACGTGGTGATCATCGGCGCGGGCTACACCGGCCTCTCCGCCGCGCACCACATCGCCAGAAGCGGGCTTGCCCCGGTCGTGTTGGAGGCCAACCGCCCCGGCTGGGGCGCGAGCGGCCGCAATGGCGGTGTGATCACGGCAAAATTCCGCCTCTCGTTCCGCGAGATCGATGCGGTGCACGGCCGCGCCATGGCACGGCGCATGTACGAGATCGCGCATGAATCGACCGACATGGTCGAAGAGCTCGTCTCCGAGTTCGGCATCACCAGCGCTCAGCTGACGCGCACCGGCCAGGTCAAGGCGGCACATAACGAGACGACGCTGAAGGCCGCGATCGATGAAGCCGACTGGATGAGGCGAGAGATGGGCGATGCGGAGGTCCGCATCCTCGACAAGCGCTCCGTGCGCGACGAGACCGGCTCGGACGTCTTTGTCGGCGGCGTGCTCAATCCCGGCTCGGGCGGTATTCATCCGCTGAACTATTTGCGCGGCCTTGCCGATGGTGTCGCGCGCCGCGGCGTTCCCATCTACCAGGAGTCGCCGGTGGTCAAACTCCGGCGGGAGAATGGCGGCATCGTCGCCGAGACGCCGAGAGGCGCGGTGCGGGCGAAGCAGGCGATCATCGCCACTAACAGCTATTCGGATCTGACCGATGCCACCGCGCAGATGCAGCGCACGCTGATCCCGTTCCGCAGCGCCATCATCGCGACCGACAGGCTGCCGCGCAATCTCGCCGGCAAGCTGATGCCGACAGGGCGAACCTACACCGAGACCAAGCGCATGATGCGCTGGTTCCGCATGGTCGACAACCGCGTCGTCTTCGGCGGCCGCGGCGCCTTCGGCAAGCAGGATTCGCAAGCGGCGTTCGACGCCTTGCGCAAGGCGATGGTCGGCATCTTCCCCGATCTCGCCGATATCCCGCTCGAATACAAATGGTCGGGCCTGGTCGCGATGACGCTTGACTCGGTGCCACATATCGGCCGGCTCGACGACCGCACGCTGGTCTCGATCGGCTACAACGGCGCCGGGGTTGCGATGTCGAGCCTGATGGGCCGCTATCTCGCCGCCTTCGTGCGCGGCGAGACGCCAGAGGTCGGCCTGCTCGATATCAGGCGCATGAGAGCAATTCCGTTCTATCCGCTGCGCGAACCCGCTGTGCGCATGGTCGCCGGCTGGTACCAGTTTCTCGACGCGATTGGTCAGTGAGATCTGTTTGGAGGAGGCGAGGATGATCATGAAGCGGACTATTGGATTGGGCTGCGCGCTGCTGGGCGCCATCGGACTGACCACCGCGGCGGATGCCGCCGAGCAGATCACCTTCGTCTCGCAGGGCGGGGCCTATCAGCAGGCGCAGACGGTGGCGATCCTCGACCCCTCCGCCAAGAAGCTCGGCATCACCATCAACCAGGATTCCATTCCCGACGCCTGGCCCGCGATCAAGACCCAAGTCGGCAGCGGCAAGCCGATCTGGGATGTCGTGGACACGCCGACTGGCTATTGCCTGCGCGGCGGCGAGCAGGGGCTGATCGAAAAGTTGGATTTCTCGAAGATGCCCAATGCGGCGGCGATGCCTGAGGCGTATCGCAGCCCGTATTCGGTCTCCTACGAATTCTATTCCAGCGTGCTGGCCTACAGCCAGAAGACGTTCCCGAAAGATGCGCCGAACAGCTGGGCCGATTTCTGGGACGTGAAGAAATTCCCCGGCCGCCGCGCGCTGCGCAACCATCCGATCGCCACGCTCGAGGCGGCGCTGATGGCGGATGGCGTCGCGCCCGACAAGCTCTATCCGCTCGACGTCGACCGCGCCTTCAAGAAGCTGGAAGAAATCAAGCCGCACATCACCGTGTGGTGGACCTCGGGCGCGCAATCGGCGCAGCTTCTCAACGATGGTGAGGTCGACATGGAGATGGCCTGGAACGGCCGCGTCAGCGCGGTCGCCAAGGAAGGCGCGAAGGTCGCGTTCACCTACAATCAAGGCATCCTGCAGAGCACTTCGCTCTGCATCCTCAAGGGCGCGCCGAATCTGGAAACAGCGGTGAAATTCCTCAACGAGGCCGTCGATCCCGTGCACCAGGCCAACCTGCCGCTCCACATCGACTACGGCCCCGGTAACCCGAAGGCGTTCGAGACCGGCGTGATCAAGCCCGAGCGCGCCGCGCAGCTGCCGAGCGAGCCGGCGAATGCGGCCAAGCAGGCGCTGATGTCCTACGCCTGGTGGTCCTCGCCCGCGGGCGAAGCGGCCGAGAAGCGGTGGGCGTCGTTCATGCAGAAGTGAGCGAGGCAGCGTTGACGACATCCCTGCCAGATCCCTCCCAAAAGCATCAGCGCCGTGAGCACGGCCTGATGCTGGCATTGGTGTCGCCGGCGCTGCTGGTGATCCTGGCCCTGATCGTGCTGCCGGTCGGCTGGCTGGCGTGGCAGTCGGTCTATCATGACGGCTTTACCCTGGAGAATTATCGCCGCGTCTTCACCGAAGACGTCTATTGGCGCAGCTTTGCACTGACCTTCGAGATCAGCCTCGCGGTCACTGGAATCGCGCTGCTGCTCGGCTATCCCGTGGCCTATCTCGCCAACTCGGTGCCGAAAGGCTGGAGCATTCTGATCCTGTCGCTGGTCGTGCTGCCGTTCTGGACCAGCGTGCTGGTTCGGGCCTATGCCTGGCTGGCGCTGCTGCAGCGCACCGGCGTGATCAACCAGTTCCTGCGCTATCTGGACGTCATCTCCGAGCCGCTCGCATTGGTCCACAACACGTTCGGCACGGTGGTTGCGACCGTGCACATCCTGCTGCCGTTCATGGTGCTGCCGCTCTATGCCACCATGCAGAAGATCCCCGGCGATCTCATGCAGGCCGGCGCCAGCCTGGGTGCGAGCCCGTCGCTGACATTTTTCCGCGTGTTCCTGCCGCTGTCGCTGCCGGGCGTGCTCGCCGGCTGCACCATGGTGTTCGTGCTCTGCCTCGGTTTCTACATCACGCCGGAGTTGCTCGGCGGCGGCCGCACCGTGATGGTGTCGATGCTGGTGAGCCGCAATGTCGAGCTCTACAACCAGTTCGGGGCTGCCAGCGCGGTCGCGGTGGTGCTGCTCCTGAGCGTGCTCCTGATCTTCTTCGCCGTCAGCCGCTTCATCTCGCTCGATCGTGTGTTGGGGCAGAAATGATGCGCGCTTCCCCCACCCGGATTGCCCTCTACGCGATCAGCGCGCTGGTGCTGGTGTATCTGATCCTGCCCGTCCTGATCATCGCGCCGATCTCGTTCTCCAGCGCGCGCTTCCTGACCTTCCCGCCGCCGTCGTTCTCGCTGCGCTGGTACCAGCAGTATTTCGCCAACTCCGCCTGGATGCAGGCGACGCGGGTGACGCTGACGGTCGCGCTGCTGACGGTCGTGATCGCGACCCCGCTCGGCGTGGCCGCTGCCTATGCCATCAGCCAGTCGAAGCTGCGCATCATGCGCATCATCCACATGGCGCTGCTGCTGCCGCTGGTGGTACCGATCATCATCACCGCGGTCGGCATCTTCTTCGTCTACGCCAAGGTAGGCCTGGTCGCGACCATGTCCGGCCTCGTGCTCGCCAACGTGATGCTGGGATTGCCCTATGTCGTCATCTCGGTGCTCGCGGGCCTGCAGAGCTTCGACCCCGCGCAGGAGATGGTGGCGCGCAGTCTCGGCATGAACCGTCTGCGCAGCTTCTTCGCGGTGACGCTGCCGCAGATCAAGTCGAGCGTGATCGCCGGCGGCATCTTCGCCTTCATCTCGGCAATGGACGAGACCATCGTCGCGCTGTTCATCTCCGGCGGCCAGTTCCAGCCGCTGACCAAGCGCATGTTCACCGCGCTCCGGGACGAGATCGACCCGACCATCGCCGCGATCTCGACGCTGATGACGGCCGCATCCTTCATGCTGGTCCTCCTTGCGAGCGCGCGACAGAAGCGGAGCGGATGAAATCGACGAGATCAGATCAGCCGATTGCGAAATCGGCTGCCGTCTCTGCGTGAATGGCGGTGGTGTCGAACGTCTCGACTGACGTGTCGTCCGCACCGACCAGCATGGTGATCTCTGTGCAGCCGAGGATGATGCACTCTGCGCCACGGGCGACGAGGGCCGCCATCACCTCGCGGTAGCGGCGGCGCGACGGCGCAGCGACGTTGCCGAGGCACAGCTCGTCGTAGATGATGCGGTTCACCTCGGCGCGCTCGTCCGCGGGAGGAATCAGAACGTCGAGATCGTGCGCGCGCAATCGGTCGATGTAGAAGTCTTCCTCCATCGTGAACCTGGTGCCGAGCAGCCCAACCCGCCGATATCCCCTGGCCCGGATCCGCTGCGCCGTCGCGTCGCCGATGTGGATGAACGGCACGGTCACGCTCGACATGATCTCGGGCGCCAGTTTATGCATCGTGTTCGTGCACAACACGATCGCCCGCGCGCCGACGCTTTCGAGGCGCCGCGCGACTTCCGCCAGACTGGCCGCCGCCTCCTGCCAGCGGCCGCCATACTGCATCTGCTTGATCTCCTCGAAATCGTAGGAATAGATCAGCAGCGGAGCCGAATGCAGCTTGCCCATGCGGTCGCGGACGCGCTCGTTGATGAGCTTGTAATAAAGCGCGGTGCTCTCCCAGCTCATGCCTCCGATCAGGCCGATGGTTTGCATTCCGCTGCTCCAGACGATTTGGGTCGGCCGATCGTAGACGAAGATGCCGAGGCTCGCCATCATGGCCGCGGCAGGGCCTGTAGTGCAAACGGTAAGGACGGGCATGACGCCTGCGCAGGCTGCGAGAAGCCTTTCGACCTTGCGCACTCTCTCGGCCTGTCCTAGGCCAGTTCCCCGAATAAGGGCGCATCGCCAGAGCCTCGAGGGAGCCGATATGACCATTCGCAACACCCGCACCGGGGGGCAGATCCTGATCGATCAGCTCGTCGCCCAAGGCGTCGAGCGCGTCACCTGCGTGCCGGGCGAGAGCTATCTCGCGGCCCTCGATGCGCTGCATGACAGCCCGATCGACGTCGTGATCTGCCGCGCCGAAGGCGGCGCTGCGATGATGGCGGAGGCCTATGGCAAGCTCACGGGGCGCCCCGGAATCTGCTTCGTCACCCGCGGTCCCGGCGCGACCAATGCCAGCCACGGTGTCCACATCGCGATGCAGGATTCGACGCCGATGATCCTGTTCGTCGGCCAGGTCGATACCGGCATGCGCGAGCGCGAGGCGTTCCAGGAGCTCGACTACAAAGCGGTGTTCGGCTCGATGGCGAAATGGGCGATCGAGATCGATCGCCCCGACCGCATTCCGGAGCTGGTCGCGCGCGCGTTCCGCGTCGCCATGCAGGGCCGCCCCGGTCCCGTGGTGATCGCGCTGCCGGAGAACATGCTGACCGAGACCGCGGCTGTTGCCGACGCCATGCGCATCGAGCCCGCGGTGAGCTGGCCCGCGCCGGCCGATATCGAAAAGCTCGGCTCCATGCTCGCGGGAGCCAAGGCGCCGCTCGTCATTCTCGGCGGCTCGCGCTGGACCGATGACGCGGCGAAGAGCATCGCGCGATTCGCGGAGCGGTTCGACCTGCCGGTTGCGACCTCGTTCCGCCGGGCCTCGCTGATCGATGCCGACCATTCGCACTATGCCGGCGACCTCGGCATCGGACCGAGCCCGGGCCTGAAGGCGCGCATCGAGGGTGCCGACGTCATCCTGCTGATCGGTGGCCGCATGTCGGAGATGCCCTCCTCCTCCTATACGCTGCTCGACATTCCCACTCCGCTGCAGAAGCTGATCCACGTGCATCCAGGCTCGGAAGAACTCGGCCGCGTCTATCAGCCGGCGCTGGCGATCCAGGCGACGCCCGCCGCCTTCGCCGCCGCCGTCGAGACGCTGAAGCCGGCTGGAACCGTGGCCTGGAAGGGCGAGGCGGCCAAGGCGCATGCCGATTATCTCGCCTGGACCGAGAAGGCGCGCGAGCTGCCCGGCAAGTTCCAGTACGGCCAGGTGATGACCTGGCTGCGCGACCGCTTGCCGAAGGATGCGATCGTTTGCAACGGCGCCGGCAATTACGCCGGCTGGATCCATCGCCATCACCGTTTCCATAGCTTTGCCGCCCAGCTCGCGCCGACCTCGGGCTCGATGGGTTACGGCGTGCCCGCGGGCGTGCTCGCCAAGCGGCAATATCCGGACCGTGTCGTCGTCGCCTTTGCCGGCGACGGCTGCTTCCTGATGAACGGTCAGGAATTCGCCACCGCCGTGCAATACGATGCGCCGCTGATCGTCATCATCGTCGACAATTCGCAATACGGCACCATTCGTATGCACCAGGAGCGCGACTATCCCGGCCGCGTCGTCGGCACCCAGCTCAAGAACCCCGACTTTGCGATGTACGCCAAGGCGTTCGGCGGCCATGGCGAGCGCGTCGAGCGCACCGAAGAGTTCGCACCGGCGTTCGAGCGCGCGCTGGCTTCGGGCAAGCCGTCGATCCTCCATTGCATCATCGATCCGCGCGCGATCTCGGTCGGCAAGGATTTCACGCCGGCGGTGAAGGCTTAAGGCGATGGCGGCCGGTCGCCACGTTGCGATCATCGGAGCCGGCGCGGTCGGCGTGATCAGCGCCATCGAGGCGTTGCGCGAGGGCCATCGCGTCACGCTGATCGATCCCGGCGAGCCTGGCGGCGAACAGGCGGCGAGCTATGGCAATGCCGGCTGGCTGTCCTCGCATTCGGTGATTCCGCCGGCGGAGCCAGGCGTCTGGAAGAAGGTGCCGGGTTATCTGATGGACCCGCTCGGCCCGCTCGCGATCCGCTGGTCGTATTTGCCGAAGGCGCTGCCCTGGCTGGTCAAGTACCTGCTGTCCGGCTGGACCGAGGCGCGGGTCGAGACGACGGCGTTCGCGCTGCGCGCCCTCCTCAAGGACGCGCCGCTGCTGCACCGCAAGCTCGCGGAAGAAGCCGGCGTGCCCGAACTGATCGAGCGCAACGGCGTGATGCATGTCTTCACCTCGCGCGGCAATTTCGACGACGATCTCGGCTGGCGCCTGCGCAAGAAGGTCGGAGTCGAATGGCTGGAGCTCAATGCCGACGAGATGCGCCAGCGCGAGCCGGACCTGCATCCGCGCTACACTTTTGGCGTGGTGGTGGAGGAGGCCGGCCGCTGCCGCGATCCCGGGGCTTATGTCGCCGCCCTCGCCAATCATGCGATCGCCGGTGGCGCGAAGCACGTGCGGGCCAAGGCGACCGGGCTGAAGCTAAACGGCCACAAGCTCGTGGCTGTTCTCACCGAGACCGGCGAGATTCCTTGCGATGCCGCGGTGGTCGCGGCTGGTGCCCGCTCGAGGCAACTCACCGCGTCGGTCGGCGATTCCCTCCCGCTCGAGACTGAGCGCGGCTATCACGTCATGATTGAGAATCCGGAAGTAGGTCCGCGCAGCTCGATGATGGCATCCGACGCCAAGATGGTGGTGAATTGGACCAACAAGGGCCTGCGCGCCGCCGGCACGGTCGAGATCGCCGGCCTCGAGGCCGCACCGAACTGGAAGCGGGCCGAAATCTTGCGCAACCACCTTCTCGGGATGTTCCCGAAGTTGCCGAAGGACATCCCAGCTTCGCGCATCAAGACCTGGTTCGGCCATCGCCCCAGCATGCCGGACGGACGTCCCTGCATCGGCTATGCGCGCGCCTCCCGCGACATCGTCTATGCTTTCGGCCACGGGCATGTCGGCCTGGTCGGCTCGGCCCGTACCGGCCGGCTCGTCGCCCAGCTTGTCAGCGGCAAGACGCCGGAGATTCCGCTCGGCCCCTTCGCACCCGGACGTTTTCTCTGAGGTCCGCAGCATGACCAGTTCAGTCAATTCGTCCGCCCGCATCGCCCGCGGCGGCAAGGCCGTGTACGGCGCGCCGCTCGGAATCCTGATGCTGGAAGCACGCTTTCCCCGCATTCCCGGTGACATGGGCAACGGCACGACCTGGCCGTTTCCCTGGGCAAGCCCGAGGAGCTGTATGCCCTGCCGTGCCACGTCGCGCGGCGCGCGGACGTCGATCGCGCGGTCGCCACCGCGGTCCGGGAGTTCGGCCGGCTCGACATCATGGTCAACAACGCCGGCGTCGCCCGCAACCAGGACATTCTCGATATCACCGAGCAGGATTTCGACGAGATCATCGGCATCAATTTGAAAGGCGCGTTCTTCGGCGTGCAGGCCGCGGCGAAGCAGATGATTGCGCAAGGTGGCGGCGGGGTCATCATCAACATGTCCTCGGTGAATGCGCTGCTGGCGATCCCGACGCTTGCGACCTATGCCATCTCCAAGGGCGGCATGAAGCAGCTCACCTCCGTCGCGGCCGTTGCACTGGCCCCGCACAACATCCGCGTCATCGCGGTCGGGCCGGGCACGATCCTGACCGACATGGTGGCGTCGTCCATCTACACTTCCGAGGAGGCCCGCAAGACCGTGATGTCGCGTACGCCGGCGGGCCGTGGCGGCGAGCCGAGCGAGGTGGCCTCCGTGGTGGCGTTCCTTGCCAGCGACGATGCGTCCTACATCACCGGACAGACGATCTATCCGGATGGCGGCCGGCTGGTTTTGAACTACACGGTGCCTGTGAAGGAGAAGTAGGGCTCACTGCCTCTCACTCCGCCGCGACCGTCATGCCGTGGCCGAGCCGCTTCGAGATGCCGCCGGCGCAATCGCGCAGCGCATTTGCGATCGGGCTGTCCCAGCGCGCGTCGAACGTTCCTTCCGGCCCCATCGCGGTGATGACCAGCGCGACGTGGCCGGAATGGTCGAACACCGGCGCCGAGAATGCGTTGACGCCGGGCAGGGGATCGCCGAGCGCGCGGGCGAGCCCGTGCGTGCGGACCTCAGCGAGCATCTCGGCAACCTTCGCGCCTTTCACGGCGCGCTTTGGATTGTAGCCGACGCCGTGACGGTCGAGACCGCTTTCGAGCGCGGCATTGATCGTCTTCTCCGGCAGGAACGCCGCGAAGGCGCGGCCGGTCGCAGTCTCCAGCAGCGCCATCACGGAGCCGACGCGCATCACGATGTGCACCGGCTGGGCCGGCTCCTCGAGCTGAACCACGGTCGGGCCGTGCGTGCCCCAGACCGCGAGCGAGACTGCGTGGCCGATCTGGCTCGCGAGGCCCGCGATCTTGGGACGTGCGATGCGGACGCCGGAGAGCCGGCGCAGGCTGATCAGGCCGAGCTCCAGCGCCAGCGCGCCGATCTCGTAGCGGCCGGTGGTCTCGTCCTGCTCGATCAGGCCGATACGCGAAAAACTGGCGAGATAGGGATGCGCCTTGGCCGGCGTCATGCCGGCCTCGCGCGCGAGATCGCGCAGCATCATCGGCTCGCCGCTTCTTGCGAGCGCGCGAAGCAATTCTCCGCCGACCTCGATCGACTGGATGCCGCGGCTCTCTCTGTTCATGTGCCTCCCGGCGTTTTCGCTCACGCCGCGTTGCGCTTGGCGGCGCTGTCGGCAAGATGACGGCCGGCAATGTAGCCGAAGGTCAGCGCCGGCCCAAGGGTGATGCCGGCCCCGGGATAATTGCCGCCCATGATGCTTGCCATGTCGTTGCCGGCGGCATAGAGGCCGGGAATGACGCGGCCTTCGGCATCCAACGCCCGCGCGTTCTCGTCGGTGACGATGCCGGCATAGGTGCCGAGATCGCCGATCACCATCTTGATGGCGTAGAACGGGCCGTTCTCGATCGGCGCGACGCAAGGGTTGGGCCCGTGCAGCGCGTCGCCCTGGTAACGGTTATAGGCTTTCGAACCCTTGCCGAAGGCGGTGTCGTGTCCCAGCGGCGCCGTCGCATTGAACTGCCTGACGGTTTCGGCGAACGCCTTCGCATCGATGCCGGCTTTCGCCGCGAGCGCCTCCAGCGTGTCGGCGCGCATGAGGTAGCCGGTATTCAAATGATGACCCAGCGGCATCGGGAAAGGCGGCACGCAGCCGAGGCCATACTTCCGCAGCGTCTTGTGGTCGCAGACCAGGAAGGCGGCGATCTCCTCGCCGGGTTTGGCCGCCTTGACCATGGCCTGGACGAAGTCGTGATAGGAATTGCCTTCATTGGCAAAACGCTTGCCGTCGCGCATCACCGCGATCACGCCGGGCTTGGCGCGGTCGATGAAATGCGGCATCACGCCCTTCGAGCCATCCTTGCGCGTAGTCAGCGAGACCGGCACCCAGGCTGCCGCGTTCGGCAGGCGATCCTCGATGCGCCCACCGGCGCTTTCCGCAAGGCGCAGGCCATCGCCGGTATTGCCCGCGGGCCCGGGCGAATAGTGCTCATTGCCGGTCGGCGCGTGCGGAAACATTTTTCTGCGGCGTGCCACGTCGTGCGGGAAACCGCCGCAGGCGAGCACGACGCCTTGCCTTGCACGAACGCGCACCTCGCGTCCCTCGCGCGAAACGATCGCGCCAGTCACGGCGCCGTTCTCGACCGTCAGCTCGCGCACCGGTGAGGACAGCCACATCGGAATCTTCAGATCGAGCGCGGATTTCGCGAGGCGGCCTGCGAGCGCATTGCCATTGGTCAGCGTCATGCCGCGGCCGTGGCGCAGCACGTCCATGAAATGCCGCGACAGCCGCTTGGCGACATAAACGGCCGAGGTCAGCGACTTCGTCACGCGCATGAAGTGGATGATCTCCTTGCCGGAGCCCAGCATCATGCCGAACACGGTGAGCTCGGGCAGCGGCGTGCCGAGGGTCTTGATGAGGTCGCCGAGCTCGCGGCCGTCGAATGGACGCGTCACCATGGAGCGGCCGCCCTGCGCGCCGCCGGGCGCTTCGGCGTGATAATCGGGAAACACCAGCGGCATGTCGAAACGCAGCGCCGTCTTGGTGGTGAAGAACTCGACCGCCTCGGGGCCGGCCGATAAAAATGCATCGACGCGTGCCGCATCGTAATTGTTGCCGGCCTCGTGGCGTAAGTATGTGCGGGCCTGCTCCGGCGTCTCCTCGATGCCATAGGCCCTCGCCAGCGAGGTGCCGGGAATCCAGAGCCAGCCGCCGGAACGCGCGGTGGTGCCGCCGAAGCGCGGCTCCTTCTCGACGATCAGCACATCGAGCCCGCGATAGCGCGCGGTGATCGCGGCCGACATGCCGGAGCAACCCGATCCGGCCACGAGCACGTCGCACTCGTAAGTCTCAATGGCGCTATGCTCGTTGCCGGTCATCGCTCACCTCACTTCTTCAGGAGCGGACATTTGGATTCGGAGACCGGGCGGAAGGCGTCTTCGCCCTTCACGGTCTTGACGATATCCAGATAATCCCACGGCTCCTTGGACTGCTCGGGCTTCTTTACCTTGGCGAGATACATGTCGCGGATGACGCGGCCGTCCTCGCGCAATTTGCCGCCGTGAACGAAGATATCCTCGATCGGCAGTTCGCGCATCTTGGCCATCACCTTGGCCGGATCATCGGTGCCTGCGGCCTTGATGCCTTTCAGGTAATGCAGCACGGAGCCGTAGACTCCGGTCTGGATCATGGTCGGCATCACCTTGGTGCGCTCGTAGAACTTCTTCGACCAGGCGCGGGTGGCCTCGTCCATGTTCCAATACGATGCCGTGGTCATGTAGGTGCCCTGCGCGGCCTTCAGCCCGATCGCGTGCACGTCGGTGTCGAACATCAAGAGGCCGACGAGCTTCTGGCCGCCCTGGACCAGGCCGAACTCGCCGGACTGCTTGATGGCGTTGTCGGTGTCCTGGCCGGCATTGGCGAAAGCGACCACGTCGGATTTCGAGCTCTGCGCCTGCAGCGCGAAGGAGGAGAAGTCCGCCGTGTTGGTCGGGTGCTTGACGCCACCGAGCACTTTGCCGCCCATCTCGTTGATGAAGCGCGTGGCATCCTTCTCGAGCTGCTGGCCGAAGGCATAGTCTGCCGTGATGAAGTACCAGGACTTGCCGCCTTCCTTGATGACGGCCGAAGCCGTCACCTTCGACAGCGCATAGGTGTCGTAGGTGAAATGCACTGTGTTGGGACTGCACAGCTCGTCTGTCAGCGAGCTCGCGCCGGGACCGGAGAGCAGGGCGATCTTATTGCGCTCGCGCACCATGTTGTGCACGGCGATGGCGATGCCGGAATTAGGGATGTCGACGACGGCGTCGACCTTGCCGTTGTCGAACCAGCCGCGCACGATCTGGACGCCGACGTCGGTCTTCATCTGATGGTCGGCACTGATGATCTCGATCGGCTTGCCGAGCACGGTTGGCCCGAATTCCTCCACGGCCATCTTGGCCGCCTCGACCGAGCCCGGCCCGCTATTGTCGCGGCCCCAGCTCGACAGATCCGTCAGCACGCCGATCCGCACCGCGTCGTCGGAGACTTGCGCGATCGCAACATTGGTCATGGCAGTCGAAGTCATGGCCGCGAGCACAGCACAGGCCAAAAACCCTCTCATCGTCGTTTCCTCGCTCTTTTGGGCCGCTTGGCGCGGCTGGTCGTTCTGGGGGTTAATTAGATATAGGCGAATGAATTTGTCAATGACGAATAAAAAGTGGCAGTTCCGCACTGGCGAACGCCACGACGACGATCGTGAGGCAGGGGATGCACACTTGCCTCACCACCGTCATTGCGAGCGCAGCGAAGCAAATCCAGAGTCTTTCCGTTGAGGGATTCTGGATTGCTTCGTCGCAAGGGCTCCTTGCAATGACGGCTGGACGAGCAGTTGCTCCGAACGCTCTCGTGTCCCGGACGCGCCGCGGCGCTCTTGCGCTGCTGCGCAGAGCCCGGACCCATGCCGCGCGGGGCTGCTTGAGGAAGCGCAGGCCCCGGCTCTACAGCGCATCACCATAGTGCGTCGAAGACGCGCGTCATCGCGCCTTCAGTGCTGCGCAGCGTCTGGGCGAGAGCAGTCAAATGCGCGGGCAGGTTGCAACCCTACCTACGATTGGCCATTATGCCGTGTGGAACCTTTTGGGGCAGGCCATGACGACGGCAACGGGGGTCTCCGCGGCGGCGGAGAGATCGACGACGGCGCATGTGGTCTGGGCGAGCGCGCTCGGCACCGCCATCGAATGGTACGATTTCCTGATCTACGGCACGGCGGCCGCGCTGGTCTTCAACAAGCTCTTCTTCCCGAGCTTCGATCCCTTCGTCGGCACGCTGGCGGCGTTCTCGACCTACGCGGTCGGCTTCGTCGCGCGGCCGATCGGCGGCGCGATCATCGGGCATTACGGCGACCGGCTCGGCCGCAAGACCATGCTGGTTGCGACCATGATCGCGATGGGACTCGGCACCTTCCTGATCGGCTGCCTGCCGACCTACGGTCAGATCGGGGTCTGGGCGCCGATCCTGCTCGTGATCCTTCGTTTCGTTCAGGGCATCGGGCTCGGGGGCGAGTGGAGCGGAGCGGTCGTGATGGTGATCGAGCACGCCGGCAATCGCCGCGGCTTCTACGGCAGCCTGGTGCAGGTCGGCTTTCCCGTCGGCGTCGCTGCCTCCACCGGCATCTTCGCCTTGATGACGAAGCTGCCCGAGGCGGACTTCCTCGGCTGGGGCTGGCGCGTGCCGTTCCTGGTCAGCATCCTCTTGGTCGGCGTCGGCTTCATCGTGCGGCTCAAGCTCGCGGAGACGCCTCACTTCAAGGAGATCGTCGAACGCAAGGAGGTGCTGGCGCAGCCGGCCCTCGAGGTGCTGCGCCGCGACTGGCGCAGCTTTCTGCTCGCCATCGGCATCACGGTGTCGGAGGTCGGGCTCGCTTATCTCCTCACCGTGTTCACGGTGGTCTACGCGACGACGAAGCTCGGTCTGCCACGGCAGGTGATCCTGGATGCCGTGGTCTATGCCGCGATCGTCGAGTTCGCGACCTTGCCGCTCGCGGGTTGGCTGTCCGACATCTTCGGACGCAAGGCGCTGTATCTCGCCGGCGGCGTCTTCTCGGTCGCGCTGGCCTTTCCGCTGTTCTGGTTCCTCGACAGCAAGGAGCCGGCGCTGATCACGCTCGCGCTCGTCGTCACGATGACTCTCACCCATGCGCTGCTGTTCGGGCCGAAGGCCGCGTTCATGCCGGAGCTGTTCCGCACCCAGGTGCGCTACAGCGGGGCCTCGCTCGGCGCCAACGTCGCGGCGGCGCTGAGCGGCGGCTTCTCGCCGCTGATCGCGGCTGCGCTGTTGGCATGGGCCGGCTCGTACTGGGCGGTATCGGTCTACATCGTCGCGCTGTCGATCGTCACGATCGTCGCGACGCTGATGGCGCCGGAGACGGCGCGGGATTCGCTAAGATCCTGAGCGCCCGGACGAGCAAGCGGGATTTGCAGCGTTCGGAAACACCAGGAAGGTGATGGTCGCCGGCGCAAACTTGACTGCTCCCGGCGGCGTTGCGCGTGCATCGAGCCGGGGCAGCTGGCCATCCGTCGTCAGCGCGAGCCTCTTGCCGTTCAACTGCACAGCCGTGCCCTGCAACCGCGCCGCATGCAGCGTGTACCGTTCGGCGGAATCCGAAAGCGTCAGCGCGTGTGACATGCGACGCGAGGTGTTGATTGCGAGCAGCGACACCGCACCTGCCACGGCCGGGTGGCACTGCGCATAGAGATGGAGACCGCGCGGAGCAGCCTTTCCTGCGTCGAGCACAATCGTTCCCATCAGCCGGCGCCAGAGCAGCGCGGCCCAGTAGCTCGGCCGCGGCCGGAACGTCGTTTCGTCGAGCAGGCCGTAATCGCTGGCGGCCAGCGTGTTGTGCATCACCACCTGGACGCCGGCCCTCGCCAGGCGTCCGAGCTGGTCGACATAGCGGAAGGTGTCGAGAAAGGTCCGATCCCATCGGTTGCCGCCGCAGGCCGCATCGGCCGTCTCGGTCAGCCAGATCGGCTTGCCCGGCTCGAATGCGTCGCGCAGGGCCTGATAAGTGCCGAGCGTCGCATCCGTGCGCGCCAGCCAGTCCTCCGAGAGGGCCTGCGCCGGATCATCATGCCTGCCGCAGCGCGGCGAGATCGTGTTGTAATGGTGATAGGAGAAACGATCGACGCCGGAACCGGATGCGGCAAGCAGGTCGCGTGTGGTGATGCCCGACCCGGATGGCGACGGTGCATCGCCGACCGAGCCGGGACCGAGGATCAGCGTCTCAGGCGCGGCGCGCCGCATCCAGTCGCGGAAGATCTTGAAGTCGCGGCCATAGGCAGTCGCGTCATAGCCCGCCGGTGCGCCGCCCCTCGCTGCGAGCGTCGGCTCGTTCATGAATTCGGCCGCGGCGATGCGGCCACCCTGTGCGCGCGTGGTGTCGATCAGCTGCTGCGCCTGGTCCGGCTTCCATACGCCATTGGCATCGCGGCTGCCGGGACTGATCGCAAAGGACGTGACGATCTCCGCATCGACAGCGCGCGCGAACTCCACGACGCCGCGCCACTGCGCGCGGCTGAGCACCGAGCCATATCCCGGCGGCGGCTTTCCCGGCGCCTCGGCAAAGAACGTTGCATTGGCCCAAGTGCCGCTCACGCGCAGATAAGCCGGCGACAACGCCGCGGCGAGCAGGCGCAGTCGCGCATTGGCGAGATCGATCGGCGGTCGCCCGCTGTAACGATCCCGCCCATCGAAAGCACGTCCCATCGGCGGATAAGGCCGCCAGAACCGTCCGCCGGTCACCTCCACCATCTCGATGTTGTAGGATTGAAAGCGCTCGTCGATCGTTCCGATCGCATTCAGATTGGAGGGCGAGATGGCAACGGCGCCGGCGTGCGCCGCGCACATCGTTACGGTCGCGAGCAGCGCGATCGTCGTCATGCGCCGGTCCAGATGCATGAGAGGCAACCCTGGCCTTTATCCAGATCGACAATTTACCTGTATTTTACTTATCTGAATTTTACTGCATCATCGACGCCGAGCGCCCGCCGCCGGCGCCTCGGGAGCCGGCCGCCGCGGCGGAAAGGGATGGCCCCCCGGCGCCATTGACCAGGGTGGGCACAAAAAAATCTTCCGGCCCCCTCTTGAAACCGATGTCCGGTTTTCTAAGTCGTTTTTCGCCGCGAGAGCGGTGTGCCGGATGCCAAAATCGGGTCCGGCACGGGCGCCGGGCTGGTCTTTTCGGACCCGTCTGAATCCCCGCCTTGCGCTCCTTCGTATCCATCTTGCTCTTTGGAGGACTTGGTTATGAGGACCAGTTTCGACTTCGCGCCCCTGTGGCGCTCCACCATCGGCTTCGATCACCTGGCCGACCTCGTCGACAGCACGCTGCGCCAGGCGACCGAGGACAACTATCCCCCCTACAACATCGAGCGCTCCGGCGAAGACCACTACCGGATCAGCCTTGCGGTGGCAGGCTTCGGCGCCAGCGATATCACCGTGACGGCCGAGCAGAACGCGCTCACCATCGAGGGCAAGAAGCCCGAGACCGCTGCGCGCGAATACCTGTACCAGGGCATCGCCGCGCGTCCGTTCCGGCGTGTGTTCAATCTCGCCGATTACGTCCAGGTCAAGCAGGCCTCGTTCCAGGACGGGCTCCTGATCATCGACCTCGTCCGCGAGGTACCGGAAGCGATGAAGCCGCGCCGGATTCCGATCGCGGGCGGCGCTCCTGCGGCATCGCAGATCGAGCAGAAGAAAGCAGCCTGAGCGCTCGATCGGTCCACGGCGGACGCGGCGCGCGGATGCGCGGGCCGCGCTCCCGATGCATGAAGGAGAGAACCATGGCTTTTCGTGATCTCATTCCCTGGTCGAGAAACCAGGAGCTCGCGCCGGCGCGCGACAATTTCGATCCGTTCCTGACGCTTCACCGCGAGATGAACCGTCTGTTCGACGACGTCTTCCGTGGCTTCGGCGGGACCGGCCTGTCGCCGCTGATGGAAGGTCGCTTCGGCTGGCCGAAGCTCGAGCTCAGCGAGACCGACAAGACGATGACGATCTCGGCCGAGCTTCCCGGCCTGACTGAGAAGGACGTCCAGGTCGAGATCGCCAATGGCGTCCTGACAGTCCGCGGCGAGAGGAAGGCGGAGCGCAACGGCGAAGGCAGGTACTTCACCGAGCGCTATTACGGCGCCTTCGAGCGGCAGATCCCGCTGGAGGGCGTCGAGGAGGACAAGGCCGAGGCGTCGTTCAAGGACGGCGTCCTGACCGTGTCGCTGCCGAAATCGGAGAAGGCGCGCGAAGGCGTCAAGCGCATCGCGATCAATACGCATTAGTGTCAAGCGGGGCGGCGGCGATTGGCCCCGCCGTCCCGCAGTCAACAACCCCGTCCCCTATGGAAAGGAGTTTGAGGGAGGCACCGCCAATGACCAACGTGAATACCAATATCGGCACTCTCAATCCGCTGTTTCACCCTGCGGCCCATTACAACTCGCCTGCCGAAGTCCTGAATGCCGAGGAGCTCTCCACGCCTGAGAAGCGCATCATCCTGTCGTCCTGGGCATCCGACATGTACGCGGTTGAATCCTGTCCGGCCTTGCGCGAGATTCCCGGCATGAGCCACACGGTCCGGCTCGCCGACATTCTGGCCGCCCTGCGCAAGCTCGACGGTGACGGTGACAACGACAACGACGACCCACCGCGCGGCGGCGGCGTGCCGATGCGGCTGCGGCGGCCATGGGCCGCCGCGGAGAGGCAGGCCGCATGATGTTTACGCCCGCCGTTCTCGGACTCGTGCTGCTCGGCCAATCCTCGGCAGCCTGGGTCGTTCCGCTTCTGGCTCTGCAGGGCTGGATCGTCGCACCACGCGACGAAGGCTGAAGCCACCAAGGTCTCGAATATCCACACAATACCAAGCGGCAGGTGAAGATGATGAATGCTGTGCGTCTGCTTTTCCTGGCCTTGCTGGTGCTGACGCTCACAGCGTCGCGGCCTGCCGCCGGCCAGATTCCGGATATGAAGACCGGCGGCTCGGTGCCGACCCTGGCGCCGCTGGTGCGTCAGGTCACGCCCGCCGTGGTCAACATTTCCGTGCACGGGCGCGTGCGCGAGGACAACCCGCTCTATCGCGATCCGCTCTTCCGCGAGTTCTTCGACGTTCCCCGGCAAATCGAGAAGGAGGTCAATGCGACCGGCTCCGGCGTGATCGTCGATGCCCAGCGCGGCTATGTGCTGACCAACAATCACGTGGTCGAAGGCACCTCCGCGGTTCAGATCACGACCAAGGACGGCCGGCAGTTTTCCGCCAAGGTCATCGGCCGTGATCCGCCCACGGATGTCGCGGTGCTCCAGGTCCAGAGTCCGGCCGGGCTCAAGGCGCTTCCCTTCGGGGATAGCGACGGGCTCGAGGTCGGTGATTTCGTCCTTGCGATCGGCAATCCCTTCGGCCTCGGCCAGACCGTGACATCGGGGCTCGTCAGCGCGCTGGGGCGCACCGGCCTCGGCAAGCAGGGCTATGAGGATTTCATCCAGACCGATGCAGCTATCAATCCCGGCAATTCCGGCGGAGCGCTGGTCAGCTTGCGCGGCGAACTCGTCGGCATCAACTCGGCGATCATCTCACCCGCGGGCGGCAATGTCGGCATCGGCTTTGCCATTCCGGTCAACATGGCGCGCAAGGTGATGGAGCAGATCATCGCCAAGGGGCGCGTCGAGCGCGGCCGCATCGGCGTTTCGCTGAAGGACCTGCATCCGTCAGTCAACAAGGGACTGAATCAAGGCGCCGTAGTCGCCGAGATCGCCGCGGATTCGCCGGCAGAGAGGGCCGGCTTGCGCAAGGGAGATATCGTCACCGGCGCCGACGACCGCCCGATACGCACCGCCGCCCAGCTCCGCAACACGATCGGCCTTGCGCGCGTCGGCGAGGATGTGAAGCTCACTCTGCTGCGCGACGGTACGCCGCTCACCGCCACGGTGAGGGTGGCGCCAGCGGCCGAACCGAGCAGTGCGCTCGCGGGCCCCAACCGCCTCGTTCGCTGAACCGGATGCAGCGGCAATCCGCGAACGGAAGCGCGGTTTGCTTTCCCCTGCAATGGTCGCAGGCGTATGATCTCCCAGCTCAGGCCGCGCGGTGATCCAGCCCGTCTTGCAGGTCCCGGATAAGCCGCCGCTCGCGTTCGATGCGCTGGCGATAGAGCTCGCGCTCATGCTCGCTCTTCGCGCTGGCAAGAAGCAGCTCGTAATGGCCAATGACCTTCTCGCTGCCTCGAATGAGCAGGTCTCGCTGACTGTTCATTGCGCCATCCCCGTCGCATTGGCCGGCGCTCCCGGGGCGCGGAAGCTGACAGGAAAGATCGCTGCGGTCAGGGCATCGAGCGCCGATTGCTCTTCTGCGAGGCGCCTCTCGATGAAATGGCGCTCCAGCTCCGACAGCCTGGTCTTCAGCAGGCGCCGGTAGCGGTGGATGTTGTTGCGGTGCGCACGAATGCGGGCCAGATTCTCATCGAGCATCATCGTCTCTCCAGACGGTCGCGTTAAGTCCTTTGATTTCGAGGGTGAGAAACTTCTCGGCGAAAAAATATGCGGCGGGTGAACGGTGTCAAGATGCTCGAAGCCCGTGCCAGTCCTTGTTGCTGGCAGGCTGAAGATCGACTATCAGCCGGATCGGAGCGCTTGACGCTGCCCAAGGACAAGGAAGGAAGCACCTGACATGAGAAGGATCTCACCGACGCGACGCGACCTGATTGCAACCGCGGCGGCGGCCACCGCAGCTTCGCTGGCCGAGATCGCACCGGCCGCGGCGCAGGCCGGACCGAAGCCGATCTTCCCGGTGCCGATGGTCACGATCCCGATCGTCGGCGAGAGCCAGGTGTTTCAGGTCCGCCGCATCTACTGCATCGGGCGCAACTATGCGGCACATGCGATCGAGCGCGGCTCGGATCCGAACCGCGAGCCGCCGTTCTTCTTCCAGAAGCCGACGGACGCGATCCAGAACGTCGCGATCGGTGAGGTCGCCGAACATCCCTATCCGTCGCTGACCAAGAATTATCATCACGAGGTCGAGCTGGTCGCCGCGCTGAAGTCCGGCGGCACCAATATCCCGGTCGATAAGGCGCTCGACCACGTCTATGGTTATGCCCTGGGCCTCGACATGACCCGGCGCGATCTCCAGAACGGCATGGCCGCGGAGAAGAAGCCTTGGGAAATCGGCAAGAGCTTTGACCACGCCGCGGTGCTTGGCCCGATTCACCCGGCGAGCAAGACCGGTCATTTCGAGAAGGGCGCGATCTCGCTGGCCGTCAATGGTACGGTGCGGCAGAACTCGGATCTCAGCAAGATGATCTGGAGCGTGGCCGAGCAGATCGCGAAGCTGTCGGAAGCGTTCGAGCTGAAGGCCGGCGACATCATCTATTCCGGCACGCCCGAGAATGTCGGCCCCGTCGTGAAGGGCGACGTGCTGCTCTGCAAGCTCGAGGGCCTGCCTGACATGTCGATCAAGATCGTGTAGTTGCCATGCCGCCGCAACCACCAGTTGGCGGCGGAAGGCTCAGGAATCGCCGAGTTCCGCGGGTCGATTGCCTTTTTTGGCCGGCAAGTGAACCTCGTGCGGCCATATTTGAGAACGAGTGAATTCCCGTGAGGGAGGCGCTCCGATGAACAAAGCTCTGATCACTGCTATCGCGATGCTGGCCTGCGTGCCCGCGAGCGCGGTTGCGCAGGAGCGTGCGGGCGATGCGGCGCTGGGCGCGGTATCGGGCGCGGTCGTGCTGGGCCCCGTCGGTGCGGTCGCCGGAGCCTTGATCGGCTACACGGCCGGACCTTCGATCGCCCGCTCCTGGGGCACGAGAGGTTCGCACTCGGCAAGGCACCGGCAGCCGCCGCGCCGCGCCGCCGCGACCGGGGGTCCGTCGCGCACGCGCGAGGCGATGGCAGCCAACGGCCAGATGCGCGCTGCCGGCAATCCGGCCCCGCCGGTTCAAGCCGCACCTGCCGTCCCGGCGCAGACCTCGACGCCGCCCGTTCAGGGATTCGATTGAGGCCGGCAGCTTCAAGCCCTCGCCTGTCTGGCGAGGCTTCGTCCCGATCTAGGACTGGCCGAGGATCTTCTTGGCGGCGCGAAGGTGCGGCTTGTCGATCATCTGGCCGTCGAGCCGCAGCGTGCCGGAATCGGGATTGCTCGCGAACGCCGCGATGACCTTCTCCGCCCATGTGCGTTCGGCGTCCGTCGGCTCGAAGGCCACGTTGACGATGTCGACATGCTTAGGGTGAATCAGCGCCTTTGCCGAAAAACCATCGCGCCGCGCGGCGCGCGTTTCCTGCTCGAGGCCAGTGAGGTTGTCGATATCGGTGTAGACCGTGTCGATGGCCGCGACCTCGGCCGCGGCCGCGGCCATCAGGCATAGATCGCGCGCGAGGCGATAGGGGCTGTGGAACACGCCGCCGCTCGCTTTCTCGGTGGCACCAAGCGAGGCGGAGAGATCCTCAGCGCCCCACATCAGCCCGGCAAGGCGAGGGGAGCAGCCCTTGTAGCTGCCGAGCCCGAAGATCGAACTGGCCGTTTCCGTCGCCACGCAAACGATGCGGGTCGCGCCGACCTCGATGCCGGCTGCCGCCTCGAGCGCTTCGAGCCAGGTCGCGACCTGCCGCACGTCGTCGCCGCCTTGCGATTTCGGCAGCACGATGCCGTCGGGCCTGCCCGGCATCACCGCCGCGAGGTCGGCCAGCGTCATGCCGGTATCCAGCGCATTGACGCGGACGTAGAGCTGGTGTGGGCCGGGACGGCTCTTCAGCATCGCAACTGTCAACTCGCGCGCCTCCGCCTTTTTCTCTGTGACGACGGAGTCCTCGAGATCGATGATCAACGCGTCGGCCTTGCCTTCGCTCGCCTTCTCGAACTTGCGCGGGGAATCGCCCGGCACGAACAGCATCGAACGCATCAGACCGGCCTCTTGTGCATCATCGCCATGCGGCGGCATTTTCCGACGATCTCGTCGTTCTGGTTCAGGGCGTGGTGCTCGAACTCGACGATCCCGGCCGTGGGCCGCGATTTGGATTCTCGCACCGAGAGCACCTTCGTCGTCGCCCGCAAGGTGTCGCCATGGAAGACCGGCTTTGGAAAGGTGACGTCGGTCATGCCGAGATTGGCGACGGTGGTCCCGAGGGTCGTATCATAGACCGTCATGCCGATCATGATGCCGAGGGTGTAAAGGCTGTTGAAAATGCGCTGGCCGAACTCGGTCTTCTCGGCGAAATGGGCGTCGATGTGCAGCGGTTGCGGATTGAGCGTCAGCAGACTGAACATGGTGTTGTCCATCTCCGTAACGGTCCGGGTCAGCGGGTGCCTGAACTCCTGGCCTACGGAAAAGTCTTCGAAATAAAGTCCGGCCATCGCGGTTTCCTCCCTGCGAAATAACGGCGCGCTCGCACCGTCGCGCCGCATGACCCTATGCATGGTACACACAGTCTACGGATAAATTCACGTATCTGTGCCCAGTTTTTCGAGCTAAGAACGCGAGCAAAGGCGCGACCGAGGCACAGCAATCGGTCGTGGCCTTGGTGTGGGGAACGCGAAGGCAAGGGAGATGGCGGGGTCGCGGCTCCCAAGGAGGAGATCAAGAACATGGATTTCGCGCTCACCGATCAGCAGGAAGCCATTCGCGACGCGATCGCCAAGATCTGCGAGGGCTTTCCCGATGCCTACTGGCTGAAGAAGGATCACGACGGCGGCTTCCCGCACGACTTCCACAAGGCGCTGGCGGACGCCGGCTGGCTCGGCATCTGCGTGCCGGAGGAATACGGCGGCTCCGGGCTCGGCATCACGGAAGCCGCGATCATGATGCGTACCATCGCGGAGTCCGGCGCCGGCATGTCCGGTGCCTCGGCCGTGCATATCAACGTATTCGGGCTCAATCCGGTGGTCGTGTTCGGCACCGAGGAGCAGCGCAGGCGCATGCTGCCGCCGATGGTCGAAGGCCGCGAGAAGGCGTGCTTCGCCGTCACCGAGCCCAACACGGGACTCAACACCACGCAGCTCAAGACCCGCGCGGTCGCCAAGAACGACCGCTACATCGTCAACGGCCAGAAAGTGTGGATCTCGACCGCACAGGTCGCGCACAAGATCCTGCTGCTGGCGCGCACCACCCCGCTGGAGGAGGTGCGCTCGCCCACCCACGGCCTCAGCCTGTTCTATACCGATTTCGACCGCAACAGGATCAAGGTCCACGAAATCGAGAAGATGGGCCGCAAGATCGTCGATTCCAACGAGCTGTTCTTCGAGGACTTTGAAATCCCGATGGAGGATCGGATCGGCGAGGAAGGCAAAGGCTTCCAGTACATTCTCGAAGGGATGAACCCCGAGCGCATCCTGATTGCGGCCGAAGCCGTGGGTCTCGGTAAGCTCGCGCTGTCGCGCGCGACGGAGTACGCCAAGACGCGCACCGTGTTCAACCGCCCGATCGGCAAGAACCAGGGCATCCAGCATCCGCTCGCGGTGAACTGGGTCGAGCTCGAAGCGGCCTGGCTGATGGTGATGTCGGCGGCTTGGCAATACGACAAGGGCATGCCGTGCGGCGCTGCGGCCAATGCGGCGAAGTATCTGGCGGGCGAGGCGGGCTTCTCGGCTTGCGAGCAGGCGGTGATGACCCATGGCGGCTTCGGCTACGCCAAGGAATTCCACGTCGAGCGTTATTTGCGCGAGGTGCTGATCCCGCGCATCGCGCCGGTCAGCCCGCAGCTCGCACTCAGCTTCATCGCGGAAAAGGTGCTGGGGCTCGCGAAGTCCTACTGAACGAGTCTCGCGGCGCAACCAAACAGGCCGGCTTATTCGGCGGCGATGCGTTCCATCGCCATGGAACGAAGCCTGGCGCGTTGGATCTTGACGCCGTTGGCGCTGTCGGTGACGGGGAAGGCGTCCACGACATAGATCCGGGCCGGCACCTTGTAGCCGGCGAGCCGTTCGCGCAGATGAGCGGTCAGCGCCTCCTGTCGCGGTGGATCTCCAGCCGGGATCACGAAGGCGACGCAGCGTGCCCGACCCCTGAGATCGACCGCGACGACCTGGGCGTCGGCGACGCCGGTGCAGGATTTGAGCTCGTCCTCGATTTCGCCGGGCGCGACCAGGAAGCCGCCGAGCCGCATCGCATCGCCGGCGCGCGTCTCGTAGACAAAGGAGCCGTCGCCGCGCAGCCGGCCGATGTCCCCGGTTCGGAAGAACCCGTCGGCGGTGATCGCTTCATGCGTTGCCGCGGGATTGTTGAAGTAGCCGAGGAAGCGTGACGGCGCGCTGATCTCGATCTCGCCGGACACGCCTTGGGGTGCAAGCTCGCCGGTCTCGACATCGCGTACGCGGACTTTCGCGTCAGGCGACATCGGCCAGCCGCCGCCCTCGATGCGGTCGGCGAAGGCATCACCGGTGCGGCCGATCGAGAACAGCGCCTGCACCTCGCTCGAGCCGTAGAGGCCGAACAGCTTCATGCCGCGCGCCTCTGCTTCGACTGCCAGCTCGCGCCAGCCGGGCTGGAACGCGGCGAAGCCACAGACTTCGAGATACGGAAATGGGCGCGGCGCATCGGTGAGGGCGAGAATGCGCCGGAACATCTCGTCGGAGCCGAAGGAATGCGTGATCCTGCAGGCGCTGAGAATCTTGAGGGCCGGCGCGGCTTCGAAGGCGTCGAGCACATGGATGGTCGCGCCGGCTGCGATGAAGCCGAGCAGGCTCGTCATGCCGAACGTGCCGCAGAACGGCAGCATCGCCAGCAGCGAATGACGCCGGTGATCGAGTTGGAGCGCGCGGGCGACGGAGGCGGCGTGCGTGGCCAGCGTCCGCTGCGAATGCGCGACCAGCTTCGGGCCCTTGGTGGTGCCTGACGTCGTGTAGAGCAGCGCGGGCAGGTCGACGTCGTCCTGGGCCGGCGGAGCCGGTGGATAGGGTTTCTCAAACGCATCGAACCGCACGCAGGGCCAGTGTGCCGGGATCGCATCCGCGCCAACCACCGCGAGCCTTTGCAGCGCCGGCACCTCGTCTTTGGTGATGCCTGCGAGGATGGCGGCAAAATCGATCGAGCGGAATGCGGCCTCGACCACCATGAGCTTCGCACCGGACACGCGGAGCAGATGCGCGACTTCCGCGCTGCGGTAGCGCGTGTTGACGGCGGCGACGACCGCGCCGAGCCGTGCGGCGGCGAACAGCAGTGCGAGCCATTCGACCCGGTTGACCAGCCAGACCGCGACGACGTCGCCCTTGCCGATGCCCTGCGCGGCGAGCCAGGCGGCGGTCTGCTCGACCTTTGCCGAGAATTCCACGCGGGAGAAGAGTGTGCCGTCGAATACGAAGGCAGGATCGGCGGCGGTCTCGATCCGGATCAGCGATTGCAGCGAAAAAGCGTCGGCGCTCATGCCGACTGGAGTAACGCGCCCGCGCAAACCTGTCTACTTGGTGCCGAACATCCGGTCGCCGGCATCGCCCAGGCCCGGCACGATGTAGCCGTGGTCGTTGAGCCGCTCGTCGATTGCGGCGGTCCAGATCGGCACGTCGGGATGCTCGCTCTGGAACTGGGCGATGCCCTCGGGCGCGGCCAGAAGGCAGACGAAGCGGATGTCGCGGGCGCCGCGGGCCTTGAGCAGTGAGGCGCCGGCGCAGGCCGAATTGCCGGTCGCCAGCATCGGGTCCATCAGGATCACGGTGCGGTCGGACAGGTCCTGCGGCGCCTTGAAGTAATATTCCACGGCCTGCAACGTCTCGGGGTCGCGGTAGAGCCCGATATGGGCGATGCGCGCCGAAGGCATCAAGGCGAGCATGCCGTCGAGGAAGCCGACGCCGGCGCGCAGGATCGGCGCCAGCGTGAGCTTCTTGCCGGCGATCTTCGGCGCCTGCATTGGCGCGATCGGCGTCTCTATCTCGACCAGCTCCAGCGGCAGGTCACGCGTCACCTCGTAGCAGAGCAGCATCCCGATCTCGTTCAGGATCTCGCGAAAGCTCTTGGTCGAGCGATCCTTCTCCCGCATCAGGGAGAGCTTGTGCTGGACCAGGGGGTGGGCGACGACGTTGACGCTGCTTGTGCTCATGAAACCGATCTACACGGTTCCGTGAAATTGCGCCAGATCGGGCAGGCCTTTTCCGCGGGACAGCTTGCCTCAACCCGGCATTGCGACTGCGCTGCGCGCGCGGTTGCTCGCTTCAAAGGCCGCCATGGTCAGCTCGCGTGCCGTTGCCGCGCGCGGCGGCGCGACCCTAAACGCCCAGGCCGCGTGCTGCCAGTGCGATCACGAGCGTCAGCACGGCGCCCCAGATCATGCTCAGCGTCATCGTCAAGACGATAACGGTGACCACCCGCTCCAGATTTCGCGTGCCGGTCTGCATGCGCGTTTAACCGACATTGTCGCAGCCGATCGGCTCGTAGAGCGGATCGCGGGCCGGACGAACAGAGGGAACGCTCGGCCGGGCTGCCTCCGCGGTCAGCACCTGCACCTCGGCAAAGGCCGACATCAGAGAGAGCGCAAGGTCGGCATGGCGGCCCTCGACCGCGGAGTCCAGCCAGTCCGGCAGTTCGCGTTGGCGCGACAGGGCGCAATGCCACTCCCCATCGTCATAGGCGATACGGCGGACCTGCCAAAGCGGCAGCTCGAGCTCCATCAATGCGAGCGCGGCATCGGCCCAAGCCTCGACGTCGATCAGGCTCATGACGCGCGCGGTGCCTGCGCTTTGCCTGAGCGAGGGGAAGCGTCGGCACGCCCTATCGATGATCTCGATCATCAACGGCCGAGTCGCTGCGCTCGCGGCGCGAATGCGTTCACCCAGCAAGAGCAGATCACGGCGTTCGAGAGCGGCGGTCACTTGGGCCTCGTGGACATCTGCGTCGGTCAGTCGGCCGGCGTGTCCAAGATGGCTGGAACGGCATTTGAAAACGAGGTGAGAAAGGGGCGGAAGATATAAGGATTTCATAAAGGCGCGGATGCACTTGCCCGACCGACCACGGCAAGCCGGCTCGCCGGCCTTTATGAGATTCCTATAACTTCGCCGCGGCCTCCGTCTCGAAAACCTATGTCCGCGGTGGCACGTCAGCGTCGTGCCGCCGGCAGGCCGAGAATAATTGCCGGACATAGGGACAGACGAGGATCATCTCCATGATGGACATTCTGATGCTGGCGCTGGGCTTTGTCTTCTTCGCGCTCGCGGTCGGCTATACCTACGCCTGCGAACGGCTTTGAGGGAGCGGACCATGATCTTCGATTATGCGCTCGCCGGCGCCGTCTCGTTCGGCCTCCTGATGTATCTCACCTACGCGCTGCTGCGGCCCGAACGGTTCTGAGCGGGCGCCGCTCTAACGCGATTCCACAAAGGCTCTCTCCATGACCGTGATCGGTTGGCTCCAGATCATTCTCTATTGTGCCATCATCGTCGCGCTGACCAAGCCGCTCGGCTGGTACATGACGCGCGTCTTCAGCGGCGAGCGGACGTTCCTGTCGCCGGTGCTGCGCCCGATCGAGGCCGGCATCTACCGGATCTCCGGCGTCGACGAGAAGCGCGAGCAGCACTGGCTGACCTACACGGTCGCCATGCTGCTGTTCCATGTCGGCGGCTTCCTCATCATCTACGGCCTCATGCGGCTCCAGGCCGTGCTGCCGTTCAATCCGGCCGGGCAGTCCGCGGTTGCCGAGGATCTGTCCTTCAACACCGCGATCTCCTTCATCACCAACACCAACTGGCAGAACTACGCCGGCGAGAGCACGCTCTCCTATCTGACCCAGATGGTCGGCCTCACGCACCAGAATTTCCTGTCGGCGGCGACCGGCATCGTGCTCGCGGTGGCGCTGATCCGCGGCTTTGCCCGCGCATCCATGCGCACCGTCGGCAATTTCTGGGTCGATGTGACCCGCTGCACGCTCTACATCCTGCTGCCGATCTGCGTCGTGTTCGCGCTGTTCCTGGTCTGGCAGGGCATGCCGCAGACGCTGGGCAACTACGTCGAAGCGACCACGCTCGAAGGCACCAAGCAGACCATTGCGGTCGGTCCGGTCGCCTCGCAGGTCGCGATCAAGATGCTGGGGACCAATGGCGGCGGCTTCTTCAACGCCAATGCCGCGCACCCGTTCGAAAATCCGACCGCGCTGTCGAATTTCGTGCAGATGCTGTCGACCTTCGTGCTCGGTGCGGCGCTGACCAACGTGTTCGGCCGCATGGTCGGCAACCAGCGCCAGGGCTGGGCGATCCTCGCCGTAATGGGCGTGCTGTTCGTCGCGGGCGTCGCCGTCGCCTACTGGGCGGAGGCTCAGGGCACCTCGACGCTCCAGGCGCTGGGCCTGACCGGGGGCAACATGGAGGGCAAGGAAATCCGCTTCGGCATCGTTGCGTCCGCGCTGTTCGCGGTCATCACCACCGCCGCTTCGTGCGGCGCGGTGAACGCCATGCACGACAGTTTCACCGCGCTCGGCGGCATGATCCCGCTGATCAACATGGAGCTCGGCGAAATCATCGTCGGCGGCGTCGGCGCCGGTATGTACGGCATGCTGCTGTTCGTCATCCTCGCGATCTTCGTCGCAGGCCTGATGGTCGGCCGCACGCCGGAATATGTCGGCAAGAAGATCGAGGCGCGTGAGGTCAAGATGGCGATGCTCGCCATTCTCGTCCTGCCCCTGATGATTCTCGGCTGGACCGCCGTCGCCGTGGTGCTGCCGTCGGCCGTGGCATCGATGGCCAATGCCGGCCCACACGGTTTCGCCGAAGTGCTCTATGCCTATACCTCCCAGACCGCCAATAACGGCTCCGCCTTTGCGGGCCTCACCGGTAATACGCCGTTCTACAATCTGACCGGCGGCGTTGCCATGTTCGTCGGCCGCTTCTTCATGATCGTGCCGGCGATGGCGATCGCGGGATCGCTGGCGGAGAAAAAATCCATTCCGCCGTCGATGGGGACCTTTCCGACTACCGGCGGCCTGTTCGTCGGCCTCGTCGTCGGCGTCATCCTGATCATGGGCGGCCTGACCTTCTTCCCGGCGCTCGCGCTCGGCCCCATTGTCGAGCACCTCGCGATGAACGCCGGCAACGTCTTCTGATCCAGCTCTTTCGGAGTGACCTCCATGGAACCCGTCCATAAACCCAACAAGCGCATGCCGGTCTCGGCGATGCTGGATCCCAGGATCGTGGTGCCCGCCCTCGGTGCAGCCTTCACCAAGCTCGATCCGCGGTCCATGATCAAGAACCCCGTGATGTTCGTGGTCGAGATCGTGGCCGCGCTCACCACCGTGATCTTCGTCCGCGACCTCGTCATCGGCGGGGAAAATCTCGCCTTCACCTTCCAGATCATCCTCTGGCTGTGGTTCACCGTGCTGTTCGCAAACCTTGCCGAAGCGGTGGCCGAGGGCCGGGGCAAGGCGCAGGCCGAGACGCTGCGCAAGAGCCGCACCGAGAGCCAGGCCAAGCTCCTGAGCGGCGCGGGCCGCGACTACAAGCTCGTATCAGGCACGAGCCTGAAGGTCGGCGATCTCGTGCTGGTCGAGGCGGGCGACACGATCCCATCGGACGGTGAAGTGATCGAGGGCGTCGCCTCCGTCAACGAGGCCGCCATCACCGGCGAGTCCGCGCCCGTGATCCGCGAATCCGGCGGTGACCGCTCGGCCGTGACCGGCGGCACGCAGGTGCTGTCGGACTGGATCCGCGTCCGCATCACCGCCGCGCAGGGCTCGACCTTCATCGACCGCATGATCAAGCTGGTCGAGGGCGCCGAGCGGCAGAAGACGCCGAACGAGATCGCGCTCAACATCCTGCTCGCCGGCCTCACCAGCATCTTCGTGTTCGCCACCGTGACCATTCCGAGCTACGCGGCCTATGCCGGCGGCTCGATCTCCGTGATCGTGCTGGTCGCGCTGTTCGTGACGCTGATCCCGACCACGATCGGCGCGCTGTTGTCGGCGATCGGCATCGCCGGCATGGACCGCCTGGTGCGCTTCAACGTGCTCGCCATGTCCGGCCGCGCGGTCGAAGCTGCCGGTGATGTCGACACGCTGCTGCTCGACAAGACCGGCACCATCACGCTCGGCAATCGGCAGGCGACCGCCTTTCGTCCCGTGCGCGGTGTCACCGAGCAGGAGTTGGCCGATGCCGCCCAGCTCGCCTCGCTCGCGGACGAGACGCCGGAAGGCCGCTCCATCGTCGTGCTCGCCAAGGAGAAGTACGGGATCCGTGGCCGCGACATGGCCGAGCTGGGAGCGACCTTCGTTCCGTTCACGGCGCAGACCCGCATGAGCGGCGTCAACGCCGGCGGCTCGTCGGTGCGCAAGGGTGCGGTCGATGCCATCCTCAACTATATCGGCGGCGGCGCGCCGATCGCGATCGCCTCGGGCAACGCGGCACGGGCCTTGCAGCCCGCGGCTTTGTCCGAGGCCGGCCGCGAGATCAGCGCCATTGCCGACGAAGTCGCCAAATCGGGCGGCACGCCGCTGGCTGTCGCCAAGGACGGCAAGCTGCTCGGAATCGTTCAGCTCAAGGATATCGTCAAGGGCGGCATTCGCGAGCGCTTCGCCGAGCTGCGCCGCATGGGCATCCGCACCATCATGATCACCGGCGACAATCCGATGACGGCTGCTGCCATCGCCGCAGAAGCCGGCGTCGACGATTTCCTGGCGCAGGCAACGCCCGAGGACAAGCTCAAGCTGATCCGCGACGAGCAGGCCAAGGGCAAGCTGGTTGCGATGTGCGGCGACGGCACCAACGACGCCCCGGCGCTCGCCCAGGCCGATGTCGGTGTCGCCATGAACACCGGCACCCAGGCCGCGCGCGAAGCCGGCAACATGGTCGATCTCGACTCCAACCCGACCAAGCTGATCGAGGTGGTCGAGATCGGCAAGCAGCTCTTGATGACGCGCGGCGCGCTGACGACGTTCTCGATCGCCAACGACGTCGCAAAATATTTTGCGATCATCCCGGCGATGTTCCTGGCGTTCTATCCCCAGCTTGGCGTGATCAACGTCATGAACCTGTCGAGCCCGCAGAGCGCCATCCTGTCGGCGATCATCTTCAATGCGCTCGTCATCATTGCGCTGATCCCGCTGGCGCTGAAAGGCGTTGCCTATCGCGCGGTCGGTGCCGGTGCGCTGCTCCGGCGTAACCTCTTGATCTACGGGCTTGGCGGCATCGTCGTGCCCTTCATCGGTATCAAGGCGATCGACCTCGTCGTCGTCGCCTTGCATTTGGCCTAACGCGTCATTGCGAGGAGCGAAGCGACGAAACTATCCAGACTGCCTCAGTGGAAGGACGCTGGATTGCTTCGCTTCGCTCGCAATGACGAAAGAAATAGGAGAAGCACATGCTCAGAGAAATCCGCCCGGCCATCGTGCTCTTGCTGGTGCTCACCGCCATCACGGGCCTCGCCTATCCGCTCGCAATGACGGCCATCGCCGGTACGCTCTTCCCCGCGCAGGCGCAAGGCAGCCTGATCGAGAAGGACGGCAAGGTGATCGGCTCTGGCCTGATCGGGCAGGAGTTCAAGGACGACAAGTACTTCCACGGCCGCCCTTCGGCAACGCTGGCGCCGGACCCGAATGATTCGACCAAGACGGTTGCGGCGCCTTACAACGCCGCCAATTCGGGCGGCTCCAACCTCGGCCCGACCAGCAAGGCGCTGGCCGACCGGCTGAAGGAGGATGTGGACAAGCTCAAGACCGAGAATCCGAATGCGCAGGTGCCGGTCGACCTGGTCACCACCTCCGCCAGCGGTCTCGACCCTGACATCTCGCCGGAAGCAGCGGAATTCCAGGTGCCGCGCGTTGCCAAGGCCCGGAATATGCCGCAGGACGCTGTGAAGCAGATCGTGGCGGCCAACGTTCAGGGCCGCTTGCTAGGCCTGATGGGCGAACCTCGCGTTAACGTACTGGCGCTGAACCTCGCGCTGGATCGCGCTGCAGCCAAGTAGCGGTCTAGGCTCGCGGTGCGCAGATGATTATATTGATAGCATGGTCCGAGAGCGCCGCGATCCCGAACAACGTCCCTCTCCCGAGGCGCTGCTGGAAGCTGCGCGTCGGGAGGAGAGCGCGAGCGGCAGGCTGAAGATCTTCGTCGGCGCCGCGCCCGGCGTCGGCAAGACCTATGAGATGCTGCAAAGCGCCCATGCCAAGCGCAAGGCCGGCATCGACGTCGTGGTCGGCTTCGTCGAGACCCATGGCCGCGCCGAGACCGAGGCGCTGGTGCGCGATCTCGAAGTGGTCCCGCGCAAGAGGCTGGACTACCGCGGCCAGGTTGTCGAGGAGATGGATCTCGATGCGGTGATCGCGCGGCGGCCGCAGATTGCGCTGGTCGACGAGCTCGCCCACACCAACGCGGCCGGCAGCCGCCATCCTAAGCGCTATCTCGACGTCGAGGAGCTGCTCTCGCACGGCATCGACGTCTACACCGCCGTCAACATCCAGCATATCGAGAGCCTGAACGACGTCGTTGCGCAGATCACCCATGTCAGGGTGCGCGAGACCGTGCCGGATTCGGTGTTCGACCGCGCCGACGCGATCGAGCTGATCGACCTCACGCCCGACGATCTGATCCAGCGGCTGAAGGAGGGCAAGGTCTATGTGCCCAAGCAGGCCGAGCGGGCACTGGAGCATTATTTCTCGCCGGGCAATCTCACGGCGCTCCGCGAACTCGCACTGCGGCGCACCGCCGAGCGGGTCGACGAGCAGCTCCTCAACCACATGCAGGCGAATGCGATTCCCGGTCCCTGGGCCGCGGGTGAGCGCATTCTCGTCTGGGTCAGCGAGGATCCGCGCGCGGCCGGCCTCGTGCGCTACACCAAGCGGCTGGCCGATCGGCTGCATGCGCCGTTCACCGCGATCTCGATCGAGACGCGGCGATCCCTGCAATTGTCCGACGAGGAGCGGGATCGGCTGGCCGATACGTTGCGGCTTGCGGAATCGCTCGGCGGAGAGGCGCTGACCATTCCCGCCGTCGGCCGCCGCATCGCCGACGACGTCGTCAATTTCGCGCAAGGCAACAACGTCACCCAGATCGTGATCGGCAAATCGACGCGCTCGCGCTGGTTCGAGATGACGCGCGGCTCCGTCGTGCACGACCTGGTGCGCCGCGCCGGCAACATCACCGTCCACGTCATCGCCGGTGACGAGCTGCCCGGCGAGGCCGCGCCCAAGACCGCGGTGCAGACCGCTGCGCGCTCGGAGCCGTTCGATCCGCTGCCCTATCTGAAGGCGCTCGGGATCGTGCTGATCGGCCTCGGCGCCGCCGAGCTGATCCAGCCCCGGTTCGGGCTCGAGAACGTCGACCTCGTGCTGCTGACCTCGGTCGTCGCGGTTGCCGTGCGCTATGGCTTATGGCCGTCGCTGCTGGCGACGGTGGCGGCTTCACTGTGCTACAATTTCTTCTTCATTCCGCCGATCTACACGTTCACGATCACGGATCCGACCAACGTCGCCGCCTTCGTGCTGTTCATGGTGGTGGCGATGCTCGTCTCCAATGTCGCAGCGCGCGTGCGTACGCAGGCCGATGCGGCGATTGGCCGGATCAGGATGACCGAGCAGCTGTATGCCTTCAGCCGCAAGCTCGCCGGCACCGCCACGCTCGACGACGTCTTGTGGGCGACCGCCTACCAGATCGCGCTGATGCTGAAGGTGCGCGTCGTTCTGCTGTTGCCCGACGAGGGTCTGCTCACGGTGAAATCGGGCTATCCGCCGGAGGATGAGCTCGATCAGGCCGACCTCGCTGCGGCCAACTGGGCCTGGAGCAACGATCGCGCCGCCGGCCGCGGCTCGGACACCTTGCCCGGCGCAAAACGACTGTTTCTGCCGATGCGCACCGGCCGGCGTCCGATCGGTGTGATCGGCATCGACAACGACCGCACCGGCCCGCTGCTGACGCCGGACCAGCGCCGGCTGCTCGATGCGCTGGTCGACCAAGGCGCGCTCGCGATCGAGCGCGTGCTGCTGGTCGAGGACATGGACCGCGTCAAGCGCACCGTCGAATCCGAGCGCCTGCGGTCGGCGCTGTTGACCTCGATCTCGCATGATCTGAAAACGCCGCTCGCCTCCGTGCTCGGCGCAGCCTCGACCATGCGCGATCTTGCCGGCGCTCTCTCCGACACCGAAAAGCGCGACCTGCTCGCGACCGTCATCGACGAATCCGAGCGGCTCAACCGCTTCATTGCCAATCTGCTCGACATGACCAAGCTCGAATCCGGCGCCATCGTGCCCAACACGGCGCTGCACGATCTCGACGAAATCGTGGGCAGCGCGCTCCGGCGCGCCAGCAAGATCCTTGGCGGCCACAAGGTCGAGCTGGTGCTGGCCGCCGATCTGCCGATGCTCCAGCTCGATGCCGTGCTGTTCGAGCAGGTGCTGTTCAATCTGCTCGACAATGCCGCCAAATACGCGCCATCCGGGACCACGATCTCGATCCGGGGCCGGCGCGACAGCAGTCACGTCGTGCTCGAGATCGCCGATGAGGGCGCCGGCATTCCCCCTGACGAGCTCGAGAGCGTGTTCGACAAGTTCTATCGCGTGCAGAAGGGCGATCACGTCCGCCCGGGGACGGGGCTCGGGCTCGCCATCTCCCGCGGCTTCGTCGAGGCGATGCGCGGCACGATCTCCGCTGCCAATCGCAGCGAGCGCAGCGGCGCGGTCCTCACCATCCGCCTGCCCGTTCCGGCAGAGAGTCACGCATTGGATACCGCCGCATGAGCGCTGCTCCGATCAAGGTCCTGGTCATCGACGACGAGCCGCCGATCCGCAAATTGCTGCGGATGGGGCTGACGACGCAAGGCTACGAAATCCTGGAAGCGTCGAACGGCAAGACCGCGCTGGAAAAGCTCGGCGAAGAGCCGGCGCTGATCATTCTCGATCTGGGCCTGCCCGACGTTCAGGGGCACGAGCTGCTCCGCACCATCCGCACCCGCAACGAAGGCGTGCCGATCGTGGTGCTGTCCAGCCGCGGTGACGAAGCCGGCAAGGTCCAGGCGCTCGATCTCGGTGCCGACGATTATCTGACCAAGCCGTTCGGCATGGAGGAGCTCCTGGCGCGCCTGCGCGCCGCTTTGCGCCACCAGCTTCAGATCAAGGGCGAGCGCCCTTTGTTCCGCACCGGCGATCTCTCCGTCGATCTCGTCCGCCGCATCGTCAAGGTCGGGGACCGTGACGTGAAGCTCTCGCCGAAGGAATATGACCTGTTGCGCGTGCTGGTGCAGCATGCCGGCAAGGTGCTCACCCACCGCTTCCTGCTGAGGGAGCTCTGGGACGAATTGACCGACGCGCAGTACTTGCGCGTCTATGTCCGCCAGCTCCGCCAGAAGATCGAAGCCGATCCCGAACGGCCGCAATATGTGCTCACGGAAACGGGCATCGGGTACCGGCTGAAGGCGGGGGATTGAGCGTTCGACTTGGCGGCATGGTGTGCTGGCTTGAGGCGCACTCGTCATGGCCGGGCTTGACCCGGCCATCCACGTCTATCGGCGTGTGAGGACAGGCGTGGATGCCCGGGTCGAGCCGGGCATGACGACAGAGGTTGTGGCGCAAGCCTGTTTCCGCAATGACGGTGCAAGGTCAACCCGCCTTCCTGTGCCTCGCAGCTGTCCGGTGCGTCTTCTTCGCGGCTCGGTGCCGTCCCGTCGCACGCCGCGCATGTGACTTCGCCGCCGTCTTCTTGCCGCCGCGCCCCTTCAGGCTCTGCTTCAGCGCGTCCATCAGGCTGATGACGTTGCTCGGTCGCTCCTCGGGCTCCGGCAGTTCGATCTTCTTGCCGCTGGCCTTGCGCTTCACCAGTGCCTTCAGCGCGTCCTCGTATTCGTCCTTGAATTTGCTGGGATCGAAATGTGCCGCCTTGGTCTGCAGGATGTGGCCGGCGAGCTCGACCATGTCCTTGGTGATCTTCGGGCTCTTGATGTCGTCGAAGAACTGGTCCTCGTCGCGCAGCTCGTAAGGGAATCGCAGCGTGGTGCCGAGCAGGCCCTTGCCGAGCGGCTCGATCGCCATGACGTGCTCGCGATTGGTGAGAACGATCTTGGCCAGCGCCACGCGGTCCTCATCCTTCATGGCGTCGCGGATCACCGCGAAGGCGTCGACGGCGGCCTTGCCGTCGGGCGCGATGTAATAGGGATGGTTGAGATAGCGCTTGTCGATTTCCTCGCGCGGCACAAAGCTTTCGATGTCGATGGTGTGGTTGCTTTCGATCTGGACTGCCTCGAGCTCCTCCGGCTCGATCTCGACATATTTGCCCTTGCTCAGCTCGTAACCGCGCCCCTTCTGATCGCTCTCGACGACGTCGCCGGTCTCGGAATCGATCATCTGCTGCTTGAGCCGGTTCCCGGTCTCGCGGTTGATGAGATGAAACCGCGTCTTCTCCGCGGCGGTTGCCGCCGGATAGAGCACCACCGGGCAGCTCACCAGCGAGAGCTTCAACGTTCCCTTCCAATAGGCGCGCGGGGCCATTCCATTCTCCAGCGTTTTCAAGGCGTTTTGGAACCCCAACCGTCGCACAGGGTTTTGGTTCCGGACGGGACTTTGACCGTGATAGGCTTGAACGCCGAAAGAGAAGCGGGACCGGTCGTGCTGCAAAAACTCTCCACTTACCGACAGAAGCGTGACTTCGAGAAGACGCCCGAACCATCGGGCAGGACCGCAGTGGCCCCCTCGAAACAGCGGCGGTTCGTGATCCAGAAGCACGACGCGACGCGCCTGCATTACGATCTCCGGCTCGAACTCGACGGCGTGTTCAAGTCCTGGGCGGTGACGAAAGGGCCCTCGCTCGATCCGCACGACAAGCGCCTCGCGGTCGAGGTCGAGGACCACCCGCTCGACTATGGTGATTTCGAAGGCACGATACCCGAAGGCCAATATGGCGGCGGCACCGTGATGCTGTGGGATCGAGGCTATTGGGAATCGGAAGATCCGGAAGCCGGCTTCAAGAAGGGTGATCTCAAGTTCACGCTCCACGGCGACAAGCTGCATGGCAGCTGGGTCCTGGTGCGCATGCGCAAGCGCGGCGGCGAGAAGCGGACCAACTGGCTGCTGATCAAGCATCGTGACGAATATGTCCGCGAAGGCGCGGACAACGACATTCTGGAGCAGGACAAGTCCGTCGCCTCCGGCCGCGCGATGGAGCAGATCGCCGAAGGCAAGGGCCGCGCGCCGAAGCCGTTCATGCTGGCCAAGGGTCCCAAGGGCAAGGCCGATGCAGTCTGGCAGTCCAACCGTGCCGAGGAGACGAAAGGGCGTACGGTGAAGCCGGCGCCGCGAACGGCGTTGAAAGCCGGCAAAGCGGGGAAGAAGAGCGCCACGACCGCGACGAACGCCAAGAAGGCCTCGGAGATGCCGGACTTCGTTGCGCCCCAGCTCTGTACGCTGGTCGAGCGGCCGCCGCCCGGCGAGGGCTGGTGCCACGAGATCAAGTTCGACGGCTACCGGGTGCAGCTCCGGGTCGAGGACGGCGAGGCGACGCTGAAGACGCGCAAGGGTCTCGACTGGACCGGCAAGTTCGCCTCCATTGCCAAGGAAGCGGCAGCGCTGCCGGACGTGATGATCGACGGAGAGATCGTCGCACTCGACCATACCGGCGCGCCGAACTTCTCCTCGCTGCAAGCTGCGCTGTCCGATGGCAAGACCGACGAGCTGATCTTCTTTGCCTTCGACCTGCTTTTCGCGGAGCACGAGGATTACCGTCGTCTGCCGCTCGGCGAACGCAAGGCCCGGCTGAAGGAGCTGCTGGGCCAGCGCAAGCGGAAATCGAGCCAGATCCGCTATGTCGAGCATTTCGAGAGCGGCGGTGATGCCGTGCTCAAATCGGCCTGCAAGCTCGAGCTCGAAGGCGTGGTGTCGAAGAAGCTGGATGCCCCGTATCGGTCCGGCCGCACCGAGAGCTGGGTCAAGTCGAAATGCCGGGCCGGCCACGAGGTGGTGATCGGCGGCTACAAGACCACCAGCGGTAAATTCCGCTCGCTGATGGCCGGCGTGCAGCGTGGCGATCATCTCGCCTTCGTCGGCATGGTCGGCACCGGCTTTGGCGCGGACAAGCTCAAGCGCATCATGCCTCTTCTGAAGGCCATGGAGACCAAGCAAAACCCCTTCGGCGGCAAGAACGCACCGAAGAAGACCCGCGACGTGCACTGGCTGAAGCCGGAGCTCGTCGCCGAGATCGAGTTTGCCGGCTTCACCGCCGACGGCAATATTCGCCAGGCGGCATTCAAGGGATTGCGGCAGGACAAGCCGGCCGAGGAGGTCGAGGCCGAGGCGCCGGTCGATACCGAGCTCGCCGAACCCTCGGCCAGGAAGCCGGCGCGCACGAAGGCGGGCGGACAATCGAAGCAGGCCGCTCAAAATGCCGAGGTCATGGGTGTCGTCATCTCCAAACCGGACAAGGAGCTCTGGCCTGATGACGGCAATGGTGAGCCCGTCACCAAGCTGGACCTTGCCCGCTATCTCGAAGCCGTCGGCGAATGGATGATCGTGCACCTCAAGGGCCGGCCTTGTTCGCTGATCCGCGCCCCCGACGGTATCAAGGGCGAATGCTTCTTCCAGCGCCACGCCATGCAGGGGCAGTCGAACCTTCTGGAGCTCGCGCGGGTCTCCGGCGACCGCAAGCCCTATCTCGAGATCGATCGGGTCGAGGGGCTTGCCGCCGTGGCGCAGATCGGCGGCGTCGAGTTGCATCCCTGGAACTGCGCGCCTTATGCCTACGACACGCCGGGCCGGCTGGTGTTCGATCTCGATCCCGCGCCCGACGTGGACTTCGCCGAGGTCGTCGAAGCGGCCAAGGAGATGCGGCAGCGGCTGGGTGATGTCGGCATGGACAGCTTCTGCAAGACCACGGGCGGCAAGGGCCTCCACGTGGTGGTGCCGCTGCTCCACGGCGCGCGCGAGAAGGTGAGCTGGAAGGAAGCCAAGGCATTTGCACAAGGCGTCTGCCAGTGGATGGCCAATGACGATCCCGAACGCTATCTGCTCAACATGTCGAAGAAGCTGCGCAAGCGAAAGATCTTCCTGGATTATCTCCGCAACGACCGCATGTCGACCGCGGTTGCCCCGCTGTCGCCGCGGGCGCGCGTCGGCGCCACGGTATCGATGCCGCTGACTTGGGCGCAGGTGAAGAGCGATCTCGATCCGAAGAAGTATACGCTGCGCACCGTGCCGGGCCTGTTGCCGAGATCGAAAGCATGGGAGGGTTATGACGATGCCGCCGCGTCGATCAAAGCGGCGATGAAGAAGCTGGCGGCGAAGGCGAGGTAGGTGCTTTCCAAACGTCATTCCGGGCTGCGCGAAGCGCAGACCCGGAATCCAGAGATTTGTGACGCGAGGTTCCGGGTTCGCGCGTGCGCGCGCCCCGGAATGACCGCCCTAACTAGATCCGCCCCATCAGCAGTAGGATCAGCAGGATGATGATGACGAGCCCAAGGCCGCCGCCGCCGTAATAGCCGGTGCCGTAGAACGGCCCGCCGCCGATGCCGCTGAATCCGCCCAGCAGGGCGATGACCAGAATGATCAGAATGATCGTGCCGATTGACATACGAATCTCCTCAGCCCTTTGATGAAAGGGTCGTTTGCACCTGTCCCGTCGTGTGGGAGCAACTTGCCGTATGTTTTAAAGTTCCGGCTCCGCAACGTGGGCGCCGGCCCCAGCTCGCATGGAACCTTTGCCCTTCCGTCGGCCATGAGTAGGTGGGGATCAGTCAGAAGGGGTCAGGACCATGTCAGCGCCGCTTGTCGTCTCAATTCCGCATCGTCTCGGCCGCGAGGAGGCGGTGCGCCGGCTCAAGGCAGGGCTTGGCCGCGCCGCAGCAAGCATTCCCGTGATGCAGGTGGAGGAGGAACGCTGGAGCGGAGACAGCATGAACTTCCGCATCCGTGCGCTGGGGCAGGTCGCGACCGGTCAGATCGACGTGGCCGACGATCAGGTCCGGGTCGAGGTGGTGCTGCCCTGGCTGTTGCAGCGCTTTGCCGAGATGGCGCAGGCGACGATCAGGAAGCGCGGCCAATTGCTGTTGACCAAAGACGGGGGAAAGTAACTTCAGGCGTGCACGCGCTGCCGCGAGGGCCTGATGGCGTTCGCGGTTCGGGCCGCGATGGCCGAGGCGGGAAAGTCGCGGAAAGCCTGGGCGAGCGGCAGGTCGTTCCCCGCAAGGCCGGGCACGGTATAGCCTGTGATGTCGATCGTCGCGTCAAGCCCCTCCAGTGCGGGCCATTCCCGGCCTGCTTGGGTGAACGGCGCGAACTGACGCCCGACCACGACAATCGCAGCCGTGCGGCCGTGGCGACGCGCGAAGGCGATGACATGGTCGGCATGTGCGCCCTGTACTTCCAGCGGCTGGTAGTCGCCTTGCGCGAACACGTCGGCAAGCTCGTTGCGCAGCTTGACCAGATGCCGCGTCCAGGCCAGCTTGAGCCGGCCGTCCGGCCAGCTCTTGATCAGGCCGTTCCAGTCCGGCGCTTCCAATGACGTCAGCGCCGCGCGGCGCGCGGCGAAGTCGACGGGGCGGCGGTTGTCGGGATCGACCAGCGACAGGTCCCAGAATTCGCTGCCTTGATAGAAGTCCGGCACGCCCGGCAGCGTCGCCTTGAGCGTGAGCTGGCTCAGCGAGTTCAACGTGCCGAGCAGCGCGACGCGGCGAGCCAGGGTTTGCAACGCCTCCAGGAATTCGGCGGATTGAGCGGGGTCGAGGATCTTCTCGATGAAGTCGCGTATGCCGTTCTCGTAGGCTTCATGCGGATTGAGCCAGCTCGTCTCCTCCTTGCCTTCGCGCGCAGCCTTGAGCGCATAGGCCTGGATGCGCTCGACGAAGGCGGCATCGATCGACTCTTGCAGCGGCCAGGTGCCGAGCAGGGTCTGGTAGAGCATGTATTCGAACGTCGCCGACGGGGCGCGGAAATTGCCGTGGAGTGTGAGATGCGGCGCGTTCAACACCTTCCATCGCGCCACCGCGCTGGTCCATTCGCCGGGAACCTCGCTCAGCGCCGCGATACGCATGCGGGCATCCTCGCCGCGCTTGGTATCGTGGGTGGCCGTCGCGGTCATGCCTTGCGGCCATTCCCTGGCGCGGGCCTGCATGGCCTGGTGGAAGGCGGGAATGGTGAGGCCGGTGCTCGCGGGATCGCCGCCGACCTCGTTCAGCGCAAGCAGCCGGTGGAATTGATAGAACGCCGTGTCCTCCAGCGACTTCGCCATCATCGGCCCGGTGAACTGCTGCACCTTCAGCGCGAACCGGCGCACGCGCGGCGTGCTGTGCGGAGGACGGCCGGGCTTGAGCAAGTCCATGGTCAGCGCGTCCCGCAGGAAGTCGAAAATGCCTTCGTCGGCGGCAAACCACTCCCGGCGGGCGCGCGCGATGGTGTCCTCGATCAGCTTGCGGTCGTGCGCGGTGGGGCCGCTGTGCGTCAGGTAGGTGCGATAGACCGGGAAATGCAGCACATAAAGTTCGAGCGCCTGCCGCAGACTGTCGGCTGAGAAGTCGCGTGTCGAATAATGCCCGTTGGCGATGCGCGCGAGCAGACGCGTCAGCACGGTGAACTCGCTGGTAAGCAAGGTCTCGAGCACCCGCCGCTTCGCCTCCTTGACGTAAGGCGCAAGCCGCGGCGGGCGGTTGCTGATCTGCCGCCAGGTCTCGTCGAGCGCTTCCAGGCCTTTGGGATCGACCAGCACATGGGTAATGACGTTCATCCACTCGTAGCCGGTGGTGCCCTGGACGCCGGCGAAATGCGGCAGGCGCTCGTGCTCGCACAGGATCTTCTCGATCACCGTATAGAACGGCTTTGTGTTGCCCTGGGCGTCGCGCACCAGCCGGCGCAGCCGCTGGCAGTATTGTGCGGGGTCACGCAGGCCGTCGATGTGATCGAGCCGGATTCCCTGTAGTTTGCCCTCGGCGATGAGTTGCTTCACCAGCCGATGCGTGGCGGCAAATGTGCTCGCGTCCTCGACGCGCAGGCCGGCGAGGCCGTTGACGTCGAAGAAGCGGCGATAATTGATGTCGCTGGAGGCAAGCCGCCAGTGCCCGAGCTTGTAGTGCTGGCGCTCCAGGAGATGATGCAGCGTCAGCGTCTGTGCCGGGCGGTCCTTGCCGGCGCGATAGGCGGCAAGGCCGCGACTGATGATGTCGGGGGCGCCTGCGATCTCCTTGAGCTCGGTCTTGAAGGCGGGAGCTTCCTTGCGATTGGGGCGGCGCAGACCGGTGTAGCGCGCCGCGAGCGCGAGCAGGCACTTGCCGGGCTCCGTCTCGGCGGCGTCCGCCTCCTTGACGATCACGCGCAGTATCTCGCCGTAGCGCTCCGGCGCGATGGGTAGGCGGTGCTCGAAATACCAGGCGGAGAGACTTCCCTCGTCCGGATCGTAGCGCAGCTCGATGTCGCCGCGCTCCAGCGCCTCGCCGTAGGACGTGCCGAGGATCGGCAGCAGCACGCCGCCGCGGGCGCGGTAGGCCAATTGATCCCAGTCGATATCGAAGGAGGCCGCGTGCGGCGAGGCCTGGCCCCATTCCAGCACGTCGAGCCACCAGGGATTGTCGGAGAAGTGCACGCCGACATGGTTGGGCACGAAGTCGATGATGAGGCCGAGATCGTGCTGCTGAAGCGCCTCGCTCAGCCGCGCAAAACCGGCCTCGCCGCCCAGCTCCGGATTGAGCTGGCTGTGGTCGACCGTGTCGTAGCCATGGCTCGAGCCCTTTCGCGCCTTCATCACCGGCGAGGCGTAGAGATGCGTGATCCCCAACGCTTTCAGGTAAGGTACGACCGCGGCAGCCTTGTCGAAGTCGAAATCCGCCGTGAGCTGGAGCCGGTAGGTCGCGAGCGGAATGGCAGGAGGCATGTCAACCTCCGAGACGCCAGACCACCGACCAGGGCGGAATCCGATCGCCGGCCGCGCCGCCCCAGATCGGCGCGCCCGCACTGACGGTGGAGGTGATCTCGTGATCCGAGAGATTGGCGACGAGGCGCAACGTCGTGCCGTCGCCCATCCGCCAATGCGCGGTGAGCAGGCCGTTGTCGGCCGCCTCGGCGTCACCGAAGCTCGCGCCCTTCAGCCGCGGCACGATCTCCTTGTGACGGAGCGCGAGCAGGTCCTTCACCAGCGCAAGGCGCTCGTCCTGCTGCGGCGTGCGGCCGGCCCAATCGAGCACGGCCGATTGCAGCGTTGCGGGATCGAGTGGGTCGGGCACTTCGTCGCCGTATTTTTCGTACGCCCAGGCATATTCCTGCTTGCGCCCCTTGCGCACCGCATCGGCGAGTCCACCTTGGAAGTCGCAGAAAAACGGGAAGGGGACCGTCGAGCCCCATTCCTCGCCCTGAAACAGCATCGGCACCATCGGGGTGAGCAGGGTAACCGCGAGCGCGGCCTCGATCTGTTTTGGCGATGCCAGGCTTTCCAGCCGCTCGCCAAGCGGACGATTACCGATCTGATCGTGGTTCTGCAGGAAGTTGACGAAGGTCGCCGGCGGCAGCTTGCCGCTCGGCTCGCCGCGCGGCTTCTTGCCCCAGAATTCCGAGATCTCGCCCTGATAGACGAAGCCGGAGGCGAGCGCGCGCGCAAGATCCATGCGCGGCGTCTGGTAATCGCCATAATAGCCGGCATGCTCGCCGGTCAGCATCACGTGCCAGACGTGATGATAATCGTCGTTCCACTGGCCACGATATTTGCCGTTCGGCGGGTCCTGCGCAGCATCGAGCAGGCTGGCGCGATTGTCGCCGTTCTCCAGCACGAGGTGGATGTGGCGTCCCGTGGCCTTGGCGAGCTCGCCGGCGGCAACGCTGAGGTCCTGCAGCATGGACTGCTCGCCCGGGACAGCCATGATGTGGTTGGCGGCGTCGAGCCTGAGGCCGTCGAAGCGGTAGTCGCAGAGCCAGGACAGCGCGTTCTCGACGGCAAACGCGCGCACCTGCGGCAGGCGGTAGTCGATCGCGCTGCCCCATGGCGTGTGCGCATCGGTGAAGAAGATCGGCGCATAGCGGCCGAGATAATTCCCCTCCGGGCCGAAATGATTGTAGACCACGTCGAGGAACACCATCAGCCCGCGCAGATGGGCCTCGTCGATCAGCGTCTTCAGGTCTTCGGGCCGGCCATAGGCGCTGTCGGGCGCATACCACAGCACGCCATCATAGCCCCAGCCGCGGCGTCCTGCGAAATCTGCCAGCGGCATCAATTCCAGCGCGGTGATGCCGGTTGCCGTGAGATGATCGAGCTTGTCGATCATGGCGCGGTAGGTGCCTTCGGCCGTGAAGGTGCCGACATGGGTCTCGATCAGCACCGTCTCTTCCCACGGACGGCCCCGCCATTCGCGCGCGCGCCATACGAAGGCGTCGTGATCGATCACCTCGCTCGGGCCGAACACGTCCTTGGGCTGGAAAGCCGAAGCAGGATCCGGCACGTCGATCTCGTCGTCGATCCTGAACTTGTAGGGGCTGCCGGCGGTGAGACCGGCAATGTCGGCGACGTACCAGCCATCGTGCCGGCGCTGCATCGCGTGCCTGCGGTCGAGCAAGAGGTCGACACGGCGCGCGGCGGGGGCCCATAGCCGGAACGACACGCCGTCCTTCGTCGGCCTCGCCCCGAAGGATGCCCTCATGGTGCCCCCGCAAAGGCGAGCACGGAGCGCGGCGGCGCCTTGCTGTCGCTCCCGGGCAGGAAGTCGATCGTATTCAGCTTGGCATCGGTCGTGTTCAGGATCTGCTGCCAGCTCTTATATTCGGCCATTCTGGGCAATTTGAATGCGATCTCTTCGGGGGCGGCGTTCAGGACGATAAAGATCGCAGCCCCGCCCGGTTCCATCGGGCCCATCACATAGGAGAGGAATCTGCCTTCCGGAAATTTCCAGTCGCTCTCCGTCATCTCGTCGCCGGCGGGCGTCAGCCACAACGCACCGTAGGAGGCGCCGTCCTTGGGCCGGCCATCAAGCCAGCGATGGCTGCGCAGCTGCGAGAACCGGCGGCGGATGTCGGCGAGATGGGCGACGAAATCGACCATGTCGTCGCCCTCCTTGCCGAGATTGTCCCAGCCGACCCAGCCGACTTCGTTGTCCTGGCAATAGGCGTTGTTGTTGCCGGATTGCGAGTTGCCGACCTCGTCGCCGGCGAGGATCAACGGAACGCCCTGCGCCAGCATCAGGCAGGCCAGCACGTTCTTGCGCAGCTGCCGGCGCAGGCTGATGATGTTGGGATCATCGGTCGGCCCCTCGACACCACAATTGTTGCTGTGATTGTCGTTGGAGCCGTCGCGATTGTCCTCGCCATTGGCCTCGTTGTGCTTCTCGTTGTAGCTGAAGAGGTCGGCGAGGGTGAAGCCATCGTGGACGGTGATGTGATTGATGCTGGCGCGCGGCCGGCGTCCGTCATGGTTGAACAGGTCGGACGACGCGGTCATACGGCTGGAAATGTCGCCGATCAGGCTGCCTTCGCCGCTCCAGTAGCGGCGCATGGCGCTGCGATAGCGATCGTTCCATTCCGACCATTGCGATGGGAAGGCGCCGACCTGGTAGCCGCCGAGCCCGAGGTCCCAGGGCTCCGCGACGAGCTTGACGGCCGCCAGCACCGGGTCCTGCCGGACCGCGGTCAAGAACGAGCTGCCGCGATCAAAGCCGTGCGGTCCCCGCGCCAGCGTGGTGGCGAGGTCGAAACGGAAGCCATCGACATGGCAGACCTCGACCCAGTAGCGCAGGGAATCCATCACCATCTGCAGCACGCGGGGGTGGGTGAGGTTCACCGACGAGCCGCAGCCGGTGAAATCGTCGTAGTAGCGCGGGTTCTCGCGGTTCAGCCAGTAATAGGAGGCGTTGTCGATGCCGCGATAGCACAGCGTCGGGCCGAGGTGGTTGCCCTCGGCGGTGTGGTTGTAGACGACGTCGAGCATCACTTCGATTCCGGCATCGTGCAGCCGCGCCACCGTGGTGCGGAAGGAATCGAGCGCGTTGTCCTGAGCGTAGCGCGGCTCGGGCGCGAAGAAGGACAGCGTGTTGTAGCCCCAGTAATTGGCGAGCTTCTTTTCCACGAGGATGCGGTCGTCGACGAAGCTGTGGATCGGCAACAGCTCGACCGTGGTGACTCCGAGCTTCTTCAGGTGCTCGATCATCGCCGGCGAGGACAGGCCGCCATAGGTGCCGCGCAAGTTCGGCGGCACGTCGTCGCGCTTCTGAGTGAGGCCCTTGACGTGGGCCTCGTAGATGATGGTGTCTTCCCAGGAGATGTTGGGACGGATCTCGCGGCGGCCCCAGTTGAAGGTCTCGTCGACCACGACGGCCTTCGGCATGCCGCGCGCATTGTCGCGCCGGTCGAAGGACAGGTCTTCGCGCGGTGAGCCGGTGCGATAGGCAAAATGGGCATCGCTCCAGACCAGCCGCCCGGCAAGCCGCTTGGCATAGGGGTCGAGCAGCAGCTTGTTGGCGTTGAAGCGATGGCCGTGCTCGGGCTCGTAGGGCCCGTGCACGCGATAGCCGTAGAGCTGGCCGGGCGAGACGTCATTGAGATAGCCGTGCCAGACATCCTCGGTCTTCTCAGGCAGCTCGATACGCTCGAGCTCGCGGCGGCCTTGCGCGTCGAACAGGCAGAGCTCGACCCTCTGCGCGTTGGCGGAGAACAGCGCGAAATTGGTGCCGCGTCCGTCCCAGCTTGCGCCGAGCCGTGCGGGCGATCCGGCGGTCAGGCGCATCGATCAGCTTTCCGGAACGAGGAAGATCGCGGCGAGCGGCGGAATGGTGAGGCGGAGCTCGGGCGTCTTGCCGTCAACGGTCTGAACCTCGCCGATGTTCCCGACATTGCTGCCGCCGTAATGGGCGGAGTCGGAGTTGAACACCTCTTTCCACTTGCCGGCCAAAGGCACGCGAACGCGATAGTTGCGATAGACATTGGGAGAGAAATTGACGACCACCAGGCATCGCGCCTGCTCGTCAAAGCCCTTGCGCAGCCAGGCGAACACGTTGCGGTTGGCATCGTCGGTGATCAGCCATTCGAAGCCGGCCTGGTCGCAATCCATCTGGTGCAGCGCCGGCACGGCCCGGTAGAGCCGGTTGAGGTCGCGGATCAGCGCCTGGATGCCGGAATGGTACTTGTATTCGAGCAGGTGCCAGTCGAGCGATTGATCGTGATTCCATTCGCTGCTCTGCGCGATTTCCGCGCCCATGAACAGCAGCTTCTTGCCGGGATGTCCGAACATGAAGCTGTAATAGGCGCGCAAATTGGCGAAGCGCTGCCACTCGTCGCCGGGCATGCGGCCGAGGATCGAACGTTTGCCGTGCACGACCTCGTCATGCGACAGCGGCAGGATGAAGTTCTCCGAGAACGCGTAGTGCAGGCCGAACAGGATCTCGCCGTGGTGGTGCTTGCGGTAGATCGGATCCTTGCTGATGTAGCTCAGCGTGTCGTGCATCCAGCCCATGTTCCACTTGTAGCCGAAGCCGAGCCCGCCGAATTCGACCGGGCGTGAGACCTGAGGCCAGGCAGTGGACTCCTCAGCCGCCGTGGTCGCCTGCGGGAAGCGGGCGAACACTTCCGTGTTGAAACGGCGCAGGAAGTTGATCGCCTCGATGTTCTCCCGTCCGCCATACTGGTTCGGAACCCACGCGCCGGGCGGCCGGCTGTAGTCGAGATACAGCATGGAGGCCACCGCGTCGACGCGCAGGCCGTCGATCGCGTAACGCTCCAGCCAGAACAGTGCATTCGACACCAGGAAGTTCGTCACTTCGGTGCGGCCGTAATTGTAGATCAGCGTGCCCCAGTCGAGGTGGCGACCCTGGAGCGGGTTGGCGTGCTCGTAGAGCGAGGTGCCGTCGAAATGGCCGAGCCCGTGCGGATCATCCGGGAAATGGCCGGGCACCCAGTCGAGCAGCACGCCGATGCCCTCGCGGTGGCAGGCATCGACCAGTGTCGCAAAGTCATCGGGTGTGCCGAAGCGGCTGGTCGGCGCATAGAGGCCGGTCGGCTGGTAGCCCCAGGAGCCGTCGAACGGATGCTCGCTGACGGGCAGGAATTCGAGATGGGTGAATCCCATGTCGCGGGCGTAGGCCGGCAGCTGCTCGGCCAGCTCGCGATAGGTCAGCCATTCATTGTTGCCCTTGCGCCGCCACGAGCCGAGATGGACCTCGTAGATCGACATCGGCGCCGACAGGGCATTGATGCCGTCGGGCGCCGGGCGCGGCCGCGGCAGACGCGCCTCGTCGAACACGATCGAAGCCGTCTTCGGCCGCAGCTCGCTGGCAAATGCCAGCGGATCGGATTTCAGCGGCAGCAGGTGGCCGTGCGGGCCGATGATCTCGAATTTGTAGTGATCGCCGGCCTTCGCATGCGGAATGAACAATTCCCAGTAACCGCTGCCGCGCACCCGCATCGGGTGACGCCGCCCGTCCCAGAAGTTGAAGTCGCCGACCACGGATACGCGCCGCGCATTTGGCGCCAGCACCACGAAGCCGATGCCGTCCACGCCCTCGAGCCGCATCGGATGCGCGCCGAGCTTGTCGTAGAGGCGCTGATGGGTGCCTTCGCCGAGCAGGTAGAGATCGAAATCGGTCAGGATCGGCGGAAAGCGGTAGGCATCCTCGAACTCGACGACGTCGTTGCCGAAGGTCGCGCGCAGCTGGTAGTGCTTCGAGCCATTGGGCAGGGCGCCGATGAACAGACCGGAATCGTGCACGCGGTCGAGCGGAGCGACCTCGCCATGCTCGCCGACCGCCTCGACATTGGTGGCCTCGGGCACAAACGCGCGCACCACGCTTTTGCCGCCCTCGGGATGCAGCCCGAGATAGTGGAAGGGATCGGAGTGGCGGCCCTCGATGATCGCATAGGCCTCGGCAGGCAATTTAGGCATGGGCTTCGCTCTCGGCACTGGACAGAATGCGAAGCAGTTCGGTCAGCGGCGCATGGAGCCCCTCAGGCCGGTGGGACAGCTCGTGCTCTACTTCGTCGAACGCTTGATCAAGCAGGAAAAACCTTAACAGGCCTCGCGTTGATGGCCGATCTTCCGGCCACAGCCTCCGGTCGGTCATGGCTTCGCGGTAGGCGGATAGGAAGGTCGCGGTGGCGCGTTCGCGCCATTCGTCGAGCGCGGCGACGAGCCGGCCCTGCTCGTCGGAGGCGCCCGTGAGCGCGCGACTGAGGGCCGCGTTAACCGAAACGTCGATCGAGTGGATCAGGCCCGCGACGTCGCGGGCGGCCGGAGCCTTGCGCCGCTTGTCGACCAGTGGCACGCGCGGATCGCCGTCGAAATCGATGATGAAGATGTCGTCCTTCACGATCAGAGTTTGCCCGAGGCGGAAGTCGCCATGATGACGGATGTTCAACCCACGGGTCCCGGAAGGCAATAGCGCATTCAGCCGGTCGGACAGGCCCGCACGCGTCTCCGTAAGCCGATCGATCAGCGGCCGGTGCGCCTCCGGCAGGCCGTGGCGGCTGTCGGCCAGCCGTTCGAAAACCTGCTCGGCGCGAGCCTTGAGGTCGGATACGAGGCGCGCGATGCATGCGGAATCGATCGGCTCCGGAGCGAGCTCGTCCGGTCTTGCCGCGGCGAGGGCGACATGTAGCTCGGCGAGCCGCCGGCCGATCTGCGCGATGAAATGCAGATACGGCGCCTGCTCCTGGGTTTCGCGTGGCATCTTATCGGCCGGCGCCACGCGCTGCTCGTCGATATAACGATCGAGATAGCCCGTGGTCACCGTCCAGCCGTCGCCCTGGTTCTCGACATAGGCATGCAGCACGCCGAGCGCGCTGCGCTGGTCGCCGTCGACCAGCTCGACGCTGCCGAGCAGCGCCGGTGTGTTGGCGAAGCGCGCGACCTCGGTGAGATAGTGGCCGATCTCGATCTCGGGGCTGATGCCGCTTTCGAGCCGGCGATAGATCTTGGCGACGTACTGGTTGTCGACCAGCGCGGTGCTGTTCGACTGCTCGATCGCACGGATGCGCCCGGGCTCCTTGATCGTGTAATCGGCGAAGCGGCTGGTGGCCTTGAACTCCAGCCGCAGATTGTTCTCTTCCACCACGAGATTCTGCGACAGATTGCGCAGGAACAGGCCGATGAAGATCTGCTCGGTCGCGACATCGAGCAGCGTGCCTTCGCGCGCGCCCTGGCGCACGGCGGCCAGCGCTTTCGGGTTGAAGCGCTCGCGGTCGAAGCGCACCCACTCGATCTGTAGCGGCAGTACGTAGCGTGTGGTCGCGTCCCCCTGCCTGGTCTCGAAGAACGCGATCCAGGGGCGGTTGTCGCCAATGTCGCAGAACGGCACCGCAGAGGTCAACGCGGTCTTGATCTGCTTGGGATTGTGCTCGGGGAACCAACGCGTCCGTGACAGAAATCCCGGCAGCACGTCGCGCTCGAACACGCCGCGCTCGCGGGCAAGCGACACCCAGTTCGAGTTCACCGGGACCACCAGCGTCTCGAACTCCGGCACCGCGCTCGGCGTCACCGGCTCGGACTTGTCGCGCTCCAGGAGCTGGAACCAGTAGAAGCCATAGGGCCCCAGCGTGATCATGTAAGGCAGTTCGCCGATCGCGGGAAAGCGGGTGCGGCCGAGCATCTCCTGCGGGATGCGGTCCTTCCACGGCGACAGGTCGAGCTCGGTCGCTTGCGCGGCACGGGAGAGATTGGCGACGCAGAGGATCACCTCGTCGCGATACTGCCGGACATAGGCCAGCACGGCGCGGTTGGCCGGGCGGATGAAGGTCATGGTGCCGCGGCCGAAGGCGAGCGTCGACTTGCGCACCGAGATCAGCCGCTTGGTGGCGCTGAGCAGCGACGACAGGCTGCGCGACTGTGCCTCCACGTTCACCGACTCGTAGCCATAGACCGGGTCCATGATCAGCGGCGCGTAGAGGCGGGCCGGATCGCAGCGCGAGAAACCGCCGTTGCGGTCCGGGCTCCATTGCATCGGCGTGCGCACGCCGTTGCGGTCGCCGAGATAGATGTTGTCGCCCATCCCGATCTCGTCGCCGTAATAGATGATCGGCGTGCCGGGGAACGACAGCAGCAGCGAGTTCATCAGCTCGATCTTGCGGCGGTCGTTGTCCATCAGCGGCGCAAGGCGCCGGCGAATGCCGACATTGATGCGCGCGCGGGGATCGTTGGCGTAGGTGGTCCAGAGATAGTCGCGCTCGACGTCGGTGACCATCTCCAGCGTCAGTTCGTCGTGGTTGCGCAGGAACAGCGCCCATTGGCAGCTCGCCGGGATGTCCGGCGTCTGGCGCAGGATGTCGGTGATCGGGAAGCGGTCCTCCTGTGCGATCGCCATGTAGATGCGCGGCATCAGCGGGAAGTGATAGGCCATGTGGCACTCGTCGCCACGGCCGAAATATTCCTGCACGTCCTCCGGCCATTGATTGGCCTCGGCCAGCAGCAGCTTGCCTTTGGAATACGCATCGAGCTCCTGGCGCAGGCGCTTGATGATCGCATGCGTCTCGGGGAGGTTCTCGTTCGAGGTGCCCTCGCGCTCGCAGAGATAGGGAATGGCATCGAGGCGGAATCCGTCGACGCCGGCATCGAGCCAGCGCTTCATCACCTGGATGATGGCGCTGACCACGCGCGGATTGTCGAAATTGAGGTCCGGCTGGTGCGAGAAGAAACGGTGCCAGTAGAACGCGCCGGCCTCGGGATCCCAGGTCCAGTTCGACTTCTCCGTGTCGGTGAAGATGATGCGCGTGCCCTGGTATTTCTGGTCGGTGTCGCTCCAGACGTACCAGTTGCGCGCGCTGGAGCCTGGATGGCTGCGCCGCGCGCGCTTGAACCACTTGTGCTGGTCCGAAGTGTGGTTGACGACGAGCTCGGTGATGACGCGCAGGCCGCGCTTCTGCGCCTCCTGGATGAAGCGCTTGAAATCCTTCATCGTCCCGAAATCGGGATTGACCGACCCGTAGTCGGCGATGTCGTAGCCGTCGTCGCGGCCGGGCGAGGGATAGAACGGCAGCAGCCACAGCGCGGTGACGCCGAGCTCCTGGAGGTAAGGCAGCTTCTCGGTCAGTCCGGCGAAGTCGCCGATGCCGTCATTGTTGCTGTCGGCAAAAGCCTTGACGTGGAGCTGATAGATGATGGCATCCTTGTACCAGAGCTCATCCACGACCTCGGCAGCCTCGGCTTTTTTGGCATCGACGGAAGACAGGACATTCATGGCGTGAACCCTTACGCCAGGCCGCGAAATAGAAGCGCCGGATCGCGCTCTGGATCGATACGCAATCTGATTCCGCCCCATTCGATGTAGGACCGCTCGCCGGTGACGAGGTTTTCGAGTGTCGTCACATGGTGTCGCTGCCCGCCGGCGTCAATGGTGACGTCGCCGAGCGGCAGCCAGAATTCGCGCACGTGGCGCGACAGCGCGATCACGACAATGACGGCATTGTCCGGCTCGGCCGTCTGCTTCACGAAGGCAATGGTTTCGCCATCCTCGACGCCGAGGAAGCGCAGATTGACCGTCTGCCGGAGCGCCGCGTTCTCGGTGCGGATGCGATTGAGCGCGGCGATGTAGGGCTTGATGTTGCCGGGCTTGTCCCAGTCGCGCGGCTTGATCCGATATTTCTCGGAATCCAGATATTCTTCGCGGCCGGGAATGGCCTCATGCTCGAGGAGCTCGAATCCGCCAAAGATGCCGTAATTGCCCGAGAGCGTCGCCGCCAGTGCGATGCGCGACTTGAATGCCCAGGCCTCTCCGCTCTGGAGATGATAAGGCAGCAGGTCGGCCGTGTTGACGAACAGGTTCGGACGATAGAAATCGCGCTCGGGATAGCGCGTCAGCTCGCCGAGATATTGCTCCAGCTCCCACCTTTCCGTGCGCCAGGGGAAATAGGTGAACGACTGCGCAAAGCCGAGCTTGGCCAGGCCCTTCATCAGCTTCGGCCGTGCATAGGTCTTGGAGAACAGGATCACCTCCGGATGCCGGCGGCGGATGTCGTGGATCAGCCACTCCCAGAATGGAAGCGGCGCGGTGTCGTGATTGTCGATGGCGAAGATGGTGACGCCATGGTCGATCCAGAACAGCATGGCGTCGCGAAACGCATTCCACAGGCCGGTGCGATCCACCGAGGCGAAATCGGGAATGACGATGTCGGAATAAGGGCCGTCGGCCGTCCGCACCGAGCGGTCCGGCCGCCATTTGAACCATTCCGGATGCTGTGTCATCCAGGGATGGTCCGGCGAGCACTGCACCGCGAAGTCCAGCGCGAGCTCGAGCCCGTACTCGAGGCATGTGGCGACGAGCGCGCGAAAATCCTCGATCGTGCCGAGCTCGGGATGCAGCGCATCGTGGCCGCCCTCGGCCGAGCCGATCGCATAGGGCGAGCCCGGATCGCCCTCATGTGCCACCGGCGCGTCGTTGCGGCCCTTGCGGCTTGTGTGACCGATCGGGTGGATCGGCGTGAAGTAGAGCACGTCAAAGCCCATGGCAGCGATGTCGGGCACGCGCGCGATGCAGTCGCGCAGCGTGCCATGCCGGCCCGGCAATGCGCTCTGGCTGCGCGGCATCATCTGATACCAGGCGCTAAAGCGCGCCTTGTCGCGGTCTATGCTCAGCGGGAAGAGTGGTGAGCGCGTGAGGTCGGGGCGCGACTGGCTCTCGGCCATCGCTGTGCCGAGCTCGGCTGCGAGCAGTGAGGCGACGTCGCCGTTCCTCAGATAGTCCTCGCATTGCCTGATGATGACCGCTGCCGCGTCCTGCCGCGCGCCATGCGCCTTGGTCAAAAGGCCGGCGCCCTCGATGGCATCGAGGCTGACATCGGCCCCGGTACGCCGCTTGCGCGCGACCGCGTGCGACCAGGTGGCGAACTCGTCGGTCCAGGCTTCGATCGCGTAGACATATTGGCCGGGCTCAACGGGCGTGAACGCGCCGCACCAGCGGTCATTGCCGTGATGGGTCATCGGCTCGCTCCGCCATTCGCGGTCCTGCTCTCCTCGCCAGATCAGCGCGGCGGCGATCACGGCCTCGCCGTCGCGGTAGATGTCGGCCCAGACCTCGACCGGTTCGCCGGCGATCCGCTTCACGGCGAAGCGGCCGCCGTCGATCGAGGGATAGACGTCCTCGATCAGGAAAGCGCTGCCGGCTGCGGCACTTTCGACAGTTTGAATTGTCTTGTTCACGGTGATGCCATTGACAAGAAAGCAGGAGCCCGTTTCCCTTGTCGGGAACCCACGCTTGGTACCATTATAGAAAGCCGCTTATGTGTCATTGGTTCCCCCGGGAACGGCAAGCGCAGTGTGCGAGTTACCCCTGACTAACCTCTTCCGCGACCTCGTTAAAATCGATGCCCCTGGCCAAACAATGGCCTGCAAGCTGCGTGCCGAATGGATCTTTTAGCTCAAGCCCGGATCAAGGGCGTTCAGTCCGAATTCATCGACGCTCTCGGCAAGCTGCGGGTCACCGCGCCCGAGGCTCTCAAATCCATCCTCGAGGCGCTGCCGGAGAAGCGGGTTTACAGCTTCGCCAGCGGGCCGGTCGTGGTGCGTGCGCTGGGACATCCGCGCACGGAATTGGCTTCCATCGGCACGCCGCCGCTGCAATGGAAAATCCTCGGCAACGGCAATGTGATCGCCCAGGGCGAGACGCGCGAGCCCGTGATCGCCTGGCCCGCCGGCCTGCCACTCGGCTATCACCGCCTGACGCTGACGGATGCCGCGGGCGTGACCGAAGAGGTACCGATGATCGTGGCGCCGGAGCGCGCCTTCGGCGGCGATTTCGATCGCGGCTGGCTGCTTGCCGTGCAGCTCTACAGCGTCCGTTCGGACCGCAACTGGGGCATCGGCGACTTCACCGATCTCGCCGGGCTGGTCCGGCTTGCCAAGCAGCTCGGGGCCGACGGCGTCGGCCTCAATCCGCTGCACGTCCTGTTCGACGACCACCCCGCCGATTGCAGCCCCTATTCGCCGAACAGCCGGCTCTTCCTCAACCCGCTCTACATCGACGTCGAGGCGATTCCCGAATTCTCGGCAGACCTCGTGCCCGACGCGGCCGCGACGGCGGCCCGTCTGCGCGAAGGTGATCGCGTCCCTTATGCCGACATGGCGGCGTTGAAATGGCTGGGTCTGCGCGCCGCCTTTGACAGCTTCGTGACGAGCGCGAGCCAGGCGCGCCGCAAGGCGTTTGACGGCTTCCGCGCCGCTCGCGCGCCGCTGTTGTCCCGCTTTGCCTGCTTCGAGGTGCTGCGGCATCGCTTCAACGCACCCTGGTGGGAGTGGCCATCCGAATGGCAACAGCCGGACCAGGACAAATGCACCGAGCTGCGCAATGGCCCGGGCAAGCGCGAGATCGAGTTCGTCGAATTCGTGCAATGGACGGCCGACAGCCAATTGCATGCCGCCAAGGAGCTCGCCAGCCAGCTCGGCATGCGGGTCGGGCTCTATCTCGACGTCGCCGTCGGCGTGCAGTCCAACGGCTTCGATGCCTGGAACGAGCAGAAGGCGATTTCCCGCCATCTCGCCGTCGGCGCGCCGCCCGACGTGCTCAACACCATCGGCCAGGACTGGGGTCTCGCCGGTTTCAACGCCGGTGGGCTCGAGGCGAAGTCCTTCGTTCCGTTCGCCGACATGCTCGCAGCGTCGATGCGCCATGCCGGCGCCATCAGGCTCGATCACGTGCTGGGTCTGAAGCGGCTTTATCTGGTGCCGCGCGGCTTCAAGCCCGATAACGGTGCCTATGTGCAGATGCCGTTCGAGGCGCTGCTGGCGGCCGTCGCGTGCGAGAGCGCGGCCCACAAATGCATCGTGATCGGCGAGGACCTCGGCACCGTGCCTGAAGGTTTCCGCGAGATGATGCAGGATTTCGGCATCTGGTCCTACCTCGTCATGATGTTCGAGCGCGACGATGCCGGCCATTTTCGCAACGTCGACCACTACCGGCCCAACGCGCTTGTGACGCTGAACACGCATGACCTGTGCACCTATGCCGGCTGGCGCTCCTTCAGCGACCTCAAGATGAAGCGCTCGCTCGGGCTCGATCCCGGCGAGAACGACCAGGCGCGCTGGGATGCGCTCGGCAGGCTCGACGAGATCCTGCGCCAGAACGGCATCGGCGCCAACGACCTCTATTCGGTGCTCGCCTTCCTGTCGCGCACGCCCTCGCGCCTGCTCGCGGTGTCGATGGAGGACCTGCTCGGTGTGATCGACCAGCCCAACATTCCCGGCACGATCGACGAGCATCCGAACTGGCGCCAGCGCCTTCCTGTTGCGCTCGACAAGATCGCGTCCAAGATCGATCTCGCGGCTTTGAAGGCCGCGACGCGGGAACGTTCCTTGCCCGGCGGGAGTTGACAGTCGGGATTCCCAGGCTCGCACCACATTGGCTCAGAGGATCGAGGACTATGCGCTGATCGGCGATTGCGAGACCGCGGCGCTGGTCGGGCGCAACGGCTCGATCGACTGGCTGTGCTGGCCTGCCTTCGATTCCGATGCCTGCTTTGCCGCCATCCTCGGCACGCACAAGAACGGGCGCTGGCTGATCGCGCCGAGTGAGCACGCGACCCGCATCTCGCGGCGCTATCTCGGCAATACCCTCATCCTCGAAACGTGTTTTGAGACGAGTAGCGGTACCGTCGCGCTGATCGACTTCATGCCGCCGCGCGGCAAGGCCTCGGACATCGTGCGGCTGGTCCGAGGCGTCAGCGGCACCGTGAAGATGCGGATGGAGCTCGTCATCCGCTTCGGCTTCGGCGCCGACATTCCCTGGGTGCGGCGAATGGATCATGCGCTGCTCGCGATCTGCGGCCAGGACATGACGGTGCTGCGAACACCCGTCGAGACCCGCGGCGAGGACCTGACGACAGTTGCCGAGTTCGACGTCGGGGCGGGCGAGACCGTCCCGTTCGTCCTGACCTACGGCCCCTCGCATCTCGAGCCGCCGGCATCGATCGATCCGGAGCTCGCCTTCCAGGAGACCGAGAAATTCTGGCAGGACTGGTGCGGCCATTGTGCCCGCGACGGCGGCTATCAGGACCTCGTCTTGCGCTCGCTGATCACGCTGAAGGCGCTGACCTTTGCTCCGACCGGCGGCATCGTCGCGGCCCCCACCACCTCCTTGCCGGAAAGGCTCGGCGGAAGCAGGAATTGGGACTACCGCTTCTGCTGGCTGCGCGACGCCACGTTCACGTTGCTGGCGCTGATGAACTCGGGCTACACCGAGGAAGCCTCGGCCTGGCACAGTTGGCTGCTGCGCGCCGCCGCCGGATCGCCGGCGAACATGCAGATCATGTACGGCATCTGGGGCCAGCGGCGGCTGCTGGAATGGGAGGCGGGCTGGCTCGGCGGCTACGAGGGCGCGCAGCCCGTGCGCGTCGGCAACGCCGCGCATGCGCAGCTCCAGCTCGACGTCTATGGCGAGCTGATCGATGCCTTCCACCAGTCGCGCATGGCCAAGCTCAAGCTCGACGAGCAGACCTGGGCGCTGGAATGCGCCGTGCTCAATCATCTGGCCGAGGTCTGGGACCGGCCCGACCACGGTATCTGGGAGCGGCGCGGACAGCCCAAGCATTATGTCTTCTCCAAGGTCATGACCTGGGTCGCCTTCGACCGCGGCATCAAGAGTGCCGAGACCTTCGGCTTCAAGGCGCCGCTGCTGCATTGGCGCACTCTGCGTGAGGCGATCCATCGCGACGTCTGCAACAACGGCTTCGACGCAGAGGAAAACGCCTTCGTCGAATCCTACGGCTCGAAACTGCTCGATGCCAGCGTGCTGCTGCTGCCGGCCGTCGGCTTCCTGCCGCCATCGGATCCGCGCATCCGCGGCACCATTGCTTCCGTCGAAAAATGCCTGATGCGCGACGGCTTCGTGCTACGGCACGATCCACGCGAGCTGCCAGCGGGGCAGCCACCGCTCGAAGGCGCGTTCCTGGCCTGCAGCCTGTGGCTCGCCGATGCCTATGTGCTGTCGGGCGATCTCGACAAGGCGCAAGCCTTGTTCGATCGCGTCGTGGGCATTGCGAACGATGTCGGGCTGCTGGCGGAGGAATACGACTCCGTGGCCCGCCGGCAGACCGGCAATTTCCCGCAGGCGCTGACCCACATCGCCCTGATCAACACCGCGCATAACCTCTCGGCGGCAAGACGGAAGAGCGAGAAGCCGGCGATGCAGCGGTCGAAGAAGTGACCGCTGCGGCTACCCAACCCCATTCCGCTTCAAGATCATCTCCATCGCCTCGGCAAAACCGTCCTGCTCATTGCTCGCAGTGACGTGCGTCGCCTCGTCCTTGACGTTGTCGGCGGCATTGCCCATGGCGATCGAGACGCCGCTGACGCGGAACATCGCGAGGTCGTTCTGCATGTCGCCGATGGTGGCAACGGCATCGGTCGAGATGCCGACGCGCTTGGCCATGGCCTCGACGAAGGTGCCCTTGTTGAATCCGGGCGGGGTGATGTCGAGATAATAGGTCTGCGAGCGCACCGCGGTGGCTTCGCGGCCGAGCGCCTCCTGCATCGCTTTCTCGCAAGCCGCGAGCCTCGCCGCATCGGCACTGGCGCCGACGATCTTGCAGGCGCTCGATAGGTACGGCGAGAAATCGGACACGATGGTGGGGTCGGCGCGGATCGTGTGCTGCTCGTGGGCGACGTAGCTGCCGCGGGGGTTGTCGATCAGCCATTTGTCGGTGGTGAACAGCCAGATGTCGGCGCCGTAGTCGCGGAGGATCTGCAAGGACCGCTCGGCCGCGCTCGCGGGAATCAGGTGCTGCTCGACCGGCCTCATCTCGGGATCGATGATCGAGGAGCCGTTGAAGGGACCGACCGGCAGCCACAGCGCCAGCGGTTTGATCAGGAAGCGCATGCCGATCGCGGGGCGGCTGGAGGTGATGGTGAAGCCGATGCCGGCCCGGTGCAGCCGCTCCACTGCGCTCCGCGCGCGCTCGGTCAGCGTCTTGTCCTTGGTCAGCAGCGTGCCGTCGACGTCGGAGACCACGAGTGAGATGGGGGTCATGGCAGGACCTTGGAATTCATCAGGTTTCTTGCCTCAGCGTTTTCGCGCCGCCCAGCTTCAGCTGCCGCACGATGCCGTCCACGATCGCCTCGACGGTCTCATCGATCGAGACCGTGACCACGTGCTCGCCCGGCTCCGGCGGCTCCAGCGTATTGAACTGGCTCGTCAGCAGCTCGGGCGGCATGAAATGGCCCTTGCGGCGCGCAAGCCGCTCGGCGATCAGCTCCTTTGTGCCCTTCAGGAACACGAATCGGACGTCGTCGCGACCACGCAGCAGCACCTCGCGATAGGCGTGCTTCAGCGCCGAGCAGGCAATGATGACGTGCTCGCCGCGTCCGCAGACAAGCGCGATCTCGTCGGCGATCGCGTTGAGCCAGGGCCAGCGGTCTTCGTCGGTGAGCGGATGGCCGGCCCGCATTTTCTCGACATTGCTGGCGGGATGGAAGCTGTCGCCGTCCTCGAAACGCCAGCCGAGTCGCCCGCCGAGTGCTTTTGCAACCGTGCTCTTGCCCGAACCCGACACGCCCATCACGATCAATGCACAAGGTGCTTCAGCGCCGCCCACGAATTTCCTCCGGAAGCGCGGCCCTATCGACCAGCCAGACGGTCTCACCATTCGAGCGCGCGCGTAAGGCCGGCAGATTCTCGCCATTGAGGAGGCGCGTCAAGATCGGCCGCTTGTCGTGCCCGGCAATCTCGAACAGCATCTCGCGGCAGGAAGCCAGAACGGGCAGGGTGAGCGAGACTCGCGGCACGAACGGCGCGACATTGGCTTTGGCGACACCGACGACCCAGCGTCGGGTCTCCTCGATCTCGGCATAACCGGGAAACAGCGATGCGGTGTGGCCGTCCGGGCCTGCACCCATCAAGACCACGTCGAACAGCGGCCGCGCCGGATCGAGCCGGTCTGCGCCGTAGAAGGCCTGCAGCTCGCGCGCGTAGGCTGCGGCACTGGCATCGGGGTTCTCGGCCGTGGTCGGAATCGGATGGACGTGACCAGGAGGCGCATTGGAATCGAGAAATGTCGTCCGCGCGACCGCCATGTTGTTGAGAGGATCGCTTTCAGGCACGAACCGTTCGTCGCCGATGAACCAGTGCACGCGGTCCCATGGAATCCTTCCGCGCCACGCCTCGCTGCCGAGCAATTGATAGAGCTTCTTCGGGCTGGAGCCGCCGGTGAGGCAGATGGCGCTCCGTCCGGGATTGGCCGCGATCCGCGCCATCAGACGTTCGGCCGCGGTGCGGGCAAGCGCTTCGGCGTCGGCTTCGACGATCAGCTTCGGCTGGCCGGCCGCAGTCACGAGTATTTCCGCCAGCTTCGCCCGTCGCGCCGCAGCAACTCGTCGGCGCATTTCGGGCCGTCGCTGCCGGCTTCATAGGTCTCGATGCCGTTGGTGCCGGCCTGTTTCCAGGCGTCCAGGAACGGCTGCACCGCCTGCCAGCCGGCCTCGACGCCGTCGGCGCGCTGGAACAGGATGTTGTCGCCGATCATGCAGTCGTGGATCAGCGTCTCGTAGCCGGTCGAGGGATCGGCGCGGAAATAGTCGCCGTAGCGAAACTTCATCTCGACGCCGTCGATGGTGACGCTCGGACCCGGGACCTTGGCGTTGAACTGAAGCTCGATGGTTTCGGTCGGCGCGATGCCGATGGTGAGGAAGTTCTGCGACAGGCGATCGACCGCCGTGCCCGAGAACATCGACAGCGGCGCCTGCTTGAACTTGATCGCCACCTCCGTGCGCTTGTGCGCCAGCGCCTTGCCGGTGCGCAAATAGAACGGCACGCCGGCCCAGCGCCAATTGTCGATCATCAGCTTCAGCGCGACATAGGTCTCGGTGGTACTGCCGGGCTTGACGTCCGCGGTCTTGCGATAGTCCGGGATCTCCTCGTCGCCGATGCGGCCTGCGAGATATTGCGCGCGCACCGAGCTCTTCAGCGCTTCCTCCAGGCTCGGCCGCTGGATCGCAGTGAGCACCTCGGCCTTCTCGGAGCGGACCGAATGGGCGTCGAAACGGCTCGGCGGCTCCATGGCGACCAGCGACATCAGCTGGAACAGATGGTTGGGTACCATGTCGCGCAATGCGCCGGTCGCGTCATAGAAGCCGCCGCGATGGCCGACGCCGAGCTTCTCCTCGACGGTGATCTGGATGTGGTCGATGTGGTTGCGATTCCAGATCGGCTCGAACATGCCGTTGGCAAAGCGCAGCACCAGAATGTTCTGCACCGTCTCCTTGCCGAGATAGTGGTCGATCCGGTAGATCTGGTGCTCCTCCATGATCTTCAGCAGCTCGGCGTTCAGCGCACGTGCCGAGGCGAGGTCGGTGCCGAACGGTTTTTCGACCACCAGCCGCCGCCACGCGCCGTTCTCCTTCATCATGCCGGTGCGGCCGAGCTCGCGCGTGGTCGGCGCGAAGGCGGCGGGCGGGGTGGCCAGATAGAACAGCCTGTTGCCGCCGGTCTCGTGCGCGCATTCCAGCGAATCCAGATGCTCGCGCAGGCGATCGAAGGAGGGCGGATCCTTCGCGTCGGCCTCGACGAAGGTCAGGCATTCCAGCAGCTTCTTGGCGATGTCATCGTCCACGGGCCGCGTCGCGAATTGCCGCAGGCCCTTCAGCAGGCTGTCGCGCAGCTCGTCATCCGACTGGCCCCTGCGGGCCACCCCGACGACACAGAATTTTTCCGGTAACAGGTGCTCGGCGGCCAGATTGTAGAGCGATGGCATCACCAGGCGATGGGTAAGGTCGCCGGTGACACCAAAGATGACGAAGGCGCAATTTTCCGGCTTGCGCTTGGCTTGCGGGTCTTTTGTCACGAATTGTCGGCCTTCGTTTCGTTACTTGCTACTTTGGTTTCGAAGCGTCCGGTTGCCTCGGCTCCTTGTGGCCGCCGAAACCGGCGCGCATTGCAGAGAGAATTTTTTCGGCGAAGGTGTGTTCCTTGCGGGAACGGAAACGCGTGTAGAGCGCCGCGGTCAAGACTTCGGCCGGCACCGCCTCGTCGATCGCCGCATTCACGGTCCAGCGTCCTTCGCCGGAATCCTCGACGAAGCCGGAATATTCCGACAGAAGCGGGCTGTCGGCGAGTGCGGTCGAGGTGAGGTCGAGCAGCCAGGACGGGATCACGCTGCCGCGCCGCCACACTTCGGCGATATCGGCGAGATCGAAATCGTAGCGGTGATCTGCCGGCAAAGCCTCAATGTTGGCATTCTTGAGAATGTCGAAACCCTCGGCATAGGCCTGCATCAGGCCGTATTCGATGCCGTTGTGGATCATCTTGACGAAATGGCCGGCGCCCACCGGACCGGCATGGATGTAGCCCTGCTCGATCCGGGGATCGCGGCCCTCGCGGCCGGGCGTTCGCGGAATGTCGCCGGCGCCGGGCGCGAGCGCAGCGAAGATCGGATCGAGCCGGTCGACCACCTGCTTCTCGCCGCCGATCATCATGCAATAGCCGCGGTCGAGGCCCCAGACGCCGCCGGAGGTGCCGACGTCGACATAATGGATGCCGCGCTCCTTCAGCGCCTTGCCGCGGCGGACGTCGTCCTGCCAGAAGGTGTTGCCGCCGTCGATGATGACGTCGCCCGCCTGCATTACGCCGGCGATCGTCTCGATCGTGGTCTCGGTGATGCGCCCGGCCGGCAGCATCACCCAGGCCGTGCGTGGCCGCTCCAGCTTCGCGACGAACTCTTCCAGCGTCGCCGAGCCGACCGCGCCGTCTGCGATAAGGCCGGCGACGGCCTTGGCGTCCTTGTCGTAGACCACGGTCGAATGTCCGTGGCGCATCAGGCGGCGAACGATGTTGCCGCCCATTCGGCCGAGGCCGATCATGCCGAGTTGCATCTGCATCATTCCCTTAGTTCAGCGCCTCGTTCAGCGCCGTGTTGAGGGCCGCGAGACCCTTCTTGAGCCCGCCCTTCAGATGCACGCGCAGCGCACGCCGACCACGCTCGGTGAGCACGTCGAAGTCGCCCCGCGCCTGCGCCGCCTTGATGACGCCAAAGCTGGCTTTCTGGCCCGGCACCGGCAGATCCTTGGCATCGTCGGCCGTGATCTGGAGGAACACGCCGCTGTCGGGTCCGCCCTTGTAAGCCTGTCCCGTCGAGTGCAGGAAGCGCGGTCCGAACTCGGCGCAGGTCGCGACGTGCCGCTTCTCGCGCACCTCTAACCGCATGGCCTGCAGCGCCTCGATCGTCGCCTTGTCACGCGCGATGTAGCCGAGCAGGGCGACATAGTCGCCATGGTTCGAGCGGGAGAGATGCGCCTTCAGCCAGGAGCTGAGATCGCCGTTGGCGCCGGCCGCGCGCAGCGCCGCGGCGTTGGCCTCGTCGGTGTAGAGATCGGCCTCATCCGTGCTAACCACCGGCTGCTCTTCCGGCAACGCGCCGGTCTTCTCGAATGCGGCAGTGAGCTCACGGGTTTTGATCTTGGCCGCTTCCACGTCCGGCTGGTCGAACGGGTTGATGCCGAGGATCGAGCCTGCAACCGCCGTCGCCATCTCGAAGCGGAAGAACTCCTGGCCGAGATGCTCGATCGACTTCATGACGATGCGCACCACGGGATGGCCGGCCGCTTCGATCGCGGCGAGCTTGGAGTCGTGGGCAGCGTCCGCTTCGCCCTCGATGCGGATGTCGATGAAGAAGCGATCATTGCCGTAGACCGAGGGATCGCCCAGCGGCTCGCCCTCGATCGGGATCAGGCCCTTGCCTTCCTTGCCCGTCGATTCCGCGATGAGCTGCTCGGCCCAGGCGCCGAAATCGGCGATCTTCTTCGATGCCAGGATCGTCACCTTGTCGCGGCCTTCGAGTCCGGCGAGGCCCATGGCAAGGCCGAGCTGCACGCCCGGGTTCTCGGATGGGGGCACGTCCGGTCCGCAGGAGCGGGCCATCGCGAGCGCATGCTCGACGAAGGTCTTGACGTCGATGCCCGCGGTCGCCGCCGGCACCAGACCGAAGGGCGAGAGCACCGAATAGCGTCCGCCGATCGAGGGCTCGCCGTGGAAGATGCGGGCATAGTTCAACTTCTTTGCCGCCTTCTCCAGCGACGAGCCGGGATCGGTCACCGCGATGAAGCGATGGCCGGTCTTCACCTGGGTTCCGACCGCCTTGGCGACCTGCTGATGGAAATAGTCCTTCATCGCGTTCGGCTCGGTGGTTCCGCCGGACTTGCTGGAGACGATGAAGACCGTGTTGGCGATGTCGATCTTCGCCTCCATCGCCCGCACCTGCGCCGGGTCGGTGGAGTCGAGCACATGCAGCTTCGGGAAACCGGGCTTCTTGCCAAAGGTCTCGGCCAACACTTCGGGGCCCAGGCTCGATCCGCCCATGCCGAGCACGACGGCGTCGGAAAAACTCTGGCCCTTCACGCGGCCTGCATAGTCCTCGTAGTCGGCAATGTCGGCCTTGGCCGGGCTGTCGAGCCAGCCCAGCCATTTGTCTTCGTCGGTGCCGGTCCAGATCGACTTGTCGCGCTGCCACAGCCTGCGGATTTTTGCCGAGGCTCGCCATTCCTCGGTGCTCTTGACCACGGCCTTGCCAAGCCCGTCGCCGAGCGAGAGCTGTTGGCGGTCGAGCGCGGGCCCGAGCACGGTGGTACGCTTGTGGGCGACGGCGCCGTAGAGCTTGTCGGCTGAATCGGCGAACAGCTTGACGCCATCCTTGACCAGCTCCTCGGTGATCGCATCGAGCGAGATGCCGGAACGCTCCAGCTCCTCCAGCACGCGCCTGGCGTCATCGATATTCTCTTCCAGGCTATCGCGCGGCTTGCCGTGGTCGCGGAACGCGTCCAGCGTCGCCGGCGGCATGGTGTTGATGGTGTCGGGGCCGATCAGCTCCTCGACATAGAGGACGTCGCTGTAGTCCTTGTTCTTGGTGCCGGTGGAGGCCCACAGCATGCGCTGCGGCTTGGCGCCCTTGGCGGCGAGCTTCTCCCAGCGCGGACCTGCGAACAGGCGCTTGTAATCCTGGTAGGCGAGCTTGGCGTTGGCGATCGCGACCTTGCCCTTCAGCGCGGCAAGCCGCTCCTTCTCCGATGGATCATTGGCGCGGGCGATCTTCTCGTCGAGCTGCTTGTCGACCATGGTGTCGATCCGGCTGACGAAGAAGCTCGCCACGCTCGCGACATGCGACGGATCGCCGCCGCCGGCGACGTATTTCTCGAGGCCGGCGATGTAGGCTTCGGCCACCTGGAGATAGACCGCCTTCGAGAAAAGCAGCGTGATGTTGATGCTGATGCCTTCGCTGATCAGCTGTTCGATCGCAGGGAGGCCCTCCGGCGTCGCCGGCACCTTCACCATCAGGTTCTTGCGGCCGACGTCCTTCCAGAGCCGCCGCGCCTCGGCGACTGTGCCGGCGGTGTCCATTGCGAGATAGGGCGAGACCTCCAGGCTGACATAGCCATCGCCGCCATTGAGGCGGTCATAGACCGGCCGCAGCACGTCGGCGGCGTTCTGGATGTCCTCGACCGCGACGGTCTCGAACAGGTCGGCCACGGTCCGGTCGCCGCGCTTCAGTGCCTTGCCGATCGAGGCGTCATATTCGTCGGAGCTGCCGATCGCCTTCTCGAAGATCGACGGATTGGAGGTGACGCCCTTGACGCCATCGGTGTCGATCAGCCGCTTCAGGTCGCCCTTGGCGACGAAGCCACGGGCCAGGAAGTCCAGCCAGACCGCTTGTCCGTGCTTTTCCAGCTCTTTGACGGGATTCATGATGCTTACTTCTCTCCAAGCCTGCGGACGAGGGTTTTCGCGCCGGTCCTGACGCGCTATCCTCTAGCTTACATGCTCCCGGGAGGGAACCAATTAAGGGTATGGGAGTCATACTCTCCAATGTAACTCCGTCGCGATCATGGCGATCCAGGCGGGTAGTGTCTGTGTTGAGTAGACATCGTTGGCCGGAGGATGCGGCTGCATGCACGTCCATGATGGAGGTTCGGCGGTTGCCGACAGCCAGCAACCGGTTGCGTCGACGGCGAGCATCGATGCATCCCGCGATCTCGAAATCAATGCGTGACACAGCTGCGGCTGCTGGTTGCCGGGGCTTTGCCATGACCCCGCTCAGTGCAAGCCTTGCCTTCGACCTATGGGCGGTCTTGGCGATGCGGTCTTTGGCGATGCGGTCTTGGCGATTATGACACGCAGTCGGCTATGCCGGCGTCGTGGTGTTCAGCCTGGTGACCAACTGGCTGATCTGGATGCTTGTGGCCGAGCGAGGAGCGGTGGTGGTGGTCGTCACACCCTACGGCATCCGCGATCTCCGCATCGGGAATGAATTTCTGCTGTGGGAGTCGATCGCGGAGATTTCGGCTGACGAACGCCGCGGCCACAAAGCGATCGTGCTGACGCCGTCGCCGGCATTGCGGCGCCAGCTGTGCGCCATCCCGACTCTGGCCCGTTGCGCGCGGGATGGTCGCATCCGCGCGGACGGCCTGGCGACCGATTTTGATACATTGCTGCGCGCCCGCCGCGACCGCCACGCTGCCAGCAGCGCGCGCCGCATTGCAGCAGGAAGATGACCGCGGCGCCCAAAGCTTCGCCGTACAAGTGTCATAAGATCGCCGCTCCCGGATCGCTATGTTGCATTGCCGGATCAGCACATCCCCGGGAACGCCCGGATGTTGCGACCAAGTGACATTTTCTGGAAATGAGCCAATATAGACAGAGATTCGCACAAAATACAGGCATGTGCCTGTTCGTAACTCATAGAGTGCCTACGTTGTGCGTTGCGTCGTATCGGCACCCGGGTGTCCAATGATCGTCATGTGCTCACGCTGATTCGAAACGGCCTGAGGAACGGTCCGGTAACTGCTTTCGTTTCAGCTTGTAGCGGAACTCACGCGGAGAGGGATCATGTACAACGATTCTCTATTCAACGCTTTCGCTCGGTCGTTCGAGGCGAGAAGCCAGCACGACATGTCGATGGCGGAATATCTGGAATCGTGTCGAAGCGATCCCATGAAATACGCGAACGCGGCCGAGCGACTGCTAGCGGCGATCGGTGAGCCCCAGACGATCGACACGGCCAAGGACCCACGCCTTGGCCGTATTTTTTTGAACCGCACGATCCGCACCTATCCGGCCTTCGCCGGCTTCTACGGCATGGAAGAAACCATCGAGCGCATCGTCGGCTTCTTCCGCCACGCGGCGCAGGGCCTCGAAGAGCGCAAGCAGATTCTTTATCTGCTCGGCCCGGTCGGTGGCGGCAAGTCTTCGCTCGCCGAGCGGCTCAAGTCGCTGATGGAAGTGAACCCCATCTATGTGCTCAAGGCCGGCGACGAACTCTCGCCCGTGTTCGAGAGCCCGCTCAGCCTGTTCGATCCCGATCAGCTCGGTCCGATGCTGGAGGAGAAGTACGGCATTCCGCGCCGCCGTCTCACCGGCCTGATGAGCCCGTGGTGCTACAAGCGGCTCGAAGCCTTCGGCGGCGACATCTCGCAATTCCGCGTCGCCAAGATCCAGCCGTCGCGGCTGCGCCAGATCGCGGTCGCCAAGACCGAGCCCGGCGACGAGAACAACCAGGACATCTCCTCGCTGGTCGGCAAGGTTGATATCCGCAAGCTCGAGACCTACGCCCAGAACGATCCCGACGCCTACAGCTATTCCGGCGGCCTCAACCGCGCCAATCAGGGCATCCTCGAATTCGTCGAGATGTTCAAGGCGCCGATCAAGATGCTGCATCCGTTGCTGACCGCGACGCAGGAAGGCAACTATATCGGCACCGAGAACATCGGCGCGATCCCGTTCACCGGGATCATCCTGGCGCACTCGAACGAAGCCGAGTGGGCGAGCTTCAAGGCCAACAAGAACAATGAAGCCTTCATCGACCGCATCTGCGTGATCAAGGTGCCCTACTGCCTCAGGGTCACCGAAGAGCAGAAGATCTACGAGAAGCTGATCCAGGGCTCCGAGCTCGCCTCGGCTCCTTGCGCGCCTTCGACACTGGAGACGCTGGCGCGGTTCTCGGTGATGTCGCGCCTGCGCAAGCACGAGAACTCCACCTTGTTCGCCAAGATGCGGGTCTACGACGGCGAGAGCCTGAAGGAATCCGATCCGAAGGCGCGCAGCGTGCAGGAATATCGCGATGCCGCCGGCGTCGACGAGGGCATGGACGGTGCCTCCACCCGTTTCGCCTTCAAGGTCCTGGCCGCGACCTTCAATCACGATCCGCAGGAGGTCGCCGCCGACGCCGTGCACCTGATGTACGCGCTGGAACAGGCGATCCGCCGCGAGCAGCTTCCGGAGGAAACCGAGAAACGCTATCTCGAATTCATCAAGGCGGAGCTGGCGCCGCGCTACGCCGAGTTCATCGGCAACGAGATCCAGAAGGCCTATCTGGAATCCTACTCGGATTATGGCCAGAACCTGTTCGACCGCTACGTCGACTATGCCGACGCCTGGATCGAGGACCAGGACTTCAAGGATCCCGACACCGGCCAGCTGCTTGATCGCGAGCTTTTGAACCAGGAGCTGACCAAGATCGAGAAGCCGGCGGGTATCGCCAACCCCAAGGACTTCCGCAACGAGGTCGTCAAATTCTCGTTACGGTCGCGGGCCCAGAACGGCGGCAAGAATCCGACCTGGACCTCCTATGAGAAGATTCGCGATGTGATCGAAAAGCGGATATTCTCCCAGGTCGAGGACCTGCTTCCCGTCATCTCCTTCGGGTCGAAGAAGGACGGCGAGACGGAGAAGAAGCACGGCGAGTTCGTCGCACGCATGGTGGAGCGCGGCTACACCGAGCGCCAGGTTCGCCGGCTCGTCGAATGGTACATGCGCGTGAAGCAGGCCGGCTGAGGCGGATGGGAGGCGGATGGTAAAGTGCCCATTCACATCATCGACAGGCGCCTGAATCCAGGCGGCAAGAGTCTTGAGAACCGCCAGCGGTTCTTGCGTCGGGCCAAATCCCTGGTGCAGGGCGCCGTCAAGAAGACCTCGCAGGAACGCGACATCAAGGACGTCCTGGAGGGGGGTGAGGTCACGATCCCGCTCGACGGCATGCACGAGCCGCGTTTCCGCCGTGAAGGCGGAACGCGCGACATGGTGCTGCCCGGAAACAAGAAGTTCGTGGAGGGCGACTATCTCCAGCGCCAGGGCCAGGGCAGCGCCAAGGATTCCGGCCCCGGCGAAGGCGACAGCGAGGACGCCTTCCGCTTCGTGCTGAGCCGTGACGAGTTCGTCGATCTTTTCCTCGACGACCTCGAGCTGCCGGATCTCGCCAAGCGCAAGATCGCGCAGACCGAGAGCGAAGGCATCCAGCGCGCCGGCTACACCACGTCGGGCTCGCCCGCCAACATCTCGGTGAGCCGGACGGTGAAGCTCGCGCTGGCGCGCCGCATCGCGCTCCGGCGTCCCCGTAAGGAGGAGATCGAGGAACTGGAGGCGGCGATCGCTGCCTGCACCGACGAGGACGAACGGGCGGAGCTGGTCGCCGAGCTCGAAAAGCTGAAGGCGAAGTCCAAGCGCATCCCCTTCATCGACCCGCTCGACATCCGCTACCGGCGCTTCGAGACGGTGCCGAAGCCCGTCGCGCAGGCCGTGATGTTCTGCCTGATGGACGTTTCCGGCTCGATGTCCGAGCACATGAAGGACCTGGCAAAGCGCTTCTACATGCTGCTCTACGTGTTCCTGAAGCGGCGCTACAAGCACGTCGAGATCGTCTTCATCCGCCACACCGACCGCGCCGAGGAGGTGGACGAGCAGACCTTCTTCTACGGTCCGGCCTCGGGCGGCACGCTGGTCTCGAGCGCGCTGCAGGCGATGCACGAGATCGTGCGCGAGCGCTTCAACCCGTCGGACTGGAACATCTACGCCGCGCAGGCCTCCGATGGCGACAATTCCTATTCCGACGGCGAGCTCACGGGGCTGCTGCTGACCGACAAGATCCTGCCGGTCTGCCAGTTCTTTGCCTATCTCGAGGTCGGTGAATCCGGCGGCAGCGCCTTCGATCTCTCCGACTCCTCGCTCTGGGCCCTCTATGAGCGCCTGCGCAACAGCGGCGCGCCGCTCTCGATGCGCAAGGTCTCGGAGCGCAGCGAGATCTTTCCGGTGTTCCACGATCTGTTCCAGCGCCGCGAAACTGCCCAGGAGAAGACCGCTCCATGACGGAACGTTTGTTCGAAGGCGCCGATTGGGATTTTCACACCTTGCAGCGCATCACCGATGCCTGCGAGCAGGTGGCGTTGAAGGATCTCGGGCTCGACGTCTATCCGAACCAGATCGAGGTCATCACGGCCGAGCAGATGCTGGACGCCTATTCGTCGGTCGGCATGCCCCTGTTCTACAAGCACTGGTCGTTCGGCAAGCACTTTGCGTTCCACGAGGCGTCCTACCGCAAGGGCCTGATGGGGCTCGCCTATGAGATCGTGATCAACTCCTCGCCCTGCATCTCCTATCTGATGGAGGAAAACACGGCGACGATGCAGACGCTGGTGATCGCACACGCCGCCTTCGGCCACAACCACTTCTTCAAGAACAATTATCTGTTCAAGCAGTGGACCGATGCCGACGGCATCCTGGACTATCTCGACTTCGCCAAGAACTACGTCATGCAATGCGAGGATCGCTACGGCCGCATCGAGGTCGAGCGCACGCTCGATGCCGCGCATGCGCTGATGTCGCACGGCATCGACCGCTATCCCGGCAAGAAGAAGCTCGATCTGCGCGCCGAGGAGAAGCGGGCAGGGCGCCGCCGCCAGCACGAGGAGGAGGTCTTCAACGATCTCTGGCGCACGGTCCCGAAGGGCGCGACCAAGAGCCGGTCCGCGCTCAGCATCGAGCGCCGCCGCAAGCTGCTCGGCCTGCCGCAGGAGAATTTGCTCTATTTCCTGGAGAAGAGCGCGCCGCGGCTGGCGCCCTGGCAGCGCGAGCTGCTCCGCATCGTCCGCCACATCGCGCAATATTTCTATCCGCAGAGCCAGACCAAGGTGATGAACGAGGGGACGGCGACCTACGTCCACTATCGCATCATGACCAAGCTGCATGAGCAGGGTCGCATCAGCGACGGCAACTTCCTCGAATTCCTGGGATCGCACACCAACGTCGTGTTCCAGCCCGAATTCGACGACCCCCGCTTCTCCGGCTTCAACCCTTACGCGCTCGGCTTTGCCGTGATGCAGGACATCGAGCGCATCGTCACCAAGCCGGAGGATGAGGACCGCGAATGGTTCCCGGACATCGCCGGCAAGGGCGACGTCATGGGCGTGCTGCGCGACGTCTGGGCCAACTACCGCGACGAGAGCTTCATCGGCCAGTTCCTGAGCCCCAGATTGATGCGGCACTTCCGCATGTTCCATCTGCACGACGATCCCGAGGAGCGCGCCGGCATCCGCGTCGATGCCATCCATGACGAGCGCGGTTTCCGCCGCGTGCGCCGCGAGCTGGCGCGGCAGCACGACGTCGGCTTCATCGATGCCAACATCGAGGTGGTCGACGTCGATCTCTCCGGCGACCGCCGCCTGATCCTGCATCACCACGTCATCAAGGGCTCGCAGCTCAACGAGACCGATGCCAAGCGGGTGCTCCAGCATCTCGCCGACCTCTGGACCTACGACGTCGCGCTGATCGAGGTCGATGCCAAAGACAAGGTCCTGCGCGAATATGTCGTGAGCCCGCGCCCGATCCCGGCGGCGGTGGCCTGAGGCGAGCGGCCAAAGCATGATCCGGAAAACCGCTTCGCACTTTTCCGGATCATGCTTTAGACCGATCGCTTCTTCGCCGGCTTCTTCTTTGCCTTCGACGCATTCAGCTGCACCGCCGCGCGGATCAGCGTCTTCAATGCCTTCTCGTCGATCTCTACGCCCTCGCGAATATCGATCGCGCGCCGCACATTGCCCTCGAGACTGGAGTTGAACAGGCCCGCGGGATCCTCCAGCGCCGCGCCCTTCGCGAAGGTCAGCTTCACCACGTTCTTGTAGGTTTCGCCGGTGCAGATGATGCCGTCGTGCTCCCAAACGGGAACGCCGCGCCATTTCCACGCCTCGACGACGTCGGGGTCCGCCTGCTTGATCAGACCGCGGATCCGCGCGAGCATCTCGCCGCGCCAGTCGCCGAGCTCCTTGATCCTGCCGTCGATCAGTTTCGAGGGCGAAGGTTCATTCGCTTCTTTCACGCGTACCTTTTTCGGTGTCATGGCCTTCCGCATCATCCCGCCTCGTTCACGCGTTGCCGCGGCTGACATGGGGCAACGCGAACAGATAGAGTCCGGTCGCGAGCAGGGGGATGAGCGGCACGAGCGCCAGGACGCCGATCCACACGGCCTGGAGCTGCATGGTCATCGCCACGATGTTGGCGATGACCGCGAGCGTGAACGCCATCGACAGCCAGCGATGAATCTGCCGAATCCACATTTGGGTGCTCATTGAGACCTCCTCCGAGATTGATCGAAATGGACGCCGGCGGAGCTAGCCTGCCCGCGCCAGTACTTCGTCCAGCTTGGCCAAAAACTGCTTCCAGCCGGCATGCGCGCCGCCAAAGGCCTGCTTCTGCGTCGGGCGGAAGCCCGCCTGCTCGACGCGCAGGCGCGTGCCCGCGCCCGTCGGTGTCAGCGTGAAGGTCACCACGCTCTTGAGATCGAAGGCGGCGTCCTCATGCGAGAAATTCCAGGTGTAGGCCAGCGTCTTCTGCGGCTCGACGGTGAGCACCTCGCAGTCCAGCACGCCGCCCCATTCGCCGCGCAGGTTGAAGCGATGACCGACGACGGGCTTGAAGTCGTTCTTCATCAGCCATTCCTCGATCAGATGCGGCTGCGTCAGTGCGCGCCACAGCCGCTCCACTGGGGCGGCAAATTCGCGCTCGAGGACGACGGAGCGTGTCTCGGCAGGATCGTTCATTGGTCCATCCTCTTCAGGAGATCGTCGAGGGCGTCGAGCCGCCTCTGCCAGAAGCCGGTCATCTGGCTAGTCCAGTCGACCAGCGGGTTGAGCGCGCCGGGCTGCGCGCTGTAGTGCGTCTGTCGTCCTTCATGGCGATCGCGCACCAGCCCAGCCTGCTTGAGCGCGCCGAGATGTTTCGAGACCGCCGGCTGGGACACACCGGATCGCGCGGTCAGCGCCCCGACGGTCTGCTCGCCCTCGCGGCACAGCCGCTCGAAGATCGCCCGCCGGGTCGGGTCGGCAAGCATCCTGAACAGGAGATCGTGCGCGGCGGACATGCGAGATCCATAACCGGGAAGTTATAGGTTTATCTATAACCGTGGAGTTATGGGTTAGTCAAGCGGGGTGGTGATGAGGCGAGAGGGCGCCACGTACTCCGCTGACATTGCGAGGAGCCCTTGCGACGAAGCATCCAGATTGTCTCGGCGCAGGGATTCTGGATTGCTTCGCGGAGCCTGTCATCGGGCCGCGCTTCGCGCGGACCCGTTGGCTCGCAATGACGGTGGATGAGGTGACGCCATCCACAACGCTACGGCCGCAAATACAGATACCCCTGCGACTGCAGCTCGGCCAACCGCACTACGCCGCCCTTCTCGGCGCTGACGAAGCCCGGCAGCAGCTCGTTGAGCGTAACGTTCTGCGCCTTCATCGTGTTGCCGCAGGCGGCAAGCTCGACGCCGTCTTTGGAGAAATCGCCGACGCGTTTGCTGACCTCGGGGTTGGCCTGCGCCGAGTGAAACGCCCTCAGCGCCGGGCCATGGATCACCAGCGCGATCGCCACATGCTCGGGCCCGCCGACGCCGTCGATGTGGTTCTGGATATTGCCGAGCACGAAATTGACCTTCTCGGCATCGCTGAGATGATAGACGACCTTCAGCTTGCTCGCGCCCGCTTCGGTCGCGGCTTTCGCACTGGAGGCGCCAAGTGCGGCGCCAAGTGCCGCGCCAAGCGCCGCGCCCAAGGTCGAGACGGCGCTCCACAACATGTTCCGCCGGTTCATGGCGATCTCCTTCGGCTGACCGAGCCCGGCGACAGATATCATTTGTGGCGCAGTGCGGCGAGCTCCTTGCGATCGGTCACCAGCGAAGCGCATTCGCTGGTATAGGTGCGGTCGAGGCGGAAAATCTTGTCGTCGGCGCCGGCGACCAGCGATCGCTCGGCCTCGTCGTCCGGCTTGTTGTTCTGCCAGACCCTGATCTGCTCGAGGCGGATGATCGCGGACTTGTTGTCCTTGGACAGCGCCACTTCGATGCCGCCGCCTTCGCAGTCGACGCCGCAGCCCATGCGGACCTCGTCCCCCTGGCTGAGAAGGACGGCATGGCTGCCGCACGAGCCGCTGGAGTCGAAATCGCCGGAGCGGTGCCGATAGCGGAAGCCCAAGCGGAAGGAATTGTGCAGCTGCTTGTCCTCCTTGTCGGTTTCCGCCGAGATCAGCAGCTTCATGGATGCCACCTTCTGCTTGGGATGCCGCGCCAGGTGTTCGGCATCGTAGCGGCGGACGAAGCAGGCGTAGGACTTGTCGGCGGGTGTCCCCGCATAGAGCCGCGCATTGAAGGCGTCGGCTTCGGCCTTTGTGGTCTCCCGGACCTTGTCGGCCTCGTCGGCGCGGGCGACGCCGACGAAGGCGGCAAGGACGAGCGGCAGGAAAAGAGCAAGCTTCATGATCGCACCCAGCGTGTGAACCGTCGTCAATCCGCAACGAGCAGGCGGGAGCCGACTGGCGGTTAGTCGCAGGCGGCGAGCGGCGCGTTCAAGCGCTTCTGGCGCACGCCTTGCGCACGCTCTGGATGCTGCTCTTCTCCAGGGCGCCGGTCGTGTTCATCACTCGGGTCGGCATTCGCAACACGGCGATCGCCGATGACACCATGGCCTGGAGATCCGTCCGCGACCTATCGGCCCGGCAATTTCGCGTCCAGGGCGCAGCCGAGGCGGTGGCCGCATGCGTGGCGCGTTCAGCTCGCACACGCGCGCAGAGCGGAGCGGGCAGCGCGGTTCCATGCACCGCCTTAGTCGAGCGTAAGGCCGCAAAGGTTCAATCGAGGTGGGCCCTTCGCCCCTAGGGAACTCGATGTAGCGCAGCCTTCGACATTGTTCCCATTCGGCGATGTGATAGCCTTCACAGGCGATTGCTCTTGGCAGTCGTAGAGTGGGACCGCCTCTTGTCGTGTGTGGAGTCCCCCCGCATGGGCGAAATTCGCAACTTCAGATCCGGAAATCAGGATGAGCCGCCGCCGCACGGCGCAATGCCTCGTCGTCTCGCCGCGATCATCGTCGGCGACATCGCCTCCTACAGCCGATTGATGCAGGCCGACGAGGAAGGCACGCATGCTCGCGTCAAGCGGATCGAGCGAGATCTCATCCAGCCCAGCATCATCGAACACCATGGAAGCCTGGTGAAGACGACCGGCGACGGCTTCATCGCCATTTTCGACAGTCCCGTGGAGGCCGTTCGATGCAGCATCGTCATCCAGCAAAATCTCGTCGCTCGCAACGCTTCGGTTCCCAAGCATTCGCGGCTCGAATATCGGATTGGCGTCAATCTCGGCGACGTCATCGTGGAGCCGGACGACATCTATGGTGACGGCGTCAACATCGCCACGCGTATCGAGGGCATCGCGGAGCCGGGGCAGGTCTACATCTCCGGCGCGATCTACGAGCAGATCAAGCACAAGATCGTGTGCGGCTATGAGTCGCTCGGCGACCGCAAGGTCAAGAACATCACCGATCCCGTGCGCGTCTATCGCGTGCTGCCGGATGCAGATGCCGTCGGCAGGACAAGAAGCCGGCGCGAGAACGCGCTGATCTTTTTCCTGGCCGTCACGCTGCTCGTCATTGCCGCCGGCGCACTCTGGTATTTGCTGGCACAGCCGCAAGGCAGGGTCGGCCAGCAGGTCGCAGCGCCCGCCGTCTCTCCGGCGCCATCCCCCGTCCCGCAAGCTCTGCCGCGCGAAGCCGCGACGCAGGCGCCGCAACCATCTCCGTCATTGGCGTCGGCGCCTTCATCGCCCGCACCGGCGCCGAGCCCGTCCTCGACACCGCTGCGCGAGCCCGAAATGATCGCCATTCGCGGCGGCAGTTTCGCGATGGGGAGCAACGACGATCCGACCGAGCGTCCCGTGCACCAGGTCACGATCAAGCCGTTCTCGATCGGAAAATATCCGGTGACCGTGCAGGAGTGGAACGAATGTGCGGCTGCGAAGGCGTGCTCCTTCACGGCCACCGGCAAGGACGATGCGCCGGTCAGCAATGTGAGCTGGACTGACGCGCAGCAATATGCCGCCTTTCTGTCGCAGGCGACGAAAAAGCAGTACCGGCTCCCGAGCGAGGCCGAATGGGAATACGCAGCCCGCGGCGGTACGCAAACGAAGTATTGGTGGGGCGACAAGCTCCAGCCGGGCATGGCCGGATGCAAGGATTGCGGCGACCTCGCGGCCGAGCAGCCGGCGAAGGTAGGCAGATTCAAGCCCAATCCATTCGGCCTCTACGACATGGGCGGCGGCGTCGACCAATGGGTCGAGGATTGCTGGCACAAGAATTACCAGGGCGCGCCCGTCGACGGCTCGGCATGGACCGGCGGCGACTGCTCATCGCACGTCCTGCGCTCGGGCTCCTGGAAGAACGATTCGAGATATGTGCGGCCGTCCAACCGCGATGGCTATGATACCAATGTTCGTTACCCGACGCATGGATTCCGTGTCGCGCTCAGTCCTTAGGTCTGGAGTAGGTTTGATGAAAATCATTCGCTGCGCCGCGCTGGCAGCGGCGCTCGCATTGCTGCCCATCGTTCTGCTGACAAGCGCTGCTTACTCTCAGGGCAAGACCGCTCCCAAGGACGCCAAGCTCTATTTCATCACCCCGCAGGACGGCCAGAAGGTCCGTGGTGGCTTCTGGGTCCGGTTCGGTCTGCGCAATATGGGCGTGACGCATGCCGGCGATGACTACCAGAACGCCGGTCATCACCATTTGCTGGTCGACGTCAACGACCCCATCGATACCAAGGAACCGATCCCGCAGGACAAGTCCCATCTGCATTTCGGAGCAGGGCAAACCGAAACGCTTCTCGAGCTTCCGCCCGGCACGCACACGCTGCAACTGGTGCTGGGCGATGCGAAGCACTATCCCTTCGATCCGCCCGTCGTGTCTGACAAGATCACCGTACGAGTCAGGCAGCCCGGTTCGGTGCGGCGCCGTTGATCACCGCAGGCTGGCGTTGATCTTGTCCAGAACCGCCGAGCCTGGGCAGAGCGTGTCCGCTTCCAGCGTGTTGAGCGGGGTCTCGACCGTGTTGAGATGCTCGTGCAGATCTTCCGCGTCCGGGTCGACATAGAGCAGGCCGGTGACGATCTGCCCCTTGGCGGCGTGCCTCGCGAGGAAGGTCTGGGCTCCCAACCGGTCATGCGGATCGTAGTCGGCGTCGATCTTGCGCAGCGCGACCTTGCTGCCGTCGTGCTGCTCGACCACCTGCACCGTGCCCGGTGCGTAATCGACGGCGATCGGATCGCGGCTGACCAGCACGTCGAGCCGGTTCACGGCATCGTTGTGCTCGCGGACGTAGTCAAAACTCTTGGTCGAGCCGGCGTGGTTGTTGAATGCGATGCAGGGGCTGATGACGTCGATGAAGGATGCGCCCTTGTGGCGGATCGCGGCCGCGATCAGCGGCACCAGCTGGGCCTTGTCGCCGGAGAATGAGCGCGCGACGAAGGTTGCGCCCAGCTGCAGCGCGATCGCGACGAGGTCGATGGCGTTGTCGGTGTTGGTGACGCCCTTCTTGCTCTTGGAGCCGCGGTCGGCGGTGGCCGAGAACTGGCCCTTGGTCAGGCCGTACACGCCGTTGTTCTCGACGATATAGGTCATGTTGACGCCGCGCCGGATCGAATGCGCGAACTGGCCGAAGCCGATCGAGGCGGAATCGCCGTCGCCGGAGACGCCGAGATAGATCAAATCGCGGTTGGCGAGGTTGGCGCCGGTCAGCACGCTGGGCATGCGGCCGTGCACGGAGTTGAAGCCGTGCGAATTGCCGAGGAAATAGTCCGGCGTCTTCGACGAGCAGCCGATGCCGGAGATCTTCGCCACCCGGTGCGGCTCGATCGAGAGCTCATAACAGGCCTCGATGATCGAGGCCGTGATCGAGTCGTGGCCGCAGCCCGCGCACAGCGTCGAGATCTTGCCCTCGTAGTCGCGATGCGTGTAGCCGAGCTCATTTTTCTTCAGGCCGGGATGATGGAATTTCGGCTTGGCGATATAGGTCATGCGAGCACCTGAAATTTCCGCGGCGTCATGGCCGGGTTTGTCCCGGCCATCCACCTCTTGGCCAGGAGAAAGAAAGGCGTGGATGCCCGGCTCAAGCCCGGGCATGACGGACGAGAGCGCAAGGTGTTGTTCATGACACAGCCTTGCGGAGCGGGGTCACCTTGAGGTGATCCTGGTGGTCGCCAATGGCTTTCGCGATGAAGCGGGCGGTGATCGGCGTGCCGTCGTAATGCACGATCGGCACGAGCCGGACGGGATCGATGCCGTTCTCGTTGACGATCAGCTGCCGCAGCTGGCTGTCGCGGTTCTGCTCGACCACGTAGACGAAGTCGTGCTCGGCGAGGAAGCTCGCCACGCTCGAATGGAACGGGAAGGCGCGGATGCGCAGGCGGTCCAGCTGATGCCCGCGCGCCTCCAAAAGTCCGATCGCCTCATCCATCGCCGGCGAGGTCGAGCCGAAATAGATCACGCCGTATTTCGTCGGCCGTTCCGCATTGGCCTGCAGCGGCCGCGGCACCAGGTCCTGCGCGGTCTCGAACTTGCGCACCAGGCGCTGCATGTTGTCGGCGTAGACCGTGCCTTCCTCGGAATAGCGCGCATAGCGATCACGCGAGGTGCCGCGCGTGAAATAGGAGCCCTTGGTCGGGTGCGTGCCGGGATAGGTGCGGTAGGGAATGCCGTCACCGTCGACGTCGAGATAGCGGCCGAAGTCGCGGCCCTCCTCCAGCATCTCCGCGGTCATGATCTTGCCGCGGTCATATTGCCTGGCATCGTCCCACTTCAGTGGGCGGCAGAGCCGGTGGTTCATGCCGATGTCGAGGTCGAGCATCAGGAAGATGGTGGTCTGCAGCCGGTCGGCGAGATCGAAAGCGGCGGCCGCGAACTCGAACGCTTCCGCCGGATCTTCCGGGAACAGCAGCACATGCTTGGTGTCGCCATGGGAAGCATAGGCGCAGGCGATGATGTCGCATTGCTGGGTGCGCGTCGGCATGCCCGTGGAGGGGCCGGCACGCTGGATATTCATGATCACCGCCGGAATCTCGGCGAAGTAGGAGAGGCCGATGAACTCCGTCATCAGCGAGATGCCGGGGCCTGAGGTCGCGGTGAAGGCGCGGGCGCCGTTCCAGGAGGCGCCGATGACGATGCCGATCGAGGCCAGCTCGTCCTCGCCCTGCACGATCGCGTATTTCGCCTTGCCGGTTTCCGGATCGTGCCGGTACTTCTTGCAATGGGCGGTGAAGGCCTCCGCCACCGACGAGGACGGCGTGATCGGATACCACGCGCACACCGTGGCGCCGCCATAGACGGCGCCGAGCGCGGCGGCGCTGTTGCCCTCGATGAAGATGCGGTCGCCGACCTTGTCGGACTTCTTTACCCGCAGCCCGATCGGACATTTCAAATTCTGCAGCGCCCAGTCGCGGCCGAGATGCAGCGCATGGACGTTGGAGGAGAGCAGCTTCTCCTTGCCCTTGTACTGCTCGCCGATCAGCTGCTCGATCAGCTTCGGGTCCATGTCGAGCAGCGCACTGAGCGCGCCCAAATAGATGATGTTCTTGAACAGCTGGCGCTGGCGCGGATCGGTATAGGTCGAGTTGGTGATGGCGGTGAGTGGCACGCCGATCACGGTGATGTCGTCGCGGAACTTGGTCGACGGCATCGGCTTGGTGGAATCGTAGAATAGGTAACCGCCGGGCTCGATGCCGGCGACGTCCTTGTCCCAGGTCTGCGGGTTCATCGCCACCATCATGTCGACGCCGCCGCGGGCGCCGAGATGTCCGGCCTCCGTCACCCGTACCTCGTACCAGGTCGGCAGGCCCTGGATGTTGGAGGGGAAGATGTTGCGCGGGCTCACGGGGACGCCATGGCGCAGGATCGCGCGCGCGAACATCTCGTTGGCGCTGGCCGACCCCGAGCCGTTGACGTTGGCGAAGCGGACGACGAAGTCGTTTACGCTGCTGATCGGCTTTTTGTCGGGCATGTCGAACCTGCGTGAGTCATCTCGATGAAATACTTCTGCATGTCCCAGGCTCCGGTGGGACAACGCTCGGCGCAAAGCCCGCAATGCAGGCAGACATCCTCGTCCTTCACCATCACGCGCCCGGTCTTGAGGTCGCTGGATACGTAGAGGTCCTGATCCGGATGCAGTGAGGGCGCCTTCAGGCGCTGGCGCAAATCGCTTTCCTCGCCGTTACCCGTGAAGGTGATGCAATCCATCGGGCAGATATCGGCACAAGCGTCGCACTCGATGCAGAGCGAGGTCGAGAACACGGTCTGTACGTCGCAGTTCAGGCAGCGATGGGCCTCGCCGAGCGCGAGCTTGACGTCATAGCCGAGCTCGACCTCGGCGCGGATGTCCTTCAGCGCGACGACCTTGTCGCGATGCGGCACCTTGAAGCGTTTGTCGATCGAGATGTCGTTGTCATAGCTCCATTCGTGGATGCCCATCTTCTGTGAAGAGATTTGCACCTCCGGCAGCGGACGCTCACTGATGTCCTCGCCTGACAGCATCTTGTGGATCGACAGCGCGGCGTCATGGCCGTGCGCGACCGCCCAGATGATGTTCTTCGGACCGAACGCGGCATCGCCGCCGAAGAACACTTTCGGATTGGTCGATGCAAAGGTCTTGGGATCGACCTTCGGCATGTGCCATTTGTCGAACTCGATGCCGCAATCCTGCTCGATCCAAGGGAAGGCGTTCTCCTGGCCGACCGCGACCAGCACATCGTCGCATGCGAAGGTCTGGTCCGGCTCGCCCGAGGGAACGAGGTTGCGGCGGCCCTTGGCGTCGTACTCGGCCTTCACCTTCTGGAACGTGACGCCGGTGAGCTTGCCGTTCTCGTGCACGAAGGCGACGGGGACCAGGAAATTGAGGATCGGAATGTCCTCATGGATCGCATCCTCCTTTTCCCAGGGCGAGGCCTTCATCTCCTCGAAGCCGGAGCGCACGATCACCTTGACGTCCTCGCCGCCGAGACGGCGCGCGGTGCGGCAGCAATCCATTGCGGTGTTGCCGCCGCCGAGCACGATCACGCGCTTGCCGATCTTGTCGACATGGCCGAACGAGACCGAAGCCAGCCATTCGATGCCGATATGAATGTTGCTTGCTGCCTCTTTCCGGCCGGGAATGTCGAGCTCGCGGCCGCGCGGCGCGCCGGAGCCGACGAAGATCGCGTCGTACTTCTCTGCAAGCAGCGACCTCATGCTGTCGATGCGGTGGCCGCCCTTGAAGTCGACGCCGAGACCCAGGATGTAGCCGGTCTCCTCGTCGATCACGGAGTTGGGCAGGCGGAATTTCGGGATCTGCGTCCGCATCATGCCGCCGGCTTCCGGATCGGCATCGAACACGGTGCAGTGATAGCCGAGCGGCGCGAGATCGCGCGCCACCGTCAGCGAGGCAGGGCCGCCGCCAACGAGCGCGACACGCTTGCCGTTCGTCGGCACGGGCTTCGGCAGGCGCTGCCTGATGTCGTCCTTGAAGTCGGCGGCGACGCGCTTGAGGCGGCAGATCGCCACCGGATTCTCCTCGACGCGTCCGCGGCGGCACGCCGGCTCGCAGGGACGATCGCAGGTGCGTCCCAGAATTCCGGGAAACACGTTCGATTTCCAATTGATCATGTAGGCATCGCTGTAGCGGCCTTGTGCGATCAGTCGGATGTATTCGGGAACCGGGGTGTGCGCAGGACAGGCCCACTGGCAATCGACCACTTTGTGAAAGTAGTCGGGGGCCGCGATATCGGTCGGTTTCATTCCTACCCTGTCCGCCCAGGCTCAAAGGACCCGGCGGCCTCTTCTTGAGCTTGGCGAACGCTTAACGCGCGTCGATCTGGTTTCTGAATGACGTCATTAGGTTAGCTTATTAGAACCACTCCGAAGTACAACGGCAAATTTGCGCGCTTCCGCTCTTTCATGGGAGCCAAGCGCGCACAGCATCAGTGGCCGCACGCAATGTGCGTGCGGTGCAACATGCTGCGATGGGGATGCGGGTTCAGCTGCGTGCGATATCGCTCTTCGCGAGGTCCCACATCAGGCAATAAGTGCCGACGGAGATCGGAAGCGGGAAGGGCGCCGCAGCCGGACCGGTGAAGCGCTCGGCGATGACGGCGGAGACCGCGCCGACATGCGTGCCGTCGATCAGCACGAACCAGTCGCGCGCGCCCTCGTTGCGCGCCGCCGGTATTGCCGCCGTTGCACCCGACAATTCCGGTTCGCTTTCGAGCAGATGCATCGAGATGATGCCGTCGCGCTCGTCCGGCGTCAGTCTCTCTTGCAGTGCATCACGCCAGGACGCTGCATTGTCGGGCGTCGGCCGCAGCCGTACAACGCCGAGCGCAGCGCCGCGTCCGGTGCCCTTGCTGATCGTGATGCGTGCGACGACCCGGAGCATGTCCTTGAAGCGCGCCATGGTCTGCCGCGACCAGTCGGTCGGGTTCGCGAGCCGCGCCTTGTAGGCGGGACTGTCGAGCACGTCGAGCCTCGCGGTCGAGTACAGGCACAGATATTTGGGATTGGCGGCATGCGCGACATAGCGCCGCGCTTCGAGGAATCCGTCGATCGCGACACGCTCTTCCAGATGCTCGCGATCGTACCAGCGGTTGAAATCGATCTCATCGGCGGCGTCGATATTCATCGACGTCAGCAGCATGCCTTTTCCGGCGAGCGGCATTGTTCTTGTCCTTCCATGCTAGCCCCTCATGGTGAGGAGCGCGTCTCTCGGCCTTCATCCTTCGAGACGCGCGCGAAGGGCGCGCTCCTCAGGATGAGGGGCTAGATCCTTATCGCGGAATCTTCGAAGCAAGGTCGGCGATCGACTTCATGACGGCATCCCTCACGCCGCCATCATAAAGCGAATGTCCGGCCTCTTCCACGATGCGAAGCTCGGAACCGGACCAGACTTTCGCAAGGGCCTGGGACGTCGCGGGAGGACACAACAGATCATAGCGCCCCTGCACGATAATGCCGGGAATGCCTTCGAGCCGGCCCGCGTTTCGCAGCAGCTGGTTTTCGCTCATGAAGCTGTCGTTGACGAAATAATGCGCCTCCATGAACGGCGTCGCCGGTAGCGTCCGCCACACGTTCAGCGAGGCCAGGTCCAGCCGTGTCTTTGCGGGCTTGTGCTCCGAGAGCGTGCGCTCGGTGTCGTGCCAGGCCTTCGCCGCCGGGCCGTGCACGGCCGGATCGGCATCGAGGATGCGGCGCCAATAGGCCTCCACCGGCCGGTCGCGTTCTTCCCGAGGCAGCGCGCTGAGGAAATCCTCGTACAGCGCGGGATGGAATTGCGACAGGCGCGAGGTGAAGGCCGTCTCGACCTCGGCCCGCGTGCCGAGAAACGTCGCGCGCAGCGCGATGCCCGACACGCGCTCGGGGTGCGCTTCGGCATAAGCCAGTGCCAGCGTCGCACCCCAGGAGCCGCCGACCACGATCCAGCGCTCGAATCCGAACTTTTCGCGGATCTTCTCCATGTCCGAGATCAGGTGCGCGGTGGTGTTGTGCGCGCGCGATCCCTTGGGACGGCTGCGGCCGCAGCCGCGCTGGTCGAACAGCACGGCGCAGAAGCGATCGGGATCGAACAGCCGGCGATGGTCGGGCTGGCAGCCGCTGCCGGGCCCGCCATGCAGATAGACCGCAGGGATTCCGTCCGCGCGCCCGATGCTCTCGACATAGAGCTCATGGCCGTCGCCGACGTCGAGCATGTCCGCGGTCAGCGGCGCAAAAGGATCGGCGCGCCTGATCGAGCTGGCTGCGTCGGCGTCAGGCGTCATTCTCGGATTCCAGCGTGCCGCCGGCGAAATTGCGATACAGGAAGCGGTTGGTCTCGCCCTCGGCCTCGCGCTCGGCCTGCTTGAAGATGGTCTCGTGCAACGGCGACAGCGCGCAGGCCGGGTCGGTGTTGGCGGCATCGCCCGTCAGCGCAAAGGCCTGGCAGCGGCAGCCGCCGAAATCGATCTCGCGGAATTCGCAAGACTTGCACGGCTCCTTCATCCAGCCGGTGCCGCGATAGCGGTTGAAGGCCTCCGAGTTCTGCCAGATCCAGGCGATCGAATGGTTGGAACGCACCGATTCGAACTCGAGCCCGGTGATGCTCTCGGCGGCGTGGCAGGGCAGCACCTTGCCGGCGGGCGAGATGTTGAAGAACTGCCGGCCCCAGCCGCCCATGCATTTCTTCGGCCGTAGCGCGTAATAATCGGGCACGACGTAGTCGATGGTCAGCCGGCCCTTCAGCCGCTCGCGCGCCTCCTCGACCAGGCGGGTGCATTCGTCCAGCTGCGCCACAGTCGGCATCAAGGCAGCGCGGTTCTTCAGCGCCCAGCCGTAATATTGCACGTTGGCGACCTCGAGCCGGTCGGCGTCGAGATCGAGGGCCATCTGGATGATATCAGGGAGATGGTGCAGGTTCTGCCGGTGCATCACCGCGTTCACGGTGAGCGGCAGATCGAGCTCGCGCGTCCATTTCGCCACTTCGAGCTTCTTGCGATGAGCGTTCTTGTAACCGGCGACGCGATCGGCGAGGCCTTCCTCGACACCCTGGAACGAGATCTGCACATGGCAGAGCCCGGCATCCGCCAGATCGCTCAGGCGTTCGCGCGTCAGCAGCACGGCCGAGGTGATCAGATTGGTGTAGAGGCCGGCGTCGCTCGCATGCTTGACCAGCTCGACCAGGTCCTTGCGCGCCGTCGGCTCGCCGCCGGAGAAATGCACCTGCAGCACGCCAATCTCGGCGAGCTCGCTCAACACCTTCTTCCATTCCTCGGTGGTCAGCTCCTTGCCGGAGCGGTCGAGCTCGACCGGGTTGGAGCAATAGGGGCATTGCAGCGGGCAGCGATGGGTGATCTCGAGCAATACCGCGAGCGGGATGCCAAAAGTCTCCGCCGTCGAGCGCTGCTTCTCCAGCACCGCGAGGCTGTCGCTGGTCTCTGGCGGGATGTTGCCCAGCACATCGCTCATGACGTCTTCTCCCGGGCTTCGGTGAGAAAGCCCTTGTCGGCGAGATCCTGCAGCATGGCGATGACATCGGTGAGGATCGCCTCGCGCGGCGCGGCATATTTCGCGGCCAACTGATCTGCGACGTCGCCGACGCTGCGCTCGCCGTTGCAGAGCTGCAGCACCTCGACCGCGATCTCGTCCGGCGCCAGCACCCGTTCCGGCGCCAGGATCACCCAGACCTTGCGGATCTCGTCAAACTTCAGCTTGGCATGCCGCGGCAGCACGGGGCGGCTTGCCTCGCTGACGCTGATGTTTCGCGGCCCAGCCATCGATCCTCCTCTTCAGCTCGCTTTGGGCACGAAGGCGCCCGGCGGAATGTGGCCCTCGACATAGGCATGCTGGAGCGCATCGAGCTGCACCCACAGCACGTTGGTCTTGAAGATCAGCGCGTTGCAGACCTGCGCGCGCTGCTCCGGCGTCGTGGCGTGCGTCTTGACATAATGAAGCGCGAAATTGGCATCGCGCGGTGCCTGGGTCAGGCGGCGCTTGAAATAGCTCATGATATCAGGATTGACGAAGTCGTAATGCTCCAGCATGCCGGAGATGCGCTCTTCATGCAGGTTCGGTGCGAACAGCTCGGTGAGCGAGGAGGCGATCGCCTCCAGCGGGCTTTTTTCGCGGCAGTAGTGGACGTAGGCTTCGACCGCGAACCGCGTCGCCGGCAAGATGCCTTCGGTGGATTCGACGTAAGCGGTGTCGAGGCCAAGCCCTTCGGTCAGCTTGAGCCAGCGTTCGATTCCACCCTCGCTGCCGACATCGCCGTCATGGTCTTCGATGCGGTGGCGCCATTCCACGCGCGTGGCGCGGTCGCGGAAGCGCGAGATCACCACCGCGTCCTTCATCGGGATGGTGCTCTGGTAATAGTAGCGGTTGAGCGCCCAGGCCTGCACCTGGCCCTTGTTGAGCTTGCCGCCATGCAAGAGCTTGTGGAACGGATGCAGGCTGTGATAGCGCGTCGCCCCGATATGGCGCAGCGTCGCCTCGAGCTCCTCGGCAGAGTTGAGCTTGATGTCCTTGCCGATCGAGAGCGCGGTCATTCCAGTCAATGATGCGGCATTCACAGCACGATCTCCGTTCCATCCGCGGGTATCTGCCAGCCCGCCTCCTCAGTGATCTTGCGCTCGGGCGAGTCGGGCAGCAGCGCCGGATTCGAGTTATTGATATGCAGAAACAGCTTCCTGTCGATATTGAGGTCGGCCAGCCGTGCGATGGCGCCGTCGTCGCCGGACATGGCGACATGTCCCATGCTCTTGCCGGTCTTGTGGCCGAGGCCGGCCCTGATCATCTCGTCGTCGCGCCAGACCGTGCCGTCGAAGAACACCAGCGCCGCGCCGTCGATCTCGGCCTTCAGCGCGTCGGTCACCTCGGCGCAGGCCGCAATGAAGTAGAAGAACTTGCCCGTGGCCTTGTCGGTGATCTTCAGGCCCAGAGTGTCGCCGTCGCCGCTCCCGCCGCCCGGATGCACCTTGCCTTCGAGATACCAGGCCGACTTGCCCGGCACTGCGAAGGGTAGCACCTCCAGGCCGGAGCGCGCCCCATCCGGCAGCCGGAGCTCGAACGGCTCACTGACACCGATCGGCTGGCGCCGCACGTTCTTCTCATTCAGCACATTGAAGATGCTGTTGCTGGCAAGGATCGCCAGCACCTTCTCGTGCGCATACACCGTAAAGGGCGAGCCCTCGCGCATCGACAGCAGGCCGGCTACGGCATCGACTTCGCCGTTGGTCAAAATCACGCCCACAATCGGCGTGTGACGCAGTGCGCCCGCCTTGGGGTGCAGCTGCGGCGTGGCATTCAACTGCTGCCGCAGGTCGGGAGAGGCGTTGATCAGAAACCAGTGCTCGCCGTCACCGCTGAAGGCGACCGAGGCTTGGGTCCTTTGAAGCTCGTGGCCGTCGCTGCGGGCCGCTCGGCAACCCTCGCAGCCGCAATTCCATTGCGGAACTCCGCCGCCGGCCCCGGCGCCCAGGACGACGACGCGAAGCATGATCCGTCTCCTGGAGGCAAATTCGCGAGGTGGATCTCAGGCCGACACAAAAGCTGTCTTCCGGACATCATCGTGACCGAAAGAAGTCGGGCCGAAAGATCCACCTGCGCAGAACGCGATCTCACCAACCGCTTACTTGCGGGTGGCGCTCACATACATGTTGATTTCCATGCCGCAGGGCACTTCGACGATCTTCGGGGCTTTCCAGGCCATTTCGGCTCTCCATGTTGCGAATTCGGGACGTATCCGCCCGCCCGTTAAACTAATGCTGGCGGAAAAGTTCGCCAGTGAAATTTTCCCGACCTAGGTAGTAGCCAGCGGAATTGTTGCACTGCAAAGTGAGCGCATTGCGGCCGTAAAGATGAACGAATGCCGTCCGCAAAATCGCCGATAGGTCGTGATCCCTGTCGGGATAAACGAGTTGTGAGTATGCAACGGCTTCTGTTCGGCTCCAGGCGACCCCATTGGATCAGGCATGCCCAGATATTTCTTCAACACCCGTATCGGCGACGAATTGATCGTGGATCCCGACGGCGAGGACCTGCGTAACCCCGATCGCGCCTGGGAGGTCGCGCGCCAGATGATCCTTGAGGTCGTGAAGTCGGAAGGCACCCAACGGGCCTTGCTGGACGCGGTGATCGAGGTGACCGATACCGACGGCGAGATCGTGCTGGAGTTTCCCTTCACCGAGGCCCTGCTGGATATGCCGGACCAGTCGGCGACGAAGCATTAGCCGGACGCGCGGTCGGGTAAGGGCCCGCCGCTCTCTCCACCGTGATTGCGAGCCAACGGGTCCGCGCGAAGCGCGGCCCGATGACAGGCTCTGCGAAGCAATGCAGAATGAGGCATCAGCCAGCGCCAAACCTGCCCTTCACCCCCGCGAAATCCGCATGGCTTTGCCGCGTTGCCGGCGCTAAAAGACGCCGGTCATACGGAGCCAAACCATGCAAGACCTCTGGCGCCTGTCGGCCGCCGACCTCGCCACCCTCGTCAAGTCCAAGAAAGTCTCTGCCAGGGAGGCCGCGCGGGCTGGCCTCGCGCGGCTCGATGCCGTCAATCCCCAGCTCAATGCCGTGATCGACCACCGGCCGGAGGACGTGCTCAAGCAGGCCGATGCCGTCGATGCGGCCATCGCGCGGGGCGAGGACCCCGGTGTGCTCGCCGGCGTGCCCGTCACCATCAAGGCCAATGTCGACCAGGAAGGCTTTGCCACCACCAACGGCCTGAAGCTCCAGCGCGACCTGATCGCGCGCGAGGACAATCCGGTGGTCGCCAATTTCCGCAAAGCCGGCGCCGTCCTGCTCGGCCGCACCAATTGTCCGGCCTTCTCCTACCGCTGGTTCACCACCAATCTGATCCATGGCGACACCAAGAACCCCCGCGACGCTTCGCTGACCCCGGGCGGCTCCTCCGGCGGCGCCGGCTCGGCGGTCGCGGCCGGCATCGGCCACATCGCCCATGGCACCGACATCGCCGGCTCGATCCGCTATCCCGCCTATGCCTGCGGTGTGCACGGATTGCGCCCGACGCTCGGCCGCATCCCCGCCTTCAACCCGGCACTGCCGGAGCGCCCGATCGGGCCGCAGATCATGGCGGTGTCAGGCCCGCTGGCGCGCACGGTCAACGATTTGCGCATCTCGCTCGAAGCAATGTCGGCCCGTGACGTCCGCGACCCCTGGTTCGTGCCGGTGCCGCTGCAAGGCCCGACACGGGAAAAGCGCGCCGCGCTCTGCCTCAATCCGGGCGGCCTTGCCACCACGCCGGAGGTGAAAGCGGCGGTGAGCGATGCCGGCAAGCGCCTCGAACGCGCCGGCTGGACCGTCGACATCATCGCGGACACGCCGCCAATGCGCGAGGCGGTCGAGTGGCAAATAAAACTCTGGCTCGGCGACGGTTATGAGGCGCAGCTGGAAATGGCCGAGCGCGAGGGCGATCCCGGCGCGCTGGCCTGTCTGCGCGGCAACCTCGCAAGGGTCACGCCGATGGACCAGGCCAATTACGCCAAGGCGCTGACCCGAAGAGCCACGCTGACGCGCGAATGGATGCTGTTCTTCGAAAGATACTCGGTGCTGCTGACGCCGGTCTCAGGCGAGTTGCCGTTCCCGGATCATCTCGACCGCAAGGACGACGAATCCTTCAAGCGCGTCTGGGAAGCGCAGCTGCCGCAGATCGCCATTCCCTTCATGGGCTTGCCGGGCCTCGTCGTCTCCACCGGACTCGTCGGCAAGGCCCCGGTCGGTGTGCACATCGTTTCCGGCCGCTATCGCGAGGATCTCTGTCTGCTGGCAGGTGAAGCGATCGAGGCCGGCGGCGTGCCGCCGTCGCCGATCGATCCCGTGGGCTAGCGATGAGCACCATCTACGACTTCAAGGCCAACTCGCTTGCCGGCGAGGAGGTGCAGATGCGCCGGTTCGAGGGGCAGGTGCTCTTGATCGTCAACACCGCGAGCAAATGCGGCTTCACGCCGCAATATCGCGGCCTCGAGGATCTCTATCGCGACCTCTCCCCGCGCGGTTTCTCGGTGCTCGGCTTTCCCTGCAACCAGTTCGGCGCGCAGGAGCCGGGGCAGGCGAGCGAGATCCAGGAGTTCTGCTCGACCCATTACGACGTCACCTTCCCGCTGTTCGAGAAGATCGACGTCAACGGGCCGAAGGCGCATCCTCTGTACGAGTACCTGAAACGTCAGCAATCCGGCCTGTTGGGCGCCTCCATCAAATGGAATTTCACCAAATTCCTGGTGGACCGTGAGGGCCGCGTGGTCGCGCGCTACGCGCCGACCGCACGGCCTGAAGGATTGCGGCAGCAAATCGAAACACTGTTGTGAGCGAGACAAGCATGAGCGACGAATTTCCCGACCGCCTGTCGGTCGACCCGAACAGCCCGTACTACAACGCGGACATCCTGGCGCGCGACGTCGGCATCCGCTTCAAGGGCATCGAGAAGACCAATGTCGAGGAGTATTGCATCAGCGAAGGCTGGGTCCGCGTCACCGCAGGGAACGCCAAGGACCGCTACGGCAACCCGCTGACCATCAAGGTGCACGGCCCGGTGGAGCCGTATTTCAGGGATAAGAAATAGTTTGAACTGAGCGCGCGCCGCTCTCTCCTCGTCATTGCGAGGAGCTCGCGACAAAATTGCGCAGCAATTTTGCGCGGATGCGACCAAGCAATCCAGGATCTTTCCGCGGTGACAATCCGGATTGCTTCGCTTCGCTCGCAATGACGACAACAACCACCAAAGGCCAACCCCATGTCCGTCCGCATCACCGACGTCCGCGAGATCACAAAACCGATCTCGTCCCCGATCCGCAACGCCTATATCGACTTCACCAAGATGACGACGAGCTTAGTTGCCGTCGTCACCGACGTCGTTCGTGACGGCAAGCGCGTCGTCGGCTACGGCTTCAACTCCAACGGCCGCTACGGGCAGGGTGGCCTGATCCGCGAGCGCTTTGCCTCGCGCATTCTCGAGGCCGATCCGAAGTCGCTGCTCAATAGCGCCGGCGACAATCTCGACCCCGACAAGGTCTGGGGCGCGATGATGACCAACGAGAAGCCCGGCGGTCATGGCGAGCGCTCGGTCGCGGTCGGCACCATCGACATGGCGGTGTGGGATGCGACGGCGAAGATCGCCGGCAAGCCGCTGTTCCGCCTGCTCGCCGAACGCCACGGCGTCACCGCCAATCCGCGCGTCTTCGTCTACGCCGCCGGCGGCTACTATTATCCCGGCAAGGATCTTTCGATGCTGCGCGGCGAGATGCGCGGCTATCTCGATCGCGGCTACAACGTCGTCAAGATGAAGATCGGCGGCGCGCCGATCGACGAGGATCGTACGCGTATCGAGGCGGTGCTGAAGGAGATCGGCAACGACGCGCAACTCGCCGTCGACGCCAACGGCCGCTTCGATCTGGAAACGGGAATCGCCTACGCAAGAATGCTGCGCGACTATCCCCTGTTCTGGTACGAGGAGGCCGGCGATCCCCTCGACTACGCGCTGCAGGCGGCGCTCGCCGAATTCTATCCGGCTCCCATGGCGACAGGCGAAAACTTGTTCAGCCACCAGGACGCCCGCAACCTGATCCGCTACGGCGGCATGCGCCCCGATCGCGACTGGCTGCAATTCGACTGCGCGCTGTCCTACGGCCTGTGCGAATACCAGCGCACGCTCGAGGTGCTGAAGACCTACGGCTGGTCCCCCAGCCGCTGCATACCGCACGGCGGCCACCAGATGTCACTCAACATCGCCGCCGGCCTCGGCTTAGGCGGCAACGAAAGCTACCCCGACCTGTTTCAGCCCTACGGCGGCTTCCCGGACGGCGTCCGCGTCGAGAACGGCCACATCACCATGCCCGAGCTTGCAGGCATCGGCTTCGAAGGCAAGTCCGATCTCTACAAGGAAATGAAGGCGCTGGCGGAGTAGCCCGACTGTGGCGACACACACGTCATTCCGAGCGAAGCGATCCAGAATCTTACCGCGGAGGCAAGTCTGGATGCTTCGCTGCGCTCGCAATGACGGCGGAGAGAGCCGTGACGTTCTCGTATGTCTCCGCCTGCGGCGGCTTCATCGCTCTTTCCCCGCCTCCACCGCCGCCATCGGCTGTCGCGCCCCATACATCAACGACCGCCACAGCCATTCGAGCGGGCCGTAGCGATAGCGACGCAGCCACCAGACGCTGAACAGCGCCTGTGCGGCGTAGACGGCAATGCCGATGGCGAGAGCCTCGGCGACGCCAAGCCGGCCGAACAGGCCGAGGCCGTAGCCGTAAAAGATCCAACCGAAGATGAGGGACTCCGCTATGTAGTTGGTGAAGGCCATCCGTCCCAGCGGCGCGGCCCAGCCGAGCAGCTTCTTGCCGCGATCGAAATGGGCGATGCCGAGGATGGCGGCGCCATAGCCCAGCGCCAACAGGGTGGCGCCGAGCGGCTCGATGCCGCGATAAAGCAGGCCCGCGCCGAGAGCGAGCGCGGGAAGCCCGATGACGAACAGGGCGCGGGTGTTTTGCACGATGCCGCTCCGCCAGGCCAGTATTCCCAGAAGAAATAGCCCGATCGTACGCAGAAAGACGAATGCGTGGAGCGAAGCGATCAGGGGAATTTCGCGCAGCCGAAACGCCAGCACATCGAGAAAGCCGCCCGTCGCATAGATGCGATTGGCGTCCATGGCATCGCGCCAGATCATAGTCCGGCTGGGAAACAATCCAGCCGGCGGAAAAGCCTGCATCGCCAGATACAGCCCCAGAGATGTCACTGCGGCGAAAGCGAGCAGCCAGCGCGGGCCAAACAGCAATGGTAGCACGATGAATCCGGCTAGCGCATATTCGGCGAGGATATCGCCATTCCAGATCAGGCAAAGGTGGATAATGCCGAACACCAGCAGCACGGCAAGCCGGCGCAGGAGCAAAACGGTGCGACGTTTGCTGGCGGCGAGCCGGTCGAATTGAATGGCAAGACCTGCGCCGAACAGCAGCGAAAACAGCGCGAATGCCTTGAGCTCGATAGCCTGTGTCAGGATCGTTTCGATGGTCTGGTCGATGGGCGAAGCGAGTGTCTTGGGGCCGAGAAACTGCTCGAAGATCGAAATGCGAAATTCCATCACGAGATTGATCGCCATGACGCCGAACAGGGCGATGCCCCTGAGCACGTCGATGGCATCGATCCGCTCTACGGACGGCGTCGGAGCTGCCGGGCTATATGCCGTCATGCAAGTCTCGGCTAATTCGGCCTTGCTGCCGCAGCTGCGCCCGGCCAGGCTCGGTGCAGGCGAGGTGCCGCCACGTTCTTTGTCATTGCGAGCGAAGCGAAGCAATCCAGAGTCTGTCCGCGAAGGCAGTCTGGATTTGCTTCGCTGTGCTCGCAACGACGCCGTGACGCGGCCTCTTTACGACAGCCGCATGTCCAGCAACCTTCGTCCCTCGCCCTTCAGCAGCTTCTTCACCGCACTGGACGCCACCACCTCGCCGTCATTCGCATAGGCCTCGTGGTTCTTCTCGATGTCGTCGAGGCGGTAGAGGTAGTTGACCATCACGCCGGCGGACTCCCGCACGCCCTTGGGCGAGAGGTCGCCCATCCAGTTGATGCGCTCGAGCCGGGCACCGTTGCCGAGATGGAAGCGGGCGACGGAATCGATCAGCCGGCCCTTCGGCGTGCGCGCCCTCAGGAAATAGTAGGCGGCGAGCGGCTCCAGCACGCCGCGAAGCAGTGCCGCCGTCTCGGGGCTTTCGAACCATTTGGGATCATCGAGACGCTTCAGCGCCTCGCGGTCCTCGTCCGCCAGCGGCAGCTCCTTGTCCTGCTTCACCCAGGCCATGAAGCCGGGCACCGGCGACAGCGTCACGAAGGTGTCGAGCTTCGGCAATTCGCGGCGCAGCTCCTCCACCACCTGCTTGATCAGGAAGCTGCCGAAGGAGATGCCGCCCAGGCCGCGCTGGGTGTTGGAGATGGAATAGAACACGGCGGTGCGCGCCTTCTCGATGGGAAGGTGCTGGCGGTCGACCGCGAGCAGCGGCGCGATCGCGCCCGGGATCGTCTCTGTCAGCGCCACCTCGACGAAGATCAGGGGCTCGTCCACCATTGCGGGATGGAAGAAGGCGTAGCAGCGGCGGTCGACCGGGTCGATACGGCGGCGCAGATCGTCCCAGTCGGAGATCTCATGCACGGCTTCGTAACGGATGATCTTTTCGAGGATGTTGGCCGGGGTCGACCAGTCGATCCTGCGCAGCACGAGAAACCCCCTGTTGAACCACGAAGAGAGAAGATGCGAGACGTCGCGGTCGAGCGCGGCGAGATCGGTGTGCCCGTTCATCATGCCGAGCAGATCGGCGCGCATCTTGACGAGATCGCCGGTGCCACCCGGCGCGCGGTTGAGGCGGCGGATCAGTTCCTGCCGCCGCGGCTCGGAGGCGAAGTGCAGGGCACTGGCATCCTCGTCGCTCGGCTTGGCGCGCCATTGTTCGATCGCCTTGGAAAGTCGTTCCCGGTCGGGGCCGAAAAAGCGCACCAATCCTTCGAAAAAGGCGCGGCGTCCCGCCGCATCCAGCTCCTGATAGAGATCGAGCACCTCGCGCGCCATGGCGGTGCCGGAGGCTTCGCCCCGGCCGGACAGCAGCGCGCCGCAAAGCTCGAGCAGTCCATCGGCATCTCGTTTGGTGTCCGAGGCGTCGCCGCGGCGAAGCAGCGTGCGGCCGCGCTCGGAGATGGTGGCGAGCAGGTCGGAGAAGAAGGCGTTGGCCATCTGGGCTTTCGATTCAGGTTTGTGCGTTGCGGAAGCTTACATGGGATTTGGGCAGAAGCCGATCACAATCAAGGAGGGGGATGCGGCATCTTTAGTTGGAGTGTGCGTTTGGCGAATGACGGCATGTTCAGACCAGCGGGATTTGGAGAACGCGGCGGCCATCTCACCCGCCGTCATCGCAAGCGCAGCGAAGCAATTCAGACTGCCTCCGAGGAGGGATTCCGGATTGCGTCGTCGCATCCGCGCAATGACGGGGGAGAGAGTTACGCAAGGCGCTCGCAATGACGAGATTGGGGCTACCCCTTCCCCGCAAACTCCGTCGGCGTCCGCCCCGTCACCTGGCGGAACGCCGCCGAGAACGCCGGCACGCTCGCATAGCCAAGCTGCGTGGCGAGCTGTTTCACCGAGACATTTGCATCCGTCGACAGCCGCTGGATCGCAGCCGCAATCCGAGCGCGCTGGCACCAGCTCTTGAAGCTGAGCTGCGTCTCGGTCGAGAACAGCCGCGACAGCGTCCGCACGGAGGTTCCGACCGCGCGCGCCAAGGTGTCGATGTCGTGCAGGCCGGTGGGGTCGTCGAGCACGATCATCGCGGCGCGGCGGCAGCGCACTTCGCGCGGCAGCGGCACGAACGTCGTGGAATCCTCGGCCTGGTGCAATTCCAGCATCACCAGGCGCACCAGCAGTTCGGTGCGCTCCTCGGTGTTGCCTGCATCGAACAACGCGAGGATCGCCTGATTGAGCAGCGGTGACACCCGCACCACGAATTCCCTGGTCAGGCCGTCATAGCGCTGCTGGCGCTTCAGCCAGGACAGGTCGAAATACAGCGTGCGCATCTCGATGTCGGCGAGCAGGTCGATGGCGTGCTCGAGCCCGGCCGGCACCCAGACCGCCCGGTCCGGCGGCACCAGCCAGCGTCCCCCGGGCGTCGTCACCTGCATGGTGCCCCTGGTCGCATAGATCAGCTGCGCCTCGCGGTGCAGGTGCGGCTCGATCCGCATCCCCTTGGGATAATCGCGGGCGACCAGGTGCACGCCCGCGGGCGAGCGGTGGTTGCTCCGGACCTCGCGGAGGATTGGCGTTTCCAAGACAGTCATTGGCAGCATCCCGTCATTCGCAAGACATATACCTCATTTTCGGAGCAGGAGAGGATTCGGGAAATGAACAGCCCCAGCCGGGTCATCAGTTTCGTCAATGCAGGCCATTTCATCGACCATTATTCGATGCTGATCTTCGCCGCCGCCGTCATCATCATGGGCCCGGCGCTCGGCATGGCCTATTCGGAACTCCTGCCTTACGCGACGCCGGGATTCGTTGCCTTCGGGGCGGGCTCGCTGCTCACCGGCTGGCTCGGGGATCGCTGGAGCCGCCGTCACATGATGCTGATCTTCTTCATCGGCATCGGCGCCTCCATGATCGCGGTCGGCTTCGTGCAGACTCCCGTGCAGCTCGGCGCCGCGCTGCTCGCCATCGGCATCTTCGCCTCGATCTATCATCCCGTCGGCACTGCCATGATCGTGTCCTATGCCGACCGGCTCGGCCGCGAGATGGGCATCAACGGCGTCTGGGGCAATCTCGGCGTCGCCTCGTCGGCCCTGGTCACCGGCGTGATCGGCCAGTATCTCGGCTGGCGCTTTGCGTTCATCGTTCCCGGCGTGGTCACGATCCTGATCGGCATCGGCTTCGCGATGAGCGTCGTGCACGAGGACCGCAAGGGCTCGAAGCAGGCGGCGGCCCAGGCGCGGGTGGCAAAACAGGACATGTGGCGCGTGGTGCTGTCGCTGCTGATCGTGGTGATCGCGATCTCCACGACCTTCAACGCCGTCACAGTCGCGCTGCCAAAGCTGTTCGCCGAGCGGCTCGCTGATCTCACCAAAAGCCCGGCGCTGCTCGGGGTCATCGCCGCCTGCGTCTACGTGTTCGGCGCGATGACGCAATATACGATCGGCCGGCTGCTCGACCGCTACTCGCTGAAGACGGTGGCGCTGCCGCTGTCCTTCATGCTGGCGCCGTTCCTGTATCTGGCCGCGAGCCTGAACAATCTGCCGCTGATCGTGGTCTCGATCGGCATCGTCATGGGCGCGTTCGGCCAGGTCACGGTGAACGATGCCATGGTCGGCAAGTACACCACCGAGGAGTGGCGCTCGCGCGCCTATGCCGTGCGCTATTTCGTCGGCTTCACCGCGGCCGGCGCCTCCGTCGGCCTGGTCGCCTGGCTCTACGAGCAGGGCGGCTTCGTCACCATGCTGCACGCCTTCGCCGCCCTCTGCCTGCTCGCGATCGCCGCCGCGCTGATTCTGCCGCGCGAGATCAGGACGCCGCAGCCGGCGTGAGAGGCTCTCGTGTCCCGGACAAGCTGTAACGCGTTAGCGTTGCTGCGCAGAGCCGGGACCCAGAAAATTACAGGCGAGTGTCTCGGCGGCATGGGCCCCGGCTCAGCAGCGCACCGTCGAAGAGACGCTGCGCTGCGCCCGGGGGCACGAGAGGGAAGTGAGGCGGGCAGCTCTCGCTTCGTCGTCATTGCGAGCGCAGCGAAGCAAATCCAGAGTCCCTCCGTGGAGACAGTCTGGATTTGCTTCGCTGCGCCCGCAATGACGGGGAATGTGGCGGGCGGCGGGACCTGCGGCGGTACTTCCCCCGCTGCCTGCCCATTATCCCATTCTGCCAGTGTTTTGCCCGACGGAGCAAGTCGTTTCGGCAAGTCCGAAATTTCGTGAGGTTTTCAACCCCATCTCTACTGTGCATGGGGTTGTTTTCGCACTTTTTGTTTTCGCCCCCTGAACCCGCCGCGCGGCGGAACCCGCTCTGCCTTCCGCGGGTTCTATCCCCTGTGGCCCCGACGCCCGGGATAGATCAAGGGGGAAAGATACCTGCATGCCATGGCGCCTGCTCCGAACGGTCGGCCTTGTCCCCGCGGCGCTTATCCTCACCACCATTGCAGTCGCCGCCGAACGCGGCAAATCGGCCGGACCCTCCGAGTCGCTCCTGATCCTGCAGATCGCGCTGCTGATGGCGCTCGGCCGCGGCCTCGGCGAGATCATGCAGCGGATCGGCCAGCCCTCGGTGATGGGCGAACTGCTCGCCGGCATCATCCTGGGGCCGTCGCTGTTCGGCTGGATCTGGCCGGAGGCGCAAGCCGCGATCTTCCCCAAGACGCCCGAGCAGAAGGCGATGATCGACGGCATCGCGCAAGTGGGCATTCTGCTGCTGCTCTTGCTGACCGGCATGGAGACCGATCTCAAGCTGGTCCGGAAGGTCGGCAAGGCCGCGATCGCGATCTCGATTGCCGGCATCCTGGTGCCCTTCGCCTGCGGCTTCGCACTCGGCGAGTTCCTGCCGGATGCACTGCTGCCCAATCCGCAGGAGCGCCTGGTGGCGTCGTTGTTCATGGGCACGGCGCTGTCGATCTCCTCCGTGAAGATCGTCGCCGTGGTGGTGCGCGAGATGAATTTCATGCGCCGCAATGTCGGGCAGATCATCGTCGCGACCGCCGTCATCGATGACACCATCGGCTGGATCATCATCGCCGTCATCTTCAGCCTGGCCTCGCACGGCACGCTCGACATCGCCTCGGTGGCCAAAGCCGTGCTGGGGACGCTCGCCTTCCTCGCCATCAGCTTCACGATCGGCCGCCGCCTGGTGTTCCAGCTGATCCGCTGGGCCAACGACAACCTGGTCAGCGCCGCGCCTGTCATCACGGTGATCCTGGTGCTGATGGGCGTCATGGCGCTGATCACGCACCTGATCGGCGTCCACACCGTGCTCGGGGCCTTCGTGGCCGGCATTCTCGTCGGCGAGTCCCCGATCCTGACGCGGCAGATCGACGAGCGCCTGCGCGGCCTGATCTCGAGCTTCTTCATGCCGGTGTTCTTCGGCCTGGCGGGGCTCAGCGCCGACCTCTCGGTGCTGCGCGATCCCAGCCTCCTGATGCTCACCGGACTCCTGGTCGTGATCGCCAGCGTCGGCAAGTTCGGCGGTGCCTTCGTCGGCGGCACCTTGGGAGGGCTGAATGCCAGGGAGTCGCTGGCGCTCGCCAGCGGCATGAATGCGCGCGGCTCGACCGAGGTGATCATCGCAACCATCGGCCTCTCCATCGGCGTGCTCAGTCAGAACCTGTTCACGATGATCGTGACCATGGCAATCGTGACGACGATGGCGATGCCGCCGATGCTGCGCGCGGCGCTGGCCAGGCTGCCGATGAACGAGGAGGAGAAGGAGCGGCTCGAGCGGGAAGAATTCGAGAAGCGCGGCTTCATCGCCAATCTCGAGCGTCCCCTGCTGGCAGTGGACGAGAGCCCCAACGCTACCTTCGCCGCCCACGTCGCCGGCCTGATCGCCGGCATGCGCGGCCTCCCGATCACGGTGCTGCATATCGGCAAGCACGCCGAGGAGCAGGAGAAGGGCCGCCATGAGAGTCACGAAGCCGTGGTCAAGAAGGCCGCCGAAACCGTCTCCGCCAACGGCGATGGCAATGCCGGCAGCATCGACGTCGTCACCCGCACCGGGCGCGCGGAGCTCGGCGAGACCATTGCCGACGAAGCGCGCAAGGGCTTCGACCTCCTGGTCGTCGGCGTCGCCAAGGTGGCCGCCGCCAAGGACCGTTTCGATCGCAAGATCGAGGATATCGCCGCAACGTTCGACGGACCGCTCGCCATCGTGGCCGCCAAAGGCAAGCATCTGAAGCAGCCAATGCCCGATGCGCTCAACATCCTCGTTCCCGTTTCCGGCAGCGCCGTTTCCAAGCGCGGTGCGGAGATCGCGGTGGCGCTGGCGGGCTCAGGCTCGCTCCGGGTGATCTATGTGACGACGACGCGCGACAAGGGCGCACAGCGCGGCACTTCGCGCGGGCTGAGCCAGGAGATGGGCATCCTCAAGGACACCAGCGATCTCGCGGCCCGATACGACGTCGACATCACCACCACGCTGCGGCTGAACCGGGCGCCGGAGGCCGCGATCCTGCGCGAGATCGATACCACCGACGTCGACCTCGTCGTCATGGGTGTCGACCGCATCCAGGCCGATCACCTTTCCTTCGGCGGCGTCGCCGACGCGGTGCTCAGGCAATCGAAGGTCTCGGTGCTGCTGGTGTCGAGCGGCGAGGCGCGGCAGGCGCCGCCGGAGAAGGCTTAGGCTACGTCGAGTTCAGTCCGGCTGCACCTGCGCAGGAGGTGCGCTCCCTCTTGCGCTTGCGGGAGAGGTTTGGGGAGAGGGCTGTCTCCTCATTGAGACACTCCCCTTAGCGCCGATCCCTCTCCTCCGTCATTGCGAGCGCAGCGAAGCAAATCCAGACTGTCACCGCGGAAAGATTCTGGATTGGTTCGCTGCGCCCGCAATGACGATGTGGATGCCTCGGCGCCTTAAGTCTTCACCGCCACCGCCTTCGGCGCCTTCTTCGAGGCGCGCCAGTTCTCAAACCGCTGCACCACCACGAAGAAGGCCGGCACGAACAGCACCGCAAGGCAGGTCGAGGCCAGCATGCCCGAGAACACGGTGATGCCGATCGACTTGCGCGCGCTGGCGCCGGCGCCGGTCGCGAGCACCAGCGGCACGACGCCGAGGATGAAGGCGAAGGAGGTCATCAGGATCGGGCGGAAACGGGCACGCGCGGCTTCGATCGCGGACTCCAGGATCGGCTTGCCGTCGCGGCCGTGCAGCTCGAGGCCCACCTCGACGATCAGGATCGCGTTCTTGGCCGACAGCGCGATGAGCAGGATCAATCCGATCTGGCAATAGAGGTTGTTGTCGATCTTGAGCCCGGAGAGGATCAGCATCGGCCCGAGCAGCGACAGCGGCACCGCGAGGATCACCGAGATCGGCGCGTACCAGCTCTCATACTGGCCGGCGAGCACGAGATAGACCAGCAGCATGGCGAGGCCGAACACCCAGTAGATCTGGTTCGAGACCGCCTTCTCCTGATATGACATCGCGGTCCATTCATAGCCGGTGCCGGGCGGCAGCGTCTTGTCCGCGATCTCCTCCATCAGCTTCAGCGATTGGCCCGATGAATAGCCCTGCGCCGGCAGGCCGATCACCGTCGAGGACGGATAGAGGTTGTAGAGGCTGATCAGCGACGGACCGGTGGCCGGCGTGATCTTGGCGACGGTGCCGATCGGGATCATGTCGCCGTTGGAGTTGCGCACCTGCATGTTGGCGATGTCGCGCTCGGTGACGCGGAAGGCCGGATCGGCCTGGGTGTAGACCTGGAAGACGCGGCCGAACTTGTTGAACTGGTTGACGTAGGACGAGCCGAGATAGGTCGATAGTGCCGAGAACACCTGGTCCGTCGTGACGTGCAGCGTCTGGGTCTTGATGCGGTCGATCTCGACGTTGAACTGCGGCACCGACGAGCGGAACGAGGTCTGCACGCGCTGCAGCGCGCTCTGGCTCTGCGCGTTGCTGACCATCGCACCGGTGATGGCCTGCAGCTTGGCGAAATCGCTGTTGCCGTCGCGCAGCTCGACCTGCATCGAGAAACCGGCGGCGTTGCCGATGCCCTGGATCGGCGGCGGCGGCAGCACAATGGTGCGCGCCTCCATGATGGTTGCGAGCTTGTCGTTCAGCCCAAAGACCAGCGAGCGCAAATCCTCGCCGGGTCCTTTGCGCGCGTCCCAATCCTTCAGGATGATGTAGGCGACGCCGGCATTGGCGAGGCTGGCGCTGTTGTCGAGCGCGGAGATGCCGGCGATGGTGATGACCTGCTGGACGCCGGGCGTATCCTTGATGATCTCGCTGGCCCTGTCGAGCACGTTCTGGGTCCGCTCCAACGCTGCGCCGTCGGGCAGCTGGATCGCGGCGATCAGATAGCCCTGGTCCTCGATCGGCAGGAAGCCCGTCGGCACCCGCGACAGGCCGTAGCCGCTGGCTCCGATGACCAGCAGCGCGAACGCGACCGAGATGGTGGCGTTCTTCACCAGGAACGTGATCAGCCTGGTGTAGCCGCGCTCGACACGGTCATAGACGGCGTTGAAGCCCCGATAGAAGAAATTGCGCTGCTCCGGCGGCACCGCCGGCCGCAGCCATAGCGCACACTGCGTCGGCTTCAAGGTCGCCGCGTTGATCGCGGAGAGCAGCGCGGTCGCCGCGATCACCAGCGCGAATTGCGAGTAGATGCGCCCGGTGAGGCCGGCAAGGAACGAGGCCGGCAGGAACACCGAGATCAGCACCAGGGTGATGCCGACGATCGGCGCGAACAGCTGGTCCATCGCCCTGATCGCGGCGTCGTGGCCGTTCATGCCCTGCTCGATGTTGTGCGCCGCGCCTTCCACCACCACGATGGCGTCGTCGACCACGATGCCGATCGCGAGCACGATCGCGAACAGCGTCGACATGTTGATGGTGAAGCCGAGCGCCGCCATCGCGGCGAAGGCGCCGATGATGGTGACGGGCACGGTCGTCGCCGGCACCAGCATCGCGCGCCAGTCCTGCAGGAACACGAGGATCACGACCAGCACCAGAAGGCCGGCCTCGATCAGCGTCATGTAGACCTCGTGCACCGAGGCTTGCACGAACTTGGTGGTGTCGAACGGCGTGTCGTATTTGATGCCTTCGGGGAAGCGCTTGGCGAGCTCGGCCATCTTCTTCTCGACGGCCTGCTCGACCTGGAGCGCGTTGGCGCCGGGCGACTGGAACACGCCGATGCCGGTGGCGGGCTGCTTGTTGAGCGAGAAGATCTGGCTGTAGGTCTGCGCGCCAAGCTCGACCCAGCCGACGTCGCGCACCCGCGTGACGTCGCCGCTGGTCCCTGTCTTGACGATGATGTTCTCGAACTGGGTGGTGTCGTCGAGCCGTCCGTTGACGTTGAGCGTGTACTGGAACGCCTGGCCCGGCGGCGTCGGCGGTGCGCCGACCTGGCCGGCGGAGACCTGCTGGCTCTGCTGCTGGATCGCGTTGATGACGTCCTGCGGTACCAGGCCCCGGGCCTGCAGTTTGCTCGGGTCGAGCCACACCCGCATCGAATACTGGCCGGCGCCGAACACCGTGACGTTGCCGACGCCGGGCAGGCGGGAGAGCTCGTCGCGGATGTTGATGGTGGCGTAGTTGCTCAAATAGAGGCTGTCATACTTCGCCTCGGGCGAGGTCAGCGTCACGAACAGCAGGATAGCGGTCGATTTCTTCTGGACGGTGACGCCCTGGTTCTGCACCGCCTGCGGCAGCTGCGCCAGCGCACTGGAGACACGGTTCTGCACCAGCACCTGTGCGAAGTTGAGGTCGGTGCCGATCTTGAAGGTCACGGTCAGCGTGTAGGTGCCGTCCGAGCCGCTGTAGGACTGCATGTACAGCATGTCCTCGACGCCGTTGACCTGCTGCTCGATCGGCAGCGCCACGGTGTCGATCACGGTCTTGGCGCTGGCGCCGGGATAGCGCGTGGTGACCTGCACCGTCGGCGGCACCACGTCGGGGTATTGCGCGATCGCAAGGTTGAACAGGGCGACGCCGCCGATCAGGATCATCAGGAGTGCGATGACGTTCGAGAGGACCGGCCGCTCGATGAAGAATTTTGAGATCATGGCTGGCGGCTCCTACTTGGTGGACGCCTGGGACTGGTCGATCTTCGTCACCTGCGGGTCGATCTTCTGCCCCGGGATCACCCGCAGCAGTCCCGCGATCACGACGCGGTCGTCCGGCTTGAGGCCGCTTTCAATCACGCGCAGGCCGTTGTCGGTCGGCCCGATCTGCACCTTGCGCTGCTCGACGACATTGTCGTTGTTGACGACGAGGAGATAGCGGCCGCCCTGGTCGCTGCCGAGCGCGGTGTCGGGGACGAGCAGGGCTTCCTTCTCCTGGGTGAAGGGTACGCGGACGCGGACGAAATAGCCGGGCAGCAGCACCCGCTTGTCGTTGGGTATGACGCCGCGCACGGCGAGCGTGCCGGTCGATGTATTGAGGGTCGGCGAGACGTAGTCGAGGTGGCCTTCATGCGGGTATCCGGTCTCGGTCTGGAGGCCCACCTGGACCGGCAACTGTCTGAGATCGGCGACCGTCAGCCCGCGGCGGGCCGCTTCGGCGCGGATGCGAAGGACGTCCTGCTCGTTGACGGTGAAGTTCACCCAGATCGGGTCCAGCGCGACGATGGTCGCGAGCTGGGTCGGGGAGGAGACGCCGACGAGCTCGCCGATCGAGACCAGGTGCGCGCTGACGATGCCGTCGAACGGCGCCGTCACCTTGGTGTAGCCGTAATTGACCTCGGCGAGCCTGGTATTGACCTGCGCCTGTTGGAGACTGGCCTGCGCGTTTTCGCGGTTCGAGGTCGAGGTGTCGAGGGTGGACTGCGAGACCGCCTGGCGCTGCACCAACTCGGTCTGCCGCTTGAAATCGGCCTCTGCCTGCTTCAGCGTGGCCTGCGCGCCGGCCTCGGCTGCCTGTGCCTGCTCGAGCTTGAGCTTGTAGGTCTCCGGCTCGATTGTGAACAGCTGGGTGCCCTGCTTGACGAAGGTGCCGTCCTGGTAGTCGATCGATTGCAGGAAGCCCTGTACGCGCGCGACCAGATCGACGCTCTTGATCGGCGCGGTGTTGCCGGTCGCCTCGACGTAGCGCGTCACTGCGCGCTGCACCGGCGTCGCGACGTCCACCTTGGGCGGCGGTGGCGCCACGAAGGTGTTCTTGTCCTCGCAGCCGGCGAGCGCGATGACCGCGGTTGCCGTTGCCAAGGCCCGCCCGACATGTTTCCGCGCTTGCCTAGTTCGTGCGGGAGATGCGAGATTCGCGCGCGTCATTCGGTGGCTCCCGGATTGCTGTCTGTCGGTGCGGCAGGCTACCAACAAATGCCCGGCCGCGGAACACCATTGCCATGGCAGTCTCCGGCCTTGCACTGCAAACGGCGGCGTGCCCTTGGCAGGTTCATCATAACAAATCGCTTTTCACTGAGCGCATGATCGACCAGAATTGGGGAAGGCGGTGTGATTGATGCGCCGGAAGGATTCGCCGATCCGGACGGAGTAGCGGCAGCGGCTGCATGACAACTGAAATTCAGATTCGCGCCTTCGCGCCGCTCGATGCGGTTCCTGTGCGCGAGCTGTTCATCCGGGTAAATCGTCTGTTGGCACCCGCGCATTTGGCGGAGGCGTTCGAAAAATACATCACTCGCTCGCTCGTGGAGGAGATAGATCGAATCGCCGATTACTATTCGAGCCGGGACGGCGGTTTTTGGGTCGCTGTCGACGACGACGAAATTGTTGGCATGTTTGGGCTGGAGAGCGTTGGCGGGGAGGCGATGGAGCTGCGGCGCATGTACGTCGCTCCCGGCGCGCGACGCCGGGGAATTGCGCGGAACATGCTGGCGTTTGCGGAGCAGGAATGCCGCCGCCGGAAGCGGTTACAATTGCAGCTGAGTACGTCCGAGCTTCAGCAGGATGCGCTGGCGCTGTATCGTAACGCCGGATACGAGAACGCGGGCGAAGAGATCGCCGATGCCGCCACCAACAAGACGCTAGGCGGCGGCATTCGCCGCTACCATTTCATCAAGCGGCTCTGAGGTGAAAACTGGCTCTGCCGAGAGGAGGATGCGCATGCGATTGTCCCTGGTGATAGCTTCGTGATCGTCTACCGCCTCTTGATCTCCTCATACTTCGCCATCGCGCGCTCGAACTTCCGGTTGAACAGCCACATCGCAGCGAGCATCTCGCGGTAGCTCGCCGAGGTGCGCGCCCGGTCGGTCTGTCCGAAAGCAAAAATGCTGTTGTTGCGCAGGTGCTTCATGATCATGGGGCTGGACACCCTGTAGTTCAGGAGATCGCCCGATTTGAGCGCAGCCCGCGTCGGCGTGGGAACGATCTGGATCAGTTCGAACAGCTTCATCTGGTCGATCGGATCAGGCAGCGTCTTCACGATTTGCGGGATCTCACGGAACAGGTCGGCATGCGCGTTCATCAGCCCGTCCCGCACGTTGGTCCAGTGGTTGAAGCGGTGATCTGTGCCGCGGGCGCGTGCCTCCTCCTTGTCGTCGCGCGCGCTCAGCGCCGGATCGATCGCGGCGATGTCGCCCTTGACGGCCTCCCATTTCCGGCGGCCGTTGCGGTCTTCGGAGGGGCCGGTCTGGAAGCTGCCCATGTAGGTGTTCGAGCGCGCATTGCGGACATTCTGCTTGCCGTTGGTCTCGGCGAAGAACAGCCCGAGGCTGATGCGCCCCGCGGCCTCCGCATGCTCAGGCGCAAGCCCCTTGGCGCGCGCAATGGCGACCGCGAGATCGACGACGTCCTTGAACGGCGTTGGCGAATTCTGCGCGCTGGCAGGCGGCGCCTCCATGATGTCGAACAGCTTCGAATATTCGTCGATCAATGGCTCGATGTCGGCGTCGAAATAGGCCGGAGGAATCTCGAACTTGTTGGGCCTCCCGATCCGCGCCGGCATGGCGTCCGTCAGGTCCTTGTAGCTGCTGATCACCGCGACGCGCGCGAGATAGAGCGCCTGTCCCGGCAGATTGGGCAGCGGCTCCTTCGCCTCGATCTGGCGTCGTCGCTCGGCGAGGATGGATTTGAAATCGGCGAGCGCCCGCTCGTAGGTGGCGAGCGCCTCGGATTGCCTTGGCGTTGGCGCGCCTTTCTGTGCAACGACGGGCGCCGCGACGAAGAAGGCAGCGGCCGCAAAGACCGCGGCGGCAAGTCGTCTCGATCCCATGGTTGGTTCCCGTCGATTCGATGGCCAGGGAGATCGTAAGCATCAGACGCGAGCTGCCGCAATTCTTCCTCTCACGCCGCCCGGTAGTCCGGCGCGGTCGCCAGGAACTTCGCGTAGATATCCGCGTCCGGCGGCGAGAAGCGCCCGACGAACCCGCCGCGCTTCCAGTTCTTCGCACCGATGTCGGCCATCAGCTCGTCGAAATGACGGTAGTGATAGGGCGCGACGCAGAGCCCGCCATAGACGCCTGCCGCCGGCCGCTCGACGCGCTTGAAGTGCAGCATCATCTCGATGTTGTCGCGCATCTGCTTGGTCGACGGCTGGTTGGCGAGCTGGCCGTCGGCGTAGCGCACCAGCCAGTTGGCGGCGAGATCAGCGCAGAGCACGGTGCAGAACGACGAGTTGAAGCCGACGAAGCCGAGCTCCGGCAGATCGGGGTTGGCGATCAGACGATAGAGCCGGTACTGGCCGTCGGCATCGACCAGTTTCTGCCGGTAGGCCTCGGGCAGGAACGGCACGCCGAGCTTGTAGCCGATCGCGAGCACCGCGAGGTCGGCCTTGATGCGCTCGCCGCCGCTCATCACGATGCTGTCGCCTTCATAACGGTCGAACGTGCCGAACACCGCCTTGATGCGGCCGTCGGCGACCATCGGATAAAAGCCCGGCGTTGCGATCGGCACCGAGCAGTTGACGCCGTCCTCGATCCGCTCCTTCGGGACCATCTTGCAGCGGCCGAGCTTGAGCTGCGCCTTGAGCAGGCTCTCCAGCCCACGCCAGTTCGCCCAGACCAGCGGCGCGGCTATGCGATGTGCAAGTCTCGCCATCGCGCTCGCGCCCCAGCCCAGAAACATCTCCTCTTGCGCGCGGATGTAGAGGATGCGCTTGAAGTTCACGAGTCCGCCGATGAAGTAAGGGATGCGCCAGACCGGCTCGCGCATCACGATCGTGACCTCGCGCGCGCCTGACTTCACCGCGTTCACGGCGATGTCGGTCGCGGACTTCGAGCCGCCGAGCACGACGACGCGGCGTCCCTTTGCAAGTACTGGATCGCCGTATTTCGACGAGTGCCGGATCTGGCCGCCCTGCGCCAGAAAACCGTCCTCGCCGGGGCAATGCAGCTCGCGCGGCTCATTGAATTGGCCGGTGCAGACGGCGACGAAATCGAAGTCTTCGTTCGTCGTGCCGTCTTTGCTCGTCAGGGTCAGCGTCCAGCCCGGTCTGCCGTCCACGCGACGCGCCATGCCGGCAACTTCGGTGTCGAGGCGCAGCATGCGGTCGAGGCCAAAACTCCTGGCGTAGTCGGCGAGATAGGCATGGACCTGCGGCCCGGTCGGCCATTCCGGATAGGCATCCGGCATGGCGCGGTCGGTATAGCGATAGAGTTCCTTCGGGCTCTGCGTCTGCACCTCAGGATAGGAGCGCGCCGGCTCCCAGACGCCGCCGAGATCCGAGCTGCGCTCGACGATGGTGACGCGGTGGCCGCGGCCGGAGAACGCCTTGGCGGCGGCAAGGCCGGAGACGCCGGCGCCGATCACGCAGACATGTTTGGGGCTGACCATGGGATTGCTCGCTATCGATGTGTTTTCCGGGCAAGCGGCCACGTTCGGCCGCAAGGCGCGGCCGGTAGGCCTGCAAGCAGATGACAGTGGACGAGGGAGCCTAGTCGTTGGCCTCGGGCGGCAGGAAATCGACCTCATGCAGCGCCGAGATACGTACCACTTCGGCAGGGTCGGTCAGATTGTGCAGCTGGTTGAACAGCGCCTCCAGCTTCTGCATCGGTGAGACCCAGAACAGCGCGCGGCACGGCTTGTCGGACTTGTTGAAATAGCCGTGCGGAATGCCGCGCGGCATGCGCACGAGGTCGCCGGCATGGGCCTTGATCCATTGGCCATCCAGCTTGAGGTCGAGCGTGCCTTCCTGCACCAGGATGAACTCGTCCTGGGTCGGATGGATGTGCACCGGCACGAACTGGCCGGGATCGCTGTTGGTCTCGAACGCGAAGGTGGAGTCGGTCACGGCTTTGGGGAAATAGACCTGGCCAAGGATGTTCCAGCTCTTGCCGCCATAGCCCGTGCCGTTAGCGGTAATGCCCTTTTCGAGTGCAGTCATGGCTTGCTCCTCATGGATTCCGGCGGGGACGGAGCTTTCGCCAGCGATAGGCGCCTGTCTATCCGCTAAACGAATCCGAACGCCGCCATTGCCATGCAGCACGAGGATTTTGCAGGAGCCGCTCTTTTCGCATCCGCGGAACTATTATAGGCTTAAAGCAATTCCGTGACGCGAAGCGTGGTCGATGATGTCCGCAGCCGTGCTGGAAATGAACGCAAGGGCGCCTGCAGCCGAGCGGCTTGCGGCCTTCGCGCGCGTCACCACCGACAATGTCGACGAAGCCGCCGAGCAGATCGGGCGCATCTTCTGCCCGCACGATCTCGAGCCGGGAGAGGCGCGGGCGGCCGGCTTCTCCGCCCGGCACAATTGCGCTGATTTCGCCGGCTTCTCCATCAACTATGTCGCCTATGGCGGATCGGTCAGTATCGATCCCGGCTGCCTCGAGCGCTTCTTCCTGGTGCAGGTCCCGCTGGCTGGCGCCGCCCGCATTCGTGCCGGCGGCTGTGAACTCGATTCCGCGCCGGACCGGACGGCGTCACTGCTGTCGCCGACGATCCCGACGCGGATGATCTGGACCGACTGCGCCCAAGCGATCCTGCTGCTCGAGCGCCGCATGGTCGAGCAGCGAGCCGCGGCGCTGGCGGGCAGGACGGTCGGCACGGTCGAATTCGATCCCGTGATCGAACTCGACGCGCCCTCCGGACGGGCCCTGCAGACCAGTCTTGCCGAGTTGATGACGCTCGCCGAGCGTGTCGGTCCCTCCGGCAGGCTGTCGCCGGTCGCGATGGCCGATTGGCGCGAAGCGCTGCTCGATCATCTTCTCAACGGGCAGAGGCATGGCCTGTCGGACGCGATTCGAACGTTCTCAGGACAGGCCGAGCGCTTGCCGCGCGCGCTCCGCGCCGCGCGCGACCATCTGGCGGACAATGCCGGCGAGCCGCTCGATCTCGCGCAGCTCGCCTGCGTGTCCGGCATCGGCATTCGCGCGCTTCAGCTCGGCTTCCGCCGTCACTTCGGCGTGTCGATCTCGCAGATGCTGCTCGACATGCGCCTTGCTGGCCTGCACGCGCGCCTCGCGCAGGCCGCACCCGATGCCTGCATCACCGAGATCGCCTTCGATCTCGGCTTCACCCATCTCGGCCGCATGGCCGGCGCCTACCGCGATAAATTCGGCGAGACACCGTCGGCCACGCTGCGGCGTCGGATGAGCTAGATGAAGTGAACTCGGGCAGCTGTTCGCGGTTTGCCTCTCCTACAGGAGCCCTACAGGAGAGGTGTTCCGAGTTCTGGGCGCGTCAACTCAACCAAAACTCATCCAACTCTGCTTCCGTGCCGCCTCAACCCGACGGCGAATCGGTCTGGAGCAGCGTCGTCACCCAGATCGCGCGCGCCACCTGCTGCGTCGGGTTGTCGAACATGTGCGGCACGATGCTCGGGAAGCGAAAGCTGTCGCCGGCTTCCAGCAGGTGAGCCTGGTTGTCGAGCCACAGCCGCAGGCTGCCTGAGAGGATGTAGCCCGCCTTCTCACCGGTGTGCTGCAGGAAGTCGGTGCCGGACGAGGCTCCGGGATTGAGCGTGAGCTCGTAGAGCTCGAGCTGGCCTTTCCCTGCAGGGGTCAGCGCTTCCTTGACGACGCCGCTGGCGGTGAGCCGCAGCAGCCGCCGGCTGTTCTTGCGCACGATGTAGCGTTGCCCGTCGGAGGGATCGCTGCTTTCGAAGAAGTAGGAGATGGGAACGTCGAGCGCGATGCTGAGCAGGCGCAGCGTACGGACCGACGGCATGGCGCGCGCGCGCTCGAGCTGGCTGATCATGCCGGTGGACAGGCCGGTCTTGTTGGCGACGTCCTGGATCGAGAGGCCGGCGCGCTGACGCAGCAGCCGCACCGTTTCACCCAGGCGCTGGTCGACCGCATCGTCAGCTTCGATCGCCGGAGCGTCCTTGGTGCCGTTCGTGTCGCCGCGACCATCCATGTCGCTCTCCCATGCATCACCTCAGCCTCGGGCATCGGCTGCCGTGACTTTAGTCAGAGTGAAAAGATTGCGCATACTAGCAATGTGATTGACAGCTGTATTTAGTCATGATGAAATTTTGATCGAAAAATTTAGAAGCACTAAAGCCCACTCCTGTCCCTTTGCCGGGGTCTCGGGGCGCGGGAGACGGTGCCGCGTGCGGAAACGGAGAGTGGGTGATGGCACACGACACTGGCAAGCGTGGCGTTGGGGCACTGCATCTCGGCATTCCGAATCGCCGTCAATTCGTCCAGCTCGGCGCGGGCGCCGCAGCGGGATGGACGCTTTCAGGCAACGCCTTCGCCCAGACCGAACGTCCCACCAATCCGCCGGACAAGCCGCGCGGCCAGGTGATCGCGGCGCTGTCGCAGGAGCCGACCGTCTTTCATCCCTTGATGCCGGGCATCGAGGTCGACCAGGGCATCTGGTGGCAGGTGTTCTCGCTGCTCTGGTACATCGATCCCGCCGGCAATTTCGTTCCAGATCTCGCGCGCGAAGTCCCGACCCTCGAGAATGGCGGTCTATCGGCCGATGGCCTGACCTGGAAGATCAAGCTGCGCAATGACGTGAAATGGCACGACGGCACGCCTTTCACGGCCGAGGACGTGAAGTTCTCGCTCGAATTGATCAACGACCCCAATTTCCGCGCCCGCAGTCGCGTCGGCCACAGCCTCGTCAAGGACATCAAGGTCGTCGCGCCCGACGAGATCCATTGGCGCATGGAAGCGCCCTATTCGCCCTACATGTCGATCCTGGGATCGCTGACCTTCATCGTGCCAAAACACATCCTGGAGAAGGTGTCCGATCCGAACGCCTCGCCGTTCCACAATGCGCCTATCGGCACCGGGCCGTTCCGCTGGGGCGAACGCGTGCCCGGGGACCACATCCTGCTCAACGCCCACATCGGCTATCACGGCAAGGGGCCTTACGTCGAACGCGTGGTCTTCAAGTACATCCCCGACCTCACCGTGCTCTACACCCAGTTCCGCACCGGCCAGGTCGACTACACCGGCCTGCAAGGCATCTTGCCGAACTTCGTGCAGGAGGCGAAGACGCTGAAGGGGCGCAATATCGTCGTCTCCTCGACCTCCTCGGTGGAGCATATCGCGCCCAATCTGGAGTTCGGTCCCTTCGCTGATCGCGCGGTGCGCGAGGCGCTCTATCTCGCCATCAACAAGCAAGCGATCATCGATGCGCTCAATTACGGATTGCCCAAGCAGACCGAGAGCTTCGTGCCGCAGCAGGCCTGGTCGTTCCAGCAGGGACTGCCGCAGCATAAATACGATCCGGCCAAGGCCAACGCGCTGCTCGATGCCGCCGGATGGGTGCGCGGCGCGGGTGGCATTCGCGAGAAGGGCGGCGTCAAGCTCGAATTCGCCAACTCCACGACGTCAGGCAACGCGGTGCGCGAGCAAACCCAGCAGCTTCTGATCCAGGACTGGCGTGCGATCGGCGCTGCGATGCGCGTCAACAACATGCCGGCGGCCGTGATCTGGGGCGACTTCTGGCAGCAGTCGAAGTTCAACTCGGTGATCGTGGGCGTGAATTTCATGTTGGGCAGCGACCCCGACGTGACGCCGCGCTTCGGCTCGGGCTCCATTCCCGCCAAAGGCGGGCGCGGCTACAACACCTATCAGTACCGGAGCGCGGAGGCCGATCGGCTGCTCGCCGAAGGCGCCAAGCAGTTCGATCTGTCACAGCGCAAGGCGACCTATGGCGAGCTGCAGAAGCTGATCCGTAACGATCTCGCCATCCTGCCGCTGTTTCAGGGGTTCATTGCCGAGGGCGTCAAGGAGGGCCTGCAGGGCTTCCGTCCCAACATCAACACCTCGATCAACTGCTGGAATATCCGCGAATGGTATTGGGCCTGATGTCCTGGCCACGCCGGATCGCCTGAGATGGCCCGTTACGTCGTCAATCGCCTGGCGCAGGCGATCATGCTGCTGGTGATCGTCTCGGGAATCGGCTTTGCCGTCCTGCATATGGCGCCCGGCGGTCCGCTGTCGCAATTCGCGGCCTCCGCGCAGATGACGCAGGAGGATCTCGATCGCGTCACCAGGCAGCTCGGGCTGGATCGGCCGCTCCCGATCCAGTATCTCGACTGGTTCGGCCGCATGCTCAAAGGCGATTGGGGCCGCTCCTACCGTGACGGCGAGGCGGTGCTGTCGGTGATCTCCTCGCATCTCGGCGCCACGCTGGAGCTGATGGCGACGGCGACGATCATCGCGGTGCTGCTCGGCTGCTGGATCGGCATCCTCGGCGCGCTGCGCCGCTATTCGCTGTTCGATGCGCTCGCCACCGTCGGCGCCATGATCGCGCTGTCGATTCCGACCTTCTGGTTCGGCCTCGTCACCATCTACGTCTTCTCGGTGAAGCTCGGCTGGTTGCCGTCCGGCAACCGCGAGACCGTTGGCGACGGCTCCTTTCTCGACCTGCTGCATCATCTGATCGCGCCGGCCATGGTGCTGGCGCTGGTCGAGACCGCGATGTGGGGCCGCTTCATGCGCTCCTCGATGCTCGAGGTCATCAACCAGGACTACATCCGCACTGCGCGCGCCAAGGGCATGCCGGAATGGCGCATCCTCACCGTGCATGCCTTGCGCAACGCGCTGCTGCCGATGATCACGGTGGCGGGCCTTCAGTTGCCGACGCTGCTCGGCGGCGCGCTGGTCGCCGAGACCGTGTTCACCTGGCCCGGCATGGGCCGGCTATTCCTCGATTCCATCGGCTATCGCGACTATCCCGTGGTGATGGGCATCCTGATGTTCTCGGCGACGATGGTGCTGATCGGCTCGCTGCTCGCCGACATCCTCTACGCCGTGGTCGATCCGCGCATTCGGGTGGGCTAGGCGATGGCGACCGCAGTCCTCTCCACCGCCCAGCTGGCGCCCGGCCAGGCCGCATGGCGGCGCTTCCGCCGGCACCGGCTGGCGCTCGCGGGCGCCGTGATCATCCTGGTGCTCGTGCTCGGCTCGGCCTTCGGTCCGTATCTGCTGCCGTTCGATGACACCTATATCGACATCATGAAACGGTTCGCGCCGCCGCTTTCCGGCGCGCACATCCTCGGCACCGACGAGCTCGGCCGCGACGTGCTGGCGCGGCTGATGATGGGCGGGCGTGTCTCGCTCTCGATCGGCATCGTCGCGATGGTGATCGCGATGGCGGTCGGCATCGTGGTCGGCGCCTTCGCCGGATTCTATGGCGGCGTGGTCGGCGCGGTGCTGATGCGGCTGGTCGATGCCGTCTTGTGCTTTCCGACGATCTTCCTGCTGCTTGCGCTGGCGGCGCTCACCGAGCCGGGCCTCGTCACCACCACCGTGCTGATTGCGGCCACCGCCTGGATGGCGGTTGCCCGCGTCGTCGAAGCCCAGGTGCGGTCGTTGCGCGAGCGTGAGTTTGCGGTGGCCGCGCTCGCCTTCGGTTCGTCGAACTTACGGATCATGTTCCGCGAGCTGGTGCCCAATGCGATCGCACCGATCGTGGTCGCTGCGACGCTCAACGTCGCCAAGGCGATCCTGCTCGAATCCTATGTCAGCTATCTCGGCTACGGCATCCAGCCGCCGGCGGCGAGCTGGGGCAACATGCTCAACAACGCGCAGATCTATCTCACCAGCGCGCCCTGGCTAGCGATCGCGCCGGGCGTCGCCATCACGCTCGCCGTGACCAGCTTCAACTTTCTCGGTGATGGCCTCCGCGATGCGCTGGATCCGCGAATGAACATCCCATGACGAGCAAGATCTCGATCGAACTGACCTCCAGGAGTGCCCCATGTCCCCGCCGCTCAACCGTATAAATAGCGACGAACGCCTGCCGACGCAGGTGGATGTCGTCGTCATCGGCGGCGGCGTCATCGGCGTTTCCGCGGCCTATCATCTGGCCAAGAAGGGCCATTCTGTCGCGCTGGTCGAAAAGGGCCATGTCGGCGGCGAGCAGTCCAGCCGCAATTGGGGCTGGTGCCGCCAGCAGGGCCGCGCGCGCGAGGAGATTCCGCTCGCCCGCGAGGCGCTGCGGCTTTGGGAGGACATGCAGAACGATGCCGGCGTCGATGCCGGCTTCCGCCGCACCGGCGTCCTCTTCCTCACCAAGAGCAAGGATGAACTCGCAAGCTGGGAGCGCTGGGCAGCGGTCGCGCGCGAGCAGCAGGTCCACTCCACCGTGCTGACTCCGGCGGAGGTTGCCGAGCGCATGCCTGGGAATGCGGACCAATGGGTCGGCGGCCTGCACACGCCCAGCGATGGCCGCGCAGAGCCATCGATGGCCGTGCCCGCGCTCGCCACCGCCGCGCGAAAACACGGCGTCACCATCCATCAGGGCTGCGCCGCGCGCGGCCTGGAGACGCGAGGCGGGAAGGTCAGCGCGGTCGTCACCGAGAAGGGCACCATCCGCACGCAAGCGGTGCTGCTGGCGGGCGGCGCGTGGTCCTCGTTGTTCTGCCGCCGCCACGGTATCGAGCTGCCGATCGGTCTCGTCAACGCCACCGCGTGCCGGACCACGCCGGGACCGGAGATCACCTCCGGCGCGCTCGGCACCGATTTCTACTGCATCCGCCGCCGCCTCGACGGCGGCTTCACGCTGGCGCTGCGCAACCGCGGCACGGTGGAGCTGTCGCCGGACCTGTTCCGCTACGCGCGCACCTTCTGGCCGACCTATCAGCATCGCAAGAACGGCCTGAAACTGTCGTTCGGCAAGTCGTTCTTCGACCAGCTCATGCGCGGCACGGGCTGGAGCTTCGACAAGCCGTCGCCGTTCGAGGCCGAGCGCGTGCGTGATCCCGCGCCTGACATGTCGCTGGTCAATTCGGCGCTCGCAGCGCTGATCAAGTCGAATCCGGAATTGAAGGACATCGAGATCGCGGAAGCCTGGGGCGGCACGATCGACTGCACGCCGGATACGATTCCGGTGATCTCGCCGGTCGATGCGCTGCCCGGTTTCTTCCTCGCGACCGGCTTCTCCGGCCACGGTTTTGGCATCGGCCCCGCGGCCGGCAAGCTCGCCGCCGACATCGTGACGGGTTCGACGCCGCTGGTCGATCCCGCCGCCTACAGCCACAAGCGCATGATCGACGGTCGGCGGCTCGCGCCGGTCAGCCCGTTCTGAGGGCCGGTATGACGGTTCTCTACAAGGCCAACATGGTGCGCGGCGCCGAGTGGGCGCGCTTGTTCGCCGAGCGCGCGCCCGACATCCCGTTCCGGCTCTGGCCCGACATCGGCAATCCCGCCGACGTCCGCCATCTCGTGGCATGGGTGCCGCCGGATGACATCGCGACGACCTTTCCCAATCTCGAGCTGGTCTTCTCGGTTGGTGCAGGCGTCGATCAGTTCGACACCTCGAAAGTCCCAGCGCACATTCCGCTGGTCCGCATGCTGGAGCCCGGCATCGCCGAGACCATGGTCGAATACGTCACCATGGCCGTGCTCGCGCTGCATCGCGACCTTCTGCACTTCATCAATCAGCAGAAGCAGCAGGTCTGGCGCGAAATCCGGATCACGCCGGCCAAGCGCCGGCATGTCGGCGTGATGGGGCTCGGCCAGCTCGGTCAGGCCGTGCTCGGACGTCTCAAGGCGTTCGGCTTTCCGCTATCGGGGTGGAATCGCTCGCCGCGCCAGATCGAGGGCGTCACCTGCTACGCGGGCGCCGACGCCTTGCCGGACTTTCTGGCGCAGGTCGACATTCTCGTCTGCCTGCTGCCGCTGACGGATCAGACGCGCGGCATTCTCAATGCCGATCTGTTCGCGTGCCTGCCGCGCGGGGCAGGGCTCGTCAATGTCGGGCGTGGCCCGCATCTCGTCGAGTCCGACTTCCTTGCGGCCCTCGACAGCGGCGCGCTGTCAGGCGCGGTGCTCGACGTCACCGATCCCGAGCCGCTGGCTGCAGGACATCCGTTCTGGAGCCATCCGCGTATCCTGCTGACCCCGCACAATGCCAGCATGACGACGCCCGATACGGCCGTCGATTTCGTGCTCGACGTCATCGCCCGTCACCGCCGCGGCGAGGAGCTGCCGGGGCGTGTCGATCGCACGCGCGGTTATTGAGGTGATGATGCGAGCATCGGTGCAGCCACGAGCGCAGTTCACCTCTCCCGCTTGCGGAGACACCCTCTCCCCAACCCTCCGCAAGCGGGGGAGGGAGCGCACTTTCTCCGCGGCAGGCTCCGAGGTCCATCTGTGAGCGGCGCCGCGACCAAACCCGTCGTTGCCGAAGCCCCCGTGCTCTCGGTCGCCGGCCTCACCACCTCCTTCATGCTCGACCGGAGATGGATCCCTGTCGTCCGCGACGTCTCGTTCGATATCGCGCCGCGCGAGACCGTCGCGATCGTCGGCGAGTCGGGCTCGGGCAAGAGCGTCACCGCGCTCTCGATCATGCGGCTGATTCCGCAGGAGGTCGGCCGCGTCGAGGGCCGCGTCATGCTTGCGGGGCGCGATTTGCTCGGGCTGCCCGAAGCGAGCATGAAAGGCATCCGCGGCAATGACATCGCCATGATCTTCCAGGAGCCGATGACGAGCCTCAACCCGGTGCTCACCATCGGCTTCCAGATAGCGGAGGCGCTGATCCAGCATCGCGGCCTGTCGCGCGCGGCGGCGGAGGCCGAAACCATCCGTCTGCTCGATCGCGTCCGCATCCCGGCGGCGACATCGCGCTTCCACGAGCATCCGCATCGCTTCTCCGGCGGCATGCGCCAGCGCGTGATGATCGCGATGGCGCTGGCCTGCAAGCCGAAGCTCTTGATCGCGGACGAGCCGACGACCGCGCTCGACGTCACCATTCAGGCCCAGATCCTCGAGCTGTTGAAGGAGCTCCAGCGCGAGGAGGCGATGTCGATCCTCTTCATCACCCACGACATGGGCGTGGTCGCCGAAATCGCGGATCGCACCGTGGTCATGTATGGCGGGCAGGCGGTCGAGCTCGATGCCACCTCGCGCATCTTCGCCGCGCCCTCGCATCCCTACACAAGGGCACTGCTCGCCGCCGTGCCGCGCCTCGGCTCGATGGACGGGCGAGCGCGGCCGATGCGGTTTCCGATCGTCGACAAGGTGACGGGGACTTCGGACGAGCCGGCGGAGACGCCAGACACGGTCTCGACCGCCGAGCGGCCGCTGCTCGAAGTCTCAGGCCTCACCACGCGCTTTCCGATCCGCTCGGGCCTGTTCGGCAAGGTCTCGGGCCGCGTCCATGCGGTCGAGAACGTCTCCTTCACCCTGCGCGCCGGCGAGACGCTGGCGCTGGTCGGCGAATCCGGTTGCGGCAAGTCGACCACGGGCCGATCCATTCTGAAGCTGACGGAGCCGGACAGCGGAACGGTCCTGATCGATGGCCAGGATGTACTGGCCATGAACGGCCGAGCTCTACGCGATTTCCGCAAGAACATGCAGATCGTGTTTCAGGATCCGTTCGCGAGCCTCAATCCGCGCATGTCGGTGGGAACGGCGATCGCAGCACCATTGCTCGCCAACGGACTCGCCTCGGCGTCGCAGGCGCGCGACAAGGTCGCCGACCTCCTCGTCCGCGTCGGCCTCGTCGCCGACATGGCCGCGCGCTTCCCGCACGAATTCTCCGGCGGCCAGCGCCAGCGCATCTGCATCGCGCGCGCACTCGCGCTCGGACCGAAGCTGATCGTCGCGGACGAAGCCGTCTCGGCGCTCGACGTCTCGGTCAAGGCGCAGGTCGTCAATTTGATGCTCGACCTCCAGGCCAGCATGGGCCTTGCCTACCTCTTCATCTCCCACGACATCGCCGTGGTCGAGCGCATGAGCCACCGCGTCGCCGTGATGTATCTCGGCGAGATCGTCGAAATCGGCCCGCGCGCTTCGGTGTTCGGCAATCCCCAGCATCCCTATACCAGGAGGCTGATGGCCGCCGTGCCGGTGCCCGACCCGTTGCGCCGCGGTATGCGCCGCGAAGCATCCAACGACGAGATCAGAAGCCCGGTGCGCGCGCCGGATTATCAGCCGCCAGTGCGTCAATATCGAGAAGTGTCGCCCGGCCACGTCGTCCAGGTCTGGGGCGAGGAGTGGTCGGGCTGACACTGCGAACTTCACGATGCCAAGCGCGGATCTTCGATCATCGGCAAGACCTGGGCAGCTCCTGACCAGCCGCGCGTTGCAGATCCAGCGTGTTCGCGGTCCGGTTAGCGCGACGGTGCAGACGCGTCCTCCGGAAAATGTGACCGAATGGAGCGACAGCGAAGAGCAGTGTGTGAACCGCTTCATACTCGATCGCTCGGTTTCTGAACTACCATTCCCGCAAGAAATTGCCGCACCCGCACATTTGCCAAACTCGGGTGAGATGCAATGCCTGCGCAGCCGCATGCTCGCAGCTTTGGATTGGCTCCGTTTTGCTCACGAGCAGGCCAATCCCATCACTCAGCATCTTTTCAGAAATTGGAATGGAAGGGCATCGCGCAACTCACGCAGCTTCTGTTCGGGGTCGGCCGGTAGGCTGCTACTAGCTCAGAAGGAGCTCCCTATGAAGATAAGCAGCGCAATTTCCAGCGCCTTCTCTTTGACCAGGCGCGTCAGCAATCTCCGGATCGCCCGTTCCAGTCTGATCAAAACGGCTCATCTTCTTGAAAGGATCGGACTGGCAGCCGTTGGGGGCTCTTGCGGCCTGTATGTTGGTGCGACCCTGTTACGTCAGAAAGGTGGACTGTTTGAAAGCGGCTGGATCGTGCTGATAACGATGCTCTATGGGGCTCTCGGCTATTACGTCGGAATTGATTTGTCCGGCAATGTTGCAAGGAGGCCGACGTCGAGCATCTCGGAAGAATGGAACGGTTCCGAGCCGGTCGAGATCATGAGTGCGGCCGGAACGTTCAGCGCGGCGATCGCCGCAACCATGTCCGTCAGCATCCTTGTCCTTGACCAAAACCTGCCTAACGGCCTGATAGGCTTTGTTGCCGGCTGTTGGGTGGTTGGTTCTTCGCTTCAAGTTGCGGCGGGCACGATGGCTCGCAGCCATGAAGCGCCGATCAGCGAGCAATGAAGGAACTGCGGTGACGGAAAAAGCCCGCCTGGTACCGTAGGTGAGCACAAGCCGCAGTATTGCAACGATGTGTAACGGCAAGGCCGTTCGCATCGAGTGGTGCCGTTGCTTGAAAGCGGTATCGGTAACCTAAGCTGTCGCGAACAAACAAGACGTGCCATCATGGTGGCGTTGGTATATTGTCCCCCGCGCCGTGATCCAAAATTCTGCTAATTGCCAACCACACGATCGGTGGAGCCAATGCAGATTGCGGAGTGGCTCGAAAAGCTGGGGCTAGCGCAATACGCAGAGCGCTTTGCGCAAAATGGGATCGACATAGGCGTCCTTCCCGAACTGATGGACGAGGACTTCGATAAGCTCGGAGTCCTGCTCGGCCATCGCCGCAAAATGTTGCGTGCGATCGCCGACCTCGATCCAGCCGCGTCGATCGCATCGCCGGTTCATCCCCAGGACGCCGAGCGCCGTCACCTCACCGTCATGTTCTGCGATCTGGTCGGCTCGACTGCGCTTTCGGCGCGCCTCGATCCCGAGGATATGTGGGAAGTGATCCGGGCCTACCGCGCGGCCTGCGCGAGCGTTGTTGCGGCCTATGATGGCAGGATAGCCCGGTTCGTCGGTGACGGAATACTCGTCTATTTCGGCTATCCCCGCGCTCACGAGGATGATGCGGAACGGGCGGTGCGGGCGGGTCTCGAGGCGATCTCTGCGGTTGGGCAACTCAATACAGCCGATGGCGAACGGGTCGAACTGCGAATCGCAATCGCGACAGGGCTTGTGGTGGTTGGCGACCTCATCAGCGGAGAGGCGTCAGAGGAGCACGGAACGATCGGCGATACACCAAACCTCGCCGCCCGGCTCCAGAGCCTTGCGGAGCCGGGGGCGGTCGTCGTTGCCTCGTCCACGCGCAGGCTGCTGGGAGATCTCTTCACTTTTCGCAATCTGGGCCGCCGCGAGGTCAAGGGAATAGCCGAACCCATCGCGGTCTGGGCGGTCGAGGGAGCGACCGCATCGGAGAGCCGTTTCGAAGCGGTCCGCCCGGCGCGCTCGATCGGGTTTGTCGGCCGCAGGAACGAGATCGAATTCATCCTCTCGCGGCAGCAAGAGGCATGGAAGGGTCAGGGCCGGATCGTATTGATTTCTGGTGAAGCGGGCATCGGCAAGTCGCGTATTGTCGCAACGCTCTCCGAAAGCCCCTCGCTGGGGGTGCACCGCCGCGTGCGGTATCAGTGCTCGCCTTACCACACCAACAGTGCGCTTCATCCCTTTGTCGCGCAGCTCGAGCGCGCCGCCGGCATCCGCCCGCATGACACGCCCGGGCAAAAGCTCGATAAACTCGAGGCTATGCTGGCGCTCGGAACACAGCAGGTCGTTCAAGCGACACCGCTCATCGCGGCTCTCCTTTCTATTCCCACCGGCGACCGTTATCCGTCGCTCGGATTGAGCCCGGCGCAGCAGCGGCGACAGACATTTGCCGCGCTTCTCGACCAGCTCGAGGGCTTGGCGCGAGAGCAGCCGCTGCTGATTGTTTGCGAGGATATGCATTGGGCCGATGCCACCACGCTTGAACTGTTCGATCTCGGAGTCGACCGGATCAGGGGGCTGCCAATCCTCGTGCTCATGACCTCCCGGCCGGAGTTCGAGCCCTCTTGGTCGGGCCTTGCCAACGTCAGTCTGTTGCGGCTCGATCGGCTCGACCGACAGGACACGCGCGCGCTGGTCGAGCAGGTGGCGGTCGGCCGCCAGCTGCCGCGCGAGATGATGGAGCAAATCATCGACAGGACGGACGGCATTCCATTGTTCGTCGAGGAACTGACCAAGATGGTGCTGGAGTCCGGATTGCTCGTCGAAGAGTCCGGACGCTATCGCCTCGACAGTCCGCTCCCGCCGCTCGCCATTCCAGCGACGCTGCAGGACTCGCTGATGGCGCGGCTCGACCGGCTGGCTCCAGTCAAGGAGGTCGCACAGATCGGCGCCGCCATCGGCCGCGACTTTTCATACGCTCTGCTGAGATATGTGACGGGACGCGACGATCTGACGCTGAGCAATGCGCTGGGACAACTGGAAGAGGCCGAACTGCTGGTCCGTCGCGGCACTCCGCCTGAAGCAAATTACAGCTTCAGGCACGCTCTCGTTCAGGAGGCAGCCTATGGGGGCCTGCTCAGGAGCAAACGGCAGGTGCTTCACAAGCGCATCGGCGATGTCCTGCGCGACAAGTTTCCAGTCGTTGCCGAGACTGAGCCGGAAGTTCTGGCGTACCACTTCACCGAGGCGGGACTGAACGAGATCGCTCTCGAATGGTGGCGCAAGGCGGGCCAGCAGGCGCTCAAACGCTCGGCCTATTCCGAGGCGATCGCACATCTCGGCAAGGCGATCGCCGCCGCCGATCAGTTGCCCGATGATCCCGGCCGGATGATGGGCCGGCTTCATCTTCAAATCGCATATGGCCGCGCATTACGGGGCGGCCTCGGGCACAACGCTCCCGAAACGGTAGCGGCATGGACGCGCGCGCGACAGTTTGCGGCCGATATCGATGATCCCGTTGAACTTGCGCCCGTCCATTCGGGTCTCTTCAATGCTTGCCTGACACACGGGGAACTCGCTCCGATGCGGGAGCTGGCGGATGCCATCTGGAGCGTTGCCGACCGACGGCCAGACTCGCCGGTGGCCGCCGTCGTTGCCCATTGGACGAGTGGCGTCACCTGCTGGTTCGGAGGCGACTATTTGAACGCGCGAACGCATCTTGAGCGGGCGCTGGCGATCTATGGGGCCGAACCGGATCCCGCGACATTCAGGGCTTCGGCGCTGGATCTTCCGTTCGTGATCATGAGGTTTCTCGCCCTAGTGCTCTGGCCGCTTGGCGCAGTCGCTCGCGCGCGCAGGCTCGCCGCCGACGCGGTGAGTGCTTCAGGAGAAAAGCGGGCGCTTTCCCAGGCCAACGCGCTTGTTCATCGCGCCGTGTTCGATGGACTATGCGGGGGCATGTTGCAGCAGACAGAGACGATCCTGGCGCTCGGTCTCGCGCGCGACCATACGATGCCGCTGTACGTGGCCGCCGGCACCTACCTGAATGGCCTCGCCAAGTGGCGTGCCGGCGACCGAATCGCCGGTCTGGCGGACATGCGTCACGGCTGGACCTTGCTGCACGAGAACGACTGCTACCTCTGCGAACCGTTTTGGGGAATGCATGTCGCCATGGCGGAAGCAGAGGTGGGCCAGGTCGACACCGGGCTCGAACTCTTGAACGAGTTGATCGCCTCGACGGGACAATCCGGCCAGCATTGGCTTGATGCCGAGCTGCACCGCGTGCGGGGAGAACTCCTGTCGCGCCATGATCCTTCGAACGGTGCCGAGGACGCCCTCAAGCGAGCGTTGGAGATCGCCCGACACCAACAGACGAAGACCTTCGAATTGCGCAGTACACTTGGACTTGCGCGCCTGCACAAGATGCACGGTCGAGCGGGCGCGGCATTCGAAGTGCTCGCTCCCACGCTCGCCGAATTCGATGCCGAGGGAAATCTTCCCGAAGTCGAACAGGCGAAGGAGCTGCTCAAGCAAGAGCATTGAGGCATGTCCCGTCAACTCGTGCTGGCGCCTTGGGGGCCAGGCTTGACGGTCACGAATTGACGTGCACGAAATCCCGCAGCAGCGGGTAGATCTCGTTGTTCCAGCGCTTGCCCGAGAACACGCCGTAATGGCCGACGCCGGCCTGCATGTGGTGGACGCGGCGATAGGCGCGCACGCCGGTGCAGAGGTCTTGTGCTGCGAGGGTCTGGCCGATCGAGCAGATGTCGTCCTTCTCGCCCTCGACCGTCATCAGGCCCATGCGGCTGACGGCTTTGGTGTTCACCGGCCGTCCGCGATGCATCAGCTTGCCCTGCGGCAGGAGATGCTCCTGGAATACGTCGCGCACGGTCTCTATGTAGAATTCCGCCGGAAGATCCATTACGGCGAAATACTCGTCGTAGAACGTCTTGATCGTCGCGGCCTTCTCCTTCTCGCCCTTGGCGATGTGGTTGGCGAGATCGAGATGCTGCTTGATATGGCGCTCGAGATTCATCGATACGAAGGCGGTCAGCTGCACGAAGCCGGGATAGACCTTGCGCAAGGCGCCGCGGCACTGCATCGGCACGTAGTTGATGAGGTTGCGCTCGAACCACTCGATCGGCTTGCTCTTGGCGAACTCGTTGACCCTGGTCGGCTGGATCCGCGTATCGATCGGGCCCGCCATCAGCGTCAGCGTCGCCGGGCGCGAGGGATGGTTGTCCTCGCACATGATCGCGGCGGCCGCGAGCGCCGACACCGACGGCTGGCAGATCGCCACCATGTGCGGCCGCGGGCCGAGTTGTCCGAGGAAATCGATCAGGTGCTCGGTGTAGTCGTCGAGCCCGAATCGGCCTTCGCTGCGCGGAATGTCGCGCGGATTGTGCCAGTCGGTGATGTAGACGTCGTGGTCCTGGAGCAGCGTCTTAACGGTGCCGCGCAGCAGCGTGGCGAAGTGTCCGGACATCGGCGCCACCAGCAGCATGCGCGGCTGGTCGGGGGCGCCATCCTTCTTGAAGTGCAGCAGCGAGCCGAACGGCGTCGCGTAGGAGATCTCCTCGGTGACGGCGATTTCGCGATTGCCCACCATGACGCTGTCGATGCCGTAGGCCGGTCGGTCATAGGTCAGGGTGGAGCGCGAGATCAGCTCCAGCGCGGCCGAGAGCCGGCCGACGACCTGGTCCGACAGGCCCTGCGGCACCAGATTGAGGAGTTTGAGCGCGGACGAAGCCCCCGCGCGCCACGGCGCCGTCAGGTCCATGTGGTTCTGAAACGCCTGATAGTACATCGACATCATACCGAAATGCCCACCTGTCCCCCGTCGTGATGCAATATCGAAGCCACACGGGAGCCGGACCGCCCGGAAAATTGGCACGTCGCTTGCTGCTCTCTGGGCGGGAAGCACCGGTCACGGGCCCGCACGCCTGGCGGTGCGTTGCCCCAGGCGTGAGGGAAGGGCTCTATGGCGAAGGCGACACTGACCATCAGCAGCAAGAACTACTCGTCCTGGTCGCTGCGTGGCTGGCTGCTGACGAAATTCTCTGGGCTCGATTTCGAGGAGATCGTCACCGCGCCCGACGATCCGTCGGCGCGCGCCGAAATCCTGCTGCTCTCGTCGTCGATCCTGGTGCCGTGCCTGCGACACGAGGGCGCCGTGGTCTGGGATACGCTGGCGATTGCCGAATATCTCAACGAGGTGATGCCGGACGCCGGCCTGTTGCCGGCCGACCGCATCCAGCGCGCGCATTGCCGCTCGATCTCAGGCGAAATCCATTCCGGCTTCACCACGCTGCGCGCCTCGTTGCCGGTCAACCTGAAGGGGCACTTTCCCGGCTTCAAGATCTGGTCGCGGGCGCAGGCCGACATCGACCGCGTCTGGTTCATCTGGCGCGACTGCCTGGAGAAATCGGGCGGGCCCTTCCTGTTCGGCGCGCAGCGCACCATGGCGGATGCGATGTATGCCCCGGTGGTGACGCGCTTCATGACCTATGACGTCAAGCTGGCGCCGCCGCTGAAGGCCTATGCCGAAACCATCATGGCCATGCCCGAGATGCAGGAATGGATCGCGGCGGCGAGGGAGGAGCCAGCCGAGATCGAGGAACTCGAGGTCGAATATTAGGCAGGTATTGCGCAGCCCTGCCTGTTTCGGCGGCGGGGCCCCTGCCGCGGCGGCCTCACGGCGATGCCTTTGCCACGATTAACCTTTGGCGCCGGTGCCAGGCCCGGCCCATCCGTCGCGCTGCCGAGATATTGTACACGTCCCTAAAGCTGCATCGACATCTAGCCGTGAACAGGTGCGTACACGGCCTTTCAGCTGATTCGGACGTGATTCGTTCGGGCCGCGTTCCGAAGGTTAAAGCGAAGCACGGCCCCGTCGCATTTTGAAACAGAGACCGCCTTCAGGCGGCACCGCGCTGCTTCACGCGTGGCAGGCGCCAGCCGATCACGGTTGCTTCGACCGCGATGCCGGCTTCGTGATTCTGCCAGCGTCCCTCGACATAGCGGCAGGCGAACGGCAGTTGATACGTTCCGCTGTGATCCTCGCACAGCACTTCGAGTGGCAGGCCCGGCGGTGGTTCTCCGGCGCCATCGAACTCCGCCAAACGTCTATCGCGCGTTGCCATTCCAAAAATCTCCCCTAATCAAAGCGCGGGAAGAGCGCCCACTTCTTCCGCGTGCGGTTCACTGCTCCCCGTCCCGGGGCAACGAGCCAAGCTCAACGCGAGAATGCGGTGCGAGTGTGGTAGCTTCACGCGGCTGTGCGCAAACAGCGCACATTGCCGTGATCGACTGGCCGAGGAACTTTCATGCTGCTTCGAAACGCTGGCATTCGTTTCGCGATGTTGCTGCTCGCAGCGCTGGCGCCTCTGCCGGTGCACGCGCAGGACGTGCCCGGCATCGAGATCTGCACCGTCGAGAAGACGATGGAGCGGCGCACCAGCTGTCTGCAGAGCAATGTTGATTTCCTGCAGAAGACCATCACCAAGCTCAATCTCGACCACCAGCAGAAGCTGGATGCGGCCAACCGCCAGATCGACGCGCTGAAGACCAGCCTCGCCGGCTTGCAGAAGACGCTCGGCGACCTGCAGGCTGCGCAGGCGAAGACGGCCGAGGATCTGAAAAAGAAGCAGGACGCGCCGCCGCCCAAGGACGCGGCGAAATAACCGCCGTTCACGCGACGCGATATCGCTCCATCACGCCACGATCCGGCTCGTAACCGAGCCCGGGGCCTGAGGGCACCGCGACATGGCCGGTGGCATCGACATCGGCGCGGCCGTTCCAGAGGCAGGCCTCGCGCTTCAAATAGAACATCTCGACCGGCCCGTCGTCGCGGGTCGCGAGCAGATGCAGCGTCGCCAGGAGGCCCGGGCCAAAATAAGGAGAGTGCGGAACGATCTTGACGCCGGACCGATCGGCCAGCGCCGCGACCTTCAAAAATTCCGTGATGCCGCCGACCTTGATCACCGACGGCTGGGCGTGGCTCACCGCGCCGGCCTCCATCATCTGGCGGAATTGATATTCAGTGCAGGCATTCTCGCCGGCAGCGACGCCGATTCCACCCTTGCGGCGCACGTCGGCGAGCGCGGTGAAATCCTCAGGCGGCCAGACCGGCTCCTCCAGAAACATCGGTTGCGCGTCCCGGCACGTCGCCGCGAATGCGATCGCCTGCTCGGCCGTGAGCGGGCAGTTCATGTCCACCATCAGCGGAACGGTCGGCCCGATCGCCTCGCGTGCGGCGAATACCGCCGGCTGCGTGGTTTCGTGCAGCTTGATCGCGCCATAGCCGAGCGCGAGCGCCTTCCTGCATTCGGCGGCGATGTTGTCGGGCGAGCCGATCCGCAGCAGGCTCGCGTAAGCCGGAATGGCCGTGCGCCTGATCTCGCCCAGCAGGCGATGCACCGGCACGCCTTTGACCTTCGCGGCCAGGTCCCACAATGCGATATCGAGCCCTGATATCGCGAACATGGTGATGCCGTAGCGGCCGAACAGATGCAGATTGCGCTGGATCTGTTCCATCACCGCGGGAATGCCGGCGGCATCGGGCACCTTCAGCCCGCGGCCCTGCGGCGCGATCATCTCCTCGACGGCGCTGCGCGTCGTGCGCGGGCAGACATAGGCGAAGGCATCGCCCCAGCCGGTCAGCCCGGAATCGGTCGTGACCTCGACGAGGACCATGTCGAGCGCCGTGATGGCGGAAGCGCCCTGGCGAAAGCTCGCGACACCGGCCTCATAGGGAACGCGGATATGGTGCGCCCGCACATCGGTGATTTCCATGATCCGGTTCCTCTTTCTGGTGAGCGGTTTCGACGAATGTAGCCACGAACGGCAGGGCGTTGCCAGTGGCGATTGCCGGACTATCCTTAGGCGAAGCACAGCAATGCCGATCAAGCGGAGCGGTCGAGACAGGCGCATCATGGCCGCGCTTCGAACGAGGGCCCGAACCGCCATGAATCCAGCCCAGCGCGCGCTCTGGTATATCGAGAGCCATCTGGCCGAGCCGATGACGCTCGACGAGATCGCGGAGATCGCCGGCGTGTCGCGGTTCCACCTTGTGCGTGCGTTCGCCGCAGCGGTCGGTCTTCCGGTGATGCGCTACGTGCGGGCGCGGCGGCTGACGCAAGCGGCGCGCAGTCTGGCAAAGGGCACGCCCGACATCCTGTCGCTGGCGCTGGAGGCGGATTACGGCTCCCACGAAGCTTTCACCCGCGCGTTCCGCGACCAGTTCGGCACCACGCCCGAAGCGGTCAGGGCGGCAACGTGCGTCAGCCACCTCAATCTTCAGGAGCCGATCCTCATGGATTCCACGATGCTAGATACTCTCGCCCCACCGCGTTTCGAGACCGCCAAGGCCTTTCTCATCGCCGGTCCCGCCGAGCGCATCTCCTGCGACAACGGCGCCGTGATCCCCGGTCTGTGGCAACGTTTCCACCAGGAGGTCGCCGACATCCCCGCCCGCGTCGGGAACGTCGCCTACGGCGTTTGCTGCAACGCCGATGATGCCGGCAATTTCGACTACATCGCCGGCGTCGAGGTCGCCGACTTCTCCGACCTGCCGCGCCGCTTCGCCCGCATCCGCATCCCCGAGCAGCGCTACGCGGTGTTCTCCCACCAGGACCACGTCGCCTCGATCCGGCGCACAGTGAATACGATCTGGAATCAGTGGTTGCCGGCGTCGGGTTTCAAAGCCGCGGACGCGCCGAACTTCGAGCGCTATGACGAGAAATTCGACCCCGCCACCGGCAATGGCGGCTTCGAGATATGGGTGCCGGTGAAGGAGTAGCGCGCAACGCTGGCATACCGTCCCGCTTGCTTGGCAAGCCTTGGCGACTTTGCCATAACCGCAGGCAAATCTTGCCTGCGGGGCCCGTGCTGGACATCCCGTGCAAGCCATAACAAGCAGCCGGGAGGGTCCCAAAATGCCTGACGTCCGCGTTCTCGCCACCGACCTCGAATTTCCCGAAGGGCCGGTCGTGATGCCGGACGGCTCGGTGGTGCTGGTGGAGATCCGCGGCCAGCGCCTGACGCGCGTTTATCCCGACGGCCGCAAGGAGATCGTCGCCAAGGTGCCCGGTGGCCCGAATGGCGCCGCCCTCGGCCCCGACGGGAAGATCTACATCTGCAACAATGGCGGCTTCTCCTGGATTCCGACCCGCAACATGATCATGCCGGGTCCGCAGCCGGACGATTATCTCGGCGGCTCGATCCAGCGCGTCGATCTGCAATCCGGCAAGGTCGAGACCGTCGTCACCAAATGCGGCGCGCACGATCTGCGGGGGCCGAACGACCTGGTGTTCGACAGGCAGGGCGGCCTCTGGTTCTCCGATCTCGGCAAGCGCCGCGCCCGCGAGATGGATGTCGGCGGCATGTATTACCTCAAGCCCGGCATGACCGAGATCGTGGAAGTCGTGCATGGCGTGCTGCCGGCCAACGGCATCGGGCTGTCGCCGGACGAGAACACGGTCTACATCGCGGAGACGCCGACCGGCCGGCTTTGGGCCTATGAGCTCTCGGCGCCGGGCACGCTCAAGCCGCGCGATGCGATCTATCGCGGCGAGCGCGGCAAGCCGATCTGCGGCCTCGGCGGCTACCAGATGTTCGACTCGCTCGCAGTGGAGGCGAACGGCAATGTCTGCGTCGCCACCCTCGTCTCCGGCTGCATCTCCGTGATCGCGCCCGACGGCACCTTGGTCGAGCAGGTTCCGACCGGCGACCGCGTCACCACCAACATCGCCTTCGGCGGCCCCGAGCTGAGGACCGCCTACATCACGCTGTCGGGTAAGGGCGAACTGATCGCCATGGACTGGCCGCGCGGCGGTTTGCCGCTCAATTTCCTAAACAAGTAAACGGTGCTAGTGACCGTCATTGCGAGCGAAGCGAAGCAACCGGAATGCGTCCACGGTGACAGTCTGGATTTGCTTCGTCGCTTCACTCCTCGCCTTCACTCCTCGCAATGACAACGGAGAGTAACTCAAATGCCCTGGCCCGATCCCATCACCCTGCGCGGACAGCACGCCCGTCTCGAGCCGCTGTCGCATCAGCATCGCGAGGGTCTGGTCGAGGCGGTCAAGGACGGCGAGCTGTCAAAACTCTGGTACACGGCGATCCCGCTGCCCGAGAACATGGGCAAGGAGATCGACCGCCGCCTCGGCTTGCAGGCCGCAGGGTCGATGCTGCCGTTCACGGTGTTCGATGCCGGCGGCAGGATCGTCGGCATGACCACCTACATGAACATCGATGCCACCAACCGCCGCGTCGAGATCGGCTCGACCTGGTATGGCAAGAGCGCTCAGCGCGGTCCGCTCAACACGCAGTGTAAGCTGTTGCTGCTGCGCCATGCCTTCGAGACGCTGAACTGCATAGCGGTCGAGTTCCGTACGCATTTCTTCAACCACCAGAGTCGCCGCGCCATCGAGCGCCTGGGCGCCAAGCAGGACGGCATTCTGCGCAGCCACCAGATCGCGCCGAACGGCACGCTGCGCGATACGGTTGTTTACAGCATCACCGCCGCCGAATGGCCGACGGTACAGGCGCATTTGGAATTCCAACTCAACGACAAGCCGCGCTAGACAGATGTGCACCGCATCGGCCGCGCTCTCGATCACCTCTCCCATGGGGAGAGGTGTCGGAAACCCGCAGCTGCAGTTCACTCGAATTCACGACATGCTGGGAGTAGCCGAATGGACAGATTTGATTATGTGATCGTCGGCGCGGGTTCCGCCGGTTGCGTGCTCACCAGCCGGCTCAGCGAGGATCCCAATACGACCGTCTGCGTGCTCGAGGCGGGCCCTTCCGACTGGCACCCGTACATCCATCTGCCGGCTGGTTTCATCAAGACCTTCCACATGAAGAGCATCAATTGGGCCTACCAGCAGGAGCCGGGGCCCTGGACCGGCGGGCGCAGCATCTATGCGCCGCGCGGCAAGACGCTCGGCGGCTCGTCCTCGATCAACGGCCACATCTACAACCGCGGCCAGCGCATGGATTTCGACACCTGGGCGCAGATGGGCAACCGCGGCTGGGGCTATGCCGACGTGCTGCCGTACTTCCGGCGATTGGAGAGGCGGGTCGGCGAGGGCGAGGACACCTATCGCGGCCGCGACGGCAATCTCATCGTCACCACCATGAACTGGCGCGATCCGCTCTGCGAAGCCTTCATGGAAGGCGCGGTCTCGCTCGGCATCCCCCGCAACCCCGATTATAACGGCAAGACCCAGGAGGGTGTCTCCTACTGCCAGCGCACCATCAACAACGGCCTGCGCGTCTCCGGCGCCACCGCATTCCTCAAGCCCGCGATGAAGCGGCCGAACGTGCACGTGCATACGCATGCGCACGCGACCGAGATCATTTTCGAAGGCAAGCGCGCGGTCGGTGTGCGCTACATGAAGGGCGGCCGCGGCGGCCAGCCGGTCGAAGTGCGCGCCAACAAGGAAGTCATTCTCTCCGGCGGCACCTATAATTCGCCGCAACTCCTGCAGCTCTCCGGCGTCGGTTCGCCCGATCTGTTGCAGCAGCACGGCATCGCGGTGCGTCACGCGCTCCCCGTTGGCGAAGGCCTTCAGGACCATTACGCCCCGCGCACGGTCGCGCGCGTCAAGAACATCAAGACCATCAACGAGCTTCGCCGCGGCTTTTCGCTGTGGATCGAGGCGATGAAATGGGCCACCGCGCGGCGCGGGCTGCTGTCGCTGTCGCCGACCATGGTCTATTGCTTCTGGCACTCCGGCGAGAGCGCGGAGAGCTCCGACCTTCAGCTCACCTTCACGCCGGCTTCCTACAAGGAAGGCGTGCAGGGCCAGCTCGAGGACGAGCCCGGCATGACCGTGGCGTCCTGGCAGCAACGCCCCGAGAGCCGCGGCTATGTCCGCATTCGCTCGGCTGATCCGTTCGCGCCGCCGATCATCCAGACCAATTATCTCGACGCCGAGCTCGACCGCCGCGTCATCGTCGGCGGCATGAAGCTCGCGCGCAAGCTTTTGAAGAGTGCCCCGCTGTCGCCCTACTACGCCTACGAGGATTTCCCCGGCCCCAACGTCAACACCGACGACGAATTCCTGGCCGCCGCCACCCAGCGCGGCACCACCACCTTCCACCCCGGCTGCACCTGCCGCATGGGCCCGGCGGACTCAACCTGGGCCGTGGTTGACGACCACCTCCGCGTCCACGGCCTGGAGGGCCTGCGCGTCATCGACGCCTCGGTGATGCCGCGCATGATCTCGGCAAACCTCAACGCCTCCACCATGATGATCGCCGACCGCGCCTCCGACCTGATCCGCGGCAAGCAGCCAATGGAAGCCGCGAGGATTCCGGACGCTGCGGTGGCATGAGGCGCCACTTCTGCCGATATGGAGGTCCGTAGCCGGATGGAGCGCAAGCGCAATCCGGGGGCGTTGGCCCCGGGTCCGACGTTTTGTCCGGATTACGCTTTCGCTCCATCCGGGCGACGAGGTGTAGCGACCTGTGACTGTCTCGTCGGGCAAAACACCTTGCCGCCCGTCAACCCCTGCGCGCGAAAATATTCTTCTTTACCGAAATTCGGAAATGCGGCATAAGCCGAAACAGCCCGGCTCACGGAAAGAGGGGCGGTTCGCGAGTCGTTCGAAGCGCGGGCCGGGTTGCGGTGGACGCGGCAGCGTCGTGCGCGAGATGTCAAGGGCAGGGCGGATTGCTCTCCGTGAGCCCGAGGCTTCGTGCGGACGAGCGGCGCTGTGTGCGTACGGCAAAACTGTGTGGTCCTGGCCGTCGTTGCTACGGTCAAGCTCTTGCGGATGCGGCAGTCGCGTCAACCGGCGCGATGGCCGGTGACTTTCGCGGGAGTGAGGGAGGCCAGAACGAATTCGGCTCCCAGGAGAGCGCGGCATAAGCCGTCCGACCATCGCGCAGGGAAGGCCGTGTGTTCGGCACCACCTGTATGCTGCTGTGCGGTTTTCTGCGTGTGCCTTTTGCGCAGCAGACCGCGGGTGCGAGGTCAGCACCCGGCCTTCCCCATAGGCGTTAAGGTAGCGCGAGCATCGATTGATACGGACGTTTTCGAGGAGGCTCGCGCAGGTGCCGCCCAAGCGCTCGCTTTCTGCGGCGAAAGCAACGGATGGTTGGTTGTGGAATGATCGCTTGTAGCAAGGATGCAACGAGTTGTTGCAAAACACGCCAAGCGCCAGGTGCCGTCAGGCGGCCTGCGTCCAGCGGGGAGAGTCCTCGAAGTCGCGGGCAAGCGGCTCGAGCAGCAGGATGATCAAGAGGTGTGCCAGCAAGTAGGGCTTGGCGGAGCGCGGATCGGTTCCAGGTGGCGTCTTGAGACCAATCAGACTCTTCAGTCGCTTGAAGCCAAGTTCGATGCGCCATCGCAGTCGATAGAGCGCGAGTACATCCTTGGTGGAGAACTCGTCCCGCGCGAGCGACGTGACCAGAATGACCCAATCCGCGGCTTCCAGAGTTTCTTTGGAGATGACGCGGTTTTCGTCTTGTGCGTCGCGCCGGGCTTTACGGCGCGAAGCCGCGACTGCACCGGCGGGCTTCTTGACTGCGACCAGACGCATAGCCAGAGGCGCACCGTCCTTGCGTTTGATCCAAATCCTCCGATCGATCAGTCCGTGCGCCTTCGCCGCACGCAATTGGGCCATCAGATCGAACGGAAGGCCTTTGGCATCAAGCCAACGTGCGTTCTTCCAGCCCGCTCGGATCAAAACGTCTGCCCCGGCGTCGCGCACAGCGGCGATGCGGTCAGGTTGTAGATAAGCGCGGTCAGCAATGCGGATCTCGTTCTTGACCACCGGTATCCGGTCAAACGTTTCGCCTTCTTGCTGATCTGTCAGCTCGAAGTGACCAAAGCGCTCATATGGCAGATCGAATGCACTATGAACGCGCCAAAGCTCACTGTTCCTGCGCGCAGCCGGTCCTGCCTGAGGCACTGTCGTCGCATCGATAATGCGGATCAGGCGGCCTCGGCTCGCTTTCGGGGCTGCCGCAGCGAGCAAGCCCTCCACCAGCACTGCAAACCAATCGCCACATTGACGCAGGCGATAGAACAACGCCACGCTGCTGAGGTCGGCAAGGCCAACAGAAGCGGCCCACGCGGCTGTCGATCTCAACCCTCTTTCACCCAGACAATAGGCCAGCATCAGCCGAAGTAACGACACCGCATCTGGAATTTGGCGCCGCCGCACGAAAGCCTTCGTCTGGCGCGCACTTATTTCAAGCTGCGCAGCCCCGCCGAGCTGCGTAACCACTCTCGTCCAGTCCTCGTTCAGAAGCGATTCGTCTGCCATCCCGCCTTGGAATCACGTGTGATTCCAACACTCAAGAACAAACTTAACGCCTATGCGGCCTTCCCTGCGCCCTTGTGTCCCCGAAATCTGCCAGAATGTGGCAACGGGCGGTTGGATCAGAACCGCCCGTTGCCGGAACTGAGCCCGTTGCGCCCAAAGGCGACAGAGCCTGCTAAAGAGCAAGGGACAGCTCCGGTGTCTTCCTGAACCCGAACAGTTGCAAGGGCTGCGAGCCCGTACCAGGCAAGGAAGGGAGTGGATGATGACACAAGACGATCTGGTTGTCGTCGGCATCGATGTCGCTAAAGACAAGATTGATGCGTGCATTCGGACCGTAACGGAGCGGAAGACTTGCCCAACAACCGCGGCGGGGCGACGGAGCTTGATTGCATGGCTTCGCAAGCATCAGGTCGGCAAGGCAGTGATGGAGGCAAGCGGCGGCTACGAGCGGGTATGGGCCAAGGCGTTGCGCCAAGCAGGGCTGGAAGTACGGATCGTCGATCCCAAACGGGTTCGCCACTTTGCGGAATCGGCGGGACGCCTTGCGAAAAATGACAAGATCGACGCGGAGATGATCTCCTGGTTCGCCGAGACATTCGGCGAGGCTCCCAGCCAAGTCGACAATCCCGCTCACGAGGAGATGAAGGCACTGGTGAAGGGACGCCAAGGCCTGCTTGACGTCAGGGCTCGCCTGGAAATGCAGAAGGAGCATGAGGCGCCGGCCCTTGTTCAGAAGGCTCGCGCGCGTCTTCTTAAGAAGCTGGCTGACGAAATCGCCGCGCTCGAGACCGCGATCGCGGCGACGATCAAGACAACGCCGGACTTTGCCAAACGCGCCGAGATCATCCAGAGCGTACCAGGCTTTGCTGAGGGGACCGCAATGGCGCTGCTTGGAGGACTACCGGAGCTGGGGCAGGTGAGCGACGAAGTTGCCGCCGCGTTGATGGGCGTTGCTCCTTATGACGATGATAGCGGCAAACGTCGAGGTGAACGCTGCATCAAGGGTGGCCGCCGCTGGGTGCGAAATGCCCTCTACATGCCCTGTGTCGGTGCCGCAACGCTGAACAATCCGGTGTTCAAGGCCTTCTACGAACGGCTGATTGCCAAGGGCAAGCCGCCAAAGGTCGCGATCGTCGCCTGCATGCGCAAGCTGATCATCATCCTCAACACCATGATCGCGCGCGGCGAGACGTGGGATCCGAAGAAATACAGGGTGGCCTGACGAGCGCGCCTATCTCGCGCTCGGACCTCGGCCGAGCGCATGCAAAGCCAACAGACCGGTGAGCGGACGGGGTCAAGGCCGTCAGCCGCCGCAGGCGGGGGCGCGCCAGCGCCAGCCTTGAGGCCGGCCGATCGCCGGGCTACTTCGCCACAGTTGCTCTTTCTTCGGAAGAGGCGATGGAATGAAGCAAAGCTCGGGCGAGATGAGCCGCGAGGCTGCGAAGCTGTGTCTGCTGGTCAAAACGTGAGTCAGAGAGCGACGCCATGCGTCTTCGTCATTGCGACGAGCTCCTGCGACGAATCAATCCAGACTGCTGCGGTGGAGGGATTCTGGATTGCTTCGCTGCGCTCGCAATGACGATGTGAGGCAGCGTGCACAAATCTCTCACCATCACCCTGAGGTGGCCGCTTCTTCAGCGGCCCGCGAAGGGCGACGGCCCGGCTGCATCTCGGCCGTTCATCCTTCGAGGCTCCCCATGGGACGTTTTGCGTCCCATGCCTCGCACCTCAGGATGACGGGAGCTGCAACGAGCTCAGACTTCCCGTCGGCTCAAAAACGCCAGCCGCTCGAACAAATGCACGTCCTGCTCGTTCTTGAGCAGCGCGCCATGCAGCGGCGGGATCAGCTTCCTCGGATCCCGCTCCCGCAGCTGCTCGACGCTCATGTCCTCGTTGAGCAGCAGCTTGAGCCAGTCGAGCAGCTCCGAGGTCGACGGCTTCTTCTTCAGGCCGGGCACCTCGCGCACCTCGAAGAAGATGCGCAGCGCCTCTTCAACGAGGCGCTTCTTGATGCCGGGGAAGTGGACATCGACGATGCGATGCATCGTGTCGGCATCGGGGAACTTGATGTAGTGGAAGAAGCAGCGGCGCAGGAAGGCGTCCGGCAGCTCCTTCTCGTTGTTGGAGGTGATCATCATGATCGGGCGCTGCTTGGCCTTGATCGTCTCGCCGGTCTCGTAGACATGGAATTCCATGCGGTCGAGCTCGAGCAGGAGGTCGTTCGGGAATTCGATGTCGGCCTTGTCGATCTCGTCGATCAAGAGCACCGGGCGCTGCTCGCTGGTGAAGGCTTCCCACAGCTTGCCGCGCTTGATGTAGTTCCTGATGTCGGAGACGCGGGCATCGCCGAGCTGGCTGTCGCGCAGACGCGACACCGCGTCGTACTCGTACAGGCCCTGCTGCGCCTTGGTGGTGGACTTGATGTGCCAGGTCAGCAGCGGGGCGTTCAGCGCCTTCGCCACTTCCTCCGCCAGCACCGTCTTGCCGGTGCCGGGCTCGCCCTTCACCAGGAGCGGGCGCTCGAGCACGATCGAGGCATTGACGGCGACCTTGAGATCGTCGGTCGCAACATAGTCCTTGGTGCCGGTAAATTTCATCGCGCGTCCTTGTTGGTCGTCGTTCGAGGCATCGCCACTTTCATCGCCCCGGTCGCGACATGGGAACGGCCGCGTAGCGCGGCCGTTCCTGGTTCGGTCAGGCTTTCAGACCCGTCTTATCAGCGAAAGGATCACCAGCACAATCACCGCGCCGATCGTGGCGTCCACGATGGCGCCAACCGTGCCGGTGGCGAGCGCGATATGCAGCTGCGGCAGCACCCAGCTCGCGACCAGCGCGCCGATGATGCCGATGACGATGTTGCCGATCAGCCCAAATCCCGCCCCGTGGACAATCTTGCCCGCGAGCCAGCCTGCGATCGCGCCGATGATCAGCGCCGCGACAATTCCCATTGCAAACGTCCCCAAAACAACCCCTTGAGGCCGGCAATTCTAGAGCAAAAAGCCCTTGGGTCCACGCTGAATCACCGCGGTCGTGATCCTGCTTCGTCTCTCCCTATGGGCCCCTATGGGAGAGGTGAAGCGCCGCCCCTTGACGCCAGCCACCCGACGGGCAATCTGTCACCCATGTTCCTGCAATTCTTCACCTCTCTGCGCGATGCGCAGGTCCCCGTAACGCTGCGCGAATACCTCACGCTGATGGAGGCGCTCGACGCTGACCTCGCGGACTACACGGTCGAGAATTTCTACTATCTGTCGCGCGCTTCGCTCGTGAAGGACGAGCGAAATCTCGACAAGTTCGACCGCGTCTTCGGCACCGTTTTCAAGGGGCTGGAAAGCCTGCTCGACGCCATGGAGAAGGCCGAGATCCCCGAGGAATGGCTGAAGAAGCTCGCCGAGAAATACCTCACCGAGGAAGAGAAGAAGCAGATCGAGGCCATGGGCTGGGACAAGCTCATGGAGACGCTGAAAAAGCGCCTCGAGGAGCAGAAGGGCCGCCACCAGGGCGGCTCGAAGTGGATCGGCACCGCCGGCACTTCACCCTTTGGGGCCTACGGCTACAACCCCGAGGGCGTCCGCATCGGCCAGGAGAAGAACCGCAACAACCGCGCCGTGAAGGTGTGGGACAGGCGCGAGTTCAAGGATCTCGACGGCAATGTCGAGCTCGGCATCCGCAACATCAAGGTGGCGCTGCGGCGCCTGCGCAAATTCGCGCGCACCGGCGCGCCCGACGAGCTCGATCTCGACACCACCATTCGCGAGACCGCCAATCACGGCTATCTCGACGTGCACATGCGCCCCGAGCGCCGCAATGCGGTGAAGCTCTTGGTGTTCTTCGACATCGGCGGCTCCATGGACGCACATATCGAGCAGGTCGAGGAGCTGTTTTCGGCGGCCAAGAGCGAGTTCAAGCACATGGAGTATTTCTACTTCCACAACTGCCTCTATGAAGGCGTGTGGAAGCAGAACAAGCGCCGCTTCACCGACCGCACGCCGACCTGGGATGTGCTGCACAAATACCCGCACGACTACAAGGTCGTGTTCGTCGGCGACGCCTCGATGTCGCCTTACGAGATCATGGTGCCGGGCGGCTCGGTCGAGCACGTCAACGAGGAGCCGGGCTCGGTCTGGCTCGACCGCATCATCCGCACCTATCCGCACGCGGTGTGGCTGAACCCGGTGCAGCAGAAGCACTGGGACTATTCGGAATCCACCACCATCATCAAACGCATCTTCGCGGGCCGCATGTACCCGATCACGATCGAAGGCCTGGAAAGTGCGATGAAGGAATTGACGCATTAGCGCTGCTGTCATTCCGGGGCGCGTGCAGCGCGAATTCCGGAATCTCGAGGTTCCGGGTTCGCTCGCTTCGCGATCGCCCCGGAACGACGGAAGAAGAAGGGAAGACCCCATGCCCCAGACCATTACCCGCGGCATCAAGGCGCTGATCGACGAGGCCAATGCCGAGATCGAGACGCTGACCGCCAAGGACGCCATCGAGATCTCCAAGAACGGCGATGTCGTCATCGTCGACATCCGCGACCCCCGCGAGATCGAACGCGACGGCCGCATCCCCGGCGCCTTCGCCTGCACCCGCGGTATGCTCGAATTCTGGATTGACCCGCAGAGCCCCTACGCCAAGCCGATCTTCCAGGAGGACAAGAAGTTCGTCTTCCACTGCGCTGGCGGCCTGCGCTCCGCGCTCGCGGCCAAGACCGCGCAGGATATGGGGTTGAAGCCCGTCGCCCACATCGCCGGCGGCTACGCCGCCTGGCGTGACGCAGGTGGCCCGACCGAGCAATGGGAGCCGAAGAAGAAGGGGTGAGAAGTGCTGCGCTGTTGCGCCATTCTCCGCTGTCATTCGCCGCGAAAGCGGGGAATCGAGTACGCCGCGGCCTCTCGGCTCAATCACAACCGCCTCTGGAATACTGGATCGCCCGGTCAAGCCGGGCGATGACAGCGGAGTTCGATGCGCATTGCCTCAACTTCGGAACGACAAGAAAGACATCATATGACCGCCACCGACCCCCTCGTCTCCACCGAATGGCTCGCCGCCCACATGGGCGATGCCAACATCAAGATTCTCGATGCCAGCTTCAAGCTGCCGGGCGTGCTGCCGCTGCCGAAGGACGACTATCTCGCCGCGCATCTGCCGGGCGCGGTGTTCTTCGACGTCGATGCGGTGTCGGATCATTCCAACCCGCTGCCGCACATGTATCCGAGCGCCGAGCAGTTCGGCCGCGACGTCGGCAATCTCGGCATCGGAAACAGCGACACGGTCGTGCTCTACGATGCCGGCGGCTGGGTTGCAGCGCCCCGCGCGTGGTGGATGTTCCTGGCCTTCGGCCACGGCAATGTGCGCATCCTCAATGGCGGCCTGAAGAAGTGGCGCGCCGAAGGGCGTCCGGTCGAGAGCGGCGAGGTGAAGCCCAAGCCTACGACGTTCAAGGCGAGTTATGATTCAAAACGCGTGCGCAGCATGCAGCAGCTCATCGCCAATCTCGAAAGCAGCAAGGAGCAGGTGATCGACGCGCGCGCCGCCGACCGTTTCGAGGGGCGCGCGCCGGAGCCGCGGCCGGGCATCCGCTCCGGCCACATCCCCGGCGCCCGCAACGTGCCCTACAATCTGCTGTTCGATGCCGCGACCGGTGAGATGAAGCCGCTCGACGATCTCCGCGCCGCCTTCACGAATGCCGGCGTCAAGCTCGACGCGCCCATCGTGACGAGCTGCGGCTCCGGTGTGTCCGCGGGCGTGCTCACGCTCGCCCTCTATCGCCTGGGGATCACCGACACCGCGCTCTATGACGGCTCCTGGTCGGAATGGGGTCAGGCCGGCGGCCCGCCGATCGCGACCGGGCCGGCGTAGTCGCCACGATGACAGTGCGCTCCCTCGCCCCGTTCTTGCGGGGAGAGGTGAAGATCAGCGCGTGCGCGCCGTCGCCGTCGCAGTGAACGCCTGCGGCTGACCGAATGGATCGAGCTGCTGCTGCACCTGCTGAGGCGGTGGGCGGCGCACCACGCGGTGCCGCTTCTTCGCCTTCGCCTTGCGCTTGGCCGCCTTGCTGTCCGATGCGCTGCTGTCCGGCTTCTTGCTCTCGGCTTTGGCCTTCGCCGGCGCAGCCTTCACCGCCGTCGTCGCCGGATCGTTCAGCACGGCCAGCTTCGCGGAGGCGGTATCAACCGCCGGGGAGGCGAGGGCGGCAGTGGGCTCGGGCGGCGCCGGCTCGCTGTTCGTTGCGGCGGGCTGGGCCGCTGCGATCGACGCCGTGGTGTCGGCCGGGGTGAGCGTGTCGGTGGTCGTTGGCGGTGCAGCCTCTACCGTCGCTTCGGGCTCGGCTGGTTCGACAGCCGGGACTTCAGCCAGAGGCGCGGTGGCCTGCGGCTGAACGGCGGTCTCGGTGGCCAGCGCGGCCACCTGTTCGGGCTCGCTCGCCGGCAATCCAATGGTCGGCACCTGGTCACGCAGCGATAGCGTGGTCTCGGCGGGCACCTCCGGCTCGGCCCGCAATACCGCGAGCACCGGCTGGGCCGGTTCGGGGCTCTGCGCAAACACCTGCTCCTGCGGGCCGTTCCGCCAGGAGGGGTTGCTGACATACTGCTGATGGGTCGCCCGCAGCAGCGCGGCGGCCCCTAGGCCGAACACCAGGATGGAGGTTGACAGCAGGATCGCGGCAAACAGGAAGCGAAAGCCGGGAAGCATCGAGCGATTGCGAATTTCCGCCCCGGCGGCGAGGTGGCCGGGGCCAAAGAGCCATCTGAACGCGGTGACGGTACTGCTTGCCGCGTTCGCCACGCGGATCCGAGCTCAAAAAGTGGCGAATCAGGCTGATTCGACCATATCGCAACGCTTCGGCATCGTTCTGTTAAAATCGCGGCCGAACATCGCGGCAATTGATGCCGCGACACGATTTCAGCCCCGTGATGCAACGGGGCAACGGTAGTCTTGCGGATCACAAATCGGCCAATCCGGCGCAAATAAGCCTGATATGTCTTGAATGTGCCGCTATCTTCCGTCATCTGGCCGTTAACGGTCCGATCGGGCTTGGGGACTATACAAGAGCGATGATGATCAAACACTTTCTGACGATATGCGCTGCCGCGACAGTCGCTGCGGCGGGGACCTCGCTCGCTCAGGCTCAGAGCTATCCGGTCCAGCAGGCGCCAGGTTATGGTGCCCCGGCCGAATATCGGCCCGGCGACCGCATGCCGAATTTCGACGCGCTGGACGAAGACGACGAGGCGATGCCGCAGGCTTCGCTGCCGCCGCCCGGTCCGGCTGACGATCCGCGCTACGGCCGCCCGGCCGGCGCGCCTCCGGTCTATTCGGCCGCCCCGCCGCAGGGGCCGGTGATGTCGCCGGATGATCCGCGTTATGGCCGTCCGGCTGGCGCTCCGCCGGTCTATTCGGCGGCGCCGCCCCAGGGCCCCGTGATGTCGCCCGATGATCCCCGCTATGGCCGGCCCGCCGGTCCGCCGCCGGTGATCTACGCCGACCGTCCGGCCCAGGCGCCGGCCAACGATGGCCTGCGTCCGCCGGAGGCAGTCGGTGGTCCGGCCGCGACCGGAGCGGTGCAGTCCGGCCAGCCGCCTGTTGGCGCCGCCGGCCGGCCGATGACGGTTGCCTCGCTGCCACCCGAGGAGCAGCCGGATGCTGCGCCGGCGCAGCTGCCCCCGAATCTGCGCCGCCAGGAAGTTGCGTTCCAGACCAAGGAGCCGGCCGGCACCATCGTGGTCGATACGCCCAACACCTACCTCTATTACGTGCTCGGCAACGGCCGCGCGGTCCGCTACGGCGTCCGCGTCGGGCGCGACGGCTTCACCTGGACTGGCGTGCAGAAGATCACCCGCAAGGCCGAGTGGCCGGATTGGCATCCGCCGACCGAGATGATTGAGCGTCAGCCCTACCTGCCGCGCTTCATGGCCGGCGGCCCCGGCAATCCGCTTGGCGCCCGCGCGATGTATCTCGGCTCGACCGTCTATCGCATCCACGGCACCAACCAGCCTTCGACGATCGGCAAATTCGTGTCCTCCGGCTGCATCGGCATGCTGAACGAGGACGTCTCGGACCTGTTCGACCGCGTCAAGGTCGGCACCCGCGTAGTGGTGCTGCCGGGCGGCCCGTCGCCGGGAACGGCGACTGCCTCCGCTGCGCCGACCCCCGGTGCCGCCGGTCCGGCTCCGATGGCCGCTCAGGCCGGTCCGGTGCCCGGCACCCAGCCGACGGTGGTGCCGCCGCTCCCCGCGCCGGTGACGGTGCGCTGAACCGGCTCGCAGAACCGACCAATCGGCGGCGCGTGTGCTTTGGCCACGCGCCGCACTCATTTGACGCATGCTCGTTCGCGCCTCCGCTCGCTTGAATCCACGCCCGGCCCGACTACGTCCCGGCTGATTGCAGCGAATGCGAGGAGCACAGGATGCGAATCTTTGTTGCGGGCGCCACTGGCGCCGTGGGCCGTCAGCTCGTCCCTCTCCTTCTTGCCAGCGGCCACTCGGTCGTCGCTTCGACGCGGAGCGCGGCGAAAACGGGCATGCTCGAGAATTTCGGCGCCGAACCCGTCATTGCCGACGGCCTCGACGCGGCGGACATGCGCGCGGCCGTAATCGCGGCAAGGCCTGATGTGGTCATCCATCAGATGACCGATCTAGCCGCCGCCACGGATCTGCGGCATTTCGATCGCGCGTTCGCGCGGACCAACGAGTTGCGGACCCGCGGAATCGACATTCTGCTCGCGGCCGCGCGAGAGGCCGGTGCCAAGCGCTTCATTGCACAGAGCTTCTGTGGCTGGACCTTCAGCCGCGATGGCGGAGCGATCAAGACGGAAGCGGACGAACTTGAGCCGAATCCTCCGGAAGAATTGCGGCGTACACTCGAGGCGATCCGGTATCTGGAGCGAACCGTTACGGCATCGTCTGCACCCGAAGGCATCGTGTTGCGCTACGGATTCTTCTATGGCCCGGAAACCGGCACGCTGTCGCCGGCGATGCAAGATCAGCTTCGCCGGCGGCGAGTGCCGGTTATCGGCGATGGCGGCGGACATTGGTCGTTCATTCACACCGAAGACGCTGCGTCAGCGACCGTGGCTGCGGTCGAGCGCGGACGCGCTGGCAACATCTACAACATCGTCGACGACCATCCGGCACTGGTCAGGGATTGGCTGCCGGCGCTCGCCGAGTTCCTTGACGCCAAACCCCCGCTTCACGTTCCGGCGTGGCTCGGGCGACTGCTTGCGGGCGAACACATGGTTGCGATGATGACCGAGGTGCGCGGGGCCTCCAATGCCAAGGCCAAGCGCGAGCTCGGTTGGCTGCCGGCCCATCCCTCCTGGCGAGACGGCTTCGTCGACGCTGCGAGGCATTCCGCGGTCCATCGCACGGCGGCTTGAGCTTCTATGTGAGGGAGCGATGACGGTTGATCCCCGGCCTCATCGCGTTTCAGGCAAGCCGCCGCGGCAGCTCGCTGCCCCTGGTCCAGGCGTCGATCGCCTCGACCATCTGGCCGTAATGGATGCGCAATCCATCGGTGGTGGCGTAGCCGAGATGCGGCGTCAGCACGAGATTGTCGAGCTTGCGAAAGGGATGGCCGGCCGGCAGCGGTTCGATCGAGAACACGTCCAAGCCGGCGCCCGCGATCTGGCGCTGCTGCAGCGCCTCGAGCAGCGCTTGCTCGTCCACGATCGGCCCACGCGCGGTGTTGACGAGGAAGGCCGTCGGCTTCATCCGCGCGAGATCGGCGCGGCTGACGAGGCCACGCGAACGCTCGCTCAGCACCACGTGGATGGTGACGATGTCGGCCTTGGCGAACAGCTCCTCCTTGGTAGCGTAGCCGACGCCGACTTCCCTGCACTTCTCGGGCGTGAGATTCGGGCTCCAGGCGATCACGTTCATGCCGAACGCCTTCGCGATCCCAGCCATCTTGCTGCCGAGCTTGCCGAGCCCGACGATGCCGAGCGTCATCCCCTCGATCTCGACGCCGGCAAAGCTCTGCCAGGGCTCGCCGGCATGCATGCGTGCATTCTCGCGGCCGATGCCGCGGGTCAGCTCCAGGATCAGGCCCATGGCGAGCGGCGCGGTCGGATCGCGGGAATATTGGGTGCCGCCCACGGCCACATTGCGCGTTTTCGCAGCCTCCATATCGATGGAAGCGTTGCGCATGCCTGAGGTCAGCAGCAGCTTCAGCTTCGGCAGGCTCTCAAACAGGCTCTTGGGAAACGCGGTGCGCTCGCGCATCGCGCAGACGATCTCGAAATCGGCCAGTGCGCTGGCTGCCGCCTGCTCGGAGGCGAAGGGGTGGCTGAACACGGTGACGTCAAGGCGGTCGGATAGTTTCGGCCAGTCGGCGACATCGAGAGCGAGGTTGAAATAGTCGTCGAGAATTGCACAGCGCAGCCGCGTCATCAGCGTTCATCCATGGCGAGAGGTGACGGCGCGAGCGGGGCGCCTTCGTCGGAACCGGACCATGGTTGCGCGTAATGAGGACGGCGCGCAAGCCGCCGAGGTCTTCAAAAGTCCGACAGGAAAGAGGGGATCAACGGTCGCGGGGCTTCAGGCGGAACGGCGCATCCATGCCGTGCTTGGCGCGCCAGGCCGGGCCGGGGCCGCGCATGTAGTGCAGCTCGGGCCGATACGGGTTGAAGGCGGTGGTGACGAAACGCTTCCAGAAGGCCTTGATCTCCGAGGCGAACCCGGAGACGTGCCCGGCTGCCGCCGGAACAGGAAGAGAGTTGGTCTCGATCAGAGCCATGATGCGGCCTCGCTGTGCTGCCCGTTCGTTCTGAGCGGGTGGCGCTGTTTCCGCGCGAAACCGAGCTTTGGCCTGCTTTATTAAAAAATGGTTTCAATTGTCCGGATCGGTGGCCGGATGGTGTCCGTCCCGTATTCATCCGTGGTGAACGGACGGAAAACGTTGCCCTTTGGGGGCGGGATCGTTACATCGGCGGCAAGCAAATTTCCTCAAATCGAAGGTTTCACGGGACCGATGGCGCGCCAGTTCATCTATTTCATGCAGGGCCTGACCAAGAGCTACCCGACCCGGAAGGTGCTCGACAATATTCACCTGAGCTTCTATCCGGACGCCAAGATCGGCGTGCTCGGCGTCAACGGGTCGGGTAAGTCGACCCTGCTCAAGATCATGGCTGGCCTCGACAAGGAATACACCGGCGAGGCCTGGGTCGCCGAGGGTGCCCGCGTCGGCTATCTCGAGCAGGAGCCGCAGCTCGATCCCAAGCTGACCGTGCGCGAGAATGTCATGCAGGGTGTCGCCAAGCAGAAGGCGATCCTCGACCGCTATAACGAGCTCGCCGTCAACTATTCGGACGAGACCGCCGAGGAGATGACCAAGCTTCAGGACGAGATCGAGGCGCAGGGCCTGTGGGATCTCGACAGCAAGGTCGACCAGGCCATGGACGCGCTGCGCTGTCCACCCGACGACGCCGACGTGACCAAACTCTCCGGCGGTGAGCGCCGCCGCGTCGCGCTGTGCCGCCTCTTGCTCGACCAGCCCGAGCTCCTGCTGCTGGACGAGCCGACCAACCATCTCGACGCGGAATCCGTATCGTGGCTGGAACGGCACCTGCGCAACTATCCCGGTGCGATCCTGATCGTCACCCACGATCGCTACTTCCTCGACAACGTCACGGGCTGGATCCTCGAGCTCGACCGCGGTCGCGGCATCCCCTATGAGGGCAACTACTCCTCCTGGCTGGTGCAGAAGCAGAAGCGGCTTGAACAGGAGGGCCGCGAGGACGCTGCGCACCAGAAGACGCTGGCCCGCGAGCAGGAATGGGTGGCGTCCTCGCCGAAGGCGCGCCAGGCCAAGTCGAAGGCGCGTTATCAGCGCTATGAGGAGCTGCTCAAGAAGGCGAGCGAGAAGCAGACCCAGACCGCGCAGATCATCATCCCGGTCGCCGAGCGGCTCGGCACCAACGTGGTGGACTTCGAAGGGCTCAGCAAAGGTTTTGGCGATCGTCTCCTGATCGACAATCTCACGTTCAAGCTGCCGCCGGGCGGCATCGTCGGCGTGATCGGTGCCAACGGTGCCGGTAAGACCACGCTGTTCAGGATGATCACCGGCCAGGAGCAGCCGGACTCCGGCACAATCACGATCGGTGAGACCGTGCATCTCGGCTATGTCGACCAGTCGCGCGACGCACTCGACGGCAAGAAGACCGTGTGGGAAGAAATTTCCGGCGGCAACGAGCTGATCCTGCTCGGCAAGAAGGAAGTGAACTCGCGCGGCTATTGCTCGGCGTTCAACTTCAAGGGCGCGGACCAGCAGAAGAAGGTCGGCGCGCTCTCCGGCGGTGAACGCAACCGCGTGCATCTCGCCAAGATGCTGAAGTCCGGTGCCAACGTACTGCTGCTCGACGAGCCGACGAACGATCTCGACGTCGACACGCTGCGCGCGCTCGAGGAGGCACTGGAGGACTTCGCCGGCTGCGCCGTCATCATCAGCCACGATCGCTGGTTCCTCGACCGCATCGCGACCCACATCCTGGCCTTCGAAGGCGACAGCCATGTCGAATGGTTCGAGGGCAACTTCCAGGACTACGAGAAGGACAAGATGCGCCGGCTCGGCCAGGACAGCATCATCCCGCATCGCGTGAAGTACAAAAAGCTGACGCGGTGATCCCGGCATGATGCGGCGGGCGCTCATCGCGGCCGCGATCGTCGTCACCTGCGGCTGGTCGTCCGCCCACGCTGCCGACGCGGCCTTCACGCAGTTCGTTGATTCGCTCTGGCCGGAGGCGCAGGCGGCCGGCGTCTCGCGCGCGACATTCGAGCGTGAGACGCGCGGGCTCGAGCCCGACTACAAGCTGCCCGATCTGATCCTGCCCGGACGGCCCGCGACCGGCGCGCCCTCGCAGGCCGAGTTCGTGCAGGTCCCGGCCGACTACGTCAAGGAAGCTTCGATCGCGCGGCTGGCCGGCGAGGGACAGCGACTGCTGCAGAAATATGGCACGGCACTGACCGGGATCGAGAGAAGCTCCGGCGTGCCTGCCACCGTCATGCTCGCGATCTGGGGCCGTGAGACCGATTATGGCCGCTACACGCTGCCCTACGATCTCGTCCGCGTGCTGGCGACGCAGGCTTATGTCGGCCGCCGCAAGGACCAGTATCGCAACGAATTCGTCCTCGCGCTGAAGATCCTGGGAGAAGGCGTGGTGACGCGCAAGGACATGCGTTCGTCCTGGGCCGGTGCCACCGGGCTGACGCAGTTCCTGCCCTCGGAATACTACAAGCATGGCGTCGACTTCGACGGCGACGGCCGTATCGATATCTGGCACTCCGTGCCGGATGCGCTGGCCTCGGCCGCGCAGCAACTCGTCAACAAGGGCTGGCAAAGCGGCTTGCGCTGGGCCTATGAGGTGCAGGCGCCGGCGAACGTCGATTGCACGGTTGGCGTGCCGGAGGTGACGAAGCCGATCGGCCAGTGGCTGCGCGAAGGTTTTGTGCCGGTGCGTGGGCAAAAGCTCAGCGCGGCCGAGCAGGCTCAGCCAGCCTCGCTGCTCCAGCCGGAGGGCATCTACGGCCCGTCGTTCCTGACCACGAAGAACTACTTCGTCATCAAGGAATACAATTTCTCCGATCTCTACGTGCTGTTCGTCGGCCATCTCAGCGACCGCATGATGAGCCCGCTGCCGTTTGCAACGCCCTGGTCGGCCTCCAAGCAGTTGCGCACCAAGGATGTCGAGACCATGCAGCGCGGGCTGACGCGTATCGGGCTCTACAGGGACAAGATCGACGGCAAGGCCGGCATGCAGACACGCGCAGCGCTCGGCGCCTATCAGAAGTCGGCGGGTTTGAAGGTCGATTGCTGGCCCAGCGAAGAGGTGCTGCGCTCGATCCAGGCTGCGCGATAGCAGAGCAGCAAAAGAAAAAGCCCGGCCGAGATGCTCGGCCGGGCTTCGATCGCGGCGCGCGCGTAACGATCAGATCAGTAGCAAACGCGGACCGGGCGGACGACCCAGCCGTAACCGTCCCAATACCGCTCACGACGCCAGTAGCAGGGCGGGGGCGGCGGGCCGGGCTCGGCGACATAGACGGGGCCGCCATAGGCGGGACGGCTCGACGCAATGGCGCCGCCGACGATCGCGCCGCCGATCAGGCCAGCCGCGATGCCGGCACCGACGTCACCGGCTTTGGCAGGCGGGGTGGCGGTCACCAGCGAACCGGCGACCGTCGCAACCGTGAGGGCGGCAACTAAAGTCTTCTTCATGCTCAGGGCTCTCCTGGGAGATGGGCTCCCCTTGTTAGAGGTGCCCGGGTTTCAAAGGTTCACGCACACTCTGATGGAATTGGCCGTTGGGCTAGCAAGCGCGCAAATGGTCAATCCACGGTAAACGCACACGGAGCTGTGACGAGAAAAAGCGGTCTTTTTCGGGCTCCGAGATGAACGGCCCATCCGTGGTGAGCCGGTCCTGGCGACTTAGCCACAGACTCTGACACGGCGGACGCGCCAGGCATAGCCGTCCCAGAAGCGCTGCTTCTGCCAGACGCAGCCGCCGTAATAGTCGTCGGCAACATAGCCCGGGCCCGGTGCGTAGTAGCGCGACGGGTAGTAGCCTGGTTCATAATAGCCATAGCCGGGTCCGTAGTAATACGGAGAGGCAAGCGCGCCACCGACAATCGCGCCGCCGATGATCCCGGCGGCCACGCCCGCGGCGACGCCGCGCTGGGCATGGGCGGGTGTTCCGGCCGTCAGCGCCAGGGTGGCGACGGCGGCAACTGCCAGGAGCGACTTCTTCATCGGCTTGACCTTTTCGCACAATCACGCGGGAACTCTTTGGGAGCAGAGTTCCACAATTGGGAGCAGAGTTCCACAATTCGCTTGAATGATCAATGAACGGCGCCTTCGCCGGCGACGACCAATTGACATGGACGCAACTCCGCCAAGGAGACGATGATGGGCAACGCGATGGTCAATGCATTGATTGCTGCCGGAATCGTCTTCGCGATCGGCTACGGCTGGTTCATCCACCTCCAGAATCGCGGACGGCGCTCCCGCGCAGCGGCCGGTAGCGATGGAGGGAGCAGCGGCAGCGACAGTTATTCCGGGACGAGTGACGGCTTCTCGCTGGGAAGCTGGTTCTCCAGCGACAACTTGGGGAGCGCGACTGACGGCGGCAGTTGTTCCAGCAGCGATGGCGGCAGCAGCGGCGGGGATTGCGGAGGTGGCGGCGATGGTGGAGGAGGCGGAGGTGGCGATTAGAACCCCCGCAATCTTGATCCAGCGCAACAGCTCGTTTTAGAGCCGTTCTAGGCTGTCGACCGGGCCAGTTTGGAATAGCTTCAAATACCAGTTTTTCCTTTTGCATCCGGCCAGCCTGTTAAATATCGATGATGGCGCATCACCGAAGGACCTTCCGCTTCCATGATCGTTTGTTCCTGTAACGTGCTGAGCGATGATGATATCCGCGCCGCCGTCGCCGAGTCCGAGGACGCCGTGCGCCATGCCAAGCAGGTCTACGGATGCCTCGGCTGTAGTGCCGAATGCGGTCGCTGTGCCCGGACCATCAAGACGATCATCGACGAAGCCCTCGGCCCCTGCGCCCAGTCCTGTTGCGCCGGCTGTCCTCATAGCCACACCGTGCCTGCCAATGACGAGACGGCCGAACCCGCGCAGTTCGCCCTCGCAGCCTGCTAAAAACTTCCACAACACCGGCTGAGCTTTCCCCCGGCTGCGTCCGCGTGGCTGGTTGCTCTCGTCCGCGAAGTCATTTAGAAGCGTTCTAAATTCGGTTAGGGCCGATTTGGACTGCGAAAGCTGGAGTGAACCATGCAGGGCGACGCAAAGGTCATCGACTATCTCAACAAGGCGCTGCGTCACGAGTTGACTGCGATCAATCAGTACTGGCTGCACTACCGCTTCCTCGACAATTGGGGCCTGCTCGACATGGCCAAGGTCTGGCGCAAGGAGTCCATCGAGGAGATGGAGCACGCCGACAAGCTCACTGAGCGTATCCTGTTCTTCGACGGCTTTCCGAACATGCAGGTGCTCGATCCCCTGCGCATCGGCCAGAATGTCAAGGAGATCATCGAGTGCGACCTCGCCGCCGAGATGAGCGCCCGGGCGCTCTATCAAGAAGCGGCGACCTACTGCCACAGCGTCAAGGACTACGTCACGCGCGACCTGTTCGAGAAGCTGATGAGCGACGAGGAGCACCACATCGACTTCCTCGAAACCCAGCTCGATCTGATCGGTCGCATCGGCCTCGAGCTCTACACCCAGAAGCACGTCGGCGGGCTCGAGGGCGACGGGCATTAAGCTCCGGCCCGGCTCCCTCCATTCGTCATGGCCGGGGCCTTGACCCGGCCATCCAGGTATTGCCGCACGACGAAGACGTGGATGCCCGGGACAAGCCCGGGAATGACGGACTTCTAAAGCGCGATGAGATTTGGATGAATCGTCATCGCGCTTTAGCTTGTGTTTACGCATGATCTTTCCGGAAAACCGCTTCGCACTTTTCCGGATCATGCCTTAGCTACAGCTGCGTCTTGTAGATTTCTTCAACGGTCTCCTGGCTCGCCGGTTCGCCGAGGCCGGTCTGATCGTGAATGACGGTGACGATGCTCGGCATCACCGAGCGCTGCACCTTCTCCGACGACCACAGCTTCGAGCGCATCAGCGCCTTGCCGCAATGGAAATAGACCTCGCTGACCGCGACATTCAACACCGCGCGCGGAGGCTTGCCGAATTCCACCATCGAGGCGAGCAGTTCCGGGTCAGCCGACAGCGTGCCGCGTCCGCCGACGCGCAGCGTCTCGTCGATGCCCGGCACGAAGAACAAGAGGTGCACGAAGCCCGAGCCTTCGACCACGTTGCGGAAACTGTCGATGCGGTTGTTGCCGGAGCGGTCGGGCATCAGCAGCTGGTTGGGGCCGGCGACGCGGACGAAGCCGATGCCGCCGCCGCGCGGCGAAGCGTCGACGCTCCCGTCCGCTCCCGATGTCGCGAGCACGCAGAACGGCGACATCTCGATGAATTTCTTCGCATGCGCATCGATCGCGGGCCGTGCCTTCGCGATCACGCGCGGGCTCGGCTTGGCATAGATGGTGGCGAGGTCTTCGGCGCTCAGATCGTTCAACGGCGTGCCTCCGCTTCAGTTTGGCCGAAGCTATCCGATCAGGCGCGTTCAGCCAACGAGATCAAACGCGCTAAACTGCGTCCGCCGGCACGAAGCAGCTGATAATGACGGCACCGCGGTGATGGACGTACCACACCACGGCCTGCCCGACCGGGTTGCCGCGATCGCGAATGATGGCGCGCTCAGGCACCTCGATCCATTGTCCATCGATCGGTACCCAATAGGCGCCGCCGCGCACGTCGTAGTCGGTGCGATGGCCGTCGGAGATGTCGCAGCAGGGCACGCCATTCGGCGCGATCACGCTCTTGAACCAGGCGCGGATATCCGGCGGAACGTGATCATATTGCCCGTTGTCGAATGCGAACGCGGCGCTCGTCAGCGCCGTCATTGCAGCCAGCCAAATGCACAGTGCCAGCCTGTGCATGATCCTCCTCGTCGCGTCTTGCCATTCGCGCATGATTCGTCCGCGCGCCGATTCGACTGTTAAGACGATTAAGCCCGAGCTGTCAGCGCATTGCATGCTCAAATAATATGCGGCGGCGGAGCGCCGCATATGATGCATTGCGATATGGGCGTGTTCTTGGTGATCCCTACATCGCGCGCTGCGGCGCGGATTGCAGCAATTGCCTGACATGCTCGGCGTAGAATTTGGCGTTGCTCGTGGTGCCGTGGCCGCGCGTCTCGGTGCTCGCCGGGATCAGGTACAGGCGCCCGTTCTTGACCCGCTTCATGGCGGCATCCGTGATTCCGGTCTCCGGCGGGTTGCGTTCGTCGTCGGCGGAATTGATCAGCAGCAGCGACGCTTCGATTGCCTCCAGCTTCTCTGAGGCATTGTAGTCGTGCGAGGACTCCCACTGATAGACGAAGTCGTTGGCATCCGCCGTGATCGGCGCTGCAAGACGCTCGTCGACCATCTTGTCGGCCTTGGCCGCGGTCGGCGCCTGCGATTGATAGGCGAGCGTCCCGCCGATGCTCGCGATGCCGTACGCCGTGATGGCGTATTTCATCATGCGCGGCTGGCTGGTGTAATTGCCGCCATTGTAGTCGGGATCGTTGCGGATGGTGTCGAGCATGATCCGCCGCAGCATCCAGTTGCGCGACGCCATCTCGGTCGGCTGCGAGGCCATCGGGATCAGTGCGTCCATCGCGTCCGGATATTTCTCGCCCCACAGCCAGGTGTGCATGCCGCCCATCGAATTGCCGATCACGAGCCGCAAATGCTTGATGCCGAGGCCTTCCGTCACCAGGCGATATTGCGCCTCGACCATGTCGTCGTAGTTGTATTTCGGGAAGCTCGTCTTCAGTCCGTCGGACGGCTTCGACGATTTGCCGTGGCCGACATTGTCGGGAATGATGATGTAATATTTGGAAGCGTCGAGCGGCTGCCCCGCGCCGAACAGCTCGCCGGCAAAGGAGGGAGTCAGCATGCCCGCACCCGAGCCGCCTGTTCCGTGCAGCACCAGCACCGGTTGGCCTGAGGGCTCGCCGACAGTGGTGTAGTGCAGCTTCAGTTCCGGCATGATCTCGCCGGTGTGGAACTTGAAATCCCTGGCGATCCAGTCTCCCTGCTTTGGGGGCGGGTAATCGGCGGACAAGACCGGTGTGGAGATAGCCAGCGTCGAAAGGGACAGCAGGATGGCAGACAGCGCCGCGCGACAAGCTCTCATGTTCATTTCCCCCATGCGGCTCATGGTCGGCGGCCGCGTTGCGGTGGAATTTAGCAGAAGTCTGGGGAGGGATGTAGGATTTCGGCTCGGCCGATCGTCTTTCAGGCTGACACCGGGAGATCCTGCATGTGCCGCAACATCAAGACACTATTCAACTTCGAGCCGCCCGCGACGGAGGATGAGATCCATGCCAGCGCGCTGCAGTTCGTGCGAAAGCTGTCGGGGTTCAACAAGCCGTCGCAGGTGAACGAGGTGGCGTTCGAGCGTGCGGTGGCCGAGGTCTCTGAGGCCGCACGAAAACTCCTGACGTCGCTGCATACGCATGCGCCGGCGCGCGACCGCGAGGTTGAGGCGGAAAAGGCGAAGGAGCGCTCGCGGCTGCGCTTCGGCTCGTGAGCGCCAGCAACGCGTTCCGTGATCTGGCTCACGGTATCTGCTGCGTCAACTTGCGATGCTGGCGGCCGGGGTTTTGATCGCCCGGAGCACGACCATGAGCCGCCCCCTTCTTCCTTTGAAAGCAGGTGCCATCGTCTTCACGATGCTATGGACCGCGTGGATGATGTGGTGGAGCGGCTCGTTCTCGAGCGCACACGTGATCATCCTCGGCCTGTGCGGCGCGGCGGTGGGCTATCTCTGGTATCGCGCCATGCGCTGGCAGTTCGAGCGCATGGGCATGCTGCCGCGGCCTGAGAACCGGTCGAAATAGCCTCGCCCGCTAGCCCTTGGGAGCGCGCTTCTTCTTTTTCTTCTTCTTCGTCTTCTTGTGATCTTCGCCGTCATCGCTCTCGTCATCGACGATTGCCTCGCCGGTTTCCTGGACGGCGGCCTCGAGCGCATCGCGCTCGGCGGCTTCGCGTTCGCGCTGGCGGCGGCGTTCGTCCCAGGCGTCGAAGAGCTGGTCGAGCCACGGCAGCACTTGCTCGATCGATGGCAATTGGCCGGGCGGACCCGGCTCGCCGCGCGCGCCTTGCGGCCCCGCCGGCCCCTGCGGTCCGAGAGGTCCCTGTGGTCCGGCGGCTCCGCGTGGGCCGGCTTCGCCCTGCTTGCCTTGCGGACCGGGCTTGCCAGGCGGGCCGGCCTTGCCGATCGGTCCCGGCTTGCCCTGCGGCCCCGGCTTGCCGCGCGTCCCGTCGGGGCCGCGCCGGCCCGGATGACCCTGCGGTCCAGGCCGTCCCGGCTCGCCTTGCCGCCCGCGCGGGCCCGGAGGTCCCTGCCGTCGTCCCTGATCGTCTGCCACGCCACTGCTCCCTGCACCCGAAGCAAGCTACTTAGCGGCGTTTGACGACAGCAGCAATTCTGCGCGCGTGAGATCGGTCAACATCAATCGGCACGCCGTCGCACGTGCTAGTCTTGATAGGCTGGCACGTCGATGCCGGAGGCGGCATAGAGCCTGATCTTGTTGCGCAGCGTGCGCACCGACAGGCCGAGCACGCGCGAGGCGCGCGTGCGGTTGCCGTCGCAGCGCGCCAGCGTCTGGAGCACGAGCTCACGTTCGACCTCGTCGACGGTGGCGCCGATCAGAAGCGGAACGATCTGGTTTGGAGCAAGGAACTGTGCGTCCGGCTCGGACGCAGCGACGTGAACAGTGGTCATCAACACCTCCCGACCAACGCCCGCTTCCATCGTTGGAAGCGGATCGAGAACCAACGACCCCCAAGCCGTAGATCCACGGTGGTCGGGTTTGGTTAATGAAGGGTTAACCGGGGACGATCGCACCAATTGACCTCAGGAATGCCGCGAAGCCGCCGCGATTGGTGGGAGATGCATCGCGATGCGGACCTATCTCGTGCCGATCACGCGTGTGATGCCCGCGCAAACGGGCATCACAGCAGATGCGGATGGGTGAGTCGTGCCTCACACCGTGCGATACCCGCCGTCCACCATCACGATCGTTCCGGTGACATAGGCCGACATATCCGAGGCGAGGAAGATCGCAGGTCCCACGATGTCCTCCGCCTTGCCGGTGCGCGCCAGCGGGGTGTGGTCGACGAAGGCCTGCACCAGCGCCGGATTGGTCGCGCGCACATTGGCGTTGATGTTGGTCTCGATGAAGCCCGGCCCGATCGCGTTGACGCGCACGCCCTCCTTGCCGAGCTCGACCGCGAGCGCCTTGGTGAAGCCGAGCACGCCGTGTTTCGAGGTGGTGTAGGCCGCCGAGCTCGGCGTGCGCAGATGCACGAAGGACTGGATCGAGCCGATATTGACGATGCGGCCCTTGCTGGCGCGCAAGGGGGCGAGGAACGCCTGCGTCATGTTGAAGACGCCGTTGAGGTTGAGCGAGATGATGTCGTTCCAGTCCTTCGCCACCGTCTCGGTCTCCGCGGTGAAGGCGTTGCGGCGGGTGATGCCGGCATTGTTGACGAGGATCGACACCTGCCCGACCTTGCCTTCGACCTGCTTCGCCAGCGCGAAGCAATCCTCGCGCCGGGTCACGTCGAGCGCAAAGCTTTCGGCCTTGCCGCCCGATGTTCGGATCTCCTGCGCGGCGTCTGCCACCGTCTCGGCGTTGACGTCGAGCAGCACGACCTCGGCGCCCTCGCGCGCATATCCGGCGGCGATCGCCCGGCCGATGCCGGAGCCGGCACCCGTGACGACGGCGATGTGGTTTGCGAGCAAGGCCATGACATATTCCTCCCGATTTCTTTTCGAAGTTTCACGAAAAGCTAACTCGAAATTAAGGGGTCGGAAACGGCGGCCTTGGCATACTGATCTTCATTGCTACACGTTGCGCGCATGATGGAACGGCTCGACTCCTGGAAACTCGCTCTGGAACGCCTTCGGTCGGCGCACTCGCCCGATTGGGCCGAGGCCGGCCGGCTGCTGGCGGAGATCGCGCGGATGAGCAGCGACCTCACGCTGCGCCAGGCCGCCGAGCAGGCGCTTCCGGTGCTGCGCCAGGCCGTGGACAATCACGAGCACGGCGTGATGCTGGCGGCCCAGCGCCGTCTCGGTGTGGTGCTCGATGTCGTGCACGATCTGAGTGTCCCGCGCTTCGGCCGCCGCAACGCCATGCCGAAACAGCTGTCCAGCGAGGATCGCGCCCGCAAGATGCTCGGCCTGCCGCTCGCCGTGCAGCTCACCTGCGAGGAAATCAACCGGGCCTATCGCCGCGCCGCCAAGGGCCTGCATCCCGACCAGGGCGGCAGCGCGGACGCCTTCATCGACCTCGCCGACGCGCGCGACATCCTGATTCATCCCGGCGCGCACAAGGACGCGTGAGCGCGCGTCAGCTCCCGCTTGCGCAACACAAAAAAACCGGGCGAGGATGCGAGTCCTTGCCCGGCTCTTCGTCCGCCGATCGAATGGTTACCAGCTGCAGTGGCCGTTCTTCAGCGCGGAATCCTTCACCGCGAGCGCGTCGATGAAGGTCGGCACGGTCACGCTGGCGCGGTGATAGCCGGCCGGCCACGGCGTGGTCGGGATGCTCTCGTCCCAGATCTGGCAGAAGCCGGTGTCGTGCCAGCGGATCAGATGATAGCTGGCTTCGGCAGGGCTCGCAGCGACGAACGCAGTGACGGCAAGACCGGCGGCAGCGCACAGCATGGAAAGACGACGCATGATCAGCTCCTCAAAATGAATGATGTGATGCGCCTCCCGACAATGACGGGAGGAGGATGCGGGACGCCTTTGGGGGATGCGCCCCGGACAAGATGTGAGTAGCGGCTCGCGCTGATCGGGTTCAAACAAGGCGGGCAGGAAAAGACGAGGGCGGATCGCTCGCGCGACCCGCCCTTGAAATGCGATCTCCTGCCTGAGTTCAGAGCGTGCAGCGGCGCTCGGTGCGCATCTGGATCTGGAGGTCGGAGGCCTGCTGGAAGGTCGGGAGCGGCTTGCTGACGACCTTGTAGGTCGACACCCCAATCTGGAACGGCTTGTACTGCAGGTCCTCGTTCCAGACCTGGCAGATGCCGGTGTTGTCCCAACGGATCACGTAATAGCCGACCTTCGCGGATGCGGGCACGGCGAACACGGAACTAGCAATGCCGGCAACGGCACAGAGCGCGAAAACGCGACGCATGAAGTATCTCCTTGTGGGGAAGTGGGATCTGAAAATTCGTGCGGTAAAAGCAGGTCCTTTGCAAGCCGGGGAGCCGCCGTTCACGGACATGTCAGCTGCTCCCCAAGCATTTGGTTTGGCCGCGTGCCCGACAAGCAACACGCTCACCGCGCCAGTGACGCGACTGCCTCGATCTCGATCAGCATCTTCGGATCGGGCAGCGCGTGCACCACGCACGTTGTCCGCGCCGGGTAGGGCGGCGGGCCGAAGGCGCCGGCATAGAGCGCGTTCATGGCGGCGACATCCGAGGCGCGGGTCAGCAGCACGTTGACCTTGACGAGATCGTGCGTGCCGGCGCCGGCCTCGCCCAGCACACGCTTGATGTTGACCACGACGTTGGCGAACTGCGCCTCGAAACCGTCGGGCAGCGCGCCATTGGCATCGAAGCCGGGAATGCCGGAGACGAACAGGAGGTCGCCGACGCGCGTCGCAAACGACAGCGGCGGCGCCTTGACGTGCGGCGGGGGCGCGAAATGCTGGATCGGCATGGGCTCACCTCAGGAAGGGCTAAGACCCATGAGCGTAACGGCAGGAGCGGCGCGCTCCAAACAAAAAGTACGAAAACAACCCCATGCACAGTAGCGATCGTGCGGAGATCATTAGGATTTTTAAAATTCGGAAACAGCGAAATATCAACTTGCTCCGTCGGGCAAAACAGGAGCAAGATGGCATCGTGGCGGTTGGCGTGCTGCGCAGTGCTTCGCTTCTCCCCCGCGCGGCCCTCCCGTGGTGAGAGGACGGGCCATTGACCCCGTCATTGCGAGGAGCTCTTGCGACGAAGCAATCCAGGCTGGCTCCGCGGCGAACATTCTGGATTTGCTTCGCTGCGCTCGCAATGACGGAGAACGAGGCTATGCGGGGCGCGCAGCCGCACCCCATCATGTTGCCGCCGCGATCGATCGGATAGATTCGCTGCGTCTGATTCGATTCCCCCTTGAAGAACAGCCCCCGGAGACCCCATGAAGCTCGCATCCACCTTTCGCGCCGCATGCCTCGCCATTGCCGCCCTGGCCGGCCTCTCGACCGCGGCGCAGGCCGACAGCGGCTTCGTGACGCTGACGATCTACAAGGCGGGCTGGATCATCGGCGGGTCTGGCGGCTCGGGCGTGCTCAACTTCCGCGGCCGCACCTACGGGCTTTCCACCGGCGGCCTCGACTACGGCCTCGTGTTCGGGGGATCCAAGACCGTGCTGCGCGGCCGCGTCTCCAACATCAACCGCCCCTCCGACGTCGCCGGCGTCTACGGCGCCGCCGGCGCGGGCCTCGCGGTCGGCTCCGGCGCCCGCGCCATCGTGTTGACCAACCAGAAGGGCGCGGTGCTGGAGCTGACGGGCACGCAGGTCGGGCTGATGGCGAATGCGGATCTCAGCGGGCTTGCGATCACGATGCGGTAAAAGACGGTGTCTAGGGTGGCAAAGGCGCGCAAGCGCCGTGCCCACCATTCCTCTCCTGTGTTCGCGGTGACGAAGTTGGTGGGCACGCTCCGCTTTGCCCACCCTACGAGAGCGTGGACTACGCACTCACCATCGCATGAATCCGATCGCAATGCCGAACGAGATTCTCACGCGCATCGACGAAGGCCTTCAGCGGCGTCGGGATCGGGAAGAAATAGATGTTGGCGATGAAGCCGTAGATGCCGGCATCAACGCTCGTCGGCGCCGCGCCGTGCACGAAGCCTTGCACTGGGACGATCTCCGCCAGCACCTGCAAGTCGGCGAGCCCCCGCGCATAGGCCTGCTCGGGCGCGTAGCGGCCGATGCCCTGGAACTGATAGCGCTGCGCGTTGTAGGCCTTGGCCTTCTCGAAGCCGGCAGCATCGATCTGCGGATGCTGCGCGATGAAGGCGTCGCGGAACGCCGGATAGAAGCGCTCGTCCTTCCAGCGCGAATAGGACATCACCCAGTAGAGATCGTCCAGCATGCGCGTCACGAAATGATTGGTGCGGCATGCGGCCTGCGACAGGCCGGCATCGATCGTCAGGCGATATTTCGCGGTCGCATGCGCGATGATGGTCTCGCTGTCGCCGATGGTCTCACCGTCGTCAACGACGTAAGGCAGCTGCCCGCGCGGCGCAGCGGAGGCATCGAACACGTGCTCATGCACGAACGGCACGCCCGCAAGCTTGAGGAAGGCGTAAACCTTGAGGCCGTAGCCGTTGTTGTCGGCGACACCGAAGAGGTCTGGGTAGGAGTAGAGGGTCAGCATGGGCGGGCTCCTCTGGCGGGCCTAGAATGCAGGGGCGCCGCGATGGACGCAATGGGTGCGGCGTTTGTAGGGTGGGTTAGCCGCTCACGAGTGCGGTGATTGAACACGCGAAGGCGCAAGGCGTAACCCACCAATTCAGGAAGCGCGGCGACGGAAGTGGTGGGTTGCGCCGCACGGCCTGCGCTTTCGCGCAGCCGCGCGTCTAACCCACCCTACGAATCACGGACGCGACGCCGCGTTGAACACCGCCAGCTGCGCCTCGAAGGCCCGCCTGAACGCCGGCCGCGCCTCGCCGCGGGCGACATAGGCGGCGATATCAGGGAATTCGTCGAGCAGGCCCGACGTGTTCAATCGCCGCAACACGGTCACCATCATGAGATCGCCGGCGCTGAAGGCGCCGTCGAGCCAATCGGCCTCACTGATGTGGCGGGACAATTCGCCGAGCCGGACACGGACGCGGTCGTGCAACATCGGCAGGCGCTCGGCGTACCAGCCCTTGTCGCGCTCGAACAGCATGGCCATGGTGAGCTCGACGATCGGCGGCTCCACCGTGGCAAGCGCGGCGAACATCCACGCGATCGCGCGAGCGCGCGCGTTGGCATCCTTCGGCAGCAAACCGTCATGGTGTTCGGCGATATGGAGCACGATCGCGCCGGACTCGAACAGCGTGAGATCGCCGTCCTCAAAAGTCGGGATCTGCCCGAACGGATGCAGAGCAAGATGCGCCGGCTGCTTCATTGCGGAAGGAGAGGAGGCGAACGTCGTAAGGTTGGCCGACCTCTTCCAGCGCCCAGCGCACCCGCATGTCGCGCGCGTGGCCCTTGCCGCGGTCGGGGGAATTTTCGAAAGCGGTGATGGTGGGAGGCATGGGGGGCTCCATATGGGTCGCGCTTGGTACAGAGGACGAACGACGGGGCTGGATTCCGACATCCTGTCCCGTCTTTGTAGGGTGGGTTAGCCGCTCACGAGCGCGGTCCTTCAACACGGAGCGGTGCAAGGCGTAACCCACCACTTGTGTGTCCGTGGCGACCAGAAGCGGTGGGTTACGACGAGCGGACTGCGCTTCGCGCATCCGCAACGTCTAACCCACCCTACGCAGCGATCCATGCCGCCAGCTCGCGCCACGGCTCCAGTGTCCAACTCCCCGACCGGACGGCGAAGGCAGCACAAAAATCTCCGGCCAACTCCCATCCGACGCCTGCCGCCCCAGCGCAATCGCAGCTGACGGCCTGCCGTAAAACAAGCTCGCCGCCTTCTTGCTCGTGAACGCAATCGTCCGCGGCCGGTACTTGTCCATCTTCGCCCTGAAACTTGATACGTCGATCGTCTCCGCCGCGATCTGGTGATCCATCCCGGCGTCGGTCTTGCAGAGATCGGTGAAGCCGATCCCGAGCTCGATCAGCGACGCGAACTCGCTTGGCTGATAGCGCCGCGGCGTGATCCCGGCCTCATGGATCGCGCGCCAGAAGCGGTTGCCGGGGTGGGCGTAGTAGTGCCCGAGCTCCGCCGAGCGCGTCGAGGCGGCGGTGCCGACGAAGACGAGGCGGAGGTTGGGGCGGAGGAGGTCGGGGAGGCGGTGAAGGTGGTCACGGAGTATCAAGTATGGCGGCATCCGGGCTCGGCTACCGTTTTCGGGATGTTGCTTTGCTCATCCGGGGTCCGCTGTAAGGTCAACCTGTAACAAAATCCGCTGCTAGCAGATCCTGCAGATCGGGGAGATCGATAGACACAATTCTGGCTCCCCACGCATAAGGTCCAACACTGTACGGATCGAAATAGATGCGAAGTAATCCGTCGTGGAAGATGCAGTTCTCGAAGTTGTCCCAGTTGGGGCCGGCGCCTTCTCCCACCCATTGCTCGGAGTTTTCGTCAGGTAGGACTCCCCGAAGACTCCATTGCTTCAACAAATCATGGCGGCAAGCTTGAGATACTATCTGGAGAGCTTCGTCCGGATTTGAGAACGCGTCCTTCAATGAAAATGTACGTCCCTTCATCCTGTTGTAATTAATCGCACGATATCCGTGATTTGGGTGCGCCGCCCCAGACCCGTACCAACTTACAAGAAAGAGAACGCTTACAACATTTGGTGCGGATGCAAATACGCTGAAGCTGCTTTGATAGGAGCTCTTAACGTTGTCGCCGATGGGATCACTATTGAATTCGGCAGCCTCATCCTTGAGTTTTGAAACCATCTGATCGACAGCCGCGTTAAGTCTAACGAGGTCTGTTGACGTAAATTCCGGGAATTCCAATTCCACGTCCACGCTGCTTGTCTGCCAGCTGGTGGACCTCCCTACATACTGGTCAGCCGATTGCGGCAGTTCGCGTTGCGCTAGCTTGTTCTCCAGTTCCGTCAGGAGGTCGACAAGGCTTGTGTAATCCGAATCTGTGTTGAGGTCGGTATATTGTAGGTGTTTTAATTCGAAGGGCGGTTCAGCGCGCTCGATGCGGCACGGGATCAAGTAAATATCTTCAGGGAGCTTTTCCTTCCACTTATCCAGCGCAAAGCGCACCTCTTTGCGAATAAAACCTCTCTTGTTCACGGAGCGCGGTGAAAGCAAGAGACAAAAGAAATCGGCGCTCGTGGCCGCTCGCCAAATCTGTGTTTCCCACTCCTGTCCGGGCTTGAGCTCCTTTTTGTCCATCCAAACATTAAGCTTCTTCGATTTCAGAAGCTGATAGAGCTTGGATGCGATTGGCTCATCCTCAGATGCATAGCTGATGAAGATCATTGATGAGGCTCACATCTGAGGATGGCAAACTACGAGTAGAGATCACAGCACCCGATTGCTCTCCTTCACCTTCTCCGCATCCAGATAAACGTTGCTCCCCATCTCCTTGAACTTCGCGCTCATTATGGCCATGCCGTCTTCGGCCGTGCCGGCCATCGACATGCCCACGCTGTTCGGATCATTCAGCGTCGCCGCATAGTCCCGCACGTCCTGCGTGATCTTCATCGAGCAGAACTTTGGGCCGCACATCGAGCAGAAATGGGCGACCTTGTGGGCTTCCTTCGGCAGGGTTTCGTCGTGGAAGCTCTTTGCGGTGTCCGGGTCGAGGCCGAGGTTGAACTGGTCGGTCCAGCGGAATTCGAACCGCGCGCGGGAGAGGGCGTCGTCGCGCAGTTGGGCTGCGGGGTGGCCCTTGGCGAGGTCGGCGGCGTGGGCGGCGATCTTGTAGGTGATGACGCCGGTCTTGACGTCGTTGCGATCGGGCAGGCCGAGATGCTCCTTCGGCGTGACGTAGCAGAGCATGGCGCAGCCGAACCAGCCGATCATGGCGGCACCGATGCCCGAGGTGATGTGGTCATAGCCCGGCGCGATGTCGGTGGTCAGCGGCCCGAGCGTGTAGAACGGCGCCTCGCCGCACTCCTTGAGCTGCTTGTCCATGTTGATCTTGATCTTGTGCATCGGCACGTGGCCGGGGCCCTCGATCATGACCTGGCAGCCCTTGTCCCACGCGATCTTGGTGAGCTCGCCGAGCGTCTCCAGCTCCGCGAACTGCGCGCGGTCGTTGGCGTCGGCAATCGAGCCCGGGCGGAGGCCGTCGCCGAGCGAGAACGAGACGTCATACTTGCGCATGAGGTCGCAGATCTCGTCGAAATGCGTGTAGAGGAAGCTTTCCTTGTGATGCGCCAGGCACCACTTCGCCATGATCGAGCCGCCGCGGCTGACGATGCCGGTGACGCGATTGGCGGTGAGGTGGATGTATTGCAGGCGCACGCCGGCGTGGATGGTGAAATAGTCGACGCCCTGCTCGCACTGCTCGATCAGGGTGTCCTTGTAGAGCTCCCAGGTGAGCTTGACCGGATCGCCGTTGCACTTCTCCAACGCCTGGTAGATCGGCACGGTGCCGATCGGCACCGGCGAGTTGCGCAGGATCCACTCACGCGTGGTGTGGATGTTGCGCCCCGTCGAGAGGTCCATCACGGTGTCGGCACCCCAGCGGATCGCCCACACCATCTTCTCGACCTCTTCCTCGACCGACGAGGTCACCGCCGAGTTGCCGATATTGGCATTGATCTTGGTCAGGAAGTTGCGGCCGATGATCATCGGCTCGAGCTCGCTGTGGTTGATGTTGGAGGGGATGATGGCGCGGCCGCGCGCGATCTCCGAGCGCACGAACTCCGGAGTGATGAAGGCGGGCACCGATGCGCCGAAGCTTTCGCCGTCGGCAAGCGCCGCTTCCGCGCGTTCGAGCTGGGCCTTGCGGCCGAGGTTCTCACGCTCGGCGACGTAGATCATCTCCTTGGTGATGATGCCGGCGCGGGCGAATTCGAGCTGGGTCACCTTGTGGCCGTCGAGGCCGCGCAGCGGCTTGTGATAGGCCGAGAAGGCGCGGGCGGCCTTGTCGGTGGAGACGCTGCCATTGTCCTCCGGCTTGATCTGGCGGCCCTCATATTCCTCGACGCCGCCGCGCTCCAGCACCCATTGCTTGCGGTTGCGGGGCAGGCCGGCGTTGACGTCGATGGTGACATCAGGATCGGTGTAGGGGCCCGAGGTGTCGTACACCGGCAGGTTGGGCTCGCCGGCGCCTTCGGAGAGGATGATCTCGCGCAAGGGCACGCGCAGATCGGGCGCGGCGTCCGGTGTCGCGAAGATCTTGCGCGAGGAGGGCAGCGGGCCGGTAGTAACGGCGGGGACGGTCTTCTCGGGGTTGGAGCGGATGTTCATGGGATCCTCCGGTTTAATTCTGGTGTGCGTGCGTTTGAGCGACGGCGGTGAATTCTTGCTCCGTCATTGCGAGGAGCTCTTGCGACGAAGCAATCCAGACTGTCTCCGCGGAGGGATTCTGGATTGCTTCGCTTCGCTCGCAATGACGAGCGGAGAGAGTTTCGGTCATGCCGCCTCCTTTGACAGGCCGAGCCACTGCCGCACGCGCGCATCGGGGTCGGCATTCTGGGTGACGTCGCTGACGACGGCGATGGAATCCGCCCCCGCCGCAAAGATCTCCGCGGCGTGCTCGAACTTGATGCCGCCGATCGCGACCAGCGGGATGGTGCCGATGCGCTTTTTCCATTCCGTGATCTTGGGAATGCCCTGCGGCTCGAAACGCATCGACTTCAACGTGGTGAAGAAGATCGGGCCGAGCGCGACGTAGTCGGGTTTTGCCGCGAGCGCGGTCGCAAGCTCCTCGTCGTCATGGGTGGAGATGCCGAGATTGAGGCCCGCCTCGCGGATGGCCTTGAGGTCGGCCTCGGCGAGGTCCTCCTGGCCAAGATGCAAGTACTTCGCGCCGGCGACGATCGCGGCGCGCCAGTAGTCGTTCACCACCAGCTTGGCTTGCGTGCCCTCGGTGATCGCCAGCGCGTCGGTGACGATCTGCAGCGCGTCGGCGTCGTTCAGCTCCTTGGCGCGCAGCTGGATGGTGCCGACGCCGAGCTTGGTCAGGCGCTCGACCCATTTGAGGCTGTCGACGACGGGATAAAAGCGATCAGGATACGCGTGGCGATCAGGATACGCGTGGCGATCAGGATACGGCATGCCAGAACGGGGTCCCAACGACGGGGGTGGAGGGGGAGGCGAAGTCGCGGGCGTTCATCAGCCCGGCCTCATAGGCGGTGCGGCCGGCATCGCAGCCGAGGCGGAAGGCATTCGCCATCGCGACGGGATCGGCGGCCTTGGCGATGGCGGTGTTGAGCAGCACTGCGTCATAGCCGAGCTCGAGCGCCTGCGCGGCGTGACTAGGCGCCCCTAAGCCGGCGTCGACCACCAGCGTGATGTCGGGCAGCCGCTCGCGCAACAGCTTCAGCGCATCGCGGTTGGTGATGCCTTTCGCGCTGCCGATCGGCGCGGCCCAGGGCATCACCACCTTGCAGCCGGCGTCGACCAGGCGATTGGCGACCGAGAGGTCTTCGGTGCAATAGGGGAAGACTTCAAAACCGTCCTTGATCAGGAGGCCTGCTGCTTCGACCAGGCCGACGACATCGGGCTGCAGGGTGTCGTTGTCGGCGATGACCTCCAGCTTGATCCAGCTGGTGCCGAACAGCTCGCGGGCGAGCTTGGCCGTCGTCACCGCCTCGCGCACGGTGCGGCAGCCGGCGGTGTTCGGCAGCACGGTGACGTCGAGCTCGCGGATCAGCTTCCAGAACGCATCGCCGGTCTTGCCGCCGGCGGATTCGCGCCGCAGCGACACCGTGACGATGTTGGCGCCGGAGGCGCGGATCGCGCTTTGCATGATCGCCGGCGAGGGATAGAGCGCGCTGCCGATCAGGAGGCGGGAAGGGAAGGTCTTGCCGTAGAAGGTCACCATGTTGAAGGTGTCTCCTTGAATGACGGTGTCATCCCCGCGAAAGCGGGGGTCCAGTATTCCCGAGGCCGTGCCGCAATGCGGAGAAGCCGCGGCGTACTGGATCGCGCGGTCAAGCCGGGCGATGACAGCGGAGTGTTTGGTGCGCGCCGGGGCGACGAATGGACAGCCACCATCCTCACCCTCCCTGCCGCGGCGTGATGATCTCGATCTCGTCGCCGGCCTTCAGCGCGGTCTCGGCCCAGCGGCTTTTCGGCACGACGTCGTAGTTGAGTGCGATGGCGAAATGGGTGCCTTCGTAGTCGAGCTCGGTGAGCAACGCGCCGACGCTGGCCGCGCTCACCTCGCGCTGCTCGCCGTTGACGATCACAAGCACTGCATCACCTCGTTGTCGATCTGGCCGCGATGGACATAGGCGAGCGTCAGCTCGGCGAGGACCGGCGCGAGCAGGAAGCCGTGGCGGTAGAGCCCGTTGACGCTGATCCTGCTGTCGCGAATGCCGATGCGCGGCAGGTTGTCGGGAAAAGCAGGCCGAAGCCCTGAGCCGAATTCGACGATGCGCGCCTCGCCGAAGGCCGGATGCACCGTATAGGCCGCGCCCAAAAGCTCCAGCGCCGAGCGCACGCTGACGCCGGTGTCCTCCGCCTCGATCGAGGTCGCGCCCAGCATGAACAGGCCGTTCTCGCGCGGGATCACGTAGAGCGGCCAGCGCGGATGGATCAGCCGCACCGGGCGCGCCAGCTGCACCTCACGGGTCTCGATCAGGATCATCTCGCCCTTGACGCCGCGAAGCTCGCTCTGCTCGTCGCGCGCACTGATCCCGCGGCAGTCGATCACGATGCCGTCGAGGTCGTTTGCGCTGACGTCGCTGCAAAACTTGATGGTGCCGCCGGCGGCGCGGATGCGCTCGTGCAGCTTCGGCAGCACGCGCCGCGGCTCGACATGGCCCTCGGCGGGGAAGAACAGCGCGTCGCGGAAGCGGCCCTCCAGCGACGGCTCGAGCTCGGCAAGGCCCGCGGCATCGAGCCGGCGGTGATCCTCGGTCATGCGCGCAAAGCGCTCGAAATCGTTGCGCTCGCGCGGATGGGCGACCACGAGCGAGCCGTTGAAAGGCGTGTCGGGCAGCTCGCGCCGCCAGATGTCCAGGGAGCGAAGCCCCAATCGGCTGATGATGGGTTCTGCGACCTCGGCCTCGCAATAGGGCGCGAGCATGCCGCCGGCCCAATGGCTGGTCGAGTCCGTCATCGCCTCGTCACCGCGCTCGTGCAAGGTGACGGCGTGACCGGCCTGTGCGAACAGCAGGGCGTGCCAGGCGCCCGCAATGCCTGCGCCGATGATGGATACCGGTGAATCCGGCCGCTTGGTGGTCTGGTACATCCCTGTCCCTTCGCCGGCATGACCCGGATCAGGTTCAAAGGGTCACCGCGGTCTTGAGCAGCCGGTGTTGGCCGAATTGCCCATTTAGCGGTATCTCAGCTCCTCCTCGGAGCACCCCTCGGAACGGCGTCAATGTATGCCAGTGGGGCGGAGTGGTCAACGCGTGTTGGCACGGAACTGCACTGCAGCCGTGCCCCGGACGCACGCGCCTTTTGCGGCGTGGTGCGCTGCTGAGCGGGGGCCCATCTTCGTGGAGATGCTGGGTCCCGGCTCTGCGCAGCAACGCTACACGTTGCAGCGCGTCCGGGACACGGAAGTTACTTCGGCGCCTGCGCCCGCGCGTTACGGACGCCCTGTGCCAGCTTGCGATGCGGCGGCGTGCCGAACATCGGCTGCGGATTGCCGTTCGGCTCGAGCAAGGTCTCGCCCGCATTGGCGACCTGCATCGCCTCCTGGCGCTGGCGCTTTGCAGCGTAGTAATAGCCGCCCGCGAAATAACGCACGGCTCGGGCGTGGTCGCCGTTGGCGGCGCGATAGGCGCCGGCGAGGTACTTGACCGCATAAGTGAGGTTGGTGTTGGGATCGCGCAGGCCGGCGGCATCGCCGGTGTAGCCGACGCCGCGGGCGGTCGCGAGCTTGATCTGCATCAGCCCGATGGTGCCGCCACGGCCGACGAGGTGCGGCTGATAGCGGCTTTCGCGCATGATGACACGATGCACCAGCGCCTCCGGCACGCCGTTGGCGCGGGCATGGGCTGCAACCATCTCGGCGTATTCGGCTTCGCCGGCGAATGCAGCCTGCGGCATCATCAGCCCTGCCGCCGCAAGCACGGCAATACGCAAAATTTTCATCGAAATATTCCTCGGCAGAACGGACCTGCACCCTCGCGCGTTAGGCCGTGGGAACACGGCGATGATGTGGCGAAACGTCACCAGCGGCGATTTTCGCCGGCTCGTCGCTTTTACGACTTAAACCTGGGTTAAGCTTGGAGCTGGCGGCGCGCCCTTACGCGACAGCGGGTCTGTCCATTGGCGCATTCGCCCAAAATCGCTGATCCAAACCAGCACTCGGGAGGACGTCCATGACCCCAGCAGACATCGACGACATTCCCAGGCAGAACCCTTGTGCACAATGTGGCACACCGATCCCGTTCCCGGACTGGATCGAGCCGGGCGAGGGGCGCGTTTCCTATCTCTGGAAGTGCCAGGCCTGCGGCTACCGCTTCGAGGCGGTCGCGATCTTCGATGAGCACGCGATCGAGCATCCGCCGCTCGCCGCCTGAGGCTTTGCCACACATCGCGATCTCTTCACCTCTTCCATGGGGAGAGGTCGGCGCGTAGCGCCGGGTGGGGGGTGCGTTCTCTCGTGGGATCTGCACCCCTCACCCGATTTGCTACGCATGGCGCCGTTCGCCACGAAACTCCCGCAACAAGAACCACGGAGCCATCATGACCTCGATTGCGGCGGCCTCCGCCGGCAGCCACCAGTCGCCGCTGCGGCTGCAGCAGCTGACCCGGGCGACGCCAGGTCGGCGCGGTCCTCGCAGCGGTCAGGCTTCACCCAGGGCGCATGATCAATCGGCGGGGAACCGTGCGTCGCAAAATGTTCCTGAGTGACGCAGGAACAAGTCTCGTGAATTCTCCGCTCGCGCATTGCGCAACGAAATTGCGGTGCGCACGGAACTGCGCGTGATCAGCGCTGTTCTCTCCACACAAGGTTTTCGTTGAAGGAGAGGACAACATGATGAAATCGATCGTTGCCGGCCTTGCCGGCACAGCACTGCTGGCGACCGCTGCGTTCGCGCAAGCGCCGACCGCGACCACCGACAAGGCGGCACCGGCGGCCACCGCCACGACGACGAGCGCGTCCGACCAGTGGCGCGTGTCGAAAATGTCGGGCGTGAAGGTCTATAACGAGGCCAACGAGAACATCGGCTCGATCAACGACCTCTTGATGGACAAGAGCGGTAACGTCAAGATGGCCGTGATCGGCGTCGGCGGCTTCCTCGGCATGGGCGAGCACCTCGTTGCGGTGCCTTACGAGAAACTGAAGTTCGTCAACGAGCCCGTCGCCTACACCGGCACGGCCGCCACCAACCCGCCCGGCCGGCCGGCCTCGACCACGACGACCGGCGCAGCGACCGGAACCGACAAGACCGCGACGACCACGACGTCCGCGTCGAAGTGGTACCCCGACCACGCCGTGTTCAATGCGAGCAAGGACGAACTGAAGAACATGCCCGAGTTCAAGTACTCGGAGTAATGGACTTCTAGTCGGCTGAACGAAGCGCGCCTGGTTTCCACCGGGCGCGCTGTCGTGTCTTCGTCATTGCGAGGAGTTCTTGCGACGAAGCATGACGGAAGTTGCGGAGGCTAATGCGTCACCAGCGGGCAGCCGCCCTTGTCGAGCGGGCGGAAGGCCTCGTCGCCGGGCACGGTGGCGATCAGCTTGTAGAGGTCCCACTCGCCCTTGGATTCCTCGGGCTTCTTGACCTCGAACAAATACATCTCGTGGACCATGCGGCCGTCGATGCGGATCTTGCCGTTCTTCGCAAAGAAGTCGTTGACCGGAGTCGCGCGCATTTGCTCCATCACCTTCGGCGCCGCGTCAGTCTTGATCGCGTCGATCGCCTTCAAATAGTGCATCGTTGCCGAATAAAGGCCGGCCTGGATCATGGTCGGCATGTGCCCGACCTTCTCGTTGAAGCGCTTCGAGAACGCGCGCGTCTCCTCGTTCATGTCCCAGTAGAAGGCGTCGGTGACGATCAGGCCTTGCGTCGACTTGATGCCGAGCGAATGCGTGTCGGTGATCTCCTGCAAGAGCGCGATCATCTTCTGGCCGCCCTGGGTCAGACCGAATTCGGAAGCCTGCTTTAGGGCATTGGTGGTATCGCCGCCGGCATTCGCCAGCGCGACGACCTTGGCCTTGGAGGCCTGGGCCTGCAGCAGGAATGAGGAGAAGTCCGACGAGTTGAGCGGATGGCGGACGTCGCCGAGCACCTTGCCGCCACTCTCCTTGACCACGTTGGCGGCGTCGCGCTCCAGCGCCATGCCGAAGGCGTAGTCGGCGGTGACGAAGAACCAGGTGTCCTCGCCGCGCTTGACCATTGCCTTGCCGGCGACGTTCGACAGCGCATAGGTGTCGTAGGTCCAGTGCACGGTATTGGGTGAGCAGGCGGTGCCGGTGATGTCGGACGAGCCACCGCCGGAATTGATGTGGATCCTGTTCTTCTCGCGCGTCAGCGCCGAGACCGGCAGCGCTACCGATGACGTCGGCACGTCGAAGATCGCGTCGACCTTGTCGTTGTCGTACCAGTTGCGGGCAATGTTGACGCCGACGTCGGGCTTGTTCTGGTGATCGGCAGCGACCACCTGCACCGGTTTGCCCGCGACCTTGGCGCCGTAATCGGCGACCGCCATTTCGACCGCGGCGAGCGAGCCCTTGCCGGTCGCGTCCGCATAGAGGCTCGACATGTCCGTGAGCACGCCGATCTTGACGACGTCGTCGGAGATCTGGGCGTGCGCGGCGCCGGAAGTCGCGGCGAGCGCGAGGCCGGCCGCGACGGCGGCGAATAGCTTTTGCATCGTGTTTCTCCCTGTATGTTGTTGTTCGGGCGTTGTTGCGGGCACGGTTGTAGCGGCAATCGGTCGCGGCAGCTAAGCGGCGCGCGTCATAGCGGAATGCAAAATCAGAAGGGGCGGGGTGTTCCCTTCGCCTCTCCGCGCCTGCGGCAGGATAACCGCATATGGGAGAGAGTCCCCTGTGGCATCCTTCGAGACGCCCGCCGTTGGCGGGCCCTGAGGATGAGGACCAAGTGTGCGGCAGTCGTTTCAACAAGCACCGATGCCGCTTAGCCTCAGCCCTGAGGAGACCGCGGAGCGGTCGTCAAGGAGTAGGCGCGCGCTTAGGTTGCGCAGAATGCCATATGTGATTGCCATTCCGCGCGCGGGGAGAAGGAGGAGCGCCGCCTTTCAGCCGCCGCCCTTGAGCCGTTCGTTACGCCGGCGCAAGCCTTCCAGGGTGGCGAGGAGGATGACCGAGACCGTCGTCAAGATCACCGCCGCTGCCGTGATGGTCGGGCTGATGTTCTCGCGGATGCCGCTGAACATCTCGCGCGGCAGGGTGCGCTGCTCGGGACCTGCCATGAACAGCACGATCACCACCTCGTCGAAGCTGGTCGCGAAGGCGAACAGCGCGCCTGAAGCGAGGCCAGGCAGGATCAGCGGCAGGATCACGCGGCGGAACGCGTAGATTGGCGAAGCACCGAGCGAGGCGGCGGCGCGGGACAGATTGGTGTCGAAGCTTTGCAGCGTCGCGCCGACCGTGATCACCACGAACGGCGTCGCCAGCGCGGTGTGGGCCAGGATCAGGCCGAGATAACTGCCGGTCAGTCCGATCGGCGCGAAGAAGAAATACAGGCCCACCGCGGTGATGACCCCGGGCACGACCACCGGCGACAGCACGAAAGCCAGTACGAGCGGCTTGAACCGGCTCTTCCACTGCGCCAGCCCCAGCGCGGCCAGCGTGCCAAGCACCATCGACAGCGCCGTCGAGGCGACGCCGATGATCATGCTGTTCTTCAACGAATGCATCCAGCGCGGCGAAGTGATGAAGTCGTCGTACCAACGCAAGGACAGGCCCGGTAACGGATAGGTCAGGTACGAGCCCGAGCTGAAGGACAGCGGCATGATCGCAAGGATGGGCGCGATCAGGAAGATGAACACCAGCGTCGAGACGACGATGGTCGCGGTCCACGCGATGCGCTGGCTGGGCGTGCGGAGGGAGGAATTGTCGCTCAATTCTTCATGCCTCCCGTGACCTGCTGTCCCTGCACCAGCTTGCCGTAGACGAGAGCGAGCAGAACGGTGGCCAAGAGCAGCACCGCCCCCAATGCCGAAGCAAGGCCCCAATTGGCCGTCTCGGTGGTGTAGAGTGCGATGAAGTAGCTGATCATCTGGTCTGCGGCGCCGCCGACCAGGGCCGGCGTGATGTAATAGCCGAGCGCGAGGATGAAGACGAGCAGACTTCCCGCGCCGATGCCGGGCAAGGTCTGAGGCAGGTAAATCCGCAGAAAGGCGGTGAGGGGAGGCGCGCCGAGCGAGGCGGCGGCACGCATGTATGCAGGCGAGATCGCCTTCATGCTGCTGTACAGCGGCAGGATCATGAACGGCAGGAGAACGTGGGTCATGGCCACGCAGACGCCGAAGCGATTGTAGATCAGGCGCAACGGTTCGTCGATGATGCCAAGCCAGTGCAGGCTGTCGTTCACGATTCCCTTGCTCTGCAACAGCACGATCCAGGCGCAGGTGCGGACCAGCAGAGACGTCCAGAACGGCAGCAGGACGAAGATCATCAAGAGGTTCGACCGGACCGGCGGCAGCGTCGCCAGCAAGTAGGCGACCGGGAAGCCGAGGATCAGGCAGAGTGCCGTGACACCGAGGCTGATGAGGAAGGTGCGGGCGAAAACCTCGCGGTAGATGGCCTGATCCTTCGGGGCTGCGACGATCGCGCCGTCCGCGTTCCGCGTCAGGTCGAGCGCGGCGAGAAGGTAGAATCCGGTGATGGGACCACCGGCGTCCTTGATCGTCGCCCAGGTGGCGCGTTCGCGCCAGGCCGGGTTGATCTTGCCCAACGTCTCCTTGGCCGTGCCCGGCTCCGGAGCTGCCTTCAGATTGCGCGCCGTGCTGGTCAGGATCGTGCGGAAGCCGTTGAGTGCGTAGTTCAGCCGCTTGGCCGCGATGGCGATGCTGCCGGCACCACGCGCCGCCATGATGTCGCTTGCCAGCGCGGCATAGGCCTTTTCGTTGGGGAGGTCCTTGCCGTTCCAGTCCGCGAGAACAGCTATGGTTTGCGGCAGAACCTGGCGCACCTCGCGGTCATCGACCGCGCGCCAGAGCATGCCGGCGATGGGGCCTGCGAAGGTGAAGAGCAGGAAGACAAGAAGCGGCAGGACCAGCGCCAATGCCTTGACTTGGCGTGCCCGCTCCGCTCGCCTCAACTGGCGCTTGAGCGGCACTTCGGTCTCGGTCAGGGACGCCGCTGTCATGGCGCGAACCTCTTTGACCGGACGTCCCCCGCCATTTCCGGGCGGGCAATCGCATATGGCATTTCGGGCCGGTCTGAGCGCGCGCCTCGTCCTTCGAAACGACCGCTTCGCGGCCTCCTCAGGACGAGCCTCCTCGACATCGGTGTCTGTAAAGTCGCTGCCACAGACTCAGACCTCATCCTGAGGGCCCGCCATAGGCGGGCGTCTCGAAGGATGCACCGCGGGCGAGCTATCCGCCACGTTTTTCCCTCCGCCTGCGCCGCACGCCGGTGCTGTCGGGACCTACTTCGCTGCCCATTTGTTGAAGCGCTCGGTCAGGCGGTCGATGTTCTCGAGCCAGAAGCCAACGTTGATCTCGACCGCGTTCTTGATGTTGTCAGGCGCTGTCGGCAGGTCCTTCAGGACGGCGGGCGCGAGCCGGCCGGCGGCATCCTTGTTCGAAGTTCCATAGGCGATGTTCTCCGAGAGCTTGGACTGGTTCTCCGCCTTGCCGACGAAGTCCAGGAATTTGTAGGCCGCGTCCTTGTTCGGGCTGCCCTTCAGGATCACCCAGCTGTCGAGGGTGAACAGCGCGCCGTCCCACACCATGCCGAAGTTCTTCTTCTCGTTCTTGTTCGCGGTGTCGATGCGGCCATTATAGACCGAGGTCATCGCCACCTCCCCGGAGGCGAGCAATTGCGGCGGCTGGGCGCCGGCCTTCCACCACACGATGTCGCCCTTGATGGTATCCAGCTTCTTGAAGGCGCGATCGACGCCTTCGTCGGTCGCCAGCACCTTGTAGACGTCCATTGGTGCGACGCCGTCGGCCATGAGGGCGATCTCCAGCGTGGTCTTCGGGCCCTGGCGCAAGGCGCGCTTGCCGGGAATCTTCTTGGTATCGAAGAAGTCGGCCCAGCCTTGGGGTGCCTCCTTCAGCTTGTCCTTGTCGTAGCCGAGAACGAAATCGTAGAGGATGGCGCCGACGCCGCAAGGATTGACCGCCGGCGGGATGTAGGCGGCCTCGCCGCCGATCTTGGAATAGTCCAGCTTCTCGAACAGGCCTTCCTCGCAGCCGACTGCGAGCTCGTCGCTTTCGACCTGGACGACGTCCCAGGTGGCGGCACCACCCTGCACCTTGGCGCGCAATACGCCGACGCCGCCGTCCCAGGCCTCGTCGTTCATCGCAACGCCTGTTACCTTCTTGAACGGCTCGAAATAGACTTTCTTCTGAGCATCCTGATACGCACCGCCCCACGATACGACGGTGAGGTCGCGCGCTTGCGCAACTGTCGCCAGCGCAGCACTGGCGCTCAGTGCCGCGGCGAACCCCAGAGCGATCTTGCGATTCAGCATGGTCTTCGTTCCTTCTTGTGTGAGTTGCGTCGAGATTGATTGTTTCATGTCCGCTTTGCGTTGGATCAGACGGGGTCGAGAGCCAGGCAATCCTCGGGGCGGAAGGTGATGAAGACGCTTTCCCCTTGTGTGAGGCTGTGATGCGCTCCCGGTTGAAGCTTGACCATGAACTCGCCGTTGCCGGCGACCTCGAGTACGGCCAGCGCGTGGTCGCCGAGATAGATCGTGTTCTGGACTTTTGCCGGCAGGCGATTGACCCCGTCGCTGGTGCTGCCGTCCGGGACGATGGCGATCCGCTCCGGCCGCACTGACAGCGAGGTCGACGCACCCGCGCCTGAGATGTTGACAGCCCGCGCGGTCACGGCGCCGCCTCCGGCCAGCACAACCCGGCAAAACTCCTTGTCGATCGTCTCGACGGTGCCGGCCAGCACATTGTTCTCGCCGATGAAGTGAGCGACGAAGCTGTTCACCGGATGCTCATACAGCGCGTCGGGCCTGTCGATCTGCTGCACGATGCCGTCGTTGAACACGGCGATCCGATCCGACATCGTGAGCGCTTCACTCTGATCGTGGGTGACGTAGACGATGGTGATGCCCATCGTCTCGTGCAGCTGCTTGATCTCCAGCTGCATCTGCTCCCGCAGGCGCTTGTCCAGGGCGCCGAGCGGCTCGTCCATCAGCACGAGCTGCGGATTGAAGACCAGCGCGCGGGCCAGCGCCACGCGCTGTTGCTGGCCGCCGGACAACTGCCCGGGCCGCCGCTGCGCCAGGCTTTCCATCTTGATCATGCGCAGCGCCGCGCTGACGCGCTCCTGCACGTCCGCCTTGCTCGTGTTGCGAACGGATAGTGGAAAGGCGATGTTCTCCGCGATGGTCAGGTGCGGAAACAGGGCGTAGTTCTGGAACACCATGCCGATGTCGCGCTTGTGCGGCGGCACGTTCTTGATCGGGCGGTCCGCGAGGTAGATCTCGCCATGGGTCGGCACCTCGAAGCCGGCCAGCATCATCAGCGTGGTGGTCTTGCCCGAGCCCGACGGGCCGAGCAGGGTGATGAACTCGCCCTTCCTGATGTCGAGATCGAGGTTCTTCACCACGAGATGCTCGCCATCATAGGTCTTCTGAATGCCGGAAAAGCGCACCAGCGCCGGCGCGGGTGTGACCATGCCGGCTTCCATGTTGTCCTCGCGTTGTCCCCTACCGTGCCGTGCGAGATTAGCATCCTCCAGCGAGAATGCCAGCGGCGCAAGCGACGAAGAGGCGTGCGAGGCCTGGTGAGTGGGCAAGGCATCGCATGCGACTCGTCGCGGAGGCCTGCGCGCACGCCTCGTCCTTCGAGACGGCGCTTACGCGCCTCCTCGGGATGAGGCAAATCGGCGGCAGGGCTCGTTGAGACTGCAGCCGCGCACTCCGTCCTCATCCTGAGGAGCCCGCCTAAAGCGGGCGTCTCGTAGGATGGTGCGATAGCCTCGCGGTGAGTGGGGGCGCGCTACATTCCGGGCAGCTTCGTCACATACACATTCAGCGAGCCGCCGGCTTCCGCGACCACGCGCAGGGTCTTGGAATCGAACGCGATGTCGGCGAGAGTGAGGCTTTCAATCCTGGCCTCGACCTTGAGGCCGTCCTCGCTCTTCTGGTAGTCGGCGATGGCGGCCGCGATCTTCTCGCGCGCGTTGGCGGCGATCGGCTTCAGATCGAGGGTCGCCTTCTGGAGCAGCGCCTGCTGCATCTGCGGCACCACCGCGCGCGCGGCGGCGCCCAGAAGGCCGAAGGCGGCCTCGGACTCCACCGCGAGCTGGATGTCGGCGAGGCGCAGCGTCTGCCGCGCCTGGTCGAGCACCGGCCGGCCCCAGATGTGCACCGTCGCCTCGGCACCGAAGCCGAACCAGCTCTTCTTCTCCTTGGCGCGCACCAAGAGCGAGATCAGCAGCCGGTCACCCGAGGGGATGACGTTGGCGCTCTTGACGGTGACGTCGACCGGGCCGGAGCCGTCCTCGGGATAGGTGTGGCCGACCATCTGCGCTGCGATCAGCTTGTTGATCTCGGTGAAGGGCACGTCGATCGGTACGCCGATGTTCACGCCGGTGCCGGTCGGCGGCACGATCGAGATCTTGTCGGGGAACGGACACTCCGGCTTGGTCTGCGTCGAGGTGACGCGCGTCTCGGCCTCGAGGCCGAGCAGCAGCGTCACGGCCTGCGCATCGACGCGCGGCTGCGCCGCGATCGCCCGCACCGGCTTCATCTCGAGCCAGAGCGGCGGCAGCGCGGCCGATGAACCCGAGCCTTGCAGCGGGATCGAGCGGCAGGCCTTGACCCATTGCGTCTTCGCGTTCTCGCGCAGCGATGGATCGTTGCGGATGCGCTCGGAGACGGCGTTGATCTGCTCGCCGACATTCTTGTCGATCAGCGGCTTCACCTGCGCCGGCACGTTGACCTTCGCGCCGGCGACGTTGAGGTTGGTGTCGCCGAGATTGACCTGGGCTCCGAGATTGGGCTCGAGATGCCAGGCAGCGGCGAGCTTCGGGCGCGAGGTGACGACGACGTTGCCCTTGATCTCGGCGCTGGCGTTCAGGTTCTTGATGTTGACCGCGCCGATCCGCTTCGCTGCGTCACCGCCGAGTACGCTGCCGAGTGCGTCGCCAAGCGCGCCTGTGGCTTTCGACGACAGCGAGCCCGTCACGTTGAGCTTTCCGGTGAGCGGGGTCGAGATCGTCAGCACGTCCTTGTCGCCGCTCGCTGCCATCGGCCCGCGCGCGGCGGACCAGCCGATATCGGCGTTCTCCAGGATCTGCGAGATCGGGTTGTCGGCCTTACCGGCGAAATTGCGCGGCGCGGCCTTCTCGGCCTGCTCGCGGATCGCAGATATCGCGATGGCGACCGGCGCGACGACGATGGAGCTCTTCGAGGCGGGCGGCAGCGGCGGCAGCTGCGCGACGACCGGCGGCGCCGAATTCGTCGCGCGCGGCGACAGGACGTCCATCACCTTCAGGCTGATGAAGAACGATCCCGCGAGCACTGCGACGCCGATCAGGATGGTCTTCAAATTCAACGTGAGTCGCATCGATCCCCCAAGCCGCCCCGGCGGAGATTTTACAGGGCGGGCGAGGAGGGCGCTAGAGCGCACCGGTTGGGTGGAATTGGGGCGAACAGGTTAACGGCTGCGAACGCGCCGTCGCCCGCTTCAAGTCATCACGACGGGGCTAGCTGCGCCGAGGACGGCGGACCGCTCTCACGTTGCCGCTACCACCGCCGCCGCAGAAGAAGCGATCGCCGCCATCTGATTCCAACCCTGACACGATTGCCCCGGCGGGCAGGTCGAGTTGCTCGATCACTTTGCCCGTTTCAGGGTCGATCCGCCGCAAATCGCTCTCCTCGCCCTCCCAGGTGCCATGCCAGAGCTCGCCGTCGACCCAGGTCACGCCGGTGACGAAGCGCTTGCTCTCTATGGTGCGGAGAACCTTTCCCGTTTCGGGATCGACCTGATGGATCTTGCGCTCACGATATTGTCCGACCCAAAGCGACCCTTCGGCCCAGGCCAGGCCGGAATCGCCGCCGCCGCCGGGCGCCGGGATGGTGCCGAGCACCTTGCCCGAGGCCGCATCGATCTTCTGGATGCGATCTTCGGCGATCTGGAACAGGTGCCGGCCGTCGAACGCCGTTCCCGCATGCGCCGCGACGTCGATGGAGCGCACGATTTTGCCACTGGCCGGATCGACAGCGTTCAACTTGTCGCCGGATGCGAACCAGACACGCTTGCCGTCATAGGTCACGCCGTGCACGGCCTCGACACCCGGAAACGGTCCATACTCCGTGACGATCTCGGCGGCTGAACGTTTCATGTGCTCGATACCTGTGAACTGGTGCACACCTTATGTCTTCAGGAGCGGCGTGGGGAGTAACAAGCCTGTCGGGAAACCCGGAACGGGAGGCGTCATCCAGCGGCGCGCGCGTCCGTGTCCGAAGGACTGCACCTTGCCCGAGCGCGCCAGCTCCTCGAGGGCGCGCTGCACGGTGCGCGGACTGATCCCAAGCGCAAGTGCGAGCGCCGAGCTCGACCACGGCTCGCCGTCGGCGAGAAAAGCGAGGACAGCGGCGTGCTTCTCCTCATTGGGCCGCGCCAGCACGAGGACGTCGCGAATCTTCCGCGGCGCCAGCACAAAGCCCTGCTTGGTCGCGCTGACATCGGCCAAAGGCCTGAGCTGGGTGCGGAGCCGTCCGATCTCGACGCGCAATCGCGCGCGGTGCGACTCGTCCGCGTGCTTGGCTTGAAACGCGCCTGATATCAACGTCTCTCGCGAGACATCCGCCGGCCATGCCTGCGCCAGCAGACGAGCGAGCGCGAACAGCACGGGGCGCGTTCCCAGCGACACCACGACGCCTTGCCTGCGCACCACATGATGGAAGGTGTCCACGACGAGCGCCGTCGAGGTCGCCAGTCGTTCGATTTCTCCAAGCAACAACGGGTGTTCGCTGCCGCGCGCGATCAGGCGCGCTGCCGGCGTGTCGAGTATGATGTTCGCGCTCTCGACCTCGGCCACGAGCGCCGGGATTCTCGCAAGGCGCGCCGCGTGAGCCGCGCGGCTGAGGGCCGCGCGTGCCTCTTTCGTCCTCAGCCGCCTGATTGCGATGCCGGCGACCACGAGCTCGCGGACGACCTGGGAGGCAGGCGGGAGCGGCGCAGGGCGGACTTCGGCCAGCGTGCGCTCGGCCTCATCAAGGCGCCCGACCAGAAGCAAGCGACGCGCCTCGACATGGCCTGCATGGGCGGCATTGACGAGATCGCCGTGGTTTTCGAGCGTCGCGCGCGCCGCCGCGAGCGTCTTCACGGGCCAGCTCAGATCGCGCGAGACCAGCGCGATCTCGGCTTCGGCGACGATGCACCTCGCGCGTGCCACGGCCTCGCGCGGACCGAAGGCGCGCGCGGCAGTGCGCAGCAGCGACTTGGCTTTGGCGAGCTCGCCGAGCTGTGCCATCGCGATGCCGCGCAACGCCAGCGACGGCGCATCGTTGCGCAGCGCAACGCGGTTCAGGGCACCGAGCGGATCGCCGGCTTCGAGCGCGCGCGCGGCGGCGGTGATCAGCGACTCCATGTCAATCCCGCCACACTTGTTACTCCCACCGCCCAGCCGCTTGGTGCCAGACATCGCTGACGGCCGACAATGTGCGGCGAGGGACGATCGGTTCCGCGAGACGCGGGAAGGTCGCCCGGACGAGACGTCAGGCAAGGAGTTTGGAGAACCATGATGACTTCAGCAGACAAAGCAGGGACGAACGGACAGACCGCCATGCAGACCCCACCGGTGGTGTCGCCGCAGGATTGGGAGGCCGCCCGCCAGCAACTGCTCGTGAAGGAAAAGGCGCATACCCGTGCCCGCGACGCCCTGGCCGCCGAGCGCCGGCGCATGCCGTGGATGGAAGTCAGCAAAACCTATGCGTTCGAGGGCCCCGGCGGCAAGCTCAGTCTGCTCGACCTGTTCCAGGGCCGGCGGCAGCTGATCGTCTACCGCGCCTTCTTCGAGCCAGGCGTGTTCGGCTGGCCCGATCACGCCTGCCGTGGCTGCTCCATGGTCGCGGACCAGGTCGCCCATGTCGCCCACCTCAACGCACGCGACACCACGCTCGTGTTCGCCTCGCGCGCGCCGCAGGCCGACATCATCAGGCTGAAGAAGCGGATGGGCTGGATCATGCCATGGGTCACCATCACCGACAGTTTCGACGCCGATTTCGGCGTCGGCGAATGGCACGGCACCAACGTGTTCTACCGCGACGGAACGCGCATCTTCCGCACCTATTTCGTCAAGAGCCGCGGCGACGAGCAGATGGGCGGCACCTGGAACTATCTCGACATCACCCCGCTCGGCCGCCAGGAGGTGTGGGAGGACTCGCCTCCGGGCTATCCGCAGACCCCGACCTACAAATGGTGGAACTGGCACGACAGCTACACGGAGGGAGCGGCGCCCGATCAGAAGTGGGTCGAGATCTCGGACGCCGGCGAGAAGGCGTTTCGCAAGGAGGCCGCGGAAGGTCGTGACTAGTCCGCTGAGCCCAACCGCGCCCGCCCGTCGCGATGGCATGGTGGCCGCGCGCCACCTCGCCAGATGGCTTGGCCTTGCGGCCACGCCAACCTTCGCGGTCATGGCGCTGCTGACGGCCGTGCTCGGCGACGGAGCGGCAAACATGCTGTGCGGCGCCGGGCAGGGATCGCTGCTCGGCGGGATGGTGCCGATGTATCTCTTGATGAGCGCGTTTCATTCGGCGGCGTGGCTGAGGTTGATCTCGAACCGGTCGACTTCCGCCGGTGTGAACGCCTCGTCCTTCGAGAGGCGCGCAAGGGCGCGCTCCTCAGGATGAGGCTGACTGGCCGCGGCCCGGCGGCGAAAATGCAGCCGCACACTCAACCCTCATCCTGAGGGTCCGCCGCCGGCGGGCGTCTCGAAGGATGCGCCGCGATTTTCGATGCAAGCCCCAACACGCGGCGCCTGCGCCGCTATTGCGCTCCCGCCGCCTGCAGATACGCAACGATCTTGCCCGCTTCATCCACCGAGATGCCGCCATAGGGCTGCATCTTGTTGCCGGAGACGACCTCGTCCGGCTTGACCATGAAGCGGGTCAGCTTGTCCTGATCCCAGACGAATCCGGCTTCCTTCATCGACGAGGAGTAATTGTAGTTCGGCAGCGAGCCGGCCTTGCGTCCGACGATCTTGTTGAGGTTGGGACCGAGGCGGTTGTCGCCTTCCTTCACGGAGTGGCAGGTGCGGCAAGAATTGTTGAAGGCCTGCTGGCCGCTGTCATCGCTCGCCGGCTGCTGCGCCAGCGAGGAGGGTGCCGACAGGAGCAGCGTCAATGCGCCCGCGCCTGCAATCGAGCGCAGCCGCGTGCCTGACGATGGTTGCTGGCGTGATTGCATCTGCGCCTCCGTCGGAGACCGCACCGCAGCGAGCGCGCGTCGGGATCTCGAGGGCAAACGAAAACGGCCCCGGTGGGTTCCGGGGCCGTTTGCGTCACAATGTCCGGTCGCTTTAGCGCGTCGCGGTGCCGAGATCCGCGCGCCGCTCGGTCATCGGCAGCACGATCACCTTGGTGCCCACGTTGACGCGGGAATAGAGGTCGGTGACGTCGTCGTTGGTCATGCGGATGCAGCCGGAGGAGACGTGCTTGCCGATGGTCTCGGGCGCGTTGGTGCCGTGGATGCGGTAGATGGTGCTGCCGAGATACATGGCGCGCGCGCCGAGCGGATTGCCGGGGCCGCCGGCCATGTGGCGCGGCAGATAGGGCTGGCGGGCGATCATCTCCGGCGGCGGGGTCCAATCGGGCCACTCGGCCTTCTTGCTCACCGACTGGATGCCGGACCAGGTGAAGCCGTCGCGGCCGACACCGATGCCGTAGCGCAGCGCCTGGCCGTTACCGAGCACGTAATAGAGATAGGTGTTGGGCGTATCGATGATGATCGTGCCCGGCGCCTCGCGCGTCGCGTAGGAAACCGTCTGGCGGCGGAAGCGGGCCGGCATCTCGACGGTGTCCTGATCCTCGGACGGCGCGGCCTGGTAAGGCGCTGCCTGATAGGGCTGATAAGGCTGGATCGGCTGCGGCGCGGCCATTGGCGGCAGCGGCTGGAAGAAGGGGAAGAGCTGCACCGGCGCGGCCTTGGCTGCACCAGCGAATGCGATTGCGGAGACCGCGACTGCGCCGAATGCAACGGCGCGCGAAAACGTCTTGAACGTGTCCAGATTGAACATGTGATCGCCCCTGTTTGCTCGGTGTTCTGCTCACCGCGGCACCGTTTCGGTGCTCCGTTGCGTGGATCATTAACTGCAAAACGTTTCGGGACATTTGCGCGGAAAACCGAAAACGGTTTCATGGCGGCAAGGATTGTTTCATGACAGTTTCGTGGCTCCGCGAGGCCATTAACGAACAAAACAGTGGGCCGACACTTCTGTGACGTCACACGCCTGAAATATCCTTCGTTGATGGTCGGTACCTGAGAATCATCAAACTCTCGGGACTTTCCCATGCGGGTATTAATCGCGACCGACGCTTGGCATCCGCAGGTCAACGGTGTGGTCCGCACCCTGACCTCGCTGGCGAATGCGGCCAAGGCCCTCGATGTCGAGATCGACTTCCTCACCCCCGACGGCTTTCCGTCCTGGCCGCTGCCGACCTATCCGGGCCTGCGCATTGCGCTGCCGAGCGGGAAGGAGATCGCACGGCGGATCGAGAGGGCGACGCCCGAGGCGCTGCACATCGCGACCGAGGGCCCGATCGGCTGGGCCGCGCGGGCCTATTGCCGCCGCAACCGGCTCGCCTTCACCACCTCCTACACCACGCGCTTTCCGGAATATGTCTCGGTGCGGACCGGCATTCCGGCCGCGGTCGGCTATGCCGTGCTGCGCCATTTCCACGATGCCGCCGCCATGACCATGGTGGCGACACCCTCGCTGCGGCAGGAGCTGTCCGAGCGCGGCTTCAAGCGGCTCGGCTTCTGGACGCGCGGCGTCGACACCGAGCTGTTCCATCCCGACGCTCCCGCGAGCCTCGATCTGCCGCGCCCGATCTTCATGACCATGGGGCGCGTGGCCGTGGAGAAGAACCTCGAAGCGTTCCTCTCACTCGACCTGCCCGGCACCAAGGTCGTCGTCGGCGACGGTCCGCAGAAGGCTGCGCTCGAAAAGAAGTATCCGGACGCGGTTTTCCTCGGCGAGAAGAAGGGGGCGGATCTCACCGCGCATCTCGCCGCGGCGGACGTCTTCGTGTTTCCGAGCCTGACCGATACCTTCGGCGTGGTGCAGCTCGAGGCGCTCGCCTGCGGCACGCCGGTTGCGGCCTTTCCGGTCACGGGTCCGAAGGACGTCATCGCCGATCACCCGATCGGCGCGATCGACCACGATCTGCGCATCGCGTGCCTGCGCGCACTCACCATGTCGCGCGAGACCTGCCGCAATTTCGCGCTGGAGCGCTCCTGGGAGAACAGCGCGCGCCAGTTCGTCGGCAATCTCACCTCACTTCAGCCCAGCCGTGTCCTGCGCGCCTCGCCTCGCATGGCGCGGCGGCCGGTGCGCAGCTGATCGTCAATTCGAACCCACAGCGAGAACCTCATCGATGGCCAAGATCATGAACCTTGACGGCACCCAGCAGCTCGACCTCACCCGCGGCACGGTCGAGCAGGCCTATGACCGCTGGGCGCCGGTCTACGATCTCGTGTTCGGCGGCGTGTTCGCCAAGGGTCGACAGGCCGCGATCGCGGCAACCAACAAGATCGGCGGCCGCGTGCTCGAGGTCGGCGTCGGCACCGGCATCTCGCTGCCGCTCTACGCGCCGAACCTGCGCATCTTCGGCACCGACATCTCGGAAGCGATGCTCGACAAGGCGCGGCGGCGCGTGAAAGAGCAGAAGCTGAAGAACGTCGAGGGCCTCGCGGTGATGGACGCCGAGAAGCTCGAATTCCCCGACAATTCCTTCGACGTCGTGATGGCGCAATACGTCGTCACCGCCGTGCCGAACCCGGAGAAGGCGCTCGACGAATTCGCCCGCGTGCTGCGTCCCGGCGGCGAGCTGATCATCCTCACCCGCGTCAGCGCCGACACCGGCATGCGCCGCTTCATCGAGCAGAAGCTGCAGCCGGTGGTGCGTCCGCTCGGCTTCCGCACGGCGGAGTTCGCCTGGTCGCGTTACGCGAAATGGCTCGCCGGCGCGCATGGCATGGAGCTCGCCGAGCGCCGTTTGATTCCGCCGCTCGGCCATTTCTCGCTGGTGCGCTTCCGCAAGGTCGACGTCGCCAAGGCGGCTTGAGAAGGCGGCGTGAGCTCACGCGTCGCGTGCGTCATCGCGCCGCTGCACATCGTCACATGACGAAATGATGATGTCACACGGCCTACATCGAATCCCTGTAATCCCGGACCCGAAAGCATTTTGGGGGAGAGCATGATCAGGAACTATCTCGAGCAGCTGCGGATCCAGCGCTGGGACGACCATCGCTACTATCACCACAGCCGCATCAATCAGAGCCTGCATTTCGTCAGCGCGCTGAGCTTCCTCTTCGCCTATGTCTGGCTGTTCATCGATCCCGTGGTCTCCGCGCTGGTCGGTTGGCTGGTCTCGATGACCTCGCGCCAGGCCGGTCACTTCTTCTTCGAGCCGCACACTTACGACCACATCAACCAGGCGACGCACGAGTACAAGGAAGAGATCAAGGTCGGCTACAACCTGCAGCGCAAGGTGGTGCTGATGGCGATCTGGGCGCTCTCGCCGCTGGTGCTGGTTGCCGATCCCACCCTGTTCGGCCTGTTCACGCCGTGGCAAAGCGCGACCGACTTCATGCGTCAGGTCGCCAAGATCTGGCTCGTGGTCGGCGGCGGCGGCCTGCTGTTCCGCACCGTGCACCTGTTCTTCATCCGCGACGTCGAGACCGGTCTCGTCTGGATGACCAAGATCCTGACCGATCCGTTCCACGACCTGATGCTCTATCGCAAGGCGCCGCTGGCCCTGATGCGCGGCGAGCTCATGGACCCCGGCCTGCATCTCAACCCCGAGCACACCCTCGGCCTGATCGGCGAGCCCACGCTCGAAGAGCAGCACGCCTGAGCGCGCGGCGGACACAACGCACTCCTATGTCTGCTGGTTACGTCATGCCCGGCCTCGTGCCGGGCATCCACGTCTTGGGGGCTGCATCTTCGCCTCTCTCCGCGCGCGGTGGGGCAATCGCACATGGTGCACACAATGCAGCGGCATTGAAAGTAGGCTCCCTCTCCCGCTTGCGGGGAGGGCTGGGGTGGGGGTGTCTCCGCGTCGGGATTGTCGGGGATTGCTGACGGCGTCCCCGTGTGGCGAGAACCCTCACCCGCCGCGCTCTGCGAGCGCGGCGGCCTCTCCCGCAAGCGGGAGAGGCGGAGCAAGCCCGCGCGATAAAGCCTCAGCGCCCGAACCGCTTGGCCAGCATCTCTTTCAGGATCTGCCGCTTGATCTGCTTGTTGGTAAGGGCGCCATCGTGCCACCAGAAGCCGTCGGCCTTCATCTTCCGCGCGGCGCGGACGAAGCGTTCGGCGACCTCGGTGAAGTCGGCATCGGTGTAGTTGAGGCTGAAGATCAGCCTTCCGGTGCCGACCCAGCTCAGCGCCAGGCCCTCGGCGCGCAGGTAATATTGCAGCATCCAGTTGTAGCGGGACGGGGTGGTGTATTTCACCGTCCAGATCGAGGAGAAGTTGGCGAAGCGCACCGGCAGGTCGGCATCGGTCATCATTTGGTTGAGCTTTTGGACACGGCCATTCCAGGTCTCTTCCAGCCCGTCATAGACGGCGCGGAAGTTGGGGCTGGCGAGCCGGCTCAAGAACTCGTCCATCGCCGTCATGACGTAGGGGTGCGAGTTGAAGGTGCCGCGGGCGAAGCAGATGTCGGCTGGGCGATCATCGCGGAAGCGGCGCATCAATTCGCGCTTGCCGCAGACGACGCCGACCGGCAGGCCGCCGGCAAGGCTCTTGCCGTAGGTCACCATGTCGGCCTTGACGCCAAAATATTCCTGGGCACCGCCGGCGGCGAGACGGAAGCCCACGAAGACCTCGTCGAAGATCAAGACGATGCCGCGTTGGTCGCAGACCTCGCGCAGCTTCTTCAGCCATTCTGTATAGGCCGCGCGATCAAAGTCGCCGCCGCGGGAGGAATCGACCAGCGAGGAATCGCCGGGCGCGTTGACGTTGGGATGCAGGCCCTGCAGCGGATTGACCAGCACGCAGGCGATGTCTTTGCGCGTCTTCAGCACATGCAGCGTCCTCTCCGACATCTCGGCGAGGGTGTAGGTCTCGTGCGCAGGAATGGGGTTGCCGACGCCGGGCTGCACGTCGCCCCACCAGCCGTGATAGGCGCCGGCGAAGCGGACCAGATGCGTGCGCTTGGTGTGATAACGCGCCAGCCGCACCGCCTGCATCACGGCCTCGGTGCCGGACATGTGGAACGAGACTTCGTCGAGGCCGGAGATATGGCGGAGCCGGCTCACGTTCTCGAGGATGACCGGGTGGTAGGGGCCGAGCACGGGACCCAGCGCATGCGCGCGCTTCTCGGCGCCCTCGATGCACTCCTTGTAGAAGTCGTTGCCGAAGATGTTGACGCCGTAGGATCCGGTGAGGTCGTAGGAAGTGTTACCGTCGACATCGGTGACGGTGACGCCGCGCGAGGATTCCATGAAGGTCGAGGTGCCCAGGTGCTCGCGCACGAGACGCGAGAACTGGAATGGCACACGGTAGCTCTCGGTGAAGTTCAGGTCGGAGATCGCCTCCGCCGCCTCCTTCGTCAGGGCGCGGCCCTTCGGGTAGCGCTCGGCGTAAAGCCTGGCGAGGCGGAAGAAGGCGTCCTTGCGCTGGGCCACGATGTTCGCGGGCGCGCCGTCGCATCCGAAGTACCTGTCACCCTCGAACTCGTAGAATGGGAGCAGCCGCGCCATCCGCCGCGACATTTTGGAGTGCCCGGCGAGCGAGCGGTGCTTGGCGCGGGACAGTTCGACCCGCGCCTTGATCTTCGGGAGGACGGCGGCAGCGGAGGCTGCGGCGGCCACGGACATCGAGAGAATCGGGAGTGTCGTTTCCATGACAACAAGCGCTAAACCTGCGAGCTGACAGATTCATGACAGTCAAAGCCCTCATCGCCTCTTTCACCCAGCAGGAAGACCTCAACTTCCTGTTGACCAACCGCATCCCCCGCGCGGCGCTGACCCGTTTCATGGGCTGGTTCTCCAAGATCGAGAATCCCTTCGTGCGGGACTTCTCGATCGCGCTGTGGAAGCTGTTCTCCGACCTCGACCTGTCGGAGGCGCGCAAGACCCACTTCAAGAGCCTGCACGACTGCTTCACCCGCGAGCTGAAGCCGGGCCTGCGGCCGTTCGATCCGGACCCCTCGATTGTTGCCAGCCCTTCGGACGGCATTGTCGGCGCTCACGGCAAGATCGCGGACACCGAGCTGTTCCAGGTCAAGGGCGCGCCCTATTCGCTACTCGATCTCCTCGGCGATTCCGCGCTGGTCGATCAGCACCGCAACGGCTCCTTCGTCACGCTGCGGCTGACCTCGAGCATGTATCACCGCTTCCACGCGCCCTATGACGCCCATATCGAACGCGTCACGCTGATTCATGGCGATGTCTGGAACGTCAACCCGATCGCGCTCAAGCGCGTCGAGCGTCTCTTCTGCAAGAACGAGCGGGCGGTGATCCGGACGCACCTAGCGACCGGCGAAGCGGTGACACTGGTGCCCGTTGCGGCGATCCTGGTCGCGAGCATCCGCCTGCACTTCCTCGACATGGTGCTGAACGCGCAGACCCGCGGCCCGGTCAATTTCCCCTGCGACGTCAATGTGGCGAAGGGGGAGGAACTCGGCTGGTTCGAGCACGGCTCGACCATCATCATCCTGGCGCCCGGCGATTTCATCTTCTGCGATGGCATTGCCGAGGGTACGCGCATTCGCGCCGGTCAAGCGCTGCTCAGAAAAAAGTAGCCTTCAATCCGCCGTCCCCGCTGCCTATATCGTCGTTCGGGGACGATTCGATCGACACGGATTTGAGCGATGGCGCGGGCGCCGGTGATGGCAGCGGGTGGAATTGTGCTGCGGCGTGGACCTGCGCCACGGATCGCGGTCGTGCGCCAGCGCAAGCGCAACGAATGGGTCCTGCCCAAGGGCAAGCTCGATGACGGCGAGACGCCGAAGCAAGCCGCGCACCGTGAGGTGCTGGAGGAGACCGGCCACGACGTTGCCGTGCACGAATTTCTGGGCACGCTCGCTTATCAGTCCGGCGGGCGCTCCAAGATCGTGCATTTCTGGCGGATGCAGGCTGACGGAGCGCCGGTCCGCAAGCTGATGAACGACATCAAGGCGGTCGACTGGCTGACGCTGGACGATGCGATCGCCCGCCTTTCGCGCGAATATGAGCGTGCGTTCCTCAACGAAGTTGGCCCGATCGCGCTCGCGGCGGCGGGGTTGGCGCCTCTGTCCGCGCCGGAGTCGAAGCAGGATTCCGAGCCGGTATCGCCATTGGCCACCGACGATATCGAGTCAGCCCTGCAAACGCTGACACCGGCGGAAGCTGCGTCCGTGGATGAACTGCGGCACGGCCTGTTGCAGAAGGTGAAGGCCTGGTTGCGCGGCGAAGCGTGAAGTCTCGAGCCGCGCTGCTCGCAGGTGAGACGGCATCCGCAGGTTGATGCGATCAGGTGAGCGTCAACTTCCTCCACATCGTCATTGCGAGCGCCGCGAAGCAATCCAGAATCTCTCCGCGAAAAGATTCTGGATTGCTCACATGGGGATTTGGTGTGTCAAGGCGGTTTGTTCAGCTCTTTGTTCGATTGCAGGCCAGCTCTTCGTCCCGACCGTGGAGCACGTAGGATGGCGCGCGCAGATCGAGTCAAGGTCGGCCCGTAGGGCCGTCGCGAAGCGACTTGGCCTTGACTCGAGCGAGCACGCCATCAGGCTTTGGCAGTCGGGGCAGCGGGCGGATAACTCCTTTTCGTCAGGCGATCCAAGGGTCGAGCCGGTTTTTGCAATCTGGTTTGCTTGCCAGATCAAACTCACATTCGGTCGCCGCGCGGCGGCGGCTGCACCAACATTCCGCTTGCGGCGGGCAGGCTCGAGAGGACGAGACCATTCTTCGTTACGGCGTTTGAAGCCATGCAATCCATCGGTTCGTCCACCCGGATCGGCCGAGGCTGATCAATCTCGGCGGATTGGCTTTGAGGCTGAGGAGCGTGGTGTCAGGCGGCGGCCTTTATCTCGGCTCCCTCGATCACCACGCCCGCGGTCACGTACTTCCAGAGGGCCACGAGCAGCTTGCGCGCGAGCGCCACGATCGCGCGCTTGCGGCCGCGTTGGCTGTGCACCTTGAACCACTGGGTCAAAGCCGATTGAGGCTGGTGGCGTACCCAGAGCCAGGCGAGCTGGATCATCGTGGTTCTCAGGCGCGGATTGCCAGCCTTCGACACGCCTTGCTCGCGCTCGATGCCGCCACTGCGCCATGGCGTGGCTGCAAGGCCGGCATAGGATGCAATCTGGCGGCGGTTGGCGAACTGCCGGTAAAAGGCCTCCGACCAGAGAACGGCCGTGAAGTTCGGGCCCAGGCTCTTCAGTTCGAGCAGCATTGCCACCGGGTTCGATACGGTCTTCTCCCCCGCCGCCTTGCTCGCGGCCAGCAACGCATCCTGCTCGCGCTCCACCGCCGTGATCTGGTCGAGCAGCAGTTCGAGCCGGTCGAGTTCGCGGCTGATCTGCGCCTTCAGATGCGCCAGCAAGGCGCGCCCGTCGCCCGTCCGCAAGGCCTCCAGCCGCTTCCGCCGGTCTCGCCGCAGCGGCGCGTAGTCGAAGATCCCTTGCGCGAACAGAAGACCCTTGATCCGGTTCACATGCTCGATCCGCTCCGCGATCAAGGTCTCTCGCTCGCGGCACAGCCTACGGCGGTCCTCCTCTGCCGGAGAGGGCGCAACGACCATGGCGCAGACCCGTACCTCGCCGCGCTTGTAGGCCAGCAGCGTCCGCAACAGCGTCTCGCCATCCAGCCGGTCCGTCTTGGCCCGCCGGCGCCGGCGCGGCGTCGCAATCGAGGCCGGATCGACTACGTGGCTCTCGATGCCTTCCTGCTGCAGGGCGCGGTGAAGCCAGAACCCGTCCAGCCCCGCCTCCTGGATCGCGATGAGCGGATAGCTCTCACCCGTTCGCGCCTGCGCCTTGCGCTTCAGCTCCGCAAACAGCTTCAACAGTTCCGAAAGGTCGCCGGCCTTCATGCTGCGTTTGGACATCTTCTCGCCCTTGCAGGGCGACAGCGAAGTGACCAGCCATGTCGAACGGCTCAGTTCCAATGACACAAAAATTGCGCCAAACTGCGTGCGGATAGCGGCCAGTCCGTCGGAAGGATGATCGAGCAACATCGTCGTCTCCAGGTTGAATGGATTCAGCAACCCTCAGTCTGGCCTCAGACCTGGTCGCTATCCACTCCCCATGGAATCTTCGTCGTTTCGCTCCTCGCAATGACGTGGAGATGGCGGAGTGCGCCTCTCTCGCACTCTTTGCTCAGAGGCCACCGCCGGGCCGAAGATGCACATGCGGGCGCGACGGGCGAAAGTGAAATGTCACCGCCGCTCCTTCTCTTTGGGAGCCGGCTTGCGCGGCGCGGCGGGGCGTTGAGCGCCCGGCAGGCGTTGCTGGACTCCGCCGGAACGCTGCATGCCCGGCTGTTGGATCGCCGGCGGCTGGCCTGGCTGCAATCCTGTGCGCGGCATTTGCGGCTGCGGGGTGAGCCCCGGCTGTGGCGGCGCGATGACTCCGGGCTGCACCGGAGCTTGTCCACTGCGCTGCGGCTGGGCTCGCGGCGTGCCGCCCGGCTGGATGCCTTGCTGAGCGCCTTGTCCGGCGCGAGGCGCGCCCATCGGGCGACCAGCGCCCTGTTGCCGCGGCCCTTGCTGCTGCCCTTGCTGCTGCCCTTGTTGCGGCCCTTGGCCGGTACGCGGCGTACCCGGCTGCACCGCGCCACCTTGTTGTCCTTGTCCCTGTCGCTGCGGCGGTTGCGCGCCTTGCTGCGTTCCTTGCCGGCCCGGCGTGCCCGGCTGTTGCTGACCTGGACGATTGTTCTGACCGGGCTGTCCGTTCGGCCGCTGCGGTTGCTGGCCCGGCGCCGTCGTCGGCCGCAATTGTTGCTGCTGCGGCGGTTGCACCGGCCGCGGAATGCGGCTGATCGCGGCCGGATTGGCGCGGCGGAAGTCGCGCTGCTCGATGACGATTTGCCGGCCCGCGGTCTGGGCGAGATGTACCTGGCTGACGAAGCTACGGTCGCGCGCGATCTGCTGCGCGGGAATCGTGATCGGTACCGCGGTAAAGCGCATGACGCCGCCGGTGCCGCTCGCGCCAGGCCGGATCGCAAAGCCGCTCGCGGCCTGCGTCAGCGCGCCGAGCCGCGCCCCGCTGCTGCGGTCGTCGACATCGATGTGGCCGACCCGGCCGTCGGCGTCAGGATAGAGTTTGATGTTGACGTTGCTCGCCCTGTTCGCCGCCGCACTTTCGGGAACATCGATAACCCCCGTTGTGCCGCGGATGCCGAGCGTTGCCGTCGGCGTCGTGATCTTCATGTCGCCGGTCTTCGCCACGGCCGCTGCGACGAAGGCCACCGTGCCCTTACCGACGTCGAAGATCGCCGAATTCTGCTTGCCGCTATCTTCATAGACGTAATTGTCGATGGTGATCTTCGCGCTGGCCGAAAGGTTGAACGTCGTCGCATCGTTGAAGGTGATGCCGAGTGAGGAGTTCGACGAGGTCTGCACGACGTCGTTGAGATAGATATCGTCGCGCACCCGCAGCGGATAGGAATTCCTGTCGCGGATCACGGTCGCGATCCCCGTCACCGTCGCGACGTTGCCGATCGGCTCGACGGCGGCGGGCTGTGCGTCCGGGGACGGTGTCAGCGAGGCTGATGGCGTCGGTGAAGGCGCGGGCGTCGGCTGCACTTGTGGCTGTGCCTGCGCAAGCTCGATGGCATCGGACGCGAACGCCACACCTGTGCCTGCCAGCGGCAAGGCCAGCAGGGCGAGCGCGAACATGGAGCAGCGCCAAGCTACCAATGAAGTCACGAGGAGGTCCCGGAGAGAAGGCGAGGCGAGAGCCGCGGATTTCAGCCGGGCGCATCTGAATGGCGGATGAACGTCTGTCGCACGGGAAGGGACGAGCGTTCGAGCGGTGCGCGGCTCCGGCGTGGGTTGGCTCTCTCGACAACGTCATGGCCGGGCTTGTCCCGGCCATCCACGCCTTGTTTGGCGACACCAAGAACGTGGATGCCCGGGACAAGCCCGGCATGACGAAGATCGCGAATCTCTCAGGGACCACGCGCTCCGCGCATCAGCTCACGCGCTTCCAGGTCTGACCGCCGCAGAACATGCCGCCGAAGGCGCAGCCCTGCACGCGCATCGCATTCGGGCTCTTCATCGAGATCGTCGAGTCGTAGTTGCGGCCGGAGTTCGGATCGCGAATGCGGCCGCTCCACTTCGAGCCCTCGGGCTTCATGTTGATCAGGATGCGCTCGTTGGTCTTCTCGGCATAGCCGCAGAGATTGGGGCCACATTGTTCGACGCGGACATTACCTTTGTTCTCTTCGGTCGCCCACACGCCGATCGGCGAATTCGGTACCGCGACGGGCGCGGCGGCAACCGGAGCCGGCACGGGAGCAGCAGCGACGGCCGCGGGCGCGGCAACGGGAGCAGGAGCCGCAACAGGTGCGGGCTGCGTGTTGTCGAAGCTGGCGGACGGGGCGGAAGCTGCAGGCGTGGTGACGGCCGACGCGGTGGGCGCGGTCGCCTGCACTGGCGACTGCGGCACCGGCTGCTGCGGCGCCGGAGCCGGCGCGGGCTGCGCCGTTGTGGTCGCGGGAGCCGGCGTTGTGTCGACGTCATCGTCCTTGGAGCCGCCAAGGCCCTTGAGGTTGATGCTGTCCAGCTTGATCGGCTTGTCCGACAGGCCCGGCGCAATGATGGTCACGCAATTCAGTGAGGCGCAGTTGCGCGGCGTCTCGATGCGGATGTGCTGGCCCTCGATCTGAAACGAGATCGAGTTGCCGGCATGCGCGGCGGCGGTCGAAACGAGGAAGAGCGCGGCAGCGGCGATGGTGAGCTTGTTCATGACAATCTCCGAAATTGCGCGGTCCCGAGATGGACTGAAGTCGCTGGCGGTTGAAGCGTGGCTCGACCCTACGCCGAGGTGGTCAGGCGTTCTGTGATGGACGTCACAACGGCGCCTGGCCGGGGCTCTCGCTGGAAGCCCGCGCAGCCGACCGTTCCTGTCTCCACGAGGCCGGCGCGCGAGGATAGAACCCCTCATCCGTCGCGCTTCGCGCGCCACCTTCTCCACAAGGGGAGAAGGGAAGAGAGATACCGTGTGCTGAGCCTCTAAATCATGCCGAGCACGATGGCGCCGACGAAGGCCATGGCGAGGTAGGCGGTGATAACGCTCAGTCTCCCGGCGAACGTCATGTCGCTCCCTCCATGCGCGCCGCTTGGCGCGCAGCCTTATGGTTAACAGAAAGTTCCTTCTCGAAAAAGTCAGGCTCGCTGTCGCTCATCGGCGGCAGCGTTCGAGCCAGCGCAGGCCGTCATGGTTAAGGAAGGCTGAAGTCAACACGTTGAAGAGTCCTTAAGTAAATTCATCGAACGTGCGTGCATGACGCGCGGAGTTCGTTTGTATCTCGTCGGCTCCATCGTCCTTGTTTCGCTAGCGGGTTGCGGTCGCGGCTTCTTCCAGGCCGAACGTGAGCCATGGCGGGCCGAGGCGGAAGCGGCGTGCCTGAAATCGGGCGCGGTCAAGGAGAGCGCCGACATCGTCCGCATCGATCCGATCTCGGGGCCCGGCATGTGCGGCGCCGAGTATCCGCTGAAGGTTGCCGCGATCGGCGAGGCCTCGAGCACCTATGGCTTTACCGACGAGACGTTGCGCCCGCCCGGCAACATCGGCAACCAGCCGCGCTGGCCGGTGCAGCCGCAGTCGAACTATCCGCAGGGCCAGAATTATCCGGCATCGTCCTATCCGCAACGCTCGACCTATCCCGAGAGCGCGGTACACCAGCCCGCGGGCTATGGCGCCTCGACCGGGCCGATGTCGCTGAACGCACCGGGCGTAGCGCCGCAGGAGGACGAGATCGATCTGCCCCCCGAGGGCACCGATGCCGCGGGCGCAGCGCGCTACATGAATGCACCGAGCTATCCGGCTCGTCCTGCGCCTTACTCGCAGGCGCCTGCGCAGCAGCCGCTGCCGCGTCTTGGTCCGGCGCAGGGCAATTCCGTCACGGCCGTCGGTCCTGTCGCGATCAAGCCGACCGCGACGCTCGCCTGTCCGATCGTATCCGAGCTCGACCGCTGGCTCGCCGACACGGTGCAGCCTTCGGCGATGCGCTGGTTCGGCGTCCGCGTCGCCGAGATCAAGCAGATCTCCGCCTATTCCTGCCGCGGCATGAACGGCAATCCCCATGCTCATATTTCCGAACACGCCTTCGGCAATGCACTGGACATCTCCGCCTTCGTGCTGGCCGACGGCCGCCGCATCACCGTGAAGGACGGCTGGCGCGGCATGCCGGAAGAGCAGGGATTCTTGCGCGATGTGCAGTCGGGTGCGTGCGCGCATTTCACCACCGTGCTCGCGCCGGGCTCGAACGTCTATCACTACGATCACATCCACGTCGATCTGATGCGTCGCGCCAGCCGCCGCCTGATCTGCCAGCCCGCCGCCGTCTCCGGCGAAGAGGTCGCCGCGCGCGCGCAATCGCGCAGTCCCTATGCGAATGCGCGCGAACCGTCAGTGACCGGCTCGCTCGGTGCACGCAAGAGCGCGACACGCAAGCGGGAAGAAGACGAGTACGCCGACGATTAGCGGCGCTCTTGCCTGTCGCCCGGATGACGCTGCGCGCAATCCGGGAAAGTCCCCGCATTCCGCTTCGCCCCATGCGGGCTACGATCTCGCCGGCTTCGACGGCGCCACCCCCATGCATAGCTGCACCTCGCCCGGAACGTTGTAGGTGCGCATGATATGGCGGCTGTCGCGCAAGCCGGACGCCTCACGTTGCACCACGAACATCCAAAGCGCGTAGCCGGCTTCCATCACCAGCTTGCGCCTGGCCGGTTGCATCGAGGTCGGCACCTCCGAGGCTGCGTGGGCAGCGTCGAACTCACGCAAGCGCGCCAGCGCCTGTTCGAGTGCGCGGCCCATCCGTCCAAGTGCCGAGGCCTGTTCCTGGACGATCTCGTAGTGGAGGATATCGACCGGCGGGCGAAGATCACGAGACATGGCCGCAATATAGTGCTGCCCGGCCCGCAGGTGCAACGCGCAGCTACGTCGTCTTGTATGCCGCCAGGAACATCCGTGTTGCGCTGTCGACCACCGTGGTCATGCGCTCTTCCGACGGCGCGGGTGCGGCCTGGAACACGAAGGGCAGGAAGAGCGAGGCTTTGCACAGCTCCATGAATTGCGAGGCGGCGAGATTGCAATCGTCGATCTCGAGATCGCCGGAGGCGACCTGGGCTTTGAGATAGTCGGAGAGGCGATTGATGCTCTTGTCCAGCACGCGCGCATAATAGCGGCGGCCGACATCGGGCATGCGCTCGGCGATCGCCATCACGGTGCGGATCGCCGATCCGCCGCCGGGCCGGCAGAGCAGATGGATATAGGCCCGACCGAACTCCTTCAGCGTGGTCTCGGCATCGCGCGCGGGATCGAAATTGAACACGACCTGGCCGTGCTGGAGCGCTTCCTGCTCGAGGATGGCTTCGAACAGCGCGGATTTGTCGGCGAAGTAGACGTAGAGCGTGCCCTTGGAGACCTGCGCGGCGCGCGCGATCTCGCCCATGCTGGCGCCGTCGAAACCAAGATCCATGAACACCTTGCGGGCACCGTCGAGAATCTGGCGGCGCTTGGAGCCGTCGTCCTCCTGGATGACGTGCAGATGTTCGCTGGCAGTTACAACCATTGGTTCAGCGTCTCGAAAGGTTTTTGGGCCGGCTCAGGGCCATGAAACCCGAATAAAGGATTCGCGGCGGTACAGTCTTGGCCGGGAACATTATTGTATATTGACCGAACCGTTCGGTCAATGATATCTGGGATCGGCGAGAGGAAACCGGCTGCGCAGCGGCCGCCCTCGGTCGCGCTTATTGGGGAGGCCTTTATGGCCGTATCGAGAGACCAGGCTGCTCGCGTCCTTCGCCAGGAAGCGGCGGAGGACCGGGCCGGCGGTGATGCTGCGTCCGAGACATCGGCACCCCCTGCCGAGCAGTTGCGCGCTCATGTAGCCGAGGAAACGAAGCGTCCGACCCGCGAGGCGCCAGAGAAGCCCGTGATCGACAAGCCGGCCGCACCCGCTGCCGCTGCGCCCAGGTCCGGCAAGCGCAAATTCGTCCTGATGGGCGTCGGCCTCGTCCTCGCACTCGCTGTTGCAGGCTATGCAGGCTACTACACTCTGGTCGGCCGCTTCTACATCTCCACCGACGACGCCTATGTCCGCGCCAACAACACCATGCTCGGCGCGCGCGTTGCCGGCCATATCTCCTCGATCCTCGCCGGCGACAACACGGCGGTGCGTGCCGGCGACATCGTCTTCCGCATCGACGACGGCGACTACAAGATCGCGGTCGAAGCCGCCGCGACCAAGATCGCGACCCAGCAGGCCACCATCGATCGCATCGGCCGCCAGGTCGCCGCGCTCGACAGCCAGGTCGCGCAGGCCAAGGCGCAGCTCGTCTCCGCCGAAGCGGGCCTCAAGCGCGCCGACCTCGATTATGAGCGCCAGCAGGCGCTGAGCAGCAAGGGCTTCGCCTCGCGCGCCACCTTCGAGAGCTCGGAAGCCGGACGCGATCAGGGCGCCGCCGCGGTCAAGGCCGCGCAGGCTGCCTACGACGTCGCGGTCAGCAATGTGGACGTCGCCAAGGCGCAGCAGGCCGAAGCACAGGCTCAGCTTGCCGAGCTCAAGACCACGCTGGCCAAGGCCGAGCGCGACCTCGGCTTCACCGCGGTGCGCGCGCCGGTCAACGGCACGTTCTCGAACCGCCTGGTCAACACCGGCGACTTCGTCGCGGTCGGCCAGCGCCTCGGCAACGTCGTGCCGCTGGACGAGGTCTACATCGACGCGAACTTCAAGGAGACGCAGCTCAAGCGCATCCGTCCCGGCCAGCCGGTGACGATCAAGGTCGACGCCTACGGCATGCGCAAGTTCTCCGGCGTGGTCGACAGCATCGCGGCGGGCGCGGGCTCGGTGTTCACGCTGCTGCCGCCGGACAACGCGACCGGCAATTTCACCAAGATCGTGCAGCGCGTGCCGGTGCGCATCCGCGTGCCGAAGTCGGTGGCGAAGCAGAACCTGCTCCGCGCCGGCATGTCGGTCTACGCGACCGTCGACACCAACAAGGGCGCCGCCGACGCCGACAGCGAGGTCGATCTCGACGATCCCACCGCGATTCATCCGCAGTAGGGGCGCTATGATGTTCGAGACGAGCGCCGCTTCGTCTTCCACCTCCCCCGAAGGGAGAGGTGGATCGTGCCGCCTCGCCCGAGCCGAGTGAGAGAATGGCCACCGCCACCACCGCTTCGCCTGCCATGATGGCAGCTTCCGCTTCGGAGCGCATCGCGCCGAAGCGGCTGTTTGCGTTCATCAATGGTGTTCGGGATGTTCATGTCCATCCTGGACATCCAGATCGTCTCGGCGTCGCTCAGCGAAATCCAGGCCGGATTGTCGGCGAGCTCCAGCGAGGTCTCCTGGGTTCAGACCGCCTATCTGATCGCCGAGGTGATCGCGATCCCGCTGTCGGGATTTTTGTCGCGCGCCTTCGGCACGCGGCTGTTGTTCGCGATCTCGGCGGCCGGCTTCACCTTCTCGAGCCTGCTCTGCGGCTTCGCAACGACGATCGAGGAGATGATCCTCTGGCGCGCGCTGCAGGGTTTTCTCGGCGCCGGCATGATCCCGACGGTGTTCGCCTCGGCCTACACCGTGTTCCCGCGCACGAAGTTCCACATCGTCGGTCCCATCATCGGCCTCGTCGCGACGCTGGCTCCGACGGTCGGGCCGACGGTCGGCGGCTACATCACCGACCTGATGTCGTGGAACTGGCTGTTCTTCATCAACGTCGTGCCCGGGATCGGCATCACCCTCGGCGTGCTGGCGCTGGTCGATTTCGACGAGCCGCATTTCGAGCTGCTCGACCGCTTCGACTGGTGGGGCCTGCTGTTCATGGCCGGCTTCCTCGGCACGCTGGAATATGTGCTGGAGGAGGGACCGCAATATGAATGGATGCAGGACACCTCGGTCGCGATCTGCGCCTGGATCTGCGCGATCTCGGCGATCGCCTTCTTCTGGCGCGTGTTCACGGCGGCCGAGCCGATCGTCAATCTGCGCACCTTCTCCAATCGCAATTTCGCCGTCGGGTGCACGCTGCAATTCTGCATTGGCATCGGCCTCTACGGCTTGACCTACATCTATCCGCGCTATCTCGCCGAAGTGCGCGGCTACAGCGCGCTGATGATCGGCGAGACCATGTTCGTCTCCGGCATCACCATGTTCCTGGTCGCCCCGCTGGTCGGGCGGCTCATGGCCAAGCTCGACATGCGCTACATGATCGCGTTCGGCCTCATCGTGTTCGCGATCGGCTCCTACCAGATGACCTGGATCACCCGCGATTACGATTTCTACGAGCTGTTGGTGCCGCAGATCCTGCGCGGCATCGGCATGATGTTCGCGATGGTGCCGACCAACAACATCGCGCTCGGCACGCTGGCGCCTGACCGAGTGAAGAATGCGAGCGGCCTGTTCAATCTGATGCGCAATCTCGGCGGCGCGGTCGGTCTTGCCGTCATCAACACCGTGCTCAACGACCGCACCGACCTGCACATCACCCGCCTGCAGGAGCGCGTGACCTGGGGCAACGCCACTGCGACCGAAACCCTGACCATGTTCATGCAGAAGTTCCAGGGTCTCGGCGATTCCACGCTGATGGCGATGAAGCAGCTCTCCCAACTCGTGCATCGCCAGGCCGTGGTGATGAGTTTTGGCGACGCCTTCCTCATGCTGACGCTGTTCTATCTCGGTCTCAGCCTGCTGGTCGCGCTGCTGAACAAGCCGGCTTCGCCGTTCGGCGCCGGCGGCGATGCGCACTAATTTGCAACACTCGTGCGTGATCTCGCGCGAGCCCCGTTGCAATTCACGAGCGACACATCTATAAAGCGCACCTCATTCAATCGAACCGGGAGGGATTTGCATGATTTCGTCGCAATCGCAGATCGTACGCCCGCGCTCGATGATCTCCTGGCTCGGTATGTACGCGGCCCGTTAGAGGCCTCTTCCGCCAGCTTCGATTGGGCCAAGGTTTTGGCCAAGCGTCCCGATCGCTTCGCTTCCCAAGTCAAAATCAGTTCTACATGACGCCGTTGCGGCCTTCGGGCCGACTTGCGTCCATTCGATGGAGCCGGCCCGCGCGAAAGCGGCCGGATGATGCCATGACCGCTCTGTCAAAAAAGCCCGCGGCGATTCGCGTCGTGCTGCCCTTCGTGTTCCGGCACTGGCTGAAGCAGCCGGGGCGCGGCCTCGTCGTGGCCGGCGGCCTGCTCGGCGCGACCGTCGCCGATTTGTTCATGCCGGTGTTCTCCGGACACCTGATCGATGCGCTGACCCGCGGTCCGTCCGATCCCGATGCGCGCCACGCGGCATTGGTCGCGTTCGGCGCCATCGTGGCGCTCGGCGCGGCCTCGATGGTGCTGCGGCTCGCAGGGCTCCAGGCGATCGTGCCGTTCACGCTCAAGATCATGTCGGACGTCGCGCAGGACGCGTTCACGCGCGTGCAGCGCTTCTCGACCGACTGGCATGCGAACTCTTTTGCCGGCTCCACGGTACGCAAGATCACCCGCGGCATGTGGGCGCTCGACCTGCTCAACGACACACTTCTGTTGGCGCTCTTGCCCTCGTTTGTCGTTCTGATCGGGTCGATGATCCTGCTCGGCGTGCACTGGGCCTCGCTCGGCGCGGTGATTGCGCTCGGCGCGCTGGCCTATGTCACCATGACGGTGCTGTTCTCGACCCGCTACATCGCGCCGGCCGCGCGCGTCTCCAATGCCTGGGACACCAAGGTCGGAGGCACCTTGGCGGATGCGCTGACCTGCAACGCGGTGGTGAAATCCTTCGGCGCGGAGCTGCGCGAAGACGCGCGGCTCGCCCGCGTCATCAAACGCTGGCGCGTGCGCGTGCGGCGGACCTGGTTTCGCTACAACTACACCGCCATGGCGCAGCTCTCGCTGCTGCTGGCCTTGCGTGCCTCGGTGATCGGCGGCTCCGTGCTGCTGTGGATCTCGGGATATGCCTCGCCGGGCGACGTCACCTACGTGCTGACGAGCTACTACGTCATCCACGCCTATCTGCGTGACGTCGGCATGCACATCAACAACCTGCAGCGCTCGGTCAACGACATGGAGGAATTGGTGGCGATCCATGACGAGCCGATCGGGATTGCGGATGCGGTCTATGCGCGGCCGATCGCGATCGAGGGCGGCGAGATCGTGTTCGACGACGTCACCTTCCATTATGGCGGCCATCGCGCGCCGCTATACGACGGCTTGTCGGTCAGGATCCGCGCCGGCGAACGCGTCGGTCTCGTCGGCCGCTCCGGCTCCGGCAAGTCGACCTTCGTCAAGCTGGTGCAACGGCTCTACGACGTCACCGGCGGTCGCGTGCTGATCGACGGGCAGGACATCGCGCTCGCCACGCAGCAATCGCTGCGCAGCCAGATTGCGATCGTGCAGCAGGAGCCGATCCTGTTTCACCGCTCGCTCGCCGAGAACATCGCCTATGGCCGGCCCGGCGCCAGCTTTGATGCGATCGAGCAGGCGGCGCGGCTCGCGAATGCGCACGACTTCATCCTGCGTCTGCCGAAGGGTTACGGCACGCTGGTCGGCGAGCGCGGCGTCAAACTGTCGGGCGGCGAGCGGCAGCGCGTGGCGCTGGCGCGGGCGTTCCTGGCGGATGCGCCGGTGCTGATCCTGGACGAGGCGACCTCGAGCCTCGATTCGGAATCGGAGGCGCTGATCCAGGAGGCGATGGAGCGGCTGATGAAGGGCCGCACGTCGATCGTGATCGCGCACCGGCTGTCGACGGTGAGGAGCCTCGATCGCATCCTGGTGTTCGACCGCGGCGAGATCGTCGAGCAAGGCACGCATGCTCTGCTCGCGGCCAAGCCGGCGGGCATTTATCGCGGCCTGTTCGAGCGCCAGGTGGTGGAGCTCGGGCAGATCGCAGCAGCGGAATGAGGCGCGGCCTGCGGACGGAGGAGAACGTCCGCAAGCCGCGAAGGATCAGGGCAGGGATGGATTGACATGAAAGACCTGACGCGCGGCTCCATCGTGAGCCACATCCTGCACATGGCGCCACCGATCGTGGTCGGCATGATCACGATCATGATCTGCCAGCTCGTCGACCTCTACTTCGTCTCGAGCCTCGGCGAGGCCGCGATCGCGGGCGTCGCCGCGGCCGGCAACGCCGGCTTTCTCGTCAACGCCTTGATGCAGGTGCTCGGCGTCGGCACGGTTGCGTTGATGGCGCATGCCGTTGGCCGCAAGGACCGTGACGATGCCAATCTGGTGTTCAACCAATCGGTCGTCCTGTCGGTGCTGTTCGGGCTGCTGACGCTGGTTGCGGGTTTCGCGCTGTCGCGTCCCTATATGCGCGCGGTCGCGGCCGACGACGCAACGATCGAAGCGGGCACCCTCTATCTGCTCTGGTTCATGCCGGCGCTGGCGCTGCAATTCGCGACGCAAGTGATGGCGTCCGCATTGCGGGCGACCGGCATCGTGCGGCCGAGCATGCTGGTGCAGGCGCTCGCGGTGGGCATCAACATCGCGCTGGCGCCGGTCCTGATCTCGGGCTGGGGCACCGGGCATCCGCTCGGTGTCGCTGGAGCTGGCCTCGCAAGCTCGATCGCCGTCTGTATCGGCGTGCTGATGCTGCTCGCGTATTTCCTGAAGCTGGAGCGCTACGTCGCCTTTCATCCTGCGCAATGGCGGCCTCAGCTTTGGCAGTGGAAGAGAATCCTCAATGTTGGCCTGCCTGCCGGCGGTGAGTTCGTGATGGTCTTCATCATCATGGCCGTGGGCTATTATGTACTGAGCGTTTTCGGCCCGGCGGCGCAGGCCGGATTTGGTATCGGCACGCGTCTCCTCGGCCTGATCCAGATGCCGGCGCTCGCCATTGCGCTGGCTGCGGGGCCCATCGCCGGCCAGAACTTCGGCGCCGGCAACGGCGCGCGCGTGCGGGAGACCTTTGTCAAGGCGGCGCTTGTCGCGACCGCCGTGATGATCGTGTTCCTGGCCCTCGCGCAACTCGCGCCGGGTCTGTTGCTTGCCGGCTTCTCGAGTGATCGGGAAACGTTGGCGGTTGCGTCGCTCTTCCTGCGCATCGTCTCGTTCAACATGGTGGCGCAGGGGCTGATCTTCACCACCTCCAGCATGTTCCAGGGACTCGGCAACACCAAGCCCGTGCTGGTGAGCTCGGCAATGCGGGTCCTCACCTATTCCCTGCCGTCGATCTGGCTCTCGACGTGGCCGGGCTTTCGGATGGAGCACGTCTGGTATTTGTCGATTGTGACAACGACGGTTCAGGCTGCGTTGAGCGTGTGGTTGCTGTACCGCGAATTCGGCAAGCGCCTGGCTCCGCTGCGGCACGCCGAGGTTCCGGAGGAGGTGGAGACTGAGCCTGAAGCGCCTCCTGCGCGCGCGCCGGCATAGCGACAGCCTGGTCGTGTCGCGACAAGGACGCATCTTCGTTGGCGCACACGTCAGTGCGCGCCAACGCTATTCCAGACCAGGGTGAGGCCCGACAGGAACAAGAGGCCGAGCACGACATCGCCGAAATGCTTGTCGTTCAGCGCGTGATAGACGCGCGCGCCCGCCCATGCGCCGATCAGCGTGCCGGGAAAGGCGACAGCCGCGAGCCAGACCACCTTGAAGGCGACGAGGCCCGATGCCGTCTGCAGCACCAGCGCGGTGGCGAGCACCGTGAAGTTGAAGAGCTGGAAGATGCCGCGCCGCTCGTGCTTGTTCCAGCCGCGGATGTTGGCCCACAGGATCGGCAGCGGCCCCGAGAGTCCGGCGAGGCCGCCGAGAATGCCGCCGGCAAAGCCGATCGCGCCGTCGGCAATCCGGCCGCCGGCCTTGAAGGCGAGCGGCCTCTTGTTGAGGTACAGCGCGCTCGAGAAGATCAGGATCAGCACGCCGACGCTCAGCTTGAACACTTTTGGATCGGCCGACGCGACCATCATGGTCCCGAGCGGCACGCCGATCAGGCCGCCGATCAGGAACGGCCAGACCAGCGAGAGATCAAAACTCTTCCACATCGAGGGCAGCGTCGAGGTCTGCGCGATCACCGAGCAGATCAGCACCAGCGGGACCGCGAGCGTGGGCGGCAGGACGTAGAGCCAGATGCCGAGCGCCATCAGCGCCGTGCCGAATCCGGCCAGTCCCGAGACGAAGCCGCCGGCTAGCGCGCCGAACAGCAGCAGCGCGTAAGTGGACGTTTCCACCTGTCATTTCCTGTCGTTAGCGGCGATGCCGAACTTCGATCGCTGCTTTTGAACGTCATCTGGCGCATAGCACAGATGCGGCCGGGAAGGTCAATTTCAAAACCGCACGCAAGCGTGATGCCGGAGGGCGGGCATTCGCGGAAGACGCGCCTACATGATGCTCGCACTTTAATCTTGGGGCCTGCCGGGCGTCACGCCGCACCGTCCCTGATGAGATGATGGAGCATGATCATGACCCGCATGAACATTGCCGTTGCGGCCGCGCTGTTATCGGTCGCCGGCCTGACGCCGACATTGGCGCAGGCGCAGTTTTCCGAGCCTGCAGCCTATCAGGCCGCACATCCCGACCGCGATGTGCTCAATGGCGGCCAGCTCACGCCCGCGGGGCGCGCAGCCCGCGGCGAGGCGTTGGCCCCGAGCGAGGCCTATGCGGCCTATCCTGCAGCCGTTGCGCCAGTCGTTCGCCCACGCCACCGTCGTCATCATCGATAAGAAGAGTCTAGACGATCTGTCTGGTGTCGGCGGGCTCGTGTAGCGCGCCGATCAGGATGCGCAGCGCTTGCGTCAATTCCGCCCTGTTGCGTGCCGCCCCCAGCGAGACACGCGCCGCATGCGGCGGTGCTCCATCCACGGTGAAGGCATCGCCTCCCACGATCGCGAGTCCATTGCGCAGCAGATGTGCCGCGACATCGCGCCGGCCCTCCGGCAGCCGCAGCCAGAGATGATGAGCGGCAGGCTTGGCCAGGAACTGAAAACCCTTTAGGGCGCGTTGCGCAATCTGTTGGCGCCCGACTGCCTCGTTGCGGATGGCCGTGATGATGCGGTCGGCGATACCGGCCTCGATCCAGTGCGTCACCAGAGCGACCATCAGTGGCGCCGGCATCTGGACGGTGGCCTGCAAGTGGCCGCGCATCTGAAGCTGCGCGTCGGCATCGGGCGTCACCAGATAGGCAACGCGTAGCGCCGGCGCAATGCATTTTGACAGCGTGGTTGCGAGATAAGTCCGCTCCGGAATGAGGTTCGCGATCGGCGACGCCGAGCGATCAAGCAGCCCGTAGGCGTCGTCCTCGATCAGGATCGTGCCGGCATCGCGAACGATCTTTGCGACAGCGCTGCGCCGCTCAGCCGAAAGCGTTGCGGTGGTCGGATTGTGCAGCGTCGGAATGAGATAAACGGCCTTTGGCCGGTGCGCGCGGCACGCCTTTACCAGCGCATCGGGCAGGATGCCGTCCTCGTCCATCGGGACGCCGACGAGCTTGACGCCGAGCTGTGCTGCGGCGGCCTTGATGCCGGGGAAGGTGAGGGCTTCGGTCAGCACGGTTTCGCCGGGCCGCGCAAGATGAGCGAGCAGGTTGAAGAGGATCGTCTGTGCGCCCGGAAAGATCACGAGCCTTTCGGCCTGCGCATGCGGAGCGCGTGCGCGCATCCAGCGCGCGGCGATCTCGCGCTCATGCGCGCTGCCGCCGGGCGGCTGATAATTGAGATACGCCGTCAGGCCCGATTGCGTGCGGATGGCTTCCATTCCGGCGACGATGCGCTCGTCGAGCTGCGCCTCGAGCGGATGCGGCGGCACGTTCATCGAGAGGTCGATCGCGACCGGATGCGGCAGGTCGACCGCGCGCCGCGCGCTGGTCTCCGACACAAACGAGCCCTGTCCGACGCGGGCTTCCATGATGCCGCGGCGCCGGGCTTCAGTGTAGGCGCGCGTCACGGTGGTGAGGTCGATGCCGAGTGCTTTTGCCAGCGCCCGCTGCGTCGGCAATTGCTGGCCGCGCACCAACCTCCCGGCGGCGATATCGGCCTCCATGGCCTCGACGATGCGCTGGTAGCGCGGCCCCGAGAGCTCCGAGATTGTAGGGATCCAGCCCATGCAATTTAGGCCTATAAGCTTTGAATGTATGGATGCATGATATTATTGTATGGATCGTCGAAAAGGAAGAGGTGTGGTCATGGCGACGGTCTCTCTGGCAAAGGCGATGTGGCGCGGTTTCAGCGGCAAATGTCCCAATTGCGGGGAGGGGCATATGTTCGGCCGTTTCCTGAAAGTGACCGAGGCTTGCGATCATTGTGGCGAGGAGCTGTTTCACCAGCGCGCCGACGACTTTCCCGCCTATCTCGTGATGGTCGTGGTCGGCCATCTCGTGGTGCCGGCAATTCTTGCGATCGAGACCGCTTACGCGCCGCCCGAGTGGCTGCAGCTTGCGGTGTGGCTGCCCGTGACGCTGTTCGCTTCGCTCGCGCTGCTGCAACCAACCAAGGGCTGCATCGTCGGGCTGCAATGGCAGCTTGGCATGCACGGCTTCGAGGCGAGCAAGCTGCGGCGGGAGACGGGCGGGCTTGCGCCGGTGCCGGTGAAGGTGGACACGCGCGCCGCCTGAATCGAGCGCGCCGATGGCGGTGTTGCGAGATCGTGGTGTAACTCTTGTCGTCGTTCCGGGGCTCGCGCAGCGAGAGCCCGGAATCCATTCATTTCACCAACACTGCGGCCCGATGGATTCCGGATTCGTGCTGCGCACGCCCCGGAATCACGATGGTGGTCCAAATGGTGAGGGGTCCGATGCGCTAGCATCGAACCCCTCGTTGCTTCCTCAGCAGGACGCGTTTTCTTCACGCGAACCGGAAAACCACTTCGCTCGAAAACGCTTCAGAGTATCAGCCGGCCTGTAAGCCGGGTTCTGTAGGGCACCGCCCGCTTGCGCGAACGATACGCGACGGCCATTCCTCTGGAACCATGTTTGCACATGGCCTCGAGCAACCTACCCGGACGGCGGGCCTGACATCGCCCCGCGGCGTTATCGCTTTCGCGAACAGCCCGCTATGCCGTCCCTATTCGGTTTTGCTCCCGGTGGGGTTTGCCATGCCGGCTCCGTTGCCGGAACCGCGGTGCGCTCTTACCGCACCTTTTCACCCTTACCCGCCTACGCTGCTTGCGCAGCTTCGGCGCGGCGAGCCTTGCGGGCTTGTCGCGCCATAGCCCCGAAGGGGCGACGGCGGGCGGTTCGTTCTCTGTGGCACTTTCCCTGGGGTCACCCCCGCCGGACGTTATCCGGCACCGCATGTCAAGGGAGCCCGGACTTTCCTCCCCGGCGGCCTTTCGGCACCTGCCGGAGCGGCCGTCCGGCCGACTGACGGGACTACGCATGGGCATTTGTGACGGTTCCGTCAAGCCGATATCGCGACGTACGATCCGCCCGAAATAATTTATCCTGAAGATGTCGTTTGGACCGTACCCCGTTCGACTGGATGTCGGCGAGTGAGCCGAACAACAGGAGTGAAGCCATGCAATATCTGCTGATGATCTATCAGAACGAGGTCGAGTACGCGAAGAACGACGCGGCGACCAGCCAGAAGATGCTGGCCGAATACCAGGCCTTCACGCAATCCATCATCCAGAGCGGCAACTTCAAGGCCGGCGACCGCCTGCAGCCGACCACGACTGCAACGACCGTGCGTGTGCGCGAGGGCAAGACGCTGACGACCGATGGTCCGTTCGCGGAAACACGCGAGCAGCTCGGCGGTTACTACCTGGTCGAGGCGAAGGATCTCAACGCGGCGATCGAGATCGCGGCGCGGATTCCCAGCGCGCGCATCGGCTCGATCGAGGTGCGGCCGATCTGGGTCTACGACAAGTGACGGCCGAGCCGCGCGTCGCCGCATGACCCCTGGCGAGATCGACAGGATATTCCGTGACGAGGCGGGGCGGGCGCTGGCCACGCTGATCCGCCTCGTCGGCGATTTCGATCTCGCCGAGGACGCACTCCAGGATGCTTTCGCCGTTGCCCTGGAACGCTGGGCGGGGTGTGAGGCCCCTGACAATCCGCGCGCCTGGCTGGTCAACGTCGCCAAGCACAAGGTGATCGACCGCATCCGCCGCCAGGTGGTCTTCCGCGGCAAGCAGCAGGCGCTGGTGCATGAGCTCGAGCTCAACGCGCTGGGCCCCGACGAGCCGCCGGCAACGCTCGATGACGACATGCTGCGGCTGATCTTCACCTGCTGCCATCCCGCCTTCGCGCCCGAGGTGCAGGTCGCGCTGACGCTGCGTACGGTCTGTGGGCTGTCGACGGCGCAGGTGGCGCGCGCCTTTCTCGTCAGCGAGGAGGCGATGGCGCAGCGGCTCGTCCGCGCCAAGCAGAAGATCAGGCTTGCCGGCATCCCCTACGAGGTGCCGGAGCGCGAGGCGCTGGCGCCGCGGCTCGATGGCGTGCTGGCCGTGATCTATCTCGTCTTCACCGAGGGCTATGTCGCGACCGAGGGCACGGACCTGATGCGGCCCGATCTCGCCGTCGAGGCCATCAGGCTTGGTCGCCTGCTGGACCGCTTGCTGCCCGATCGCGCCGGGATCAAGGGCCTGCTGGCGTTGATGCTGCTGCACGACGCGCGCCGCGCCGGGCGCGAGACGCCGGCCGGCGACATCGTGCTGCTCGAAGAGCAGGACCGCGCGCTGTGGGACCGCGCGCAGATCGATGAGGGCCTGCGGCTGGTGGAGGACGCGCTGCGCGTGCCGGGCCGGCCGCAGCCCTATGCGGTGCAGGCCGCGATCGCCGCGCTGCATGCGCGTGCGCCGAGCTTCGAGGAGACCGATTGGCCGCAGATTGCGGGGCTCTACCAGGTGCTGCTGCGCATCAGTCCTTCGCCGGTGATCGAGTTGAACCATGCGGCGGCGGTGTCGATGGTCGATGGGCCGGCACGAGCGCTCGATCTCGTCGATGCCATCACCGCGCGCGGCGGGCTTCGCGGCTATGAGCTGTTGCCCGCGGTGCGCGCGGATTTGTTGCGGCGGCTCGGCAGGACGGAGGAGGCGCGCGAGGCGTATCGTGCGGCGACCGAGGCAACGCAACTCGAGCCGTTGCGGCGGCTCTATGCGCGAAGGGTGAGGGAGATGGGGTAGGGCTGTATCAACGTCATCATGCGAGCCAACGGGTCCGCGCGAAGCGCGGCCCGATGACAGGCTCCGCGAAGCAATCCAGACTGCCTCGGGGGAAACAGTCTGGATTGCTTCGTCGCATCAGCGCAAAATTGCTTCGCAATTTTGTCGCGAGCTCCTCGCAACGACGGAGGATGTAGCTGTCGCCCTCACTTCGCAACCGTCGTCGCGTCCGACGGCAAGCTCGCCAGCAGCGCCTGCAATGTCGAGAGCGTCGAATGATCCGCGACACCGTCGAGCCGGGCCGGACGGAAATGGCGCTGGAAGGCGGTGACGACCTCCATGGTCGCGGCGTCGTATTTGCCGTTCAGGGGCACGCCATAGCCGTACCGTGCGAGTGCCTGCTGCATGCTCAGTACCGCGTCGCTGATGGTGCCGAGCATCAGCTTCTCGCCCCGAACGATCGGCGCGGGTGTTACCCAGTGACCGACGCCGGAATTAGCCAGCGAATGCCACGGAAATTTTTCGCCGGGGTCCTTCTTGCGGGCGGGCGCGACGTCGGAATGGCCGAGCACCCGGTGCGCCGGCACCTTGCGGCGGAGCATGATACCGCGGCACAGCGCGATCACGGCGGCGATCTGGCGCAGCGGATACTCCGGATAGCCCCAGTCATGGCCGCGATTGATGATCTCGATGCCGATCGAGCAGGAGTTGATATCGTCCTCGCCGGCCCAGGAAGAGACGCCCGCGTGCCAGGCGCGCTTGGTCTCGGGCACGCATTGCACGATGCGGCCGTCCTCCAGCACGACATAATGCGCCGAGACCTCGGTGCCGGCCGTGCAGAGCCGCGCCAGCGCGCCCTCGACATCGGGCATGCCGGTGTAGTGCAGCACGATCATGTCCGGCTGCCGTCCCTTGTTGCGCTCGCCATAATTGGGCGAGGGGATGATGTCGGACACGATCGAGGAATCGGGCTCGAACGTCCGCAGGCCCGCCACGGTCTTGGGAACCGGGAGAACACGTTGTCGCTTCGAATCGGATCCAGACGGCGTGGACGAACCGGAGGGCATGAGCAGCTCAAACGGACGGAGAGTGGGGCAAGCCCTTCTCTTTACTATTCCTTTACCCTGCACCGTGCGCAATCACGCGACGCGGTTAACGGATGCATTTTGGCGATGTGTGTGGATGAAGCATCACCCCCACGTCACCTTTTCCACTTGTCACGGGCCGAGCAACGCTTTCTTAACGCTAAGGGCCGTTACTGAGAGATGAAGAGCCGACCCGCGTCCGGAGGCGGCCAAAGCGTATTTTGGCTCGAAATCCCATGGCTGCCCGACAAATTCCACTGGGAACACTGGGTTGGTGGCCCGGGACGACCGGGCTCGGTTACCATGCAGGACGGGGGCTTTGTCGTGGAACCGCCGCGACGCGCAATGATTCGAGGCGTTATGGGCTTGTTCGACCCCGATCTCGCTTGGTCAGGCTGGATGGTCGGCAGGCGTCGCGCATGAGCTCGGCGCCGCATATCCCTGTTCTTGGCCGTGAGGCCATCGCGCATCTCGCTCCGCGCGAGGGCGGCGTCTATGTCGACGCCACTTTCGGTGCCGGCGGCTATAGCCGCGCGATCCTGGAGGTGCCGGGAACCCGACTGATCGCCATTGATCGCGACCGCACCGCGATTGCCGGCGGTGCCGAGCTGGTCGAACGCTCCGCGGGCCGGCTGACGCTGGTCGAGGACCGCTTCTCCAACCTTGCCGAGGTCTGCGCCGCGCAAGGCCTCGAGGCGATCGACGGCGTCGTGATGGACGTCGGCGTGTCCTCGATGCAGCTCGACCAGGCCGGCCGCGGCTTCTCCTTCCGCCTCGACGGTCCGCTCGACATGCGGATGGGGCAGACAGGCCCGACCGCGGCCGACGTCGTCGCGCGCGCCTCCGAAGGCGATCTTGCCGACATCATCTATCTCTTCGGCGAGGAGCGGCATTCCCGCCGCATCGCCCGCGCCATCGTGGCGGACCGGCAGGAAACGCCGTTCACCACCACGCGCGCGCTCGCCGATCTCGTCGGCAGGGTGGTGCGATCGAAGCCCGGGGACATTCACCCGGCGACGCGGACGTTCCAGGCGCTGCGCATCTTCGTCAACGAAGAGCTCGAGGAACTCCAGAGCGCGCTCGCTGCGGCCGAGCGCGTGCTCAAGCCCGGCGGCCGCCTCATCGTCGTCTCGTTCCATTCGCTGGAAGACCGTATCGTCAAGAATTTCCTCTCCGAGCGTTCCAAGACGGGCGGCGGTTCGCGGCATCTGCCGGAAGTCGCGCAAAGTGCGCCGAGCTTCCAGCTGCTGACGCGGCGGCCGGTCGTCGCCGGCGAGGACGAAGTCGCGCATAATCCGCGCGCGCGCTCGGCAAAGCTGCGCGCCGCCGAGCGCACCTCGGCGCCGGCGCACGAGACCGACGAGGCATCGTCCTGGCCAAAGCTCTCGGACGTGATGAGGGGCGGCTAGCGCATGCGCATCATCCACCTCCTCGTCATCGGTGCGCTGATCTTCGCAGCCGCCCATGTCTACCGGATCAAGATGGACTCGACGGCGCGCACCGAGAAGGTGCTGCGGCTGCATGCGGAGATCCGCGAACAGCGCGATGCGATCGCCTCGCTGCGCGCAGAATGGGCCAAGCTCGATGCGCCCTTGCGCCTGCAAGGCCTGTCCGACCGGCATCTGTCGCTGAAGCCGATCAACGGCACGCAATATGATTCGCTGAAGAACCTGCCGGAGCGTCCGCCGCGGATGTTCAGGCCGGGCGAGCCCGATCCGATCGGGGCCATGCTCAAGACCATCGAAGCCGCGAGCGACCCTGACACGGTGACGGGTTCCGTGCCTCAGCCCGAGGACAAGCAATGAGCCCGGCAACGCCTGCAAGACCAACCGAAAAGTCGGCCGAGCCTTGGCGGCAGCGGCTGATCCGAAGCCTGCTCTACGGGCGCAATGTCGATCGCGCCGCGAAGGCGCGCGCGCGCGTGGGCCTCGCAATGCTCGCCTTCGCCTCGGTCTACGCTTTGATCGGCGGCCGGCTCGTGATGTTCGCGATCGGCGCCGACGCCCACAGCGCGCGCCGCGCTGCGGCGCAGGAGGTGGTTGCGACCGCACGGCCCGACATCGTCGACCGCAACGGCGCAATCCTTGCGACCGACGTCAAGGCGGCGAGCCTGTTCGGCGAGCCGCGCCGCATCATCGACAAGGACGAGGCGATCGAGCTCTTGACCGCGACCATTCCCGACCTCGACGAGGTCGAGGTGCGCGAGCGCCTCAGGACGCGCAAGGGTTTCGTCTGGCTCAAGCGCGAGGTCACGCCGGCGCAGCAGCAGGCCGTCCACAAACTCGGAATTCCCGGCATCGGCTTCCTGCGCGAGAACAAGCGCGTCTATCCCACCGGCAACGAGGTCGCCCATCTCATCGGTCTCGTCAACATCGACAACCAGGGCATCGCTGGCCTCGAGAAGTGGCTCGACAACCAGGGGCTGGCCGATCTCCACCGCGCCGGCTTTGCCACCGACCGGCTGCAGAAGCCGATCGAGCTCTCGGTCGACCTGCGCGTCGAGCATGCGCTGCGCGACGAGCTGTTGAAGGCCAAGGACAAGTTCCACGCCAAGGCCGCCTCCGGCATCGTCTCCAACGTCAAGACCGGCGAGATCGTGGCGATGGTCTCGCTGCCGGACTTCGATCCCAACAATCCGAAGGAAGCGCACGACCCCGACCGCATCAACCGCCTGACCACCGGCGTCTACGAGATGGGCTCGACCTTCAAGGCGTTCACGCTGGCGATGGCGCTCGATTCCGGCAAGATCAACTTGAACTCGATGTGGGATGCGCGCGGAAACCTGCACTACGGCAAGTTCACGATCCACGACAGCCATCCGCTCGGACGTTTCATCAACACCAAGGAAGTGTTCACCTACTCGTCCAACATCGGTGCCGCACGGATCGCACTCGGCCAGGGCGTCGAGGCGCACAAGGCCTTCCTCGCCAAGATGGGGCAGTTGACGCGGCTGCGCACCGAATTGCCGGAGAGCGCGGCGCCGCTGATCCCGCGGCGCTGGAGCGAGCTGAACACGGTGACTGCCGCGTTCGGCCAGGGCCTCTCCGTGGCGCCGCTGCAAGCGGTGATGGGTATCAACGCGCTGGTGAACGGCGGCTACCTGATTCCGCCGACATTCATGAAACGAAGCGAATCCGAAGCCATGGCGATGGCCAAGCGCGTCATCAAGCCGGAGACCAGCGACAAGATGCGGTTCCTGATGCGGCTCAACGCCGAAATCGGCACCGCCAAGACCGCCGACATCAAGGGCTACTATGTCGGCGGCAAGACCGGAACGTCGGAAAAGGTCATCAACGGCCGCTACGCCAAGAAGCGCGTGCTCAACTCGTTCACCGCCATCATGCCCTGCGACGATCCGAAATATCAGATCCTGGTGATGCTGGACGAGCCGCAGGCGATTCCCGAGACGAAGGGTTTCATCACCTCCGGCTGGAACGCGGTGCCGACCGGCGGCAAGGTGATCGAGCGGATCGCGCCGCTTCTGGGCGTCGAGCCGCGGTTTGACCTGCCGCCGTCCGAGCGCCTTATTCTTGCAGCATCCAGGACAACCCAGTAATCAACCGGGTGGGCCGTCGCCGGTGCTGAGTCGGGATTTTCCCAAGGATTCGGCTTTCCGGCCGGGCATGTCGACTGGAAGACCATGAAGCTGCGCGACCTCTTAGGTCAAGACGTTCCGGGCAATGATGCCGCGATCGAGCCCGCCGTTGCGGCGCTCGACGTGAGCGGCGTTGCGCTCGACAGCCGCGTGGTCAAGCCGGGCGATCTGTTCTTCGCGCTCGCGGGCAGCAAGACCGATGGCGCTCGCTTCATCGATGCTGCGGTTGCTGCGGGCGCGATCGCAATCGTCGGCGATCATGCGCCGGCAGCATGCAAGGTGCCGTTCATCGCCGCCACCAATCCGCGCCGCGCGCTGGCGCTCGCCGCCGCAAGATTCTTCCCCGCGCAGCCTGCAACGATTGCGGCGGTGACCGGAACCAGCGGCAAGACCTCGGTTGCCGCCTTCACGCGTCAGATCTGGGAGCGGCTCGGACATGCCTCCGCCAGCATCGGCACCATTGGTCTCGTTTCGCCGAAGCGCACGGTCTACGGCTCGCTGACGACGCCGGATCCGATCGCGCTGCACCGGCAGTTGGACGAGATCGCGCGCGAAGGCGTCACGCATCTCGCCTTCGAGGCGTCCTCGCACGGGCTCGACCAGTACCGCCTCGATGGCGTGCATATCTCGGCCGGCGGATTCACCAATCTCTCGCGCGACCATATGGATTACCATCCGACGGTCGCGCATTATCTCGCGGCAAAGCTTCGCCTGTTCCGCGAGCTGATTCCGCCGGGCGGCGCCGCCGTGATCTCGGCCGATCATGATTGCTCGGCGGAAGCGATCGATGCGGCGAAGGCGCGCGGCCTGCGCATCATGGCGGTGGGCCGCAACGGTGATGGCGCAGGCGAGGGCATCCGCCTCACCGAGGCCGTGGTCGAAGGCTTTGCGCAGAAGCTCACGGTCGAACATCGCGGCAGGGGCTACGCGATCCGGCTGCCGCTGGTCGGCGAATTCCAGATCGAGAACGCGCTGGTGTCGGCCGGCCTTGCCATCGGCACCGGCAGCGACGCTGCAAACGTGTTCGCAAGCCTCGAACATCTCGAAGGCGCCAAGGGCCGGCTCGAGCGCGTCGGCGAGCGCAACGGCGCGCCGATCTTCGTCGACTATGCGCACAAGCCCGACGCGCTGGCGAAAGCGCTGCAGGCGCTGCGGCCCTATGCCAAGCGCAGGCTGGTCGTCGTGTTCGGTGCCGGCGGCGACCGCGATGCCGGCAAGCGTCCGATCATGGGCGCGATCGCGGCGGAGAATGCCGACGGCGTCATCATCACCGACGACAATCCGCGCAGCGAGAAGCCGGATGCCATCCGCGCCGCGATCCTCGCCGCTGCGAAGGGCGCACGCGAGATCGGCGACCGCGCTGCCGCGATCCGCGCCGCGATCGAGGAGCTGGAAGACGGCGATGCACTGCTCATCGCCGGCAAGGGCCACGAGACCGGGCAGATCGTCGGTGGAGAGGTGCTGCCCTTCAGTGATCACGAGGCGGTTGCCGCCGCACTAGCGTCGAGGATTGCATGAGCGCGCCGATATGGACGGTTGCCGAGGTCGCGCGTGCGCTGGGCGCCGCCGGATCTTTCCCGGATACGCCGATCGATTTCGTCACCCAGGACAGCCGACTGGTGAAGCCGGGCAGCCTGTTCGTCGCGCTCAGCGGCACGCCGAGCGGCGGCTTCATCTCGGCCTTCGCCAGCGCGCGCGACGGCTGGGAGTTCGCGGACAAGGCGGAAGCCGCAGGCGCGGTCGCGATGATCGTGCCGCACGAGATCGCGGGCATCCGCATCCCCCAGATCGTCGTGAAGGATACGCTGATCGACGGCCTCTGGGGCCTCGCGCGCGCTGCCCGCGCCCGCTTCCACGGGCCGGTGATCGGGCTCACCGGCAGCGCCGGCAAGACCAGCACCAAGGAGTTTCTGGCGGCTTATCCGAACGCCTATGCCAGCCCCTCGAGCTTCAACAATTTCTGGGGCGTGCCGCTGACGCTGTGCAATGCCAAGCCGGACGCCAGCCTCTGGGTCGTCGAGATGGGCATGAACCAGCAAGGCGAGATCGCGCGGCTCAGCGAATTGACGCGGCCGACCGTCGCGCTCGTCGTCAACGTCCAGCCGGTGCATCTGGAGAAGCTCGGCTCGCTCGACGCTATCCGGCGCGAAAAGGTGTCGATCGCGCTCGGCCTGCCCGAAGATGGCGTGCTGGTGCTGCCCGCCGGGATCAAGGCGCCCGAGTGGAAAGGCAGGGTCGTGCGCTTCGGAGGCGAGCACACCGAGGTGCACGAGGTCGCGCATGCGCCTCACGGCGAGAGGTGGCAGGTCGTGGCCGCGATCGGCAAGAAGGAGATCGCCTTCAGCCTCACCCCCGGCGCGCCGCACCGGGTGCACAATGCGCTGGCTGCGCTGGCCTCGATTCATGCTGCGCATCTCGACGTCGCGACGCTCGCGATCAAGCTCGACCGCGTCGGCATCATGACCGGCCGCGGCGTCGAGCAGGCAATCGGCGACATCACCGTGATCGACGACAGCTTCAACGGCAATCCGGCCAGCGTGGCGGCTGCGCTGCAAAGCCTTGAGGCGCGCAACATCAGCGGCGGTCGCCGCATCGCGGTGCTCGGCGACATGCTCGAGCTGGGCGAGGACGCACCGAGCTATCACACCGGCCTCGCCAGGCATCTCGAAGGCATCGACGCGGTCTACTGCGTCGGCCCGCTGATGCGTCACCTCTACGACGTGCTGCCACCGGGCAAGGGCCTCGGCTGGCACGACGATCCCGCCACGCTGAAGCCGAGCGAGGTTGCGCGCCTGCTGAAGGCAGGCGACGTCGTGGTTGTCAAGGGCAGCAAGAAGATGTTCTGGGTCAACAAGTTTGTGCCGGGGCTGGTGGCCGCCTTGCAGGCAAAGGCGTAAACTGCTTGGAAGGCGCTGTTCCCGAATCCCTCTTTTGCGGCACGAAGCCGTCCGTTTCCCCTGAGGTCGCGTCCGACCCGATGATGAAGACCAGCGAATGCGCGTGAGGCACGTTGAGGCCAAAATGAAGGCCGAGAACCAGGCCAAGGCTGCGCGTGCGAAGGCGCCATAGGACCGTCTGAATGTTTTACTGGCTGATCGAGCTCTCCAATACATTTCCGGGCTTCGGTGCAATCCGCACGGTCCTGAACGTCTTCCGCTACATCACCTTCCGCACCGGCGGCGCCGTCGTCACCGGCGCGCTGTTCGTGTTCCTGTTCGGACCCTGGATCATCGATCATTTGCGCATCCGCCAGGGCAAGGGCCAGCCGATCCGCACCGACGGTCCGCAATCGCATCTCGCCAAGAAGGGCACGCCCACCATGGGCGGGCTGATGATCCTGTCCGGGCTCACGGTCGGCACGGTGCTGTGGGCCAATCCGCTCAACCCCTATGTCTGGATCGTGCTCGCAGTGACGCTCGGCTTCGGCTTCGTCGGCTTCTACGACGATTACCTCAAGGTCACCAAGCAGACCACGACCGGGTTCGGCAGCAAGCTTCGCCTGCTGATCGAGGCGGCGATCGCGCTGGTCGCCTGCTATGCGCTGGTGCGGCTGAACCGCGATCCCGCATCGACTGCGCTGACGATTCCCTTCCTGAAGGACACGGTGCTGCATTTCGGCTGGTTCTTCGTCATCTTCGGCGCCTTCGTCATCGTCGGCTCCGGCAACGCGGTGAACCTCACCGACGGTCTCGACGGCCTCGCCATCGTGCCGGTGATGATTGCGACCGCGAGCTTTGCGATGATCGCTTATCTCGCCGGCAACGCCGTGTTCGCCGAATATCTCCAGATCAAATATGTCGCGGGCACCGGCGAACTCGCCGTGCTCTGCGGCGCGCTGCTAGGGGCGGGCCTCGGCTTCCTCTGGTTCAACGCGCCGCCGGCCTCGATCTTCATGGGCGACACCGGCTCGCTCGCGCTCGGCGGAATGCTCGGTGCCATCGCGGTCGCGGTGAAGCACGAGATCGTGCTTGCTGTGATCGGCGGCCTGTTCGTGCTGGAGGCGGTCTCCGTCATCGTGCAGGTGGTGTCGTTCAAGCTCACCGGAAAGCGCATCTTCCGGATGGCGCCGATCCATCATCATTTCGAGCAGCTCGGCTGGACCGAGCCGCAGATCGTGATCCGCTTCTGGATCATCTCGGTGATGCTGGCGCTCGCCGGTCTCTCGACGCTGAAGCTGCGCTGACGGTCCCCCGCGATGATCCCGGTCACATCCTTCGCCGGCAAGACGATCGCGGTGTTCGGCCTCGGCGGCTCGGGGCTCGCCTCGTGCCACGCGCTGAAGGCCGGCGGCGCCGAGGTGGTCGCCGCCGACGATAATGCCGAGAATGTCGCCAAGGCCGCGCAGGCCGGCTTCATCACTGCGGACCTGCGCAACGTCTCCTGGGCGAAGTTTGCAGCGCTCGTGCTCGCGCCCGGCGTGCCGCTGACCCATCCGGTGCCGCACTGGAGCGTGCTGAAGGCGCGCGAAGCCGGCGTCGAGGTGATCGGCGATATCGAACTGTTCTGCCGCGAACGGCGCCGGCATGCGCCGAACGCGCCGTTCGTTGCCATCACCGGCACCAACGGCAAATCGACCACGACGGCGTTGATCGCGCATCTGACCAAGGTCGCGGGATACGATACCCAGATGGGCGGCAATATCGGCACCGCGATCCTGTCGCTGGAGCCGCCACGCATGGGCCGCGTCCACGTCATCGAGATGTCGTCCTATCAGATCGACCTCACGCCCTCGCTCGATCCCTCCGTCGGCATTTTGCTCAACGTCAGCGAGGACCATATCGACCGTCACGGCACGCTCGCGCACTACGCCGCGGTGAAGGAGCGCCTCGTCGCGGCCGTGCAAGAAGGCGGCACCGCGATCGTCGGTGTCGACGACGGCTATTGCCGCGATGTCGCCGACCGGCTCGATCGCGCCGGCAAGAACGTGGTGCGGATCTCGGTCAAGAATCCGCTCGCGTCAGGCCTTTACGTCGAGCACGGCAACATCGTGCGCGCGTCGGGCGGCGCCCGCAGCGAAGTCGCCGCGCTCGGCGGTATCGGCTCGCTGCGCGGCCTGCACAACGCACAGAATGCGGCCTGCGCGGCGGCGGCCGCGCTCGCGATGGGCATCAGCCTGGACGTGCTGCAGAATGGCCTGCGCAGCTTTCCGGGCCTTGCGCACCGCATGGAGCAGGTCGGCCGACGCGGCAATGTTCTGTTCGTCAACGATTCCAAGGGCACCAACGCGGATGCCACCGCGCATGCGCTGTCGTCCTTCGCCGACATCTTCTGGATCGCCGGCGGCAAGCCGAAGGCCGGCGGCATCACCAGCCTGACCGGCTTCTTCCCGCGCATCCGAAAAGCCTATCTGATCGGCGAGGCCGCGCAGGAGTTTTCGGGCACGCTGGGACAAGTGCCGCACGAGATCAGCCAAACCCTCGATGTCGCGGTCGAGCACGCCGCGCGCGACGCGGAAGCGTCGGGCCTCACCGACGCAGTCGTGCTGCTCTCGCCAGCCTGCGCATCCTTCGACCAGTACCGCAATTTCGAGATCCGCGGCACCAAGTTCCGCGAACTGGTGCAGGCGCTGCCGGGTGTGAAGCCGGTGGTCTGAGGCATCCCCTCTCCACAATCTCCGTTGTCGTCGCCCGGCGTGACCGGGCGACCCAGTATCCCAGAGGCGGCGCTTGAGCCGAGAGGCCGCGGCGTACTGGATGCCCCGGTCGAGCCGGGGCATGACAGTTAGTTGTGTGGCGGCGGCGGAGATCATCTCCACACATCCGGATTTCCTTAACCCTGCGGTAACCAACCTCGGCGACCAATGGACGGACCTCTGTCTGAAAGCGGCCGCCCATGCTCTCCCGTGAAGAACGCACCCCCTTTTCCGAGTGGTGGTGGACCGTCGACAAGCCGCTGCTCGGGGCGATTCTGGTGCTGATGCTGACCGGCGTCATCCTGTCGCTGGCGGCGAGTCCGCCAGTGGCGACCCGCATCGGGCTTGATCCCTTCCATTTTTTCAGCCGGCACGTGCTGTTCCTCCTGCCGTCCTGCCTGGTGCTGCTCGGCGTGTCCTTCCTGTCGCCGCGATCGATCCGGCGCAGCGCGCTGATCATCTTTGCGATGAGCATCGTCCTGATCGCGGTGACGCTCGCCATCGGTCCCGAAGTGAAAGGCTCGCGGCGCTGGATCACACTGCTCGGCGTCAACATCCAGGCCTCGGAAATCGCAAAACCATCGTTCGTCGTCATCGCGGCATGGCTGTTTGCGGAATCGACCAGGCGGCCGGAGATGCCGGCGACGTCGATGGCGCTGGTTCTGCTCTTGATGCTGGTGTCGCTGCTGGTGATGGAGCCGGATTTCGGCCAGACCATGCTGATCCTGATGGTGTGGGGCTCGCTGTTCTTCATCGCGGGCATGCGCATGATCTGGGTGTTCGGTCTTGCCGGCGCCGCCGCCGCGGGCCTGTTCAGCGCCTATCTGTTCGTCCCGCATGTCGCCGGCCGTATCAAGCGCTTCATGAACCCGGCGTCGGGCGACACCTTCCAGGTCGATACCGCCATGGAGGCTTTCTACAACGGCGGCTGGTTCGGCCTCGGACCAGGCGAGGGAATTGCAAAACGCAGCCTGCCGGACAGCCATACCGACTTCGTGTTCGCGGTCGCCGCCGAAGAGTTCGGCATCATCCTGTGCCTTGCGATGCTGGCGCTGTTCGCCTTCGTCGTCATCCGCACGCTGTCGCGCGCCTACGCCAATGAGGACATGTTCTCGCGCTTCGCGGCCTCTGGGCTGGCGATCCTGTTCGGCGTGCAGGCGGCGATCAACATGTCGGTGAACCTGCAGCTCGTCCCCGCCAAGGGCATGACGCTGCCGTTCATCTCCTATGGCGGCTCCTCGATCGTCTCGCTCGCCTATGGCGTCGGCATGATGCTGGCGCTGACGCGGCTGCGCCCGCGCACCGAAGTCGAGGCGAGCGGCCACGCCGAAGCGATGCGCAGTTACGCGTAAGCCGTCATTGCGAGGAGCGAAGCGACGAAGCAACGGAGGTAGTCTGGATTGCTTCGCTTCGCTCGCAATGACGTGAGGGACCCTGTAAAAGGGCGCTTATGGACACATCTTCCCCCTTGATTCTCCTCGCCGCGGGCGGCACTGGCGGCCATCTGTTCCCGGCCGAGGCGCTTGGCGTCGAGCTGATCCGGCGCGGCTTTCGCGTTCGCCTCGTCACCGACGAGCGCGCGCTGCGCTATAGCGGGCTGTTCAGCAAGGACATGATCGACGTCGTCAGAAGCGAGACTGCGCGCGGCCGCAATCCATTCCAGCTCGCCTATGCCGGCCTCACGCTCGCCGTCGGCACGCTCTCCGCCTTTGGCCTGATCAAGCGATTGAAGCCGGCTGCCGTCGTCGGCTTTGGCGGCTATCCGACGCTGCCGCCGCTGGTCGCGGCGAAATTCGCCGGCGTTCCCAGCATCATCCATGATGCCAACGCGGTACTCGGCCGCGCCAACCGGTTCCTGTCGAGCCGCGTGCGCGCGATCGCGACGTCCTTGCCCGGCGTGCTCGATCGCGATCCGGCGCTGGCAGGCAAGACCACGACCGTCGGCACGCCGATGCGCCCGGCGATCCTCGCGGCGGCTGCGGTGAAATATGCCGCGCCCGAGGTGAACGGGCCGCTGCGCGTGCTCGTCGTCGGCGGCAGCCAGGGTGCCCGCATCATGGCCGATATCGTGCCGGGCGCGATCGAGCGGCTCGAGCCTGCGCTATGGAGCCGCCTCGCCCTCACCCAGCAGGTGCGCGAAGAGGATATGGCCCGCGTGCGCGCGGTCTATGACAAGCTCAGGATCAAGGTGGAGCTCGCGCCGTTCTTCACCGATTTGCCGGCGCGACTCGCCTCCAATCATCTGGTCGTGTCGCGCTCCGGCGCGGGCACCGTCGCCGAGCTCGCGGCGATCGGCCGGCCGTCGATCCTGGTGCCGCTGCCCGGCTCGATCGACCAGGATCAGTTCGCCAATGCCGGCGTGCTGGCCAAGGTCGACGGTGCCGTCCGGATCCCGCAGACCGAGTTCACCTCGGATCGTCTCGCCGCCGAGATCTCCGCCTTCGCTGCCGAACCCGCGCGCCTTGCCGCCATGGCCGCCGCCGCGAAGGGGGCAGGGCGGCTCGATGCCGCCGAGCGGCTGGCCGATCTGGTGGTCAAGGTCGCGGGAATCTGACGCGAAAAAGCCCTTGTCTTCGCGTTCCAAAGCGGGGCATCCAGTGGGAAGGGCGCGCGGCTGATTTGGCCGTGACCTCCGCAGATGCCGCCGTTCCGGCGGCAAGGTCAGGGAACTGAGCATGAGACTGCCGCGCGAGATCGGACCCATCCACTTCGTCGGGATCGGCGGGATCGGGATGAGCGGCATCGCCGAGGTGCTGGTCAATCTCGGCTATGCCGTGCAGGGCTCCGACGCCGCCGACAATTACAATCTCGACCGTCTGCGCAAGAAGGGTGCGAAAGTCTCGGTCGGTCATAAGGCCGAGAATATCGACGGTGCCGAGGTCGTGGTCGTGTCCTCCGCGATCAAGCGCGACAATCCGGAACTGATGGCGGCGCGCGAGAAACGCATTCCCGTGGTGCGCCGCGCCGAAATGCTGGCCGAGCTGATGCGCCTGAAGAGTTGCGTCGCCATCGCCGGCACGCACGGCAAGACCACGACGACGACGATGGTCGCAACACTGCTCGATGCCGGCGGGCTCGATCCCACCGTGATCAATGGCGGCATCATCAACGCCTACGGCTCCAACGCGCGGCTGGGGGCCGGCGATTGGATGGTGGTGGAGGCCGATGAGAGCGACGGCACCTTCCTGAAGCTGCCGACCGATGTCGCGATCGTCACCAATGTCGACCCTGAGCATCTCGACCACTTCAAGACCTTCGAGGCCGTGCAGGACGCCTTCCGTCATTTCGTCGAGAACCTGCCATTCTACGGCTTTGCCGTGATGTGCATCGATCATCCCGTGGTGCAGAGCCTCGTCGGCAAGATCGAGGATCGCCGCATCATCACTTATGGCGAGAATCCGCAGGCCGATGCGCGGCTGGTCGACCTGACGCCGATGGGCGGCGGATCGAAATTCAAGGTCGCGTTCCGCGATCGCAAGACGGGCAGCGTGCACGAGATCGCCGATCTCATGCTGCCGATGCCGGGCCGTCACAACGCCTCCAATGCGACGGCCGCGATCGCGGTCGCGCGCGAGCTCGGCGTCTCCGACGAGGCGATCCGCAAGGCGATCGCCGGCTTCGGCGGCGTCAAGCGCCGCTTCACCAGGACCGGAGAGTGGAACGGCGTCACCGTGATCGACGACTATGGCCACCACCCCGTCGAGATCGCTGCCGTGCTGAAAGCTGCGCGCGAATCCACCAACGGCAAGATCATCGCCGTGGTGCAGCCGCATCGCTACACCCGCCTGCAATCGCTGTTCGAGGAATTCTGCACCTGCTTCAACGATGCCGATGCCGTTGTCGTCGCCGACGTCTATGCCGCCGGCGAGGCGCCGATCAACGGCATCGACCGTGACCATTTCGTCGTTGGCCTGCGCGCGCACGGCCATCGCGAGGTGATCCCGCTGCCGGCAGCAACGGAGCTCGCCGGCATCATCAGGGGATTGGCGAAGTCCGGCGATCTCGTCGTCTGCCTTGGGGCCGGCAACATCACGCAATGGGCGTATGCGTTGCCCGGCGAATTGAAGGCATTGGGGTAGGGCGGTGAGCTTCCCCGACATCACACCCTCGCTCAAAGCCGCAATGCCGGAGCTGCGCGGCCGGCTGCTGGCGAACCAGTCGCTGGCCGAACTCACCTGGTTTCGCGTCGGCGGTCCGGCGCAGGTGCTGTTCACGCCGGCGGATGAGGACGATCTCGCTTATTTCCTCGCGCATCTTGCCTCCGACATTCCCGTCTATGTCATCGGCGTCGGCTCCAACCTGATCGTGCGCGACGGCGGCATTGCCGGCGTGGTGATCCGTCTCGCGCCGCGCGCCTTCGGCGAGGCGACCGCGAGTGGCGACATCGTCACCGCAGGCACGGCTGCGCTCGACAAGCGCGTGGCGGAAGTGGCGGCTTCCGCCAATATCGGCGGACTCGAATTCTTTTTCGGCATTCCCGGGACCATCGGAGGCGCGCTGCGCATGAATGCCGGCGCCAATGGCGGCGAGACCAAGGATGTGCTGATCGAGGCGAGGGGTGTCGCGCGCGACGGCACGAAGCATGTCTTCTCCAACGCCGACATGAAGTTCGTCTACCGCAACAGCGGCGTCGATCCTTCCATCATCTTCACCTCCGCCCGGTTTCGCGGTGAGATCAGGGCTGCGGAGGCAATCCGCGCGCGCATGGCCGAGGTGCAGAGCCATCGCGAGACCGCGCAGCCGATTCGCGAGAAGACCGGCGGCTCGACCTTCAAGAACCCGCCGGGCCACTCCGCCTGGAAGCTGGTGGATGCCGCCGGCTGCCGCGGCTTGCGTGTCGGCGGCGCGCAGGTCTCGGAGATGCACTGCAACTTCCTGATCAACACGGGCGATGCCACCGCGCGCGATATCGAGACACTCGGCGAGACCGTGCGCGAGCGCGTGAAGGCGAATTCCGGAATTGAGCTACACTGGGAAATCAAGCGGATCGGGGTTTCATGATTTCCGTCATTCCGGGGCGATGCGTTGGCATCGAACCCGGAATCTCGAGCTTCTCAGGTGGGCAATTGCGCACCACAGTTCGCGCCTCGCGCGCCCCGGAATGACCAATATGAGGACACGAATGCGCATCACCATCCTCTTCGGCGGCTCCAACCGCGAGCGTCTTGTCTCGGTCGCCTCGGCCCAGGCGCTGCATCAGGCATTGCCGGAGGCCGACCTGTGGTGGTGGGACGTCGAGGACAAGGTGCATGTGGTGCAGTCGAAGCAACTGCTCGAACACGCCCGTCCGTTCGAGGACGAGTTCAAGCCGGGCACATCAGGCATTCCGCTGGACCGGGCGCTCGACCAGGCCAAGGCCGAAGGCCGCGTGCTGGTGCTTGGCCTGCATGGCGGGCGTGCCGAGAACGGCGAATTGCAGGTGATGTGCGAGGCGCGCGGCGTGCCCTTCACCGGCTCGGGCTCGGCGTCGTCGCATCTTGCCTTCGACAAGATCGCCGCTAAGCGCTTCGCCGCGCTCGGCGGCGTGACGCCGCCTGCGAACGTTGCGCTTGATGACATCGAGGAGGCCTTTGCCGAATACGGCCGGTTGATCGCAAAGCCGGCCCGGGATGGGTCGAGCTATGGCCTGATCTTCGTCAACGCCAAGCAGGATCTCGTCGCCGTCCGTAACGCGGCAAAGCACGAGGAATACGTGATCGAGCCCTATATCGCCGGCGTGGAAGCGACCTGCGGTGTGCTGGAGCGCACCGACGGCTCGATCATCTCGCTGCCGCCGATCGAGATCATTCCGGGCGAGGGCAATTTCGACTACGCGGCGAAATATCTGCTGAAGTCGACCCAGGAGATATGCCCCGGCCGCTTCGCACCGGAGATCACCGCCGCGCTCAAGGAGCAGGCGATGCTGGCCCATCGCGCGATGTCCTGCACCGGCTACTCGCGCTCGGACTTCATCGTCTCGGACAAGGGCCTCGTCTATCTCGAGACCAACACGCTCCCCGGGCTGACAAAGTCCTCGCTCTATCCCAAGGCGCTGAAGGCGGAAGGTATCGCGTTCGTCGATTTCCTGCACGGGCTGGTCGAGCTCGCCGGGCGCGGCGTACGGAAATAATTAGGACTGGTTAACGGCCGGATTGGCGAAACGGCCGGGTTTAGCGGCCAAAACCGGTAAAATGCCGGATATCGCGGCACAAAGGCCGGATATCGCGGGGCAAAATGCGCAAATCGTTAACGAATTTTACCTTTTGTTTACCAGGACGTCCGAAGGTTAACGCTGGCGGCGCATATGGCGCTTTGGCTGCCGGCGCGTGAGCTGTCGCGGGTGATGTCACCTCCAGCGAACGCATTGAAGGGGAGAGGCTTCTTCTGCTGAAGACCAGCACCCGGCCCGGCACCGAGACGTCATGTTCGCCAGGATCCGCGCGATGTCGCGGGCAAACTGTTGACGAGCTCGTGCAATGGATGGAGCAGGAAGCCTCTCCCGATCGGTTTTCAGATCGCTGAGGCCCCAAGCTGACCTGAAGGCGGCCGCTATCGGAGCGGTCGTGCTTTTGCGCGAGTGGGTGCAGGACAAGCACGCAGAGGCGCGCGCTGCCGCCAAGGACAAGGCCAAAACCAGAGCCAAGGCCGCCGTCGAGCGTGAGCCGCCGCCGCGCGTGGTTGCACTGGTCGAGCGCTATCTGCCGCGCCGGGTCGGCCTCACCATGACCGTGCTGCTCCTGATCGGAAGCTGCGGCTTTGGCATCGTCAAGGGCGGCCATCTCCAGGATTTCATCACTGCGGTCAGCGATGCCCGCAACGCGCTGGCCAATTCCGCCGGCTTCCGCATCACCTCCGTCGTGATCAACGGCCGCAAGCAGCTGACCCAGGACGAGATTCTCGCGATCGGCGGCGTCAGCGGCCGCTCCTCGCTGCTGTTCCTCGATGCCGATGCGGTACGCGACAAGCTGAAGGCCAATCCCTGGATCGCGGATGCGACCGTGCTGAAGCTCTATCCGGGCCAGCTCATGATCGAGCTCACCGAGCGCAAGGCGTTCGCGCTGTGGCAGGAGGCCGGCCGCCTCTCGGTCATCGCCGACGACGGCGCCGTGCTCGAACCCTACGTCTCGCGGCGCTTCCTGACGCTGCCGCTCGTGGTCGGCAAGGGCGCCGAGACGCAGGCCCGCGATTTCCTGGCGCTCCTGGCGCGCTATCCGCAGGTCAAATCGATCACCAAAGCCGCGATCTTCGTCGGCGAGCGACGCTGGAACCTGAGGCTCAAGGACGGCCTCGACATCCGCCTGCCCGAGCAGGACGTCGGCAATGCGCTTGCGATGCTTTCGAAGCTCGACAAGGAAGACAGGCTGTTCTCCCGCGATATCGTCGCCGTCGACATGCGCCTGCCCGATCGGCTGGTGGTGCAGCTGTCCGAGGACGCCGCCAAGGCGCGCGAGGAGCAGTTCAAGGACAAGAAGAAAAAGAAGGCCGGGGATTCCGCATGACCGGTCTCGATCGCACCCAGACGCCGAAGACGCGCCCGATGCCGCACAAGCGCGGCGGCCTCGTCGCCTGCCTCGACATCGGCACCAGCAAGATCGCCTGCATGATCGCACGGCTGAAGCCGTCGCCGCCGAGCGATGCGTTGCGCGGCCGCACCCATGCGGTGGAATTGATCGGATACAGCCAGATCCAGGCGCGCGGCATGAAGGCCGGCGCGGTGATCGATCTCGGCGAATGCGAGCAGGCGGTGCGTCACGCCGTCGGGCTTGCCGAGAAGATGGCCAAGGTACGGGTCGAGTCGGTGCTGCTGTCGGTCTCCGGCGGCCGGCCCGCCGGCCAGCTGGTCGAAGCCGCCGCCGACATCCGTGGCGGCGCCGTGACGCCGGCCGATGTCAGCCGCGTCACCTCCACCGGCATGCGCCATGCCACCGGCGAAGGTCGCACCGTGCTGCACGCGCTGCCGGTGGGCTACACGCTCGACGGCGTCAAGGGCATCCGCGATCCCCGCGGCATGGTCGCGCACCAGTTCGGCGTCGACATGAACGTCGTCACCTGCGACGCCACCGTGGCGCGGAACCTGATGCTGGCGGTGGAACGCTGCCACATCAATGTCGAAGCCATGGCGGCGAGCCCCTATGTCGCCGGTCTGTCGGTGCTGACCGACGACGAGGCCGATCTCGGCGCCGCCGTCGTCGAGATGGGCGCGGGCACCACCACGATTGCCGTTTATTCAGGCGGCCGCTTCGTGCATGCGGCGGGTTTTGCGGTTGGCGGGCAACACATCACGATGGATCTTGCGCGCGGACTCTCGGCCACCATTGCCGATGCCGAGCGAATCAAGACCTTATACGGGACCGTCATCACCGGCGGATCGGACTCGCGTGAGCTGATGTCTGTGCCGACAGCCGGTGACGAGCAGGATCTGCCGCAGATCGTTTCTCGCGCCACCATCGCGAATATCGTCAAGCACCGTGCCGAGGAAGTCTTCGAAATGGTTCGGGACAAGCTGAAGGATTCGCCCTTCGCCTCAGAGCCAAACGGCCGCGTCGTGCTCTCGGGCGGTGCCTCGCAGCTGACCGGTCTCGTCGAGCTCGGCACCCGGATTCTCGGCCGGCCCGTGCGGGTCGGCCGTCCGCTTGGTTTCGGCCGGCTGCCCGTTGAGGCGAAGAACGCCGCGTTCGCGGTGCCGACCGGACTTCTCGTCTACCCGCAATATGTTCACCTCGAACATGTCGAACCGCGGCATACGCGGCAGCAGGTCAAGACAGGGACCGGCGGATATCTCGGAAAGGTCGGACGATGGCTACGCGAGGGCTTCTGATGACTGCTTTCCGCAATCTTCGATTTTCACCAACTCCCGCGGCCGCCGGCCGGGGCGAACCCACGCGCGCGTGATCGAGAGGCAACCATGACCATCAGCATCAATGTTCCTGATATTCACGAACTGAAGCCCCGGATCACCGTGTTCGGCGTCGGCGGTGCCGGTGGCAACGCCGTCAACAACATGATCACGGCGGGGCTGCAGGGTGTCGACTTCGTGGTCGCCAATACCGACGCGCAGGCGCTGACGATGTCGAAGGCGCAGCGCATCGTGCAGATGGGCACGGCGGTCACGCAAGGCCTCGGCGCCGGTTCGCAGCCGAACGTCGGCGCCGCGGCGGCGGAAGAGGTGATCGACGAGCTGCGCGACCATCTCTCCGGCGCCAACATGGTGTTCGTCACCGCCGGCATGGGCGGCGGCACCGGCACCGGCGCTGCACCCGTCATCGCCAAGACCGCGCGCGACATGGGCATCCTCACCGTCGGTGTCGTGACCAAGCCGTTCCACTTCGAGGGCGGTCGCCGCATGCGCACGGCCGAAGCCGGCATCGCCGAGCTGCACAAGGTCGTGGACACGCTCCTGATCATCCCGAACCAGAACCTGTTCCGGGTCGCCAACGAGAAGACCACCTTCGCCGACGCCTTCGCGATGGCCGACCAGGTGCTCTACTCGGGCGTCGCCTGCATCACCGACCTCATGGTCAAGGAAGGCCTCATCAACCTCGACTTCGCCGATGTCCGCGCCGTCATGCGCGAGATGGGCAAGGCGATGATGGGCACCGGCGAAGCCTCCGGCGACAAGCGTGCGTTGACCGCCGCTGAAGCCGCGATCGCCAACCCGCTGATCGATGACAGCTCGATGAAGGGCGCCAAGGGCCTCCTCATCTCCATCACCGGCGGCAAGGACCTCACGCTGTTCGAGGTCGACGAGGCCGCGACCCGCATCCGCGAGGAAGTCGACCAGGACGCCAACATCATCGTCGGCGCGACCTTCGACGAGGCGCTCGACGGCCTGATCCGCGTCTCGGTGGTCGCAACCGGCATCGAGCAGGCCGCGATCGCCCGCAACAGCCAGGCGACCTCCGCTCCCGTCGCAAACCCGGCCCCGCAGGTGCAGCAGGCCGCGGCGCCGGCCGCCGCTGCCGAGAGCCGTCTCGCCGACCTCACCGCGCGGCTCCGTGCCGATAACCAGCGTCTGGCCGAACGCGCCCAGAAGCTGGAAGCCCAGACCCCGGCCGGCGCGCCGGCTCCGGCTGCTGCCGCGCCCCGTCCGAACGTCGAGCGTGCTGCGCTCGCCGCCATCGCCGCTGCCGTGGCTGAAGCCCCGCAGGCGCCCGCGCCGCAGACCTATGGCGATGTCACGGTGCGACCGATCGCGCAGAAGCCGACCCTGTTCCCGGAGCCGGACATGGCCCCGGTCGCAATGCAGGAGCCGATGACGCCCGAAACCTTCATCCCGCCGCAGGCGGAGCGTCCGGTGCGCGCGCCGCGGATGCCGCGCATCGAGGAACTGCCGATTCCGGCACAGGCCGAGATTCGTCAGGCCCGCGGCGAGGTCGAAGAGGAGGCCCCGCAGAAGACCCGCCTGTCGCTGCTGCAGCGCCTCGCCAATGTCGGGCTTGGCCGTCGCGACGAGGAAAGTGAGCCGCCGGTCGCGGCCCGCACCGCCGGTCCCGCTATGCCGCCACTGCCCGAGCGCCGGCAGCAGAAGACCGTGGCGCAGCAAATCGCATCCAATGAGCCGGTATCAGAGTACGCCCGCCGTCCCGCGCCGCAGGGTCTGGACATGCATGGCCGCCCCGCGCCTGTTGCGCCGGCGCCACAGGGTGACGACCATCTTGATATCCCGGCCTTCCTGCGCCGGCAGGCGACCTGAGGATTGTTACAATAAGGCAGACGAAAAGAGGTCCCGGCGAGAGGTTCGCCGGGACCTTTCCTTTTGCCCCGTACATGCCCGGATGATGCTTCCAAGCGACTGATTTTAAATGATTAATTACGCATTTGGTGGTTCAGTCAACCCGCCGCCGGCGGCCTCAAACCTCGGTGCAATTTGGTTAAGCCTTGGCGCGAATACGGCAGGTTTGGGGTAACAATCGGTAAAAAAGCGTGAGTTGGCGCTGTTTGAGGCAGCAACTATGGTTCGCCGTGACTTGGGGATACGGAGATTCGCAACTGTCGGCACTCGCCGGCCAAGCGGGTCTCGTATAAGTCGCAGTGGGTCGTAGTGGGGCGGATTCCTGATGAAGTTTAGCCGGCAAACAACGCTTCGTGCGCAAGCCTCTGTGGCAGGCGTGGGCGTTCATTCCGGTCTTCCCGTCACTCTCACGCTTGGGCCTGCGCCCGTGGACGCGGGTTTCATTTTTGTCCGCACCGGCCTTGACGGAAGTGACCGCGAAGTTCAGGCGACCGCCGAGCAGGTGATCGCGACCGACTTTGCCACTGTTCTCGGGGACCACGATGGCCCGCTGGTGTCCACTGCCGAGCACGTGCTCGCAGCGCTGCGGGGCATGGGCGTCGACAACGCCACCATCGAGATCGACGGTCCCGAAGTACCGATCATGGACGGCAGCGCTGCGGCCTTCATTGCGGCAATCGACCAGGCCGGCATCGTCACCCAGCCCGCGCAGCGCCGCTTCATTCAGGTTTTGAAGCCGATCTCGGTCAAGATCGGCGACTCCTTCGGCGAGATCAGGCCCCACGCCAGCGGTTTCCGCGTCGAGGTCGAGATCGACTTCACCAATCCCGTCATCGGCCAGCAGGCTTACGCCTTCGACCTCAATCCGGAAGGCTTCCGCCGCGAAGTCGGGAGGGCCCGGACTTTCGGCCTGATGGGCGATGTCGCGCGGCTCTGGAGCGCCGGCTATGCCCTCGGCGCCTCCTTCGATAACACCGTCGTGTTCGATGACGAGCGGCTGCTCAATACCGAGGGCTTGCGCTACGCCGATGAATGCGCCCGTCACAAGGTGCTGGATGTGATCGGCGACCTCTCGCTGGCCGGGCTGCCGCTGCTTGGTGCCTATCGCTCGGTGCGTGGCGGCCACAAGCTCAACCACGCAGTCCTGACCGCGCTGCTCGCCGACCGGACCGCCTGGCGGGTGGTCGAGGGCGAGGCTGCGCGTCGCACCACGCGTCCCGTCGGCGAAGTCGGTCGCGGCATCGTCGGTGGCCGGATCGCCGCGGCATTCGGACCGGATGTGTCCTGAAGCGACCTGTCGCTCCCGCGTATGGCTGGCGGCTTCCCTGGGAAACTCCTGGTAAGCATGATCGGCTAGCATTGGGGCAGGTTCGCCTTAATCCGGGCGAAATGCCTGCCTATCCGGTTCGTTACGATCGTTTTTCGGATACATCGGCGTGGTCGCATGGCAGGCACCACGGCACATTTCGCGCCCATGACGGGGGTCGTGGGCTGGCGGACACCGCATCACAGGGCGTCAGGTCTTAAACTCATGTCGGCACAGCGTATGACGCGCGGATATTTCTCGGTCTCGTCGCGAGCCCGTGGGCTGCTTCAGGCCGTCACTTTCATCATGCTCGCGCTGCCGCTCGCCGGCTGCGGCACCGGCTCGCTCTGGGACAAATTCACCGCCAAGGACGACACCTTCGTCGAGGAGCCCGCTGACAAGATCTACAATGAGGGCCTGTACCTCATGAACGAGAAGAAGGACATGAAGGCGGCGAACAAGAAGTTCGAGGAGGTCGACCGCCAGCATCCTTATTCCGACTGGGCCCGTAAATCGCTGCTGATGTCGGCCTATGCGTCCTACCAGGGCGGCGACTATGACGGCTGCATCGGTGCCGCCACGCGCTATGTCACGCTGCATCCCGGCAGTCCGGACGCGGCCTATGCGCAATACCTGATCGCCGCCTCCCATTACGACCAGATTCCGGATATCAGCCGCGACCAGTCCCGTACCGAAAAGGCGATCGCCGCGCTGGAAGAGGTGGTGCGCAAATATCCGAACTCGGAATATGCGACTTCGGCCAAGGCCAAGATCGAGGGTGCGCGCGACCAACTCGCCGGCAAGGAGATGAATGTCGGCCGCTACTACGCCCAGAAGCGCGACTACACGGCCGCGATCAACCGCTACAAGGCCGTCGTCACGCAGTACCAGACCACCCGCCATGTCGAGGAGGCGCTGTACCGGTTGACCGAAGCCTATATGGCGATCGGCATCGTCGGCGAGGCACAGACCGCGGCGGCCGTGCTTGGTCACAATTTTCCTGACAGCCGCTGGTACAAGGACGCCTATAATCTTGTAAAATCCGGCGGTCTCGAGCCGAGCGAGAATCAGGGGTCCTGGATCAGCAAGACCTTCAAGAAAATGGGTCTCGGCTAGGAAATTGGGGTTCCATGCTGGCGCGTCTGTCGATCCGTGACATCGTCCTGATCGAACGGCTCGATATCGAATTCGCCTCCGGCCTCGCGGTTTTGACCGGCGAGACCGGTGCAGGCAAATCCATCCTGCTCGATGCTTTTGCGCTGGCGCTCGGCGGCCGCGGCGATGCCGGCCTCGTGCGCCACGGTGCGGAGCAGGGGCAGGTCACCGCCGTGTTCGATGTCCCGAAAAATCACCCGGCGGCCAAGATTCTGGCCGAGAACGGCCTCGACGATACCGGCGAGATGATCTTGCGCCGCGTGCAGCTTGCCGACGGCCGCACCCGCGCCTTCATCAACGATCAGTCGATCAGCGTGCAGACGCTGAAGGCGGTCGGCACCGCCCTGGTCGAGATCCACGGTCAGCACGACGAGCGCGCGCTGGTCGATGCCGCCACCCACCGCCGCCTGCTCGACGCCTTTGCCGGCCTCGAAAAGGACGTCGCGGCGGTTGAAGCGCTCTGGGACGAGCGCCGCAGCGCCAACACCGCGCTGGAGGAGCATCGCGCTGCCATGGAGCGTGCCGCACGCGAGGCCGATTATCTGCGCCACGCCTCCGACGAGCTGAAGCAGCTTGCGCCCAAGGAGGGCGAGGAGACCGCGCTGGCCTCGCGCCGCACCACCATGATGCAGGGCGAGAAGATCGCCTCTGACCTGCGCGAGGCGCAGGAAGCGGTCGGCGGCAATCATTCGCCGGTCGCCGCCCTGTCGGCGGCGGTGCGCCGGCTGGAGCGCCGCGGCGTCAACTCGCCGGCGCTGGTCGAGCCCGCGGTGAAGGCGATCGACGCGGCGATCAACGCGCTGGAGGAAGCCGACCAGCATCTCCAGGCAGCGCTGGCCGCAACCGATTTCGATCCAGCCGAGCTCGAGCGCATCGAGGAGCGGCTGTTCGCGCTCCGCGCCGCCTCGCGCAAATATTCGACGCCGGTCGACGGGCTCGCCGCGCTGGCCGCCAAATATGCCGCGGACGTCGTTCTGATCGACGCCGGCGCCTCGCGCCTGAAGAAGCTGGAGCAGGCGGCGATCGAGGCAGATAGCCGTTATGCGGCCGCCGCCAGGAAGCTGTCGCTGGCGCGGCAGAAATCGGCGGAGAAGCTCAACAAGGCCGTCAATGCCGAGCTCGCGCCGCTCAAGCTCGAACGCGCAAAATTCATAACCCAGGTCGAGACGGACGAAGCCGCACCGGGGCCGCAAGGTTTCGATCGCGTCGAGTTCTGGGTGCAGACCAACCCGGGCACCAAGCCGGGTCCGCTGATGAAGGTCGCCTCCGGCGGCGAGCTGTCGCGCTTCCTGTTGGCGCTCAAGGTCGTGCTGTCCGACCGCGGTTCGGCGCCGACCCTGGTGTTCGACGAGATCGATACCGGCGTCGGCGGTGCGGTCGCGGACGCCATCGGCGGGCGCCTGGCGCGGCTCGCCGGTAAGGTCCAGGTCATGGCCGTGACCCACGCCCCACAGGTCGCCGCCCGCGCCGACCAGCACCTCCTGATCTCCAAGGACGCCCTCGACAAGGGCAAGCGCGTCGCCACCCGCGTCAATGCGCTCGCCGCCGACCACCGCCGCGAGGAAATCGCCCGCATGCTCGCCGGTGCCGAGATCACCGCCGAGGCGAGGGCAGCGGCGGAACGATTGCTGAAGGCGGCGACGGCTTAGAGTCGTTTCCCGGACGCGGCGCAGCGCGTAGCGCTGCTCCGCAGAGCCGGGACCCAGAGCTCCCGCCGCATGGGCCCCGGCTCAGCAGCGCATCGCTGAAGAGGCGCTGCGCTGCATCCGGGGCACGAGATTTCCACAAGCCTTTACCCTCCCGCCCGCTCCGTCGTATCCAAGCACCATGGCCAGAGCAGCAAAATCGAAACCGCTTCGCGACCTCGCCGACCTCACCAAGGCGCAGGCCAAGGTCGAGCATATGCGGCTGTCGCTCGAGATCGAGGGGCACAACGAGCGATACTATCAGGAGGACGCGCCCAGCGTCACCGACGCCGAATATGACGCGCTGCGTCAGCGCCTCAATGCCATCGAGAAGCGCTTCCCCGAATTCGTCACCGCGGATTCGCCCTCGCAGAAGGTCGGCGCCGCGCCGTCAGGCCGCTTCAAGAAAGTCCGGCATTCCCTGCCCATGCTGTCGCTCGACAATGCCTTTGCGGAAGAGGACGTGCGTGATTTCGTTGGGCGCATCGTCCGGTTCCTGAAGCTCGACGACGACAAGGTCGATTTCTCCGCCGAGCCGAAGATCGATGGTCTCTCGATGTCGCTGCGCTACGAGGGCGGCGAGCTCGTCACCGCCGCGACGCGCGGCGACGGCGCGGTCGGCGAGGACGTCACCGCCAACATCCGCACGCTCGAAGACGTTCCGCAGAAGCTGAAGAGCCGCAACGTCCCCGATATCTGCGAGGTACGCGGCGAGGTCTACATGACCAAGAAGGCGTTCCTCGCGCTCAACGAGCGGCAGAAGGCGGAAGGCGGCACCATCTTCGCCAATCCGCGCAATTCGGCCGCCGGCTCGCTCCGGCAGAAGGACGCGACCATCACCGCCTCCCGTCCCCTCGGCTTCTTCGCCTATGCCTGGGGGCAGATGAGTGCGATGCCGGAGGATACGCAGAGCGGCATGATCGGCTGGTTCGAGCGCTGCGGCTTCAAGACCAATCCACTGACCAAGCTCTGTCACTCCGTCGAGGAGCTGCTCGCGTTTCATCATGCGATCGAGGAGCAGCGCGCACGGCTCGACTACGACATCGACGGCGTCGTCTACAAGGTCGACCGCATCGACTGGCAGGAGCGGCTCGGCTTCGTCTCGCGCACGCCGCGCTGGGGCATCGCGCACAAATTCCCGGCGGAGCGTGCCATGACGGTGCTGCGCGACATCGAGATCCAGGTCGGCCGCACCGGCTCGTTCACGCCGGTCGGCAAGCTCGAGCCGGTCGGCGTCGGCGGCGTGATCGTGCAGAACGTCACGCTGCACAACGAGGACTACATCAAGGGCATCGGCAACAAGGGCGAGGTGCTGCGCGAGGGGCGCGACATCAGGATCGGCGACACCGTCGTGATCCAGCGCGCCGGCGACGTCATCCCGCAGGTGGTCGACGTCGTCCTCGACAAGCGGCCGAAGACCGCAAAGGAGTTCCACTTCCCGAAGAAGTGCCCGTGTCCGCTGCACACCGACGTCGTGCGCGAGGAGACCGCGACGGGCGAGGAGGGCTCGCGCGCCCGCTGCACCGGCGAGTTCGCCTGTCCCTACCAGAAGATCGAGCACCTCAAGCTGTTCGTGTCGCGGCGGGCCTTCGACATCGACGGCCTTGGCGAGAAGCAGCTCCAGTATTTCTTCGACGAGGGATGGGTGAAGGAGCCCGCCGACATCTTCACGCTGGAGCAGCGCAACGCGAAGCTCAAGCTCGAGGAGGTCGAGGGCTACGGCGCGACCTCGGTGCGCAACCTGTTCGGCGCCATCGAGAACCGGCGAAAAATCGCGCTGGAGCGCTTCATCTATGCGCTCGGCATGCGCCATGTCGGCGAGACCACGGCGCTGGCGCTGGCGCGCGGCTACGGCTCGTGGGACGCCTTCCACGACGCTTGCCTCAAGGTCGCTCGCGGCGACGAGGAGGCGATTGCGGACATGGACGCGCTCGATCAGATCGGTGACACCGTGATCAAGAGCATCGCCGATTATTTCGGCGAGAGCCACAACCGCGGCATCGTCGAACGGCTGACCAGTGAGGTCGAGATCGTCGACGCCGAGAAGCCGAAGAGCAACTCGGCCGTCGCCGGCAAGACCGTGGTGTTCACAGGCTCGCTGGAGAAGATGACGCGGGATGAAGCCAAAGCGACAGCTGAGCGGTTAGGGGCCAAGGTGTCGGGCTCGGTTTCGAAGAAGACCGATCTGGTGGTCGCCGGCCCCGGCGCGGGCTCGAAGCTCGCCGAAGCCAACAAGCACGGCGTCAAGGTGCTGACCGAGGACGAGTGGCTGAAGCTGATCGGGGAGTGAAGGTTTTCTTTCCTCATTGCGAGCGCAGCGAAGCAATCCAGAATCCTTCCGCGACGACAGTCTGGATTTGCTTCGCTGCGCTCGCAATGACGGAAGAGGGCGGCGGCCGCTCGTCACATCATCCCCGTCTCTTCCTCCTCCGCCTGCTCGATCAATTCCTCACTCACCACGACCTCGCGGCGCGGCACGACGAAGATCATTGTGCACGCACAGAGCAGCGAGATCGCGAGGACCGCGGAGGTGAGGGGCAGCGTCGTTGCGGAGTGGCCGCCGAGATAGGCGCCGAATTGCGACATCAGCGCGCCAATGCCCTGCTGCAGGAAGCCCATCGCGCCTGAGGCGGTGCCCGCCGCTTCGGGGCGGATGCTGATCGCTCCGGCTGCGGAATTCGCCATCACGAAGGCATTGCCGACCATCACGATTATCTGCGTGCCGAAAAGCCAGCTTGGGGCCTCGTTCCAGCCAGTCACGCTCCAGAGCAGGTTCAGGAGGCTGCCGCAAAGCTGCAGGCCAAGCCCGAGCCAAATGAGCCTTTCCAGCGAGTGCCTGGGCGCAAATCGCACGCAGAGCAGGTTGCCGACGAGATACGCAAAACCCGTCGTGGCGAACCACGCGCCGTATTCGGCGCTGCTCCGTCCCATCTGCGTCACCACGATGTAGGGCCCGCCGCCGGCGAAGGTGAAAATGATCTGCGAGGCCAGCACCTGGCACATCACGTAACCGACGAAGGCGCGGTTCGTGATCAGCATGCCGACGTCGCGGCGAAAGCTGCTGCCGACGCCGCGGGTGCGGCGCGTCTCGGGCAGCGCCACCCCAATCCCGACGGCGACAATAATCGCACCGATCGTGATGGCGTAGAAGATCGCGCGCCAGCCGAACGCGGTCTCGATCAGGCCGCCGGTGAGCGGCGAGACCATCTGTCCGATCATCAGCGCCGCGACCACGAGGCTGATCATCGAGGCGACGCGATCGCGCTCATAGATGTCGCGGATGATGGCGCGGCTCACCACCATACCGGCGGCGCCGCCCAGCGCCTGGAAGAAGCGTGCTGCGATCAGCTGCGGCAGGTTTTGCGCGAGGATGCAGCCGATGCTGGCCGCCACCATCAGCGCCAGTCCTCCGAGCAGCACCGGACGCCGTCCGAACCGGTCCGACAGCGGACCCATGATCAGCTGCGACAGCGCGATGCCGACCATGTAGAGCGAGACCGTCATCTGCGCGATCGAGATGTCGCTGCCGAAATTCGTCGCCAGCACCGGCAGCGCCGGAACCAGCATGTAGAGCGAGATCGGCGCGATCCCGGTCATGACGACCAGCAGCAGCAGCACCGCGCGCGAGGTCGCGATGGTCTTCGTGGCCGCTTCCGGCGGCCCGCTGATCATGCCGTGCATAAGTGTCCGTCTCGTCGAAATCCGAATCGGACTGTAGCGTCGTTACACAAGACGGATATCGGCGTTTCGGAATGCGGCTATACGGATTTTGGGACGGTTATAGTATTAGCGCGATGGCGACCGATTGGGCGCGTTGCTTGCGCCGCAAATGCGATGTCATTCGCCGCGAAAGCGGGGAATCCAGTACGCCGCGGCTTCTCCGCGTGCGTTTGCTGTCTCTGGAATACTGGATGCCCCGCCCCAGTGCGCAACTGCGCACAAGGCGGGGCATGACACCTGTGGTGAGGAAGCAGCGTTGCGCAAATCAGGTAGCGCCATGCGCACTACGCCTTCAACTCCGCCGTCGCCTGATCGAGCCAGGCCCTCGTCGCATCGTCCAGCGCCGGCCGCACCTCGGCCTTCACGCGCGCATGGTAGGCATTGAGCCAGTCGAGTTCGTCCTTGCTCAGCATCGCCACGTCGACCAGCCGGCGGTCGATCGGCGCCAAGGTCAGCGTCTCGAACGCGTTCATCGGCTTTTCGGCGCCCTTGATGTCGGCCGCGACCACCAGCTCCAGGTTCTCGATGCGGATGCCGAAGCCGTCGGTCTTGTAGTAGCCGGGCTCGTTGGAGAGGATCATGCCGCGCTTCAGCGGCGTGGTGCCGAGCTTCGAAATTCGCGCGGGCCCTTCGTGCACCGAGAGATAGCTGCCGACGCCGTGGCCGGTGCCGTGCTCGAAATCAAGGCCCACGGACCAGAGATATTGTCGCGCCAGCGTGTCGAGTTGCGCGCCCGTGGTGCCGTCCGGAAAGACGGCGCGCGCGATCGCGATATGGCCGCGCAACACGCGGGTGAAGCGGTCGCGCATCTCGTCCGTCGGCTCGCCCACCGCCATGGTGCGCGTGACGTCGGTGGTGCCGTCCTCATATTGCGCGCCGGAATCGATCAGCAGGAGATCGCCGGGTGCGATCCGCCGGTTGCTCTTGCGGGTGACGCGGTAGTGCACGATGGCGCCGTTCGGACCGGTGCCGGAGATGGTCGGGAACGACACGTCCTTGAGCGCGCCGGTGTCGCGGCGGAAGGTTTCCAGCGCCTCGACCGCGTCGATCTCGGTGAGCTTGCCGCTCGGCGCCTCGCGATCGATCCATGCGAGGAAGCGCGCCAGCGCTGCGGCGTCGCGCACATGGGCCGTCTTGGTGCCATTGATCTCGGTCGCGTTCTTGACCGCTTTGAGCAGTGCAACCGGATCGTTGCCACGCACCGGCTTGCCGCCGGCGCCCGCGATCAGGCGGCTGAGTGCGTCGGCCGCGGTGGCGTTGTCCAGCGCGATCGCCGCGCCGCTTTTGGCCAGCGCCATCAGCGTCGGCGCCATGGCGTCCGGTTCGCGCACGTCGGCGGCTTGCTCGAGATGGTCGCGTGTGAGGTTGGAGAGCTTGCGGTGGTCGATGAAGATGGTGGGGCGGCCGTCCTTCGGCACCAGCGCGTACGACAACGGCAGCGGCGTATGGGCGACGTCGGCGCCGCGGATGTTGAAGGTCCAGGCCACCGCATGACTGTCCGACAGCACCAGCGCATCGGTGCCGAGCTTGGCGATCTCGGCCCTGATCTGCGTCAGCTTTTCCGCTTCAGTGACACCGGCATGTTGGAGGCTGTGCACGGCGACGGGGGCGAGCGGCGGCCGCGGCCGGTCCTGCCAGATCACGTCGATCGGATTGCTGTCGACGGCCACCAGCTCGGCGCCGGCCTTGGCGCAGGCTGCGGACAGGCGTTCCGCTGCTGAAAAAGTGTGCAGCCACGGATCAAATCCAAGGCGGTCACCGGCTTTCAGATGCGCCGACACCCAGCTCTCCGGCGGTGGGTCGACCAGCGATTCCACGGCCCAGGCCTTGGCGTCGACCTGCTTGGCGGCCTGAAGCGTGTAGCGGCCGTCGACGAACACCGCGGCTTCCTGCGTCAGCACCACCGCCAGGCCCGCCGAGCCCGTAAAGCCGGTCAGCCAGGCCAGCCGCTCTTCCGATGGCGGCACATATTCGTTCTGCTGCTGGTCGGCGCGCGGAACGACGAAGCCGGTCAGCTTGCGACGGGCGAGTTCTTCGCGAAGTGCAGCCAGCCGTGCCGTCAATGCGACGCCGGCCTCCGGCTCCTCGAATGTCTGGAAGTGTGCTTCGAACATGGTGGATCACTTTAGGATCATGGGCATCGGTCCGCAATGTAGACGCATTTGCGGCGCATCTGGCATGGACTGTGCTTGAAATAGTTCCATTCGAATTGAGTGGAGCAAAGGATGCGGCAGTTGCGCTTCGTCCGAATAACAGGGAAATTCGAGCAGGTGGTTCATCTCAACGGCGAGGGGACACACGATGCCAGCGTTCACGTTTGAGAAGATTTCGCCGCCGGTGCGCCGGGCCCCGACTGCGGCGGTACCGAAGAAGCCGCGCGGCCTCATCAGCCAGATGATCGACCGTTTCGCCGAGCGGCGCGCGCGGCGCACTTTGCAGGACGATCGCGCGATACGCCGCGACGAGAAGCCGGCGGAGTAGCGCGGCGTCGCTCGTTACCTTTCCCCGCAAGCGGGGCACGGGAGCGCACCGGCGCCGCGGAGGCGTTTTACCCCAGCTTCCGCAGCAACAGGCTGCTCCATCCCTCGATCCTCAGATGCCGCAGTGGCACCAGGCCGCGCGCGCGGTAGGCGGCGATTACGGCCGGGGCCTGATGCGTCAGCAGGCCGGAGAGGATGACGCGGGCGCCAGGCGCGAGGTGCCGCGCCATCGGGCTCGCCAATTGCCGCAGCGGATTGGCTAGGATGTTGGCGAGCACCAGGTCGAACGGACCCGCGCGCGCAAAATCCGGCGCGGCAAAGCCCGTGGCGCGGATCACCCGCACATGATTGCCAACTTCATTCAGCGAGGCGTTCTCAGCCGCCACCCGCACCGAGGGCGGATCGATGTCGGAGGCCAGCACTGCGCGATGCAGCGCCTTCGCGGCTGCGATCGCCAGCACGCCGGTCCCGGTGCCGAGGTCGAGCACGTTGCGCGGCCGGGAACTCTTCAGGACATGGTCAAGCAGAAGTAAACAGCCGCGCGTGGTGCCATGATGGCCGGTGCCGAAGGCGAGCGCCGCCTCGATCTCGATGGCGAGCTTGTTCGGCGCCACACGGTCACGGTCATGGCTGCCGTGCACGACGAAGCGCCCGGCCGGGACCGGGACGAGATCCTCCAGGCTGGCCTTGACCCAGTCCTTGGCCTCGATCGTGTCGAAGGCGAGCGTCGCGGCGATCTCATTTCCTGCGGACGTTGCAACGAGTTCGCGCAGCCATGCCTGATCCGGCGCCTCAGCGAAGTGGAGCGTGACGTCCCATTGTCCGTCCGGCCGCTCGAAGGCGGCGACCGCCGCATCGCCATCGAAAAACACCTCGGTGAGCACGTCGACGACGCGTCTGGCGTCGGCCTCACTGCCGATCGAAAAGCTGGCGCGATGGGTGGGGGAAGGCTGCATTCAGGGTTCCGTTGAGCTCAATTTTTGCAACTTTTGCTGCCAATTTTCCGGACAAATTGCGGTTCGCCGGTTAATCCGCCCCTAGCTTGTCTCCCGTACATTTCCGGATGTTGAAGAAACCCGACACAGCTTGGGATTGAAACGGGAGCGAGTCTTGAAGCGCATGATTCAGAAGTTCTGGTCGGACGAGTCCGGTGCAACCGCGATCGAATACGGCTTGATCGCCGCGGGTATCGCCCTGGCGATCATCACCGTGGTGAACGGCCTGGGCACCACCATGAACGACAAGTTCACTTCGATTAACACCTCCTTGAAGTAATTTCCGCCGGCATTTCAGAGCGGGAGCTATTTTCTTCCAAGGCTGCTCTGATCACCGCCCGCCAGGGGATTCCCATGGTGGGCGAGGCCGTTTGGGCTCGCAGGAATGCCCGGCAATGCCTCAGTTCGAATTGGGCGGCCTAAAGCCAGAGACCAGTTGGATGTGAATGTCTTGGGCGACTATTTGGCGCGCCCATTCGGCCTGATCTTCCGCAATCAGTTTCGCGACCAGCGATTCATCCACGATCGAGGCGGCAATTTGCTCGCTCCAGCGGAAATCTTCTGCGTTTCTCTTCTCGTCGATCATGCGAGCGCTACCCGACGTCCACAGCCTCTCCGCTCTTCATTCCGAGGCCATCCCCTGCCTTATACCTTACTTGTCCCGCGTCTTTTCCACAGCCTGTTCCGGGCTTGTCCTGAGAAGCCGTCCAGTTTCGCCACAGACCTTTCGACAGCCTGTCCACAACTAATCCGCAGTCCTATCCACGGCTTCCGAACAGGGACCGGTGATCCCGCAGGATCACCTGGGCGGCGTTGTGCCCGGGGGCGCCGGTGACGCCACCGCCGGGGTGGGCGCCGGAGCCGCAATGGTAGAGGCCCCTCAACGGCCCGCGATAGTCGGCGTGGCCCAGCATCGGCCGCGCCGAGAACAGCTGGTTCAGCGTCAGCGCGCCGTGGAAGATGTCGCCTCCCAGCAGACCGAATTGCCGCTCGAGATCGAGCGGTGACAGGATCTGACGGCCGAGCACGCTCGCCGCAAAACCCGGCGCGTATTGATCCACCGTCGCGATCATGAGATCGGCGACCTCTTCACGATGGTCGTCCCACGACTTCCCACCGGGGAGCGTTGGTGCGACATGCTGACAGAACAGGCTCGCGACGTGTTTGCCGGCGGGCGCCAGCGTGTCGTCGAGCGTTGAGGGGATCAGCATCTCGACGACGGGCTCACGGCTCCAGCCCTGCGCCCGCGCATCGAGATAGGCGCGGTCCATGTAGTCGAGGGTCGGCGCCAGGATGATGCCGGAAGAGAGATGATCGCCTTCGCCCGGCAGCGCCGTGAAGGAGGGCAGGCGGTCCAGCGCCACGTTCATGCGGAAGGTGCCGGAGCCGTTCTTCCAGTGCCGGATGCGAGCGAGGAAATCCGCAGGGAGAGCGTCGGCCGCGATCAGTCGCGTGTAGAGCAGCTTCGGATTGACGTTGGCCGCGATATATTTCGCGCGGATGCTAGCGCCGTTCTCCAGCGCGACGCCGACGGCGCGGTCGCGTTCGACGATGATCTCACGGACGCCGGCATCCGTTTCGATCACGACGCCGCGCTCGCGTGCCGCGCGCGCCATCGCCTGCGTGATCGCGCCCATGCCGCCGATGGCGTGGCCCCAGACACCCTTCTTGCCGTTCACCTCGCCGAAGGCGTGATGCAGCATCACATAGGCCGAGCCGGCGGCGTAGGGGCTGGCATAGTTGCCGACGATGGCATCGAAGCCGAACAGCGCCTTGACCAGATCATGTTCGAAACGTTCGTCCAGCATTTCGCCGGCCGAACGGGTGAACAGATCGAGCAGGCTGCGGCTCTGTTCCAGCGTGAGGCCGCGCAGGATATTGGCGCTCTGCAGCGCGTTCACGGCCTCGCGGATCGCATTCGTGCCGAAGCCCTCGAGCAGGTTCGGCGGCGCGCGCAACACGAATTGCCTGAGCACGTCGGCGATGTCTTCCAGCTCGCGCGCGAAGCCGTCGAGAGCCTCCGCATCATGCGCGCTGAGCCGCGCCACCGAGGCTTTCGTCCGCCCCTCGCCGGTGAGGAGATGGCTGGCATCCGGCGCCGGCAGAAAATTCTGCGCGCGCCGTTCGACGATGCGCAGGCCTTGTTCCGCAAGATTCAAATCGCGGATCACCCGCGGATTGAGCAGGCTCACGGTATAAGCCGCGACCGAATTGCGAAAACCGGGGTGAAACTCCTCCGTGACCGCTGCGCCGCCGACCACCTTGCGACGCTCGACCACGCGCACCCGCAGGCCTGCCATCGCGAGATAGGCCGCACAGGTGAGGCCGTTATGGCCAGCGCCGATGATGATGACGTCGGTTTCGGTCATGATTTCCTTGGCGTCATTTCCGGGGCGATGCGCAGCATCGAACTATGTTGCGGGCTCCGCACCGGAGAATCTCGAGGTTCCGTGTTCGCCTCTTCGAGGCGCCCCGGAACGACATCTCTACATCAAGCATTTCCCGCTGCAACATCACGACACCCTTTGTTGCCCGTTCAGGCGCCTTGTGCTCCATTGCGCGCGTCCGGCGCCCGCCGGGTTTTGAGCCGGAGCTCCCATGGATTCGATCGTGCAACCCGCGGCCACGGAGCAGTCGTCTCCTTCGCGCAACCGGCTGCTGCTGGCGGTCTACACCGCCGCGATCTTCGTCAGCGCGCTGCTGCTGTTCTCGGTGCAGCCGCTGTTCACGAAGATGGTGCTGCCGCGGCTCGGCGGCTCGCCTGCGGTGTGGTCGGTGGCCATGGTGTTCTTCCAGTCGCTGTTGCTCGCCGGCTACGCCTATGCACATCTGCTGATGCAGGTGAGGAACCGCATCGTTCCGGTGGCGGTGCATCTGGTGCTGCTGATCGCGGCCTTCGCCACGCTGCCGCTCGGCATCGCCTCCGCCTATGGCGAGCCGCCCGCTTCGGGCTATGCGTTCTGGCTGCTCGGCCTGTTCGCGGTCTCGATCGGGCTGCCGTTCTTCGCGCTCGCGGCCAACAATCCGCTGCTGCAGGCCTGGTTCGTCCGCACCGGCCATCCCGCGGCCCACGATCCCTATTTCCTCTATGCCTCATCGAACATCGGTAGCTTCCTCGCGCTGCTGTCCTATCCGTTCGTGCTGGAGCCGATGTTCACGCTGCAGATGCAGAACCGGTTCTGGACCGGCGGCTATGGCCTGTTGATCCTTCTCATCGGCGCCTGCGGCGCGCTGTTGCTGCGTTCGCCCAAGTTGGCGGTGGCCAACGCGCTGGCGGAGGACGTGAATGCGCCCGCGCCCGGCCTCTTGACGCGGCTGCGCTGGATATTCCTCGCCGCAGTGCCGTCGGGCCTGCTCATCGCCGTCACCGCGCACATTTCGACCGACGTCGCGGCGGCGCCGCTGCTGTGGGTGCTGCCGCTCTCGCTGTACCTTTTGACCTGGGTCGTGGTGTTCCAGTCGCGGCCGTTATTGCCGCACAAATGGATGCTGATGCTCCAGCCGGTCGCGATCGCAGGCGTCGTCGTCCTGCTGGCCTTTGGCGGAGAGCAGAACCTGCTGCTGACGCTCGGCGGACATCAATTGTGCTTCTTCGTCATTGCCATGGCCTGTCACGGCGAATTGGCGCGGACGCGGCCGGCGGCCAGATATCTCACCGGGTTTTATGTGGCGCTGTCGTTCGGCGGCATGGTCGGCGGCCTGTTCGCTGGGCTCGTTGCGCCTTTCACGTTCACATGGATCGCCGAATATCCGATCCTGATCGCGCTCGCCGCGCTGTGCCGTCCGCCTGCGACCGAGCGGCTGGCGGGCATTGTGAGATGGTACTGGTTGGCGCTCGCCGCGCTCGCGGTAGCGCTCGTCGCGCCGTCGTACACCACGGGCGACCTCTCGACCTGGTTCGGGGATCATCGCGTCTGGGTCGCCGGCGCCGTCGGCGTGCTCGCCGCGCTGCTCGCGCTGATCCTCAATGCCGGTCGCTGGAAGATCTTTGCCACCGTCGCGCTCGCGCTGGCGTTGATCCGGGTTTATCCCGCAGACGAGGGCCGCGTCACGACGGTGCGCAGCTTCTTCGGCGTGCACAAGATCGTGGTGACGCCGGGCGGCTATTTCCACGTGCTCATGCACGGCACCACCATTCATGGCGCCGAGCGCTTTCGCAACGATGACGGCACGCCGGTCATCGGCCGGCCCGAGCCGATCACCTACTATCATCGGGACGGTGGCATCGGTCAGGCCGTCAGCGCGATCCGCGAGCGCAAGGGCGCGCCGCTCAAGGTCGCCGCGATCGGGGTTGGCTCGGGCACGCTCGCCTGCGCTGCCGAGCGAGGGGAGAGCTGGACTTTCTTCGAGATCGACCAGTCCATGGTCGACGCCGCGCGTGACCCCAGGAATTTCCGCTACATATCGAGCTGCATGCCGGACATGAAGCCCGTGATCGGCGATGCGCGCCTCACCTTCGCCAAGGAGCCCGATGGCGCCTATGATCTCATCATCGTCGATGCCTATTCGTCCGATGCGATTCCGATCCATCTTGCGACCGAAGAGGCGATGAAGATCTACAAGGACAAGCTCGCGCCGCACGGCGCCGTGGTGATGCACGTCTCCAACCGGCATCTGGATCTCGAGACCGTCGTGGTCGGCATTGCCGACGCCAACGATCTCAAGAGCTGGGTCTTCAACGAGGATTCGGGCCGCGATTCCGACTACATCTTCTCGACCGACGTCGTCATCTCCGCCCGGGAGGAGGCCGACATCGGCAGGCTCGCGTCCTCCAAGCAATGGGAGCAGACCGAAGCCGATGACAGGGTGCGGGTCTGGACCGACGACTATTCGAACATCCTGGGCGCGCTGTATCGGCGTTTAAGGGATGGGGAGTAGAGCTCGCGGCTCGAGTGATCTCGTGCCCCCGCTCTTCGTCGCGTCATTTCATGCCGCGCCGCGCCCGGGACACGAGACCGGTTCTAAGGCGCCACCGGCGTCCCCGCCGGCAATGGGATTCCCCTCTCGCCGGCAACCTGCCGCAGCAGGTCCGGCCTGTCCGAGATGATCCCATCGACGCCGAGCTCGATCATGCGCGCCATGTCGTCTCGCTTGTTCACCGTCCAGACCACGACGCGCAGCCCGAGCGCGTGAGCTTCCGAGACGAGCGCGGCGGTCACATCGCCGAAATAGGGCGACCAGATCGCGCCGCCCGCAGCCTTGATCGTCCGTGGCAGCGAGCCGCCGTGATCGGCCGGATTGAAGCCGGCCGTCCAGTTCGTCGCCTTGTCGAGCGCCACCGTCTGGCCCGTGCCGCGCTGGAGCGTCAGGTACACGGTTGGAATCGTGGGCGCCTGCCGCTGGACGAGCTGCAGGGTCCTCCAGTCGAACGACTGGACCATCACGCGATCGGAAAATCCTTCGGTCTCGATCACCCCGAGCAGCTTTGCGACGAAGGCCGCCGGATCTGGCGCTTCGTCCGGATGGTTCGGATCGATCTTGGTCTCGATGTTGAAGCGGACCTGCGTGTTGCCGGACTTGCGCACCAGCAAGAACAGCTCGCGCAGGGTGGGAATGCGCGTTCCCGGCACCGCACGCTGGTCGGGGAATTGTTTCGCATAGGCGCTGTCCGGCCGGATCTGGCCGACGTCATAGGTCCTGACCTCGTCGAGCCGCAGTCTTACGAAAGGCGTGCCGGGCGGACTGATGTAGGCTCCATCGGAGCTGCGTGCGAGATCCGGATTGAGCCCGCGCTCATGCGAGATGACGATTTCGCCGTCGGCAGTGACGCCGACGTCGAGCTCCAGCGTGTCGACGCCCATCGACAGCGCGTTGGCGAAGGCGGGCAGGGTGTTTTCCGGCAACAGCGCCCGCCCGCCGCGATGCGCCTCGAGGTCGAAGGCCACATCAGCTCCCATGGCCGGTCCCGCTATCAGAATCCAGAGCACAGTCGGAATGATCGTGGCACGTGACGGCATGGTGCCTCGGCCGGCGAGGGCGGTTGATGGCAGTCGCGTCAGTTCTGATAGTAATAGCCGCGCGGCTGATAATATTGCCGCGGCTGCGGCTGATAGTAGCCCTGCTGGCCGTAGCCTTGATTGTAATATGGCTGCGGCTGCTGCTGATAGACTGCGCGTCATAAAGCGGGCGGCTTGCCGAGCGCGGCGCGGGATAGCGGGCGCCGGTGTCGCTGCCGTCGGCCGGATAGATGTAGTTGTCGTCCTGCGGCATGTAGCGGCGCGCGGGCTGCGCCGGCGGCGCCAGGTTCACGGGATCGCCCGTGGTCGCGTATTGCTCTTCGGCCGGTTGCGGTGCGCGGGCCACGGCATTCCGGCCGCGCGGATTGCGCGCCAGCGCCACCTGCGCCGAGCCGGTCAGCGTCACCGTGGTGTTGAGCACGCCCTGCTGCTGCACCAGGGCATAGAGCGTCGAGGCGTTCTGCCGCGACAGCCGCACGCAGCCATGGGAGGCGGGCGTGCCGAGACGGCTGACCGAATCCGTGCCGTGGATGGCGTGCCCGACCTTGGTGAAGAAGATCGAATGCGGCATCGGCGCGTCGTCGAATTCCCTGGAGAAATGATCCTCCTCCATGCGGAAGGCGCGGAAGGCACCGTTCGGCGTTTCGCGCGAGGGGATGCCGGTCGATACCGGCCAGTGATAGCGCGCCACGCCGTCCACGGCGACGGTCATCTGCTGATTGTCCTTGTCGATGGTGATCTCGACCTTGGCCTGCGCGGTGCCCGCGCTCAAAAGCATCAGGGAAGTGAAAGCGATAAAAAATGAACGCATCTGACTCTTGGCCTCCGGCCTGTTCACGCTAGCGCCGCGGCTCTCCGTCCCCGGCGTGCAATATGCCTGCAATCCGGCTTTCGTTCCAGCGGCCTGCCCGCCATCGTTAACGTGATGTCCGACGTAAGCAAGGCCGCTTTGTGCCGCGCCGCCAGCTGCGATGCTGACATTTTCGAGAGCGGACATGCGTTCACATCGCCGACAATTCGTCACAAAGGCGCAACCATTTGGCCGCCCGGTGCGTTGACAATGACCTGCCGATTGGCGGCTTTCGCCGCCGCTTTTGCCATTGGACTGAAGATGAACAAAGCCCGTGTCAACGCCGCCGTCCTGCCGGCCGGCTTCCCCGTCCGCATGCTGTTCGCAGCTGCCGCCCTTCTCGCGCTATCGTGCTTGCCGCAAGCCGGTCACGCGCAGGGCATCGTGCGCGGTGCCCAGGAAGGATCCTATGAGGGCAACCGGATTGCCGGTCCCGTGGGGGGCGTGGTGGGTGGCGCCGTCGGCGCCGGTGTCGGCGGCGCCGTGGGTGCGGTGGAGGGCGTGTTCGGCATTCCGCACCGTCACTATCGCCACTGCCGTGGCTATTATGACGGCTACCATCGCTTCCACTGTTACCGGTGACGACCTCGTAGCCCGGATTACGCGGAGCTCTATCCGGGCTACGCGGGTCAATTCTTCAGCCGATACCCCGTGCGGAAAATCCACCAGATCACGATCAGGCAGATCACCAGGAACGCCAGCGTCATGCCGACGCTGACGGAGACGCTGACGTCGGCGATCTCGTAGAAGCTCCACCGGAAGCCCGAGACCAGATAGACGACCGGATTGAGCAGCGCGACCGTGCGCCAGCCCGTCGGCAGCATGTCGATGGAATAGAAGCTTCCGCCGAGGAAGGTCAGCGGCGTCACCACCAGCATCGGGATCATCTGCAGCTTCTCGAATCCGTCGGCCCAGATGCCGATGATGAAACCGAACAGGCTGAACGTCACCGCCGTCAGCACCAGGAAGGTCAGCATCCAGACCGGATGATGGATGTGCAGCGGCACGAACAGCCCGGCCGTCGCCAGGATGATCAGGCCCAAGATGATCGACTTGGTCGCGGCCGCGCCGACATAGCCGAGCACGATCTCGAAATAGGAGATCGGTGCCGACAGGATCTCGTAGATCGTGCCGGTGAATTTCGGGAAGTAGATGCCGAACGAGGCGTTGGCGATGCTCTGCGTCAGCACCGAGAGCATGATCAGGCCCGGCACGATGAAGGTGCCGTAGCTGACGCCCTCGACCTGGCTGATGCGCGAGCCGATCGCGGCGCCGAACACCACGAAATAGAGCGAGGTGGAGACCACAGGCGAGACGATGCTTTGCAGCAGCGTGCGCCAGGTGCGCGCCATTTCGAACAGATAGATGGCGCGGATGGCGCGGTGATTCATGACGTCCTCACGAGGTCGACGAAGATGTCCTCGAGCGACGACTGCGTCGTGTCGAGATCGTTGAAGCGGATGCCGGCGTTGCGCAAGTCGCTGAGCAGGCTGGTGATGCCGGTGCGCTCGCCCTTGGTGTCGTAGTCGTAGACCAGCGTCGCGCCGGAATCGCAGAGGTCGAGCTCGTAGTGTGCGAGGCTCTCCGGCAGCGACGAGATCTTGTTCTGCAGGTGCAGCGTCAGCCGCTTCTTGCCGAGCTTCTGCATCAAGGTCGTCTTGTCCTCGACCAGTACGATTTCGCCCTTGTTGATGACGCCGATGCGATCGGCCATCTCCTCGGCTTCCTCGATGTAGTGCGTGGTGAGGATGATGGTGACCCCGGATTGCTGCAGGCCGCGCACCACCTCCCACATGCCCTTGCGCAGCTCGACGTCGACGCCGGCGGTCGGCTCGTCCAGGAACAGGATTTGCGGTTCGTGCGACAGTGCTTTGGCGATCATCACGCGGCGCTTCATGCCGCCGGACAGCGTGATGATCTTGTTGTCCTTCTTGTCCCACAGCGAGAGGTCTTTCAGCACCTTCTCGATATGCGCGGGGTTCTTCGGCTTACCGAACAGGCCGCGGGAGAAGCTCACGGTCGCCCACACGCTTTCGAAAGCGTCGGTGTGCAATTCCTGCGGCACGAGGCCGATCAGCGAGCGCGCCTTGCGGTAGGAGGCCTGGATGTCCTCGCCGCCGACCAGAACCTTGCCTTCGCTGGGATTGGCGATGCCGCAGATGATGGAGATCAGCGTGGTCTTGCCCGCGCCGTTCGGGCCAAGCAGCGCGAAGATTTCGCCGCGCTTGATATCGAGATTGACGTTCTTGAGCGCCTTGAAGCCGGACCCGTAGGTCTTCGACAGATTGGCGACGGAGATGATGGAGGACATGATGGCCGCAAGGCTAAGAAGCAAAGGCTGGGGAGGGGAGGCTGGAACCTGCCGGGAAGGGCCGGTCAGCGGAGCCCTGAGATAGGAATGTCCTTGCCGCGTCGCAATTGGCCGGAGAAAAATGGTCTCAAAACGGGCCGTTGAGTGGCGGGTTTCGGGCAAGTGTTGCGCAACCGCCACGGGCTGCCGCTAAGATTGTCGCTCACGCGGCTCTTTGTTGCGTCTGCGAGCAGGCCATGGCTACGATTCCGGCCTATCGCAAAGCGTATCCTCTCCAAGGAAAACACCGATGAGACCGAACGGCCGTCACACCGTCGGCGCCAGCCAGTTGTCCGCCCTCCGTGTTTGGGCGGTAGGCCTGCTCCTGCTGTCAGCTGTTGCCATCAGCCCGACCACCGCCAAGGCCGCGCCGAGCCAGGCCGCGGTGGCGACCACGCATGTCTACCTGCTCCGTGGCGTGCTCAACATCTTCTCGCTCGGGCTCGACACGATCGGCGCGCGGCTTCAGGCGCAGGGCATCCCGGTGACCGTCGCCAACTTCGTTTCCTGGTCCTCGCTCGCCGATGAAGCGGCAGCTGCCTACAAGGCCGGCCGGCTCAAGACGATTATCCTGGTCGGCCATTCCTCGGGTGCGACCGCGCTGCCGGACATGATCGCCAAGCTCAACCAGCTCGGCGTGCCCGTGAAGCTCGCGATCGGCCTCGATTCCGTCTTCAAGACCAAGCTCTCGAGCGGCGCCGAGCGCTACATCAACATCTATATCGGCGACGGTCCGGGCGAGCCGGTGCGGGCTGCAGCGGGTTTCCGCGGCAAGCTCGACAATGTCGACGTCCGCGGCACCGGCGTTGGCCATATCTCGATCGACAAGAACGAGGCGATCCAGCGCCGCGTCATCGCCGAGATCGACGCCGCGATCATGCGCTCGCGCGCCCCGGCTGCTCCCGTCGCCGAACCCGGCGCCCCGCGGCAGGCCCGGTCGGCGGCGGCCGCTGCGCCGGCGAGGAACTAGTCTCGCACGACAAGACTTCGGCGCCGCAAAATCCGCCAATTTTGCGGTCATGAAGTACCGCAGGGGAGGCAATCGTCTCCGGTGGTGGGACTTCTCGACTGATGGCTGATTCAAGGCGACTAGTCGCGCTGGCAGCAGTCGTGCTGCTTGCCTTGAGCGGCGGCATGGCCGCTGCTTCTCCGGCCAAGTCCAAGACCGCCGTGGCCGTCCCCGCCGCGCCGCCGCCTCCGCCGTTCGAGCCTTTGCCGCCGCCGAAAATCTACCTGTTTCGCGGCGCCATGGGCCCGATCTTCTCGACCGGCATGGATCGGCTCAGCGAGAAGCTGACGCAGGCCGGCTTCTCGGCCGACGTCTATGAATTCACCCTGTGCCGGCTGATCGGCAACCGCGTCGTCGCCGGCTACAAGGAGAAGGCGGCGCCGATCGTGCTGATCGGCCACTCCATGGGCGGGCTGTGCTCGATCGTCATCTCGGAGATGGCGGCCAAGGAGAACATCCCGATCAGCCTCGTCATCGCCATCGATCCCGCGCATGCGACCGGCGACGTGCCGCTCAACGTCGAGCGCTTCATCAACATCTTCCTGTCCGACAGCGTGCTCGGCGGCGGCGACGTCGTGGCCGTGCCCGGCTTTCGCGGCCACTATGCCAGCTATGACCTCAAGGAAAACGCGCGCGTCAGCCACATCAACATCGAGAAGTCCGACGACATCCACCGCCAGATCGTCGAGATGGTGACGCAGCTCCCGCGCATTCCGCCGCAGACCCAGGCCGATGCCGTGCCGCTGCGCTATCTCGTGCCCGCGGATACGCTGGTCGAATTGTGGGACAGCGGCGTGCGGGTGCCGGTGCGCCGCGGCGACACCATGGAGAGCATCGCTGCAGCCAACCGCGTGCCGCTGTGGACGCTCGCGCAGAGCAATTCGCTGCCCGAGAACGCGCAGCTCACCCCGGGCCAGACCATCATCGTCCCCCGCCATCTGACACCGCCCGAGCCGGCCGCCGCGATGGCGGTGCCGCCGCCGGCTCCGGCGGGGCGGAGATAGGGACATTCTTCGCCTCTCCCCGCGTGCGGGGAGTGGAAGAGAGCTACACATTCGACCCCTGGATCGCGTCGATCACGGCGTCCGTCACTTCCTTCGTGGTCGCCTTGCCGCCGACATCCGGCGTCAGCACGCCGGCCGCGCAGACGCGCTCGACGGCCGCCATCAACCGGCTCGCCGCATCCTTCTCACCGAGATGCTCGAGCATCTGCACACCGGTCCAGAACGTCGCGACCGGATTGGCGATGCCCTTGCCGGTGATGTCGAAGGCGGAGCCGTGAATCGGCTCGAACATCGAGGGAAAGCGCCGCTGCGGATCGATGTTGCCGGTCGGCGCGACGCCGAGGCTTCCCGCCAGCGCACCGGCAAGATCCGAGAGGATGTCGGCATGGAGGTTGGTCGCGACGATGGTGTCGAGGCTCTTCGGCTGCAGCGTCATGCGCACCGTCATGGCGTCGACCAGCATCTTGTCCCAGGTGACGTCGGGGAATTCGGTCGCGACTTCCGCGGCAATCTCGTCCCACATCACCATGCCGTGGCGCTGCGCATTCGACTTGGTCACGACGGTCAGTAGCTTGCGTGGACGCGACTGCGCGAGCTGGAATGCATAGCGCATGATTCGCGTGACGCCGACGCGTGTGAACACGGCAACCTCGGTGCCGACCTCTTCCGGCAGGCCCTTGTGGGCGCGGCCGCCCATGCCGGCATATTCGCCCTCCGAATTCTCGCGCACGATCACCCAGTCGAGATCGCCGACGCCGACATTGCGCAGCGGTGAGGCGACGCCCGGCAAAATCTTGGTCGGCCGCACATTGGCGTATTGGTCAAAGCCCTGGCAGATCGGCAGGCGCAGCCCCCACAGCGTGATGTGGTCGGGCACGTCAGGTGCGCCGACCGCGCCGAAATAGATCGCGTCGAACTTCTTCAATTCGCTGAGGCCGTCGGCCGGCATCATCACGCCGTGCTTCTTATAATAGTCCGAGCCCCAGTCGAACGTTTTCACGTCGAAGGCGAGGTCGCCGCTGCGTTTTGCGAGAGCCTCCAGCACGCGGATTCCGGCCGAGATGACCTCGGGGCCGATGCCGTCGGCGGGAATGGCTGCGATCGAATGGGTACGCATGGGAAGGCTCCGTTTGAGAAGTCAGCGAGATTGCGGGACGGGTTCGATGGGCGCGGTTTTCGCGCGCGACAATAGCAGGGTCAGGACCGCCGAGAGAACGAGCAGGCCGGCGACGAAATAGAGCCCGCCGACGAAGCTGCCGGTCTGGTCCTTGATCCAGCCGATCATGGCGAGACCAGCGAAGCCGCCGAGATTGCCGATCGAGTTGATGGTGGCGATGCCCGCTGCAGCCGCAGGGCCGGACAGGAACAGCGTCGGCATGCTCCACAGCGGCGGTTTTGCCGAGGAGATGCCGATGTTCACGAGCGTCAGCGCGACCAGCACCGCGATCACGCCAGCCGCGAGGCCGGCATAGGCGAGGCCCAAAGCGGCGATCAGGCAGGCCCAGACGACGTGCCAGGTGCGCTCGCCGGTACGGTCCGAATGCCGCGCCCACAGGATCATAGCGATGACCGCGGCGGTTGCCGGCAGCGCATTGAGGAAGCCGACCTGGAGCGAGGACAGGCCGAACTGCTTGATGATCTGCGGCGCCCAGACGCCGAGCGTGTAGAGGCCGGCCGAGGTACCGAAATAGATCAGCGACAGTGCCAGTACGCGCGGATCGGCAAGGCCGCGCCAGATGCTGTGGCTGGCGCTGGCAGCCTTGCTGGTGGTTTCCACGTTCATGGTCTCGACCAGCCAGCGCCGCTCGGGATCACTGAGCCATTTCGCTTTCTCCGGGCGATCGGTGAGGAAGCCGAGCACGACGAAGCCGAGCAGCACGGCCGGCAGCGCCTCCAGCACGAACAACCATTGCCAGCCCTTGATGCCTAGCAGCCCGTCCATCTCCAGCAGCGCGCCGGAGATCGGTGAGCCCAGCACGGTCGAGAGCGGCGCGGCCGCCATGAACAGCGCCGTCACCGCCGCGCGTTGCCGTGCCGGGAACCAGTAGGAGAGATAGAGGATGATGCCGGGAAAGAAGCCGGCCTCGGCGACGCCGAGCAGGAAGCGCAGGATGTAGAAGCTGGTCGGCCCCTGCACGAACGCCATCGCGGCCGAGACCAGGCCCCAGGTGATCATCACCCGCGCGATCCAGATCCGCGCGCCGATCCTGTGCAGGATGATGTTGGAGGGCACCTCGAACAGGAAATAGCCCCAGAAGAAGATGCCGGCGCCAAAGCCGTAGACCGTGGGCGACAGGCCGACGTCCCTGTTCATCGTCAGCGAGGCAAAGCCGATATTGACGCGGTCGATGAAGGCGACGAAGTACAGCAGCATGATGAAGGGAACGATGCGCAAGGTGATCTTGCGCAGCACGCGCGTCTGAATCTCGCTTGCCACCCTGGCCTCCCGGTTGCCTTGTTGTCGTGTGGCGGACCGTGAGAGGTCCACGCCGGCAATGAGCCTAGGCGGGCGGAAGAGGCATACTCAATTGGCGCTGGTTTATACAAAAAAATGATATAATCCTCGAAAGGCCGCCACGACGTCATGGCCGGGCTTGACCCGGCCATCCACGCCTTGCGCCGCGGCAGGAGAACGTGGATGCCCGGGCCTTCGCCTCGCCGAAGCGGCTTCGGCCGCGCAGGCGGGACCAGCCCGGGCATGACGATGAGGACGGCAGATGGAATTGCACCAACTCCGATGCTTCGTGGCGGCGGCCGAGCAATTGCATTTCGGCCGCGCGGCGCAGCAGCTCCAGATGCTGCCCTCCGCGCTCGGCCGGCAGATCCGGCTGCTGGAGGAGGATCTGGGGACGCGGCTGTTTGCGCGGACCACGCGCGCGGTGTCGCTCACCGAGGACGGCGCGACGCTGCTGCGCGATGCCCGCGCCATCCTCACCAAGGTCGAGGCGGTCGAGAGCAACTTGCGCAACCGCTCGCGCGCGGGGGCCGCGCGGCGGTTGCGGGTCGGTGCCATCGACAGCGCGGCGGCGGGATTGCTGCCGCCGCTCTTGCGCGATTTCCGTGTCAGGCATCCCGAGATTGCGGTGCAGCTGCTCGAAGACAAGACCGTCCGGCTGCTGCCGAAGATTCTGACCGGCGCGCTCGATCTCGCCTTCGTCCGTCCGCCTGACCGGCGGGACAAGCGGCTTGAATTCCGCGACCTGCTGCAGGAGAGCGCCATCGTGGCGTTCCCGCAGCGGCATGCGCTGGCCGGACGAAAATCGATCACACTGGCCGACATCGCCGAAGAGGCGCTGCTGGTGCCGGACCGCCGCTCGCGGCCGCACAGCCACGACCTCACCATCAAACTGTTCGAGCAGGCCGGCCTGACGCCGCGCATCGTGCAGGTCGCCGACGAGAAGCAGACCATCATCAACCTCGTGGCAACGAAGCTCGGCGTCGCGATCGTGCCGCGCTGGACCGCGCGGATGGCGGTCTCGGGCGTGCGCTTCGTGCCGCTTCGGCCGAAGCAGAGCGGCCCCGTCGGCCGCCTGCCACTCGCCGCCGCGTGGCTGCGCGCCTCGCGCGATCCGGCCCGTGACGCCATGCTGGCGGTACTCGAGGTGCATCTGCGCAGCTATGCGCGAGAGGCGTGAGCGGCTATGACCTAAGCTGGAGAGAAGGTGGATGCGATGAATGAACAGAATGCGTCGAATGGATTGCGGGTGGCCATTGCAGGGCTGGGCTCGATCGGCACCAAGATCGCGACGGCGCTCGACCAAGGCATCGAAGGGCTCGCGCTGTCGGCCGTCGCAGTGCGCGACCCCGCAAGGCATCAGGCCTTCATGAACGGCCTGCGCCGTTCGCCACAAATCCTGCCGATCGACCAACTCGGCGAAGCCGCCGACATCGTGGTCGAATGCGCTCCGAGCCAGCATCTGCGCTCCATCGTCGAGCCCGCGGTGAAGCGGGGCAAGTCGGCGGTCGTCGTCAGCGTCGGCGGCCTGCTCGACAATTTCGATCTGGTCGATCTCGCCCGCGCCAATGGCGGCCGCATTCTCGTGCCGACCGGCGCGCTGATAGGCCTCGACGCCGTCAACGCCGCCGCCATCGGCACCATCCATTCGGTGAAGATGGTCACGCGCAAGCCGATCGACGGGCTGAAGGGCGCCCCCTTCATCGTCCAGAACAACATCGACATCGATAATCTGCGCGAGCCGCTCAAGCTGTTCGAGGGCAGCGCGCGCGAAGCGGCGAAGGGCTTTCCGGCGAACGTCAATGTCGCCGTTGCGCTGTCGCTGGCGGGGATCGGGCCCGATCGCACCCGGATCCAGGTTTGGGCCGACCCGACCGTGACGCGCAACGTTCATCGCATCGAGGTCGAGGCGGATTCGGCGCGGTTCTCGATGGGCATCGAGAACATCCCGTCCGAGAATCCCAAGACCGGACTGATCACCGCACTCTCTGTGATCGCGCTGCTCCGCAAGCAGCGTGCCACGTTGTGCGTGGGGACGTAGCTCTTACGCCCCCGTCACGCGCCAGATCACGTTGCCGACGTCGTCGGCCATCAGCAGCGACTTCTTGTCGGGGCCGATCACGACCCCGACCGGGCGGCCGTAGGATTCCTTCTCGTCCGGGGACAGGAAGCCCGACAGGATGTCGCGCGAGGGGCCGGACGGCTTGCCGTTCTCGAACGGAATGAACACCAGCTTGTAGCCGGACAGCTTGCTGCGATTCCACGAGCCGTGCTGGCCGATCACCATGCCGTCGGGGAAGCCGGGCAGGGTGCCTGCGGGCATCCAGCACAGGCCGAGCGAGGCGGTGTGGCCGCCGAGCGCGTAGTCCGGTTGAATTGCCCTGGCGACCATCGCCGGATCCTGCGGCACGCGGTCGTCGACGGTCTTGCCCCAGTAGCAATAGGGCCAGCCATAGAATCCGCCCTCGCGCACCGAGGTGAGATAGTCCGGCGGCGTCTCGTCGCCGAGGCCGTCGCGTTCGTTGACGACGGTCCAGAGCACGCCCGTCGTCGGCTCCCAGGCAAGGCCGACCGGATTGCGCAGGCCGGCCGCAAAAATGCGATGCGTGCCGGCGACGAGATCGAGCTCATAGACCGCGGCGCGGCCTTCCTCGACCTCCATGCCCATTTCGGCGATGTTGCTGAGCGAGCCGACGCCGGCATAGAGCTTCCTGCCGTCGGGGCTGGCGAGCAGGCTGCGCGTCCAGTGTCCGCCTGGCTTGAACGTGGTGAGCCGCTTGCCGGGCGCGGTGATGCGATCGGCATTGGCGAGGTAAGGAAACGCCATCACGCCATCGGTGTTGCCGACATAGAAGGTGTCGCCGACCAGCGCCATCCCGAACGGCTGGTTGAGGTTCTCCATGAAGGCGCCGCGAACTTCGGCGACGCCATCGCCGTCCTTGTCGCGCAGCAGCGTGATGCGATTGGCGGAGACACCGAGCGCCGCGGCGCGCCGCATCGTCGCCTGCATCGCATAGTGAAATACTGTGCGCGGGGGACCTGCGATCTGCGTCGCCTCCGCGATCAGCACGTCGCCATTGGGCAGCACCTCGATCCAGCGCGGATGGTCGAGGCCGCTCGCGAACGCATTGACCTTGAGCCCGGACGCGACGGTCGGCTTCTGGCCCTCGCGCCAGCCGCGCGCGGTCGGCATCTTCAGCGTCGGGATCGCGCCTTGCGGCTTCGCCTCGGGAATGGCCGGCCGCTCTCCCCACGCCGGCGCGGGCTCGGTGCCCGACAGTTTTCGCCATTGCAGCGCGATGCCGCCGATGAACGCGACGAACTGCGCGAAGATGCTGGAGAACGTCATGAGAAGCCCCTGTTTGCGCGCGCATCCAACTGGCTGACGGGGCACACGTCAACCTGTGCGACATGCCGGCGAGGCCTATTCCCGTGGAATGGCGGCCGATCGAATTTGCATGGGACGAACGCTACGCGTTGCAGCGCGTCCGGGAACACGAAAGTGGCGCGACTTGCTACGCCTTCACCGCGGCGACAGGAACGGAATGATCATCGGGACGCGGCGGCAATAGGCGCCGTAGGCGTCTTCGCCGAGCTCCTTCGACAGGAACACCTCTTCCATTCGGCCCTTCTGCCACATGCCGAGCGAGATCAGGATGGCGCCGAGGATCGCGGTCACCGTGCCGACCGCGATGCCGGTGGCCAGCATGCCGGCGATCAGGCCGGTGTAGATCGGATGACGGACGATGCCGTACGGGCCGGTGTCGATGACGCGGTGGTCTTCCTTGTGAGTGATGGTGTTCGACCAGAACTTGCCGAGATGCAGCCGCCCCCACCAGGTGAAGGAGATGCCGGCGAGCACGATCAGCGCCGTGATGTAAACGGCCGTATTGCTGAACACCCAGAGCGGCTTTTCGTTCAGCACCTCGGCGGTCCACGGCGTGAACAGGATGCCGCCGACCAGGATCGGAATGCGATAGCGGCCGGACTCCAGAGTCATCACCTGCTTCTGCGTGCGCCCTTGCCAGAACGAGGCGCCGACCCAGCTCGCGAGCCAGGCGAGCCAGATCAAGGCGAGCAGTTGCGTCGGCCAGGTCGTGGTCCAACCGCCCCAGGCGACAGAGAGAAGTTTGCTGAAATCGAAGGACATGAATGTTCTTTGCGTTTGGGCGGCGGCTCAGCTCGCGCGCGAGGAGAGCGCGGGATGCTCGATGGCGCCGGAGGGCTGCTGGCCGTTGCGGGCGAGGAGATGGGTGATGGTTTCGCGCAGGACCGGCTCGATCGGGCGCGGCGAATAGCCGAGCTCGGTGCGCGCCTTGCCGATCGAGAGGTCGCTCGCGGCGAGCGCGATGCGCACGCCCTCGGCGGTGCCGTTGGGCGGCCGGCGGGTGACATGATCGGCGATGTATTCGAGCATGATGGCGGAGAGCTCGGCGATCTTTCCGGGCACGACGAGCGGAAAATGCCGGCGGCCGCTCATCGCCGACATCATGCGCAGGATGTTGCCGAGCGGGACGCAGTCCCCGCCGAGGATGTAGCGGTGGCCGAGGCGCCCGCGTTCCATGGTCAGAACGAGGCCCATGGCGACGTCGCGGACGTCGACGAGATTGACCAGGAAGTTGAGATGCGGCTGCACCTTCTTCTGCAGGAAGTACCAGAGCATCGCGGTCGGCGGCGTCAGATTGTGGTCCGCGGCGCCGATCGGCATGGTCGGCGTGCCGATCACGAGCGGGAAGCCTGCGGCCGCCGCCTTGGCGGCATGGTGCTCGGCGAGCGATTTCGATCGCGTATAGGCGCCGGGCATCGCGTCGGCCGGCTGCAGCGCTTCTTCGGCGGGAACACCTTTGAGGTCGGAATATGGAAACAGGATCGATTCGGTCGAGCAGTGCAGGAAGCGCGACACGCCCCGCTTCATTGCCGCCGCGAGCACGATTTCGGTGCCGCGGCAATTCACGTCGTGAAAGTCCTGCTTGTTGGCGACCCACATGCCGGGCAGGCCGGCGAGGTGATAGACCTGATCGACACCGGCGATCGCAGCGTCGACCGCGGCGCCGTCCAGCACCGAGCCGTGGACGTGTTCAACGTCCGCGTTCGCCGCGGTCGGCGCACGGACATCGAGAACACGGACCCGCTGCCCACGGGCGCGGAGCGCTTCTACGAGGTGATGTCCGATGAAGCCACTGCCACCGGTAACCAGGACGAGAGCCATGCAGGAGGTTGCTGTTTCGCTTTTGGAGTTATCGGGTTGAAAGGGAATTGGCCGGAAGAGGCGCCAGAATCGCGGCAAGGTCGCGACGGAAGCCCAATGCAATGAATAATTTTGCCATCACGAACATCGGCCCCAGCAAAAGATGCGAGGGAAAAGTGAATAACGAGGCCTCACGGCCTTCGAAAACCTTGTGGCCGATGGCCTGCGCGGCGAGGCCGAGCACCACCAGCGTGGCGAAAATCGCCCACATCGACGCGGTGCTGACTTGCGCCGCAATGGTCGCCGCAACCGAAAACAGCACGACGGAGACGGCCAGAATACCGAGCCCGAGCGCCGCGTCGAGCAGCAGCCAATAGATCAATACCGGCAAGGCCAGGATCACAGCCAGGCTGACGTTGAACCCGAGCAGCGGAAGCTTGACCAGCGTCAGCGGCAGTACGGCGCCGGTGAACAGCAGCAGAATGCCGACCACATGCATCGCCGTATTCCGGGGATCACGATGGTACTCGACATACACGGCAAGTTGGCGCTGGAAAAAGCCACCCATTTCGGTCTCATGCAGCACAGGGTCGGGAAGGGCGAACATTGGCTATAGCACTGGACCGGGCGGTGCACAAACCGGCGCTTTTGTCGCGTGAAACCGCATTCGCGCGCCGGGGACAGGCTGCAAAATGGTCAGCACTTCAAGGGGTTCCTCAGCTGCGAGATCGCGTTCGCTCAGCGCTTCTTGGCGGGTTTTTTCGCCGCAGGCGCAGGAGCCGCAGCCGGACGCGGCGCCTCCTCGGGCAGCTTGGCATAGGTCAGGATCTGCAACTGGCCGTTGACGGCCGATGTCGGCTTGGCCCGGTCGAGAAATTGCTCCTCACCGAGACCGATCGGATGCAGCCGCTTGGTCGAGATCTTGAACGTGTTCACCAGGACGTCGCGGATCGCATCGGCCCGGCGCTGGCTCAGGATCGCATTGGCCTCGCGCGTCTTTGAATTGGATTCGACGTGGCCGACGATCAGGAAGGTGTAGGGCAGCAGCGAGGAGTGAACCAGCGCGTCCGCGATGCGGCCGACGGTCCGGTAGGACGCCGGCTGGATGATCGGCGTATCGGCGTCGAACTGGATCTGCGCATTGAAGGCCGGCAGCTTGGCGAGATCAGGCGCGATCAGCGGCCGGTTCACCGGTCCCGGATCGTTCTTGATCCTGGTCTTGGCGCGCTCCATCACCTGCTGCTTCAGCGCGGGCAGATCGACCTCGGCGGCTTCTTCGAAATGGTTCAGCTTGCCGACGATGTCGTCGCGGGTCGGCGCCTCCGTTTGTGCGCCGGCGGTGCCCGCAAACAAAGCGAGCCCCAGCGCAACAATCGTTTCGGCAATGAAGAGCCTGTTCGCGCGCATCAACGATACCCCGCGTCGTCGACGGCCTTGAGGCAGTTGTTGCTGATGCCCTTGGGCGTCGAGACCAGGCAGGGGATCGACTTGCTGGTCTCCTTGGTCGAGCCGCCGCAGACCTTGACGATCTCGCGCTGGCAGGCATTGGCCACCGTGACGCGCGCGGCGATGCGCTTCTGGATGGCGTCGAAGACGCCGAGATAGTCGCTCGCGCATTGCGGGGAGAGTACGTCGCGGTTGCGCGACAGGCACTCCTTCAGCCGGGTCGAATCCGGGTTGACGCCGCGGCAATTGGCGACGATTTCCGCGCCGCAGCTTGTCGCCAGCTTCCCGATCGAATCGCCAAAGCTCATGGTCTCCGCCGCCGCAAGCGACGGCATAACCAATGCAAGCACGATCAATGTGATGGAGCCCCGGACCATGGGTTTATCTGATACGGGGAAGTTCGCGGTGGTCAAGGGGCGTTCGGGCGAGAACTGTCGAGAGTTCGACAGGTGCGGCGAACAGTCCTCACTCCGTGGTCTCGTTCACGGGAGGCCATTCGATCAGGACGGCCGTGTGGTTTCTGAGGTCGTCGGCCAATTCCGGATCGGCCTCGAGCTCAGCCAGCGTCCGCGGCGAAGGAAGCTGGCGGCCGTCCTCGATCAGGTCCTGCGCATAGAGCGCGAGCGCCTCGGGCGCATTCTCGAGGGCCTCGTCGACATCGTCGCCGCCGGACATGCAGCCGGGCAGGTCCGGAAACCACAGGCTGACGGCGTCCGGATCTGCTTCCTCGATGATGGCGACGTACTGAGCCATATCGGGCCTCACGCCCTTTGCACAAAGCTGTCCACGACCTTCTTCTCGCCGGCCTTGTCGAAGGCGATGGTGAGCTTGTTGCCGTCGATCTTGGTGACACGGCCGTAGCCGAATTTCTGGTGGAAGACGCGATCGGACAACGAGAATTCCGAGGTGGTGCCGGTCGACTTGGCCACCAGCTCGCCCTCGATCGTCAGGGGCCCGCGGCGGCGCGAGGAGAAGCTGCCGAAATCGGGGCCGGCCGATGAGGAGGATGAGAACGTCGCAGCTTCTTCCTCGAAGCCGCCGCGTCCGCCGCCGCGGTTGCGGTTGGCCTGCGCGCGCTGCCAGCCCGGCGTCGTGTAGCTGGAGCCGAACGCCTCCATGTCGTCGAAGCGCGAGGCGCCGTAGCCGCCGGTGCCGCCCCAGGCCGAGCCGCCCTTGGATTCCGTGATCTCGACATTGGCCGCGGGCAATTCATCGAGGAAGCGCGATGGAATCGTGGTCGACCAGGTGCCATGGATTCGGCGGTTGGTCGCAAAGTAGATCTTTGCGCGGCGGCGCGCCCGGGTCAGACCGACATGGCCGAGCCGGCGCTCTTCTTCCAGGCCGGCGCGGCCCTGTTCGTCCAGCGTGCGCTGGCTCGGGAATAGCCCTTCCTCCCAGCCCGGCAGGAACACGTTGTCGAATTCGAGCCCCTTGGCCGAATGCAGCGTCATCAGCGACACGGCATCGTCCTCGGCGCCGCCCTCGCGGTCCATCACCAGGGAGATGTGCTCCAGGAATCCTTGCAGGTTCTCGAACTCCTCCATCGAGCGCACGAGCTCTTTCAGGTTCTCCAGCCGGCCCGCGGCGTCCGCCGAACGGTCCTTCTGCCACATCTCGGTATAGCCGCTCTCGTCGAGCACGATCTGGGCGAGGTCGGTATGCGCGGTGACCTCGCGCTGGGCGCGCCAGCGGTCTAACTGGCTGATGAGATCGCGAAGCGAGCCGCGCGCCTTCGGCTTCAGCTCGTCGGTCTCGACCACCGCGCGCGCCGCCTCGAACAAGGGGATGCGGCGCTTGCGGGCGTGGTCGTGCAGCATCTGCACGGTGGCATCGCCCAAGCCCCGCTTGGGCGTGTTGACGATGCGCTCGAAGGCGAGATCGTCGGCCGGCGAATTGATGACGCGCAAATAGGCCAGCGCGTCGCGGATCTCGGCGCGCTCGTAGAAGCGGGGGCCGCCGATGACGCGGTAGGGCAGGCCGAGCGTGACGAAACGGTCTTCGAACTCGCGCATCTGGTAAGAGGCGCGCACCAGGATCGCGATCTCGTTGAGCTTCTCGCCCTGGCGCTGCAGCTGCTCGATCTCCTCGCCAATGCCGCGCGCTTCCTCTTCCGAATCCCAGGAGCCCGTGACCGTGACCTTCTCGCCGTCCTGGTCCTCAGTGCGCAGCGTCTTGCCGAGCCGGCCTTCGTTGTGCGCGATCAGATGCGAGGCGGCGGCGAGGATGTGGCCGGTCGAGCGGTAATTGCGCTCGAGGCGAATGACCTTGGCGCCGGGGAAATCGTGCTCGAAGCGCAGGATGTTGTCGACCTCGGCACCGCGCCAGCCATAGATCGACTGGTCGTCGTCACCGACGCAGCAGATGTTCTTGGTGTGGGGCGCGGCAGCCACCGTCATTCCGGGATGCGCCGAAGGCGCAGACCCGGAATCTCGAACTGATGACTCATCTCCAGATTCCGCGTTCGGGCCTTCGGCCTGCCCCGGAATGACGGCATGTTGCGAAGGCCGCGCCGCCGGCGCCTGCGACAGCAGACGCAGCCACAAATATTGCGCGACGTTGGTGTCCTGGTACTCGTCGACCAGGATGAATTTGAAGCGCTGCTGGTACTGCCTGAGAATGTCGGGGTGCTCGCGGAAGATACGGATGTTCTCCAGCAGGAGATCGCCGAAATCGGCCGCGTTCAAAATCTTCAGCCGCTCCTGGTAGCTCGCATAGAGCTTGCCGCCTTTGCCGTTGGCGAACATTGCGGCCTCGCCCGCGGGCACCTGCGACGGCATCAGGCCGCGGTTCTTCCAGCCGTCGATCAGGCCGGCCAGCATCCGCGCGGGCCAGCGTTTTTCGTCGATGTTCTCGGCCTGGAGCAGCTGCTTGAGCAGCCGGACCTGGTCGTCGACATCGAGCACGGTGAAGTTCGACTTGAGCTGCGCCAGCTCGGCATGGGTGCGGAGGATGCGGCCGCCGATGGAGTGGAAGGTGCCGAGCCACGGCATGCCCTCGACGGCGTGGCCGAGCATCTGGCCGAGCCGGTGCTTCATCTCGCGCGCGGCCTTGTTGGTGAAGGTCACCGACAGGATCTCGGAAGGGCGGGCGCGGCCCTGGCTCAGGATATGGGCGATGCGCGTGGTCAAGACGCGCGTCTTGCCGGTGCCGGCGCCGGCCAGCACCAGGACCGGGCCGTCCAGCGTCTCCACCGCCTCGCGCTGCTCCGGATTGAGCCCGGAAAGGTATTTCGGGCCCACCGAGGCGCGCGCACGCGCGGCGATGCCGCCGGCTGCGGGCTGGTGGTCGGGTACGCCTGTGATCTTGCTCGGCTCGGTCATGCGAATCATTGGCCCCACGATGGCACCGCGGGGTGACGGAAGGGAGCCTTCTTAACAGGGATTGGTGCCTATATGGGGGCGCCAGGAAGGGTTTTCCACGTGCGTGGCAGGCCGATTTGTTCCAGCACGGGGCGCGAATTTCGCTCCCGCCTGGGCCGGAACTATCGTTCCGGCGTCGAGATTGTCAGGCAGGTGGCGCGGCGAGCCGCGTCGACGCAGACGACATCAAGACGAGGGTTTGACCATGCTTGGCTGGGTTGTGACGTTCCTGGTTATCGCACTGATCGCCGGCATCCTGGGCTTTGGCGGCATCGCCGGCGCTTCGATCGAGATCGCCAAGATCATTTTCTTCATCGCAGTTGTCCTGTTCCTGGTCTCGGCCGTGGTCGGCCTCGCCCGCGGCCGCAACAGGATATAGCGGCTATCTTCACCTCTCCCCGTCGGGGAGAGGTGAACTACGACGCGGGCTAGGTGTCACCGCTTCGACGGCATCGCCACGCTTCGGCCGATGCCCTCAGGCCGCGGCACGGCGCTGTGGGCCTTTGTGACCGCAGCGATGCGCTCGCGGATATCGGACGGAAATGGCGCAACACGTCGCGCGGTCATGTCCATGTGCAGCGACATGTTCTCGGATGTTGCCGACAACCAGCCTTCGGTTGCGTGCCGCATCTCCTCGAATGTGTGCAGCCGCTTGTCGTCGGCCTCCAGCAGCCAGACGAAAATCTGCACGGGATCGCCGAGGTGGATCTCGCGCAAGTACCGGACGTGGCATTCGGCGGTGAAGGTCGAGCCGCCTCGCTCCTTCATGTAAGTCGGCCCGATCCCGAGCTCGAGCCAGAGCTGGTCGATCGCGCGGTCGAACATCACATTGTAGTAGGCCATGTTGAGATGGCCGTTATAGTCGATCCACTGCGGCTCGATCTGCATGATCGAGGTGCGAAACGGCTCGGCTTTGGGTGCTGAGGCGGCGGTCTCCGGCATTGTTCCTTCCAGCTATGCGTCCGGTCGCTTGACTTGACCGGTTTTATGTCCTTTGCCACGGTTCTTCTGTCGGGAGGAATTCCGTGGGTACGACCATCACCAATAATCCGCCGCGGCCGGAGCCGAAAGCCCTCGCAAGCGCGCTGGAGCAGCTTGCCGCACGTTTCGGCAACCGCCTCATCACCTCGCAGGCCGTGCGCGAGCAGCACGGCCATACCACCACATGGATCCCTAACCAGCCGCCGGATGGCGTGGTGATGGCGCAGGAAACTGCCGACATCCAGGATGTGGTGCGGATCTGCGCGAAACATCGCGTGCCCGTCATTCCCTTCGGCACCGGCACCTCGCTCGAAGGCCAGGTCAACGCGCCCGCCGGCGGCATCTCGATCGACCTGCGCGACATGAACAAGGTGCTCGCGGTGCATGCCGAGGACCTCGACTGCGTGATCCAGCCCGGCGTCACTCGCAAGGCGCTGAACGAGCATCTGCGCGACCAGGGCCTGTTCTTCCCGATCGATCCCGGCGCGGATGCTTCGCTCGGCGGCATGGCCTCGACCCGCGCCTCCGGCACCAATGCGGTGCGCTACGGCACCATGCGCGACAGCGTGCTGGCACTGAAGGTGGTACGCGGCGATGGCGAGATCATCACCACAGGCACGCGCGCGAAGAAGTCTTCCGCCGGCTACGATCTGACCCATCTGTTCGTCGGCGCCGAGGGCACGCTCGGCATCATCTCGGAACTCACCATTCGCCTGCGCGGTATCCCCGAGACCATCGCGGCCGGCGCGGTGTCGTTCGAGACCGTGCACGGCGCCTGTCAGGCGGTGATCCTGGCGATCCAGACCGGCATTCCCGTGGCGCGCATCGAGCTGCTCAATGCCGCACAGGTGAAGGCCTGCAACGCGTACTCGAAGCTGACGCTGCCCGAGACGCCGCTGCTGCTGCTGGAATTCCACGGTAGCGAGATCGAGGTCGCCGAGCAGTCCAAGGCGTTCGGCGAGATCGCGAAGGAATGCGGCGGCGGCGATTTCTCCTGGACCACCAAGCCGGAGGACCGCACAAAACTGTGGCAGGCGCGGCACGACGCATACTGGTCAGTGAAGGCGCTGCGGCCCGGCGACAGCATCGGCGTGGTTGCGACCGACGTCTGCGTGCCGATCTCGCGGCTCGCCGATTGTGTCAGCGAGACCGAGGAGGATCTCAAGCGCCTCAATTTGCTGTCGCCGATCGTCGGCCATGTCGGTGACGGCAATTTCCACTGTTCGCTGGTTTGCGACACCAACGATGCCGCCGAGATGGCGCGCGGCGAGGAGTTCATGCATCGCCTGGTCGAACGCGCGCAGGCGATGGACGGCACCTGCACCGGCGAGCACGGCATTGGCCAGGGCAAGCAGAAATATCTCAAGGCCGAGCTCGGCCCCGAGGCGCTCGATGCGATGCGGGCGCTGAAGAAGGCGCTTGATCCGCTCAACATCTTCAACCCCGGCAAGATCGTGCCGGAGGCGTAGCACCGCGCCGCACGACCCGGGAACTTTAGGCATTCTTCCCGGTTCCAATTCCCGCCAAGTTCCGATGCCTCAATGGCAGGCTGTGCGCGGGAGGGTGCGATGGTGCGACCGGTCATTCGAATTGCCGCGGTGGCCTTTGCCTGCATGCTGGCGGGTGCGGCGCTGGCCAAGGGCGGACATGGTGGCGGACATGGCGGCGGCCATGGCGGCGGACATGGCGGTGGGCATGGCGGCGGGCACGGCGGTGGGCATCACGGCGGCGGCCATTTCCGTGGGCATGCCGGCGGGCACGCGCACGGCGGCGGGCATTATCGTGGAATGCGGTTCACAACCGGCGCCCGGCGTGGCGGCCCGAATTTCGGTCAGATCCGAAATGCCGCCATACGGCCGGCGAACTTCCGCAAGGCCCTGAACGCCAGCGCATTCCGGAACGGGCGGCTGATCAGCAATCCGGCGGCCCGCGCACAGATCGCAGCGGCAGCCGCGCTCGCTGGCTGGAGCGGCGCGAGCAGTGGATGGTGGCAGCATGCGGGCGGCGGCTATGGCTGGGTCGGACCGCTGTTCTGGCCGTTCGCCTATAACGACCTCTACGATTACACGATCTGGGGCGACGGGCTCGGCTTCTGGGGCTACGGCTATCCGGACATCTATGCCGGCATTTTCGGCCCCTACGGTTATGATCGCCTGTCGGCCTATCTGCCGCAGCAGCCGCAGGGACGACGGCGGGCGCGCAGCGCGCCGCTCGATCAGCTCTGCGGCAGCGATCGCCGTGCCATCGTCGGTGTGCCGATCGATCAGATTGCAGCCGCGGTGCAGCCGACGGATGCGCAGGGCGCCGCTCTCGATGCGCTCGGCAACGCCTCGATCGACGCGGCAGCGCTGATCCGTGCGTCCTGTCCGACCCAGGCCGCAGCGACTGCGCCGGGCCGGCTCGCGGCGATGCAGCAGCGTGTCGAGGCGATGGAGAAGGGGGTCGATCTGGTCCAGCCCGCGCTCGAGACGTTCTATGGTTCGCTTAACGACGAGCAGAAGGCACGTTTCAACGCGCTGGCCGAGGATCAGCGTCGTGCCACGGCATCGAACAATGCGAGCGGATCGCCGGTACAGAATTGCAGCGTGTCCGCCGCGTTCGATTGGCCCGGCGCCACGATCGAGGAAAGAGTTCGGCCCAACGATACTCAGCGCGCGGCGCTCCAGGTGCTCCAGGACACCAGCGCCAAAGTCAGCGCATCGCTCAAGGCGGCCTGCGAGCCCAATGATGTGATGACACCGCCCGCCCGCATGGCCGCGATCCGCAAGCGCCTCGATGTCATGCTGGACGGGATCAAGTCGGTGCGCGCGGCGCTCGACGATTTCTATGCCACGCTGAGCGACGAGCAGAAGGCGCAGTTCGAGGCGATCGGGTCGCGTCGCATGTCCTGAACGTCGCGAGCAATCAAATCAAGGGTGGGACAATGAAGTGGTTCGCAACGCGGCAGCCGGCCGACATCTGGGATGAGCCGGTCGAGGGACCTGTCGGCGACATCGACGCGGTCGCGCGAATTCGCAACATCTGCCAGGCGGCGGGGGCGAGCGCCGAAGCTGTCGCAGGTTCCGCGCAGACCGGCAAGCGCGAGCGCTACGAACGGGCGGCCCGTGTCGCGATGGAAATCGCGATGAAGATCGCCGACGATCTGATGCGCGACGATGCGGTCCGCCGCATCGTCGACCTCTGCATGAAGGCTGAGGACATCAAGACCGCACAGATCCTCTCACGTGCAATCCAGGCGGCCTGGATCCGGGAGGCGTTAGCGCGGGATCATCCGACATTGGTGCAGTGAAAGTGCAGGGCCACGAATACTTTGGGATCCGTGTCCCGGACGCGCTGCAACGCGTGGCGTTGCTGCGCTGCGTCCGGGGCTACGAGAGTTCGTCGCCGGCCATCGACGGCAAGGTCCGCGCGGGTGGTACCCTCAGTACCGGCCGCGATCGTGATAGTCTCCGCCGCGGCCGCCCATTCCCATGCCGAGGCCGATACCAACACCGATGCCGATGCCTTGCATGACAGCCTCGGGCGGCGGACCGCGATCCGGCGGCGGCGCGCGCTCGTAGACCACCTGGTCGGACGGCGGTCGTCGCTTGGGTGGCGTCTCGACCACCTTGCGCTTCGGCGGCGTGTCGTCGACGCGCTTCTTGATGACGGGCGCGACCGCCGGGTTGACCGGCGTCGCCGGTGTCGTGGGCGCCGAGCACGGACAGGTCGGAGCCATCGCGACCGCGACAGGCGTCGCCGCGGCGGCAACCGGCAAGGCATAGTTGCGGTTCTGCACGCGCAGCAGCAGCCGGCGCGCGGTTGCCGCGAGATCGCTGTTGTCCCAGTTCGCGAGGTAAGCCTCGAACGAGGCGCGGGTGTTGATGGCGACCGCGCGCTCCCAGGCCAGCATCTGGCGCCGGCGCTCCAGCACCGTGCGCAGGCGCGGCGTGTAGGAAGCCTGCGCGTAGAGCTCGATATAGGCCTGATACGCTTCGACGGTGTCATCCGCGATCACGAGCTCATAGGCGGCCTTGGCATCCTTGCCCTGCAAATCCTTGCGCCAGTCCGCGACGCTGCGCGTGCCGCTGGTGAACGCCATCGCGGATGCGCCGGGAATAGCAGGCTGACTGCCGCTGCTGTCGCCGAAGAACTTGAAGTCGGTGGTCAGTGACGAGCTCTCCCAGGGGATCTGCCGGCCGTCGGTCGATTGCGCCACGGCGACGCGGATGCGCTTGAAGACTTCCTCGATCGGCAGATTGGGCTGCTTGGCGATGCTCAACGCAGCAGTGGTGTAGGGGCTGTCGATGCCGTTGCCGTCCTCGGCCTCGGCGCCGGGCGAGGTCGAATAGGAGATGAAGGAGCCGGGCGCGCCGGCCTTGGTGTCGACGATCGCAAGGCCGTGGCCGGCGCCGCTGAGTGCGGGGAACGGGTTGTTGCGGCAGGCATCGAGCATGAAGATGCGCGCCCGCGTCGGCAGTGCGCCGAGCGTGTTGAGCAGATCGTTCAGCCGCACGCCCTGGAGCGGAATGTCGGCCTCGCGCTTGGGGTCGAGGTCGACGGGCACCAGATAGTTCTCGCCGTCGATCTGCAGCGCGTGGCCGGCATAGAACACCAGCGCGACGGTGTCGGCGCCGCTGGCGCCGACCTTGCCTGCGAAGTCCGAGATCGCCGCGCGCATCTCGGTCTGCGCCAGGTTGGCGGCCGTGGTGACGGTGAAGCCGGCACTGCCAAGCAGTTCCGTCATCGCCTTGGAGTCATTGGCGGCGTTGGGCAGTTCCGGCACGGTGCGATAGGCGGATTGGCCGATCACCAGTGCAAGCCGCGCTTCCGCGGCGGCCTCCGTTGGCGTCATCAATTGGGCGAGTGCGAGAAGACCGGAGGCAAGGAACAAATTGCAAAGGACTGGATGGCGCATGATGTCACCTCCATCGGCAATGCGCACGATGATGTCACTTTTTGTAGGTCTGCGCCATGAAGCCGTCTGTGCGCTGGATCACGCAGGGGCCGCGGCAAAATGGGGCAGGGAGTCTGCCGAAGGCGCAGCATCGTTTCGGGGCAATCCATGTGAATTGCGCATCGATCCATGCTCCAATTGGATCGATACCCAACGTGCGCGACGGCGTCCTGCTCGGACATCGGCCGGCAAGCCGATCCTCAGCGATGATTTCCGGAAAAATCCCCTCGTTTCACCGTGTGGCCGCACTGCCGATGATCACCACGCACTGCTCCGCGACGGCTAGCCGCCACGCTTGCCTGTGCCGTCGCTTTGACCATACAGTCCCGCAACAGCCTGCGGCAACGACCGCAGCGAACAAAAAGAATCGGGGAGAGACCGCACCATGACCATCGTGCCCGTGAACCGTCGCGCGTTCATCAAGTCATCGGCGGCGGTCACCGCCGGCCTCGTGCTCTCTCCCGCCATCATCGGGCGCGCCCAAGCTGCGACCCTGAAGCTGAAATGCTCCTCGTCGCTGCCGAACGATCCCAAATATGCCAACGGCCGCGTCTACTATGACAATCTCGTCAAAAACCTGAAGGCGAACGGGCTGGGCGAGCAAGTCGAGGTCGCCTTTTTTCCCGACAACCAACTCGGCCAGGAGATCGACGTCATCAATTCGGTGAAGCTCGGTGTCATCGACCTCATGGTGTCGGGCTCGTCGATCTCGGCCAATCTGGTGCCGCTGGTCGGCACCTTCGATCTCGGCTTCCTGTTCTCGAGCTTCCCGCAGCAGACCAAGGCGTTCGACGCCGGCGCCGCCAAGCCGATCGAGGACGCGCTGCTTAGGGGCGGCAACATCCGCATCATCGCCTGGGCGTATAATTTCGGCTCGCGCAGCGTGCTGGCGAAGAAGGCGGTGAAGACGCCGGAGGATCTCGCCGGGCTCAAGATCCGCACCCTGCCAAATCCCGTCATCACCGAATGTCTGCGCCTGATGGGCGCGGCCGCCACGCCGCTGGCGTTCGGCGAAATCTACACGGCGTTGCAGGCCGGCGTACTGGATGGCCTGGAGCACGATCCGCCGACGATCCTCGCCAGCAAGTTCTTCGAGACCGCGAAATTCTACGCGCTGACGCAGCACAATTTCTCGCCGCTCGCGATCTACTTCAGCGACATGACCTACAACCGCATGGATCCGAAGCTGCGCGAGGGCTTTCTCGATGCTGCAAAGAAGGCCGCAGCAGACACCCGTGCCCATGGACTCGCAGTCGAGAAGGAGGCGCTCGCGGCCTTGGCCGAGAGAGGCGTGACGGCGGCCGAATGCGACCGCGAGGCCTTCAAGAAGCGCGTCGCACCGCAGACCGAGAACTTCATCAAGGCGCGGCCGGAGTCCAAGGCCGTCATCGACATCATCCGCGCGACGCAAGCCTGAGATGACCAAATCCGACGTGGCAATGTCGGCCGCCGTGCCCGTCTCGGACGGCCGCCACGGAAGCATCACCCTGCTGCTTCGCGTCAGCGATGCGATCGCGGCCGTCCTGCTGGCCGCCGATCTCGTCGTGGTGTGCGCCTCCGTGCTGCTGCGCTTCTTCTTCAACGCACCGGTCGAATGGTCCGACGACGTCGCGCGCGGATTGATGGTCGGCTCGGCCTTCTTCGGTGCGGCGAGCGCACTCGCGCGCGGCGAGAATGTCGGCGTCTCCTTCTTCCGTGATCTCTTGCCGCTGCGGCTGCAGACGCTGGTCGATGCCGCCAGCGCGCTGCTGATCGTGCTGATCTCCGGCTACGTCGCCTATAACGCCATCAAGCTGGGTTCGCTCACCGCCGGCCAGACCACCGGTTCCGGCCTGCCGCTGGAGCTGACCTTTTATCCGATGGGCATCGGCGCGCTGTTCATGACGGTGTTCGCAATCGATCATCTCTGCGCGCGGCCGTTCCCAGACATTTTCAGGGGCCTGGCTGCGATCATCGTCGTGACCGGCCTCTATCTCGCCTGGGACTATCTGTCGCCAGCCTCGGTGCCGTCGGCGGGCACATTGATGCTGATCGGCTTCTTTGCAACCCTGTTCGGCGGTTTGCCGATCGGCTTCGCGCTGGCGCTCGCCGCGCTGATCTTCATCTGGGTCGAGGGCGCGCTGCCCGGCGTCATCTTCGCCCAGCAGATGGCGCGCGGCATCGACAATTTCGTGCTGCTCGCGATTCCCTTCTTCATCCTCGTCGGCTATCTCATGGAAGCCAACGGCATGTCGTTGCGGCTGATCGAGCTGCTGCAGCGCGCGGTAGGGCGTATGCGCGGCGGCCTCAACGTCGTGATGGTGGCCTCGATGGTGCTGTTCTCGGGAATATCAGGCTCCAAGATGGCGGATGTCGCCGCGGTCGGCTCGGTGCTGATCCCGGCGGCGCGCCGTTCCAGGCAGAACCCCGGCGGCGCGGTGGCGCTGCTGGCGGCCTCCGCGGTGATGGCGGAGACCATCCCGCCCTGCATCAACCTGATCATTCTCGGCTTCGTGGCGAACCTGTCGATCGGCGGCCTGTTCATGGCCGGGCTGCTGCCGGCGGCGCTGATGGCGCTGGTCCTGATCGCGGTGTCCATCATGTTCGGCAAGCGGCCGGCGGAGGCCGAGGACGTTGCGCCACAGGCGCCGGTGTCCGGGCTCTGGAGCGGTGCGATCGCCGCGTTCGGCCTGATCTTCATGATCTTCTTCGGCTTCAAGACCGGCTTCGCCACCGCGACCGAGATATCGGCCTTCGCCGTGGCCTATGCGCTGGTCGTCGGCAGCGCCGTGTTCCGCGAGCTCGGCTTCAAATCGGCCGCGCATAGCTTCGTCCAGGCGGCGACGCGCGCGGGTCTCGTGCTGTTCATCGTCGCTGCCGCGCAGTCGCTCGCGTTCACGCTGACCTTGCAGCAGGTGCCGCACGCGGTCGGCGATTTCATGCTGGGATTGTCGAAGACCTCGGGCGTCTGGCTGTTCATCCTGCTCGCGATCGCCGTGCTGATCGTGATGGGGTCGGTGCTGGAGGGCGCGGCCGCGCTGATCATCTTCGGGCCGCTGCTGCTGCCGGTCGCCGTGCAGCTCGGCGTCGATCCCCTGCATTTCGGTGTCGTTCTCGTCATCGCCATGGGCATCGGCCTGTTCGCGCCTCCTCTCGGGCTCGGCCTCTACGGCGCCTGCCTGATCGGCAACGTGTCGATCGAGCAGACGGTGAAGCCGATCATGGGCTATCTCGGCCTGCTGTTCCTCTGCCTGCTCGTCATCGCCTTCGTGCCATGGCTCTCGACCGCGCTGCCGCGGGCATTCGGCTACTGAAGGAGTTTTGTCGTGAAGGTCCTGCTCGCGCACACCCCGGAGATGCGGCGCAATTATTACGGCGATCGTAGCCTGAACGGCCTGCGCGCGGCCGCCGAGGTGGTCCTGCACGAGGGCGATGATCCGCTGGACGCAACCGGCCTCGTGCGCGCCGCCAAAGACGTCGACATCATCGTCGCCGATCGCATGACGGAAGGACGCGGCGAGATCTTTGCGCAACTGCCGCGCCTACGCGCGTTCGTCCGCTGCGCCGTCGACATCCGCAACGTCGACGTGGACGCGGCTTCACAAGCTGGCGTGCTCGTGACCCGCGCCGGTCCCGGCTTCGTGCAAGCGGTGGCCGAGCTCGCGCTCGGCTTCATGGTCGACCTCTCCCGCGGCGTGTCGCGGGCCACGGCGGACTATCGGGCCGGGCGAAAGCCCGAGGCGCGGATGGGCCGCCAGCTCGCCGGCAGCCGGATCGGCATCATCGGCTATGGCAGTATCGGGCGCTATCTCGCCGAGATCGCAAAGGTGCTGCGCATGGAGGTGCTGGTCTCCGATCCCTTTGCGGCCGTCCGCGACAGCGCAATCCGGCAAGTCGGCCTCGACGAGCTGCTCGCCGCATCGGACTATGTCGTCTGCCTCGCTATCGCCAACGAGCAGACCGAGAACCTGATCGGCGAAGCGGCGCTGGCACGCATGCAGAAGCATGCCGTCTTCATCAATCTCTCCCGTGGCAATCTCGTCGACGAAGCGGCGCTGGCCCGCGCTCTGCGCGAAAACCGCATCGCCGGCGCGGCGATGGATGTCGGCCGCGCTCCCGACCAGATGCCGACACCCGAGCTGGCGAGGCTTCCCAACGTCATCGCCACCCCGCATGTCGGCGGACTGACGCCGCAGGCCATCGAATACCAGTCGCTCGAAACCGTGCGGCAGGTGGAAGCGATCGTGCGGGGCGAGGTGCCGCAAGGCGCCGTCAACGCCGAGCGCTGGACGCGCCGGCCCTGAGCTGCCACCGCCTTGAACGTCCCGTCCTTCTGAACTGGATTGGCGACAAATTGACGCCAACGTTCTCTGTGCTGGGGCAAGGCGTGGATGGCCGGGTCAGGCCCGGCCATGACGTTGTGCAAGCTTTGGCGCCCAAACTTTGACGTCACGTCGCGCAGCGGGCATGCGCGAAAAGCGCTTGACCGCAATATCCCAAGATGGTCCGAGAGTACCGTCTAGGGATGAAATAAGCACACCATGCGGCTTCCGTTCTTCTACGGCTGGGTCGTGGTCGCCGTGACCTTCGTCACCATGGCCATCGGCGTCAACGCGCGCACCGCCTTTTCATTGTTCTTTCCGCCGATCATCTCCGAATTCGGCTGGGAGCGCGGCGTCACCGCGGGCGCCTTCTCCTTCGGCTTCGTGGTGTCGGGCGTGGTCAGCCCGCTGATCGGCCGCCTGATGGATCGCGCTGGTCCGCGCGCGGTGATGGAGCTCGGCGTCGTGCTGATGGGCGGCGGGCTGCTGCTCGCACCGCTGACCAGCCAGCCGTGGCATCTCTATGTGACCATCGGCGTCATGGTCGGCGCCGGCAGCGTCTGTCTCGGTTATTCCGGCCAGTCGCTGTTTCTGCCGAACTGGTTCATCCGCAAGCGCGGCTTCGCCATCGGTATCGCTTTCGCCGGCGTCGGCATCGGCTCGGTGACGCTGCTGCCGTGGGTGCAGCACATGATCGAACAGACCGGCTGGCGCACCGCCTGCACGGCGATGGGACTGCTCGTCCTGATCGCGCTGGCGCCGATCAATCTGCTGCTGCGCAAGCGCCCCGAGGACATCGGCCTTCAGCCGGACGGCGATGCCGCGCCGGCCGCAGGCGCGACGAAATCCGTCTCCAACATCGTCGATCCGGTCTGGGCCGGCACCGAATGGACGCTGCAACGCGCCGTCACGACCGCGCGTTTCTGGTGGATCGCGCTCGGCTATTTCTGCGGCCTTTACATCTGGTACGCGGTGCAGGTGCACCAGACCAAATTCCTGCTCGACATCGGCTTCAGTCCCAGCGTTGCGGTGTGGGCACTCGGCATCGTCAGCCTGCTCGGCATTCCCGGCCAGATCGCGCTGGGGCATGTCTCCGATCGCATTGGCCGGGAATGGGTCTGGGCGATCAGCTGCGCAGGCTTTGTCGTCTGCTTCGCTGCGCTGATCGCGCTGAAGTATCAATCTTCGTTCTGGCTGGTTTATCTCATGGTGTTCACGCAAGGCGCGCTCGGCTACGGCCTCACCTCGATCATGGGCGCGGTGGTGTTCGAGATTTTCCAGGGCAGGCACCAGGGCAGCATCTTCGGCACGATCATGCTGGCGGCGCTGGCGGGTGGTGCGGCCGGACCGTGGGTGACGGGCTTCCTCTATGATCGCGCCGGTGACTACACGCTGGCTTTCGCCGTCGCAATGGTCGTGAGCGGATTGTCGGCGTTCGCGATCTGGCAGGCCGCGCCGCGCAAGGTGCGGGCCGTGGCCGGCCGGCTGCACGAGCTCGAAGCAGGATCCGAATAGGTTGCGTGCGCATCAAGATGCAATGAAGTCATCGGCATAGCACCAGCAAGAAGTCCACGCTCACGGCGAACCCGGCGCTCGATGCTCACGCTCGGGCGTCGGGGAAATTCACCGCTGGCCGGCATTCGGTCCACGTAGACGCCGACGCGCTTTCACAAACGCACGATCGACAGACGACGAGCTGTCGAAGCATTGAACGGAGATCCCGCGAGATCCGTTGAAATCTCTTGTGAAAACGCCTTGTGACAAGGGATGCGGCAGCAGTCACACGGCTACGGTTCCAACGCGCAGGTCTGGACCGTCGTTTGCCGATGTCGGATATTTGAATCTGATTTGGCGGTGGCGCTGCGCTCCCCAATCTCCTCAGATAAGAGATGCATCCCATGGCACAGGGCGCCTTCGCGCAGAAGCTCGAACGATTTTTGCATTTGAAGGATGCGCCGCCGACGCTGGTCACGCGTTCGCTGCGCAGCGCCGAGCTCGCCGTCACCGAAACCCGCGATGATCATCCCATGACGCGTCTTTCCGAGTCGATGCCCGCGGAGGACGCCTATCTCGTCAGCCTCAAATTCCGCGATTTCGCCGATTGCGAGTGCTGGGAGCGCGGCCGATGCGTGGTCAAGAGCGATATCCGCGCAGGCGCCACCTATCTGTACGATCTGAAACGTGATCCGCGCTACGTGATCGACAAGCCTTTCCATTCCCTGTTCTTCCATCTGCCCCGGTCGGCGTTGGACGACACGGCGAGGCAAGCCGGCGCACGGCGCATCGGTGAGCTCGCCTATCGGCCCGGCGTCGGCCATGACGATGTGACGGTCCGCCATCTCGGCGCATCGTTCCTGGCGGCGTTGCGGCAGCCTGAAGAGGCCAACCAGCTCTTCATCGACCACATGATGCTTGCGCTCACCGCACATGTCGCGACGACCTATGGCGGTTTGCGGCGCGCCGCCGAGCCGGCGCGCGGCGGCCTTGCCGCCTGGCAGGTGAAGCGAGCTTGTGAAAGGCTGGAGTCCGATCTCCGCGGCAAGCTCTCGCTGGAGAAGATCGCAGCCGAGTTCGATCTCTCCGTCAGTCATTTTTCCCGCGCATTTCGCGTCTCCACCGGCCTGCCGCCGCACCAATGGCTGCTGCGTCAGCGCGTGGACACGGCCAAGCAATTGATGAGGGTGCGCGAGCTGTCGCTGGCGGAGATTGCGATATCGGCCGGGTTCGCCAATCAAAGCCACTTCACGCGCGTGTTTTCCTCGGTGGTCGGCATCAGCCCGGGAATGTGGCGCCGTGAGGCGCAGGGCGCGCTGGACAGCGAAACCTGAGCTTCCGCTCAGCGGCGCCCGGTCCGGGAGATGGCGTAGGCAGCGCGCCGCGCCGCAAACATCTCGTCCGGCGGATGGCCGATGCCTTCGGCAAGGTTGGCTGGATTGAACAGAGCCGCGTCGCACGCCTCGTTTGATTCAGCGCCTGTTATCACGATCGCCGCTGGGCCTCGACAAGGGATGTCGGCGTGGCTGCGCCGCTCGGGAACTCTGGCAGGACGGAACCCTGGCTTCGAACGATGGGGTCTTGTTTGTGGCGCGGCGCGGATCGAAGCGTCTTTCCCAAAGCGAGCATGCCTTGTCCGATCCTGCGACAAATCCCGCAGCCCGCCTGCTAGGCGGAAGCCAGCCCCGTCCTGCGCCTGAGATCCGTGATGGCGCGCAGAAAACTGTCGGCCGGCGTCGTCTCCGGATCGATCAGCCGGTGCAGGCGAAAGCCATCCTCCAGCGCGAGCACGACGGAGGCGATCCAGGGCGGATTCAGATTGTCGTTGCGCGCGTTGCTCTTCAATGTCGCCTCGACGATGTCGGCGACCAGCTTGCGTCGCGCCCGCAGGCGTTTGGCCAGTTCGGGCCGGCGCTTCTCGGCGCGCGCGACGAACAGGATCATCTCCATGTGGAGGAGGGGCGAGCGGCCGAGTGGATCCTGTCGGCTGCGATCCATCGCCTTCAGCGCCGCGATGAAGTCGTCGAGATTGTCGTGCTGCGCGAGGATGTCCAGGTTGCGCCGGATCGACTGCTCGACGTGGTCCTCGAGCATGGCGATGATCAGTTCGTCCTTGCTCTTGAAGTTCGAATAGAACGCGCCGCGGGTAAAGCCCGCCGCCGCCGCGATCGCCTCGATGCTGGCGCCGCCGATGCCGTCTTCTTCAAACACGCGGGCGGCCGCTTCGAACAGCTTGTCGCGCGTGTCGTCCCTGGTCGGTCTGGTTCTCACCCTTGACATCGGCGCAGATTAGGGCAGACTGCAACTCGATACAACAATGTATCGAGTTGATAATTTCAGGGATGGTTACGCCGGGCGATTGAGGGCAGCCTTGCGTATTCGTGTCATGCGGCAACCGATCTGAGGTCACCATGAACGAGCACGTGCAACCCGCCGGCGGACCGCTGTTCAACCCGCTCGCGCCGGATTTCATCCGCGATCCTTATCCGCACTATGAACGGCTGCGCACGATCGATCCGATCCATGTGACGCCGTTCGGCCAGTTCGTCGCCAGCCGCCACGCCGAAGTGAGTCTCGTGTTGCGCGACAAGCGCTTCGGCAAGGATTTCGTCGAGCGCACCACGCGCCGCTACGGTCCTGAGATCATGAAGGAGCCGGTGTTTCGCAGCATGAGCTACTGGATGCTGCAAGCCGATCCGCCGGACCACACCCGCCTGCGCGGCCTCGTGGTCAAGGCCTTCACCGCCCGCCGCGTCGAAGACATGCGGCGGCGGATCCAGGAGATCGTCGACCAGGCCATCGATGCCGTGATTGATCGCGGCCACATGGACCTGATCGAGGATTTCGCCTTCCGCCTGCCTGTCACCATCATCTGCGACATGCTCGGCATCCCCGAGGAACATCGCGAGGTGTTCTACAAGAGCTCGCGCGACGGCGGGCGGCTGCTCGACCCTGTGCCCCTGTCTCCGGAGGAAATCAGCCAAGGCAACGCCGGCAACCTGATGGCCCAGATGTATTTCCAGCAGCTGTTCGAGCTGCGCCGCCGCAGTCCCGGCGACGATCTCATCACCCAGCTGGTGCAGGCCGAGGAGGACGGCCACAAGCTCACCAACGAGGAGCTGACCGCCAACATCATCCTCCTGTTCGGCGCCGGCCATGAGACCACGGTCAACCTGATCGGCAACGGCCTGCTCGCGCTCCACCGCAATCCGGATCAGCTTGCGCTGCTCAAGGCGCGGCCGGAGCTGATCGAAGGTGCGATCGAGGAATTCCTGCGCTACGATTCCTCGGTGCAGATGACCGGGCGCGTCACGCTGGAGGACATCGACGATCTCGGCGGCGTGAAGATTCCCAAGGGCGAGACCGTGCTGTGCCTGCTCGGCTCGGCCAACCGCGATCCCGCGGTCTACCCTGATCGGCCCGACCGGCTGGATGTCACGCGGACGAACGTCAAGCCGCTGTCGTTCGGCGGCGGCATCCATTTCTGCCTGGGTGCCCAGCTGGCGCGCATCGAGGCCGAGATCGCCATCGCCACGCTGCTCCGGCGGCTTCCGGACTTGCGCATCGATGACGTCGAAAACCCGGAATGGCGGCCGACCTTCGTGCTGCGCGGGCTGAAGCGCCTGCCGGCGAGCTGGTGAGGGCCGCGCGTTAACCTCCGCGTGCAACAGTCGCTGTGACTTCGCCACACTTCCCCTTATATAAGGGGCTGTTCCGGCGCTCCTGAGGCCCTCAGGTTCGGCCCGGGCCGGTTTGGCCGAGGGGAGACCCGTGCAGACGACGCTGCTCGGATTGGCGATTGCCTTCATCATTGCGCTGCTGGCAGCGTTGATCGGGCCTTACTACATCGACTGGAACCAGTTCAGGCCCCAGTTCGAGGCGGAGGCTGGCAAGATCATCGGCGTGCCGGTGCGGGTGGGGGGTGAGCTCGACGCGCGGCTGTTGCCGACGCCGACGCTGCGGCTGCGCGCCGTCACCTTCGGCGGCAACAACGATCTCGGCCGCCTGCGCGCCGACAAGCTCGACGTCGAGTTCAGCCTGGGCTCCCTGATGCGCGGCGAATGGCGTGCCACCGAGCTTTCCGTGGGCGGCATGGCGGTCGATGTTGGCCTCGATGCGCGCGGGCGGGTCGATTTGCCGTCCACCGCGAGCGGCACCTTCAATCTGGCGTCCCTCGCCATCGAGCGGCTGAACCTCAGCGGCCGCATCGCCTTGCATGATGCCGCCAGCCGCTCGACGCTGGAATTGAACGACATCGCCTTCTCCGGCGACGTGCGCTCGCTCGCAGGCTCGGTGCGGGGCGACGGCAGTTTCACGACTCGTGGAGTGCGCTACCCGTTCCGCGTCTCCTCCGGCCCCAGCGCCGACGGCAGCGCGACCCGTCTCCACCTCAACATCGATCCCGGCGAGCGCGCCATCCTCGCCGATCTCGAAGGCGTGCTCGCCTTCGACAACCGCCAGCCGAAATTCGACGGCGCGCTGACGCTCGCGGTGCCCGCGACCAAGAAGGCGGGCGAGGTGGGGCCGACGCCCTGGAAGCTCGCGACCAGGCTCAAGGCCGATCCGGCCGGCGCGAAATTCGATCAGATCGACGCGAGCTTCGGCACGGAGGACACTGCGCTGAAGCTCGGCGGCGTCGGCGATCTCAGGTTTGGCGCCTCGCCGCTGCTGCGCGCGGTGCTGTCGGCGCGGCAGGTCGATGCCGACAGGCTGACCGCCAAGGACGATGCCGATCCGCAGCGCGTCGTGGCGGCGCTACGCGCTGGGCTCGCGGCGATCCCGCAGGTGCCGATCCCGGCGCAGATCGAGTTCAATGCCGATCAGATCATGCTCGGTGGCCGTCCGCTCCAGAACATCGCGACCGAGCTTGCGACCGACGGCAGGTCCTGGACCTTCCGGCGGCTCGAGCTGCGCGCGCCCGGCATGACGCAGCTCTCGCTCAACGGCGCAGCTCCCGGCGCCGACAGTTTCAGCGGCCGGCTCAGCGTCGAGTCCTCAGACCCCGACACGCTGGTGGCCTGGCTGCAGGGCCGCAGCGAGATCAACCGCCGCAGCACGCGGCCGCTGCGCCTCGCCGGCGACGTGACCATCGCCGCCAATCATTTCGCCATAGACAGGCTGAAGGCCGACATCGACGGCGGGGCGGTGGAAGGCCGCATCGCGTTCGTGCAGACAGGCGCGAGCAAGGGCTCGGGGATCGATGCGGCGCTCAGGGCCGACCGGCTCGATCTCGATGCCGCCGCGAGCTTCGTGCGTGCGCTCGCCGGCCCGCTGGGCGAATGGCCGGAGGAGGCAAAGCTCTCGCTCGATATCGGCCGCGCCGTCTCCGCCGGCCAGGAGCTGCGGCCGTTCGCAGCCAAGCTCGCTTACAGCCCAGCATCGCTGTCGCTGGAGCAGTTGCGCTTCGGCCAGCCCGGCGGCGTGACCACCGAGGCGAGCGGCAGCTTCGACCGCACCAACGCCACCGGCAAGCTCGCGCTGAAATCCTCGGCCAATTCGCTGCGTGAGCTCACCGCGCTGATCGAGCCGTTCGCGCCCGCGGTGCGCGCGCGCTTCGATGCCCTCCCGTCATTGCCTGGCGCGACCCGCATCAAGCTCGATCTCAGCCTCGACAAGAACGCCGAGCATACGGATCGCAGCAATGCCCGCGTCGCGCTCGAGCTCGACGCACCGCAGCTGAAGGCCACGGCGACGCTGGTGGCGCAGACACCGGCCGCCGCCATCGGCGGCCTCGACCTCGACCGCCTGCGCAACAGCGACTTCACGCTGGACTCGAAAGTTTCTGCGCCGCAGGCCGGCGTGCTGTTGGCGCTGCTCGGGCTCGATCGCATGGCGGCCGCGGGCGAGGGCGCTTCGCAATTCGAAGGCCGGCTGAGCGGCGCCTGGCACCGTCCAATGCAATTGAACGCAAAGCTCAGCGGCGGCGGGCTTGATGCGGACGCGCAGGGCAGCGTCGACCTGTCGGAGCCCAAAGGCAGCGTGAATTTGCGCGTGCGCAACGTCAACCTCGCGCCGCTGTTCGGGACCGGCACGACCGACAAGTCGATGCAGGGCGTCAGCCTGTCCTCGCGCCTCACGCTCTCCGGTAACCGCCTCACCTTCAACGATCTCGACGGCAGCGCGGCTGGCGCGCATCTGCGCGGGCGTTTCGCGGTGACGCTCGATCAGGACAAGAACGTCGACGGCGAGGTCGGTCTCGACTCGCTCGATCTGGCGCCGGCGCTCGGAATCGCCATCGGCGCGGCCGGACATGAGTCCGGCGAGCCGCTCAGTGCAGGACTCGTCAGCGGCTGGCGCGGCCGCATCGCCTTCCAGGCGTTGCGCGCAACGTTGCCCGGCGGCATCGAGCTGCGCCCCTTCGGCGGCGTGATCCGGAGCGATAGCCAGTCGCTCGCGCTCGATGCGCTCAAGGGCGGCCTCGGCGGCGGCGAGATGTCCGCGAGCCTTGACGCGCGCAATGGCGCGGCTGGTCTTGCGCTGAACGCGCGCATCGAGCTCAGCAATGTCGACGCGGCGGCGCTGCGCTATCGCGACCTCGCGCTGCCCAAGGGGCGCGCCTCGGTGCAGATGGCGCTGACCAGCCAGGGCCGCAGCGTCGCGGCCTTGACCGGTGCGCTCGCCGGCAACGGCACGGTGACGCTCGAGTCCGCCGAGATCACCGGCCTCAATCCCCGTGCCTTCGAGATCGCCATCCGCGCCAGCGACGGCGGCCAGGTCAGTGACGACAACCGGCTGCGGCAGCTGGTCGAGCCCGCGCTGTCGGCGGGTCCCATTGCGGTGCCCTCGGCGCAGATTCCGTTCACGATCCGCGACGGCCGCCTGCGCGTCGGCGCGACGCCGCTGGAAGCGAAGAACGCCCGCGCCATCGTCTCCGGCGGCTACGACATTCCCGCCGACCAGGCCGACATTCGCGCCAGCCTGACGCCGATCATGACCGGCCTCTCCGGCGCACCGCCCGAGATCCAGCTGTTCGCGGCAGGGCCTCCCGACAAGCTGAGCCGCACCATCGACCTCGCGCCGCTGTCGTCATGGCTTGCGGTGCGCACGATCGATCGGGAGACGCGGCGGCTCGATGCCATCGAGCGCGGCGAGCCGCCGCCGGCCACCGCCGCGCTGCCGACGCTGGTCTCGCCCGATCCGGAGCCCCCGCTGCTGGATGTGCCGCTGCCCGGCCGCGATCCGCGCCGCGCGCCGCCCAAGCCGAAGGCCGCGCCGACGCCGAAGGCGCCGCAGGCCGCTCCCGCCGCGCCAAGCCATCAACTCACAAGCCCTCAACTCACAAGCCCTCCAGTCACGAGCCCGCCGCTCGCAAGCCAGCAGGCCGCGCCGCTGCCGCCGCCGATCGACGTGAAGCCTGCCCCCGGCCCGCCACCTCCCAAGCCCAGGCCAAAGCCGCCGCTGGTGCTGACGCCGCAGAATCCGTGAGGCGACAGCGTTGGCGGCTGGGCTCGATTCACCTCTCGCTACGGGAGAGGTGAAGCACCTTGCCCGCCGGTTAACCCATTCCCTCGCATTTGAAGGAATTTTCGTCGGCAAAACTGATTTGCCGATTTTACTGAATTCTCGCGTTTCATCTCTAGCGTCGGTTCCCAGAGGAATTTGGCGTCTCGCCGCGAGCGGCGGGACGGCGTGCCAAAGGGCTACCAAGAACTGGGGTGATCGAGATGAACGGGGCGAAATCGCTTCTACAGGATCTGGACGACGCGATCGCGCGCGGCACCGACGAAAGCAGGGCGAAGGCGTTGTGGCATGCGACCGATATTCTGATCACCGGCCGCTACAGCGACGATGAGATCAGCATGTTCGGCGAGGTCATCGGCCGGCTCGCCGACGAGATCGAGGTTGCTGCGCGCGCGCAGCTCTCCGAAGTCATGTCGGCGTGCGATCACGCCCCGCTCAACGTCATCGAAAAGCTCGCCCTCGACGACGAGATCGAGGTCGCAGGCCCCGTGCTGCGCGACTCCACGCGTATCGACGAGAAGATGCTGGTCGAGAGCGCCATGACCAAGGGCCAGGCGCATCTGCTCGCGATTTCCCAGCGCCAGTCGCTCGGCGAGGCCGTGACCGACGTGCTGGTCAAGCGCGGCAACCAGGAGGTCGTGACGTCGGTTGCCAAGAACGAGGGGGCGCGTTTCTCCGGATCTGGCCTGCTGCACATGGTCCGCCGCGCCGAGGGCGATTCGATCCTTGCCGAACAGCTCGGCCTGCGCAAGGACGTGCCGCGCCACATCTTCCAGCAGCTGATCGCGAAGGCGTCGGAAGACGTCCGCCGCCGCCTCGAGACCGAGCGGCCCGAGATGATGGCGCAGATCCAGAGCTCGGTGACCGGGGTCACCGGCGATCTCCAGTCCAAGTTCGGCCCTTCCTCGCGCAGCTATTTCGTCGCCAAGCGCGTGGTCACGACCCAGTACCGGCAGGGCAACCTCAATCAGGACTCCATCTCGAACTATGCGCGTCAGCACCGTTTCGACGAGGTGCAGATCGGCCTGTCGCTGCTCTCGTCACTGCCTGTGGACGTGATCGAGCGCGCGCTGATGGACCGCAACCGCGAGATGATCCTGGTTTTGTGCAAGGCGCTCGACTTCTCCTGGGACACGACGATGTCGCTCCTGTTCCTCGGCGCCAAGGATCACCTGATCACGGCGCGCGACCTCCAGGACAACGAGCGTGAGTTCGGCCGGCTCAAGATCGAGACCTCGCGCAGCATCCTGAAGTTCTACCAGTCGCGCAAGACCGGCGCGGGTGCCGAAACCGCGACGGGCCGTCAGCCCGAGGTGCAAATACACTGAGCGGGTTCATTCAGCGGGAATCGAGAGGGGAGTATCTGCAATGTTGCCTCAATTCGGCACCGCCGTTCGCAAGAAGAATCTCGGCAATGCCGTCACGGCCGATCTCGGCGGCGCAGCTCCGGACAAGGCCTCGGTGGATGCCGCCTGGCTCGTGCTCGAAGCCGCCAACGACCTCGGCGACCACGCCGCGGTGGACGCCTGCCGGCGCGTCATCGACGCCGAGCTGAACGGCACGGCAGCGCGCAGCTCGGACGTCGATCTGGTGCTGGGGTATTTCAGGTAGGGCTCGTCCCTCGCGACCGCACCAAGACCGTCATTGCGAGTGAAACGAAGCAAATCCAGAATCCTTGCCTGGGACAGTCTGGATTGCTTCGCCGCGCTCGCAACGACCGACGGTTGTCTCGCTCATCGCCGCTTTCGATAGATCACGACGTCCTCGCCTTTGCGGTTCGTGCTCCGCTCGAGGAGATAGTTTGATCTTTCCAGCACGCGGCGGGATGCAGCGTTGGCGACATTGACGATGCCGATGAGGGACGGCAGCTTCAGGTGGGACAGCCCGATGTCCGTCAGCGCGGTCGCCGTTTCGCTGGCAAATCCCCGGCCCCAGAACTCGCGCTTGAACGCGTAGAGAATCTCGATCTCGTCGATGTCGTCCACGAGGATGTGCCGGAGGCCCGCTCGTCCGGCGAAGGCTCCATCTTTCGTTTGCAGTGTCCAGAGTCCGAAGCCGTGCCGGTCCCAATGGGCCATGTTGGTGGCGAGATAGGCCTTCGTTGTCTCCGCCGAACGCACGCCGCCGAGATAGCGTGACACCTCGGGATCCAGATGGAGCGCGACGAGATCGGCAAGGTGACTTTCGTTCAGCCTCTCGGCGGTGAGTCGGTCGGTCCTGAAATGGTTCATGGAGACAGATCGCCGCTTCCGTTGGCGGGTCGTTCATGCCGCTATCGCTGCGGGCTGATCATGGCATCATGCCCCTGTTTTGCCCGACGGGTCAACGGGCGTAGTCCGTAGATGGGGTAACGGGCCGACCAACCAAGCCGTTGCGTCCGACGCAAAACACAAAGAGGAAAACACAAAAAGGCCCCGCTGAAGCGGGGCCCCTTGTTCGATCGTGTGGCTCGCACTAATCGTCCCAATGATGATAACGACGGATCACGACGCCGCGGTCGTAGTCGCGGTCGTGATAGTACCAGCCACGATGCCAGCCGCGGTCATGCTCGTATACGCGCGCGCGGGGGCCGTCATAATAGTCCCTGTCGCCGCCGACATAGACGCCGAAGCCGCCCGCGTTGGCGATGGTGGGGGTACCGATTGCAAGCGTCGCTAGCGCTGCGAGAGCGTAAGTCAGCTTCTTCATCTGTTCCTCCTTGGTTTGCGTCCGTCGCGAGTCAACGATCGCCACCATCGTCTGTTGCAGGAACGGGCAGGAAACTTTCTTGAATGGCTGTTCAGGTGGGTTGCGTTCAAGAACTTCATCGAAGCAGGCCCGATGGAACTGCGCTAGGCGAGTCCCGCTGTTCCAATTGGTCCCCAATGACACGAGACATTGAACGGGCTGTCGCATATGGGGCAGAATGTGTGAGAGCGGTCGGCCTTCAACTGTGTCGCCATCCTACGATGCTAAGGTTGCTGCGTTCTCAGCGTTTGATGCGATAGATCACGACGTCCTCGCTGTGATGAATCGTCGAGAACATAGTTCGCCTTCTCCAACACGCGGCGGGATGCGACATGGCCGACGAAGACGAGGCCGACGAGGGATGGCAGCTCGAGTTGCGCCAGCCCGATGTCGGTCAGCGCGGACGCGATCTGGCTTGCAAGTCCGGCCACCCAGAATTCGCGCTTGAACGTATAGGCGATCTCGATCTCGTCCACGTCATCCACGAGGATGTGCCTGATGCCCGATCGCCCGGCGAACGCGCCGTCTTTCGTTCGGAGCGCCCACAGGCCAAAGCCGTGCTGGTCCCAATGGGCCATGTTGACGTCGAGAGGTCTTCGCCGCCACCGCCGAGCGCACTCCGCCGAGATAACGCGACACCTCGGCATCGAGATGCGTACGACGAGGTCCGGGAGATGATCTGCGTGGAGTCGCTCGGCGATCAGCCATTCCGTGCTGAAGCGATCCATGAATTCTGATGGCGATTGGGTTGGCTGCGATCCCGACTGCTTGAAGGCCGACGATGCCATCCTGCCAGTATTTTTCCCGACGGGTCAACCGGCCCAAGTATCGAGACCGGAGGCGGCTCAAGTTGCCTCCGGTTGATTGGATCGATTGTTGATGCGCTCGCGCGCGTCTCAATAGCAGGGCGGATAGGGGTAATATCCGCAAGCCCGGCGATAGCCATAGGCCCCATAGGCCGCAGCTCCCGCCGCTGCCGCGCCGTAATACGCCCGCCGATGGACCCTGCGGTTGACGCCTGCAACGCTCATCGGCGTCAGGGGACGCCCGACGCGGGCTTCGGCGGTATCGACGGATACGGCGAGTGCATCCGCCGGCGAGTAGCGGAGCGACAGGGGCGCTGCCGTGAACAGCGCGGCGGTGACGAACAATCCGATCAGCTTGGCATGTCCAGCCATGTACTCTCTCCCTTTGCAGGACGACGAGCTAGCCTGACAGGCCGATGACCTCCGCCATTGACTAAAATCAAAGGTCGCAGTTCCGACGGGATCGCGAGTATCGCCCCGCGACGTCGATTGCCGTCCTCACCCCAAATTCGACGAGCCGTTCGATTTGATCTGCATCAAGCGTGGCGGTCGCGCCCGCACCGCAGCGACAAGTCGGCCGCTTGTGCTGGATGGCTTCGCGCGGCGGCGAGTCCGCGCGCACCATCGCAAGTGCATTGGCAACCGCGGTTGTCTCCGCTCGAACGACCGGCAGCTCCGCAGGGGCGCGGGGTGCAGGCTCAGTGATCGAAGGCACGGATGTCTTCGCAGCGACCACCGGCAAGGTCGTGTCGAGGATCACGCGCTCGGGCCATTTTCGGTCCGAGTGAATGCGTATGGCCGGCCGCTCCACGGCCGTCCTCTCGGTGACGGCGCCTTGGGCACACAAAAGTCCGCCCCGAAGAGGAGCGCGAGCAATGCTGCGCCGATCTTCCAGAAGCACGCCAGCAACGGCATCTCGGTCGCTCCGTGCCCCCACAATGGGCCCAGCTTGCGACGACCTTGCGTCATCCTTGGATTTGCTGCGAGAGTCGGCTTGATTCAAATCAAGCGCGCGAAGAAATCTCCAGCACGGCGTAGGTCATTGTTCGACCATGCCATGGTGCCCGTGTTTCGCCCGACGGAGCAACAGGTACGTCGGGATCAAGTCATGTGAGCGCGGAGGGGGTCCAGCGATGCGTTATGCGAGGAAATGCCGGGTTTTGCGGCGCGCCATCCGGGCGACGGCCGGATGGTTCCTTGCACAGGCGTAAGCCCTTGATTTCACAATCCCCGTCTACTGTGCATGGGGTTGTTTTCGCAGTTTTTGTTTTGGGAGGGGGCTAGCCCGCCCCCAGCGCGACGGCGACGTTGTACGTCACGAGGCTCGCGGCATAGGCCAGCACCAGCATGTAGGTGAAGGTCACGCCCATCCATCCCCAGCTTCCGGTTTCGCGCCGGATCACGGCGAGCGTGGAGGCGCATTGCGGGGCGAAGATGTACCAGGCCAGCATCGACAGGGCGGTTGCGAGCGACCATTTGGTCGCCAGCACCTGGCCGATCTGCTCGGCCGCCTCCTTGCCGCCTTCGATCGCATAGACGGTGCCGAGGGCTGCGACCGCGACCTCGCGGGCCGCCATGCCGGGGATCAGCGCAACCGCGATCTGCCAGTTGAAGCCGACCGGCGCGAGCAGCGGCGCGAGCGCCTTGCCGATCATCGCCGCCAGGCTGAAATCGATGGCGGGCTCGGTGCTGCCTGCCGGCGGCTGCGGGAACGAGGCCAGGAACCAGATCAGCACCATCATCGAGAAGATCGTGGTGCCGGCGCGCACCAGGAACATCTTGGCGCGGGTGTAGATGCCGATCGCGATCGATTTCAGCCGCGGCATTTTGTAGTCCGGCAGCTCCAGCATGAACGGTGCCGGCGCAAAGTCGCGCAGCATGAAAAACTTGATCAGGAACGAGACGACGAGCGCGCTGGTGATGCCGGCCGCATAAAGGCCGAACATCACGAGTCCCTGGAGGTTGATGAAGCCCCAGACGTCCCTGGCCGGAATGAAGGCGGAGATGATCAGCGTGTAGACCGGAATGCGCGCCGAGCAGGTCATCAGCGGCGCGATCAGGATCGTGGTCAGCCGGTCGCGCTTGTTGTCGATCACGCGCGTCGCCATGATGCCGGGAATGGCGCAGGCAAAGCTCGACAAGAGCGGAATGAAGGCGCGGCCGTGCAGGCCGGCGCCGCCCATGATGCGGTCCATCAGGAACGCGGCGCGCGCCATGTAGCCGAAATCTTCCAGGAGCAGGATGAACAGGAAGATGATGATGATCTGCGGCAGGAACACGATGACGCTGCCGACGCCCGCTATCACGCCGTTCTGAAGGAAGCTCTGCAACAGACCGTCGGGGAGGGTGGCGTGGACGAACTCGCCGAGTACATCGAAGCCGGACTGCAGCAGCTCCATCAGCGGCTTCGCCCAGGCGAACACCGCCTGGAACATCACGAACAGGATCAGCGCGAGCACGATGAGGCCGGCGACCGGATGCAGCACCACGGCGTCGATCCGCGCGGTCCAGGTGTCGGGGCTAGCAGGCAGGCTGACGCAGTCGGCGATGATGCGGTCGGCCTCGCGCTGGGTGGCGCGCAATTCGCTGACGCTGAGCGCGCGCCAGCTGTTCTCCTGTGGCTCGGCGGCAAGCTTGGCCGAGATCTCGTCGGTCAGCGCGAGCAGGTCGGCCGTGCCGCCCCTGCGCACCGCGATCGAGGTGACCACGGGCACGCCGAGCTCCTTGGCGAGCCGCTCGACGTCGACAGTGATGCCGCGGCGGCTCGCGATGTCGAACATGTTGAGCACGAGGATCATCGGCCGTCCGGTGCGCTTGAGCTCGAGCAGCAGGCGGATGGTCAGGCGCAGATTGGTGGAATCGGCGACGCACAGCACGAGATCGGGCACCGTCTCGCCGGTGGCCTTGCCGAGCACGAAGTCGCGGGTGATCTCCTCGTCCGGGCTGCGGCCGCGCAGCGAGTAGGTGCCGGGCAGGTCGACCACCGAGACCTGGCGTCCCAAGGGGGTGACGAAGAAGCCTTCCTTGCGCTCGACGGTGACGCCGGGATAATTCGCGACCTTCTGCCGGCTGCCGGTCAGGGCGTTGAACAGCGAGGTCTTGCCGCTGTTTGGCGTGCCCACCAGGGCGAGATGCAGCAGGGGTAATTCCATGTATCAAGGGCCCGGGATGAGGCGTCCCGTCGCTATCTAAGCGACGATGATGGCCATGGCTTCGCGACGGCGGACCGCGATGGTGATGCTGTCGACCCGCACGGCGATCGGGTCGCCCCCGACCAGCCCCTCATGCAAGATCTCGACCCGGGCGCCCTCGACGAAGCCGAGTTCGATCAGGCGGCTCTCGAGCTCGACATCCGAGAGCGCCGAGCCCGCCTGCTTGGCGGCAAGGTGCTGGATGACGCCGGTATAGCCACGCTGGGCCAGGCCCAGCGGCATATGCGAACGCGTGTCGGTGGTGTCGGTCATGCCCTGTATTTTCAACGCAGGGCATTGAGGTCAAGCGCGCGCGCCCGCCGAAGCTGCATCTTAGAGTGATTTTAAACTGCAGAGGCCGGGGCGCCGTCGAGGGCGCCCCCTGACGGGCTATTGCGCCGGGACCTTGTCCGGCTGGGCGGCCATGGCGCGGCTCTTGAAGTAATCCAGGACGAAGAGACGGATCGCCGACGACAGATTGCCCTGCTGGCGGTTGTTGTCGATCTCGCCGACCAGCTCGGACAACGTCATGTTGCGCAGGCCGGAGATTTCCTTCATGCCGTTCCAGAACGCCTCTTCCAGGCTGACGCTGGTCTTGTGACCGGCGACGACGATCGACCGTTTCACGACCGGCGACTTCATGGCTGCTCCTCGCGATCGATCCGGTGCTGGTCCAGATGCTGCTTGGCCTGGTCCCCCCGCTTCTCCTCCGCCGACCGTTCCGCCTTCGTGCGCCCGAATTTCGCCCGGTTGGCGTCCGCCTGTTTCGCCGAGGCTTCCCGCTCGGCGCGCTTCCTGAAACGATTCAGGTTGATGACGTTCCCCATGCCGCGTCTCCATCATCCGCTCCTCTTCAGGCAGGATGAAACATTCAGAAACAGGGTGCCGCGTTGCGCCCCACGAGAGTTGATCGCCATTCGCTCGTCCTCGTCAATCGGCCCCTCGGGCCACCAAACGATAAATTTCGCCCGGTCGAGGGGCGGAAGGGCTGCGTAGCACGCCGCCCCGCCGCGACATTGACGGTAATCAAATCCCGCCCGCAAAACCGCATATTTTTGAGCGCCGAGCGTCCGTATCATTACGGAGGACTATCGGAATCTATCCCGGGCTGGTCATCTTCTCCGGGCGCACCAGGCGGTCGAACTCCTCCGCCGAGACGAAGCCGAGCCGCAGCGCCTCCTCCTTCAGCGTGGTGCCGTTGGCATGCGCGGTCTTGGCCACCTTGGCGGCGTTGTCGTAGCCGATCTTCGGGGCCAGCGCCGTCACCAGCATCAGTGAGCGCTCCATGAGCTCTTTGATGCGCTTTTCGTCGGCGCGGATGCCGCTGATGCAATGCTCGGTGAAGGAGCGCGCGGCATCGGCCAGCAGGCGGATCGAGTGCAGCATGTTGTAGGCCAGCACGGGCTTGTAGACGTTGAGCTCGAAATGGCCCTGGCTGCCGGCGACGGTGATGGCGGTGTGATTGCCGAATACCTGGCAGCACACCATGGTCATCGCCTCGCACTGCGTCGGATTGACCTTGCCCGGCATGATCGAGGAGCCCGGCTCGTTCTCCGGCAAGATCAATTCGCCGAGGCCCGAACGCGGGCCAGAGCCGAGCAGGCGGATGTCGTTGGCGATCTTGAACAGGCCGGTCGCGACCGAATTGATGGCGCCGTGCGCCAGCACATAGGCGTCGTTCGAGGCCAGTGCCTCGAATTTGTTGGCGGCGCTTGTGAAGGGGAGCTTCGTGATCCCGGCAACGTGCTTTGCGAACAGTTTTGCAAAGCGCGGCTTCGAGTTGAGGCCGGTGCCGACGGCAGTGCCGCCCTGCGCCAGCGGATAGAGGTCCTTCACCGCGACCTTGAGCCGGGCGATGCCGCTTTCGACTTGCGCGGCATAGCCGGAAAATTCCTGGCCGAGCGTCAGGGGCGTCGCATCCTGCGTATGGGTGCGGCCGATCTTCACGATCTTCGAAAACTCCTTCTCCTTCTTGCGCAGCGCGCGCAGCAGCTCGCCGAGGGCGGGGACGAGATCGGCATTGATGCGGCTTGCGGCCGCGATGTGCATCGCGGTCGGGAAGGAGTCGTTCGACGACTGGCTCATGTTGACGTGGTCGTTGGGGTGCACCGGCTTCTTGGCGCCGAGGTCGCCGCCGAGCAGCTCATTGGCGCGGTTGGCGATCACCTCGTTGAGATTCATGTTGCTCTGCGTGCCCGAGCCGGTCTGCCACACCACAAGCGGGAAATGATCGTCGAGCTTGCCCTCGATCACCTCGCGCGCGGCGCGGATGATGGCATTGGCGCGGCGCTGGTCGAGCAGGCCGAGCTCGAGATTGGACTGCGCGGCGGCCAGTTTGACGATGCCGAGCGCATGTACCAGCGAGATCGGCATGCGATCGGTGCCGATGCGAAAGTTCTGGCGCGAACGCTCGGTCTGCGCCCCCCAATAACGATCGGCGGGCACCTCGATGGGACCGAAGCTGTCGGTCTCGGTGCGGGTTGCGGGGCGTGAAGCGCGGGTCGTTTTGGCCATGAGCACATCCATTCTGCCGCGCGAAATGCCGCACGGTCTTTTCGTGTGCTTCTCTATATAGGCAGTTTGACCGTGTGCGACCGGCGCGGGCCCAACCTAGATCATTTCTTGCGGAAACGATCGAGCCGCACGACTTCGGCGCCGCCCTGGCTCGGCGGGGGCGGTTCATCGGCAGCTTCTGCTTTTTCTGTGGCAGGTGCCGGGACCGACACGGCCGATGGCGCAGGCGCTGCCGGCAAATTCTCGGGTGCGACCTCGGCGACGTCCGAGGTGTCGAACTGGAGGCCGAACTTCACGGATGGATCGAGGAAGCTCTTGATGGCACTGAACGGCACCACCAGCCGCTCCGGAATGCCGCCGAAGGACAAGCCGACCTCGAAACGGTCCTCGAGCACGGTCAGGTCCCAGAACTGGTGCTGGAGGATGATCGTCATCTCGTCCGGATATTGCGCGAGCAGCCGCGGCGACAACTTCACGCCTTCGGCCTTCGATACGAAGGTGATGAAGAAATGGTGCTCGCCCGGCAGGCCATGGGCCGCGGCATCGGTCAGCACCTTCCGCAGCACGCCGCGCAGCGCGTCGCGGGCCAGCACATCGTATCGGATATGATCGGTCGCCATGGTGGTCCTGTTGCATCCCCGAAGCCGGACCCTGCCGGCCCGACTCGCCAAGCCGCAATAGTACCGCGCCTGACGGATGAGCAGGAGTCCCCGCCGGGGAAGAAATCAAAAGAGTAAAGTGGAGGCTTCTGTTGCCAGGTGCCTCCGAACCCCGCCTAGCGGAGCTTAACCCACTAGGACTTTAGAGTGGTCTTTCAAACTGCGTTACGCAGCCTGAGCAACCGGAGCAAAGTTGTCGTTGGCAACTATTGCAGTAGCCCGATAACGGCGGAACAATACCGGGAAAAAGTACGCCCTTTACGCCCTCGTCGATCCTATTTCGCCCCCGCCAAAGCTCAGCTTCAGAACACGCCCGATACTGGGCTTTGGTGGAGGCGCCGGGTACCGCCCCCGGGTCCGAATGGTTTATTACGACGACCGTTTATTTCCATAGCCGGCGAACCGGCACCCCCAATATAGGGGGCAAAGGTCACAAAAAACAGAGGCTTGGAAGGACGAACCTCTGGTTCCCTTTGGATAGGTTCCGGACCGTCCTGGCCTCGGATTCAGCACCGGCCGTCGAAGAGCCGGATCTCGCCGCCGCACCGGCCGGCCTGGTCGCCCTGTTCCTGGCCTTCGCCACGATGTCGCTGTTCGCCGTCGGCGGAGCCGCGGCGGCGGTGCCCGAGATGCACCGCATCGCGGTCGAGGTGAATCACTGGATGACCGACAAGCAGTTCACTGACGCGTATGCGATCGCGCAGCTCTCGCCAGGTCCAAACGTGCTTATCGTGACGTTAATCGGCTATGCCGTCGCAGGCATCCCCGGCGCGCTGGCCGCAACGCTGGCGATGTGCCTGCCGACGGCGCTGCTTGCCTGTTATGTCAGCCGGCTCCTGAACCGCCCCAGCCAATCGCGCTGGCCCGCCCTGATCCAGGCTGCACTGGTTCCGCTCTCGATAGCTCTGATGGCAGCGAGCGCCTTGATCCTGGCCCAGTCGACCGATCGCTCAATTGCTGCATTGCTTCTGACCGCGATTGTTGCGGTGGTTGCGTCCATTTCGCGCATCAATCCACTCTGGCTCCGGATGGAGGCGTGTTGGGTTTTGCTGGCATTGTGTGATGAAAATCGCTAGGCAGTGATCCGGGCGGGGTATCCAGTTCCAGCCGATTTAGAACAACAGTGCTCGTGACTTAAGGGTCGCGGAGGAGACAAGCATGGCCGACACGATGGGCCACTCAGCGACGGCCACCCGAAATACCAAGGTGGCGCTCGGCTTATGTCTGCTGGCGATTGCGCCGCAGATATTCGAATTGATCTGGTCGATCGGGACGATCTTCGGCTGGGGCACCGGCCGCGGCCCGACCGCTGTGGTGATCAGCCACGCCACGGCGTTGCTTGCCGGCGCGCCTGGAGCCTTGATTGGAGCGGCCAGCGGTGACACCAAGAAGGTATCGTCCGATGTGCTGCTCGCGCTGATCTATTCCTACCCGCTGTTCGTGGTGGCGATCCTCACGTTTTTCATGACGGTCCGGTCGGCTCAGGATTACGTCGGAGGCGTCGTCCTCATGGCGGTTGCGCTGTTCGCGCTGTGGGCAGGGAGCGACCTGCAGGGCATGCGGGGCTTCTCTTTCGGGGCGGGTACGGCGCCACGCATGTTCGGCGGACTCCTGGTCGCGTTATCGGCCGGAATCGCCTTGACCGGTCTTCTGACCGATGGGCCGCCAATGGCCCATTATTCCTGGCGCGGGCCGCTGTTCGTGATGGCCGGGATCCTGTTCTTCGCGCTGGCAATCCGGCCGCTCGGCCTCGTGGTCACGGGCTTTATCAGCTTCATGATCGCGGCGGCGGGCTCGCAGGAGACGCGCTGGCTTGAAGCGGCCATCGTCGGCGCCTGCCTGACGCTGGGGTGCGCAATCCTGTTTCCATACGTGCTCGGGCTGCCGATGCCGATGTTCCCGCGTTTCCTGGCTCAGTGAGGCTGTGATGGAGCTTTTTGCCAACCTCGCTCACGGTTTTGTCGTCGCCTTCTCTCCGATCAACCTGTTGATGTGCCTGATCGGTGCGCTGGTCGGCACGCTGGTCGGCGTGCTCCCGGGCATCGGCACCATCGCCACCGTCGCGATGCTGCTGCCGATCACCTTCGGCCTGCCGCCGGTCGGCGCGCTGATCATGCTCGCCGGCATCTATTACGGCGCGCAATATGGTGGCTCGACCACGTCGATCCTGGTCAACATACCCGGTGAGGCGACGTCGGTTGTCACTGCCATCGACGGCCACCAGATGGCCAGGCAGGGCCGCGCCGGCCCGGCGCTGGCGATCGCCGCGATCGGCTCGTTCTTCGCCGGCTGCGTCGCGACCGTGCTCATCGCCGTGCTCGGCGCGCCCTTGACCAAGCTCGCGCTGGCGTTCGGTCCGGCGGAGTATTTCTCGCTGATGGTGCTCGGCCTGATCTTTGCGGTCGTGTTGGCCAAGGGCTCGGTGCTCAAGGCGATCGCGATGATCGTGTTCGGCCTTTTGCTGTCGATGGTCGGCTCGGATATCGAGACCGGCGCCTCCCGCATGGCCTTCAACATTCCGGAACTCGCCGACGGCCTCGGCTTTGCGACGGTCGCGATGGGCGTATTCGGCTTTGCCGAGATCATCCGCAATCTCGACGCTGGCGCCGAGATGAGCCGCGATCTCGTGCAGCAGAAGATCACCGGTCTGATGCCGACCAGAAAGGATCTGGTCGATTCGACTCCCGCGATCCTGCGCGGCACCGTGCTCGGCTCGATCCTCGGCATCCTGCCCGGCGGCGGTGCGACGATTGCATCATTCGGGTCCTATACGCTCGAGAAGAAACTCGCCAGGAACCCGTCGCGGTTCGGCCGCGGCGCGATCGAGGGCGTCGCGGGGCCGGAGAGCGCCAACAACGCCGCCGCGCAGACCTCCTTCATCCCGCTGCTCACGCTCGGCATCCCGCCGAACGCGGTGATGGCGCTGATGGTGGGCGCGATGACCATCCACGGCATCGTGCCGGGCCCGCAGGTGATGCAGAAGCAACCCGACCTCGTCTGGGGCATGATCGCCTCGATGTGGATCGGCAATCTGATGCTGATCATCATCAACCTGCCGCTGGTGGGAATCTGGGTCCGCCTCCTGCGCGTGCCGTACCGGCTGATGTTCCCCTCGATCGTGATCTTCTGCGCGATCGGCATCTATTCGGTGAACAACGCGCCGGTCGACGTCATCCTTGCCGGCGTGTTCGGTCTCGTCGGCTACTGGCTGATCAAACACGATTTCGAGCCTGCCCCGCTGCTGCTCGGCATGGTGCTGGGACCGCTGATGGAGGAGAACCTCCGCCGTGCGCTGCTGATCTCGCGCGGCGACTGGAGCGTGTTCGTGATGCGTCCGTTGTCGGCGGTGCTGCTGGCGGTCGCGGCGGGCCTTCTCGTCCTTACGGTGCTGCCTGCGTTGCGATCGAAGCGCGACGAGGTGTTCACCGAATCCGAGAACTAAAACATGATCCGGAAAAGCGCGAAGTTCCGGAAACATCATGCTCATATGAAAGCCGTGCTCGCCTGCGTCGACGCGCCGCATTCGGAAGTCGAATCGACTTGTGTGACGGCTTCGTGAAATGAAAATGCCGGCCTTTGGGCCGGCATCTTTGTTTGTGTTCAAGGGACCGATACCATGACCTTCATTCGCGCGCTCACGGGCGCATGTGCCGTAGCGCTCGCCTCGTTGGGCCTTGTTGCACCGGCTAAGGCGCAGACCTATCCGACGCGCAGCATCACCACGATCGTGCCGTTTGCGGCCGGTGGCCCGACCGATGTCGTCGCGCGCATCATCACCGCGCACATGGCGCAGACGCTGGGACAAAGCATCATCATCGAGAACGTCGTCGGTGCCGGCGGCACCACCGCGACGATGCGCGCTGCGCGCGCGGCCAATGATGGCTATACGCTGATCACCGGCCACATGGGCACCCATGCGGCATCGGTGCCGCTCTATCCGAAGCTCGCCTATCATCCCGAGAAGGATTTCGAGCCGATCGCGCTGCTCGCGGGCACACCGATCCTGATCCTCGCACGCAGGGACTTTCCGCCGAAGGATCTGAACGAGTTCGTTACCTATGTGAAGGCGAACACAGAGAAGTTGAATGCCGCGCATGCCGGTGTCGGATCGGTCTCGCACGTCTCATGCGAGCTTCTGCACTCGATCCTCGACATCAAGCCGGTCGGCGTGCCCTTCAACGGTACGGGCCCTGCGATGAATGCGCTGGTGGCGGGCCAGGTCGACTACATGTGCGACCAGATCGTCAACGCGGTGCCGCAGATCAATGCCGGCACCATCAAAGCCTATGCGATCGCAACACCGGAGCGCAATCCGTCGCTGCCGAACGTGCCGACGACGGTGGAAGCGGGCTTGCCGAAGTTCCAGGCCCAGGCTTGGAATGCGATGTTCGCCCCGAAGGGAACCTCGCCTGCGATCGTGGCGAGTCTGAACGCAGCGGCCGCCAAGGCGCTCGATGACGAGACCGTGCGCAAGCGCCTGCTCGAACTCGGCAGCGTCATCCCGGGTCCCGCCGAACGGACGCCGGAAGCGCTGGCCACCCTGGTCAAGAACGAGATCGCGAAGTGGACCCCGGTGCTCAAGCCGGCGACTTAGGCAACGCAATCAAGCTGATAGGCAGAAGGGCGGGACGTCAGTTCCGTCCTTGTCGTTTGTGCCGGGAACACTCATTTTTCCGGGGTATAATCGATGGGAGTAGCGAATCGCCGCTGTCGCAGCACCGGGGTGGCCGTTAAGTTCGCCGCCTCCCCAAAGGCTGCCGTCTTCTTGAGGTTTTTGGCACATGCACCAGTATCAGGACCTGCTCGAGCGGATTCTTTCAGACGGCGCAGAGAAGACCGACCGAACGGGCACCGGCACGCTCTCGGTGTTCGGCCACCAGATGCGCTTCAATCTGTCCGCCGGCTTCCCCATGCTGACCACCAAGCGGCTGCCGCTGAAGGCGATCGTGCACGAGTTGCTCTGGTTCCTGAAGGGCGACACCAACATCAAGTATCTGCGCGACAACGGCGTCACCATCTGGGACGAATGGGCGGATGCCAATGGTGATCTCGGTCCGGTGTACGGTCATCAATGGCGCTCCTGGCCCACGGCCGACGGGCGCAGCATCGACCAGATCGCCAATGTCATCGATATGATCAAGCGCACTCCAGATTCCCGCCGGCTGATCGTCACCGCCTGGAATCCGGCCGACGTCGAGAAGATGGCGCTGCCGCCGTGTCACCTGCTGTTCCAGTTCTATGTCGCGAACGGCAAGCTGTCGTGCCAGCTCTATCAGCGCTCGGCCGACGTCTTCCTCGGCGTGCCCTTCAATATCGCCTCCTACGCGCTGCTCACCATGATGGTCGCGCAGGTCACCGGCCTGAAGCCGGGCGACTTCGTGCACTCGCTCGGCGACACCCACCTCTACTCCAACCATCTGGAGCAGGCGCGGCTTCAGCTCACCCGTGCGCCGCGCGCGCTGCCGGTGATGCGGATCAACCCCGATGTGAAGGACATCTTCTCGTTCCGCTACGAGGATTTCGAGCTCGTCGGCTACGACCCGCATCCGCATATCAAGGCGGACGTCGCGGTCTAGCGCAGATGTCGGTCAACATCCGCCGCGCGCGCGCCGGCGAAGCCGGGCTCGTTCTTGCTTTCATCCGCGAGCTCGCCGAGTACGAAAAGCTTTCGCACGAGGTCGAGGCGACCGAGGCTGACATCGCGGAGGCGCTGTTCGGCGAGAGGCCGCAGCTCTATTGCGCGATCGCCGAGTGGAACGGCGAGCCGGTCGGCTTCGCGGTGTGGTTTGCAAATTTCTCCACCTTCAGCGGCCGCCACGGCATCTATCTCGAAGATCTTTACGTGCGGCCGTCGCATCGGGGCAGGGGGCTCGGCAAGGCGCTGCTGGTCTATCTCGCGAGGGAGTGCGTCGAGAACGGCTGGTCGCGCCTGCAATGGGCGGTGCTGGACTGGAACGCACCGTCGATCGCGTTCTACAAATCGCTCGGTGCGGTCATGATGGACGACTGGACGCTGTGCCGCGTCACCGGGGATGCGCTGACGCGGCTTGCCGGGAGCGCGCCCTGATGGAGATCGTCTTTGTCGTCGCCATCGCGGAGAACGGCGTCATCGGCGCGGGCAACGCCATTCCGTGGCGATTGAAATCCGACATGGCCCGCTTCAAGGCGCTCACGATCGGCAAGCCGGTGATCATGGGCCGCAAGACTTTCGAATCCCTGCGCCGGCCGCTGCCGGGCCGCACCAACATCGTGATCACGCGCGATGCGGCCTATCGCGCCAGTGGCGCCATTGTCACGACGTCGGGAGCGGCTGCGGCTGCGGTTGCGCTCGGCGATGCCCTGCGGCGTTCGGTCACTGAGATCGCGGTGATCGGCGGCGCCGAGATCTACCGGCAATGGCTCGATCGCGCCGATCGCCTCGAAATCACCGAAGTGCATGCGCGGCCGGAAGGCGACACGCATTTCGACATCGACAAGGCTGATTGGGACGAGATTGAGCGCATCCGCCATCCTGCCGGCCCCGACGACAGCGCTGACTTCTCCTATGTGACATATCGTCGGCGCCCCCGCCATTAACCGCATTCGTCAATGTTTACATTGACTTTTTCGTGCCCAAGCATAGCTCGGAGGACGGCCCAGGCCGCGTTGTAAGGGACCTGCCTGTCCCCTATAAAGCCGGACCGGACAAAGCGGGCGGGGGCAATTCCACCCTGCCGAGGAGAGCGTCGAATGCCGTGGAAGAATCAGGGCGGTGGCCCATGGGGCTCGGGTCCAAAGGGACCATGGGGCTCAGGTCCGCAACCGGTCGGGCCGAGACCGCCGGATCTGGAGGATCTTCTGCGGCGCGGCCAGGACCGCCTCCAGCAGATCATGCCGGGTGGTTATTTCTCCGGCATCGGTATCACGCTGATCATCCTGCTGATCGTCGCATTCTGGCTGCTGTCGGGCTTCTTCCGCGTGCAGTCCGAAGAACTCGGCGTCGTGCTGCGCTTCGGCAAGCATGTCCGCACCGTGCAGCCCGGCCTGAACTATCATCTGCCTTATCCGATCGAGACAGTGCTGCTGCCCAAGGCGCTCCGCGTCAACACCATCTCCATCGGTATGACGCTGATCGAAGATCCGGCGCGTCGCGGCCGCTCCATACGTGACGTCCCGGAAGAGAGCCTGATGCTGACAGGCGACGAAAACATCGTCGACGTCGACTTCACGGTGCTCTGGCGCATCAAGCCGGACGGCGTCGGCGACTTCCTCTTCAACATCCAGAATCCCGAAGGCACCGTGAAAGCGGTCGCCGAGAGCGCGATGCGCGAGGTGATCGGCCGCTCGCAGATCCAGCCGATCCTGACCGGAGCACGCAACGTCACCGAGCAGGGGGTGCAGGAACTGATCCAGAGAACCCTGGACAGCTACGGAGCGGGCATTCAGATCACCCAGGTGCAGATGCAGAAGGTCGATCCGCCCGCCCAAGTGATCGATGCCTTCCGCGACGTGCAGGCGGCGCGCGCCAATCAGGAGCAGTTGCAGAACGAAGCGCAGACCTACGCCAACCAAGTGGTGCCGCAGGCGCGCGGACGCGCGGCCAAGATCCTGCAGGATGCCGAAGGCTACAAGGAGCAGGCGGTTGCCGAGGCCAAGGGCCAGAGCGCCCGCTTCCTGAAGATTTACGACGAATACAAGAAGGCGCCCGACGTGACTCGACAACGGATTTATCTGGAGACGATGGAGCGCGTGCTCGGCGGCGCCGACAAGCTCGTCTATGACGGCGGCCCCTCAGGCCAAGGCGTCGTGCCCTATCTGCCGCTTCCCGAACTGGCGCCCAAGCGGACACCTATGACCGGTCCGCAGTCGAGCGGAGGCAGCCGATGAGGTCTCCGGTTACAGGTTTCGCCACGCTGCTCGGGCTGCTCCTGGTCCTGATCGTGGCCTACATGTCACTGTTCACGGTGCAGCAGACCGAGCAGACCATCGTGCTCCAGTTCGGCAGGCCCGTCGACGTCGTCACCGCTCCCGGCCTGCATTTCAAGGCACCGTGGAATTCGGTGATCAACATCGACAAGCGGATCCTCGACCTCGAGAACCCGTCGCAGGAAGCGATCGCGTCCGACCAGAAGCGGCTCGTGGTCGACGCCTTCGCGCGCTATCGCATCAAGGACGCGCTGCGCTTCTATCAGAGCGTCGGCTCGATCCAGGCCGCCAACATCCAGCTCACCACGCTCCTCAACGCGGCGCTGCGCCGCGTGCTCGGCGAGGTCACCTTCATCAACGTGGTTCGCGACGACCGCGAGAAGCTGATGCTGCGCATCCGCGACCAGCTCGACCACGAGGCCGACGGCTATGGCATTCAGGTGGTCGACGTCCGGATCCGCCGCGCCGACCTGCCGGAGCAGAACAGCCAGGCGGTCTACCAGCGCATGAAGACCGAGCGCGAGCGCGAGGCGGCCGAGTTCCGTGCACAGGGTGGACAGAAGGCTCAGGAGATCAAGTCCAAGGCCGACCGTGAGGCGACAGTCATCATCGCGGAAGCCAATTCGCAGGCCGAGCAGACCCGCGGCGCGGGCGATGCCGAGCGCAACCGCCTGTTTGCGGAAGCCTACGGCAAGGACGCCGACTTCTTCGCCTTTTACCGGTCGATGACGGCCTACGAGAACGGGCTGCGTGCGAGCGACACCCGCTTCCTGCTGCGGCCGGAATCGGATTTCTTCCGGTACTTCGGTCACCCGTCCGGCAAGACGGCAACCGAGACGCCGGCCAAGCCGTAAGCTAGACAAGGGCGGCGGATCTCGCCGCGCTTTGTCCAGACAAGAACAGCATAACGGGAGGTTCCATTCCGATGAGGTCCATTGCGTTCGCCGACTTCCTCATCGGCCTAGGCATCCTGTTCGTGCTGGAAGGCTTGATGTTCGCGGCCAGTCCCAACTGGATGCGCAAAGCCATGAAGAGCGCCATCGCCACGCCGGACAACATCCTGCGGGCGGTCGGGATCGGCTCGGCCGTGGCCGGCCTCGTCCTGATCTGGGTTATGCGGCGCCCAATTTAGCTATCGAGCCAACGCCAAAGTGAAGGCGCCGGACTGGTTTTCGCCCTATTATCGGGCTCTTGAAGCCCGTTAATAAGTTCCGCGCTTGCGCCGTGCCCCCGTTCGAGCGCAGTCTGGCGCCGAGTCCCTTTGTCTGGAGATCACAATGACCGCTGCCATCACTGCCCCGTCCCACTCGCGCCGTCGCGTGCGACTTGGTGTGCGAATTGGGCTGGCCGCGCTCGCCGTCGGTGCTTTCAGCGCGTTCGGCACGCCAGCCCATGCGCGCGGACCGGATGGCATCGCCGACGTCGCCGAGAAGGTGATCGACGCGGTCGTCAACATCTCGACCTCGCAGACGGTCGACGCCAAGGGCGGCGGCAGCAACACCATGCCGCAATTGCCGCCCGGCTCGCCGTTCGAGGAGTTCTTCGACGACTTCTTCAAGAACCGTCGGGGCCCCGGTGGTGGCAGCAAGGGCGGTGACAACAACCCGCCGCGCAAAACCAACTCGCTCGGAAGCGGCTTCATCATCGACGCATCGGGCGTCGTCGTCACCAACAACCACGTCATTGCGGACGCCGATGAGATCCACGTCATCCTCAACGACGGCACCAAGATCAAGGCCGAGCTGGTCGGGGTCGACAAGAAGACCGATCTCGCCGTGCTCAAGATCAAGCCGCCGAAGCCGCTGGTCGCGGTGAAGTTCGGCGACTCCGACAAGCTGCGCCTCGGCGACTGGGTGATCGCGATCGGCAATCCCTTCAGCCTCGGGGGCACGGTGACCGCCGGCATCGTCTCGGCCAAGAACCGCGACATCTCCTCAGGGCCATATGACAGCTACATACAGACCGACGCCTCCATCAACCGCGGCAATTCCGGCGGCCCGCTGTTCAACCTCGACGGCGACGTCATTGGCGTCAACACGCTGATCATTTCCCCCTCCGGCGGTTCCATCGGCATCGGCTTCGCCGTGCCGTCGAAGACGGTGGTGGGCGTCGTCGACCAGCTCCGCCAGTTCGGCGAGCTGCGCCGTGGCTGGCTTGGCGTGCGCATCCAGAGCGTCACCGACGAGATCGCCGAGAGTCTCAACATCAAGCCGGCGCGCGGTGCGCTGGTCGCCGGCGTCGACGATAAGGGCCCGGCCAAGCCCGCCGGCATCGAGCCCGGCGATGTGGTCGTCAAGTTCGACGGCAAGGACGTCAAGGACCCGAAGGACCTGTCCCGCGTCGTCGCGGACACCGCGGTCGGCAAGGAGGTCGATGTCGTCATCATCCGCAAAGGTCAGGAAGAGACCAAGAAGGTCACGCTGGGCCGCCTCCAGGATCCCGAAAAGGTGCAGGCTGCGGTGAAGACCGACGAGCCGGCGCCGGAGAAGCCCGTGACGCAGAAGGCGCTCGGCCTTGATCTCGCAACGCTGAACAAGGATCTGCGCACGCGCTACAAGATCAAGGACAGCGTCAAAGGCGTGGTCGTCACCAGCGTCGACGCCAATTCGGACGCGGCCGAGAAGCGCCTGTCCGCCGGCGATGTCATCGTCGAGGTGGCGCAGGAGGCAGTGTCGAGCGGGGCCGACATTCAGAAGCGGGTCGATCAGCTCAAGAAGGACGGCAAGAAATCGGTGCTGCTGCTGGTCTCCAACGCCGACGGCGAGCTGCGGTTTGTCGCGCTGAGCGTGCAGTAGTCGCAGTACGGTCTCGTACAGGGTGGGCAAAGCAAAGCGTGCCCACCATCTTTCCACCATCGCGGCAAGAGTGGTGGGCACGGCGCAAGCGCGCCTTTGCCCATCCTACGGCTGCTGAGCCAGCAGCAAGGGCTGACGACGGCGAGGCTACCCCTCCACGAACTCGTCGCGCCGATACCCCTGCGCATAGAGCAGCGCGGTGAGATCGCCATGATCGATCCGCGCGCCCGCGGCAGCGGCCACCGCAGGCTTGGCGTGATAGGCGACGCCGAGCCCCGCCGCCTGGATCATCCCGAGATCATTGGCACCGTCGCCGACCACGACCGAGTCGATGTCGTCGAGATCGAACGACTCCATCAGGTCCACCAGCGTCGCAAGCTTTGCGGCGCGGCCGAGGATCGGCTCCTTCACCTCGCCGGTGAACTTGCCGTCGCGCACGACGAGCTCGTTGGCGCGGTTCTCCTGAAAGCCGAGCTTGGCGGCGATCGCGGTCGTGAATAGCGTGAAACCGCCCGAGACGAGGCAGGTGTAGGCGCCATGGGCGCGCATGGTCGCGACCAGTGTCCTGCCACCCGGCGTCAGCGTGATGCGCTTGGCCAGCACCTCGTCGACCGCGCTGGCCGGCAGGTCCTTGAGCAGCGCGACGCGCTCGCGCAGCGCTGGCTCGAACTCGATCTCGCCGCGCATCGCACGCTCGGTGATGCCTGCGACATGCGCCTTCACCCCGACGAAATCGGCGAGCTCGTCGATACACTCCTGGCCGATCATGGTGGAATCCATGTCGGCGAGAAAAAGCTTCTTGCGCCGGAAGCCGCCTGGCTGCACGACGATGTCGATGGGCAGGTCGCCGCGGAGCTCGCGCAACCGCTGCTCGATGGCGTGACGGTCGCCTTCGAGGTTACTGTCGACGCCGAAGGGAATGTCGACCGCAACCCCGTCGAACAGCCAGTGCGCGGGAGCTGCCTGAGGCAGCACGGCGCGGGCGCCGTCGACGATGGTCGAGTCGAGCGCGGGATTGTCAGGGTTGCAGATCAGCGTGGCAACGAGGGACATTTGAGGTTTTCGTGAGCGAGGGGCATTCAGGCAAGGCCGTGCTTATCGCAGGCCCGACCGCCAGCGGCAAGTCGGCGCTGGCGCTCGAGCTTGCGCTCGCGACCGATGGCGTCGTCATCAATGCCGATTCCATGCAGGTCTACCGCGACCTGCGCATCATCACGGCGCGGCCGACAGCGGCGGATGAGGCGCTCGTGCCGCATCGCCTTTATGGCCATGTCGATGCCGCCGTGAACTTCTCGGCTGGTGCCTGGGTAAGCGACGCGGCGAAGGCGCTCGATGGAGCAAGGGCTCAGGGGCGTCTGCCGATCTTCATCGGCGGCACCGGGCTCTATTTCAAGGCGTTGACGGCCGGTCTCTCCGTGGTGCCGCCGATCCCTGCCGAGGTGCGCGACGATGTACGCGCGCGGTTGGAACGGAACGGCGTCGAGGCGCTGCACGCGGAACTCGCGCGCCGCGATCCGCCCGCGGCCGAGCGGTTGAACCTGCGCGACCGCACCCGGATTGCGCGCGCGCTTGAGGTGATCGAGGCAACCGGGCGTTCGCTGCTCGACTGGCAGCAGGAGGGGCAGCCACCGCTGCTGCCGAAAGACAGTTTTCGCGCGGTGTTTCTCGCCCCCGAACGCGACGAGCTGTATGCCCGCATCGATGCCCGCTTCGATGCGATGCTGGGTGCCGGTGCGCTCAGGGAAGTCGAGCGGCTCGCCGCCCGACACCTCGATCCGCTGCTGCCGGCGATGAAGGCCCATGGAGTGCCGGCCTTGATCCGGCATCTGCGCGGCGGGCTGAGCCTGGAGGAGGCCGCTGGGATCGGCCGGGCCGATACCCGCCATTATGCCAAGCGCCAGTTCACCTGGTTCCGGCACCAATTGCCGGAATTCGAGTGGGTGAGGCCGAATGAGGCGAGGGGGTGGCTGGCGACGATGGTGAGCGCGACTGAGGACCCTCGCTGACACGCGTTTGTGCCCGGGTTCCCGAATTTACCTCTCGCCGAACTCCGGGAACACCGCTACACTCCACAAATCGCGCAGGAACGGCCGCATTGCCTTGACATCCAGGGTTTGGCCGCTATGTTTCGCGCAACCTTTGGGAAGCCGAGCGCCTGCCATGCGTAACATTATTACCAAACTCCTTATCGCCGTCGTACCCAGGCACACCGCCGGGGGTGGCTAGCTGCCATCCACAAGACAGGCGGTGTGCGTGGGCCCTCTTCGGGGCCTTTTTTATTTCCCGAACCCGACACGAATGAAGCCGCTGGCAACAGCGCATCCGGAGCAAGCCAATGAGCGACAAGAGCCACGATCCGAACCAGATGACCGGCGCCGCAATGATCGTCCGTGCGCTCATCGATCACGGCGTGACCGACATTTTCGGTTATCCCGGCGGCGCGGTGCTTCCTATCTATGACGAGATCTTTCAGCAGAGCCACATCCAGCACATCCTGGTCCGGCACGAGCAGGGCGCGGGCCATGCCGCCGAGGGCTATGCGCGTTCCACCGGCAAGCCCGGCGTTGCGCTGGTGACCTCCGGTCCCGGCGCCACCAACATGGTGACGCCGCTCACCGACGCGCTGATGGACTCGATCCCGCTGGTCTGCATCTCCGGCCAGGTGCCGACGCATCTGATCGGCAACGACGCGTTCCAGGAATGCGACACCGTCGGCATCACGCGGCCCTGCACCAAGCACAACTGGCTGGTGCGCGACGTCAATGATCTCGCCAAGGTGCTGCATGAGGCCTTCTATGTCGCAACCTCCGGCCGTCCGGGCCCGGTTCTGGTCGACGTTCCCAAGGACGTGCAGTTCGCGACCGGCACCTATCACCCGCCGCGCAAGTCCGATGTGCACCGCTCTTACGCGCCGCGCCTGAAGGGCGATGCGACGCAGATCCGCAAAGCCGTGGCGCTGCTGGCCAGTGCCAAGCGTCCTGTGATCTACAGCGGCGGTGGCGTGATCAATTCCGGCCCCGAGGCGACCAAGCTCTTGCGCGAGCTGGTCGAGGTCACCGGTTTTCCGATCACTTCGACGCTGATGGGTCTGGGCGCCTATCCGGCATCGGGCAATAACTGGCTCGGCATGCTCGGCATGCACGGCACTTACGAAGCCAACATGACCATGCATGATTGCGACGTCATGCTGTGCGTCGGCGCGCGCTTCGACGACCGCATCACCGGCCGTGTCGATGCGTTCTCGCCCGGCTCGAAGAAGATCCACATCGACATCGACCCGTCCTCGATCAACAAGAACATCCGGGTCGACGTGCCGATAATCGGCGATTGCGGCAATATCCTCGGCGACATCCTCCAGGTGTTCAAGGCCGAGGCGAAGAAGCCCGACATCAAGTCGTGGTGGCAGCAGATCGCGCAATGGCGCGCCCGCAACTCGCTCTATTACAAGAAGAGCAACGACGTCATCCTGCCGCAGCACGCGATCCAGAGCCTGTTCGAACAGACGCGCGGCAAGGATACCTACATCACGACCGAGGTCGGCCAGCATCAGATGTGGGCGGCGCAGTTCTACGGCTTCGAGGAGCCGCATCGCTGGATGACCTCGGGCGGTCTCGGCACCATGGGCTACGGCCTGCCGGCTGCGGTCGGCGTGCAGGTCGCGCATCCGGACAGCCTCGTCATCGACATTGCGGGCGACGCCTCGGTGCAGATGACCATGCAGGAGATGTCGACGGCGGTTCAGTATGAGCTGCCGATCAAGATCTTCATCCTCAACAACCAGTACATGGGGATGGTGCGCCAGTGGCAGCAGCTGCTGCATGGCAACCGCCTGTCGCATTCCTACTCCGAAGCGCTGCCCGACTTCGTCAAGCTCGCGGAAGCCTATGGCGCCGTCGGCCTCCAGGTGCACAAGCCGGCCGATCTCGATGGCGCCATCAAGGAGATGATCTCGGTCAAGCGTCCGGTGCTGTTCGACTGCCGCGTCGCCGCGCTCGAAAACTGCTTCCCGATGATCCCCTCGGGCAAGGCGCATAACGAGATGCTGCTGCCGGAGCAGGCAAATGACGAGGCCACGGCCAAGGCGTTCGCCGGCGGCAAGGCGCTGGTGTGAGCGCGATGGTCATAAACTCCGCTGTCATCGCCCGGCTTGACCGGGCGATCCAGCACGCCGCGACAGATTTGGGGGCCTCGACGCTGGTAGTTACTGGATGCCCCTTCGCCTTCACGGGACATGACGACGAAGAATAGAGGGGACGACAATGAACCAGCCCGCATCCGCCTATTTCATCGAGGACCGTCACGATCCCAACGAGACACATACGCTCGCTGTGCTCGTGCAGAACGAGCCGGGCGTGCTCGCGCGCGTCATCGGCCTGTTCTCGGGCCGCGGCTACAACATCGAGAGCCTCACGGTCTCGGAGACCGAGGCTCAGAAGCATCTGTCGCGCATCACCATCGTCACCACGGGCACGCCGATGGTGATCGAGCAGATCAAGCACCAGCTCGACCGCATGATCCCGGTGTACCGCGTCGTCGACATGACCCTGACCAAGCGCTCGATCGAGCGCGAGCTGGCGATGGTGAAGGTGCGCGGCCAGGGCGAACATCGGGTCGAGGCGCTCAGGCTGGCGGACGCGTTCCGCGCCCGGGTGATCGACGCCACCACCGAGAGCTTTGTGTTCGAGATCACAGGCAATACGGACAAGATCAACCAGTTTATCGACTTGATGCGCCCGCTCGGCCTCGTCGAAGTGTCGCGCACCGGTGTTGCCGCGATCGGCCGCGGGCCTGAAGGGATGTGAACCATGCTGGCGCGCGACTGGTACTATAACGAGCGGAATCGGATGGGGATCGAGCCCGCTGTGGCCTCGATCTACGACAATCATGACGATGCCGATCTGCGGGCGCGCGCCGCGCTGAAAATGCTCGGGGTCCAGCGCAGCTGGCGCATCGCCGATATCGGCTGCGGCAACGGCGTGCTGGCGACCGAAGCCGCGCTGATGGGCGCCGAGGTCGACGCCATCGACATATCGCCCGCGATGCTGGCGCTCGCTGAGATCTACGCGCGCGACCGCAAGGCGCCGGTTCGCACCCAGTCCGCAGGCCTGCTCAGCTTCGCCTACCGTCCGGAGTCCTACGACCTGATCGTCAGCGAATTCACGCTGCACCATCTGCCCGATTTCTGGAAGGCGGTGGCGATGTCGCGGATCTATCGCGCCCTGAAGCCGGGTGCGAGCTTCTATCTGCGCGACATCGTCTATACCGCGATGCCCGACGCGGTCGAACGCGACGTCGAGCAATGGGCCGATTTCCAGATCAAGAATCACGATTTCGCGCGGGAGAGCGTGGTGACGCATATGCGCGACGAATATTCCACCTTCGGCTGGGTGATGGAGCGGATGCTGACCGACGTCGGCTTCGTGCTGGTCTCGGCCGACTACCACGCCCCCATGCATGGCACGTATCTGCTGCGGAAACCGAAAGCCGGCGAGCAAGGCTAGACCAGAACAATAGACAGGGCTGCACGACAAGCAGAACCGGAAACAACAATGAAGCCGGCCGACATCCTCATCGCCGCCATGGTGGCGATCATCTGGGGGTTTGCGTTCGTGGCGAGCCGGATCGCGCTCGACGAGCTTTCGCCGGAGCTGATGACGGCATTGCGCTTTACGATCGCCGCGGTGCCGTGCCTGTTCATTCCCAAGCCGAAGGTCGCCTGGTCGCGGCTGATCGCGATCAGCTTCACGCTGTTCCTCGGCCAGTTCCTGTCTCAGGCCTACGGCATCGCTCACGGCGTGCCGGTAGGACTGACCAGCGTCGTCGTGCAGAGCCAGGCGCTGTTCACGATCGGCTTCGCAGCGCTCGCGTTCGGCGAGCGGCCGGCGCCGGTGCAGACGCTGGGCATCGTCATTGCAGCGGCGGGCCTGCTGATGATCTGCGGCACAGTCGGCTATGATTTCAGCGTCGCGGCCTTCGCGGTGCTGATGATATCGCCGCTCAGCTTTGCCGTCGGCAATCTCCTGCTGCGCGGCGCGCGCGGCGTGCCGATGTTCGATCTGTTCGCGTGGCTGTGCCTCGCTTCGGCGGTGCCGCTGTTCGTGCTGGCACTGATCGCCAACGGGCCGGCGCCGACCTGGACCTCGCTGACGCACATATCGCTGACATCGGTTCTCTGCATGCTGATGCTCGGCGGTATCTCCACCTGCATCGCCTATTGGCTGTGGGGCCGCCTGCTGCGCGACTATCCGGCCGCGCAAGTGGTGCCGTTCGCGCTGCTGGTGCCGTTCGTCGGCTCGGCTGCCTCCAGCATCGTATTCGGCGAGCGGTTCGGACCGTTGCGGCTCGCCGGCATGCTGACCGTGATCGGTGGTATCGCCGTGATGGTGCTGGCGAAGCGCCCGCAAGTCCTGCCGAAGACCGCGTGAGGTGAACATGGCCTTCTCGCTATTCTATGCGTTCCTGGCCTTCATGGTGGTGATGTACTTCACGCCCGGGCCGAACAACATCATGCTGCTGTCCTCCGGTCTAACCTATGGCTTCCGCCGCACCATTCCGCACATCGTCGGTATCGTCATCGGCTTTGCCTTCATGGTCGCGACCGTCGGTCTCGGGCTCGGCACCGTGTTCCTGGCCTATCCGATCCTCCAGACCGTCCTGAAATATGCCGGCGCCGCTTACCTGATCTACCTGGCCGCCGTGATCGCGATGTCCGGTCCGGCCAAGTCGGGCGAGGAGAAGGCCCGTGGCCCGATGACCTTCTGGGGCGCGGCCATGTTCCAGTGGATCAATGCCAAGGGCTGGGTGATCGTGATCGGTACCATCACCGCCTATGCTGCGATCGCCCAATTCCCGCTCAATATCGCTATCCAGACCGTAATCAGCCTCGTCGTCGGCACGGTCTCGACCGTGGTCTGGGCGTTGTTCGGCACCGCGTTGCGGCCGATCCTGACCTCTGAGCGGCTGGTCCGCGCCTTCAATATCCTGATGGCGATCCTGCTGCTCGCTTCCCTCTACCCCGTTTTCATGGATGCATGATGTCGCGGATTTCCATGCAGAAACGGGTTTCCCTCGGGGCTGAAAATGCTCTAGACAGCCCCCGAAATCCGCAAATTTCACCCTTCGGACACTGACCATTGGCCGATTTTTGGCCCTGAACGAGGAAACGACTATGCGTGTTTATTACGATCGCGACGCCGACCTGAACCTGATCAAGGGCAAGAAGGTCGCCATCGTCGGCTATGGCAGCCAGGGCCACGCCCATGCGCTCAACCTGAAGGATTCCGGCGTCAAGGAAGTCGCCATTGCGCTGCGCAAGGGCTCAGCCTCGGCCAAGAAGGCGGAAGCGGCCGGCTTTAAGGTGCTGGAAGTTGCGGAAGCTGCCAAATGGGCCGACCTCGTGATGATGCTGACCCCGGACGAGCTTCAGGGCGACATCTATCGCGAGCACCTGCACGACAACATGAAGAAGGGCGCTGCCCTCGTGTTCGCGCACGGCCTCAACGTCCACTTCAACCTGCTCGATCCTCGCGCCGACCTCGACGTGCTGATGATCGCGCCGAAGGGCCCCGGCCACACCGTGCGCTCGGAGTATCAGCGCGGCGGCGGCGTACCCTGCCTGATCGCGATTGCCAAGGACGTCTCGGGCAACGCCCATGACCTCGGCCTGTCCTACGCCTCCGCGATCGGCGGCGGCCGTGCCGGCATCATCGAGACCACCTTCAAGGAAGAGTGCGAGACCGACCTGTTCGGCGAGCAGGTCGTGCTCTGCGGCGGCCTGGTCGAGCTGATCAAGGGTGGCTACGAGACCCTGGTCGAAGCCGGCTACGCTCCGGAGATGGCCTATTTCGAGTGCCTGCACGAAGTGAAGCTGATCGTCGACCTGATCTATGAAGGCGGCATCGCCAACATGAACTACTCGATCTCCAACACCGCCGAGTACGGCGAGTATGTCACCGGTCCGCGCATCATCACCGAAGAGACCAAGAAGGAGATGAAGCGGGTTCTCAACGACATCCAGTCCGGCAAATTCTCGCGCGACTGGATGCTCGAGAACAAGGTCAACCAGACCTCGTTCAAGGCGACCCGCGCCAAGCTCGCCGCGCACCCGATCGAGGAAGTCGGCGCAAAGCTGCGCGACATGATGCCCTGGATCAAGAAGGGCGCGCTGGTCGACAAGAGCAAGAACTAAAGCATGATCCGGAAAAGTGCGAAGCGGTTTTCCGGAAAGATCATGCGTGAACAACAAGCTAAAGCGCGATGACGATTCATCCAGATCTCATCGCGCTTTAAGTCACCGTTCCCCGGACGCAGCGCATCACGCAAGTGGTGCGCTGCCGAGCCGGGCCCATTGCGGCTTCCGGGTCCCGGCTCTGCGCTCTGCTTCGCTGCGCTTGTCCGGGACACGAGCGAAAACACGAGCCTCGCACGTCGAACCAAATCTTAAGCCTTCGCAATTAGTGTTGGCAAAGTCACAAAGAGCGTTCGCTCTTTCATTTCCCGCGCCAAGTATTGCTGCTTCATTCAAATTCTTCGCGAGCTGAAGTACAGCCTGAACGCGAAGAACTGACGCTTAAACCACTTTCTTGATCTCGCGTCGGTTCTGGGACTCTCGTCGCTGCCACTGCAGCGCCAAAACGTCTGCCTCTTCAGAGGCAAGCATTCGGCTCTTCATCTATAGTCTCATCATGCGTATCGCGAACCACGATTGCGTCCTGGCACCTTTCTCCGACATGATCGCCGGAACTGGAGGGCGGGGACCATGCGATCTGTCGTCATCACCGGTGCGTCCACAGGGCATCGGCTGGGCCGTCGCGAAGTTTCTGATCGGGCGCATCATCGCCACGCGGCTCGGGCTGCTGGCGCAGTAAGGCGGCCGTTCAGCCCGCCGCGACGGTTTGCCCGCGCGGGCGGCGGCCCATCGCGAGCGTGCGCAAGGCCATCTCCGCCGGGCCTTGGTCTACGGCTTTCGTTCGCCGGCCGCTAACATTAAGCGAAGGTCGGATCGCGCCGCACGTTGCCTGTCCGCGACAGTTCCACTACAGTTTTATGAAACGGTGCAGCCGGCTGCCCCGGACGCCCTGGCCGTTTTCAGGCCGGCCAGACGGCTTGGCATCACTGCGCCGGACCAGAGTTGCGTGTCGTCGATGGCGTCCGCGCCCAATCCAGGTCCTTCTGCCGCGACCACCGTGCTGGCGAGCGTCGCCGCGCTCGGCATCTGGCGGCTGCTCGCCGTTGCCGCGCCGCATCTGGCGGCGCTCGCGCTGATGTACGAGACCGAGACGGATTTCGGCTCGCGCCTGTCCTTCGCGCTGGCCTGGGGCATCCTCAACTTCTTCTGGATCACCCTCCTGCGCCGGCCGGCGCTGTCGGGGGCGCTGTCGCTGACCCTGGTTGTGGTGCTGGTGCTGCTGTCGCGGCTCAAGCACGACGTCGTGCAGATGACGGCCAACTTCATCGACCTGATGATGATCGATCGCGACACCGTCGCGTTCCTGTTCACGATCTTCCCGAATTTGCGCTGGTCGGTGATATCAGCCGGTCTCGTCACGCTGCCGCTGATGTATGCGCTGTGGTGGCTCGACCCGTTCCGCATCCGCCGCCTGCCGGCACTCGCTTGCAAGCTTGCCTGTCTTGCCGCCCTGGTCGCCTATTCGCTCTCTCACCCGGAGGAGGCCTGGCGCGGCTACTACGATGACGGCTATCTCTCGAAATTCTTCCGCTCCGCCGTCACCGCCGTCTCCGACTTCGCGCAGTACGGCTTCATGGAATCGGCTGCCTCGACCGACGAGCGGCTCAACATGCCGCTGGTCGATTCCTGCCATCCCGCCGGCCGGCGGCCGAACATCATCATGATCCATGATGAGTCGAGCTTCGACATCCGCGCCGCGCAGGGCGTCAAGGTGCCCCAGGGCTATGGCGGCCATTTCAAATCCTGGGACGGCAGGCAGCGCACGTTCCTCGCCGAGAGCAATGGCGGGCCGAGCTGGTTCACCGAATACAATGTGCTCGCGGGGCTCTCCTCGCGCTCGTTCGGCCGCTTCGCCTATTTCGTGACGCGCATCGCCTCGAACCGGGTCGAGCGCGGCCTGCCGCTGGCGCTACGCCGTTGCGGCTACGATACGCTGTCGCTCTATCCCGCCCATGGCGGCTTCATGGGCGCGCGTAGCTTCCAGATGACGACCGGCATCGAGCGTTTCCTCGACTCCAAGGATCTCGGCGCCAAGGATGTGGAGCCCGACAGCTTCTTCTACGACAAGGCGCTTCAGCTGATGGGGCAGCAGCCGCCGAACAAGCCGCTGTTCACCTTCATCTATCTCGGTGCCAATCATTTTCCCTGGGAGACCCGTTTCCGTCCCGACCTGCTGCCGAACTGGCGCGCGCCGGGCAATGCGCCGTCCATCGACGAATATCTGCGTCGTCAGGCCATGAGCGCCGAGCAATACAAGGCATTCGTCGCGGGCCTGAAGAAGAGCTTTCCGGGTGAGCCCTTCCTGATCGTGCGCTATGGCGATCACCAGCCCGAGTTTGCGCCGCACCTGCTCGAGCCCGGGCTCGATGAGGGGGCGATCGGCAAGAAGCTCGATGTCTACGATCCGCGCCTCTACGCGACCTATTACGCCATCGACGCCGTCAACTTCGAGCCGGTCAGAAGCGCGGCCGTGATGGACACGATCGACGGCCCCTATCTGCCGCTGGTGATCCAGGAAGCTGCCGGCATCCCGCTCGATCCGTCCTTCGCCGAGCAGAAGGAGATCATGCTCCGCTGCAAGGGCATCTTCTACGGCTGCAAGGATGGCGCCGAGGCGCGGCGGCTCAACCGGCTGCTGATCGACGCCGGGATGATCAGAGGGCTTTAGCGGCACGATGTCCTTAGCATCATCGCCGCCCCGTGTCCGGCCGGGCGGCGATCCGTTGCACTGCGACATCGTCATCTCTCGCGCCTGCACGCCGACTTCGAACTAAAGTCTGAGGCAAAAATGCCTGCAATCACAGACTTGTAACTGGCAGGGCGCTTCGCTTCCAAAACTTCGTCACGATTGCTTCCATCATCCGACACGCCGCCAAATGGTCTTTCCGGCGGTGCGAAACCCATCCCTGATCCATCCTTCCTTGCAGGAGTGTCGTCCATGCGAGCGCTTGATGCTGCGCGTCTTGCATTTGCCCTCGTGCTGCTGAGTCCGGCTGCCCATGCGGCCGAAGCTGCGCACGACATCAAGGGGCTCTATCTCATGACCGACTATCCGGCGGTCACGGTACGGCCGGGGACCACGACCAACATCTCCCTGCGTCTGCAGAACTATGGTCTCGCGCCGCAGCGCTACCAGCTTTCGGTGGCGGGCGTGCCGAGCGGCTGGACCGCGACGCTACTCGGCGGCGGTCAGCCGGTCGGCGCCGCGATGCCGGCCCCCGACGGCAACGTCGCGCTGCAGCTCAGGCTCGACGTGCCCGCAGGCAACGATCTCGCCCCGCATACGCTCACGGTCAAGGCCGAAGGGCAGGGCACAACGGCCGAACTCCCGGTTGCGGTCTCGCTCGCCAAGGAGCTGCCGGCCAAGCTCAGCGTGAAGTCCAGCCTGCCGTCGCTGCGCGGCAGCCCGAAATCCAATTTCGATTATACGCTCTCGATCAAGAATGATTCCGGCCGCAATCTCATCGCCAGTTTTGCAGCAGAGGCTCCCGTCAATTTCGAGACATCGTTCACCGAGGCTTACGGCACGCAGGAGCTCTCGTCGATTCCGATCGATGCGGGTCAGTCCAAAGACATCAAGCTGAAGGTGCGCCCGCCCACGACGATCGACGCCGGTCACTTCCCGGTCAAGGTGACCGTGAAGGCGGAGGATGCCTCTGCCTCCACCGAGCTTGCGCTCGACATCATCGGCCAGCCGCAGCTCCAGATCTCGGGCCGCGACGGTCTGTTGAGTGCGCGTGCGGTCGCCGGCAAGCAGAGCTCGATCCCGATCGTCGTGACCAATTCCGGCACTGCTCCGGCGGAGAATATCACGCTGGCCGGAACGGCGCCGAGTGGATGGAAGGTGACATTCGAGCCGGCGACCATCGAGCGGCTCGTGCCGGGCAAGGACGGCGAAGTGCAGGCGTTGATCACGCCCAGCGACAAGTCGCTGGCCGGTGATTACCAAGCCACGATCCGCGCCACATCGCGCGGCGAGAACGCCTCCGGCCAGTTCCGCATCACCGTCGGCACTTCGACCGTATGGGGCATGGCAGGTGCCGGCGTCATCGGTGTCGCGCTTCTGCTGATGCTGGGTGCAGTCGCGAGGTTCGGACGGCGATGAGGAATCAATCAAAGGACAGCCGAGGGACGGCACCGGATCCCGTCATCGCCGCGCGCGGACTGACGCGGCGCTACGGCGCTACGGCCGTCGTCGACGGCATCGACTTCGACATCGCGCGCGGCGAGGTGTTCGGCCTGCTCGGCCCGAACGGCGCGGGCAAGACCACGACCATCCTGATGATGCTGGGACTAACCGAGATATCATCGGGCGAGGTCAGCGTGCTCGGCTTCAATCCAGCCCGCGAGCCGCTGAAGGTCAAGCAGCGCGTCGGCTATCTGCCCGATGCGGTCGGCTTCTACGATCATCTCACCGCCGCGGAAAACCTTGCCTATACGGCGAAGCTGATGGGACTGGCGCGCGCTGAGCGCGCGCGGCGGATCGAGGCGGCGCTGGCGCGGGTGGGCCTCGCGGAAGTCGGCTCAAAGCGGGTCGCGACCTTCTCGCGTGGCATGCGGCAGCGGCTGGGTCTGGCCGAGATCATCGTGAAGCGGGCCGAGATCGCCATCCTGGACGAACCGACGTCGGGCCTCGACCCGCAGGCGACGCAGGAGTTCCTGGGATTGATCGGAGAATTGAAGGCCGAGGGCATCACGGTGCTGCTGTCGTCCCACATGCTCGACCAGGTGCAACGCATCTGCGACCGGGTCGCGCTGTTCCAGGGCGGACGCATCGTGTTGATGGGTGCGGTGCCGGAGCTCGCAGTCAAGGTGCTCGGTGCCGGCTTCGTCGTGGAAGTCGAGGCCGACGGACTCGGTATAGCCCGGCGGCTCGCAATGATCCCCGGTGTGACCCAGGTCGACACCCTGGGCGTCGATCGCTTCCGCATGACTGCCGAGCGCGACGTGCGGCCGGACGCGGCACGCGCCGTGGTCACGGTCGGTGGTGACTTGCGCAGATTGTCGATCGACGAGCCAAGTCTCGAGGCGATCTACGCGCGCCATTTCCAGATCAGGCCCAGGGGAGATGTTCGCCATGCGGCGTGAGGGTTCACCGTTCCGCGGGCTGTCCACCGTCTTCGTCAAGGAGCTCGCCGATCATCTCTCCAGCATCCGCATGCTGATGCTGGAGCTCCTGATCGTCTTCACGGCGCTCGCCGCGCTCTACGGGGCGATCAGCAGCCTCAGGCAGAACACGGCCGAAGATCCGTTCCTGCTGCTCCGCCTCTTCACCATCGACAAGGCGCCCCTGCCGTCCTTCGTCGCCATCCTCGGATTCCTCATCCCGCTGATGGCGATCGGGCTCGGCTTCGATGCCATCAACAGCGAGCACAACCGCCGGACGTTGTCGCGCATCCTGGCGCAGCCGATCTATCGCGATGCGCTGCTGATGGGAAAATTCCTCGCAGCCCTCGCCACCATCGGCATCAGCCTCGCTGCCTTGTGGTTGCTGGTGATCGGTCTCGGCCTGATCTTTCTCGGGGTGCCGCCCGGCGGCGAGGAGATCGCACGCTCGCTGGTGTTCCTGGTCGTGGCGATCTTCTATGCCGGTGTCTGGCTCTCGCTGGCCATGCTGTTATCGATCGTGTTCCGCTCGCCGGCGACTGCGGCGCTGGTTTCGCTTGGCATCTGGCTGTTCCTGGCCGTGCTCTGGCCGATGCTGGCCCCGGCGCTCGCGCAGGCAATCGCTCCGGCCGATCCGCGCTACGCGCTGCTCGGGCTCAATGATCCGGCCACCGCGATCTGGACGCAGGAGCTGCTGCGGCTGTCGCCCAACGACCTGTTCGGAGAGGCGATGCTCGCCGTGCTCTCGCCGACCACGCGCACGCTCGGCCCGGTGTTCCTCGACCAACTTCGCGGCGCCGTCATGGGATCACCGCTCCCATTCGGCGAGAGCGTCATGATCGCCTGGCCGCAAACGGTCGGCCTGATCGCGGGCACCATCGTGCTGTTCGCTTTCGGCTACGTGCTGTTCCAGCGCCAGGAGGTGCGGGCGTGAACCGATCGCGGTCAGCTAGACGAATTCTGCCCTAGCGTCGCGCGATCTGCTCCCACAGCCATCGGGCGACCGCATCGGGCGAGGAGTTCGCATCATTGCCGCTGGCGCGCAAGTTCGCCTCGCGCATGATGGCGATGTCGATCTTGCCGAGCAGCGGCTGCAGCGCAGCCTTGAGCCGTTCGTCGCCGGCGCGTTTCGGCGCCAGCAGCAGGATCGCGTCGTAGGGCGGAATCGCGTGGCGGGGATCGTCGAGCGTGACGAGGTCGTATTTCGCGATCAAACCGTCGCTGGTGTAGCCGGCGATGACGTCGATCTCGCCGCTGGCGACGGCCGCATACATGAAATCCGGCTGCATCTGGCGCTGGGCGCGGAACGGGAGTCCATAGGCCTTTTGCAGCGCCGCCCATTCGGGGCGGGAAAAGAATTCGTAGTCGCCGGCAATCGACAGCGTCGAGGCATGTCCGCTGAGGTCGGCAATGGTGCGGATGCCGAGCGCCTCGGCGCGCCGTCTCGGCATCACCAGCGCATAGGCGTTCTCGAAGCCGAGCTCGCCGAGCAGCGTGATGTTGTCCTTCGCGAGCGCCGTCTTCAGCTCGGCGACCAGCTCGGCGCGCGGCTTGATGTCGGTGCGGTGGAGCTGGTTGGCCCAGAGCGTGCCGGAATAGTCGACATAGAGATCGATGTCCCCCGCCTTCAGCGCCTGGAAGATCACGCTCGAGCCGAGGCCCGACCGCGCGATGGCCGAGAGGCCCGCCGCCTGGAGGCGGTCCCTCATCAGCGCCGACAGCACATATTGCTCGGCGAAGGTTTTTGCGCCGACCACATAGCCTGACGACGGGGGTCCCATGGTCGGCACCAGCGTTGCGGCGACCAGCGCCGCGATTCCGATCGCGCCGAGACCGCTGCGCAAGCGGCTGCGGTGGCGCAAGCCGTTCTCGATCAGGCCAAGCAACTGATCGACGGCGAGCGCGAGCAGCGCCGAGGCCAGGCAGCCGAACAGCACGAACACCCAGTTCTGGGTCTGGAGCCCGGCAAAGATGTAATTGCCGAGGCTGGTCTGCCCGATCGGCGTGGACAGCGTGGCTGTGCCGATCACCCACACAGCGGCGGTGCGGATGCCCGCCATCATCACCGGCAGCGCCAACGGCAGCTCGACGATGAGCAGCGATTGCCGTGCCGTCATGCCGACACCCTTTGCGGCTTCGATCAGCGCGGGATCGATGCCGTTGAGGCCGGTGATGCCGTTGCGCAGGACCGGCAGCATCGAATAGAGCGCCAGCGCCAGCATCGCCGGCAGGAAGCCGAACGCGGAGAAGGAAACGCCGAACCAGGCCAGCGCGACGGAAGCAGCCAGCAGCAGCAGCGGATAGAACAGCGCAAGCAGCGCCAGCCCCGGTACCGTCTGCACGATGCTGGCGAACGCGAGCAGGATGCCGCGCGGCGCCGGACGGTTGCGGGTCAGGATCGCCAACGGCAGGCTGACGGCGAGGCCAAGTGCGAGCGCGGCGAGGCTTACCCGCACATGGTTGCCGAGATAATCGGGCAGATGCCCCAGCGCCTCGCCCCAACGCGGATCGGTGAAGAGGCTCATGCCGCACCGCTCTGCGGCAGCAGCGCATTCAGCCGCCCGACCTGGCGCCGCGGCGTGCTCAACAGCTCCAGCACGTAATCGTCGCTGCTGCTCGAGAGCTCCGCGGGCGTACCCTGGGCGAGCAATCGTCCGCCGCGCATCACTGCGATGCGGTCGGCGAGCAGGATCGCCTCGGTCATGTCATGCGTGATCATCACGGTGGTCAGGCCGAGCTTGCGGTGTAGCGCGCGATAGTCCTCGCCTAGCGCATCGCGGGTGAGGGGATCGAGTGCGCCAAACGGCTCGTCCATCAGCACGATGCGGGGCTTTGCGGCGAGCGCCCGCGCCACGCCGACACGCTGGCGCTGGCCGCCGGAGAGTGCCTCTGGCAGACGGTCGCGATGCGATGCGCCGTCGAGCTGCACGAGCTCCAGCAGTTCGTCGATGCGCCCCGCGATCGCCACTGCCGGCTCGCCCAGCAGCTTTGGCGTGATCCCGATATTGTCGGCGACGCTTAAGTGAGGAAACAGCCCGCCGCTCTGGAAGACGTAGCCGATCCGGCGCCGCAGCGCGACCGGATCGACGCTCCGCACGTCTTCCCCCTCAACCATGACCGTGCCGCCATCGGCCTCGATCAGCCGGTTGGTGAGCCGCAGCAGCGTGGTCTTGCCTGAGCCGGACCCGCCCACGATGGCCAGAAACTCGCCCTCGGCAATGTCGAGCGACACATCGTCGACGGCTGCGAGGAAGCCGAATCTCTTGGTGACCTCTTGGTAGCTGATCGCCAGCTTGGAAGGCATCGCGGATGGGCTCGCTTTTCTCTTACCCTGCCCCTCCAGGGGAGGGTAAGAGCACGGCAAGTCCCCATGCGTAGCACGCTTGGCGCCTTGATTGAACTTGGCCGCGCGAGCGGCTAAGGCATCGGCCTGAGTTCGGAGGAAGCACATGACGACGCCCACGGCAGTGGCGCTGGAAGATGCCAAGGTCGCGTTCCGGCTGGGGGACGGCCGGGTCTATACGGCGGTGGAGAAGGCGCATCTCGCGGTCGCGCAGGGCGAGTTCGTCGCCATCGTCGGCCCGACCGGCTGTGGGAAATCGACGCTGCTCAATGTCGCGGCCGGCCTGCTCAAGCCGGCGGCGGGCAGCGTCAGGATATTCGACCGGCAGCTGACGGGACTGAACCAGGATGCCGGCTACCTGTTCCAGGCCGACGCGCTGTTCCCCTGGAAGACCGCGCTCGACAATGTCGCGATCGGGCTCGAGATCAAGGGCACGGCGCGCGCAGAGGCGCTGCCGCGGGCGCAGAAATGGCTGACCTCCGTCGGTCTCGGCGCGTTTGCCAGCCGCTATCCGCACATGCTCTCCGGCGGCCAGCGTAAGCGCGTGGCGCTAGCGCAGGTGCTGATCCGCGATCCGAAAATCCTCCTCATGGACGAGCCGTTCGGGCCGCTGGACGCGCAGACGCGCCAGGTCATGGGCAATCTGCTGCTTGATCTCTGGAATGCCGACCGCAAGGCCGTGCTGTTCGTGACGCACGATCTGGAAGAGGCGATCGCGCTCGCCGACCGCGTGGTGATCATGTCCGCGGGGCCGTCCTCGCGCATCATCGGCGACTGGCGCGTCAGCTTGCCGCGCCCGCGCGACATCTTCGAGGTGCGCCTCGACAAGGAGTTCCATGCGCTCCATCGCGAGATCTGGAGCGTGCTGAAGGACGAGGTGATGAAGGGATACGTGCAATCCACTCAGGCAGTGGAGGCGGTCTGATGTCGCGCCCGACGCTGTTTGCGCTGCAGGTCCTGGTCGCGGTCGTCTGCATCGTGCTGTGGCAGGTGCTGTCGACCATCCCCGTGTTCGGCAAGATCCTGCTGCCGCCGTTCTTCTTCTCCAACCCTTTCGACGTGTTCAGCCAGATCGTGAAATGGTTCGCCTCCGGCGTCATCTGGAAGCATCTCGGCATTACACTGGCGGAATCGATCCTGGCTTTCGTGATCGGATCGCTCGGCGGCGTGCTGGTCGGCTTCTGGTTCGCGCGCCAACCGCTGGTCGCCGCGGTGTTCGACCCCTACGTCAAGATGGTCAATGCGCTGCCGCGCGTCGTGCTGGCACCGATCTTCGCGCTGTGGCTCGGCCTCGGCATCTGGTCGAAGGTCGCGCTAGGCGTCACGCTGGTGTTCTTCATCGTGTTCTTCAACGTCTATCAGGGCGTCAAGGAGGTCAGCCGCACCGTGCTCGACAACGGCCGAATGCTCGGCATGAGCGAGCGGCAGTTGATGCAGCACGTCTATTGGCCTTCGGCCCTGTCGTGGATGTTCTCCTCGCTGCACACCTCGGTCGGTTTCGCCGTGGTCGGCGCGGTCGTCGGGGAATATCTGGGATCGGCGGCGGGCCTCGGTTATCTCATTCAGCAGGCCGAAGGCGTGTTCGACGTTGCCGGTGTGTTCGCCGGCATGTTCGTGCTGTCGGCCTTCGTCATCCTGATCGACTTCGGCGTGACGCTGGTGGAGCGGCGGCTGCTGGTGTGGCGGCCGATGGCGTCGGACGGGCGGGGGTAGGGGCCCAAGTTCACCTCTCCCGCTTGCTTGCGGGAGAGGCGTAGGCCGCCTCTGGCGGCCGTCATCTCAAAACCGAGGCAAAGCCTCGGCTATGGCGTAGCGCCGGGTGAGGGTTTTCTCCTCCGGGGGATTCTCTCATCGCGAGGACACCCTCTCCCCAACCCTTTCCCGCTTGGCAAGCGGGGGAGGGAGCGCACAGCCATCAATCCAGCAGTTTGACGTCGTCGGGGGCCTGCGGCGGCGTCTTGATCGCGATGGCCTTGACCTGGCCGCTGATCGGCTTGGTGCCGCCATGCGGCGTGCCCTTCGGAATGATGACGAGATCGCCTGGCTTCACCGTGACCTCCTTGTCGCCGAGCCAGATCGTCCCGGTCCCGTCCAGGATGTACAGGATCTCGTTGGTGTTGGGATGCAGGTGCTTGGGCACATTGCCGACCTGGATTGACACAGTGGCGCCGTCGGCGGTCATGAACGTCTTCGAGCGGTAGCCAACCTTGTTGGCGGGGCCTAGCGCGTCGCCTTCCATCTCGCCGGTATGAATGATCTGCGCGGTGATGCTCTCGGCGGCGAGTGCCGGCCCGAGCAGGTAAGTTGCGCCGCATCCGGCGGCAAAGGCGGTGGCGATCGACAGGCTGGCTGCAAGGCGATTCATGGACGATCCTCCCCATTAGGAATTGTTATTGTCTGCGCATGCTATTGCGCCGAAAGACCGATGGCCAGCCCACTTCGGCAGTGCTTCTCAATCCCGCCCCGCTGCTCTATGGTGCCGCCGGCCGAACGGAGGAAACCAATGAAGAACACGATTGCCAGGCTCGCCGGCGCGCTGCTTGCGCTGACGCTCACCACCGGATTTGCCGCGGCGCAAAGCAAGGTCACCATCGCGGTCGGCGGCGGCTCCTGCCTGTGCTATCTGCCGACAGTGCTGGCCAAGCAACTTGGCGAATATGAGAAGGCCGGCCTCAATGTCGAGCTGGTCGACCTCAAGGGCGGCTCGGATGCGCTGAAAGCCGTGCTCGGCGGCAGTGCCGACGTCGTCTCCGGCTATTTCGACCATTGCGTCAATCTCGCGGCCAAGAAGCAGGAGCTGCAGTCCTTCGTGGTCTATGACCGCTATCCCGGCCTCGTGCTGGTCGTCGCGCCCTCGCGCACCAATGACATCAAGTCGGTCAAGGACCTTGCCGGCAAGAAGGTGGGTGTGAGTGCGCCCGGCTCCTCCACCGACTTCTTCCTCAAATACATGCTCAAGAAAAACGGGCTTGATCCCACCAGCGCCGCCGTGATCGGCGTCGGCCTCGGCGCCACCGCGGTCGCCGCCATGGAGCAGGGGCAGATCGATGCTGCCGTGATGCTCGATCCTTCGGTGACCGTGCTTCAGGGCAGCCACAAGGATCTGCGCATCCTCTCGGATACCCGCACCCAGAAGGATACACTCGAGACGTTCGGCGGCGAATATCCGGGCGGCGCGCTTTACTCGACGGCAGCCTGGGTCAACGGCCACGAGAAGGAAACGCAGGCGCTCACCAATGCGATCCTCGCCACGCTCGCCTGGATTCATTCGCATTCGCCCGAGGAGATCATGGCGAAGATGCCGGAGGAGACGGTCGGCAAGAACAAGGATCTCTATCTTGCCGCGCTGAAGAACACGATCCCGATGTACTCCGAAACCGGCAAGATGGACCCCAAGGGCGCCGATGCCGTGCTCGCCGTGTTCAGCGTCGGTTCGCCCGAGGTCGCGAACGCCAAGATCGACGTCAGCAAGACCTTCACCAACAAATTCGTCGACCAGGCCAAGAAGACGACGGGGACCGCCAAATAGCTGACGCGAAGGCGTAGTAACCAGGCGTCATGACGTCACTTGTCATTCATCGCGTCACGACGCTTGATCTTGCCGTGCGGCCGATCGTGTGGCCGTTCGCCGAGGAGCGCCGCGCCGAGATCGCGGCGCATTTTGCCGAGAAGCAGCGCGAGCGGCCGAAGATCTGGAACGGTCGCGTCCTGCTCGGGCGCGATGCCGCGTTCACGGACGGCCATCTCGCTGCGACCTATTTCGAAACCGATTTCGCCAGCTTCCTCGCCTGGCGCGACTGGGGTTTTCCTGATCCTGCCGTATTCAACGGTTTCGGCATGGGCGCGCTGCGCACCTCCGATGGCGCCTTCGTGATGGGGGAGATGGCGCAGCACACGGCCAATGCGGGCCGCATCTATTTCCCTTCGGGCACGCCCGACCTTGACGACATCAGGGACGGCGCCCTCGACCTTCCCGGCAGCGTGGTCCGCGAGATCGCGGAGGAGACCGGGCTCACCGCCGACGATTACGCGCCGGAAGCCGACTGGCATTGCGTCGTCTCCGGTCGTGCGATTGCGATGATTCAGGTCCTCAATCTGGACATGCCGGGCGATGAAGCCCGCGCCCGGATCGAAGCCAATCTCGCGCGCGAGGCCGAGCCCGAGTTGTCGGCCATTCATCTCGTGCGCGGGATGAGCGATCTTACGCCGACCATGCCGCGATTTGTCACGGCCTTTATTGCGCAGCAGTTCGCCTCTCGCTGACGCGCGAGGCTTGACATCGCTTCGCGCAGCCCGTGTGATGGGCGAAAACAAGAACGACAAGAATGCAACGCACAATCGTCCGGGAGGTTTTGATGCGCGAGGCCGTGCTGCCACTGCCGAAGGGCACCACCGACAGCAACCAGTAGCGGCGGAGAACGGCGGTGCTGGAGGTGAACGGATTGGTGAAGCGGTTCGGCGGCTTCACCGCCGTGAACAACGTCTCGTTCAGGGTCGACCAGGGCGAGATCCTCGGCCTGATCGGGCCCAACGGCTCGGGCAAGAGCACGATCTTCAACATGCTCTCCGGCACGCTGGCGCCGACCTCCGGATCGATCCTGTTTGCCGGGCACGAGATCGCAGGCCTTGCGCCGCACCGGATCATCAACCGCGGCATCGGCCGCACCTTCCAGATTCCGCGACCCTTCCGCCGCCTGACCATCTTCGAGAACGTCGCGCTCGCCGGATTCTACGGCCAGGGCCGCCACAGTCGCATCAAGGCCGAGGAGGCAGCCGAGCGGTCGCTGGCGATGGTGGGCCTGCCGACCGATCGCCACGCCAGCGTCGACGGCCTGGGGGCGGCCGGCCTGAAGAAGCTCGAGCTGGCGAAGGCCCTTGCCACTTCGCCGAAGCTGCTGCTCGCCGACGAGAGCCTCGGCGGTCTCGACGAGGCCGAGATGGACCAGGCGGCCGACATGCTGCGCAATATCCGCGACGAGGTCGGCATCACCATCATCTGGGTCGAGCACATCATGGGCGTGCTGATGCGCGTCGTCGATCGCGTCATGGTGCTCGATCACGGCGAGAAGATCTCGGAAGGCCTGCCGAGCGCGGTCGCCGGCGATCCGCGCGTCATCGAAGTCTATCTCGGCACCGATGCAGAGACCACGCAGGCCGCGGCCGCCGAAGCGCGCCGCCGGGCGGGAGGTTAGCCCATGCTGGAGCTCCGCGGCGTCAATGCCGGCTATGGCACGTTCCAGGCGCTGTTCGACGTCAATCTCGACGTCAAGGCCGGCGAGGCCGTCGGCGTCATCGGCCCCAACGGCGCCGGCAAGACCACCTTGATGCGCGTCATTTCCGGCCTGATCCGTCCCTCGCGCGGATCGATCAAGATGGAAGGCGTCGATGTCGTGGCGACGCCGGCGCACAAGATCGTCAGCCTCGGCATTGCGCATGTGCCGGAGAACCGGCGGCTGTTTCCGCAGCTCACGGTCGACGACAATCTCAAGATGGGCGCGTTCATGAAGGAGGCGCGCGGACACTATGCCGAACGGCTGGACGTCGTGTTCGACCTGTTCCCGCGCCTGAAGGAGCGGCGGCATCAGATGGCCGGCACCATGTCCGGCGGCGAGCAGCAGATGTGCGCGATCGGCCGCGCCCTGATGTCCAGCCCGAAGCTGCTGCTGCTCGACGAACCCTCGGCGGGGCTCGCGCCGGTCGTGGTGCAGCAGGTGTTCGAGCTGGTGAAGCGGATTCGCGCCAGCGGGCTGACGGTGCTGATCGTCGAGCAGAACGTGCAGCAGGTCCTGAAAGTGGTCGACCGTGCCTACCTGATCGAAGCGGGCACGATCCGCGCCTCCGGCACCTCGTCCGAGATGCTGGCAAGCGACACGGTCAAGGAAGCTTATCTCGGGGTGTGATGGGCATGCAGGCGTTCCTGGACATTTTCGACATCTATCTGCTGGAGGCCGTCATCAACGGCATTCTGCTCGGCGGCGTGCTGGCGCTGCTCGCGCTCGGCCTCAACCTGATCTTCGGCGTCATCGACGTGACCTGGATCTGTTACGCCGAGCTCGTGATGATCGGCATGTACGCCATGTATTTCATGGTGCAGTATTACGGCGTCAGCTATTTCATCGCTGCGCCATTCACCATCCTGCTGGTGGCGGCGCTCGGCGCCCTCTTGCATTACCTCGTGATCGCGCCGCTGCTGACCGCGCCGCCGATCAATCAGCTGCTCGCGACCGGCGGCGTGCTGTTCGTGCTGCAGAGCTTTGCCACTGTCGCCTTCGGCATCGACTTCCGCAATCTCGGCATCCGCCTGCCGGTGCTCGCCTTCGGCGACATGAATTTCAGCTACGCGCGGCTTTTGTCCTTCCTGGCGGCACTGGTCGGCATGGTCGCGGTCTATCTGTTCATGACGCGCACCTTCACCGGCACCGCGATCCGCGCCATCGCGCAGGACCGTCAGATCATGGCGCTGATGGGCGTCGATACGAAGCGGATCTATCTCATCACGTCCGCGCTCGGCGGTGCGCTGGCCGGGCTCGCGGCCTGCCTCCTGGTGCTGCAATATGACGTGCATCCGTTCGTCGGCCTCTCCTTCGGGCCGATCACCTTCCTGATCTGTGTGCTCGGGGGCCTCGGCAATTTCATCGGCGGCTTCATCGCCTCCTTCCTGTTCGCGGAGATCATCTCGCTTGGCGGCCTGTTCTCCGACCTCGAATGGGGCTATGTGCTCGCCTTCGCCTTCTTCATCGTCATGATGTTCATCCGGCCCGCGGGCCTGCTGGCGAGGCGGCGATGAAGGGGCAGGGGCGGCTTGCAGCATGGGGCGTGGGGCTGGCGGTGCTGGTCGCGCTGCCTTTCGTCTATCGCGATCCCTATCATCTGCACATTCTCGTGCTGATCCTGATCTGGTCGTTCGCCTATACCTCCTGGTCGATGATGGGGCGGTTCGGACTGGTCTCGCTCGGGCATGGCGGCTTCATGGGCATCGGTGCTTACGTCACCGCGCTCTTGTGGAATCACCTGGGCCTGTCGCCCTGGATCGGCATTCCCGTCAGCATGATCGCGGCCGGTGCGCTGGCGCTGATCGTCGGCTATCCCTGCTTCCGCTTCCGCATCACCGGGCATTATTTCGTGCTGGTGACGCTGGCGCTGTCGGGCATCGTGCTCCAGGTCATCACCGCGACGCGCGACTACACCGGCGGCTCGCTCGGCTATACCCCGAACCGCGCGTCCGGCAACAAGCTCCTGGCGCTGCAGTTCGACGACAAAACCACCTGGTATCTGATCGCGCTTGCGGTCTGGCTGTTCGGTATCGTGGTCTGGCACTGGGTCGACCGCAGCATGGCGCGCTATGCGCTGGAGGCGATCTCGGAGGACGAGGACGCCGCGGCTGCGGCCGGCGTCAACGTCACCGCCGAGAAGCTGAAGATCACGCTGCTCAGCGCGCTGATGACGGCACTTGCCGGCGCGATCTACTGCCAGTATCAGATGTTCATCACACCCGACACCGTCAGCGGCATCGCGGTTTCGCTGCAGATGGTGTTCGCGGCCATCGTGGGCGGCCTGTTCGTTTCGCTCGGCCCGACCTTTGGCGCCATCATCACCATTTTGCTGGCCGAGAGCTTGCGGATCGGCTTCGGCACCAAGGCGGTCGGCTGGGACAACCTCGTCTACGGCGTGCTGCTCGTGGTTTTCATCATATTCCTTCCCAAGGGCATCCTTGGTAGCGTCCTCGACCGACTGAAGCCGCAACGCAAGGTGCCCCGCGCTCATGAGCAAGAAGCCGTCCAGATCGCTCGCCCAGGAGCTTGACCGCTACATCACGCCATTCCGTTACGATGGCTCGGGCAAGTTTCATCTCAAGGACTATAAGACCGACGAGAAGGGCGACCTCGACAAGGAGAAAGCGCAGGCGCTTCTCGACGCCAACAAGAAGCGCCTCGTCGGGTTTCAGGAGAAGCTCTACGCCCAGGACCGCTGGTCCGTGCTGATCGTGCTCCAGGCGATGGACGCCGGCGGCAAGGACAGTGCGATCAAGGCGATCTTCGAGGGCATCAATCCGCAGGGCTGCGAAGTCACGGCCTTCAAGGCGCCAAGCAGTAAGGAGCTCGACCACGACTTCCTCTGGCGCCACGTGGTCGCGCTGCCGGAGCGCGGCCATATCGGCATCTTCAACCGCTCGCATTACGAAGAATGCCTGGTGACGCGCGTGCATCCGGAAATCCTCGCCAAGGAGAAGCTGCCGCCAAAGCTCGTCACCAAGCACATATGGAAGGAGCGGTTCGAGGACATCTCCGCCTTCGAACGCTATCTCTGCCGCAACGGAACCGTGGTGCTGAAGTTCTTCCTCAACGTCTCCAAGGAGGAGCAGCGCCAGCGCTTCCTCGACCGGTTGGAGGAGCCGGCCAAGCAGTGGAAGTTCTCCATGGACGACATCAAGGAGCGCGCGCTGTGGCCGCGCTACCAGGCGGTCTACCAGGACATCGTCCGCCACACGGCAACGCCTCATGCGCCGTGGTACGTCGTGCCCGCCGATCACAAATGGTTCGCCCGCGTCGTGATCGGCTCGGTGATCAATGCAGCGCTCGAAAAGCTGGACCTGCGCTTCCCCCGCGCCGACAAGGCCTCGCTGGAGGAGTTCGAGCAGGTGCGCAAGGCACTGGAGAAAGAGGGGACGGGAGGCAAGAAGCAGGCAAAGTGACAGCCAAGGAGATCGCCGATCGCAAGACCGTCAACTTCGCGCTCCAGGGGGGCGGCGCGCACGGCGCCTTCGTCTGGGGCGTGCTCGACCAGGTGCTCGAGGACGGCAGGCTCGCGATCGAGGCGGTCAGCGCCACCAGTGCCGGTGCCATGAATGCGGTGGCGATGGCCTCCGGCATGGCGAACGGAGGCGCAGAGGGTGCGCGGGAGAACCTGCACGCATTCTGGTACGAGGTGTCGCGCATGGACATGGCGTACGATTTGATGTCGCCGCTGAACCAGTGGATCCAGGCCCTGAAGCTGCCGCCGGAATATCATCCGGTGCACGCCGTCATCCACACGCTGACGCACACCCTGCCGCCGAACCTGCTCAACCCCTTTCATTTCAATCCGCTCCGCGCGCTGCTGCAGCGCGTGGTCGATTTCGACCGGCTCAATTCCTCGCCCGAGGCGCCGCAGCTGTTTCTCAACGCCACCAACGTCCGCACCGGCAAGATCAAGGTGTTCCAGAGCCCGCTTCTCACGGCGGAAACCGTGCTCGCCTCGGCCTGCCTGCCGCCCTATTTCCAGGCCGTCGAGGTCGACGGCGAGCATTATTGGGACGGCGGCTATCTCGGCAATCCCGCGATCTATCCGCTGATCTACCGCAAGGGCAGTCACGACGTCATCATCGTGCAAGTCACGGCGATCAGGCGCGACGAGCTGCCGACCAGTGCGGCCGATGTCCTCCACCGCATCAACGAGATCAGCTTCAATTCGTCCTTGATGCGCGAGATGCGCGCGGTCGCCTTCGCCACGCGGCTGATCGACGACGGCGAGCTCGACAGCGACAAGCATAGCCGCATGTACATGCATTGGATCGGCAACGATCAGTTGATGTCGCAGCTCGGCACGGCCACGCAGTTCCACCCCGAATGGAGCCTGTTGTGCCGCCTGCGCGATGAGGGCCGCGAGGCGGCGCGAAGCTGGCTGGCGCGAAACTTCGACCAGATCGGAAAGTCCTCGACCGTCGACCTGGCAGACATGTTTCTCTAGCCGGCTGAGCCGGCCACGCACAAAAACGCGAAAACAACCCCATGCACAGTAGCCGAGCGTAGCGGAATCAACCGCTTACAGCTCCGCCATCGTTGCTGCGGATTTTACGAAACTCATTTGACTCGTCGGGCAAAACAGGGGCATGATGTCAACATGCCCGCTGCCCCTCGACAGCTGCGACCCGCGCGCAAGCGCTTTGCATCGGCGGGCTGCTTCCAGGGAACTCGCGCCTTCAAATGTGATCTCTAGATCGTTGATCTTGCTTGACAGTTTTGTGTCCTAGGACGAGCATCGTAGCGGTCGCAAACAAGCGACGCGCAACGTCCACCTCATGAGCAAGGGGAGGTCTATGACGCCACCTCCGCAAATCCAGCCGCTGAGTGCGATGGAGCTCGTTCGGACTATCGCATAGCGGCGAAAACCGCGAACGGCACGCCGGGTCAAGGTTTAGCGGGCCGCATCAGTGAGGCAAGGCCCCTACCTTCCCGGCGCTGTAATTTGCATTACATCACATCGATCGTGTCGGATGGCCGTGACGGGCTGTCGCAACGAGCTTCTCTGACATCCCGCTGTTCCCATTCTCCCCGCCGTCGCTCCGCATTGGCGCAAGAGGTCTTTGGCGCATCACAGCACGTCGGTGATGCCGCGGCTCCCGATCCTGCATTGCGGCAAATGCCAAGAGAATGTCGCCTCAAAGGCCAACTTCCGACACAGGGCCGGGGCGAATAACGGCAATCCGACATGACGCATGTGCTTCGGCGGTCACGGTCCCGACGCCGCCGGTGCATTCATTTTTTTTCAGGGAATCCTCGTGTCGCATAAGCTGGCCGCGGCGCTCCTCGCCGCTCTCTTCCTCACGATTCCATCTCTCTCCGGTGCCCGCGCCGAGCCGCCTCCGCCCGCGGCAAACAGCGCCGCCACACTCTCGCCTGACGAGGCGAAACGCGCGCTGGAAACCCTTCAAGACGACAAGAAGCGCGCGCAGATGATCGATACGCTCCGCGTGATCGCCAACGCGTCCGGTCCGCAGCAGGCAGCGCCGGAGCAAAAATCGCCGATCCCGCTCTCGGCCGACGGCCTCGGTGCGCAGCTCTTGCTCACGGTGTCGGAGGAGATCGGCGAGATCTCGAGCGAGATCGCCGGCATGGCGCGGACGCTCACGCACTTTCCGGCGTTCTATTACTGGATCATGCGGACCGCGAACGATCCCGCGGCCTATCACCTCCTGATCGAGATCGCCTGGAAGCTGGCGCTGGTGCTCGGGTGCGCCCTCGCTGCCGAGTGGGTGATCTTTCGCCTGATCCGCCGTCCGGTCGCGTTCCTGGAAGGACGCGTGCCACAAACCGCGCACCTGCCGGCACAGGTGCTGCCCGTAGCCGACCCGCCGTCATCGGTGGCCGATGTCACTCCCGCACCCGAGTTGAACAAGCGCCGCCACAGTCTTGCGCGGGTCTGGCAGGTCCTGTCACGGCTGCCCTTCGTGCTGGGGCGCCTTGTGCTCGAACTGCTGCCGGTGGTGCTCTTCGTTGGTGTCGCCACGGCGCTGCTCGGGACGGTGATCGGCGAGCCCACGACCGTTCGCCTCGTGATCCTCGCGGTCGTCAACGCCTATGCGTTTTCGCGCGGGCTCATCTGCGTGGTCCGGGCGCTGGCGGGGCCGTTCGGCCTGTTTCCGCTGCGGGCCGAGACTGCGGCCTATATCGAGATCTGGGCGCGCCGCATCGTCGGTGTCGGCGTCACCGGCATCGCCTTTGCCAATGTGGCGCTATTGCTCGGCCTGCACCGCGCCGGCTACGCCGCACTGCTGCGCATGGTGATGCTGGTCGTGCATCTCTTCATCGTCGTCATCATCCTGCAATGCCGCCGCCAGGTCGCCGACGCCATCCGCGCGCCGGCCGAGCGGCAGGGGATTGCAGCCCGTTTGCGTAACCGTATCGCCGGCGGCTGGCATTATCTTGCCATCGCACTTGATCTGGCGCTGTGGGCCGTCTGGGCGCTGAACATCCGCAACGGTTATTCGCTGCTGCTGCAATATTTCGTGGGCACCATCGCGGTGGCGCTGGTCACGCGTGTGGCCATCATGGTGACGCTGAGCCTGATCGACCGTGGTTTCCGCATCAAGCCGGAAATCCTCCAGCGCTTTCCCGTCCTCGAGATCCGCGCCAACCGCTATCTACCGCTGTTGCGCCGGATCGTATCCAGCGTGATCGCCTTCATCGGCTTCGTGGCGGTGCTCGAAGTCTGGGGTGTGGACGCCATCGTCTGGTTCTATGGCGGCCAGATCGGCGGCCGGCTGATCTCCGCCGTGGTGACGATCGGCATCGCCGTGTTTATCGCTGCGGCCATCTGGGAAATCAGCAATGCGTTGCTGGACCGCCAGATCAATGCACTGTCACGCGATGGGCATTATGCCCGTGCGGCGCGCCTGCGCACCTTCCAGCCGATGCTCCGCACCGCGCTGCTCTGCCTGATCGCAACCGTCGTCGGCCTCACGGCGCTGAGCGAGATCGGCGTCAATGTCGCGCCGCTGCTCGCGGGCGCCGGCATTGTCGGCATCGCGATCGGCTTCGGCTCGCAGAAGCTGGTGCAGGACCTCATCACCGGCCTGTTCCTGCTGCTGGAGAACACGGTCCAGGTCGGCGACAATGTCAGCTTGTCAGGGCTCGCGGGCGTGGTGGAGAACGTCTCGATCCGCACCATTCGCCTACGCGCCGGCGACGGCGCCGTGCACATCGTGCCGTTCAGCGCGGTCACGACCATCACCAATGCGAGCCGCGGCGCCGGCAACGCCTCGGTCAGCGTCAACGTCGCCTACAAGGAAGACACCGACCGCGCCGGCCAGATCCTCAAGGACATCGTCGACGAGATGCGCCGCGAACCGGAATTCCGCGCATTGATCCGCGGCGACCTCGAGCTGTGGGGCGTCGACAAGGTGGACGGCGCGATGGTGTCGATCGTCGGCCAGATCCGCTGCACCGAGGCCGGGCGCTGGCCGGTCCAGCGCGAGTTCAACCGGCGCATGAAGCTGCGCTTCCAGCAGAACGGCATCGAGGTCGCATCCGCCACCCAGACTATCCTGATGCACATCGCGCCACCGGCCGATAGCGCCGCCACTCCGACGCCGCGGCGAGTGACCGCATAAGCAATCCCAAAATTTCCGGCTTGCCTCTATCGATCCGGCCGCGTTCACTCTGGCCCCAGCCCGCGAACAACATGCGGGCGAAGAAAGAAGGGTGGGCGGGATGAACCGAGGACTCTGGGCCGGATTGCGCGGCCATGTGATGGTCGTTTGCGTATTGGTCGGATTTGCTGCCTTCGCCGGGTCGGCGGGCGCCCAATTGTCTCCGTCGCGCCCGGTCACCCTCGTCGTGCCCTTTGCGGCGGGTGGCCCGACCGATACGCTGGCGCGGATCCTGTCCGAGCGCATCGCGGGCGAACTGCACACGACAGTGGTTGTCGAGAACGTGGCGGGTGCTTCCGGCAGCATCGCCGGCGCCCGCGTCGCGCGCGCGACACCTGACGGTACCACGATCACGATCGGCCATTGGGGTACCCATGTGCTGAACGGTGCGATCCTCAAGCTGCCTTATGACGTGGTCGCCGATTTCGAGCCGGTGGCAATGATCGCGATGGGGACGCAGCTCATCGTCGGTCGCAAGTCGCTGGAGGCAAACAGTCTGAAAGAGCTGATCGCGTGGCTGAAGGCCAACCCCGGCAAGGCCACCGCCGGCACGGCCGGGGCCGGCACGGGCGCGCACGTCGCCGGTGTCTTCTTCAAGGACAAGACCGGCACCGACTTCCAGTTCGTGCCGTATCGCGGCGCAGGGCCCGCCATGATCGATCTCGTGGCCGGGCAGATCGACCTCATGTTCGACCAGGCGTCGAACTCGCTGCCGCACGTCAAGAGCGGTGCGATCAAGGCGTTCGCGGTGACGTCGCCGACAAGGCTTGCGTCTGCGCCCGACGTGCCGACCGTCGACGAGGCGGGTCTGCCCGGTCTCTACATTTCCTACTGGCACGGCATCTGGGCACCAAAGAACACACCGAAGGACATTGTCACGAATCTAAACGCGGCCATCATCGCCGTGCTGGCCGATGCGTCCGTCAAGCAGCGCTTTGCCGAGCTGGGGCAGGAGATTCCGCCACCGGAGCAGCAGAGCCCCGCAGCACTCGCCGCTTTCCAGAAGGCCGAGACCGCAAAATGGTGGCCGATGGTGAAGGCGGCCGATATCACGCCGGAATAGCGCCGTTAACTTTTTCTCGCGCGCCTGCCAGGCGTTCGCGAAAATCTCGCTGCGGTGCGAGATCACAATCGGTGCCCGAGTCTCTCCGTCCTTGATCTGGATGGCGCGCTGGCCGACAATGTGTGCGGTTCAATGTGAAGCTCCTTGGGGGAATTCGTGAATAGACCTGCCCGGGTCGTTGCCCAATCGACGTCGTCCAATTCGCAGCAAGGCATGACGCTGCTGCGCGATCCCTTGCTCAACAAGGGCACTGCTTTCACTGAAGCGGAGCGCGAGGCACTGGGCCTGCGAGGCCTCTTGCCGCCATGCGTGTTGACGATGGAGACACAGGCGCAGCGCGTGCTCACCAATCTACGCACGCTACCGACGGACCTCGAAAAATACGTCGCGCTGAACGCGCTGCATGACCGCAACGAGGCGCTGTTCTTCCGCGTCGTCGTCGACAATATCGACGAGATCCAGCCGATCATCTACACGCCGACCGTCGGGCTCGCCTGCCAGAAATACGGCCTGATCTTCCAGCGGCCGCGCGGCATGTTCATCTCCTCGCGCGATTGCGGCCAGATCGCGGAGATTCTGAAGAACTGGCCTTACCCTGCCAAGCTGATCGTCGTCACCGACGGCGAGCGCATTCTTGGTCTCGGCGATCTCGGCGCCAACGGCATGGGCATTCCGGTCGGAAAACTGTCGCTCTATTCGGCCTGCGCCGGCGTGCATCCGGAACTGTGCCTGCCGATCGTGCTCGATGTCGGCACCAATAACGAAGAGCTCTTGAACGATCCCTATTATATCGGCCTGCGCGAGCGGCGGCTCACGGGCGAGGCCTATGACAGCTTCGTCGACGAGTTCATGCAGGCCGCGCGAAAAACGTTCCCGGGCGTGCTGATCCAGTTCGAGGATTTCGCCAACCATTCGGCGTTCAAGCTGCTGCACAAGTACCGGGATGAAGCCTGCGTCTTCAACGACGACATCCAGGGCACGGCGGCCGTGGCGCTCGCCGGCCTGTTCTCGGCCCTGCGCGTCTCCGGCGGCAAGCTCAGGGATCAGCGCATCCTGTTCCTCGGCGCGGGCGAGGCGGCGACCGGCATCGCCGATCTCGTGGTCTCCGCCATGATGGCGGAGGGCGCTTCCGAGGCGGATGCGCTCCGGCGCAACTGGCTGGTTGATTCCCGCGGTCTCGTCGTCGGTGGTCGCGAAGGCCTCTCTGGCCACAAGCTCCGCTATGCCCACACCGGCCAGGCGCCGATCGCCGATTTCCTCACCGCGATCAAGACGCTGAAGCCCACGGCGATCATCGGCGTCGCCGCGGTCGGCGGCGCCTTCACGCCCGAAGTGCTCAAGACCATGGCCGAGCTCAACGAGAAGCCGATCGTATTCGCGCTCTCCAACCCGACCTCGAAGGCGGAATGCTCGGCGGAGGACGCCTATCGCTACACCGAGGGCCGCGCGCTGTTCGCCTGCGGCAGTCCGTATGATCCAGTGACGCTCAACGGCCGCAGCTTCGTGCCGCGCCAGGGCAACAACTCCTACATCTTCCCCGGCGTCGGGCTCGGCGTCATCGCCAGCGGATCGAAGCTGGTGACCGACGAGATGTTCATGGCGGCGGCCCACACGCTCGCCGACTGCGTCGGCAAGGAGGATCTCGCGCAAGGCAGTCTCTATCCGGCACTGCCGCGCATCCGCGAGGTCTCGGTCCGCATCGCGGCGGCCGTTGCGGACGTTGCCTACCAACGTGGGCTCGCCGACGGACCTGCACCCAACGACGTGAAGGCCCTGGTCCAATCCCAGATGTACGAGCCGCATTACTGAGCCATCGGGCCGACGGGTTGATCGACGCCAGAACCAAAATCCGGTCAGGCGCTGGCTCGTTCACCTCTCCCGCCTGGGAAGTGGGAGAGGGGCCGCACTTCCGTCGTTGCGCGATCAAGCCTCATTTCATTGCGCCTTAGGGGCCGTCTGTCCCGATTCAGAACAGGTCACTGTGGTGGAATCGTCACAGCTGGCGCGAAACGGACGCGGCCCCAGGGCCGCTTTTGTTCCGACAAGGTTCTGCCCTCATTGCCCACCGAAAATCCGGGCTGTTCGGAGGGGCGTACCATGTCTCGCATTGCACGTGCCGAAACTGCCCGGATTTCCCTCGCAACCCCATGCCGGCTGCTGCTTGCCGTCGCCGGCGCCGCCTCGCTCGCCGCTTGCGCGCAGTCGCCGGTCGGTCGCCAGAAGGCCGATCTGGCCGCTCCCGGCCGGCAGGCTGTGGTGGAGCGCCCGCATAGGCTGGCGGCGCTGCATCCGCATCCGACCAGCCGGGCGCGCGCTGTCGGCGGCGACGCGAAGCAGACGGCATCGCACGGCGTCGCCAGCTTCTATTCGGATACGGAGACCGCGAGCGGCGAGAAGTTCGACAAGAACGAGTTGACCGCGGCGCATCCCACGCTGCCGTTCGGCACCAAGCTGCGCGTCACCGATACCTCCTCCGGCCGCGTCGTCACCGTCAGGGTCAACGATCGTGGGCCCTTCGTTCGCGGGCGCGTGGTCGACATCTCGCCTTCCGCGGCGGAGGCGCTCGGCATGGTCGACAAGGGCATCACCAATGTCAGGCTCGAGGTCGTGCAATAAAGCGCGACTCGTCGAGACCGATGGGGTGCGCTTAACCGGCTGTTAGCGGCTTTTCAAGCATCATGGCTGCCCACATCCGGGCTTTGGGGGGAGGCGGCGCTTGAACACGATCCAGTATCTCGAAGATCAGGCCGCGCGCGCCGAGCGGCTCGCCAAACGGATCACGGATACGCTGACGATCGAGAAGCTCCTGACCTTTGCCGGCGAACGCCGTCGCGAGATCGAGGTCATCGCCGGCAAGCATCGCCGCGCCTAAAGCGCGATGAGATTTGGATCAATCGTCATCGCGCTTTAGCTTGTTGTTTACGCATGATCTTTCCGGAAAACCGCTTCGCACTTTTCCGGATCATGCTTTAGCTCTGACGAACCATGCGGCAAGCCCATCCGGGTTTGCTTCCCTGTCTGCGCAATTGAGACAATGCCCGCTCAGCTGTGGCTCTCGACGAAGTCGCTGAGGTAATCGGGTAGCTCTATGCCGTACATGTCGCAGCGCGCCTTTATCTCGCCGACGACATCGGTCGAGATGTCCTTCATCCAATGCTCGAGCGTGTTGAACGAGATCACCTTGACGGGATCGTTGAAGCAGCCGGCAACGAGTTCACCGATGGTGGCTTCAAGATCGCTACGCTCGATAGGGATTTCGGTCGCCTCGTCGCGGCGGTCGATCACCACGAAGAGGGTCTGGTCTGCGCCGTAGGGCACGACGGAAGATACGCCAGCTTCAAGCATGTGAGGTGCTCACGTCTTTGCTTCCGATCTCTGACAACGGGAAAAACCGGAAGAAGGTTCCTGCTCGCGTGCTTGTGAAGGCCGTCAGAGAAATTCTCTCAAGCGCGACAGCTCGATCACGTGTTCGGGTGAGAGTATCTCCGTGACCAGCGGCGGCTGCGCCCCCGTGCGTATCTCGTAGAGATGCCTGGTCGTCACCGGTTTCTGCATGAACGCCGAAATGCAATCGTCGAGCGTGCCTTCGAGGACCTGGTAAGGCTCCCGGTCCGGCCGTCGCTGGTTTGCAAGCGATGGCCATTTATGCAGCACCGCGAGCGCGCCGAAATCGACCTTTGAATCCCGGACGTCCCCCATCGCCTGCCTCACGCAAAGGACGGCCCCAGCACACACATCCACGTGCTGGGGCCTACACACCTATCGCTGCATCTCAAAGCCACGACCACCCAACGCGACAGCCAGGAAAAGGTTCCCGGCCGCCCGGCGCTCCTCAGCTTGCGGCGGCCGCGATCCTGCGTCCCGGGCTGTCGTGCTCCTGGTTGCTCTCGCCGCGGCTGATCTCCGGCGGCAGCCCGGCGAAGCGGCGCAAGGCCCCGGCCATCTGCACCCGGCCCGACACGCCCGTGATCACCACGTCGACCATGGTGAAGGACGAGTGGAAATGGCCGCGCGCCCTCAGCTGCTCGACCGGGACGCCGGCTGCGGCCATCGCCTCGGCATAGGCGACGCCCTCGTCCCGCAACGGATCGAACTCGCAGGTGACGACGAAGGCCGGTGGCAAGTTTTCGACCTTGCCGCGCAATGGCGAGACCCGCGGGTCGGTGCGGTCCATCGGCGAGCAGTAGAGGTCCCAGAACCAGTACATCAGCGAGCGCGTCAGGAAGTAGCCGGTCGCGTTGTCGTTGTAGGACGGGCGATCGAAGCTGCAGTCGGTGACGGGGCAGACCAGAAGCTGGCCGGCGATGTCGGGGCCGCCGCGATCGCGCGCCAGCTGGCAGGTGACGGCAGCGATGTTGCCGCCGGCGCTCCAGCCTGCCACCAGCACCGGGCCCGGTCTGCCGCCGAGCTCGGCAGCGTGCTCGGCGATCCAGCGGGTTGCCGCATACCCGTCTTCGGCAGCCGTCGGGAAACGATGCTCCGGCGCGTGGCGATAGCCGACGCTGACGAACATCATGCCGGTCCTGCGTACCATGTCGCGGCAGAACGGCTCGTCCGACTGCTCGTCGCCGAGCACCCAGCCGCCGCCGTGGAAATAGACCACGACCGGATGCGGTCCTGCCGTTGCGGGCTTGTAGACACGGTACGGCAGCGGACCGTCGGCACCGGGCAGGGTGCCGTCGACGATCTCGCCGATGGGTCGTCCGGCGGGACGGCCCTTGTTGAACTCGTTCACGAAGGCGCGCGCGCCTTCTGCGCCCATCGACTCGATCGGCGGCAGGTTGAGGGTTGCGAGCAGGTTCAGCACCAGCCGCACGTCGGGCTGCAGGCGCACCACCTCCCCATCGTTGCATTGCGCGGCGCCATCAGGGCCGGTGAGCCTGAAGCCGAGCATGCCGCGACTGACGACCTCGTCGCAGATGCTGCGATAGGGGCCGACGCCGCCGGTATAGGGCATCAGCCCCTGCACCTTGCCGGGCACGTTGGCGCCCGTGTACCAGGTGTTGGCGAGCCGGTGCAGCGTCAGCATCGAGCAGTCGGCCATGTGCCGGCCCCAGCCGGCCTGCGCCGTCTCGGTCGGCTCGATCGTGGTGAAGCCGGCGTCGCGTAACGCGGCAAGCCGATCGACCACCCAGTCGACATGCTGCTCGATCGACACCGCCATGTTCGACAGCACCGACGGGCTGCCGGGGCCCGTGATCATGAAGAAGTTCGGGAAGCCGGCAACCGTGAGGCCGAGATAGGTCTGCGGCCCCTGCGCCCAGACGTCGGAGAGCGACTTGCCGCCGCGCCCGGTGATCGGATGCACGGCGCGGATCGCGCCGGTCATGGCATCGAAGCCGGTCGCGAACACGATGACGTCGAGGTCGAAGCTGCGGCCGTTGGTGGAGATGCCGCTCGCGGTGATCGCCTTGATCGGCTCCTGGCGCAGATTGACCAGCGTGACGTTCGGCCGGTTGTAGGTGGCGTAGTAATTGGTGTCGAGGCAGGGACGCTTGGCGCCGAAGGGATGATCATGCGGCGTGAGTGCCGCGGCGGTCTCGGGATCCTTGACGGCGGCGCGGATCTTCTCGCGGATCAGGTCCTGGACGATCTTGTTGCCGTCGACGTCCACGGCCTGGTCGGCCCAGAGCTGCGTCAGGATGTGGACGAGATCGCCGGCGGCCCAGGCACGTTCGAACCGCTCGCGACGCTCGGCATCGCTCAATTGCCAGCTCACGACGGTCTGTTGCGGATAGGGCACCCCGGCCATCGACTGGCGCGCCTGTGCGCGATAGGTGGCGCGGTCGCTTTGCAGGAGGCTCATACGGTCCGACGGCGGCGGGCCGTTATGCGCGGGCAGCGCGAAATTCGGCGTGCGCTGGAACACGGTCAGATGTGCGGCTTGCTCGGCGATCAGCGGGATCGACTGGATCGCGGACGAGCCCGTCCCAATCACGGCGACGCGCTTTCCCGCGAGATTGACGCCGTCATGCGGCCAGCGTCCGGTGAAATAGACCTCGCCCTTGAAGTCCTTGACGCCGTCGATCTCCGGCGGCTTGGGCGCGGAGAGGCAACCGGTGGCCATGATGTAGTGACGGCAGGAGACCGGTGCGCCACTATCGGTGGTGATGAGCCAGCGCTCGGACGCTTCGTCCCATCTGGCTTCGGTGACCCTGGTCTTGAAGCGAATGTCGCGCCTGAGGTCATAGCGGTCGGCGACGAAGCCGAGGTAGCGCAGGATCTCGGGTTGGGTCGCGTATTTCTCAGACCATGTCCACGCAGCCTCGAGCTCCGGATCGAAGGTGTAGCTGTAGTCGATCGTCTGGATGTCGCAGCGCGCGCCCGGATAGCGGTTCCAGTACCAGGTGCCGCCGACATCACCGGCCTCTTCGAGGCCGACCGCCGAGAACCCTGCCTTGCGCAGGCGATGGAGAAGATAGAGGCCGGCAAATCCGGCGCCGACCACGGCGACATCGACCTGCTGAGCGGTTCCGCGCTCGTAGGAGGCACGTGTGGCAACCATCGCGTCAGACATGGCATTCCTCCCGTGTGTTTTGTTTGCCGGCAGGCTATCGCCGCAGGTTCAGCTTGTCATTACAGCAAGTGCAATCCTAGGGTGGTCGTTTGCGGCGGCATCGTGACGCGCGAATGTTGCGGCACCACACGCACCGCGATGCACAATGGCCGTGATAGCACGGGGTAATCAGACCGCATCCTTGCGTGTATGCTTGCGCTTACAAGCCACGCGTACCGGCTGGGCGTCATGATTGAGTTGAGTGAGCGCACCAAAGCGAACATGGACGTCGTCCTCGAGGAGACGTGCCGGCAACTGCCGCATGGCGGCGATCACGACAGCCGCAGGTTCATCGCCGAGCGCCTGATCGAGGCGGCGCAGTCCGGCCATTCCACGCTCGGCGAGCTCGGCATCATCGCGCGCCGCGCGCTGGCGGAGCTAAAGGGCAAGGGCAGATAGGCGCGGGCGAGGCTTGCTTCGCTGACGGCTCTGGACATAACCTGCCGGGCCCCTCATCGAGATCTTGCGAAGATGCGGTCCTTGCTTGCACTTGTTGCGGCTTCCGCAGTCCTGTGTTGCGCACGGTCGGCCGCGGCTCAGCCGGTCGGACAATTTCCATTCGCGTTGACGCGTGAGGGGCAGATGCTCGGGGCCGTGGAAGGCGAGGTGGCGTCGTTCAAGGGACTGGCTTACGCGGCGCCGCCGGTCGGCGCGCTGCGCTGGCAAGCGCCTCAGCCGACGACCGAAAGTTCGGAGATGCGCACCGCCTACGAGTACGGCGCGCCGTGCCTACAACCGTCGCTGCCTGAGGCGAGCGAGGATTGCCTGACGCTGAACGTGTTCCGTCCCTTCGGGGTCGACGGCCCTTTGCCGGTGATGGTGTTCGTCCATGGCGGCGGCTTCGTCACGGGCACCGCGAACGATCCGCTGTTCGACGGCGCCAAGCTGGCGCAGGCGGGCCTCATCGTGGTCACCGTGAATTATCGCCTCGGCGCACTCGGCTGGCTCAGGCACCCCGCGCTGTCGGATGACGGCTCCGGAAATTACGGCCTGATGGACCAGATCGCCGCGCTGCATTGGGTGCGCGACAATATCGCGGCCTTCGGCGGCGATCCTGATAACGTCACTTTGTTTGGCAGCGATGCAGGCGCGACGTCGATCGCGCTGCTGATGCTGTCTGCGCAAGCGCGCGATCTCTTCCAGAAGGCCATCCTGCAATCGGTGCCCGGCCGCGCGCGCCTCCGCTCAGTGCAAGAGGCGGAGGCCGTGGGCCGGCAGTTCGTGGCCGCGCTCGGGCCGAAGACAGATTTGCGCGCAACCGAGCCGCGGCGCCTGCTTGCCGCCGAAAAGCATCTGCTCGGGAAAGCGCCGCGCAGCTTCGCGCCGATGATGGATGGACGTCTGGTGACCGAGGACCTTGCCACAGGCTTTGCGGCCGGACATCAAAGCCGCATTGCTCTGATCATCGGCTCGAATGAAGACGAGGCGGGTTTTGACAATGAGTCCGATATCAAGGAGGAGCTTGCATCGTCCGGCATTGCCAGCAGTGAACTGCGCCGGCTCTATCCCGATCTCGTCAGGCCCTCGGATCTCGCGGCGAGGTTCTACACCGACAATGTCTTCTCGGAGCCGGTGCGACTGCTGGCCCGGCTGCACGCGGCAAGCGGCGCGCCGACCTTTCGCTACCGTTTCGCCTATGTGCCGGAGGCGCGGCGCGCGAATCCGGAAGCCGGCCACGGACGGGAGTTGCAGTTCATCTTCGGTGCGGAAGGCGTGCCCGGTGCAGGCATCTTGTCGCGACGTGATCGCGCGGTCGCAAGCCGCATCCGCGCCTACTGGATCAATTTCGCCAGGAGCGGCGATCCCAATGGTCCCGACCTGCCGCGCTGGGACGGCGCGAGCGGCGATCGCCTGCTGCTGATCACGAACGATGGCATCGCGAGCGGAGACGATCCGTTCGCGGAGCGTCTCGATCGGCTCGCAGGTGATGGCAGGAAATGAGCTGGATCTAAGCCGCCAGCTCGACGCGGGGCGCCGGGCTCAGCCGGTCTTCCTCCAGATAATCGATCGCGCCGTCCTTCTCGACGGCATAGAACTGCTGGCCGTCCCTGGACTTGAAGGCGGCCCGCACGACACCGCGGCGGCCCTTGTCACTGTTGACGACGTCCCCCAGCGCAAACTTCCTCATCTCACGTCTCACTTGTCTTCAGGCCGACTGCTTCGGCCATGTCGGGATTCTGGGCGGCAAATCGTTAACGACTTGCTAACCATGCTGCTTTGCCTATGCTCACCGCAGATCGTGCGGACAGCTCGCACGCGCCTGTTGTCAACGAGACGAGCCCCATGACGCGATTTCCGACCCTCTTCCTGTCGCATGGCGGTGGCCCCTGGCCCTTCATGGAGGACCGGCGGGTGCAATATGTCAGGACCGCCGAGGCGTTCGGCCGTCTGCCGCAGCTTCTCCCGGAGAAGCCGAAGGCCGTGCTCGTCATCACCGGACATTGGGAGGCCGATGCCTTCACCGTGTCCACATCGCCGCATCCGCCGATGGTCTACGACTATTACGGTTTCCCCGAGCATACCTACCACCTCAAATATCCTGCGCCGGGCAAGCCCGAGCTCGCCGCGCAAGTGAAGGCGCTGCTCAAGCACGCGGGCTTCGATTGCCGCGAAGATCCCAATCAGGGGTTCGATCACGGCACGTTCGTGCCGCTCGGCCTGATGTATCCGAACGCCGACATGCCGATCGTGCTGCTGTCGCTGAAGTCGAGCTATGACGCGGCCGAGCACGTCGAGGTGGGGAAGGCGATCGCGCCCTTGCGCGACCAAGGCATTCTGATCATCGGCAGCGGGCTGACCTATCACAACATGCGCGGCTTCAACCGGCCGGAGTCCAGGCCGGTCTCGTATGATTTCGAGGCCTATCTGAACGAGGCGATCAGCAACCCGGATGCCGCGCGCCGCAACGCGATGCTGGTCGACTGGGAGAACGCTCCCAGCGCACGTCTGGCGCATCCGCGGGAGGACCATCTGCTGCCGCTGATGGTGGCGGCAGGTGCCGCGGGCAGCGACGTCGGACGCCGCGTCTTCGTCGACGAGGTCGCCAATGTGGCGATGGCATCGTATGTGTTTGGCGGGTGACTCTTCCTTCTCCCACAAGGGGCGAGGGTATCAGTCCTCATCCATATCTTAGCTTCATCACCAGGATGCCGCCGGCGAGCAGCATGGTGATGGCGTTGGCGGCGACCAGCGGCGCATCGCCGGAGAGCAGGCCGTAGAGCAGCCAGAGCGCCAGGCCCAGCACCATGACCAGGAACATGTCGAGCGAGATGTCGCCGGTCGAGCGGGTCTTCCACACCTTGATGGCCTGCGGCGCGTAGGCCGCGGTGGTGCAGGTGGCGGCGGCAAAGCCGATGAGCTTGATCACGAGGGGTTCCATGCCGGGTTCTATAGCATGGATTCGATGATGGTCATGCCTTCAGGCGCGATTCCATCAGACCGCGATAGAGCGCGGCATAATCGCCGGCGCGGTTGCGCCAGGAGACGTCGGTCGCAAGGCCGCTGCGTTGCAGCCGGCGCCAGGTCAGCTTGTCATGGAAGACGGTGTTAGCCTTGCGCAGCGTGCCGGCGAGGGCATCCGCCGTCACGGGGCCGAACTTGAATCCCGTGGCATCGCGGTCGGATGTGTCGGCCTCGCCGATGTCGACGATGGTGTCTTCGAGGCCGCCGACGCGCGAGACGATCGGCACGGCGCCATAGCGCAGTGCGCAGAGCTGGGTCAGACCGCACGGCTCGAAGCGCGAAGGCACGATCAGCGCGTCCGAGCCCGCCTGAATCAGATGCGCCAGAATCTCGTCATAGCCGATCACGACGCCGATCCGGCCGGGATTGGCGCGGGCCACAGCCTGGTAGCCGTCCTGCAGATCGCGATCGCCGCTGCCGAGCAGTGCGAGCTGCATGCCTTCGCGCAGGATGGTCGGAATGGCCTCGAGCAGGAGATCGAGCCCCTTCTGCCACGACAGCCGGCTGATGACGCCCAGCAATGGCGCCTCGTCCGAGGAATCGAGGTTGAACTGCTGCTGCAGCACCGCCTTGTTCGCCGCCCGGAACGTCAGGTCCTCGGCGCCGAAGCGGTAGGCGATGTGCGGATCCTCCTGCGGATTCCATACCGATATGTCGATGCCATTGAGAATGCCGCTCAGCACGCCCGAACGTTCTCGAAGCAGACCGCCGAGCCCCATGCCGCCCTCGTCGCTCTGGATCTCCTTCGCGTAGGTCGGCGACACCGTGGTGATACGATCGGCGAATCGCAGGCCGGCCTTCAAAAAGCTGATGCCGCCGAAATATTCCAGCGCCTGAACGTTGAACGAGTCCCAAGGCAGGCCGATTGATCCGATCAACTCGGGAGCGAACTTGCCCTGATAGGCCATGTTGTGAATGGTCATCACGGTGCCGGGCCGCGGACGATTGTCGTAGTGCAGATAGGCCGGCGCGAGCCCCGCCTGCCAGTCGTGGGCGTGCACGATGTCGGGCACGAAGGCCGGCACGAGGCCGTGGCCGATATCCGCGGCCACGCGCGACAGCGCGGCAAAGCGCACGCCGTTGTCCGGCCAGTCGATGCCCTCGGCAGTGACATAGGGGTTGCCCGGCCGCGCGTAGAGATGCGGCACGTCGAGCACGAACAGATCGAGCCCGTCATGGGAGCCCGCCAGCAGCCGCCCGGGGCCGCCGAAATAATCCGGCCAGCGCCGGAGTTCATCTGCGCCTGACACAAGGCGCATCACGTCGGGATAGCCGGGCATCAAGGTGCGCATCTCGATGCCATGCGTCTTCAGCGCAGCCGGCAGCGCACCGGCGACATCCGCAAGGCCGCCGGTCTTGACGAGGGGATAGACTTCAGAGGCGACCGCGAGGACGCGAACAGGCATCATGTATTGAGCCTGTCGATCATCGGCTGGGTGATCAGCGAGATGCCCTGCTCGGTGGTGCGGAAGCGCTTTCCGTCGAACTCGGGATCCTCGCCGACGACGAGTCCCTCCGGGATCTCGACGCCGCGGTCGATCACGACGTTCCTCAAGCGAGCACCGCGACCGACATTCACGTAAGGCATGATCACGGCATTCTCGACATTGGCGTAGGAGTTGACGCGCACGCCGGTGAACAGCAACGATCGTCGTAGCGAGGCGCCGGAGATGATGCAGCCGCCGGAGACCAGCGAGCTCACCGCCTGACCGCGCCGGCTCTCCTCGTCATGAACGAATTTCGCCGGCGGCGTGATTTCGGCATAGGACCAGATCGGCCAGGCGCGGTCGAACAGGTCGAGCTCCGGCACGACGTCGGTGAGGTCGACATTGGCGGCCCAGTAGGCGTCGACGGTGCCGACGTCGCGCCAATAGGCGCGGAGATCGCTCCCCGAGCGGACGCAGGAGGTCGAGTACTGGTGCGCCATCGCGCGGCCGTTCTTGACGATGTAGGGGATGATGTCCTTGCCGAAATCGTGATTGGAGTTCGGGTCCTCGGCGTCGCGCTTGAGCTGGTCGAACAGGAATTTCGCGTCGAAGACGTAGATGCCCATGCTGGCGAGCGAGACGTCCGGCTTGCCGGGCATCGGCGGCGGATCTTTCGGCTTCTCCAGGAACGACTGGATCCAGCCGTTCTCGTCGATATGCATGATGCCGAAGCCTGAGGATTCCGTCCGCGGCATCTCGAGGCAGCCGACGGTGACGTCGGCGCCACTCTCGACGTGCTGGCGCAGCATCACCTCGTAGTCCATTTTATAGATGTGGTCGCCGGCCAGCACCACGATGAAGCGACAGGCGTGGGATTCGATGATGTCGATGTTCTGGTACACCGCGTCCGCCGTGCCGACATACCACATGGTCTCGGAGACGCGCTGGCTGGCGGGCAGGATGTCAAAACTCTCATTGCGTTCGGGGCGGAAGAAGTTCCAGCCCATCTGAAGATGCCGGATCAGGCTGTGCGCCTTGTATTGGGTTGCGACCGCGATACGGCGGATGCCCGAGTTCACCGCATTCGACAGCGCGAAATCGATGATGCGGGATTTGCCGCCGAAATAGACCGCCGGCTTGGCACGCCGGTCGGTCAGCTCCAGCAGCCGGCTGCCGCGTCCTCCGGCCAGGACGAACGCCAGAGCTTGGCGGGCAAGCGGCTCGGGTCTCGCGGCACTCATGTCATCCTCCCCACAGCTCTGGCGCTCGCGAAAAGCCTCCCGGCCGCGCACATGGAACCGATAGTAATGGCACGAATAGTAAATCGTGAAGGTGGTTGTTGGTTGCGAATGCACGGGAAGCTTAATGCTTTGCCGGGTGATCGGGCCTCAGGCGCCGTCATCCGGGTGTCACAGGCGGCGAAGTCGTCGATCCTCGCCGGACACGGGTAAATCGAACGGAAGTGTGCGTCTTGTGCGGTGCACGCAAATTCCACGCTTTGACTTGGCGCAAGGATGACCGATCATGGCGCTGCGATCCTTTTCCAAGCGAAAGGTCAGACAGGGAGCAAGACGATGAGGATCTGGAAGACGGCAATTGCCTGTTCGCTGGCCGGCGTAGTCGTGGTGGGCCAAACCGCCCAGGCCACGGCGGCCCCGATGCCGACCAACGTCGCGACGATGAAGGCTGCAGCCGGCGACGACGTCGCGCAGGTGCATTGGCGTGGCGGCGGATGGGGCTGGGGTCTTGGTGGTCTCGCGGCCGGCGCGATCATTGGCAGCGCCATCGCGGCCGGCAGCCCTTACGGCTACTATGGCGGTCCATATTACGGCTATGGATATCCGGGCTACGGTTATGGCTATGCCCCGGCCTACTACGGTTATGGCTACGGGCCGACCTATTATCCGCGATATTATCGACCCTATCGTCCGTATTACAGCTATGGCTATTACCGGCCGTACCGCGTCTACCACCGTCGCTACTACAGATATTGGTGAGCACTGCGCGGCTAAAGCGGAATGGATGGCCGCGGATCCTTCACCTCTCCCGCAAGCGGGAGAGGGAGCCCGCCTTCGTTGGTGTCGCGATCACGCCTCATTTCATCGCGCTTTAGAACGAAAGCCATACGATCAGGCTCATGCATGCAACATGCATGAGCACGATCGCGGCGAGATGCAGTGGGCCGGGCTTGAGGCGAAGCGCGCGCATCCCGCCGCCTCCGCCTAATTCGATCCCGCGGCTGCAGCCGTGAAGCTGCGGTCGACGGCTTGGCTCACGTCGAGCTTCTTCGGCAGGATGCCGTAGCGTGTCGAGCGATCCGAGGCGGCCTGGATTTCCTTCACCACGTTCTCGTCGATCACGATCGGGCTGGTGCGCTGTGCCGTGTAGGCCGACAGCAACACGTCTTCCGGCAGCTTGGTCAGCTCGGCCGTGTTCTTCGCGTATTCACCGAGGTGATCCAGCGACCACAGTCGCGCCTTGTTCAGCCGGTGCACCAGGTCCTGCACCGCCACGCGCTTGGTGGCGATGGCACTGTCGGAGGCGACGATGAAGGTGATGGTCGGTGTCAGGCCTTCGCCGTGGGCGATCACGCGGGCCTTGTCCTTCAGCGTCGCGAACGAGACGTAGGGCTCCCACACAGCCCAAGCGTCGACCGAGCCCGCTAGCAGGGCGATCTTGGCATCGACCGGGCCGAGCGGCGCGAAGGTCGCGTCCTCCAGCTTGATCCCTGTCTTCTCCAGCGTGGCGTCGATCAGGAACTGGCCCCAGCCGCCGCGCGTGCCGGCGAGCCGTTTGCCCTTGAGGTCTGCAGCCGATTTGATCTGTGAATCCTGACGCACCAGGATGGCCTGCGTCCTCGCGTCCGATCGCGTGCCGCCGATCGCCTTGATCGGCGCGCCCGTCGCATAGACCGAGAGGAAGGAGAGGTCGCCGGTGTAGCCGACGTCGAGCGCGCCGGCATTGAGCGCTTCGAGGATCGGCGCCGCCGCGGGAAATTCCGACCACTCGATCCTGTAGGGCAGGTCCTTCGCATAGCCGGAGATCTCCAGCAGTGAGCGGTTGCCGCCTTTCTGGTCGCCGACGCGCAGGACGACGGTGTCGGCCGCGAGCGATGCGGCAGCGGTCGACAATGTGATGGCGGCGGCCAGCAGCGAGGCCGCGAGCCGGCGGGTGATGGAATGGTCGTGGGCGTTGATGCTCATTGGATCCGTCTTGTTGCGTCGCTCACGAGGCGTGAGCGGACGATGCAGCGAGACGATCAAGTCTATGAGCGCGAGATACGCAGTCAATGAAATGGCCAACCGTATTGCATGCGCGATCGGCAAGGACGTTTCAACGAAGCGAGGCTTTCGAGAACGCGCGAGTTGCGCAGCGGAAAGATGCGTACGGATGAAGCAAGCGAGGGAATCGCGGTGCGCTTTGCATGACGATGCGGCAGCGAAAATCCTTTCATCGTTCCCGCACGCGCCGATGGAGAGAATGACTTCGCTTCGCGTCACATTCGAAATTCCATTTCATTGACGATGTGGCGGCCGCGCCGCATGATTTGCGCATCGCATCAACGCGGCGCAAAAAGCGCCGGCGGGAAAACTTTCTCTCAACGCAGCTCCGCACGGAACATGCGCAACGCGAACCGTTGCGCAAGCGGCGGAGCCGTGCCAGCGCAGGAGCCAGGGGCCGATGAACAACGACAACAAGCGCAGCGGATCGACGCTCGACCGGCGCCATCTGCTTCGGGCAGGGCTTGCCGCCGCCTTCGCGGCGCCACTCGGTGCGCTCGGTGCACAGGCTTTTGCACCGCGCGCCATCGCGCCCGGCGTCGATTTCTCGGAGTTTCCGCTATGCCGCACGGCTTCTGATGTGCCCGCTCTCGCCGGCGCGCCGCGCAAGCTGAAACTATCGTGGAACGCGGGAGCAGTGTGCCTCGCGCCGGTGCCCGTTGCCATCGAGCACGGCTTCTTCCAGAAGCACAATCTCGACGTTGAGCTCGTCAATTATTCCGGCTCGACCGACCAGTTGCTCGAGGCGATCGCGACGGGCAAGAGCGATGCCGGCCTCGGCATGGCGCTGCGCTGGCTGAAGCCGCTGGAGCAGGGCTTTGACGTCAAGATCGCTGCCGGCACCCATGGCGGCTGCATGCGCGTGCTGTCGCGCGCCGACTCCGGGGTCAGCAAGCTTGCCGATCTCAAGGGCAAGATCGTCGCAGTCGGCGATCTCGCCGGTCCTGACAAGAACTTCTTCTCGATCCAGCTCGCCAAGCTCGGCATCGATCCGGTCAAGGACGTCGACTGGCGTGCCTATCCAGGCAATCTGCTCAACGTCGCCGTGGAGAAGGGCGAGGTGCAGGCGTTTCTGTCCTCGGACCCGCTCGCCTATCTCTGGCTCAAGGACACCCAGTACAAGGAAGTCGCGTCCAATCTCGATGGCGAATACCGCGAGAAGAGCTGCTGCATCCTTGGCCTGCGCGGCAGCCTGGTGCGCGAGGAGCCGCAGGTCGCGCGTGCCATCACGCAGGCGTTGCTCGATGCCGCGATGTTCAGCTCGCAGAATGCGGCACTCGCGGCAAAATCGTTCCAGCCTTATGCGCCAAAGGCGGCGACGCTCGCCGACATCGAGGGCATGGTGCGCTACCACACCCATCACCATCATCCCGTCGGCGACGTGCTCAAGCGCGAGCTCAAGGCCTATGCCGACGATCTCAAGAGCGTGCAGGTGTTCAAGCCGAGCACCGACACCGCCAAATTCGCGGAGCGCATCTATGTCGACGTATTCGCTGTCTGACGGTCTTGCCTCCGGCGCGCCGCGCACCTCGCGCGCGCCGCTGCTCGCGACCTGGATCCGGGAGTCCGGCGTCGGCGTTCTCGCCAGCATCACCTGGAGCGCGTTCGGCCTGTCCTGCCTGTGGTGGGAAGATGTCGGCGACTGGTCGCGCACGCACTCGCTCGGCATCGCCGCCTTCGTCATCGCGGCCGTGGCGCTGTTCGGAACCGTCGGCGCTGATTATCTCGGCTCGGCCGGAAAGGCTTTGCGCAAGCGGGCGCCATGGCTCGTCGCCCTCGGTGCTTTCCTGACGCTGTGGGAAGTCGCGACCGCAAAGCTCGCGTGGCTGCCGCTGCCGTTCTTTCCACCGCCGCAGGCGATCATCGAGGTCTACACCGACGATCTGCCGAAGCTGCTCGACAGCGTGTTCGCGTCGGTCAAGCTCCAGCTCGGCGGTTATCTGATCGGCGCCACGGTCGGCTTCTTGACTGGCGTGTCGATCGGCTGGTCGCGCGCGGTCGGCTATTGGGTGCATCCGGTGCTGCGCTTCATCGGTCCGCTGCCGGCGACCGCCTGGCTGCCGATTGCCTTCTTCACGTTCCCGTCGAGCTGGAGCGCTTCGACCTTCCTGATCGCGCTGGCGACGGGCTTTCCGGTGACCGTGCTGACCTGGTCGGGCGTCGCGAGCGTCAGCAACGCCTATTACGACGTCGCGCGCACGCTGGGCGCCAAGCCATCCTTCCTGGTGCTGAAGGTCGCGATCCCCGCGGCGCTGCCGCACGTCTTCGTCGGCCTGTTCATGGGACTAGGCTCGTCATTCGCCGTGCTCGTCGTCGCCGAAATGATCGGCGTCAAGGCGGGGCTCGGTTGGTACTTGCAATGGGCGCAGGGCTGGGCTGCCTACGCCAACATGTATGCGGCGCTGATCGTGATGTCCTTGCTCTGCTCCGGCGCAATCACGCTGCTGTTTTCGATCCGCGATCGCCTCTTGGTCTGGCAGAAGGGGACCGTCAAATGGTAGCCACCGCTCTTGCCGAAGCCGTGACGCATCCGGCCGCCGGCGCTGCGCTCGACATCGAGCAGGTCAGCCACGCCTTCGACATCGACGGCATCGAGCTGCCGGTGCTGAGCGACGTCAGCATCTCGGTCGAGCCCGGCGAGTTCGTCGCGCTTCTCGGTCCGTCCGGCTGCGGCAAGTCGACCTTGCTGCGGCTCGTTGCCGGCCTCGACAAGCCCAAGGCAGGAAGGCTGCGGGAGGACGAGGAGCGCATCAAACATCCGCATCCTTCGCGCGTGGTCGTGTTCCAGGATCCGACCCTTTTTCCCTGGCGGTCGGTCTGGGACAACGTCGCCCTGGGCCTCGAGGCCCAGAGCATTCTCAAGAGCCAGCGGCAGCGCGTGGACGACGCGCTCGATCTCGTCGGGCTCTCGTCGTTCCGCAATGCCTATCCGCACCAGCTCTCCGGCGGCATGGCGCAGCGCGTCGCGCTGGCGCGGGCGCTGGTCAACGATCCCAAGATCCTGATCCTCGACGAGCCGTTGGGTAAACTCGACTCGCTGACCCGCATCACCATGCAGGCCGAGCTGGTCTCGCTCTGGCAGCGCAAGGCGTTTACCACGCTGCTGGTGACGCATGATGCCGAGGAGGCGCTGGTGCTCGCCAACCGGGTGATCGTCTTCAGCGAGCGGCCGGCGCACGTGAAGGCCGACATCCGCGTCGATCGTCCGTATCCGCGCCATCGTGGAGATCCGTATCTGGCTGACCTGCGTCGTCAGATCCTTGGCCTGTTGGGGCTCGACGCCACATGGTAACCTCCATAGCCAAGGGTCGTACGGCCCACAGCGAATCCGACTACATCGCCCGTGCCGAGACGCTTGCGGCCGGCTTTGCGGCGCGTGCGGCCGAGCACGACCGCACCGGCAGCTTTCCGTTCGAGAATTTCCGTGAACTGTTCGAGGCGGGCCTGTTGTCGCTGACGGTGCCGTCGGCCCATGGCGGCGGCGGAGCGGGCGCGCGGTACGCCGCGCGCGTCATCGGCATCTTCGGCAAGGCGGATCCGTCGACCGCGCTGGTGCTGTCGATGCACTACATCAATCATCTCGTCATGGCGCACAGCCAGACCTGGCCGGCGCGGCTGTCGCGCAAGCTCGCGCGCGAGAGCGTCGAAGGTCTTGCGCTCGTCAACGCGCTGCGCGTCGAGCCCGAGCTCGGCTCGCCGGCGCGCGGCGGCCTGCCGGCGACGATCGCGCGCCGCACCGAAACCGGCTGGCGCCTCTCCGGCCACAAGATCTATTCGACCGGCTCGCCAATCCTGAAATGGTACCTGGTCTGGGCGCGGACCGACGAGGCCGAGCCGCGCGTCGGCCAGTTCCTGGTGCCGGCAGGCCTGCCGGGCACCCGCATCGTCGAGACCTGGGACCATCATGGCCTGCGCGCCAGCGGCAGCCACGATGTCATCTTCGAAGACGTCGTGATTCCGCTGGATGCCGAAGTCGACCTGCGCAAGCCGGCGGACTGGCGTGCGCCCGACGCCACACAGGCGACCATCCACACCGTTTTCGTCGCCGCGATCTATGACGGCGTTGCCCGCGCGGCGCGCGACTGGCTGATCTCCTTTCTGAAACAGCGCGTGCCCGCCAGCCTCGGCGCGCCGCTCGCGACCTTGGCCCGCGCGCAGGAGATCCTCGGCGCCATCGAGGCGCGGCTCGCGGTCAATGCGCGGCTGATCGAGACGTTCGCCCGCGACTTCGATGATGGGGTCCAACTGTCGCCCGGCGAATCCAACGCGATCAAGCTGACCGTGACCAACAATGCCGTCGCCGTGGTCGAGGACGCACTGTCACTGACCGGCAATCACGGCCTGTCCCGTAGCAATCCGCTGGAGCGGCACTATCGCGACGTGCTGTGCGGGCGCGTGCACACGCCGCAGGACGATTCCACCCGCATCGGCCTCGGCCGCACCGCACTGGGCCTTTAGGACAGCAACAGGGAGACGACATGTCGATCGAGTTCATCGGCTTCATCAGCAACAACAATTCGTCCGAGACCATCGTCCGCGAAGGTCCGGTCCTCAATCCCACCCACATCGAGACGGTGGCGAAGGCGCATGAGAATGCCGGCTTCGATCGTGCGCTGCTGGCGTTCCATTCGACATCGCCGGATGCGCTCCAGGTCGCGCAGCACGTGCTCAACCATACCGACCGCCTCAACGTGCTGATCGCCCAGCGGCCCGGCTTCACCGCGCCGACATTGCTGGCGCGGCAGTTCGCGGTGCTTGACCAGTTGTCCCGCGGCCGCGTTGCGCTCCACGTCATCACCGGCGGCAATGCCACCGAGCTCCGGCAGGACGGCAATACGATCGACGACAAGGACGAACGCTATGCCCGTACCTCCGAGTTTCTCGATGTGCTCAAGCTGGAATGGACAAGCGACAAGCCGTTCACCTACAAGGGCAAGTATTACCAGGTCGAGAACGCCTTCTCGCAGGTGAAGCCGTATCGTCCCGAAGGCATTCGCGTCTATTTCGGCGGCGCCTCCGACGCGGCGATCGACGTCGCCGGCAAGCACGCCGACACCTTTGCACTGTGGGGCGAGTCCTATGCGCAGGTGCGCGATGTCACTTCGCGTGTCCATAACGCGGCGGTGAGGCACGAGCGGCCGACGCCGCGCTTCAGCCTGTCGGTGCGGCCGATCATCGCCCCGACCGAAAAGCAGGCTTGGGAAAAGGCGGAGGAAATTCTGGCGCGCGCCACCGCGCTGCAGGACAAGACCGGTTATCGCAAGCCGGCCGACGGCCACGCCACATCAGGCGCGCGGCGTCTGCTCGCGCTCGCCGACCAGGGCAGCCGGATCGACAAGCGGCTCTGGACCGAGATCGCAAAGCTCACCGGTGCCAACAGCAACACCACCGCGCTGGTCGGAACGCCCGCGCAGGTGGCGGAGGTCTTCGGCGATTACTACGACCTCGGCATCAGCCATTTCCTGATCCGTGGCTTCGATCCGCTGATCGATGCGATCGAATACGGCCGCGAGCTGATCCCGCTGACGCGCGAGCTGATCGCCAAGCGACAGGCCGTTCGCGGCGAGGCGGCAGAATGATCCGCCTCATGCTGGCCGGCGCGCTGCTGCTCGGTTGGTTCGAACTGGCGGCAGCGCAAACCACTCTGCGCGTCGGCGATCAGAAGGGCAATTCGCAGGCCGTGATGGAAGCGGCCGGCGTGCTCAAGGACGTCCCCTACAAGATCGAGTGGAAGGAGTTTCCAGCGGCAGCCCCACTGCTGGAGGCGCTGAGCGCGGGCGCGATCGAGACCGGGCTCGTGGGTGATGCGCCCTTCACCTTCGCCGCCGCGTCGGGCGCCCCGGTGAAGGCGATCGCCGCGATCCGGCAGACGCGCGAGGGTCTCGCCATCCTCGTGCCGGAGAACTCGCCGATCAAGACCTTTGCCGACCTCCGTGGCAAGAAGATCGCCACCGGCCGCGGGTCGATCGGCCATCAGTTGATCCTCGCCGCGCTCGAGAAGAACGGCTGGAGTGCGAGCGACGTGCAGATCGCCTTCCTGGCGCCGTCCGACGCCAAGATCGCCTACATGCAAGGCTCAGTCGATGCGTGGTCGACCTGGGAGCCCTATGTCAGCCAGGAGGAGGTACTGTTCAAATCGCGCCGCATCATCTCCTCCGAAGGCCTGACACCGGGCCTCAGCTTCCAGGTGGCGCGGCCCGAGGCCATCCGCGACAAACGCGCCGAGCTGACCGATTTCGTCAGGCGCCTCACCGCGGCGCGGGCGTGGTCGCTGAACAATATCGACAGCTACGCCGCGACCTGGGGCAGGCTGATGAACATCCCGACCGCCGTGCCGCAGAACTGGCTGTCGCGCGCAAAGATTCGCATCGCGCCGATCGATGATGGCGTGGTCGCGGACGAGCAGAGCACGATCGAGCTCTATTTCCGCTGGGGCCTGATCAAGCAGAAGCTGGATGCAACCGAGATCGTCGACCGCTCGTTTGCGGACGCGATTGCGAAGGCGGGGTTGTAGTACACACTCTCGTGTCCCGGACGCGCTGCAGCGTGAAGCGCTGCTGCGCCGCGTCCGGGGCACGAGACCTCACGAACCGCTCAAGCATCTGTGAGACGAGAATGGCGTTTCCATAACACTCGCATTTCTCGACGTTTTCATTCTTCACTCCTCACTGCTGACAACACCCTCCTTGCTATTTGCATCGCACCTCTTGCGGCACGGTGCACTCCCGCAAAGATCAATTCGACGACCACATCGGGAGACCGGCCATGGGCCTGCAAGAAACAAGAATCGAATCGCTTCCCTTCGTCACTGCCGAACTCAACTATCTCGCGCCGACATCAGCCAAGCCGCGCACCTATGCCTTCGATCCGCCGCCGGGCGAGCCGAAGAGCACGTCGCTGCCGGAGCCGCATCAGGTCCCGATCTTCGACGCGCGGCTGATCGCGCAGAACTTCTCGCTTGATCGCGAGGGCTTTGCGCTGGTGCGTCATCCGACCCAGGTGAAGGATTTCTACGACGACGAGGAGGTGAGGACGGTGTACTATCCGGCCGTCGAAGCCTTCCTGCGTGCGACCCTGAAGGCCGATCGCGTCTTCATCTTCGACCACACCGTGCGCAAGCGCGTCGAGGGCGCCCCGGACATCCGGGGCGGCGGGTCGCGTCAGCCGGCGACGCGCGTTCATGTCGATCAAACCGCGGTCTCCGGGGCCAATCGCGTGCGCGAGCATCTGCCCGACGAGGCCGAGGAGCTGCTGAAGGGACGTGTGCAGGTGATCAATCTCTGGCGGCCGATCCGGGGCCCCTTGCGCGATTCACCGCTCGCCATGGCCGACGGCACCACGGTGGCGGCCGACGATCTCGTCGCCTCCGACCTGATCTATCCCAACCGCCGCGGCGAGATCTATTCGGTGAAGTACAATCCGAACCACCGCTGGTTCTATTTTCCCGAGATGACGCCGGACGAGGCGCTGCTGCTGAAGTGCTACGATTCCGCAACGGATGGTCGCACCCGCTTCGGGCCGCATACCGCATTCGTCGATCCGACCACGCCGGCCGATGCGGCGCCGCGCGAAAGCATCGAGGTCCGAACGCTGGTATTCCACAAGCAGTAACAAAGTGTGATGGCCCTGCCGGGCATTCCCGGCAGGGTTCCCGGAACCTGAGGGAACAAGCGACGTTTGCAGCGCCGGGCAGGCCAACCCGGGAGCGGTGCCGTGCACGCGCAGACGACTCTATTGCTTGGTCTCGTGACTTTATCTCTTGCCTTGATGTCCGTTGCAAAAGCCGAAAGCGGCCTTGCCTCCTATTATGGATACGCAAAAGCCGGCAAAGGCGGCGAGCTGACCTGCGCCCACCGCACGCGCCCGTTCGGCAGTGTGCTCAGGGTGTCCTACAGCGGACGCACGATCCAGTGCCGCGTCAATGATCGCGGCCCCTTCATCCGCGGCCGCATCGTCGATCTCTCGGTGCCGGCCGCCCGCGCGCTCGGCATGATGAGCGCAGGCGTGGTGCGCGTCTCGGTGGATTAGACCTCGAGGCACGCTATAGTGCCGCCCGAAGCAAGGGGGGCGCCATGGCCAGGATCAGGGTGGGACTCGTCGGCTGCGGCTTCGTGTCGGAGCTGCACATGTATGCGTTTCGGCGCGTCTATGGCGTGGATGTCGAGGTCGCGGCCGTGGCTGCGCGCGGCGACAAGGTCGTCGCGTTCGCCCGGCATCACGACATCCCGCGTGTTTACCGCAGCTTCGCCGAGCTGATCGCCGACCGCGATCTCGATGTCGTCGACATCTGCACCCCGCCCAATCTTCATGCCGAGATGATCGTCGCCGCCATGCAGGCCGGCAAGCATGTGATCTGCGAAAAACCGTTCGCCGGCTATTTCGGCCGCGAGGGCGACACGCAGCCGATCGGCAAGCACGTGCCGAAGGCGCTGATGTATGAGCGCGTGATCGAAGAGATGAACCGGACGCGTGCTGCGATCGAGCGCACGGACAAGCTCTTCATGTATGCCGAGGACTGGATATACGCGCCTGCGGTGACCAAGATCGCCGAGATCCTCAAGGCGACCAAGGACAAGATCCTGTTCATGAAAGGCGAGGAGAGCCATTCCGGCTCGCACGCGGCACATGCCGCGCAATGGGCGATGACCGGCGGCGGCTCGCTGATCCGCATGGGCTGCCATCCGCTTTCGGCCGTGCTGTATCTGAAGCAGGTGGAAGCCAAGGCGCGCGGCGAGACCATCCGCGTCGCCAGCGTCACTTGCGACGTCGGCAACGTCACCGCCGAGCTGAAGCCCGAGGAACGCTCTTACATCAAGGCCAATCCCGTCGATGTCGAGGACTGGGGCACGCTCACCGCCACCTTCTCCGACGGCACCAAGGCCACCGTGTTCTCAGGCGACATGATCATGGGCGGCGTGCGCAACCTGATCGAGACCTACACAAGCGGGGGCTCGCTGTTCGCCAACATCACCCCGAACACGCATCTGATGAGCTATCAGACCTCCGAGGAAAAGCTCGCCAGCGTCTACATCACGGAGAAAGTCGACCGCAAGACCGGCTGGCAATATGTCTGCCTCGAGGAGGAATGGACGCGCGGATACTTGCAGGAGATCCAGGACTTCATGGAATGCGTCGCGACCGGACGACAGCCGCTGTCGAACCTGGCGCTCGCGTACGAGACGATCAAGGTGAACTACGCGGGGTACTGGGCGGCGGAGGAGGGGCGAAGGGTGGTGTTTTAGTGATGAGGCCGCTGAGCTGGCCGCGCGCATGGCTGAGCAGTGAGCGCGCAAACAAAGAAAGCCTAAAGCATGATCCGGAAAAGTGCGAAGCGGTTTTCCGGAAAGATCATGCGTAAACAAGAAGCTAAAGCGCGATGACGATTCATCCAAATCTCATCGCGCTTTAGGAAATCCACTTGAGGAAATCCACTTGGGAATCCCTTGGGCTATTTTTCGGCGAAGCTCGTATTTGAAAGCGTGCGAGGTCTCTATCTGGACGCCCGCCCTCGATTCTTCTTCTCAGGCTGGTCGATCCATTGTGATCGCGCTTTCAGTCCTCACACTAGCTTCGTCAATTGCCCTGATAATTGCAGGACACGCACATATGACCATCTTTATCGAAGTTCTCTCTAGCATTGTAGCCTGAGTCGCGCAGATTCTGCCTATAAAGTGTCGAGGCAGATCGTTGGTCAACACCACCGCCTGTTGGAACGCCAACAGCCATCATAGCTGATCCAGTATGGTGTCTGTTATGGAGTGATGAACGATGACGCTGATCACTACCAGCATTAGCTGATACAATACCAACAGCCAAAATAGCTGCAACAAGAAGTGCCGTCTTCATGATACACCTCTCAGATATAGGCAACGTAGTTGCTGCCAAAGCAAGGCGACTGCTTCTGTCACCCGGTTCATTGTGAACTAGCTCGCATCTTGGCATCGTTCGAACGTCGAGAGCTTTGCTCGCCGAGAGAAGTCCTCACCCATCTCGCCGCCGTGCGGCGAGACACCCTCTCCCACAAGGCTGGTGCACCGTCAGCGCGGTGTGTGGTGCTTACGTCATTGCGGCACAGATTGATTAGCCGCGCGCTACCGCCGTGACCTTTCTTCGAAATGGCGCCAAGTGTTCCAGGCGATGGTGGCAATGCGATCACCGAGCTTGATGCCGTCGCGCTCCAGGCCGCCTGCCAAGCTCCGACAGTCATTAAGTCAAAAATGGTCCGGCACGAAACTCAAGCAATCGACGCAGTATGGAATTCGGCGCATTCAATGTTGCTTCCTGGGGGACGATCTTTCTTGATTGCTGTTGCGGCGAGGGGAGGCCTCCTGTTTCGTGGCGCGCTTCAACTCTGTGCGCCGTGCCGGACTTCGTGCTGTGTGTCCGCCGTGCCAAAGCTACTCTGATCAGCAGCATCGCAATCCGCTTTTAAAAGCTCAGGACGATTGCTCGTGAGCAGAAGCTGTTTCCGCATTTCTGTAAGGCGGGCGCGGCAATATTCGCGATAGAGCAGCTCGAACATGGCGGGCATCGTCACCCCCATCGTTGACTATCACTATTATGCGTATTCCCAATAAGGGTCGCCGCTGGATGCGTGCCCGTTCGCCGGCTGCGCCAGCCTTGCGACATGCGAAAAAAGGAGCAGGGTAAAAGGAGCAGGGTCAATTACCTAAAGGCTATTATAGCAGGCTCGTGTTTCAGTAAAACTTCGTCCCACAACTTCAGGGCGTGGCCGCGCGATCGAATATCCAACCACAGCGCGAAAATAACTACCACTGGATGCAAGCACCATCGGCTGCAACGTCTCCAGCGCGGCGGGGGTTCGTTGCGGCACCGATTGGTTGGCCGCGTGCACGGCTGCGGATCCTTCTCCTTTTGTGGGGAGAAGGTGGCAAGGCGGCCTTCCGCCGTTCTTAAGAATGCCGAAGCGAAGCTTCGGCTACGGCGCCGGATGAGGGGGCCACTTTCTCCGAATTTCACATGTGAGAGGTTCACCCGCGGAGACAGATCCCTCACCCGGCGCGCCGCTCGCGCGGCGGGCCCCCTCTCCCACAACAAGACCCCAACAAGGGGAGAGGTGCACGGTCAGCGCGGCGGCTACGCCCCGTAGGTCGAGCCTTTCGGAAGCGGGAACACCGGGTCCTGCGTTCTGATGTTGGTCGGCCACACCACCGAGATGTGCTCCCCGGCGTTCTGCATCACCACCGGTGTCGAGCGTTCGTTCTGGCCGGAGAGCGGGGTGCCCGGCGGGAAGAATTTCACGCCATAGCCCTGGATCGTGCCGCCGGCGGGAATGTCGACGTCGAGCGCCGCCTTGCGAATGGCTTCGGGGTCGAAGCTGCCATACTTCTCCTTGGCGACCGGCAGCACGTTGTTGAGCAGCACCCAGGTCTGGTTGAAGCCCATCGAGCAGTGCGGCGGCACGTCGGTGGCGCCGGTCTTGGCCTTGTAGCGCGTCACCATCGCGTTGATCAGATCGCCCATGCCGGGCGCGAGCTTGGCAGGATCGAGCAGCTGCGCCGGCACCGGATCGATGTTGCAGAAATTGTCGATGTCGGCGCCGAAGGTGGCGCGCAGCTTGTCGAGCTGGCTGTAGCCGGCGCCGGCCCCGAACAGCATCTTGAAGCGCAATCCGCTCTCGCGCGCCTGACGCAGGAACAAGGTGATGTCAGGGTTGTAGCCGGCATGCGAGATCACGTCGGCCTTGGCACGCTTGATCTTGGTGACGAGCACCGACAGGTCCGGCGCCGAGGCCGAATAGCCCTCGCGCAGCACGACCTGGATGCCGGCCTGCTTGGCATAGGCCTCATCGGCAGAGGCAACGCCGACGCCATAGGGGCCGTCCTCGTGGATCAACGCGACCTTGACCTCCTTCGGGTCCATGCCGAGCTTGGCTTTCGCATGTTCGGTGATGAAGCCTGCAAACGCCTGCCCGTACTGATCCGAATGGATCTGCGCGCGAAACACGTATTGCAGGTTCTTGTCCTTGAACACGGCGGTCGAGACCGCGGTCGTGATCCAGAGGATCTTCTTCTGCTGCTCGACCTTGGCCGCGAGTGGCACCGCATGCGAGCTCGCATAGACGCCGTTGAGAATGTCGATCTTCTCCTGGTTGATCAGACGTTCGGCCTCGTTGATCGCAACGTCGGGCTTGCTCTGGGAATCCGCGGCGACCGGAACAACCTTGGTCTTGCCGCCGATACCGCCCTTCTCGTTGACGAGATCGATCGCGATCTGCGCGCCGATTGACGAGGCGACCGAGCCGCCGGCGGCGAACGGGCCAGTGAGGTCGTAGATCAGGCCGATGCGCAAGGTCTCGGCTTGCGCCTGGGCCCTGGTCCAATCGAGGCTGAGTGCGGCGGCGGCAGCCGCCGATGTCTTCAGCAGCTGCCTGCGTGAAGTCGGCATCCTATCCTCCCTCAAAACCGTCTTATGATTGGTTGTTGTTTTTTGCGAAGTATGGGGAGCGCGACGATTGAAAGTCAACAGCGCCCAAGGTCGATAGGCGCCGGCGGCGGCACAACGCACCTGCGAAAGACAGCGAAAAGCCCACCGCTCCCGTCGGAGCGATGGGCCTGATGCGGCCGTGAGCCAATTACTGCGACAGCTTCACGAAGTTCGGAAACTTCATCTTGCCTTCGGCGATCTTGTCGGGCCAGACCACGACCTGCTTGCCGTCCTGCCACTGGAAGACCAGGCCCGTCACGAAGCCGGGGCCCGATTTGATGCCGTGGGTGAACTCGTCGTTCTTGCCGTAGAACTGGATCTTGCCGATCGTGCCTTCGTAATCGGTTTTCTCGAGCTCGGCGACCATCTTGTCGGGGTCGGTCGACCCGGCCCGCTTGATCGCGTCGGTGATGATGTAGACCTCGTCATAGGCGGTGTAGCCGGTATAGGCCGGTGGGGTGCCGAACTTGGCTTTGAAAGCCGCCGCGAACGGCTTCGTCTTGGAGGTCACGGCGACCTCGGGTGTCGCGACCGCCAGCGACGGCACGCCGTCGGCCGCGCCATTGGTGTCCTTCCAGAAGGTCGGGCTCAGGGCCTGCGCGCTGATGCCGAACATCGGGATCGGCACCTGCTGGTTCTTCCACTGCACCGTCGGTTGCACGCCGACATGGGAAATCCCGGTGACGATCACGTCCGGCTTCTTGCTCTCGATGTTGTTGAAGATCGGCGTGAAGTCGGTGGTGTCAGGGGAGAAGCGGACGTGCTCGACCACGTTGAGACCGGCCTTCGGCAGGCAGGCCTCGTAGCCGACGTCGAGCGGTTTGGTCCAGGCCGCGTCCTCGCTCATGATCGCGACGGTCTTGAACTTGAGCTTGTCGACCAAGAGATCCTTGGCCGCGTCGCAGACGAGCTGGGCCTGCGCCGCCGAGGTCAGATAGCCGTGAAAGGTGTACTTGTTCTTCTCGTAATCGTTGTGGATCGCCTTCGTGATCTCGTTCGACGCGGCGCCCGGTGTGATCAGCGGCATCTTCAGCCGCGCCGCCCAGGGCTCGAGCGCCAGCACGACCTCGCTGATGTAGCTTGCGATCACTGCTGACACCTTGTCCTCGCTCACCGCGCGCTGGAAGGCGCGCACCGAGTCCGCCGACGAGCTCTTGTTGTCGTAGGTGACGATCTCGACCTTGCGGCCGAGCACGCCACCCTTGGCGTTGATCTCGTCGGCGGCGATCTGTGCGCCGCCGGGAGTCGCCGCACCCGCGATCGCCTGCACCTCGGCGATGACGCCGATCTTGATCGGATCGTTCGACTGCGCGTAAGCGGGAGCAGCGAGGCACAACGCCAGCGCCGAGGCGAGCAGGCTGCGGTTCAAGATCGTCGATGGTCGCATGGTCGTTTCCCTTTCTATGCTTCTTGTCGATGCTCGTGGACTTACAGAAAATCGGCGCCGGCTTCGCTGGCGAAACGGCCGGGATCGCCCTCCCAGACGATCCGCGCATGTTCGAGCACATAGACACGGTCGGCATGCGGAAGAGCGAACGTCACGTTCTGCTCGCCGAGCAGCACGGTGATAGAGGTGGTCTGACGCAGCTTTTCGAGTGCCCTGGACAATTGTTCGAGGATGACGGGGGCAAGGCCGAGCGTCGGTTCGTCCAGGATCAGGATCTGCGGCTGCATCATCAGCGCGCGGCCGATCGCCAGCATCTGCTGCTCGCCGCCCGACAGGGTCTGCGCGAGCTGGCCTTGACGCTCTTTCAGGATCGGGAACAGCTCGAACAGCCATGCGAGCTGCGCGGCGCGCTTGTCGTCTGACAGATGCTGGCCGCCGAGGTCGAGATTCTCCCGCACCGTCATCTCGCCGAACAGCTCGCGCGATTCCGGGCATTGCACGAGACCGCTGCGCGCGATTTTCGCCGGGCTCGTGCCGCGCAGCTTTTCGCCGCCGCGCAGGATCTCGCCGCTATAGGGCAAGAAGCCGGAGATGGTGTTGAACAGCGTCGTCTTGCCGGCACCGTTGAGACCGACGATCGACACGAACTCGCCCTCGTGGACGTGGATCGAGACGTTCTCCAGCGCCTGCGCCTTGCCATAGAAAACGCTGACATTCTCGACCTGGAGCAGCGGGACCTTGTCCTTGAAGCTGGTCTCCGGCCGCGCATGGGTCTCGATGGCGCCGCCGAGATAGACCCGCCGCACGGTTTCGTTGCGCATCACATCGTCGGCCTTGCCGGTGACGATCTCCTCACCGAGATACATCGCGAGCACACGATCGACGAGGGCGGCGACGCTCTTGACGTTGTGATCGACCAGCATCACCGCGCGGCCCTCGTCGCGAAAGCTGCGGATCAGGTCGGAGAAGACGTCGACCTCGGCGCGCGTCAGACCGGCGAATGGCTCATCGACCAGCACCACCTTGGGGTCGCGGGCGATCGCCTTGGCAAGCTCGAGTCGGCGCAGATCGGCGAAGGGCAGTGTCGGCGGGCGACGGTTCATGACTGCGCCGAGTCCGACGCGGTCCGCGATCCACTTGGCGTGCTCGACCAGCGCCTTGTCGGGAAACAGCATGAAGAGGCTGTCCGGCAGCAGCGCTACCATGATGTTCTCCAGCACGGTTTGCCGGTTCAGCGGCCGCGAATGCTGAAACACCATGCCGAAGCCTTTGCGCGCGATCTTGTGCGCGGGCAGACCGGCGACGTTCTCGCCCTCGAAGATCACTTCGCCCGCGGTCGGACGCTCGATGCCCATCACGCTCTTCATCGCGGTCGATTTGCCCGAGCCGTTCGGCCCGATCAGGCCGAAGATCTCGCCGGCGTTGACCTCGAAGCCGAGATTCTTCACGGCGGTCAGGCCGCCGAAGCGCTTGGTCAGGCCGCGGACCTCGAGCACGGCCCTGTTTGATAGTCTCATATCCATCACGAACGTGCCTCACGCGAGAGGGCCGCTCCGAGGAAGCCGCCGGGGAAGAAAAGCACGACGAGGAGGGCAACCGCCGAGACGATGAAAGTCGCAAGCTCGCCTGTCGGTCTTAGGAATTCGCCGGCGACGATCAGGAAGATCGCGCCCAGCGCCGCGCCAAGCACGGTGCGCCGCCCACCGAGCACGGCCGAGACGATCACGTTGACGCCGACAGCGACGTCGACGACGGTGCCGACCGAGGCCGTGCCGAAGTAGAACACGAGCAGCGCGCCTGACAGACCGGAGAAGAAGGCGCTGACGACGAAGGCGAAGAGCTTGTGCTTGACGATGTTGAAGCCGAGCGCGCCGGCCTGCACCGGGTCCTGGCCGCTGGCTTGCAGCACGAGTCCAACAGGCGATTGCGACAGGCCATAGAGGATTGCTGCCGAGATCGTCATGAAGCCGAGCGCGATCCAATAGTTGGCGCCGGCATTGATGCTGATGACATCGGGGATGGTGAGCCCGATCTCGCCGCCGGTGAGATCGGCGAACACCACGATGAAGTTCTGCAGCATCAGCACTGCGACCAGCGTGGTCAGGCCGAAATACGGTCCGCGCACTCTGAGCGCCGGGAGTGCCAGCACGAGGCCGGCGATGACGGAGGCGAGGGCGCCCAGCACGATGCAGAGATAGACCGACCAGCCGAACTGGTTGTTGAGAATGCCGGCGGTGTAGGCGCCGACGCCGATCAGGAAGGTCGGCCCGAAATTGACTTCGCCGGCGAAGCCGAACAGGAGGTCCCAGGCCATCGCGAACACACCGAAATAGAAGGCGACGGTGAGAAGTCCGAGCACATAGCCGGAGACGTAGAGCGGCAGCGTTGCACCGAGGATGACGAGCGCCAGCGAGACGAAGAACAGGCGCGAGGTGAAGAAAGTGGGCATCTCAGCGCCTCCCCAGCAGGCCCTGGGGCCGGATGTACATCACGATGACGAGCAGCAGCAGAGCCGGAATGGTGCGGTAGGCCGGCGAGAGCAGATAGGCCGTGAAGGTTTCGAGATAGCCGACCACGAAGGCCGCGATCAGTGAGCCGGAGACGCTGCCGAGGCCGCCGAGCACGACGATCGAGAACGCGCTCGCCGTCAGCGGTCCGACGCTGTAGGAGCTGACGCCCAAGAACATCCCGAGCAGCACGCCGGCGATGCCGGCGAGGGTGCCGTAGATCGCCCACACCACGATGTAGATGTTGGTGAGCTCGAACCCGAGCAGGGTGACGCCGCGAGGGTTCATCGAGGCCGCCAGCACCGCCTTGCCGATCCGGGTACGGTTCACCAGGAGCCACAACAGCGCGATGACGAGGCAGCATACGATCGCGGTGAAGATCTCGTTCGTCGGCGTGCGGACGCCGAGAATCTCGACCACGCCCTCGACGATCGGCAGCACGGTTTTGGCGTTATTGGTGAAGAAGTAGGCGATCAGCTCCTGGATCATGATGCCCCACAGCAGCGTGCCGGTGAGGACGAAGATCTCCTTTTCCTCGTTCGGGATGCGCCGGGAATCCTGGATCGGTTTCACCACCGCAAAGTAAGTAGCAAAGGCGGTCAGGAGCGCAACGCCCACCCCGATCAGCGCGCCGGCATAGGTGCCGACGCCGAGGATGCTCGCGGCAGCCCAGGCCGCCACCGCTGCCGCCACCATGATGGCGCCATGGGAGAGGTTGAGGACGCCGGAGACGCCGAAGATCAGCGTGAAGCCGGTGGCGCCGAGAGCGTAGAGAGCGCTGATGGCAAAGCCATCTATCAGAATCTGGAAAACTCGCATTGATGATTGGCCGCGTGGCAGTCAAACTGCCGCTTTGAGGGAAGGTGCTGCGAGGGTCGCAAATGGAAGCTCCCGGGAGGTGATCCCGGGAGCATGTCCCTGCCTAGTTGCCGAGCTTGATGAAGCTCGGAAACTTGACGTCGGCTTTGGCGACCTCCTTGGGCCAGACCGCAACCTGCTTGCCGTCCTGCCACTGGAGCATCAGGCCGGTGATCAGGCCCTTGCCGTACTTGAGCGAGTGGGTGAACGGATCGTCCTTGCCGTAGAACTGGACCCGGCCGATCGTGCCTTCCCAGTCGGTCTTCTCCAGCGCGGTGACCAGCTTGTCGGCGTCGGTCGAGCCGGCGCGCTTCACTGCGTCTGCGATGTAGTAGACCTCGTCATAGGCGGTGTAGCCGGCATAGGACGGAAAGTTGCCGAACTTCTTCCTGAAGTTCTCCGCGAACGGCACCGACTTCGGTGTCACCGCCACGCCGGGACCGGAGACGCCCTGGTAGAGCACGCCTTCCGCGGCCTGGTTGGTGTCCTTGCCGAAAGTCTCGTTGGTCGCCTGCGAGGAGATGCCGAACATCGGGATCGGCACCTGCTGGTTCTTCCACTGCACCGTCGGCTGCACGCCCACGTGCGAGATGCCGGTGATGATCACGTCGGGCCTGGCGCCCTCGATCTTGTTGAAGATCGGCGTGAAGTCGGTGGTGTCAGGTGAGAAGCGAATGTGATCGAGCACCTTCAGCCCGATCTTGGGCAGGCATTCCTCGTAACCGACGTCGAGCGGCTTGGTCCACGCGGCATCTTCGCTCATGATGACAGCCGACTTCATGTGCATCTTGTCCACGAGCAGATCCTTGGCGGCGTCGCAGACCGACAGCGCCAGCGCCGCGGAGGTCAGGTAGCCGTGGAAGGTATATTTGTTCTTCTCGTAGTCGGCATGGACGCTCTTGCTGATCTCGTTGGACGCCGCGCCCGGTGTGACGAACGGCGTCTTCAGCCGTGAGGCCCAGGGCTCCAGCGCCAGGACCACCTCGCTGATATAGCTCGCGATGACCGCGTTGACCTTGTCCTCGTTCACCGCGCGCTGGAACGCGCGCACCGAGTCTGCCGAAGAGGAGTGGTTGTCGTAAGAGACGATCTCGATCTTGCGGCCGTCGACGCCGCCGCGTGCGTTGATCTCGTCCGCTGCAAGTTGCGCCGCCTGCGGGATCGATGCGCCCGCGATCGCCTGCGCTTCCGCGATCACGCCGATTCGGATCGGATCCGCTGCAAGCGCTGCGCCTGACACCGTGATCAGCGCACCGACCGCGGCCGCAGCGAGCGGTATTCGCAATGCAATAGAGAGTGGTTTTTTCATATGTTGTTCTCTCCCTTGAACAGGCCTCTTGTGAGCCATTGGGCCGCGACTATACCGGCCGAGACCTTCTCGGCAAGTGAAACTGCGTTCAGGATCGTGGGAGAGGACTAAAGTCTAGCGCTGCGTAATTGCGGGCAGGATACCTGCGGGACACTCATCGCACCCAGGCATGCAGATTTCGTCGAGGGGCATGCGTGAGCATCAGGTAGTGCATTCCGAGGCGGATCGCCATCGGAAGCAACGAAGCCGGAGGCGGCGGCGACCTCGGTCCGCTCGACGACAACGACATCGATGTCGTGGCGGCCCAGGAGCTCAGCGGTGCAAGCGCCGATCACGCCGCCTCAGATCACGATGCGCACGGCTTGTTCCTCGAAATGCGCAGACGCCGAAGGACCATCAAATCAATTTGGCACCGGCGAGGAACGCCGGCGCCTCGTCGCACTGGAGCTTGCATCGCTCAGCCCGGACCTGCGCCCTGCGTCGCCGCAAACACCGCATACAGTGACTGGCTCGCGGCCACGAACAGGCGGTTGCGCTTGGGTCCACCGAAGGTGATGTTGCCGCACACTTCCGGCAGGCGGATGCGGCCGAGCAGCTTGCCTTCCGGCGACCACACCGTCACGCCATTGTAGCCGACCGCGCGGCCGGCATTGCTGGAGGCCCAGACATTGCCGTTGACGTCGCAGCGCAGGCCATCCGGTCCGCACTTCACGCCGTCGATCACGCAATCGCTGAACTTCTTGAGATCGGAGAGCTTGTTGTCGCTGCCGACGTCGAACACGAAGATCTCGCCCTTGCCGCCTGGACCGGTGTCGCCCGGCCCTTTGCCGGTAGAGGCAATGTAGAGCTTTGCGGCCAGTTGCGAGGGCGGCGAGCCAATTCTTCGCGCGGTACAATGCGTGTCGCAGCGCCATACTTCTCAATTGTCGCCGGACGCGTGGTCCACCATCCGGGAGCCGTGGCGCGAGCCCATACTACGCTTGCTTCGATCACGAACGGACAGATCAGTCGAACTTCACCAGCCCCTGTTCGACCAGTTTCTTGAGAATGGGCGCGGCGCCGCAGTACTTGACGGCCGCTTCAGGATCGAAAACGTGATCGCCCACGAACTTTCCCTTGGTGTAGTGATTCGTGCACGCCCAGAGAAATGGTGAATTGATTTTATGTTTGCGGTAGCCGAGGCCGTTGCTTTTTTCCAACTGGTACAGCATTTCGCCCAGCCCCCAACTGGTCGACTTCGTGAATCCGCCCAGCTCAAGATAGTCAGTCGCACTTTCCTCCCATGAAAAAGGTGGATTGCCGCTGCGCGGGCGGCCTACGGGCACATGTACCGTTCTCGCAGTCAGTGGATCTCCGTTGTGCAGGTGTCTTCCGAAGTCGAAACTACTCTCAACACCATGCAAGATGCCTATAAAATACCAAGGCACGTTCAGCTTATTGCCGACATCTTCATATCGCTTGCGCCCAGCCAATAGCGTTTTAGTTGCGCTTTCGACCTGAGCCTCCATTTCTGGCGGAATTGAGCTGGTCACGAAGAGCTGAAGCATTTCGAGCAGCACGGCATTTTGTGCCGCGAGGCGCTCCGCGATGATCCTTTGTTGGTCCGCAAGTGCCCTTTGCCTCTCCGCGTCAGCCCTGGCATTTTCCGCGAGGGTTCGCTGTGCATTGGCTTCGCGTTGTTGGACATAGGCATACATCCAGCCTCCGCCGACGACGAGCACGAGAAGCGCTGCCACCGCCAATGCGATGCCTTGGCGGCGCAGTCGCGTGCGTGCCTGCGCCTTCTCGAGCTGGTCTTCCTGATCTCTCCGTTCTCGCTCTGCCTGCGCAGCCAATTGTTTTTCGGACTCGGTGATACTGTCGGCAATGAATGCTCGCTCTGGTGCCGGCAAATTTGCGTCTGGACGCGCTTGCAGCCATTCCCGGGCCCGCTGAAGTTCGCGGCCGACCAACAGGCCCCTCTCATTGGCTGTGAATAGTTCGAACATGCGACCCAGCCGCTGCCGCCAAATCATGAACTCCCGGTCTTCTGCCAGCAATTTACTGAGCGGCGGCTGTCGCAGGAGCGCTTCGTGTGCGACCTCGATCACTTCGACCTCGGCTCCCGCATCCGTCCGTCGATCCCTGATCAGCAAGCGGCGTTCTGCAAACCGATCGATGAGGGGCAACGTCCTGGGCGGAAGATCGTCTCGTTTGGCCACGCGTCGGACGAACTGCCCCGCGTCGTTGACCTGCACCAGATGAGGTATGAAGGCCTCCCGCCACAGCATCAATTGATCGTTCTCGTCCGTCGGTAGTTCACCCCTTGCGACTCCGTCGGCAAAGGCTCCCTTCACAACCGTTGCTATGACGCCCCTGAGGTGGCCGAGCCTTTCGTAATCGACCAGATTGAGTTCGTTGTCGGCGCTGTAATTTTCGTAAAGGTGCGCAAGCGTGAAAGCGAGAAGCGGCAGCGCATCCTGGCCGGACACGTCCCTCAGCAATTCATCGGTCAGCCTCGGATCAAGCTTGAGGGGCTTTGGCTCGAGCAGCCTTGCCGGCCCTTCGATCACCGCGCGGTATGAGCTCTCCAACATGGCTTCCAGAGGAAAAGTGTCCTTCGGAAACTCGGCGAACTTCGCCTCCGCCTGCAGGCGGGGAAGTGCGTCCGAGCGCATGGCGACCAGCGCTAAGGCATGAGCGGAATCGGACGTCAGCGTTCGGGTCAGGATATCGATGAAGCGCTTGGCTTCCGCGCGGCCATCCTCTCCAAACAGCTCCTCACCTTGATCAATGGCGAGAATGATGGTCGGTGGCGACGCGTTCGTGCCATACAAATCAGGTTGATGCGCGATGTCCCGCAATGCGTCAAAAAGCTTGAGAAGACCGGCTTCGTCCGTCTCGATGAATTCCTGAATAGCGGCGCGGCTGCGCGGCAGGCCGCGCTTGCGGAATTCTCCGGCAAATCGTTCCTCGCTGATCTTGCTCAGGAGGGCCTGTGCAAGTCCGAAATCGCCCGAGATTGCGGCACGCTCCGGTCGGATCGTAGGAAGCGGCAACCAGGTCCGGTCGTCTCGATTGAGGCGCGGCAGAAGTCCAGCACGCAGAAACGACGACTTTCCTGATCCCGATGCTCCGAGAATCACGAGCATGCGATCGACACCGACCCGCGCAATGACACGCATTCTGTCGAGCGCGCGCACGATCTGCCCATCGCGCCCGAAGAAGATCGCCGCATCCTGCTCATCAAAATACGCAAACCCGGGATAAGGGCGGCGTCCGGGCTGAAGCTCGAAAGTCGATGGATCGAGCCCAGCAAGCTTTAGCCCTAGCGCCAGGCGCTTGTATTCATGAGCACCAGCATTGAGATCGACCCATTGCTCGTCGGTGAGGTCGAGCGGCACGTCCGACTTGTCGGCCCCGATCAGAGCGATGATGATCTTCTTACCCATCAGACGGGCGGTGTCGATCTCCGCCCGGCACCAACGCGAGGCAAGCCATTCGTTGGAGATGAGCGCAAGCACCACCTCGCACCTCTGCGCAGCCTTCTGAAGCGCATCTTTCCAACGCTGGCCAGCCCCGATGCCACGTTCTGGGTCAAGATCGAGAAAGACATCGTCCCAGCCATTCGCTGTCAGCCAGTCCAAAACCTCCCTGGCCCGGTCAACATCGCTGCTCGAGTGACTGATGAAGATATTGCCCATTCATCCCAGCCTTACGGTCCTCGTTCCGCGGAGGACTTTTCCAGGTCACCCGCGCATGCCCGGCCGCAGCGGAAGGTTAGTCTGGTCCGGTGTCGGTTGCGAGGGGCGGAATCAAAACCGCTGCGCGATCGTGGGTCGCAATTTCGTCACCTTCGAATGCGTTGGGGTTGGAGGGCGCTGAACGGGGATAAAGCCGGAGCTCATTGTGCAGGTTGTCGTCTTGGTCATCCTTCTCGCGATCGCATTTGCGGCGGGCTATTTCACGCGGGATCACGTCTCCCGGAAAAGGCGGGCGGAGGCGCGCCGCTGGCGCGAGTACACGGAGCCCGATTGGCTCTCAGCCAACGCACCGGCCAACACCAACGAGATCACGAACGCCAGGACGGCTGCACCCGCGGTCACCGGCGAGCTCGGTCAGATGCTGAACCGCTGGGAAAGCAGGGCCCGCGCCCGCCGCACCGGCACGGGATAGGCGTCTCCCTCGCAAATCTGGCAGCCTGGATGGAGCGGCAAGCAAAATCCAGGACAATGCTCCCGCATCGCGCTTCGCTCCCATGCGGGCGACGCCCTCCGTGCGGCTATCATCGACCCATTAGGTCACGTATGCTGACCATCTTTTGGCGTTGCAGTTGCAGCCATTTCTCGTCTAGAAACGGAACGCACTGAGCCCCCTGGCAACCAACCGTCAACGGTTTTGGCCGAGGATTTGTGGCTCAAAAGGGTCCGGCAATGCTGATTCGCGGCCAAATCGATGGGATTTCGGGGGAGGTGGCTCTGGCCGCCGCCACGATCCCGGCCGCCTCGCTGCCCACCCTCCTTATTGGCGGCCTTCTTCTTACTTGCCCCTGAGGGCCGGCTGGGCGCCACGCGCCTGGGCGCTCAGGGGTTGGTCGAGATCACCGGACACCTCAAGCGCCAAGGGACCAAACCGGTCTGAACGGTGCAAACGCTCAAAAGGAATTTAGGAATGGCCACCCAGAACAAGTCCGAGAAGGACCGCGTCATCATTTTCGACACCACGCTGCGCGACGGCGAGCAGTGCCCCGGTGCCACCATGACCTTCGAGGAGAAGCTCGAAGTTGCCGAATTGCTGGACGATATGGGCGTCGACGTCATCGAGGCCGGCTTTCCGATCACCTCCGAAGGCGACTTCCAGGCGGTCAGCGAAATCGCCCGCCGCTCCAAGAATTCGGTGATCGCCGGCCTGTCGCGCGCGCATCCGGCCGATATCGACCGCTGCGCCGAGGCGGTGAAATTTGCAAAACGCGGCCGCGTCCACACCGTGATCGCGACCTCACCGTTGCATATGCGGGTGAAGCTGAACAAGACCCCGGAGCAGGTGATCGAGACCTCGGTCGCCATGGTCGCGCGCGCCCGCAACCAGATCGACGACGTCGAATGGTCCGCCGAGGACGGCACCCGCAGCGAGATGGACTTTTTGTGCCGCATCGTCGAGGCCGTGATCAAGGCCGGCGCCACCACGGTGAACATCCCCGACACCGTCGGCTACACGGTGCCGGAGGAATACACCCACTTCATGAAGACGCTGATCGAGCGCGTGCCGAATTCGGACAAGGCCGTGTTCTCCGTGCACTGCCATAACGACCTCGGCATGGCGGTGGCGAACTCGCTGGCCGGCATCGTCGGCGGTGCGCGCCAGGTCGAGTGCACCATCAACGGCATCGGCGAGCGCGCCGGCAACGCTGCGCTCGAAGAGATCGTGATGGCGATCAACGTCCGTAACGACAAATTCCCCTACTGGAACAAGATCGACACCACCCAGCTCACCCGCGCCTCGAAGCTGGTGTCGGCGGCGACCTCGTTTCCGGTCCAGTACAACAAGGCCATCGTGGGCCGGAATGCCTTCGCGCATGAGAGCGGCATCCATCAGGACGGCGTGCTGAAGGACGCTTCCACCTACGAGATCATGCGCCCCGAGATGGTCGGCCTGAAGCAGTCCTCGCTGGTGCTCGGCAAGCATTCCGGCCGCCATGCCTTCGTGCACAAGCTGGAGGAGATGGGCTACAAGCTCGGTCCGAACCAGCTGGAAGACGCGTTCAACAGGATGAAGGCGCTCGCCGACCGCAAGAAGGACATTTACGACGAGGACATCGAGGCGCTGGTGGACGAGGAGATGGCGGCATCGCACGACCGCATCAAGCTGACCTCGCTGACGGTGATCGCGGGCACCCATGGTCCGCAGCGCGCCACCATGAAGCTCGACGTCGATGGCCAGATCAGGATCGAGGAAGCCGAGGGCAACGGTCCGGTGGACGCGGTGTTCAACTGCATCAAGCGCCTGGTGCCGCACGAGGCCAAGCTCGAGCTGTACCAGGTCCACGCCGTCACCGAAGGCACCGACGCCCAGGCGGAAGTCTCGGTGCGGCTGTCGCAGGACGGTCGCTCGATGACGGCGCGCGCGGCGGATCCGGATACGCTGGTGGCCTCGGCCAAGGCCTATCTCGGCGCGCTCAACAAGATCGTCATGAAGCGCCAGCGCGATACGGTGACGACGGCCGCGGCGAGCTGAGGCGCGTCAGCGTGTCATTCCGGGGCGCCTCGAAGGCGAACCCGGAATCTCGAGATTCCGGGTCTGGTCCTTCGGACCATCCCGGAATGACGCCGATTGTGGTGGCGAATAGCTGCCCTGCTAAGGGCCAATAGCGGCTCCATCTCCCAGCCGCTATTGATGCAGCCGGAGCAAGGATTGGCCGCCTACGCGCCGGGCGGCCCAAAAAACAACAGGGAGAGACTATGCGCACCTTCGCGATCGCCGCGTCCATCGCGGTCCTGGCCCTCGGTTTGACCGGGCCGGCACTGGCGCAATCGCCGATCATCATCAAATTCAGTCATGTCGTCGCCACCGACACGCCGAAGGGCAAGGGCGCGGAGAAATTCAAGGAGCTCGCCGAGAAATACACCGGCGGCAAGGTCAAGGTCGAGGTCTACCCGAACTCGACGCTCTACAAGGACAAGGAAGAGCTCGAGGCGCTGCAGCTCGGCAGTGTGCAGATGCTGGCACCGTCCAACTCCAAGTTCGGGCCGCTCGGCATCCGCGAGTTCGAGGTGTTCGATCTGCCCTACATCCTGCCCGACCTGAAGACGCTGCGGAAGGTGACGGAAGGGCCGCTCGGAGCAAAGCTGCTCAAGCTGCTCGAACCCAAGGGCATCACCGGCCTCGCCTATTGGGACAACGGCTTCAAGCAGATGAGCGCCAACAAGAAGCTGATCACGCCGGCCGACTACCAGGGCGTCAAATTCCGCATCCAGTCCTCGCGTGTGCTGCAGGCCCAGTTCAAGGCGCTCGGCTCTCTGCCGCAGGTGATGGCGTTCTCGGAAGTCTATCAGGCGCTCCAGACCGGCGTGGTCGACGGCCAGGAAAACACCTGGTCGAACATCTATACCCAGAAGATGCACGAGGTGCAGAAGTACATCACCGAGACCAATCACGGCTACATCGGCTACGTCGTGATCGTGAACAAGAAGTTCTGGGACGATCTGCCGGCCGACATCCGCGACCAGCTGTCCAAGGCGATGAAGGAAGCAACCGACTTCAACAACGCGCAGTCGCAGAAGGAGAACGACGGCGCGCTGGCCGAGATCAAGAAGAGCGGCAAGAGCGAGATCATCAAGCTCACCGCCGATCAGGACGAAGCGATGCGCAAGGCGATGGAGCCGGTCTATAAGGATGCCGCGGGCCGCGTCGGCCAGGGGCTGATCGACGAGTTCCTGAAGGAAGCCAAGAGCACGACGAACTGACCTGAACAGACGATCAACGAAGGGCTTCCGCGCACCGCTCGGAAGCCCGTTGTGTTGCAAATCATTTCAGTTGGCATCTGAACGGACATTCACGGCCGTTGCATCTGCCTAGAAACGCGCTCCCTGTCCAAGTTGTAAGTTGCGCGTGAGCCTCCTCGCGCTCATCCTCGCGGGCATCCTTCCAGAGGAGGTCCGGATGAAGAAGTTCACCATCGCCGCCATCGCCGTGCTCAGCATTGCCGGCTCGGGCGCGGTCTATGCCCAATATCATCGCCCGTGGATGGAGCACGTCCGCCACATGCGCATGAACCCCGAGGACCGCGCCGCCTTCGTCGATGCGCGGATTGCCGCCGTCCATGCCGGCTTGAGGCTCAACGCCGACCAGGAGAAGCTGTGGCCGCCGGTCGAGGCCGCGGTGCGCGACTTCGCCAAACTGCGGATCGATCGCGCCAATGCGCGGATGAATGCCGGCCCAGGTGACACGTCGAGGGATACCGACAGGCCGGACGATCCGATTGCCCGTCTGCGCCAGCGCGCCGAGGACATGGGCGCCAGTTCCGCCGCCCTGAAGAAGATCGCCGATGCCGCCGATCCGCTCTACAAGAGCCTGGACGAGGGCCAGAAACGGCGCCTCGCCGTGCTGACCCGTCACCGCGGCCCATTCGGCGGCGGGGAGGATGGCCCGCCCCGGCACTTCATGGAACGGGGCATGGACCGGATGATGGAAAGGGGCATGGAGCACTTCCATCGTGACCGGTTCGACCGCGGCGGCGGCGAGGGGCGGGACCGCGAGGGCCGGCTCTGAGCGGGGCCGGTTTCTGTGTCCGTTACCCCTGGCGAAGCCGCTGGAATCCAGCGGCTTTTCGCATTTCCGGAGCTGCGGACGAAGCCTTGTTGAACCCCTTGGAAAACTTGCGCCCGATCGCTTGCCATCCCCGGATCGCTTTGCTAAACGACCGGCCTCGCAAGGCATTGACCGCCTTTCGGGCGCATAGCTCAGTTGGTAGAGCAGCTGACTCTTAATCAGCGGGTCCCAGGTTCGAGCCCTGGTGCGCCCACCATTCCAAGGCCCTGTTGATGCAGGGCTTTTTCATTTCCGGCGCTAGAACAAAGCGCGTCCCGTGGGACGTCTTTTGTGGTCGGACGCCGTACGGCCAGATTGCTGCGCGAGCTTCCCCTTGCTTCCGTATCTTTACCCCATTCGATACAGCGGACAGATCCGATCGGGCAGGGCGACTACGTGCTCGTCGTAGAATTGGATATTTCGGTGAGCAAAACGGACGATCTGTTCTGGCCGTCGCAGCAGGGTATCGCTTGCTGCAACACCAGAACCGGATGGTTCGGGGCGGGCGTGCGATTCGCTCCCTCGCTACCACGGGCCACGATTCCCCACGCCAAATTACGATCTTCTCCGATTTTGTGCACTTGATCGTGGCGGCGCTCCCAGGCGTCGACTCGGCCGATGGCGAAATCGGCCGACCAGCGGTATCCCAATCGGATACACTCGGCTTATCGGCGAGGTATCTCGACAAGCCGCGGTAGCACGATTATCAACTGCTACTGGCGAACGGCGGCCCGAGGATCGAACGTGACCAAATCGACTGCGCGCAAACGCTTATCCGCGACAACCTCTTCGCGCGCAACGGCAGTAGAGGCACCGAAGCGCCCTCGGCCGAACGGCAGCGTCACCGAGGCGACCTATCGAAAGCTCCTGGATCTGATTGAATCGCGGCAACTTGGACCGGGCGAGGTCATCGAGGAGCGCCGGCTTGCGCTGCGCCTCAAGGTGTCGCGTACTCCGCTACGTGCCGGAATCAGCCGTCTGCTGGGCGAGGGCAGGTTGGAACAGCTTTCGAATGGCTTGGTCATCGTGCGCAATATCGGTATCGCCGAGTTGCTCGAATTAATTCATCTACGGCTCATTCTCGAAAGCGAGGCGGCCTCGCTGGCTGCAACCCGCATCAGCCTCGATGTCCTGCAGCCGATCAAGGCCAGCCTGGAGAAGATCCTGTCGACAGCCGTGATCACCAAGACCAAGCACTGGACGCTGGATGACGAGATTCACGACCAGATCGCCAATCATTGCGGCAACCGCTCTCTTGCCACCCTCATCGGAGAGACCCGCCGCAAGATCAGGATGTGCAATGTGGAGCGGCGTCCCGAACGGCTGTTGCCCGCGTGTCGTGAACACCTCGCGATTGTTGATGCCATCATCAAGCGAGACGCAGCGGTGGCGCGCCACGCGATGATCCAGCATCTCACCAATGTCCGTCAGGGCATGCTGGAAACATTCGGGATATTTTTACCCGAGAGCCACGGCTGATCGCCGTCACTGAAAGGTTTCCCGAACGGCACCAGGCCTGTTCGGGGCGCGCCGCATTCTGCCTGAATTTTCACTTCCGATTGCTGCTCATGTGGGCATAGGTCACGGCTCGCGCCCTTGACAAGGTGGTACCTCCGAGCTCCAATGGTATCCCACTGGTATAATGAACTTCGCGCGGTGCTATTTGCATCGTTTCCTGGGCTGGAGCCTTAATGATCGCTTCTCCTTCGTACACAGTTTCGCTCGAGCCGCTGTCCGCCGAAGGCTTCGCCCCCTTCGGCGACGTGGTCTCGCGCCCGATCGGTGAGCGGCGGCGTTACCTTCCGACCATGCTGAACTGTGCGGACGAGGCGCAATCATTCTCGCTCTGGATTAGCGGCGCGGCCGCACTCGGAGAGCTCCCGTTGCGGGCGACCACGCTGGAGCGGCACCCCTATTCGGCCCAGACCTTCGTGCCGCTCGGTTCCGCGCGCTATCTCGCCGTCGTCTGCGCTGCGACATCGGACGGAGACCCTGATCTGCCGACTCTGCGCGGATTCATCGCCGGTCCCGACCAGATCGTCACCTACGCGCGCAATGTGTGGCATCATCCGATGACCGTGCTTGACGCGCCCATGGAATTCGCAGTGGCGATGGGGGTGACGGGCCGGCAGAACGATGACGTTTTCTTCGGTCTCGATGCCACCGTGACCCTCATTATGCCGCCGGCAACTTCGTAGAAGGTAACGGTCATGACCGCGCAAGCCGACCAGAATCGCGATTTTATCGGCTATGGACGCAACCCGCCGGATCCGAGATGGCCCGGCGGCGCTCGCATTGCGCTCAACATCTGCGTCAACTACGAAGAAGGATCGGAGGCTTCGTTCGCCGATGGTGACGGCGTCACTGAAGCGGCGCTGACGGAGGGCGGCGGCGGAGGCTTTGAAGGGCGCGATCTCGCTGCGGAATCGATGTTCGAGTATGGCAGTCGCGTCGGTTTCTGGCGGCTGATCCGGTTACTCTCCGAGCGCGGCATGACGGCCACCATCATGGGGTGCGCCCTTGCGCTGGAGCGCAATCCAGAAGCGGCAGCGGCCATCCGCGAGTTTGGATACGATGTGTGCGCCCACGGCTGGCGCTGGGAGCGGCATCAACGTCTCGGCGAGGATGAGGAGCGCGAGCGGATCAGAAAGACCGTTGCGAGCCTTACGCGGACGACGGGCGAGCGGCCTCTCGGCTGGTATTGCCGCTACGGCGCCGGCGTGAATACACGCCGACTGGTGGTCGAGGAAGGAGGCTTCCTCTATGATTCCGACGCCTACAATGACGAGTTGCCGTACTGGACGACGGTCCTCGGCAAGCCGCACCTGGTTGTCCCCTATGGTCTGGTCAACAACGATGCCAAGTTCATCCGTGGCGCGATGACGACCGCTGACGATTTCTTCGTCTACCTGAAGGATGCCTTCGACATGCTCCATGCTGAAGGCGCGACCGCGCCGAAGATGATGTCGGTGGGCCTGCACACCCGGATCGTCGGTCATCCGGGCCGGGCTGCGGGCTTCGCGCGTTTTCTTGACTACGTTGCCACGCATGACGCGGTGTGGGTGTGCCGACGCGTCGACATTGCCCGGCATTGGATTGCCACCCATCCCGCACAATCCCGAAAGTCTTGACCCATGGAAGGACCCGACCGATGATGCTCCGATCGAAGCTTCTTGCAATCGCGCTGATCATGGCCGGCGCCCAGGTCGGGGGCGGGATTCAGGCTCATGCCCAGGAGGCGGATCACCCCTCCGACAAGCCGCTGGTCGTCGCGTCCGATTTCGGTGTCGCGCCATGGATGGTGCGAGGCACGAGCGGTCCTGAAGGCTTCGGCGTGGATCTGATCAACGAGATCGGCAAGGAACTCGGCCGTCCGAAGGTCGAGATCGTGGATATCAACTTCTCCGGGCTATTTGCGGCATTGTTTGCCAAGCGGGTCGAATTCCTGGTCAACCCGCTGAACCTGACAGCCGAGCGCTCCGAGCGGATGCTCTATACCGAGCCGCTATTCACCACCGGAAACGGCTTTCTGGTTCGCGCCGCCGACGAGATGAAGGGCTTTGACGACCTGAAGGGCAAGGCGGTGGCGGTGAACCGCGGCACCATCTCGGACACCTGGGCAACGGCGAATGCCGAGAAATACGGATTCGAGGTGCAGCGTTACGACACCTTTCCGGATAGCGTGCAGGCCGTGCTGACCCGGCGCGCGTTCACTGCGCTGAACGAAATCCCCACCACTGTGTATGCCGCCAGTCAGAACAAGGCGATCAAGGTTGGCTACAAGGACTTCAACGGGCGCAACTTCGCTTATGCGTTCCGCCTGGAGGACACCGAGTATCGCAACAAGGTCGAGGACGTGATCGAATGCATGAAACTCGATGGGCGGCTGCGCAAGCTGCACGAGAAGTGGTACGGGGCCACTCCAGATGCCGGCTCGGCAATCGAGACGGTGTATTTCGGCTACGGGCCTCCCGGCTTCAAGGGCTTCGAGCCGGCCGCCCATGTTCCGGCCTGCAAGAAGTAGCGGGGCACCACAGCCGGATCGCAAGAGCGGTCCGGCCGCCACGATAGTGACAGCCGATGGACCGCATTCTCGAGTACTATTTTAATCCGAAGGTCATCGCACTCGCGTTTCCGAACGTGCTGGCGGGCTTTCGCGTGACGGTCGCCGTCGCGCTGCTGATTATCCTGTTCGGCATCGCGACGGGGCTGCTGCTGGCGCTGCTGCGTTGTGCCAATTTGCGGCTGTTGAATGCGTTGATCGTCGTTTACGTGGACGTTCTGCGGACGCTGCCGCAACTCGTCATCATCGTGTTCATCTATTTCGGCCTGCCCTATGTGGGGCTCACTCTCTCGCCGTTCGTGACCACGGTGCTGTCGCTGGCGATGGTGCTATCGGCGTTCAGCACCGAGATATTCTGGTCGGCCATCATGGCGGTCCCTCGTGGACAGTGGGATGCCGCGAGCGCTCTCGGATTCGGGCGGGTGCGCACGTTGCTGGAGATCATCCTGCCCCAAGCCTTTCGGCTGTCGGTGCCGCTTCTGACCAACCGGGCGATCTCGATCAGCAAGGGTACTGCACTGGGCACCGCGGTTTCGTTGCCGGAGACGCTGGGGCAGGCGCAGAGCGTAACTGCGATGGTCGCGAATCCGTCGCCGCTGACGCTCGCCGCAGCCTTCTACGTGCTGTTCTTTCTGCCGCTCGTGATTGCCAGCCGCTGGATCGAGCGGCGATCAGCGCAGGGACGATGAGAGACGACCATGCAAGCGCTGCTGGACAATTTTGCCGATTTCGACGCGCTGATGCGGGTCTATCCGCTGCTGCTGCAGGGCCTGCTTTACACCGTCACGCTGGCGCTGGTGGCTCTGCCGCTCGGCCTCCTGCTCGGCCTGTCCATCGCTGTGGCCTACAGTTTCCATCATCGCTGGCTGAACGTTGCCCTGCTGGTCCATATCGATGTCTTCCGGGCGTTTCCCGTGGTCGTGCTGCTGATTCTGGTATTCTACGGCCTGCCGTTCCTCGGGTTGACCCTGGGCGGATTTGCTGCGGCCGTTCTCGCGATCGTGCTCAACAATTCCGGCTACTATGGCGAGATATTTCGCGCGGGCATTGAATCCGTTCCTCGCGGCCAGTACGAGGCGGCGCGCGCGCTGGGCTTCAAACCGCTGCATGTCGTGCTCTACATCGTCCTGCCGCAGGCCGTACGCAACGTGCTGGCGCCGCTGGCCAGCAATTCATTGGAGCTGGTCAAGACCACCTCGATCGGTGCGTTGGTCGCACTGCCTGAGCTTCTGCGTTCGGCGCGTGTCGCTCAGGAGCAGACCTACAATCCGACGCCGCTGATGGCGGCTGCGGTGATCTTCTTCGTCCTGCTGTATCCGATCGCGCGTTGGGTCGCGCGTCTGGAGCGGCAGGCCCTGGTGGCACGCTAAGTCATGGCCACGCTGATCACGGGTGGTGCAGGATTCATCGGACTTGCGCTGGCGGAACGTTTGCTGGCGGCAGGCCAGCGCGTCGTGCTGTTCGACCTGCCGGCGGCTCCGCCGCTGTGGCTGGCGCGGCCCGAGCTTGCGGGCGCGGTCTATGTCAGCGGCGATGTTACGGACCAAACCGATCTCGACGCGGCGCTCGCCGCCGCGCCGATCGACCGGGTGGTTCACGCGGCTGCGGTGACACCGAACGAGCAGCGCGAACGCAAGGACGCTCGGCGGATCGTCGAGATCAATATCGGCGGTACCGTCAACCTGATGGAGCGCTCGATCGCGCATGGCGGAATTCGACGCATCGTTGTGGTGAGTTCTGTTGCCGTCTACGGGTTCTCTGCGCCCGCCGCCTCAGGCTGTTTTGAGGAGGAGATCAGTCATCCGGCGCCCGCCGCGCTCTACGGCATCAGCAAGCTTGCGGCGGAACAGGCGGCGATCAGGATCGCTCATCTCCACGGCCGTGACACGCGGATCGTCCGGCTCGGCCCCGTCTATGGTCCCTGGGAATGGTCGACCGAGGTGCGCGATGCGCTCAGCCCGCATCACCAGGTCCTGCAGGCACTCAAATCTGGTCGCGAGGCGGTGCTGCCGCGCGCGATGCGTGCCGACTGGATCTATTCGCGAGATGCCGCCGCCGGTATCGCGGCAGTCGCCATGAATGAGGCCCTGCGCCACGCAGTCTATCACGTCGGTGGCGGTTGCCTGTCAGACCTGCAGGACTGGTGCCGCGCGCTGGCAAGCCGCTTTCCGGATTTCCGTTGGCGCTGCGCCGAACCGGGCGAGGCTGCCGGCATCATCTACAATCTGCCTGTTGATCGCGCGCCGATGAGCATTGCGCGTCTCGCGCGCGACACCGGGTTCAACCCTACCTATCCCGTGGACGCTGCGGCTGCGGATTATCTGTCCTGGATGGGTCTCGATTGCGCTGCATCATCGGGAGGCACGTCATGACGGGGCGGTTACTCGGCAAGTCCATCGTGATCACCGGCGCCTCGTCCGGAATTGGGCGTGCCATCGCGTGCCGGTTTGCGGCCGAAGGCGCGCGGCTGGTTCTCGCCGATGTCACCACCGATGTTCGCGAGGGCGGCGTGCCGACTATCGATCGGGTGCGGGCGGACGGCTACGAGGCGGAGTTCATTCGCACCGACGTCTCCTCCGAAACCGATACAGAGCAGGCGATTGCGCTCGCTGTGGAGAAGTTTGGCCGGCTCGACGGTCTGGTGAACAATGCGGCCATCGGCATCGGTAAGCCATTGCTCGAGACCAGCCTCGCGGAGTGGAACCGGGCATTTGCGGTTAATCTCACCGGCGTCTTCCTGATGAGCAAGGCAGCGGTTGCGACGATGCTGAGGCAGGACGCACACAACGGCGTACGCGGACGGATCGTCAATATCTCGTCCCAGCACGGCATGATCGCCTGCCCGGAGGATATCGCCTACGGCACTTCGAAGTCCGGCGTGGTCTACATCACCCGGCAGATCGCGGCGGACTATGCGAAGCATCATATTGTCTGCAATGCCGTTGCGCCTGGGAAAATCGTGACCGGCAAGCCAGGGCGTGCGGCGGAGCCGCGCTGGATGGACTATTCCAGCAGCCGGACGCCGATGCCGCGCCTGGGCGTGCCCGACGACGTGGCAAACACGGCGCTGTTTCTGGCTTCCGACGAAGCCACCTTCATTACCGGAGAGAACATTCTCGTCGACGGCGGCTGGATGGCCGCATGACAGGCACGGAGACATCGATGACCCCCGATACTGAAACCGCAGCCCCCGTAATCGATCTGCGGGGTGTCAGCAAATGGTACGGCGCGACCCAGGTGTTGAAGGGGATCGATTTTTCCGTGGCACGGGGCGAGCGCGTGGTGGTGTGTGGTCCCTCCGGCTCCGGCAAGTCGACCATGATCCGCTGCATCAATCGGCTGGAGGAGCATCGGGACGGAAGGATTATCGTGAATGGGGTGGAGCTTGACCACTCCACCAAGAACGTTGACCTGGTCCGCCGCGATGTCGGGATGGTGTTTCAGCAGTTCAACCTGTTTCCGCATCTGACTGTGCTGCAGAACCTGATGATTGCGCCGGTCAAGATCCGCAAGATCCCCAAGCCGGAAGCCGAAGCGACGGCGCGGGAGCTTTTGGCGCGGGTGCGGATCGCCGAGCATGCGGACAAATATCCGAGCCAGCTGTCCGGCGGACAGCAGCAGCGCGTCGCGATTGCGCGAGCACGTTGCATGAAGCCGAAGATCATGCTGTTCGACGAACCGACGTCAGCGCTGGATCCGGAGATGGTCCAAGAGGTGCTCGACGTCATGGTTTCGCTCGCGCGTGAGGGAATGACCATGGTATGCGTGACGCACGAGATGGGATTTGCCCGGACCGTTGCGGACCGGGTGGTGTTCATGGACGCCGGCCTCATTGTCGAAGAGGGATTGCCTCAGGAGTTCTTCTCGAATCCCAAGCACCAGCGCACGCGCGCATTCCTGAAGCAGATTATGCACTAGCCACAAGGCGGGAAGAAGCGCGATGGCTGCTGCTGTCCTGCCATGGAAACAGCTTCTTCCTTCGACTCAAGCTTCGTGGCTCTGCGTATGCCACTAAGGGCGAAGAGCTAAGTTCCGCTAAGCGTCATGCGAAAGATTGGATGCAGGTCTGGCGGATGTGGGGAAAGGCGGAAGCGCTCCACCGTCTCGAAACCCCGACAGACAATTGCGTGACGCCTCTCAATACGGTCGTCCTCGCGACGCGAGGTGTTTTGGTCCTGTCTCCGCTTGGATAGCGCGAGTAGTGCGCAGCCCGAACTAGATGCCAAGTTTCTCCGGGGACAATGTCCTGACCACGCGGACAATGGGTAGTGCAACGAGGCCCATGATCGTGCGACGAATGCCCATCTTCGGCCGGATAAGCCCAGTGGTGCGACCAATAAGTCATTGATTGTACTCACCCCGCGGCTGACTCTTAATCAGCGGGTCCCAGGTTCGAGCCCTGGTGCGCCCACCAAATTTTCTGATAATTCAATAGCTTGCAACGTCCCTCTGGCGACCTGCGGTTCGTCGGCCACTTTGGGTCACGCAATGGCTCCCCGGAAACTCTGGTCAATCTGGGAACGGGCTCAAGGATTAGATTTCGCGCGCTATCGGTACTCTCGGGCCGCCGAGGTGCCGGCTCGCCGCAATCGAATCCTTGCGCGCCACCGCAAGGAAGCGGGCGATATGATTCTCGAAACCTCTCGTCACGAGCGCCACTGTGGGAGGCCTTATCGAGCTCTATCTAAAAGAGGACGATGGGCTTGCCGATCTCCAAGGCTCCATCAATAGCATGATGGTGGACCAGCCAGGCATCAGCCGCTCCATTCGGCTCGACGAAAATTTTGAGGAGTATCGCGAATACATCGCCGATCCCGACGCCCTCAACGGCGAATATGACGCTCGCAGGTGATCGCTGTCACGGGCGCACTCGCGTGCGATAGCTCGTCGCTCGGAGCCTTCGCGCGCGCGACGCCGACGCTGATCGTCGTCTTTCTCGGGCGCGCCGCGCTTCCGCCCTTCGAACTTTCTCCCGGAGCCGCTGCAATTGAGCGAGCAGGCTAACGAGCTCGATTGTTGTATGACGCAGAACTGCCAGGCTGCAAACCCCACTACTCACTACAAACACCCCCAAACAGGCCCTTGTCGAATCCGTGACGGGAAGCTCGGATTTGTGATGACGTGCCAATGAGGTCTAAGCGATGGGTGCTCGGGCCGTCCGTTCGCTTTACGACGATACGCGGAAATAATTTCGCGCATTATCCTGCTGCGTCGCAGCAAGATGCGTGCATCGGAAAATGAGAATTTGGGCGCCTCTCTGAAACAGACTCGTCATTTGGCTCAGCACGAGGGAGCCGCTCCAAGAATCTCCGCCGTCCGGACAATTGGCTCTTCGACCCAGGCCTCGCGGGCGAACCAGTTGTGATTGGCCTGACAGATCGGACAACGAGTATTGCCGAAGAACACGATGCTCCGCAGGAAAGTCTCACGATCGGATTTGATGCCGGTGGGAATCGCGCGACCGGTTTGCGGACACTTGACCATGACCATGCCCATACGAGCCTCCCTGAAACACGTATTTGTCGAGTAAAAGGGCCGGTCGGCTGGAGCGCGCTCTCGTCGGTGCGGGTGACTTGGGGGGGCATCGCACCTGGGGTCGTTGTTCGAGCAAAGGGCAGCTTGCTCGTGACGACGCTTCTCCAACCGACCGGATTCCTGCTTGGCGATTTCTTGGGATGCCGCCGGCTTCGTGCGGCAACGCTGAATGGTGCTGCGATCTCAACCGAAAGCTTCTGGAAGGCCCCTGACAATTGTCGTGTGGAAATGCCTGAGACTTCGTGCGGAATGGTCCGCTCGCGACGAAACCATTTTCTTCCTCTCGACGGACGGATCGGCCAATCGCATCACTCGTTTCACTCCCCACTGCGTAATTCGTTAATATTCTCCGTTTGCATTTAATGTGCAAATTAAAATTTGCTCTGTCGGTCTGATTTGCGACTCTCGGCAGATTTATTTTTTTACGCGGCGCGATGCATGCTGAAACCATCAGTGCCTCTCCCGTAGGCTTCAGCAGCCCTATCCTCGACGGCGGTTCTGTGCGTGGTGCCCTTTGTGCGCGGTATTGAATGGTCGCGCGAGGTTCAAATATGAAACAAATTTTGATTGTAAGCTAAATATATAAATCTCGTTGTTAATTGCTGCCGATCACGTAAGCTAAACTGGTCCAAGTTTCTTCGGCTGGAGGAGACGATGTGGGAATTAATTCTTAACGGGCCCGACCTCACCTCGGAGACACCGCAATTGGCTCAGATGCGCGCGGAGTTGGTAAGCATTGGCGAGAAGGAGCGCATTCTGAGAGAGCGGAGTGCCGATCGCGAAGCTTATCGGTACCTCTTGGACGCTCATCGGTTGATCGCGAAAGCGAGCCTTCTTGGAGAGCAGGTGTTGAAGATTTCTCCGCAAGAAAGGGGCAAGGACGGTCAGCTCGCGGCATGACCGACTGGATTGTCATTTCGAAAGCGCAGGCGACGGCCGTCCGTTTGTCGGGTGCCGCCAAAACAGCGCATCCCGGACGCTCTCGCCGCCTCGCCGGTGCAGGGCGAGGCAGATTTGTTCAAATTGGTTGAAGCCGTGCTGGAAAGATCGTCGGCAGAGATGGTGTTGAGACCGGCCCCGGATGCAGTGTTTGCGCTGCTCGACGGTCGATCAATGCTGTTCAGCGAGGCAGGGCAGAAGATCTTTGAATTCGACCGGGTAGGGGCATTCATTTGGTGTAAGTTGGCGCAAGGCGCCTCTCTGCAAGACGTCTATCAGGGGCTTTCGGAGCTCGGCATTGACGAGCACACGGCACGCCGGTTCACGCGACAGGTCGTAAATGTCTGGATCGATCGAGCGTTGCTCGAAGTCGATTGGCGAATGCCGACCGATTTCGCCTTCTCGGCTAATCTAGGCCGGCACCGAATAAGCGTCCGAGCGGCAAATCGGGACCTCTTGAGGCGGCTGCTTTCGCCATTTTGTGTGTCGGACCAGGGTGGGGACGGCGACATCGCGATCGAGGCAATGATGCTGGACGAGCAGGTGCTCTTGCGCGCAGAGGATTCCAGCATCTCCAGATGTGACGTCGAAGCACTGGCTCCTACAATCAAAGCTCACGTCACCGAGCGGCTTATTCGAAGCAATCGTTGGGTCTTCTCCCTTCATGCCGCTTCTCTCGTGAAAGACGGCATGGGCCTGCTGTTGTGCGGTCAACCGGGAGCCGGAAAGTCGACCCTCACACTGCAGCTGGTGGACGCCGGATTTCGCTACGCCGGCGATGACGTTGCGCTGGTCGGCGCTGACGGAACGATCTGCGGAATCCCGTTTGCGATCACCCTCAAGGAAGGATCGTGGGGCTTGCTCTCGCGACTACATGGCGACCGGTACGACGCGACGCATTGTCGCTCCGACGGCGTTCGGGTGCGGTACCTACCCATTGCGGATGCGCAGGACCAATGCGTTTCCGCAGGCTGGATCATCTTCTTGAACCGGGTCGCGGGCGGTCCGGCCGAACTGACTGCGATAGATCAGTTGGATTCGATGAAGCGGCTCATCGAGAACGCATTTGCTGCTGACGGAAGACTGTCGCAGACCGGTTTTTTCGCTCTAAAGCGGATTGTTGCGGGCGCGCGATCACTTCAACTCACCTACTGCGAGGCCGCGGAGGCTCGGCGCTTGCTCATGGAATTGTGCAATGGGTGCAATGGCAAGACATAGCGGCGCGCTCACGAGCCTCTGCAATTGCTTGCGAGGCATGCCGCCCGCCGATGTAGAGTGGACGTCCGTCATCGGGCTCGCAAATCAGACCCTGACGACGCCGGCGCTCATCGACTTTGTCGACAAGTTCGCGTCGGTGCTGCCTCAGGACGTCTGCACATATATTCGCCATATCCACCGCCGCAACGTGCTGCGCAACGATCGGTTGCTCGCTCAACTGGAAGAGGCCGTCGTCGCGATGAACGGCCTGGGAATTACGCCGATCATGCTCAAGGGGGCATCGACACTGGCGACCGCGCCCGAAGAGCGGCGAGGCGTTCGGCTGATGTCCGATCTGGATATTATGGTCATGCCGGACGAAGCCGCAACGGCAATCGCCGCTCTCTCTGCAATTGGCTACCATATCGAGTATCAAACCCCGCCCGAAAGCCAGAGATGGCACGTCGAGTTGAATCGGTTGCAGGACGTCGGGACCATCGACCTGCAGCAGGCAGCTCCAGGTCCCGCGTACCTCTACCGGAGCTTCGGGCATGCGCTGAACCATTGCGTCCCAGCGGCGCTGGGACGGGGACGCGTGTATGTCCCTACGCCCGCCTACCGGGCGCTCATGCTGATCATCCATGACCAATTTCAAGACTATGGTTACTGGCTCGGCGACCTCGACCTGCGGCACCTGATCGAATTACGCGATCTAAACAATTCCGCCGGGGGCCTCGATTGGATGGAGCTTACCTCACTTGTCCCGGGCGAATTGATGAGGAACGCGGTCGAAACCCAGCTGCTCGCTCTTGCTGAGCTGCTTGGCGTCGAGATTCCGCGAGCGCTGCGCTCCCGACTGATTCCCCGGCTGCAGTTCATGCGACAGTTGATGCAAGCACGCTTTCCGGCCACGCGCCTGCCCTTCCTCGCAATGATGGTGCTGGATCTCGGAAACTACCGAAAAGCGGCAAGTGGCGCCCAGCAAGCTGCCGCGCGTCCGCGTGGACCATGGTCCTTGCCGAGAGCGGGCACCGTGCAGTTCCTGTTGAAGGCGGCCGTGGCGGTGCGCGCAGGGAAGGTCTAAACCACAAGCGCTTTCGGTCGGCGCGTCCCCGGGCCGACGTCTTCAATCCGCCGCGTGCGGAGCCAGCTGGTAGCTCCCGATCCGTCGAGCCGAACGATCTCGCGCCTGCCGGCATTTGCAGCGGGGGCCATCAATGCTCGTGACCGCCGGCATTCCGGTTGGACGCTTCGCCGTTCTCGCGAATCCTGAACTCCTCCAGGGTGTGTCCTGATTGGAGCGCGGCGACCAGCCAGCGTGGCTGCTTGCCGCGCCCAGACCAGGTCTCGGTCGGTTTGAGGGGGTTGAAGTATTTCGGCACGACCTTCGGGTATTTGCGCCGGGGCGGCTGGCTCGGGCCCGTCCCCGTCGCCCCGCCCTCCGGCCCACCGAATTGATCCGGTTGATTGAGTTGCGCGAGGCGCTTTTCCAGCTCCCGCTTTTCGGCCGTGATCTTTTCAGCAAGAATCTTTGTTAGCTCCTCGTGGAGGAGCCATAGTTCTTCAAAATCCATGGCTTCGAGATCCTGCCTGTGCATAGCATTCTCGTCACCGTTGGACCGACGCCCTCCCTGCTTGTCTCTCACCCCGAATATGGCTTTTCGAGCGGCGAATAACAGACGGGACCAAGGCTGGTCTTTCAAATTGACGCGATAATAAATAAATAATATATTATTTAATATATATTGCGAGGATTATTTTCATCGATTTACCGAAGGCGAGAAAACCTTGCTGCAGGCTCGAAAAGAAACATCGGACATTATCGACTGCCCGCTGGTGCGTCTTCAGGCGGCGATCAGTCGGTTTGTCGCTCCCTCGGCGGCATCGACCGACATCCAGGCTTTGAAGCTGCAAATCCAGCTGCGACGGCTCGCTCTGAGGGACATCGCAGTCATAAGCTCGCGGTTGCAGCGGGCTGACGGCCGCATTTCGCGGGGATTATCAGCGAAGAAAGGCGGTCTTGCGCGCCGGTCATGCTCGCCGGGGGCGCGGCGCGGCAGACGGCTATCACGCCTCGTTCAATGAGCCGTGCTTCGTTTGAAAAGGGGCCTCGGTGCCCGTAGGACGCGTGTTGTTACTTTGGCCGCTATTAAATTGAGCGGGATAATCCTTTTTCAGTCTTGATTGGAACCGGCGACGCAGTTATGTGGAGCACCGAACTGCTGTTCGGTTCCACATATTTTTTTGGGGACTGACCCAGTCGGGTTCTTGATTACTCGGCCGGGACAATATTAAATGGGCGCAACTACAGGATGCTAGCATGTCGACCAAGAAGCTCGAACTAGAAGCGATGTCCATCGATGATCTATGGTCGCTTCATGAAGAAATTAGCGGCATTTTGTCGGATCGGATCAAGGCGGAAAAGCAGGAACTGGAGAAGCGTCTGGCGGTTCTCGGCGGCGGGATGGCCGTGTTAGCCGAAGCAAACGGGCCGGGCGTCTCTCCGAGCGGCAAACCGAGGCGCAAATATCCGCGCGTACTGCCGAAATATCGTAACCCGCAGACTTCCGAAACCTGGTCGGGACGTGGCAAGCGCCCACGTTGGTTGGTGGCCGCGATGAAATCCGGCCGTCGGATCGAGGAGTTTCGTATCGGAGAAGCGGCTCCGAAGCTTCGGCAACGGGCGTGAGAACGAGCTGCGCCTGCGGACTGGCGCAGCTCGGCGCTTCGCGCGGAGATCGAGGCTAGTAGGCGTTGCGCCCCCGCAATACTTCCATGGGGGTTCGCAACAGGATTGCGAGATCCAGCTGAAGACTCCAATTGTCGATGTACCAGAGATCGTACTGTACACGTGCCTCAATCATGGGCGCGGTGGGCGTTGCGCCGCGGCAGCCGTGGACCTGGGCCCATCCCGTCAGCCCCGGCCTGACCTTGCGGCGAAAGGCGTAGTTTCGCACGAGCTTGTCAAACTGTCCGTCGTGCGCCAGGGCGTGGGGACGCGGGCCCACCAGTGACATACTGCCGTCGAGAACATTGAGCAGTTGCGGCAGTTCATCGAAGCTCGTCCGACGCAGCCATTTGCCCACGCGGGTGACGCGTCGGTCGAGAGGAGTGGCCTGAGCGATCAGGTTGCCGTCCTCGAGCACATGCATGGTCCGGAATTTGCGGATCAAGAATGTCCGGCCGTTGAAGCCACAGCGCTGCTGTCGGAAGAATACGGGGCCGGGAGAATCCAGCTTGATTGCGACTGCAGCCAGCACAAGCAGCGGTGCAGATATCGCCAGCGCGAGCCCCGCGCCGACAACATCAATGATCCGCTTGGCCGCGCATTCGAGGGAGCTTAGGGGACCGCGCTGTAATTCAACGCAAACGGCGCTTCCAAGGCTCCGAGTCGGATGTCGAAGCAGTTCGGATGTCGTGCCGACGGGCACGAACACGATCGGGAACGGCAATACCCGGAGATCGGCGACCAGCGCCCGGAGCTCGGGCCATCGCTCGGGACTGGCCTCGACCACCACCTGGTCGAGCGGAGCGTTGCGAATATAGTCGATCACGCGAGAAGTGAGCCGCTTTCGACCGGCAGGCCCGAAGCCGATCGGCGGCAGGCTGAATCGTCCCTTGACGCAATATCCGTGCATAGCCAGGGCCTCCGGCAGCCCGGCGTTCTTCGAAAGCGGTTGGTCGCTGATTAGAACGATATTGGTGCTAGCGAATTTTCTTTCGCTCAGACCCCTTATCAGCAGCGACCTGATCCCCCATCGCTCGGCCACAAGTAACGCCAGGCCGACGATGGCAAAGAGTGGGCCTGCTTCCTGAGATGCGCCCGGGCGAATTGCAAAGCCGTACGCAGCCCAAATCAAGAGCAACAGTGACGCCCAGGTCACGCAGACGGCACGAACCTGGTTCTTGAGCACGAGGAGCTCAATCGGGCGATAGAGGCCTTGAGCCTTCAGCACAGACGCCAGACAAGCTGCGCTCACCAGTGCCAAGCCAAATGCGTTGCCGTGGTCTCCCCCGGTCTGCCCGTTCTGGAGCCGGTACAGAAGCGTGGAGACGATGCTGGCAAACAGAATCGTCGCGATATCGGCACAGAGCGCAACGTGTTCGATCCGGTCATAACGCAGGGGCCATTTATGCCGGGATGCCGACGGCTCGAGACTGACACGAGCCGCATCATTCTGATCGGGGAGGTGTCGGTTCACGAAGTTCATGGCGAGGCACTCGGGATTAGTATTTAATCTATTATTAATTTATTGAATGTTTCAAGCGAAAATAACGTTATTTAAATATCGGTATCTCCCTGCCGCATATGCTCGGTCGCCTGTCCAGCGAGCGGAATACGTCGGAAGTTACCGCGCTGTCCCGCGGCCGGGTGGTCTGTTGGGCGGAGGGAGTTCCGTTCCGGGCGAAGGAGCCCGAATTTCCTTGCGCATGCTCTGAAGAGCGGCTGAATCCCACTCCGAAATCAGATTGTCCACCAGGCCCTTCCCGTCTGCCGACGCCGATTGATAGGCGGCAATCAGAGCGGGGCGGAGACTGGCTTGTTTGGTCAGGGCAATCCTGACGTCACGCTGCACCAGTTCACGCAGTTCAGGCTCGCTTGCGACCGAGACCTCGCCGAGAGCGACAGTCAGCCGTAGCGGAAGTAAGGCCAAATCGTTTGGTGCTGTGTAGTACGACAGCTTCAGCAAGGCCGCGACGTCATAGTCGGCCGATCTCTGCTCCCTCGAGAGCGCCGCGAGCATGAGCCAAAGATCGCCTCGTAGCGGCGAATACTGCAGTGCCCGTGCCAATACCATCGGCGCGGCCGGACCGCCTCCGATCTCCGGCCGTGACGCTGCCGCTTCATTGGCGGTGGGCTGCGGCGCAGGAGCCAGCCTCCCCGGACGCAAATCGCCGTCGCCGCGGGGCGAGCTCGGAAGCGCCCTTAGAAGGGCTTCGCGTGCCGCTTCAACCGGCAAACGGCCCGGATACGACGGCTGGGCGAGCAGCCTGACTGTTTGCGCGATCAGAACCACTGCGATGAAGCCCAATCCAATACGCATCGATGCATTGGCAATCCCGTATGTGCGTGTTGGCGCACATGTCGGACGGGGATTATCCGGCTCACTTACGAGCCGCGTCGATTGCGACGGCAAGGCCGCAGTCGCTGTATCGCTTTGGCTTTGAGCAACCGCCAGTCCGAACATCGCGGCAGCCAACAGCGATGCGCCGAACTGGAGAATACCGTCCTCGACCAAGGCCAGCAGGGCCAGCGCAGCCGCAGCACCGGACCCGATGGCCGCGTAGACGTAGTCACGCCTTCGCCGCAGGGAACATCTGAGCAAAGCCGCGGCGCCAAGTACCGCAAGCATCAACAGGCCATAGAGAAATGGGCGGCCCATTTCGATTGCGATGGCAGCGGCAGCCGTCGGGCGCTCTCGCGACAACGGCGCGCCGATATCGCGATGGATCGGCAGCAGTGCTGCGTACGTTCCTGCGCCGGACCCCGCCTGGCCGGCATCTTGCAACATCCGTTCAGTCGCCGCCAGGTTGTGCGCTGATAGGGCGATCGTGAGATCGGTATTCTGCCTAACCGGCAGCAGGGTGAACGCCGCCAAAAAGAGAATTGCAGCCGTGGCGAGCACGCTCGCCATTCCCCAGACCCCATAGAACCAGTTTTGGATCGCGAACGCGGCGAGAACGATTCCCACTCCGAGCAGTGCAGCTATGGCAGTTCTCGTCCCGTCTCCCCTGGCAAGGATCGCCGACAGGCAGAGAAGCGCTGCCAGGAGCGCGAACGACAGGGTGGTCGCCAGCCGAAACGAGAACTGCTTGGCCCGGCGGCGCTCCTCGAAGGCACGGACCAGCATCGCTGCAGACAGCACCAGACCCAGCACTGCCGGTACTGCGCCGGTTACGGCCAGCACCGGAGCATCGCCGGGCGAGAGACCGTCCGATCCGACCGCCTGCCCCACGAGCAAGTTCGCACTGACGATCGCCGTGACCGAAACCAACATGGCGAGGAGTTGCCACGCACGCTCTTTGTCCAGCGCGACGACGGTCGCGATGAGCGCGAGGGCGACAGTAGTACCGTAATGCAGGAATGCCTGCATGGTTGCGCCTATGTCCACCGTGAGCCGTCCGGCAAGGGGGACATTCAATGCGGCCGATGCGGTTTCCCATATCGGATTGCCGAGGCCGTGGACAGGAATTGGAGCGAGCTGGAGGGTCATGTAGATCGCCGGTACAACGAGAACGACGGGGAGAAGGGGGCGTAACCGTCGTGACAGGCGCGCGATTGAGGAAGATGAGGTGAAAACTGCGGTTGCCAGCACAGCGATCGCGAGAACAGCGGAGCATAGCGCTCGCGCTTGCGGGATCTCGGGCATTGCAAAAGCCACGGCGACGGACACCAGGAGTGCCGCCATCAGGAACCTGACGAGCATACGACGCACCTCTCGGGCTTGGCGTTTCTCCGAATGTTCAGATCGGTAGGCTCTTCAGCGCACAAGTCGCGATGATGCACGGCGACAGGCGCTCAGGAGCTCGAGAGACCATAGCGGACATAGTGACTGTCATCGTAATAATCGCTTCGGTAGGTGTCGTATCGCGCCATCGCCTTGATGTCAGTCTTGTTCAGCACTGCGCCGATCAGCGAGTCCGAGATCGTCGGGGCGGTGTGCAGTGCATGCTGTACGACGTCGATCTTCGTGCGACCCCACTCGACGACGAGAACGTAGCAATCGACCAGAGGAGCTGTGACCCGTACGTCGACAAGCGGACTCAGCGGTGGAAGATCGACAATGACATAGTCATAGCTTTGCCGCAGGCTCTCGAAGAGCTTGCATATCGAGCCGTCGGACAGAAGCTCGCTTGAATGAAGCACGGGCCCGCGCTGAACGGCCGGAAGAACGGCGAGAGCCGTCCTCGGATCCCGCCATAGCACCTCCTCGAGTGAGCGATCACCGTTCATGACTTCAATGATGCCATCCACGGCCTTGGGGACGAGACGGGCCGAGAGCGACGGATTCCGGAGATCGCAGTCGACAATGATCACCTTCTTCCCGCTGTGTACGATAAGTTGCGCCACTGAAGCGGCAATCGTGGTCTTGCCCTCATTTGGCAGGGCTGATGTGATGCCGATCACCTGGTTGGAGGTCTTCGCAGGGCTGTGGTCGATCGCGAGCTTGATCGAGCGAATTGCCTCAGTATACCGAGACAGCGGCATGCCGACGACTGCGCGATGAATGTCTGGAACAGCCGGCAGTATTCGTTGATTCAGGTCTTCTTGGGTCTGTTGAAGCCGGGCCGTCAGCCTCTGCTGTTTGGGCAGACTTAGCACTGGCACGAGAGACAGGCACGGCAATTCCAGCGCGGCCTCGAGCTGGGACGACGTGCGGAAAACGCGGTCCATTACGTCTCTGACGAACGCCAGGAGTATTCCCAGCGCGAGCCCACCTAGAAGGCCGATGCCGAGGACCACCTTTATCTTCGGCTTGCTCTTGGTTTGGGCTGCAGAAGCAGGGAAGATTATCCGCGTCTCCGAAATGGGAAAGGTCTCCTGCTGAGCCGAGCCCATGTAATGTTGCAGAAACGTCTCGTAGAGCCCGCGCAGGCTTTTCGCCCGACTCTCCAAATCTCTTATCGTGAGCTCCGCCGAGTTAGTGAGACGCGATTGCGCAATGGCCACAGACAGACGTTTTTCGATTTCTTGCTGCCGCTGTTTGGCAAGCTCGAAGTCGCTTCGACTGATTTCGGAAAGTCGCCTGACCTCATCGAAAATCGAGGTGCGAAACTCACGCATCCTGTTCCGGATGTTGACGACTGCCAGGTGGTCGCGACCGACACGGGCCGACAGTTCGGCTTCACGCCTAGTGAGTTCGAGATACTGCTGGCGCAGAGCCGTAATGATTGGACTGTTCGTCGCGTCGGCCCCGACGGCGTCGAGATTGCCGATCGAGGACGGTGTTGCTGGATCGGAGCTCAGGAGGCTTTCATAGCGAGCTAGTTTGGCCGCGGCCTCGGAACTCTGCGCGCGGGCGGCGGCCAACCGGGTATTGAGCTCCGTGATCTGCTGCTCATCGATCGGCTTTCCACCGGACGAAACGATGTTGTTTTGAGATTTGTAAGCCTCAACTGCACGTTCGGCGGTCAGCGCCTCCTCACCGAGAGTTCGCAACCGTTCCCGGAGCCAGCTTGTTGCAGTTCGAGTGGCTTCGAACTTCGCCTCGAGCTGATCATTGATGTAGGCTTTGGCAATTGCATTCGCGATCTCCGCCGCTAGCACCGGATCGCTTGAGCTGAAGTTGACCTCAATGACGTGGCTGTAGCCAACGCGGCTTGCAGATAGGCGATCCAGAAAGTTTGCAATTGTCGTTTCTGACGGCTCGTCTGATGTGGCAGATTGCGAATGTTCCGGTAGTTTTGATCCCCATCTTCGGATCCAGCGCCACAGCGAAGACAGTGACGGGCCGTATTCCTTAAAATCGGGATGGTCAGCGAGCTTCAACTGGCTGATCACAGCCACAGCGGTTGCCCTCGATTTAATGATCTGCAACTGTGTCTCGATTTTCGCGACGTCGACGAGGGGTTCAGACAGAAGAGATTGCTTCTCGATAAATTGCGCCCTTGGATTCCCGAGCAGGACCTGAACCTGCGCCGTATACGTTGGCGGCACCAGCCGCAGGTATATGAGGCTGGTCGCAGTGACGAGTGCTGCGGTGACGATGATCACCAGATATTGGCGCCGCGCGAACACGAGGGCCAGTTTGATCAACTCGCCGATGCCCGCCCCGTCCATGCGGTCGGGCGGCGTCTGCATCAATGGGAGGCGTGTTCTGTCGGTCTGGAGCGGATTGGTCTGAAGCATCAAATTAGGTCTCTCGGGCCAACAATGAGGTCGCGGGGGTAAGTGGTGCCGACGCCGGTTAAATTGAGTGGCGGCATTTAAATAATATATCCCATAAACTGTGGATTGCCAATTAAATGAATCGCGGATATTAAAGGGGCGCAATTAATATCTCCTGGCGGCTGACCGATGGCTGGGGCGGTCGATTAAACCGGACGCCTTCCCCTAACCGGACTGATGGCTGAACTGATGGGGCCGTCCGCTCGGTTTCGAGGATGTCCGGAAGACAGGGCCGGCTCGTCTGCATGGATCGACGGCTGACGTACTGGAGCGTGCCGCGATGCTGGAAGTGCGAAGTCTGGCCACTCCGGACGTAAAAATGGTCCGAACAGATCGTTTTTCCGATACCCGTGGCTATTATTGCGAGACATTTCGCCGCTCCGCTTTTGCCGGAAAGGGAATTGCCCACAACTTCGTCCAGGGCAACCAGTCCTCCTCGGAGCGGGTTGGGACGGTTCGCGGTTTTCACTTCCAGCGGCCTCCGTTCGCCCAGGCCAAGCTGGTCCGGGTGTTAAGGGGAGCCTTTCTCGACGTTGTGGTCGATCTTCGGCGCTTGTTCCCGACATTGGACAAGCACGTCTCGGTTAGACTGGACAGCGAGAGCGACGAGCAGCTGCTCGTTCCAAAAGGGTTCGCTCACGGCTTCTGCACGCTCGAGCCTCAAACCACGGTCTTTTACAAGGTCGATGAAGTCTACTCGCCGGACCACGATGGCGGCGTTTATTGGGCGGATCCCGACTTAGCGATCGAGTGGCCGGTGAAGGCCTCAGAGGCACAACTTTCGCCGAAGGATCGAGCGCTTCCCACTTTCGGCCAGCTTGCTTCAGTACTTGAATAGAGGACGTGTCATGCGTGTCCTGGTGACGGGTGGAGCAGGATTTATCGGGTCTGCGGTCTGTCGCCAATTGGTCCTGGAAGCGGGGGCCTCGGTCGTCAATGTCGACCGGTTGACCTGTGCTGCCAATTTGGCATCGCTGACATCCGTCGACGGTACCAGCCGTTATCGATTTGAGCAGCACGACATCTGCGATCAGGAGGCGATCACTCGTCTGTTCTACAAATGGGAGCCGAGCGCAGTCATTCACTTGGCAGCGGAGAGCCATGTCGATCGGTCGATTACCGGGTCGGCGGCGTTCATCAGCACCAATATCGTCGGCACCTATACTGTGCTGGAAGCAGCCAGGCGATATTACGACGGGCTTTCAAGCCAGAGGCAGAGACAGTTCAGGTTCATTCACGTGTCGACGGGCGAGGTCTACGGTTCGTTAGGGCCGGCCGACTGCTTCCGGGAAGACACCCCTTATCGGCCGAGTTCACCCTATTCGGCGAGCAAAGCCGCCTCGGACCACCTCGCGCTCGCCTGGTACAGGACCTATGGCTTGCCGGTGATCGTGTCGAACTGTTCGAACAATTACGGACCGTTTCAATTCCCGGAAAAGCTCATTCCGCTGACGATTCTCAACGCGATCGAGTACAAGTCGTTGCCTGTCTATGGCGACGGCAGCAACGTGCGCGATTGGCTTCATGTCGAGGACCATGCAGCAGGCCTGATCAGGCCGCTATTCGAAGGCAGGGCCGGAGAGAAGTACAATTTCGGCGGCGACAGCGAGCGCTCGAACCTGGAGGTCGTCACCCGGATTTGTGACGTGCTCGATCGCTTGCGTCCAGGGCCGGCAGCGAGGCGATCGCTGATCTCGTTTGTGCGGGACCGTCCGGGACACGATGCACGTTACGCGATCGATGCGTCCAAAGCTCGCAGCGAGCTGGGATGGCGGCCGACCCGAAGCTTCGAGCAAGGTCTCGCCGACACGGTCGAATGGTATCTGGCCAGCGGCACCTGGTGGGCACGGGCTCGCAATATGGTCTACGACGGCTCGCGTCTTGGTTTCCCAGCCACCCAACACTGAGGTTGCCGATGATCGAACAACCGATTCTGATTGTTGGTCGAAATGGCCAATTGGGCAATTGCCTTCGTGATCTCGCTGCGCTTCGCGGTCTGACTGCGGTGGCCCTCGGACGTGAGCAGCTCGATCTCGAGATCCGGGACGGAATCGACAGGACGGTCGCCTCGATCGCCCCCTGCATGATCATCAATGCCGCGGCCTATACGGCCGTGGATCAGGCGGAGTCCGAAGTCGGAAAAGCCTTCAGCATCAATCGCGATGGTGCGGCCGCGTTGGCGGATGTCGCATGGCAGAGAAACATTCCATTTGTACATGTGTCGACCGATTATGTCTTTGATGGCGCCAAATGCGAGGCTTACGACGAAACCGATGTGCCGGCGCCGCTGAACGCATACGGCGCATCAAAGCTGGCCGGCGAGGCGGCCGTGTTGGCGGCGCATCCCCTCGCGACCGTCGTCAGGTCATCTTGGATCTACAGCTCCACAGGCGGCAACTTCGTTCGGACAATGTTGCGGCTGGCCGAAACGCGTCCGGTCGTAAGGGTCGTTTGCGACCAACACGGAAGCCCGACGTCAGCGGCGGATCTGGCCGCAGCGCTCCTGAAGATTGCAGAGCGGTCGTTCACCGATGACCGCCGTATCGCAGCCGGAATCTTTCACGTGGCCGGCCAGGGAGCAACGAGCTGGCACGGCTTCGCCGAGGCAATCTTCGACGGTTTGTCCCGTCGCGGGGTACGGCCGCCGGCGTTGGAAGCGATCACGACAGAGCAGTATCCGCGCGCTGCTCGCAGGCCCGTAAACTCGCGCCTGGACTCGTCCAAAGCAGAACGCGTGTTTGGAATTCGATTGCCGGCCTGGCGCCACTCTCTCGAAACCTGTCTCGACCAACTCGTCGGAGGAGACACCGATGCTGAAGGGAATTGTCCTGGCTGGCGGCAGCGGAACGCGGCTTTACCCGATCACACGCGTGATCAGCAAGCAGCTGCTACCAATCTATGACAAGCCGATGATCTATTATCTCTTGTCGACGCAAATGCTGGCGGGCATCCGCGAGATCCTGGTCATCCCGACGCCTGTGGATCGGAGATGGAAGCCAATGGGGCATTCGCCTCAGCTATGCGGAACAAGCGCATCCCAGAGGCTCGCGGAGGCGTTCATAGTCGGCGCCGATTTCACCGGAAGCGATCGCGTGGCCGTGGTGCTTGGCGACAACATCTTCTTCGGCGACCGCCTGAGCGAGCTCCTTGCCCGGGCGGCGGCGCGTGAGGAAGGCGCCACAATCTTCGCGTATCACGTCCGTGATCCGGAACGATATGGTGTCGTTACATTTGGCGAGGCGGATCACCCGGTAAGGATCGAGGAGAAGCCCGCCAAGCCGGCATCGAATTGGGCAATCACCGGCCTCTGTTTCTTTGATAATCGCGTGGTGCGGTATGCCCATCGCGTGGAGCCGTCGCGACTCGGAGAACTCGGGATCACCGATCTGCAAACGCGTTCCCTTTCAGCCAACGCTCTCCACGTCGAGCGCATGGGGTGGGGATACACCTGGCTGGATACCGGCACGGTCGCATCGCCCATTGATGCAGGAATGTTCGTGCAACCGCTTGAAAAACGACAGGGCGTGAAAGTCGCGTGCCTCGGAGGTCGCCTTCAGGCGGCTTCCGCGCCTGTTCCTGGGCCAAAGTCAACGTCCTGTTTAAATTAACATTAAATTTATATGGATTGAATTGACGCGAGAGTATTTTTTTAATTCAATATATTTTCTTATGTTAATTTCGGAGGTAGGCCATGCTGTACCAAAGGGGAAGCGTGCTTGGTCGAGGAGCAAGGCCTCTTTTCCTGGAAGAGAACGATCCCGGCGGACAGGATGTCGTCTCGCAACGTGTAGCATTCTGGAATGCAACCGTCGGCTACGGCCCGCAGACATGGGAAGGGCTTTGGAGTCCGCCTCGTGTGGAGCCGGTCAGCGGGCCAGAACTCCTGTCCAGTGCTGCAGGCCAGGCGGCGTCTCACTCGAGATTGGCGGATCTGTTGTCGACGTCCGCGACATTGGACAGGCGGGTTTCGTTCCCGCCTTTCGCCGCTGAGGCGGCGCCGGCGTTCTGGGCACATCACGAACCTACCGCCAATTCTCTCCCAACTGGCTCGCTATCAGTCACAACCGACCACGCCGATTACGCGCCTGGCGGTAGCGCAACGTTCACTGCAAGCGGCATACGGGCCGGAGCGTCGGTCACATTCCAGATTGCCGACCTATTGAGCGCGCCGGGCGCAAACGGCCTTGCCGATGTTTATACACCATTCACGATCGGAGACGGCGGCACCGGCGACCTGGATGGCCGCGTCAACGGCACCGTCGTCGCGCAATGGCAGGTGCCCGCCGACGGCCGCGCCACCGGTGCGACACTGCAGCTCACCGCGACTTCCGGCGGACAGACTGCGACAGCGACGTTCAGCGACGCCAGCAACAAGATCGTCACGGAGAATCAGCTAGCAGGAACGCCGCAGAGCACATGGGCGATCCACGGTTCGATCGCCAGCAAGGGCGACTCGCAGATTGAAGGCTTCGCGACGCAGATCAGCACCAACGCTGGACAGACCGTCTCGTTCAAGATTCAAACCGCCTCGAGCGTGAACGGCTATACCCTCGATATCTACCGGCTTGGCTACTATGGCGGCAACGGCGCACGCCTGATCAACAGTATGCATCACACTGGAACGGACAATCAGCCGAGCGCGATCTTCAATACTGCGACCAGAACCGTCGACGCCGGAAACTGGTCCGTAACGGATTCGTGGACGATCCCGAGCACAGCAGTATCGGGAGTCTACTTCGCGAAGCTGACGTCAGATACGGGTGGCTACCAGAACATGATTCCGTTCATCGTTCGCAACGACAGTACCACCTCGGACATTCTATTTCAGACCAGCGATACGACTTGGGAAGCATACAATCCTTGGGGTGGATATAATCTGTATGCGGGCCCCAACGGTCGCAGCGATCGTGCCTATGCCGTCAGCTATAATCGTCCGATCGCGATGAACTCTACCGCTCAGTTCGCCGGGCCGCAGGACTTCCTATTCGGCGAAGAATACGCCGCGATCTATTGGTTGGAGCAGAACGGTTACGATCTCAACTACATTTCCGGTATCGATGCCGCGAGCAATGCCCCGTTGCTGCGTAATACCAAGGTCTACATTGATGTCGGCCACGACGAATATTGGTCGCAATCGCAATTCGCCAATGTCAAGGCTGCGGCAGGCGCGGGGGTCAACCTCGGATTCCTCAGCGGCAATCAAATCTATTGGGATATTGCACTCGCGCCGAGCTACGACTCCAGCCAGACTCCCAACCGGACGGTTGTGGAATACAAGGACATTTGGAGCGGGACACAACTCGACCCGAACGGCACCGCCGGCGGTGGAGCGGGTCTATTCCGTGATCCGGTCTATGGACCCGGAACTCCGGAGAACTCGCTTTCCGGCACAATCTTCACGGTCGACGATCTTGGTACGCTCGACAACATCTCTGTCCCTGCCAGCATGTCGCAGCTCCGCTTCTGGAGAAACACCAGTATTGCCAGCGGCAATGGCGGCACCCTAACCGGGCTGCTCGGCTACGAGTGGGACAGCGATCTCGACAATGGCTTCCGACCAGCCGGTTTGATCGATATGTCGTCGACGACAAGAAACGTCAACACGTTGCTGCTGGATAACGGGTTGACGACGGGGCCCGGGACGGCCACGCACAGCCTGACGCTTTACCGCAATCCGACGAGCGGCGCGCTGGTGTTTGGCGCCGGAACCGTGATGTGGTCGTGGGGACTATCGAATCAGTACGCGCCCTACAGCGGACTCACAGAGCCTGTCAGCCCGGCCGTGCAGCAGTCCATGGTCAACTTGTTCGCCGATATGGGGGTGACACCGCAGACGTTGCAGGCGAGCCTTGTACTCGCCCAGGCCTCAACTGATCACACTGCGCCGACCGCCGTTATCAGCTCCCCGACGGGCGGGACGAGCTTCAGTCAGGGCCAGAGCGTAACGATCAATGGCACCGCATCGGACGTTGGGGGACGGGTGGCGGGCATCGAGGTTTCAACTGATGGCGGCACGACTTGGCACCCGGCGAACGGAACCACGAGCTGGAGCTACACATGGGTAGCGTCAGGCGCCGGTACGCATCTCATTGAGGCGCGGGCGACCGACGATAGCGTCAATCTGCAGACGAGCCCCGCCACAGTCAGCATCAACGTTGGTGGCGGGGGAAGCCTCTTCACGGCCTCCAACACTCCGGCGCAGACCGATGTGAATGACGGCAGGGCGATCGAGGTCGGCGTCAAGTTCACTTCCTCGACGGCCGGCCAGATCACCGCGCTGAAGTTCTACCGCAGCCCCGGCGACACCGGCTCCGACCTCCTCGATCTGTGGAGCTCGACCGGCACCAAGCTCGCCAGCGCAACCTTCAGCAACACCGCGGCGACGGGCTGGCAGACCGTGACGCTGCCGACGCCGGTCTCGATCGCCGCCAACACGACCTATGTCGCCTCGTATCACACGAGCGGAACCTATGTCGTGACCAGCAACTTCTTCACCAGCGCTGTGACGAGCGGTCCCCTGACGGCGCCGTCGTCCGCCTCGTCCGGCGGCAATGGTGTCTATTCCTACGGCGGCACCAGCAGCGCCGGCATCTTCCCGACCAGCACCTTCAACGCCGAAAACTATTGGGCCGACGTGGTGCTTAGCACTTCAAGCGGCACCGACACGGCGCCGGTGCTTACAAACCAGACGCCCGATCAGAACGCGGTCGTCGGCTCGGCCTTTTCTCTGACGCTGCCTGCCAACACCTTCACCGATTCCGACGGCGACCCGCTCGCCTACGCGGCGACACTCGCCAATGGCTCGGCGCTTCCTGCATGGCTGACCTTCAACGCATCGACCCGCACCTTCAGCGGCACGCCAACCTCTTCGAACGTCGGCACGATCAGCGTGAAAACGTCAGCCACCGATCCAGGCGGCTTCTCCGCTAGCGAGACGTTCAACATCGCCGTGACGACGACGGCGGCGGTGAGCCTGTTCGCCGCATCTAGCACCCCGGCGCAGACCAATTTGAATGACGGCACGCCGCTCGAGGTCGGTGTGAAGTTCACGTCCTCGACGGCCGGCCAGATCACCGCGCTGAAGTTCTACCGCAGCCCCGGCGACACCGGCTCCGACCTCCTCGATCTGTGGAGCTCGACCGGCACCAAGCTCGCCAGCGCAACCTTCAGCAACACCACGGCGACGGGCTGGCAGACCGTGACGCTGGCGACGCCGGTCTCGATCGCCGCCAACACGACCTATGTCGCCTCGTACCACACGAGCGGAGCCTATGTCGTGACCAGCAACTTCTTCACCAGCGCTGTGACGAGCGGTCCCCTGACGGCGCCGTCGTCCGCCTCGTCCGGCGGCAATGGTGTCTATTCCTACGGCGGCACCAGCAGCGCCGGCATCTTCCCAACCAGCACCTTCAGCGCCTCGAACTATTGGGCCGACGTGGTGTTTAACAGTTCCGGCGGCACCGACACGGCGCCGGTGCTTACAAACCAGACGCCCGATCAGAACGCGACCGTCGGCTCGGCCTTTTCGCTGACGCTGCCTGCCAACACCTTCACCGATTCCGACGGCGACCCGCTCGCCTACGCGGCGACACTCGCCAATGGCTCGGCGCTTCCTGCATGGCTGACCTTCAACGCATCGACCCGCACCTTCAGCGGCACGCCAACCTCTTCGAACGTCGGCACGATCAGCGTGAAAACGTCAGCCACCGATCCAGGCGGCTTCTCCGCTAGCGAGACGTTCAACATCGCCGTGACGACGACGGCGCCGGTGAGCCTGTTCGCCGCATCTAGCACCCCGGCGCAGACCAATTTGAATGACGGCACGCCGCTCGAGGTCGGTGTGAAGTTCACGTCCTCGACGGCCGGCCAGATCACCGCGCTGAAGTTCTACCGCAGCCCCGGCGACACCGGCTCCGACCTCCTCGATCTGTGGAGCTCGACCGGCACCAAGCTCGCCAGCGCAACCTTCAGCAACACCACGGCGACGGGCTGGCAGACCGTGACGCTGGCGACGCCGGTCTCGATCGCCGCCAACACGACCTATGTCGCCTCGTACCACACGAGCGGAGCCTACGTCGTGACCAATAATTTCTTCACCAACTCGCTCACGAGCGGCCCGCTGACGGCGCCCTCATCGGCGTCCAGCGGCGGCAACGGCGTCTACGCCTATGGCGGCACCAACAGTGCCGGGCTCTTCCCGACCAGCAGCTTCAGCGCCAGCAACTACTATGCCGACGTGGTGTTTCAGCCCCAGTTAGCAGCATAAGGAATAGTAGGATGCATGCCGAAATCTATACGGATGGAGTGGACGAAATCACGGTCGGTGGTTCGATCGTGCGCGTAGACTTGGTGAGCCTGTCACCCACCGAGCGCGACGACAACAACGCTCCCAAGAAAGTCTTTCGTCAGCGGCTGATCTTCTCGGTGGAAGCCTTCGCGAACTCCGTTGAGGTGATGCAGAACGCGCTTCAGGGCCTGGTCGATGCCGGCGCGATCCGGCGCGCCCGATCAGGCTCGACCACCGAACCTTCGCACGTCGTTTCGTCACTGGAGCGCGATCGACCCGCGCCAAATGCAGCACGGCCTCCTAATGTCTCAACCAACTTCCGCTGAAATCGATCGCGAATCCGCCCCGACGACCTCCGACGAAGGCGCGCCGTCTGCGTCTTGGACCGCGCTTGAAAGTTTGGCAAAGGTCGCCGCCCATCACGGCATCGACTTGCCTGCGGAACGCCTTCGGCACGTCTATGCAGTCGACGGCTCCACGCTTTCGACCGACAGGTTGCTACGAATGGCGCGCGAGGCCGGGCTTCGTGCGCAAACGGCGCACCTCGATTGGGGAGCGCTAAGCCGCCTGGGCGAGGCATATCCGGCACTCGCCCGGCTCTCGAACGGCAATTGGATTGTCGTCTTGGGTGCGCCGCGAGTTGATGATCTTGAGGCGGCCACGATCTGGGATCCACTTGCAGAGCGCAAGGACGAGCCGCTGATCGTTGACAAGGACCGGCTTTGCGCACGGTGGAGTGGCGATGTCATTCTGATCAAGCGCGAGCGTCCGTCATCAGAGCGCCGAAGCGTGTTCGGGCTGAGATGGTTTTTACCCGAACTGCTCCGTCAATGGCGGCTGTTCGCGGACGTCGCGATTGCTGCCATCTTGCTCTATGCGCTGGGTCTCGCGCTTCCCATCTTCTTTCAATTGGTGATCGACAAGGTTCTTGTGCACGAGAGCTTCACGACGCTCTACGTGCTCGCGGCCGGCGCGACCGTAGCCCTGGCCTTTGACGCGATATTCGGCTTTTTGCGGCGATACCTGCTGCTTTATGCGACCAACAAGGTCGACATCCGGGTCGCTACCAAGACGTTCGGACACCTCCTCGGTCTGCCCGTCACTTTCTTCGAGCACATATCCGCCGGCGTTCTGGTGAAACATATGCAGCAGGCTGCGCGGATCCGCGAATTCCTCACCGGTCGGCTATTCCTGACGACCTTGGACGCTCTATCGCTGTTCGTGTTCGTTCCGGTGCTGGCGCTCTACAGCGTTAAGCTGACAGGGCTGGTGCTCGCCTTCACGATCGTAATTGGAGGCGTCGTCGCGATCTTAACGGGGCCGTTCCGCCGACGTCTCTATGATCTGTATCAGGCCGAGGGCGCAAAACAGGCCCTGCTGGTCGAGAGTGTGCATGGTATGCGAACCGTGAAATCGTTGGCCATGGAACCGCGACAGAGTAGGGCGTGGGACGATTGCTGTGCTCAGTCGGTTTCGATGCGATTTGGCGTCGAAAAAATCTCCGCGGGGGCCCAGTCGTTGACGGGCTTCCTTGAGAAGATGATGACACTCGGCATCATCGCTCTTGGTGCGTTGGACGTCTTCAGCGGCGAAATGACGATCGGCGCGCTCGTTGCTTTCAACATGCTGGCCGGTCGCGTTTCGGGACCATTGGTCCAGATGGTGACGATGGTCCACGAATATCAGGAAGTGCTCCTTGCCGTTAAGATGCTCGGCGAGGTGATGAACCAGCAGCTGGAACGCGACGGGAATCGCGAAGGGCTGCGGCCGCACTTCCTCGGCGGGATCGAATTCGAAAATGTCACCTTCCGCTATGGAGAAGGAAGGCCGGCACTTGATGACGTGTCGTTCTCGATCACGGCCGGATCGATCATCGGAATCGTTGGCCGGAGCGGCTCTGGCAAGACGACGCTGACGCGGCTCATTGCCGGAATGTATCCGGTGCAGCAAGGATTGCTGCGGATAGATGGCTATGATTCACGCGAACTCGATCTGACCCATTTGCGTCGGAATCTTGGTCTCGTACTGCAGGACAATTTCCTGTTCCGAGGCACGGTGCGCGAGAACATTGCCTGCGTGAAGCGCGACGCAACTTTCGCCGAGATCGTGAGGGCCGCGCAGCTTGCAGGCGCCGATGAATTTATCGAACGGTTGCCTCGTGGTTTCGATACCCTTCTGGAGGAAGAAGCGTCGAATCTCTCTGGCGGGCAGAAGCAACGGCTCGCGATTGCCCGCGCGTTGATCGTCAATCCGCGCATATTGATCTTCGACGAGGCGACCAGCGCGCTCGATTCCGAAAGTGAAACAATCATTCGGCGCAATCTGCGCCGCATTGCCGATGGACGAACAGTCATCATCGTATCGCACCGGCTGTCGATGCTGTCGGACGCGAGCCAAATCCTGGTGATCGACCGCGGCAAGATCGTCGATGTGGATCGTCACGACCGGTTGCTATCGAAATGCACGATCTATAGGCATCTTTGGAACCAGCAGACGAAGCAGATCGCATGATCAGGACAGAGAAACCGCGCGCCCAGCTAAGTAGCGACCGGCCAGTCTCTCCGAAGCGAGGCGACCGGCGGCGGCGAGAGCTGCTAAGGCGTGGACCAACTCCGCCGCCTGTTGTCAGGGAATTCCAACCCGATGCAGCGGAGATCGAACAGCGAAACCCACCGCGCCTGGCACGCATGACGCTTTATTGTGTTGTCGCGCTGATAGCGGCCGCCGTTATCTGGGCATCGGTCTCGCAAGTCGACATGATCGTAACCGCGCAGGGAAAGCTGATCACCACACATCCGAATCTTGTCGTACAGCCGCTGGAGACGTCGGTCATCCGAGACATTCGCGTTAGAGCGGGTGACACCGTCAATCGCGGCGACCTGCTTGCGACGCTCGATCCGACATTTTCGCAAGCCGATCTCGATCAATTGCAGAACCGAGTGGCGGCCTTCGATGCCTCCACCGATCGCCTTCGAGCGGAGTTGGATGGCGTCGAGTATGTCGCCGAGGATCCCGCAAATGCCGAGCAGGCGCTGCAGCGCAAGGTATTTCTGCAGAGAAAGGCGGCATACGATGTCCAGATCCAGAACTATGACGCGCAGATTGCGTCGGCTGAGGCCAATCTGAAGACGGCGCAGGATGAGCAACTTGTCCTGAGCCAGCGACTAGACAACATGCGCTCCATTGAAGCCATGCGAAGCGCGCTGATGGCCAAGGAGGTCGGTTCAAAGCTGAACTTCCTGCTTTCCCGAGATGCGCGCCTGGAAGTGGAAAGCAACCTGGCGCGTGTTCGCGGCAGCATTGTCGATAACACGCATCGTCTGGATAAGGCCCGTGCAGACCAGCAAGTCTTCGCTGCCGAGTTCCGGCGCGCAGCTTATCAGGAGCTCGTGGAGGCGTTGCCCAAGCGTAACAGCGCCGCGGAGGAGCTCAAGAAAGCAGAGCTTCGCCGGAAGCTGATCGTGCTCCACGCACCGGCAGATGCGGTTGTACTTGAAGTCGCGAACCGAACGGTGGGCTCGGTGCTTCGCGAAGCCGAAACACTGTTCGTGCTGGTCCCGCGCGACGAGACGCTCCAAGCCGAGGTGAACGTCGAGGGCAAGGACATCGGGCAGGTCGCGGTTGGGCAGTCGGTACGGATCAAGTTCGAGGCGTTTCCGTTCCAGAAATATGGCACGGCGACTGGTGAGGTCCGGGTCATTAGCCAGGACTCGTTCTCGCCAGACCCGAAGGTCGAAGGTGCGCGTCGCGCGTCCAGTCCCTATTACCGCGTGCTGGTCGATTTGCGGGACACGCACCTTCGGCTGCCGCCGGAACATCTTCAGCTCATTCCCGGTATGGCGGTCACGGCTGAGATGAAGGTCGGAAAGCGCACGGTGATTTCATATTTCCTCTATCCACTACTCCGTGGTCTCGATGAAAGCATCCGGGAATACTGACGGGGATTACCATGGTGCACTGTCGATGATGATGATCAGCTCGAATTCTGGTGTGAAGCTCATAATGCCGGCTCCAGCGAAGGGGTTGTCGCCAAACTCGCCTCTGGTGAACTATGCGCTCAGAGGGCTGGAACGCTGCTGGTTGCCTCGTGAGCGCCGTTGGTCGCATATCTATCACCTCGACGGGCGGGCTTCGCCAAACGAGTCGATAGCGCATAGCGACGTGTTCTATACCCTCAATGTCTTGCTCGGGATGTCACGGGTCGCGGAACTTCCGGCTGACATTGATCTCCCGGAGATCTTCCATCGAAATGCCATGAGTCTCACCGCGCTTCCCGTGCGGAAATATGCGTTCGGCATGGCCTTGTGGGCCGCCGCCGAGCTCCGCCTTCCCATTCCGGAGCGGGTGAGGTCCGAGCTGAAAGCGATTCTCTCGGATCAGTCGCAATGGCCCGCGTTTCGGGCCCAGGACCTGGGCATGCTGCTGACGGGAGTCGTCGCTCAAGCCAGGGCAGGCGAGGGGGAGTGGACGTGCTTCGCGAGCCCGCTCTACCGTTTCCTGAAGGAGCGTTTCCATAGCGAATCCGGATTGTTTTTCGATGCGCCGTCCGGCTTCCGTCGCCGCTTTGCGTCATTTGCGACGCAGACCTACCTTTCAATCGCCTGCTATCAGTACGGCGAATTCACCGGAGACGTGTCCGCGCTCGTCATGGCCGACACCTGTGTGCGCAATCTGATCGCGCTTCAGGGACCCCAGGGTGAATGGCCGTGGTTCTTCGATGCGAAGAGTGGCCGTGTCCTCGATTTCTACGAAGTCTATTCAGTCCATCAGTATGGAATGGCCCCGGCGCTGCTGGAATGGGCCGAGCGTTTCGGACGACGAGGAGCGCGGGATGCCCTGGTCAAGGGATTCAACTGGGTGCTGGGTCACAACCAACTGGGCCGGACCATGCTGGTGCCGGAGCTCAGCCTGACGCTCCGTTCGCAGGTTCGCAAGCATGAGCTGAAGAGCAGGGCTCCGCGGATGTTGCGCGCGCTCAAGAACGCCTGGCTCGGAAACGGAGAGGTGCTGATCGATCCGGCCGGCATTGGAGTCCGGCTCGAGTGTCGCAGCTACGAACTTGGCTGGATACTATGGTCATTCGGCCGCCGTACCGACTTGCGGGACCTGACCGACAACTCGGCGTTCCGCGACACTTGAGTCTGGTTTAGCGGTTCCAAGCCACTGCACGGCGACGGCGCAGGTGCGAAAGCATTGTCATGGCACGATGGGCGCGGACGGCACACAGGACGGCGATAGCCTTGAGACGGGCGCCGCTACCGTGAAGGCGGTCACTGGTTAGTACCGTCACAGCGTCTGGCGCCGGCGAGGCGAGAACGAGCAAAGCTCGCGCAATCCAACGCAACCGCCACACGGGCTTACCTTGCGCCATATTGCGATAATGCGCGATTTGCCGGTCCCACTTTGCATACAACTCCTTTAGGGAGCTTCGGGCCGGATGGAAGGTGATCATTTCGGGGATATACCGAAATTGCAGTCCGGCGCGTAGTGCGCGCTGCCCCCACTCCATGTCTTCCGCCACGTCGATGCCGGCGAATGGACCGACGCGATCGAAGTCGCGACGAAACACCGCCATATTGCCCGTTCCGGAATAGCCGTGGCGTTCGATGTAGAGTTTGAATCGATAGGCGAAGACGCTCTCATAAGCCGCAATGGCGCTAAGACTCGCATTTTCCGCCTGCCAGATGCGAACGTCGCCCCCTAAGACCGTGTCAGCCGGCGACGAGCGCGACGCCTGCAATACGCTGTTGAGCCAATCTGGATGCGCTCTGCAGTCGGCGTCGACGAAGGCAAGTATCTCTCCCTTTGCGACAGCCGCGCCCTTGTTTCGCGCCGGACCGGGACCGGGACGCGATTCGTACGTCAACCTCACGTCGGGATGGCCGGCAACGATCTCCATCGGGGGCATTGCCGAGCCGTTGTCCACCACGATGACCTCGAACAAGTCGCGGGACAGGGTCTGTGCATCCAGGCTCCGCAAGCAGGCTTCCAGAGCCTCCGCCTGGTTGAGGTGGGGAATGATCACCGAAATCAATTTATCAGCGCCATATTTAATTTTCCTTTGGTGCACAGCGGGTCCGCCGGCGGTAACGCCCAGTTTCGCGCTCATTTGGCAGCTCGCATTTAATCCTTGCAATTAAATATTTGCCATTTATTATCGTTATTATAATCTTAAATGCAACTTAAACAAAATTGCATTTTGGAGGTCGATTCAAATGCGTGCATCGTTCCTGGCGTGCCCCATCGACCTGCTGACAATGGCGGAAACCGTGGAGCTGGCGCGCGGCGCCATGCGCAGCCGCCGACGGCTGCAGCATGTGGCGCTGAACGTTGCCAAGTTCGTCAAGATGCGGTCCGATCCTGTGCTCGCGGCCGACGTCGCCGACAGCGATATTGTCAGCATAGACGGCATGGGGATCCTCTGGGGCGCGCGAGCGGTGGGGCTTCCGGCGACGTCGCGAGTCACCGGTGTCGATCTCCTGGCCGAATTACTCGCGGTGTGCGCGCGGGAAGGCTTCAAGCCGTATTTCCTGGGAGCCACCCAGGCCGTACTGCACGAGGCAATGCAACGCGCGCGCGTGAGACATCCCTCACTTGTCTTCGCGGGTTGGCATGACGGCTACTTCAAACCCGAGCAGGAGAGTGACGTCGTTCGGGATATCCGCTCGAGCGGGGCCGATTGTCTCTTCATCGGCATGCCGACGCCGCGCAAGGAGCGCTTTCTGGCCGCCCACCGCGACGATCTCGGCGTCCCTTTCATCATGGGCGTGGGTGGCGCGTTCGACATTCTTGCGGGCACCGTTCGACGCGCGCCCACACAGATTCAGAGGCTGGGCCTCGAGTGGCTGTACCGCATCTATCAAGAGCCCGGGCGAATGTGGTGGCGATACGCCACGACGAACACGCTGTTTGCGGGCATCCTGGTGCAAGCGCTCATCAAGCAGGCGATTCAGCACACGCCGGGAGCGCCGGGCCCCGTGCCGCCGGGCCCGAGTCGGATCGGAGGGTGAGACGTGCCCAAGCATTTTTTCATCCTCTTGGGGACCCGGCCCGAAGCAATCAAGCTCTTCCCGGTCATCAACCGGCTCAAGGCCGAGAATCGCAAGGACATTTCCCTGACGATCTGTGCGACGGCACAGCATCGACAGCTGCTTGATCAGGTCCTCAAGCTCGCCAAAGTGGTCCCGGATTTCGACCTGAACGTCATGACGGCCAATCAGACGCTGGACCATCTAACCGCGCGGCTGCTCGGAGAGGTCGGTGAGCTGCTCGAGAAAGTGAAGCCTACCAGGGTGATCGTCCAAGGCGACACGGCGACCGCCATGGCCGGCGCACTCGCGTCCTATTATCACCGGATACCGGTCTCTCACATCGAGGCCGGACTGCGCAGTGGCGACATCTTTTCGCCTTGGCCCGAGGAGGTGAACCGCAAGATCGTCGGCTCGATCGCAGATCAGCATTTTGCCCCGACGGAGCGCGCGGCGCGCGCGCTGCGCTCTGAAAACGTCTCGGACGACCGCATCCACGTCACCGGAAACACGGTGGTGGACGCTCTCATCCTGGCGAAAGCCATGGTCGAATCCGATCCCGGGCTCGCGGGCCGCTGGGATGGTATCAAGAAGCGTCACGGCAACCGGCGCATCATCCTGGTGACCTGCCATCGCCGGGAGAATTTCGGCGGCGGCGTAATCAATATCGTGAACGCGTTGGAAACGATCCTGCGCAGGGAAGACGTTGCGGTGGTGCTTCCCGTGCATCCGAATCCGAATGTGCGCGACTTGTTTGCGTCCCGATTGTCGGATCACCCGAGGGTCGTCCTCATTTCCCCGCAGGAATACACGGATTTCGTCAGCCTGCTCTCGTTGTCGCATCTGGTCCTGACGGATTCAGGCGGCGTCCAGGAGGAGGCCCCCACGTTCGGAAAACCGGTCCTCGTGATGCGCGACACGACCGAGCGCCCCGAGGGGGTGGAAGCCGGGACGGCGCGTCTCGTCGGTGCGAACTACGACAGGATCGTTGCGGAGACATTTCGCCTGCTCGACGACGACGAGACTTATGCTGCCATGGCCCGTTCGCATAATCCGTTCGGTGACGGGCACGCGAGCGAGCGTATCGTGAAGGTTCTTCTCAATGCCTGAATTCCAGAAGATCAATGTCGTTGGGCTTGGCTATATCGGGCTGCCGACCGCGGCCCTGATTGCGAGCCGCGGATTGCAGGTGGTCGGTATCGACACCAACGAGCGTATCGTCGATACGGTTGCATCGGGAAGGATTCACATCGCTGAGCCCGATCTCGATGGCCTCGTTTCCAAGGTCGTGTCGAGCGGCGCCCTGACGACATCCACCAAGCCGCAGGCGGCCGACGTCTTCATCATCGCAGTGCCGACGCCGATCGATCGCGACAACCGTCCAGACTTATCAAGCGTGAATGCCGCAGTCGACCAAGTCGTCAATATCCTCGCACCGGGCAATCTCGTCATCCTCGAATCGACGTCGCCGATCGGAACGACCGAGGCGATCGCGAAGCGGATCGTTGAACGCCGGCCAGATCTGCACATCGGCGTCAACGGCAAGGAAGACGGGGCGATCTACGTCGCCTACTGCCCGGAACGCGTGTTACCTGGCCGGATCCTGACCGAGCTCATCAACAACGACAGATGCATCGGGGGCATTACGCCAACCTGCACGCGCCGTGCTCAGCGCTTCTACAAGATGTTCGTCCGCGGGGCCTGCGTCGGCACTACGGCACGCACGGCCGAGTTGGTCAAGCTGACGGAAAACGCCTTCCGCGATACCAACATAGCATTTGCGAACGAACTCTCGCTGATTTGCGACAGGTTCGACATCAATGTCTGGGAAGTGATCGACATCGCCAACCGCCACCCTCGCGTAAACGTATTGCGGCCAGGACCGGGAGTAGGCGGGCACTGCATTGCGGTCGATCCCTGGTTCATCATCGACTCCGCACCGGACCTGGCTCGGGTGATGCGAACCAGCCGAGAAGTCAACAACGCCAAAACGCGGCAGATCATCGAACGCACAGAGGCGCTGATCGACGATCATCCCTATGCAAACATCGCCTGCTGTGGATTGACGTTCAAGGCCAATGTCGACGATTTGCGCGAAAGTCCCGCCATGGAAATAGCCACGCATCTCGCGGCAAAGTACGGAGAACGAGTCAAGGTCGTTGAGCCGAACCTTCGGCGCCTGCCGCCCCAGCTGGCCGATCACCGTGTCGCTTTCGTGAACATCGAGGAGGCTCTGCGCAGTTGCGAAATCGCGGTTCTCCTCGTCGATCACGACGAGTTCAAGATGGTGCCCCTCTCGGAGCGTCGGCATCTCGACGTCATCGATACGCGGGGCATATGGCAGGACATGCCGGCGCGGACCTGATGCCCGGCGTGATGTGATCGTCTGCAACGGGATGATTGGAAGCGTACTCTCTGGATGCATCGAGGTTAGCATGCGAGACAGTCAACTGGGAATCGGCGTCGTGGGCTACGGCTATTGGGGCCCCAATCTCGTTCGCAATTTCTCGGTCAATCCTGCCACGCGCGTCGTCAGCGTGAGCGACCTGAACCCAGGAAGGCTCGACGCGATAAAGCAGCTTTACCCCGCGGTGGAAACGACCAGCCGCTACGAAGATCTGCTCAAGGACTCCCGTATCGATGCAATCGCCATCGCTACGCCGGTGCATACGCATTACGAGCTGGCAATTGCGGCGTTGAGAGCCGGAAAGCATGTTCTGGTCGAAAAGCCGCTTGCGCCGAGCGCTGAGCTCGTGACCCGCTTGATCGAGGAAGCCGACCGGCGCGGATTGACGCTCATGGTCGATCATACTTTCCTCTACACGCCGGCGGTCCAGAAGATCCGGGAGCTCCTGCTGAGCCGGGAGCTCGGAGACATCTACTACTACGACAGCACGCGCGCGAGTCTCGGGCTGTTTCAAAAGGACGTCAATGTGATCTGGGACTTGGCGGTGCACGACATCTCGATCATCCACCATATCCTCGATCGGGCGCCGATCGCCGTCTCGGCAACGGGGTCGTGCCACGTCGTCGGATCGCCGGAGAACATGGCGCACATCACGCTGTTCTTTGCCGACGCGTGCGTGGCCCACGTCAGCGTCAATTGGCTCTCGCCCGTCAAGGTGCGCCAGACCTTCATCGGTGGCAGCAAGAAGATGATCGTCTACGACGATCTCGAGCCGACCGAAAAGATCAAGGTCTATGACAAGGGAATTACGCTCGATGCGCCTCCCGAGGATGCGCATCAATTTCGGATTGGATATCGCGCCGGCGACATGTGGGCACCGCACATCTCGCCGACGGAGGCGCTACAGACGGAGGTGGAGCATTTTGTCGATTGCGTATCCACCGGCCGCCAGCCGATTTCCAGCGGCGCCTCCGGACTCCGCGTGATCGAAGTCTTGGAAGCGGCATCGTGCTCGATCGCAAAACAGGGGGCGCCGGTATTGCTGCGAGAGTCTTACGGAACCCGGCAGCGCGCGAGAGCGATCGCATGACGCGCGCGGCGGCCTAGCTGACCTAATCGCCATGGCAGACGATGCAATGAGGTCCGTGCAGCGCTCGATCCTGTTCTCCGCGCTCGATCGTTACATCGGCCTCATGCTGGTCTTTGTCGCGACCGCCGTGCTCGCCCGTCTGCTGTCCCCTGAAGAATTCGGCATCTATGCCGTCGTGAACGCCATCACATCCATAATTGCCGCCTGCTTCCAGGAGTTTGCAGGTGCAAGCTATCTCATTCAGAAGCGCGAGTTGTCGCGGGCAAGCGTGCAGACCACGTTCACGGTTAACCTCGTGATATCGGCGGCCACCGCTTTCATGCTGTTCGTGTTTGCGCAGCCCATCGCGCGTCTCTTCGAGCTGGACGGCTTGCGTCAGGGCATCGAGATCTCCGCTCTGAATTTTCTGTTGCTGCCGTTCTCCGGAACCATAGCCGCATTGTTCCGTCGTGAGATGCAGTTTGGAACGCTCGCAATCTGTAACCTCGCGGCGGGTGCGACTATCGCCGGTGTTTCGATCGCTCTCGCGTTGGCCCACTTCAGCTACATGGCCCCACTTTGGGGAGCGGTGGCCGGCAATGCGGTGCTGGCCGTGATGCTGCTGATATGGCGGAGAGAGTTTGGCGCGATGCGCCCGTCCCTGGTCGATTTCCGGGAGATCATCGGCTTCGGCCTCTACTCGGGCGCGGTTAGCGTTGTGAACGTGTTCTATTGCCTGGCGCCGCAGCTCTTCCTGGCGAGGGTGCTCGACTTCACGGCCGTCGGTCTCTACAGCCGCGCAACCGCATCGACGCAGATATTCGATAAGCTGGTGACACAAGTCATAAGTCCGGTCGTCATGCCTGCGGTTGTTGCGCGAAGCAAAGCAGGCGGCGATCTCAAGGCCGTCTATCTGGAGGCCATTCAGTTGCTCTCCGCGGTGCAGTGGCCGTTCTTGGCCTTCATGGCAATCATGGCCCGGCCAATCATTCTGATCTGGCTCGGTCCGACGTGGCTGGAGATCGTCCCGCTCGTGCAACTGCTCTGTGTCGGCAATCTTGCCCTTTTCGCCGCCTGCCTGACTTATCCGGTGTTTATTGCGGTCGGAAGGGTGCAGGATGCGCTGATCTCGTCCTTGATTTCGCTGCCCCCCTCGCTTCTGGTCGTCTTCGGTGCATCGTTTCTGGGCGTGCACGCCGTTGCAGCAACCGCTCTTGTCACATTGCCATTTCAAGCCGCAGTGGCGTTCCATTTTCTTGGGCGACATCTCGACATTCGGCCCGGTGAATTTGTACGCACCCTGCTCAGAAGCGGAGCTGTAACGGCACTCGTGATTGCAGGCGCGTCGATCTGTGCGGCGCTGACGGCCGCGCAAGGACTTTCGCCGCTTGCTGGCTTGGCATCAGCCTTCTCCGTCGCTGCGCTTTGTTGGTGGCTGGGACTGGCGGTGACCGGGCACCCGCTCTTGCAGCAGTTCCACTACGCAGCAGCCGGCCTCGCGAGAATGGCGCCGGGGCTGTGGCCTTCGCGGACGGCGCCATAGCGGCTTCGGCCACATCATTCGGAGTTCGGACATGCCTATCAAAGAAGACGTCGAACTAGGTCGCGATGTCCGTATTCCTCACCCGGAACTGGTCAATCTGTACGGCTGCACCGTTGGTGACGAGAGCAGGATCGGAACGTTCGTCGAGATCCAGGCGGGGGCGAAGATAGGTGCGCGCTGCAAGATATCCTCGCACAGCTTCATCTGCGAGGGCGTCACGATCGAGGACGAGGTGTTTGTCGGTCATGGCGTGATGTTTACGAATGACAAGCATCCGAGGGCAACAACCGCGGATGGTCGTCCTCAGCAAACGTCGGACTGGACCTTGCAGCGCACCCACGTCGGTAGGGGGGCCTCCATCGGCTCCAATGCCACCATTTTATGTGGTGTGACAGTCGGTGCGGGGGCGTTCGTTGGCGCGGGCTCGGTGGTGACGAAGGACGTTCCCATGGGCGCTACCGTCGCGGGAGTGCCGGCCCGGATCATGTCCGCAGTCGAAAATATGGCCACCGCCGCCAGTGCCTTCATCAGCGAGGCCTCCTAGCCGGGGACCAAATTAATCGCGATTTATTTTGTTGAAAATGATGCTTGATTTAATATTATAATGCGAGTTAATTTTTAATATATAGTCAGCCAATCCAAGGTGTTGAATCTTGATACCCTTCCTGGATCTGAAAGCCCAATACCGTCAAATCAAGCCGGAAGTCGACGCCGCGGTGGCCAGGGTCGTCAGCAGCGGGCACTTCGTGCTCGGGCCGGAGGTGAGGGCCTTCGAGGGACGCTTTGCCGAATATTGCCGGACTTCGCATTGCCTTGCGGTGAATAGTGGGACGTCGGCGCTCCATCTTGCTCTGCTGGCGGCGGGTATTGGACCCGGTGACGAGGTCATCACGGTGTCCATGACATTCGTGGCGACAACCGCGGCCATTCTCTACAGCGGCGCCAAGCCGGTGTTCGTCGACGTTGACCCGGTCACGTGGACGATGGATCCCGGTCTGATCGAGGCTGCGATAACACCGCGAACCAAAGCCATCCTGCCGGTCCACCTCCACGGCTTGATGGCCGAGATGGATCCCATCATGTCGATCGCGCGGCGTCATGGTCTGGTGGTCATTGAAGACGCCGCGCAGGCGCACGGCGCGGAGTATCGGGGACGCCGTGCAGGCTCGATCGGGGATCTGGGGTGCTTCAGCTTTTATCCGGGCAAGAATCTGGGGGCGTTCGGCGAGGGTGGGGCGGTCGTCACTGATCGGCCTGAATTCGCACGCCGGGTGTCACTGCTGCGGGACTGGGGGCAGGAGGCGAAATACGACCACGTCATTGCCGGATACAACTATCGCATGGATGAGATCCAGAGCGCGACATTGAATGTCAAGCTGGACTACATCGAGCGCTGGACCGAGGCTCGCCGATCGCTCGCAGAACGATACGACGAACTGCTGTCTGAGCTCCCATTCGCGCGTCCGCAGCCGCCCAGGCACTCCCGCCACGTGTATCATGTCTATGCGGTCAGATTGCAGCGGCGCGATGATGCGCTAACGATATTGCGGGACGCCGGCATCGGTGCAGGGATTCACTATCCCATTCCGGTGCATCTGCAGAAGGCCTATGCAGAACTCGGTTATCGGGCCGGTGATCTGCCGGTAACCGAGCAGCTTGCCAACGACGTTCTCTCGCTTCCCATTTATCCCGAGTTGCGGCCGGACCAGGCGACCGCAGTTGTCTCCACTTTGAGGAACGCCGGAGCATTGCGACCCAGCGAGGCCGTCAGCGAACGAACGCCGCATTCACAAAGCTTCATAACGAGGTCCTGCAACAGGAGGGCGTCTTGATCGAGCTCAAGGGAAAACGCGTTCTGGTCACTGGCGGGGCGGGGTTCATCGGCTCCCACATCGTTGATCTGCTCTGCGATGAGGGTTGTATCGAGATCGTCGCCCTCGACAACATGGTACGAGGCCGACCGGAGAATCTCCGGCGCGCGCTCGGACGCGGCCCGGTGAGATTGGTTCACGGCGACATACGCGATCGCAAGCTGATGGAAGCCCTGGTGAAGGCTGCCGACATCGTTTTTCACCAGGCTGCACTCCGCATCACGCATTGCGCGGCAGAGCCGCGCCTGGCCAAGGAGGTCATGGTAGACGCCACCTATGACCTCCTGGAGCTGTGCATCAAGCACGACATTGAGAAGATCATCGCAGCATCCTCGGCATCCGTCTATGGCATGGCCGAGGAGTTTCCGACAACCGAGCGGCAGAACCCTTACAACAATCGGACTCTCTACGGAGCGGCCAAGGCATTCAATGAGGGCCTGCTGCGCGCCTTCAACGACGTGTGCGGCCTTGATTACGTGGCATTCCGGTATTTCAACGTCTATGGCAGCCGGATGGATATACACGGACGGTACACCGAGGTCTTGATCCGCTGGATGGAGCGGCTCGAGGCCGGATTACCTCCCGTCATCTTTGGCGACGGTCGTCAGACCATGGATTTCGTTCACGTCCGGGACGTCGCGCGCGCCAACATCCTCGCGGCCCGGGCAAAGATTACTGACGAGGTCTTCAACGTCGGAAGCGGCACCGAGACCAGCCTGACGGAATTGGCGACGGTACTTGCGTCGGTGATGGGGCGCCGCGGCCTGACACCCGAATTCGCACCTGAGCGCTCGGTCAATCCGGTGCCGCGACGGCTGGCATCGACGGGCAAGGCCGAGCGCCTGCTGGGATTCCGCACCACGGTTTCGCTCGAGCAGGGGCTCGCCGACCTCGTGAAATGGTGGCGATCGGAACGCGATCTCGCGTCCGGCGGTAAGCGGCAGGCGGCGGCATCGTGATCCCGATCGCGGCGCCGCTGCTTGCGGAGGAAGAAGCCGACGCTGCACGCGAAGTCGTGCTGTCGGGCTGGGTGTCGCAAGGCCCACAGGTGGCCGCGTTCGAGCGCGAGTTCGCTGCACTTGTCGGAGCACCGCACGCCTGTGCCGTTGCGAATTGCACGGCGGCCCTGCAGCTCGCCTTGGCCGCATTGGATATCGGCGCCGGGGACGAGGTGATCACGGTCAGCCACTCCTTTATCGCGACTGCGAATGCGATCCGATATCAGGGCGCCACTCCGGTTTTTGTCGATATCGACCCGGAGACCTACAATCTGGATTGCGCTCGGCTGGCCGAAGCCATCACCGGGCACACGCGCGCGATCATCGCGGTCCATCAGATGGGCATGCCCTGTGATATGGCAGCGCTCATGGCCGTGGCGCGCCACCACGGGATCGCTGTGATCGAGGATGCGGCCTGCGCCGCCGGATCGCAGATCCGGATGAGCGGGGAATGGGAGCCGATCGGCAAACCGCATGGGCATATCGCCTGCTTTTCCTTTCATCCCCGCAAAGTGATCACGACTGGCGAGGGCGGGATGCTGACCACCGCGGATCCAGAGCTTGACCGCAGGTTCCGGCTGCTGCGCCAGCATGGCATGAGCATCCCCGACACAGTGCGGCATGGCTCCTCCCGAGTAATATTCGAGGACTATCTCGTCGTCGGGTACAATTACCGGATGACCGACATACAAGCCGCAGTCGGGCGCAAACAGCTCGAGCGCCTCCCGGAACTAGTGGCGCGACGCCGCGCGGTCGCTGCCAAATACGCCGAGCTACTTGGAAGTTTCGCGGGTCTGCGTCTGCCGGCAGAGTCAGAGTGGGCGAGGTCCAATTGGCAGAGCTATTGCGTGGGTCTTCCGGATCGCCTCGACCAGCGCACCGTCATGCAAAACTTGCTTAATAAGGGCATCGCGACGCGGCGCGGTATCATGTGTTCGCACCGCGAACCGCCTTACGCGAACGCTAACCACCGCCATAGCCTGCGCCAATCTGAAGCGGCGCAGGCTCGTTCGATTCTGCTGCCAATCTACGCGCAGATGAAGGAAGAAGACCAACTTTGTGTGGCGAATGCCATTAGGGCGGAGCTGGCGCATGGATACAACTAGACGCCGATGTTGCGCGTGGGAACTGAGTGGCTCCGGCGCCGCGGCGCTTCTGAAGAGGACGTGAAGGCGGGACATGGCTAAGGTGGACGTCGTTGTACCGTGTTATAATTACGGTCGTTACCTTGTGGACTGTGTTCGCAGCGTCCTTGATCAGTCGATCAAGGATGTGCGGGTTCTCGTTATAGACGACGCGTCATCGGATGATTCGCTTGAGGTAGCAAAGCGTCTGTCTGCCCTTGATTGGCGCGTTGAAGTCGTGACGCACGGACGCAACTTAGGACATATAGCAACCTATAATGAGGGCATTGAGCGGGCGGACAGCGACTATTTCCTGCTGTTGTCTGCAGACGATATGCTTGTGCCTGGAGCGCTTGAACGAGCGATCGAAGTCTTGGCAAAAAATCCGGACGTTGTGCTCACCTATGGCGAATGCGTCAGCTGGCATGATGAGCTTCCCATCCCTCGTATAGAGCCGACGCAGCGCTACACCTGGAGCCGCCACGATCTCTTGAAGGAAATATGCACAACAGGCACAAATGTCGTCCCCACGCCGACGGCTATAGCGCGGACAAGCGTACAAAAAGCGATCGGCGGCTATCGAGCATTGTTGCCCCACGCGGGTGACATGGAGATGTGGCTTCGCTTTGCGGCAAACGGCTCGGTTGCTCGCATCAAAGCGGTGCAGGCAATCTATCGTAAACATCCCAATGCAATGTCTAACGCGTACTTTGCGGAGGCGATGTCCGATTATAGCCAGCGTCAACTTGCCTTCGATAGTTTCTTCGAAGAATACGAGCATCGTCTTAGCAGCTCGCATCGGTTGAGCGGCGTAGCCCGTGGTGCGTTGGCCGACCACGTATTCCGTTGCGGGATTACGTTGCTCCGACAGGGGCGCCCTAAGGATGGAGTGCGGCTTATCCAAGAGGCGATGAGGATAGACCGCAGGTTGCGGTACTTACCTCCAGTTTGGCAGCTGTTCAAATTGCCCAGCGCTGAAGGACGTCAGCGGGCGTTGTCTGCAGTACGAGTGGGAGTTTCTCATATGCTGGGGCGGCGGCGAGGAGCCTTGAGCGGTTCGCAGCGTAAGCGAGGGGGCGGCTCGGGGGAGGAAGCAACGTAGGATCCTGAAATTCGAAACGGCAGACGCCGCCCATCGCATGAAATCCGGAATTCATGAGAGAGGTGGGCTCTTTTCAGACGCCTGGCTTCGATTTATGCCCCCGAGACCAAGGCCGAGCGGCATTCTCGGAAAAGTCGGTCGATCCTGCCAGCAGCATTTGTTCGATTATGCTCGCATTTGGCGTCCCCGGCGCTCAGGTCATGGAAGGTAATGACCTTCTCCCTGGCAGCACCTCCCACTCGTCGGCACAGCTCACGTGAGGCAAGCAGGTCCAGCCGCTTGGCCGACAATTCTCCGACGTCAAGGTGGAACAACAAAAGTCGTATCGGGCTGCAGAAATTCCGCCGCGCCCCGGCGTGATCAAAGCAGATGATCGCCAGCTGGTGGCTCCCAGAACCACGAGCGGGAAGGGATCTTCCTTAGTATCTCTCCAGTGAAGTCCGGCGGAGGCCGCCTTGCCGAGTGAAATCAGCCAAAATTAAAATCCTTGCGAGTCTTGCGACGTTTTAGGGGGCCGGCCGGCAGATAGTCAGTCAAATCGAACCGGGGCCGTCCATACCTCTCGTCGGGCTCCCAGACACTGACGTCGGTGTTGCCATCCAGAAGTTGCCGCTGTTGGTGAGGATCGTTGTGCGGTAACGTCTCTGGTAGTTCCGCCTCGGCACCGTGCCCACCGGATAAAATCCATTGTTTGTGGCATGATAATCGACGTACCCGGAACCTTGTTGTCCGTCATCGCAGATGATGTGATTTTGATCTCGCAGGCTCCAGAATCGGTTGTTGTCGACGTATACATCGGGCCCGATGGTGCCGCCCTTAACACTGCCCCAGTTTGTTAGATTTACGGCCGCGTTGAACGTACCCCTGCCGCGAATGCTAGGCCCTGTAAATGTATTGTGGCAGATCAGTACATAGTTGGTAGGAAGCAAGCCGCCTTGAGCGTAGATTTCAATCTCATCACAATCTGAACCGTCTGGCCGTGTAAATATGCAGTCCTTGATCAGAACATTGTTGAAGAACTTGGTGATCTCGTTCTCACTGTCGTGGAAACAGCAGCGCCGGACGGTTAAATTGGTAACAAAGCCGTAAGGCCCTCCATCGATAGCGATTAGGTCGCAATCTTCGATCACCTCATTCGTCGGTCTGGTACCGCCATCACCGGTCGGTCCGACGTTCGTGGTTGACCATATCACGCCGCGAACGCGGCAGCGGCGCAGCGTGACGTTTCTATGTGAAAAGCGGAAGTCTCCGGTGATGTCGAGATATTCGATCACCTGATCGTCGGCGGAGGATTGCGTGATGTTTGACACGCTCAGCGCATGTGAGGTCTGCACGTCGTTCCAGCATGAGGGGCCGCCGTTCGCCGGACCTGTCCATGTCAGAGTGTCTCCGATCATTGAGGGGCGATTGCTCACATCAGGCCAAGGCAGCTGCTGACAATTGACGGTCACGGTCCCTTCACCATAGCCAGCCTCGTTTGTCGCCCTGACTATGAGGCTATAGTTCTGCGGCCGTAAGCCGGTGGAGAGCGCGCTAATCCTGTTCATGTTCGCATTTGCGGTCAGTCTGCCTGCTGAATCGATCGCAAAGAGCCCGGACGAATTGCCAGACACGATCGAGAACGAGTTCGGATCGTTGGTTGCGCCTACCATGCCGATCGTCTGGTTGGCTTCGCCTGGCACACCAAAAGTGAAGCTTTGGGAAGTTACAACCGGAACTCCAGCGGAGGCGGAAGAGACGATGATGCTGATCTGTAGATCGTCATAGCCATAACTGTTTCGAACGCGCATCGTGACATTGTAGGTCCGCTCCGCGAGTAGCAAAGCACCGGACGACGTCACGGTGATCACGCCATTCTCATTTGTGCCAAAACAGCCGCCACTGTCATCGGAAACGATCGAGCACGTTGTCCGGGTGCCACCGAGGTGAGCAAACGTCCCAACTATTGCTCCGGCTGCGGTCGGAATTTGGAGGTTTAACGATAGGTTCGGAACACCGGGCGCTCCGGTCCGGCTCCGCACGCCACCAAAAATCGCGATTGCTTTAGGACTCATCGAGGTCGAAATGAGGAGCATTAACGCCAGCCGCTTTACGCATCTTTCGACGAATTTCCGGCGATCCAAAACGTTCGTTATGTTGAACAAATGGCTCATCAATTTCCCCGCTTGTGCAGGCGCAATAAAACGCGAATGAAAGCGGCTTGGCTTCCGTGAGTGTCGCGCCGGCCCGGGTGCCCATCCGGTCGGGGATGTACGCTGGGCAACTCAATCGCTCCCGTCAATTTAAGGCTTATTGAGAATGAATTTGTGTATTAGTTTGAAGGGTGAGTTAATGGCCAATGGCTCGCTTCAAGGGAAATTAACGCTCTAGCATATATCGATCTCGCGAGTTGGATGAAGGCGAATATTTATTTTGACCGAAGCCGCCGCTTAATGTATTTAATATAAATATCTTTAATTGAACAATATGAATGCCCGGCTGGGGCGCCGAGCTCATCTTGCTCGCGTGTAACCGGAGGAATCGGGAATTCGCGAGTTCAAAGGGAGACTGGCCATCCTTCGAAGGACAGCAACTGAATTAGCTCCTCGCGACAACAACGGACCGCGAAGCGAGAGTAGATGCTTACCTTGGTTGAGAAGGCCTATGTGTTCTTCGGAGGCTTGCAATGAACCTTAGTATCATCGTCGTAACACACAACACGCGCGAGATGACGATTGAATGTATCCGTTCGATTTTGGAGCAAACTACTAGGGTTCAATATGAATTGATCGTGTTTGACAGTGGATCCAGTGACGGTTCTGCTGCGGCGATCAGGGAACGATTTCCGACGGTCAAGCTGATTACGTCCGGGCAGGATGTTGGCTTCGGCAGGGCCAATAATCTCGCGGTGAAATCTGCGCAGGGGCGCCGGCTGTTGCTCATTAACCCGGATACTGTGGTCCTGGATCATGCGATCGATCGCCTCAACGAATTTGCCGACACGACTCCCGAGTGTCGCATCTGGGGCGGGCGCACTGTCTTCGCCGACGGATCTTTGAATCCGGCATCATGCTGGAGGTCTGCGACGTTATGGAGCGTGTTCTGCTGGGCTGTCGGATTGAACCTGTTCAAGCGCAGCGTGGTGTTCAATCCCGAAGCCTATCCAGATTGGAAGCGGGATTCGGTCCGGTCGGTCGACATCGTATCAGGTTGTTTCTTCCTGATTGACCGAGCTCTGTGGGAGGAGCTCGGCGGGTTCGACCCGGTGTTCTTCATGTATGCGGAAGAGGCCGATTTATGCATTCGGGCGCGAAACTTTGGCGCGCAGCCGAAAATAACTCCAACCGCAACAATCATACATTATGGTGGGGCTTCATACCCTCGGAAAAGCGAGCTCCGAATTCACCTGCTGGCCGGTCGCGTGACACTGATGGACCGGCATTGGTCGCCCCTTTCTCGACTGATAGGAAGGCGATTGTATTCGCTGATGACCTTAACACGACTGCTGGGGTATGCGACCGCGGCGGCGCTATTGCGGGATGAGGAATACCGCGCGCGTGCCCGCGAATGGTATGAGGTCTGGGCGAACCGCTGGCGATGGGCAAATGGCTGGACAGAGGCCGCCGTCAATGCCGCGTCCGGGGAAGATTCCAAGACTGCCGGGCAGTTTGGCTGAACCAGGCCGAACTGGACGGGTCGGATTTTGTCGTCAGCGATCCGGCGAATGCAGACGAAGTCCTGCAACACAAGGACCTCCTGCAGCGAACGACAGCCTTTGAGGCCTAGATAGTAGAGCTGCGATTGGCAGATCGCGTCCGTGCGGGCCAATCTCGACGCGGCTCAAGATGAAGAGCCGGTGCTGGTTCAGCGGTTCGAGACAATGAAATCGATCGCGCAGCACGTTGATGGACAAGCGAGTCGGCTCGCAGCTGAATTTGCAGCTATCCCGTGATGCGCCTCGAGGTCGAGAGCAATCTGGGGCGCGTTCGGGGCAACATTGCGGACAGCGCCCATCGTGTGGATAAGGCTCGCGCAGATCAAAAGGTGTTCGCGGAGACCGTAGGCCCCATCAGGAGCTGGTCGAAAAACTCACCAAGCGCAACAGCGTTGCGGAAGATATCAGGGAGGCGGTGTTTCGCCGGGAGCTGATCGTGCTGCAGGCGTCGGTTGACGGCGTTGTGCTGGAGATAGCCAACCGCACCGGGATCTGTGCTGCCGCCGCGCCAAGGCAGAGTACGTCGCCGAGGCGGCAAGTTTCGGCGCAGGGAACCCATTTATCAGCGCGCCAGTTTAACTGACGAGGTAGGATAACCGTTACATTTATTTGGCTTTGTGATTTTAGTTAAATCCGGTATAATATTTAATGTTAAATGGTCGAGATGCAGTCGGCGCCGATCTGGGAGGAACCCGTGACACCGCTTCTGGATTTGAAAGCCCAATATTGCTCCTGGTGATTGATGAGGCCTCATCTGACAACTCCCTTGAGATCGCAAATGCTTTGCGCTTGCGGACCGGCACGTCCGATCGAGCAGCTGATGGAATTTGCCGCATGCACGTTTTCGGCTTGTCTCAGTGGCGCGGACTGCAACGATGGCAACGGCAGGGCCGGCCTCGTCTGTGGAGCCCGAGATCAATGGGAGCTTCGGTAGCGAGACGGATGCGCGACGAGGCCATTGTCTACTATTGGATAAGAAACGGCGTGTGATCGTACGGGAGCGCATGATGAAGCGAGAACAGTCCGGCATTGTGTCTCGAAATATTGAAACAGATCCATTAGTGACCGTCATAATGTGCGTGTATAACGCAGGGGACTATCTGCGACCCGCGCTCCAGAGCATCCTGACGCAGACCTACAGAAATCTTGAAGTCGTGATGATTGACGACGGAAGCACGGATGCTTGCTTTGCGTCGATCCGGGACCTGCTGAGCGACGCGCGGGTCCGTGTTTACCATCAGGAAAATGCCACGCGGCCGGTGGCCCTGAATCGCGCGTTGAACGACACGCGCGGGGAATTTTATGCCATTCAGGACGGCGACGACATAAGCCATCCGCATCGGATCGAAAGGCTCGTGCGCGCTTTGGTCAACAGGCCGGAGCTTGCCGCAGTCTTCTCCGGGAACGAGCTCATTATCAACGGCACACATATGGCTCCAACATCATCCGCGAAGAGCGAGCTGGACTGCAGGCGCGACATCGACGCGTTTCGCATGCCAGCTCACGACCCGACCGGGATGTTTCGAATGTCGTTGGTGGGTGACTTGCGCTACGACCCGACCATGCCGTTCGTCGAGGCACTAGATTACATTTTGAGATTGGGAGAGCGATATCCGATGGTCGTGCTGGGTGAGTGTCTGTATGGATATCGCATTCTGTCAACATCGGTGACAAGACGCGATCCGTTCCAGCGCGAGCGCTACGTTGCCGAGGCGCTAAGACGAGCGTGCAGTCGGCGAGGCCTGAACTACGATCAGGTGTTTCCAGAGGGAATCGATGGTCCGAGGCGCTCAAAAAACAGCGTGTTGGACAACAATATAGCAGCCCACTTCATGAAAAGCGTGCTGGATCAGCGCCGCGCCGGGAGACGCCTTGCCAGCCTGAGAACGGGACTAGAGTGCGCCCGCCTGCATCCGCTCGATTCACATTACCATAAGGCACTCGTGTATGCGCTGACGCCATTGGGACTCATCGAATTCTTGCGACGGGGCCTGACAACAGTTCCTGTCGCGTCAAGCGAACGGATACGCAATTGCTAGTGCCTTCAGTCCGAACACCTATGACTGAGAGCTGGCGCGCGAGGTGCCGCACTCAATGAGCACTCAACCGGCAGCATACAGTCATGTCTCGACTGGCTACCCGCAGCCCATTCGGTTGCGGGCTAACCGCGGCGCGGTAAGGTCGCTCGGCGATGAGGCGGTGCTTAAGCTGTTGATGGCGGCGCTTTTCCTGCCGGAAGGACTTTCGTTCTTTATCGGAGATTTCCGCCTCACGGCTGTTAGATTGTTGCTCATCTGTTTCTCAGTGGCTGCCGTTATTCGGTTGTGCCGACGCATCGGGACGGCTGCCTACGCCTGCGTTCCCTCGGACATCCTTGTGGTGATCGCCGGGATCTGGATGGTGATCGCAGCGATGATCACGAGCGGGCCAGCAAATGGCCTGAAGGGAGGCGGTGCGCTGGCGCTGGACTTCGTCGGGGCATACTTCGTGTTTCGCTCGTTTTTGGGCTCTCTTGACAGTTCCGTACGAATAGTGGAGTTCGCTTGCAAATTGATGGTTGTCGTCGTGCTCATCGCGCTTCTCGATCCCTTAACCGGGAAGCTGTTTACGTACGAATGGATTAAGGGAATTACCGGTTATAGAAAAGAAGCCTACGAGGTCGCGATCTTATCACAAGCCGAGACGCTGTATCGAGACGGGTCGATTCGTGCCATGGGTCCGATGGAGCATTCGATTCTGTTCGGCTTGGCATGCGCATGGTTCGGCGCTCTTGCGCTTTGCACGTTCCCGCGGCGATTGCTCGGATGGGCGGTTGCCGTTGTCGCGTTTATTGGCGCGTTTTTTTCGCGTTCCCAGGGTGCAATGGTGAGCTTCGTTCTAGTGATGGCCCTGGCTGTGCTTTATGGTGCGACGCCAAGACTGACGAGCAGATGGAAGATTCTAGGAACGATCGTCGCCTGCGGCGTCACCTTCATATTCCTTTTTTCCGGGAAACCAATCGCGACGATTTTGCGCTTTGCTGGCGTCACTCCGATGACGGGCTGGTATCGGGAAGCTATATGGGAAGCCGCTACGCCTCTCGTGGCGGGGTCGCCTTTGTTCGGTATTGGTCTGCTCGACGACTGGAACTGGCAAGCGGGCGGCGTCCTAGTAGGTTCCAGCGTGGATACGATGTGGCTTGAGCTTGCCATGAATTTTGGAATTCCTGGCAGCCTTTTCGTGTTTCTAACAATTGTTGGCGCGTTCTGGTTGGGCCCGATCGACAGGTGCCAAGTCCTATCGCCCAGTGAAAAACGCCTGTCAGTGGCGCTCGGGTTTCTCACTGTCATTTCCGTGCTTGAGGGATTCATGGTGCACATGTGGGGTATATGCTGGGTGCTGCTTGGCGTTTTTGCTGGAATACGGGCGAGCCTCGCTGAAAGCGCGGTTGCGCGGTCGCGCATGACGGCATGATCTTGACGGGCCGATCGCCAGCGCCAGCAGATCAGAGGCGTGCAAGGTCCGTGCTCTCGGTGGCAATGCTGAAAGATGAAGCTGGGAGGAGAATTTGGAGCGCGCGGAGCGGATAAGGCATTCAAACTCGCTGGCGGTGGCAGCCCATCAAGGCAGGAAAAACAACTTCAATCTGCTGCGGGTCGCGGCAGCCGCGGCTGTCCTCGTATCTCACTGTTATCCGATTGCATATGGTCCGGCCGCCGTTGAGCCATTGAGCAATCTGCTCGGAATAACCTTGGGGCATCTGGCGGTTCTGATCTTTTTTATAATCTCTGGTTTCTTCGTTTCGCAGAGCTTCGCGCGGTCCGCGGGGTTGACTGATTTTGTTGCGGCGAGGGTACTGCGCTTATATCCCGCGCTTATAGTGGTTTCGCTGGTTACGATTGCGGTAATCGGCCCGATTACGACGCAATTGCCGATCGAGGCGTACTTCAGCGAGAGCTCGACGTTTTTCTATCTTCCGCGAAGCCTTAGCTTGAAATGGCTTCAGGACGGGTTGCCCGGCGTATTCTTGGCTAATCCATTTCCAGTCGCAGTGAATGGATCTCTGTGGACGCTTTTTTACGAGGTCGTTTGCTATGCTGGAGCGGCAACGGTCGCTGCGTACATTCGGGACTCGACACGACGGGCCTCGTTTTGCTTTGTCGCCATCGCGGCCGGCTATCTGGCCCTGAGCTTGCTGGATTTCCATTACGGGCTTTCTGGTAGGTCCTCGGCCCTTAGAAATTTTCAGGATTTGGTCCCAGCCTTTGTGGCTGGGATGATCTTTTTCCATTACCGAAAACTGATTACGCTCCGCTGGACATATTGCTTGATGTTGGGTGTGCCCGTCCTTGTGTTGAGTCAGACGGCTCTGTTTCAATCGGCATTTTTGGTTTTCTTGAGCTACGTCGTCTTCTTGATCGGGTTCAACGCATTTCCGTTTTTGCACAGCTATAATCAAGTTGGAGACTATTCCTATGGGACCTACGTCTACGCATTTCCCATTCAGCAAGCAGTCGCCAGTGTTCTTCCGGGCATTTCGCCTTTTGGTCTGTTCTGCGTGGCCGCGCCGATTGTGGCTGGGCTGAGTGTCGCCTCGTGGCACCTCGTTGAGGAGCCCGCGCTGAGGTCGCGCGTATACTTGCGCGCTAGGTTAGGTCGTCCCAGGATGCAAGTCGAGAGCGGTGCCTGAGATGGAGCTAACCAGTGGTGCTGCGCAGCACGGCCCCTGGCTAGATTGACGCCGTCGTCGAGTTTCCGGCATGGAGGGGGCGGGTTCGACTGCTCAGTAGGCGGGTGGCACTCCTAGACAGCGAGCTGGGTTAGGTGGGCCTCTCTCAAGTACCAAGTAAATGTGACGTGCGGCTGCGCGACTCCGGGGATGAAGCGCCGTCTCGAATAGATGTACGGCCGGTAGCCCCAGGCCGTGAGGAGATCATTTACTTCCCGCGAAGGAAAGGCGCACATTAGTGCCGGCCTATGCTGCTCAATGGTCCGCTTTGAACCGCGCAAAATTGCAGGTTCGGCGCCTTGAGCGTGCAGTTTGATCAAGCGCGGGGCCGTCCCATAGGAGTCGAGCGTAGCGCACTCGATGAGGTGCTTGGTCACCGTCAGCTTGGCTTCATTGAAGTGATACATCCTCCCTTTGTCACGGAGCCAATCAGTCGCTGCCGCGTGATCGGTTGCGGCCATGCCGTCGCAGTTCCATCTGCCATAGCAGGGCACAAAGAGTGTCATTGTCCCGTGCTCCGCACCGAGCGCGCAATTGTAGATCTTCACGTTGGGGTTTGCTTCATAGCGGACCGAAAGCCGCTGCGCTGAGCTCGGTTCTGGCTCGAATGCGACTATTTGCGATTTGGGCGCCAGCCTTCTAAATGCGGCGATGCTCTGCCCACGGTTGGCGCCAATGTCGACGATCAGGCCGCTTTCGATCGCCAGCCGGCATGCCCCCTGGTATTCCGGCTTCGTGAGGTAGGGCGCCATCGCGTCCTTTACCGCGAATCTGACCGCGGCAAGGCCCGGAACGTGCGCGTAGCAAAATCGTGCCATTGCCTTTAATTTCATGCGCTCTGCTTCCAGCGAACGAATGATCTGGCTGCAGTTACTAGTAAATTATTTGAATTGCGTACAGTATTAAATAGTCCGGCGGCAAAGCCTCCGTCCCAAGCCAGCATGGTGAACCCGAGGCAACTGATCTGGGAATCCGAAGTCGACTAGACGTCACTCATCCCGCGTTAGAGGCGGGCTTGAGAGTCGGCCTGTTTCTTGCTGTAAGCATCGCGCAGCTTCTGAGACTGCTCGTCGTACAGGAAGGAGAGAAAGGCGTACCGGCTCCCCCCAGTCACTGGGGTCACCTCGTGCAGCAGCGAGCAGGAAAACACGATCGCATCTCCGGGCTTGGCCTTGTAGACCTGAGGGCCATACTCGGGAAAGCTAAGACAACCACCCTCGTAGTCCTCGTTCAGAGTTATCGTCACGGCGAAGCGGCGGTGGGCGACGACGGGTGCGGTGTTGTCGCGATGCGCGCGAAAATAGCCGCCAGTCGCCGCGTCATAGCAGCCTACGAGGTAGCGCTCGATACGCGTGGTGGGGAATTGGAAGGCGCGGTAGACCATCGGCAACAAACGGCGCTGTAACAGTTCTTTGGCTCGCCGCAACGCACTCTCGTCAGAGACGTAGTAGTCGAGTCGTTTCCGGAATTGTGGATCAAAGCGTTCAATAATCGTTTCTCTATTCTCAATCGAGCCGATTTCGCGTCCTCCCGCTGCTTCGTAAAGCTGGATCAGTCGCTCACAGAAATCGCGGTCGAAGATCCGGGGGACGATCAGTACAGGCGCATTCTGCGCAACTGGTGGCTGGGCCAGAAGGTCGGCCACCAAAGATGTTACGCTGTCAAGAAATCGCGTAGTTTCCGTCAAGTGGACGATGTCGATGATCTGCAAGGCCGGACTCAATATGAAGGCTACGGGGCTGATTGTGTCGGATGTTACGCATGCCGGATCCGCCAAACCATAACGTGTCGCCGCAAGGCCGGTCGAATCGTGGAGAAACAATTGTCCGGCATCGTTCTGCAGGCGCTGTTTTTCGAAATCATCTGGATCGTTGGTAATACCTACGAGAAGGGCACGCTGACCGTCGAACAGGTCTTCGCGGCGCTTTAGCGCAGCGAGTATCTCAGCGACGTCGGGCCGAGCGGCTGAGGCGAGGAAGAATAAGACGATATAGCGGCCGGCCAGTTCATCGAACGCGACCGTTTCGGACGGCTCGCTTACTGTCGTTGCCGGAAACCAGGGCGCCGGTTCGCCGGCGGCAGGAGATGGCATTGCGGTCATTTTCAAAGGTCTCGAGTTCGTATCCAGTTGCCTTAGAATTTCGAACGACGTCGACTAGATGATTGTGTCATTGGCGCGGCCTCTGCGCCTCGATTGGCAAATTGCGCAGAAACCGGACTGAATCTACAGGCTGCTTATCGTCCATCTGTAAAAAGAACGATCAATAATCGGGCTGTATTATTTGCAGTCGGAGAAGCTTTGAGATTCATGAAGTTGGTTTGGGTAGGATAGCCCTTAGAAGGCCGCGCCAAATTAAATAAGCTGATCTCGTAGTTAATGGGAGTGCCCGCCTAAGAATTTCACGCCGATCTCAACGCAAGCTTGTTTTGCAAGAAAATGACCTTGGACGAGTCCTCGTGTCGCCAAAAAAAAGCCGCCGCGAGCAGGTTTTTCGAAATCACTGTCCATTGGATGCTGATTCCGCTCTGGGGACAGCATTGAACGGAATTGGCGCATTGCCGAGAGGAGAAGCGACTTTGGCAACTACGAGCACGACTACTATCTGGCCTGACGCAACGAGCACGGGGGTGTCTTCAGGCGTAACTCTCACGCCTCATAATGGCGATCTCGTCATCAACACGCCAGGTACGGTTGTTAGTGGTCTGGATATCCAGGGGACCGTGTACATCAACGCGTCGAACGTAACTTTGGTAAACTGCCAAGTAACAGCAGCCAATTACGTTCAAGTTAAAATCGCGCAAGACGCAACTGGCGTTACGGTTCAGAATTGTACGATCAACGGAGTGGGGACCGGTAACGACGGTTCGAGTGGCATTGCAGGCAGCGGAAATTTCCTGAACAACAACATCTACAACGTCGAAAATGGAATCTCGGTTGACAAGGCCGGCACCGCGCCGACCCTGATCCAGGGCAATTATATTCACGACCTCCTCGCGTCCGGATCGCCTCACTATGATGGCATCCAGATCGACGGTGGCCTCTCCAACATTACGATCGAGCACAATACGATCATCAATGGGCACAACCAGACCTCCGCGATCATGGTCGACAATTATTATGGACCGGTATCCAACGTTTCGGTCAATAATAATCTTCTCGTCGGGGGCGGTTATACGGTCTATGACGACGGTCAGTTTGGCGGGGGCGCCATTACGGGTGTTTCGTTCACCAACAATCACATGGGGTCTGGGGGCTTCGGAATCACCGACTTCAATCAGACGTCGCCGACTTACACCGGCAACGTCAATGACGGCGCAACGCTGGCGGCGACGTTGAACACTGCCGGGAATACCAGCAGCAGTGGAACTACGACCCCGCCAACGACTGCGCCTGCTGCTCCCGTGATCGCCTCGTTCTCGACCGACAGCGGGGTGGCTGGAGATGGCATCACGAACGACAATACGCTCGACCTCAAGGGCACTGCTGCTGCCGGTAGCACCGTCAAGATCTACGACGGCTCGACACAGATCGGTACGGCGACCGCGACTTCGACCGGCAGCTGGGACTACATCACTTCGATCCTGACCGATGCGAAGCACACGCTCACAGCCACCGCGACCAACGCGTCCGGCCAGACTAGCACCGCATCGGCTGCACTGACGGTGACCGTCGATACCAAAGCGCCGGCTGCGCCGACGATCGTCAGTGATACCGTCAACAGCGCCAATCAGGTTGTGGCGTCCGGGACCGCCGAAGCCAACAGCACGATCAAGGTGTTCGACGGCACGACTCAAGTCGGTACCGCTACGTCGAACGCTAGCGGGGCCTGGACGGTGACGACGGCTGGTCTGGCGGCCGGCACACACGCCCTCACGGCCACGGCGACTGACGTTGCGGGCAACGTAAGCGCCGCGTCAGCGCCTTTTGATCCTGTCATTGGATCGTCCGGCTCATCCGGTTCGGGTACGTCCGGTTCGGGTACGTCCGGTTCGGGCACGTCGGGCTCGGGCACGTCCGGTTCGGGCACGTCCGGTTCGGGCACGTCCGGCTCGGGCACGTCCGGTTCAGGCACGTCCGGCTCCGGCACATCGGGCACGGGCACCACTGCGCCGGCCGCACCGCAGATCGCCTCTTTCTCGACGGACAGCGGTGTCGCCGGTGATCACATCACCAGCGACAAGACGTTGACCCTGGACGGGACTGCGGTTGCCAACAGCACGGTCAAAGTGTTCGACGGCACCACCCAGCTCGGTTCGGTCACGGCGGACGCAAACGGCGCGTGGCACTACACGACTGCCGCGCTGGCTGACGGCAAGCACAGCTTCACTGCGACCGACACGGCCTCCGGCGTCACCAGCAAGGCATCGGCAGCACTGGATGTCACGGTGGATGCCGCGGCTCCCGATGCTCCGATTCTGTTGAGCGATCCGACGACGCATAATCGCGCAACGGTATCCGGTACGGCGGAAGCCGGCAGCCTGGTCAAGCTCTATGAGGGCACGAGCCTGCTTGGCACCACGACGGCTGCAACCGATGGCAGCTTCAGCGTGACGACCCCGAATCTCAAGCACGGGTCACACACCTTCACTGCGACGGCCACCGACGCCGCCGGCAACACCAGCGCCTTGTCGCAGCCGATCGATCCGCCGATCGGCTCGCACAGCGGCGGCAAGGACGCCTCGACCGTCGAAGTGACCAATGTGCGTCAGCACTGGGATCACACCGCAACCATCAAGGGCACGGCCGATCCCAACAGCGAGATCAAGCTGTTTGACGGCACGATCTCGGTCGGTTCGGCCACCACGGGAGCCGACGGCAAGTGGAGCTTCCAGACGTCCGATCTGTCGGGCAAGAGCCACGCCTTTACCGCGGAGCAGGTCGACACCACGGGCCACGTGGTCGGGACCAGCTCTGGCCAGGCGGTCATCGGCTCGGGCCACAGCGACACGCTGACCGGCACCAGCGGCAATGATGTCATGGTCGGCAAAGCGGGAGCGGATACGTTCCAGTTTGCGTCGAACTTCGGCCAGGACGTCATCAAGGACTTCGCTGTCAGCGGACCTGCTCACGACACGATCGAGTTCAGCAAGAGCGTGTTCGACAGTTTTGCGAGCGTTCTCTCCCACGCGGCCCAGTCAGGCCACGACGTCGTTATCGCGGCGGGGAGCGACACCCTCACGCTGAAGAACACCCAGCTCGACAAGCTGAACAGCCACGACTTCCACTTCGCGTAGAGGACGACTCGGCCACACTAGCTGGTACTCAACAACGGCCTCGGGGGATCTCTTGGGGGATCCCCCGACAAAGGCATGACTAAAGGGCAGGCACATGACTGACGCTGGACGGCGGGGGATGATCTCCCCGCCCGCGAATCTTTATCGAATCCCAATTATGCATTTGTCGGGACTTTGGTCGGCCGGGCGCCGGCTGACGGACGATGCCGAGCGGTCGACGTCGCGACTCGTCGGCTGGGCAAGGCGCCTGGTTGAAGTCCTTCGGCAACGGATATTCGTCGACCGCTTCCGGCCGGCGAAGAATTATGAGGAGCCGCAGTCGGAGATTTCGGCATTCCTGCAGTCGTGCCGCAGGATATTCTGGGCGCTCGCGACCTTCAGCGGGATGAGCAATCTCCTCATGCTCACCGGCTCGTTCTTCATGCTGCAAGTCTATGATCGCGTGCTGCCCGGACGCAGCATACCGACTTTGGTCGCCCTGATGGTTCTGGCTACGGTTCTTTACCTGTTCCAGGGTGGGCTCGACCTCGTCAGGAGCAGGATCAGCGCGCGGGTCGGCCGGTATTTCGATGAAAGGCTCGGCATTCGCATATTCGACGCGCTTGTTCGTCTGCCTTTGAAGACGAGGGCCGATGGCGACGGCTTGCAGCCGGTGCGGGATCTCGATCAGGTCCGCAGCTTCCTGTCGAGCGGCGGGCCGACTGCGCTCTTCGATCTGCCCTGGATGCCGATCTATCTCGGCGTTTGCTTTCTCTTTCACTTTTGGATCGGCGTCACCGCGCTGGCCGGCGCGCTGGTGCTTGTCGGCATTACGATCCTGACGGAAACCCGGACGCGGGGACCGGCCAAGGCGTCCTCGCGCCTCGCAGTCTCGCGAACGGCCCTCGCGATCGAGGGCCGACGAAATGCCGAGGTGCTGCAGGCCATGGGCATGCGGCAGCAGGCGGCGTTGCGGTGGCGGGATGTCAACGCGAAGTATCTGGCGGCGCACGAGCGGGCCAGCGATGTCGCAAACGGGCTCGGGGGCGCCTCCAAGATCTTCCGAGCGATCCTGCAATCGCTGGTTCTTGCCGTTGGCGCAGTCCTCGTGATCAATCAGGAATCCACGGCCGGCATCATCATTGCCGGATCGATCCTCACCGCGCGGGCCTTGGCGCCCGTCGAAATGGCGATTGCGAACTGGAAAGGGTTCGTCGCTGCGCGGCAATCGGGACAACGGCTTGATGCTTTGCTGAAGCTGCTGCCCGGCGAGGAGGAGCGGCTGGCGTTGCCTCCTCCTGTTGAAACGCTCACGGTCGAGCATGTCTATATTGGCGCTCCAAACTCGGAGAGGCCCACCATCAACGAAGTCTCGTTCCAACTCCGGAGCGGCCAGGCGGTCGGAATCATTGGGCCGAGCGGATCCGGAAAATCGACGCTGGCACGAGCGCTGGTGGGAGTATGGCCGTGCATTCGAGGCCGGATACGGCTGGACAATGCCGCGCTCGAGCATTGGTCTTCCGACGCCCTCGGCAAGCATATCGGCTACCTGCCTCAGGATGTCGAATTGTTCGACGGCAGCATTGCGATGAACATCGCGCGGTTCGATCCGCAGGCGACGGCCGCCGCCGTTCTGGAGGCCGCGCATGCCGCGGGCGCGCACGATCTCATTCTCTCGCTTCCGGATGGCTACAGCACGAAAATTGGCGAGGGAGGATTGGCACTGTCGGCGGGGCAGCGGCAGCGCATCGGGCTCGCACGTGCCTTCTACGGCAAACCGTTCTTGGTCGTGCTCGATGAGCCCTCCTCCAATCTCGATGCCGAGGGCGAGGAGGCGCTGACAGAGGCGATCCTGAACGTGCGTCGCCGCGGCGGGATCGTCGTCATCGTCGCCCATCGTCCGAAGGCGCTCGAAGCCGTCGATCACGTCTTGTGCCTCGGGGACGGCAGGGTTCAGTCCTTCGGCAAGCGAGAGGAGGTGCTCAAGAAGGTGTTGCGAAATCCCGTGCCGCTCAAGGTGGTCGCGGAAGCTCAAGGAGGCAGCCGATGAACAGCCAGGTGGCGCCGGCGATGCAATCCATCCAGCGTTACATGATCGTGGGCATGATCATGTTCGGTCTGGTGACTTTTGGGATCGGCGGTTGGGCGACAACGAGCCAATTGTCGGGCGCGGTGATCGCTCAGGGCGTGGTCGTCGTGGATTCGAGCGTCAAGAAGGTCCAGCACGCCACTGGCGGAATCGTGGGCGAGTTGCGTGTGCGCCAGGGCGATCGCGTCAATGCAGGCGACGTCTTGATCCGCCTCGACCAGACGCAGACGCTCGCGAATGCGACGATCGTCACCAACAGCATCGATGAGCTGCTGGCACGGCAGGCTCGTCTCGAGGCCGAGCGCGATGGTGCCGAGCAGGTCGTGTTTCCCAAGGCGCTGCTCGACCGGGCCAAGGAGAGCAACTCCGAGGCGAGCCGTGCGATCACTGCGGAGCGGAAGCTGTTCGACCTTCGCCGTCAGGCAAGGAGCGGCCAAAAAGCGCAGCTCCAGGAGAAAAGCGCGCAGCTGGAAAACGAGATCAAGGGATATCTGGGGCAGACCGAAGCCAAGCAGAAGGAAGTCGAATTCATCCGCCAGGAGCTGGAGGGCGTGCGCAGCCTCTGGCAGAAAAATCTGGTGCCGATCACGCGGCTCAATTCCCTCGAGCGCGACTCCGCCCGCATCGAAGGGGAGCGGAGCCAGCTCGCAGGAATGATTGCTCAGTCGAAGGGCAAGATCTCCGAAATCGGGCTCCAGATCATCCAGATCGACCAGGATCTGCGCACGGAGGTCGGCAAGGACCTGATCGAGACGCGCTCGAAACTCTCCGAGCTGGGCGAGCGCAAGACTGCAGCGGTCGACCAGTTGAATCGCGTCGATATCAGGGCGCCACAATCCGGCCGCGTCCACGAGCTCAGCGTCCACACCGTCGGGGGTGTTATCTCGCCCGGCGAGCAAATCATGTTGATCGTGCCCGACGCGGACTCGCTTGCGGTCGAGGTCAAGATCGCGCCGAAGGATATCGACCAGGTCTATGTGGGGCAGACCGCGACGATGCGCTTCGCGGCGTTCAACCAGAAGACCACGCCCGAAATCGACGGCGAGGTCAGCATGGTCTCGGCAGACATCACGCAGGATCAGCGTGCGGGCACGAGCTACTATACGGGCCGCGTCCTGCTGAAGCCGGACGAACTGGCGAAGCTCGGCTCGGCCAAGCTCGTGCCCGGCATGCCGGTCGAGGTCTTCATCAAGACGGCAGGTCGGACCGCGCTTTCATACCTGCTCAAGCCGCTGCAGGATCAGGCGGGGCGGGCGTTCAAGGAGCGCTGATCCTGCAGATCGGCCAGCAGCAGGGGGGCGGAGGGTACGAAAAAGCGTGCGCTCATAGGTCGAGCGCGTGTCGCGCGTCGGCGAGCTTTGTCCGGCGCGACGTGGGGGCGGGCCCTCGAACCCCAGTTCGGCGGGGCAGGCGAGCTGAAGAGATTTATGGCCGTTTCACCGTTGTGGGGGCCGAACGAAAAATTGCCTTCCCGCACGGACATCGTGACTGTGAACATGCGACGAACGCTATAAGCCTTTGGTCGCGTCCGCAGCGATGGTGTAGTTCGGTAAGGCAAAGCCGTCCGCACACGCGCCCTCAAGTACCGTCGTGGGCGCACGCCCTGCGGTGGTCGGTCATCGACGATTGGCCGGTAAGGTTCCGGTTACGAGACCAACCTGATTCGAGGAACCGCCGACTATTGACGAGATGTTGAACCTTCGTGCGCTCGTGGATTGGGCCCCAGATGCCGATCTATTGCGCGGAGATGATCGCACCGTCGAGTCCGCAAACTGCGCAATAATTCATTTCCAGGCTTCCTGGCGCCCCGCCGCATGGCCGAGAATGCGGGTGCAGGAAGCCTATGTGCCCGACGTCTCCGACCCCGGTCGGTTGGCGAAATGGTTCGGGCGATGGGGATGAGCGGAGGACTGTTTCCTCGCGAAAGCTACATGTGCGGAAAACGGACCCTCTTTTGGCTCTTCGTCACGGTGGTGAGTGGTGTTAGCGGCGCGAAACTCATGCCCGCTTGTCGCGAAAGAGAAATTAAATATCTCGCGCGCGGAATTAATCTTGATCTTATTTAATTATCGTATTTAAATGCTGGTGAGATTATCGCTGCGGCGCAACAGGCGGCGATTTTCGTGAACACAATCAGTGTCTCAAGGGCGACCGATGAAGGCAGTACTATTGGCTGGCGGTCTGGGAACGCGTTTTGCGGAAGAGACTGACATCCGACCCAAGCCCATGATCGAGATCGGCGGCAAGCCGATCCTGTGGCACATCATGAAGATCTACAGCAGCCACGGCATCAATGATTTCATTATTTGTCTTGGTTATAAGGGGTATGTGATCAAGGAATATTTCTCCAACTACTTCCTGCATCAGTCGAACGTTACCTTCGACATGCGGGAACACAAGATGGAAGTTCTGGAAAACCACTCCGAGCCCTGGAAAGTCACCTTGATCGACACCGGTGAGGAGACGATGATCGGGGGCCGCATCAAGAGAATTCTGCCCTATCTCGGACAAGACGAGGCGTTTTGCGTCACCTATGGCGATGGTGTGTCGGACATCAACATCACCGAGAGTATCGCATTCCATCGTCGCGAAGGACGACTTGCAACCGTGACGGCGACCCAGCCTCCCGGACGCTTTGGTGCAATCAACTACGTTGGGACCCGAGTAACCGGCTTTCAGGAAAAGCCGCGCGGCGACGGCGGTTGGATCAATGGCGGTTTTTTTGTTCTATCGCCCAAGATCGGAAATTACGTCGAGGGAGATGCAACGATCTGGGAAAGAGAACCCATGATTAATTTGGCAAAGGATGGCCAGATGAGCGTTTTCTTTCACGATGGGTTCTGGCATCCAATGGATACGTTGCGCGACAAGCGATATTTGGAAGACCTCTGGTTGAGCAACAAAGCTCCCTGGAAAAAATGGTAAACGGACGTTCGAAGCGGATCCTCATCACCGGTGCCGCGACTACGCCGGCCCAACGCTCCTTCGCCGTCTTCGCGACACGGGCCAACGTTCGAGCGACCTGCATTGGCCGTGATCCAAGGACTTGCCGATGAAATTTCATCAGACGCCGCTTCATGGCGCATATACAATCGAACTGGAAAAGCGAGGCGATGATAGGGGCTTTTTCGGGCGCTTATACTGCCAACGGGAATTCGAAACAGCCGGGATCCCCACTCCCGTCGTCCAAATCAACAACTCTCTTACTGCTAAGGCCGGCACGTTGCGCGGTATGCACTACCAATTGCCGCCGGCGGCCGAAATCAAAGTTGTGCGTTGCATCCGTGGCGCGCTGTATGACGTTATAATTGACCTGCGCCCGGATTCCCCGACCTATACTCAGTGGTTTGGGGCGGAATTATCAGCCGAGAACCGGTTAATGATGTATGTTCCGCGCGGCTTTGCGCATGGGTTCCTTACGTTGACCGACGACACGGAAGCGTTCTACCTCGTCAACGCCTTCTACACTCCCGAAGCAGAGCGCGGGGTACGTTTCAATGACCAACGCTTCGACGTGAGCTGGCCTCGCGTCCCTCTGGAAGTCTCCGAAAAGGATCGTAACTGGCCCGAGTTCAATCCCGATTTTCACGGGGTCGAGCTGCTTCGGGGTCTAAGGTGAAGAGTCTTCTTATTGGAGGAAGTGGTTTGGCCGCAGTCTCGCCGCCTTCGGTCACAATGTGGTGGTTCCCCCGAAATGGCGCGTAAGTGGCCGTTTCCACCGGCACACATGTCTGAGAAAGATGCGAAATGGCCCGACGTTACTCCCCGGGCTGCGGGATGAGGAATCGTTGTGAAAATTCTTTTGACCGGTGCCACATCATTTACTGGTTTATGGTTCGCGCGAGAACTTGCTGGGGCGGGTCACCAAGTCGTGGCGACCGTGCGGAGCGAATCCTACGAAGGCGTTCGTGCGGAGCGCTTTAAGGCACTCAAAAAAGTGACTTCGATGGAGCCGCATGTCTCATTTGGTTCGAAGAGCTTTTTGGAAATTTTAGAATCCGGCAAGTTTGAGCTCATGTGCCATCATGCAGCGGAAATGAAGGATTATCGTAGTCTCGATTTCGATCACATGGCGGCAACCGCAAGCAACACCAACAATCTAAGCCGTGTATTGGATGTTTTCCAAAGAGGCGGTGGTCAGGGCGTTGTTCTGACCGGCTCTGTCTTCGAAGCCAATGAAGGTTTGGGAGATCCCGGAGCTTTCAATCCTTACGGACTTTCGAAGACCATGACTTACGAGATCTTTCGGTATTTTTGTGAGCAAAGAAAGTTGAAGCTAGGCAAATTCGTGATTGCCAATCCTTTCGGTCCTTACGAAGAAGAACGCTTTACGCACTATCTCGTCAAAACATGGGCGAGTGCCCAGACTCCGCACGTAAAGGTTCCGGAGTATTTGCGCGACAATGCGCACGTCTCGCTGCTTTCTCGTTGTTATCGCAAATTTGTCGAGTCACTTCCTTCGCAAGGTCGAATTCTCACGAAACTGAATCCCAGCGGTTACGTATGTAAGCAGGGTGAGTTCGCGCAAAAATACGCGAAGGAGTTTTCGAAGCGTGCGGGAAGAGACCTTCAAGTCATTCTCGATCGCCAATCGGACTTTAGCGAACCTATGCGAAGGTACAACTCAGATTCCGCGGTCGAGTATGTCGGCGGGTGGGAGGAATCGAAAGCCTGGGACGAATGCTTCGAGTATTATCGTGAGAAGCTGAGGTGAAGTTTCAGTTTTCGTCATCCACCGTCATGAAACAGGCGAACGAAGCGGTAAGTTGAGAGATGGATCGTGTCCCGTGGCGTGGTGTAGCTGAGTGCGGGTCACCACGTTCGCCGGTATGGGCCGGATCGGTCAGCTGGCGATAGCCGGGAAGCTGACGGCGGGATCATCACCCAACGGGGCGATCGTCTCCAATGTCATGTAGCGGCCGCGCTGAACCGCCCACTCGTCGTTCTGCTCGAGCAGGATCGCACCGACGAGGCGGACGATGGCGTCTTCATTGGGGAAGATGCCGACCACTTCGGTGTGGCGTTTGATTTCGCCATTGACCCGTTCGAGCGGATTGGTCGAGTGCAGCTTGGCGCGATGCGCGGCCGGGAAGCTCATGTAAGCGAGCACGTCGGTCTCGGCCTCGTCGAGGAAGGCGGCGATACTCACTTCGAACCGCGGCTTTGCTGAATGGGGCGAGGTCTTCGTCGTCGCTACAGCATTGCTTGATCGCCTGCTTGACCACGCCGTTGTTATCCAAATCGAGGGATCGAGCTATCGACTCCGCCAGCCGGCTGCCGCTCCTGGCTCTTCTCGCCATAAGCCGCCCCGATCGCCGACGTGCTGGCGCGCCTACCGGATCACTCTGCCAATCGCATCGACGAACTGCTGCCTTGGAATTGGCAGCCTCAAAGCGTCGCTCACGCGCTTAAGCGCGATCCCCTTCTGTCAAGCGACGTCCGGATTTAACCCCGTAGCGACGTGAAGAAGTGACCCCCTTGTTGTTTTGGTGGATGTGGCAAGCCGCTCGCGGAGCGCGCCCCCATAGCGCCGTAGCGAGCGAGCGGCTTGCTTCACGGCTTTTTCTCCGATTTAGCTTCTGGCGCGGCGGCCTTCTGCAAAAGCCCGCTACGACGCTTTTCTTTCAAGCGGTAGCTGTCGCCGCGGATTGTGATCACGTGACTGTGGTGTAACAGGCGATCAAGGATCGCGGTGGCGACCACAGGGTCGCCGAAGACTGAGCCCCACTCGCCGACGCTGCGGTTGCTGGTGAGCAGGATCGCGCCTCTCTCGTAACGGCGGCTGACGAGCTGGAAGAAGAGATGTGCGGCATTGGGCTCAAAGGGCAGATAGCCGAGTTCGTCGATGATCAGGAGCTTTGGCTTGGCAAATTGCGCGAGCCGCTCGTCAAGCCTGCCTTCGCTGTGTCCTTTGGCGAGTCGCGCAACGACCGTCGTGGCTGCGACGAACTGCACGGAATGCCCAGCCAGGATCGCTTCACGCCCCAGCGCGACCGCCAGGTGCGTCTTGCCAACGCCAGGCGGCCCAAGCAGCAGCACGTTCTCGCCATTGGCAATCCAGCGCGCACCGGCAAGCTCACGTACCTGCTTGGGGTCTAGGGACGGCTGGGCCGAGAAGTCGAAGCCGGAGAGATCGCGAACGAACGGGAAGCGAGCGAGTTTGAGGGTCATCTCGATGCGCCGCTCGTCCTTGCGGGCGATCTCGCGCTCGCACAGTAGCACCAGGGTCTCGCGCAGGCTCAGCTCTTGTCGGCCGGCCTCGTCCAATAGCCCATCCAACTGGTCGCGGACGGCGGTCAGCTTCAGGCGGGTCAGCATATCGCTCAGGCGATCGGGGACAGCGGCGCGCATCAGAAGCCCCCTCCGACGATTGCCTCATACTCGCCGAGCGGCCGCAGCAGCGCCGGCGAGTGCGGCGCAACGGACGATCCTGCGAGCGCGGCAGCTCGGTTCGATCTAAAGCCAGTCAGGCCCGCAAAATGCTCGGGGTCGACGACGCGGCGGCGACGACCGGCACAAATCGGATGGACGGCCACCTCATGGATCCCATGGTGGATGCGCACCAGCCCGTCGGCGATCATCACTCGCACCATCTCGCCGATTAGCCGCCAGGGCACCGAGTAGGCGTTGCCATCGATCTCGACGGCACAGTCGGCCTGCACACGGCGGATCACTTCACGTGCAGCCTGGAAGGGCGGCCTCCCAACGATGGGCTTGAGTGCCTGCGCTTCCGCCCGCCTGAACCGCTCGATCGGAGGCTCGCCGGTCGTGCCATGCTGGCGCAGGTCGGCGACCTCCCGCGTCCAAGCCTCAAGATGCGCCTCAAGGGCGTCCCAGCTCGGGAAGGCGCGGCCCGCGATCGCGTTTCGTTTTACGTAACCAACGCCGTTCTCGGTCTTGCCCTTGGTCCGGGCTCGGTATGGCGCGCAGGCACGGGGCCGGAAGCCCCAGTGCTTGGCAAATGCGCTCAGCTTGTCGTTGAAGACCACTGTGCGCGTGATGGCGTCATGCTCTACGACCAAGGCACGGGCATTGTCGAACAGCACTTCTTCGGGCACGCCGCCGAACTTCATGAACGCGCTTTCCAGGCCGTCGAACCAGTTCTCTTGCCGTTCGTTGCGGAAGGCTCTGACATGATGCCGGCGCGAGTAGCCCAACGTGGCGACGAACAGGTAGACGCGAACCTTGGCGCCGCCGATCTCAACCAGCCGTTCACCAAAATCGATTTGCAGTTGCTTGCCAGGCGCTGTCTCGAACCGCACCGTCGCGCGCGCTTCCGCCGCAAGCTCCTGGCGATAGCGCTGTACCGCCCGCTCAACTGTGCGCAGGCAGACAACGATGCCTTTCTCGGCTGCCAACTCCTGGCGGATCACGTCAGCATTGCCGCGGTGCTGCCGCAGACGCTCCTTGAGCCAGCTCTCCTGGCCCTCAAGTGCCTTTTTGCGCTGCGGTTGCCGATAAGGTGTCCAGCTGTCAACGGCGCACGGAATCTCCTCAGAAGTGGCGCCGCAAAATTCCCCAGTTGGCGGGATGGCGATCAGCCGTCGACGTGATCAGCACCTCCGTCTTTTGGTGGCCGGCCCCGCCGTTTCAGGGTCGGGGGAATGGGGTTCGCGGTTGCCTGCGTTTTGTGTCGGATCGTCTCGGGGACGAGATCAGCATGTTCGCGTAGGCGATAGCTCGAGCCCTCGATTTGGATGACGACGGCGTGGTGAAGCAGGCGATCGAGCAGCGCGGTAGCGACGACGGAATCGCCGAAGATCTCTCCCCACTCGGCGAAGCCGCGGTTCGAGGTTAGGATCATAGCGCCTTTTTCATATCGGGCGTTGACGAGCTGGAAGAACAAGTTGCCGCCACCGGGAGTGACCGGGAGGTAGCCGATTTCATCGACGATGAGCAGCGCGAACCGGCAGTAGTAGCGGATCCGCTCGCGCAGAGCGCCGTCACGTTCGGCCTTGGCGAGCGAGGCGACGATATCGGCGAGGGAGCTGAAGTAGACGCTGCGCCCTGCCTTAACGGCCTCCACGCCGAGAGCGAGGCTCAAATGGGTCTTGCCGGTTCCTGGTGGCCCGATGAGATGGACCGCCTCGGCCCGATTAATGAACTGCAATCCGGCGAGCGCCAGGACGCGGTTTTTGTCGAGCGACGGTTGGAAGGCGAAGTCGAAGCCGGCGAGCGTCTTTATGGCCGACAACTTGGCCATTTGAACCGCCATTTTGATGCGACGGTTCTCGCGCATCGTGAGTTCTTCGGTGAGCAAGGCATCGATGGCGTCGAGGGCGCTAATTTCGCCGCGTTCGAGGCCGCGCAGGGTGACATCGAGGATTTCCAGGGCGCGCGGCATCTTCAGACTGACCAGGTTGGTCTTGACGCGCTCGATGACGGAGGAAGCACTCATCATACGATCTCCTGGGCTGCCAGGCGGCGGCCGACGGCCGCGTAGAAGTCAAGCGAGCGACGAACGGCGTGGTCACCGGCGCGCGTGAGGGTGACGGGTTCTGCACTGCCTGGACGGCGTCGGCCGAAGCTGGCGAGCTTGCGATGTGCCGGATCGAGCCGCTTCTGGCCCCGACCTTCGAGCGGGGCATGACTTGCCACCAGCACGCTGCCCTCGAAGATGCGGATTTCGTCGGCGAGGACGTGGACGTCGAAGACCCGCCGCCGCGTCGTATCAGGCACGCTGTACAGATTGCCGCCGACGCTCACCATGCCTTCGTGCGAGGCCCGTCGCTCCAGATGCAACACCGCCCGGTAGGGCGCGCTCGGCAAGGCTTGCAGTGCCGCCTTTTCCTCGGCGAAGGCCTCATTGACGACCCGATGGGTCGTGGCATGCACCCGCGGATTGGCGACGGTATCCAGCCAATGGCGGAGCTGGCCGTTGAGGTCGTCCAGATTGCGGAAGACCCCGCCGAGGAAGAAGTCCTCGCGGATGTAGCGGAATGGCCGCTCGACCTTGCCTTTTGTCTTGGGCCGATAAGGCCGGCAAGCGCGCGGCTGGAAGCCATAATGGCGAGCGAGATCGACCAGCGCGCGGTTGTAGACCACGAGCCCCTCGGCGTCCTGGCCAAGGACAGCGGTCTTCATGCGGTCGTAGAGGATCTCGCGCGGAGCGCCGCCGATCGCTTCCAGAGCGGCGATATGGCAGCGAAGCACTGTTTGCAGGTCCTGATGGACAACGAACCGCGCCCAGATCAGTCGTGAGTAGCCGAGCACCATCGAGAACAGCCAGACGATGCGCTTGACTCCTGGCTCATCGACAAACTGGACCTCGAACCTGGCGAAGTCGACTTGCGCCTGCTCACCTGCTGGAGTTTCAAAACGCACTTCGAAGGCTGCCGGCTGGGCAGGCCGCAGCTCGCGCACGCGATCGCGTACGATGCTGTAGCCGCCGACGAAGCCGCGTTCCTTGAGCTCACGCCACAGCCGCACGGCGGTGAGCGCAGGATAGGCAGCCAGCCGCTCACGCAAATAAGCTTCGAAGTGGTCGACAATTCCGGGCCGCACCGCTCGCTTTTTGTAGACCGGCGGCTCCAATCCTTTGGCGATGTAGGCCCTGACTGTCTTTCGATCGACACCAAGTTGCCGGGCGATAGCGCTGACCGACAGACCTTGGCGATGCAAATCCAGGATCATGACAAGTTCCCCAAGTTTGAGCACCGCGCCCTCCCTTCCGCCTGCAGGAGGAACGTCGGCGATTCGACGCGACGGCCGACCGGCCAGGGCATGCCCTGGCCGGTCGGCCGTCGCGAAAACTGGGGAATTTTCAAATGCCATAAGTGGGGAGAATTACTCCGCCACTCACACCAGCCGCCGGCCGCGATGTACTCCTTCACCGTGTTGCGGCTGATCCCGAGCTCCCGGGCAATCCGTTTGCTACCCCACCCCAGCTCGTTGAGCCGGAGTATCGCCGAAACCTCGTCCGGCTCCAGCATGGCCTCCCTCCGCGGATCTTTGAACCGCAGAGGACCTGAACTGAGTCGCTGCATAAAACCCCCGTTTTGATCGTGTCGCGAGGGGGTCAATTCCTCGTGTCGTCAGGGGGGCAATTTCCCATGTCGCCCGACACCCCTTCCGCCAGAAAGCGGCGTACCGGGGGCCTTCGCCGGATGCGTACCGTGCTGCGCGGGCACTACGGCTACTATGGCAGGCCGCACAACTATCCAGCGCTCAACGGCTTCTACCGGCAAGTGCGTCGGACCTGGCTGCGCTGTCTGAGACGGCGTAGCCAGAAAAGTCGGCGCGTGGGCTGGCTGAAGTTCGAGACCCTGACGGTACGCTTCCGCCTGCCAACTCCACGCATCACTCGCACATGGGCGCGGGCGCGGATATGACGCGGGTTACTCTCGGGAATAGCCGGGTGCGGGAAAGCCGCCTGCCCGGATCTGTGAGGGCAAAGCCGAATGGCCGAGCTACTCGACCACGACCGAGAGATGGCTGCCGCGCCTACGATGGAGCAAATTGTCGCGACTATAAAAGTCTAAACTCTTCGGCCAATCGAAAAGTAAGTGGAGTTTGGGAAATCTCTTGGGGAAAGGAGCCGTCGCGTATCGAACACGACTTTGCCAGCAACCTTGAGGCCGGGAAGAGCTTTGTATTCCTCCCACCTAGTAGCCACGACAATTGCGTCCGCGTTCGCAACTTCCGCTCTCCAATCATGGATGAATCGGATTGCGGAGGTTTGAACGCCTGAGAACTTAATGAAGTTTTCCGTTGCGATAGGATCGTGCGCTACAAGATTGGTATTCTGCGCGAGCAGCCCTTCCGAAATTCGAATGGAGGCCGATTCACGAACGTCGTCGGTTTCTGGCTTGAACGCAAGTCCCAGCAGCAAGATGTTTTTGCCCTTTAGATTTCCAAAATGAGCCTCAAGGATTTTTGTCACTTGTTCGGGCTGTTTCTCATTCACACTCAAGACACCCTCCAATATTTCCATTGGAAGACCATTGTCTTGTCCCTGTGTGCGGATCGCCTGAACGTCCTTCGGGAAACAGCTGCCGCCAAAGCCGGGCCCAGGCACCAAATAAGTCAAAATTTCGGGTTCTGTACGATATCCATCGGTTCGAACCGGATTCCATCGTTTGTCGAGAGTAACGCCTCTAAAGACGTCCATAAAATCGATGCCGCCGAGTGTGGCCGCCAGATTCGCCAATTCATTCGCGGCTGAAATTTGGAGCGCGAGCAAACAGTTGTTCGCGTACTTGATCATCTCCGCTGTCCGGGTGTTGACATACACCTTGTCGACGTGCCAAGGCTCGTAAATCTTCGAGAGGACCTCACGAGTTTTGGAGTCTTCGAACCCAAGTACAATGCGATCAGGGAAATTGAAGTCGGAGATGGCGTTTCCCTCACGCAAAAATTCGGGATTCATTCCAAGTCCAAATTGCGAAATATTTCCGCCACACGCGTCCGTAATCGCTTGGCGAACGACGACATCCGTTGTGGTCGGAAGTACTGTGCTTTTGACGATTACGCTTAGAAACTTGTTCGTCGACTTCAGATACGCGCCGATTTGACGGGCTGCTTGAACGAGATAGGTGAGGTCGATTTTTCCGTCGACGGTCGGAGTTCCGACGGCGATGATCACGGCCTCGCAAAAATCCAAGGCCTCATTCAAATTGGAGGTGGCGCGGAATTTTCGTTCGTCCAGGACGCTGCGAAGAAGTTCTGGAAGGCCTTCCTCATGAATTGGCGGAATCTTGTCATTGATCAAACGGACTTTTTCTTCGTTTACATCAACACAAACGACGTCGTGTCCTTTGGACGCAAGACAAACGCCGCTCACAAGCCCGACATAGCCGGTTCCGATTACAGACAACTTCACGCGAGCGCCCCCTTCTCCTTCTCATGCAGGAGATACTGAACGAACCTCTGAACTCCGGTTTTTACGTCGATCTCGGGATTGTACCCGAGTTTCGTTCTTGCCTTGTTGATAATGGGGCAGCGTCTATTCGGATTATTGGTCAAATATTCCTTGTCGGAGGATTGACGAAGAACGATCTTTCCGTTGTAGCCGGAGAAGCGGGAGCCGACTTCTTGATAAATCGATGCAAGTTCTCGAACAGAAATCTCGGGCTTTTCAATGCCGATATTGAAGTAGTCGAATTCGCCGTAGGTGAGACACTTCAAATAGCCCGCAATCGCATCAGCCACATAGCAGAACGTGCGCGTAGGTGAACCAGAGGACAGAATTTCGATGTCCCTGTTTTCGATGACGCACTTTGCGAAGTCGGCGGGAACGCGCCGATCATCGATTCTCATTCCCGGCCCGTAATTGTTGAATGGTCTTGCGATTGTGATCGGAATTCCACGCTCCTTGGAAAACAGGTAGCACATGGTCTCGCCAAACCTCTTGGATTCGTCATAGCAGGCGCGTGGGCCAATGCAGGAAACGTTGCCACGGTATTCCTCGTCCGTCGGAATGTTGGTCGCATCGGGATCGCCGTAGATTTCGCTACTCGAGAAAAACAAAAGACCTTTGATTTTCTTTGACGTATGAAAATCCAGTAACCGTCTTAAACCCCAAATATTCGCATCCAGGGTTACGATCGGAAACTTTCGATAAAAAATCGGGGAAGCAATGGACGCGCCATGAATCACATGAGTCGCCTGGGCGCTTCCATCGATGCTTGAAATGTCGTCTTTTGAAATATCGAACTGGTGAACGTCGACCAAACCCGGATGTCTGCTCGCGATGTCCGAAATCAACTTCGGTTTTGTAAGAAGAAACGTATCAAGCCCGATGATCTTACGAATTCCCAATGCCGAGGCGTGCTCGGAGAAGAACTGCATGAAACAGAAACCCAAGAAGCCCGCGCAGCCGGTGATGAGTATCGTGCCATCTTTGAAGGAACTTTTGTTCGACGGTGAAAGCTTGCTCAGTATGTAGTGCAGATCTTCTTTTAAAATCGGATTCATAGCGATCCCTTATGCAGTCAGTGGGCTTCGCCGGTCGCGTACATCTCTTCGGGATATTGCGATCGCGTTGAGTGTCCATGCTAGCCCAAAATCGGCGGTGGGGAAAATCTTAAGTCAGCGATCACGGGCCAAAAGTGCTGAGAGGCACGCTCGTGGATCTTTATTGAAGCAGTTAACGAGGTTGCTCCGGGAAAGAGAGATCCGCCGTTCATCCAAGTCGCGTTGTTGTGGGCTCTTCGGAGAAGTCAGTTGGTAAATCGCCATTCCGACGGAAGTCGAAGGATCTGATCGAGACACGCTCGAAGCTCTCCAAGCTCTCCGAGCGCGGTCGATCCGCTCTACCGGATTGATATCCAGACCACGCCCGAAATCGACGGCGAGGTCAGCATGGTCTCGGCAGACATCACACAGGATCAACGTGGCGGCACGAGCTACGATACGGGCCGCGTCCTGCTGAAGCCGGTTAGCTGGCGAAGCCCGGCTCGGCCAAGCTCGTGCCCGGCATGCCGGTCGAGGTCTTCATCAAGACGGCAGGTCGGACCGCGCTTTCATACCTGCTCAAGCCGCTGCAGGATCGAGCGGGGCGGACGTTCAAGGAGCGCTGAGTTGGTGCAAGATGGCGGCAGCGCTCGACTGCATGTCTTCGGGGCCGGCGCCCTTTCCCTGGGCGTCGGTGTTGCGGCCGGCTGCTGGATGCCTGTTTTCTCTGGGGAACACGTGGGGGTGCTCGAGCGATCGTCCGCTCAACACGTCCATTCGCCTGGCATGCAGGCTCATTGCGGCCACGAAGCCGAGTAGTGAAGCTTCAGCTCCCAGAATGACGAGTAGCTCGACCGGCATGTGAAATAAGTCCGACGGTTTGGCTCCGGAAAATACTGAAACCAGCTATAAAATTGTATGGTGGCCAATAATTGGCCGCCGCGGTGCAGAGCGCGGCCTGCTTCGACGCCTTCTACCGCGGACAAACGGCCGCCGATCGAGGCCATCTCGCTCCATCCCTTCTGTTCATTCCCACCCTCCTTGCAGACGCCGGCGTCAACCTCGCTTTGCCTATTTAATATTTATTGCTATTTAAATAAAATCAAATATAAATAATATATTAAATTGCCGGCGCGGCCAGGCGCGCGCCGGCTGGACTCGACATGGTTTGGCGTACGGAGGGGGATCGGCAATGCAGCGAACCTCGGGCCCGATCATTGCGGCAGCCATGGCGATCGTGATCGGGGGCGTTCAGTGGGCGCGTGCGGCGTTGCTGGTCATGCCAAGGGCGCCCCGAGCGGACCTGGCGCACATCGAGCTGGGGCGCCCCGCTCTTCCGCCCCTCACTTACACGATGTTTTGCCTGCGCTATCAGGCCGAATGTCGCCCGCGACGCTCCTTCCGCGGCGGGCCGGTCCGGTTGACCGAGAGGCGATGGGAGGACCTGCGGGAGATCAATCGTACCGTCAATCTGGCGATAGAACCGGTTCGCAACGAGCTCGGTCTCGCGGGCGAGGCGTGGACCATCAACCCCGCACGTGGCGACTGCAACGATTATGCGGTGAGCAAGCGCCACGCGCTGCTTCGGCGCGGCTGGCCGGCGCGCGTCCTCCTGTTGAGCGAAGTCGCCGTCAGTTCCAGTGAACATCATCTGGTGCTTCTCGTGCGCACCAGGAGCGGCGATCTCGTCCTCGACAATCTCACGCCAGAGATCAAGCAGTGGTCGCGGACGCCTTATCGCTGGGTTCGCGTGCAAAGACCGGGCCGCGATGGGCTTTGGGCGGCGGTTGGGCAGGAAGGGACGTGAGCGCGTGGGCGCCGGCACGGTCTGCACAAGGCGTGGTGCATAATAACCTCTTGCCTGCATTAATCCAGTCATAAAGCAAATATCGAGAATTTAATGTGGTATACAACTAATAACTAGGAACGTGAGAACAGAGAATGGACTTCCGGGGCGTATTCGAATGGAAACTGAGGAGTTTCGAAGGACGAGGATTGTTCCGTCTTCGCGCAAAGGTGTGGTGAGACGCTTCAAGCTTCTCGATCAAACGGGAGCTAGAGCGAATTCTGGCCAGCACCAGCGTCCGTCATGGGGTTATCTGTTCTTGTGGTATGCGACCTCTGTCGCGTTGCTTTTCCTATTTCCAATATTGAGTTCCTGGCGGCTTCCCGCCGCCCAGTCGCTTCCATTTGGCTGTCTTATAGCGTCTTTCGTCCTAAGCGCCGCATATACTCTTTTGATCCCGCCCTCATCCCCGGGCGTGCGATTGGGCAGGACCATCGTGGCCACAACGGCGATTTTTGGTGTGGTCTTCCTGGGGTTTGTCCTCACCAAAACGGATTATTCCCGCGCCATCACGCTCGGCATTTTCATGTCTGCCTTGGTGCTCGTCCCCGCCCCGTACTTCATAGGATCTGGGGCGCTGCACCAAGCTTTGGCGCTCGGCGGGCTCCTCGCAGCGGCCGCCGCGGGTTCGTTCGCATTGCGCGTTGCGCCCGAGGCCGCGCTGCACACCAACACCTTGATCAAGACTGAGTTCTACAGCCTAGACGTTCACACTTATTCGAACGCATTTCCAAAATCTGCGGTGCGCGGCGGTGCGCTGGCCCGCATCGGCGATCGTTATCTTGTGGTGAGCGGAGATGGTCATCTCCATGTCTTCTCCTGGGAAGCCGTGGACCACGTGACCGTCTCAACACTGCCGTACCGGGTGCCCATCAACGGTGAGGAGTTTTCCGCGGCTGCCGGGCGTCCGTGGGCGGATCGCTTTCACGCAAATGCGCCGCAGGAAGGCCAAAGGAGGCAGGCCGGACACGAAATTCTCAATGCCGAGTGGTTCAGAACGTATGGCTTGCTGGTTCAGGAGGTCGGAGCCGTTGCGCGCATCTTCGTCTCGCATCCTTACTGGCATGCCACTGAGGAATGTTGGACCGAACGAGTCTCCGTGCTGGAGTCTGACCGCGCCGCGATTCTTCGCGGCGAAGCTTCCTCCGAATGGAAAACTCTGTATGAAACCACACCCTGTCTTCCGGTCCGCGGCGAGCACCGCCGCCGCGGCATTCCGTTTGTCGGTTATTTTGGAGGCGGCCGGATGGTCCTCCTGGGCGCAGATACGCTGCTGTTGACTGTCGGTGATTTTGGCTTCGACGGGCTTGCTTCAGTTCATGCCTATGCGCAGGATCCGTCCGCGTCGTACGGTAAAACAATTGCGATCAATATCAGTGATGGCTACGCTACAATCTTTACGGCCGGTCACAGGAATCCGCAGGGGCTCTATGTTGATCCGTTTGGGACAATATGGTCGACCGAGCATGGCCCGCAGGGCGGCGACGAACTCAATCGGCTGGTCCGGGGCGCAAACTACGGCTGGCCATACGCGACCTATGGAACAGACTATGGTTCGTTCTCGTGGCCGCTGAACAAACCTGAAGCGGAGCAGAAGGGCTATGAAGCTCCAGTGTTCGCTTGGGTCCCCTCGATCGCAGTTTCGAATCTAGTCGGGGCGGAGCGCGGAGCGTTTTCGCAGTGGCAAGGTGATCTCCTGATCGCCACACTCAAGGCGGCGACGCTGTTTCGTGCGCGCGTTCGGGACGGTCAAGTCAAATACCTCGAGGCTATCCCGATCGGGAGCGCCATTCGCGATATCATCGAGGGTCATGATGGCAGCCTGTTGCTATGGACGGATGATCAACTGTTGATCTCGCTGCGTCCGAGAGAAAGTTCAACGGGCGAGGCCCTTTTTGCCGAAGAGTGCAGTAGCTGCCATCAGTCGAAGTTGATCAGTGGAAATCGGATCGGACCGGACCTGCTCGGCATCGTGGGTCGTCGAGTCGCGTCGGTCGAGAGCTATCCGGATTATTCGTCAAGCTTGCGCGGGGTGGGAGGCACATGGACCGAAGAACGCCTGGCGGAGTTTCTCAAAGCGCCAGGCAATTTCTGTCCTGGGACGACGATGGATTTCGCGGGTGAGGCCAGCACGACAAAGCTCCAAGCGATCCTTGCGTATCTGCGGACACTTTGAAGGCATAAAGCAAAGTACCTTTTTCGCGCCGCGACTTTGACTTCTGTGTCCCATTTGCACGGCGGTCACCTCGAACTGCGGGTCTCAAGGACAAGATCTTTGACGCTGAGTGCCCGGCAGACCGCTTAGGGGATAGCGAACGAGAACTCGGGAAAATTGAGGCCACTCGGCAAGGCAGGCACCGGGCGACCGGTCGTGTCCGGATAGAGCAAAGCCGCCCGCACGCGCGCCCTCAAATAGCGCCGTAGCGGGCAGACGGCTTTTGCGGTGGTCACCGGGAATTCACCGGTAGGGTTGAGTGGCTGACACCAATCTGATTCGAGGAACCACCGATGACCGACGAGAAGATGAACCTTCGTGCGCTCGTGGAGAAAGGCCCCTGATGCCGACCTTCTGCGCGAGATGGTCGGCCGTTCCTCTGGTCTCATCGGGGCGATCAATTCCCGGCAGACGACACGCCCGAGCCGCCAGGTTGAGCTCCGCCACACGCAAGCGATTGACCAACCTCGATCTGTTTCCATTCCCGTTCTTTCAAGCGCTGAAAACTCGCGCGGGTGGGACGGCTCCCGACGAGCGAAGTCGTCGTCAGTTCCGGTGAACATCATCTGGTGCTTCTCGTGCGCACCAGGAGCGGCGATCTCCCCTCGACAATCTCACGCCACAGATCAAGCCCTGGTCGCGGACGCCCTATCGCTGGGTGCGCGTGCAGAGCCCGGGTCGTGACGGGCTGTGGGCCGCGGTTGGGCGAGAAGGGTGTGATGCACCGGCGCTAGAGCCCCGAGCCGCCCCTGGCCAGAACGGTTGCGCTTACTCGTGAGCGCATTTGAGCTGCTCGAGCGAAGCGAGCCTGTCTTCAAGCGCGACGATCCGGCGGAGAAGGTCGAGGCGCGACAGCCCGAGGGTCGCTCGCGTCGACCCAATGACGGAGGCGGCAGCACACGGCTGCTCGGAGTTTGGAGGAAGGACGCTGAACATGCGCAGGACGCCGTTGCCGGTCAGCACATCCACCCAACCTTCGGAAGGTGACCGCCCAACGATCCGGCCCGGTACACGGCCGATATAGCAGGGAGCATCAAGCCGCGGCGAGGCGTTGACGACGATGAGCTGCCGTCCGTCAAGATGAGTGAAGGCACCGGGAAATGGCGGTGTCAAGCCGCGGATCAGCCGATCGATGGTATCGGTAGGCTGCCGCCAGTCGATCTCTCCATCTTCCGGAACACGGGTACAGCCATAGGATGCACAGTCGGTGTCTTGAGAGGCGCCTTGATAGCCGGTGATCGCTCGAACCACGACCTCGCCGAGCTCGCGTTCCTGGATCGCGTTGAGGCGTTCGTAGAGTGCGGTGACCGTGTCGTTCGCGCCGATCGGGATCGCTTGCTGAAACAGCAGATTGCCGCCGTCGAGCTCGGGGATCACGAGATGAATGCTGATGCCGGCAGTCGTCTCGCCATTGATGATTGCCCAGTTGACGTTGGCGCGACCGCGATAATGCGGCAGAAGCGAATAGTGGACATTGACGAAGCGGCACAATGCAAGAATGTGCGGCGGGATGATCCGATCGAATGAAGAAATCACGACGGCGGCCGGGCGTGTGTCCGCGATCACGTTCTGAAGTTGGGCCAGTTCCTGCAGCTCCGCGATCGGGATGCCGCGGTTGTTCGCAAATGATCTCAGCGCGCCCGCATCGGGCTGGTCCGGTTTCCGGAAGATCTGCACCACGCGGCACCGCGCCGCCAATGAGCGAAGCGCCGTGAAGCCGGTCGGTCCGTCCGCGAGGAGCACGACGTCGGGCTGCAGCCGCTCCGTCATGTCGCCCCCTGCCATGGTACGAGCTGGGCGAATCCATCCGGTGTAACGACACCGCCGCGGCGAACCCATTCGGCCGCGCGCAAGCCGCCAGTCTGCAATCGTACGATCGGCTCGGGACCAATCTCCGACAGCAGAATGCCCATATGGCCCTGCCCGACAGATTGCGTGGGCCAGACCGCAAGACCATTGGCGGCCAGCACCGCTCGATCGATGTCGCCCCAGAACTGGACTACAACGGCGCCGGCGGGGGCGCATGCGGCCAGATGCGCAGCCTCGGCCTGGCCGACGCGCGGCGTTTTCGCGGGCTGCAAGGCGACGACGAAGGCGTCCCATGCGCCGGGATGGACCGCCGCAACGCTGTTGAACGTCTTGACGTGCGCCCCCAGGCTTGCCAGCCCGTTGTGCAACGGGGCAAGGAAGTCATTGTCGCAGAGCAGGCCGATTCTGTTGCCGAGGACCGCCAGGCCACAGTCGTGCAACTGCTTCACGGCGAGCGGGCCAAGGAATGAGAAGACATCGACAGCGGGGTGCCGCTCGTTGACGCCGACTACCGGGATCTTGCGTCGCGCGCACGCTTCGATATCCAGGTCCTCTCGACGAAATTCCCAAGCCTCGAACATCAAGCCGATCACGGCGTCATCGCGCAGCTGGGCGATCAGCTCGGCTGTGAGAGGACGAAGGTGGCCACTGTTGGTTATGATGTCGACGCTGTGAAGCACTTCAGGATTCATCTTCTCCAGAATCTCGATGCGATCAGCGACTCCAAGTGGAGCTGCGAGCTCCAAAGTCTCCCGCTTGGCGTCGGACACGGTCCCATGGCGGCCGGGTTTCGTGAACGCGTAGACGTGCTTGGCTCCGGCCATTGCAGCGAGGACCGGGGTCACGGCATAGGCGCCGGTCGCGGCTTCGGTCAGCACAGTCATTCCGGACATATCCAGTCCTGTGTCCGCGAGCGCGAGCTTCATCAGCGTTCGCAGTCGAACGGGCGAGAAGCCCGGCCTGCGAAGAGCTTTCGCGTCCGCATCGTCAGATCGCAATTGCGCGACCGTCGCTCCGCTCCCGGTCATTGATCGATCCCGCTGTTGCCGCTGGAAGACGCCGACTTCATGAAGTTTTCGACCGGTGCGCTCCGGATATCCGATCACGTGCTGCGCGGAGCACGTTGTAGAGCGGGTCAGGTATGAGCGCGCGCAAGTGATCCTGCCAGCTCATTCGCTCGATCCATTGATCCTCGCCGGGTCGCGCGGCCCAATACCGCACGCGGCGTTCACCGGACGCGGCGACGCGGCGCGTCGTCGTGGAGTGGACCTCGAAATCACGATGAATCTTCGCAAAGCCTCCTGCGGGCGTTCGATGCACTCCCGCAAATTTGTGCGTCGGATCGGAGAGAAGTTCACGAACGCCGGTGATTGCCGATACGAACTCTCGGAAGCGAGCACTGCCCATCAGGCTCAGCAGGTGCTGGGTGGCTGGCCCCAATCCATCTGAAATCTCCTGCTTCACCAAGCGGTCGGTATTCGTGGTGATCAGGTGGGCCTCGGGGAGGGCCGTGCACTCGGCCGCGACCATGTCCAATAGCTTTTCGGGAAACGCATCATTGATGACGATGTGCGGCCAAGGTTTTGCGCTGGCGTATTCGTCGCGCAGGGAACCGGCTCGGGCAAAGAGGCCGCTCAACGAGTGAAGCTGGAAATCAACATGCAATCCCGCAGACTCCGGTTTGCAGTGCTTGGAGCTACGATCTCAGGCCCGTCGGCCTCCTAAATTAAATCTATTATTGTTTAGCGGATATTAAATGTCAAAATAAATAATGCGGGAAGCTCGCTGGCGCTGAGGCTCGGTGCGGCGGGAATGTCGGCCGACTGCAGTGCCAGGAGCCATGCAAATCGTGATCGCCAAGGGCAAAAATTAAATCGTTCGACTAACATATTTAACTTGAGGTGCAATAATAGTGGTCTATCCTGAAGATGGGCTGGATTGGAGCAGGACGAGCCGATGACCCATCTCGACGCAGAAGGCGACGATCGTCGCGAATTCCTGAAGAACTGCGGCAGGTTTGCCGCCGTTACCCCTCCGACTGTGACGCTGTTGCTCTCGACCTCCCTGACTTCGGCCGCGATCGCCGGTTCAGCCGGTCGCATTGTGCATGGCAACAACGGCTTCGGCAATGGCGGCGGTGACGGCAGTCCCAACGGGAAAGAGGACCGCGATCGCTAAGTTCGGCGGTCCAACGAGCGGCCGCGCGGCTATATAGGCCGCCGCAGCGGGGCCGGGGCTCAGCCGGTCCGGCGGCGCCTTTGTCCAGACGAGCGATCGATCAGGAGGTCGTTCAGCTTCTTGCCGGCTCGAAGCTGAGCTTTCAGCCATCGGGGTTGCTTACCGCGACCGGACCAAGTTTCGGATGGATTCTTCGGGTTCTGGTATTTCGGCAGCACTGGGGGGTAGGGGCGGCGAGGACGTTCCTCGTTCTGGGTCGGAGCGGCGGTCCCCTCAATCCTGCGAAGCCGCTCTTCGAGCTTGGCTTTTTCCGCGGTCATCCTGCGACCAAGAACAGCCGTGACCTCATCGTAGAGTCGCCACAGCTCGGCTGTGGTCATAGATGCCCAATCCTCATTCCCCATGGAAGCCGTCCCAACTACCTCCGAAACCCAAACAGGAGGGGGGATTATCAGGTCAAACCAGGGTCCGGCAAGCGCGATCCGCTCGCACGGCTGCGCCAGCGTGCCACGTGGCGGTTTGAGTTATCGGCTGGGTCCGTGCCTCCGAGCGAGCGGTCGCTTCCCACGCGCCCTCCGCCCGTGGGCTCGTCGCATCGGCGCAAGCAATCGCTGCTCGGCCTTCGACACGCGATTACGTAGGTTCTGCAATTCGGTGAATTGAACGATAAGAGCCTGATGAGTTTGACGCAAAACAGCTGAAGAATACATGGGACCACCTACTCATTGCCCACGATGCTCCCCGTAACCGCTCATTGAAGTTGCTGAATTGACGAAGATGCAGCTCCAACTTGGGTGATCGGTCGTCATCGGTGCTACACGGGCTGCGATCAGATGCAGCCATTTCCGTGCTTGGTTACGCAGTTTCAGTTGGTGAATAGTATTACTTTTCCCTCCCTTTCAAAGGCGAGGCTGTCGAATGGCCTCGCCTTCGCCGAAACTTCGTCGAATGTTAGATTTGAATCGTGAATGTCCCAATATATCCTTCGTAATAACCGCACCAACGAAGTTAATTGGATGTTGACCATAATAACCAAGGCGGCCAAGCCGTGCCGTCGCTCACATTCTCCGAGAGAATGTGCCGATCGAATCTATCAGGCGTTGCCGAAAAAGACGCTGTTTCCGTCGAGGTTCTGCCGTCTTGAATTCCTGTGGAGCACCGCATTCTTACGGTGCTGCGCATATTTGCTGCTCAAGTTAGCGTGGCGCAGCCATCGAACGCTGCCCGGCGGTCCGACACTTGAGACGGTGCGAGTCGGGGCCGAGCGGAGTGGTCATCCTCGCGTTTGAAGGAGATTGCTGGATTAAACGGCTGCACGAGGGGTTGTCAGCAATAGGCAGGGGTAGCATGCGCCGCATCAGAATTGTCATCGCGGATCGACACCCGATCGTCTTGCAAGGGATCAGGAGCGTTCTTGCGACGCAGCGTGATTTTGCGATCGCTGCGTCTTGCAGCGATGCTGCAAGCTGCATTGAGGCAATCCGATTTCTAGTGCCGGACGTCGCGCTAGTCGATGCTGCCCTGCCCGATGCCGGCTGGCAGCAGATTCTCGCCGTTGCAAAGGCTGCAGGGCCAGCTCCCGCGGTGGTCTTCTTCGCCGGTATCGCGGCCGATGGTGAGTTGCAGAGGCTGGCTCTGGACGGCGCCTGCGTCGTCCTCTCGAAGGATTCGGATGCCGAGATGCTGGTCGCAACCCTGCGGAAGGCCGCCCAGGGCCAAGCTGCGGCCTCGCCGAGCAACGGGCAGGCCAACGAGGAGCCCCGCGCCGATGAGAAGCCCCTGACACAACTGACGGACCGGGAGCGGCAGATCATGCGGCTCGTGTCGGAGGGGCTATCGAACAAGGAGATTGGGCGTCGGTTGAATCTTGCCGATGGTACGATCAAGGTCCACCTGCATCATATCTTCCAGAAGCTCGACATCAGCAATCGTACGGTTCTCGCGGCGTTGGCCATTTCGCGAAACGAGCTGCATGCCGCGCCACATGGGCTGGATTCCCCTGATCTGTTGCATCAGGATCCGACCAGCGCGAAATGATGAGAACGTCTGGCGTCTTTCGGAGCGTATGCGTTTCGGAGCGTATGCGGGGCTATTGTGGCGCCAGATGCTCAGCCATGTCGCGGCAGGCCCCTTCAGCCTCGGCTAACGTGCGAAAGGGCGAGCCGCCAATCTTGATTGCGGCCTGGTTTTTGTGGAGCGGACGCCAACTCGCCAGATAGCCGGAGCGTCCGTGAAAGCCTGGACCTGTGGGGCTTTCGAAACTGATCACGAACGAGAACCCCTCGCTGGTCGCGCTCCAGATCTCCATGTCCCGGACGGACCGATGGAATTGTAGTGGCATCGCAACAATCCATTATAGCTGATTTTGCACTCGACCCCGTTAAATGAAAATTAACCATAATTAAATCGAGAGCGCAACTCGAAACAGCGCGCGAGCGGCACGAGGGTGCCAGGAAGTCGAGGCGCGAGCAGGGAAAATGCCGGCGTTCTGCCGGCGGTGCACGTTAAGCAACCCCAGGGCGGCAGAGAAAATTTTTGGTTGAATGGACATTTAATATATAATACTGTAAATAAAATTTTAAATCGAGGAGAGCGCATCGTGACCCGGCACGGCAACGAAGACGACGATCGGCGGGCTTTCTTGAGAACCTGCGGAAGATTTGCGGCTGTGACCCCCCCAGTGATGACCCTGCTTCTATCCACTTCCCTGACCTCAACGGCCATTGCAGGTTCTGGCGGCCTGCACGGCGTGAAGCAGGACGACAGAGGTCGGTCGTTCTTCGACAACGATCGGTCGTCCGCGGCCGGGCCGGGGAGCTCCAGCGGCGGGTCATCGGGGGGTGGGGGAGCACCTGGCAGTCTCTCCGCAGGATCATCTCGCCCCGGAGGAGCATCCGGCGGCGGCTCCGGCGGTAGCGGCGGGTCTGCTGGTGGCGGAGGCAGTGCCAAAGGGCCTTTCGCAACCGGCGGCGGCGCTGGAATTCCAAGCGCAGATGGTGGGCTCGATTGCGCGGACGAAGAGAATGAGGAGAAGCGCAAGGCCGATTGCCCCGGAGCTAGCACTCGGATTTCGAGCGCAACCGAAACCAGCCGATAGGAGCCTTCCTCGATCCATGCGCAGTCTGTGGGCCGCGGTACCGCTTGGCAAGACCATTCGCTCGACACCTGAATGTCAGCCGAGCGCCCCCTTGATGCACCGCCGCAACGCTTTTGTGGACGCAACATGCCAAATGTTAGTGCGATCGTCCGAGGATTGCATAGTTTTCCCGTCTCTCGAGAGTAGGCGACTTTCTCCCGAAGACCTCGATCAGGAGGCGCGTCATGAATACCCGCGTTCGAGCGGAGAATCCTGCGGCTGTGCTTCAAGAACGTCTCGACGCGCTGGTCACCCTGCTCGTGGAGCTTGAGAAGCTCAGAGAGCGGGTAGGTCGAGAAGAGAGTCGTCAACGCAAGCTGCGCAAGGCGGGCAGTCGCCAAAGCCGAGTTCGGACCTGCGAGCGGCCGTTCCAGCTTCGCACCGGCAGAGCTCATGCCCGTGCTGCTTGCTTGCCATAAGTCGGGGCTGTCGTAACGAGCATCCCAACACGAATGGATGACGAGTTCGCGAAAGCGAACCTGCTCTACGAGCCTGTCCCGGCTATTCGGCTGCCAGCCGAGCGGGAGGCGCTCCGCGGAGGAGCCCCATGAACGAGCCCGACCGCGCCGTGCGAGACGATCCGATCGATTCTGCGGCTCATGACCTTGTAGCACTCGCATGCCACGGCCTCGAGCCGCGGCCGATCAATCTCAAGCTGGCCGCGTCGATTGGATTTCAGCGCTCGTGATGCGCGCATTGTGCTCACGACGTGAGTGACGGTGGTGCGGCGGACGCCGAGCAATTCCGACAATGTTTCCTGGGTCAGCGGGAGGAGATCGCTGCCATTTGCTCGATCATGAATGTGAAGCAGCCAGCATGCTAGGCGGGCTTCGACGGAATGTAGTGCATTGCAGGCCGCCACGTGCTGAAGTTGCATCAACAACGATCTCGTGAAGACCTGCACCATGGATGCGATTTGGGTGCTGCGATGTTGGGCTGCCAGGAATCGCGCGGGCGAGATCTGCAGCGCGGCCCCGGATATGCGAACGACCGCCGTCGACGGCGAGCGGGATGTGCCAAGCGCTGACGTCAGACCCACAGCCCCCTCACGGCCGATGATCGCCGTGGCGACCGTCTGTCCGTTCGGCAGCTCCATGATACTGGCGATCGCGCCGGTGAGGGGGAAGAGAAGATGCTCGATCCGATCGCCCGATCGGACGAGCACGGAATCGCGTTCGATCACGACTTTCCGCAGATGAGGTGCAAGCAAAGCAAAATCTGCTGGCGGCAACGCTGCTAACAATCGATTACCAACTCTGGTCGCGTGGTCCATCATGGGATTGGCCCCCGACGGATGCCCGGCACTCGAACGCATGCCGGTGTCGAGCTGCTCTGCAGAATCACAGCTCAACAGCAAGCCAACTGGCCACCCCAGATATGGTTCCCGTGATCAATGGGTGAGCATGCCGGGCCGCGACAACCCCACGCTGCGGCGGCCTCCGGCTCCCGCTGGCGCGCGGCAGGACCGCCGCGGGCATGGCGACCGATCGCATCAACGTTGTCGCGAGCAGGCTGCGCGAGGGCTGAAGAGCGTCCAGGGACCGCTCTCCGGACAAGCTCTTCGGTCGCGATTACTGAAGCGCAAGGTGCGGACTGCACACGCGCTCTGATGCGTTTCGGCGGGGTGCCTCTCACATCTCCGCCCGTTGGGATCAGGCGGGCCTTCGCAAGCTCGCCATGGGGAATTGCCGTTTCGGCTGGGAGAAGGACCCGGATGTCCTGAACGCGCTGGAGCAGCAGGATTTCCTGAGCGCCAAAGGCGTGCAGACGCGTCGTAAGGAACACTTTCGGCGGCGCTCCGTTAGCGCAGCAAATGCCGGGAGGTTTTCCATGATCGACTATCCGAAGCCACCTTATCCTGCGCAGCGGCAGCCGATGCCCGGCTCGACGCGGGCAATGCAGCCTCGGCCGGATCATGGCGAGGAGAGCTACAAAGGCGCCGGGCGTCTGGCGGGAAAGAAGGCGATCATCACGGGCGGCGACAGCGGCATCGGCCGTGCAGTGGCGATCGCCTATGCGCGTGAAGGGGCTGATATCGCCATCTCCTATTTGAACGAGGACGAGGATGCGGCCGAGGTCAAGGCGCTGGTGGAGCGGGAGGGACGCAAGGCCGTCCTGATCCCCGGCGATATCGCCAATCCCGAGCACTGCCGCGCCATCGTGCGTCGCACCGTCGAGGTGCTCGGCGGCATCGACATCCTCGTCAACAACGCGGCCCATCAGGCCACGTTCAAGGACATCGCCGAAATCAGCGACCAAGAGTGGCAGCGGACGTTCGAGACCAACATCCACGCCATGTTCTATCTGACCAAGGCCGCCGTGCCCCACATGCGGCCGGGAGCTGCGATCATCAACACGGCCTCGGTGAACTCCGACATGCCGAACCCGATCCTGCTGGCGTACGCCACGACCAAGGGAGCCATTCAGAATTTTACGGGTGGGCTCGCCCAGATGTTGGCCGGCAAGGGCATTCGGGTCAACGCAGTTGCCCCCGGTCCGATCTGGACGCCGCTGATCCCGTCGACCATGCCGGAGGAATCCGTCAAGAACTTCGGCAAGCAGGTGCCGATGCAGCGCGCCGGCCAGCCGGCCGAGCTGGCGACGGCCTATGTCATGCTGGCCGATCCGCTTTCGAGCTACACCTCGGGGGCAACGCTGCCCGTCACCGGTGGCAAACCGTTCATGTGATCGGGTGTTCCTTATCAGCCGCCGAGATGAGGACCGTGGTGGTGGCGTCGCGATGGCGTGGAACGCGGTGCGGCCGCGGCTGTTCCATTCCCATGCAGATCAGGAGAGCCGAATGAGCAATGGAGTGGATCATCTTGCGGGTCTGCTCGGACGTGCCGCGATGGAGGTATGGGGCGACATGCCTCGCGACATTCAGGAAGCGCTGTTCGAGACCGCCATGAAAGGACGCGCGACGGAGCGTGAGGAGCTCGCGCGGTTGCTGCACGAGCGGCATCCGCGCACGCTGCATCCGGCTCGACCGGGATGACGCAGCCGGCGGGAACGATCGCGCGAGCTCCTGATTGGTGAATCGTCTGCCGGCGCTGCCGAACGGCCCAATGAGGCTGCAGTACGCGCATCGCCCAATCGTGATCAAATTTGTGAGCCGACTGACGTGACTGAGATGAATATCGGAGAATGGTACGACCCGATCTCGGAGCGGTGGATCGTGCCTCGCGAAACACCCACCATCGCTGCGTGTGATCAGTCAAGCGCGGAGAAGGTGCCGGAGACCAACAAGAGGGAAGAGGCGCAGCGGATCTGGGAGCTGCTGGTCGATTGCTGCGCACGCGGATGATTGAGGTGCAGGTCCTTGCGACGCTTGATGTCCGGTGGCCCTGAGGCTGGCTTTGCGTGGGGCAGGCAAGCGTTTCCGTCAACGCTGATCTCGACGACGTCCGGAGCGGATCGGTATATTACACCCCGATTTGCAGGCCGGAGCGGAACAAGGATCAGATGATGGACGATACGATTGGCTTTCCCGACCCCGGCCTCGACCTGTCGGACGGCTTCAGGCCGCACACCTCGCATTGGGGCGTGTTCTCCGCGCGTCAGGGCGCGGCTGGGCTCGAGGTCAGGGCCTATGCGGGTGATCCCGATCCGAACGGCATCATCGACAATTTTCCCGGCGCGCTCCGCCACCAGGCGCGCATCGCCCAGCCGGCGGTTCGCCGCGGCTGGCTCGAGCGCGGGCCGGGCCCCGATGATCGCCGCGGCCGCGACGAGTTCGTCTCCGTCAGCTGGGAGAAGGCGCTCGATCTTCTTGGTGACGAGCTGACCCGCATCCGTGACACGCGCGGGCCGGGTGCTGTGTTCGGCGGCTCCTATGGCTGGTCGAGTGCCGGCCGCTTCCATCACGCCCAGAGCCAGCTGCACCGCTTCCTCAACATCGCGATGGGCGGCTATGTGCGCTCGGTCAACACCTATTCCTCGGGCGCTTCCTCGGTGCTGCTGCCACAGATTCTGGCAGGCTACGAAGACATCACCAAGCGCAACGTCACTTGGGAGCAGATCGCGGCTGAGAGCGAGATCGTGCTGGCGTTCGGCGGCATGGCGCTGAAGAACTCCATGGTGGCCGGCGGCTCGATCAGCAAGCATGTCGAGCGTGGCGCAATGGCAGCCGCGCACCGGCGCGGCTGCGAGTTCATCCTGGTCAGCCCGCTGCGCGATGATCTGCCGGTCGAGGCGGGCGCCGAATGGATGACCTGCGTCCCCGGCACCGATACTGCGTTGATGCTTGGCATCGTCCATACGCTGGTCAGCGAAGGCCTGCACGACCAGGCCTTCCTCGACCGCTACACCGAGGGCTGGCCGGTCTTCCTGCGCTATCTCACCGGCGAGAGCGACGGGCAAACCAAGCACGCCGAATGGGCCGCCGCAATCTGCGGCGTCGGGGCGGATGTGATCCGCAAGCTGGCGCGGCGCCTTGCCGGAAAGCGCGCGCTCATCACCGTCTCCCATTCGCTTCAGCGCGCCGAGCATGGCGAGCAGCCGGTGTGGATGGGCATGGTGCTCGCGGCGGCGCTCGGCCAGATCGGTCTTCCCGGCGGCGGCTACGCCTATTCGTTGGGGGCGATCGGCTATTACGGACGCCGTGTCAATGACGTGCCGGGCCCGACGCTGGGCCAAGGCCGCAACGGTGTTGCCGATTTCATCCCGGTGGCGCGCATCGCCGACATGCTGCTCAAGCCCGGCAGCACGTATCGCTATAACGGCGAGACGCGTACCTATCCCGACATTCGTCTGGTCTACTGGGCGGGCGGCAATCCCTTCCATCACCACCAGGACATCAACCGCCTGCGCAAGGCATTCGCGCAAGTTGACACGCTGGTCGTGCACGAGCTCGCCTGGACGGCTACTGCCCGTCACGCCGACATCGTGCTGCCCTCCACGATGACGCTGGAGCGGGAGGACATCGGCTATTCCACCAACGATCCCCTGATGGTCGCGATGCACCAGATTGCCGAGCCATTCGGGCTCGCGCGTGACGATTACGACATCTTCGCCGATCTCGCCGAACGGCTCGGAGCGCGCGAACCGTTCACTGAAGGGCGCACGTCGCGAGAGTGGCTGAAGCATCTCTACGAGCCGACCCGCGCCTCGCTCGCCAAGCGTGGCCTCGAGGCGCCGAGCTTCGACGAGTTCTGGGCGCGCGGCAGCCTGGTCGTGCCGCAACAGGCGGACGATGGCGGCCGGCTGCGACGCTTCCGCGAGGATCCCGTCAATCACGCCCTGCCGACGCCGAGCGGGCGGATCGAGATCTTCTCGGCCAAGATCGCGGCTCACGGCGATGCGGATTGTCCCGGTCATCCGGTCTGGCTGGAGAAGACCGACATGCCCAGGCCGGGGGCCCCGTGCTTCCTCGTCGCCAACCAGCCGGTGACGCGCCTGCACAGCCAGCTCGATTTCGGCGGACATTCGCTTAGCTCGAAGCATCGCGGCCGCGAAGTCGCGCGCATGAATCCGGCTGATGCGAACGCGCGTGGCATCAAGGACGGTGACATCATTCGCCTTTTCAACGAGCGCGGCGCGTGCCTGGCGGCGGTCCACGTCACCGACGGCATCGCGCCGGGCGTGGTGCAGCTTCCGACCGGCGCCTGGTACGATCCGATGGATCCCGAAGAGGAGGCGCCGCTCTGCGTTCACGGCAATCCGAACGTGCTTACCCGCGACGTCGGCACCTCATCCCTGGCGCAGGGCTGCACCGGCCAGTTGACGACGGTCGAGGTGGAGAAGTTCACCGGCAATCTGCCGCCGATCCGCGCGTTCGATCCGGTGTAGGGCTTTTCACCGCAGCCCGGATCGAGCGTGTGGGGCGGCGCTCGCCCCACAGCTACGCGGCTGCGCTGGCGATCCAATCGCGCTCCGGAAGCGCGCGCCGCTTCGGCCGCGCTTCGGCCTCGAGCCGTTCGCCGGCGTTGGCGAGGCGCCAGCGCGCCGGAGATTGACCGCTGATGCGCTTGAAGACGGTGGAAAAATGCGCCTGCGTGCTGAAGCCGACGACAAGCGCGATCTCCGCCAATGGCCGCTCGGTGGTCGCGAGCAGCGCCTTCGCATGCTCGACCCGCTGCGTGAGGAGATATTCGCGCGGACGGTAGCCGGTCGCAGCGCGGAATTGTGCAGCAAAGTGCATCCTGGACAGGCCGGCGACATTAGCGAGCTCGGAGAGGCTGATGCAGCGGTCGAAATGTTCGGCGATATACTGCTCGACGCGCCGCAGCCGCCATTTCGGCAAAGCATTGACCTTGACGCGCGGCAGCTCGATCCGGGTGAGATGCATCGCCAGGGTCTGGCCGATGCAGCGCGTGAACTGCAGGTCCGCGGCGTCACCATGTTCGATCAGCGCCTTGGCGAGCTCCGCAGCGAGCGGATCGCGCAACAGCACGAGGTCATTCAGTCCGTCGGCATGCGCCGGAAGATGATCCGTGGAGATGTGGACGTGAAGGAAGGCGGACGGCGACTGGAATTGTGCGCCGAGAGGCTGCGACGGCGCGGTGACATACAGCGACCCCGCGGGCATGGTGCCTTCGAAGATGATCCGGCCGTTCCGTGTCAGCTTCGCGCGCGTGGTCTTCAGGGCAATGCCGACGAAATAGCGATCCTCCGGCGTGGTCGTCTCGTGCGACGAGGTGCTCCGCGGATCATCCCATCGCGAGATCGTGATGCCCTCACTCGCCTGCTCCGGCGTGCGGTCGATCCGACGCCATTGGCTCTCCCGGGGAATCGCCTGAGTTGCGCGAATCTCATGATTCCGCGCCGTAACCGGAAAATCAATCCAGGCGTGCGCCGCGTGCAAGTTGCTCGACATCGTTGGTCCTCTCCGGGATTCGCTGCCGTTTGCAGCGACCGGCAAACGCGCAAACCGAATGCTCTCCATGCTGAAAGGATAGACGTGAGCTGGCCAGGACGCCCGTTAGTGGTGATTAGGATCTGTTAGATTTTGTGCGCGTGCATCGGGTGCGGCAACTCGTCGCAGACGCTCTGATTCGAGCAAGCGTCGTTCGTTGCGCGCGAGTGTGCAGCGAGGCCGTCTGCTGGTTCGGTAGTATTGCTAGGCGTTGAGGGGCCGTGGCTGCCGTTTTCGCGGGTCTTCGTCCCTACTCGAAGACGGCGTCGAAGATCTCGACATCCATCAAGACGGGCTTGGCGATCACGCTTCCGTCAGGCTGCAGCGTTTGCGCGCGTCGAAGTGTCGGCACAACGATGCCGCCGAAGCTGTCATGAGCCCAGGAGTGGTGTGCGACCTTGATCCCGAAGAGATCGTGGTCCGTCCGCCGTTGCAGGGCGCTCTCGTCGAAATAGAAGATCTGTTCGGGTGCGAGTGTGATCAGGTCCGAGGGGAATTGCGCCCGCAGCCGCCGCCACGTTTCGGCGCCCTCACGCCAGGGCGGCAGCTCCTCCACCACGACATCGGGATGGGCGAGCAGGAATGGGTTGGTCAGATAGTTCCAGATCGCGACGCCGCAGAAGAAGACGAGGTGGAGTTCGTCCGCAAGCGCGGGCAAGCCGATCTCGGGGAACGCGAGGCTCGGGTTGCGCCAGGTCCGCAGGACTTCGCCGTCCAGGCCCTCGATCGTGATCGCGTCGGGTTGAAAGGAGCCGGAATGTTCGCCTCCGGTGATGCCGGTGAAACGGAGCGACTGCGTGCGGGTCGAGCCTTCCGCGGTCACGTCCTTGAATTCCCGGGCGTGTCCGGCGCTGGAGAACAGCGATCCGCCGACGGACAGGTGGAGCGTAAACCGGTCCAAGCTGTTCCAGCGGGCCAAGCCGCCGCTGGCATCGATTACATCGTCAAGAAGCGCCATATTCCGCCACGTCCACCATGAAGTGCCGCCACCATGGCGGGGCGTATGCGGCTTGGCGTGTTAGAAGTTGTTAGGAGTTGCGAGCGGGCACCTAGGCGGCATCCCGTTGAAGATGCTGTCAATTCAGGGTACCCAGCAGCTCCCTTGCAGCAATCAGATCGCGCGTCTGGAGCCCCTCTTGGTAGCGCGCGACGAGTGGAGCGAGCAGGTCGCGTGCGTCGCCGGCTTTTCCGGCCTGGCGCCAGATGCGGCCAAGGCTGATCGCGCCGCGGAGCTCCCAGCCGACCGCGCTTTGTCGCTGCGACAGATCGAGCGATTGCCGCAGGACGTTCTCGGCCTCCGCGAGATGGCCTGCCCATACGAGGATGTCGCCCTTGACCCTCAGCATCTCCGGCATGTCAAAGGACTCCCCGTGACCGGGAATCTCGGCAATCGCCTCGTTGATGGTCTGCAAGGCCTCATCGGGCTGATTCTGGGAAACGAGACCCTCCGCGAGCGCCGTCGCAAATACGGTCGTCATGATCCGATGCCGTGTCGCGTATAACGTGGCCCGACTGCGGCGAAGGTGCTCGATGCCCCCGGCAACGTCACCACGGCGCAGCAGGAGCTCGCCCTTCTGGCCGATGCCGACCGCGTGATAGGGGCCGAGGAAGTGCCGCGCCGAATGATCGATCAGCCGCTCGATCAGAAGTTCGGCATTGTCCCAGTCGCCGACCCAGAGAAACACGTGGATCGTCCAGATCAGGGAGATGCCGAGGGTGAGCGGCTGTTCGAGCAGCTCAGCCTCGCGAACCGTGTATTTCGCCGCCTCGATCGCCCGCTCGGGCCGGCCGGTGAGCCAGAGTCCCCGCGCCAGCGCCACCAGCGCGACGATGCGGTCGTCATACCCGAGATGGCCGATGTTCAACCGTTGCGAGTCGGGATTGTGCACCATCGCGCTCTCGCAGAACCGAACCGCCTTGTCCTGGTTGCCGATCAAATGATGCGCGACGCCAAGCATCCATTCGACGTTCAGCGTGGCGGCGGGATCGTTCAGCTTTCGCGCGACGCTCTCGCCCTGTTCGCCGGTCCCGAGCGCCCCGTGAAAATCTCCGACCCTGGTCAGATAGATGTGCAATCCGCGCAGCAGCCAGAGCTGCCAGTGCAGGTCCTCGAGTTCCCGGGCCAGCTGGAGACCGCGCGTGAACGCCGACCGGACCGCTTCGGTATTGCCCTGCGTGAACATCAAGGAGACGCCGAGCGCGGCCTGCAAGGTCATCTCCTTCCGGCTGTCCACGGCGCTCGTATCGAGTGACGCCAGCGCTTGCTGGGTCCAGCGGCAGCATTCCATCAGCAAGGTCAATTCCAGGAAGAACTGCGCCGCCGAGGCTGCCAGGTCCACGCCGACAGTCCGATCGCCGCGCTCCGAAAAGCTGAAGGTCAGCGCGGCCCTGACATTCGGCAAATGGTCGGCATAGGGAAGGAAGCCGCCAGCGCCTTGCATGCCCGTGGATTTGAGCGCGATGTCGTGCAGGAAGTCGCGGAAATATTCGGCGTGGGCGCGCGCGACGCGGTCCGCTTCCCCGTTCTCGACGAGCTTGTCCGCAACGAAAGCGCGGGTGGTATCGAGCAGGCGATAGCGCAGCCGCCGCTCCGCCGGCGAGGTCGCAATCAGGGATTTGGAGAGCAGGTTCGAGATCGCCTCGACCGCTTCGGGCGCGCTGATTCCCTGGCTGGACGCGACGGCCAACGCGGCCTCCAGCGTGAATGGCCCGACGAACACCGACAAGCCGCGCAGCGTCGCGCTTTCGGCCGGCGGCAGCAGGTCGTAACTCCAGGCCAGCGCCGCGCTCAAGGTCTGGTGCCGCGGAATCGCGGTGCGCCGCCCCCGCCACAGCAGCGAGAAGCGGCTGTCCAGCAGCGAGGCGGTCCCGGCAATGCCATAGGCGTTGACGCGTCCGGCCGCGAGTTCGATCGCGAGCGCAATGCCATCCAGCCGCCGGCAGATCTCGGCGACGAGCGGGGCATCCTCTTCGCGAAGCTCGAATTCGCTCAAAGTTTCGGCAATGCGTTCAACGAAGAGCCGGCTTGCCGGATAGGCAAGGATGTCGGCGATGCCGAGGCCTTCGCGCTCCGGTGGGCAGTCCAGCGGAAACAGCCGATGGACGCGCTCACCTTCGGCGCGAAAGGATTCGCGGCTGGTGGCCAAAATATGCAGTTGCGGCGCCTCGCGGACGAGGCGCTCGGCCAGAGGAGCGAGTTCGTCGAGCATGTGCTCGCAGCTGTCGAACACCAGCAGCATGCGCCGGCTGCGCAGGACCGTCAGCAGGCCTGGTATCGGGTCCTCGGAATTGACGGTCTGGCCCAGCGCGGCTGCAATCGTTCCGGGGACGAGCCGGGCATCGGTCAGCGCGCCGAAATCGACGAAACACACCTGGCCGTCGAACGCCGCGAGCTCGCCCTGCGCGACGGCGAGCGCGACCGACGTCTTTCCGATCCCGCCGGGGCCAACGATCGTGACGAAGCGATGTTCGGCAAGTTCAGTGGAAATCCTCTCGACCGCACCGTCCCGGCCGATCATCTTCGCGAGGGGCAAAGGCAGGGAGGGTGGCGAAGCGGCGGGCGGGCTGGTCCGGCTCTCCGATGCGGCAGGCCGGAGCAGCGGAGCCGCGAAACAATAGCCGCGTCCCGGGACGTTGACGACGTAGCGGGAGCCTTCGCCGGCATCGCCCAAAGCCTTGCGCAGCGCCGTGATGTGGAAGCGCAGGCTGCCTTCGTCGACGTTCACGTCGGCCCAGATGCGCTTGATCAGCTCCCGCTTGTCAACGACCTCCCCGGCGCGCTCGGCGAGAAAAATCAGGATGTCGAGCGCACGGCCGCCGAGGTGAAGCGGGGCGCCGTCCTTCTCGAGCAGTCGCGATCTCGCGAACAAGCGGAACGGCCCGAAGGCAATGACCGAATCCTGCTCGCTAGTGTCCGGCACGGGCCAATGATTCCAGTGAACGAGCTGAAGTCTGCAGTTTGATTTACCAGATCAAGACCTTCAGTAAACTGGCCGAAAGTGGCGAAATCGCGTGGCGACGCCCGCGCGCGCCGGCAAGCCCGCCGCAAATTTGGTTTAAACGCGAGCGGTCTACAGGCGACCGCGACAATCCGTCAGCGTGCCTGACCGTCGAGGCGCGGGTCGTCCGCCGCGAGATTGCGGATGCTGCCGATCATAACAGAATCTCGCAACGTCTAACGGGCAAAACGCGCGCGCCGCATCCAGTATGGCCTTCGAGTTCAATCTATTCCAACGGGGAGGCTATGATGTCCGGTATCGGCGCTCGGCCGAACGACCATGTGGCTCGACTTCAGTTCGTTGCCAGTCTCGATGATCAGTCGCATGATTGGGAGCTCGTGCTGCGGGAGTCCCACCACCGCATGAAGAACACGCTGACGATGCTGGGTGCGTCGGTCCGCCGCGACTTCACGTGCGCGGCTACACGGGACATGTCGCTGGCGGTGGACCGGCTCGAGCGGCGCATCGTCGCCTTCGGCAGGCTCTATCAGCTCCTGTCGGACAGCCACGATCCATCGGCGGTCGCCGTGGAGCCGTTCTTCGAAAATCTATGCGGGGCCCTCTCCGAAGCGGTGCTGGAGCCGGCAGGGATTCGCTGTGAAGCCGCGATCGAGAGCGGCAGGCTGCCGGCTGCGCAATGTCATCGCCTCGCGCTGATGCTGACGGAGCTGGTCACGAACGCGGCAAAGCACGCCTTCCCCAACAAGAGCGGTGCGCTGATCCGCATCGAATTGACGAGCCACGACGGCGCCTGGATCTGCACGGTCGCGGACAACGGCGTTGGTGCAACCGGTCCGCTTCAGGGCACCGGCAGCCGTATCCTCGAAGGGATCGCACGCAGCATCGATGCGCGGTTGCACGGCGAGGTGGGCCAGGGCGGCACGCGCGTGACCATCGTGATGCCGGCCATTGCATGAAGGACAGCCTCAACTCACACCACGGGAGTTCGCCATGACGACAATCGAAACCGAACGCGAAACCGGAATAGGGCCCTCGGCATCGCGCAGCATCGATATGAAGCTCGAGGTTGTCGTGATCCCCGTATCCGACGTCGATCGTGCCAAGGCGTTCTACGCGCGCCTCGGCTGGCGGCTGGACGCCGATTTCGCCTCGGGCGACGACTGGCGCGTGATCCAGTTCACGCCGCCCGGCTCGGCCTGCTCGGTGATCTTCGGCAGGAACGTGACCGCCGCAGCGCCCGGCTCGGCGCGAGGCCTGTACCTGATCGTCTCCGATCTGGAAGCGGCCCGGCAGGACCTGCTAGACCGCGGCATCGAGGTCAGCGCGCCATTCCACGGTGCCGGCGACCTTCATGCCGGCCCCGACGAGCCGTATCTGTTCGGCAGCGTTCGGGCCGGCGGTATCGACCCGAAACGCGGCAGCTACAGCTCATTCGCATCGTTCAGCGACCCCGACGGCAATGGTTGGCTGTTCCAGGAGGTCACGACCCGGCTGCCCGGGCGCATCGCCGGCGACGGCGCGACATTCGCGTCGGCGACCGATCTGGCGGCGGCGCTGCGCCGTGCCGCGATCGCGCATGGCGAGCACGAGACGCGGACCGGCGGACACGACGAGAACTGGCCGGATTGGTACGCCGACTATATCGTCCGCGAGCAGGCCGGCCAGGAGCTGCCAACTTGACGCAGCTGCATCCCTGGCCCACGCCGCGCGACGATATGGTCGTCGCGCGCCGGCGACAGGCGGTCACGCCGATGCCGCCTTCCACCGGTACGGTGGGCCGGTGCTGAATTCAAAAGGAGAATTGAGATGATCCGCAAGGCAACGGCAGTCTGGAAAGGCACCGGTCGCGATGGGACCGGTCATCTCTCGAGCGAATCCGGCGTGCTCGCGCAGACGCCCTATTCGTTCAAGACGCGCTTCGAGAACGAGAAGGGGACCAATCCCGAGGAGTTGATCGCGGCGGCGCACGCCGGCTGCTTCACCATGGCGTTGGCCTTCGGCCTTCAGATGGCAGGATTCACGCCGGATGAGCTCTCGACGGAAGCAGCCGTCACGCTCGAGCCCGAAGGCAAGGGATTCAAGATCAGCAAATCCGCGCTGACCCTGCGGGCGAAAGTGCCGAATCTCGACGACGCCGGCTTCGCCCGCTTCGCCGGCGAGGCCGAGAAGAACTGTCCGGTTTCGAAGGTACTCAACGCCGCGATCACACTCGATGCCAAGCTGGTTTAGAGGTGATCGCTTTGGGTCCATCCGCTCCCAGGAACCGGATGGACGCACGTGCAATGCGTGGCTTTCGGCCGGGCAGCCGAAAGCCTATATGATGCGATGGCTGCAGAATGGGCAGAACGATCATTGGGAGCGGACAGATGACGACAGAACGCGCAGTTTTGGCCGGAGGCTGCTTCTGGGGCATGCAGGATCTCATCCGCAAGCAGCCAGGCGTGATCGCCACCCGCGTCGGCTACACCGGTGGGCACGTCAAGAACGCCACCTACCGCAATCACGAAGGCCATGCCGAAGCGATCGAGATCATCTTCAATCCGGCGAAGACCAGCTTCCGGACCATGCTGGAGTTCTTCTTCCAGATCCACGACCCGACCACGCTCAATCGCCAAGGCAATGATATCGGCACGAGCTACCGTTCGGCGATCTTCTACACGAGCGAGGAGCAGAAACGGATTGCCGAAGACACCATCGCCGACGTCGAGGCGTCCGGCCTGTGGCCGGGCAAGGTGGTCACCGAGGTCGCGCCTGCGGGCGAGTTCTGGGAAGCCGAGCCCGAGCATCAGGATTATCTCGAGCGCTATCCCGACGGCTACACCTGCCACTTCATCCGGCCCGGCTGGAAGCTGCCGCGGCGCGCGGCAGCGGTGGGCGGGTAGAGCATGATGAAATTGATTCGCCGGGCTGTGCGTGGCTCACTCCCCGAGGGGCTCACCCGGATCGCGTCTTCGACGCGCTCAGACCTCTCCCCATGGGAGAGGTGAACCGAGCCCCGAGCGCGCACTCATTCAACCAAACTCATCCCGCTCCAGATCGCGCGGTCTGCGCGCGGCGTCAGGTGCGCAGTTGCGCCATCAGTTCGTGTGCAGTGCGCATATCCGCGATCTCTGCGCCCTCCCTGAACGACCCCGAGACATTCTCCAGAACGGTCAGAGCGTCCGTGTTCTGGCCGGCCCCCATCTTGAGCCGCGCGAGGCTGATCGCGCAGCGCAACTCCCAGAAGCGCGCGCCCTGCTGGCCGGCAATCTCCATGGCCTCGCGAAAGCATGCCTCGGCGTCCTCGCAATGCCGCGCGCTCCTGAGTATCAACTCTCCCTTGATGCGGGTCAGCTCCGGCAGATACCAGAGCTCCTGGCGATCGTGGCAGCGGGTCAGGACGTCCTCGATCACGTCGAGGCCGCGGTCGACCTGGTCGGCCTCGCCAAAGCAGGCCGCAAGCTCGCCGAGGAGCGGAAGAAAGCGCGGCAGGTAGCGCGCATCGCCGGCACGATTGAGTTCTTCGCGCAGCAGCGGCAGGCCGGTCGCGACGTCGCCGCGCCTGGCGATGACCGCCGCATTGAAGGCGCGTGCCCACAGTCCCCACAGTCGGATCGCGTGCCGCTCGGTGTGCTCGAGCAGCTCGCTGCCGTGGCGTTCCGCGGTGTCGAGATCGCCGGCCCAGAAGGCGATCGGGCAGGCAGCCTGCCCCAGCACGCTGCAGAAGGTCAGGGCGTGGCCGTTGGCCCGGCCCTCCTCGATGTTTCTTGCCGCCAGCGCCTGGGCCTGGTCGGCGAGACCCTGCAGCCACAGGATGCGCGCGCGGAAATATTGCGTGGAGATCCTGAGATCGAGCGGGAAGATCTTCGGCCTCCCCACCAGCACGTGCAGCGATGCGTTGACCCGGTCGATGCGCCGCCGGGCGTCGTTCTGGTTGCCGAGATAGTGCAGCGCGACGGCCATCAGCCGGTCGCCCAGCATGAGGTCGGTCTTATCAGGGGAGTTCGCCGCCGCGCTCGCAAAACGATCGGCGAATGCGCGGGCCTTGCCGAATTGCCCGTTGTTGAACTGGTCGATGCACAGGCCCCACAGCGCGCGCAGCCGGAAATCCTTGTCGTCGAGCCTGTCGGCAAGCTCGAGCGTCGTCTCCAGGATCGGGCGCGCCTCGCGCGCGCGGCCCTCGCCATACATCAGTGACCAGCCGAGCGCCGACAGCAGCTGCATGCGGATGCGATCGTCGCCTTCGGTGTCTCCGAGCGCTGCAAGCGCCGTTCTGGTGCGTTCGCGGCATTCGGCGAACAACGAGAGGCGCACCCACAGCGTGACCGCGGCCGCCGTCAGCGCGATGCCGAGCCTTGTATCGCCGTCGGGTCCGAAGGCCCAATCCAGCGCCGCGCGCACGTTGTCCAGCTCGCCCGCATAGATGCTCAGCCATTCGGGCAGCGGTGTCGATGTATCGGCGTCCGCCTGCTCGAAGAAATCTCGAAAATGCTCGGCATGACGCCGCGCGAACTGCCTGAGTTCACCGAGCGCGTTCAGCTTCCCGAGCGCGTAGGTGCGCGTGGTGTCGAGCAGGCGATAGCGCAGCGTCCGCGAACCGGATGGCGAGATCAGCGATTTGGTGACCAGGCTGTCGATCGCCTCCAACGTCTCCGAGGTGCTGAGACCCTCGCCGGATGCGACCGCGGCGGCCGCCTCCGGCGCGAATGGACCTGCGAACACCGACAGTCGCCGCAAGGTGGCGCTTTCCGCCGGAGGCAGGAGGTCGTAGCTCCAGTCCAGAGCCGCGGCGAGCGTCTGGTGCCGCGGCACGGCCGTGCGCCGCCCCCGCCATTGCAGCGAAAAGCGGCTGTCGAGCAGGGAGGCCGTGCCGGCGATGCCGTATGCATTGACACGGCCCGCCGCGAGCTCGATCGCCAGCGCAATGCCGTCGAGGCGCCGGCAGATGCTCGCGACCAGCGGCGCTTCTTCAGCGCTGAGCTGGAACGGACCCGAGCTCTGCGCGATGCGCTCGACGAACAGCTGAGCTGCGGGGTAGGCGAGGACCTCGGCGACATCGAGGCCCTCGCGCTCCGGCGGACAATCCAGCGGAAACAGCCGAAAGATCCGCTCGCCCTCGCTGCGGAACGACTCGCGGCTGGTCGCGAGAACGCGAAGCTGCGGCGCTTCGCGAACGATGCGCTCGACGAGCGGAGCCAGCGCGTCCAGCACATGCTCGCAGCTGTCGAAGATCAGCAGGGCCGGTCCGCTCCTCAGAAATGTCAGAATGGCCGGCGTCGGATCCTCCGCGCTGACGGTCAGTCCGAGGACCGAGGCGATGGTGGTCGTGACGTGACCGGCATCCCGCAGCGGACCGAAGTCGACGAAGAAGATGCGCCCGCCGAAATCCGCGGAGCGGCGATGCCCGACCGTGACGGCGACGGCCGTCTTGCCGATGCCGCCCGGGCCGACCACCGTCATGAAGCGATGCAGCGTCAATCCGGTCGAAATCTTCTCGATGACCTCCTCTCGTCCGATCATCTTTGCGAGCTGAGCAGGCAGCGAGCGAGGCGTGACGATTTCGACTGAGGTTGAGGGGACCGGCGGAGCCGCTTGAGCGAACGGCGCGACAAAGCAATAGCCGCGGCCGGGCACATTGAGGACATAACGAGCCGATTTGCCGGTATCGCCGAGCGCCTTGCGCAGCGCTGCGACGTGGAAGCGTAGACTGCCCTCGTCGACATTCACGTCGGCCCAGATACGCTTGACCAGCTCCCTCTTGTCGATGACCTCACCGGGGCGCTCGGCAAGCAAGATCAGAATATCGAGCGCGCGGCCGCCGATATGAAGCGGCGCCCCCTCCTTCTCCAGGAGCCGGGACTTTGGAAACAGCCGAAATGGCCCGAATGAAATCTGCGAGTCGTGATTACTTTGAGCTGGCACGTGCCATTGCCCCCTCGACGGGAGTCAAAAGGTATGTCGTTGTGGTCTAGCAGAACGACGCGTCCAGTAAACTGGCCGAAAGCCGCATGGCAGACAGACCGGCGCAGATGGATTGGGCTTGCTTCGGCCTGCCAAAATAGTGCCTGTGAAAGAAGGGTTTGGGTCGGCATGCCAGGACGGTGGCCTCCACTCGCGCGCCCGCATGGGACCATTGCGCCTCCTCGCCCTTCCGTCCGTAAATTCGCCGCAAGGCTGCTCACGCATCGACGTGCGATATCTGGCGCTGCTTCGCCGTGACGATCCACGCCGACAGTGTGACGAGACCCATCAATGCGGCCAGCAGCCAAAACGCCATCGGCAATCCGCCAAGATGTGCGACGAAGCCTACGCCGGCAGGGCCGATCAGGACCCCTGCGTAGCCCGCGGTCGTGATCGCCGCGACCGCAAGCCCGGTGGGCATCACCGTTTGCCGTGCCGCCCGCCGAAACAGCACCGGCACGAGATTTGACGCGCCGAGCCCGATCAGCAGGAATCCGCCGATGGCGATCGCTGCAATGGGCGCTGTGAGCAGGACCACGAAACCCGCGATCGCTATCAGGCTGCCCCAGAGCAATGTCGCGCGATCCCCGATACGCGCAACGATCGCGTCGCCGCCGAGCCGGCCTATCGTCATCGCGATCGAGAATACGATGTAGCCGGCTCCGCCTTGCGCCTCGGTGACGAGACCGGCGCCGATCACGAGCAGCGCGCCCCAATCGAGCATTGCGCCTTCGACCAGGAAGGTGATGGCGCCTAGCAGTGCAAGCAGCAGCACCGATCCGTGCGGTAGCACGAACAGTGGACCCTCCTGCACCTGCACCGAGCGAAGCAGGCGCGGCCAGGTCACGAGCATCGCGATCAGCATCAGCATGGAGCAAATCAGCGTGCAGGCGAGGGCACCGAGCTGCAACGAGAGCAGCGCCGTCATCAGCGCGGATCCGGCGAAGCCGCCGATGCTGAACAGGGCGTGGAAGCCGGACATCAGCGGGCGTGCCGCGGCGCGCTCCACTTCCACGGCGTGAATGTTCATGGCGACGTCGATCGAGCCGAGCGCGGCGCCGAACGCAAGGAGCGCCAGCGCCAGCGATAGGGGCGAGCTTGCGATCGCGAGCAGCGGCAGGACCAGCGTGAGACCGAGCCCGCCTGCGATGATGATCGGCCTGCTGCCATAGCGCGCGCTGAGAACGCCGGTCAGCAGCATCGCGACGACCGAGCCGATCCCGAGGCTGAGCAGGAGCAGCCCGAGGACTCCGTCGTCGACGGCGAGCCGCGCTTTCGCGAACGGCACCAGCGGCGCCCAGCACGCGAGGCCGAAGCCCGCAACGAGGAAGGCAAGCCGGGTCGCAAGGCGGGTCGCCGGCCGGTCGGCAGAAGACATGAGTACTCCGGGGAAGCAGGGGAGGGGCGGGTGCGGCCGATGAACCCTCGGATTGCCGCGACTTTATGTCGGCAGCGCGCTCATATTGTCGCAGATCGCCTCAGGCGCGGGCAGCTCGTCGCGATTGCAGCAAGCTCCCGTAGCGCGGGTGAGCGTAGCGAGACCCGGGACGGCACCAGCAAAGATCCCGGATGTTGCTTCCGCCTCTCGCTCTTCGAGCTACGGCGGTCAAGTCGCTGACCCGCGCTACGGGACCGGGGTGTGTCGCCCGGCTGTCAACCCACCGGCGCGAAAATATTCCACATTACCGAAATTCGGATTTGTCGTATGTATCGCGCATCCCGGCTCATTCTCGATGGGCGATCATGAGGTCGTCATTGTCGCGAGCCGGGCTTGCGGTGGACGCAGCAGCGTCGGGCGCGAACAGCCAGGGGCAGGGCGGATTGCTCTCCGTGAGCCCCAAGGCATCGTGCGGACGAACGGCGCTGTCAGGTTCGTCTCGTCATACTTCGATGGCAACGTGCACAACGCCATCGGACCCTGTGGCGAACAAGCGAACCGCGCGTACAGCAAAACCGTGTGGTCCTGGCCGTCGTTGCTACGATCAAGCCGGGGCCCATATCGTCGCGCCGTGCCGCCCTGGGTCCCGGCTCTGCGCCGCAACACTTCGCGCGTTGCAGCCTGTCCGGGACACGGATGCGCTTGTGCCGCGTGCGATCGACCGCCACGGGTCGGCAGCCGCATCCAGCGCTAACCTCCGAGGATGCGGCGGCAAGCGTCGACGAACACCTCTGCGCCGGTGACGATATCGGCATCCGCCGTGTTCTCGGTCCAGTGATGGCTGATGCCGCCGATCGAGGGCACGAACAGCATGCCTGCGGGCATGACGGTCGCCAGCATCTGCGCATCGTGCCCGGCGCCGCTGGGCATGCGGATCGAGCGGCCGCCGGCGAAGGCTTTGCTCGCGGCTTCGATCGCATCCTGAAAGCCCGCGCTCATCCTCGCGGGTGCGCCGGTGCGCAGCTTCGTGACGGTGACGGTGCAGGGGCCTTTGGCGCTGACCTCCTCCGCCATGGCCCGCAACAATTGCTCCAGCCGCGCGATCACGGCCGGATCGTCGTCGCGGATCTGGAACAGCATCTCTGCGCCACCGGGGATGATGCTCGGCGCGCCCGGATCGAGTGTGATGCGCCCGGTGGTCCAGACCGTGCGCGGGCCGCAGGCAGCCGGAAAGCGCTCGTCGATGGCGACGCAGAACTTCGCCAGCGCAAGGCCGGCATCCTTCCGTACCGCCATGCGCGTGGTGCCGGCGTGGTTCTGCTCGCCGGTAAAATTGATCTGGTACTGCCAGATGCCGACGATGGAGGTCACGACGCCGATCGCGAGGCGGCTGCTTTCGAGCGTGTCGCCCTGCTCGATATGCGCTTCCAGATATCCGACGTGGCGCCCCGGCTCGGCGGTGAGGCGCGGGCGCCCGGCGAGGCCCATTTCGGCGAGTGCATCGCGCATGGTGCGGCCGCTGGTGCGGTCGCGTGCGGCATCGATGTCGGCCTCGGTCACCTGCCCGACATAGGAGCGCGAGCCAAGGAAATGACCGAAATGTCCCTCCTCGTCGCACCAGGCCGCGACTTCGACCGCGCCTTTCACGGAAGGATCGGCATTGAGAACCCGCGCGGCTTCGAGCGCGTAGACGACGCCGAGCGGGCCATCGAGCCAGCCGGCGTAGTTCTGGCTTTCCAGATGCGATCCCGCCAGCAGCTTCGGCCCGGGCTTCGCGCTGGTGCCGAACACGTTGCCGATGCCATCGATTGTGGCGGAGAGACCCGCCTCGGGCAGCTTGCGCATCAGCCAGTCGAGCGACTGTTTGTGCGGCTCGGAGAAGGTCGGCTTGTGCACGCCGGTCTTATGGGCGCCGATGGCGCGCAGCGCATTGAGATCGGCAAGGACGCGATTGCCGTCGGCGCGGAGCTGAGTGTCAGGCATGTTCGGCAACCTTCAGCGCCTCGGTGCGGATCTCCTCGACCAGCCGTTCCTTCAGCTGGACGAATTCCGGCGTGGTCTTGATCTTGTAGGAGCGCGGATGCGGCAGGTCCACATTGATTTCGGCTTTGATGCGGCCAGGGCGTGCGCTCATGACGATGACGCGGCTGCCGAGGAAGATGGCTTCCTCGATATCGTGGGTCACGAACAGCACGGTCTTCTGGTCGCGCTCCCAAATGCCGAGCAGCATTTCCTGCATCAAGGCGCGGGTCTGGTTGTCGAGCGCGCCGAACGGCTCGTCCAGCAGCAGGATCTTCGGATCATTGGCGAGCGCACGCGCAATCGCCGTGCGCTGCTGCATGCCGCCGGAGAGCTGCTTCGGCCAGTGGTTCTCGAAGCCCGACAATCCGACCTGGCGGATGAAGGCATCGGCGATCTTGTTTCGCGCCGCCTCGGCCACGCCGCGCTCCCGCAGGCCAAAGGCGATGTTCTCGCGCACCGTCAACCAGGGGAATAGCGTGTAGGATTGGAACACCATGCCGCGATCGGCGCCGGGCCCGGTCACCTCGCGCCCGTCGAGCGTGACGCGGCCGCTGGTCGGGCGATCGAGGCCCGCAACGATGCGCAGCAGCGTGGACTTGCCGCAGCCGGAGGGACCGAGGATGGTGACGAAGTCGTTGTTGCCGATGGTGAGGTCGGTCGGCTCCAGCGCCCTGGTCGGCGCGTTGCCGTGGCGCGCGGGGAAGGTGCGCGAAACCTGTTCGATCCTGAGCGTCGTCATGCGAGCTTCCACGGAAACAGCCAGGCGTTGAACGCCTTGAACAGGAAATCCGAGATCAGTCCGATCAAACCGATCACGATGATGCCGAAGATGATCTGGCCGGTGTTGAGCAGCGCCTGGCTGTCGGTGATCATATGACCGATGCCCGAGGACGAGCCGATCAGTTCGGCGACGATGACGTAGGTCCACGCCCAGCCCAGCACCAGCCGCAGGATCTCTGCGATCTCCGGCGCCGAGGAGGGCAGCAGCACGCGGCGGATGATGCCGCGGTCGCTGGCGCCCAGCGTGTAGGCGGCCTCGACCAGATCGCGTCGTGTGGCACCAACGGTCACCGCGACCATCAGGATGACCTGGAATACCGAGCCGATGAAGATGACGAGCAGCTTTTGCAACTCCCCGATGCCGGCCCACAGGATCAGGAGCGGAATGAAGGCGGACGCGGGCAAATAGCGCGCAAAAGACACGAATGGCTCGAGGAATGCTTCCACCGGCTTGTAGGCGCCCATCAGCACGCCGAGTGGCACCGCGATGATCGCCGCGAGCACAAAGCCGCCGACGACGCGCCAGATCGTCATGCCGATATCGAGCACGAAGCCCTGCTTCGTCAGCAGCTCAAAACCTTCCTGCACCATGGTCAGCGGGTTGGCGAGAAAGGTCTTCGACACATGGCCGCCGAACGTCGCCCAGGACCAGAGGGCAACGAACAGCACGAAGAACGCAAGGCCATAGGCCGCGCGCTGCCTCGATGTCACGGGATCCAGAGGACGCATCAAACCGTATCCGAATGGTGTGCCGGCTCCGCCTCTCGGCGGAACCGGCAGTTTGCGGAAATCTTACTTGATGAAGCTGGCGTCGTAGAGGTCTTCGACCTTCGGCGCGGACTTGATGATGCCGATCTCGAGCAGGAGCTCGGCGGCCTCCTTGTTGAAGGTCAGGAAGTCGCCGGCGAAGAATTTCTGGTTGGCGGCCTTATCCTGCCAGCGCAGGTACTTTGCCGAGTTGCCGAACTGCTCCCCGGTCTGCTTCACGTCGGCGCCCATGATCTCGTAAGCCTTGGCCTGGTCCTTGCCGATCATGTCGAGCGCCTCGAAATAGCTGTCGGCGAGGGCCTTGGCGGCCTTGGGATTCTCCGTCAGGAATTTCGGCGTGCAGCCGAACGTGTCCATCACGATCGGGTAGTCCAGGGTGGTCGCGATGATCTTGCCCTTATCCGGTGCGGCGCGCACGGTCGACAGATACGGCTCATAGGTCATGGCGGCATCGTTCTGGCCGGAGACGAAGGCCTGCGCGGCCGCAGCCGGCTCGAGGTTCACCACGGTCACGTCCTTCGTGGTGAGACCGTTCTTCTTCAGCATCCAGGCCAGCGCGAAATAGGGAGAGGTGCCGGGCGCGGAGGCGGCGACCGTCTTGCCCTTCAGGTCCTTGATCGCGGCGACGTCGTTGCGCACGGCCATGCCGTCGGCGCCATAGCTCTTGTCGAGCTGGAAGATCTGCTTGGTGGCGACGCCATTGGCGTTCCAGGAAATCCAGGTCTCGACCGTGGTCGCCGCGCACTGAATGTCGCCGGAAGCAATCGCGAGGTGGCGGTCCTTCTGCGGAATCTTCTTGATGGTGACGTCGAGACCGTTCTTCTTGAAGATGCCCGCCTCCTTCGCCAGCGTCAGCGGCGCGAAGCCGGTCCATCCGGAGATGCCGACGCCGACCTTGACGTCGTCGGCGAGCGCCGGAGTGGCGGCCGCAAGAGCAATGATTGTCGCAAATATTGTCGAACTACGCATGATTGTCGTCCTCTTGCCGATCGATGGATTGACGTCCTGATGATCATTGTGGTCCCGCATGGACCGTTGCCCGAAGCGTTGCACGATTTGTGCCGACATATCCTCTCAGCCTCCTTTGAATCGGGCGACAAGGCGGTGAGAGTCACCGGGATAAAGCAGGCGCACGGCGGTGATGGTCCTTGCGCTGCGCCAGGTGTAGCGGTCGATCACGAGGCAGGGCGCGCCGACGGCGATGTCGAGCGTCTTCGCTGTGCGCTCGTCCGCAACGATGGCGCTGATCGTGTGCTCGGCCTCTGTCCATGGGACATGGTGAAGCAGCCACGAGCCGGGCGGCTCGCGCGAGAAATCCGCCGTGGCGGCATTCGGCACGGACGACAGGTCGATCAGCCTGTCCTCCACGGCGAACGGTACGTTGTCGGCGCTGTGCCGGCAGGTGATGGCAACCACCTTGCCGGCTTTCTTGACGCCGAGACGGTCACGGTCGGCGGTGGTCGCAGTGCGCAGCTTGCGATGGATCAGCTCATAGCCGTAAGTGCGGCCGAGCGCGGTGATCTCGGCGCGGATGTCGGCGATCTTGAGCACCGCCGACTGATGTTGCGGCCGGCGCACGAACGAGCCGGCGCGCCGCCGCCGTTCGATCAGGTCGGCCTGCGCGAGCTCCGACAGCGCCTTGTTCACGGTCATGCGCGAGCAGCCGTAGCGCGCGACCAGTTCGTGCTCGAACGGAATGCGATGCCCGGGCGGCCACTCGCCGGTCAGGATGCGCTTCTCGATGTCGGCGCGGATGCGTTTGTAGAGCGTCGGCTGGTCCGCAGCATCGGTGGCGAGGCTCATCCGACGAGCCTCCGTACCACCGTGTTGAAGCGCTCGCGGGCAACCCGGCGCAGCTTATGACCACCACCTTCGACCACCTTATGGCCGCCGGCCCAGACGCAATCGATTGCGCCGTTGTCTGCGGCAAAGATCCAGCCGTCGATAGCGGCGTCGCCGCTGCGTCCGGCCAGCGACGGATGGGCGCTGTCCAGCGTGACGATGTCGGCACGCGCGCCGGGCGCGAGGCCGACTATCGGCTGTGCAAGCGCTCGTGCGCCACCCGCGAGCGCGTGGTCGAACAGCGTGCGTCCCGTCGAGCGGCCTGCGCCGCCGGAGAGGACATTGCGTTGGCGATGCTTCAGGCGCTGGCCGTATTCGAGCTGTCGCAGTTCATCCGCGATTCCGACGAGCACGTTGGAATCGGTGCCTACGCCGAATGTGCCGCCGGCATCGAGGAATTCACGCGCTGGAAAGATACCATCACCGAGGCTCGCCTCGGTGATGGGGCAGAGACCCGCGACAGCGCCGGTCCCTGCGAATGCAGCGATCTCCGCGTCTGTCGTGTGCGTCGCGTGAATGAGGCACCAGCGCCGATCGACGGGCGCGTGCTCCAGCAGCCATTGCACCGGGCGTCTTCCCGACCAGGCCAGGCAGTCCTCGACTTCCTTCACCTGCTCGGCGGCGTGAATGTGCACCGGCCCGCCGTCAGCAAGCGGCATGATCGCGCGAAGTTCGTCCGGCGTCACTGCGCGCAAACTGTGCGGGGCGATGCCGATGTTGGCGTCCGGCAGATTTGCTATGGACTTGCGCGAGGCCGTCATCAATTCAGCGAACTGATCGACCGAGCAGATGAAGCGGCGCTGCCCGGCATGCGGCGCCGCGCCCCCAAAAGAGCTATGCGCATAAAAACTCGGCAGCAGCGTGAGCGCAATGCCGGAGGCCTCGGCAGCTTGCGCGATCCGCGCGGCCATCTCGGCGAGATCAGTATAGGGCGAGCCATCCGGGTCGTGGTGCAGATAATGGAATTCGCCGACGCGGGTAAAACCTTGCTCGAGCATCTCCACATAGAGCAGCGTCGCGACCGCCGCGACGTCGTCGGGGGTCATTGCCAGCGCAAAGCGATACATCGTCTCGCGCCAAGTCCAGAACGTGTCGGTGGAATCGCCGCGCAATTCGGCAAGCCCCGCCATGCCGCGCTGGAACGCGTGGCTGTGCAGGCTCGCCAGTCCAGGAAGCGCGATCGCGTGGCGCTCGTCGCCGGCGGCCGGCGCCACGCCCGGCGTCACCGCTGCGATCGCGCCGGCGGCGACGACCACCTGCACGTCATTGGCCCAGCCCGAAGGCAGGAGCGCGGAAGCGAAATGCAGTCGGGTCATGATTACACGCCGGCTGGACAGAACCGGCTTACGATTATATGTCTAGACATATAAGTCAAGCATCCGACGGCGAATGGATATCCTCATGGCAGAGCGCTTCGACCGGATCTGGCACAATGCCCGCCTCGCGACGATGCGGGCCGACCGTCCCGATCTCGGGGAGATCGAGCATGGTGTGATCGCCGCGCGCGGCGGCCGTATTGTCTACGCGGGTGCTCAGGCGGATTTTCCTGTTGATGCGGATGCGATCGAGCGGATCGATTGCGAGGGGCGCTGGATCACGCCCGGGCTCGTCGACTGCCACACCCATCTGGTCTACGGCGGCAACCGTGCGCATGAATTCGAGCTGCGTCTGAAGGGCGCAAGCTACGAAGAGATCGCGCGCGCCGGCGGCGGCATCGTCTCGACGGTGGCGGCGACGCGCAAGGCGAGCGAAGCCGGGCTCGTCGCAAGTGCGCTGCCGCGGCTCGATGCGCTGATCGGCGAGGGCGTGACCACCGTCGAGATCAAGTCCGGCTATGGCCTCAATGTTGAAACCGAGATGCGGCAACTCTCCGCCGCGCGAATTCTCGGTCGCCAGCGGCCCGTTGCGATCCGAACATCCTTTCTCGGCGCGCATGCGCTGCCGGTGGAGGCCGATGGCGACAAGGATCGCTACATCGATCTCGTCTGCAAGGAGATGCTGCCCGCGGTCGCCAAGGCCGGCCTTGCCGATGCCGTCGATGCCTTCATGGAAGGGATCGCGTTCTCGGCCGAGCAGACCGCACTTGTGTTCGAGTCCGCGAGAGGGCTTGGGCTGCCCGTGAAGCTCCATGCCGACCAGCTGTCGAACCTCGGCGGCGCCGCGCTTGCCGCAAAATACGCCGCACTGTCGGCCGATCATTTGGAGCACACCGACGAAGCCGGCGCTGCCGCAATGGCGAAGTCCGGTACGGTGGCGGTGCTGCTGCCCGGTGCGTTCTACTTCATCCGCGAGACGCAGAAGCCGCCGGTCGAGGCGTTCCGCAAGTATGGTGTTCCCATGGCGCTGGCGACCGACTGCAATCCCGGCAGCTCGCCGCTGACCTCGCTGCTGCTCGCCATGAACATGGGCGCGACACTGTTCCGGATGAATGTGGCCGAGTGCCTCGCCGGCGTCACCCGCGAAGGTGCGCGGGCGCTCGGTGTGCTCGACGAGGCCGGCACGTTAGAGGCCGGCAAGTGGTGCGAGCTTGCGATCTGGGACATCGAGCGCCCGGCCGAGCTGGTCTACCGCATCGGCTTCAATCCGCTGCACCGCCGGGTTTGGAGGGGGCAATGATGGAGCAGGACACCTCGATCGTCGTCAAGCCGGGGGCGGTGAGTCTCGATGATCTCGCGCGCGTGCTCGACGGTGCGCCCGTCGTGCTCGATCCCTCATTCTGGCCGCGCATCGAGGCAGCGGCGGAGATCGTCGCAAGGGCGGCGCGCGCGGATGTCCCCGTCTACGGCATCAACACCGGCTTCGGAAAGCTCGCATCGAAGCGCATCCCGCCGGACCAGACCGTGCTGCTCCAGCGCAATCTCATCGTCTCGCATTGCTGCGGGGTCGGCCCGGCGACGCCCGAGCCGATCATCCGCTTGATGATGGCGCTGAAGATCATCTCGCTCGGGCGTGGCGCCTCCGGCGTGCGCCGCGAGGTGATCGAGCAGCTGCAGGACATGCTGGCGCGGAATGTCTATCCGCTGGTGCCACAGCAGGGCTCTGTAGGCGCCTCCGGCGACCTTGCACCGCTTGCACATATGACGGCCGTGATGATCGGCGAAGGACAGGCGATCGTTGACGGAAAAACGGTGTCGGGCGCCGAGGCCCTCAAGGCCGCCGGTCTCGCGCCGCTGACCCTCGGGCCCAAGGAAGGTCTTGCTCTGATCAACGGCACGCAATTCTCGACCGCCTATGCCATATCAGGCGTGCTGCGTGCATTTCGCCTCGCCCGTGCCGCGCTCGTGACCGGCGCATTGTCGGTGGATGCGGCGATGGCCTCGACGGCGCCGTTCCGTCCCGAAATCCAGGCGCTGCGTGGCCATGCCGGGCAGATCGCGGCGGCTGAAACACTCATGGCCTTGCTCGACGGCAGCGACATCCGCCTCTCTCACCTCGAAGGCGACGAGCGCGTGCAGGATCCTTATTGCCTGCGCTGCCAGCCACAGGTCGCGGGCGCAGCGCTCGACCTGATCACGCAGGCCGCGCATACGTTGATCGTCGAAGCCAATGCCGTCACAGACAATCCGCTGGTGCTGGCCGAGACCGGCGAGATCGTCTCCGGTGGCAATTTCCATGCTGAGCCGGTCGCCTTCGCCGCCGACACCATCGCGTTGGCGCTGTCGGAGATCGGCGCGATCAGCGAGAGACGCATCGCGACGCTGGTGGATCCCGCGCTGAATTTCGGCCTGCCGCCGTTCCTCACCCCCGATCCCGGCATCAACTCCGGCTTCATGATCGCCGAGGTGACGGCGGCCGCGCTCTATGCCGAGAACAAGCAGCGCGCGCTCGCCTGCTCGATCGATTCGACGCCGACCAGTGCCAACCAGGAGGATCATGTGTCGATGGCCGCACATGCGGCGCGGCGCCTGTCCGATATGGCCGACAATCTCGCCGCAATTCTCGGCATCGAGCTTCTGGTCGCCGCGCAAGGCATCACGCTGCGCGCGCCGCATGCGACCAGCGCGCCGCTGGCCGCCGTCATTTCCGAGCTGCGCGAGCAGGTGCCCGCGCTTGGCGCCGACCGCTACATGGCGGGCGATCTCGCCAAGGCCGCCGCGCTGATCGAAGCCGATGCGCTGCCGACCATCGCGCTCACGGCGCTTCCAACCGATCCGTTTCCAAGACTTGATGAAACGAGACTTGACTGAAGAGGTCTTCCGCATGAACCGCCGACTGGACAACGACCGCACCATCCGCGCGCCCCGCGGCAGCGACATCAGCGCCAAGAGCTGGTTGACGGAAGCGCCGCTGCGCATGCTCATGAACAACCTCGACCCTGAAGTGGCCGAGCGCCCGAGCGAGCTCGTCGTCTACGGCGGCATCGGCCGCGCCGCGCGTGACTGGGAGAGCTTTGACCGGATCGTTGCGGCCTTGCGCAAGCTCGAAGGCGACCAGACGCTGCTGGTGCAGTCCGGTAAGCCGGTCGGCGTCTTCCGCACCCATGCCGATGCTCCGCGCGTCCTGATCGCAAACTCGAACATCGTGCCGCACTGGGCGACGCTCGATCATTTCAACGAGCTCGATCGTCAGGGCCTGATGATGTACGGCCAGATGACGGCGGGCTCCTGGATCTATATCGGCAGCCAGGGCATCGTGCAGGGCACGTATGAAACCTTCGTCGAGGTCGGCCGTCGTCACTACGGCGGCAGCCTTGCCGGAAAATGGATTCTCACCGCTGGCCTCGGCGGCATGGGCGGGGCGCAGCCGCTGGCGGCGACCATGGCCGGTGCGTCGATGCTCGCGGTCGAATGCCAGCCGAGCCGCATCGAGATGCGCCTGCGTACCGGCTATCTCGATCGCCAAGCTGCAACGCTCGACGAAGCGCTCGCGGTCATGACGGAGGCCGCGAAGACGAAGAAGGCGGTCTCGGTGGGCCTGCTCGGCAATGCCGCAGAGATTTTCCCGGAGCTGGTGCGTCGCGGCGTCAAGCCCGACATCGTCACCGACCAGACCAGCGCGCATGATCCGATCAACGGCTACTTGCCGAAGGGCTGGACGCTCGCGGAATGGGAGGCCAGGCGCGCCGCCGATCCGAAGGCGGTCGAGCGCGCTTCGAAGACGTCGATGGTCGAGCACGTCCAGGCCATGCTGGATTTCCATGCGCAGGGCATTCCGACACTCGACTACGGCAACAACATTCGCCAGATGGCGCAGGACATGGGCCTGAAGAACGCGTTCGATTTCCCCGGCTTCGTTCCCGCTTATATTCGTCCCTTGTTCTGCCGGGGCGTCGGGCCGTTCCGCTGGGCCGCGCTGTCGGGCGATCCCGAGGACATTTTCAAGACTGACGCCAAGGTGAAAGAGCTGATGCCTGATGACGAGCATCTGCACAATTGGCTCGACATGGCGAAGGCGCGCATCAAATTCCAGGGCCTGCCGGCGCGGATCTGCTGGGTTGGCCTTGGCGATCGTCATCGCCTCGGCCTTGCCTTCAACGAGATGGTGGCGCGTGGTGAATTGAAGGCGCCGATCGTGATCGGCCGCGATCATCTCGACAGCGGCTCGGTGGCGAGCCCCAACCGCGAGACCGAGGCGATGAAGGATGGATCGGATGCGGTGTCCGATTGGCCGCTGCTCAATGCGCTGCTCAATTGCGCCAGCGGCGCGACGTGGGTGTCGCTGCATCATGGCGGTGGCGTCGGCATCGGCTATTCGCAGCACGCCGGCATGGTCATCGTCGCCGACGGCACGCCGGAGGCGGCGAAGCGCATCGAGCGCGTGCTGTGGAATGATCCTGCGAGCGGCGTCATGCGCCACGCCGATGCTGGCTATGCGATCGCGATCGACTGCGCCCGCGACAAGGGGCTCGATCTGCCGAGCCTGTCGAAGTAGCGCCGTCAGTCGCTTTGCAGCAGCCTTGGCATCGTCGTCTCGGCACCGTCCATGAAAGTCTGGACGGCGTCGCGGACGATGGCGCCGAGATCGGGCGGAATCGGCGTCGCGTAGATGAACTTGCGGATCTGCCGGCTTCTTGCGCTATGAAGGCTGTGAGCTACTGCGCGGTCTGACTTTACGCAATGACCTTGGCCTTAGTACCTTCGAGGCGCAGCTGTTCCTTCACCAGATAGTCTCCAATCGCATCGCCCGGCATGGGCTTGGCGAAATAGTAACCCTGGATGAAGTCGCATCCCAGGCGGCGCAGGCTGTCGAGCTGGGCGCGGGTCTCGACGCCCTCGACGACACAGGCGATCTCCATGTCGTCGCAGAGGCCCGTGAGCGATTTGATGATCTTGTGGCTGACGGGATTCTCGTTGATGTCGGAAACGAAGCTGCGGTCGATCTTGATCTTGTCCAGCGGCAGGCGGTGGACGTGGCTCAGCGACGAATAGCCGGTGCCGAAATCGTCCAGCGAAATGCCGCAACCCATCGCCTTCAGCGTCGCGATCGACTGTTGCGCGCGCACGAAGTCGAAGGTGACGGCGGTCTCGGTAATCTCGAAGTCGATCCGGTGTGGCGCTAGCCCGCTCTTCTCGATGATGGAGATCAGCGGCAAAATACCCTCCGCCGCGCAAACGTCGTGCGCAGAAAGGTTGAACGAGAGGCGGATGTGATCGGGCCATGTCTTGGCGATGGCGAGTGCGCGCACCAGCAGCGCCCGGGTCAGCGGCCGGATCAGCCCGATGCGCTCGGCGGCCGGAATGAAATCGGCCGGCGAAACCAGGCCAAGGCGGGCGCTGCGCCAGCGCGCCAGGACCTCGAAGCCGGCGGTGTGCTCGCTCATGGCGTCGACGATCGGCTGGAAGACCAGGCCCATCTCGGTGCTGAAATCGGCGGTGCGCAGCAAATTCTCGATGACCCCGCGACTGCGGATCTCGGCCTCGAGCTCGCTCGAGAAGATCACGGTGCGGCCGCGCAGATGGCGCTTGGCATGATAGAGCGAATAGTCGGCGCACTCGTAGAGCGCTTCCGGCGTCGTCGCGGAGTCCGGAAACGATGCGAATCCGATCGAGCACGACGGCCCGGTATGGCCGGTGTCGAGCTGGTAGGGAAGCTTGACCTGCTCGCCAATGCGCTGGCCGAGCCGGAGCAGATCCGCATCGTCGGGGTCGCCGCACACCACGAGGCCGAACTCGTCGCCGCCGAGGCGGGCGAATTCGACCCGCTGCGGGCCGAAGCCTTCGCAGACCTCGCGGATACGCCGGCCCGCCTCGATCAGGACGCGATCGCCGACCGAGTGGCCGTAATTGTCGTTGATCGGCTTGAAGCCGTCGAGATCGATGATGCCGACCGCGACGCGAACGTTTCTGCGTTCGGCATCGTTGAAGGCGCTCGAGAGCTCGGCGAAGAAGCGGCGGCGGTTCGGCAGTTCAGTGAGGGAATCCAGATTGGCGAGGCGGAAGTTCTCGTCCGAGAGCGCCTGCGTCGCCCCCTGTTGCGCGAGCAGCGACTTGCGGCTGGCGACGAGATCGGCGAAATCGCGATAGTAGATGAACAGCACCGTCACCATCGCGCCGGAAACCAGGAGATTGTTGACCGCGATCGCCTTCAGCGTCGGCTCGCCTGTGGCGAAGAAGAACAGCACATAGGGCACGTCGACGATCAGCGTCACGATCAACGCGGCCGAGCGCAAATGCATCAACGAGAAGCTGCAGCCGATCACGGTGACCGCCATGTAGAAGGCGACTTGGCTCTTGGCGAAGGGATCGCCGTAGGCATAGAGCGCGAAGGACCAGGCGGTGAAGCCGGCGCCGATCGGCAGGGTCAGCCAGTTGGTGGCGCGCAGATTGCGCAGGATGTCGGCATCGCTGCGCACGAGGTGACGCTGGCGTAGCCACCAGAAGGTCCGCAAGCCTGCGAGTACTGTCAGCACGCTCGGCACAATCATCGTCAACCAGTCCGGCGCCACGTTCAGATAGGTGTAGGCGACTGCGATCGTGTTGCTGATGAGGATGAAATAGAGCAGCGGGATCAGCTTGGAGAACGCGTCGAACTGCGCGCGTGCCAGATCCGGATTGTCGGCGGGAACGCGAAACAACCGCATCGCGGCGGCAAGGTGAGACTTCAAATCGGCAATAGGCATTGAAATACGAACCCCGGAGTCCCTGAAAACGCGGGCGATCTTGCACGGTCCGGGTAAAGGGCGCGTTAGACCGGGGCGTGCGCGGAAGGCCAGCACCGGTTGCACGCTACCTCAGGAGGTTCCGGTCGCGTGCATTGGTGAGGTCTCGTTAAGGATGTCCGCCGGCAAGGGGCCTGTGTCTCAGACACAAGTCGCCCGTATTCACCCGCAGCTAAGGCCTGCCAACCATCGTGGCAGCCGGTGGGCTCGGTCCCCCTCACCGTCGGCGAGAGGTGAGGAGCACCATCGATGCAGACGCCAGATGAGGGCTATTTCGCAGGCTGGAGCGCTGCGGTCTGCTTGGCGAGCTGCTTGTCGAAGTCTTCCGACAGGCCGGTGACGTAGGTTGCAAGCTCTCCCGGTCTGACGAACGGGTTCGGCGCGCCCTCCTTCATCTGCGCGCGCTTGGCCTGCATGCCATAGACCTCCGGATGCGGCCCGAGCAGCACGTCGATCTTCATCGCCTTGGCCTTGGCGAAGCTCGCGCGGTAATCGTCGACGATGCCGGGATAGGTCGGCCGGCCGACCAGCCGGTTCAGCGCAACCGTGCCGCTGCAGAAGAACAGCACCTCGCGGTCTTCCTTGCCGTCCTTGGCGGTCATCTGCCAGCTCGTGCAACCCGGCGAGTGGCCGGGCGTCGCATGCGCCGTCAGCGTGGTGTCGCCGAGCGTGATCTTGTCGCCTTCCTTCACGACACGATCGACCTTCACCGGCGGGAAGGCGAGAGCCTCGTTCTTCTCGTCGCCGGGATAGTAGCCGCCTTCGAGCAGCGGCTTGTCGCGCTCGCCGGCCACGAGCTGCGCGCCGGTCTCCTTCTTGATCTCGGCGAAGCCACCGGTGTGGTCGAGATGCGCATGCGTGTTGAGGATTACCTTGATGTCGGCGACCTTGAAGCCGAGCTTTGCGATATTGTCCTTGATCATGCCGGTCGACTGCGGCATCGCCGTGTCCATTAGGATCAGGCCCTGCGATGTCCTGATGACGTAGACGGCAATGCCTTCGGTCCCGACATAGTAGATGTTGCCGATGAGCTGGAACGGCTCGAACGGCGCCGTCCATTTCTGCATCACCGCTCCGAGGAAATCCTTGATGGTCTGCGCTTGCGCGCCCGTTGCGAACAGAGCCAGCGCGCAAAGCGCGGCCGCGAGTCTTCTCATGATTTGCCTCCCACAGTTTTTTGATCGGGCGGTTGCCGGGGCTCGACCGGCGCCGAGGTTACGTTGCGGCCGGCTTCCGGGGCAACTGTTTCATGTCGGAGACTCCGGGTCGGAATGGCGGCATTTCGGCCGAAAGGCGTGCACAACGCCTAGCGTCCGATCGTCACCCCGGCGGTCGAGCGCATCGCGCCTCTCAGGCTCGTCGCGTTCATGTCGTCGAGGACCTGTCGCGTCAGCACGGTGGTCTGGCCGGGCGTGTTCAGGATCGCCTCTCCGCGTGAGGAAGAGAGTCGATCGGCCTTGTAGGGCGCTGCCGGATCGGCGGCGGGAGCAGCCGTGGCTGCAGGACGTGGCCGTTTGCCCGCGGCGAGTGCCGGCTGTGAGATCGCAAAGGCGATCACGACTAGAAGCAACGGCCTTGCGCGCATATGCGACCTCCCATATCGGGACATCAGCCTAGCACATCGTGACTGTGGTCGCAGAAGAAAGGATCAGGCGGGAACGGCCCGGCGCTCCCGCGCCGGTTCGCGGATCCGCTCGACGGTCCGCGGCTCGGCGAGCCGCGTGAAACTGCGATGGCTCGCCTGTACGGGCGCCTCGACGATGACGCCCTCACAGACGATCTGTCCGCCGAGCATCTTGAATTCCAGCTTGTCGTAGCGCGGCATTGTCTCGCCGGGCGCCGGCGGCAGCAGCCCGACGCTCCCCTGGATGTTCAGCGCGGCCTCGCCGGTGCCGTGAAGCCGCGGATTCCACATCCTGATTCCGCTCTCCGCCCAGCGCTGCCGGATCAACGCGGTGCGATCGGCGGGCTCCGCGGCTCTCGCGCGAACTTTCGGTGCGCTGCGGATCTCTGGAGAAGGACACGCGAGAGCCGGAGTCGGTTCGATGTCGGTGACGTCGCTGGATGGCTCGTCCGCTGCCGTCGCAATGGCTGTGGCGAGCGGAAGATCGTTTGCGGGGGCCGGCGCGATCTCGACGAGGGGCGCTGGGCCGCCGCTGTCGGAAGGGGTTTCAGAGACATTAGCCGGAACGCTATCGGCCTCGCCGAGGAGGACCGGGATTGCTTCGACGGCGACCATTTCGATCCCGGCGGAAACCTCGGGCGAGGGAGCAGCCTCGACGATGGCATCCGAAGCATCAGTCAAAGCGGTCGCGACGTCTGATGATGAAACCACAACCTCTTCTGCGACGACGGAATCGACTTCTGCGGGCGTGCCAGCGGGCGATGCTTCGCCAATGCTGGCGAGATCAGAACCAGCAACTGGCTCGTTCTCCGCATCGGCCGATGAAACCAACACCTCCTCGGCGACGGGTGCCGCCGCGGGTGCCTCGATTTCCGTTACGCTTTCCGGAGATGAGTCCTCGCTGATGCAGATATCGTCGGACGGATTCTCCGCGATGCCAGACACAGCCGCGTTGTTCTCCGCGAGCGGAGCCTGGGTGGCGAGGTCAGCGTCGCCATGTACCAGGTCGGTGCCGATCTCGGCGATTGCCGCTTGAGCAGTGGCCGCGACGTCTTCGACGACGGCGGGCGAAGCATCTGTGGCGATCGGCGTGGCCTCAATGTTGCCGCTGTGCGGCGAGGGCCGAAGTCGGGTAAACGCCCAGTTCACCGCAGGGATGCGGCGCAGCAACGATATCAGTCTCGAAAGCACTGGGAGTTGTCCAAGAGGTACTCGGCGTGAGGCTATCGCTGATTCGCGAGCAATGTGAAAACCTGCCCCGGCCGTCACATCCGTGTCAATGTAGGGAGGACCAATTGCAGAACATCCACGCGTCCACTGTGCGTGGCGAATTTCATCCCGCTTAGCGAATTGGAGTTCGCGCTTCCTCCACACGCGCGCGCATCAATTGTCGTTGCGACCTAAGGTGGGCTTCCCGCCGTCATCGCCAGCGGCTATTCAGGACCGTCATTGTCGGGTCAAGGACGGCGCATGAGGAAGCTTGTCACGATCGGAGCGGTTCTGCTCTGGTCCACCATCGCATTCGCACAGGACCGCACCATCACCGTGGCCTCGACCACCTCGACGGAACAGTCTGGGCTGTTTGGCCATTTGCTGCCGCTGTTTGCGAAGGCTGAGGGCATCAGCGTGAAGGTCGTCGCCGTGGGCACTGGTCAGGCACTGGACATCGGGCGGCGCGGGGACGCAGACGTCGTGTTCGTCCACGACCGGGCGGCCGAAGACAAGTTCATGTCCGAAGGGCAGGGCGTGAAGCGCTTCGACGTGATGTACAACGACTTCGTCATCGTCGGCCCGAAGAGCGACCCCGCGAAGATCGCCGGCAGCAAGGACGTCACCGATGCGCTGCGCAAGATCGCCGCGGCCAAGGCGCCGTTCATCTCGCGCGGCGACAAGTCCGGCACGCACGCGGCCGAGCTGCGATTATGGAAAGAGGCGGGTGTCGACTTCAGTGCCGGCAAAGACAATTGGTACCGGGAGATTGGTCAGGGCATGGGCCCGGCGCTGAACATGGCCTCATCGTCGAACGCCTATCTCCTGTCGGACCGCGGCACCTGGCTGTCGTTCAAGAACCGTGGCGAACTCGCCATCCTGACCGAGGGTGACAAGCGGCTCTTCAACCAGTACGGCGTCATGCTGGTGAATCCTGAAAAGCATCCGAATGTGAAGGCGAAGGACGGGCAGGCCTTCATCGATTGGCTGATCTCGTCGAAGGGGCAGGAAGCGATAGCCGGATACAAGGTCGGCGGCGAGCAGCTATTTTTCCCCAACGCGTCCCACTAACACGAAGGCGACGGTCGACACCGCGACGCTCAGGGCGAGCAGGATCAGTCCGAGCCCGAGCGCCAGCGGCAGATCGCCTTTGCTGGTTTCCAGCGCGATCGCTGTCGTCATCGTGCGGGTGAAGCCGCGGATGTTGCCTCCGACGATGATGATGGCACCGACTTCCGCAATGGCGCGCCCGAACGCCGCGAGAAAGGCCGTCAGCAACGAGGTCCGGCCGAGCGCGAACAGGAGGGCCATGCTGCGCAGCGCCGACAGCCCATCGATCCGCGCCAGGTCGCCGTATTCCGCCCACAGCAGGCTTGCCGGCCGGTGCACCAGCGCCACCACGATCGGCGTGGCCAGCAGCGTCTGCGCAATCACCATGGCGGCCGGCGTGAACAACAAGCCCGCAGCTCCGAGCAGGCCGGACCGCGACAGCAGCAGATAGAGAGCAAGCCCGACCACGACGGGCGGAAGGCCGAGCAGCGCATTGGTCAGAATGACGATGACCTGACGCCCCCGGAAACGAGTGATCGCAAGCAGGGCCCCGAACGGCGCGCCGATCAGGAGCGCGATGATGCTGGCGCTCAGGCTGACCCGTACGGACAATGCGACGATGCCCAGCAGCTCGGCGTCGGCTTCGCCGATTAGCGTGAAGGCGGCACCGACGGATCGCGCGAAATCGTTCATCCGGCCTGACGCTGTTGCGCCGGCTCGATGCCGGTGACCACGTCTGTCGCGCACTCCTTCATCCTTGGCAGCCCCCCTGACAGCTTCGGCCGGCGTCGATGGCGAGCCGGGTCCCCCCATGCACATCCTCGGATGGCAACTGCACCGGTTCTGGCCGCTGCGGCCGCCACAATCAAGGGGTCACAATTCGGGGTGCTCAGGTGAGCTTTGGTCCATATGGATCGGGCGCCCGACGCCGGGCCTTCATCCAGCTGTGCAGGGGCCGCAGGGCACAAGATCCGGCCATTTCGGGCAGGGAGGAGCCCAAATCCTGGCGCGGTGCGGCCGTGGACCGCTTTATTCCGCCCGTGGATGCACTTAGGAAGGGACAGGATCAGGTCGCACCCGCCCGGTGACGGTGCTAGACCCTGATGCAGGAACAATGGGGCCGGCTGCTACTGGCTCGCCCGCAAAGATGAAGGATGTGACGCAATGATCCAAACCGTTGGCATCATCGGGGCAGGGACCATGGGAAACGGCATCGCGCAGGTTTGCGCCGCGGCCGGACTCTCAGTCGTGATGGTCGACATTTCCGATGCGGCCGTGAACCGTGGGCTTTCGACCGTCGGCGGCAGCCTCGACCGCCTGGTCAAGAAAGAGAAGATGTCGGCGGCCGATCGCGAGGCGACGCTGAAGCGCATCACCGGCACGACCGATCGCGCGAAGCTGTCGGATTGTGACCTCGTCATCGAGGCTGCCACCGAGAACGAGGAGCTCAAGGTCAAGATCCTGAAGGATCTCTGTGCCACGCTGTCGCCGCGTACGCTGATCGCGACCAACACCTCGTCGATTTCGATCACCAAGCTCGCAGCGGCAACCGATCGTCCCGACCGCTTCATCGGCATGCACTTCTTCAACCCGGTGCCGGTGATGGCGTTGCTGGAACTGATCCGCGGCTTGCAGACCTCCGACGACACCCACGCCCAGGCGCTGGATTTCGCCAAGCGCGTCGGCAAGGTGGCGATCACGGCGAAGAACAGCCCGGGCTTTGCCGTCAACCGTATCCTCTGCCCGATGATCAACGAAGCGATCTTCGCGCTCCAGGAGGGGATCGCGACGGCGGAAGAGATCGATGCCGGCATGAAGCTCGGCTGCAACCATCCGATCGGGCCGCTGGCGCTTGCCGATCTCGTCGGGCTCGACACCATGCTCTCGGTGATGGAGGTCTTTTACAAGGGCTTCAACGATCCTAAATATCGGCCAGCGCCGCTGCTGAAAGAGATGGTCGATGCCGGCCATCTCGGCCGCAAGACCGGGCAGGGCTTCTACATCTATAGCGCCTGATGAAGGCATTGGCGGCGGGCACTCTGCGTCCGCCGCCACATACCGCAATTTGCGCTGCGACAAAGACGCCGCGTGCAATCGGCCCGACAACGAATGGACGGCTCGCGGGAACAACAGACGGACAAGAGAGGACATGTCGGATCGATTGAAGGCCGAGCGCGAGGCGGCGGCTGCGCGGCGGAACCTGCTGACCCAGGACGCGATCGAGCGCACCGGGATCACCGAGGAGATGATCGGGGAACTGGTCACGCGCTTCTACGGGCGCGTACGCGAGGACGCGCTGCTTGGTCCGGTTTTTGCGATCGTCCAGAACTGGGACGAGCATCTCGCCAAGCTCCGGGATTTCTGGTCGTCGGTCGTGCTGATGAGCGGTAGCTATTACGGCTCGCCGATGCGGACGCACCTGCCGCTGAGCCTGGCTGGCGGCCATTTCGACCGCTGGCTCGACCTGTTCGAACAGACCGCGCGCGAAGTCTGTCCGCCGGCGGCGGCTGCGCTGTTCATCGACAAGGCGCGTCGTATCGCCGACAGTTTTGAAATGGCATCGGCAACTGTTGCGGGCCGCATCGCTTCGCCGCGTCACGTGCTCAGGTCGTGACATACAGAATGCCTGCTGAAAAACGCGCGGCTCGCGTCGCCGGTGATTGGCGCGTTGCACCAATTCCTACATCGTCGGGCTGATCTGCAAAATCATCATGCCGTCCGCGCATTCCGATATGGAATTCGCGAAAACGCGCTCGCTTTGCGGTCGTTCTCGTTCAATCCACGCGAGCAAAGCCACATTGATGCATTGCGGCGCCAATTCTTCGCCTTCTTTTCGGCAGAGTTCCAGCGCCTGCTAGCGCGTATGGTTTGTGCATCGTTCGATCCCAATTCCTCGTTCTCCGAGGGTCCTGCGGAACCCGACGTTGACGCAGGCACGAGGCAGACGCGACGAATCCTGCTGCTGGGTGCGCTGGCGACCACCGCATGTCTCGGCTGTTCCACCCACGTGCGTGCAGATGATCCGCCCGGCTCCGACGAGCGGCCGCAGAAAGGCGATCTGCTCGTCTTTTCCGAAGGCGACAAGGAAGGGAAACTCATCACTGCGGCCGATCTGACGGCGGGCGGACCGCCGGTTCATGCCTGGCCGAAGGATCCCAACACAGCGGTGGTGCGCAGTGCCTCACGGCTCAACGAGATCCTGATCATCAAGCTCGATCCCGCCGAGCTCGACGAGAAGACCCGCGCGCGGGCCGTCGACGGCATCATCGCCTATTCCGCGATCTGCTCGCATGCGGGCTGCCCCGTCACCGCCTGGGTGAAGAGCGATGTCGGTGACAAGGAGGTGCTCAAGTGCATGTGCCACAACTCCGAATACGATCCCCGCGCGGGCGCGCAGGTCGTGTTCGGGCCGGCGCCGCGACGGCTTGCAGCGCTGCCGTTGGCGCTCGCTGACGGTTCGCTGAGCGTCGCCGGCAACTTCATCGGAAAGGTAGGTGCCGCGCAGCCAGGATGATGGATGGTACGGGCCATTGCCCGCGTCACGAGAGGCCGCCTCCGCCGATGGGCGGACGACGGGACGAACGACAAGAATTCACAAGAATTCAAACGGATGAAAAAGGGGAACGTCCATGACCAGGAAGCAATGGTACCTGTCCGGCTTCGTCGCCTTCACCTGCCTCGCCTCGACGGCCGCCGTGTCGGGCCCGATCGAGAATTATTCTCCGGTCACCGCGCAGCGGCTGGAAAATCCGGAGCCAAGCAATTGGATGCTCTACCGGCGCACCTATGACGGGCACGGCTATAGCCCGCTCGACCAGATCAACACCTCCAACGTGAAAAACCTCACACCGGTCTGGACCTTTGCCACAGGCGTCATCGAAGGCCACGAGGCGCCGCCGATCGTCAACAACGGCGTGATGTTCGTGGCGACCCCGATGGGGCAGGTGATCGCGTTGAACGCCAAGACCGGCGACGAATATTGGCGCTACAAGCGGCAGCTCCCCGATGATCTGTTCCAGCTGCATCCGACCAGCCGCGGCGTCGGCCTCTGGGAGGACAAGCTCTACCTTGCCACGACGGATGATCACGTCGTCGCACTGGATGCCAAGACCGGCAAGGTGGTGTGGGACACCAAGGTGCAGGACTACAAGAAGGGCCAGTACATGACCCTGATGCCGCTCATCGTCGACGGCAAGGTCATCGTCGGCGGCTCCGGCGGCGAGTTCGGCGTGCGCGGCTATGTCGCCGCCTACGATGCCAAGGATGGCAAGGAGCTGTGGCGCACCTTCACCATTCCGGGCGAAGGCGAGCCCGGCCATGACACCTGGCAGGGCGACGACTGGAAGAACGGCGGCGGCTCGGCCTGGATGACCGGCAATTACGACAAGGAGACCAAGACGATCTATTGGGGCGTCGGCAACGCCGCGCCCTGGCCCGGCGACTCGCATCCCGGCGACAATCTCTACACATCATCGGTGCTCGCGCTCGATCCCAACACCGGCAAGATCAAGACCCATCACCAGTATCACCAGAACGATTCCTGGGACTGGGACGAGGTCGAAGCGCCAATGCTGATCGACCTGCAGCGCGATGGCCGCAACATCAAGAGTCTGGTCCATCCGGGACGCGACGCGATTTTCTGGGTGCTCGAGCGGACACCGACCAAGATCAACTACGTCGCCGGCTGGCCGTTCGTCTCCACCGACGTCTGGAAGGGCATCGAACCCGAGACCGGCAAGCCGATCGTCGATCCCGCGCACAAGCCGGTCCTCGGTAAACGCGTGGAGTTCTGCCCCTCGCTTTGGGGCGGCAAGGACTGGCCGTCAGCGGCTTACAGCCAGAAAACCGGTCTCGTCTACGTACCCGCCAACGAGAATTTCTGCGGCGGCTTCACCGGCGAGAAGGTCGCGCTGAAGCCTGGCGAGCTCTGGCTCGGCACCAAGCCGGAGGACATCGGCCTCAAGGCGAAGCCTGGCGCGGATCATTTCGGTGAGCTTCAGGCCTGGGATCCCGCCACCGGCAAGAAGGTGTGGCAGCACAACTTCCCGAAATCGCAGCTGTTTGGCTCGGTAACGGCGACTGCGGGCGATCTCGTCTTCGCCGGCGGAACCAACGACCGCAACTTCCGCGCCTTCAACGCCAAGACCGGCGAGCTGCTGTGGGAGCAGAAGACGAACTCCGGCATCATGGGCATGCCGGTGTCCTACGAGATCGACGGCACGCAGTACATCGCGATCCAGTCGGGATGGGGCGTGGATGCGCAGCGCATCCAGGATGCGCTCGTGACCAACAATATCGGCATCGAAGCCAATGTGCCGCAGGGCGGCGTCATCTGGGTCTTCGCACTGAAGAAATAGCTCCGCAGAAATAGCTCCGCGGGCGGATCGAAAGAAGCGGAGCAGCCGGGGGGTGGCGAATGCGGCGGACGGCAACGTCCGCCGCATTTTTGCTGTGGCGCGCTGTCTTCCTTCTCCCCTCATGTCCGCCGAAGCCCTGGCGAAGGCGGATGTGCGAGAAGGTGGCGCGAAGCGCCGGTTGAGGGGTTTTCTCCGCGAGTAACGAGTGCGACCCGTTGTTGCGGAGGCAAACCCCTCACCCAAGCGAGATCGTGGCACCCAGCCTCGCGGCCCTCTCCCACAGGGAGGCCCACAGGGGGAGAGGGTACATCAATTGGCACCGGCGAGGATGTGGACCGTGGCCATAACGGCGCTGAAGGGCGCTGCCTGCAAAGCCTACTTCCCCTCGCGCTCCACCTTGCCCTTCTCTTTCTGGTTCATTTCGCGAACCTTCGGGTCCGGATTGTGCTGCCCCGTGGTCTGGGTGGTCGAAGCGGGCGGGGCATTGGCGTTGGGAAGCGAGTTCTGATCGGGCGCTGTCGGCCGCGTGGCGGTCGTCGGCGGCGTCGTGTTGGTCTGGGCAAACGCACCAGTGGTGATCAAAAGAAAGGCGCTCGACAGCGAGACTGCGAGCGCCTTGGAGATGTTGGTCATCGATCTGCTCCTGTCAGATCGATGCAAACGGCGCGAGGCCGCTTGTGTTCCGAAGCGCGATAGACATCTATCGCGCTCCCTTGGTTGGGCATGATCTATCCGGAAAACCGGTGTCCACTTTTCCGGATCATGCCTATGCCTCCAATTGCTTGCCGATCGGAAGCGACCGGATGCGTTTTCCCGTCGCGGCGAAGATCGCATTGATCAGGGCCGGTGCGAACGGGGGAACACCGGGCTCGCCGACGCCGCTCGGCGGCGTGTCGGGTCCGGGCGGCACGATGTAGACGTTGGTCACCAGTGGGGACTCGTCCATTCGGATGACCTGGAAGTCGTCAAAATTCTTCTGCTGCACCTTGCCGTCCTTGAACGTGATCTCGCCGTACTTGGCGAGACTGAGCCCCATGATCGCCGCGCCCTCGATCTGCGAAGCGATGCGCTCGGGGTTGACATAGGTGCCGCAGTCGATCGCGGTGTCGACCCGAGGCACCGTCAGCTTGCCCTTGTCGTCGACGGCAACCTCGATGATGGTTGCGATGTAGCTGACGAAGCTGCGGTGCACGGCGATGCCGAGGCCGTGGCCCTTCGGCACCTGACGGCCCCATTCGCCCTTTTCGGCGACCAGTTCGACCACCTTGCGCAGGCGCGCGGTGTCGATCGGGTAGCTGTCCTGGGGTTCGCCGTAGTTCCACAGGTCCTTCACGTTGGGCTTGACGATGCGCGGCGAGCCGATCAGCTCGAGCAGCATGTCCTTCTGGTCGCGGCCGGTGGCTTGCGCGATCTCGGCGACCATCGACTGCACGGCGAAGGCACGCGGGATGTTCGAGACCGAGCGGAACCAGCCGATGCGGGTATGTGCGGCTGCTTCCGGATTCTCGCAGGAGATGTTGGCGATCTCGAAGGGCATATCGACGAGACCCATGCCGATCTCGAACGGTGCCTGATGCACCGTGCCGGCGGCAAAGGTCGAGGCGATGCTGGGAGCCACGCTGCGGTGGCGCCAGGCGATCACCTTGCCGTTCTTGTCGAGACCGGCTTCGATCCGCTCGACCGAGACGGTGTGCAGGAAGCCGTTGTGGATGTCGTCCTCCCGCGTCCACTGCACCTTCACCGGCGCACCGAGCTCCTTCGACAAGAGCGCGGCTTCGAGCGCAAAATCGCATTTGGACTTGCGGCCGAACCCACCGCCGAGCAGCGTCACATTGACGGTGACGTTGTCCTCGGGAATGCCGAGCGTCTTGGCGACGTCCTCGCGCGTGCCGCCCGGGCTCTGCACCGGCGCCCAGATCTCCGCCTTGTCGCCCTTGACGTCGGCAACCGCCACCGGCGGCTCCATGGCGACATGGGCGAGATGCGGGATGTAGTACTCGCCGACGATCACTTTGTCGGCGCTCTTGAGGGCGGCCTCCGCATCGCCCTCCTGGCGCAGCACGAGTCCGGGCTTGCGCGAGGCCTCTTCGAGCTCCTTGCGGTAGGCGACCGAGTCGTATTTGCCGTTCGGACCGTCGTCCCAGACCAGCTTCAGCGCGTCGCGTCCCTTGATCGCCGCGCCGGTGTTGCGCGCGATCACGGCAACGCCGCCGAGCGGCTGGAACTTCGACGGCCATGGCCAGCCGCGCACCTGCATCACCTTCTCGACGCCGGGGACCTTCAGCGCCGCGTCCGGATCGAACGAGACCAGCTTGCCGCCCGTCACCGGCGGGCGCGCGATCACGGCATATTTCATGCCAGGCAAGCGAACGTCCGCGCCATAACGCGCCTTGCCCGTGGTGATGTCGTGAAGATCGACGATGCCGACCTGTCCCTTGCCGAGATAACGGAAGTCCTTGGGATCCTTCAGCTTGAGGCTTTCAATGCTCGGCACCGATTCCTTGGCGGCATCGGCGGCGAGCTCGCCGAAGCCGAGCTTGCGTCCGCTGGCGCTGTGAACGACCTCGTGATTGACGGCTTTGACCTCGGTCGCCGGCACGCCCCAGCGCTTTGCAGCGGCCTGCTCCAGCATGGTGCGGGCGGAGGCGCCGATCTGGCGCATCGGGATCAAATAGTGCCGCGTGCTGCGTGAGCCATCGGTGTCCTGGTTGCCGAACCTGACCTCGTCGCCATGGGCCTGCTGCACCTTGACCCTGGACCAGTCGGCTTCCATCTCCTCGGCGACGATCAGCGGCAGGCTGGTGCGCACGCCGGTGCCCATTTCCGAACGGTGCGCGATGATGGTGACGATGCCGTCCTGGCCGACCGAAACGAACACGCGCGGATCGACCACGACGCCGTGAGGCATCTTGCCGGCACCGGTTTCATAGGCGAGCGCTTGGCGCGACATCACGGGGGCGGCGAGCACGAAGCCGCCGGTGACGCCGAGCCCCTTCAGGATGCTGCGGCGCGAGACCTTCTGGATCCCGATATGCTTTTCGAATCCGCGAAGCTTGCGGGGATTGTCGATGAAATTCATGTCACACTCCCGTCGATGCGAGATGGACGGCGTTCTCGATGCGCTGGTAGCAGCCGCAGCGGCAGATGTTGCCGGACATCGCCTCGCGGATCTGGTCATGCGAGGGTTTTGGGTTGTCCATCAAGAGGGCTGCGGCCTGCATGATCTGGCCGGTCTGGCAGAAGCCGCATTGGGGCACGTTGACCTGGCGCCAAGCTTTCTGCACCGGATGATCGCCGTTGGCGTGCAATCCCTCGATCGTGGTGACCTCGCGTCCGGCAACGTCGTTGACCGACGTGACGCAGGCGCGAACCGCTTCCTTGTCGACGATGACGGTGCAGGCACCGCACAGGGCCTGGCCGCAGCCGTATTTGGTGCCGGTCAGCCCGGCCTCGTCACGCAGGAACCAGAGTAGCGGGAGATCCGGGTCGCCGTCCCAGCTCTGTTCCTGGCCGTTGATCTTTACCTTGATCATGATCGTCCCTCGCTCTTCATAAGCATGCCAAATTCAAAGTCCTCGTCGCCGGTCGGCGACGGTTCTTGCATCGTCTCGCCACATCCTGCCGTCATCCCGCGCGGGCAAATCCCGAAACGTGGCAGGAACACCAATGGCGATGTCTGGATATGCTCGATACCTCCCGTTTTGTTCTTAATTGATTGTAGTTCGCGCGGCATCGTGACGGCGCGATCGTAGCAGAGACCGCTCCGGCCCGGCGTTCACAGCCGAGTGTTCTCACCGGGAAAAGATTGCATCGATGGTTTGTCAAAAGCTGGGCGCGGCTTCATGCCGCGTGCTTACGAAACCGGCGCGAAAAAGGCTTCGTCCGCCAGGAAGACTGCGGACGAAGCAGGATGCCTCAGTCGAGGGAGGGAGAACGCAAGCACCGCGAACTTCAAGCCGGAAGCAGACGGCCCTGCGCAGTCATTCAGAGACCAGGACTGAGGAGCTGATGGCCCTCACATATGCGTGGTGCAGAAACGGCGGCATCGCCGCGGTGGTCCCGGACCGGGGACCCGTGCGGCTCGCGGGTGGCAATAGGCGCCAGCGAGCCGCAGAAGGTCTGGCCAAGGGCTCGGCGGCCCAGCCAGCTCAAGCAGGCTGCCTAGGCGGCTTTGGCTTTCGCGACATGCGTCGCGATCGCGTCCATCAGCGCCGGCGACAGGCAGTCATAAGGCTCGAGGCCGATCTCCTTGAGCCGCGAGCGGATGCCGGCCATCTGCTCGGGCTTCACGCCCGATTCGATCACCGAGGAGACGAAGGCGGCGAATTGCGGCGCCTGCGAGCCCTGCTCCTGGAACAATTCGGGATGGATGAAATCGAGGCCATAGAACGGATGGTTCTTGTTCTCGATCCGGCCGTACATGTGCGTGCCGCAGGCCTTGCAGGCGTAGCGCTGGATCACCGCGGAGGGATCGACGATCTGGAGCTTATCGCCGTTCTCGAGCACGGTGACGTTCTGGCGCGGGACCACGGCGACGACGGAGAAGATCGCGCCCTGCGGTTTCCAGCATTTGGTGCAGCCACAGGCGTGATTGTGCGCGACGTCGCCTTTGATGCCGACCTTGACCGGATGGTCGTTGCATTTGCAGACCAGCGTGCCGCCGGCAAAGCTGCCGGTGCCTTGTTTGATGCCGTTGTCAATCGAGGGATGGAGTGCAACAGTCATGGGTCGATCCTCCTTGGTGTGATGGCTTTCGAGCTAGTACACGACGACTGAACGAATGGATTTGCCCTCATGCATGAGGTCAAAACCCTTGTTGATCTCTTCGAGCTTGAGCACGTGGGTGATCATCGGATCGATCTGGATCTTTCCGTTCATGTACCAGTCGACGATCTTCGGCACGTCGGTGCGCCCGCGCGCGCCGCCGAAGGCCGTGCCGCGCCAGTTGCGCCCGGTGACGAGCTGGAACGGGCGGGTGGCGATCTCCTTGCCCGCTTCGGCGACGCCGATGATGATCGAAGTGCCCCAGCCGCGATGGCAGGCTTCCAGCGCCTGGCGCATCACGGTGGTGTTGCCGGTGCAGTCGAAGGTGTAGTCGGCACCGCCATCGGTTAGGCCGACGAGGTGCTGAACGATTTCGCCGGTGATCTTCTTCGGGTTGACGAAGTCGGTCATGCCGAACCTGCGGCCCCATTCCTCCTTGGAGTCGTTGATGTCGACACCGATGATCTTGTCGGCGCCGGCCATCTTCGCGCCCTGAATGACGTTAAGGCCGATGCCACCGAGGCCGAACACGACCACGTTGGAGCCCGGCGTGACCTTGGCGGTGTTGACCACGGCACCGACCCCGGTGGTGACACCACAGCCGATGTAGCAGCTCTTGTCGAACGGTGCGTCCTCGCGGATCTTGGCAACCGCGATCTCGGGCAGCACGGTGAAGTTCGAGAAGGTCGAGCAGCCCATGTAGTGGTAGATCGGCTTGCCCTTGTAGGAGAAGCGGCTGGTGCCGTCAGGCATCACGCCCTTGCCCTGCGTCGCGCGGATCGCGGTGCAGAGATTGGTCTTCTGGCTGAGGCAGCTTTTGCACTGCCGGCATTCGGGCGTGTAAAGCGGGATGACGTGATCGCCCGGCTTAACCGAGGTCACGCCCGGGCCGATCTCGCGGATGATGCCCGCTCCCTCATGTCCCAGGATCGACGGAAAGATTCCCTCGCTGTCGAAGCCGTCGAGCGTGTAGGCGTCGGTATGGCAGATGCCCGTCGCCTTGATCTCGACCAGGACTTCGCCGGCCTTCGGGCCTTCCAGATCGACCTCGACGATCTCGAGCGGCTTCTTGGCTTCGAAAGCAACGGCGGCACGTGTCTTCATCTTAGAACTCCTCAGATTCTCGCAGGGCGCCAAGAGGTAGTCTCGGCAGTCCTCGTAGCGTTCATTTCTTGCCCATGCAGGCGTCTTCCGCCTTGGTGTAGGCCTCCGTTTTCTCCTCCTTCTTGGAGGGACGCTGCCGGCCCCATGCTTCGGTGGAGCGGGCGCGCAGATAGACGTAGAGATCGTCCATGTAGCATGCGACGTTCGGATTATCGCCGAAGGCCGGCATCACGTTCTCGGAGGCCGTCGAGATGTTCTTGCGGCCGGAGGCGACGACGCCGAGGAAGTCGCCATAGCTCATCGTCTTCAGCGAATCCTTCAGCGCCGGGGCATAGGTCGAGCCCATGCCGTCGGGGCCATGACAGACATGGCAGTCCGAGTGATAGCGGCGGTATCCGGAATAGGTGAACCAGTCCACGGTGCCGTCGGCCGAAATCTTGTAGGTGGGATTTCCCTCCTTATCGAGCCACTTCCCGTCATCTTCCTTCTTCACCGCGGTCGGGTCGCCCGGACCCTCCGCGACCGCTACGCCTCCGGACGCAACGAAGATCATCATCACAGCAACGACAGAGCAGATTTTACGCAAGAGAGTTTTCCTCGAAGGCGTTCGGTGGAGACGACCCGGCGCGTGGAGGTGATTCCACGCGCCGGAGCGATGCTGAGCGAGGCCTAGTTCGGCAACGAGAACACGGTCAGCGTGCCGCCGAGCGCCGTGTAGTTGCTGAGGGCCGCGTAGCCGCCGACGGCGCCGAGACCTGCGGTCGGATCGGTCAGACCTGCCGCCAGACCGATGCCGGCCCAGCCGCCCACGCCGGAGAGCACGGCAACGTACTGCTTGCCATTGTTCTCATAGGTGGTGACGTTGCCGATGATGCCGGAGGGAGTCTTGAACTTGTAGAGCTCCTTGCCGGACTTGGCATCGACCGCCTTCAGGTAGCCTTCGAGCGTGCCGTAGAATACCACGCCGCCGGCCGTTGCGAGCGCACCCGACCAGACCGAGAACTGCTCCTTGTTCGACCAGACGATCTTGCCGGTCTTGCCGTCCCAGGCGATGAAGTTGCCCATGTGGCTTTCACCCTGCGGCGGATACATCGAGAGCGTCGCGCCCACATAGGGTTGGCCCGCGGTGTAGCTCACCTTGAACGGTTCGTAGTCCATGCAGACGTGGTTGGTCGGAACGTAGAACAACTGCGTATCCGGCGAGTAGGCTGCCGGCTGCTCGTCCTTGGTGCCGAGCGCGGCCGGGCAGATGCCCTTCACGTTGACGTCCTCGCCCGCCTTGTCCGTCGAAGCTGCGTCGAGCACCTTCGGGCGGCCATAGGTCGGAGAGCTCTTGTTCATGTCGACGCCGGAGGTCCAATTCACCTTCGGATCGTATTTCTCGGCGACCAGCAGTTCACCGTTCTCGCGGTCCATGGTGTAGGCGAGGCCGTTGCGGTCGAAATGAGTCAGCAGCTTGCGCGGCTGGCCGTTGATCTGCTGATCCGTGAGGATCATTTCGTTGACGCCGTCATAGTCCCACTCGTCGTGCGGCGTCATCTGGTAGACCCACTTGGCCGTGCCGGTGTCCGCGTCGCGCGCGAAGATGGTCATCGACCATTTGTTGTCACCCGGACGCTGCTTCGGATTCCAGGTCGAGGGGTTGCCCGATCCGTAGTACACCGTGTTCAGAGCGGGATCGAAGGACATCCAGCCCCAGGTGCAGCCGCCGCCGATCTTCCACTGATCGCCCTGCCAGGTCTTCAAGCTGGAGTCGGCTCCGACCGGCTTGCCGAGCGACATCGTCTTGGCCGGATCGAACTTGATCTGGTCATCCGGACCTTCGGAATAGGCGCGCCAGACCTGCTTGCCGCTCTTGAGGTCGTATGCGGTGACGTGGCACTGCACGCCGAACTCACCGCCGGAGATGCCGACCAGGACCTTGTCCTTCACGACCAGCGGAGCCGATGTGCCGGTCTCGCCCTTCGCCGGATTGCCGTTGGTCACCGACCAGGCCACCTGGCCGGTCTTGGCGTCGAGCGCGACGAGGTTGGTGTCGGCCTGATGCAGGATGATCTTGCCGTCGCCGTAGGAGAGGCCGCGGTTGACCGTGTCGCAGCACATCACCGGAATGACGTTCGGATCCTGCTTCGGTTCGTACTTCCAGATGATCTTGTTCTCGTTGGAAAGGTCAATAGCGTAGACCTTGTTCGGGAACGGCGTGTGGACGTACATGACGTTGCCGATGATCAGCGGGCCGCCTTCATGGCCGCGCAGCACGCCCGTCGAGAACGTCCACGCGACCTGGAGCTTGCCGACGTTCTGAGCGTTGATCTGGTTCAGCTTGGAATAGCGGGTGTTGGCATAGTCACCTGCCGGCATCACCCAGTCCTTCGGGTTCTGCGACATCTTTATCAGCTCGTCATTGGCTGAAGCGCTGCCGACGGCGAGAGCCGCCGCAGAGCCGAGATAGGTCGCCAGTAGCACCTTGCGCATAGTCATTCCTCCGTTGGTCTCGTTTATTGTTTCCGAAGCATTGCTGAATCGCCGGGCTTCTCGTCCGGCGTCTGCTCGTGCAGGGCGGTCACGATTGGGACCAGAAACGATGCTGTGCTGTTTCCTCCTCCTGATGAGAGCCACGGGTCCACGTGCGGGAGCGGCCCGTTCTTGTTGTTCCTGCCGCAATCACTAACGACTTCGTCATAGGGAAACTTGCCCAAGAGGGAAGCCGTTTTGCTCGACAGCGCACGGAGGCGAAGATTTTGATTTTGCAGTAGCGAATTCAGCGGCTTCGGTGCGCCTTTGAGACCCCGTCTGCGCGCAGGTTCCCCTTGACGGCGCTGCAACTAAGGCGGAGGATTAAGTTTCAGGAGTGGCAATGGAACGATGATGCTCGTTGCAAGAGACCGCTCAAATTCGAGGTAAACGTCACGCAATCATGGCTGAGGGCTCCGGCAGCGCTGGTTGCGATTCGCGCCGAATCTCCGGATCAAATCAGTGGCTGGATTAATGTCCGACACCATTCACACGCTCTCGACGATGGGAATGACGCCGAAGCGGCAGATCCAGAGCTGGATCGACGGGCTGACGAGCCTGTGCGGTTATTTCGACGTCGATCCACTGGAGGCGTCCTCGCTCGAAGGTCGCATCGATTACACCACGGTCTCGCGTCTGAAGCTCTGCCAGATCGAGGTCAGCCAGCATCGCATCGCGCACACGCTTGCGCGGGCCAAGGGCAACGAGCACCCGTACATAAAAATCCACTTCCAGACCTACGGCGTGTCCTATTTCGAGCAGGAAGGCCGCCACATCGAAATCAATCCCGGCGACATCATCGCCTACGACGTCTCCTGCCCGCATTCGATCATCAGCCCCGCCTTTACCCGTCACGACGTGGTGATCGTGCCGAAAGCGCTGCTGCGCGACCGCGGATTCCCGTCGCAGCGGATGCCTGCCTATAAGCTGACGGCGAAGACGGGCACCGGACGGATCGCCCACGATTTCGTCCATGCCACCTTTGACGAGGCCGCGAAGCTCTCGGCGAACAGCGCTGTCGGCGTCGCCGATTCGCTGATCGATCTGTTGCTGCTGCCGCTGCGCGAAGCCGACACGATGTTCGATCGTGTCGGACCCGAAGCCACGTATGTGCGCGCGCAGTTCTTCATCCGCGAGCACTTGCGCGATCCTGACCTGTGCATCGACCAGATCTCGGCCGAGCTCGGCTGCTCCAAGCGCTATCTGCACATGCTGTTCTCGGAGCGCGGCACCACGGTGAGCGACTACATCTGGCAGGCGCGGTTGCAGAACTGCCGCCAGGAGCTCGAGGCCCATGCCGGCAAGACCATCACCGACGTCGCCTTCTCCTGGGGCTTCTCCAGCTCATCGCATTTCAGCCGGGTGTTCCGAAAATATTTCGGCGTGGTGCCGTCCTCGATCCACAAGGCGCAGCAGGGCGCGGCCAGCTCGGGCGAGCATTAGGCGCACGCCTGAGAATTCCCGGCGCGCTTACGTCGTCGCAACATAGGGAATGCCGGCCAGGAGAGCGACGAGCAGCATCGCGTTCACCAGCATTCCGCTCCAATGCAGCCGGCGCAACCGACGTGGGGCGTCGGCATCGCCGGCCTCCGTCGCGCTGAGCTGGTCATCGACCCTTTGCATGAACCAGCGACGTCCCCAGATCGCCAGGGCTGCGATAGTCCCGACGCCGAGCCCGGCAAGCAGGCGACCGTTGAGGAGGAGAGCCATCGTTCCGATGACAGCGGCGACGCGCATCACCAGGAAATGAGCGTTGAACATTCCGCGCAGCAGCTGGGCGACGGGCTGGATATCGAGCCTCACCAGCAGGAAGGCGGGCGATGCCAGCGTGAAATAGCCCATCGGAAAAAGCAGGATGATCAGAACGGCGACGGCGACTGCATCCGGTGTCATGCGATCGGCCCTTCTTGTCCGCAGAGGCGCGCAATCATAGGGGAAAATCCGCGACCGGCGCTAGGCTTTGGTTGGACTGCGGGCCGGTGCGCGTCATTGGCTACATGCGCTGCGGCGAATGATTTCCGGGGTCGCCATGCGGGCGCCCCGGAATGACAGGCAATCACCGCTGAATGATCCTGGTCCAGACATCGCCGAGGATCGCGGGCTCGCGCGGTGGCAGATAGGTGAGGCCGGCCTGCTTGCCGAATTCGGCGATCTTGCCCTCGGCTGCAAGCTCCGTCAGCGCCTTGTTGACGGCCTCGATCAGTGCGCCTTCGCTGGCGAGCCCGACATAGCCGCGATTGGCTCCGATCGGGTAGTAGTACCCGGACGCCGTGACCGCCGTGTCGGGGTGCGCGGCGCGATGGGCATCGAAGCGGGCAAGATCGATCAGCGTCGCATCATGGTCGCCGCGCTGGAGCGCGCCGAGGAGATCGTCGCGACCGGGGACGAGATGGGTGATGTTGTCGATCAGGCGTCCCTTGTCGAAGGTCATCAGGATGGCGTCGCCAAGCGATCCGCTTTCGATGACGAGACGAAGGCCGGCGAGATCGCCGATGTCGCCGATCTTGCGGCCGCGGGCCTTCGGTCCGAGCACCACCGTCATCGGCGAATAGATGTAAGGCTGGCTCGGCGCGAGCACGCCCAGCGGGACGCGGCGGCGCCGATCGTCGCGTGTGGCGCCGGCGAAATCCGGCAAGCGCGCTGTCTTCATCCCGGGCACGACGAGCGAATCCTGCGTCAGCGCGTAGCCGCCGACGAGCGAGCAGCGCCCATCCGAGAGCAGCGCGTTGGCTTCGAGCTGCGGGCTCGAATCCTCGTCCAGTTTGCTCTCGAACCACTGGATCGCCAGCGGTCGTCCGAGCCGCTCCGCAACCGCCTTGCCCAGCAGCAGGTCGAAGCCGGCATCCGGCTTGCCGCGGTGATGCACCGAGAGCGGCGGCCGGTCCTCGTCGAGACAGATCTTCAGAGCATCGTCGGCCGCAGGAGCGACCGACGCCATCATGGAAAGAACGGCCGCAACGCTCCAGGCAAGGCGCCGGCCCCTCATGGCTTTCTCCGGCTGGAGATGAAGGCCCAGAGATCCCCGATCTGGTCGTCGCTGAGGATGTCGCCCCAGGGCGGCATCTTGTTGTTCTTGCCGTTCTTGACCGTGGTGACGAAGCGCGTCTTGTCGTCCGGGAAGACGCGCAGGTCCGGCGTGATGGTGCCGGAGTTCATCAGGTTGGGACCGTGGCAGTGTGAGCATTTCTCGGCATAGGTCGACTTGCCGTGGTCGATCTGCGCCTGCAGTGGATTGCCGGTTGAGTCATCCGCGGCGCGAACGGTCGCCGCAAGCGCGACCGTCAGCATCGCGGCGGTGGCGAGGCTCGCCACCGTCCTGTGTGATACTTCTCTCAGCATCGTGCCGTGGCTACTGCTTGACCGCAAAGACCCACAGCGAGCCGCCGGGCGGCACTTTGGCAAGCCGCTCGTCGCCGGAGAACAACGAGTAGACGCCGCCATAGCCGCTCGTCACCGCAACATATTGCATGCCGTCCTGCTGCCAGGTCACCGGCTGTCCCTCGATGCCGGACCCGGTCTGGAACTGCCAGAGCTTCTTGCCAGTGTCGGCATCGAAGGCCTCGAACTCGCCGGTCAGCTGACCTGAGAACACCACGCCTCCGGCCGTCGACAGCACGCCCGAGAAGCGCGGAATATCGCTCGGCGCTTCCCACTTCGACTTGCCGGTCAGGGGGTCGATAGCCTTGAGGTGACCGCGCGGTCCGTCTCCGAACTCCCAGGGATCGGTCAGATCCATGCCGAGATACCATTCGCCCTGCTTGAAGGTGACGGGCTCCGCCTTGTATTTGCCGCCGAAGTTGAGCGTGTTGGCATAGGCGAGGCCGGTCTGCGGGTTGAACGACATCGGCTCCCAATTCTTACCCCCGAGGATGGACGGATAGACCGTGACCTTCTTGCCCTCGCGCGCGTCCTTGGAAACGTCGGTCTCGATCGGACGTCCGGTCTTCATGTCGATCCCGGTCGCCCAATTGACCTTCACGTAAGGATTGGCCGCGAGCAGCTTGCCGTTGGTGCGATCGAGCACGTAGAAGAAGCCGTTGCGGTTGGCGTCCATCAGCACCTTGGTCGGCTTGCCTTCGACGTTCATGTCGGCGAGCACCATCTCGGCCACCGAGTCATAGTCGAATGGATTGTTCGGCGAGAACTGATAGTGCCACTTGATCTTGCCGGTCTTGGGATCCATCGCCAGCACGGAGCAGGTGTAGAGATTGTCACCGGGGCGCACCGACGAATTGAACGGGCCGGGATTGCCGATGCCCCAATACACCGTGTTCAGCTCCGGGTCATAAGAACCCGTGATCCAGGTCGAGCCGCCGCCGAGCTTCCAGGTATCGCCCTTCCAGGTGTCGCCGCCGGGTTCGTCCGGCGAGGGGATCGAGTAGGTGCGCCAGAGGTGCTTGCCCGTCGCCGGATCCCAGCCGTCGATGAAGCCCCTTGTGCCGAATTCGGCGCCGGAGATTCCGGTGATGACGACGCCGTCGGCAACCAGCGGGGCGACCGTCATCGAATAGCCTTCCTTGATGTCGGCCGCCTTCTGCCGCCACAGCTCCTTGCCATTCTTGGCGTCGAGCGCGATCACGTGGGCGTCGAGCGTGGTGCGGAACACCTTGCCGTCGTAGAGCGCCGCGCCGCGATTGATGATGCCGCAGCAGACGATGCGCGGGGTCTCGGCGGGATACTCGACCTTGGTCTTCCAGATCTGCTTGCCGGTTTTGGCGTCGACCGCCATGGTCGCGTTGTGCGAGGTCACGTAGATCACGCCCTGGTACACCAGCGGTTGCGATTCCTCGCTGCGATCGTCGTTAAAGGAGTAGTTCCAGACCGGGACGAGGTTCTTGACGGTGTCCTTGTTGATCTGGTTCAACGTCGAGAAGCGCTGGAGATTGTAGCCCATTCCGTAATTGAGAACGTTCGACGTGTCGGTCGCCCCCTTGACCAGCTGCTCGCTGGTTTGTGCATTTGCACAGGTTGACGCAAGCATGACGAGGCCTGCGGCCATCGCAAAGCGTTTCATCCGTTCCTCCCAATTTGCGCGCCTTTTGACGCTGCGGCAGCAACACTCCGTCGGAAAGCAAAACGCGTCAATACGAAAGTCGCAAGTGTCGTGCCGATATCGCTGGAGGCTGGTCCGGTCACCTCAGGGAAACCTTACGCGAGCAACTCCCACTTGTGCGGACACGCTGAGAGAATTCCGCGGTATGAAGCAGTCTCGGGTGCCCGATCGCCGGACCCTCGGCCGGGCTCCCGGGCGGTGACGCGCGCAAGTTGCGTTTCGGGACTTGAACCGGGGTCCGCTTGTGGATTTATGTCGCTTCTGTCCCCATCGATCCGGGACTCTTCGTCAGGGAGGTTTTGATGATTTCGCGTCGTTCAATTGCCCTTGCGCTTACGATTGCATTGTCAGCCGGTCCGGCGTGGTCGGCCTCGGGCAATGCGGTCAAGTTGCTCGACACCGACAATGACGGCACGCTCGATCTTGCCGAGGTGAAGAAGGCGGCCGCCGCATTGTTCGCAAAGCTCGATCGCGATCATGACGGCACGCTCGATGCGCGCGAATTGCGTGGACGGTTGACGGCGAAAGAACTCGCTGCCGCCGATCCCGACCGCGACGGGACCCTTACGCTCGACGAATATCTGTCCGTGGTCGAGCAGCGCTTCAACGCAGCGAATCCCGACAAGGACGGAACGCTGGATGCGAAGGAGCTGAACTCGCGCGCCGGCCGCGCGCTGTTGCGATTGCTGCGGTGAGCGCTGCAATCGGAACGGACATGACGAGCGCAACATTCGCGATCGTTCCGGTCTGACGCTCGGGAACATCGGGCTTCTCTGTAACACCGGCAGCGCCAGCACCGACAAGGATGCTGGTTCTGGTCCGGTCACCGTGGGCTCCGCGCAGTCGCACTCGCCCAGTTCAGCGACTGATACCAATCAGCATCCGCCGACCAGCACGATGAATCGTGAAATGCAGGGTGAGCCGACGGCGGCTCAGCGTGCCGAAGGCGCCAAGCCGAACGCGGAAATGGCCGACAAGGGCTGCTGACCGCGCCATTGTCGATTCGGCGTGCGGTGCGTTGCACAAGGTGATGTCTCGCGGGTCGCTTTTGACCAAGAGGGAACTGGCTTTGTCCGAGAGAGAAATGCAGCCACGAAGAATCGACACAGACGCGCTCGACAGTCGAATCGAGGCTTGAACTGCACCTGACGCAGCCCTAGGTTTTGCGCCGCGCGATGTCGCGCTCAATACCTCGGGAGACCCGAATGGCTTGGAAAGCTCCGAAGATCGTGGAAGTGCCGGTCGGCATGGAAATCAACATGTACGCCTGCGCTTCGCGCAAATAAGACCGACGATCTGCCGCGGCTTCGATGGCGAACGCCGTCGCAGCCGTGGCAGTGTCTTGGCGTCAAAGCAGTTCATCTGGCTTCGTAACGTCGTGCCGCGATTGCGGTCGATGAGCGCGCTCGAAAGCCTCAACCGCCAGTGCGGCATCCTGCCCAGCGTTGCTGCCGCTTTCCTGACGATGTGGTCGAGACCGTAACGCGGATCGGCGTTCATCCAGCACGAACCTTGAAACGTGCGTAGCGAAGCGCAAGGGTAGGCAGGACCAGCAGACTAAGTGCCATAGAGGTCATGAGGCCGCCAAGGATGACGATCGCCATCGGGCCTTCGATTTCACGACCTGGTTCCCCTGCGCCTATGGCGAGCGGCAGCAATCCCAAGCCGGTGACGAGAGACGTCATCAGGATCGGGACAAGACGATCCGCCGCCCCCTCGATCGCGGTTTCAGGTCCCCATACACGACCATCGATCAGGACGAGATGTTCGTAGTGGGAAATCATGAGGATCGAGTTCCGCAAGGTGATTCCGAACAGCGTGACGAAGCCGACCATCGACCCGAGCGAAAGCAGGCCGCCCGTCAACGCGAGTGCGAGCACGCCACCGACCAATGCAAACGGTAGATTGATCATCACCAGCAACAGATTTCGCCAATGGCCGGTGACCATCGAGAGCAGAACGACGATGCCCGTCCCTGCCAGTAAAGAATTGACGATGAGATCGCGCCGCGACCGGGCTTGAGCCTCGGCCGCTCCGGCAAATTCAATGCGGGCGCCGGGCGGGAGTTTGACTTCGCGGGCAAGCTTACGTTTGGCGGCGGCCACGAAGGATTCGAGATCGCGTCCACTGACGTTCGCCGTTACTGTCTGTACGCGCTGCGCATTCTGGTGCTGGATCTGATAGCGGCCCGACGTTTCATAGACGTCTGCGATCTGCTTGAGCAGAATGTAGGCGCCGCTCGGTGTGCGCACCGGCAGGTCGCCGATCTGGGTGAGCCGCGCGCGGGCGGGTGCATCGAGGATGACGATGATATTGAAGACGGCATTGCCTTCATATCCCTGGCCGACGATGTCGCCCTGATAGGCGGTACGCACCAGCTCGAGCACTTCGACCGCATCGAGTCCCCAGCGTTGCAGATCGGTCGGCCGAAGCGTCACATTGACCTGCGGCATGCCCGGAGGCGTGCGTCGCTGCACGTCGGCGGCACCCCCGACTTCGTCGAGTTCTCGTGCGACGTCGCGTGCAGCGCGATCAAGTGAGTCGAGATCAGGCCCGTAGATGTTGATGACCACCGCTGCGGAGAATCCGGAGACGGTTTCCTCCACGCGCTCGGTCAGGTAGGTCTTGCTCGAGAAGGAAACCCCGGGAAAGTCGGCGAAGGCCGCCCTGATGCGCGCTTCTGCTTCGGATTGTGCCTGACCGGAGAGCCCGGGCTCCAGATCGACCTCGAACTCGCTGGAATGCGGACCAACCGTGTCGATGCCGGCCTCGGCCCGGCCTACGTGCTGCGCCACCCTGCGAATGCCCTGGATGTGCCGGAGCGTATCGGTCATCAATTTGCCGATGCGAAGAGATTCGTCGAGCGAGGTGCCTGGGATCGCGGAGACGTGCAGGATCAGATGACCTTCCCGCAGATCCGGCAGGAAGGTTCCGCCGAAGAAGGGCAGCATCGCCGCTCCCGCGATCGTGACGGCCGCGGTTGCCGTCATCACCAGCTTCGGGAAGCGGCCGATACGGCGCAGCAAGGCCTGGTAATAGCGGCGCGACCAGCGCACTGCCGGGGGTTCATGCAGGCGCCGTTCGCCGCTTCTGCCGACGAGGAGCAGCATGGAGAGCGCCGGTGTCACCGTCAGAGCGACCGCGAGCGATGCGATCACCGCGAAGACGTAGGCGATGCCGAGGGGGCCGAACAGACGGCCGGCAATGCCGGAAAGCGCCAGGATCGGAAAGAACACCAGCAGGACCGCAAACGTCGCATAGGCAACTGCGGTGCGCACCTCGAGGAAAGCGTCCAGCACCACGCGGGCTTCGGCTTTCGGCGCCGTCGTTCGGCGATTTTCGCGTAACCGGCGTACGACGTTCTCGACGCCGATCACGGCGTCATCGACGACTTCGCCGATCGCGATTGCGAGGCCGCCCAGCGTCATCGTGTTGAGAGTTTCGCCCATCCATTGCAGTGCGAGCACTGCAGCTATCAACGACAGGGGGATTGCCGTGCAACTGATGATCGAGGTGCGCCAGTCGAACAGAAATAGAAAGAGAACGACGACCACGAGTGCTCCGCCGATCAACAGGGCGTTGAGGACGCTCTCGGTCGCCGCATCGATGAAATCGGCCGGACGAAATATGTCCGCATGGAGCCTGACGCCGTCGGCTTCGAGGCCAGGCCGCAGCTCCTGCAGTGCAGCTTCCGCGCGTGCGGTGACCTCTCGCGTATTCGCGCCATATTGCTGGCTGACCATGAGCATGATGCCAGGCACGCCGTCGATGAGAGCGGCGCCGATCGGCGGCTCGGGAGCGGTCACGACGGTGGCGACGTCGCCGAGAACCACGCTGGCGCCGCCTTCGTGCAGAAGCACGGTGCGGGCCAGCTGGTCGGGCGTCAACGACTGTCCCTGGGTTTGCAGCGTGATGCGCTGATTGGCGGTATCGATGAAGCCGGCGCCGCGAACGCCGGTGGCCTTGCGCGCGGCAGCCAGCACGTCATTCAGACCGACCCGGAAGCGGATCAGATCGTCCGGGCGGACCTGCACTTGGAGAGACCTGACGTCTTTGCCGTAAGTCGAGACTTGGGCCACGCCTTGCACCGCCAGAAGCCGTCTTGCCACGGTCCAGTCGGCAATGGTGCGCAAATCCATCAGCGAACGCTGGTCGGACGTGAGGCCAATCACCAGCACGGTGCCGGCCAGCGGGGTCAATGGTGTCATCGACGGCGGCTGAACTCCCTGCGGCAGCCGCGCGGCCGCGACGGTTAGACGTTCGGTCACCAATTGGCGCGCCCGATAGATATCGCTGCGCGGCTGGAAGACGACGGTCACGACCGAGAGGCCTTGAATCGATGACGAGCGCAGGCTCTCGACGCCGGCCAGGCCGTTGATCGACGTTTCGATCGGTTGCGTGACCAGGATCTCGACATGCTCCGGGCTGAGGCCGGGGGCTTCGGTCTGGATCGTCACCTGCGGCGGTGCGAATTCAGGGAAGACGCCGTATTTGGCTTCACCAAGGGCGAACAGGCCATAGCCCAGGAGGGCAAACGAAAGCGCGAGCACGATGCCGCGGAAGCGGATGGCGAATGCGACGACGGCGGCTTGCGGCCCTGACCTGCCGGAGCCGGTGTCATCAGTCGTCATCGCGACCCCGAAGCTCGCTCTTGGCCTCCTCGGACAACAGGACCTGCGCGCCCCGCATGACGATTTCGGACCCGGATGGGATGTCCCGGACGACGTAGTCGTCATCGGAGACCGGCTGATCCATGCTGATCGGATGCCGTCGGAAGCTGTCGGGACCTACACGCAGGTAGACCCATGATCGACCCTGCCACCGCACGATCGCGGTGTCCTCGATGAACACGCCCTCGTAGGTGTTGCCCGAAGGCACATAGACCGTGGTGTTCATGCCGGGCAGCAAGCCGCTATCGCCCGGCACGGAGAAGAAGAAGCTCAATCCCTGAATACGCGGGTCGGTGCGCGTTGCCGGAGAGATGTAGTGGAGATCGATATTTGCATTCCGCGTCGGCGCCTGCGCCAGTGCCGTGGCCGGACTGCCGTCGACGGTCACGCCGGGCGGCAGCGTCACCTGAACCAGAAACTGGTCGCGTTCGATCAGCCTGACAACGGCAGGCGAGCGCTCGACGATTCCGCGGCCGATGACCGGGCCCCATTCCTGCCGGGCCGTTGCGACGAGAGTCCTGAGCTGCGATTCCGCCGCGGTCAGCGCCGCCTTGTCGATCCGCAACGTTCCCTCTGCGGTCTCGGCTTCCTTCTTCGGGAGGGCGGCGGAGTCGACGAGATTCTTGATCCGGTCGTATGCGCTCTTGGCGACTTCGAGCTTCGCCTGCGCCGTCTGGAGTTGGGCTTGCGCATTGGCGTAGCTGTTTGTGAGCTCAGTGATGCGGGAGATATCGAGCACGGCGCCATAGGCGCGGAATTTCTCGGGATGTGGAGCTGCCTCCAGCGCCGCGGTTTCGAGCCCGACCTGTGCCTGCTGGCTCGGCGTCAGCTTGACCACCGGCTGGTCGCTTTCTGCGGTGCGGGAAGGCTCAGTGCGGCCCGAATTCGATTTGTCCGGCTGCATCTCCGCCGCGGCAGCTCGCCGGGCGTAACCCGTGACAGCCCAGGTGCTGGCGATGAGCATCAGCACGCAGACTGCGGGCGCGACGCCGCGCCGGGAGGTTTCCGTAAGAGCCATCAGCCTGTTAGCAGTTTCAGGAACCAGCTTATTGACGAAATTGGCGGGCGGCAAGGCGCCGGTTGCACGTCCGTCACTTCGGTGACGGTCGAAGCGTGTGGGCGCGAGTGACCATTCCCGCATGGCTCACGCCCGTTTGAAACTTCCAGCTGCCTCAGCCGTAGGTTCTATGGTAATTTCTTCATGATCCCTGAGGATCCCGGCATGAACCCGATTGACCTGGTGGTGACTGTGTGTGCGGTGCTCTCGCCTGCGACTTGCGAGGAGCAGCATCTGGTGTTCAACTATTTCGGGTCGCCCCGCCAATGCGTGATGGCCGCGCCGCCTTATATCGCGCAGTGGGTCGGCGAGCATCCGAAATGGCAGGCGGTGCGGTGGCGCTGCGAATATCCGCACACGCATGACAAGGCATGAGCGGCGGCGCTACTTGGTGCAATCCTTCAAATCCTTATCGGCGATTGAGAACACCGCGTCGGCCCTGATCTCGATGCCGCGGACGATGCACTGCCGGCCGTTGGGATAGCTTACTTTGGCATCGTAATGGCCCGGCTCGACGCCGATGATGCGCAGCCGCTCGTCGTGGTCGACCTCCTTGTCCTTGTCGTTCAAGCATTGGTTCGGACCCCAATCGGTCCTGCCGGCGGGAGCGAGTTGGAAGCCGGAGATCGTCTCAGTCGTCAGATTCCAGAGCCGGATTCCTTTGCCCTTGGCCTGCGCGGCGGCTTCGCCGGCAAGCGTCAACAACGCGATCAAAGCCAGAATCCAACGCATCAGCCAGTCCTCCCAATGGCGGGCCGTCATTCCCTGATCAGGCGCTCGCGGTTCCTTGCCTTGTCGAAATTCTTGGCGCGGTCAAGGCCGTTCGGAGCGATCAGCTTCGCCGAGACGAGATCGGCGCCGTCGAAATCGGCATCGATGACGATGGCGCCGGTCAGATCGGCGCCGCCGAGTTCGGCGTTTTTCAGTGATGCCCCGCTCAGGTCGGCACCCCTGAGGGTCGCGAATTCGAGGTCGACGCGCGACAAATCGGCGTTGCGCGCGTTCAGCCGTTCCAGATTGGCGGATCTCAGCACCGCGCGCATCAGCCCCATCGACTGGTTGCGCATATCGGCGCCAAGCTTCGCGTCCGCGATCGAGGCGCCAATCATGCTTGCGCCGGTGAGATCGGCAGCGATGCGCGCTCCCGACAGGTTCGCCCCGTCGAGACGTGCGCGAGCCATTTGCGACGCGAACAGATGGGCGGACTTCAGGCTTGCGCCGGTAAGATCTGCATCCAGCAGCCACGCCTGATCGAGGATTGCACCGTCGAGCTTGGCGTCCCGGAGTATCGCCCTGTTGAGCCGCGCGGCGCGGAAAACCGCGTTGGACAGGTCCAGGCCCGAGAGATCGAGGCCCGACAGGCGTTTGCCGGTGAAATCGGCAGGCCGCGCAGCGCTGGCTTCGGCCAGCACGGCCTCGACGTCTGGCCTCGTCATTTCGGCCGAGACCATCGCGGGCGAGGTGAGGTCGACGCCACGGATCATGTCCTGCGCGCTCGCGGTCATCGCCACGAGTGCAAGACCAAGCGTCGCGAAGGCGACCGTCCGCGTCATCACCATCTCCGCCGCCGGCCCAGTCTACCACGTTCGCCAGGCGACCGGCTACGAGACATCTCGCTCAGTGCGGTCGCCTTGAATTCGTTGGGCGAGGCTGGTCTTGATCGCCGCAATCTCGGCCTCGCCGCGTGTGTCGCGCGGGATACCGATAGGCACCTCGGCCACGATTCGCGCTGGCCGGGGCGACAGGAAGAACAGCCGATCGCCCAGCCGCACCGCATCGTCCAGGCTGTGTGTCACCAAAAGCGTCATCACCGGACGGCTCGCGACGAGCGTTGCAATCTCATCGCGCAGGCGTCCGGCGAGAGCGTCATCGAGCGATGCCAGCGGTTCGTCGAGCACCAGGATATCCGGCTCGACGGCAAAGGCGCGGGCGAGCGCCACGCGCCGGGCCAAACCCAGCGAGAGCTCACCGGGATAGTGGTCGCGGTGCGCTTCCAGCTCGAGGATTTTGAACAGCTCGGCGAGCCTGGCATCAGCGATGTCGGGGGCAGCCAGCCGCACATTCTGCTCGACCGAGCGCCACGGCAGCAGTCGCGGCTCCTGGAACACCATGCCGATCCGCGCCTCCGGCGGCCGCGCGATGCGGCCTGCAAAGTCGTGGTCCAATCCCAGGATGATGCGCAGCATGGTGCTCTTGCCGCAGCCGGATGGGCCGATCAGCACGCCGACCTCGCCGGACCGAAGCGCGAACTTGACCGGCGCCAGCACCTCGTGCGTTCCGCCCGCGGCACTCCTGAAGGTCTTGCCTGATATCTCGACCTCAAGCCGCACGGGGCCGCCACCTGTTTGCGCGGGCTTCGAACGGCTGCACCAGCAAGGTTTCGATGACGAGCACGACGGCGGCGAAGGTCAGCGAATAGGCCAGCAGCCGCGGCGTGTCGAACAGCTGGAAGGCGACGCCGATCTCGAAGCCGACGCCGTTCGGCCGTCCGAGCAGCTCGGCGACCAGCACGATCTTCCACACCAGCGACAGCCCGGAGCGCGCGGAGGCTGCGATATAGGGCGCGAGCTGCGGCAGCACGACGTGGCGGAAGGCGCGCCAGCGCGGCATCGCGAACACGCTCGCCATCTCGTCGAGCGAGCGGTCGAGCGCGCGGGTGCCCTCGCGCAAGGTGACGATGGCGGTCGGCAGCTTGTTGATGGCGATCGCTGCAATTGCGGCAGCCTCGGAGAGGCCCGCCCAGATATAGGCCAGCACGATCACGACCAATGCAGGCAGATTGAGCAGCAGGATCAGCCAGGGATCGCCGAGCCGATCGGCGAGCTTGACCCGGCCCATCAGGTAGCCCATCGCGCTGCCGAGCGACATCGCCAGCACGAAGGCGAGCGCGACGCGTGCCAGCGTGGCGCCGAGATGCAGGAACAGCGCGCCGGATGAGGCCTCCGCGATCATGACCTGGAGCACGGCCGGCGGGGAGGGCAGCTTTGCGCCCCCGACGAACAACGCGGCGATCCACCAGATTGCGAGGAACAGGGCGAACGAGAGAAGACGCAGCACCTCAATCTCCGGGGCCTGCGTGATAGAAGGTGCCGGGGTCGAGCTCGGCTGCGGGGCCGACGAGGTCGCGGCCGCCGATCTCGGCCAGCACGCGGTAGAGCACGCGTGCATCGTTCTCCTCGTCGTCGATGCTCCGGCGCGGAATGCCGTCGCGATAGCGATCGCGGTAGGTCTTGAGCACGGTGGGGTCGGTAGCGCCGGTGAGCGGCCCGACCTTGTCCCAGGCTGCATCCGAAGTCGCCAGCAGCTCCTTGGCTTTGCGGGCCATCGCGATGAAGCGCGCCACGGCGTCGCGATGGCTCGCGGCCCAGTTCTCGTCGAAGACATAGCCGACCGCGGCAACGGCGCCCTTGGCGCCCAGCGTCGGCAAAATGTCCTCGATCCCGGTGAGGCGTCTAAAACCCTTGGCTTCGAGCTGGGCGCAGAAGTTCCAGAAGTTGAGGCTCGCATCCATCTCGCCATCGAGCGCCTTGGCAGCGATCAGGGGCGGCGCGCCGTAGACAATGGTTGCTTCCGATTTCAGGTCGATGCCGTCCTGCTTCATTCGCGCCTGGAGCAGCAGCCAGCTCTTGTCGATCGCCCCGCCGGCGACCGCGAACTTGCGGCCCTTCAGATCCGCGAGCGTCTTGATCGGCGAAGAAGCCGGCACCATCACCGCGCCGAGCGCGCTGGAATAGGGATAGAAGGTGAGCTTGGCTCCGAGCGCACGCTCGCGCGACACCCACAGCCAGTCGGACAGGATGATGTCGGCGCTGCCGGCGCGCATCGCGATCTTGCCGGCCTCGGTGCTCGCGAGCTCGGTGACCTGCAGCGACAGGCCGGCCTCCTTGTCGAGGCCGGCGCTGCGGATCGCGGCCAGTTCCCAGGAGAATGTTCCGGTCTTCTGCACCGCCAAGCGGATGGTATCCGCAGCGCGGGCCGGCACGGCTAGCGTCAGCGCCAGCGGCACCGCGAACGCCAATATTCGTCCCCAAACTCTCATCACCTTGTGAGCCGCTTCCTCTGACCGAGTGCTTTTCAGGACAATAGGCATAGCATAGCTTTGGTCGCAACCAGCGGGAGGACGCGCATGAAACTGGCCGGGCAGCTAGGACGGATTGTCGCCGCATTGGCGGTACTGGCCGCTTCCGCATGCGTGGCGCGGGCCGAGGAGGCCAATGACTATCCGACCGCGGCGCGCGCGGAATATGTCTATGGCTGCATGAAAGCCAATGGCGAGAGCCGACAGTCCATCGAACAATGTTCCTGCTCGATCGACGTGGTTGCCTCGATCGTGCCCTACGAGCGCTATGTTACCGCAGAGACCGCGCTCAGCATGTCGCAAGTACGCGGCAATCTCGGGGTCCAGTTCCGCACCTCGGAGCAGGCGAACGCGGCGGTGAATGATTTGCGCCGCGCGCAGGCGGAAGCCGAGGTGAGGTGCTTTTGATTATCGCGCGTAGGCGGTGCCATCCCTTCTCCCTTGCGGCCCCTTGCGGGAGAAGGTGGCGCGAAGCGCCGGATGAGGGGTTCTCACCGCGCGCTCAGCTGTGGAGACATACCCCTCACCCGTCTCGCCGCTAAAGCATGATCCGGAAAAGTGCGAAGCGGTTTTCCGGAAAGATCATGCCTAAACAACAAGCTAAAGCGCGATGACGATTCATCCAAATCTCATTGCGCTTTAGCGCGAGGGGAGAGGGAAGGACAGCGCAAGCCGCGCGCTAAGTCCCGGGCTTCTCCACGTCCCATTCATTCCGAAACACGTGCCCATCGGTGTCCTTTGCCTCGGCGCGGAAATGCTTGGCGCCGTTGGAGACATAGGTGAAGCGCAGGTTGGGATCTTCCGAGATCGAGATGCCGCCTTCCATCGACAGCACCGGGCTGTCGTCCTGCGTCAGCTTGATCTGGTTGATGAAGAAGGCCGGGATATAGAGCTGCGTGACCTGGTCCATCTGCAGCCCGGAATTGTTGGGATGGCCGATCATGATCTGCGCCTCGCGCACGCCGCTCGCCGGCGCCTCCTCGCGTGCGAACTGCCGGTAGCGCATCTGGCCGAGCCGATTCCTGGCTTCCTCGACATTCTTTGCCGCTGGCGCCGAGCAGCCGCCGGAGGCTTTCACATAGACTTTCGAGACATAGAGCTGGCCGTCGCTGAGCTCGGCCACCGCATGCACGTCGGTGTAATTGTTGACGCGCACGCGTGTCGAGATCTCCATGACATTGGCGTCGGGCCCGAGCTCGAACTTCGCGGCCATAGGCGCGGGATTGCGATCGATCACCAGTGCGATCGAACGTATACGCCTGCTGTCGCCAGGCGACAGCTTGCTGCGCAAGGTGACCGGCACGATCGCGGCATCCTCGGCGCGATAGGGCATCTCGATGCCGATGACGCCGCTGCCGTCGTTCATCGGACGGTTGCTGAAGATGTCCTGCACCAGGCCCGGCCAGGGATCGTAGGCCTCTTCGGCCTGCGCGGGCGTCGCGAAAGCGAGGCCGAGCAGGAGACCGGTGAGCGTCAGGCGGCGTGTGCATCCCGTCATGGTCATGGTCCTGCGGACGATACTTCGTTCGCTGCAGCCTAGCGCGCCAGCTACTCCCATTCAATTTCCGAGAATGCTGCAGTTGCGTTGCGGGCGTTGTAGTCGTCGAACAGCTGCCAATGCGGCCGTTCCGACGCGGCCGCCTTGTCCGCGGCGGCGCGGATCGGCTCGCCGTTCTTGTTCAGCGTGCGGACGTCGGACAGCAGCGTTGACAGGTAACGCCGCTCATCGGTCAGTGCGGCAGGCCAGCCGCTCACCGGGCCATGACCGGGAACGACCCGCAGCGCCGGGATCGCCTCGAGCCGGTTCAATGTGTCGAGCCACCCGCGGATGCTCCCATCCATGACCGGAATGTGGCGGAGAAAGACCAGGTCGCCCGCAAACAGGGTCTTGGTCGTCTCGTCGTACGCGGTCAGGTCGGTGTCGCTGTGTCCGGCCGGCCAGGCGCGCAACGCCAGGCGCCGCGCTCCCAGATCCAGGATCGTCGTGTCCGAAACCAGCAGGGTCGGGGCGATGAGCTTGACGGGATCGATCAGCTCGCTGCCCATGATGCGGCGGAAATTATCGAGATAGAACGGCCCGCGCGTCGCCAGTGCCTGCGGCAGCCTGCCGTGGCCGACGAAGCTGGTTCCGTCCGCAACAAAGGCGGCATTGCCGAAGACATGGTCGGGATGACCGTGAGTGTTGATGACATAGCGGATCGGCTTGGATGTATGGGCCCGCACGGCGGCCAGCAGCGTCTCGCCTTCGCGACGGCTGCCGCCGGTGTCGATCACGGCTACGGCCTCATCGCCCACGATGAAGCCGACATTGGCAATGTCGCCCTCGTTCTCGCGGTTCATCAGGGCGATGGTCCCGGAGTGTACGAAGATTCCAGGTGCGACTTCGCTCACAGGCAATTCGGCCGCCCCAGCGCGTGCTAGCGTCGCGAGTCCCAGGAACAAGGCTGCGATCACGAGAGCGATGCGAGACACTTTTCCGCCTCAGTTCAAAGGGTTTGTCTCAGTGCACTGCAACAAAGCGAGGCCGGCACAAACATGGCACACATGGCGCGTCATGCGTTGCATGGATAACATTCAACCAAAACGAGGAGGAAGCGCGATGACGCAGGCCGGACGACATCGTCGCTGGATGTTTTCGCTGTGGGTCGTGGTTGCATCCTGTGCGTTCGGCGGTGTCGCCAGCGCGCAGACCAACGAAACCGGCGACCTCTCGTTCGAGCTGGTCGATCCCAAGGTGCTGCGGGTTTGCGCCGATCCGCGCAACCTGCCGTTCTCCAACGAGAAGGGCGAGGGGTTCGAGAACAAGCTCGCCGAATTCCTGGCGGACAAGCTGCAGAAGAAGCTCGACTACGTCTTCTTTCCGCAGGCCACCGGTTTCGTGCGGATGACGCTGGGCGCCCATCGCTGCGACGTCATCATGGGCTTCCCGCAAGGTGACGATCTCGTGCAGGGCACCAATCCCTATTACCGCACGACCTATGCGCTGGTCGCGAAGGTCGGCAGCGGGCTCGAGGACGTCGACACGCTGGAGGACGCGCGCCTGAAGGGCAGGCACATCGGCATCGTCGCCGGCACGCCGCCGGCGACCAACATGGCGTTGGCCGGCCTGATGGGCGACGCCAAGCCCTATCCGTTGATGATCGACACGCGCTTCGACAATTCGGCGCAGGCGATGATCGATGACCTCGTCGCCGGAAAGATCGATGCCGGCGTATTGTGGGGACCGATGGCCGGCTACTATGCGAAGAAGGCCGGTTCTTCGCTTCACGTCACGCCGCTGGTGAAAGAAACCACCGGCCCGAAGCTGGTCTATCGCATCGGCATGGGCGTGCGCCCTGCCGACCAGAACTGGAAGCGGCAATTGAACAAGCTGATCCAGGAGAACCAGGGCGAGATCAACAAGATCCTGCTCGATTTCGGCGTGCCGCTGCTGGATGAGAGTGATCGGCCGCTCGGCGCGGAGACGGCCAAGAAGACGCCGTGAGATGGCCTGTTGCCGCTGCGCTGGCTGCCGCCATCCTGGCAGCGCCGGCATTTGGGCAGCAGCAGGAGCCGTTCGAGCCCGAGGGCTATCGCACCGACAATTATCGCGCGCCGGTGCCGGCGACGCTCGCTGGCGCGCGCGTGCTCACGACGGAGGAGGCGGAGACGATCTGGCGCGCGAACAGCGGCGCCTTCGTCAACGTGATGCCGCGCCCGCCGAAACCGAAGAACCTTCCTGCCGGCACGGTGTGGCGCGACGCGCCGCGCAGGAACATTCCGGGCAGCATCTGGCTGCCCGACACCGGCTACGGCACGCTGCCATCCGCCATGGACGATTATCTCCAGCGTGGCCTCGCGCGCGCCTCCCGCGGCGACAAGGCCGCGCTGCTGGTGATCTATTGTCTGGCCGACTGCTGGATGTCCTGGAACGCCGCCAAGCGTGCATTGGCGTCCGGCTATTCCAATGTCGCCTGGTATCCTGATGGCACCGACGGCTGGGAGCGGGCAAAACTTCCGACCGAGGAAGCGCACCCGGAGCCCCGCCCGGACCAGTAACGATTGGGCGTAGGTTCTCTGCCTGTCCCTGCAAGCGGGAGAGGCAGAGACAGTGCTACGGCTTCTGCTTCTGCAGCTTGGTCAGCGTGCCTGTGCCGTTGGTCTCGGTCGCCGAATACGTCACGCTGTCGCCGGCATGGACGGCGTCCAGCATCGCGGCATCCTTCGCTTTGTACTCCTGGAGCGCGCCGGCGCTGCCTGCGCTGGCGCCGACCGTGCCTTTCTGTGTCTGCTGGATCGAGATCGTGCCGTTGAGCCGATCGATCCGCGTGATCATCCCGGTCATATCGTCAGCAAGGGCGCTGGTTGCGAGCATGCTGAGGGCTGCAGCGCCCGCGAAGACGAATATTTTTATTCCCATCGAGACCTCCCGACGTCTGGAGTTCATTTCGACAAGCTATCCTGGATCGATTTGGTTCCGGCAGATAGCGCCGCAAAGGAGCTAACGATCCCGTGGCGATCGCGGGAACCCGCCGCGGGCCATCGGCGCGACCGACGCTATTCCATTTCCTGCTGGATCACGCGTCCGAGCGCGAACAGCCGCTGGTCGATCGCGGTTGGAACTTCGCAGACGAAGCGCACCACTTTGTGGCGGTCCTCGAAAATTCGGGTCTTCCAGATCAGCTCGTTGCTGAGCGCCTCGACCTTGGCGTCGTCGCGTGGCGTGGCGCCCTGGAGCGCTTGGAGCTCGAGCGTCTCCTCGCGGATCTTGTCGGCGGCATCGCGTTGCTTGCGGCTGACGCGTTCGAGCCCGCTCATGACCTGCGAGCGCTGGGCGTTGAGCGTGTCGAACAGGCCGGCGAACAGGAGCTTTGCATTCGTCGCCTTGTCGCTGCCGGAAGCCGCCAGAAATTCCTTCACCGATTTCTCGGCTTCCTCCAGGGGCGTCTTGCGCGCCGACAGTTTTGCCACCAGCGCGCTGATCTTGGCGTCGTCTTTCCACTTGGTCTCGGCGTCGCCGAGCGGCGGTCCGGCCCAGACCGCCGCGAGCGAGATCTCCGGCACTTTTGCCTGTGTGCACGGCCAGTCGGGGTAGCGCGGGTCGGCCGCGCGCGCCGCCGCGCTCGCAACAGCGAACGCCAGAACAGCCGCCGCCAGAACCCGAACCTTCATCCTTCGCCTCCCGCAGGCCCGCGTCGCGCCAGCCCGCGCGAGGGATCATAGGCCAAAATCGCGCCGATCATGAAGACGATTGTGCAGATTGCGACTACCGCCAGCGAGATCCAGTTGATCTGGCCATAAAGTGCGAAGCGGATCAGCTCGACCGCATGGGTGAACGGATTGGCCTCGCAGACATAGTAGAGATAGGGGCTGCCCTCCTGCACCCGCCAGAGCGGGTAGAGCGCGGAGGAAGCGAAGAACATCGGGAAGATCACGAAGTTCATCACGCCGGCGAAGTTTTCCAGCTGCTTGATGCCGGAGGAGATCAGCATGCCGAGCGAGCCCAGCATCAACCCCGACAGGATCAGCGCCGGCAGCACGGTGAGATAGCCCGATGGCGGCGGGGTGATGTCCCAGAACCAGGCGATGAAGAGGAACGCGTAGACCTGGAGCAGTGACACCGCGGTCCCCGCAAGCAGCTTGCAGAACAAGAGGAACCCGCGCGGCAGCGGGCTCACCAGCAGCGTGCGCATATTGCCCATCTCGCGGTCATAGACCATCGACAGCGAGGACTGCATGCCGTTGAAGAGCTGGATCATCGCCATCAGCCCGGGCGCGATATAGACCTCGTAGAGGATGTAGGTCTCGTAGGGCGGGATGATGGAGATGCCTAGCACCTGGCGGAAGCCGGCGGCGAAGATGAACAGCCACACCAGTGGTCGCACCAGCGCCGAGACGAAGCGCTCGCGCTGATGCAGGAAGCGCAATCCCTCGCGCCAGACGATGCCGATGAGGCAGGTCAGGTACTCGGCGCCAGAGAAGCCGCGCGGCGTCTCGCGCATGGTGATGCTGCTCATGCGCCACCTCCCGGCATCGTTTGCGTGCCGGTCAGACGCATGAAGGCGGTGTTGACGTCCTGCGCGCCGGCCTCTGCGATGACGCGGCTCATCGGCCCCTGTGCCAGCACCTTGCCCTGGTGCAGCACCACGAGATCGTCACCGGGCAGGATCTCGTCGAACAGATGCGTGGCCCAGAGCACGCCGATGCCTTGCTCGGTCACGAGCTGGCGGACATGGCTGATGATGTCGGCGCGCGCCTTGACGTCGAGGCCGACGGTCGGCTCGTCGAGCAACAGCAGCCGCGGCCGGTGCAATAGCGCGCGGGCGATCTCCAGCCGCCGCATCTGCCCGCCCGAGAGGTCGCGCACCTTGCTGCCTGCGCGCTCGGAAAGGCCGATGCGGCCAAGCAGCTCGGCACTGCGCGCGGCGGCCTCGCGGCGGCTGATGCCGTGCAGCGCGGCGTGATAGAGCAGGTTCTGCGTCAGCGACAGATCGAGATCGAGCGTGCGCGGCTGGAACACGACCCCGAGCAGCCGCAGCGCCTCGCCGGGGCTCTTGCTGATGTCATGGCCGAAGATGGAAACACGGCCGGACTGGATGCCGAACAGGCGCGTGATCAGCGAGAACAGCGTGCTCTTGCCGGCACCGTTGAGCCCGAGCAGCGCGGTGAAGCTTGCGGGCTGCACATTGAAAGACACCTCCATCAACGCGCGCCGCGGGCCGTAAGAATGGCTGATGCCGTCGATCGACAGTGCAGGCACGGTGGCCGGATGCGATCCTGGCGCCTCGCGTGGCTCAGTGATGGGGACAGGGCTGGTCATGGCGCGATCGTGATCCCCCAGGGCAGTTCGCCCACCTGAATGGTCTTGATCACCTTTTGCGCGGCGACGTCGATCACGGACACGTCGTTCGATACGCCGTTGGTGGTGAGCAGATATTTCTCATCGGGCGTGAACGCCATGTGCCAGACCCGCTGCCCGACCAGGAGATATTTCGTCACCTTGCGCGTCGCGACGTCGACCACGGCGATGCGGTTGGCAGGGCCGAGCGCGATGAAAGCGGTCTTGTCGTCCTTGGTCATGCCGATGCCGACCGGCTGGATCGCTTCTTTCCGCAGGCCCGGAATCTCGAACGTGACCTTGCCGATCACCTCGTGCTTCCTGGGGTCGATGATAGAGACGGTGCCGCCGATCTCCGAGGACACCCAGAGCTCCGAGCTGTCGTGCTTGAACTCGGCAAAGCGCGGCCGCGCATCGACCAGCACGTTGGCGACGATCTGGCGCGAGCTGGTATCGATGAAATGCGCCATGTTGGTGGTTTCGGACGTGTTGATCAGCGTCTTGCCGTCCGGGCTGATGGTCATGCCCTCGGGTTCGACGCCGACCTGGATGTCGCCGAGGCGCGCGCGCTTCTCGAGGTCGATCACGGTGACCGTGTTGTCGTTCTCGTTGGCGACATAGAGGATCTTGCCGGCGGCATCTTGCGCGAACAATTCGGGGTCGGGCCCGGAGGGCAGACCGTCGACCACGCTTTGCGTCTTGGCGTCGATCAGCTGGATGGTGTCGTCGTCGCCGACCGCCACCATCACGAACTTGCCGTCACGCGTGAACTCGATGCCGCGCGGACGCTGGCCGACCTTGATGGTCTTGGTCACGGTCCAGCTGTCGGTATCGATCACCGACACTGTGTTGCTCTTCTCGTTCGACACATAGGCGATGAACGCATGTGCAGGTGCCACGGCCAATGCCAGTGCCAGTGCAGCGAACAGTGATAGGCGCAATATCTGCGTATGCAAGGGACCGTGCTCTTCGATGCGTTGAAACTGCTCGCGGGCTTGTTTCACCGCAGGCGGGGGAGGGGGCGCAGCGTCGTCGCGGTGCCAGCTCGAACTCATCTCAAATCGCTCACTTCAACTTGCATTTGCTCTCCGGACGATCGTAGCCGAGCGTGTCGAGCTCGGAGACCTGATGCAAGAACCCTTCCTGCGGCGACACCGACACGACCATGCGGCCGTCCACCAGCAGGATGGGCTGGCGCAGCTGCAGATTCCAGTCGCGCAGCGTCAGCCGCGTGCCCTTGAAGGCCGCGACGGAGAAATCCGGGCCCTTGACGAAGTCGGCCACCTTCTTCACGTCGCCGGAATTGGTGCGCGAGGTGGCTTCGCCGATCATGCGCACCGCGGTCCAGGCCTGCATGTCGAGCGCGGTCATGCGCCGCGAGTTCAGCTTGATGAAGCGGTTCTGCATCTGGATCGCGCCCCACTGGTCCTGAGATGCGTCCCAGCTGCGCGGCACCAGGCCGGCCGAGCCCGCGACCGGGCGCGGATCCCAGGTGCGATAGGGCAGGTACGCACCGAATACCTCGCTCTCGTCGGCGACGACCAGCACGTCATAGGCCGGCGCCTGCTGCGTGAACACCGGCATCTGGCGCTGGATCAGCGTGACGCCCGAGTCGGTGCGGCGAGCGCCGCCCTTATCTTCGAACGTGCGCTCCTGCACGATCTTGGCGCCGAACCGCGTCGCGGTGCGCCTCAGCGCGTCGGCGAACAGCTTGTCCTCGTCATGGGAGCCGACCACCAGCAGCCAGCGCGACCACTTCTTCCACACCAGGTATTGGCCGAGCGCATCCGCCAGCATTGCGCGGGTCGGGGCGGTATGGATGACGTTGGCGCGGCAATCGGTCTCGCGCAGCCGTTCGTCGATCGCGCCGACGTTGAACAGCAGCGTGCCGCGCTCGCGCAGGGCATCCGAGACCTTCAGCAGCGCATCGGCCGGCAGATCGGCGATGATGAAGCCGTTTTTCTCGGCAAGTGCGGTCGCTGCCTGTACCGCGTCCTCACCTTCCTTGATGCGGCGCTCCTCCAGCGTAAACCGCTGACCTGTGAATTTTCCGGTGGTGTTGTTGTCCTCGATGGCGAGGCGCGCGCCGGCGACGCCGTCATTCTCCGCGGGCTGCTCGACCAGCGACAGCGTCGATCGGGCAGCGGCGACGCCGAGATAGCCGACGCCGATCGTGACGGGCTCGGCCGCGAGCGCGCTCGTCGCGGCAAGACCAAAGCCGATCAGGCCGGCCAACCATCGGATCATGTTTCCTCCAGACGATCTCCCCGGCTTGACCGCCGGTGAAGAATTGTCTCTGCTTCAAGCATGACCAATTTGTCAGGGCATGCAACCCCGCATTTCGTCTCCGCGCGCGCGAGGCCGGGAATCAAGATCATGCGAGCATTGATATGTCTCGCCGCTCTGTTGTGGATGGGCTCGGCCGCGCTCGCCGATCCGCCGAAACTCGCGGTGTTCGATTTCGAGCTGATCGACACCAGCCTGCCCGGCGAGTTCTACGGCTCCAAGCCCGAGCAGGGGCGCCTCGAGCGCATCAGCGAGCAGCTGCGCAAGGAATTGGCAGATTCGGGCCGGTTCCAGGTACTCGACATCGCCCCGGTACGGGATGCCGCCCGTCACGCGAACTTGCAGGCCTGCGGCGGCTGCGACCTCAAGCTCGCCGGGCAGCTCGGCGCCGATTTGGAAATCACCGGCCTCGTGCAAAAAGTCTCGAACCTGATCATCAATCTCAACGTCTATTTGCGCGACGTGAAGACCGGCAACATGATCACGGCCGCCAGCGCCGACATGCGCGGCAACACCGATGAATCCTGGTCACGCACGATGAGCTATCTCATCCGCAACCGCTTGCTGGCGCCGAACTACGGCAAGCCGTGAGGTCTTCGCCTCTCCCCGCAAGCGGGGCGAGGAAGAAGAGAATCACGCCGTCAATCTTGCCGCGTGCCAGTGCAGGTGATCGCTCATGAAGGTCGAGATGAAATAATAGCTGTGGTCGTAGCCGGCCTGCCGCCGCAGCGTCAGCGGGATGCCCGCCTTTGCGCAGGCGGCTTCGAGCAGCTCCGGCTTGAGCTGTTCCTTCAGGAAATTGTCGGCCTCGCCGACGTCGACCAGGAAGCCGGAGAATTTCGCGCCGTCCTCGACCAGCGCCACGGTGTCGTGATTGCGCCAGGCGTCCTTGTTCGGCCCGAGATAGCCGGTCAGCGCCTTGATGCCCCACGGCACGAGCGAGGGCGCCACGATCGGCGCGAACGCGCTGGCCGCGCGGTAGCGATGCGGGTTGCGCAGTGCCACGGTCAGCGCGCCGTGGCCGCCCATCGAGTGCCCCATCACCGATTGCCGCTTGGCATCGACCGGAAAATTCTCCGCCACCAGCTTTGGCAGTTCGTCCGTCACGTAGCTCCACATGCGATAGTTACGCGCGAAAGGCTCCTGCGTGGCGTCGACATAGAAGCCGGCGCCGAGACCAAAATCATAGGCGTTGTTGGCATCGCCCGGCACGTCGGGCCCGCGCGGTGAGGTGTCGGGCGCGACGAAGATCAGGCCGAGCTCGGCGCAGGCTTTGCGGAATTCGCCCTTCTCGGTGACGTTGGCATGCGTGCAGGTGAGCCCGGAGAGATACCAGACCACGGGCAACTTGGCGCCATCGGCATGCGGCGGAATATAGACCGAGAACACCATGTCGGTTCCGGTCGCCTGGCTCGCGTGGCGATACACGCCCTGTACGCCGCCATAGGATTTATTGGTCGAGACAGTCTGGATCGTCATGCCTGAAAACTCCGTGGCATCTCACCACATCAAGATTGCAACTCTTGCGTGACCGAATTCGCGGCGGCTCGTGTCGTCAGGCGACGCCGCTGTCGATCGCCAGCCGCACCAGCTCGACCGAAGTCTTCACCCCGAGCTTCTGGCGCATGATGGACGAGGTATTGGCCACCGTCTTGTAGGACGACTGCACCAGCCAGGCGATCTCCGACAGGCTCTTTCCGGCACTCAGCAACCGCAAGATCTCCATCTCGCGCGCGTTCAGCTTCGACAGCGGGCTTTGCGCCAGCGCGGGTCCGGCAAAGGCGATGCTGCGCGCGATCGCGGTCGGAAGGTAAGTCCCGCCGCCCCCGACGGCGCGGATCGCCTCGACGAGATCGTCGGGATCGCCGGTCTTGGAGACATACCCCTTTGCGCCGCAATCGATCGCGCGCGCGGCGAAGGCGGGGTCGTCGTTCATGCTGAACATGATGATGCGGGCCTCGGGCGCGCGCTCGAGGATGCGGCGCGCGAGCTCGAAGCCGGAGACGGTCGGCAGATTGATGTCGATGATGCAGAGGTCGGGGCGTTCGACGATGAAGACGCTCTCGCCGTCTTCGGCGTCGGCGGCCTCCAAGATCTCGATCCCGCCCTCGTCGGCCAACACGGCACGGCAGCCGGAGGCGACGATGGGATGATCGTCGACGATCAGAATGCGCATAGGGCGTTCCTCGCGACAGCCCGTTCCCCTGATAGGATGGCCTGTTCTGCGCCGCATGAGATTACCAGGTGAGACGCGCGTGTCTCATGTGGCCTCATGCAACCCGGCCGGGATTGCTGTACGCTTCCGATTAGATATCGGGCGCTTCGTCTCTGTCAACGTCATCGGACAGGCGCGGGCATTCTTCGCGAGGCACAGGCGATACCAATGTGGCAAAATCTATCCTTGCGCGGACGCATCAACCTCTTGCTGGCGCTGCTGCTGGCGCTGGGGCTCGCCGTCAATATCGGCCGCCAGGTCGCGGAAGCAGGTCCCCGCGTGCAGGCCGAGGACCAGAGCGTGATCCGCCTTGCGCGCGAGTTCATCGAGATGATCGTGGCGGACCTGAACGAGGCGCCCGACCCCGATGCGAAGCTGAACCAGATCGCGCGCGATCTCAGCCGCCTGCGCCATGTCAGCATCGCGCTTCACGATTCCGGCGGGAACCCGCTGACGCCGCCGCGGCCCGATGCCGACACGCGCGGTCCGCCGGCCTGGTTCGTCAGCCTGGTTCATCCCGAGCAGGCCGCGGTCAGCGTGCCCGTCTCGATCCATGGCAAGCCCGGCTCGCTCGTGATCACCGCGCATCCCGATGACGAGATCGCGGAGATCTGGGACGGCATCGTGACCCAGCTCGAGGTTGGCTCGGTGATCGCGCTCGCGCTGTTTTTCCTGATGATGACAGTGGTCGGCCGGGCGCTGGCACCGCTGCAGTCGCTGGCGGAGGCAATGGGGAAGCTCGAAGGCGGACATTACGAGGCCCGTGTCGCGCCGGGCGGCGCGCCGGAACTCGGCGCGATCTGCACCAAGCTCAACCACCTTGCCGCGACGCTTCACGAGGCGGTCGAGGACAAGCGGCGCCTTGCCGAGCGTGCGGTGTCGCTTCAGGACATCGAGCGCAAGGAGATCGCACGCGAGCTCCATGACGAGTTCGGGCCTTACTTGTTCTCGCTGCGCGCACATGCGAGCGCGCTGGCGAAGCAGGCGGACGGACGCGCGCCGAGTGCGGATGCCGTGCGAAAACATGGCAGCGCCATGCTGGAGCAGATCAATGCACTCCAGCAGTTCAATCGCCGCGTGCTGGAGCGCCTTCGGCCCGTGGGCCTTGCCGAGCTCGGCCTGCGCCAGGCGCTGGAATCGCTGTCGCGGCTGTGGCGGGAGTCGCACCCCGACGTCGCGATCGAGACCGTGATCTCGCCGGCGCTGGGCGCAACCGGTGAGACCGCCGATCTCACCATCTATCGCATCGTGCAGGAGGCGCTCACCAATGTATTCCGCCACGCCGGCGCGACCTCGGTCAATGTCGTCATCGAGCCGGTGGCGCAGGCATCGGACGATGGCCGCGGCTGCGCCCGGGTGCGGGTCAGCGACAATGGCCGCGGCATGGAGCCGGGCCAGAAGCTCGGCTTCGGCCTCGTCGGGATGCGCGAGCGGATCCTGGCGCTGGGCGGCACGCTCAACGTCGTCTCCGGTGACGGGGGCCTGACCGTCGAGGCGCTGATTCCGACGGCATCCCCCTGACCGCGCCCGAAGCGATCGGGAAAAATTCCCGATTTGGTCGGGAAAACGGGTGCGGATATTGCCCGACCTTTTATAGCTGGTGCGCGAACGGCCCCCGATTACACTCCTCTCGACCAAACGGGGAAAATCAAATCGGCCGGCGGTGACGGGTTGGGAAGGCAGGATGGGCGAGCGTCTTCGGTTCAAGCGTCGTTTGTTGGTCGCTTCGGTTTCGACCGGGCTGGTTCTCGCCGGTCCCGCCGAGGCCGCGCAGGATGAAGAGACCAATGTCCAGAACCTGCCGCCGGTCGAGGTCACTGCGCCGCCTCCTTCGCCAGCGAGGCGTACCGCGGCGCCGCGACCGGTCGCGCGCGTCGGGGCGCCGTCGTCCGCCAGCCCGAGGACACGCATCTACGTCTATCCGACCTCGCCGGGTACGGGCAGGGGTCTCGATGTCGACAAGGTCGCATCGGCGATCAACGCGGTCGATGCCAACCAGATCAAGCGTACCGGTTCGCTGAACGTCACAGACGCCCTGCGCGACAACATCGCCGGCGTCAACATCAGCGAAGTCACCGGCAATCCGTTCCAGCCGAATGTCGAATTCCGCGGTTTCGTCGCCTCGCCCGTGACGGGCACGCCGCAGGGCCTTGCCGTGTACCAGAACGGCGTCCGCATCAACGAAGCCTTCTCGGACGCCGTCAATTGGGACCTGATCCCCACCGCCGCGATCAGGTCGGTGACGCTGGTGACCAACAACCCGGCCTTCGGCCTCAACGCGCTCGGCGGCGCCCTCAACCTGCAAATGAAGGACGGCTTCACCTATCAGGGCGCGGAGCTCGACGTGATGGGCGGCTCGTTCGGCCGCATCCAGGGCTCGGCGCAATGGGGCAAGCAGGTCGACAAGAACTACGGCGTCTATGCCGCGCTCGAAGGACTGCGCGACGACGGCTTCCGCAATTTTTCCCAATCGACGGTGCGGCGCTTCTACGGCGATGTCGCCTACAAGGCCGGCGACAGCGAATTCCACGCCAATATGGGCGTGGCCAAGAACGATTTCGGTGCCAGCGCTACCGTACCGGCCGAGCTTCTCGACAAATATTGGGGCGCGACCTACACGACGCCGCAGACCACGAGCAACCGCGTCGGTTATCTCAATTTCACCGGAAAGGTCGATGCGACGCCGACCTGGACGCTGGAAGGCACTGCGCATCTGCGCAGATACGAGCAGAAGCTGGTCGACGGCAATCCGACCGACGTGCAGGAATGCGGTGCGGATCCAACGCTGCTCTGCTTCGGCAATGATACCACGCCCGCGAACGGCACGAACGGCGTGCAGCTCGCCAATCCCTTTGCGCCGGGAACGATCCTCGGCGAGATCGACCGCAGCTCGATACGGTCGACCAGCTTCGGCGTGTCGGGGCAGGCCACCAACACCGATCAACTGTTCGGGCACGACAACCGCTTCGTGATGGGCGCGAGCTATGATGCCAGCGTCACGCGCTACGGCGCGACCGCCGAAATCGGCTCGATCGGAGAAAATTACGTCGTCAGCGGCAGCGGCGTGTTCCTAGGAGCGACCGGCACGCCAGAGGTTGCCGGCCCTGTCTCGCTGCGGACCATCAACCAGTATAACGGCCTCTATGCGATGGATACGTTCAACGTCACGGATGCTTTCGCCATCACCGGCGGCGGCCGCTTCAACGTAGCGCGCATCACGCTCGAGGATCAGCTCGGCACCGATCTCAACGGTGATCACACCTTCACCCGCTTCAATCCGGTCATCGGCGGCACCTACAAGATCACGCCGGAGCTGACCGCCTATGCCGGCTATTCCGAGGCCAATCGCGTGCCGACGCCGCTGGAGCTCGGGTGCTCCGATCCGGTCCGTCCTTGCCTCATCGCAGCGTTTCTCGTCTCCGATCCACCACTGAAACAGGTCGTATCCAAGACCGTGGAGGCGGGCCTGCGCGGCACCAAGGAGCTGAACATCGGCACCCTCGGCTGGAAGGTCGGCGGCTTCCGCGCCACCAATTACGACGACATCGCTGCCGTCCCTGTTCCGGACCGGACTGGATTTGGCTATTTCGCCAATGTGGGCCGGACGCGGCGGCAGGGGCTCGAAGCCGAGATCAGCATCAAGTCGCCGACGCTCCAGTTCCAGGCGAGCTACGCCTTCCTCGACGCACGTTTTCTCGACGCGCTGACCATCGGCTCCGACAGCCCGTTTGCTGACGCCAACGGTCACATCCACGTCTCGCCCGGCAATCAGCTTCCGGCCATCCCCCGCCACCGCGTCAAGATCGGCATCGACTACGCCGTGACCGACGTCTGGAAGGTCGGCGGCAACGCGCTGTTCGTCTCCAGCCAATATCTCGTCGGCGACGAGTCCAACCAGTTCGCGAAGCTACCGTCCTATACGGTGTTCAATCTCCACACCTCCTATCAGGTGACGAAGAACATCCAACTCTACGGCCGCGTCGACAACATCTTCGACAAGCGCTACGCGACCTACGGACGGTTCTTCGATCGCGAGGCCTTGCCCAACTTCACCAACGGCGGCAATGACTTCGCCGATCCGCGCTCGCTGAGTCCGGCAAGGCCGCGCGCGTTCTATGCGGGGATGCGGGTGACGTTCTAGACCGGCTCGAAAGCGTCAACACTTCGCACGGAAGCTGAGCATGAGATCATGCTCAAACAGCGAGTTGAAGCGGACGATGATTCATCTGGATCTCGTCGCGCTCTAGATCAGTCCGAGGCCGCCATCCACTGCGAGAACCTGTCCCGTTACCCATCGAGAGGCGGGGCTCGCGAACTGCACGATCCAATCCGCGATCTCGTCGGGATCGCCGCGTCGGGCGAGCGGGATTTTTCCGCGCTCCTCCTGCTTGACGGCTTCAGCCTGCTCGGTGGACAGCCCCATCATCCCGGTCAACGAGGGATGATGAGCCATCGTCCCGGCCCCGCGAGCGAAGCGCGCGCGGCCCTCTTAACCCATCAGAAACCATAGCAAATGATCTGAAAAGTTTAACGAAACTGCTCGGTCCTCTCCGCGTCGATGTGTCGGAGGGCCGTCTGATGACAGAACGCCAGTTGAGAGAGCAGGAATTCCTGATCGCGCGTTACCGGCATTTGGAACGCGAAGTGACCGACCCGCTTGCCGCGCATCTGCTTCACAGCATCATCGAGGAGCTCGAGGCCGAGCTGCGCAAGGAAAGAGCGGATTGGCACGGGGCGGGTCATTAACCGTTTCTTGGCGCTAAGATGGCAATTATCGGCGTCGCAATACCAGGGGAGACTGCTCCCATGCTGAAGGACGGCACCTACGCGGCGTGGTACAAGACGCCGCTCGACCAGGGTACCGGGATCGTCCATGTCGCAGACGGCCAGATTTGGGGCCGCGACAGCCTGATGACCTATCACGGCGTCTGCAAGGTCGATGGCGACCGCTTCACGGCGACCGTATCGACGAAGCGTCATACCGATGGGCGGGCAACGGTCTTCGGCGTTGAAGATGAGCTCACGCTCGACATCGAAGGGTACTGCCCCGGCAAGATCGCGAGCTACACCGCGACGGCACTACAGGTGCCGGGAATGATCCTCCATGGCACGCTCATTCTGACGGAACAGCAGCCGCCGGCACGTGAGCGAACCGAGCCGGTGCCAGCGTTCAATCCCGGCAAGCTGCCGAAATTGCCGAAGCGCTCGCGCTGAGCTCGAGGCCGGCACTCCCCTGGGGGCCGCTCGCATATGTCGCGCCCTCGGGTCCCGCAATTCTGCATGCGGCATCCCCAAAGGCTGCTTCTCAAATGGTCCGCGACCCGCCATTGTGCCGCCGCAACGATCGTTTCGGAGGCAGCATCAATGTCGGACAAGGTCTCGCGTCGCCAGCTTGCGAAAATCGCGGGGTTGTCCGCAGCTGCGATGGCTGGTGCGCTCGAGGCTGCCGAAGCCAAGCCGGCAGCCCCGCCGCGCAATGGAGGCGGCTTTCCGGCGGGCTTTGTCTGGGGCACCGCGACCTCGTCCTATCAGGTGGAGGGCGCGGTCAACGAGGACGGGCGAGGGGCCTCGATCTGGGACAAGTTCGTGCGCATTCCCGGCAAGATCGAGGACGGCACCACCGGCGACCGCGCCAATGAGCACTATCACCGCTACAAGGAGGACATCGCGCTCATCAAGGAGCTCGGCTGCAGGGCCTATCGCTTCTCGGTGGCCTGGCCGCGGGTGTTTCCGGACGGCGACGGCAAGCCCAACCCGAAGGGGCTCGACTTCTACAATCGTCTCGTCGACGAACTCCTGAAGAACGGCATCGAGCCGTGGCTGACGCTCTATCATTGGGACCTGCCGCAATCGCTTGAGGATCGCTTCGGCGGTTGGCGTTCGACGGAGACCTGCAAGATCTTCGGTGACTATGCGGCCTATGTCGCCGAGCATCTGACCGACCGCGTCAAAAACGTGTTCACGTTGAACGAGAGCGGCCGCTTCGTCTATTTCGGCTACGGCATCGGCATCGACGCGCCGGGCCTGACGCTGCCGCAGGCCGAGGTCAACCAGATCAGGCACAACAGCGCGCTGGCGCATGGGTTCGCGGTGCAGGCGGTGCGCGCCCATGGCGGCCGCGGCACCAGGGTGGGGCCGGCCGAGAACATCGACGCCTGCGCGCCCGCGATCGACACGCCGGAAAACGTTCGCGCCGCGGAGATCGCGCTGCGCGAGATGAATGCCGGCTATCTCAACGTCATCATGACCGGCGGCTATACCGACGCCTTCCTGAAATATGCCGGGCCCAACGCGCCGAAATTCACCGATGCGGAGCTCAAGATCATTTCCTCGCCGGTCGATTTCCTCGGCCTCAACATCTACGCGCCGCAGAACTATGTGGTGGCCTCCGACCAGGGCGCGGGCTTCATGCCGCTGCCGATCCCGAAATCGTTCCCGCACATGAATTCGGACTGGCTGCGTGTCGGGCCCGAGACGATCTACTGGGTGCCGAAGCTGGCGGCAAAGATCTGGAAGACGGATGCGATCTATATCAGCGAGAACGGAGCATCCGGCGACGACATGGTGAGACCCGACGGCAGGATCTACGACACCGACCGCATCATGTATTTGCGCAACTATCTCGCCCAGCTCCAGCGTGCCACAAGTGAGGGCGTGCCGGTGCGCGGCTATTTTCTCTGGAGCCTGATGGACAATTTCGAGTGGGTGTATGGCCTCAACAAGCGTTTTGGGCTGTACCACGTCAATTTCGACACCCAGGTCCGCACGCCAAAGCTCAGCGCCAGCTTCTACCGCAACGTGATCGCGAACAACGCGGCGGGGGTATGATTGCCGTCGCCCCTCCCTCTTGCGGGGAGAGGCAAAGGAGGCGCTGCGCATTGACTCGCCTGTCCCCCCTGATTCAAAACCGCCCGCAACGCTCATAACAAGAGGACGACGCCCATGCCTGACGCACTGATCATCGATGCCTGCCGGACCCCGCGGGGCATCGGCAAGGCCGGCAAGGGAGCCCTCTCGGGCATTCATCCGCAGCAGCTCGGGGCAACCGTGCTGCGCGCGCTCGCCGATCGCACCGGGATCGACACCGCCGATGTCGACGACATCGTCTGGGGCTGCAGCGCGCAGGTCGCAACGCAAAGCGGCGATCTCGGCCGCATGTCGGCGCTCGATGCCGGCTACGACGTGCGCGCCAGCGCGGTGACGCTCGACCGCTTCTGCGGCAGCGGCATCACCAGCGTCAACATGGCCGCAAGCTCGATCATGGCGGGCGCCGAAGACCTCGTCATCGCCGGCGGCTGCGAGATGATGTCGATGGAGGGACGCCGCGGCGGCGGTCCGATGATGATGGACGGCGGCAATCTGCGCCTGCGGGCCAAGCATCCGCAGTCGCATCAGGGCGTCTGCGCCGACGCGATCGCGACGCTGGAAGGCATCACCCGGCAGGACGTCGACGCGCTCGGGCTGGAGAGCCAGAAGCGCGCGGCGCATGCGATCGCGAACGGCCACTTCAAGAAGAGCCTCGTGCCGGTTCACCGCGAGGACGGCAGCCTGGCGCTCGATCACGAGGAGTATCCGCGGCCGCAAACCACGATGGAAGGCCTCAGCAGCCTGAAGCCGGCGTTTCCGGCCATCGCCGACTACGCGCTCGACGACAAGGGCACGACTTATCGCGGCCTGATCCTGCAGAAATACCCCGACCTGAAGATCGACTTCGTGCATCACGCCGGCAACTCGTCCGGCGTCGTCGACGGCGCCGCCGCGATCCTGCTGGCCTCGCCCGCTTACGCCAGGGCGCATGGCCTGAAGCCGCGCGCTCGCGTGGTCGCGATGGCCAACATGGGGGATTCGCCGACCTTGATGCTGAACGCGCCGGTCCCGGCAACGCGCAAGGTGCTGGCCAAGGCGGGCCTCAGCATCGACGACATCGACCTGTTCGAGATCAACGAGGCCTTCGCGGTGGTGGCGGAAAAATATATCCGCGACCTCAAGCTCGACCGCGCCAGGGTCAACGTCAATGGCGGCTCGATCGCGCTCGGCCATCCCATCGGCGCCACCGGCTCGATCCTGATCGGCACCGTGCTCGACGAACTCGAACGGCGCGACCTGAAGCGTGGTCTCGTCACCATGTGCGCCGCCGGCGGCATGACGCCGGCCATCATCATCGAGCGCGTCTAGCTAATCGCCCCCTCACTTTCTCCCCGTTTTTACGGGGAGGAGGAGCGGCGACAAGCGATCCGACCCTTATTTTTCAGGGTGAAACACGCTCCCCCTTTCACAAAGAGGCCGGTCGTCGCTTGTCGAAAGCGGCGAATCAGTTCTAGCAAGACGTCGTGCGGGCCTTTGAAACAAGGCAAAAACCGCTGCCGGAGGCTTCCTCCGCTCCGGAAGTAGCTAAAAAGCAGGGTTTTTTGTCACAGCAGGCCAGAAAAGCCCGTAATTTCGCGACAAAACTGTGCAGAAGGCTATAGGCCTTCAACGGTTGGTCTAATATGCAACCGGCAACGAATCAGAGGAGACACGATGCCAACCCAAATGTCCAAATCGCAGTTGATCGAGAAGATTGCGACCGCCACCGAGCTTTCCAAGCGTGACGTCAAGAACGTCATGGAGACGCTGACCGACGTCGGCCACAAGGAGCTCAAGAAGAACGGCCTGTTCCTGGTGCCGGGCTTCGCCAAGTTCGTGGTCATCAAGAAGCCCGCGACCAAGGCGCGCAAGGGCACCAACCCGTTCACGGGTGAAGAGATGATGTTCAAGGCCAAGCCGGCCCGGAAGATCGTCCGCGCCCGCCCGGTCAAGGCCGCAAAGGACGCCGTGTCCTGACAACGCAAAGGCTCCCTCGAAGGAGGGAGCCTTTTGTTTGGGGCAGCCGCGAGGGCCTGAGACGGAGGGCTCAACCCTTGCGGCGCTTCACGCGGACCGGGACCGGCTGAAGCCGCGGCTCAGGCGCCGCGAGCGTGTCGCGAACCCGGTCGATCGCGCGATCGAGCAACTGGCGCAGCCGCTGCGTCCTCCGCGATCTCTTCGCTTTCTCCAGCAGTTTCTTCATCGCCTTCACTCCGCCGCTTCGACCGTGGCTTCAGCCGGCTCGAGCGCCGCGGCGATCGCCTCGTCGACGCGCTCCAGCCAGATGAATTCGAGCTCGTCCCGCGCGCTCTTCGGGATGTCGTCATAGTCCCGCTTGTTGCGCGCCGGCAGCATCACCCGCTTCAAGCCGGCAGCCGCCGCAGCCACCACCTTCTCCTTGATGCCGCCGACGGGCAGCACCAGGCCGCGCAGCGAGATCTCGCCGGTCATGGCGGTGTCGCTGCGCACCGTGCGATTGGTGAGCAGGGAGGTCAGCGCCGTGAACATCGCGACGCCCGCGCTCGGCCCGTCCTTCGGGGTCGCGCCCGCGGGGACGTGAACGTGGATGTCGCTCTTCTCGAACGCTTGCGGATCGATGCCGAGCTGCGTGGCTTTGCTCTTCACCAGCGTCATCGCAGCCTGCACGCTCTCGCGCATGACGTCGCCGAGCTGACCGGTCAGGATCAGACCGCCCTTGCCGGGCACGCGCGTTGCCTCGATGAACAGGATGTCGCCGCCGACCGGCGTCCAGGCAAGGCCGGTGGCGACCCCGGGAACGCTGGTGCGCAGTGCGATCTCGCCTTCGAAGCGCGGCTGACCGAGGACGGTGGCGATGTCCTTCGGCGTCACCACGACCTTCGTGGCAGTGCCTTCGGCGACCTGCACCGCGGCATGGCGGAACACCTTGCCGATCTCGCGCTCGAGGTTACGCACGCCGGCCTCGCGGGTGTAGCCCTTGACGATCAGCTTCAGGGCCTCCGGCTCGATCTCGGCCTGCTCGGCGGTCAGGCCATTGGCCTCGAGCTGCCGCCGCACCAGATAGCGCCGCGCGATCTCCAGCTTCTCGTCCTCGGTGTAGCCTGCGAGGCTGATCAGCTCCATGCGGTCCAAGAGCGGACCCGGGATCTGGTCCAGCATGTTCGCGGTCGCGATGAACACCACGCGCGACAGGTCGAAGGGCACGCCGAGGTAATTGTCCCGGAACGTCCCGTTCTGCTCGGGGTCGAGCACCTCCAGCATGGCGGCAGAGGGATCGCCCTGCACGCCACGGCCCATCTTGTCGATCTCGTCCAGCATCATGACGCAGTTCCGGGCACCCGCCTTCTTGATGCCCTGGATGATGTTGCCGGGCAGCGCGCCGATATAGGTGCGCCGGTGGCCGCGGATCTCGGCCTCATCATGCACGCCGCCGAGGCTGACGCGCACGAACGGGCGCCCCATCGCGCGGGCGATGGACTGGCCGAGCGAGGTCTTGCCGACGCCGGGCGGGCCGACGAAGCACAGGATCGGGGCCTTGCCCTGCGGGGCGAGCTTGCGCACCGCCAGATATTCGATGATCCGGCTCTTGATCTTCTCCAGGCCAAAATGGTCGGCATCCAGGATGGCGCGCGCCTCCTTGATGTCGATCGGCTTCTCCTCGGGCAGCGCCCAGGGCAATTCGATCAGCCAGTCCAGATAGGTGCGGACCATGCCGGCTTCGCCGGCGGCTTCCGGCATGCGCTCGTAGCGGCGCAGCTCCTTCTTGGCATGCGCCTCCGCCTCCGGCGGCATCTTGGCCTTGGCGATCGCAGCCGTCAGCTCGGTGACCTCGGCCGCTTTGCCGTCGCCTTCGCCGAGCTGGCGCTGGATGGTCGCCATCTGCTCGCGCAGGATCGCCTCGCGCTGCCGCTCGTCGAAGCTGGCGCGGGTCTGCTGGCCGATCTCCTTGCTGATGCGCAGCACTTCGAGCCGCTCGGCCAGGTGCTTCGAGACCTTCTCGACGCGCAGAGCGAGGTCGATGGTCTCCAGCACCTCCTGCTTGTCCTGCGGCTTGATGTCCATGAACGAGGTTGCGAGATCCGCCAGCGCGCCGGGCGCGCTGGTGCCTTGGAACATCGCCGCCAGCTCGGGCGGCGCCTGCGGCAACAGCTCGATCGCCTCGATGGCCTGGCGCTGCAGGTTCAGCGCGCGCGCCTCGATCTCGGGCGAGGTCGTGGTCGGCTCGGGGATCTGCTGGAAACGCGCGGCCGGGAACGGCGTCCCCGGCAGGAAGTCGAGGATGCGCGCGCGCTGCACGCCCTGGCAGACGATGTGATGGGTACCGTCGGGCGCGGTGATGTACCGCACGATGTTGGCGATGGTCGCGACCCGATAGAGGTCGTCCGCCCCGGGGGCATTGGTCTCGGGGCTGCGTTGCAGGACAATGCCGATCGGCCGCTGTTCGCGCAGCGCCTGCTGCGCGGCGGCGATGGACTTCGCCCGGCCGATCGTGATCGGCGCGATGGCGCCGGGGAACAGCACCATCTCGCGCACGGGGACGATGATCAGCGCGTCGTCGGGGATCTTCACGTCGTTACTGGTCTGTTCGTTGTTCATCTGTTCGGTGGCCATGATCGACCTCAGGATTTGGCGAGGCGCAGTGCGACGCAGCCGTCCATCACGAAGCGGCTGATGGCGTAGCGGCCAAGGGGCAGCGCGATGCGCCGCTCGAAGCGGCCCTGCGGCAGCTCGAGCCGGTGGATGCGGGCGTTGCGAAGCTCCGGCGGGAGGGTGCGCTGACCGGAGATGATGAGAACGCCGTCATGGATGACGGTCTCGACATTGTCCGGATTGACGCCGGGAAGCGCGACCAGGATCAGGAGCTCACGCTCGGTCTCGAGCACGTCGATCGGCGGCTCCCAGCAGGCTTCCTGGCGGCCGAACTGCTGACGCAGCCGATCGGCGCGGGTCAGCGAGTCCAGGGCTTCGGAGAGCATCCAGTCGAGAGGATTTTTGGGTTGCATGATGCGGGCTCGGGGTGGGAAAGCCTGCATATGGGGCTGGTTCCCGGGAAATCCAGTGCGGCGGCGCCGGTGTGCCATGCGCCGCCGTGCGATCAAAACAAGCGAACGCCGCGGCATGGGCCGCGACGTTCCGTCATTGCCAGGGGCGCGGGTCAGGCCGCAGCGCGGTACTCTTCTTCCGCTTCAAGATTGATCACGGAGGTGGCGAGCTCCGTCAGGGTGCGATCGGTCGCCTCTTCCTCGTCCAGCGTCTCCTGGAGCAGTCTTGCTGCGTCCTGCATGCCGAGCTCCTCGGCCCAGGTGCGCAGCGTGCCGTAGCGGGAGATCTCGTAATGCTCGACCGCCTGGGCGGCCGCGAGCAGTCCCGCATCGAGCGCCGGCGCTCCCTTGAACTCCTTCATGATCTCGGCGCCCTCGTCGGCAATGCCGTTGATGGCCTCGCAGGGCTTGCCGCGTGCAGGCTTGTCCAGCATCTTGAAGATCTGATCCAGCCGCTTGACCTGCCCCTGGGTCTCGCGCAGATGCTTGTCGAAGGCGGCCACCAGCTCTTTCGACTGCGCTGCCTTCGCCATTTTGGGCAAGGTCTTGATGATCTTGTTCTCGGCGAAATAGATGTCCTTCAGCGTCGCCAGAAACAGATCGCTGAGCATCTTCGGCGGCCGGCGCGGCCGGCGCGCTGCGGTCTTCTTGCTTGTGCGTTTCTTCGCTCGTTTAGCCATACGTCCTCCTCGTGAGGCGATGCGGGAAGGCCTCGCCTTCCTCAATCCTCGGGCGATAAAACCCGTTGGAGAACGAAAGTTCCAAACTGCAACCGGCGCTCGCGGCTCGCTCAGGTCGGGCGTTTGTAGGGGTCTTCCTGGCGCTGACGCTCGTCCGTCGCGCGGTCGAGGCGCGCCCGCTCGCTGCGGCGCAGGTGGCCGGCCTTCATCACCCCGTAAACGAGAACCCCGCCGAGCACGAACGCGCCGATGAACCAGAGCCAGAGCAGGTTGGCCGAGAGGTGGCCGAGGAGCATTCCGATTCCACTGTCGCTCATTGTCGTCTCCAGTGATTTCCAAAGCGGCTTTGCTGGGCTAAGTCTGCCCGGCAGCCATCGTTCCAGCGCCCGGGGGGCCTCGCCGACGCATGCTCGACTTCGCCCTGTCAGCCTTCGTGACGCTGCTCCTGGTGGTCGATCCGGTCGGTCTTGCACCGGCCTTCCTCGCTGCGACCGGGAGCATGCCCGACCCGGTCAAGCGAACGATCGCGCTGCGCGCGCCGATGATCGCCACCTCGATCCTGGTGGTGATCGCGCTGGTCGGCAACTGGCTGTTGCGCCAACTCGGGATCGGCATTCCAGCTTTCCAGATCGCCGGCGGGCTGCTGCTGTTCGGCGTCTCCTATCAGATGATCTTCGGCGATCGTCCGCATCGCGAGGCCCGCGAAGCCGACAAGGCGACCGCGGAGCATGCCTCGGACGTCGCGGTATTTCCCTTGGCCATTCCGATGATGGCCGGCCCCGGCGCGATCGCGACCACGCTGCTGCTGTCGGGCGATGCCGGCTACGGGGCGAAGCTCGCGATCATCATCGCGGTGGTGCTCGCGGTTTGCCTGCTTTGCATGCTGTGCTTCGTCTCAGCGGGCCTGATCGCGCGCACGCTCGGGCGCACTGGAAATGCCGTGCTCTCGCGCGTGCTCGGCATGCTGCTCGCCGCCTATTCGGTGCAGTTCGTCATCAACGGGATCGCGGCGGTCCGGGCGAGCCTGTCGTAAGGCTGCGGCAATCTGCTAATCTGTTGATTTTGCGGTCTGTTTCGGGAAGCGGGGAATCCGTCGACGAGGCGGGGCGCGATCCGGTCGCTTTCGCTTGCACTGCCGCACGGCTTTGACGTACTTCCATCTAACGTCCATCGCCAAGAAACCGAGAAGAAACCGAGATGTCGATGACTGCGGACGAACTCGACAAGAGGCAAGCCATCATCGACGCCTGCCGCCGCATGAATGCGCTCGGCATCAACCAGGGCACATCAGGGAATATCAGCGTCCGGCATGTGGATGGGCTCCTGGTCACGCCCACCAGCGTGCCCTACGAGACCATGACCCCGGACCAGATCGTCTTCATGGCGATGGACGGCGCACACGCGCCCGATCAGAAGCCGTCGAGCGAATGGCGCTTCCATCGCGACATCCTGAAGTCGCGGCCTGACGTCAATGCCGTCGTGCACGCCCATCCGACCTATTGCACCATCCTGGCGATCATGGGCATGGAGATTCCGCCGGTGCACTACATGATCGCGGCTGCCGGCGGCGACAGCATCCGCTGCGCGCCCTATGCGACGTTCGGAACGGTCGAGCTGTCCGATCATGCGGTGCGGGCGCTGGAGGGCCGGCTTGCCTGCCTGCTCGACCATCACGGCATGATCGCGATCGGCAAGACGCTGGACAAGGCGATGTGGCTCGCCGTCGAGGTCGAGACGCTGGCACGGCAGTATCACGGTTGCCTTCAGATCGGACAACCGCCGCTGCTTCCGAGCGACGAGATCGAACGGGTCCGCCAGCGCATGGCCGGTTACGGCCTGTCGGAAGGGTAGGGCGGGCAGAAGGTGTTCGTGCGGATCAGACATCTCGTCGATCGCAAGGGGACGAACCGCACCATGGTTCGGATACGCGCCCTGTTGCGCAGCAACGAGTTCTACCTGATCCCGTTCGCGCTGGTGATCGGCACGCTCGCGGGCGCGATCGTGACGCTGATGGCCGAAATCGCCCAGATCGCGCACGTCGTGATCTACGGCATTCCCATCGACGTCCGCCTGTCCTCGAACGCGTATGTCAGTCCTTGGGCAGCGCTGATCGCGCCCGCGCTCGGAGGGCTGGCGCTCGGCATCATGGAATGGTCGCGGCGGCGCATGAAGATCTCGAACGCGGTCGACCCGATCGAGGCCAACGCGCTGCGCGGCGGCAATCTCTCGATGCGGGACAGCGTGGTGGTGTCGAGCCAGACCCTGATTTCCAACGGGTGCGGCGCCTCGGTTGGCCTGGAGGCCGGCTATACCCAGATCGGCTCGGGTATCGCCTCGCTGCTCGGCAAGTTCTTCAACCTGCGCCGCAACGATCTGCGCCTGATGGTCGGTTGCGGCGCCGCGGCGGCGATCGCGGCGGCGTTCGGTGCGCCGATCACCGGCGCCTTCTACGCCTGCGAGCTCATCGTCGGCGTCTATTCGGTCGGCAGCGCCGCGCCGATCCTGGCGGCCTCGCTCGCGGGTGCCCTGACCGCGCAATGGCTAGGCGGCGCGCCTTACTCGCTGGAGATACCCAAGGTCAGCGCCGTCGGCGTCGAGCAGTACCTGGCTCTGATCGGGCTTGCCCTCGTCACCAGCGGCGTCGGTATCGCCGTGATGCGCTCCTCGCCGACGTTCGAGCGCCTGTTCGCCTGGATGCCAGTATGGCTGCGTCCGGTGATCGGCGGCCTCATCGTCGGCGGCTTTGGGATCGTCACGCCGCAGGTGCTGGCAGCCGGCCACGGCGCCATGGTGCTCGATCTGTTTCACGACATGGCGATCGGTCTGATCGCGCTGATCATCGGCTTGAAGGTGACGGCCTGCCTGATCTCGCTCGCCTCGGGCTTCCGCGGCGGCCTGTTCTTCGCCTCGCTGTTCGTCGGCAGCCTGATCGGAAAGTTCTTTGCCGCGGTGCTGCTGCTCATCAGCCCGAACTTCGCGATCGATCCGCTCGTCGCGATGCTGACGGGCATGGCGACGCTCGGGGTCGCCATCGTCGGCGGCCCGCTTACGATGTCGTTCCTCGTGCTCGAGATGACCCGAAATGTCGACGTCACCGCCGTGGTGCTGGCCGGCTGCATCGTCACCTCCATCTGCGTGCGCTTCATGTTCGGCCATTCGTTCTCGACCTGGCGCCTGCATCTGCGCGGCGAGACCATCCGCAGCGCCAACGACGTCGGCTGGCTGCGCAATCTCACGGTCGAGCGCTTGATGCGCTCCGATGTCGGCAAGGTGCCGTCGACCACGACGATCGCAGCGACGCGAGCCGAATTCGCGCTGGGCTCGCGGCCCGGGATCGTCATCGTCAACAATGCTGACGAATATGTCGGCCTCGTCATGCTGCCCGACCTGTTCTCCAGCGATCTCGACGCCATCGCCGACGATATCCAGGTGATCGAGCTCGCCCGCCTGGTCGACATCGTGCTGATCCCGGAAATGAACGTGAAGTCGGCGATGGCCGTGTTCGACGAGGCCGAGGCCGAGATGCTGGCGGTGGTCGATTCCACCGACAGCCGCAAGGTGGTCGGCTTCCTCACCGAGACCTTCGCCCGCCGCCGCTATGTCGAGGAGATCGACAAGGCGACGAGGGGCGTGCTCGGGGCGCTGTCGTAAGCGCTCCCCCTATCGGCCGGGTGGGGCTGCAACGAGCCAGGCCACGATCCGGCGGACCAGTGGCAGGACCAATAGCAGCGTCGGAAAGGCGACCAGCCATGACAGCGCCCAGGCGCCCGGCCAGGCCGCGAGGAACGCCGGCGTTGCGCCGAGGCTTCGCAGAGTCGAGATGATCGACACCACCGCCGTCATGAGGATGGATAGCACGAATGGCATTACGATCGGCGCATAGCGCGCCGGCAGTTTGCGAACCGCAATCATCTGGTCTCTCTTGGAAAAGGACGCGTCAGTCACGTTGAACCCTGCAAATGGCATCGATCCCGACGGCGTCGGTTGATGCGTTGGTTCACGTGAAACGCTTACGGCAGCCGAAAACGGCGCGGCTGTTCATTATCCGCTCAGGTTGGATGATGCAAGCTGGATCTGATCATTCGGTTTACAATGGTTCAAGGCGTGGCAGATCGCCGCGTTCATGAAACCATTTCAGTGATCTGCGCGTTGCGGACTGTTTGCTTACGGATGTGTTTGGGCGAAAGCAGAGGAAGATCGAGATGAGTGATGCACCGATGATTTCCGCGGCGCGCCGCAGCACGGTCCTGGCCGCGTTCGCGACTCTGGCGCTGCTCGCCGCTTCGGTGGCGCCTTCAGCAGCAGCATCCCCAGATGCGGCCCCGGCCGTGTCCGCCAAGGCTGCTGCGGCAGGTCAGGCCTCCGCCGGCGCCACCGATTTCAGCGCCCGACGTCGCCACTATTATCGACGCGGACCGAGTGCGGCAGGCCTTGCCTTTATGGGCGCCGCCGCGGGTATCATCGGCGGAGTGATCGCTGAGCAGCGGCGCCGCGACTACTACGAGAACCGCTATTATTATGGTTATGGTCCGCGTCCCTACTACGGTAGTCCCTACTACGATCCCGGCTACCATTACGGGCCATATTGAACGGTCGTTTTCAATGCTGGCCAGCTTGGATCGCGCGAAAAGGGCGGTGCCTTGTGCCGCCCTTTTTTGATGCGCGGGCCTGTTTCGCTTCTCTGTCAACCCACGGGCGCGAAAATATTCCACTTTACCGAAATTCGGATTTGTCGTATTTGTCGCGCATCCCGGCTCATTCTCGAGGGGCGATCATGGGGTCGTCATTGTCGCGAGCCGGGCTTGCGGTGGACGCAGCAGCGTCGGGCGCGAACAGCCAGGGGCAGGGCGGATTGCTCTCCGTGAGCCCTAAGGCATCGTGCGGACGAACGGCGCTGTCAGGTTCGTCTCGTCATACTTCGATGGCAACGTGCACAACGCCATCGGACCCTGCGGCGAAATGGCGAACCGTGCGCACGGCAAAACCGTGTGGTCCTGGCCGTCGTTGCTACGGTCAAGCGCTTGCGAATGCGGCAGTCGCGTCAACCGGCGCGGCTGCCGGTGAATTCCGCGAGCGCGAGGGAGGCCAGAAGGAATTCGGCTCCCAGGAGAACGCGGCATAAGCCGTCCGACCATCGCGCAGGGAAGGCCGAGTGATTGGCACCACCTGTATGCTGCTGTGCGGTCTCCTTTGCGCGATCCTTTCGCGCAGCAGACCGCGGGTGCGAGGTCAGCACCCGGTCTTCCCCATAGGCGTTAAGGTAGCGCGAGCATCGATTGATACGGACGTTTTCGAGGAGGCTCGCGCAGGTGCCGCCCAAGCGCTCGCTTTCTGCGGCGAAAGCAACGGATGGTTGGTTGTGGAATGATCGCTTGTAGCAAGGATGCAACGAGTTGTTGCAAAACACGCCAAGCGCCAGGTGCCGTCAGGCCGCCTGCGTCCAGCGGGGAGAGTCCTCGAAGTCGCGGGCAAGCGGCTCGAGCAGCAGGATGATCAAGAGGTGTGCCAGCAAGTAGGGCTTGGCGGAGCGCGGATCGGTTCCAGGTGGCGTCTTGAGACCAATCAGACTCTTCAGTCGCTTGAAGCCAAGTTCGATGCGCCATCGCAGTCGATAGAGCGCGAGTACATCCTTGGTGGAGAACTCGTCCCGCGCGAGCGACGTGACCAGAATGACCCAATCCGCGGCTTCCAGAGTTTCTTTGGAGATGACGCGGTTTTCGTCTTGTGCGTCGCGCCGGGCTTTACGGCGCGAAGCCGCGACTGCACCGGCGGGCTTCTTGACTGCGACCAGACGCATAGCCAGAGGCGCACCGTCCTTGCGTTTGATCCAAATCCTCCGATCGATCAGTCCGTGCGCCTTCGCCGCACGCAATTGGGCCATCAGATCGAACGGAAGGCCTTTGGCATCAAGCCAACGTGCGTTCTTCCAGCCCGCTCGGATCAAAACGTCTGCCCCGGCGTCGCGCACAGCGGCGATGCGGTCAGGTTGTAGATAAGCGCGGTCAGCAATGCGGATCTCGTTCTTGACCACCGGTATCCGGTCAAACGTTTCGCCTTCTTGCTGATCTGTCAGCTCGAAGTGACCAAAGCGCTCATATGGCAGATCGAATGCACTATGAACGCGCCAAAGCTCACTGTTCCTGCGCGCAGCCGGTCCTGCCTGAGGCACTGTCGTCGCATCGATAATGCGGATCAGGCGGCCTCGGCTCGCTTTCGGGGCTGCCGCAGCGAGCAAGCCCTCCACCAGCACTGCAAACCAATCGCCACATTGACGCAGGCGATAGAACAACGCCACGCTGCTGAGGTCGGCAAGGCCAACAGAAGCGGCCCACGCGGCTGTCGATCTCAACCCTCTTTCACCCAGACAATAGGCCAGCATCAGCCGAAGTAACGCCACCGCATCTGGAATTTGGCGCCGCCGCACGAAAGCCTTCGTCTGGCGCGCACTTATTTCAAGCTGCGCAGCCCCGCCGAGCTGCGTAACCACTCTCGTCCAGTCCTCGTTCAGAAGCGATTCGTCTGCCATCCCGCCTTGGAATCACGTGTGATTCCAACACTCAAGAACAAACTTAACGCCTATGCGGTCTTCCCTGCGCCCTTGTGTCCCCGAAATCTGCCAGAATGTGGCAACGGGCGGTTGGATCAGAACCGCCCGTTGCCGGAACTGAGCCCGTTGCGCCCAAAGGCGACAGAGCCTGCTAAAGAGCAAGGGACAGCTCCGGTGTCTTCCTGAACCCGAACAGTTGCAAGGGCTGCGAGCCCGTACCAGGCAAGGAAGGGAGTGGATGATGACACAAGACGATCTGGTTGTCGTCGGCATCGATGTCGCTAAAGACAAGATTGATGCGTGCATTCGGACCGTAACGGAGCGGAAGACTTGCCCAACAACCGCGGCGGGGCGACGGAGCTTGATTGCATGGCTTCGCAAGCATCAGGTCGGCAAGGCAGTGATGGAGGCAAGCGGCGGCTACGAGCGGGTATGGGCCAAGGCGTTGCGCCAAGCAGGGCTGGAAGTACGGATCGTCGATCCCAAACGGGTTCGCCACTTTGCGGAATCGGCGGGACGCCTTGCGAAAAATGACAAGATCGACGCGGAGATGATCTCCTGGTTCGCCGAGACATTCGGCGAGGCTCCCAGCCAAGTCGACAATCCCGCTCACGAGGAGATGAAGGCACTGGTGAAGGGACGCCAAGGCCTGCTTGACGTCAGGGCTCGCCTGGAAATGCAGAAGGAGCATGAGGCGCCGGCCCTTGTTCAGAAGGCTCGCGCGCGTCTTCTTAAGAAGCTGGCTGACGAAATCGCCGCGCTCGAGACCGCGATCGCGGCGACGATCAAGACAACGCCGGACTTTGCCAAACGTGCCGAGATCATCCAGAGCGTACCAGGCTTTGCTGAGGGGACCGCAATGGCGCTGCTTGGAGGACTACCGGAGCTGGGGCAGGTGAGCGACGAAGTTGCCGCCGCGTTGATGGGCGTTGCTCCTTATGACGACGATAGCGGCAAACGTCGAGGTGAACGCTGCATCAAGGGTGGCCGCCGCTGGGTGCGAAATGCCCTCTACATGCCCTGTGTCGGTGCCGCAACGCTGAACAATCCGGTGTTCAAGGCCTTCTACGAACGGCTGATTGCCAAGGGCAAGCCGCCAAAGGTCGCGATCGTCGCCTGCATGCGCAAGCTGATCATCATCCTCAACACCATGATCGCGCGCGGCGAGACGTGGGATCCGAAGAAATACAGGGTGGCCTGACGAGCGCGCCTATCTCGCGCTCGGACCTCGGCCGAGCGCATGCAAAGCCAACAGACCGGTGAGCGGACGGGGTCAAGGCCGTCAGCCGCCGCAGGCGGGGCGCGCCAGCGCCAGCCTTGAGGCCGGCCGATCGCCGGGCTACTTCGCCACAGTTGCTCTTGGCTTTCAGAGGGAGAAGCGACGAAGCAAAGCTCGGGCGAGTTGCGCCGCGAGGACGCGAAGGCATGTCTGCAGCCACGCACACGCTGTCACCTCACACTCCGTCATTGCGAGCGCAGCGAAGCAATCCAGAATCTTTCCGCGGCGGGATTCAGGATTGCTTGGTCGCAAGGGCTCCTCGCGATGACGAGGAGGAGAGAGCGTGTACCACACGCCTCTCGCGTGCCCCGGACGCAGCGCAGCGCTCCTTCAGCGGTGCGCTGCAGAGCCGGGGCCCATGTCGCCGCGCCCGTGCCGTGTTGCCCTGGGTCCCGGCTCTGCGCCGCAACGCTTCACGGGTTGCGGCTGGTCCGGGACACACGAGCAAAAGCCGACATGCAACGCATCGGCAAATCACCGTCCCGCCGGCGCCGACATCGCGCCGTTGGCATAGCGCGACCAATCGGGCGCCGTTGGCTGCGACGGCCAGAGCGCGGCATTGGAGTCGCGGACCGACTGCGTGATGGGAGCGCGTTGCGCCTTGCGGGCGTGGTGGCGGTCGCTTGCGGCGGCGGTCTGGACGGTGGCGGCGGCAATCAGCATGGCGCCGAGAAAGGCGAAAGTCTTTTGCATCGTTGTCTCTCCCGTGACGACGCTCCGGCTGTGAGAGATGTCGTCGTCGTCCAGGCTGACATGGCGATGGGCCTTCTCGATATCAGCGGCGGCGCCATCACGATGGAGCGAGCAAATTTTTTGGTCCCGGCTAAATATTCGGCAGCCTGCCCTTGGCCCCCGATGGACTTGCCCGCCGCAATCCGGTTCAATGGGGCAACTGAGTTCCCAGGCGACAACGATGTCGAGATATCTGCTGGTCCTGCTGCTGATCGCTTCGCCCGCAGCCGCGCAAGTCAAGATGACACCGAAGACCGCTGCGGCGCATCCCGATCCCTGCGCGCCGATCGGGCGGACCGCGGACGGCAAGCTGGTCTATTCCATGAAATGCGAGAACCTGCCGGCGCCGCCCGCACCCCCGCCGCAGGCGGAACTGAAGGAGACGCCGCCTGCGGCAGCCGCCGAGCCGGAGCCGGAGGTGCGGCGTAGCGGCATTTTCGGCTGGTCCTACGATCGCAGGTGATTGCGACTCCGCCCCTTGCGCGAAGCCCGATGGAGTGCTTTTTGCTGAAGGTTCCCCGCGGGGCCTCTAGCCCCCGATCCAGAGAGATGAGATGAGCAAACTCGTTATCCGCGCCGGCGATTTCACCTTCGATGCCCGTTTCGAGGAGCAGCTGGCACCCAAGACAGTGGCCGCCTTCCGCAAGGCGCTGCCGTTCGAAAGCCACATCATCCATGTGCGCTGGAGCGGCGAGGGCGTGTGGATGCCGCTCGGCGACCTCGATTTCGGCGTCGGCTACGAGAACCACACCAGCTATCCCGCGCCAGGCCAGATCATCCTCTATCCGGGCGGCATCAGCGAGACCGAGATCCTGCTGGCCTATGGCGGCGTGCATTTCGCGAGCAAGATGGGCCAGCTCGCCGGCAACCATTTCATCACGCTGACCTCGGGCCTGGAGAATCTGGCGACACTCGGCAAGAGCGTGCTGTGGAAAGGCGCGCTGCCGATCCGCTTCGAGGAAGTCTGAGTGAGTGAGCCTCGCTACCCGCGCGATCTCCGCGGCTACGGCCGCAATCCGCCGCACCCGCAATGGCCAGGTGAGGCGCGGATCGCGGTGCAGTTCGTCGTCAATTTCGAGGAGGGCGGCGAGAACAACATCCTGCACGGCGACCGCGCCTCGGAAGCGTTCCTGTCCGACGTGCTCGGTGCGCAGCCCTGGCCGGGTCAGCGCCATGCCAATATCGAATCCATGTTCGAGTATGGCTCGCGCGCCGGCTTCTGGCGGTTGTGGCGGATGTTCAACGAGCGGAAGTGGCCGACCACGGTGTTCGGCGTCGCCACTGCGCTCAAGCGCAATCCCGAGATCGTCGCGGCGATGAAGGAGTCGGGCTGGGACATCGCGAGCCACAGCCTGAAATGGATCGAGCACAAGGACATGACCGAGGCGCAGGAGCGCGCCGAGATCGCGGAGTCCATTCGCGTCCACACCGAGGTGACAGGATCGCGGCCGCTCGGTTGGTACACCGGGCGCTCCTCGATCAACACCAACCGCCTGCTGATGGAGGAAGGCGGCTTCCTCTATCTGTGCGACTCCTATGCCGACGATCTGCCCTATTGGGTCAGGGGCGCGAACGGCAAGCAGCTCATGATTCCCTATACGCTCGATGCCAACGACATGCGCTTCATCAATCCGCAAGGGTTTGCCGAAGGCGAGCAGTTCTTCACCTATCTGAAGGACGCCTTCGACGTGCTCTACGCGGAAGGGCAGACCGCGCCGAAGATGATGTCGGTCGGCCTGCACTGCCGCCTCGCCGGCCGGCCCGGCCGCGCGGCCGGGCTGATGCGCTTCCTCGATCATATCGGCAAGCACGAGCGCGTCTGGGTGCCGACGCGGTTGCAGATCGCGCAGCACTGGCACGACAAGCACGCCCATCTTGCCGCCGACGCATTCGAGATCGGGTGAGAGGATGATGTCGCAGATCCCGCTCGCCGATCTCAACGCTGCAAGCCGGGCCGAATTCGTCGCGGCGCTCGCCAATGTCGTCGAATATTCGCCATGGATCGCCGAGCAGCTTGCGGCAAAGCGGCCGTTCGCCGGAATCAACCAGTTGCACGCCGCGCTGATTGCGGCGATCCAGGGTGCAGAGCCTGACGTTCAGCTGGCGCTGATCCGGGCGCATCCCGATCTCGCCAACAAGACCCAGCGCGCCGCCGGCCTCACGGCGGAATCGACCGACGAGCAGAACAGCGCCGGACTCGACCGGCTGTCGGAAGCCGAATACGCCGCGTTCGAACGTGCCAACAACGCCTATCGCGAAAAATTCGGCATCCCCTATATCGTCTGCGTGCGCCGTCACACCAAGGATTCCGTGCTGCGCGACTTCGAGACGCGGCAGCCCAACATCATCAAGACCGAGATAAGGCGTGCGATCGAGGAGATCGGCCGCATCTCGGCGCTGCGGCTGGATCAGCTCGTCATTGCCGACGATCGGCTGAAGGTGCACGGCCGGCTCTCGACTCATGTGCTGGACAATCACATTGGCAAGCCCGCGCCGGGAATCCCGATTGAGCTCGTGGAGCTCGCGAGCCTCGGCGAGAGCCGCATCATCGCGCGGACCGTCACGAACGCGGACGGCCGCACCGACCAGCCACTGATCGGCGGTCGTCCGCTGCCGATTGGCCGCTACGAGCTCAGATTCCGCATCGCCAGTTATTACGCCGAGCGCAACGTGCCGCTGTCGGACCCGCCGTTCCTCGGCGAGATCCCGCTGCGCTTTGCGATCAGCGAGCCGGAAAGCCATTACCACGTGCCGCTGCTGGTCACGCCCTGGAGTTATTCGACCTATCGCGGCAGTTAGCCACCAAACTTGTCGAGCAGCGCCGGAAACAGCCGATCCGGCTTGAAGGGCGGCGCGGTGAAGCGGATGCCGGTGGCATCGGCAATGGCGTTGCCGAGCGCAGCGGCAACCGGATTGTACGGACTCTCGCTCATCGACTTTGCGCCCAGCGGTCCGATCGTGTCGGACGTTTCGGCGAAGAACACCTCCGTGCGCGGAACGTCGGCGAAGGAGGGCAGGTGATAATCTCGGAATTTCGGGTTGATGACGCGCCCCGTGGCGTCGATCACCATCTCTTCGTAGAGCGCAGCGCCGAGCGCCTGCGCCACGCCGCCTTCGACCTGGCCACGGCACTGCATGGGATTGGCGACGACGCCCGCGTCCGCGGCGTGCACGCTCCTGAGAATCCTGAGCTCACCGGTGCCCTTGTTCACCGCGACGCGAAAGCCCTGCACGTTGAAACCGACCGAACGCGGCGTGCCGTTCGAGCTGCCGGTGCCTGCGAAGGGTTGGCCGCATTCGCGGGCGAGCTTGGCCAGTTCCGTAAAGGACATGCGGCGTACGCCGCTGACGACGGCGTCGGCATCGAGCACGCAGGTGTCCACGTCGCACAGCCACGCGCCGGCGGCGGCCGCCCTCAGCTCGGTCGCAAGCTGCGCGGCTGCGGCATGCGTCGCCTTGCCCGCGACGAAGGTGCCGGCGCTGCCATAGGCGCCAGTGTCGTGGCCGCCGTGCGCCGTGTCGGACTGGCGCAGGCGGATGCGGTCGACAGTGGTCGCAAGCGTCGTCGCCGCGATCTGCCGATGCACGGTGCTGGTGCCGTTGCCGAACTCGGCGGTGCCGACGGTGAGATCGAAGCCGCCGTCATCGCGCAGCGCGATCGTGGCATCGGCGAAATGGCCGGCCGGTGGCACCGTATCGATCATGGTCAGCGCAATGCCGTCACCAACCAGCCATTCCGGCGACAGCTCCGGCTGCGGGCCACTGGCCTGCATCGCGCGCTCGACGAGGTCGAGGCACTGGTCGAGTCCATAGGAGCCATAGAGCACGTCGTGATATTCGGACGGCGGCGGCGACAGCATGGGATCGCCGGGCTTGATGATATTGCGCCGGCGCATCTCGTAGGGGCTGATGCCGAGCTGCTTCGCCAGCTCGTCGATCGCGGCCTCGACCGCGATGAGGGCCTGCGGCAGGCCATAGCCGCGAAACGCACCCGCCGGCACCGTGTTCGTGTAGACGGCATAGCCGTCGACCCGCTTGTTCGGGCAATTGTAAACGGCGATGGACTCGGACAGCGCGTGGAACATCACGGGGCCGGCATGATTGCCGTAGGCGCCGGTGTTGGAGAGCACGTCGAGCTGGAGCGCGGTGAGCTTGCCGCCGGCATCGGCGCCGGCCTTGATGTGCATCCGCATCGGATGTCGCGTCGAGGTCGCGATGAACTGCTCCTCGCGGGTGAGTTCCAGCTTCACAGGAAGCCCTGTCTTGAGCGCAGCAAGCGCCAGGATGTCCTCGACGAACATCTCCTGCTTGCCGCCGAAGCCGCCGCCGACGCGTTCGCAGAACACGCGGACCTTGTCCCTGGGAAGCTGGAAGATGTCCGACAGCGCGCGCCGGGTCAGGAACGGCACCTGCGTCGAGGTGCGGACATTGAGCACGCCCGCATCGTCGAGCCAAGCGAGCCCGCCGTGAGTCTCCAGTGCGGCGTGCTGCACGCGGTGACTGTGGAAGGTCGCCTCATAGGTGACGGCGGAAGCGGCGAGTGCTGCGGCTACATCGCCGAACTCGCCATGCGTCTCCGCCGCGAGGTTACGCTGGGGATCGGCGATCCGGTTCGCGGTGGTGCGGTCAGGATGAAGAACGGGCGCATCCGGTTTCATCGCCTGCTCGGGATCGATCAGCGCGGGCAGGATCTCGTATTCCACCTTGATCCGCCGGCACGCCTCCTCGGCGGCGGCTTCGGTCTCGGCGACGACGGCGGCGAGCTTCTGGCCGATGAAGCGGACGACGTCATCGAGAACGCGGGTGTCCTCGGGATCCATCCAGTCCCTCTCGTGCCGCGCAGTCGAGATCAGGACAGGCGGTGCATCCTCATGCGTCAGCACGGCGTGCACGCCGGGAAAGCGAAGCGCGTCCGATTTGTCGATCGCGACGATCCTGGCGTGAGCATGAGGCGAGCGCAGCAGCTTGATGTGCAACAGGCCTTCGATTGCGGTATCGAAGGTATAGCGTGCCTTGCCGCGCACGATATCGGGACCCGCGGGCGCCGGCAGGCTGCGGCCGAAGGCGGCGCCGGTCTCGACGATCGCCTCGACATTGGTGTTGCCGAGGATCGCGTCCTCGATCGAACGATAACCGGTGCAGCGGCAGATATTGCCCTTCAACGCGCTGCCGAGATCGGTGCGCTGCGCCTGGTTCAGCGAGGCGCAGGTCAGGATCATGCCGGCGGTGCAGAAGCCGCATTGAAAACCCTGCGCGTCGAGGAAGGCTTGCTGCATCGGATGGTCGCCGCCGAGCCCCTCGACCGTGGTTACGGTGCGTCCCTCGGCGCGGAACGCCGGGATCAGGCAGCTGTGTACCGGCTCGCCGTCGAGCAGCACGGTGCAGGCGCCGCAATCACCGGCATCGCAGCCCTTCTTCACGCCGAAATGCCCGAGCTCGCGCAGGAACGTGCGCAGGCATTGCCCGGCGCGTGGCTCCTGATAGAACGCCTTGCCGTTGACCTCGAAGCTCATGGCCGCGTCGCTCCCAGGAGTTCGCTGCGAATTTCCTCGGCTAACCGCAGCGTCATATGCTTGCGCCAGAGCGGCTTGCCATGGATGTCCGTATGGTACAGGTCATCCGTGATCTGCTGCATGAGCGCGGTGCGAAGTGCGCTCGCATCCGGGGCTTTGCGAAAGAGAAGCTGGATCGGCCGCACCGTCGCCGCGGTGACTGTGAGCGTCAGCGTGTCATCGGCTTCGAGACTTCCGATCAGCAGTGCTGCCGAACGGCCGACGGGCGCCAGCGAAATTTGGCGAAAGGCGGTGCGGCGCTTCAGTGCGACAATCGGGACATCGATCTGCCGGAGCAGGTCGCCCGGCGTGAGACGGTTGCGCTGGTTGCCTGTGACGAAATCGACCACGGAAAGCCTCTGCTCTCCGCCGCTGGCCTTCCAGATGGTGCAGACTCCGTCGAGCGCTGATGTGAGCGAGATCATCGGTCCGGCCGGCAGCGACATGCAGAGATTGCCGCCGACCGTTGCCGTCTTCCAAATCTTGAACGAAGCAAGAAAGGCCCGACAGCACTGGTTGATCAGCGGTGCCGCGAGCCAATCGGACGGGCAGGCGAGTCCATCAAGCTCCGCGACGGTGCAAGTGGCGGCGATGCTGAGGTGGCTCTCGGTGAGTGTCAGCGCCGGCCATTTCAGATCGGTGAGATCGATCAGTCGTGTCAAATGCGTTTGCGGCTCCGAGAAGAGCCAAGTGCCGCCTGCGAGCCAAGCATCACCTGCCGTCCAAACGGGCAGCTGCGAGCGCGTTTGCGGATGGGCGACCGCTGTGATGGTATTCAAGTCCATGGCTGCGCCAACCCTCCCGCCGGGTGAATGGTCAAGAGAAAGTGTTGCAAGACGGGAGCCAAGTGGCAACAACAAGTGGCAACAACAAGTCGGAGCAGGGACGCGGTCGTCCTCCGCCTTGCAGGCCTGCCGTCAGCGGGTGTGAGGAGAAGCAGGATCATGAGTGACACAAGGCCGACATGGATCAGGGATCCCCTGGCCATCCTCGCCGACCGTGCCGAGCGCGGCATCGTGGTGAAGGACGGCCGGATCGTCGAGCTGGTGCCGGCCGGCGGTGTGCCCGCAACCGCTGACGTCGCGGTGTTCGACGCGGGCGAACACGTGGTGCTGCCGGGCCTGATCAACACCCATCATCATTTCTATCAGACGCTGACGCGGGCGCTGCCGGCCGCGATGGGCCGCGAGCTGTTCCCCTGGCTTCAGGCGCTCTATCCGGTGTGGGCGAGGCTGACGCCGGAAGCGCTCGAGCTCGGCGTCACCGTGGCAATGTCCGAGCTGCTGCTCTCCGGCTGCACCACCACGACCGATCACCACTATGTATTCCCGGCCGGACTCGAAGACGCCGTCGATATCGAGGTGGCGGTGGCGAAGCGCCTCGGGCTAAGGGTGTTGCTCACGCGCGGCTCGATGAACCTGTCGCAGCGCGATGGCGGCCTGCCGCCCGACAGCGTCGTGCAGGACGAGGAAACCATCCTTGCCGACAGTGCCCGCGCGGTCGCCAAGCACCACCAGCGCGGCGCGGACGCGATGGTGCAGATCGCGCTCGCGCCGTGCTCACCTTTCTCGGTGACGACGTCGCTGATGCGGGCCACCGCCGATCTCGCCGACAAGCTCGACGTGCGCCTGCATACCCATCTCGCCGAAACCGAGGACGAGAACAGGTTCTGCGAGCAGATGTATGGCTGCCGCCCGCTGGACTATCTCGAGCAATGCGGCTGGCTCAACGCGCGCACCTGGCTCGCCCACGGAATCTTCTTCAATCCGGACGAGATGAGACGGCTCGGCAAGGCCGGCACGACCGTCAGCCATTGCGCGTGCAGCAACCAGCTGCTGGCGTCCGGTTGTTGCCCGGTATGCGATATGGAAGAGGCCGGCGTTGGGATCGGCATTGGTGTCGACGGCTCGGCCTCCAACGACGGTTCCAACCTGATGCAGGAGGTGCGGGCCGCGTTCCTGCTGCAACGGGCGCGCTATGGCGTGACGAGGGTCAGCCACAGCGATGCGCTGCGCTGGGCGACCAAGGGCTCGGCAGCCTGCGTCGGCCGTCCGGAGCTCGGCGAGATCGCGATCGGCAAGGCGGCGGACCTCGCGCTGTTCAAGCTCGATGAACTGCGCTTCTCCGGCCACGGCGATCCCCTGGCCGCCCTGGTGCTGTGCGGGGCGCATCGCGCCGATCGGGTGATGGTGGCTGGAAAATGGGCGGTGATCGATGGCGCGATCCCGGGTCTCGAGGTCGCAGACCTCATCCGCCGCCATAGTTCCGCGGCGCGGGCCATGCAGGGGGGATAATCGGGGGCCAGATAGAAAGAGGGGGCAGCCACAAGTGCCGGGTGCTTCTGGCCACCCCCTCCGAACCTCCTCCGGGAGGAGCAGGTGATTTAGGCGATGCAAGAAGCGTGCTACTTGCCCGGCAGCTTGTCGTCGATGCCTTTCACGTAGAAGTTCATGCCGAGGATCTGGCCGTCATCGAGGTGATCGCCGCCCTTGCACTCGACCGGCTTGCCGTCCTGCCCAACGATCGGGCATTTGAACGGATGCAGCTTGCCCGCGGTGATCGCGGCCTGGGCATCCTCGGCCATCTTTTTCACATCGTCAGGCATGTTGGTATAAGGCGCCATCGCGAACATGTGGCTGTCGAGGCCGCCCCAGGTGTCCTCGGACTTCCAGGTGCCGGCGAGCTCGGCCTTGACGCGCTCGATGTAGTAGGGGGCCCAGGTATCGAGGATCGAGGTGAGCTGGGTCTTGGGCCCGAACTTGATCATCTCGGAATCCTGGCCGAAGGCGAGTTTGCCGCGTTCGCTCGCAATCTGCATCGCCGCTGGCGAATCCGTGTGTTGCATGATGACGTCGGCGCCCTGGTCGATCAGCGCCTTGGCGGCGTCGGCCTCCTTGCCCGGGTCGAACCAGGTATTGGCCCAGATGATCTTGACCTTGATGTTCGGGTTGATGGTCTGCGCCGCAAGCATCGTGGCGTTGATGCCGGAGACGACCTCGGGAATCGGGAACGAGCCGATATAGCCGAGCACGCCCGATTTCGACATCTTGGCCGCGATCAGGCCCTGGATGTAGCGGCCCTGATACCATTTGGCCGAATAGGTCGACATGTTCGGATTGCGCTTGTAGCCGGTGGCGTGCTCGAAATGCACGTTCGGATATTTCTTGGCGACCTTCAGCGTCGGATCCATGTAGCCGAACGACGTGGTGAAGATCAGCTTGTTGCCGGCGCGGACGAGCTGTTCGATCGAGCGCTCGGCGTCGGGACCTTCGGGCACGTTCTCGAGGTAAGTGGTCTCGATCTTGTCGCCCAATTCCTTCACCAGCGCCTGACGCGCGAGGTCGTGCTGATAAGTCCAGCCGAGATCTCCGATCGGGCCCAAATAGATGAAACCGACCTTCAGCTTGTCCGCGGCGGAGGCTGCACCGACACTACCGGCAAGCAAGAGCCCGACAGCCAATGCAAGAAGTGATTTCCTCATCATCAATCTCCAACATCAGGGGAAAGCCACGATCCGCAACGCGCGCGCCCCATCGCGCACGCCGCGGAAACGAAATTCAGCGATCGGGAACGAACACCGTGCCGAGCGCGGCCGGCGCGGTCGAGCCGCCGGTGCGCGCACGGGAGAGCAAGACCAGGACGATGACGGTCGCGAGGTAAGGCAGCGCCGACATGAATTGCGAGGGAATGCCGACGCCCCAGCCCTGCGCATGCAATTGCAGGATCGTCACAGCACCGAAGAGATAGGCGCCGACCACGAGCCGGCCCGGCCGCCAGGACGAGAACACGACAAGCGCCAGCGCGATCCAGCCGCGGCCCGCGGTCATGCCGGGGATAAAGAACGGCGTATAGGCGAGCGGCAGATAGGCCCCGGCAAGACCCGCGCAGGCGCCGCCGAACATCACGGCGAAGGTGCGGATGCGCAGCACGGGATAGCCGAGTGCATGCGCGGAGACGTGATTGTCCCCGCAGGCGCGTAGGATCAATCCCGCCCGCGTGCGGTACAGGAACCACCAGACGCCGACGATCAGTGCGACCGAGAAATAGACGAAGCCGTCCTCGCCGAACAGCACACGGCCGATCATCGGAATGTCGGTCAGGCCGGGAATATGGAGGTGCACGGCCGGCGTGATGCGCTCGCCGACGAAGCCGGCGCCGATCAGGCCTGAGAGGCCGATGCCGAGGATGGTCAGTGCGAGACCGGTCGCGACCTGGTTGACGGCGAGCCCGAGCGCCATCAGCGCGAAGACGAGCGACATCAGCGTGCCCGCAACGATGCCGAGTAGCGCGCCGACGAGAATCGATCCGGTGAGCCACGCGCCGGCAAAGCCGCAGGCGGCGCCCACGATCATCATGCCCTCGACGCCGAGATTGAGCACGCCGGAACGCTCGGTCACGAGCTCGCCGGTCGCCGCAATCAGCAGCGGCGTCGACGCGGCGAGCACCGCGAGGATGATGGCCTCAACCAGCTCCACGGGTCACCTCTCGGCTTGGGAAGACCAGCTTGAAGCGGTACAGGATCAGGGAGTCGCAGGCGAGCACGTAGAACAGCAGAATGCCCTGAAAGACCTTGGTGACGTCCAACGGAATCTTCATCGCGATCTGAGCCTGCTCGCCGCCGATAAAGGTCAATGCGAGGAAAAGGCCTGCAATTAATATTCCAAGCGGGTTCAGCCGGCCGAGGAAGGCGACGATGATCGCGGTAAAGCCGTAGCCCGGCGAAATGCCGGGCTGGAGGTGCCCGACCGGGCCTGCGACCTCGATGATTCCGGCGAGGCCCGCCAGCGCGCCGGAGACCGCGAAGGTCAGGATGATCAGCTGGTTGGCATTGAAGCCGCCGAACCGTGCGGCACGCGGCGCGGCGCCGACCACGCGGATCTCAAAGCCCTTGATGGTGCGCCCGAGCAGGATCGCCGCTGCGGCGACGACGAGCAGGGCGATGATCGAGCCGAGATGGAGCCGCCCGCCGTCGATCAGCAGCGGCACTGTCGCCACTGGATCGAACTCGGCCGTGGTCGGGAAGTTGAAGCCGTGCGGATCGCGCCAGGGACCGCGCACGAGATAGTCGAGGAAGAGGTCGGCGACATAGACCAGCATCAGGCTGGTCAGGATTTCGCTGGCGCCGAACTTGACCTTGCAGATCGCCGGGATCAGCGCATAGAGCGCGCCCGCTGCAGCCGCGAGCACGAGCATCGCCGGCAACAACCAAGCGCCGGCGTCGGTGCCTTGCGTCTTCACCGCGATCCAGCTTCCGGCCACTGCACCGATCAGGAATTGCCCTTCGGCGCCGATGTTCCAGGCATTGGCGAGATAGCAGAGCGACAGCCCGATCGCGATCATCACCAGCGGCGTTGCCTTCACCGCGATCTCCTGGAGCGAATAGCCGTCGGTCAGGGGCGCGATGAAGTAGGCGTGGAGCGCAAGCAGCGGATTCTTGCCGAGGATCGCGAACAGGATGGTCATGGTGACGATCGTCAGGCCGATCGCAATCAGGGGCGAGACCAGCGCGATCGTGTTCGACCGCTCGGCGCGCTTCTCAAGCACCAATTGCATGCGCGGCCTCCTTCGGTTCCAGGCTGCTGCCACCCATGAGCAGACCGAGCTTTTCGCGGGTCGCTTCGCTTGTCGCGAGCGGGGCCGAGAGCCGGCCATGGAACATCACGGCGATGCTGTCGGCGATCTCGGCAAGCTCGTCGAGATCCTGACTGGTCACCAGCACGGCGGCGCCGGCGCTCGCGAGATCGAGCAGCGCCTGGCGGATTACCGCGGCAGCGCCAGCGTCGACGCCCCAGGTCGGCTGGCTCACAACCAGCACCGCCGGATTGCGCAGGATCTCGCGCCCCACGATGAACTTCTGCAAGTTGCCGCCGGAGAGGCTTGCCGCTTCCGGATCGCGCTTGGCCTTGCGGACGTCGAAGGTTTCCGTCGCGCGGTCAACTGTCTTCAGCGTGGCCGCGGTGTCGATGAACCCGTGGTGGACCATGCCGCTGGCAGCGTGTCCAGTCAGCAACGCGTTCTCCGACAGTCTCATCCGCGGTGCGGTGCCGTGCCCGAGCCGCTCCTCGGGAACGAAAGCCGCGCCCAGCTTGCGCCGCTGGGTGATCGAGAGATGACCGGCGGCAATGCCTTCGATCACCACCGTTCCGGGATCCTTCGCGAGGCGCTCGCCGGAGAGCGCGGCGAACAATTCCTCCTGGCCGTTGCCTGCGATGCCCGCGATGCCGAGGATCTCGCCGCCCTTGAGCTCGAACGAAATATGCTCGAGCCGCACGCCATGCGCTTCGCTGGGGGCAAGCGAGAGGTCGTTGACGACGAGCCGCGGCACAGTGGTCTTGCGGCCGGATACGGCCTTCACTTCCTTGATCTCCCCGCCGACCATCATCCGCGCAAGCGAGGCAGCGGTCTCGAGCCTGGGATTGCAGGTCTCGACTTTCCTGCCGCCGCGCAAGATCGTCGCGGTGTCGCAGAGCCGCTTGACCTCCTCCAGTTTGTGGCTGATGTAGAGGATAGCACGGCCTTCGGCCTTGAGCCGCTCCAGCACGATGAAAAGCTGGTCGGCCTCCTGCGGGGTCAGCACCGCGGTGGGCTCGTCCAGGATCAGGAATTTGGGATCCTGCATCAAAGCGCGGACGATCTCGATGCGCTGGCGCTCACCGACTGAGAGTTGCCAGACCTCTCGTTTGGGATCGAGCGGTAGACCGTAAGTCTTCGATACCTGCTCCAGCCGGGCCGACATGTCCTTGAAGGATTCCTTGCCGTCGAGGCCGAGCGCGACGTTCTCGGCGACCGTGAGATTGTCGAACAGCGAGAAATGCTGGAACACCATGCCGATGCCACGGCTGCGTGCTTCGGACGGACCGGACAGCACGATCCGTTGGCCCTGCCAGCGAATCTCGCCGGCGCTGGGCTGGATCAGCCCGTAGATCGACTTGACCAGCGTCGACTTGCCGGCGCCGTTCTCGCCGAGCAGGGCGTGGATTTCCCTCGGCCAGATATCGATGTCGATGGAATCGTTGGCGAGGAAATCACCATAACGCTTGGTGAGTCCGATCGTCCTCAGGAGCGGGGAATCGCCGGAATGCTGGCCGTTGGGCGTCGAATCTAACATTCGCTGATGCGCTTGCATGGGTGAAGTGCCTCGATAGTGGGCCAGTTTGAACCGCGACGTAAGATGTGAAAAAGCATCATCCCTTGCTCAACGCTTCGGCAGGCGATCGGCCCAGCGGTCATCTTCGATTCTGGGCGACCAGCAAACGGTACTTGGACTCCGGGAGCGACAGCGCCTGCGAGCGGCGCCTGTTGCAAATTTGTGACGGTCCAAGCCAAATCGGAACCCGCTGTGCAGACCTGACGCCATGTTGAGCAATGATGCGTCGGTCCGTTCACCGCTCGAAGCGCAGCGGTTGCGACGGCTGCTCGGACCTGGCATCGCATTGGGCGCGATCCAGAAAATCCGAATAAAAACAATCAGGGTATGTTCGGCAACAGTGGTCCTTCTCCGCTGCTCCCTGCGTGCGTGGCCACTGCAATCTCGACCATGGTTCGTCGCGTCCTGCCGAAACAAGCGGCACGCCATGTGAAAAGTTGAGGCTTCTCACCCTGGGAGATCGGCGCAAGTGTCGCACCCACAGGGGGCGTGCATTTTTGCCTGTCAAACGAGGGGGTATTCAGGATGTCGTTTCGTTACACGGCAGTGGCAGCAGCGGCGCTGTCGCTCGCTACGCTGGCCACCGGCGGCCTAGCTCAGGGGGCGGATCTGCCGGTCAAGGCGGCCAAGAAGGCTTCGGACCTTCCGTTCTTCCTGGTGATCGATAATCGCGTCACATTCTCATACATCTTCAATGCGTCGCAGCCCGGCGCGTGGTCATTCCGGCCAGACGGGTCGATCGACAGCAAGACCACCAAGCAGGTCTATTCCTTCACTCACTTCGACCTCTGGGCCTACGGCACGAACTTCTTCACCATCTCCATGTTCAAGTCGGATCACAATGATCCGGCCGGGCCATGCACCAACGCCGGCACGATCTTCGGTGCGCCGGCGTCCTGCGCCGGTGCGACCGAAATCTATGGCCTGTTCCGCTCGACCTTCGGCTGGAACGAGCTCTTCGACACCAAAGCCTTCACCGCGGGGCCGCTGCACAACATCTCCTTCGAGGTCGGCATGGATGCCAATACCGAGAACCGGTATTTCGGCGCTGCCAAGCGCGACGTCGTCGGCGGTCTGCAGTTTGCATTCGATCTGCCTTACAAGGGCTACATCAACGTCGCGCCGCTGGTCTATTGGGAGTTCGCCAACCACAATTCCTTCAGCCAGTGTGGCCTGTTCGGTCCAGGCGTTCCCGGCGTCACGTGTCTTGCCGACGGCAACACGTCGTTCAAGCCAACCTGGGCTGTCGAGGTCAATTACTACATGGACCTCGGCTTCCTGCCGCCGAACATGCAGTATTTCTCGATCAGCGGCCGCGCCGGCTGGTACGGCAAGAAGGGCACCGACACCCAGCCGCTTCCCTACAGCCCGGCGAATGGCGTCTACAACACGGCGGTTGAGTTGAACTCCGAGCCCATCCGTCTGACCTTCGATGCTTCGAAGGCGGCCTGGGGTGACAAGTACTCCCATTTCGTGGACGTCTGGGTGGCCTACCGCTACTGGCAGAACAAGTTCGGTCTCGATCACAACCTCGCGGTCGGCTGTACCACGGCCGTCGGTGGTCGGACGGTGAGCACGGGCTCCTGCACCGAGTCCTCGCTCTACTCGGGTATCACCGTGAAGTTCTGACCGCCTGACGCTCTGCAGGTGAAAGACGATGGCGCCGCGCCAAACCTCCGCGGCGTCACCTCCTTTTGAATGAGCTGCTACTTCGTCCAAACGCCGTCGTGCAGCGCTTCGGCCTCTTTTTCGAGCAGCGGGCCGACGACCTCCGTCGGCCGCTGCCCGCTGGCAAAGACCTCGCGACACGGCAGGTCGAGGGTCGGATTCTCCGGATGGTTGCCGGTGATGCCGCGCAGGCGATCCTCGCTGAGGCCATAAACGACGCGGCCGATGCCGGCCCAGTAGATCGCGGCCGCACACATCGCGCAGGGTTCGGCTGACGAATAAAGCGTGGCTTTCGCCAGTACCTCGCGACTGAGGGTACGACAGGCCTGGGTGGCCGCGAGCCGTTCGGCATGCGCGGTGCCGTCATGATCCGGCATGTAGCCGTTCTCGCTCTCGATGAGCACCTTGCCCTCGGCCGCGACGACGATGCAGCCGAAGGGATGGTTGCCATGGGTGAGCGAGCGGCGGGCGACCGCGAAGGACAGGCGTAGGAAGTGTTCGTCACGTTCGGACATGCCGTCCATCGCTGCTCCACGATCAGTACCGGCCGCGCGCCGGCCGACCTGGATGAAGGTCGGCTTCGCTGATCCGTGCTTCATACATAATTTGCCGTGGAACATCACCAGCAGCCGGTCGGACGGTTGTTGGCGAGCGCAGTTTTCGGATAACCGCTTGAAAAGTATTGATTATGCGGGCCATCAAGATCCTGATATGGAAAAGTGCCGGATACCGATACAGGCGTTGGCCCGCCCTCGTGCACGACCGGGACGAGGCAGTCTGGCGCATATTCGCATTCATGCTAATCACGCGCGTGTTGAGGCCGGCGCCGGTGCGTGATTTGGCCGGCACCGAACTCGTACCGTTTGGCGCCGAGACAGCAACTCCCGCGGCCCAGAGAAGAGGAAATTTGTCGAGATGGGGGCCGTTAACGCCGTTCAAGATGCATCGCTCGGCGAAACCATCGTGCGCCGAATCAACGATCTGGCGGCGATCTCGGAAACAGGTGACAATCTCACCCGCATCTATCTCACCAAAGAGCTGCGCGAGGCGGCGGACCTCATCCTTGGCTGGATGCGCGAAGCCGGCATGAGCGCCCGTCTCGACGCCATCGGCAATGTCTGTGGCCGCTACGAAGGCGACCGGCCGGGCGCGCCGTGCCTGATGCTCGGCTCGCATTACGACACCGTGCGAGATGCCGGCAAATGGGATGGACCGCTGGGTGTGATCACCGCGATCTCCTGCGTCGCCGATCTCAACCGTCGCGGCAAGCGCCTGCCGTTTGCGATCGAGGTGATCGGCTTTGCCGACGAGGAGGGGGTGCGGTTCGCGTCGACCTTGCTCGGCAGCCGTGCGGTGGCCGGCACTTTTGACGAGAGCGTCCTGAATACGCGCGACAGCGCCGGCGTGTCGATGCGCGACGCGCTCGTGCAGTTCGGCCTCGATCCCGACCATATCGGCGCGGCCGCGCGGGCGCGCCGCGAACTGCTTGCCTATCTCGAATTGCACATCGAGCAGGGGCCGGTGCTGGAAGCGCAGAACCTGCCCGTGGGCGTCGTCACCGCGATTGCCGGTGCCACGCGCCTTGCCGCCCGGCTGACCGGGATGGCCGGTCATGCCGGCACCGTGCCGATGGGGCTGCGCCGTGATGCGCTCGCCGGCGCGGCCGAATGCATCGGTGCGATCGAGCAGTTTTGCCGAACCGACGAGGGCGGCCTGGTCGGCACCGTCGGTTACGTCCAGGCGAGGCCCGGTGCGACCAACGTCATTCCGGGCGAAGTATCCTTTACCATCGATATGCGCGCGCCGACCGACATGCACCGCAAGCGCGCGGTGGCCGACGTCGTCCGCCAGATCGAGGCGATCGCCAAGCGCCGGCAGCTGGCCCTTCAGCTGGACGTCACCCATGAGAACCGCACCGCGCCTTGCGCGCCGTGGCTCAAGGAGCAGATCGCGCAGGCGATCGAAGCCGAAGGCTTTTCCGTATTCGAGCTGCCGAGCGGGGCTGGGCACGACGGCATGGCGATGATCGAAATTGCCGATGTCGGCATGATCTTCGTCCGCTGCCGCGGCGGCATCAGCCATCACCCGGACGAGCATGTCGAACTCGCCGATGCCGACGCCGGCGCCCGGGTGTTGCTCAGAGTGATTGAGAATTTTCAGACGCGGGACAGCCGCGCCGGAGCGAGCTGAACAGCCGGACCGCCGTTCGTCATCGGGGCGAGACACGAATCGATCATGCTTGGCATGGTGACCGGCCATCGCCGGCATCGCGAGACACCAATGCACATGAACAGCGACATTCCTCCGCCGTCACATCGCGCAAACCGGTTTTACCAGGGCATGGCTGCGACTTTTGTCGCCAACGCGCTTCAGGCGGTCAATTTCCTCGGTGATCGGTTCCTGAGAAAGTCGCATCATTCATTGTCGGCCATCGAGGACCTCTATCGGTATTCGATGGACAGCGCGTTCTCGGTGAGCGAGGCCTTCCTCGTCACGGGCGCGCCGCACGCCTCCGCCTATTATCCCGCGACTTCGCCTGGTTCTATCCTGACGTGCTCGATCCCAACACGATCATGGACTCGCAGGACGCGGTGCGGCGGGTACGTCTGCTCGAGAAGAGCGTGCGCCTGCTGCTGGAGGCGGCCCGCGCCAACGTCGTCACCACGACCCTCGTGCCGGCGGGCCGCGGCCGGTATCTCGGCGTGAACTATTTCTCGCGGCCCTCGGATACGCTGCTCGGCATTCTCGCCGGCCTCCAGCAGATGATCTCTGCCGAGGAGAGGACGTCGTCCTATCTGGCGATGTCGCAATGCGCACATGCAGGCCGCCTGTTGCTGGCCGAATATGGCGATGACCTGAAGCGGGCGATCCTCGAGCTCGCAGGCGAGCTCGAACCGTTCAATGATGACGGCACCGGATATTTGCTTTGCGATGTCCACGCACCTCGCTCCGCTGCAACAGACACCCGCGCCGAACGCAGGCGCTTCGTGACCAATGCTTCGGTCTACACGACCTTCGTGTGGGGCGTGGAGCTCGGGATCGTCAACGAGAACGAGCTGAAGCGGCTGCTCGGGCGCGACCTCGCGCAGTACAAGAACGACCTGCTCCGCCTATTCGGCAAGGATGGTCATATCAGGCATTCCCTGGATGGTCCGGCGAGCTCACCGGTATCGTCGGTTGCGCTGGATTTCGTCAGCGTGCATCGCGGCTTCTGGAATATGAACGATGCCACCGAGCGCGCGCTGTTCGCGGCGACGGCGGATCTCATCATCGCCGAACCGCGCTTTCGCATCCCCAGCACGTTCCACTTCCTGGTGTCGGCGGATAATCCGCGCAACAAGATCATCCACAAGATCGCGGCACCGGCCTATCAGGGACGTTCGTCCTGGCCTACGTTCAATGTCGAGTTTGCAGATCGTATGCTGGACTTCGATGAGGCCTCGGGGGGCGATACCTACCGGGCCTGCGCGCAAGGTATATTGAAGGACATTCGCATTGCCACCGAAGTCCACGGCGGCTATCAGGAGCTGATCTCGGAACACGGTCTGAAGTATCGAACCTGGGCCTACAAGGGCGCGGTGGCCCACTCCTGGTTTCCGCGCTTTCTGTCTGTCTGGAGGAGGGCGTATGGAACGCCGCTCCTCCAGTGGAATGACTGATCGACCTTACCCCGCCGTGACGTCCACAAGCTCGCCGCCTTCGAGCACCTTGGCCGCCTTGGCGCGGTCGAGGTCGCCTTCCCAGGCCGCGACCACGACCGTGGCCACGCAATTGCCGACGAGATTGCCGAGCGCACGGGCCATGCCGATGAACCAGTCGACCGACAGCACCAGCACAAGGCCGATCGCGGGGATGCTCGGCACCGCGTTCAATGTGGCGGCCAGGATCACGATGGCCGAGCCCGGCACGCCATGCGCACCCTTCGAGGTGATGAGCGAAACGCCGAGCACCAGCAGGAGATCACCGAAGGACAACGGCGTGTTGGTGGCCTGCGCGATGAAGACGACCGCAAGTGTGAGATAGATCGAGAAGGCGTCGAGGTTGAAGGAATAGCCGGTCGGAATGACCAGACCGACGACGGAGTCCTTCACGCCCATGCGCTCCAGCTTCTTCATGATCTGGGGCAGCACCGCATCCGACGAGGCGGTGGCGAGCACGATGGTCAGCTCCTCGCGCAGGTAAGCGAGGAATTTGAGGATGTTGATGCCTGCGAGCGCCATCACCCCACCCAGCACGCCGAGCACGAAGATGCCGACCGAGACGTAGAACAGCAGTACCAGAGACACGAGCTGCTTCAGCGAGCCGACGCCGTATTTGCCGACGGTGTAGGCGACCGCGCCGAGCACGCCGAGCGGGGCGACGCGCACGATCAGACCCATGACGCGGAACAGCACGGTGGAGGCCGCGTCGATGACGGAGGTGATGAGCGCGCCCTTCTCGCCGCCGACCAGCGCTAGGCCGACGCCGAACAGCACCGCGAAGAACAGCACCTGGAGCACGTCGTTACGCGAAAGTGCATCGAAGGAGGTGGTCGGGATCACGTTCATCAGGAAGGCGCCGATGCCGCCGCCGGACAGCTTGTGGGCATTGTCGGCATAGGTGTTGAGCGCCTTGGCATCGAGGGTCGAGGGATCGATGTTCATGCCGTGGCCGGGGCCGAAGATGTAGGCGAGCAGCAGGCCGACGACGAGTGCCACCGTCGTCATGACCTCGAAATAGACCAGCGCCTTGACGCCGACCCGACCGACCTTCTTGAGATCACCCGCGCCGGCAATGCCGTGCACGACGACGCAGAACACGATCGGCGCCACGATCATCGAGATCAGCTTCAGGAAGGCGTCGCTGAGGATCTTGAGCCCGACGGCGAAGTCCGGAACCGCCATCCCCAGGATCACGCCAAGCGCCAGAGCGGCGAGGACCTGGACGAAGAGCGAGGTATAGAGCGGCTTCGGCTCGGCGGCGGGTGCCGCAGTGATGGTCGACATGGTGCACTACCCCGGTCTGACGCCTCTTGAGCGTCAAAAAAAGCAACAACCGTGCCAGATTGTCGCGAAGATCCCGGAAGTATCGCAGGCGTGATATCGGGGACGCCGCGCGGCACCTCTTCACCGGTGCACCGCGGGGCGGGGACTCATCGTGTGGCCGCCGAGGAGCCGCAGGGCCCGCGGTCAGTCGTCGTGCGCCCGTGTCATGCCACGAGATCCAGCAGCCGGCATGATCCGCGCACGAGCACCCTGCGTCCCGCGGGGGTCATCACCGGCACGCCGTCATCGATGACGACGAGGCCGAGCTTGACGAGACTTTCGATCATGTAAGCCTTCGAGAGGCGACCGCTCGATGTCGAATTGCGAAGTGTGCGCAGAGCTTCCCATTGGTCCGGCGAAAGATCGAAGTCAACGTCGTTGCTCATTTTGCCTCAAGCGATAGTCCAGTCGCGCGCCCCTGTTAGCGGCTCCGCATGAAAACCATGCGACGACAATGAGTCGAGAATTCGGTGCGTCGTTTAGAATGTCTCTTCACAAATTGCCGCACTTCGTTGCGCCACAAGCGTTAAGATCGTTGGCGCACGAACATCGTTGCGATTCTCGATCACTAATTGATGATCTGTACTTGATGTTGCGGTGCGAGCTATCGCAGTGCACAGGAAGGGTCGGTGTCCCATTCCGCGTCGCAATATGCACAGAAATGATGATCGATAGTATTCTGGCTCGCACAGGCTCAGGAGTGGGAGCAGCGCGCACTCGACGAAGTCGCCCGTCACTTTCGGGAGTGCAATCTCGCGCAGGCCGAGCCGAACGCCGCCTGACGCTGGCGGCCATTGTTGCTCACTGATAAGTCGCCACGATATCGGACACGGCGCGCTCAAGCTGTTGCGCCGTGGCGCATTGGCGCACGACGCTGCAGAAGGTCGCGTAGCGCGGCATCTCGGAATCGCCAAAGCCCCAGGCGAGCCGACCCTCGGGATTGAGCCAGACCAGTCGCTTCGAGCGGTCGGCGATCCGGCGCAAAATGTCGGCGCGCGGGTCGAGATTGTTGCTGCGGGCATCGCCGAGCACGATCACCGTGGTCTGCGGCGTCAGCGAACTCATGAACCCCTTCTCGAAATCGACCAGCGAAGAGCCATAGTCCGACGAGCCGAAACCGACCTTGGACATGATCTCGGACATCGCCTCCTCCGGCGACTTCGATTCCAGGATCTCGCTGACCTCGATCAGGTGCGAGGAGAAGGCGAAGGAGCGGACATCGTCGACCACCTCGTGCAGAGAGTGGATCAGCAGCAGAAAGAAATCGGATACTTGCGCAACGGAGCCCGAGACGTCGCACAGGGCTACGATCTTCGGCCGGTCGCGATGCTTGCGCTTCCATGCCGTGAGGAACGGCACGCTGCCCCAGGCCGCGTTGCGGCGGAGCGTGCGCCGAACGTCGAGATGGCCGCGGCGCTGGCGCTTGCGCGGCTTGGAATAGCGCTCGCGCAGCCGGCGCGCGATCTGGCGGATGAGAGCACGCATCTCGGCGACTTGGCGCCGCTCGATGCGGGCAAGCGGAGCATTGCGCAGGATCTCGTTGCGGAGGTTTTCGGCCTCCTCGCGGGCATAGAGTGCAAGCCCCTGAGAGACCGTATCGCGCACGGCTTCGCGTAAGGCGTCGAGCGCGGCGCGTAGACGTTCGGCCAGTGCCGGGTTGGTTGCGGTCAGCTCCTCCAGATCGTCGCGCAGGCGCTGGAGGCCCATGGCGTCGAGGATGCGGCTGGAAAAGATGCCGCGCTGGGTGGAGTAGCGGATGTCGGAAAGGGAGGCCGCCCCGGAGGCGCTGGCGATGGCGGCCGCGATCGTATTGCGGTCCTGCGATAGCAGCATCTGCGCGAGCGGGCCCAAACCTTCGGGAGCGCCGGAGGAAGGCGTCCGATCCGCGTCCTGCGGAGTGTCGTTATTGTCGGCTTCGGGCTGGTCTTGCCGCGGCTCCGGCTGACTGAAGAAGAGATCAAAGCAGTCGCCGAGCGCGAGCTTCTCGTCCCGCGACTTGGCAAGTGTCAGGAGCAGCGCGTCGCGCAGGACGGCGCGGTCGGAGATGCCGACCTGCGCGACAGCGCGCATCGCATCGACGCTTTCGGCAGGCGAGACGTGAACGCCGACGCCGCGCGCCGCCCGAAAGAAACGATGGAGATTCTCGCGCATCGGCGTCAACCGAAGACGTTGGACCGCGCCGCCTTGGCAATGAAGGTCGTCACCTGCGGCGCTGCGGCCTCGATGTCGGCTTCGTATTTCAGAAGCACGTTGAGCGTGTCCTTGACGATCTCGGTGTCGAGCTCGGCGGCCTGGAGCAACACAAGTACGCGCGCCCAGTCGATGGTCTCGCTGACCGAGGGCAGCTTCTTCAAATCGAGCGAGCGGATCTCGTGGATGAAGCCGACCATCTGCCGGCGCAGCGTCTGCGAAATGCCGGGCACGCGGCTTTCGACGATGCGCTCCTCCAGCCGCTGCTCGGGGAAGCCGATATGCAGATGCAGGCAGCGCCGCTTCAGGGCGTCGCCGAGGTCGCGCTCGCTATTGGAGGTGAGGATCACGGTCGGCGGCGTAATGGCCGAGACGGTTCCGAGTTCGGGGATCGTGACTTGGAAGTCGGACAAGATCTCCAGCAGCAGCGATTCGAATTCCGCATCCGACTTGTCGATCTCGTCGATCAAGAGCACGCAGCCACCCGGCTGCTCCAGCGCCTGGAGCAGGGGGCGGGGCTCGACGAACTCCTTGGAGAAGAACACGTCGCCGAAATCATGGAGCTGGTCGAGCGCGGCGTGCAGCGTCTGCGCGCCGCCGAGCACTTCGCCGAGCTTGTCCTTGAGGATCTGCGTGTAGAGAAGCTGCTTGGCGTATTTCCACTCATAGAGCGCCTTGGCCTCGTCGAGGCCCTCGTAGCATTGCAGGCGGATCATCTTCATGCCGCGCCAAGCGGCGATGGCCTTGGCAAGCTCGGTCTTGCCGACGCCCGCGGGGCCCTCGACCAGGATCGGCTTCTCGATTTGCTGCGACAAATAGACGGCGGTCGCGATTTGCCGGCTCGCGATATAACCTTGCGCGGCGAGGCCGCTCTCCACTGCCTCGATCGAGGTCGAGGCCTTCTGATCTGCCACGAATGGGCGCTCCCAAAGGTCTTGGTTGAGGCTTGTTCTGCCTGCGTTCCCGGCAAAGAACAAGCCTCGTTTGGGAGACCTCAGACCCGCGCGAACGGCGCTTTTTCCGCTTCGCGCAAATAGTCGAGCGGGGCGCCGGTCGCGATCAGTGCCGCAGCGGCTCCGGCTTGCGGATCGTCTGTCTAAGCTCGGCTCCGCAGTCGGCGCATTCATAGACGAAGTCGATCTTGGCAAGACTCCAATGCGGCTCGACCTCGCGCACATACATCGGCAGGAACCCCATGCAGGTGGGGCAAATCACAGGCGCGATCTCGATATCCAGATGATGCTGAACATAAGCTGGCATCTCGGCTCTCCCTCGCAGGCGACCATCAACCCCGCGCAAAAAATACTTCCGGTTGCTCTGGAGCCCTCATCAACTCTTTCGAACAGAGACGGAACGACGACCGTTTGTCGTTCGCTGTGACATTCTTGTTACGGCTCTGTACTGTAACGGGCGGACCAAATGCCTATTTGACAGGCCGATCCGGTGTTCGGACTTTCACCTCAACGATAAGGGAGCACGCCCATGACGCATGCCATTCGCTTTCACAAAACCGGCGGTCCGGAAGTCCTGGTCTGGGAGGAGGTCAGCGTCGGCAAGCCTGGACCCGGCGAAGCGCGCATCCGCCACACCGCTGTCGGCCTCAATTTCGTCGACATCTATAACCGTTCCGGCCTCTATCCAGCGCAACTGCCGAGCGGGCTCGGCAGCGAGGCGGCCGGCGTCGTCGAGGAGGTCGGGCCCGGCGTCACTGATCTGAAGCCGGGCGATCGCGTCGCTTATGGCGCCTCGCCGCTCGGGGCCTATTCGGAGGCCCGGCTGATTCCCGCCGATCGTCTGCTGAAGCTGCCCGACGGCGTCGATGACAAGACCGCGGCGGCGATGATGCTCAAGGGGCTCACCACGCAATATCTGATCCGACAGACTTATCGGGTGAAGGCGGGCGATACCATCCTGCTTCATGCCGCGGCTGGCGGTGTAGGCCTGATCTTGAGCCAGTGGGCCAAGCATCTCGGCGCGACCGTGATCGGCACGGTCAGCAACGACGAGAAGGCGAAGCTCGCCAAGGCGCATGGCTGCGACCATGTGATCATCTATACCCGGGAAGATTTCGTGAAGCGGGTCGACGAGATCACCGGTGGCAAGAAAGTGCCGGTGGTTTACGACTCCGTCGGCAAGGACACGTTCCTGAAGTCGCTGGACTGCCTCGCCCCGCTCGGTGTCGCCGCACTGTTCGGCCAGTCCTCCGGCGCGGTGGAGCCGCTCAATCTCGGCCTGCTCGCCCAGAAGGGCTCGCTCTATGTTACGCGTCCGACGTTGTTCACCTACGCCGCCAAGCGCGAAAATCTGGTTGCGATGGCGAACGAACTGTTCGACGTCGTCAAGTCCGGCGCGGTCAAGATCGAGGTGCACCAGACCTATCCGCTGAAGGAGGCCGCCAAGGCCCATGCCGATCTTGCGGCGCGCAAGACCACGGGATCGACCGTTCTCCTGGTCTGATGCTCGGTCGGGCCGTGACGCGAGCTGCCCAGCTTGCGTCACGTCCGATCGTGCTTGTGCAGATCGCGGGTGTGATCAAGGCGGATTGCCTGGAGGTCGACGTCTTCGGGCGGGATTTGGGGCAAGGCAGCCTCACTCAGGATGGCCTCGGTCACATCCTCGACCGCATTCTCGACGATTTCGTGGATGAACGAGATGTTCTGGTATTCGCCCGAGGCGATCCGGGAGACGACCTCGCGCCTTGTGATTTCGGGATCGACCACCGCCTCGCGGCCCCGCCGCCCATAATCGATCATCACGACGAAATATTGCATGAAAACGATCCTGCCGCGCCCCGTGGTCGGGAACGCGGCAAGTATTTCTGAAAATCGGAATGTTGTCAACCGCGGATTTCGGTATTAAAGAAATCGCAGGCCGTGCGCTCCCTTACTTGCCCTTCTTGCGGGGGCGCGCCGATTTCGCGCGCAGCCGCTCAAGCTGCCCCTTGGGCATGGACAGGCAGATCTCCCCGACCCAGTCGAGCTTGACGCCGACGATCGGCTTGGCGTTGAAGCTCGTGAGATTGACGACAGAGGGTGATTTTCCCCGCTCGATGGTCTTCAGATAGCGCTCGCCGGTCTTGAGCCGGACCACCGCCTCTTCGCCGTAGAAGCTCGACAGCGGATGGCGCTGGTCCTTGTAGACCACGATCACGTCGCCGCTTTCGTACTTGGGCAGCATCGAATCGCCCACGATCTCGAATGCGATCGTCTCTTCCATGATGGGGAAGGGCAGCGTGACGTCGCCGAGACCTTCCGGCGGAACCTGTTCATAGTCCGGCTCGATCACCGCGCCGGCTCCGACGCGGCCCATGATCGGCGCGAGATTGAGCTCGAGATATTCCATGATCGGAATGATCTCCGAGGCCTTCACCAGGCGCTCGCCGCCGAGGATCTCCGACACCGCGCCGGGGCGCACGCCCATAGCCGCCGCGAGGCCGCCCTTGCTCTTGCCCGTCTTCTCCAGGCCCCGCTCGATCATTGCTACGTCCAACATGGTGATTCCCTCGATTGCGCACCGTCTCGCCTCTTATAATCCGAAATTCGGAATTGATGCAATTATGAATATCAGAATTATTGCTTGACACCCTATTCGGAATAACGGAATGTGTGCTTCGCCTCCCGGTCGTTCGTTGGTGGGAGGCGCATCACAGGACAGCAGCATGGAACCGGGCCATTGGCCGTCGGAGCACTCCGACGCGCTTCGCGACTATTTTCTCAAAGGCATGTCTTATGCAGAGATCGGAAGACAGATTAACGCAAGGTTTGGAACGGCTTACACGCGCAGCGCGGTGGTCGGCCGCGCCAAGCGGCTCGGGCTCGTCGTGCCGCAATGGATGACGAGCCCGTCGATCGTGCCGGATGAACCCAGCTTGCTTTCGCCGCGCCGGGCGGCGTTGCCGAACCTGAATCTGCCGCCGAAGTCGGCGATGAAGCCTGCGGCGCGGGTCAAGTTGCGTTGCGTCGGCGTCCAGCCGCGCCTGATCCAACTGGTCGAGCTCGAGCCGACCGACTGCCGCTATCCCTATGGCGGCGACAAGGACGGAGAGGAAATCACCTTCTGCGGCCACCCCCGCCAGCCGAGCTCCAGCTATTGCACGCCGCATGCCCGCCTGACCCGCCGTTCCGAGGCTGGGTCTGCCCGTGTCGCAGGCCCCGTCGTGCTGAAGTTGGTTTCGGTCGCCTGAAGGTGCAGCCGTCCGTTCAATCGTCAGACTTGCAAGGAGAATCCGAGTGGCTCGTGCCCGACGCAACAAATCTTACAAACTGGCGCAGATCTACGACCGGCGGTCGCGGGAGGTGCCGTTCAACGCCGAGGTGGCGGAGGTCGAGGTGGACAATCCGCTCGCGCTCGATTCAGGTGAGAAGATCCTGGCCATCCGCTCGATCCGTAGCGATCCGCTCGGCCGGCTGCACGCGCACCACCAGATCGACGAGGCGCAATACCGCGGCGGGCGCGCCTTCCAGAACGATTGGGAGCGGGCGGAGCGCGGCCCCCAAGCGGTGGATACGACGCGCGAATATGTCGATGGTGCCGGCACGCGCGAGCCGGTCACCGAGAGCCAGCGACAGGCGGTGCTGCGGCTGAACCGGGTCGAGCGCGAGCTCGGCACCGATGGCGCCGCGCTGGTGCACGACGTGCTGGTGCTTGGTCTGACCATGGATCAGATCGGGCAACGTCGCGCCGTCCGCACGCAGCGCTGGAACGATTATTTTGCGCGGCGTTTTCGCGAATGCCTGGATCGGCTGGCGCTGGTCTACGGCTTCGCGACGGAGACGGGAACGCCGCGTGCGGACCGGCGTAGATGATTGCGCGACGCCGGCGGCCTTGGCCGCCGGCGTCGCAGCCCGTTGCTTAGGGATGAGGGACAATCTGGTAGGGTGTGGTGTAAGGCTCGACGCGGAGCGAGGCGTTGGCCAGAAGCCCGATCTTTGCAGTCGGCGCTTGCTGTAATTCGCCGTTCGGCCCACGATGCACGTTGTATTGCCAGACGGTGAGATCGCCCTTCTGTGCCAGCGCGTGTGCAACGGCGCTCGCATCATTGCCGCCGAGCGCCTGAAGCTCCTCCGCTGACAATCCGACGACGATTTCGTCCTTGATGGTGACGATCTTGAACAGGTTCATCTTGGTCTCCTGGGCCCATGCGCCTTGTATCGAAAGGGTGAGAAGCGCGACCGCGGCGCCCTTGATGAGATCGCAGCGAGAAAGCATGCCGTCGTCCTCTTGGTGCTGACGCGCGCCCAAATCAAAGAGTCTTCAGCCATGGCGCCCGTATCTGCGTGGCCGTGCCGCAACGGCTTGGTCGCTCGCTCGCGGACAACGGTTCACGGCGGAATCCAGACGGATGGATCCTGCCGCGAGCAGCAGCGCCAGGACCGAGACCGGAGACCGGCTGCAAAATCGACTTTCGTGCTGGCGATGCAACCGCGGCGATTGGACTCAACGATAACGGGTATGCGCCGGATTGCCGGCGATCAGGGGTTGTGTGCGTGATTGTTGCCACTTGTTGACGCAGGTGGGTGACGGCGGTCGGTATTCCTGATATCCGGAATCACCGTGGCGTGATGCAGACGAAGCATCGCAATACCCACGATTGAGCTTGCCGGATAGGTTGTTGCTTGGCATAGTTACAACCAACTGGTTGGGCCGCCGTTTGAATGTCGTTCAGCGTGCCAATCCGGCGGGCGTCCCGGCCGAGAGTTCGTCGGGATAGGTTCTGTTGCGGCGTTCGGTTCTCGAGTGGATCACGAAGGCCGATGCTTGTCATAGGTGCGAGATGAAAAACCTCGATTTCGCGGCTGAGCTGCATCTCAAGCTCGGTGTGCCTACAAGCAGCACTGTCGAAAGTCTGCGTCTGCTCCGCGCATTCCTGAAGCTCGCGCCTCGGCAGCGTTTCGAAGTGATCAAGCTGGTCGAAGATCTCGCCACCGAAGAAGCTCTTCCCGAGCACCCCTTGTGCTGAATCCGGCCGCGTGCCGGGTCCATTCGTCTCCCCTCTTTTCTTGGCAGAACCTGGCTCGCCGGCGTCGTTCCCCCGAGGCTGGCCGCTGGAAGGCGGTCCGGCAAGTGTGGTATTCAGTTGGGAAAAGGGAGGAGTGCGACCATGATTGAACCAAAGCTCGAGGTTCCGGCCGAACTGCGCGATTTGGCCGAAAAGACGATCGACCAGGCGGAAAAGGCATTCGGCATGTTTTTTGAAGCCGCCACCAAATCGATGTCGACCGTTCCCGGCGCGGGGACTGAGGTGTCGAAGCAGGCGCTGGCTTTCACAGAGCAGAACATGAAGTCGGCCTTCGAGCATGCCCGCAAGCTGGTGCATGCCACCGATCTCCAGGAAGCGATGCAAATCCAGTCCGATTTCCTGCGCAGTCAGTTCACCAGCGCCGGAGATCACATGCGCCAGATGACTGGCAGTCTCATGCAATCAGGCAAAGGCAAGTCGTCCTGATTCTCGGCGTGTGTACAACGTGCCCGCAAATTGATCTTGTGTGGCATGGAGATCCGCGCTTCGATACTTGCGCAGGTCCATGACGGGCCACCGGATGATTTCATTCGCCGTCCGTCATCCTTTCTGCTGATCCCTGCCGGTCCTCCGGCAGGGATTTGCATTTGTGGCAGGTCGTGATCGTTCGGGATGAATCGTCAGGCTATTGTTTGAGCATGATTTTTCGCAAAACCGCTGCACCCGCGGGCCGGCCGAGACATTTCGTATCAAGGCTTTTCGCATCGAGACTTTCGGTATAGTGCGACACGTGTCTCTCCGACGCTGCACCGCACTTCTACCTTGCCGGCTCGCTAGCCGCCTTGATCTGCCGCAAAGCGCTCCCGGCTAATAGTCGCCCGGATTCATGATCATCGGGCTTCCCGTATCGGCGGGGGCCAGCGCGCTGCTGGCACTGTCGCGCAGGAAATGGTCGAGCGTCGCCTGAATCTTCTCCTTGACCGCATCAGGACCGCGGTCGCTCATCTCGGTATGTTGTGCGCCGGTGTGGACGATGTCGATGCCGCGCGCCTTGGCCTGTTCCGGCGTCGGCAGGACGCCGGGGTCGGTCAAGAAATGAGGATCCTTCGAGCGGAACGAGAGAATCTTCAGATGATCGCTGAGCACGAAAGGCACCCGCAGATTGTCGAGCGTGATCACCTTCGACACCAACTCGGGGTGCTGATGGGCGACATACATGGAGACATCGCCGCCGTTGGAATGGCCGACCAGCGTGATGTGGTCGTATTCGACGTTCTCCTGCCGTCTCTTCAGTTCGCCCAGCACGAAGAGGATGTTTGCTTCGCAACGGATGTAGACTTCGCGCCGGCCGACATAGGGCTGACCGACATGGGTCATCAATGGCGGATCGCTCGGCAAGTCCTGCTGGATGCTGGCAACCAGATAGCCTCGCGCGGCGAGCACGTTGGCAAGGAAGGAATATTCGGTAGCCTTGACAGTGTTCCCGTTGCTGATGATGGCGAGCGGAAGCTTCCAGAGGCCCAGATTGGCCTTGGTCTCGTAGTCGCGCCGCACGGCGATCTCGACCGCGATCGGACGCTGGCGCGAGGCGTCGAACAGGGTCAAGGTCTCATGGCGGATCGCGAACCGGCTCACGACAAGATATTCCCCGACGCCGAGGACGCAGAGAAACGCCAGGATCGCAAACACCCTCTTCATCGCTTCGTTCTCAATCAATTTTGACTGAACGTGGTCATTGGGAACTCCCGGATCGAGCGATCGTGAGCGGGTTACGGGATTAAATTTAGGCAAGTCTGTGAGCGGCGCCCCGAAAGCGCCGCCCGGGTGCCATCGCACCAGACAAGGGTTAAAGGCAGCCGGCCTTGCTGCGATCGGGGCAGAGCCGGAACGCGCTCGAGAGCGTGAAAAGGAAGCGCGGGCTACGGCGCTCGTTGTCCGGCGCCCGGTAGCTCAAGGGGACCGCCACGCCGAGATCGGCCTGGAGATCGTATGGCAGGAAGAACCGCACGCCGGCTCCGGCCGATGTCAGCGACAGCCCATCGCTCAGGCGATAACCGTCATTCCAGACTGCGCCTGCGTCGCCGAAGACGTAGAGCTGATAGCCCGCCCAATAGCGGAAATTGAGCTTCTGATCGAAGCGCAGTTCGGCCGAGCCGGCAAGGCCGTTGTCACCGCTGATCTCGGCTGCGCCATAGCCTCGGCCGAAGGCCGCGCCGCCAAGATAAAATTGCTGCGAGGTGACTAATGGCCGTGATGCCGTCTGGCTCGCAGCCGAGAGCTTGAGCGACCAGGCGTCGTTGAGCGTCTGGTAGCGCGTGAACCAGAAGTTCAGCACCGAGAAGTTCGACGAGGCGCCGTCGCGCGATAACAGATCATCGTCGAAATGCGATGCGCCAAAGATGTCGAGGCCGTGGCGGTAGGTCAGCGTCGCGAGATTGGTGCCGCCGAAGCGATCCTGGAGCCGGTAGTCGGCGGTCAGGCTGACGGTCCTGATGTGGTCGTTGTACCAGGGGCCGTAGATGTCATGCTCGGACACGTTGCTGAAGGTCCCGGCGACGGTAAGCGTCAGCCCGGAGGATTGCGACATGAAGGGCACGGCGCTTGCTCGCACCTCGAAAGCTTCGGTGGTGGTGATGTCGCTGTCGAGGCGGCGTGCGTCACCCGGCCGGACCGCGCTGTACAGGACGGAAGCACCGAGGCGGACACCGTCGACGCCGACGAGCGCGTCATAGGACAGGCGTACGAAGCCGAGCTCGCGGGGATCGTTGGCAATGGTCGACAGGTTGACCGCCAGCGCGTCGCCGGGCGCGAGATAGGAGTTGAACGCGCCGGTGGCGTAGGTTTGCCAGGGACCGACCGACGACGATCCGAGATTGTCCAGGCCGAACGAGGAGAAGACGTGCCAGGGCTTCAGATAGACGGTCAGGCGGAAGCGGCCGGTCGTACCGCCGATCTCTTCCAGCGCGGTGTCGGTGATCCGGACGCCCGGCTTGCCGCTGATCAGGAAGAGCTGGCGTTCGAGTGTTGCCAGCCGCGACGGTTGTTCGGCCAGAACCGGGCCGAGCATCGGCCTTACGCCGAACTGCTCGGCGCCGTCGCCTTTCAGCTCGGCCTGCACGATTGCGCCTTCGATGACCTGGATGCGGACGTGGCCGTCGGCAATGTCCTGCGGCGGCACGATGGCCCGGCTCAAGTGGAATCCGGCTTCGCGGTAGAGGTCGCTGATCGTGCCGGCGATCGCGGCGAGGTCCGCCTGCGAAACCTTCTTGGCGAGATAAGGCTGATAGACCGCTGCGATGCGATCGGGGGAGATACGGAGCGATCCTGCGCGATATTTCGGTCCGCAAACGTGAAGTTGAGCGTATTCGATACTTGGCCGAACACGACGCTGACCGGGCTTGCCAACCGGAGCATGCTGCAAGCTGGCCTCACCGATCTGATCCGTGCGGCAGAGCGGCGCTCTTCCGGCATCGCCCTGCTCGTGCTCGGGCTCGACGGCTTCCAAGAGATCAACAACATGCTCGGACACTCGGCCGGCGACCTCGTGCTGCGCGCGGTTGCCGAGCGTCTCCAGAGCGAAGTCCGTGGTAAGGCGATCGTGGCCCGGCTCGGCGGGGAAGAATTTGCCATCGCGATCGATTGCGCGAAAGTCGGCGAGCCGATCGCAGCGTTTGCCGAGCGGATCGCGCACGCGTTTGAAGCGCCACTCGCAACGGGCGCGCGACAGCACCGCGTCAGGATCAGCGTTGGCGTTGCCGTCTATCCGGAAGGTGGGCAAAAGGCCGATGATCTCCTGAGCAATGGCCATCTGGCGCTGAGCCGCGCGAAGAGGACCCGGCGCGGCAGCCATGTGATCTTCGAAAGCGTGATCAGGCAGGAGCTCGAAAACCGGCTGACGCTGGAACGGGAGCTGGCACTTGCCGCCGACCGCGGCGAGTTCGAACTATTCTACCAGCCGCAGGTTCGTCTGATCGACGGCAGTCTGGTCGGAGCCGAAGCGCTCATTCGCTGGCGACATCCGGTGCGCGGCTACGTCTCGCCCGGAGAGTTCATGCCGGTGGTCAACACGTCGGCCCTGTCGGAGCGGATCGCGAACTGGGTGATGGAAACCGCCTGCCGCCAGCGCGAGCCTGGGAATTGTCCGGCAACAACGTGCGCGTCGCGCTCGACCTCGCGCCCTCGCAGCTTCAATCCGGCGATCTCGCGCATTCGGTCGCGGCCCTGCTCGACGCGACGGGGCTGACGCCATCGCTTCTCGAAATCGAAGTCACCGAAAACATCCTGCTCCATGACGAACGCCGTGTGCTCGCCATGTTCAAGCGGATTCAGGAGCTCGGCGTCCGAATCCTGTTCGATGATTTCGGTACCGGTTATGCGAGCCTGAGTTATCTCAAGAAGTTTCCGCTCGACGGGCTCAAGATCGACCGATCGTTCGTATTTGGGCTTCTCGCGAATTCCGACGATGCTGCCATCGTCAGCTCGACGATCGGCCTCAGCAAGCAGCTCGGTCTGACGGTCGTGGCTGAAGGCATCGAGAACAAAGCAACTGCCGACCTCCTGGTCAGCATGGGATGCGGGGAAGGGCAGGGATATTTCTTTGGCCGTCCGATGCCTGCCGCGGCATTCGAAAAGCAGTTCCTGGCCGCGGAGCCCGAGGCTGTCAGCGCGGCCTGAGCAGGGTGGTTTGCTGCTACCGCCGGCGCGCTATTGCGACGCCAAAGAGGAATGCGACGAACAGGCTGGTCAGCGGTGCTTCGCGCGTGATCGCCGCGACTGTCGCGAGAGTTCCGCCAGGCTTTCGCGCTTCCTCGATCGTAGAGGTCAGGCGGTCGACAGCTGCGCGCAGGCCTCCCGCGACCTCGCCGATCGTGCGGGAGACGTCCGTCGCTGCATCGATGGCACGCTCGGCCACACCGGGTTGGGAAGTGGGTTGCGGTATCTCCGTGCTCACGGGCGCGACCTCCAGGCCTGACATGCGGGCCGACACCTTTGGCTATCCGCGCGAGCGCTCGTTTTGAACAGCGGGTCTGATGACCTTTGGCTATCCGCGACAGGCGCCGTGATTGACGGCGGGTGCCGGCCTTGGATGGGCAATTCAGCGCGCGGGATTTTGTTCCGGATGATTTGTTCGGGCGGACCTTCCCCGGGAAACGACGGGTGCGAATCTCTGTTAGGCTAGGTCAACCTTGCTGATGTCAGGAGACAGCCGTGACCGATCGAACCATGGCGGATCGAGCCCGGCGCATCGCCTTGCTCGGCGCTCCCATCGACATGGGGGCCTCGCAGCGCGGCACCTTGATGGGTCCTGCCGCACTGCGCACCGCCGGCCTTGCGACACTGCTAGAAAGCCTGGATTTCGAGGTCCGCGATCATGGTGATCTTTCCGTCGCCGGAGTCCCGGACCTCACCGACAGCCCGCCCGAAAAAGCCAATCACTACCGCGAGATCCAGCGCTGGACGCGCGTGCTGAGCCGCAAAGGTTATGAGATCGCGACAACCGGCGCGCTGCCGATCTTCCTCGGCGGCGATCACACGCTGTCGATGGGATCGGTCAATGCGATGGCGCGTCATTGGCAGGAACGTGGACGCGAGCTCTTCGTGCTCTGGCTCGATGCCCACGCCGATTACAACACGCCGGAGACGACGATCACGGCAAACATGCACGGCATGTCAGCCGCGTTCTTGTGTGGCGAGCCCGGCCTCGACGGCCTGCTGGGTGACGATCCGCGCGCTTCGATCAATCCGGACAAGCTGGACCTGTTCGGAGCCCGTTCGATCGACAAGCTCGAGAAGGAGTTGATGCGCTCGCGCCGGATCAGGATCGTCGACATGCGCCAGATCGACGAATTCGGCGTCGCCGTCCTGATCCGCCGCGTCATCGAGCGGGTCAAGGCGGGCAATGGCGTGCTGCATGTCAGCTTCGACGTTGATTTCCTCGACCCTTGCGTGGCGCCGGGCGTCGGCACCACAGTGCCGGGTGGGGCCACCTATCGCGAGGCGCACCTGATCATGGAGCTGTTGCACGATTCCGGCGTCGTAGGATCGGTCGACATCGTCGAGCTAAATCCCTTCCTGGACGAACGTGGTCGGACCGCGCGTACTGCAGTTGAGCTGATCGGCAGCCTATTCGGTCAGCAGATCACCGACCGGCCGACACCCAGCAACGCAATCGCGCCGGGCGAGTAAAGCGGCGGACGGCGTGTGTGCTGAAAGCGCAGCAGTCGGAAACGTGTTCACGGCGCGGAATTTGGTTTCGGCAAAGCAATAGGAAAGGCGCTGTTGGCTCGGAACTTGCTTGATGGAAACGGGAACCTGATGGGGCGCTATCGCATTAACCTGCGATAGAGAAGATAGCGGATCCTTCGATGACAATTGCCCGTTTCGCAAGCTCCATCTCCGCCGCCCTCCGCCATCCCGGCGTGATCGCGCTGATCGTCGCGGGTGTGACGATTGCTGCAATGCTGATCGTCGACCACGGACCCTGGAGCCGCGCCAAGACGCAGCCGGCCCATGTTGCAATGTATGCGACCACGGGAGACGCGGCACGGGCCGCTGGCGCCACGGTGCTACCGACCAAACCGAAGTCGCCGATCGAGCCAGTGCGGCCGGGACCCAAGACGTCCCCCACCGTCAATCCCGTGACGCCGTAGCGCTCTCGGCTGCTGCGACCGCTCGTCTTCGGCGAATGCGCGCGGCAATCGTGCGCAGTCGCGTCATCCAGTCAACGACGAACCCAGCAAAGCGAGGACGGCCAGCGCCATCAGCGCGGTGGCGAGCCAGCCCAGCGCGATCAGCCATGAGGGGGCCCTGAAGCGGCCCATGATCGCGCGGCTGGAGACGATCAGCATCATCATCGCCATGATGGGGACGGCGACAATGCCGTTGAGCACCGCGCTCCACACCAGCATATGGATCGAGTCGATCCCGGTGAAGCCGAGGCCGAAGCCGATGAGGGTTGCCGCGGCGATGATGGTGTAGAAGCCGGCCGCTTCGTCCGGCTTCGCCTCCAGCGTGGCACGCCAGCCGAAGATCTCTGCGACGCCGTAAGCGGCCGAGCCCGCCAGGACGGGGATGGCGAGCAAGCCGGTGCCGATGATGCCGGTCGCAAACAGGGCAAAGGTGAAATCCCCGGCGAGCGGCCGCAACGCTTCAGCCGCTTCCGTGGCCGAACTGATGTTGGTGACACCGTTGGCGTGCAGGACCGACGCCGTGGTGAGAATGATGAAGAAGGCGATGCTGTTGGAGAGCAGCATGCCGGAGATGGTGTCGGCCCTGATGCGAGCGAGCTCCGGGCGGCCGCCGTGCTTGAGTTGGCGAAGCGGCTTGTCACGCCTGCCCTGGTTCATCTCCTCGACCTCCTGCGAGGCCTGCCAGAAAAACAGATAGGGGCTGATGGTGGTGCCGAGCACGGCGACCACCATCAGAAAATAATCGCCGCTGACATTGGCCTTCGGCCACACCGCGGCGAGCAGCGCCGTGCTCCAGGGAATCCTGACGGTGAAGGCGGTCGCGACATAGGCGAACAGCGCCAAGGTGAGGAATTTCAATACGGGCGAATAGCGTCGGTACGGCAGGAACACCTGGAGCAGGGTCGAGCCGGCCGCGAAGATCAGCGCGTGCTCGTGGTTCAGGCCGCCGATGACGAGTGAGAGGGCCTCGGCCATCGCGGCGATGTCGGCGGCGATGTTGAACGTGTTCGCGGCAACGAGCATGGCGACCAGCGCCAGAACCGCCCAGCGCGGTGCGACCTTCACGACGTTGGCGGCCAGCCCCTTGCCGGTGACGCGTCCGATCTGCGCGCTGACGAGCTGGATCGCGATCATGAATGGCGTGGTCAGAAATACGGTCCACAGCAGACCGTAGCCGAATTGCGCGCCGGCCTGCGAATAGGTGGCGATGCCCGACGGATCGTCGTCGGCAGCTCCGGTGACGAGGCCGGGCCCCAATCGTTGCAGCAGCGTCGGCGCGGATTTTGTGGGGGCCGCGTCGCTGTCGCTCATGGAAGGGGGCCTCAGTCAGGGTTGTATCTTCATAGCAAATGCCGACGAGGGAATGAAAGTTCCCGGCCACGCGAGCCGCGCATTTCTGATAATGCTAAGTCTGCTTGCTCCGTCGGGCAAAACAGGGGTAGATTGCCATCATCGAGCAATTCAGGACGTCACGCCCGTTCGCCAGGCTTCGCGCCCGGTGGCGGTGGCGGATGCCGCATGGAAGTGGTGCTGCGCCCAGCGTCCTACTTGACGCTGACGAGCATGCCCCAGGCGGCGGCCAGCGCCGCGCCGGTGAAAAGGACCACCGGATTGTCGCAGAAGGTGCCGCCATAACTGCACGCGTCTGCTCCGAATTGGCCGAGCTCATGATGGCTCGCGGAATAGAATAGTCCCGACAGCACCAGCAATGCAGCAGCGACGTAGTACATTGAAGATCTCTCCGGCTTGCCGCCGTTCCAGACGACATGTCCCAGCATGACGCGGAGAGATTTCGTTTCGCCGAATCCGCTTTGCTGCATTTGAGATAAAGTTTGCCCCGTCGGACAAACACTGGCAGAATGAGACCATAGGCGAGCGCCGGCGTCGCGACGATGGCTGGCGTTCGGGATGAAAGAAGGCCCCGCATCGCGGGGCTTTTGTCGTGTGGCTTTGTGAGGCCTGTCGCCGCAGATCGCCCCGACGAAACACGCCTGAAACATTGCTGAAACCGGATCGTCCTGAACTCCGCCGGGCCAAGCCCCGACCAACGGAGCGAACAGGAGAGACAATCATGATCCAGATCGGTTCGAAGGAAGAAGTCGCGCTGTTGCTGGCGCTGTTCGGTATCCATACCCAGCCGGTCAAGCGGCCGAAGCCGAGATCGCAGCAAAGGTGAGAGAGGCCATGCCCGGTTTGGCCGAATGTCAGAGCCTGTTGCGGCTCCTGATCGCCAGGGGCGATCCCAAGGCCATCCGCTCCGCCAAGGGCGTCATCGACCAGTTTTTGAACACGGCACGGCGCCGGCCAGCGCCCGTGGGCACGGCCTGCGCGTGCTCCAGCGCGACGCACTCGACCAGCACGATGTCGCAGTCGGCGTGCAGCGCTCGTTCGCCGAGATCGAGCGCAAGCTTGCGGAGGAGTGAGGGGGTGTTGCGATCGCACGCACGCGATCATTGACGCGTCAGTGTCGGGCGGGTTGGCTCGAGTAGCCGAGACTGCTCGGACTCCAGCACGGCGATCTTCCGGCCGAGTTGCCAGACCTCGACCTTGCCCAGCCGCGTGAACTGCTTCGCAAAAGCCAAGGCAGAGGAATCGGACGAGGCTTCAAAGGCTTCGGCGGAGCGGAAGACGCCGTTCTCGCCGACGAGATAAGCGCGATATTGCTGCGTCATGTCGGCGCCCTCAGGCCGGGCGAGCGGAGCCAGGCCTCGATCTGCATGGCCGTCTCGTCCTGCCGCGCCTGACGCAGCAGCATCTCACGGCGGCGGCCCGGTGCCAGTGTGCGCGCTTCCTCGCGGCAGCGAGCGGCCTCGTCCGCGAGTCTTTCGTTCAGTGTCGTGGTCTGTTTGAAACGACGCCGCTTCAGCATGGCGCGGCTCCTCGTTGGAGTAGGGCGGGAGCGCAACTGGCGTTCTCATCGCCGATCGATGCCTCAAGCCTTGATGGCTTAACCTTATGCTCCTGGCAAAGCGGAGTCACATCATTTGATATGTTGCGCGTATTAAATTTTCAGGTGCAAGTTCAGTCGTTTGCGCCACTTACTCATCTTGCGCGCGTGACACCAAAGTTCATTTTTGAACCGAAGCGACTCCAGCTAGTTTGTAGGACATCACCGGCCAAGGCTTTCGTCCGTGGGCGTCGGTGGCTGAGAGACCGAGCGCGCTCCCGCCTGCAAAAGCGAAGGGAGCACCAGATGCGGGTCTATCGGCCATTGCCTGTCGAACATGAGCAGGCCGAATACATGCGGCAGATCGTGCGCGAATGCCGCGAGTTGTTGAAGCAACCGCCACCCGATACGTTTCTTGGACGCAAGACGCAGGACGCGCCTTCGAAGCAAGAAGCGGACGACGACTTCGCGTGACAGGATGCGGTGCAGATTTCTTGCATTGGGGCGGATTGAAGCACAACGTCCAGCAAACTGTTTGAAGGCGCTCGGCCCATCGGCGAACGCCTCGCTATTGCTGAAGCCGCGCTCGCGATACGGCGACAGTGCCGGCTCGATCGCCGGGGCGCCTCCGGTGGCGAGGCTCAGCCCGCGCGTCTTCGCCTCGACAGCTGCATTGGCATGAGGCCAGAGCCATCTTGCGCCCGCTCGACGAGAGGGGAATGGGACAGTGTCGTTTCGGATACGACAGACAATCCCGTGTCTGCCAATAACTTCATCCAGTCAGGTTATCGGCTCTTTGAGCCCGAGGTACTTTGGGCCTGGTCGCATACACTTTACTGGAGAAAGTGGCTACGGTGAGCGCTGGAGCGTTTCCCGCGACGCGGAACGCGGTGTGTATGGTTCATCAGAGTTGTGGCGTAGCCTGTATGCGCAGGATGGCGAGAAGCCCGGCAGCCCGACGGCTGCCGGGCTTCTTTTGCGTTTATAGGCAATGCGGGTGAAACACTTGCGAAGTTGGCAGCGTCAGGCTTTAAGTTTGCTCTTGCAGGAAATTCGGCGGCCATGAGCCGATGCAAGGGAGAGCGCTGTCGATGCCCACCAAGCCTCATCTGCCGGTACGTTCGTCGCGAGGGACGGGAGGGCCGAGTGCGCTCGATGGTCTGCTGGTCGTCGATTTCACGCGCGTGGTCGCCGGGCCGGCCTGCACCCAGACGCTCGCCGATTATGGCGCGCACGTCATAAAGATCGAGAATCCCGACGGCGGCGACGACACGCGTGCTTATGAGCACGCCGAGATTGGCGGCGAAAGCGCCGCCTATCTCAGCCTGAACCGCAACAAGCGCGGCATTGCGCTCGACCTTGCCGTGCCGGAGGCTCGAGAGATCGCGCTGCATCTCATCCGCAAAGCAGATGTGGTGGTGGAGAATTTTTCGAGTGGGGTCATGAAGAAGTTCGGGCTCGACTATGAGTCGGTCGCGCCACTCAATCCTCGGCTGGTCTATTGCTCGATCTCCGCCTACGGACGTACCGGACCGTTTGCCTCGCGTCCGGGCTTCGATCCCATCACGCAGGCGGAAAGCGGCTTCATGTCACTCAACGGATTTGCCGACGGCCCAGCGGTTCGTACCGGTCCGCCCATCGTGGACATGGCGACAGGCATGTCTGCCTGCAATGCAATCCTGTTGGCGTTGCTGGCGCGCGACCGGCTCGGCCGCGGCCAACATGTCGAAGTCGCCCTGTTCGATATCGCGATGGCGATGACCGGCTTCTATGGCATGGCCTATCTCATCAATGGCGAAAATCCCGGCCGGTTCGGCAATTCGCCGAGCGGCTCTCCCACCGTCGGCGTCTACGAGGCCTCTGACGGGCCGCTCTACATGGCATGCGCCAACGACCGGCTCTACCGCCGGCTCGTGGTCGAGGTCCTGAATCGGCCCGATCTCATCTCCGATCCGCGGTTTGCCACGCGCAAAGCTCGTTCGGAGAACAAGGAGCTCTTGCGGGCAGCCATTGCAGAGGTCTTTGCCAGCGATACTCTGGAGAACTGGATGGCGAAGATGAAGCTGACGAATATCCCGGTCGGCTATCTCCGGACGGTCGAGGAGGGTTTCAATGCGCCCGAGGCTCGCGAGCGCCATCGCCTGAACCGGATTCCGCACCCTACAGCGGAATGGGTGCCCAACATCGAGCCGCCCATTACCATGAGCCTAACCGCCGCGATCGATCCCGTTGCGGCGCCCCTGTTGGGCGAGCATACCGAGGACGTCTTGCGCAACATCCTCGGTTACGACGAACGTCGGATCACGGAGTTTACCCAGAAAGGTGTGTTTGGTTCCGGCAGGCCCTCGACGCCGACGTGAGCCCAAGGACGGTCCCATGGCACCAGGCACGTGCAGCGCGCGGATCGATGCTTTGCAATGCCGGCTGCATTGGCTTGATTTGGCGAAGGGGCGGCCGCATAAATACGTGAAATTGAGGGACACGAATGGCGCCGGATCGAAAGCCGAGCATGGGACGGTCCGCCGCGCCGGAAGCCGGCGAAGGCGCCTATGCGGCAATGATCGCGAAGGCCCGCGGTCTCGTGCCGCGATTACGCGAGCGGGCGGCGCGGACGGAGGAGCTGCGGCAGCTCCCCTCGGAAACCGAGATCGATCTTCATGACGCTGGCCTGTTCCGAATGCTCCAACCAGCCCGGATTGGCGGGGCCGAGCTCGACTATGTCGCTCTCGTCGATTGCGCCGAGCTGCTCGGGCAGGCGGATGCGTCGGTAGCCTGGAATCTCGCCAATCTGGCGAGCCATCACTGGATGCTCGGCATGTTCGAGCAGAAGGCGCAGGATCTGGTCTGGGGCCGCGATCCGGACGCTCTGATCGCATCCTCATTCATTTTTCCCGCCGGACGCGCCACGCGGGTCGAGGGCGGATACCGGCTGCACGGTAGCTGGCCATTCTCCTCGGGCGTTGCCTCCTGCGAATGGAATATGCTTGCAAGCGTGGTCTACTCCGACGACGAGGCGGACGGCATCGAGTATCGAATTTTTCTGGTGCCGAAAGGCGATTACAAGGTGCTGGACACTTGGAACGTGGCCGGACTGCGCGGGACGGGATCTTGCGACGTGGAGGTCAGGGACGCCTTCGTGGCTGACCATATGTCGGTCGCCGTCGGGGACCTTGCCGGAGGCCCGACACCCGGAAGCAAGGTCAACCCGAATCCGCTGTATGCGCTCCCCGTGTTCTCGCTATTTCCTTACGTCCTCTCCGGCGTTGCGCTCGGCAATGCGCAGGCGTGTCTCGACGATTACACGGAGATCGCACGCCATCGCATTTCGACCTACAACCGGGCCAAGCTGAGCGATTTTCAGAGCACCCAGATCAAGATCGCGGAAGCCTCGGCCAAGATCGATGCCGCACGCCTGATCATGCGGTCGGCGTGTCTCCAGGCCATGGAGGACGCACGGTGCGGCCATATCCCTGACATGGCGACCAAGACCAGATATCGGCGCGACGGATCTTTTTCAGTGAACTTGTGCACGGACGCGGTCTCGATGCTGTTTGCCGCGAGCGGCGCGCGGGGTCTGTTCACGACCGGCGTGTTGCAGCGGCAGTTCCGTGATGCACACGCGATCAACTCGCATCTCGCGTTCAATTTCGATGCGGCGGGGACCAATTATGGACGGGTGGCGCTGGGCCTGCCGTCCGAGAATCTCACGCTGTGAGGTCGGCCGATGAATGATCTGCCGAAGCAGCCCCGTGCTCCCGATCCCGCTAACGAGTTCGCTAGCGACAGCTCCCAGATCGATCCTCGCGACTTTCGCAACGCGCTCGGAACCTACGCAACGGGCGTGACCATCATCACGGCGGCAGCGCCCGACGGCAAGCCCTACGGACTGACGTGCAATTCGTTCGCCTCGGTCTCGCTGAATCCTCCGCTCGTTCTGTGGAGCCTCGTCGTCTATTCCTCGAGCCTGATCATCTTCCAGAACGCCAGCCATTTCAGCGTCAACGTTCTTGGCGCTTCGCAACAAGAACTTGCGAACAAATTCGCTAAATCGTCGGATGACAAGTTCACCGGCGTCGGCTGGACACCTGGCCTCGGCAACGCGCCGGTGCTCGCCGAGAGCGTCGCCAACTTTCAATGCCGCTCCGTGAATCGCTACTATGGCGGCGACCACGTGATCTTTCTCGGCGCGGTCGAAGCCTATACCTACAATGCGACGGAGCCGCTGCTCTTCGCGAGAGGGGCGTTCGGTCGCTTCATGGCCGACGATGAGCGCAAGAAGGCGCCTTAACGCTCTTCAGGTCGCCCTAGACAGCGTGGCGCTCTGCCGCTGAAAGCTTGTAGATCTCCAACGCGTCCGCGTCCGCACCTCGCGCGGCCTTCGCTAGCCTGAAGAGCTGTCCGGCAAGCGAAGCCATCGGCACCGGCGTCGACGTCGCCTGTGCGACATCGGCAACCGTATCGAGGTCTTTGAGCATCGTGGCGATGTGGCCGAGCGGCGGGGTGTGAATGCCCTGCACCATCCGTGGCACGAACAGCTGGAGCGGGATTGAATCTGCAAAGCCGCCGGCGAGCGCTTCGGGCAATCGATTGGCATCGATTCCGGCGTTCGCGGCCAAGCGCGTTGCTTCCGCGAGCACGGCCATCGCGCATCCGACGATCACCTGGTTGCAAAGCTTTGTGGTCTGGCCGGCGCCGACCGGCCCCATGTGAGTGAACCTGCGTGCCATGGCCAGAACATAGGGCCGCACCCTCTCGACGTCGTCAGCTTCTCCGCCCGCCATGATGGCGAGCGTGCCTTCGTCGGCGCCCTTCGTGCCCCCGGATACCGGCGCGTCGATCCAGCCCGCACCGTTGGCGTCTTTTAGTCGCGTTGCAAGATCGCGCGCCGCGTCTGGATGAATCGACGAGAAGTCGACGACAAGCTTGCCAGAACCAGGCGCCGATGCCAGACCTTCGGGTCCGAAGATCACCTCCTCGACCGCGGCCGCATCCGTCACGCACATGAAGACGATATCCGAGTTCACCAAGAGATGACGAGGCGTGACCGCGCGCTGGGCACCGGCCTTGGCGAGCGGCGCCACCTTGCCCTCCGAGCGGTTCCAGACAGCGACTTGATAGCCGGCCTCGAGCAGGCGTCGGGCCATCGGCGTTCCCATGAGTCCAAGGCCGAGATAGCCGAGCTTCTCGGTGCCTTGCGGGTTTGCCTTGTTCTCATCAGCCATAGGTTGCCTCCTTCTGTCGCAATGCGACGCCGCTTTACCATACATTGCACATCGAACGGCAAAAGCGCTTGCTCGCATGGCTTGCCTCATTGTTTGAACCATGAAACATTTGAGGCGGTCGGGTTGGCGGGCGCCGGACGGCGCCAGAGTAGCGGAGTGGCACGATGCGAACCGTTTCGAGGTGGATCCTGGCTTTGGGGGCGGCAGCGGCCGCGAGCGCGGGGGCAAGCCAGTCATGGGCGCAGCAGACGATCCGCGTCGGCTGGACGATTCCGGCCGAGGAATCCAAATATTGGATGATGCGCAGGCCGGCCGAATTTCCCAGCATCGGTAAGACCTACAATATCGAATGGACCCAATTCCAGGGCACCGCGCCGATGACGCAGGCATTGGCGGCCGGTGCGTTGGACTGTGCGACCCAGGCGCCGCTGTCGCTCGCCAACGGCGTGGTCGGCGGCAATCTCAAGGCCTATATCGTGGCGCAGCACGTTTTCGAGAAGCCCGGCGGTTTCTCGGTCTACTGGGCCGTCAAGGATGACTCGCCCATCAAGACAATCGCGGATCTCAAGGGCAAGACGGTGGGCATTTCCGTGATCGGTGGCGGCACGCAAGGGCCGTTCAATCTGCTCTTGAAACAGAATGGCGTCGATCCGGCCAAGGACATCAAGCTGGTCGAGGTCGGCTTTGCCGTCTCCGAGGACGCGCTGCGTCAAGGCCGCGTAGATGCGGTCAACATGAACCAGCCGTTTGCCGCGCGCGCGGAGGCGAAGGGCGGCACCAGGAAGCTGTTTTCGTTGTCCCAGGCCATGCCGAACATCGTACACATCCTGGAAGCCTGCCGTGCTGACTTCGTCGACAAGAATCCGGAGCTGGTCAAAGCCTATGTCCGTGACATCACGTCAGGCATGAAGAAGGCGCTGGCCAACCGCGAGGAAACCTTGAAGGTGGTGTCCGAAGTGCTCAAGGCGCCCGTTCCGGTGCTCGAGACCTATCTGCTCAAGGACAACGATTTCGGTCGCGATCCGGGCGCAGCACCAAACTTCCCCGCGATCCAGAAGATGCTGGATATCTATGCAGAGACAGGAATGCTGCCGAAGCTAGATGTCGCACAGTTCAAGCATCAGACGATCGTCGCTCCGCTGCAATAGAGGCGGGCGAATTATCGCGCGTAAGATCGTGGCGTGCCGGATCATCCGGGACGCTGCATGAAGAAGATGCAAATATGAAGAAGTTGCGATCACGGGTTACAACAGACGGGCTCGACCGAGCCCCGCATCGTGCATTCATGCGCGCCATGGGGCTCGACGACGCCGCGATTGCCAAGCCGATGGTGGGCATTGTCAGCATGAAGGGCGAGCAGACGCCCTGCAACATGACCCACGACTTCCAGGTGGCTGCGGCCAAAACTGGAATCGAGGAAGCCGGCGGCACGCCGCGCGAGTTCTCGACCGTCTCGGTTTCCGACGGCATCAGCATGAACCACGAGGGAATGAAGTTCTCCCTGTTCTCTCGGGAGCTGATCGCCGATTCGATCGAAGCCGTCGTCCAGGGGCTGGCCTACGATGCGCTGATCGGATACGGCGGATGCGACAAGACCCTTCCCGGCGTGATGATGGGCATGGTTCGCTGCAACGTGCCGTCTATCTTCATCTATGGCGGCAGCTCGCTGCCGGGCCGCGTGGATGGGCGTACGCTGACGGTGCTCGACTCCTATGAGGCTGTCGGCAGCTTCATGACTGGCGACATCGACGGCGCTACGCTTGAGCGGATCGAGCGTGCTTGCTTGCCGACCATCGGCGCGTGCGCCGGCCAATTCACCGCGAACACCATGGGCATGGTCTCCGAGGCGATGGGGTTGACTATTCCCAACGTCTCCATGGTGCCTGGTGTCTATGCGGAGCGTGCGCAGATCTCGCAGCACGCCGGGCGGCTGATCATGGAGATGCTCGCGCGTGGCGGACCGTTGCCGCGCGATATCGTGACGCGGAAATCCCTGGAAAACGGAGCGGCGATCGTTGCCGCGACGGGCGGCTCGACCAACGCCGCGCTGCACCTTCCGGCGATTGCGAACGAGGCGGGCATCGCATTCACAATCGATGACGTGGGTGAAGTCTTTGCCAGGACGCCGCTAATCGGGAATCTGCGCCCCGGGGGCAAGTACACGGCAAAGGATGTCTATGACATCGGTGGCGCGGCGGTTGTGATCCGCGAGCTGATCCAGAGCGGCCATATCGATGGCAGCTGCCTGTCCGTTACCGGTCGCACGCTTGCTGAAGAATATGGCGCGGCTAACGCACCGGACGGAGAGGTTGTCCAGTCTGTTCGTGCGCCGATTATGCCTGACGGCGGTGTGGTGGTGCTGAAGGGAAATCTCTGCCCCGATGGCGCGGTGATCAAGGTCGCGGGCCTGAAGAGCCAGTTCTTCGAAGGCGTGGCGCATGTTTTCGAGGATGAAGAAGCTTGTGGCGTAGCGGTGCGTGAGCGCAGCTACAAGGCCGGCGAGGTCCTCGTGATCCGCAACGAAGGCCCGGTCGGCGGACCCGGCATGCGCGAAATGCTCGGCGTCACCGCACTGATCTACGGGCAGGGTATGGGCGAAAAGGTGGCGCTGATCACCGATGGCCGGTTCTCCGGCGCGACCCGCGGCATGTGCATCGGCTACGTGGCCCCCGAGGCATTTGTTGGCGGTCCGCTGGCGCTTGTTCGCGACGGTGACAGGATCCGGATTGATGCCGCAAACCGGCGGATGGATCTCCTGCTCGATGAGCAGGAACTCACCGCGCGGCGCCGCGATTGGAAGCCGCGTCCGCCGCGTCACCGTGCGGGTGCGCTTGCAAAGTATGCGCGACTGGTTGGACAGGCGCCGGGCGGAGCCGTGACGCATGAAGGCCCGGCAGAATGGCCGTGGTTCGAATGACGCACTGGACGGGTGCGAAAACGACGACCCGTCTGGCAGGCTTCTTGCTAAGGTCGTGCCGCTGAATGTTCGTGCGCGTGAGGCGAAAGACAGGATGACGGTAGTGCCTGCAAGATCGAGCGAATGGATGAGACCGGTGAACTCACAAGAGCCGGCTTCTGCAATCATCGAGATCGATCGTGTCTCCCAGGTCTTTCAAACCTCGGCGCGCAAGGATCATTTGGCGCTATCGGACATCTCGCTGACGATCGAGGAGGGAGCCTTCGTCTCTATCCTAGGTCCGTCCGGCTGCGGCAAGTCGACACTGCTCTATATCGTCGGCGGTTTTGTCCGCCCGACCAGCGGCATGGCGAAAATCAGGGGACACACGATCACCGGGCCGGGTCCGGATCGCGGACCGGTGTTCCAGGAGTTTGCCCTGTTTCCCTGGAAAACCGTGCTGGGCAATGTGATGTATGGCCCGCGTCAGCAAGGTGTGCGCACCGCCGAGGCCGAGGCGCAGAGCCGGGCCTTGATCGAGATGGTCGGCCTCAAGGGCTTCGAGAATTTCTATCCCAAGGAATTGTCGGGTGGCATGAAGCAACGCGTGGCACTGGCGCGCACACTCGCCTACCAGCCCGAAGTGCTGCTGATGGACGAGCCGTTCGGTGCGCTCGACGCGCACACACGGACGCGCCTGCAGAACGATCTTCTGAACATCTGGGAGCGCGACCGCAAGACGGTGCTGTTCGTCACGCATTCGGTCGACGAGGCCGTCTTCCTCTCGGACAAGGTCGTCATGATGTCGAAATCGCCCGGCCGAATCCGACAAGTCATCGACATCGATCTGCCGCGACCGCGCCGCCGCAACGAGCTGCTGCTGGATCCGCGCTACCAGAAGTACGTCGTCGATATCGAGCGCATGTTCGATGAGAGCGACGAAGCCGGGCCTTTCTCATGATATCGTCGGCTGTCTTGACCAGGCGGGCTGCTCCGGTGCTGGCCTGCGTCGGATTGCTGGCAGTGTGGCAGGTCGCCTCGCTTGCGCTGAAGAACGACAGCTTCCCCACGGCGATCGAGGCGATCCGGGCAATTCCCGACATTCTCGGCGACAGGGAATCCTTGACCAACATCCTGGCTTCGCTTCGCCGCATGGCGATGGGTTTCGGTGTGGCGGTGCTGGTTTCGATTCCGCTGGGTCTGTTGATGGGACGCAGCCGGGGCATCGCGGCCTTCTTCAATCCGCTCCTGATGGTGATTTATCCGGTGCCGAAGGCCGCCTTGATGCCGATTATCATGCTCTGGCTGGGCGTTGGCGACGCCACGAAGACACTGGTGATCTTTCTGGGCGTCAGCCTTCCCGTGATCTATCACAGTTTCGAGGGTGCCAAGGCGGTCGAGGAGAAGATGCTGTGGTCGGGTGCCGCGATGGGGCTTTCGTCTGCGAAACGCCTGGTGCGGATCGTGCTGCCCGCGGCGCTGCCGGAAATCCTGACCGGATGCCGCACGGGATTGGTGCTGGCGCTGATCACGATGATCACCAGCGAGATGATCGCCCGTCAGTCGGGCGCCGGCAACATCCTGTTCAATGCGCTCGACATGGGCCAATACGACACCGTCTTTGCGATGATCATCATCGTGGGGACAATGGGAATTTGCCTCGACGCGATTTTCGAAAGTGTTCGTGCCAGACTCGTGCGTTGGTCCGAGCCGCAGTTCGACATGCCGCTGAGCTTCTCATGATGTCGCGCCTTCTCTCCCCAAACGTCCTTCTCGGCGTTGCGCCGATCGCGCTGATCCTCGCCCTGTGGCAGGGCCTGGTGTCATTCGGCCTTGCGCCCGCGGTCTTGCTGCCGCCGCCGGGCTTCGTCTTCAGCCGGCTGCTTCAGCAGCTCGTGACGTTGACGTTCCAGCAGGAAATCGCAGCAACGCTGATTCGCCTGTTTGCCGGGTTTGCGATTGCGGTCGTGCTCGGGGTCAGTATCGGCATCGCCGCCGCCGCCAATCCGGCGATCAACGCCGTGGTTCGTCCGATCGTCCGCGTCTTGGCGCCGTTGCCCAAGGTCGCGCTCTATCCGGCGCTCCTGCTTTTGCTCGGGTTCGGTCACGGATCGAAGGTCACATTGGTGGCCGCAGACGCGCTCTTTCCCATTCTGCTGTCGACCTATTATGGTGCATCGACCGTCGAGCAGAAGCTGATCTGGTCGGCTATGGCAGCGGGAACACCACGCTATGAAATCCTCTTCAAGGTGGTGCTGCCTGCGGCGATGCCATCGATCCTGACTGGGTGCCGGATCGGCCTTGTCATTTCCTGTATCGTGGTGTTTCTGGCCGAGATGATCACATCGACGGATGGACTAGGCCACGCGCTCGTGACGGCGGCCCGCACCTTCCAGGCAGTGGACATGTTCGTCCCGCTTATCACGATATCGCTGCTAGGTTTGATCCTGAATGGCCTGCTGGGCGCCGTGCGATCGTACCTGCTTCGGGGTTTTCCCGAAGCGTAACGAACAAATAGAAGACCGGGAGAGAACCATGCTGGCTGATCGCATCGAAGCAAAATGGATTGACGCATTCTGCGAGATCTTTGAGCGATGCGCCGTCAAGGCCGGCGATACCGCGGCGATCCTCTCGGAAACCCAGTCGCGTGCGTTGAACGTGCATCTTGCGGAGCTGGCCCTGCTGCGCATGGGCGCGCGGCCGTTTCACTTGGTGATGCCGACACCGCGTAACCGTCATGTCGTTCCGGTGCGCTCCACCGGCGCGAGCGAGGCAATGCAAAAGCTCCGGCCAGTCATCACGGCGCTTCAGCAGGCCGGGTTTGTGGTGGATTGCACCATCGAAGGCCTGATGCATGCGGGGGAAACGCCCGAGATCCTCAAGGCCGGCGCGCGGATCCTGGTGATCTCCAACGAGCATCCCGAAGCGCTGGAGCGCATGGTGCCGGATTCCGCGCTTGAGAAGCGCGTTCGCGCGGCGGCGAAGATGCTGCGGGGGACCAAGCGGATGCGGGTGACCTCGAAGGCCGGCACCGCGCTCGATGTCGACATGGTCGGCGCTTCGACGGTTGGTGTGTGGGGCTGGACCGACAAGCCCGGCACGCTGGCACATTGGCCCGGCGGTATCGTCGTCAGCTTCCCCAAGAGCGGGACCATCAACGGCACTCTGGTGATGGCGCCTGGTGACATCAATCTCACCTTCAAGCGCTACCTGACATCGCCCGTGAAGATGACGTTGAAGGACGATTATGTCGTCGAGCTGGAAGGCGAGGGCACGGATGCCGCGATGATGCGCGCCTATCTCGCTGCCTGGGGAGATCGCGAAGCCTATGCGGTCTCGCATGTCGGCTTCGGCATGAACTCCGGCGCGCGCTACGAGGCGCTGTCGATGTATGATCAGCGCGACACCAACGGCACCGAGATTCGGGCCGTCTCCGGCAATTTCCTGTTCTCAACCGGCGCCAATGAATTCGCCGGCCGTTACACGGCGGGGCATTTCGATCTGCCGATAATGGGCACGACCATCGAGCTCGATGGCGTTACGGTGGTCCGGGAGGGCGTGCTCCAGGACGTCTTTGGCTAGTTGCGGTCGAGCACCGGGGGGCGCGCTAGTCCGAAGTGTCGGAGGAGATCGACCATGGCCTGGAGCCGCTTCGCGCGATAGACGTCGACGTCGAGCCCGGAATAATCGAGAAAGCCTGCACCGGTGCGCAGGCCGATCCGGCCTTCATGCATGTTGCGTGAAATGACATCCGGTGCCCGATAACGCTCGCTGCCGAGCGCGCCTTCCAGATATCTGCTTGCGTAGTATAGGATGTCGCCGCCGCCCCAATCGATGAATTCGAGCAGGCCGAGCACGGCGTAGCGGAAGCCGAAACCGTAACGGATCGCCTTGTCGATCTCCTCGGCGCTGGCGACCCCTTCCTCGACCATGCGAGCGGCCTCGTTCATCGCCAGCGCCTGGATCCGTGGAACGATGAAGCCGGGCGTCGCTGCACAGACCACCGGGACCTTGCCGATGCCTTCGAGCAGCGCCTTGACCTCGTCGACGACGATGGGATCAGTGGCTCTGCCGGGCGAGATCTCGACCAGCGGGATCAGATAGGCCGGGTTAAGCCAGTGCACGTTCAGGAAGCGGCGAGGGTTAACGATCGCGCCGGATAGATCATCGACGAGGATGGTCGAGGTTGTCGACGCGATGACTGTATCCGGACCGACCTGCTTTGAAGCCGCCCCGAGCACCTCGCGCTTGAGCTCGACGACCTCAGGAACGCCCTCGAAGACCATCCCGGCGTCGGATAGTGCTTCCTCGCTTTGGCCGGCCGCGATCACTGAGACCCGTGCGACAAGGGGATCTACATCTGCCTCGGTCAAGAGCCCCAGCTTCGCCAGGCTGGCAAAGGTCGTCCTGACCTCGCCAAGCGCATCCGCTTCCAGCTTGGCGAACTCCGCCGCGGAGCGCGCCTTGACGTCGACCATCGTGACCGCATGTCCCGCATAGGCGAACGCGACGGCGATGCCGCGTCCCATGCGGCCGGCGCCGAGACAGGCGATATTGACGCGATTGGTCATCGATCAGAATCCGTTGCGAAGCAGCGTCTGCAGTTCGGCCTTGCTGAGATCGCCAAGACCCAGTGTTTCGAGCGTCCGGCCACTTCGCGCAAAATCTTCGCCACAGACAGCGCCGCCAATCGACAGAAATGCCTTGGCCAACGGCGTGGCTACGCCAGAAAGGCCAGCGACGGAGACCAGCAGCGACAGCCCGAGCCGCAGATCCTCGCGCATGTAGCGATGTTCGGTCAGCACTATCCGCTCTCGCCAGTCGCCGGAATCGGTCAGACGATCATGCGAACCGCGGCCATACATCCAGATCTCGCCTTCCTTCGCGTAGTGATGGGCGAGCGGGAAATGCGGCGCGCCGTAGCCGAGCGCCTCGCGCACCGCGATGCGTTCGGCGTCGAGCGCGTCGGTGACCCGGCGAATCGCGGCTTGTGTGCCTTCCTTGTGAATGTCCCAGCGTTCGAAATGCTCGATCGGGCCTGCGTTCATCACGATCAACGGCGGATGAATGATCGGGCCTGCGTTCATCAGCGCGCCGGATAGCGCATCTCCGCACGGTTCGATCACGCCCGGGAAAGCGCGTCCGATGATTTCGAGTGCATGCGGCGCCTGATCAAGCGGGAACACACCGACGGGCAGGCGCTTGGCGCGGATGGTGATCGCGACCTCGAACGTTCCGTGCTTGCGGGTCAGCCAGGGCAGCGTGCCGGTTTCGGCAAAGCTCACCCTGGCGTGGTTGCCGACATCCCGTGCCGCTTGGGCGAAGATCATCGAGCCGAACGTCGCCGGCGGCAGAAATACGACCTGACCGTCCCGCAGATGCGGGGCAAGCAGACGGGCAATATCCGGCTGCGCGAAGGCCGGGGCAGGGCACAGGATCAACTCCGTTCCGTCGACGGCTTCGGCGATCTCGGTCGTGACCAGCGCGAGCTTCAGGTCGTGACGGCCGTTATGATCCTTGACCAGGATGCGCGAGCCGGCGGCGCGGTGTGCTGCGACTTGACCGGCATCGCGGCGCCAAAGCCGCACCTCATGCCCCGACAGAGCAAAATCGCCCGCGGCCGCGAAAGAGCCGTTTCCCCCACCTAGAACTGCGATCTTCAAGATGCTTCTCCTTGCGCGCGGGACTGCGCATCAAGCTGCTTCAGTACGAAATGCTGGACCTTGCCCAGTGCCGTCCGCGGCAGATCGGTGACGAAGACGATCTCGCGCGGCACCTTGTAGCGCGCGAGTTGTGCCTGAAGATGCGCCCTCAATTCGTCCGCTTCGAGCCGGCAGCCGGATCTCGCAATGACATAGGCGATCGGCACCTCGTCCCAGCGCGGGTCGGGCCGGCCGATCACGGCGCATTCGCTGACATCAGGATGTTCGAGCAAAACGCGCTCGACCTCGGCCGGGTAGACGTTTTCCCCGCCTGATATGATCATGTTCTTCTTGCGGTCACGGACCCAGAAATAGCCGTCGGCATCGCACAGGCCGATATCACCGGTGCGGTACCAGCCGTCGTGCAACGCGTCGCGCGTTGCGGCCTCGTTGCCCCAATATTCAAAGAACACGTTGGGCCCGCGCACCGCGATCTCGCCCGGCGTGCCCGTAAGGACTTCGTTGCCGGCCTGATCGATCACCTTGGCTTCGCAGCACAAGCCGGCAAGGCCGGTCGATCCCGCGCGCGAAAGGTCGCCGCCAAGCCGCGTGTAGACGGCGATCGGGCAGGTTTCCGTCGAGCCATAGACCTGAAGTACCGGGACATCGCGCGCGACGAAACGCTCGATCAGGTGAGGAGGCACGATGGTCGAGCCGGTCGCGATGGCCTTGAGTGACGAAAGATCAGTGGTCGGCCAGGCAGGATGCTCGCTCACCGCCTGCAGGATCGCAGGCACCATCACCGTGAGTGTCGGCCGTTCCTGTTGGATGGCCGCAAGCGCGGCATCCGGCGCGAAGCGCGCATGGACCGTGACCGTCGCGCCCAGCTGCAGCGCCGGCGTGGTCTGGATGTTGAGGCCGCCGACGTGGAAGAACGGCAGCACAGTCAGCACGTGGTCGTCGGATGTCATGTTGTGCATGTGCTGGCTCATGACGCCATTCCAGAACAGCGCCTCCTGGCGCAGCACTGCGCCTTTCGGCCGCCCCGTCGTTCCTGAGGTGTAGACGATGAGGAGCGGGCAGGAGAGGTCGGTGTGAGGGGTGCGGCCGCTGCCCTGGCTGCGAGCCAGCAGAGCTTCAAATGTCACACCGCGAGGTGGCGGGAAGTCGAGACCGACCACGGATGTCTCCGGCGCAGTCTGCCCAAGCTCGGCAAGCACTCCGGAAAATGCCTGCTCGAGCACCAGGACCTTGGCGCCGGCATCGCCGAGAATGAATAGCTGCTCGGCAACGGCCAGCCGCCAGTTTAGCGGCAGTAGGATCGCGCCGAGCCGCGCGCACGCGTAGAGCAGGACCAGATAATCCGGCCGGTTCAGGCTCAAAATCGCGACCCGGTCGCCGCGGCCGACGCCGAGCTGTTGCTTCAACGCCGTCGCGGTCCGTTCGATGCGCGAGGCGAATGCCGCGTAGCTCAGCTGCTCGCCTTCGAAGGCAATGGCTGTCTTGTCTGGCGCGAACGCCGCATTGCGGTCGATCAGGCTACAGAGGTCCACCGTCAGTCGTCCGTTTCGCCGGCCTCGTACAGCGCTTCGCGCCCGATTCGGTCGAGGCAGAGCTCGGCGGTCCAGGGCAGCATCAGCGAGCCGCAGCGGCTGTCGCGATAGATCCGCTCCAGCGGCAGCGAGCGAAGCATGGCCTGACCGCCGCAGGTGCGGATCGCTAGCGCGGCGAGCTCATTGGCGCCCTCCATCACCGAATATTGCGCGGCATAGGCGCGCAGAACCTGCTCCTTGGTCGGATTGGCGCGTGCTTCGGTCACTGCCTGAAACCAGATTGTCTTGATCTGCTCCAGCTTGATCTGCATCTGCGCGACCGCGATCTGCTTGGTCGGGTACATCCGCCGTTTGACCGGCGGCATGCCCGGAACCTCGCCGCGCAAGTAACGTACGGTGAAGTCATAGGCGGCTTGTGCGAGACCCATATAGGTCGGCGACAGCGTCAGGAACATGTGCGGCCAGCGCATCGCGGCCTGGAAATAGACGCCACGGGGCATCAGCGCGGAATCATCCGGCACGAACACGTCCTTGAACAGAAGCGTCCGTGAGACCGTGCCGCGCATGCCTAGCGGATCCCAATCGCCGACGACGGAAACACCTTCCGACTTGGCGGGAATCGCAAGGTAAAGCGTGTTGCGGCGCGAAGCCTTCTCGCCTTCCTCAATCTCGGTGCAGAGCACGCCGTAATAATCGGCATGACCCGAGAGCGACGCAAAGATCTTCTTGCCGTTGATGATCCAGCCGCCTTCGACCGGCCTTGCTTCCGTGCCGAATGCGACCCCACCGGCAGCCGCCGCGCCTCCTTCGGAGAAGGGCTGCGAATAGATTGCGCCATCCTCGACGATGCGCTTGTAGTGGACTGCGCGCCGCCGTTCGTGCTCGGCGCGCGTCTCTTTGTCCATGTCGAGATCGTCGGCAAGGGGACCCGACCATAGCGTCGAACAGACGTGCATGTTCCATGTCAGCGCGGTCGCACCGCAATAGCGGCCGATCTCGGCGGCCGCCAAGGCATAGGTCTGATAGTTCGCGCCGAGGCCGCCGTGCTTCTTGGGGACGGCAATGCCGAGCAGGCCGACGCGATGCAGGTCGCGATAATTCTCAGTCGGGAAGATCGCCTCGCGATCGTAGGCCGCCGCGCGCGTAGCGAACACGCTCTGGCCGATCTCGCGGGCGCGCGTGACGATGCCGGCCTGCTCGTCGCTCAAGCGGAACGCGACAGGATCGAAGATCGGCGCATCCAGCGCAACCTTGTTGGTCGTGCCGATCGTCTTGCTGACTTGCATGGTCATCGCGCAGTTACCTTAGGCTTTGGTCGCGAGAGAGTTCAGAAACCGGGCGAGAGCGCCGTCAAAGGCACCGGGGCGTTCGAGATTGGCGAGATGGCCCACGCCGGCGAGCTCGACATATTCAGCTCCCGGAATAAAGGTCGCCGTCTTTGCCATCATCGGCGCAGGCGCGTTGTTGTCCTTTGAGCCGGACAGCAGCAGGGTGGGAACGGAGATATTCCCAAGCGTGCTGCGCTGATCGAAGCCGATGAGAGCCAGCATCATGGCGCGATAGCTGGCCTCAGGCACGCTCCCCATGCATTCGCGGGCAAGCTCCATCCCGTTCGGATCCGGATCGTCGCCGACGAGTTCCTTCACCAGCGACGGGGCCAGCGACTTCATCGTCTCCCCGCGCTCGAGCGGCCCGAGCCGCGCCGCGACGAATGATTTCTGCCAGTCGCCGTCGGCCTTGCCGAAGGCCGGGCTGGTCTGCGCCAGCACGACCGCGCGTGCCAGTTTGGGAAACTGCACCAGCCACCTTTGGACGATCATGCCGCCGATGGAATGGCCGATCAGAACAGGCCCGCTGACGCCGAGTTGCTCGATGAACTGCTGGAGTGCTTCCGCCAGGGCAGCGATGCTGACGCTGGCGAGCGGCGCCGATCCGCCATAACCCGGCATATCCCATGCGATCGCGCGGAAACGGTCGCCGAAGTTGGCAAGCTGCCGCCGCCAGGCCCGCGCCGCGCCGCCGATGCCATGCAGGAAGATCAGAGGTATCGCGCCCGGATCGCCCGCGGCCTCATAGGCGAAGCGTCCGTCCTTTGTTATCATTGGCACAGGCTGCGACACGCGACATCCTTTTTGCTGGGCCCTTCGATGCTAACAGGCTTGCCGGCGATGGGAAGCGATAATTTTACACTTAAAGCAATTTTCGGGCCGGGCGCCATGCGGGCGTTCGCGATGTCGATCGGCGCTTTCGTTGCAAAAACTTGAAGGTTAAAATATATCGGGGAACGATCAGCAGCCCAGGGAGCCAGCGCATGTCCGGATTGCCGCATTCGCCGCATGCGCTGGTGACCGGAGGCGGTCGCGGCATCGGCCGTGCGATAGCTGCTTCTCTGGTCGGCGCTGGCGCGACCGTGACCGTGCTTGGCCGAAATGCGGCGGTTCTCGAAGAGGCGGTCAATGCAGGTGCCGCGCACTTTGCGGCTGTCGCTGATGTCTCGAACGAAACGTCACTGAAAGGCGCCATTGCCGCGGCAAGTGCGCGCAAGCCGATCGACATTCTCATTGCCAATGCGGGCAGCGCTGAATCGGCGCCGTTTGCGAAATCGGATACCGCCCTTTTTGCGCGCATGATGGATGTCAATTTCATGGGCGTGGTCCACGCCGTCCAGGCTGTGCTGCCGGGCATGAAAGATCGTCCCTATGGCCGCATTGTCGCGGTTGCGTCCACGGCCGGGCTCAAAGGCTACGCCTATGTCAGCGCATACGCTGCCGCTAAGCACGCCGTGGTCGGGTTCGTGCGGTCCCTTGCCCTCGAGATGGCTGGAAGCAACGTCACCGTGAATGCGGTATGTCCCGGCTTCACCGACACCGATCTCGTTGCCGGCAGCATCGAGAATATCATGAAGAAGACGGGGCGTAGCCGCGAGCAGGCCGTCGCAGAGCTTGCGAAACACAATCCGCAAGGGCGCCTGATCACGCCTCAGGAGGTCGCTGACGCGGTTCTCTGGCTGTGCGGCGAGGGCGCCGGCGCGATCACCGGACAGGCGATCGCGGTTGCCGGTGGTGAAATCTAAGCTGCGCAAGGCCCGACCAAGGAAGCCAAGGAGATCGCATGAGCAGACCCGCCAATCCCGTCACCGTGCCGCTTGCAGACTATTCGCCGCAGCACTTCCTGCTGGCCGTGGTCGACGGCGTTGCCACGGTCACGCTCAACCGCCCCGAACGAAAGAATCCCCTGACGTTCGAAAGCTACCGGGAATTGACCGATTTCTTCCGTGCCTGCGCTTTCGACGACGCGGTCAAATCCATCGTCGTCACCGGTGCCGGCGGCAATTTCTCGTCCGGCGGCGACGTGTTCGAGATCATTGGTCCGCTCGTGAAGATGGACACCAAGGGGCTGACCGCCTTCACGCGGATGACCGGCGACCTCGTCAAGGCGATGCGGGCCTGCCCGCAGCCGATCGTGGCCGCGGTCGAGGGCATCTGCGCCGGGGCCGGGGCGATCATCGCCATGGCATCGGACATGCGCCTTGCGGCAAGCGGGGCGAAGGTGGCGTTCCTGTTCAACAAGGTGGGGCTGGCCGGCTGCGACATGGGTGCTTGTGCGATCCTGCCGCGCATCATCGGGCAGTCCCGCGCCTCCGAACTGCTCTACACCGGCCGGTTCATGACTGCGGAAGAGGGCGAGCGCTGGGGCTTCTTCAGCCGCATCGTCACGCCGGAGCAGGTGCTGCCCCAGGCGCAAATTCTGGCGAAACAGATCGCCGAAGGGCCGACCTTTGCCAACACCATGACCAAGCGGATGCTCGCCATGGAATGGGCGATGTCGGTCGAGGAGGCGATCGAAGCGGAGGCCGTTGCCCAGGCGCTGTGCATGACTACGGCGGATTTCGAGCGTGCTTTCGAGGCGTTCGCCAACAAGGTCAGGCCGGTCTTCAGGGGCGACTGAGCCGGCCGCTATTATCCTGAGCCAAGCCAGGAATGGGGCTTGCACGAAATTATTTTAGGCTTAAAATAGTTTTCATGGCCGGTCGAATTGGCGAGGCTCCCATGAAAGTCGCGATCATCGGTGGCGGACCTGCGGGTCTTTACGCGGCAATCCTGCTGAAGAAGCAGCGGCCAAGCGCCGACGTCGCCGTGTATGAGCGCAACCGCGCCGACGACACCTTCGGCTTCGGCGTGGTGTTCTCGGATGCGACGCTCGATAATTTCGAGAAGCACGATCTTCCGAGCTACCGCCGCATCACCCAGGAATTCGCCTATTGGGACGACATCGCCGTGCATTTCCGCGGCACGGTGCACCGGGTCGGCGGCAACGGCTTTTGCGGCTGCTCGCGACGCAAGCTGCTTTTGATCCTTCAGGAGCGTGCGCGAGAGCTTGGCGTCGCGCTGCAGTTCGAGGTGGACATCGGCGATGAATCCCGCTTCGCCGATGCCGATCTCATCCTCATCGCCGACGGCATCAACAGCCGTTTCCGCGAGAAATACGTCGATCATTTCCAGCCGGAGGTCGACGTCCGCTCCAACAAGTTCGCCTGGATGGGATCGACCAGGCCGCTCGATGCCTTCACCTTCATCTTCCAGGAAACCGAGTGGGGCCCGTTCATTGCCCATGCCTATCAGTATGAGGCTGGGCATTCGACCTGGATCTTCGAGACCGATCCTGAAACGTTCGAGCGGGCGGGGCTGACAGGGCTGGACGAGGCTCAGTCCGCCGCGCGGATGGCAGACATCTTCGGCTGGTTCCTCAATGGGCACAAGCTGCTGACGAACCGCTCGATGTGGCGCAACTTCCCCATGATCCGCAGCAAGCGCTGGGTCAAGGACAACATGGTCCTGCTCGGCGACGCCAAGGCCAGCGCGCATTTCTCGATCGGCTCGGGCACGAAGCTTGCGATGGAGGATGCGATTGCGCTGGCCGAAGCCATGGAGAGTGCGCCCAGCATCGAGGCGGCGCTGCAGATCTACGAGAACGGCCGCCGCGAGGAGGTCGAGAAGACGCAGCATGCCGCCGACGTCTCGCTGGTCTGGTTCGAGCACGTCGACCGCTTCTGGAATTTCGACCCGGTGCAGTTCGCCTTCGGCGTCATGACGCGCTCGAAGGCGATCACATATGACAATCTGAAGCTCCGCGCGCCGGATTTCGTGGCGGAGGTCGACAAGTCGTTTGCCAGGCAGGTGCGCAGCAGCGGCTTCGATGTCGACACCGATCGGCCGATGGTGCCGCTGTTCCAGCCGTTCCGCTTGCGGGAGATGAGGCTCGCCAATCGCGCGGTGATGTCGCCGATGTGCATGTATTCGGCGCGGGAGGGTGTGCCGACCGACTTCCACCTCGTGCATTACGGCTCGCGCGCGATCGGCGGTGCCGGGCTGATCTTCACCGAGATGACCTGTGTCAGCCGCGACGCCAGGATCACCCCCGGCTGCGCAGGCCTGTGGAACGACGAGCAGGAGGCCGCGTGGCGGCGCATCGTGGATTTCGTCCACGCCAATTCGGCCGCGAAAATCTGCCTGCAACTGGGCCACGCCGGCCGCAAGGGCGCAACCAGGTTGATGTGGGACGGCATGGACCGTCCCTTGGAGCAGGGCGGCTGGGAAGTTTTCTCGGCCTCACCGCTACCTTATTTTCCCGACAGCCAGGTGCCGCGTGAGCTCGATCGCGCCGGCATGAAAGCGGTGAGAGACGCTTTCGTCGCGGCGGCCGAGCGCGGCGAGCGCTGCGGCTTCGATATGCTCGAATTGCACTGCGCCCACGGCTATCTGCTCGCGAGCTTCATCTCCCCTCTCACGAACACCCGTACGGACGAGTATGGCGGCGCGCTCGAAAATCGGCTGCGCTTCCCGCTCGAGGTCTTCGAGGCGCTGCGCGCGGTGTGGCCCTTGCACAAACCGATGTCGGTGCGCATCTCCGCAACCGACTGGGCGGACGGTGGCATCACCGGCGACGACGCCGTCGCCGTAGCGCGCGCTTTCGCCGAGGCGGGTGTCGATCTCGTCGACGTCTCGACCGGTCAGACCGTGCGTGATGCGCAGCCCGTCTACGGGCGCATGTTCCAGACGCCCTTTTCGGACCAGGTCCGCAACGAGGCGCGCGTGGCCACCATGTGCGTCGGTAACATCACCACGGCTGACCAAGCCAACACGATCTTGGCCGCCGGCCGGGCGGATCTCGTCGCACTCGGCCGTCCGCACCTGGTCGACCCCTTCTTCACCATGAAGGCGGCGGCCTGGTATGGGGCAAACGACGCTTTCTGCCCCCCGCAATATCTGCCCGGCAAAGATCAGATCTTCCGCAACAGCGTGCGCGACCGGCAGGACCTCGAGGAGCTGAGAATTAAGGCTAAGCCCAAGACCCGGGCCGAGCTCAAGGCGGAGGCGACAAAGCCGCTTGCGGCGGAGTGACCGCCCGTGCGACGTTAACCCATTGCCTGTGTTTCGAGTGGAGTTAGGGCGATGAAGGCGATTATCGTCGGCGGCGGTATCGGTGGCCTCACCACGGCATTGATGTTGCGCTCGCGCGGCCTGGATTGCGAGATCTACGAGCAGGCCGACACCATTCGCGAACTCGGCGTCGGCATCAACACGCTGCCGCATGCCATGCGGGAACTGGCCGGGCTCGGACTGTTGCAGAAGCTCGACGACGTCGCGATCCGCACCGATCAGCTCTATTATCTCAACCGCCATGGCCAGGAGGTCTGGCGCGAAGCCCGCGGCATCGACGCCGGTCACGACGTGCCGCAATTCTCGATCCACCGCGGCCGGCTTCAGGGCGTCATCCATCGCGCGGTCGAGGAGCGGCTCGGCGCGAACGCAATTCACACCGGCTGCCGGCTTGGTGCTTTCACGCAGGACGAGGGCGGCGTCACGGCCTACTTCTTCGATCGCGCCGGCGCGCACGTCCACACCGCGCGTGGCGATATCCTGATAGGCGCCGACGGCATCCATTCGCGCGTCCGCGAGACGCTGTTCCCCAACGAGGGCCCGCCGTGCTGGAATGGGCTGATGCTGTGGCGCGGCGCCCGCGACTGGCCGCTGTTCCTCACCGGCAAGTCGATGATCGTGGCCGGGGGGCTCAATGCCAAGGTGGTGATCTACCCGATCGCGGAAGGATCGAGCCCGGCAAGCCGGCTGACCAATTGGGCGGTGCTGGTGAAGATCGGCGAGGGTAATGCCCCGCCACCGCGCAAGGAGGACTGGTCGCGCCCGGGCCGCCGCGAGGAGCTGATGCCGCATGTCGCGCGCTTCTCGGTTCCCTACATTGACGTGAAGAGCCTGATCTCGGCAACGCCCGAATTCTACGAGTATCCAACCTGCGACCGCGATCCCTTGCCCTATTGGTCGTCGGGCAGAGTCACGCTGCTCGGCGATGCCGCGCATCCGATGTATCCGGTCGGATCAAACGGCGCCTCGCAGGCGATCCTTGACGCGCGCTGCCTTGCGGATGCGCTGGTACGCGCCGAACACCCGCGCCAGGCGCTGCTGGAGTACGAGAAGAAGCGCCTGCCGATGACGGCCGAGATCGTCCGCTCCAATCGGCGCGGCGGCCCCGAGGGCGTCATCGACGCCGTCGAGCAGCTCGCGCCCGACGGCTTCGACAATGTCGACAATGTGCTGAGCTATTCCCAGCGCGAGGCGATCGTGCGGGGCTATGCCACGAAGGCCGGTTTCGCCGCGGTGCCGGGACTTGCGGCCGTGCGCGCTTAAGACAGGCTGCTAGCCGCCGGGCGGCGGCGGTAGGAAGTGGATGTTGAACTCGGCGGCCATCGCCACCACGTCCTCGGGCTTTTGCTCCTTCATGTTGTGAAGGCCCCAGAACAGGTCGAACAGCTTGCGGCTCGGGGAGACCCAGAACAGCACCTTTGCGGTCTGCTCCGACTTGTTGAAGATGCCGTGCGGCACGCCCATGCCGAGGCGGATCAGGTCGCCTGCCGTTGCCTGCGCTTCCGAATTGCCGAGCACGAAATCGAGCTTGCCCTCCAGCATGTAGAGATATTCATCCTGGTCGGGGTGAATGTGCGGCGGCACGAAGGTGCCCGGCGGCAGCGTCGCATGCCAGGAGAAACTGTTCTCGGCGTAGCTCTTCGGCACGTAGGTCTGGCCGAGGATGTTCCAGGAAATGCCCTGGATGCCCTCATTGGCGCGGGTGATGCCGGTGATTTCACTCTTCATTGCAGTCCTCCCGTAACACGCTTCGGCTCAGTTCGCCGCCTTGCAATCCTTGGCATAGCGATCGCCGTAATTCTCAAAGACCTTCTGCACGATCTCGGTCTGGAACTTGCCATCCGGACGCTTGGCCACCTTGGTCAGGTAGAAATCCTGGATCGGATAACCGTTGGTGTTGAACTTGAAGGCACCGCGCAGCGAGGTAAAGTCGGCCTTCTTCAAAGCGGCGGCGACCGCGTCCTTGTTGGAGAGGTTGCCCTTCACGGCCCTGACGGCGCTGTCGATCAGCATCGCGGCATCGTAAGCCTGGAAGGCGTAGGTGCCGGGAACGCTGTTGTAGGCGGCCTCGTAGGCGGCAACGAACTTCTTGTTCTGGGGATTGTCGAGATTGGGCGCCCAGTTCGCGCCGCCGAACATGCCGACGGCCGCGTCCTGCTGCGCCGGCAGGGTCGATTCATCCACCGTGAACGCCGAGAGCACCGGAATGGTATCGGCGAGCCCGGCCTGCCGGTATTGCTTGACGAGATTGACGCCGAGGCCGCCGGGCATGAACGTGAAGAGAGCATCAGGCTTCTGCGACGAGATCTTGGACAGCTCCGGCTGGAAATCCAGCGTATTCAGCGGCATGTAGGATTCCTCGACGATCTCGCCCTTATAGTCGAGCTTGAACCCCGCGACCGAGTCCTTGCCGGCCTGATAGTTCGGGACCATCAGGTACATGCGCTTATAGCCGCGATCCTGCGCGACCTTGCCGAGGATCTCGTGCACCTGATCGTTCTGATACGACGTCACATAGAAGAACGGGTTGCAGTCCTTGCCGGCGAAGGTCGACGGCCCGGCATTGGGACTGATCAGGAAGGTTTTCGATTCTGTGATGGGCCGGTGGATCGCCTGAAGGATGTTGGAGAAGATCGGGCCGACCACGAAGTCGACCTTCTCGCGCTCGAGAAGGCCCTTGACCTTCGTCACCGCTGCATCCGGCTTCAGCTCATCGTCGACGACGACGACCTCGACGTCGCGGCCGCCCATCTTGCTGCCGAGATCCTTCACTGCGAGCGTGAAGCCGTCGCGAACCTGTTGGCCCAGCGCGGCGGCAGGTCCCGACAGGGTCACGATCACACCCAGCTTGATTTTTTCCTGGGCGAGGGCAGGGGTCACCACGGTGCCGAGCAGCATTGCGGCTGCGGCTAAGGTCATTTGCGTCTTCATCATCTTCCCTCGCGTCGATTGGCTTGCGCTGCAAGCCACGTACTTCGATCCAAGCTTATGCCGATGACGGCCGCCGCGGCAAGCCGAGCTCGAGGCGGCTATCCCGCGGGCAGCTGCGCATGCAAGCGGCGCGCCAATTATTTGAAGCCTAAAGAAATTGACGTGCGGTCGATTATTGCAGCTTTGGACTTGCAGCCGGCGCCGATTTATTTGAAGCTCAAAACGTTGGGGAATCCGTGCCGGCGCCAAATGCCGGCCGTGAGTGACTGCAGCAACATGCTCGATTCCGAGACCAAGGCCGTCGAAACACCGGAGGACCACGCCGAAGAGCTTCGGCTGTGGCTGCGGCTCTTGACCTGCACGACGCTGATCGAGGGCGAGGTGCGCGGCCGGCTGCGGCAGCGGTTCGACGTCACGCTGCCGCGTTTCGACCTGATGGCACAGCTCGACAAGGCGCCTGACGGCATGACGCTGTCCGACGTCTCCAAGCGCATGATGGTCTCCAACGGGAACGTCACCGGTCTCGTCGAGCGTCTGGTGGAATCAGGCCATCTCGACCGGCGCACCTCGGAGACGGACCGCCGCGTCCAGGTGATCCGTCTCACAAAGCTCGGGCGTGCCGAGTTTCGCAGGATGGCTGCGGAACACGAGACCTGGATCGCCGATCTCTTCGCTGACCTCTCCCCGAAGGATGTGCGCGAATTGATGCGCCTCTTGGCCAAGACCAAGGCTTCGGCGCAGAAATCCGCCGCCCGGCGCCGGCCATAAACCGGCCGGCCGAGCAGACCGCCGATCCCCTTTGCCGCAGGAAAAAGCACGGCATGCCCAAAATCCGCTATTGCGCCAAATTGTTTTAAGCCTAAAATGTTTTCCCGATCGTGCTGCCGGGTGCAATCCATGCTGAAAGGAGCGTGCGATGGCCAACGCCGCCAAGATTCAAGTGTCGGGTCCGTGTGACGGCAATGCCGCGACGGCCCATGTCGATACGTTCGCGCAGCAGCATCTGCCGCCGCGCGAGCTCTGGCCCGAATTCATTTTCTCGCGGCCGGAGCTGCGCTATCCCCCGCGACTGAACTGCGTCAGCTATTTCCTCGATCGCTGGGTCGAGCAGGGCCAGGGCGATGCACCTTGCGTCATCAGCCCCGGCGTCAGCTACACCTATCGCGAGCTGCAGGCGCTGGTGAACCGCATCGCGAACGTGCTGGTCGGCAAGCTTGGTCTCGTCCCCGGCGGCCGTGTGCTGTTGCGCTCTGCCAATAACCCCATGATGGTCGCGACCTATCTCGCGGTGATCAAGGCCGGCGGCATCGTCGTAGCGACGATGCCGCTGCTCCGCGCCAAGGAGCTGTCCTATCCGATCCAGAAAGCGGCGATCACGCTGGCGCTGTGCGACGGAAAACTCTCCGAGGAGATGGAGAAGGCGAAGGCCGCAGCGCCCGGTCTCGAGCGCGTCGTCTATTGGGGCAATGACGCCTCCGATTCGCTCGAAGCGCTGATTGCGGATGCGAGCCCCGAGTTCAGGGCTCTCGATACCGCAGCCGATGACATCTGCCTGATCGCCTTCACCTCGGGCACCACAGGCGATCCCAAGGGCACCATGCATTTCCACCGCGACATGCTCGCGGTCTGCGATGGCTATGCGCGCAACATCTTGCGGGCCGAGCAGAAGGATCGCTTCATCGGCTCGGCGCCGCTCGCGTTCACCTTCGGTTTCGGCGGCGTGCTGTTCCCGATGCATATCGGCGCCTCCTTCGTGGTGCTGGAGAAGACCACGCCGGACGACATTCTGAATGCGATCGAGCAGTACAAGACCACGGTCTGCTTCACGGCGCCGACCGCATACCGGGCCATGCTCGGCAAGCTCGCAGGCCGCGACATCTCCTCGCTTCGCAAATGCGTCTCTGCCGGCGAAACGCTGCCCAAGCCGACATTCGAAGCGTGGCTGAAGGCCACCGGCATCAAGCTGATGGACGGCATCGGTTCGACCGAACTGCTGCACATCTTCATCAGTGCGACTGAGGACGAGATCCGCCCCGGCGCCACCGGAAAGCCCGTGCCGGGCTATGAGGCCAAGATCGTCGATGACGAGGGCCGCGACGTGCCGCCCGGGACGATGGGCCGCCTCGCCGTGCGCGGGCCGACCGGCTGCCGGTATCTCGCCGACGAGCGGCAGCGGAAATACGTCCAGAACGGTTGGAACATCACCGGCGACACCTATCTGATGGATGGCGATGGTTATTTCTGGTACCAGTCGCGCTCCGACGACATGATCGTGTCGGCCGGCTACAACATCGCAGGGACCGATGTCGAAGCGGCGCTGCTCACGCATCCGGCGGTCGCCGAGTGCGGTGTGATCGGCGCCCCCGACGAGGCGCGCGGCATGATCGTGAAGGCCTATGTCGTTGCCGCACCGGGCGTGACGCCTGACGCTCAGCTCGTGGCCGAGTTGCAGGAGCATGTCAAACGCGAGATCGCGCCGTATAAATATCCGCGCGCCATCGAATTTGTGACGCAATTGCCGAAGACCGAGACCGGAAAGTTGAAACGCTTTGCGCTGCGGCAGCTGGCGCAGGCCGCAGTGACGTCCTCAGGCGTCGCTGCGGAATGAGAGAAGGATAGAGAATTGTCTGTGACGACGCCGAAGGGCTCGCAACTCGCGGTGCTGCCGACAGCAGCCGAGGACGGGACGCGCATCAAGGCGCAGATCCTCCAGCCATCAGGCTGGCCGGTGCCGAAGGGGTATGCCAACGGCATGGCTGCCGAGGGGCGCATCGTCGTGACCGGCGGGGTGATCGGCTGGGACGCCGAAGAGCGTCTCGCCGACGGCTTCGTCGCGCAGGTGCGTCAGACCCTCGGCAACATCGCCGCGATCCTGGCCGAGGCCGGTGCCCGCCCCGAGCACCTCGTGCGTTTGACCTGGTACGTCGTCGACATGGACGAGTACCTGGCCAATCTGAAGGAGCTGGGCAGGGTCTACCGCGACGTCTTCGGAGCGCACTATCCTGCGATGGCGCTGGTTCAGGTCGTTCGCCTCGTGGAGAAGGCGGCGCGCGTCGAGATCGAAGCCACCGCCGTCATTCCGCGCTGAGCTTGGCCGCGATCGGCTCGCCTTGGTTAAGCCGCGATGAAATGAGGTATGATTGCGCAACGACGGAGGTGCGATCCCTCCAGCTTGCGGGAGAGGATTGGGGAGAGGGCGCTTCCGCAATGGGACAATCCTTAAGAGGAGAAAGCCCTCACCCGGTGCTTCGCCATAGCCGAGGCTTTGCCTCGGCGTGTTTGAGATGACGGCCGCCAGAGGCGGCCTACGCCTCTCCCGCAAGCGGGAGAGGTGAACGAGCCGCCACAATCGATTCATCCTAAGGCCATTTCGCATTAGCTCGCCTTGGCGAGCTCGTCGTCCTCGGGCGAGTTCAGATAGACGCCCGACATGGTGTCGATCCAACACAGATGGTCGTGCACCTTCGTGACGCCCTCGACGTTCTCCGCTGCGACGATCGCGGCCTGCCGTGCGCGCTCCGCGGTGATGACGCCGCTGGGATGAACGATACCGTCGCGTATGATGACGTTCAGCCCGAATGGACACCAGTCGTTCCTCTCCATGGTGTCGATGATGCGGCTGCGAATGTGATCGTCGTCCCGTTGTTTCGCTCCATGAGATCGACGATCTCCGCGAGCGCCGTATCTTCCGTGATGGTCGGAGGCTGGGCGTCATGGCCGCGCTCGACATGATCGGCCTGATCATGCCGGGTCGGAAGACCATTATCTGAAAAGTGTGAGGCGGTTTTCCGAGAAGATCATGCTCAAACAATAAGCTGGACGATGATGATCATCCCAATCTCGTCGCGCCTTAGACCTCCGGCTCGGAGCTCGGCGCGAGGTCCGAGGAGCGGAAGCGCTTGGCCTTGTCCAGTTTCCGGTAGGCCACTGACGCCGTTCGCAACAGCTCCTTTTCCCGCTTGCGATTGAGGAAGCGATGGCCGGCATCAAGGACGGCGCCGTTCAACGATGACGCGAGCGCCTGTCCCCGTACATCGTCGTTCAGCTGTCCGAGCGACCGTTGCGCCTTGCGCAATTGCTTGAGCATGGACTTCTGCTTCGCCGCCGCCGCTCCATCGGCGAACAGATCCGCAAGCGACTCGACCGAATAGGTCAGCCGCTTGTTGAGGAGCCGCAACTGGTGACGTCTCGCGACATCGAGCCTCTTCAGTTTCCGGGCCTTCTTGAGCAGCGTCGTCTCCCACTCCGTCAGCCGTTCCCTCGCGTGGTCGGCGAGCGTGCGGCGGCGCAATCGAATGGCTTCCTTGCTGCGCCGGGTCGACCAGGGGCCGCTATCGATCCACATCGAGGTCTGCTCGACCAGGCGGCGGTAACGCGCGGATTGCAGCGCGCGCGCCAGCAGCCGGTGGCTCTCGGCCCGTTTCTCGTCCCAGTGCTGAAGCTCGGCGATCACGGCAAGCTCGTCACCGCTCTCGGCGACGACCCGCTCGATGGCCACGTCGAGATCCCGCACCATGCCGAGCTGGCCGTTCAGCCATTTCAGTTCGGCCCAGACATTCGGCCGCCGGGCATCGTCGACCATCGGCGAGAAGAAGCGGATGGCAGTTCGCAGATGCGTCAGTGCGATGCGGATCTGGTGCAGCGCGTCGGGATCGCCGCGGCAAGTGCCGTCGTGCTGAGCGAGCACGGCGTCGAGGTGACGGCGGGCGATGATCCGGAACGCCGTATCGCAGGCCATGCCGGGGCTGAGGCGGGCGGGCAGGGCGTTGCGCCGCGCCGCCGGCTTGGCATGCGCGGTTGCCGTCGAGCTTGTGATGGATCGCGACATCCTTGCCCGCATCAATCCGATTGCCCTATTTGCCCCGCAGCGATCGCGTCGCGGCAGTTCTGGAGCGTCTGCTCTTGTGTCCCGGATGCATTGATGGTCGCCCAGTCGACATGGCCGATATTATAGTGCTCTTGCAGCGCGGCAACCTCTTGCGTGGCATCCGATGCGTCTCCCCGGCGGCTTCCGATCCGCGCTTGCCGGGTCGCGAGGTCTGCGACCAGGAACAGACCGTGCAGCGACACGTTGCGCTCGCGCGCGAGCGTGGTGACCGCATCGCGTTCGTCCTCGCGTGCGAATACGCCGTCGATGATCGCCGAATGGCCCTGCGCCAGCACCCGCCGGGCGTGCTGAGCCAGCGTGTCGTAGACGCGGGCCGTAACCTCCGGCGAATAGGCGGATGGCGGCAGGCGGTGCGTATCCGCGACCCCGAACATTTGCTTGCGGACGAGATCGCTGCGCAGCACGACGGCTCCCGGCTGCGGCGCGACGACCGGCGCGAGCGCGTGCGCCAGGACCGTCTTTCCGGTGCCGGACAGCCCGCCGACCGCAATCAGACGCGGAGCAGGAGGATGGATCAGCATCTGGGCGAGTTCAAAATAGCGCCGTGCCTGGTCAACAATACCGGGGGCATCGGAATGCGGTCGCTTTTGCCGTGCCAGGGCAACCTGGGCGCGGATCGCCGCCCGGATCGACATGAACAGCGGCAGGGCCGAGAGCGCGTCGAGATTGTCGGCCGGCGTGATGGCGAGATAGCGGTTCAGGATCATGTTCGCCGCGCTTGGCTGAAGGTGCTGCAACAGGTCCATCAGCGTGAATGCGAGATCGTAGAGCACGTCGACCGTTGCCATCTGCGCATCGAACTCGATCGCATCGAACAGCACGGGCCGATCATCGATCAGGACGATGTTTGCGAGATGCAGATCGCCATGACAGCGGCGCACGAAGCCCCGGCGGCCGCGCTCTGCGAGCAGGGGACGAATGCGTAGAAATGCCGCGTGCGAGGCTTTTCCGAGCTTTTCGATGTCTTCCGCGCTGAAATGTCCTCCGGCCCGCAAACCGTTGCTGTTGCCGTCGATCAGGGCAGGGATGGAGAAGACCCATGCATTTCCATTGGCGCGCGTCGCCGCCGCGTGTGACGCGGCGATTGCGTCGGCAGCCGCAGAGGCGAGCTTTGTGTCCAGCGGGCCGGCCTTGGCCAGATGATCGAGCGTCCTGCCTTCGTCAAAGCGCGACATGTCGACCGCATATTCGATCGGCCGGCCGGCGCCGTCGACCTTCACCGTTCCATCCGGCTCTTCTGTGATTGCCACGACGCGGTGGTAAATCTGCGGCGCCAGCGGCCGGTTGATCCTGATCTCCTCCTCGCAGGCCGCCTTGCGCTTCTCGAGTGTCGAATAGTCGAGGAACGGAAACCGGACGGCGCGCTTGATCTTCAGCGCGCGCCTTGCGTCCAGGAACACCGAGGCTGCATGCGTGTCGATCCGCGTCACGCCAGGATGTTCGGTCAGCATCTGGAAGACGCGCTCCTGGGCCGTCATTTCATCTTTCAGCGAAGCGGACATCCGAAGCACCATCAGGGCGTCAGCACGGCCGCGCCGAGGATCTGGCCGTTCCGCAGCATGCTCAAAACCTCGTTGGCCTGATCGAGCGGAAACGCCGTCGTCTCGGTGCGCACGCCGGCTTGCGGAGCGATCTTTAGAAAATCGAGGCCATCTCGCCGGGTCAGATTGGCGACCGAGACCAGCTGCCGTTCCTGCCAGAGCAGGTCATACGGAAAACTTGGAATGTCGGTCATGTGGATGCCGGCACATACGACGCGACCGCCTTTGCGGACGGCGCGCAACGCTGCCGGGACAAGCTCGCCGGCCGGTGCGTAAATGATCGCGGCATCGAGCGGCTCGTCCGGCATTTGGTCGGATGACCCGGCCCAGACCGCGCCGAGACGGCGCGCAAGGTCTTGCGCAGCGGCGTCGCCGCGTCGCGTGAATGCATGGACGGATCGTCCCTGCCAAACCGCGACTTGCGCGATGATGTGGCCGGCCGCCCCAAAACCGTAGAGGCCGAGCCTGTCGGCGGGGCCGGCGAGGACCAGCGAGCGCCAGCCGATCAGGCCTGCGCACAGCAGAGGCGCAATCTCCACGTCGCTCCCGGTCTCACCGAGCGGAAAAGCGTAGCGTGCGTCGGCGATGGTGTGGGTTGCGTAACCGCCGTCGCGCGTGTAGCCGGTGAACAGCGGGGCGTCGCAGAGGTTTTCCATACCTTCCCGACAGAAGCGACACTTTCCGCAGGTGAAGCCGAGCCAGGGAATGCCGACCCGGTCGCCAGGCGCATGTGTTGTCACATTTTGGCCTACGAGATCGACCCGGCCGACGATCTCGTGGCCAGGCACGATCGGATAGCGAATATCGGGCAACTCGGCATCGACGAGATGAAGATCGGTCCGGCATACGCCGCAGGCGCTGATCTTCACCCGGATCTGACCCTTGCCCGGCATCGGGTCAGGCCGCTCCTCCATCTGGAGCCGTGCTCGTGGGGTCGACAACACCATCGCACGCATGAGTCTCTCCGGGGCGAACCGCTCCGATTGAAGTATTCATAGAATGACCCAGCGGCCAGTCCTTGACGTCGGTCAACGCCTGTTCCCGGGCGACCGGACGGAGTTTCCCCTACCTTGACGAGGATCAAGCGTCTCGACGTCAGCCGGCCTATTGTGGTGGCTGAGGTGCCCATCAAGGACGTCTTGCTGTCCCTTGTCGGCCAGCCGCGCGGGCCAGCCCTGGTTGCGATCGAGAAATGCGTGGCTGTCGCAGCGGATCTCGGCGCCAGGATCACCGCGCTCGTGCTCGAGCAAGAAGATGTTTTCGAGCGGCCGAAGGTGATGCTGCCTTACGATCGCGATTTCGTGCAGGCCAGTCCTGGGGCCGGCGACATGCAACAGCTCCTGAACGCCTTCAGCAACGCAGCTTCTCGGGCCAACATGCGCGCCCAAAGCCGATCGGGTAAGGTGCCTGCGGATCAGATCGGGGCGATCCTGGCCGAGCATGCCCGCTTCAGCGACCTCACGCTGGTTCCGGTAAAACCGCACGACAGCCGAACGGAGGCATGGTCGAGGCCTCCTTGTTCGAATCGGGTCGACCTCTTCTGCTCTGTCCCGAACATCTCGCGGACGAACTTCGGCCCGAATTCGAAAACGTCATGATTGCCTGGGATCACTCCGCGCGTGCAGTCGGCGACGCGTTGCCCGTCGTTCGGGCTGCCGCCTCGGTTCGCGTGCTGACTGTGGCGGAGGACAAGACTGACGCGATCATGCAACCCGGAGCGGCTCTCGTCGGTCATTTGAGGGAACACGGTGTCCGGCAAGGTGTTGGCAAGCTGGGCGAATTCCCATGGTATCGATGCGATCGTGATGGGCGCCTATCATCATTCGCGCCTGAACGAGATCGTATGGGGTGGTGTGACAAAGACCGTCATTGGCCAGCCACCGTGCTGGGCTATGATTTCACACCAGGCGCCTGCTTCCGGCCTGATCGTCAACCATCGGAACCGCCGGTGACCGGCGTATTTGCTTCCATGTCAATTTATCGTCTGAACAACCTGCTGTCGCCGCGCTCGGTTGCGCTGGTCGGGGCGAGCGCCCGTCCGGCGTCGGTGGGACGTGCCGTCCTGGAGAACATTCGCAAGGCCGAATTCAAGGGGCAGTTTGGCCTCGTCAATCTGCGCCATGCCGAGATCGCCGGCGTCGCGGCGGTGAAGAGCCTGGACAGGTTGAACTTCGTGCCCGAACTCGTGGTCATCACCGCGCCCGCGAGCGAGATTCCAGACATTATCGACCAAGCCGGGCGTCGCGGGTCTGCGGGTGCGCTGATCGTCTCGGCCGGGCTCGGCCAGGGGCCGGGATCGCTGCACGAGGCTACAAGCACTGCTGCCCGCAAGCACGGCATGCGGCTGATCGGGCCGAACTGCCTCGGCATCATGATGCCCGGCGTCAGCCTGAACGCCAGTTTCGCCGCGCACATGCCGGGAACGGGCAACCTCGCGCTGATTTCGCAATCGGGCGCGATTGCCGCCGGCATGGTGGATTGGGCCGCGCAGCGCGGCGTCGGCTTCTCCGGTATCGTCTCGATCGGCGATCAGATCGACGTCGACATTGCCGATCTGCTCGACCATTTCGCGATGGATCACAAGACCCGCGCGATCCTGCTCTACATCGAGGCCATCAAGGACGCGCGCAAGTTCATGTCGGCTGCGCGCGCCGCCGCGCGCGTGAAGCCTGTCGTCGTGGTGAAGTCTGGCCGCATGGCGCAGGGTGCGAAGGCCGCTGCCACGCATACCGGCGCGCTTGCCGGTGCCGACGCCGTCTACGACGCGGCGTTCCGCCGCGCGGGCGTGCTGCGGGTGTCTGATCTGCGTGAGCTGTTCGATTGTGCCGAGACACTGGGCCGTGTCGAATCCCCGACGGGCAAGCGTCTCGCCATCCTGACCAACGGTGGCGGCATCGGCGTCCTCGCCGTCGATCGATTGGTCGAGCTCGGCGGAGTTCCGGCAACCATCTCGGCCGACGCGCGCAAGAAGCTCGATGCGGCGCTGCCGCCGACCTGGTCCGGTGCAAATCCCGTCGACATCGTGGGCGACGCCGATGCCTCGCGCTACGCGGCGGCGCTGGAGGAACTGCTGGCCGATCGCGACAATGACGCAGTCCTCGTCCTCAACGTGCAAACCGCGATCGCCTCGGCCGCCGAGATCGCGACGACCGTGACTGAGCTCGTCGGCAAGTATCGCGAGCAGCACCGCCGGTGGGCGAAGCCCGTATTGGCGGCCTGGGTTGGGGCCGATCAGCACATCATTCAGGCACTCTCCGGCGCCGGTGTGCCGAACTATCCCACCGAGGACGATGCCGTGCGCGGGTTCATGCATCTAGTCCGGCACCGCGAAGTGGTGGAGGAGCTGAGCCAGGTGCCTCCCGCGATGCCCGATACGTTCGTTCCGAACACCCAGGGGGCGAGAGAGATCGTCGCCGCCGCGATCGCGGACGGTCGTGAATGGCTCGAGCCTGTCGAGATCAAGCACCTGCTCGAAGCTTACGACATCGCGATGGTGCCGACCTATGCGGCAACCGATGTCGAGCAGGCGGTGGCCTATGCGAAGCATATCTTCGCACAGGGCGGCACCGTCGTGCTGAAGATCATGTCGCGCGACATCATCCACAAATCCGATGTCGGCGGCGTCGTGCTCAACCTGACCACTCCCGAAGCCGTGCGAGGCGCTGCCACCGGCATTCTCGCGCGGGCGAAGAAGCTGCGTCCGGAAGCCCGCCTCGGCGGCGTCATCGTCCAGGCGATGGTCGTCAAGGCAAAGGCCCGCGAGCTGATCCTGGGTCTCGCCGACGATCCGACCTTCGGTACGGTGGTCGTCTTCGGCCGCGGCGGGACGGCGGTGGAGATCATCAACGACAAGGCACTTGCGCTGCCGCCGCTCGATCTGCAACTGGCTCGCGATTTGATCGACCGCACGCGCGTGTCGCGGTTGCTGAAGGCCTACCGCGATGTGCCGGCGGTCAAGCAGGATGCCGTGGCCATGGTGCTGGTCAAGCTGGCGCAGATGGCCGCCGACATTCCCGAGATCCGCGAATTCGACATCAATCCGCTGCTGGCGGACGAAACCGGCGTGACCGCGGTGGATGCCCGCGTCGCGGTCGGGCCGCCGCAGCGGAAGTTCGCCGGCTCCGGCCCGGCCAATTTCGCCGTTCGCGCCTATCCGTCGCAATGGGAGCGGCGCCTCAAGCTCAAGGACGACTGGCGCATCTTCGTGCGGCCGATGCGCCCTGAGGACGAGCCGACCATCCACGAATTCCTGCGTCACGTCACGCCGCACGACCTTCGCCTGCGCTTCTTCGCACCGATGAAGGAGTTCACCCACGAGTTCATCGCGCGCCTGACCCAGCTCGACTATGCACGTGCGATGGCCTTCATCGCATTCGACGAGGCCACCGGCGAAATGGTCGGCGTCGTCCGGCTCCATTCGGACTCGATCTACGAGAGCGGCGAATACGCGATTCTGCTGCGGTCCGATCTCAAAGGCAGGGGACTCGGCTGGACCCTCATGCAGCTGATCATCGACTACGCGCGGGCGGAAGGGTTGAAGTTCATATCGGGCGACGTGCTCCAGGAGAACACCGTGATGCTCGACATGTGCCGGCAGCTCGGCTTCGAGGTCAAGCCGGATCCGGCCGAGCCTGATATTTGCGACGTCAGGCTAAAGCTCTGAACTCGCATCGGCGGGCGTCTTGGCCGTCGTCCGCAAATTCTTGATGATGATCGCGATCAGCGGCACCAGCGCCGGCACGATCGTGCTGAGCGGATGATGCACTGCGCCGGACACCCGGGCCAGCAGCGCACGGGCCTCGAGCTGGAGGGCTTCGACGGAGGCGCCGTGAATTTCGTTGGCGAGCTCGATATCACGCCCTGACGGTGCGCGGCCGGGGTCCTGCTCGGCCGAGGCGCGGCCGACGAGAAGGTTGCGACCTTTCTACTCGGCTGGCGTGAGCGGCAGGTCGCGCTCAAGGTCAGGCCGCGGCCATGGCCTCGACGCGAGCCGAATCCGGGAGGAGCATGATGCCCGCTGATGCGTTGCTGGTGACCATTGTCGTCGTCGCGATCTTCGCATTTGCCGCAGTTCTGGCTTGGGCAGACCGGCAAACCAGCACCGGCCGGCTCATCCCGGGTCCAAGCGCGGAAGCTCATCGTCCGCGTCCGGCGCGCCGACGACCGATGCGCAAGCGGGCGCGGGCGTTCGGCAGCGCCTCAACGCAATATCGGCTTGCGCTGCTTGCAACTCTGCATCGACGGTGATGTATCGACACATCCTTCGGATGCATCCTTGCGACTTTACCACGGCCATTTCGTGGCATTTGCCTCAAATCGCGCGCGTGCTTTCCGGTTGAAAAGCCTGATAACGTTGACTACGCAGGAACCCAGTGCCTCGTAGTCTTAGGAGCAACGCGGCGTGCCTCAGGACAAGACCGGCGACCCGCGACAGTCGGCGGGCAACAAACTATCGGTCCTGCGCAAGCACCCGATCTTCGCGGATCTGGAGCCGGACGCGCTCGATCAGCTCTGCCGCTACGCCAAGCACACCACGGTCAAGCGCGGCGCAACGATCGCCGCCAAGGGCGATCCCGGCAACAGTCTGTTCGCGGTGATCGCCGGCACAGTCAAGATTTCCTCTTCGTCGCCCGATGGACGGAACGCTATCCTCAATCTGATCGGCCCGGGCGAAATTTTCGGCGAGATCGCAGTGCTCGACGGCGCTCCCAGGTCGGCGGACGCGACCGCCAACACCAATTGCGAGCTCTACGTCATCGATCGTCGGGACTTCCTGCCTTTCGTGAAGAGCCAGCCGGCGCTGGCGATGAAATTCATCGAGCTGCTGTGTGCGCGTCTGCGCTGGACCAGTCAGCAGGTCGAGCAGGTGATCCTCCAAAATCTGCCGGGCCGGCTCGCGAGTGCGTTGCTGGGCCTCACCGAAGAGCGCAAGCTCGATTCCGGCAGCGGCACGCTCGCCATCACGCAGCAGGAGATCAGCGAGATGGTCGGGATGACGCGCGAGAGCATCAACAAGCAATTGCGCGCCTGGGCCGGCCGTCACTGGGTCCGCCTCGAGCACGGCGCCATCGTCGTGTTGGATACCGACGCACTGCGCGAGCTCGCCGAGAGCGGCCTCGACGGCGAGTGACGCTTCTGGCCTAGTTGTCGATGATGGCGACCGCGCGGGTCCAGCCTGCGGAGGCGCGCTCGATCTTCACCGGGAAGCACGAGATCGTGAATCCGGTCGAAGGCAGCAGGTCGAGATTGTGCAGCTTCTCGAGATGGCAATAGCCGATATGCCGTCCCGCCTTATGGCCCTCCCAGATCAGGCCGGCATCTTTTGTTTCCGCATATTTCTTGGCGGTGTAGACGAACGGCGCATCCCAGCTCCAGCCGTCGGTACCGGTCAGCCGCACGCCGCGTTCGAGCAGGTACATGGTGGCTTCATAGCCCATGCCGCAGCCGGAATTGACGTAGTCGGCCTTGCCGAATTTTGCGCCGGCGCTGGTATTGACGACGACGATCTCCAGCGGCGACAGCCGGTGTCCGATGCGCTTCAGCTCCTTCTCGACATCCTCGGCACTCGCCACGTAGCCGTCGGGCAGATGCCGAAAGTCGAGCTTCACGCCGGGCTGAAAGCACCATTCCAGCGGCACCTCGTCGATGGTCCACGACCGCTCGCCGCGGTTCATGGTCGGATGGAAGTGCCAGGGCGCATCGAGATGAGTGCCGTTGTGGGTGGAGAGCGAGACCTGCTCGACCGCCCAGCCCTGGCCGTCCGGAAGGTCTTCCGCCTTGAGGCCGTCGAAGAACTGCAGCATGCGCGGCAGGCCCTGCTGGTGATCGATATACTGAATCGTCGGGTGATTGCCGGGCGGATCGGCGGTCACGTCGTTTGTGAGCGGCACCGAGATATCGATCAGCTTCCGCGGCATGGGCATTCCCTCAAGTAGATCCGGAAGTTTCCGACATCTTGAGGGGCCATCTTGGTAGCGTCAATTCACCATGACTTGCCCCAGACCGATCGATGCAACTCTTGCATTGATCGATGCCGGATTTGGCTTGGACAGAGAATGCCGGCCGCCCTAGGGACGACTTGGTGCTTGACTTCACACCTGAAGTGGAGCGACCCAAGGCGGCCAGCAGCCGCCCCGACAACGATATAATCAATCCAATCAACCAGGAGGAAAGCCCAGATGAAGACGCTAACCGGTATCATCACAGCCGTTGCACTGGCGGTTTCAGCGTCCCTGGCGACCGCACGCGATTTCCGCTCCGCCGACGTGCACCCTGCCGACTATCCGACCGTCGAGGCCGTCAAGTTCATGGGCAAGCAGCTCGCAGCCGCGAGCGGCGGCAAGCTCGGCGTGAAGGTGTTTCCCAATGGGGCCTTGGGCTCAGAGAAGGACACGATCGAGCAGCTCAAGATCGGCGCGCTCGACATGATGCGCATCAACTCATCGCCGCTCAACAACTTCGTGCCCGAAACCATCGCCCTCTGCCTGCCTTTCATCTTCCGGGATACGCAGCACATGCGCACCGTCCTCGACGGGCCGATCGGCGATGAGATCCTGGCCGCGATGGAGCCTGCGGGCCTGGTCGGCCTTGCCTACTACGACAGCGGCGCGCGCTCGGTCTACACCGTCAAGGCACCGGTCAAGTCGCTCGCCGACCTCAAAGGCCTGAAGATCCGCGTGCAGCAGTCCGACCTGTGGGTCGGCATGATCCAGAGCCTCGGGGCCAATCCGACTCCGATGCCGTATGGCGAGGTCTATACCGCGCTCAAGACCGGCCTCGTGGACGCTGCCGAGAACAACTGGCCGTCCTACGAATCCTCGCGTCACTTCGAGGCCGCTAAGTTCTACAACGTCACCGAGCACTCGCTCGCGCCCGAAGTCCTGGTCATGTCGAAGAAGGTCTGGGACACACTGAGCAAGGACGATCAGGCCATGATCCGCAAGGCAGCCAAGGAATCGGTCCCCGTCATGCGCAAGCTCTGGGACGAGCGTGAGCAGGCCTCGCGCAAGACCGTCGAGGCAGCCGGCGTTCAGGTCGTCACCATCGCCAACAAGCAGGAGTTCGTCGATGCGATGAAGCCTGTGTACCAGAAGTTCGCCGGCGACGAGAAGCTGCAGAGCCTCGTCAAGCGCATCCAGGACACGAAGTAGAAGCACGGCGGATCGGGTCCGGCGTCGCTGCAAGGTGACACCGGACCCTCGCGAGAGAGGCGCGGGATGACAGACCCACACGTCGCAGATCACGAGCAGGAGGCGGTCACGGGACGGCCGTCCACCGGCCTGCTCTCGCGGATCAATGCACCCATCGCGCGCGTGGGCATGTATCTGTCGGTGGCCGGACTGGTCGTCATCGTCACCATCGTCTTCTACCAGGTGTTCGGACGCTACGTGCTCAATTCCAGCCCGACCTGGACCGAGAATCTTGCCCTGGTCCTCATTCTGTATGTCACGCTGATCGGCGCCGCCGTCGGCGTGCGCGATGCCGGACACATCGGCATGGACAGTCTGCTGGTCATGCTTCCGCATCATGTGCGCGAGAAGATCGAGATCGTGATCCACGTCCTGGTGGCCGTGTTCGGGATTGCGATGGCCTATAACGGCTGGATCCTCGGGGCATCGGTCGGCACCGTGAAGATCCCCAATCTCGGCCTGCCCGAGGTGATCCGATACGTGCCGCTGATCGCCTCCGGCATCCTGATCGTTTCGTTTTCAATTGAGCACATCATTGCGCTCCTGCGCGGCGAAGAGGTCGTCCCCTCATGGAACTGATCATCCTCGGCGCCACCTTCTTCGGCTTTCTCGTCCTCGGCGTACCCGTCGCCTTCGCGATCGGCCTGTCGGCGATCTGCACCATCCTCTACGAAGGCCTGCCGGTCGCCGTCATCTTCCAGCAGATGATGTCGGGGATGAACATCTTCTCGTTCCTCGCCATTCCGTTCTTCGTCTTCAGCGGCGAGCTGATGCTGCATGGCGGCGTCGCCGACAAGATCGTGAAGCTCGCCAAGAACCTCGTCGGGCACATCCGCGGTGGCCTCGGCATGTCGAACGTGGTTGCCTGCACGCTGTTCGGCGGGGTCTCGGGCTCGCCCGTAGCCGACGTGTCGGCGATGGGCGCGGTGATGATCCCGATGATGAAGAAGGAAGGGTTCGACACCGACTACGCCGTCAACGTCACCACCCACGCCTCGCTGGTCGGAGCCTTGATGCCGACCAGCCACAACATGATCATCTATGCGCTGGCCGCCGGCGGCAAGGTCTCGATCGGCGCGCTGATCGCCGCGGGCCTTTTGCCGGCGCTGGTGCTGATGGTGTGCATGCTGGTCGCCGCCTATGCGGTCGCGGTGAAGCGCGGCTATCCCGCCGGCAAGTTCCCGGGCTGGGCCGAGGTTTTCCGTTCGTTCGCGGCCGCGCTGCCGGGCCTGCTGATCGTCGGCATCATCCTCGCCGGCATCCTGTCCGGCGTCTTCACGGCCACCGAATCCGCCGCCGTTGCGGTCACCTACACGATCCTGCTGACCTTCTTGATCTACCGCACCATGACTTTGCAGAACTTCCTGCGGGCCGCGGCCAAGGCGGTGAAGACGACGGGTGTGGTGCTGCTCCTGATCGGCGTCTCCACCATGTTCCAATACCTGATGGGGCTCTACGAGGTGGCCGACTTCGCCGGCGATTTGATGAGCAAGGTGTCGACGCAACCCTGGATGATCTTCCTGCTCATCAACATCATCCTGTTCGTGCTCGGCACGTTCATGGACATGGCGGCCACCATCCTGATCTGCACCCCGATCTTCCTGCCGATCGCGATGAAGGCGGGCATGGATCCGGTGCAGTTCGGCATGCTGATGCTGATCAACTGCGCCCTCGGGCTCAACACTCCGCCGGTCGGAACGACGCAATTCGTGGGCTGCGCCATTGGCGGCATCTCGGTGGGGGCGGTGATGCGGACCATCCTGCCGTTCTATGCAGCGCTGATCGCAGCGCTGATGTTCGTGACCTACGTTCCTGCATTCTCGCTGTGGCTGCCGCGTCTTTTGATGGGCTACAAGGGTTAGCAGCACCAGGGAGAAGCTATCAGTGACGGACTATCGCAAGCTCTTCGATCTCACCGGCAAGACCGCGGTCGTGCTTGGCGCCGCTTCCGGCATCGGCAAGTCATCGGCCGAGGCGCTTGCGGATCTCGGCGCCCGCGTCGTCTGCGCCGATCGCGCGTTTGATGCGGCGGAGGCAACTGCCGCCGGCCTTCGCGACAAGGGCGGCTGGGCGGAGGCAGCTAGTTGCGACGCCGCAAGCGCTGCTGATGTCAATGCGCTAGCCAAAACCGTCATGCAGAAGTTTCCGCGGCTCGACATTGCCGTGACGACGCCGGGGCTCAACATCCGCAAGACCATCCTCGACTACACCGAGGAGGATCTCGATCGCGTCCTCAATCTCAACGTCAAGGGCACGGTGTGGTTCTTCCAGGCTTTCGGCCGCATCATGGTGGAGCAGAACGGCGGCAGCATCATCGCCTGCTCCTCGGTGCGCGCGGTCACCATCGAGCCCGGCCTCGGCGTCTACGGCTCGACCAAGGCAGCGATAGGCCTCTTGGTGAAGGGCTTTGCCTCCGAGGTCGGCCATGCCGGCGTGCGCGTCAACGCGATCGCGCCCAGCATCGCCGAGACCGCGCTGACCGGCCCATTCAAGCAGCGGCCCGACATTTACAATCTCTACGCCGGCCACACCGTGTTCAATCGCTGGAGCAGCGCCGACGAAGTCGCGACTGCCGTGGCCTATCTGGCCTCGGACGCCGCGAGCTATGTCAGCGGCAGCACGCTGTTCGTTGACGGCGGCTGGACCGCGGTCGACGGTCCGCCGACCGGGCTCACACAGCTGCACAAATAGGCCGGCCGTTTAGTCGGCAAAGCCCACGCGCCGGCGCAGTTCCCTCCGGTCTGCGCCGGTCAATAGTGCCACCAGCGCAGCGGCCTCCTTTGGATGTGCGGCCCGCGCGGTGACGCCGGCCGTGTACATCGTCACGAGTTCGCAGCCCGGCGGCAGTGATCCCGACAATGCGATGCCGTCGGTGGCAATAATCTCGGTGGCCTGAGTACAGCCGATCGGCCTTTGCGCAGTGGAGGCCGCAAGCTCGCGCATCGCCGTCGCGCCGTTCGGAAATATCTTCAGGCGCGAAGCAACCTCATAGGCGATGCCGAGCTGATCCAGCAGCTTTCCGATGTGCTGTCCCGCCGTGGACGCCTTCGTGTCCGGGACGTAGATGGCGTCGGCGGAACGCAGCATCTCGCGCAAATCGGCTTCGGTCTTCACCTCCACCCGGGGATCGCGGCTGCGGACCGCGAGTGCGGTCTCGACCCGGCCGACATTCGCGATCGAGGAGGGAATGACGAGCGTCTCCTCGGCCAGTTTTGCGAGGAGCGCCTGCGTCAGGATCACGAGATCGGCCGCCGTACCGGCGCGCAGCTTGTCGGCCATGATGCCGACTGCGCCGAACTCGCCGTCGATACTGAGGCCGGTCTGCGCCTTGAAGGTCTCAGTGAGGCCGCGCACCAGGCCTTGCGCGGCACCCCCGCTCAAAATGTTCACGGTGGTCACGATGCAAGCTCCGCAGCTGCAATGATCCGGTCGCGCGTAATCGGCAGGTCGCGCACGCGTACGCCGAGGCAATCGTAGACCGCATTGGCGATCGCTGCCGTCACCGGGCCGTGCGCGGCTTCACCGGCGCCGACCGGCTCGATCTCGGGCCGTTGGATGATCTCGACATCCACCCCCGGCACCTCGCTGAACCTCAGGATCGGATAGTCGGTCCAGGAGACCGAGGTGATGCGCGTCCGGTCGAAGCGGACGCGCTCCTTCAGCACCCAGCTCGTGGCCTGGATGGCGCCGCCCTCGATCTGATTGACGACGCCATCGGGATTGATGGCCTCGCCGACATCGACCGCAAGCGTCAGCCGCTTCACGCGGATGTCCTCCGCGCCTTCAATCTCCGCAATCGCGGCGCAATAGGCTCCCGTGTTCTTGTAGCGGGCAAAGCCGACGCCGTAGCCGATGCCGGATCGCTTCTGCGGCTTCCACTGCGCGCGTCGCGCTGCGACGCGGATCACATCCTTCGCCCGTTCGTCGCGCAGGTGGCGCAAGCGGAATGCGATCGGGTCCTCGCCCCGCAGCGCCGCGATCTCGTCGATCAGGGACTCGATGGCGAATACGTTGCCTTGCGCGCCGAGGGTCCGCAGCGCGGAGGTGCGCACGGGCATCGTCAGCAGCCGATGGCTCGTGATCGTCCAGGCTGGAAAATCATCATAGAGAGGTACGGAGTTGCGATCACCGCCGCCGCCATTCGCAGCCGGTGGATTGGAAGAGATCATGCGCGGATAAGGGTTCTCGATCTCGCTAGCCGCGAGCAACGCCGGCTGCTCCGCGCGTCCGGGCCGCGCCGCATGGCCGTTGCTCCAGATCGCATGGCGCCAGCCGACGATCTCATTGTCCGCATCGAGGTCAGCCTCGATCTCGATGGCCATCGCCGCACCAAACGGCGCATGGCTCATCTCGTCATGGCGCGACCACTGTACCCGCACCGGACGGCCGCTGGCCGCTTTCGCCAGCAGCACGGCATCGAGCGCGACGTCGTCGGCCGCGTTGTGACCGTAGCAGCCGGCGCCCTCCATGTGCTCGACGATGATGCTTTCTGCGGGCAGCTTGAGCACGATCGCGAGATCAGCGCGCAGCAGATAGATGCCCTGGCTGTGCGTCCAGACGTGGACCCGATCACCCTGCCATCGCGCCATGGCGCAGGAGGGCGCGATCGAGGCATGCGCGATGTAGGGGCGGGTGTATTGCCGGCGCAAGGTCCGCATGGCTTGCTTCGGAGAGGTCGCCGTCCTGGCGTCGATGACGGTGGTCTGGACCGGCTGGCTTTTCAGGAAGCCCGCGAGATCGTCTTCATCGGGCAGCGGTTCGCCGGTCGACCATGTCGCGCCCTTGCGCAAGATCTTCAGAGCGGCTTCCGCGGCGGCCTCGCTGTCGGCAACCACGCCTGCAAAGCTGCCGTCGCGGACGACCGCGACGAGGCCGGGGACCGCACCCGTCGCGACTTTGTCGAGAGCAATCAATTTGGCGCGCGAGACATCCGGCCGCAGCACGCGCCCGTGGAGCAGGCCAGGCAGCGGGCAATCGTGGATGAATCGTGGTCGTGCGAACACCTTGTCGGGAATGTCGACCCGCGGGACCGAATGTCCGGCGAGGGCGCGCCCCGCAGCGCTCTTCGCTGGTGCGCCCGCGGTGGCGTCGCGGTCGAGCGAGACCTCGCCAGCGAGCTCCCAATAGCTGGTCCTGACATTGCCGGGACCCGAGATCGTGCCGTCATCGATATCGAGCAACGCTGCATCGACACCGAGACGTTCCGATGCGGCCGCGAGGAAACGTTGCCGCACCTCGGCGCAGGCATGGCGCAGCGCACGGCCGGATTGCTGGATTGACAGGCTGCCCGAGGTGACACCTTCGTTCGGGCTCATCGCCGTCGAGGCGCGGATCATGTCAATGCGGCCGAGATCGACGTCGAGCTCGTCCGCCGCGATCTGGGCCAGCGCCGTGACAATGCCCTGGCCGATCTCGACCTTGCCGGGCGAGATCGCCACGCGGCCACCATCGGTGAACTGCACCCAAGATGACAGCCTGGGATTGGCCACGAGACTGACCGGCAGTTTCGGGGCAGGGGAGGTCATGGCTCCGCCATCTCAGAGGCTGCGCGCAGCACGGCACGGACCATGCGATTATGCGATCCGCAGCGGCACAGATTGCGGTCGAGCGCCTCTCTCACCTCGGCCTCCGTCGGCGACGGATTCCGTTTCAGCAGCGCGGCTGCGCTGATCAGGATTCCCGAGACGCAATAGCCGCATTGCATCGCCTGCTCGGCGATGAAGGCGCGTTGCAGCGGATGCGGCTGCTGCATTGTGCCGAGGCCTTCCACCGTGACGACGTCCTTGTTCTCGACCGACCACATCGGCATGTCGCAGGAGGTCATCGCGCGGTCGTCGACCATAACATGACAAGCGCCGCACTCACCGGCTCCGCAGCCGAAATGCGGACCGGTGACGCCGAGCCGGCTGCGCAGCACGTCGAGCAGCGTCTGGTCCGGATCGACGTCCAGGGCGATCGCTGCGCCATTGAGGCGGAATTGAAGAGAGGGCATGAGCAGTGCGGCCTCAGGACCTGTCGAACTTCTTGACGACATCGGCCCATTTTTCAATGTCGCCGCGCAGGAATTTGTCGAATTCCTGCGGCGTCATCGACATGGGCATGGCGCCCTGTTCGGTCCAGAGCTTGACGATGTCGGGCCGCTTCACCATTGCGTTCACCGCCGCATTGAGCTTGTCGATGACGGCCTTGGGTGTGCCCGCGGGCGCCATCAGGCCGAGCCAGATCGTGGCCTCGTAACCAGGCACCCCGGCTTCGATCGCGGTCGGCACGTTCGGAAGCACCGCGGAACGCTGCTTGCCCGTGGTGGCGAGCGCGCGGACCTGGTTTTCGGCGACATTCGGGGCCATTGCCGGCACCGCGTCGATCATCATCTGCACCTGTCCGCCGATCACGCCGCTGCGCGCCTCGCCGCTGTTGCGATAGGGCACGTGGACGATATGGATGCCCGCCATCGCTTTGAACAGTTCGCCGGCCATGTGATAGGGCGTGCCCTGGCCGGAAGAGGCGTAGTTCAGCTTGCCCGGCTGCGCCTTGGCGAGCGCGATGAACTCTGGCAACGTCTTCGCCGGGACCTGCGGGTTCACCACGATGACGAGATCGGAATAGTTCACCGGCGCGATCGGCGCGAGGTCGCGCATCAGCTCGTATTTGCGCTTGTCCGGCGTCAGCAGCGATTCATTCGCGGTCTGCGTGTTGGACATCATCAGCAACGTGTAGCCGTCGGCCGGCGATTTCGCAGCTTCCACGGTGCCGATGACGCCACCTGCCCCGGTGCGGTTCTCGATCACGAAGGGCTGGCCAAAGCTCTCCTGGAGCACGTTGCCGATCAGCCGGGCCGCGACGTCCGCCGGCCCGCCGGCGCCAAAGGGCACCACGATCCGGACTGCGCGGTTGGGATAATCCTGCCCGGAAGAGGGGGGTGCGGAGAATGCTGCGAGCAGGCCGGCGGCCAGCGCCAGCATGAAGCTTCGGGCTGTCATGCCCACCTCCCTGATATCGTTCTTGTTGGCCGGTACTGTAGCGGCAGGGAATGCGGACTGTCGACGCCTCACGGCAGTGATTGGGCCGGGAATACCGGGCGGCTGTCGGTGTGGCGGTCCGCATTTCGCGGCCGCAGCAGGAACCTGCAGCATGCGCGGTTTGAGCAAATCGCATGGGCCTTGCCGGATAAATGCGCTCGGCCGGCTGGTAATTTGGTGTTACGAACTGGACATGAACCAGCACGCCAAGATCGAGATCCGCCATTCGACCTGTCCGCACGACTGCCCCTCGGCCTGCGCCCTCGATGTCGAGGTGGTCGAGGGCCGCAGCATCGGCCGCGTCCGCGGTTCGAAAAAACAGACCTATACGGCCGGCGTCGTCTGCGCCAAGGTCGCCCGCTATGCCGAGCGCATCCATCACCCCGAGCGGCTGACATTCCCGATGCGCCGCATTGGGCCGAAGGGCTCCGGTCAGTTCGCGCGCATCTCGTGGGACGAGGCGCTCGACGAGATCGCGCAGCGCTTCAATCAGGCCGAGCGCGAGTTCGGGGCGGAATCGGTCTGGCCCTACTACTACGCCGGCACGATGGGCCTCGTGATGCGCGACGGGCTCAACCGTCTGACGCACGTCAAGAAGTATTCGCGCTTCTATCAGACGATCTGCTCCAACGTCGCGCGCATCGGCTTTGCGATCGGCACCGGCAAGATCGCCGGCGTCGACCCCCGCGAGATGGCGCTGTCCGACCTCGTCGTGATCTGGGGCACCAACCCCGTCAACACCCAGGTCAACGTGATGACGCACGCCTCCCGTGCCCGCAAGGAGCGCGGCGCCAAGATCGCGGCGGTCGACATCTACGACAACGAGACCATGAAGCAGGCCGACATCAAGATCATCCTGCGCCCCGGCACCGACGGCGCCTTCGCCTGCGGCGTGATGCATGTCCTGTTCCGCGACGGCTATGCCGACCGCGCCTACATGGATAAATACACGGACTGCCCTGCCGAGCTCGAGGCGCATCTGAAGACGCGCACGCCGGAATGGGCGTCCGCCATCTGCGGCGTGCCCGTCGCGGAGATCGAGGCCTTTGCCAAGGCGGTCGGCGAGACCAAGCGGACCTTCCTCCGCCTCGGCTACGGCTTCACCCGCTCGCGCAACGGCGCGACGCAGATGCATGCGGCGCTCTGCATTCCCGCGGTGACGGGCGCCTGGCAATATGAAGGCGGCGGCGCCTTCTTCAACAATTACGCGCTGTGGCATTTCAACGAATCCATCATCGAAGGCCACGACGCCATCGACAAGTCGACGCGTGCGCTCGACCAGTCGCAGATCGGCCGCATCCTCACCGGCGATGCCGAAGCTCTGCAGGGCAAGGGCCCGGTCAAGGCGCTGCTGATCCAGAACACCAACCCGATGACGGTGGCGCCGGAGCAGTCGCTGGTGCGGCAGGGCTTTGCGCGCGAGGATCTGTTCGTCGCGGTGCACGAGCAGTTCATGACCGAGACCGCCGAGATGGCCGACATCGTACTGCCGGCGACCATGTTCATGGAGCATGACGATCTCTATTACGGCGGCGGTCACCAGCACATCTCGGTCGGGCCGAAGCTGATCGATCCGCCCGGCGAATGCCGCTCCAACCACGAGCTGCTGCAGGCACTGGCGCCGCGGCTCGGCGCCAAGCATCCGGGCTTCGAGATGACGCCGCGTGAACTGATCGACGCGACGCTGAAGCTGAGCAATCACGGCGACATCGCCGGCCTCGAAGCCGACATCTGGCGCGACCTGCAGCCGGACTTCCGCACCTCGCATTATCTCGACGGCTTCGCCCACGCCGACGGGAAGTTCCACTTCAGGGCGGATTGGGCGCACCCGCCGTTCGGCCAGACGATGGGCGATTTCGACAAGATGCCCTCGCTGCCGGACCATTGGGCCGTGATCGAGCATACCGACCAGGACCACCCGTTCCGCCTCGCGACCAGCCCCTCGCGCAGCTTCCTCAACACGACTTTCAACGAGACGCCGTCGTCGCAGGCGCGCGAGGGCAGGGCCAGCGTGATGGTCCATCCCCTGGATGCAGCCACGCTCGGCATCGCCGATGGCGATGCGGTGACGCTCGGCAACAGCCGCGGCGAGACCACACTGGTCGCAACCCTGTTCGAAGGCGTGCGGCGCGGCGTGCTGATTGCCGAATCCGTTCACCCGAACAAGGGCCATATCGGCGGCCGCGGCATCAACATGCTGACGGGCGCGGACACGATCGCTCCAATCGGGGGGGCCGCGTTCCACGACAACAAGGTCTGGATCAGGAAAGCGGTCGCCTGAGTGCGCATGGGGATCGCCGCGCAATTTGTGTCGAGGCGCTAAAGCGGCGCGGCCCCGCAGTTTGCGCTTGCACCTCTCGCTCGAGCTGCCGCAAATGGCGGTAAAACGGAGCCAATGAAGCGAGCGTGCCATGACCGACACCACTGCCGTCATCATCGAAAAGCGCGGGCAGGCGCTCTGGATCACCATCAACCGGCCGGAGAAACGCAACGCGCTGAACGGCGACGTCATCGCCGGCATCACACGCGGCTATCGCGACGCGCATGAGGACAAGGACGTCCGCGTCATTGTGCTGACGGGCGCGGGAGACAAGGCGTTCTGCGCGGGCGCGGATCTGCAGAACTCCGGCGCGGCGTTCGCGATGGATCATTCCAAGCCGAATGTCGACTATGCCGACCTGCTGCGCCTGTCCCAGAACGCGACCAAGCCGGCGATCGCGCGCCTCAGTGGCGTCTGCATGGCCGGCGGCATGGGCCTGCTCTGCATGACCGACATGGCGGTTGCCGCCGATCACGTCGTCTTCGGCCTGCCCGAGGTGAAGGTCGGCGTGTTTCCGATGCAGGTGCTGAGCCTGTTGCAGAGGATCGCGCCGCCTCGTCTCGTCAACGAATGGGCGCTGACCGGCGAGCCGTTCGATGCGAAGGCCGCGCAAGCTGCGGGCCTGCTCAACTACGTCGTGCCCGCCGCCGAGCTCGACGCCAAGGTCGACTGGCTGATCAGCCGCATCGTCGACAAATCCCCGACCGCGATCCGCCGCGGCAAATACGCCATGCGCGCCATCGCCGCGATGTCGTTCGATGAGAGCATCGCCTACACCGAAAGCCAGATCGCGCTGCTGGCAATGACCGAGGACGCGAAGGAGGGGCTGAAGGCGTTCAGCGAGAAGCGCAAGCCGGTCTGGACGGGGAGGTGAGGATGGGGCGCGAAGGAACGACGCACGCACGTACACCGTGACTGTCATGCCCGTGACCCGGCTGCGCCAAGGCTTCGCCGGGGTGAAGGTCCAGGGGCGCCGAAGCTTTAGCGAAAGCGGCAGACGGTGATCCGCTTGCCATCGTGCAAGCCATTTGTAGCCCGTGTCGGGATGGATATTGAACCGCCGGCAGAGCTCCCGCCGGTTCGCTCCCTCCTGCATCGCAAGCCGCACGAACTCCCGCCGCTGATCCAACACCGACACCTCTCGCCAGGGCATGGACTTGGCCTCCTTTACTGCCAAATCCCTGCACTATGATGTGTCGGCTATGTCCCCGAACACCCGTCGGTCATGTCCCCGGGCTGAACATCAGACCGGGCGATGACAACGAAAGTGTAGTGAGAGCGTGCCACCAGCTCGTCATGGCGAGCGGAGCGAAGCAAATCCAGAGACCTTTCCGCTGCGGGCAGCGAACGATCTTGTAGCCTGGATGCAGACCGCTACCCCGCGTTCGCCTTCAACCCCGCCGCCCGGATGCCCGCCACCGCGCAGGCCTCGTCATTGTCGGAGGTGTCGCCGGAGACGCCGACCGCGCCAATCAGCGTCGTGCCGTCCATGATGAGCACGCCGCCGGGAACAGGCACCAGTGCGCCCTTCGCAATCGTGTTCACGGCGTCGATGAAATAGGCCTGCTCCTGCGCGCGCTGGAATAGCGCCCGCGAGCCCATGCCCATGGCGAGCGCGCCATAGGCCTTGCCGTGGGCGATCTCGGCGCGCATCAGGCTCGTGCCGTCCTGCGCGGCGGCGAGCTTGAGCACGCCGCGCGCGTCGAGAATGGTGACGACCAGCGGCTTGAGCTTCAGCTCGGCGGATTTTGCGAAAGCGGCGTCGAGGATCTTGCGGGCGGTGTCGAGCGTGAGGTCAGCCATGGCTGGTTTCCTTTGCAGCTGGAGAAGTGGAATCGGTTTCGGCGCGATCGAGGCTCATCGCCAGCACGCGCGCGACGTGAAGGGCCTCGCGCTGCGTGCCGTCGCGGATCTGATGGCGGCAGGAGGTGCCGTCGGCGACGACCAGCGTATTCTGATCCGCACGCCGTACGGCCGGCAGCAGCGACAGCTCGGCCATCTCGATCGAGGCATCGTAGGTGTCTGCGCCGTAGCCGAAGGCGCCGGCCATGCCGCAACAGCTCGATTCGATGGTCTCGACCTCAAGGCCGGGGACGAGCCGCAGCACCTGCTCGACCGGCTTGAACGCGCCGAAGGATTTTTGGTGGCAATGGCCGTGCACCACGGCCTTGTCCGCGACGGTCCCGAGCGGCAATTGCAGCCGTCCGGCCTCGGCGTCGCGCACCAGGAACTCCTCGAAGGTCAGCGCGTGGGCGCCGACGGCCTTGGCGTCGTTGTCCTTGCGCAGCGATGCGAGCTCGTCGCGCAGCGTCAGGAGGCAGCTCGGCTCCAGGCCCACGATCGGCACGCCGCGCGCGGCGAAGGGCGCGAAGACCGACACCAGCCGGTCGAGCTCGGCTTTGGCTTCGTCGACGAGACCTGCCGAGAGGAACGTGCGACCGCAGCACAAAGGGCGGCTGCCGTTTGCAGGCTTCGGCATGTGAATGCGATAGCCGCCAGCCGTGAGCACGCGCAGCGCGGCGTCCAGGTTCTCGCGCTCATAGATGCGATTAAAGGTGTCGGCGAACAGCACGACCTCGCGGCCGCTTTCCGGCCCGACGCTTTCGGCCGGCGGCACGAACACGTCGCTACGGAACGCGGGTAGCGCCCGCCGCGCGCTGATGTCGGCAAAGCGCTCAAACAGCTTTCGCAGCAGCGGGCTGCGGTTGCGCAAATTCGCCAGCGGCGCGAAGCGCGAAGCAAGGCTGGCATAGCGCGGGAGGTAGCCGACCAGGCGGTCGCGCAGCGTCAGGCCGTGGCTGGCGGCCCGCGCCGCGAGCACCTCGATCTTCATCTTGGCCATGTCGACGCCGGTGGGGCATTCGTGGCGACAGGCCTTGCAGGAGACGCAGAGTTTTAAAGTCTCCATCATCTCGTCGGACGCGAGCGCATCGGGGCCAAGCTGGCCGGAGATCGCGAGACGCAGCGTGTTTGCACGTCCTCGCGTGACGTCCTTTTCGTTGCGCGTCGCGCGGTAGGAGGGACACATCACGCCGCCCTCCAGCTTGCGGCAGGCGCCGTTGTTGTTGCACATCTCGACCGCGCCCTGGAAGCCGCCGCCGGCGCCGGGATAGGCCGACCAGTCGAGCTTCGTCTTCAGCTCGCCGACGCGATAGTCGGGCTTGAAGCGGAACAGCGAGCGGTCGTCCATCTTGGGCGCATCGACGATCTTGCCGGGGTTGAGGACGCCCTTGGGATCGAAGCGCCGCTTCACCTCCCTGAAGTCGGCAACGAGACGCTCGCCGAACATGGTCTCGTGGAATTCGGAGCGCACCAGGCCGTCGCCATGCTCGCCCGAATGCGAGCCTTTGTACTCGCGCACCAGCGCGAAGGCCTCTTCGGCGATGGCCCGCATCGCCTTGACGTCCTTCTCCAGCTTCAAATTCAGCACCGGGCGCACATGCAGGCAGCCCTCGGAGGCGTGCGCATACATGGTGCCGCTGGTGCCGTGCCTGGCGAACACTTCGTTCAGCCGTGCGGTGTAATCGGCGAGATGCGACAGCGGCACGGCGCAGTCCTCGACGAAGGAGACCGGCTTGCCCTCCTGCTTCATCGACATCATGACGTTGAGGCCGGCGGCGCGGAAATCGGCAATGCCGCTCTGCAACGCCGGCTCGGTGATCTCGACCACGCCGCCCCATTTGCGCGTGTCGTTGTTCCAGCCGAAGCCGAGATCGCCCATCAGCTCGGTGAGCTGCTTGAGGCGCAAGAGATTGTCCGCCTGGTCCTCTTCCGCGAATTCGACCACCAATACCGCATCCGGATCGCCCTTGATCGCCGCGGAGATGATCGGCTTGAACATCGCGATGTCGCGGCCGAGCGCGATCATGGTGCGGTCGACCAGCTCGACCGCGATCGGCTTGAGCTTGACGAGGTGCTGGGCCGCATCCATCGCCTCGTAAAAACTGCCGAAGTGACAGACGCCGAGCGCCTTGTTGCGGATCACGGGCCACAGCTTCAGCTCGACCTTGGTGGTGAAGGCGAGGGTACCTTCCGAGCCGACCAGGAGGTGCGCCATGTTGTTCGGCGCATTGCGGGGCACCAGCGCATCGAGATTGTACCCGCCGACCCGGCGCTGCACTTTCGGGAAGCGTGCCGCGATCTCCTCGGCCTCGCGCGTGCCGAGATCGAGCATGTCGCGGAATAGGGCGCGGGTGCTGTCGGGCGCATCAACGTCGGAGAGATCGCGCGACACCTCGCCGAAGCGGCTCAGCGTGCCATCAGCGAGCGATGCCTCCATCGAGAGGGTGTTGTCGCGCATGGTGCCGTAGCGCAAGCTGCGGCCGCCGCAGGAATTGTTGCCGGCCATGCCGCCGATGGTGGCGCGCGAGGCCGTGGAAACGTCCACGGGAAACCACAGGCCGTGCTTTTTGAGCTGACGGTTGAGGTCGTCGAGCACGATGCCGGGCTCGACGACGCAGGTTCGGCCCTCGACATCGAGCGACAGGATCCGGTTCAGGTGCTTGGAGAGATCGACCACCAAACCGTCATTGACCGTCTGGCCGCATTGCGAGGTGCCGCCGCCGCGCGGGGTCACCTTCACCCCCTCGTCGCGGGCAATCGCCAGCGACAGCAAGGCCTCGTCCATGGTCCGGGGCACCACCACGCCGGCCGGCATGATCTGGTAGCACGAGGCGTCGGTGGCGTAGCGGCCACGGCTGAAGCGGTCGAACAGGACGTCGCCGGTCATTTCCGCGCGCAGGCGTCGTTCGAGCGAGGAGGCGTTGGTCATCCCTGATCCCGAGGTGATCCACAGGGGCGTTCCGCCCAGCGGATTATTCACTCTTGCGTTTGCCGGTTACATTATGAATTCAAAATGAGCAAGCTGATCGGGTTCTTAGGGCGATGCCTGTGCGCCCTCTTGGGGCTCGGTCAGGTGCTCGATCGCCGCCATCCGCTTGTTGCGCAGGTGCTGGAACAAGATGTCGCTGAGCTCGCTGCCGGCGCGGCGGCGCAGTGCATCGAGGATGGCCTCGTGCTCGCGCATCGCCTCCGCCCAACGCTGCCGCTTCCGGGCGAAATTGGCGGAGTAGCGGACGCGGCGAATGCGGCCGGCAAAATTGGCGTAGGCGGTCTTCAGCGTCTCGTTACGGGCGGCCGCGACGATGCTTTCGTGAATGCGCTGGTTGGCCTGGAAATAGCCGTGCATGTCGCGGTGCAGGTAGTGGCCGTACATTTCGTAATGCAGCTGCTCGATCGCGGTGATCTCGGCATCGGTGATGGTCTCGCAGGCGAGGCGCCCGGCCAGGCTTTCCAGTCCCGCCATGACATCGAACAGCTCCTCCAGGTCGCGCCGGCTGAGTTGGCGCACCCGCGCGCCGCGGTTGGGTAGCAGCTCGATCAGCCCCTCGGCGGCGAGTACCTTCAAGGCCTCGCGCAAGGGCGTGCGGGAGATGCCGAGCATCTCGCAGAGCTGCCGCTCGGGAACGCGCCCGCCCGCGGGGATGTTGCCCTCGACCACATAGTCGCGCAGCCGCAGCAGGATCTCGCCGTGAAGCGACGCCTCCTGGCGGTCGCCGCCATTCGCGTCGGGCGGGGTGATCGGAGCTCCGGTGTCCGGAATCGTGGATTTCATTTGCAGCACAGTAGTTTGCCCGTTTGGTCGCGTCGACGTCCACAATCGAATACCAAATTTCGATTGAATAGACAAAAAATGAATGCAAAATGATGCAAGAAGCCGGTCCATTACCGCCGACGAGGAGGTCTTCATGCATCAGGGACGCCATTTCCTGCAGATTCCCGGCCCGAGCCCGGTCCCCGAGCGCATCCTGCGCGCCATGGATATGCCTGTCATTGATCACCGCAGCGCGGAGTTCGGCGAGCTTGGCCGCACCGTGCTCGAAGGCAGCCAGAAGATCTTCCAGACCAAGGGACCCGTGGTGATCTTCCCCTCGTCGGGGACCGGCGCCTGGGAGGCCGCGATCGTCAACACCCTGTCGCCGGGCGACAAAGTGCTGATGGTCGAGACCGGCCATTTCGCCACGATGTGGCGGCAGATGGCCGGCCGTTTCGGCATCGAGGTCGATTTCATCCCGGGCGACTGGCGCCGCGGCGCCGATCCGGCGGTGATCGAGGCGAAGCTCGCTGGGGATACCGCGCACGCGATCAAGGCCGTCATGGTCGTGCACAACGAAACCTCGACCGGCGCGACCAGCCGCATCGCCGAGATCCGCGCCGCAATCGACCGCACGGGCCATCCCGCACTGCTGATGGTCGACACCATCTCCTCGCTCGGCTCGGTCGACTATCGCCACGACGAGTGGAAGGTCGACGTCAGCGTCAGCTGCTCGCAGAAGGGTTTTATGCTGCCGCCCGGCCTCGGCTTCAACGCGATCTCGGATAAGGCGCTGGCCGCGTCCAAGACCAACAGGATGCCGCGCTCCTATTTCGACTGGGAGGAGATGCTCAAGCCGAACGCAAAAGGCTTCTTCCCCTATACGCCGGCGACCAATCTGCTCTACGGCCTGCGCGAGGCGATCGCGATGCTGCTCGAGGAAGGGCTCGACAACGTATTCGCCAGGCATCAGCGGCTTGCCGCCGCGACGCGCGCCGCCGTCCATCATTGGGGGCTCGAAGTGCTCTGCCAGGAGCCGTCGGAATTCTCGCCGGTGCTGACCGCGGTGCTGATGCCGCCCGGCCATGATGCCGACCAGTTCCGGAAAGTGGTGCTCGACAATTACAACATGTCGCTCGGCTCTGGGCTTTCGAAGGTCGCCGGAAAAGTCTTCCGCATAGGGCATCTCGGCGAATGCAACGCGCTGACGTTGCTCGGCGCGCTCACCGGCGTCGAGATGGGTCTGTCGGTCGCCGGCGTGCCACATCGCTCCGGCGGTGTCGATGTCGCGATGAAGCTCTTGGAGCAGCGTCCCCAAGGCAACGCCTCGCCGCATCTGAAGATCGCCGGCACGTAAGGGTGGTCGCGGTGGGAGTAGACGGGCCGGCCCACGATCCACGGACGTCCTCTTTTGGAGGAGGGGACAAGCCGGTCAAATGGTGCTATTCGGCGCCCACCAAACCAAGGCTAGACCGGGAAGGACGCCGATGACCGTGCATACTGGAAGGCATTTCTTACAGATTCCAGGACCGACCAACGTGCCCGATCGGGTGCTGCGGGCGATGGACACGCCGACGCTGGACCATCGCGGTCCGGAGTTCGCCGAGCTCGGTTTTGCCGTCCTCGCTGCGATGCAGCGGGTGTTCCGCACCAAGCAGCCCGTGATCATCTTCCCCTCGTCCGGCACCGGTGCGTGGGAAGCGGCGATGGTCAATGTGTTCGCGCCCGGCGACAAGGTCTTGATGTGCGAGACCGGCCAGTTCGCCGTGCTCTGGCGCGGCATCGCCGACAAGTTCAAGCTCGACGTCGACTTCATCCCGAGCGACTGGCGCCATGGCGCCGATCTCGCCGAGATCGAGAAGCGCCTTGCCGCGGACAAGCAGCACGCCATCAAGGCGGTCTGCGTCGTCCACAACGAGACCTCGACCGGCTGCGTGACGCCGCCGCTGGAGGTGCGCAAGATACTCGACCGCACAAAACATCCGGCGCTGCTGATGGTCGACACCATCTCCGGCCTCGGCTCGATGGAATATGAGCACGATGCCTGGGGCATCGACGTCTCGGTCGCGGGCTCCCAGAAGGGCCTGATGCTGCCGCCGGGGCTTGGCTTCAACGCCATCTCGGAAAAGGCGCTCGCCGTTGCCAAGGCCAATCCGGGCATGCGCTCCTATTGGGACTGGCAGGAGGTCATCAGCTTCAACAAGCTCGGCACCTTCCCCTACACGCCCGCGACCAATCTGCTCTACGGCCTGCGCGAAGCCGTGAAGATGCTCGAGGAGGAGGGGCTGGAGAATGTCTGGGCCCGACACAAGCGCCACAGTGCAGCGACTCGCGCCGCCGTCAAGGTCTGGGGCCTGGAGACGCAATGCGCCGATCCGGCCGCGCATTCGCCGGCGCTGACCGGCGTGCGCGTGCCCGAGGGTCACGACGCCGACGCCTTCCGCAAGGTGGTGCTGGAAAACTTCGACATGTCGCTCGGCACCGGCCTGAACAAGGTCAAGGGCAAGGTGTTCCGCATCGGCCATATCGGCCATTTCAACGATCTGATGCTGATGGGCACCCTCGCTGGTGTCGAGATGGGTCTCGACCTTGCAAAGATCCCGCATCGGAGCGGCGGCGTGCTGGCGGCCATGGACGTCCTGAAGGGACGCGACGTGGTGCCGATGACCAAGGCCCAAGTCGCTTAGGGATCCGGGCGCTTAAGGGCGACCGAACTGAAGTAACGAAAGTGAGCGCGCGATGAACGCACCGACTGCCAACGAAGACCTGCTCTACTCCGTCCAGGACGGCATCGCGCGGATCACCTTCAACCGCCCGCAAGCGCGCAACGCCATGACCTTCGCCATGTATGACCGCATGGCGGAGATCTGCCAGGAGATCAACGCCGACCGTTCGATCAAGGCACTGATCCTGACCGGCGCCGGCGACAAGGCGTTCGCCTCCGGCACCGACATCTCGCAATTTCGCGCCTTCAAGACCGCGCAGGACGCGCTCGACTACGAGGCCCGCATCGACCGCGTGCTCGGCACGCTGGAGCAGTGCCGCGTGCCGGTGATCGCGGCCATCGCCGGGGCCTGCACCGGCGGCGGTGCCGGCATCGCGGCCTGCTGCGATCTCCGCATCGGCACCGAGACGACGCGGATGGGCTTTCCGATCGCGCGCACGCTCGGCAATTGCCTGTCGATGTCCAACATCAGCCGCGTCGTCGCGCTGGTCGGGCCTGCCCGCACCAAGGATCTGATCTTCAAGGCGCGCCTCGTCGAGGCGCAGGAGGCGCTGGCCCTCGGCCTGCTCAACGAGGTCGTGCCCGACGTCGAGACGCTGCAGCGCCGTGCCGACGAGACCGCAAAGCTCGTCGCCAGCCATGCGCCGCTGACGCTGGAAGCAACCAAGGAGGCGGTGCGTCGCATCCGCCGCACGCTGTCGCGCGAAGAGGGCGAGGACCTGATCCTGAAAGCCTATATGAGCGAGGATTTCCGCGAGGGCATGGACGCTTTCCTCAACAAGCGCGCCCCGAACTGGAAGGGCAGGTAGCGAACTCCCGCTCAAAAGCATCCCGATCGAGAAAGCGAAACAGTTTCGTTTTTTGGCATCCAATTCGCGCGACGAGAGCGAAATTTTCGATGCGTCGGTATTTTCGGGCACGGCAGGCAGCCTGTGCTCTATGGAGCCACGCGAAGCACGTGTGTGCACTCGGTCCTCGTGCCAAACAAGTTGCCATTGGTCTGTTGGGCGCACGACACATCTCTAATCCTGATAGATGCATCAGTGGATAGAGATTAACGGACCAATCTCGTTAAAAGCTCTCGTCATGATGATTGGCTTGGTGCCGACGAGTAGCTGATAGCAAAGCACTAAAGTAGTGCTTTTGGTCTTTATATGTTTCCGAAAGCGAAACAATTTCGCTTTTTAAGATTTTTTATTTGAGTTGATCAAATTGCCTTGACGGAATTCCGAAGGGATCTAATCTACTCGCGGGGTAGGGCGGCAGTCCTACGGGGGGTCCACTGGGTTTCAGCCTGAGAGGACCGCATGAGGGACGTCGATACTTACGACTACACGAAGATCCCGGCCGAGCATCGCGAGGAAGTTCGGCGTCTGACGATGCAAATTCGAGCGTCTATCCGATCCTCGATCGACTGTGGCATCGATGCCGGCAAAGCACTCATCGAGGTGAAATCCAAGCTGCAGAAGGGTGAGTTTCTCACCTACTGCAAAGAAGCTTACACCGAAAGCCTTCGCACGCTGCAGAACTACATGAACGTGGCGAGGCTGTCTGACTGCTACGGGCCCGAGGCCGTTTCGAAAGTACCCTCCCGTATTGCTTATAAGCTCGGCGCCAAGGGCGTTGCCCCCGAGTTGGTCGAGGCTATCTTGGCAGAGATCGCCGCGGGAGATATCCCGACCTTCGCAATCGTCGTGGAGCGCATCAACGAGACGAAGGGTAGCTCTAGCCGTAGCCGCCGCGCCGGCGTTTCTCCGGAAGAGCTGGATCGGCTCGCGGTCATGCTGGTCACCGCTCTGTCTTCCGCTCAGCTCGCGTCGTTCGTCGGTTTTCTGGCGGGGGCCAACTCTTCGGCGATCGGCGAACTCGGAAAGAAATGTGGATTGCTCGGCGGCGCGACCGAGGCGCCGATCGTTCCGCGCCAGGTTTCCGGGACTATTTTCGGATAGCCCTGCTCCCGCGCGAGCCTCGGACCCGCATACGCGAGACCCGACCTCCATGTAGTCGGACGCGATCTGTCGCCAACGGCTCGAACTGCATCACGACCATCCTACACCAAGCACTTTTCTGGACGCTAGGCGTCCGACAATAAGGAGGCTAGTCCAGCAATGAACGTAAACGTCCGGAAACTGTTGGAGCGTACGCGGGCATGTTGCGACCGCATTCCCAAGCGCGAAGTCAGCCCGAATACGCTCGATGCCTATCTCGGGGAGTTCGAGCGCATGCTGGCAACGGGCAATCTCGATCCGTTGAGGCCGCGCAGTAGCCGCCACACCTATTATTTTTCCCGTGCTGCATTTCATACTGCGGCAAGGATTACTTTAATCAACCTCTTCTGGGGCTGCTACGACGCCGCGGAGCGGGGCGATGCAGATCTCGCTCTGGAATATGCGCGTCGGCTTCATCGGGTGTTGATCCCGGTGGAGAAATCGTTGGCGCTCGACCCCCCTTGCGAGCCCGGCGTTCTGCCCTTCGAGAACGGGCCTTCCCGCTGGAAGCCGATTGAGGCTGAACAGACGGAAGAATGCGAAGAATCTGAGGGTGACCAGGGCGGAAAGAAGGAAGAATCTGAGGGTGCCCAGGGCGGAAAGAAGAACGTCTTGGCAGTCCTGCACAAGAGAGGGGGCGACTGGACGAGAGAGCTGTGGGATGGCGTTTCCAAGGGCTGGCCATATCAAGCGGCGCTTGCGGTTTGCCTGATCGCTGCGATCAGACCCGAAGAATTGACTGAAGGGCTGCGCAACGACGTGCATCGGCTGGGCGTTCGCCTTTCCATGAAAGAAAATGAGCTCTCGATCGAATATACACCGGCCAAGAGCCACCGTGGCCGATATGGCACCGGCCGCACCACCATCACCGTGGACTGGACCATTATCGGAGGGCCAGCGCAGTGCCTTGCCGATTTGTGCGCAGGCGGGTGCCAGGTCGTGACGATCGCCTCAACCGACGCCTTCCGCAAAGCGCTTGTCAGGCTTGGCGAGCGTGTTTTTCGCGATGTCGCGGTGTCCATCACGCCCTACGTCGTAAGGAACCAAGTTGTCGCCGACCTGAAGGCAACTTACGGGGCGGGCAGGGAGGTCGCTATTGCCGCGGGGCACGGTACCGACAAGACCCAGTCTCACTACGGCCACCAGCAGCATGGCCGGAAACTGGTCGGCTACGTGAGGATCGAAGCCGCCCGAGAGCCCCGCACCGGCAGCATCGACCGCGCGAGGCAGCTCCCCCATCGTCGCCGCCCGAAACCCAAGCCGGATCGCTGACGGTCTTAAGCTCCCGATCTTTGGACGAGACCAACCCGGTGATGCGCAGTTTCCGGGCAGTCAGGGCTGGGCTGGCGAGAACACTCGTGTCCAGTGCGGGAGCCAAGATCGCTCGGGCGCTACCGATGCTGGGCCGCTGTCGGCGCGAGACGCACGCGAGCGCAACCTGCGCCACAAATAATGTGCATCGGCAGGACCGTCTCGCGATCGAACAACATCGCTCAGTTGCGGGCGGCCCAAGCGTCATGCTCGCGCATCACGACCTCCACGACCCGGCGCAAGCGGCGGACCGAGCCGCCATGCCAGTGGCGGGCAATAGCCTGCTTCTCCGCCGTCGTGAACGGAATCATCCAGCGACGGTCGAGACCACGATCACGCAAGATGTCGGCGATCACGGCAGGCAGCAAGGCCTCGAGGTCCTCTGCGGCGGGCTTCGGAAATTCGATCTGCCGAAATCGGTCGCGCAACGGGGACGGCAGCGTGTGGGTGTGATTGGCGGTGGCGACGTAAGAAACATGGCGTAGGTCCAGCGTGGTCTGCAATGCGGGATCAGGGTATTGACGCGCGGTCTCCGACTCCAGGAACGCCAGCAGGCGATCGAACAGCCGGCCATAGTCGCGGCCAATCGCGGCCTTGTCGATTTCGTCGATGAGAATTCCGGGGTTGCCGTGGCCTGCACGCGCGATCGCCAACATGGGATGGCAGACCTGGGCGGTCGACCAGCGTCGGTCGGTGCCACCGAAGGCCGAGCCGTCGGCTGCCGTTGCGTCGGTGCGCCAACAGGATACGCCGAGATGATGAAACATGCGCTCCGCAAACCGCGTCTTCCCGGACCCCGGTTCGCCGCTCAACAGCAATGGATTTAGTCTCACCGTTGGCCGACCGACGAGATCGGCAAGGACAAAGTCGACGACGAGGGCCGCATACGGAAACTCGGCCAGCAGTGCTCGACGTACTTCGGAGAGAGGAGGCATGGCGACGAGGGGCAAGGCGATATTGATGACCTTACTCAGCGGCGCCATGATGTCCTTCAGCTTATGGCGCGAGACCTCTGCCGAATCTATTTGGGCGACCACAACCTGGCCGTTCGGCGCCGGCGCGTCGTCGGCTCGCGCGTCCTTCTCGGGAGCCACGGCGCGATCGGACTTGGTTCGTTCCACTCGTTCCCTGGCGGCGTGTGCCATGAGTTTCGCCGTGACGTCCTCAATCCGATACTTTGCCATCTGCGCGCCCAGAGCCGCCGCGGCGGTCGCGGCCGGAGTCTGGAAGGTTCTGGTGACGTCGTTCGCACAGACCGGCAAGGCTGCCCAGCCATAGGTCACCGCCTCTGCTTCGGCGGCGAGACGAAGAGGGCTGTCGTGGTCGAGCTTGCGCAGCGCGGCGAGCAAGGCTCTTGCAACACGTCGATGGTCCTCGATGAGAGCCTTGTCGCGGGGCAGCATCAGCGAGGTCAGCCGGATGCAATCGGCAAGACCCCGCAGCTCACTCTTGTCCTCGACGACGGAGCGGTGGTCGAGCTCCGCGGCGAGCCTGCTACCGGTGTCGGCATTGGGCATGTCCAGCCATGCGGCGGCCAACGGCAAGCCGGGACAGCTTTCCTCGATGTCGGCTGCAAGTCGCTGATAGACCGAATTGACGCCACGCGAGGCGAGCAGCCCATATCGGAGAATCCGCGGCAGCTTGGCGAGTTCGTCGTCGCTCGAGGCTGAATCCTCCGCCGCCCCTTCGATGAGATCCAGATCGAAAGCGGTGAACGTTATCTCGTCCGTATCGTCGGTCATCATCTTGTCCATGAATGCATCGCTGCAACCGGCCGGCGATCGGCCGCCCGATGTTTGTTGTGAAGGCCTCGCCAGGGGCGGAAGGCAACGCCCGGCGCCTCGGGCTCGATCGGCGGTGCGGTGCCGCCAGAAGCGCTGAGGCCCCCGCCGCACGCTCTCGGGAGCGTGCGACGTCGACCTTCGTACTAGAGATGCATCAAGGGGCGCTGATTGGGGTCGATCGCCCGCCACTTCGAAGAATCGACATGGGCACCGCACGCCACGGCGGCGGCGATCGCCATCGAGGGGAGGGCGACGTCGACGGTCAGGCGCATGCGATCGGAGGCTCCGGGGATCGGGCTCAAGACGCCGGCGTCGAACAATGCCGCGCGGCGGGCGCGGTTGACTGCGCTCGCGCTCGGATTCGTGGTGATGCGAATGTCCGAACCGGCCGCCACCACGAAGCGGTCGCCGGCGGGATAGCCGTGCGCCCACAGCGTGTCGTCGTAGCGAAGCTCGAACTCGCTGCCGCCGCGCGGCAGGTCGACACCGATTTCCATCGGGCCGGTCTCGTCCGCCTCGACGGTTTCGGATGCGGGAATCTCGGCGATCTGCTCGTGCGCGCCAGTGAACGGTGAGGGTTCGAAAGCGGCGAGGCCGGCGTCGAACAGAAGGCGCTTGCTATCCTCCAGGATGCGCTCGAGAAGCGGAACGTCGAGCGGGTCGAGTTCGGGCAAGCGGGGCGGGCAACCCGCCATCACCTGCAATGCCCTGCCCGCCTTGGCGGCCTGCGTCAGCGTGTACTGCAGATAGACGGCCGTGTCCTTGGTGAAGCGGAACCCTTCGGCGCCCCGGACAACGAAGACCCGCTGCACGAACGCCTTCTGAGGATCGGCGGCATGTTCTCCCAACCGGCGGCCGACATTGTTGGTCTCCCCGAGATAGATGCGCCCCGAGCCGACCATGGCGTAGAAGGCGGGGCAGGCAAGCTCGCTTGCGATGATGTCCGAAATCAGTGTCGACGGAAAATCGAGAACCCGGACATGGGCGGCGCGGTCGGTGACCTCGCGCACGTCGGCAATGCCGCCACAGGGCCGGTAGATGTGGGTGGTGCTGCGGGCCAGCACGGCCTTGCTCTTGAACAACGACATTGAAGAACTCCTGGGGCTTATGAAGATCCTGTCCGAACGGGGCAGCACGGCACTGGGCTCGGCTCGAACGAGCAGCGCCGTGCGGCCATGCCGCGACGGGGCGTCGCCGGCGTGCGGATCGCGGGTCTGGGGTGAGTAGGGCGGGTGCTAGTTCAGGGGCGAAGCCAAGAGCATTGCCTCGTTCGCCGACTTGCAGCGCGCGAGCGCCGCGACAACCTGCTCCTCGGGGCCGCCCTGGCGGCCCTTGCGGCCGGGAACAGCAAGCTTGAAAGCGAAAACGATCGCCGAATCGGCGGTATAATGGCCATCAGCCATGATGGACTCCATCGAAGTCTGTTGTGGTCAGGCCGTCGTCCGGTGCTCCAACATCGGCGGCGGCCGCCTTCGCGTTTATTGCGGCGGCAGGACAAATGTAGAACGCGGATCTGAGAAAAGCCAGCTGCATGGCATAAATTTTTAGCGGGATGGTTAACAGCGCTGGTTCGCTTGAACGCGGTTCTCCGTTGTCGAGAGTCTACGTGAGGGAAAGGAGCTATGGTTGAAGATCGTTTGTCTCGAGCCATCGTTTCGTTCTTGCGAGAGAACTTTGTCCATGGACCCACTCTGGGCGCGTGGTCGCATCTGCGGGTGAACCGCGACTCGTTGCCTCAACAGCGGGTTCCGCCCAAAGTCACATTGCGCAACTGCCTGAACATGCCATTACTTGTCGAGGCAGAGACATGATGATCTTGTCGGCGATAGAACCACAGGGAAGAGACGCGTGCGAAAACTGATGATGGTCGCTTGCAGCGCAGGAGCGCTGTTGGCAGCTGCTCCCGCCTTCGCCGGCTGGGAGCCGACGAAGCCGGTCGAGATCGTGGTCGCCGCGGGCGCCGGTGGCGCCTCCGATCAGATGGCGCGGATGATGCAGGCCGCGATCCAGAAGAACAATCTGATGAAGCAGCCGATGGTCGTCTCGCTCAAGGGCGGCGCCTCGGGCGCGGAAGCGCTGATGTACATGAAATCCAGCGAGGGCGATCCGAACAAGGTGCTGATCGCCTATTCCCTGATCTACATGCTGCCGCTGTCGGCGAAGATCCCGTTCAACTGGCGTGAGCTGACGCCGGTCTCTGTGGTCGCGCTCGACCAGTTCGTGCTCTGGGACAACCGCGCAGGTCCCAAGACGGTGAAGGAATTCGTCGCGGCCGCGAAGGCGGCGAGTTCGCCATTCAAGATGGGCGGCACCGGCTCCAAGCGCGAGGATCACGTGCTCACCGTATTCCTGGAGCAGAAGACCGGCGCGAAATTCTCCTATTTGCCATACAAGTCGGGTGGCGAAGCCGCGACCCAGCTGGTCGGCAACCACACCGAAGCCAACGTCAACAACCCGTCCGAAAATCTCGAGGTCTGGCGCGCCGGCCAGGTGCGTCCGCTCTGCGTGTTCGACAAGGAGCGCATCTCCTACACGACGAAGGTGACGGACACCCAGTCCTGGGCCGACATCCCGACCTGCAAGGAGGAGGGCGTCGACGTGCAGTATCTGATGCTGCGCGCGATGTTCCTGCCCGGCAAGGTCACGGCCGAGCAGCAGGCGTTCTATGTCGATCTGTTCCACAAGGTGACGCAGACTGCCGAATACAAGGACTACATGGAGAAGCAGGCGCTGAAGCCGATCTTCCTCACCGGCAAGGATATGGTGCAGTTCCTCGAGGAGGACGATGCGCTGAACAAGTCGCTGATGACGGAAGCCGGTTTCGTCGCGAAGTAGTTGTCTTCTTCACCTCTCCCCGCTTGCGGGGCATAGGTGGCCTAGGCGGCCATTCTCAAGGGGACGCCGAAGCGGAGCTTCGGCTATGTTGCATCGAAGATGCAATCCGGGTGAGGGGGACTCTCCGCGAGTCCAGCTTTCACCGTCCTCGTGGAGACTCCGCCTCACTCTAACCTCTCCCTTGCAAGCGGGAGAGGGATCAGCCGCAGCGTTTGTTGTTCGCCCATGTCCCAAACCGATATCGAAATCGTCGTCGACGATCCAACCGCGCCCGAAGACGACTCGCCCTCCATCGTCGCCTCCGGCACGATCGAGATCGTCGTCTGTCTCCTGCTGCTCGCGCTCGCCATCACGCTCGGCTACGACAATTGGCGCACCGGCGCGTCCTGGGATGCGACTGGGCCCGAGCCCGGTTATTTCCCGTTCTATCTCTCGGTCATCCTCGGCGCCGGCAGCCTCTACGGCCTGATCTCGGCGTTCCTCGCCCGGCGCTCCTCGCGCGAGACCTTCGTCACGCACGCGCAGGCCCGCCGCGTCATGGCGGTGTTCGTGCCGACGCTGCTGTTCTGCGTCGTGACGCAGTTCCTCGGCCTCTATGTCGCGAGCTTCCTCCTGATCGCGGGCTTCATGCGGCTCGTCGGAAAGATCGCGCTGTGGAAGTCGCTGCTCACAGCTTTCGTGTTCACGGCGATCATGTTCGTCACCTTCGATATCGCCTTCGACGTCATCATGCCGAAGGGACCGCTCGAAGCGGCCCTCGGCCGCTAGGCGGGCCCACGCGATGGAAGCTCTCGGTCTCCTGCTTCACGGCTTCGCCGTCCTGCTCACCTGGAAGACGCTCGTCCTGATGATGGTCGGGCTCGTGCTCGGCATCTTCGTCGGCGTGCTGCCGGGGCTCGGCGGTCCCAATGGCGTCGCGATCCTGTTGCCGCTCACCTTCACGATGGATCCGACCTCGGCGATCGTGATGCTGTCTTGCATCTATTGGGGCGCGCTGTTCGGCGGCGCCATCACCTCGATCCTGTTCAACATCCCCGGCGAAGCCTGGTCGGTCGCAACCACCTTCGACGGCTATCCGATGGCCCAGCAGGGCAGGGCGGCGGAGGCGCTGACGGCTGCGTTCACGTCCTCCTTCATCGGCTCGCTGGTCGCGGTCCTCCTGATCACCTTCCTCGCACCGATGATCTCGTCCTTCGCGCTGAAGTTCGGCCCGCCCGAGTTCTTCGCCGTGTATCTCTTGACCTTCTGCTCCTTCGTTGGTCTCGGGCGCGAGGCCAAGCACAAGACCGTCATCTCGATGTCGCTGGGCCTGCTGCTCGCCGGCATCGGCATGGATACGGTGTCCGGTAATCTGCGCATGACCTTCGGCTCGCCGGAGTTGCTCCGCGGCATCAACTTCCTGGTCGCCGTCATCGGCCTGTTCGGCATCAGCGAGATCCTGCTGACGATGGAGGAGCGGCTGGCGTTGCGGGGACATGCGGCGGGCATCTCGCTGCGCGTCGTGCTCGGCGTCTGGAAGGACCTGCCGAAATACTGGGTGACGCTGCTGCGCTCCTCCTTCATCGGCTGCTGGCTCGGCATCACCCCCGGAGGCGCGATCGCGGCGTCCTTCATGGGCTACAATCTGGCAAAACGCTTCGCCAAGGAGCCCGATAGTTTCGGCAAGGGCCGCATCGAGGGCGTGTTCGCGCCGGAGACGGCGGCGCATGCCTCCGGCACCTCGGCGCTGCTGCCGATGCTGGCGCTCGGCATTCCCGGCTCGGGTACTGCCGCGATCCTGCTTGGCGGCCTGATGGTGTGGGGGCTCAATCCGGGTCCGCTGCTGTTCGTCGAGCACAAGGACTTCGTCTGGGGCCTGATCGCCTCGATGTATCTCGGCAACGTCCTCGGCCTCGTGCTGGTGCTGACGACGGTGCCGATCTTCGCCTCGATCCTGCGCGTGCCGTTCGCCGCGGTCGCGCCGATGATCGTGGTGTCCTGCGCGATCGGCGCCTACGCGATCCAGAACGCGATGTTCGACATCTGGCTGATGCTCGGCTTCGGCGTTGTCGGCTATGTCTTCAAGAAGATCGGCATTCCGCTCGCACCATTCACGCTGGCGCTGGTGCTCGGCAATCGCGCCGAGGATGCGTTCCGCCTGTCGATGATCGGCGCCGGTGGCGATCTGAAAGTGTTCTGGTCGAACGGACTCGTCGGCTCGATCACGACGCTGGCGATCATTCTCCTGTTCTGGCCGCTGATCGACCGCTTGGTCAGCCGGGTTGGACAGTTGCTGCGCCCGGCTAGAGCGTGATCAGAAACGGCTCGGATGATTTCTTGGCTCCTGCAAGAATATACTGATAGATCAGCATCTTGCGTCGTTTACTCAATGTTATCCATAAGTTGAGGTCATACGACCCTGGCCTTTTTCAGCGCCGCGATCTCGTCGGCGGGAAAGCCGAATTCGGCGAGCACCTCCTCGGTCTGCTCGCCGAATTCCGGCGGCCGCGCCACCATCTTGCTCGGCGTGCGCGACAGCGTTACGGGCTGGCCGACCAAGCGGATGTGACGGTTCTCGGCATTCGGCACGTCCTGCGCGATGCCGAGATGCCTGACTTGCGCGTCCTCGAACATCTGGTCGATGGCGTAGATCGGCCCGCAGGGCACGCCGGCCTCGTTGAGCTCCCTGACCCAGGTCTCGGTCGATTTCGTCACGGTGTGCCTCTCGATCTCGGCGTTGAGCGCATCGCGGTTCTTCGAGCGGGCCGGCGCCGTCGCATAATCCGGATTGGTCACGAGCTCAGGCGCGCCGATCGCCTGCGCACAGCGCTCCCAGATCCGCCCGCCCGTGGTGGCGATGTTGATGTAGCCGTCTGAGGTCTTGAACACGCCGGTCGGAATGCTGGTCGGGTGATTGTTGCCCGCCTGCTTCGCTACTTCCTTTTCCATCAGCCAGCGCGCAGCTTGGAAGTCGAGCATGAAAATCTGCGCCTGCAACAGCGAGGTCTGGACCCACTGACCTTCGCCGGAGGCATCGCGCTCAAGCAGCGCAGTGAGGATGCCGATCGCGCAGAACAGCCCCGCCGTGAGGTCGGCGACGGGAATGCCGACCCGCATCGGGCCGCCGCCCGGCGCGCCGGTGATCGACATCAGCCCGCCCATGCCTTGCGCGATCTGATCGAACCCCGGCCGCTTGTGGTAGGGGCCGTCCTGGCCGAAGCCGGAGATGCTGCCATAGACGATGCGCGGGTTGATCTGGCGCAGGGCTTCATAGTCGATGCCGAGCTTCTTCTTCACGTCGGGGCGGAAATTCTCGACCACGACGTCGGCCTTGGCCGCCAGTCGCTTGAAGACCTCGAGACCGCGAGGGTCCTTCAAATTGAGAGTGATGGCGCGCTTGTTGCGGTGCAGATTCTGAAAGTCCGAGCCGTGCCGCGGGCCGCCCGGCTGCTCGCCGCCTGCGTCCTCGGTGAGCGCGTCGATCTTGATGACGTTGGCGCCCCAGTCCGCAAGTTGCCGCACGCAGGTGGGCCCGGACCGGACGCGGGTCAGATCAAGCACGGTGAAGCGCGACAGGGCTTCTGAGGCGTGGGGAAAAGGCATACTGATGGGCTCCGGGACAGATCGCGCGCCTACCATAGTGCCCGAATGAAGAGGCCGCAAAGGTTGTCAAAGGCGAGCGACGTTCGCCAATTCTCGGGCTTGATTTAGGTGGCGTCGATGTTAGGCGGCTTCAGGCCGCGGCTGCTCAACCCGATGCATTCTTAATATGGCAGATGTAATCGTACACTAGGCTGTGTGGACTCTAACGATTCCCTTTTGAGAGCAAAATCAGATTCAAGGCTTCTTTTTGGGAGGCGGCCTTGGGTGTGATGGATCGGCTGGTGTTGAGCGATGCGGCTTGGGAGCGGATGGCGCCGCTGATCATAGGTCGACCTGACCAGAAGGGCTCGACCGGGCGCGAAAATCGGATGTTCGTGGAAGGTGTGCTTGGATCGTGCGTACGGGCTCACCCTGGCGCGATCTTCCCCATCGTCCGGGCGCGTCAGCACGCCGCCGGGGCTAAAAAAGGGGGTCTGAAGATCAGGCGCTTGGCCGCTCGCGCGGCGGCCTGAGCACGAAGATACATATGGCCGTTCGCGGCTTGGGATGTCCTGTACGGTTCACGCTCACCGCAGGCCAGAAGGGCGATGCACCACAAGCCGCCGCATTGATCGAGGGACTGCCCGCCGAGGTCGTCATGGCCGATACAGCTTATGACGCCGATCATTTGCGCCAAGACATCGCCGCTAAAAAGGCGCTCGCGGTCATCCCAACAACCCGTCACGCGCACTCAAATATCCGCTCGACAAACATCTCTATGCCCAGCGCCATCTCGTGGAATGTTGCTTCTCAAAACTCAAGCAATTCCGCCGCGTCGCCACTCGTTTCGAAAAAAAACCGCCCGATGCGATAAGTGTCCACACCGCCTAGGGCTGGGTTCGGAGAACCGTCGACCGCTGATCAAGGGCGCATTGATCGGGCCCCGCCGGTAGGGGAGCCGTGAGGGCGTAGCACTACGAACGAGCGATACTCGATTGAGGTATGAAAATACCGATAACATGTGTGAGGTAAGTCTACAACGTCAATCTAGGAAAGTTTGCCGCCGTTGGGGGCTACTTCTGAAAGTGCGGCTAAGGGCTTGACTGCGCGGATCGGATTCGCACATGGACCCTCTGACCGTTCGGAGACCGACGAAGGGTCCGTGATCGAGGCCAGCCACTTCAAACCGCTGGGGCGCCCGTCCCTATACGGAACGAGATCGAAGAATTATCGGCGGGTCTTGACAGTAGTACAGCCGAATCCTTGAGGTTAAAACCAAAATGGACTTGAGTGTGCTGTCCACATTCTCGAGAGCGTATTTAAATGACACCTTTGTCAAGCCTCACTTCGCGCAACTTCCTTATCGCGGCGCACGATGCGCTTGCCACGGCGATGGCGGTGCTTGCAAGTTTCTATCTACGATTTGAAGGAGATGCCCTGCTCGAGCGCTTGCCCTTGTTAGCTCGAATTCTGCCGCTGTTTGTCGCTCTAAGCGTAATTGTTTGTTACGTGTTCAATCTGACGACGACGAAGTGGCGTTTCTTTTCATTGCCCGACGGCCTCAACGTTCTTCGCGCGGCCTCGGTTCTCACCGTCGCACTCGTCGCGTTGGATTACGTCTTCTTGGCGCCCAACCTCTACGGAACGTTCTTCTTAGGTAAGTTGACGATTATCCTATACTGGTTCCTTCAGGTATTTCTGCTCAGCGCTTCTCGGTTTGCATATCGCTACTTCCGCTATACGCGTACGTTACATCATGCCCGGGAACGAAGTGCCACTCCAACGTTGATGGTTGGTAGAGCCGCCGACCTCGAAATTCTTCTTCGCGCGATCGAAAATGGCTCGGTGAAGGCTATTTGGCCGGTTGGCCTATTGTCTCCATCGCGTGCCGATTGGGGGCAGTTGGTTCGCAATATCCCGGTGTTGGGCGGATTAGACGATCTGCAGGAAGTGGTTCGGGACTTTGCAGACCGCAAGTGGTCCATTGCTCGGCTCGTGATGGGCCCTTCGGCATTCGAGACCGATGCACATCCCGAGAAAATTCTGGTTCAGGCTCGGAAGCTTGGGCTGGTCGTAAGCCGTTTGCCATCTTTGGACGGGGATGAGGTACCTCAGTTAAGGCCGATCGCAATTGAGGATCTGCTGCTCCGAGCTACCCAGACAATTGACCACGGCCGGATCGAGCAATTGGTCAAAGGAAAGTCGATTGTAGTCACGGGCGGAGCCGGATCGATCGGTTCTGAGATATGCGAGCGTGTCATTCTACACGGAGCAAGTCGCGTTCTCGTGATCGATAATTCTGAGCCCGCACTGTACGGCGTGATGGAAACGCTGTCAGCGCGCAGCTTCCACGCCAAAATAGAGGGCAGAATAGCTGATGTGCGGGATCGAAATCGCGTTCTCCAGCTATTGCACGAGTTTAAGCCCGACATCGTTTTTCACGCTGCCGCACTGAAGCACGTTCCAATCCTCGAGCGCGATTGGAGCGAAGGCGTAAAGACCAACGTAGTTGGGTCGATCAATGTTGCGGATGCAGCGGTGGCTTCGGGAGTCGAAGCCATGGTGTTGATCTCCACCGACAAAGCGATTGAACCCGTTTCGATGCTAGGTCTCACAAAGAGATTTGCTGAGATGTACTGTCAGGCCCTTGATCACGACATTCGGTGTTCAGGACCGCAAACCACACGGCTCATATCAGTGCGCTTCGGGAATGTATTAGCATCCAAAGGATCAGTCGTTCCAAAATTTAAGGCCCAGATCGAGGCGGGAGGGCCGGTGACAGTTACACATCCGGATATGCTTCGCTATTTCATGACCATTCGGGAAGCGTGTGACTTGGTCATCACGGCTGCATCACACGCCGTGGAGTCTGGCGGCCATGAGGCCTCCGTCTACGTGCTCAACATGGGACAGCCGGTCAAAATAGTCGATTTGGCTGAACGCATGATAAGGCTGTCAGGCCTCGAGCCCGGCCGAGACATTGAGATTTCGTTCAGTGGAATGAGGCCAGGCGAACGACTGAATGAAAAGCTGTTTGCTCGCGAAGAGCCGCCTTTCGATATTGGAATTCAAGGGGTGATGGCAGCGAAGCCCAACCAGCCTTCCATTTTACAGATGAAACGGTGGTTGGATATGCTCGACCGAGCAACCGCGAAGGTCGATCGGAATGCCATTCTCGCAGTGTTGCATGAAGCGATCCCCGAATGCGGATCGGATGCGGCGTAGGGGCGATCTCTCTGTAAGACGGACGCCGAGACGCTTGAGCTGAGCCAGCATTTGGTCAAGCGCATAGCTCGGGCTGCATGTTCGGGTGATCTCGTTGAGCTGTCTGAAATAGATCTCGTTTCACCGTGCGCTTTCCGATCTAAGGGTTCAGCGCATCTCTTGGGGCAGGCTGGCACGGTCGCATAGTGGGGAATGGGGTTACGTGCTCCGACGCGCCGAGCTTGTTGCCGCACAAATTCTGGTCTCCCCGGCCACTGCCGCGGCCCCGCCCGGCTTCTGATGTGTGCGTCGGGACCAACGAGCTAGCGTGACAACCGTCTCAGCTCGGCGCGCGCCTTGTCGGCGAGGGGATCGTCGCCGTGACGGGCGATGAAGAGCTCGAACGCCTCCGGCGTGCCCTTGCGGCGGGCGAGCTCATATTCCTCGGCAATGGCGGCGGAAGGGTCCCGGGCAGGTGGAACCGAGGACGCGCGCGGCGCCCTGCCGCTGTCGTTCGCATTGGCTTTCCCGGCCATGGCGGGCAGTCCTCCGAAGGGCAGATGGCATGGCGCAGCCAGCACCGCCAGGGCAACGAACAGACCGGCCGCGAATGGGCGTAATCTCATGAGTTCCCTTGCAGATTACTGCCGAAGCAGGAACCGCCAGCCTCGGTCGGAGCCCGTATGACTACGGGATTTGATGGCTAACACGGTCCTATTGAAGGGAGCTGGGTGGTGTTGCCAAACTTAAACCAAAGGTATCACTCTGTAGCTAGAATCATCCGCCTGCGCACCGAATCGCGCGCGCCGTGCTGCTCCGGAGGTTCCCTTGGCCAATGCTGTCACCGTTAGTGCGACCAACAATGCCGACATCGACGGCATGCTGTCGGGCTACAAATGGTCCGGCACGATCACCTACAGCTTTCCCGACTCGCGCAGCGACTATGCCAACCCCTACAGCGGCGGCGACAGCGAACCGACCACCTCGGGCTTTGCTTCCGCGCCCAGCCAGATGCAGGCGGCGATCAACTACGCAATCGGGCTGATCCTCAGCTACACCAACGCCGACATCCGGTATGCGGGGACCAACGGCGCCGACATCATGATCGCGCAGTCGCCGGCGGCCAATCCGACCTCATACGCCTACTACCTCGGCAACTATGCCGCCAGCGGCGATGTCTGGTTCGGTACCCAGTACGACTACACGCAGGCGCGGCTCGGCAACTACTATTTCACGACGGCGCTGCACGAGCTCGGCCACGCTTTCGGCCTCAAGCACAGCCAGGAGACGGGCGGTGTTGCCAACGTCGCGGTGCCGACCGCGCATGACGACAGCGAATACACCGTCATGAGCTATCGCAGCTATGTCGGCGGTCCGCTGACCGGCTACACCAATGAAGCCTACGGATATCCGCAGACCTACATGGCCAACGATATCCTTGCGCTGCAAACAATGTACGGCGCGGACTACACCACGCAGAGCAGCAACACCGTCTACACGTGGAGCCCGACCACCGGTCAGGAGTTCATCAACGGCGTCGGCCAGCCGGCGGACAATGGCGGCGCCGGCGGTTCGGCCAACCGCATCTACGAGACGGTCTGGGACGGCGGCGGCGTCGACACCTACGATCTGTCGAACTATACGACGAACCTGAGCATCAACCTCAATCCCGGCGCATCGTCGGCATTTTCCTCCACGCAACTGGCCTACCTCGGCAACGGCCACTATGCGGCAGGTAACGTCTACAACGCCTACCTCTACAACAATGACGCGCGTTCCTACATCGATAACGCCATCGGCGGCTCCGGCAACGACACGATCGTCGGCAACGCTATCGCCAACACGCTGACCGGCGGCTCGGGCAACGATACGATCACCGGCGGCGGCGGCAACGACACCATCATCGGCGGAGCCGGCACCGATACGGCAGTCTATTCGGGCAGCGAAGCAAATTACGCCATTTCCTACAATTCGGCGACGCAGACCTTCACCATTGCCGACCAACGTTCCGGCTCGCCTGACGGCACCGATACCGTGAGGGGGTGGAATATTTCGGGTTTGCTGACATCACGGTTGCGAGTTCGGCATTTGTGGCGCCGATCACGATCGAGTCGCTGGGGTCGACGAGTTTGGTTCAATATGGGGGCAACTACTATCTCAACCCGGTTTCGGGAGGGACAGGCCCAGAGCTGAAGTACATTGGTTCTCCGGTCGCTGTTGGCCAATTCGGAAGTACGGTGCCAATCGGAGTCGAGGCGACTGCGTCCGGCTACGAGGTCGCTTGGAAGATTACGGGCGCGGATCAGTATTCAGTATGGACGACCGACAGCACGGGGCACTACCTGTCGAACACGGCTCTCGTGAACGGCTTCGTGTTTGGAGCCGACCCTGCCCTGCAGGCGCTGGAGACGAGCTTCCAGCAGGACCTGAATGGGGACGGACATGTCGGGCTTGTCCCCACCGTGGTGGAGGCGAACGGATCAACCCGTCTCACAGAGATTGCGGACCACTTCTACCTCTATGACAGCAATGGGGTGGGACCCTCGCTGAAGATTTACGGTACGGATTATGTGCAGGGAGAGTTTGGCGGTTGGACGCCGATCGGCGCGGAGCAGACGAGCAGTGGATATGAGGTTGCCTGGAAGCTCGCCGGCGCGGATCAGTACTCGGTGTGGACGACCGACAGCACGGGACGCTACCTGTCGAACACGGCTCTCGTGAACGGCTTCGTGTCTGGAGCCGATCCCGCCCTGCAGGCGCTGGAGACGAGCTTCCAGCAGGACCTGAACGGGGACGGACATGTCGGGCTTGTCCCCACCGTGGTGGAGGCGAACGGATCAACCCGTCTCACAGAGATTGCGGACCACTTCTACCTCTATGACAGCAATGGGGTGGGACCCTCGCTGAAGATTTACGGTACGGATTATGTGCAGGGAGAGTTTGGCGGTTGGACGCCGATCGGCGCGGAGCAGACGAGCAGCGGATATGAGGTCGCCTGGAAGCTCGCCGGCGCGGATCAGTACTCGGTGTGGACGACCGACAGCACGGGACGCTACCTGTCGAACACGGCTCTCGTGAACGGGTTCGTGACTGGAGCCGATCCCGCCCTGCAGTCGCTGGAGACGAGCTTCCAGCAGGACCTGAACGGGGACGGACATGTCGGGCTTGTCCCCACCGTGGTGGAGCCGAACGGATCAACCCGTCTCACAGAGATTGCGGACCACTTCTACCTCTATGACAGCAATGGGGTGGGACCCTCGCTGAAGATTTACGGTACGGATTATGTGCAGGGAGAGTTTGGCGGTTGGACGCCGATCGGCGCGGAGCAGACGAGCAGTGGATATGAGGTTGCCTGGAAGCTCGCCGGCGCGGATCAGTACTCGGTGTGGACGACCGACAGCACGGGACGCTACCTGTCGAACACGGCTCTCGTGAACGGCTTCGTGTCTGGAGCCGATCCCGCCCTGCAGGCGCTGGAGACGAGCTTCCAGCAGGACCTGAATGGGGACGGACATGTCGGGCTTGTCCCCACCGTGGTGGAGGCGAACGGATCAACCCGTCTCACAGAGATTGCGGACCACTTCTACCTCTATGACAGCAATGGGGTGGGACCCTCGCTGAAGATTTACGGTACGGATTATGTGCAGGGACAGTTTGGCGGTTGGACGCCGATTGGCGCGGAGCAGACGAGCAGTGGATATGAGGTTGCCTGGAAGCTCGCCGGCGCGGATCAGTACTCGGTGTGGACGACCGACAGCACGGGACGCTACCTCTCGAACACCGCTCTCGTGAACGGCTTCGTGACTGGAGCCGATCCCGCCCTGCAGGCGCTGGAGACGAGCTTCCAGCAGGACCTGAACGGGGATGGGGTCCTCGGATCTTCGGCACATCAGCAGCAAAGCGGCCTGCCTGCGGGTGCAGATCACTTAAATGATGGTCATTTCTTTTTCGTGTGAGTTCTTTCCATAGTCACTTCATTGACTCCACCAGAAGGCCGCAGGCCGCACCTTGCGCAGTTCGGCGCAATGTGTAGATGGCCGCGATAAGGGCCGAACACTTATCCGGTCGCGACTTCGGATTTGGTGCGCCCATTCGTAGAATCTACAAGCCATGAGGGGAGGGCGTCGGCCAAGCTTCGCTTGAGCGCATCAAGCGATTGCGCTTCGTTGTAAGACTCGAAGCTGAAGCCTTCCTTTGGCTGCTTAGAAAGCCAGTCAATTCTTTCGAGGATCGCTTGTGCGTCGCCTTCTGGCGCAACAGCTCCGATATTGAAGCGGCGAACGCGATCACCCATCAAGGAGCTCTCGGAGACCAAGATAGGACGGTAGAGACCCGCCGCCTTTGCCAATGCGTTGGAAGAACTACTGAAATCTTGATAGACGGCGTAGATGATATCGCTTGCAGCGATGACGGCGTTGTAGTCAGCCTCGCTCCGGACGTATCCTTGCGAGATGTAAACGTTGTGAGGCTGCCGTGCGTAGAACGTCCGAATCCGGTCCTGGTGCTCACCAAAAGTTTCCCAATGTACCTCGCCGATCAAAACAAAGAAGAACCGGTTCGGGTCGGCGGCAACGATAACGTCAAGCAGCGTTTGAATGCCCTTATGCGCAGTAATGGAGCCAATCTGCAGAATTATCTTACGGCTACCTGCTTGCTTGCGTATGTCCCTGGCAAGCTCCGGCAGTTCGGCCGGCAATTCGAGATCAGCCACATCGGGGACGAGCGCGAAATGTAAGTGCTGCATTATCTTCGCATATGCGGGGATCGCAGAAGGCACCAGGAAAATACCACCCCGCACATTCGCCGTTCTGAAATAGCCTTCTGCGGACGCATGGGGACTCCGCGCCAAGCGAGGGTGAAAAAGAATTCCGATCCACGGCAGGGCTCCGGGGCGATCCAGTACCATAGTGTTCTGCGCATGCTCGACCATCAAGTCGAGATAGAGAAAAAGCACCAGGTCTGGACGCGGCTCTCTAAGAGTCGAAATCAGTTTGTCGATGCAATCGAGTAAGGGATAGAATTGAATTCGGCTAAAATCGACAAGAGTCGGCACATTCAAACCACTGGCAAATTTGGTTCGCAAGAAACGGCGCACCAGCGCGCGTTTAACTCGCCCGAGCTTGGGCCGCATGGTTCGCATTGGAACGCTGATGCCGCGCCTCAAGATGCCGATAGCGCCCTCCTCTTGCCAGACAAGCTGAGCGCGCCGCAAGGCGTTCATTTGGCTGCGCGCCGAGCACTGCGCCGCGACGGGTGTCTGTGCCTGGTCAAACGAAACAGATGAACGTGCCTGGTCAAACGAAACAAATGAAAAGGAGGATGCCGCCTCCGAACTCGTGCGCGCAAGATAGTCCGCAGCGCCTCCGTCGGTTTCGGCCAGTAGAATCACTCGGTTTCCGAGCTCGACGAGCGCCCTTGAATAGAGGCGCGCATATGCGTCCAGGTGTCCGCGCCCGGAAATTGGATTGACGAGAAGTATAGATTTCATAGCCCACTCAAAAAGGTTGGAGAGCGACGGTCGCAACCTGCTGCGATCTCGCAACGGAAGTAAACTCGAATATGAGCAGCCTCAGTCTGACGTCCATTTCGCACTGGGCCTCAACCATTGTGGTCTCTGCGCATCGACCGGCACTATCACAAGGACTTGACACTTCCAACGCGCTGCAGTGGACAAGCGGTTCGCTATCCTAACGCGCTGGTTCTATGGTATTGAAATATTTTGAATAATTGCCTCTTTGCGATTTTGGTTTGACGTTCATGGCCTGAACAGTCTAGTTGTTCATGGCTTGAACGGGCGGAATTATTCGGTTGGGACCATGGTTGGCGGTGACGAGCACCACGGGATGCAGGAGGCGCGGATCATGCTTGGCCTGCTGGAGTCCGTGGAGCGGGACGGGGCTCAGACCCAGCGCCGGCTTGCATCCGAACTCGGCGTCGCGCTCGGGCTTGTCAACGCCTACCTGAAGCGCTGCGTCAAGAAGGGGCTGATGAAGGTCGCTCAGGCGCCGGCGCGGCGTTATGCCTATTACCTGACGCCGCAAGGCTTTGCCGAGAAGGCGCGCCTGACGGTCGACTATTTCTCTCATTCGTTCGCATTTTTCCGGCGTGCCAGATCGGAATACAGCGAATTGTTTGCGCTGGCGGTCAGCCGAGGCTTCTCCCGCCTGGTGCTGGCCGGGGCTTCCGATCTCGCCGAGATCGCGACGATCTGTGCGCTCGAGAGCGGTGTGGGAATCGTCGCTGTCGTCGACAAGTCCTGCACCAAGTCCAAGTCCGTCGGGGTTCCGGTCTTCGGCTCTTTCGATGACGTGACGGTTGGCTTCGATGCGGTTGTCGTCACGGCGCTCCAGGACGCCAGCGAAGTCTGGTGCGAAGTTCGCGCGCGCTACGGCTCCGAACGCATTTTTGTCCCGCCGTTGCTCGGGCTCGCCGACCAGGCGCGGCCCTCGGAGCATGCCGGATGAGCGATCTCGCCCCCAAGCAATGGTACGTCGTGCAGACCCGGCCGCATTCAGAGAATACGGCCGCGGCTCACCTGCAGCGCCAGGGCTTCAACATTTACATTCCGCGCTATCTCAAGTGCAGGCGGCACGCCCGGCGTGTCGAGACGGTCGCGGCGCCGCTCTTTCCCGGCTACCTATTTGTCGCAATCGACCTGGCGGTTCAGCGCTGGCGATCGATTCAGTCGACCGTCGGTGTGGCGCGGCTGGTCTGCAATGGCGAGCAGCCGGCGGAAGTGCCGCCCGGCGTTATCGCCTCGCTGCAGTCCGGCGAAGACGATCGAGGGCTGATCCAGCTGGAACGAACGTTCCAGTTCAGATCCGGCGACAAGGTTCGGGTGCTCGACGGCGTGTTCGCGGCCTGTCTGGGGCTGTTCCAAGGCGTGACCGACGGTCAACGAGTGGCGATCCTGCTCGACATGCTTGGCCGCAAGGTCAGGGTCGTGCTTGACGCTGATACTGTCGAGGCGGCATAGCACCGGCCGTCGCGAATGCCTTTGCTCTGGGGAAGCGATTCACCCGGAGTGCGGTAGCGTGCCGTGAGCCGTTAGGTTTCTTTTGCTGGAATGTCAGTGAAAGCCTCCTCGGCCAGTACCCTGCAGCTGAGCAAGATCTGACGGTCCGAGGCAACAAGACTGCTTTTGCTATGATTGTGCAACGTGTGCTGCGCCGATTGAGGCGATTTTCCGAAACCGTACTGAGGCGTAGTGCATCCGTGCAATCTGCGCCGTGTACGCCCGTCGTGGCTCCGCCCATGCACAGCAAGCTGGCGACCAACATGGATATTTTGGGGCACGGCTATGGGCAGCTGCGAACCTTCGATTCTGGTCGACCAACCGACGATCTTGGACATTCGCTGCCTTGGTTTACCTATCCCACGATCGAATACCTGAAGCGTTTTGATTGCAGCGGCTGGCGTGTCTTCGAGTATGGTGCGGGAGAATCGACAAGCTACTGGTGTAGGAGAGGGGCCATCGTCACTTCCGTTGAACACAACGAAGAGTGGTTTACGGAAATGAAACGCCGGTCACTACCAGGCGCGACGATTTGGTACCGCAGTGATAGAGACGCCTATGCAAATGCGATCCGTGAAGCCGGTACCCGATTTGATGCAATCGTTATCGACGGCGTCTTCCGTGAAACCTGTGCCGAAGTATGCACTGAATACCTGAACGAGGGTGGCATGCTTATTCTGGACAATTCGGATTGGTACCACCAAACAGGTGCAAGAATTCGTGAGATGGGATTCCTCGAGGTCAGCTTTAGCGGGTTTGGACCAGTTAATGACTATACATGGACCACTTCACTGTTCTTCAAGACAGTGAGCCGGGGGCATAGTTTGAGTTCCCCCGATCCCATCGGAGGACTTGTGCTTCGGCCCGATGCGGTTGACCAGTGGTGGTGAAATCCTCGCGCCTTTTCTCTCGTCTCAAACACGCAGCAACCTGCAAGGTTGCTGATCACGGAGTTTATCGTTGTGTTGCTGGGTAAAGTCAGCAGTTGGATTGAACGTCAGGCAGCCTCGAGGAGGCAACGTAGAGCAGAGCGAGCCGCGCTTCAGCTGCGTAAGCTGATCGATTGCAAGGTCGAGCTTAGCGACGACATGGTGGAAGCTGTCGTTGAGCGAGGTCGCCCGAAAGTGGTGCGGGTGCTCGCAAGAACCGAACCCGTCTACATCCAGGAACGAGCTCTGACGTTCTCCCAAGAGGGCGAGGACCTGATCCTGGCACGCATGTTCGAAGGCCGAAGCAAGGGCTTTTTCGTGGATGTTGGGGCCTACCATCCGTATCGTTTTTCTAACACCTTCTTGCTCTATAACGCAGGCTGGCGTGGCATCAATATAGACGCCACACCGGGTTCGATGCGCGCTTTCGAACAAATGCGGTCCGAAGATATCAATATTGAATGCTTTGTCGGCAATCCCGCTTCGGAGAAGACTTTCACATGCTACAATGAGCCTGCGTTGAATACCGGATCACAGGTGGTTCTCGAATCGCGCGTGCTTCCGTCGTCCCACTACTGGGCGGTCGGCGCCTCCACGGTGCGTCCGCGCAGCCTTTCAAGTATCCTCGACGAGTATAAGCCGCGCGACGTAACGATCGACATTTTGAGTCTCGATGTCGAGGGTTGCGAGGAGGAGGTTCTTGAATCGAACGATTGGTCGCGCTACCGGCCGGAAGTTATCGTAATGGAGCAGCTGTCGACGGACGTGGAGGAGAGCATGCGGCATCCGACGACGAGCATCTTGAAGGATCGGGGCTATCGGCTTGTCGCGAAAGCTTTCAACAGCGCTATCTTCAAGCGGAACGATCGTTAGCCTCAAACTCAAGCGGAACGATCGTTAGCCTCAAACTGTCGTCACAGGTTCATTTTCTGACTTCTGAACTTCAACAACTCAACCGACATCACACGAGTTCCATGCACAGCAGTTCACCCTCGATCCGCGTCGATAGGGTCACGAAGGATTACAGGATCTATTCAACCGCCATTGATCGATTCCGCGATGCGTTGGGCTGGCGCGCCAGTTTCAAGGAGTTCTCCGCCCTCTCCGAGGTCTCACTCAATGTGAAGGCTGGCGAATTCTGGGGATTGTGGGCAAGAATGGCTCCGGGAAATCCACGTTGCTGAAGATCATCGCCGGACAGCTCCAAGCCACGAAAGGTTCGGCAAGGTGTCATGGTCGGGTCGCGCTGCTGCAGCTAGGTCTCGGCTTCGATCCTGAACTGACGGGGCTGGAAAATATCAAGTACTCGCGCCTACTTCAAAATCTCACCGACGACTACAAGCAGATCGTCGACTTCGTGAGAGACTTTTCTGAGCTGGGCGACTTTATCAACTATCCCGTCAAGACCTACTCATCAGGAATGTACTCGCGGTTAGCGTTTGCAACTGCAATAGCCGGAGATCCTGACATCCTCATTGCCGACGAGGTGCTGGCAGTCGGAGACATGAATTTCTCCCAGAAATGCCTGGCAAAAATGCGGGAGTTCAAGGAGCGCGGGAAGACCGTTGTGCTGGTGACGCATGACATTGGCGCTGTGAAGAATTTTTGCGATCATGCAGTTTGGCTCAATGAGGGAAAAGTCATATCGTCCGGGTCGGCGACGATGGTTGCGGAAGAGTTTCGCAATTTTATGTTGTACGGTGTTGTGAGTTTGCTGAGCCACGATCAAGCCGCGTCCGTGGAAAGCGATCAAGTCACCGCTGGATCAAGCGAGGGCGGCCTTCGTCCGGACTGGATTATACCGAACAAGAGTAGGCGAACGGTCTCGGTTGGAAAAGTTGCATTTTGCGGTTACCGATACGTCGATCCTCTTAACCAAAGAGCGATGGCCAGTTTACAGCCCGGTGAACAGGTGGGCCTAGAGATCGAGCTCTGTTTCCTTGAGCCGGTGGAGATCGGCTCGTTCGCGTTCACGCTGCATGATCGGAGCGGCAATATCGCCGTACATTTGAATTCCGAGTTTTTTGACGGAAAACCGGTAGCAGGCTCGGGTGGTCAGACCATGACGGCGAGATTTGTGTTCGATGTGCCGCCGCTGGCGGACGGCGACTACTCGATTTCGTTCGGATGTTCGGACCGATCAGGCTCGCTGGTCGAAAAGTACGACTACGATTCAACAATCGAAATACATCATCCGAAATCGCCTGCCACCGACCGGCAGGGAGGATATGTGGTCATCCCCTGCGCAAAGTTCGAAGTCGACAACAATGTTTGAGTTCTTTCGTGACGCGTACCTGCACAGGAAAATCCTGCTGCAGCTCGTCAAGCGCGATTTGCTCTCCGCTCACCATGGATCGGTTCTGGGCGCGTTTTGGGTGCTGATTGAGCCTCTCGCCTACATCGCGTTGACGCTATGTTTTTTCCAGTTTGCTATCAGGGGCGGTGAGCGGCCCGGTGTTTCCTATGTCGCCTGGGTGTTGCCGCAAATCGTTTTTTGGACATTCGCTAGTTCCTCCATCAGTTCCTCCGTCTCCATGGTTCGGGAATACAGCTTCCTGCTGCGGCATCACCATTTCGACTTGCGACTGGTCGCGCTGATCAAGATTTCCTCGGCCGCTGTCGTTCATTTCATTCTGTTAGCTGTCGTGATGACCTTTCTGGTTGTGCATTCCGGGTTGGGCCTTCACCTGCAAACACTTTCTCTGATCTATTTCTTTGTCGCAATGTACGCTCTGTTGCTCGGCACGGCATGGGTGATTTCTTCGTTGGGCGTATTCTGGAAAGATGTTCGCGGTGTCGTTTCCATCCTGCTGCAGGCGGGGTTTTGGATCAGCCCGATCTTCTGGGAGCCGAGCGGATTTCCGAAGCCGATCGCTTTCGTGATGTATGCAAATCCTTTCTTCTACCCCATAAATGGCTATCGGAAGTCGATTATCGCGGCAGATTTCGGCGTGCCGTTCTGGCAGTTTACCTTGTATTATTGGTGCGTGGTCGCCGTGCTCTTGTACGTTGGGTCGCGATTGTTCAGTCGACTTTCCAAGACCTTCGGCGACGTACTTTGAATTTGGGCGAGACCAGCAAGGGAGCTCTTGCCGGCCTTAACGTCACAAAGAGCTTGTTCGCGCGGCCCGGGCAAGAGGCGGTGCGGGTGATCGCGGAGGAGATTGTTGCCATCGCGCGCAAATGACGCGATCAGCTCATGTAGCGCTGGAACATGGCGACCAGCTCTTTGGCGCGATTGAGATATGAATGTTCGGTGAGCGTACGGCGCTGGCCGGCCTCGGCGATCCGGTCCCGTTCGGCCGTGTTCCGGTTGTAGTAGCGGATCAGATCGAGGCACTCCTCGGGACTGCCGTAGCAGACGATTTCCCGGCCGGGTTCGAAGATCTCGGCAATGTTCGACTTGAGATCGTTGAGCAGCAGGCAGCCCATTCCAGTCGCCTCGTAGAGGCGCATGTTGTTTGCGTAGTTTTCGGCAATCCCGATGTGGTTGTTGACCGTGATCTTGGAGCGTCCCAGGGCGGCGAACATGTCTGTACCCCAGGCCTCACCGTGGTAGTGCCGGTGGATCGGCGATTCGGCTGGAAACTGATCGATTCCGTTTCCCCAGATGTCGAGATCCGTTTGCCCGCTCAACCATTCGATCAATCGCGCCCGAGCCGGGTGGGCCGGCGAAAGACTGCCGACGAAGGATACGTCGCAATCGCGCTCGCGTATCGAAACGTGATCCAGCACCCTGCGGTCGAATGCGAGGCGGTTAAGTTCTGCGGCGAGCCCGCGCTTGCGATAGTAGGCCACAAAGTTCGGCAGGGAGGAAATCATCAGGTCGTAGGCACGATAGTCCTCGTCGTCGGGCAGAGGCGAGGCGATCTGGCCGACGATCAGCTTGGCATATGGCTTGATTTGCTCCAGAAGATCGGAGCCGACCTCGCTTACGGACTGATTGAGGATGACGTCCGGCTTATAGTCCCTGACTTGCGCGATCAATATTTGCTCCAGGCGCCAGGGCGTTATGTCGAACGGGCTCCTGAGCGTGTCGCGTGTCGTCGCCGGGACGGGACGCAGCCTTCGCGACACGCGTCGGACGATATTCCCAAGCCTTCCAGGAAGCGCGAAGGCGCGTGGCGGAGTGCGCCCGTGCTCGACCATGTATTGACGCTGCAGCAGGCCATTATTGGCGTGGACTTCCCATGCGTCGTGTCCGCGGGCCCTGAAACCACGCGAGTAGGCGTCAAAAACGCCAAAAAGACTGGCATTACGCGCCTCCATTTGGCGATCGAACGAGGCGACGGCAAGGTCGGGCTGGATGCCGTAGTGCTGCTTCAGGAATGCGGGATAGTCCGTATTGATGATCAGGATTCTCAACGTATTTCCCCTCGGGCTCCATCACGCTATATAAAGTCCGGCACAGAAGGGGGCAAATATCCTGCAGATATCATTGCCAATTTGATTGTGGCAAGGCAGTACACGGGACGTGGGATCGCGGGGCGGTCGATCGGCGGCGGGCGCAAACCGGAAAAGGAAGGCGAATGAAGCGTCGTGGAATAGTACTGGCGGGGGGCACCGGGTCGCGCCTGTTTCCGATGACGTCGGTCGTCAGCAAACAACTGCTGCCGATCTACGACAAGCCGATGATCTATTACTCGCTGTCGACGCTGCTGCTCGCCGATATCAGGGTGATCCTGCTGATCTCGACTCCACGAGATGTTCCCTCGTTCCGCCAGCTGCTCGGCGATGGTTCGCGGCTGGGTATTCGGATCGAATATGCGGTCCAGGATAAGCCGAGGGGCCTTGCCGAGGCCTTCCTGATCGGAGAACGCTTCCTGGACGGGGCCCCGAGTGCTCTCGTGCTCGGCGACAATGTATTTTACGGCCAAGGTTTCTCGGATTCCCTTGCGCACGCCTCGATCCGGCAGGGCGGCGCCACCGTGTTCAGCTATCCCGTCCAGAACCCGCGCGAGTTCGGCGTGGTCACGTTCGACGAGAATGGCCGGGCGACCCACATCGATGAAAAGCCGGAAAACCCCAAATCGAATTCGGCGGTCGTCGGTCTATACTTCTACGACGAGCGCGCACCTCAACTCGCCAAGACGGTGGTACCGTCGGCGCGTGGGGAACTCGAGATAACCGACCTGAACCGGCGCTATCTCGAACTCGGAGAATTGTATGTCGAGCAGCTCGGGCGCGGCTTTGCGTGGCTGGATACGGGAACCTGTGCCTCGATGCTCGAGGCAACGAACTTCGTTGCAACGCTGCAGAGACGCCAGGGGTTGCGCATCGCCTGCCTTGAGGAGATCGCCTACCGAAAGGGGTGGATCGGGCGGGCAGAGCTCATGGCCAGCGCCGAGCAATTCAGCGCCAGCGAGTACGGCGCCTATGTGCGCGAATTGCCGTTGATTGTTTGAGGGTGGCGCAACTTCGATGACTGTTCATTTCTGCACGCTGTTTGACGCGCGATATGCGGCGCGCGGACTGGTGATGCTCGAGAGCCTCGAGGCGCAGTTCGCGGGCGACAAGACCGTCACGGTCCTGGCGATGGACGATGAGGTCCCATCGATGGTCGCCAGGATGGGGCGGCCGAACTGGAAGGTCGTGACCGTCGAGGATCTCGGCGATGCTGAATTGGTCCAGGTGAAGACGACCCGGCCTCATCGGGAGTTTTGCTGGACCTGCGCGCCGGCATTGATGCGCCACATGGTGGAGGCACACGCCGACGGGGAAATCGTCGCCTATCTCGATGCGGATCTCTATTTCTTCTCGTCACCGCAATTGCTGCTGGATGAGCTCGGGTCGTCGGGAACGATACTGATTCACGAGCACCGCTACTCGGAAGACCGGCGGCATTACGAGAGTAGCTCCGGGCGGTTCAATGTCGGCTTCGTCGCCTTCCTCGTGGGGGACGAGGCGAGGGCCTGTGTCAACAGGTGGCGTCAGCAAGTCCTCGACAAGTGTGTGCTGGAGCCGGAAAACGGCTACTGCGGCGATCAGGGCTATCTCAACGAGTGGCCGGGCCTTTATCCCGGGCTGCGTATCCTCAAGAACATCGGCGGCGGCGTCGCGCCGTGGAACTTGCTCGCCTACAAGGTCGAGGGCACCGCGAGCCGACCGACCGTGAGCGGAGTGCCGGTCGTCTTCTTTCACTACCATTCGTTCCGCATGGTATCGGTCGGCGCCTTCTCGCACGTTGCGGCCATCCCGGCCTGGGGCTACGACTTTTCCAGAGAGTCGCAGCGTCTGTTGTTTTCGCGCTACGCGCGGAAGATTCGCGGAGTCTTGAAGAGGGCGGGGCGATTAGGCTTTACGGCCGAGAGCGATCTGCAGCATCCTGTGAGAGAGGCGGTTCGAGCGCTGCTCCGCAGAAATCTGATTTCTGCGATTTGAGGTGACACAATCAGCGCTTGGAAATGATCAGCCCGCACATGCCCAGCCTTAAGCGCATTGCCGTTCTACTGCTGCCGCCCATCGTGACGGATCTTCTGCGCGCGATCCGCAACCGTCACGATGGCGACGGCGGTATCGTGCAGGACATCAAGGACGCGGTGCAGGGCTCCGCGCCCGAATGGGAGGCCGTGCCGGAGGCGGACTGGATGGCGAGCAACGGCTGGCTGCATTCGTCGATCGTGGCGACGCAGGTCGAGAAATGGCCGGATTTCCGGGCCTCGGTCAGCGCGCCGCGCGCGCTGGGTGTGGCTCACGAAGCAAAGCCCGGTGCGCCCGCCAACATCAGCCCGCACAACATCATCATGACGTTCGGCTACGTTCTTGGCCGGGTGATCTCCGCCCGTCCGGGAACGCCCGTGCGGGTGCTCGATTGGGGCGGCGGCGTCGGCCACTATGCCGTGCTGGCAAAGGAGCTGTTCCCGGAGACGGCGGTCAGCTATACGATCATGGACCTGTCGCCGCTGATCGAGGCAGGCCGGACCTGCGTTCCGGATGCCGTTTTTACCGCCGATATCGATGGCGCCTTGAAGGCGTCATATGATCTCGTCTACGCGAGCAGTTCCCTGCAATATGTCCGGGATGTCTATGGCCTCCTTGGCAGGATTGCAGACACGGGCAGCCGCTGGATCATGGTTTGCCGCATGCCGTTCGTGGACGTGTCGGACGATTTCGTCGTGGTGCAGCGGCCCCAGAGATACGGTTACGATACCGAATACACTGGGTGGTTCCTGAATCGCGACAAGTTCGTCAAGTTCATGCAGTCGCGCGGCTATCGGCTCGATCGGGAGTTTCTCAACGACGAGCGCCCGCAGGTCGCGAACGCGCCCGAGCAATGCTCCTACCGCGGCTTTCTCTTCAAGCGGGCAGACGATTAGTTGCAGATCCCGAGCGCGATCAAAATGAATCATCATCCTTCAACAATCGGCCCAGACATGCAAGCCACCGTCGTTCCCTTGGCCAGCCCCCATCGTGATGTGGCGCGATATGAGGCCGATCTGATCGAAGTGACGCGTCGTGTCATCGCGTCGGGCAGCTACATTGGTGGCCCCGAGCTTGATGCACTGGAGAAGGCGCTCGCGCGCGCGATCGGGACGGAGGCGGCCACCGGCGTTGGCAGCGGCACGGACGCCTTGATCTTCGCGATGCAGGCTGCCGGCATCGCCCGCGGAGACGAGGTCATCGTTCCATCGCATACGGCCGGTCCGAGCGTGGCCGCGATCAACGCGCTGTCTGCCACGCCCGTCTTCGTCGATGTCGAGTTCGATACGGCCTGCATCGACGTGAACCGCGTTGCGGCCGCGATCGGTCCGCGCACCAAGGCAATCCTTGCGGTTCACCTCTATGGTCATCCGGCCCGGATCGAGGAATTGGTCCGATTGGCTGCGGATCACGGGATTTCGCTCATCGAGGATTGCGCCCAGGCGCAAGGCGCACGCCTGATGGACAGGCCGGTCGGCTCCTTCGGCCGGTTTGGCTGCTTCTCGTTTTACCCGACCAAGAATCTCGGCGCGATCGGAGACGCAGGCGCGGTTGCAGGCTCTACCGACGGAGTAAGCCTCGTCCGTCAATTGCGGACCTATGGCTGGCGGGAGCCGCAGTTCGCGGAAATTCCCGGTGGACGCTGCTCGCGGCTCGATGAGCTGCAGGCCGGCTTCCTGAATGTGCGGCTCAAGGGGCTCGATGAGGACGTTCGGGCGCGCCGCGAGATCGCGCGCGCCTACAACGAACGCCTGGCCGGTTTGCCGATCGCATTGCCCGTCGAGCACAAGGGCGCCTATCACGCTTACCATTTGTTCGTCGTCAAATCGGACCGCCGCGACGCCCTGAAGGAACATCTGGCAAAATCAGGTGTGATGACGGGCATCCACTATCCATTCCCGGCGCATCGGCAGCCCGGGCTTACCGCCGGCGGCCGCATCGAAGGGACGTTGGATGTGACGGACAGACTGCAGAAGCAGATCCTGAGTCTTCCAATCTTCGCTACGATGTCGGGCGGCGAAGTGGACCGGGTCGCTGAAGCCGTGCGCAGATTCTTTGGAAACTAGTCATGTCGAGCGGCCGGACAGCCAATGCCTTGAGCAGGGTTACGCGTGGAAGCGCCAAGCTATTTGGTGATGATCGCGGCAGGCTGGGCGTGGTCGACCTCGTCGGGCACGCGCCTTTCGTGCCGGTGCGTATCTTCTGGATCTCGGATGTTCCGGCGGGAAAGGTACGCGGAGGGCATGCGCACAAGGCATGCAGCCAGTTTGTCGTCTGTCTTCACGGCAGGGTCGCGGTCGATGCCTTCGACGGGACTGAGAACGAACGCTTTGTGCTCGGAGCCGGTGATTTCATCAATCTGGTTCCGGGTATCTTCGCGACCGAGGAGTTCGTCGAGCCAGGCTCGCTGCTGCTGGTCGTCTGTGATCGACCCTATGAGGCGGACGACTACATCCATGACAAGAACGCTCTGAAGACTGATTGACAGGGATCGATCGAATGCGTCACCTACATTCCACAACCGCCATCAATTGCGCCTGAGAGGCACGGGGAGACATGTCGAAGCAGGAATCCGTTCGATGTATCGCCTGTGGATCGGGTTGTACGCCCTACATCGACGCGATCTGGGATGATCGCTACGGATCGCCAGGCACATTTTCCATCCTGAAGTGTGACGCATGTGGCCAGATGGTGACTTCGCCCCAGCTTACCGAGCAGGATCTCCCCGATCTGTACAGCCGCTACTATCCGCGGAGGGAGGTGGATTTCACTGCGCTTCGCAACGAGGCCGATCTGGTGTTGCGGGAAGGCGCGGCGGAAAAGCGCCATCGTGAGGGCACGGACAATCAGGGGCACTATCTGGTCAAGCCCGGGCAGAAGGTGCTGGACATCGGCTGCGGCTCCTGCGTGTCGCTGCTCGAGGTGCGCAATCTGGGCGGCGAATCCTGGGGTGTTGAAGCCGACCCCAACGTTCGGGCAATCGCCGATCATTTCAGCCTGAACGTGCACATTGGCAGCATTCACGACAATCCGTTTCCAGGCCTGTCGTTCGACCTGATCGTCCTCAATCAGGTGATTGAGCACGTTCCGGACCCGCCGGCGCTGCTCAAGCTCGTGCGCGAGAGGCTGAATCCGGGCGGAAAGGTCGTCCTGGCGTTTCCGAATACGGGATCGCTGAACAGGCGGGTGTCGGGACGCAAGTGGATCAACTGGCACATCCCCTACCACCTGCATCACTACAACAGCCGCTCCTTTTCCCTCATTGCCGAAAAGGCCGGCTACGAGGTCGAGAATATCAAGTCGATCACTCCGAACCTGTGGACCCTCCTGCAACTCCGCGCTTATGGCGATGAAGCCGCGGAAGGGCAGGCCTCGACGGCATGGACCGGTTCGGGGCCATCGGTTTCCGAGAAGGCATCGCTTGCGATGCGCTGGAAGAACCGGTTGGCCAGCCGTGCCACCGGTCTGGCACACGGACTGGTCGGTCCTGTCAACCGTCTGGCCGATGCGCTTGGTTTGGGGGATAGCCTCCTGGTCGTGCTGCGCAAAAGCTGATTGCGTCGGAGCGCCCGCGGCAAGGCGTACGAATAGGACCGGGATCGACCGGAAGAGCCATGCGCATCGTTTTCGTCGATACCTACTACAGGCGCTTTCTTGGGGAGCACTACGCGCGCAATCCTCAGCTTGCGAGCGAGAGTTATGCTCTACAGCAGCGCTCGTTGATCGAGGCCCGCTTCGGAACGTCGGACTTCTACACGAAGCACCTCAATGACCTCGGCTGCGAAACCTTTGACCTGATCGCGAATTGCGTTCCGCTTCAGGCCGCCTGGTTGAGGGAAAATGGCCGGAGTGCCACGCTATTGAATTACGCGGCGCCGCATCGGTTCTACCGTCTTCCGATCCTGGGCCACGTTGTGGCCGCGCTGCCCGGTCTTCTCAGCACGGTGTTTGAGCAGGTGCGCTCGTTGCAGCCGGATGTGCTGTATTGCCACGACCTGTCTCTGTTTCCGAACTGGTTTCTCGGCAAGATCCGCAAGCACGTCAAGCTGGTGGTCGGGCAGATCGCCCATACCTTGCCACCGGACAGCTTCGTCAGCGGATACGATCTCGTTCTGACTTCGTTTCCGCACTTCGTAGATCGTATCAAGGCGAAGCGAGTCGATTCGGAATATTTTCGGCTGGGTTTCGACCACCGAATGTCGGCCAGCTTCGACGGAATCCCGAGAGATATCGAGCTCTCTTTCGTCGGCGCTCTCGGCCGGAGCCATGGATCCGCGATTCCGCTTCTGGAACGGCTTTGCCGCGAAACGCCGATAAGGATTTATGGTTACGGCATCGACGGCGTGCCACGTCATTCGCCGATCCGTGAGCGATACGAGGGCGAGGTCTGGGGCCTCGACATGTACCGGATTCTGGCGCGCAGCAGGGTGACGCTCAACCGGCACATCGGCGCCGCAGAGAACTTCGCCAACAACATGCGTTTGTATGAAGCGACAGGCATGGGAGCTCTGTTGCTGACTGAACGGAAGGACAATCTAAACGATCTGTTTGCGTCGGGGGAGGAGGTCGAGACCTATTCCGGTCCCGACGATGCCATTGAGAAAGTCTCCTCTCTCCTGCGCGATACCGAGCGCTGCGCCAAGATTGCGGCGGCCGGGCAGGCTCGTACGTTGAGGGAGCATACCTATCGCGAACGCATGAAGGAATTGATGCTTATCCTCGAGCGGCGCCTGGTGACATGAGCTCGGGGATCGGAGATTCGCGAGTTGTTGGAGCAATGCTTCAGCTTGCAGGCTGTGGGATTGCCGTGCGTGGCCATGCTGGCCAGACAACTCGGGCAGATCCCTGCTGGGTTGGCCGTCCACCAATGCCATCGGTCGAACGCTGGATCGCCCGGTCGCACACCTGGCGGTCCTGGCCGCCATCATCTGCGCGACGACCTTGGTCGGATATGGCCTCGAAATGGTCATCAGCGCGGCGGTCCCGGGCTCCGGGGCCTTGCACTTTTTCCCTGAGCGTGCCCTCTGGTCGGCGGCAGTGGTGGGCATTTCCCTTCCTTTTTGGAAGGAGAAAACCCGTGATGCACTTGCTGGCACCATTCCGCGCTAGAAGCGTCGGATCATGGCCAGTCAAGATTGCCGCAGGCGTGGAGCAATGATGGAGCGCGTTTACTGCACCTGCTTCGACCGCAATTATCTGTCGCGCGGACTAGCCCTCTATCACTCTCTTCGAAGGCATGCTCCTGGCTCCAGGCTCTGGGTCCTCTGTCTGGACCAGGTCGCCTATCAGTTACTGCGCGACCAGGCATTGCCGGACTTGATCCCCGTACAGCTCTCTGACTTCGAGACTGCTGATCCCGATGTGGCCGCGACCAGAGCAATCCGCAGCCTCGTCGAATACTACTTCACGCTCTGCCCGGCCTGGCTGCTCTACGTGGCGCAAGAGGAGGCCGGGGCGGAGTGGGTGACCTATCTCGATAGCGATCTGTTTTTCTTTGGTTCGCCCGAGCTCATTTATGAAGAACTGGGCGGCGCAGCCTTTGCCATCATTCCTCATCGTTATCCGCCTGCGCTCGAGCGACTGAAGCGGTTCGGAATTTACAACGTGGGATGGGTCGGAGCCCGGACCGATCCCGACGGTCTCGCCCCGCTTCGATGGTGGCGGGCGAAGTGCATCGAGTGGTGCTGTGACTATGTCGATGGCGAGCGGTTTGCGGACCAGGGATACCTGCAGGAGCTCGCCAGGCGATTCTCGCGGGTGAAGGCGATCGAAAATCCCGGGGCAAACCTCGCGCCGTGGAATCTGACCAACTACCAGATCGGCTTTCGCGCTCCAGAGATACTGATCAATGACGCTCAGCCATTGATCTTTTTCCATTTCCAGGGCGTGAAGAGGGGATTCGGCTGCTTTATCTTCAACAATCACCGCAACTACGCGGCGCCATTCACGGGCGTCGTGCGGAAGCACATCTACAAGCCCTATGTGGATGAGATACTGAAGATCGAGCAGGGAATTAACCCGAGCATCGACGTATCAGATGCCAAGCCGCTCGCGCGCGCCGATGTCGACGCGTTCTGGCCCCGCCTCGAGAACATGGCCAGGAAGGCGCGTAACCGCAGCTTCCAGATGCTCGATATCGTGACAGGGCGCGCGTTTCTCGTCTTGCGAGGCAAGGCCTACTGAGCGGTACGAGGCCCTCGTACCGGAGATTACTGGCGCAAATGCCGGTTGATCGCGAAAAGATAGGTTTCGCTCACCGAGTGATGGCCAGTCACCTCATGCACGTCGTAGGGAATTCCGGGCCATTCCGCCTCCAGCAGCAAACCTGCTTCGTTGCAGATTGAAAGTAATTCCCGCTTGTCGAAGATGACCTCCACGACCGGCGCCCCATAGGCGAGCTTGGTGAGGAAGGTTGTCGTGTGGTCGTGAAACACCGGGACGCCATGAAGAATGCAGTGGCGTTCCGCGACCCGGGCTGCTTCGCGGATCGCTGCTTCGTAATCGATGATGTGCATCAGGGCGACGCCATTGAAGGCGATTTCAAACGATCGGTCGCCATAGGGCAATCTCGTCGCATCTCCGACGTCAAATTGGCGGCCGGGATGATGCATCCTGGCGCGGGCGATCATGGCTTCCGAATAGTCCATGCCGCGATAGTCGATCGCGCCGGAGAGCAGCGTTGCCAGGACTTCTGAGTAGCTGCCGGTCCCGCAGCCGATCTCGATGACTCGCGGACGCTCGATTCCGGTGGCGGCGATGGCCTTGGCCGCAACCTCGAAGTCAATCCGTGGCCGGCCGCGCTTCATGTCGGCAATCAAGCCCCGATAGGCGCGTTCCTGGCGGGCGACGGTGCGGATGGTGAGCCAGCCACTGGATGACCGCATCAGTTGCCTGGCTTCGTCGCGGCCGCTCAGCACGCGATAATCGCTCGAGGTCATGATGTTGCGTCGCAGGAACGGCGACGATTTGACCACGCGCTTGCCGATTTGCCGGATGGTGCGGGGCAGTTTCAAGGCCGTGGCTCGATGGCTTCGAACAGGGGCAGGAGCTCAGCGGTGCGGAGCCGGTAACGCTGATAGTCGGTATGGAGCAGCAGAATACGCATCGTGCCTAGACCGCAGATCGATATCCGTAGTTCTTCTCGATCCAGGTCCGATAGCTGCCGCTGATCACGGCGCGCCACCATGCCTCATTCTCGATGTACCAGCGGATCGTCTGCTCCAGGCCGGCGGCAAAATCGACGCTGCAGCGTTTACCAAGCTCGTCGGCGAGTTTGGCGGCATTGATCGCGTAACGATGGTCATGCCCAGGCCGGTCGGTCACGAACGTGATCAGCGATCGGCAGGATCGATCGCTCGCCGCCGGGCAGGCCGGGAAGCGCTCTTTGAGTTTGGTGTCACTGGCAAAGGCGCGATCGATCGTCTCGCAGATCAAGCCCACGACGTTGCGATTGTTCTGCTCGTTGCCGCCGCCGACATTGTAGGTTTCGCCGACGCGTCCGCGTTCGATCACGGCGATGAGCGCCTCGCAGTGATCGGAAACGTGCAGCCAGTCGCGGATGTTCGAGCCATCGCCGTAGATTGGAAGTGCCTTGCCCTCCAATGCGTGGATGATCATCAGCGGGATGAGCTTTTCGGGATGCTGATAGGGTCCGTAGTTGTTCGAGCAATTCGTGATCAGTGCCGGCAGCCCGTAGGTGACCTCGAACGAGCGGACCAGGTGATCGCTTGCGGCCTTGCTGGCCGCGTATGGCGAATTCGGCCGGTACGGCGTGGTTTCGCAGAAGGCCGCATCGTCCGCGCCCAATGAGCCATAGACCTCGTCGGTCGAGACATGGAGGAAGCGCGACTGGTCGAGAAGCTTCTTCGTGCGCCAGAAATCGAGCGACGCCTTGAGCAGGGTGAACGTGCCGAGCACATTCGTCGTGAGAAACGCCTCGGGATCCTCGATCGAACGGTCCACGTGAGACTCCGCGGCCAGATGTGCGACGCGGGTGAACTGGTGTTGATCGAAGAGCTCGCGCAGCAATGCCCCATCGTTGATCGAGCCCTTGACGAAGTTGATCTGGCGGCTCTCGATCAGAGGCTCGAGGCTGGTGATGTTGGCGGCGTAAGTCATGGCATCGATGACGGTGAGCCGGTCGTCCGGGCGCATCTTGCGCCAGGTGTGAACCAGATTCTGCCCGATGAATCCGGCGCCCCCGGTGATCAAAATGTTAGCCATGCAAAGCCCGTCTTGTTCCCGACCTGGTATCGCTGGTCCGTGAAATTCATGAATTGGAGTGGTCGCCAGGGACGACAGCGGCGAACGGCGCCCGGCGCACTCTATATGGCAAAACCCAATGATCTACCACGTGTTTTTGATGCCCGCGAGCCGGCCAGGCCGATGCTCCGACGCCATCGCAGCGCGTCTGTGCCGCGCATCCGGTCTGTCGTACGTGCCAACTTGATCATGCCGTTCCCTGGGGCGAGCGCGCTCGCCGGTGCTGCGCGTGAGCGGCTGAAACGACCTTACGGTAGGAGCTGAGTGCCCGCCGGGCAGTGTACGTCTCGGCGCTGACCGCAGCCTTGCGACCCATCCTCGCTGTTGCGGCTGGATCGGCCGCGGCGGAAAGAATCGCGCTTGCCAGATCCTGGGGACGTTCGGGCGGGACGACCCAGCCGATATCCTCGCCTTCGACGATCAGGGCGGCTTCCGATCCCGGTTCGGCGATTGCGATGATCGGGCGGCCAACAGCCAGCAGATTGTAGAGCCTGCTGGGGACGGAGACGCCTAACATGCCAGCGCGATAGGGAATGATCCAGAGATCGGCGGCAGCGAGGAATTCGGCAAGCCGATGCTCCGCGACCGGTTCGATCAGCGTGACATTAGACAATCCTTCGGCCTTCTGGCGGTCTTGCAGACCGCTCCAGCCGGCTCCCCAGCCTGACAGAAGGAAGTGGATTCGGTCATCGTCCTTCAGCAGGCGGGCGGCCTGGAAGACCGTGTCCGGATCGTGGGTAAATCCCAGGTTTCCCGAGAGCCCAACGACGAGTTTGGCGTTGCAACCGGGGCGGAAGGGATTGTCCGGTTTCATCTCGCGATAGCCGATCGGCAGCAGTGCCCAATTCGCGATGAAGTGGATCTTGTCCGGCGAGACGCGATCATAGGCGGTCAGAAGCGGCTTCACGTCCCGTCCGATGGTGATGATGGCGTTCAGCGCGCGAAACAGATGGGCGTTCAGAAGGCGAAGGATGCGCGCCGTGGCCGAGGTGCGAGCGACCATTCTCGCTGCAACAAGTGCTTCGGGATACAGATCGTAGACGAGCAAGGCAGATGCCGCACCGCGGAGCCTGGCGGCGAGCACGGCCGCATACGGCAACGTGAATGGTGTGCTCACGCAGAAGACGAGATCATTTGCTCTCGTCCGCCAAAGCACGGACAGAAACATTCTGAGCGCAAAGAACGAGACGGCTGCCGCTCTCAGGACCAGCGCTCTCTTCGGTGGCGACGGGTTTCGGAGCTCGACAACCGTCAGATTGGTTGTATGGCCCTGGACCTCCCGAGCGGAGTTTGGTGAGCCGGAGAGAACGACAACGTCCAGGTCGGCCGCGAGGGCTTCGGCAATCGCGCCAACATAGACGCCAGTTGTGCTGGCGTCCGGTGGATAGTGTTGGGTTGCGACCAAAATTTTCCCGGCGCGTCTCATTTGCGGAACTCTGAGGCGGACATTCACAGTCGGCCGTCGTAGCAAGGCCTCCATGTTATTGCTTTTGAAAGGCTTTTTGCAGCAATTTTCGAGTATCGGCGACATGAACAGAGCTTGCGATGCGTGTCTTGCCCTTCGAACACGATGGTTGGAAGTCTTCTACTGAATGGGCTATCGCGCCGGATACAGCAAGGCCTCGGCAAAAACTACCTGCTCTGAATGCCTCTCTGGTCACCTGCATAGAGCCGTCAACTAAGCAAGGGGATTCAGATTGCATCCGGTGGCAAGCCCCGCTCGCCGGAAGTGGCAAAAAGGACGCGTATCGTTGTCCGGAGCCTTGAGTTTGACTCTGCTCCGAGAACGCGTTTAGTCGGGACGTTTACTCAGAAGAGATTTGACGAAGGCGCAAAGGTCTCCTCCTCGAACCGGTAGCCGGCGATCCCGGCACTGTGAGCCTCGAGGTCGCTATTCTTATCGCCCATAGGGAATCTGCTGCTCAAGTCAACGTATTGGACGGCCAGGTCAGTGATCATCCCAGGAGCGGGTTTCCGTTGCGGGCAGGTCCTGGTGCGATAATAGCGAACGAGCTTTTCCTGCAACCGATGCGGTCGGAGGCATTCGAGGCGCGAGGCGGCAAGATCCAGAAGCGTCCGCTCTGGTCCTTGATTTTCAATGGAGCCCTTGAATATAGAGGAGTTTGACTGCCTGGGCGTATTCTGGTCAGTTGACCGGCAGCAGGGGTTGGCATGAACGAACGGATTGCTCAGACCACCGGCGTGGCCGGCCAAGACGGCGCCTGAATCGAAATGATGTGGCAATGCGGCGACGAGTCCAAGAGTGGCAATACCGTGGCTCGGATCGATCCGACATACTTCCGCTCCACCGAGGTCGAGTTGGTGGTTAGCGACGCCGCAAGGCCCGCTACAAGCCCGGCTGGAAGCTGAAGCCGAGTTCGAAGATATGATGGCGAGCAATCTCGCGGAGGCCAAACGGGATGTCGCACATGGCAAACGCAGCGTTTGAGCTAAAGGGCAAGAGCGTCTACGTCGCCGGCCATCGCGGCATGGTCGGCAGCGCGCTGCTGCGCCGGCTCGCGCGCGAGGACGTCAAGCTCGTCACGGTGGACCGGCGCGAGGTCGATCTCTGCAACCAGGCCGCCGTGTTCGACTGGTTCGCGAAGGTGCGGCCGCAGGTGGTGTTCCTCGCCGCCGCCAAGGTCGGCGGCATCGTCGCCAACGACACGCTGCGCGCCGAATTCATCTACGACAACATAGCGATCGCGGCCAACGTGATCCACGCCGCGCATCTGAACGGCGCCGAGAAGCTGATGTTCCTCGGCTCCTCCTGCATCTATCCGAAGCTCGCGGCCCAGCCGCTGCGCGAGGACTCGATGCTGACGGGTCCGCTCGAGCCGACCAACGAGCCCTATGCCATTGCCAAGATCGCCGGCATCAAGATGGCGGAGGCCTATCGCAGCCAGTACGGATCCGACTTCATCAGCGTGATGCCGACCAATCTCTACGGCCCCGGCGACAATTATCACCCCGAATACAGCCACGTCGTCGCCGCGCTGATCCGGCGCTTTCACGAGGCGAAGGTCGCCGGCGCCAAGACCGTCGTGGTCTGGGGCACCGGCACGCCGCGGCGCGAATTCCTCCATGCCGACGATATGGCGGACGCCTGCGTGCACCTGATGAAGACTTATTCCGGCGCGGAGCTGATCAATATCGGCACCGGCGAGGACATCACCATCGCCGACTTCGCCCGCGTGGTCGCCGATGTCATCGGCTATCGCGGCGAGATCACGTTCGACACCTCGCGCCCCGACGGCACGCCGCGCAAGCTGCTGGACGTCAGCCGTCTCGCAAGGCTCGGCTGGTGCGCGACGACCTCGCTGGACGATGGCCTCAAGCGGGCCTATGAGGCATATCTGTTGAGCCCCCCTGCGCAGTGAGATGAACAACGATCGTCCAAAAACTTCTTCTCGGGGGCGCAGTCTGCTTGCAAAATGTGGTTTCCCGCTGAGATCCGGAGCATCGACTGCAGACGTTTGGCGCCTCAGCGGTAGGAACATTTCTCCGTAAAGCAGAGCGCAGCACTTCAACTGTATCGTGTTCGACCCGTAGAAAGGCTGGAAGTAGACTCAAAAGGCCACTGCTTCGATTTACTTGGATTGCCCAAGGAGCGGAACGAGGAAATTACGGAGATTTCCGCCCTGAAAGAGATAGCCTGGCAAGCCCGCTGCGCGCGCGGCTTCGACATCGGATGGCTTGTCGCCCACGACGAAGCTCTTGGAAGCATCTACGGGAAATCTGTTCAAAAGATCGAGAATCATGCCAGGCTTTGGTTTTCGACGATTACTCGCGAAGCGATAACGTTCAACTGCTCCGTCCGGGTGAAAGGGGCAGTACTCGAACGCATCAATGTGAGCCCCATGTTCAGCCAGTTGGCTCGCCATCCACTGGTGCAGAAGATGTACATCTTTCTCCTCAAAGAGTCCCCTGGCGACTCCCGATTGGTTGGTTATGATGAACGCAAAATAACCCGCGTCGTTGACTGCTTTAACCGCTTCGATCGCGCCGTTGATCCACACAAATTTGCCGATCTCAAATGCATATTCGGTATCTACATTTAGAACCCCATCACGATCAAAAAAAACGGCCGGACGTCGCGGATGCTCTAGTGGCTTTTTGTTGTTCACTCAGGCCTCATTCAAGCGTGCAAGCCGTTGAGTTGACAGGGACGCGGCGCAGTTCAGCGAGTGCCCTCAATCGAAGCGGGCACAATGGAACGTCTGCGCTTCTGTCAACACTGCAGTATGTTAGGCAGGTCGCAACTTCCACTAAACGTGGCATTTTTCCCAGTTGATGATGCTTATCAAATCGGGTTTCTTTGGGCAACTCGCGTTGAGAGGCATTTGAATGAGTAACGACGCGAGGCGACTACGTGGGCGTCGGGCGGCAGCCCACGATTAGCAGTTCTTTCGACGCGCCCGGCATCACCGCCAGGCTGAGTTAGCCGTCAAGGGTTGACTGCGGCACTTGATATGCGAAAGACGAGGCATCGGCGCCAACTCGTCTCTTAGTTGGATGTCGCGGAACGTCTCCAATATGATAAGGCTTACCATGAGTCTGCGCACTGCTCTGATTACCGGCGTCACCGGACAGGACGGCGCCTATCTCGCCCAATATCTGCTGTCGCTCGGCTATACCGTGCATGGCATCAAGCGGCGGTCATCCTCGTTCAACACCGCGCGCGTGGATCATCTGTACAAGGATCCGCATCTCGGCGATGTGCCCTTCCTGATGCACTATGGGGACATGACCGACTCGACGAATCTGATCCGGCTGGTGCAGCAGATCAGGCCGACCGAGATCTATAATCTCGCCGCACAAAGCCATGTCGGCGTCAGTTTCGAGAGCCCGGAATATACGGCCAACGCCGACGCCATCGGCGTGCTGCGGCTTCTGGAGGCGATCCGTATCCTCGGCATGGAGAAGGAGACGCGGTTCTATCAGGCCTCCACCTCCGAGCTCTACGGTCTGGTGCAGGAGGTCCCGCAGAGGGAGAGCACCCCCTTCTACCCGCGCTCGCCCTACGGCGTCGCAAAGCTCTACGGCTACTGGATCACGGTGAACTACCGCGAGGCCTACGGCATGTTCGCCTCGAACGGCATCCTGTTCAACCATGAGAGCCCGATCCGCGGCGAGACCTTCGTTACCCGCAAGATCACTCGCGCCGTCGCCCGTATCGAGGTCGGTCTCGAGGACACACTCTATCTCGGCAACCTCGAGGCCAAGCGCGACTGGGGTCATGCAAAGGACTATGTCGAGGGCATGCACATGATTCTGCAGGCAGACAAGCCCGGCGATTTCGTGCTTGCAACCGGCGAGACCCGCTCGGTCCGCGAGATGGTCGAGCTTGCTTTTGCGGAAGTCGGCCGCAGCATCGAATGGCGCGGCAAGGGCGTCGAGGAGACCGGCGTCGACAGGAAGAGCGGCAAGATCGTGGTCCGGATCGATCCGACCTATTTCCGCCCGACGGAGGTCGATCTCCTGGTCGGCGATTCCAACAAGGCCCGAAAGGCGCTTGGCTGGAAACCGAAGCGGACCTTTGCGCAGCTCGTGCAGGAGATGGTGTCCAGCGATCTCAACGAGGCCAGGCGAGAGATTGCCAATGGCAAGCACTCCGTTTGAGCTGAGGGGCAAGACCGTCTATGTCGCCGGCCATCGCGGCATGGTCGGCAGCGCGCTGGTGCGCAGGCTCGCGGGCGAGGGCGTTCGGCTGGTCACGGTCGGGCGGGACGAGGTCGACCTGCGCAATCAGGCCCAGGTGTTTGATTGGTTTGCCAAGGCGCGGCCGCAGGTCGTGTTTCTCGCCGCCGCCAAGGTCGGCGGCATCGTCGCCAATGACACGCTGCGGGCCGAGTTCATCTACGATAATATAGCGATCGCCGCGAACATCATCCACGCCGCGCACATCAATGGTACGGAGAAGCTGATGTTTCTCGGCTCCTCCTGCATCTATCCGAAGCTTGCGCCACAGCCGCTGCGCGAAGATTCGGTGCTGACGGGTCCGCTCGAGCCGACCAACGAGCCCTATGCCATTGCCAAGATCGCCGGCATCAAGATGGCGGAGGCTTATCGCAGCCAGTATGGAAGCGACTTCATCAGCGTGATGCCGACCAATCTTTATGGTCCGGGCGACAACTATCACCCAGAGTACAGCCACGTTGTCGCGGCCCTGATCCGTCGCTTTCACGAGGCGAAGGTCTCGGGCGCAAAGAGTGTCGTCGTGTGGGGCACCGGCACGCCGCGGCGCGAATTTCTCTATGTCGACGACATGGCGGACGCGTGCGTGCACCTGATGAAGACCTATTCGAGTGCGGAGCTCGTCAATATGGGCACCGGCGAAGACATCACGATCGCCGAATTCGCTCGCGTTGTTGCCGAAACGGTCGGCTATCGCGGCGGGATCACCTTCGACACGTCACGCCCCGACGGCACACCGCGCAAATTGCTCGATGTCAGCCGTCTTGCAAAGCTCGGCTGGCACGCGAAGACCTCGCTCGGAGATGGAATTCGGCGCGCGTACGATGCATATTTATTGAGCCAAGAGATGCCGCAAGACTAACCGGTTCGCTCTCGCCCTTTTGACTACTTTCTTTCAACTTGGAGGAATGGCGCGGTAGCAGCCTTCGCTGTTGGTGAGCCCGAAAAGCTTGACCAGGACCGCCGCGCGGCCGGGAATGTCGTAGCGCGGTATCGTTCGGGCGCTTCGCTTGGCAAAATCAGCGGGGGACAGGCTCTCGCATTCGTCTGGCATAGGTATCGCCGGCAGGTTGTTAGCGGTATAAAAGGACCACTCATGGTGCGGCGTCCTCTGTGCCTAAGCTCAGAGGAGAGGCCTGGGCTGGGATAGACATGGTACCGTGAGCTGAACTTGCCAACCACAGGTCTCTCGCAATTGGCAGCGGTGAGATTTTCATGTCCGACCACCAAGCCTTTTCGCTGCCGTGCTGATGCAGCTCTTGATGGTGCTTGCGACACAACGGAATGGTGAACTCGTCGCTCACCTTGCGACCGAGCGCTCGCGGTTGGGCGAATTTCACGTGATGGGCATCGTAGGGTGTCTGCTTACAGACAAGACAGGGCTGTTCGCGGACGAATGCGAGATGCGCTTTGCTTCGCTTCCGCGGCGGCTCCTTTGGGAAGGCCAGATTGACCTGTGGCTGTTGGGCCGGCAGGTCGTCGCTCCCACCGGTCGCGCCGATTCTTGCTGCACGATGTTGATCGTCTGATCGGTGGTCTAAAGGGGACGCCAGCTCTTCCGCTGCTAGATCGGTGCCGGGAAGGCTAGCTTTCTCGAACCTCTTCTGGTAGGCGACCTCGAGCCTTCGGGCATCCGCCTCCTGGAGGGTGTTCTTGAGGTGTAGGGTGGCCTTGGCCCAGGCCAGGAGGCCATCGCCGCCTCCTTGGGAGGCAAGCTGGCCAAGGAGCCGCTCCAACAGCTCTGCGGATCGGTGGGCCGACAAGACAGGCGGCCGGTTCAAAACGCTCTTGGAAGGCTTTCCTTTCGATCCGGGGCTCGTTTGTGGCTCCGCTGCCGCAGGAGACCCCGTGATGGCGTCCGGGGCATCCAGATCGTCCTCCCCGGCAATGCCGACTAGGGCAAACAGGGCGTAGCGACGGGCATAGGTCAACGCCGCTCCCATCCGGTGTGGGGCATCGACATCCTTGGCTCCGCAGACCGGCCAATCGGAGGAAATCCATTCCCCAGAGGCATGGGCGAGAAGGGTGGTCAGGTGGATCTGCCCGGTAATCTGCTCGATACGGGTGGTCTGGATGATGGCGATCTCATGCTGACTTAGCGTTTTCCGGACGATGTCCAGACCGCTGGCAAGGGAGGCATAGCGATAGGTCCGGTGTTCCTCTCGTGGAAAAGGCGAGCGGATCGTGGCGCTGAGCGTTTTCTCTGGGTTGGTCAGGGCAGCCTGGGCCTTAGCCAAGGCGGCAGCGATGGCGCCGACGCGCTCACTGGACTGATGCATGAGCAACCTCCACCTGCAGAGCTTCGAAACTGATCGCACCTGATTTCGAGCGCTTGGCCTTGATGCCGTGGCCAACGGCTTCCTTTGCATCCTCGGGGACGAGCTTCTTCAATTCGGTTTTGGCGAGCTCGTGGTCTCCGTGGGCTTCTCGGGTGCGGAGGTAGGTCGCGGCCAGCCCAGCCCAGGAGTTAGATGCCGCCATATCGACGATCTTAATAGTTTCGAGCCGCGGACGTGGCGTCTCGATCCCGAACAGAGCCGGCGGCTCGCCCGTTTGTGCGGATTCCGACGAAGTCGCCCAGGCGTACCGATATGAAGTCGCCCGTGGATTCCGAGACGATGTCGCCCACCTTTCCGATTTGATCTCGCCCAGCGGCGAGGCGTTCTGGCCGGCTGGTTCTCTGGCATCGGTCAAGCCGCGCGGTCAATCTGGAATCGCGACTTCAACCTTTTTTCTTCTTCTGCGGTTGCTGTGGGCATGTGGGCAACGCGATTGCGTTGTCCAAGCGCAGCGGCATGTCCACAGCGCTCAGGTCTTTCGGGCGGATTGCCGGGTTCGGCGCAGGCTCTCACCGGTGAGGTCGAGCCGATGGGCATTGTGGACGAGACGATCGAGCACGGCGTCGGCATAGGTGGGATCTCCAATGAGCAGATGCCACTGGTCCACGGGGAGCTGGCTGGTGACGATGGTGGAGCGATGACCGTAGCGATCTTCGAGGATTTCCAGGAGGTCGTGACGGGCGCCGGCATCGAGCGGCTCGAGGCCCCAATCATCGAGGATCAGCAGATCGACACGGCCAAGGCCGCGCAACAGGCGTGGGTGACGACCGTCGCCGCGGGCGAGCGCCAGATCGTCGAACAGGCGCGGGACGCGCTGATAGAGCACGGAGCGATTGTCGCGACAGGCTTTGTGGCCGAGCGCCGAGGCGAGCCAACTCTTGCCGACGCCTGCCGGGCCGCAGATCAGGAGATTGACGTGGTCGTCGATCCAACGGCCCTCCACAAGCTTGGCGAACAGCGGGCGGTCGAGACCGCGCGGGGTGCGGTAGTCGATGTCCTCGACGCATGCCTGCTGGCGCAGCTTGGCGTAGCGCAGGCGAGTGGCGAGCCGTTTGTCGTGCCGCAGCGAGGCTTCACGTTCGAGCAGCAGAGCAAGCCATTCGGCGTGACCGAGGCTGCCAGCCTCACCGGCGGCTTCGATGTCGGCGAAGGCCTTAGCCATGCCGTGGAGGCCGAGGGCGTTGAGGCGGTCGAGGGTCGGATGGGTGAGCAAGGGACGGTCTCCTAATTGTAGTAGCGCGGTCCGCGGATGTTGGCATGCAGGATCGGCGCATCGTCCGCGGAGCGCTGGTGAGCGGGACGCCGATCGAGATTGTTGGCGAGGATCGACTTGACCGAGCCATAGGTGCGCGCGCCGATGTCGATCGCCCGCGCAGCCGCCGCGTCCAGCCGTTCGCGCCCATAGGAGGCGGCGAGCCTGAGGATGCCGAGGCAGGCGCGGAAGCCTTGTTCGGGGTGCGAGCGCTCGTCGAGAATGAGGTCGCACAATGCGCTGGTTGCCGGCCCGATCGCGGCGGCGTCCTGACGGATACGCCCGATAGTCCAGCCGGCGTAGCGCCGATGGCTGGAGGCCATGTGCTCCGGCACGGTGGTGTGCTTGTGATTGCCACTCATGCGCTGATGCGCGGCAATCCGCTCGCCCTTGTGGAAGATCTCGACGGTGCGGGCGGTGAACCGCACCTCGACCTCGGCACGCGCGAAGCGATGCGGAACGCTGTAATAATGCTTCTCCACCTCGACGTGGTAGTCGAGGCTGACGCGGCGGATCCGCCACTCGGCGAGCACGTAGGGGCTCGCCGGCAACGGCTTGAGCGCCGGCCGGTCGATCTCCTCGAGCAGCCGGCGGCGCGTCACGCCGAGCCGCCGGATCGGCCGCTCCTCGTTGAGCCTGGTGAGCAACTCGCCGATCGCTGCGTTGACCTCGGCGAGGCTGTAGAAGACGCGGTGGCGCAGGCGGCCGAGCAGCCAGCGCTCGATGATGAGGACGGCCTGCTCGACCTTGGCCTTGTCGCGCGGCTTGCGAGGTCGCGCCGGCAAGACGGCCGTGCCGTAATGCGAGGCCATCTCCGCATAGGTGCGATTGATCTGCGGGTCGTAGAGGCTCGCCTTGATGACTGCGACTTTGGTGTTGTCAGGCACCAAGAGCGCCGGGACGCCGCTGATCGCCGCGAAGGCGCCAACATGGGCGCTGATCCAGTCGGCAAGCCCCTGCGTCCACGTCGCCTGCGCGTAGGTGAAGCTCGAGGCGCCGAGCACGGCGACGAAGATCTGCGCCGTCCTCCGCTCGCCGGTGAGGCGGTCGACCACCACCGGCACGCCGTCGCCCGCGTAGTCGACGAACAGCTTGTCGCCGGCCGCGTGCGCCTGGCGCATCGTCACCGACAGGCGCCCCTCCCAGGCGCGGTAAAGCTCGCAGAAGCGCGAGTACCGGTATCCGCCGGGCTCGGCGCCGATGTACTCCTCCCACAGGATCGACAGCGTCACGTGCTTGCGCTTGAGCTCGCGGTGCACCGCCGCCCAGTCGGGCTCGGCGATGCGGCGATGACCCTGCCGGTTACCGTTGCCGGTCTTGGCGAACAGGCGGGCCTCCAGGGCCGCGTCCGTGAGTTCGTCGGGCAACGGCCAGCTCAGGCCTGCGGCCTCGAACCGCCGGATGGTCAGTCGCACCGTCGAGGGCGCCGCGCCCAACCGCCGAGCAATCTCGCGGCTCGGCAGCCCAGCCGCCTTCATCCTGATCACATCGCGCACACGGCGCATCGCAAGCCTCTCCGTCGGCATCCAGGGTCCCCCTTCGCAAAGCCGAAAGGTTGACCCTATGGGAGCCAGAAGAGGTCTCGTCACCCCGGGTTCGCTCTTGCGATACCCGGGCGACATCATCCCGGAATGGTGGGCGACATCATCTCGGAACGGGTGGGCGACTTCAAATCGGAATGGTGGGCGAGATCATCTCGGATTACTGGAGGGTTCAAATAGGTCCCGCGTCGCAGATCTCGCCGCAAGTCCAGCGCGGGACCTATTTGAAGCTGGATTGAACGAAGCCGCGTCTTGTGAGCGCGGACCTATGGGGGCTCGATCTAGGCGCCGGTAGGCGCGATTGACCCGATGTCGGGCCCGCGAGCGATTGTGGCCGCAGATTGTCGCTGATGTTGGCAGCAAAGGATGCCGCCGTCGATAGCGTCGAACGGCGCGTCAAGCCCAGGCGGCTGACTATCGCCCGTTCGCCGGGCGTTGTGAGCGTGCTTGATCGTTCCGACGGAGAACGTCGGCAGGGCAGCATGTGCAGTGGGAGCGAACAAATCGAGGTCGTCGGTCATGATGTGTCGCAGCGAGGTGCTGCGCGTCGCTGCGCTGGCGCACGCGGCACAGGCCCAATCTCGACCATGCGGCCTCCGCAGATGGGGCATAAGTCGAGGCGGTGACCAAGGAGGATGGCGCAGCGCTCACGATAGTTGACAGCTTCGGCAGGCGGAGGTGGCTGCGGCGCCTCAAGCGCCGCTCGGATGCGCGCGAGTTTGGCGGCGCGGCAGGCGTTCGCCAGGAAACCAAAATGACGGATGCGGCGAAACCCCTTCGGCAATATGTGGAGCAGAAAGCGACGAAGGAACTCCTCAGTGTCGAGCGTCATCACTTTGGATTTGTTGCCAGCGCGATAATCCTTCCACCGGAAGCGGACGTGGCCCTCGTCAAAGGTAAGGAGCCGGCCGTTGGCGATCGCAACGCGATGGGTGTAGCGCCCGAGATAGGCCAGAACCTGTTCTGGTCCGCCGAAGGGACGCTTGGCGTAGACGACCCACTCGACTTTGCGGAGGGCGTTTAGATGGCGGGCGAATGCCGCTGGCTCGACGAGGTGCGCGAGATGGCCGAAGAACTGGAGCTTGGTGCCATTGAACGCCGCCTGCAGGCGCTCCAGGAACAGCCGACGATACAATCGTGACAGGACGCGAACGGGAAGGAAGAAGCCGGGGCGACAATGAACCCAGCTTCCATCAGGGGCGATCCCGCCGCCTGGCACGAGGCAATGGGCATGCGGATGATGCGTTAGGGTCTGGCCCCAGGTATGGAGAATGGCGATCATCCCGGTCTCGGCACCGAGATGCTTCGGGTCGGCGCTGATGAGACGGATCGTCTCGGCTGCTGCCTTGAGCAGGATGTCGTAGACCACCGTCTTGTTCTGCAGCGCGATGGCGGCCACCGGCGCCGGCACGGTGAAGACGACATGGAAATAGGGGACCGGCAGCAGGTCGGCCTGGCGCTCGGCGAGCCATTGGGCGCGCGCGAGCGCTTGGCACTTTGGACAGTGCCGATCGCGACAGCTGTTATAGGCGACGCGGACCAGGCCGCAGTCGTCGCACCGCTCGACGTGGCCGCCGAGCGTCGCTGTGCGACACGCCTCGATGGCCGCCATCACACGGCGCTGATCGGAGGACAGCCGAGGCCCCTGCGCGGCACGGAACGCGCCGCCGTGGCGGCGGAGGATGTCCGCCACCTCGAGCACGGGGCGCATATGCGCAGCTCAGTTGGGTGGGATCACCCTAACGGAGAGTCCATCGAATGGGCTGGTCGTGCGGGCGAGCAGATTGGTCGCAACCTGAGCGTAGCGCGCGGTCGATCCCAGGTCGGCATGTCCGAGCAGAACTTGAATGATGCGAATGTCGATCCCGCTTTCCAGGAGATGGGTCGCAAACGAGTGCCGGAGCGTATGGACAGTAATCGGCTTGGCAAGCCGAGCGCGGCGGCGGGCGGCGCGGCAGGCCGCCTGGACGCAGCGGACGCTGACATGTTCACTTGGGTCTTGGCCTGGAAATAGCCACAGTCCCGGCCGGGCTCGCATCCAGTACGTACGTAGAATCTCCAGCAGTCGCGGAGAAAGCATCGCGTAACGATCCCTGCCGCCCTTGCCGTTCTCGATGTGGATCAACATTCGCTTGCTGTCGATCGAGCTCACCTTCAGGCGGACGACTTCACTAACCCGTAAGCCAGCCGCATAAGCCGTCGCCAGCACGACGCGATTGCGCACCCCTGTAACCGCGTCCAGGAAGCGCTCGATCTCTTCGGCACTAAGCACGAGCGGGAGCTTGTCGGGCTTCTGGCCACCGATGATCCGCTCGAATGCCTCCGTCTGCCCGAGTGTGACGCCGTAGAAGAACCGCAGCGCGCAGGCCACCTGATTGATGTGGGACCACGAACGCTTTTGACCGATGAGATGCAGTTGGTAGGCGCGGACCTGCTCGAAACTCAACCGGTCCGGGGCGTAGCCAAAATGGCGGCTAAACTTTGCGATCGCATAGATATAGGATTGTTGAGTCGACGGCGACAGATTGCGGACCGTCATGTCCTCGATCATGCGCTGCCGAAGAGGGCTCATCGTAGCCATCTGGGTCTCCTGTCTTGAGAGGGGTGGTGCGAAGACCAACATCCTCTCAGACAGGACACCTCAGTTCAGCAGGCTTGCCCCCACTCCCGCGTAGCGGGTTCGTTCAATCCTGGGCGACATCGATCGGAATCCGCACCCGTTTGCACGCAGCGCCAGAATTTTTTTTCGGCCGTCAGGAGCAGGTGTTGATAAAGTGGGTCGGCGTGAACCTTGATCTCAACCCATTTTCCGCCCCCGGTAATGATCGACAGCACGGCCGAGCGCGCAGCGACAACCCACATGTTGTGCTGCAGCTGTGCCATCTGCTTGTCGGCGGCGGCTTCATCGGAAAAATTCCAAGGTAACATGAACTTGGCTTCGAACACCGCCCCAGTCCGTTGAACTCGGCCATCGAGTGTTGCCCCCATCCATTTGTGGATCGGATGTCGGACCCTTCGCTGAACTTCTTCGACCGTGTAACCGCTGTTGCGCTCGTACCAGGTTCGGTTGAGGTCCTCGGTGATGCTGCCGAGCTGGACGATAAGGTCTTGGCTCAGATCCTTTGGCTCAGCCTCGCCCCCGCTTCTCCCGCCAGAGTTGGATCAGCTTCTCCTCATCATCTCCCATGATGACCCGAGCGTCTGATCCCCAAACGAATGAGCGGCGATCTACTATAGGGTTGACCTGCCACTGAATTTTCATCCGGCAGCGGTTAGAGTCTCGGAGCTTTGTACGCCAAGTGGCGCGGTTGGAGCAACGGACGATCGGCGGAGCTGGTCGGGGTTGCGTAGCCGATCGTCCGTTGCGGTGAGGTGGGCGGCATAAGCCGCGGGGGTCATGTATTTCAGCGACGAGTGAGGCCGCTGAAGATTGTAGTCGGCAACCCAATTGGCGGTCTTGGCGCGGGCATGGTCGAGATCGAAGAAGAGAGTCTCGTTGAGCAGCTCGTCACGCATCCGGCCGTTGAAACTCTCGACCAAGCCGTTCTGCATCGGCTTTCCCGGTGCAATGAAGTGCCAGTCGATAGCTGCGTCCCTGCACCAGGCGAGCATGGCATTGCAGGTGAACTCGGTGCCGTGGTCGGACACGATCATTCCTGGCTTGCCGCGTCGTTGGACGACGGCCGTCAGTTCGCGAGCGACGCGTCGTCCTGAGATCGACGTATCCGGCATGGCGCCCAGACATTCCTTGGTGACGTCGTCGACGATGTTGAGGATGCGGAAGCGCCGACCGTTGGCGAATTGGTCGTGGACGAAATCCAGCGACCAGCGCGCGTTGGGCATCGCCTCGACTAGGATCGGGGCACGGGTCCCCACGGCCTTGCGGCGAGCCCGCCGCTTGCGGACGGTGAGCCCTTCTTCCCGATAAAGCCGGTAGATCCGGTTGATCCCCGATGGCTCACCCTCCCGCCGCAGCAGCACGAACAGCCGGCGGTAGCCGAAACGCCGCCGCTCGTTGGCAAGGTCACGCAGCCGGCCACGGAGAGTCGCGTCCGGAGGACGGCTGGAGCGATAGCGGATCATCTTCCGATCCGCTCCGACAATCGAACAGGCCCGCCGCTCCGACAGGCTCATGACGGCCTGCAGATGCGCGACCGCAGCGCGCTTGGCGGCGGGCCCTACCATTTTTTTGAAAGAAGCTCGCGAAGGGCGGCGGCGTCGAGCATCTGCTCGGCTAGAAGCTTCTTCAGCTTCGCGTTCTCGTCCTCCAGCGCCCTCAGCCGCTTCGCCTCTGAAACGTCCATGCCGCCGAATTTGGCCTTCCAATTGTAGATCGTTGCTTCCGAGACCCCGTGCTTGCGAGCCAGGTCGGCCGTCTTTGCCCCAGCCTCATGCTCCTTCAACACTGCGATAATCTGCTCTTCCGTGAACCGTGCTCGCTTCATCTGTCCGTCCTTCTTCGGGCCGGACTCTAACTCCATCTGGAGGAAATACGCAGGGGCAGGTCAGGACGGGGTACTAGAGCTCGTCTAGAGGAGGATCTGCCAGAACGAACCCAATTTGATGAGGATCAGGATGCCTGTGAGGATGCTCACGTAGTCCGAAACAGTGGGGTGGGTGAGAACTTGGCATGACGACAGGCGAACTAGCACTACTTTGGCAGATTGTTGATTTTGGCGCGTTTTATAGGATTCCCGAATCAATTTTTCAATGATTCATGGGTGGTCGGCTCTTGGAGGGCTGACCATGCCGGGATGGGAAGACGAACTCGAACGCTGGCTGATGCCGTTCTTGGACCGACTGGGTCATAAGACCCGGCAGCGGATGTGTCCTCTGTATGTTGCGGGATTGATCGGTCCCGGCGATCGTAAGAGCGTTCAGCCGATGGCGGAACGCCTTGCCACCAGCACCTACGACCAGTTGCACCATTTCATTGCGGACGGTGTCTGGGACGCGACGCCGCTGGAGACAGAGTTGCTCAACCAGGCGGACCGACTTGTCGGCGGCAGGGATGCGGTGCTGGTTATTGATGACACCTCACTTCCCAAGAAGGGTGAGCGCTCGGTCGGTGTTGCGGCTCAATACGCCTCGGCTCTCGGTAAAACGGCAAATTGCCAAACACTGGTGTCTTTGACGCTTGCGCGCGGCGAAGTACCCGTGATGGTCGCGTTACGTCTCTTTCTGCCTGACAGTTGGACAAGCGACGAATCTCGTTTGAAGCGCGCTCGCGTGCCAGTCGAACATCGAACGCCACGGTCCAAGCCGGAGATTGCTTTGGCCGAGATTGACCGCGCGATAGCAGCCAACGTGCGCTTTGGATATGTGCTGGCGGATGCAGGATACGGCCTCAGCGCACCGTTTCGACAAGGGCTAACAGAGCGCGGGCTGGTCTGGGCTGTCGGAATCCCGCGGCACCTGAAAGTGTATCCGGTCGATGTGAAGCTCATTTGGCCGATTACCAAAGCCCGCGGCAAACCACGAAAGCACCACGTGCCCGATATCTTATCAATTGCGGCCGAGCAAATGCTGGCCGGCGCCAAATGGAAAACCGTGAGTTGGCGTAGCGGGACGAAAGGTCGGCTTAAAGCCCAATTTGCTGCGGTCCGTGTCCGGACCGCCGACGGCCCTCCGCAGCGGATATGGGATAAAGGTCAGCAGCATCTCCCGGGCGACGAAGCCTGGCTCATTGGCGAGCAACGTGCGTCCGGGGAGAAGAAATACTATCTGGCCAATCTTCCGGCGGCGACGGATCTGCGCACGCTGGCCGCCACCATCAAGGCACGGTGGATTTGTGAGCAGGCGCATCAGCAGTTGAAGGAGGAACTTGGACTTGATCACTTCGAAGGGCGATCATGGCAAGGTCTTCATCGCCACGCCCTGATGACAATGATTGCCTACGCCTTCCTGCAACATCGTCGCCTCGCACACGCGGGGCGGAAAAAAAAGAATCTACGGGCCTCCGCCTCAGCCAACCATGCCAGCCGTACGTCACGCCATCGTCGATCTCATCCTTCGGCCGCCGTCTCAGCATTGCCCATATTGCCGAAGGCAAATCCGTGAAAAACAGCGGCGAAAACACAATCTGCCAAAGTAGTGCTAGGGTCTGTACTCAATAGGGATTCCCGCTGAGGCGGAGTTGTGATTCAAGACCTCCGAGTCGAAGGGGGGCTTGATGGGGCAAAAGCTATATTGGCTGAGTGAGGCGGAGTGGAAGCGGATTGAACCGCTGTTGCCACGTGGGCGGCGCGGCGCCCATCGCGTGGATGACCGACGCGTGATCAGCGGGATCCTCCACATGCTGCGATCGGGCGCACGCTGGCGAGACTGCCCGGCAGATTACGGCCCCTACACGACCATCTATAACCGCTTCAATCGCTGGAGCCGCCAAGGCGTGTGGGGCAATATTTTCTACGCCTTGACTGGCTCAACCGGCCGGGTCGGGACAATGTCCATCGACGCGACCCACATCAAAGCCCACCGCTCGGCGGCGGGCGCAAAAGGGGGGACTTCCAGCAGGCGGTCGGCCGCTCGCGAGGCGGACGCACCACCAAAATCCACGCGCTGACCGAGGATTATGGACGTCCGATCGCCTTCGTGATCACGCCTGGCAACTGCCATGACCTCACGGCGGCGCGCGATCTGCTGCCTGCCGTCTCACCTGCTCGACGATTGCTTGCTGACAGGGCCTATGACGCCAATAGCCTGCGTGAGTGGTTGGCCGAGCGCGGAACAAAGGCAGTAATTCCGCCCAACCCAACTCGCAAGCATCCGCACCGGTACGACGTGAAGGCCTACAAAGGACGCAATCTCATCGAACGCATGTTTTGCCGCCTCAAGGACTTCAGGCGGATTGCGACCCGCTACGACAAGCGAGCCGACAACTTCCTCTCGGCCATCCTCTTGGTCGCCGCCGTTACTTGGTGGATCAATTGAGTCCGGACCCTAATGCTGTCTTAACGCTCGTCCGCGATCACCTTGCCGTCGTTCGGCAGCGAGCCGGGCCCCACAAGCTCGACGGTGCCGCCGAGCTTCGTGACCGCGCGCAAGGTGGCCGCGATCTCGTCGCGCAGTGCGTCGCTCGCCGCCGCCGTTTCCACCCTCAGCGTCATCGCATCGGTCTCGCGCTCCCGCGTGACAACGAGGCGCAGGCGGCCAAGGGCGGGATGGCGCCTGCCGATGTCGGCGATCTGCTCGGGGCGGACGAACATGCCCTTGACCTTGGTGGTCTGATCGGCGCGGCCCATCCAGCCCTTGATGCGCAGATTGGTGCGGCCGCACGGGCTCCGGCCCGGCAGCGCCGCTGTGAGGTCGCCGAGCGCGAGGCGGATCCAGGGGTGATGCGGATCGAGCGAGGTCACCACGATCTCGCCGACGTCGCTGTCGGCGACGGGATCGCCGGTGCCGGGCTTGACGATCTCCAGGATCAGGTCCTCGTTGACGACCATGCCTTGGCGCGCCTCGGTCTCGAACGCGATGAGGCCGAGATCGGCGGTGCCGAAGGCCTGGTAGGCGTCCACGCCGCGCGCCTTGATCTCGGCCTGCAGCGAGGGCGGAAACGCCGCGCCCGACACCAGCGCGCGCTTGATTGAGGAGACATCGCGGTTGGCCGCGGCTGCGGCGTCGAGCAGGATCTTCAGGAAGTCCGGCGTGCCGCTATAGCCGACCGGCCGGTAGGCCTCGATCAGCTCGAATTGTTGTTCCGTATTGCCCGGGCCAGCCGGGATCACCGCGCAGCCGAGCGCGCGCGCCGACGCATCGAAGATGAACCCCCCGGGGGTGAGATGGTAGCTGAAGGTATTGAGGACGATGTCATCGGGACGGAACCCGGCCGCGAACAGCGCCCTCGCGCCGCGCCAGGGATCGGCCTGCCGCCCTTCCGGCTCGAAGATCGGGCCGGGGGAGGTGAAGAGGCGCGCGAACGAGCCGGGAGCTCCCGCGACGAAGCCTCCGAAGGGCGCAGACGCCTTGTGCATGGCGGGCAGTTCCGACTTGCGCAACAGCGGCAGGCCTGCCAGAGCCGCCCTGGAGGTCACGGCGGCGGGATCGAACCCTTTGAGCCGCTCGGCATAGGCCGGGGCGGCCATGGCGGCTCGCAGCACTTCCGGGAGGCGGGCGAACAGGTCGGCCTCGCGCGCGGCTTGCTCACGCGTCTCGCGCGCGTCGTAATGGGCGGTCATGGCTATTTTTTCCGTGTTGGCATCCGTTGCGCGCCGCCACCGGCATGGCTATCAGACCGCCATTGGCGAGGCTTGAAGGGGACCCGATGGCGGACGAAGGAATCATTGCGGCGGACGAGGCGTCGAACGTCGTCGCGCGCCTGAAGCGCCGCATGATCGACGAGGCGCTGCCGCTGTGGTCGACGATCGGCTGGGATCACGCCGCGGGCGGCTTCATCGACCGGCTGCACCGCGATGGCGCAGCGGATGCGGCCGCGCCCCGGCGCGTGTTTGTGCAGGCCCGCCAGATCTGGTGCTACGCCAAGGCGGCACAGATGGGCTGGTATCCTGACGGGCGCACCATCGCGCTGAAAGGGCTGGAGCATCTGCTGGGCAGAGCGAAATCGCCCGATGGCCGGCCCGGCTATGTGCACCGGCTGACGCCGGAAGGATCGGTGCTGGATGCCCGGCGCGATGCCTATGACCACGCATTCATCCTGTTTGCGCTCGCCAGCGTCTATGCGCTCGACCAGGATGCACAGGTCCGCGCCGAGATCGATGCGCTGCTCGCCTTCCTCGACGGCCATCTGCGCTCGCCGCATGGTGGCGTTCACGAAGGCCTTCCGGTCTCGCTGCCGCGCCGGCAGAACCCGCACATGCATCTGTTCGAGGCGATGATCGCGTGCTTCGAGGCGACCCACGATCTGTCGTTCCAGAACCGTGCCGGAGAATTCTTCGCACTGTTCCTGGCCAATCTCTACGACAAGCAGAAGCACGTGTTGTCGGAGTATTTCGAGGAGGACTGGTCGAAGATCGAGCCGGTCAGCGTCGAGCCGGGCCACCAGGCGGAATGGGTCTGGCTGCTGAAGGGATTTGAGCGCATGACGGGTTGTCCGACCGGGCAGCGGCGTGCGGAGCTGCTGGCGACCGCGCTGCGCTATTGCGACGGGGCGACGGGCTGCCTGATCGACGAGGGCGATGCGAGCGGCAACATCCGCCGCAGCACGCGCCGGCTGTGGCCGCAGACCGAGATCGCGAAGGCGTGGATCGCGCAAGCCGAGTCCGGCGAGGCGGGGGCGGCGGATGAGGCGCGCGCGGCGCTGGTGCGGCTCGAACGGCATTATCTCAGCCATCCCGTGAAGGGCGGCTGGTACGACCAGTTCGATCGCGACGGCAAATCGCTGATCGACACCATTCCTGCCTCTTCGTTCTATCATGTTCTCTGCGCAGTCACGGAAGCGGAGCAGGTGCTGGGCTAGGCTCTTGCGGATCACAGCCACCGCTTGCGCCGCTTGAAGCTCTTGAGATTCTTGAAGCTCTTTCGCTGGTCGCCGGCGCCGCCGAGGTAGAATTCCTTGACATCCTCGTTGTCGCGCAATTCGTCGGCGCTGCCATCGAGCACGACCTTGCCCTGTTCCATGATGTAGCCGTGGCTTGCCACCGAGAGCGCAGCGCGTGCGTTCTGCTCGACCAAGAGGATGGTGACGCCGAGATCGCGGTTGATCTTCTGGATGATCGAGAACACTTCCTTGACCAGCAGCGGCGACAGGCCCATCGAAGGCTCGTCCATCAAAATCATCTTCGGGCGCGCCATCAGGGCGCGGCCGATCGCGAGCATCTGCTGCTCACCGCCGGAGAGATAGCCGGCAAGGCCAGTGCGCTCCTTCAGGCGCGGGAAGTAATTGAAGACCATCTCGAGATCGGCATCGATCTCGCGGTCCCTGCGGGTGAAGGCGCCGAGCTTGAGGTTCTCCAGCGACGTCATGTCGGCGACGATGCGCCGGCCCTCCATCACCTGGAAGATGCCGCGGCGGACGATCTTGTCGGGGTCGATGCCGTTGATCCGCTCGCCTTCGAACAGGATCTCGCCGCGCGTCACCTCGCCGTCTTCGGTCTTGAGCAGCCCCGAGATTGCCTTCAGCGTCGTCGACTTGCCGGCGCCGTTGGCCCCCAGCAGCGCCACGATCGCGCCCTTGGGCACGTCGAGGCTGAGGCCGCGCAGCACCAGGATGACGTCGTCATAGACGACCTCGATGTTGCGCACGGCGAGGAGGGGCGGTGCGGGCACGATGCTGGGGGAGGGACGCTCGATGGGAGCCGTTTCAGTCATGCTTGAATACTCTCTCGGTGTCGTCACGGCTCTAGCCCGTCATTCCGGGGCGGTCCGCAGGACCGAACCCGGAATCTCGAGGTTCCGGGTCCGATGCTTCGCATCGTCTCGGAACGACGGACGCACTAGGGCCTCACCACCCCAGCAATTCCGGCTTGCGCGGCAGCTCGACGGTCTTGACCTTCTCGAGCTTGATCGTCCCCTTGGCCATGAGGTCGTTGAGGTCGCCGTCGGTCGCGCCGGAGACCTTGGTGCGATAGAGATCGACCTTCAGCGTGCCGCGGTGGTCCTTGTCGGTCCAGGTCGAGGGATTGCAGACGCCTTCCATTCCGGCCGGCACCCAATCCTTCTTCTGGTAGAAGCCTTTGGCGACGTTCTCGCCGTTGGCGCCACCATTCTTGGCGGCCCAGTCGATCGCCTCCTTCATGTACAGCGCCGAGCAGACGGCCGCGACGTAGTGCACGGGACGATAGACTTTGCCGGTGGGGTCGGACATCTTCGAGATCTCCATCACCGTCTTCATGCCGGCCGCATCGCCGCCCCAGCTCACCGCGGTGCGCAGCGGGAAGATCACACCATTGGCGGCATCGCCGGCGGTCTTGGCGGCGTTCTCGTCCATACCCCAGACATTGCCGAGGAATTGGATATCGACGCCGGCGGTCTTGCAGGCCTTCATCACCGAGATGTTGGAGGCGGCGGTGTTGCCGAGATAGGCGTAGTTGGCGCCCGAGGACTTCAGGCTCAGGCACTGCGCACTGTAGTCACCGGGCGCGAGCGCAAACACCAGCGGCGGCAGCACCTCGAACCCGAGCTCCTGCGCCATGGCTTCACCGGCGGCCTTCGGTGCGTTCGGATAGGGATGGTTGGCTCCCATGTGCACGAATTTGGGCTTGCCGGGCTTGCCTTTGGCCTTCCAGTCCTCGGCTGCCCACATCAACATCGCGCGCAGCGCGTCCGAATAGCTGGGGCCGTAGAAAAAATTGTAGGGAGCAGGCTTGGCCTTGCCGCTGACACCTTCGGGATCGGTGAGGGCGGCGGCATAGGAGCCGGACATGTCGGGGATCTTGTCCTGGGCGAGGAAGCCGGTCAGCGCCTCGGTGTCGGCGGTCCCCCAGCCCATGATCGCCGCAACCTTGCTGTCCGGTGCCGACCACTTCTTGTAGAGCGCGATCGCGCGGGGCACCTGGTAGCCGTAATCGTTGGTGTCGAGGCTGACCTGCTTGCCGCCGATGCCGCCGTTCTTGTTGACCCAGGCGAAGGTGTCGGCGACGGCCTGTCCATACGGCGTGCCGACGTCAGAGGTGCCGCCGGAATAATCGGCGAGATGCCCGATCGCGATCTGCGCCTGTGCGCTTGCCGAGAATGCGGCGATCGCCAGCGCGAGCGATGCGGTGCTCAAAAAGGTCTTCATCGTCATGGGTCGGTTCCTCCTGTTTATTGTTTAACTGCGTTGCCCGCGCTCAATGCGAGAACGGGTAGAGTTTCCAGTACGCCTTGATCTGCCGCCAGCGATGCGCGAGGCCGTCGGGCTCGAACATCAGGAACGCGATGATGATCACCCCGATCGCGATCTCGCGCAGGAATGTGATGTTGTTGTTCAGCGACAGCGCTTTGTCGATCGCGCCACCCTTCAAATACAGGCTGAGGAATTCCATCGACTCCGGCAGCAGCACCACGAAGGCGGTGCCCATCAGCGTGCCCATGATCGAACCGGTGCCGCCGATGATGATCATGGCCAGGAACAGGATCGAGCGCTCGATGCCGAAACCCTCCTGGGAGACCACGAGCTGATAGTGCGCGTAGAGCGCGCCGGCGATGCCGGCGAAGAAGGCGGCGAGGCCAAACGACAGCGTGCGGTACTTGGTGAGATTGATGCCCATGATCTCGGCTGAGAGATAATGGTCGCGTATGGCCACCAGCGCGCGGCCGTCGCGCGTGCGCATCAGGTTGGTGACGAGGATGTAGCTCGCGAGCACATAGGCCAGCACGACGTAGAAATACTGTCTGTCACCCCGCAGCGTGTAGCCGAAGATCGAAAACGGTTCGGCGCTCGCCGGCACCGATCCGCCGGAAAACCATTCGGCGCGGGAGAAGAAGTCGAGGAGGATGTATTGTGCGGCAAGGGTCGCGATGACCAGGTAAAGACCTTTCAGCCGCGCCGCGGGGATACCGAAGATCAGCCCGACCAGCGCGGTGATGACGCCGGCAAGGGGGATCGCGAAGAATACCGGGATCGGGGCGTTGTTGGAGATGTAGGCCGAGGTGAAGGCGCCGAGCAGAAAGAAAGCGGCGTGCCCGATCGAAATCTGGCCGGTGAAGCCGACCAGGATGTTGAGACCGAGCGCCGCGATCGAGAAGATGCCGATCTGGATCAAAATGCTCAGCCAGTAGCCGCTGAAGAATTGCGGCGCGAGGCAGAGCAGCAGAACGCCGGCGATGGCGAAGTTGCGGCTGGTCGTGGTCGGGAAGATCGTGGTGTCCGCCGCATAGGAGGTGCGGAAATCACCAGCAGGGATGAGGGCAGGGCCGGCCATGGGTCAGATCCGCTCGATGTCGTGGGTGCCGAACAGGCCGTAAGGCTTGATCATCAGCACTATGATAAGGACGTAAAACGGCGCGATCTCGTAGAGATTGCCCCAGTGCAGGTACTGGCTGTCGATATATTGGGCGACATTCTCGAGCAGTCCGATGATGATGCCGCCGAGTACGGCGCCGCCGACGGAATCGAGCCCGCCGAGGATCGCCGCCGGAAATACCTTGATGCCGTACGCGGCAAGGCCCGAGGACACGCCGTTCACGACCGCAACGACGACTCCGGCGACGGCCGACACCGTCGCCGAGATCGCCCAAGCCATCGCGAACACGCTCTTCACGGAGATGCCGAGCGACTGCGCGACCTGTTGGTTGAACGCGGTGGCGCGCATGGCGAGGCCGTATTTCGAGGCGCGGAAGAACCAGGCCATGCCGATCATCATGGCGACGGACACCACAAGACTCATGACATAGACGGTCTGGATCTGGAGACCGAACAGGCTGACCGACTGGCTCTCGAATACGCGCGGGAACGGTTGCGGGTTAACTCCGAACATCCACTTCAGCGTCGCCTGGAGCACGGTGGACAGGCCGATCGTCACCATGATCACGGAGATGATGGGCTCGCCGATCATCGGCCGCAGAATCAGGACCTGGATCGCGATGCCGAACACGAACATGAACACCAGCGTGATCGGCATGCCGATCCAGAATGGCACCTGGTATTTGGCGAGCAATGCCCAGCACACCCAGGCGCCGACCAGTAGCAGCTCGCCTTGCGCGAAATTGACGACCTGAGTCGCTTTGTAGATCAGCACGAACGACATCGCGACCACGCCATAGAGCGTACCGACCACGAGGCCGTTGACCAGAAGCTGGATGAGAAAGGCGGTGTTCATGTCGCGGCCCGCGCAAAATGCAAAAGCGATGACGGTGTACCCTCTCCCCTCGCGGGAGAGGGTGGCTTCGCGAAGCGAAGACGGGTGAGGGGGTGTCTCGGCCGGGGAGGCGTGGAGAGAGCACCCCTCACCCGAGTGAGGCCGCGGCTCCCGGCGGAGACGCCCTCTCCCACAAGGGGAGAGGGCACAGCAATCCGAATCACGCTCGTGATTGAAACGAAGTTCACTCCGCAGCCTCCGCCATGTGCCTCTGTCCGCCCAGATCCACGACGCGCAGCGTCGTTCGCACGCGCTGCGTGGTGCCGTCCTGGAAGCGGATCACGGTATCGACGGGGATGTCGGAAACGCCGCGGTAGATCGCGTCGATGATGCCTTCGTACTTCTCGTTGATGACGCCGCGGCGGACCTTTCTCGTGCGGGTAAGCTCGCCATCGTCGGCATCGAGCTCCTTGTAGAGCAGAAGGAAGCGCGAGATGCGCTGGGCCGGCGGCAGCGTGGCGTTGACGGTCTCGACCTCCTTCTGCAGCAGCGCATAGACTTCGGGCCGCGAGGCGAGGTCGCTGTAGGTGGTGAAGGAGAGGCGGTTCTTCTCCGCCCATTTCGAGATGATGGAATAGCGGATGCAGATCATCGCCGCGAGCGCGTCGCGGCCGGCGCCCAGCACCACGGCTTCCGCGATATACGGCGAGAACTTCAGCTTGTTCTCGATGAACTGCGGGGAGAAGCGCTCGCCGCGCGAGGTCTCGGCGAGGTCCTTGATGCGGTCGATCACAACGAGCTGCCCGTCGCCGTTGAAATAGCCGGCATCGCCCGAGCACATCCAGCCGTCCTTGATGTCGGCGACGCTGGCCTCGGGATTCTTGTAATAGCCGAGGAACATGTTGGGATGGCGCACCACGATCTCACCGACGCCGTGGACGTCGGCATTGTCGATGCGGATTTCGACGCTGTCGGCCATCGGCACGCCAGTGGTGTCAGGGTCGACCTTGCCCTCGGGGTGCAGCGTGTAGGCGCCCAAGAGCTCGGTCTGGCCGTAGAGCGTGCGCAGCGGCACGCCCATGGCCTGGAAGAACTTGAACGTATCGGGGCCGAGCGCCGCACCGCCGGTCGCGGCCGACCGCAGGCGGGTAAAGCCGAGGCGATCGCGCAGCGCGCGGAACAGGATCGCGTCGGCAAAGCCGGAGCGCTTGCCCTGTTCGAGTGCGGCGAGCCCGCTCTTCATGCCGACATCGAACAGCCGCTGCTTGAAGGGCGTTGCATCCATCACCTTGGCGCGGACGTCGGCGGCAATGGATTCCCAGACGCGGGGTGCGAACAGCACGAAGGTCGGCGCGATCTCGCGCAGATCGTTCATCATCGTGTCCGGCTCTTCGACGAAGTTGATCTTCATCCGGCACAAGAGGCCTTTGCCGAGCACGTAGACCTGCTCCATGATCCAGGGCAGCGGCAGCACCGAGACGTATTCGTCATCCGGTCCCTTCGGATCGAAGGCGAGATAGGTCGCGCAATGGCCGAGCACGCGGCCGGCTGCGAGCATCGCAAGTTTGGGATGCGAGGTGGTGCCCGAGGTCGTGCAGAGGATCGCGACGTCCTCTCCCTTGGTGGCATCGACCAGCCTGTCGTAAAGCTCCGGTTCGCGCGCTGCACGGGCCCGGCCGAGCTCAGCAAATTTCTCGGCCGACATCAGCCTGGGATCGTCGTATTTCCGCATCCCGCGCGGATCGGAATAGATGATGTGCTTCAGCTTCGGGACGCGCTCGGCGAGGGTGAGCAGCTTGTCGACCTGCTCCTCGTCCTCGGCGAAGACCAGCTGTGCTTCACCATAATTCAGCAGATAGGAGGCCTCTTCATCCAGCACGTCGCGGTAGAGCCCGAGGCTGAGGCCGCCGATCGCATGCGTTGCGACTTCCGCCGCGACCCAGTCCGGCCGGTTGTCGCCGATGATGCCGATGACGTCACCGCGACCAAGGCCGAGCTCGACCAGGCCAAGCGCGAAATCGCGCACCCGTGCCTGGTAGTCGTTCCAGGTGAAGATGCGCCACAGCCCGAGATCCTTCTCGCGCAGTGCGATGTCGTTGCCGTGCTCCCTGGCATTGAGCCGGAGCATCTTCGGGTAGGTGTCGGCCTGCGCGACGCGGCCCGCATAATCCATCATGCCGCGCTCTCCTGCGCCTGAGGAGCATCGTCGGGATCGATCAGCACCTCGTCCTCTTCGCCGAGATAGGCGCGCTTGACGTGCGGATCGGCGAGCACGGTCGCCGGATCGCCCTCGGCGATCTTCTTGCCGAAATCAAGCACCATGACGCGATGGGAGATGTCCATCACCACGCCCATGTCGTGCTCGATCATCACCACCGTCATCCCGAACTCCTCGTTGAGGTCGACGATGTAGCGGGCCATGTCCTCCTTCTCCTCGAAGTTCATGCCGGCCATGGGCTCGTCGAGAAGAATGAGGTGCGGCTCCAGCGCCATGGCGCGGGCGAGCTCGACGCGCTTGCGCAGGCCGTAGGAGAGGGTGCCCGCAGTCGCCTTCCGCACCGACTGCAGATCGAGGAAGTCGATGATCTCCTCGACCTTGCGACGGTGCTCGAGCTCCTCCCTGCGCGCGCCGGTGAGCCAGTACAGCGAGCCCGTGAGAAAGTTGTTCTTCAAGAGGTGATGGCGGCCGACCATGATGTTGTCGAGCACGCTCATATGGTGGAACAGCGCCAGGTTCTGGAAGGTGCGGCCGATGCCGAGCGAAGCGCGTGCATTCGGCGTCAAACCGGTGATGTCGCGGCCCTGATAGAACAGCTGGCCTTCGGTCGGCTTGTAGCGGCCGGAAATACAGTTCACGATCGAGGTCTTGCCGGCGCCGTTGGGACCGATGATCGAGAACAGCTCGCCTTCCCTGATGGCGAAGCCGACATCGGTCAGCGCTCTGACGCCGCCGAATCGCAAGGACACGCCGCGCACTTCGAGACTGGTAGCCACCAACGAATCCCTCCCGGTCATGGCGCATTTTAGCGGCGCTCTTCGTCCGTTCTGTCGGGCGATCCTAGTACGGCGGTCGCGGCGAGGCCATGCAACAGATGGTCTCGACCGGAGCCGCACCGCTCTCGTTCCCCGTTTGGGATCAAAAGCCGCATCGCCCGAGGTGGTCCTCAATAGGGGAAAGCGCTATTTTGAAATGTCTCCCGGCTGACAATTCTGCGACAAAGTTTTCGGGCGGCAGCGGCTTTCATCTTTGGTCGAATGGCGGTCGAAACCATCATGTTGCACTGCAACAGAAGGCGGAGTGACGAAACGGTGCGGCTGGCCGCGAGATCATGATTTCAGAAGATCATCTGAAGCGCGTCGCCGCCTGGTCGCGGGAGCTCACACAAGCGGAGATCGAGGTCGCGCGTGCCGGAATCACGGAGCGGTCCTACGGCACCGGCGAGAGCGTGTTCATGCGCGGCGATATTTTTGCCTATTGGGCCGGCATGGTGAGCGGCCTTGCCCGTATGGGCGGGGTCTCGCGCGACGGCAAGGAGACCAGCCTTGCGGGGCTGACGGCGGGGGCCTGGTTCGGCGAGGGCAGCGTGCTCAAGAACGAGCCGCGCCGTTATGACGTTGTCGCGCTGCGCGACAGCCGCGTCGCACTGATGGAACGCAGCGCCTTCATGTGGCTGTTCGAGAACAGCGTCGGCTTCAACCGCTTCCTGGTGCGCCAGCTCAACGAGCGGCTCGGCCAGTTCATCGGTATGCTCGAGGTCAACCGCACGCTCGATGCCACCGCGCGCCTCGCCCGCAGCATCGCTTCGCTGTTCAATCCGATCCTCTATCCGGAATCGACCGCGCACCTGGAGATCACCCAGGAGGAGATCGGCGCACTCTCCGGCATGTCCCGCCAGAATGCGAACCGCGCGCTGAACCGACTGGAGAAGGAGGGGCTGCTGCGGCTGGAATATGGCGGTGTCACCATCCTCGATATCGAGCGGCTGCGCGGGTACGGGGATTAGTGCGGATATTCGTCACCGCGCATTGGCGGGGGCATGTACTGGCCAGAGGTCGGCGCGCCAGCGCACCGCGATCGCCATCATCGCGACGAACCCTGCGACCGCATAGAGCGACCCCGTCGCGGAATAGCCGATGATGTCGATCAGGCTGCCGGCTGCGAGCAGCCCGATCGGCAAGCCGTAGATCACCATCATGCGCACCCCCATGACGCGGCCGCGCAGATGTGCGCTCGCGGTGCGCATCAGGATCACGGCAGCCGAGATCATCGACATGCTCTGGGCGATGCCGGCGAGAACGAGGCAGGCCATGGCCACCGGTAAGGCCCTGATCTCGACGAACACCAGCAGCATGGCGTACCAGGCCAGCGTCGCGCCAATCAGAAGCCGGGCAATGCGCACGCCACTGACCAGGCTTAGCGTGATGGAGCCGATCAGAGAGCCAACGGCGAAACTCGCCGAGAGATAACCAAGGCCGGTCTGGTCGGTATGAAAGATCTCCCGCGCGATGTAGGGCAACAATCCGCCCGTGAAGGGAAATGCGGTAAGATTGGCCAGGAACGCGACGCACAGCGCCGCGCGCATTCCCGGGCCATTCCAGGCATAGACGATGCCTTCCTTCAGATCGCCCAGCAATCTCGAAACGGCGTCACTGTCCGCCGGGAGATCGCTCGTGGTGACAGGCCTTTTCGGCCGTGTCAGGCAGAGCATCAGAAGCGCAGCCGCGAGGTAGAGACCGGCGATCGCCACATACACGAGGCCAATGCCAAGAAGCGCGAACAGCCCGGCGCCCGTCAGTGCTCCGGCGATGCGGGCGCTGTCCTGGGTTGTGCGCGCAACGCTGATGGCGCCCACCAGTTGCTCGGGCGGCATGATCTCGGCCAGCAGCGCGCCCCGGACGCCGAGATCGGAGGGACGAATCAGGCCCATGATCGCGACGATCACCATGACGCTGAGCGGGGACAAATGACCGCTCAGCGCCAGGACCATGATGGTCGAAGAGAGTGCCGTATAGGCGAGACGCATCACGACCAGGAGATCGCGATGACCCATGCGATCGCCGATCATGCCGAACACGGGCGCGACCAGTGTTCCGACGAACTGGAGTGAAGCGAGCACGGTGAGCAGCAGCACCGAGCCGGTCTCTACGATGATGTACCAGCCGAGCACCAGCGTCTCGACCTCGAAGGCCCAGGAGGTGAGCAGGTCGGACGGCCACTGGAAGCGATAGTTGCGGATGCGAAATGGCGCGAGCGCGGAAGGTCCTGCGGATGTGCTCAAGATGCGACGACGGGTTTCACGGCGATTCCCTGCCCTTATTCATTTGTTCTTCTGTTTGGGAGGGTAGCCCCGGCGATCGCCCTGTCAATTGACGCTACCGCATGCCACCATGCTTTGCCGACGACGTGCGGTGCGCCAGAGCGCCCGCAGCATTGCTTCGCCGCCCATACTGAGATGTAGGTTGCCGCCGCTTGCTCTTCCGGCGCGCAAAGCCCATGCTGGTCTGCATCCTGGGACCCATTTGGTAGGGCCAGCAGATTGCGCCATCGCGGCTTCCGCGAGGTCTTGAGCCATGAACTGCTCGGGTTGTGGTTTCGAGGTTCAGAGCGGCTTTGCCTTCTGCCCGAAGTGCGGCATGAAGCAGCCGAACGCGTGCCCCGGCTGCGGCTTTCCATGCGCACCGGATTTTGTCTACTGCCCGAAATGCGGCTCCCTCGTCAGCGGGTCCAGCAATGACGGCGGACAGGCATCGGCGCAGACGAGCCCGGCGACACTCAGATCGTCTTCGCCACCGCTCCTGCAGGCGGCTCAAGGCGAATTTCGACCGCCGTCGGACAATGTCGATAGCGAAGCAAACCGCCGCACCATCACCGTGCTGTTTGCCGACCTCAGCGGCTTCACTGCGATGAGCGAGCGGCTCGACCCAGAGGTCATGCAGACGCTTCAGAACCAGTTGTTCGAGGAGCTGACGGCCGCGGTGCAGAGCTTCGGCGGCTTCGTGGACAAGTTCATCGGCGATGCGATGCTCGCGCTGTTTGGTGCGCCGGCTGCGCACGAGGACGACCCCGAGCGGGCGGTCCGCGCTGCCCTCGACATGATCAGCCGAACAGCGCGCCTCAGCGAGCGCGCGAGGGCCTACGCCGGTTCACCGTTGCAGCTCCATGTCGGCATCAACACCGGCCATGTCGTCGCGGGTGGGTTAGGCGTGGGCGTTGCCAAATCCTATTCGGTGACCGGCGATACCGTGAATACGGCGCAGCGATTGCAGTCGATGGCGTCTCCGGACGAGGTGCTGGTCGGGCCGTTGACCCACCGTCTGACGCGACATGCGTTCTCCTATGACTCGCTCGGCGAGATCTCGCTCAAGGGCAAGATGGGCGGCGTGCTGGTCCATCGTCTAAAGGGACCGCTCGATACGCCCCGCACGGCACGTGGCCTCGACACGCTGGGGCTCGATGCACCACTGATCGGGCGCGACGCCGAGCTTGCGCGCGTGATCGGCAGCCTTGATCGCGCCTGCGGCGGTGCGGCTCAACTGGTACGGCTGGTTGGCGAAGCGGGCATCGGGAAAACGCGGCTGGTGAACGAATTCGTCGCCCGTATCCGCGATGAGGATCGCTTCGCAGGCGTAGCGATCCGACAGGCGGTTTGCTCGCCGCTCGGCGAACAATCCTACGGAGCACTCGCCGCCGTGCTGCGTAGCGCCTATGGCATCGCAAAGAAGGCCGGCGCCGCAGAGGCAGAGACGAAGGTTGCAGAAGCGCTATTGGAGCTTGGCCTCGCGGCCGAGGAGGCCGATCGCCTGATGCCTCTCTACTTGCACGTTCTTGGCCTTGGCGATCCCAACGCTGTGCTCAGGCATGTCGAACCGGAACAGCTCCGGCGGCAGATCTTTTTCGCGATCCGTACCATCTTCGAACGCCGCCTCGCCTTGTCGCCACTTCTGATCATCGTCGAGGATCTGCATTGGGCCGACGCGGTGTCGCTTGAAGCGTTGCGGTTCCTGATGGACCGGCTGGAGCGGACACGGCTGATGCTGCTGTTTACACATCGGCCGGTGCAGGTGGATCAGTTCGGTTCGAGCAGGATCAGTCACACGACCATTCGGCTGTCTCCGCTTGACGATGCTGACGGACGAAGGCTGCTTTCGGCGTATTTCAGTCATGGCTGGCGGGAACCGCCGGGACGTTTGTTCACCCGAATCCTCGATCGCGCAGGCGGCAATCCGCTTTTCCTTGAGGAGATCATCCGCGGCCTCATCGAAGGCGGGGCCCTGGAGCGTGATGGCACGCAGTGGCGGTTGAAATCGGATGAAGCCGCCGCCGATATCCCAGCAAGCATACAGGCGTTGTTGCTGGCGCGCCTCGACCGCTTGCCGCATCAGGTGCGCCAGGTGGCCCAGGAGGCTGCGGTGATCGGTCCGCGCTTTGATGCGTCTGTTTTAGGTGCGGCGGCAAACGAGCCGGCAAGGGTCGAGGCAGCGCTCGAACTTCTGTGCGACGCCGAGATCATCGAGGAGGTCGCGGGCTCGAACTCGATGTCGCTGCGGACCTATCGCTTCACCCAGACCATGCTTCAGGACGTGATCTATCAAAATCTGCTTTTGCAGCGTCGGGTCGAACTCCATGGACGGATTGGTGCCGCGCTGGAGCGGCTCTATGGCAAAGAACCCGAGCAGCTCGAAGATCTCATATTGCTCGGACATCACTTCAGTCTGAGCGCGAGCAAGTCGAGAGGCGCGCGCTATTTACGCGCGGCCGGCGATCGCGCACGTGCGAGCTATGCCAACGACGATGCCCTCCGTTTCTATCAGCAATCCCTCGCCGTGCTGTCGACCTCCGGCGAACAGGAGCCGGAACGCCTGATCCTATACGAGCGCGTCGCGGACCTCTGTTGCGTGACTGGCCGCCGAAGCACCGCAGAGGAGCACTATCAGAGTGCGCTGGAGGAACACCGCACGGCAGGGGACCGCATCGGCGAGGCGCGCATTCTTCGCAAGCTCGGTCGATTGTTGTGGGACGCCGGCAAGCGCGTCAAGGCAGAGATGCATTATGCCGAGGCCGCTGAACGGCTTGGCGGGACCGACGCGCCGATCGAGTGGGCACACCTCCTGGAGTGGGCTCATCTCCAGCAAGAGCGCGGCCGTCTTGCGTTCCGTGTGGGCGATCACGTCGGCGCCGCGCGGTGGGCGGACGACGCGCTCGGCTACGCGCAATCGGTGCCGACCGATGCGGACGAGCAAGCCGGGTTCGAGGCGGCGGGCGCTATTGCGGAGGCGCTCAACACCAAGGGAGTTGCGCTGGCGCGGCTTGGGCGACACCAGGAGGCGGTGAAAGAGGTGGAGCAAAGTGTCGCGGCCGCCGAGGCCGCTGGCCTCCTCAACGTGGCGTGCCGCGGCTACACCAATCTTGGCGTGCTCTACACGATCATCGACCCGGCGCAAGCCATGGCGGTTTGCCGACGTGGCCTCGATGTCGCCAATCGTATCGGCGATCTCGGCTTCCAGGCGCGCCTTCTTGCCAATCTTGCCGTTGCCTGTTGCACCTTCACGGACAGATGTACCGAGGAGGGGGTGCCGGCTGCCGAAAAGGCGATCGAGATCGACCGCGCGCTCGATCAGCGCGAGCATCTCCCGGTACCCCTGATCGTGCTCGGGCAAATCCATCAGTGCCATTTCCGCCCCGACATGGCCGCGCGCTGCTACAACGAGGCCATCGAGGTGGCGAGCGAGACCGGCGAGCCGCAGCAGCTGTTTCCATGCTATGATGGTCTTGCGACGCTGAACCTTGATCGAGGCGACATGCCCGAGGCGGAGCGATATTTCGCGCTTGCCCACGATGTCTGCGCCCGGCACGGGCTCGATCCCGCAGGGCTGATCGTACTGCCGTTCCTTGACTAGCCAATGTGAGGGAGTTCAACCATGTCCGAAAGTCATGTTGGTGGACCACTTCAGCCGGGTGATCGCGCACCGAACATCGTCCTGGAGGCCATCACACGCGAAGGAAAGATCGCGCTCGAGGATTATCGCGGGCATAGCCCGATACTCGTCGGCCTGTTTCGCGGCCTGCACTGCCCATTCTGCCGGCGCCATATCGCGGCGCAAGCGCAGCTTGATGGCGTGCTGCGCGGGAAGGGGATCGAAAGTCTCACGGTCGTCAACACACCGATCGACCGGGCGCGGCTCTATTTCCGCTATCATCCATTGCCCAATCTGCTGGCCGCGTCCGACCCTGATCGGGTCTCGCACCGCGCATTTGGCCTGCCCAATCTCGAATTCACGGAGAACGAAACCGAGTGGCCACGCAAGGTCGGCATGGACGTGGTCATGAGCATGCAAGTGGACATGCCCGGCGAATTGCCCAGCCCGATGAACCGGCCGGCAGCCGCGGAGTACCTCAACAAGAAGGACGGTTACGAGATGACCGAAGCCGACCAGCGCATGGCGGCAACCGGCACGGGGCAGCTGTTTGGCCAGTTCCTGCTCGACCGGGAAGGGATCGTGCGCTGGACGTTCACCGAGGTTCCGAACGGCGGCCAGCGCATGTTCGGAGCGCCGAGCCCGCAGGAGTTGCTGTCGGCCGCCTCGCAGGTGGCTGGCTAGGCATCTTGGCGATTAACCCGCCGCGCTCGGTCGTTTCTCGGCGAGTGCCGCAGCCATCGCCGAGATCAGCGGACGCATGAAATACGCTTCATCTGCCGGCGAGACGTCGGTGCGCAGACCGTGCGCGGCGAGCTCACCGGAGACCGCCGGCCCCACCGAGGCGATCAACGTCCGTTCGAGACCTGCACGCAGTTTCGCTTCGCTGCCATGTGCTTTTGCGGCCTCGATCAGGCGGCGGACCTGGCCGAGATTGGTCAGCGCGAGCGAATCGATTCGCCCCTCCGCCATGTCGTCGATGGCGGCGACGATGTTGGCATCAGCGGCCTTGGAATCGTAGACGTAGGGCAGCACGGTATCGACCTCGGCGCCTTGCGCCGCAAGCGCACCGGTCAAGGCGCTGTGGTCCTTGTCCGGATAAAGCTGGAGGCCGAGGCGATGCCCCTTCAGGTCGAGCTTGGCCAGCATCTCGATCACGCCCTCCGTGGTCGGCTTCTCAGTGGTCTGCTGCGCTTCGAGACCGATCTCGCGCAGCGCCTTGCCCGGCTTCGGGCCCCGGGTGAATTTGCGCGCTCTGGCGAGCGCCGCGACAAGGGCGGCGTCGAGCTCGCGGGCGCGGGCAAGCTTCATGATGCGACGCAGGCCTTCGCCCGTCATCAGCACGAGATCGTCAAACGGCTTGTCGATGGCACGGCGAATCCAAGCCTCGACCGGAGCCGGGTCCGTCGCATCACGGATGGTGAACATCGGGCACTGCACGACCTCGGCGCCTTGCTCGAGCAGAAGCTTCGAAAACTGCGCCTCCTCCCGCGTTTCCAGGATCAAGATGCGGTAGCCGTTCAAGCGGTCGGCCATGGGTATGCTCCGGTCAGACAATCGCAATCGTCCGTTCATCCTGACTCCGCGCTTCGTGTCGAGGCAAGTCTTGGGATTGGCGCAAGGGCGGGGGCGGTGCTAGAGCAGGGCGCAAATCGCGGATAGTTCCGTTGCACAAAGCTTCATCAAGAGCCAAGCCTGTTCATCAATATGCCCGATCATCAATATGTCCTGACCCTGTCCTGTCCGGATCGCCCCGGCATCGTCTCCGCGGTGTCGACGTTCCTTGCCCACAACGGACAGAACATCCTCGACGCCCAGCAGTTTGACGACGTCGAGACCGAGAAGTTCTTCATGCGGGTGGTGTTCACGGCGGCCGATCTTGCCGTGGAATTGTCGGCGCTCCAGACCGGCTTTGCCGCGATCGCCGAGCGTTTCGGCATGGAGTGGCAGATGCGCGACCGGGCTGCGCATCGCAAGGTGATGCTGCTGGTGTCGAAATCCGACCACTGTCTGGTCGACATCCTCTATCGCTGGCGCACCGGCGAATTGCCGATGATACCGACCGCGATCGTCTCCAACCATCCGCGCGAGGTCTATGCCGGGCTCGATTTCGGCGGTATCCCCTTCCACCACCTGCCTGTCACCAAGGAGACCAAGCGCGAGCAGGAGGCGCAGATCATGGATCTCGTCGGCGAGACGAAGACCGATCTGGTGGTGCTCGCCCGCTACATGCAGATCCTGTCGGACGATCTCTCGGCAAAGCTGTCGGGGCGCTGCATCAACATTCACCACTCGTTCCTGCCTGGCTTCAAAGGCGCAAAACCCTATCACCAGGCGCATGAGCGCGGGGTGAAGCTGATTGGCGCCACCGCGCATTACGTCACGCGCGACCTCGACGAGGGCCCGATCATCGACCAGGACGTCGAGCGCATCAGCCATCGCGACATGCCGGAAGATCTGGTCCGCAAGGGCCGCGACATCGAGCGCCGCGTCCTGGCACGGGCCATCCGCTATCATCTCGATGATCGCGTCATTCTCAACGGCCGCAAGACGGTGGTGTTCGTGGATTAGGGTACTGTCGTTCCGGGACGCGCGAAGCGCGAACGATGGTGCGCAATTGCGCACCAGAGAACCTCGAGGTGCCGGGTTCGCCTGTGAGGCGCCCCGGAATGACAGGTATCCATCAGCGCACCGCGCCAGCCGACGTCGTCCCCGTCGCCCCCTTCTGGGCCTGCTCTTCTTTCTCGCGATCGGCCGCCGGCATCAGCCGCTTGCGTTCGCGTTCCTTCATGTAGGCATCGTATTGCGGTGTGCCCGGTCGCGGCGGCGCATCGGCCGGCAGGCCGCCGGCCCATTGCGGGACGTAGTCGCCCATGCCGGCCGAGAGCTTCTCGTTGACCGTGCCGCAGCCTGCAAGGTTGGACGCGAGCAGGGCGACTGCAGCAGCGATCGAAAGCGAACAGGAACGCATGGACATCTTCTAGGTCGTGCCGATCGGGCGCGAATAAGGGGGGCGCCGGATGGGCGTCAGCGGCGAACTATAACTTTCAATATGTAAAATTGGTTTATTCCAAGATTGGCGCCTCTGTATACAAAAAGGTATTATGGTGAGCATATTGCGGGCCTTGAAGCGTTCAGTCTAGCTGATACGGTATACATCACGTATTCACTCGTGCTCATTCGGTGAGAGCCGCCGGATGTCTCGCCGCGAAACACGTGAGATGTCCGGATTCTGCAAATGAGAGGCGGAATCTTCCATCAACGAGTCGCGCGGGCCTTCGTAAAATGGAGCATCACCCGACAAGGGCTTCTTCGTTGACAGGACCATGTTATTTGTACAAATGTACAAATCTCCTGCCGTCGTTGAGGCGGATCACGCGGCTTGCGCCGAATGGTCGCCCAACGTCCGATTGACAACGGGGTTGCAGAGGACGCCATGTGGCCGCGCGGCATGGCTTATCCGTGAGTCAAGCGCGGCAAGGACCGGGCACGCGGTCCGGCGCACAACAGGTCAGGAATGAAGGGGAGGGACATCCGATGTTCGAACGCAAGATTTTTCCACGAGCCGCAGCAGCGGCCGTCATCGCCGCCCTTGCGGCCGTCGCCTCCGCCAAGGCCGAGGACAGCATCAAGGTCGGCCTGATCCTGCCAATGACTGGCGGCCAGGCCTCGACCGGCAAGCAGATCGAGAACGCGATCAAGCTCTACATGCAGCAGAAGGGCGACACCGTCGCCGGCAAGAAGGTCGAGATCATCCTCAAGGACGATGCCGCGATTCCTGACAAGACCAAGACCGCCGCGCAGGAGTTGATCGTCAACGACAAGGTCAACTTCATCGCCGGCTTCGGCGTGACGCCGGCAGCCCTTGCCGCCGCGCCGCTGGCGACGCAGGCCAAGATCCCGGAAGTCGTAATGGCGGCCGGCACCTCCATCATCACGGAGCGCTCCCCCTACATCGTGCGCACCAGCTTCACGCTGGCGCAGTCCTCGACCATCATCGGCGACTGGGCCGTGAAGAACGGCATCAAGAAGGTGGCGACGCTGACCTCGGACTATGCGCCCGGCAATGACGCGCTGAATTTCTTCAAGCAGCATTTCACCGCCGGCGGCGGCGAGGTGGTCGAAGAGGTCAAGGTGCCCTTGCAAAATCCCGACTTCGCGCCGTTCCTCCAGCGCATGAAGGATGCCAAGCCCGACGCGATCTTCGTGTTCGTACCCGCGGGCCAGGGCGGCAACTTCATGAAGCAATATGCCGAGCGCGGCCTCGATAAGGCCGGCATCAAGGTGATCGGACCCGGCGACGTCACTGATGACGATTTGCTCAACAACATGGGTGATGCCGTGCTCGGCACGGTCACCGCGCACCTCTATTCCGCGGCGCATCCCTCGCAGATGAACAAGGATTTCGTCGCGGCCTACAAGAAGGCCTTCGGCAATCGTCCGGGCTTCATGGCCGTGAGCGGCTATGACGGCATCCACCTGATCTATGAGGCGCTGAAGAAGACGGGTGGCGACACCAACGGCGACAAGCTGATCGAGGCGATGAAGGGCCAGAAATGGGAGAGCCCGCGCGGCCCGATCTCGATCGACCCCGAGACCCGCGACATCGTGCAGAACATCTACATTCGCAAGGTCGAGAAGGTCGACGGCGAGCTCTACAATGTCGAGTTCGCGACCTTCGAGGCCGTCAAGGATCTCGGCAAGACCAAGAAGTGACGCGCTCTTCTAAACCTCTCCCGCTTGCGGGAGAGGTCGGCGCGCAGCGCCGGGTGAGGGTTCTCTCAATACGGGGATTGTCCCGTTGCGCAGATGCCCTCTCCCCAGCCCTCTCCCGCAAGCGGGAGAGGCACAGTAGCCTACTCCGCTTGGCGTAATATTTTCTCGACAACGACTTGTCATCGATGACCGCAATCCTCACCAACCTGTTCGATGGCGTTGCCTATGGCATGCTGTTGTTCGTGCTCGCCTGCGGGCTCGCGGTCACGCTCGGCCTGATGAACTTCGTCAATCTTGCCCACGGCGCCTTCGCGATGGCCGGCGGCTATGTCTGCATGGTGCTGGTCAACCGGATGGGCTGGCCGTTCTTCGCCGCGCTGCCGCTCGCCTTCGTCTCGGCCGCCGCGATCGGCATCGTACTGGAGCGCTCGCTCTACCGGCATCTCTATACCCGCAGCCATCTCGACCAGGTGCTGTTCACCATCGGCCTGACCTTCATGTCGGTGGCGGCGGTCGACTACATCCAGGGCTCCTCGCGCGTCTTCATCAATTTACCCGCCGCACTCCAGGGCCAGTTCGACGTGTTCGGCATCGGCATCGGCCGCTACCGGCTGATGATCATCGTGATCTGCGGCCTGCTCACCATCGGCCTGCAGATGGTGCTGGCCAAGACCCGCTTCGGCAGCCGTCTGCGCGCCGCGGTCGACGATCCCCGCGCCGCCAGCGGTCTCGGCATCAACGTGCCGCAAGTGTTCGCCTTCACCTTTGCGTTTGGTTGCGGGCTTGCCGGCCTCGGCGGCGCGTTGAGCGCCGAAATCCTCGGCCTCGACCCATATTTCCCGCTGAAGTTCATGATCTACTTCCTGATCGTGGTAACCGTCGGCGGCTCCTCCTCGATAACAGGCCCGTTCCTGGCGTCGCTGCTGCTCGGCATCGGCGACGTCGCCGGCAAATATTACGTGCCGAAGATGGGACCCTTCGTGATCTACACCATGATGATCGTGATTCTGATCTGGCGCCCGAACGGCCTGTTCGGCCGCACGGCCGCCCGTTGAGTTCGCCGATGACCGCTGCTTCCGACGTCGGGTACCACGCCCAGCGCCAGGCGCGCTGGCACTACGGCGAAGTCGCCTTCTGGCTCATCGTGCTGGCCTGTGGCTTTCTGTTTCCGTCGCGCTATCTGATCATGACCGACATCCTGCGCCTGGCGCTGTTTGCGATGTCGCTCGATCTGATCCTCGGCTATGCCGGCATTGTCTCGCTCGGCCATGCCGCCTTCTTCGGCGTCGGCGCCTATGCCGCGGGACTGCTTGCGCTGCACGGGATCATCAACGAGCCCGTGCTCGCGCTCGTCGTCGCGGGCCTTGCCGCGATGGTGCTCGGTTTCGGCACCAGCTTCCTGGTAATCCGCGGCGTCGACCTGACACGTCTGATGGTGACGCTCGGCATTGCGCTGCTGCTGGAGGCGCTCGCCGAACGCTTCTCCAATGTCACCGGCGGCACCGATGGCCTGCAGGGCATCGAGATGCAGCCGATTTTCGGCCAGATCCCGTTCGACATGTTCGGCAAGGCCGGCTTCTTCTATTCGCTGGCTGTGCTGTTCGTGCTGTTCCTGCTCGCCCGTCGTGTCGTCCATTCCCCGTTCGGCCTGTCGCTGCGCGCGATCAAGAACAATCCGTTGCGTGCCGCGGCCATCGGCATCCCCGTCAACCGCCGCCTGATCGCGATCTACACGCTGGCGGCGTTCTATGCCGGCATTGCGGGGGCGCTGTTCACCCAGACCACCGCGATCGCCTCGCTCGACGTGTTTGCCTTCGAGCGTTCCGCAGACCTGATGCTGGTGCTCGTCATTGGCGGCACCGGCTATCTCTATGGCGGGCTGATCGGTGCGGTGGTGTTCCGCATGCTGCAGGAATTGTTCTCGACGATCACCCCGCAATACTGGCAGTTCTGGATAGGCCTCGTGCTGGTCGTGATCGTGCTGGTCGGTCGCCAGCGCCTGCATCGCTGGGTGCTCTATGTGCCGAACCTGATCATCAGGCAGGTTGCGGGACGTAAAGCCGTCGTCGCCGTCCCGGAGAGCGACACATGACCATCGCGCTCGAAACCCGGAATCTCGAAAAGCAGTTCGGCGGCCTGCGTGTCACCCGCGATCTCTCCCTGAAGGTCGAGCAGGGCGCCCGCCATGCGTTGATCGGCCCCAACGGCGCCGGCAAGACTACCGTGATCAACCAACTCACCGGTGTGCTGAAGCCGAACTCGGGCCGCATCCTGCTCGAAGGCCAGGACATCACCGATTTGCCCGTGCACAAGCGCGTGCTGCGCGGCCTGTCGCGCACCTTCCAGATCAACCAGCTCTATCCCGACCTGACCGCGCTCGAGACCATTGGTCTTGCGGTCTCAGAGCGCCTCGGCCATGGCGGCGACTGGTGGCGGCGGATGGGGACGCGCGGCGACGTCAACGGCGAGATCGCCGAGTTGCTCACGCGCTTCCATCTGCTCGACGTCATGAACGAGCAGACCGTGACGCTTCCTTACGGCAAGCAGCGCCTGCTCGAGATTGCCGTCGCCATTGCTGCCAAGCCACGCGTGCTGCTGCTCGACGAGCCCGCCGCCGGCGTGCCCGAGAGCGAGCGCCACGACATTCTCGCCGTCGTCGGCGCGCTGCCGCGCGAGGTCACCGTGCTCTTGATCGAGCACGACATGGACCTCGTGTTCTCCTTCGCCGATCGCATCTCGGTGCTGGTCTCGGGCGCGCTGCTGACCGAAGGCCCTCCCGAGCAGGTCGCGCGCGATCCGCAAGTGAAGGCCGTCTATCTCGGCGAGGAGGCTGTCAATGTCTGACCTGCTCGCGATCGATTCACTTCGCGCCGGCTACGGCGAGGCCGTGGTGCTGCCGAAGATGACGCTCCGCCTCGCGCAGGGGCAAGTGCTCGCGCTGCTCGGGCGCAACGGCACCGGCAAGACCACGCTGATCAACTCCATCGTCGGCGTCACCCGCCGCTTCGCAGGCAGCATCACGCTCGCCGGCACCGACCTCACGGCCATGCGGCCCGACCAGCGGGCGCGCGCCGGCATCGGTTGGGTGCCGCAGGAGCGCAACATCTTCCGCTCGCTCACGGTGGAAGAGAACATGACCGCGGTGGCGCAACCCGGTCCCTGGACGGTGGAGAAGGTCTACGAGATGTTTCCGCGGCTGAAGGAGCGGCGGAGCAACTTTGGCAACCAGCTCTCCGGCGGCGAGCAACAAATGCTGGCGATCGGCCGCGCGCTCACCCTCAACCCGAAGGTCCTGCTGCTGGACGAGCCCACCGAAGGCCTCGCCCCCATCATCGTCGATGAGCTTCTGAAGGCGATCGGGACCATCACCCGGGCAGGAGGCATCTGCTCGATCATCGTCGAGCAGAATGCCCAAAAGATTCTGGGGCTCGCGGACCGCGTTGTGATATTGGAGCGCGGAACGATCGTCCACGACGCTCCGAGCGCTGCGCTGAAGGCGGACCCCTCGGTCCTGGAGCGCCATCTCGGAGTGGCAGGGGCGGCGGCACACTAAAATTTGCAGGGAGTAATACATGCAGCAAACCAAAGCCCCCTTCCGTGCCGACGAGGTCGGCAGCCTTTTGCGCCCCGCCAAGATCAAGGAAGCCCGTGCAAAACTGGAGAAGGGCGAGATCTCGGCTGACGATCTGCGCAAGATCGAGGACTTGGAGATCGAGAAGGTCGTGCACAAGCAGGCCTCGATTGGGCTCAAGCTCGCGACGGACGGCGAATTCCGCCGCTCCTGGTGGCATTTCGACTTCCTGGCCAAGCTCACCGGCTGCGAGCTATTCCACCCCGACACCGGCATCCAGTTCACGGGCGTGCAGACCCGTCACGATGCGGTCCGCGTCATAGGCAAGCTCGACTTCCCCGATGACCACCCGATGCTGGATCACTTCCGCTTCCTGAAGAAGGTCGCCGACCAGGCCCACGTCACCGCCAAGATGACGATCCCGTCACCGGCCGTGCTGCACTTCCGCGGCGGCCGGAAGTCGATCTCGAAGGACGTCTATCCCGACCTCGATGCCTTCTACGAAGATCTCGGTAGGACCTACCGCAAAGCGGTGAAGGCGTTCTACGACGCCGGCTGTCGCTATCTACAGTTCGACGACACCGTCTGGGCCTATCTCTGCTCGCAGGATGAATTGCAGAAGGCGCGCGAGCGCGGCGACAATCCGGACGGCCTGCAGCAGATCTATGCCCGCATCATCAACTACGCCCTGGCGGAGAAGCCCGCCGACATGGTGGTGACGACGCACGTCTGCCGCGGCAATTTCCGCTCGACCTGGATCTCCTCGGGCGGCTACGAGCCGGTGGCCGAGACCCTGCTCGCCGGCACCAATTACGACGGCTACTTCCTGGAGTACGACAGCGACCGAGCCGGCGGTTTCGAACCGCTGCGCTTCCTGCCCAAGGGCAACAAGGTCGTCGTGGTCGGCGTCATCACTTCGAAGTTCGGCGAGCTCGAGAAGAAGGACGACATCAAGCGCCGCCTGCAAGAAGCCGCCAAGTTCGCTCCCTTGGAGCAGCTCGCATTGTCCCCGCAATGCGGCTTCGCCTCGACCGAGGAGGGCAACATCCTCTCCGAGGAGGAGCAGTGGGCCAAGCTGAGCTTGGCGGTGGAAATCGCCAAGGAAGTGTGGGGTAACTAGGCCCCGCCGCCGACCTCGCTTGTGTCCCGGACGCGCTGCAACGCTCTTGCGTTGCTGCGCAGAGCCGTGATCCAGAACGCAACGAGCCGAGTGGCGGAGAGATGGGCCTCGGCTCGGCAGCGCACCGCTGAAGAAGCGCTGCGCTGCGTCTGGGCACGAGGCCATCTCACTTCTCCGCCAGATAGACCTCGCCCAGCAACGACGAATTCGACCACGGCACCTGCTTGTTCTTCGTGGTCGAGACCACCTCGGCCCGCACCCGCGTCAGCATCTGCTGCACCTCCAGCCCGGGGGTGCCGATATGACGCGAGAGGGCGGCGGAGAACGGCGAGTTGGCGCCTTCGCCGTCGAGCGCGACCTGGCCCGGCGCGGTCGCGAATGCGATCAGCGTGCCGGCCCCTAAAGTCGCACCGGTGCCGAGACTCGTTGGCGCGGCGAGGCCCGAGGCGCCCTCGATGCCGCGAGTATTTCCGGCAGCTGCGACCTGCTGCGCCATCGGGTTGTTGCGGCAGGCATCGAAGATCAGAATGTTGGTGCGGACCTGGTCGTCGAGGCCGGCCATGATCGTGTCCATGTCGATCATCGCCTCCGTCATGTTCGCGCCCGGCTTGAGCGCGACGTCGACGGGAATGAGATAGTTGCGGCCGTCGACCTGCACGCCATGGCCGGCATAGTAGACCACCGCCACCTGCGCCCGCGCCGCCTCGCGCAGAAAGTCGCGCGTCATCTTCTGCATCGCGGCGCGATCGAGATCGACGCCCTCGGACACGCTGAAGCCGATGTCGCGCAGGCTCTTCGCGACCGCACGCGCATCGTTGGGCGGATTGGGCAGCGCCTTGACGTGCGCATAGGCGCCGTTGCCGATGATCAGCGCCATGCGTGCACCGCGGACGGCCGGAGCTGGCGACGGAATCGGTGCTGAGCCGGTCTGCAGCGGGGTAGGGGATGCCGCCGGCTGCGTTGCAGGGGAGGGGGTATCGCGCGGGATCGGCGCGGCGGCGTCCGTCACCAGCGCCAGCCGAACCTTTGCTGTTGCCTGGCTAGCCTTGCTGCCGGCATCGGACGCAACGATAGCCAGCGTCGCCTTGCAGTCGTCGCGCGCGCGTGCGTAGTCGCCTTTGGCCTCATAGGCCAGCGCGCGATGGGTGTAGCCCGATATCAGCACGCTGTTCGGCGGCGTCATGATGTTGACCGGCGGCTTCTCCTTGGCGAGCTGGATCGCTTCGCTGCCGTCGGCGATGGCGCGATCGAAATCGCCCTTGGCCCGCCAGATCGAGGTACGGGTGATCAGCGGCTGCGGCAGCGAGGGATCAAGCCGGATCGCCTGGTTGACGTCGGCGAGTGCACCGTCGAGATCGCCGAGGGCTTCCTTCGAGATGCCTCGGTTCTGGAACGAGAACGCCGATCTCGGATCTGACTTGATCGCCATGTCGTAGTCGGCGATCGCCTTGGTGTAATCGCGCTTGCCCCGCCAGGCGTTGCCGCGATTGTGGAAGATGATGCCGCTGGGCGGGCCGAGCTTCAGCGCGTCGTCGAAATCGGCGATCGCGATGTCGTAGTCGCCCTTGTCGAAATAGGCAGATCCCCTGAGGTTGTAGACAGCCTGGCTCGGCTTGAGCCGGATCGCTTCCGTGGTATCAGCGATGACCTTTGCGTAGTCGCCCTTCTTATTCCAGCCCACCGCACGCCAGAAATAGACGGTGGCGAGTTGTTCACCCTTGAAGACCTTCAGCGCGATGATCTTGGTGCAGGCGTCGACCATCTGGTCCGCCGGCGTGGTCTCGGTAGTGCAGAGCGGTCCGAGCTGACTACGCGCCTGCCCGAAGGCGGGCAGGGCTCCCGGCGCGACGGTGAGCAGGCAGAGTGCGACGAGCAGACGGCGCATGGCGATGGTCCCGTGAGGAGAAGCGCTTGTTTGTTGCCCAAGAGGGCGTAGGGGTTCACCGCTCCGCCCGCCCTGGCGCGCCCAGGGAAACGCGGCGCCTCGATCCGCTATTCCCTGAGTGGGCAGAATTTGCTAAGAGGTGGGACCCAACCCAGCTGCCCACCGCTTCCCACTTATGAAGAACGACGAAATCCTGAGCCAGATCACCGAGTTCTGCCGCAAGGCTGACATGGCGGAATCGACCTTCGGCCGGCGCGCGGTGAACGATGGGAAGCTGGTGCATCGCCTGCGCGAAGGAAAGCGCATCACCATCGACACGCTGGAGCGGATCCAGGCCTATATGGCCGCATCGATGGCCGGCGGCGTGCCGCCGCCGCGGGGACTTCAGGTGCCGCCGGAAAAGCGCGATCCGCGCGGCAATTTCCGCTTCTTCGAGAACCGTCAGAAATATCTGCTGTTCGTTCACACCTGTAGCGAAAAGCGGGTGATCGCGGACCGGGTTGCGTTGGAGCTTTCATCCATCCACCCGCGCCCGCCGGCCCTGCGTTTGTTCGACGCGGGTGTCGGCGACGGCACGGTGCTGGCGCGGGTGCTGCGCGCAACGCACCAGCGTTTTCCACACATGCCGTTCTATGTCGCCGGCAAGGAGCTCAGCCTGGAGGATCTGCGGCTGACGCTGGAGAAGGTGCCGGACCGCATTTTCGAGCATCCGGCGTCGGTGTTCGTCTTCACCAACATGTTTTACGCGGAGGCGCCATGGCTCACCCCGGCATCGCCTGCGGCGGCGGCTGCCACCGTCTGGCACGAGGTGCCGCTGCGCGGCGCTTCGTCGGGCGAATTCGAGCAGCAGATCGTGGAGCTGAGGCCGTTCTTGGAGCAGAACTGGCGCGCTGCGATCAGCCCACGCACGGCTATGCCGCTCTACGAGCGGCCCGTCGTCCTCGTGCTCTATCGCGAGGACCATAGATTCCTGTTGGATTCGACCATTCCGCGGCCGGGCCAGGCCGAAGCCAATTTCGACCTCGTCATCGCGTCCCAGCCCTACCGGGCCCTGTCCTCGGTCAATTTCCGGGCCAAGCGGATCATTGCACCCCTGGCGCGGGCGCTTCGGCCGGGCGGCAGGCTGATCGGAATCCACTCCCACGGCCATGATCCCGGTATGGAAATGATCCAGGCGATCTGGCCCGGAGAAAATCCTTTCTCGGTCAGCCGCCATGAGCTACTGCGTGCAGTTAAGTATGAACTTGGATCGGTGGGCCGCGACTTAAATTTTAATGCGTATGCGGATAACCGTTCGATCTTCAGGTATGATATGGAAGCGCTGCCCAACGAGGTCACCGGCACCATCGGAACCTCTACGGCCTTTGCAGCGTGGAATGCGGCAGTGTATGTCGCTCAGATTGAGGACGACCGGTTGACGGAAATGACTCAAAACGGCCGCACTCTGGATGCCGCCAGGGACGTGCTGCGAAAGTACAATGGGCTCTGGTTTCTCGACGAATCCTACGTCATCTCGCGTCGGCGTGATTGACATCATCAAAAGTAAACATCGCAAAAGCCCGCCGGCTAGCGGCGGAACAAGGGGTTACTGATGCGCGCGTCCTATCTCTTCACCAGTGAGTCCGTGTCCGAGGGCCATCCGGACAAGGTCTGTGACCGGATCTCCGATGAGATCGTCGACCTGTTCTATCGTGAAGGGCCGAAGGCGGGCATCGATCCTTGGGCCATCCGCGCCGCCTGCGAGACGCTGGCGACCACCAATAAGGTGGTGATCGCCGGTGAGACCCGCGGTCCGAAATCGGTGACCAACGAGCAGATCGAGAGCGTCGTCCGCGGCGCGATCAAGGACATTGGCTACGAGCAGGAGGGCTTCCACTGGAAGACCTGCGATATCGAGATCCTGCTGCATCCGCAGTCGGCGGACATCGCCCAGGGCGTCGACGCACTTCAGCCGGGCGAGGTCAAGGAAGAAGGCGCAGGCGACCAGGGCATCATGTTCGGTTACGCCACCAATGAGACGCCGGATTTGATGCCTGCGCCGATCTTCTACGCTCACAAGATCCTGCGGCTGATCTCCGAAGCCCGACACTCCGGCAAGGAGAAGGTGCTCGGTCCGGATTCCAAGAGCCAGGTCACCGTGCAGTACGAGAACGGCAAGCCGGTCGGCGTGCGCGAGATCGTGGTGTCGCACCAGCATCTGATCGAGGACCTCACCTCCAAGCAGGTGCGCGACATCGTCGAGCCCTATGTGCGCGAGGCGCTGCCGAAGGACTGGATCACGCCGAAGACGATCTGGCACATCAACCCGACCGGCAAGTTCTACATCGGTGGTCCCGATGGCGATTCCGGCCTGACCGGCCGCAAGATCATCGTCGATACCTATGGCGGCGCGGCCCCGCATGGCGGCGGCGCGTTCTCGGGCAAGGATCCGACCAAGGTCGACCGCTCTGCGGCCTATGCCGCGCGCTACGTCGCCAAGAACATCGTCGCGGCCGGTCTTGCCGACCGCTGCACGCTCCAGCTCGCTTACGCCATCGGTGTGGCACGTCCGCTGTCGATCTACATCGACACGCACGGCACCGGTAAGGTGTCGGAAGACCAGCTCGAGAAGGCCGCCGCCAAGGCGATGGATCTGACGCCCCGCGGCATCCGCACCCATCTCGACCTCAACCGACCGATCTACGCGCGCACCGCAGCCTACGGTCATTTCGGCCGCACGCCCGACAACGAGGGCGGCTTCTCCTGGGAGAAGACCGATCTCGTCGAGCAGCTCAAGCGCGCGCTCTAGTTCTCTTGCGTCATTCCGGGGCGCCGCCACGGCGGCGAACCCGGAATCTTGATCCTCCAGATTCCGGGTTCGCTCGTTTTACGAGCGCCCCGGAATGACGAGCCAACAAACAGGAACCCCCTATGAACGCGAAGCCCGGCTTCACCGATTACATCGTCAAGGACATCTCGCTCGCCGATTTCGGCCGCAAGGAAATCTCGCTCGCCGAGACCGAAATGCCCGGTCTGATGGCCACCCGCGAGGAGTTCGGCCCGAAGCAGCCGCTGAAGGGCGCGCGCATCGCCGGCTCCCTGCACATGACGATCCAGACCGCGGTGCTGATCGAGACGCTCGCAGCCCTCGGCGCCGACATCCGCTGGGTCTCCTGCAACATCTATTCGACCCAGGACCACGCTGCGGCCGCGATCGCCGCCGCCGGCATTCCCGTCTTCGCCGTCAAGGGCGAGACGCTCACGGAATACTGGGACTACACCGCGAAGCTGTTCGACTGGCATGGCGGCGGCACGCCGAACATGATCCTCGATGACGGCGGCGACGCCACCATGCTGGTGCATGCCGGCGTCCGTGCCGAAAACGGCGACACCGCGTTCCTCGACAAGCCAGCTTCCGAGGAAGAGGAGATCTTCTACGCGCTGATCAAGCGCCTGCTGAAGGAGAAGCCGAAGGGCTATTTCGGCGAGATCGCCAAGAACATCAAGGGCGTCTCGGAAGAGACCACCACGGGTGTGCATCGCCTCTACGAGATGGCCAATAAGGGCACGCTGCTGTTCCCCGCCATCAACGTCAACGACAGCGTCACCAAGTCGAAGTTCGACAACCTCTATGGCTGCCGGGAATCGCTGGTCGACGGCATTCGTCGCGGTACCGACGTGATGCTGTCGGGCAAGGTCGCGATGGTCGCGGGCTTCGGCGACGTCGGTAAGGGCTCGGCGGCCTCGCTGCGCCAGGCGGGTTGCCGCGTGATGGTCTCCGAAGTCGATCCGATCTGCGCGCTGCAGGCCGCGATGGAAGGCTATGAGGTCGTGACAATGGAAGACGCCGCGCCCCGCGCCGACATCTTCGTCACCGCGACCGGCAACAAGGACATCATCACCATCGAGCACATGCGTGCGATGAAGGATCGCGCCATCGTGTGCAACATCGGCCACTTCGATAACGAGATCCAGATCGCGGCGCTCCGCAATCTGAAGTGGACCAACATCAAGCCGCAGGTCGACGAGATCGAGTTCCCCGACAAGCACCGCATCATCATGCTGTCGGAAGGCCGTCTCGTGAACCTCGGCAACGCGATGGGCCATCCGTCCTTCGTGATGTCGGCATCCTTCACCAACCAGACGCTGGCGCAGATCGAGCTGTTCGCCAACAACAAGGACGGCAAATATCAGAAGAAGGTCTACGTGCTGCCCAAGACCCTCGACGAAAAGGTCGCCCGCCTGCACCTCGCCAAGATCGGCGTCAAGCTCACCGAGCTCCGCAAGGACCAGGCCGACTACATCGGCGTGAAGGTGGAAGGTCCGTACAAGTCGGACCACTACCGGTACTGATTTTCGGCTAAGGGCAGGCTACGGACGTTGCGAGTTTCTGCTCGCAACGAGATTGACAGGGCCCCGCCACAACCCCCACTGTCATCGCCCGGCTTGATGTTCAGCCCGGGGACATGACCGACGGGTGTTCGGGGACATAGCCGACACATTCTCCGCTCGCCAAGTCGATGATAGCGACTTGGTGGGCGGCAAAGAAGATCCCGTATTGCGCATCGTTTGCCGAGGGGCGGATGGCGAGGCGCTCGCCACGGAAGGCCTGTGGCACTTTCCAAAGACGTCCCTTGAAGCTGACATAGGCTTTGGTCGTGGAGACGCGGCGCACGATCTCATGGCTGTCGTATTCGACCTGTGGCAATCGATCGGGCATTGCTCGCTGGCTGGGCCGATATCGACTGGCCGGGACCTGTTGTCCGAGCGCCTCGTGTGGCCGTTCGAAGTTGTAGACTTCCCGCCAGGCGTCGAAGGCACGCTGCGTCTCTGCGAGATCGCGGAACTGTCGCAGTGCGAACACCTCAGCCGCGAGGGTGCGGTGGAATCGTTCATTCTTGCCGCGGCTTTGCGGGTGATATGGGCGGCTGTGGATGACGGCGACGCCAAGCTTGAGCAGCCACACCGAGAACCGTGTCCATCGCTCGCCGGAAGGATCACCCCAGGGCGAACCATTGTCGACGAAGAAAGCCTCCGGGAGCCCGTAGTGGCGAAAGGTCTTCTCCAAGCGGCGGCGCACGGTATCTGTGCGTTGATCGGCACAGGCCTGCAGGCACAGATCATAGCGGGAGTGGTCATCCACCACCTTCAGAGGATGGCACTGGGTATCATTGCCGAGCCGAACCCAGCCTTTGAAGTCCATCTGCCACAACAGATTGGGGGCCGGCATCTCGAAACGCTGGCTTGCCGTCGGGCCGCCGATCGGAGGCTTGATGCGGCCAGACCGACGCAAGATCTGATGAACTGTTGAGACTGCTGGCGAACGCAAGCCATTGCGCTCCAGGCAGTGAGCTATCTTGCGAGCTCCCCATGCCGGATGGGCATCGCGTACCGCGAGAATACGTGCCTCAAGCTCGCAATCGGTCTGTCCCGGGCTCGCATGCGGTCGGCGCGAGCGGTCGTCGACATTCTGATCCGCTTGCCATCGTGCAAGCCATTTGTAGCCCGTGTCGGGATGGATATTGAACCGCCGGCAGAGCTCCCGCCGGTTCGCTCCCTCCTGCATCGCAAGCCGCACGAACTCCCGCCGCTGATCCATCACCGACACCTCTCGCCAGGGCATGGACTTGGCCTCCTTTACTGCCAAATCCCTGCACTATGATGTGTCGGCTATGTCCCCGAACACCCGTCGGTCATGTCCCCGGGCTGAACACTTGACCGGGCGATCCAGTACGCTGCGGCAGACGTGATAAGTCGCGGCGTCTCTGGAATACTGGATGCCCCGGTCAAGCCGGGGCATGACGACGGCGGGAGAGACGATGTCTCAAGAACATTTCGACATGCTGATCGTCGGTGCCGGCCTGTCCGGCATCGGCGCGGGCTATCATTTACAGACCAAATGCCCGGCCAAGAGCTACGTCATCCTGGAGGGACGGGACTGCATCGGCGGCACCTGGGACCTGTTCCGCTATCCCGGTATTCGCTCCGACAGCGACATGTTCACGCTGGGCTATTCCTTCAAGCCGTGGACCGACCCGAAGGCGATCGCCGACGGGCCGCAAATCCTGAACTATGTGCGCGAGACCGCGGTCGAGAACGGCATCGACAAGCACATCCGGTATCTTCATCGCGTCAAGCGCGCGGCGTGGTCGACACCAGACGCGCGCTGGACGGTGGAAGCTGAGCGCATCTCGGGCGAGGGCGCGACCGAGCTCGTGCGCTTCACTTGCAATTTCCTATTCATGTGCTCTGGCTATTATAAATACGAGGCGGGCTATACGCCGGAGTTCAAGGGCGTGGCGGATTTCGCCGGCCGCATTGTGCATCCGCAGAAATGGACCGAGGATATCGATTACGCGGGTAAGCGCGTCGTCGTGATCGGCTCGGGCGCCACAGCGGTGACGCTGGTGCCGGAGCTCGCCAAGAAGGCGGCGCAGGTCACCATGCTGCAGCGCTCGCCGACCTATGTGGTGTCGCGTCCGGCCCAGGATCCCGTTGCCAACAAATTGCGACGCAATCTCCCGACGCGCCTTGCTTATCATCTGATCCGCTGGCGCAACGTGATGTGGGGGATGTTCTTCTTCCAGCTCAGCCGGCGCCGACCTGCCAAGGTGAAGGACCTCATCCTCAAGGGCGTGAGAATCGCGCTGGGCCCCGACTACGATGTCGCCACCCATTTTACGCCGCGCTACAATCCCTGGGACCAGCGGCTCTGCCTCGTGCCGGACGGCGATCTGTTCAAGGCGATCCGCGAGCAGCGCGCCTCCGTCGTCACCGATGAGATCGACACGTTTACGCGCGCTGGCATCCGCCTGAAGAACGGCCGCGAGCTTGCCGCCGACATCATCGTGACGGCGACCGGGCTGGTGCTCCAGGTCGTCGGCGGCCTCGAGGTCAGCGTCGATGGCCGCGCCGTCGATTTCGCCAAAACGCTGACCTACAAGGGCATGATGTATGCCGACGTGCCGAACATGGCCTCTGCCTTCGGCTACACCAATGCGTCCTGGACCCTGAAATGCGATCTCACCTGCGAATATGTCTGCCGGCTCATCAACTATATGGACCGGCACAATTTCCGGCAATGCATGCCGCACAATGACGATCCAACCATCACCGCGCAGCCCTCGCTCGATTTCACCTCTGGCTACGTGCAGCGCTCGATCGCCAAGATGCCGAAGCAAGGCTCGAAGCGGCCGTGGCGGCTCTACCAAAATTACGCGCTCGACATCCTCTCCTTGCGCTTCGGCCGGATCGACGACGGCGTGATGAGGTATTCCTGATCTCCGTATATTGCCGGAGGAACCCGCCGATCGCTTGAGGCGAACGGCGACTTGAAGTAGTATTGCTGCGTCGCATGCAATTTACTTCCGACAGCGCCTGAGTTCCGCGTCGCTGGCATTGATGGGAGCGCGGGACGTGCACGTGCTTGCTCTGGTCACGCAAAAAGGCGGAAGCGGCAAGAGTACGCTGGCCGTTGGGCTTGCAGTGGCCGCTATGGAACGCGAAGAGCGCGTCGCTCTCATTGAGGCTGACGCGCAGGGCACCATTTCGAAATGGAAACAGCGTCGCGAGAATTGCTTTCCCCGTGTCGAGTGCGTTGCCGATCCGGCGGAGATCGAGCCGGCGCTTTCTCGGCTACGGGCCGAAGGGATTGGGCTCGCAATCATCGACACGGCCGCCACGAATAATGCCTTGGCGCTGCGCGCCATCACCAATGCCGACTTCTGTCTCATTCCGGCGCGTCCGAGCCCGGCCGATATCGAAGCTGCCATCCCTACGCTGTTGGCCATTCGCAGGGGTAACCGCCGGTTTGCCTTCATCCTCAATCAGACGCCCACACGGGGGTGCCGGCTGAGTGAAGCTGCCACTTCGCTCAACTCGCTGGGCGTGCTTGCGCTTCCCTTCATTGGACAGCGCAACGATCACCAGGACGCGCTCGGGGTAGGCTTGGGTGTCACGGAGTTTGCGCCGGACGGCAAAGCCTCGGACGAGATCGTTGGGCTGTGGCGGTGGATTTCGGAGCACATCTTCACGGAGTCGAATCATCATGGGCAAGGCGCAGTCGAGACAGCCTGCTGATGGCGCACGCGCCAGACGTCGGTCGCTGGTGGACCTGACTGCGGCGGCGAGCCGTAGCATCGACGAGAGCCTCTTGGAGATACCGCCCGATCCGGTCGCCGTCCCACGAGGCGATGAACTCCGGAGCGAGCGGGCAGCCAAGCGGCCTGCTCGAAAGACACCTGCGCGAAAGACACCTGCGCGAAAGGTGCCTGCAGAGACGACCGTTCCGGCGGCAACCGACAACGTCGCGACTTGCGCATCTACGAAGGTGGAGTTGGCTTCGACGCAATTCCAAAATGCCAGCAGCACCTCCGCTCTTGCCGTGGAGATCGCCAAAGAGATGCAGACGCGGGCCCTCGAGACAATGAAGCTGGGCGTGCATGTGTTCGAATATACGAAGGATATTGCCAGCCCGGAAAGCGACGTCCTGGACGGAGCTGCAGCCGAGTGTCACGCTGTCGTGCTCGAATTGATGAAAGTGAATGCAGGCGCTACCCTGCAGTATACGCGCGAGTTGAGCCGCGTGAGAACGCTCTCGCAGTGGGTCGAGTTGTCGAGCTCGCATGCGCGAAAGCAGTGTGAGTTGGTGCAACAGCAGGCCGAACTGCTAAGATCATTGACACGCAATGGAGAACGTCCGGCGCCGAATAGCCGCATCGGAATCAGGATAGTAGTACGTCCCGCACGCGCGAATGTTTCTTGCGTATTCGGCCGCCCGTCTGAATCAGCCATCCCGCCCGACGGTTAACGCCGGATTAACGGATGAGTCCTAGCCTCTCCCGGCCGGGTTACTCGCAAGGCCGAGGTGAGCCCAATGGAAGCCCAGAGAATCGCGGTCGACGCCGTCGTCGCGCTGACCGATTGTGACCGCGACGCCGTCATCGCCTTCATCCGCCGTCTCTACCTCGCCGGCGTCACCGACCCCAAACGTCTGACCTTCAAGGGGCTCCAGGCGCTATCACGGGCCTGATTCGGGCGGTTTCGGCCCAAGTTCCATCCCCTTGCTCTCTCGCGCGTGATTGCAACCCATCGGTGATATCTTGCCGGTGCGGCCCGGCCGGGCTACACGACACCCCGGCTGGGTCACTCGGGATTGGGGAAATGCTGAAACAGCTTTTTGCGCCGCAACTTGTCATTCTTTATGTGCTTGCGGCGTCGACGATCTACGTTCATTTCCGCGGCAAGCAGCGGCTGCGCTTCGCGCGCCAGCTCGGCGACCATTCGACCTATCTCGCGCCCTACAACGTCCTGATGTATGCCGGCTCGGCGGTGCCCAACAAGCCGGTGATCTCGGTCGATCAGTTTCCCGAGCTGAAGCCCCTGAGTGAGAACTGGGAGACCATCCGCGACGAGGCCGTGCGCCTGTTCGACGAGGGCTTCATCCGCGCCGCCGCCAAGAACAACGACTGGGGCTTCTATTCCTTCTTCAAGAGCGGCTGGAAGCGGTTTTACCTGAAATGGTACGACGACTTCCTGCCCTCGGCGCGCACGCTGTGCCCGAAGACGGTGGAGCTGCTCAATTCGATCCCCAGCGTGCATGGCGCGATGTTCGCGATGCTGCCGCCGGGCGGCAAGCTCGGCGCGCACCGCGATCCCTTCGCGGGCTCGCTGCGCTATCACCTCGGCCTGGTCACGCCGAACTCGAACAAGTGCCGCATCCTCGTGGACGGTGTCGAATGCGTCTGGCGCGACGGCGAGGCCTTCATGTTCGACGAGACCTTCATCCACAGCGCGGAGAATGCGACCGACGTCAACCGCATCATCCTGTTCTGCGACGTCGAGCGTCCGATGAAGTTCGGCTTCATGACCGCGATCAACCGCTGGGTCAGCCATCACATCGTCAAGGCGTCTGCGACGCAGAACGTCGACGGCGAGAATGTCGGCGTGCTCAATAAGGTGTTCGGCAAGCTCTACGAGATCCATCTCGCCAGCCGCAAGGTCAAGGAGTGGAACCGCAACGTCTACTACACGCTCAAATACTCGCTGACGGCGCTGATCCTCGGGCTGATCGTGCTGTCGGCGCTGCGGTGAAGGGTCCGCGATGGCGCCCTTGCCGATTGCTAACGCGGAGATCACGCAGTTCTTCCGCCAGTGGCTGGAAATCTTCGCGGGCTATGTCCGCGAGGTCGACTACGCCTCGGCGAGGCCGCTCTTCCATCCGGATGTGCTCGCCTTCGGCACGCATAACGATGTCATCCCCGGCCTCGATCAATGGGTCTCGACGCAATGGGACAACGTCTGGCCCAAGACAAGTGACTTCCGTTTCGTCCTCGATCAAACCTCTGTTCTGGCATCACCAGACGGAGCGATGGCGACCGTGATCGCGCCGTGGACGAGCACCGGCTATCACCCTGATGGCAGCGCGTTTTCGCGGCCGGGCCGGGCGACGATGGTGTTTGCAAGAAACGGCGATGGATGGCTGTGCGTGCATTCGCACATGTCGCTCAATCGCGGCGTGCCGCAGGCAAGCCACGCCAATCGGCCGGTGAAGGCCTGGTAGAGCTAGGCACCCCGGCAGCGGGCGCGGCCGGCTTTGTAGGCCAACTAAAGTTCTAGGTTCTCGTTCCAGCTCGGCGGGGAACCCTTGGAACCCAAGCTCGTTTGTTCCTCAGCAAACAACCGGTGAAAACGCGCAACCGGGGGGCTGTTCGAGGGAAACGCTCCCATGGCAACACTCGACCTTGATGCCACCCGACTTACTGCATCCGAGCATCAGCGCCAGCTTCGTCGCGCGGTCATCGCGTCCACGGTAGGGACCGCGATCGAATGGTATGATTTCTTCCTCTACAGCACCGTCACGGGGCTGGTTTTCGCAAAGCTGTTCTTTCCAAAGTCCGACCCCTGGGTTGGCACGCTGGAGGCGTTCGCGATCTACGCAGTCGGCTTCGTCGCGCGACCCATTGGCGCAGCAATCTTTGGCCATTATGGCGACCGCATTGGGCGCAAATCCACGCTGATTGCGACGCTGCTCTTGATGGGACTAGCGACCGCCGCGGTGGCCATAGTCCCGACCTATGCGAGCATCGGCATCTGGGGTGCCGTGATCCTGACCGTGCTGCGATTCATTCAGGGCGTCGGCGTCGGCGGCGAGTGGGGCGGCTCCGTGCTGATGTCGATGGAATGGGCCCGCAACGACCGATCGCGAGGATTGATCGCCTCATGGCCGCAATTCGGCGTGCCCTGTGGCCTATTCCTCGCCAACCTCGCCGTGCTGGCGTTCAGCCAGATGGCGGGCGATCAGTTCCTGGCGTGGGGCTGGCGCATTCCGTTCGCGCTCAGCATCATCCTGGTCGGCGTCGGCCTCTATATCCGGCTCGGCATTCTCGAAACGCCTGTGTTCTCAAAGCTCGTGGCCGAACGACAGGTCGACCGCACCCCGATGCTGACCGTGATCCGGGAGTATCCGAAGGAGATTCTGCTCTCGGCCTTCGCGCGGATGTCGGAGCAGGCGCCGTTCTACATCTTCACCGCCTTCGTCTTCTCCTACGGCATCGGTACCCTGCACGTTTCGCGCGACTTCCTGCTGACTGCGGTGCTCTCGGCTTCGGTGCTGTCGTTCGTCTCGATCCCGTTGTGCGGACATATCTCCGATCAGATCGGCCGCAAGAACATGTATATGATCGGCGCTGCCGTGACGGGCATCTTCGGCTTCATCTATTTCGCGATGCTCAACACCGGATCGTCAGTCATCATCTTCCTCGCGATCATCCTGTCGCTGATCCCGCACGACATGCAGTACGGCCCGCAGGCCGCCTTGATTGCCGAGAGCTTTACCGGACGCTTGCGCTACAGCGGCTCCTCACTCGGCTATCAACTTGCATCCGTGATCGCCGGCGGCCCGGCGCCGCTGATCGCAACATGGCTGTTCGGCACGTTCCACTCGGCGACCCCGATCGCGATCTACATCGCGATCTGCGCTGTCATGACGCTGGCCGCGACCGCGATGATGACCGATTACACCGGGAAGGACATCAACGCGGCGGGCGCGCATCAGCGGCGAGCTTGAGGCCGCAAAAAAGCCCCGGGCGCGACGTCCGGGGCTTCGCCTTTCTGTGATCTCGAGCTCAGCCTATTCCGGCTGGCCGATCGCGACCTTCAGCGTGCCGACGCCGTCGACGCCGCATTCGAGCTTGTCGCCCACCTGGAGCTGCGACACGCCGGCCGGGGTGCCCGTCATGATGATGTCGCCGGCGGCGAGCTTCACCTGCTGCGAGAGCTGCCAGATGATCTCGGGCACGTTCCAGATCAGCTCGGTGAGATCGCCCTTCTGGGCTTCCTTGCCGTTGACCGTCAGCCAGATCTTGCCCTTGGCGGGATGGCCGATCTTGGAGGCCGGCTGAATCGCGGAGCAGGGCGCCGAATAATCGAACGACTTGCCGATCTCCCAGGGACGCTCCTTCTTGCGCGAGGCGATCTGGAGGTCGCGGCGGGTGAGGTCGATGCCGACGGCGTAGCCGTAGACGTGATCGAGTGCCTTCTCGGCCGGGATGTTGAGCCCGCCGCTCTTCATCGCGACAATCAGCTCGACCTCGTGATGCAAATCCTTGGTCAGCGGCGGATAGGGGATGGTGGCGCCGTCCGGCACCAGCATGTCGGCATGCTTGGCGAAGAAGAACGGCGGCGCGCGCTCGTCATTGCCCATCTCACGGATGTGCTCGAGATAGTTGCGGCCGACGCACCAGATGCGGCGCACCGGATAACGACCGCTCTCGCCGACGACGGGAAGCGAAGCCTGGGGCGGAAGCGGGATGACGTAGGAGGCGGCGTTCATGAAGCGGTCTCGCGGCTCTTGAGGTTGATAAGGAACTCTATGCGGTTGCGCTGATCGGCGCCAGTGCGCCGGCGTCCCGATGTTGCAGCCGGAAGAACGAGGCGTAGCGGCCGCCGCGGCGGAGCAGCTCGTCATGGCGGCCCTGCTCGACGATCTCGCCGCCCTCGACCACCAGGATGTTGTCTGCGTGCATGATGGTGTGCAGGCGGTGCGCGATCACGATGGTGGTGCGGTTCCGGCAGAGATGTTCGATCGCCTCCTGCACCTGCCGCTCGGATTCGGAATCGAGCGCGGCGGTGGCTTCGTCCAAGAGGATGATCGGCGCGTTCTTGAGTAGCGCTCGCGCGACCGCAATGCGCTGGCGCTGGCCGCCGGAGAGCTGCGTGCCGTGCTCGCCGACGGGCGTGTCGTAGCCGAGCGGAAAGCCCATGATGAAATCATGCGCGCAGGCCGCCTTTGCCGCCTCGATGATCTCGTCCTCGCTGGCGCCCGGCTTGCCGAAGGCGATGTTGCTCCGGATGGTGTCGCGGAACAGGTAGACGTCCTGGCCGACATAGGCGGTCTGCGCGCGCAGCGATTTGCGCGAGACCGAGGCGATCGACTGGCCGTCGATCACGATGTCGCCCTGCGTCACCTCGTAGAAGCGCAAAAGCAGCGCCAGCACGGTCGACTTGCCGCCGCCGGAGGGGCCGACCAGCGCAGTCACCTTGCCCGGCTCGGCAATGAAGCTCATGCGGTTGAGCACGGTCTCGCCCGAACGATAGGCGAAGCTGACGTCGCGCAGCTCGATCCGCGCGTCGGAGAGCTTCAGCGCCGGCTTGTCGTCGTCGGACTGCTCGCTCGCGGGGCTGTCGACGACCTCGAGCAGCATGCGCGCGCCGACCAACTGGCTATTAAGGTCGATATTGAGTCGCGCCAGCCGCTTGGCGGGCTCGGTTGCCATCAGGAAGGCGGTCATGAAGGAGAAGAACGCGCCCGGAGTGGCGTTGAGCGCGACCACGGCGTAGCCGCCATACATCAGGCAGCCGGCGACGGCGAAGCCGCCGAGCATTTCCATCAGCGGGTTGGAGCGGTTGGCGACGCGGGCCATTTTGTTGGCATTGCGCTCGACGATCGCGATGTTCTCGTCGATGCGCTTCTGCATGGTCTCTTCAAGTGTGAAGGCCTTGACGGTGCGGATGCCCTGCAGCGATTCCTGCATCGTCTCCATGATGTCGGCGGTGCCGGTGAACTGGTTGAAGGCGAGGCCCTTGATGCGCTTGACCAGCTTGCGCAGCACCAGCATCGCCGGCGGCACCGCGACAAGCCCGATGAACGACATCAGCGGGTCCTGCCACACCATCACGCCGATCATGGCGAGCAGCATCAAGAGATCGCGCCCGATGGCATTGACCAGCATATTCAGCACGTCGGTGATCGATTTGGCGCCGGCGGTCAGCCGCGCCAGGAACTCGGACGAATGCCGCTCGGAGAAGAAGCCGACGCTTTCGCGCATCAGTTTTGCGAACAGCTGGCGCTGGTTGGTGGCGAGGATCGCGTTGCTGATCTTGGTTAGGATCACCATGTGGCCGTAGGTTGCCACGCCCTTGATGAAGAGCAGGAGCACCGTGATCCCTGAGAACATCGCGATGCCCGGGATGTTCTTGTCTACATAGGCCTGGTTGATGACCTGGCCGAGCACATAGGTCGCGCATGCGGTCGCGCCGGCGGCCAGCGCCATCAGCGCGAAGGCAACGAGATAGCGCCGCCAGTAGGCGATCCCCTGTTCCATGATCAGGCGGCGAATCAAGACCGCTGCCGCGTAGGGATCGTCGGTGATTTTCTTTGGAAACTGGGCCATCCGGTGTCCATTGACCGCGCAGGACAAAGCCTGCCCGCGCGTCAGGGATCGATGGGCCTCTGTGCCCGCTCAAGCCGGGTTTTTCAAGCCCAATTGAGGGCTTGCGCTTGGGACGATTCTAGGCCGAGGCGGCGTGGCGGAGCTCGCCGTGGCGCTCGCGGAACAGCTTGTCCTCCCAGGCCAGCGCATGGGCTGCGATCGTCTCGAGGTCGTCGTATTGCGGCCGCCAGTCGAGCAGGCTGCGGATGCGGCCGGTGTCGGCGACCATGGTCATGATGTCACCGGGCCGGCGTGGGGCGTATTGCACGGCGAAGCTGCGGCCCGAAACCCGGCGCACCGCGTCGATGGTCTCCAACACCGAATAGCCGCGGCCATAGCCGCAATTCAGCGTCGTCGAGGCGCCGCCGTTGCGCAAATAGGCCAGCGCGGAGCGATGGGCCTGCGACAGGTCCGTGACGTGGATGAAGTCGCGGATGCAGCTGCCGTCGGGGGTTGGATAGTCGGTGCCGAACACGTCGATCTTGGCGCGCTGGCCGGTGGCGGCTTCCACCGCGATCTTGAGCAGGTGCGTGGCGCCGACCGTGGCAAGGCCGATGCGCGCCTGCGGATCGGCGCCGGCGACATTGAAGTAACGCAACGTCACGTATTGCATGCCGTAGGCGGCGGCGACGTCGTGCAGCATGATCTCGGTCATCAGCTTCGACGAGCCGTAGGGCGACAGCGGCCGCGTCGGCGCGTGCTCGGGCACCGGCATCTGGTCCGGATTGCCGTAGACGGCGGCGGTCGAGGAAAAGATGAAGCGGCCAATGCCGCGCTTGACCGCCACGTTGAGCAGGTTGCGCGCGGTCGTGAAATTGTTGCGGTAGTAGCCGAGCGGATCACGCATCGAATCCGGCACGACAACCGAGCCTGCGAAATGGATGATGCTCTCGATGTCGTGCTGGGCGATAACGCCTTCGAGCAGGTTTTCATCACCGGCATCGCCGATGAACAGCGGAACGCCTTCGGGCAAGTAAGCGGAGAATCCGGTGGAGAGATCGTCGATCACGACGACGTCCTCGCCGGCTTCCGCCAGCGCCAGGACCGTATGACTTCCGATGTAGCCGGCGCCGCCGGTGACTAGCACAGTCATGATCTCACCCGTCTTCGATCAACGCGCAAGGCTAGCGCTTGCGTGGTGAAGAGGGGGTATCGGCGGACCTGAACTGGTCACTATGCTTAATGTTGCGTATAGGGACTTTCCGAAACGGAGTGTGACGTGGCGAATTTCCCCGGCGATCTGGAAGTGATCGTGCCAAATCTGCACAGGCGTTATTCCGGGGTCACCGCGACCAACCGGATGGTGGCGCCGCGCCTGGCAAGGCTGTTTCGCGCCGCATGGTTCGGCTCGGACGCGCCGGAGGGGATCGCGCGGCTGAGCGTTGCCGATTTCCTGAAGCTGTGGGGCCGCAAGCGACCCGTGATCTGGCATGCACGCCGCAACAACGAGATGATCGCCGGTGTCGTGCTGCGCGCGCTCGGCTGGCCGCTGAGGCTCGTGTTCACCTCCGCGGCCCAGCGGCATCACAGCTGGATCACGCGCTGGCTGATCCGGCGCATGGACGCGATCATCGCGACGTCAGATCTCTCGGCCTCGTTCCTGAAGGTGAAGGCGACGGTGATCCCGCACGGCGTCGACACCGACGTCTATGCGCCGCCGGCCGATCGCGCTGCTGCCTTTGCCGAAAGCGGCCTGCCGGGCCGCTACGCCATCGGCTGCTTCGGCCGCGTGCGGGCGCAGAAGGGCACCGACGTGTTCGTCGATGCGATGTGCCGCTTGCTGCCGCGCTATCCCGATTTCACCGCCGTCATCGTCGGGCAGGTCACACCCGAGCAGACGGCCTTCGCGAACGACCTGAAGAAGCGCATCGAAGCTGCGGGCCTGCAATCGCGCATCGTCATCACCGGCGAATTGCCGATCGAAGCGGTGCAGCGCTGGTATCAGCGGCTGACGATCTACGCCTTCACCTCACGCAACGAAGGCTTCGGCCTGACGCTGATCGAGGCGATGGCGGCGGGGAGCGCGCTGGTCGCCGCACGCGCCGGCGCGGCCGAGCTCGTGGTGGAGGATGGGGTGAGCGGCGTGCTGATCCCGACGGGAGATGCCGACGCACTGGTCGCCGCGCTCCAGCCACTGATGCGCGATGTGGCTGCTGCGACGGCCATGGGCGCGCGCGGGCGCGCGCGGGTGCTCGAACGATTCAGCCTCGATGCCGAGGCGGCGCGCATCGGCGCGGTCTATCGGCCGCTGCTCTGAGCACAGCTCTCGGGGCTGCGAAGCAAAAACTGCGAAAACAACCCCATGCACAGTAGCCGGGGCCAGCAAAATCAAGAACTTGGCTGACAGTCAGATCGATTGCGGTTTTTTCGAACAGGCGCTTTGACTCGTCGGGCAAAACAGTGGCAGGATGCCATCATCGGCGCGAGCCCCGATCGTCTCAGGTCGTAACCTTCGCCCCCGCCTCACCCAGCACCCTCTGCGCAATCCCCACCACCTCGCTCGCTGCGATATCCCGCATGCAGCGGTGGTCGTTCATCTTGCAGATCGTGCTCTGGCAGGGCTGGCAGGCGAGCGCGCTCTTGTCCTGCACCACCGTTGCCGCGAGGCCGTTCAGCGGGGCCCAGAGGTAGGGGCTGGTCGGGCCGAAGATGCCCATGGTGGGCGTGCCGAGCGCGGCGGCGATGTGCATCAGGCCGGAATCGTTGGAGATCGCAACGCCCGCCGCCGCCATGGCGAGGACGCCGTTGCGCAGATCGTTGCCGGTGAGGTCCCGCACCTTGGGGCCGCCCGCGGCGACGATCTCCTGGGCAAGGCTCTTTTCGGCGGGGCCGCCGACCACCCAGACCTCGAGCCCGCGCTCGACCAGCAGGCGGGCGGCCTCGGGATAGTAGGTCCAGCGCTTTGAGACGCCGACCGAGCCTGGGGCGAGCGCCACCGCGGCGCCGGCGCTGAGGCCATTGGCCTGGCGCCAGCGGACGATCTCTTCAGCCGGGACGCGCAGTTGCGGCACCGGCCATTCCGCCGGCAAGGGGGTGCCGTCGGGCTGGGCGAGGGCGGCGTTCTTGTCGATGAAGCGGGGCAGCTTCTTCTCGCCCCAGCGCCACCGATTGATCAGCCCGAAGCGGAACTCGCCGACGAAGCCGACTCGTTCGGGGATGCCGGCCAGCGCCGGCGCGATAGCCGCCTTCCAGGTCCGGGGCAGCACCAGGGCGGTGCCGTAGTTCCGCTTTCGAAGCAGTTTTGCCAGACCGAACTGCCGGCCCACGGCCAGCCGGCTGCGCGGAAGGTCCCAGACGATCCCCTGCCGGACGCCTGGCATGTAATCGATCAGCGGCGCGCACAGGGATGTGGTCAGCAGATCGACCGGCCGGTTCGGCCACCGCTCCTTCAGGACCCGCACCACGGTGTGATTCCGGACGAAGTCGCCGATCCACATGTAGGGAATGATCAGGATCGGGCGCGTATCGTCCCGATCTGCATGTCCGCTAAGTTGCGAATCTCTGTTCATTCGTTAACACGTCCGAAGGCGAGCTGATGTGGCGGTTCGGTTAGCCGCTCCGGGGCGGGACGTAAAGCAGGCAGAGCGCGAGTGCAAAAGCGGCTGCCCAAAATGCTTACACTTTGGCGGATGATGCGCTACGGCAGGGTCGGACCTTAAGAAAAATCGGGCAGGTAGGTGGAATGTTGCTGGTGACCGGCGGGGCCGGTTTTATCGGATCGAATGTCGTGGCCGCGCTGAACGAGGCCGGTCGCAGCGACGTCGTGGTCTGCGACCTGCTCGGCACCGAGGGCAAGTGGCGCAACCTGGCCAAGCGGCAGCTTGTGGATATCGTTCCCCCGGCCGAGCTGGAGGGCTGGCTGAAGGGCCGCAAGTTGGAGGCCATGATCCATCTCGGGGCGATTTCCGCGACCACCGCGATCGACGGCGACCTCGTCATCGAGACCAACTTCCGCCTGTCGATGCGTCTTCTGGACTGGTGCACGATGAACGCGGTGCCGTTCATCTACGCGTCCTCGGCGGCGACCTATGGCGACGGCACGGCAGGCTTCGACGACGACGCGTCGCTGCCGGCGTTGAAGAAATTGCGGCCGATGAATCTCTACGGCTGGAGCAAGCACCTGTTCGATCTCGCCGTCGCCGAGCGCGTCGCGCGCGGCGATCGGCTGCCGCCGCAATGGGCCGGCCTGAAATTCTTCAACGTGTTCGGCCCGAACGAGTATCACAAGGGCTCGATGATGAGCGTGCTGGCGCGGCGCTTCGACGACGTCAGGGCGGGCCGCGTCGTGCAGCTGTTCAAGTCGCATCGCGAGGGCATCGCGGACGGCGACCAGCGCCGCGATTTCATCTATGTCGACGACGTGGTGCGCGTCGTCCTGTGGCTGCTCGCGACGCCGTCGGTGTCCGGCCTGTTCAACGTCGGCACCGGCAAGGCGCGCAGCTTCAAGGACCTCATGCTGGCTGCCTATGCGGCGCTCGGCACCAGGTCCAACATCGAATACATCGACATGCCCGAGCAGATTCGCGACAGCTACCAGTATTTCACCCAGAGCGAGGTCGATCGTCTGCTCCGCGCCGGCTATAACGGCGGCTTCACGATGCTCGAGGACGCGGTGAAGGCCTATGTCGGGGATTATCTCGACCGGCCCGATCGCTTTCGTTGAGGCCCTTCAGACCATGCCGACGCCCATTCTCGATTTCGATGCCCTCGCGCAAGCCATCTCAGGCCGCACGGTGCTGTGCATCGGCGACATCATGCTGGATGAGTTCGTCTATGGCGAGGTGTCGCGGATCTCGCCGGAAGCGCCGGCGCCCGTGATCGCCGCCCAGCGCAGCGAGATCCACGTCGGTGGCGCCGGCAACGTCGCGCGCAACGTCGCTTCGCTCGGCGCGCGCTGTATCTTCGTCGGCCTCGTCGGCGAAGACGATGCGGGCAAGCGGCTCAAGGCGGCGATCGATGATCAAGCCGGCATCGAAAGCGTACTGGTGTGCGACCCCTCGCGGCCGACCACGCGCAAAGTCCGTTTCGTCTCCGAGCATTTTTCGACGCACATGCTGCGCGCGGATTGGGAGCAGGCGCTGCCTGCGTCCGATGACGTCGAAACGAAATTGATCGACGCCATCCTGCCGCAGATCGCGCGCGCCGATATCGTGCTGCTGTCGGATTACGCCAAGGGCGTGCTGACGGCGCGCGTGATCCGCCACACCATCGATGCCGCGCGAAAGCTCGGTAAGCGCGTGATCGTCGATCCCAAGAGCCTGAATTGGGCGATCTATCGCGGCGCTACGCTGCTCACCCCCAACCGCAGGGAATTTTCGGAAGCGACCCGCAGCCGCGCCGAGACGGTGCAGAGCATCGTCGAGGCCAGCGAGGATGTGATGCGGCTCGCCGATTGCGACGCGATCCTGGTGACGCAGGGCGAGCACGGCATGACGCTGGTGCCGCGGCAGGGCGGGGCCGTTCACGTTCCGGCTTTCCCGGTGAAGGTGCGCGACGTCTCCGGCGCAGGTGACACCGTCGCCGCTGCGCTTGCGGTGTCGCTTGCGGCCGGCGCGGACTGGGACACGGCGCTGCGCGTGGCAAATGCCGCCGCCGCCGTCGCCGTCGGCAAGCAGGGCACCGCCAGCGTGAGCGCGGCCGAGCTGCGACGAAAGATCCTGCCGCATGCCACTCTCGCGGCGGAGGAGAAGATCGTGCTCGATCCGGCCGCGCTCGATGCGCAGCTCGCCGAATGGAGGAGGCAAGGGCAGCGCGTCGGCTTCACCAATGGCTGTTTCGACATCCTCCATCCCGGTCACGTCAAGGTGCTGACGGCGGCGCGTGCCGCCTGTGATCGGCTGATCGTGGGGCTCAACAGCGACGCTTCGGTGCGGCGGCTGAAGGGCGCCGATCGTCCGGTGCAGGACGAGCGCGCGCGTGCCGAGGTGCTCGCCGCGCTGGAAGCCGTCGATCTCGTCGTCATCTTCGCGGAAGACACGCCGATCGACCTGATCACCAGGATCAAGCCCGGCGTGCTGGTGAAGGGCGGCGACTACACCCGCGAGCAGGTTGTCGGCCACGAGGTGGTCGAAGCCGCGGGCGGAACGGTCGTGCTGGTCGACATTCTCCAGGGCTTCAGCACGACGGCGCTGGTTCATCGCGCGCGGGGAGGGGACAAGTGACGGTACTCGCCCGGGAGACCCCCGGCCATATGTTGCGGCGACGCCTGCGCAGTCCGACGGCCTGGCGCGACACAGTCGATCTGTTTGCGATCCTGACCGCGGCCTCGCTGCCCTGGTCGACGTCGCTTGCGGGAATCTTCAACGCGCTGATGCTGCTCTGCGTGGTGCCGTTCCTCGACTTCGGCGCCTTCCTGCAATCGCTGAAGCGTCCGATCTGTGCGGCGCCGATCGCGCTGGTGCTGCTCGCGCTGGTTGGGACGCTGTGGTCGGATGCGGCCTGGGGCGCGCGCTTCTATGCGGTCAATCCGACCGTCAAGCTGCTCGTGCTGCCCGTCCTGCTCTATCATTTCGAGCGTTCGCCGCGCAGCCAGTGGGTCTTCGTAGCCTTCCTGGTGTCCTGCGCCCTGTTGTCGGTGATGTCCTGGCTGGTTGCCTTCTATCCGAACCTCGCGCTCAAGACCGACCCCATGGAGCGCGGCATTTTCGTCAAGAACTACATCGACCAGAGCCAGGAATTCGCCCTCTGCGCCGTCGCGCTCGCCTATCCGATCGTGATGCTGCTGCGCGAGAAGAGCTACTGGTTCGCCGGGCTGCTGACGGCACTGGCGCTGACCTTCTTCATCAACATGGCGTTCGTGGTGGTTTCACGCACCGCGCTCGTCACCATTCCGATCATGTTCGGCGTGTTCGCGCTGCTTCACCTCAGATGGCGCAGTATCGCGCTCATCTCCGCCGCGTTGCTCGTCGGCGCCGTTCTCGCCTGGCAGGCCTCGCCGTATTTGCGCCATACCGCCGAGAGGTTTTCCGACGACTACACGCGCTACATGGAAAAGGGCGAACCGACCTCGGCGGGCCTGCGGCTCGAATTCTGGCGCAAGTCGCTCGGCTTCTTCGCGGAGGCGCCGATCAAAGGGCACGGCACCGGCTCGACCCGCGGATTGTTCGAACGCGTCGCGACGCCCGCCGGTCAGTACCAGGCATCTGCCGAGGTGATCGGCAACCCGCATAATCAGACGCTGAACGTTGCCGTGCAATGGGGCGTGATCGGCATCGCCATTCTCTACGCGATCTGGATATTGCATCTGCGCTTGTTTCGCGGCGACGGGCTTGCCAACTGGATCGGGCTCCTGGTCGTGGTGCAGAACGTCTTCACCTCGCTGTTCAATTCCCATCTGTTCGACTTCCATGAGGGCTGGATGTACGTCATCGGGGTCGGCGTCGCCGGCGGCATGGTGATCCGAGCACAACAGGTCGAGGCGAAGATGAGGGAAGCCGGTTCCTGAGCGGTCGCGCGGCTGGCAAGTCTTGTCCAGATGAGCTATCAGCGCGGTCAGGTTGCATCTAACTGGGTTTTCATCGGTCGGCGGATGACGCGTCTTTCGCATCTCACCTCGCGCAATTTCCTGATTGCGCTCCACGACCTGCTGGCGACCACGGCAGCGCTTTTTGCCGCCTTCTATCTGCGCTTCGAGGGCGGCGAAGGGTTCTTCGAACGCTTGCCGCTGCTGTTCCAGATCCTGCCCTATTTCCTCGCCTTCAGCGTGGTCGTGTTCTTCGTCCTGAACCTGACCACGACGAAATGGCGCTTCATCTCACTGCCGGACGCGCTGAACATCATTCGCGCGGCGACCGTGCTGACGGTCGGCCTGCTCGTGCTCGACTATATCTTCGTCGCCCCCAATGTCCGTGGCGCTTTCTTCCTCGGCAAGGTGACGATCGTCCTCTATTGGTTCCTGGAGATCTCGTTCCTCAGCGCGCTGCGCATGGCGTATCGCTATTTCCGCTATACGCGGGTGCGGCGTCATGCGCGGACCGATGGCGCCGCGCCGTCGCTGCTGATCGGCCGCACCGCGGATGCGGAGGTGCTGCTGCGCGGGATCGAGAGTGGGGCGATCAAGCGGATCTGGCCGGTCGGCATATTGTCGCCCTCGCGCGCCGATCTGGGCCAACTCATCCGCAACGTGCCGGTGCTGGGCGGCATCGATGACATCGAAGACGTCATTACCGATTTTGCCAAGCGCAACAAGGCGATCGCCCGTATCGTGATGACACCGTCGGCGTTCGAGCCGGAAGCCCATCCGGAATCGATCCTGATGCGGGCACGCAAGCTAGGTGTGATCGTGAGCCGCATGCCCTCGCTGGAGAGCGGCGAGGTGCCGCGGCTCACCGCGGTTGCCGTCGAGGACCTCCTGTTGCGGCCGAGCGAGAAGATCGACTATGCGCGCCTGGAAGCGCTGATCAAGGGCAAGGCTGTGATCGTCACCGGGGGCGGCGGCTCGATCGGATCCGAGATCTGCGAGCGCGTCGTTGCCTTTGGCGCGGCGCGTCTGCTGATCTTGGAGAATTCCGAGCCGGCGCTCTACGCAGTCACGGAGACGCTCGCTGCGCGCGCCTCCGTCGCCACCATCGAAGGGCGGATCGCCGACATCCGCGACCGCGAGCGCATCACGCGCCTGATGGCCGAATTCAGGCCGGACATCGTGTTCCATGCCGCGGCTCTCAAGCACGTGCCCATCCTCGAGCGTGACTGGAGCGAGGGGGTCAAGACCAACATCTTCGGCTCCATCAACGTCGCCGATGCGGCGCTTGCCGCCGGCGCGGAAGCGATGGTGATGATCTCGACCGACAAGGCGATCGAGCCCGTATCGATGCTCGGTCTGACCAAGCGCTTCGCCGAGATGTATTGCCAGGCGCTCGACCACGATCTTGCGGCCAGCGGAGGCGTCAAGCCGCCGATGCGGCTCATCTCGGTCCGCTTCGGCAACGTGCTGGCCTCGAACGGCTCGGTCGTGCCGAAGTTCAAGGCCCAGATCGAGGCCGGCGGCCCCGTCACCGTCACCCATCCCGAAATGGTCCGTTACTTCATGACCATCCGCGAGGCTTGCGATCTCGTCATCACGGCGGCGACGCACGCGCTCGGACCGGCGCGGCCGGATGTCTCGGTCTACGTGCTCAACATGGGACAGCCGGTGAAGATCGTCGATCTCGCCGAGCGCATGATCCGCCTCTCCGGTCTCGAGCCCGGCTACGACATCGAGATCGTGTTCACCGGCATGCGGCCGGGCGAACGCCTGCACGAGATCCTGTTCGCGTCGGAGGAACCGACCCGCGAGATCGGCGTCGCCGGGATCATGGCCGCGCAGCCGAACGAACCGCCGATGCAGACGCTGCGCAAATGGATCGCGGCGCTGGAGCAGGCGATCGCGCGCGACGACCGCACGACCATCAGAACCATCCTGAAGGATGCCGTTCCCGAATTCGGGTCGACCGCGGCGTGATCGTGCCGATCGACGGATTGTTGCGCAAAGCTCTTGTGTCGGAGCAACAATGAGCGAGACAAAGCCGGTCGCGCTGGTGACGGGAGCGAGTGGCTTCATCGGCCGTCATGTCGTGTGCGCGCTGACACGCGAGGGCTGGTCGATTCGCCGCACCGTGCGCCGCCCGGAAGGCACGGACGGAGAGGTCGTGATCGCGTCGGTCGGCCCGGAGACCGACTGGCAGGCCGCGCTTGAAGGCGTTGACGCCGTCATCCATCTCGCCGCGCGCGTGCATCACAAGAACGACGAGGGCGCGGTCGAGCTCTACCGCAACGTCAATGTCGAGGGCACACTGCGTCTGGCGCGCTGCGCAGCCGTCGCCGGCGTGCGCCATTTCATCTTCATCAGCACCGTTCTGGTGCATGGCCGCAGCAATGACGGTCGTGCGCCGTTTCGCGAGTGCGATGTCCCGACCCCGCGCGGCCTGTACGCCACGTCCAAGGCGGCGGCCGAAGCGGGCTTGAGTGCGCTGGCGCACGACAGCGACATGAGAATCTCGGTGATCAGGCCGCCGCTGATCTATGGTGCGGGCGCCAAGGGAAATTTTGCGCTGCTGATGCGTGCGGTCAGGCGGGGGCTGCCGCTGCCGTTTGGCGCGATCCGCAATCGCCGCAACTTTCTTTCCGTGCAGAACCTGTCGTCGTTCATCCTGCACCGGCTCGGCCATTCCGACCCCGCGAGCAAGTTCGAGATCTTCCTGCTGGCCGACCGGGAGCAGGTCTCGACGCCTGAATTCGTCAGGTGCCTGGCGAGAGCTGCCGGCAAGAGCGCCCGGCTGTTCGGCATACCGCCAAGCCTGCTCAGCGCGGTTCTCCGCGTGACGGGGCGCCAGGATATGCATGACGGCCTGATCGGCTCGCTCGAGCTCGACATCTCGAAGGCGATCGCAACCGGCTGGCAGCCGCAGGTCACCCTCGAGGAGGGATTGCGCCTGGCGGTGCCGGATCAGCAGCGCTGAGGCCGGGAGAAGCGGCGCAGCACGAATGCGACCGCGAGCGCGCCGGCAACGACTGCGAACGTGGTGATCGCCGGCGCGGCGGCACGGATGGTGAGGATGGCGAGCCCTACCAGGACGAGGTTGAGCAGGAAGACCTCACAGATCACCTGCCGCACCGTGAAGCCATTGTCAGTGGCGCGCTGGTAGAAATGCGTGCGGTGCGCCGACCAGAACGGCTCGCGCCGCGCGATGCGTCGAAATAGCGTGATGGTGGAATCGGCGAGGTAATAGGCCGGCAGCAGCAGCGCCGCGGCCGTCTGTCCGCGAAACGCGAGCTCCAGCAGGCACCAGCCGAGCAAGAGGCCGATCGGCAGGCTGCCGACATCGCCCAGGAAGACTTTTGCGACGGGACGGTTGAACGGCGCAAAGCCGAGCGTGGCGCCGCACAGCGCGGCGGCGATCAGCACGGCCGGCCATGAGAGATCCCCGAGCATTCCCAGCAGCAGCAGCGCGGCGGTGACCGGCACGACTTCCGCCACCGTCATCAGGTCGAGCCCGTCCATGAAGTTGACGAGGTTCACGAACCAGACGCCGGCAAGGACGATGAGGCCGCGCTCCAGCGGAAGCGGCAGCGCCGGCGCGATGCGCGCGGTCTCGGGCGCGGTGAACACCACTGCGCCGACGCAGGCAGCCTGCAGCACCAGCCGCACCAGCACCGGCAGCGATACGATGTCGTCGGCGAAGCCGACCAATGCGATCACGACCGTCGCGGCGACGAGCGCCGGCGGGATCGCGACATTGGTCGTGGCCCCCCAGAGCGAGGCGACGATCAGCGTCGCGGCGATCACGGCGATGCCCGCTCCCTGCGGGGTCGGGATGCGATGCGAGGACCGCGCGTTCGGCCGGGCCAGCGCGTAGCGCTGGAGCAGGGGGCGGCTGGTCCAGGTGACGAGCGCCGAGATCAGCGCGGCGAGCGCAACGGCAAGCAGCACGAGCGCGCCGGTGGGCGCATCGGCGGCCGAGCTCACTCCGGCACTCCGATCGGGGCCGATCCTTGCGCGGCTTTCTCCGCGCTGAGGATCCAGACGAGGCCGCCGAATGCGCCGACAATGAAGAACACGGCGCCGAACAGCAGCGAGACGTTGACACCTTCATTGGCGGCAAGCCCGGCGAAGCCGAACGCAAGGCCCATCGTGGCCTCGCGCACGCCCCAGCCGGCGATCGAGATCGGCATCATCGTGATCAGCATCACCGGCGGCACGAGCAGAAAGACGTCGCTGAAGCGAACCGGGGCCGCAATCGACTGCACGACGCACCAGGCGATGACGACGGCGAGCACGTGGACGAGGATCGACAGGATTGCGATGATCGGCCCGCGTGTACGGCTGAAGATGACGCGATTGGCGATCACGGCACAGGCGTGAATGTGATGGGTCCCCCACCAGGTCTTCAGCCAGCGCCATTTCAGCGCGCCGAAGATCAGGAAGCCGACACCGCCGGCGAGCGCGAGGAGATCGACGAGCAGCAGCGCGGAGCGCCCGTGTGGATCGGTGATGAGGGTGTAGCTCCAGGGCAGGCTTGCGACGATCACGATCGCGAGCGCGATGAGGCCGATCGCGCGGTCGACGAAGATCGAGTAGGTCGCCGCACGCCAGCCGGCGCCGGCGCGCGCGACCAGCCACAGCCGGACCGCGTCGCCGCCGATCGCCGACGGCAGCGTCTGGTTGAAGAACGAGCCGATCACGTTGTAGCGCATGGCGCGGCCGAGCTCGAGCGGCGCGCTGCAGACGGCGCTGACCTCGCGCCAGCGCAGCGCGCCGATGAAGATCTGCAGGAACGTGACCGCGATCGCGATGCCGATCCAGAACAGGCTGGTCACGGTGAAGCGCGAAAACAGTTCGGACAGGTCGATCTTGCGCAGCGCCAGATAGAGCAGCGCCGCGGAGATCAGGATTTTGGCCGTCGACAACAGGATTCGGCGCATCTCGCCCGCATGGACAGGGTTTGCGAAGATTTGAGGCAACCCGACGCGAGGCGCCGAATTCGGCCGCTTTGGTATGGTTTTGGCGCCGATCTTGCAATAGCCGTCGTTAAGGACGCCACGAGGAGTCCTCGTCAGGAGCGGCGAGCCTATTGCGACCCCGTCAACGTGGCGGCTAAACAGGGTCGGCACGGATCCTAGGGAACAGGATGACAGATCAGGCGATTTTGGTTACCGGCGCGGCCGGCTTCATCGGCTTTCATGTCGCCCGGCAGCTCCTGGGCGAAGGCCGCGCCGTCGTCGGGCTCGACAATCTCAACAGCTATTACGATCCGGCGCTGAAAAAAGCGCGCCTTGCGCTGCTCAGGGACGCACCCGGCTTCTCCTTCGTCGAGGCCGACCTCGCCGACCGCGAGACGATGACGGCGCTGTTTGCGCAACATCGTTTTGCCAAAGTCGTGCATCTCGCGGCGCAAGCGGGTGTGCGCTACTCGATCGAGCAGCCGCAGACTTACGTCGATTCCAATCTCGTGGGCTTTCTCAACGTGCTGGAGGGCTGCCGCAACAACGACTGTCGTCATCTCGTCTACGCCTCGTCATCCTCCGTTTACGGAGCCAACACAAAACTGCCATTTGCGGTCGCGGACCGTACCGATCATCCCGTGAGCTTCTATGCAGCGACGAAGAAGGCGAACGAGGTGATGGCGCAGTCCTACAGCCATCTCTATCGCCTGCCGGTCACGGGGCTGCGCTTCTTTACCATTTACGGGCCGTGGGGCCGGCCCGACATGGCCATGTTTCTGTTCGTGAACGCCATCATGGCCGGCAAGCCCATCCGGCTCTTTAACCATGGAAAGATGCGCCGGGACTTCACCTATATCGATGACGTGACCCGTGTCGTATCCAAGCTGATCGATCTCGTGCCTGCGGACGATCCGCTTGCCGCAAATGCGCCGTTTAAGCTCTACAATGTCGGCAATCACCATCCGGAGGAACTGATGCACGTCGTCGGTCTTCTGGAGCGGGAGCTGGGCCGGACGGCGATCAAAGAATTGCTGCCGATGCAGCCGGGAGATGTGCTGGAAACGTTCGCGGATGTCGAGGATTTGATGCGCGACACCGGCTTTGCACCGTCAACGCCGATCGAGCATGGGGTCCATAATTTCGTCACCTGGTATCGGGACTACTTCAAGGTTTGAGATCACGATGGACAAACGCATAATCCCCCTGATCATGTGCGGCGGTGCCGGCACGCGGCTGTGGCCCGCTTCGCGCGAGGTGCGGCCCAAGCAATTCCTGCCGCTGTTCGGCACACGCTCGACCTTCCAGGACACGCTGCTGCGCGTGTCCGATCCCTCGCTGTTCGATCGTCCTGTTGTCATCACCAATGCGGCCTACCGCTTCATGGTGCTGGAACAGCTCGCCGAGATCGGCATCGAGGCCGACGTGATCCTCGAGCCGATGCGGCGCGATTCCGGCCCCGCGATCGCCGCCGGCGCGGTGTTCGCGCAGAACCGCGCCAGTGAAGCGATCGTGCTCGCGCTCGCCGCCGACCACGTGGTGCAGGACAATGCCGCCTTCGTCGCGGCGTGCCGCGAAGGCCTCACGGCTGCGAGCGCCGGTCGCATCGTCACCTTCGGCGTCAAGCCGGAGCGGCCGGCGACCGAATACGGCTACATCAATCCGGGCGAGGCGATCTCCGGCGAGGTGCATGCGGTGGCGCGCTTCGTCGAGAAGCCGGACGCGGTGAAGGCATCCGATTACGTCAATTCCGGCTATCTCTGGAACAGCGGCAACTTCATGTTCCCGGCCGCTGTGCTGCTCGACGAATATCGCAGGGTCGATGCGGCAAGCGTCGAGGCCGTCACCGGCGCCGTCAACAATGCCGGCCGCGATCTCGGCTTCGTCACGCTGGAGCCCGAAGCGTTCGGCGCGGCGAAGGCGATCTCGATCGACTATGCGGTGATGGAAAAGACCTCGCGCGCCGCCATGGTGCCGGTATCGTGCGGCTGGTCCGACGTCGGCTCCTGGCACGCGGTGTGGGAGCTCTCGGAGAAGGACGCGCTGGGCAATGCGGCGCACGGCACCGCCGTGTTCGAGGATTCCCGCAACTGCAACGTCACCACCGATTCCGCGCTGGTCGCGCTCGAAGGCGTCGACGATCTCGTCGTGGTCGCGACCGCGGACGCGGTTCTGGTCTCGCGCCAGAAGGATGCCAACGGACTGAAGCGTCTGGTGGCGAAGCTGAAGGCGGTTGCGCCGAAGGTGACCGAGGAGCATCTGAAGGTGCACCGGCCCTGGGGCAGCTATCAGTCCGTCGACAATGGCGAGCGCCACCAGGTCAAGCGCATCGTGGTGAAGCCGGGCGGACGGCTGTCGCTGCAGAAGCATCACCATCGCGCCGAGCATTGGATCGTGGTGCGCGGCACGGCCCAGGTCACCGTCGACGAAACCGTCAAGACGGTGCATGAGAACGAGTCGATCTACATCCCGATGGGCGCGGTCCACCGGATGGAGAATCCCGGCAAGATCCAGCTGGAACTGATCGAGGTCCAGACCGGCTCTTATCTCGGGGAAGACGACATCATCCGGATTGAAGACGACTATCAAAGGTCGTAACCAGCAAACTCCGAATCACGCGACCCGGGCCGAGAAGCGGTATCTTTTTCGGCTTAAGGCCCGGGGAACGTGTAACTTTTTGAATCAAATCGTGTCCCGGCCCGCGGGGGCGGCATTCGCCACAAATGTGGCGTCCGTGCTAGAAGCGGCCCGGGGATTTGGGTTGAATCGGGGTTTGCTCAGATGAGTTCCAAAGGGTCTGCACCGGTAAAGGCCGGCTTGCGCGTCGGCGTCATTGGTGCCGGTGTGATGGGCAGCAACCATGCGCGCGTGCTCAGCGGTCTTCCCGGCGTCAGCCTCGTCGGCGTCGTCGATCCCTCGCCGGCGCATCGCGCGCGGGCCACGGAACTTGCCAATTGCGCAAGCTTCGAGACGCTCGACCAGCTCTTCGCCGAGGGCGTCGATGCCGTCACCGTCGCGGCGCCGACCCATTTACATCACGAGGTCGCGCTCGCCTGCATCGCCAAGAACATCCACGTGCTGGTCGAGAAGCCGATCGCGTCGACGGTGGAGGAGGGGCGCGAGATCGTCGCCGCCGCGCAAAAAGCCGGCGTGACGCTGATGATCGGCCATGTCGAGCGTTTCAACCCGGCGGTCGCCGCCGTCAAGCAGGCGATCGCAGGCGAGGACATTCTCTCCATCGCGATCACCCGCGTCGGCCCGTTCCCGCCGCGGATGTCCAATGTCGGCGTCGTCATCGACCTTGCCGTGCACGACATCGACCTGATCCGCTGGTTCACCGAATCCGACATCGTCGAGGTGCAGCCGCAATTGTCGAGCGCGGTCGCCGAGCGCGAGGACATCGCGCTGTTGCAGTTCCGCACCGAGAGCGGCGTGCTTGCCCACATCAACACCAACTGGCTGACACCGTTCAAGGCGCGCAGCGTCACGGTCGCCACGCGCGACAAATACGTGATGGGCGATCTGCTCACGCGCCAGGTCACCGAGTGCTTCGGCTTCAAGCCGGATGGCAGCTACTCGATGCGGCACCTGCCGGTCGGCCATGATGAGCCGCTCCGCGCCGAGCTGCTCGCGTTCTTGAAGGCGGTGCGTAACGGCGAGACGCCGGCAGTGACCGGCGACGAAGGCGTCGCCAGCCTCGAGATCGCGACGCAGTGCCTGGAAACACCGTCGCGCCCCGCCGCCGCGGCGCCCGCCCGCAAGGCTCCGCGCCGCGTTGCCGGCTGATCTCTCTTCTCCATGTCGACCACTCAAGAAGGCGTCATGAACCAGCATCTGCGTTCCGAACCCATTCCCTTCATCGACGTCGCCTCGCAGCGTCGCCGGCTCGGCGCCTCGCTCGATGCCGCCGTCAAGCGGGTGATGGACCACTGCCAGTTCGTCAATGGTCCCGAGGTTTTCGAGCTCGAGAAGCAGCTCGCGGCCTACTCAGGCGCCAAGCATGTCATCGGCTGCGCCAGCGGTACCGACGCGATCCTGATGGTGATGATGGCCAAGAATGTCGGACCCGGCGATGCCGTGCTGTGTCCGTCCTTCACCTTCATCGCGACCGCCTCGCCGGTGGCGCGGACCGGCGCGACACCTGTCTATGTCGATGTCGACGAAGCCACATTCAACATGAGCCCGGAGTCGCTCAAGCGCGGCATCGCGACCGCCCGGAAAGCCGGCCTCAAGCCGGTTGCGGTGATTCCGGTCGACCTGTTCGGCCAGCCCGCCGATCACGACGCCATTGCCGAGATCGCCAGCGCCGAAGGCCTGTTCGTGCTCGACGACGCCGCGCAAGGCTTTGGCGCGAGCTACAAGGGCCGCAAGCTCGGCACGCTCGGACACGCCACGGCGACCAGCTTCTTCCCGGCCAAGCCGCTCGGCTGCTTCGGCGACGGCGGCGCGATCTTCACCGATGACGACGAGCTCGCGGCCACGCTGCGCAGCATCCGCGTGCACGGGCAGGGCGTCGACAAATACGACAACGTCCGCCTTGGCCTGACCGGCCGGCTCGACACCATGCAGGCCGCTGTCCTGATCGAGAAGCTGAAGATCTTCGACGACGAGATCGCCGCCCGAAACCGGGTTGCGGAACGCTATGCGCGCGGCCTGTCCAACGTTGTCACCGTGCCGCGCCTTGCGCCCGGCAACACCTCGGTCTGGGCGCAGTACACGATCCGCCTGCCCAAAGGCACCGACCGCGACGGCTTTGCCGCCGCGCTGAAGACCCAGGGCGTGCCGACCGCGATCTACTACGGCAAGTCGATGCATCAGCAGACCGCCTACAAGCACTACCCGGTCGCCGAGGGGGGCCTGCCTGCTTGTGAGAGCCTGTCGCAGGACGTCATCAGCCTGCCGATGCACGCCTATTTGACCGAAGCCGACCAGGAGCGAATCATCGCCGCCGTCGGCGGCGCGCTCGCGGGCTGATTTCTTCACCTCTCCCCACGGGAGAGGTGATCAGCCTCAACAGCCGTCTTTTTTGATCACATCGGACTTCAAAGCCTTATCGGCTGCCCGATAAGCCTCTAGAAGAGTCCGCATGCTCGGACGCATCTTCACGGTCGGTGGTTACACGTTGCTCTCGCGGCTGACGGGATTTGCCCGCGACATCATGCTCGCGGCGATCCTCGGCGCCGGTCCGGTGGCCGACGCCTTCTTCGTGGCGATGCGGCTGCCCAATCATTTCCGCGCGATCTTCGCCGAGGGCGCCTTCAACGCCGCCTGGGTGCCGGCCTATGCCCATGTCCATGGCGAGAGGGGCGAGGCGGCGGCACACTTGTTCGCCGACCGCATCTTCACGCTGCTCTTGGCCTCGCAGGTGGTGCTGCTGATTCTCGCCTGGCTGTTCATGCCGCAGGCCATGAGCATTTTGGCGCCCGGCTTCAGTGAGGATGCTGAGCAGCGTAAGCTCGCGATCGAGCTGACCCGGATCACCTTTCCCTATCTCCTGTTGATCACGTTGGTCACGCTCTATGGCGGCATGCTCAACGTGATGCAGCGCTTTGCCAGCGCCGCGGCGGCCTCGATCTTCCTCAATGTCGCGATGATGATGACGCTGGCGGTTGCCGTCTGGTTTCCAACCGCGGGCCATGCCGCCGCATGGGGAGTCCTGATCTCCGGCTTCCTGCAATATTTCCTGCTCGCCGGCGATCTCGCGCGGCATGGCGGCCTGCCGCGCTTTGCGCCCTTGAAACTCGACGAAGACGTGCGCGGCTTTTTCAAAGCGCTGGGACCTGCGACGCTGGGCTCGATGGGCACGCAGGTCGCGCTGTTCGCCGACACCATCATCGCGACCTTCCTGCCCGCCGGCGCGCTGTCGGCGCTCTATTATGCCGACCGACTCAATCAGCTGCCGATCGGTGTCATCGGCATCGCCATCGGTACGGTGCTGCTGCCGGAAATGTCGCGGCGCATCACGGCCAACGACCATGATGGCGCGATGAAGGCGCAGCGCCGCGCTTTCGATTTCACGTTGCTGTTCTCGGTGCCGTTCGTCGCGGCCTTCATCACCGTGCCCGACGCGATCATGCGCGCGCTGTTCGCCCGCGGCGCGTTCTCCAAGGCCGATGCCGCGGCCGCCGGCGCCACGCTCGCGGCCTATGCCATCGGCCTGATCCCCTTCGTGCTGATCCGCAGTGCGGTCGCGACCTTCTATGCCCGCAAGGACACCGCAACGCCGGTCCGCGCCTCGCTTACGGGCATTGCCGTCAACGTCGCGCTGAAGGTCGCCTTGATGGGATCGCTGGCCCAGATCGGCCTCGCGCTGGCAACCGCCGTCGGCGTCTGGACCAATCTCTTGCTGGTGCTGTTCTTCGCCGTGCGGCGCGGCTTTCTCGTTCTGGACCGCGCCTGTCTGATGTCGCTCGGCAAATTCCTGCTGACCGGAATCATTCTCGCCGCCGCGTTCTGGCTGATCGCACGCTTCAGCGGTTCTTGGCTGGGCACGATGCCCTTCCGGGACGAAGTGACGCTGCTCCTGCTCGCCGTCGGCGGCACGATCGTCTATGCGCTCGCGATGCTCGCTCTGTTCGGCCGCAGCTGGCTGGTCTCGCTGGTGCGCGGCTAAAGCATGATCCGCAAAAGTGCGAAGCGGTTTTCCGGAAAGATCTTGCGTAAACAACAAGCTAAAGCGCGATGACGATTCATCCAAATCTCATCGCGCTTTAGGCGAGCAGGGTGCTCGCCTCCAGGATGCAGTCGACCTCCGCACATCTCTTGATTTTGTGCGATTGTCGTGCTAACAGCGCCCCATGACTAAATGCTCGCGCAAAATCAACTTCAACCACATGACCCGCTTCGGCTGGGCCGTGGAAGGAGTCGTGCGCTAGGAATTCGACGACGACATCTTTTCCACCAGGCCCCGCCGGCATCGGACGGGGCCTTTTTCGTGGCCACGCTCCTTGCCGGCTCAACAGCAGGAGCATCCGATGCCACCACAATTGACGAACAGCGCAAGCGAGCCGGAGGTCGATGCCGCGCGGCTTCGCCTCGACTTCTCCATCGTCTTGAGCCTGCTCGATCGATACTGGCGCGCCTTTCAGGAGCGGCGCCAGAGCCCACGAGTCAACTTGCACGATCTGAGTGACAGGGCGCTGATGGATCTCGGCTTGACGCGAGCCGAGATCGACTACTTCACGTCTGCAAGGGCTCTCGACAGGCTGAGAGATCGCGCGATGGATCCGTGGGGACGCGGTGGCATGTAACTTGTCAAGAGGCGCGGTGGGCTGCGTCTTCGTTGTTGATCCTTCGAGAGGCCCGCTTTTGGCGGGCTCCTCAAGTATGGGGGTCCTGCTTCGCGGTGCAATCTAGACGCCATGGTGACTGGCGCGCGGTGCTTTCCCGGCCTGCCACCAGTGTGCCCGCCTAAACCCGTTTGCCTTGCCACTTTTTCCACGGCAATATGGCTCGCAAAACAACCATGAGAACGGGAAAAGACAATGGCGGCTCCCATCAAGTTCGGCGTTGGCCAAAGCGTGCTGCGCAAGGAGGATGACGCGCTCATCCGCGGCAAGGGCCGCTATACCGACGATTACGCGCCGCAGGCCGCGCTGCGCTGCCTGGTGCTGCGCTCGCCGCATGCGCATGCCAAATACACGATCGACGTGAGCCGCGCCCGCGGCCTGCCCGGCGTCGCGCTGATCCTGACTGCCGACGACGTCAAGGACCTCGGCAATCTGCCCTGCCTGTTCAATCTCGAGACCGATCCGTTCACCGGCCCGCCTTACCCGATCCTCGCCAAGGACGAGGTGCGCCACGTCGGCGATGCCATCGCCTTCGTGGTCGCCGAGACCATCGACCAGGCCCGGGATGCGATCGAGGCGATCGAGGTCAAATGGAGCCCGCTGCCGGCGGTGACCGGCGTCGTCAACGCCGTGAAGAAGGGCGCGCCGCAGGTCTGGCCGGACAAGCCAGGCAACGTGCTGTTCGACGTCTCGATCGGTGATAAGGCGGCGACGGAAGCTGCCTTTGCCAAGGCACATGCGGTCGCCGAAATCTCGATCGTCAATCCGCGCGTGGTCGCGAGCTTCATGGAGACGCGCGCGGCGGTGTGCGAATACGACGCCAAGCGCGACCATCTGACGCTGACGGTCGGCAGCCAGGGCAGCCATCGCCTGCGCGACATCCTGTGCCAGAACGTGCTCAACATCCCCACCGACAAGATGCGGGTGATCTGCCCCGACGTCGGCGGCGGCTTCGGCACGAAGCTGTTTCCCTACCGGGAATACGCTTTGATGGCGGTGGCCGCGCGAAAACTGAAGAAGGCGGTGAAATGGGCGGCCGATCGCTCCGAGCATTTCATGGGCGATGCGCAGGGCCGCGACAACGTCACCACCGCAAAGATGGCGCTGGCCGAGGACGGTAAATTCCTCGCGATGGATTGCGACCTGATGGGCGACATGGGCGCGTATCTCTCGACCTTCGGGCCTTACATCCCGCATGGCGGCGCCGGCATGCTGCCGGGCCTCTACGACATCCAGGCCTTCCATTGCCGAGTGCGCACCATCTTCACCCACAGCGTTCCGGTGGACGCCTATCGTGGCGCCGGGCGGCCCGAGGCGGCCTATGTGATCGAGCGTCTCGTCGATGCCTGCGCGCGAAAACTCGATATGACGCCGGACGCCATCCGTCGCAAGAATTTCATCCCGCCCAAGGCGCTGCCGTACAAAACGGCCACGGGCAAGGTCTATGATTCCGGCGACTTCGCCGCGCATCTGAAGCGCGCGATGGAGATCGCCGAGTGGAAGGAGTTTCCCAAGCGTGCCAAGGCGGCCAAGAAGCAGGGGCTGATCCGCGGCATTGGGCTCGCAAGCTATGTCGAGATCTGCGGCGTGATGGGTGAGGAGACGGCCAATGTCCGCCTCGATCCCAATGGCGATGTCACCGTCCTGATCGGCACGCAATCGAGCGGTCAGGGCCATCAGACCGCCTATGCGCAGATCGTCGCGGAGCAGTTCGGTCTGCCGCCGGAGCGCGTGCATATCCACCAGGGTGACACCAATGAGATCGCGACGGGCCTCGGCACCGGTGGCTCGGCCTCGATTCCCACCGGTGGCGTCTGCGTGGAGCGCGCTGCGGGCGATCTCGGCAAGAAGCTGAAGGAGCTTGCAGCGCAGGCGCTGGAAGCGAGCGCCGGCGACCTCGAGATCACCGACGGCGTGATCCGGATCGCCGGCACCGACCGCTCGATCTCCTTCGCCGATCTCGCCAAGCGGCCCGGCGCCGATCCGGCGAAGCTGAACGGCAGCGCGACCTTCGCCAGCGCCGACGGCACCTATCCCAACGGCACACATCTGGCGGAGGTCGAGATCGATCCGGCCACCGGCATCATCAGAATCGTCAACTACGTGATCGTCGACGATTTCGGCAAGACGCTCAATCCGCTGCTGCTGGCGGGGCAGGTGCATGGCGGCGCCATGCAGGGCATCGGCCAGGCGCTGATGGAGCAGGTGGTGTATGGCGCCGCCGACGGCCAGCTCATCACCGCCACCTACATGGACTACGCGCTGCCGCGCGCGGCGGACGGGCCGGCCTTCGTGTTCGAGACCCACAACGTCCCCTGCAAGACCAATCCGATGGGCGTGAAGGGGGCCGGCGAGGCCGGCGCGATCGGCTCCTGTCCAGCCGTCGTCAACGCCATCGTCGACGCGCTCTGGCGCGAATACAAGATCGACCATATCGACATGCCGGCAACGCCGGAGCGGGTGTGGATCGCGATCAACGAGCATCACCGCCGCCATAGCCTGTGATTCCCCCAAGCAAACGCGGAACGCGTTTTGCGGGGCAGACGCAGAACGCGTTTGCGGGGACATCATCCTCAACAATCATGCAGAGCGCGACGATCTGTCGTCGCGTCCTGGATGGAATGAAATCTGCCAAGCGGTGTTGGCCCATCGAAGGGTCGGCACGATCCTTCATCATGAAAAGGGGTTTTGCGAATGAAGCGAGTGTTGGTTGTCGGGGGCGCGCTGCTGCTCGGTATGGGGGCGGTTTGGGCGGACCCGGATTCCATCAAGGAGGTCCAGACCCTGATGAAGGGCAATGGCAAGAACGCCGGCGCGATGTCGGCGATGGTCAAGGGCGAGAAGCCCTACGACCAGGCGACGGTGAACAGCGCGCTGGCGCAGTTCGAGGATACCGCCAGGAAGCTGCCGAACCTGTTTCCGGCCAGCGCCAAGGGCGTGAAGCTCGACGGTGACTACTCGACCTCGCCGAAGATCTGGGAGGACAAGGCCGGCTTCGATGCGAAGATCGCGAGCTTCGGCAAGATCGTCGGCGAAGCCAAGAGCAAGATCAAGGATCTCGACTCGCTCAAAGCGAATCTGCCCGCGATCGGCAAGGAATGCGGCGGCTGCCACGAAACCTATCGCGTGAAGAACGGCTGACGGCGAGACTCGTCGTCATCCGAACTACCGGAATCGAAGGGCGGTTGCGCAAGCAACCGCCTTTTTCCGTTCGCAAGGTCTGACGGATCGCGGTCCGAACAGCTATCTTTGAGTCGATGGCCGCGGCGTTGGTGCGAGTCGGCGCATCTCTTCCCGACTGCCTCATGAGATCAGGAGGTTCCAACCGCGGCGAGCACCTGCATCAAGACAGCGAGACAGGCCATGGCAAAACCCTTCCCGTCCAAGACCCATATCGGCAACCATATGCTGCATCCGGAAACGCTGATGCTGACCTATGGCTATGATCCACAATTGTCGGAAGGCGCCATCAAGCCGCCGGTGTTCCTGACCTCCACCTTCGTGTTCAGGACGGCCGAGGACGGGCAGGACTTCTTCGATTACGTCGCCGGCCGGCGCGAGCCGCCGGAAGGCATGGGCGCAGGCCTCGTCTATTCGCGCTTCAATCATCCCAACAGCGAAATCGTCGAGGACAGGCTGGCGATCTACGAGCGCACCGAAAGTTGTGCGCTGTTCTCATCCGGCATGGCGGCCATCGCAACCACGATCCTGGCCTTTGTTCGCCCCGGCGACGTCATTCTGCATTCCCAGCCGCTCTATGGCGGGACGGAAACCCTGCTGACGAACACGCTTGCGCGTCTGTCGATCGGCGCCGTCGGCTTTGCCGACGGTATCGACGAGACGGCAGTCAAGCAGGCGTCGGAGCAGGCCATGGGCAAGGGACGGGTTTCGATGATCCTGATCGAGACGCCCGCCAATCCGACCAACGGCCTGGTCGACATCGCGATGATCCGCCGTGTTGCCGACGCGATCGGAAAGGCGCAGGGACACACACCGATCATCGCCTGCGACAACACGCTGCTCGGACCGGTGTTTCAGCGGCCGATCGAGCACGGTGCGGACCTCTCGCTGTATTCGCTGACCAAATATGTCGGCGGTCATTCCGATCTGATCGCGGGGGCCGCGCTCGGCTCGAAGGCTGTCATGAAGGGCATCAAGGCGCTGCGGGGCGCGATCGGCACTCAGCTCGATCCGCATTCCTGCTGGATGATCAACCGTTCGCTCGAGACGCTGAGCCTGCGCATGGAGAAGGCCAACGACAATGCGCGCCTCGTGGCGGACTTCTTGCGCGGTCATCCCAAGGTCGCCAAGGTCCACTATCTCGGTCATCTCGAGGAAGCGTCACCGGCCGGGCGCGCGTTTGCGAGGCAGTGTTTCGGTGCCGGATCCACGTTCTCGTTCGACATCGCCGGCGGCAAGGAGGCGGCGGTCAGATTCCTCAACGCGCTGCAGATCCTCAAGCTTGCAGTGAGCCTCGGCGGAACGGAATCGCTCGCGAGCCTGCCCGCAACCATGACCCATTCCGGCGTTCCAGCCGACATCCGCCGCAAAATCGGCGTCCTCGATTCCACGATCCGGCTGTCGATCGGCATCGAGAACCCGTCGGACCTGATCGCCGATCTCACGCAGGCGCTGAACGCGGCTTGAGCGCCTCCGGAATCGAAAAGGCCGGGCGCGCCCTCCGTCGCACCCGGCCTTTCCATGACGAAGCAGCCTTGACGCTTACTTCGTCACCTGACCGCGGATCTCGCCGCCCGGGTTCGCCGCGGTGTGGATGTTGATGTAGTACTTGCCGCCGAGCAGATCGGCGGCCTGCGCGTCCGTGAGCGTCGCTTCGCCCTTGACCGGGCTCGAGGCGGCATTCGGGATGGCAACCGCCACGCCGGCGTTCTTGCCGGCTTCGGCAGGCCCATGGAAGTGCGCCGCGGTGGCGGGGCCGGAGAGGCCGGAATAGGTGACGGTCCAAGACAGCTTCTTGCTGGCGGCATCATAGTTCAGATCGGCCGTTCCGGTGCCGCTGGTGGTCGTTGCGGGCACCTCGGACTTGCCGTCGAGCGTTGCTTTCAGCTTTTCGGCATAGGCCGGCCCGGCAAAAGCGACGGCACCGAGCGCGAACACGGCGATGACGGTCTTGTTCATGGCATTCTCCCTGTTGAACCCGTTCGGGCTGGCAAACTTCCAACAGCCGGCATTTCAGTTTATTCCCGTCTCCGGCCAAGGCGGGCTAAATTCTTCGTGGCTGGAGCCGTGACGAGATCGGTCATAAGTTCGCCGCAACGAGTGAATGGTGCGCATGTTGCAACGAACAATTCTGCTGGCGCTGCTCGCCACGATGGCTGCTTCCGGCATCTATTGGTGGCTCAGCGCGCCGGGGGTGGCGGCGGTGGGCAATTCACCGGCCCATGTGCCCGATCTCGCCAACGGGGAGGTGATGTTCAACGCCGGCGGTTGCGCGTCCTGCCATGCCGTTCCCAACCAGCCCGATCGTCTCAGGCTCGGAGGTGGCGTCGCGATCAAATCGCCGTTCGGAACGTTCTACGCGCCGAACATCTCGCCTGATCCGAACGATGGTATCGGCAAATGGACCGACGCCGATTTCGTCAATGCGGTGATGCACGGGGTCTCGCCGGCCGGACAGCATTACTTTCCGGCGTTTCCCTATACCTCCTATCAGCACGCCAGGCGCGAGGACGTGCTCGATCTCTTTGCTTATCTGAAAACGCTGCCGGCTGTTGCGGGCAAGGTGCGTGACCACGACGTCGGTCTTCCCTTCAACATCCGGCGCAATATCGGGATCTGGAAATTCCTGTTTCTGGACGAAAAGCCTTTCATTGCCGATGGCAGCAAGTCGCGGGAATGGAAGCGCGGCGCCTATCTCGTCAACAGCTTTGGCCATTGTGCCGAATGCCACAGCCCGCGCAATGTGCTGGGCGGCATCATCGCCGGCCAACAATTTGCCGGCGGTCCCAATCCGGAAGGCGAGGGCTGGGTCCCGAACATCACCCAGAAGCACCTTGGCGAGTGGAGTGCGAAGGATCTCGCCTATTTCCTCAAGACGGGTGAATTGCCCGATGGCGACAGTGTCGGCGGCGCGATGACGCGCGTGATCAAGAACACCTCGCAATTATCTGACGGAGATCTCGCGGCGATGGCGGAGTACCTCAAATCGCTGCCGCCGGTGGATGGGCCGACGCCACCGAAACGCAAGCAGGGCAGCTAAGGTACGAACGTCGTCGCGGCGGTCCGTGTTCACCTCTCCCCGACGGGGAGAGGTCGGATTGCGCAGCAATCCGGGTGAGCGGCTGTAGCGCCCACTGAGACCTGGAGCCCTCACCCGGATCGCATCTTCGATGCGCTCCGACCTCTCCCGTCGGGCGAAATGAACCACGCGCCGCTTTGCTGCGGAGCGGCGTGGCCGACAAGCAAGCGCTGCAGAAGACTAAAGCGCGATGAGATTTGGATGAATCGTCATCGCGCTTTAGCTTGTTGTTTACGCATGATCTTTCCGGAAAACCGCTTCGCACTTTCCGGATCATGCTTTAGCCCGTGCCGAACGCCTTGAAGGTGATGATGGTGAGGGTGTCCTGGATGCCCGGCAGCACCTGCACCTTCTCATTCACGAAATGGCCGATATCGGTGTCCTTGTCGACGTAGAACTTCACCAGGAGGTCGTATTGGCCGGCCGTGGAGTAGATCTCGGAGGCGATCTCGGCTTCGGCAAGCGCATTGGCCACCGTATAGGACTGGCCGAGCTTGCATTTGATCTGAACGAAGAAAGGAACCATCGCGGGCACTCCGAAAGCGTATCTGGCGGCTAATAGGCCAAAACCAGCCGGATTTAGCAAGCAAACTTGCGGGCGTCCGGGGTGCATTCGGCTGCGGCGCTGAAGCGCGAAGCGACCGAGCCAGCTCGTCATCGCGCTTCCGGTGTTGTTTGAGCATGATCTTTTCGGAGAACCGCTGCGAACTTTGCGCTAACGCGGCCCTCCGGGTCCAGATCAGGCTTTAGGACGTGACCACTGCTGCTGCCAACGCATCCCTGAGCCGCTCGGCGAGCTCGGCCTTGCGATAGGGCTTGGTCAGCACGATTGCTTGCGCCTGCGCGCGGCCCTGCTCGACCAGGGTCTCCAGCGCGTAGCCCGAGGTGAACAGGACCGGCAGACCGGGACGAACGCGCCTCGCCTGATCGGCGAGCTCCCAGCCGCTCATGCCGCCGGGCATCACGACATCGGTGAACAGCAAGTCGATGCTGGGATCGCTCCGCAGCTGCTGCAAGGCATCCTGCCCTTGACCGCGGCAATGACGCGATATCCGAGCGCCTCCACCCTGCGAATGACGGAGGAGCGGACGAACGGATCGTCCTCGACGATCAGGATCGTCTCGTAGCCTCGCGGCGCCGCGGCCTCGCTGTCGGGAAGATCGGGCTGTGATTGTCCGGCGTTGGCGCGCGGCAGGTAGATCCTGACCGTGGTGCCAAGGCCCGCCTCGCTGTAGATCGCGACGTGGCCGCCCGATTGCTTTGCAAAGCCATAGACCATGCTGAGGCCGAGACCGGAGCCCTTGCCGACCTCCTTGGTGGTGAAGAACGGCTCGAAGACGCGTGCGGTGACATCAGCCGTCATGCCTTCGCCGTCGTCGGTGACCGAGATCAACGCGTAGGCACCGGGTGCGACTTCAGGGTGAAGGGCTCGATAGTCGTCGTCGATCGCAGCCAACTCCGTGCTCAGCGTCAGATGTCCTCCCGATGGCATGGCATCCTGCGCGTTGAGCGCGAGGTTCAGCACGGCGGATTCGAGCTGGGCGCGGTCGGCAAAGGCCAGGATCGTGCCGGGCCCGGAGGTCGTCCTGATCTCGATGTCCTCGCGCAAGGTGCGCTTGAGCAGCTTGAACATGGAGTCGAGCAGGCTCCGGCAATCGATCGTCTGAGGTTGGAGCAGCTGGCGGCGGCTGAAGGCGAGCAGTCGCTGCGTCAGCTCGGCTCCCCGTTCGCCCGACTGGCAGATGTCGTCGGCAAAGCGCCTGAGATCGGGCCTCTCCTTGAGCTGCTCGCTCAGGTGCTCGGCATTGCCGATGATGACGGTCAGGAGGTTGTTGAAGTCGTGCGCGATGCCGCCGGAGAGCTGGCCGACCGTCTCCATCTTCTGCGCCTGCTGAAGCTGCTGCTCGGTCAGCTTGCGCGCGGTCAGGTCGTGGACGATGCCGACGAAGATCAACTCGCCGTCCTGTCGCGCCTGGCCCACCGACAGGTCCACCGGAAAGGTCGAGCCGTCCTTGCGCAGGCCGATGGCCTCGCCGCCGGTCGCGAAATGCCTCGCCTGGCCGGCGGGTGCCGCATCAGCGTCGGGCATCAGCATGCCGACGTTGCGGTTCATCACCTCGTCGGCACGGTAGCCGAACATGCGCTCGCAGGCCGGATTGAACAGCAGGATGCGGTCCTGCGCATCGAACAGGAAGACGCCGTCGACCGCGGTCTCGACGATCGCGGTCAGGCGCGCAACGCTCTCGCGCATCGCGCGCTGGGCGTCCCGGACCTGTTGCAGCAGCAGCGTGGCGTCCCGGCTCTTGATTTCCTCCTCCTCGAGCGCGGCCTGGACCTGCCGCAGCTCGAATGGCGAGGGGATCGTCAGGATCTTCGGCAATAGCGGCCAGAGCGCAGCGGCGGTGAGGACCGACGCGACCGCCGTGGCTGCCTTGACGAGGCCCTCGATGCCGTAGACCGGAACCCAGAGCGTATAGATCGACAGCACATGGGTCAGGCCGCAGGCCATGATGAAGATCGCAAACGCCCAATAGACCCAGCCGAACTTGAGGTCGCGCCGCTTGGTGACGAGGATGGCAAGGGCAAAGGGGATCGAGAAATAAGCGGCGGCGATGCAGGCGTCGGAAACGACGTGAAGCCCGATCAGCTCCGGCTCCCATAACAGGCAGATGCCGTGCGGCGAAAGCATGGACGAGTCGAGGAGACGTTCGAAGAAGGCCCACATCGTTCCACCCCAAGGTTCTGTTCCAGGTGGTTTGCGGGCCGCGGCGGCCTGCAACGTCGGTGTCGCTGGACAGTTCCACCACCTGTGTCTCACGCAACCGGCGAAGCACGCTAAGGTTAGAGACTATACCAAGGGAGCGGCAAGGTTGCATTTTTCAAGCCCGCATGATTGCGGGCTCCTGGCCGCGCCTTGCCCGACTGATTCGCGCGCTGCGCGACGGGTTTGCGAATCGGCAACGCTTGCTGCTGTTCCATGGGCGCGCTAGGAGAGGCCATGGCGGCGTCCTCAAGCAAATGTATCCGGCGATGACGACCCCGGTCGCACTCACCATCGCCGGCTCCGATTCGAGCGGCGGCGCCGGCATCCAGGCGGACCTGAAGACCTTCGCCGCGCTCGGCGTCTACGGCGCCTCCGTGATCACGGCGCTGACGGCGCAGAACACGCGCGGCGTCACCGGCATTCACGCGGTGCCGGCCGAGTTCGTCACCGCACAGATGGACGCGGTGTTCTCCGATCTCGAAGTCGGCGCGGTGAAGATCGGCATGGTGGCCCAGGCCGCCAGCATAGATGCGATCGCGGCCGCGCTGTCGCGCTGGGCGTTCCGGCACGTCGTGCTCGATCCCGTGATGGTGGCAACGTCCGGCGACCGCCTGCTGGCCTCCGAGGCCGTCGACGCCCTGCGCACCAAGCTGATACCGCTGGCCACCGTGATCACGCCGAACCTGCCGGAAGCCGCGGCCCTGCTCGACGAGCCGATGGCCGCAAGCGAGGCCGAGATCGAAAGCCAGGGCCGCCGCCTGCTGTCGCTCGGCTGCCGCGCCGTCCTGGTCAAGGGCGGCCATGGGGAGGGCGCGGAGAGCATCGATTATCTGGTCGGTGCCGACACCACGATCGCGCTCGCCGCGCCGCGCCTCCCCACCAAGAACACCCATGGGACGGGCTGTTCGTTGTCCTCAGCCATCGCCGCGGGGCTGGCCAAGGGCGAGGGCCTGGAAAACGCCGTGCGCAACGCCAAGGCCTGGATCAGCGCCGCGATCGGCGCCGCCGACCGCTTCAGCGTCGGGCACGGCCACGCGCCGATCCATCATTTCCACAAGTTCTACTGACGCTGGGGCCCGCGGAAGCGCGCCCGTTCATCGGTTTAGCGCGGCTCGCGTGGGGCTAGTTCACCCTCCCACTCCGGGGCTCCAGGGGAGGACAGGATTGCTGCCGGCACCGCCTGCGGCGCCATGTCGCCTGATTGTCGCATGCGACTGATATTCGCGGGGCAGGGCGAGGCGAAGTTTGATTCGTATCTGAGGTGCCTCAAGGTTCAATCGGTCATCCCCCTGTCACGGGACATTGTTACAGGCTGGCGCATGGGAAGTTACGATGTGAGTGACGAGAGCCCCGAGCGGCGCTTTCGCACGCTGTTCATCTCCGATGTCCATCTCGGAGCCCGCGGTTCTCAAGCCGATCTTCTGCTCGACTTCCTGCGCTATCATGATGCCGACACCATCTATCTCGTCGGCGACATCGTCGACGGCTGGGCGCTGAAATCGAGCTGGCACTGGCCGCAATCGCACAACGACCTCGTCCAGAAGCTTCTGCGCAAGGCGCGCAAGGGTGCCAAGATCATCTACATTCCCGGCAATCACGACGAGTTCCTGCGCAACTATTACGGCACGCATTTCGGCGGCATCGACGTGGTCGAGAACACCGTCCACACCGGCGTGGACGGCAAGCGTTATCTCGTCATCCACGGCGACATCTTCGATCTCGTGGTGCAGAACGCGCGCTGGCTCGCCCATCTCGGCGACAAGGCCTACGACTTCGCGATCCAGATGAATCGCTTCGTCAACTTCTTCCGGCGCATGTTCGGCGTGCCCTATTGGTCGCTGTCGCAATGGGCCAAGCAGAAGGTCAAGAACGCCGTCAATTATATCGGCGCGTTCGAGCAGGCACTCGCCGCCGAGGCACGGCGCCATGAGGCCGATGGCGTGATCTGCGGCCACATCCACTACGCCGTCATCCGCGACGAGGCCGGCATCCGCTACATGAATTGCGGCGACTGGGTCGAGAGCTGCACGGCCCTCGTCGAACATGATGATGGCCATTTCGAGATCATCACCTGGGCGGATCAGTTGCGGAAGCCGGTGCCGGTGCCACAGGTCGCGGCAAGGGCGGCCTGATGCGCATCCTGGTCGCGACCGACGCCTGGCACCCGCAAGTCAACGGTGTGGTTCGGACGCTGACCAAGCTTGCTGACGCCGCCAAGGCGCTTCGCGTTGAAGGTGTTGGCGTCGAATTCTCGTTCCTGACGCCGCAATCATTCCGCACCTTCGCGATGCCGAGCTATCGCGATTTGCGCCTCGCCATGCCGCGTCCGGCGCGGATCGCGCGGCTGATCGAAGAGGCGCGGCCCGACAGCATCCATATTGCGACCGAGGGGCCGATCGGTCTGATGGTCCGCCGCTATTGCCGCCAGCGCAGGCTGCCGTTCACCACCAGTTTCCACACCCGCTTTCCCGAATATGTCCGCGCCCGCGTGCCGGTGCCGGGTTCGCTGATCTGGCGGGCGCTGCGCCGTTTCCACAGCCCCAGCCGCGCCGTGATGGCGGCGACCCCTGCGCTCGCGCGCGAATTGACCGGGCGCGGTTTCGACAACGTCGTGCTGTGGCCGCGCGGCGTGGACACAAGGCTGTTCCATCCCCGCGTCATTGATCTCTGCCTGCCGGCGCCCGTATTCCTGTCGGTGGGGCGGGTCGCGGTGGAGAAGAATCTCGAGGCGTTCCTGGACCTCGACCTGCCCGGCACCAAGGTGGTCGTCGGCGACGGCCCGGCGCGCGCCTCGCTGGAAGAGGCCTATCCCGATGCGATCTTCCTCGGCGAGAAGCATGGCGAGGAACTGGCGGATATCTATGCGGCCGCCGACGTGTTCGTGTTCCCCAGCAAGACCGACACTTTCGGTCTGGTCCTGCTGGAAGCGCTGGCGAGCGGCCTGCCGGTCGCGGCCTTCCCCGTGAAGGGGCCGCGCGACGTGATCGGCGACGCGCCGGTCGGCGCGCTCGATCATGATCTGCGCAATGCCTGCTTCGCCGCACTCGACATCTCCCGGCAGGACTGCGTCGCGTTTGCCGCCAATTACACCTGGGAAGCCTCGGCGCGGGTCTTCATCGACAGCATCCTGGCGGTCGACGCGGTGCTGCCCGGCCGGACCGGCGCGGAACAGCCGCGCCAGGTCGCCTAGAGCTATTTCGATCCGATGGATCGAAATAGCTCTAGATTCTTGTTTTGACGCGTTTTCTTCACGCGAACCGGTAGCCACTTCGCTCGAAAACGCTGCGGAGAAAATCCTCTCGCGGAGGTGTCTTGCCCGGGCCTGACCGGCCGCGATAACATTCCGCCATGACCGAACAGGCCCTTCCGGTCGGCCCTGCCGACATCGATGCCGCGGCGCGCGTGATCGCGCCTTACGCCATCCGCACCCCGCTGTTGTCCTTCCCCGTGCTCAACGAGCGCGTTGGCGCAAAGGTGTTCCTGAAGCCGGAGATGCTCCAGCGGACCGGCTCCTTCAAGTTCCGTGGCGCCTTCAACAAGGTGTTCTCGATCCCGCAGGACAAGCGTGCCGGCGGCGTCGTCGCGTTCTCCTCCGGCAACCACGCCCAGGGTGTGGCGGCCGCGGCAAAAATTCTCGATATGCAGGCGACCATCGTGATGCCTGCGGATGCGCCGTTGTCGAAGCGCGAGCGCACCAAATCCTACGGCGCCGAGGTCGTGCTGTACGATCGCGACAAGGACGACCGCGAGGCGATCTCGCGCGGCATCGCCGAGAAACGCGGCGCAACACTTGTTAAACCCTATGACGATCCCTTCGTGATCGCAGGGCAGGGCACCGCCGGCCGCGAGATTGCGGAAGACATGGCAACGCTCGGCCTCAGCCCCGACATCGTGGTGGCGCCGGCCTCCGGCGGCGGCCTGATCGCGGGCGTCGCCACGGCGGTGAAGGCGCGCTATCCGTCAGCCGAGATCGTGGTGGCCGAGCCCGAGGCATTCGACGATCACGGCATTTCGCTGACCGCCGGCCATCGCGAGCCGCACCCGCCGGCAGGCCGCACCATCTGCGACGCGCTGATGGCCCTGATGCCGGGCGAGATAACGTTTGCGATCAACAGCAAGCTGCTCGCGCGCGGCGTCACGGCATCGGACAAGGAAGTCGGCGCGGCGGTGGCGTTCGCCTATCGCGAGCTGAAGCTGGTGGTCGAGCCGGGCGGTGCCGTCGGCCTCGCCGCGCTACTCGCGGGCCGGCTCGACGTCTCTGGGAAGAACGTCGTCATCGTGCTCTCCGGCGGCAATGTCGATGCCGATCTGTTCGCCGAGCTGGTGGCCTGATTTCTGACTGAACGTAGCGAGGGAGCTCGGTCCACCTCTCCCCGACGGGGAGAAGTCGGATTGCTATGGCGCGCAATTGCGCGCCTGAGCAATCCGGGTGAGGGGCCGCGGCATCCAGTGAGACCAGATCCCCTCACCTGGATCGCATCTGTCGATGCGATCCGACCTCTCCGTACGAGAGAGGTGGGCAGCTAAAGCATGATCCGGAAAAGTGCGAAGCGGTTTTCCGGAAAGATCATGCGTAAACAACAAGCTAAAGCGCGATGACGATTCATCCAAATCTCATCGCGCTTTAGCCCTTGGCGACCAGACCTGATTTCTACTCCCCACGTTAAGAAGGGGCAGAGCGTCGCCGCCCTGCCCCCTTTCTCATGCGCGCCTTGCGCAATCAGTGCATGAATCCGCCGCGACGGTTGCCGCCGTCATTCATGCTCGGCGCCTGGTTCATCGACTGCCGGAAGTTGTTGCTGCTGTTGGCCATGCGGTTCGGCATCGTGTTGAGCTGCGGACGATTGGTCTGCACGTTGTTCTGCACCTGCACCTTGTTCACCGGATTGCTGTTGAGCTTCACGATGCCGGTGTTGGCGTTGTTGACGCGGACCGGGTTGTTCTGCGTCTGGACAGGCTTCACGTCAACAGTCGAGCCGCCCTTGCCGACATTGACCGGCATGCTGACGATCTTGCCCGGGTTGCCGTTGGCGTTGCCTGCGTTCGGCGTGCTGATGGTCACGGGCAGCGTCACGATCTTGCCGGTGCCGCCAGTGTTGTTGGTCGTGTTGGTCGGCGCAGGCAGGGTGACGATCTTGCCCGGGGTCTGCGATGGCGTGCCGTTCGGCTGATTGTTGCCCGCCGGCAGGTTGACGATCTGGCCGCCATTGCCGAGCTTGCCGATGATGTTGCCGTCGACCGGCTTCTGCACGACCGGCAGATTGCCACTGATCTGCGCGCCACCATTGCCCTGCATCAGCGGCAGGTATTTGGGCTGGCCGAGATTGCCCATCTTGAAGACCGGGGCAATGTTCTGCGGCGCCAGGAACTTGGTCGGCTGCATCAGGGGGATCTGCTTCGGCTGGGCCTCGAGCTTCAGCGCGACCTGCGCATAGGGGCTGTTGCCGTAGCTGTCATAGAAGTTCTTGTAGCCGAGCGGCGAGTTGGCGAGCACTGCCATGTGCCAGGCCTGCGAGATCAGGAGGTTATTGAGCAGCCAGCGGATGTGGTCGCACAGCGGGTCGTGCGGATACATCCGGATGAACTCCTGATAGTACTCCGGCCGGCCCTCGGACACGACGTAGTCATAAGCCTGGCGGGTCGAGCGGCTCGGCAGGTTGGAGGCCATCTGCACCACGGGTGCATTCACCGGCGCACGGTTGGCCGCAACCGCGGTGTCACCGAAGAAGGTGAAGTCGCTCGTCAGCGACGAGCTCTCCCACGGGATCTGCGCGCCGCTGGTGGCCTGATTGACCTGCAGGCGCACGCGCTTGAACAGCTGCTCGATCGGCACGTTGGGTTCGCGAGCGATGTTCAGGAACGCCTGCGTATAAGGGCTGTGACCATTGGTGCCGTCCAACGCTTCGGCGCCCGGCGCGGTCGAGTAGCCGACGATCGAACCGTTCGGCGCATCGACGATGGCAAGGCCGCGGCCGGCGTCGTTGACTTGAGGGAAGGGGTTGTTGCGGCAGGCATCGAGGATGACGATGCGCATGCGGCTCGGGATCGTCTCCAGCGTCGACATCACGTCGACGAGGCGCACCGAATTGTTGACGAGCTCGGTCGGGCTGGAGACCTTCGCATCGACCGGAACGAGATAGTTCTCTCCGGCGAGCTGCACGCCGTGGCCGGCGTAATAGATCATCGCCACCGTGTTCGGACCGCGTGAGGCGACCTTCGCGGAAAAGTCCTGGACCACGCGGATCATGTCGTTCTGAGTCAGATCGGTCGCGGCGACCACTTCGAAGCCGGCGGAGTTCAGGAACTGCGCCATCGATTGCGCATCATCGTCGGGGTTCGCAAGTTGCGGCGCGTTCTGGTAACGCGCATTGCCGATCACCAGCGCCACCCGCTGCTCCGGGCCTTGCAGGGCGGTGGGAGCCGGCTGGGCCGGTGCGACTTGCGCGGAAACGGGCCCGCAGGCGAAACCGAACAGGCTTCCCAGGAGACCCGCAGTCATCAGGAAAGGCTTTAGGCGGAACATGGCGTGCTCCTCTGGCACTCATCTCGATGCGAGATTGGTCGCGAGGAAGCTTGGCCGCGTTCGAGCTTGCGGTCCGTGATCCCTGTCACCATGGTGGCCTTAAGTGATCTGAATCACGCTCGGAACCTGCTATGGTTACCGACTGATTGGGGAGGATAGTCCGTCACATGCTGAAATCGATCGATCCGATCCTGACGCCCGACCTGCTCTGGCTGCTCGCCGCGATGGGCCATGGCGACGACCTCGTTTTCGTCGACGCCAATCACCCCGCGACCCGCATCGCGCATGGCACGACGTCGCAGCGCCTGATCCAGCTGCCGGGCATGAACATGGAGACCGCGGTCCGCGCCATCATGTCGGTCTATCCGCTCGACGATTTCGATCCGGATCCGGTGCGCGTGATGATGCCGGTGGACGATCCCGATCGCGTGCCCGAGGTGCAGCGCGCGGTGCTGGCGGAGATCGCGCGCGCCGCCGGGCGCGCGGTCACGCCCGGCAAGCTCTCGCGTCCGGATTTCTATCGCGCGGCAGCGGCCGGGTTTGGCGTGGTGCAGGTCGGCGACAGCAGGGGCTATGGCTGCTTCCTGATCAGGAAGGGCGTGATCTGAATCGCGATGAGTGGTGCGAACGGTCATCGCGCTTCAGGCTGTTTGAACATATCTCCGCGCTAGCCCTGTCCCACCAGATGAACCGCCGAGCGCCAGGCGTGCTGCGATAGGGCTTCGAGGTTTCGCACCGCCTCGACACGAAGCAGGGCGGCGTCGGCGGTCAGGGTCCCATTGGCCACCGCACCGAGCGTCGCACTGCGATGGGCGCGCAGCATTTCGGCGAGCTGTGTCGTACAACGCTCGAGCTCGGCGATCGCCTCGTCGGGCGGGGCGGCGCGCGGACCGGCCATGGCGTCGCCGGCACGCGAGGCGGGTACGGAGTGCGGCGATCCGTCGGCGCGGGGCGGCGCCGCCACGCCACGCGCAATCGCAGCCGCGCTTCGCATGATTTCGGCACATAGCTCTCCGGCGCGGATGTCCTCCGGTCCGCCTGCCACCGAAGCGAAATTGTTTCCTCCACTTGCGAGGTCCGTCAGCCGGGACGCGTGGTCGAGGGCGTGCAGCGTGCTCGTCAGACGCTGTTGCTCGTCGTCGGTCTCAGGCGGTCCAGCTACATCCGACAGGAATATTTGTGCCTGGCGCACGGCATCGGCCGCCTCCTCTACGGATACAGCGTCCTTCCCCAGGCGTATCGATCCAGCGCGGCGGGCAAGTTTCGCCTCGACCGAACTGCACACCGTCAACAGCACGCGCGCGATCGTGCGCCGTACCGCTTCCACCGCCACGATCGGGGTCCCAAGCGCCGAAGGATCGAGACATCGCGTCAGCGGCGAGCCGCGCTCGGGCAGAATTCGTTCGACCAGTCGCGTGAACGGGTTGATCAGGGGCAGCAGGACCGCGACGCCGACGACGTTGAAGGCCGTGTGGTAGCCGGCCAGCAGGGTGACGCCGTCGATCGTGTCAGAGGCGCGCAGCAGCATGGGCGTTACTATGGGAAAAGCAACCAAAGCGATGAGTGCGGCAATCAGCTTGAAAAGAACGTAGGCGATGGCCAGCCGCTTCGCGGTCGGGCTCGCGCCGATTGCGGCCAGGGCGGAACTCGTCGCTGTTCCGATGTTCTGGCCGATGATCAGGGCGCAGGCCTGGTCCAACCCGATCGCGCCCGCGAAATAGGCGGACAGGGTCACCGCGATCGCGGCCGTCGACGATTGCATCAGCGCGGTCATGACCAATCCGATCACGACCAGCGCCAGCACGCCGAAGAGGCCCGACCACCATGACACCCCGGGACTGCCGAGGACTGCGGGCAGATCCGCCGGGTGCAATCGTTCAGCCAGCCCGCCCATGCCCTGCTGCAGGGTCGTCAAGCCGAACAGCACAAGTCCGAAGCCGGCGAGCGCGGCGCCGACCCCGGAGATTCGTCCGCTGCCGAGAAGCTTGGTCAGCGCGCCGACGAAGATCATCGGCAGCGCCGCGGCCGTGAGCGAGACGCGGACGCCGATCAGCGCGACCAGCCAGCCGGTCCCGGTGGTGCCGATATTCGCGCCGAAGACGAGGCTCAACCCTTGCTGGAAGGTCAAGAGGCCGGCGCTGACGAGACCGATCGTCGTCATGGTCGTTGCGCTGGAGGACTGCACCAGCAGTGTGACCAAGGCCCCCCAGAACGAGCCAACCAGCGGCGTCGACGCAGCCTTGCCGAGCACCGTGCGTAGCGCAGAGCCGGCCAGTGTCTTCAGGCCCTCCGTCATCACGGTCATGCCGAGCAGGAAGAGACCTACCCCGCCGAGCGTCGAGATCGCCGTGGACATGTGTGCTCCTTCCGACAGGGCACCACGAATAGCGAAGCAGACAGTACAGCAACGGAGTGCTGACAGGTCGGATCAATTCTAGCACGATGGTCGGGCTTCCCGCGTTTCGGATGAGCGCGATCAGCCGGGGGACGTCATCAGATCGGTCCAGCCGCCCGATCGCCGCGAGCCAACGCATAACGATTCCGCGAAAGCCGGCATGGCTGCGTGTGCGGGATATTGATCGAGGCGGCGAAAAGCCTCGCACTCGAATTTGAGTGGCCTTCTCGCATCCGCCTGTCTATGGTCGATCCATGTCTCGCCTTGTGTGTCTCTTCGTTGCTGTCATCCTGTCGCTGCTGCCCGCCGTCGCGCCCGCTGAGCCCGTGCAAAAGCGTCCCAAGCCGGTCTGGAAGGGCTACGGCTTCCTGCCGGGCTATCGCCAGCCGCTGAGCAACAGCATTCCGCTCTACAAGCAGAAGGACGCGATGCGGCGTCTCGCGCGCAGCGACCGCCGCCATTGGTACATCGACCCGGTTCCCCAGTATTACCGCTGGGATGGCGAGTGGCACTATTTCGGCCGCCCTGGCTTCGGCGGCGGCCGCTACAATGGCGGCAGCTTTGGCCCGTGCTGGACGCGCACGCCGATCGGTGCGGTGTGGAATTGCGGGTGAGTGGCTGATCGCCGTCATCGTGAGTACTCATCCACCACCGTTACCCCGCGCAACGGCGAAGCCGTTCTCGCGGGGATGACGGAATTGACACGCTCGTCATTGCGAGCGTAGCGAAGCAATCCAGAATCTTTCCGCGGCGGCAGTCTGGATTTGCTTCGCTGCGCTCGCAATGACGGTGTGGAGAGAGCGTAGTCTCTTACGAGAAGAACGCGATCTTCTCAGCCTGGGTCATGCGGCGGATCGGGGCGAGGGGATCGTTGGCCGGCGCGCGGGGCTTTTGCAAGATGCCGCTGGCGAGGATGGTGGCGCCGAGCGAGGGCTCGGGCGAAGACGTGGGCAGGGGCGAGGGCATCGGCAGCGTCGCGGTCGGCCCTGCGGCGAACGTTGCCGTCGCCGCCATGGCTGGGGCCTGCTGCTCCATCACTTCGGCGGCGGCTTCCGCGATGGCGTCGGTGAGGCGCGCGAGCGAGTCCATCGCGATCGGTGCGTCCGCTGCAGGCTCTTCCGCGACGGCTGCGACGACCCGCTGAGTTGCGATCGGCTCCGGAAGCTCGGAGGCAATGGGCGCTGCGACATCCGAGGGCATTGGTTCCGGCTTTACCGGGGCAATCTCGACCGGCTCGATGATCTCGTCGAACTGAGGATCGGGCGCCGCCATCTCCAGCGCGATGGCCTCGAGGATGGCTTCGTCCTCGGCTTCCGCGGCGGCGTCGAGCGAGAACTCGTCCGTGACCTCCAGGACCGCGGCGGGCCCTTCAAGAGCGACGTCTTCAACCGCGACCTCGTCCGGCGCTCGCTCGCTTCCAGCGATGTCCGGCGCGATGGTCGCATCCATGGCCTGCTCGGCCACTGCGAATGCTTCCGCGCTGCCGGCTTTCTCAAGCGCTGCTTCGGCCTCGCCAGCGGCCGCGACGTCCTGCAGCGCCTCCGTAAAGGCCACGGGAGCTTCGCTCGCCATCGCGGCGGGCGCGGCTTGCGCAGGCGCAGCTTCCGCCACGGCGGAGGGCGCTGACTGCACCGGCGCCGGCGAGGGATGCTCTGCCTGCGACGCTGCGCCGCCCTCGGTCTGCTCGATCCGCTCCCTCAGCAGATCGAACGCAGCCTTGAGCTCGGCGCGAGGGTCGAGGGTCGAAATCTGTCCGCAGGCGGCCTCGATCGAGGCGAGCTGCGAATCAATGAGGTCGCAGATTCGCCCGTCGGCGCCGATCTCGCGCCAGCGCCAAGAGATCTCCTTGATGATGCGAACCCCGCGCGGGATCGGCGCGAGGCTCGCCTCGATCGCGGCGGGATCGAATGCCGCGATTGCGATCGTCTCGGCCTCGCGGATGGCGCGGCGGATCTCGACCAGCGCCTCCGGCAGGCGGTCCTCGACAACGGGTTGCCGCTGTGCCGCAAGGGTTTCTTCGATTTTCGCGACCGCGTCCAGCACCATGCGGGTGTCCGCATTGCGGTTGCGCTTGGCATATTCGCCGAGGAACCAGCGGCCGCGCGCGGTCTCCATGAAGGCTTCGCGGATCGCGTCGTAATCCTGCTCGTTCGGCTCGGCCGCGCGGGCAGACATGGGCGAGAGGGCGAATGCTTCGTTGGCCATGACAATCTCGTCGCGCAAATCAGTGCGCGTTACTGTAACGATCACCACGATATCGACCGAATCGCAATTGGTTTGATGCAGCCCGAATCACAAATCCCCATCGCGGCAGCGAAGAAGCGGCGATTTGCCGTGAGCCTCGCGCTGTTCTATTCGGCGGTCTTCGCGGTTTCGGGCACGCATCTGCCGTTCTTTCCGGTCTGGCTGAAGGCGATCGGCGTGGACGCGGCCTGGATCGGTCTCATCAACGCGCTGCCGGCGATCACGCGCTTCACCACGCTGCCGCAGGTCACGGCGTTTGCCGAAAAGCGACGGGCCATTCGCGCCGCCATGATGGTGTCGGTGCTGGCGACCGCGATCGGCTTCACAGCGGTTGGACTACAACAGCAGCCGCTGGCGCTGTTCCTGATCTATGCGCTGACCTGCGTGCTGTGGACGCCGACGATGCCGCTGACCGATGCCTATGCGCTGCGCGGCGTTGCCCGTTATGGGCTCGACTACGGGCCCTTGCGGCTGTGGGGCTCGGCGGCCTTCGCCGCGGGTTCGCTCGCCTGCGGCTATCTCGTCGACGTCATCGCGGCGCGCGATCTGATCTGGGTCATCGTGGCCTGGGCGGTCGTTGCGATCCTTGCCAGCCTGTTGCTTCAGCCGCTCGACGACATCAGGCGCAAGAGCGCCGAAGCGCGCGCCAACACGGCGCTGCTGCGCGATGCCGGCTTCTGGGCCATCATCGCCTCGGCCGCGCTGATCCAGGGCAGCCACGTCGCCTATTACACCTTCTCGGCCATCAACTGGCAGCTCCATGGCATCAGCGGGCTGACCATCGCGGGCCTGTGGACACTGGGCGTGATCGCCGAGATCGTCGTGTTCGCGCTGTCGCCGCGCTTCTCGCTGCATCCCTCCACCATGATGGCGATCGGGGGCCTGGCCGCCGTGCTGCGCTGGACCGTCACCGCCAACGAGCCGCCGCTCGCGCTGCTCGCGATCGTGCAGCTCGGCCACGGCCTCACCTTCGGCATGACCATCGTCGGCACCATGAATCTGCTGGTGCAGCGCGTGCCCCCGCATCAGATCGCGCGGGGGCAGGGCTATTATGCCGCCTGCAACGGGCTCTTGGGCGCTGCGACCTCGATCGCGTCAGGCGCGATCTACGCCCGCATCGGCGATGGCCTGTACTACGTCATGGCGGCGATGGCCGCGGCCGGCGCGCTGGTGATCTGGTCGGCGCGGCACCGATTCTCGGCTCATCCCCAGAGCGAGGCGTCCGGCGGATAGACCAGGCTGCCGTCATAACGCAGGCCGTGGTCGCGGTCGCGCGCGAGCAGAAGCGGGCCGTCGAGATCGACGAAGCGCGCCTGCGGCGTCACCAGCATGGCGGGGGCCATCGACAACGAGGTCGCGACCATGCAGCCGATCATGATCTCGAAGCCGAGCGCCTGCGCGGCATCGGCCATGGCCAGCGCCTCGGTGAGACCGCCGGTCTTGTCGAGCTTGATGTTCACGGCGTCGTAGCGTTCGCGCAGCGGTGCCAGCGAGGAGCGGTCATGCACGCTCTCGTCGGCGCAGACCGCGAGCGGCCGCTTGATCCGCGCCAGCGCCTCGTCCTTGCCTGATGGCAGCGGCTGCTCCACCAGGGTGACGCCGGCGGCGGCGCAGGCGGCGAGGTTGTGCTCCAGATTGGCTTCGGTCCACGCTTCATTGGCATCGACGATCAGCTGGGATTCGGGGGCGGCCCTGCGCACGGCGGCGATGCGTTGGGGATCGCCGTCGCCGCCGAGCTTGATCTTGAGCAGCGGCCGGTGCGCCGCTTTGGCGGTCGCGGCGGCCATGGCCTCGGGGGCACCTAACGAGATCGTGTAGGCCGTGGTGCGCTCGCCCGGCACGGGGCGATCCAGCAGGTTCCAGGCGCGCAGGCCGGCCGCCTTGGCCTCCAGGTCGATCAGGGCGCAATCAAGGGCATTGCGGGCCGCACCGGGCGGCATGGCGGCCTGGAGGGCCTGCCGCGTCAGCCCGCCCGCTACGGCCCCCTGCATGGCCTGGATGGCGGCGAGCGTCGCCTCGGGCGTCTCGCCGTAACGGGGATAGGGCACGCACTCGCCGCGGCCGGTCAGGCCGCCGCGGCTGACCTCCGCGACGACCGTCACGGCCTCGGTTTTCGCCCCCCGGCTGATGGTAAAGCTGCCGGCGATCGGGAAGCGCTCGATTCGCGCCGCCAGAGCCACAAGTTTGCTGGAAGTCATTTTGAACTCTGGCGAAATCTGAACCTGCTGGTTACCTCTAGCAACTAACATTAACCACTTGGGGATACCTTCTCTGGGTAAGGGCGCGTGCGCAACCATCTGATTTTCTCCGCCCCGGCACGGGAGCGGACGTCTTGAGTAGCGATCCGAAGCTGGAGCGGATTGCGAAGGGCAACGCGCTGGCACTCCGCGCCACCGGAACCTGGACCGCGAGCTTTGCGCCGGTCCTGGAACGGATGGTGGCCGACGCCGAGAAGCTCGGCGGCAGTCCGCAAAGCATCTTCATCGACGTGTCCGAGATCGCCAAGCTCGACACGTTCGGAGCCTGGCTGATCGAGCGGCTGCGCCGCAGCCTGACCACGGGCGCGGTCGAGCCGCAGATCGCCGGGCTCTCCGCCAATTATTCGAGCCTGGTCGACGAGGTGCGGCGGGTGCGGGCGACCCCCGTGATCGACCGCAGCCCCATCACCATCACCGGCATGCTGGAGCAGATCGGCCGGGCGGTGGCCGGCCTCGCCGGCACGGTGGCAGGCCTCGTCGACATGCTCGGCGCGGTGCTCGCTGCGGGCTTTCGCGTCCTGATCCATCCGCGCTCGTTCCGCCTGACCTCGACGGTGCATCACATGGAGCAGGTCTGCTGGCGCGCGGTGCCGATCATCGTGCTGATCACCTTCCTGATCGGCTGCATCATCGCGCAACAGGGCATCTTCCATTTCCGCCGCTTCGGCGCCGACATCTTCGTCGTCGACATGCTCGGCGTGTTGGTGCTGCGCGAGATCGGCGTGCTCCTGGTCGCGATCATGGTCGCGGGCCGCTCCGGCAGCGCCTACACCGCCGAGCTCGGCTCGATGAAGATGCGCGAGGAGATCGACGCGCTGCGTACCATGGGCTTCGATCCGATCGAGGTCCTGGTGCTGCCGCGCATGATGGCGCTGGTGCTGGCGCTGCCGATCCTTGCCTTCCTCGGCGCGATGGCCGCGCTCTATGGCGGCGGTCTGGTTGCCTGGCTCTATGGTGGCGTGCAGCCGGAGGCCTTCCTGTTGCGCCTGCGCGACGCCATCTCGATCGATCATTTCATCGTCGGCATCGTCAAGGCGCCGGTGATGGCCGCCGTGATCGGCATCGTCGCCTGCGTCGAAGGGCTCGCCGTGCAGGGCAGCGCGGAATCGCTGGGACAGCACACCACGGCGTCGGTCGTGAAGGGCATCTTCTTCGTCATCGTCATGGACGGCGTGTTCGCCATCTTCTTCGCCTCGATCGGGATGTGACGATGGCAGGCGAAATTCAAAACCCCATCATCCGCGTCCGTGACATCACCGTCCAGTTCGGCGCAACACGTGTGCTCGACGGGCTCAACCTCGACGTCAAGCGCGGCGAGATTTTGGGATTTGTCGGCCCCTCGGGCGCGGGCAAGTCCGTTTTGACGCGGACCATCATCGGTCTGGTGCCGAAGGTCGCGGGCAGCATCGAAGTGTTCGGCGTCGACCTCGATTCCTCCAGCACGTCGCAGCGGCGCAACGTGGAGCGGCGCTGGGGCGTGCTGTTTCAGCAGGGCGCGCTGTTCTCCTCGCTGACGGTGCGGCAGAACATCCAGTTTCCGATGCGCGAATACTTGCGCGTCTCGCAGCGGCTGATGGATGAGATCACCATGGCCAAGCTGACCATGGTCGGGCTCAAGCCCGAAGTCGCCGAGCGTTTCCCGTCCGAGCTCTCCGGCGGCATGATCAAGCGCGTGGCGCTCGCCCGCGCGCTGTCACTCGATCCCGATCTCGTGTTCCTGGACGAGCCGACGTCGGGCCTCGACCCGATCGGCGCCGGCGATTTCGACGAGCTGGTCCGGACCCTCCAGCGCACTTTGGGACTGACGGTTTTCATGGTAACCCACGATCTCGACAGCCTTTACACAGCGTGTGACCGCATCGCCGTTTTAGGGAACGGTAAGATCATTGCGGCAGGGTCGATCGCCGACATGCAGGCCTCGCAGCATCCCTGGCTGAGGCAATATTTCCATGGCAAGCGCGCCCGCGCGGTCATGGGTTAAGTGGCTGGGTTGAGAGCTGGGTCGTAGCCGGAGCACCTGATGGAAACGCGGGCGAATTACGTATTGATCGGCTCGTTCACGCTGGCGGTGATCGCCGCGGCGATCGGCTTCGTGCTGTGGTTTCAGTCGCTGCACACCACCAAGCAGCGCAGCCCCCTGCGCGTCGTGTTCGAGGGGCCCGCAGCGGGCCTGCGCAACGGCGGCAGCGTCAACTTCAACGGTATCCGGGTGGGCGAGGTGGTCTCGGTGAAGCTGGACAACCCGCGGCGGGTTGTCGCACTCGCCATGATCGAGAACAACGCCCCGATCCGCAAGGACACCCTGGTCGGCCTCGAATTCCAGGGCCTCACGGGCGTCGCCGCAATCTCGCTCAAGGGCGGCGACGAGGCCGCGGCACCGCCGCCGCTCGACCAGGACGGCATCCCGACGCTGACCGCCGACCCCAACAAGCTCCAGGACGTCACCGAGGCGATCCGCGCCACGCTGCAGAACATCAACAAGATCGTCGCCGACAATCAGGAAACGGTGAAGAACTCGCTGAAGAATCTGGAGACCTTCACCAACTCGCTCGCCCGCAACTCCGAGAAGATCGACGGCGTGATGGCCAAGGTCGACGGCGTCATGCTCAAGGCCGACAATCTCATGCTCGGCCTCAACACGCTGGCGGGCGGCAAGGATGGCGGCGAGCTGTTTCAGGCGGTGAAGTCGATCCGCGAACTCGCCGAGGATTTCGACAAGCGCTCCGGCGCGCTGATGGCCGACGGCCGCCGCACCCTCGGCGACATCAGCCGCGCCGTGAACAATTTCGACCGCAACCCGACCCGCGTGCTGTTCGGCGCCAGCAACTCATCGCAACCCGCCCCGCCGCCCGAACCGCCGAAGCCGGCGGCGGCCGAGCGCAGGCGGTAGCAGGCGGACGCGTTCACGCACCCTGTGCGTTCGTCATCGTGGGTCTCGTGTCCCGGACGCGCGGCAGCCTGCAACGCTGCTGCGCAGATGTGGGGCCGCTGCGCCAGTACGAAAGTATGGGGGTCGGGCCGAGCCAAGGTAGGGGGAGGGGCCGTCCCTCGTTGTCAGCTATACCGCGCTCAAGGCGCGTCCACGAAAAGGCGCGTCGACTTCACTCACAGGGGAGGAGAGCGCGTGGTACGCCTGTTGCTGTTGTTGCCGTTCATCGGCCTGATGATCGTGCCGTTCTACAATGTCCGGGAGCCCCATCTATTCGGCTTCCCGTTCTTCTATTGGTATCAGCTCGCCTGGGTGCCGCTGACCTCTCTACTCACCTACATCGTCTACAGGAGCGTGCGCCGTGCTGACTGATGTCGATAGCGCGGCGTTCGCCGTATTCATCGCTCTCTTCGTTCTCGTTACCGGCATGGGTTTCGTCGCTTCGCGCTGGCGCAAGCCGGAAACGCTCGCTCATCTCGACGAGTGGGGCCTGGGCGGCCGCAAGTTCGGGACCTGGATCACCTGGTTCCTGGTCGGCGGCGATTTCTACACCGCCTACACCGTGATCGCGGTTCCCGCGCTGGTCTATGCGGTCGGCGCCTACGGCTTCTTCGCGCTGCCCTACACCATCATCGTCTATCCCTTCGTGTTCGCGGTGATGCCGGTGCTCTGGAAGGTCGCCAAGGAGCGCGGCTATGTCACCGCCGGCGACGTGGTGCGCGGTGCCTACGGCTCGCGCGGCCTCGAGCTCGCGGTTGCGGCGACGGGCGTGCTGGCGACAATGCCCTATATCGCGCTCCAGCTCATCGGCATGGAGGTCGCGATCAAGGCGCTCGGGCTTCACGGCGAGGTGCCGCTCGTTCTCGCCTTCCTGGTACTCGCGCTCTACACCTACTCGTCCGGGCTGCGCGCGCCGGCGCTGATCGCCTTCGTCAAGGACATCATGATCTACATCGTGGTGATCGCTGCGATCGCGATCGTGCCCTCCAAGCTCGGCGGCTATGGCGCGATCTTCACCGCGGCGGATGCGGCTTTTGCCGCAAAGGGCTCGGGCGGTATCCTGCTGTCGCCGGCGCAGATCGTGCCCTATGCGTCGCTGGCGCTGGGCTCGGCGCTCGCGGCCTTCATGTATCCGCACACGCTGACGGGCATCTTCGCGTCCTCGGGCGGCAACACCATCCGCAAGAATGCGATGCTGCTGCCGGCCTACACGCTGCTGCTCGGTCTCCTCGCGCTGCTGGGCTACATGGGCCATGCGGCCGGGTTGAAGCTCGCGAGCAACAACGACGTCGTGCCTGAGCTGTTCAAGACCCTGTTCCCGAGCTGGTTCGCGGGCTTTGCCTTCGCGGCGATCGCGATCGGCGCGCTGGTGCCGGCGGCGGTCATGAGCATCGGCGCCGCCAACCTGTTCACCCGCAACTTCTGGAAGGTGTGGGTCGATCCGAAGGTGACGCCGGCGGGCGAGGCGAAGGTCGCCAAGATCACCTCCATGCTGGTGAAGGTCGGCGCGCTGCTCGCCATTCTCCTGATGCCGACGCAGTTCGCGCTCGACCTGCAACTGCTCGGAGGGCTCTGGATCCTCCAGACGCTGCCGGCGCTGGTGTTCGGCCTCTATCTGAACTGGTTCTCGAGCACGGCGCTTCTGGCCGGCTGGGCCGTCGGCCTTGCAGGCGGCTCATGGCTCGCCTGGTCGGACGGGCTGAAGCCGCTGCACAGCATCGACTTCGGCGCCGGCAAAGTCGCGATCTACACCGGCGTCCTGGCGCTCGCGCTGAACATCGTGGTTGCCGTCGTGGTCAACCTGGCGGTCAAGCGCGTGCCGCAGGAGCGGCTGTCCCGCGAGGCGGCCTGAAGTGACCCTCAAGCGGCGGCCGACGATCCTCCGGCCGCCGCTTCTTCGGAGCGAAATAGCCTTCCATGCGATTGAAAACGCTATAGTATCCGCCCGCGATCCGGCCCCGCTCATCGCCGGCCGATCAGACGATCTCGGGTGAGGATGTCTTGCAGGCGTGGTTCGTTCTTGCGGTCGCTGCGGGCTATGTGACCACGTTGTTCCTGGTGGCCTGGTGGGGCGATCGGCGGAGCGCCGGTGGACCGCTGGTGTCGCCAAACTCCTGGGTGGCCGCGATCAGCTATTGCCTGACGCTTGCGGTCTACAACACCTCCTGGAGCTTCTACGGATCGGTCGGACGGGCCGCCACCAGCGGGCTGGACTTTGCCACGATCTATATCGGCCCGACCCTGGTGCTGCTGTTCGGCCAACGGCTCCTGTCGAAGGTGATCGCGATCGCGAAGGCGCAGAACGTCACCTCGATCGCCGACTTCATCGCCGCGCGCTACGGCAAGAGCCAGGCGCTGGCGGCCTTCGTGACGCTGGCATCGCTGCTCGGCGTGCTTCCCTATATCGCGCTTCAACTCAAGGCTGTCGGCAAGAGCTTTGACTATCTGATCCTCCAGCCCGAGCGCGCCGGAGGCGAAGCACTGCGATTCTGGCAGGACTCCGCCTTCGGCGTCGCCGCGTCGATGGCGCTGTTCGCGATCGTGTTCGGCGTCCGGCATGTCCATGCCAGCGAGCATCATCGCGGCCTGATGCTCGCGATCGCCTTCGAGAGCGTCGTCAAGCTGCTCGCATTCCTGATCGTCGCGCTGTTCGTGCTGTTCGGCCTGTCTTGCGGTCCCGCCGCCCTGCTGTCGCAGTTTCAATCGGAGCCGCAACTGGCGGGGATCCTCAGCTTCGATCCGACGCAGCCGGTGTGGCCTGCGACGATCGTCATCTCGGGCATCGCTTTCCTGTGTCTGCCGCAGGCCTTCCATGTCGCCGTCGTCGAGAACGAGGCGCCGGCGCACACGCGCACAGCGGCATGGCTCTACCCGAGTTACCTTGCGCTGTTCAGCCTGCTGATCCTGCCGATCGCCGCGGCAGGGCTTGCGAGGTTCGGCGCGATGATGGACCCCGACACTTACGTCATCTCGCTGCCGATCGCGGCGGATGCGGGCACCATCAGCCTGATCGCGTTCCTGGGCGGGCTCTCGGCCGCCACCGGCATGGTGATCATGACGTCGGTCGCGCTCAGCACCATGCTCTGCAACGACGTCATCATGCCGCTGCTGTTGCGCTCGCGCGTCTTCGGCCTGCGTGCGCAGAGCCGGCCGATGACCTCGGTGCTGGTGGCGGTGCGCCGGCTCTCGATTGTTGGCATCCTGCTGCTCGCCTATCTGATGCACCGCCTGGTCAATCAGTCCTATCCGCTGACCTTGATCGGACTCCTGTCGTTCGTCGCGGTCGCGCAATTCGGTCCGGCGTTCGTCGGAGGGCTGTTCTGGCCGCGGGCCAACAAGGCCGGTGCCTCGATCGGAATCGCGGTCGGCTTTTCCATCTGGGCCTATACGCTGCTGCTTCCCTCGGCCGCGCCGCTCTGGCCGGCGATCGAGGAGATCGTCCGCCAGGGGCCGTGGAAGCTCGCCTGGCTCAAGCCGAACGCATTGCTGGGTCTCGAAGGGATCGATCCGATCTCGCACGCCACGCTCTGGAGCCTCGGCGCCAATCTCGTCTGCTTCCTGATGATCTCGGCGTTGGGGCGGCAGTCGACCGTCGAGCGCAACCAGGCGGCCGCATTCGCCGATGGCGTCATCCGCGAAAAGATCCCGACGCTGTCCTCCCGCGTGGTGGTCCGGCTCGACGATCTCCGCGCGCTGGCGTTGCGTTTTGTCGGCGCGCAGCGCGGCGCAGCGGCCTTCGACAACTATCTCGCGGCGCGTAGCGCCGGCACCGGGCCGCGCCTCGATCCGTCGGGGCTCGTCGATCTCGACTCGATCCGCTTCACGGAGAATCTGCTTGCCGGTGCCATCGGTGCTGCATCGGCGCGCGTGGTGATCGCCGCATCCCTGGAGGGGCACTCGCTGTCGCGGCGGGCGGCGATGGCGATGCTCGACGAAGCCTCGGAGGCGCTGCGCTTCAACCGCAACCTTTTGCAGAGCACGCTCGAAAGCGTGCCGCAGGGCATTTGCGCCTTCGATGCCGATTTCAACATCACGGCCTGGAACGGCCGTTTCATCGCGCTCCTGGACCTGCCGCCGGATTTCGTGCGCGTCGGTCTTCCGCTGGCGGACCTCATTGCCTTCAACGTCGAGCGCGGCGAATATGCCGCGTCCGAATTCGCCGCGCTCCTTGTCAATCGTGACGTCGCCACCCAGAGCTGGCCGTATCTGTACGAGCGCAAGCGGCCGGACGGCACGGTGCTCGAGATCGTCTATGATCGCGTCGCCGAGGGCGGCTACGTATCGACCTACACCGACGTCACCGAGCGTCATCGCGCCGCGGAAGCCCTGCGCCGGGCCAACGAGGGGCTCGAGCTGCGCGTCCGGGAGCGGACCGAGGCGCTCGAGCTGGCGAAGGCGGAAGCCGAGCAGGCCAATCTCGGCAAGACCCGCTTCCTGGCGGCGGCCAGCCACGATCTGCTGCAACCGCTGAATGCGGCCCGGCTGTTCCTGTCCGCGCTCGACGAAAGCCTGCATGCCGCATCGCGATCCGGCGACGTCGACAAGGAGCGCAACCTGGCGAGCAGCGCGATCACGGCGCTGCGCTCGACCGAGCACGTGCTGGACAGGCTGCTCGACATCTCCTCCTACGATGCCGGCGCCGTTCGCGCCGAAGCGTTTGATTTTCCGATCGCGGATCTGCTCGTGCAGTTGAACGTCGAGTTCTCCGCGATGGCGCACGAACGCGGGCTCGTCCTCAACGTCGTCGATTGTCGTGTCGCCGTGCGCAGCGATCCGCATCTCCTGCGTCGCATCTTGCAGAACCTGTTGTCGAACGCGCTCCGCTACACGCCCAGGGGACGCATCCTGCTCGGCTGCCGGCGGCGCGGCGGCGATCTGCGCATCGAGGTCTGGGACACCGGCGTCGGGATCGCGGCGGAGGATCGGACGCGGATCTTCGAGGAGTTCCAGCGTCTGACCCCCGGATCGGAGAAGGGCCTGGGTCTCGGTCTTGCGATCGTGGATCGTATCTCGCGGCTCCTGGGCCATCCCGTCGACGTCCGATCGCGGCCCGGACACGGCTCGTGCTTCGCCGTCACGGTGCCGCTGGCGCGCGGAGCGGGAACGCCGCTTCAGCGCAAGGTGGCAGATGCGCCGCCCGCGGTCGCGGAGCGCACGCTGACGATCCTGTGCCTCGACAATGAGGCGGCCATTCTCGACGGCTTGACGGCATTGCTCGGTGGGTGGGGGCACCATGTGCTTGTCGCCACGGACGCCGATGGAGCGATGGCGGCGGCCGCGGCCCATCCACCGCACCTCGTGCTGCTCGATTACCACCTCGACGATGGTCGCAGCGGCTTGGACTTTCTCGACGATCTCAGGCAGAAGTCGGGGCGCGACGTCCGTGCGCTGATCGTCACAGCCGATCGCAGCGAGGCCGTGCGCGAGGAGGCAAGGGCGCGCGGCTGCGAGATCCTGACGAAGCCGATCAAGCCGGCCGCTCTGCGGCGCTTCCTCGGCAGCGAAGCCCTGAACCGGCAGTTCGAGACGAAACTGGAGACTTCCTGACGATGCGCATCCTGATCGGCGACGATCATCCGCTGGTGCAGGCGGCGTTGCGGAGCGCCTTGTCGAGCGTGCTGCCGGATCTCGACATCATCGCCTGCCAGTCGCTGGACGAGGCGATCGGCGTCCTGACCGCCCAGTCCGACGAGATCGACCTGATCCTCTGGGATCTGACCATGCCGGGCATTCAAGGGTTTGCCGCGCTGTTCATCCTGTCGGCGCAGTTCCCGACCGTGCCGGTGGCGATCATCTCGGCACGGCAGGACGCCGCCACGATCCGCCGTGCGATTGCCTACGGCGCATCCGGCTACATCCCGAAATCGCTCGGCCTGCCCGAGATGGCGGATGCGATCACGAAAATACTCGCCGGTGAAATCTGGATGCCGCCCAATGTCGGCGGGCGCGGCTCGATCCAGAGCGCCGACGTCGAGCTTGCCGCAAGAATGGCTTCGCTGTCGGCGCAGCAGCTGCGCATTCTCGCAATGATCGTCGAAGGCAAGCTCAACAAGCAGATCGCGGGCGAACTCGACATCGCCGAGCAGACCGTGAAGGGCCACGTCTCGACGATCCTGCGCAAGCTCGGCGTCGGCTCGCGCACCCAGGCCGCGGTCGTGGCCGAGCGGCTGTCATTCGGTCAGCCCAACGGCACCTGAGATCCCTCCCGCAAAACAAGACGGAGGCCGTGAGGCCTCCGTCTTCATTCTGTTGTCTTGGAATTCTGCTGCTTATCCCAATCGTCCCGCCGCGTGCGCCAGCAGCGTGTACACCAGCCCCGTCTCCGAGATCAGGTGGCTGCGCAGCTCCTGCGGGCCGCGGCCGTCGCGGGCGACTTCGTCGAGCAGGCGCTCGAACTCGGCGACGTAGCGGTCGACCGTGTCCTTGAAGTTGCGGTCGGCGCGGTACTTGCGGGCGACCTCGTCGAAGGCCTTCTGGCCGGCGGGCGTGTACAGGCGCTTGGTGAAGGCCTTGTTCTCGCCGCGCTGATAGCGGTCCCACATCTCGGCGGCGAGGTTGCGGTCCATCAGCCGGCCGATGTCGAGCGACAGCGATTCCAGCGGATTGCTGCCATCTTGCGGTGCCTGCGGCTGCGGCGCGGCGGCATTGCGGCCGCGCAGAGCCTCACGACCGGTCGGGGCGCCGTGATTGGCGTCCGTGCGGTTGAGCAGGTCCGACAGCCAGCCGTCGCGGCCCTGGTCGCTACCGCCAGGTGCGACCGGCGGCGCTTCGGTGCGGCGCGCGGCCGGCATGCCGAGGTCCGGCGGCGGCAGCGTCGAGGCGCTGCCGGTGTCGCGCATGCGGGTCTCGGGAGCCCGGCCGCCGACGGCCGCGGCCAGCACCGGCTCTTCCTGGCGATGGATGCTGGCGCGGCCCGCCGTAGTGACGTCGAGCCCGCGGCCATGCTGGGCCACGATGCGGTTGAGCTCGGCGAGCGCCTCGATCTGGTCGACGATCACCTTGCGCATCTGGGCCGTGCTCTCGGCAGCCTCCTGCGGCATCTCGAGCACGCCGCGGCGCAGCTCGTTGCGGGTGGCTTCGAGCTCATTGTGCATCTCGAGAGCCATCTGCTTCATGCTGCCGACGAGGTTGGTGAACTTCTCGGTTGACTGCTTGAACATCGCATCCGCCTCGTCCGTGGTCTGGCGGTAGATGTCGTGCATCGCCTCGATGGTCTGGCGGTGCTCCTCCTCGGACGCCGCGCGCACCGCCTCGAACTGGCGGGTGATCGCGGCGGAGCCTGCGCCGGCGGTCTCGGCGACGACGCGGGCGATGTCGCGGGCGCGCTCTTCGGCGGCCGCCAGCGATTCATCGAGGAGGCCGGTGAAGCGCGACAGCCGCTGGTCGAGATCGGCCGTGCGCAGGTCGATCGTGGTGACGAGCGATTCCAGTGCCTGCTTGCGCTCGGCGAGCGAGGCGGTGGTGTTCTTGTTGCTCTGCTCGACGACCTGCGCGGCCTCGACCAGCGCCTTGCCGTGCTTGTCGAACTGGGTCGACAGCTCGCCGAGATCCTGGAGCGCCTTCGTGGTCTTGCTGTTGAAGACGTTGAGCTGCTCTTCCAGGTTCTGAGTCGCGGCGCCGTTGCGCGAGGTGACGTCGTTCATCGCCGAGACGAAGTCGGCGACGCGCGTCACCAGCGCCCGCTCCAGCGAGTTGAGGTTGTCGTGCGCACCGGTCAGCACCTCCTGCAGCAGGATGTTGCCTTCGCGCAGGCGCTCGAACAGGGCGACCGTGTCGGTGCGCAGGATCTTGCTGGTCTCCTGCATCTCCGTGACGGCCGCGATCGAGACCTGGCGCGACTGGTCGATCGCCGAACGCGAGGCCTGCTCGAGGTCCTTCAGCGACTTGCCGACCGCGCTGGTGGCGATCTCGCTCGCCGCGTTGATGGTGCGGGCGACTTCCGAGCCGTTGCCCATCATGGTCTGCGAGAAGGCGTTGCCGCGCGTCTCGATCGACTTCAACGCGTCGGAGGTGACGCGGTCGATGTCGAGGGTGAGCTGGTTGGTCTTCGAGCCGATGGCATCGACCAGCGCGCCGCGCTTGGCGTCGATCATGTTCGACAGGCGGTCGGCCTGCTGCTGCACGTAGGTGACGATCTCGTCAGTCTTGCCGGTCATGGCCTGGCCGAAGCTGGAGGTGGCGGCGAGCACCGAGCGCTCGACGTCGGCCGAGCTCGTCTTGACCCGCGAGCTCGCCTCGTTGGAGGCGGAGATCAGCGCGTTCTGGGCGTTGAGCGCGCTGGTCTGGATGTCGTTGGTCGCGTTGGCGGTGGCCGCGCTCAGCGTGCGCTCGATCTCGGTCGAGATCGTGCGGATCTGGCTCGCGGCGTCGGCCGAGGTCGAGGTCAGCGAGATCTGCGCCTCGCGCGCGCTGTTGAGGATGGTCGAGGCGGTGTCGGCGCCGACCGCGGTCAGCGTGCGCTCGATGTCCGTCGTCAGCGACTTGATCTGGCTCGCCGCATCGCTCGAGGCGGAGATCAGCGAGCCCTGGGCCTCGCGGACACCGCTGGTGAGCGCCTCGATGGTGGCGCCGCCGGCGGTCGCCAGCGCGCGCTGCATCTCGGCCGCGAGCGAACGGACCTGGCTGGTCTGTTCGGCCGAGACCGCGAGCAGGGTGCTCTGGGCGTCGCGCGCGCTGGTGGTGATCGTCTCGGCCGTCGTCTGGCCCACCTGCGAGAGCGAACGATGCACTTCGGCCGCGAGCGACTTGACCTGGCTCGCCGCATCCGAGGACGCCGTGACCAGCGTGCTCTGGGCCTCGCGGGCGCCGCTCATGATGGTCTCGGCCGTCGAGGTGCCCGCCATCGTAAGCGAGCGCTGCACGTCCGAGGACAGCGCCTTGATCTGGTTGGCGGTCTCGGTCGAGGCCGCGATCAGCGCGTTCTGCGCGTCGCGGGCGCCGGCGGTGATCGATTCCGCCGTGGTGGTGCCCGCCATCGTAAGCGAGCGCTGCACGTCCGAGGACAGCGCCTTGATCTGGTTGGCGGTCTCGGTCGAGGCCGCGATCAGCGCGTTCTGCGCATCGCGGGCGCCGGCAGTGATCGATTCCGCCGTGGTGGTGCCGGCCAGCGACAGCGAACGCTGCACGTCGGCGGTGAGCGCCTTGACCTGGCTCGCCGCATCCGAGGACGCCGTGACGAGGGTGGTCTGCACCTCGCGGGCGCCGGCCAGGATGGAGGCCGCAGTGGCGGAGCCGGCCGCCGACAGCGTGCGTTCGACGTCGGCCGCGAGCCCCTTGATCTGGTTGGAGGCCTCGCCCGATGCGGCGACGAGCGTCGACTGGGCTTCGCGGGCACTGGTCAGGATCGAGTTCGCCGCACCGGTGCCGACCGCGGTCAGCGCCTGCTCGACCTCGGCCGAGGTCATCTTGAGCTGGGCGTTGACGTCGGAGGAGACCGTCAGCAGCGACTGCTGGGCCGCGCGCGCGCCGGTCTGGATGGTCTCGCTGGTGTTGACGACGAGGTTGGTGAGCGAGCGCTCGGCGTCCTCGACATGCGAACGGATCGCGGTCGAGATCATCTCGGCGCGGGACATCATGTCCTCGCTGGCCTGGCGTCCGCTGCTCTCGATGCGGCCGGCGACGGCCTCGACGCGCGAGCCGAGCAGGTCCTCGAACTGCGCCACGCGCACGTCGATGTCGCTGGCGACGGAGCCGATCTTGGTCTCGATGGCCTGCTGGATGTCCTGGAAGCGCGCCGTGACCGTGTCGGTCAGATGCGTGCTGCGGCCGTCGATGATCTCGGTGACGCCGGTAATGCGGCGGTCGACCGCCTCGATCGCCTGCGCGGTGCCGTCCGTGAGCGTCGAGGTCAGCAGCGTGAGGCGCGTGTCGATCGACTGCACGGCCTGCGAGGCGCCGTTGGTCACGGCGGTGGTCAGATAGGTGAGGCGGGAGTCGATGGATTCGAGCGCCTGCGACGCGCCGCCGGTGAGCGTCGTCGTGAGGTGCGTCAGCCGGGTGTCGATCGACTGGATGGTCTGCGATGCGCCATCGGTCAGCGAGGTCGTGAGGTGGGTGAGGCGGGAGTCGATCGACTGGATCGCCTGCGCGGCACCGTCGGTCAGCGATGTCGCCAGCGTGTTGATGCGCCCGTCGATGGTTTCGGTCATGGACTTCGCGCGGGTGTCGAACGACTGTTCGAGTGCGGCGACGCGGCCGACGAGCTGCTCGTCGAAGGTCCTGATGTGGCCTTCGATCGTGCCGTCGAGGCTCGCGATCTTGCCGTTCAGCGAGGTGTCGAGGTTGGCGACGCGTTCGCCGATCGTGGTCTCGAACTGCACGAGGCGCTGGTCGAGCACCGCCGTGATCTGGCCGCCGTTCGCCGTGAAGCGGGTGTCGAAATTGTCGACATAGGTCCTCAGCGTCTCGGCGATGTCCTGCGTGCGCTGGCCCATGCGCTCGACGATCTCGCCGCCGAAGGTCTTCACGGTGCGGTCGAACTCGGAGATGTGGCGCGTGATCAGCGCGCCCAGCGTGCCGGAGTCGCGGGCGAACTTCTCGACCAGCTCGGTGCCCTGGTTCCTCACCAGCTCGTCGAAGGCGCTCATCTGCAGCGACAGCGAGTCGTGTGCGGTCTCGGTCTGGCTGACGACCTTGGCGACCAGGGCGTTGACGGTGGCGTCGAGCGCCTCGCTCGCCTTGTCGCCGCTCGTCATGATCTGGCCGGCGAGGCGGTTGCCGGCGTCGTCGATCTTGGCGGAGATGTCGTTGGAACGCAGCTCGAGCTCGAGCAGCAGCGAGTCCGACGAGTTCTTCAGGGAATCGTGCACCTGCTCGGTGCGCTCGGAGATGCCGTCGACGATCGCGGCGGAACGCTGCTCGAATTCGCCGGTGATGCGGTCGATGCGCTCGTTCAGCATCTCATGGACGCGGTCGGCGAGATCGACGAACTCGTCGTGGACGTGGCCGGTCTTGAAGTTGAGGCTGGTGGTCAGCCGCTCGCTGGCGTCGAGCACGGCGCGCGTGGTCTCGTTGCTGGCTTCCTCGAGGCGGTCGAGCAGGTCGCCGCCGCGCTCGCCGAGCGCCAGGATCATGTTGTCACCGGCATTGCTCAGCGCCTGGGTGATGTGGGCACCGCGCTCTTCGAGCGCGCCGGTGATGGACTTGGCGACCTCGTCGACACGGGAGGCGATCGCGTCCGAGATCAGCGCGATGTCGTGGCGCAGGTCGATCTGCACGCCGGAGATGGCGCTGCGGACCTGCTCGGCCTGGCCGACCAGATTGTCGCGCTGATGCGCGATGTCCTGGAGCAGGGCGCGGATGCGCACCTCGTTGTCGGAATAGGCGCGTTCCAGCGCTGCGACCTCGTTGGCGACCAGCGTCTCGAGCTCGCCGGCGCGCGCAATCGCGCGTTCGATGCCGTCGCCCATCGCCGCGACCTCGCGACGGATGGCCTGGCCGACGGTGACCATGGAATCGGAGGCCGAGCCTTCCGGTTCGGAGAAGCGGATCGCGACCTGCGCCATCGCCTGCGCGATCATGCGCATTTCCTGGCCGCGCCAGACGAGGCTCGCCAGGAAGTAGAACAGCATGATCGGCGCGAAGAACATCGCGACGAGACCGGCGATGACGAGCACGCCGCCGCTCTGGCCCATGGCGGCCTGGATCGAGGGCAGGAAGCCGACGGTCAGCGCGGCGCAGGCGGCGAGCCAGATGCCGGCGAAGATGGTGGCGAAGGTGTAGACGCTGCGGGCAGGGCGGCCCTTCTGCAGCGCCTGGAGCAGCTGGCCGATGGTCTCGCGGTCGTCATTGGCGGCGCGGCGCGAGGGGCGCGGCTCCTCGACCGGGTCGAACACGGTCGCCCCCTCGTTGGCGGCCGGGCGCGGCTCGAAGCTCGGCTCATCGAAGATCGGAGGGGCAGGCGGCGGCACCGGGGGCGCCGCTTCGTTGCGCACGGAGACGTTGCGGCTGGTGTCCGCAGCCGTGTCGCTGATGTTGAGGGCTTCCTGGATCGCAGAAAGCGCGACTTCTGTGGGGTCTTTGACCTTTTTCGGAGTGTTCGCCATGTTCAGTCCGAGCCCTCGTTACGTGTACGCGTCCCCCCGCGAGCCCTGCGCGCGGCGCAAGCCCACAGACCGGATCATGCCGCTTGCGCGGATCCCCGAGCCGTCCCCACCCGGACGGCTTGTCCGCCAATTTCTGCAACATCCTATTTGCAGAGCGTCGCGAATGAAATGCCCGCGATTAAGACATTCTTAATCATCGTTAACAGGATCGTGGCGTAACGCCTTAGCAATAAATGCAATTCTCCACCGGACTCGGTCGATTGCGGCAACTTGTTGTCAATAAACAGGCAGATCTACGTCAAATAGCCCAAACATTTCGTTAACCATTTTCATGCTTGGGTGAGGGGAACCTGACCGCCGGACCGGCGGCCGCCGCGCGATGCCGGGGCCTGCGCCATGACGCCTGAACTGCAACGGATGGATTGGATGCCGTCGCCCCCGCTTGCACCCATCGATAGCCCGCTGGATCTCGATCACCTGTCCCGGATGACGCTCGGCGACACTGAACTGGAACAGGAAGTGTTGGCGATGTTCGCCGAGCAGGCGGTCCGCCTGCTGGCGGCGATGGCTGCGATGCCGGCCGAGACCGGCGCGCTCGCGCACAAGCTCAAGGGTTCGGCGCGAGGAATCGGCGCCTTTGCGGTGGCCGATGCCGCAGCCAGCCTGGAGACCGCGATCAGGACCGGCCGTGGCCGGCCCGATGCCCTCGCCGCGCTGAAACAGGCGGTGACGGAGGTCCGCGCCGCCATCGAGGCGATCCTGAAGCCGTAGGCCGATACGGTCAAAGCCGCGCTCTAGTCATTTGTTTTGACGCGTTTTCTTCCCGCAAGATGGGATTCATTTCGCATCAAAACGCTATGGCGCCGGGCTGACCGACCCGTTATAGGACAGCCCGGACCCTCCTTCCTTCCCAGCACCGCGGCAGCACGAGCAGATATGGCCAAGATTCACTTTGTCGACCACAAGGGCGAAACCCGCACGGTGGAAATCGAGAACGGCGCAACCGTGATGGAAGCCGCGATCCGCAACAGCATTCCCGGCATCGAGGCCGAATGCGGCGGCGCCTGCGCCTGTGCGACCTGCCATGTCTATGTCGACGAAGCGTGGCGTGAGAAGGTGGGCAGCCCGACGCCGATGGAGGAGGACATGCTCGATTTCGGTTTCGACGTGCGCCCGAATTCGCGCCTGTCTTGCCAGATCAAGGTTTCCGACGAGCTCGACGGTCTCGTCGTGGCGACGCCGGAACGCCAGGCCTGATCGTCTCCAAACAAACTAGATGCTCGGCGGCGCGACCTCGATGCCGCGCTTGTGCCAGGGTCTGAGCTTCTCGATCACCTCTGCAGTCAGCGGCGCGGGGCGTCGCGTCGCCTCATCGAGCAAGACGCCGACCGACGTCGCCGACGCGATGCACTTTCCTTGCGAGAACACGACCTGCTCGAAGGTCACCGACGTTCGTCCGAGCTTCACCACCCCGAGGCCGAGCTCGATCGTGTTCGGCCAGTGCAGCTCGGCACGAAAATGCATGTCGAGTCGCACCATGATCCAGGCGAGGCCCGGCGGGGTCAGCCCGTATTCGGGAAGCTTCATCAGCGTGACACGGCCCGTCTCGAAATAGGTGGCGTAGACCGCGTTGTTGACGTGCTGGTTTGGATCGAGATCGCCGAAGCGGACGTTGTCGCTGAGGCGGTAGGGATAGTCCTCAAGGCGCGGCGTCGTGTCGGGGCGGGCTGGCGCGTTCACCGATTGATCTCCGTCATATCCATCCTCGTTACAGCCCAGTTATTTTGGCCCGGCAAGTGGGCGCGACTGCGGGGCGATCCCGCTTTTATGCCTTCCCTGTTCCATCCCCGTTGGCTAGACAGGCAGGGTCACCTCAGCCCAAAGGGCTCCGTCTAACCGATAACGATCGATAAAGAGACGACATGAGCGACGTGATCAAAACCGATGTGCTGATTATTGGCGCCGGCCCCTGCGGTCTGTTCGCCGCCTTCGAGCTCGGCCTTCTCGACATGAAGGCGCATTTCGTCGACATCCTCGACAAGGTCGGCGGCCAGTGTGCCGAGCTCTATCCGGAAAAACCGATCTACGACATTCCCGGCATTCCGCAGGTTTCGGGGCAGGGGCTCACCGACGCGCTGATGGAGCAGATCAAGCCGTTTCATCCGACCTTCCATCTCGGCGAGATGGTCGAGACCGTGGAGAAGATCGGCGATCCCGCCTTTCGCTGCACCACCGACACCGGCAAGGTGTTCGAGTGCAAGGTGGTGGTGATCGCGGCCGGCGGCGGCTCATTCCAGCCCAAGCGTCCGCCGGTGCCGGGCATCGAGGCCTATGAAGGCACGTCGGTGCATTATGCCGTGCGCAAGATGGAGACGTTCCGCGACAAGAACGTGCTGATCGTCGGCGGCGGCGATTCCGCGCTAGACTGGACGCTCAATCTGCATCCGCTGGCCAAGCGCATCACGCTTCTGCATCGGCGCGACGAGTTTCGCGCCGCGCCCCACAGCGTCGAGCAGATGCGCGCGCTCGTCGCTGGCGGCAAGATGGATCTGCGGCTCGGCCAAGTCACCGCGCTCTCCGGCGCTGACGGCAAGCTCACCGGCGCGACCGTCAAGGGCAACGACAACAGCTTGAGCGAGATTGCCTGCGAGGCCATGCTGCCGTTCTTCGGGCTGACCATGAAGCTCGGCCCGGTCGCGAATTGGGGCATTGCGCTGGAGAACAACCTCGTGCCGGTCGAGACATCCGCGTTCGAAACCAACGTATCAGGCATCTTCGCCATCGGCGATATCAACACGTATCCCGGCAAGATCAAGCTGATCCTGTGCGGCTTCCACGAGGGCGCGCTGATGTCGCAAAAAGCCCATCGTTATGTCTATCCGGAGAAGCGGCTCGTGTTCCAGTACACGACCTCGTCCTCCAGCCTGCAAAAGAAGCTCGGTGTCAACTGACGGAACGCAGCGGGGAGGCGATGCCCCATGTTTCTGGTGCTGGAACCGTTCGCGAAATCGCCGTAGTCTGCGGCCATTCCGGTCGTGGAATAACAAGGTGATCTAATGCGGAATTTCTCCAGCTTTCGGCAGCTCTCCTTCCTCGCGCTCGCATTGTCGCTCGCGACGGTGACGCCGTGTGCGGCACAGACCACCGAGCCCACGGCGGCGGGCCTCTGGCAGAAGGTCGAAGACGGCAAGACGGTCGGATGGTTCCTCTTCATCGACCACAACGGCGTGTTCGAAGGTGTGATCGCCAAGACCTTCCCGCGGCCAACCGACAATCCGAACGAAGTCTGCTCCAAGTGCACCGACGATCGCAAGAACGCGCCGGTGCTCGGCATCTCCTTCGTCCGCAACATGAAGCGCGAAGGATTGAAGTACGAAGGGGGCAACGTGCTCAATCCGCGCGACGGCCAGATCTGGAAGGCCAATATGCGGGTCAGCCCCGACGGCCAGACCCTGACGCTGCGCGGCTATCTCGGCATCGCGCTGCTCGGCAAGGACGAGACCTGGACGCGCCTACCCGATGCCTACATTGCCCAGGTGGATCCTGCCATCGTCGCAAAATACCTGCCCGCGCAGGCTGCAGCCGCGAAACCGCCCGCACCCGCGGCGAAGAAGGGCGGCGCGATGATGGCCCCTGCGAAGCAGTAGGCGCGCCGCCTCAGCACTCGTAGCTTCGGTGCGTCCTCTTCCCGCTTAGGCTGGGAATCCAGGACGTGCCAGCTTCTCAACGTCATTGCACGGCCCGTGCGGCCACGTTCGCCGAAAGGCGAACACGCGCCGGACCCGCTCCAGTAGTTCCCCGGAATGCGCGCTGGCGCCGGATTTGCATGGCTGCCGGCAAAGCTGCTGGGGGAGCGAGTCGCCGTCTCCACGCCTGCCGCGCACCACGCGGAGGGCGGACGGCAGCGTTTGCCTCGCGGCGATCACTTCGACCGCGGAGACACCATGAAAGCAATATCGTGTGCCGCCACGCTGCTGGGATTGATCGCGCTATTGGCCACATCGGCGCTGGCGCGCGATGACGGCCGCTACGCCAACTCGCCATTAAAACCCTGGTTCGAGAGTCTGCATAGCGAATACGGACAGTGCTGCTCCGACGCCGACGGCTATGTCATCGCCGACGTCGATTGGGAATCCGATCGCGGCCACTACCGCGTGCGCATCGACGACGAATGGGTCGTGGTGCCCGACGGTGCGGTGATCACCGTGCCGAACAAGATCGGCCGCACCATGGTCTGGAAGCACTATGTCGACGGCCATCCGCGCGTGCGCTGCTTCATGCCGGGCAGCATGACTTAGACCCGCGTGTCATTCCGGTCTGCGCGCCAATGTTTCCGGACGGTTTCGCGGAAGCGCCGATGCACCCTGCCTAACGCTCTTGCAGATCAAGCTGCGGAGATTTGACCGGGGCGGCGGCCGCGGGAAAGCGCAAGGGGTAAGAGCGCCTGTCTGTGGAACAGGAGGTCGGTGGTTCGAGCCCCTCACGTCACCGGCGCGGGGTTGAACAGCGTGAGATCATTGTGGATGCCCCAGCGGTCCGACCACGGCTTGACGCGGCCGGAGGCGACATCGAGGATCAGGCGGAACAGATCCCAGCCGCATTCCTCGATGGTCTTCTCGCCGGTGGCGATGCTGCCTGAATCAAAATCGATCAGGTCTTTCCAGCGCCGCGCGAGCTCGCTGCGGGTCGCGACCTTGATGACGGGCGCGGCGGCGAGGCCATAGGGCGTGCCGCGACCGGTGGTGAACACCTGCAGGGTCATGCCGGAGGCGAGCTGGAGCGTGCCGCAGATGAAGTCGCTTGCCGGTGTTGCTGCGAACAGCATGCCCTTCTGCGTCGCCTTCTCGCCGGGCGAGAGCACGCCGGCGATGGCGGAGGAGCCGGACTTCACGATCGAGCCGAGCGACTTCTCGACGATGTTGGCAAGGCCGCCCTTCTTGTTGCCGGGCGTGGTGTTGGCGCTGCGGTCGGCGCCGCCGCGGGCGAGGTAGGAATCGTACCAGGCCATCTCACGCACCAGCGCGCGGCCGACATCCTCGTTGATGGCGCGTCGCGTCAGCAGCTGGATGGCGTCGCGCACTTCGGTGACTTCCGAGAACATCACGGTCGCGCCGGCGCGCACCAGCAGGTCCGCGGCGAAGCCGACGGCGGGATTCGCGGTGACGCCGGAGAAGGCATCGCTACCGCCGCATTGCAGGCCGATGACGAGATCGGAGGCCGGGCAGGTCTCGCGCTTGCGCGTGTTGAGCACCTTCAGGCGGGCTTCGGCCTGGGTCATGATCGCATCGACGATCGCGCCAAAGCCGTCGAAGGCTTCGTCCTGCATGCGCACGATGGCGTCGTTGATGCCTGCCGGCACCAGCCGCTCGGGCGCGAGCTTCTCGCAACCGAGGCCGACGACCAAAATCTCGCCGCCGAAATTCGGGTTGAGCGCGAGGTTCTGCAGGGTGCGGATCGGCACGACCGCGTCGGGCGCGGTGATGGCGACGCCGCAGCCGTAGGCATGGGTCAACGGCACGACGTCATCGACGTTCGGATATTTCGGCAGCAGCTCGGCGCGGATGCGCTTGACCGCATATTCCATCGTGCCCTTGACGCATTGCACGGAGGAGGAGATGCCGAGGATGTTCTTGGTGCCGACCGAGCCGTCCGGATTGCGATAGCCCTCGAAGGTGAAGCCTTCGAGCGGCGGCAGCGGTGCGGGGACGGCGGTCGAGATTTCCAGCTTGTCGAGGGCAGGGGCCTCCGGCATGCGGATGCGGGCCTCGTCCACCCACTCGCCGGCCAGGATCGGCGACAGCGCGTAGCCGATGATCTCGCCATAACGGATGATCGGCGCGCCTTCCGCGATATCGACCAGCGCGGTCTTGTGCCCTTGCGGCACGAAGGCGCGCAGCGTCAGTCCCGATGCAAAGCGCGAACCGGCGGGAAGCCCGAAATCATTGACCACGATCGCGACGTTGTCGCGCTCGTTGAGCTTGATGTAGCGGGGCTGCTCTTTCGCTGCGACGTCCTGGTCCATCTTCGCTTGCCTCAAGAACGGAAGAAACCGTGTTTTCGTTCACCTCTCCCCGGAGGGGAGAGGTGGACACCTGCGCCGCGGCACGACATCACTCGTCAACCCGGATTCGTGTAGGCCGTCTTCACCGTGGTGTAGAACTCGCGCGCGTAGGAGCCCTGCTCGCGGGCCCCGTAGCTCGAGCCCTTCCGTCCGCCGAACGGCACGTGATAGTCGACGCCGGCGGTCGGCAGATTGACCATCACCATGCCGGACTCGCTGTTGCGCTTGTAGTGCGAGGCGTATTTCAGGCTGGTGGTGCAGATGCCGGAGGCGAGGCCGAACTCGGTGTCGTTGGAGATCGCGAGCGCTTCCTCGTAGTTCTTCGCACGAATGACGGCGGCGACCGGACCAAAAATTTCCTCACGCGCGATGCGCATGTTGTTGTTGGCTTCGGTGAACAGCGCCGGCTGCAGGTAATGACCGGGGTTCTCGCGCTTGAGCAGCTCGCCGCCGAAGGCGAGCTTGGCGCCCTCGTCCTGGCCGATCTTGATGTAGCGGAGATCCTGGTCGAGCTGGCTCTGGTCGACGACGGGGCCGATATGCACGCCGGTCTTGAGCGCATCGTCCACCGACAGCCCCTTCAACCGCTCGGCCATCGCCGCGACGAAGCGGTCGTGGATGCCTTCGGTGACGATCAGGCGCGAGGAGGCGGTGCAGCGCTGGCCGGTCGAGAAATAGGCGCCGTTGACGGCGACCTCGACGGCGGTCTTGAGGTCGGCGTCGTCGAGCACGACCAGGGGATTCTTGCCGCCCATCTCGAGCTGGAATTTCTTCATCGGGTTCGAGAGCACGCAGGCCTGCGCGATCTTGCGCCCCGTCTGCACCGACCCGGTGAAGGAGATCGCGGCCACATCGGGGTGCTCGAGCAGGGTCTGGCCGACCACCGAGCCGGAGCCGACCACGAGGTTGAACACGCCGGCGGGAACGCCGGAACGGGTGATGATTTCGGCGAGTGCATGTCCGGAGCCCGGCACCAGCTCGGCCGGCTTGAACACGACCGTGTTGCCGTAGCACAGCGCCGGCGCGATCTTCCAGGCGGGGATCGCGATCGGGAAATTCCAGGGCGTGATCATGCCGACGACGCCGACCGGCTCGCGGGTGAGCTCGACGTCGAGGCCGGGACGGACCGAGGCGCCCTTCTCGCCGATCAGGCGTAGCGCTTCGCCGGCGAAGAACGCGAAGATCTGGCCGGCGCGGGCGACCTCGCCGATCCCCTCGGGCAGCGTCTTGCCTTCCTCGCGGGCGAGCAGGCGGCCGAGCTCTTCCTTGCGGGCGAGGATCTCGGCGGAGATCTTGTTCAGCGCGTCATAGCGCTCCTGCGGCGTCGAGCGCGACCAGGCGGGGAAGGCAGCCTTTGCGGCGGCGATCGCCTTCTCGGTCTGCGCCTTGTCGGCTTTGGCATATTCGCCGACGAGATCGTTGGTGTTGGAGGGGTTGATGTTCTTCGTGATGCCGGAGCCGTCGACCCATTCGCCGCCGATGAAGTTCTTCAGGATCGCAGTCATCGTTTCCTCCAGAGTATTTTAACGAACGAGGCAGGGACGCTTGTCGTCGAAGGTCCAGCCGGGGATCAGGTCCTGCATGGCAATAGCGTCATCGCGGGCGGCAAGTCCATGCTGCTTGTAGAGCTCATGCGCGGCGTCGATAGCGGCCCTGTCGATTTCGATACCCAGGCCCGGCCTGTCCGGGACCGCAATTTGGCCGCCCTTGATCTGCAGCGGCTCTCTGGTCAGGGCCTGGCCGTCCTGCCAGATCCAGTGGGTGTCGATCGCGGTGACCTTGCCGGGCGCGGCTGCGCCGACATGGGTGAACATGGCGAGTGAAATGTCGAAATGGTTGTTGGAGTGCGAGCCCCAGGTCAGGCCGTTGTCACGGCAGGTCTGGGCGACGCGCACCGAGCCTTGCATGGTCCAGAAATGGGGATCGGCGAGCGGAATGTCCACCGCCCCTAAGCGCACCGCGTGGGAGAGCTGCCGCCAGTCGGTGGCGATCATGTTGGTTGCGGTCGGCAGGCCGGTGGCGCGGCGGAACTCGGCCATGATCTCGCGGCCGGAGAAGCCGGCCTCGGCGCCGCAGGGATCCTCGGCATAGGCGAGGATGCCGTGCATGTCCTTGCAGAGGCTGATCGCCTCATCCAGCGACCAGGCGCCGTTGGGGTCGAGCGTGACGCGCGCGTTCGGAAAGCGCTTTGCGATGGCAGTGACGGCCTCGATCTCCTGCTCGCCGCGGAGCACGCCACCCTTGAGCTTGAAATCGGCAAAGCCGTAATGGTCGTGGGTGGCCTCGGCGAGGCGCACCACCGTCTCCGGCGTCATCGCCTCCTGATGGCGGAGGTTGAACCATTCCGCCCCGCCGGTCTCGCCTTCCACATAGGGCAGGCGGGACTTGCGGCGATCACCGACGAAGAAGAGATAGCCGAGCGTCTCGACGCTTGTGCGCTGCTGGCCTTCGCCGAGTAGCGCGGCGACCGGCAGCCCGAGATGCTGGCCGAGCAAGTCGAGTAGCGCGGATTCGATCGCGGTGACCGCGTGGATCATCACCCGCAGGTCAAACGTCTGCTTGCCGCGGCCCCCGGCGTCGCGGTCGGCAAAGGCGGTACGGACGTCGGCGAGGATGTTGTTCATCGCCCCGACGGTCTTGCCGATCACGAGATCGCGCGCGTCCTGGAGTGTCTGCCAGATCTTCTGCCCGCCCGGCACCTCGCCGACGCCGGTGTGGCCGGCATTGTCGGTGAGGATGACGATGTTGCGGGTGAAGAAGGGCGCATGCGCGCCGCTGAGGTTGAGGAGCATGCTGTCGCGGCCCGCAACCGGGATCACCTGCATCGATGTGACGACCGGTGCACCAGAAATCTCAGTCCGGGCCATCGCACGCTCCTCCCTGTCGTCTTGTTATTCTGCAGCCTGTTGTGACGATCGTGCGGCGGGCAGCTTCTTCACCAGCGCGGTCAGTTCGGCGATCTCCTGCTCCGTGAGGTCGGTCAGCGGCGGACGGACCGGGCCGGAATCGCGGCCGATCACCTTCATGCCGGCCTTGATGATCGAGACTGCATAGCCCTTCTTGCGATTGCGGATCGCGATCAGCGGCAGGATGAAGTTCTTCAGGCCGGCGTGGATCGTCTCATGGTCGCGCTTGCGCACCGCGGCGTAGAAATTGGTGGCGAACTCCGGCACGAAGTTGAACACGGCCGAGGAATAGGTCGTCACGCCCATGTCGAGATAGGGCAGCGCGAAAGTCTCCGCGGTCGGCAGGCCGCCGATATAGGTGAGGCGATCGCCGAGCTTGGTGTAGACGCGCGTCATCAGCTCGATGTCGCCGATGCCGTCCTTGTAGCCGACGAGGTTCGGGCAGCGCTCGGCGAGGCGCGCGAGCGTATCGGGCTGGAGGATGGCGTTGTCACGGTTGTAGACGATGACGCCGATCTTAACGGAGGCGCAGACCGCCTCGACATGGGCGGCAAGGCCGTCCTGCTCGGAATGGGTGAGGTAAAGCGGCAGCAGCAGCAGGCCGTCGGCGCCAGCCTTCTCGGCACCGATCGCGATCTCGCGGGCGATTGCGGTGCCGTAGCCGGTGCCGGCGAGCACGGGCACGCGGCCCTTGGTCTCCTCGACGGCGATCTTCACGATCTGCGGAACCTCGGTCGGGGTCAGCGAGAAGAACTCACCGGTGCCGCCGGCGGCGAACAGTCCGGCAACGTCGTAGCCGCAGAGCCAGTCCATGTTGGCGCGGTAGGTCGCCTCGTCGAAGGAGTAGTCCGCCCTGAACGGCGTGACGGGGAAGGACAGGAGGCCCGATCCGATCTTCTGGGCCATCTCCTGCGGGGTCATCTTGCTCACGGGCGCTGCTCCCTTTCGTGCGTGTTGTGGAGGACGCAAGCCTGCGCGTCCATGCGCCGTGGTTTAGGAGACCGTTCGATGCGCGTCCAAGCCAAAGCCTATATCGACCGATGCAGATTGAGCATCAATCCTCCGTCAGCTCCGCGGAGGACAATTCGCCGGCGATTTTGACCAGGGCCGACAGCAGCGGATTCTCGTCGTCGCGGCGCCAGACCATGAAGAGCTCGACGGGAACGCGGGTGCGCAGCTTCAGCGGGCGCAGCCGCACGTCGGAGATCTTCAGGCTCGCGGCTGCGGCCGGCACGATGGCAAGGCCGAGGCCGGCGCGCACCATGGCGAGGATGGAGTGGATCTGGCTGAGATGCTGGACGTAGCGCGGCAGCACGTCGGCCCGGGTGAAGAGAGCCACCAGCAGATCGTGGAAGTAGCGGCTCTCATAGGGCGAATACATCACGAAGGGCTGGTCGTCGAAATCCTTGATGGTGATGCCGTCGGCGTTGGCGAGCGGATGCTTCTTCGGGATCGCGGCGAGCAGGGGCTCGGCGACGACGCGGCGGCTGGTCAGCTCGGGCCGCGCGATCGGCGGCCTGAGCAGGCCGGCGTCGATCTGGCCCGAGGTCAGCGCCTCGAACTGGTCGCCCGACACCATCTCCTTCAGCGAGAAGTCCACCTCGGGCAGCTTGGCACGGCAGGCGGCGACGAGCTCGGGCAGGAAGCCGTAGGCGGCGGCCGCGGTGAAGCCGATCTTGAGCGAGCCGGTCTTGCCGAGCGCGATGCGGCGGGCAACTTGCGAGGCGCTTTCCGCAAGCTTGAGGATGCGCCGCGCCTCCGGCAGGAAGCTGCGTCCCGCAGGTGTCAGGCGCACCGAGCGGCTGGTACGCTCCAAGAGCGGCGCGTCGATGATGTGCTCGAGCACCTGGATCTGCCGGGACAGCGGCGGCTGGGTCATGTTCAGCCGCGCGGCGGCGCGGCCGAAATGCAGTTCCTCCGCCACCGTGACGAAACAGCGGAGCTGGTTGAGGTCGAACATCGATACATGCCTTAGATGAATAAGGCGTTTCGCCGGCACTTCTAGCATCGATCATCCCCAAAACAAAGACGGCGGCCGTGAAGCCGCCGTTGAGTTGCCTGGTCAAGCTCCCATGGGAGCCCTCAGGAGGAACGTTTCAGCGTCACCCGCTCGATCTTGCCGACGATGACGAGATAGGCGAAGGCGGCCACTAGCGCGTTGAGGCCGACGAACACCAGCGCGCCGTTGAACGAGCCGGTCGCGGCCAGGATGTAGCCGATCACGATCGGCGTGGTGATCGAGGACAGGTTGCCGAAGGTATTGAACAGGCCGCCGGAGATGCCGCCGGCTTCCTTCGGCGAGGTGTCGGAGACGACCGCCCAGCCGAGCGCGCCGATGCCCTTGCCGAAGAAGGCGAGCGCCATGAAGCCGACCACCAGCGCCTGTCCCTCGACATAGTTGCAGGCGATGATCGACATCGACAGCAGCATGCCGCCCACGATCGGGATCTTGCGCGCCATGGTCAGCGAGCCGGTCCGGCGCAGGATCGCGTCCGAGATGATGCCGCCGAGCACGCCGCCGATGAAGCCGCACAGAGCGGGTAGCGTCGCGACGAAGCCCGCTTGCAGGACCGACAGCCCGCGTTCCTTGACGAGATAGACCGGAAACCAGGTCAGGAAGAAATAGGTCAGCGTGTTGATGCAGTACTGGCCGAGATAGACGCCGAGCATCATGCGATTGGAAAGCAGCTGGCGGATGTGGTCCCAGCCGGAGCCGGCCTCGGGCGCACGCGCGCGCAGCCGATCATCCTTGGGCGCGTCGAGATCGACCAGCGCGCCACCTTCCCTGATGTAGTCGAACTCAGCCTCGTTGATCGAAGGGTGCTCCTTCGGGCCATAGATGGTCCTGAGCCAGACGAGGCCCATGACGATGCCGAGCGCGCCCATCACGAAGAACACGAAGCGCCAGCCGTAGGTGTGCGCGATCCAGCCCATCAGCGGCGCGAAGATCACAGTGGCGAAGTACTGGCCGGAGTTGAAGAAGGCGGATGCGGTGCCGCGTTCATTGCCGGGAAACCAGGCCGCGACGATGCGCGCATTCGCCGGGAAGGAAGGCGCCTCCGCAATGCCGACAAGCAGGCGAAGCGCAAACAGCACGACGATGGCAGCGCCGGCGCTGAGGAAGCCGACCCAGCCCTGCATCAGCGTGAACAGCGACCAGATGATGATGCTGAAGGCATAGACGAGGCGCGAGCCGTAGCGGTCGAGCAGCCAGCCGCCCGGCACCTGCGCCACGACATAGGACCAGCCGAAGGCCGAGAAGATCCAGCCCATGGCGACGGGATCGAGATTCAGCTCTTTCGAGAGCGCGGGACCCGCGATCGAGAGCGTAGCGCGGTCGGCATAATTCACGGTGGTGACCAGGAACAACATGGTCACGATGAACAGCCTGACGCGAGACCTACTCACGTCCGCTGCGGACACCACTGCGCTCATCACGCGCCTCCTCGAAGTCGAAATGTTTTCCTCGACCCGAGTCCTAGAGGTGCGCGCGGCGGGGTGTCCAAGTTCAAGGGAGTATCGATCGATGCCGTTTTTGGATTGATGGAACGGCAGGTGAGGGGACGTTCGTGGTGATGGCGAACGCGCAAGCTTTGATGATGCGCGAGCTCGTGCTCCGCATACCGCTGTCATTCCCCGCAAAAGCGGGGAATCCAGTACGCCGCGGCCTCTCGATTGAATCACTGCTGTCACGGCGTACCAGATCGCCCGATCAAGTGTTCAGCCCGGGGACATGACCGACGGGTGTTCGGGGACATAGCCGACACATCATAGTGCAGGGATTTGGCAGTAAAGGAGGCCAAGTCCATGCCCTGGCGAGAGGTGTCGGTGATGGATCAGCGGCGGGAGTTCGTGCGGCTTGCGATGCAGGAGGGAGCGAACCGGCGGGAGCTCTGCCGGCGGTTCAATATCCATCCCGACACGGGCTACAAATGGCTTGCACGATGGCAAGCGGATCAGAATGTCGACGACCGCTCGCGCCGACCGCATGCGAGCCCGGGACAGACCGATTGCGAGCTTGAGGCACGTATTCTCGCGGTACGCGATGCCCATCCGGCATGGGGAGCTCGCAAGATAGCTCACTGCCTGGAGCGCAATGGCTTGCGTTCGCCAGCAGTCTCAACAGTTCATCAGATCTTGCGTCGGTCTGGCCGCATCAAGCCTCCGATCGGCGGCCCGACGGCAAGCCAGCGTTTCGAGATGCCGGCCCCCAATCTGTTGTGGCAGATGGACTTCAAAGGCTGGGTTCGGCTCGGCAATGATACCCAGTGCCATCCTCTGACGGTGGTGGATGACCACTCCCGCTATGATCTGTGCCTGCAGGCCTGTGCCGATCAACGCACAGATACCGTGCGCCGCCGCTTGGAGAAGACCTTTCGCCACTACGGGCTCCCGGAGGCTTTCTTCGTCGACAATGGTTCGCCCTGGGGTGATCCTTCCGGCGAGCGATGGACACGGTTCTCGGTGTGGCTGCTCAAGCTTGGCGTCGCCGTCATCCACAGCCGCCCATATCACCCGCAAAGCCGCGGCAAGAATGAACGATTCCACCGCACCCTCGCGGCTGAGGTGTTCGCACTGCGACAGTTCCGCGATCTCGCAGAGACGCAGCGTGCCTTCGACGCCTGGCGGGAAGTCTACAACTTCGAACGGCCACACGAGGCGCTCGGACAACAGGTCCCGGCCAGTCGATATCGGCCCAGCCAGCGAGCAATGCCCGATCGATTGCCACAGGTCGAATACGACAGCCATGAGATCGTGCGCCGCGTCTCCACGACCAAAGCCTATGTCAGCTTCAAGGGACGTCTTTGGAAAGTGCCACAGGCCTTCCGTGGCGAGCGCCTCGCCATCCGCCCCTCGGCAAACGATGCGCAATACGGGATCTTCTTTGCCGCCCACCAAGTCGCTATCATCGACTTGGCGAGCGGAGAATGTGTCGGCTATGTCCCCGAACACCCGTCGGTCATGTCCCCGGGCTGAACATCAAGTCGGGCGATGACACCGAGTAAGTGGAAGGAGCGTCGTGCTACTGCTGCGCGCTCGGCAGCAGCTGAGGCAGAAATCCTCGCGTCACGTTGGGAGGCACCGCGTCGAGCCCGAGCACGGCGCTTGCAGCCGGCAGTGCCGCATCCGCCATCGCGGCGTGGCCTTCGGCGCTCGGATGCACGGCGCCGCCATAAACGGCGGACAGCACGCCCCAGGTCGCGTCGTGGATGTCGGTCGGCTGGCTCGCCGCGGGCAGGCCCTGCGGATAGGTCATCGCAGCAAAATAGCTGTCGTTGGCATCGCGGATCCAGCGCGCGCGGGGCAGGTAGGCGCGATATTCCGAGGCGCCGCGACCGCACAGCATCGGCTGGCTCGCTGCGCTGACGATATCAGGATTGAAGCTCTGGCCGTTCTCGGCAAAGCAGCTGCGGTCGAATTCGGGATCGCTGCCGGAATGGGCGCAGAAGCCGTGATCGGCGAACGCGGCCTGGTGCCCGTCGACGAAGGTCATGCGGTCGGATTCGGGATCGCGGCACAGCGCGCCGCGGGTGCAGGTAGCGAGTCCCTTCAGTTGCGGCAGGAATTCCGTGTCGACGAAGGTGGAGACGCGGGCGAGGCGCTGCGGGTCGGCGTTGAAGGACGGATGGATGTCGAAGCCGGCGCGGCCGCCGCGGCAGGGCACGCCGCCGTCGGCGAGCGCAGGATTGGCATAGGAGACATAGACCACATGCGAGAGGTCGCCGCCGACGAGCGGCTTCAGCGCCTCGCGCAACTTGACGAAGTTCTGCGGCAGCTCGCGCTGCAGCGCATCGCGGGAATCATCGACGCTGGCCATCACGCCGGAGCGGCGGAACAGCGTGCGCTCGGTCGCAGTGTCGACGATGACGTCGGCGACGAGGCCGGAGAAATAGACGTCGTTGGCGCCGACCGACAGCAGCACGAGATCGAGCGTGCGGTCGGGCTGGCGTTTCTTTGCCGCGGTGAGCGCTTCGCGCAGCTCGGCGAGCTGCGCGTTCACGCTGGTGTTGCAGACACCGGTCTTGCCGGGCGGGCATTCGCGGGCGCGCTGTGAGCCGAGCAGCCCGTCGCCAATGCTGGCGCCGGTGCAGGCGAGCGGCAGGAAGGTCACGGCGATGTGGGTATAGCGCACGGCGAGCGCCAGCGCGGTACGCGCCTGATAGCTGTAGAGCGAGCGATGGCAAGGTGCGTTGAACCAGAGCGCGCTGTAACGTTGCCAGTTGGCGAGCGTATCCGGCGCCTCACAGGCGCGACCGCCCTTGAAGCCATGGCGGCTCGGCCGGTAATACTGCGCGCCTGCAGTGCCGAGATAGGAGCGGAAGCAAAATCCTTCATCTGCCAGTGCCAGCGGCCGATCCGGATTGCCTTCGCCGGAGGCGATGCTATCCCCTAGGCCAGCGACGAAGATGTCGCGGACCTGAATCTCGGTCTGGACCCGCTGGGTCGGATCGGAGCCGGCTGAGACGTCGACGGTCGCGACCGTCGGCTTGCCGTAGCGGACGCGCAAATTGATCGGCTCGGCGCAGTCGAAGGTCGAGGCTTGCGGTCCATCGCCATCATCGAACGACCAGGTGCAGATGGCGCCGACCGGCACCGCGCCGGTCAGGCGTACCGTCACCGGATGGTCGATCGGTGTAATGTAGTTCTCTTTGACGTTGTCGCGGGTGCAAGGCTGGTTGACCCGGCCCTGGAGGTCGATGCACAGGCGGTTGACCATGTTGCGGGCCCAGCCGCGGCCCTCGCTCTGGAGCTCCAGTGACTGCTCGGCGGCAAGGATGCTGCGGTTACGCGCGTTTTCGACATGGAGCAGGAAGTCGCGCTCCTCACGGAACAGCCGGAAGCGGTTACGTACCTCCCAGGTGATTTGCAGGGCATCGTCCTGTGCGGCAGCGGGCTCGGGCGGCAAAATCGTCAGCAACCCGACAAGCAGCAGGGCGCCTGCGGAGAGGGTTTTAAGCGATGATCGGAACATGGCCCGCGTCTTCAACGGCAAAGTTGAGGCGGAAATAAGAGAGCATTGCTCACCCGCCTGCAACCTTTGTCTCAGGGGAGACCTAGCGCTTGGCGACTTGGCGCAGCGACCGCTCACGTTCCATGGTCGTCACCTGCTTGGGCAGGTTGGCCTGCGCGCAGGCCTCCGCCAGCCGCCGTCGTTCCTGCCACGGCTTGACCACGTTCATCCAGAGCTCGCGCGCGCCCATGATGGAGATGGCAAGGGCGAACGGGATCACGAAATAGAGAAGACGGAACACCAGCAGCGTCGCCAGCAGCTGTTCGCGGCCGAATTCCGGCAGCGCCACCAGCATGGCTGCATCGAACACGCCAATCGAGCCGGGCGCGTGGCTGGCAAAGCCGATCAGGGTCGCCAGAATGAACACGACGGCGAGCGACATGAAGTCGATCGGCGGGCTGGCCGGCATCAAGAGGTACATGGCGGTGGCGCAGAAGCCGAGATCGACCACGCCGATCAGGATCTGCACCAATGTCAGCGGCGCCGATGGCAGCACCACCTTCCAGCCCTTCTGGCCGAGCTCGCGCCGCTTTGCGCCCATGCAGAGCCAGACCAGATAGGCGCCGATCGAGGCGAGGCCGCCGAGCGCGATCAGGCGGTTGAGCGGCGCGGGCAGCTGGTCCATCGCGGAGGCGGCATCCGGATGGATGGCCATGCCGATCGAGAGCACGAAGATGTTACCGAGCCAGAAGGTCAGGCCCGACAGGAAGCAGATCTTCGCGACGTCGATCGCGTTCAGCCCGTAGTCCGAATAGATCCGGAAGCGGATTGCCCCGCCGGTGAAGACGGTGGCGCCGATGTTGTGGCCGATCGAATAGGACGTGAAGCTGGACAGCGCCGCGATGCGATAGGGCACGTGCTTCTTGCCGATCGTTCGCAGCGCAAAAAAGTCGTAGAAGGTCAGCGTGCAGAACGCAAAGAAGACGCAGATCGCCGCCAGCCCGATACTGCCGCGCGGAATCTCGGTCAATGCGGTCAGGATGACCCCGGTATCGATGCCCTTGAGGGTCCGCACCAGCGTTGTGATCGCGAAGGCGATGATGAAGACGCTCGCGGCAATTCCGAGCCGTCGCCAGCCGATCCATCTTTTGAAGCCGCGCTTCAGCGCGGGCAGCAGTCCGTGCATTCATCCTCCCGGCGGGGGCAAAGACGACCGGGCCAGGCATTGGCCGGTCAGGCGCGATCACGGCCAAAGGCAAGCATCGATCGCTAGGCATGATCCAGCTCATTTAAGGCAAAAACAGCGGCTTGTGCAGCCCTTGACAACATTAGGTTCTGCGTTGGACCGGCCACTTTTGTCATACGCGGTTCACATCGGGTGCGCCTTAAGCATATGAGTCGTGAAACCGGCTCCGCTCGCGCGCTTAGTGTGCCAGCATGATTTCAAATCTTGGCGCCGTCCGCATTGTTCCAGCGCAAGTGGTCATCGGCCTTTTTGGAACGTCGATACCGCGTGCTCGTTAGGCTCGATCAGCAATCGAACATGGCGGAATATGCGGCTTTTCATGCAAGCCGACGCCTCCGTGTTCCCAAAACCGAGAGGACCGGAACGATGGGACTGTTCACAAAGGACATCAAGACCATGAACGATCTGTTCGTGCATCAGCTCCAGGACATCTATTATGCCGAGCAGCAGCTCACCAAGGCGCTGCCGAAGATGGCAAGCAGGGCCACCGATCCGCAGCTGAAACAGGGCTTTTTGACGCACCTAGAGGAAACCAATCAGCACGTCACCCGGCTCGAGGAAGTATTCAAGATGCACGGCGTCGCCGTGAAGGCGGTCGACTGCCCGGCCATCGACGGCATCATCGAGGAAGCCGACGAGACCGCGGGTGAGGTTGCGGACCAGGCGGTGCTGGATGCGGCCCTGATCAATGCGGCGCAGGCCGCCGAACATTACGAGATCGCCCGCTACGGCAGCCTGATCGCCTGGGCCAAGCAGCTCGGCCGCAATGACTGCGCGGCTGTGCTGGCCAAGACGCTCGAGGAAGAGAAGGCGACCGACAAGAAGCTGACGGCGCTTGCGGAGAGCAAGGTGAATCTGCGCGCGGCGAGCTGAGGCGAATGTAGCGGAACGATATCGGCAACGCCGCGCCGTCAGCGCGGCGTTCTCGATTCAGCGATCCGAATATCTGAGGCCGAAGCCGAGCGCGATCACGGCAAAGGCCGCGATCATCGCGGCGAAGACCAGGCTCGCAACACGCGGGCTTGCCAGGGTCGAGATCACGCCGATGCCGATCACCGGCAGGGCGTTGCCGAGAAAGCCGCAGATGAAATAGGCCGAGACCACTTCCGCGCGACGATCCTCCGGCGCGATCTGGTTCACCACCTGCAGGCTGCCGCGATAACCCAGTCCCACCGCGACGCCGCATAGCGCGGTCGCGGCGATCATCAGGGCGAGCGAGCCTTGGAACTGTGCGGCGACGATCAATGACACGCTCGGGAGCATGAGGCCCAGCGAGCACAGCATGGCCGTCCGGCTCGGCAGCGGCCGCGTCAGCGCGATGACGATGGCAACCGTCGCAGCGAGCTCGAGGAAGACGGCCCCCGCGATGGCGTGGCTGGTCTCGTGCAGCTCGTTGGCGAGCACACTCGGCACCAGCGCGGCAAAGAACGCCACCAGAGCCATCGCGCCGAAGCCAGTCACCGCCGGTGCGACGAACGCCGCGCGAATGGCGGTGGGCACGGCTGCGCGCGGACGGAGCGAGACCTGCCTGAGCGCATCGAGAGGCCGGGGAACGGTTTCGCCGGCAAAGGCGATCAGGATGACCGTCATCATGAGAGCCGCAAGATAGGCAATGAAAGGGGTCCGCAACGGATGTGGTGCGTAGTCGGCGAGCAGGCCCGCGATCACCGCACCGATACCGAGGCCAGCGAAGTTTGCGGACGTCGCGACGACGGTGGCGCGGGATTTGTCCGTCTCGTCGATCAACTCCGAAAGCCACGCCGTGCCGGTTCCCGCACCGATCCCGATCGCCAACCCGCTCAGCACCCGCCCCACATAGAGCGCCGCGATGCCGTGCGCGAACAGGAACACCAGCGCGCCGATGATGGCGATGGCCGTTGCGATTGCGGCCGTCCGGCGGCGGCCGATCTGGTCGGAGATGCGCCCGAACACCAGCAGCGCTGCCAGATTGCCGATCACATAGGCCGCGTAGATCAGCGTCAGGGTGACCTGCGCGAAGCCGAACTGCCGCTCGTATATCACATAGAGGGGCGTCACCACGGTGCTGCCGGCAAACAGCACCGCGATCAGGGCGGCGACGGTTGCAAGGGTCGCGGTCCTGCTGAACTCCGACTCGGCGCGTGATGGAACGGAGGTGTGCTTCGTCGCCATGCATGACCCCTGGATGTAGGTTCACGGCACCCAACTCGAAGCAATCATGCGCCGTTCCCTGTGCAGCCGGCGCGGCTGGCCTGCGCGCGTGAAGATTGACTATCCAGGCAGAGCCCATCCCCCGTTGAAAAGACGACAGCGAAGGACATTCGGACCGCAACGAACGGTTGATTCTGGAAGCGCCTGTTCACCATCCGGCAAGCCAGTCCTCCTCCGTTACCCAAAATCCACCACTTGCCCGCTCTGGTAATGGCAGGTTTGGGGAAAGCTCATGTACCAGGTGCTTTACTGTCTGACGGATGAACACGACTGGCGACTGGTCGCGCTTGGCGGCGCGGTTTGCCTGCTCGCCAGTTCGGCTGCAATCAGCCTGTTTCACCGGGCGCGCGCGACGCGAGGATCGGGGCGCCTGGTATGGTTAACGCTCGACGCAGTCGTTGCCGGCTGCGGCATCTGGGCGACGCATTTCATCGCCATGCTGGCGTACGGCCCGGGTGCCGTCGGCGCCTATAACGTGCCGGTGACGCTGCTATCGCTGATCTTCGCCATCGCCGTCACATTTGTCGGCTTGAGTGTTGCGGTTTCGACCATGCGACCCAGCCTCGTTGCACTCGGAGGGGCGATTGTCGGAGGCGGCGTGGCGGCGATGCACTATACCGGCATGATGGCCCTCGAGATCCCTGCGCGCGTCAGCTGGGCAACCGGCACCGTGGCCGCGTCGATCCTGCTTGGGCTCGTCTTCGGTGCATTCGCACTCCATGTCGCTGGACGACGCGAAAGCTTGTCCGGCGCGCTCGGCGCCACTGTGCTGCTGACGATCGCCATCGTCTCGCATCATTTCACGGCTATGGGCGCAGTGCAATTGACGCCGGATCCGGCATTGGCGATCAGCGGACTGTCGATCCCGCCGACATCGCTGTCGGTTTTCACCGCGAGTGCTGCGGCTGCGATCATCGTGATCGCACTGGTAGCAGCGCTGCTCGACCGCCGCGCCAAGGGCGAGCTGGGCCGCCAGCAGATCGTGTTGGACAGCGCGCTGGAGAACATGTCGCAGGGACTGTGCATGTTCGATGCGGACGGCAAGATCATCCTGTTCAACGAGCGCTATGCCGCGATGCTCCGCCGCACCGACATTGCATTGACCGGTCGCCTGCTGGTCGACGTGCTGCGGGAAGAGCAGGCCAAGGGCGAGTGGCAGGGCAATGCCGATGAATTCTTCGCACGTCTCGTCGCCGACGCGCGCGAGGGCCGCACCACGACCGAAATCGTCAATCGGTCGGGCCGTTCGATCCGGGTCGTCAACCAGCCGATGCAGGGCGGCGGCTGGGTGGCCACCTTCGAGGACATCACCGAATGGCTGGAGGCGCAGGCCAAGATCTCACACATGGCCCGCCACGATGCGCTGACCAGCCTGCCGAACCGGGTGCTGTTCCACGAGGAGCTCGAGCAGGGCCTGCGTCGCACCAAGTCGGGCGACCAGCTCGCCGTGCTTTGTCTCGATCTCGATCACTTCAAGGACATCAACGACTCGCTCGGCCATCCCATCGGCGATGCGCTGCTCAAGGAGGTCGGCCGCAGGCTCAAGGCCACCGTCGGCGAGAACGACACCGTGGCGCGGCTCGGTGGCGACGAGTTCGCGGTGGTCCAGATCGGACGTTCCGAGGAGACCGCTGCGAGGTCCCTCGCCGGGCGCCTCGTCGAGGTCATCTCGGCACCCTACGAGATAGACGACCATCAGATCGTGATCGGCGTCTCGATCGGCATCTCGCTGTCGCCGCAGGACGGCAGCAATCCGGATGAGCTGTTGAAGAACGCAGACCTTGCGCTCTATCGCGCCAAGGCGGACGGCCGCGGCACCTATCGCTTCTTCGAGACCGGCATGGATGCGCGCGCGCAAGCCCGGCGCCTGTTGGAAATGGATCTGCGCGCGGCGCTGCAACGCGACGAGTTTCAGGTCTATTATCAGCCGATCCGCGACGTCGCCAGCGGTCGCGTCGTTGCTTTCGAGGCGCTGTTGCGCTGGCACCATCCGCAGCGCGGGCTGATCGCACCCATCAGCTTCATTCCGCTCGCCGAGGAGACCGGGCTCATCGTTCAGCTCGGCGAGTTCGTGTTGCGCTCCGCCTGCACCGACGCAGCCACCTGGCCCGACGATGTCGATGTCGCCGTCAATTTGTCGCCGGTGCAGTTCAAGAGCCCGCACCTGATCACGTCCGTGACCGAAGCGCTGACCGCTTCGGGGCTTGATGCGCGCCGTCTCGAGCTCGAGATCACCGAATCGGTGCTGCTCCAGAACGGCGAGGCAACGCTGACGACCCTGCACGAGCTGCGCGCCATGGGCGTGCGGATCTCGCTCGACGATTTCGGCACCGGCTATTCCTCGCTGAGCTATCTGCGCAGCTTCCCGTTCGACAAGATCAAGATCGACCGCTCCTTCGTGTCGGAGCTGGCGACGCGCGAGGATTCCATGGCGATCATCCGTGCGGTGACCGGCCTCGGCCGCAGCCTCGGCATCATCACCACGGCGGAAGGCGTCGAGAACGACGTGCAGCTCGAGCTGCTCCGGCGCGAAGGCTGCACCCAGGCGCAGGGTTATCTGTTCAGCAAGCCGCGGCCGGCGTCCGATGTGGCGATGATGCTGGACCGCCCGCGGCTGCGCGCATCGGCTTGAGCGCGGTCCGCCGCCCTAGCTTCACCTCTACCCAGCGGGGAGAGGTCGGATTGCTATGGCGCGCAATTGCGCGCCTGAGCAATCCGGGTGAGGGGCCGCAGCGTTCAGTGCCACTGTAACCTCTCACCCGGATCGCATCTTATGATGCGATCCGACCTCTCCCTACGGGAGAGGTGAAGCTAGGCGGCAATCGTGTTAGCCGCGGCGCAGCGCGAAATGCGCGCCGCAGAACGCCATCACGGCACCGAGGCACAGGGCGGCGAGCCCGGCGAGCACGCCCGAGACGGTCGGGATCGGGCTCGGCGCCGAGGCCGCCTGGCCCGCTCCCGCAAGCAAGAGCACGCCGACCGCGATCAGGAATTGCCGCATCCGTTGCGGGATCTGTCCGGAAACGGCGCTCTGCATCAGGCTCGCCGTGAAATAGCCGCCGGAGAAGCCGACCGTGGCGATCAGCCACCAGGCGATCGCCGCGCCCGCGGGGATGAACTCATGCGTGTCGGAGCGCCAGAGCCCGCCGAGGTCGAGACCGTAGCGCGCGCCCAGCATGTGCACCGCGAGCGCCAGCAGCACGCCGGAGATCATTGCGGCGCCGAGAATCAGGTGGCGCGGAAAATAGGTCGTCTCAGCCATGCCTCGCTTGTAGGATGGGCAAGGGCGATCGCGCAAGCCGATCGCGAATGGGATCATGATCGATATGCAGCGAGCTGAAGCTGGTTCGGCCACGAGCTACGCCTACAAGGCCTCGCTGATCGGCTCGGCGCATCGATTCGAGCTGACGGAGCAGGGGCTGTCCTGGCACGTCGCCGGACGCTCCGGCCTGTGGCGCTACGACGAGATCTCGGCGATCCGGCTGTCGTTCCGGCCGGTCTCGATGCAGCAGCACCGCTTTCGCGCCGATATCAGCCGCGACGGCGGCGGCCGCGTCGCGATCCTGTCGACGAGCTGGCAGACCGCGGCCCTGATGGCGCCGCAGGACAATGGCTTTCGCGATTTTCTCATCGAGCTCCATGCGCGGATGGCGAAAGCGGGCAGCCGCGCGGAATTGACCGCAGGCCTCGGTCGCACGACCTATGCGGCGGTGCTGGCGTTCCTGTCGGTGCTGACGCTGGCCATGACGGGGCTGCTGATCAGCGCCCTGATGATCGGCGAGTTCGCGGGCGCGCTGTTCATTGTCGGCTTTGCCGCGCTGTTCGCCTGGCAGATCGGTGGCTTCGTCCGGCGCAACCAGCCGCGGAGCTACAGTTTCGATCAATTGCCCCGGTCCTTGCTGCCGTAGACCGATCGCTACTCCGTCGAATCAAAATCCTCTTCCTTGGTGCCGAGCAGCGAGACGATGGTGCGCAGGCCGGAATCGAGCTGCTCGGGTGAGGGCGGAGCAAGCGCAAGCCGTACGGCGTTCGGTGCATGTCCATGCGCGATCGCGAAGGTCGAGGACGGCGTCAGCGCGATGCCGCGCCTTGCGGCTGCGGCGACGAAGGTCTGCGAGCGCCAGTGCGGCGGCAGCGTCAGCCAGAGATGATAGGACCGCGGATCGGCGGCGAGCTGGTAGCCGGCGAGCAGCCTCGCCGCGGTCTGCTGGCGCCGCGCCGCATCGATGCGTTTCAGACGCGTCAGCTCGGCGACGGTGCCGTCGGCCATCAGCCGTTGCCCGGCCGCCAGCGCATGGCCGGAGGCGATCCAGCCACCGGTGCGGACCGCGCTCATCACACCTTCGCGCAAGTGAGGCGGTGCGACGAGAATGCCGAGCGCAAGGCCCGGCGCGACCTTCTTGGACAGGCTGTCGATCACGATGCAGCGGTCGGGCCCGAGTGCGGCCAGCGGTGTGTCGTCGGCGAGGAAGCCGTAGACGGCGTCCTCGATGATGGTGAGATCGAGCTTCTCGGCGACGCGCATGATGTCGGCGCGCCGCGTCGCGTTCATGGTGACGCCGAGCGGATTCTGGATGATGGGCTGGAGATACAGCGCCGACAGGTGCGCCTCGCGATGCGCCTTCTGGATGGCATCGGGACGCGCGCCGAATTCGTCCATCGGAATCGGGACGAGCGTCACACCGAGCCGCGCGGCGATGCTCTTGACGTAAGGATAGGTCAGCGCTTCGACACCGCAGCGGCCACCGGTCGGAACGAGCGCCGCAAGCGCGGCCGCGAGCGATTGCTTGCCGTTGGCGGTGAAGAAGATCTGCTCGGCCTGAGGCGCAAAATCCTTGCGCGCGAGATAGGCGGCGGCAGCGACGCGCGCGCTCTTGGTGCCGGTGCTGGTCGAAACGCGCAGCGCGGATTCGAGCGCGTCGATGCGCTCGAGCCCCGCGAGGCTCTTGGCGATCATCGCCCATTGCTGCGGCAACAGCGGATAATTGACCTCGAGATTGATGCGCGCATCGGCCGGCTCGCTCGTGGTTTCGACCTCACGCCTGACGTCGCCGGAGATGAACGTGCCGCGCCCGACCTCGCCGACCACTAGCCCGCGGCGGAGCAATTCGGTGTAAACCCGGCTCGCGGTCGAGACCGCGATCCCGCGGTCATAGGCAAAATTGCGCTGGGGCGGCAGCCGATCGCCGGGTCTTAACGTGCCGTTAGTGATATCGGCCGCAATGGCATCGGCAAGCTTCACGTACTCGAACTTGGACATTATTGCACCGAGAGCAATGTTTTACTTGCTCCGAGGAGTGTACTGGAGCATTTAAGTTCCATCAAGTTCCGCGATTGAGCCGAGGGGAGCGAGAGCAATCCGACGGCAAATGAGGTGCAGGCGCTGACAGCGTCCGCGCCAACGGCACCTGCTTCGCCGCGCGGGACAACAGGCCGGAGAAGAAAAATGACCACGATCTCGCAAACTGCCGGGCGGAGTTTACGCCCATCCTCAATGAGCGGATTTTTCACTGCGCTCACCCATAGCGTCTCTGCGTTGTTCAACCGTCTCGAGCGCCGCTCTGCCGTCAAGACGCTGAACGAGCTCGACGACCGCGCCCTGCGCGACATCGGCATCACGCGCAGCCAGATCGAGGATGCTGTTTACGGGCAGTTCAAGACCGAGCTGTCGCGGTATTTGTGAGTCGGCTCAATCACTGCTGTCTCGGAGTACCGGATCGCCCGGTTAAACCGGGCGATGGCAGCGAGCGTGTCGCCGCAGACATGCATATGCATCCTCGCGGCTCATCTCGCCCGAGCTTTGCCTTGATGCCTTCGGCGATCGGCCGGCCTCAAGGCTGGCGCTGGCGCGCCCCCGCCTGCGGCGGCTGACGGCCTTGCCCCCGTCCGCTCACCGGTCTGTTGGCTTTGCATGCGCTCGGTGGAGTACCGAGCGCGACGAGATGCGCTCGTTCAGTTCAGCGCGTAGCGGCTGGGATCCCACTTCTGCCGTCGTGCGATCATCGTGTTGAGGATGACGATCAGCTTGCGCATGCAGGCGATGATGGCAACCTTCGGTTCTTTTCCCTTGGCAATCAGGCGCCGATAGAGGCCTTCAGAACGGGGTTATTCAGCGTGGCTGCGCCGACACAGGGCATGTAGATGGCATTGCGGACCCAGCGGCGGCCTCCTTTGATGTGGCGCTCGCCGCGTCGCTTTCCGCTGTCATCGTCATAGGGAGCAACGCCGATCAAGGCCGCGGCGATCTGGTTGCTCACCTCGCCAAGCTCCGGCATGCCTGCGACGAGGTTTGCGGCGCTCGTCTCGGCAAAACCCGGCACGCTCTCGATGATCTCGACGCGCTCGGCAAAATCCGGCGTGGACTTGATTTGGGCGCGGATGGCAGCCTCGAGCTTGGCAATCTCGCTGGCCAGGCTCTTCAAGATGCGGGCATGCGTTTTCTGAGCCAATCCCGGCGCAGCATGTTCGGTTTGGCCAACCAGGCGTATCCTGGAATCGATCAGATCCAGGCGCGCCTTCACCAACGCCTGCAACTCCTCACGTGCCGCATCGTAGGTCTGGCTCGGTGCATCGTTGAACGTCTCGGCGAACCAGGCGATCATCTCCGCATCGATCGTATCGTTCTTGGCCAGCCGTCCGGCCGACAGCGCAAAACTGCGGACCCGCTTGGGATCGACGATCCGAACCTCAATGCCGGCCTCGCGCAGCACCTTGGCCCAGACGCGCTCATAGCCGCCACTCGCTTCCATCACCGCCTTGCCCACTTGGTGCTTGCGAAGCCAAGCGACCAGCTTGCGGTGGCCCTGGGTGGCGCTTGGGAAGACTTGCCTCGCTCCCAACGAACGAATGCACACATCCACCTTGTCCTTGGCAACGTCGATACCCATGACAACAACATCATTTTGTGCCATCATCCACTCCCTTCCTTGCTCGGTTCGGGCTAGAAGCCCCTGCAACTGTTCGGGTTGAGGAAGACACCGGAGCTGTCCCTCGCTCTCGCACAGGCTCTGGTCGCCTTTGGGCGCAACGGGCTCAGTTCCAGCAACGGGCGGTTCTGATCCAACCGCCCGTTTGCACATTCTGACAGATTTCCGGGACACAAGGGCGCAGGGAAGGCCGCATAGGCGTTAAGGTAGCGCGAGCATCGATTGATACGGACGTATTCGAGGAGGCTCGCGCAGGTGCCGCCCAAGCGCTCGCTTTCTGCGGCGAAAGCAACGGATGGTTGGTTGTGGAATGACGCGTTGACCCACCGCTCGCGCGTTTTGCCCGTCAGGCAACACAAGGCCTCGTAGCAGATTGAAGCGAAGCGACATCCGGAATTCGCGGCACGAGCTGTCCCCACAGCGCATCGCCGATTGCGAGCGGGGCCTCGTAGGTCCATTTCCGCCAGAACTGCTTCACGACATTGCTCCGAGATGAGGGGCTGATTGCTACTGCGCGCGTTGACCCACCGCTCGCGAAAGCATCGGATTGCACTCTCCGCTCCATCCGGGCTGTGCAACGATCTGGGGCCTGGCTTGGATCAGACGCACACGAGTGCCAAATCCGGGGCGAGCCAGCGTGCGGAGTCTATTTCCGTTGCGTAAGCACGCTGCAGTCTCGGCAGGCCACTTCCGGATCTGGGGAATGAGCGGACATCTGGAGCACTCGAACCAAGCGCCTGAGTTATGACGGCGCGCCCTGGCGCCCGCCGACGCTCAGTGCCGCACCACCAGCACCGAGCATTTGGCGTAACGCACGACGTGTCCGGCATTCGAGCCGAGGAAGTAGGTGCGCATCGCCGGCCGGTGCGAGGTCATGACGATCAGGTCGGCCTTCATGTGTGCGGCTTCCTCCAGGATTTCGTGATAGATGCCGCCCTGGCGCACTACGCTGGAGATGCGGGAAGGCTCGATGCCGGATTCGCGTGCGACGATGGCGAGGGCTTCTTCCGAGGTCTGGCGCTGCTGCTCGTCGAAATCGGCCGGCACGTATTCGGCCAGCATCACCGGCGTCATCGGCAATACGTTGAGCAGGCGCACCGTGCTGCTCCAGGTCTGCGACAATGTCGCTGCGGTCGCGATCGCCGGCTTGGCGAGATCGGTATCGGCGAGGTCGATGGGCACGAGGATGGACTTGAACATCTGCGCCTCCCTATGAACCAAGCTGACCAACCGGTCGAGACGGCGCCCGCGCGTCTCAGGCCGATCGGAGCAGCTTGGGGCTGACGAACAGCACCAGCTTGCCGCGGCGGTAGGCCACGTCCTCCCAATCCTTGACGTCAAAGTCGAAGATCGCAAGCCCCGCGGTGGGTAGGTTGTTGGCGAGCGCCTCGGCGCCATCAGGATCGCCGCCTCCGATCAGCATCAGGGCGATCTCGTGCATGCCGGGATTGTGCCCGATCAGCAGCAATCGCTTCGGATCGGCCGGGGCGGTTGCAATGCGAATGGAGTCCAGGATCTGCGCGGGATCGGCGCCATAAAGTTCCGGCAAGATTTCGACCTGCGGCGCCGGGACGCGGTCCTTCATCGCCTCCCAGGCGATGTCCCAGGTCTGCCTGGCCCGCACGGCGTGCGAGACCAGCACGGTATCGGGGAAGGGTGGATGGCAGGCGATCCAGTCGCCCATCTGCGCGGCATCCCTGTGGCCGCGGTCGTCGAGCCGGCGGTCCTGGTCTCGGCCGCTCGGTGCGTCGGTCTCGGTCTTGGCGTGACGCAGCAGCATCAAACGGCGCATGGCATTCTCGAATCGTTACACGTCCAGGATAATCTACAGGCGCCTGTTGCGGACAAGGTGACAAGCGCCCGCACAGTCCTTTAAAGCGCGATGAGATCAGGGCAAACCCTCATCGCGCTTTAATTTTTCGTTTTGAGCTTGATCTCGCCGCAAACCCGATTTCCGGGTTTGCCGCCATAGAAAACCGCTGCACACTTTTCCGGATCATGCTCTAAGAAAACTGCATGAGCGAGACTTTCACAAGCGTGTCCCAGGAAGAAGCCGGCTTTCGCGACCGCGTGCGGCTGTCGTTCGATCTCGATGCCGACATTTGTGTGATCGGGGCGGGGCTTGCCGGGCTTTCCATCGCGCTGGAAGCCGCCCGGCTCGGAGCCAGTGTCGCAGTGCTCGAGGGCCGGCATGTCGGCTGGAACGCCTCCGGCAACCAGCTCGGCACCGTGATGCCGGGCTTTGCCCTGCCGCTCGCGGACCTGATCGAGCGCATCGGTTTCGAAGACGCCCGCGAATTGTGGGCGCTGTCGAAGGAGGGGGCCGAATTCGTCCGCGCCAATGCCACCGAGGAGAACATGCCGGGGATCGCCCCCAGCGACGGCGTGCTGGAGGTCTCCAACGTCGATGCGGGCGACCGCCTGATCAGCCGGTTGCAGATGCTGCACGAGGATTTCGATACCGAGGTCGAGGGCTGGCAGGTCGATCGGGTCCGCGAGACGCTGAAGACCGATCGCTACTTCCACGGCGTGTACTACCCCAGAGCGTTCCAGGTCGACGGCCGGAAATATGTGCACGGCCTTGCGGCGCTGGCGCGGCGGGCCGGCGCCCTCATCTTCGAGGAGACGCCGGTGGTCAGCATCGATCATTCCGGCATCCGCAAGCGCATCGTCACGCCCTCGGCGCGGCTGCGCGCGACCCACATCGTGCTCGCCGGCAACATCCATCTCGGCGCGCCCTTGAAGCGCCTGTCGGAAACGCTGCTGCCGGTCTGGCGCTATGCCGGCATCACTGCGCCGCTCGGCGAGCGCCTGCATGAGATGATCGCGTTCAAGGGATCCGTGATGGACTCGGACGGCGTCGACCACTTCCGGATCGTCGATGGCGACCGGCTGATGTGGGAAAGCCCGGAGACCACCTGGGCGGCGCGTCCGCAGCGCTTCGCCGGCGCTGTCAGGCGGCGGATCCGCACGATTTTTCCCGAGCTCGGCAATGTCGAGATCACCGAGATGTTCGGCGGCGCCACCGGCCAGACCGTGCACGGCATGCCGCAGATCGGTCAGCTGCGCAAAGGCCTGTGGGTGGCGAGCGGGTTCGGCCGCCAGGGCATGAACACCTCCGCCATGGCCGGGCAGATGATCGCGCGCAGCATTTTATGGGGCGATGACCGCTGGAAGCTGTTCTCACCGTTCGAACTGGTCTGGGCCGGCGGCACCACAGGGCGCGTCGCCGGCCAGCTGGTCGGGATCTGGGGCAGGGCGGGGTCCGCCGCCGCGGGCTTGCTCGCCCGCTATCGCGAGCGTGCCAGTATCAAGGACAGGGAACGCGAGGCGCGCCTCGCTGAAGCCAACCGGGCCGCCGGCACCGGACCGCGCCGTCCCCCGCCCGGCGTTCGGCCGCAGCCGGTCCCACCGCCGAAACCTGCGGCTCAAGACGCAGAGCAGGGCACGGAACCGGTCTCGCACGAAGTCGGCGTCTCGCAACAAGCCTGAGAAAAATCCCACCCGGACGTGTAACGTCGGTCGTCGGAAGCCCGTATCTCAGGGCGTGGACTCCTCCCGCACGGAGAATGAGATGTTTGACCGCCGCATCCTGCTAACGACTGTCGCCGGCCTGTTTGGTCTTTCGGCCTTCCGCTGGCTGAGGGCATCCCCCGCCGAGGCTGGCGAGAAGGCCGCGGAAAAGTTCGAGATCGTGAAGACGGAAGCCGAATGGCGCGCCCAGCTCACGCCGCAGCAATATGAGATCCTGCGCAATCACGGCACCGAGCGGCCCGGCTCCAGCCCGCTCTTGAAGGAGCACCGCAAGGGCATCTTCGCCTGCGCCGGCTGCGACCTGCCGCTGTTTTCGTCCGAGACCAAGTTCGAGAGCGGCACGGCCTGGCCGAGCTTCTATGCGCCGATCGAGGGCAATGTCGGCAAGACCGAGGACCGCACCTACGGCATGGTGCGCACCGAGGTGCGTTGCCGGCGCTGCGGCGGCCATCTCGGCCATGTCTTCGACGACGGTCCGAAGCCGACGGGCTTGCGCTACTGCATCGACGGTTTCGGGCTGGTCTTCCACCCGGCTGCGGCGTCGGCGACGTAGGTTCGCCGGAGTCATTCCGGATTCGATGCTTCGCATCGCTCCGGAACGACAATTTCTCCCGGCAATTGTTGCCGGTCCCGGCAAATGTGCCCCGGTCGTCAGGCCGGGGCTTTTTCATTAAGTCATTGATTTCCTGAAAATACCCGCATTGGCATAGCCCTTGCGACTGTCTCTTCCGACTGCGGCCATGGTCGACCGGCCGCCGAGACCGGATTTGGAGACAAAGTTATGGGTATCTTCGATGCAATGAACACCTCGGTGGGTGGCCTGCAGGCGCAGTCCTACGCGCTGCAGAACATTTCCGGCAACATCGCGAACTCATCCACCACCGGTTACAAGGGCATCGGCACCAGCTTCGTCGATCTCATTCCGGACGCCGCGGTGCCGAGCAAGCAGGTCGCGGGCGGCGTGACGGCCAACGCCAAGGCGACCATCACCACGCAAGGCACGATCTCCTCGTCCACCGTCGCCACCAACATGGCGATCACCGGCGACGGCTTCTTCTCGATCCAGAAAGCGACCAGCATCGTCGACAACCAGCCGGTGTTCAACGGCGTCACCTACTACACCCGGCGCGGCGACTTCCAGCTCAATGCCAACGGCAACCTGGTCAACGGCGCCGGCTATTACTTGATGGGCGTCACGGTGGACCCGAAGACCGGCAATCCGACCGGCAGCGTGGCGAACGTCCTGCAATTCCAGAACAACTTCATTCCGGCGCAGGCGACCACCTCGATCCAGTACGCGGCGAACCTGCCGACCCAGCCGAACACCGTGGCGAAAACGACCGCGTCGAGCGGCACGCTGCTGGCGGCCGGCGGACTGAACCCTTCCGATTTCGCGGCCAACCCGCTGCCGGTCGGCACGCCGCCGGCGCCCTATGCCAACGCAACGGTGTCAGGCGCGGCTGCAACCGGCAACGTCCGCTCGGCTTACTCTTCGACGACGGGCACGGGCACGGTTGCACTCCAGAACAATTCGTCGGCGGTGGCCTCGACAACCACCTCGCTTGACAATACCGCCGGCACCCATCTTGCCTCCAGCATTCTGACCGCATTGAGCGGTCAGACGCTCACCATCAACGGCAACACCATCACGTTCAACGGCGGCACCACGGTGACGACCGTCGGCAACAACACTACGATCGGTCTCGGCGCAGGCACCACGGCCACGGTGGCCAACATCCTGAACGCGATCCAGACTGCCGGCGGCGCCGGCGTCACCGCTTCGCTCTCGGTTAGTGGCAATATCCAGATCTCGACCGGCACCGGCACCGACGTGGCGATCGGCAGCGGCACGGCGGCCACCGCTCTCGGCATCAGCAGCGTGACGCGCGGCGGCAATGTGCTGTCCTCGCCCGCGATTTCGGGCGCGACGGTGCTGAGTGGCACTGCGACAGCCGGCGGCGCCCAGGTGCTCACATCCGGCTTCTCCGCCGGCGATACCATCACCGTCAATGGTCAGACGCTGACCTTCATGAGCTCGGGCGCTTCGGGCCCGAACCAGATCAACGTCACCGACAACATCACGACCCTGCTCGGTAAGATCGACGCGCTCTCCGGCGCCTCGGGGTCGTCGGTCAGCAGCGGCGGCGTGATCACGCTCAACACCGGCACCGTCTCGAACCTGACGGTGTCCAGCTCCAACAGCGCTGCCTTCTCGGCGCTCGGCTTCACCTCGACGATCACCAAGAATCGCGACGGTGGCGGCACGGCCGGCACCGGCGGCGTGATCGGCAACGACATCGCCACCTTCACCAAGGAATCGATCAGCGGCGGCGCGGTGACGGCCTACAATGCCGCGGGCACGCCGGTGAACCTGCAATTGCGCTGGGCCAAGACCGACAGCGCCTCGCTGGGCGCGGGTCATTCCGATAGCTGGAACCTGTTCTACCAGACCGACCCGAACGCGACCGGCACGACCGTCGGCTGGGTCAACACCGGTCAGACCTTCACCTTCGCGGCCGACGGCTCGCTGACCTCGCCGAGCGGCTCGGGCATCACCATCAACAATGTCACCGTCAGCGGCCAGTCGCTCGGCTCGGTCGCCTTCAACATCTCCTCGGGCGGGCTGACGCAATACGCCAGCACCAGCGGCGCGGTGACCATCAATACCATCACCCAGAACGGCTACGCCGCCGGTCAGCTCCGCTCGGTCGCCGTCAACAACAACGGCCTTGTGGTCGGCACCTTCTCCAACGGCCAGAACCTCGATCTCGCGCAGGTGCAGCTATCGCACTTCAACGGCACCAACTACCTGAAGGCCCTCGACGGCGGCGCTTACGCTGCGACCGAACAGTCGGGACCTGCCATCGACGGCGCCTCGGGCACCATCAGCGGCTCGTCGCTGGAAGGCTCCAACACCGATATCGCCGACGAGTTCACCAAGCTGATCGTGACCCAGCAGGCCTATTCGGCCAACACCAAGGTGATCACGACCGCGAATTCGATGGTGCAGGACCTCTTGAACGTGTTGCGCTGATCGGCGCGTGACGTAACCAAAGGCGGGTCAGTGATATGGGTTTGAGTTCAGCCCTTGCCAGTGCGATGAGCGGCCTGCGTGCCAACCAGGCCGCGCTCTCGATCGTCTCCTCGAACGTCGCGAACTCGCAGACGCCGGGTTATGTCGTCCAGACCCCGAACCAGATCGAGGTCACCACCGGCGATTTCGGCTCGACGGCGATGACGACCGGCGTCAGCCGCGAGCTCGACAGCTATGTGCTGAACCAGCTGCGGACCGAAACCGGCGGCAGCGGTTACGCCGACCAGATGGCCAACATCCTGAAGCAGCTTCAGAATGTCTACGGCACACCCGGCAACGACGGCACGCTCGAAAGCGCGCTGAACAAATTCACCACGGCGCTCCAGGCGTTGTCGACCAGCTCGGGCGCTTCGTCAGCGCAGACCGTCGCGCTCGGCGCGGCGCAGGCGCTGGCGCAGCAGCTCAACGTCACGACCAAGGGCATCCAGTCGCTGCGCTCCAATGTCGAGCAGGATCTTTCCACTTCGGCGCAGGCTGCCAACGCGGCGATGAAGCAGATCGCCGACATCAACACCAAGCTCCAGGGCCTGTCGGCCAACGACCCCTCGGCCGCGACGCTGATGGATCAACGTGACCAGGCCATCAACGCCTTGTCGAAATATGTCGACGTCCGCGTCACCACCGATAACTCGAACCAGGCCAACATCTACACCACGACCGGCATTCAGCTGGTCGGCGCCGGGCTCGCCTCGGAATTCTCCTTCGCCTCCGCGGGCGCATTGTCGGCGACCTCGCTCTACAACATCGATCCGGCCAAGTCCGGCGTCGGCGCGTTCAACATCAAGCTGCCGAACGGCTCGCAGGTCGACGTCGTCGCCAACAACGTGGTGTCCTCCGGCCAGATCGCCGCCGACCTGAAGCTGCGCGACCAGACGCTGGTGCAGGCGCAGAACCAGGTCGACCAGCTCGCCGCGACGATGGCGAGCGCGCTGTCCGACAAGACCGCGGCCGGCAGCACGGTCTCGGGTCCGCCGGCTGGATTCGATCTCGATCTTGCCGGCGCGCAGCCGGGCAATACGGTCAACATCACCTACACCGACACCGCGACCAACACCCAGCGCCGGATCACGCTCGTCAACGTGACCGACCCGGCCGCGCTGCCGCTCCAGAACGCGACGAACGCCAACCCGATGCGGATCGGCGTCAACTTCTCCGGCGGCATGGGAGCGATCGCCGCTGCGCTCAACACCGCCTTGTCAGGCGCGCATCTGTCGTTCTCCGCCGCGCCATCGCCGGCGACCGCCACGACGCTGCGGGTGACCGACGACAACACCGGCCTTGCCAAGGTCAATTCGGCCTCGACCACCAAGACGATCTCGTCGCTGACCTCGGGCAATCCGCAGCTGCCGCTGTTCACCGATGGCGGCCAGGCGCTCTACACCGGCGCGATCACGGCATCGGGTTCGCAGATGACAGGCCTTGCCGGGCGCATCGCCGTGAACACCCAGCTGGTTTCCGATCCGACCCGGCTGTCGGTCTATAACACCTCGCCGGTGACGCCCGCGGGCGACACCACGCGTTCGGACTATCTCTATTCGCAGCTCACCAGTGCGGTGTTCTCTTATTCGCCGCAGAGCGGCCTCGGCTCGGCGAGCCAGCCTTTCACCGGCAGCGTCTCGAACTTCCTCCAGCAGTTCCTGAGCGTCCAGGCCAATGCCGCGACCCAGGCGACGCAGCTCCAGCAGGGCCAGAGCGTCGTGGTCTCGACGCTCCAGGCCAAGTTCGACTCGACCTCCAAAGTCAATCTGGACTCGGAGATGTCGAACCTGATCCAGCTTCAGAATGCCTATGCCGCCAACGCCCACGTCATGTCGGTGGTGCAGAGCATGATGAACACGTTGCTCCAGGCTCAAATGTAACAAGTAACAGGGCTCTGAAAGATGTCGATCAGCAGCATCAACTACTCCTCGTCGGTTCTCGGCGCGCAGATCCGCAACATCAATCAGCAGCTCACCGACCTGTCGACGCAGCTTTCGACGGGCAAGCTGTCGCAGAACTATTCCGGCATGGGCACCAACGAGGGCTTTGCGATCGCCGGGCGCACGCAGCTCTCCAACATCGCCGCCTATACCGATACGATTACCAACGTCAACGTCAGCATAAACCTCGCCAATACAGCGCTGCAGTCCTTGACGACGATCCGCACCAACACGCAGACCGGCTCGGCGAGCACGGCGCAGGACCTCAACGTCAACGGCCAGACGGTCGCGCAGAACACGGCCGCGGCACAGTTCGGCTCGATGGTCGGCGTGCTGAACACGCAGTCCGGCAACCGCTATTTGTTCTCGGGAACGGCGGTCAGCACGCAGCCGGTCGCCGATGCCGGCGACATCATCAACGGCACCACGACGCAGGCCGGCTTCAAGACCGTGATGGCGGAGCGCCAGGCCGCCGACTTAGGGGCGAACGGCATGGGCCGGCTGGTGCAGACGCAACCGACGCCGAGCTCGGTGCAGGTGTCCGAGGACGTCGCGGGCTCGCCGTTCGGGCTCAAGATCAAGGCGGTGTCCTCGACGCTGACGGGCGCGACCGTGACAGGCCCGAGCGGCTCGCCGGTATCGTTCTCGGTCGATCTCAACGGCGTCAATCCGAACAACGGCGACAAGCTGAGTGTCCAGTTCACGCTGCCGGACGGCACCACCGAGCAGATCGATCTGACCGCGTCCTCGGCGACGCCAACGCCGGTCGGCAGCGTCGCGATCGATGCGAGCACCCCCGTCAATCCGAACAACACCGCGGCGAACCTCAACACCGCGCTGAACACCGCGATCCAGAAGCTCGCCAACACCTCGCTTGTGGCTGCGTCGGCCATGACCGCCGGCGACAATTTCTTCAACACCGCCAGCTCCGCGATCGGCACGCCTAAGACCAACCAGGCGGTCCCATCGGCACCGATCAGCGGTGCAACGGCGCTGTCCGGTACGAGCCCCTCGGACTCGATCTCGCCGGGCTTCGTCGCCGGCGACACCATCAACGTCAACGGCACCACGCTGACCTTCGTGGCCTCGGGCGCGACCGGCAACCAGCTCAACGTCACCGACAGCATCCAGACCCTGCTCGGCAGGATCGACCAGATCACCGGGACGTCGAAGCCCTCGACGGTCCATGGCGGCTCGATCACGATCAACACCGACGATGCGGCGAGTCTCAACATCACGACGTCGAACACCGGCGCGCTGAGTGCGCTCGGTTTCAGCTCGACGCCCGTCACCGCCACGCAGCCGCCATTGCGCGTCGGCTCCTCGCCTGCGAGCTCGGCGACCACGCTGGTGAACGGCTCGGCGAACACCGTGAAATGGTACCTCGGCAATGACGGGCCCGGCTCGCCGCGCTCGACAGCGATGGCGCGGGTCGACGATGCCGTCACGGTGCAGTATGGCGCCCAGGCGAACGAGGATGCGATCCGCCGGCAATTGCAGGCGATCGCGGTGTTCGGGACGTTTTCGACGACGCCTGGTGGGCAGTATTCCGGCGGGCAGGTCTCGGCGTTGAGCCTGCGGGTGACGCAGGCGCTGACCCAGCAGCCCGGCCAGCAGCGCATCGAGGACATCCAGACCGACATCGCGATGGCCCAGAACACGATGAAGGACGCGACCACGCGCCAGACCCAGGCCAAGGCGCAGCTGCAGACCATCATCGACCAGGCGGAATCGGCTTCGCCCGACCAGGTGGCGAGCGAGATCCTGGCGCTTCAGAACGCGCTGCAGGCGTCCTACCAGGTGACCTCGAACCTCGCGCAGCTCTCGCTCGTCAAGTTCCTGTAAGGGGACACGTTAAGACGTCGTTAACCATGCCTGTTTACCTCTTGGTGAGGATTGCAGGGGGCGGAGCGATCGATGTCGGACAAGATGCAGCTGGTGGTGGCCACGCCTTGCTTCGGCGGGCAGGTGTCGAGCATCTATGCGAGCTCGATCTTCGCGCTGCAGCGCGCCGTGCACGGCATGTCCAATCTCGAGCTCAAGGTACATTTGCGCGACGGCGATGCGCTGATCACGAGGGCGCGGGCCAACCTGGTCGCGATGTTCCTGGACGACCCCAAGGCAACGCATTTCCTGTTCATCGATGCCGACATCGGCTTCAAGCCGGAGCAGGTGTTCCGGCTGATCGAATGCGGCGCTGACGTCGTCGCCGGCTGCTATCCGATCAAGCGGGTCAACTGGGACAAGGCCGCGCGTGCAATACAGTCAGGTCGGGCCGACGTGCCCGCCGCCTCGCTCGACTACGTGCTCGAGATCGAGGATCCCGACCGCATCGTCGTGGTCAACGGCTTTACCCGCGTGCGTTATGCAGGCACGGGCTTCCTGATGATCCGGCGTCACGTGCTGGAGGCGATGTGCCGCCATCCCAACTACGCCGGCCTGCAATTCTTTCGCGAGCATTCGCATGACACGCTTGCCGCGAGCCAGAACCGGTTCGCGCTGTTCGAGTGCATGATCGATCCGGCGACCGGCACGTATCTCTCCGAGGATTTCGCCTTCTGCAAGCGCTGGACCGATATCGGCGGCGAGATCTGGGCCGACATTCAGAGCTCGCTCGATCACGTCGGGCCGTCGGTGTTCCGCGGCGACATCGCCTCGCAATTCGCGCCGGCGCCCGCGGCGGTGGCCGATGCCGCGGCGTGAGCGGTCCGGGATGAGCGGCTGCTTCGCGGTGAGCTCCGCGTTCGAGGTGTGAGATGCAGCATCCAGCTTCCGCGCCGATCGGTCTGACCGCGGCGAACTATGCCGACCGGGTCGGCTTTGCGCGGCTGACGCGCCAGGCCTTCGAGGGCGTCGATCTGCATCCGTTGCGCAACCAGCTCGTGGCACGGATCGCGGCAGGGACGGCGCTCGCGGGCGAAGGGCTAGATCTGTCGTTGATCACCCAGCTTCTGGGCGACAAGGATCGGGGGCTTGCGATCCAGTCCGAGGTGCTGACCTTCCATCAATTGTTCCGGACGCCCAGCGCCGCTCCGAAGCCGGGCTTGCGCCTGCTCGCGCTGGCTGCCGACATCGACATGGGCGGCAACACACCGATCGATTTCCTGCTCGAAGGCTCCGACGTCGAGCTATTGACCCTTTATGTGGTCAAGGGCGTCGGCCTGCCGGAAACCTTGCCCGAGCACGACGTTGCCATCGTGGTCGCGTCCGATTCGGAGGAATGCCGCGAAGCGCTCGCGCTGATCGAAAAAGCCGCGCCGCACTGGCCGCGGCCGCTGCTCAACCGCCCCGATCGGATCGGCAATCTCGATCGCGACAAGCTGTATCGGCTGCTGGCTGGTGTGCCGGGTCTGGACATTCCCGCGACCATCCACGCAACGCGCGCGCAATTGTCGGATCTTTCGCGAGGTCAGATCGCCTGCGAGGACATCGCAGGCGAACTGCACTTTCCGATCATCGCGCGGCCGCGCGGCTCGCACGCCGGCGTCGGCCTCGCAAAGCTCGATGATGCGGCGGCGCTCGCGGCCTATCTCGCCGGACGGACAGAGCAGGACTTCTTCGTCGCACGCTTCGTCGACTATGTGAGCCCCGACGGGCTCTATCGCAAGTATCGTCTCGCCATGGTCGACGGCAAGCCTTACGCCTGCCACATGGCGATCGCCGATCGCTGGGACATCTGGTATCTCAACGCCTACATGGCGTTCAGCGAAGAGAAGCGCGCGGAGGAAGCCCTCTTCATGCGCGACTTCGACCACGCCTTCGCCTTGCGCCATGGAAACGCGCTCGAAGCGATGAGCCGGCGCGTCGGGCTCGACTATTTCATCGTCGATTGCGCCGAGAACGAAAAGCGCGAGTTGCTGGTGTTCGAGGCCGACAACACCGCCGTCGTGCACAACATGGATTCGCCCGTCGTGTTTCCTTACAAGCCGCCGCAGATGCGCAAGATCTTTGCCGCGTTCACGACGATGCTGTCGCGGCATGCAAATTCGGGCAAGGAGAGCGCAGCATGAACGAGATCATCCGGGGCACGCAAGGCTCCGTCACGAGCACCTCGCTCGATCCGCAGGATTGGAGCGAATTTCGCGCGCTGGCCCATCGCATGCTGGACGAGACCATCGACGGCATTGCCAACGTTCGATCGCGCCCCGTCTGGCGTCCGATCCCCGACGACGCTCGTGCGGCATTCAAGGCCGACGTGCCGCGCGAGGCGAGCGAGCTCGCCGAGGTCTACCGCGAGTTCGCCGAGCATGTCGCGCCCTATGCGACCGGCAACGTCCATCCCGGCTTCATGGGCTGGGTGCATGGCGGCGGAACCGCGGTCGGCATGCTCGCGGAAATGCTTGCGGCAGGCCTCAACGCCAATCTCGGCGGGCGCGACCACATGCCGATCGAGGTCGAGCGCCAGATCGTCGACTGGATGCGCCGCCTGTTTCTCTTTCCGGACAGCGCGAGCGGCATCTTCGTCACGGGCACGTCCATGGCCAATCTGATGGCGGTGCTGGTGGCGCGCACGGCTGCGCTCGGCACGCTGGCGCGGCAGCACGGCATCGGCAATGACGGTGCGCTGCTCACGGCCTACACGTCGCAGGCCGCGCATGGCTGCATATCGAGGGCGATGGACATTGCCGGGCTCGGCACCGATGCGCTGCGCAAGATCGCTGTCGATGCCGATCATCGCATCGACGTTGCCGCGCTGCGTGCGCAGATCGCCGTTGATCGCGAGGTCGGCTTCAGGCCGTTCCTGGTGGTCGCGTCCGCTGGTACGGTCGATATCGGTGCGATCGACGACCTCAGGGCAATTGCTGAGCTGTGCCGCGAGGAAGGAATCTGGTTTCACGTCGACGGCGCTTTCGGCGCGCTCGCGATCCTGTCCCCCGAGCTTGCGCATCTGCTCGGCGGCATCGAGCTCGCGGATTCCATCGCGCTCGATTTTCACAAATGGGGGCAGGTGCCTTACGACGCAGGCTTCCTGCTGGTCCGCGACGGCGAGCAGCATCGGCAGGCCTTTGCGCAGCCGGCGGCCTATCTGCGCCGCGAGGCGAGGGGGCTTGCGGCGGGCGCGGTCTGGCCCTGCGATCTCGGCCCCGATCTGTCGCGCGGCTTTCGTGCACTGAAGACGTGGTTCACGCTGAAGACGTTCGGCACCGACAGGCTGGGAGCGGTGATCGCGCGAAGCTGTGCGCTGGCGAAATATCTGGAAGCGCGCATACTGGCCGAACCGCGGCTCGAATTGCTGGCGCCGGTAAACCTCAACATCGCCTGCTTCCGCTATCGTGCTGATGACGCTGTCAATCGCGAGATCGTGGCCGATGTCCAGGAGTCCGGCATCGCGGCGCCGTCGGCCACGACGCTGGACGGCCGGTTCGCGATCCGAGCGGCGATCGTCAATCACCGCACCGAGGAGAGAGATATTGACGCGCTGCTGGCTGCTGTGCTGGAGTTCGGGGCGCGGCGCAGCAGCGAGAGCGTGATCGAGGTCGAGGCGCCGCCGCTCGCCGCGTTGTGATATCCGGGACCATCTGAAGCAAAAACGCCCCAGAGTTGTGTGCCGAGCATGAACGACAGCTTGGAGGTGGAAGTCCTCTATCCAGCCTGATGGCGGCGACGGATTGGCGAAGCGCGAGGGCGCTGCCGCGAGGTGGGGTCTGAAGGAAGCGTGGAGCAAAACCGCGGCTCCATGGACAAGAACCGGATAACGAGGCCTACCCCGTCGGACGAGCGAGCAAGGGATCGCGAAGTCCACAGTCATCAAGTGCCGGGGTGGTAAATCCGGCGAACGCGCTGTGAAGGCGATCGGTCTTACCTCGGGAGGTCTGCGCTGTGTCTCGGCAACGAGACTGAGATCTCCGCAAGGCGATCTGACCTCAGCGTAGAAGTCAGCGGAGGGCATAGTAGGCGGCGGCGCGCTGCCGAAGGCCCGAACGCTGGAAGTGATCATTAGAGCGGTGATCTCGCGCGCAACATGCGGCAGAAAGACCAGATCGACCTGAACTTGGGAGCGGAGCGAAGGATGAAGCCCTGAATGCCGCCACCCAGGAGACCGAAGCGCGTGCGGCGAAAGCTAGCCTCGAACCCCCGGCGGTCGCAAGGCCGGTCGTTGGAAGCAGTGATCGAGCGTGAGAACCTGAAGCAAGCATTGGCGCAAGTGAAGCGCAACAAGGGCGCGGCCGGCATCGATGGCATGACCGTCGACAACCTGTCGGCCCATCCGAAGGAGCACTGGCCTGCGATCCTGGCTCAGCTGCTTGACGGCACCTACGAACCGCAGCCGGTGCGGCGGGTGGAGATACCGAAGGCGTCGGGTGGCACTCGTGCGCTCGGCCTGCCGACGGTGCTCGACCGCTTCATCCAGCAGGCGGTGATGCAGGTGCTGCAGGCGGAATTGGGACGGAATGTTCTCCAAGAGCGGGTTGCTGACAAGCGCATTCTGAAGCTCATCCGCAGCTTTCTAAACGCGGGTGTGATGGAAGGCGGCCTTGTCAGCCCGACGGAGGAAGACACGCCGCAAGGTGGCCCGCTCTCGCCGCTGTTGTCGAACCTGATGTTGGACGTGCTGGACAGGGAGCTGGAGAAGCGCGGCCACCGCTTCGTGCGCTATGCCGATGACTGCAACATCTATGTGCGCAAAGGCCGGCGAGAGGGTGATGGCCGGCATCGAGAAGTTCCTCGGAAAGCGCCTCAAGCTGAAGGTCAACAAGGCGAAGAGCGCGGTCGCCAAACCGCGCATCCGCAAGTTCTTGGGCTTCAGCTTTACGGGCGAGAAAGAGCCACGACGGCGCATCGCGCCGCAGGCCCTCGCTCGCTTCAAAGCCAACGTTCGGGTACTGACGCGGCGCACGGACGGCAAGAGCCTCGCCCAGATCATCAAGGAGCTGTCCATCTACTTGATCGGCTGGCGCGGATACTTCGGCCTCTGCCAGACCCCGTCGGTGCTGCGCACATTTGACGAATGGATCACGCGGCGGTTGCTCGCCATCGACCTGGAAGCAATGGAAGCACGGACGGGCTCGTTTTGCCGAGCTGCGGCGCTGCGGCGTCGGCCGGGACTTGGCGGCACAAACCGCTGGCAGCCCACATGGCCCCTGGCGGCTCGCGAACAGCCCGCGCTTACCGAGGCTTTGCCAAACGGCTTCTTCGGTTCACTCGGCTTGGCTTCCGTCGTGGCCCAGCCGCCCGCATAATCCAGCGAACGGCCGGATACGGACCCGTATGTCCGGTGGTGTGGGAGGGGTCGAGCCGCGAGGCTCGCCCCTATCCTGATTCGGATGTGTGAAGCTTCAGGCGGCCGAGCTGACGTCGTCGCTCGTGACCTCACTCCTCGGATGCGTGGCTTCGTACTGCTCCCGCAGCTTCTCTTCATAGGCGATCAGCTTGCGGGCCTCCTTGAGGGCGCGGTAGAGGTCGCCGTTCATGATGTTGTTGTTGATGCCCTCGATGATCGGCCAGGAGCTCGGCACCGCGGTGACGATGTCGCGGACCAGATTGAAATAAGTGCCGTGCTGTGTCTGCGGATCCGGCGAGATGTACATGAGCTGAACCGCCAGATAGACCAGCTTAGCGGGCGTGTCGGCGGTCTCCGGCGTGAGGATATCGCGCTCGCGCAGGATCGGAACGTTCTCGCCGTCAATCAGAAGGCGGGCGCGCTGGTCGGTGTTGGTGATAACGCAGTTGCCTACGATGATGCGTTCGTGTGGTTTGAGCTCGACCTTGAGAGCCATGCCTGTTCTCCATTAACCCGCTTGTAACGAGCGGCGCGCGCTCCCCGGAACAACGGCTGCCAGCCCTGATTTGGGTCCGATCCTTGCTGAACGTGGTTAACGGGCTGTAAACATTCTCGCGGCGGCCGAAAAGCAGAACGTTGTCAACGCCTTGTCGTTCTGCAAAGGAGCTGGGCGGAACTTTGCCAAGAGCCGTTTCGTGTTCGACGCGGAGAAACCGGCGGTTTCATTTCACGGATTGTTAGAGGCTCGGAGGCACCGTCCGCCGGCCGTTTGATCAATGTCGGTCAAACAGGACGCGTAGCTACCAGAAAGGTAACAGTATGTCCGGTATCGTCCTCTCCGCCTCGGTTCGCCAGAACCTGCTGTCTCTCCAGTCCACCGCCGACCTCCTTGCCACCACCCAGTCGCGTCTGTCGACCGGCAAGAAAGTGAACTCGGCGCTGGATAACCCCACCAACTTCTTCACCGCACAATCGCTCGACAACCGCGCCAGCGACATCAACAACCTGCTCGATGGCATCGCTAACGGCGTGCAGGTGCTCCAGGCCGCCAACACCGGCATCACCTCGCTGCAGAAGCTGCTGGACTCCGCCAAGTCGATCGCCAACCAGGCGCTGCAGACCACGGTCGGCTACTCCACGAAGTCGAACGTCTCGACCACGATCGCCGGCGCGACGGCTTCCGACCTGCGCGGCACCACCACCTACACCAGCGCCAGCGCGCTCTCCAACGTGCTGTTCTCCGGTGCGGCGGGCGGCGTCACGGCGGCAACCAGTTCGACCACGCTCGGCGGCACCATCGGCACGGTGACCGGAACTGCAGTGAACGACAACCAGGGCACGCCTGCCGCCATCACGGCTTCGACCAAGCTCTATGACACCGGCGCGACCGGCGGTCTCAGCACGGCGGCTGCCACGCAGTTCACGGACGGCAGCAGCTTCACGGTCAACGGTCACACGATCACCTTCAAGGCTGGCGCTGCGCCGGCGGCGAGCGCAGCTCCGGCCGGTTACGGCATCAGCGGCAACATCGCTGCTGACGGCAATGGCAACTCGATCATCTATCTGGGTGCCTCCGCAACCAGCTCGACTGCCACGGTCGGTGACGTCCTCAGTGCGATCGATCTTGCCAGCGGCGTGAAGAATGCCGTGGTCTCGGCCGGTGCCGCGACCATCACCACCAACACGAGCCAGACCGCTTCGTCGATCACGGGCGGCAAGATCACCCTCGAGACTTCGACGGGTGCCGACCTCAGCGTCGTCGGCAAGGCCGATCTGCTCGGCGCCCTTGGCCTCACTTCGGCAACGGGCTCCGGCAATGCGACCGTTTCCGCGAGCCGTGTCACCGCTTCGGGCAGCCTCGGCTCCCTGATCGCCGATGGCTCGACCCTCAACGTCAATGGCAAGACCATCACATTCAAGAACGGCGGCACGCCCGCTGCAGCGAACGTCCCGAGCGGCTCGGGCGTCACCGGCAACGTCGTCACTGACGGCAACGGCAACTCGACCGTGTATCTCAACAAGGGCACCGTCGGCGACGTTTTGAACGCGATCGATCTTGCCACCGGCGTGCAGACCGCCTCGATCTCTTCGGGCGCGGCCACCCTCAGCACGGCGACGGGGCAGACCGCGTCCTCGATCGTCGCGGGCGCGCTGAAGATCTCGACCGGCGCCAACTCGGACCTGTCGATCACCGGCTCCGGCAATGCGCTGTCCTCGCTCGGCCTGACCGGCTCGACCGGCACCGGCACCGCCTTCACGGCGAGCCGTACGGCCGCGTCGGGTGGCATCTCCGGCAAGACCTTGACCTTCACCTCCTTCAACGGCGGCACGGCGGTCAACGTCACGTTCGGCGACGGCACCGGCGGCACTGTCAAGACGCTCGATCAGCTCAACACCGCGCTTCAGGCAAACAACCTGACCGCGACGATCGATGCCAACGGCCTGCTCACGGTTTCGTCCACCAACGATTATGCCTCTTCGACGATCGGTTCGGCGACCGCCGGCGGCACGATCGGAGGCACGATCACCACGGCCCTGAGCTGGTCGAACGCGACCGCGCCCGTTGCTGATGCTGTTGCCCAGGCGACTCGTTCGAACCTGGTCAACCAGTACAACAACATCATGACGCAGATCGATACGACCTCGCTGGACGCCTCGTTCAACGGCGTCAACCTGCTCAACGGCGACCAGCTCAAGCTGGTGTTCGACGAGACCGGCAAGTCGAGCCTGAACATCACCGGCGTGACCTTCAACTCGAAGGGTCTCGGTCTCGCCGCACTGGCGCAGGGCACCGACTTCATCGACAACGCAGCAACCAACAAGGTGCTGGCCAAGCTGAACACCGCGTCGAGCACGCTGCGTTCGGAAGCCTCCACGCTGGGTTCGAACCTCTCGGTGGTGCAGGTTCGTCAGGACTTCAACAAGAACCTGATCAACGTGCTGCAGACCGGCTCGTCCAACCTAACCCTGGCCGACACCAACGAGGAAGCGGCGAACAGCCAGGCGCTGTCGACCCGCCAGTCAATCGCCGTCTCCGCGCTCTCGCTGGCCAACCAGTCGCAGCAGAGCGTGCTCCAGCTGCTCCGCTAATAGCGGCTGACATCGCAAAGGAAATGCAGCGGCGGGGTTTCAGCCCCGCCGTTTTTCTTTTGTGGCGGTCATCGAGAGGCGAAAGCCGGCACCGAAAGGTAACTCTTGGTTATGGTTAACGAAGAGCAAACGCCAAAAAAGCTGTGAAATTACAGGCGGATCATTATTCTGTTTGAAGGCTTCGGCCCCTCTTATGGTGAACCGCCACTTACGGTTCGCGAGCGAGTTTCACCCTTTGTTAGCCATGTCCGCGCAGGCTCTGCGCGTCACTCGATCCGAAGCGATCGAACGAAGACGCGTAAACCAGAAGGGTAAGAGTCATGTCCGGTATCGTTCTCTCTGCGTCGGTTCGTCAGAACCTGTTGTCTCTCCAGTCCACCGCCGACCTCCTCGCCACCACCCAGTCGCGTCTGTCGACCGGCAAGAAGGTGAACACGGCGCTGGATAATCCCACCAACTTCTTCACGGCACAATCGCTCGACAACCGCGCCAGCGACATCAACAACCTGCTCGATGGCATCGCTAACGGCGTGCAGGTGCTCCAGGCCGCCAATACCGGCATCACCTCGCTGTCGAAGCTGCTGGACTCCGCGAAGTCGATCGCCAACCAGGCGCTGCAGACCACGGTCGGCTACTCCACCAAGTCGAACGTCTCGACCACGATCGCCGGCGCGACGGCTTCCGACCTGCGCGGCACCACCACCTACACCAGCGCCAGCGCGCTCTCCAACGTGCTGTTCTCCGGTGCGGCGGGCGGCGTCACGGCGGCAACCAGTTCGACCACGCTCGGCGGCACCATCGGCACGGTGACCGGAACTGCAGTAAACGACAACCAAGGCACGCCTGCCGCCATCACGGCTTCGACCAAGCTCTATGACACCGGCGCGACCGGCGGTCTCAGCACGGCGGCGGCGACCCAGTTCACGGACGGCAGCAGCTTCACCGTCAATGGCCACACGGTGACGTTCAAGGCGGGCGCGGTACCGACCACTGCTCCGGCCGGTTATGGCACAAGCGGCAACATCGCGACTGACGGCAATGGCAACTCGATCATCTATCTGGGCGCCTCCGCAACCAGCTCGACCGCCACGGTGGGCGACGTCCTGACCGCAATCGACCTCGCCGGCGGCGTGAAGAATGCCGTGGTATCGGCCGGCGCCGCGACCATCACCACCAATACGAGCCAGACCGCTTCATCGATCACGGGCGGCAAGATCACCCTGGAAACCTCCACGGGTGCCGACCTCAGCGTCATCGGCAAGGCCGATCTGCTCGGCGCGCTCGGCCTGACCACAGCGACTGGTTCCGGCAACGCGACGGTGACGGCAGCCCGTGCGACGGGATCTGGCAGCCTAGCCTCGCTGATCACCGATGGATCTACGCTGAATGTCAACGGCAAGACCATCACATTCAAGAACGGTGGCACCCCCGCCGCAGCGAACGTGCCGAGCGGCTCGGGCGTCACCGGCAACGTCGTCACCGACGGCAACGGCAACGCGACCGTGTACCTCAACAAGGGCACCGTCGCTGACATCCTGAACGCGGTTGATCTCGCCACAGGCGTCCAGACTGCATCTATCGCGTCGGGAGCAGCGACCCTCAGCACGGCGAGCGGCCAGACAAACTCCTCCATCGTCGCCGGCGCGCTGAAGATCTCGACCGGAGCGACTTCGGACCTGTCGATCACCGGTTCCGGCAATGCGCTGTCCGCGCTCGGCCTCACGGGCTCGACAGGCACCGGCACCGCCTTCACGGCAAGCCGTGCTGCGGCTCCTGGCAGCATCTCCGGCAAGACCTTGACCTTCACCTCCTTCAACGGCGGTACGGCGGTCAACGTTACGTTCGGCGACGGCACCGGCGGCACTGTCAAGACGCTCGATCAGCTCAACGCGAAGCTTCAGGCCAACAACCTGGCGGCGACGATCGACGCTAACGGCCTGCTCACGGTCTCCGTGATCAACGACTACGCGTCATCGACGATTGGCTCGGTCGCTGCCGGCGGCGTGATCGGCGGCACGATCACGACCGCCTTGACCTGGACGAACGCGACGACACCAACTGTCGATGCGGTCGCCCAAGCCACGCGTTCGAACCTGGTTGCGCAGTACAACAACATCATGTCGCAGATCGACACGACCTCGGTCGACTCGTCGTTCAACGGGGTGAACCTGCTCAACGGCGACCAGCTCAAGCTGGTGTTCGACGAAACCGGCAAGTCGAGCCTGAACATCACCGGCGTGACCTTCAACTCGAAGGGGCTCGGTCTCGCCGCGCTGGTGCAGGGCACCGATTTCATCGACAACGCCGCGACCAACCGCGTGCTCACCAGCCTGAATGCGGCCTCGAGCACCTTGCGCTCGGAAGCCTCCACGCTGGGTTCGAACCTCTCGGTGGTGCAGGTTCGTCAGGACTTCAACAAGAACCTGATCAACGTGCTGCAGACCGGCTCGTCCAACCTGACCCTGGCCGACACCAACGAGGAAGCGGCGAACAGCCAGGCGCTGTCGACCCGCCAGTCGATCGCGGTCTCCGCGCTCTCGCTGGCCAATACCTCGCAGCAGAGCGTGCTCCAGCTCCTTCGCTAACAAGTAGCTAAAATCAAAAGACAAAACAGAGCGGCGGGGCTTCGGCCCCGCCGCTTTTTTGTTGGTTGGGAAGGCGACGGGAGCCGCTAACCCGGCATTAACCCTATCCCTTAAGTCGCCGTTAACCATACTTTAAAGGACAACCTCTAAGACTCCATCAAAGCCCGCTTTCCAGATCGGCGAGCCCGATTCGTATCCGGTTCAAGAGGAAGACCGCCAATGTCCAACATCGTTCTCTCGGCGTCAGTTCGTCAGAACCTGTTGTCGCTGCAATCAACGGCGGACCTGCTCGCCACCACCCAGTCCCGACTGTCGACCGGCAAGAAGGTCAACACGGCACTGGACAATCCGACCAACTTCTTCACCGCGCAGGGCCTGGACAACCGGGCGAGCGACATCAGCAACCTGCTCGACGGCATCAACAACGGCGTGCAGGTGCTGCAGGCGGCCAACACCGGCATCACCTCCTTGCAGAAGCTGATCGACAGCGCCAAGTCGATCGCTAACCAGGCGCTGCAGACCACGGTCGGCTACTCGACTAAATCGAACATTTCGACCACGATCCCCGGTGCGACGCCGGCGGATCTGCGCGGCACAACCAGCTACACCTATGCAACGGCGACCGGCAATGTCGTCACCAATGGTACCGCCGGCGGTACCACCCCAATCACCGGCGCGACCACGCTCGGTGGCATCTCGCAATCCCTGACCGGCAACGCCGCTCCGGATGGAGCCGGCAACGCCGCGAGCCTTGCGACCAATCTCAAATTGCTGGGCACGCCGAGCGCCACCACCATCGCGGCCAACGGCGCTCCGTCCGATGGCGATGTGCTGATCGTTGACGGCAAGACCATCACCTTCAGGGCCGGGGCTGCGCCGGCTGTCGCCAACGTTCCCGCCGGCTCCGGCAAGAACAACAACGTCGTCACCGACGGCAACGGCAATTCCACGGTTTACCTCGGAACGAACGCCGCCCCGGCCGCAACCGTCCAGGACGTGATGGACGCGATCGATCTTGCAAGCGGCGTGCAGACCGCGGCGATCACGGGCGGCACGGCGACGCTGTCGAACTCCTCGGGTGCGAATGCCTCGATTGCCGGCGGTCAGCTCACCCTCACCACGGGTACCGGCGCCGACCTCAGCATCACCGGCAAGGCCGACTTCCTCAAGGCGCTTGGTTTGACGACCGCGACTGGCTCCGGCAACGTCAATGTGACCAAGGCCCGCCTCACGAACCCGACGACGCTAGGCACGCTGGTTCAGGACGGCTCCACGCTCAACGTCGACGGCAAGACGGTCACATTCAAGAATGCGGCGGTCCCTGCTGCCGCGCCGACGGGGTCGACCAAGATCGGCAATATCGTGACGGACAACAATGGCAACTCCATTGTCTATCTCCAGGGCGCAACCGTTCAGGATTCCCTGAACGCGATCGACCTGGCCTCGGGAGCCGGCATCGTCAGCGGCGGCGCCGTGGCCGCCGCGAGCGGCTCAACGCTGTCCTCGGTCGTCAACGGCGCTCTCAAGCTCAGCACCGGCACCACGGCCGATCTCTCCATCACCGGAACGGGTAATGCGCTGTCCGCGTTCGGCCTGACCGGCCCGACCGGTACCGGCACGGCCTTTACCGCGGGGCGCGCGCCGGGTCCCGGCAGCATCTCGGGCAAGACGTTGACCTTCACGTCCTTCAACGGCGGCAAGCCGGTGAACGTGACTTTCGGCGACGGCACCAACGGCACCGTGAAGACGCTCGATCAGCTCAACAACCAGCTCCAGGCCAACCACCTGACGGCGACGATCGACGCCAATGGCGTGCTCACGATCACCACCGTCAACGAATATGCGTCCTCAACGCTCGGCTCCGTGACCGCGGGCGGCGTCGTCGGCGGCACGATCACCGGCACGGTTGCCTTCACGACCGCCCAGCCGCCGGTGCAGGATCCCGTCGCGCAGACCGCGCGCTCCAACCTCGTCAACCAATTCAACAACATCCTGGCGCAGATCGACACCACTTCGCAGGACTCCTCGTTCAACGGCGTCAACCTGCTCAACGGCGATACGCTCAAGCTCGTGTTCAACGAGACCGGCTCCTCCACGCTCAGCATCAACGGCGTGGTGTTCAACGCGGCGGGTCTTGGCCTCAGCAACCTCGTCAACGGCGTCGACTTCATCGACAATGGCGCGACCAACAAGGTGCTGGCCAGCCTGAACGCCGCCTCCAGCACGCTGCGCTCGGAAGGCTCGGCGCTCGGCTCGAATCTCTCGATCGTGCAGGTGCGTCAGGACTTCTCCAAGAACCTGATCAACGTGCTGCAAACGGGTTCGTCCAACCTGACGCTCGCCGACACCAACGAGGAAGCGGCGAACAGCCAGGCGCTGTCGACTCGGCAGTCGATCGCGGTCTCCGCGCTGTCGCTGGCCAACCAGTCGCAACAGAGCGTGCTGCAGCTGCTCCGCTAATTTCGAGAGCGCAAGTTCGCTGCTCGAGATGTACGGCGGGGCTAACGCTCCGCCGTTCTTTTGAGGGAGATCGCTAAGGCTGGATTAGCCGAAATCGACACGCATCACGCCAGGCGAGTTTACTTGCGTGCATCTAGTGTTTGCGTCGACGAAGAGCTCCGCGCCCCGTAATTGTCCGGAGTGCTTCCAAGCACACACGTAAGCAAATCTTAAGCGGTGCTGCCTAGGGTTGGGAAAGAAATCCTTAAGCGCTTCCAAAGCGCTAGGTAACGTCCAAGGTGATTGATGTCGAATTCCGCTGCCTCGGCTTATGCGCGTGTTGCAACGACCACCGCATCTCCTCGCGACATCGAGGCGCAGACCCTGCTCAAGGCCGCCAACAAGCTCCAGGACGCGGTGAACAACGCCAATCCGCTCAGCGAGCAGACTATGCAGGCCCTGATGTTCAACCGCAAGCTCTGGACCATCTTCTTGAGCGAGGCGATGCGTGATACCAATCCGCAGCCGCTCGACATCCGGCAGAAGATCGCCAATATCAGCGTATTCGTGCTGAGCCAGACCGCCGCGCTGCAGATGAGCCCGCAGTTCGATCACTTCCGTCCGCTGATCGAGATCAACCGCAACATCGCTGCCGGGTTGTCCGGCCGGCCGTAAAGGGGACGTGACGGGGGAGGTCGGCGAACACGCGGCTTGCGCGAGCGGCCTCGAGCACGGCCTCACGATGCCGAAGCAGTGATCGTCAGGCGCTGCGGTCCGTGCTGAGCGGGCGCGAAGGCTCGGATTTCATGTCCAGGGCATGGAAATAGGCGCGCCGGCGCAGCATCGCCTCGTCCGGGAACTGGTTCACCACCGTGTCGGTCTTCTCGTTGACGACTTGGAAGACGAAGGAGGCGGCCGCCTGATCGAACACGACCTGGCGTGAGATGTTGTCGTGGTTCGGCAAAGCATTGCGTACCGGCGCGCTCGTGTCGGCCGCGGCGACCGTCCGGCTCACCGGAAGATCCGTTTGCACAGCTTCATTCGCCGCCGCATTGGACGTCGGTACAATCTGCGTGGGCGCCGGAATCCCCACCGGCCTGATGCTGAAATCTGTACTCATGGCAGCCTCCTGGTTGCCTTGCTTGAGTCAAATCCCAACCCCTCTAATAGCGCAACCATGGAACACCAGGTTTGAAGACCCGGTAAGCAAACGTGCCTAACCGCGCGACGATATCGCCGCGCGGTTTTTCCTAAAATTGTCGCTTGTTCCCGTGCGCGCTCAGAGCGAGCGGCTGACTGCGAGCGGGGTGATGTGGCGCGGACCCGGCGCTGCGCGCCGTCCGGCGGCCGTATACGTGTTCGGCACGTTGCGCTTCTGGATCTCGGCATTGACGCCGCGCACGACGCTTTCGGAGACCGCATGCGCGGTCGCGAGCACGGTGAGATTGACCTGGAGCATCGCGCGAAACGCATCGTGGTGGCGGTGCAGCGTCGAAAGCAGCTCCGGCGCGGATTTCGCGAGCTGGGTCTGGTTCGCCTTCAACTGGCTGACGGCGCCGACGTAATTGCGCGACAACTCCTGCTTCTTGCTCTCCAGCGTCATCGCCTCGCGGACCTGGCCGGCGCGAACCAGCTCGGTCTCGCGCTCGATCAGTCCGAGCAGGGCGCTCATTGCGTCCATCAGGTCTTCGGCGAGCTTGCGCGCCTCGGTGCTGCCGGGTGCGATGTTCGGACGCTGGGCAGGCATCGGCTGACGTGAGGCGTTGAAATGGTTCATCTCGTTTGACCTTATGCCGTGCGGATCGTTTTGGCCTGCTGCAGGATGAGGGTGCGGTAGACCTCGGTGGCGACGCCGACGCCGCCGGCCTTGGCGAAGTTCTTCGAGTATTGCTCGGTCAGCATCGAGCGCCACACGCCGGTGCCGGGGGTGTCGCCGAACGGGCCCTCGCCCTTCACGCCCGAGGTCATCTGCGAGAACATGCTGTTGAGGAACATCGCCTCGAAATCGGTGGCGGTCTTCTGCGCCTTGGCCTGTTGCTGCGGCGAGACCTTTTGCAGCGCGGCGGCGAGCTCGAAGTCCGGCCGGCCGTTGCGGCTCTCGACGGAGAAGACCGGGGAGTAGGTCGTGAGGTGCGGGGTATTGATCGCGCCGGTCTGCATCACATCACCTCGATGTCGGCTTCGATCGCGCCGGCGGCCTTGATGGCCTGGAGGATGCTGATCATGTCACGGGGACCGATGCCGAGACCGTTGAGGCCGTCGACGAGCTGCTGGAGCGAGACACCGTCCTTGACGAGCGCCAACTTCTTGCCGTCTTCGCTGACGGTGACGCTGCTGCGCGGCGCGACCACGGTGCGGCCGCGCGACAGCGGGTTGGGCTGGCTGACCTGCGGGCTCTCGGAGATCGTGACGGTGAGGTTGCCCTGCGCCACCGCGACGGTGGCGACGCGCACGTCGCGGCCCATCACGATGATGCCGCTCCGTTCGTCGATGACGATCTTGGCGGCGAGATCGGGATCGACCTGGAGCTGCTCGATCTCGGTGAGAAAGGCGACGACGTTGCCCTTGAACTCCGGCGGGATCGACAGCTGCACCGTCGAAGGATCGATCGGCTCGGCGGTTTTGACGCCGAGATAGTCGTTGATTGCGGCTGCGATGCGCTTGGCGGTCGTGAAGTCGGCATTGCGCAGCGCCAGGCGGACATTCGGCAGCCGATTGAGCGCGAACTCGATCTCGCGCTCGATGATGGCACCGTTGGCGATGCGTCCGACGGTCGGGACGCCGCGCACGATCTTGGCGGCCTCGCCCTCGGCCTGGAAACCGGAGATCGCGAGCGAGCCCTGCGCCACGGCATAGACATTGCCGTCGGCACCTAACAGGGGCGTGACGAGCAGGGTGCCGCCCTGGAGATTCTTGGCGTCGCCGAGCGCGGAGACGGTGACGTCCATGCGCGTGCCCTGGGTGGCGAAAGGCGGCAGGTTGCCTGTCACCATCACGGCGGCGACGTTGCCGGTGCGGATGGTGGCGCCGCGAATGTTGACGCCCATGCGCTCGAGCATCGCTTGCAGCGATTGCTTGGTGAAAGGGATGTTGTTGAGGGTGTCGCCGGTACCGTTGAGGCCGACGACGAGGCCATAGCCGATGAGCTGGTTCTGCCGCACGCCCTCGATATTGGCGAGATCCTTGATGCGCGAGGTCGCGGCCGCTGACGTGACCGTGAGCACCAGCGCTGACAGCGCGGCGCAGGCCATCCCAACAATCCTCACCCAACGAACGCCTGGCATCCTCTGCTCCCCGAGGCCTCTCAAATCGAAAGGACCCTCTGCGACACTCCCATGACGAGCTGGTCCGACGCTGTCCTTGCGAGCGCTGTGCCAACGCGCGGCAGTGGGGTTAGCCGATTGAATAGGTTGAATAATCTGTTTCGACCGGTGCCAGTGGGCGTTGTCCGTGAGGAGCGAAACTGCCGCCTGTCGGCAGATTTTGCCGGGCCGTTTACGCGCCGTTAACCATAAAACGGCGAATGTGGCGCATCGATCACCCGGATTCCCTCCGATGCGCATCTACGGACCGAACGGCACCACGCTTGGAACGCCGGCCAGCCAGGCCAGGCGAACCGCCTCCGGCACCTTCGTGCTGCCGGATACCTCCTCGGCGCAGGAGACGCGGAGCGCTGCGGCACCGAAGGCAACCGCCAACATCGATGCGCTGCTGGCGCTGCAGGGCGTCGAGGAGGATCCGGTCGAGCGCCGCAAGCGCTCGGTTGCCCGGGGCAGGACCGCGCTCGACGTGCTCGATGATCTGAAGATGGGGCTATTGTCCGGCAATCTCGACGCCTCGACCGTGATGCGCCTGCGCGATGCTGCTGCGAATTTGAAATCGTCTTCGGGTGATGCCGGTCTCGATGCGGTGCTGTCCGAGATCGAGCTGCGCGTCGAGGTCGAACTGGCGAAGGCCGGGCGGGCTTGATAGTGATCCGTTACCCTGAGGCGCCGGAGCGTAGCGGAGGCCTCGAAGGCGAGGGTCCCGTCGCTTGCGCGAGGACATCAGTGTTCGGCGCGGCACCTCGGCCGTACATCTCCCGGCGCGATGCTTTGCATCGCGCCACTCGCGCCTCAGGATGACGGGACTCCCTCAGGAGTTCTTCGCGCACTTACGCCGCTTCCTCCTTCTGCTGCGCGTCGTAGCGACGCTGAGCGGCGAGCACGTCTTTCAGATTCTGCTCGGCCCAATCGCGTAAGGGATCGACCGCCGCCGCCAGCGTCAGCCCGAGCTGCGTGATGGAGTACTCCACCGTCACAGGCACGGTCGCGATGGCATGGCGCTTGATCAGGCCGTCGCGTTCAAGCGATTTGAGAACCTGGCTCAGCATCTTCTGCGAGATGCCCTCGATCGTGCGCCGCAACTGATTGAAGCGCATCGGCTCCTCGCGCAGCAACAGCAGGATCAGCACCGCCCATTTGTCGCCGACGCGATCGAGGATCTGGCGCGTCGGACAGTTCGCTGCATAGACATCGGGTTTCATCGTCGGGTCCTCTGAATCCTTGCGGTTGCCTGCCGGTTACTCCTGCGTAATCAGGTAAGCACAAAGTGCTCTCTTAACACCAGCATTCTTTACGATATCTAGTTTCCACTAGTTACCGAAAGTCAAGCAAAGGAACCTTCCATGAAAATCGCAATCGCCGGTGCCTCGGGTCGGGCCGGGTCAGAGATCACCAAGGAACTGTCCCGCCGCGGCCATACGGTCACGGCCATCGCCCGGAACCCGGAGAAGATTGCCGCACTGCCGAACGTGACGCCCACCAAGGGTGACGTGCTCGACCAGGCGGGCCTGGCCCGGCTGTGGGCGGGGCACGACGTCGCCATCAGTTCCGTGCACTTCCTGGCCAGCGATGCGCTCAAGCTGATCGGTGCGGCGAAGGAGTCCAAGGTGGGACGCTATGTCGTTGTCGGCGGTGCCGGCAGCCTGGAGGTCGCGCCAGGCGTGAAGCTGGTCACAACCCCCGGTTTTCCGGCGCAGTACAAGGCGGAGGCCGAAAAGGGTTCCGACTTCCTCGACCTGCTGCGGCAGGAAAAGGACCTGAACTGGACCTTCATCTCGCCCTCGGCCCTCTTCATCGAGGGGGAGCGGACCGGCAAGTTCCGGCTCGGGACCGATCAGCTTCTCGCAGATGCGAACGGGAAAAGCTGGATCACCTTCGCGGACTACGCAATTGCACTCGCCGACGAGATCGAGCGGCCGGCGCATCTGAGGCAGCGCTTCACGGTCGGCTACTGAGCCCGCAGGCCCCCCGAAGCCCTCCAGGATAAACCTTCCTGTGCAAGGGCTTGGGGGCGATCGCGGGACCATCAGGGAAATATTGTCTGTCACCGGAGGCCACTATATAAGGCCCGGCTCAACGGACCTCGTTCCGTTCGCGAGTCGTTGCTTAAAAAGATAGGCCGCCCTTGGAAAAGTTGAAAAACTACCGACCGACCGACAAAGAGCCTTTCATGAACGACCGGCAGAAGGAGTACTTCCGTTTGAAGCTCCTCGCCTGGAAGGATGAGATCCTCAAAGAGTCCAAGCTCACCCTGCAAGCGTTGCAGGAGGAGAACGTGAACCACCCCGATCTCGCCGATCGGGCATCGTCCGAAACCGACCGCGCCATCGAACTCCGCGCCCGCGACCGCCAGCGCAAGTTGATCGCCAAGATCGACGCCGCGCTCCAGCGCATCGAGGACAACACCTACGGCTATTGCGAGGAAACCGGGGAGCCGATCTCGTTGAAGCGGCTCGAGGCCCGGCCCATCGCGACGCTCTCGGTGGAAGCGCAGGAGCGCCACGAGAAACGCGAGAAGGTTTATCGCGACGAATAGAGCCCGAGCCGCAGAGTTGCGGCTCTTTGTTTTTGGGACGCAAGGCGCCGCTTGGCGCCGTGATCGGCGTTTGCCTATCGCTTCCCACGCGTGTGAGCACGTGGGTGCGATCGCCAAAAATGAATCGCGATCAACGGCCTAGGCCCGGCTGCTCCGAGCTCACGTGAGTTCGGATGATAAACAGCCTTCACTTCGGGTGCGGGCGATTTTGCGAGTCGCATCAACGAGATCGACTCCGGAGTTGAGACTTTGATCCAGCTGCATCAAGCATCGCCGTAATCACGTCTCGCGCGCATGTTGCGAGAGCTGCCGGTGGCGCGGCTTCATAAAGTCTCCACCCACTCAATATTTCCTTAAACGCGGGCAGGAGGCGGTTGTCCCCGGGCCGGGCGCGCTTGTCAGGGCGGAGCGGGGATGCTGAAGTGCCGCCTTCGACTGTGTAGCGTGGGAGGCGGCGTCGATGGGCAGGATTCTCGCATCCGCAAAGGCGATCGCGTTGGCGCGCCGCAATCGTGCGCCGCTCGCGGCGCTGGAGCGTCCTCCGGTTGATGAAGCGGAGGGCTATCAGGTGCAGCGCGCGCTGCACGATCTCCTGCTGCCGCATGTCGGCCCGCTGATCGGCTACAAGATCGGCTGCACCAGCCAGGTGATGCAGGAGTATATCGGCATCCCGCACCCTTGCGGCGGCGGCGTGTTCCAGAAGGACGTCCATGACAGCGGCGCCAAGCTCGCCGCCTCCAATTATGTCCGGGTCGGCGTCGAATGCGAGATCGCGGTGCGGCTGCAGCGAGACCTCGCCGCCGGTGAGGCGCCGTTCACGGCCGAATGGGTCGGCGAGGCCGTCGAGGCCTACCACCCCGCGATCGAGATCGTCGACGACCGCTACGTGCAGTGGGAGACGATGGGCGCGCCGACCTTGATCGCCGACGATTTCTTCGCCGCCGGCTGCGTGCTGGGTCCCTCGGTTCCGCGCTCGTCGGTGCCGGACCTGAAGGCCGTCAAGGGCCGCGCCATCCTCAATGGCGAGGAGGTCAGCCATGGCACCGGCGCCGACGTGCTCGGCCATCCCCACAACGCACTCGCCTGGCTCGCCAACCATCTCGCCGCCGAGGGCAAGGGGCTGCACGCGGGACAGCTCGTGCTCACCGGCAGCCTGGTGAAGACGCTGTGGCTGAAGGCCGGCGACAAGGTGCGGATGGAGCTGGATGGGCTGGGGACGGTGGAGGCGGAGTTCAACTGACCTCTCTCCGCCGTCATTGCGAGGCGCCCTTCGCGACGATGCAATCCAGAGTCTTTTTGCGCGGAGATAGTCTGGATTGCTTCGCTTCGCTCGCAATGACGGAGATCGGGGCGGCGCTTGAGTACGTAACTGGCCGCGAAGTCGAGTGTTCACAGTTGCTGGCAGCAAAATACGTGCGGCCTCCGGCAGGGGAGCTACCGGAGGCCGCGTCGTACACCGACGTTCGCGCCTAGGTTCGCGAACACGATGTGGGAGCTCTTAAAGAGGCTTAGAAGGGCAGCAGCACGTCCATGACCTGCTGGCCGTAGCGCGGCTGCTGCACGTCGGTGATCTGGCCGCGGCCGCCATAGGCGATGCGGGCCTGCGCGATCTTGGTGGAATCGATGGTGTTGTCGCTCTGGATGTCCTCAGGACGCACGATGCCGGCGACGATCAGCTCGCGAATTTCGAAGTTGACGCGGATCTCCTGCTTGCCTTCGACGACAAGGTTGCCGTTCGGCAGCACCTGGGTCACCACCGCAGCGACGTTGGTCTGCAGGGCTTCCTTGCGGTCGACGCTGCCCTTGCCCTCGCTCGACGAGGTCGAGTCGGCGGTCAGGATGCGGCCGGGCAGGATCTTGTTGGCCTGCGTGATGGTCTTGGCGCCGATGAAGTCGGAGATTCCCGAATCTTCCTTGTTGGTGCGGCTGCGCGAGGTGTCGTTCTCGATGTTAGCCTTGTCGGTGATGTTCACGGTCACGGTCAGGAGGTCGCCGACCTGGCGGGCGCGCTGGTCCTTGAAGAAGGCGCGGCTGCCGTTGCGCCACAGCGAGTTCGGATTGTAGGAGGCGACTTCCGGCTTCGGCATCGGCATCTGCACCGGCTTGTAGCCGGGTTGCGTCGTCGGATTATCGATTGCCGACAGCTTCGGCTGCTCGCCGATCTGCGACAGGCGGTCGATCGAGGAGCAGCCGCCCAATGCGCAAGTCGCCAGCAGCAGGGCAGAGATCGCGATGCGACGAAGATGGGAAGCCGAACTGAACGTGGACATGACTTACTCTGATTTGGCTGGAGCTTGCGAGAGGCGAACTTGCGGGATCTGGGCTTGTGCGACTTGAGCCGGCGGCGCGGGGCTCTGAATCAGGTTCCGGACGAGGGCTGCGGTGTCGACGGGGGCAGGCGCCTCGTCACGCTTGATCGACGAGGTCTGCTCGACCGCCGGCGCCGTCGGTGCGGACTGGCTGGCGCCCTGAACCGTGACCTGGCCGCGGCCGGTGACGATGCCGGTCAGCGTGCGCTTGGACTGCATATTGAGCACGCTGACGGTGTCGCCCTCGGCGCCGCTCTCGATCGCCTTGCCGCGCGTGGTGAGATAGAGGCCGGGCACCTGGTAGATGATGGTGACGGCCTGATCGCGCACCACGAAGTCGGGCTTGACGATGTCGGCGACGCGGATCGGCGTGCCTGCCCGCATCGGCCGGCGCAGCTGCATGCCGATGCTGCGGTCGCGAACGGCGGGCTCGCCGGCGACCTCGGCCTTCGGCCGGCGCTCCAACGAAAGATCGGAGGATTTCAGAAGCTCGGCGCGGTCGACGTCGCGGGTCAGCACGGCCACTTCCACCGTCTCGATCGCGGTGCCGGTGAAGCGCAGCTTGGTCGGCGCGGGGTTGCCGTCGTTGACGATCTCGAAGGCGATATCGAAACGGCCGCTGCGGGCGTCGTAGCGGGTTGCGACCGGCTGCAGCGCGCCGGTGTTGGAGGCGTCCAGCCGCATGTCGGCGACGCCGCGGTCGAACGTGACCGTGATGTTGGCGGCTTCTCCGAGGCCGAAACGGCGCTCGAGCGTGGCGGCGACCGCAGTCTCGATATCCTTGCTCGCGAGGGTGCGGGCCAGGCGGGTGACCTGGACCTCCTTGATGTCGCCGGTCATGACGCCGATCACCTGTTTTGCCCGCAACACCGACAGCACTTGGGCGACCGTCAGCGTGCCGGTGGTGCCGAGATCGGGCGAGCGGTAGACCGGGATCAGCGCGGCGGATCCGGCGTTGTCGATGAGATCGCCGATCCGCACCACGTCCGAGGTCACGGTGACGCTTGCGCGCAGCGTCGGCGCGGCGATGAAATCGTCGGCGGCCGCTGCCGGCAATGCCAGCGCGAGAAGGGTGGAGATGGTGGCGAGGGTGGCACGGATCATCGTCATCACCTCAGCGGAACAGCGCCGTGGTCGATTGCATCATCTGGTCGGCGGCGCTGATCACCTTGGCATTCATCTCGTAAGCGCGCTGGGCGGCGATCAGGTCGCTCATCTCCGAGACGACGTCGACATTGGCCTGCTCCAGACTTCCTTGCGTGATCTTGCCGTAGCCTTCGGTGTTGGCGGTGCCGTCCTGCGGCGGACCCGAGGACGGCGTCTCGGTGAACTGATTGCTGCCGACCGGCTGCAGCCCCGCCTTGTTGATGAAGCGGGTCACGTTGATCGTGCCGATGATCGAGGAGGTCGACGAGCCCGGCAGCGTGACCGAGACCTGGCCTTGCTCGTTGACGGTCAGGCCCGAGGCGTTCTGCGGGATCGTGATGGTCGGCTGCACCGGGTTGCCCTGCGCGGTGACGACACGGCCCTGATTGTCCATCTGGAAGGTGCCGTCGCGGGTATACTGGAAGGTGCCGTCTGGCATCAGGATCTTGAAGAAGCCTTCGCCCGAGATCGCGAGGTCGAGATCGTTGCCGGTCTGCGACAGCGTACCTTGCGTCATGCTGCGCGGCGTGCCGACGGTCTTGACGCCGCCGCCGATGTCGACGCCGACGGGCAGGATGGTGCCCTGGTCCGAGGCCTGCGCGCCGACGCGGCGCACGTGCTCGTAGATCAGGTCCTGGAACGCCGCGGACTGCTTCTTGAAGCCGGTGGTGCGGAGGTTGGCGATGTTGTTGGAGATCACCTGAACGTTGAGTTCCTGTGCCGCCATTCCGGTCGCTGCGGTGTGAAGCGCCTGCATGTCAGTTCTCTCCTAATCAGGCCGGAACGTCGGCGAGCTTCTCGATCGCCGATTTGTGGAGGTCGCTCTGCTGCTGCAGCAGGCTGGCGATGGCGGTGTAGCTGCGCATGACCTCGACCATGCGGGTCATCTCGCCGACCGAATTCACGTTCGACTTCTCGATGTAGCCCTGGCGCACGTTGGACTTGGTGTCGGCCTGCTGGACCGCCGAGCCGGCGTCATAGAGGTTGGCGCCGAGCTTGGTCAGCTTGGCCGGATCGTCGAACGAGACCATGCGGATCTTGCCGCGGATCGAGTCGGTCCTGGCCGTGCCCTCGAGCACCGTGATGGTGCCATCGGGCGCGATGTTGATGTCGTGGTCGGTCGGCTGGAAGGTGATCGGGCCGCCGGTGCCGAGCACGAGGTTGCCGTCGGAGGTGACCAGCTGGCCGGTGCTGTTGAGCGAGAATTTGCCGTCGCGGGTGTAGCGCTCGGTGCCGCCAGCCTGCACCGCGAAAAACGCGTTGCCGTCGATTGCCATGTCGAGCGGGTTGTTGGTCGGCTCCATCGGCCCCTGGCCGACGTCGCGGAAGGTGCCGCGGTCCTGCACATAGGAGACCCGGCGGTCGGAACCGATGAAATTGTCCTCACGCGCGTTCGAGTTGAGGTACTCCTCGAACAGCGAATGGTCGGCCTTGAAGCCGTTGGTGTTGGCGTTGGCGACGTTGTTGGCGATGACATCCATCTGCCGCTCCAACGTCATCTGCCGTGACAAGCCGATCAGAAGCGCGTTCTGCATCGGAAATCTCCCCTGAGTGAGATCTGCCATTTCGCTCTCCCAAGCGCCTTGGCGGACCCCGTGACCGAGACCGTCAGGTTCTCCCAAACCGTGAGGTCTCGACCCTCTCTCAGCGAAAGCCGTGCCAACTAAGAAAATGACATAATTTCAAATACTTATTGATTTTTCGAGGGCGCGGGAGGGCGGCAGAAAGGTTCTGTTAGCCATGTTTGCCCGGCAGATTTTTCCTAGCTGAGGCCCAATCGAAAGATTCCGTTAACCATTATTACCGTAGCGTTTGCGCATCAGAGGAGCGCATTGCGCTGGGGCATTTGTATCGCGTCACTGTCTGCCAGGAGGCTTCGCTCTTTCGACCCCTTTGAGAGATGAACGAGCGCGGCGACCATGGCAGAGAATGAGGAAGGCGGCGCAGCCGCTGACGGCGCGGAAGCCGCTCCGCCGAAGAACAAGCTCAAGCTCATCATCATGGTCGTCGGCGTGCTCGCCGTCCTCGGCGGCGGTGCCGCGACCTGGTTCTTCTTCTTCCGTCACGGCGATGACGAGCATCATGCCGAGGCCGCGCCTCCGCCGAAGCCGCCGGCCTTCGTCGACGTCCCCGACATGATGGTCAACCTCGCCGGCGCGCCGGGCGAGCGCGTGCAATATCTGCGGCTGAAGATCGTGCTGGAGCTGAAGGAAGAGAAGCAGATCGAGGCGATCAAGCCGACGATGCCGCGCGTCACCGACATCTTCCAGACCTATGTGCGCGAACTGCGCCCCTCCGACCTCAACGGTTCCGCCGGCATCTTCCGCCTCAAGGAGGAGCTGACCAAGCGCGTCAACGCGGCGGTCGCCCCGATCCAGGTCAGCGCGGTGCTGTTCAAGGAAGTCGTGGTCCAGTGAGCATGACGGACTAGGGATCATGGCGGGCAACGACCAAGTAGACCAGGATGCAATCGCCGCCCAGTGGGAGGCCTCGCTCGATTCCGAGGATCCCGCCGAGGCGGCAAAGGCTGCCGCCGAGAACGAGCTGTCGGAGACCATGGCCCTGCAATGGGCGGCCATGGTCGAGGACGGCAGTCGCGATCTCGGCAACGGCAAGAATTCCGGCGAGCGGGTGCTGTCGCAGGAGGAGATCGACAATCTCCTCGGCTTCACCGTCGGCGACGTCAATCTCGACGACCATTCCGGCATTCGCGCGATCATCGATTCGGCGATGGTCTCCTACGAGCGTCTGCCGATGCTCGAAATCGTCTTCGACCGCTTGGTGCGGCTGATGACGACGTCCTTGCGCAACTTCACCTCCGACAACGTCGAAGTCTCGCTCGACCGCATCACCTCGGTGCGTTTCGGCGACTACATGAACTCGATCCCGCTGCCCGCCGTCCTCACCGTCTTCAAGGCCGAGGAGTGGGAGAACTTCGGCATGGCGACGGTCGATTCCAACCTGATCTATTCGATGATCGACGTGCTGCTCGGCGGCCGCCGCGGCACCAGCCTGCTGCGCATCGAGGGCCGGCCCTACACCACGATCGAGACCGAGCTGGTCAAGCGGCTGGTCGAGGTGGTGCTGTCCGATGCCGAGCAGGCGTTCCGGCCGCTGTCGCCGGTGACCTTCACGATCGACCGGCTCGAGACCAACCCGCGTTTCGCCGCGATCAGCCGTCCCGCCAACGCCGCGATCCTGGTTCGCCTGCGCATCGACATGGAAGACCGGGGCGGCAATATCGAGCTGTTGCTGCCTTACGCGACCATCGAGCCGATCCGGGGCGTCCTGCTCCAGATGTTCATGGGCGAAAAATTCGGCCGCGACCCGGTCTGGGAGGGCCATTTCGCCACCGAGATTGTGCAGGCCGAGATCGCCGTCGACGCCGTGCTCTACGAGGCCGACATTCCGCTCAAGCAGCTGATGCGGCTCAAGGTCGGCGACACGCTGCCGCTGGAGATGCGTGCCGACGCCAACGTCACCGTGCGCTGCGGCGACGTCACGCTGACCGAGGGACGGATGGGCCGGGTCGGCGACCGCGTCGCCATCCGTGTGACGAAACCCTTGCGCAAGCCAAGTACGACACTTGCGATGTTCGAGAAGGTGGACGAGCAGAACAAGATGATGGAGGCCCCATGAACCACTCCCTGGGAATGGCAATCGAGACGCTGGTGGCTATCCTGCTGATGCTGACGATCGTCTACTGCGTCATGCTCAACAAGCGGCTGACGCGGCTGAAGGCGGACGAGCATTCGCTGAAGGCGGTCATCGGCGAGCTCATCACCGCGACCGAGATCGCCGAGCGCGCGATCGGCGGGCTGAAGCTCGCCGTGCGCGACGTCAACGAGAACCTGGGCAGCCAGCTCGCGGCGGCGACCCAGATGTCGGACCAGCTCTACAAGCAGCTCGGCGAAGCCGACAACGTGGTGCGGCGCCTGTCCAAGATCGCGATTGCCGCGCGTCCCGTGACGAACCCGGAAACGGTCGCCACGCCTACAGCAAAACCCTCGTCGGCGAAGGCGGTGGCGGCTGCGGCCGAAGCCTTCTCCGAGCGCCGACGATCCAACGGCCTTGCCGCATGAAGCCTGGGTATGAAGTCCTTCCGTAATATCCGCATCATTCCGGTCGTCCTGGTTGCCGTCGCAGGTCTTGCCACGCTGAAGGTGGCGGGCCTCGTGATCAACGGCGGCTATGTCTTCGACTACAAGCCGAACCAGACCAAGAAATCCTGGGCGCAGGAGAATCTGAATTTCCCGACCGGCCGCGAGGATCCGGATATCACCGGATCGACCCATGGCGCGCCAAAGGAGGCGCCCAAGCCCGCCGCGCCCGAGACCAAGCCCGATGGCATGGTGGTCAAGGTGGAGGAAGGCCAGCCGCAGGTCTCGGCCTCGGAGCGTGCGATCCTGGAACGGTTGCAGGCGCGGCGGCAGGAGATCGAGGCGCGCCAGCGCGAGATCGACATTCGCGAAAGTCTGCTCAAGTCGGCCGAGAAGCGCATCGAGACCAAGGTCGAGGAGATGAAGGCCGTGGAAACCCGCATCTCCGCGACGCAGGCCGAGCAGAAGGCGGCCGAAGTCCAGCGTATGAAGGGCCTCGTGACCATGTACGAGGGCATGAAGCCCAAGGACGCCGCGCGGGTGTTCGACCGGCTGGAGATGGGCGTGCTGATCGAGATCGCCTCGGCGATCGCGCCGCGAAAGATGTCGGACATCTTGGGGCTGATGTCGCCGGAGGCCGCCGAGCGGCTCACCGTCGAGATGGCCCGCCGTGCCAATGGCGGCGGCGATCAGTCGGCCTCGGCCGGCGATCTTCCCAAGATCGATGGCAAGCCGACGCAAAAGCCGAATTGAGGCCGCGAGGCGAAGCGCGCCCTTGCGACCCGCGCGTGATCGCGTGGTCGCTCGCCTCGGGGCCAGCGGAACGGCTTGTGCGCCTAGGTCGCGAAGGCCTGTTGCACCTTGCGAACAGGCGGACGCAGCTGCTTGTCCATCCGAGGGAGGATATCGAGCTGCTGCTTGATCAGCGCCGCCTTTGTGATGCGCGTCACGAGCTGCAGGGTGCTATGGCAACAAGAGCATTCATATGTTTTCAGGGCATATCCTCTGGCGATGGGAACGATCGCTATGACCGCTCTTGCCCTGCTACACACAATGCAACCGGCTTCTCCGCTCATTGATTACCCCCGAAGCTAACCAATGCGATTCGCATCGCCGAGTTCACATCTGATTCAGAGTCGCGCGCGAACCGCAACGCCCCGAAGGTTGTGAGTGCGCGTGCTCGGCAACTCGTCAAGGCGGCAGATCAGACTCCCGTGGCGGATGTAGCTGAGGCAGGCGGCATCCTCTGAGACTGCGATGAGTTGACGCGCGCAACTGTGAAGTGGCGTACAGTGGCACTCACGGCACCATCCTACGCTTTCGGCCATTCGCAATCGGCAGCGCAGGAGGAGGCCATGAACTACTCGTCCGCCGCAGAACGAGTCATCGAGGCCGTCAACCGGCTGCTCATAGCGGCGATGACGTCCGCATGGACATCCGCGCTAAGCCACCAGCATGCAGCGCCGCCGGAAGGCGACGAGGGCAACGATCATGAATCTTGTCTCGACGAAGCGAGTTCCCCGGCGCCCGAAGGCACGGGGGAGCAACATTGAAGACGCACTCGGCTTGAGGGCGTCACGCGATCAGATCAACACATGGCGGAGAGCTGCACGTGCTGCGCAAAGGGATTGACGAGCCGCGACCGGCACCGCTTGCAGCTGCTAACAACTCCTTAATCCACTGCGTCTCAAATCCGAAACTTGCGGATCGTCTCCCGCTCGATCCGGCACGGCGCGCTGCCCGCAGCGCAAATCAAGATATAGCATTAACAAGTCCTTAATTGGCGGGAACTACAGTCGACGGCACCGCCGGCACCATTGCCGGCATGACCGCCGAACTGGAAGAAATGCCGCCAATGGCGCGAGAGGCTGCCGCTGGATTTGTGTCGCGAGCCCGCGCATTGGCACGGGGCCTGTCGCGACATGTCCGCGGGGCGACCTTGCTGGCGGCCTGTTTCCTGATTGGCCTCGCGGCGCCGGCCCGAGCGGCCGATCCGATCAGGGGCGAGGCGACCTTTTCCGCCGGCGGCGGCTTTGCCCGTCTGGTCATCAAGCTCGGCGAGGACGTTCCCTCCGAGGTGACGACCGCAGGCTCCATCCTCATCATCCGCTTCGACCGGCCCGTCGACGTTCCCGTCGATCGGGTTCCGGAAGGCGCGCCCGACTACGTCAACTCCGCGCGCCGCGACCCTGATGGCGGCGCCATCCGTCTGTCGCTGGCGCGGCGTGTCACCGTCAACACCATGAACGCCGGCGAGCGCACCTTCGTCGACCTCTTGCCCGAGGGCTGGAAGGGCCCGCCGCCGAGCCTGCCCATGGACGTGGTCAAGGAACTCGCCGAGCGCGCACGCGTGGCCGAGCGCGCGCTACGCGCCCAGCGCGCCGCCGCCGAGGCCAAGAAACGTCCGCAGATCCGTGTGCGTGCCTCGGTGCAGCCGACCTTCGTGCGCTTCGCGTTCGAGATGCCCGATGGCGTCGGCGTCTCCTCCGTGCTCAACGAGCAGAAGCTCACGCTCGTCTTCAACGCCAACCTCAATTTCGACCTGGCGGACGCGGTGGTCGCGGCGCCGCCGAACGTCGCCTCGATCAAGCAGAAGGCCGACATCGACCAGACCAATGTCGAGATCGCGCTGATCGGCGATTCCGACGTGCATTCGTTCCGCGACGAGAAGAACTATGTCGTCGACGTGTCCTTCCAACCCGAGAAGGGCAAGTCGGCCGCGACGCCCGAGGCGGCGATCGCGCAGATGAAGCCTGCCGGTCAGGGACCCGCGCCTGTGCCGGAAAACCCGGCGGCCGAGAAGCCGAAGGATGTCCATCGCGAGATCGCGCCGCCCACATCGGACACGATCGCACGCGAAGCCAAGATTGACGTGAAGCCCGAGGCGAAGCCGGACGCGCCCGCCGCAATGCCGGTCGCCGAAGCGCCGAGGCCGGCGCCCGCGACTGAGGCTGCGCACGCTGCGGAAGTGCCCAAGGAGACACCCAAGGAAGTCCCAACGCCCGCGGCGGCGGCTGCCGCAGCCCCGGCCGCGCCTGCCAAGCCTGTGGTTGCCGAAGCGCCCAAGCAGGCCGTGAACGAAGCGGCGAAGGAGCCGGTCAAGGAATCCCCGAAGGCACCCCCCAGCGAGACGCCCGCCGCTGCGCAGCAGGTCGTCGCCAGCGTCGATGCGCGCCGCGAGAGCGACGGCTTGCGCGTGACGTTCCCGCTTCAGGTGGCAACGCCGGCGGCGGCGTTCCGCCGCGGCGATACTGTCTGGTTGGTGTTCGACACGCCGAAGCCCATCGATGTCGAGGCGATCCGCAGCAAGGGCGGCGCCATGATCGGCGAGGTCGGCCGTATCCCGCTCGACAAGGGGCAAGCGGTGCGCATCCGCCTCACGCGGCCGCTGGTCTACTCGCTGACGAGCGAGGAGGTCGGCAAGGAGACCAATTGGATGTTGACGCTCGCCGACAAGATCCAGGCGACGCCGCTGCCGTTGATGATGTCGCGCAACATCACCGATCCGGCGCTCGCCAATATCGCGATCCCCTTCGCCAATCCGGGCCTCCTGCACAAGCTCACCGATCCCGATGCCGGCGATACGCTCTATGTCGTCACTGCGCAGCGGCCGGTACGCGGCTTCATCAAGCGGCAGGACCTCGTCGATCTCTCGCTGCTGGAATCCGCGCACGGCATCGCGATCCGGCCGAACTCCGATGAGGTCGGCGTCGAGGTCGGCTCCGACAAGGTGATCCTCGGCAAGAAGGGCGGGCTGACGCTGTCGCCGGTCGACATCTCGGCCGAGCGGGCGCCGACCGCGGTGCGCCCGGTGTTCAGCCCTGAAGGCTGGCGCAAGGGCCAGTCGGAAAACTTCATGGCGCGCCAGAGCGAGCTGATGACGGCGATCGCAGCGGTCGAGCCCGCGCTGCGCTCGCTGCCGCGGCTCGACCTCGCGCAGTTCTACATGTCGCGTGCCATGTATCACGAAGCGAAGGCCGTGACCGACGTGATGCTGACCGATCCCCTGAACAAGGAGGAGAGCGGTGCGCTGATCATGCATGCGATCGCGAGCATCCTGATCGGCCGCCCGGCGCAGGGCTTGAAGGACCTCGCCAATCCCGTGATCGGCAACAGCCACGATTCCCAGCTCTGGAAGGCGCTCGCCTATGCGCGGCAGGGCAAGTGGGCGGACGCGCGCGAGAAGTTCAAGAACGTCGAATTCGCCATCGCCTCCCTGCCGCTCGACATCCAGCGCATCGTGACGATGGACGCGATGCGTGCATCGCTCGAGGTGAAGGACTATGCCGGCGCCTCCAAGCGCCGCAGCGAGCTCGAGGTTGTCGGCATCCCGCCTGAGGCTGCTCCGGCCTTCGCCGTACTGCGCGGCCGGCTCGCCGAGGCGCTTGGCCACGACAAGGACGCGCTCGACGACTACAAGTTCGCGGTCGCCTCGAACGACCGTCCGGCTGCGGCCGAGGCCAAGCAGCTCGAGGTCGCGCTGCGCCAGAAGCGCGACGAGATCGGCAAGGAAGAGGCGCTGCGCGAGCTCGAGACGCTGTCAATGACCTGGCGCGGCGACGCGATCGAGGTCAAGACGCTGCAGATGCTGTCGCAGTTGTATGCCGAGAACGGGCGTTACCGGGATGCGCTCATGGCGGCGCGCACTGCGACCAGGCTCCAGCCGAACGCCGAAGCCTCGCGCCTGGCGCAGGATCTCGCGTCCGACCTGTTCACGCAGATATTCCTGGGGCCGAAGGGGGACGAGCTGCCGCCGGTCGAGGCGCTCGGGATGTTCTACGAGTTCCGCGAATTGACGCCGATCGGCCGTCGCGGCGACGAGCTGATCCGCCGGCTCGCCGACCGCCTCGCCTCGATCGATCTGCTCGACCAGGCCGCAGAGCTGCTGCAGTACCAGGTCGATCATCGCCTTGAAGGCGCGGCGCGCGCGCAGGTCGCCGCGCGCCTTGCCATGGTCTATCTCGCCAATCGCAAGCCTGACATGGCGATCACCGCGCTGCGCGCGAGCCGCATCAGCGATCTCTCCGGCGAGCTCCGGCAGCAGCGCCTGCTGCTCGAGGCGCGTGCGCAGAGCGACGTCGGCCGTCACGATCTCGCGCTCGACATCGTCTCCAACGTCTCCGGGCGCGAAGTGCTGCGCCTCCGCTCCGACATCTTCTGGGCCGCGCGGCGCTGGCGCGAGTCCGCCGAGCAGATCGAGCTCTATTACGGCGAGCGTTTCCGCGATTTCAAGCCGCTCAATGCGGTCGAGAAGAGCGATATCATTCGCGCGGCCGTCGGCTACGCGCTCGCCGACGACTCGATCGGCCTGTCGCGCTTCCGCGAGAAATACGCGCCGCTGATGAGCGAGAGCGCCGACCGTCTCGCCTTCGATATCGCCAGCAAGCCGGCCGCTGCCTCCAGCGCCGAATTCGCCGAGATCGCCAAGCTCGCCGCCAGCGTCGACACGCTCGACGGCTTCCTGCGCGAGATGAAGCAGCGCTTCCCCGACGCCACGGCGCGCGGACCCGGCACGCCGCAGGCCAAGGACGAGTCCGACCACACCGGCTCGCTGCCCACGATCCCCGTCGTGCGGCAGATCAAGACGACGCGGTAGGAACCCTGCTACCTCTGGATCTCTCGACAGGTGCCCGTCAGGCGGCAACCCAAAGCATCTTCATGCCGCGAGAGGGACGATATGAGCAAGCCTGCCAAGACCGAAGCCGAACTCATCGCCATGGCACGGGCCGAATTGAAGGCCCATGTCGATGGCCCGGACAGCTTCGCCATCTTGATCGTCCGTCACGGCGACAGCTGGAAGTTCCGCGCCGCCGCCGATCAGGCGACATGGGACAAGCCGGGCTTCCCCGAAAGCGTCGCCATGCTGGTCCAGATCGGCGACCACCTCAGCGAGCAGTATGACTTGAAGGGGCAGGGGCGGGTCCTAAGGCCATCAATTGCTGTGCTCAGGCGTGCCGGTAGCGGAAAGCTGTCTCAGAATGCCGATGAGCCTTTCCAGATCTTCAGCGCCAATATCGGTACCGAGATCGCCATGTATGAGCCGATTGCGCTTTTCTGAGAGCAGCCTCATTTGGTCGGCGTCGGTAGGGGTCAATAGCCCCTCTTGACCTAGAACTTCGACGAGGCGGCTAGGCGTCTGCGGACGGTCGAAGCGACCTTCGACCGACGCCCTGCCTTCGGCCTCGAACGTTGCCCATGCAAGCAAGAAGGCGGCACGCAAGGCGTCTATGTCGCGCAGCCTTTCGATCTCACTCAGAGCACCTTCGATTGCCTGACGCGACTGCACCGGAAGCGTTGTACCCAAAGATGTGGGGGCAACAAACAGCACCTTCAACTCCCACTCTCGCTGTTGAGCGAAGCGAGCGGCAACGTCTTTCAGACGTTCGCTCTGTCGCGTCGATGGTCTAGCGACCTCAAGAACGATTTTCTTTCCGTTTCCAGTTGCGACAGCATCGGGAACGAAGTCTCCGAGAAAGTCAGGAACCAGTGGAGCGCGGGGATGCACGAATACGTCGTATCCCTCCGACTCTAAGCGTGCGATCTCCCTCTGTAAAACCTGCTCCTCACTCCCAGATTCGGTCATCGCAGTTCCTCGAAGGGATCGTTGGATACCCTTACATATAGTAAAAACTCTAAGGGAAACTCGATTTCCATCCAGCGAACCCGCGCCCACGCCACGATGTTACCGAGGCGTGCGCCGGTGTCAATTTCACTTAGGGGTAGAAGGAGCCGCGGCCTATCTGGGTTTGCGCCTCACCCCCCGTAGCTCTGCACCAGACTTCCCGCCACCAGCGACCAGCCGTCGACCAGCACGAAGAAGATCAGCTTGAAAGGCAGCGAGATCGTCGCCGGCGGCAGCATCATCATGCCCATCGACATCAGTACCGAGGCGACGACGAGATCGATGATCAGGAAGGGCAGGAACAAGAGGAAGCCGATCTCGAAGGCGCGCTTCAGCTCGGAGATCATGAAGGCGGGGACGAGAATGCGTAAGGCGAGATCGTCGGGCGTGGCTGGCGGTGCCTCGCCGGAGAGATCCAGAAACAGCTTGAGGTCCTTCTCGCGCACGTTCTTCTGCATGAAGCCGCGCAAGGGGACGGAGGCGCGCTGGAGCGCATCCTCGACGCCGATCTGGCTGGCGACGAGCGGACGGATGCCCTCGTCGTAGGACTTTTGCAGCACCGGTCCCATCACGAAGAAGGTGAGGAACATCGCCAGCGCAATGATCACCGAGTTCGGCGGCGCAGTCGCGGTGCCCATCGCGGTGCGCAACAGTGACAGCACCACCACGATGCGCGTGAACGACGTCATCATGATCAGGATCGACGGCGCGATCGACAGCACCGTGAGCAGCGCGATCAGCTGGATCGCGCGTTCGGTGACGCCGCCGCCAGCGCCGCCGCCAAGATTGATGCTGATGTCCTGGGCATGCGCCGGCATCGCGAGCGAGGCCGCGCTGAACAGGACAGAAAGGAAAAGAACTCTACGCGGGAGGGCCGGCAATTTCACGAAGACGGCTTCGGACGGCCGAGCAGGGAGGCCATCTCGTCTTCGAGATTTTCAAAGCTGGTCTTTTCCGCGGCCGGCTTTGCAGGCGGGGCCGGCGGCGCCGGCGGCTCGTTGCGTGCGGCGCGCGGGGGAGCGGGCGGCGGTTCCGGTGCAACCGGAGGCGCGACCGTTTCGCCGGCCGGGCGGCGCAGCGCAGCCTCCAACCGCTGCGCCATCTCGGCGAGGTTCTGCTCGGCGCTCGAGGGCGTAGCGGCAGGTGCCGTCGGCGGAACGGCCGGAGCCTGCGGCACGGGCGGAGGAGGCGGTGGTGCAGCGGCGCGCTCGGCGCGCACGGGCGGCATCTTCGTCGGCTCGTTCCCGCGCGGCGGGCGCGGCATCAGCGGCGGCTCGCCGCGGGGGATGCGCGGCGGCAGCGGCTCGGGCCGTGGTTCGCGATCCGGACGTGGCGCGACCGGCTCGGGCGTAAAGCCCCCCAGGGGCGGCTCGCTGCGGCGCTCGGCCAGTGCAGGAGCAGGCCGGCGCACCTCGTCGGCGAAGGATGGGCGCGCGGGCCGCGGCGGCGGCTCGGGCATTTGCGGCTCGGGATGATCGAGCAGTTCGGGGCGCGGTGCTTCATCCGCCCAGCCGCCGGCATCGGGCATGGGGGCGAGGCGCGGCGGTTCGGCGGCGCTCGGACGTTGCAGGAGCTGGTCGCGGCTGGGCGCGGCGCGAACGATATTGGGCTCGACCACGATGTCCGTGGGGCCGCCGATCATCAGCAGGTGCTCGACATTGTCACGCCGGACCAGCACCAGACGGCGGCGGCCATCGACCGCGGCTGCGTCGATCACGGCGAGGCGGGGCATCCGGCCGCGCTGTGTGTTGGCGCCCAGCCGGCTGCTGCCGAATCGACGAACCAGCCATGCAGCGACGCCGATCAACGCCAGAACGACGATGAACGCGACGATGAAGGTGATAGGGCTGCCTTGCATACTTGTCCCCGACAAATGGCGCTTTTCTCGTGCCGATGGTCAGATTCGCCAACCACGGCGGACGATGCCCCAAACTGCGATTAGTTAACGTTCCACGGCAAGTTTTGCCGTCCCCAACTCTTAATAACCCATGAATCGCCCGATCCAAAACGACTTCTTGCCCAGTCCATGCGCCGCCAAACGGTTGGGTTAATGCCACTTTTCGGGGCGTAGAATCACGGGTCCGCAAGATCGTGCCTCGCTTGGGGACATGCGTCACGAGCGTCCTTAACCAGCTGTTAACCATACAGGCGGCAAATTCTGCCTAGCTTCGGACCTCAAGGTCCGCAAGGGGCGGAAGGAGCCGCGACGATGTCCATCAACGACCTCCCGGTGCTGTCGGCGCTTCGTACCAAGATGCAGTGGCACCAGGAGCGCCAGCGCGTCCTGGCCGAGAACGTCTCCAACTCCGATACGCCCAAGTTCCGGCCGCGCGACCTGGTCGAGCCGAAGCTCGACAAGACCGGCGCCGTAACGGGCTCGATGGGCCCCCTGGCGCTGACCGTCACCAGCGCCTCGCACATGAAACCATCAGGCGCGGCCTCGGGCTTCGACCAGAACAAGAATGCCGGCTTCGAGACGCGCCCTGCGGGAAACGCCGTCAATCTCGAGGAGGAGATGATGAAGGCCGCCAGCAACCAGATGGACTACGCGGCGGCGACCTCGCTCTATTCGAAGAGCCTGCATCTGCTCAAGACAGCGATTGGCAAGGGCTAGCGCATGATCCGGGAACAGCAGAGCTAGCGGAGGCAGATCATGGCGAATGACAGCAGCGACTTTGCCCGCTCGATGGCGATCGCGACCTCCGGCCTGCGTGCGCAGGCCGGGCGCATGCGGGTGATCTCGGAAAACATCGCGAACGCGGATTCGACGGCGCAGACCGCCGGCGGCGATCCCTATCGGCGCAAGGTTCCGACCTTCTCCTCCGCGCTCGACCGCACGCTCGACGCGCAGGTCGTCACGCTCGGCAGAATCAAGCCCGACCAGTCCGCCTTCCGCGTCAAATACGAGCCGAACAACCCTGCGGCGGATGCGGGCGGCAACGTCAAGTATCCCAACGTGAACTCGGTGGTCGAGATGACCGACATGCGCGACGCGCAGCGGTCCTACGAGGCCAATCTGAACATCATCAGTGCGACGCGCCGGATGATCCAGCGCACGCTCGACATCCTCAAGAGCTGAACAGGACACCTTAAGCCATGGCATCACCGACAATCGCCGCCAATGCTTACGCCAATCTCGCCCGCGTGCTGGAGAACAGCGGCGCCGGCAAGGGCAGCGAGCCGAGTGGGCAATCCTTTGCTTCGCTGCTGAAGGACGCCGTCGGCAGCGTCATGGAGTCCGGCCGCAAATCCGACGCGCAGACGGTGGCGATGGCAGCCGGCAAGGCCAATGTGATGGACGTGGTGACGGCGGTCGCAGACACCGACGTCGCGGTGTCCACGCTGGTCTCGGTCCGCGACCGCGTGATCGCAGCCTATGAAGACATCATGAAGATGCCGATCTGATTTTTCGCGCTGGCGCTCGCCCCAGGCGTCATCGCGAGCGCAGCGAAGCAATCCAGAATCTTTCCGCGGTGGCAGTCTGGATTGCTTCGCTTCGCTCGCAATGACGAGGAGGGAGCGTTCGTTTCTCGCCGTGGTGGCGGGATGAAGATTGAACAAGGAATTCTGACCATGACCGGACCCGAGACCCTCGACGTCGCACGCGATGCGATCTGGACCATCGTGATCGTGTCCTCGCCGCTGATGGTGGTCGGTCTCGTGGTCGGCGTCGTCGTGTCGCTGTTCCAGGCGCTGACGCAGATCCAGGAGCAGACGCTGATCTACGTGCCGAAGATCCTGGCCATCTTCGCCACGATGCTGTTGGCGCTGCCATTCATGGCCGACTCGCTCCACGCCCACATGCTGCGGATCTCGTCGCGAATCATCGGCGGCTGAGGCACAATGCGTGAACTATGCGCATCGACGTCTCGCTGCTGCCGGCGCTCGCCGCTTCCTTCATGCTCGCCTTCGCCCGGGTCGGCGCAATGGTGATGCTGCTGCCCGGCCTCGGCGAGACCAACATCCCGACGCGGATCAAGCTCTCGATCGCGCTGCTGCTCACGCTGATCATCCTGCCGCTGCATCGCAATGCCTATCATGTCGACATGGGGTCGCTGGCGCCGCTGCTGGTGCTGATGCTGCATGAGATCGCGATCGGTATCGTGCTGGGGGCGACCGCGCGCGTGACGTTGTCGGCGCTCCAGGTTGCGGGATCGGTGATCGCGCAGCAGATGGGGCTCGGCTTCGTCACTTCGGTCGATCCGACGCAGGGACAGCAGGGCGTGCTGGTGGGCAACTTCCTGACCATGCTGGGGGTGACGCTGCTGTTCGCGACCGACAGCCACCATCTGGTGATCGCCGCACTGAACGACAGCTATACGATCTTCTCGCCGGGCGAGACCGTATCGAGCGGCGACGTCGCCTCGCTGGCAACGCGCGCCTTCGCGGCCGCCTTTCGCCTCGGCCTGCAGCTCTCGGGACCGTTTCTGGTGTTCGGCCTCGTCTTCAACATCGGGCTCGGTGTGCTGGCGCGGCTGATGCCGCAGATGCAGGTCTATTTCGTCGGCGTGCCGCTGTCGATCTTCGCAGGCTTCCTGGTGCTCGCCGTGGTGCTCACCGCGATGATGGGCACCTTTCTCGACTATTTCATCGGTGTCATGCACCAGATGATGCCGCTCAAGTGACAGGGGTCGATCGATGGCGGACGACAACGATCCCGAAAGTCAAACAGAAGACCCGACGCAAAAGCGCCTCGACGATGCGCTCGAACGCGGCGACGTCGCCAAGAGCCAGGAGATCAACACCTGGTTCATGATGGCGGGCGGCACACTCGTCGTCTCGACCTTCTCGGGCTCGGTCGGCAGCGGGCTGCTGACACCGATGCGCAACCTGCTCGCCAATTCCTGGATGATCAAGACCGACGGGAAGGCCCTGCTCGCGCTGACCCAGCAGATCGAGTTCGCCGTCCTTGCCGCGATCGGCGTGCCCCTGTTGATGCTGGTGCTGGCGGCCATTGCCGGCAACATGCTGCAGCACCGTCTGGTGTGGTCGGCCGAGTCCCTCAAACCCAAATTCAGCAAGATTTCGCCCGGCGCCGGCTTCAAGCGCATCTTCGGCAAGCAGGCGGCCGCCAATTTTCTCAAAGGCATCGGCAAGCTGGTCGCCCTCAGCGTGGTCATGACCATGATCCTGTGGCCGGAGCGGCATCGCATGGAGGCGATGGTCAGGCTCGATCCGGCGGCCATGCTCGGCGCCAGCACCAGCATGACCATTCATCTGCTCGGCGCGGTGGTCGCGGCGCTCGCGATCGTCGCCATCGCCGACTATTTCTTCCAGTACCGCAGCTGGTTCCAGCGGCAGAAGATGTCGCTTCAGGAGATCAAGGAGGAGTTCAAGCAGTCCGAAGGCGACCCGCACATCAAGGGCAAGATCAGGCAGCTGCGGCAGCAGCGCGCCAAGAAGCGCATGATGGCGGCGGTTCCCAAGGCGTCCGTGATCATCACCAACCCGACCCACTATTCGGTGGCGCTGTCCTACGAGCGCGGCATGACCGCGCCGATCTGCGTCGCCAAGGGCGTCGACAACCTCGCCTTCAAGATCCGGGAGATCGCGCGCGAACACGACATTCCGATCGTCGAGAACGTGGCGCTGGCGCGCGCGCTCTACGCCACGGTCGACATCGACCAGGAAATCCCGACCGAGCACTATCATGCCGTCGCCGAAGTCATCGGCTATGTCATGCGGCTGAAGCGCGGATTCGGCGGCGGGCGGGGGTAAAAGACCCGAAAAGTACCGGAAATGGCCGTAATCTGGGAATCAGCGTACCTTTCGCCCCTGCTGCCCTTGCACCTCAGGGTCCGATTCAGGCAGGGAGGACCCCACGCGCCCCGTGACGCGTTGATTCTCTGCCGACAGGCTGCGCCAGCTCGAGATGACTGCTGAGACCGACCATGACCTCACACGCGAGCCCGTTGCGACGCAAGAGCCGTCGCCGCGCTCGGGCAGCATCGCGTTGGTGCTGCTGGTGGCCGCAGGCCTCGTCGCGGTCGCCGTCGGGCTGATGACGCTCGGGCGCGCGCAGGCGCAGCCCTATATCCTCGGCATCCTCGCCGTGCTGGCGATGGTCGGCCTGTTCAACCTGTTCGCCTTTGCCGCCGGCATCATCCGCTTCGCCGACCGTAATCTCGACGACCCGATCATCGCCCGCATCTCCGATCACGCATTTGACGGGCTCGCCGTCACCGACGCGCGCGGACACGTGGTCTATTCCAACGCGGCCTATCTGACGCTGACCGGCGCCAGCGGCCCGCAGGACGTGCGGCCCGTGGAGCGCGTCTTCATCGGCAACCCCGACGTCTCCGAAGCCGTGTTCCGCCTGCTCAAGGCCGCCCGCGAGGGCAAGCGCCAGCAGGAAGAGGTACGCATCTCCGGCCACGACGGCAGCCAGGGCCGCTGGCTGCGCATGCGCGTGCGCCCCCTCGGCACCGGCAAGCGCGAGGCGAAATATGCGGTGTGGTCGATCGCCGACATCACCCGCGACCGCGAGCGCCAGGAGGACGTGTTCCAGGAGCTGCAGCACGCGATCGAATATCTCGATCACGCGCCGTGCGGCTTCTTCTCGGTCAATCCGGCCGGCGAGCTCGCCTACGTCAATGCGACGCTGGCGAACTGGCTCGACTACGACCTCGCCGAGATCGGCTCGGGCGGATTGAAGTTGACCGACATCGTCTCCGGCGACGGCGCCTCACTGCTGACCTCGATCGTGGCGGTGCCGGGCGAGGTGAAGACCGAGGTGTTCGACATCGACCTGCGCATGCGCACCGGCAAGACCATGCCGGTGCGCCTCTATCACAAGCTCGCCTTCGGCGCCGACGGCGCGCCGGGGCCGTCGCGCACGCTCGTGATCAGCCGCGCCCGCGACGAGCGCAGCGATCCCGACCGCGCCGCCGAAGTCCGCTTCATGCGCTTCTTCGACCATACGCCGATGGCGATCGCGACCGTCGACCGCGCCGGCAACGTCGTGCGCGCCAACGCGCGCTACGCCAAGCTCGGTCAGGCGCTGGGGCTGGACAGCGCCTCGAAGTCGATCTTCCGCGCGGTCAATTCGCGCGACCGGCACCTCTTGATCGCGGCCATCAACCAGGCCGCGGAAGGCCAGGCCGACATCGCGCCGGTCGAGGTGGCGCTGGAGGGGACCAAGGAGCGCTGGGGCCAGTTCTTCGTCACGCCGGTGGATGCCGCCGAGAACGAGGCGGAAGCCGCCATCGTGCACATGCTCGAGACCACCGAGCGGCGCGCGTTGGAGAACCAGATCAACCAGTCCCAGAAGATGGAGACGGTCGGCCAGCTCGCCGGCGGCATCGCCCACGACTTCAACAACGTGCTGTCCGCCATCATGATGGCGAACGACTTCCTGCTGAACGCGCATAAGCCGACCGACCCGTCGTTCCAGGACATCATGCAGATCAAGCAGAACGCGACGCGGGCCGCGACCTTGGTGCGGCAGCTGCTGGCATTCTCGCGGCGGCAGACGCTGCGGCCGCAGGTGCTCGATCTCGGCGACGCGCTTTCCGATCTCACCATGCTGCTGCGCCGGCTGATCGGCGAGAAGGTCAAGCTCGACCTCGTCCATGGCCGCGACCTCTGGCCGGTGAAGGTCGACGTCTCCCAATTCGAGCAGGTGATCGTCAACCTCGCGGTGAACGCGCGCGACGCCATGCCCGATGGCGGCAAGCTGATCATCCGCACCGCCAACGTCACCACCGACGACGCAGGCAAGCTCGCCTACAAGGGCATGCCGGCTGCGGACTATGTCCGAATCGAGGTCGCCGACACCGGCACCGGCATTCCCGCCGACATCCGCGATAAGATCTTCGAGCCGTTCTTCTCGACGAAGGAAGTGGGTAAAGGCACCGGCCTCGGGCTCTCCACCGTCTACGGCATCGTCAAGCAGACCGGCGGCTTCATCTACGTCGATTCCGAGCCGGGGCAGGGCACCTCGTTCCACATCTTCCTGCCGCGCCATGTCGCCGAACCGGAGGTGCAGGTCGAGCAGCCCGCGGCTGTGGCCAGCACGACCAATGGTGCCGCGAAGGAAGCAGCGCCTGCGGCGACGGAGGCCAAGCCGCGCACCGATCTCACCGGGCAAGGCACCATCCTGCTGGTCGAGGACGAAGAGGGCCTGCGCGCCTTGAACGCCCGCGGCCTGCGCTCGCGCGGCTACACCGTGGTCGAGGCCGAGAACGGCGTCGAGGCCATGGAGGTGCTGGAGGAGCAGAGCGGGGCGATCGATCTCGTCGTCTCCGACGTCGTCATGCCCGAGATGGACGGCCCGACGCTGCTGAAGGCGATGCGGGAAAAGAACCCCGACATCAAGTTCATCTTCGTCTCCGGCTATGCCGAAGACGCCTTCGAGAAGAGCCTGCCCGAAGGCCAGCAGTTCGACTTCCTGCCCAAGCCCTTCACACTGAGCCAGCTCGTGGCGGCGGTGAAGGAGACGATGACGAAGCAGGGGTGAGGCGAGGGGCGGCGCGCCGCTTCCGCATTCTCAGTCATTGCGAGCACAGCGCAGCAATCCAGAATCGTTCCGCGGTGGCAGTCTGGATTTGCTTCGTCGCTAGGGCTCCTCGCAATGACGTGGCGAGAGAGCCACGCCTCCAATGACGAGGAAAAAGCGGAATTCCGGCCGTATAGCCGCCGGTATCCCTCGACCACGTTCCCTCGCACCCCCGGCCAAACCCCCGCGAAATATGGGCTTTTGCCACATCCCCGCGACTGAGGGCCGCAGCCATAAGTTCCGAAACCGGCTTCACTTTTCGGGAAGTCTGCCCATCTTAGGCGCACGTCCCCATGCCGGGGATTTGGGAAACGCACATGACTTTCTCGCTACGCTCCCGCAATCTCTTCAAGATGATCGCCATCGTGCTGGCGCTTGCGCTGCCGACCGCGCTGGCGATCTCGTCCGCCGACGCGCGCGTCGGTGGCGGCATGTCGTCGGGTTCGCGCGGTTCGCGCACCTATTCGGCACCGCCGTCGACCACGACCGCACCGGGCTCGACCTCGCAGTTCAACCGCACCTACACCCAGCCGGGTGCGGGCATGAATTCGGCTGCTTCCGCGCCGGCGCGCGGCGGCCTGTTCGGCCGCGGCGGCGGCTTCCTGGGCGGCCTTGCGGCCGGCTTCCTCGGTGCCGGCCTGCTCGGCATGCTGTTCGGCGGCGGCCTGTTCGGTGGCCTCGGCGGCCTGTCCTCGATCCTCGGCCTGATCATCCAGATCGCGCTGGTGGTGCTCGTGGTGCGGCTGGCAATGTCCTGGTGGCAGCGTCGTCACGCCCCGCGGGCGGCCTATGCCAATGCTGACGCCGGCGCAGCGCCCGGACCGCAGACGAACTATCGCAGCGGCCTCGCCGGTGGCCTTGGCGGCTTCGGGTTCGGCGCCAACAACGCCCCGCTCGAGATCAAGCCGGATGATTACGAGGCGTTCGAGCGCCTGCTCGGCGAGATCCAGACCGCCTGGTCGAACGAGGATGTGGCCAAGCTGCACACGCTCGCGACGCCGGAAATGGTCTCGTATTTCGAGCAGGATCTTGCGCAGAACCGCGCGCGCAACGTCGTCAACAAGGTCACCAACGTGAAATTGTTGCAGGGCGACCTCGCGGAAGCCTGGCGCGAAAGCGAGACCGACTACGCCACGGTGGCGCTGCGCTTCGCACTCACCGACAAGACGATCGACCGCAACACCGGCGCGATCGTTGCTGGCAGCGAGCAGCCGGGCGAGGCGACCGAGATCTGGACCTTCGCCCGCCGGCCGGGCACCGGCTGGGAATTGTCGGCGATCCAGCAAACCAACTGATCGCAAGCGATCTAGCAAGGAGGGGCGTCGTGCTCAGGCACGGCGCCCTTTTCATTGGAGGCCACCACTCTCGCCCGCGTCGGCTGCGTGCTAGATTGGTCCGTCGCTCCACGCTCACGGACCACTTCCATGAAATACGAGCTCTACTACTGGCCTGAGATTCAGGGCCGCGGCGAATATGTGCGGTTGGCGCTGGAGGAGGCGGGGGCCGCTTACGTCGACGTCGCGCGCGGCCCGCGCGGAACGGCTGCGATGATGAAGATGATGGATGCGCAGAAGGGCACGCCGCCTTTCGCGCCGCCGTTCTTGAAAGCGGGCAAGCTCGTCATCGGGCAGACCGCCAACATCCTGCTCTATCTCGGCGCCCGCCATGGGCTTGCGCCGAAGACGGAAGCCGGCAGGCTCTGGGTGCACCAGCTTCAGCTCACCATCACCGATCTCGTCGTCGAGATCCACGACACCCATCATCCGCTCGGGCCCTCGCTCTATTATGAGGATCAGAAGGCGCCGGCGAAGAAGCGCACGGCCGAGTTCTGGGGCGAGCGCGTGCCGAAATATCTCGGCTATTTCGAGCAGCTTCTCGCCGGGGGCGGCGGCACCTATGTCACCGGTCGCCGCCTGACCTACGTCGACCTCTCGCTATTCCAGATCGTCGATGGACTGCGCTATGCCTTCCCCAAGCGCATGAAGGCGTTCGAATCCGATGTCCCAGGTCTTGTGGGTCTGCACGACCGCATTGCCGCGCGGCCGAACATCAAGGCCTATCTCGAAAGCGAGCGCCGCATTCCCTTCAACGAGCAGGGCATCTTCCGGCGCTATCGCGAGCTGGATCATTAGCCGCTTTCGTGCGGACCATGAGGTGCGCTCACCAGACGCCGGGGATGAGGCGATAGTGCACCCGCGCCGCATAATCGGTGTAGCCCGGCAGGCCCTCGCGCAGCGTGCGCTCCTCGATCAGGATGCGGACGGCGAGCAAGGCGATGAAGAGCGGCATCATCGCAAGTCCCCACCACGAGCCCAGCAGCAGCGGCAGGCCGGCGAAGAACAGGACCATGCCGCTGTACATGGGATGGCGGACACAGGCGTAGGGACCGGTCGAGATCACGCGCTGCGCGCGGTCGGCTTGCAGCTTCACCACGGGCGCGGCGAACGAGTTCTCGCGGAAGACCCACATGGTGAACAGCGCGCAGAGCAGGAACAGCAGGAAGCCGAGAATCAGCAAGGCAAGCGGCATCTCGGATGCGAGCGAACGCCGGTCCAGCCCCATCACGATCAGCCAGGCCAGCATCGCCACGATGAACGCGGTGATGAAGGCCTTGTCGGCCGGAGGCTGATCCCTCTGGATGACCGGACGCAGACGCTCCGCCAGCAATGCCGGATCCAGCCGGTAGAGCCACCAGCCGCAAAGCGGACCGAGCAGGGCGGAGGTAACGAGGAACGCCCACGCCGAAGGCCAATCCATCGTGCCGGCGGCCCCGAACAACAGCGCGCCCATCGCGATGGTGAAGATCGTGTTCTGCAGCAAGAGACGTGCGATCATGCGCGGCTCCCAAGGCTCGGGCGCGCATGATATTGGTCCAGCTATCCGGCAAAGATGCGGCCGAGACGCGCGCAACGGCCGATCGACCGGATCGGGCGCTTCGGCTTTGGCAAGCCTGATCAGGCGAGTTGACCGATCCGCGTGCCCTGACCCGGCGGCAGCGGCGCGGGCGGCTGCGGCTTAAAGGTCGGATCCTCGTCCTTGACCTTGGTCTGATCGTCCTGCTGCTTGGTCGTGTCGTAGCTCGGCACCACAATCGCGATCGGCGGCGGTGCAACGGTGGAAACCTTCATCCGCAAATCCTCACACATGAATACAATCGAGCGTGTCCTGCGAGGAGCGAAATTTCCTTCAAGGCAATCGTTAAAATGCAAGGGATCGGGCATGGGATCCGTTTTGCTTCCGCAAGCATACGATCGGAGAGGACAACGGCTCTCTCCTCGTCATTGCGAGCGAAGCGAAGCAATCCAGAGTCCCTCGGCGGAAAGATTCTGGATTGCTTCGCTGCGCTCGCAATGACCGAGTGTGTGGCGGCCGGCGAGGCGATGCCTCGCGTCGCGAGCGCGTGACCGAAGAGAAGGCGAGTGTCCTATTCGTCCTTGCCGCGCGTGATGGCGATGGACGCCTCCGTCTTGGTGCGCGTGCATTCCATGTTGAGTCGCCGATAGCGCAGGTTGATCTTGTCGCCGCGCAATAGGCCCATCCGCTTCAGGCAGCGCGTCGCGCCCGTCGTGGTGTCGTCCTTGGTCACGGTGAAGACGATCGCCGCCATCGATCCGACCAGCGCATAGAACTCCGGCTTCGGCTTGCGATCACTCTTGGCATAGAGCTCGATCGAATACTTGTCGCCACGGCAGCCCACCGACAGCTCCTTGGCGGCCGGGTGCGAAAGATAGACGATGTTGGCGGCGCGGAAATTCACCTTGAGGCGGTCGATCTGGTTCGCCAGCTCCTTGGCGCTGTCGTCACAGCGATCGGCGTGCGCAGGCGAGGAGAGGGTCGCAAGACCGGTGATGGCGGCGGCGACCAGGATCGCGCCGCGGACGTTCAGTTTCAAAATCATGATGAAAAGCCCCTTAGGGCGCGCATTCAAGCGTCGGCGGACGCGAAGCGCAAGGGCAGGGTCTTCCTTGCTGGCAGGTGCGTGACATAAAGAACACATGAGCAAGGAGCAGGTAAAGGCAATCCTGGACCGCGTTCTGACCTGGCCGCCCGAACGCCAGGAGGACGCAGCGAAGATTCTGATGCTTATGGAGTCGCAGGACCACAGCGTCTATCGGCTAACCGACGAGCAGGTCGAGGAGGTTCGCCGCCGTCGGTCGGATTCCGAATGCGCGACGGCTCACGCTCGATGAGTTCAAGGAGCGCCTCAAGCAGTAACTCAAGCAGCACCTCAAGCAGCACCTGGGCGAATGAAGGTCGTCAGTCACGAGTCGGCGGCTCGTGAACTCGATGAGATCATTGACTGGATTTCCCAGGGCAATCCCATTGCAGTCGCCCGTATAGCATCGGGGCGAGGATCGAGTGTCTTGCCGCTTCAGGCCTGCCCAACATAGGTCGTCCGGGTCTGCTTGAAGGGACGCGGGAGCTTGTGGAGGCTCCCTACATCATCGTCTACGCGGTCGATCAGTCAGACCAGGTGGCGAGGGATCGTGAAATCCAGGGCTCCCCATGAGCCGGGCGGGCTTCCCGGGCGCTTCCCTTTGCGGCAAAAAAGCTTAGAACGCTTCTATGCTGAGAGGCCCGCCAGGGCCGCAAAACCCCGAGATTTGCCCCATGAACGCTCCCACCGCTTTCCCCGACCAGTCCAAGCCTGTTCCGCCCTACAAGCACACCCCGCTGTTCCCGCTGGGCAAGGACGAGACACCCTACAAGAAGATCTCGTCCGAGGGAGTCAGGGTCGAGAAGGTCCTCGGCAAGGACATGTTGGTGGTGTCGCGCGAGGCGCTGCGGGCGCTGTCGGAGGCGGCCTTTGGCGACATCAACCATTATCTGCGGCCCGGCCATCTGAAGCAGCTCCGCTCGATCCTGGAGGACAGCGAGGCGAGCCCGAACGACAAGTTCGTCGCGCTGGACTTTTTGAAGAACGCCAATATCGCCGCCGGCGGCGTGCTGCCGATGTGCCAGGACACCGGCACCGCGATCATCATGGGCAAGAAGGGCTGCAACGTCATCACCGACGGCGACGACGAGGCGGCGCTGTCCGAAGGCGCGCGCGATGCGTATCTGCGCCGCAATCTGCGCTATTCGCAGGTCGCGCCGCTTTCGATGTATGAGGAGAAGAACACCGCCAACAACATGCCGGCGCAGTGCGAGATCTACGCCGAGGGCGACGACGCCTACAAGTTCATGTTCATGGCGAAGGGCGGCGGCTCCGCCAACAAGAGCTTTCTGTTCCAGGCGACGCCCTCGGTGCTGACCAAGGACCGGCTGCTCGCTTTCCTCAAGGAAAAGATCCTGACGCTGGGCACCGCGGCGTGCCCGCCCTATCATCTCGCCATCGTGATCGGCGGCACCTCGGCCGAGCTCTGCATGAAGACGGTGAAGCTCGCCTCCGCCCGCTATCTCGATGCTCTGCCGACCCACGGCTCGCCTGATGGCAACGCCTTCCGCGACATCGAGATGGAGAAGGAAATCCACAAGATGACGCAGTCGCTCGGCGTCGGCGCGCAGTTCGGCGGCAAATACTTCTGCCATGACGTCCGCGTGATCCGCATGCCCAGGCACGGCGCTTCGCTGCCGATCGGGCTTGGCGTGTCGTGCTCGGCCGACCGCCAGGTGCTCGGCAAGATCACCAAGGACGGCGTCTATCTCGAGGAGCTCGAGCACAACCCGGCGCAATATCTGCCACAGGTCGAAGAGTCGCTCGGCGGCGAGGTCGTCAAGATCGATCTCAACCAGCCGATGAAGGACATCCTGGCGACGTTCTCGAAATATCCGATCAAGACGCGGGTCTCGATGACCGGCACCATGATCGTCGCGCGCGATAGCGCCCATGCCAAGCTGCGCGAGCGGCTGGAGAAGGGCGAGCCGCTGCCGGATTATTTCAAGAACCATCCGGTCTATTACGCTGGTCCCGCCAAGACGCCCGAGGGCTATGCCTCCGGCGCGTTCGGTCCGACCACCGCGGGCCGCATGGATTCCTTCGTCGACCAGTTCCAGGCCGCGGGCGGCTCGATGGTGATGGTGGCCAAGGGCAACCGCGCGCCGGCCGTGCGCGAGGCCTGCAAGAAATACGGCGGCTTCTATCTCGGCTCGATCGGTGGCGCCGCGGCGAACCTCGCCGAGCACTGCATCAAGAAGGTCGAGGTGCTCGAATATCCCGAGCTCGGCATGGAAGCGATCTGGCGCATCGAAGTCGTCGACTTCCCCGCGTTCATCATCATCGACGACAAGGGCAACGACTTCTTCAAAGAGTTGAATTTGGGCTAGCTGCTCCATCCGCGCTCATGTGCGGACGATGATGCCCGTGCCCTAACAATCGTCATGCCCGGGCTTGTCCCGGGCATCCACGTTCCTGGTGCGGCGAAGAAGACGTCGATGGCCGGGATAAGCCCGGCCATGACGGCAGGAAGCTGCGACGTTCTAAAGCATGATCCGGAAAAGTGCGAAGCGGTTTTCCGGAAAGATCATGCGTAAACAACAAGCTAAAGCGCGATGACGATTCATCCAAATCTCATCGCGCTTTAACTGCAATTCGTGACTTGATTCGAGCACAGCGCGCGCCACCAGCCGCGGACGCCATCGTGGCTCTCGACGAGACCCCAGAAGCCGCTGCAGGCCAAGATGCGTTTCGGTCCGCCGTCGCCATCAATCGGTCCGCCGAGTTCGCGTTGTGCTGGCGTCCATTTGGCATCGATGAAAGGCGCCTGGAACAGCCCGCCCGCGCGCGTGTAGCCATTGGCGTAATTCGCCCCGACCTTGTTCGACGCGACCCAGCCGCGCCCGGCATAGGGCTTTGGCGCACTGCGCGGATATCGCTTCTCGTCCTCGTAGTTCTTGCCCGGGGGCCTCGCGCCTTCGATCAGAAACCAGCCGCCCTTGAAACCGATGATGCGGAATTCGGTGAGCCAGCCGCCGTCGGGAGTGTTCTCGGCGCCGCCAAGCTTCAGCCGGTAGGGCGGCGGCAGAGTGCCGAGCACACGCGCCGTCGCTGACGGCTCGGCGCGCACGTTGAGGCCGTTGGGATCCTTGTCGATGGACCAGGCGCCGAGACTGCAGGGCTCGGTGCCATCAGGGAGCGTCGTGCGCCTGCCGGCGAGCTCGGCGTGCAGCTTTGCGAAATCGCTGTCGTCGTCATCGCGATCGTTGCGCGGCTTGATCTCGGCTGACACCGCGCGTGTGGCGTCGGGTGTGAGCGTGACGACGAGGGCCTGGCGCGCCGCGAACACGCTCGCCGGTGTCTTCGGATCGTTCGATGTCGCGGGATAGACGGCGAGATAACGGGTCGAACCTTCGGTTCGGTAGGCGGTGCCTGCAATATAGCCTGCCGGCACCATGGCGAGCGCACTTGCGCGCCACGCCGGTTCGGTGTCATCGGCGCGCGCGGCTTGTGCCGCGACAGACAGCACCGCCGCGGCGATGAGACGGAGCGGGCGCATCATGGGGCGCGCGGCGTTAGGCCCGCGCGCCCGTGAACGGGAAGCTGCCCATCGGACCGATGCCCATCTCGCCGCTGATGCTGTCGCCGGAGACCGTGCCGGTGAATTCGAGGGTGAGCGGCATCGGGTTGGTGATCGAGACCTTCCAGGAGACGTTGTTGCCAGAGACGGTGCCGTCGAAGATCTCGGCCGTATTACCTTCCGCGCCCTGCGTGCCCGTGAGCGTGCCGTCCGCAGCGGTCAGGCTCAGCGTCGCCTGGCGCTCGCCCATCGGCGTCGTCATGGTCAGATTCCAGTTGCCGTCTACGGCCATTCCCGTCTCCCGAGCAAATTTCGGCGGTCCGCGACCATCCGCGGCCGTCCTGAGCGAGCCTATAGCTCAACTCGCAGTTCCTGCCCAACCCTGCGATAGGGCATTTAGGCGCGGGCGGCGGCGCGCCGCCGGCTGGTGACGACGAGCCGCAGCACCACATACTGCACGGCGAAAGCCAGGATCTTGGCGCCGCCGGCAACCACCGTGATGTAGAACGCCCACAGCTTCAGATCGCCCGTGGAGGCGACCACGATCATGCCGACGCCGATCACGAACATCAGCCCCGCCCAGACGTAGCCTGCAGCCGTGACATATTCCGGAACTGTATTGGCGACGATCGGCGGCATGTAGCGCAGCATCCAGCCGCGCTTGAGCATGATGAGGCCGATCGCGAAATGCGCGATCGAGGGTTTTGCCAGCATGAAGCGCGGATCGTTGGTCAGCAGCGTGACCGTGCCCAGCACGACGACGAGCGCGAGGCTCGCATAGGTCATGTAGTTGAGCGGCTGCCCCTTGACACGGGCGTAGATCACCTGCGCGATCGCTCCGGCGATCGCCACCGACGTCGCCAGGATGACGTTGTCGGTGATGAGGTAGACGGCCAGGAAGACGATAGCGGAGAGGAAGTCGGAGGCGAGGCGGGCGAATACGTCCTTCATCATCGATCCTGTTCAGCGGGCGTCGGGAAGAGCGCGGGCGGGCGTACCGTACTTGATCTGGCGATACTCGGGATACCACTTTGTGAAGTAGATCGCACTGTTGCGGGCGGCGAAGGCGACCGCAAGGCTCGACCAAAGCGGCAGGCCGGGGACGTAGAGCAGCACGAGATTGGCGGCCGCCATCAACAGCGCGGCCGCGGTCCACGCGCCGGTGATGATATAATTGGCGCGGAGAAAGCCCGGCATTGCCGCCGTCTCGGCCGGTACCGATTCAAGCGCATATTGTAGCGTGAAGGGATGGCGGACCAGCATCGAGCCGAGCGAGATCAGGAAGATGCCGATGTCGACCAACAGCTTGATGCGGAGCGTGTCGATTGCCGGGTCGAACAGCGCGAGGGAGAGGCCGATCGCGGCGAACATGACGGCCGAGCCTACCGCGAGGATCTTCACGGAGCGGCCGCGCACCACATCGATCGCGACGGTGACAAGACAGATCGCGCTGGCCGCGAACACGCTGACCATGGCCGAGGTCACCAGCATCAGGAAAGTGAAGGCGCCGTAGGGCGCGAGGATCAGGAAAATCGTCATGGGCGCCTCAGTCATGCCAATCTTTACGATGTAAAGATCAATAATTCAGAGGCGAAGCCGGGTCAAGCGAAATCTTTACAGTGTCAAAATAACGTAGGTAACTTCCAAAAGATGAAGTGCTGCAACGGCTTGGTCGGACACTTCGTCGGCCAATTCCGCCCAGGGCAGGCGCGACAGGAGTGGCAGCGCGGCGGCGGCCAAGAGGCCAAGGCAGAGCAGGACGCCGCCGTTGAAGACGACATGGCGGCTCCGCCGCAACCGGATCATCTGAAAAGCGAGTGCAGCGCCGGTCAAGGCGAGGACGGCAAGGCAGTCTGCGAAGATCGAGGGCATGTGCATGGAAAAGTCCTCTTTCGTCATTCCGGCGCGCGCGTCAGCGCGAGCATCCATCGGGCAGCAACGCGTGTAGCGAAATGAATCCCGGGCTCGCGGCAATTGGCGCGCCACGGAATGACGGGAGCTACCCGGCTCCCACCCAATTGCCGTGGAAGCCGTCGGGCACGCGGTGGCCGAGCTGCACCAAGGCGGCGGGGCCAGCCTCGATGTCGGTGGCATTGAACACGGCGAGGTCGCTGCGGTTTTCCCGCGCGCGCCAGATCACCGCGAGCAGCCAGCCATCGCCCTCGGCCGCATCTTTCGACCGCTCGACGAACACCGGCTCGGAGATGGTGTCGCCGGCCGGCAGCAGATAGTGGCCGAGCCGCCTGCCATTGCCGTCGACATGAACGATGCCTGAGAGCGCGCCGAACATCGGCAGCTTCGGATTGGCGCAGGCGTACCAGCCGTGACGGCTCTTCAGCCCGGCGCGACGATCGTCGATACGCGGGAATTCGCCGGTGAGATCGTCGAGATATGTTTGCTGGAAACGGTCGGTATTGCCTGAGAGATCGAAGGTCCAGCGGCAGTGGCGCGCGCGCGATTTTTCCGGATCTGTCGGCCGGCCGTCGGGATGCGGAAACAGCGGCGCCTCCTCGAATTGCATGACGTCAGCGACGATGCGGTCGCCGTCCTCCCACGCATTCATGACGTGGAACACGTGGCAGGCCTCCGCACGAAACCAGACGATGTCCTTGGCCGTGCCGCTGCGCTTCATCACCCCGACATAGGCACCCTTGTCCGGCTCCCAAGCATAGGGCGGGCGTCCGCTCATCGCGCGCTCCATGCTGCCGGTGATGGGCAGGATGGGAAACAGCACATGGTTCGCGGTGACGATGAAGTCGTGCACCATGCTGGCATAGGGGGCCTCGAACCGCTCGAAGCGCGTCGCCTTGCCGGAGGCGTCGATCGATCCGTAGGAGAGAGCGGGCGTCAGCGGACCTGCGGCGTTGTAGCCGAAGAACACGAGCTCACCGGTGAGGGGGTCGATCTTCGGATGCGCGGTAAAACTGCCGGCGACGCGGCCCAGATAGTTGTGATAGCCGCGCGTCGCCAGCGTGCCCGGCTCGATCTCGGTCGGCAGATGCGCTTCTTCCAGCGCCAGCAGCTTGCCGGCATGGAAGATGATGTTGGTGTTGGCGACGCCGCCGTCCGTGAGGTTGGCAGGGGCGTCCGGCAGCTTGCGGCCGAAGCCGCCGAACAGCGCGCGGCCGGCGTCGTGCTCGGCGAGCCATTTCGGCGTGCGGACCCAGCGGTTGCGATAGCTCGCACGTCCGTTCTCGATATGGAAGGCGTGCAGCATGCCGTCACCGACAAACCAGTGCGCGCCGGGCGAATCGAACTGCGGATTGGGGCCGTTGCGATAGAGCGTGCCGTTCAGCTCCCGCGGCAATTCGCCGACGATCTTGAGGAATGGTGCGTCAGCTTCAAACGGGATCGGCGCGATATTGTTGCGGCGCTCGGTGATGGCGTCGTGCTGCACGGCGATCCCTCCTATCTTTACATCGTAAAGATCGAATAGAGCCGATCGCGGCGTCCGTCAAGTGAAATCTTTACACTGTCAATATTGCGTCATATAGCTTGCAAATGGCCAAGACCGACACCAAGAGCGAAACGGCGCGAAGCTCGCGTACCCCCAGAAGAACGATCTCGACCGCGGCATCGCATCCGCCACGCCGCGCGACGAGCGCGAAAACCGAGACGCCGTATCATCACGGCGCCCTGCGCGAAGCGCTGCTCCTGGCCGCCGAACGCGTGCTCGAGCGCGATGGGCTTGCCGGCCTGACCTTGCGCGCGGTGGCACGCGAGGCGGGCGTCTCGCATGCCGCACCGACGCACCATTTCGGCGATCTCACCGGTCTGCTCAGCGAGCTTGCGGCGGTCGGCTTCCGCCAATTCAACGCGGCGATGGCGTCGGCCTGTGACACCGCGACCACGCCGCTGGAACGCGCGCTGGCGCGGCCGAAAGCCTATGTCGCCTACGCGCAGGCCCATCCCGGCATGTACGGCATCATGTTCCGCACCGAGCGCCTCGATTATTCCAGGCCGTCGCTGCACGAGGCGGCCGAAGCCTCTTTCGCCGGGCTTGCGAATGCCATCGCCACCATGCGGCAGGAGCGGATCAGCGGCGATACGCTGACGCTGGAGCAGGGCGCCGCGATCGCGCGGGCCTGGTCGATGGTGCATGGCTTCACCATGCTGCTGCTCGACGGCCGGCTCGAGGATATTTTGCAGCGGCTGCCGGCAGGCACCACGGCGGAGCAGCTTCTGGAGGCGATCTTGAAGTCGACGGTCGCCGCGAAATTTCCGACGTAGGGCCGCTGCTCGCTTAGTGCATGGTCGCCAGCTCGACCGCGCGGCCACGCGTGCCGATGATCATCACCTCGTCCTTGCCGCATGTGAAGCTGCGCGCCAGTTCGTCGGCCGCCTTGCGCGCGAGCTCGTTGGCATCAGCATTGGCGGCGGCATCGACATAGGCGACGTGGCAGACCGGGCCCGGTGGTAGCCGTGTCACGACCAGCATGGCCTTGGTGTTCGGTCTTCCCTCCTTATCGGGATCGGCGTTGTCGGCGATGTGCCAACGCTGGATCATCGCAAACGGCTTTGCGCCGGCCGCGCGCCATTCGACGGTGGTCTCGGACGAATTGAACGGCGCGAACCAGGTCTTGGCCGCCGGTTCCTCGGCGGCTTGCTTGCGATTGCGGCCGACCGACACGGTCTCGCGAAGATCATCCTCGGCAATCAGCACCGTCAGACCGTCCTTGCCCGGACACACCCGCATGGTGCTGCCGTCGAGCGTGCTGGGCTTGCCGATTTGGCGGCAATCTTTTGGTGCCGTCGAGGTGTAGGTGCTGCCCGCGGATTGGGCGCCGGCGCCGTTTAGGCCGACGCAAGTCATCAAGACAGCCAAGCCGGTGCTGACAATGCGGTTCATATGCGGCTTTCGATGCAGCGGGAACTCGGTACCATCAGACGTCTTGATTGTGGGCAAGGTTCAAACAATGACAGGATATACCTGACAGCGGCGCGGAATCGTTCTAGAAGAGCGGCTTCGCTTTAAGCCGATCCGGCCTTGTTCGCGTTCTCATTCCCTTGATCATGCCAGTCACCTCCAACAAACCTTATCGCGTCGGCCGCTCCAAGACCGGGCTCGGCCTCTTCGCCACCAAGCCGATCAAGAAGGGCACCCGGATCATCCGCTATTTCGGACCAATCCTGGACTCGCGGATTCCCGAGCAGGACGAGATCGAGAACAAATATCTGTTCGAGCTCAACGGGCGCTGGACCATCGACGGCTCCGTGCGCAAGAACCTCGCCCGCTACATCAATCATTCCTGCCGGCCCAACGCCGAGTCCGACGTCCGCCCACGCGAGCGCAAGGTCTATATCCGCGCCATCAAGAACATCGAACCGGGCGACGAGATCAACTACGATTACGGCACCGACTATTTCAAAGCCTATCTGAAGCCGATCGGCTGCAAGTGCGACTCCTGCGAGAAGAAGCGCAAGAAGCTCCGCGCCGAAGCGCGGGCCGAACGGGCCAAGGTGAAGGCTCGCACCGAGCGTAAGGCGACCAAGAAGGCGTCGACAAAAACGGCGAAAAAGAAGAAGCTCAACGGCCACGCCGTCGGCAAGCCCAACGGCCGCGCGCGGGGGTAGCCCGCGCTTGCACTTCTAGCTCCGCTGTCATGCCCCGGCTTGCCGCCTTCGCTAAAGCTCCGGCGTGCCGAGCACCTTTGTGGCCCGGCGTAGCCTTGGCGGACACGGGACCAGGGCATCCAGTACGCCGCGGCTTCTCCGCGTATGACTACGGCCTCTGGAATACTGTCGTCGCCCGGTCGAGCCGGGCGACGGCAGCGCGTGATGAGGGGACGAGCGGGGTCTCACGCCGCCACCACATCCGCGCTCTTCCGCAATCCCAAAAATTGCAGCTCCGCAAACACGCCGGTCGCGATCGCCTGCGCCACGACCACTAGCGCGCCCGCAAGGTTCGGCGACACCGCGCCAGAGAGCAGCAGCGCGATGCTGCCGACCGTCCAGGCCCCGTTGCCGATCACGACCAGCAGGATGAGAGGTTTCGCCACTGTGGCCCGCGAGGCGAGCCAGCCCACCAGGGCGGTGTAGGCGATCAGGAACAGGCCGGTCTCGCGCAGCAGCGCTTCGGGCAGATTGAACAGCATTGCGACCGCGCTCGCGCCGAAGGCGAAGCCGAGAGCGGCAACGCCGCTGAAGATGGCGTCGGCGAGCAGGGCACGGCGCAGGAAGATGGATGCGTCGATCATCGTAGGTCTCCTTTGGGCTGGGGTGGAATTCAGTGCCGTCCGCGCCACCATGCGCGGAGCAGGCGGGCGAGGCGGAATGGGCAGAGGCTCTTTCCGACGCCGTGCTCGAAAGCGATGACCTGCGCGAGGACATAGTCACCGGTCGAATGCACCAGCGGCTCGGGCATGTTGAGGCTGCGCGCCAGCATCCGGGCTGCGAACGCCATGGCCCAGGGCAAGACGTGGTCTGCGACGGTCCGATAGAGCAGCAGCGCGATCATGGGTCTCTCCTGTTGCGACCCAGGATGCGCGCGCCGGCGCCCCATTTCGATTACCTCGTGGGTAATGGAAGGACCGAAATCCGCATGTTAGGTTTTCGGTCATGAACGCACATGCATCCACGGCACGGACCGAACGCAGCCAGCCGATCCATATCGGCGATCACCTGCGCGAATGGCGGCAGCGCCGCCGCATGAGCCAGCTGGATCTCGCGGGCGAAGCCGAGATCTCGGCGCGGCATCTGAGCTTCGTCGAGACCGGCCGGGCCGCGCCCTCGCGCGACATGGTGCTCAGGCTGGCCGAACGCCTCGACGTGCCCCTGCGCGAACGCAACGTGCTGCTGGTCGCGGCCGGTTACGCGCCGGCCTTCCCGCAGCGACCGCTGGAGGATCCCGCCTTGAAATCAGCCCGTCAGGCGATCGACCTCGTCTTGAAAGCGCATGAGCCCAATCCCGCGCTTGCGGTGGACAGGCACTGGAACCTCGTCTCCGCCAACCGCATGGTGGCGCCGCTGCTCGACGGCATCCCGCAGCATCTGCTCGGGCAGCCCTTTAACGTGCTGCGGCTCGCCTTCCATCCCGAGGCGTTGGCGCCGCGCACGGTCAACCTCGCCGAATGGTGCGGGCATCTGCTGGAGCGGCTGCACCGCCAATGCGAGGCCACGGCCGACCCGGAGCTGATCAAGCTCTACAACGACTTGAAGAGCTATCCCGTCCCGGCGCGTTCGGCTCCGCTGTCGAGCGACAATGTCGCCATTCCATTCAAGCTGCGTCTTGGCGGGGAGATACTAAGTTTCTTCTCCACCACCATGGTGTTCGGCACGCCCGTGGATATCACGCTCTCGGAGCTGGCGCTGGAGACGTTCTTTCCAGCGGACGAGCGCACCGCCGAGCGGCTGAAGCAGATCGCGGCAGCCATGACGTAGCGCCCTCATCCGGCGCCCTTGCCTCGGCACGGGTTCGGCTTATGTTTGGGCCAGCCTTTACCGCCAAGGAGGCGCCTGACATGAGCACGCTGAAGCCGCTGCAGATCGACGTCGTCTCCGACGTGGTGTGCCCCTGGTGCTACATCGGTAAGCACCGCATCGAGAGCGCGCTGGCGCTGGTGCCCGACGTTCCGGTCAAGCTCAACTTCCGTCCGTTCTTCCTCAATCCCTGGGTGCCGCGCGAAGGCATCAGCCGCGAGGAGTATCTCACGAAGAAGTTCGGCTCGGTCGAAGCCTATAAGGGCATTGCCGGACGCGTCGTTGCGGCCGCGGGCGAGGAGGGCCTCGTCTACAAGCCCGAGCTGGTGGCGCGCCAGCCCAACACGATCGACTGCCATCGCCTGATCCTATGGGCGGACGCGATCGGAAAGGCGCCCGAGATGAAGCAGCGCCTGATGGAGCTCTATTTCCGCGACGGCGGCGATCTCACCGACGTCAACGTGCTGGTGCAGGCGGCCGCTGATATCGGTCTCGACGCGGAGGATGTGCGTAAGCGCCTTGCCACCGACGAGGACGTCGCACGCGTTTCGGCGGACGCGCAGGAAGCCGCCGAGAAGGGCATCTCCGGCGTGCCGACTTACGTGTTCGCGCAGAAATACGCCGTCTCCGGCGCTCAGGATCCGAACCTGCTCGCCCGCGCCATCCGTCAGGTCTCGGAAGAGATCAACGCGCAGGCGGCGGAGTAGTTTTGGCTATTTGCGGAGCCGACGGACCACGCGTCGCGCGGTCTGGTGCGCGGCGTTTAGGCCGAGCAGCGCCGCATGAATGAGCGTCACCACCGGATCGTGCCGCCGCAGCGGGATCAGCACGTCGCCGATCGCGAAGCGTCCGCGCCAGATCGGGTTGATCATGGGGTGGTCGGCGCTTGCCGTCGAGTCCGCGCTGGCGATGGCGGGATCGGCGCAGAGATGGCGGGTGAGGTCGAGCGTGAGCTGCACGCCCGGCGAATATTTCGCGAAGCGCTCGTCGATGCCGAGCTTGAAGAAGAAGGCGCGGTCCTGATGGCGCAGCACGATGCCGCTGGCGACCGGCGTCGTGCCGGCGCGAAGCGTGACGATCTCGCACTGCGCGGTTTCTGCCAGCGCCGGCACGGCGCGACGGATGAAGGTCGCATCGCCCGCGTGCTGGACCAGCGCGGTACCGCGCTTGCCCTTCCAGCCGCTGGCTTCGAGCTGCAGGAAATTTTCGAGCGCCCGTCCGATCTCGCCGGAGCTGCGCGCAACCTCGAACGCGACGGGGCCGTGCTCTTCCAGGCGATGGCGCTGGCGGCGCAGCTCCTTGAGCTTCTTGGCGCCGAGCGCGTCTCGTAACAGCGTTTCGCCATCCTGCGTCGCATCGAGGCTGGCACGGATATAGGAGCTGAGGATTCTCGGCTTCAGGCCGTCGCGGTTCAGGATCTGCTCGAGCGCCTTCATCGCAGCGCCGTCGAGCGCGACGTCGTTCAGCACGAGCGCATGCGCGCCGGCCTCGCGCGCCTGCTGCAACAGATGCGTGGCCGCCTCCAGCGGAGCGTCGCGGTCGAGCAGCGGGCTGCACAGCGTGCCATAGGGATGCGCGCTCACCAGCGCGGGCAGGGGAATCTTCCAGGCGCGCCAAAGCGAGATCACCGGCATCAAGCCGATCAGCCGGGTCGAAGATCCGTCGAATGCAGGCAGCGCCGAGGCATCCGTGCGGCCGCCCGCGGTTGCGCTGACGGCGAGCTCCCAGGCGGGCAGGTAATATCCGTTGGGCTCGATCGCGCGCTGTGCAAGCGCGCGCCATTGGCCGGTATCGACTGCGGCAAGCGGGATGCGCGCGGGCGCGGCTCCGGCGTGCCTTGCCGATGCCGGATGGATCGTCGCCTGCTGCGCGGTGTCGACCACGTCCCGTTGTCCCCAAGCACGCGGACCAAGCCCGTGCTGCCTAGTCATGCTTAGCGCAAAGAATGGAAAATACAGTTGGGACGCTGCTTCAATTCGAGTGGTAATATTAATGTCTCGTTGGCGTCCGGCTGGCAGATCGGCAGTTGGACGATTGATGCGCAGGATCGCTTCTCGACCCGGAGGATCTAGATGATCGCCACACCTTTCACACCGCTGGCCTCACTTCTGGGCGGCGCGATGATCGGCCTCGCCGCCGTTCTGCTGATGTGGGCTACGGGGCGGATTGCCGGGGTCAGCGGCATCGCGGCTCGACTGTTTCCGCCCTATGAGGACCGCGAATTCGCCGGACGCCTCGCCTTCGTCGCCGGTCTCGTCGCCGCGCCCGTGCTGGTGCGGCTCGTCACCGGAGACCTGCCGGCGCAGACCATCGCGGCGGGGCCGGCCGTCCTGATCGTTGGCGGATTGCTGACGGGCTTCGGTTCGGTGTGGGGCAGCGGCTGCACCTCGGGACACGGCGTTTGCGGCTTGTCGCGGCTGTCGGTACGCTCGCTGGTCGCGACCATGACCTTCATGGCGGCCGGCATGGCGACCGTCTTCGTGATGCGGCACTGGAGCTGATCGCGATGGTAATCCTCGTTCAATTCGCGATCGGGCTGATCTTCGGTGTCGGCCTCATCGTCTCCGGCATGTCGAACCCGGCCAAGGTGCTGAACTTCCTGGACATCGGCGGCATTCCGGCGGGGACATGGGATGCGAGCCTCGCCTTCGTGATGGCAGGCGCGGTGGCTGTGACCTTCATCGGCTTCAGCCGCGTCCTGAAGCTCGCGCGCCCGTTCTTCGCCGATCGATTTTATCTGCCGACACGGCGAGACATCGATCCCAGGATCGTCGCAGGTCCCGCGATCTTCGGCGTCGGCTGGGGATTGGTGGGCTTCTGTCCGGGACCGGCGCTGACCGCGCTCGGATTCGGATCGCTCTCCGCGGTCATCTTCGTTGCGGCGATGTGCGGCGGCATGGTGCTGGCCCGTTTCATTGCTCACCTGCCGCCAGTGTCTCGCTTCGTCACGCCGGCCGATCCGCTAGAAACCTGAACGACAAGAGCTAGCTCGTCAGGCTCGGTGCGACGCGCCAAGAGATCGAGGAGACGCTCGGCATGGTCGTCTACATGGGCGGCGGGCCATCGCTGTATGCCGCCGACGCGATCGCGGCCTACGAGCAGTTCCAGCAGCACGCTGTGCCCGCCTGACGCTGGTCAGACCGCGCACGTGAACAGGACCGGGCGAATCCGCCCGGTCCCGCTCATCATTCATCTTGGAGCGACTACCAGCGATCGTCGCCGACACCGACGCCCACGCTGACGCCCGGTGCGCGAATGCCGACACCGCCGCGCGGACCGTCGTCCCAATCGCGGTAGGTGCGGCGCTCGTAGTAACGGTCGCGCGGCATCGTCGCGTAGGAGTCGCGTACGATCACGCGCCCGCCGCGGCGACTGCGATAGCAATTGCCGGCATCGTCACAGACCAGCCGCACCTGCTGGACGAGATCGGGATTGGTGTATTCGCTGCTGGTATAGATATCGGAAGCCTTCGCCCCCGAGGCGGCTGCCAAGGCACCCACGCCCGCCAATAGCGCAACAGTCAACGTCCTCATCATGTCCTCCTCGAATCTGCCCTCGGCGGTAACAAGAAGGGCAGGCGGTGATCGTTCCCGGCCAGGACGCTGGTTTTTCCCGGAACCGCATCGTCAAGGGCAGGTTCCTAGATCGGCTCGTACGTCTCGGTCCCGCAGATGTCGTCGGCTTCCGCCCGCCGGCGGTCCACGACCTTCCCGCCGTTGATGGTCACGATGTAGGTCTGAGCGCCGAGCGGCGAGCCGGTCGCGGAGGTGAGCTGCGCGCGGACGCAGGCCGTCCAGCCCGGTCCTCGCACCTCACGATGGGGCGGCGCGACGTGCACCTCGCGCGGATAGGACGTTGCGAGAAAGACGACGTCGATCTGCTCGCGCACCACGCGCTTGACGTCGGGAGGCGCCTCGGGCGGCGGCTGCTCCGCCTCTTTCATGCGCATGAACTCCGGCACCGGCGCGCGGCTGTCGGCAAAGCCGCAGCCAGCGAGCGCAAGGGCGCCGGCGAGCAGCGCCGCATGAACAACAATCCGCAACATCCGTGGAGGCCCCCTGCGGGCCAACACATAGGCACGAATGCGATCCGGCGAAGTCCCTGCCGATCAAGATTTGCTGAAGCCTTGGAGCCCGCGGCATTGCTATTCCGCGATTGCCGGCTAGTTTGTGCCCCAGATGAGGGGGATTGCACCAATGAGGATTCTGGTCATCGCGGCCGTGGTCTTGGCACTGACAGCGGCTTCGGTGCAGGCGCAGGGCCGGCGCCAGCCCAGCGACGGAGCCAAGCCGGCGGACACCACGCCCAAGATCGACGAAAAAGCCTACAAGGCCGCGCTCGAGCGCATTCCGGAGCCCAAGGACAAGTACGACCCGTGGGGCGGCGCCCGCCCAAGCGAACCCTCCAGGAAGCCGAAATGAAGTGATGTGGATGTTGCGGACCTGCCTGTGGGGTTCGGCCGCGCTCGCACTTCTGTTGTCTGTAGTGCGGCCGTGCTCCGCCTGGGAGAGTTGGGGCGGCGATATCGGCGGCTCGCGCTTCTCGCAATTGCGGGAGATCACGCCGGACAATGTCGGGCAGTTCGTCCGCGCCTTCGAATTTCACACCGGCGATCTCACCGCGCGCCCGCCTGAACTGATGCGGCGGACCAAATTCCAGGCGACGCCGCTGTTCGTCGAGGACAGCCTCATCTTCTGCTCCGCCTTCAACGAGGTGATCGCGCTCGATCCCGGCACGGGTGCGCAGAAATGGCGTTTCGATCCCAAGATTGCGACCAATCAGCGTCCTGCCAATCGTTATGTCTGCCGCGGTGTCACCTACTGGGTCGATGATCAGGCGCCTGCGAATGCCGCCTGCCGGTCGCGCATCTTCATGGGCACCAACGATGTCCGCCTCATTGCGCTCGATGCGAAGACGGGAATTCCCTGTACTGATTTCGGCAAGGGCGGTGAGATCAAGCTCGAGATCGACATGCAGCTGGAATGGCCTGGCGAATTCCAGATCACCTCGCCACCGGCCACCGGCCGCGGTATCGTTGTGGTCGGCTCCGCGATCGGCGACAACCGCCGTGTCGACGCGCCGAGCGGCGTCGTGCGCGCGTTCGATGCGCGCAGCGGTGAGCCGCGCTGGACCTTTGAACCGCTCCAGCGCGACGGCATTGAAGCCGGCCACGCCAACGTCTGGGCGCCGATGTCGGTCGACGAGACGCGCGGGCTCGTTTTTCTGCCGACGACCTCGCCGTCACCGGACTTTTGGGGCGGCAGGCGGCGGGGCAACAATGAGCATGCCAATTCGGTGATCGCGTTGCGCATCGAGACCGGCGAGCTGGTGTGGGCGTTCCAGACCGTGCATCACGACGTCTGGGATTACGATCTGGCGGCGCAACCGACGCTCACGCGCATCGACACCGGCGAGGGGCAGCGCGATGTCGTGATCCAGCCGACCAAGCAGGGCTTTGTCTTCGTACTCGACCGCGACACCGGCAAGCCGGTCTGGCCGGTCGAAGAGCGCGCGGTGCCGCAGGGCGGCGCGGAAGGCGAGGTGCTGTCGCCGACGCAGCCATTCCCGACGCATGTGCCGGCACTGATGTCGCAGACGATCTCGCCCGATGATGCGCTCTCGCTATTGCCGGGCCTCGGCCGTTCGTCATGCGAACGTCAATTCGCGGAAGCACGCAACGAGGGTCTGTACACGCCGCCCTCGGTGCAGGGCACGCTGGAATTTCCATTCACCGGCGGAGGTGTGAACTGGGGCAGCGCGGCCTTCGACCCGGTCAATCAGATCCTCTATGCCAACACCAGCCGCGCCGCTCATCTCATCAGGCTGATCCCGCGCGCTGAGGCGGCCGGATTCAATCCGCCGCCCGGTCACGATTTTGGCCAGCAGCGTGGCGCGCCCTTCGCGATGTCGCGTGCAGTGGTGATGTCGCCGCTCGGGCTGCTCTGCAACAAGCCGCCCTGGGGTGAGATGGTCGCGGTCGATCTGAGAGCCGGAAAGATCCTCTGGCGTTCGACCGTCGGCACCACCGAGGATCTGGCGCCGCTCGGGCTGCCGCTGCCCTGGGGTGCGCCGCTCGTCAACGGGCTGGCGGTCACCGCCGGCGGGCTCGTCTTCACCGGCGCGATGGACGCTTACTTGCGCGCCTTCGATGCGCGCAGCGGCAAGGAGCTGTGGCAGGGCCGGCTGCCGGTGCCGGGCGTCGCCAATCCCATGACCTATTTCTGGAAGGGCGAGCAATATGTCGCGATCGGCGCCGGCGGCCATTCCGAGGCAGGCACCTCGATCGGCGACAGCGTGATGGCGTTCCGTCTGGCGCGCGCAGGCGAGGCGCCGTCGCTCTGGTCGCGTACGATCGATCGTCCAGGCGGACGATTTGTTGCGGGTTCATCATTGATCACGCTCGCGATCATCACGCTCGTGATCGCAAGTCTGCGCTGGCGCCGCTCTCGTCGTACCACGCAATCATGATCGTGTTGCGCATGTGATGCGAACGCTCGTTCACATCGCGAATGCTTCCTGCCCCGACATGATTGCATCGAGAGACGCGCTGCGTTTTGCGCTTCCGCGGTTCTCTCATTTTTCAGATCGCGTTCACCCCGGCAGCATCGCGAACGCGCTCGACACCATCGCGACCGGCTTGTTGTCGGCGGCGGAGAGCAGCGTAACACGGCCAAAGCTCATGGTGCGCCCGAGCCGCACCACGCGCGCGTCCGCCAGCACGTCCGCTGAAGCGACCGCGCGCATGAAATGCGTGGTCTGGTCGACCGTGGTCATGGGGCGGTAGCCGCGATTGGCGGCGACGATCGCGATCACCATCGCGGTGTCGGCGAGCGCCATCAGGGCCTGGCCGCAGACCACGCCGCCGTTCCGGCACAGTCGCTCCGAAAACGGCATGCGCAGCAGCGCCCCCGGTTGCCAGTCCGCTACGTCTGCCGGCTGCGCGTGCTCGATGCGCTCGACCGCGAGGTTGAGGTCCTGGACCCAGGGCGCAAAAACCTCGCCGAGGATGCGTCGGGCGTCGGCGAGGCCGAACTCGGCTTCTGGCTGCATTTGCATTGCTGTCGCGCTCTCCTGTGTTGCCGGATGTTTCGCCTCATTGTGCGCCCATCGGCGCGGCAAAGTCACCCGGTCTCGCGCCGGCCCCCTCGGCTTGAAAATGCCTGACTTGGCCCGGTATGATGCCTCGCTTGGGTACGGGTGGATGATGTTGCGTCGGTGTGTCCTCGTCTTTTGCATGGCCACGCTCGGTCTCGCGCTGAGCGGGTGCACCAAATGCGGTCCGATCTGGGACGACTGGCTGCATGCGCCCAAATCGTGCAGATCGGATCGGCTCTAGCGTGCCCACGCGGCCTCGAGCGGCTCCGGATCGCGACCGGGCTGCGACAAGGATGACACGGCGCGGGACGGTCCGCGCCTCATGGATGATCAAGGAGTTGACGATGAAGCTTTTCCGTTTGGCCGCGGTGCTGGGCGTGCTGGCGGGACCTGCCTACGCGCAAATGCCCAATCTCAATTTGCTGCAGGAAGGCCCGGGCAAGACCCCCGAGGAGAAGGCTGCCGAAGCCGAGCGTGAAAAGGCCTACAAGGAAACGCTGAAGAAGATTCCGGATTCCAAAGCGTCCAACGATCCCTGGGGCGGCATGCGCTCCGATCCGCCGAAGCAGCCGGCGGCACCGAAGGCGTCGGCCGCAACCAGCGCGCCGAAGAAGACCAAGGGCGGCACGGCGGCCAACTGACCGCACGCGCCGTTCGGGGGGCGACACACGCCTTTCGGACAGGACTCCTCTTGATCCGGCCCGCGCCCTACATGTGGCTGAGCGTAGCGCGTAGAGGAGGGCATGACATGGCCGATCGTCCGCGGGATCTCGCCGAGCGGATGGCGCGCCGGCGCAAGATGGCCGGCAAGCCGGGCCAGACGGCCGGCGACGGCTATCTGCGCGAGACCTTCACGCTGCCGCGTGCTGAGGCGCGGGAAAGGGCGCAGGCCTTCTTTGCCCGCTACCCCAAGGCCGGCTATATGAGCGCGGTCGAGACCTGGCGCGAGCTGCCCGGCGGCGACATCGAGTTCACCATGCGGCGGCTGCCCAGCGCGGACTGACGCGGGCCTGATCCGAAAGGCCTTGCTAGTCGAAGGTTTCGGCAACGATGCGGATCCGGAACACCGGCTCCTTGGCCTCGTCCAGCAGCTCCATGTGCCATTCGGAATTTTCCTGGAGCTTGCGGGCAATGCCGGCGCTCATGTCGGCGCAGACACTCGTCATCTCTTTCCAGGCCGCATTACGATCGGCAAACTCCGTCGCCTGCTCGGCGCAACCGGAATGACGGCCGTTGCGGATTCGGAAGAAATAGAGCGGCATGGCTGGCACCGATCGCGCACATGGTGCCTCGCCCCAAGGCCCTGGGCGCGTACAGTGCAATCCCAAACCACCGTCAGATCAATTCCGGGTGGCTACGGACAAACCTCAGAAAACCGCGTGGCGCGCTGCTTCGCTTGGGAGCATTGCCGATCTCTCCCGGCCGGTTGAGGCCGTCTTTCGCGCGATCGCCTTCAGCTCCCGATCGATGCGCAGCTGCACGCGCCGGATCGCCAGCCGGTCAATCTTCGTCTCGGTCCTGCCGGTCTTGACCTGCTCGCCGATGCGGAACTGCCACTGCCAGACTCCGGGAATCGCTGTCTTGGCCAGGTGAACTCGACGCCCCCGTGATTCATGGTCGCCTCCCACGATTTACCTTTCATGCCTGCAAACATGTTGGGCGTCACAATAGTCACAATATTCCAGAGACAAGCAAAATCTGCCGCAAGCCGCGAAGCACAGCCGGCGGGCGCTGGTATTCCGTGGTTCTCCGACCATGAACAGAGTTCCTGAAATCCGTCCAAAAGCATGCGAGCGCCGGGCAGGGCGTGCCTGCAAGGTGGCGTTCCAGAGCCGCTCGAGGTGACGGCATGTGCCTTGCTTGCCTGATCACGGCAAGCAACCGTGGACGCCTCATGCTCGGCATTCCTCGCCGCTATTCTCATTTCGTTTTCGGCGTCATCCAGTCCGGACTGACCTCGCTGATCGCGGCGGGCATCGCCAGCTTTCCTGCAGGCAGCCCGATGATCTTCGTTCGGCACTGGATGGTGTCGTGGCTGATCGCATGGGCCGCGATGCTGCCGGTCGTGCTGCTGGCCGCGCCCGCGATCCGCGCCTTCTCGCTGCGCCTGACCCGGGAGGAGCGAGACCCGCGCGCCGCCGGCTGGCATGAAAAGGCCCCGCCTGGGGAGAGCCAAGCGGGGCAGAGAGTTATTGGAGGCTGAGGTGCTGGGCTGCAACACCATAGCCGGGCGACCCTAGCCGGTTCAGCTTACGGCAGCCTGACACAGGCGGGGCGTCCGGATCTGGCCTGGTCTGGCGGCTGGCCGGATCGGCCGCCGTGAAGGTCGCGATCGAAAGGCCGCAGACAGGCCCCGCACCGGTCCCAATTTCGACATCCGCTCGCACCACTGCGGACACACGCATCGGCAAGATCTGATCCGCTCGGCGCAGCCATGGGGGAAACGTGGCGCGCCGAAAACGGGGTGGCATCATGGATAACGTAGAGCGGTCATTCGCCGCCGCGACGGCGGCTGGCTTCGTCGTGCTGGTCATCGGCCTGGTGCTGCTCGCGGTGCTGTAGAGGGGTACGCCCGCCGAGGAATGGAGGCCGCGCCTTCCAATGGACGGCGCTGGGCACAGCGCGACTTTCAAAAAATTGGAAAACAACCCCATGCACAGTAGGGTGCTGGGAATTTTCCTTGATCTGCCAATAGCTTGCAGGTAGTATTTAGATACCTTAAATGTCCGCGCGCCCGTCTCTTTGACCATGCAGCCCGACGCGCGAGGCCGGATCGAGATCTGGCGATCCCCTTGGACCGGCCGCCTGCCGCCTCACCGCGGGGCGGGGCGCTCCGGAGGCCGGTCCTGGCGGAGCCTAGTGGATCTTGATTTCGTTCAGGGGAAGATGGAGCTCGGCGGCGCGCTCTTCACGGTCCTTCTTGCGGAATTCGTTTTCCTTGCGCTCGAACTTCACCATCTCCTCGCGCGCTGCCTCCAGCAGCGGATTGCGCCTGATCGCATCATTGTGCGTGTTGTCGTCGGTCATGGTTACGATCCCCAGAGTTGCGGTCCCATCCCCCAGAAGCCGGAGACCGCGAAAAGGTTCGGTGCCGCAGGATTACGGAAAGATGACGACACGCCGGTCGCGCGTTCTTGATGCGGGTCATGGATCGAGCGCCGTCGGTGGCATTGAGGGGGGCCCAATCGGGTACTGTCCTAATTAGGACACCCGCGAGGGCAGACTAGGACACCCCCACAGCAACAACGTCGCCCGCTTGCAATACGGCGGGCGACGTTGGTCCAGCCCCGGGAGGGAATCGCAAAATCCCGGATGCTGTCACTCTGGCTGATAGCTCCGGAATAGTCTGTTCGATATCCGACACCCGCAGAGGCGGATTAGGACAGTCAGTTATGCGCCAGTCTCTCTGGACTCGTTGTGAGAGGATAGCCCATCCGTCAGATTTGCAAGACGTTCAATATTCTCGTCTGTTTTGCAGGCAGCATCAGAGTTTCCGAGTCAAGATCGCAAAAGAACATATTGCGAACCTGGAACAAATAGGGTACATTGTTTTTATCGCCGGCCCGCCTCTCAATCGTTTGTCCCCCTAGCGAATCCTCGCCATAAGGAGCACGACCCAATGTCCGCAACTGCCCTGCGTATCGTCGAAGGATCTTCCATGGACAAGAGTAAAGCTCTGGCCGCCGCGCTCTCTCAGATCGAGCGCCAGTTCGGTAAGGGTTCGGTGATGAAGCTCGGCAAGAACGACCGGTCCATGGACATCGAGGCGGTGTCCTCCGGCTCGCTCGGGCTCGATATCGCGCTCGGCATCGGCGGCCTGCCCAAGGGGCGCATCGTCGAGATCTACGGGCCGGAATCTTCCGGCAAGACCACGCTGGCGCTGCATACGGTGGCGGAAGCGCAGAAGAAGGGCGGCATCTGCGCCTTCATCGACGCCGAGCACGCGCTCGATCCGGTCTATGCCCGCAAGCTGGGCGTCAACATCGACGAGCTCCTGATCTCGCAGCCCGACACCGGTGAGCAGGCGCTGGAGATCTGCGACACCTTGGTGCGCTCCGGCGCAGTCGACGTGATGGTGGTCGATTCGGTCGCGGCGCTGGTGCCGAAGGCCGAGCTCGAGGGCGAGATGGGCGATGCGCTGCCGGGCCTGCAGGCCCGCCTGATGAGCCAGGCGCTGCGCAAGCTGACGGCCTCCATCAACAAGTCCAATACCATGGTGATCTTCATCAACCAGATCCGCATGAAGATCGGCGTGATGTATGGCTCGCCGGAAACCACGACCGGCGGCAATGCGCTGAAATTCTACGCCTCCGTCCGTCTCGACATCCGCCGCATCGGCGCGATCAAGGAGCGCGACGAGGTGGTCGGCAACACCACCCGCGTCAAGGTGGTCAAGAACAAGCTGGCGCCGCCGTTCAAGCAGGTCGAGTTCGACATCATGTACGGCGAGGGCGTCTCCAAGATGGGCGAGATCCTCGATCTCGGCGTCAAGGCCGGCATCGTGGAGAAGTCCGGCGCCTGGTTCTCCTATGACAGCCAGCGCCTCGGCCAGGGCCGCGAGAACGCCAAGGCGTTTTTGAAGGGCAACCCCGACATCACCGCCAAGATCGAGACCGCGATCCGCCAGAACTCCGGCCTGATCGCCGAGCAGATTCTCGCCGGTACGCCGGAGCGTGACGCCGATGGCGAGGAGCCGGCGGAGGAGTAGGACCTAACGCGAAAGTTTTTCGCGAGGAGCGGGCGCTGAGGACGTTGAGTTGCCGACGTCTTCGGTGCCCGTTTTGTTTTGCAGTTCTAGTCCCCGATACATTCTCAGGTTGCATCGTCACGTTGACCAACACTAGGCTTGGTCAACGCTTGCCAGCGTCAGTTCATGAGTAAATGGGGCAGGTCATGCTTGTTGTTCAAACGCGGCACGCCAAGCGCACGCGCAAATATTCGATGCTGATGGCAATCGTTCTGTTGGGAATCAGTTCGCTCGCCGGGCTCGGCGCGCTTCTCACGCTGCGCTGGGATTCTCTTCCGGGGAAAAAGTAGGACCATCGGGGAGAGGGCAGCGTCATGACACGACGCATTGTCACGACAGACTCGTCCATCGCCGGCGCCATTCAACGAGCCGGCATCGCCGGCCTCGTGATCGCGATCGAGCGCCGGCTCGTTTGGGGACAATTGCCGTCTGATGCGGAGCTTGATGCGTTTTTCGCGCCACGCACGACGCAGTCGCACGGGCTTCATTGGCTTGACGATACGCCGCCCTGGCGCCTCGAGGAATCAGGTGCGAAGGATCGAGGATTCATCGAACTGCTGGGAGAATACGACTCGGTTGAGTTTTGGCGGGGACCAGGGCCAAATGGCCAATTAATCCTGCTCTGGCTGCTCGATCATTGGTGCCGCCGACGCGATGCGAATCCCGCCTTTGTCGTCCGCGCTCTGTTCTTGGGCGTCGGGGACGTCGACCCACCGCGAAGGGAATCCTACCCGCCGGTCGTCCGGATCACACCTCTCCAACTCAAATCGGCCAGCCGTGCATGGCGGGCCTATTGTGCGCCGACCCCGCAAAGCTGGTGCAATCTCACGAATTTGAGCTGGCTGCCTAACCTTGCTCCTGACAGGACAGCTCTTCTCGAAGAGCTGCCGCGCCCGGCTTCGGGCCTTGGAGCCACGGAGCTGCGGATACTCCAGCTCATCGCCCGGGGCGGCCTGCAGCCCTTCGACGTCTTTCCGGGACATCACAAGCGCAACGAGCGTCGCGTCTTCGACTATTGGGAGGTGGGCGCGCTGCTCGACGGGCTCGCGCGCTGTCCGGTGCCGGCCGTATCCGGGCTGGAGGAGGGGGCCGTTTACGCTCGACATGCACAACGATGCTGTCCGTCACGCCCGGTACAAGCAATCCCGCCTGTCACTTACGGATCTCGGGAATGCGGTGCTGGCAGGAGAGGCGGATTTCCTCCAGCACAACCCGATCCATCGCTGGTGGGTGGGACGGAACTCACCAACGAAAAGCTTTGGCGGTGGGATCCTGAGACTCGCTCGTTGATCGCGCCTCGCTAAGGTGGGTGCGCGTGGCTCTCAGTCTTCGTGAATTGCGCATCAATTTTGAGAGGCGTCCGTGTCCCATTTGATCTTATCCACGAACCATCTTGACGAAGACGTGCTTCGCCAGTCGCGCCTCGCGAATGTCGTGCTTGGATTCTATCTACGCTTCGTGTGGAGGAAATTGCCTCCCGAGGAACAGCTCTTGATGGGGCTGGAGCGCCGTTCGGCAAAGCACGGCAATTCCGGCGATCATTGGCTCGATGATTCCTGTCGTGGTTCGCTCGACGGTTTCGGCACGCGCGATATCGGTTTCTTCGAGCTGTGCGCCAAGTTCGATTCAATTGAAATATGGGTCGATTCTCGCCCTAACGATCAGCTGGTGCTGGTCTGGTTGCTGGACCTACTTCGCCCGTACAAAGAAATCACGACGAAGCTGAGCCTAGTGCACACGGACGATCATGTTGCGCACTATGCTCCAGAATCCGTCGCAAAGTGGAAGCTGCCGGCCTTCGAGGTGACCGAGACCCATTTGGTGACGGCAAGCCGCGCCTGGCAAGCCTATCGGGCTGAAACGCCAAAGCCCTGTTTCGATCTTCTGATGACGGATCTGACGATCCTGCCGAGACTTCGGCCGGCACTCATCGCGTTGCTTGAAGAGCTTCCGGACAGTGTGACGGGCCTAGGTGCGAGCGAAATGGATATCCTGGACTTCGTGAACGATGGGCACACGGACCCAAGGCGTGTCACCGAGGCGTGGTGGATGCGCGATGTGTTCGACGAAAACGACGCGCGCGATGCCTTGCTGGAACTGGGGGCGTATTCGGCGCCGCCGGTCTTGTTAGGCGATCCGGCGTTCGACAATGAGGATCGTTACTTCGGCAGGAGCGAGTGGAAGGTCACGCTGACTGAACTCGGGCGCTCCATCTTTGCGCGCGAGGACGATATGTGGCGCCACAACCGAATCTATCGCTGGTGGGGCGGGACGGAGCTCACCAACGAAAAGCTCTGGCGATGGGATCGCGAAAGCCGATTGTTGATTGCGCCCTAGCGGCGCATTCGATGCCGTAGGGTAGGCAAAGGCGCACTTGCGCCGTGCCCACCATCGTCTAACGCGGCGAAAGGTGGTGGGCACGCTTGCGCTTTGCCCACCCTACGAGACCGCCGTCGCGTCCTACTCCGCAGCTTCCGCGTAGTCGCTCACCGGCGGGCAGGAGCACACCAGGTTGCGATCGCCGTAGACGTTGTCGACGCGGCCCACGGGGCACCAATATTTGTCGGTGCGCGAGATGCCGTCCGGGAAGCAGCCCTCGCTGCGGGTATAGGCGCGATTCCACCCATCGTCCGCGATGTCGTGCACGGTGTGCGGGGCGTGGCGCAGCGGCGAGGCTTCGATCTTGAAGCGGCCAGCCTCGACCTCCGCAATCTCCTTGCGGATCGCGATCATGGCATCGCAAAAGCGGTCGAGCTCGGCCTTCGATTCCGACTCGGTCGGCTCGATCATCAGCGTGCCCGGCACCGGGAAGCTCATGGTCGGGGCGTGGAAGCCGTAATCGATCAGGCGCTTGGCGATGTCGTCGACGGTGACGCCGCTGGTCGTCTTCAGCGGACGCGGATCCACGATGCACTCATGCGCGACGCGGCCCCTCGCATTCTTGTAGAGCACCGGGAAATGCGGATCGAGGCGCGCGGCGACGTAGTTGGCATTGAGGATCGCGATCTCGGTGGCGCGTTTCAGCCCTTCGCCGCCCATCATCAGGATGTAGATATAGGAGATGGTGAGGATCGAGGCGGAGCCGAACGGCGCAGCCGAGACCGGGCCTACCGGCGCATCCGCCTTCGTCGCGGGATGGCCTGGAAGGAACGGCGCGAGATGCGCTCTTACGCCGATCGGGCCCATGCCGGGGCCGCCGCCGCCATGCGGGATGCAGAAGGTCTTGTGCAGGTTGAGATGGCTGACATCGGCGCCGTAGTCGCCGGGCCGCGACAGGCCGACCTGCGCATTGAGATTGGCGCCATCGAGATATACCTGGCCGCCATGGCCGTGCACGATGTCGCAGATCTCGCTTATATGCTCCTCGAACACGCCATGCGTCGAGGGATAGGTGATCATCACAGCGGCGAGATCGTTGGAATGCTTCTCCGCCTTGGCGCGGAGATCATTGACGTCGACGTCACCGTTCTTCTCGCAGGCGACCACCACCACCTCCATGCCGACCATCGCGGCCGAGGCGGGATTGGTGCCGTGGGCGGAGGAGGGGATCAGGCAGATCTTGCGGTGGCTTTCCCCGCGCGCCGCGTGATAGGCGCGGATCGCGAGAAGGCCGGCATATTCGCCCTGCGCGCCCGAATTCGGCTGCAGCGAGATCGCGTCGTAGCCGGTGATGTCGCACAGCCATTTTTCCAGCCGCGCGAACAGCGCGTGATAGCCGGCCGCCTGCTCGCGCGGGACGAACGGATGCAGGCTGCCGAATTCAGGCCAGGTCAGCGGCATCATCTCGGTGGTCGCGTTCAGCTTCATGGTGCAGGATCCGAGCGGGATCATGGCGCGGTCGAGCGCGAGGTCGCGGTCACTGAGCTTGCGCATGTAGCGCAGCATCTCGGTCTCCGAGCGATGCGCGTGGAAGACGGGATGGGTGAGGAACGCGGTCGTGCGCTTCAAGCCGTCCGGCAGCGCCTCGCGCGTCGCTGCATCGATCTCGGCATAGGCGAGCGTGCCGCCGAAAGCGCGCCAGACTGCTTCCACGGTCGCGGGCGTCGTGGTCTCGTCGAAGGCGATGCGCAAGGTGCCATGGCCGAGGCCGAGATTGATCTTCTCGGCGGTCGCGCGCGCGATGATCTCGTCGCGCTTGCCGCCGGCATCGACCGTCACCGTATCGAAGAAGCTGTCGGATTGCGGCGCGAAGCCGAGCTTGCGCAGGCCGGCCGCGAGCACGGCGGTGCGGCGATGCACGTTGCGTGCGATCTGCATCAAGCCTTCGGGGCCGTGATAGACCGCATACATCGAAGCGATGACGGCCAGCAGCACCTGCGCGGTGCAGATGTTGGAGGTCGCCTTCTCGCGGCGGATGTGCTGCTCGCGGGTCTGCAGCGCGAGACGATAGGCAGGTGCCCCGCGCGAATCCACGGAGAGGCCGACGATACGGCCGGGCAGCGAGCGCTTCAGCGCATCGCGCACCGCCATATAGGCCGCGTGCGGCCCGCCATAACCCATCGGCACGCCAAAGCGCTGGGCAGAGCCGATCACGATGTCGGCACCGAGCTCGCCGGGCGAGGCGAGCAGCGTCAGTGCCAGCAGGTCGGCGGCAACGATCGCGAGCGCGCCCCTGGCCTTCAACGACGCTATCGCGGGTCTGAGGTCGCGCAACGCGCCGGAAGAACCCGGATATTGCAGCAGCGCGCCGAGCACGTCTGATTTGTCGAGATCGGTGAGGGGATCACCGACCACCAGATTCCAGCCGAGCGGCTCGGCGCGGGTGCGCATCACCGCCAGCGTCTGAGGATGCACGTCCTTGTCGACGAAGAAAGCTTTTGCCTTCACCTGCGAGTGCCGCTCGGCGAGCGCCATCGCCTCGGCCGCCGCGGTCGCTTCATCGAGCAGCGAGGCGTTGGCGACGTCGAGCCCGGTGAGGTCGCAGATCATGGTCTGGAAGTTGAACAGCGCCTCCAGCCGGCCCTGGCTGATCTCGGGCTGGTAGGGCGTATAGGCCGTGTACCAGGCCGGGTTCTCCAGGATGTTGCGCTGGATCACCGCAGGCAGGATGGTGCCGGAATAGCCCTGGCCGATCAGCGAGGTGAAGACCTGGTTCTGGGCTGCGAGCTCGGCCATATGCGCGATCGCCTCGGTTTCGCTGAGCGGCTTGCCGAGATCGAGCGGCGATGCCTGCCGGATCGAGGCCGGCAGCGTCTCCGCCATCAGCGCATCGACGCTCTTGGCGCCGACCGTTTCGAGCATTGCGGTGACATCGCGCACTGAGGGGCCGATGTGGCGGCGAACGAAACTGGCGGCGGTGTCGCCATTGGATTTGCGGTGCGCGGTCATCATGGGTCCTCGCTAGGAGTTGCTGTCATGCCCCGCGAAGGCGGGGCATCCAGTAAACGCAGGCGTTTCGGCTAGGGCCGATGGGCCGCGGCGTACTGGATCACCCGCCTTCGCGGGTGATGACACTGAGAATGAGGTTAGAGTTCTCGTCATCTCACGCCGTATGCGCCTTGTAGGCGGCTTCATCCATGAGGCCGCCGAGCTCGCTTTTGTCGGCGATCCTGATCTTGAAGAACCAGGCCGCGCCTTGCGCGTCCGAGTTCACCAGCGCCGGTTCGGCGGCCAGCGCCTCGTTGGTCTCGAGCACTTCGCCGGTAACAGGTGCGTAGACGTCGGAGGCGGCCTTGACCGATTCCACGACGGCGGCGGCTTCGGCCTTCTTCAGCGCGCGGCCGACCTTGGGCAGTTCGACGAACACGACGTCGCCGAGCTGCTGCTGCGCGTAATCGGTGATGCCGACCGTGGCGGTATCGCCGTCGATGGCGAGCCATTCGTGGTCGGAGGTGTACAGCGTCGTGGTCATTGTCTCGTCCTCAGCGTTTGTAGGTGTTTTTCACGAAAGGCATGGCGGCGACTGCGAGCGGCAGTCGCTGGCCGCGCACCTCGGCGAAGAGTTTTGTGCCGAGCGCGGCGAGGCTCGCAGGCACGTAGCCCATCGCGACCGGCGCGCTCAGGCTCGGGCCGAAACCGCCCGAGGTGACTTGTCCGATGGGCTCGCCGCCCGCAGCGTCGGCAAAAAGTAGCGCGCCCTCGCGCACCGGCGCGCGGCCCAGGGCGAGCAGTCCGACGCGGCGGCGGGGCGCGCCGCCATCGAAATGGGCGAGGATCTTCTCTGCGCCGGGAAAACCGCCGGCGCGCGTCCCGCCGCTGCGGCGGCTCTTCTGTACCGACCATTCCAGCGCGGCTTCGACCGGCGTGGTCGCGGTGTCGATGTCGTGGCCGTACAGGCAGAGCCCGGCTTCCAGCCGCAGGCTGTCGCGGGCGCCCAGGCCGATCGGCAGCACGTCCGGATTATCCAGCAGCATCTTGGCGAGGCGTTCGGCATCGGCGGCGGGAACCGAGATCTCAAAACCGTCCTCGCCGGTGTAGCCGGAACGCGAGACGAAGCACTTGATGCCGGCAACCTCATGCGGACCGGCGTCCATGAACTTCATCGCCGGGGCCTCTGCACAGAATTTCGCCAGCACCGTTTCCGCCTTCGGGCCCTGCAGCGCGATCAGCGCGCGGCCTTCCAGCGAATCGATGATGCAGTCGCCAGAGAGATTCGCGCGCAGATGCGCCTCGTCCTCAGCCTTGCAGGCGGCGTTGACGACCAGGAACAGGTGATCGCCGAAATTGGCGACCATGAGGTCGTCGAGAATGCCGCCATCGTCATTGGTGAACTGGGCATAGCGCTGCCGCCCCGCGGCGATCGCCACGATATCCTGCGGCACCAGCCGCTCCAGCGCGCGGGCGGCGTCCTCGATCCTCCCGGATTTCGGCCGGAGCGCGATCTGGCCCATATGGGAGACGTCGAACAGGCCGGCGGAGGCCCGGGTATGAAGGTGCTCCTTCAGGACGCCCGCGGGGTACTGCACGGGCATGTCATAGCCCGCGAACGGCACCATCTTGCCGCCCAGGGACACATGGAGGCTGTGGAGGGGTGTACGTTTCAGGGAGTCTTGGTTATTCGCTAGCATGTAAGGGGCCCTCGGCGGTTCCCGGGGAGGATTCCCCGATGGACACCGGTCGAAGCCCCATCTGTCGCTGTGCCTGAGAGTATTATCCCGTCGGCGGACGCAGTCCGGGTCTTATGCCCGTCGGCGCCTCTTTCCAGATGCTGTCAAAGCCACGCGGTCCTTTTGCCTGAGAGTTTCCGGGGCGGTTGCTCCTTCGGCGCCGGCACCAGTGCCGGTCTCTCCCGACGTGGCCGTACGATACAGATGGGTAGAGACCACAGGCCGGCCAAGCCTGTCAACGCGACTTCTGTGCCTTTCAACGGGATTGCGCGCCTGCGGCAACCCTCTGATCTCCTTGCACAGTTTCTGGACAGCGAAGCTGGCCTTGTCTAAAAGCGCTTTGGCCCGCAGATATCAGCCTTAATTTCCGGTTTGGACGGCGGCAGCGGGCCCAAGCATACCCGATTGGATGAACATGAGCGGCGTCAACGAGATCAGGTCGACCTTTCTGAACTTCTTTGCCGAGAACGGCCACGAGGTCGTGCCGTCCTCGCCACTCGTGCCGCGCAACGACCCGACCTTGATGTTCACCAATGCCGGCATGGTGCAGTTCAAGAACGTCTTCACCGGCGTCGAGAAGCGCCCCTATCAGCGCGCCACCACCTCGCAGAAATGCGTGCGCGCCGGCGGCAAGCACAACGACCTCGACAATGTCGGCTACACCGCGCGCCATCTCACCTTCTTCGAGATGCTCGGCAATTTCTCGTTCGGCGACTATTTCAAGGAGCGCGCGATCGAGCTCGCCTGGAAGCTGATCACCTCCGAGTTCGGGCTGAAGAAGGACAAGCTGCTCGTCACGGTCTATCACACCGACGATGAGGCGGCGGGCCTGTGGAAGAAGATCGCGGGCTTCGCCGACGACCGCATCATCCGTATCCCGACTTCGGACAATTTCTGGGCGATGGGCGACACCGGGCCGTGCGGCCCTTGCTCGGAGATCTTCATCGACCGCGGCGAGCACATCTGGGGCGGGCCTCCGGGCTCGCCGGAGGAGGACGGCGATCGCTTCCTCGAATTCTGGAATCTCGTGTTCATGCAATACGAGCAGGTGACGAAGGAGGAGCGCGTGGATCTGCCGCGTCCCTCGATCGACACCGGCATGGGCCTGGAGCGCATGGCCTGCATCCTCCAGGGCGTCGAGAGCGTGTTCGAGACCGACCTGTTCCGTAACCTGATCGACGCGACCGCGTCCGCGCTGGGCAGCGGACCGACCGAGCAGAATGCGGCCTCGTTCCGCGTCATCGCCGACCACTTGCGCTCCTCGGCCTTCCTCGTCTCCGACGGCGTGCTGCCTTCGAACGAGGGCCGCGGCTACGTGCTGCGCCGGATCATGCGGCGGGCGATGCGCCATGCGCAGCTGCTGGGTGCGAAAGAGCCCTTGATGCACCGGCTGGTCTGGGCGCTGGTGCGCGAGATGGGCCAGGCTTACCCCGAGCTGATGCGCGCGGAGAAGCTGATCGAGGAAACGCTGCGGCTGGAAGAGACGCGCTTCCGCAAGACGCTGTCGCGCGGCTTGGCCATCCTCGATGAGAAGAGCGCAGGTCTGAAAAAGGGCGACATGTTCGACGGCGACGTCGCCTTCACGCTGTACGACACCTATGGCTTCCCGCTCGATCTGACGCAGGACGCGCTGAAGTCGCGCGGCATCGGCGTCGACCAGGCTTCGTTCAACGACGCCATGGAGCGCCAGAAGGCCAAGGCGCGCGAGTCCTGGAAGGGGTCTGGTGAAGCGGCTTCCGAGGCAATCTGGTTCCCGCTGCGTGAGAAGCTCGGCGCCACCGAATTTCTGGGCTACGAGACCGAGAGCGCCGAGGGCGTCGTCTCCGCCCTGGTCAAGGACGGCCAGGAGGTTGCCAGCCTCAAAGCCGGCGAGACGGGTTCGATCGTGCTCAACCAGACGCCGTTCTATGCGGAGTCCGGTGGTCAGGTCGGCGACACCGGCGTGCTGACGGGCGAGGGCGGCCTCAAATTCCGCGTCACCGACACGCAGAAGAAGCTCGGCGATCTCTTCGTTCACATCGGCGCGGTCGAGAGTGGAGAGCTGAAGCTCGGCGCTGCGCTGCAGCTCGAGGTCGATCATTCGCGCCGCTCCTCGATCCGCGCGCATCACTCGGCGACGCATCTGATCCACGAGGCGCTGCGCCAGGTGCTCGGCGACCACATCGCCCAGCGCGGCTCGCTGGTCGCACCCGACCGGCTGCGCTTCGACTTCGTGCATCCGAAGCCGATCACGGCCGAGGAGCTCGCTCGCGTCGAGGATATCGCCAATGACGTGGTGCTGGAGAACGACGAGGTCACCACTCGCGTGATGGGCGTCGACGAGGCGCGGGAGGCGGGAGCGCGCGCGCTGTTCGGCGAAAAGTATGGTGACGAGGTCCGCGTCGTCTCGATGGGCAAGACCGCGCGCGAGCGCGGCGCCAACGCGCTCGGCTGGTCGGTCGAGCTCTGCGGCGGCACCCATGTGAGGCGCACCGGCGACATCGGCCTGATCACGCTGACCAGCGAGAGCGCGGTCGCCTCCGGCGTGCGCCGCATCGAGGCGCTGACCGGCAATTATGCGCGCAGGCACGCCAACGAGACCATGGCGCTGGCGAAGACCGCGGCGAACGAGCTGCGCACCTCCCTCGACGACGTGCCGGCGCGCATCGCCGCGCTGATGGAGGAGCGCAAGAAGCTGGAGCGCGAGCTCTCCGACGCCCGCAAGAAGCTGGCGATGGGCGGTGGCGCTGCCGCCGCCAGCAATGGCGCTGCCGCGGGCGTGCGCGAGGTCGGCGACGTCAAGCTGATGGCGCGCGCCGTCGAGGGCATCGAGATGAAGGATCTCAAGAGCCTTGCCGATGACGGCAAGAAGCAGCTCGGCTCGGGGGTCGTCGCCATCGTCGGCGTCACCGAGGACGGCAAGGCCGGTGTCGTGGTCGGCGTCACGCAAGACCTCACCGCGCGCTTCAACGCCGTGAACCTCGTGCGCATCGCGTCCGAAGCGCTCGGCGGCAAGGGCGGCGGTGGCCGGCCCGACATGGCCCAGGCCGGCGGCCCCGATGGGGCCAAGGCGGCCGCGGCGCTGTCGGCGATCGAAAAAGCGATGGCGGGCGCTTAAAGCCTCATGTCCACCGTTCCGCGAGGACGTGGGCTTCGCGATCCGAACTTACGGGATCGCCTCTACGAATTGCTGGAGCACGATCCGCTGGCCTATTCGGTCGGGTCGCGCTTCATCCAGCTGATCATCGGCGTGGTCGTGCTCAATGTAGCCGCGATGATCCTCGCCTCGGTGCCGGAGCTCGACGCCCGGTTTGGCGCGCTGTTCGCAGGCATCTCCATCCTGTCCGTGCTCGTGTTCGCGCTGGAATATGCGGCGCGGCTGTGGACGGTGGCGGGGCATACCCAAGGCAGAGGATCGGCGCTGTCCGACCGGCTGGGCTATGCCTTTTCTGCGCTCGGCATCATTGATCTCATGGCGTTCCTGCCAGCGGGAATCGTGCTCGCGACCGGCCGGCACGCGACGCTGGCAGCCCTCGGCGTGCTGCCGTTCTTCAAGCTGATCCGTTATTCGCCGGCGATGCGCTCGCTGCTCGCCGCGGTGCATGCCGAGCGGCGGGCGCTGATCGGCTGCATCGTCATCCTGATCGGCGCGGTGCTGACCTTCGCCTCGCTGCTCTATGCCATCGAGCGCGACGTGCAGCCGGACAAGCTCGGCACCATCCCGCAGGCGATGTGGTGGGCGATCGTAACGCTCGGCACCGTCGGCTACGGCGACGTCGTGCCGCTGACGCCGCTCGGCAAGTTCATCTCCACCTTCGCCATCATCTCGGGCTTCGCCATGATCGCGCTGCCGGTCGCGATCATCTCGACCGCATTCGCGGAAGAGGTGAAGCGGCGCGATTTCGTCGTCACCTGGGGCATGCTGGCGCGGGTGCCGCTGTTCTCGCATCTGGCGGCCGCGGAGATCGCCGACATCATGCGGCTCTTGCGGGCGCGCACCATCGAGCAGGGCGAGATTCTGGTGCGACGGGGCGATCCGGCGTCGTCGATGTATTTCATTACCGCCGGCGAGGTCGAGATCGCGCTGCCGAGCCAGCATGTGCGGCTATCCGACGGCACCTTCTTCGGCGAGATCGCGCTGCTGCACAAAACCAAACGCAGCGGCACGGTGACGGCGACGCGCAAGACGCGCCTGCTGGTGCTCGATGCCCAGGATTTTCACGCCCTGATCGCGCGCATGCCGACGCTAGCCGCCCACGTCCACACCACTGCCAAGGCAAGGCTTGCCGACAGCGGCGATCTCGCGCTCGCCGAGCTGGCGCAGGCGGAGAAGGAAGGCGGGGGACGCAGCGAATAGCTTCGCTGCACTCCTATCAGCTGAGAACGGCGATGCTCGCCAGTGTCCGTCATTGCGAGGAGCGCGCGACAAGATTGCAAGGCAATCTTGTCGCTGAAGCGACGAAGCAAATCCAGACTGTTTCCCCGGAGGGATCCTGGATTGCTTCGCTTCGCTCGCAATGACAGCGTGCAGGCGGCTTACGCCGCCAGCGCCTTGGTCAGGTTCTCGGCGACTTTATCGAGGAAGCCGGTGGTCGAGAGCCAGCGCTGGTCGGCGCCGACCAGGAGCGCGAGGTCCTTGGTCATGTAACCGGCCTCGACGGTGTCGACGCAGACCTTCTCCAGCGTGGCCGCGAACTTGGCAAGCTCGGGGTTGTTGTCGAGCTTGGCGCGGTGGGCGAGGCCACGGGTCCAGGCGAAGATCGAGGCGATCGAGTTGGTCGAAGTCTCCTTGCCCTTCTGGTGCTCGCGGTAATGGCGGGTCACCGTGCCGTGGGCGGCTTCGGCCTCGACAGTCTTGCCGTCGGGGGTGAGCAGCACCGAGGTCATCAGGCCGAGCGAGCCGTAGCCCTGCGCGACCGTGTCGGACTGCACGTCGCCGTCGTAGTTCTTACAGGCCCAGACATAGCCGCCGGACCATTTCAGCGCCGAGGCGACCATGTCGTCGATCAGGCGGTGCTCGTAAGTGAGGCCCTTGGCGTCGAATTCCTTCTTGAACTCGCGGTCGAAGATGTCCTGGAAGATGTCCTTGAAGCGCCCGTCGTAGACCTTGAGGATGGTGTTCTTGGTCGACAGGTAAACCGGGTAATTGCGGAGCAGGCCGTAATTGAAGGAGGCGCGGGCGAAGTCGATGATGGAGTCGTCGAGATTGTACATCTCCATGGCGACGCCGGCGCCGGGGGCCTTGAACACTTCCTTCTCGATCACGGTGCCGTCCTCGCCGACGAACTTCAACGAGAGGGTACCCTTGCCCGGGAACTTGATGTCGGTGGCGCGGTACTGGTCGCCATAGGCGTGGCGGCCGATGATGATCGGCTTGGTCCAGCCGGGAACCAGGCGCGGCACGTTCTTGCAGATGATCGGCTCGCGGAAGATCACGCCGCCGAGGATGTTGCGGATGGTGCCGTTCGGCGACTTCCACATCTGCTTGAGATTGAACTCCTTCACCCGGGCTTCATCGGGGGTGATGGTGGCGCACTTGACGCCGACACCGACCTTCTTGATCGCCTCGGCGGCGTCGATCGTGACCTGATCGTTGGTGTGATCGCGGTACTCCATGCCCAGGTCGAAATAGAGCAGCTCGACATCCAGGAACGGGTTGATCAACTTGTCCTTGATGTACTGCCAGATGATCCGGGTCATCTCGTCGCCATCGAGCTCGACGACGGGATTGGATACCTTGATTTTTGCCATGATCGGGGAAGCCTCTTGGGAACGGCGCTTTTGTTGCGCCACGGGAATATCCGCCGCCTCTTAGCACCTGATAGCAGCGGGCGAAAGCCAAGGGATTATGCACTTTTAGCTCATCCAGCTTCCCCAGACGGGGAGCGGGGGCGGCGGGCAGGGACGAGGTTTCAGACGAGATTCAAAAGTCGAATCCAACCCGTTATTTCCCTTGAGAATTTTGTCAGGACAGGCAAACGACAGACCGCGAGGGCGGCCCGGTGCTGGGGACCGCTTGAATCAATTCCTCAGGTGGCCTTGCCAAGGCCTTGAGAGACAGTGTGAAAGCGAAGCGAGATGTCGGGGACTGACAAGAGCAAGGCGGGCCTTTCCCTCGACGGTCCCATCGTCATCCTGGTCGAGCCGCAGCTCGGCGAAAACATCGGCATGGCCGCACGCGCCATGGGCAACTTCGCCCTCGGGCGCTTACGCATCGTCAACCCCCGGGACGGCTGGCCCAACATCGCGGCCCAGCGGGCGGCGGCCGGCGCCGACCACATCCTGGAAAAGGTCGAATTGTTCGGCACGGTGCAAGAGGCGGTCGCCGATCTCGACCTGCTGTTCGCCACCACCGCACGCCCCCACGACCAGGCCAAGCCGGTGGTCGGGCCGGAGGCCGCAGCTAGCGAGATCGCTGGGCACCTCGCGACCGGCGGCAGGGCCGGCATTCTGTTCGGCCGCGAGCGCTGGGGGCTGACCAATGAGGAGGTCGGGCTCTCCAACCGTATCATCACCTTCCCGGTCAATCCGGGCTTTGCCTCGCTCAATCTCGCCCAGGCGGTGCTGCTGGTCGGCTATGAATGGTTCAAGCAGGCGACCTCGGGCGCGCTGCCGCACGCCATGCCTGAAAGATCCGAGCGCGCCTCCCAGCACCAGATGCAGGCCTTCTTCGACAATCTCGTGCGCGAGCTCGACAAGGTGGAATTCCTGCGGCCGGCCGAGAAGCGCGATACCATGCTGGTGAACCTGCGCAACATCTTCACGCGGATGGAGCCGACCAAGCAGGACATGCACACGCTGCACGGCGTGATCATGGCGATCGCCGAGGGCCGCAAAGGTCCGGCCAAGGGCGGCGTGCTCGACGGCGAGCAGGCCACGCGCCTGCGCGCGCTGCTGGCCGAGCACGGGCAGGGCGGCGGCATCCCCGATAGCGGCTCGACGGTGCGCGGCCTTGCCCGCCTGCTCCGCCGCAACCCGACCGACGCCGAGCGGCTGCTCTGGCAGGCCCTGACCCGCGACCGCCGCTTCGCAGGTGGGTTCAAGCGCCAGACCCCGGTGGGGCGCCACATCCCGGACTTCGTCTCCTTCCCGCACCGGATAGCGATCGAGCTGGTGAACCCGGGCGAGGGCGAGGCGATCGCCGCCGACCGCGCGGGACGGCGGGCCTGGCTCGAGGCGCGGGATTATCGGGTGCTCGACATCCGGGCAGTGGATGTGGAGCGCGATCTGGAGGCGGAGCTGGTGCGGCTGCAGGGGATGATGGAGCGGGGAGCGTAGGTTTCGTCGGGTGGAGGTCTCGTAGCAACCATTAGATTCGCCCGATCGCTGAGGGTAGCATGACGCCGTGCTTGCGGCCGTCAAGGCGTGGCCTGGCGGCAGCGGAGATGGAGTTGAGGCCAGGGCGACGGCCAGCCTTTGACGGCCGCGGCGCGCGGCGTCTTTGTGACGGCAGGTCGGGACGAAGAAACGGTGCTTCGGCCGAACAAAGAAACGCCATCAGGTAGCCGGAGCCCTCGCGATCTCGGGCGGTTTTGTCTGCCAAGGCGTGCCCCGGGCGACCACTGTGTTGGCGAAGATTAATAGCTTTCTGGCGCAAGCGATCAATGCGCGCTTGTGTTCCTTGCCTGCTCCCATCAGCCTTCCATAGAGCGTGATGAGCTGCGGATTCCAGCGAAATGACGCCGGCAGCGCCGCAGTAAAGAGCGCACGTCGCAGCCGTTCACGCCCGCCGGCGATGTGACGAACGCCGGTGCGATCGCCGCTGTCGTCATCGTAAGGGGCAATGCCAGCCAGCGCGGCCGCTTGCTCGCGCGTGATCTGACCGATCTCGGGCATCCGCACCAGAATGACCATGGCGGTCTTTAGCCCGATACCATCGATGCTGTTGATCAAGTCGAGCCGCTCGGCAAGATCGCGATGCTCACGGATTGCGGCGGCCAGTGCCTTCAGTTCGACCTTCTCGCGCTTGGCCAGGCGAGCGATATCCTCCTTCCACAGCTTCTGGAGCCGCATATTGCGGCAGCTCTCGATCCGGTTCTTCAGCCGAGCAATGTCCTCGGTGATCTGGTCGATCATCGTCAGGTGCTCGGCAAATGGCAGCAAGCGGGGATCCGGAGCTGCGTGGATCTTCTTGACCGCGGCGGTGCAGGCCGCAATCAGCGCGGCATCGATCTTGTCGTTCTTGGCGCGCTGCAGCTGGAACACGGCATAGCGCGCACCTGGGCCGGCTGAAATACGACGACCACAAACCGCTGGCGCCGCAACTCGGCGACGACAGCCTGCTCATAGCCGCCGCTCGCCTCGATCCCGACCCGTTTGACCTTGTGGCGCTGCAACCATTCCACCAGCACTTTATAGCCATCCGGCGTGTTATCGGCCTGAAGCCGCTCCAAACTGCCATCAAGTGCCACATCGAGCTTACGTTTACCGGTATCGATCCCGGCACAGATCGTGATACGCTTGGCCATCTTCGTCGACCCTCCCTTGTGTGTGCGAACCTAAAGTTCGTTCAACCATCCGGGTCCCGATGAAGTACCGATCGCGATCCTGCTACGAAAGGCAGCCCTCAAGGCTTCGGTGGGCATCGATCCGATCGATCGGCAGCCCAGCTCGGGCGGCCACCCGAGCTGGGCCATTCCTCACGGAACGAGGCCATTCTAGTCCGGTGCGCTAAAACAAGGGTGGGCAAAGCGAAGCGTGCCCACCATGTCTATCGACGACGCTGAGAGAGATGGTGGGCACGGCGCTGCGCGCCTTTGCCCACCTACGAGACCTTCATCCTCGCCCGAGTTGCGCCTTGTGCCGCAACCAAGGGCTGTGCAGACGCGCAGTCGGTTGCTATGAAGTCCCCGGGAATTGAGATGGGGACTGCATGTTTGGAATGGTGGGCCGCACACTCATTTGTGCGGCAGCAGGCTTCGGTGTTTTGGCGCTGACTGCCTTGTTCGAAATATCCTGCGCCCGCGCGGAAATGCCCTTGACCTCCAAGTGCAACGCGGTCGGAAATTTCAGCGTCGATGACAGGATCGCAGGCTGCACGGCCATCATCCAGGCGGCGGGGACGGGCATGCAGCAAGGTGTCGTCATGGCGCGCTTCCGCCGCGCCATGTTCTACCGCCAGAAGGGCGAGATCGACCTTGCGCTAGCGGACTACAACGAGATCATTGAGCGCGATCCGGGCAATCTGAACTCCCGCATCGCGAGGGCTTCTGCGCTGATCCAAAAGCGAGAGCCCGAGGCTGCGCTGCTTGATTACGCCAAGGTAATCGAGCTCGATCCGAAGAATACCTACGCCTATATCGGACGTGCTCACGTCTATTCGGCGAGACGCGACTTCGTCCGTGCCATTGCCGATTATGATCAGGCCCTTCTGATTCATCCGGACAATGTCATAGCGCATGTCGAACGGGGTCTCTCTTACGTCCGGAACGGCGATCCGGATCGGGCCATGGCTGACTGCGATCGTGCGGTCGAGATCAGCCCGCAAACCGGCGGCGGCCAATTGTGCCGCGGTCGAGTTTACTCCGCAAAGGGTAACAGAGAGCTCGCGTTGGCCGCACTGGATCAAACCATCCAGATCAAACCCAAAAGCGAGAATTTTTACTACTTCCGAGCCGAAACCTTTTCCCAGCTGGGTGAACTCGACCGCGCGATCGTCGACTATGATCGGATCATCGAGCTAAACCCACAAAGCCGGTCTGCCTATGGTTGCCGGGGCGTCGCCTATTTTCAAAAGGGCGATTACGATCGCGCCATTGCCGATTACAATCAGGTGATTCAGCTGGCACGTCAGGGTCAAGGAAACACCGGCGATCGGCAGACTCAGCTTCAAGGTCAGGACGCAGATCCTATTTCTGCGTCCGTCGCGGGTGAATCGATTGCGCTCGTGTCCGCGGATGGCCCCGTGCTCCGCGCTCGGGGTGGGGCCTACCACGCGAAAGGGGAGCTTGACCGCGCTATCGCAGACTTTGATGAGGCGATACGCCTCAACCCCAGGGACAAGGAGGCATTCGGGCTCCGCGCTAACGCGTACAAGGCCAAGGGAGATTTCGACCGTTCGCTCGCGGATTACGATCAACTCGTGCGGCTCGATCCCAGGGATGCCCGCGCCTATTTTCATCGTGCAAGGGTCTATTGGCAGATTGCTTCATTCGCCAAATCCTTGGCCGACCTCGATCAGGCGATCCAGCTCGATCCCAGGAATGCCTACCCGGTTTTGTGGCGCGAAATTGTTGCCAGGCGCAGTGACCAGCCGAGCCGGCTGAGCGAGGCTGCAAAGGATCTCGACGCGGCGAAATGGCCAGCGCCGGTCGTCAATCTCTTCCTTGGCACGACGACGTCCGAGCAAGTGCGCGCCGCGGCGGAGGACGCCAACCCGGTGAAGAAGAAGGGGCAGGTCTGCGAGGCGAATTTCTATATTGCCGAGCGCGCCTTGCAGAGCGGCTCCAGGGAAGAGGCGTTGAAACTGTTCGAGCAGGCGGCTGCCGATTGCCCGAGGACCTTTATCGAGAAGCCGGCCGCCGACGTCGAGCTTGCCGCGCTGCGAGCGAGCCGCTGATCGAATGGGCGGGGTCTCGCAGAGTGGGCAAAGCGGAAGCGTACCCACCCTGTCGATCAACGGAGCTGCGATGGATTGGTGGGCACGGCGCTTTTGCGTCTTTGCCCCCCTGGGAGCGTAGCCCGGATGCGCGAAGCGCAATCCGGGACAGTGTCCCGCATTCCGCTGCGCTACATGCGGGCTACGAGACCTGAGCGTTTACACCGCCTCGAGCTGGTCCGCCGCGCGCTTCTTCTTCGCCTTCGCCTGGCCGAGCAGGGGGCCGGCGGTGAGAGCTGCCGTATCGGCCACGCCCGGGTCGCGCGAGATCATCGCGGCGACGATGGCGCCGTCGATGATGAGTCCGAGCTGGTGCGCCAGCACCGCGGGCTCGGCGGAGCCGAGCTCGGCGGCGAGCTTCTCGATGTGGCCGAGCACGATCTTCTTGTGCTTCAGCGCGATGTTGCGGAACTGCTTGGCGTCCTTGTCATGCTCGCCGACGGCGTTGATGAAGGGACAGCCGTAGAAGCGCTCTTCGGCGAACCAGCTCTTCAGGGCGGGGAAGATGCGCGTGAGTTTCGCCTGCGCATCGCCGCCGCCTTGCTCCATGGCGCCGATGAACCATTCGCGCCACTGCTTGCCTTCGCTCTCCAGCACGGCGTTGACGAGATTGGTCTTGGAGCCGAACAACTTATAGAGCGTCGTCTTCGCGGTGCCGGCCTCTTCGATGATCGCATCGATGCCGGTGGCGTTGATGCCGTTCTTGCAGAACAGATGCGTCGCGGCGCCCAAGAGGCGACCGCGTGCGGACTCGTCCTCGGCGGCGGCCGCGTGGGGCGAATTCTTTCTCGATGACGTCTTTGCCATGGACTCAAACTTACCCGCAGCCGTGCCGCATCAGCAAGCCGCATCTGTTTCGCGCTGAAAAGATTCGCAAGGGCGGGCCGCTCTGCATCGCGTTTGAGCAAGGATCGGCTGATCAATCCGCAGGCAGGGACGCTTAAGCGGCTCCAAAGCTTCGCCTTTTGTTTTTCGCGGGCTCTGGCACGCTCCATGCAAGGAAACAGACCGTTCGGTATCCTACCGGTTTCCACTTCTGCCAGGGAGAAGATTGATGACTGCCGTCGTTCAAAAGACCGTGCTGACGGGTTGCCTCGCGCCCATCGACAAGAACGGGCTCGAGCAACTGATTGCCAATGGCAAGGCAAACCCGAAGGTCATCAAGACCTTGAAGTGCAAGACCATCGCGGAAGGCAAATTCCGCCACGCCAACTACATCCGCAACCTGCCGCCCTACATCGTCGACGAGCCGCCGGGCCTCTTGGGCGACGACACCGCGCCCAATCCGTCGGAAGCCTCGCTCGCCGCGCTCGGCTCGTGCCTTGCGGTCGGCCTGCACGCCAATGCCGTGCACCGCGGCTGGATCGTCAACAAGCTCGAGCTCGAGCTCGAAGGCGATCTCAACATCACTGCGGTCTGGGGCACGGGCGACACCTCCGACAAGCCGGTCGGCTTCACCGATGTGAGGGTCAAGGTCGACATGGAATGCGAGGGCATCTCGCCGGACGAGATCAACGCGCTGGTCGCCCATGTGAAGAAATGGTCGCCGGTCGCCAACACCTTCACCCGGCCAGTCAATCTCGAGGTCGGCATCTAGCAGACGGCAATCAGGACAAGGTGCGGGAGACGATCATGGGTTCACTGGCTTTATCGCGGGCCGAATTTCTGGATCAGCCCGCACCGTCCATTGCGGGCGAGGTGGCGCGGATCGCGCGCGAAGAGCTCGCGCCGCTGGCCGCCGGCATCGACGACGGATCGGTCTATCCGGCCGGGGTGCTGCGCAAGTTCGGCGCGGTCGGGGCCTGGGGCAGCCACGTGCCGCACGAAGGGCCGGCGGACCTGCGCTGTGCCATTCAGGCGATGGCCGAGATTGGCCAGGTCTGCGGGGCGACGGCCTTCATGGCGTGGTGCCAGAACACGCTGGTCTGGTACGCGGCGAATTCCACCAATGTGAATCTCGCAAAGCGCTTCGGCGATGCCTTCTCGACCGGTCGCGTGCTCGGCGGCACCGGGCTCTCCAATCCCATGAAGAGCTTCTTCGGCATCGAGAAACTGAAGCTGAAGGGGCGCAGGGTCGAGGGCGGCTACAACGTGCGCGGCGCGCTGCCCTGGGTCTCCAATCTCGGCCCCGACCATTACTTCGGCACCATTTTCGAGCGTGAGGATGAGCCGGGCACTGTCATGTTCCTGGCCGACTGCGCGGACCCAGCGATCACGCTGACGCCATGCAAGCCGTTCCTCGCCATGGACGGCACCGGCACCTACGGCGTGCAGTTTCGCGACGTCTTCGTGCCGGACGAGTTGATCCTCGCCGATCCCGCTGCACCCTTCGTCAAGAAGATCCGCGCCGGGTTCATCCTGCTTCAGGCCGGCATGGCGCTCGGCGTCATCATGGACTGCATCAACATCATGGACGAGGTCGACAATCCCCTCGGCCATATCAACCGCTACCTGCCGCAGCAGCCGGTGCATTTCCGCGAGCTCGCCGCCGAGCTCGAGTCCGAGACGATGGCGCTGGCGCGCGATCCCTACAACGAGGAGGAGACCTATTGGCGCAAGGTGATTGCGCTGCGGCTTCGTGCAGGCGAGGCCAGCGTCGCGGCGGCGCATGCGGCGATGCTGCATTGTGGCGCGCGCGGCTACCTTAGGAGCCACCGCGCGCAGCGGCGCCTGCGCGAGGCCTATTTCGTCGCGATCGTCACGCCGGCCACCAAGCAGCTGCGCAAGATGCTCGCCGATTTTTGAGTTTTACGAGTCCACCCCCACCAACCTCAACGGAGAGGCTGCCATGACTGACGTTCTGATCACTGCCGTCGAACTCGCCGATCTCTTGAAGACCGAGCCCTGTGTCGTCATCGACACCCGCAATCCCGACGCTTACGCCGCCGGCCACCTGCCGGGCGCCGTGAACGTGCACGAGATCTTTACGTTCCTCGCGACCTCGACGCCGGAGGGCATGGCCGAGCTCAAGACCAAATTCGCCGATGCGTTCGGCGGCGCCGGCCTTTCGGGCAAGGAGACGGCGGTGATCTATGAGCAGTCGATGAACTCGGGCTTCGGCCAGTCATGCCGCGGCTATTACCTTCTCACTGTGCTCGGCTATCCCAAGGTGAAGGTGCTGCACGGCGGCTTCGATGCGTGGTCGGCCGCAGGCTTCCCGGTGACGAAGGACGTGCCGACGCCGGCAAAAGCCACGTTTGCGATCGTCCCCGAAGCCGGCGATATCCTGATCGATGCCAAGACCATGCTGGCCGCAGTCGGCAAGCCCGGCATCGCCATCCTCGACGTGCGTGACGTCGACGAGTGGATCGGCGACAGCTCGTCTCCCTACGGCAAGGACTTCTGCCCGCGCAAGGGCCGCATCCCCGGCGCGGTGTGGCTGGAATGGTACCGCATGATGAAGCCGACCGCCGAAGGCCCGCGCTTCAAGTCCAGGGACGAGATTCTGGCCGAATGTGCCACCGTCGGCATCTCGCAAGCGACGCCGGTCTACCTCTACTGCTTCAAGGGCGCGCGCGCCTCGAACACGTTCCTGGCGCTGAAGAACGCCGGCGTGAAGGACGTGCGGATGTATTTCGGCTCCTGGAACGAATGGTCGCGCGATCCCTCGCTGCCGATCGAACAGGGTCTGCCGATTGCAACGGACGTCACCACCAAGGCGGCGTGAGCGCGCGATCACATGGCCCGCGGACGAGGCGCGATTCCCAGCGCCTTGATCCGCGAGGCCAGCGTGGTCGGCTTGATGTCGAGCATCTCGGCTGCGCCGCCGGGGCCGAACACCTTTCCGGCGCAGGCCTCCAGCGCGGCGAGGATGTTGGCGCGTTCGTGGTCGCGCATTTCCGAGGACGTCATGACGGAGGGGCGCGCGTCGGGCTTCTGGCGGGCGGCGCCGCTAGGCGCTTGCGCGCCTGAGGTGTCGGGCAGGTCGATGCGCAGGCGGCCGTTCTGGGACAGGATCGCGGCGCGCTCGATCACGTTCTGCAGTTCGCGGACGTTGCCGGGCCAGTCGTAACGGGCGAGCCGCCGTGCATCGCCCTCGGATAGGCGCAAGTTCGATTTGAGCGCCTTGCCCTCACGCGTGAGAAAATGCTGGGCGAGCAGCGGAATGTCCTCGCGCCGTTCGCGCAGGGGCACCGTCTCGATCGGAAACACGTTGAGGCGGAAATAGAGGTCCTCGCGGAAACGGCCGCGCTGGACCTCCTGCTTGAGGTCGCGGTTGGTCGCGGCGATGACACGAACGTCGACGGCGCGGGTGCGCGCCTCGCCGACACGCTCGAAATGGCCTTCCTGCAACACGCGCAGCAGCTTGCCTTGCAGTTCGAGCGGAATCTCGCCGACCTCGTCGAGGAACAGCGTGCCGCCATCGGCGAGCTCGAAGCGGCCGATACGGTCGCGGGTTGCGCCGGTGAAGGCGCCGCGGACATGGCCGAAGAACTCGCTCTCGAACAACTCGCGCGGGATGGCGGCGCAGTTGACGCGGATCAGCGGCCGGTCGCTGCGGGTGGAGTCCTCGTGGATGGCGCGCGCGATCAGCTCCTTGCCGGTGCCGGATTCGCCGGTGATCATCACCGCCGCGGTCGTCGGCGCCACCAGCTTCACCTGGCGCAGCGTCTTCTGGATCGCCTCACTTTGACCGATGATCCCGCGCGGATTGGTCTCGATGCGGATTTCTTCCTGGAGGTAGGCGTTCTCCAGCTCCAGCCGCTCGCGTAGACGGTCGACTTCGGCGAGCGCGGCGTGCAGCTTCTCGTCGGCTTCGCGGCGCTGGCTGACGTCGCGAAACACCACGACGGCGCCGACCACGACGCCGCGGTCGCGGATCGGGGTGGAGGTGTATTCGACCCAGGCGGGCGAGCCGTCCTTGCGCCAGAAAACCTCGCCGTCGACCTGGTGCACGGCGCCGTCGCGGAACGCCGCATAGATCGGGCAATCATGGTTGTGATAGTGCCGGCCGTCGTGATGGGTGTGGTGAACGATCGGGTGGATCTCCTTGCCGACCAGCTCTTCGGCGGTCCAACCCAGCATGCGTTCGGCTGCGGGATTGACGAAGGTGGTCTTGCCTTCCGCGTTCACGCCATAGATGCCTTCGCCGGCGGCGCGCAGGATCAGCTGGTTCTCGCGCTCGATGTCCTGGAATACGCGCTCGACCCGCTGCCAGGTCGCAATGCCGCCGCGCATGTGGTCTTCGGCAGCCGCATCGACATTGCGGCGGCGGCGCGCTTGGAGATCGGTCAGCGTCAGCAGCAGCAGCGTACGGCCGTCATGCGGCAGCAGGCAGCCGGCATATTCGAGCTGGAGATTTTGCCCCGTCGCATGCCGGGGGGTGAGAGCCGTGGTCCAATAGGCGCCCTTGTGCAGCACGGCCTGGGTGAAGACGGTGAGGGCGGGGAGCTCGCCGGCGTGGAGCGTGCTGGCCCTGGTCTGCCGCAACAGCGCGCGGTCGTAGCCGAGCAGGGCGCAGGCGGCGGGATTGGCGTCGACGATCTGGTCGCCATAGGGATCGACCAGCAGTGTCGCCTCGACGGAGGATTCGAATGCCGCGATGCGCGGGTCGTTGGCGGCGGCCACATCATCGTGGATGGGCATTGGCGTCGTTGCCATTGCGAAATCTCGTAATTGAACTACGAAATCTCGTTTATCACGACTTTTCGTAGTGGCCAAGCGTGACTGAAAGTGGTGCCTTATCAAGGCAATGGCTGGGCTGAAGGCCGTGGCATGCTCCTTGCGTAATTGTTCTTCGCAATGACGCGCAGGAGGGCCGATGTCCACGTTCGACAATCCGTTTGATCCCGATCGCAAGCTTGGAGCCGGCTGCGCCTGTGGCCAGCATCGTTCTGCGGAAGAGCACGAGCAGGCGACGGCGCTGCGTTGCGATCCGTTCGAGAGCGAAGAGAAGCGCTACGAGGGCGTGGTCGCTTCCGCAGTGATGCGCGCGATGTTTCCGCAGGATGTGGCGCGACGCGCGTTCCTGAAGTCGGTCGGTGCATCCACCGCGCTCGCTGCATTGTCGCAATTCTTTCCGATCAAGACGGCGACCGAGGTTTTCGCGCAAGCCGGCACGCCCGAGAAAAAGGATCTCAAGGTCGGCTTCATCCCGATCACCTGCGCGACACCCATCATCATGGCGGCGCCGCTGGGCTTCTATTCCAAGCACGGCCTCAATGTCGAAGTGGTCAAGACCGCCGGCTGGGCGGTGATCCGCGACAAGACCATCAACAAGGAATACGACGCCGCGCACATGCTGGCGCCGATGCCGATCGCGATCTCGCTTGGCCTCGGTGCCAATGCCATTCCGTTCGCCGTGCCCGCGATCGAGAACATCAACGGGCAGGGCATCGTGCTGGCGACCAAGCACAAGGATAAGCGCGATCCGAAGGACTGGAAGGGCCTGAAGTTCGCGATCCCCTTCGACTATTCCATGCACAATTACCTGCTGCGCTATTATCTCGCGGAAGCCGGCCTCGACCCTGACACCGACGTGCAACTGCGCTCGGTGCCGCCGCCGGAGATGGTCGCCAACCTCCGCGCCGACAACATCGACGGCTTCCTCGCGCCCGACAATGTCTGCCAGCGCGCAATCTATGACGGCGTCGGCTTCATGCACCTGCTCTCCAAGGAGATCTGGGACGGCCATCCCTGCTGCAGCTTCGCCGCCAGCCGCGAGTTCATCACCACGGCGCCGAACAGCTTTGCCGCGCTGACGCGCGCCATCGTCGATGCCACCGTCTATGCCTCGAAGGCGGAGAACCGCAAGCAGATCGCCGAAGCCATCGCGCCGGCCAACTACATCAACGCGCCGGTCACGGTGCTGGAGCAGGTCCTGACCGGCACCTATGCCGATGGCCTCGGCGGCGTGAAGACCGACGCCAAGCGCGTCGACTTCGATCCGTTCCCCTGGCAGTCCTTTGCGGTGTGGATGCTGACGCAGATGAAGCGCTGGGGCCAGATCAAGGGCGATGTCGACTACAAGGCGGTCGCCGAACAGGTGTATCTGGCGACCGATACCAAGAAGCTGATGACGGAGATGGGGCTCACGCCGCCGGCCAGCAGCTACAAGTCGTTCGCGGTGATGGGCAAGACGTTCGATCCGACGAAGCCGGAGGACTATTTGGCGAGCTTCAAGATCAGGAAGGCGTCGTGAGGTGAGGCGATGACCACCTCACTTCGCCTTCGCGCGGGCCTCGTCTCCATTGTGCTGCTCGCCGCTTTTCTCGGCATCTGGCATCTCGCCACGCGCTCTACGGCGCCGGTGGCGACGATGAGCCCGGAATACGCCAAGCTGATGGGGCTCACGGCGACGCAGGGCAAATCGGCGATGCCCGGGCCGCTCGACGTGGGCGCAAAACTCTGGGAGCATCTGAAGCGGCCGTTCTACGACAACGGGCCGAACGACAAGGGGCTCGGCATCCAGCTTGCCTATTCCATTGGGCGCGTCGGCACCGGCTATCTGCTGGCGGTGATCGTCGCAATCCCGCTCGGCTTCCTCATCGGCATGTCGCCGCTGCTCAGCAAGGCGCTCGATCCCTTCATCCAGGTCTTGAAGCCGATCTCGCCGCTGGCCTGGATGCCGCTGGCGCTCTACACCATCAAGGATTCCTCGATCTCGGCGGTCTTCGTCATCTTCATCTGCTCGATCTGGCCGATGCTGCTCAACACGGTGTTCGGCGTTGCCAGCGTGCGCAAGGAGTGGGTCAACGTGGCACGGACGCTCGAGGTCGGCACGATCAGGCGCGCTTTCACCGTGATCCTTCCCGCGGCGGCGCCGACGATCCTGACCGGCATGCGCATTTCGATCGGCATCGCCTGGCTCGTCATCGTCGCGGCCGAGATGCTCGTCGGCGGCACCGGCATCGGCTATTTCGTCTGGAACGAGTGGAATAACCTCTCGATCACCAACGTCATCATCGCGATCCTGCTGATCGGGATCGTCGGCATGCTGCTGGACCAGATCCTCGCGCGCTTCACGCGCATGGTCACGTTTCCGGAGTAAAGGTTGTGACCGACAAATTCATCTCCATCGAAGGCATCGCAAAGCGCTATCCCGGCGCGGGTGGCGCGATGACGACAGTGTTCGAGAACTTGTGGCTGTCGATGGCGCGCGGCGAGTTCGCTTGCGTGATCGGCCATTCCGGCTGCGGCAAGACCACGGTGCTCAACATCCTCGCCGGCCTCGATGCGCCGAGCGAAGGCGCCGTCATCGTCGACGGGCAGGCGATCTCGGGCACCAGCCTCGACCGCGCGGTGATCTTCCAGAGCCATGCCCTTCTGCCCTGGCGCACCGTGCTCGGCAACGTCGCCTATGCCGTGAGCTCGAAATGGCGCAGCTGGGATCGCGCCAAGGTGAAAGCACATGCGCAGACCTTCATCGATCTCGTCGGGCTCACCGGCTCCGAGCACAAGCATCCGTCGGAGCTCTCGGGCGGAATGAAGCAGCGCGTCGGCATCGCGCGGGCGCTGTCGATCACGCCGAAGATGATGCTGATGGACGAGCCGTTCTCGGCGCTGGATGCGCTGACGCGCGGTACGCTGCAGGACGAGGTGCGGCGCATTTGCCTCGAGACCGGGCAGACCGCGTTCATGATCACCCATGACGTCGACGAGGCGATCTACCTCGCCGACAAGATTTTCCTGATGACCAACGGTCCCGGCGCGGTGCTGGCCGAGGTCGTCGAGAACCCGCTGCCCAGGGATCGCGGCCGCACCGAGCTGCACCGCCATCCGCTCTACTATGTCTTGCGCAACCACATCATCGATTTCCTGGTGACGCGCAGCAAGACCTTCGCCGCCGAGACGCCGGATCACGATCCACGCAACGTGCCGATGGTGCACATCGGCAAGCCCGGGCTTTCGATCGCATCCGATGCCAGACCGGAGCCGTCACGGGAGACGTCATGGCCGGGCTTGTCGCGGCCATCCACGTCGTCCTGAGTTGCGACCAAGAACGTGGATGCCCGGGACAAGCCCGGGCATGACGCATAAACCAAGGAGACCCTGACATGAAACGCGAAGACCTCACCGAGAAGCTGCTCGACATCAAGCGCGAGAAGGGCTGGAGCTGGAAGTACATCTGCGAGAAGATCGGCGGCTATTCCGAGGTGCTGATCGTCGGCGCGATCATGGGCCAGATGAAGCTGACAAAGCCGCAGGCGGCGAACGCCGGTGAACTGTTCGGCCTCTCCAAGGCCGAGACCGCCATGCTCAACGAGGTGCCGATGCGCGGCACCGGCACGCCGATGCCGCCGACCGATCCCCTGATCTACCGCTTCTATGAGATGGTGATGGTGAACGGTCCGGCCTGGAAAGCGCTGATCGAGGAAGAATTCGGCGACGGCATCATGTCGGCGATCGATTTCGACATGGCGCTCGAACGTGTCGCCAATCCCAAGGGCGACCGCGTCAAGATCACGATGAGCGGCAAGTTCCTGCCGTACAAATATTACGGCGCCAGCGGCAACGTGCCGGAGTACGGCTTCAAGGAGGACTGATCGACGCGAAAGCGTCGCGCAGCTCCTTGATAGGTGCCATCTCGCGAACATAGGTGAAGGAGCCGTTCTCCTTCATCTCGCGTCCGCTCTTCAGGAACGCGGCCAGCGCATAGCGTGACATGGCTCCGCCGACGCTGATGCGCTTGACGCCGGCTGCCGACAATTGCGCGAGCGTCAGCGTCGGGTCGGCAAAACCCATCACGTGGTTGAACGGCTTGCCGAGCGAGGAGACGAATGTCCGGATCGTGGCGAGATCGTAAAGGCCGGGCGCATACAGGACATCGGCGCCTGCGGCCTCGAAGGCCTGCAGGCGGCGGATCGTGTCGTCGATGTCCCTGCGGCCATGCAGGAAGTTCTCGGCCCGCGCCGTCAGCGTGAACGGAATTGGCAGCGCGCGCGCCACTTCCACGGCGGCCTGGACGCGCTCGACGGCATGGGAAAAGTCGTAGATCGGGCGATCGCGATCGCCGCTGAAATCCTCGATCGAGCCCCCGACCGCGCCGGCCTCGGCGGCACGCCGTATCGCTTCGGCCGCGCGCTTCGGCTCGTCCGCGCCGCAATTCTCGAGGTCCACGCTGACCGGCAAGTCGGTGGCTTCGACGATCGCGCGCGCGTTGGCGAGGATGACGTCGAGACTGACGCCGCCGCTGCCGAGCGTGTTGGCCACCCCGAGGCTCGTGGTCGCCAAGGCCTCGAAGCCCATCGCCGCGAGCAGCTTGGCCGTACCGGCATCCCATGGATTGGGAATGATGAAGGCCCCCGGTCGCGCATGCAGCGCGCGAAATGCGGTCGCCTTGGCCAATTGGCTCGTCATGGTTTACCTCCGTGCTGTCGGTCTGGACAGCCTTAGGCGCATTCTCGTCATCCGCCAAATTTGTTATTCTTTTCAGCATCATCAGCTTTTTGCATGAGGTTGGGATGGACAGCGACGCCCTCAACACCTTTCTGACCATTCATCGCAGGGGCGGGATCTCGAATGCCGCAAAATTCCTGCATCGCTCGCAGCCGGCGATTTCGCGCCGTATCGCTCTCTTGGAGCAGGAGCTCGGCGTGCCGCTGTTCGAGCGGGTGGCAGGCCGCACCCGGCTCAGCGATGCCGGGCGCGTGCTGATCCCCTATGCCGAACGCGCGGTTGCCGCCGCGCAGGACGCCGACCAGGCGGTACGCGCATTGACCAAGCAGAATTCGGGGCCCGTTTCGCTGGCCGTGACCGGCACACTTGCCGACGGCCGCCTCTCGACCATCATGAAGCGGTTTGCCAGGGAGAACCCGGCCGTCACACTGAGCTTGCGGACGGCGACCAGCGCCGAGGTCAGCGGTCTCATCCGGCGCGGCGAAGCCACGATCGGCCTGCGCTACAACACCGACCGCTCCGGCGACCTCGACTGCGAGTTGGTGCTGCGTGAGGCGCTGCAGGTGGTCTGTGCGCCCGATCATCCTCTGGCCGGGCGCCGCGTGAAACACCTCGCCGAGCTTCGCGGCGAACGCTGGATCGCATTCCCGGAGACTCGCGGGCGTCGCGAGGTCGCCGCGGCGCACGTGTTCGCGCTGTTTCTCACGCAAGGGCTCGGCGACGTGGAATGGACGGCCGTGGACAGCCTGACCGCGCAGAAGCGGCTGGTGGAGTCGGGCTTTGGTCTTGCACTGTTGGCGCGAAGCCATTTGGCGGAGGAACTGCGTGCCGCCTCGATCGCGACGATTGCCGTGGGCGACCTTGCCGCCGACCAGGACATCGTCCTTGTCACACGCCGCGGCGGCTTTCTGAGCGCTGCCGCAGAGCGCCTGCTCGAAACCATCCGCCGCACCTATGGCGGGCTGGATGTCTCGGCCAGGCCCAGAAAGAAATCGCCGGCGCGCAAGGACATTGCGCGCCGGCGTGTCGGCTGAATCGATTATTTCCCCGCCTTCACCTCGGCGGCCGCCACCGCGAGCAGCTCGTTCATCTTGGCGCGAATCGTCTGCTCGGTGATGGCGACGTTCTTGGCGGCGAAATCGGCCGTGATCTTGCGCAGGACGTCGGCATCGCCGGCCTCCTCGAAATCGGCCGCGACCACCTCCTTGGCATAGGCGGTGGCGGCGTCACCGGTGATGCCGAGCTCTTCGGCTGCCCACAGGCCGAGCAGCCGGTTGCGGCGGGCCTCCGCCTTGAATTTCTGCTCCTCGTCCAGGGCGAACTTCTTCTCGAAACCTTCCTGGCGTTTGTCGAACTCGCTCATGCCTTTTCCAATTCCCTACTGACTGGACCCGGCGGCCCTCGTTGCGGCGACCCGGCTGCATGCCTAGATAGAGAGCAAGAATCGGCAAAACAACGAGCCGTTAAGCCGCAGGCAAGACGGTATAAGTTGGTGCCGGACGGCCGGATCGATTGTGCTGGGACAGCCAATCGGATAGGTTGCCTAAAGGTTTGGTTCCCGTTCTGTTTCCAAGGGTTATGAATGGGTTCCCGGCCGTTCACGGCAGCTCCGCTGTGGGTCGTAATCCTCGTCAACCGGAGCACACCAAATTCATGGATTTCAACAAAACACGGTACATCCCCATGAGCCGTCGGCGTCGCATTTATGAAGGCAAGGCAAAGGTTCTCTATGAAGGCCCGGAGCCCGGTACCCTGATCCAGCACTTCAAGGACGACGCCACCGCGTTCAATGCCAAAAAGCATCAGGTGATCGAGGGCAAGGGTGTCCTCAACAACCGGATCTCGGAGTACCTGTTTCAGCACCTCAATGACATCGGGGTGCCGACCCATTTCATCCGCCGTCTCAATATGCGCGAGCAGTTGATTCGCGAGGTCGAGATCGTGCCGCTGGAGGTGGTGGTGCGGAACGTTGCCGCCGGCTCGCTGTCGCAGCGCCTCGGCATCGAGGAGGGCACGCAGCTGCCGCGCTCGATCATCGAATTCTACTACAAGAACGACCAGCTCAACGACCCCATGGTGTCGGAAGAGCACATCACTGCCTTCGGCTGGGCGACGCCGCAGGAAATCGACGACATCATGGCGCTCGCCATCCGCGTCAACGATTTCCTCACCGGCCTCTTCCTCGGCATCGGCATCCGCCTCGTCGACTTCAAGATGGAGTGCGGGCGCCTGTTCGAGAACGAGATGATGCGGATCATCGTTGCCGACGAGATCTCGCCGGATAGCTGCCGTCTGTGGGACATCAAGTCGAACGAGAAGCTCGACAAGGACCGTTTCCGCAGGGATCTCGGCGGCCTGCTCGAGGCCTATACCGAAGTTGCAAAACGTCTCGGCATCCTCATGGAGAACGAGCGTCCGGCGGGCTCCGGCCCGGTGCTGGTGAAGAGCTGAGAGAGGATTTGACGTGAAGGCACGTGTTACCGTTACCCTGAAGACGGGCATCCTCGATCCGCAGGGCAAGGCCATCGAAGGCGCGCTGAAGTCGCTCGGCGTCGACGGCGTCGCCAGCGTTCGCCAGGGCAAGGTGTTCGACATCGAGCTCGCCGGCGCCGACAAGGCCAAGGCGGAGGCGGCTCTGAAGGAAGCGGCCGACAAGCTGCTGGCGAATACCGTGATCGAGAATTATCGGGTCGAACTGATCGGCTAAAGCGCGATGAGATTTGGATGAATCGTCATCGCGCTTTAGCTTGTTGTTTACGCATGATCTTTCCGGAAAACCGCTTCGCACTTTTCCGGATCATGCTTTAGGCCGGACTTGGTCGTAGCCCGGATTGCGCTGCGCTCAACCCGGGGTACGAAGTTATTGCCGAGCGGCTTTCGCAGCTCACAGCCATCCGGCGCGCCGAAAACGCCAGTAGAGCGCGCCGCACGCCGTCAGCATCACGCCGAGCAGAATGTAATAGCCGTACTCCCATTGCAGCTCCGGCATGTGCTTGAAGTTCATGCCGTAAATGCCGGCGAGTGCGGTCGGGATGGCGGTGATCGCGAGCCAGGAGGCGAGCTTCTTGGACACCGCGGTCTCGTGGGCCTGGCCGACCAGCAGGCTCGCCTCGAAGGCGAAGGCCAGCACCTCGCGCATGGAATCGATGCGCTCCTGGATGTTGCGGACATGGTCGGTGACGTCGCGGAACAGGGGCTGCATCGTCGCGCGCACCATCGACAGCTCATCGTGCTCGAGACGGCGGCAGACCTCCACCAGCGGCCCGATTGCGTTGCGGAGCCGCAACAGGTCACGCCGCAGCATGTAGAGCCGCTCGATCTGGGTCTTGGTGATCGCATGCGTGAGCACGTCGTCCTCGATCTCCTCGATCTCCTCGTGAATGCTTTCCAGCACGGGCGAGTAATTGTCGACGATGAAATCGAGGATGGCGTAGAGGATGTAGTCCTCGCCGCGCGCGAGCGCGCGCGGGCAGCTCTCGCAGCGTTCGCGCACCGGCGCGTAAGAGGTCGAGGCGCCGTGGCGCACCGAGACCAGATAGCCGTCGCCGACGAAGATGTGGGTCTCGCCGAAGGCGATCCGGCCCTCGATCAATTGCGCCGTGCGCGCGACGATGAACAGCGCCTCACCATATTGCTCGATCTTGGGCCGCTGATGGGCGTGGTTGGCGTCCTCGATGGCGAGCTCGTGCAGGTCGAACTGCTTCTGCACCGCGCCGAGCAGCGCCATGTCAGGCTCGTGCAGCCCGATCCAGACCACGTGGCCGGGCTTGGCCCGCCAGCTCGAGGCCTCGCTGATGGCGATGTTGGCGATGCGGCGGCCATCGACATAGGCGCCGGCGGCGACGACGCCCTCGGTGGACACCGGTTCGGAACGGGATGTGGACAGCGACGCGACGTTCATGACTTCAATCCCGGGCAATTCGAGCGGCCAAATCCGACCGGCTATGGCCTGTGTACAAAGGCGTTCCGCAACGCTAGCACTGGTAAAATTCCCGTCAAATGGTTATGTCTCTTCACGAATTGGCCCTTTGGCCAGCCCGATTCCCACCACCATCGGAACCCTGCCATGAAAGCCGCCATCCTCGTCTTTCCCGGAATCAACCGCGAGCGCGACATGGCGCGCGCATTGAGGCTGATCTCCGGCAGTGAGCCGGCGATGGTCTGGCACGCCGAGACGTCATTGCCGCCGGGCACAGATCTCGTGGTCGTGCCCGGCGGCTTCTCCTATGGCGACTATCTGCGCTGCGGCGCTATCGCCGCGCGGGCGCCGGTGATGGATGCGGTGCGCGACTATGCGGCCAAGGGCGGGCTCGTGCTCGGTGTCTGCAACGGTTTCCAGATCCTCTGCGAATCCGGCCTTCTGCCGGGCGTGCTGATGCGCAATGCGCGGCTGAAGTTTATCTGCAGGGATGTGCATCTGCGCGTCGAGCGGTCCGATACCCCGTTCACCCGCGGTTACAACGCCGGCCAGGTGATCCGGGTACCGGTCGCCCATGGCGAGGGCAATTACGAGGCGGACGAGGAGACCATCAAGCGGCTCGAAGGCGAGGGGCGCGTGCTCTATCGCTATTGCTCCGCCGATGGCGTGGTCGATGAGGCCGCCAACATCAACGGCGCGGCGCATTCCATCGCCGGCATCATCAACGACAAGGGCAACGTGCTCGGCATGATGCCGCATCCCGAGAACCACGTCGAAGACATCATGGGGTGCACTGATGGCCGCGGCCTGTTCGCCGGCCTCGCCCAGCATCTGGAAAAAGCGGCGTGATCTCGCTTGTGGTGAAGCGTGCTCTCGCCGCGATCGCGATGCTGGCGTTCGCGACATTTTCGATCGCGACTTGCGCATCCGCCCAGGATTATCCCAAGCGCCCGATCACCATGATCGTGCCGTTCGCGGCCGGCGGCACCTCGGACGTGATCGCGCGCGCGGTCGCCGAGCAGATGGGCATTGCGCTCGGCCAGACCATCGTGATCGAGAACGTTGCAGGTGCCGGCGGCTCGACCGCACTGGCGCGTGCCTCCCGCGCCGAGCCCGACGGCTATACCATCGCGATCGGCAACGCCGGCACCAATGCGGCGACCTATACGATTTATCCAAAATTGCCGTTCACGCCGGAATCCTTCGTTCCGATCGCCATGGTGGCGAAGACCTTCGGCATCATCGCGCTGCGCAAGGACTTTCCGGCAAAGGACCTCAACGAGTTCATCGCCTACGCCAAGGCCAATCCCGACAAGATCAATCTCGGCCATGCCGGCGTCGGCTCCTCCAACTATCTGATCTGCAAGAGCTTCGTCAGCGCCGCCGGGATCGACGCGACGCTGGTCGGGTATCGCGGCGCCGCGCCCGCACTCACCGATGCCGTCGGCAGCCAGATCGACGGCGTCTGCGATGCGGCCGCCTCGGTCTCGCAGGCGATCAACGAGAAGTTGGTGAAGGGGCTGGTGGTCGGCTCGACCGTTCGCCTCGCCACGTTGCCGGAGCTGCCGACCTCGGCGGAAGCGGGCCTGCCCGAGTTCGAGGCACAGGGCTGGAACGGCCTGTTCGCGCCCAAGGGCACGCCGCCGGCCGTGATCGCCAAGCTGAATGCCGCGGCGCGCACGGCTGTGGAAACCGACGCGGTGAAGAAGCGATTTGCCGATCTGTCGACTGTCGCACCTGACGACAACGAGCATACGCCGGAGTTGCTGCAGCAGCTCGTCACGCGCGACGTCGAGAAGTACCGGAAGATGCTGGCGGACGACGCCAAGCAATAGCTGTGTTTGGACGTCGTCTTCAACGAGCTGCTGATCCAGATGCGCCGCACGCCATATCTGCGCAAGGCCCAGCCGAATGGCTATCGATCGCGGAGAAGCCGATTTCGTGGTGAGTGGAGCGGGTTCCTCGCCTCTCCCCGGCGGGGAGAGGTGAACCGAGCTATCTGCTCGCATCGATGCAACCAAATCTCATTCCACTACCGCAGCTTCAGCTTCTCCGCCGGCACTGTCATGGCCGCAACGCCAGCCATGACCAACAACAACCCCAGCGCCAGGTTCGACGGCACGCTCTCGCCGAGCAGCAGCACGGAGAGGCCGACGCCGATCGGGATGCGCAAATAGCCTTGCGCGTTGGTGGTCAGCGTGCCGAGCCGGCCGAGGCAGACGTAGAACAGCATCAGGCCTAGCGCGCTCGACACGATGCCCATGACGATGGTGGCGATGATGGCCGTCGGCGTCGGATGCAAAGTCCAGGGCTGGTCGATGATCAGCGAGGGAGGCAGCAGCACGAGGCCGCCGAACAGCAGGGAGCCGGCCGCAACCACCATCGGGTCGTACTCGGACAGCCTGAGGCCGAAGATGGTCGCGCAGGCAAAGGAGACGGTGGCGAGGAGGATTGCGATCTCTGCCACGATCTCGCTACCGAAGCCGCGCAGCGCATCGAGGCCGACAAGGGCGAGGGTGCCGGCGAGGCCGAGGATCGCGCCAACGAGCTTCAACAGCGTCGCCGGCTCGTGCCGCGTGATCAGGGAGGTGATCAGGAAGGCGAAGATCGGCGTCGTCGAGGCCAGCACCACCGTATTCGAGGCCGGCACATATTGCTGCGACCAGGTGATGATCAGGAACGGGAAGGTCGAGTTGATCAATTGCTGGGTCGCGAACAGCTTCCAGGCCTTCGCGTCGGTCGGGATCCTGACCCCGCGCATCCACAGGATGGCGAACAGGAAGGCGGCCGCGATCAGCGAGCGTGCCGAGATGAAGGTGATGGGTGGGATCGTATCCAACGCCAGCTTGGCCAGCGGATAGGTCGAGCTCCAGCAGCAGGCCAGCGCGAGCAGCAGTGCATAGTCGCGCCAGTTGCGCGCGCCGGTGGCGGCGATCGACGGCAACGGCGCTGATCCGGACGCCGTCATGCGACTCGCCTCGGATGTGCTCTGCGGCACCTTATCTCTGCTCCCCGGCGCGAAAGCGCTTAGGGCAACTGTGGGCGAGGGGGCGGCAAAAAGGAAGGTGCCGAGCTATGCGTTTGGCTGAGGTTGCGCCTTCCGCTTCACCCGCTTGATCGTGCCGGAAAAGGTGAACAGCTGCCTGTCGCCGGACATCATCCTGCCACGCAGAAAAATCAGCGAACCGCCGGCCCGGCTGACCTCGCCGGTGCATTCGACCAGCTCACCCTCCCGGGCCGCGTCGAGAAATTCACAGGCAAAATTGGTTGTCACGGCCCGTCCATCCAGGACGTGGGTGGCGATCGCAAACAAGGAATAGTCCGCAAAGGCCATGTAGCAGCCGCCATGGACGTTGCCGGAGCCATTGAGGTGCTTCTTCTCGACCCGGAAGGCGCAGCGGACGCTGCCGTCCGGCTCGATCCGGTGCCAGAAGGGTCCGACATGGGACTCAAAACTGTCGCGAATCCAGGTCCGCCAGCCCTTGAATTCCCCCTCTGTCGCGACATGGAGGTCGGGGCGGCGGGGCGGGGGCGCTTTGGTCAATTCGTGCAAGGAAATAGGCCTTCAATTGCGGGTCTTTAGCCCTTAAATCCGATCCGTTCGCGCCGTGCAATTCCCGTTCCCGCGGGGCCCCCGGCGCAAAACGTGGGACAGCGGGAAAATGCGTCATAAAGGGCTTTTCGTGAGCCCCCGATGTTCCTAAGAACGGCCAACCGCCGCCGAAAGCCTCGAATCCATGAAGAATGAACCCAAGATCACCCCCGAACTGGTTGCCGCCCACGGGCTCAAGCCCGACGAGTATGAGCGCATCCTGAAGCTGATCGGGCGGGAGCCGACCTTCACCGAGCTCGGCATCTTCTCGGCGATGTGGAACGAGCACTGCTCGTACAAGTCCTCGCGCATCCATTTGCGCGGCCTGCCGACCAAAGCGCCTTGGGTGATCCAGGGCCCCGGCGAGAACGCCGGCGTGATCGACATCGGCGATGGTCAGGCCGTGGTCTTCAAGATGGAGAGCCATAACCACCCGAGCTACATCGAGCCCTATCAGGGTGCGACCACCGGTGTCGGCGGCATCCTGCGCGACGTCTTCACCATGGGCGCGCGCCCCATTGCCTGCCTCAATGCGCTCAGCTTCGGCGCACCCGAGCACCCGAAGACGCGGCATCTCGTCTCCGGCGTCGTGGCGGGCGTCGGCGGCTACGGCAATTCCTTCGGCGTGCCGACCGTGGGTGGCCAGGTGCGCTTTCACACCCGCTACGACGGCAACATCCTGGTCAATGCCATGGCTGTCGGCCTCGCCGACGCCGACAAGATTTTCTATGCGGCCGCCTCAGGCGTGAACATGCCGATCGTCTATCTCGGCTCCAAGACCGGCCGCGACGGCATCCATGGCGCCTCGATGGCCTCGGCCGAGTTCGACGACAAGTCCGAGGAGAAGCGCCCGACCGTGCAGGTCGGCGATCCCTTCGCCGAGAAGCTGCTGCTCGAGGCCTGTCTCGAGATCATGGAGAAGGGCTGCGTCATCGCGATCCAGGACATGGGCGCAGCGGGCCTGACCTGCTCGGCGGTGGAGATGGGCGCCAAGGGCGATCTCGGCGTCGACCTCGATCTCGATGCGGTGCCGACCCGCGAGACCGGCATGAGCGCCTACGAGATGATGCTCTCGGAGAGCCAGGAGCGCATGCTCATGGTGCTCAAGCCCGAGAAGGAGAAGGAAGCCGAGGCGATCTTCACCAAGTGGGGCCTCGATTTCGCGGTGGTCGGCTACACCACGCCGAGCAAGCGCTTCGTGGTCAAGCATGGCGGCGACGTCATGGCCGACCTGCCCATCAAGGAGCTCGGCGACGAGGCTCCGGTCTATGACCGGCCGCATGTCCCCTCCGCCGCGCTGCCGATCGTGCATGCCCGCGACGTGCCGACACCGATGACGCTTGGTGCCGCGCTCGAGAAGCTGATCGGCACGCCCGACATGTGCTCCAAGCGCTGGGTCTGGGAGCAGTACGACCACGTCATCCTCGGCAACACCATGCAGCGCCCCGGCGGCGATGCCGCCGTCGTGCGCGTACAGGACGGGCCGAAGGGCCTCGCGCTGACCGTCGACGTCACGCCGCGCTATTGCGAGGCCGATCCGTTCGAGGGCGGCAAGCAGGCCGTCGCCGAAGCCTGGCGCAACATCACCGCGGTCGGCGGCAAGCCGCTCGCGATCACCGACAATCTCAACTTCGGCAATCCTGAGAGGCCCGAGATCATGGGCCAGTTCGTCGGCTGTCTGAAGGGCATCTCGGAAGCCTGCCGCACGCTCGATTTCCCGGTCGTGTCCGGAAACGTCTCGCTCTACAACGAGACCAATGGCCGCGCGATCCTGCCGACGCCCTCGATCGGCGGCGTTGGTCTGCTCGACGATTTCACCAAGTCTGCTTCGCTCGCCTTCAAGGCCGAAGGCGAGGCGATCCTGCTGGTCGGTGAGACCCATGGCTGGCTCGGCCAGTCGGTTTACCTGCGCGACATCTGCGGCCGCGAGGAGGGCGCGCCGCCGCCGGTCGATCTCGCCGCCGAAAAACGCAACGGCGATTGCGTGCGCGGCATGATCCATGCGGGCACCGCGACCGCCGTGCACGACCTCTCCGACGGCGGTCTGCTGATCGCGCTCGCCGAGATGGCGATGGCGAGCGGCATCGGCGCCAAACTGCTGGCGGCGCCGAGTGCGCTGGTGCCGCAAGCCTATTGGTTCGGCGAGGACCAGGCGCGCTATCTCGTCACCGTTCCGGAAACGGAAGCCGGCCGCGTGCTCGCCAAGATGCGCGGCTGCGAGGTGCCGTGCGTGCGGATCGGCACCACCGGCGGCGATGCGATTGCGATCGCAGGCGAGGCGCCTGTTGCGATCGACGTGCTGCGGGCCTCGTTCGAGCGTTGGCTGCCGGAGTATATGGGCGGAAAGGCGGCGTGAGGCGCTGCCACGACCTCCGTCATTGCGAGCCAACGGGTCCGCGCGAAGCGCGGCCCGATGACAGGCTTTGCGAAGCAATCCAGGCTGTCTCCTCGGCGGCAGTCTGGATTCGTCGCAAGGGCTCCTCGCAACGACGAGTGGAGAGGCCTGGCCTCACAACACCTGCGACGCGCCCGGGATCTGCCGCAACGCTCGCGTCAGCGCCCAGCTCGCCGCGACAGTCAGTACAAACCCGATCGTGGCCTTGACGATCGCCGGCAGGTCATAGTCGAACAGCCAGTATTGCAGCCACAGTGCGATCGGATAGTGCACCAGGAACATGCCGAACGCGTCGCCCTGCATTGGATCGAGCAGCCTGGCTGAGCCTGATTGCTTGAACCTCTGGAAAAAGGCCAGGATCAGAAACATGATGGCCACGCTGAAGACAGTGAAGCAGATGGCATAGAGCGCTTCATACCAGTCCGGTAACGGCGACGGGTTGCCCAGTATTTCGCGCTTGATGAAGATCAGCCCCCACAACAGGCAATACGGAACGATCGCCAGTACCATCCAGTCCCAACTGACCTTTGCCATGCGGCCGTCGACAGCGAGCAGCCCGCGATCCATTTGCGCAACGCCGATGCCGGCACCGAAAAAGAAGTAGGTCGCGTAGAGCATCACGCGCCCGTGCTGGACCGAGAATGGCCCGAACTCGAACCAACTGCTTGGTCCGAAGTGAACCCGCCCGGGAATGTAGAACGCCGCGGTGACGGCTAGCATGACCGCGAAGAACACGGCGGGACGACGGCGACCATGTAGCGAAAGGCGATTGATCGGATCGAGCAGATTGGGTGACAGCCGGTGCAGCAGGCAGGCAACCAGGTCGAAGGCGAACAAGACCCAAAGGAACCAAATCGGCCCGCTCGGCCACGGGCCCTTCGTGACCATATTCCACCAGAATTCCGAAAAGCCGATCTCGGGATGCTGCCGCAGGGAGATCGCGTAGTAGGCGAGCGGAATGACCGTAAGGGCACAGACCGCGAAGGGTAAGCCAAGCCGCAGCAGGCGATCTGCCAAATAGCTCCGCGCTCCCTTCCGGGCGATGCCAGACCAGGCGAACAGTCCCGACAGGAAGAAGAACATCGCCATGAAGAAACTGTCGGTGGCGAGCACGATCATGTCGAAGCCGAAGAAATACTTCGGATCGGTATGACCGAAATAAGTATAGGGGATCACCGCGTGATGCAGCAGCACCACCAGAGTCAGGAAGGTGCGGGCGCGATCAATCGCCAAATTGCGCGCCTTGCTCTTCGGCGCGGCATGCACCTCTGCGCCGATCGTCGCTGAATGTGACATCGTCATCGTGGCCGCCCCGATCCTGATCCCGGCTGGACTGTGCCGCCGGGAACTCGATTCAGCAAGGACAGTTTATTTGGAAGGGTCAGCCCCGACGACCTCTAGGAACCAGTTCCGCGCAGCGAAGTTAGCATCCGCCGAAAACGGCGAGGGCCGCAAGAAAGCGGCAGTTCGGAGCTGGTGATGACCATCCTGAAATGGGCGCTGATCTTCCTACTTGTCTCGATCGTGGCCGGCGTGCTCGGCTTTACCGGCATCTCGGCCGCCTCCGCCGACATCGCCCGCTTCCTGTTCTACGTCTTCGTCGTGATCTTCCTGGTGTTGCTGATCCTGGGGCTCACGATCTTCAGGGCGTAGCGCCGTCGTCATTCCGGGGCGATGCGAAGCATCGAACCCGGAATCTCGAGTTTCCGGGTTCGGTCCTGCGGACCGCCCGGAATGACCATCACCAGAACTACCCCACTTCCTCGATCTTCACCTTGTCCGGATAGAAGGCGAGATGGCCGGAAATCTCGGTCATCGCGGGGAAGGGCGTCTCGTAGGTCCAGATCGCGTTGTCCAACGTCTTGCCGTCGGCCTTGACGCTGTAATAGTTCGCGTCGCCCTTGTACGGGCAGTGGGTGATGCGGTCGGTACGCTCCAGCAGGGCCATGTTGGTGTCCTCTCGCGGCACATATTGCACCGCCGGATATTTGGCCTCCTTTAGGGTCAGCGCCTTGCTGGTCTCGGCGATCACGATGTCACCCGCCGTGACGCGGACGCGCCGGGGATTTGGGGTGATGGTGATGGGGTGGTCGGGCCCTGGAAGCTTCATGATTTCACGCCTTTTCGATCAATCTGCCGCGCACGGCACTTTGTCGTGCCTTTCTCCTGGTGGGATCACGGATATAGTGTCGGAAGACGTGACCTAGAAGGCCGTTCACGCTAAGTTTGAGCCTGCCGGCGAGGGGACCACTGGCCGTGATTCGAACGCTTAGACCAGAAGGAGCAAGACCCGAATGCCCATGGACGCCCACGATATCGAGGCGATGATCAAGGCAGCGATCCCCGATGCCGAGGTGACCATCCGTGACCTCGCCGGCGACGGCGATCACTATGCCGCGACCGTGATCTCGGAATCCTTCCGCGGCAAGTCGCGCGTCCAGCAGCACCAGATCGTCTACCAGTCCCTGCGCGGCCAGATGGGCGGCGTCCTGCACGCGCTGGCGCTGCAAACCGGTGTACCCGGCAGCTGACCTGATCGCGCCACGGGGACGATGATGGCTGCGGACAACCCGCGCGGCGCGATGTTTCGCGTCATCGTGCCGAACCAGCACAGCCGCGTCACCTTTGTCGAGCTGTTCTTCGACCTCGTCTTCGTCTTTGCCGTCACGCAAATCTCGCACACGTTGCTGCACCATTTCACGCCGCTCGGCGCGGTGCATGTCGTGGTGCTCTTTCTCGCGGTGTGGTGGGTGTGGGTCTACACCGCCTGGGTCACCAACTGGCTCAATCCCGAGCTGACGCCGGTCCGCCTCCTGCTCTTTGCGATGATGCTGGGTGGTCTCGTGCTGTCGACGACGATCCCGACCGCCTTCGAGGGGCGCGGCCTGTGGTTTGCCATTGCCTATGCGACCATGCAGGTCGGACGTACCGCGTTCTGGCTGTTCGCAACGCCGCGGCATCGAACGGCCGTGCGGCACAACGCGATCCGCATCCTGACCTGGCTGTCGATCTCAGCGGTGCTGTGGATCGCAGGCGGTCTGTCCGAGGGCGACACGCGGCTATGGCTGTGGATCGCGGCGGTGACCTGGGAATACATCTCGCCGGCGGCACGCTTCTGGGTCCCGAAGCTTGGATTCTCCTCGGTCGAGGCGTGGGCCGTCGAAGGCGGCCACATGGCCGAGCGCTGCGCGCTGTTCGTCATCATCGCGCTCGGTGAAGCCATCGTCGTCAACGGCGCGACCTTCGCTGAACTGGAGTGGACCGCGGGCAATATTCTCGCTTTCGTCGCGGCGCTGGTCGGCGCCATCGCGATGTGGTGGATCTATTTCCACAAGGGCGCGGAGGCGGGCTCCGAGCGGATCTCCAAGTCAGCCGAATCCGGCCGCCTGGCGCGGCTCGCCTACACCTATCTGCACATGCCGATCGTCGCCGGCATCATCCTGACCGCGGTCTCGGACGAGCTCGTGCTGAAGCATCCGACCGGCCATTCCGACATCCGCACGGTCGTGAGCACGATCGGCGGCCCGCTGGTGTTCCTGGTCGGCACCATCCTGTTCAAGCACACGATCCGCGGCTTCCTGCAGCTCTCGCACGGCATCGGCATCATCCTGCTGCTGGCGCTGTGGTGGTTCGCCGCCGATCTGTCGCCGCTCTGGCTGTCGGTCGCAACGACCGTGATCATGATCGTCGTGGCGGTGTGGGAGTCGGTGTCACTGGGGTCGGTGGCGGAAGGGGCCGAGGAGCATTGACTCTTGAGCGGCCTCTGAGCAAGCGCCTCGTCCTTCGAGACGACCGCGGAGCGGTCTCCTCAGGGCGAGGCTAACGGGACGTGGTGCTCCTTGATACTGCTGCCGCGCACTCCGTCCTCATCCTGAGGAGCCCGCCAAGCGCGGGCGTCTCGAAGGATGTCTCGGAGCGCTCACTCAGCGACTTCCAGCGCGTGCACCGAGAACATTTTGGCTGCATCCGTCCAGCTTTCGCGCACGCGCCAACCCGCGCCCTGCGCCAGCGCGGCGAAGCGCTCGAGGCTGTATTTGTAGCTGTTCTCGGTGTGGATGCTCTCGCCGGGGCGGAACGAGAAGCTGGTGCCGAGCAGGCGCACGGTCTGGCTCTTCCTGCTGATCAGGTGCATCTCGATGCGGTGCCGCTCGCGATTGTAGATCGCGCGATGAGTGAAGGCGGAGAGATCGAAATTGCCGCCGAGCTCACGGTTGATGCGCACCAGCACATTGAGGTTGAAGCGCGCGGTGACGCCGGCGGAATCGTTGTAGGCGTCGTGCAGCACGCGCTCGTTCTTCTCGAGATCGGCGCCGATGATCATCTGCGCGCCCGGGCCGAGGATCTCGCGGGCGCTCTTCAGGAAGGCCTGCGCTTCCTGCGGCTCGAAATTGCCGATGGTGGAGCCCGGGAAGAAGCCGACCTTCAGCATGGACGCGACCTGCTTGGGCAACTCGAATGGCGCGGTGAAGTCGGCGGCCACTGGATAGATGCCGAGTGAGGGAAAATCCCGCTTCAGCCCGTTCGCCTGCGCCGCCAGGAAGTCGCCCGAGATGTCGACGGGCACGTAGGCTGCGAATTTGCACTGACCCAGCAGCAGGCGGACCTTCGTTGTTGCACCCGCGCCGAACTCGACCAGTGCCGCGTGCTCCGGAATGATTTTTGCGATCTCGCTGCCGCGCTCCTTCAGGATCGATAGCTCGGTGCGCGTCGGGTAATATTCCGGCAGGTGCGTGATCGCCTCGAACAATTCCGATCCCGTCGCGTCGTAGAAATATTTCGGCGACAGTTTTTTCGGCTGGCGCGAGAGGTCCTCGATGGCCTCGCGGGCAAAGGCAGTGGTCTGCTCGTCGGGGAGATGGGCCTCGGCCAGAGCGCTGGCGTGCACATTCATGATGCTCTCCTGAACGCGCTGTCCGGCGCGCATTTGTCGTCGGATGAGAACTAGTCGTAATAGGCGAGCCGCACTCCGCTGAACTGCCAGCGGTGGTGCGGATAGAAGAAATTACGATAGGTGATACGGCTGTGGCCTTGCGGAGTTGCAAGCGAGGAGCCGCGCAGCACCAGCTGGTTGACCATGAACTTGCCGTTGTACTCGCCGAGCGCGCCTTCGACGGCGCGGTAGCCGGGGTAGGGTGAGTAAGAACTGCGGGTCCATTGCCAGACGATGCCGAAGGCGTCGTTGAGCTGGCCAGCGCGGGCCGCGACCTCCCATTCCATCTCGGTCGGCAGGTGTTTGCCGGACCAGCGCGCGAACGCGTCGGCCTCATAGTAGCTGACATGGCAGACCGGCGCGTCGGGATCGACCGGCTTGAGGCCCGCGAGCGTCATCACCTGCCATGCACCATCGACTTCGCGCCAGTAGCCCGGGGCCTGCCAGTCTTCCTTGCTGGCCGCGGCAAAGCCGTCCATCAGCCAGAGGGTTGCGGTCCGGTAGCCGCCATCCTGCATGAAGTCGAGCCACTCGGCATTGGTGACCAGATTGCGGGCGATCTTGACCGGACCGACGAGGGCGCGGTGCGCCGGCTTCTCATTGTCGAAATGGAAGCCGTCGTCGACATGGCCGACGGTGTGTATGCCTTCGTTGAGCGTCAGCCAGTCATCGCCGCTGCGCGTTGCGGCCGGGAAGCGCCAGTCCGGGTCATAGGACGGGTAGATCGGGTTCTGCGCAAAGGCATGCAGGATGTCGGTGAGCATCAATTCTTGATGCTGCTGCTCGTGGTTGAGTCCGACCTCGACCAGAGGCGCCAAGGCCCGGAGCTTGTCCGCGCTCGCTTCGCGGAAGAATTTGACGACGGCAGCATCGACATATCTGCGGTAGGCGCCGACCTCGTCCGCGCTGGGACGGGTGATGTCGCCGCGATGATTGCGGGCATGTCGCGGGCCGGCGCTGACGTAATAGGAATTGAACAGGAACGCGAAATCGGGGTGGAAGGGCCGGTAGCCCACGGCGTGCTCGCCGAGCAGGAATTGCTCCCAGAACCAGGTGGTATGGGCCCGGTGCCATTTGGTGGGGCTGGCATCGGGCATGGACTGGATCTGCTGGTCCTCCGGCGACAGCGGCGCTGCCCGCCTTTCGGTCTCATTGCGGACGGCGAGAAAGGCGTCCCCAAGCCGCTGGGCGAGGTTGCCCGGGTCCGAGGACCGTGACGAAAGCGGGGGGGCGGCCGTAGCGGAGGCTGGTTTCGTCACGTTTTTCTCCAGACAGGACAAGAGAACGTCGTTGGCGTTGCCCGGTTCCAAAACCAAGGTTCGTCCTAAATAGGGGCTCCGTTACGGTATGAAAGTCCTCTCCGGCGATGATATTGATGTCATCAGCCTATGGACCTGTTGGGCGCTGCACCGCCGCCAGGGGCCCGTCGCCGCCATTTTACTTTGGATGCACAACGGTTTGGGCTACATATATGGCAGGTATCGGGTTAAAACGGCTGAGCCGGCCCGAAGCAATTGGTGAGGGCTCTGCCCCAGAAGGACACGGATATGAGCATCGCGGAATTCATCGACAATGAAGTGAAGTCGAACGACGTGGTTCTTTTCATGAAGGGTACGCCGCAATTTCCGCAGTGCGGTTTCTCCGGCCAGGTCGTCCAGATCCTCGACCATATCGGTGTCGGCTATAAGGGCCTCAACGTCCTGGAATCCGCCGAGTTGCGCAACGGTATCAAGGAATACTCGAACTGGCCGACCATCCCGCAGCTCTACGTGAAGGGCGAATTCATCGGCGGTTGCGACATCGTCCGCGAGATGTTCCAGGCCGGCGAGTTGCAGCAGCTCTTCTCCGAAAAGGGCGTCGCCGTCGCGGCCTGACACGTGACCCTGCCGACGCGCCGGATTGGCAGCGCCGAGCTTGAGGTTATCGTTGCTGACATCACGACACTCGGCGTTGACGCCATCGTCAACGCCGCAAACAGGTCACTCCTCGGCGGGGGCGGCGTCGATGGTGCGATCCATCGGGCGGCCGGGCCCCAGCTTCTCGTTGAATGCCGCATGCTCCACGGCTGCAAGACCGGCGACGCCAAGATCACCAAGGGGTACCGACTCAAGGCCGCCCATGTGATCCACACCGTCGGGCCGGTCTGGAACGGAGGCACCCAGGGCGAGGACGACCTGCTTGCCTCTTGCTATCGACGGTCGATGGAGCTGTGCGGCAAGCACAAGCTGACCTCGGTGGCCTTCCCCGCGATCTCGACCGGCATCTATCGCTTCCCTGCCGCCCGGGCGGCCGATATCGCCGTGCGCACGACGATCGAAGGGCTCGCTTTAGCGCCAACTGTCGCTTGCGTGGTGTTCTGCTGCTTCTCCGAACCGAGCGCCAAGCTCCATGCTGATGCGCTTGCGCGACACAGCGGACCTTGTGCCGATTGAGCTGGCCGGTACACTCCGCCGGATCATGTTCCGGGGAGGGCGTATGATTTCACGATCTGGACTGCGCGCGCTAGCCTGCGGCGCGCTGGTGTCGCTTGGCGCGATCTCGATGGCGCGGGCGGAGGGCACCTACGAGATTCCGGCCGGCGCGCATTTCAATCAGGAGAAGCTCGGCAGGATCACCGAGTTCTTCAAGAACGAGGTCGCGACCGGCAAGATCGCCGGTGCAAACGTGCTGATCCAGCAGCATGGCAAGCCGGTCTATCACGAAGTCTTCGGCGTCCAGGACGTGGTCAGCAAGGCCCCGATCACGGACAAGACGATCTTCCGCCTGTTCTCGATGACCAAGGCGATCACCTCGGTGGTCGCGATGCAATTGATCGAGGACGGCAAGATCAAGCTGGATGATCCCGTCTCGAAATACATTCCGTCCTTCGCCAATGTGAAGGTCGGTGTCGAGAAGAAGGCCGAAGACGGCGTCAAGTCGCTGGAGCTGGTGCCGCCAAAGCGGGCGATGACCGTGCACGATCTGATGACGCACACCTCGGGCATCACCTACGGCTTCTACGGCGACAGCCTGGTCCGCAAGGCCTATCGCGAGGCCAACATCTATGCCGGCGATTTCGATCTTGCCGAGTTCGCCGAACGCATCGCCAAGCTGCCGCTGCACAACCAGCCGGGCGCGCTCTGGCAATACGGCCACTCCACCGATGTGCTGGCACGTGTGATGGAGGTCGCCGCCGGCAAGCCGCTGATCGACATCATGCGCGAGAAGCTGCTCGATCCTCTCGGCATGGTCGATACCGGCTTTTTCGTCACGGACCCCGAGAAGCAGAAGCTTCTGGCGCAGCCGTTGCCGAACGACGCCGATTTCCGCGTCGGCCGGATCAACGACCCGACGGTGAGCAAGAAAATCCAGTTCGCCAGCGGCGGCATGGTGACGACCATGGCGGACTATCGGCGCTTTGCGCAGATGCTGCTCAATGGCGGCACTCTCGAGGGCAAGACCATTCTCAAGCCCGAGACGTTCAAGCTGATGGTGACCGATCAAGTCGGCCCCGGCTCCGGCGTCGATCGTGATTATTTCTACTTCCCCGGCGACGGTTTTGGTTTCGGCCTCGGGCTCGCGGTGCGCACCGATCCCGGCAACGCCAAGCCGCCGCCGCCCGGCGATCTCGGCGAGCTGAAATGGGATGGCGCCTCCGGCTGCTATTTCGTGATCGACCCCAAACAGGACATGTTCTTCGTGCTGCTGGAGCAGACCCCGACCGAGCGCCAGCGCGTGCAGCGAACATTGAAGCAGTTGGTTTATGAAGCCATGGAGAAATGACATGCGCGCGCGCCGCGGGTTCATCGCGGCGCTCGTTGTTCTCGTCTGGGTCGTCGGTGCGCAGGCCGGCTCCGAGCGACGCGCAGTCCGCACACTCTCCACGGAAGGATTGGCGAAGGTTTCCGACTACATCCGGAGCGAGGTCGCGACCGGCAAGATCCCCGGTGCCATCCTGCTGCTCCAGCAACACGGCAAGCCGGTCTATTACGAGAATTTCGGCGTTCGCGACGTGGCCACCGAGATATCGATGGGCGCGGATACGATCTTCCGTCTCTATTCGATGTCGAAGCCGATCACATCAGTCGTGGCGATGATGCTGGTCGAAGAGGGCAGGCTTTCGCTCGACGATCCCGTGTCCAAATACATTCCGGCCTTTGCCGGCATGAAGGTGGGCATCGAGACGAAAGCAGGGGACGGCAAGGTTTCGCTGACGCTCGCGCCGCAGGAACGCCCAGTCACGATCAAGGACCTTTTGCGCCACACCGCGGGGCTGCCTTACGGCTTTTACGGCGGTGGGCCGGTGCGCGAGCTCTTTGCCGCGGCCGACCTCTTCAACAGCGATCTTTCCAACACCGACTTCGTCGCGAAGATCGCCACGCTGCCGCTCGCCGAGCAGCCAGGCACGGTGTGGGATTACGGCTTTGCCACCGATGTGCTCGGCCGCGTCGTCGAGGTGATCTCGGGCAAGACGCTGCTCCAGTTCGAGAAGGAGCGGCTGCTCGATCCGCTCGGCATGAGCGAGACTGCGTTCTACGTTGCCGATCCCGCCAAGTTTGCACGTATCGCCGAACCGATGCCGGAGGACCGCAGGATCAGCCCGACGACCGAAATCCGCGACATCAGGAAACCGGTGAAATGGGAATCAGGCGGAGCCGGCATGGTCGGCACGGTGGGCGACTACGCCCGCTTCGCGCAGATGCTGCTGAATGGCGGCACCATTGACGGCAGGCGCTATCTCAAAGCCGAGACGGTTGCGCTGATGGCGTCGGACCATATCGGCCCGGAGACTGGAATCGCACGCGACCAGAACTATTATCCGGGCGGCAGTTCCGGCTTCGGCCTTGGCTTCGCGGTGCGCACCTCTGTGCCGTCGGGAACGTCATGGCCACTGGGCGAATACCGCTGGGACGGCGTCGGCGGCACGTTCTTCTTCATCGATCCCGAAGACGATCTGTTCGGGATCTTCATGGTGCAGACGCCCTCGCAGCGTGGCCGAATTCAACTCGACCTAAAGACGCTGATTTATCAGGCGATGGGACGGTGAAGCGGTCGCCTCCGGAAGCCCGGATGGAGCGGCAGCGCAATCCGGGGTTCTCACCGATGAAAGACTATCCCGGATTACGCTGCGCTCCTCCGGGTGACGGGAGCTCACCTCGGCTACGGGACCTACGCTCCCCGCACGATTTCTCGCACGTATCCGATCGTCTCTTCGATCTGGCTCGCATCGACATCCAGATGGGTGCACGCCCGAATGCGGCCGTCCATCATCGCCAGCGTGACGCCGCGCTGGCGCAGGGCTGAGACCATTTTGTCGCCGGGAATGCCGGCGCCGTCCGGTTTGAAGAAGACGAGATTGGTCTCGGGCTCCTGCACCTCGATTCCGGCGATCTGCGATAGTCCGCGGGCGAGCGCGCGTGCATTGGCGTGGTCGTCGGCCAGGCGTTCGACGTGATGATCAAGCGCGTAGATGCAGGCTGCCGCGCAGACACCGGCCTGCCGCATCGAGCCGCCGAGGCGCTGCTTCCATTGCCACACCGCGTCGATGAAGGCGCGCGAGCCCGCGAGTACGCCGCCGATCGGCGCACCCAGGCCCTTCGAGAAATCGATCCAGGCCGAATCCCATCCCGCGGTCATGTCGCGCGGGGAGATGCCGCTCGCGACGGTCGCATTGAGCAGGCGCGCGCCGTCCATGTGAGTGACGAGGCCGTGCTGCTTCGCGATCGCGACGATCTCGTCGAGCACCGCCTTCTTCCAGATCGTGCCGCCGCCGATATTGGCGGTCTGCTCGACGCTGACGACGGTCTGTGGCGGCTGGTAACGCGTGCGCGGGTGCAGCGCCTTGCGAAGAGTCTCCGGCGTGAACTGGCCATCGGGGCCCTTGAGCTGGGTGACCTGGAAGCCGCCGATCGCAGCATGCGCGCCGCCTTCGCGTGCGATGATGTGCGCGGTTTCGTGCGCGAGGATCTCGTCGCCGGGGCGGCAATGCACCAGCGTCGCGGTGACGTTGCACATCGTGCCCGAGGGCATGTAGACGGCAGCTTCCTTGCCGAGCAGATCCGCAACGCGCTCGCACAGCGCGTTCACGGTCGGATCGTCGCCGACCTGCTCGTCGCCGACCTCGGCGCGCGCCATCGCCTCGCGCATCGCCGCCGTCGGCTTGGTCTGCGTGTCCGAGAGCAGATTGATGCGCACCGGCGGCGCCTTGGGATCGAGAGGGGGAGGGGTGTAGAGCATGTAACGCCTCCTGAAGCAGGACGGCCACTGAAGTGTGGCTCTTAAGTAAAAAGGCCCCGGCGAACCGGGGCCTTTCGATATTCAGTTCTTAGCGCGAATAGAATTCGACGACCAGATGCGGCTCCATCTGCACCGGGAACGGCACGTCGGAGAGGCCGGGGATGCGGGTGTACTTCGCGGTCATCTTGCCGTGGTCGACTTCGAGATAGTCGGGGACTTCGCGCTCGGGAAGCTGGCTGGCTTCGAGCACATGCGCGAGCTGCTTGGAGGATTCCTTGACCTCGACCACGTCGCCGACCTTGAGCTGATAGCTCGAGATGTTGACCTTGCGGCCGTTCACCTTGACGTGGCCGTGGTTGATGAACTGGCGGGCGGCGAAGATCGTCGAGACGAACTTGGCGCGGTACACGACCGCGTCGAGACGGCGCTCGAGCAGGCCGATCAGGTTCTCGCCGGTGTCGCCCTTGAGGCGGCTCGCCTCGACATAGATGCCATGGAACTGGCGCTCGCTGATGTTGGCGTAATAGCCCTTCAGCTTCTGCTTGGCGCGGAGCTGCACACCGAAGTCGGAGAGCTTGCCCTTGCGACGCTGACCGTGCTGGCCGGGGCCGTACTCGCGGCGGTTCACGGGGCTCTTCGGGCGGCCCCAGATGTTCTGGCCCATACGGCGATCGATCTTGTACTTCGCCTCACTGCGCTTAGTCATCGCGTCCTCTTCGGTTGCATGGTTTGAGGAAACGCGCCCTCCTGTGTGACGGGATGATCCCGGCACCGACAGGTCCGATCCCCAAAGCTTAAGGGATTTGACCACGGGTCGCGAAACGCTTCGCGGGCCGAAATCGGCCCGCGAGCAGGCGGCTTTTAGGAGAGTTTGGGGCTGGCTGTCAATGCGATCGGCCCCGGAATCAGCCCCTCACCGCCCAGACGGGCTTGGGGACGGCTGCCTGCAATTCGGCAGCGATTTCAGTGTTCAGGACCTGTTCCAGCCGGGTCAGGACCCTCGCGATCGGGGCGGCGTCGGTGACCCGGTGGTCCCAGCGGATCACGACATGGATCGTCTGATCCGGCTCGACGAGCCCATAGCTGACGATAAAGGGGCCCGGTGTGATGGGGTGGAGCTCGCCGCCGCCATAGGCGGCCACCGAGCTCACCGCGAAGCTACCGAACCAGTTGCCGCGCTGGCGGCCGAAATTCAGGCCGATGGCCCAGGACAGGCGCCGCAGCGGCAGCGGCAGGCGGGTGGCCCGCATGATCTTGCGGAACATCGGGACATCAGCGACCGGGGCTGTCTTGCCGCGTCGGATTTCCGCATCGACCGCTGCCAGCGAAAGGGCCTCAGGAGCGGCGATTCGCTGAGGCAGCACGCATTCCTCGCCATTCTCGATCCGAGCGATCGCGACCGTCGCCACGCTCTTCGGCAGCTCGTAGAGGGCTGGCCAAGGCCATTTGGTGTAAACGGTGCGCAGGATCGGTTCGTCCCGTGCAACCAGGGCGAAAGCCTTGACGAATATCGCGGCCCACCCGGCGGGCGACGTTGCGCTTGCGCGCGCCTCCAGCACAGGACGGATATAGAGCGAACGGGATAGCGAAACGAAGGGCACGCCCATCGATGCATGCATGAGGTCGCAGATCAGACGGCGCCACGGTGAAATAGTCTTGGGCGTCCCGCGCATTGGTCTCCGGTTCCCAGGGATTAAAGATCAAAATATGTGCGGCGAGCGGGGGGCCCGCCCGCTCGCTCTAGCACGAACCAACCCGCTTGGGGCCGGTCGGTTCGCCGCATCAGGACATCGCCAGTCTGGTCTTGATGACGGCGTAAAAATAAACGATGTCAATGATTTAGCTCTTGATTGGGCGATCCCGGCGGCGCAGCAGGTCCCGGCAATGCGTCAATCGGCTTGTTCAGCGCCTGATCCCATCGAAAGCCGCCATGATGCCGCGCTGGAACAGTGACCAGTCGAAGCCGAGCGCGATCGCGCGGTAGCCACGGTCGATCAGGGCATTGGCCTGGTCGGCGGTACGCGCCACGCCGCCGATCGGCACGCCGCTTCGGAGGATGCCGGCCTCGGCGCGCGCGACCAGCTCCAGCAATTCCGGATCGTCCATCTGGCCGCGCTTGTTGATGGAGGTGGCGAGATCGCCGGGGCCGATCACGGCGACGTCGATGCCGGGTGTCGCCATGATCTCGTCGATGCGGTTGACGGCCTCGACATGCTCGATCGTGACCATGCAGATCATCTCGTCGTCGGCGCTGGCCATGTAATCCGGCATCGACTGGCCCCAGCGGAACGGTGCGTGGAAGGGCCCCCAGAGCCGGTCGCCGCGTGGCGGGTAGCGTACGCTGCGTACCGCCTTCTCGGCTTCGGCGCGGTTGGTGATCATCGGGAAGTTGATGCCGAACGCGCCGATGTCCATCGGAGCTTTCGCGAGCCACGGCTCGTTCGCGGCGATCCGTACCAACGGCGTGCATGGCGTGCCCGTCGTCGCCGCGATCATCGCATGCGCTTCGGTGAGCCCGATCGGGCCATGTTCGAGATCGACGATGATCCAGTCGAGCGAGCGCGCCATGATCTGCACCATCTGCACGCTCGGGATGGTCGCGATCGCGCCGAAGGCGGGACGGCCCTCGCTCCACATTTGGCGGAGGCGATTGAGCGGCTTTGCGGGGACCGACATGTGATGACCTGCGCAGAGATGACGACGGAGCCTAGCAGCGCGCCGCCGGGGCGCAAGGTTAACCGGAGCACAAGGTCAGGCGACCGCGCGTCCGCCGAAGAACGGCGTCAGCGTGGCGCTGAGGCCATGCACGCGGTTCGAGGTAAAAATCATCTCGGCGCCGGACTGCGCGATGCCGCAGCTGGGAGTACCGAGCAGGTCGGATACGCGGCGGGCGATCGCGGGCGCCGGATCGATCCAGTCGACCGGCCAGGGTGCCAGCCTCTTCAGCCGATCGAGCAGCAGCGGATAATGCGTGCAGGCGAGCACCACGGTGTCGGTGCGCGCGCCGGCGTCCTCGGCATCGCCGACGAAGCAGGGGGCGAGCTCGGCGAGGATGGCACCGTCGCTGATCGGGGTGCCGCCAAGCGCGGCCTCGGCGAGCGAGGCCAGCTCGGGCGAGCCGACCAGCGTCACCTCGCATCCTTGCGCGAAATCGCGGATCAGTGCCTTGGTGTATTCGCGTTTCACCGTGCCCTTGGTGCCGAGCACCGAGACGCGGCGGGTCCTGGACTGCGCGCAGGCCGGCTTGATCGCCGGCACCGTGCCGACGAAGGGCAGGGAATAAGCCGCGCGCAAGTGAGACAGGACCAGGGTGGACGCCGTGTTGCAGGCGATGACGACGAGGTCTGGATCATGGGTGCCGATCAGCTCCCCCATCAGCGGTACGACGCGGGCGATGATCTCGTCTTCGCTGTGGTGGCCATAGGGAAAAAAGGCGTCGTCGGCGACGTAGACGTAATGCGCGTCGGAGCGCGCCGCCACGACCTCACGCAGCACCGTCAGCCCGCCAAGGCCGGAATCGAACACCAGGATGGTCGGAGAATTGGTCACGTCATTACCCTAGCCCGCCATGGTTACCATTCGGTTTTTAGGGCGATTTTGCGGCGCGAGGCTGGCATCACGGGTCAAAGCGGCAAGGGGGCATCCGCTCGCAGGTTGACACCTCACCCAAGCCGCGGAACAAGACGGCGTCTCGCCGGCAGGCAATCCCGCGGGGAAGCAACATGCTCACAGTCCACCATCTCGGTAAATCGCAATCCGAACGCATTGTCTGGCTCTGCGAGGAGCTCGAAATTCCTTATGAGATGAAGCGCTACACGCGCGATGAGACGACCATGCTGGCGCCGTCGGAGTACAAGGCGCTGCATCCGGCCGGCACGGCGCCGGTCATCACCGACGGCGAACTGGTGCTTGCGGAATCCGGCGCCGTCGTCGACTACATCGTTGCAAAATACGGCAACCGCCGGCTCGTGCTCGGTCCCGATGATCCCTCCTTCGCGCAGTTTCTGTATTGGCTTCATTTCGCGAACGGCACCTTGCAGCCCGGCATGGGGCGGATGATGATCCTAAGCCGGCTCGATCTCGCCAAGGACAACCCGACCCTGCTCGCGATGAAGGGACGCCTCGACCGTGCCTACGATCTTCTCAACGCACGGCTTCGCGAGTCCGAATATCTGGCGGGCAGCGCCTTCACCACGGCCGACATCATGACGGTGTTCTCGCTGACCACGATGCGCTATTTCCAGCCCTATGATCTCGCGCGCTGTCCGAATGTGGTCAAATATCTCAGCCGCATCGGCGCCCGCCCGGCATACCGCCGCGCGATGGAGAAGGGCGATCCCGGCATGGCGCTGCTCTTGAGCTGAGCAGCAGCGATCACGCAATCCTGTTCGCGGTGGCCGCGCGCTCCGCTGCCAGCTGCTTCTGCAGGCGATCGATGTTTTGCAGCAGGCGCTGGCTGGTCAGCACCAGGAAGTAATAGCCGAACTGCGGATCCTGGAAGTAGATCTCGAGCAGCCTGTCATAGGTGATCGTCAGCACCTGGCCATCCTCGATGCATTCGATCGTACCGGTGCGCCGGTTGTCCGGCGTCAGGAAGCCGAGCTCGCCCATCAGCGCGCCCGGCAGGATCTCGACGTTGATCTCCTTGACCAGGAATTTGCCGGTCACCGTGAGCAGCATCTCCTTGGCCGGGTCGCCCAGTTTGAACAGCGTATCGCCGCAGCGGTATTTGCGTTCGGTCATGAACGGCTTGAGCCACTCGATCGACATGTCGCCCTCGGCGGCATGGCGCGCCTTCTTGACCAGCTTGAGCATCTGCCTCAGGCGAAGAGCGTTGATCGGGAGCAGCAAGAGATAGAGCAGGAACGTCGAGACGTTGGCCGAGAGCGCGCCGAACATGGCGAAGAACGCACAGCCGACCATGTTGGCGACGCGCAGCGGCACCATGGTCCGCATCAGGAGCGTGGCGACGAAGAAGACCGCACCGACCGCGGCGAACAGATTGGCCAGCGTGATGTTGTGGACGAAGATCTCCAGCAGGCGATTGAAGATCGCATCATAGGTGACGTTGTTAGGATCGAGCCCCATCTGGACCAGGATCTTCGCGATCCTGAGGTTATCCGTGGCCGCATCGAGAATGCGGTCGAGGATCGACGAAACGTCTGCGCTGCCGGACGGCATGGTACTAACCCCACATAAGGCCTTCAGTCCTGGTCGGCACTCGTATAACCGAAATCGAATGACGACCGCTTGAATGACGCTTCCGGCCGTCATGCCGCAAGAGGCAAATTCTAGCCTGATCGGGCGTTTCGGCAATTGCCCGTTGGTTGCGCGTCGGGCCACCGGCGCTGCCGTGATTCGGGGGCCGCCGTGCGGGCTTCGGTGTCGCGGATCCGGCCTGGACGAGCGATGCGGCGGGGGCGCGGGGCGAGCTTCGCTTACGGCTTGGCCGCGGGTTGCACGACCTGCTGCTCGACGAGGCCGGAGCGTCCCGGCAGCGAGCCGGCGCGCAGCAGCATGGCGACGCTGTTGGCCTCTTCCAGGGCGAAGACGATGCGTGATCCACCCAGCTTCTCCATCTTGTCGGTGATGAAGGCCGCGACCTTGACGCGCACCTTGTCGAGCTGGGTGTCGGCATCGAGAGTGGCAGAGGGCAGAGCGATTGCGGACACCATCGCGAACACGGCGATCAGCCGAATGATGCGGATCCGCAGGGCTTCGTCATCATGACCTCAAGTCTTGCGGCAGGGCGCTGGCGAACGAATTCACGCCACAGCCGGTAGGCAATGGACGAACGCCAAATCATCCATCATTCTGGTCCGGCTCGGCCGGTCATCGGCCGGCCTCGCCGAACCAAGATGTCAAAAGATACGGGGCGGGGACATGCATCTGAGGGAGGACGGAATTTCATGGCGGGTATCCACGCGCTCGATCGGTTGATCGGCAACGACTATCCGGATCTTTTGACGGACGAGGAGGTCCGGGCGTTCGAGCAGGTTCCCTATGCCGACCGCGTCGCGGCCGAGAGCACCTATGACGCCATCAGGCTTGGTGCTGAGCGCAACCTCGACGGCGCGGCGATCCAGTTCCTGCAAAATGCCGATCCCGCCGACACGCCGGTCGCGGTCACGTATCGCGATTTCATCGCGCGCGTCACGCAGGCGGCCAATATGTTTCACGCGCTCGGCGCCGAGAAGGGCGACGTCATCAGCTTCATGCTGCCGCTGGTGCCGGACGCCTTCGTCACTCTGTTCGGCGCGGAGGCTGCCGGCATCGCCAACCCCGTCAATCCGCTGCTCGAGCCGCACCAGATCGCCGAGATCCTGGAGGCCGCGAACACCAAGATCCTGGTGGCGCTCGGACCGATGCCGGGCACCGACATCTGGCAGAAGGTCGAGCAGATCCGCCCGCAGCTGAGGCATCTGAAGGCAGTCGTGCAAGTATTCGGCGGCGGCGATCCGGCCAATGGCATCTTTTCCTTCAGCGACCTCATCAAGCAGCAGCCGTCGGACCGGCTCGTCAGCGGACGGCAGATCCACGGCAGCGACATCGCCGCCTATTTCCACACCGGCGGCACCACCGGCACGCCGAAGCTGGTGCGGCACACCCACGCCAACCAGGTCTATCAGGCCTGGGCCCTCAATCTGCTGCTGAAGGCGAGGCCGGGTGCAAACCTGCTGTTCGGCATGCCGCTGTTTCACGTCGGTGGATCGCTGACGCAAGTGCTGCTGACGCTGTCGAGCGGCGGCTCGCTGGTCGTGCTGTCGCCGAGCGGCTGGCGCAACCCGAATGCGGTGAAGAACATCTGGCAGCTCGTCGAGCGCTTCAAGCCCGAGGCGCTGTCGAGCGTGCCGACGGTGCTCGCCGCGACCCTCGCGGTGCCGCCGGGGAATGCGGATATCTCGAGCCTGAAATATGCGGCAGGGGGCGGCTCGGCGATTCCGGTCGCGGTCGGCTCGGCGATTCAGGAGAAACTTAAGCTACCGGTGATTGAGGTCTACGGCATGACCGAGACCTCGAGCGTGCACACGCTCGCCTATCCCGGCCGGCCGATCCGGCTCGGCTCGGTCGGTCTTCCCATGCCTTACGCGCGGGTGCGCATCGTGCAGCTCGACGCCGAGGGACGCCTGATCCGCGACTGCAAGCCGGACGAGATCGGCGTCGTCATCATGGCCGGGCCCGGCGTGTTCGGCGGCTATCTCAACGACGAGCACAACAAGGGCGCCTTCGTCGACGGGCTCTGGGTCAATTCCGGCGATCTCGGCCGCCTGGATGCGGACGGCTATCTCTGGATCACCGGCCGCGCCAAGGATCTCGTGATCCGCGGCGGCCACAACATCGATCCGGCGCCGATCGAGGAGATCATGTTCAGACATCCCGCCGTCGGCTTCGCCGCCGTGGTCGGCCAGCCCGACGCCTATGCCGGCGAATTGCCGGTGGGATACGTGCAATTGAAGCCCGGCGCCAAGGTCGAGCCGGGCGAGCTCGAAGCATGGGTGCGCGAGCGCACGCCGGAGCGCGCCGCCGTCCCGGTGCAGGTCATTCCGATCGATCCGATGCCGGTGACGGGCGTCGGCAAGGTGTTCAAGCCGCAGCTGCGTTGGGACGCGGCCGAGCGCGTGTTCACCAAGGTGCTGGCGCCGCTGGTCGAGCGCGGCATCGACTGCAAGGTGAAGGTCGGTCCGCACGGCAGCCACGGCTCGATCGCGACCGTGACGCTCGCTGGTCTGCAAGCGGATCAACGCGAGGCGGTTGCGAGCGAGGTGCATACGCTGCTCGCACCGTTCGTGATGCGGCACGAGGTGGTGCAGGCGTAGGTGCTTGCGTGAATTGTAGATCCTACGGGTGACAGGTGGTCAGGGGTAAGTTGAGTTTGCGACCGCCAACTCACCCGGAGGATCTACGAGCGCAGCGTGCGGTCCTATCCCGCCGGCATTCGCGTCTCGACCAGACGGGCCCAGAACGAGGCGCCGTGGCCCAAAATGTTGTCGTTGAAGACGTAGGCCGGGTGGTGGCATTCGTTGCCGTCGCCCATGCCGACCAGCACCATCGCGCCGGGACGTGCTTCCAGCATGAACGAGAAGTCCTCGGCGCCCATCATCGGGATGAACTTGTCATTGACACGGTCGGCGCCGACGATGTCGCGGGCGACGTCGGCGGCAAGGCCGGCCTCGCGGGCATGGTTCATCGTCACCGGATACATCCGCGTGTACTTCGTCTCGGCCGAGCCGCCATAGGCACGGGCGATGCTGTCGGCGACTTCGCCGATGCGGCGCTCGACGAGGTCGCGCACTTCAGGGTCGAGCGTGCGCACGGTGCCGGCGAGTTCGGCGACCTCCGGGATGATGTTGAAGGCCGTGCCGGAATGGAATTGCGTGATCGAGATCACCGCGGACTTCAGCGGGTCGACGTTGCGCGCGACGATCGACTGTAGCGCACCCACGATCTGCGAGCCGATCAGCACGCTGTCGACCGACTTGTGCGGCCCCGCGCCGGCGTGTCCGCCCTTGCCGCGAACGGTGATCTGGATGTTGTCGGATGAGGCGAGCATTGGGCCAGGCGTGGTGGCGAAATGGCCCTCGGGGAGGTTCGGCATGTTGTGCATGCCGTAGACCTCCTGGATGTTCCAGCGCGTCATCAACCCGTCTTCGACCATGGCCTTGCCGCCGCCGCCGCCTTCCTCAGCGGGCTGGAAGATCATCACCGCCGTGCCATCGAAATTGCGCGTCTCGGTCAGGTACTTTGCGGCGCCGAGCAGCATCGCGGTGTGGCCGTCATGACCGCAGGCGTGCATCTTGCCAGGCACCTTGGAGGCATAAGGCACGCCCGAGGTCTCCATGATCGGCAGTGCGTCCATGTCAGCGCGCAAACCGATCGTCTTGCCGGAGGCGGACTTGCGGCCGCGGATCACGCCGACCACGCCGGTGCGGCCGATGCCCGTCACCACTTCGTCGCAGCCGAACTCGCGCAGCTTGTCGGCGACGATGCCGGCGGTGCGGTGGACTTCGTAAAGCAGCTCGGGGTTCTCGTGGAAGTCATGGCGCCAGGTGGCCATTTCGTCGGAGAGGGCGGCGACGCGATTGACGATGGGCATGGGGAATCCGTGTTTTGTGGGCCTTGGCGTCATTCCGGGACACGCGAAGCGTGAACCCGGAATCTCGAGATTTCCGGGTTCGATGCTCCGCATCGCCCCGGAATGACAGGAATTCAGCTCTCCCCGAACACCCGCTTGAAGATCGTGTCGACGTGCTTGAGGTGATAGCCGAGGTCGAACTGCTCCTCGATCTCGGCGTCGGTGAGATATTTCTTCACCTCAGCGTCCTTCTTCAGGAGCTGGAGGAAGTCGCCTTCGCCGCGCCAGACCGGCATGGCGTTGCGCTGCACGAGCTTGTAGGCGTCCTCGCGGCTGGCGCCCTTCTGGGTCAGGGCCAGCAGCACGCGCTGCGAATGCACGAGGCCGCCGAGGCGGTCGAGGTTCTTCTGCATGTTGGCGGGGTACACCAAGAGCTTGTCGATCAAGCCGGCGAGGCGCACCAGCGCGAAGTCGAGCGTCACGGTCGCGTCCGGGCCCATCATGCGCTCGGCCGAGGAGTGCGAAATGTCGCGCTCGTGCCAGAGAACGACGTTCTCCAGCGCCGGCGTCACATAGGCGCGCACCATGCGGGAGAGGCCGGTGAGGTTCTCCGACAGCACCGGGTTGCGCTTGTGCGGCATCGCGGAGGAGCCCTTCTGTCCTTCGGAGAAGAACTCCTCGGCCTCCAGCACCTCGGTGCGCTGCATGTGGCGGATTTCCACGGCAACGCGCTCGATCGAGGAGGCGATCACGCCGAGCGTCGAGAAATACATCGCGTGACGGTCGCGCGGGATCACCTGGGTCGAGATCGGCTCGGGCACGAGCCCCATGGCCTTGGCGACGTGCTCTTCGACGCGCGGGTCGATCTGCGCGAAGGTGCCGACGGCACCGGAGATGGCGCAGGTCGCGACTTCCTTGCGCGCCGCGATCAGGCGCTCCTTGGCGCGGGTGAATTCGGCATAGGCGTAAGCGAGCTTGAGGCCGAAGGTGACGGGCTCGGCATGGATGCCATGGCTGCGGCCGATGGTCGGCGTCATCTTATGCTCGAAGGCGCGCTTCTTCAGCGCGGCCAGCACCTTGTCGAGGTCAGCAAGCAGCAGATCGGCGGCGCGGGTGAGCTGAACGTTGAGGCAGGTGTCGAGCACGTCGGAGGAGGTCATGCCCTGGTGCACGAAGCGCGCCTCGGGGCCGACGATCTCGGCGAGGTGGGTGAGGAAGGCGATGACGTCGTGCTTGGTCTCGCGCTCGATCTCGTCGATGCGGGCCACGTCGAAGACGGCGTCCTTGGCCTTGGCCCAGACCGTTTTGGCGGCCTCCTTTGGGATGGTCCCGAGCTCGGCCAGGGCGTCCGCCGCATGCGCCTCGATCTCGAACCAGATCTTGAACCGGGTCTGCGGCTCCCAGATCGAGGCCATTTCCGGGCGGGTATAGCGGGGAATCATCTGACGGCTCCAGCTAGGTAGGCCGGCGACCCAAGGGGGCTTTGCCGGCCAAAATGCTTTTTACGCCGTGATTTAACAGAGCGGGCAGGGCGAAACAAACGGCTGAGGCAAGGTAGCGGGGGATGACTGGACCGGGCAGGCAGCTGAGTGCCGAAGTAGTGCCCCAAGCCGGCTGGCGGCGGTTGCCCCGCGGCTTGGCCGGCGGGCCGGAGAAATCAGCGGTCAATCACGGATCATTGACTGACAGATATTGAAATCTGTCAGCGAGACGTGTATATCCGTTTCCGGACGCTCCGATTGGGCGTCCCGCGACAGCCCCGGGAAGCCCGACATCCGAACCAAGCTCGGATCGGAGGGCAGATTGAAGAACGGGGACCGTGGACGAATGGAGACTTAAGACAATGACGACCGAAATCCTCAATTTCACCGGCGTGATTGGGCATTGGCTCAATTTGCTGGTGGCGCGACAGATCGCGGCGCAAGCTGCAAAACTGCCTCATTGAGGCATAGGCTTTCCGAACGACCGGCCAGGGCGCTTCGGAAGCAGCCCCAGTGCCGGGTAACTGAGCCCCAACCGGGAACATGGTGCTGGCATGAATGAAGCCGTTGTCTTGACGCCGGAGCGGATCCTCGAAGTCACCGAGGACGTGCTCAGGCGTTACGGACTTGCCAAGGCCACAGTGGTCGACGTTGCCCGTGCGCTCGATGTGAGCCACGGCAGCGTCTATCGCCATTTCCCCAGCAAGGCCTCGCTGCGCGAGGCCGTTGCCAAGCGCTGGCTCGACCGCATCGACGCGCCGCTACGCGCGATCGCCGAGGAGCACGGCCCGGCGCCTGACAGGCTCGACCGCTGGTTGCGCACGCTGTTCGCCGCCAAACGTTCGCGCGTGCTCGATGACCCCGAGATGTTCCAGACCTATCTGACGCTGGCGCGCGAGGCCTGTGCGGCCGTCAAATGCCACAAGGACACCATGATCGACCAGATCGCGGCGATCCTGACCGACGGCGTGAAGCGGGGGGAATTCGCCGTGGGCGACGTGAAGGCGACCGCGCGCGCCATCTTCGATGCCACCGTTCGCTTCCACCATCCGGCCCATGCCGACGAATGGAAGGATGCCGATCTCTCCGCGCGCGTCGATGCGACGCTGGCGCTTTTGCTGCGCGGGCTGAAGGCGGCCTAGCAGGCTGTTGAAAAAGGCGCTCGCCGCCGACCGGCGACCGTGATTCATTGGCTCCGATGAGATTCGGAGATGGTGCGTGCGCGGCGGCGACAATCGAACGGGCGAACTGTTCAGCTACGTCGACCTGGAGGCGCGGGTGCGGCGTAATCATCCGCTGCGAGCGATCCGGACGATTGTGAACGAAGGGCTGTCGGCGCTGGAGCGAGAGTTTGCCGCGCTCTATTCGCCAATTGGGCGGCCGTCGATCCCGCCGGAGAAGCTGCTGCGGGCGATGCTGTTGCAGGCGTTTTATTCGATCCGCTCGGAGCGGCTTCTGATGGAGCGACTGGAATACGACCTGCTGTTCCGCTGGTTCGTCGGAATCGGCGTTGACGACGCAGCCTGGGACCATTCGGTGTTCTCGAAGAACCGCGACCGGCTGCTGGAAGGCGACATCGCGGCCAAGTTCCTGGCGGCGGTGCTGGCGCAGCCCAAGGTGAAGAGGCTTCTGTCGAGCGATCACTTCTCGGTCGACGGTACGCTGATCGAGGCCTGGGCCTCGATGAAGAGCGTCAAGCCGAAGGACGGCTCCGGCGAGCCGCCAGCGCCAGGCGGCGGGCGCAATGCCGAAGCGGACTTTCATGGCCAGAAACGCTCGAATGACACCCATGCTTCGACCACCGATCCGGACGCCAGGCTCTACCGCAAGGGCAAAGGCAAGGAGACGAAGCTGTGCTTCATCGGGCACGGGCTGATGGAGAACCGCCACGGCCTGCTGGTCGACGCCTGCCTGACGCAGGCCGGCGGGCATGCCGAACGGGTGGCCGCGCTGCACATGATCGAGCCTCGTGCCGACCGACCGACAGCGATCACGCTTGGCGCCGACAAAGCCTACGATGCAGAAGACTTCGTCAACGAACTGCGCTCGATGAACGTGACGCCGCATGTTGCACAGAACACCAGCGGCCGTAGTTCTGCGATTGACGGACGAACGACCCGGCACGGCGGCTATGCCATCAGTCAGCGCATCCGCAAGCGCATCGAGGAGGCATTCGGCTGGATCAAGACGGTTGCCGGGCAAGAGAAGACCAGCTTCCGTGGCCGTGATCGCGTCGCATGGGCCTTTACCTTCGCTGCCGCCGCCTACAATCTGGTGCGGCTGCCGAAGCTGATTGCGGAGACTGGCTGATGGCCAAGGTGCCCGGCTTCGCCAAGGCCTTTGTCGGCCGCTGGCGCATCGTCGAGATGGACGTCTGGGACAGCGAGTTCCTCGATCTTGCCGAAGAGGCGCATCTCACCTTCCAGGGCAAGTCCGATGGCGAAATCGCCTTTGGGGCTCTCAAGGGCTTCCTGGACGTGCGCTACGGCGCCCGCGACGGATCGGCCTGCGCCGAGTTCTCATGGGAAGGGCACGACGAGAATGATCCGTCCTGCGGTCGCGGATGGGCTATGATCGGCACTGCGGGCAGGCTCGTCGGCCACTTCTACATCCACAATGGCGACGATTCAGCCTTCGTTTGCGAACGCGGCTGAGTTCTTCAACAGCCTGCTAGATCCGCAGGACCCATTCAGTCCCAGGTGCGGCCAATCAACCTTTCGTCTTGTGGAGAGCGGCGCCATCGCGAAGCGAGGGCGAGGAAACCGAATGTCTTCGCGCGTGGAAGGCAGGATCGGACGATGGCACGACCGGCGGACTATCCGGATATGCATTGACTGCGATTTCGACGGCGTCCTTTGACCGCTTTCGAAGGCGGTAGAATGTGAGCTCCTGATCGAGCATGGGGCAGCGGAAGTGGACGACGGCTGTGTCCGGCAGACGGCAAAGTTCGTCGATGAGCTCGCCCACTGTGATGATCGGGGGGTGGTCGACGACCCTGTGATGATCCTTACGCATGGCGATTTACTCCTCCACTCCACTACTAACCGGGGCTGGATAGCCTCCGTTCCATCCCATTCAGCACATTTACGAGCGCCACCTCGCTCGCGGAATCCGTCAGCTCCGCTGCTAGATCCTCGTTAACCCACAGGTTGCGGCGAGCCGCACGAGCTGCGCATCCGTGCGCGCGCCGGTCTTCGACTTGATCAGATAGTGATAGTTCTGCACGGTCTTGACGCTGAGATTGAGATGGGTCGCGATCTGCTCGGTGGTGGCGCCGCCGGCGAACTGGCGCAGGATCTCGATCTCGCGCTCACCCAGCTGGTCCAGCACCGAGCCGGTTGGCGACAGGCTGTCCGCGGCGAGGACATGCGCGATGTCGTCGCTCATGGCGCGCTCGCCGCGCGCCACGCTGCGGATGGCGTGCACCACGGCTGAGGGTTCGCTGCTCTTGGTGACGAAGCCGCTCGCGCCCGCGCCGAAGGCTGCCTTCACCAGCACAGCCTCGTTGTGCATGGTGAAGACCAGAATCCGCGCTCGTGGGCTGCGCGCGCGGATGTTGCGGATCGCCTCGAGCCCGCTCGCGCCGGGCATCGAGATATCGAGTACGACCACATCAGGATCATGCGCCTTGAACGCGCCGTAGGCCTCCGCGGCGTTGTCGGCTTCCGCCACGACGTGCAGATCGCCTTGGCTCTCCAACACGCGCCGATACCCTTGCCGCACGATCGGGTGGTCGTCGACCAGCAGCACGGAAATGCCTGTTGCTGCAACCTCGCTCATTCCAGCCTCACGCAGCGAGCGGGATGGTGGCGGCAACGCTGAGGCCGCCGCGCGCAGGCATGATCGACAGCGATCCGCCGGCGGCCGTGACGCGCTCGCGGATGCCGGTCAGGCCGAAACCGGCCGATTGCGCGACGCGCTCCGCATCGCCGCCGCCGTCGTCCTCGACGCGGATCAGCAGCGCGCCGTCCTCGCCGGCACGCCGTTCGATGCGCAGACTGATCTCGTGCGCTGCACTGTGACGCAGCGCGTTGGTCAGGCATTCCTGCGCGACACGATAGGCCGTGGTGGCGGCCGGGCCGCTGATGTCGGTGAGGTCGCCCCTGAGATCGAGCTGGATCGTCGGCCGTGCCGCGCTGTGCGAGCGCCAGCTGTCGACGAGATTGACGAGGCTGGCCTCGAGCCCGAGCTCCTCGGGCAGCGGATTGCGCAGCCGCTTCAGTGCATCGCGAAGCGAAGCCATCAGATGATGCGTGGCCTGCGAGATCATGCGCGCATCCTGCGCGATCCCGGTGTCGCCGTTGTCCCTCGTGCTGGCTGTTTCGATTGTGTTGGCGAAGGCGAGGATGGCGGAGAGATTCTGCCCGAACTCGTCGTGCAGCTCGCGGGCGAGCGCGCGGCGTTCGTCCTCGCGGATCTCGATCAGGCGCCGCGTCAGCGCGGCGCGCTGTTCGGTGGCTTCCTCCAGCCGGCCGCCGAGCTCGCCGACGGCGCTGCCGATCATCGCCAGCTCCATCGAGCGGAAGCGCGGCAGCTTGGTGCGATACTGTCCGCGCGCCATGCGGTGCAAGGCAGTGACGATCGCACGCGCCGGCGCTAGCGCATGTGCGATCGCGAGCGAGGCCAGCAGCGCGATTGCCGCCGCCATCAACAGCGCGACGTCGATCACGTTGAGGATGTACTCCCACGCCAGCGAGATGGCCGCAGCGCCGTCCGGCGTCGCCACCACCGTCCCGGCGGCCGCCGCGCGCGGGCTGACGGGCCGTACCACCTCGGCGTGGCTGCCGAGGAAGGTGGGTACAATGGCGGCGAACCAGCGCGGCGGCGTCTTGCCCAGCCCCTCGCTCTGGCCGCAGAGCGGCTTCTCGAACGCGGCGGCCGGCTGGAACTCGACGCAGACGCCGGGCGAGATCAGCTTCATCGTCTCCAGCGTGCGCCAATCTGGAACCGGCAAAAGGTGCTCGCGCGCTCTGCTGCTGCGCAACAAAAGCTCACGCCAATACAGCGCCTGGAGCGCCTGCGCGACCCGCTGCGCCGAGGCCGCAGTCGCCCGATCGACGCTGCGATAGGCGTCGAACGTGGCCCACACGGTTGCAGCTCCGAGGCAGAGCACGACGATGAGCAGCAGACGGGCGACAAGCCGAAGCACGAGGCGCATGCGATCATTCCCGACGTTTGGTAAGGTCAGCCTAACAACGCCGCCGCGCCTTGCCAATTGCAGGGAACGCCCGGGCTGCAGCTCGGGCAAATTTCCCGAGCCGGATTGGGCATGGGTCTTTGGACCGGGCGCGGCGTCTTTGATCTAATCGGGCAGGAATCTTTACAGGCCAATCGTTGCGAGCGAGGAGCGGTGCAGCATGAGTTCGATGACGATTGGACCAATCCCGAGCCAGGCTGCCGATCCATCCGAGCGCAGCGCGCTGCTGTTCTGGATGATCTTCACCGGACTGTCGGTCTTCGCCGTCGTGCTGTTGTGGCGCTTCGGCCTGATCCATCTGATGTTGACTTCGGACCGCACCTACATCTCGAGCGTCATCGCGGTGCTCTATGTCGTCACCTGCGGCCACTGCTTCCTGCGGACGCGGGCGATCGCGCGCGAAGGGGCGGCCGCGCGGCGTTGTCGCGCGGTGCTGTCGGCGACCGGTGGCAGCAAGGCGCTCGATGCGAGCGCGGCGGGGCTACCACGCGGTCTGGTGCGCGATCACATCGAGAGCCTCGTGACGAAGGCTGCTGCCCAGGACTATCGCCCGGTCGATCAGACGCTGCTGCTGCGGACGCTCGCCGATCGCTTGCGCGGCTCCAACGGATTCGGGGCCTTCGTCTCGGACACGCTGATGAAGCTCGGCCTGCTCGGCACCATCATCGGCTTCATCATCATGCTGGCGCCGATCGCAGGGCTGGATGCCGCCGACAAGGTCGCGATGCGCTCCTCGATGGGCTTGATGAGCGACGGCATGGCGGTTGCGATGTACACGACTCTTGCCGGCCTCATCGGCTCGATCCTGGTCCGCATCCAGTACTACATGCTGGACGCCGCGACCCAGCGGGTGTTCTCGGACGCGGTGGTGCTGACCGAGACGTACGTGACGCCGGTGCTGGAGCGCAAGGGTTCTGGTGCGCGGTCATGATGGATGATTTCGGCCTCTATCCGCGTGAGGAGGCGTTCGATCCTCTGGGCGTGATGCTGTTCAAGGCGCTGCAGGTGATCGCGTTCCTGTTTTTCCTGGCGTTGCTCGCGGTGTCCCCGGATGCCAAGGACGGCAAGATCGACTCCAAGGCGGAGTTCATGATCACGCTGGACTGGCCGGACAATCACCCCGACGATCTCGACCTGTTCGTGCAGGATCCCGCGGGCAACATCGCCTGGTATCGCCACCGCGAGGCCGGCTTCCTCACGCTCGACCGCGACGACCGCGGCGGGGCCAACGACTTCATCATGGTCGCCGGCAAGAAGATCGCCTCGCCGATCCGCGAGGAGATCGTCACGGTGCGCGGCATCCTCGCCGGCGAATACACCGTCAACGTCTCGCATTTCGTCGCCACCACGGGCGAGCCCGTGACGGCCAATGTGAAGGTGCAGAAGCTCAATCCGACCGCGCAGGTGATCTTCGACAACAAGTTCACGCTGGACCACACCGGCGACGAGAAGACCGCGGTCAGATTCCGCATCGATGCGGAAGGCAAGGTCGTAAATGTCGATCAGCGGCCGAAATCGCTGCTGGAGACGTTCCGCAGCAGCTGGCGCAACGGCGCCGACGTCGACCCCAAGACCGGTGTGAGCAGGAACGCTGTGAGGGTGCGCCGTGAGTAATCCGCAAACGGTCATCCTGACGCTGTCGGTCGCTTATGCCGTCATCGGCGCGCTGCTGCTGGTCGTGTTGGTCTATGCGCGGCTCCACTGGTCGTTGAAGGCGGTCGCCGTGGTCGTGACCAGCGCGTTCTACGTCGTCAGCTTCACTGAAATGCGCGGGCTGCTCGGCTGGGCCAGCTCCGACCGGCTGCCTGTCACCTTCAAGCTGCTGAAGGCGCGCATCGTCGAGCCGCATTCGCTTCAGGGCGATCCCGGCTCGATCTATCTTTGGGTCGAGGCGTTGGACGAGGACAATCGCCCGAGCGGCATCCCGCGCGCCTTTCGGGTGCCCTACGATGACCGACTGGCCGACAAGACCCACGCCGCGGAGAACGAGATCGCGGCGGGTCATCCGCAAGGCGGGCGCGCGGCGGATTTCGGCGGCGGCGACGGCAGCCTGATCGACATGGTCCGGGAATATGTGACGCCGAAGACCATTCTGGAGACCAGCGGCGGCGATTCCTCGACCGGCGAGTTCAATGCCCCGCCCGCCGGTGCGCAAGGCGCCGTCTTCACGCCGCTGCCGCCACCCCGGATGCCGCCGAAGGACGAGCAGTAGGCCTTTCACCATCAATGCAGGGCAGCGCTGGTAAACGGCCCAGTGCTGGCGCATCTTCTTGACCTCCCTCAATTTGGCCTTATCGGCTTCCAATAAGAATTTGAGGGTGGAGGGTGCGTGCTTCTCGCTGTCTTCTCGGATATCCACGGTAACCGGCAGGCGTTCGAGGCCTGCCTGAAGCTTGCCCGCGCCAAGGGGGCGGAGCGGTTCGTCTTGCTCGGCGATTTCGTCGGCTATGGTGCCGATCCGGAATGGGTGGTGGATACGGCGATGGAGCTGGTTGCGCAGGGCGCCATCGCGGTGCGCGGCAATCACGACCAGGCGGTCAATTCCTCGGCCGAGACCATGAACGCGGAGGCGCAGATTGCGATCGAATGGACCCGCGGCCGCCTCGACGCCGCCCAGCGGCGATTCCTGGCCGAATTGCCGATGCAGGTAGCGGACGGCGATCGCCTGTTCGTGCACTCGGAGGCCTCCAGCCCGCAGCGCTGGCATTACGTGCGCTCGACGGCGGATGCGGCCAAGAGCCTGATCTCGACGCCCGCCCATGTCACCTTCTGCGGCCACATCCACCGTCCGGCGCTCTATTCGATGTCGGTGACGGCGAAGATGTCGAGCCTCGTGCCCAAGACCGATGTCTCGGTGCCGCTGCTGCGTGGACGGCAATGGCTGGCGGTGCTCGGCTCGGTCGGCCAGCCCCGCGACGGCGATCCGTCGGCGGCCTTCGTGCTGTTCGACACGGTGTCGTGCCAGATCACCTATTGCCGCGCGCCCTATGATATCGAGACGGCCGCGAGCCGGATCCGCCAGAACGGCCTGCCGCACTGGCTGGCCGACCGGCTATCGCAGGGACGCTAGAGGCCGATGCCGAAACCCCTGGTCAGGTCAGGCGCGGTGATCGACGGTTACACGATCGGCGAATGCGTGCATGCCGGCGGCATGGCGACGCTGTGGACCGTCACCCATCCCGGCATCGACGTGCCCTTGCTGATGAAGATCCCGCGGGTGTCTGAGGGCGAGGACCCCGCCGCGATCGTCTCCTTCGAGATGGAGATGATGATTCTGCCGCGGCTCGCCGGGCCACATGTGCCTGCGTGTTTCGGCACCGGCGATTTCGCGCACCAGGCCTATGTCGTGATCGAGCGCATCTCCGGGACCACGCTCTACAAGCGGCTGCCCGACCTGCCGCTGCCGTATGACGAGGCGCGGCAGCTCGTTGCGAAGATCGCGACCGCGCTCGCCGACCTGCACCGGCAGAACGTGATCCATCACGACATCAAGCCGAGCAGCATCATGTTCCGCGAGAGCGGCGAGGCGGTGCTGATCGACTACGGCCTCTCGCATCATAACCATCTGCCTGATCTGTTGCAGGAGGAGTTCCGCCTGCCTTACGGCACCGCGCCCTATATGGCGCCTGAGCGGCTGCTCGGGGTGCGCGACGACCCGCGCAGCGACCTGTTCTCGCTCGGCGTGCTGCTCTATTTCTTCACCACGGGCGAGCGTCCGTTCGGTGAGGGCGAGACCTTGCGCGCGATGCGGCGCCGGCTGTGGCGCGATCCGCATCCGCCGCGCGCGCTTCGCGCCGACTATCCGCCCTGGCTCCAGGAAGTCGTGCTGCGCTGTCTGGAGATCGAGCCGGTGTGGCGCTATCCGACGGCATCCCAACTCGCTTTCGATCTCGCCCATCCGGACCAGGTCAAGCTCACCGCGCGCGCGGAGCGGCTGAACCGTGACCCCTTAGGCGTTGTGTGGCGGCGCCGCTTCAATCAGGGCGTCATGCAGCCGCGTGCGAAATCGGACGTCGCGGCGCAGATCGCGTCGAGCCCAATCCTCGCCGTGGCGCTCGATACGGTGGAAGGCACACCGGAGCTGAACGAGGCTCTGCGCGTGACGACCGAGCGCATTCTCGCCACGCTGCCCTCGGCGCGGCTTGCCTGCCTCAACGTGCTCAAGCTGAACCGCATCGCGATCGATCGGACGCTCGACGAGCAGGGCTCCAACAAGCATATCGACCGCCTGGTCGCGCTCCGGCATTGGGCGACGCCGCTCAAGCTGGACGAGAGCCGGCTGTCGGTTCATGTGCTGGAAGCCATCGATCCCGCCGCCGCGATCCTGGAGTTCGCCGAGGCGAACCAGGTCGACCACGTCATCATCGGCGCGCGGCAGAGCTCGTTCAGGCGCACGCTGCTCGGCAGCGTCTCCGCCAAGGTGGCCTCGGAGGCGACCTGCACCGTCACCGTGGTGCGGCCGCCGCGGATGGCTGGGGACGCTGGCGGGTCAGAAATGGCGGGTTAGGCCGTCTGACGTCCTGCGCGTGGATCAGGCCGCTTGCTTGCGGCGGATTGGCCAGGAGAATTGCGGGCCGGGATCGCCGTGATCCGCGCTGCCAAAATACTGGATGATCTCGCGGCAGGGCTCGCAACTGAACAGGGTGTGCGACGCGGACCCCTTGGTCATTTCCTTCAGGCAGTTCGGGCAATGCGGTTTCATGGGACGGTCCGGGAAAAAGGATTCTGAGTGTCGGCCTGCGTGGCGAGGTCGGCCGAAGAAATAAAATCGAGGCTGGGATGCGGGCGGCGTGGAATGCGGCACCTGCGCTTCGGCTAACGCTTCACAGGTGCAAGCTGCATGGCATCATCCCCGGCGGCGATGAAGGTGGATGATGCGGGCAAAGGATGCGGCCTTTACCGGTCGCGCCACGTAGAGGCTGCGAGCTGCAATCGCTGCATTGAACCCGAACCACAACGCTACGGCAGTCCAAATCAGGGTCGTCGTCATGATGTGCTCCCGTCAAAAGCAGGCAGGATCACTTGCGATGATTTGCGCGAATCAGTGAAGTCCGGATGAGTACGGATCAGGATTGCAATTTTAACCTTTGCGCGCTGCAGCACCCGCAAATGCCACGGGTCATCTGCATCCGCTGTGTCGCTCGATCCAGATCAAATCGCTTCGCCGCGGGCCCCCAGCGCCGCGTTGCGGATCGCGGCGATGTTGGTCTTGTAGGATTCCAGCGTGCCGCCCCTGAACACCGAAGTGCCGGCGACGAAGGCGTTGGCGCCGGCCGCGGCGAGCGCGCCCGCAACATCGGGGCCGACGCCGCCGTCGACCTCGATGTCGATCGGACGGCCCGCCGTCATCGCGCGGATGTCGCGGATCTTGCCGATCGCAGAGGGGATGAAGGCCTGGCCACCGAAGCCGGGATTGACCGACATGACCAGCACGAGGTCGACGAGGTCAAGGACGTATTCGAGCGCGCTGATCGGCGTTGCCGGATTGAGCGAGACGCCGGCCTTCTTGCCGAGCGCGCGGATGGCCTGGAGCGAACGGTGCAGGTGGGGACCTGCCTCGGCATGTACGGTGATGTGGTCGCAGCCGGCTTTCGCGAAGGCCTCGAGATAGGGATCGCAGGGCGAGATCATCAGATGCGCGTCGAAGATCTTCTTGGTGTGCGGGCGCATCGCCTTGATGACGTCGGGACCATAGGAGATGTTGGGAACGAAATGCCCGTCCATCACGTCGAGATGGATCCAGTCGGCGCCGGCGGCGTCGACCGCGCGGACCTCCTCGCCGAGCTTCGAAAAGTCCGAGGCCAGGATCGAGGGCGCGATGGCCAGGGGGCGGGGGGCGAAGGCTTGGGTCATGGCGCGTTTTCCCGTGGCGGACGGACGACGAATGGCCTCGCCTAACATGGGCCTCCGTGGCGGGCAATGCAGGAGGGGCGGGCTTCCTGTGGGCGGAAATTTCTGCCGCCGGCGGCATGAATTGCCGACGTTCCCACGGCCTGCAAAGCGTGGTGAATGCGGATTTCATTGAACTTTTCGCGCTGGCACGTCGCTTGCTGATCTGACCTGACAGAACATTGGCCGCGGCATGCCGCATCGGTTGGAGTTGTGCAATGTTGTTCGCCCTTGGTGCCGTATCGAGCGCGCTCGATGCGATCCAGTCGCTGACCAACGCGAAATCGTCGTCGACGCAGAAGACGGGATCTTCGCAGAGCGCGCCGCTCAACCCGTTCGCGATCGACAGCGGCAGCAGCACGACGGGCGGGGCGAGTTCGTCGGTCAATGCGGGCAAATATCCGCAGATCTCGCCGGAGACGATGAACGCGTTGTTTGCTGCGCAGAGCCAGTCGGCGGACAGCTCGGTCTCGTCGAATTCGGCACCCTCGGCGTCGAACGGCCGGGATGCCGCGCTGAAGCACCTGTTCTCGCAAATCGATACCGACGGCGACGGCAGCATCACCAAGTCGGAATTCGAGGATGCGCTCGGCGCCGGCGGCACCAATCTGGCGCAGGCCGATGACGTGTTCTCGAAGCTGGATTCGAATGCGGACGGCAGCGTCAGTCTGGATGAGATGTCGAAGGCGCTGAAGAGCGGTCATCGCGGTCACCACGCCCATGGCGCGGGCGACGCCTCCGGCAGCGGCTCGGATTCCTCGTCGTCGAGCGGCGGATCGACCTCGACCACGACGACCAACGCCGACGGCTCGACCACCACCACCGTCACCTATGCCGACGGCTTCAAGATGTCGACCACGGTGCCGGGCGCCTCCAGCAGCTCGAAGGCGAACGGCGGCGGCAATTCGCCTTATGACTGGTTCGGGCAGATGATGCAGCGCCAGGCGCAGGCCGCCTCCGCGACCGCGTCCTCTTCGACGTCGATGAGCGTGTGAACGAAGAGCGCTCTCCCTCGGCAAATGACGCTGTCATGCCCCGGCTTGACCAGGCTTGACCGGGGCATCCAGTACGCCGCGGCCTTCCGGTTCAATCACAACCGTCTCTGGAATCGCCCGGTCGCCGGGCGATGACACCCGATGTGGGGCGCTAGCCGAACCTGTCCCTCCACGCCGGCTGCGCACCGGGGAACGGCAACGCCGTCGCGCTGTAGACACCGCGGGCGATGGCGCGTGCGACCACATTGGCTGCGATCGTGCCGAGCTCGGTGAGGCCGGCCAGCGGTTCGATCGGCTTTTCGCACGTGGCGGCGGCAAACAGCACGTCACCGTCGGTCGGCGCATGCACCGGATAGATCGCGCGGGCAAAGCCGGTGTGCGCGATCATTGCCAGCCGCTTGGCCTGGGGTTTGGTCAGCACCGCGTCGGTGACGACGGCGCCGATGGTGGTGTTTTCGCGCGCGGTCGCCGCGGGACCGCCCTTGATGCGCATGCGCAGCATGTCGTCGGTGAACTTGTCCGGCAGGCCGCGTCCGCCGAATTCGCCGCCCACCTCGAACGGTGCCGCCCAGAACCACGGCCCGTCGCCGACGGTGACAGTGCCGACCGCGTTGACGGCGACGATCGCCGCGACCTTCACGCCGTCAGGCGTCACGGCCGAGGCCGAGCCGAGCCCGCCCTTGAACGTTGCCGTGGTGGCGCCGAAGCCGGCGCCGACGCTGCCGAGCGCGAAGTCCGCGCTGGTGGCGGTGGCCGCCGCGGCGTAGCCGAGGTCGCGATAGGGCGAGAAGCGTCCCCAGGCCTTGTCACCGGCATTGAGCAGGTCGAACAGGATCGCCCCCGGCACGATCGGGATCAGCGCTTCGCGAACCCTGAAGCCGCGGCCCTGCTCGGCGAGCCATGCCTGTACGCCGCCGCCAGTATCGAGGCCAAAGGCGGAGCCGCCCGACAGCGCGATCGCGTCGACGCGCTCGACCGTGTTGGCGAGATCGAGCAGCGCATCCTCGCGTGTGCCGGGGCCGCCGCCGCGAACGTCGATCGCGGCGATCGCGGGAGAATCGAAGATGATCGCGGTCGCGCCGGAAGCGACTTTCGCATCTTCGGCATGGCCGACCCGGACGCCGGCGATATCGGTGAGAAGGTTCTTCAAGGCGACCCTCGTCGTTGAGAGCAATTCGCGATCTGCGATAGCGCAGCGATGCCGCAGGCTCAACTGGCGAGCGCGGTCCTCAGCATCTTGGCCAGCTCGGACTTGCGGTACGGTTTTGCCAATAGCAGCACGCCGGAATCCAGCCGGCCGTGATGGACGATGGCGTTTTCGGTGTAGCCCGAGGTGAACAACGTCTTCAGGTCGGGGCGGCGCCGGGCCGCTTCGTCAGCAAGCTGGCGGCCGTTCATGTTGCCGGGCATGATGACGTCGGTGAAGAGCAGGTCGATGGTCTCGTCGCTGTCGATGATCTTGAGCGCCTCGGCGCCGTTGGCGGCCTCGAGCGCGGTATAGCCGAGGCTCTTGACCTGCGTCAAGACATACTGCCGCACCAGCGCGTCGTCCTCGACGATCAGGATCTTCTCATTGCCGCCGGTGATGGGCGCGTTCTGGAGCGCCTCGAACTCGGTCTCCTGCACTCCGGTCGAGCGCGGCAGGTAGATCTTCACGCTCGTGCCGTGCCCTTCCTCGCTGTAGATCTTGATGTGGCCGCCCGACTGCTTGACGAAGCCGAACACCATGCTGAGGCCGAGGCCAGTGCCCTTACCGACCTCCTTGGTGGTGAAGAAGGGATCAAAGACCCGGTCGATCAGCTCCGCAGGGATTCCGCTGCCGGTATCGCTGACCGCGATCATCACGTAATTGCCGGCCACGACATCGAGATTCATGCTGGCATAGCCGTCGTCGAGGAAGATGTTGCGGGTCTCCAGCACCAGGGTGCCGCCGTCCGGCATGGCGTCGCGCGCATTCAGCGCGAGATTGAGGATCGCGGTGGACAGCTGGCCCGGATCGACCAGCGTCGGCCAGGCATCCTCGGTGAGCTGCGGCATGATGGCGATCTGCTCGCCGAGGGTGGGATGCAGCAGCTTGGCGGCTTCGAGCACCAGCGCGTTGACGTCGATCTCGCGCGGCTGCAGCGGCTGCTTGCGCGCGAAGGCGAGCAGGTGCTTGGTCAGCTGCGCGCCGCGCTCGGCGGCATCGTCGATCAGCTTGGTGATGGCGGCAAGCTCGGGCCGGTCGGCGACCGCGTCGCTGAGAATGCCGATCGTGCCCGTGATGACGGTCAGCACGTTGTTGAAGTCGTGGGCGACGCCGCCGGTCAACTGGCCGATGGAGTCCATCTTCTGGACCTGCCGGAGCTGCGCTTCGGCGGCCTGCTTGTCGGTGAGGTCACGGCCGATGAAGTAGTGGCGCTTCACCGGCTCCGACCAGGTGCCCATCCAGTTCAGCGTGACCTCGTGACCATCGTAGTGGTAGTAGCGCGCCTCGAAACTGCGCTTGACCGCGCCACGACGGGCTGCGCGCATCTCGTTCCGGGTCTTCTCGAGATCGTCGGGGTGGATGAACTCGGTCGCGCTGTGCCCGACCATGTCCTCGGGGCTGTAGCCGAGGATGTTCTTCACGCTCGGGCTGACCTGGACGAAATTGCCATAGCCGTCGGTGACCAGGATCAGGTCCTGCGATGTCTCGAAGATGCGCTGGCGCTCTTCGGTTTCGCGGCGCAGCTTCTCTCTCGCCTGTTTCTCTTCGGTGATGTCATGGGCGATCTTGGAGACGCCGATGATCTCTCCCGTGTCGGTCCGCAGCGGTGAAATGTTCAGAACGACGTCGAGCGGGCGGCCGTCTTTCCGGAGACGAACCGTCTCGTGCTGGGCGATCGATTCGTTGCTGGCGACCCGGTTGAGAATGCTCCTGACTTCGCTCTTGCGATCCGGCGGCACGATGATGTCGATCGGCTTGCCGACCGCCTCCGCTGCGGAATAGCCGAACAGATGTTCGGCGGCCTTGTTCCAGCCGGTGATGATACCGTCGAGCGTTTTCGTGATGATGGCGTCATTGGACGACTCGACCACTGCGCCGTACAGCGCGAGGCGCTTGCCGTAGTAATCGCGTTCCGAGGCCGATTGCTGGCGCAGCCTCCCGACGAGGCCGACCGTATGCGCCTGAAGGCGGACGTTCTCGATGAGAAGCACCGCGAGCACCAAGGTCGCCGCGGCGAGGCCGTAGAGCCGGCCGGCGTAGAAGCCGAGATCGAAGCGCGCGACGTTGACGATCGCCGACAGCGCGATGTCGAACAGCCAGGCGCACATGACCACCATGAGCCAGACGTCGATCACCGTATGCGGCCTGCGGAACCAGAGCGAGACCAGCGCGGCGAAGCTGAGCGACCACACGAAGGACACGACCCCAATCATGGTCGCCGTGTAGTGACCGTCGCGCAACAGGACCGGCAACAGATCGTGCTGTGCAGTCACGATCCAGGCGAAGACGGCGATCGCGGCGATGACGCCGAGCACGCTGGCTGAAATCGCACTGCTTGCCGGACCGCGAATCTGCGGACCACCGTCCTTGTCCTTCAGCCAGGCGTAACCCATCACGCACAACGGAAAACCGGCATGCCAGATCATGTAGAGCCAGACCGTGGTCTGCCGGCCCGCGCCAAAGAGCCCGCTTGGTGCGAACAGTCCGGGGAAGGTGAGGGCGTGAACCAGGGCGGCAGCGGCGGTGAAGAGATAGCCGGTCGCGAGCCACAGCAGTGCGCGGGTCCGCATGACCGCAAATTGCGACAGCAGCAGCACTGCCGTGACGATGTCGCTTACGGCAAGCGCCGATTGATAACTCGCGACGAAGGCCGGGACCGGCTGCAGCGGGGTACCGGCGAACGGCGCGGCCGCTGCGAACAGGAGGGAGGACACGCCGACAATCGTCAATGCTGCGCTGCGGTCGGTCGAAGTGGCCGGCAGGGTCGAAAGAAATGTGCTTCGGTCGATCGTCGCAGGCACGTCCACCTCTCGCGGGTCCGTCTTGAGCAGGGTCTTGAGCATCTCCGCTGGTCTCATTCGGTCGGCAGTTCCGTCATGGTAGCGGGTTCTGGACGCAGCTTGTGAAGGAACCCGGTTACGACTCAACCAAAGGTTACAGCTTACTTAATTTCGGTGGGAACACGGAATTAGGGCAGGTAAGACGCGCTTTACTGGGACGGTGCCATAATGCCACTCTGCCGCGGCGGGTTCCAGGCTGGATCAGGCGATTTGATCAACATCGGGAGTTGTTCCCAATGCCTCGCGTCCTCATCATCGATGACCAGAAGGGCGTCCGCACGATGATGGCGATGGTGCTTCGGGTCAATCGTTTCGAGGTCGAGGAGGCCGAGAGCGGCGCAGCCGGACTGAAGGCCTTCGCGGAAAGCTCCTTCGACGCGGCGATCGTCGACATCTTCCTCGGCGACGCCAGCGGCGTCGACGTCATTGCGACCCTGCGCGAGCGCGCCCCGGCGCTCCCCGTCATTGCGGTGTCCGGGATGACGGCGCTCGATTTCATGGACCAATCGCCCCTCCTCGCCAACGTAGTCTGCCTGCAAAAGCCGTTTCGGCCGAACGATCTCCTGCAAGCATTGCGGAAGGCCCAGGCCGCGGCCGGCGAGCTGCCCGCAGTCGTCTGATCCCTGCCGCAAGAAGAAACGCCCCGGGGTAAGCCCGGGGCGCGGTGATGATTGAGGGGATTGAGGTCCAGGCCAGCGGCTAGGTGCCGCTGCCCGCGATCTCGGCGTAGCCGCCCTTGGCGTCCCACTTGTAGACGACGTAGTCGATCTGCTTGATGTCGCCCTTGGCGTCATACTCGATCGGGCCGATCACGGTGTCCCACTTGCCGGCCTTCATCGCCGCCATGACCTTCTTGGCGTCGGTGGTGCCCGCCTTCTTGGCCGCCTGCGACCACACCTGCATCGCTGCGTAGGTGTAGAGCGTGTAGCCCTCGGGATCGATGCCCTTCGCCTTGAAAGCCTCGACGATCTTCTTCGCGGTCGGCTTGTTGCGCGGGTCGGGGCCGAAGGTGAACAGCGTGCCCTCGCCGGCAGGGCCGGTGATGGAGGCGTACTCCTTGTCGGCCAGTGCGTCGCCCGCCATCAGCACGGTCTTGAGGCCCTGGTCGCGCATCTGGCGCAGGATCAGGCCGCTCTCCTGATGATAGCCGCCGACATAGACGAGGTCGATGTTGTCGCGCTTCAGGCGCGAGACGATCGCGTTGAAGTCCTTGTCGCCCTTGTTGTAGGACTCGTACATCTTCTCGGTGATGCCGGCCTTGTTGAGTGCCTTCTTGGTCTCGTCGGCAAGACCCTTGCCGTAGGTGGTCTTGTCGTTGAGGATGGCGATGTTCTTGCCCTTGAAGTTCTTGGCGATGTACTGCGCGGCGATCAGGCCCTGCTGATCGTCACGGCCGCAGACGCGAGCCACGTTCCAGAGCTTGCGCTCGGTGAACAGCGGGTTGGTCGAGGCCGGCGTGATCTGGAGCACGTTGCCGTCGGCATAGGCTTCCGAGGCCGGGATCGACGATGACGAGCAGTAGTGCCCGGCCACGAACGGGATTTTCGCGCCGGCGATCTTTTCGGCGATCGAGCGCGCCTGCTTGGGGTCGCAAGCGTCGTCTTCGATGGAGAGCGCGAGCTTCTTGCCGTTGAGGCCGCCGGCGGCATTGATATCGGCCACGGCCATCTCGGCGCCGTTCTTCATCTGGCGGCCGAAGGCGGACTCGCCGCCCGTCATCGGGCCTGCGACTGCGACGGTGACATCCTGCGCGAATGCCGCGCTCGACAGCGCGATCGATGCGCCGAATGCCAGACCGATGAGCTTCAGTGATTTCATGAGATACCTCGCGGGTGGTCGCCTGTGGAAGTTGCCGGGAATGCCCGGTTCAAACCGCCGCCATTCTTGAATGAATCCGAGGAGAAGTCACCGGCAAAATACGGGCATTGGCGGAGATATCTCGCCACATTGCGCCGCAGATGGCCGGACTCAGCCGTGCCGGCCGCCTTCCAGATAGGCGGCGCGAATCTCGGGGCGCTGCAGCAGCTCGGCGCCGGTCCCCGCCAGCGTGATCAGGCCATTGACCATGACATAGCCGCGATGGGCGAGCTTGAGCGCATGGTTGGCGTTCTGCTCGACGATCAGGACGGTCAGGCCGTCCTGCCGGTTCAGGGTGCGGATCGCATCGAAAATCTGGCGTGCGATCAGCGGTGCCAGCCCGAGCGAGGGTTCGTCGAGCAGGAGCAGGCGGGGGCGGCTCATCAGCGCGCGGCCGATTGCCAGCATCTGCTGCTCGCCGCCGGACAGGGTTCCACCGCGCTGGGCATAGCGTTCCTTCAGCCGCGGAAACAGCGTGAACACGCGTTGCAGCATCGCCTCGCGTTCGGCATCGCTGCATTCGGTGGAGTCCGCCCCCATCTGAAGGTTCTCCGCAACGCTCATGCGCGGGAAGATGCGGCGGCCTTCCGGCGATTGCGCGATGCGCAAATGCGCAATCTCGTGGGTAGGCACGTCGGTGATGTCGCGGCCTTCGAAGAGGATCTGGCCGGCGCGGGCGCGCGGCTTGCCGAAGATCGTCATCATCAGCGTCGACTTGCCGGCGCCGTTGGCGCCAATCAGGGCTACGATCTCGCCGGCATTGATCTCGACATCGACGCCCTTCAGCGCCTCGATCTTGCCGTAGGCGGCGCGAAGGCCCCGGATCGCGAGCAGGGGAGTGGGCGCCGATGTCACGTCCCACTCTCCATCACGGCTACGGCCTCTTCCTCGTCGGCGCCGAGATAGGCGGCGATCACCTTGGGATCGTCGCGGACCTCGCGCGGCGTGCCTTCCGCGATCTTCACGCCATGGTCCATCACCACGATGTGGTCGGAGATCTCCATCACCACCGACATGTCGTGCTCGATCAGCAGGATCGAGGTGCCGAGCTCGTTCCGGATCGAGAGCAGGAGCTCGCTCAAGGCCGCGCTCTCGCGCGCATTGAGGCCGGCTGCGGGTTCGTCCAGGCACAACAGGGCGGGCTCGGTGCACATTGCGCGCGCGATTTCCAACCGGCGCTGGTCGCCATAGGCGAAATTGCCGGCGGCGTCGTCGGCGCGGTCGAGCAGGTTGACCCGCCTGAGCCAGTCGGTGGCGAGATCGATCGCGCGCTTTTCGGCGTCGCGGTAGCCGGGGGCGCCGACAAGGCCGAGCAAGGTGAAGCCGGAGGCGCGCATCAGCGCGTTGTGCTGCGCCACCATCAGGTTCTCCAGCGCGGTCATGCCGGGAAACAGGCGGATGTTCTGGAACGTGCGCGCCACCTTGGCCTGCTTGGCGATGCGGAAATCGTTCAGCCGCTCCAGCGCGATCACTCTGCCGTCGTCATGGGCGAGGCGAATGGCGCCGCCGCTCGGCTTGTAAAAACCGGTGATGCAGTTGAAGACCGTGGTCTTGCCGGCGCCGTTCGGCCCGATCAGGGCGGTGATCTTCTTCCGCTCGGCGTCGAAGGAGAGGTCCTGCACGGCGACGATGCCGCCGAAGCGCATGGTGAGCCGGTCGACGGTGAGAATCTTGTCGCCGCTCATCCGTGCCCTTCCTTGACGAGGTCGGAGGAGATCGCCTGCGCCTTGGTCAGAAACACCGTCGGCGCGCGATGGCCGATCAGGCCGCGCGGCCGCCAGATCATGATCAGCACCATCGCCATGCCGAACACGAGCATGCGATAGGTCTCGAGGCCGCGGAACAGCTCGAAGCCGCCGATCATGGCGAGCGCGGCAAGTGCGACGCCGAGCTGCGAGCCCATGCCGCCGAGAACGACGATCGCGAGCACCAGCGCCGATTCCTGGAAAGTGAAGGATTCCGGGCTGATGAAGCCCTGGCGGGTGGCGAAGAACGCACCGGCGAAGCCGCCGAACATGGCGCCGGTCGCGAACGCCGTGAGCTTGGTGGTCGTGGTGTTGATGCCGAGCGCGCGGCAGGCGACCTCGTCCTCGCGCAAGGCCTCCCATGCCCGCCCGATCGGCAGGCGGCGCAGGCGGATCGTCACCCAGTTGGTGAGGAGCGCAAGCGCCAGGATCAGGTAGAACAGGAAGACGATGCGGTGGGTCGGCGAGTACTCGATGCCGAGCCTGGCGGCAAACCCTTCATCGCTGTTGTCGAGCGGGATGCCGAAGAAGGTGGGGCGGGGAATGCCGGAGACGCCGTTCGGGCCGCCGGTGAGCTCCTGCCAGTTGATGATGACGAGGCGGATGATCTCGCCGAAGGCGAGCGTCACGATGGCGAGATAGTCGCCGCGCAGGCGCAGCACGGGGAAGCCGAGCAGCACGCCCCAGAACGCGGCGAGGATGCCGGCGAGCGGCAGGCAGATCCAGAACGACCAGCCGAAATTGGTGGCGAGCAGTCCGTAGGAATAGGCACCGACCGCATAAAAGGCGACGTAGCCGAGATCGAGCAGGCCGGCGAGCCCGACCACGACGTTCAAGCCCCAGCCCAGCATCACATAGGTGAGCACGAGGATCGCGAGATCGAGGATGTAGCGCTGGTCATAGAAGATCACGGGCACCAGCAGCGTGAAGATCAGTAGCGCCGGCGTGAGATAGCGGCCGATCAAGGACATGCCGCTCTGCAGTGCTGGCGGCACCAGCTTCTCGGCGCCAGTCGGACCGATCCATTGCCGCAGCAGCTCGATCACGATCGAGCCGCCGAACACGATCGCGACCAGGGAGGCGAGCTCGCCGAATCGGGTCCAGTAGGTGAGCTGGCCGGAGGAGCCTGCCTCGGTGCGGATGCCGACCATCAGCGAGAACAGCACCAGCGCGACGAGGGCGTTGATGAAGGCGGTTTTGAGGAGGGCGAGGATGCCCGTTGCAGGTTTGGCCGTATTGGTCGAGGGAGCTGTCACGCGGCCGGTCCGTCAGACTTTTTCGACTTCGGGACGGCCGAGCAGGCCGGTCGGCATGAAGATCAGCACGACGATCAGGATCGAGAACGCCGCGACGTCCTTGTATTCGACCGAGAAATAGGCCGACCAGAACGTCTCGATCAGGCCGATCGCGAGCCCCCCGAGCATGGCCCCCGGCAGCGAGCCGATGCCGCCGAGCACGGCCGCGGTGAAGGCCTTGATGCCGGCGACGAAGCCCATGAAGAAATCGACAAGGCCGTAATAGAGCAGGTACATCAGGCCCGCGACCGCAGCGAGGGCGGCGCCGATCACGAAAGTCATGGAGATGGTGCGGTCGACGTCGACGCCGAGCAGCGCCGCCATTGTCTGGTCCTGCTCGCAGGCGCGCATGTCGCGCCCGAGCCGGGTGCGCGAGACCAGCCAATTGAAGATCACCAGCAGCACGATGGTGGTGATGACCACCATGATCTGGATGTTGGAGAGCTGGATCACGAACCCATCCGGGCTCTCATGCAATGTGTAGCCGCCGGTGATGAAGGGCGGGATCGGCTTGACGCGGGCGCCTTGCGCAACTTGCGAATAATTGGTCAGAACGAACGACATGCCGATCGCCGACAGCATCGGGGCGAGGCGGAAGGAATGACGCAGCGGCCGGTATGCGATGCGCTCGATGGTCCAGCCATAGAGTGCCGTGATCGCCATCGACACTAGCAGCACGACGAGCAGGATCACGGGAATGGCCGTGAGGCCGAGCGAGATCAGGATCAGGAAGGTGATGAGGGCGATGAAGCCGCCGATCATGAAGATGTCGCCATGGGCGAAGTTGATCATGCCGACGATGCCGTAGACCATCGTGTAGCCGATCGCGATCAGGCCGTAGATCGAGCCGAGCACGAGGCCATTGATGAGCTGCTGGGCGAAATAATCCATAAGCTGCCGTTACCCAAACTTGTCGCGGCTCAAAGGGAGCTCTTGCAGAGTTCTTGGGCCCCGGCAGCCCTTGAGCGTTCTTCCCGTTTTGTAACAGGAGGGAACTGGCGGCCGCAACTGGCCAAGTCTCGGTACAAAGGCTTGTACAGAGATCATTTTGCTCGGGTTCCGGACGTGAACGGAACCGGTTCCGGGGCAACCAAAGTGAGTGCTGGCCGTTATCTTGCCCTGACGTCCAACAAGGGAGTTTCCCCGAATGACGAAGCAGCAGAACCAGAATCCGGGTCAGCAGAGTCAGAACCCCGGGCAGCGCAACCCGCAACCGCAGCAGGGTGGCGGCCACAAACCCGGACAGCAGCAGCAGGATCCGATGCGCCAGGGCGATCGTCCCGGCCAGCAGCAGGGCGGCCAGCGCGGTCAGGAATAACGAGCCTGGGAGCCCAGGCGTGAAGGAGGCCCTGCCGAGAGGCGGGGCCTTTTTTGCGCCTTACTCCGTCATTCCGGGGCTCGAAGAGCCGAACCCGGAATCTCGAGATTCCAAGGTGCGCAACTGCGCACCATAGTTCAATGCTGCGCATTGCCCCGGAATGAGGGAGGCCGTGGAGGGCAGTTAAGGTAAACAAAGGGTTTAAATTGCCGCCACAGTCCGATGCGAGTTAGCTCCGGCAAAGCCGCTGCCTTCCGTCGAAGGCCTCGGCAAACCAAGCGGGAAGCGGCATGTTCAGGAATTGGCGGATCGGTTCGGTCAACGGCGCGCTGCTGGCGGTTTATTTCATCCCGGCCTGGGCCCTGGTCGCCTTCAACATCTTCGTTGCACCGGTGCACGGCCTCTACGAGCGGCCGAGCGTCGCCGTGGCGCTCTTCCTGAGCGACCATCTGCAGATGGCGGGGATGGATACGGTGCGTGCCGCCTGGCTGTTGGCGCTCGGACGGCTGACGGTGGTGGCGTTTTTCGCGATCCACCTCGCGCAGCTCTGCGTCGCCCGAACCCGCAAGAACGGCGGCAGCGACGAGGCGCTCGGCATTGCGCTGGCGATCGGCAGCCTGATCTCGTTCGCCAGCATGGTGATGGCCTCGAAGGTCGGCGAGATGGCCGCGCTCCGGCTGCACGCGACCGAGCTGCTGCTTTTGCTCGGTGCCGCCATCGTGGTGGTGATCGAGAAGCCGGCGGCCGCGCCCAAGACGGCAGAGATTGCCGCACCGCTAGGTCTTGAGCAGGCCGAGCTCCTGCACAATCGCTGAGGCTTCCTTGACGGCGTGGTTCACCGCCGGCACGCCGCAATAAATCGCCTGCTGGAGCAGGATCTCCTTGATATCGTCGGGCGTGAAGCCGCCCTCGGCGAGCGCCGCACGCACGTGCAGACGGAATTCGTCCCATTGTCCGAGCGCGACCATGGTGCCGATCACCAGCACCCGTCGCGTGCGCTCGTCGAAATGCGGCCGGGTCCAGATCTCGCCCCAGGCATAGCGCGTGATCAGGTCCTGGAAATCGGTGTTGAAGGCATTGCGGTTCGCGATCGACTTGTCGACCCAGGCATTGCCCAGCACTTTGCGGCGCACGTTCATGCCGGCATCGCGGCGCTTCTGGTCGTCCATGGCGTCCTCCTTTTTCGTCATTGCGAGCGCAGCGAAGATTCCATGGGGAGTGGATAGCGACCAGGTCTGAGGCCAGACTGAGGGTTGCTGAATCCATTCAACCTGGAGACGACGATGTTGCTCGATCATCCTTCCGACGGACTGGCCGCTATCCGCACGCAGTTTGGCGCAATTTTTGTGTCATTGGAACTGAGCCGTTCGACATGGCTGGTCACTTCGCTGTCGCCCTGCAAGGGCGAGAAGATGTCCAAACGCAGCATGAAGGCCGGCGACCTTTCGGAACTGTTGAAGCTGTTTGCGGAGCTGAAGCGCAAGGCGCAGGCGCGAACGGGTGAGAGCTATCCGATCATCACGATCCAGGAGGCGGGGCTGGACGGGTTCTGGCTTCACCGCGCCCTGCAGCAGGAAGGCATCGAGAGCCACGTAGTCGATCCGGCCTCGATTGCGACGCCGCGCCGGCGCCGGCGGGCCAAGACGGACCGGCTGGATGGCGAGACGCTGTTGCGGACGCTGCTGGCCTACAAGCGCGGCGAGGTACGGGTCTGCGCCATGGTCGTTGCGCCCTCTCCGGCAGAGGAGGACCGCCGTAGGCTGTGCCGCGAGCGAGAGACCTTGATCGCGGAGCGGATCGAGCATGTGAACCGGATCAAGGGTCTTCTGTTCGCGCAAGGGATCTTCGACTACGCGCCGCTGCGGCGAGACCGGCGGAAGCGGCTGGAGGCCTTGCGGACGGGCGACGGGCGCGCCTTGCTGGCGCATCTGAAGGCGCAGATCAGCCGCGAACTCGACCGGCTCGAACTGCTGCTCGACCAGATCACGGCGGTGGAGCGCGAGCAGGATGCGTTGCTGGCCGCGAGCAAGGCGGCGGGGGAGAAGACCGTATCGAACCCGGTGGCAATGCTGCTCGAACTGAAGAGCCTGGGCCCGAACTTCACGGCCGTTCTCTGGTCGGAGGCCTTTTACCGGCAGTTCGCCAACCGCCGCCAGATTGCATCCTATGCCGGCCTTGCAGCCACGCCATGGCGCAGTGGCGGCATCGAGCGCGAGCAAGGCGTGTCGAAGGCTGGCAATCCGCGCCTGAGAACCACGATGATCCAGCTCGCCTGGCTCTGGGTACGCCACCAGCCTCAATCGGCTTTGACCCAGTGGTTCAAGGTGCACAGCCAACGCGGCCGCAAGCGCGCGATCGTGGCGCTCGCGCGCAAGCTGCTCGTGGCCCTCTGGAAGTACGTGACCGCGGGCGTGGTGATCGAGGGAGCCGAGATAAAGGCCGCCGCCTGACACCACGCTCCTCAGCCTCAAAGCCAATCCGCCGAGATTGATCAGCCTCGGCCGATCCGGGTGGACGAACCGATGGATTGCATGGCTTCAAACGCCGTAACGAAGAATGGTCTCGTCCTCTCGAGCCTGCCCGCCGCAAGCGGAATGTTGGTGCAGCCGCCGCCGCGCGGCGACCGAATGTGAGTTTGATCTGGCAAGCAAACCAGATTGCAAAAACCGGCTCGACCCTTGGATCGCCTGACGAAAAGGAGTTATCCGCCCGCTGCCCCGACTGCCAAAGCCTGATGGCGTGCTCGCTCGAGTCAAGGCCAAGTCGCTTCGCGACGGCCCTACGGGCCGACCTTGACTCGATCTGCGCGCGCCATCCTACGTGCTCCACGGTCGGGACGAAGAGCCGGCCTGCAATCGAACAAAAAGCTGAACAAACCGCCTTGACACACCAAATCCCCATGTGAGCAATCCAGTCTGTCACCGCGGAGGGATTTTCTGGATTTGCTTCGCTGCGCTCGCAATGACGGCTGTGGCTAGCGCTGCGTCAAAAAGCCCACCACCGCATCCGTGAATGCGTGCGGCTGCTCGACGTTGGAAATGTGCGCGGCGTCGATGATGGTCATGCTGGCGCCGGGAATGTTCGCGCGGATCAGCTCGGCCGCCGAGATCGGCGTCGCCATGTCGTGGCGGCCGGCGATCACCAGCGTCGGGCTCTTGATCTTCGGCAGCAGCGCGCGCTGGTCGAGCGTTGAAAGGGCCTCGCAGCAGGCGAGATAGCCCTCGACGGGAGAGGCCAGCAGCATCGATTTCATCTTCGCAGTGATCTCAGGCTCGCGCTCGCGGAAGTCCTGGGTGAGCCAGCCAGCGATCACGGCATCGGCCACCGCTGCGATTCCGCCCTTCTTCACGGCGTCGATGCGCTCCAGCCATTTGGTCGGCTCTGCGTAATAGCAGGAGGTGTTGGCGAGGATGAGCTTGCCGAACCTTTCAGGGGCGTTGGCGCCCAGCCATTGCCCGACCATGCCGCCCATCGACAGGCCGCACCAATGCACCTTCGCGATGTTGAGGTCGTCGAGGATCGCGAGCACGTCGCGGCCGAATCGCTCCATCGTGTAGGGGCCGGGCGGAACGTTGGACTTGCCATGGCCGCGGCGATCGTATCGGATGACGCGGAACATCTGCGTGAGTGCCTTCATCTGCGGCTCCCACATCTGCAGCGTGCAGCCGAGCGAGTTGGAGAGCATCAGGGTCGGGCCGCCATCGCGGCCTTCAACGGAGACGTTGAGCAGGCAACCGTCGGCATCGATCATGGGCATGGCATGCTCCTCGTCATGCGCGGGCTTGACCCGCGTATCCATCTAAAAAGTGGATCTATCCAGGATGATGGATTGCCCGGTCAAGCCCGGCAATGACATCAGGAGAGATCCAATGAATCCAGCAGCCGGTCGATCAGCGCCTGCGACGCCCCTTGATAGGCCATCGGCTCGAACAATGCCGCAATTTTTTCCGGCGGCAGATGTGCGGTGACCTGCGAATCGCCTGACAGCACCTCGCGCAGATGCTTCTTCTCGGCGACCGCGCGCTTGCTGGCGGCCTCGACCAGATGATGTGCGGCGCTCTTGCCGAGCTTCTCGGCGAGCGCAAAGGTGACCGCCTCGGCCATGATCAGCCCGTGCGTCGCATCGAGATTGCTGCGCATGCGCGCCGCATCGACCTCGAGACCCTCGGCGATGTCGACGATGGCGGCCAGCGCGCCAGAGGTGACCAGCATCAATTGCGGCAGCGTCGGCCATTCCGCGTGCCACGGGCCGGCGCTGCGTTCATGGTCTTGCACCTGCGCGGCGAAAATCGTCGCGGCGAGCTGCGGCGCCATCGTGGCCGCGCCGAGCGCGCTCGCAGCGGCGACCGGGTTGCGCTTGTGCGGCATGGTCGATGAGCCGCCGCGGCCTTCGCCGGCGGGCTCGAACGCTTCGGCGACGTCGGTCTGCATCAGCAGCGAGACATCGCGTGCGATCTTGCCGCAGCTGCCGGCAAGGATTGCCAAGCAGGATGCAGCCTCGGCGATGCGGTCGCGATGGGTATGCCAGGGCGCCTCGGGCAGCGGCAGATCGAGCTCTTGCGCCAGCCGTTCGGCCACCGCGAGCCCGTTGTCCCCGAGCGCGGCGAGCGTGCCGGCGGCACCTCCGAATTGCAGCGCGAGGCCATCGCGGGAGAGTCGCCGCAGGCGGCAGCGCGCACGGGCGAGGCTTGACGCGTATTCCGCCGCCTTCAGCCCGAACGGCATCGGCAGCGCGTGCTGGAGCCAGGTCCGCGCCACCATCGCGGTGTTGCGATGGCTGCGCGCCAGTGCGGCAAAGCCCCTGATGGCGCGGCTGAGGTCGGCGTCCAGCGCCGCGATACCGGCGCGAAGCGTGAGCATGGTTGCGGTGTCGATGACGTCCTGGCTGGTCGCGCCCCAATGCACGTAGCGTGCGGCCTCCGCGTCTTTCTTGCCGACATCGGCGGTCAGCGCCTTGACCAGGGGAATCGCGAGATTGCCCGATCGCGTCGCGGCCTCGGACAGTGCGGCCACGTCGAAGGAATCGGCCTTGCACGCGGCCTCGATCGGGCCGACGGCAGATGCCGGAATCACGGCGGTGGCAGCCTCGGCGCGTGCCAAGGCTGCCTCGAAATCGAGCATGTTCTGCAGGGTAGACCGATCGTCGCAGATCGCGCGCATGGCGGAGCTCGACAGCATCGGCGCGAGCAGGGGGGAAAGAGATGTGCTCATCTTGCGCGCGACCTAATCATCATGGCCCGGCTGTGCCAATCCCCTACCGCCAGTACACGTCTTTTTGCAGTTGCGAATATGCATTGCACGTGACCTGGCGCCGCCCTTTCCTTTGCCGCGTCCCTGCGTTACTTGATCAGCACTATAGTTGCGCGATCCGGGAGGCACCTCATGGCCATGACGATGAACGGCGAAGTCCAGCTTGCAGCGCCGCGCGAAGCCGTGTGGGCCAAGCTCAACGATCCCGAGGTCCTGAAAGCCTGCATCCCCGGCTGCGAGGAGCTCGAGAAGACTGACGACGGCGGCTTTCGCGCGACGGCAAAAATGAAGGTCGGCCCGGTGTCGGCGCGCTTCAAGGGCAAGGTCATGCTGTCCGACCTCGACCCGCCGAACGGCTACAAGATCTCCGGTGAGGGCGAGGGCGGGGTGGCCGGATTCGCCAAGGGCGGCGCGGCGGTCAAGCTCGCCGAGAAGGACGGCGGCACGCTGCTCTCCTACGACGTCGAGGCGCAGATCGGCGGCAAGTTGGCGCAGCTCGGCCAACGCCTCATCAACGGCACCGCCAAGAAACTCGCCGACGAATTTTTCGCGAACTTCGCCAAGGCGGTACAGGGCTGAAACCTATCGCCTTTCGGCATGGCGGCTTGCGTCCGGGGTGATGTTGCCCCAGGCGACAATGGCCCATATGATGGGTTGGAATAATTATAAGAACGGCTTCGACGGGACCCGTCGGGGCTCTGATAGAGAGTGCTTATGGCAAAAATCTCCCTCATCGTGAACGGCAATCCTGTGACGGCCAATGTCGATCCCCGCACGCTTCTGGTGCAGTTCCTGCGCGAGAATCTGCGGCTGACCGGCACCCATGTCGGCTGCGACACCTCGCAGTGCGGCGCCTGTGTCGTGCATCTCGACGGCAAGGCCGTGAAGTCCTGCACCACGCTCGCGGTGATGGCCGATGGTCACGAGGTCAAGACGATCGAGGGACTGGCGGCCGACGGCGCGCCGCTGCATCCGATGCAGGAGGCCTTCCGCGAGCACCACGGCCTGCAATGCGGCTTCTGCACGCCCGGCATGATCATGACTGCGATCGACATCGTGCACCGCAAGGGCCACGAGCTCGACGACCATACAATTCGCGAGGAGCTCGAAGGCAATCTCTGCCGCTGCACCGGCTATCAGAACATCGTCGCTTCGATCTCCGCCGGCGCCAAGGCCATGGCGAAATCCGATCTCGCGTAACGCGCATCCCGCGATCAGGACATTCAGATGTACGAATTCAAATATCATCGCCCTGGGACCGTTCGCCAGGCGGCCAACCTCCTGGTGAAGAACGAAGACGCCAAGGTGATCGCCGGCGGCCACACGCTGATTCCCGTCATGAAGCAGCGCCTCGCAAGCCCGCCGCATCTGGTCGATCTCTCCCACATCGAGGGGCTCAACACGATCGAGATGAAGGGCCGCTCGCTCGTGATCGGCGCCACCGCCAAGCACGCCGACGTCGCGACCTCCGCGATCGTCGGTGAGGCGATCCCCGCGCTGGCGAACCTTGCCGGCGGAATCGGCGATCCCGCCGTGCGTCACAAGGGCACGATCGGCGGCTCGCTCGCCAACAACGATCCGACCGCCGACTATCCGGCCGCGGTGCTCGCGCTCGGGGCCACCATCGTCACCAACAAGCGCCGCCTCAAGGCGGAAGAGTTCTTCCAGGGTCTGTTCACGACGGCGCTGGAAGCCGACGAGATCATCACCAAGGTGATGTTCCCGCTGCCGAAGAAAGCGGCCTATGTCAAATTCCGCAACCAGGCCTCGCGCTACGCGCTGGTCGGCGTGTTCGTGGCGCGGCGTCCTTCGGACGTGCGTGTTGCCGTCACCGGCGCCGGGTCTGAAGGCGTGTTCCGTGTCACCGCATTCGAGGAGGCCCTGAAGAAGCGCTTCGCCTCGAAGGCGCTGGAAGGCATCACGGTGCCGGCGGAAGGCCTCAACAGCGATATCCACGGCAGCGCCGAATACCGCGCACATCTCATTGGTGTTCTGACGCGGCGCGCCGTCGACGCCGCCAATGCCAAGGAATGATGGGCCTCACTCATTGGCCCAAGGCTTGCCCGGTGAGGGCGTAAACGAGACTGGCCTTTCATGACTCTAGCGGCCCTGCCGGCATCGGTCGATGCGATGCTCGAACTCCTGACGTCGCGCGGCTATCTTGCCGAGCGATCGCTGGCGACGGTGACGTATCTGTCGCTGCGGATGGGCCGGCCGCTGTTCCTGGAAGGCGAGGCCGGAGTCGGCAAGACCGAGATCGCAAAGGTGCTCTCGGTGGCGTTGGGGCGGAAGCTGATCCGCCTGCAGTGCTACGAAGGCCTCGACGTCTCCTCCGCGGTCTACGAATGGAACAGCGCGGCGCAGATGATCGCGATCCGGATGGCGGAAGCCGCCGGCGACACCGATCGCGAGCAGCTTTCGAGCGACATCTTCGCCGATCGCTACATGATCAAGCGGCCGCTGCTCCAGGCGCTGGAGCCCGATGTCGCCGGCCCGCCGGTGCTGTTGATCGACGAGCTCGACCGCGCCGACGAGGCGTTCGAAGCCTACCTGCTCGAAATCCTCAGTGACTTCCAGGTGACCATCCCCGAATTCGGCACCGTGAAGGCGCCGTACCCGCCGATCGTCATCATCACCTCCAACCGCACCCGCGAGATCCACGACGCGCTGAAGCGGCGCTGTCTCTATCACTGGGTGGATTATCCTGCCGCCGAGCGCGAGCTTGCGATCGTCAAGACGCGCGTGCCCGGCATCTCCGCAAAGCTGTCGCAGCAGGTGGTGCGCTTCGTCCAGGCACTGCGCAACCAGGACTTCTACAAGTCGCCTGGGGTCGCCGAGACCATCGACTGGGCCACCGCGCTGTCGGAGTTGGATGCCCGCTCGCTCACCCCGCAAGTGGTCGGCGACACGCTGGGCGCGCTGCTCAAGTACCAGGACGACATCACCCGCATGCAGGGCGATACCTTGCAGAAGGTGCTGAAGGAAGCGACGAGCGATTAGGCGTCATTCCGGGGCGCGCGAAGCGCGAACCCGGAATCTCATGCCACAACCTCCGGATTCCGGGCTCGTCGTTTCGCGACGCCCCGGAATGACAGAGCGGGGATAGACCATGGCCATCAACCACCTTGCCCCCGAGCAGACAGGGCAATTCGCCGACAACATCGTCGGCTTCGCCCGCGCGCTGCGTGCGGCCGGCATGCCGGTCGGTCCGGGCGCCGTCATCGATGCCATGAGCGCCCTGCAGGTGATCGACATCGGCAACCGGTCCGATGTCTTCACCACGCTGGAGGCGATCTTCGTCAAGCGCCACGAGCATGCGCTGATTTTCAGCCAAGCCTTCAACCTGTTCTTCCGGGCCTCCGAAGAGTGGAAGCACATGCTGGATTCGGTGCCGCTTCCGGAGCAGGCCAAGAAAAAGCCGCAGGCCGGCGCCCGTCGCGTCCAGGAGGCGATGTTGCAGCCGCGCATGACCGAGACGCCGCAGCACCAGGAGCAGGACCTGCGCCTGTCGGTCTCCGACAAGGAAATCCTTCAGAAAAAGGATTTTGCGCAGATGACCGCGGCGGAGATCACCGAGGCGCTGCACGCCATCGAGCGGATGCACCTGCCGCAGGCCGAGCTGCTGACGCGCCGGCAACGACCCGATCCGCGGGGCCTGCGTCTCGACCTGCGCCGCACGCTGCGCGCCTCCTTGCGGACCGGCGGCGACATCATCGACATCCATCACCTCGGGCGGATCGAGAAGCCGGCGCCGATCGTTGCGCTGCTCGATATCTCGGGCTCGATGAGTGAGTACACCCGCCTGTTCCTGCATTTCCTGCATGCCATCACCGATGCACGAAAACGCGTCTCGGTGTTCCTGTTCGGCACGCGGCTGACCAACGTTACCCGCGCGCTGCGCCAGCGCGACCCCGACGAGGCGCTGGCGAGTTGCTCGGCCGCAGTCGAGGACTGGGCAGGCGGTACGCGGATCTCGGCCTCGCTGCACAACTTCAACAAATTGTGGGCCCGGCGCGTGCTGAGCCAGGGTGCCATCGTGCTCTTGATCTCCGACGGGCTGGAGCGGGAGGCCGATTCCAAGCTCGCCTTCGAGATGGACCGGCTGCACCGGTCCTGCCGGCGGCTGATCTGGCTCAACCCGCTGCTGCGGTTCGGCGGCTTCGAGGCCAAGGCCCAGGGCATCAAAATGATGCTTCCCCACGTTGACGAATTCCGCCCGGTACATAATTTGAGTTCGATCCAGGAGCTGATCACGACGCTCTCCCAGCCGCTGCCGCCGCATCACCGCAGCCTGATCCGCTCCGCAGCTTGAGAGGCGCCCCATGCTTGATCGCGACGAGGACATTCTGAAGGCGGCGGAGGACTGGCAGAAGGCCGGCCGTGGCGTCGCGCTCGCCACCGTCGTCGAGACCTGGGGCTCGGCCCCGCGCCCGGCGGGCTCTAGCCTCGTCATCAATGACGAGGGCACCTTCCTCGGCTCCGTCTCCGGCGGCTGCGTCGAAGGCGCCGTGGTCACCGAGGCTATGGACGTGATCGAGAGCGGCAAGCCGAAAATGCTTGAGTTCGGCGTCGCCGATGAGACCGCCTGGAATGTCGGGCTGTCCTGCGGCGGCACCATCCGAGTCTTCGTCGAGAAGGTTGGCTAGCCGTGAAGCTCGCAATCCTGCACGAACTCAACGCCGAGCGCGCCGCGCGCCGGCCCGTGATCCTCGTCACCGACACCGAGACCGGTGAGCAGCGTCTGGTGAAGGCCGCAGACTTTGCCAAGGACCCGCTAGGGGCCGAACTGGAGAAGCAGCTTCGCATGGGCAAGAGCGCCAATGTCGAGGCCGGCGGCAAGAAGCTGTTCCTGAATGTCTACGCGCCGACCGCAAAGCTCGTGATCGTCGGTGCGGTTCATATCAGCCAGGCATTGGCGCCGCTGGCGCGCTCGCTCGGCTATGACGTCACCGTCGTCGATCCCCGCACGGCCTTTGCGAGCCCTGAGCGCTTTCCCGACATTCCCCTGATCGCCGAATGGCCCGACACCGCGCTGCCGCCGCTCAATGTCGACGCCTATACGGCGTTCGTCGCGGTGACGCACGATCCCAAGATCGACGACCCCGCGCTGCTGCACGCCTTCGAGCGCAACTGCTTCTACATCGGCGCGCTCGGCTCGCGGAAAACGCATGCCAAGCGGGCCGATCGGTTGCGGGCGCAGGGCGCGAAGGAAAGCGACATCGCGCGCATCCACGCGCCCATTGGTCTTGCGATCGGCGCGGTCTCGCCATCCGAGATCGCGGTCGCGATCATGGCCGAGATTACGGCGGTGCTCCGCCTGCCTCCCAAAGAGAGAGAACAAGCGGCATGAAGTTCGGACCAGCGAGCCCCAGGGATGCGATCGGCGGGGTGACCGTCCACACCCTGCGTCAGGGACCGCTGGTGCTGAAGAAGGGCACGACGATCGGTCCGGCCGAGGTCGAAGCGCTGGAGCGCGCCGGCATCAAGGACATCGTCGTGGTGCGCATGGAGGAGGGCGACGTCTCCGAGGACGTTGCGGCCGCGAGCATCGCGCTTGCGGTCGGCGGCGAGGGCATCCATGTCGAGCGCGCCTTCACCGGCCGTGCCAATCTGTTCGCCGCGCGGCCGGGCGTGCTGGTGGTCGACCGCGCCGCGGTCGACCGCATCAACAATGTCGACGAGGCCATCACCTTTGCCACGCTCACCGCTTTCAAGCCGGTGGTCGAGGGCGAGATGGTCGGCACCGTCAAGATCATCCCGTTCGGCGTCGAGGGACGTTTGCGCGATGCCGCCGTGCAGGCCGCCGGCAAGGACGTGCTGAAGGTCGGGCCTTACGTGATCAAGCGCGTCGGCGTGGTCTCGACGCTGCTGCCGGGCCTCTCCTCCAAGGTGATCGACAAAACCCTGCGCGTCACCGCCGAGCGGCTCGCGCCGGCCGGCGCCAGCATCGTTGGCGAGCGGCGTGTCCCGCACGAGAAGCAGGCGCTGTCGGCAGCGATCAATGAGGTGCTGGGCCTGGGCGCGGAGCTCGTGATCGTATTCGGTGCATCCGCGATCGCCGATCGCCGCGACGTGATTCCGGCGGCCGTCACCGGCATCGGCGGCGAGATCGAGCATTTCGGCATGCCGGTCGATCCCGGCAATCTGTTGCTGATCGCCCGCGCCGGCAATGTGCCGGTGCTCGGCGCGCCAGGCTGCGCGCGCTCGCCGGTCGAGAACGGGTTCGACTGGGTGTTGATGCGGCTGCTCGCCGGCATCAAGGTGACGCGGTCCGAGCTGATGGGCATGGGTGTCGGCGGTCTTCTGATGGAGATCGTGACGCGGCCGCAGCCGCGCGCCAAGCCCGAGACCGAGGGCAACAGTCAGGTCGCGGCCATCGTGCTCGCGGCGGGCCGCTCGACGCGGATGGGCGGACCGAACAAGCTGCTCGCCGAGCTCGACGGCAAGAAGCTGGTGCGCCTTGCGACCGAGCAGGCGCTGGCCTCCAAAGCATCCGAAGTGATCGTCGTCACCGGTCACCAGGCCGAGCTGGTCGAGCAGGCGCTGCAAGGGTTGAAGGTGAAGTTCGTCCGTAATCCGGATTTCGCCGGCGGCATCGCCGGCTCGGTCAAGGCCGGCGTCGCCGCCGTGCCCGAGAGCTGCGACGGCGCGGTGGTGTGCCTCGGCGACATGCCGCTGATCGATGCAGGGCTGATCGATCGTCTCATCGACGGTTTTGCGCCGGACCGCGGCAATCTCATCGTCGTGCCCGTCAGCGAAGGCCGCCGCGGCAATCCCGTGCTGTGGTCGCGCCGCTTCTTCAAGGAGTTGATGACGCTCGACGGCGACGTCGGCGCGAGGCATTTGATCGCCAAGCATGCGGAGGCAGTCGCCGAAGTGCCGGTTGATGGCGAGAGCGCCTTCCTCGACATCGACACGCCGCAGGCGCTGGAAGCGGCCCGACGGGGATGACGTGTCGTAGGAGCGTAGGAGTGGCAAAGCGAAGCGTGCCCACCCTTTTCGATTTCGGTGGAGATAAATGGTGGGCACGGCGCTTCGCGCTTTTGCGCACTCTACCGCAGCTCCTAGCCTTCCGTTTTCAACTCCCCGTTCACCATCTGGAAACGACCGCCGCTTAGAGTTCTCCACCTGCCTTGGGGGGAGGGGTTTTCCATGGCTTCGAATGTCGTCGCGCGCCGTTGCGCGATGTTTTTCTTTGCGCTGTCGGTTTGTGTTTCCGGCGCCCGTTACATTACCGAAGCCCATGCGGCCGGTGCATTCGCCGTCGGCAAGTGTGGTGCCTATGGCCAGGCCTATGACTACAGCGCCGAGCACGAGGCGCGCGCCGCGGCGCAGAAGCAGTGCAAGGGCGATTGCACGACGGTGACGATGAAGCGTGCGTGCGCGGCGATGTCGGTCGATATGACAAACCCTTGCGGCGCTTACGGCTATGCCGTCAAGCCCAAGATCTCCGCCTCGCTCAATGCCGCCACACGCGAATGCTATAAATACGGCGGCAAGGAATGCGTGATCCGCGCCTGGGCCTGCGACGCCAAGGGTTGATTTTCTGCTCCGTCATTCCGGGACCTCGCGGAGCGACGAACCCGGAATCTCGTGCGATAATCTCCAGATTCCGGGTCTGCGCTTTAAGGCGCATCCCGGAATGACAATTTGTGGAGACATGCATGCAGTTCGACACCAAGATCGCCGTCGTGATCCGCACTGATCTTCAGGCCTGGCAGAAGCTCAACGTTGCGGCCTTTCTCACCAGCGGCATCGCGGCTGCGTTTCCCGAATGCGTCGGCGAGCCCTATGAGGACGCCTCGGGCACGGCATATCACGCGCTGATTGGCCAGCCGATCCTGATCTACGGCGCCGACGGTCCTGCCTTGTCGCGCGCGCTCGACCGTGCGCTCACACGCAACGTCAAGCCGGCCGTCTACACTGAAGACATGTTCAAGACCACGCATGACGCCGCCAACCGCGAGGCGGTGAGGGCGGTGGCGCGAAACGAGCTCAATCTCGTCGGTCTCGCCGTTCGTGCCGAGCGCAAGGTGATCGACAAGATCGTCGACGGCCTCAGGTTCCATGGCTGAGGCGGCCGCGGCGCCGCCATCGCCATGTCACGATGGCGCGAGCGCTTGCGTAGCGGTTTGTCTCTAATCAAGGGTGCGCGGCGAGTTGCCGCTAGAGGCCAAGCCCGGCGAATGGGCGGTGATTTCCGGCGTCGGTCGTCACTCCCTCGCTGCTCACCCCGGCGGCATCCCCTCGAACTTCGGCAAGTCCGGGTCGAGACGATCCCAGCCATGCCCGCGCGCTGCGTAGGTCACCGCCTGCGGCTTGTAGCGGGCGGGCTCGTCGAGGCTCGCGGCGCGGATGGTGAAGATGTCGGGCATCGCGGCGAAGGTCATATAGACGGGCAGGCCGCACTGCGGACAGAAGCCGCGCGTCTTCACGTTGCCGCTGTCGCCGACCATGTCCCAGTGCGTCGCCTCGCCGCTCAGCGTGACGCCGGCGCGCGCGAAGGTCGCGAAGGAGCCGTGGCCGCTGCCGCTCTCCCGCTGGCAGTCCCGGCACTGGCAGTGATTGCTGAACAGCGGCTCACCGACAATCGAATAGCGGATCGCGCCGCAGGCGCAGCCGCCGGTATAGGGCTTGTCCATCGTGATATCTCCCACTCACTTTTCGCCGCTGATCTCGTCGAGCTGACGGACGACCTTCTTCCAGCCGCCGCTCATGATTGTGTAGGCCGACTCGTTCCTGGGCAGGACGAAGCCCGCATGGACCAGGCGGAGCCGCGTGCCGGCTTCGACCGGGGTGAGGGACCACGTCACGACGGTGTCGAGCGGCGCGCCGTAACCGGTGTTGAGCTCATGGCCGCCTTTCCAGGCATAGACGAGACGCCTGAAAGCCACGACCTCGAGAACCCGGCAATGGATCACGCCGTCCCAGTTGCCGCCTGGGGTCGTCTGGAACGTGAAGGCTTTGCCTTCGACGGCTTCAAAGCCGGTCGGCTGCATCAGCCAGCGCGCGATCAATTGCGCGCTGGTCAGCGCCTTCCAGATCGTCTCCGGTGCATGAGGGAGCACCTCGTCGATGACGATGTCCTTTGTTTCGGCTTTCGACGCGGCAGTACTCACGGATCGATCTCCTTCAACAGGTCACGCAGGTTCTGGAAGCGCTCGCGCCAGAAGACGCCGTAGTGATCCATCCAGGTCACCAGCGGCTCGAGTCCCTGCGGCGCGGCGCGGTAATAGACATTGCGGCCCTCTGCACGCTCGGCGACGAGACCGGCCTGCTTGAGAGACTTCAGGTGCTGCGAAATCGCGCCCTGAGTGACGCCGCTGCCGCGCGTCAGCTCGGCGACGCTGATCTCCTTGCTCTCGAACACGCGCTCGAACACGGCGCGGCGGGTGGGATCGGCGAGGGCGCGCATCACGCTGGTGACGGGGTTTGGAGTGGCTTGGATCATGGCCTCAAATTAGCGATCACTAATGCATTAGTCAATACTAATTTGTCCGCGAAGCGGGGGAGCGCCTTTTGCAGACTTGACTATGACTGACCAGTCAGTCATAAATGTCGAATGACGAAGAAGCCGACCAAAGCCGCCTTGCCCTCTGCGGCCTCCCACGCGAACGGCCCTGAGGCTGCTGGCCCCGACGCGGCGCCTGCCTCGAACCGCGCCGCGCGCGCGGCGGAGCGGCGTGCGGCGATCGTGGAAGCGGCGATGGACGAATTCATCGCGCGCGGGTTTGCGGCGACGCGCCTTGACGACATTGCCAAGCGCGCCGGCGTGGCAAAGGGCACGATCTACCTGCACTTCAAGGACAAGGAATCGATGTTCGAGGAGCTGGTGCGCATCGTCATCGTCCCCGTGGTCGCGCGATTGACTACGCTGCCGCCGCCGGCAGGCTCGGTGCGCGACCTGATCGAGGCGTTCGCCGGTAACTTCCTGAAGGAGGTGATCGGCACGAGGCGCGGCGATCTGGTGCGCCTGATCGTGGCAGAGGGGCCGCGCTTTCCCTCGGTCGCCGACTTCTACTACCGCGAGGTGGTCTCGCGTGGGATCGCCGCCATGCGCGCGCTGATCGAGCTCGGTATTGCCCGCGGCGAGATCCGCGAAAAGGATCTTGCTCGCTATCCGCAGATCCTGGTCGCGCCTGCGATGATCGCGGTGATCTGGCAGAGCCTGTTTGCGCGGCATGCGCCGCTCGATGCGCAGGAGATGCTGCGCGTTCATCTGGATTTGATTTTTGGCGAACGGAGGACGACATGAGGTCGTCGCAAGCAATTTTCAGTCTTGCATTGACGATCGTCCTCGCGGCCGGGCTGGCCGGCTGCAACGAGCAGCGCGATCCCGGCTTCCAGGGCTGGGTCGAGGCCGACATGATCTTCGTCAGCCCGGACGAAGCCGGCCGGGTGATCAAGCTCAATGTCCGCGAGGGCGACGAGGTCAAGGTCGGCGATCACCTCTATTCCGTCGATGACGACCTCCAGCTTGCCGATCTCAACCAGAACAAGGCGACGCTGGCGAATGCGCAGCAGACCTATGACCGGGCCGCCTCACTGAGCAAGACCGGCGCGGGTACGCAGGCCAATCTGGACTCCGCCGTTTCGGCTTTGCGGGTGGCGCAAGCGCGGGTGGCGACGTCGGAGACGCGCTTGGCGCGGCGCAAGGGCTTCGCGCCGGTCGCCGGCACCATCCAGCAGATCTATTTCCGCGAGGGCGAGATGGTCGCGGCGCAGCGGCCGGTGCTCTCGATCATGCCGCCGGGCAACATGAAACTGCGCTTCTTCGTGCCGGAGACCGAGCTGTCCAAGCTTGCGATCGGGGATACGGTGCGCGTCTCTTGCGACAATTGCGCCGCCGATCTCACCGCAAAGATCTATTTCATCGCGACCTCGGCGGAATACACTCCGCCCGTCATCTACAGCCTCGATGAGCGCAACAAGCTGGTCTACCTGATCCAGGCGCGGCCCTCGCGGCCTGACGCCTTGCGGGTCGGACAGCCGATCGATGTCCATCTCAATCCAAAGACCCCGGTGGCGGACAAGCGATGAGCAACGGCAACGGCATCGCCATCGACGTCAAGGGCCTGACCAAATCGTTCGGCGGCCGCGAGGTCGTGCACGATCTGTCGATGCAGGTGAAGCGCGGCTCGATCTACGGCTTCCTTGGACCTAACGGCTCGGGCAAGACCACGACCATCCGCATTATTTGCGGGCTGCTCACGCCGGACAGCGGCGAGGGCACCTGCCTCGGCTACGACATCCGCCGCGATGCCGAGAAGATCAAGCGCCAGGTCGGCTACATGACCCAGCGCTTCAGCTTGTACCAGGACCTCTCGGTGCGCGAGAACCTCGAATTCGTCGCGCGGCTCTATGGCCTCGCTGATGCGCGCGGCGCCGCACGTGACATGATCACGCGGCTCGGGCTCTCGGGGCGCGAGGAGCAGCTTGCAGGCGAGCTCTCCGGCGGGTGGAAGCAGCGGCTGGCACTCGGGGCCTGCACGCTGCCCAATCCACAATTGTTGCTGCTCGACGAGCCGACCGCCGGCGTCGATCCCAAGGCGCGGCGCGATTTCTGGAACGAGATCCACGCACTCGCCGCCGACGGTCTCACGGTGCTGGTCTCGACCCACTACATGGACGAGGCCGAGCGCTGCCACGAGATCGCTTACATCGCCTACGGTCATCTCCTGACGCACGGCACCGTGGAGGAGGTGATCGCGAAGTCGGCGCTCACGACCTACACCGTCACGGGCGAGGATTTGAACGGGCTCGGGGCCGCGCTCACCGGCAAGCCGGGCGTCGACATGGTGGCGCCGTTCGGCACCTCGCTGCACGTCTCCGGCCGCGACGTCGCGGCGCTCGAAGACAGCATCGCGTCTTGGCGCAAGAAGGGTGGGCTGCACTGGCAGAAGTCGCAACCCTCGCTCGAAGACGTGTTTATCGAGCTGATGGGGCGCTCCAAGGATAATTTCCAATGAGCGTGGTTGATCTTCCAGCTCCAGCCCGGGAAATTCGCGAGCGCTTCGGCTTCCTGCGGCGCTCCTATGCGATGCTGATCAAGGAGTTCATCCAACTCAGGCGCGACCGCGTTTCCTTCGCGATGATCGTGATGTTGCCTGTGATGCAGCTCATGCTGTTCGGCTATGCCATCAACACCACGCCGCATCATCTGCCGAGTGCCGTGCTGCTCCAGGAGGATTCTGATCTCACCCGCTCGATTCTGAAGGCCCTGGAGAACACAGCCTACTTCCGCTTTCTCTACGAAGTGCACGACGTCGACGATTTCGACAACCTGCTGAAATCCGGCAAGGTGCTGTTCGGCGTCGAGATCCCGCGCGGCTTCGAGCGGGCGGTGCGGCGCGGCGACAGGCCGGCGCTGCTGGTCGCCGCCGATGCCACCGATCCGGTTGCGGCGAGCGCGGCGCTCGGCTCGCTCGGCATGGTCGTGCAGACCGCGCTCAAGCACGATCTCTTCATCGGCGATCCTCCGGAGATGCCGTTCGAGATCCGCGCGCATGCCCGCTACAATCCGGCCGCGGCCTCCAGCCTCAACATCGTGCCGGGCCTGGTCGGTACCATTTTGACCATGACCATGCTGATCTTCACCGCACTGTCGGTCACGCGCGAGGTCGAGCGCGGCACCATGGAGAGCCTGTTGTCGATGCCGATCAAGCCGGTCGAGGTGATGTTCGGCAAGATCGTGCCTTACGTGCTGGTCGGCTTCGTCCAGGCCTTCCTGATCATCGGCATCGGCGTCGGTCTGTTCGGCGTGCCCGTGCTCGGAAACCTCGTCCTGCTGGCGCTGCTCTCGACGCTGTTCATCACCACCAATCTGTCGATCGGCTATACGATCTCGACGGTGGTGCAGAACCAGCTCCAGGCCATGCAGATGTCGATGATGTTCTTCCTGCCGAGCATTCTTCTGTCCGGATTCATGTTCCCGTTCGCGGGCATGCCGACCTGGGCGCAGTATGTCGGCGAATGCCTGCCGCTGACCCATTATCTGCGCATCGTCCGCGCCATCATGCTGAAGGGCGCGACCATGCAGAATTTGCGCTTCGATACGCTGGCGCTGACGGCCCTGATGCTGCTCGCCATGACCATCGCCGTGACGCGCTTCCGCCGCACGCTGGATTGAGGCAAACTGGCCTTGATGTCATCCCGGGGCGATGCGCTAGTATCGAATTATGGTGCGCAGTTGCGCACCTGAGAATCTCCAGATTCCGGGCTCGCGACTGCTTCGCGCCCCGGAATGACCAGGGGGTGAAATGGTCAGGTTTGCGAGCAGGAAGGCGCGGCATCATACCGTGCTATCGGAGGACTTCGAGCGCGAGCTGACGCGGGAGGTGCTGCGCACCGAGCTGTTGCGGGTGCGCGCCCTGATCATGACGGGCTGCGTCATGATGTTGTTCCTCACCGCGATCTACTTGATTGATCCCGCCGTGGTGAACCGGGTTTGGCGCGGGACGAAAGGGCTGATCGAGGTCTACGGCCTTCTCGTCGGCTTCATCCTGTTCGAGGTTTGGGTCCATACCCAGATCAGGAAGAACCTCCGCCTCGATCGCGACGTGCCGGTGATCAGGCGCTATATCGGCACGCTGATCGAGACGTCGCTACCGACGGTGATGCTCATCCTGCAAATCCGGACCATGGGCGCGAGCCAGGCGCTCGGATTCGCCGTGCCGCTGATGTACTTCATTTTCGTCATCCTCTCCACTCTGCGGCTCGATTTCTGGCTCTCCACTTTCACGGGTTTTGTAGCCGCAACCGGGCTTCTGGCGATCGCGCTGTATTACAACTCGGCGGGGGAGGCCGACGAACCCCTGATCTATTTCCATGCCGTGCGCAGCATCATCATCCTGATCTGCGGGGTGCTGGCCGGCGCCGTGGGCGCGCAGCTGCGGCGGCAATTTGCCGCCAGCATCGCGGCGGCCACCGCGCGCGACCGGGTGACCAATCTGTTCGGCCAGCACGTTTCTCCGCAGGTGGTGGAGCAGCTGATGGCGACGGGAACGAGCACAAGCGGCGACGTCCGCCGCGTCGCGGTGATGTTCGTCGATTTCCGCGGCTTCACGGCCGGCGCGCAATCGCGCACGCCGCAAGAGGTGGTCGATCGGCTCGACGGCGCCTTCGCCGTGCTGGTCGATATCCTCGACCGTCAAGGCGGCATCGTGAACAAGTTTCTCGGTGACGGTTTCCTCGCGCTGTTCGGTGCGCCGCTGGAGGCCTCCGACGCCGCGCACCGCGCGGTCGCCGCCGGCCGCGAGATGCTGATGGCAATGGATCGCATCAACGCGGAGAGCAGCTGGCCGCTTCGCATCGGCATCGGCATCCATTTCGGCGAGGTCGTCGCCGGCAATATCGGCTCGCCCCGGCGCAAGGAATACACCGTCATCGGCGATACCGTGAACTTCGCCTCGCGCTTGGAGGCGTTGAACAAGGAGTTCGGCTCGCAGCTGCTGATCTCCGCGTCCGTGCGCGAGGCGCTGGGCGCAGACGGTAGCGATGCCGTCGCGCTCGGCGAAGTCGAGGTGCGCGGCTACGGGCAGAAAGTGCCGGTGTTTCAGCTCGGCTAGCGCGCCTTCAAATGTGAGTCGCGCGTCGTTGAAGCGCCGTCGCGCTGCGTTGACGACGCGTGATGAAATATCCCTGCTAGTTTTCGGGTCCTGCACGGTGGAAGCCGAAACGTCTCGGCTTTCATTCGTTATCCGGAGAAAGCCAATGACCCGATCGACCCTTGTTGCGGCCGCGCTGATCGCCACCGCCATCCTTCAAACCGAAGCCGCAGCCGCGCCCAACGTCACGGCGCGGCACGCCGCAACTCACGTCACGACAGACTGCGTCAGGGCTCCGGCAGAGGGTGCGTTTGCATCTGATCCCTACAAGCAGCCGCCCTGCCTGCCCAACACGGCCCACGCGTCCCCGAACTAGGGCTCGCATCAGATGAGGCCGGGCTGGCGAGGTCTGCCAGCCCGGTGTCGGGCGGGCGACGGCAGGCTTGCCCTCGCGGTATCATAGTAGGACCTTGACTTGCGCTTCATCTAGTCATCTATATGACTAAATGAATTCAACGCCGCTGGACGACCGCCTGCCACGCTACCAGCGCCTGCGCGACGACCTCGCGGCGCGCATCAACCGCAATGAGTGGCGGCCGGGCGAGCCGATCCCTTCGGAAGCCGAGTTGGCTGCGCATTACGGCGTTGCCATCGGCACCGTGCGCAAGGCGATCGATCAGCTCGTCAGGGACGGCGTGCTCGAGCGGCAGCAGGGCCGCGGCACCTTCGTGCGCCGCGCGCGGTTCAATTCATCGCTGTTCCGCTTCTTCCGCTTCCAGTCCGAGAGCGGCGAGCGGCGCGTGCCGAAGAGCCGGATCATCCGCCGCAAGAGCGTGCCGGCGACATCGGCGGTCGCATCCGCGCTACGCATCCCGGTCGGCGAGCCGGTGATCAGCCTCTCGCGCCTGCGCCTGATCGACGACGTGCCGCTGCTCGCAGAGGAGATCTGGCTGCAGCAATCACGTTTCGCCAAGATTCTCGAGATCGACACCGCCGAATTCGGCGACCTCCTGTATCCGCTCTACGAGGAGCGCTGCGGCGAGGTCGTGGTTTCGGCCGAGGAGATCCTCACTGTCGAGACCGCCAACGAAATGCAGGCGCGCCTACTCAGGCTCGCGCCTCATGCCCCGCTGATCGTGATCGAGCGCCTCGCGCTCGACCTCGAGCGCCGACCGATCGAATGGCGCAGGTCGCGCGGGCCGGCCGACCGCTTCCGCTATCACGTCGAGATCCGCTGAAGCGGCCTTTCTACGTCATCAAGCAATAACGAGTACAGGGGTAGGAAACATGTCGAACTGGTACAGCGAGAGCTCGCCGCTGGAGCGGCGCACGTTCTGGGCAAGCTTTGGCGGCTGGGCGCTCGATGCGCTCGACGTCCAGATGTTCGGTCTTGCCATCCCGGCGCTGATCGCCGCGTTCGGCATCAGCAAGGCCGATGCCGGTCTGCTCGGCTCCATCACGCTGTTCTTCGGCGCGTTCGGCGGCTGGTTCGGCGGTGCGCTCGGCGATCGCTTCGGCCGCGTCAAGGCGCTGCAGATCACGGTGGCCACCTTTGCGCTTGCGACCTTCGCCTGCGCCTTCGCGATGACCTACACCCAGCTCCTGGTCTTGAAGGCGATCCAGGGCCTCGGCTTCGGCGCCGAATGGGCCTGCGGCGCCGTGCTGATGGCCGAGATCATCCGGCCCGAGCATCGCGGCAAGGCGCTCGGCTCGGTGCAGAGCGCCTGGGCGGTGGGATGGGGCGCCGCCGTGCTGCTCTCGGCGCTGGTCTTCACCTATGCGCCGGCCGACATCGCCTGGCGGCTCTTGTTTGCGCTCGGCCTGTTGCCCGCGCTCCTGATTATCTTCATCCGCCGCGGTCTGAAGGAGCCGCCGCGCGCGGCCGCGGCCGAGAAGACGCCGTTCTTCGCAACGCTCTCGGGCATCTTCCACCGCGACGTGCTGCGCTCCACCCTGATCGGCGGCCTGTTCGGCATCGGAGCCCATGGCGGTTATGCCGCGCTGACAACCTTCCTGCCGACGTACTTGCGCGAAGTCCGGCATTTGTCGGTGCTTGGCTCCAGCGGCTATCTCGCCGTGATCATCGTCGCCTTCTTCTGCGGCTGCGTGACCAGCGGCATCATCAGCGATCGCATCGGGCGCCGGGCCAATGTCGCGTTCTTTGCCACCTCCTGCATCGTCACGGTGCTGATCTACATCTTCGCGCCGCTGACAGATGGGCAGATGCTGGTGCTCGGCTTTCCGCTCGGCTTCTTCTCCGCCGGTATTCCCGCCAGCATGGCGGCGCTGTTCAGCGAGCTTTATCCGGCCGGCGTGCGCGGCACCGGTGTCGGCTTCTGCTACAATTTCGGCCGCATCGTCTCCGCCGCGTTCCCCTTCCTTGTCGGCTTCCTCAGCGAACATATCGGGCTTGGGCCTGCGATCGGCATCGATGCGGCCTTTGCCTATTCGCTGGTCCTGATCGCGGTACTGCTGCTGCCGGAGACGCGCGGCAAAGTCTTCGAACAGACCGCCGCGACGCGCGCCTGACGTGCAGATGGAGAGCAAGTGCCATGACGTTCGTCTCGCGCGGCCTCACACGCCGCCAGTTTGGTGCGGGCCTCGGATCGCTCGCCGCAACGGCCGCCACCACAGCCAGGAGTGAGGCGGCCTTGCCGACGATCGATAGCCATGCCCACGTCTTCCACCGAGGTCTCCAGCTCGCGCCGGGCCGGCGCTATGCGCCCGGCTACGACGCGCCGCTGGCGCTCTATCTGGAGCAGCTCGACCGGAGCAGCATGAGCAATGGCGTGCTGGTGCAGCCGAGCTTTCTCGGCACCGACAATTCCTATCTGGTCGATTGCCTGAAGCAGGCGAGCGGTCGCCTGCGCGGCATCGCCGTGGTCGATCCCGCGGCGACGACGGACGAGTTGCGTGTGCTCGATCGCGCCGGCGTCGTCGGCATTCGGCTCAATCTCGTCGGCCAGCCCTTGCCGGATCTCGCCGCCCGCGAGTGGAAGGCGCTGCTCGGAAGCGTGAGAGCGATGGGGTGGCAGGTCGAGGTCCAGCGCAACGCCTCCGATCTTGCCGTGCTCGCGCCACAGCTGCTCGATCACGGCGTCACCGTCGTGCTCGATCACTACACGTTGCCGGACCCGAAGCTCGGCGTCGGCGATCCCGGTTTCCAGTCGGTACTGAAGCTGGGAGCGACGAAGAACGTCTGGGTCAAGATCTCGGCGCCCTATCGCAACGGTGCGGCCGGCGAAGACTTCGCGAAGCAAGCCTTTCCGCTGCTGCGCGGAGCTTACGGCCTCAATCGCCTGTTGTGGGGCAGCGACTGGCCGCACACGCAATTCGAGGCGACGCAGACTTACGCGAAGAACCGGGAATTTCTCGATCTGCTAATCGTCGACAAGAGCGAGCGTGCGCAAGTGCTCGCGGCGCCACGGCCGCTCTTTCGCTTCTGAATCTCTTCCGCGATTGCTCCGATTGCTCCGAATTTAGGGGCATGACGAGCGATGTTTTCGGCTTGTAGACTGCTGCGTGATGCGGCCCGTCGGCCGCGACTTGCATGGGGAAGTGACGATGCAGCGCCGCTACATCACCGTCGACGTGTTCACCGATCGCGCCTTCGGCGGCAACCAGCTCGCCGTGGTGCTCGATGCCGGCGGGCTCTCGACCGCGCAGATGCAGGCGATCGCGACCGAGTTCAACTATTCCGAGACGACGTTCGTGCTGCCGCCGCGCGACAAGGCCAATGATGCCGAGGTGCGAATCTTCACGCCGGTGAGGGAGCTTCCCTTCGCAGGACATCCTAATGTCGGGACCGCCTTCGTGCTGGCGAGCCTTGCCAGGGAGCCGAAGTCGCGGCTGCTGTTCGAGGAGAAGGCGGGTCTCGTACCGGTGGACATTGTGCGTGAGCAGGGCCGGGTGGTCAGCACCGAGCTCACCGCTCCGCAGCCGCTGTCGCGGCTTGCACAATGTTCTGCCGAAGAGGTCGCGGCCTGCATTTCTCTGACTGCGGATGACATCAAGACCGATCATCATGCGCCGCAAGTCGTCGGCGTCGGAACGCCGTTCGTGGTTGCCGAGGTGCGATCGCGCGAGGCCGTGCGCCGGGCCAGGCCGGACGCCGCAGCGTTTGGCCGGATGCTGCCGCGCGACGGCGCTTTCTCGGTCTATTTCTACACCCGCGATGTGCCGGCAGCTGAGGCATCTTGCGAGCGTCAGGCGCGGATGTTCTTTCCTGGCGCCAGCGGGCTGATCGAAGACCCCGCGACCGGCAGCGCGACGATTGCCGCCGCCGCCCTGTTCGCCGATCTCGATCCCGCGCGCGACGGCGAATTGAAGCTCACGATCGGCCAGGGTTTTGACATGGGCCGTCCAAGCATTCTTCTCACCCGCGTCCGCAAGCGGGACGGCAAGATCGTCTCCGCTCATGTTGGCGGCAGTTGCGTACAGATGATGGCGGGGACGTTCCGGTTGGCTAGGGATTCCTAGCCCGGATGGAGCGAAGCGCAAGCCGGGGGGTGCTGCGAGGGTCGAAGGTCCCGATTACGCTTTCGCGCCATCCGGGCTGCGGGATCGGGCTCGCGCGCCCAGCTACATCTGCCGTCCCGGCAAATTCTTCACCGTCACGCCATTGCGCTCCTCGATGATCTCCGCGATCATCCGGCGGTGGCAGTGGGTGTGGTCGCGTTCGTAGCAGAGCAGGCACACCGGGCCGGCCTTGTTTACGAGCGCCGACAGCTCGTCCATCTCTTCTTTCGCCTGCGGCGTCTTCAGGTGCTTCGAATAGATCGTCTCCAGCACGTCATATTGCCCGCTGCGGGCGGCGAGGCGACCTTCCTTGGGCGTGCCGAGCGCGGCGAGATGGACATAGGCGATGCCGCGCTCATCGAGCCCGGCGGATAGCTGCTTCTTGGAAAAGCCCGGCCGGCGCGACGACGTCACCGCGCGCACGTCGACCACGAGCTTGACGCCCGCAGCTTCCAGCTCGTCCAGCACGGCCTTGGGCGGTGTCTGCTCATAGCCGATGGTGAAGAGCGTCTTCGCCTTTGCCATGAACCATCCTCAGCTCACTCGCGCGATCAGTTCCATGGCGCCGTGAGGTGCGCGCACCTTACCCTCGTGGATGACATAGGCGAACACGTCACGCGGTTTCTTCTTCGGCTTGGCCGTGTCAACCTTCGGCAGGTCATCCGGTTCACCGCCCGCAGCCCAATCCTTGAAGCGCTCCGCCCAGGCATCGAGCTGCTTCGGCGGATAGCAGGTCTTGATCTCGTCATTGCCTTTCTGAAGCCGCGCATAGACGAAATCGCCGGCGACATCGGCGATGGCGGGATATTTGCCATGCTCGGCGAACACCACGGGCGTCTCGAACTCGCGGATCAGTGCGATGAAGTCAGGCGTGCAAAAGCTGTCATGGCGGACCTCGACGACGTGGCGCAGCGCGCGCCCATCGAGCTTGCGCGGCAACAGCTCCAGGAACTTGCCGAAATCGGCGCCGTCGAACTTCTTCGTCGGCGCGAACTGCCACAGCACCGGCCCGAGATGGTCACCGAGTTCCAGCACGCCGGAATCATAGAACCGCTTGATGGAATCGCCGGCCTCGGCGAGCACGCGGCGGTTGGTGGCGAAGCGCGGTCCCTTCACCGAGAACACGAAATCATCAGGCACCTCGCTCGCCCATTTGCGAAAGCTCTCCGGCTTCTGCGAGCCGTAATAGGTGCCGTTGATCTCGATCGAGGTCAGCTTCGAGGCGGCATAGGACAGCTCCTTCGCCTGCGCGAGCTTCTCCGGATAGAACACGCCGCGCCAGGGTTCGAAGGTCCAGCCGCCGATGCCGATGAAGATGTTGCCGGTTTTTTTGGACGCGGTTTTTGCTTTGGCCACGGGAGGATCTCGCATCGTCGGGGGAGGAGGGCTTCATCCTAATCAAACCAGATGTGATTGGCCAGTTGGCCCGTCCCGTCTAAGCTCGCGGCCGGACCCGCGAAGAAGGAGAACAACAATGCGGATGCTGTTGGTGGGAGCCTTACTCATCACGATGACATCTGCTGCCATGACGTGTTCTGCCTTGGCAGATGACGACGACGCGAAAAGTGCACAGAAGCTTGCCCAGCAGGGCCGCGACGATTACTGGCATTGCCTGGCGCGGGAATATTCGCGCGACTCCAATCAGGGCCTGTCGGAGCAGGATTTCGGCCGCTCGGTTGCGGGTGCCTGTCCATCGGAGCGGCAATATTACCGCGTGGCGCTGCTCGATTATCTTACCACGCAGTATCCGGATATCGATGCCGGCGCCCATCTCGCTACCGCCAACAGGGCGGTGGAGGCGGCGCAGAAGGACATCGTGATCACCTTCGTCAAGCACCGGCCGCCCCAGAAGTAGCAAGTCACCAAGGCTGGCTGGCAGCTCTTCCGGCCGCGCGCTCATCCATGGTATCAGTGGGCCCATCTGGAGCAGGGATGGGTTTCCATGTCGTCTGAGTCGGTGGGTGGCGTTCTGGGGGCGATCGTCGCGGCGATCGTGCTTGCGGTTGCCGTCGTGTTCGGGCCGATCGGCCAGTACGGCAAGCCGCCCAAGCCGGCGAAGGTCGAGCCGGCCCCGGCGGCTGCACCGCCAGCACCCGCCGCGCCCGCGCCGCGCGGGCCGATCATCCGGGAAGTCCCCAACCAATAGGGCGCGAAAAATGGGGTTTCCACCCCCTTGCGAAGCGCTTTTGCCGTCCCCATCTAGCCTCTAACGGCGACGTTGAGCGAAGAACTCCGTCGTTGGGACGACCTTGGAATAGCTCAGGCCTGCGCCGGATGTACGCGCGGTCCGCCATTCCGGGGTCGTTGGCATTTTGGGCCCCTTTTTGGGCCGTTCCCCACAGACCCCGGCTTGGCAGCGCAGGACGCGGCGGATATACGCTGCCGTCATGAATGAAGCGATCAGACCGGGCGTCGACATCCAGGCTCAAGAGGGGCCGGAACTGTCGGTCATCGTCCCCACCTTCAATGAGCGCGACAACGTCACGGTGCTGTACCGGCGCCTGGAGGCGACCCTCGCCAACGTCGCCTGGGAGGTCGTGTTCGTCGATGACAATTCACCCGACGGCACCTGGGACGTCGTGCGCGCGCTGGCGCAGCGCGACAGCCGCGTGCGCTGTGTCCGCCGTATCGGCCGCCGCGGTCTGTCGGGCGCGTGCATCGAGGGCATCCTCGCCTCGAGCGCTCCCTATGTGGCCGTGATCGACGCCGACCTCCAGCACGACGAGACGCAACTGCCCAAAATGCTGTTGCTGCTCGCAAGCGATCAGGCCGACCTCGTGGTCGGCAGCCGCTACATCGAGGGCTACAAGAGCGAAGGTTTCAACAAGCAGCGCGCCGGCGCCAGTGCGCTCGCAACCGAGGTCGCCAAGAAGATGTTGCGGGTCGAGATTGCCGACCCCATGAGCGGCTTCTTCATGATCCGCCGCGACCGTTTCGAGCAGCTCGCGCCAAAGCTCTCCGTGCACGGCTTCAAGATCCTGCTCGATGTCGTCGCGACTGCGCACGGCAGCTTGCGGGCGGTCGAGATTCCCTACACCTTCGGCGCCCGCCAGCACGGCGAGAGCAAGCTCGATTCCATGGTCGCGCTCGACTTCCTCGGTCTCGTCTTCGCCAAGCTGACCAACGACATCGTCTCGCTGCGTTTCATCCTGTTCGCGATGGTCGGCGGCATCGGTCTCGTGGTGCACTTGACCACGCTGTTCATCGCACTTCAGCTGTTCAAGGCGCCGTTCGCGGAGGCGCAGGCCGCCGGCGCCATCGTCGCCATGACCAGCAATTTCATCCTCAACAACTTCCTCACCTATCGCGATCAGCGACTGAAGGGCTTTGCGCTGCTGCGCGGCCTGATCGCCTTCTACATCGTGTGCAGCGTCGGCCTGCTCGCCAATGTCGGCGTCGCATTCTCGGTGTACGACCAGGAACCGATCTGGTGGCTGGCCGGCATGGCCGGCGCGCTGATGGGCGTGGTATGGAATTACGCGATGTCCGGACTGTTCGTCTGGCGCAAGAAATAGCGCGTGATGGGCGGAGCTGACGCGCGGATCGTCCGCAACACCGCGCTGACGATCCTCGCGCTGGTGGCCCTGCGGCTCGTCGCGGCCGCCTTCACGCCGATCACCTTCGACGAAGCCTATTATTGGATGTGGTCGAGGAACCTGGCCGGGGGTTACTACGACCACCCGCCAATGGTCGCCTATGTGATCCGCGCCGGCACCCTGATCGCGGGCGATACCGAGCTCGGCGTCCGCCTCGTCTCGATCCTGCTCGCACTGCCGATGAGCTACGCGGTCTATCGTTCCGCCGCAATCCTGTTCGGCGGCGCGCGCGTGGCTGCAACCAGCGCCATCCTGCTCAACGTGACGCTGCTGGCCTCCGTCGGCACGCTGATCGTGACGCCCGATGCGCCGCTGCTGGTCGCCTCCAGCTTCGTGCTGTTCTTCCTCGCCAAGGTGCTGGAGACCGGCCGGGGCGCATGGTGGCTCGCGGCCGGTGTCGCGGTCGGCGCGGCGCTGCTCTCGAAATACACAGCGATGTTCTTCGGGCCGGCGATCCTGATCTGGCTCGCTTCCGTGCCGAAACTCAGGCGCTGGTTTATCTCGCCCTGGCCGTATCTCGGCGGCCTGGTCGCCTTGGCGCTGTTCTCGCCGGTGATCCTTTGGAATGCGGACCATCAATGGGTCTCGTTCGCAAAGCAGCTCGGGCGCGCGAAGATCGAGGACTTCCGCCCGGTCTTCATCGCAGAGCTGATCCCGACGCAGATCGCGTTCGCAACGCCGCTGGTCTTCATCCTCGGCGCCATGGGCCTGCACGCGCTGACCTGGCAGCGCGCCGGCGCGCTGGCCTCGCGCGTGCTGATCGAGACGATGTTCTGGACCATCGTCGCCTATTTCGTCTGGCACTCGCTGCATGCCCGCGTCGAGGCCAACTGGTTCGCGCCGGTCTATCCGCCCTTCGTCATGGCCGCGGCCGCCGCTGCCAACCTTGCGCAGTGGAAGCCGCGCCAGCGGCGCCTCGTCGACTTCTGCCTGCGTTGGGCCGCGCCGGTCGGCATCGTGATGTTTGCAGCGCTGGTCGTTCAGGCAAATACCGGCTGGCTGTCGGGCTATCGTCGCGATGCCACCGTGCGCAGCGTCGGTGTCGGCTGGCGCGAGCTCGCCGCAGAGATCGAAGCGGTGCGCGTGCGCGTCGGTGCGACCTGTGTGCTCGCACAGGACTACGGCACCACGAGCTGGCTCGCGTTCTACCTGCCGCGCGGCACCTGTGTGGCACAGCAGAGCCAGCGCATCCGCTGGGTCAACATGGGTGAGCCGGATCCCAAGCTGCTCGCCGGCAAGCTGCTCTATGTCGACGAGCTGCGCGCGGACGGGCATCCCGTCCTCAACGAGCGCTTTGCAACGGTGACGCAAGTTGCGCAGTTGCAGCGCAAGCGCGGGCCGCTCGTGGTCGAGACCTACGGCATCGATCTGCTCGAAGGCGCCAAGGATGAGGTGCTGGATCGCTCGCCGCCGCCTGAGGCGCGGTAGCGGACTTCAGCCGATCATCTCGGCCTTGGCAGCGTCGTGGCCTGGCCCGCTCTGATCGCGCCAGAACCAGACGGTCACGACACCAGAACGGCCGCGGACATGGGCCAGCAGGGGGCCTGACAGGACGCCGTCGGGAGCACCCTGGAAGTCGGCAGCATCCAGCATCGTATCGCTCAGTGCGAGCCGCGCATCATTCTGGGCGGCAACCTCCATCAGCCGGCTTGCGACGTTGACGGTGTCGCCTGTCGCCGTGATGTGCTGATGGCTTTCGCCGAGCCGCGAGGCGACGATCGGGCCGCAATGCGCGCCGATCTTGAAGCCGAGCTGACCTGCGACTGCCGGCGGCAGCGAGGCGATCCAGCGTTCGAGACCGCGATGCAGGTCGATCGCGCATTTCAGCGCGCGCGCCGCGTCGTCGGGCATCGCGCGCGGCAACCCGAACAGGATCATGGCGCCATCGCCGAGGAAGCCGGTGATCATGCCGCCGCAATCGATCGCGGCCTTGTCGATCAGTGCATGAAACGCCTTCAGAAGATCCCTGAGTTCGTCCGGATCAATCCGCTCGCTCAAACCGGTGAAGCCGGAGAGATCGACGAAGACCACGGCGGCATCCTGCCGGACGGGCTTTGACAGGAAGTCCGGATCGCGCGCCAGCCACTCCTGCAGTGCCGGAGCCTGGAATTGCGCAAGCGACCTGCTCTTGGCGGCGAAATATTGCGTGCGGCGGCCCCCGGCCCACAGCTGCACGCCGGCAAAGACGGTCACCGGCGGCACTGCCGCGGCGAGCGTGGTCGCCGCGTTCAGCCAGACGCCATGCGTGAACGCGAACAGATTGAGTCCGGCCCAGGCGATCATCATCGCGGCCGCCGCCATGATGCCGAGCGCGCTACGCCGCCAGGCGAGCAGGCCGACCAGCAGCATCGGCAGAAGGGTCGCGGAGAGCGCGTCGGCAATACGGACCCTGCGGTCGCGCACGACGGCATCGCCGGCGACGAGATGCGTGATCGCAGTCGAGATCACTTCGACGCCGGGCATGAGGGAATCGAACGGAGTGGGATAGAAATCGCCGCCGCCGGCGACCGAGGCGCCGATCACGACGATCCGGTTCTCGATCGCCGCCCGATCGAGCGTGCCGTCGAAGATGCTCTGTGCGCTGACGGTACGGATCGTCCGACGCGGGCCGTAATAGGTGATCGGCAACGCGAAGTCGCTGTCGGTCGGCACCGCGCGATTGCCCAGCATGAGACGGTCGGGCGCGACCGTCAGCGGCTGGTCGAGCGCACGGGCGGCGACACGCAAAGGGAACGACAGCTCGACCTTGTCGCGCGTCCGGAACAGCATCGGCACCGCGAGCGGTGAGCCCGATTGTCCCGTCGCGACGTTGACGACGCCGACCTCGGCGTGATCGGCGAATGCGGGCAATGGCTGCAAGAAGCGTTCGGCCTCGGGCAACACGGCCAGGGGGCCTTCGCTGGGTGCCACGGTCTCGCTGGCGGAGGGGAAGATCGCCGCGGCGGCGAGCACCATGGGACCGGTGGCGAGCGTGTTGGCCAGCGTGGCATCGCCGATTGCGGCGCTGCGGTCGACGAGCAGGAGATCGATCGCGACAACCTTCGGCTTGAACTGCACGATGGTGTCGACGACGCGGGCAAGATCGGCGCGCGGCAGCGGATAGCTGCCACCGCGCTTCACGACGGTGTCGTCGATCGCGACGATGGTGACGACATCGGGCGGACGCTGCACGCCGCGGGCCTGCGTCCGCCAGTCGGTCAGCGTGGCTTCGAGGCGATCGAGAAAGCGCAGATGGCCGTTGGCGTGCGCGGCATAGATGCCCGCGCCCCACAGCGCGGTGAGGACGAGTGCCACCAGGATCTGAACGCGTCGGCTGCGCATGCGGTCGTCTTGCAATCTCGTATTGTCCAAATAGTCTTGGCGACCCCGACCTATTGCCCGAGTCTTGCCATGAGCGCGTCGACGCGCGGCTGACCCCATGTCTTGATGGTCAACGGGCCGGTTGCCTCGACGTCGACGCCTTCGCCGGGTCCAAGCACGACGCCGCGTCCACGAGCCCGGCGGGTCACGCCGACCCCACCGTCGGCGACGAACACGGAGGTCTTGGCGTCAGCGACATCGACTGCCCATTTCGTGCCGCGCACTGCGGCAATCGCTTGCGGCGTCAGCACCTTGAAGGGGTTGCGCCGCGGCTTCTTGGGCACCTCGATCAGCAGGGCCTTGTTGCTCAACGCCACGGAATCTATATGTCCGTCGCGGTTGGCGTCCTTAAGTTCAAACTTGGCGCCACTTTCCGCAACGATGGTGATGCCGTTGTCGCAGCGCCAGGTCTGCGTCCCGGCGGCCGAGGGCGACGCCGTGCAGCCCGCATTGGCCGCAAGCTGTGCAGTCGCAGATCCAACCAACAGAAGCGACCCTGCCAGGGCGAAAAACCCTGTGCGCGCTATCCCTCTCATGCCAGCTCCGTTTGCGTGCTCGGCACAGTTCAAGGCGGGACGATACGGTACCGTATCACGCGCAGAGGCTGCTGAAAAGTGCCGAGGTGGCAGCTATTTTCTCGTGGCGGCGATGTCCAGAACCGAAATGATCAACTTTCAGTCACGGCGCTGTTGCCGCAATCGGCCAGCGGACGCAGGGCCGTCCACCAGCCTCGCGCAACGCTTCCGCGCTACGCTCAGTGCTAATTTGAGGGTCACGAAAACGGCGTTGTTGAGTGCGTCATGGATGCGGTCGCAAGCGTCGAACAGTTGGCGCAAACCGGTCGAGAAACATGGTTAACAGACGCGTCTAAGTCCGTAGTTCTGCGGGCTTTTTTCTCAAAACGGGACAGCGTTGACGAGTTGCCCCACATCCGCCCGAACTTAATCCGCATTTAACTAAAAGTCGCCTTAATGACGCTCCGACCCTCTGCGAGATGCTGTTCCCGGATCGTGACCAGCGGCACTTCGAAGGGGGACTGAGTGACACCGTCCTGGACGCAAGGCGAATGAGTACGAGTATCGCTGCGCAGAGTAACGCGGCACGGAAGTCCAAGAATTATTCGCGGAAATCTTCCCGGAAAATGACCACGTCCAATTGGCTTGGCGCCGCGGCGATCGGCTGTGTCGTGATGGGCGCCGGCTGGACCATCTACAGCAACGTCTTTGGCGCGAGCGTCTATCCGACTGTCGGCAGCATCGGCTACGACGAGCCCGTGATCAAGCGCGCACCCAAGGTGGCGCTGCGCGAGGCCCGCGAGGCCATTGAGGAAACCTTCGCGCTGCTGCCCGACCGGCTCCAGGTCGCAGCTCCCATCTCGCGCGAGATGTTCAACGAGCGCTTTGCCGCCGCTGCGACGCAGGGTGTGCCGTCGAATGCGGCGAGCGCCGCGCCGGCAACGGAGGTTGCCGTGGCCAAGGACACGCCGAAGGACACCCCGAAGCAGAGCGTCATCGCCAAGGTCGCGGAAGCGCTGAAGCCGGCAGCCAAGATTGCTGACAAGACCGCTGACAAGACCGCTGAGAAGCCTGCGGACAAGGCCAGGCGCGCACAGGATGCCCAGATGCAGCTGGCCTCGGCCGACCCGGCCGAGATCGTGCCGGCGCCCGAGGCGAAGCCGAAATCCTTCGCCGACCGCGCCAAGGCCGCGGTGATGTCGATCACCGCTCCGCGCCAGTCGATGGTCGAAAAGCTCTGGGGCAAGCGTGAGCCGTCCGGCGGGCTGCTCGCCTACGCCTCGGCCGATGCGAGTGTGACCGCGTCCATCGCGCCGAAGGAGCAGAACCCGATGTTCGGCGGCGCGCCGCCCTATGAGCGCGACACCGCGGTCTACGACATCACCGCCAAGACGGTGTACCTGCCCGACGGCACCAAGCTCGAGGCGCATTCCGGCCTCGGCTCCAATCTCGACGATCCGCGCTCCTCGAAAATCCGCATGCGCGGTGTGACGCCGCCGCACATCTACACGCTGAAGCCGCGCGAGGCGCTGTTCCACGGCGTGCCGGCGCTGCGCCTGACCCCGATCGGGGGCGAGAGCGCGATCTACGGCCGCGACGGTCTGCTCGCGCACACCTTCATGCTCGGGCCGAACGGCGACTCCAACGGCTGCGTGTCGTTCAAGGACTATTACGCGTTCCTCGACGCCTACCGCAACAAGGGCATCCGCAAGCTCGCGGTGCTGGCGCGGGTGGACTGACCTGCGCTCAAGCGGTCATCTGCTTGCGCAGCGCCATCTCGGTCGCAATCGCCTCCCGCACGCGAGGCCGCGCCTGCATGCGTTCGAGATAGGCTGACAACGATGGCCACTGCGCAATGTCGACGCCGGCAGGCCGAAGCAGCAGCAGGGCCCAGGCGAGGTGGGCGTCCGCGACGGTGAAGCGGTTGCCGACGAGGAATTCGCGTTCCGCCAGATGCGCTGCCGGCACCGACAAGGTCTGCGCGATCCGTGCTCGCGGCTTGGCGAGCGAGCCGTCGTCCTTGTACCAGAAGGTCGGAAACAGGAACGCCTTGTGGATCTCGGCGCCGACGAAGCTCAGCCATTCCTGGAGCCTGTAGCGGTCGGGATCGCCGAGCGGCGGCGCAAGGCGCGTCTCGGGCTTCAGATCGGCAATGTATTGCAGCACCGCCGCGCTCTCGGTCAGCCGTTCGCCATTCTCCAGCACCAGCACCGGCACAGCGCCCTTCGCCGCCACGCCGTGAAAATCGCTCCCGTCGTCCACGATCGTCTTGGTCAAGAGGTGCACCTGATGGTACTGCGCATCGAGGCCAGCCTCCATCAGCGCGATCCGGCTCGCGAGCGAGCAGGCCATCGGTGAGAAATAGAGTTGCAGCATCGCGTTGCTCCGTTACTTCAGCGCATCGCCGCGGGCGATGATCGCGAAGCGATCGGACAGCTCGGCGAGCGCAACCTCGTGGATGGTTCGGGCGTCCAGCGTGCCGCCGCGCCCGTCCGGCAGGTCGCGCGTGGCGCAGGCATCGGCATCGATCGTGGTACGAAAGCCGAGGTCGAGCGCGGCCCGCGCCGTGGAGCTGACGCACATATGCGTCATGAAGCCGGCCAGCACGATGTTCTTGTGTCCGGTCGCGACAAGGCGCGCCTGCAAATCGGTGCCGGCAAAGGCATTCGGCAGCTCCTTCTCGATCACGGGCTCGCTGGCGCGGGGGCTCAGCTCGACGACGATGGCACCGCGGTGGGCGGTACGATCGAACAGGCTGCCGGCCTTGCCGCGATGGGCGATGTGGATGATCGCGGCACCAGCCTCGCGGGCCTGTGCCAGGAGCGCAGCCGCACGTGCGATCGCGGGCTTGGCGTCGGGCAAGGCGAGGGGGCCCGCGAGATATTCGTTCTGGATATCGATCAGCACCAGGGCGGCGTCGCCGAGGCGCGGCGGGCTGAGGTCGGCGCCGGCGAGCTGGAGCAGGGTCTTTGCGGTCATGGTCTTGGAAGTCTCCCGGGGGTAGAAGGCGCAACAAACATAGCCCCGGGAATGCCTGCCGATATGCAGGAATATTGCAGCGGGAGGCTGCGAGATTGCAGGCCATCGGGCGGCGATGTAGCCTCGAGCCATGAACTGGGACGATCTGCGCATCATCGCCGCCGTCAGGGACGAAGGTACCTATGCCGGCGCCAGCGCAAAGCTGCGTATCGACGAGACGACGGTCGGGCGCCGGCTGTCGCGCATCGAGCGTGCGCTCGGCTTGCGTCTGTTCGAGGCCGCCGACGGCGTTCGCAGGCCGACGCGGCAATGCGAAGCGGTGCTGGCGCATGTCGAGGCGATGGCCTCGCATGCGGCCGAGATCGGCCGGCTCAGCGAGAGCCTGGAAGGTCCGGTCGGCCGCCTGCGCATCGCCTCCACCAACACAGTTGCAGAAGAAGTGCTGTCGCCGCGTGCGGGCGACTTCCTGCGGACCCATCCCGGCCTGACGCTGCAATTCCTCACCTCGAGCGAGAACGTCAGGTTCTCGCGCTGGGAGGCTGATCTGGCCATCCGCTTGCGCAAGCCCGACAAGGGCGACTTTGCGATCTCAAGGCTCGGCGACATCAAGCTGTATTTTTTCGAGCCGGTTACGACCGAGGGCGAGCCGATGCTGTGCGTCTATCCCGACGAGCTCGGCGACATTCCCGAGATGCAATTCCTGCGCACCAGGAAGGCCCGCGCGCGCTGCGTCACCGACAACGTCCGTGTCATCCGCAATCTGATCCGCGACCATCAGGCCGCCGGCGTGTTGCCGGAATATGTCTGCGCCGACCTGCTCGGCGACCGCCGCCTGCGCGCCACGCTGCTGCCGAAGCGGCGCGACGTGTGGCTGCTGGTGCAAAATCATCTCAAGCGCGACGCTGCAACGCGCGTGACCATCGACTGGGTGAGGGCGTGTTTCCAGGAGATGTCGCGCAACTGACGGCGCATCGGGTTGCGATCGGCCCCCACAGGGTTCGCCTGTCGTGAACGCGCCAGCGCGCCGGCGCGACCAATCCTGAACAGGGTTTTCCCGCGCGCAGAGGTTGCGTAACGTCATGCCGGTTGCAGGCTGAGCAGAAGGCGATGACGATTGTTCAGGACACCATCCGGCCGTCGACGGCGCAATCGCGGGAGCGGAAGGCGATTGCCGTCCTGATCCTGCTGATCCCGCTGCTGTGGTGGCCGATGATCTTGTTTCGCTTCGTCCTGTATCAGCCGTTCAACATTTCCTAAAGCGCGATGAGATTTGGATGAATCGTCATCGCGCTTTAGCTTGTTGTTTACGCATGATCCTTCCGGAAAACTGCTTCGCACTTTTCCGGATCATGCTTTAGAAGGCCCACTTGGGCGCGAGCCCGGGATGACGGGTGGAGAGAAGTTATTACAAACAAAAACCCCGGCATCGCTGCCGGGGTTTCGTAGTTCTCGAGGGTGCTGGATCAGAAGTCCATGCCGCCCATGCCGCCGCCGGGGGGCATCGCCGGGCCGGCGCCGCCCTTCTTGGGCAGCTCGGCGACCATGGCTTCCGTGGTGATCAGGAGCGCGGCCACCGAGGCAGCGTTCTGGATCGCGGTGCGGACCACCTTGGTCGGGTCGATGATGCCCTTCTTGACGAGGTCGGCATATTCGCCGGTCTGGGAGTCGAAGCCGTAGTTGTAGGCCTTGTTCTCCAGGATCTTGCCGACGATCACCGAACCGTCTTCACCGGCATTGATCGCGATCTGGCGAGCGGGAGCCGACAGCGCCTTGCGCACGATCTCGACGCCGGTCTTCTGGTCGTCGTTCTTGGTGCGCAGGCCCTTGAGCTGCTCGGAGGCACGCAGCAGGGCGACGCCGCCGCCGGGGACGATGCCTTCCTCGACCGCCGCGCGGGTCGCATGCATCGCGTCATCAACGCGATCCTTGCGCTCCTTCACCTCGACCTCGGTCGCGCCGCCGACGCGGATCACCGCGACGCCGCCAGCGAGCTTGGCGAGACGCTCCTGGAGCTTCTCACGGTCGTAGTCCGAGGTGGTCTCCTCGATCTGCGCCTTGATCTGGGCCACGCGCGCCTCGATGTCGGCCTTCTTGCCGGCGCCGTTGACGATCGTGGTGTTCTCCTTGTCGATCATCACCTTCTTGGCGCGACCGAGCATGTTGAGCGTGACGTTCTCGAGCTTGATGCCGAGGTCTTCCGAGATCGCCTGGCCGCCGGTCAGGATCGCGATGTCCTGCAGCATGGCCTTGCGGCGATCGCCGAAGCCCGGAGCCTTGACGGCCGCGACCTTCAGGCCGCCACGCAGGCGGTTCACGACGAGGGTGGCGAGGGCCTCGCCTTCCACGTCCTCGGCGACGATGACCAGCGGCTTGCCGGTCTGCACCACGGCCTCGAGCAGCGGCAGCAGCTCGTTCAGCGAGGAGAGCTTCTTCTCGTTGATGAGGATGTAGGCGTCGTCCATCTCGACGCGCATCTTGTCGGCGTTGGTGACGAAGTAGGGCGAGATGTAGCCGCGGTCGAACTGCATGCCCTCGACGACGTCGAGCTCGGTCTCGAGCGACTTGGCTTCCTCGACGGTGATGACACCCTCGTTGCCGACCTTCTTCATGGCGTCGGCGAGGAACTTGCCGATCTCGGCATCGCCGTTGGCCGAGATAGTGCCGACCTGGGCGATCTCGTCGTTCGAGGTGACCTTCTTCGAGTTCTTCTCGAGGTCGGCCACGACGGCCTCGACCGCGAGGTCGATACCGCGCTTGAGGTCCATCGGGTTCATGCCGGCGGCAACGGACTTCGCGCCTTCCTTCACGATCGCCTGGGCGAGCACGGTGGCGGTGGTGGTGCCGTCGCCGGCCGCGTCAGCGGACTTGGAGGCGACTTCGCGCACCATCTGGGCGCCCATGTTCTCGAACTTGTCGTCGAGCTCGATCTCCTTGGCGACGGTGACGCCGTCCTTGGTGATGCGGGGAGCGCCGAACGACTTGTCGAGCACGACGTTGCGGCCCTTCGGACCGAGCGTGACCTTCACCGCGTTGGCGAGAACGTCGACACCACGCAGCATCTTGTCGCGCGCTTCAACCGAGAATTTGACTTCTTTGGCTGCCATCTGGATTTTTCCTTGAGGATGTTTGACTGGAGGGAGGAGAGGGCCCTTAGGCCGCCTTCTTCTTGGACTCGGTGACCTCGAGAACGCCCATCACGTCGCTCTCCTTCATGATCAGCAGGTCCTGACCGTCGATCTTGACCTCGGTGCCGGACCACTTGCCGAACAGCACGCGGTCGCCGACCTTCAGGTCGATCGGGATCAGCTTGCCGGACTCGTCGCGGCCGCCCGGGCCGATGGCGACGACCTCGCCCTGCGAGGGCTTTTCCTTGGCAGTGTCGGGAATGATGATGCCGCCGGCGGTCTTCTCTTCTGCGTCGATGCGCTTGACCACGACGCGGTCGTGAAGCGGACGGAATTTCATGCAGTCCTCCTAAGTAATTGAACGAGTTGAGGATTTTGATATTGTTAGCAGTCGTTGCCCGCGAGTGCTAGCACGAGCGAGGGTGAAATAGGACAGGAATTTTGCGGGGGCAAGGGTTTGTAGCAGAAAAATTAGCACCCGAAAGCACGGACTGCCAGAATCTCTTTGGCATCGTTAACCGACACCCGAGGCCGTATTAGCACGGAGTCATGTCTGCTGCTAACGCATTGAATTTCAACAGCTTGTTAAACTTTTGGGCTTGAGATGGATTGTCGGTTTGCGTCACATATCTCTCATGTGAGCGCATCGTTTCCGGGTGGCTCCCGGGGCACGGATCAAGCCACCCCCTGCATGCGCTCCTGCAAAGGAGGTTTGGCATGGGACTGCGCGTTGGGGGCGTTTCCGAGGACTTCCGGAAACAGATGCTGGGCTACGGGCTGACGACGGCACAGATTCTCTATCGGATGCCGGATCATCCCTCGTTGCTCCAGACCTATGTCTGGCAGAACTACGACATGTTTCCGAAATTTCCGGCGCTGACCGATTTCCTGGCGTTCTGGCAGGAGAAGCTCGATGGCCCCCTGCATTCGGTCACGGTGGCGCATTCCAAGCTGATCAAGCCCGCCGAGCTGCGCGCCGTCGACGGCGTGTTCCGGCTGCATTGAGCAGAGCTCAGACGCCGCCGTTGCAATAGCGTGTCCACATCGCGCGATAGGCGTCGGCCACGGCTCGCGCATATGAGACAGGGTTGCCGGCGGCCGCAGCGCTGATCTGTTCGGGCAGCTCGCGGCGCAGTTGATCGAGCTCGGCGACCCGCGCCGCGCGGCCGGCTGCAATCTCGACATACGCATCCTCGCTTTCGGCGCCCCAGTCCGGCAGGCCGAGCGCGGTGAGGATGGCGCCGGCGGCCCGGCTGGGCAGGCTGTTTCCGAGCTTCGCCACCACGGGCACGCCCATCTGCAGGGCTTCCCATGTGCTGACGCCGCCGTTCTGTGGGAACGGGTCGAGTGCAATATCGATGCGATTGAACGATGCCAGATGTTCGTGCCGCGAGGTCGCTCCGAGCAGATCGACGCGTTCGGCCGGCAATCGGCAAGCCGCAAATCGCGCCAGCAGCTTGTCGCGGACGAGTTGATCGTCGAGCGCAACATCCTTGATCAGCGGTCGCGAGCGCGGCACCCGCTCGAGGATCCTGGACCAGACTGCCGCGGCCTCGTCGGAGATTTTGCTGATGCGGTTGAAGACACCGAACGTGATGAAACCGTTCGAAATCGCAGGCGTCTCCGCTCGCGCAATCCCGGCCGGCAGCGGCGTCAGCGTCACAAAGCACGGCAGGTCGACGACGGTCTCCGCAAACAGATGCCGAACCGCCAAAGGAATCGCGACAGGATCCGAGAACAGATAATCGATCGTCGGCAGCCCGGTGCCGGTGCCGTGGCCCCAGCCGTGCGCCTGGATCGGTGCCGGCTTGCGCGCAAATACGCCGAGGCGGTTTCCTCTGGTGTGGCCGGACAGATCGATCAGGATATCGACGCCATCGGCGCGAATCTGTGCAGCGAGGCGATCATCGGTCCATTGCGAGGCGTCACGCCAGCGATCGGCGAGCCCCTGAAATTCGCTTGTCGTCCCGTCCACTTTCGACGAACACGAGTAGCACACGATCTCGAACTGTGCCCGGTCATGGTGTTGCAGGACCGGCTTGAAAATGAACGCGGCCGAATGCGCGTTGAAGTCCGACGAGACGTAGCCAAGCACCAGGCGCCGGTCCGGGTCGCGGCGGTTGTCATGCGGTGCTGCCGCTTCTGAAGCGATTTTGGCCTCGATCTGCTCCCACCACACGCGACGCGCTTGCTGATGCCGTTCGACGCTGGCGTCCGCCACAAAATCGAGCGTGAATATCTTGCTGGAGATCGCGCTCTGAAGGTCAGGCCGGATATCGAGGGCCCTGTCGAAGCTGGCGAGCGCTTCGTCGACCCTGCCAAGTCCGGCGAGACAGAGGCCCAATACGAAGTGAGCTTGATCAGAATCGGGCGCAATCGCGAGAGCTTTCTCGCAATCGAGCAATGCTTGGGCAATTTGCTGGGTCTGGAGCAAGACATTGGCGCGCCAGAGCCACCCATTCACGTCGTCGGGTGCGAGGGCGATTGCCCGATTGCAATCCGCCATGGCTTCGTCAAATCGCTGAAGCTCCCGGAGTGCAGCGGCGCGGTTCGCCAGCGCCGCGGCATAGTCAGGCTTGATCGAGAGCGCGCGGTTCAGGCTTGCGAGAGCCTCGTCATAGTTGCGCAGACGGCAGAGCGCAGAGCCGCGGCCGTTGTGGGCTGCGGCCAGGTTTGCGTCAATTGCGAGCGCCTGATCGTAGCTCTCGAGCGCTTCTTGGTGCAGATCGAGGGCCGCGCTCGCGTTACCGAGATTGGACAGGGCGAGGGCGTAGCTGGGCCGCAAGGCGAGAGCCTTTCGATAGCTCTCGCGGGCCTCGTCGTGACGTTTCAGCCCGTTCAGCGCCACGCCCAAGCTCATATGGGCTTCGGCAGATCGCGGGTCTGCGGCAACGGCCCGGCGCAGCAGGATTTCGGCCTGGTGATAGTTCCTGGCATCAGACTCCAAGGCGCCGAGCATATGCAGGGCGATGAATTGGTTGGGCGCGAACTGCAGGAGTTGGCGATAGGCAGCCCTGGCCTCGGGGAGGCGCCCCTTCTTGTGCAACTCGAGCGCTTGCCCGAGCAATGGCAGCACTTCGGCCTTTTGCCGTTTCTGGAGCCGGGCATTCTGAAATGCACGCTGACCGACGCTGCTGCCCATGAATCAATTCCCCCAGATCTCCTGCCGAGACTAATTCAGGGAGAGAACGAAGACGAGACGATGCTCGCTCGCAACGACAGCTTGGGACAAGCTACGACCGATCGCGTGACCGGCCTCAGCTCCGCAATTGCTGCCTCGCCCAGGACTGGGTAATCTGCCCTTCGGGTCACACCCGTGCGACGGGCGCGGCTCGGAACAGGGAGGCAGACAATGGCCAAGCAGAAGGCATCGAGGCCCGCAATGAAGACCGCAGTGAAGAAGCGGAGCGGGACCAAGGCAGCGGCGCGGTCCTCGGCACGAAAGGCAGTGAAGGCGAAGGCGCGCACCGTCGCTCCGAAGAAGGCCGTGCGGCCGAAGCAGCGCATCGCCATCAGCCATCACCGCGAGGAAGACTTCAAGGCCGACGGCCTGCGTGCCTATGCCAGATACCGCGATCTCGGCATCGCCGAGGCGACCCACGGCCTCGCGCAGGCGCATGTGATCCGCTTGCAAGGCCCCTGCAACCCGGCCGAGGTCTCCAAGCTCCATTATCACGACGTCGAATTCCAGATGGTCTACGTGCTCAAGGGCTGGGTGAAGACCTATATGGACGGGCAGGGCGAGACGTTGATGAAGCAAGGCAGCGCCTGGACCCAGCCGCCGAAGATCAAGCACATGATCCTGGACTATTCGGACGACGTGGAGCTGCTGGAGGTGATCCTGCCGGCGGAGTTCAGGACGGTGGAGTTGAAGGCGTAAGGTCTTGCCCGCGTGCTTGTAGCCCGGATGCGGCGCAAGCAAGATCCGGGAAAGTTTCTCCGTGGAGAAGATGGCCCCGGATTGCGCTGCGCGCAATCCGCCCTCTACGGCTCACGACGGGTGTCTTAACTCAACACCCCCACCATCGCCCCCATCAAGCACGTGGTCAGCGTCCCCGATACGATCGACTTCAGCCCCAGCGCGTTGATCTCCTCGCGCCGCTCCGGGGCCATCACGCCGAGGCCGCCGATCATGATGCCGAGGCTGGCGAAGTTGGCGAAGCCGCACATCGCGTAGAGCATGATCAGGCGCGAGCGCGGATCGAGCGCGTTGGCTGGCAGCTTGGTGAAGTCGACATAGGCGATCAATTCATTGAGCACGGTCTTGGTGCCCATCAGGCTGCCGGCGGTGATCGCCTGATCCCATGGCAGCCCCATCAACCAGCATACTGGTGCCATGACGAGGCCAAGCAGCCGCTGCAGCGAGATCGCGGCACCGCCGATATCGGGCAAGAGGCCAAGCATGGCATTGACCAGATAGACCAGCGCCACCAGCACCAGGAGCATGGCGACGATATTGAGCAACAATTCGAGGCCGCCGGTGGTGCCCTTGACGATGGCGTCCATCGTGCTGGACACGTTCATCTCGGGATCTTCCAGTGCACCGCCGGTACGCTTGTCGGATGTCTCGGGCACCATGATCAGGCTGACAAGGATCGCGGCCGGCGCGCCCAGCACCGAGGCGATGACGAAGTGCGCGGCCGCGTCGGGGATGAGTGGGGCAAGGAGCGTCGCATAGAGCACCAGCACCGTGCCGGCGATGCCGGCCATGCCTCCGGTCATCACCACGAATAATTCGCTGCGGGTCATCTGTGCCAGATACGGCCGCACGAACAACGGTGCCTCGACCATGCCGAGGAAGATGTTGGCGGCGGTCGAGAGGCCCACGGCGCCGCCGACCCCCAACGTGCGTTCGAGCAGCCAGGCCATGCCGCGCACGATCGGTGGCAGCACGCGCCAATAGAACAGCAGTGTCGTCAGCACGCTCATGACCAGCACGATCGGCAATGCCTGGAACGCCAGGATGAAGTCCGCGCCCGGCACCTTCAGATCGAACGGCAGGGGGCCGCCGCCGACATAGCCGAACACGAAGGCGGAGCCGGCGCGCGAGGCCGCCGAGATCGCGCCGACCGCGTCGTTGATCGCGCCGAACGCATGCGCTACGACCGGCAGCTTCAGCAGCACGACCGCGGTGACGAAGGTCGCGGCGAGGCCGATTGCCGCCTGACGCAGCGAGACCGCGCGGCGATTCTCCGCCAACGCGAAAGCGATCAGGAGCAATGCGAAAATGCCGAGTGCCGATTGCAACCGAAGCATGATGTCCCCAAACCCTCAATGATTATGGCCGCGTGTGCATTGCAAAGGCAATGCCGGGGGCCACGGAAGCGGCTCGTTGTTGACAAGCGGGCAAGCCTGGGCCACGCGGGCCCATCAGGATCAGGACCGGACCGTCCGAGGTGACCGAAGCGACGATGCCAGAGCAGCCAATATCCGACAATCTGCCGGTCAGCGCCGGCGCGCTGCTCGGCCACCGCGCCTTCCTGTTCTTCCTGCTCTCCCGCAGCCTGTCGCGCTTTTCCAGCCAGATCGCGGCGGTCGCGATCGGCTGGCAGATCTACGATCTCACCGGCTCGGCGTTCGACCTCGGCATGGTCGGCCTCGTGCAGTTCCTGCCCACGGCGCTGCTGGTGTTCGTCGCTGGACACGCCGCCGACCGCTACGAGCGCAAGCGCGTGGTCCAGCTCTGCCAGTTCGTGGAAGCCGCGACCGCGCTCTATCTCGCAACCATCACCTATCTCGGCGCGGTCGGCGAGGTGCAGATCTTCATCGCGACCTTCGTGCTCGGCATTGCAGGCGCGTTCGAGAGCCCGACCACGGCGGCGTTGTTGCCGTTGATCGCGCCGCAAGGGTCGCTGCAGCGCGCCACGGCCATCTCCAGCGGCGCAGCGCAGGTCGCGACCATCACGGGGCCGGCGCTCGGCGGATTCGCATATGCGGTCGCCCCGCATCTCGCTTATGCCGTGATGGTACTGTTCTGGGTTTTGGGGATGATTTTGACCGGCTTCATCCGGCCGCGTCCGCAGGCGATCGCAAAGGAGGGGACGAACTCGGACAATATCTTTGCCGGCGTCCGCTTCATCCGCGGCAACCCCGCGATTCTCGGCACCATCTCGCTGGACCTGTTCGCCGTGCTGTTCGGCGGCGTCACCGCGCTGTTGCCGATCTATGCCCGCGATATTCTTCAGGCCGGCCCGGTCGGACTCGGCGTGCTGCGTGCCGCGCCCGCGGTCGGTGCGCTCCTGATGACCGTGGTGCTGGCGCGCCACGCCATCTCGCGGCATGTGGGCTTACGCATGTTCCAGGCGGTGATCGTATTCGGCCTCGCCACGATCGTGTTCGCGCTGTCGCCGTGGATGTGGCTGTCGGTGCTGTCGCTCGCCGTGCTCGGTGCGGCCGATACGATCAGCGTCGTGATACGCTTCTCGCTGGTGCAGCTGTCCACACCCGATGAGATGCGCGGCCGGGTCGGTGCGGTGAATTTCCTCTTCATCAACGCCTCGAACCAGCTCGGCCAATTCGAGAGTGGCCTCACGGCCGCGCTGTTCGGCGCCATGCCCGCCGCCGTGCTCGGCGGCGTCGCCACCGTCGCGGTGGCGCTGCTCTGGATGAAGCTGTTTCCGAGCCTGCGAAAGGTGGAGAGTTTGGAATAGGGCAACGCTCTCTCCACGTCATTGCGAGGAGCTCTTGCGACGAAGCAATCCAGAATCTTGCCGCAGTGGCAGCCCGGATTGCTTCGCTGCGCTCGCAATGACGATTGTGGAGATGGCTCGCGGACTTAACTCCCACCACCCTGTAGCCAGGCAGCAGCAGGCGCCACTTGACGCCTACTGTGCATGGGGTTGTTCTCGCGCTTTTTGTTCAACCCCGCCCCACGAACGGCATCTTGGTCGCCATCACCGTCATGGTCAGCACGTTGGCGTCGAGCGGCAGGCTGGCCATGTAGGCCACGGCATCGCCGACCGCTTTCGCGTCCATGCGCGGCTCGTGCTTGGTGGTGCCATCAGGCTGAAGCACGCCGGGGCCGTTGACCATGCGGTCGGTCATCGGCGTTGCCGCATTGCCGATGTCGATCTGGCCGACCGCGATGTCGTACATGCGGCCGTCGAGGTTGGAGGCCTTGGTGAGGCCGGTGATCGCGTGCTTGGTCGAGGTGTAGGCCGCCGAGAACGGCCGCGGCGCATGCGCCGAGATCGAGCCGTTGTTGATGATGCGGCCGCCGCGCGGGGTCTGGTCCTTCATGATGCGGAAGGCGTGCTGAGTGCACAGGAACGGGCCGGTGAGGTTGGTGTTCACCACCGCCTGCCACTGCTCGAGGCTGAGATCCTCGAAGTTCACCGCCGGCGCGCCCATGCCGGCATTGTTGAAGAGCACGTCGAGGCGGCCATAGGTCGTCTTCACCTTGTCGAACAGCGCGGCGATCTGCTCCGGCTTGGTCATGTCGGCGGTGACGCACAGGCTTTTCCCCGCGGGGCCGAGCTTCGCGGTCTCCTCGAGCATGTCGAGCCGGCGCCCTACGAGCACCACGGTGAAGCCGGTGTTCATCAGCGCCAGCGACGCCGCGCGCCCGACCCCGGTGCCGGCGCCCGTCACCACTGCGATCTTTTTCGCTTCACTCATCGTTTCCTGCCTTTTCTCTTGAGCTGTCAGGTTTTGGATTCTTTTTCGTTCTTGTAGGGCGGCCGCGGAATGTTCTGGTGCGCGGCGCGCAGCGCCGCCGACCAGCGCGAGCGCAAATCGTGGAAATAGGGCTCGCCCGCCTCGATGCGGTGATTGAGATCGGCCTCACAGGCATCGTTCCGCACCACCAGCACGTCGATCGGCAGACCGACGCCGAGGTTCGAGCGCATGGTCGAGTCCATCGAGATGAGGCCGGTCTTCAGCGCCTCGTACAGCTCGACGTCGTAATGCATGGCGCGGTCGAGCACCGGCTTGCCGTATTTGTGCTCGCCGATCTGCAGGTAGGGCGTGTCGGTCGTGCACTCGATGAAATTGCCGGCGGTGTAGACCATGAACAGGCGCATGCGCGCGCCCTTGATCTGGCCGCCGAAGAGGAAGGAGACGTCGAACGACACGTCCTCCGATTTCAGCGCCGGCCCTTCGGTCGCATGCACCGCCCGGATCGCCCGGCCAATGCGCTGGGCGGCCTGGAACATGGTCGGCGCGTTCATCAGCGTCTCGACCTCGCCCGTGTTGGGGTCCTCCAGGCCTTCGGTCAGGGTGGAGAGCACCGACTGGCTGATCGCGAGGTTGCCGGCGCTGGCGATCGCCATGATGCGCTCGCCGGGCTTGGAGAAGATGTGCAGCTTGCGGAAGGTCGAGACGTTGTCGAGGCCGGCATTGGTGCGGGTATCGGCGATCATCACCAGACCATCCCGAACCAAGATTCCGCAGCAATAAGTCATTTCCAGTCCTCGACGCGAGCGTTTGCGCGCAAGTACTAGCCAATTTCAGGGGCCGGTCCAACCCCCGATTGCAGGCGGTGACGGAGTTAGCTCTGTCGCTGCGATTGCGACTGCCCGCCGCGGCCGGCCTGCTCGACCTTCACGGCCACCGCCAGCGTTTCCGTGCCACCGCCATAGCGGGTGCCGCGCACCGGGGCTGCGCCGAGATAGTCGAGCCCGATCGCAACGCGGACATGGGCGTCGGTGGCGCAGATGCTGTTGGCGGGATCGAACCCGACCCAGCCGAGATCGGGCACGTAAGCCTCCGCCCAGGCGTGCCCGGCGTCCTGATGCACCATGTCGTCTGCACGCAAGAAATGCCCGGAGACGAAGCGCGCGGGCACGCCGCCGGCGCGGGCGCAGGCGATGAAGATGTGCGCGTAATCCTGGCAGACACCACGCTTGAGCGCGAATGCCTCCGCCGCGGACGTGCCGCTGTTGGTGTGGTCCTGGTCGAACGTCATGTGATCGGCGATTTGCGTCATCAGCGTGTGCAGGAAGCCCAGCGTGTCGCTCTCGGCTTCGCTCCGCAACTGGCGCGCGACCGCCGCCATCGCCGGATTGACGGAGGTGAGGTTGGTGGAGCGCAGGAACATGCCGGCCGGGAAGCGCTCGTCAGTGCCGCGCAGCACGCCGCCGGTGTCGTGGGTCTCGATCAGCCCCTCGGCGGTGATCTGGATGTCGGCGACAGGTCCGCAGGACAGCACGTGTATGACGTTGCCGAACGCATCCTCATGCATGTCGAGCTTGGTGTCGGTGGAGACGTCGATCTGCCATTCCGCGACGTACTGCCCATCATGGCTGCCCGGCGTCATGCGCAGGATCTGGATCACGCCCGTGACCGGCGGCTCGTAGCGATAGGTCGTGGTGTGCTGGATTCGCAGGCGCATGGTGGACCGTGCAGTTAGTGGTTAGCCCGACTGCTCCCGCGAAGAAGCTCGTCATGCCCGGGCTTGTCCCGGGCATCCACGTTCTTCCTCGTCGCGTGAAAGCAAGAACGGTGGACGGCCGGGACATCTAGCGCGAAGACGCGCTTCGCGCTTTTGCCCGGCCATGACGATATCCCATTTCGTCAGTCGGGGGACATCAGATCAAATACTGCTTCGTAATGATTTCGCCCAGCCTGGAATTGTCCGCGATGAATTCCTGAATGAATTCATGCACGCCATGCTGGAAAATGTCGTTCATGTTGCTGTGTTCCAGCCGGTTGCGGATGCCGCGGGCGTGGCGCTGGGCCGGGCCCTGGCGGCCATAGGCGACGCCGATCTGGTCGAGGTTGCGCACGAGGTTGCCGTAGCAGCTGGCGAGCGAGCGCGGCAGCGTGTCGTTGAGGATCAAGAGATCCGCGATCAGCCACGGCTTCAGCGTCTCGCGATAGACCCAGTGATAGGCGGTCAGCGCCGAGACCGAGCGCAGGATCGAGCTCCACTGGTAGAAGTCGAGCGGGCCGCCGACGTGCTCCTCCTCGGGCAACAGCACATGATATTTCACGTCGAGAATGCGCGCGGTGTTGTCGGCGCGTTCCAGATGTACACCCATCCGCGAGAACCAATAGGCATCGTTGCGCAGCATGGTCCGGTAGGCCGAGCCGTCGAACCGCAGCGAGGTCTCCTGCACGAAGCGGAGGAATTTGGCGAGGTCCTCGCGCGTCGAGGTGCCCTTGCTCCAAACAGCCTGGAGCTCGATCCAGGCCGAGTTGATGGTGTCCCACATCTCGCTGGTCAGCGCCGTGCGCACCGAGCGAGAGTTCAGCCGCGCCGCTTCGATGCAGTTTCTGATCGAGGACGGGTTGTTCGGCGAGAACGAGAGATACTCGACGACGTTGTGCTCGTTGGCTTCCTCATAGGCCTGATAGAAGCTGGCGGCGACGCCGGCGGTGAGCAGCGCCGAGTCCCATTCGTTGGTCTTGCCGATATAGGCGGCGGGAAGCGCGGTGACGCGCAGCGTCGCATCGATAGTGCGCGCGAGATATTCGGCCCGTTCGACGTAGCGGGCGAGCCAATAGAGGTTTTCGGCGGTACGCGACAGCATCTCTCTACTCGTCCAGAATCCAGGTGTCCTTGGTGCCGCCGCCCTGGCTCGAATTCACCACCAGCGAGCCCTCCTTCAGCGCGACGCGGGTGAGGCCGCCCGGCACGATCGTGGTGCTCTTGCTGCCCGTGAGCACGAAGGGGCGAAGATCGACGTGGCGCGGGGCGAGGCCGGATGCGGTGCAGGTCGGGCAGGTCGACAGCGCCAGCGTCGGCTGGGCGATGAAACCTTCCGGCTCGCGCTTGAGCTTGTCACGGAATGCCTCGATGGTCGCTTTGGTCGCGGCGGGTCCGATCAGCATGCCGTAGCCGCCGGAGCCATGCACCTCCTTGACGACGAGCTCGCCCAGATTGTCCAGCACATAAGCGAGGTCCTTCGGCTCGCGGCAGCGCCAGGTCGGCACGTTCTTCAGGATCGGCTCCTCGCCGAGATAGAATTTCACGATGTCAGGCATGTAGGAGTAGATCGCCTTGTCGTCGGCGATGCCGGTGCCGACGGCGTTGGCGAGCGTGATGTTGCCGGCGGCGTAGGCCGACATCAGCCCGGGCACGCCGAGCACGGAATCGGGGCGGAAGGTGAGAGGATCGAGGAAATCGTCGTCGACACGGCGATAGATCACGTCGACCCGCTTCAGCCCTTCCGTCGTCCGCATGAACACTTCGTTGTTCTTGACGATGAGGTCGCCGCCCTCGACCAGCTCGATACCGAGCTTGTCGGCGAGGAACGAGTGCTCATAATAGGCCGAGTTGTAGACGCCCGGCGTGAGCAGGGCGACGGTCGGCTCGCCGGATGCGCTTTGCGGCGCGACCGAGCGCAGCGCCGAGAGCAGTTCGTCCGGATAGCGTTCGACCGGCGCCACCTTGTGGCGGGCGAACAGATCCGGAAACAGCCGCATCATGATCTCGCGGTTTTCCAGCATGTAGGACACGCCCGACGGCGTGCGGGCATTGTCCTCCAGCACGATGAAGTCCTCGGCATCGACCCGGACGATGTCGATGCCGGCAATGTGCACGTAGACGTCGTGCGGCACGTGCTGGCCGTTCATCTCGGGGCGGAACACCGGGTTCTGGAAGATCAAATCGTCGGGCACGACCTCGGCGCGGAGGATGTCGCGGCCATGATAGATGTCGCGCAGGAACATGTTGAGCGCGCGCACCCGCTGCTTCAGGCCCTTCTCCAGCAGCGCCCATTCCTTGCCGGACATGATTCGCGGGATCACGTCGAAGGGGATCAGACGCTCGGTGGACTCGGAATCGCCGTAGACCGCAAAGGTAATGCCGATCCGACGGAACAGGAGCTCGGCTTCCTGGCGCCGATATTCGAGGGCCTCGGGAGGCGTCTCCTTGAGCCAGCGCGCCAGCTCCTGATAGGCGGGGCGAAGCTCCCCGCCGGGAATATTCATTTCGTCAAACGCGACTGCCATGGATTCCGACTGTTCTCCCCCAGGCCTTGCGCCATCGGTCAGGTCGCTTGGGCCTTGCTGAAGACCGCAACGTCCTGTGGCCATGCCGTGAGAGTGCATGACTTCCGTAGGAGGTAGCAAGGGCCGGGCCAGCGCGATAAGCATGGAGAAGGGGCATTTGCCGGGGATGGCCGGCGGCTTGCCTGAAAAAATGGCTGAGGACTGCTTATTTCAGAAGCAAAACCGCGTGACTTCAACGCGTTACCTCGGCAGAGTCGGCGTCACAGGTGAGGGACTTAAGGCATGAGCGAGATCGTCACGGCGGGCATTCTGGTCATTGGGGACGAAATCCTGTCCGGCCGGACCAAGGACAAGAACATCGGCTTCATCGCCGAATACCTGACCAATATCGGCATCGACCTGAAGGAGGTCCGGATCGTCTCCGACGACGAGGCCGACATCATCGCCGCCCTGGACGCACTCCGGCATCGCTACACCTATGTCTTCACGACGGGCGGCATCGGGCCGACCCATGACGACATCACAGCCGACAGCGTTGCCAAGGCATTCGGCGTCGGCATCGATCATCATCCGGAGGTGGTTGCGCGTTTCCGCGAGCGCTGGAGCGAGCAGGACCTCAATGAGGCCCGCCTGCGCATGGCCCGCATTCCCGACGGCGCCGAACTGATCCAGAGCGCAACCATCCTCGCTCCCGGCTTCAAGATCGGCAACGTCATCGTGATGGCCGGCGTGCCATCGATCATGCAGGCGATGATGGACATCGTCTCGCCCAAGCTGAAATCCGGCGTGCGCATGCTCTCCGAATCGGTTCGCGCGAACGCCCGGGAGGGCGACATCGGGAGTCCGTTGCGGGCAATCGCGGCCGCCCATCCGGAGACGATCATCGGCAGCTATCCGTTCATGGACGAGGAGCAGAAGCCCAACACCAATCTGGTGGTGCGCTCGCGCGATCCGGCGAAGCTGGCCGCGGCGATGGCCGCCGTGAAGGAAATGCTGGCGGGATTGAACGTCACCCGCTAGCAGGGACTTTGCCGGCAGACGAAGCAGGAGATGACAATGGCTGGTGAAGCACCGGAACTGAGCGCGCAGGAGCGGGCGGGCAAGGCCTTCCCGGTCTCGTGGGACCAGTTCCACCGGGATTGCCGGGCGCTGACCTGGCGGCTCAACGAAGTTGGTCCGTTCCATGCGGTGATCGCAATCACCCGCGGCGGCCTGGTGCCTGCTGCGATCGTGGCGCGCGAACTCGGGGTGCGCGTCATCGATACGGTTTGCATTGCGAGCTACGACCACACCAAGCAGGGCGAGCTGCAGGTCCTCAAGGGCATTTCCGAGGCGGCGATGAAGCTCGGCGGCGGCACCGGCAGGGGGCTGCTCATCGTCGACGATCTCGTCGACACCGGCAAGACCGGCAAGCTGGTGCGTGAGATGCTGCCCGATGCGCATTTCGCCACCGTCTACGCCAAGCCGAAGGGCCGCCCGCTGGTCGACACTTTCATCACGGAAGTGTCGCAGGACACCTGGATCTTCTTCCCCTGGGACACCGCGCTGTCCTACCATCCGCCGCTTCGTGACGGGGCGGCGTGACCGTCCCCGTCATTGCGAGCCAACGGGTCCGCGCGAAGCGCGGCCCGATGACAGGCTCCGCGAAGCAATCCAGAGATGTATCCGCGGAAACAGTCTGGATTGCTTCGTCGCCAGCGCAAAATTGCTTCGCAATTTTGTCGCGGGTTTCTTCGCAATGACGCGCGGAGGCACCCATGCCCCTGCAAAACCGCGTCACTCCGACCGGCGACATCATCGCCACGCCGCACCGGGGCATGTTCACCGGCAACCGCGGCATCATCCACGATCCCGCGACCAAGACGCTTCTGAAGAAGCGCTGGTCGACACCGGCCTGGATCACATGCCTCTGCGAATTCCGCGGCTGGCGGCGCCCGGTGATGGCACGGCGGAGCTGGACCGAGCTGTTCTTTCTCGACGAAGCCACCGCCTTTGCAGCCGGACACCGTCCCTGCTTCTTCTGCCGCCGCGATGATGCCAACCGCTTCCGCGCGGCATGGGAGGGGGGAAATGGGGTGAGCAAAGTGAGCGCAAAGGCGATGGACGCCCGGCTGCATCTGGAACGTCTGGATCGTGGCCGCAAACGCCTGCACGCGCTGCCGGGACCGCTCGCGGAATTGCCCGATGGCGCGATGCTGCAGCAGGGTGAGCAGAGCTTTCTGATGATGAAGGGCCGGCCGCTGCTATGGTCGCCAGCCGGCTATGCCCGTGCCGCGCACGAGCTGGAGAGCCCGATGCTGCTGACGCCCCCGTCCACACTGCGGGCGCTCGGCGCCGGATATCAGCCGGCACTGCATCCGACGGCTCTGGACCAGCCGAGGGACTAGCGGATCGCCGCCATCAGCCCAGCTTCTCGCGCGCCAGCGCAGCACCCGCACCGAGCGCTGCCAGCTTTGCTTCAGCGATCTCCCGCCGCATCGGCGCCATGCCGCAATTGGTGGTGGCGATGATGTTGCTCTTGGGCACGAATTTCGACACCGCCTCGATCACCTTCATGACGTCCTCGGCAGTCTCCACCGTGTCGCTGGCGACGTCGATCACGCCGGCTTGCACGATCTTGGTCTCGAGCAGTGCCAGCAGCTCGAGCGGCACCTTCGAATTGCGGCATTCGATCGCGACCTGCTGGATCGGGCTCGCGTCGATCGCCGGGAAGATCTGCTCATACTGCCGCCATTGCGTGCCGAGCGTTTCCTTCCAGTCGGTGTTGGCCTTGATGCCGTAGCCGTAGCAGATATGCACGGCGGTGGCGCAGGTCAGCCCCTGCGCAGCGCGCTCCAGCGCCTTGATGCCCCAATCGTTGACCTCGTCCATGTAGACGTTGAAGGCGGGCTCGTCGAACTGCACGAGATCGACGCCGTCGGCCTGCAATGCCTTGGCCTCCTCGTTGAGCAGCTCGGCGAAGGCAAAGGCCATCTTCACGCGGTCGCCATAATAGCGATCGGCAATGGTGTCGATGATGGTCATTGGCCCTGGCAGGGTGAATTTCAGCTGCTTCTTCGTGTGCGTGCGCGCGACGCGCGCCTCGAAGTCATGGACGCGGCCCTTGAGGCGGAGCGGGGCGACGACCTGCGGCACCATCGCCTTGTAGCGGTCCTTGCGGATGCCCATCTCGACCTTGTGGGCGAAATCGATGCCTTCGATCTTCTCCAGGAAGCCGTGGACGAAATGCTGACGCGCCTGCTCGCCCTCGGTGACGATGTCGATGCCGGCGTCCTCCTGGATCTTCAGCCAGATCAGCGTCGCATCGCGCTTGGCGCGCAGGAGCTCTTCGCCCTGTGACTTCCAGGGCGCCCAGAGCATGTTCGGCTCGGCGAGCCATTCCGGCTTCGGCAAGGAGCCGGCGATCGTGGTTGGAAACAGCATGGCGGCCCTCCCGGCAGGTTGTGTTGCGCCCCTTCCTGCCATGACTTAACGTCGAGGTACAGAACAACAAAAGTCGTCCTGAAACCCGCGACGCCGGATCGGAAACGCCATGATCGAATTCTTCTTCGACTGCTCCAGCCCCTGGACCTATCTCGCCTTCCACAACATCCAGCCGCTCGCGAAGGAGCTCGGGGCGGAGATCGTCTGGCGGCCGATCCTGGTCGGCGGCATCTTCAACACGGTCAATCCGAGCGTCTATGCGCAGCGGGAGAAGCCGGTGCCGCTGAAGGCGCGCTACATGCTGAAGGATCTCAATGACTGGGCGCGCTCGGCCGGCCTGTCGATCAAGATGCCGCCGACGGTGTTTCCGGTGAACAGCGTCAAGGCGATGCGCGGCTGCATCTGGCTGGGCAAGGACATGCTGCCGTTTGCGACCGCCGTGTTCGAGACCTATTGGGGCGCGGACGAGGATATCTCGCAGGACGCGGTGCTCGCCGGGATCTGCAGGAAGGTAGGTCTCGACGAACAGAGATTCTTCGCCGGCATTTCGGAACAGAGCATCAAGGATCAGCTCAAGGCCAATACTGAGGAGGTGGTCGCGCGCGGCGGCTTCGGCTCGCCGACTATCTTCGTCGGCAAGACCGACATGTATTTCGGCAACGACCGCCTGCCGCTGATCCGCGAGGCGCTGCTGCGCCGCAGGGCGAGCGCAGCCTGATGGTACGCGCCGTCATCTGCCGTGAACTCGGCGCGCCCGAGCATTTGCTGCTGGAAGAGTTTCCGTCGCGCGCGCTGAAGCCGGGCGAGGTCCGCGTCGCCATCCGCGCCGCCGGATTGAATTTTCCCGACGTGCTGATGGCCGCCGGCGAATATCAGCTCAAGCCGGAGCTGCCGTTCACGCCCGGAATGGAAGCCGCCGGCGATGTCACCGAGGTGGGCGCGGAGGCGAGGGGCGTCACCGTCGGCGACAAGGTCATCGTCAAGATGCGCCATGGTGCCTTCACCGACGAAGCTGTGGTGACGCCGGCCCAGCTCACGCCGATGCCTTCCACGTTCGAGTACGCCGAGGCCGCAACCTATCTCGCGGGCCACGGCACCGCCTACCACGCGCTGATCGACCGCGGCCGGGTCGCGCCGGGTGAGGTGCTGCTGGTGCATGGCGCCGCTGGCGGCGTCGGCCTTGCCGCCGTCGAGATCGGCAAGATGCTGGGCGCGACCGTGATCGCCACCGCCTCCAGTGACGAAAAGCTTGCTGTCGCGAAATCGCGTGGCGCCGATCACCTGATCCGCTACGACCGCGAGCCGTTTCGCGACGCGGTCAAGCGCATCACCGACGGCCGCGGGGCCGATGTCGTGTTCGATCCCGTCGGCGGCCAGGTCTTTGAGGACTCGATGCGTTGCATCGCCTGGGGCGCGCGGCTCCTGGTGATCGGTTTCACCGGCGGCATCGGTTCGGCCAAGACCAATCTGCTGCTGATCAAGGGCGCCAGCGTGCTCGGCGTGCGCGCCGGCGAGGCGGCACGGAGAGATCCCGCGCTCGGAGAAGTGCGCCTGAAGGCGCTCTTGCGATGGGCGGAGGAGGGCAAGCTGCGCCCGAACGTCTCGCACCGCCTACCGCTGCAGGATTACGCGAAGGCGATGCGGTTGTTGATCGACCGCAAGGCGATCGGGCGCGTGGCGCTGGTGATGGAGTGACGCTGCCGCAGGTGGGCAAAGGCGCTCTTGCGCCGCGCCCACCATCTCTAGAGCCTCACTTATACTCCCGCTCCGTCCACCACGGGAAATAGTCCGGCATGTCCGTCGACACCTTGTTCTTGAACTGCGCCGGACGCTTCTCCAGGAACGACACCACGCCTTCCTTCACGTCGTCCGAGCGGCCGCGGGCATAGATGCCGCGGCTGTCGACCTTGTGGGCTTCCATGGGATCGTCGGCGCCCATCATGCGCCACATCATCTGGCGGATCAGCGCCACCGACACCGGCGCGGTCTTGGCGGCGAACTCCTTTGCCAGCGCACGTGCGGTCGGCAGCAGATCGTCCGGCGGGACCACCTTGCTGACGAGGCGCCCCGCAAGCGCTTCCTGGGCGGGGAAGACGCGGCCCGAATAGCACCATTCCAGCGCCTGCGAGATGCCGACGATGCGCGGCAGGAACCAGCTCGAGGCGGCCTCCGGCACGATGCCGCGCTGGGAGAACACGAAGCCGAAGCGTGCGGCCTCGGAGGCGATGCGGATGTCCATCGCAAGCTGCATGGTGACGCCGATGCCGACGGCGGGCCCGTTCACCGCGGCGATCACGGGCTTCAGGCACTTGAAGATGCGCAAGGTGACCTGGCCGCCGCCGTCGCGCACCTGCGGATCGCTGTAATCGACCTTGCCGTCGGCGAACCGCTTCACCGGCCCGCGCCGTGCGTCGCGATCGAACGTGTCGGCGCCGGACGAAAGATCGGCGCCCGCGCAAAATCCGCGGCCCGCGCCGGTGACGATGATGGCGCGGACGTTGTCGTCCTTGTCGGCGGCGTCGAACGCATCGATCAGCTCTGCCTGCATCTGCGCGTTGAAGGCGTTGAGCTTGTCGGGCCGGTTCAGCGTGATGGTGAGGATCTGCTCGGCGACCTCATACTTGATCGTCTCATACGCCATGGTGGTTTCCTTCCTTGTCATTCTTGAATCAATTCTGTCATTGCCGGGCTTGACCCGGCAATCCATCTTTTTTGAAGAGGATGGATGCGCGGGTCGAGCCCGCGCATGACGAATTGTGCTGAGACGCTGGAATGCGAGTCTACTGCGCCGGCGGCTTGGGCCAGGGGCGCTGCGGGCCGCGCAGACCTTCAAAAGCCTTGGCCATGCCGAGCACGCCGATGTCGTCGAAGCGGCGGCCGACGATCTGCACGCCGATGGGAAAACCCTTGGCGTCGAAGCCGCCATTGATCGAGACCGCTGGATTCTCCGACATATTCCATGGCACGGTATAGGCGATGTGCTCGAACGGCTTCATGGGATCATTGGTCGGCGAGGCCCACTCCGCCGGAAAGTTCACGTTCGGCGCGGTCGGCGAGATCACGTAGTCGAGCTCGCAGAACAGTTTTGACGCCGCCGCGCGGATCGCCATGGTCTGGTTGAAGCCGCGGATGACGTCGACGCCCGAGAGCTTCGCGCCGGACTCGCCCCATTTGAAAATGTAGGGCAGCACCTTTGCCTGCTCGGCCGGCGTCAGCTTCGACAGATCGTCCCACATCCGCGCGCGCCAGAAATTGTCGAGGCCGTCGAGCATCTCGCGGGTGAGAATGCCGTCGACTGCCGTCACGACCGCGCCCGCGGATTCGAACGCCTTTGCCGCCTTCACCGCGACCTCGCGCACCGGCTTCTCCAGCGCAAGGCCGCAGCCGGGATCGAGCATCAGGCCGATACGCGCCTTTCGCGGGGACTTCTCCAATCCCTTCCAGTTCAGCGGCTCGGCCGGCAGGCTCATGCCGTCGCGCCGGTCGGGCTTTGCAATCGCGCTCATCATGAGCGCGCAATCATCGACGGTGCGGGTCATGGGACCTGCGACGCGGCCGATATAGGTGGGATCGATCGGCACGCGGCCGAAGCTCGGCTTCAGGCCGACGAGGCCACACCAAGCGGCGGGCAGGCGGACCGAGCCGCCGATATCGGTGCCGAGATGCAAGGGACCGTACCCGGCCGCGGCAGCGGCGCCAGCACCGGCGCTGGAGCCGCCGGGGTTCTTGCTGAGGTCCCAGGGGTTGCGCGCGAGCGCATGGAAGCTTGAGAGGCCCGACGACAGCATGCCGTAATCGGGCATGGTGGTTTTGGCGAAGATGATCGCGCCGGCTTCGCGCAGCCGCGCGGCGGGTGGCGCGTCCTTCTCGGCCGGCACGAGCCTGACGCTGGCCGCGCCGAGCGGCACCGGCACACCCTTGGTTGCGATGTTGTCTTTCACCGTGACAGGCACGCCGTCGAGCGCGCCGGAGGGCTCGCCGCCGGACCAGCGCGCGGTCGAGGCCTTTGCGGCCTCACGCGCGGCGTCGGGGTCGAATGCATAGAGCGCCCTCAGATGCGGTTCCCACGCAGCGACATGCGCGAGCACGTCCTCCAGCACTTCGCTCGGCGAGAACTGTTTTGCGCGATAGCCCGCGATCAGATCGACCGCGGACAGATCGTGCAGCGAGGTGACCGCCTCTTCGGCACTCTTTTTATGCATTGCCACCTACCGGCATGCGCGTCTCGATGATGCGGGCGAACATGCTCGCGCCGATCGGCAGGATCTTGTCGTCGAGCACGAAGCCGGGATTGTGCACGGGCACAGAGCCGTCATGGCCGACCCAGAAATAGGCGCCGGGCACGGTCTGCAGCATGTCGGCGAAATCCTCGCTGCCCATCTTCGGCTGGGCGCGGGTGATCACGTTGGCGGGATCGACGATCGTGCGCGCAACCTCCTCGACCACCTTGGACTGCTCGACCTGGTTGACCAGGACGCCAAACGTGTCGCGGATGTCGGCTTCGATCGTGCACTGGAACGCAGCCGCGATGCCGGCACAGATCGCGCGGATGCGTTCAGCGACCATGGCGCGGACTTCGTCCGAGAAGGTGCGGATGGTGCCGCAGAGATGGGCTTCGCCGGGGATGACGTTGTAGGCGGAACCCGCGTGAATCTGCGTGATCGAGATGACGGCAGCCTGCAGCGGCTCGACGTTGCGGCTGACGATGGTCTGGATTGCCTGCGCCAGCGTGGTCGCGATGATCACGGCGTCCTTGGAGCGCTCGGGCATCGCGCCATGCGCGCCATAGCCGGTGATGCGGAGGTCGAAGAAGTCGGCGCTGGCCATGGCCGGCCCGGGCAGGATCGCGATCTCGCCGTGGTTGAGGTCGGGCGCGTTGTGCAGGCCATAGAGCTCGTCGCAGGGGAATTTTTCGAACAGGCCGTCCTTGATCATCGCGCGGGCGCCGCCGAGACCTTCCTCGGCCGGCTGGAAGATCAGGTGCACGGTGCCGTCGAAGTTCCGGGTCTCGGCGAGATAGCGCGCGGTGCCGAGCAGCATGGTGGTGTGGCCGTCATGGCCGCAGCCGTGGAAGCGGCCGGGGATCTTCGAGCTCCATTTCAGATTGGTGTTCTCCTCCATCGGCAGCGCGTCCATGTCGGCGCGCAGGCCGATGCGCTTGGTGCCCGAACCCTTGCCCTTGATGACACCGATCACGCCGGTGCCGCCGAGACCGCGATGCACCTCGATGCCCCAGCTCTTCAGCTTGTCGGCCACGATGCCCGAGGTGCGCACCTCCTCGAAGCCGATCTCCGGATGGGCGTGAAGGTCGCGCCTGATGGCAGTGAGTTCGTCGGCATAGCCGTCGATGCGGTCGATCGTGGGCATGTGTCCTGTCCGGTTAGCGTGAAGGAGGATTGAAAACGGGGCCGTTCGGCTTGATGCGGATGCCCGGCCGCAGGCGCGTCCAGGGCAGGGAAGCAGTGTCGGCCGGCATCGCGCCGGGCGCGGCGCAGATCATCAGCGCCTCCGCGATCGGCTCGAAATCGGCACGGAAATGCACCGAGCTCTTGTTGACGAGGATCTTCTCTCGTGTCGGCTCGATGCCGACATAGCGATACATCGCCTGGTCGGCGAGCTGGGCCTTGTGCGAGGAGACGACCACGCGGACATCGCCGATGCGCAAGGCTGCGGAGGGACCCATCTCCATCTCGCGGCCGCCATAGTAGGGGCCGGGCGCGATGAAGCGGCCGTCGGAGAGCTGTTCGACCACAAAGGTCTCGCGATAGGGCTCGTCGCCGGGAATCCCCGACTTGCCGCCGAGTGACAGCGTCACGGTGGCGCCGATGCCGGCTTCGTGCGCGGCCTTCGCCGAGACCGGATCGTAAATTGCGCCGGTCGCGGCGCTCGCCTTGTTGCGCACCAGCGCGCGCAGCATGCCCGTGGTGTCGGAATCGCCGCCGGCGCCGGGATTGTCCTGGGTGTCGGCGATGATGATCGGCTTGCTCGCGTTCTTGGAAAGCTCCATCGCATGGCGCACGCCATCGTCGGGCGTCCAGATCTTGCCGTCGAAATCGTCCTCGTGGCCTTCGATCAGCTTCACCATCGCATCCGCTGCGCGGTCGGCATCGGCTTGCGTCTTGCCATAGGCGAATACGCTTGGACCGCAATGGTGGAAATCGGCGGCAGGGAAGCCGGGGGCGAAGGAGAGCGTCGGAACGGCGTCGCCCTCTAATGCCGCGAGTTGTTCGTAAATGCCTTTGGTGGGCTGGTCGTTGGTGCATTGCCAGCTGATCGGGATCAGGAAGGGCAACTGCCGGAAAGCCTTTGCGTAGCGTTGCTTCGTCCCCAGCAGCAGCGTCAGATGCTTTGCGCAGGCACGGCCGGTCTCGGCCATGTCGACGTGGGGATAGGTGCGGTAGGCGATCAGCGCATCGGCATGCGCGATCATCTCGGGCGTGACGTTGGCATGGAGATCGAGGCTGGTGACCAGCGGAACATCCTTGCCGATGACCCGGCGCACACGCGCCAGGATCTCGCCTTCACCGTCGTCGAGATGCTCCGTGACCATCGCACCATGCAGGTCGAGATAGACCGCGTCGATCGGGCCCGCGGCTGCGATGCCGTCGACCATCACCTTCACGATGCGCTCGAAGGCGTCCTTGGTGACATGGGCCGAGGGGCTCGCCCCGCAGGCGATGGTCGGGATGAGTTCCCAGCCGTTCGCCTCGGCGCTGTCGACGAAGCCGGCAAGGCCGACATTGATGCGGCGCATCACCTTCAAGACGTCGGCACCTTCAGTCATCGCCGGCCAGCCGCCGCCATGCTGGAAATCCGCGAAGGTCGCCTTGGTCGGAGCGAAGGTGTTGGTCTCGTGCAGGAAGCCGCCGACGGCGATGCGTGTCATCAATTCAAGTCCAGCATTGGAAAGTGCGCGACGTTAGCCTTGGCCCGCAGCCGAGGGCAAGGCGGGAAGCAATCGCGCCGCGCATAGGGTCAAGCTGTTTTGGGAATGTGTGCCGCGCACACCGTCATTGCGAGCGTAGCGAAGCAATCCAGAGTCTTTCCAAGGAGGGATTCTGGATTGCTTCGCTACGCGCGCAATGACGAGGGGAGAGAGCTACGCCGTAGCCCCCACGCCTTCCGCCACCGGCCGGAAATTGGCGAAGTCCCAGTTACGCCCCGGTGCCGCATCCAGCAGGGCTTTGGTGTAGGCCTCCTTCGGATGCGTCAGCACTTCGGCGGCCGGTCCCTGCTCGACGACGCGGCCGTGCTGCATCACCACCACCTCGTCGCAGATCTGCGCGGCGACGCGCAGATCGTGGGTGATGAACAGGATGGCGATGCCGAGCCGCTTCTGGATCTCGTCGAGCAGTTCCAGCACCTGCGCCTGTACCGAGACGTCGAGCGCGGAGACCGCTTCGTCCGCGACCAGCACATCCGGATCGAGCGCGAGCGCCCGGGCGATCGCAATGCGCTGGCGCTGGCCGCCGGAGAACTGGTGCGGGTAACGCGACACCGCATCGGCCGGCAGGCCGACGAGCTCGAGCAGCTCTCGCGCCCGCTTCATCGCGTCAGGGTGCGCCACGCCGTAATTGATCGGGCCTTCCGCGATGCTCTCTCCGACGGTGACGCGAGGATTGAGCGAGCGGTAGGGATCCTGGAACACGATCTGGATCTTCTGCCGGTGCGGCTGCAGCAGGCGGCGCGAGATGTCGGCGATCTCGCGGCCGGCAAGGCGCACGCCGCCCGAGGTCGGATCGATCAGGCGGACGATGCAGCGCGCGACCGTCGACTTGCCCGAGCCGCTTTCGCCGACGATGCCGAGGGTGCGGCCCTTGCGCAAGGTCAACGTGACCTTGTCGGCGGCGACGACCTCGCGGCCTTTGCCGAAGAAGGCGCGCTCCTTGTAGATCTTGCTGAGCTCGTTGGCTTCCAGCACGATCGGCTCGCGGGTCTCCTCGCGCGGTTGTCGCGGCACCAGGCTCGGCACTGAAGCCAGCAGGTTGCGGGTATACTCCATGGTCGGGTTGCGCAGCACGGTCTCGAGCGGGCCGGTCTCCACGAGGCGGCCTTGCCGCATCACCGCGACGCGGTCGGCGATCTCGGCGACCACGCCCATGTCGTGGGTGATGAACAGCACGGCGGTGCCGTGATCGCGCTGGAGGTCGCGGATCAGGGTCAGGATCTGCTTCTGCGTGGTGACGTCGAGCGCGGTGGTCGGCTCGTCGGCAATGAGGAGCTTCGGCTCCAGCACCAGCGCCATCGCGATCATGATGCGCTGGCGCTGGCCGCCGGAGAGGCGGTGCGGATAGGAGGCGAAGATGCGCTCGACCTGGGGCAGGCGGACCTGCTCCATCATGTCGAGGATGCGCTTCTTGCGCGCTTTGGCATCGAGATCGGTATGGGCGCGCAGCACCTCGTCGATCTGGCGGCCGACCGGCACCACCGGATTGAGCGCTGTCATCGGCTCCTGGAAGATCATGGCCATCTGTGTGGCGCGGAGCTGGCGCAGGCGGCGGTCGGTCGCGGTGAGCAGCTCTTCGCCGACCAGCTTGATGCTGCCGCCGGTGGGAACCAGCGTCCCCTTCGGCAGCAGGCCCATCGTGGTGAGCGAGGTCACCGACTTGCCCGAGCCGCTTTCGCCGACGAGACACAGCGTCTCGCGCTCGCGCACCTGGATCGAGATGCCGTCGATGATGTTGGCGCCCTTCGGCTTCTTGCCGACGGAGACGACGAGGTTGTTGATGTCGAGAACGAGTTTGGTCATCAGGTCACTCCGTCGTCATTGCGAGGAGCCCGCGACAAGATTGCAGAGCAATTCTGCGCTGGCGACGAAGCAAATCCAGAATGTTTCCGCGGAGGCAGACTGGATTGCTTCGCTTCGCTCGCAATGACGGAACAAGGGGATGGGCCGGGGAAACAAATCACTTGCCCTCCCGCTGCTTCATGCGGGGATCGAGGGCGTCACGCGCGGCGTCGCCGATCAGGTTGATGCTGAGGATGGCGATCGAGAGCAAGAGGCCCGGCCAGAAGATCAGCGACGGCTTGATCTGGAAGTACTGGCGACCCTCGGCCATGATGTTGCCCCAGGTCGGCGTCTCCGGCGAGATGCCGGCGCCGAGGAAGGAGAGGATAGCCTCGGTGAGGATCGCGCTTGCACAGACATAGGTGCCCTGGACGATCAGCGGCGCGATCGTGTTCGGCATCAGATGCCGCCACATGATCTTCGGCAGGCTCGAGCCGACCGAGATCGCGGCCTCGACGTAAGGCTCCTCGCGCGCCGACAGCACGACGGAGCGGACCAGGCGCGCCACGCGCGGGATCTCGGGAATGGTGATCGCGATCAGCACGGTCCAGAGGCTGGCGCCGGAGAGCGAGACCACGGCGATCGCGAGCAGGATGCTCGGCATCGCCATCAGGCCATCCATCACGCGCATCAGGACGGAATCGATCAGCTTGAAGAAGCCGGAGACGAGGCCGATCGCGAGCCCGATGGCGATCGACAGGATCGCCGAACCGATGCCGATCAGAAGCGAGATGCGGCCGCCATAGATCACGCGCGACAACAGGTCGCGTCCGTAAGCGTCGGTGCCGAGCAGGAATTGCGCCGAGGACGGCTTCAATCGCTGCGACGGCGCGAGCTGGATCGGATCATGCGGCGCGATCAGCGGCGCGACGATCGAGACCACCACGATCAGGGCGAGCAGGACCGTCGCCGTGGCGATGATCGGCGTCGAGGTGAGGAATCCGAAGCGCGGCCGCAGTGGCGACGTGATCGGAATGGACGACTGGGGAAGGGTATCGACCGACATGTGTGTTCTTATCCTTGCCTCAGTACCGGATCCGGGGATCGAGCAGGGTGTAGGCGACGTCGATGAGGAGATTGACGACGACATAGATCAGCGACGTCAGCAGGATCATCGCCTGGATCACCGGATAGTCGCGCGCCAGCACCGCATCGACGGTGAGGCGGCCGATGCCGGGGATGTTGAACACGCTCTCGGTGACGACGACACCGGAGATCAGCAGCGCAAAGCCGGTGCCGATCACGGTGATCACCGGCACGGCGGCGTTGCGCAGCGCATGCCGCATCATCACGGCAACCTCGTTGATGCCTTTCGCACGCGCCGTTCGCACGTAATCCTCGCCGAGCACGTCGAGCATCGCCGCGCGCGTCATGCGCGCGATCAACGCGATGTAGATGAAGGACAATGCGCAGGTCGGCAGGATGATACGCTCGAAGAACGGCCCGAAGCCGTTCGAGATGCTGCGGAAGCCCTGCACCGGCACCCAGCGCAAATCGATCGCGAAGATCTCGATCAGGACATATCCGACCACGAACACCGGGACCGAGAAGCCCAGGACCGACAGGCCCATCACGAAACGGTCGATCCAGGTGCCGTGCTTCCACGCCGCGATCACGCCCAGCGGGACTGCGACGATCACGGCGAGGACGATGGTCGACAGCGCGATCGAGATCGACGGCTCGACGCGCTGGCCGATCATCTTCATCACCGGCAGGTTGGAGATCAGCGAGGTTCCGAGGTCGCCGTGCAGCAGCTTGTTCACCCAGGTGATGAACTGCACGATCAGCGGCTCGTTGAGGCCGAGCGAGGCGCGGATGCGCTCGAGCCGTTCCGGCGTCGCGTTGTCGCCGGCGAGGATCGCGGCGGGATCGCCGGGCGTCAGCCGCAGCAGCAGGAACACGAACAGAGCGACGACGCCCATCACGGGCACCGCGGCCAGAACGCGGCGAATAAGATAACCCAGCATGCACCTATCTCCGGCTGCGGAACTTGTGGCGCCTCGAGGCGCCCGGGAATTCTGTCGTGTCTATCATGCCTATCACTTGGACTGAAAAGGCTGCCCGGAGACGCCATCCTCTTGGGGCAAATTGTGTGCCAAGGGCTGCGCTGTAGCAAGAGGCCGGCATGTCCCCGGCATCGGCCACTCAGGATGCATGTCGCAGTTCATGCTCACCCCTAAGTGAAGGCACGGTCGGCGGCGCATTGAGCCCGCGCCAGCCGTCGATGGTCTGGGCAATTATCTGCGCCGTCGCCGCCGACAAAGTCCAGCCGAGATGGCCATGGCCGGTGTTGAAGAACACGCCCGGTATCCGTCCCGCGCGCACCACCGGCATCATGTTCGGCATCATCGGGCGCAGCCCGGCCCAGGGCACGACGCGCGACGTTTCGACGGCGGGGAAGTTGCTGCGCACCCAGTCGATCAGCGGCTGCACGCGGTCGGCGCGGATGTCGCGATTGAAATCGTTGAACTCGGCGGTGCCGGCGACGCGAAAGCGATCGGCCCCGAGCCGGCTGGTGACGATCTTGGCGGCCTCGTCGAGCAGGCTCACGGTCGGGGTGGCGTTGCGGCTCTCGGCGGTGTCGAGCTGCACGGTGATCGAGTAGCCTTTCACCGGATAGACGTTGACGCGCTCGTCGAGCAGGGCGGCGAAATGACGGCTCGCAACGCCCGCGCAGACCACGACGCCGTCCGCCTTCAGCATGCCGCGTTGAGGCGCGTCAGCATCGCTCGTCGCGAGATCGGCCCAGCCGATGACAAAGCCGCTGCCGGCCCGTGCGATCGAATCGATGTTGGCCTCATGAATGAAGGTCGCACCACGCCGCTTGCAGGCTTCCGCCAGCCCGCGGGTGAACTTGTGGATATCGCCGGTCGCATCCGACGGCGTGAAGAAGCCGCCATAATAGTCCTTCCGCAGTGTCGGCTCGATCGCGCGGATTTCCTCCGGCGTCACCGGGCGGCGGTCGAGGCCACCTTCCTGCAGTAGCGCATTGACGCGCAGACCGGATTCAAAGCCGGCCTTGTCACGATAGATGTGGAGGATGCCGCGGCGCTCGAGATCGAAGTCGACGCCTTCGCGCGCCGCGATCTCGAACAGATGCTTGCGGGCTTCGATCGCCAGCCGCGTGGTCTCGATGGTATTGGCGCGGTAGTTGCCGATATTGGCGACGAACTCGCTCATCCACGAATATTTGTGCCAGTTCGGCCACGGGTTCATCAGCAGCGGCGCATCGCGCCGGAACATCCAGCGCAGGCCCTTCAGGATCGTCGCGGTAGAGTTCCACACCTCGGCATTGCTGGCGGAGAGCTGTCCGCCGTTCGCAAACGAGGTTTCCATTGCGGCATAGCGGTGCTTGTCGAGCACCGTCACCTTGTAACCGCGTTCCAGCAGGGCATAGGCGGTCGTTACGCCGGTGATGCCGGCGCCGATGATGGCGATATGAGTCATGATGAAGTCGGGGCTCCCGTGAGTTAGAGATGGCTGACCGCCGGCTCGAAAGCCGTTGGCGGCGCCCCATCTGTCACGGTTACCTGAGAGCTTGATCCGGCGCGGACCTCGGAAGGTCAGCCTCGGACTATCCCCTTCGGTGGACGTCACGATGATCAAATCGTGCCGTCTCTCTCCAGATCGTCCTGTCGATACAGTCCTTTTGCCTGAGAGTTTCCGGGGCGGTTGCTCCGTCGGCGCCGTAACGAAAGCAGCATGCCTTCGTTGCGATCTCTCCCGCATCGTCGCGTGGACAAGCCGAGCAGTACGATACGCCTCATTTTTGGACAAGGCTAAATTTCGACCGCGATTGCCAATGCATTGTGCAGTGCGAAGTTGATTCAATTTACTCCAGCGTTGCCAGCAGTCCCGCCATCAGGCGGCCGCGCTCGACCAGGCTGTCGACCTCGATGAACTCCTCGAGCGTGTGGCCATTGCCGCCGCGCACGCCGAGGCCGTCGAGTGTCGGGATGCCCATTGCGCCGGTGAAGTTGCCGTCGGAACCGCCGCCGGAGCTCGCATGCGGTAATTCCGCGCCGAGGGATTTGGCGATGCCGCGCGCCTTTTCGTACAGCGCCATGGTGCCGGCATCCGGCTCCCACACCGGCCGCGTCACGCCGCGCGTCACCTTGAAGGTGACGTCGTTGGTGGTGCCGGACAGCGCCAGCATCCGCTCGACGCCGCGGTCGAGATCGGCCTGGCGCTTGGCCATCGACAGCGCTTCGCCGGTGGCTGTCGTGGCAACGCAATTGACCCATTGTCCGCCATGCACGACGCCGACCGAGAAGGTGCAGTCCTCCGTCGTCATCGCATCGATCGCAAGAATTTGCCGCGCCATCTCGCGAATTGCCGAGCGTCCTGCCGACAAGGTTGCGCCGGCGTGGCTCGGCCGTCCCGTCGCTTCGAGATTGAAGCGTGCGATGGCGTAACGTCCGGTGGTGACGCCGTTGTCGGCGCGGCCGGGCTCCGGCACCAGCACGTATTTGTTGCGTGCGGCTTCGGCCTCGATGATGTCGCGCGTGGAGGGCGTGCCGACTTCCTCATCCGGCGTGAACAGCACGGTGATCGGCAGCGGCGTCGTGAACGAGGCGCGCGCCAGCTGGCGGATCGCTTCCAGCGAGAGATAGTTGCCGCCCTTCATGTCGTAGATGCCGGGGCCGTAGCATTTGTCGCCCTCGCGCCGCCATTTCAGCTTCTCGATGGTGCCGACCGGATGAACGGTATCCATGTGTCCGGCGATCAGGATTCCCGGCTCGCCCTGCTTCGGATGGGGAAAGCGCGCGCGGATGACGCCGCCAAAGCCCTGGCGGCCGGCGATGCGCTCGATCGTAGCACCCATGATCGCCATGTCCCGCGCTGCGATATCGAGCATGCGGTTCACTGCGTTCGCGTCCCAGGTCGGGCTCTCGCATTCCACCCAGGTGCGCAGGCCCTCGAGCATGGCCTCGGAATCGAAGGGAAGATTGGCTGGATTCATCTCAATGTCTCTCAAGCTGCGAAGATGGAACGCGCATTGCATCGGCGCGGGGCAGGACAGCGGAGAGCGTTGTAGAGCCAAACTGATCTTTGTGGAGCCCGTGCGCGCGCCGCGAGGGCTTGCGACGAAACCGGATTGACGCGCTCAACACTGTCTGCAAGTCTCGAAAAGATAAAGGCATTGCATGAGGTTAGTTCGCCCAACGAACGAACCGCATGCTCAACCAATAACCTGCCTTTGAACAGTTTCACGTCAGGAGAACCCTCTATGTTCCACTTCACGCGCCGGGGGGCTCGCGCATTCGCCTCCAAACTTGCGCTGACGGTCGTCGCGCTTTCGACTGCGCTGGCTTCGCCAGTGTTGGCGGCCGGCAAGACCCTCACGGCGGTGATGCATTCGGATCTGCGCATCATCGACCCGATCTTCACCACGGCCTACATCACGCGTGACCATGGCTACATGGTCTACGACACGCTGGTCGCCCCGGATTCGAATTTCAAGATCCAGCCGCAGATGGCGGACTGGAAGATCTCCGATGACAAGCTCACCTACACCTTCACCCTGCGCGATGGCCTGAAGTGGCATGACGGTGCGCCGGTGACGGCGGAGGACTGCGTCGCCTCGCTGAAGCGCTGGGCTGCGGTCGACGGCATGGGCCAGAAGCTCATGGACTTCACCGCGAGCCTCGAGGCGACCGACGCCAAGACCATCACGCTGAAGCTGAAGGAACCCTACGGCCTCGTCCTCGACTCCATCGGCAAGCCGTCCTCGCGCGTCGCCTTCATGATGCCGAAGCGTCTCGCCGAGACGCCGCCGGACAAGCAGATCCCCGAGCAGATCGGCTCGGGTCCCTTCAAGTTCGTGCAGGGCGAATTCCAGCCCGGCGTGAAGGCGGTCTATGTCAAGAACACCGACTACGTGCCGCGCAAGGAGCCGGCGAGCTGGACCTCCGGCGGCAAGGTGGTGAAGGTGGACCGCGTCGAGTGGATCACCATGCCGGACTCGCAGACCGCGGTGAACGCGCTGCAGTCGGGCGACATCGATTTCATGGAAAATCTGCCATACGACATGCTGCCGGTGCTGGAAGCGAACAAGGAGCTCACGATCGAGGTCTCCAATAAGTTCGGTTTCCAGACCCTCGGCCGCATGAACTTCCTCTATCCGCCGTTCGACAACGTGAAGGTGCGCCGCGCTGCCTTGCTGGCGATGAACCAGAAGGACGTTCTCGACGCGCTGGTCGGAAACCCGAAATATCAGAAGATCTGTGGTGCCTTCTTCGTGTGCGACACGCCGCTCGCAACCGAGGTCGGTGCCGAGACCCTCGTGAAGGGCAACGGCATGGCCGAAGCGAAGAAGGCGCTCGCCGAATCCGGCTATGACGGCACGCCGGTCGTGATCATGGCACCTGGCGACGTCACGACGCTGAAGGCGCAGCCGATCGTTGCGGCCCAGCTGCTGCGCGAGGCCGGCTTCAAGGTCGACCTGCAGGCGACCGATTGGCAGACCGTGGTGAGCCGTCGCGCCAGCCAGAAGCCGCCGAAGGAGGGGGGCTGGAACATGTTCTTCACCAACTGGGTCGCGGCCGACGTCTCCAACCCGATCGCCAATCTCTCGATCGGCGGCCAGGGCAAGAAGGGCGGCTGGTTCGGCTGGGCGGAGGATGCCAAGATCGAGCAGCTCAAGGATGCGTTCGTCCGCGCAGCCTCGCTCGACGAGCAGAAGAAGATCGCGGCCGACATCCAGAAGGAAGCCTATGAGCAGGTGATCTATATCCCGCTCGGGCAGTACCTGCTGCCGAGCGGCTGGCGCAAATCGCTGACCGGCGTGCTCGACGGTCCGGCGACGCCGCTGTTCTGGAACATCGACAAGTCGGAATAGGGCGAGAACCCCTCTCGCGGCCTTCGGCCGGACCCTCGCACGGCGCCGCTGTCATCAGCGGCGCCGTTGCCGTTTGATGGCCTTGCGCTGGTTGAAAGGCGGCGCCCTTTAACTTTTTCAATTGCTAATCGTTGCTATTTGTTTCCAAGCTGAAATAGATGCTGCGTCTTCGCGTATCATTTTTTCAGATTTGCTTCCCGTGCCGATCGATTTTGCATTCCAGGCGATGGCCGAACGGTCCGATCGCGCGCCGGCGCCCTGGCGCCGGCCCTTCCTGCGCTGGCTCGACGCCGTCGAGGCTGGCTGGGCCGTACCGCTTCTCATCGCCTGCTTTATCGTGGTCTGGACCCTCTATCTCGCTATCGCCTATGCCGGCGGCGGCCTTCATCCCGATACGCTCGAAGCCTGGACGCTGGGCCGCAATTTCGCTTTCGGCTATCACAAGCATCCGCCGTTGATGGGGTGGGTGACGGCGGCGTGGACCTCGGTGTTTCCGCTCAGCGACTGGTCGTTGCAATTGATGGCGATGGCCAATGCCGGGCTCGCGCTGTTCTTCGTCGATCTGATCTCGCGGCAGTTCGTGACCGGACACAAGCGCATCCTGGTGCTCCTGCTCCTGATGCTGACGCCGGCCTACCAATTTCATGCCCAGCGCTTCAATGCCAATTCGGTGCTGCTGGCGACCTGGCCGCTGGCGACCTGGTGCTTTCTGCGCGCGTTCGAGACGCGCGCCTGGCCGTGGGCGATCGCGGCGGGATGCACGACCGCGCTGGCGATGGTCGGCAAATATTATTCGATCTTTCTCGTCGTGAGCTTCGCGTTTGCCGCGCTGGCGCACCCGGCGCGCCGCGCCTATTTCAGCTCCGCTTCGCCATGGATCTCGGTCGTCGTCGGGCTCGCGGCGCTGTCGCCCCACCTCTACTGGCTCGCGACCACGGGCGCGTCGACCTTCACCTACGCACTGGCGCATGCCAACGGCAACGTCTCGAGCTCACTCGGCGAGGCGAGCAACTTTGTGCTGGGGTTGGCCGCCGCGATGAGCCTATCGGCCTTGCTCTGGGTGCTGATCGCGGGAACGCGCTTGAAGCAGTTTACAGCCGACTTCGCGGCCATGAGCCCGGGCCTGCGGTTACTGTTCTACGTCACGATCGGTACGATCGTGCTGCCGGTGCTGACGTCGCTTGTGTGGGGCACCGATCTGCCGTCGCTGTGGGCCTTGCAGGGGCTGTTCCTGTTCGCCGTTCTCGTGGTCTGCGGCACGAGCTATCCGATCGAGCGTTTCCACACCGTGAACCTCACGGTGATCGTTGCCGGCGCTGCGCTTGCCGCCGTCCTGATCGCGGCGCCGATCCATGCCATCTATCGCAACAAGCACGGCTATGAAGAGGGCCGGAACTTTTACGCGCAGGCGGCCGGCGAGTTGACGCGCGAGTGGCGCGAGCAGACCGCTGAGCCGCTGAGTGCGGTCAGCGGCGACGACGCGCTTGCCTTCGCGACGGCGTTCTACAGTCCCGACCATCCGCATTACGCACGGCCGTTCGAGTACCAATACACTTGGGGTCTGCCGCACCAGACGACGCTGGACCGCGGCTGGGCCGCACTCTGTTTCCGCGGGCAGGAATATTGCAGCCGCTGGATGGAATGGGTGTCCGCCCGCGGTGGGCATTTCGTCAGGCGCGAGTTCACCGTGCGCGCTTCCCTGTGGGGCCAGCCTGGTTTGTCTCGGGACGTGATCGTGCTGATGGCGCTGCCGCAGGGAAGCCCGGTGCCGGCCAGCGCTGCGGATGATTTCAGCGCCAGCCGGCGGGGCACCGAATAGGCGGCGTGCTCAGCAGTGGCTGTCGCGCACCTGCTCGAGCCCCTCGCTCGCAAGCGGCGTGGTGAACGCGGCCCGCTCAGCGCGCGGTTCGGAACGTTCCGTCTTCTGCCGTTCTACTTCGTCGCGCTCTTCGCGGTGTTCCAGTTCCATTGCAGCATCCTCTGGAATTGCTGCAGGACAACATCGAGGCCGCCGCGTGGTTCCTCAGCCGACCGGACGATGATGCGGCCTGAACAACCGGCCCTTCTCGACCACCAGCACGATCGCGAGCGCAGCGAGGGTCGACAGGAAGAAGCCGACCGAGAAGGGCAGCAGCGTGCCGTCGAAGCTCTGCCCGATCGCCATGCCGACCACGATTCCGATCAGCGTCGTGATCGAGCCGTAAAGCGAGGAGGCGGTGCCGGCGATGTGTCCCTGCGGCTCCATCGCGAGCGCGGTGAAGTTGGCGACCATCATGCCGAACGAGAACATCATCAAAGCGGAGAGCGCCATGAACAAGGCGAGCGGCAGCACGCCGAGGCTTTCCGTCAGCAGCATCACGCCGGCCACCACGGCGTAGAGCGTCAGCGCCCCGTGCGAGATCACGCGCATGCCGAGCCGCCCGACCAGCCTCGCATTGAGAAAGCCGGCGATGGCAGTGCCGGCGGCGATCGCCGCGAAAGCGAGCGGGAAGTAGTGGCCGAGATGATAGATGCCGGTGAAGACCTGCTGGGCGCAGAAGACGTAAGCGAACAGTGCGCCGATCACGGTTCCGGCCGCCGTCGCATAGCCGATCGTCTGGCGATGGGTCACGGTCTGGCGGAAGGCTGCGAGCACGTCGGCGGGCGCCAGCGACCTGCGCTCGGACTCGGGAAGGGTTTCAGGCAGCCGCAGCACGCACCATGCGAGCGCGAGCAGGCCATAGAGCATCAGCACCACGAAGATGCCGCGCCACGCCGTCACCAGCAGCACCGCCTGTCCGAACGAGGGGGCGACCACGGGCACCGCGATGAACACCATCATCGCGAGCGACATCACGCTCGCCATGCGGCGGCCGACATAGCAGTCGCGCACGATCGAGGTCGCGATCACGCGCGTCGCCGAGGTGCCGAGCCCCTGCAGCGCACGCGCCAGCAGTAGCGTCTCGAACGAGGGCGCCGCGACCGCCAGCACGCTCGCCACCGCATAGACCGCCATGCCGCCGAGCAGCACCGGCCGGCGTCCGAAACGGTCCGACAGGGGACCCATGACGAACTGGCCGGCGCCGAAGCCGATCAGGAAAGTCGACAGCACCAGCTGGAGATGGTTCGCGACGGGAATCTTGAAGGCGGTGCCGATATTGGGCAGCGCCGGCAGCATCATGTCCATCGCGAGCGGATTGAGCGCCATGATGGACGCGATCACGATGACGAATTCTGGAAAACCCATCGGGCGGTGTCCGGAGGACACCCAATCGTCGGCATTGACGTCAGACAAGAAACTCACCCCTGCAATCGAGCGACTTATCTAGCGCTGATGCTGCGTCGCACAACCCATGTTTCGGGATGGCTGGCAGGCGGGGCAGGGGCGGTCAAAAACCGGTGAGGGAGCGTGCAAGGATGATGGTTTTCGCTCGTGCCTCAGGCCGGGTTACTCGGCATCGTCAGGGCCTTCGAGCTGGTCCTCTGTCCCGATCTGACAGCGCTGTATTTCTTGCCGAGGTGGCACCGTCAGCTCTCGTGGTGCGGGCAGCCGGGGTCGAACCGGCACAGCGCTTGCGCACCGAGGGATTTTAAGTCCCTTGCGTCTACCAATTCCGCCATGCCCGCTTGATCCAACGAGATCAAATATTTAAGTCCTTCCCGGCCGTCTGGAATTGGCGCGGTGCATAGCCGAGGGGACGGTTCTTCCTTAAGCGAGCCGGGCGCACAAGGCAAAGCCTCAATCCGGACATCTGTTGCTGCTTTAGGCATTCTCAATCCACGGGGGCTATTCATCCGGCATGGCTGTTTCGTCTTGCTCTTCGCTGCGCGGTTTTTGCGCGCTCATCGCGCTGCTCGCAGCTGGCGTCGCGCTGTCCGGCTGCGCCGGCATGAGCGAGACGATCGCACCAGCCTTTGCCGATCCCGCCAAATACGAATTGTACGATTGCAAGCAGCTCGAGACCGAGCGCAAGAATCTCGCCAATCGCACCGCCGATTTGCAGAGACTGATGGACAAGGCGCAGACCGGGGCCGGCGGGGCCGTCGTGTCCGAGCTCGCTTATCGCAACGACTACGTCGCGGTGCGCGGGCAGGCGCAATTGGCCGAGGACGCCTGGCGCCGCAACAAGTGCCGGGAGACGCCGCCTGAGGCGACACCTGCGGCATCGCCCGCGGCCACCGCCAAGCCGGCATCGAGATCCGGGAAAGCGGCCCGCTGAGCCATTGTGCCGGCGGCGCTTCGCATCAAGGCCGCCAGTTGTAGATCCAATCCTGCCGCGCCAACATGCGCTCCGGGCCGAGCGCGCGGATCGCCAGATCGCGTGCGAACGCGAGCGGCCCACTGAAGTGATAGATCCGGCCCTGCTGTCGTGCGGTCCGCTGCACCCGCCGCACGCGGGCCCGGCGCGCAGCTCCATATTGCTTGAGCGCGGCGGTGATGCCCGCGGTGCTCTCGGCGGCCTCGAGGCTCAAAAGCCGCGCCAGCACGGCGGCATCCTCGATCGCCATGCCGGCGCCTTGGGCTGCAAAAGGCAGCATCGCATGCACGGCATCGCCGAGCAGCGCCACCGGACCTTTGCTCCAGGGGCAACCATCGGGCACGCCGAACAGCGCCCATTTCCGCCAGCTGTCGACCGGGGCGAGCATCATCCGCGCCGCCGGCGGCCAGCGTGGCGCGGCGAACGCGTCCATCACCTCGCGCGGATCGCCGGGCGTGCTCCAGCCCGGCCGGTTCCAGGTGCCGGGCAGCACCGCCACCACGTTGATCTGGCGTCCGCCTGCGATCGGATAGGCGACCAGATGAGCGTTCGCCCCCATCCAGAGCTGCACCCGGCGTGCGGTATACTCCTTGGGCAGCTGCGTGGCCTCGAGCGTGCCGCGCCAGGCGATCAACCCGGAGAAGCGCGGCTGCACCTCGGGAAACAGATGCTGGCGTACCGTCGACCAGATGCCGTCGGCGCCGATCAGGGCGCTGGCAAGATCGCTGCGGCGGATCGTGCCGCTGCGGTGGACGACGGTCAGTCCCTTGGCGTGGGGCGCGACGTCCTCGAAGACCGCACCCAGCTTCAGGTCGATATCGGGATGATCGGCAACAGCGCCGGCGAGTGCCGATTGCAGGTCGGCACGGTGCACCACCCAGTAGGGGGCGCCGGCCCGCGCGGAGGCTGCTTCACCGAGCGGCATGCGCAGCAGCTCGCCGCCGGCGCGCGCGCTCATGATCGAGACCGCCTCGGGGATCACCGCGCGCAACTTGAGGCGGTCGGTGAGGCCGAGCTCGACCAGCACGCGGCTGGCATTGGGAGAGAGCTGCAGGCCGGCGCCGACTTCCTCGAGGCGCTCGGCCTTTTCCAGCACGACGATGCGGAAGCCGCGGGCGGCGAGCGCAAGCGCGGCCGTCAGGCCACCCATGCCGGCGCCGGCGATGACAATCGTTCGGGAGAGCGCCACCCCAGACCGACGGAGGCGGTCAGGCCACCTTGTCCTTCAGGACGCATTCCGGCGGGCGGGCTTCGCCCGGCTTCAGGTCGGCCGCGAAGCGGTACAGCGTCGAGCAGTAGGGGCAGATGATCTCGTTGTCGTTGCCGAGGTCGAGGAACACGTGTGGATGATCGAACGGAGGATTGGCGCCGACGCACATGAACTCTTGCGAGCCGATCTCGATGACGGGGACACCGGCATCGTTATGGAAGTGCGGGACGACATGGTCGGACATCGTAACTCATCCTGGAGTGGCAATGGCGGCAGACACAATCAACGACTGACGCGGCATCTTTAAGGCGCCGCGGACCATACTGGCGGGTGCAGATGATTGCTAGTCCAGCGGAACCGAAAGCTTGCAATTGCCCCATGCTCGTTTGCTCATGCAAATTCGACACAATCTTGAGGCCAGAGAGAAGCCCTTCTTTCGTCGGGGACGTTGTGTCGCAATTTTGGCACACTATGTCTGGGGACGCGTGCAATTTGTGACGAAAGACGAGTCATCAGGCACGAGCGATCCGAGAGTGTCCAGGCTTTCCGCATGAAGTGGCTGCGAATCAGCACAGCGTTGACCGGTATCGCGGCTTGCAGCTTCATGCTCGCGCAGGTCGCGCCGCACGCCCGTGAGGCAGGCGCGATCCTCTCTGCCCAGGATGATCCGGCCGCGCTCTCGGAGCTGAAGCTCGGTGCACTGCTGAGGCAGAACGACCACCTGGTCCAGGACAATATCGAGGCCGCGCTTGCATCAGGCGATGCCGATCTCGCCGACAGTTTCGTCGCGCTGGCGCGTGACCGCAACATCGCGCTCCCCGACGACCTCCTGAGCCGCGTCGAGGACGCCGTGAAATCGGCGAATTCCACCGCGCATTTCGCCAAGCGCTTCGCCACCGGTCTCGTCACCGGCAACGCGGACGATGTCGCGAGCCTGTCGGGAACGGTGGCCGGCGATCTGTTCGTGATCGGCGACGTCAGGGACGTGGTGCGCGAGGGCAAGCATCTGGCCATGGGCGAGGACACCGACCGCCTCGTGCTCTCCCTTGCGGCGGCCGGCCTTGCGGTGACGGCGGCAACCTACGTGTCCGTCGGCGGTGCCGCGCCGGTGCGCGCCGGACTGACGCTGGTGAAGGATGCGCGGAAGGTCGGACGGCTCGGCGAGGGGCTCGCCGCATGGGCCGGCCGGTCTGCGCGCGAGGTCGTCGACACGCCGGCGCTCCGGAACGCGGTGGCATCAGGCTCGGTGCTGCGGCCGGGTCAGACCGTGAGCGCGATCAAAGCCGCGTTCCGGGCCGAGAAGGCCGGCGCGTTGGTCCGGCTCGGCAAGGATGTCACGCGCGTCGCCGAAAAGACCGGCACGCGCGGCGCGATGGACACGCTGCGGATCGCCGAAGGACCGAAGGACGTCGCGCGCGCGGCGCGGCTTGCGGAAGCGCAGGGCGGCAAGACCCGCGCGATTCTGAAGCTGCTCGGCCGCGGCGCGCTGCTGCTGATCGGCGGCGCGTTCGATCTGACGCTCTGGCTGCTCGGTGCGGCACTGACGCTGTTCGGTCTTCTCTCCTCCATCAAGGCGACCACCGAGCGCCTGACCCAGGCCTGGTGCGATCGTCGGCGCGCGCGGCGGCTCCGCCGTGCGCAGATCGCAGCCGAAGCCGCGCTGGAACGTGCGGCTCTCGAGGCCTAAAGCGCGACGAAATTGGGGTAAATCGTCGGCGCACTCCGGGCTATTGTTTGAGCATGATCTCTGCGCAAGCGCGGTCCGCGTTTGCCGCGAGGAAAAACCGCTGCACACTTTTCCGGATCATGCTCTAAGATCGAGCTTTCCCCCTCGAAACCTCCGGAACTGATTGATGCCGAGCTTCCACAACGGCGCCGTTGAAATTGCCTATCTCGATGAAGGCGAGGGCGATCCGATCATCCTGGTGCACGGTTTTGCCTCCAGCAAGAACGTGAACTGGGTCTATCCGACCTGGGTTTCGGAGCTGCGCAAGAACGGCCGCCGCGTGATTGCGCTCGACAATCGCGGCCACGGCGAAAGCGCAAAGCTCTACGAGCCCGGGCAGTACTCGATTCCCGCGATGGCCGGCGACGTGCTCGCGCTGATGGACCACCTCGCCATTCCGCAGGCCGACATCATGGGCTATTCGATGGGCGGGCGGATGACGGCGTGGCTCTCCCTCAACGAGCCGCAGCGCCTGCGCTCGGCGATCCTCGGCGGCATCGGCATCGGCGGCCTGATCGAGGGCACCGGACCCGGCGAGAACGTCGCCAAGGCGCTGGAAGCACCCTCGCTCGACGACGTCACCGATCCCGTCGGCCGCACGTTTCGCGCTTTTGCCGATCAGACCCGCTCCGATCGCCGTGCGCTCGCCGCCTGCCTGCGCGGCACGCGCGAGCTCATGACCAGGGACGAGGCCGCGCGGATCGAGGTGCCGGTGCTGATCGCGGTCGGCAGCGCCGACGACGTCGCAGGAAGTGCCAGCGCGCTCGGCGCGATCATCCCTGGTTCGGAAGTGCTCGATATTCCCAATCGCGATCACATGCGTGCGGTCGGCGACAAGGTCTACAAGATCGGCGTGCTGGATTTCCTGTCACGGCGCGGCTGAGGCAATGCTGTCTGAGGCGGTCGGGTTGTCCTGAAATGTCCCATCACAAGGGGCCATCCACTCGCAAAGGGCCAAAAGCCGACGTTCACTCGCCCTGACTTCTCTCAGGGGAGCGGAGACCGCCCGCACAATGCGGTCTCCCGCGGGTCGATCTATTTCGCAGGAGGTTTGTCGTAGAGAGGCTTACCTTTGTCGACGATATGCACCGTGAGAAGCTTCACGGTTTTGTCGCCGACGACCTTGAAAGCTCCGTGGGGCACTTCGCGGACGTTAACGGCAGCTATACCGGTTGGGAACGGCACTTGCTTCCCATCGGGAAGTTCGATCGTGCCGCCCTCTAAGACGTAGAATGACTCCTCTCCGTGGTGAATGTGGAGGGTTGAGACGTCACCCGGTTTGATCTCAGAAATACTGGTGATGACTTCCATGTTTGTGCCTGAGAGATCAGCGCGCTTCAGCTCCTTACGGAATGGAGAGTCCTGCGCCTTAGCGGGTACGGCCAAAAGAAATGCAAACAGCAGTCCGATTATCATCTTCATCGCAATTCCCCGTTTTCCGATCGGCGGAAATCGCAGATCGGGAAAATTAAGCCCGATCAGCGGCCGCGACTCAAGATTGATTTTCTGTGCGTTGCACCACGTCCGCTCCCTCCCCACTCCCTCAGGGAGGTCGCGCAGAAAATAGGGGATGTCAGCAGCGAGTTACGAGCAAACGTGCAAGAGCGCCTGGAGTTCGCCACGGGCTGTCATTGGACTCTCGTTCTTTGCCGAGGCGGATAGGCTGCTGAACGCCAAGTCAAAAGCGATCGCTGCTCGGACGAAACCAAGCGCGATGACTCGTCATCCCAATCTCATCGCGCTTTGACGTCCTCGCCCAGCCGCCGCGCCGCGGCCATCAGCACCACGAACGTCGCCACCCACACCATCCGCGCGCCGTAGCGGTCGTGCGGGCCGGAGATCACGCCGCAGATGAACGCGTTGCCGAGTAGCGCCAGCGTCACCGTCGCCGCCAGCAGCGTCAGATCGTCCAGCCGGCGTTTCGCCAGCGCATCTGCGAGCAGCAGAACCAGCGCCAGCATCGAGGCCAGCGCGACGGGGACATGCAGCCGGTTGACGTCATCGAAGTTGATGTCCCAGTGCTGCTGCCGCGCCGCCCGCATCGGAGCGACCTGCGCGGGGATGTAGCGCTCGATGATGCCGTAGGTGTGCGGGATCCAGCCATTGATGCCTTCGCCGGTCGCCACATGCAGCAATTGCTGGCCCATCGCGCGCAACGCCGCGCCGGCCTGCCAGGCCGGATAGTCCGCGAGCGAATGCACGACGATGTAGCCCATCTCCTCGTTGAGCCCATCGAACCGGCCGAGCGTGTTGAACATGCTCTTGCCCCACAGGAACTCGTCGGCGGTCGCCGGGAGCTCGTTGCGATAGGGGCAGAGCTTGTAACGTTCGCGCAGGCAATGGTCGTTGAGATATTGTGCGACGATGCCGTCCTGCATCATGCGGCCGAAGGCGACGCCGTAACCGCCGGGAGTCCAGGCCAGCTTGCCGGACAGTGCGTAATTGGCCGACACCAGCATCAGGCCGCCGGCAACGATGGAGAGGCTCGCCTGCGCTAATCCGGCAAGCGGCAGGCGTTTGCCCATGAACGGCCGCACCATCAATCCGGCGACGCACAGGCCGAGCAGCACGCCGAGCGTGGCGCTGTGGGTCGCCGCGGCAAAGGAGGTGAAGGCGAACAGCGCGACCTTTTCCCGCGTCGATGTCCTGCCGGCGCCGACGACCAGCAGGAACAGCGACAGGACCGAGAGCCCGGCAAAGATGTCGGTCAGCAGCATGCTCGCAAGCCAGGGCAGCGCGGTCGACAGGATCAGGCCGAGGCTGATCGCGACGAAGCGGAAGGTCTGCATCATCGAGAGGACACGAAGTGTGAGCTGCAGCAGCCACAGCGTCGCCAGGGACTGGACGGCGAGATTGATCCAGAAGCCGAAACCCTCGCCATAATGCAGATAGAGACCGAACACCGTGGAGCGGCTGGGCACTAGATAGCCCTCATACCAGCGCGCCAGATAACCGCCGGTATCCCATTGCAACAGCGGATAGCCGTTCCAGACCGCCGGCGCGATCATCAGGAGGGGCAGGGCCACCGCCGCCAGCCGCAGCCAAAACGTATCAGCGGCGCGCGCGCGCAATTGTTCGGTGGTGATGCTCAAATCCGCTCCCGTCCTCGCTCGGACATGACCGCAATAAAGGCTCAGAGAGAATTCACCAATAGTTTGACGCCGCCCCGCTTGAATTTGGCAAAACTCTGACCACTTTGAGCCGACCTTGCACTTCGGGGCGTCAGAAGAAACTGTTGTGTTTCAAAGCCTTGGCGTGCCCCCGTGGGGCGAGGTGCTGTTCACTCTCAGGCAAGCCCGTCAGGACTTTGTCGCCTAGACTGTGCTATACAGCCCGCAAAAGAAGCCCATTCGAGAGAGCAAATTCCCATGGCAGTGCATCAGGTCAATCCGGGAGGAAAGCTCGCATCGCTCGATCCGATCTGGGACCGGATACGGAGCGAAGCGGAGGACATCGTCCGTCGCGAGCCGGAGCTTGCGACCTTCATCTATTCGGCGGTGCTGCATCATGGCCGCCTGGAAGATTCGGTGGTCCACCGCGTCGCCGACCGGCTCGATCACTCCGCACTGTCGGGCGACCTCGTGCGCCAGGCCTATATCGAGGCGCTGCGCGACGACCCTGATATCGGCAACGCCTTCCGCGCCGATCTCGTTGCCGTCTACGACCGCGATCCCGCAACCTCGCGCTTCATCGATCCCTTGCTCTACTTCAAGGGGTTTCACGCCATCCAGACCCATCGCCTCGCGCACTGGCTCTATCTCAAGGGCCGTAAGGATTTCGCATACTACCTTCAGAGCCGATCGTCGGCGGTGTTCCAGACCGACATCAATCCAGCCGCGCGCATCGGCCGCGGCATCTTCCTCGACCACGCCACCGGTTTCGTCTGCGGCGAGACGGCCGTCATCGAAGATGACGTCTCGATCCTGCACGGCGTCACCCTCGGCGGCACCGGCAAGGAGAACGAGGACCGTCATCCCAAGATCCGCCATGGCGTCTTGATCGGCGCCGGCGCGAAGATCCTCGGCAATATCGAGATCGGCCATTGCGCCCGCATCGCTGCCGGCTCGGTCGTGGTCAAGCCGGTGCCGCACAACGTCACGGTTGCAGGTGTGCCCGCCAAGATCGTCGGCGAAGCCGGCTGCGCCGAGCCGTCGCGCACGATGGATCAAATGATCAACGCCATGGGACTTTAATCTCCGCTCGACCGGAACGGGGCCGGTTTTCCGGCCCTTTCCGTCCCAAATTTCTTTGGCAATTCATGCTGGCGGTTCGCCGCGTCTCGTCGTAAACCCCGCCAACCCATTTTCGATTGGAGACTGCCGTGGACGTCAAGGAAGTGAGAAAGCTCGACGCGTATCTGAAGCGCGTATTCGGCAATCCCAAGATTCGCGTCGTGCCGCGGCCGAAGAAGGACGATTCCGCCGAAGTCTATATCGGCGAGGAATTCATCGGCGTGCTGTTCGTCGACGACGAGGACGACGATCGTTCGTTCCAGTTCCAGATGGCGATCCTCGAGGACGATCTCGTCGATCAGGAGTAGTTGTCGCTACGCCGCCGTTGCGGGCGAAGAAACCTTTGCCGTGTGCGTCGCTATCGTGTCCCGGACGCGCTGCAACGCCCATGAGCGCGCTTGATCTCTTCAAAGAGGCGAATGTCGAGATCGATGCGCTGCATAGTTCGCGCACGTGTCTGTTAGAGCCAACCCCGGCGGCTTCAGGAAGCGCATGATGGCATCATGCTCCTGTTTTGCCCGACGGATCAAGTCTTGTTCGAAAAATACGAAGTCGTGCCAAGCACTTGGCTACTGTGCATGGGGTTGTTTTCGAACTTTTTGTTTTGGAAGGCCCCGCTCAGCCCCGTGGCCCGCGCAACTGCGCCGTCAGCTTCTCCATCGCCTCCGCCACGTCGCGCCATTGCGACAGCCAGCTGCGGGGAAAGCGGAAGGTGAGGTCGGCGCCGCCGACGCGGCGCTCCGAGAGGCACATGCCCGGGGTGGCCGCATCGCGGGTACAGCGCGCCGTCAGCACGGGGCTTGCAGCGGAATAGAGGTCCTCGCTGCCGTAGGGCGTGTCGGTGCGGAACATCCGCATCGTCAGGCCGTCCACAGGCATCGCCGCGGCCTGGTCGAGATAGCGCGGATAGATCGTTGCGGTTCGCTGCTCGGGCGAGAGCGCCTCGTGATGGGCCGCGATCGACAGGAAGATGCGGTCGATCGATTGCACCGCCGCTTCCGCCGTGTCGGCGGTGACGTGCCTGGGCGCGCCGGGCGGCTCCAGCGAGGGGTAGAGGAAGTCGAGATCGATGCGTTCCTGCGGCCCCGAGTGCCGCTGGATCTTCATGCGGATCGCGGTCACCGGCAGGTTGAACACCGTGCCGCCGACGCTCACCGGCAGCTTGTCCGGGGCGTCCGCGCCCCGGCTGCCCCAGGTCGGCCACAACAGGTAGGCGACGAGCGCGACCGCGCATGCCGCGGCAGTGCCGGCGAGCGCGATCGGGACGACATGCGCCGGGGTGCGCGTGCGGGGGGACCTGAGGGGAGCTGCCGAGAACACCGTCATGAATTGCGCAAGTCGAGCCGGAGGTCGGCCGATGGCCGACGAATCAGCGCCGAATATGCCACGCGACGGCGAGTTCGCGCAGCGTTCGCGGCCGCGGGAAGCGGGGACGGCTCTGCGCGGACCGGCTGGTCGCGTTAACCTTCCCTTAAGGATAATGTAGCGTTAACCGGCACTTTTTGTCACAGGATGGCACCTCGCGTTGCGTAAGGGCGGACCGTTCCGATGACACCTGAAGCTCTCAACACTTTCTTCTCGATCTGCATCGGTTTTGCGCTCGCGGGCGCGCTCGTGAATGGATACCAGGCGCTCGCGCAGCGGCCCGCCGGCTTCGGCCTGTTGCAGGACGGTGTGGCGCCGAAAACCTTTGCGGCGGTTCCGTTCCTGGTGTTCGCCGCGCCCTTCATCATCATGCGCAACACGCTGCGCGGCATGCGCGTGGAAAGCCGCCGCGTCGAATTCGTGATGATGGCGACCCTCATCGCCGGGTTCTGGAGCATGATGAGCGGCACCTTCTTTCTGATGACGCTGCGCGCGGCCGGCCTCCTGGTCTGATGCCCGCGTCTTGATCGCGGCCGGCCCTTTGCGTCCAGGCTGCCGTTTGGCTATGCCAGTGGTCAACGCGACAGGAGACCTCCATGGCGATCTACGAGCTCGATGGGCAGGCGCCCGACCTTCCCGCCGACGGCAATTATTTCATCGCCGAGACCGCCACCGTGATCGGCCGGGTGCGCCTGAAGCCGGGCGCGAGCGTCTGGTTCGGCGCGGTGCTGCGCGGCGACAATGAGTGGATCGAGATCGGCGAGGGCGCCAACGTGCAGGACGGCTCGACCTGCCACACCGATCTCGGCTTTCCGCTTGTCATCGGCAGGAACTGCACGGTCGGCCACAACGTCATCCTGCACGGCTGCACCATCGAGGAGGGCGCGCTGATCGGCATGGGCTCGATCGTGATGAACGGGGCAAGGATCGGCCGCAACAGCATCGTCGGCGCCGGCTCCGTCATCACCGAGGGCAAGGAGTTCCCCGAGCGCTCGCTGATCATCGGCTCGCCGGCGCGCGTGATCCGCACGCTCGACGACGCTCAGGTGCAGAAGATGGGAAGTGCGGCGAGGTTTTACGTCGCCAACGGTCCGCGCTTCAAGCAAGGCTTGAAGCGGATCGGCTGAGAACGTGCCGGCGCGGCCCGCCTCCAGGCAGGGCTCGGTACGGTAAAAATACCGGCGCGTCCTTTAATCGTGAAGCAGTTCGCGGATCAAGAGCGAGGTGCCGCATCTGCACCGTCACGACGAGACCGGACATCTTGCGCGCGCCAAAGGGATCTCGATCGGTCATCGTGATTTGCCTCTCTCGCTTTCAAGCTGTGACGGCATTTGTTCCGGAACAGGTCTTGATCGCGGCCGTTGACCGGCAAAGGAGCATTTGCAATGGCCAGACCGTCCGCAACCGGCTCAATCAAGACCACGATCATGATCCTCGCACTCGCGGCGGTGCCGGCCGTCTCATTGGCGCAAGCGACCGGCGGCTCTGCCGGATCGAGCGGAGGCTCGGTGGGAACGACCGGAGGTTCGATGGGATCGACCGGAGGCGTTGGCAACTCGCCCGCTCCGCCGCCCGGGACCAACAGCCTGGGTACGGCTCAATCATCTGGTCCGGGATCCGGAGTCACCACCGGCGCCGGCACAGGTGGGGAGACTGATGCCACCGTCAACGCCGAGAACCGGCGGCTCGACAAGAAAATGAACAGCATCTGCCGCGGCTGCTGAATGCTCGCGCGGAAGTGAGACAGTGTGGCTGTCCGGAATGCCTGGGTGACGTTAGCTTGATCCTGCTTTGAAGCGTGGAGCGTATCCGCGCGGAGGATCGAGTCATGTTACGCAAGATGGTGACGGCGGCGCTGACCGCCGCGGCAGTCGGGCTGTCAGCGCCGCAAGTGGCCGAGGCGCGGGGCGGTTTCGGGCATGGTGGAGGCTTCCATGGCGGTGGTTTCCATGGTGGGGGCGGTTGGGGGCACCGGCATTGGCATGGCGGCGGCTTCTGGCCAGGGTTCGCGATCGGGGCGGGTTTCGTCGGTGCCGGCTACTACGGGAGCTATTACGGCTACGGTTACCCGTACTACGGTGATCCCTACTATTATGGTGCCGGCTACGACGACGGTTATGGCGGCTGCTATGTCGCACGGAAGCGTGTCATGACGCCATCGGGCTGGCGGTACCGTCGGGTCGACGTCTGCGAGTGAAGCGGTACGCCTGCTAAAGAACAAGGCCGTTGACGCAGTATACCGTCAACGACCTTGCCAGCCCCGGATATTGAAATCGGCTCACGCCATCCGGTAACCGCGAGCATCGCGCGGAATCATACGAGCGAATGTGATCCAGTTCACAAGTGGCGAAAATAAAGTTCCCGCCGCGCCCTGATCAGGTCAGCCGCGCGAGCTCTTGCGTGCGCTGGCGTGGACGCGGGACCGGGTAGGTTTCCTGCGGGTAACCGACGGCGTTTCGACCTCGGTCGACCGTGCACTGGCAAAGGACTGCCGCAGGCCGTCAATGGATTCGTTCAGGCTTGCGACCTGCTCGGACAGGCGCTTGGTGTCGGCCTGTTGCGCCGCCATCAGCCGCTTCATCGTCTGGAGCTGGTCCTGCACCACCTGAAGCTGGTCGATTGATTCCTGCTGGGTCGCTTCGAGCCCTTTGGTTTTCTCAACCAGCTGCTCGGATGCCTGGACCGTGCGGGCCTGGAGCTGTCGCGATGCCACCACCCGGTCGGTCTCGGGGGCGGCGCCGGTATAGGCACGCCAGATCGCGATTGAAGTCACCCCCGCGATCAGGAGCAACAGGGCTGCAGCGGTCAGCGCGATGGGCTGGGCGCCAAGACGAAGGAGGGGGTTGGACGGTGTGTCCTGGGCGAGATCGATCATCGCTGACAAAACCCAACAGAAACTTGGCGAGTGGCGAAGACCGGCAACTCAGAGGGGTCACCGGGGGCGTCCCGAAAACGCTACGTTTCGGCAAGGAATGGGACCAAAAAGAGGCTGAGAGCCAAAAAACCAGTGATCAGCGGGCCTTGCGGGCTCCAGGGCCCCGTAAGGCGCAGGATCAAGGCTGAAACTGCGAAAAGGGCCCGGAATAGCTCTTCGCGCGCGGCGCTGCGTAGGGGCCGAGGCGGGATGTCTTCAGTCCCAGCCGCACCAGTGATTCCGCCAACGTCACCGCGGCAGCGACGCCGTCGACGACGGGAAGGCCGTGTGTTTCGGCGAGCTCGCTGGCGAGATCGGCCATGCCGGCGCAGCCGAGCACGATGACTTCCGCGCGGTCGTCGCGGATCGCAGCCGTGATCTCCGCAGAGATCTTGCCGAGCGCATCGGTGTTGCGCTGCTCGAGCGCCAGCACCGGCACCTCGGCGGCGCGGACCCGGGCGCAGCGATCAGAAAGGCCGTATTTCCGTAAGTTATGCTCGATCGGCACGATGGAGACGCCGAGCGTCGTCACGACGGCAAAACGCGCGGCGATCAGGCTCGCGATGTGGAAACCGGCTTCACCAATGCCGATCACCGGTGCCTTCGCCACCGCACGCGCCGCATCTAAGCCGGTGTCGTCGAAACAGGCGATGATGTGCGCATCCGCGCCATCGCGGTCGGCCTCGCGGATACAGCCGAGCATGCCGGGAACGGCGAAGGCCTCATCGTAAAACCCCTCGATCGAGACTGGGCCCATCGTCGGCTGACGCGCGTCGATCACGGTGCCGGGGAGGGCAACGCTGCGCGCCGCAGCGGCGATCTTCGCGGTCATCGACGCGGTGGTGTTGGGATTGACGACGTGCAGTCGCATCGTGATCAGACAAGTCCCTCGTCAGACGAGCCCTTTGCCGGCGTCCGAACCCTTGGCCGCCTGCCGCTTGTTGAGCATGTGGATGGTGCCGAGCGCAAGCGTGATCACCGCGAATGACACTGCCGAGATCACGGTGCCGAGCGCGTAGATGTCGGGGTTGGTCACCGTGGTGGTGAGGCCCTGCAGATCCAGCGGCAATGTATTGACCGCGCCGATCGCCTGGCTGGAGCGCGCGAGCTCGTCCCAGGACAGCGTGAAGCCGAACAGGCCGATGCCGATCACCGAGGGCAGGATGATCGGCAGCACGACGTGTCGGAAGGTCTGCCACGGCGTCGCCCCGAGATCGCGCGCGGCTTCCTCTAGGCGCGGATCGAATCGGTTGAAGATCGCAAACATGATCAGCAGGCCGAACGGCAGCGTCCAGGTCAGATGTGCGCCCAGCCCCGAGGTGAGCAGGCCCATCGAGGTCTCGAAATTCTCGTTCCAATGCGCCTTGATCAGATCGTCGATGATGCGGAATTCGAGCGAGATGCCGAGCGAGGTGATGATCGAGGGCACGATGAGGCTCGCAATCGCCGAATAGAACAGGATGCTCTGTGCCTTGAATTTTCTGCGGAAAGCCATGCCGGCCGCGACCGACAGCACGACGGTGACGATCATCACGATCACCCCAAGCAGCAGCGAGCGGCGGAAGGCTGCGCCGAGATCGACGATGCCGGTGCCCTGGAACAGTTTTGCGATCCAGAAGGTCGACACGCCGTTCATCGGGAAGGTGAGGCCCCCTTGCGGTCCCTGGAACGACAGCACGTAGATCGCGATCATTGGCCCATAGAGAAACAGCACATAGGCCGCGAAGAAGATCGCGAGCACGTAGAAAGAGCGCGGACGTCCTTCCTTCATGCGTTAGAGCTCCTTCTTGATGTCGACGATGCGCGACATCATGGTGATGATCAGGAAGGTGATCGCGAGCAGGATCACGGCGTTGGCCGCGGCGGCGGGAAATTGCAGCGCATTCACCCGCGTCTCGATGATCTTGCCGGCCGCCGCGATCTGCTGGCCGCCCATCACGCCGATGGTGATGAAGTCGCCCATCACGATGGTGATGACGAAGATCGAGCCGATCACGATGCCGGGCTTCGCCAGCGGGATGATGACGTTGACGAGGGTCTGGAAGCCGGTGGCGCCGGCGTCATAGGCCGCCTCGATCAGAGACTTGTCGATGCGCACCATCGAGTTGAAGATCGGCACCACCATGAAGAAGGTGAAGAGGTGCACCAGCGCCAGCACCACGGAGAATTCGGAGAACAGGAGCCATTCCAAGGGATGGTTGATCAGTCCCGTCTTCATCAGGCCGGAGTTCACGAGGCCGTTGCGTCCGAGCAACGGGATCCAGGCGATCATGCGGATCACGTTGGAGGTCCAGAACGGGATCGTGCAGAGCAGCGACAAGCCCATCTGCCAGGTCTTGGACTTGACGTGGAAGGCGAGGAAGTAGGCGACCCAGAAGCCGAGGAAGAGGGTGATGGCCCAGACCATGAAGCAGAGCTTCAGCGTCATCACATAGGTCTTGCCGATCGTGCAGAGGTCGGGAAGCTGCTCGATGCAGCCCTCGAACGTATCGGTGTAGCCGCGGCCGGAGAAAGCCGGCAGCAGCTGATATTCGTTGTAGTCCCAGAACGAGACGATGACGACGAAGACGAGCGGAATGAGGAAGAAGGCGAGAAACACCAGCATCATCGGCCCGGCCTGGAGCCAGGAGATGAATGACGGCGACAGGCGCGTCGGCTTTGCGGCGCGCGCTGTGCCCGACCCCGGGAGCAAGCCCGGGGTAGCCTCTTGCAGGACTTCTTCCGACATGTCCATTACGCCGCGATGAACTCGTTCCACTTGCGGACCATGTAGTCGTTCTCGTCCATCACGGCGTTCCAGCAGGCGACCGCACCCATGCGGTCTTCGTAGGAGCCGCCGTCGCGCACCGCGCCGGCCTTTTCCAAGAGCGAGCCGTCGGGCGCCTTGATGTCCTTCTCGGCCGGCTTGCCTTCCATCCAGTACGCCCACTCGTAGGGCTCCATGTGTGCCTTCGCGGTGGAGAGCACTGCGGAGTAATAGCCCTGGCGGTTGAGATAGGCGCCGGCGTAGCCGGACAGGAACCAGTTGACGAACTCGTAGGCCCAGTCGAGCTTCGCGCCCGACACGCCCTTGGAGACGCAGAAGCCGGAGGCCCAGGAGCGGTAGCCTTCCTTGAGCGGCTGGAAGGTGCAGGGGATGCCCATTGAGCGGACCTTGGTGACGGCCGGCGACCACATCGACTGGATGACGGTTTCGCCCGAAGCCATCAGGTTGACGCTCTCATTGAAGTCCTTCCAGAAGGCGCGGAACTGGCCGGCCTTCTTGGCCTCGGTCATCACCTTCATGGTGAGATCGATCTCCTCCTTGGTCATGTTGCCCTTGTCGGCATATTTGTACTTGCCGGAGGCTTCCACGACCATGGCGGCATCCATGATGCCGATCGAGGGGATATTGAGGATCGAGGCCTTGCCTTTGAATTCGGGATTGAGCAGCTCGGACCAGGAGCTGATCGGCCGCTTGATCAGGTCGGGGCGGATGCCGAGCGTGTCGGCGTTGTAGACGGTCGGGATCAGCGTCACGAATTCGGTCGCCGACGTCGCGAACTTCTTGGAGTCCTTGCCTTCCAGATAGAGCACCTTCCAGGGTGCCGTGCCCTGGCCGCCGATCTTCTTGCCGCCGGGCGTCTCGCCTTTGGTGAAGACGGGCGTGATGTTGTCGAACTCTTTGATCTTCTTGGCGTCGAGCGCGAGGATGTTGCCCGACGGCACCAGCTTCTTCAGGGAGAAATATTCGGTGTCCAGCACGTCGAAGGAGTTCGGCTGGGTCATCACGCGCTTGGTGACGTCGTCGGTGGTCGCGGTGATGTATTCGATCTTGATGCCGGTGTCCTTCAGGCACTGCTTGGAGATGTCGTCGCCTTCGTTCACGGCGGTGCCGAGATAGCGCAGCACCTTCGCGTCGGCCGATTTCACGTAGGGAAAGCCGGTGATCGCACCGGAGCCGGCGGCAAGGCCCGCGAGACCCGCGGTGCCCTTGAGTAGCGTGCGGCGGCTGACGCCGGTCGTCCTGGTGGTCTCGCTCATGTCAGTCACTCCTCTGTTGCGCATTCCAGTGATCGATCGGCGCTATTGCAGGCGTTGCGCCTTGGCGGGATCCCAGGTGGCCAGCACGCGATCGCCCGGACGGAACGGGTGGACGTCGAAGGTGGCCTCGGGAACATGGGAAAACAGGGCAGTGCCGTCGTCGAGCGTGAGCGAGACGGCGATATAGGAGCCCTGGTACTCGGTCTGCGTCAGCAGCGCCGGCGCACCGAAGGCGCCGTCGGCCAACGGCAAGATGCCGAGCTGATCGGCGCGCACGGCGATGAGATTGCCGGCGTCGCTGATCACGTTGTGGCCGCCGATGAAGCGCGCCACGAATTCGGTGCGCGGATGGTGGAAGATCTCGCGCGCCGTGCCCTGCTGCTCGATCCGGCCGTGATTCATCACAACGATGTGGTCGGCGAGCGCCATCGCCTCTTCCTGGCCGTGGGTGACCTGGATGAAGCTGATCCCGAGCTCGCGCTGCAGCCGCTTCAGCTCGCCGCGCATCTTCACCCGCAGGAAAGGATCGAGCGCCGACAGCGGCTCGTCGAGCAACAGGATCTGCGGCTCGGTGATCAGCGCGCGGGCGAGGGCGACGCGCTGCTGCTGACCGCCGGAGAGCTGCGCCGGCAGACGGCCCGCATATTGGCTCATCGCGACCAGCTCGAGCAATTCACCGGCGCGCTTGTGCCGCGTCGGCTTGTCGATGCCGCGCATCTTCAAAGCGAATGCGACGTTGTCGAGCACGGAGAGGTGCGGAAACAGCGCATAGGACTGGAACATCATCGCGGTGCCGCGCTTGGCGGGCTCGAGGTCGGTGACGTTCTGCGCGCCCAGGATGATGTCGCCCGCGCTGACCGCCTCGTGGCCGGCGATCATGCGCAGGGTCGAGGTCTTGCCGCAGCCGGAGGGGCCGAGCAGGCAGCAATAGGTGCCGGCCGGAATCTTCAGATTGACGTTATCGACCGCCAGCGTGGTGTCGTAGCGCTTGGTGACGGCGACCAGTTCGAGAGCGGCGGGAGTGGCCATGGCGTGTCCGAGGAGGGGCGATGCGTCTCGCCTCTCTCCGCAAGGTCCGTGCCAACAGCCCGCGGCTGTGCGAATTTCCAAAACTGTGCAGCGGAGTCAGATCGTTAGGTCAGTTCCGGCCCCCGGTTGGCTGGCCACCACCTGCGCAGTCATCTGCACACAAAACGGGCGAAGATTGTATAAAGTTTCGCCTGTGATTGGATACAGCTCGTCGACTAACATTCGAGGCCGAACGCCTGTCGATCGAGCTCCCGCCCCCCATGGCCGCCAAGACCCGCCAAAAACCCGATGCGCCAGATGCGAGCGATCGCGTCAGCCGTATCCGGGAGGGCGTGACCGCGGCGATCCTCGAACATCGCCTGCTGCCCGGCACCAAGCTCGGTGAGGACGAGATCGGCGAGATCTACGGCGCGAGCCGTACGCTGGTGCGCACCGCGCTGCAGCAGCTCGCACATGAGGGCATCGTCAACATCGAGAAGAACCGCGGCGCCTTCGTCGCGCGGCCGACGCCCGCCGATGCCCGCGAAGTGTTCGAGGCGCGCCGCCTGATCGAGCCTACCATCGTGGACCGCGCGATCGATGCGGTTTCGCCGGCCTGGCTCGATCGCCTCGGCCAGCATCTTGCCGAGGAGCGCGAAGCGGAATTGCGCGGCGATGCGCGCGCCTCGGTGCGGCTCTCCGGCGAGTTTCATCGTCTCGTCGCCGAGATGAGCGGCCACGGCATCTATCTCGGCTTTCTGAAGGAGCTGATCGCGCGCTCCTCGCTCATCATCCTGCTCTACCGCCGCCACGACACGCCGGCCTGCGGCACCGATCATCACGCGGGAATCGTCGCCGCGATCCGCAAGCGCGACAAGGCGCGCGCGGGGACCTTGATGCTGTCGCACCTGAACGAGATCGAGGCGGAGCTGTTCCTGAAGGATCCCACCGCCGACGAGCTGCGGCTGGCGGATGTGCTCGGCGCCTGACCGGTACCGCGCGGGGTTGCGGTCGCGCCCGCGACGCCGCATCAGCGGCTGAGTTCGCTTTCCGCGGCGAGCTGCCCGTCAGGCGTGATTTCGTATTCGCCGTCGTGCTTGGTCATCCATCCTGACCTGACCATCTCTCGTGCAAGCTGTATGGAGCAGATCGGATGATTGCCTCCCGGGTGATACAGCCTGTCATTGCGGACGAGCAGGTGCCCGTACAACTGAGCCTGACGCAGCGCCCTGCGCATTCCGGGTGATGGAGTTTTCATGCGGTTTCATGCGCGAGCACGATGAAGGTTCCTAATCGATGAGGTGAGCACGGTCACGTTCCGCTCGCCGGCCGCCGACAGGAACCCTGATCGTACCACATCGTTTGTTCTTCCGAGGAGAACTGCCATGAACGTACGGGACGAGCACACCCGATCGCCCTGGATGGATATCTCGGTCGCAGACGCGCCGGCGCTATCCGGGACCGTGGGAGCGGACGTCGCCGTTGTCGGCTCCGGAATTTCCGGATTATCGGTCGCCTATGAGCTTGCCAGCCACGGACGTTCGGTCGTGGTGCTGGACCGCGGCGGCATCGGCAGCGGGATGACGGCACGTACCACCGCACACCTGGCGACGGCGCTCGACGACGGTTACGACGAGTTGTTGAGGGTGCGAGGCCCCGACTGTGCCCGCCACTACTATCAGAGCGTCGTGACCGCGATCGATCGCGCCGAGGCCATTCAGCGCATCGAGCACATCGATTGCGATTTTCAACGCGTCGACGGTTACTGGGTGCAGGCGCCCGAAACGCCAGCATCCGAGCTGGACGAGGAATTGGATTGCTGTCTCAGGCTGGGGATTCCCGTCGAAAACTACGTCGAGCCGACCCCGTTCCATGCCAACGGCCAGATGCGTTCGCTGCGTTTTCCGCGCCAGGCGCGCCTGCATCCGACCAAATATCTCGCTGGTCTCGCGAGCGCACTGGAGCGCCGGGGCGCCAGGCTCTACGCCGACACCTGTGTCGAGAGCATCCGTCAACGCCAAGGCGACATGGTCGTGACGACCGCCTCAGGCCACGAGGTCCACGCCGCCGACGTAGTGGTCGCGACGAACTCGCCCGTCAATGTGCAGGTCGCGATCCACACCAAGCAGGCGCCTTACCGCACCTATGCGCTCGCCGCGAAGATCGCGGCCGGAGCGCTGGAGGACGCGCTCTATTGGGATACGCTCGATCCCTATCACTATGTCCGACTCCAGCCGTTCTCCACCGACGAGCATCTCGTGATCATCGGCGGCGAAGACCATAAGTCGGGCGAAGCGAACGACGGCGCACAACGCCTTGATGCGCTCGAACGCTGGGCGCGCGAGCGATTGCCGCACCTGCGCGAGGTCACTCACCGGTGGTCCGGCCAGGTGCTGGAGCCGATCGATTTCGCCGGCTTCATCGGCCGCAGTCCCGGCGAAGAGCATCTCTACGTCGTCAGCGGCGATTCAGGGCAGGGGATCACGAACGGGCTCGTTGCCGGCTTGTTGGTGACGGATCTGATCACGATTGGCGCGAGCCCGTGGGAAGAGGTCTACGCTCCGACGCGGAAGATCCACAAGAACATCGGCGAGTTCATCAGCGAGAACATCACGCCGCTGAAGAATTTCGCGGAATATCTCACCGCGAGTGAGATCGCGAGCGTCGAACATTTGCGGCCGGGCGAGGGGCGCCTCGTCCGCAGCGGCCTGAAGAAGATCGCGGCGTGCCGCGACCGGAACGGGCAATTGCACTTGCATTCGGCAAGCTGCACCCATCTCGGCTGCGTCGTGCACTGGAATTCACTCGAACAGTGTTGGGATTGCCCGTGTCACGGGTCGCAGTTTGCGCCCGACGGCACCGCGCTCAACGGCCCCGCAGTGTCGCCGCTGGGCGAGGCCGACAAGCCCGCCAATCTTGAAGCCGCAGAGTGAGTGGTCATCCCCCCCGAAAAAGTTGCGGCCAGCCATTGGGGGATGGCTGGCCGCGCGCGAACCGGTCTGGGACGGGGAGGGGTGGGGATGTGACCGGGCCGCGTAACTCGTTATCTCGTTCCTACTGATCCTTCGCGCTGGCGGTGGAGACCGCCGGCTTGGTATCGCCCAGCGAGACCCACACGTTGGGATCGCTCTGCGACTGGCGCTTGACGAAGCGGTAGCCGGTCTCCGTCCAGGCGACCACGTTCTCGTTCTGGTTGTCGAGAATGAACTCGCCCTTGTCGGTCTTCACCGTCAGCACCGCGTGGCCTTCGCCCTTCTTGTCGCGCACCACGGTGATGAGCAGGGCCTGGCGCGGCCATCCGGCATCCATCAGCATCTTGCGCTTCAACAGCACGTAGTCTTCACAGTCGCCGTAGCCGTCGGTCGGCAGCGACCACCTCTCGATCACGCCCCAGTGCTCCTGGTCGGTCAAAGGCTTGATGGTCTCGTTGACCCAGCGATTGACCTTGACGAGGTCGCGCCACGCGGCCTGTGACATCACGATGTCGCGCGGCTGCATCGGCGCACCCTGGCACTGGGCAGCATTGTCCGCGCAGAACTCGACCCAGCCGATCGGCGCACGCGTGGTGTCGCCGAGGCTCGCGTAGAGCAGACGGCCTTCGCCGGCCTGCGCTGCCGCGCTGATCCCGAAGAGCATGGCGACAATCGCCAGCCTCTTCCCCTGTCCCTTGAAGTCAAACATTGCGGCCCCCGTTTCTTGTTGGGACCACGTTTGGCACGGAGCTTTTGAGTTGCCGCTAAGTCAACCAAGTCAAGTCGAGACGAATGCAAGTAAAAGGCGCGGCGAATTCGATCTATACTTGAATCGAATTCAAATAAAATTCGATATGACTGCAATTGATTCAAATTTTATCCATTAACGGGGAAACGCCGGCGGAAGCGTTGTTTGCAGGCATCTACAACCCACGCGTTAACCGCGGGGCGGCTTGCCGCGAGACATGAAAAAGGCGGCGTCCGCATCGCGGAGGCCGCCTTCGAGCCTGGAAATGCCGAGGTTTTCGCGTCCTCGCGTTTTACCGCGCGGTAACGCTCTCTTCGAGTGTCTCGGCCGGCTGCTCGTGCATGAACTCCAGCGCAAACCCGTCTTCGAGGTTTCGGACCACGCGGCCCTGGACCCGGCCGAGCAGAACCGTCGATTTCAGCGGCGGCCGGTTCTCCGCGGCGATGGCCGCGCCCGACAGCGAGAGGTCGATGATGCGGCAGGTCATCTTGGTGCCGTCCTCGAGCGTCAGCACCGCGATCGGGTTGCGCGGCACGATACGGTCGTGACGGCGATCCTCAGGCAGATTGAGGATGTCGCGGTTGGCGAGCCAGGTCAGCTGGGCCGCGAGCTTGTCGCGCTTACGCGGCGTCGCCCCGATCGTCATGGCAAAGCCGTTGTCGATGATGCGGGTGATCTTGCCCTCGACGCGGCCGATATGGTCGAGATAGGCAACCACGCGGTCGCCGACATTGCCGATGCCGGGGGCGAGCAAAGCAAGGCCGCCCGGCGACATGTTGATCACCTGGCAGGGGAATTCCCGGCGGTCCGGCAGCATGTAGCGGCCGAGCAGGTGCACCTTCACCCGCTGGAAGCGCCTGCGCTCCTCGGTGGCAGGAAGAAATTTTTTGTTCGCCAACGCCATTTCCAACACCCGACCCCCCGCCCGGGCGGAGTCCGGCACGACCCTAAAGTGCATAGGGTTAATGCCGCGTTAGGATCGGGCGCGGCGGTAACGGACAGACACAATGCGCTCGAAAAGCCACAGCAAGGGCGGGCAGGCCAATACAGTCGCACCCAGCACGCGGGCGGCCCCGCTCATGATCGGGCCGGCCGGATCGCCGTCGATCAGGCCGATCAGCGCCATAGCCTGGATGGACCAAAAGCGAAATCCGGGGCCGCTGTCTCCGCATTACGCTGCGCGCCATGCGGGCTACCAGACTACCCGAGCGACTTCACGTAAACCGCATACGGCACGCCGGAGATATCCGGCGCCTCATGCACCTTCTCAAACCCCATGCGCAGATACATCGGCAGCGCAACCGTCATGATCGTCGTCGTATGCAGTGCGATGACCGGGGACTGATCGCGCTCGGCGCGGCGCAGACATTCTTCGGTCAATTGCCGGCCGATGCCCTTGCCGCGCGCGGAAGGATCGACCACCAGCATGCGGATGATTGGCCAGGACGGATCGAAGAATGCCGGCTTCGGCGCTTGTGGGCCGACATAGGCCACGGCGCCGACGATCTGATCGCCGTTTTCGGCAACGATGATCTCGCCGGTCTTGGCAAGTAGCGGCATCTTCGCGACATTGGCCGTAAACAGCGGCCAGTCGGAATAGTCATGCTCGAATTGTGCGAACGCCGCGAGAGCAACGCGCACGATCGCATCCGCATCGTCGGACCTATAATCGCGCAGCATCGGCGTGATCCTTGTAGATCCGGATGGAGCTGCGTAATCCGGGGCCGCTGTCCCCGCATCCCGCGTTGCTCCATGCGGGCTACGCGTTGCCGCACCACCTTGGCATGGCCGCCCATCTCACATACGCTTCCCATCAGCCCGCACAACCAATCATAACAGACGGGCAGCGAGGACACACCATGGAGCAAATCCGCGTCTGCACCCACGCAGGGCCGGGCTCGGAGCCCGTCATCAAAACCGTGCCGTGGCCGCAGGTCGGCCGCAAGGCTGCGCTGATCAAGGTCGGCGCCTGCGGGGTCTGCGGCACCGATCTGCATATTCTCAAAGGGCATTGGCCGAAGCCGCTGCCCTGGCCGTTCACGCTCGGCCACGAGCTTGGCGGCGTCATCGTCGAATGCGGCGATGAATTCACCGAGGACTTCATGAGCAAACCGCTCAAGGTAGGCTCAAAAGTAATGATCCCGCCGCTGATGCCGTGCGGACGCTGCTATTACTGCATCCATTATCCACAAACCGCCAACAAATGCCTGACGCCGGTTTATTACGGCCGCTATCTCGGCTTCGACAAGGCGCCGCATCTGTGGGGCGGCTGGGCCGAATATGTCTATGTCGATCTCGACATGTTGCCGGGCACCAAGATCTACAAGCTGCCCGACGACATGTCGCTGCGTTTGGGGGCGCTGTCGGAGCCGCTCACCTCCTGCATCCGCGCCTTCAATCGCGCGACCCGCGCAGGCGGGTTCAGCTGGGGCGACACCGTGGTGATCCAGGGCTCGGGCCCGATCGGCATTCTCGCGGTCGCCGCCGCAAAGGAGATGGGGGCAGGGCGCGTCATCTGCGTCGGCGCGCCGGAGGAGCCGCGGCTCAAGCTCGCCCGCGAATTCGGCGCGGCGGCGACGGTCAACATCGAGGAGCTGAAATCACCGCAGGAGCGCATCGCGCGCGTGCGCGACATCGTCGGCGGCTTCGGCGCCGACCTCGTGATGGACTGCTCGGGACATCCCTCGGCGGGCCCCGAAGGCATCGAGATGTTGCGCGATGGCGGCACCTATGTCGAGATGGGCCAGTTCACCGACGCCGGCTCGATCGAGACCTCCTGGCATCGCATCTGCACCAAGGACCTCAACGTGCTGGGATCCTGGGGCTTCACCGGCAACGACCTGCCGCTCGGCGTCGACATGCTCTATCGCACGCGTGACAAATATCCGTGGCTGAAGATGCAGACGATCTATCCGTTCACGGAATCGGGCGTCGCGCAGGCGGTGAAGGACGCGATGGCGATGAAGACGGTGAAGTCGACCATCGTGCCGTGGCCGGAGCTGGTGGAATAGGCGATGCCGTTCATCCCGCCCGATCTCGCGGCATTCCTGGTCGAGGCCAAGCGACGCACTTATGCGGGCCTCGACGACGACGCGACCGTCGCCACGCCGCTGCTCACCGGCTCGAAGCAGCTCGAGCACCGCGCGCCATCGGTTTCACGGCATCGAGACGATTGCGCGGCACGATGGTACACCGCTTTATGAGCTGCGTTATGGTGGCGGCCTGCTGCGATGGATAAATCCGTAGCCCGGGATGGAGCGCAGCGTAATCCGGGGACGCCGGTCCGCATTCCGCTTTGCTCCATGCGGGCTACAAGTCGGAGCCTTGAACGAGTGACGAAATGACCGACGAAAAGACACCCGAACCGGCCCGGCGCTCCCCCTTCAACTCCATCCGCGCAATCGACTACACCGTCATCTTCGTGCGCGACATGGCCGCGATGCGGCGCTTCTACGAGGACGTCCTCGCCTTTCCGCTCTCGCGCGAGCTGTCGCCGAACTGGATCGAGTACGGCCTCGGCAGCAACACGCTGGCGCTGGCAAGACCGAGCCGCACCGCCGCCGATGCGCCGATTCCGGCGGGCAGCGCCTCGCTGCAGCTGGCCTTTAGGGTTTCCGTGGCCGAGGTCGATCAATGCGCCAATGAACTCGCGCGGCATGGCGTGGCGCTGCTGTCGCCACCACGAACCAGTCTTTCGGCCACCGCACGCTGTTCTTTCGCGATCCCGACGGCAATCTTCTGGAGGTCTATGCGGAGATATGAGGACGTTGGTCTGACTTCACCCTCTCCCCTTGTGGGCCCCCTTGTGGGAGAGGGTGGCTCGCCGCAAAGCGGCGAGACGGGTGAGGCATATCTCTCCGCGCGTGAGTTTCGGTCGTTGTTCCCAGAGATACCCCTCATCCGGCGCCACAGCCGAAGCTTCGCTTCGGCGTTCTCAGGAACGGCGGCCGAAGGCCGCCTATCCCACCTTCTTCCACAAAGGGAGAAGGAAGAGCGCAGTTGGGGCGCCCTTCGCCCAAAAAGTTCCACCAGGAATTCGCAAGTTATTCACGTCGAGGTGAAACTTAGGCCCCAGTTCCGGCTTTCAGTTCGCGGGAGAGGTATCGTGAAGCGAATCCTGAAACCCGTCACTTACATCCTGGCTGCGATCTACCTCCTGGTGGATGCGGTCTTCATGGCCGTGGCGCGGCCCATCGCCCGCTGGATTGGGCGGCATTTCGAATTCCGGCGGTTGCGCGCCTGGATCAGGGCGCTTCCGCCTTATCCGTCACTCGCCTTATTTTCCGTGCCCGTCATCATTCTCGAACCGATCAAACCGGTCGCTGCCTACCTCGCTGCAACGGGGCAGTTCGTGACCGGTGCGGTGACTTTCATCATCGGCGAACTGCTCAAGCTCGTGCTGGTGGAGCGCCTGTTCCATCTCACGCGGGACAAGCTGATGCGGATTCCGGCCTTCGCCTGGACCTACGGGAAGGTCGCGGCGATGAAGGCGTGGCTGCAGGCGACCGAAGCCTGGCGCGCCGTCCGAGCCTTGGCCCGCGCTGCCAAGGACACTGTTGCGCGGGCAAAAGCCAAGCTGGTCGGCAGCTTCAGCAGGCTGGAGACCTCGAGGGACTAGACCAGAGACAACGGCGTTGCTCGCTATGCGAGCTTGCGCGCAGCGGCGGTCGCCGTGTCGCCCGTATTTGGCGTGCCGGTCGGTTCGATCAGCATGAGATGAACCTCCTCGCGGGCCACTGGGCGATGCTCGACGCCTTTGGGCACGACATAGAGCTCGCCCGGACCGAGCGTCACCGTGCGATCCCGCATTTCGATGTCCAGATGGCCCTTCAGGACCAGGAAGAAATCGTCGGTGTCGTCGTGCTTGTGCCAGGTGAACTCGCCCTTCACCTTCACCACCATCACGTCGCAATCGTTGAAGGTCGTGATTGTGCGCGGCGACCAATAGTCCCCAAAGGTCGCCAGTTTGTCGGCAAGCGATATGCTGTCGGCCATGTTTCACCCGTTGCTCCCGCTTGGGGCACGATTTGGGGGCGCGTGGCGGGCGCGACAAGGCCGTACGCGTTCATCGGTCGATCCTGCCCTGTGGCGTGGATTCGGAGATCTCACGACAGCCGGCTTCTATTTGACGTATCCGGACAACATCGCCTGCGCCCATTCCGGGCGGTTGTTGGCGAGCGCGCGTGCCGAGGCGGCCTCCCAGTCGTATTCGAGGGCGAGAAGTTCGACTTGCCAGCCCCTTTTTCCCTTCGTGATGATCGCATACCGGGCGTGAGGCGAGCGGTGTTCCAGTTTCGCGGCAAAGGGAATGTCCGCGAAGACCGGGCATCCGACGCTCCCGGGATTGAGGACCAGACACTCGCGCGGACCGTGAATGACGGCTTGGCGGTGGCTATGGCCACACAGCACCACGCGCGCCGTCGGCTCGCTCGCAAGGCGCGTCGCCAGAACTTCGCGGCGTGCCGGCACAAAGCGGCCGTCGTCGAGCGTTTCCTCCAGCAGGCACGCCGTATCGTCTTCGGGCGTGCCATGGCAGGCCAGGATCCCTTCGTCCAGCCGAATTTGGGAAGGCAGGCTGTGGAGCGCGCGCCGTTGCTCCGCAGTCAGTGCGCGACGCGCAAACAGGCCTGCCGGCGAGAGCTTGTCGTCCGGAAACTCCTCAATCCAGCGATCATGGTTTCCGCGCACGGTCGGCAACGCCAGCGACTGGAGGGCTTCGAAGGTTTCTCTCGGCCACAGCGGGCTGGTGACGCAATCGCCGAGGTTGACCGTACGGTCGACGCCCCGCGCCTTGATGTCGGCCAGCACCGCCTCAAGCGCAGCAAGATTGCCGTGGATATCGGAAATGACTGCCAACCGCATCGTCGTGCTCCCTATTCTGTTTTATCTGAACTTAGCTCTGCCGGGTCGCAGGACCTATCTAGGATCAGCCGATGGCCGCAGGTGCGTTTGACGGACGGCGTCACTTGGTCATTCCCATCCGATCCGGTGGGTCTCAGGTTAATGGAGGTGGCCGTAAAAATCCGCTGCAACCTTCCGGCGCGGTGCTCTCCATCAAGCCATGCATCATAGGCATGGTGATTTCCGACCCTTTGGCGTAAAGAGCGCCCAGATCAAATCAGCGTGCGGCCGGGCCGTTTGCCGCGCACGCAGCTCAGGTCCGCAGGATCACCGTTCCGCGCCTGAATCAACCAAGGTTCTCCATCCCGTGTCTTTTCCGGCCCTGACCCCGCCGCTCGCCCGCGCTTTGGCCGAGCGGAACTATGATTCACTGACCCCCGTCCAGCTCGCCGTGCTCGCCCACGAAGCGACCAGCCGCGACCTCCTGGTGTCGGCCCAGACCGGCTCCGGCAAGACCGTCGCTTACGGATTGGCGATCGCCAAGAATCTCCTCGATGACGCCGAGCAGTTCGGACCTGCGGCCGCGCCGCTCGCCCTGATTGTGGCGCCGACCCGCGAGCTCGCGCTTCAGGTTCAGCGCGAGCTCGCCTGGCTCTACGGGCATGCCGGCGGGCGCGTCGTCTCCTGTGTCGGTGGCATGGACCCGCGGCGCGAGCAGCGCGAGCTGGCCGCCGGTGCGCACATCGTCGTCGGCACGCCCGGGCGGCTGTGCGATCATCTGCGCCGCGGCCGCCTCGACATCTCCCAACTCGCCGCCGTCGTGCTCGACGAGGCCGACGAGATGCTCAATCTCGGCTTTCGCGAGGACATGGAGTTCATCCTCGAGACCACGCCGGAGACGCGCCGCACCCTGCTGTTCTCGGCGACCTTTCCGCGCGGCATCGTCGCGCTTGCGCGGCGATATCAGCGCGATGCGTTCCGGATCGAGGTCGCCGGTGACGAGGGTGGTCACGCCGATATCGAGTATCGCGCGATCCGCGTCGCGCCCGCCGACGTCGAGCACGCCGTCGTCAACGTCTTGCGCTTTTACGAGGCGCCGAGCGCGCTGGTGTTTTGCAGCACGCGCGATGCCGTCAGGCATCTGCAGGCCGCGCTGTTGGAACGCGGTTTCTCTGTGGTCGCGCTATCGGGCGAACTGACGCAGAACGAGCGGACGCTGGCGCTGCAGTCGCTGCGGGACGGACGGGCCCGCGTCTGCGTCGCGACCGACGTCGCTGCCCGCGGCATCGACCTGCCGAGCCTCGACCTCGTCATTCATGCCGATCTGCCCAACGACGCCGAGGTCATGCAGCACCGCTCCGGTCGCACGGGACGCGCGGGCCGCAAGGGGACGAGCGTCCTCCTGGTGCCGCCCGCACGTCGGCGGCGCGCGGAACTGCTGCTCGATCTCTCGGGCATCGATGCGGCCTGGGGTACCGCGCCGCAGGCGGACGAAATCCGCAAGCTCGATCACGAGCGCATGAAGGACGTGCTGTTCACCGAGGAGACGACTGCCGACGACCTCGCTCTCGCGCATGCACTATTGGCCGAGCGGTCGCCCGAGGACATCGCCGCCGCGCTCGCGCGGCTCTATCGCGCGCGGCTGCCGGCGCCCGAGGACATCATCGATCCCGGCGAGCGAAGCGGTAAGCTGCGCGAGGAGCGCGGGCGTGACAGATTTGAAGGCGGCGACGATCGCGTCAAGGCGCGATCGAAGCCGGGGAAAGCCTCCTCGAAACACGCCATGACGGAGGGCAGCGTCTGGTTCCGCGCCGCGATCGGGCGGCGCAAGAATGCCGAGGCACGCTGGCTGCTGCCGATGATCTGCCGCCGCGGCGGCATCGACAAGCGCGACATCGGCGCCATCAAGATCATGGATACCACGACCGAGTTCGAGATCTCCGAGCGGGTCGCAGATTCGTTCGCCACCAAGATCAAGCGTCCGGACAAGGAAGACAGCATTCGCATCGAGCCGATGGCGGACGTGCCCCGCCGGCGGGAAGATTCGGAGGCGCACCCTCACGCCTTGCAGCGCGAGGCCGGCGATCATCGTGAACGGCGCCACGATCGCCCGCGCGAGGCAAGTGGAGCCAAGCCACGCAGCAGGGCTCATGGTGAGCGCGTGCCGAAATTCGCCGATGCTCCTTCCTTCGGGAAGAAGAAGAAGGACAGGCCGGGCCACGCGGAGCCGTCGGTCACGCCCTGGCGGGTGAAGGGTGCATCGGGAAAGAAGGCCAAGAAGAAGCGTCGCGGTTGAGCTTCTGTCGTTCCGCGCTGACAGGAGCGATGCCGCCGGACTGCACCGGCGACATCATCTGAAAGTCGGGTGTGAGTTCAGCGGCCGCCGCCGCCACCGCCACCACCGCCGCCACCACCACCGCCGGCATCGCGCATCGACGAACTGTAGCGCGGGTCAGTCTGCTTCATGTAGGTCGGCGAGGTATCGTCGGTGAGGCGAACGACGCGGCGTGCACGGCCCGGGTTCGTCATTTCGACGACGCTGCCGCAGCTTTCGAACAAGGCAAATTCGCAGCCGTAAGATCGGGCCTGCGCCGCATTGGCACCGGTCGCGGTGAGCGCGGCCGTTGCAACGCATGCAAGGAAAGCAACTTTCGACAATGTGAGTTTCATGGACATTCTCCAGCCTCGGTTCGGCGAGACCGGAACGGCTCGCACATACCTTCGACGGAGGCTGATCCGGCCCGGTTCGAGGGAGCGGCTTCACGCCCACGTGAGCCGACCGGGAAGGGGGCGTCACGTCGCGGCGAGGTCGCGCAGCATGTATGTCGTGCCTTCGCCGTACGATTCGAGCTTTGTACGCAGCTCCGCATCCGCAGTGACGGCCCGAAAGCCGACACGTTCCCACAGCGGCCGCGTGGCGTAGACCGAGACCAGCGCCAGCGTCGCGATGTGCGACGCGCGCGCCAGCCGCTCGATCTCGGCAACATAATCGCGTGCAACGCCGCCGCGAAAGCCGGACAATACGGCGAGGTCGTGCAGGTGGAGGCAATCCGCGCGATCGGGCAATTCGTGCAGGAAGCTGTCGAGCGGCGGAATCCGGTATTGCATCCAGGGATGCGTCAGTCCGTAGCCGACGATGCCTTCATCTGCGCCGAGCACGCGGCAGCCAGCCGGGTAGAGCCGCATCTTCTCCGCGAGCACCTCGGCGCGCTCAGGCAGCGCAGGGTGGATGCGTGCCGCAAGCGCGCTGATCGCAGGCAAGTCGCAGGTGTGCGCGGGACGCCAGTGCGTCTTGCTCATGTCGGTCCGTCGTTCCGTCTGGTTAGACCAGTTTATTCAGTTCCGCTGCCGTGCCGCTATCTCGGATACGTCTTGCGCGCGATGCCGCGCATCGGGGCCGCGGAGGCTATCTCAGCCCCTCATACACCATCAGCCCGCGTGCGACCTGCAATTTCCGGATGGCGCGCGGCAAGAGCTTCTCGGGCTGGTGCAGATAGCGCCAGGAGGTGAGGGTGAAGGCGGAAAGCGTGCCGCATTCGTCGTCGAACGGCGCGAGCACGCCGGTCACGCTCACCGGTGTGTGCGGACGGGCGTTGAAGGGGAGCAGCAGCAGTTCGAGATGCGCCTTGCTGCCGTCCTCGCGCGCCGCGGTGATGCCGGCGATCGCACCCAGCGTCTCGTCGGCGACGATCGTCGCAATCTCCTCGATCTCGCCTCGGCTCGCATCAGCGAATAGCGCCGCAAAGCTCTGATCCTTGAGGTCGCGCCCTGCCAGCGCGCAGACGCGCGTGCCGGCGACGCGAAACGGGAAGCCGAGGCTCGGCTCACAGGACAGCACGAAGATGTCGCCGAGCAGGCCTCGGACCGCGGCCGGGTCGATGTCGGCCCGGTCAGGGGCCCGCGCAGTGCCGCGCTTCTTGTCCCAATACGCGAAGAACGTGCGGCTCGACGGATGTTTCATGACTGAACGCTCGCCCGGGGTGCAACCTCGAAGGGACAAACCTGTCCCGCTTCAGTGCACCCGCGATCCCTTCTGTTGTTGTGCAGGAGGGGATTTGCAGCGTCCATGCCGCGCGCGCGTTTTCGGGCCTCTTATGCCAGCTTTTGCGTCGTTAACGTTAAATTAACTATGCGCTTGGTGTCGGCCGCGCGCCTGCTATGGTGACCGCGGTCGCAAGCCTCGCCGCTTTCTCCAGGTTCTCGGCGGGGCCTGTACTTAGGGGCGTCAAACAGCTTGGTCACGATCGCGGGGAGGGGTGGGGATAGCCTTATCTCTCCGGCCACCGGAAGACCGACACGGACAGGCAGGGCTTTCCCAGGGCCCTGCCTTTTCCTTTTTTAACCCTTCGTGTCCCGGACGCGCTGCAACGCATAGCGTTGCTGCGCAGAGCCGAGACCCAGCGACGGATCGGGCCGGACATCTCGCAGCTTGTCCCTTTGTGCACTTGCGCAGGGGCGGTAAAGGCGACTATCTCCAAGCTGTCGCTCCGATTGCCCGAAAGCGAAGCCGCCTTGGATTCCCCGCAAGATTCGTCACCGAACATGCCGGCCGCCGCTGAGGAGGCTCCGCGCGAGCCGATCTTGACGCTGCCGGCGGCGCTGACCGCCTATATCGCCCTGCTGGCGCTGATCCATCTGCGGGTGCTGCTGCCACCGGAGCTCGAGAACTGGACCATCGACGTCTTCGGCTTCATTCCGAAGCGCTACGATTCCTCGCTGCTCAATTTGCAGATTCCGGGCGGGGCGGGAGCGAAGGTGTGGACTTTCGTCACCTATTCGCTGCTGCATGCCAATCTCACCCATCTCGGCTTCAACGTGCTGTGGCTGCTGCCGTTCGGCAGCGCGCTGGCGCGGCGCTTCGGTGCGGTCAGGTTCTTCGTCTTCCTGGCGGTGACGGCGGCGGCCGGCGCGCTCGCCCATCTCGTGACCCATGAGCATGCGGTGGCGCCGATGATCGGCGCTTCGGCCTCGGTCTCGGGCGCGATGGCTGCCGCGATCCGCTTCGCCTTCGCCCGCGGCAGCTTCTTGTCGTTCAGCCGATCGGATGCCGATACCGCCGCGAAGGTTCCTGCGCTGCCGCTGTCGCGTGCGCTGCGCGACGGGCGGGTGGTCGGCTTCCTCGCCGTGTGGTTCGGCGTCAACATCATCTTCGGCGTCGGCGCGATCGGCATCGATGCCGAAACCACCAGCGTCGCATGGCAGGCGCATATCGGCGGCTTCTTCGCCGGCCTGTTGCTGTTCGCGCTGTTCGATCCGGTGCCGCGCGTGCGAAGCGATGCTGCGGATGCGTCATCACGGGACGTTTCTGACCGTGCTTGAAGCTGTACTTGCAGCGCGGCCCGAATTCATCCATCATTCCCGGGAAGAATGTTCCGGAGCGACAAGCCCATAGGGGCAACGTTTCGACAAGCGCGCGAGCGTGAAACCCGCGCCAAAACTGTTAGTTGAAGACTCGCAGATCAAAGTTCGGACCGCCGCAAGGCGGACGGCTCCGATTCAGGGAGGCGACAATGACGGTACGTTCCATTCTGAATACCAAGGGCCACCAGATCGTGAGCGTCGAGCCCGACGTCAGGCTGGCGGCCGCGATCAAGCTGCTCGGTGAGAAGAAAATCGGCGCAGTGCTGGTGATGAACCAGAGCCGGCTCGAGGGCATCCTGTCGGAGCGCGACATTGTGCGCGTGCTCGGCGAACGCGGCGCCGGCGTGCTGGAGGCGCCGGTCTCGGAGGTGATGACCCGCAAGGTGGTCACCTGCAAGGAGACCGACACGGTCGCCGAGCTCATGGAGATGATGACGACAGGCAAGTTTCGCCATCTGCCCGTGATCGAGAACGGCAAGGTCGTCGGCCTGATCTCGATCGGCGACATCGTCAAGCGCCGCGTCCAGGAATACGAGGCCGAACAGGAAGCCCTGCGCGACTACATCAAGACCGCCTGACCGGCGTTACTGAGCGGCCTTACTCGGTGGCTTTGGGCGCGGCGCCCTCGGGCGGCGGCGCCAGCACATGGATCGCTTCCTGGATCGAGTCCAACGCGCGCTCTGCCGCGCGTACGCCGTGCGCGATCAGATCGTCGGCGCGGTGGAAGTCGAACCAGCCGAACTGGCCGACCCGGGGCGTGATCAGCATGTCGGGCGGATCGCCGGCGAGGCGGGCGCGGGTGATGCGGTCCTGCATGATGTTGAAGGCATCCACCATCACCGAGGAGATGCCGGGGCGTCCGCCGCCGCCGAAGAACTCACGTTTCATGGTCTTCTCGGGCGAGAACAGCCGCGGGAAACGCCGTTTGGCGGTCGTCTCCTCGGCCACCGGCGCGACCGGTGTGGGCATCGCGCCGTGCGAATAGATCGTCGTGGAATGGGTGAAGATGTCGCTGGAAAGGTTTGCCGCGATGACGATTTCGGCGCCGAGCGCGCGCGCGGCCGAGACCGGTACCGGATTGACCAGCGCGCCGTCGACCAGCCAGCGGTCGCCGATCAGGACGGGCGAGAAGATGCCGGGCAGGGCATAGGAGGCGCGCATCGCGTCGACCACGCGGCCGCGGGTCAGCCAAATCTCATGGCCGGTACGGACTTCGGTCGCGACGGTCGCGAATTTGATCGGCAGGTCTTCGATCAGGGTCTGGCCGATCGCCTCTTCCAGCCGGGTGGCCAGCTTCTCGCCGCCAATCAGGCCCGAGCCGTTGAGGCGGATGTCGAGATAGCCGAGGATGTTGCGCATGCCTTGCAGGCTGCGGCCCCATTCTTCGAACGTGTCGAGCTGGCCGGTCGCATAGGCCCCGCCGACCACGGCGCCAATTGACGTTCCGACCACGACGTCGGGCACGATGCCGTTGCTGAGCAAGGTCTTCAGGATGCCGATATGGGCAAAGCCGCGCGCCGCGCCGCCGCCGAGCGCGAGGCCAATGATCGGCCGGCGGATGCTGCCGAGACCAATTTTCTCGCCGTTCGAGCCGTTCGCGCTCCGACCTTTCAAGATGTCCAGCACCGAAACTCTCCTACGCCGGGCCAGCCCCAACCAACCACCAGACTAGGGACCGTTCCTGGATTTCGCCATCTCGCGGGCGAAGCATGGTTTATGTCGCTTTGGGAAGCGCACAGGGCAGGAGTATGGCAATGGACGGTTGCTGCAGGGATAATCACGCAGGCGTCAACCCAGTTCCAGGGAAAGAAGGGGCCGTAACAGAGCCCGTATTTCTTGGGGTTTCAGAGGCTTGAATTTGCCGCGTTTTCGGTGAAAAGCAGGGAACATGACACGCGGGGGTGACGGCATCATCGGATGGCGGCGCAGTGGCAGGCTGCTGCCGGCGCTGATCCTTGCCGCGTGCCTCGTGACCTCGGGCCAAAATGCTGCGCAGGCGCAGCTTTTCTCCGATCGTCCGCCGCCGGTGCCGCCGGCATCGGTGCCCGACCCCGGCGGCGCCGTCAGCCTGGCACCGCCCTCCGGGCCGGGCGCCGGAGTCCCGAGCCTGCCGCCGACGTTGATGCAGCCCGCTACGCCCAGCATGCCGCCGCCCGCAGTCACGACCGTGCCACCGGCCGCGCCGCTGAATGCGGCCGTGCCAGGGCAGGGTGTGCTGTCGCTGACGGCGAAATACGGCAAGGACTCGGCCCCCATTACCAGCGGCCTGGTCTGGCGCGTGTTCGCCGACCGTCCCGACGAGAACGGCACCTTCAAGCTGCTCCGTGAGGATCGCAACGCCGCGCCGAACATCGTGCTGCCGCCGGGCAACTACGTCGTCCACGTCGCCTTCGGCCTCGTCAGCGCGGTGCGCACCGTCAGCCTGAAGGCCGAGACCGACCGCCAATCCTTCGTGCTGCCGGCCGGCGGTCTGCGCATCGAGGGCCGGGTCGGCACCAGCCGCATTCCACAGAACCAGATCTCGTTCGCGATCTACAAGGGCAGCCAGTTCGAGTCCGGCGATCGCGCTGCGTTGGTGCCGAATGTCGCCGCCGGCGATGTCGTGCTGATCCCGGAAGGCACCTACTATATCGTCTCCAACTATGGCGACGCCAATTCCGTGGTGCGCTCCGACATTCGCGTTCAGGCCGGCAAGCTCACCGACGTCACCATCACCCATCGCGCCGCCGTCATCACGCTCAAGCTGGTCAGCGACAGGGGCGGCGAGGCGCTCGCCAACACGGCCTGGTCGGTGCTGACTCCGGGCGGCGACGTCATCAAGGAATCGATCGGTGCTTTCCCGCGCGTCGTGCTCTCCGAAGGCGAATACCGCGCCATCGCCAAGAACGAAGGCAAGGTCTACGAGCGCGGTTTCAACGTCGTCAACGGCGTCGACGGCGAAGTCGAGGTGGTCGCGCGCTAAGCCGCCCGCAGCGAGACGTTCGGCACAAGAATTCTCATCGCGCGCATGGGTGTGCATCTCCTAATACCGCCGCTTCCGGTATGGGTTCTGCCAAGCAACTGCTCTTCAACCGCTGTGTTCTGTCTTATCTTGGCAGCGCTACCAGCTTGGGGCCAACAAACACCGGCGGCATCGCCTTATTCCAGCAGCGGCGCGCCTGCCGCCCACGACCGGTGGAAGATACGCATTTGCTGCAATCAAATCTTATTCTCTTTCCATTCTGCTGCGCTATATGTCGAGCGTCCGTCTAACGGGGAAGGCCGGAGCAGGCGCATGCCTTGCGAGACCGGCACGGAGCAGGGGACCAGGCTCGTCGGCATGTTCGAAGTGATCCTCACCAGGCGCAAGCGGTTTGGCTGGCGGTGGCAGGTGTGCGACCAGTCCGGCAAGATATTTGCCGACGGTTTCGAGCGCACGCGTCCGTCCGCCAAATATCAAGGCGAGCGCGCGTTGTTCTTCCTGTTGTCCCAGGCCTATTTGCGCAACCGGTCAGCGGCCTCCAGCGAGGATCAGCGGCGTCCGTAGCCCCGATGGAGCGCAGCGCGATCCGGGGCTGGTTTGTCCGCTTGGATGGATTCCCGGATTCCGCTGCGCTCGATCCCGGCCACAATCCCTTGCGTTGACCGTCGGGCAAAACACGCGAGCCATGGGTCAACGCACCCGGCCAAAAATATTCCGCTTTACCGAAATTCGGAAACGACGTATGTCTCGCCGCAATCCGGCCCAAGGAAGAGGGGCGTATCGCGATCGTCACGAACGCGGGCCGGACGGCGGTGGACGTGGGTTGCACCGGCGCGAAGGGTTTTGCAGGGCGGGCAACCGTGAGCGAAGACCTCGCGCCAACGACGGGTGCGGTTCGCGTACGGCAAAATCGTGTGGTCCTGGCGCCCGGGGTCTGTGCGCCAAGTGTTGCGGTGATGTGGCGGCCCGACCGGGCACGTGCATCAGCCATCCGCAAGGCGACGGGGGCAATAGTGCATCGCTCCCCGAGGAGATCACGACATAAGCCGTCAAACCACTGCGCAGGGAAGGCCGGGATGTCTCCGGTTGCCCTGTTTCTCCGCCGTGCATGAAGCATACGCAATCTGCTCTTGGCATGGCGGTCGATGGGAGCCAACCGGCTCCCGGTCTTCCCTGCGCCCTTGTGTCCCCGAAATCTGCCAGAATGTGGCAACGGGCGGTTGGATCAGAACCGCCCGTTGCCGGAACTGAGCCCGTTGCGCCCAAAGGCGACAGAGCCTGCTAAAGAGCAAGGGACAGCTCCGGTGTCTTCCTGAACCCGAACAGTTGCAAGGGCTGCGAGCCCGTACCAGGCAAGGAAGGGAGTGGATGATGACACAAGACGATCTGGTTGTCGTCGGCATCGATGTCGCTAAAGACAAGATTGATGCGTGCATTCGGACCGTAACGGAGCGGAAGACTTGCCCAACAACCGCGGCGGGGCGACGGAGCTTGATTGCATGGCTTCGCAAGCATCAGGTCGGCAAGGCAGTAATGGAGGCAAGCGGCGGCTACGAGCGGGTATGGGCCAAGGCGTTGCGCCAAGCAGGGCTGGAAGTACGGATCGTCGATCCCAAACGGGTTCGCCACTTTGCGGAATCGGCGGGACGCCTTGCGAAAAATGACAAGATCGACGCGGAGATGATCTCCTGGTTCGCCGAGACATTCGGCGAGGCTCCCAGCCAAGTCGACAATCCCGCTCACGAGGAGATGAAGGCACTGGTGAAGGGACGCCAAGGCCTGCTTGACGTCAGGGCTCGCCTGGAAATGCAGAAGGAGCATGAGGCGCCGGCCCTTGTTCAGAAGGCTCGCGCGCGTCTTCTTAAGAAGCTGGCTGACGAAATCGCCGCGCTCGAGACCGCGATCGCGGCGACGATCAAGACAACGCCGGACTTTGCCAAACGCGCCGAGATCATCCAGAGCGTACCAGGCTTTGCTGAGGGGACCGCAATGGCGCTGCTTGGAGGACTACCGGAGCTGGGGCAGGTGAGCGACGAAGTTGCCGCCGCGTTGATGGGCGTTGCTCCTTATGACGATGATAGCGGCAAACGTCGAGGTGAACGCTGCATCAAGGGTGGCCGCCGCTGGGTGCGAAATGCCCTCTACATGCCCTGTGTCGGTGCCGCAACGCTGAACAATCCGGTGTTCAAGGCCTTCTACGAACGGCTGATTGCCAAGGGCAAGCCGCCAAAGGTCGCGATCGTCGCCTGCATGCGCAAGCTGATCATCATCCTCAACACCATGATCGCGCGCGGCGAGACGTGGGATCCGAAGAAATACAGGGTGGCCTGACGAGCGCGCCTATCTCGCGCTCGGACCTCGGCCGAGCGCATGCAAAGCCAACAGACCGGTGAGCGGACGGGGTCAAGGCCGTCAGCCGCCGCAGGCGGGGGCGCGCCAGCGCCAGCCTTGAGGCCGGCCGATCGCCGGGCTACTTCGCCACAGTTGCTCTTTCAATTGAGGGTGAGGCGACAAGCAAAGCTCGGGCGAGATGAGCCGCGAGGATGCGAAGGCGTGTCTGCAATTCAGATGCCGGCCGCAGAGCGACGCCGGCGCCGCTTGCTCCGTCATTGCGCGGAGCGAAGCAATGCAGAGTCTTTCCGCGGATGCATTTCTGGATTGCTTCGCTCCGCTCGCAATGACGATGTTGAGGCAGCTGTGCGCGACAAAATCCGCTCTCGTGCCCCGGACGCAGCGCAGCGCTCCTCTAGCGATGCGCTGCAGAGCGGGGCCCATGTTGCCGCGAGTTGCGCGGCCTGCTGGGTCCCGGCTCGGCGCCGCGACGCTTGCGCGCTGCGTCGCGCCCGGGACACGAGGGCATCGCCTTTGCACAACCGTCATAGTCTCTAACGCGCACTAACCAACACCTGACTTAAAACTGTCATAGTTGCCGAACCGACCCCGCGCCTGCGCGCTTTTTACACGTCGTTAAGCGCGCCTGCATTGGATGCGCCGGGAAAGCGCGTTGGGGATTACGATGACTGCCGCGAAGCAGATGCCGGGGAAACCGGCCGCCGAAATGTTCGACGACATCCCGGTGCTTCAGCGCAAATGGCGCGCGGCGTTGAAGCCGGGCGAGCGGCTGCCGCGCTACGAGGACGTGATGCTCGGCAGCCTCGGGCGGCTCGCCGACCACATCGCGCTGTTGAAGCACGACGGTGCGCTCGAGCTGTCGCGCAGCGGCCGCTACGTGCAGAAATGGCTCGGCGAGGAGCGCTGGGACATTCCCGTCGCCGAGCTCTCGCCGGACTGTGCCACGGCGCTGTCGGAAGCGGCGGCGAGCGCGCTTGCGGCCGGACGGCCGCACCAGGCGAGCGCGCATTGCGTGCGCGACGGCATGGTCAGGACCTACGATTTGCTGGCGCTGCCGACGTCCTCGCGCTGGGGCGCGACGCTGGTTGGCGTCTATGTCAACGAGCGCGGCGCGCAATACAATCTCCTCGACGCCATCTTTTCCTCGACCGACGACGCGGTGGTCTCGCTGGCGACGCTGCGCGATGCGGGCGGCAGGCCGTTCGATCTTCAGGTCGTGCATCACAACAGAAGCGCGGGCGAGCTGTTGAAGGTTGCGAGCGGAAGCCTGTTGTGGCGGCGGATCGGCGAGGGCAGCACGCTCCTGGCCTCGCCAGAGGTGATGGAATTCCTGCTCAAGGCCGTTTCGGGCGGCCGCGGCGAGCAGCTCGAGATCGAGAGCGAGGGGCGCTATCTCAGGCTCAGCGCCACCGCTTTCGCCGACGTGGTCTCGCTGACGATCTCCGATGTCACCGCGTTGAAGCGGCGCGATGCCTCGTTCCGTCTGCTGTTCGACAACAACCCGATGCCGATGTGGGTGTTCGACGCACAGACCAAGCAGTTCCTCAGCGTCAACGACGCCGCGGTCCAGCATTACGGCTACAGCCGCGCCACTTTCCTGCGCATGAAGCTGCACGAGATCTGGCCGGAGGACGAGTGGGACAGCCACGCCGAGGCGCTGGAGCGCGTCGGCGATGCCTATCACTCCTCGCGCAACTGGCGGCACTTGCGCGCCGACGGCAGCGAGATCGAGGTGCTCACCTTCGGCCGCCGCGTCGCCTTCGATGATCGCGACGGCTACCTGGTTGCGGTGGTCGACATCACCGAACGGCGCAAGGCCGAGGCCCGCATCGCCTATATGGCGCACCATGACGGGCTCACCGATCTGCCGAACCGCGCACACTTCCAGGAGCGCCTGAAGCAGGCGCTGGGCCAGGCCGACGGAAAACGGGTCGGCGTGCTCTACATCGATCTCGACCTGTTCAAGAACATCAACGATTCCTTCGGCCATCCGGTGGGCGACCGCCTGCTGAAGCAGGTCGCCGAACGCTTGACCGCAGCGGTCCGCGGCGCCAATCTCGCGGCGCGGCTTGGCGGCGACGAGTTCGCCGTTATCCTGGCGGCCGACGTTTCGCCGAACGAGGCCAGCGCCTGCGCGAGCCTGCTGATCGACATGCTGAAGGCGCCTTATGATCTCGACGGGCAGGAGATGGTGATCGGCGCCAGCATCGGCATCGCGCTGTCGCCCGGCGACGGCACGACGCCGGAAGAGTTGATGCGCAATGCGGACATGGCGCTGTAGCCGGGCGAAATCCGAGGGCGGTGGCGTGCACCACTTCTTCGCGCGTGAGATGGACCTCCAGGCGCAGAGGCGCCGCGACATGGAGCTCGATCTGCGCCGCGCGTTCGCCAATGGCGAGTTCGAGCTGCACTATCAGCCGCTGGTGTCGATCGCCTCCGACCGCATCTCCGGCTTCGAGTCGCTGCTGCGCTGGCGTCATCCGGACAAGGGCATGATCTCGCCGGCGGAGTTCATCCCTGTTGCCGAGGATATTGGCTTCATCATCCAGCTCGGCGAATGGGTGCTGCGCGAAGCCTGCGCCGAGGCGGTCAAATGGCCTGTCGACGTCAAGGTCGCGGTCAATTTGTCGCCGGCGCAATTCCGCAGCCGCAACCTGGTTCAGGTGGTGATTTCGGCCCTGGCGCAGTCCGGCCTGTCGCCGAAGCGGCTCGAGCTCGAGATCACCGAATCGGTCTTTCTGGCCGAGACGGATGCCAATCTCGCCATCCTGCACCAGTTGCGCGAACTCGGCGTCGGCATTTCGATGGATGATTTCGGCACCGGCTATTCCAGCCTCAGCTATCTCCGCAGCTTTCCCTTCGACAAGATCAAGATCGACCGCTCCTTCGTCAAGGATCTGGCGCAGCGGCCCGACTGCAGTGCGATCGTGCGCGCGATCTCCGGGCTTGGCCGCAGCCTCAACATCACCACGACCGCGGAGGGCGTGGAGACCGAGGATCAGCTCGACTGGCTGCGCGCCGAAGGCTGCAACGAGGTGCAGGGATTTCTGTTCAGCGCTGCGCGGCCGGCAGCCGAGATCGGAAAGCTCCTGGCCGATTTCGCTCAGCGCACCTCACGGGCGGCGTAGTGCGGACGGGTAACAGTCGTAGACCAGCGCCTTGAACGCGGGTGTGATGCGGCTGCGCTCGTTCTGGGTCTGCTGCATCATGAGGTAGACCATGTCGAGCTTGGGATCGACGCCGAAATAGGTGCCGCTCCCTGAGTCCCATTTCAATTCGCCGAGCGAGCCCGGCGGCGGTGGTTTCGCATTGCCGGGATCGGTCCGAACCGCAAGGCCGTAGCCATAGCCGAAGCCGTCGCCCGGGAAGTAGAAATAGTCGCGTCCGACACCGGAGCCCGGCCCGATGTGATCGGTCGTCATGGCCTTGAACGCGGCCGGGCTGAGATAGCGCCTGCCTGCGAACTCGCCGGCGTTGAGCAGCATCTGCGCGAAACGCTGATAGTCGGTGATGGTCGAAAGCAGGCCACCGCCGCCGGACTGCCATTCGGGATGATCGAGCCGCTCGCGCTCGCCGGCGAGCAGGATGAAATCGTTCGGCAGCGGCCGCGCCATCCGCGCAAGCTCGTCCTCTGTCGCGAGCGCGAATTTGGTGCTGCTCATGCCGAGCGGATCGAGGATGCGTGCTTTCAGGAATTCGTACAGCGTCTGGCCCGCGATGATCTCGATGACGGCGCCGAGCACGTCGGTGGAATGGCCGTATCGCCACAGCGTTCCCGGCTGCCGCGCCAACGGCAGCTTTGCGATGCGATCGGCGAATTCCCTGTTGTTGAACTGACCCTCGAAAATATTGGCGGCCTTGTAGGCCTGCTCGACCCATTTGCCGCCGATATAATCGTAGCTGATGCCCGAGGTGTGCCGCAGCAGATCCTCGATGTTGACGGGACGGACAGGTGGCACGAGGTCAAGCTCGAGCTTGCCGTCGGGTTCGGTGACCTCGAGGCCCACCTTGGTCTCGGCAAAGAGCGGGATGTATTTCGAGACGGGGTCGGTGAGCGCAAGCTTGCCTTCGTCGATCAGCATCATCGCGCCAAGGCACGTGATCGGCTTGGTCATCGAGTGGATCGCGAAGATCGTGTCCGACGTCATGGCGAGGCCGGTTCTGGTGTCGCGCACGCCGAAGCACTTCAGATAGACCGGCTTGCCGTGCTGCTGGACCAGGATCACCGCGCCCGGCAGTCGGCCGCTTCCCACTTCGTTGTCGAAATACGCCGTGATGCGGTCGAGACCCTCGGACGAGGGGGCGGGAATATCGGCAGCACGGCTTCGCATCATCGAGCCGGCGAGCATCGCGGCCGCGACAAGAAATTCACGCCGTCTCATCCGGGCTTCCTCCCTCGGCGGGATCAAAGCCGCAGGATATTCAGACCGTCAACAAGCCCTCGATTAAAAACGCGTGACCTTTTCCGAAAGGCACGGTCGCGGACGGTCCTCGCTCGGTTTGGTCGGCGTGCCGATATGGACGAAGCCGGCAAGCTTCTCGTCCGGCTTGAGGCCGAGACCGTCAAGCACGTCACGATCGAAGGCGAACCAGCCGGTCAGCCAGCAGGCGCCGTAGCCGAGCGCGGTGGCGGCCGTGACGATGTTCATGGCGCTGGCGCCCGCCGACAATTCCTGCTCGAACGCCGGCACCTTCGGATGCGGCCTGGTGAAGCTGACGATGCCGATCACCAGCGGCGCATCCATGAGGCGCTTGCGCTCGGTCTCGACGTCGGCGGCCGGCGCGCCGGGATTCTTGCGGGCAAAGACCCTCGCGATGACTTCGCCCGCGCGCTGGCGGGCATCGCCCTCGAAGATGATGAAACGCCAGGGCGCGAGCTTGCCGTGGTCGGGTACGCGCGCGCCGATGGTGAGGATCGTCTCGAGCTCGGCCGCCGACGGGCCGGGTCCGGTCATCTCGCGCGGCTTGACCGAGCGGCGTGTCTTCAGGAGTTCGATGGCATCGGGCACTGCGATATCCTCTTCAACGGGTCGACGGGCGTGCCATGCCGAGATAGGCATGCACGCCCGCAACCGGAAGCGAGTTTAGATCGATTTCAGGGATCAGACGATGCCCCGTGCCCGCTTGACGTCGGGCGGGGTCGCCTCGTCGACCAGGGCGGCGATCGCCTCGGCCGTCGACATCACCTTCTGCCCGTCGCTGCCGAGGCGGCGAACCGAGACCGAATGCGTCTCGGCCTCCTTCTTGCCGACCACGAGCAGGGCCGGGATCTTGGCCAGCGAGTGCTCGCGGACCTTGTAGTTGATCTTTTCGTTGCGCAGGTCGATCTCGACCCGAAGCCCGGCGCGCCGCGCCTGTTCCAGCACCACCTTGGCGTACTCGTCGCCTTCCGAGGTGATGGTGGTGACCACTGCCTGCACCGGCGAGAGCCAGAGCGGGAAGTTGCCGGCATAGTGCTCGATCAGGATGCCGATGTAGCGCTCCATCGAGCCGCAGATCGCGCGGTGCACCATCACGGGCGGTTTCTTGCCACCGTCATGGTCGATGTAGAACGCGCCGAACCGCTCCGGCAGGTTGAAGTCGACCTGCGTGGTGCCGCACTGCCAGTCGCGGCCGATGGCATCGCGCAGCACATATTCGAACTTCGGCCCGTAGAACGCACCTTCGCCCGGGTTGATCTCGGTCTTGATGTGATTGTTCTGCGACTGGATCTCGCGCAGCACGGTCGCCATCACGCGTTCGGCGTGATCCCACATCGCATCGGTGCCGACGCGCTTGTCGGGGCGGGTCGACAGCTTCACCGTGAGGTCGCCGGTGAACCCGAAATCCGCGTAGGTCGACAGGATGAGATCGTTGATCTTCAGGCATTCCTCGGCGAGCTGGTCCTCGGTGCAGAAGATGTGTGCATCATCCTGGGTGAAGCCGCGCACGCGCATCAGGCCGTGCATGGCGCCGGAGGGCTCGTAGCGATGCACCACGCCGAACTCGGCGAGGCGCAGCGGCAGGTCGCGGTAGCTCTTCAGGCCATGCTTGAAGATCTGCACGTGGCCCGGGCAGTTCATCGGTTTCAGCGCAAACCAGCGCTTGTCCTCGGCCTCGTCGCCGGCCGACTGCGCCGCGAACATGTTCTCGCGGTACCAGCCCCAATGGCCCGAGGTCTCCCACAAGCCCTTGTCGAGGATCTGCGGCGCGTTGACCTCGTTGTAGTCGCCGGTCAGGCGACGGCGCATATAGGCGATCAGCTGCTGGAAGATGGTCCAGCCCTTCGGGTGCCAGAACACGACGCCCGGACCTTCCTCCTGGAAGTGGAAGAGGTCGAGCTCGCGCCCGAGCTTGCGATGGTCGCGCTTCTCGGCTTCCTCGATCTGCTTCAGATAAGCGTCGAGGTCCTCCTGCTTGGCGAAGGCCGTGCCGTAGATGCGGGTCAGCATCGGGTTGTTGCTGTCGCCACGCCAATAGGCGCCGGCCACCTTCATCAGCTTGAAGGCATTGCCGACCTTGCCGGTCGAGGTCATGTGCGGGCCGCGGCAGAGGTCGAACCAGTCGCCCTGGTAGTAGATCTTGATCGGCTCGTTGCCGGGAATGGCGTCGACCAGCTCGACCTTGAATGCCTCGCCCTTGTCGCGGAACACCTGCTTTGTCTTTTCGCGATCCCAAACCTCTTTGGTGAAGGGTTTGTCGCGCGCGATGATCTCGCGCATCTTCTTCTCGATCGCGGCAAAGTCTTCCGGCGTGAACGGCTCGTTGCGGAAGAAGTCGTAGTAGAAACCGTTCTCGATCACCGGACCGATGGTGACCTGGGTGCCCGGCCACAGCGTCTGCACGGCTTCCGCCAGCACGTGCGCGCAGTCGTGGCGGATCAATTCGAGCGCGCGCGGATCGTCGCGGCCAACCAGCTCGATCTTCGCATCATTCTCGATGGGGTCGTTGAGATCGGCGAGCGCGCCGTCGAGTGCCATCGCAACCGTGCGCTTGGCCAGCGACGGCGAGATGCCCTTGGCGATGTCGAGACCCGTGATGCCCTTGTCGAACTGGCGCTTCGCGCCGTCGGGGAAGGTGAGGGTGATCTTGGGAGCGGGGGTCACGGGCTTCAGATTGGACAGGCTGTACTGGAAGCCGGACTCGGATTTGGGCTGGTCGGTCATTGCTTTCTCCTGAGGCTCACTCCTGCGAACGAGCGCAGGTAAGCGGGAACGAGCGATATATCAGGCGATTCGGCCTGTGCAATCCGGCATTTCCAAGAAAGTGGCGCGCAAAAGCCGGGGTGGTGGGCCAACTATTTGGTGCCGAGCCCTTTAACTCGTCACATGCCGCCGCTACATGCGATTGCATGGAAAATGCCCCAGCCGCTGGCCGTTTCGCCCCCACCGCCCTGATGCTCGGCAATCTCGTCACCGGCTGCTCGGTTTTGGCGCCGGCGGGTATGCTGCCGGAATTGGCGACGGGGCTCGACGTCAGCATCCATGCGGCCGGCCTCCTGATCACCTTCGGTGCCGTCACCCTGTGCATCGGCTCGCCGCTGACGGCCTGGCTCACCAGCCGTATCGAACGGCGAACGCTGCTTGCGACGACGCTGGCGGTGCTCGCCGCCGGCAATCTCGCCTCGGCCTTCGCACCCGACTACGTCAGCCTCCTGATCATTCGTCTCGTGATGCTCGCGGTCGGCGCGCTCTATACGCCGCAGGCCGCCGGCACGGCAGCGCTGATCGTGCCGGCGGAGCGACGCGGTAGCACCATTGCGTACATTTTCCTCGGCTGGTCGTTGGCAGCCGCCATCGGCCTGCCGCTGATCACTTTCATCGCCAGTCGCTATGGCTGGCGCGCGGCCTATGGCGGCATCGGCGCGCTCGGCTGTATCAGCTTCCTGCTGCTGTTGCTGCGTCTGCCGGCGGGCCTGAAGGGCGCACCAGTGGATCTGAAGACGTGGGCCGCCGTCGGCCGGAGCAGGACGATCCTGCTGCTGCTTGCGATCACGATGCTGCAAATGTCGGGACAATTCGTCGTGTTCACCTACATGGGCCCGCTGCTCAACAAGCTCACCGGCGCCGGTCCCGATGCGATCGGCATGGTGTTTGCGCTTTATGGCGTCTGCGGCTTCCTCGGCGTTGTCGTCGCAACCCGCATCGTCGACACTTCGGGGCCCTATCGCACCTCGCTGCTGTTCACCTGCCTGTTGCTTGCCGGGATGACCGGCTGGACGCTCGGCGCCGGCTCGCTCGTCTTGATGGCGGGCGGGGTCGCGATTTGGGGCCTTGGCTTCGCCTCGACCAATTCGATGCAACAGGTGCGGCTGGTCGCGGCCGCGCCGCCGCTGGCCTCGGCGACCGTCGCGCTCAATACCTCGGTCCTTTATATCGGCCAGGCGGTGGGCTCTGCCGTCGGCGGGCTGCTGTTTGCCCACGAGCTCCTGCATGCGCTCGGCTTCGTCGCGGTCGGCTTCGTCGTGCTGGCACTGATGCTGGTGGTGCTGACCCGGCCCCGGCCGGCGGCTGCCGCAACCGCCTGAACGCCGCGTTTCGTCTACGCAAGGCGCTTGGCAAACGGCGCGCGGGAGCGCTAGAAGGCCGTTCATGGGGATCAAAGAGAGTTGACCGAGATGAGGATGATTTTGGCGGTTGCCGCGGTGCTTTATTCAGTCTCCGCATTTGCGCAAACCGAGAAGCCACCGATGGTGGGGGACAAGCCGCTGGTGCAGGTCAAGCCCAAGGGGACCAAGGAGGCCGCGGCCAAGCCTGCCGCGGCAGCGAAGGGCAAGCCGCAATCGGTCGCCGTTCGGCTCCAGGCCTGCCTCGATATCGACGACGGCACCAAGGATCGCCTCAACTGCTACGACGCCGTGATCCCGCCGGCCCCGAAGCCGAAGCCGGCGAAGGCCAAGGGCTACGCCGATTGCCGCTTCTTCAAGGAAGAGGACGAGCGGCTGGCCTGCTTCAACGGCTTTGCCGAGAGCATTCCGAAGCTGCCCAAGAACTAATATTCAACTTATCAGGCTAGGCTCACTATCGGCCTAGCGGCTCGATACGGATGGATTGGTGGCGGCGACGCGCGTGAGCGCGAGCGATGGCGTCGCCGACATCTTCACAAGCACGTCCTTGAGCGGGTCCCGCGTCCAGGCGCGGGTCACATAGTCGCGATGGGTGATGCCCTCGCCAGTCTCCGCGAACACCACGCTGCCGGGCTGTAGCGGTCCATCCATGTCCTCGGCGACGCTGATGCCCTTCTGCCTGAGCATGCTCATCAGCTCGCGGTCGCGCCGCGCCGTGTAGCGGGTGTAAGAGCTGACGAAGAAGCCGGAACGGTGGCTCTCGATCCAGGAGGCGAACTTGTCCATTTCGCCGTAGACCGCGTCGAGCAGCACCACGCCGCGGACGCGGTCGCTGATGCCGCCGACCTCCAGGCTCCAGGCCGTCGGCAGGAAGCCGCCGCTATAGCCGACGATCACGATCGGCATGTTGGCGAAGGCGCGCGCGCTGTTGGGATCGCCGGTGAGGCGCGCGAGATGGTCGGCCGATTCCGCCATGAAGCGCTTGAATCCGCCCGGTTGCCAGAACTTGCCGGCGCTGGAATCGGCGGCATCGACGGCCATTTGCGGCGCAAGGAGCACGGCATTGGCCCCGGAATCGGTGATCTGCTTGGGCACCAACTGGCGGTCGCGCACGTCGCGCTCGAGCGTCGCGCCATTGCCGTGGAAGAACACCACGATCACGCCCGGCTTGCGCACGTCGAAATGCTCGGGCACGTGCACCAGCACGCGGCTGTCACTATAGGTCTCGTCCTGCCAGTAGACGCGTCCGGAATAGCTGCGATGACCGCGACGGTCGCCCTTGGAGATGTTGAGGAAGGGCGCGTCGGAGGCGGGGTTGTTGCCAAAATAGGGAAAGGCTGACGACTTCATGCTGACCAGCGTCGTCAGGTCCTCGCGGCCGGGGCGCTTGTAGGGGACTTGCGGCTCGAGCGACGCCACCTTGTAGGGTGATTGCTCCCGCGGTTGTTGCTGGACAGCGCGCTTGGGCGAGAAGTCCGACATCTGCCGTTGCAGGAAGCTCTCACTTGCCGAGGGAAAGCGCTCCCCAAACTGCGGGGCCGGAAAGCGGTCCTCGAACGTGTCGCCGCTTGCCACGCGCGAAGTTTGCGAGTTGGTCTTGGCGACGACCTGGACATTCGCCTGCGAGTTCGCCGCCAGCGCAGCGGGATCGGGCGCCTTGCCGCATTGAACCAGCGCCAGCGACAACGGCACCAAGCCTGAGATCAGACCGACCCGGAGCGCACGACCGTGCCGACCGGACCGCATCCGATCGGCACGAAAGTCAGCCCCTAATGTCGGAACGGCCCCGAACATCCACCCATGACCCCAAGCCACGACATCAGTCCGTCGGCATACTTTATGACAATTGCGCCGACTGGCGTTTAGGCGACGTTAAGCGTCCGGAGAAACTTCCCCACATCCGGAACGCTCAAAAAGGACCACGCAATCGTGTCCTGATTGTGGGGAAGGGGAATGGGAAATTCCGGGCAAATCCAGCGTCATCGTCCCAAAGCGTGCTTAGTCGGTGTTTTGGTACCTGCTAACGTTTGCCTCATTTAACCCTTGTTAACCCTGCTTGAATTGACTGGGCCAAACTGCACGATGGGCCCACGAGGCGAGATGCCTGAGATGAAGGACCCCGATGACGGCCTCAGATGCGGGAACCGCAGCCTGGACTAGCCGGCTGACCGGGAGCGGGGCCGGGGTCTCCGTTCCGGTCGCAACCGCCATCGTTGTGGCCGACATGATCGGGGTCGGCGTCTTCACCAGCCTCGGTTTCCAGGTCAAGGACATCCCGTCCGGCTTCTCGATTTTGCTGCTCTGGACAGTCGGCGGCATCGTCGCGCTGTGCGGAGCGTTCGCCTATAGCGAGCTGGGCGCGATGTTTCCGCGCTCGAGCGGCGAGTACAACCTCCTCGGCCGCACCTATCATCCGGCTTTCGGCTTTCTCGCCGGCTGGGTGTCGGCGACGGTCGGCTTTGCAGCGCCCGTCGCGCTCGCCGCGATGGCGTTCGGCGAATATGCCAAATCGGTCGTGCCCGATCTGCCGCCGATCCCGCTCGCCATCGGCGTGGTGTGGCTGGTCTCGATCGTGCAGCTGACCGGCGTCAGGCACTCCTCGACCTTCCAGCTGATCTCGACCATCCTCAAGGTCGTGCTGATCGTCGCCTTCCTGGTCGCCGGCTTCGTCATCGGCGTGCCGCAGCCGATCGCCTTCACGCCGCAGCCGGGCGACCTCGCCCACATCGTCAGCGCGCCTTTCGCAATCGGCCTCGTCTTCGTGATGTATTCGTTCTCGGGCTGGAATGCCGCGACCTACATCATCGGCGAGATGAGCACGCCGCAGCAGAGCCTGCCGCGCGCGCTGCTCGCGGGCACGCTGATCGTGCTCGTGTTGTATGTCGCACTGAATGCGGTGTTTCTCTATTCCACGCCGGTCAGTGCGCTTGCCGGCCAGCTCGACGTCGCCAGTGTCGCCGGCAGCGCGATCTTCGGCAGCCTCGGCGGCCGGATCGTCGGAGCCATGATCTGCGTCGGCCTGATCTCCTCGATCAGCGCCATGATGTGGATCGGCCCGCGCGTGATGATGACGATGGGGGAGGACATTCCCGCCTTGCGCGTCTTCTCGAAGCGATCGGTCAGCGGCGCGCCGGCCTATGCCATCCTGTTCCAGCTCGCGGTCGCGACGCTGCTGCTGTTCACGCGCAGCTTCGAGGCGGTGCTCGACTTCATCCAGTTCGCGCTGTTGTTCTGCTCGTTCTTCACGGTCGCCGGCGTCATCAAGCTGCGCATCACCGATCCCGATCTGCCGCGGCCCTATCGCGCCTGGGGATACCCGTTCACGCCGCTCGTTTTCCTGCTCGTGACCGCGTTCATGATGTACTACCTCTTGACCGAGCGGCCGGTGCAGTCGCTGTCGGGGATGCTCGTCATGCTCTCCGGCCTGTTGATTTATGCTGTCTTCCGCAGGCGGCCGGTCGCCGCTGTCGCTTCACCACATCCCGAATAGACATGGTCCGACCCCTGAGAATTGCGGCCGTTGCTTTCGCCCTCCTGGCTGCGGCCGTGTCGTGTACGCATGCCGCAGAGGTCACTTTCGACGACACCGCGCGCTTCCTTGCAGGCATGCAGCCTTCGGCGGAGTCGCCGCTGGTGCCGCTCACGAAGGATCCAGGCTGGCAGCGTCACGCAAAATTCTTCGACGGGGCCTTCGCTCAGCTCGAGCAGAGGCAGCTCTCGAAGATCCGCAGTTGGGCCGACGTCAATCTCGCCGCGCCGCGGCCGACCATGTTCTACATGTTCAGCGGGCCGGATTTCCTCTACGCCAATGCCTTCTATTCAAAGGCCAGCACCTACGTGCTCGGAGCGCTCGAGCCGGTCGGTGCGGTGCCCGATCTGACGCGGCTGCCGCGCGGTTCGGTCGGCGCCGCGCTCTACAATGTCGAACGCTCGCTCGGCTCGATCCTGAGCTTCTCTTTCTTCATCACCAAGCAGATGAAGGTCGACCTGCACGCCGACCAGGTCAACGGCACCTTGCCGATCCTCTATGTCTTCCTCGCCCGCTCCGGCAAGACCATCCGCAATGTCGAGATGATCGCGCTCGACAACAAGGGCGGGATGCATGCGGGAGGTGACAATCCGGGGCCGAACGCGACCCGCGGCGTCCGCATCAGCTTTGCGGGCAGTGATGGCGAAACGCGCACGCTGTATTATTTCTCGACCGATCTTTCCAATTCCGGTGCGCGCGCGACCGGATTCCTGAAATTTTGCGAGACGCTCGGCCCCGGCAACAGTTTGCTCAAGAGCGCGTCCTATCTGCTGCATTCCGACAATTTCACCGTCGTGCGAGACTGGTTGCTCGCCAACAGTGCCACCATCATCCAGGATGATTCCGGCATTCCGCTCGCGAACTACAATGCGCGGCAATGGCGGTTCTTCCCGTTCGGCCGCTATCTCGGCCCCATCGACGAATTCCCCGGCCGCTACCAGGAGCGCTACGCCGAGTTGTTCACGCGCGCCCAGCCGATCGATTTTGGCGTGGGCTATCGCTGGCGGATGCACGAAACGAATTTGCTGCTGGCGGTGAAGGTGCCGGGCACCGAGAGCGCGCCGGCGGCGGAGACCACTTCGGCCGCCGAGCCGGCGCCAAGGCCGTCGCGCCCGAAGCGGCTGCGGCCGCCGGAGTCGATCCCGCCGTCACAGGGACTTTTTTTCTGGTTCCGTTAGGCTCTTTGCAGAGGTCGGGCCTCACGAGATCTGGGCTACGACGACCAGCACTTCGGCTTTCTGCCGGCCGAGGCTTCTGACCTCATGCGGCGTCTCGCCTGAAAAATACAGGCAATCTCCCTTGCCGAGGACGAGCTCTTCGCCGTCGAGCTTGATCGCGATCTTGCCGTTGATGACGAACAGCAGCTCCTCGCCCGCATGCGAGGCGCGCGTCGCCGCCTTGTGCGGTGGGCTCAGTAGAAATGGCTCCATCATCTTGCGGGTGCGACCGGTCGCCAGCGGGACCACGCCAAACGTGTCCTGGAACAGCGGCACATTGCCGTCCTGGCGGCGGAACAGCGTGTAGCGCGGCGCCGGCTCGGCGTTCGGGTCGAAGAAGTTCGCGACATTGACCTCGAGGGCGGCGGCCATCCGAAGCAGAGCGGCAAGCGAGGGGATCTTGAGATTGCGCTCGACCAGCGAAATGTAGCCTCGCGTGAGATCGCTCTTTTTCGCAAGCTGGTCCAGCGTCAGGCCCTTGGCGATCCGCGCCGCGCGGATGTTGGCCCCGACCGCCGTGGCTTTGCTGATGTCAAGCACGCATGAATCTCCAGAACAGTTCAGGCCTTTTTGCAACAGATGGCGCCGGACTGCCAGCCCGGCGGCCGGCAAGGCGCCCCGCCGGTCGGCGGCATGTGTATTCCAAAGGAAAACGTATGGGCGGAAATTTCAGGCAGAGGCGCAGATAATATGAGCAGATGAACTGGCATATCGCGGAAACTAGCCGAATATAAGTGCAATTCGTCGACTTTGCCGCGATCGTCGGCATTTGCCGCGTTTCGTTGCGTTGATTTCTATTAGTAAACATGATCGATCTTTACCGTCGTGACCGCCGATGGGCGCCACGGACCGAGCCAACTGCTTTTCCCAGGCGCCGGTACCTTTTGGAGAGATCGATGACCGTAGCAGACGACGTAACTGTGAACGTAGCGCCGGACGAGGCGGCGAGCTTGCGGCGGATCGTGTGGTCGAGCGTGATCGGCACCGCGGTCGAATGGTACGACTTCCTCATTTACGGCACGGCGACCGCCTTGGTGTTCAACAAGGTGTTCTTCGCCGCCGGTAACGCCACGCTCGCCACCATCGCGGCCTTCGGCACTTATGCCGTCGGATTTCTGGCGCGGCCGCTTGGGGCTGCGATCTTTGGCCATTACGGCGACAGGGTTGGCCGCAAGGCGATGCTCGCGATCACGATCATGGTGATGGGCCTCGGCACCTTCTTGATTGGCTTGCTTCCGACCTATCAGCAGATCGGTATTGCAGCGCCGGTGCTGCTGATCGGATTGCGCTTTCTCCAGGGTATCGGCCTCGGCGGCGAATGGGGCGGCGCCGTGCTGATGGTGGTGGAGAATTGCCCGACGCACCGCCGCGGCCTGCTCGGCAGCATGGTGCAGGTCGGCAATCCCATCGGCAATCTGGCCGCGATCGGCATGTTCGCGCTGGTGGCGAGCCTGCCAGAAAGCGACTTCATGGCCTATGGCTGGCGCATCCCCTTCCTGATCTCGATCCTGCTAGTCGGCGTCGGTCTTTATATCCGCCTCAACATGGAAGAGACAGCGGCCTTCCGTCAGGTCCAGGCCAAAAAGGAAGTCGCAAGCCTGCCACTGCTCGAGATCTTCAGGCATCACCGGCGGCCATTCTTCACCGCGGTCGGTCTGAAGATCTCTGAAATCGCCTATGCCAGCATTGGCGGCGTGTTCGTGATGTCCTACGCCACCGCCAATCTCGGCTTGCCGCGCGCGGTGGTGCTGAACGGGGCGTTCGCCGCGTCGCTGGTCGCGCTGCTTGCCATCCCGCTGTTCGGCTGGCTGTCCGACCTCGTCGGCCGCAAGACTATGTTCTATGCGAGCTGCCTGTTCTCGGCGCTGTTTGCCTTCCCTCTGTTCTGGCTGCTCGACACCCGCGATCCGACCATCGTTGTGTGCACCATCGTGGTCGCGATCACCTTCGGTCAGATGGTCATGTTCGGCATCGGCGCGCCCTGGTACTCCGAGCTGTTCACCGCGCGTCTGCGTTACAGCGGCGCTTCTCTGGGGTTCCAGGTCGGTGCGGCGCTGAGCGGCGGATTGACGCCGTTGATTGCAGCCTCTCTGATGGCCTGGAGTGGTGGAGCTACCTGGCCGGTCTCGCTGCTGCTGATCGCCTGCGCCGCCATCACCGCGATCGCGACCACGTTCGCGCCGGAGATGGCGAACAAGGAACTGACCTGATCCCCGCGGCGCCGCTGCCGGCGGCGCCACACCTTCTCAAAGGATTTGTCATGCTCGATACAATGAGCGCCGGTCCGGCGCAGGGTGCAGCACAGCTCGGTTGGACCGGCATGGTGCGCTTCCTCCATCTTGCCCCGCGCGCGTTCCTGCCGATGCGTGCAGCCGAGACCCTCACCCTCGTCGCCGGCAAGGGGATCGAGGGCGACCGCTACATGATCGGCAAAGAAGAGGGTTTTTACTCGCACAAGCCGGAAGAAGGCCGGCAGGTCACGCTGTTCGAACTCGAGACGCTGGTCGCGCTGAAGCGCGACGCGGGGATCGAGCTCGGCCCAGAGGAGCATCGGCGTAACGTCACGGTGGAGGGTGTGCCCCTCAATCATCTCGTCGGCCGCCGGTTCTGGCTGGGCGAGACCCTGCTGGAAGCGACGCGCCTGTCGGTGCCGTGCCGGCATATCGAGGAGATCACTGGCAAGGCGATCTTCGACCCCTTGATCAATCGCTCCGGCCTCAACTGCAAGATCCTGCGAGGCGGCATCGTCAGGGTCGGCGACATCGTGCGGAATGCGGCATGAGCGCGCGCCCGATCACGACAGTCAAGACGGTCGTTACCGGCATCGAGGAGGTTGGGGCAGGCGTCAAGCTGTTCACGCTGGCCGATCCTGATCGATGGGAATTGCCGCCGTTCAAGCCCGGTGCGCATATCGATCTGCATCTGCCGAACGGGCTGGTCCGCACCTATTCGCTGTGCAACGAGCCCGCGGAAAACACGCGCTATGCCATAGCGGTCAAGCGCGAAGCGGATGGACGCGGCGGTTCGCGGGCGCTGCATGACGAAATCGGCATCGGCGACGTCATCGGCGTGTCGTTGCCGCGCGGCGGCATCGAGCCGCAAGCTCACATCGCGCGTTATGTGTTCCTGGCCGGCGGCATCGGCGTGACGCCGTTCTTGTCCATGGCGAGGCATCTCGAACGGACACAGCAAGCCGAGTTCACGCTGCATCTGATCCTGCGTGAGGAGGTTCCGCTCGCCGCGCAACTCGGCTCGCTGGTCGAACAGGGGCGCGTCATCGTGCATCGGACATCCCGGACTGGGCGTCCCGATCTCGCCGCGCTCGTCGGAGAGGGCGGGTCTGAGACCGTGGTCGCCTGCTGCGGCCCGGAAAGCATGATCGAGAGTTTCGAGCGGATGACCGCAGCGTGGCCCGCGGCGAGTGTCCACATCGAGCGGTTCACCGCACCGTCACCCGTCATCGATCCCGACGCCAAACCGTTCACCCTGTCACTGGCGCGCTCGGGCGCCGAGATTCACGTGCGGGCCGGCCAGACCATCCTCGCCGCATTGCAGGAGGGCGGCATCGACGTCGCGGCGTCTTGCTGCGGCGGCATCTGTGGCGCCTGCAAGGTTGGATGGATCGAGGGCCAGCCGGTGCACCGCGACCGCATCCTTTCGCCCTATGAGCGCGAGCGCTATCTCATGGTTTGCGTGGCGGGCTCGGACGCCGAGCGGCTGGTGCTGGACCTCTGAGCTACCAATGCACGCTCTGGCTCGGCACGATGAACGTCGTCGCGCTTGGCTGTGTCGCAAGGCTCCTCGCCAGATACCAGCCTGAGCCGAGGACGAGCGCGAGCAGGGCGATGATGGCGAGCAGGTCGATGGTTCTGGGATCGTGTCCCCTGTGACTGAAATTCGGACCAGGCTTGAAGTGAAAATGAGGGCTGATTTTCCAGCGCATTGTTGTTTCCTCCCGTGGGAGCATCAAAACAACGCGAGCAGAAAGTTCCGGTTCCGGTCAGGGCAGCGATGCACAAAGCACCGCGCAAACGTCAGGATGCATTGACCCCGCGCCAGCGGCCGTACCGCCACGGCAGATACCAGCGTGCGCCGTGCGGCGCGGTGAGGGGCACGTTGTCGATGCCGGATGTGCCGAACGGATTGCAGCGGAGCAGGCGCGCGAGCGTCATCCAGCCGCCGGCCCAGAGCCCGAACCGTTCGATCGCCTCATCGCCATAGACCGAGCAGGTCGGCAAATGCCGGCAGTTGTAACCGACCAGGGGCGACAGCGTGTGGCGATACAGCCAGATCAGCGCGCGGCCGAATCTGCGCGGCAGCCGGAGCACGCCTTCGATGGAACCGGAACAATGCTCGCAGGCTGAATGCTTCATGTGCGTTTTGCTGCGACGTTGATCGAGGTGTTGCACGGTTCCGGCGCAGGGAACCGTAAGCTGTTGTTTGCGCGCCATATTTTGCGTGCTTTTTGGGAGCAGTGCAGCAAGTATCTGTGGACGATCTGTATTCCCACGGATACCATTTTCGTGACGCCCATGTGTAGAAACATACGCCTGTATGATAGACTCAGAGGGCGCTACCGTGGATTGTTTAGGGACCTTTGGGGCTTGGGGAAGGAACCAGATTGAGACTTCTGAACTCCCTTGATCTTCGCGGCTGGTTGCTGGTGGGAACCGCCGTCTGCGGAATCGCGTTGGCTGGCGCCGTCGCGACATTCGGATCGTCGGCTCGAGCTGGCGCTGCCCTCGAGGAGCGCAAGCTGCCGATGAAGTTCAGCTGGGTCGCCTGCGAGCCCAACTGCCGCGGCTGGATCAGTGCAGTCGGCATCATCACTGCCGATACGCCAAAAGCATTCGAAGAGTTTTCGCGTGGACGCCAGCTCGGCGGCGCGACCGTGGTGCTCGACTCCAGCGGCGGTTCCGTCAATGACGCGATCACGCTCGGCCGCCGCTTCCGCAATCTCGGGCTCTTGACCACGGTCGGCGTAAGCCTCCGCGGCGGGCAGTCGGCTCGCCCGACGGTCGCGCCGGAAGCCTATTGCGAATCCATGTGCGTGTTCCTGCTGCTGGCCGGCCAGAAGCGTTACGTGCCGGAAGCCGCCCATGTTCGCGTCCATCAGATCTGGATGGGCGACCGGGCCGACGATGCCAAGGCGGCGAGCTACAGCGCGCAGGACCTGATGATCGTGGAACGCGACATCGGCCGCCTCGCCAAATACACCTTCGACATGGGCGGCGCCGGCGATTTGCTGTCGCTTGCGCTCAGCGTTCCGCCTTGGGAAGACCTGCACGAGCTCGATGCCGGCGAGCTCAAGCTCACAAATCTGGTCACGACCGATCTCGTGGCGGATGTGCTTCCGCATGTGGACATCTCAGCGCCGGCAATGGCGGAGCTTGCACCGAAGACGCAGGCCAGGTTCGGCGCGGAACCGCAGCAGGCGCAGCCTGCCAAGTCGACCAAGACGGCGGAAGCCCTGGTGCCGACCGGCAGCGCGGCAGCGCCGGCTACGGCGGCGCAGAAGTAAGCTCTTAAGTTCTGGCAGTCATTCCGGGGCGCGCGTAGCGCGAACCCGGAAATCTCGCGCTGCAATCTCGGGATTCCGGGTTCGATGCTGCGCATCGCCCCGGAATGACGGAGAGGGGTTTCAGCCCTGCGCTGCGGCCGGCTGCTTGGGCTTGGCCTCGATCTTCGCCTCGATCTGACCGATGGCATCAACCACGGCATCGAAGGTGAGAAGCGTCGAGGCATGGCGCGCCTTGTAGTCGCGGACCGGCTCGAGGAACTTGATCTCTTCCCATTTGCCTTCAGGAGGCGCGCCATTCTCCTTCAGCATCTTACGAACGGTTTCGCGTAACTCACGGAGCTCGCTCGCAGTCGAGCCGACCACGTGACTTGCCATGATGGATGAAGAGGCCTGGCCCAAGGCGCACGCCTTCACGTCATGGGCGAAGTCGGTGACGGTGTCCCCGCTCATCTTGAGATCGACCTTCACGGTCGAGCCGCACAGCTTCGAGTGGGCGGTTGCGGAGGCGTCCGGGTCCGACAACCGTCCGAGGCGCGGAATATTCCCGGCCAGTTCGATGATCCGCTTGTTGTAGATGTCGTTCAGCATGTGATGGAGTCCAGCACTTCCGCACCCGATCGGCCTTGGCGGGCGGCGTCCACGGTCCTATATAGGGGCGGAACCGGCGGAAAAATAGTCCAGCGGGGGGCAGACCCACGCGGCCGACGTTAGTGGTGAGGATATTTTCCACCGGCTTCAATTGTTCTCTTCAGGCGTCCGGCGGCTTGGCCGCCCCGTCTGCCGGTGACACTCCGGCCGTAAGGCCGTCGAACGGAGTCGAAATGGACGCTGCAATCAAATCCATCCGCCCCAACAAGCCCTCCGACCGGCAGCCCGAGAGCCGCCCGGCCGAGCTTGACCCTGCCGAATTCCTCGAAGCCGCCGTCCGCGCCGACCAGCCGCGCCCCGCGCGCGCCGAGGCGGAAGCGGCGGTGAAGACACTGCTCGCCTATATCGGCGAGAACCCCCAGCGCGAAGGCCTGCTCGACACGCCGCGCCGCGTCGTCGAGGCTTTCGACGAACTCTATCAGGGCTATCACCAGTGCCCGGCGGAGGTGCTCGACCGCACCTTTGGCGAGACCGCTGGCTATGACGATTTCGTGCTGGTGCGCGACATCGAGTTCACCTCGCAGTGCGAGCATCACATGATGCCGTTCTACGGCAAGGCGCACATCGCCTACACGCCGGTGGAACGCGTGGTCGGCCTGTCCAAGCTTGCCCGCCTGACCGACATCTTCGCCCGCAGGCTCCAGACCCAGGAGCACCTGACCGCGCAGATCGCCGCGGCCATCGACGAGATCCTCAAGCCCCGCGGCGTTGCGGTGCTGATCGAGGCCGAGCATACCTGCATGTCGGTGCGTGGCGTCGCCAAGCATGGCGCCTCCACCTTCACCAGCCGCTTCACTGGCATGTTCCGCGACAATCCGGCGGAACAGGCCCGTTTCCTGTCCCTGGTGCGAGGCACGACGCGCTGACCTCGCGAGGCTTTATTTTTTGAGCATGATCTTTCCGGAATACCGCTTCACACTTTTCCGGATCATGCTCGCGCGAGGGTCCCGTGTCCGTTCACTCCCATGAGATCGAGGAAGGTCTTGCCTTCCTGCCCAGGTTCGACGCCAGCGGCCTCGTGACCTGCGTCGCGACCGACGTCGCCACCGGCGACGTGCTGATGGTCGCGCACATGAACGAGGAGGCGCTGCGCAAGACGATTGCGACCGGCGAGGCCTGGTACTTCAGCCGCTCGCGCAATGCCTTGTGGCGAAAAGGTGAGACCTCAGGTCAGACCCAGCGCGTCATCGAGATGCGCACCGATTGCGATCAGGATGCGGTCTGGATCCGCGTCGAGCAGATCGGCGCGGCCTGCCACACCGGGCGGCGGTCGTGCTTCTACCGCAAGGTCGAGGCCGAGGGCGGGGGAGCGAAGCTGGTCTTCACGGACGCCGAGCGGCTGTTCGATCCGGACGCGGTCTATAAGAAGTGACGTCCGTCATTCCGGGTTCGCACCGTCTCGTGCGCCCCGGAATGACCATTCGCGTCCAATTAACCCCGCATTAACCATACCTGTCCCACGGTGAGACGACGGGCGCCGAATTGCCGGTGCCGCAACGCCGCACGGGGCGGGCACTTCATCATGTCGATCGACAATTCCAGTGCCACGCAGGCGGCCGGACTCGATCCGTCGCGGGCGCGCGTCGCCGGCGCGATCAAGCAGGCCTCGAATATCTCCGGCGTCAGCTTCCAGTACATGCTGACCACCGCCAAGATGGAATCGGATTTCGACCCGACGGCAGGCGCCACCACCTCGTCCGCGCACGGGCTCTATCAGTTCATCGACCAGACCTGGCTCGGCACCGTGAAGGAGGCGGGCGCCCAGCTCGGCTATGGCAGCTTCGCCGACGCCATCACCAAGACATCGTCGGGCACCTATACCGTCAGCGACCCCGTCATGAAGCGGTCGATCATGAAGCTGCGCGATGACCCGGAGGCCGCATCCACCATGGCGGCAGCGCTGACGCAGTCGAATAGTTTCAAGCTCACCGGTCTGCTTGGCCGCAGGCCAAGCGACAGCGAGCTCTACATGGCGCATTTCATGGGCGTCGGCGGGGCCGCAAAACTGATCGCCAATGCCGAGGACAATCCGCAAGCGGTCGGCGCGCGGCTGTTTCCCAACGCGGCTGCCGCCAACCGCTCGATCTTCTACGCCAGGGACGGCCGCGCCCGCAGTGTCTCCGAGGTCTACTCGGTGCTCGACGCACGTTACGCCAGTGCAGCGAATTCGAAAGTCACGCGCAGCGCGATGGCGATGTATGGCGGCACGCCGTCGACAACTGAGGTCGCGAGCGCGAACGGCGTGCAGCCGACTGCACCGGTGATCGACAACGCCGTCTATCTTCAGACCTTCCCGAACACACGCGCCGTGACGCCCGTCAGTGCGACTTCGCCAAGCTCCGTCGCGGACAACGTCCCGAGCACGCCGGTGTTTCGTTCGATCTATCAGCCCGGCGACGCCACGCAGCCGGTCTCGGCGACGGTGCAGAAATTGTGGGGCAACAATGCCTCTCTTACGTCAGTCGCATCAGTGACGCCGGATGTGCGGCCGCCGCAGCCGCTCGATCTCTTCAGCGATCGCAGCGGTACGTTCTCGAGCTAGTGTCCGCGCTCGTGTCCCGGACGCGCTGCAGCGTGAAACGCTGCTGGCAGACCCGGGACCCGCGCAACAAGCTCCGCTCTCTGAACTCTGGGCATCCGGCTCAGCAGCGCATTACTTGCATGCTGCGCAGCGTCCCAGGGGCACGGCTCGCGGGCGCCTTTGTTCCCTTAACAAATCATCAATAAAACCAGCCAGTTATGGTGAACGCTTTGTTAAGCGTCGTGGTTTATTTTGTGTTGCAAGTGACGAGCCGTCACCATTTTCGTTTGTTGTGTAAGCCGGAAGCAGCATGATTGTTCGGCAGTTCATTCATTGGATCAGGACGGCGCCCGCCGGCGAGCGGGCCGAGGCAACGCGGGCGTTGGCGCGGGCCTGGCTGATCTCGGACCTTTCTGCAGACGACCGCATCGCCGCCGAAGGCGCGCTTCTGATGCTGCTCGATGATCCCTCGCCGCTGGTGCGGCAGGCGATGGCCCAGGCCTTTGCCCGCAGCCTTGATGCGCCCGCCGCAATCGTGCGGGCCTTGTCGGCAGATCAGCCGAGCGTCGCGCTGCCCGTGCTCGAACATTCGCCGCTGCTGATCGACGCCGATCTCGTCGATATCGTCGCGACCGGCAACGAGGAGGTGCAATGTGCGGTGGCCCGCCGCATCGCATTGCCGGTATCGGTCTGCGCCGCGATCGCCGAAGTCGGCTGCGCGGCTGCCGCACTGGAGCTGATCGAAAATCCCCACGCGGAGCTAGCTCCGTTCTCCTGGCACCGCATCGTCGAGCGTCACGGCCATCTCGCAGCAATCCGCGAGGCGATGCTGGTGCTGGAGGATCTTCCGGCCGCAACGCGTGCCGCGCTGGTGGCAAAGCTCTCGGAGACGCTGGCGCAATTCGTCGTGGCGCGGAACTGGCTGAGCGCCGACCGCGCGGACCGCATCACGATCGAGGCACGCGACCGCTCCACCATGAACATCGCGGCGCGCTCGCGCGGCGAGGACATGCAAGACCTGGTCCGGCATTTGCGCATCACTGGCCAGCTGACCGCGGGGCTGATCCTGCGCGCACTGCTGTCGAGCAATCTCGATTTGTTCGATGCGGCTCTCGCCGAGCTTGCCGACTTGCCGCTGGCACGCGTCACCGCGCTGCTGCACGACCGGGGCGGCAACAGCCTGCACGCGCTGCTGCGCCGCGCCGGCCTTCCCGAGGCGACGTTTGCGGCATTCCAGATCGCGCTCGATGCCTGCCACGAGCAGGGCTTCGTCGATAGCGACGACGGCGCGGTGCGGCTGCGCCGGCGCATGGTCGAGCGCGTGCTCACCCATTGCGAGACCGATCGGGGCGCCACCGAGCCGCTGATGGTCCTGCTGCGCCGCTTCGCCACCGAATCCGCGCGCGAAGAGGCACGGCTGTTCTGCGACGAGCTGGTCGCGAATGATTCGATCGATCCGGTATACGACGATCTGATTGCAGCGTAGCCGGATCCGCAAACTCCGTCATTGCGAGCGCAGCGAAGCAATCCAGAATCCCGCCGCGGGGACAGTCCGGATTGCTTCGCTGCGCTCGCAATGACGAGAGGAGAGAGGCTTCAATCCACCGGCGCGATGGTCGGGGCCAGGATCACCTCGAGATGCTCGGGGCGGTCGCGGTTGACCTGGGTGAGATAGTCGTCGGCGACCTTGCGCAGGCGGCGGCTGAGCTCGGCGGAGACGCTGATCCTGTCGAGCCTGGTGTTCTCGTGCACGATGGCGAGAATGGCGTTGATGTGGTGCGTGAACAGCTCGGCCGGCACCTTTTCCAGATCAGGCGCGTGCTCGATGACGCGGCACAGGCTCTCGGCGATTCCCGCTGCCGAAGGAAAGCCGAAAGTCGCCGCATCGCCCTTGATGTCGTGTGCGGCGTGAAACAGCTCGTAGCGCAGTTCCTTGGTGAAGCCATGCTTCTGCACGGCAGTCCAGGCGGCCGACAGTCTCTCGACCTCGATCGCCATCCAGTCCTTGAACTCACCGGCCAGGCTTGCGAGCGCCTGCTCGGCGCGGCCGACCGGATCGTCCATGTCCTTTGCTTCGACGCGGCGCAGGACCTTGCGCAGCGGGTTGGGCTGCGTGATGATTTGATGCGTGGCGAAGGCCTTGACCTCGATGTCCTTTGCGCTGTTCTTCGCCATGATACCTGCCTCGCCTGAAGGACGTTGCGCTAGATGGTGGAGCGGGCCTTGTCGAGCAGTGAGGGCTGCTGCAGCACCTCGTGCTTTTCGCCGACGCGGCGCTCGGGACCCATATAGGCGGAGTTGGTGTTGCGGCGCCGGTCCGGACCGAAATAGGTCTTGGTCTTGATGAAGGGGCGGGGATTGGCGACCACGTTGAGGATGCGTTGATAGAGTCCCTTGGCCGAGATCGGCTTGGCCAGGAATTCGGTGACACCGGCATCGCGCGCGACCGTGACGCGGCGCTTCTCGGAATGGCCCGTCAGCATGATGATCGGCGCGTAAGGGTTGCCCTTGGATTCCGGCTGCCGGATCATCTGCGCGAGCTCGAGCCCGTCGAAGATCGGCATTGCCCAATCGGTGATGACGATGTCGGGCACGTAATGGCTGTACATTTCGAGCGCGGTGGCGCCGTCCTCGGCTTCATAGACCTCGCGCGCGCCGAAGGAATGCAGCAGCGTCCGCAGGATGCGGCGCATGTGCGGATTGTCGTCGCAGACGAGGAAGCGCAGCTTGTTGAAATCGATGCGGAACATGACGCCTGGGCCAAAGCGGTCAACTTTCGTTAACCATATCGCGCTGGCGGTTAACGAAGGGTTGCCAGAGGATGCCACGCGTTTCGAGGCGTTGCGCGCCTCGATGGTCGAGCAGGGGAAGCAAGGCAAGCACGGGGCGATGGGGGGCGGTGTCGCAGCCAAGCAATTCTGTCGCACCAATGCGGCGCCGCAGGCCACGCTGCCCGTCACGATCTACCTGATGACGTCGGAGACGAAGAGCTTCACCCCGTCGTAATTTCGGCCTGCTCAGTGATCCCGCCATGGCGAGCGGCCTTCAGCCTTGCGAGCAATGATGCGCTGTCGGGCTCAATAGCCGAACTGCTCGCGCAGGATGCGCTCTTCCAGGCTGTGGCCGGGGTCGAACAGCATCCGCATCGCGATCGTCCTGTCGGACAGCACCTCGACGCGGCGGACGTCGCGCACCTCGTCGTGGTCGGCGACGGCTGCCACCGGCCGCTTGTCGCCCTCCAGCACCTCGATCACGACATAGGCCGTGTTGGGCAGCAGCGCACCGCGCCAGCGGCGCGGGCGGAAGGCGCTGATGGGTGTCAGCGCCAGCAACGCGGCGTTGATCGGCAGGATCGGTCCCTGAGCGGAGAGATTGTAGGCGGTCGAGCCGGCCGGCGTCGCCACCATGATGCCATCCGCAATCAGCTCGGACATGCGCTCGCGCTCGTCGATCAGGATACGCAGCCGCGCCGCCTGGTAGGTCTGTCGGAACAGGGCGACCTCGTTGATGGCGTGGTGCAGATGGACGTGGTCATTGACATCGGTCGCGCGCATCAGCAGCGGATTGATCTCGGATTCATGGGCCGCCTCGAGCCGCGCGCGCAGATCGTGCGTCGAATACTCGTTCATCAGGAAGCCGACGGTGCCGCGGTGCATGCCGTAGATCGGCTTCCCCGTGTGCATGTGCTGGTGCAGCGTCTGGAGCATCAAGCCATCGCCGCCGAGTGCGACGACGACGTCGGCCTCCTTGGGGTCGCAATTGCCATAGTCCCTGGTGAGCTGGCCGAAGGCGACCTGCGCCTCGTTACTCGGGCTGGCGACGAAGGCGATCCGGTCGTATCGCGAGGGCTTGGTCATGGCTTCTCGGCAGGGCCACCTTGCTGGAGAAAAGTTCCGCCGGGCTCGTCTATACGACCTAAGCATCCATTGTCGAGGATGACCGCCCGCCAAACCTAACAGGGACTGTGCAACCGGATTTAAGCACAGAACCGGGCGATTTGAACCTGGCCGGCTTCTTCAGGCCCCTCCAGACCAATGATCCCCCAAACCGTCGCAATTCCGCGCTAAGCTTTCCGTTCTCACCGGCTGTCAGGGCCGGGCAGGGAGAACGATCATGGTCACGAACTTGCCGGTGCTCCGTCACGCGAGTCTGGTGCTGGCGGTCGCGGCTTTCGCGCTCGCGGACTTTGCGCACGCGGATGATCCGCCGCAGCCGCGCTCCGATATGGCATCGCCGGCCGGACAACAGAAGGGCGGGCGCGGTGGCGGCACGCAGAGCGCATCGCAGACATCGTCATCGACCGCCGAGCTACACCGTCTGCCGCCGGATTCGACCACGAAGCAGACGCTCGATCTGCCCGGCCGGACCCTCAATTTCGCCGCGACCGCCGGTTCGATCCGCGTGTTCGATGGCAAGGGCGAGCCGCTGGCCGACATCGCCGTCACCTCCTATGAGCTCGACGGTGCCGACCGCGCGACGCGCCCGGTGACGTTCCTGTTCAATGGCGGGCCCGGCGCGTCCTCGGCGTGGCTCCAGTTCGGCACGGCCGGTCCGTGGCGGGTGCCGCTCGATGGCGAGGCCCTGTCGCCCTCGGCCTCGCCCGAAGTGAAACCGAACGCGGAAACCTGGCTCGACTTCACCGATCTCGTCTTCATCGATCCCGTCAGCACCGGCTACAGCCGCTTCGTCGCGAGCGGCGAGGACGCGCGCAAATCCTTCTACTCCGTCGACGGCGACGTCAATTCGATCGCGCTCGTGATCCGGCGCTGGCTCGAAAAGCACGACCGGCTGACCTCGCCGAAATACGTCGCGGGCGAGAGCTATGGCGGCATTCGCGGGCCGAAGGTCGTGCGCCAGCTGCAGCTTCAGCACGGTATCGGCGTCAGGGGACTGATCATGGTGTCGCCGCTCTTCGATTTCCGCGAGTTCACCGGCACGAGCCTCCTGCAATATGTCGCGACGCTGCCGAGCTATGTCGCAGTGGCGCGCGAAGCCAAGGGACCGGTCAAGCGCGCCGACCTCGTCGACGTCGAGGCTTATGCGCGCGGCGAATTCCTGACCGATCTCGTCAAGGGCGAGGCGGATAAGGAGGCAACCAATCGTCTCGCCGACAGGGTCGCCGAGCTCACCGGGATCGACCAGGCGGTCAGCCGCAGGCTCGCCGGGCGCTTCGACGTCGGTGAATTTCGCCGCGAGCTCGACCGCAAGAACGGCAAGGTGACGGGGCGCTACGACGGCTCGGTCCGCGGCTTCGATCCCTATCCGGATTCCGGCAGCTCGCGCTTCGGCGATCCCTCGGGCGACGCGCTCCAGGCGCCGCTGACGAGTGCGGCCGTCGACGTCCTGACGCGCAAGCTCAACTGGCGGCCGGACGGCTCCTATGAAGTCCTGAACGGCACCGTGGAAGGCCACTGGGATTTCGGCCGCGGCATCAACCCGCCGCAATCGGTCTCCGAGCTGCGCCAGATCCTCGCCACCGATGCGAAGCTGAACGTGCTGGTCGCGCACGGCCTGTTCGACCTCGCCACGCCCTATTTCGGAACGAAGCGAGTGCTCGATCAGCTGCCGGCCTTCGTGACGCAGCGCGTGAAGTTCGTCGTCTATCCCGGCGGCCACATGTTCTATTCGCGCGACGGATCGCGGCAGGCGTTCCGTAGCGAGGTCGAGACGCTGATCAGGGAGTAGGCCTTCGCTTGCGCGGCGGATACCGGCGCGCGATCTCGCGTGCCACGGCGTTTTCCGGCTTCACATTCGCGCCGGCGATCCAGATGTCGCTGATCTTGCCGCGCTTGTCACGGACCCGGCGCACCGGCTCGCCATGGCTGGAATAGCCGGCAGCCCAGGCGAGCTTGCCCGTGTCGCGGCCGGTGACTTCGATCTCGGCGGCATCCATGAACGGATTGTTGAACTGCGGATTGGCGACGAGCACGCGGTTGCCCGCGGGCACGAGATCGGTCGCGCCCCAGATCGTCCACCATCGGCCGGTCCAGTCGCGCACGCGCCGGTCGGGCGCGCCGCGGGTCTGGAAGACACGCAGGATCTGCATCGCGCCATCCATCCAGAACGGGGCCGCGCCGTCGATGGAGTTGCTGAGGATGCTGATCGAAAGCTCGCAGGCGGGAATGGCGCAGGTCCGGGAGATGTAGCCCTGGAAACCGCCGCCATGGCCGAACCAGTCCCAGCCGTCGGTTTTGCCGGCATTGACGCCCAAGCCATAGTAGGCCTCGAAGCTCTGCGGGATGCGCCAATGGTGTCGCGTCATCTCGCGGCGGCTCGCGACCGACAGCACGCTCTTCCTCGCATTGGGTGCCAGCTGCGCGAAGAAGCGGGCGGTGTCGGAGGCGGTGGCGACGAAGCCTGCGGCGGATGCCATCGCATGTGCGGGATTGTCGCCGGGGATCACGCCGCGCTCGCCCAGCGGCACTTTGCGCGTATGACCGCACGCGAACGGCGTGCCCTTGGCAAGCGGCGTATTCGGCTCGGTTTCGCGTAAGCCCGCGGGTTCGATGATCTCGCGCTTGATCCAGACCGGGTAGGGCTCCTTGGTCACGGCCTCGATCACGAGGCCGATCAGCCCAAAGCCGTGATTGGAATATTTGAAGCGGGTGCCGGGCTCGATTGCGGTGGCCTGCTTCAATTCCGCGAGCAGCTCGTTGGCATCGAGATAGGGTCGGCTGTCGATGAACTGGCCGGAATCGGCGCCGTCGCGCGTCAGCCCCGCGCTGTGCGAGAGCACTTGCGCGATCGTCGTCTCGGCGACGCGCGGATGCAGGCCGCCGACATATTGGCCGACCATGTCGTCGAGCCGGATCTTGCGCTGCTCGCGCAGCTTCATGATGCCGGCCGAGGTGAAGCTCTTGGAATGGGAGGCGATGCGGAAGCGGTGGCGCGGCGTGAGCTTCTCGCCGGTGTCGAGATTGGCGAGGCCGAATGCATGCTCGGCGACGACCTCGCCGCGATGGGCGAAGGCCACGATGACGCCCGGCTGCTGGATTGTCGTCAGTTGGAATTCGATCCAGGAGCCGATGTAGTCGATCGCGGATCGCAGCCACGTGTCCATTGCGAAACCAATTTGCGAGGGAGGATTGGGTGCGCGAGGCTAGCCGAAAATGCAGAACGGGCACAACCCTGAGGTTGTGCCCGTCCGCTTCGTCAGAAGATGCGATTGGTCTCAGTAGACCAGCGTCGCGCCGGTCGGCTTGTCGAGCGCTGCGGCAAGGGAGCGATATTCAGAGCTGTCGGTGCCGGCGAGCGAGGCGATCTTGTTCAGATGATACTGCGCCTGTTCGCGGTTGCCCTGCTCGAGCTGCCAGAGGCCGTAATACTGCCAGGTGCGCACGTGGTTCGGATCGTCCTTCAGCGCCAGCTCGTAATAGACCTTCGACGACTGGTAGTCGCCGAGCTTGCGATAGGAATAGCCGATCAGGTTGGCGACGTCGGCGACGTCGTCGCGCCCCAGCGACTTCAGCTGGTCGATCGCGCCCGTGTAATCGTGCTTGTCGTAGACCGCGGCGTAGGCGGTGCGATAGGCAGCCAGGAATTTGGGATCGCTAACGGAAGAGCTCTTCTTCTTGCCCTTCTTGGACGAGGAGTCCGATTTCGGCGGTGAGGACGGCTCGTCGCTGCCAGCGGCGTAGGCGCTGGACAGCACCGGCGCAGCCGCCAACGTCATGGCGACCAGGCCCGGCACAACAAGCGTTGAGAGTTTGCGCATCTAAAAGTCTCCCGTATGGAACGTGGCGATCCTACACGATTGCCCAAAGACCGGAACACCCATCGGGCGGAAACATTCCCGCTTCGCACGATCTATTCGCCAAGTTCTATTCGCCAAGTTCTATTACCAAGTCGCGCTGTTCGCCCAGCCGCGGATGACAAACTTGTCATCGAGATGAACGGAAGCCTGCAAGGGGCTTCAGACTGGGTTCAGCGCGCCACGCCTAGGCTCCGACCCACGATCAAAGGGGTGACGAGAGGGCGCCGCCTCAAGATCCTTGCAAGAGGAGACCACCATGTTGAAGACGATTTCTGCAGCCTTGCTCGCAGCTTCCGTGATCGCAGCCCCTGCCTTCGCAGCTGAAGCCGGCAAGACCACTACGACAGCCCCGGTGATCAAGGCGGATCAGGGCCAGACCAAGGCGGCGACCACCGCTGCGAAACCGGACACCGGCGTCAAGGCGCCCGATGCAAAGGCCGATGCCAAGGTGGATACCAAGTCGAAGGCGATGAACGCCAATGCCGCGGTCACCACCGACGAGCACAAGACCGTGCGCAAGCATCGCCATCACCACAAGCAGGTCTCGGCCAAGGCGTCGCAGAAGGCGCAGCCGGACGTGACCAAGCCGGCAACGTCGGACAAGCGTAACTGACGACTGATCCCGCGCGGCGGCATCCCTGGCATTGCCCCGCCGCCGCGCGCGGACGTCAGGCCCGGTCCGCTCGCCACACCTTGCGCGAAAGCCCGAGGTGCCGGCAGCGGGCCGGTGCGCTGTTTGCTCCGCTGCAAGCGAATTCCCTTCGCGCAGGCTTGGGGCTAGAACGTCTCCGAATCTGATCGAGCGGAGAGCGGGGCCGGTGGGGCGATTGGCGAGATGTGCGGTGATCCTGGCGTTGCCGCTGGTGCTTGCGGCATGTTTCGGCAATGACGGTGACCGTCCAACCCTGCTGGATGGGACACAGGCGGGCGGGCCGCAGCCGTTTCCCGACAATTTCCGCAGCGACACGGTGGCTTTGATGAAAGCGTATCTCAACAATCCGGTCGGCGTGCGCGATGCCAGCATGGCCGAGCCGGTGCAACGCGAGGTCGGCGGCCGGCAGTTCTATGTGAGCTGCCTGCACTTCACCCCGCGCGAGAGCGATGGCAGCTACAAGGCCATGCGTGAACGTGCCGTGATCTTCGTCAACGGCCGAGCGGATCGCGTGGTTGACCGGACCAGCGATCTCTGCACTGGTGCGGTTTACGCTCCCTTTCCGGAACTGGAAAAGATGACGCGGTAGCGCAAAGCCCGCCTTCATCGCCTGGTGTTAGACAGAAGCGGCCGAGCCGGTGGATCACGTTTCGGCGAGCTTTGAACGGGGTGGTTTGTCTTGCGACAAATCGTTGCGGCGGCCTTGCGCAGTCGACGCGGTGGAACAAAATACCCTTGTTGCAAAGCCGTCACAGTAACGAACGATCAACGTTCCGGCATCGCCGCGAAGCAACCCAATTCACGCCACGTTGTTTCCCGAGTGTCGTAGATGAAAGAACGGGGATGATCATGAAGTCGATTTTGCTCGGTGCAGCAGCTCTGCTGGCGCTGGCCGCACCGGCGGCCGCCGCGGACATGCAGCCGCGCACCTATACCAAGGCTCCGGCTTATACGCCGCCGCAGGTCATCTACAACTGGACCGGTTTCTACATCGGCGGCCATGTCGGCGGCGCGTTTGCCGGCGACAGCAGCTTCCAGTCGAGCGACGCCCGCTTCATGGGCGGCGTGCAGGGCGGCTTCGACTACCAGTTCGCGCCCAACTGGGTGGTAGGCGTCGAGGCTCAATATTCCTGGCTGCCGACCAACAACAACGGTGTCACCTTCCCGCTGGGCACGCAGGTCACGTCCAACACCGACCAGATCGGGTCGGTGACCGGTCGCATCGGCTACACCTGGGGACCGACGCTGCTTTACGCCAAGGGCGGTTACGCCTGGCGCAATAATGGCCTTGGCGTGAACATCGCCGGGGTGCCGCAGGCCTTCACCACCACCGGCAACAGCAAGGACGGCTATACCGTCGGCGCCGGCCTCGAATACATGTTCGCGCCGAACTGGTCGGCCAAGGCCGAGTACCAGTATTACAATTTCGGCAGCACCACCTTCACCTCTGGTCCGGCCGACATCGTCGGCGTTCGTGGCCGGGAGGACGACCATACCGTCAAGGTCGGTGTGAACTATCGCTTCGGCTGGGGCGGCCCGGCCGGCTCCCGCTAGTGAGCGGCCCAGCGACGATCCAAAACCCGACAAAGGCCGGCTCCGCCGGCCTTTCGTTTGCCGGTCTTCCGGCGGCTTGCTTGCCTTGCGTAAACCATCTGGCGCGTCATTTGCTTGCAAACGATGCTGACGCGCCTTCTCACGCGCGTCACGGAGCCGACGTAAAGCAAAAATAATCTTTGCGATTTACGGAACTCGCGCTCCCGAACGCGTTATATGAGATTTACCGGGCTGGTGGGACGACGGACATGCGTATCTTGATGTCGGCAGTGGTGCTCTCGTGCTTCTTCGGCCTGCCGTGCTCTGCACAGACAATCCTCAAATCCGAGCCTCTGATGCTGGCACCTTATGAGGTCGCCTTCGTCAAGAACGCTTCCTGTCCGTCGGGCCACGTGTTGAAGGTTACCGGCGCCATCCGTGGGCTGCATCGCCGCAAGGCCTGCGTCGCCATGCCAGGCGAGCAGGCCTCGCTTGCGGCCGCCACGCCCTGACACGCCCTGAGCTGCGATCCGGTTTCGTGCCGGAGCTCAGGAGTTCAGCTCGAACTCCATCCGCGACTCCTGGTCGGCCTCAGCCTTGTTCTTGGCGGGGTCCTCGCCCTGAGCTGCCTGGCAAGGCGCGATCTCGTAGTCGTTGTCGAGCACCCGGCGCGGTCCCGGCCGCTCGTCGTCCGCCATCACGTCCACGACGAGACCGCTCCGTTGCGCGAGCTTCCAGACGTCGGACTCGCTCGGATAGGCCTTGCTGATCTGGGCGTCGTTGCAGAACAGGGCGTAGGGCATTCTTCCCGCTCCAACAAACCCAGTTAACGAGCTTGCCCGGTAAGGGGTTCCGGCCCGCGGTTCGATCACGGCGCCGTGATCGGTTACCGCCGTCCCTGAGTCCTTAACGAGTCCTGAATCCCGGAAAAAAGAATCCCTGGGACTCGTTGGCCGGAATCAGCGGATGTTTTCCGCCATGACGAGCGACCTGAAGACATCCTGTGGGCACATGCTCCTGCCCCTCACGCTAGCGCTGTTCGGCGCCTGCGCGACCAATCTCTGGGTGGTCTGGTCCTGGCTGTAGGTCCCTGACGGGGCGACCTTATTTTTTGGCCGGGGGGCCGGCGGCGTCGCGGATGGCGGCACGCAGTTTGGTCAGCGTCGCCGCATAATATTCCTCACGCTCGCGCTCGAAGCGCTCCTGATGCTTGCGGAAATTGGCGATGCGGGCCTGCATCTCGGTGCGGAAATCACCGTTTGCCCGCGGCAGCGGGACAGGTGCGGGCCGGGACGGAAGGGGGGCTGGCGGCGGTTCGAACTCGCGGGCGACCGCCTCCACGGCGACGATCTCCACCGCGGCGGTCGAGCCAACCGCGGGGTTCTCCGGCTGAAGGGTGTCATCCTTCCTGCCGGTCACCGATTGGACGAAGGCCAGTGTCTGCGCGATCAGTGCGTCGCGCTCGCTGATCCATTTCATGATCCACCTCAGCCACGCTTATTCCAGCAAAGCGGCTGCATCGAATCAAGGAGGTTCGCAAGGGATTGCATATTTTTCCCGGTCGTCCGACATTGACCGAATGGTCGCTGCAGAAGAACGGTCGGACGAAATGGAGGGGCTGAGGCTCATCCGTGCGTTCCTGTCGCTGCCGCCCGACAAGCGGGCGGAGGTGATCGCGTTCGTGGAAGAATTGGCACGTGCCCATGGCCCGCCCGAGGAGGGCGCGAAGGTCTCGCCGCGGTGAGCGCTACAGCTCGCGCGGATTGACGTTGGGCTCGAACGGCGCGCCGACCACTCGAACTGGGGCCTGAATCGATGTCCGGGTAATGTCGATCACGGCTCCCTCGGCGACACGCTTTTCAGGCGCCGGTCCCAGCACCGGCTCGAACAGCGCCAATGTGCCAGCCAAGGCGCTGCAACACAGCGTCACCGTCGCTAGCAGAATCATGTTTCGGTTTTCTTCCCGGATCCGCATGGGCCAATAACGGCTGGTGGCGGAGCCAGTTCCGGGCCGGGCGAAAACAGACGCGGTCCTCACCGAGGCAACCGAGGCCGTCTCAAGGCCGCGCAGATCGAAACGGAGAAGCAGGCCGCCGAGCAGCGCCGCCACGACATGCCGACCTCCGTCATCGTCGCGGCTTCGGGTGAAGCCACCGGCAACGTCCAGTCGGTTGCGACCGCGACGGAGGAGCTGTCCTCCTTGGTGAACGAGATCAGCCGCCAGGTGCAGGCATCGGCGCGGATGGCGGGCGAAGCCGTCACCCAGGCGCGCACCACGACCGAGCGCGTCAGCGAGCTCTCGGTCGCCGCCACCCGCATCGGCGACGTCGTCGAGCTGATCAACAACCTTTGGGGCGCGGCAGTACGCTCGCGTCGCCGCAAGCGGCGATGAGGTTCGCTTCTATTTCTGCGCTGGCTGTGGCTCGACGGTGTGCTGGAAGGCCGACAATCTGCCTGACATGATCGGCATTGCCGTCGGCGCCATCGCGGATCCGGATTTTCCGGCGCCCGTCAGATCGGTGTTCGAGCAATCGAAACATGCCTGGGTCGAGATCGGTGGCGCCGGCGTCGCGCACTTCGAACAGGGCAGCGCGCGCAGCGTTCAAGCTGAGGCACAGGCATCGACTGCTGGTGCCGGTCGCCGCCGGCGTTCGGTCAGGGGCGCTGCCTTGCGTTGGATGGCGTTCCTGTTGTCTGTATCGGTTCACCGGGAGCACGGTCCAGCGGCGGGTGGGGCCTGGCGAGTCCTACCGTTCCGGGAGGAGCGCCGTTGCTGGCCGTACGGGTATTGACGCGCTCCAACGTGACTGTCGATGCAACCACAATGGCGATGGCCAAGGCGACAGCGGATAGGGCTAAGGCTACCCGATCATTCGGGTCCATCGCTAGACCTCCGCGAGACGGCTCTATAGCAGGAGGATGATAACGCCAAACCGATGATTTAGTTCTTCCGGTGGGCCGTGGCCATTGACAGGTTTCGATCTGCGGTCGCGGAGCTAAACCAATGGTGCCGGCTGAGGGGATTGAACCCCCGACCTTCGGTTTACAAAACCGCTGCTCTACCGCTGAGCTAAGCCGGCGACGCCCAAGATGCGGGGCGGGGCTCGGCCTACCCGGAGCCGTCTGCCCGTGCGCGCCGCAATACCAGACTTGATTGGAAAGTGCCAGAACCCGCGATCGTGGTCGCAGGCATGAAATCAGGCGGCCCCGAGGAGGAGCCGCCTGATCCGTGTCGCCGCCCAATCTGTGGCGTTCGGCTCAAACCGCCTTACTGGCACATGTGCCGGCGGCCGTCTTCGCCCTTGAAGTAAGTGCCGGGCGTACAGACGAAGCCGTTGCGCTGGGCGTAGGTGCGGGTGTCCCAGCCGCGATTGTCCCAACCGCGATCATAGGCGTAGGAATTGTCCCAGGCGCGGAACGGGGCGGTGGCAATCGCGCCGGCAGTGCCGATCGCGGCGCCGGCGACGCCTGCCGCGACGTCGGTGGGCCAGAAGCCGGTGCGGCTCCTGTTCCAATCGTTATTCCAGTCGGCCCGGGTCTGACGATAGGACATGCGGCGATGACGGTATCCGCTATCGGTGTACGGATTTCCGGGGCCGAGGTTCTGGCAATTGGCGTTGGGGAATTGCGCCGAGCAGCGGCCCGGATTGGTGACGACCGCCTGCGCCATGGCAGAGCCTGCCAGCATGGTCGCTGCAATCGCGGTGGCCCCGAGAAGCTTGATGTTCATGGTTCTTCGCTCCCATTTTGTTGACGGGAACTAAACGCTGACGGCGCAGGACGTTCCGGTGCAACCGTGGGATTTTCGCCGGCGAACAGTCAAACGGATGTGAGCACAACGGCGCCGTTCCGGCGGCGGAATCCCGCGCCGTTAACGCTTCGCTAGTTCGCTCTTCAGCATTTGAGTGTCGCGCAATCCTTGCACGTTAGGCTTACCGGAATTTGGTGAGCTGGCCTTAACCCTCTCGGCGCCGCGATCGGTTAGGTTGTACCCGGATAACCGGGGTCTCCTCATGCGCGCTGTCGCGCTCGCCGCCTTTCTGATCGGACTGCCTGCGACGGCGTTGGCCGGCGGCTTCGAGATCGTCGTCCCGGGCCGTCCCGGCGTGCCGATCATCATCAACAACATCGACGCGTCCTACAGCGTGGTCGAAGGTGTCTGGGGCCTCGGCAAGAACCAGCAAGTACAGCCCACAATCTATGGTGGACGCTACATCGCCGAGCGGCAGCCCGACGACGTCGGCCACTATTATCCGACGCTGGGTCTGCGGCCGGGCTACGGCCGGCTCGAGGTCGAGCCGCCCGCGAACCGCAAATTGCCGGCGCCCGCCGAGAGCTACCACCAGAGTTGGGGCGCGTCGTCCGCGCCCTTGCCGCCGCAGATGGACGTGCCCGTCGATCCGCCGCCCGTGATCTATGCGCCCGAGATCAACGACCGTCCTCGGCCCCCTCGGCTGCGGCCGCATACGGAGATACCCGGCAAGCCGCCGGGTTGAGAAACGTGAAAATCCAAAAAACGGAAATCAACAGGAGAGAGTAATGCGTCAGATGATTTCGGGACTGGTCGCGGCAGCTGCCGTGATGTTTGCCGCCACCGCGCCCGCCGCGGCCTGCGGCTTCACCACGTGCGCGCCGATTGCACCGGTCTATACCGGCTGCGGCGGGTATGGCTATGGCTATGGCTATGGCTATGGCGCCTATGAGCGTCTCGTCGAGCCGACCACGCAGTATTATTACGTCAACCAAGGCCCGACCTATACCGGTCCGGGTGCCTTCGCGCCGTATCCGACCTACCGTGAGGACGCCGTCGTCGCGCCTGCCAATTACGGCTACGGTCATGGCTATGGCTATCGTGCTGCTACGGTGGCGCCGCCGGCCGCTTATCCCTATCGCCGCCCGTACTTCCGTCCGTATCGCTACGGCTATGGCCCGCGCTACGGCTATCTGCCGCGCGTGCACTACGGCCATGCTCGGCGTTACGGCTATGCCCATCGCCACGCGCCGTACTATTATGGCGGTCACCGCGTGCTGCGCCGCTATTACTGATCTCTGATCGGTTAGAGCCAACGTGACGCCCGTCTGCGCAATGCGGACGGGCGTTTTGTTCTATTGGCGCTTCATCAAACCGAGCCGGCTGGCGCCGACATAGAGCGCGAGCGCCGCGGCGTTCGAGACGTTGAGGCTCTTGATCTCGCCGGGCATGTCGAGCCGTGCGACGACGCTGCAGGTCTCGCGGGTCAATTGCCTGAGGCCCTTGCCTTCGGCTCCCAACACCAGTGCAAGCGGCTCGCGCAGCGCGACGTCGCCGATATCCTCGCTGCCTTCGCTGTCGAGGCCGACGGTCTGGAAGCCGCGCTCGTTCAGCGCCGTCAGCGCACGAGCGAGGTTTTGCACCGTGACAATCGGCACCAGCTCGAGCGCGCCGGAGGCGGCCTTGGCCAGCACGCCGGTCGCTTCCGGGCTGTGCCGCGCGGTGGTGACGATCGCCTTCACCGCGAAGGCTGCGGCCGAGCGCAGGATGGCGCCGACATTGTGGGGGTCGGTGATCTGGTCGAGCACCAGCACCATGCCCTCCTGCGTCAAGGTCTCGATATCGGGCGAGGGCAGGGGATCGGCCTCGGCCAAGAGCCCCTGGTGCACGGCGTCGGGCGACAGCAGCCGATCGATCTCCTGGGGCCGCACGATCTCGGGCGTCACACGGATCTGGATGTTCTCTTCCGCAAGTCGTCTTGCGGCGTTCTCGGTCAGCGTCAGCTTGCGGATTCGGCGCCGAGGGTTGGCGAGTGCCATGGTGACGGTGTGCCAGCCATAGAGAATGACCGGGCCATCTGCTTGCGAATCACGCTCGCGCCAAGCCGGCCGGCCGGGTGATTTTCCGGGCCGGCTGAAGGGCTTAGCGCCGCCGCGAGCCCCCTTGGGGCCGAATTTTCGATCCTTCATGGGCTCGCTTCTGTCACGGGTTCCGGAATATGGCAATTTCGGTGCCTGAGGGGGCGATTTTAGCTGCTTGCCTCGGTTGACTTTGCCCCACCGCTTCGCCCATAAACGCGCCCGGTCGCGCCCCGATCCGGGTTGTCGCGGCCTTCACGTTCCATGGCCGTCTTCGGTCCGCCGGCAAGGTCCGGCCCGATTGTGCTGCCGTCGAGCGGGGGAGTGTCCCGAGTGGCAAAGGGAGCTGACTGTAAATCAGCCGCCTCATGGCTTCGCAGGTTCGAGTCCTGCCTCCCCCACCATGCTTCGCCCTTCGGGCTAGGCGTGGCGCAGCCACGTGATACCCGAAAGGCGAAGCGTGGTGTCCGGCGAAGCCCGTAGGGCGAAGACGGACTGAGGCTGTCTCAACCGCTACCCCATCATCTCCCGCACCATCGGCACCACCTTCCGTCCATAAAGCTCGATGCTCCGCATCAGCTTCTCGTGCGGCAATGGTCCCGCCGAGTACTTCAGCTGAAATCGCGAAATCCCGAGCGCCTTTGCGGTCTTCGCGATCTTGCGCGCCACCGCTTCCGGCGAGCCGACATAGAGCGATCCATACTCGGCCTCGTTGACGAATTCGTCGCGTCCCATCGGCGGCCAGCCGCGCTCCTTGCCGATACGGTCGCGCATGGCCTTGTAATCGGGCCACAGCTCCTCGCGCGCCTGCGCATCGGTCTCGGCGACATAGCCCGGCGAATGCACGCCGATCGGCTGCACAGTGCGGCCAAACTCCTTGAAGGCGCGGTGATAGAGATCGACGTAAGGCGCAAAGCGCGCGGGATCGCCGCCGATGATCGCGAGCATCAGGGGCAGATCGTAATGCGCGGCGCGCACCACCGATTGCGGACTGCCGCCGACGCCGATCCAGGTTTTGAGCGTGCCGTTCTCGACCGGCGGATAGACCAGCTGCTCCCGCAGCGGCGGACGCAGCTTGCCTTCCCAGGTGACCGGCTTCTGCGACAACAGCGCGGCGAACAGATCGAGCTTCTCCTCGAACAGCTCTTCGTATTTGCGCAGGTCGAAGCCGAACAGCGGGAAGGATTCGGTGAAGGAGCCGCGGCCGAGGATCACCTCGGCACGTCCGTTCGAGAGCGCGTCCAGTGTTGCAAAACGCTGGAAGACGCGAATGGGATCGTCCGAAGACAGCACCGTCACGGCCGAGCCGAGATGGATGCGCCTGGTGCGCGATGCGATCGCCGCGAGCACGGTTTCCGGTGAGGAGATCGCGAAGTCGGCGCGGTGATGCTCGCCGAGGCCGATGAAGTCGAGCCCGAGCTCGTCGGCCAGCACCGCTTCGTCGACGACGTTGCGGATCACCTGCGCATGCGGAAGCAGGACGCCGGAGCCGGCCCTGGTGACATCGCCAAAGGTATCCAGTCCGAATTCGAGCGGTGAGGTCATCGATGAGGTCTCTGCGGGGCGCGAAGGCGCCGTCGTGTGGGAGGAAATGATTGCGGTGGAGCTAGGGGTTGAAGACCGCTTCGACAATGCTGCTCCAGGAAAGCCATCGTTTCCGGTTCTTCATCGAACCGGCGGGCTCAATCGGATCTGGCGAACATCTCGACCAGGGTTTCGCGCAGCCAGCGCTGGGCCGGCACGGTGTCGTTGCGCTGGTGCCAGAACAGGCTGACGATGCGCGGCGGCGCTTTGAGGGGCAGCGGCATCGCATGCAGGAACGGCGCATGCCTCGATTGCGAGCGCAGGTCGCTCGGCAGCACGGCGATCAGGTCGGACTGGCGCACGACCTCGTAGGCGGCGCTGTAGTGATTGACGGTGGCGACCAGGTTGCGCGACAGCCCCCGCGAGGCAAGGAAGAGGTCGTAAGACGGCATGGTCTTGCCCGCGAGGCTCACGTCGACATGTCCCGCGTTCAGGAAGGTTCGCGTGCTCAGCCGTTTCTGGGCAGCAAGCGGATGGCCGCGCCTCATGAAGCAGGCATAGTCGACGGTCCACAGCGAGCGCGAACGAATGGCAGCCGGCTGCTGCGCCTCGTTGACATAGACGCTGAGCACGCAATCGACTCTGTTGTCCTCGAGCTGGTCGGCGATCTCGACGACGGTATTGGGCACAGTGTGGACGCGCGACTTTGGGGAAACCCTGCCGAGATGGTCGAGCAGGTTCGGCATCACCAGCGAGGAGACGTAGTCCGACATCGACAGGCTGAATTCCGTCTGTGCGCGGGTGGGATCGAACACCTGCTCGTCGAGCGCTCCACGGACGCTTTCCAGTGCCTCGCCGATCGGCTCCCACAGCACTACGGCGCGCTGGGTCGGGCGGATACCGGTGCCGGCTCGCACGAACAGGGGATCGCCGAGCGCGTCGCGCAGCCGCGCGAGCGCATTGCTGACGGCGGGCTGGGTCATCCGCAGCGCATTCGCGGCGCGCGTGACGCTGCCCTCGGTCATCAGCGCCTCGAAGACTTTCAGCAGGTTGAGGTCGAGCGCGCGGAACGACAAGGACATTCACCTTAGTGATATATCAGATCATGATTATAAATTATGACGATAATGTCACTTTGTCTATGGTTCCCTCCCGAGCGGCGCGCCGGGCCCGTGACATCAGAGGGGGACTTTCATGTCGATGATATCGGCGCGCATCGAGCGCCTTCCGTTCGCACGTTTCCACACGCATCTGCTGCTGATGGGCGGGCTCGGCTACATGTTCGACGCGATGGACGCAGCGGTGCTGGCCTTCATCCTGCCGGTGCTGCGCACGGCGTGGAATCTGTCGAGCGTGCAGATCGGCGTGCTCGGCAGCAGCACTTACATCGGCTTCCTGTTCGGCGCGTTGCTGGCCGGCACGCTGGGCGATTTGATCGGCCGACGTGCGGTGATGATGTCGGCGCTGGCGCTCTATTGCGCGGCGTCGATCGTGAGCGCGGTGGTCGACACATGGCCGTCCTTTTTCGCCGCGCGTGTCGTGGCCGGCATGGGCACCGGGGCGGAGAGCGCGATCATCGCGCCTTATCTCGCGGAGTTCGTTGCGCGCCGCTATCGCGGCAGCTTCACCGGCGCGCTGGCCGGCTTCTTCTCCTTCGGTTTCGTCGCCGCAGCCTTGCTCGGCTACTTCATCGTTCCCACCTCCGACAACGGCTGGCGTATCGTACTGGTGATCACCGCGGTGCCGGTCGTCATGCTGCTGTGGTGGCGCAAGTCGCTGCCGGAATCGCCGCGCTGGCTCGAAAGCCGGGGCAGGGGCAAGGAAGCCGAGGCCCTGCTGGACCGGATCGAGGCGGGCTTTGCGCGCGAGGGTCACGTCCTGCCGCAGCCGGTGGTGGAAGCAACAGCGCCGGCGGGGACAGGCGGGACGCTGCTCGCCAATTTCGCCGCGCTTCTGGCGGGCCGGCAGGCGCGCATCACCATCATGACCTGGATCATGTGGCTGGCGATCACCTTCAGCTATTATTCCTTCTTCGTCTGGATCCCCGGTCTCCTGGTCCAGAACGGCATGAGCATCACCAAGAGCTTCGCCTATTCAATCGCGATCTATTGCGCGCAGATTCCCGGCTATTTCAGCGCGGCGTATTTCAACGAGCGCATTGGCCGGCAGGCGACGATCGCGACCTACATGGTGCTCGGCGGCGCCAGCGCGCTCGGGCTCGCCTTCGCGCAGAGCGACCAGCAGATCATGGCGGCGGGAATCTTCCTGTCGCTGTTCATGAACGGCACTTATGCGGGCGTCTATGCCTATACCGCGGAAGTCTTCCCGACCCCGGTCAGGACCACGGGTGCCGGGCTCGCTTCCGCAATCGGCCGCATCGGCGCGATCGTCTCGCCGATCCTGGTCGGCTATCTCTATCCGACCTTCGGCTTTGCCGGCGTGTTCGGCGTCACCACCACCGTGCTGCTGCTCGGGGCTGTCACCGTCGTGCTGATGGGCGTGCCGACGCGCGGTCGCTCGCTGGAGGAGATTGCGGCGGGCGAAGTCGCATGACGCGGACGAAACTGAAGGCCGATCCCTGGCTCTGCGCCGTCGCGGCGGCGCAGGGCAGGATGGATCAGCCGGATGCGCTGTACGTGGCGCTGGACCAGGCCGTGAAGTCGGCGATCGGGCACAAGCTGTTCACGATCCTCACCTATGACGGCAGCACCGGTGAAGCGGCGCGGGTCTATTCCAATCTCCCGGGCCCGTACCCGACCGGCGGACGCAAGCGGCTCACGCCCGGACCGTGGACCGAGGCCGTGCTCGATCGCGGCGAAGCCTATATCGGCCGTACCCATGACGATCTGCGCACCGTCTTCTCCGATCATGAGCTGATCGCTTCGCTCGGCTGCGAGAGCGTGCTCAACATGCCCGTGCGCTGGCGCGGGCGCACGCTCGGCTCGCTCAATCTGCTTCACGAGGCGGGCTGGTACGGCGAAGATGATGTGGCTGCGTGCCTTCCCTTTGCCCAGCTTACCTTGCCGGCACTGCTCTCGCCGGCCGATCTCTGACAGGACCGTCGCGATGACAAGCATCCTCTTCAAGAACGCCGCACTGCTCGATCCGCTCCAGCCGGACTTGCTGGAGGGGCATCATGTGCTGGTCGAGGACAATCTGATCAGGGAGATCTCCGACCGGCCGATCCAGGCCACCGCCGATCGCACCATCGATTTGAACGGCAAGACGCTGATGCCGGGGCTGATCGATCTGCATGTTCACGCGATCGCGGTCGAGCTCAATCTGGCGCAACAGGTGCACATGCCGAACGTGCTGGTGACGCTGCGCTCGACGCTGCTCTTGCGCGGCATGCTGCGGCGTGGCTTCACCACGGTTCGCGACGCAGGCGGCGCCGGCCACGCGCTGAAGCAGGCGATCGAGACCGGCCTGACCGATGGACCGCGGCTGTTCGTCTCCGGTCGCGCGCTCAGCCAGACCGGCGGCCACGGCGACATGCGGGCACGCTCGGATTACCTTGCGAGCGACGCGCCCTGTCCCTGCTGCGTGCGGGTCGGCGCGCTGGCGCGCGTGGCCGACGGCGTCGACGGCGTACGCAAGGCCGCGCGCGAAGAGCTCCAGATGGGGGCCGACCAGATCAAGATCATGGCCTCCGGCGGGGTGGCGTCGCCGACCGATCCGGTTGGCGCCTTTGGTTACTCCGAGGACGAGATCCGCGCCATCGTCGAGGAGGCACGCGGGCGACAGACCTATGTGCTCGCCCACGCCTATACCGCTGCCGCGATCGAGCGCGCGGTGCGCTGCGGCGTGCGCACCATCGAACACGGCAATTTGGTCGATGCGCCGACCGCGCACCTGATGGCCGAAAAGGGGGCCTATGTGGTGCCGACGCTCGTCACCTATGAGGCGCTCGCCAACGAGGGCGCCCAATACGGCCTGCCACCCGAGAGCGTGGCCAAGATCGCCGATGTCCGCGACGCCGGCCTGCGCTCGCTCACGATCTATCGCGACGCCGGCGTGAAGATGGGCTTCGGCAGCGATTTGCTCGGACCGTCGCAACGCCTGCAGAGCGATGAATTCCGCATTCGCGCCGAAATCCTCGGCCCGCGCGCCGTCATCGCCAGCGCGACGGTGATCGGTGCCGAGGTGCTCGGCATGGAGAGCAAGCTCGGCCGCATCATGCCGGAGGCTATCGCGGACCTGCTGGTGGTCGACGGCAATCCGCTGCGCGATGTCGCCTGCCTGCTCGGTCAGGGCGAGCATATCCCGCTGGTGCTGAAGGCGGGGAAGGTCCAGTTCGACAGGCTGAAAGCCTAAGGCGTTTTCGAGCGAAGTGGATACCGGTTCGCTAAAGAAAACGCGTCAAAACAAGACGCCAACTACCGCCACATCCCCCGCATCTTCGCCCCGATGTCGATCTTCGGCCCCTGCGCGGCAGTGCGCGCTGCGCCCGCCGCGGCTTTCGGCCAGGCGGTGCGCTCGAACAGATAGACCAGCTGCTCCGGGATGAAGCGGGTGCGCGAAGCGTAGACGTGGCGGTCGCGCTTGGCGGCCTGGCCGTGGACGAAGAAGCGTTGCGGCACCACGAGGTGGAGATCGTCCTTGGCGCGCGTCATCGCGACATAGAGCAGGCGGCGTTCCTCCTCGAGCTCGGCGCTGGTGCCGGCGCCGAGATCGGAGGGCATGCAGCCGTCGACGACGTTGAGCACGAACACCGATTTCCACTCCTGGCCCTTGGCTGAATGGATGGTGGAGAGGATCAGATAATCCTCGTCGCGCAGGGGCGGTCCGGATTTGTCGCTGGTCGCATCGGGCGGATCCAGCGTGAGTTCGGTCAAAAACTTCTCGCGCGAGGCATAGCCGCCGGCGATCTGCTCGAGCTGCATCAGGTCGGCGCGGCGCGTTTCGGCATCCTCGTGGATGCGATCGAGATGCGGCTCGTACCAGAGCCGCACGCGTTCGAGATCGGCAGGCCATTCCGAATAGCGCAGGTTTTCGACGGTGCGGACGAAGTCGGTCCAGTCGGGGCCGGTGCGCGCCGGCACCGGGAGCCGGCCGAGCGCGGCAAGCGGGTCGGTGCTCTCCGCCATCTGGTCGAGCACGCGCTGCGCCGTCGCGGGGCCGATGCCCGGCAACAGATGCAGGATGCGAAAGCCGGCGACGCGGTCGCGCGGGTTTTCGGCGAAGCGCAACAGCGCCAGCACGTCCTTGACATGGGCGGCGTCGAGGAATTTCAGCCCGCCGAACTTGACGAACGGGATGTTGCGGCGGGTCAGCTCGATCTCCAGCGGGCCCGAATGCGACGAGGTGCGGAACAGCACCGCCTGGTGCTTGAGCAGCGCGCCTTGCTCGCGGTTCGCCAGCACCGCCTCGACGATGTAGCGCGCCTGATCGGCCTCGTCGTGCACGGTTACGAGCTGCGGCTTCTGCCCGGAGGTGCGGTCCGTCCAGAGGTTTTTCGTGAAGCGCTCACGCGCCAGGCCGATGACGCCGTTCGCCGCCGACAGCACCGCTTGTGTCGAGCGGTAATTGCGGTCGAGCGTGATCATCTCCGCGCGTGGCGAGAAGCTCTGCGGGAACTCCAGGATGTTGCGCACGGTGGCGGCGCGGAACGAATAGATCGACTGCGCGTCGTCGCCGACGACGGTGAGGCCGCGCCCGTCGGGCTTCAGCGCCAAGAGGATCGAGGATTGCAGGCGGTTGGTGTCCTGATATTCGTCGACCAGCACGTGATCGAAGCGCCCGCCGATCTCTTCCGCAATCAGCGCATCGCTCATCATCTGCGACCAGTAGAGCAGGAGGTCGTCGTAATCGAGCACGTGCTGGGCCTGCTTGGCCTCGACATAAGCGGCAAACAAGCCCTTCAGCTCGGCGGCCCAGCCCGCGCACCAGGGATAGTGCTGGCCGAGCACCTTCTCGATTTCCATCTCGCCATTGACGCAGCGGGAATAGATCGACAGGCAGGTGCCCTTGGCGGGAAAGCGGCTCTCGGTCTTCGACAGCCCGCGCTCGTGCCGCACCAGGTTCATCAGGTCGGCGGAGTCCTCGCGGTCATGGATGGTGAAGGCGGGATCGACGCCGATCCGCTCGGCATATTCGCGCAGGAGCCGCGCGCCGATGCCGTGGAAGGTGCCGGCCCAGGTGAGCGCATCGCGCATGATCGCGGCGTTGTTCTCACCCAGCACCTTGCGGGCGATACGCTCGACGCGGCCGGCCATCTCCGCCGCCGCGCGGCGGGAAAATGTCATCAGCAGGATGCGGCGGGGATCGCTGCCTGCGACGATCAGATGCGCAACGCGGTGGGCCAGCGTGTTGGTCTTCCCGGAGCCGGCGCCGGCGATGACGAGCAGGGGGGCGCCCACGGTCGCGCCTTCAGCCACGCCATGCTCGACGGCGCGGCGCTGCTCCGCATTGAGCGTGTCCAGATATGTCGCCACGAATCGCCCCGGTGAAAGAATGAGAGTCGGCGATCCCGGCGCGAATCGCAATGCGGCTGGACGAAACCGGGTTTAGGATTTAGGGGGAAAGGGCGGCCCCGAGTTCCAGCCCGAGAAACGCGTCCGCTATGACCAAGCTCAAGCCCGACCAGTTCGAGATGCGGCGGCTGGAATCGCTCAGCAACACCATCTTCGGTGTCGCCATGACGCTGCTCGCCTACGACCTGCCCAAGGCTGCGGTGTTCACCAGCGCTCCCGGCTGGAGCGATCTTGCCCATGTCTATTCCGGCAAGCTCGCCGGCTTCGCGCTCAGCTTCATCATCGCCGGCGTGTTCTGGATCAGTCATCACCGCCGGCTGGCGCGCCAGCCGGTCGGCAGCCGCGGCATGGTGATCCTCAATCTGTTTTTCCTGCTCTCGATCGTGCTGCTGCCGGTGACCAACGGCCTCTATACCAATTACGCCATGAGCAGCGCCGTCGCCGTGCTCTACGGCTTGCATCTGACCGCGATTGCCGGCCTCAACGCCTGGATGTGGTGGACGATCCTGGGCGGCTGGCGCCACGAGATCATGGCCTCGCTGTTTCCACTTCTGGTGTTCATCCCGGGCACGATCGTTGCGGCGTTCGCGCCCCAGGTCGCCCCCTTTGTGTGGTTCATTGCGTTCGGCGGGCTCGTGATCCAGCGCTTCTATGCGGGGCGGACAGGGCCGGAGGCGTAGGACTCAACCGGATGTCGCGCCGAACCCATCGGCCGGCACGTAGAGCTTGACCGGGCGGATTTCGTAGACGGCCGTCGGATTGACCGCACGCAGCTTCCGCGCCGCCGCGATCGCCTCATCCTCGGTGGCGCATTGCATCAGGTGGAAGCCCAGAAGCTGCTCCTTGGTCTCGGCAAACGGCCCGTCCAGTACCATGCCCGCGCCAGGGCCCCGCAGGGTGCGGGCCTTTCGGGTTTCATCCAGGCGGGCCGCCGGCCCAAACTGTCCGCTGGCCCGAAGAGGTGCTTGAACCTCGATGACTTTGGCCACGACCGCGGCGTCCTGCTCCGGCGTCCAGGACAGGACTTCGTCTTCCACGTGATAGGCCAGGATGGCGTACAGCATCATCACCTCGTTTCTTTCTGCGCAAGTTCCAAGGACGCGGCCCGGCAGCCCGTGCCGACAATCCCGAAGCAAAATATTGCGTGGCCGGCAAGCAGCGAAACCGTCCTGAAACCCGATTGCGGCCTTGCCATGTGAACGCCGCCGGAACTGGTCGCGACTGATGGACCACGAACAACAAAGCTTTGGCTGGAGGCGGCAATGTCGGGTCACACCATCAAGATCATCTGCGATGCGCGGCGGGCGGCACAGTCGCAGCCGGCCGATTTGCACGACGAGGCGGGCCATCACCGCTATTACGGCAGCTCGGCCGAGAACGGCGGCGAGCGCATCGCGGAGAGCCGGCGCGGCAAACGGCCGCGCGCGTTCAACATCTGCGGCTTCTGAAGCCTTTCGACGCGCCGGTCGTCAAAATGAGCGCCCTGCAAATGGCGATCGCGGCGATGCCGTTCCTGGTCGCGCTGATGAGCCGAACCGGCAAGGCCATTGCGCCGTGCCTTCTGGCGAGCCTCTTCACGGTGCTGCTCGGCGGCGAGCCGCACCGCGCGGTCGTCGCCTGGTGCGTCGGCATGCTGGTCGCCGCCGTCGCACTGCGCGAGCGGCTTCGCGCCGGCTGACCCGGCGATCCGGCTTCAAGGAAATCGCAAAGAAAAGGCGCGGCGGGGAGACCCCGTCGCGCCCGATTTCTTGCTCGCTGGTCCAGGGACGAGAGCGCCCCCATGCCAAGCTTCAGCCAAAGCTCAGCGGGCGATCCCAGCGAGGTGACAGCGCTTGAGATAAGACACTGGATCACCTCCTTTCGTTGGTTTCGGAAGCCTTCAATATAGGTAGCATTGCTGCCGCTGTTAAGGGCGGCGAGTCCAGAGGGGACAGAAGCGGTCCGCGAGGGGTGGAAGACGCCGGAAAGCGACCTCCTGGGCAGTTGAGACCGCCGTCCGGCCGTGTTAGGGAGCCCGTAACGCGGGTGTAGCTCAATGGTAGAGCAGCAGCCTTCCAAGCTGAATACGAGGGTTCGATTCCCTTCACCCGCTCCAATGATTTCAGTTACTTAGTGAGCTTGTTGGTTTTCATTCCGACAAGGGTTCACTTTTGGGCCGCCTGCTTGATCCGCTTCATTTTTGCGTCCTGCTTCTCCTCACCATCGTGATTAAGATGCACCATCGTTTATCGATGACCTTTTCACGGCGCGGGGCGCGGAACCGTCACTCGGACTTGATGGAAGCGACCATATCGGCAAAGAGGTTGCCTCCGACGATGATGTGAGCGCGCATCGATTGCTGTGCGTCGCTTTCGCTCCCTGTTTCAATCGCCCTGACTATCAGAGCGTGCTCGCCGAATGATGCCGCGAGGCGGGCTGGTCGCGACAAGCTCTGATGCCGGAAGAACCGCATCCGAAGGCGGGTTTCAGTCACGAGATCGGCCAAGGGCGTGTTGCGTGCGCCAGCGTAGATGGCTTGGTGAAATGCGGTGTTGAGTTCGACGTAGCGCGCCGTGTTGCCGGTGTGCACGGCTGATGCGCATTGTTCGTGTATCTCACGCAGGCCGGTTCGTTCGGCGACAGTCATTCGGCGCGCCGCCAGACCGGCAGCCTCCGCTTCGAGCGCAGTGAGAATTTCCACCATGCCGATCGCTCGCTGAGGTGTCATGCTCGCGATGGTTGCGCCTTGGCGCGACCTGAACTTGACGAGACCCTCATTGGCCAAGCGAAGCAGCGCTTCCCGCGCTGGCGTCCGCGAGACCGAAAAGCGTCTGGCGAGGCTCTGCTCGTCCAGCTTGTCGCCCGGGACCAGCCGTCCCTCGGCGATATCGCTTTCGATCCGTCGACAAAGCTCATCGGAGACACGAACCCGCATTGGCTTGCCCTTATGTATACGCTTATGCCTTTATGTATACGTAGAACATTTAAAAAAATACATATAATCCGGGCACAGAACGAGGACAACAGGAAACGCCGATGACTTCCGTGAATTTGAGCGGCACCCCTTTGCTGAAGACGGATGGGCCTATCGCGACGATCCAGCTCGATCGCCCGCGGCAGATGAACAAGATCACCGCAGCCGATCTCGCCGTGTTGTCGGGCCACTTCGCCAGCATTGAGAAGGCAGGTGCGAGAGTTCTCATCCTGACCGGCGAAGGACGCGCGTTCAGCGCCGGATACGACCTCGGAGACATCGCTGCGCGAACGTCGTCTAAGGAAGATGTTCATGCTTCCGGTTTTGAGAACGTCGTCGATCAGCTCGAAACTCTGGCGATACCGACCATCTGCAGGCTGAACGGCGGAGTCTATGGCGGCGCAACTGATCTTGCTCTCGCCTGCGACTTCAGGATCGGCGTGGATGATTGCGAGATGTTCATGCCGGCCGCGCGCCTCGGGCTTCACTATTACAGCAGCGGTCTCATGCGCTTTGCGTCGCGCCTCGGCGTAGCGGCGACAAAGAAGCTGTTCCTCACGGGCCTGAAACTGGACGCGGCCGAGATGCTGCGCATAGGCTATCTGGATGAAGCCGTTCCTGCGGGCAGCCTCGATGCGCGCGTGAAGGAGCTCGCCTCTGTTCTCGCTGCCAATGCGCCGGCCGCCTTGCGTGGCATGAAACGCGCCATCAACGAGATCGCCGGAAACTCGTTCGATCGTGCTGCTGCCGATCAGCGTTACCGTGAGAGCCTCGTGGGCGCCGAGCTGCGCGAGGGCAGCGCGGCTTTCGCCGAAAAGCGCCCCCCGCGCTTCGGCGCCGACCTGGACGGCCGATGACCGGACCTCACTCGCCACCGGCGTCCACGCTGAAGCCGCGGTCAAAGGGGCCACTCGCTGGGTTGATCGTGATCGATCTCACCCGCGTGTTGGCCGGACCGTATTGCACCATGATGCTCGCGGATCTCGGCGCGCGGGTCATAAAGGTCGAGATGCCGGGCATCGGTGACGATGCGCGGCACATCGGCCCGTTCATCTCGAACGCCGATGGCTTGCCGAGTTCGGGTTATTTCTTCTCGATCAATCGAAGCAAGGAATCGATCGCACTGAACCTCAAGGATGCTGCCGACCGCGCCGTATTCGAGCGACTATTGCTGGACGCCGATGTCCTCGCTGAAAATTTTACGCCCGGTACCATGGACCGTTTCGGCTACGGCTGGGAGGCGCTCAGCTCGCGCTTTCCCCGGCTGGTTCTGGCGTCGATATCGGGCTTTGGTCAGACGGGGCCCTACCGCGAACTGCCGGCTTACGACATGGTCGTGCAGGCCATGGGCGGTGTCATGAGCTTGACGGGCGAGGAGGGAGGCCCGCCGACGCGCGTCGGAGTATCGATCGGCGACATCGCCGCGGGCACTCATGCGGTGATCGGAGTCCAGGCGGCGTTGATCGAGCGCGCCCGCACCGGTCGCGGTAAGCACGTCGATATTTCCATGCTCGATACGCAGATCTCTCTGCTCGAGAATGCCCTTGTCCGCTATCAAGTCGAGCAAGTCGTTCCGGGGCCCATCGGCTCCAGACACCCCTCTATCACGCCATTTGGCGTCTTCAAGAGCAAGGTCGGGCATCTCATCATCGCCGCCGGCAACGACCGGAAGTTCAGAGATCTTTGCGATGTGCTGCAGATGCGGGACGTCAAAGCCGATCCGCGATTCCTCTCGAATTCGTCGCGATGCGAACATCATCGTGCCCTCGCCGCGCGGATCGAAGAGGCGCTGGCAACCAGAACCGCCGAGGAATGGCTCCCCATCCTGACGCAAGCCGGGATTCCCTGTGGACCAATGAACGACATTGCCGGCGTACTGCGTGATCCGCAGCTCAACGCGCGCGACATGTTCGTCTCATTGGAGGCTCCGGGGGGCATGGTGTTGAAAACCGCGGCCTGTCCCATCCGGTTCGCCGGCGAACAATTCGCAAACTATCGGCCTGCGCCAGAGCTCGATGCCGACCGCAATGCTCTCCTGCAAGAACTCGGACTCGTCTGATCGGCTCCGCGAAGAGGATTTGACAATGAGATATGCCTGCTCCTCGACGTTCGTCGCCTTGAGCGTCGCTCTCCTTTCTTCGGCCGCGTCCGCGCAGAAGCCACATCCTGAACAACGTCTCCACGTCGGTGGCCGCTGTCTTGAAACCTGCCGGGCTCGACAACGCCAAGGGCGTGATCTCGACCGCATATTTGAAGAATCCGCTCGATCCGGCCTGGAGCGGCGACGAGGGCTACCGGCACGGGCTTGCCTTCATGAACGAATACATGCCCGGAACTGACAAAGCCGATTCCAACACGGTCTATGGGTATTCGGTCGCGCAGACCCTGGCGGAGGTGCTCAAGATGTGCGGCGACGATCTCACGCGAGAGAACGTTATGAAAAAAGCTGCCAGCCTCAAGGATCTGAAGCTCGACATGCTTCTCCCGGGAATAACGATCAACACGTCACCGACGGACTTTGCGCCGATTAAACAGGAGCAACTCATCCGGTTCGACGGGGAAAATGGGAGCGGTTTGGGCCGGATGCGGAGAATATGAGGTAATCAAAAAGATTTCGATTCCGCCAATCGGAGGCTCGATCCATCTCCAGCTAGATGCAACGTGGTGAATCATGAGGATAAATACCTCCGCTGCGTGGCCTTCGATTCATTTGGAAACTGAGGGTAGACCTCATACTCGCTCAGCGAGACTGGCCGGCTCGCGACTCCTCCAGGTAGGCCACGATGGCCTCCATCTGGTAGTCGGAAGGCCTCGGGTTTGGCGTCGCCTGGTCTGGTCCGAGGCCTAACAGCTTGCCTGCCAAACAATCGTTCCGCGGCGACCGGCTGAGCCGGATGAGCTGTGCTCAATTCGCGAGACACGTTGCCACCCGTACTTCATGGATTTCCATAGATTAGGAGACCGTTCGGGAAACTCGCACGACCATTCCGACAACGGGAAATTCCCTTGTGATCTCAAGCGTCCGGAGGGCTGCAAAATGTCGGAATCGGCCTTGCGCGGATTGCGAATTTTTGTGACTTCCAAGCTGAATACGAGGGTTCGATTCCTTTCACTCGCTCCGGTTGCGCCGTAAAAATCATCGATGATTCAATGATTCAATGCGTTGCATGCGGTTCCGACGGCAGTCAATCGCTCTTCACAACCCAATTGTGGATACTTCGGGCGCAGGTCGGACTCCAAAAATCCCGAAGTCTATGAGACGCGTGCACTTTTGACTCCGAGCGATTTAGATTATCAGAATTTTCGTCTGATGATTAGCGCGCTCGGCGCTTCATTCGTCGCGCTCTAGCAGAAAGATAACAGTCGTCGGGCCGGGGACAGGCCCGGCTTCAGTCGCATGTCGATGAGGCGAAGACGGAGGAAGAGCGGGAGAGGGCGGAGAGGGAGTTGCGCAAGCTCGACGCTGATCGCGATCGGGGTCGACTGGGAGGGACGGCGCCAGGTGCTCGCGGTTGAGCTCGCCAACCGGGAGAGCCGATCGAGCTGGAAGGTGTTTTGGAAGGCCTGAAGGCCCGCGGCCTGCATGGCGTCGAGTTCGTCGTCTCCGATGATCATCCGGACTTGAAGAAGACCATTCCCGACGTTCTCACCGGCGTGTTCGCTGGCGAGCGACGGCGGCGGAGAGGGGCGGCGTGCATCCCCTTGATGGGCCTGAGCATCGTGGTGCCAATTTCTTCGTCCGCTTCGCGCTTAGGGGGTGCCGGATCACTGAAAACGGCTGAAACATAGTCATTTGGCTATTAAAGTCGGTTGCTAGTTCAGATCACTTGAGACTGCGGTGATCCATCGAGAGTTCTGTGTGTCAAGTTCAGCAAAATTGATCATGGGGTCCGGCCGAGCCATCCCCTCGGAGCCGCCGTCGCTCGCTTGCCCAAAAGCGCAGCGCTGGCGAGCGATGGCGGCGGAGAGGGGTGGCGTTCGTTGCACAAGATCGCGTTCGCGCTCGGCATCCAGGTCGCCGAGCTTGTGCTGCCACAAGGCACCGTGCTCGCGCAGGGGACGAAGCCGGCCGCGCGAGGCCGAGAAAGAAGCCCGAGAAGACGGGGCGTCCCATGAAGCCGCGCGAGCGCTGATCAGGCCGTGCTCGTCAGCAATGCGATCGAGCAGACTGTTCATGGCTGCTGAATATGTGCTCAGCTCTGTTTGTGTGTTTAGGATGCGGGTGTCGAGGTAGTCACCGTGCAGCTTCACACCTGAAGGGTAAGTGCGGCTCCCTGTTCCATTCCTCTCCGAGATCCGGCCTTCCTCCGCTCAGCGCCTTGCGCTCCAGCGCCAGTACGGAGGATCAGAAACATTAAAAATAGCCGTCGTCCGGAACGTCCATGGAGGTCATCGGTTGGTAGTTCAGTGACGATCGATGAATGGCGAGGCCAGAGCGAAAGCTGCGGATAAACCAAATCAAAGATTCGTCACAAGCCCCGCCAGGTTACCCCGGTAACCGGCGGGGTCCTTGTTTTGAAGACTCCTTGTTTTGAAGACCTCGCTTTAGGGATGATGGGGCCCGTTGGGATTTGCGTAGGGTCCAAGGTTCCGCGACGAGAAACCAAGCGCAACTATCCGTTTCACGCGTGATTGCGGGTACAAAGACTGCGCTTAAGTACCGCCGCATCTAGGGCAGGCCGGGGCCCTCCCACCGAACTCGAGTGGCCGTCAGCGAGGGGTCATCGGCGACGTTCCAGTCAGGCTGCAAGAGCGTCGAGATTGACCTCGTCCTTCGCGAGTGTCGTCAGCATGACGTCGGTCGCCTTCTCCTCCTCCAGGCTTTCGTGCAGGATGTTCTGGTCCTCCCTCAACTCGAGCTGCCCGGCAAGGGCGGCTGCGCTGCCGTAGGCGGCAATCTCGTAATGTTCCAGCTTCTGGGCCGATGCGATCATCGCGGCGTCGCGCAAGTCATCCTGCGTCACCATCTTCATCATCTTCGCAGTCTCCTCGATCAACGATTCCACGGCCTGATCGGTGTGCACGCGCGCATCTGCGCCATGCCGCCGCAGGATTTTCTGAAGCCGTTGACCTTGTTGCTCCGTCTCTCGCTGATGCTCGGCCAGAGCAACTTTCAGGGAGGGATGCACCGCCATCTCGGCCATTCGTTTGAGTGCATCGCTCAGCTGGTCCTCCATGCTGACGAGTTCCTGCAGCTCGGCGATATACAGGTCTTTGAAGTTTTCGATCTTCATGATGTTCGTGTCCATGGCTTGGATTGGGATGACCCGGGTTCCGAATTTGGCGGTCAACCGCCTATCCGCGAGACTGTTCCGGGGTGCAAACGACATTTGAGCTCGGGGCCGAGGAATCAGCGAAGAAATTAGGAACAGCGCGACGGAGCTGTGCTTGCCGCATCGGGAAGGGCTTGCAAGGCGATATCGCCATGAACCATCTCGAAAACGCTGCCCTCGACAATGTCCAGGACCATCTCGGTGACCGTGGCTACTTCGTCGCCCCGCTCGACGACCTCATCACATGGGCGCGATCGGGTTCTCTGATGTGGATGACGTTTGGCCTTGCGTGCTGTGCGATCGAGCAGATGCAGGTATCGATGCCACGATACGACATCGAGCGGTTTGGCGCGGCTCCTCGCGCATCGCCAAGGCAGTCCGATGTCATGATCGTCTCGGGTACGCTCTGCAACAAAATGGCACCAGCCTTGCGCAAGGTCTATGACCAGATGCCGGAGCCGCGCTACGTCATCTCGATGGGATCGTGCGCAAACGGGGGCGGCTACTATCACTATTCGTACTCGGTCGTGCGCGGCTGTGATCGCATCGTGCCGGTCGACATCTATGTGCCCGGCTGTCCTCCGACGGCTGAAGCCCTGCTTTATGGGCTCGTCCTCCTGCAGAAGAAGATTCGGCGAACCGGAACGATCGAGCGGTGACCCGATGTGTCAGCCTCCGCGGATCCGGGGAAGGTCGGGTCTGAGGAACCATCACTGCAGGCGCGAGTTGGCCGGCCGGGCGGGGCGAAAGTCACGCGAGGCCAACCGTGCAAGACGACGTGCGCGTGCGCTCGACCGCGCAGATCGCGGGTCATCCGATCCATCCGATGCTGGTGCCGATCCCGATCGTGTGCTTCATCGGGGCGCTGCTGACCGACATCGCCTATGTCGTCAGCGCCGAGATCATGTGGGCGGATTTTTCGGCCTGGCTTCTGCTCGTCGGCGTCATCTTCGGCGTGCTGGCGGCGATCGCGGGCCTGATGGACTTCCTCGGAAACCGGCTGGTGCGGGCGCAGACCCCGGCCTGGCCGCATCTGATCGGCAACGCCGTGGCGCTGATCCTGGCGATCTTCAACGCGCTGATCCACACCCGCGACGCCTGGACCTCGGTTTGGCCGGTCGGGCTGGTTCTTTCGGTCCTCACCGTCCTGATCCTGCCCGTCACGGGCTGGCTCGGCATGGTGTACCGCCACGGCGTGGGAGTTGTGCGATGAGAACCTCGATTGCCCGCGCGCTGCTCTGCTCCTCCTCGCTGTGTCTTGCCGGCTGCAACGACGGGAGCGGTGATCCGAAGGCGCAAATCGGCGCCAATCCGGTGCTGCCCGAGATCCAGCAATATCTGCTGCCGCCGATTCATATCGCGCGCATCGTCGGCTGGAAGAAGGACGAGACGCCGACCGTTGCGCAGGACTTACAGGCCAAGGCCTTCGCCACGGGCTTGCAGCACCCGCGCTCGCTTTACGTTCTTCCCAATGGCGACGTGCTGGTGGTGGAATCCAAGGCGCCGAAGGGCGCCCCGATCAAGCGTCCCAAGGAGATCGTGATGGGCTTCGTCGAGTCCTGGGCGACCTCCGGCGGCGACAGCGGCGAGAGCAATCGGATCACACTGCTGCGCGACAGCAATGGCGACGGTGTGCCGGAGACGCAAAGCGTCTTCCTCGACCATCTCAACTCGCCCTTCGGCGTCGCGCTGGTCGGCAACGAGCTCTACGTTGCCGACACCGATGCCATCGTCAGGTATCCGTACAGGGAAGGCGATACGAAGATCACTGCGGCCGGCACGGTGCTGACACCGCTGCCGGGTGGTCCGATCAATCATCACTGGACCAAGAGCCTGGTCGCCAGCCCCGACGGCTCGAAGCTCTATGCCGGCGTCGGCTCCAACAGCAACATCACCGAGAATGGCATGGAAGCCGAACACAACCGCGCTGCGATCCTCGAGGTCGATCGTGCCAGCGGCCGCTGGCGCGTGTTCGCAAGCGGCCTGCGCAATCCCAACGGCCTCAGCTTCGAGCCGCAGACCGGTGCATTGTGGACGGTGGTGAACGAGCGCGACGAGCTCGGTCCCGATCTCGTGCCCGACTACATGACCTCGGTGAAGGAGGGCGGCTTCTACGGCTGGCCCTACAGCTATTTCGGCCAGCACGTCGATCCCCGCGTCAAGCCGGAGCGGCCGGATCTCGTCGCCAAGGCGATCGTGCCGGATTACGCGCTGAGCTCACATGTCGCCCCGCTCGGGCTTGCCTTCAATACCGGCACCAGTCTTCCGGCCAACTTTCGCGGCGGCGCCTTTGTCGGTGAGCACGGCAGCTGGAACAGGCAGGTGCTCAACGGCTACAAGGTCGTGTTCGTGCCGTTCACGGACGGCAAGCCGAGCGGTCCCGCGCAAGACGTCGTCACCGGCTTCCTAAACGATAAGAACCAGGCGCGCGGCCGCCCCGTCGGCGTCGCCATCGACAAGACCGGCGCGCTGCTGGTCGCCGACGACAGCGGCAACACGGTCTGGCGGGTGAGTGCGGCGCATCCGCAGCTGACGCAACGTTAAGCCCGGCACCGCGTTGACAGCCCAGGCGAATTTTTGAACGGCAAATCAGGAGTAGGACAATGGGTCTGGCTCAATACGCCATCGTGCCGGTGCAGGACGAATGGGGCGTGCTGCATGACGGCGACGTCAAGAGCAGATACGCCACCAAGGAAGCTGCATTCGAGTCGGCGGTGGCCGCGGCATCCCTGGCCCTCCGTGAGGGACACGAAGTCCATGTCAGCGTGCCCGGCCGCGAAGCCGGCGACAACGCGCTCGGCGTGTAGAGCCCGCCGCAGACATGGCGTTCGAGAGAAGGAGGCCGCGATGACGAAACCCCGTGAGCCCAACGGTGTCGAGCGCCATCCCGCTCCGAGGACGACATCCAGCGCGACCAGCTCGGACCGCGCGGCGTGCCGGACGCGCCTGATCCAGCCAAGATGACGCCCCAGCGCGACAAGAAGACCCCGAAGCATATCGATCCCGGCCACACCGCGTGACGCCGCTCGGCGGCTGTCGTGATCACACGATCAGCCGCCCGCGCCCGGCAGGCGATCCCGATCGCGACCACGGCGCCAGCGGCCGGCTTCGATGCCATCGCCGAGGACGACGCCACCTTGCGCCCCCATCGCTGCCGCCGGCGAGTCCGCCACAGCCATAACATCATGTTAGGTTTATCGCATAACTGGGTAATTGTGTTACCCCGGCGAAAGCCTATTGTCGTCCTCACCCAAGACACCGACCGGCAGTGCCAAGCGCTCGCGGAGCTCCGCAGAGCGCCGGGAGATTGCTGTCCAATTGTCCAACGAAGCCCGCCAACGGGACGTCAACGAACAAGCCAGATCGGGAGGAATTTTTATGATGGCTACCACGCGCGCGATCCATGACAGGAGTCAGTCGAGGAAGGCTGCAGCAAGCGGCTGGATCGGCTCGGCTCTCGAATACTATGACTTCTTCATCTACGCCACGGCGGCATCGCTGATCTTCCCGCAGATCTTCTTCCCGTCGGACAATCCCACCGTTGCGATCGTCGCATCGCTTGCGACCTATGGCGTCGGATACGTGGCGCGGCCGATCGGGGCCTTCGTGCTCGGACATTGGGGCGACACGCATGGCCGCAAGACCGTTCTCATCCTCTGCATGTTCCTGATGGGCATCTCGACGATGGCCGTCGGTTTGCTGCCGACCTATCAGCAGGCCGGCATCCTGGCGCCGATCCTGCTCGTCATGCTGCGTCTCGTGCAGGGATTTGCCGTGGCCGGTGAAATCTCCGGCGCCAGCTCGATGATCCTGGAGCATGCGCCGTTCGGCCGGCGCGGCTTCTATGCGAGCTTCGCGCTTCAGGGCGTGCAAGCCGGACAAATCCTCGCGGCCGCGGTTTTCCTGCCGCTGGCGGCCTATATGCCGACCGAGGCCTTCAACAGCTGGGGCTGGCGGATCCCGTTCCTGCTCAGCTTCTTCGTCATCGTCGCCGGCTACATCATTCGCCGCGAGGTCGACGAAACGCCTGCCTTTGCCCGCGAGGAGAAACGGGGAGAAACGCCGCGCGCTCCGATCGTCCAGGCCATCAGGTTGAGCTGGCCCGACATGCTGAGGGTGATCTGCATGGCGCTGATGAACGTCATTCCCGTGGTCGCGACCATCTTCGGTGCGGCCTACGCGGTGCAGCCAGCCTATGGCATCGGCTTTGCCAAGGACGTTTATCTGTGGATCCCGGTGCTCGGCAACATGCTGGCCGTATTCATCATTCCCTTCGTCGGCCATCTCTCCGACAAGGTCGGCCGCAAACCTCCGATCATCGTGGGCGCGTTGCTCTCGGGCCTGCTCGCGTTCGGCTATCTGTATGCCATCAGCATCCGGAACGTGCCGCTCGCGATCCTGCTGTCGCTCTTGATGTGGGGCGTCGTCTATCAGGGCTACAACGCGATCTTCCCGAGCTTCTATCCGGAGCTGTTTCCGACCCGCACACGGGTCTCGGCGATGGCGATCTCGCAGAATATCGGCACGACCATCACTGCATTACTTCCTGCTCTGTTTGCGACCGTGGCGCCTCCGGGCTCGGCCAACATTCCCTTGACGGTCGGCGCGATCGCCTTCGGCATCACGGTCATCGCGGCGCTCGCGGCGGTGACGGCCCGCGAAACCTATCGGATCAAGATCGACGATCTCGGCAATCCCGAGGCCGTTCCGATGGCGCGGGCCGATTATGAGCGGCAGCGTGCGGAGGCGGCGAACGGTGCGGCCGCAATTCCCACCTGATTGGAACGCAAACAAGCCCGCCGCTGCGATCGATGACGTTTGCAGCGGCAGGGCTCCTTACGCTACGTCTATTCGGCTTTGGGCGCGCGAGCGCGATCATCATGAGGTCCAGGGATGAACCCCGTCGTCGTTGCAGTCGCTATCACCGGCTCCGTTCCGCGCAAGAAGGACAATCCGGCGGTGCCGATCCTGCCGTCCGAACAGATCGAGTCGACGCAGCAAGCCTTCGAGGCCGGCGCCACGCTCGCCCATATCCATGTTCGAAATGATGACGAGACGCCGTCCTCCGACCCCGAGCGCTTTGCGCTGGTGCAGGAGGGCATCAAAAAGCATTGTCCGGGAATGATCGTTCAGTTCTCGACCGGCGGGCGAGGGCGCGATCCCTCGGCGCGCGGATCGTCGCTCTACCTCAAGCCCGACATGGCCTCGCTCTCCACGGGATCGGTGAACTTTCCGACCATCGTCTACGAGAACAGCGCCGCGCTGGTCGAAACGCTCGCCACCGGCATGAAGGCGAACGGCATCCGGCCGGAAATCGAGATCTTCGATCTGTCGCATCTGCATGGCGCCCGGCGCTTGATCGAGGCCGGCCTCATCGACGCGCGTCCGCACGTGCAGTTCGTCATGGGTGTCAAGAATGCCATGCCCGCAGACGAGCATGTGCTCGACATTCTGCTCGGAGAGCTCAGGCGGCTGATCCCGAAAGCGACCTGGACCGCAGCCGGAATTGGCCGCCATCAAGCCGAGGTGATGGGCTGGGCGCTCGCGCGCGGCGCCGACGCGGTTCGCACCGGGCTCGAGGACAATATCCGGATCGACAAGACGCGCCTCGCCGCCAGCAACGCGGAGCTGGTCGCCATCGCCGCCGAGGCGGTCGCGCGCCACGGCCGGCGCGTTGCGACCGCAGCCGAGGCGCGATCCTTGCTCGGGATCGCGGGGTAGGGACGACCATCCACCGCCCGACATGCCCCCAGCTGCCTCCTGCCATTCGGCGGCCGGCGTTCCCGTGCGCCGAGTCTGCAGGTAAAGCAGATGCACAGGCGTGATCGGCGCCTGCCGGGCAGGCGACGGTTGGAATGCGATTCTTGAAGGCTGACAGCGGGCTCATCGGCATCCTGGTGGTGCTCGCGGTCACGCAACTGATTGGATGGGGGACGATCGGGCTGCCCGCCATCGTCGGCCGCGACCTTGCCGCAGATCTCGGCATGAGCCTGCCGGCGGTGTTCGCGGGGACGTCCGTTCTCTACGTCTCGATGGGGCTGTGCGCGCCCTGGCTCGGCAAGTTCTTTGCGCGGCACGGCGCACGCAAGGTCATGATGGTCGGCACGATCGTCACCGCGCCCGGCTTCGTGCTGCTGTCGCTCGCGCGCGAGCCGGTGCTCTACTTCGCCGCCTGGATCGTGCTTGGACTCGCCGGCAGCGCCACGCTCTCGACCGGCGCCTATATCATGCTGAACGAGGCCGCGGGAAAGCAGGCCAAGAGCGCGATCGGCGCGCTGATGCTGGTGACGGGCCTCTCCAGCAGCATCTTCTGGCCGACCACCTCGTTCCTGAGCGGTCATCTCGGCTGGCGCGGCACGTGTCTCGTCTATGCCGCCATGCTGATCTTCATTTCGCTGCCGCTCTATGCGTTCGCGGCGCCCCGGCGCAGCGTCGCGACGGACGATGGCAGCGCACCGGACAGGCGCTCCGATGCGCCGGCGATTCCGCGCAGCACCTTCATCCTCGTCGCCGCCGTGATCACGCTCAACGCCTTCGTCAATTTCGGCATCAGCGCCGTCATGATCGAGCTGTTGCGGGCGGAGGGGTTGGCGCCGGCGCAGGCTCTGGCCTTCGGCTCGATGCTCGGCGTGATCCAGGTCAGCGCCCGCGGGCTGGATTTCCTGGGCGGCGGGCGCTGGGACGGCATCACGACCGGGCTCGTCGCCGGCACGGCCTTGCCGGTCGCCATGCTGCTCTTGATGCTGAGCGAGGGCGCCACCTGGGCGGTCGCCGTCTTCATCCTGCTCTATGGCGCCGGCAGCGGCGCGATGGCGGTGGCGCGGGCGACGATTCCGCTGGTGTTCTACGACCAGGCCGAGTTCGCCAAGGCGATGTCGATGATCGCGCTGCCGCTCAATCTGGCCTCGGCGATCTCGCCGCCCGTGCTCGTCGCGCTGCTGACGCAGTTCGGCAGCCGCGGCGCACTCGGTCTCACCTTCGTCTTCTCCTGCGCAACGGTGCTGATCCTGGTCCTGCTCGGGCGGCGGCGGCCGCGCGCGATCGCGGCGGTGGCGGTCTAAGGCGATCTTCGCGGCGCGGAAAGTTGCGAGCAGCAATCGGCGCCGCTCGCCCGGCAACAGATGGCCGTATGCCGTCAGTGCAGTGCTCAGGGCGCGAAAATGGTGTATCCGCAGGGAGCGCGGCCTGCGATCTCGCCGCCGCGCCAAAATCAGCTCCAAGATCAGTTCCGCGGAGGAAATCGACATGTCGGCCTTGCCGCTCTCAGGCATCAAGATCCTTGACCTCACCCGTGTGCTCGCCGGGCCCCTGTCGGCCCAGATGCTGGGGGATCTCGGCGCGGAGGTGATCAAGATCGAGCGGCCGGGCACCGGCGACGACGCACGCGCCTTCGGCCCGCCTTACCTGACCGACCCCGAGGGCAAGGCCAACAACAACAATTCGTTCTATCTCTGCGCCAACCGCAACAAGAAGTCGGTCACGGTCAACATCGCCAAGCCGGAAGGGCAGGCGATCATCCGCGAGCTCGCCAAGGACGCCGACGTCTTCATGGAGAACTACAAGGTCGGTGATCTCAAGCGCTACGGCCTGGACTACGAGACCATCAAGGCGATCAATCCCCGCATCATCTATTGCTCGGTGACCGGCTTCGGCCAGACCGGTCCCTATGCGCCGCGTGCCGGCTATGACGCCATCCTGCAGGCGATGGGCGGCTTGATGAGCGTCACCGGCCATATCGACGGCGAGCCCGGCGAGGGCCCGATGAAGGTCGGCCCCTCGATCGTCGACTACATGACCGGCATGAACGCGTCGATCGGGATTCTCTCGGCGCTCTACCATCGCGACGCCAATGGCGGGCAGGGACAGCACATCGACGTCTGCCTGTTCGACACCGTCATCGCATCCTTGTCGCACTGGCTGCAGATCTATCTCGTCAACGGCAAGACGCCGCCGCGCCGCGGCACCTGGGGCAATGGCGGCATGCCGGCCGGCGTGTTCCGCTGCGCCGACGGCGAGTTGATGCTGGTGGTCGGCAATGACGGCCAGTTCCAGCGCACCTGCGCCGTGCTCGGCGAGCCCGAGCTCGCGAACGATCCGCGCTTCGTCAAGAACAACGACCGTGTCGTGCACGGCAAGGAGATCATGGCGATCTTCGCCGGCTTGTTCCTCAAGCAGCCGGTGGCCTACTGGCTGGAGAAGCTGGAGGAGGCGGGCGTGCCGTCAGGTCCGATCAACAATTTCGAGCAGGTGTTTTCCGATCCGCACGTGCAGTCGCGCGGCATGCGGGTCAAGGTCAATCATCCCTTCGAGCCCGATCTGTCGCTGGTCCGCAACGCGCTGACCTTGTCGGAGACCCCGATCAAGGATTACCGCGCGCCGCCACTACTCGGGGAGCACACGCAGGAGGTGCTCAGTGGCAAGCTCGGCTACGATGCCGGCAAGATCGAGCAGCTGAAGCAGCAGGGGATTGTCTGACGCTATCACCGTGCCCTGGAGGGCCCTCCTGGGGAGGCTGCGAAGACTTGTGCCGCAGGACGCGCGCGCGATGCTGGAACTTGCCTGAAGCTTGCCGCAATCCCCAGATTGTCCCGGTCCGTAGTCGCACAGGCTTCCGCTTTGCGTCCGACTCTGGTTCGATACTTCCACTTGAGTTCGGGAGGGAAGCGAATGTCCTACACGATCGGGTTCCAGGCGAAGGACCAGAAGGCCATTCTAGCGACCGAGGCGGCCACCGCCAATCAGGCCGTCGCCATCATTGCCGCATTGCGGCAGAGCGCCGACGAGATAAAGTTCATCCGATCGCCGCAGGAAGGCGAGATGGGCATCGAGATGCTGCTGCTGCTCGCCAAGGAAGAGGCCGAGGAGATGCCGCAGCGGGCGTAGCCCGCCGTTACGGCTACACTTCGAGCATGTAGCAGAGGTCGTCATGCCCGGGCTCGTCCCGGGGATCCACGTTCTTTGTGCTGCGTGGCAAGACGTGGATGGCCGTGAAAAGCCCGGCCATGACAGCTAACGCGCATCCCGCGCCAGCGCGCGCGGTTTGGCTTCGACCTTCGCCGCCGTCAGCGCCATCGTCGCGACGCTGACGACGCGCCCGACCACGTCCTCGACGTCGTCGAGATCGCATTTGCCTTCCGACAATTTGATCAGCCGCTCGCTCTCGCGGATGGTGTGGTGCGCCATGGCGAGTGCGAAGTTGAGGCCCCAATAGATATCGACCTCGCTGCGCTCGGGCAGGGACCTGCGCATCGAGGCGGCGAATTTGCGCAAATGGTCGATCTCGCGGTTCTTGATGCGGCGGATCGGCGGCACGGATTCGATCGAGGCGCGGATCATGAAGCGCGCGGCGGTCGAGCGCTGGTTCTCCGGCCCCAGGCAGCCGCGCAAGGTCGGCCCCACCAGCGCGCGCAGGATCACTTCGATCGGCGCGCGGCCGCCGCCTTGCTCCTCCGCCGCCTTCAATTCGCGCAGGCGCTCGCGGTTGGTCTGAACCGAACGAGTGACGAATAATTCCGCGATCAGTTCGTCCTTCGAGCCGAAATGATAGTTCACCGCGGCGAGGTTGACGCCGGCCTCCGCGACGATGTCGCGCAACGTCACGTCGCCGAAGCCGCGGTCGGCATAGAGCCTTTCGGCGGCGGCGAGAATGGCAGACCTCGTATGATCGCTGGCCATGACCTTTGTCCCGTCATTCCGGGGCGACGCGCCAGCGTCGAACCCGGAATCTCTCGCCACATTTCGAGATTCCGGGTTCAGCCCTGCGGGCTGCCCCGGAATGACGCCGTGAGCGAGGGAGTTGCAATTCAAACATTTGTATGAAACTATCGTTTGAAGGCCGGGAAAGTCAATCCGCGATCGGGACTCATTTGCAATTGCGATGGGTTCCGGTGCGCCCCGCAGTTCGCGTATTCGCGCTTGCGGGCCGCGCACGGCGGGAGGACAGTCCGGCGCAAAAGTACCAGCGAGAGAGAAGCGAGGAGCGTCCCATGGACTTCGACATGTCCCCCAAGCAGAAGGAATGGCTCGACCGCGTGCGGTCCTTCATGGCCAAGCACGTGCGCCCGGCGGTGCCGATTTACGATCAGCAGGACAAGAGCGGCGACCGCTGGAAGGTCATTCCGATCCTGGAAGACCTCAAGAAGAAGGCCAAGGCCGAGGGTCTCTGGAACATGTTCATGCCGCCGTCCGAGCACGAGGACGACGAATTCCGCGGCGCGGGACTGACCAATCTCGAATATGCGCTGCTGTCGGAAGAGATGGGCCGCATCACCTGGGCCTCGGAAGTGTTCAACTGTTCCGCGCCCGACACCGGCAACATGGAAGTGTTCATCCGCTACGGCACCAAGGAACAGAAGCGGAAATGGCTGCGTCCGCTGATGGATGGTGAGATCCGCTCCGCCTTCCTGATGACGGAACCGGCGGTCGCCTCGTCCGACGCCACCAACATCGAGACCCGCATCGAGCGCGATGGTGACCATTACGTCATCAACGGCCGCAAATGGTGGTCGTCCGGCGTCGGCGATCCCCGCTGCAAGATCGCGATCCTGATGGGCAAGACCGATTTCAAGGCGGCCAAGCACCAGCAGCAGTCGCAGATCCTGGTTCCGCTCGACACGCCAGGTATCAAGGTCGAGAAGATGCTGCCGGTGTTCGGCTTCGACGACGCGCCGCACGGCCACGCCCAGGTGCTGCTCGAGAACGTACGGGTGCCGAAGGAGAACATCCTGCTCGGCGAAGGCCGCGGCTTCGAGATCGCGCAGGGCCGTCTCGGTCCGGGCCGTATCCATCACTGCATGCGCACCATCGGCAAGGCCGAGGAGGCGCTGGAGAAGATGGTGAAGCGGCTCGCCTCGCGCACCGCGTTCGGCAAGAAGATCGTCGAGCACAGCGTTTGGGAGCAGCGCATCGGTGAAGCTCGCACCAACATCGAGATGACGCGTCTTCTGTGCCTCAAGGCAGCCGACATGATGGACAAGGTCGGCAACAAGACCGCGCAGGCCGAGATCGCCATGATCAAGGTCGCAGCGCCCAACATGGCGCTGAAGATCATCGACGAGGCGATCCAGGCCTTCGGTGGCGCCGGCGTCTCGGATGAAGCCGGCCTTGCCAAGGACTACGCCCACATCCGCACGCTCCGTCTCGCCGACGGACCGGACGAGGTGCACAACCGCGCCATTGCCAGGCTCGAACTTCGGAAGTATGCAAACTCTACCAGTCACTAAGAGGGAGAGCCAGGCGGCGCTCCCGACTTGAAGAAACGACAGGGCATGGTCCCATTCGGAATGACCGCTTGACGCAAGTGCGTCAGCGGTTACCGATTAGGATCATGCTCGACCTGCACAAGGTCAGGACTGAAGAGGGAGCGTCATCGTGGCGGACGGCGTCAGAAAGGACGAAGAATTCTCGGGCACCAAGCCGGTCGAGGAGCGGCATCGTTTCGACGAGTTGCGCCTGGAAGCGTGGATGCGCGAGCATGTCGAGGGTTTTGAAGGCCCGCTGGTCGTGCTCCAGTTCAAGGGCGGCCAGTCCAACCCGACCTATCGCCTCAACACGCCGAAGCGCTCCTACGTGATGCGCCGCAAGCCGTTCGGCAAGCTGCTGCCGTCGGCGCATGCGGTCGATCGCGAATACCGTGTCATTGCAGCCCTTGGTAAGCAGGGCTTTCCGGTCGCGCGCGCCTATGCGCTGTGCCAGGACGACAGCGTCATTGGCGCGGCCTTCTACATCATGTCGATGGAGGAGGGCCGGGTGTTCTGGGATCCGACACTGCCGAGCCAGGATCGCGATGCACGGCGCAAGATCTTCACCAGCAAGATCGAGACGCTGGCGAAACTCCACATGTTCGATCCCAATGCCATCGGCCTTGGCGATTTCGGCAAGTCGGGCAATTATTTTGCACGCCAGATCGACCGCTGGACCAAGCAGTACCGGGCGTCCGAGACCCAGCACATTCCCGAGTTCGAGAAGGTCGCCGAATGGCTGCCGAGAACCGTGCCGGAGCAGGCGCGCGTCTCGATCGTCCATGGCGACTACCGTCTCGACAACATGATTTTCCACGCGACGGAACCGCGCGTGCAGGCCGTGCTGGATTGGGAGCTGTCGACGCTCGGCGATCCCATGGCCGACTTCACCTATTTGTTGATGCAGTGGATCATGCCGGGCCTGGAAGGCGCCGACCTCAAGGCGCTCAACATCCCGAGCCTGGAAGAGGCGGCGCAGATCTATTGCAGCGTCACAAAGATGACGGTGCCTGATCTCAACTGGTACTTCGCCTACAATCTGTTCCGTCTCGCCGGCATCACCCAAGGCATCGCCGGCCGCGTCCGCGACGGCACCGCCGCCAACGCCAAGGCGCTCGAATCCGCCAAGCGCACCGTGCCGCTGTCGAAGGCATCGTGGGAATATGCGCAGAAGGCGGGCGCGGTGTAAGAGACGACAAGGGCGCGGCGATGGCCGCGCCCTTTTTCTTCGGTTCTCGTGTCCCGGACAAGGCGCATCACGACGTGATGCGCCGCCGAGCCGGGACCGAGTCACGTCACGGATATCACCTATGACGGCGCCTTCGCACAATGCGCGATCAGCCTCTCCACGAAGCCCGCGCACTTCTCCAGCTCCGCCATCTCCACGAACTCATCCGGCGTATGCGCCTGCGCGATCGAGCCCGGGCCGATCACCACCGCGGGGACATCGGCCATGCTGGCGAACAGGCTGGCTTCGGTGCCGAAGGCGACCTTGGCGTGGTCATTGCGGCCCGCAAGGCTCTTGGCGAGGGTGACGATCGGGGCGTCGGCGGCGGTGTCGAGCGCGGGGTAGTCGAGGATCTCTTCGAACGTGATGCCGCACTCGGCATTCTTCGCCTTCATCGCCGGCTCGAGTTCGGCCTTGGCCCAGGCGACGATCGCATCCGTGACCTCGCGCGATTCGGTGATGCCAATGCCGCGGCATTCGAACTCCACCGTGCAAGTGTCGGGCACGATGTTAAGCGCCGCGCCGCCATGCACGATGCTGGTGAGCAGCGTCGAGTGCGGAACGTCGTAGAGGCTGTCGGTTGACCGCGCGGCCGCGAGCGCTACGGCGCGGCGGCGGATCTCGACGATCAACTCGGCGGCATATTCGATCGCATTCACCCCATCGGGCGCGATCGAGGAATGACGGGCGAGCCCACGGAACGTGGCGCGCACGCCGTGCTTGCCCTTATGGCCGATGATGACCTGCATCTGGGTCGGCTCACCGATGAAGGCGCCGAGCGGCTTGACCTGCTTCTTCGCGACCTCGCGCAGCATCGGCCGCACGCCGACGCAGCCGATCTCCTCGTCATAGGAGATCGCCAGATGAATCGGCGTCTTGAGCCTCGCCTCCACCATCTCCGGCACCATGGCAAGGCACACCGCGACGAAACCCTTCATGTCGGTGGTGCCGCGGCCGTAGAGCTTGCCGTCGCGCTCAATGAGCTTGAATGGGTCGTGGCTCCAGTCCTGGCCGACGACGGGAACGACGTCGGTATGGCCCGACAGCACGAAGCCCCGCCGGTCGTCCGGCCCGATCGTGGCCCAGAGCGAGGCCTTCTGCCCGGTCGCGTCGACGATGCGCTCACTCTTGATGCCGAATGCGGCGAGGTAGCTCTCGATATGGGCAATCAGGGGCAGGTTGGTGCGGTCGCTGATGGTGTCGAAGCCGACGAGGTCGGCAAGCAGTTTGCGGATGCGATCGGGTCTTGAGCTCTGCATTGTCTCGGTCTGGTCAGGAAATGGAGGCTGAGTTGCCTGCAGGAACCATACCAACGTGATGGCCGGTCGGGCAAATCAACACAGATCCGTAGCCCGGGGATGGAGCGCAGCGCAATCCGGGGCTGGTTTGTCCGCTTGGATGGGATTCCCGGATTCCGCGTCGCTCGATCCCGGCCCACAATCCCTTGCGTTGCCCGTCGGGCAAAACACGCGAGCGGTGGGTCAACGCACCCGGCCAAAAATATTCCGCTTTACCGAAATTCGGAAACGGCGTATGTCTCGCAGCAATCCGGCCCAAGGAAGAGGGGCGTATCGCGATCGTCACGAACGCGGGCCGGGCGGCGGTGGACGTGGGTTGCACCGGCGCGAAGGGTTTTGCAGGGCGGGCAACCGTGAGCGAAGACCTCGCGCCAACGACGGGTGCGGTTCGCGTACGGCAAAATCGTGTGGTCCTGGCGCCCGGGGTCTGTGCGCCAAGTGTTGCGGTGATGTGGCGGCCCGACCGGGCACGTGCATCAGCCATCCGCAAGGCGACGGGGGCAATAGTGCATCGCTCCCCGAGGAGATCACGACATAAGCCGTCAAACCACTGCGCAGGGAAGGCCGGGATGTCTCCGGTTGCCCTGTTTCTCCGCCGTGCATGAAGCATACGCAATCTGCTCTTGGCATGGCGGTCGATGGGAGCCAACCGGCTCCCGGTCTTCCCCATAGGCGTTAAGGTAGCGCGAGCATCGATTGATACGGACGTTTTCGAGGAGGCTCGCGCAGGTGCCGCCCAAGCGCTCGCTTTCTGCGGCGAAAGCAACGGATGGTTGGTTGTGGAATGATCGCTTGTAGCAAGGATGCAACGAGTTGTTGCAAAACACGCCAAGCGCCAGGTGCCGTCAGGCGGCCTGCGTCCAGCGGGGAGAGTCCTCGAAGTCGCGGGCAAGCGGCTCGAGCAGCAGGATGATCAAGAGGTGTGCCAGCAAGTAGGGCTTGGCGGAGCGCGGATCGGTTCCAGGTGGCGTCTTGAGACCAATCAGACTCTTCAGTCGCTTGAAGCCAAGTTCGATGCGCCATCGCAGTCGATAGAGCGCGAGTACATCCTTGGTGGAGAACTCGTCCCGCGCGAGCGACGTGACCAGAATGACCCAATCCGCGGCTTCCAGAGTTTCTTTGGAGATGACGCGGTTTTCGTCTTGTGCGTCGCGCCGGGCTTTACGGCGCGAAGCCGCGACTGCACCGGCGGGCTTCTTGACTGCGACCAGACGCATAGCCAGAGGCGCACCGTCCTTGCGTTTGATCCAAATCCTCCGATCGATCAGTCCGTGCGCCTTCGCCGCACGCAATTGGGCCATCAGATCGAACGCAAGGCCTTTGGCATCAAGCCAACGTGCGTTCTTCCAGCCCGCTCGGATCAAAACGTCTGCCCCGGCGTCGCGCACAGCGGCGATGCGGTCAGGTTGTAGATAAGCGCGGTCAGCAATGCGGATCTCGTTCTTGACCACCGGTATCCGGTCAAACGTTTCGCCTTCTTGCTGATCTGTCAGCTCGAAGTGACCAAAGCGCTCATATGGCAGATCGAATGCACTATGAACGCGCCAAAGCTCACTGTTCCTGCGCGCAGCCGGTCCTGCCTGAGGCACTGTCGTCGCATCGATAATGCGGATCAGGCGGCCTCGGCTCGCTTTCGGGGCTGCCGCAGCGAGCAAGCCCTCCACCAGCACTGCAAACCAATCGCCACATTGACGCAGGCGATAGAACAACGCCACGCTGCTGAGGTCGGCAAGGCCAACAGAAGCGGCCCACGCGGCTGTCGATCTCAACCCTCTTTCACCCAGACAATAGGCCAGCATCAGCCGAAGTAACGACACCGCATCTGGAATTTGGCGCCGCCGCACGAAAGCCTTCGTCTGGCGCGCACTTATTTCAAGCTGCGCAGCCCCGCCGAGCTGCGTAACCACTCTCGTCCAGTCCTCGTTCAGAAGCGATTCGTCTGCCATCCCGCCTTGGAATCACGTGTGATTCCAACACTCAAGAACAAACTTAACGCCTATGCGGTCTTCCCTGCGCCCTTGTGTCCCCGAAATCTGCCAGAATGTGGCAACGGGCGGTTGGATCAGAACCGCCCGTTGCCGGAACTGAGCCCGTTGCGCCCAAAGGCGACAGAGCCTGCTAAAGAGCAAGGGACAGCTCCGGTGTCTTCCTGAACCCGAACAGTTGCAAGGGCTGCGAGCCCGTACCAGGCAAGGAAGGGAGTGGATGATGACACAAGACGATCTGGTTGTCGTCGGCATCGATGTCGCTAAAGACAAGATTGATGCGTGCATTCGGACCGTAACGGAGCGGAAGACTTGCCCAACAACCGCGGCGGGGCGACGGAGCTTGATTGCATGGCTTCGCAAGCATCAGGTCGGCAAGGCAGTGATGGAGGCAAGCGGCGGCTACGAGCGGGTATGGGCCAAGGCGTTGCGCCAAGCAGGGCTGGAAGTACGGATCGTCGATCCCAAACGGGTTCGCCACTTTGCGGAATCGGCGGGACGCCTTGCGAAAAATGACAAGATCGACGCGGAGATGATCTCCTGGTTCGCCGAGACATTCGGCGAGGCTCCCAGCCAAGTCGACAATCCCGCTCACGAGGAGATGAAGGCACTGGTGAAGGGACGCCAAGGCCTGCTTGACGTCAGGGCTCGCCTGGAAATGCAGAAGGAGCATGAGGCGCCGGCCCTTGTTCAGAAGGCTCGCGCGCGTCTTCTTAAGAAGCTGGCTGACGAAATCGCCGCGCTCGAGACCGCGATCGCGGCGACGATCAAGACAACGCCGGACTTTGCCAAACGTGCCGAGATCATCCAGAGCGTACCAGGCTTTGCTGAGGGGACCGCAATGGCGCTGCTTGGAGGACTACCGGAGCTGGGGCAGGTGAGCGACGAAGTTGCCGCCGCGTTGATGGGCGTTGCTCCTTATGACGACGATAGCGGCAAACGTCGAGGTGAACGCTGCATCAAGGGTGGCCGCCGCTGGGTGCGAAATGCCCTCTACATGCCCTGTGTCGGTGCCGCAACGCTGAACAATCCGGTGTTCAAGGCCTTCTACGAACGGCTGATTGCCAAGGGCAAGCCGCCAAAGGTCGCGATCGTCGCCTGCATGCGCAAGCTGATCATCATCCTCAACACCATGATCGCGCGCGGCGAGACGTGGGATCCGAAGAAATACAGGGTGGCCTGACGAGCGCGCCTATCTCGCGCTCGGACCTCGGCCGAGCGCATGCAAAGCCAACAGACCGGTGAGCGGACGGGGTCAAGGCCGTCAGCCGCCGCAGGCGGGGGCGCGCCAGCGCCAGCCTTGAGGCCGGCCGATCGCCGGGCTACTTCGCCACAGTTGCTCTTTCAATTGAGGGTGAGGCGACGAAGCACAGCTCGGGCGAGATGAGCCGCGAGGATGCGAAGGCGTGTCTGCAATTCAGATGCCGGCCGCAGAGCGACGCCGACGCCACTTGCTCCGTCATTGCGCGGAGCGAAGCAATCCAGAGTCATTCCGCGGATGCATTTCTGGATTGCTTCGCTCCGCTCGCAATGACGATGTTGAGGCAGCTGTGCGCGACAAAATCCGCTCTCTCGTGCCCCGGACGCAGCGCAGCGCTCCTCTACCGATGCGCTGCAGAGCCGGGGCCCATGCTGCAGCAAATGCCGCGGCCTGCTGGGTCCCGGCTCGGCGCCGCAACGCTTGCGCGCTGCAGCGCGTCCGGGACACAAAAGTGTACGAACTAAACCGGCTTCCCCGTATACGGCATCGATGCCGTCAAGCCTCCGTCGACGGGGAACGCCTGGCCGTTCACATAGGACGCTTCGTCGCTCGCCAAAAACAACCCCATCGCGGCGAGCTCGTGCGGCTGGCCGGCACGCTTCAGCGGATTGAGTTGGCCGATCTTGTCTTGGGTGCCGCGCTCCTTGGCGCGGTCGAAGATCGGCTTCGTCATGCCGGTTTCGATCAGGCCCGGGCACACCGCGTTGATGCGCACGCCGGTGCCGGTGAGCGAATAGGCCGTGGTCTGCACCAGGCTGATCACGCCGGCCTTGCTCGCCGCATAGGGATGCCCGCTGGCGCCGGCCTTGAGGCCCGCGACGGACGCGGTCAGCACGATCGCGCCGGACTGCTGCTTGACCATGTGCGGCATCGCGTATTTCACCGCGAGGAACGGCCCGATCAGATTGACCCGCAAAATCTCCTGCCAGTGCTCCACTGTCTGCTCGGCGAGCGGAACGAGGCCGCCGGAGATGCCGGCATTGGCCCAGATCACGTCGAGCCGGCCATGCGCCTTCACCGCTTTGTCGATCACGGCGATGACGTCGGCCTCGGAGCCGGCATCCGCCACCATGGCTTCCGCAACGCCGCCGGCCTTCTTCACCTCCTCGACGGTCTCCTTCACCGCCTCGGTACGATCGACCGCGATCAGCCTGGCGCCTTCCCTGGTGAACAGCAGCGCAGCCGCACGGCCGATGCCGCTGCCGGCGCCGGTGATGATGACGGATTTGCCTTGCAGGCGGCCCATGCGTTTCTCCCTTTGCTCGCACGCGGCCCTTGCCGCGCGACGGAATTTCAAACAAGATTTCAAACGGTAAAGTGTCTTGAGACACGTTCGTTACTGACGTACAGCGACATCACACGGGATGGAAGGGTTTCGATGGCTGGTGCAGACAGGCCGAATGTGGTCATAACACGATGGTGGTGGGTCCGGCACGCGCCAGTGCGCAATGACGGCGGCAACATCTACGGCCAGTCCGACATCGCCTGCGATACCAGCGACACCTATGTGTTCAACGCTGTTGCCAAGGTGCTGCCACGCAAGGCAGTCTGGTATTCGAGCAATCTGATGCGCACGCATCAGACCGCCGAGGCGATCTGGGCCGCCGGCTTTCCAAGGCCTGCGTCGATGAAGTGGGAAGCGGATCTTGCCGAGCAGAATCTCGGCCGCTGGCAGGGCATGAACCGCGCTGAATTCATCGCGAGCCGTCCCGTCGGCGCCAGTTGGTTCGCCGATATCAACGAGCCCGCGCCAGGCGGCGAAAGCTTCATGGATCTCTACAACCGCACGCGCCGCACCATCGAGCGGATCAACAACGAGGCGGCAGGGCAGGACATCATCGCGGTCGCGCATGGCGGCACAATCAAGGCGGCACTCGGGCTTGCGCTTGACGGCCAGCCGGAGCGGGGGCTCTCGTTCGACATCGACAATTGCTCGGTGACGCGGCTGGACTATTTTGCCAGTCCCGAACGCACGGTCTGGCGGCTGCCGATGGTCAACCAGCAGCCCTGGATCGCAGATGACGCGCACGCGGCGATGCATCAGCCGGCAGGACCGGAGGTCAAGAAGCTCGCCTGACACTGAATACGAAAGTCAATCTGGGAGAGAAACATGACCTTGTTCGACATGAAGGGGAAAGTCGCCGTCATCACGGGATCGACGCGCGGCATCGGGCTCGCGATCGCCGAGCGCATGGCCGAGCACGGCGCCAAGGTGGTGATCTCCTCGCGCAAGGCCGACGTGTGCGAGCAGGTGGCGAAGAGCATCAACGACAGATTCGGCAAGGCCACCGCCGTTGCGATCGCCGCGAACATCTCGTCGAAAGAGAATTTGCAAAACCTCGTCGACGAGAGCAACCGCGCCTTCGGCAAGATCGACGTGCTGGTCTGCAATGCGGCGTCGAATCCGTATTACGGTCCGCTCGCCGGCATCTCCGACGATCAGTTCAGGAAGATCCTCGACAACAACATCGTTGCCAACAATTGGCTGATCTCGATGGTGGTGCCGCAGATGATCGAGCGCAAGGACGGCTCGATCATCATCGTCTCCTCGATCGGCGGCCTCAAGGGCTCGACCATCCTCGGTGCTTACGCGATCTCGAAAGCCGCCGACATGCAGCTCGCGCGCAATCTCGCCTGCGAATACGGCAAGCACAATATCCGCGTGAACTGTATCGCGCCCGGCCTCATCAAGACCGATTTCGCGAAAGCGCTGTGGGACAATCCGGAGAACCTGAAGGCTTCGACCTCACGCTCGCCGCTGCTGCGTATCGGCATCCCCGACGAGATCGCGGGCGCGGCGGTGTTCCTGGGCTCGAAGGCCGGCGACTTCATGACCGGCCAGACCATGGTGATCGACGGCGGCGCGACGATCAGTTGAGGCGATAGAGCGCAGAAGGGAAGCGGCACGCAGCCTACCCACAACCAGTGTCATCGCCCGCGAAGGTGTTCAGCCCGGGGACATGACCGACGGGTGTTCGGGGACATAGCCGACACATTCTCCGCTCGCCAAGTCGATGATAGCGACTTGGTGGGCGGCAAAGAAGATCCCGTATTGCGCATCGTTTGCCGAGGGGCGGATGGCGAGGCGCTCGCCACGGAAGGCCTGTGGCACTTTCCAAAGACGTCCCTTGAAGCTGACATAGGCTTTGGTCGTGGAGACGCGGCGCACGATCTCATGGCTGTCGTATTCGACCTGTGGCAATCGATCGGGCATTGGTCGCTGGCTGGGCCGATATCGACTGGCCGGGACCTGTTGTCCGAGCGCCTCGTGTGGCCGTTCGAAGTTGTAGACTTCCCGCCAGGCGTCGAAGGCACGCTGCGTCTCTGCGAGATCGCGGAACTGTCGCAGTGCGAACACCTCAGCCGCGAGGGTGCGGTGGAATCGTTCATTCTTGCCGCGGCTTTGCGGGTGATATGGGCGGCTGTGGATGACGGCGACGCCAAGCTTGAGCAGCCACACCGAGAACCGTGTCCATCGCTCGCCGGAAGGATCACCCCAGGGCGAACCATTGTCGACGAAGAAAGCCTCCGGGAGCCCGTAGTGGCGAAAGGTCTTCTCCAAGCGGCTGCGCACGGTATCTGTGCGTTGATCGGCACAGGCCTGCAGGCACAGATCATAGCGGGAGTGGTCATCCACCACCGTCAGAGGATGGCACTGGGTATCATTGCCGAGCCGAACCCAGCCTTTGAAGTCCATCTGCCACAACAGATTGGGGGCCGGCATCTCGAAACGCTGGCTTGCCGTCGGGCCGCCGATCGGAGGCTTGATGCGGCCAGACCGACGCAAGATCTGATGAACTGTTGAGACTGCTGGCGAACGCAAGCCATTGCGCTCCAGGCAGTGAGCTATCTTGCGAGCTCCCCATGCCGGATGGGCATCGCGTACCGCGAGAATACGTGCCTCAAGCTCGCAATCGGTCTGTCCCGGGCTCGCATGCGGTCGGCGCGAGCGGTCGTCGACATTCTGATCCGCTTGCCATCGTGCAAGCCATTTGTAGCCCGTGTCGGGATGGATATTGAACCGCCGGCAGAGCTCCCGCCGGTTCGCTCCCTCCTGCATCGCAAGCCGCACGAACTCCCGCCGCTGATCCATCACCGACACCTCTCGCCAGGGCATGGACTTGGCCTCCTTTACTGCCAAATCCCTGCACTATGATGTGTCGGCTATGTCCCCGAACACCCGTCGGTCATGTCCCCGGGCTGAACAGAAGGCGGGGCGATCCAGTACTCCGCGGCGGAAGTTGCGTGAACGAACTGCTGCCGCAGGTCGTACTGGATGCCCCGTAAATGTGGGTATAAGGGTCGCGCCTAAGCGCGGACCTCACTCCACCGCCGCGTAAACCAGATCCCGCACCAGGGTTCGCGTGTAGTCGCGCTGGCCCGGGCCCTGGCTCATGAAGACCGCGAACAGATCCTCCTTCGGATCGATCCAGAAGAACGTGCCGGCAATGCCGCTCCAGAAATACTGGCCGACGCTGCCAGGGAAGGGGGCGATGCCGGCCTCTCGGCGCACGGCAAAGCCGAGACCGAAGCCGTGGCCGGGCGACAGCAGCGTGCCATTCGTCACAACATGCGGCCCGAGATGATCGGACGCCATCAGCGCCAGCGTCTTGCGGCCGATGATCCTGTTGCCGTCGAGCGTGCCGCCATTGCGCAGCATCAGGCAGAAGCGGGCATAGTCCATCGTGGTCGAGACCAGGCCGCCGCCGCCGGACTCCATCACCGGCTGCTCGAGCATGTTGAACAGCGCGACCTTGTCGCCGGTCCAGGGGTCGATCGCGAATGGCTCGGCAAGACGCCCGGCATTGGCCGCGGGGGTCGAGAAGCCGGTCTCGGCCATCTGGAGCGGCGCGAGCACGCGCTCGGTGAGGAACGTGCCGAGCGTTTTGCCGCTGACGACCTCGATGATGCGGCCAAGGATGTCGGTGGACCGACTGTAGTTGAACTCCGCGCCGGGCTGGCAGACCAGCGGAAAGCTCGCCACCAGTGCGGCATGCTCGGCATTGGTGATCTTGCGGCTGCGGACGCGGGAGTCCTGGTAGAGCTTGTGCACGGGGCCGTCGCCCTGGTGCTCGTAGGTGAGGCCGGAGGTGTGGCGGAGCAGGTCCTGCACGGTCATGGGCCGCGTCGGCGGCACCAGCTCCAACTTGCCGTCCTTGACGACGCCGACCTGCTGGCTCGCGAACTCCGGGATGAATTTTGCGACCGCGTCGCTGAGCAGGAGCTGGCCGTCCTCGACCAGCGCCATGATGCCGACCGAGACGATCGGCTTGGTCATCGAGAAGATGCGGAAGATCGAATCGCGCGCCATCGGCGCCGCGCCCGCCGGGCCCTGCTTGCCGAGCGCCTCGAACCAGCCGATTTGGCCGCCCCTCGCCACCAGTACGGTGACCCCGGGAACGGTTCCCTTGTCGATCTCGCGGCTGAAGGCATCAGACATGGCCTGGAGACGGGGGCGCGACAGCGCGAGCGTCTCGGGGCGGGCCTCCGGCAAAGGCGGGGTGTGGAGCGCGATCGGTGCCTGTTGGGCGGCTGTGGCGGTCGTTGTAACGGTCATGGGCACTCCCGATTGTTTTTCGTTATGGCCAATGGACTGTGGCCCAGAAAGCCCGGCACAAACAAGCGAAGCCGGCGCGGTTCACCCTTGCAAACCGGCCGCTCTCTGTGCTTGAAAGCGCCCCTGATCCGCGGCGACGCTGGGTCTATAGGAGTGTAGCTCAATTGGTAGAGCACCGGTCTCCAAAACCGGGGGTCGCAGGTTCGAGCCCTGCCACTCCTGCCAGTCAAATCAGTGACTTAGCGGCGGACCAGATCGAACGTTTTCGGAACGCGGACACTTTTCCGGACACTTCTCGGATCAGGTCATCGCTTTCGACAGGTTGGCGATAGCCTCGGCCACCTTCGCATCAGTTTTCTTCGTCCACCTCGCATAGGACCGCAACAGTGGGGCGATCGTCTCCGACGACCGCGGCCATAGCGGCCCAAGTCCGCCGATCGTGCTGTTCCGATATGCTTCCGGTCGCAGCGGCGCCTTCGCTGAGCAGTTCCTGGACCGCTTCACCGGACGCTTCCTGCAATGCGATGCCTATGACGGTTATGATCGACTGATCGAAGTCGCTCGACCGCAAGGGCCGTGGACGCTCGTACATTGCTGGAGCCATTTGCGCCGGCGCTTCGTCAAATTGGCCCGCAACAGTAAATCGCCGATCGCCGAGGCCGCCGTCCGGCAGATCGCACAGCTCTACGCCATCGAAGCCATGGTACGCGGTTCATCGCCGGATATCAGGCTGGCCGCGCGCAAGGAACACTCGCTGCCGCTCGTCCAACGACGTCAACCCGGTCGCCTACATCGCCGAAACGCTCACGGCGATCATTGCCGGCCATCCCCAAAGCGAAATCGACGACCTCATGCCGTGGCGATTCCGCAAAACGTCAAGCCAGCCTCAATAGGGTCACGGCTAAGCGCTTACGAATGTCCCAACTCCCGAAGAGCGCCGCGCGATCGAAGCGAAGGTTTCGCCCCAGCGGCGAGCCGAGATCGAAGGCTTCGTCAAATCGCTGGCACCGGTGATCGGCGATTTCGTGCTGGCGGCAATCACGCCGCTGAAAGACCGGATCAAGGAACTCGAATCAAGGCCGACACTGCGCTACCTGGGCGTTTTGGGATGCATCGCGGACGTATCCGCCGGGCTCCTTCATCACGCATGGGGGTTCGGTTTCGCATGCCGACGTGGAAAACACCGGCGTTCGGCCGGGTGAAGGCGGAAATATTTGGCGACTGGCCGTGAAGCGGGGAGCAAAATGACTTTAGATGAAGCAAACGCTGAGTTGTGCCGCCATCGCGATCTTGCGCTCACGGCCTATGCACACCGTCTGCTCGCTCAAGGTGCCGACATTCACGGGAAAGAGTTTCGTGCGGACCTGGCGAAATATGCCGGCGAGCTGGAGGCGTGGCGGAGCAAAGCTATGGATCGCTTGCGGCAGTTTGTCGAGGCGATGACGGAGCGGCCGTTCGCGACGTTGCACTGACTGGCCGATCATAGCTCTAAGCGCAGCAAGGATTTCGTTAGCGCCGTTAGTCTGCCGTTGTGGGAAAAGCGGAAGTCGCGATTGCGTAGTTCGACTTCCGAGTCTGACCCACAACGGACATCACCCCTCGGGCACGGCGACCAAATGCAGGCCCTTCATGAGACGCCTACTCCCGACACGAAAAATAGGATCATCGGAAAGCCAAACTTTCTTCAAGCGACTGATGGTGAAAGTCGGATCAAGCGCAAGTCCCTCTTTTCTAGCCGCCAGCGCCTCATCCATTTTCCCGAGAAGCGCAAGCGTAGCGGCGCATACGAAGTGCGCTACGGGATAATTTGGGTTGGCCTTCAAACTTCGACGCAACCACTCAGTTGCTTCGGCATCGTCTCCGAGGTGTAATTTGGCCAAACCAACATAATACATCCAGCGGTGCGCACCTTCATCGCGAGGGGAAATGCGCAATGCTTCTTGTACACAAGTCTCCGTTTCTGCAGGGCGACCGAGCAATAATTTGGCGGCACCAAAGAGAGCCTGGGCTTCGGCCAAATTTCGGTTCAAAACCAATGCTTGCTCGCATTCAGCAACTCCTTGTGCCGCTCGTCTCGTGCACAACTGGACGATACCCAGAGCCATGTGAGCAGTGGCGTGTTGCGGATCCAAGGAGAGGGCCTTGAGCGACGCCGTTTCGGCCGCAGCGAAGCGCTCGTAAGGGCCATCAGCGAACACAATACCGCGAGTGCCGCATCGACCAACGCGATACTTACCAACGCTTCGACGTTATCCGGTTCGAGTTCTAAGGCCCGCGCGAAGAAACTTCGCGCCTGCATCATGTGGCCCGGGGTCCAACTTTTGTTCCAGCGAGCCATTCCCTGGAAGTACAAGTCCAAGGCGCTCGGATGCAACGAGCGTTCCGCCCGCCTTGCCTCAGCCGCAATAAGTTGAGCATTTAGCGTGTTGGCCAGTCTAGATACAATTTCATCCTGCATCTCGAAGAGATCAGAGATCGGTTTGTCAAAACGGTCCGCCCAAAGGTGACTACCTGTTTCGGTATCGACAAGTTGTACGTTCACTCGAAAGCGGTTGCCGCTCCGCTGCACCGAGCCTTCAAGCACATATTGAACATTTAACTCGCGGCCGATCTGTTTGAGATCAATCGGTTTGCCCTTGTAGGTAAATGCGGTGTGGCGGCCGATTACGAACGAGCCGCTGATCCGCGACAAATCGGTGGTCAAACTCTCGGTCACGCCATCGACGAAGTGTTCCTGCGCGGGATCGTCGCTGAGGTTGGAAAAAGGCAGCACAACAATGGAGAGACGAGGCGGCGAACGCGTGGACGGCCCGATGCCATCACCGCGTATCGCTGGGCGGCCTCCATTCGGGACGGCCGCATAGGCCCGGACCGGAACGGCGATATTTTTGAGATTCTGCTCTCCCAGATCGGCGAACTCAGTGCTGACCTTGCCTCGGACGTGGACGTAAGCAGAAGAAGAGATACAGATGCCGCCAGGTTCTGCGATGCTCTCAAGCCGCGCCGCAATATTTACGCTATCGCCAAAAATATCATGCGGCTCAACAATCACGTCGCCGACGTTGATGCCGACACGGAAAACAATTTGTCTCTCTTCCGCATCAGCTGCTGCAAGCTCTTTGATGCGGGTCTGAAACTGCACGGCGGCTCGAACCGCTTCGACCGCACTGGGAAACTCCGCCAAGAACCCATCGCCGGTGTTCTTCACGACACGTCCGCCGTGTTCGGCGATTGCGGGCGCAACAGCATCCGCCATCAGCGCTGTCAGCTTGGCGTGCGTAGCTTCTTCGTCATTGTGCATGAGCCGTGAATAGCCAGCCACGTCGGCGGCCAATACCGCCGTTAGCCTGCGCTCGACCCGGGGTGGCCGCTCCTGCACCATCTCTCGCCCCAACCGATGAAACATTGTACGACGGATCGCGTGGCCACACTATACGCCTGACGTCGCCTGTTGTGCCCCAACGCGTAGTGGACCGATCGATCGTTGAGGTCTGCTATTAGTGGCAGATCGGACCTGCCGCTCTACCGATCATAGCTCCCACTCCATCGCTGGATGACTACGGTTTTTCACCTTTACCCAATGCTTGCTCCGCCCTGGTTGATAGGGCCGATCTCTTCTTTTTGACACCAGTCCCTCAAGGCCCAGGTTGCAGGCCGCTCGAAACAGATCAGGCCCAAGCTCGCCCCGCTCAAACGGATTGACGAACACGCCTTCAGGACGCCGCGCCAGCAGCTCCAAGTTCGCCTTCCGCATCGACAAGGGGAGCAAGCGGAGATCGTCACCGCCTTCGACGAGAATATCAAAGGCGCAGAACTGCACCTCATGATCGTGCTTGCGGGAATGCAGCGCGTTGAAATCGGAGATGCCATCGACGCCCAGCACGACCGCTTCGCCGTCGAGTACGAATTGCTTCTGGCGGACCTTGCGCGCGGCTTCGACGATCCAGGGATAGCGGCTGGCCCAATTGTAGCCGCCCCGCGTGATCAGGCGCACGCGGTCGCCATCGCGCTCCAAGCGGAGGCGATAACCGCCGTATTTCACTTCATGAATCCAATCCGGGCCGTCGGGGACCGTCACGCCCTTCGTCGGCAGGCAAAACTCGAAAGAACGCATTCGGGAAAAATAAGCATTCGCGCACTTGAATACGAGAGGGAGCAACCGAGGTCGAAAGCTGCGGCCTTCTCTACGGCCTCCGTTTTTTGAGCCCCGCTGGCAGCGGGAACCAATGGTTGGAAGCTAAAATTAATCCTTTCGGATCGCGCCTCGATAACGTGATGCCGACAAAGGACCTCAGCTCGGCGCCAGCCCCGGAGCTGAGGTCCTTTTTGTCGCTTGTGTACATTTTTGTACAAAGCGCCGGAACGCAGTTCGGATTTCTGACTTCGTCCCACTGGGACTTCGATTTGGATAAAAGACGTGCCACGCTACACCTCGTTCGCCCGAGAGGCCGCAGCAACGCTGCTGCGAATGGCAAAAACAACAAAAGACCCGCAGGTTGCGTCCGGATTGATCCAGCGGGCGGCCATGAATTAAACAAATTAAAAGAAGTAAATAGGTTCCAATCACAGAATGTCAGAGAGACTTGCCTATTTGGCTGTGCCCCGGTGCACTGCGGAACTGAATTGACTAGACGCCGTCCCGGAAAGGGAATTCAGTGGTTCCATCCTGAAGACAGCCGGTGCACTCTAACATAGGAGGAGCCGTAGCGTGATTATCAGAGAACCCTATTTCGACACGTATTCGATCCCGGCGCGCGTCTGTTTTGCCATCGCGCTCGTGGGTGGCGCACTACTGGTCCTAGTCGTTGGGAGCATTTAGTTCACAAAATAACGCGCTCGAACTGTGGTACGGCGCATGATGTTGGGCACCATGCCTAGAGAGATCGCTATAGCGCTCTGGTCCCTAGCCGCCGCCTGCATAGTGGCGTTCAGCGTTGCCGCGCTCGTATCCCCGCATTAGCAAGTAAGGCGCACTCGGCGGCCTCTGTCATGCGGAAGATGGTCTGCAATTCAGCCTGTAGCCGACCAAAGCTCTAGCCCTTGTCACGCACGTCCACTGCCTCTCACCGGCCGCCTATCCACCGCAGCCTCTGGCCCCTGGGGCCATCTATCTCGGAGGTTTTAATCCCCGCGAGGCGAGCCATTTTTCGATCTCCGTGCAAGTCTGGGCGTCATCGGCTTTGGCCTGCCGGATGATCCCACGCTCGTTTCGCAAAAACAGCAGTCCTGCCGCTCGACCAGTCAGACGAGCGATCTGCAGCAGCCGTGCATTCATCCTTACCGTCGCCCCGCGCCGTCGCATTGCATTCCTCCCTCAGACCCTGGAGGAAGAAACTAAGCTCGGAATGAAATGGTGTCATCATTGCTCTTGATGTGGAGCACGCGCGCCAGCTCTCAGTAGCATTCGAAAGCGATGTGAAGCATCAAGCGAATAGAATTTGCGGTTAACCGAACGCACAGCAGATAATGAGACATCTGAACCCCGAAAATGAGTGCGTTTGCCTGCATCCTTTGCGTCGCCAAGTCTGGTTTCGATGAGCCACCAAAAAAAACGGCTCCAGTTGTGGGACTGGAGCCGTCACCTTCCTTAACAGCGCTTCCGAAAATTGGGGGGCTTGAGGTTCGGAAGAGCACCTTCATTCTGCGATGCGTTTTTGGATCGCGTCAATGCTTAGCACTCGTCCAGACAAAAAGTCAGACGATTGCGCTGTCATCTAAACCAGTCAAACACCGGACTTTCACTCGTCATTTTAATCTGCGAGACTTTCAATCCGACACAAACAATGGCTTGCGAAAAGCAAGTCCGAAGGAGGTTCGCAGTGGAGAAGGTGCGACGCTTGCGCGCGATGGGTTCTCTGTGCCGTCAACAGGCCGCGTACAACAGCATGAACAAATGGAAACTCCTCGCGGACGCGGAATGCTGGGAGCACTTGGCTGAGCTTGAGCTGTCGTCCCACTTCCGCGAATGCAACGTCGGTAGCTCGACCAGCTCGCTTGATCTGGCCGGGTGAGAAAACCCTTGCAACAGGGAATGAGAACCGACAAGGAGCCAACTCTTCAAACATCGGGGGGCGTGCAATGAGTAACCGTAATCGGGCGTACAACCGCGTTGTCCTGTGCCTGCGCGCTCAGGCGCTTCTTTCTCAGCTTGCCGAACTTGAGACCCTTCGAGGCCGAGTGCGAGAGGCCGAGGAGAATAGTACAGCTCTCGATCAATCGGCAGACCCGGTGAAGTCAACCATTCACTGATTGATCGCAGGTCGTCGAGCGCGCGCTGCTGGGAGGGGATGCTGCCACCGGGCGCGTCAGCCCTCAATGTGTTTCACCGTCGAAACCGGCCAGCGACCTTCATGTCCCGCGACCGAGATGCGAAGTCTGTGCTCATCATCGAGGAAGACGCGATCAATTGTGCCAGCCTTGCCGTCAGTCAAAACGACGGTCTTGCCGACCAGCTCCATCTCGGCCTCGTGCAGTTCGCGCAAGATGTTCATCGCTCGCGCGTCGCCGGTACTTGCAGCACTCACGAATGCACCCTGTTTGGTGCGAATTCTTATATCACCACTCTGGTATTTTGACGCGAGCACGCAATCGGAACTCTTGCAGTCCGCAATGAGTTACAGAGCAACGCGATTGTCGAGACAGGTTTGCGCGCCCTTCGGCGTTCGAAAGAGGCCAAAGTTGGTCGATGTGGTGGAGACTGAGACCGTGCCGAAACCGACGGTCGCCGGCTGGTTCTTCGTCACTAAAGGCGATGAACGCGAGCCGATCGGAATGCGCATCATCGAGACGCCGACGGACGTCGGGCGCTTCGTCAACCGCGACGCGCGCGTCCGCTTTACCGCCTACGTGCCGCCCCGGTAGCGTCCCCGCCGGCCGCGGGCTGGCCGCGAAGCCGGAGATCGCCTGCGCCGCCTGCCATGGCGAGAAGCTGACCGGCACCGACGTCGTGCCGGGCATCGCCGGGCGTTCGCCCACCTACATCTTCCGCCAGCTCTACGAATACCAGCACGGCTTTCGCCCGCATGGATTAGGGCGTTTGGTGAAGTCGGATACCCGCTCCCAACATGCCTCGTAAAAAGCTTTTCCCGTCAAGCTGCCCGAGGCTTGCCAGTCGGTATAGAGCCAGTACCCGGCCCCAAGTGCCAGTACCAGCCAAAACATTCCTTTCATGATTTCCCCCGCCGCGCTCTCGTCGTGTTTAACAGAGGAATCAAAGGCAATGCCCGCCAGAAGGCGCTGGAGCTTCGCCCGCTCGGCCAGCAGCAAAGTGACGGTCCCCTCGTCCCGAGCGATCGTGCGCTTTCCGCGCCACGTCTTAGGTATCTTAAAGGGATCCCGAACTTCTTGGTGATCTCTAGAGCTCGCTCGACCCTGAGGGTCTTTTGCTCTGGAGTGAAGTCGATCCAGCGGAGGCCAGAAGCTCGTTGCGGCGAACGCCAGTCGCGGCATCGACCGCGACCGGAGCGTACATGGCCGGGGAGGGCTTGAACCCGTTCACCAGGTTCTTGAGGTCCGGCTCATCAAGCGCCAAGCCGTGATCGCTCTCGCCGGCCGAGGGAAGTTGTTCGATCCGGGTCATCGGGTTGCTGGTAAGCATCCCTTTCCGCTCTGCGGTCGACAGGCACGAGTTGAAACACCGGTGCACGTGGTTGACGGTCATCGGTGCCAGCTTTTGCTCGAGCTTCCCATATAGCTCGTCAATTTCAATGGCCTTCAGATGACGAGCTCTCGCTCGGCCTGCGAGAGCATTTCGCAGGCTATGCCAACGACGTCGTCAGCCGCTTCGGCATCGCGCCGGGTTCGCTGGTCGTCGAGCTCGGCAGCAACGACGGATCGCTGCTCGGCTTCTTCAAGGAGCGCGGCATGCGCGTGCTGGGTGTCGATCCTGCAGTCGACATCGCGCGGCGCGCGACGGAAGCGGGAATCGAGACTATCGGCGATTTCTTCACCGATGCGATCGGGCACCGCATCCTGCAGAGCCATGGTGCGGCGAGCGTCGTGATCGCCAACAACATGATCGCCAATGTCGACAATCTCGATCCGCTGGTGATCGGGGTTCGCGACGTGCTTGCGCCGGACGGATTGTTCGTGTTCGAAACGCAATACGGCGTCGATGTCACCGAGAAGAACCTGCTCGACACCGTCTATCACGAGCATCTGTCGTATTTTAACATCAAGCCGCTGACGCGCTTCTTCGCCCGGCTTGGCATGGAAGTGATCGACGTCCAGCACATCTGGACCAAGGGCGGCTCGATCCGCGTGACGGTCCAGCGCGCCGGCGGTGCGAAGAAGCCGTCCGCGGAGGTCGCGCGCTTCATCGCGGAGGAGGACCGGCTCGGTGTCGATCAGCCGGCCTATTATGCGCCCTATGTGAAGAGGATCGCTGCCATCCGCGACGAGCTGGTCGCGATGGCGGATGCCGCCCATGCGCGTGGTCAGCTGGTCGCCGGCTACGGCGTCTCGGTCGGCACCACGACCCTGCTTCCGCAGTTCGGCCTGGAGAACAAGATCGACTTCCTGGTGGACGACGACCCAAAAAAGGGGAACGTGATGGCCGGCCCGGGTTACGACATTCCGATTCTGCCTCCGGCCGCCCTTTACGAGCGCAAGCCCGCCTTCGTCGTGGTCTTCGCCTGGCGCTATGTCGACCCGATCCGGGCAAAGCACGCTCGCTATTTCGCCGAAGGTGGAAAGTTCGTGGTGCCGCTGCCTGGCATTTCCATGGTGGATCGGGCCGACTGACTGTGCCGGGCTGCCGATGGTCTCCCCGGCGCCTTGCGGGCGGCGGATAACCCCTTGATCCACATGGTCTCTGCACGGCCGTCCGGGGGAAGGCGGCTTGCCCGCACGAACTCTCTATATCTTGACCTTTGGCCCCATCCGCAGTAGATACCCCGCACTCGCAGCCGGCCCGTTAGACGCGGATCTCCGGCGCGGCTTTGAAATCCCCGAACAATCGAGCCCGGTTTCCGGCTCATCCTTCGAGACAGAGGGCTGGGCCAACGGCGGCTGTTCGGATCCCTGAAATTCATTCGCGTCTGTCGACGGACGCTGGACCCTAGACGATGGCAGTCAGCCCGTTCAAGTTCTTGCAGGAAGTGCGCTCGGAGACTGCCAAGGTCACTTGGCCGACCCGCCGCGAGACCACGATCACCACCATCATGGTGTTCGTCATGGTCGCGCTGGCCTCGATCTTCTTCTTCGCCGCCGACCAGATCATCCGCTACCTCATCACCTTCGTCCTGGGCATTCACTGATGGCAACAGCAACCGCTCAAGTGTCCGACAAGCGCTGGTACATCGTCCACGCCTATTCGAATTTCGAGAAGAAAGTCGCCGAATCGATCCGCGAGCAGGCCAAGCAGCGTGGGCTCGAGGATTTGTTCGAGCTGGTGCTGGTTCCGACCGAGAAGGTCACGGAAGTGCGCCGTGGCCGCAAGATCGACGCCGAGCGCAAGTTCTTCCCGGGTTACGTGCTGGTGAAGATGAAGCTGACCGACGAGGCGTTCCATCTGATCAAGAACACGCCGAAGGTCACCGGCTTCCTCGGCGCGGAAAACAAGCCGATGCCGATCTCGGAAGCCGAGGCCATGCGCATCCTGCACCAGGTGCAGGAAGGCGTGGAACGGCCGAAGGCGTCGGTGTCGTTCGAGATCGGCGAGAACGTGCGCGTGGCCGACGGCCCGTTCGCCTCGTTCTCGGGTGTGGTCGAGGAAATCGATGAGGCGCGCTCGCGCGTGAAGGTCGCGGTGTCGATCTTCGGCCGCGCGACGCCGGTCGAGCTGGAATTCGGTCAGGTCGAGAAGGTCTGACCGGGTAACGCGTGAGGCCGAAAGGCTTCGCGCAAAGAGAGGCCGTGGGAGGGAGAGGGCGGTTGCCAGCCGCATCCGACCCAGACCACGAACCTGAAACCGCCGGCAATCGCCGGCACAACAGGAGTGATACATGGCAAAGAAAGTGACCGGATACCTGAAGCTTCAGGTCCCGGCCGGTGCGGCGAATCCTTCGCCCCCGATCGGTCCCGCGCTCGGTCAGCGCGGTCTCAACATCATGGAGTTCTGCAAGGCGTTCAACGCCCAGACCCAGAAGGAAGAGAAGAACACCCCGATCCCGGTGATCATCACCATCTATGCGGACCGTTCCTTCACCTTCGAGATGAAGACGCCGCCGATGTCCTACTTCCTCAAGCAGGCGGCCAAGATCCAGTCCGGCTCGAAGGCGCCGGGCCGTGACAAGGCCGGCAAGGTGACCAAGGCGCAGGTGCGCGAGATCGCCGAGAAGAAGATGAAGGACTTGAATTGCGACACCATCGAATCGGCCATGAAGATGGTCGAGGGCTCCGCCCGTTCGATGGGTCTGGAAGTTGCGGGGTAAGCGGCCATGGCAATCGGAAAGCGTTTGAACAAAGCCCGCGAAGGCATTGACCGCGAAAAGCTTTACCCGCTCGCGGACGCCATCAAGATGGTCAAGGAGCGCGCGAAAGCGAAGTTCGACGAGACCATCGAGGTCGCCATCAATCTCGGCGTCGATCCGCGTCACGCCGACCAGATGGTCCGCGGCGTCGTGACCCTGCCGAACGGCACCGGCCGTACGCTCCGCGTCGGCGTGTTCGCCCGCGGCGCCAAGGCCGATGAGGCCAAGGCCGCCGGTGCCGACGTCGTCGGCGCCGAGGACCTGGTCGAGAAGGTGCAGAACGGCACGATCGATTTCGACCGCTGCATCGCCACCCCCGACATGATGCCGCTGGTCGGCCGCCTCGGTAAGGTGCTCGGCCCGCGCGGCCTGATGCCGAACCCGAAGATCGGCACCGTGACCATGGACGTCACAGGTGCGGTGAAGGGTGCCAAGGGCGGCTCGGTCGAGTTCCGGGTCGAGAAGGCCGGCATTCTGCAGGCCGGTGTCGGCAAGGCCTCGTTCTCCGAGGAGAAGCTGGTCGAGAACATCAAGGCTCTCGCGGACGCCGTCTCCAAGGCGAAGCCGGCCGGTTCCAAGGGCACCTACATCCAGCGCGTTGCGGTGTCCTCGACGATGGGCCCCGGCGTGAAGGTCGAGCCGGGGACCATTCTCGGCTGAAGTTTGAAAATTGCATGAGGCGGGGGGCGGAATTGGGCGACCGATTCCGCCCCTCGTCGTTTGTGGTGGCGCTGACTGGAAACAACAACAATGGCTGACAAGGTCCTGATCTACTCGCGCTTTCCCAAGTCGATGATGGTGCGTTTCGCCGAGCGGTTCGAACTGCTAGACACCGGCGGCAAGCCGCCGCGCGAGGTGTTTCCGGCCGAGGAGCTTGGCGGCATTCGCGCACTGCTTACCGCGGGCGGCTCGCCGTTCGGTGCGGAGGCGATGGACCTTTTTCCGAAGCTCGGCGCCATCGTCTGCTACGGCACCGGCTATGACGGCGTCGACCTGAAGGCCGCCGCCGCCCGCAATATCGCGGTCGGCCACAGTCCGGGCGCAAATGCGGCTTCCGTCGCTGACATGGCGATGACCCTGATGCTGGCGACGACGCGGCGGATTTTGGGGGCCGACCAGTATGTCCGCAGTGGCGACTGGGCGGCCTCGAAACAATCGCCGATGATGCGTCCCCAGGCCGGCATGCCCGGCCGCCGCATCGGCGTCTATGGCATGGGCGAGATCGGACGCAAGATCGCCGCGCGCTGCGTCGCTTTCGAGAGCGAGGTCGGCTACTACAGTCGCACCAAATACGATCTGCCCTATCAATATTTCCCGTCGCTGGAGGAGCTGGCCGACTGGTGCAGCGTGCTGATGATCGCGGTGCGGGCAGGGGCCGAGACCCGACATGTCGTCAACGCCGATATCCTCAGGCGAATCGGCGCGGACGGCTACGTCGTCAACATCTCCCGCGGCTCCGTCGTCGACGAGAAGGCCCTGGTCGCGGCGCTCACCGACAAGACCATCGCGGGGGCCGGCCTCGACGTCTTCGAGAAGGAACCGCACGCGCCCGACGCGCTGACCGCGCTCCCGAACGTCGTGTTCGCCCCCCATATCGGCGGCCACACCCTGGACTCGCACGTTGCCATGCAGAATTGTGTGCTGGCGAACCTGGCGGCGTTTTTCGAGGGCAAGCCGCTGCCTTACGCCGTCAAATCGGCCTGAATCGGTCCCTGTTGGGCCATCCCAAGCCCTGTCGGCAATAGCTTGGAACTGGTGTGAATTTTGCTCTTGGCAAGCAGGCCCGGAGCGGTTAAAGAACCGCCTCCGGACGTGCCGGCTTCGGCTGGCGCGTTCGTGCACGCATTCCGAAAACCCGACACGACAGGAGATCATTCCTTTTCAGGACGTCCGTGAGGATTTGCCCGAAAAGGAAGGAAAACCCGTCGGTTGGCAGGGATGCGGGCAGAGGTCGGGCGGTTCGCCGGCTGGCCTCGTCCTGTCCAAGACTGCAGGCGCCCGCGAAGAATTTCGATTCCTCAACGGCTTAATCGCATGGCCTGCATAGACGGGTGAAGACCGGATTTCACTTCGCATCCAGCTTTAAGGGCTGGCTTTGCGAAACGGGTCTGGTTCGGACCTCGACACGCCGTGGGCCCCAGGGCTCCCGGAGGGCAGGCTTTGAATTGTCGTCTTGCCCGGCGTGTCCGATGGGTTTTTGGCCCGGAGGTTCAGGTTTGGGCGGGACGATGGGTGCAACCCGGCGGTCCCGCTTCTCGCGATGACCGCCAACCGGAGAGAGCTTGCTGTGGAACGAGCGGCAAAAAAAGAAGCGGTCGAACAGCTCAATGAGGTCTTCAAGACCACGAGCGTCGCGGTCGTTGCTCAATATTCCGGCCTCACCGTCGCCCAGATGCAGAAGCTGCGCCAGCAGATGAAGCAGGCGGGCGCTGCGGTGAAGGTCTCGAAGAACCGTCTCGCCAAAATTGCTCTTGAAGGCACTGACGTCGTTGCCATCGGTCCCATGCTGAAGGGACCGACCGTGATCGCGACTTCCAGCGATCCGGTAGCGGCGCCGAAGGTCGCCATCGAATTCGCCAAGGCGAACGAAAAGTTCGTCATCGTCGGCGGATCGATGGGGAAGACCGTCCTGAATGTCGACGGCGTGAAGGCGCTTGCCTCGCTGCCGTCGCTTGACGAACTGCGCGGCAAGATCGTCGGCCTCATCGTGGCCCCGGCGACCAAGCTGGCCCAGCTCGCCAACGCGCCCGCGGGCAAGCTCGCGCGCGTCATCCAGGCTCATGCCTCAAAGGGCGAAGCGGCCTGACGCCCTTCGCAAAACTCAAACCCGAACCAGACTTACACTCAAGGAAACTGAACAATGGCTGACCTGCAGAAGATCGTTGACGACCTCTCGAGCCTGACCGTGCTCGAAGCTGCCGAACTCGCGAAGCTCCTCGAAGAGAAGTGGGGCGTTTCGGCTGCCGCGGCTGTCGCCGTGGCCGGCCCGGCGGGTGCTGGCGGCGGCGCTGCCGCTCCGGCGGAAGAGAAGACCGAGTTCACGGTCGTTCTCGCCAGCGCCGGCGACAAGAAGATCGAGGTCATCAAGGAAGTCCGCGCCATCACCGGTCTCGGCCTGAAGGAAGCAAAGGACCTCGTCGAGGGTGCTCCGAAGCCGCTGAAGGAAGGCGTGAACAAGGAAGAAGCCGACAAGATCAAGGCCCAGCTCGAGAAGGCTGGCGCGAAGGTCGAGCTGAAGTAACGCAAGTTACTTCAGCGAAATCCCGGGCTCGCGAAGCGAGGCCCGGGATCTTGTCCGAAGATCGTGGATGGCCGGGTCAAGCCCGGCCATGACGACCTGAAAGACAGGGGCCGAATGCAAAAGGCATGCGACGGAACGACCCTACGCAGGCCGAACACGAAAAAGTGTGGGGATTTGAGGGTTTGACCCTCGAATCTGCACTATTGTCGCCCCATATCGGGTCGGCAGCACGAAAGCGCGGTGGGCAGGGATGCCGGATTTCCCTGTAAGCCGTTGGGAGAGCAGGCTATTTCGGGCTTTTGCAGTCCGTGAAGACGATCGTTGTGACGGGCGGGCGCGCATCTGCGCCCCGCGCGTCGTTTTGCGTTTTGAAGGTCTGAAGAACGGATTCAGGACATTCGCACCTGAAGCTGCGTCTCTGGCCCCCAAGACGGGTTCGAAAATTCAACCCGGAAAGCGGTGGCAGCCGCGTTCCGGACGGCGCGCCCAGAGCGGGCGACGAAAATGAGAGGCCACGATGGCGCAGCAGACATTCACCGGTCGCAAACGCGTTCGCAAGTTCTTCGGACACATCAAGGAAGTCGCCGAGATGCCGAACCTCATCGAGGTTCAGAAGGCGTCCTATGACCAGTTCCTGATGGTCGACGAACCCCCGGGCGGCCGTCTCGACGAGGGTCTGCAGGCGGTGTTCCGCTCGGTGTTTCCGATCTCCGACTTCTCGGGCACCTCGATGCTGGAATTCGTCCGCTACGAGTTCGAGCAGCCGAAATACGACGTCGACGAGTGCCGCCAGCGCGGCATGACCTTCGCCGCACCCCTCAAGGTGACGCTGCGCCTCATCGTGTTCGATATCGACGAGGAAACCGGCGCCAAGTCGGTGAAGGACATCAAGGAGCAGGACGTCTACATGGGCGACATCCCGCTCATGACGATGAACGGCACCTTCATCGTCAATGGCACCGAGCGCGTCATCGTCTCGCAGATGCACCGGTCGCCCGGCGTGTTCTTCGACCACGACAAGGGCAAGACCCATTCCTCGGGCAAGCTGCTGTTCGCAGCGCGCGTCATCCCGTATCGCGGCTCCTGGCTCGACATCGAGTTCGACGCCAAGGACATCGTCTATGCGCGTATCGACCGTCGCCGCAAGATTCCGGTGACGTCGCTGATGTTCGCGCTCGGCCTCGACGGCGAAGCGATCCTGTCCACGTTCTACAAGAAGATCCTCTACAAGCGGACCAAGGAAGGCTGGCGCGTTCCGTTCGACGCCAACCGTTTCCGCGGCTACTCGACCGTCAACGACCTGATCGATGCCGACACCGGCAAGGTCGTGCTCGAGGCCGGCAAGAAGCTCACCGTCCGCGCCGCCCGCCAGCTCCAGGAGAAGGGGCTGAAGGCGCTGCGCATGGCTGACGAGGAGCTGGTCGGCAACTACGTCGCCGAGGACCTGGTCAATCCGAAGACCGGCGAGATCCACGCCGAAGCCGGCGAGGAGATCACCGACAAGCTGATGAAGGCTCTCAACGAGCAGGGCTACAAGGAGCTGCCGCTGCTCGACATCGACCACGTCAATGTCGGTCCCTACATCCGCAACACGCTCGCGGCCGACAAGAACATGACGCGTGAGGACGCGCTGTTCGACATCTACCGCGTCATGCGTCCGGGCGAGCCGCCGACGCTGGAATCGGCCCAGGCCATGTTCCAGTCGCTGTTCTTCGACGCCGAGCGCTACGACCTCTCCGCGGTCGGCCGCGTCAAGATGAACATGCGCCTCGACCTCGATGCGCCGGACACCCAGCGCACGCTGCGCAAGGAGGACATCCTCTCCGTCATCAAGACGCTGGTGGATCTGCGCGACGGCAAGGGCGAGATCGACGACATCGACCATCTCGGCAACCGCCGTGTGCGTTCGGTCGGCGAGCTCATGGAGAACCAGTACCGCATCGGCCTGCTGCGCATGGAGCGCGCGATCAAGGAGCGCATGTCCTCGGTCGATATCGACACGGTCATGCCGCAGGATCTGATCAACGCGAAGCCTGCGGCTGCCGCCGTGCGCGAGTTCTTCGGCTCCTCGCAGCTCTCGCAGTTCATGGACCAGACCAATCCGCTCAGCGAGATCACCCACAAGCGCCGTCTCTCGGCGCTTGGACCGGGCGGTCTGACCCGCGAGCGCGCCGGCTTCGAGGTGCGCGACGTGCATCCGACGCATTACGGCCGCATCTGCCCGATTGAGACGCCGGAAGGTCCGAACATCGGCCTGATCAACTCGCTCGCGACCTTCGCGCGCGTGAACAAGTACGGCTTCGTCGAGACGCCGTATCGCAAGGTCAAGGATGGTCGTGTCACCGACGAGGTCGTGTACCTGTCGGCGATGGAGGAAGGGCGCTATTCCGTGGCCCAGGCCAACGTGCCGGTCGACGCCAAGGGCCGCTTCACCGAAGACCTCGTGGTCTGCCGCTCGAGCGGGACCCGCGACGTCGTGCCGATGACGCCCGACAAGGTCGACTACATGGACGTGTCGCCGAAGCAGCTCGTTTCGGTCGCCGCGGCGCTGATCCCGTTCCTCGAGAACGACGACGCCAACCGCGCGCTGATGGGCTCGAACATGCAGCGCCAGGCGGTGCCGCTGGTCCGCGCCGAGGCGCCGTTCGTCGGCACCGGCATGGAGGGCGTCGTTGCCCGTGACTCCGGCGCCGCGATCGCGGCGCGCCGCTCGGGCGTGATCGACCAGATCGACGCCACCCGCGTCGTCATCCGCGCCACGGAAGATCTCGATCCGACCAAGTCGGGCGTCGATATCTACCGTCTGATGAAGTACCAGCGCTCAAACCAGTCGACCTGCATCAACCAGCGTCCGCTGGTGAAGGTCGGCGACATCGTCAAGAAGGGCGACATCATCGCCGACGGTCCGTCGACCGATCTCGGCGAGCTCGCGCTCGGCCGGAACGTGCTGGTCGCGTTCATGCCGTGGAACGGCTACAACTTCGAAGACTCGATCCTGCTCTCCGAGCGGATCGTGAAGGAAGACGTCTTCACCTCGATCCACATCGAGGAGTTCGAGGTGATGGCCCGCGACACCAAGCTCGGACCTGAGGAAATCACCCGCGACATTCCGAACGTCTCGGAAGAAGCGCTGAAGAACCTCGACGAAGCCGGTATCGTCTACATCGGTGCGGAAGTGCGCGCCGGTGACATCCTCGTCGGCAAGATCACGCCGAAGGGCGAAAGCCCGATGACGCCGGAAGAGAAGCTCCTGCGCGCCATCTTCGGCGAGAAGGCCTCCGACGTCCGCGACACCTCGCTGCGCGTTCCTCCGGGCGTGCAGGGCACGATCGTGGAAGTGCGCGTGTTCAACCGTCACGGCGTCGACAAGGACGAGCGTGCGCTGGCGATCGAGCGGGAAGAGATCGAGCGCCTCGCCAAGGACCGCGACGACGAGCAGGCGATCCTGGACCGCAACGTCTACAACCGTCTTGCCGAGCTGCTCGAGGGGCGGCAGGGCATTGCGGGTCCGAAGGGCTTCAAGAAAGACACCAAGATCACCCGTGCGGTGCTCGAGGAGTACCCGAAGTCGCAGTGGTGGCTGTTCGCTTCGCCCAACGACAAGCTGATGGCCGAGATCGAGGCCATGCGAAAGCAGTACGACGAGTCGAAGAAGGGGCTGGAACAGCGCTTCCTCGACAAGGTCGAGAAGCTTCAGCGCGGCGACGAATTGCCGCCCGGCGTGATGAAGATGGTCAAGGTCTTCGTCGCGGTGAAGCGCAAGATCCAGCCCGGCGACAAGATGGCCGGCCGCCACGGCAACAAGGGCGTGGTGTCGAAGATCGTGCCGATCGAGGACATGCCGTTCCTCGAAGACGGCACGCATGCCGACATCGTGCTCAATCCGCTCGGCGTGCCCTCGCGCATGAACGTCGGACAGATCCTCGAGACCCATCTCGGCTGGGCCTGCGCCGGTCTCGGCAAGCGTATCGGCCAGACGGTCGATGCCTATTTGTCGAAGCAGGACATCAAGCCGCTGAAGGAAACCTTGAAGAGAGTCTACGGCGAGGACGAGACGATCAAGTCGCTCAACGACAACGAGCTGCTCGAACTCGGCCATAACCTCAGCCGCGGCGTGCCGATCGCGACGCCGGTGTTCGACGGTGCCAAGGAAGCCGATATCGAGGAGATGCTGAAGCTTGCCGGTCTCGATGCTTCGGGGCAGTCGACCGTCTATGACGGCCGCACCGGCGATCCGTTCGATCGCAAGGTGACGGTGGGCTACATCTACATGCTCAAGCTGCACCATCTCGTCGACGACAAGATCCATGCGCGTTCGATCGGTCCGTACTCGCTCGTCACCCAGCAGCCGCTGGGCGGCAAGGCGCAGTTCGGCGGTCAGCGCTTCGGCGAAATGGAGGTGTGGGCGCTCGAGGCTTACGGCGCGGCGTACACGCTCCAGGAGATGCTGACGGTGAAGTCGGACGACGTCGCCGGCCGCACCAAGGTGTACGAGGCGATCGTGCGCGGCGACGACACGTTCGAGGCCGGTATTCCGGAATCGTTCAACGTGCTGGTCAAGGAAATGCGCTCGCTCGGCCTCAACGTCGACCTGCACAACTCCAAGATGGGACCGGCGCCGACGTCGGAAGCGGCCGAGTAATTCGACCTGTCATGCCCGGCCTTCACGGCCGGGCATTGGCGCCCCTCCCGAGGCCTTGAGGGCAGGGCGCCCCGCTTGAGTGATTTTCGAATTTGCGGCCGGAGGCGACCGGCACGCGAGGAGAAGACGATGAACCAAGAAGTTATGAATCTCTTCAACCCGACGACGCCGGCTCAGGTCTTCGACCAGATCCGGATCTCGATCGCGTCCCCCGAGAAGATTCTGTCCTGGTCCTACGGCGAGATCAAAAAGCCCGAGACCATCAACTACCGGACCTTCAAGCCCGAGCGCGACGGTCTGTTCTGCGCCCGCATCTTCGGGCCGATCAAGGATTACGAGTGCTTGTGCGGCAAGTACAAGCGCATGAAGTACAAGGGCATCATCTGCGAGAAGTGCTCGGTCGAGGTCACGCTGTCGCGCGTCCGGCGCGAGCGCATGGGCCATATCGAGCTCGCAGCCCCCGTCGCCCACATCTGGTTCCTGAAGTCGCTGCCCTCGCGCATCGGCCTCCTGCTCGACATGACGCTGAAGGATCTCGAGCGGATCCTCTACTTCGAATACTACGTCGTGCTCGAGCCGGGCCTCACCGCGCTGAAGGACCGCCAGCTCCTGTCGGAAGACGAGTATCTGAAGGCGCAGGACGAGTACGGCCAGGATTCCTTCACCGCCATGATCGGTGCCGAGGCGATCCGCGAGCTGCTCAAGGGCATGGACCTCGAGAAGCTCGAAGCCTCGCTGCGTGCCGAGATGCAGGAGACCGACTCCGACATCAAGCACAAGAAGCTCGCCAAGCGCCTGAAGATCGTGGAAGCGTTCCGCCACTCCGGCAACAAGCCGGAATGGATGATCATGACCGTGGTCCCGGTGATCCCGCCGGACCTGCGTCCGCTGGTGCCGCTCGACGGCGGCCGCTTCGCGACGTCGGACCTGAACGACCTCTACCGCCGCGTCATCAACCGCAACAACCGCCTGAAGCGGCTGATGGAGCTGCGCGCGCCCGACATCATCATCCGCAACGAGAAGCGCATGCTTCAGGAGGCGGTCGATGCGCTGTTCGACAACGGCCGGCGCGGCCGCGTCATCACCGGTGCCAACAAGCGCCCGCTGAAGTCGCTCGCCGACATGCTCAAGGGCAAGCAGGGCCGCTTCCGCCAGAACCTGCTCGGCAAGCGCGTCGACTATTCGGGCCGTTCGGTGATCGTGGTTGGTCCCGAGCTGCGCCTGCATCAGTGCGGCCTGCCGAAGAAGATGGCGCTCGAGTTGTTCAAGCCGTTCATCTATTCGCGGCTCGACGCCAAGGGCCTGTCCACCACCGTGAAGCAGGCCAAGAAGCTGGTCGAGAAGGAGCGACCCGAGGTCTGGGACATCCTGGACGAGGTGATCCGCGAGCATCCGGTGCTGCTCAACCGCGCGCCGACGCTGCATCGCCTCGGCATCCAGGCGTTCGAGCCCGTGCTGATCGAGGGCAAGGCGATCCAGCTTCACCCGCTGGTCTGCTCCGCGTTCAACGCCGACTTCGACGGCGACCAGATGGCCGTGCACGTCCCGCTGTCGCTCGAGGCGCAGCTGGAAGCGCGCGTCCTGATGATGTCGACCAACAACATCCTGCATCCGGCGAACGGCCAGCCGATCATCGTGCCGTCGCAGGACATCGTGCTCGGTCTGTACTACGTCTCGATCATGCGCGAAGGCCTGCCCGGCGAAGGCAAGGTGTTCGGCGACATGGCCGAGCTCGAGCACGCGCTGCATGCGAAGGTCATCCACCTCCACACCAAGATCAAGTACCGGTGGGAAGGCATGGATGAGACCGGCAAGGTCTCCAAGCGCTGGATCGAGACCACCGCCGGCCGCGTCATGCTCGGCAACCTGCTGCCGAAGAATCCGCGGATCTCGTACGAGATCATCAACAAGCTGATGACGAAGCGCGAGATCTCGGGCGTCATCGACCAGGTCTACCGCCACTGCGGCCAGAAGGAGACGGTGATCTTCTGCGACCGCATCATGGCGCTCGGCTTCTACAATGCGTTCAAGGCCGGCATTTCGTTCGGCAAGGACGACATGGTCGTGCCGCACGGCAAGTGGAAGATCGTCGACACCACTCGTACGCTGGCGAAGGATTTCGAGCAGCAGTACAACGACGGTCTGATCACCCACGGCGAGAAGTACAACAAGGTCGTCGATGCCTGGTCGAAGGCCACGGAAGAAATCGCCAAGGCGATGATGAAGGAGATCTCCGCCACCAAGAAGACGGCGAGCGGAGCCGACGCCGACATCAATTCGATCTACATGATGGCTCACTCCGGTGCCCGCGGTTCGCCGGCCCAGATGCGCCAGCTCGCCGGCATGCGCGGCCTGATGGCCAAGCCGTCGGGCGAGATCATCGAGACGCCGATCATCTCGAACTTCAAGGAAGGCCTCTCGGTGCTCGAGTACTTCAACTCGACCCACGGCGCCCGCAAGGGCCTCGCGGACACCGCGTTGAAGACCGCGAACTCCGGCTACCTGACCCGTCGTCTCGTCGACGTGGCGCAGGACTGCATCATCACGCAGAGTGACTGCGGCACCAAGCTCGGCATCAAGATGCGCGCCATCGTCGACGCCGGCACCGTGGTCGCCTCGCTCGGCTCGCGCATCCTCGGACGCACGGCCTGCGAAGACGTGCGTGACGGCTCGGGTAAGGTGATCGTCAAGCGCGACACGCTGATGGAAGAAAGCCACGTGGATGCCATCCATCAGGCCGGCATCCAGGAGGTGAAGATCCGCTCGGCGCTGACCTGCGAACTCGTCAACGGCATCTGCGGCAAGTGCTACGGCCGCGACCTCGCCCGCGGCACGCCGGTCAATCACGGCGAAGCGGTCGGCGTCATCGCGGCGCAGTCGATCGGCGAGCCGGGCACCCAGCTCACCATGCGCACCTTCCATATCGGCGGTGCGGCGCAGCTCAACGAGCAGTCTTTCGTCGAAGCCAACTTCGACGGCAAGATCGTGATCAGGAACAAGTCCATCGCCCGCAACAGCGAAGGTCACCTGATCGCGATGGTGCGCAACATGGTCGTTGCGATCGTCGATGCCGACGGCACCGAGCGTGCGACGCACCGTATCCAGTACGGTTCGCGCCTGCACGTCGACGAGGGCGACATGGTCAAGCGCGGCCAGCGTATCGTGGAGTGGGATCCCTACACCCGTCCGCTGCTCACCGAAGTCGAGGGAACCATCGGCTTCGAGGATCTGGTCGAGGGTCAGTCGATCTCGGAAACGCTCGACGAAGCCACGGGTATCGCCAAGCGCGTGGTCATCGACTGGCGCTCGACGCGCGGCGGCTCGGACCTGCGTCCGGCCATCGTGGTCAAGGGCAAGGACGGCAAGGTGCTCAAGCTCGCCCGTGGCGGCGATGCCCGCTACATGCTGTCGGTCGACGCCATTCTCTCGGTCGATATCGGAGCCAAGGTCCAGCCGGGCGATATCCTCGCCCGTGTCTCGACCGAAAGCGCCAAGACGCGTGACATCACCGGCGGTCTGCCGCGGGTGGCGGAACTGTTCGAGGCTCGGCGCCCGAAGGATGCGGCGATCATCGCCGAAATCGCGGGCACCATCCGGTTCGGGCGCGACTACAAGAACAAGCGTCGCATCTCGATCGAGCCGATGGACAAGACCGACGAGCCGCGCGAGTACCTGATCCCGAAGGGCAAGCACATCCACCTTCAGGACGGCGACGTCGTCGAAAAGGGCGACTTCATCGTGGAAGGCAACCCGGCGCCGCACGACATCCTTGCGGTGAAGGGCATCGAGGAACTCGCGGCCTATCTGGTCAACGAGATCCAGGAGGTCTACCGGCTGCAGGGCGTGCTCATCAACGACAAGCACATCGAGGTGATTGTCCGTCAGATGCTCCAGAAGGTGGAAATCACCGATCAGGGCGATACGGACATGATCTCCGGCGAGCAGGTCGACAAGATCGAGTTCGACGCGCTGAACGCGAAGGCCAAGGAAGAGGGCAAGAAGCCCGCCACGGGAACGCCGGTCCTGCTCGGCATCACCAAGGCGAGCCTCCAGACCCGGTCCTTCTTCTCGGCGGCATCGTTCCAGGAGACCACCCGCGTCCTCACAGAGGCGGCGGTCAACGGCAAGATCGATCCGCTCGAAGGCCTCAAGGAGAACGTCATCGTCGGCCGGCTGATCCCGGCGGGTACCGGCGCCTCCATGGCCAAGATCCGCGAAGTCGCCATGAAGCGCGACAAGCTGATCCTGGATGAGCGCGAGAAGCAGGCGGCCGTCGTGTCGCCCGCGCCGGAAGCGGAGCCGATGGCGCTGCCGCCTGCGGAATGATGATTCATCCGTAGGAATACTGGGGACAATGAAAAGGCCGGCTTTTGCCGGCCTTTTTTTGCTGTTTCCTTCGCCTGCTGCGATGCGGGAAAATCTTTGTTCATCTTTCCTTCAGCCGCAAAAGCGCTTCTGCTAGGAGAGCTTAGCCCGGTGGTCCCGCGACGGGGCAGGGGCCGAAGACCACGGAACTCTCATGCTTGATCTCGCAATCGTAGGCGGCGGCCCCGGCGGGCTGATGAGCGCCTGGTATCTGAAGCGCAAACTCGGCGATCTCTGCCGCGTCACCATCTACGAGGCCTCCGACCGGCTCGGCGGCAAGATCGTCACGCGCAAATTCGATTCGGCGCCCGCCATGTACGAGGCCGGCGTTGCCGAGATCTACGATTACTCGATGACCGGCCCCGATCCGCTGCGCGAGCTGATCCAGCATTTCGGCCTCCAGACCATTCCCATGGACGCCGAGCAGGTGCATTTCGGCGGCGAGCTCCTCAATGACGTGCCGGGCATGCGCCGCAAGTACGGCGCCAAGACCGCGGCCGCGATCGAGGCGTTCCGCAAGCGCTGTACCGAGGTGATGTCGCCGATCGAATATTACGAGGGCGTCGGCGCGCACGACAACGAGAATCCCTGGGCCTACAAGACCGCCGAGCAGGTGCTCGACGAGGAGGTCGAGGACGACACGGCAAAGCGTTTCTTCAAGGTGATGGCGCGCTCCGACATCGCGACCGAGAGCCACAACACCAACGGTCTCAACGCGCTGAAGAACTATCTGATGGATGTCGACGGCTATATCGGCCTCTATTCCATCCAGAATGGCAACGAGCAGCTGATCGAGTGCCTGCAGTCGGAGGTCAATGCCGACATCCAGCTCAATCACCGCGTGCTCACCGTCGGCAAGGCGCCGACCGGCCGCTATCAGCTCAAGATGATGAACGGCAAGGGACCGGAGACCCGCGACTTCGATCTCGTGCTGGTCTGCCTGCCGCATTCCTGGCTCGCCACCCTCGGCTGGGAGGGCGAGCAGCTGCGCAAGTCGATGGTCAAGCACGTCGCCTATTTCGACCGCCCCGCGCATTATCTGCGCGTCTCGATCCTGTTCGACGAGCCGTTCTGGGGCGAGAAGATTCCGGGCGCCTGGTTCATGTCGGAGGCCTTCGGCGGCTGCTGCGTTTACAACGAGGGCGCGCGCCACGACGTCGGCAAGCATGGCGTTCTGAACTGGCTCATTCCCGGCTCCGACGCGCTGGCTTTTGCCAATCTGTCGGATCAGGAGCTGATCGATGCCGCCCTGAAATCGCTGCCGGCTTCCCTCGGCGATGCGCGTTTGCATTTCATGGAAGGCAAGATCCACCGTTGGCTGTCGTCGGTGAATGCGCTGCCGGGCGGCTTGCCCGTGCGCGACGTCATGACCAATCACCGGCCCGAGCCGAAGGAGCATCCCGGCATCGTGGTGGTCGGCGACTATCTGTTCGATTCGACGCTGAACGGCCTGCTCGACTCCTCGGACGCGGCGACCGACATCATCCTGACCGAGATGATGCGCCTGCGCCGCGAACGCGCGCAGCAGAACGAGCCGCTCTCGAACAAGATCGATCGCGATTATTTCGAGAACTATCGCGGCCTCGGCCCCTATCACGAAGCGTGGCGGCACTTCACCGATCCCGATTACCTCGCCAGGCTGATCGACATCGTCTGGGGCAAGGCTGCGGGGGCCAAGCTGCTGGTCGCGGGCTCCGCCAGCGGCGAGCTGGTCGGCGCGCTGCGCGATCGCGGCATCGACGCATGGGGAATCGAGAACAATCGGGCCATCCATGCCAAGACGCCGAAAGCGCTGAAGAAGTACAACAAGCTCGGATCAATCACCGACCTGCCGTTCAAGGACGGCACGTTCGACTTCGTCTTCGAGACCAGCCTCTGCCACGTCTCCCCGAAGCAGGTGACCCGCGCCATCCGCGAGCTCAACCGCGTGGTCAAGACCGGCCTCGTGTTCGGCTCGATCACCTCGGACATGGCGCCGGCATTGATCGACCGCTACGACCTCCTGCGTGGGGTCAAGAAGCTCGGCACCTGGTGGGAATGGTCCGAACTGTTCTTCGGCAACGGTTTCGAGCTTTCGATGCACCGCAAGGATTGTACCGATGCGCTCTGGGAGGCGACGCTCGCCGCCAACAAGGGGCCGGGGCAGTGGTATGCGGACGCGGACTCCTTGCGCTATTCGTTCTTCGATAAAGTCGAGGACGAGGACTAGCCGCGGGGCAGGTCGGATTCGCCAATTGTTTTGCCGAATTCATCCTGATCGCATAGAATCGGTGCAATAGCGGTTGCCGCTATTTTCTGGTTCTCTCTGCGGTCAGGCCGGCCGTCAGCATCGGTTGGTTTCATGGCGTCCAAGCCCCTCCCGCCCGACAAACAGAAGCTCGCCGCGGAAGAGGCGGCCGAGCTCGACGACAAGCTTGCCCTCGCCAAGCCGGACCTCGAAGACGACGAGGATCAGGAGGATGACGAGCTGGAGCTCGACGACGAGGACGAGGACCTCGTCGTCTTTACCGCGCGGGAAGCCGCCGGCGCGCTCGCGACCATCGTCGGGTTCGTCAAACCCTATCTCTCCAACTACAAGCGGATGCTGTCGTTCGTCGCATTCGGCGTCGTGGTCGAGACGTTGTTCAACGTCATCATGCCGCTCAGCCTCAAGTTCCTGATCGACGACGCACTCGGCGAGGAGGATTTTCAGGCGCTCTATAAGATACTCGGCGCGCTCGCCGTCGCCGGCATCTTCACTTCGATCGTTGCGGTCTGGTACGAGCGCTGGGACGCGCGGCTTGCCGCCTGCATCATCTCCGATGTCCGCAAGCGCCTGTTCGAGCACGTCCAGGACCTGCCGGCGGCCTATTTCGGCCGCACCAAGCGCGGCGAGATCCTGTCACGCTTCTCGGTCGACCTCTCGGCCTTCGAAGGCTCGGTCAAGACCTTTGCCAACAGCGCCGCGCTGCCGTTCCTGGAGTTGATCGCCGGCATCATCCTGATGCTGTTCCTGAACTGGCAGCTCGCGGTGGTCGCGCTTCTGGTGTTCCCGATCACGCTGATTGGCCCGCGCATCCTCACGCCGAAAGCGGTGCAGGCCAATTACGAGCAGAAGCTCAACGAGAGCGCGCTGCTCGGAATGGTGCAGGAGAACGTGGCGGCGCAGGCCGTGATCAAGGCGTTCAGCCTGCAACGCAAGATGTTCGGCTTCTTCACCTTGCGCAACGACGAGACCCGCAACAAGATCGCCTCGGCCGCGTTCCTGTCGACCATGGTGGAGCGGACGGTCACCGTCTCGGTGCTGCTCCTGCACCTCGTGGTGCTCGCGATCGGCGCCTATCTGGCGACCAAGGGCCAGATCACCATCGGCACCTTCGTCACCTTCGAGAGCGCGTTCTGGGAGGTCTCCTACAACATCGCCCACGTGATGCACTTCATCCCGGTGTCGATCTCCTCGGCCGCCGCGATCCGCCACATCCAGGAGCTGCTGGACGAGCCGACCCGCGGTGCCGATCGCCCCGGCGCGCCCGATCTGCCGCGCATCACCAACGACATTACTTTCGATCACGTCACCTTCCAGTACGAGGGCAGTCAGACACCGGTACTGGACAATCTCAGCCTCAAGCTCAAGGCCGGCAAGCGCATCGCCATCGTCGGCCCCTCAGGCTGCGGCAAGAGCACGCTGCTCAATCTGATTCTGCGGCTCTACGTGCCCAATGAAGGCCGCGTCACCATCGACGGCGTCGATGTCCGCAAGGTGACGTTGGATTCGCTGCGTCGGAGCATGGCGGTGGTGTTCCAGGAGAATATGCTGTTCAACATGTCGATCCGCGAGAACATCCGGCTCGGCAAGGAGGGGGCGACCGACGAAGAGGTGGAGGAGGCGGCCAAGAAGGCCGAGATCCACCGCTACATCATGAGCCTGCCGCAGCAATACGACACGCAGGTCGGCGAGCGCGGAGACACGCTGTCGGGTGGCCAGCGCCAGCGCATCGCGATCGCGCGTGCGATCATCCGTAACCCATCCGTTCTGCTGCTGGACGAAGCCACCTCGGCCCTCGACCAGACCACGGAAGCCGCGATCAACCGCACGCTGCTGAAGCTCGCCAAGGGCCGCACCATGATTTGGTCGACCCACCGCCTCGCGTCGGTGGTCGAGATGGACGAGATCATCGTGATTTCAGGGGGCAGGGCGATCGAGCGCGGCTCCCATGCCGAGCTGCTCGCCAAGAACGGCACCTATCGCAAGCTGTGGAACGATCAGATCCACCAGCCGCATGGCGTGTCGGCTCACGCCGACGACGACAGCGACGAGGACGACGAGGACGAGGAGGAGTGACCGGAGGCGTTCGGCTCCAAGGGAGCCGGCTTGGCCGATCCATGTCTCGTCTCCCAAGCGCGTGTGGTCCAGCACCGACTCATTGATTCTGTTGCGCAAGGCGTTCGGCCGACGTGGAGCCGCCAACTTTTTTCGACAAGCGGTTTGGGGGATCGGCCCCCGCGGATCGACCACTCCCATCGAAATCCCCGCGAGACCGCCCAACGCGGCACGCCGGGAATGCTGGAAAGCCTGTTCGCCAGCCGTCAGATCTGTGTATGGGCAGAAAAAAGCCCTCTGTTTGATAATAAAACTATATTTAATCCGGGTATAATCCTCTTTCGAGCCTAGCAGATCGGACTCTTCGTTCCCATGTCGGACGGGTGCGCGGAGGCGGCCAGGAGGCTATTTCTGCAGGCACGTGAGGCGCTTTGTGACTGTCGTTTCACCTTGACTTGACCGATTCTCACTTATAGAAAGCGCCTCACTTAACGACAGGCGGTGAGCATCGCCAGCGTCGGAACGGGCCACCCGTTGATCCCCAAGGACTAGATCCATAAGGGGTCGTAAAGGCGGGCACCAACCTCGACGAATGCCGCTCAAACGCTGTCGATCATAGCTAGGCAATGCCAGTGCGACTTTAGTTCTCTTGAGCATGTTCTCTTGAGATCGAATTCGGATGCATGACCTCAGTGCGCGGGCCGCGGCGTTACGCTGAACGGCCTCACTACTGCGGTCCTCTGTGGCGTCGAAGCGCTTTCCGCTCGTTGATGGAGCGGTTGGCGCAATTTCGCTTTGCGTGGGTTATTTCGCGCAAGGTGGCCCCTCGGGCGGGTGGCTCGAACAGAATTTGCGGACCCGGTGACGGGCCGCGGCAAGACAGCGGACCCGAGAGGGGCCGCGGCAGAAAAAGGGTGAAGGCCAGAATGCCGACGATCAACCAGCTGATCGCTCAACCGCGGGAAGTGCAGAAGTCGCGCAAGAAGGTGCCGGCGCTGCAGCAATCGCCGCAGAAGCGTGGTGTTTGCACGCGCGTCTACACCACGACCCCGAAGAAGCCGAACTCGGCGCTTCGTAAGGTTGCCAAGGTGCGCCTGACCAACGGCTTCGAGGTGATCGGCTACATCCCCGGCGAGGGTCATAACCTCCAGGAGCACTCGGTGGTCATGATCCGCGGCGGCCGCGTCAAGGACTTGCCCGGCGTGCGCTACCACATCCTCCGCGGCGTTCTGGATACCCAGGGCGTCAAGAACCGTAAGCAGCGCCGTTCGAAGTACGGCGCCAAGCGTCCGAAGTAAGCGGGAACCAAGCCTATGTCTCGTCGCCACTCTGCGGAAAAGCGCGAAGTTCTCCCGGATCCGAAGTTCGGGAACATCATCGTCACGAAGTTCATGAACTCGGTGATGTACGCCGGAAAGAAGTCGGTCGCCGAAGGTATCGTCTACGGCGCGTTCGGCATCATCGAGTCCAAGACCAAGCAGAACCCGCTCGGCGTGTTCGAGCAGGCGCTCGAGAACGTCATGCCGACGATCGAGGTGCGCTCCCGCCGCGTCGGCGGCGCGACCTATCAGGTTCCGGTCGAGGTTCGCTCGACCCGCCGGCAGGCCCTGGGCATCCGCTGGCTGATCGCGGCCGCGCGCGAGCGCAATGAGAAGACGATGACCGAGCGGCTCTCGGCGGAGCTCTTGGACGCATCGAACAACCGGGGGAACGCCGTCAAGAAGCGCGAAGACGTGCACCGCATGGCGGAAGCCAACCGCGCCTTCTCGCATTATCGCTGGTAACGGCGAAACAAACGGACTCGCAAGGAACACCCCATGCCCCGCCAACATGCCATCGAGGACTACCGTAACTTCGGTATCATGGCGCATATCGACGCCGGCAAGACCACGACGACCGAGCGCATCCTCTATTACACCGGCAAGAGCCACAAGATCGGCGAAGTGCACGAAGGTGCCGCGACGATGGACTGGATGGAGCAGGAGCAGGAGCGTGGCATCACGATCACCTCGGCTGCGACCACCGCCTTCTGGAACGGCAAGCGCCTGAACATCATCGACACGCCCGGCCACGTCGACTTCACCATCGAAGTCGAGCGTTCTCTGCGCGTGCTCGACGGCGCCGTCTGCGTGCTCGACTCCAACCAGGGCGTCGAGCCCCAGACCGAGACCGTCTGGCGCCAGGGCGACAAGTACAAGGTTCCGCGTATCGTCTTCGCCAACAAGATGGACAAGATCGGTGCGGACTTCTTCAAGTGCCTGTCCGACATCGTTGACCGTCTGGGTGCCAAGCCCGTCGCGATCCAGCTCCCGATCGGTGCCGAGAACAACTTCAAGGGTCTCGTCGATCTCGTGAAGATGAAGGGCGTCGTCTGGAACGATGAATCGCTCGGTGCGAAGTTCGATTATGTCGATATTCCGGAAGATCTCGTCGACCAGGCCAAGGAATACCGCGAGAAGATGGTGGAAGCCGCCGTCGAGCTCGACGACGACGCCATGGCCGCCTATCTCGACGGCAAGGAGCCGGACGAGGCGACGCTGAAACGCCTGATCCGCAAGGCGGTGCTGACCGGCGCGTTCTATCCCGTGCTGTGCGGCTCGGCCTTTAAGAACAAGGGCGTGCAGCCGCTGCTCGACGCCGTCGTCGACTATCTGCCGTCGCCGCTCGACGTGCCCGCGATCAAGGGCACGGACGACAAGGGCAACGAAGTCGTGCGCAAGGCGGACGACAAGGAGCCGCTGGCGCTGCTCGCGTTCAAGATCATGGACGACCCGTTCGTCGGCACCATCACCTTCTGCCGCATCTATTCCGGCATTCTGCAGAGCGGCACCGGCGTCGTGAACTCGACCCGCGAGAAGAAGGAACGGATCGGGCGCATGCTGTTGATGCATGCAAACAACCGCGAGGACATCAAGGAAGCCTATGCCGGCGACATCGTCGCGCTGGCCGGCCTGAAGGAAGCGCGCACCGGTGACACGCTGTGCGATCCCGACCATCAGGTCATCCTCGAGAAGATGGAATTCCCCGAGCCGGTCATCGAGATCGCGATCGAGCCGAAGTCCAAGGCCGACCAGGAGAAGCTGGGCGTGGCGCTGGCCAAGCTCGCGGCGGAGGATCCGTCCTTCCGCGTGTCGACCGACCATGAGTCCGGCCAGACCATCCTCAAGGGCATGGGCGAACTCCATCTCGACATCAAGGTCGACATCCTCAAGCGCACCTACAAGGTCGACGCCAACATCGGCGCGCCGCAGGTGGCGTTCCGCGAGCGCATCACCAAGCGGGTGGAGCACAGCTACACCCACAAGAAGCAGACCGGCGGTACCGGCCAGTTCGCGGCCGTGTCGTTCATCGTCGAGCCGAACGAGCCCGGCAAGGGCTTCGAGTTCGAATCGAAGATCGTCGGCGGTGCGGTGCCGAAGGAATACATCCCCGGCGTCGAGAAGGGCCTGGAGAGCGTGCTGTCGTCCGGCGTGGTCGCGGGCTTCCCCGTGGTCGACGTCAAGGTGCAGCTCGTCGACGGCAAGTATCACGACGTCGACTCGTCGGCGCTCGCCTTCGAAATCGCTTCGCGTGCCTGCTTCCGCGAAGCGCTGCAGATGGGCAAGTCCGTCCTGCTCGAGCCGATCATGAAGGTCGAAGTTGTGACCCCGGAAGACTACACCGGCTCGGTCATCGGCGACCTGAATTCCCGGCGCGGTCAGATCCAGGGGCAGGACATGCGCGGCAACGCCAACGTCATCAATGCGATGGTGCCGCTCATGAACATGTTCGGTTACGTGAACAACCTGCGCTCCATGAGCCAGGGTCGCGCGACCTTCACCATGCAGTTCGACCACTACGCAGAAGCGCCGGCCAACGTGTCGGCAGAAGTCCAGAAGAAGTTTGCCTGATTATCGTCGGTCTCAAGCCGACGATTGAACGGAGAGTCAAATGGCCAAAGCAAAGTTTGAACGTACCAAGCCGCACTGCAACATCGGCACCATCGGTCACGTCGACCATGGCAAGACGTCGCTGACCGCGGCGATCACCAAGATCCTCGCCGAGACCGGCGGTGCGACGTTCACCGCGTACGATCAGATCGACAAGGCGCCGGAAGAGAAGGCGCGCGGCATCACCATCTCGACCGCGCACGTCGAGTACGAGACCACGAACCGCCACTACGCCCACGTCGACTGCCCCGGCCACGCCGACTACGTCAAGAACATGATCACCGGCGCCGCCCAGATGGACGGTGCGATCCTGGTCGTGTCGGCCGCTGACGGCCCGATGCCGCAGACCCGCGAGCACATCCTGCTCGCCCGCCAGGTCGGCGTGCCCGCGCTCGTCGTGTTCCTCAACAAGTGCGACATGGTCGACGACCCGGAGCTGCTCGAGCTCGTCGAGCTCGAAGTCCGCGAGCTGCTCTCCAAGTACGAATTCCCCGGCGACAAGATCCCGATCATCAAGGGTTCGGCGCTTGCCGCTCTCGAAGACTCCGACAAGAAGCTCGGCCACGACGCCATCCTCGAGCTGATGCGCAACGTCGACGAGTACATTCCGCAGCCGGAGCGTCCGATCGACCAGCCGTTCCTGATGCCGGTTGAAGACGTGTTCTCGATCTCGGGCCGCGGCACCGTCGTGACCGGCCGTGTCGAGCGCGGCGTCGTCAAGGTCGGCGAGGAAATCGAGATCGTCGGTCTGCGTGCGACCCAGAAGACCACCGTCACCGGCGTCGAAATGTTCCGCAAGCTGCTCGATCAGGGCCAGGCCGGCGACAACATCGGCGCGCTGCTCCGCGGCACCAAGCGCGAGGACGTCGAGCGCGGCCAGGTTCTGGCCAAGCCGGGTTCGGTCAAGCCGCACACCAAGTTCAAGGCTGAGGCCTACATCCTCACCAAGGAAGAGGGCGGTCGCCACACCCCGTTCTTCACCAACTACCGTCCGCAGTTCTACTTCCGCACCACCGACGTGACCGGTGTCGTGCACCTGCCGGAAGGCACCGAGATGGTGATGCCGGGCGACAACATCGCGATGGAAGTGCACCTGATCGTGCCGATCGCGATGGAAGAGAAGCTCCGCTTCGCGATCCGCGAAGGCGGCCGCACCGTCGGCGCCGGCGTCGTCGCCTCGATCATCGAGTAATTACGAGAAAAGGGACGGCGAGTAGCGAATGGTGACATTCGCTATTCGCTATTCGCCACCCACTGAAGAGAGACCACGGCAATGAACGGCCAAAATATTCGTATCCGTCTCAAGGCGTTCGACCATCGTATCCTCGATACGTCGACCCGTGAGATCGTGAACACGGCGAAGCGCACCGGCGCGCAGGTCCGCGGACCGATTCCGCTGCCCACCCGCATCGAGAAGTTCACCGTCAACCGTTCGCCCCACGTCGACAAGAAGAGCCGCGAACAGTTCGAGATGCGCACTCACAAGCGCCTGCTCGACATCGTCGATCCGACCCCGCAGACCGTCGATGCTTTGATGAAGCTCGACTTGGCCGCCGGTGTCGACGTCGAGATCAAGCTCTAAGATTTTGGATCCCGTTCGCCAAAAGCGGACAAAGAGAACAGGAAGCAAGCCGATGCGCTCCGGAGTGATCGCACAAAAGGTCGGGATGACGCGGGTCTTCACGGAGGCTGGCGAACATATCCCCGTGACCGTGCTGAAGCTCGGCAATTGCCAGGTCGTAGGCCACCGCACCGAAGAGAAGAACGGTTACGTCGCGCTCCAGCTCGGTTCGGGCAGCCGCAAGACCGTTTACATGCCCAAGGCCGAGCGCGGCCAGTTCGCGGTCGCCAAGGTCGAGCCGAAGCGCCGGGTCGAGGAATTCCGCGTCTCTGCGGATGCCATGATCCCGGTCGGCGCCGAGATCCAGGCCGACCACTTCGTCGTCGGCCAGTTCGTCGACGTCACGGGCACCTCGGTCGGTAAGGGCTTCGCCGGCGGCATGAAGCGCTGGAACTTCGGCGGTCTGCGCGCCACGCACGGTGTGTCGATCTCGCACCGCTCGATCGGTTCGACCGGTGGCCGTCAGGACCCCGGCAAGACCTGGAAGAACAAGAAGATGCCCGGCCACATGGGTGTCGATCGCATCACCACGCTCAACCTTCGCGTCGTCCAGACCGATGTCGAGCGGGGCCTGATCCTCGTCGAAGGCGCCGTTCCGGGCTCCAAGGGCGGTTGGATCCGCGTGCGCGATGCCGTCAAGAAGCCGCTGCCGAAGGAAGCTCCGAAGCCCGGCAAGTTCAAGGTTGCTGGCGACGCGGAAGCCGCTCCGGCTACGCAGGAGGCGTGAGATGGAATTGAAGGTCACCACCCTCGAAGGTAAGGAAGCCGGCTCGGTCCAGCTCTCCGACGCCATTTTCGGCCTCGAGCCGCGCGAGGACATCATCGCGCGCTGCGTGCAGTGGCAGCTCAACAAGCGCCAGGCCGGCACGCACAAGGCCAAGGGCCGCGCCGAGATCTGGCGCACCGGCAAGAAGATGTACAAGCAGAAGGGCACCGGCGGTGCTCGTCACGGCTCGGCCCGCGTGCCGCAGTTCCGCGGCGGCGGCCGTGCCTTCGGTCCGGTGGTGCGTTCGCACGCCACCGACCTGCCGAAGAAGGTCCGCGCCCTGGCGCTCAAGCATGCGCTCTCGGCCAAGGCCAAGGACGGCGATCTCGTCGTGATCGAGAAGGCCGCGCTCGAGACCGCCAAGACCAAGGCGTTGCTCGGCCACTTCTCGGGCCTCGGGCTCACCAATGCGCTGATCATCGACGGCGCCGAGCTCAACAACGGTTTCGCCGCCGCGGCTCGCAATATCCCGAACATGGACGTGCTGCCGATCCAGGGCATCAACGTCTATGACATCCTGCGCCGTCAGAAACTCGTTCTGACCAAGGCCGCCATCGATGCGCTGGAGGCGCGCTTCAAATGAGCAAGAACATCGAGCCTCGCCACTACGACGTGATCCTGTCGCCGGTCGTGACCGAAAAGGCGACGATCGCTTCGGAGCACAACAAGGTGCTTTTCAAGGTGGCCGCCAAGGCGACCAAGCCGCAGATCAAGGAAGCGATCGAGAAGCTGTTCGACGTCAAGGTCAAGAGCGTCAACACGCTGGTCCGCAAGGGCAAGGTCAAGGCCTTCCGCGGCACCATCGGCTCGCAGTCGAACAGCAAACGCGCGATCGTGACTCTCGAAGAGGGTCACCGGATCGACGTCACCACCGGTCTGTAAGGTCGTACGACGATGGCACTGAAGACATTCAATCCCACGACGCCAGGCCAGCGCCAGCTGGTCATGGTCGATCGTTCGGCCCTCTACAAGGGCAAGCCGCTCAAGGCGCTCACCGAGGGCAAGAAGTCCTCGGGCGGCCGCAACAACACTGGTCGCATCACCGTGCGTTTCCGCGGCGGTGGTCACAAGCAGACGCTGCGCACCGTCGACTTCAAGCGCGAGAAGGTCGACGTCCCCGCGACCGTCGAGCGGCTGGAGTATGATCCGAACCGCACCGGCTTCATTGCGCTGATCAAGTATCAGGACGGCGAGCAGGCCTACATCCTGGCGCCGCAGCGCCTGGCCGTGGGTGACACCATCATTGCCGGCAACTATGTCGACGTGAAGCCGGGCAACGTCATGCCGCTCGGCAACATGCCGGTCGGCACGATCATCCACAACATCGAGGTCAAGATCGGGAAGGGCGGCCAGCTCGCCCGTTCCGCCGGCACCTACGCCCAGCTCGTCGGTCGCGACCAGGATTACGTGATCATCCGCCTGAACTCGGGCGAGCAGCGCCTGGTGCACGGCCGTTGCCGCGGCACGATCGGCGCGGTGTCGAACCCGGATCACATGAACACCTCGATCGGCAAGGCCGGTCGCAAGCGTTGGATGGGCCGCAGGCCGCACAACCGCGGTGTCGCGATGAACCCGATCGACCATCCGCACGGCGGTGGTGAAGGTCGCACCTCGGGCGGTCGTCACCCGGTCACTCCGTGGGGCAAGCCGACCAAGGGCAAGAAGACCCGTACCAACAAGTCGACCAACAAATTCATTCTCCTAAGCCGCCACAAGCGGAAGAAGTAAGGAACGCCGGACATGGTTCGTTCAGTCTGGAAAGGCCCGTTCGTCGAGGGTTCTCTGCTCAAGAAGGCAGATGCCGCCCGTGCGTCCGGCCGTCACGACGTCATCAAGATCTGGAGCCGTCGCTCGACGATCCTGCCGCAGTTCGTCGGCCTGACCTTCGGCGTCTACAACGGTCAGAAGCACGTGCCGGTGGCCGTCAACGAGGAAATGGTCGGTCACAAGTTCGGCGAGTTCTCGCCGACCCGGACCTTCCATGGCCACTCCGGCGACAAGAAAGCCAAGAAGGCTTGAGGATTAAACGATGAGCAAACCTAAGCGCGAACGGAGCCTCGCCGACAACGAGGCCAAGGCGGTCGCCCGGATGCTGCGGGTGAGCCCGCAGAAGCTCAACCTGGTCGCCCAGCTCATTCGCGGCCGGAAGGCGTCTGCTGCGCTCGCCGACCTGCAGTTTTCGCGCAAGCGGATCGCGGTCGACGTGAAGAAGTGCCTGGAATCGGCTATCGCCAACGCCGAGAACAACCACGACCTCGACGTCGACGATCTCGTCGTTGCGCAGGCCTTCGTCGGCAACGGCCTCGTGATGAAGCGCTTTGCCGCTCGTGGCCGCGGCCGCTCGGGCCGTGTCTACAAACCATTTTCGCAGCTGACGATCATCGTTCGTCAGGTCGAAGCTGAAGCCGCCGCTTAAGGGCGCAGGAGAACACGATGGGTCAAAAGATCAATCCGATCGGTCTGCGTCTCGGCATCAACCGGACCTGGGATTCCCGCTGGTTCGCCGGCAAGCAGGAATACGGCAAGCTGTTGCACGAGGACGTCAAGATCCGTGAGATCCTGCACAAGGAGCTCAAGCAGGCTGCCGTTGCCCGCATCGTGATCGAGCGTCCGCACAAGAAGTGCCGCGTCACCATCCACTCGGCCCGTCCGGGTGTGGTGATCGGCAAGAAGGGTGCGGACATCGACAAGCTGCGCAAGAAGGTCGCGGACATCACCTCGTCCGACGTCGTCATCAACATCGTCGAGATCCGCAAGCCGGAGCTCGATGCGACGCTGGTGGCGGAGTCGATCGCGCAGCAGCTCGAGCGCCGCGTGGCGTTCCGCCGTGCCATGAAGCGCGCCGTGCAGTCGGCGATGCGCCTCGGCGCGGAGGGCATCCGCATCAACTGCTCGGGACGTCTCGGCGGTGCGGAAATCGCGCGCATGGAGTGGTACCGCGAAGGTCGCGTGCCGCTGCACACGCTGCGCGCCGACATCGACTACGGCGTTGCGACCGCGTTCACGACCTTCGGCACCTGCGGCGTCAAGGTCTGGATCTTCAAGGGCGAGATCCTCGAGCACGATCCGATGGCCCAGGACAAGAGAATGGCCGAAGGCGAGGGCACTGGTAGCGGTGGTGGCGGCCGGCAGCGCCGCGACGCGGCTGCAGCCTGAGCTGACCTGAGAATTTGAGGGCTTAAAGCCATGATGCAACCTAAGAAAACGAAGTTCCGGAAGGCGCATAAGGGCCGCATCCACGGCGTTGCGTCTTCGGGCGCGACGTTGGCGTTCGGCCAGTTCGGCCTGAAGGCGACCGAGCCTGAGCGCGTCACCGCGCGTCAGATCGAAGCCGCCCGTCGCGCGCTGACCCGTCACATGAAGCGCGCCGGCCGCGTCTGGATCCGCGTGTTCCCCGACGTTCCGGTGTCCAAGAAGCCGGCCGAAGTCCGCATGGGCTCCGGTAAGGGTTCGCCGGAATTGTGGGTCGCGCGCGTCAAGCCGGGCCGGGTGCTGTTCGAGATCGACGGCGTCAACACCCAGACGGCGCGTGAAGCGCTGACCCTGGCGGCCGCCAAGCTGCCGATCAAGACGCGCTTCGTCGAGCGCATTGCGGAGTAATGGCCATGGCCCAGATGAAGATCGAAGACATCCGTGCGATGAGCCCCGATCAGCAGGATGATGCCATCCTGAACCTGAAGAAGGAGCGCTTCAACCTGCGCTTCCAGCGCGCCACCGGGCAGCTCGAGAACACCTCGCGCCTGCGCGAGGCTCGCCGTGACATCGCCCGGATCAAGACCGTCGCCGCGCAGACGCGCGCGAAGAAGAAGTAAGAGGCTTACGAAGATGCCGAAACGTACTTTGCAGGGCGTGGTCGTCAGCGACAAGCAAGCCAAGACCATCGTGGTGCGCGTCGATCGCCGCTTCACGCACCCGATCTACAAGAAGACGATCCGCCGTTCGAAGAACTACCACGCGCACGACGAGAGCAACCAGTTCAAGCCGGGCGACATGGTGTGGATCGAGGAAACGAAGCCGATTTCGAAGTTGAAGCGCTGGGTCGTGATCCGGGGCGAACACAAGAAAAGCGCCTGATCTGTTGGCTCTAGCCGACTGACTTCAGGGAAATGTTGAGCGCCGGCTGGGCTGGCGCAAAGAGAAAGAGGACGAGGTGCATCAATGATTCAGATGCAGACCAACCTCGACGTGGCCGACAATTCTGGCGCACGCCGTGTCATGTGTATCAAGGTGCTTGGGGGCTCCAAGCGCCGCTACGCAACGATCGGCGACATCATCGTCGTTTCGATCAAGGAAGCTATCCCGCGTGGCAAGGTGAAGAAGGGCGACGTGATGAAGGCCGTCGTGGTGCGCGTCCGCAAGGACATCCGCCGCGCCGACGGTTCGGTCATCCGCTTCGACCGCAACGCCGCCGTCCTGATCAACAACCAGTCCGAGCCGGTCGGCACCCGTATCTTCGGGCCCGTGCCGCGCGAGCTGCGCGCCAAGAACCACATGAAGATCATCTCGCTCGCGCCGGAGGTGCTGTGATGGCTGCGAAGATCCGCAAGGGCGACAAGGTCGTCGTGCTGACCGGCCGCGACAAGGGCCGCACCGGCGAAGTGTTCGAGGTTCGTCCCGACGCCGGCACCGCGCTGGTGCGCGGCATCAACATGGTCAAGCGTCACCAGAAGCAGACGCAGGCCCAGGAGGGCGGCATCATCTCGAAAGAGGCGCCGATCCACCTGTCCAACATCGCGTATGTCGGCAAGGACGGAAAGCCGACCCGCATCGGATTCAAGATTCTGGCGGACGGCAAGAAGGTTCGCATCGCCAAGAGCTCGGGAGCTGAGATCGATGGCTGAGGCCGCTTACACACCGCGCCTGCGCGCGGAATATGACGCGAAGATCCGTACGGCTCTGACCGAGAAGTTCGGTTACCAGAACGTCATGCAGGTTCCGCGGCTGGACAAGGTCGTGCTGAACATGGGCGTCGGCGATTCGGTCAACGACCGCAAGAAGGCCGAGACCGCCGCTGCCGAATTGACCCAGATCGCCGGCCAGAAGGCGATCGTGACCTATTCGCGCATCGCGATCGCGACCTTCAAGCTGCGTGAGAACCAGCCGATCGGCTGCAAGGTCACGCTGCGCAAGGCCCGCATGTACGAGTTCATCGATCGCCTGGTGAATGTCGCGCTGCCACGCGTCCGCGACTTCCGCGGTCTGAACCCGAAGAGCTTCGACGGCCGTGGCAACTATTCGCTCGGCATCAAGGAGCACATCATTTTCCCCGAGATCGACTTCGACAAGGTCGCGGAAGCTCGCGGTATGGACATCACCGTCTGCACCACGGCCAAGACCGACGAAGAGGCGAGGGCCTTGTTGACCGCTTTCAATTTCCCGTTCCGGCAGTGAGACGCTGACCTAGAGCCTCTCAAACGCGGATACCCAGGAGCCAAGCATGGCAAAGAAGAGTTCAGTCGAGAAGAACAACCGGCGCAAGCGGATGGTGAAGAACGCCGCCGCCAAGCGCGAGCGGTTGAAGGCGATCATCGCCGACAAGACGCTGCCGATGGAGGAGCGGTTCGCCGCGACCCTGAAGCTGGCGGAAATGCCGCGCAATTCGTCGGCGACCCGCATCCGCATGCGTTGCGAATTGTCGGGCCGTCCGCGCTCGAACTACCGCAAGAACAAGCTGTCCCGTATCGCGCTGCGCGACCTTGGCTCCAAGGGCATGGTCCCGGGCCTCGTGAAGTCCAGCTGGTAAGGAGGGTCGTTTAGATGTCTACGCACGATCCAATCAGCGATCTGATCACCCGTATCCGCAATGCGCAGTTGCGTTCGAAGACCAAGGTCTCCACGCCTGGCTCGAAGATGCGCGAGAACGTGCTCGAGGTTCTGAAGGCCGAGGGCTACATCCGCGGCTACGCCACGCTCGAGCATTCCTCGGGCCGCAGCGAGATCGAGATCGAGCTGAAGTATTTCGACGGCGAGCCCGTCATCCGCGAGATTGAACGCGTTTCCAAGCCCGGGCGCCGCGTCTACGCCTCGGTGAAGAACCTGCCGCGGGTGAACAATGGACTCGGCATTTCGGTGTTGTCGACGCCGAAGGGGATCATGGCCGACCACAGCGCGCGCGACGCGAATGTGGGCGGTGAAGTCCTCTTCACGGTGTTCTGAGAAGGATTTTCGATCCATGTCACGTGTTGGCAAGAAGCCTGTGACGGTGCCGTCGGGCGTTACCGCGACCGTCGACGGCCAGACCGTCAAGATGAAGGGGCCGAAGGGCCAGCTTCAGTTCATCGTCCACGACGACGTCGAGGTGAAGCTCGAGAACGGCCAGATCAACGTCAAGCCGCGGGCCGAGACCAACCGCGCGCGGGCGCTGTACGGCACCGCTCGCGCCCAGGTCGCGAATCTGGTCGAAGGCGTCACCAAGGGTTTCGAGAAGAAGCTCGAGATCACCGGCGTCGGCTATCGTGCCGCGATGCAGGGCAAGAACCTCCAGCTCGCGCTCGGCTACAGCCATGACGTGATCTATCCGATCCCCGAGGGGATCACGATCACCGTGCCGAAGCCGACCGAGATCACGGTGGCGGGCAGCGACGTCCAGCGCGTCGGTCAGGTCGCCGCCGAGATCCGCGCCTACCGTCCGCCGGAGCCCTACAAGGGCAAGGGCGTGAAGTACGTGGGCGAATTCATCTTCCGCAAGGAAGGCAAGAAGAAGTAACGGAGCCGGTCATGTCGAAAGCCAAGGTTACGAATGCCCGGCGCAAGCGGAGTGTGCGGCTGAAGCTGCGCCGTTCCGCCGGCGGCCGTCCGCGTCTGTCGGTGTTCCGCTCGTCCAAGCACATCTACGCCCAGGTCATCGACGACCTGAGGGGCGAGACGCTGGCCTCTGCCTCGTCGCTCGAGAAGTCGATGCGCGACGGCGGCAAGACCGGTGCGGACATCGATGCAGCGAAAGCAGTCGGCAAGTTGCTGGCCGAGCGCGCGGTCGAGAAGGGCGTCAAGGAAGTCGTGTTCGATCGCGGCGGCTATCTCTATCACGGGCGCGTCAAGGCTCTGGCCGACGCGGCGCGTGAGAGTGGGCTGAGCTTCTAACAGAATTTGAGGATTGGGGCGTAAGCCTCTGAAGGATTGGAAAAACCATGGCAGCTGAACGCGAACAACGTGGTGGACGCGATCAACGCGGCGGCGGACGTGAACGCAGGGAGCGCGAGGAGCGCGACAGCGAGTTCGTCGACAAGCTCGTCCACATCAACCGCGTGGCCAAGGTCGTCAAGGGCGGCAAGCGCTTCGGTTTCGCAGCGCTGGTCGTGATCGGCGACCAGAAGGGCCGCGCCGGCTTCGGTCACGGCAAGGCGCGCGAAGTGCCTGAGGCGATCCGCAAGGCGACCGAGTCCGCCAAGCGCAACCTGACGCGCGTGTCGCTGCGCGAGGGCCGCACGCTCCATCACGACATTGCCGGTCGTCATGGCGCGGGCCGTGTCTACCTGCGTGCAGCTCCGGCCGGTACCGGCATCATCGCCGGTGGCCCGATGCGCGCCGTGTTCGAGACGCTCGGCGTCCAGGACGTGGTGGCGAAGTCGATCGGCTCGTCGAACCCGTACAACATGGTGCGCGCGACCTTCGACGCGCTGAAGCATCAGGATTCGCCGCGTTCGGTCGCAGCCCGCCGCAACATCAAGGTGTCCACCCTCCAGTCCCGTCGTATCGGCGGCGACGCCGAGGCGGCTGCCGACTAACGGAAGCTTTTCGGAGTAGATCCACATGGCCAAGGCCGCAAAGACGATCAAGGTCGAGCAGATCGGCAGCGCGATTCGCCGCCATCACTCGCAGCGCTCGACGCTGATCGGGCTCAAGCTCAACAAGATCGGCCGTACCAGCGAATTGCCGGACACTCCGGCGGTCCGCGGCATGATCGAGAAGGTTCACCATCTCGTCCGCATCGTCGACGAGAAGTAAGCAAAGGCGCACGATCCCGGAAAGCGGGAAGCGGTTTTCGGTGAAGATCGTGCGCAAGACACAAGGAGAAGGGCGATGAAGCTCAGCGATATCGCCGACAACGCCGGCTCGCGCAAAAAGCGTATGCGCGTCGGCCGCGGCATCGGTTCCGGCAAGGGCAAGCAGTCCGGCCGCGGCGGCAAGGGCCAGACCGCGCGTTCGGGCGTGCGCATCAAGGGTTTCGAAGGCGGCCAGATGCCGATGCATCGCCGTCTGCCCAAGCGCGGCTTCAACAACATCTTCCGCGTCGAGTTCGCCGAGATCAATCTCGACCGGCTCCAGGAAGCGGTCGATGCCAAGAAGATCGACGCCGGCAGCGTCGTCAACGTCGAAGCCCTGGTGAAGGGTGGCGTGCTGCGTCGCGCCAAGGGCGGCCTGCGGCTGCTCGGCCGCGGCGAGCTCAAGTCCAAGCTCAACATCGAGGTGCACGGCGCGAGCAAGACCGCTATCGCGGCGGTCGAGAAGGCCGGCGGCTCGGTGAAGATCCTCGCCCAGCCCAAGGAAGAAGGCGAGGCGGCGTAACAACTGCGTCATCGGCCCGCGGCGCGCGGGCCTTTACGCATGCGGGACGTGGACTTATCGAAGCCGAGCCCCAGATAATGTCCGGCGTCCGCTAAACTAGCCCGGCCGCGGGCATGACGGCGCAACAGGCGGCGGGAGAAAGTCCAAGATGGTCTCTGCAGCGGAACAACTGGCAGCCAATCTCAATTTCGGCGCGTTTGCCAAGGCCGACGAACTGAAGAAGCGCATCTGGTTCACCCTGGGTGCGCTGCTCGTTTATCGGCTCGGGACCTACATCCCGCTGCCGGGCATCGATCCCAACATCTGGGAGCAGGTGTTCCGCTCCCAGGCGGGCGGCATCCTCGGCATGTTCAACATGTTCGCCGGCGGCGGCATCCACCGCATGGCGATCTTCGCGCTGAACATCATGCCGTACATCTCGGCCTCGATCATCATCCAGCTCCTGACCACCGTCTCGCCGCAGCTCGAGGCGCTGAAGAAGGAAGGCGAGGCCGGCCGCAAGACGCTCAACCAGTACACCCGCTACCTGACCGTCATCCTGGCTGCGTTCCAGTCCTATGGCATCGCGGTGGGTCTCGAAGGCGCCGGCAACGTGGTCAGCGACCCCGGCATGTTCTTCCGCCTGTCCACGGCGATTACCCTGACCGGCGGCACCATGTTCCTGATGTGGCTGGGCGAGCAGATCACCTCGCGCGGCATCGGCAATGGCATTTCGCTGATCATTCTCGCCGGCATCGTCGCCGAGCTGCCCGCGGCGCTCGCCAACATGCTCGAGCTCGGCCGTCAGGGCGCGATGTCGACCGGGCTGATCCTGGTCGTCATCGTCATGGCTGTCGCCGTGATCGGCTTCATCGTGTTCATGGAGCGCGCCCAGCGCCGGCTCCTGATCCAGTATCCGAAGCGCCAGGTCGGTAACAAGATGTTCGAGGGCCAGTCCTCGCATCTGCCTCTCAAGCTCAACACCTCGGGCGTGATCCCCCCGATCTTCGCATCCTCGCTGCTCTTGCTGCCGACCACGGTTGCGAATTTCAACGCGGGCAGCGGGCCGGAATGGTTCCAGTGGATCACCACCCAGCTCGGCCATGGCCGTCCGCTGTTCCTGATCCTGTATCTCGCGCTGATCGTGTTCTTCGCCTTCTTCTACACCGCGATCGTGTTCAACCCGACCGAGACCGCGGACAATCTGAAGAAACATGGCGGCTTCATTCCGGGCATCCGTCCCGGCGAGCGCACCGCCGAATATATCGATTACGTGCTGTCGCGCATCACCGTGCTCGGCGCGATCTATCTCGTCATCGTCTGCTTGATCCCGGAGATCCTGATCTCCTACGCCTCGGTGCCGTTCTACTTCGGCGGCACCTCGCTGCTGATCGTGGTCAGTGTCACCATGGATACGGTGGCGCAGGTGCAGGGCTATCTGCTGGCCCATCAGTACGAAGGCCTGATCCGCAAGTCCAAGCTGCGCGGTCGCCGCCGCTAACCGCGGCCTCGCCTGAAGGCGGCGCTACTGCGCCGCCGATTCGCCGCGCGAAGAGCGCACGGTGCGACCGGATGCGACCAGCGAGCCACCCGGTTGCATCGGCAGAGCAGCTCCTACTGCGACGCAATCACTGGTTTCCAAGGCCTTCTTGGCGTCCGGGCGTTCGCTCCCCTATGATATGGGTAGCGGTGCGCAGCCGATTGTGGTTTGCACTGTCCTTGATCTTCAAACGCAGGTGCGCGACGTATCGCTCACCAATCCGGGGGGGCGTACGCCGATGAGAATTATACTTCTGGGACCGCCGGGGTCGGGCAAGGGGACCCAGGCGCAGCTCTTGGTGCGGCGCTATGGCATCATCCAGCTCTCGACCGGCGAGATGCTGCGTGCCGCGGTTGCGGCCGGGACGCCTGTCGGGCTGAAAGCCAAGGAGATCATGGCCAGCGGTGGCCTCGTGCCCGACGATGTCGTGGTGGGAATCATCTCCGACCGCATCGACCAGCCAGACGCCAAGAACGGTTTCATCCTCGATGGTTTCCCGCGCACCGTGCCGCAGGCCGAGGCGCTGGACGAGCTGCTCAAGCGCAAGCATCTCAAGCTCGACGCCGTGATCGAGCTCCGTGTCAATGAGAGCGCGCTGCTGAGCCGCGTCGAAACTCGCGTTGCCCAGATGCGGGAGCGCGGCGAGGAGGTCCGGCTCGACGACACCCCGGAGGTCCTGACCAAACGGCTTGCCAGCTACCGCAGCCAGACGGAACCACTGATTCACTACTATTCCGAGCGTCGGAAGCTCTCGACCATCGACGGCATGATGGCCATCGACGAGGTCACCCGCGCCATCCACCGCCAGCTCCTGGCGCTGGGCGCGGTCGAGCCCAAGACGCATGCCCGAAGCGCAGCCAAGTCGGGACCGGCCAAAAAGACCAAGACGGCGAAGAAATCGGCCAAAAAGTCGCCGAAGGCAGGCAAAAAGGCCACCAGAGCGGCTAAAACCGTCAAAAAGTCGGTCAAAAAGGCCGGGAAGGCCAAGAAGGCGACCACGAAAACGGTCAAAATGGCAGCCCAAAGGACGGCCAAGAAGGCCGTCAAAAAAGGGGCCAAAAAGGCTGCAAAAAAGGTCACGAAAAAGCGAGCCAAGCGCTAGCAGCGGTTGACGAAAGCCCCCGGAATCCCCTAATAAGCCCCGCATCCAAGTCGGATAGTTTCAGACGATGCCGGGCCCCAGGAAGACCGGGGGTGGGCGTCGTGTTCGCGTTTGTGAACACCTGCCCGAGAGAGCAAGCACTTAAAGCCCGATTCCTGACGAGGGGTCGGCAACAGGAGAGAAGGCCGTGGCCCGTATTGCCGGCGTGAACATTCCCACCAACAAGCGCGTGCTGATCGCGCTCCAGTACATCCATGGCATCGGCCCGAAGATCGCCGGTGACATCATGGAGAAGGTGAAGATCCCCGAGGATCGTCGCGTCAATCAGCTCAGCGACGCCGAAGTGCTCCAGATCCGCGAAGTCATCGACCGTGACTATCTCGTCGAGGGCGACCTGCGTCGTGAGGTCGGCATCAACATCAAGCGTCTGATGGACCTCGGCTGCTATCGCGGCCTGCGTCATCGTCGCGGTCTGCCGGTGCGCGGTCAGCGCACCCACACCAATGCGCGTACGCGCAAGGGCCCGGCCAAGGCCATCGCCGGCAAGAAGAAGTAAGTTTTCGAATCCAGTCGCGGCGTGTGGCGGAAGGGGATGACCCGTTCGCCACGCGCTTTTCGTTCCACAGGTGTAGCCGCTGGCATTACGGCGGCGTTTGAGATCTTCAGGAAAGGGACTCAATGGGCAAGGAAGCCACCCGCGTTCGTCGTCGTGAGCGCAAGAACATCGCCTCCGGCGTCGCGCATGTGAACTCGTCGTTCAACAACACGACCATCACCATCACCGACGCGCAGGGCAACACGATTGCCTGGTCGTCGGCCGGTACGATGGGTTTCAAGGGCTCGCGCAAGTCGACGCCGTACGCCGCGCAGGTCGCCGCCGAGGACGTCTCCAAGAAGGCGCAGGAGCACGGCATGCGCACGCTGGAAGTCGAAGTCGCCGGCCCCGGTTCGGGCCGCGAGTCAGCGCTCCGCGCGCTCCAGGCCGCAGGCTTCACCGTCACCTCGATCCGCGACGTGACCACGATCCCGCACAACGGTTGCCGTCCCCGTAAGCGCCGGCGCGTTTGATACCAAGTTGCGGGCCCATCGGCGCCCGCAATGACTTTACTAAGAAGCCGCGGGAGTGACCCGCGGCCTTTCTCCAACGCCAGTATTTGAACGATCAAATTGACTGGCCTGTATGGGTGAAACAGTGACGATCCAGAAAAATTGGCAAGAACTGATTCGGCCGAACAAGCTCCAGGTCACGCCCGGCAGCGATCCCTCGCGTTTCGCGACCATCGTCGCCGAGCCGCTCGAGCGTGGTTTCGGCCAAACCCTCGGCAACGCGCTGCGCCGCATCCTGCTCTCCTCGCTCCAGGGCGCGGCGGTGCAGTCGGTGCACATCGACGGCGTGCTGCACGAGTTCTCCTCGATCGCGGGCGTCCGTGAGGACGTCACCGACATCGTGCTCAACATCAAGGACATCTCGATCAAGATGCAGGGCGAAGGCCCCAAGCGTATGGTCGTGAAGAAGCAGGGCCCGGGCGTCGTCACCGCCGGCGATATCCAGACCGTCGGCGATGTGGTCGTGCTTAACCCCGATCTGCAGATCTGCACCCTCGACGAGGGCGCCGAGATCCGCATGGAGTTCACGGTCTCGACCGGCAAGGGCTACGTGCCCGCCGAGCGCAACCGTCCCGAGGACGCGCCGATCGGCCTGATCCCGGTCGACAGCCTGTACTCGCCGGTCCGCAAGGTCTCCTACAAGGTCGAGAACACCCGCGAGGGCCAGATCCTCGACTACGACAAGCTGACGATGACGATCGAGACCAACGGCGCGATCACGCCGGATGATTCCGTGGCCTACGCCGCGCGCATCCTGCAGGACCAGCTCAACGTGTTCGTCAACTTCGAAGAGCCGCGCAAGGAAGTCGCCCAGGAGATCATCCCGGACCTCGCCTTCAACCCGGCCTTCCTCAAGAAGGTGGACGAGCTCGAGCTGTCGGTGCGTTCGGCCAACTGCCTGAAGAACGACAACATCGTCTACATCGGCGACCTCGTGCAGAAGAGCGAGGCGGAAATGCTCCGCACCCCGAACTTCGGCCGCAAGTCGCTGAACGAGATCAAGGAAGTGCTGGCCCAGATGGGTCTGCATCTCGGCATGGAAGTGCCGGGCTGGCCGCCGGAGAACATCGACGAGCTCGCCAAGCGCTTCGAGGATCACTACTGAGCATTCGTCGTTCCGGGGCGATGCGGAGCATCGAACCCGGAACTCGAGATTCCGGGTTCGGCTCTGCGAGCCGCCCCGGAATGACTGAGAGCATAGTCCCGGAAAAGTGCGAAGCGGTTTTCCGATAGGGATCATGCTCAACCAAGAAAGCGAAAGCGCGTCGCGCTTTCGCGGGCGAACGCAGGCAGCCCACCTGAGCAACATGTCCGACGAACCGTCGCGGCAGTTTTAACGTAAGGACTACACACATGCGTCACGGCAAGGTTCATCGGAAGCTCAACCGCACGGCCGAGCACCGCCGCGCGATGTTCGCCAACATGGCGGCCGCGCTGATCAAGCACGAGCAGATCGTCACCACGCTGCCCAAGGCCAAGGAGCTCCGCCCGATCGTCGAGAAGCTCGTCACCCTCGGCAAGAAGGGCGGCCTGTCGCTGCGCCGCCAGGCGATCGCGGAGCTGCGCGACGTCGACATGGTCAGGAAGCTCTTCGATACGCTCGCGACCCGCTACAAGGACCGCCAGGGCGGCTACACCCGCATCATCAAGGCCGGCTTCCGCTACGGCGACAACGCCGCGATGGCCGTGATCGAGTTCGTCGATCGCGACGTCGACGCCAAGGGCCAGGATTCCGGTCCGGTGCAGGAGAAGGCAGCCGAGGCGGCGTAAGCTGTTTCTGCAGATATGTACTGAAAACGGCGCCCTCGGGCGCCGTTTTTTGTTCCCGGAATTGTGCGGATCCGCAGGACTATTCCTCCTTGATCCCCGCCTTTTGCGCGATGTCCTTCATTTCGGCGGTCTCCTTGCCGATGGCTGCCGCCCAATCGCTGTAGCGCGTGAAGCCCGGCTCGAAGCCGACCTTGGTGAAGCGCTCGGTCACGGACGGGCTGTTGATCGTCTCCTCCAGGGCTGCCGACAGCTTGTCGTGAACGGCCGGCGGCAGGCCCTTGGGAGTGACGACGGCGCCCCATGACGCGAAGTCGATATTGCCATAGCCGAGCTCGGCGAGCGTTGGTACGTCGGGCAGGAACGGCGTGCGTTTGGCCGAGAACACGGCGAGCACCTTGACCGTGCCGGCGTCGATCTGTGGCTTGACCGCGATGACAGTGTCGACGTGATACTGGATGTGTTTTCCGATCAGGTCGTTCATCGCCGGCGCGCTGCCCTTGTAGGGCAGGTGGACCATCTTGATTCCGGCGGCCGATTTGAACAGCTCGCCGGCAAAATGTGACACGGTCGCGACGCCGAACGATGCCAGCGACAGCTTGTCGGGATTGGCCTTCGCTTCGGTAACCAGCGCAGCCACGTCCTTGATCGGGTTGTCCTTGTAGGTGACCAGCACCAGCGTGATCTTGCCGACCTGGCCGAGCGGCTCGAAATCCTTGGCCGCGTCGTAAGGCACGCTTTCCTTCACGGCGGCCGGCAGCGTGAAGCTCGAGTTCGAGCTGAAGAACAGGGTATATCCATCAGGCGCCGAGCGCGCGACTTCCTTCGCCGCGATCGTGGTGCCGCCGCCGGGACGGTTCATGATGATCACGGGCTTGCCGAGCCGCGTCTCCAGCTCGCCGCCGATGATGCGCGCGACCACGTCCGAGGCGCCGCCCGGCGGGAAGGGGACGATCAATTGCAACGACTTTTCCGGATAGACCGCCTGAGCCGGTGCGGGCGCATTGCCAGCAATCAAACCGGCCACCCCGAGCACAACCGTTAAAGCCGTTCTTTTCATCGCGTTGCTTCCGTTTCCATGTGAGCAGGAGAATCTCGGAATGGCCAAGCAACAATCGTTCCAGCAGCGATGCGCGGCGTCCAAGGGGCGCAGGAAGAGCGCGGGCCCTCACTGCTTGGTGAGCACCGATTGCATCCCGATCCGCCGCGTCCGATATCCCCGTCATCGATCTGATGGAGATAGTGCATGAACATCGACCTTTCCGGAAAAACAGCGCTGGTGACCGGCTCGACCGCCGGCATCGGCCATGCCATCGCCAAGGGCCTTGCCGCCTCGGGTGCGAGCGTCGTCATCAACGGGCGCGGCCAGGACAAGGTCGATGCAGCCGTACGCAAGCTGGAAGCGACGGGCGCCAAGATCCGCGGCATCGCCGCGGACGTCTCCACTGCTGCGGGGTGCCAGGCGCTGGTGGCCGCTCTGCCCGAGGTCGACATCCTCATCAACAACGCGGGCATCTTCGAGCCGAAGGAATTTTTCGACATCCCCGACGAGGACTGGAGCCGCTTCTTCGAGGTCAACGTGATGAGCGGCGTGCGGCTGTCGCGGGCTTACATGAAGGGCATGCTCAAGCGCAACTGGGGCCGCATCGTCTTCATCTCTTCCGAGTCCGGCCTCAACATTCCCGTCGAGATGATCCACTACGGCATGACCAAGACGGCCCAGCTTTCAGTTGCGCGCGGCCTCGCGCAGCTCACTCGCGGCACCGGCGTCACCGTCAACTCCGTGCTGCCGGGCCCGACCATGTCCGAAGGCGTCGAGACATTCGTGAAGGACCTCGCGAAGCAAAACGGGCAGTCCGTGGACGAGGCCGCGGCCAATTTCGTCAAACAGCATCGTCCGAGCTCTCTGATCCAGCGTTTTGCCAGCGTCGACGAGATCGCCAACATGGTTGTCTATGTCGCGTCCAAGGAAGCGTCCGCAACCAACGGCGCAGCGCTGCGCGCCGAGGGCGGCATCGTCAACACGATCGCCTGAGGTGGCGCATGGCGGCCTATGTGATTTCCGAAGTCGAGATGCGCGACCCCGACGGATTCGAGGCCTATCGCGCGCTCGCCGCCAAGACCATCGCGCAGTACGGCGGACGTTATCTCGTCCGCGGCGCGAGGGCCGAGCTTGCCGAAGGCAACCTGCCGCCGAAGGCCATCGTCATCGTCGAATTCGCCTCGATGACGAGGTTGAAGGAATGGTACACCTCGCCGGAATATGCCGAGGCGCTGAAGCTGCGGCGGACGGCGCTGGAGCGGCGTCTGATGTTCGTCGAGGGTGTGCCGCCGGCGTGAGAACTTTCTCGCGCAATGAAGCGTTGCTATGCTCGCCCGGTAGCCCAACCGGGAGAAGAGAATGCTTCAGTCGCGATTTAAGCTTTTCGGTTTTTTTCTTGCCCTGACGATCCTGTGGCCGCTTTCGCCCTCGCGTGCAGACCAACCGTTTCAGCGGCTCCTGCCGCTCCTGATCGATCTTGCCGGATGGGAAGGCGGCAAGGCGGACGGCATGTCGATGCAGATGTCGGAGGCCAGCATGACCACCGCGACGCGCGACTACACGCGCGGCTCAGCGCGAGTCCAGGCCGCAATCATGGTTGGGCAGGCGGCCACCGGCGCGCTGGCGCCGATCCAGAGCGGAATGAATATCCAGACGCCTGACGGTCACGTCATGTCGGCAACCATGCATGGCATGCAGGTGCTCAAGAACTATAACACCCCGCAGAAATCCGGCACGCTCATCGTGGCGCTCGGCAAGGACGCATTGTTCAATTTCTCCTTCGACGGCCTCAGTGAGGAGGAAGGGCTGGCGCTCGCTGAAAAATTCGACTGGAAGGCGCTCCAGACCGCAGCCCAGGCAAAGTAGGAGAGGGCGGGGCCAGCCACCTTGTAGAGACAGGTTCGTAGCTGGGTAGCCGGGCAGATGCGCGAGGTGCATCTGCTCGGCGTGTGTTTCCGCGGAAGCAGAAGAGGCGGGTTACGCCAGGCGAGCTGCGCTTTGCGCGTTCGCATGGCTAACTCATCACTCGGCGTAGCCCACCACTGCCCTACGAGGTCTTCGCCTACCACCCCTCCAGCACGATCTTGCCGCGTGACTTGCCGCTCTCGAGCAGCGCGTGCGCGCGCTTGAGGTTGGCGGCGTTGATGGTGCCAAAGGTCTGGTCGAGCGTGGTGCGCAACACGCCCTTGTCGATGAGGTCGGCGACATCGTTGAGCAGATGATGCTGCGCGATCATGTCGGGCGTCTGGAACGAGGAGCGCGTGAACATCGATTCCCAGTGCACCGAGATCGCCTTGCCCTTGAACGTGCTCATGGTGAACTCGGGCGGATCGTCGATCAGGCCGAACCGTCCCTGCGGCGCCATCAAATCGGCGATCGCCTTATAGTGCTGATCGGTGAAGGTGAGGCTTGCGACCAGCGCGACCGGCGGCAGCTTGAGCTTCTCAATCTGCTCCTTCATCGGTTTGCCGTGGTCGATCACTGCATGGGCGCCGAGATCGAGGCACCATTTTTGCGATTCAGGCCGCGTTGCGGTGGCGAGCACGGTCAATCCGGTGAGGCGGCGCGCGAGCTGGATCAGGATCGAGCCGACGCCGCCGGCTCCGCCCGTGATCAAGAGCGTGCGCGGATCGACGCTTTTGCCGGGCACGGCGCCGAGACGGTCGAACAGCAATTCCCACGCTGTGATGGAGGTGAGGGGAAGGGCTGCTGCCTGCGCGAACGAGAGCGACTTCGGCTTGTTGCCGACGATGCGCTCGTCGACCAGGTGGAACTCGGCGTTGGTGCCCTGGCGCAGGATCGAGCCGGCATAAAACACCTCGTCACCCGGCTTGAAGAACGTCACGTCGGGGCCGACGGCATCGACCACGCCGGCCGCGTCATAGCCGAGGATCTTCGTCTCGCCCTCGGGCGGGGCGGCGCGCTTGCGCACCTTGTAATCCACCGGATTGGCCGAGATCGCCTTCACGGCGACGCGAATGTCGCGCCCCTTGGGCTCAGGCTTTGCGGTCTCGAAATCGATCAGTGAATCCGCGTCCTCGATCGGAAGCGATTTCTTGTAGCCGACGGCCTTCATGGCTTGTCTCCATCAGATGGCGTGTTCGCCCGCCGCTCTAACTGTCGCCCTGGCCTCAATTTGGCAAGTACTGTAAATTTGGGGATATAGTCCCTGTTTGGATACTATTGGGAAATCACGCATGAAACGGCGCAATTTTGCTCGTCGTCCCGGCTGCTCCGTCGAGGCGACTCTGGACCTGATCGACGGCAAGTGGAAGGGCGTAATCCTCTATCACCTGCAGAGCGGAACCCAGCGCTTCGGTGAATTGCGCCGCCGGATGCCCGGCATCACCCAGCGCATGCTGACAAAACAGCTTCGCGCGCTGGAGGAGGACAATCTCGTCATCCGCAAGGTCTATGCCGAGGTGCCGCCGCGCGTGGAGTATTGCCTGTCGGAGCTGGGTGAGAGCCTCAAGCCTGTCATCGACATCCTGAAGGCCTGGGGCGAGAGCCATCAGGAGCGGCTGTCCTGCGCGCCGCCGCCGCCGGTCGTGAAGAAGAAGCGCGCGGCGTAACTGGTTGAACGGCGCCGTCGTTCTTCACCTCTCCCCAGCGGGGAGAGGTCGAATTGCGAAGCAATTCGGGTGAGGGGGTACCGTCGTCTCCGATGCGACGTAACCCCTCACCTGCGCCTTCGGCGCGACTTCTCCCAATGGGAGAGGTGTAGAGTCTCAGAACGCGAACTGCGTGCGCATCGCCACCGCGTCGAACTTCGAGCCGACATCGGCGGTCGAGAGCGGCGAGGCCTGTCGCGACACCGTTCCGTGCAAATAGTCGAGCATGAAGCGCACATTGCCGTTGACGTACCAGTTGAGCGCGAGCGTGTAGACGGTCTGCCGGCCGCCGGCGACGCCGGTCGCGGTTCCCAACTGATTGTTGAGGTCGACCGTCGAGAAGCGTCCCGCGATCTCCCATGCACCCCAGCCGCCACCGTCGAGCGAGAACGGATGCGCCGGCTTGACGCCGTTATAGGCCGCGTTCGCCGCATTGTAGGTCCGGCCTTCGCCCGTCAGCACGTAGCCGGCCTGCGCATAGCCGCCCTGGAATTTCAGGCTCGGTGCGCCGACGAGAGGCACACCGGTGTTGGCGGTGCGATCCACATTGTACCAGAAATACTCGCCCTGGACGATGAACGGCCCGTAGGTCGCCGCCGCCTCGACGCTGTAGACCTGGGCGCCTGAGGCATTGGCGATGGCGCCGGTGGAGATCAGCGTGGTCGGGTCGAGACGCAACTCCGGACGATCGCTGAGCGTGACCGTCTGGGTGTTGGCGATCAAGTTACGCGGCGGTTGGATCAGCCATTGCGCGTCGGCGCCGATATGGACCGAATAGTCCTTGCCGCTAACGGGATTGCCGGCGACACGCGCCACGGCGCCATATTGCTCGCTCGTGCCCGCGGGGGCAGCGCTCGAGGCGGAATGGATCGCACCGGTCGATGGTCCCGTGACATAGCCGCCGATCCAGAGCTGATCGTTGAACCAGCGCGCACCGGCTGCGGAGCGGAAGTCGCCGGCGGCGATATTGGTCGCGATCACGCCGGGCGAGGCGCGCTCCATGAACATGATGTCGTTGGAGCTCGTGGCCTCGTCCAGGGTGTAGGGCAGGTCCATGATGCCTGCCTCGATCGCCATCCGTCCGCCGAACGGCTTCAGGCCCGTGTAGCTGAGATAGGCGTTCTCGACGCCGGAGACGCCGCCGCCCGGCAGCGATCCCGGCGCGGCGCCGCCGAATCCGTCGGAGGAGCCGCCGAAGTCGTAGATCAGCGCAAAATTCCAGTCATTGAGGAATTTGCCGGTGACGCCGATGCGTGCGCGGCGGACGTTCTCGCCGCTGTCGAGCTTTTGCGGCACGGTAGCTGCCGTGTTTGGACGGTAGTCGTAGCCGCCGACATCCCAGTGCACGCGGCTGGTGATGGCAACGCAGTTGGCCTCATCGGCGGTGCAGATGGTCGGCCGGTTGTTCGGCATCGTCACCACGACCCCTGACGGATGCGCCGGTCCCTTGAGCGGGATTGCCGCGTTGGCGTTGGCGACGACCGCCTTCGCCTCGGAACGTGCTTCGGCCTTCGCCTCGGCCCTGGCCTTCGCTGTCGCGGCGGTGTTTGCCGCGGTCTGGCTTTGTAGCTTGTCGAGCTTCTGCTCCAGCAGCTTCAGCTGCTGCTTCAGCAGCGCAATTTCCTGCTCGCTGCTGCTTGCCGATTGGGCCTGGGCCTGCGAGGCCGCCAGCACGCCGGCGAGACCAATCGCCGTGGCTGCAATTCTTGTCCTGCTCACGTTACGCCTCCATCGTTTGACGAACTTCCCCAAGTCACTTGCCAAGTCACTTCCCAAGTCATTTCCCAAGTCACTTCCCAAGTCACTTCCCAAGTCACTTCCCAAGTCACTTCCCAAGTCACTTCCCAAGTCGCGAACGGAGAGCCTAGGTGTGATCGATGACTGCCCCGCGACGCTGCGCCCGGTTGCGTGGGTTCCCACTGGTGTTAATTCGCTGCAACCGAATCCGCTTCTCACCACAATGCTGGATGATGCGCATCATGCCAATGGACAGTCTGGCCAAATTGCCGATTCGCACACTGGGCTTGCAGGCCGGACACACCGGAAAAAGGGGGCGAATATTGCCGTCCGGCGCCCTTCTATTGAGGGGCGAACGCGCCTATATTCCGGCGTCTTTTCCAAGAGGTAGGAATGTTTCGATCGACCTGGACTGCCGCCGTCACCGCATTGTGCATGGCCTTTTCGGCCCATTTCAATCCGGCCTCAGCGCAGGACCGCCGCGTCCCGTCGTCCCCGGCCGAGCTGCGGCTGTCCTATGCGCCGATCGTGCAGCGGGTGCAGCCGGCGGTCGTCAACGTCTATGCCGCCAAGGTGGTGCAGAACCGCAATCCGCTGCTGGACGACCCGATCTTTCGCCGCTTCTTCGGCGTGCCGGGCCAGCAGCCCGAGCAGATGCAGCGCTCGCTCGGTTCCGGCGTGATCGTCGATGCCTCCGGCCTCGTCGTCACCAACGTGCACGTCATCGAGGGCGCGGACCAGGTCAAGGTGTCGCTGTCGGACAAGCGCGAGTTCGAGGCCGAGATCCTGCTCAAGGATTCCCGCACCGATCTCGCCGTGCTGCGCCTGAAGGACACCAAGGAGAAATTCCCGACCCTCGACTTCACCAATTCCGACGAATTGCTCGTCGGCGACGTCGTGCTCGCGATCGGCAATCCTTTCGGCGTCGGGCAGACCGTGACCCACGGCATCATCTCGGCGCTCGCGCGCACGCAGGTCGGCATCACCGACTACCAGTTCTTCATCCAGACCGATGCGCCGATCAATCCCGGCAATTCCGGCGGCGCCCTGGTCGACATGAGCGGCAGGCTCGCCGGCATCAACACGGCGATCTATTCGCGCTCCGGCGGCTCGCAAGGCATCGGCTTTGCGATTCCCGCCAACATGGTGCGCGTCGTCGTCGCCTCCGCCAAGAGCGGCGGCAAAGCGGTGAAGCGGCCATGGCTCGGGGCAAAATTGCAAGCGGTGACACCGGAGATCGCCGAAAGCCTCGGCCTGCGCTCGCCGACCGGTGCACTGGTCGCAAGCGTGGTGCCGAATGGCCCCGCGGCGAAGGCCGGCTTGAAGTCCTCCGACCTCATCACCGGGATCGACGGCCAGACCGTGGACGATCCCAACGCTTTCGACTACCGCTTCGCCACCCGTCCGCTCGGTGGCACCGCGCAAATCGACGTGCAGCGCGGCAGCAAGCCGGTCAAGCTGACCGTGGCGTTGGAGACCGCACCCGACACCGGGCGCAACGAGCTCGTCATCACCGCGCGGTCGCCGTTCCAGGGCGCGAAGATTGCGACCATCACGCCGGCGGTCGCTGACGAGCTGCATCTGGATGCCGACACCGAAGGCGTGGTGATCACCGATATCGGCGGCGATACCGCGGCCGCAAGTGTCGGCTTCCAGAAGGGTGACATCATCCTCGCCGTCAACAACCAGAAGATCGGCAGGACCGGCGACCTCGAGAAGGCCGCAGGCGAGCGGCCGCGGCTCTGGCGCATCACGCTGGTGCGCGGCGGCCAGCAGATCAACGTCACGCTGGGCGGATGAGTCCGAAGCGACCACAGCAGACGCCGACTCTCTTTGCCGCGGCAGGGCTCGACCACGAGGCTCCGCATCCGCTGCCGGACCGGCTACGTCCGCGCACATTGTCGGAGGTCGTCGGCCAGGACCACATCCTCGGCCCCGACGGTGCGCTGACGCGCATGCTGGAGACGCGCACGCTCGGCTCGCTGATCTTCTGGGGCCCGCCGGGTACCGGTAAGACCACGGTGGCGCGGCTGCTGGCGGACGCGACGGATTTGCATTTCGAGCAGATTTCGGCGGTGTTCTCCGGCGTCGCCGATTTGAAGAAGGCCTTCGATGCCGCGCGCGCCCGCCGCGAGATGGGCAAGGGCACGCTGCTCTTCGTCGACGAGGTGCATCGCTTCAACCGCGCCCAGCAGGATTCGTTCTTGCCCGTGATGGAAGACGGCACCGTCGTCTTGGTCGGCGCCACCACCGAGAATCCATCCTTCGAACTCAACGCGGCGCTTCTGTCCCGTGCACGCGTGCTGGTGTTTCGCTCGCTCGATGCTGCTGCGATCGAAAAATTGTTCGCGCATGCTGAAGCGGTCGAGGGCAAGAAGCTGCCGCTCGATGCCGAGGCGCGTGCGGTGCTGGTGCGGATGGCTGACGGCGATGGCCGCGCCTCGCTGACGCTTGCCGAAGAGGTCTGGCGTTCGGCGCGAGCGGACGAGATTTTCAATGCCGCGCAGTTGCAGGAGATCCTGCAGCGCCGTGCGCCGATCTACGACAAGTCGGCCGACGGCCATTACAACCTGATTTCGGCACTGCATAAGTCGGTGCGCGGCTCCGATCCCGACGCCGCGTTGTATTATCTTGCGCGCATGCTGGATGCCGGCGAGGATCCGCTGTTCCTGGCCCGCCGCGTCGTGCGCATGGCGGTCGAGGACATCGGACTTGCAGATCCGCAGGCGCTCGTCATCGCCAATGCCGCCAAGGACGCCTTCGACTTTCTCGGCCATCCCGAAGGCGAGCTCGCGATTGCGCAGGCTGTCGTCTACCTCGCCACCGCGCCGAAATCGAACGCCGTCTACACCGCTTTCGGCACCGCGATGCAAGTTGCCAAGCAGGCCGGCTCGCTGCTGCCGCCAAAGCACATCCTCAATTCCCCGACCAAGCTGATGAAGTCGGAAGGTTACGGCACCGGTTACGAATACGACCACGACGCCCCGGATGCCTTCTCAGGCCAGGACTACTTCCCGGAAGCCCTTGGCCGCCAGACCTTCTACGACCCGCCCGAGCGCGGCTTCGAGCGCGAGATCCGCAAGCGGCTGGATTACTGGGCCAAGCTGCGCAAGGAGCGGGGCGGCTCGCGCTAGAGGCGACCATTTCGTCGTGACGAAAGGCCGCTTTTAGGCTAGGCAGGCAATCATGAGCCGCCGCATCAAAAGAATGAATCCAAGGCCCCGTTCGCGTGACGAGCGTGAGGACGCGCGTCCGCATCAGACGCGCGGCGCGAAGAAGGTGGGGTCGCGTCCGGGCGGCAAGCCCGGCAGCAAGCCACCCCGCTTTGCGGGCGAGCACGCCGAGCGGCGTACGCCCAAAGTTATGTTGGAAAAAGCTGCGCCGGCAAAACCGGTCGAAGCATTGCTGCCGACCAAGGTGCAGACCGTCACCGTGACGGCGGACGAGAACAACATGCGCGTCGATCGCTTCCTCGAAGCGCGCTTTCCCGGCCTGTCGTTCTCCCACATCCAACGCGTCGTCCGCAAAGGCGAGCTGCGCGTCGACGGCAAGCGCGTCGACAGCAAGGACCGTCTGGAGGAGGGACAGAGCGTCCGCATTCCTCCGTTGAAGCTCGACGCGCCGAAGGTGGTCGGCGAGCTTTCGGAAGCTGCGCAGAAGACGCTCAAGGCGCTGAAGGAGATGACGATCTGGGAGGACGACGACGTCCTCGTCCTGAACAAGCCTGCCGGCCTTGCGGTGCAGGGCGGCTCGGGCATGACACGCCACATCGACCAGATGCTGGAGGTGATGCGCGACGCCAAGGGCCAGAAGCCGCGCCTCGTGCACCGCATCGACCGGGAGACGTCGGGCTGTCTCCTGATCGCCAAGACGCGCTTTGCCGCCTCGCATCTGACCGGCGCGTTCCGCTCGCGCTCGGCGCGAAAGGTCTATTGGGCTCTGGTGCCCGGTCTGCCCAAGCCCAAGCAGGGCCGCATCTCGACCTTCCTGGCGAAAGAGGAGGGCGAGGAGGACACCATCATGCGCATCGCCCAGCATGGCGATGAAGGCGCAAGCCACGCGGTGACCTATTATGCGGTGGTCGAGACCGCCGGCAACAAGCTGACCTGGGTCTCGTTGAAGCCGGTGACGGGCCGCACCCACCAGCTGCGCGCCCACATGGCTCATATCGGCCATCCCATCGTTGGCGATCCCAAATATTTCAATATCGAGAACTGGCAGCTGCCGGGCGGTTTGCAAAACCGGCTGCATCTCTTGGCGCGGCGCATCGTCATTCCGCATCCGCGCGGCGGCGTGATCGACGCCACCGCGCCGTTGCCGCCACACATGCAGCAGTCGTGGAACCTGCTCGGGCTTGACGCAGCCAGATTTGATCCGATCGAAAACGCGCCTGAAGAATAGCTGAGTTGAACGGGAGCGGTCGCAGCACAACATATGGCCCATGAAACGGCTCTCGATCTGTCTCATGGCTTCGATCGCGCTGCTCATGGGGCATGGGGCTCAGGCACAATATGTGTTGCCGGCCCCCTCGCAGGTCGTTCCGCCGCCTTCGTCGCCACCGCCGCCGAAGATCGAGGCGCCGAAGGTTCCGCGGCTCGATGCGCCGCCGAGTTACAACGATCGGCCGCTTCCGCGTAATTCGTTCAGCGATCGCGTCTCGAAGTGCCTCGACGACGCTGCAGCCGCAGGACTGGGCCCGGCCGATCGCGGCACTTATGCGCGCAGTTGCGCGAACTAGCAGCTCCATCGTCATCGTGGCGAAGCCACGACGGCACTGGTAACTTGGTTGACGACAAGGGATCGAAACACCGACATGCGCGAATTGTTCGATGAAGCTGCGGGGCAATCCCCGACCGATCCGCGCGAGGCGGCACGCCAATCGGCACGTCCGCCGCAGCGCAAGCGCTTCTACCAGGAGGCGGGCGTGAGCGAGGCCGAGGGCGGGTATGTCGTTGTGCTCGACGGCAAGCCGATCCGCACGCCGTCCGGTCGTCAGGTGGTGATCCCTTCGCGCGAGCTCGCGGATGTAGTCGCCGCCGAATGGGCAGCCCAGGGCGAGACGATCGATCCCCTGGCCATGCCGCTGACGCGGATAGCCAACAGTGTGGTGGAGGGAGTCGTCGACCGCGTCGAGCTCGTCAGCGCCGACCTCGCAAAATATTTCGAGTCTGACCTGCTGTTCTATCGTGCCGGCCATCCCGAGGGACTGGTCGCCCGCGAGGCCGCGCACTGGGATCCCGTGCTGTTCTGGGCCGCGGAGACGCTGGGCGCGCATTTCATCCTGTCCGAGGGCATCATGCATGTGAAGCAGCCGGAGGAGGCCGTTCGGGCCGCACGCGCCGCGCTGCCGCAGGATGCCTGGTCGGTCGCCGCGCTCCACGTGGTGACCACCCTGACCGGCTCGGCGCTGCTGGCGCTGGCGCTCGCCCATGGCGCGCGGGACGCCGGCCAGGTCTGGGCCGCCGCCCATGTCGATGAGGACTGGAACGCCGAGCAATGGGGCGTGGACGAGGAAGCAGCTGAACGTCGGGCCGTCCGCCTCAGGGATTTCGAGGCGGCCGTGGCGGTGCTGGCGGCCGTAAGACCGCCCACAGGTCCTTAACGAGAGGTTTACGACGCAGCGTTAGGGTAGCCGGCGCTCCCCAAGGCTCTTGAAATGCCGACGCCGGTCACCTCCATCGTTCCCGTCAGCGCCGCAAGCCCCTTGGCTGACGCGGCGACACCTGATCTTGTCATTCAAGCCGGCAGTGTCGTCGATGCCAGGGTGGTCAGCGTCCTCGCCGATAATCTGGTGCGGATCGCGATCGCAAATCTATCGCTCGAGGTGATGTCGGAAGTCGCGCTGTCGCCCGGGCAGAATCTCCAGCTGGCGGTGTCGCAGCAGGACGGTACCATCCGCCTCGCCATCGTGGGCGGGGCAGGCGAGGCGTCCGCCGACCTGGTCACGCTGACGCCGCGTGCGGCCTCGCTGGTGGAGAGCCCGCCGCTTGCGCCATCGGCTGGCGCAGCACGCAGCACGCTGACGCCTTCGGAGCAGGTCGCCGTCACGGTGGCTTCGGCCGAGGCCGTCACCAGGCAGGGCAGCCAGGCGCCGCTGTTTGCCAATCTGGCCTCCGTCGTCACCGGCAGTCATCTGCCCCCGGGGTTGAAGCAGGCGGTGCTGGACGTGCTGGCGCAGCAGACGCCGCTCGACACCGGCCTCGGTGGCGGCGATATCGAATCGGCCTTCCAGAAATCAGGGCTTTTCCTGGAGGCTTCGCTCGCCGCGGGCGCGACGCCGTCGTCTGGCACAATGCCCGATTTGAAAGCGGCGCTGCTGGTGCTGCGCCAGGCACTGGCCACGATTGAGACCGCGGTGCCGCCGACGCAGGGCACCTTGGTTCCGACTGGCGCCGCGGGGACACCGCAGGCCGGCGCCGCACCGGCGGCAGCAGGTGAGCCGGCGCAGGCCGCATCGCCAGCAACCGAACTCGCCCAACAGCCGCAAGTGCCGCGCAGCGCCAATCCCGCGGCTGCCGTGCTCGCCGACATCGCAGGTGGCGTTTCGCAGGCGGCGACACGGACCATGTCCGCAGGTCTTGCCGCGAGCCTTCTGCAAGAGGTTGCGCAAAACCTGCCGCGCCTGACCGGCAACGCGCCGGGAGCCAACAAGGCCGTGCCGGATGGCGATATCCTCGAGGCCGCACACGCGCCGCCGCCGCCATTCCGCGGTGCATTGCCCGCGCCGCAGTCCATCGCCGCGCCATCGCTCGCGCCGGATACGCCGCTCGCTGCCATCGTGCATCGCCTGCTCGACGATACCGATGCCGCGATCGCGCGGCAGACGCTGTTGCAAGTTGCCTCGCTTCCCGATCGCACCGATGCCAGCGGGCATCGCATCGATCCGGCCGTGCCGCAGTGGAATTTCGAGATTCCCTTCGCAACCCCGCAGGGCACCGCGATGGCGCAGTTCGAGATCTCGCGCGATGGGGGCAACGAGCCCGCCGATCCCGCCAAGCGCGCCTGGCGCGCGCGCTTTTCGCTTAATGTCGAGCCGGCGGGGCCCGTGCATGCGCTGATCACGCTGAACGGCGACAAGACCTTCGTGCGGATGTGGGCGGAGCGGCCGGCAACGGCGCAGCAGCTCCGTGCGGGCGTCGGTGAGCTCAGCCGGGCATTGACGAGGGCCGAGCTCAACCCCGGTGATATCGTGGTCCGCGACGGCGCGCCGCCGCAACCGGCGCCGGCCCGCGCCGGCCACTTCCTGGATCGAGCGACATGAGCGATCCATCCAGGCTCGCGATCGCGCTGCATTACGAGAAGGGTTCTGGCGCGCCTGTCGTCGTCGCCAAGGGCAGGGGCACGATCGGCGAAAAGATCGTCGAGATCGCCAAAGCGCACGACATCCCGATCGAGGAGAACGAAATTCTGGCCGGCGCGCTGTCCAAGGTCGAGCTCGGTGAGGAGATTCCGCCGGATCTCTACAAAGCCGTCGCCGAGGTGCTGGTGTTCGTGCTGCGGCTGTCGGGCCGGGGACGCTAGCACGCTGTCATCGTTTGACCAGATATCGGCGGCATTGTAGCCGTCCCTTTCATGGCTCAATGGACACCGCCCTTGCTCACCCGCCGCTCCACCCTCGGCCTCCTCGCCGCAACCGCGATCCTGCCGCTACCTGCGCGCGCTCATGTCGCGCCGCCGCGCAACGAAATCCGCGACACACTTGCAAGACGCTTCACCGATCTCGGTACGTCAGGCACCTTCGTCGGCTACAAGGTCGAGGACTATCTGATCGTCGCCAGCGACAAGGAGCGCTCGGGCGAGGGCAAGTTGCCGGCCTCGACCTTCAAGATTCCGAACTCGCTGATCGCGCTGGAGACCGGTGTCGTCGCCGATCCCGACAAGGACGTATTTCCCTGGGACGGCGTCAAGCGTCCGATCGAGGCCTGGAACAAGGATCACACGCTGCGCAGCGCGATCGCGGTCAGCGCGGTGCCGGTCTATCAGGAGATCGCGCGCCGCATCGGCCAGGAGCGTATGCAAAAATATATCGACGAGTTCGACTACGGCAATCGCGACATCGGCGGCGGCATCGACCAGTTCTGGCTCACGGGTGCTCTGCGCATCGATCCGGTTGAACAGATCGATTTCGTCGATCGGCTGCGCCGCCGTGCGCTGCCGATCAGCAAGCGCAGCCAGGATCTCGTCGCCGACATCCTGCCGGTGACCAAGGTCGGCGACAGCGTCATCCGCGCCAAGTCCGGATTGCTGGGGGCCGAGCGCGGTGAGCCGTCATTGGGCTGGATGGTCGGCTGGGCCGAGAAGGGCGAGGCGCACACCGTATTCGCGCTCAACATGGATTGCCGCGAGCAGCGGCTCATCGCCGAGCGAATGCCGCTGACGCAGGCGTGTCTCGCCGAGATTGGCGCGATCTAGCGCCGATTGAGCGCCAACGAAACTCCCGTGACATTGGTGCCCTGTGGGCGGATCGAGATGCTCTGGCGGCTTCCCCGCGTCGTCAGCGACAGATTGGCCGAAAAGTTGTTGCCGCGCGCGGCTGCGTCGACATGGTCTCCGACCGCGCGCCCCGAGATCGTGCCGGATGCGTTGCGCGTGGCTTCGCTCCATGAGCCGGAAATGGCGCCGCCGCGATATTCGACATCGCCCGTGAGATCGAAATTGTAGCTTTCGCTGGCGCATCTCAGATTGAGCCGAAGCTCGGTGCCGCTTGCGGCGACGTTGTAGGCTGCGCGGCAGCGCAGGCGCTCTTGCCCGCCATCGGTCGTGCTCAGCGTGCCGCCGCCCGACCATGTGCCGGCCATGGCGACAAACGGAGATGCCGCAGCCTGGGCTGCATCAGCCCTACAAGGAAGGCACAGCGCCGTCATGAGTAGGCCTGCCCGCGCAATACCATATCCTGTCATTTGCGGATCTCCATCGTAGGGATTTGACCGTTCCAACGCGCGAACCGGACAACGGTTCTTGGAGGTCCGCCGGTTTCGCCGAGGCTGCCGGGTTGGCCTCGCGACCGGGAAAGGGGACAATGATGCCTGGGCGGACTTCCTGATGAGATCTTTTGCCCTGCGGGAACGTGCTGGCTCCTCATGGTGAGGGGCCCGCGCGCATCCGCCTCAGGCCGAGTCGGCCGTCTTCTTCGCCGTCAGCGCCTGGTCGATCGCAAATCCGCCGATCTCGCTCATCGCCTGCGAGATGACATCGCCTCTGCCGGCAAAGCCGTTCGAGAGGTAATCGAATTGCGTGCGCGCCTGCCGCAGCACTTCGATCGGCACGGAGACGACGGTGTCGTTGAAGCCGTCGACGGAGGCGCGCAGCGCCTCCAGCTCGGCGGTGAGCCTGCGGATATGGCTTTCCGCATCCTGCATCAGACAGAGCAGCTTGCCGCGCTCGTCATCGAATGCGGTGCGCTCGGCGGCGGCAGCGCTGGTCACCTCCGTGAGCTGCGTCCGCATCGTCTCGATCTGCCCGATCATGGCATCGGAGGCGAGCTCGGCGGCCTCATGCAGCTCCGCATGGCGTCTGCTTTCTTGCTGCGCCTCGTGAAACAGCCGCTCCGCCGACATTTCCCGCTGTGACAGCGATTGGATCAGGCTCGCTGCGCGCAGCAGCTTCTCGCCGTTGCGCCCTGACACCATGCTGGCCATTCTCCGCAGGAAGTCGATGGTTTCGGACGCGCTGTTCGGCGGCAGGGGGACGACCGTCGCGGACATGTGTGAATGCCAAAAGGGGCCAGTCGGGCGCGATGACCGCCGCCGTACCGACTGAGCTCACGCTACATTCGGCGCCTGTCCGCGAGTTGCAGCAAGCCTGAATCGGCTGATCCGGTCAACGGAAAGCCGTGGCAAAATTGCCGTCCCGTCCGCCGCCAAGACCGAGAGGTCAGGTCCTGTCCTGCCGTCCGATCCGCCCGAGATGGGTGAAGCCGAAGCCGGCCGAATATTTCAGGCCATAGCCCAGCGCCCGGTCGATGCCGATATGGGCGAGCCAGATCAAGGCGATGGACAAGGTGAGGGGCGAGGCAAGGCCGAAGCCCAGCGTCATCAGCGTAACCGGCGCCATGTAGCTGTGGGCAGCGTTGTAGACGATCGCGCCGAACCTCGCGTCCGACAGGTAGGCGAGGAAGCACAAGTCCGGCGCCAGGAAGAGCAGCAGGTAGAGCATCCAGGAGCCGCCCCAGGCGGCGTAGAGCAGGGTCATGCCTGCAAACAGCGTCAGCCCCTCCAGCCGCAAGAGCAGCCTGACGCCGCCGGTCGCCGTGCCGGTCTCGGCTACGCCCTCATCCATGGTCCGCCTCTTCGTGCCAAAACTCTGTAATTCCTTGCGCTTTCCCGCTACGGCAGGGCAGCCCTGCGACCGCGAAAGCGGCTTTCCGGCCCGCAAAATGCCGTGTTAGAACCCCGCATCACTTAAGACCTGGCGGGAGCAAATGAAACACATTCTGGACGCCCTTGAAGATCGTCGTGCCGGCGCCAAGCTCGGCGGCGGGGAGAAGCGCATCGAGGCGCAGCACGCCCGCGGCAAGCTGACGGCGCGCGAGCGCATCGAGCTTTTGCTCGACAAGGGATCGTTCGAGGAGTTCGACATGTTCGTCGAGCACCGCTCCACCGAGTTCGGCATGGAGAAGACCAAGGTGCCGGGCGATGGCGTCGTCACCGGCTGGGGCACCGTCAACGGCCGCAAGACCTTCGTCTTCGCCAAGGACTTTACCGTGTTCGGCGGCTCGCTGTCCGAGACCCACGCGCTGAAGATCACGAAGCTCCAGGACATGGCGATGAAGGCGAGGGCGCCCATCATCGGCCTCTATGACGCCGGCGGCGCCCGCATCCAGGAAGGCGTTGCCGCGCTCGCCGGCTATTCCTACGTGTTCCGCCGCAACGTGCTGGCCTCGGGCGTGATCCCGCAGATCTCCGTCATCATGGGCCCCTGCGCCGGCGGCGACGTCTATTCGCCGGCGATGACCGACTTCATCTTCATGGTGAAGAACACCTCTTACATGTTCGTCACCGGCCCCGACGTGGTGAAGACCGTGACCAATGAGGTCGTCACCGCCGAAGAGCTCGGCGGCGCCTCGGTGCACGCCACGCGCTCCTCGATCGCGGACGGCGCCTTCGAGAATGACGTCGAGACGCTGCTGCAGATGCGGCGCCTGATCGATTTCCTGCCGTCCAACAACACCGACGGCGTGCCGGAATGGCCGAGCTTCGACTCCATCGAGCGGGTCGACATGTCCTTGGACACGCTGATTCCCGATAATCCGAACAAGCCTTACGACATGAAGGAGCTGATCCTGAAGGTCGTGGACGAGGGCGATTTCTTCGAGATCGCGGAAGCCTTCGCCAAGAACATCGTCACCGGCTTCGGCCGCATTGCGGGGCGCACCGTCGGCTTCGTCGCCAACCAGCCGATGGTGCTGGCCGGCGTGCTCGACAGCGACGCCTCGCGGAAAGCCGCGCGCTTCGTCCGCTTCTGCGATGCCTTCAACATCCCGATCGTCACCTTCGTCGACGTGCCGGGCTTCCTGCCGGGCACGAGCCAAGAATATGGCGGCCTGATCAAGCATGGCGCCAAGCTCTTGTTCGCGTACTCGCAGTGCACCGTGCCGCTGGTCACCATCATCACCCGCAAGGCCTATGGCGGCGCCTTCGACGTCATGGCCTCCAAGGAGATCGGCGCCGACATGAACTACGCCTGGCCGACCGCCCAGATCGCGGTGATGGGCGCCAAGGGCGCGGTCGAGATCATCTTTCGCAGCGACCTCGGCGATCCCGACAAGATTGCCGCAAGAACCAAGGAATACGAGGACCGCTTCCTGTCGCCGTTCATCGCGGCCGAGCGCGGCTACATCGACGACGTCATCATGCCGCACTCGACGAGGAAGCGGATCGCAAGGGCATTGGCGATGCTGAAGGACAAGAAAACGGAAATGCCGGCGAAGAAGCACGACAATTTGCCGTTGTGAGGAGGTCACAGGCGCTTTTATGTACAAAACCGCATGGTGCCTCGAATGGACGGTTGGGGGCAAGCTGCCTGGCTGAGAATGACCTAGCGACGACGCTCCATCCGCAATCGAGCTCCTAATCTTGAAATCCAATGACCGAAGACGATCTGACCGATGAAATTTCACAGATCGAAGATCGGATCGAGGCGCTCGCCGAGATCGCCGACCGGTGCCGCAAATACATCCTGGCGTCCAAGATTGCCATCGGTGGCGGGGCGGCGCTGCTGCTCGTTACGATCCTCGGCCTGTTTGGCTTCGGTCAGACCGCGGCGCTCGGCTCGATCGCGTTGGTTCTTGGTGGGATCGTCTCGCTCGGCTCGAACATCAGCACGTTGCGGCAGACGGAAGACGCCATCGGTGCCGCCGAGGCGCGGCGTTCGGCGTTGATCGGCAGCATCGATCTTCGTGTGGTCGCCGATACGCCGCTCAAGCTGGTGTGAGGCGCCTTCACGAGCCTCGCGCCTTATCCGCCGCCGCGAAATGAGCGATCTGGTCGGCGCGCGCCTTGACGAACGCCGGCCGCGCCGTGGCGCGCGTCACGTAGGCGCGGCAGGCTGGGCTGTTCGCCAGTCCCTCAAAGCGATCGACCACCCGGAGCACGTCTGCCATCAGGATGTCGGCGATGGAGAAGGGGCCCGCCAGCCATTCGCGGGCAGCCAGCACCGGCTCGAGGTGCTTGAGGCGGAGCTTTAAGAAGTCGTCTACGAACTTCACGGCAGGCGAACCGTCGTCAATGCCCATGAATTTGTACATGGTCCAGGGCAGGCTGGGCATCTCCACTGAATTGAGCGCCGCGAACACCCACTTCGTCGCCTCGTTGCGGCCGCGCGGATCTGCTGGCAGCAACGTCTCGCTGAGTTCGCCGAGATGCAGCAGGATCGCGCCACTCTCGAAGATCGAGAGGTCGCCGTCGGTCAGCCACGGTACCTGGCCGAAGGGCTGGTGCGAAAGATGCGCCGCGCCGCGATCGCCGAACGGCACGCTGGCGACGCGATAGGGCAGGGCGGCTTCTTCCAGTGCCCAGCGCACGCGGAGGTCGCGCACGAAACCCCTGGGCATCTCGGGAACCCAGTCGAAGGTGGTCAGCGTGAGGTCGGCCATGCCGCATCTCCATGTCGTAGTTCGAAGCAAGGTCGTACGAAGAACACGCGTTCCGACATGGGCGCCAGCTTTTTTTGTACCCGGCGGCCGAAGCGGCTAGTCTCGCCGCAAACAATGGGAGGAAACCCGATGCCGTCAGCGTTCTTCATCGTCCGCGCCATCATCACCGATCCCGACAAGCGCGCCGCCTTCGACCGATGGTACGAGACGGAACATCTGCCCGATGCAGCGAAGGCGTTCGGCATAGCCAAGGCCTGGCGCTTCTGGAGCCTGGACGATCCTTCCCTGCACCAGGCGATGTATCAGTTCGATGACGAGGCCAAGCTGAATGCGATGCTGCAAGGTGATGCGCTACAAAGGCTCGTTGCCGACTTCAACCGCGACTGGCCCGACGTGAAGCGCTCGCGCGAGACGTTGGTGCTGGCGCAGGAGTTCGCGACGAGATCCTGTAGCCCGGATGAGGCGCAAGCGTAATCCGGGCGCTTCGCCTCTCGGCTTCATCGTGAATCTGAATATGCGATTCAGCTTCGGTTCATGTCGTCATCGCGACACTCCTTGTGCATCACTCTTACGATGATCCAAGAGGAAGAAGTCATGGAGCGCCGGAACTTTTTGAAACTTGCATTGGGGATGACGGCGGGCGCCGCCGCCTTCGCCGCGACCGCCGCGCAGGCCGCGCCGTTGTCACCGCAGCCGCTTGGTAATGCCGCCCGCACGCCGCAAGGCAGTCCCGACGTTCATCCTGCCGTCACGACCAGCGAGGAAGCCGCCAAGCTGACGCCTGAGCAGGTGCACTGGCATGGGCGCGGCCACCATTGGGGCTGGCGCCGCCGTCATTGGCGCCGGCATCACCGGCGCTGGCACCGCCGCCACTACTGGTAAGTTCGCCCCACGGCGGAAATTGAACGGGGATCGCAGCTGGCGATCCCCGTTTTGGTTCCAAGGCGCTCCAGTTCCACGGCGGATGGAATCGTCGGGAGCAATCTAAAGGAAATGGCCGCGCAAGCTTTCGCCGCGCGGCCACTCCGCAACGCAAATGGACGAGATCAGATCGGGCGGCAGCGGCCGGCGTACCAGCGGAAGCCGTAGGGGCACACGCGCGCGCGAGGCACAACGACGACCGGCGCCGGGGCGACCACCACGGGGGCGGGGCGAACGACGACCGCGCCGCGCATCGGACGGCAGCCGCCGCCATAGGGGCCGCGATACCAGCCCGGGCCGCAACCGCCGGCGGCGCTGGCCGCCTCGCTGAAACCGACGACCGCACTGGCGAGCATGACGGCCGCAAACAGGTATTTCATTGGATCTTCCTTCTTGTCCTTGAGGTCAGGCTTAGGGGCGCTTGCAGCGCAGGATGAATCAAGAGACACGATTCGACACGTTAAATCAGGGACCTGCCAACACGTCGCGAGCCAAGCCTGCCAATCACGATCTGAATGCGGCATGAACGTTCCACGCATCCTGCCTCAGACGATACGCATGTGGCGCTAGCGGCCGAGAAAGCCCAGCACCACCTCCCTGTACGTCTCCGGCGCCTCCAGGAAGACGAGATGGCCGGTGTCGGGAATGACTTCGGCCCGCGCATTCGGCATCTTCGCCGCCAGCGCCTTCGCCAGTTCGGCGTTCTGCCCCATCTTGGCCCGCAGCGCCTCCGGCGCGAGTGGTCGGCCCGGCGCGTTGTGATCGTCGGCCCCCATGATGAACAGCGTCGGCAACGCGATGAGCGGGATCTCGTGCGCCACCGGCTCTCGATAAATCATCTGGCCGGACGAGACGAAGGCGCGCAGCCAGCGCGGATAATCGGGACTGCCCTTGATGTTGAAGCGGGCATCGATGAACGGCGTGATCGCCTCAGGCGGCAGCTTGATCGCGTAATTGGTCTGGAGCTGCTTGCGATAGCCGTCGGCGGTGAGCTTGTCCTCGGTCTCCATCATCTTTTCGGTCGGCGTCGGCGGCACGTAGAGGCGGTAGTCCTCGAGGCCAATCGGCGCGGTCAGCACCAGATGGGCGAGGCGATCCGGATAGGCGCGGGCGATGCGCACGCCCAGCATGCCGCCGAGCGAATGCGCGACGATCTCGGCCTTGTCGATCTTGAGATGGTCGAGCAGCGAAATGGTGTTGCGCGCCAGATTGTCGAAATGCAGCTCGCTCTGCGGCTTGGAGGATTTGCCGAAGCCGACCTGGTCCGGCACCACGACACGAAAGCCGGCCTCGCTCAGCATCCTGATCACGGGTGCCCAATAGCTCGACGGAAAATTGCGCCCATGCAGCAGCACGACAGTGCGGCCGTTCGGCTGGGCGGCCGCCACGTCCATATAGGCCATGCTGAGCTGCTCGCCGTCGTTGACGACAGGCAAGAGGTGCACGGGGTAGGGATAGGCAAAGCCTTCGAGCGCGATGCCATAGGGTTCGCGCGGCGCGGTATCGGCGGCGTGTGTTGGGGGTGGGATTGTAACGAGGGCGGCAGCGAGCGCGGCTGGGAGGAGGCGGTTCATTCGAAATCCCGTGTTTGGCAACGTCGTTCCGGGGCGATGCGAAGCAGCGAACTCAGGTGCGCAATTGCGCACCTGAGAACCTCGAGATTCCGGGTCTGGTCCTTCGGACCATCCCGGAATGACGGTGGCCATAAAGACGTGGATGGCCGGGTCAAGCCGGGCCATAACGAGATCATCCAATCACACGCAAATGTGCGATCACAGGTGGAGTGCGTGATCAGTCCTTCCCATTCCCGAACAACGCGGCGAACTGCTTCTCGCCGGTGCGGGTGAAATTCACCACGCGGCTGCCGGGCGTGGCATCGCGGCAGGCCCATTTCAGCTCGGCGAAGCGCTGCATCAGGGCCGCGCCCAGCGTCCCGGCGAGATGGTGACGCCGCTCGCTCCAGTCGAGGCAGGCCTTGCACACCGGGCGGCGTGGGTGGCTGAGCATGTCGGGTGAGATCTGCAGATGTTTGGCAAGGAAGCGCTCGCCCTCAGTCGTGAGTTCGATGTCCTGTTTCCTCTGCCTGACCAGCTGCCGCTGGCGCAGGGAGTCCAGCATCTGCACGCCGAGATCGCCGGCGAGGTGGTCGTAGCAGATCCGCGCGCGACGCAGCGCAGGATCCTTCGGTCCGGTGCGCACGCGCATGTGGCCGGTCCGCGCGGCGAGGCCGGCAAGTCCCTCGAGCACCCCGGCGACGTCGTCGTCGGTGAGGCGATAATAGCGGTGCCGGCCCTGCTTCTCCGGCTCGACGAGGCCGCCGGCCTCGAGCTTCGAGAGATGCGAGCTCGCGGTCTGCGGTGTGATGCCGGCCTCCTGTGCCAGCTCGCTGGCAGTGAGCGCGCGGCCATTCATCAGCGCGGTGAGCATATTGGCGCGGGCGGGGTCGCCGACCAGGGAGGCGACCATGGCGATGTCGGGGCCTGATTTCATGCTTCGATGGTAGCCGAAGCATTGTGGTCAGGCAAGGGCGTAGCCTCTCACCAAGTCGTCATTGCGAGGAGCTCTTGCGACGAAGCAATCCAGAACCCTTTCCGCGGAGGGATTCCTGGATTTGCTTCGCTGCGCTCGCAATGACGATGTGGAAACAGAGGAGATCCCGCATGCCCGTCACCGTCTTCATCCGTTACCAGCTCGATCCCTTCAAGCGCTCGCAGTTCGAGGAATATGCGAAGCGCTGGCTCACCATCATCCCGAAATGCGGCGGTGACCTGATCGGCTATTTCATGCCCCATGAGGGCACCAACAACATCGCCTTCGCGCTGATCACCTTCGAGAGCCTGGCCGCCTATGAAGCCTATCGCGCGCGGCTGCGACAGGACGCCGAGGGCATGGCGAACTTCCATTTCGCCGAGGAGAACAAATTCATCCTCGCCGAAGAGCGCACCTTCCTGCGCAAGGTGGTATTGTAGCCGACCAACAGCAGGAGACGCCCATGATCGCCGTAATCTTCGAGGTCTGGCCCAAGCCGGAACACCGCCAGGACTATTTCGACCTGGCGGCCGATCTGAAGCCGCTGCTGCAGACCATCGACGGCTTCATCTCGGTCGAGCGCTTCGAGAGCCTGACCGAGAAGGGCAAGATCTTGTCGGTGTCGTTCTGGCGGGACGAGGCAGCGGTGGCGGCCTGGCGCAACACCATGGAGCACCGCCGCACCCAGGCAAAAGGCCGCGCGCAAATCTTCGCGGATTATCATTTGCGCATCGCCAGCGTGATCCGAGACTACAGCATGACCGACCGCGAGCAGGCCCCGAAGGACAGCCGCGCCGTGCACGATGCGCACTAGCGGACTTGAAACCGCGCGCCTATGTCTGCGCGGCCAACAAGGGAGAGAAACATGCATGTGACGACCGCTGACAAGCGCGCGACGTTCAGGAAGATGCACGAGAGCGGCTGCTTCATTTTGCCCAATCCGGTCGATGTCGGCAGCGCGAAAGCGTTGCAGCATCTCGGTTTCAAGGCGATTGCGTCATCGAGCGCGGGCTTTGCCTGGACCATCGGCAAGGCGGACAATCACGTCAGCGTCGAGGACGTCTGTCAGCATCTGGCAGCATTGAGTTCGGCCGTCGACATCCCCGTGAACGCCGATTTCGAGGGCGGCTTTGCGGTCGAGCCGGATAAGGTTGCCGACAATGTCGAGCGCTGTGTGCGCACCGGCGTCGCGGGCCTGTCGATCGAGGATTCCACCGGCGACAAGGACAAGCCGCTTTATGATCGCGCGCTCGCGGTCGAGCGCATCAAGGCCTCGCGCGAGGCGATCGGTGACAGCGGCACGCTGCTGGTCGGCCGCTGCGAAGCCTATCTCTGGGGCGTGACCGATCTCAAGCTCGTCATCGACCGCCTGACCGCTTATGCCGATGCCGGCGCTGACTGTCTGTACGCGCCGGGCCTGAAGAGCCGCGAGGACATCGTCGCGGTGGTGAAGGCGGTGCATCCAAAGCCGTTCAACCTTCTGATCGGCGCGTCCGGCCTGTCGCTGCGGGAGGCCGGAGATCTCGGCGTCCGGCGCATCAGCGTCGGCGGCTCGCTCGCCCGCGCTGCCTGGGGCGGCTTCATGCGCGCGGCAAAGGAGATGGCGGAGAAGGGCACGTTCGCAGAGCTCGGCAGCGGCTATCCCGGCGGTGAGCTCAACAAGATGTTCAGCTAAAGCATGATCCGGAAAAGTGCGAAGCGGTTTTCCGGAAAGATCATGCGTAAACAACAAGCTAAAGCGCGATGACGATTCATCCAAATCTCATCGCGCTTTAGGCAAGCGCATAGCTACGAAAACGAAAAGCGGCGGGATGTGAGGTCCCGCCGCTCCAGCTTGCGGCTGCTACTTCGCGCCGTCAGACGGAGTCTGCGTATCCGGGGCGGGCTTGCTCGGCGCAGCACCCGTGGTCACGCCCGGCTCGGTGTTGCTCCGCGGCGTCACGTCACGCATGCCGGGAGGGGCGGCCGGATTGGCGGACGGCGCCTGCTGCGCAGTCTGCGTTGACGGGGTATTGCCCGCCTGGTTGTTGGTGGTGGTGTTGTTCAAGCCGTAGAACACGGCGCCCAGCACCAGGGCGACCGCCACCGCAAACAGCGCGATCTTGCCGCTGGAGGCAGGGCCTTCGCCGAGCTCGGGATCGGCCTGCAGGTCGGCATCCCGGCGCACCGCGCGAGAATACTCATCGTCGGCGAGGTTCGGGCGGTACGGATCGTTGGGAAAACGGTCGTCAGCCATCGATTGGTTCTCCTCGGGTTATGACTTCGGGACAACCCTCAGCTGCGAGCTTCTGTTCCGCGCCACCCAATGCTTTCGTCGTATGTTGCTCTACTCTCGGGAATCGGGAACCTGTTCCGTCGGGAATCCCGCGCGTGAGTTCCATTGCGAGGAGGGGAACAGGGCGATGTGGAGCCTGCCGCCGACCGATACCGTGCTGCATTTCCTGTTGCTGGTTGCGGTGGCCGCACAGGGCATGACGGCTGCGCTCGCTGCCGGGCGTCGCAGCATGGATTGGTTAGGCGTCTGCTTCCTCGGCTGCATCACCGCGCTTGGCGGCGGCACGCTGCGCGATCTCTTCCTCGGACATTATCCGCTGGCCTGGGTCGCCAACCCCATTTATCTCGCGCTCGCCGGCGGCGCCGCCTTCGTCACCATTCTGATCGCGCGTCTCGTGCACCGGCTGAAGGTCGCCTTCATCGTGCTCGACGCGATCGGTCTCGTGATCTTCACCATGGCGGGCTGCGACGTTGCCTGGCAGATGGATGCGACGCTGCCCATCGTCATCGTCTCCGGCATGGTGACGGGCTGCGCCGGCGGCGTGCTCCGCGACGTGCTCTGCAACGACGTGCCGCTGCTGTTTCGCTCCGAGCTCTACGCCAGCGTCTCGGTGGTGACGGGGCTGTTCTATGCGACCGCGTTCGGCCTGCAGCTCAACGCGGAGCTCTGGACCATCCTGACCTTCGTCCTCGGCATCAGCTTCCGCCTGCTCGCGGTGCGCTACAAATGGGAGATGCCGAAGTTCGTGTTCACGGACAACGAGGAGCGGTAGCTCCATCCATGTCGTCGGGGCGGCAGCGGCGAGCTACTCCTCCTTCCTTGCCTTCGCTACCTGCGACGGCGTCACCAGCGGCGCGGCATTGCCCCAGGAATTGCGGATGTAGTTCGCCACCGCGGCGATCTCGCCGTTGGACAGATTGGCATAGCCCGGCATCTCGCCGGTGTTCGGCGCACGCGGCGTCGTCACGGTGTGGGCGCCGTCGAGGATGATGCGCAGGGTCGAGGACGGATTGATCGATTGCAGCAGCGCATTGCCCGGCAGCGGCGGATAGATTCGCGGGCTGCCCGTGCCGTCGGCCTCGTGGCAGGCGATGCAGAGCTTTGCGTAGACCGCCTGGCCGGCCTTCATCTCGGCTTCGTCCGGCGGCGTCACGATCGTCTCGCGTCGCGCCGGCGGCAGGCTTTTCAGATACAGCGCGATCGCACGAATATCGGCATCGCTCATCTTCGCCGTGGAATTGACGATCACCTCGGCCATCGGGCCGCCGGCATGGCTTTTCGCGTTGCGTCCGCTTTGCAGATACTCCGCGATATCAGCTTCGCTCCAGGATTTCAGCCCGGTGCGCGCAGCGCCATCGAGCCTTGGCGCGTACCAGCCGCCGACCTCGTTGCCCGAGAGCGCCTGGGCCTGCTTGTCGGCGCCAAAATAGTTCTTCGGCGTATGGCATGCGCCGCAATGGCCGAGACCGGTGACGAGATAGCCGCCTCTGTTCCACGCCGCGCTCTGGCTCTGATCCGGCTCGAACAGACCGGGCTTGAAATAAATGGCGTTCCAGATCCGCATCAGGCCGCGGTAGCCGAACGGCCAGCGCAGCTCCGGTGGCTTGTTGCCGCTCGCCACCGGTGCGAGCGTGCCGAGATAGGCGCGGACCGCCAGCGTGTCGTCCTTGGTCATCCGCGTGAAGTAAGGGTAGGGGAAGGCCGGATAATAGTTCGATCCATCCGGCGCGATGCCATAGCGCATGGCGCGGGTGAAGTCGGCATCCGTCCAGGCGCCGATCCCGGCATCGCGGTCCGGCGTCAGGTTCGGCGCATAGATCGCGCCGAAGGGGGTGTCGATGCGCTTGCCGCCCGCGAAGGGCCTTGCCGGATCAGCGGTGTGGCAGCCCGCGCAGCCGCCGGCCTCGACCAGCGCCTTGCCATAGGCGATCAGCTCTGGCGACGGCTCGGCGGCACGGGCCGCGCTTCCAATCGCACTGCACAACGCCAAAACCGCAAGAGCCAAGCCAGCCAGAATCGTCCGCATCGAAAGCCTCTCCTGCGACCAATCGACCCCACCTGCGTGAAAGGAGCATCAATTCATTTCGCGACGGCGGGGGTATGGTGACACAAATTGAAAATGCTCAGCGTGTTTCAGGCCACGAAATTGCGATTTTTACCCGAGGCTCCCTTTGGTCCAGATTTGTGATGCGGATCGTGAAATATCCGACATAGAGTGGCGGAAGTGGTCGGCGCGCCCTAGCTAAAAACAACGGGGATGCAACGGCTTAAGCGACGCTAAGTGACAAAGACCTGAACAGGGCGGTTAAAGAGGACAGCATGGGCATCAACCAGGGTCCGATCAGTCTCGATCAAAAATACACCCAGCAGACCGGACACGTCTTCACCACGGGCATCCAGGCCCTGGTGCGCCTGCCGATGGCCCAGATCCGGCGCGATCGCGCCAATGGCCTCAACACCGCCGGCTTCATCTCCGGCTATCGCGGCTCGCCGCTCGGCGGCTACGACCAGCAACTCTTCGCCGCCCGCAAGCATCTCGAGCAGTACAATATCAGGTTCCAGCCAGGCGTGAACGAGGACCTCGCCGCAACCGCCGTCTGGGGCTCGCAGCAGCTCAACCTCTCGCCGGGCGCCAAGTATGACGGTGTGGTCGGCATCTGGTACGGCAAGGGTCCTGGCGTCGACCGCTGCGGCGACGTGTTCCGCCACGGCAATGCCGCGGGCTCGGCCAAGAACGGCGGCGTGCTCTGCCTTGCCGGCGACGACCACGGCGCGAAATCCTCCACCGTCCCGCATCAGTCCGACCATGCCTTCATCTCGGCACTGATGCCCTATCTCTATCCGTCGAGCATCCACGAGATGATCGAGATGGGCCTGCTCGGCATCGCGATGTCGCGCTATTCCGGCTGCTGGGTCGGCATGAAGGTGATTACGGAGACGGTGGAGACCACCGCCGAGATCGACCTCACCGACGAGATGAAGCCCTTCATCATCCCCACCGATTTCGAGTTGCCGCCCGGTGGCCTCAATCTGCGCTGGCCCGACGACCGCTTCGAGCAGGACCGCCGCCTGCAGGACTACAAGGGCTTTGCCGCGATCGCCTTTGCCCGCGCCAACAAGGTCAACCGCGTCACCATGGACTCGCCGAACGCGCGTTTCGGCATCATGGCATCCGGCAAGAGCTACGAGGACGTGCGGCAGGCGCTGCGCGAGCTCGGGATCACCGAGGAGGTCGCCGCCAAAATCGGCCTTCGCCTCTACAAGATCGGCATGCCCTGGCCGCTGGAGCCGGAAGGCGTGCGCCAGTTCGCGGTCGGGCTCGAGGAGATCTTCATCGTCGAGGAACGCCGCGAGATCGTCGAGAACCAGGTCAAGCAGGAGCTGTTCAACTGGCGCGACGACGTTCGCCCGCGCATCGTCGGCAAGATGGACGAGCACGACAAGCGTTTCCTGACCTTCGCCGCCGAGCTCAGCGTCGCCTCGCTCGCGACCTCGCTCACCGAGCGACTGCTCCGGCTTAATCTCAATCCCGAGATCGCGGAGATGCTCCGCGCCAAGGCCGACTGGTTCAACGGCCGTCAGGCCACGCAAATGCAGGCGGTCGCACCCGTCTCCCGGACCCCGTATTTCTGCTCCGGCTGCCCCCACAATACATCGACGAAAGTTCCCGAAGGCAGCCGCGCGCTCGCCGGCATCGGCTGCCATTTCATGGCGCTGTGGATGGACCGCTCGACGGAGACGTTCACCCATATGGGCGGGGAGGGCGTGCCCTGGGTCGGCATCGCACCCTTCACCAACGAGAATCACATTTTCGCTAATCTTGGTGACGGCACCTATTTCCATTCGGGCATTCTCGCCATCCGCCAGGCGATCGCCTCCAAGGCCAACATCACCTACAAGATCCTCTACAACGACGCTGTGGCCATGACCGGCGGCCAGCGCCACGACGGCGATCTCTCGCCGCAGCAGATCACCCAGCAGCTCTATGCCGAAGGCATCCGCGAGCTCTATCTGGTCTCCGAAAACCCGGACGCTTATCCGGCCGATACCATCGCGCCCGGCGTCAAGAAGTATCACCGCGACGAGCTCGACAACGTCATGAAGATGTGCCGCGAGTTCAAGGGCACCTCCGCGATCGTGTTCGTGCAGACCTGTGCCGCCGAGAAGCGCCGTCGCCGCAAACGCGGGCTGATGGAGGACCCGGCGCGGCGCGTCATGATCAATCCGGCCGTCTGCGAAGGCTGCGGCGACTGTTCGGTGCAGTCGAACTGCATCTCGGTCGAGCCGCTGGAGACCGAGTTCGGCCGCAAGCGCGCCATCAACCAGTCATCCTGCAACAAGGACTATTCCTGCCTGAAAGGATTCTGTCCGTCCTTCGTCACCATCGATGGCGGCGCGCCGCGCCACCGCGCGCCCGCCGAACTCGTTGAGATCGGCGAGCTGCCCGAGCCGACATCGCGCCCGACACTCGACAAGCCCTATAACATCGCGGTCGGCGGTGTCGGCGGCACCGGCGTGCTCACCATCGGCGCGCTGCTCGGCATGGCCGCGCATATCGAGGGCAAGGCCTCGATGATCCTGGACATGTCGGGCCTCGCGCAAAAGGGCGGGGCGGTGCTCAGCCATGTCCGCCTGTCGGATCATCCGGCGGAAGTCACCTGCTCGCGCATCGTCACCGGCACCGCCGATCTCGTGCTCGCGGCCGACGAGGTGGTGGCGGTCGCCAAGGACACCATCACGCTCTGCGACACCAGCCGCACCCGCGGCATCATCAACAGCCACGTCATCCCCACCGCCGATTTCATCCTCAATCGCGATTTCAACTTCCAGACCCGCAAGCTCAATGCGGTGCTGGAGACGGCGCTGCACAAGGATTCCGTCTTCTTCGACTTCACCAAGCCGGCCGAGCAGCTGCTCGGTGATGCCATCGCCACCAACATGATGATGATGGGCTATGCCTATCAGAAGGGTCTCTTGCCGCTCTCTGCGGAAGCGATCGAGCAGGCGATCGAGGTCAACGGCGTCTCGATCAAGATGAACAAGGAAGCCTTCCGCCTCGGCCGCCTCGCGGTTGCCGATCCCAAGCGTCTTGCCGACATGCTGAAGGGAACGGACGAGGTGGCTGCGCCGAAGACGCTGGATGCCATGACGCTGGACGAGGTGATCGAGCATCGCGCCAAGCATCTCACCGCCTACCAGAATACCCGTCTCGCCAAGCGCTATCGCAAGCTGGTCGGTCAGGTCCGCGACGCCGCCGCGAAGGGCGGTTACGGCGATGCGCTGCCGCGTGCGGTCGCGGTGAACTACGCCAAGCTGCTGGCCTACAAGGACGAATACGAGGTCGCGCGCCTCTTCACCGACGGCGCCTTCGAGCAGCAGCTCCGCGACCAGTTCGAGGGCGATTTCAAGTTCAGCTTCAACCTGGCGCCGCCGATCCTGGCGTCCGGCGTCGACGCGCTCGGCCGCCCGAAGAAGCGCGCCTTCGGCCCATGGATGCTGAACGTCTTCCGCGTGCTGGCAAGGTTCAAATTCCTGCGCGGCACGCCGTTCGACATTTTCGGCCGCAGCGCCGACCGCAAGCTCGAGCGCGATCTGATCGCCGGCTACGAGAAGGACGTCGCCACTGTGCTCGGCCTGTTGTCGCCGGTCACGATCGATACCGCGGTCGAACTGCTCTCATTGCCCGACCGCATCCGCGGCTACGGCCCGGTGAAGGAGAAGGCGGTGAACGACGCCAAGGCCCGCTACGCCCAGCTCGCCGCCGATCTCGCAAACCCGCCGCCGGCGCCTCGGCAGATCGCGGCGGAGTAGGAAGGTCTCGCAGGGTGGGCAAAGGCGCAAGCGCCGTGCCCGCCACCTGCCATTGATCACGAAGAAGACGTGGGCACGCTTCCGTTTTGCCCACCCTGCGACACCATGCCTTGTGCTGCCCGCCGGGCAAAACACCCATACCGTAGGTCAATCCGTAACCGCAAAAATATTCCACTTTACCGAAATTCGGAATTGTCGTAACCCTCGCTCACCTCATCCCGGTCAGAGGGGCGTATCGCGATCGTCACGAAACGCGGGGTGAGCGGCGGTGGACGTGGACTGCGTCACGCGAGCAATTGTCTCGCGGCACGACGGGCGCGGTCTCGCGTACGGCAAAATCGTGTGGTCCTGACGCCCGGGGTCTGTGCGTCAAGTCTTGCGGTGATGTGGCGGCCCGACCGGGCACGTGCATCAGCCATCCGCAAGGCGACGGGGGCAATAGTGCATCGCTCCCCGAGGAGCAACTGTGTTGAAGTAGCCCGGCGATCGGCCGGCCTCAAGGCTGGCGCTGGCGCGCCACCGCCTCCGGCGGCTTCCGGCCTTGACCCCGTCCGCTCGCCGGTCTTCAGGGCGTGCAAGCGCTCGGCGGAAGCCGAGCGGAGTTGCTCACTTCGTACCGGCCGGCGTCCCATTTCTCGCCGCGTGCGATCATGACGTTCAGGATCACGATCAGCTTGCGCATGCAGGCGGTGAGCGCAACCTTCGGCTCCTTGCCTTTGGCGATCAGGCGATCGTAAAAGGCCTTGAGCACGGGGTTATGCCGGGTCGCGGCTCCCATGGACGCCATGTAGAAGACGTTGCGGACCTTGCGGCGTCCGCCCTGGATATGACGGACGCCCCGACGTTTGCCGCTGTCGTCGTCATAAGGCGCAGCACCCAGCAGGGCCGCGGCCACTTTGTTGCCTATCTGGCCGAGTTCCGGCATCGCCCCGATCAGTCCGGCGGATGTGCCCCCGGCAAGACCTGGTACGCTCTCGATGATCTCGGCGAGTTCGGCAAAACGCGGTGTGGTCTTGATCAGGGCTGCGATCGCTGCTTCCAGCTTGGCAATTTCGGCGGCGAGCCGCTTCAGCAGGCGATTTTGCATCTTCTGCACGACGTCAGGAGTGGAATGCTCCGTCCTGTTTCGCAAGCTCGTCTGCACGTCAATCAGAGCCTGGCGCGCACTCACGATCTGCGCCAGCTTCTCGCGTGCCGCATCGTAGGCTTGCCCCCTTGCCTCAATGAAGGTCTCGGCGAACCAGGCAATCATCTCCGCATCGATCGGATCGTTCTTGGCGAGCTGTCCAGCCGATTTGGCGAAGTTGCGCACCCGCTTTGGATCCACCACCAAGCCTTCGATACCATCCTGGCGTAGCACCTTGGCCCACTCCCGCTCATAACCACCGGAAGCCTCCATGGCGGCTTTGCCGACCTTGTGCTTGCGAAGCCAGCGGATCAGCGCTCGCCGACCTTCTGGGCTGCTCGCGAACGTCTGCCGTTGTGACAATGAGCGAATGCACACATCCACCTTGTCCTTGGCCACGTCGATGCCAGCGACAAGGACGTCGTTTTGTGCCATCATCTACTCTCTTCCTTGCTCGGTTCGGGCTCGAAGCCCATGCAACTGTTCGGGTTGAGGAAGACCACCGGATCTGTCCCTCGCTCCCCGACAGGCTCAAGGCCTTTGAGCACGAACGGGCTCAGATCCAGCGACGGGCGGTTTTGCGAGAACCGCCCGTTCGCACATTCTGGCAGATTTTCTGGACACAAGAGCATGACATAAGCCGTAAAGCCACTGCGCAGGGAAGGCCGGATGTTTGGCTTCACCTGTATGCCGCTGTGCATCTGTTCTTCGCGCATTCGCGCACAGCGGACCGTGGGTGCCCGGCCGGCACCCGGTCTTCCCCATAGGCGTTAAGTTTGTTCTTGAGTGTTGGAATCACACGTGATTCCAAGGCGGGATGGCAGACGAATCGCTTCTGAACGAGGACTGGACGAGAGTGGTTACGCAGCTCGGCGGGGCTGCGCAGCTTGAAATAAGTGCGCGCCAGACGAAGGCTTTCGTGCGGCGGCGCCAAATTCCAGATGCGGTGGCGTTACTTCGGCTGATGCTGGCCTATTGTCTGGGTGAAAGAGGGTTGAGATCGACAGCCGCGTGGGCCGCTTCTGTTGGCCTTGCCGACCTCAGCAGCGTGGCGTTGTTCTATCGCCTGCGTCAATGTGGCGATTGGTTTGCAGTGCTGGTGGAGGGCTTGCTCGCTGCGGCAGCCCCGAAAGCGAGCCGAGGCCGCCTGATCCGCATTATCGATGCGACGACAGTGCCTCAGGCAGGACCGGCTGCGCGCAGGAACAGTGAGCTTTGGCGCGTTCATAGTGCATTCGATCTGCCATATGAGCGCTTTGGTCACTTCGAGCTGACAGATCAGCAAGAAGGCGAAACGTTTGACCGGATACCGGTGGTCAAGAACGAGATCCGCATTGCTGACCGCGCTTATCTACAACCTGACCGCATCGCCGCTGTGCGCGACGCCGGGGCAGACGTTTTGATCCGAGCGGGCTGGAAGAACGCACGTTGGCTTGATGCCAAAGGCCTTGCGTTCGATCTGATGGCCCAATTGCGTGCGGCGAAGGCGCACGGACTGATCGATCGGAGGATTTGGATCAAACGCAAGGACGGTGCGCCTCTGGCTATGCGTCTGGTCGCAGTCAAGAAGCCCGCCGGTGCAGTCGCGGCTTCGCGCCGTAAAGCCCGGCGCGACGCACAAGACGAAAACCGCGTCATCTCCAAAGAAACTCTGGAAGTCGCGGATTGGGTCATTCTGGTCACGTCGCTCGCGCGGGACGAGTTCTCCACCAAGGATGTACTCGCGCTCTATCGACTGCGATGGCGCATCGAACTTGGCTTCAAGCGACTGAAGAGTCTGATTGGTCTCAAGACGCCACCTGGAACCGATCCGCGCTCCGCCAAGCCCTACTTGCTGGCACACCTCTTGATCATCCTGCTGCTCGAGCCGCTTGCCCGCGACTTCGAGGACTCTCCCCGCTGGACGCAGGCCGCCTGACGGCACCTGGCGCTTGGCGTGTTTTGCAACAACTCGTTGCATCCTTGCTACAAGCGATCATTCCACAACCAACCATCCGTTGCTTTCGCCGCAGAAAGCGAGCGCTTGGGCGGCACCTGCGCGAGCCTCCTCGAAAACGTCCGTATCAATCGATGCTCGCGCTACCTTAACGCCTATGCGGTCTTCCCTGCGCCCTCTGTTTGGAGGGGGAGCAAGACGGGAGCAAAACTCGGGCGACGTGAGCCGCGAGGCTGCGGGCGTGTGTCTGCGATTGAGCTGTGAGGGGAAAGAGCGATCCGCGAACTCCGTCATGGCGAGCGCAGCGAAGCAATCCAGAATCCTTCCGCGGAGGGACTCTGGATTGCTTCGTCGCCACCGCAAAATTGCTTCGCAATTTGTCGCGGGCTCCTCGCAATGACGACGCGGCACGCAGGTTCGCCTCCCATCCGGGGCCCGGATTTCGGATGTGCCCCAGTTGCGCCGACCCGCTGCCCTCTCGCGCGACGGAATATTTCCACGCTTGCCAATCAGGCCACCGCGGTTCAGAAAAAAGAGCCAAGAAGAAACGCGAGCGGAGACTCTGTTTTGACCATCAAGGGCAAAGCCTACATTGCCGGGATCTACGAACACCCGACCCGGCATGCGCCGGACAAATCCACCGCCCAGCTCCACGCCGAGGTCGCCAAGGGAGCGATCGAGGATGCCGGGATAAGCAAGGACGATGTCGACGGCTATTTCTGCGCGGGCGATGCGCCCGGCGGCGCCTGGCCGATGGTCGATTATCTCGGCCTGAACACCAAGAAGCTCCGCCACGTCGATTCCACCGAGACCGGCGGCTGCTCCTACATCATCCATCTCGGCCATGCGGCGGAGGCGATCGCGGCGGGCAAGTGCTCGATCGCGCTGATCACGTTGGCCGGCAAGCCGCGCACCGGCGTGATGCCGCCGCGCGCCGCCGGAGCCGAGGTCGATTTCGAGTCTGCCTACGGCGCAACGACGCACAATGCTTACGGCATGTGTGCCATGCGTCATATGCACGACTATGGCACCACCTCGGAGCAGCTCGCCTGGATCAAGGTCGCAGCCTCGCATCACGCGCAATACAATCCGCATGCGATGCTCAAGGACGTCGTCACGGTCGAGGACGTGCTGAACTCGCCAATGATCTCCGATCCCCTGCATCGCATGGATTGCTGCGTCGTTTCCGACGGCGGCGGTGCGCTGATCGTGACCACGCCGGAGATCGCGAAGAGCCTGAAGAAGCCGCTGGTCAGGTTGATCGGTCATGGCGAAGCCATGAAGGGCCCGCGCGGCGGCAAGGATCTCGATCTCACTTACTCCGCGGGCGTCTGGTCCGGCCCGCGTGCGTTCGAGGAAGCCGGGATCACGCCGAAGGACATCAAATACGCCTCGATCTACGACAGCTTCACCATCACGGTGCTGATGCAGCTCGAGGACCTCGGCTTCTGCAAGAAGGGCGAGGGCGGCAAGTTCGTCGCCGACGGGAACCTGATCTCGGGTGTCGGCAAGCTGCCGTTCAACACCGATGGCGGCGGCCTCTGCAGCAACCATCCGGTCAACCGCGGCGGCATGACCAAGATCCTCGAGGCTGTGCGGCAGCTGCGCGGCGAGGCGCATCCGAAGGTGCAGGTCAAGAACTGCGATCTCGCCATCGCCCACGGCACCGGCGGCCTTTTGGGCGTTCGCCATGCCGCCTCGACGGCCATTCTGGAGCGCGTGTGATGAGCGAAGTGAAAAAGTATCCGGCCCCCGTGACGAACCCCGAAACCGCCGCGTTCTGGGACGCGGCGAAAGAGGGCAAGTTCATGATCAAGCGCTGCACCGCCTGCGGCGAAGCGCATTACTTCCCGCGCTCGATCTGCCCGTTCTGCTACTCCGACAAGACGGTGTGGGAGCAGGCGTCCGGTGAGGGCACGATCTACACCTACAGCCTGATGCGGAAGTCGCCGACCGGGCCTTACGCCATCGGCTACGTCACGCTGAAGGAGGGGCCATCGGTGCAGACCAATTTCGTCGACTGCGATCTCGAGAAGCTCAAGATCGGCCAGAAGGTGAAGGTGGTGTTCAAGCCAACGGATGGCGCACCGCTGCCTTTCTTCACGGTGGCATAGGACGGTCCTCATCCTGAGGAGCTTGCGAAGCAAAGCGTCTCGAAGGATGGCCACGACAAAGAAGCGTTTCGGGCATCCTCATGGTTCGAGACGGCGCAAGAGCGCCTCCTCACCATGAGGATGAGAACCAGAGGAAACCAGAGAAAATGTCCGCCAGATACGAAGAACTCAAAGGCCTGAAAAACCTCGGCCAGAAATATGCCTACACCGACCGCGAGGTCATGCTCTATGCCTACGGCATCGGACTCGGCGCCGATCCCATGGACGAGAAGGAGCTCGCCTTCGTCAACGAGGGCACGCTGACGCCGCGGCCGCTGAAGGTGGTGCCGACGTTCGCCTCCGTCGCTGCCTGGGGTTCGGGCCCTGGCGAGATGAACCTCAACCGCGTCATGGTGGTGGACGGCGAGCGCGACATCACCTTCCACCAGCCGCTGCCGGTCGCCGCCAACATCACTGCCGACTCCTCCGTGCTCGAGGTCTACGACAAGGGCAAGGACAAGGGCGTCGTCATCAGCCATCAAACCGTGCTGAAGAACGAGAAGGGCGAGAAGCTCGCGACGCTCGTTGCTTCGCGTTTCGCGCGCGGCGACGGCGGCTTCGGTGGCCCGAACTTGACCCAGCCCGATCCGCACAGGATCCCGTCGCGCAGCCCGGACAAGACCATCGACATCACGACGCGTCCGGATCAGGCACTCGTCTATCGCCTCTGCGGCGACCGTAACCCGCTGCATTCAGATCCGGAGTTTGCGAAGAAGGCCGGCTTCCCGCGCCCGATCCTGCACGGCATGTGCACCTACGGCATCACCTGCCGCGGCGTGCTCCAGACCTATGCCGACTACGACCCTTCTGCCTTCCGCCAGCACGTCGCGCGGTTCTCTTCGCCGGTCTATCCCGGCGAGACCGTGACCATGGATCTCTGGAAAGACGGCAACGTGATCTCGTTCGAAGCCAAGGTGAAGTCGCGCAGCGTCACCGTGATCAAGAACGGCAAGACGGTGCTGGGTTAGCCGCTCTCGTGCCCCGGAAGCAGCGCAGCGCTCCTTGGCAGTGCGTGCAGAGCCGGGGCCCATAGGCTGCGACCAACAAACTGGGTCCCGGCTCTGCGACGCAGCGTTTCACGCTGCATCGCGTCCGGGACACGAAGAACAACAAACAGGGAGAAGCCACCATGGGACTACTCGACGGCAAGGTTGCGCTGATCACCGGCGCGGGCGGCGGGCTCGGTGAGGCCTACGCAAAACTGTTTGCGCGGGAAGGGGCCTCCATCGTCGTCAACGACCTCGGCGGGCCCCGCGACGGCTCCGGCGCCGACACCTCGATGGCCCAGAAGGTGGTGGACGCGATCAAGGCCGACGGCGGCAAGGCGGTTGCCAATGGCGCCGACATCTCCACCATGGAGGGCGGCCAGTCGGTGTTCGACGATGCCATCAAGCACTTTGGCCGCGCCGACATCCTGGTCAACAACGCCGGCATTTTGCGCGACCAGACCTTCGCAAAAGCCTCGGAGGCCGACTGGGACAAGGTCATCAAGGTCCACCTCAAGGGCACCTTTTGTTGCACCCTGCCGGTGTTTCGCTGGATGCGGGAAAATGGCGGCGGCGTCATCGTCAACACCTCCTCGACATCAGGGCTGATCGGCAATTTCGGCCAGACCAATTACGGCGCGGCCAAGGGTGGCATCTGGGGCCTGTCCAACGTGCTGGCGATCGAGGGCCGGAAGTACAACATCCGGATCTGGACGCTGGCCCCGGGCGCCCTGACCCGTATGACCGCAGACCTGCCCCGCTATAAGGAGAACCCCGGCGCGGCGCTGGGGCCGGACGGCATCGCGCCGGCCGTGCTATACATGGTCAGCGACTTGTCGGGCGACCAGACCGGCAAGGTGCTGGGCGTGTCCGGGCCGCGCGGCGTGCGTGAAATGCGGATGATGGAAATGGAAGGCTGGAAGCCGCCGCACTCGGGCTGGAAGGCCCAGGACATCGTCGATCATGCCAAGGAGATCTTCTTCTCCGAGGAGCAGATCAAGATGGGGGCGAGGCGGTTTTAGCTTTTCTGTCATTCCGGGGCGTGCGAAGCACGAACTAAGGTGCGCAATTGCGCACCAGGGTTCGGCTCTGCGAGCCGCCCCGGAATGACGACAGATGAAAGAGGCACTAGATGAAACTCACCGCCGATGCCAAGGGCACCTTCGCAATCGCGCCGACGCCGTTCCACGACGATGGCCGGATCGACGAGCGCTCGATCGACCGCCTGACCGACTTCTACGAGGAGGTCGGCTGCGACGGCGTCACGGTGCTCGGCATCATGGGTGAGGCCCCCAAGCTCGATGCCGCCGAGGCCGAGCAGGTGGCCGTGCGCTTCGTCAAGCGTGCCAAGAAGATGCAGGTGATCGTCGGCGTCTCCGCGCCGGGCTTTGCCACCATGCGCTCGCTGGCGAAGGCCTCGATGGATGCCGGCGCGGCCGGCGTGATGATCGCGCCGCCGCTCTCGCTTCGCACCGACGATCAGATCGTCGGCTATTTCAAGCAGGCGGCGGAAGCGATCGGCCCCGACGTGCCCTGGGTGCTCCAGGACTATCCGCTGACGCTCTCGGTGGTGTTCACGCCTGCCGTGATCCGCAAGATCGTCATGGACAATCCGAACTGCGTGATGCTCAAGCACGAGGACTGGCCGGGCCTGGAGAAGATCTCGGCGGTCCGCAATTTCCAGAAGGACGGCTCGCTTCGCCCGCTCTCGATCCTCTGCGGCAATGGCGGCCTGTTCCTGGATTTCGAGATGGAGCGCGGCGCCGACGGCGCCATGACTGGTTACGCCTTTCCCGAGCTTCTCATCGACGTCGTGCGCCTGTCGAAGCAAGGCAAGCGCGATACTGCGCACGATCTGTTCGACGCGCACCTGCCGCTGATCCGCTACGAACAGCAGCCCGGCGCCGGCCTTGCTGTGCGCAAATACGTGCTGCAGAAGCGCGGCGTCATCGCCTCCAGCGCCCAGCGCAAGCCCGGCGCGACCATCACGGCGGCGGCAAAGGCCGAGGTCGAGTACCTGCTGTCGCGCGTTGCCCGTGTCGACAAACGCGCCAATCTCGGCCCGCAATCCAGCGCCGCAGGTTAGTTGAATGGCCGAGACATCAACATCACGTCCGGCATCGACGATCCTCCTGCTGCGCGACGGCGCGGCACAGGAAATCGAGGTCTTCATGATGGTTCGCCATCATCAGATCGAGTTCAACTCGGGCGCGCTGGTGTTTCCCGGCGGCAGCGTCGATGCTGGCGACAAGGAGATCGTCGCCCGCTCCGACCTCTATTCGGGCGGCGAGGGATTGAGCGAAGCGGACCGCGGTTTTCGGATCGCCGCGATCCGCGAGACGTTTGAGGAAAGCGGCATCCTCTTGGCGCGGTCCAAGGACACGGGCACGCCAATCGATGCCAAGCGCGCCGGCGAGATCGCCGATGCGCACCGCGTTGCGCTCAACGAGCACAAGATCAGCTTCCTCAGCATCCTCGCGGACAATGGCCTCCAGCTCGCGCTCGACACGCTCGTGCCTTACGCGCACTGGATCACGCCGGAAGGCATGCCGAAGCGTTTCGACACCTGGTTCTTCCTGGCCGCCGCACCGCCGGACCAGCTCGGTGCCCACGACGGGCGCGAATCCACCGATTCGATCTGGGTCTCGCCGCGCGAGGCGGTGGCGGGTGGCGAGAGCGGCCGCTTCAAGCTGCCGTTTCCAACCACACGCAATTTGATCCGCCTCGCCAAGCAGCCGAACGTGAGCGCGGCGCTGGAGCACGCCCGCGGCCTGTCGATCGTCACGGTGATGCCGATCATGACCAAGACCGACACCGGCCGCCAGCTCCGGATCCCCCGCGAGGCCGGCTATGATGGCGAGGTGTTCGAGGTCGGCGCGGTCGGCTAAGACACTTCGACACGCAACGAACTATTGGTGCCTGCGAGGCCGCGCTGGTCGTCGAGCAACCCTGGATGCTGTCGCCTTCGCTGAGCTCAGTGCTGGCGCTGTCCGCGCTCGCGGTGTTCTCGACCGCAGCAGCGTTCGCGATCTACTTCCGCCTGATCCAGACCCTGGGCTCGGTCGGCACCACCGTGCAGGCTTACTTGCGGGTGCCCATCGGGGTCGCCATCAGCGTCGCCTTCCTCGGCGAGACCTTGAGCCGGACCGCCTGGACCGGCTCGGCCTGCGTCGTCGTGGGCGTCGCCGCCATGACCATCCCGGCCCGCAGGGCAGCCGGCGTCAAACTGTCGTAAGGCAGAGGCTGAAGAGGGCGGCGGCCCCGATATTAAGGATATTCCGCGTCCCGAGCCATGTTCCCCCCGGGCGGCAATACGTCGTATATTGGGTCTCCAGTAGCCCGGTCCTCAAACCACCAATGTCCGCCGAATTGACGCCGCTCCCTGAGAAAAGGCGAACATTCTCGCTCTCCATCGGTCAGCTCACCTTCGGCAGCTTTCTGTTGGTGCTGGCGGTGATCATCGTCACCTCGACCGCGAGCGTGATCGCGATCCGGCACATCGACACGACCTTCGCCGAGTTGCAGCGGCTGCAGAGCGTCGGCGACCTCGCCGAGGACATCGACCGCCGCATGAACGAGCTGCGGCTCGCCGCGCGCGATTTCGTCACAGATCCCGGCGCCGGCATCCAGTTCCAGCAGGTGGGCGAGGCGGCCTCGACGCTGAGTGACATCCTGAAGAAGACCCGCATCGAGCTCGCACCCGAGCAGCAGGACATGATCGACGGGGTCACCGAGCGGCTTGCGACCTATCGCAACGGCCTCGAGCGGATCTCGACGCTGATCGACCGCCGCGGCCAGCTGCTCGCCGGCCTGCCGCCGCTGCGCGACCGGTTCGACGCGGCGGTCGCAGCCACCGCGGACCGCGAGCTGGCCTCGCGCCTGTCAGAGGCGCAGAGCCGGATCGCGCTCGGATTGCTCGCGCGTAACCCGTCGGCGGCCGAGCAGGCCGCACAGGGCATGCGCGCGATGGATATCACCGATCCCAAGCTCAAGGTGGCGGTGAATGATTATGCCGAGGCGATCATGGCGGTCGCCGTCCGCGAGCGTCAGATCGCCGATATCGACCGCGAGGTGCTCGGCACCGAGGGCCGGCTGATCGGTCGCGTCACCGAATTGTTGCGCGAGGTCAGCGCCCGCCGCGGGCACGTGCTGTCGCGCGATTTTGCCCGCACGCTGACGGAGGCGCGATGGCAGAGCATCGTCCTCGGTACGGTCGGCGTGCTGATCGGCATCGGCGCTGCGTTGTTCGTTGTGCGCAGGACGGTGCGTCCGCTCGCCCAGATCGCGCGATCCATTCGCGCGCTTGCGGCCGGCCGGAAAGACACGTCAATTCCGTCCGCCGATCTCGAAAACGAGATCGGCGACATCGCACGGGCGGCCGAAGTGTTCCGCCGCGCGCTGGAGGAGGCCGACACGGCGCGCGAAGCGGCCGTGCGCGCGCTCACCGAGCAGCGTCTCGCCGAGGAGAGCTACCGAAAACTGTTCGAGGGCTCGGTCGACGGCATCTATGTGACGACGCCGGCCGGTGACCTCCTCAACGCCAATCCGGCCCTGGCGCGAATGATGGGCTATGACAGCCCGCAGCACCTTATCGACAGCATCAACGACATCGCCCACACGGTCTATGTCCATCCCGAGGCGCGCGCCGAATACCAGCGGCTGATGGCGCGCGACGGCATGGTCCGCGAATTCGAGTATCAGGTGCGCCAGCGCAGCGGCAACATCCTCTGGCTCTCCGACAGCGCCACGGGCGTGCGCGACGAGCAGGGCAACATCGTCCGCTACGAGGGTACGCTGCGCGACATCACCGACCAGAAACGCGCGGAAGACGCCATCGCCGAAGGCCGGCGCCTGCTCCAGCAGGTTATCGACACCGTGCCCGCGGTGATCAACGTCAAGGATCGCAATCTGCGCTACGTGCTGATGAACCGCTACATGGCGGGCATCTTCGGCATCGAGCCCGGTGACGCGCTCGGCCGGACCACAGCCGACCTGATGGCGCGCTATGGTGCGGCCAAGTCCGACGAGAACGACAAGAGGGTGCTCAAGCTGCGCAAAGGGCTCGGCTTCTACGAGGAGGAGTACCAGGATGCCTCCGGCAACATGCGGCAATGGCTGGTCAACAAGCTGCCGCTGCTCGATGCCGAGGGCGAGATCGAGCGGATCGTGACCGTTGCGCTCGACATCGGCGAGCGCAAACGCGGCGAGCAGGAGATGCGCAAGGCCAAGGAAGCCGCCGAAACCGCGCTGCGCAATCTGCGCGAGACGCAGGCCTCGCTGATCGAGGCGGAGAAGCTCGCCGCGCTTGGGCGGCTCGTCGCCGGTGTCGCCCACGAGGTCAACAATCCCGTCGGCATCAGCCTCACGGTCGCCTCCGCGCTGGAGCGCAAGACCGCGATATTCACTGCCGAAGTCGAGCGCGGCGAGCTTCGGCGCTCCACGCTCAACGACTTCCTCAACACCAGCCGCGATGCGTCCTCGCAGCTCGTCTCCAATCTCAACCGCGCCGCTGAGCTGATCCAGTCGTTCAAGCAGGTCGCCGCCGATCGCAATTATTCGGATCAGCGCACCTTCGATCTCGGCGACCTCACCGAGCAGGTGGTGATGAGCCTGCGGCCGGGCCTGCGCAAACACAATCTGACGCTCAATGTCGAGTGTCAGCCGGACCTGACCATGAACAGCTATCCCGGTCCGTACGGCCAGGTGCTGACCAATCTGTTCCTCAATTCGGTCGCGCACGCCTTCCCGGACGGTCGGCCGGGGACCATCGACATCCAGGTGCGCGAGTCCGGCAAGGACAATGTCGAGATCATCTTCTCTGACAATGGTTGCGGCATGTCGCTCGATGTCCGCCGCCGCGCCTTTGATCCGTTCTTCACGACACGGCGCGACCAGGGCGGCACCGGCCTCGGCCTGCACATCGTCTACAGCATCGTCACCAATCGGCTCGGCGGGCGACTCGATCTCGTTTCCGAACCGGGCGGCGGCACCCGTATCCAGATCATCCTGCCGCGCGTAGCGCCGCTCGAACAGGCGGCGGAATAATCAGTCGACGTCGGCGAGCTTGTGCAGCGTCGCGCCGAAAATCAGGCTGGCCTTGCCGACCAGCGCCGTGCCCGTCATCTCCGCGCGCGTATCCGTATGGGTGCCGCTGACGCCGATGCCGACCGGAGCAGGGCCGCCGAACAGCGGATTGTCGTCGCCCCGAGGCGACGTGTGCCGTTGCACCAGCATCTCGCCTTTGAAGGTGTTGTTGTCCTTCACCGTGTAGCTGCCGGTGTAATAGAGGTAGGCATCGCCGCCAAGAATCTTGCCGTCCCGGAAGAGAATCACGCCGCTGCCCTTGCCGACTCGACCATCGAGCAAGGTCACGTGAATTGAATAGAGGCCGTTCTTCATAACGTCCCGTAGGCCGGCCGCCATCGCCCAACGGCGTCACCGGTCCGCTTTTTATGCCAAAGCCGATCCCCTCGCGCAACGCGGCAGTTTGCCGGTCGGTTGCGAGAGCCTGCAGCGCGAGCCGTAGTTGTCCCGGCTTGTGCGTGAGGTCGTCATGGCCCTCTGATGGTGAGGCGAGGGCCGCCGTTACGAATCAGAGTTGGCCCGCGAAATGCATAACCATTGTTGCACTGGCCGCGGGGTGCTGGAGCAAGACGAACGTGACCAACTGGATCGATTCCGGCGGCGATGAGCCGCGTCTGTACAGTGCGCTTCCCACGAATTGCAGGAGCGAGCAACGGCGGATTGGCGGTGCGATACGCCGACGAAACTTGACGAGGCTGACGTCCACCTTGGCCTTGATTGCGCTCGCGGCCCCGTTTGGGCACGCGCGCGACCGTGGGCAGTTCGTCAACACCAATGCCGAATTGAAGGCATGGTTCGACAGTCTGCGCAGCGGCAAGGGACCTTGCTGCTCCGATGCCGACGGCTCGGCGCTCCAGGACTCCGACTGGGACAGCAAGAATGGACACTATCGCGTCCGCATCCCGCGCTATGGCTACGCGCTCGATGGTCAGCAGCAGGAGCTCGTCTGGGTCGACGTGCCCGAAGAGGCCGTGATCTCCGAGCCGAACCGGGTGGGGCGCACCATGGTCTGGCCGATCTACGGCTACATGGGCGTCACCATCCGCTGCTTTATGCCCGGTAGCATGACTTAGCCGCCGGGGGCTCACGTCGCCCCGGTGGCATGCCTGAGACGGCCCACGCCGCGTCACGTCAGGTGTATTTCTTGTCGCGCTCGAGCAGCTCGATGGAGATGCCTTCGGGGCCACGGATGAAGCAGATGCGCACGCCCGGCCGGATGGTCGTCGGCTCGCGTGTGAATGTGACGCCCCTGGCCTTGATCTCGGCGGCGACGGCGTCGATGTCCTTCACCGTCAGACCAAAATGGTCGAGACCCTGATGCGGATGTGGAGGTGGCGGGTTGACGGCATTATCGCCGTCCAGCGACGCCAAGAAGATCCTGGCGCCGCCGAGGTTCACCTCGAGCCGGCCTGGCGCGCGCACGATTTCACCACCGAGGATATCCCGGAGCCAGGCCGCCGTGGTCTCCGGATCGGGGCTGCGCAGATGGACGTGATCCCAAGTAACGGCGAATGGCATTTCGTATTCTCCCAGCCGGGTCGTTCGATGTTGCGGCGTATGTTAGTGGCCACGGCCGATGGTCGCTATGGCCTTGCCGACTCGCATGAAGCGCGGGAACCTTAATTCGTCCGCCGGATTAAGGTAAGCAGTGACCGGGTCCGTCGTTGATGGCGTTCGGCCGCGATCGGTGATGCAACCATGAGTGCCAGGCTCGACCGGATCGGATTGGGGCGCTTCGCGAGGGCCGGCGAACGACTGGCGCGAGCCGTAACGATCGCGAGCGTCTCGTTCGGCCGTAGCCTTCTGTGGCTGCTGGCGGCAATTATCGTCGGCTGCGGCATCTGGATGCTGCTGCCTCTTTCCAAAGGCAACAGTGCCGAGCCGGCGAGGCCGGAACTGGCGGCTGTTGAGACCGCTCCCGCAGGCGATACGTCCGCAGTGGCGTCGCCGGCGTCCGAAGCTCAGGTACCGGTCGCAGCAGAACTCGGTCGTCTCAGGATTTCATCGCAGACTTGGCGCCGCGGCGGCCTTGGCTCCAAAGTCCTGGTGACGTTCACGCTGCGAAACGACAATGACTATGCCGTAAAAGATATCGAGGTCGTCTGCGCCTTTACGCGGCGGGACGGCAGTCATCTTACCGACCGGAGCCGCGTGCTGGTGGATCCGGTCAGCATGAAGAGCCGCAAGACATTTGTGCATATCCCCATCGGCTTCGTTAACGTGAATGCCGATCAAGCGAAATGTTCGCTGGTTGCAGCACGTCGCGCTTAACTGCGGCGTGTTCCGGTAGCGGAAAAGTTACCCTCGTGGTCCTTGGCCGAAAAACCATGCATCGCCATTTGAACCGAACGGCTGGGGCCAGGAACCAATTGAAGGATCGCCTGTTGAGGCGGAGAGAGCCCACGCGGGGATGCGGGGGGCGGAGCGCGGCCGATGCCCATCTTTAAGTATTTCATTTTTGTCGGTGGAGCCTTGCTCGCACTGCTGTTCATGGCGGATTTCGTTTTCCCGGCGGCGCCCGTAGCGCAAGCCGTCGCGACCGCAAGCAACGAGCAGCCTCTGATCCGAATCCGGTCCGACCGTCATCTGCCTGAGCGCGTCGTGCTCGACACCAGCCAGCCGACGATTGCCGCACCCGCGGCAAGGACCGCCGCTGTTGCGGCTGCGCCCCAGCCGCCGGTACAGGAGGGTCTGTCGCCGGCGTTGGCCGAGATGTCGGCCAAGACGCGGGTTTCTCAGGCTCAAGCTTCTCCGGTGCACGCTCAGCCCAGGCGCAAGATCGTCAGGGCGCGTCCGGCGCCGCAGCCCGGTCGTCCCATGATGCTGGTCGCTCAGCAACCGCATTTCGGCCTCTTCAACACCACCTGGTGACGGCGTCGTCGACCCACCTCGATGGAGGCGGGAAGGGCTTTTTATTGGCCGGCCACTCTGCTAATTCGAACCGATCCGAACGCCGTCCGGTGCGCTGGTTCGTCGCCAGCGCCGGTCGGACGAATCTCGGTGGCCCGTTGCCGGGCCAGGGCGCTCGTAGCTCAGCTGGATAGAGCATCGGATTTCGATTCCGAGGGTCGGAGGTTCGAATCCTTCCGAGCGCGCCAGTCCTCAATTGTCCGGCCCGGAGACATGGGTAACGAAACGTAGCCGCCGACAGTCCGGATTGAAACGTCAAACTCGCGGGCGAGATCGGCCGTATGGATCGGAGCCGTCGGATAGGTCGCGACGTAGTCGTCGATGCCCTGCACGAGCTTGATCGCGCGCTCGCACGCTTCGTTATTTTGGAACGACAGTGTCGGCTGATCTCATCTTTGATCTAGATCAGATCTGAGGGCTCCAGGCCGGTGGCGGCCGCAGGACTCGCAAAAGCGAAGGGGCCCAGCGGGCCCCTTCAAACGTCACCAGCGGCGATAGCCGTAATGGCCATAATAGCGCGGACCGTAATAGCGCGGCCCATAATACCGCGGGCCGTAATATGGCCGTGGCCCGTAATACCCATAGTAGTTCGGGCGCCACCAGCACTGTCCCCAGGCGTCGCAGACCATGCGGACCTGCTCGACGCCGGAGGCCTGCGGTCTGGCAGGTGCAGGCGCGATGGGCATGGCGGATGCCGCCGACGTTGCCGCGAGGCCGCCGAACAGGGACGCGGCGACGAGGCCAGTCTTGAAATTCATGATGTCTTCCTCCGCTTGCACGATGCAGACTATCGAAGCTGTTCTGCTCAAATTGTGGCGGAACCGAAATGTAATACTGATGAACAAACCTTCAGCCAGCTGGTCGGCCCTGATCCCAGCCCGCCAGCTGGCGTAGGCTGCAGGGCCAGGCGGTCTCTTAGACCTTGATCTTGCGCAATTCGCAAGTTTGCCTTGGCTCTAAGTGTTGCCGACCTGGCGGCGGCGTAGTGCCTGCTGCCGAGCAAGGTGAGCTGGATGCGCTGACATGGCTCGGCCGCGGCGACGGCGATCTCTCCGATTGGCGCGAACTGCGCGCTCAGGCCGCGCAGGCGCACAACCAGCGCACTGCCTCCTACCCGATCGGCACGCCAATGCCCGCCGACTATTTGGAAGAGGCGATGACGCAGTTCGGCAAGTCCTTCGAGGAATTCGGAGAACAGCTCTGAGGCCGGATGCGGCGTCTGCAAGCGTCAAGGAGAAGTTGTGATGGACAAGATGAGAATGGAAAAGGGTGACTGGCTGGTCGTGTGCGACGGGCGCAAGGCGCTCATTCTGGAAAACCTCGGCGACGAGATGTTTCCGAACCTCCACACCAGAGAAGTGCACGAGCAGTCCAACCCCTCGACCGCCGCGCAAGGCAGCGATGCGCCAGGCCGGGTGCACCCGGCGGCCGGCGGGTCGCGCAGCTCGGTCGAGCAGACCGATTGGCACGACGAGGCCGAGCGCGCCTTCTTGCGGGGATTGGCCGGCCGGCTCGATACTGCGGTCAGCTCCGGCGAGACCAAGGCCCTGACCTTGGTCGCCTCACCGCGCGCGCTCGGCATGATCCGCGCCGACTATTCGGATCTGGTGCGCAAAGCGCTTCAGGGCGAGATCAGCAAGGACCTCGTCAAGCTGCCGGTCTACGAGATCGAGAAGCAATTGCTGCGGTCTGGCGCCGCGAAATAGGGACGCCCGCGGAAGGGACGCGCGGCGCCTCAGTAGCAGGGGTGCCGCCGGCCGTCCTGGCCGATATAGGCGGCCGCGCCGCGGTAGCAGTGGTTGGTCGACGGACCGTCGTAATAGGCGAAGGTGCCGGGGGTGATGCCGGGTCCGTAATTGTGCAGATAGCTGATCGGGTAGGGCAGCGGGTTGGCGTAGGAGCGGTGGTACCGGTGATGTCCGCGTGCCTCCGCGAGGCCAGGGGCCAGGACTGCAGCCGTCAGGGCCGCAACCGCGGCTACAAGCGTCAACTTGCTCATCTCGATTCTCCGGAACCCGCTCGAATAAGTCAGTCATTTATATATAGCAATTTCGGGCAGTCAGGCACCGCTCCGAAGGCCCGAAATCATGACCAGTCCCGCAGATTTCCGGACAGGTGTGACAGAGTTGCCGGACATGCGGTCGAAAGCTGCCCATTTTTGGCCTTTTCGGGATGCTTAACGAATTCCCCACACAAGTATGACCAAAGACTATTCGGTTGAGAATCCTGTCGTCGGCGCCAGGGATCATATTGAGGGGTCCTTCGAGCCGATCCATTCCTGAAGGCCATCGCCGTCACCTCGCCATGCGCATCACGCTTCTGAGCCTGCTGTTGCTCTGCCTCGCCGCTGCCGCGCCAGCACGCGCCGAGCTGCACATTACCCGCGACCATGGCGGCTACGTCGAGGAGTACAAGGCCAAGTACAAGCGCGTGCGCGAGAAGGGCGAGCGCGTCATCATCGACGGCATCTGCAATTCGGCCTGCACGCTCGTGCTCGGCATCGTGCCGATGAACAAGATCTGCGTGACGCCGCGCGCCAGCCTCGGCTTCCATCAGGCCTATTACGACAAGGCCTTCACCTTCGGCATCAAGGTCACCAGCGCCGAGGGCACCTCCGATCTCATGTCCTACTACCCCGACACGGTGAAGGACTGGATTCGTCGCAATGGCGGGCTCACCACCGACATGAAGAAGATCAAGAACGGCGTCGAACTCTGGAGGATCGTCAATCCCTGTCCGGAAGAGTGGTGAACGGCTGAGCTAGGCCGCTGTCGTCCGTCGCAGCGCAGCATCATCAGGACGAAATTCGCATTGCCGCATAGCCGCCGGTGAGGCAATGAGGGCGGCAATGAATCATAATCAAGAAGCCCTGACCGCCCGCGCCGCGCCGATCCTGTTCGTGCTGCTCTGGAGTACCGGCTTCATCGGCACCAAATACGTCGTCAACAACGCCGATCCGTTGACCTATCTCGCCATCCGCATGGCGATCGTGGTCGGCTTGATGGCGATCATCGCAGCCATCGCGCGGCCGAAATGGCCTGATCGCGCCGGCATTGCACACAGCGCGGTCGCCGGCATCCTGGTCCACGGCTTCTATCTCGGCGGCACCGCGATTGCGATCGCGCATTCGATTCCAGCCGGCCTTTCGGCCCTGATTCCGGGCCTGCAGCCGATCCTGACTTCGACCATCGCCAATCGGTGGCTTGGCGAGAAGGTGACGCCGGTGCAATGGGCTGGCCTCGTGCTCGGACTCGGCGGCGTCGTGCTGATCCTGCACAACCGTCCGATGACCGGCGAGGCCGGGCTCGGTTGGCTCGCCTCGGTGGTCTCTCTGATCAGCATCACGCTCGGCACGCTCTACCAGCGCCGTTACTGCAATCACATCGACTGGCGCGCTGGCAATCTCGTGCAATACCTATCCGTCACCATTTTCTTCGCAATCGGCGCCTTCCTGTTCGAAGATCGCGTGGTGCACTGGACGCGGGAATTCGTGCTGGCGCTCGCCTGGCTCGCCGTGGCGCTCTCGATTGGCTCTATCGGGCTATTGTACTGGCTGATCCGCCATGCCGCCGCAACCTCGGTCGCGAGCCTGTTCTACCTGGTGCCGGCCGTGACGGCGCTGATGGCCTATCTGCTGTTCGGCGAAAAGCTCGACGCGATTGCCATTGCCGGAATGGCGCTCTGTGCCGCAGCGGTCTTTGTGGTCAATCGACGCTCATAGCAGTTTCCAGCACTCACACCCCTGACGTGTGTTGACCATTGCGTGCTAGAGTGGAGCATTCAACCCATTTCTTTTCAGCACGGTGATGTCCATGACGAAAGCACGGCGTGCACTGCTCGGCAGGTCTATGAAGCCGGTCCGGATTGCCTGTATCAACTACGCAGAGGAGATGATGAGCGACCGAATGATGGGAAGGCTCACGGCGGCGCTCCAGAAATGCTACGACGAGCATTTCCTCCCCGTGTGGGGCTATCCCGTCGATCTCGACGTCACCCGCAAGCCGAAGCCGACGGACTGGCAGCTGGTCTATTTCGACGACGCCACCCACGAGAACTTCCTCGGCCGGCACGAGCTGACGCATCAGGGACAGCCGATATCGAAGATATTCCTGAAGACGCTCGGCGAGGACGAGCCGGTCAGCCTCGCCGCATCGCACGAGCTGTTCGAGATGGTGCTCGACCCCATGGCCAATCTGTGGGCCGACAAGACCCGGCACACCCAATATGCCTACGAGGTTTGCGACGCCGTGGAGGAGGAGTCGTTCATCGTCAGCGGCTTTCCGATGTCGAACTTCGTCTATCCGTCCTGGTTCGAGCCCTTCGAACATCCCCGCGGCACCAAGTTCGATCATATGGGGTCGCTCAAGGCGCCTTTCACGATGACCGAGGGCGGCTATGTGATCAAGAAGGTCAACGGCAAACGGGTGATCAAGCAGTTCGGCTCACCGGAAAAGCGGAAGCGCTTCAACGCCGAGGACCGGCGCGGCCATCGCAGTGAATTCCGCGATCCCAAGGGCAAGCACCATCCGGGCCGGCGCGCAGCGAAGCGACGAGGGTAGGCGTCTCCGGAGCCGTCTCCGGGCGCGCCCGCACCGCCTGCCAGGGCTGGCGGATCGGCTTCGCAGGTAAGCCTTCAGGGGGTCCTCGTTTACGTTTGGGAAAGTATTGCGGCAATGCGAACGGCCGCTTATGCGGCCGTGAGCCGATTGCACGAATATGCAGGAATTACGGGGGGCCGGCCGAGAGCCTGCATTTGAAGGCCTTGGTGGAGAGCTTCCTCGACCGCGTGTACGCGGCGCAATTCAGCCCGGTCATTCCGGGGCGGTCCGTAGGACCGAACCCGGAATCTCGAGATCCCCCGGTGCGCGATTGCGCACCTGAGGTCTGGTCCTTCGGACCATCCCGGGATGACTTTGGCGGCCGTTATACGCGACCGCCAAAAGTCACTTCGGCTGCGGCACGATGCGAATGTAGGGCTTCGGCTCCTTCCAGCCCTGCGGGTAGATCGTCTTGGCCTCGTCATTGGAGACCGAGCCCGCAATGATGACGTCTTCGCCCTGGGTCCAGTCGGCCGGCGTCGCGACGCGATGCTTGGCGGTGAGCTGCAGCGAGTCGATGGCGCGCAGGATCTCCTGGAAGTTCCGCCCGGTGGTCATCGGGTAGACCAGCACCAGCTTGATCTTCTTGTCCGGCCCGATGACGAAGACGTTGCGGACGGTCTGGTTGTCGGCCGGCGTGCGGGTGAGGGGATCGCCCGAGGTCGAGGCGGGCAGCATGCCGTAGAGCTTGGAGACGTTGAAATCGGTGTCGCCGATCATCGGATAGTTCGGCGCTGCGCCTTGGGTCTCCTTGATGTCCTCCGACCATTTGGAATGACGGTCGACCGGATCGACCGAGAGGCCCATCAGCTTGACGCCGCGCTTGTCGAACTCCGGCTTCAATTTGGCGAGAGCGCCAAGCTCAGTCGTACAAACCGGCGTGAAGTCCTTCGGGTGCGAGAACAAGAGTGCCCAGCTGTTGCCGATCCAGTCATGGAACTTGATCTTCCCTTCGGTAGTCTCGGCTTCGAAGTCGGGGGCGGTGGCGCCGATCGGAAGTGTCATGGTTCTACCTCATCATATTGAATTTGCTTGTGAATTAATGTCTGGCCGTCGTACCCAGTATAATGGCTTGGCGAGGCCAAGTGAACGCCAAGTGAACCGGCTCAAGTAAAATGTGAATTCCATCTTTGAACAGCCGATTTCCTAGCACCTTTCTGTTACAGCGGCGCCTGCGACGAAACATCTCCACGGGAGCCGCACGGGACTCGATTGCCCCGATAATGCCTTTTATCACTTCCATCACGCCCGCCCGGCGCGTCCTAGAACCAAATTGGTCCTGACCGCGACCAATTGGCAACCATCTAGAGAAGTCGCGATCCCCATATCGAATCGTTAACCACCCCTTTACGCCGGTATGAAAATGCTGGCCGATCAGAAGAAGTCTGGAAGTGCATTATGTCTGCCGCTGCGCCTAAGCCTACCGAGTCGTCGTCTCTAGAACCGTCCTGCCGCGACACCGCGGCCCATGCGCTGAGCATTGTGCGCGACGGCGTGATCACGGGCGAAGGCCCAACGACCAAGGGAAGGGTACATTTCTCCCGTTCGCTCGATGCCGACGACGCCGCCTGGTGCATGCGTATCCTGACCGCGACCGCCGTCAACGACCAGCCCGTCAGCCGCGCCGAGGCCGAAGTTCTGTTCGAGATCAACGAGGCCGCGACCGAACGGACTGACGGTGGCCGGTTCGACGACCTGCTCGCCAAGGCCGTTGCCCATTATGCCGCCAGCGCCTCGGGCCTGAAGGTGCCGCCGCGCAGCGTCGCGCTGTCCGCCGACACCGAGATCGAGAGCTGGGCGCCGTCCTATGCCTCCAAGGTCAACAGCGAGATGCTGGAGTGGATTGCCCGCCAGATGCGCGGCAAGCGCCAGAGCAACCGGCGCCTCATGGCGATGGTGGCGACCTTCCTGGGCGCCACCGCGCTGCCTCTGGCGGGCCAATTGCCGAACGTGTTCGACATCGGGATGTAAGAGACTGGGCATGTAAGATCTTGTGCGTCACTCGATGACGCGCGGGAACGGCGGGGTCATTTCCCCGCCGTTTTTTGTTTGACGGCGTCAGGCTCGAGTCCCAGCGTGCGCCCGGGAAAACCGGCGGCATCGAAATAGCGCTGGCTGCCGACGCGCTGGAAGTTCAGCACGGTCATCAGGCCGCCCTCGGCGGGCTTGGACTTCAGCGTGCCAACATAGGCCTTCGGTACGATGCCGTTGGGCATGGCCTCCGACATCACGCGGCCGATCAGGCCACCATTATGCGAGCCGCGCAGGCCCATGAGCTGGGCGGCCGTCATGCCGACGTCGGCATTGCTGACCGGAATCTCGTCGACATAGCCAGCTTTGAAGTCCGGCCCGATCGCGGCCATGAAGTTCATGGTGTCGCCCCGGCTGAAGCTGCCATGCATGCCCTGGCCCTGGCGCAGCACGGTGTCGGCCACCTGGACCGAGCAGTTGGTCGGCGCCTCGCCGCAATCGCTGGCATAGGAGCGGAAGTTGACGACGATCGACGGCGTCGGCGTCGCCGCCTTGCCACGCAGATTGATGCTCGACAGCGGCAGCGTCCCGGGGAAGCGGCCGAGCGAGTCCTCGACGAACAGGCCGGAGACGTAGTCCTGCTCGAGCAGCGCCTTGATGGTCTTCGCGGCGAGCTTCTTGTCCATGTTGGGGAGGTAGATCAGGTCGGAGCCGCCATTGGTGGCGACGACGAGATCGGGCTTCTCCGGATCCTTGCCGAGCACGCCGTTGCCGGCCTTGGGATGCTTGTTGCCCTCGATCTTCGCGTTCTTGTCGTTGGGATCGAACAGGGGCAGGTCGAGCGCCTTGGCGAGGTCGAGCGCCAAAAAGCCCATCGGCAGAAAGTCCTTCGGCGTGTCGTCATAGCTGATCTTGGCCGAGGGGCTGGTCTTGCTTTCCTTGGATATGGTCGAGAAGCCGTGGTCGGCCTGGATCATGATGTTGGTGCTGGCGGCGAGCCCGAGCTCGTCCAGCGCCTTGCGGATCGTGGCGAGGTTGTTGTCGGCGTTCTTGATACTCGCCATCGAGCTCGGGCCGTTGATGCCGGGCATGATCTGGTTGAGGCTGTCGCCCTGGTTGTGCTGGGTGCCGTCCGGGTCGCGCGACCAGAACACCAGCACGAACGGCTTGTTGCGCGCCTTGAACATCGGCAGCACCACCTTGGTGGCGACGTCGGCGAAATAAGCCTGCTGCGCGACGTTGGCGACCGTGGTGCCCGGCGTCTTGGCATCTCCCGCCTTGGAATTGTCGCCGCGCGGCGGCGTGGCGAGCGGCAGGCCGGCCTTGGTCAGCGCGTCCTTCACCTCATCCGACAGCGCCACACCATTCTTGCCGCCGGTGGAATCGTCGAACACGACCGAATGCAGGCCCGCCTTCTCGGGCTTGTCGGTGTGGTCGAACTGGTAGGTCGGGCCGACCTTGCCGATCGCGGCGGTGCTGAAGCCCTTGTCGCGGGCCATCTTCAGGATGGTCTCTTCGTTGAGGTAGTCGCCCCTAAAATGCTCGTCGATGTCACCGAGCACGGCATCGTTCTCGATGAACGGGACCACGGTGTCGCCGGCCGGCGCCGAGGTGTAGCCGGTCCAGATCGTGTTGGAGAACACGCCGGTGTCGCCGAGATAGTGGCCGGTCGACATTGCCGAGCCGTTGGCCATGGTGAAGGTCGGGAAGAGGGAGTGCGGGTTCTTGAAGTTGACGCCCTTGTCGCGGACCTCGGCCATTGCAGGGGCCGTCTCCGGCGTCACCTTCAGCGCGCGCAGGCCGTCCGGAATGAACAGGATCAAATTGCGGGGCGTGTTGTTCTGGGCCGAGGCAAGTCCGGTGGACAGGACCGTCAGCCCGGCGGACAGCAACACCAGTGAACGGCGCATCAAATCTCTCCCTGCGATGAGGCGGCTCGGCCGCGATCGCGGCTCCCAGCTTCGTTTAGTTTCGCTGCATGACGGTTTTGTTACAAGCCCTGTTGGGGATGCAATAGGGCTGGGAGGGGATGACGTTGATCTGGTGTCCCAGACGCGCTGCAGCGCGCAAGCGTCGCGGCGCAGAGCCGGGACCCAGCAGGCCGCGGCATTTGCTGCAGCATGGGCTCCGGCTCTGCAGTGCAGCGCTAGAGGGGCGCTGCGCTGCGTCCGGGGCACGAGGCCTGAATCTTCGCGAACGGCTGCCTCAACATCGTCATTGCGAGCGGAGCAATCCAGAAATGCATCCGCGAAAAGACTCTGCATTGCTTCGCTCCGCGCAATGACGGAGCAAGTGGCGCCGGCGTCGCTCTGCGGCCGGCATCTGAATTGTAGACACGCCTTCGCATCCTCGCGGCTCATCTCGCCCGAGCTTTGCTTCGTCGCCTCACCCTCAATTGAAAGAGCAACTGTGGCGAAGTAGCCCGGCGATCGGCCGGCCTCAAGGCTGGCGCTGGCGCGCCCCCGCCTGCGGCGGCTGACGGCCTTGACCCCGTCCGCTCACCGGTCTGTTGGCTTTGCATGCGCTCGGCCGAGGTCCGAGCGCGAGATAGGCGCGCTCGTCAGGCCACCCTGTATTTCTTCGGATCCCACGTCTCGCCGCGCGCGATCATGGTGTTGAGGATGATGATCAGCTTGCGCATGCAGGCGACGATCGCGACCTTTGGCGGCTTGCCCTTGGCAATCAGCCGTTCGTAGAAGGCCTTGAACACCGGATTGTTCAGCGTTGCGGCACCGACACAGGGCATGTAGAGGGCATTTCGCACCCAGCGGCGGCCACCCTTGATGCAGCGTTCACCTCGACGTTTGCCGCTATCATCGTCATAAGGAGCAACGCCCATCAACGCGGCGGCAACTTCGTCGCTCACCTGCCCCAGCTCCGGTAGTCCTCCAAGCAGCGCCATTGCGGTCCCCTCAGCAAAGCCTGGTACGCTCTGGATGATCTCGGCGCGTTTGGCAAAGTCCGGCGTTGTCTTGATCGTCGCCGCGATCGCGGTCTCGAGCGCGGCGATTTCGTCAGCCAGCTTCTTAAGAAGACGCGCGCGAGCCTTCTGAACAAGGGCCGGCGCCTCATGCTCCTTCTGCATTTCCAGGCGAGCCCTGACGTCAAGCAGGCCTTGGCGTCCCTTCACCAGTGCCTTCATCTCCTCGTGAGCGGGATTGTCGACTTGGCTGGGAGCCTCGCCGAATGTCTCGGCGAACCAGGAGATCATCTCCGCGTCGATCTTGTCATTTTTCGCAAGGCGTCCCGCCGATTCCGCAAAGTGGCGAACCCGTTTGGGATCGACGATCCGTACTTCCAGCCCTGCTTGGCGCAACGCCTTGGCCCATACCCGCTCGTAGCCGCCGCTTGCCTCCATCACTGCCTTGCCGACCTGATGCTTGCGAAACCATGCAATCAAGCTCCGTCGCCCCGCCGCGGTTGTTGGGCAAGTCTTCCGTTCCGTTACGGTCCGAATGCACGCATCAATCTTGTCTTTAGCGACATCGATGCCGACGACAACCAGATCGTCTTGTGTCATCATCCACTCCCTTCCTTGCCTGGTACGGGCTCGCAGCCCTTGCAACTGTTCGGGTTCAGGAAGACACCGGAGCTGTCCCTTGCTCTTTAGCAGGCTCTGTCGCCTTTGGGCGCAACGGGCTCAGTTCCGGCAACGGGCGGTTCTGATCCAACCGCCCGTTGCCACATTCTGGCAGATTTCGGGGACACAAGGGCGCAGGGAAGACCGGGAGCCGGTTGGCTCCCATCGACCGCCATGCCAAGAGCAGATTGCGTATGCTTCATGCACGGCGGAGAAACAGGGCAACCGGAGACATCCCGGCCTTCCCTGCGCAGTGGTTTGACGGCTTATGTCGTGCTCTTGTGTCCAGAAAATCTGCCAGAATGTGCGAACGGGCGGTTCTCGCAAAACCGCCCGTCGCTGGATCTGAGCCCGTTCGTGCTCAAAGGCCTTGAGCCTGTCGGGGAGCGAGGGACAGATCCGGTGGTCTTCCTCAACCCGAACAGTTGCATGGGCTTCGAGCCCGAACCGAGCAAGGAAGAGAGTAGATGATGGCACAAAACGACGTCCTTGTCGCTGGCATCGACGTGGCCAAGGACAAGGTGGATGTGTGCATTCGCTCATTGTCGCAACGGCAGACGTTCGCGAGCAGCCCAGAAGGTCGGCGAGCGCTGATCCGCTGGCTTCGCAAGCACAAGGTCGGCAAAGCCGCCATGGAGGCTTCCGGTGGTTATGAGCGGGAGTGGGCCAAGGTGCTACGCCAGGATGGTATCGAAGGCTTGGTGGTGGATCCAAAGCGGGTGCGCAACTTCGCCAAATCGGCTGGACAGCTCGCCAAGAACGATCCGATCGATGCGGAGATGATTGCCTGGTTCGCCGAGACCTTCATTGAGGCAAGGGGGCAAGCCTACGATGCGGCACGCGAGAAGCTGGCGCAGATCGTGAGTGCGCGCCAGGCTCTGATTGACGTGCAGACGAGCTTGCGAAACAGGACGGAGCATTCCACTCCTGACGTCGTGCAGAAGATGCAAAATCGCCTGCTGAAGCGGCTCGCCGCCGAAATTGCCAAGCTGGAAGCAGCGATCGCAGCCCTGATCAAGACCACACCGCGTTTTGCCGAACTCGCCGAGATCATCGAGAGCGTACCAGGTCTTGCCGGGGGCACATCCGCCGGACTGATCGGGGCGATGCCGGAACTCGGCCAGATAGGCAACAAAGTGGCCGCGGCCCTGCTGGGTGCTGCGCCTTATGACGACGACAGCGGCAAACGTCGGGGCGTCCGTCATATCCAGGGCGGACGCCGCAAGGTCCGCAACGTCTTCTACATGGCGTCCATGGGAGCCGCGACCCGGCATAACCCCGTGCTCAAGGCCTTTTACGATCGCCTGATCGCCAAAGGCAAGGAGCCGAAGGTTGCGCTCACCGCCTGCATGCGCAAGCTGATCGTGATCCTGAACGTCATGATCGCACGCGGCGAGAAATGGGACGCCGGCCGGTACGAAGTGAGCAACTCCGCTCGGCTTCCGCCGAGCGCTTGCACGCCCTGAAGACCGGCGAGCGGACGGGGTCAAGGCCGGAAGCCGCCGGAGGCGGTGGCGCGCCAGCGCCAGCCTTGAGGCCGGCCGATCGCCGGGCTACTTCAACACAGTTGCTCCTCGGGGAGCGATGCACTATTGCCCCCGTCGCCTTGCGGATGGCTGATGCACGTGCCCGGTCGGGCCGCCACATCACCGCAACACTTGGCGCACAGACCCCGGGCGCCAGGACCACACGATTTTGCCGTACGCGAACCGCACCCGTCGTTGGCGCGAGGTCTTCGCTCACGGTTGCCCGCCCTGCAAAACCCTTCGCGCCGGTGCAACCCACGTCCACCGCCGTCCGGCCCGCGTTCGTGACGATCGCGATACGCCCCTCTTCCTTGGGCCGGATTGCGGCGAGACATACGTCGTTTCCGAATTTCGGTAAAGCGGAATATTTTTGGCCGGGTGCGTTGACCCATGGCTCGCGTGTTTTGCCCGACGGTCAACGCAAGGGATTGTGGCCGGGCTGTTCGATAAGGTGCGGCCGGCTGCGCAAGCAGCAGGACCGCTGACGCACGAAAGCCCACCATCCATTGCGGGCGGTGGGCCTTCGAGGCAGACGATCTTACCAGCGATAGCTGCCGGTCAGCGTGCCGTTGTTGTTGCCGTCAGGGCCGACATCGCCCTGCGTCGAGCTCGGGGTTGAATGGTTGGTGCCATTGAACGCACCGTAGGGCCTCGCGACGTCAGGATAGTACGCGCGCGGTTGAACCGGTTCGTAAGGGGCCGTGCGGTCCCAGCCCGCGCGCGGTCCATACCAGTCGTAGCCCTGCGCCGAGGCGGCCGCGGTGCCCGCGATGAGCGATGCCGCGATCAGGCAGAGGAGTTTTGACTTGTTCTGCATTGGAGATGCTCCTTGCTTGTGTTGAGGCCAACGGTTGCACTGCGGGAGCGTTCCGGCAGTATGGGCCGGTGAGCGATCAACTCCGATCAACTGGATATGAAGCGCCTGCCGCGGAACGAAGTGGCTGAAATGAGACGCGAATTCCGGGCATTCTGCTGCACGTTGCTTCCAGTTAACCGCGTGCCTTAACCAATAATTAATTATACGTTTGCGGGTGGGCGACAGCCCGGCCTAGCCTCTCGCGGGGAGCCGCTATCGCAAAGCCGAACGAGTGTGGTGCGTATCATGATTGTCAGATCACATGGGGCGTTGTTCGCCTCGCTCAGCGCAGCCGCGCTGCTCCTTAGCTCCAGCGACAGTTTTGCCAGACCGGCTGGCGCCGCGGCGCCCGGCGTCGTGACCGCCGCGCCGCCGGCTGCAACACGTCCGCCGATCGGGTCGGGCGCCCGGTTCCACCGCCGCAGCGCGCCCTGGGTCTATTGGCCGGGCGGCGGCGGATTCTTCTACGACGGCGCTGCTTCTTACAGCCAGCCCTTCGTCGATGCCGGCCAGCCGCTCTCCACCGACGTGCGTTACACCTACACCTACGATGTTCCCTGGGACTGGACGCACCGCTATCCGCCGAACGTCGTGCCGTCCGACCGGCCCTATGTACCGAGCTGCCCGACGGAGCAGGTGACGGTGCCCGGCCGCGGCGGCAGCGAGCACACCGTCAACATCATGCGCTGCTACTGAGCGGCGGGTTCCGCTCAGCTAAAGCGCGATGAGATTTGGATGAATCGTCATCGCGCTTTAGCTTGTTGTTTACGCATGATCTTTCCGGAAAACCGCTTCGCACTTTTCCGGATCATGCCTTAGCCCAGCTCGAAGCTGGTCACGCCGAAGATGCGGTCGATGCGCAGCGGCGGGATCGGCCCCGTGTACATCCGTGCCGTCTCGAATACCGGCTTGAGGCCGAGCTGCTCGGCGAGCGCGACGGCGCCAGGATTGACGGCGGGGACATCGAGGAAGACCTCGCCGCCGCCTGCGCTTCCCAGCAGAGCCTGCACGACCGCCTCCGCGGCCGCGCGATCGTCGGCGACGAGCGGGCCGATCTTGCAGCCCGTCCGGCACGGACGAATGAGGCCCCACGCGGCGAGCCTGCCATCGCGCAGCAACGCGCGGCCGACGTGACCGGGTGTGTTGATCCAGGCGCGCAGGAAGGCGCTGCGCCTGGCCGGGAAGACGGTGGCGTCATCGGCTTCAACAATGGCAAACGGGATCTCGTCGAGGCCGACGACCTCGGCAGACGATCTCGGTGGCGCGGTCACGACGCCGCCATAGCGGATATTGGCGTAAGCCAGCTGGAAGCCGGACTTTCTGTAATTCTCCTGCTGCGCGACGACACCATCGAGCCCGATGACGCGCGTGCCCGCATGCGCGATCGCCGCGTTCCAGATGCGCAGGCCATGGCCCGCACCGCGAAAGGGCTCGCGCACGATGTAGAAGCCGAGGAAGGCGAAGCGGTCGCCGTAATTGACACAGGAGACGGTCGCGACCGGCTCGCCGTCGATCTCGCCGACGAAGAAGCCTTGCGCATCGGGTATCGCGAAGCAGGCGGCGTCGGCAAGGCCTGGATTCCAGCCCTCTGCCGCGGCCCAGTCGATGGCGATTGTGATCTTCTCGGGGCGCAAATTGCGGATCTGCAAATCGCTCATGACGAACGCTCTCGGCGATGGACCTGACGGCAAGTCCGGCGGTAGAAGGCCTCATGATAGGCGGGGCCTGCGGCTCGCCTCAACACGGGGATGATTGATCATGGCAGCAGAGAAGGTTGCGCTCGTTACCGCCGGCGGCAGCGGCATGGGGGCGGGGGCTGCGCGACGGCTGGCAGCGGACGGGTTTCGCGTCGCGATTCTGTCGTCCTCGGGCAAGGGCGAGGCATTGGCTGCCGAGCTCGGCGGCATCGGCGTCACCGGCTCGAACCAGTCGAACGACGATCTGAAGCGCCTCGTCGACGCTGCGATGGCGAAGTGGGGACGGATCGACGTGCTCGTCAACAGCGCCGGGCACGGGCCGCGTGCGCCCATCACCGAGATCACCGACGAGCAGTGGCACACCGGACTCGACACGTATCTGCTGAACGTGATCCGTCCGACCCGGCTGGTGACGCCACTGATGCAGGCGCAGAAGGGCGGCGCCATCATCAACATCTCGACGGCCTGGGCGTTCGAGCCGAGCGCGATGTTCCCGACCTCAGCGGTGTTCCGCGCCGGTCTTGCCGCTTTCACCAAGATATTCACCGACACCTACGCCGCGGACAATATTCGCATGAACAATGTCCTGCCGGGCTGGATCGACAGCCTGCCGCAGCAGGACGCGCGGCGCGACAGCGTGCCGATGAAGCGCTACGGCAAGGTCGAGGAGATCGCGGCGACGATCTCGTTCCTGGCGTCCGACGGCGCAGCCTACATCACTGGCCAGAACATCCGCGTTGACGGCGGACTGACACGCTCGGTCTGACATACGCAACTTCGAATCGCATTGGCGCGGCCGCCGAGGTGAAGGGCAATTTCAACCTCACCGACACCTTCGCGGCCAGCGACGGAATCTAGGGCGATCCGCGATACACGCGTCGGCTGGACCGCGGGCGTCGGCACCGAATATGCCTTCGGCGGCGGCTGGTCGCTCAAGGCCGAATATCTCTATGTCGATCTCGGCCGCAGTACCCTGAACAGCACCAATCTGGTCGCGGGTGTGACATCATACCCCGGGAACGTCTACACCCACTCGGTCGACATCAAGTCGAACATCGTGCGCGTCGGCGTGAATCACAAGTTCGGTGGACCCGTCGTCGCCAGGTACTGAGCTTCATCCCGTTCCGGACCTGGCGTGGCAAGCCCCGGCTCGGCCGGGCTTTCCGTTTTGACGCTCAGCCGCCGTGCGGCGCGATCAGCTGCGCCAGCGCGGGCAGGATCTTGTAGCGCGCGATCTCGTGCGGGTACTCGCCGCGATTGGCGAGCAGGACGATGCCGATCCGCCGCGCCGGCACGAGACCGATATAGCCGGAGGCATTGTTGAGGCCGCCAGGCTTGTCGACGACGGTGACACCGGGCAGGCGCACCGTCTCCCAGGCCATCGCTTGCCCGAACCTGTCGTCGACGCGAAAAGCCTCACGCTGCGCCAGCCGCAGTGCTTCGCGCAGATGCGGATCGATCGCTCGGCCATCGACGCAGGCCGCTACGAATGTCGCGAGGTCGCGCGCCGAGGAGAACATCTGGCCGGTGCCGGGGAAGTCGAAATAGCTCTGCTGGTCGCCGATCGGACCGATCGCCATGCCTTGATCCGAATAGCCCTGGACCGCACGCTGCATCCAGTCCGCGTCCATGATGGCGCGATTGTCCTCGCCGCGTTCGGGGACGCAGGTTGCGGTCATGCCGAGCGGTCCGAGGATACGCTGTTGGAACAGGGGCGCGATCGGCATGCCATAGCGGCGCTCGAGCACGAGTTGAAGCAGAACGTAGCCGGCATGGGTGTAGACGCGCTGTCGGCCGGGGGCGACGCCGGGGGCCGGTGCGAACGCGTTCAGCATCCCGATGAACTGCGCGCGATCGTACTGCTCGTTCGGCCATGGCGGATGGTCGGTCGGCAGCAGCAGCCCCGAGGTGTGTGCGACGAGCTCGCCGACAGTGACGCGGCGGATGTACTCGCCGGTCAGCTCGGGAAGGTATTTCGGCAGGCGATCGTCAAGGCGCAGTTCGCCGCGCAGCGTGCCGAGCGCCACGAGTGTCGCCTCGAACGGCTTTCGCAATGAGGCGAGATTGAACAGCGTATCCGGCGTCACCGGTCGTTTGGCGGCATCATCGGCAAAGCCATAGGTGAAGAACTCGAAATGGCGGCCGGCATAAAGAGCGGCGGCGAGCCCGCCTGCATGGTCCGGCGTTGCGGTCGGCGCCAACTCGTTCGCGACGATGTCGCGCATCTGCGCGATCATGTCGGAATCCGCGAAGGCGCGGTGCGACCCGCCCAACGCGATCGCCAATGGAACGAGCGCAGCCCGGGCGAGAGCCCGGCGAGTGAGATGATACGGTTGAGTGACAATAGGCGGCACGTGTCTCGACGAACGATCATACGCCCCGAGCCTGTCTTTAACGGGAAATGCCCCGCGTCCCAATTCACGATTGCGCGTTGTGGGTTCCGCAGCGTGGGCTGAAATTACTTAGCTCACGAGCTAACAATTGTTTGACACGGCGCGAACCCGCTCTATAGTTAGCTCCATGGCTAACCAATCCTCCCGCCTCGACCGGATTTTCGCAGCGCTCGCCGACCCCACGCGGCGGGCGATCGTGATGCGGCTGTGTGCGGGCGAGGCGTCGGTCGGCGAACTCGCTGATCCCTTCGACATGGCGCTGCCGAGCTTCATGAAGCACATCCACGCGCTGGAGACGAGCGGGCTCGTTTTGTCGGAGAAATCCGGCCGCGTGCGCACCTGTCGCCTCAGCCCGGATGCGCTTGTCGGCGCGGAGGATTGGTTCCAGCAGCAGCGCGCGGTCTGGGAGGCGCGGCTCGACCGGTTCGAGGACTACGTGATGAAGCTCAAGAAGGAGAGGGCGGGCGCCAAGCGGCCGTCCCGAACAACCAAACGGAAAGGTTCCTGATAATGACGAGTTCTGCCAATCCCGCTCTGTCGCAATGGTCGCTCGACCGCGAGATCGTGATGTCGCGCGTGATCGACGCGCCGCGCGATCTGGTGTTCGAGGCGTGGTCCGACCCGAAGCATCTGCCGCAATGGTTCGGTCCGAAGGGATTCAAGGTCGAGACCTTCGAGATCGACGTGCGCGTCGGCGGCGTCTGGCGCTTCAACATGATCGGTCCCGATGGCACGGTCTATCCGAACCGCATGCGCTTCCGCCGCATCGAGCGGCCGTCGCTGATGGAGATGGATCATGGCCTCGACCAGGATGACGATCCCGGCATGTTCCGCTTCACCGTCACCTTTGCCGAGCAGAGCAACGGCAAGACCGTGCTGATGATGCGCCAGCTGGCCTCGAGCAACGAGCAGCGCGACGGCATGATCGGCTTCGGTGCCGTCGAATACGGCTACCAGACGCTGGATAAGCTGGCGGCGTATGTGGCGGGGATGAAGGGATGAGACGAGCTGATCGTTCGGGGGATCGCCGCTTCGCATCATCCCCGAACGACGGATGACCACCCTGAACGCGCTCAAGATTCATCCTTCAGCAGCTCGAAAAATGGATGCGGCTCCGGCGGAGAGGATTCGCCGGGGCCGCATTCGCGCGCGGCCTTCGGTCGTGATCGACGTTCGATGCAGCCTGTCGATGGTGCGGCTAGCGCCGAGGGACGTTGCCGCTAGACGGCGGAGTCATCTCGTTGCGCATGCCCCTAGGGCTGGAAGCGCCTTGTCCGCCGCGCTCAACATGGCTGATGTCGCCACCGCCGCCAGTTCCTGAAGTTCCGGCGCCACCATCACCCGAGGATGCGCCGGTTCCGGCTCCTGCGGCGCCGGCGCTACCTGCACCTGCACCTGCGCCTCCAGCCGCACCTGCGCCCGCACCGGCGCCGCCACCGGCTCCGCCGCCGGCGCCGCCCGCACCTTGCGCGAATGCTCCGCCCGAAGCCGCGGCTAGTATCGCAGCTGTGATGATTGTCAGAATCGTCTTGCGCATGTCGTTTCTCCGTGAGGTTCAAGACGGACCAATCACGCGCGTCGCCAACCGTTCCTGCGCTTGCCGATGTGAAGGCGCGGCAATGTCGTCAGATCGCCCGGTCCGAAAATCGGAACACTGGCGCCGGAGTCCGTCCCGCGCCGCCGGTAGGAACGATCGTGGCCCTCCGGCTTTGCCGATGATGACGCACATCATGTTCAGCGACTACCGCAATCCCGCCGCGGAGCAGGCTTACGAGATCGCCTGGGACTTTCTCGTGCGTACGGGCGCCATCTGCGACGAATTCGAGGCCTGCGTGTTCCTGGCGCAGCGTATCACGAGGATGGTCGAGGAGGGGCAGACGAACCGGATCCGCATGGCCAACCGCGCGATCTCCGAATATCAGCGCCATGTCGGCGAACGCGACGACTTCATCCGCAGCGGCGGCCGCCGTGCCGGAAGACAATGAACCCCAAGGTTCATGTCCTCTTGCTTTGCTTGCGTGTCTCAACCGCCGGTCCCTCCTGCCCGACGATGGTGCGGATACCGTCAGCGAGCGCCGCGATGCGCGGACCGATCTCGCCCTCGAGTTGTCCTGGCTGCAGCCGGAACGCGGGGATGCCGCAATTGATCGAGAACGACTGCTTCGATTCGCGCACATGAAACAGCGGCGCAGCGACCGCATGGATCGAAGCCATGTACTCGCCCAAGCAGGAGCAGAAGCCGCGGCTTTTGCATTGTGCAATCCCGGCGCGGTATTTGTCGCGAAAGGCCGACCATAGCCCGGCGTCTTCGGCGGCGATGTTCCGTTCCAGCCGGTCTGCATCGGCCGGCGGCAAGGTCGCCGCCGCTGCGCGACCCATGGCGGTCATCACGATCGGAATGGGCATGCCGATGTCGGGCACGTGCGGGCCGACATCGCCGGAGCGCGCGGTCTCGACATAGATCATCGAGGTGGCGTCGAGCAGGCCGATCGAGACCGTGCCGCGAACGCTGTGCGCCAGCTCCTGCATCATGGGCCGCGCCACTTGGCGGAATTGCATTCCGGCAAGCAGAGGGTACGCCATCCGCAGCGCCCGCGCACCGACGCGGTACTTCGCCCGCTCGGCGTCGTAGCGGAGGTAGCCAAGCTCGGCCAGCGTGTGGGTCAGCCGCGCCACCGTCGGCCGCGGGATGCCCGTCAGCGTCGAGAGCTCCATGTTGCCGAGCAGCGTGCTCCCCGCCTCGAAGGCCTCGAGCACGACGAGCCCTTTTGCCAGCGTGGTGGCGAAAGCGGCGTCATCGGTGCTCTCCGCCAGCACTGCGGCGGCGGAGGAGAGCGGACGTCGCGGCTTGGATGAGTCAGTCGGGACCATTCCTAATTATCGGACTGGCAGGTCATTCTTGTCCAATAAATTCGCAGAAGACGCAAAGATTGTCCGAAAAGTGGACAGAGGCTTGCATTTCACCATTCCGCTGGAGGACGCGCTTGACCGACCGACCACACAAATTGTTGTCGTGATTGCATGTCGTCTTGTGACAGGATTATTACGACGGCATGTCAGGTCGATGATTTTGCGGAGCGGTTCATGTTGCAGTGGCAGGCGCGGTCAAATCCCCTCGCGTGGTGGTGGGGATCCCTCACGCTTGTGAGCAGCGCCAATATTCTCGTCTGGTTCATGCTCTATCGCGAGTTCTACCCGACACCTTCGGCCAGCCTCAGTGGCGGCTCGGATATCGGGCTGATGTTCCTGCTGTGCGCCGGCTATGTGTTCGGCTGCGCCTTCCGTTCGGTGCTGCCGCGCGCCGACGTGCAGCGCATCTGCCTGTTCGACACCTGGCTCTCCAGCGTCTTCGTCGGACGCTCGGTTGCGACCGTGGCCGAGGTGTGCTTCGCCGCGCAATGGGCGATCATCCTGCATCAGCTCGGCACCATGACCGGCGCGGAGACGGCGGTGAACATCGCGCTCGTGATCGTGCCCATCATCATCATCGCCGAGTGCTTCTCCTGGTACGCTGTGGTCACCACCAATTATCTCTACAACGCGATCGAGAATTCGCTGTGGGCGGTGACCTTCTTCCTCGCCGGCATCGCTCTGTGCCGCCTGATGCCGGAATTCCAGGGCGTGGTGCGCTGGGCGCTGATCGCTGGCATCGTCGGGATTGCCTGCTTTCTCGCCTTCCTCGTCACCGTCGACGTGCCGATGTATCTCAGCCGCTGGCGGGCAGGGCATCAAGAGGGCAACAAATTCCTCGGGCTCGTCGAAGGCCTGCACGACGTCGCGACACGTTGGGTGGTGACCCACGACATCGCGCATTGGAAGGGCGAGCTGACCTGGATGTTCCTCTATTTCAGCGCCGCCGTCTGGTCGAGCCTCGCGCTCTGCGCACTCTATGCCATGGAAGGCTATCTGGCGCGTTATCTCGCCTGACGGTCAGATTCGTGTTTGACGCGTTTTCTTGACGCGAACCGGCATCCACTGCGCTTGAAAACGCTTTACTTGCCGACCAGGCTGCATTTGCTACGATCGAGCGGACGAAAGGCTTGGTCCGGCGGGATCGTCGCGACCAGCTTGACGAAGTCCCACGGGCCCCTGGATTCCTCCGGAGTCTTGACCTGCACCAGATAGAGATCGTGCACCATGCGTTGGTCCTCGCGAATGCGGCCGTTAGTGGTGTAGGCGTCAGATACCGGCATCGCCCTCATTTTGGCCATCACGACAGGGCCCTCGTCGGAATCGATGTCCTTCACGGCTTGCAGATAGTGGCGCACGGCGGAATAGACGCCGGCCTGGATCTGCGACGGCATCGCCTTGCGGCGAGCATAGAACGCATCGGAGAATTTCCGGGCTGCCGGCGAGACATCCTCGAAGAACGAGGTGACGATGAGATCACCGCGCGTGGCCTTCAGGCCCACGGCCTCGATGTCAACGTTCTGGAACGACATCGGCACAATCTTCATGCCTTGATCGGCGAGCCCGAACTCCTCGGCCTGCTTGATCGCGGTTGCGTTATCGCCGGCAACGTTGATGGCCAGGATCTTGGCGCCCGACGACTGTGCCTGGAGCAGGAATGAGCTGTAATCGGGCGTGCCGAGCTGCGCTTTGACGCTGCCGGCGACCTTGCCGCCGAGCGCGGCGATGCGGTCGCGCGCGGTCGCCTCGATCGAATGGCCGAAGGCGTAGTCGCCGGTGATGAAGAACCAGGGCTCCTTGCTGGTCTGCATGATGCCGGAGACCACGGCGGTCGCCGTGGAATAGGCGTCCTGGGTCCATTGCACGCTGGTTGGGGCGCACGCTTCGTCAGTCAGCTGGTTCGCGCCGGCGCCGGAGACGAGGAATATCTTGCCGTTGCCGCGCACCAGCTCTTGCACCGCAAGTGCCGCGCCGGAGCTGCCGCCATCGGCGATTGCCTGAACCCCGTCGCTGAACCACTTGCGCGCGAGGGATGCGGCGAGATCCGGCTTGTTCTGGTGATCGGCCTGCAAAATCTCGATTGGCTTGCCCTTGATCTTGCCGCCGAACTCCTCCGCGGCCATCCGCGCCGCTTCGACCGAGCCCGGGCCCATGGCGGTCGCGAACACGCCGTTCATGTCGGTGAGGACGCCGATGCGGATGGCGTCGCCCTTGATCTCGGCCCGCGCAGCGGAGCCCGCGAGAGCGAGTGTAATCAGCAGGATTGCGGGGGAGGTGGTGCGGGTCGTGCCCATGGCGTTTCCTTAAGTCTATCGTTGATTGATCGGTGTTGACGGTCGAGCTGGTTCGGCGATCACCGTGTTGCGCAAGGTGCCGATGCCGGAAATCTCGACTTCGACCGTGTCGCCGGGGCGCATCCACAGCGGCGGTGTGCGCTTGGCGCCGACACCGCCCGGCGTGCCCGTAACAATGACGTCGCCGGGCAAGAGTGGGCAGATGGTGGAGATGTAGGCGATCAGCTCGGGGATGGCGGTGATCAGGAGATCCGTCGTGGTGTCCTGCACGACGTTGCCGTTCAGCCGGGTCTGCAGGGTGAGCTTTGAAGGATCGGGAATCTCGTCCGTCGTCACCAGCCACGGACCGAAACTGCCGCTGTCGGCAAAGGTCTTGCCGGCGAGGAATTGACTGGTGTGGCGCTGCCAGTCGCGGATGCTGCCTTCGTTGTAGCAGGAATAGCCGGCGACGTAGTCGAACGCGCGGTCGGCCGGAATGTGACGGCCCGCCTTGCCGATCACGAGCGCGAGTTCGCCTTCATAGTCGAAGTCGTCGCTCACTTTCGGCTTCACAATGGGCTGGAAATGGCCGACCTGGCTACAGGCGAAGCGGGCAAACAGGGCCGGCTTTTCGGTGATGGTACGGCCGGTCTCGGCCACGTGATCGCGATAGTTGAGGCCAACGCAGATGATCTTGCCGGGATCGGGGATCACCGGCGCGAAGCTGATCTTGTCGAGCGAATGATCGGGCGCCACGGAGACGGCCAGCCTTGCCGCCTCGGCGAGGCGTCCGGCTTCGAGCAGCTGCCGCAGCGTGCTGCAGGCCGGCATGCGGGCGCCGAGATCGACGACGCCATTGTCCTTGAGGGCTCCGAAGGAGGCGCGTCCGTCGGCGATGAATGAGAGCAGCTTCATGAGATGTCCTTGTGGGTTCGATCAGGCCGCGGACGGCGTCTGGGCTGAAGGAATTTGGGTTTCAGGAATGACCGCGGCGGCGAGCCGCTCGAGCTCGGTCTCGTTGCGGGCGGTGCCGCGGATGTAGCGGTCGGGACGAACCAGTGCGGCGATGATGCCGCGTTCGCGCAGCCAGGGTCCGATGCCTTCGGCATCGTCACTGGTGAGGATCTCGATCCCGGCCTGCGACAGCGCCAGGTGCGACGGCAGTGCGGCCGCGGTCTCGACAAGCAACACATGATGGTAGCCGGTCCGGTCGTCGCTGCGGCGCTCGTCGCCGAGCATGAATTGCGGTGCGAGATGTCCGGCGAGCGGCAGGTCGCCGAAAGCGAGTCCGGGGCCGAGCAGCGGCTTCTTCACTTCCAGCCTGACCGGCGCGTTCTCGCGCGCTTGTCCGGCTGCAAGGCCGGCCTCGATCGCCTTGGTGTTGATGACACCGCCGAGGCGAATGGCGAGCTCGATGAACTCGCGCACGTGCGGCAGCCGTTCGCTCTGATAGGTGTCGAGGAGATCGGAGCTCGCTTCGCCGCGGATGACGCCGGCGAGCTTCCAGGCGAGGTTGGCGGCATCGCGGATGCCGGCGCACATGCCCTGGCCGAGGAAGGGCGGGGTCTGGTGCGCGGAATCGCCGGCAAGCAGCAGCCGGTCGTTGCGCCATTGCTGAGCGATGACGGAATGAAACGTGTAGACCGCGGCGCGCTCGAGTTCGGCATCGTCGGGGGTGACCCAGCGCGACAGCAGCTCCCAGACCTTTGCCGGCTGCGCCACCTCCTGGGAATCCTCATGCGGGAGCACGGTGATCTCCCAGCGCCGTCGCGTGCCGGTGCCGCGCACGTAGGTTGCCGGCCGCCGGGGATCGCAATGCTGGAGGCTGTAGTCGCCGAGGTCATCGCGCGTCCGCTTGAGCAGGACGTCGATCACGAGCCAGCGCTCGTGGAAGCCGAGATCGTCCATCCCCGAGCCGATGAAGCGGCGAACGAGAGAACGGGCGCCGTCGCAGCCGATCACGTAACCGGCGCGGATATCGCTGAGCCTCCCGTTGGAGAGGTCCTCGTAGCGAACGCGCACGCCGGCCGCGTCCTGGTCCAGCGCGAACACGTCGCAGCGGCTGCGCAAGGTGACGTGCGGCCAGCGGGCGAGGCCGGCGATCAGCACGTCCTCCAGATCGGGCTGGTGGAAGCGGTAGCTGAGATGCCAGCCCATCGGCGTCAGCGTCTGCGGACGGGACCAATCCAGCAGCATGCGGCCGGCTGCATCGAGAAAGAGCATGCCGGGACTGAGAATGACATGCGGCAGGATCGCATCGGCAAGCCCGATGGTCTGGAACACGCGCATGCATTCATCATCGAAATGCACCGCGCGCGGCAAATGATAGGTGCGCGCCTCGCGCTCCAGCACCAGCGTCCGCACGCCGCACAGGCCGAGCAGGTTGGCGAGCGTGGCGCCCACCGGGCCGCGGCCGACGATGACGACGTCAAACTCTTCAGGGGCGGATTTATCTTGCATGGGGTATCTCTTCCCCAAGCAGGGCCGGACCTTCAACGCCGGCGCGCCAACTGTCCGCCCAGCGGACGGCCTCTATCCCGCGACAGGGATGGCGGACGCCGTTTCCAGCAGCTGGCTCGCGAACTGCGCGACCGCTTCCTCGATCCCCAGCGCCGAGCGGATCCAGATGATTGAGATGCAGCCGAATACGCTGCCGTCCCGCACGATGGCAACGGCAATCGAAGCCGTCTTGGGATTGTATTCGCCCTCGCTGCGGATTGCGTAACCTCGCGCGGCAGTCTCGGCGATCATGCGGTCGAGCCGGCCCTGGTCGAGGAAGGGGCGGTCGTCGGCCTCATCGATGCGGCGGAGGTGATTGATGATGAGATCGCGTTCGCGCGCAGGGCACGCGGCGAGATAGGCGCGGCCCGCAGACGTGCGCAGCATCGGCAGGCGCTTGCCGATCATGCCGCGATCGATCGAGAGCGGGCTGCGCGAATGCGTGGTCTCCTGCACGACCATCGCCGCGTTCTCATAGGTGGAGAGATCGACCGGCCAGACCAGTTTCTTGCTAAGATCGGCGAGATAAGGTGCCGCCGCCTGGCAGATCACCACTCCGGGATCATAGCCGTCGCCGAGGCTCAGCGCGCGCCGGGTGACTCGAAATCGGTCATCGCTGGCGCTGCGGGCGATATACCCGAGTTCCTCCAGGGTTTCGAGCAGGCGGTAGACGGTGGGTCGGGGCAGGTCGAGCGCGCGGGCAACGTCGCCGGCGCGGATGCCGCCGGAGCGGTTGACCTCGTGCAGCACGTCGAGCCCGCGCTTGAAGGCGCGGACGCCCTCGGATTGCCGCGGCTGGCCGTTCCGCGTCCGCACCTTGGACACCTTGTATTTCCTCCCTTGTGGCGCACGGCTGCGCGATTATCGTCTTCGAGCGCGAAGCGATTGCGGGGACGTTACCGTAGGATCGTGCGCGGCCGGTATCAAGCTCGCCGCAGTGCAGCGGGTGCGATGCCCTTGGGAGAACGTCGATGGAAATCACCGCGCTCGGCTATATCGGGATCAACTCGTCGCAGCTCGACCAATGGAGCCGGATGGCGACCGGGCTGCTCGGCATGCAGCAGGTCGATCGCGGCGGCAGGATGCGCGCCTTCCGCATGGACGACCGCAAGCAGCGGCTGATCGTCGACGGCAGCAGCGATGCGGGGCTGGCCGTGATGGGCTGGGAGGTGCCGTCGACCGCTGAACTGGATCGGTTGGCGGGCCGGCTGGAAAGCCACGGCGTCAAGGTCGCGCGCGGCTCGCGCGCGCTCGCCGACGAGCGGCATGTCGCCGAGCTGATCGCGTTTGCCGATCCCGCCGACAACCGGCTGGAAGCCTTTTGCCGGCCGGAGCTTGCGAGCGAGCCGTTTAGGCCGGGCCGGCCGATCTCGGGTTTCCGCACCGGAGCGCTTGGCATGGGGCATGTCGTGCTCAACGTCGAGGACGTCGAGCCGCTGTTGCCGTTCTATCGCGACGTGCTCGGCTTTCACGTGTCCGATTTTGGGCTGAAGCCTTACGGGCTTTATTTCTTCCACGTTAATGGCCGCCACCACTCCTTTGCGATGGTCGGCTCGGGACGGAAGGCGATGCATCACTTCATGGTCGAGCTCGGCAGCCTCGATGATGTCGGGCAGGGCTACGACCTCGCGCAAATGGACGAGGGGCGCATCGCCTACACGCTGGGTCGGCACACCAATGACCACATGACCTCGTTCTACGTAAATACGCCGTCCGGCTTCTTCATCGAATACGGCTGGGGCGGACGCGTCATCAATCCCGAGACCTGGCAGCCGCACGAGACCTTTGATGGGCCCTCCCTGTGGGGCCACGAGCGGCTCCATATGCCCGAAGAGCAGCGCAAGCGATTGCGCGACATGCGACTCGATGCGGCCGCGCGCGGCGTGCGCGTCGCCGACCCGCGCGTGCCACCTCTGAATTGCGCATGGCTGGATTCGGTGATCGCACGCGAATGATCTGCGGCAGCACGGCTCAGGCCTCGCCGAGATCGACCTGCGTCAGCAATCCCTGGCGCAGCGCGAGCCGGACCAGCTCGATGTCGGAGCCGACGCCGAGCTTGTCCTTGATCAGGGAATGCAGGTTCGCCACCGTCTTCGGGCTGACATGCAGCGTCTCGGCGATCTCCTCCGTCGTGTTCTCGGCGAGCAGCAGCCGCAGCACTTCGAATTCGCGCGGCGTCAGCACGTCGGCGGCCGAGCTCTCGCCGCTGATGCGGCTGAGCGCGAGCTCGTGGTCGATGTCGGGACTGATGGCGATCTTGCCGGCGAGCACGTCCTTCACCGCGCGCACGAGCGTCTCGGGCGGACTGGTCTTGGTGACGTAGCCCCTTGCACCGGCGCGGATCGCCTGCACGGCAAAGCCGGCATTCTCATGCATGGTGAAGATGAGGATGCGCGCCGCCTTGTCCCACTGCCTGATCCGCCTGACGGCCTCGATGCCGCCGATGCCGGGCATGCTGAGGTCCATGATGACGAGGTCGGGCGCCTCGGATTTGTACAGACGATAGGCCTCCGCACCGTCGGCCGCCTCGGCGACGACGCGCAATCCCGGCTGCTTCTGCAGCACGGAGCGATAGCCCTCGCGGACGACGGAATGGTCGTCGACCAGCAGGATGGTCGCTTCAGTCGCGCTCATGCCGCGTGCTCCAGCGCCTGCCGATCGGCGGCCGCGAGCGGAATGAACACGCGCAGCGCCGAGCCGTCAGGGCCGGTCTCGAAGCTCAGCCGGCCGCAAAGCGCGGCGACGCGCTCGCGCATGCCGAGCAGGCCCATGCCGGATTTGACGGCAGCCTCGTTCGGCCGGCCGTCGTCCTCGACCGCGAGCGCGATCTGGCTTTCGGACATCGTCAGATGCAGACTGACCTTCGTGGCACCGGCGTGCTTGGCCGCATTGGTGAGCGCCTCCTGCACGATGCGATAGAGATTGGCGCTGACGGAGGCGGGCACGCTCTCGAAGGCGCCGTCGAACCGGATATCGAAGCGGGTCTGGCCGCGGCTGCGGCCGTTCCACCCCGACACAAGGCCTTCGAGGCTGGCAACGAGCCCGAGCTCGTCGACATCGGGGGGCCTCAATCGGAATAGTGCGCCGCGCAGCGTCTCCATCATGCCGGTCGCGGTGCGGGCAATGCTGTCGCATTCGCCCAGCAGGCCGGGACAGTCCTGTGCCGCAGTCTGGCGGGCGGACGCGGCCAGCGCCCGGATCGCAGCGAGCGATTGCCCGAACTCGTCGTGCAGCTCACGCGCGAGATGGCGGCGCTCCTCGTCCTGGAGCGCGATCAATTTACGCGTCAACTCGTTGCGTTCTGCAAGCGCGGTGTCGAGGCTTTCTGCGAGGTGGTTGAAGACGTCGCGGATGGCGGAGAGCTCGGCGAGATCGAAGGGCGGCAGCCGCGTCGTGAGGTCACCGGCGGCGATCCGCTCGAGGCCGTTGCCGATCATGCGGGTGGGGCGGAGGGCGCGGGCCAGTGCGGCATAGATCAGCCCGCAGAGCAGCGGCAGTGCGATCGCAAGCGCGATCATCAGACGGCCGGCCTCGTGCCAGGCCTCGGCCGTCTGCACGGCCGGATCGACCGAGACCACGGTCTCGCCGAGCTTGGTGCCGCGCACGATCACCGGCCGCGCCGCCTCGCGGCCGGGGTCGAACAGGCTGCGATAGAAGGCGGCGAAGGCGTGCGGCGGCGGGCTCGCCGGGGCAGGCGCGCCACTGCAGAAGCGCTGCAGCATGTCGCCGCTCGGGCTACGGAAGCCAAGACACAGGCCCGGCGTCATCACATGGGCCGAAACCGGGTCGAGGTTCGGAAAGTCCGAGCGGGGGCTCGCCACCCACTGGATCTTGCCCTGTTGCAGCTCGAGTGTCTTCGCCACGATGGCGGCGATCCCGTCGATGCGCGCATGCGCAGCGCTATCGGCTGAAACAAGGAAATAGGCGGAGATCGCGGCGAAGCAGGCGGCCGATATCGCGGCCACGCGCAGCGTCAGACGGACCTTGAGATCGAACCTCGGGCGATTCCACATCGGCTTGCACCTTGGTGCGAACGGGTTTGTCGCGCCCTCATTAAACGGCAGAACGCCAGCGGCGGGAAGCGTTCCAGCCTTACCGCGGTGCAATGTCGTGAAATTTTCCCGGCCTTCGTCGGGACGGTCACGGCTGCACGGTGTCGGGCGACCCGTCCAGATTTGCGGGGTGCTCCATCCCATGAGGTCCGTCCATGCACCGCTTCCGGCCGATCCTCTCCGCCTTTCTGCTGCTCGTCCTCTCTTATGCGCGGGCCGATGCCGAGGGCGCCATTGGCGTAGCCGTGGACGATTTCAGCTATACCGATACGTCGGCCGAGCCGACCAACCAGACTGCCGCCCACGAGCGGCGGCTAGTGGCGTTCATGGCCGCGCTCAGACGAGATATCAGCGAGGGTGGGCGTTATCGGCTGGTGCCGTCCGCCCAGAACGGAGCGGCGTTCAAGGTGATCGGCGGTATCCAGAAGACGAGCACGCTGGTGCAGTGGGCGAAGGTCGCCGTGATCGACGTTGGCGCCAAGAAGCTCGTGATGGACAAGCTCTACAGCTTCCGCGGCGACAATGATGAATCATGGAGGCGCGCCGAGGTCTTCGTGTCCCGCGAGGTCATCGCGGCGCTGGGCATGCCTGCGCCGGCCGCGCTTGCAGTGTTCGATTTCGAGCTCGAGGACATGACCGCCGCCTCAGCGGGCGCGTCAGCCGGTTCAGACGCCTCGCACCTGGCCGAGGTCACCGGCGGTGTGCGCGAGGCGCTCGGCCAATCCGGCCGCTACCGGATCGTCGATATCGGCGGAGAGGCGGGGAAGGCGGGCGCTTTGCGCGATTGCGGCGGGTGCGAGGCCTCCATTGCGCAGAAGCTCGGTGCGGATCAGTCACTGATCGGCGTGGTGCGCCGCGTCAGCCGCACCGAATACACGCTCGGCTTCCAGCTTCGCGATGCCAGGACCGGCGCGGTGCTGGCGCGCGGCGACAGCGGCCTGCGCATGGGCGCGGACTATTCCTGGAAGCGCGGGGCGGTGCGGCTGGTGAGCGAACGGCTGATCGATAGCCAGTAGCGCCTATCGTGTGCGGTGCTTGCATTACCTCTCCCTACGGGAGAGGTAAACCGCCGTCGTCGCACTTCAGAACGTCAGCTGCACCTTCATCGATTGCGAGCGGTCGCTGGCGAGCTCGAACGCGGCGACCGCGTTCTCGAACGGCATGGTCGCCGTGATCAGCGGCTTGACGTCGATCAGCCCTTCGCCCATCAGGCGCACCGCCAGCTCGAACTCGGGATCGAAACGGAAGGTGCCGCGGAGCTGCAGTTCCTTGGCGACGATGGAGTTGATCGGCAGCGTCATCTCGCCGCCGAGACCGAGCTGCACCAGCGTCGATCCGGGCCTGAGCACGTCGAGCGCGGTGCGGAGCGCTGCCTGGTTGCCGGAGGCCTCGAACAGCGTGTCGAACACGCCCTTGCCGGCGCGCCAGGGATCGAGTGCGGCGGCGTTGGTCGCGACGTTGATGGCGTGGGTCGCACCGAGTCTTCTCGCGACGGCAAGCGGCGCGTCGGCGACGTCAGTCACCACGATCTCGGATGCGCCGCCGAAACGCGACACCAAAATCATCAGCGCGCCGATCGGACCGCAGCCAGTGATCAGCACGCGCCTGCCCAGCAGGGGACCGGCCTGCCTGCCGGCGTGCAGGCACACCGCAAGCGGTTCGGCGACCGCGGCTTCCGCCAGCGAGAGCTTGTCCGCGATCGGCACGGCCTGCGCCGCATCGACCGTGATGAATTCGCGAAAGCCGCCCTGCACATGGGGAAAGCGCATCGCGCTGCCGAGGAAGCGCATGTCGAGGCACTGGTTGCGCATGCCTTCCTGGCAATGCAGGCACGCCCCGCAAGGCCTGCTCGGATTGACCGCGACGCGGGTGCCAGCCTTCACAGCGCTGACGCCGTCACCAACCGCGGCGACAACGCCCGCGATCTCATGCCCCAGCGCCATCGGCTCTCGGATGCGCACGACGCCGAAACCGCCATGATGGTAGTAGTGCAGGTCAGAGCCGCAGATGCCGCCATTGGCGATCTTGACGCGGACCTCGCCGGGGCCGGGCGTCGGATCGGGGTAGTTGTCGATCCGCAGGTCCTTCGGGGCATGGATGACGACGGCGCGCATGGCTTGCTCCTTGTTCGCGGTCACATCGCGGCGATCATGCCGCCATCGACATAAATGATCTGGCCGTTGACGTAGGTGGAAGCGTCGGACGCCAGGAAGATCGCGGCGCCCACCAGTTCGTCCGGCTTGCCCCAGCGCTTGGAGGGAATGCGGCCCATCAGCCAATTGTTGAAATCGGTATTGTTGACCAGCGCCTCGTTCATGTCGGTCAGCATGTAGCCGGGGCCGATCGCATTGGCCTGGATGCCGTGCTGGGCCCATTCCACCGCCATCGAGCGGGTCAGGTTCTTGATGCCGCCCTTGGCCGCGGTGTAGGGCGCGATGGTGGGGCGCGCGAGCTCGCTGCCGAGCGAGCCGATATTGATGATCTTGCCGCGCTTGCGCGGGATCATGCGCTTGGCCGCCTCGCGGCCGATCACGAAGGCGCTGGTGAGATTGGTCTCGATCACCTTGCGCCATTCGTCGGTGCTGAACTCGACGAGCGGCTTGCGGTGCTGGATGCCGGCATTGTTGACGACGATGTCGACCATGATGCCCTTCTTGTCGAAGTCGTTGAAGGCCGCGACGATCGCCGGCTCGTCGGTGACGTTGAAGGCGGCGCCCTCGGCCTGATGTCCGGCGGCACGGAACTCGGCGACGGCCTGCTCGACACGCTTGGCATCGACGCCGTTGACGATGATCCTGGCGCCGGCCCTGGCCATGCCCTCGGCAATGGCACGGCCGAGGCCGCGGGAGGAGCCGGTCACGAGCGCGGTGCGGCCGGAAAGGTCGAAGAGGGAAGTGCTCATCTCGAGGAATCCTTAGACGTTGGAGCGGCGCACGATGAGATCGGAGCGCTCGAATACGGCGGGCAGGAGGTCGGCGCCGAGACCCGGTCCTTCCATCGGATAGACGTAACCGTCCTTGATCACAGGCATCGTGGTGACGAGCTCATTGTACCAGCCCTTGTAGAAGGCGCGCACCGATTCCTGGATCAAGGTGTTGGGCTGGCTGAAAGACATGTGGATGGCGGCGATGAAGCCGATCGGGCCAATACAGTCATGAGGAGCAAAAGGCCGGTGATAGGTCTCGGCCATCGCCGCGATCTTGCGGCCCTCGGTGAGGCCGCCGGTCCAGCACAGATCAGCCATCACCACATGCATGGCGTCGCGGTCGAGCATGTCCTTGTAGGGGAAGCGCGAGCCCAGCGTCTCGCTGGCGCAGACCCAGACGTCGGTCGAGCGGGCATATTCGGCCAGCGCCTGCGGCGAGTTCATCCGGATCGGGTCTTCGTACCAGGTCGGCTTGTACGGCTCGAGCGCGCGCGCGATCTGCTTGGCGGTCGGCAGATTCCACAGCGAGTGGAGCTCGACCATGATCTCCATCTTGTCGCCGACCGCTTTGCGGATCTTCTCGAACGGCTCGATCGCCTGCTTCATCTGCGCTGCGGTGATGTAGAGGCCCTTGTTTTCCTGTGCCGCCGGATCGAACGGCCAGATCTTCATCGCGGAGATGCCGCTTTCCAGGAGGCTTTCGGCCAGCGCATCGGCACGATTCATGAAGCCGTCGAGATCCTCATAAGGTCCCTTGGAAGCACCGAGATTCCAGTTCGCAACCGGGCTGATATTGGTGGAGCGGACATATTGCGTGCCGGCGCAGGTGTTGTAGATGCGCTGCTTGTCGCGGCAGAGGCCGCCGAGCATCTGGTGAACCGGCTGATTGCAGACCTTGCCGAACAAATCCCACAGCGCGATGTCGATGGCGGAGGCCGCGCGATACTCGACGCCGGTGGAGGACTGCGCCATCGGCAGGTTCAGCATGTCGCGATGGATCGCTTCGATGTGCAGCGGATTGCGGCCGAGCAGGCGGCCGGCAAAGGTGTCGTGGATCTGCGCCTCGACCGCGCCGGCGCCGTAGAATGTTTCGCCGAGCCCGATCACACCCGTGTCGGTGTGGATGCGGACCCAGATGACGTTGGAGAATTCCTCGGTGCGCAGGGTCTCGATCGACGTGATCTTCACGGCAACAGTCCTCCCGTCGGGGGCATAGCCCGCCCGTTTATTGTCATTTCCGCGCGGCCAATCGCGGCGCGCCCGGCCGCAGTCTTTACGCCCGCTTGTAATATATCACAACATGTTTTAGGACGTCACCAACAAGGCGCCACCTGCCAAGGCGCACCTGCACGAGAACGCGGGTTTACGGGAGGACGACATGGCACGGCGCAAGCGCGCGCTCGAGGTGGTGAGAAACGAGGATGACGGCGGAGGCAGGCCCTCCCGGAGCAACCGTCTCAACTTTTTCGAGTTGGCCTATCAGAGGATCGAAGAGCTCCTGGTGCATTGCGAGCTCAAGCCCGGCCAGTTCCTGACGATGCTGGAATTGCAGCAGATCACGGGCTTCGGCCGCACGCCGGTGCATCACGCCGTCAATCGTCTCTCGGCCGACACTCTCATCATCATCCGGCCTCGTCATGGCCTGCACATCGCCCCGATCGACCTGGCGCGCGAGCGCATGCTGCTGGCGTTACGCCGCGACATGGAGCGCTTCGTGATCCGCCTTGCGGCCGATCGCGCCAGCCTGTCGCATCGCAATCAGGCGCTGCACATCGAGCGCCTGTTGCGCGAGCGCCGCGCCAGCCTGACCCTCGACGAATTCAACAGCCTCGACCGTCGGATCGATGCGTTGGTGCTGGAGGCCGCGGGCGAGCCGTTCCTGGTGCATACGCTGCGGCCGCTGCACACGCTGTATCGCCGCATCGGCTACATCCACCATCGCTTCATGCCGGGGCAGGCCGATCTATCGGGCACGATCGATCATCATCTCGCCATTCTCGCAGCCGTCGCCAACCGCCGCGTCGAGGACGCGGTGAAGGCGAGCGATGCCCTGATCGACTACATGGGCGAGATGTTCACGGGCATGGAAGCGGGGATCGATCCGCGCCTGCTCGATTGCAGCATCGAGCCGCTGCTCGGCGCGTAGAGAGTTCTGAAGAAAGGAAGAAGAATGGCAACGATGGCGATGGCAAAACCGACCGCGAGCGAAGCCGCGGTCCGCTACCTCATCACGAACTACAGTCCCAAGGGCAACAAGGTCGGCTGGCTGATGATGGCCTCGATCCTGGTCGAGGCCTGGGACCTCTATTCGATCGCCTTCGTGCTGATCTTCATCAAGGAGCAGTACAATCCCGATCCGCTGATGCTCGGCCTTGCCGCGGCCGGCACGCAAGGCGGCGCCCTGATCGGTGCGCTGCTCGGCGGTTGGCTGTCCGACAAGATCGGCCGCCGCGTGATGTTCCTGGTGACGATGGTGATGTTCATCGTGCTGGCGCTGGCGCAGGCCTTCGTGCCGAACGTTGCTTGGCTGGTGGTCATCCGCTTCCTGCTCGGCATTCCCTTGGGCTCGGACATCTCGACCGGATACACCTACATCATGGAATCCATGGCCAAGGGCGAGCGCGAGGTCATGGGCAACCGCTGGCAGTTCATGTTTGCGGTCGGCGAGGTCCTGACCATCGGCGTCATCGTGATCTTCCTCCTGGTCGACATGAACCACGAGATGCTGTGGCGCGTCACGCTCGGCCTCGGCGCGGTGCCGGCGCTGATCATCCTCATCATGCGCCATGACGTGCCGGAGACGGCGGTCTGGCTGGTGCAGAAGGGCCGCTATCGCGAGGCCAAGCAGGTCGCGCGCGAGATGTTCAACGACAATCTCGACATGCTGCCGGACCAAGATGTTGTGGTGCCGAAGGTCTCGACTGGCGCCTTCCTCGCCGACCTCAAGAAGGATCCGATCCGCTGGCGCGCGACGGTCTACGGCTGGATCGCCTGCTTCATGCAAGCAAGCGAGTTTTCGACCTTCGCGTTCTACCTGCCGGTGCTGTTCGCGATGGTCGGCGTTTCGTCAATTCTCGGCAACAATCTGGTGACGATGGCGCTATTTGCCTTCGCGGCGCTGTCGGGCTGGGTCGGACCCTTGCTGACGCCGAAGATCGGCCATCGCGGCATCTCGATCGCCGGTTTCTCGATCGTGCTGGTATCGCTGCTCGTCGCGGCCTTCGCGCTCTACACCGACAACAAGATGCTGCTGCCGTTCGCGGCCGCCGCGATGCTGTGGGGCCATTACTGGGACGCCTCGAACTGCATGACGATCCCGACCATGGTCGCCAAGCCGAAATATCGCGGCACCGCCAGCGGCTTCGCCTACATGTTCGTGAAGCTGCCGTCATTCCTGGCGATCTTCCTGTTCCCGTCGCTGTTCGCGGCGATCGGGCAGGCCAACGCCACGCTGTTCGTCGCAGTCTTCCCGCTGATCGGATTGCTCGCCGCGATCTTCATTCTGCCGGAAGTCTACGGCTACGAGAACGACTAGGAGAGAATGCTACCCGATCGCGGCCGCCAAGGCCGCGATCAGAGCAGGCGGCGTCACCAGCAGACCGAGCTTGAGGAAAGGCCAGGCGCCGACCTCGATCTTCTCGCGCCGGAGCGCGACCAGCCAAAGGATGGTGGCGAGCGAGCCGGTCACCGACAGATTGGGGCCGAGATCGACGCCGATCAGGATGGCGCTGACGACGGATGCGGGCAGGTGATCGCTGGCGGCCACCGAGCCGGCGACGAGGCCGACCGGCAGATTGTTGGCGACGTTGTCGGCCAGCGCGGTGGCAATGCCGACGCTCCAGGCAGCCTCCGTCGCGGACTGCGCCACAGCTTGGTGCAGCAGCGCGCTCAGCTGGGCGATCACGCCGGTTTTCACCAGCGCTTCCACCATGACGAAGAGCCCGCCGACCAGCGGCAGCACGCTCCAGGAGACACCGTGCAGCAAGGGCAAAGGCGATTGCCGGCTGATCAGCAGCACGATCGCTGCCGTCGCCACGCCGCAGATGAAGGTCGGCAGCCCCAATTGCAGGTCGAGGGCCGAGGCCCAGATCAGCACGATACCGATGGCGCCGATGCCGTAGGCCGTCAACAGGCCGCCGCGGCTGAGTTTGGGATGAGGCACCCGCGTCTCGATGGTCTCGTCCCTCAGCTCGCGACGCAGGGCAAGGCGTAGTGCGACGTAGGTGAGAACAATCGAGGCGAGCGACGGCAGAGCGAACTGCCGCAGCCAGGTCCCCAGATGCGGCATGTTCTTGCCGAACACGACGAGGTTGGCCGGATTGGAGATCGGCAGCACGAAGCTTGCGGCATTGGCAATGAAGGCACAGACGAAGAGGTAGGGGAGTGGCTTGGCGCCGGCCGCGCGCGTCGCGGCATAGACGGCGGGCGTCAACACGATCGCGGTTGCGTCGTTCGAGAGCAGCACCGTCACGAATGTCCCGACCAGATAGATCAACAAGAACAGCCGCTGCGGCGAGCCGCGCGCATGCCCGACCGCGAACGCGGCAAGATAATCGAACAGGCCTTCGAGCCGCGCCAGCTCGGCGATCAGCATCATGCCGATCAGAAAGAGATAAACGTCGAGGCCCTTCTCGATGCCGACGAGCGCGTCATGCCAGGGCAGGAAGCCAAGCACCACCAGCACGGCGGCGCCGATGACGGCCCAGATCGCCTCGGGCATGCGAAACGGGCGGATGATGACGCCTGCGGTCGCGGCTACGATGATGCTCCAGGCCCAGATGGCGTCAGATGGCACGTTCAGTCCTCAATGCGGAACGGGATCATTCGGCAGCGATAGCCGATGCTGGAGCCGCTGTCTTCTCCCTGCGGCCGCAAGGTGCCATGCCGCGTCTCGGGCAAGGCGAGGACACAGATGAGGGCGCCGATCGCCGAGACCGTGCCGAGCGCAATGAAGGCCGCATCGTAGCCCGCACCGACCACGACGAAGCCGGCGAGCGTTGTCGAGAGCGCAGCTCCAATGCTCTGGGCGGTGATGACCGCGCCCTGCGCCACGTTGAAGCGGCCGGTGTTGCGCATGAGGTCGGCCACGATGACGGGGAAGATCGCGCCGAAGATACCGGCGCCGATGCCGTCGAGAAGCTGCACGCCGACGAGCCAGAACGGATTGTCAGAGAGCGTGTAAAGCGCCCCCCGAACAGGCAGGATCAGCAATGCGGCGAGGAAGAAGCGCTTGTGCCCCCAATTGTCGGCCCTGGCGCCGACCAACATCGCGAACGGCACCATCACAATTTGCGCCGCGACGATGCAGGCCGACATCAGGCTGGTGCCGATGTTCTTGTCCTGAAGAGCGAGCTTTTGCCCAACCAGCGGCAACATGGCGGCGTTGGAGAGGTGAAACAGAACCACACAGATCGCGAAGACGAGAAGGGGGCGACAGGTCAGGAGCACGCCGAGACCTGATGGCTGTTCGCGCTCGCTGCCCGCAACCGCATCGTGCAGCCCGCGGGCCAGGTCGTGGTCGATGGCGCCTTCAGGGATCGCAAGGATGCTGACGAGGCTCGCGGTCGCCATGGCGCCGAGCAGGTAGAAGACGACGTTCGGGCCGAAATGGTAGGCCCCGATACCCGCGATCGCCGCCGCCACGGCATTGCCCGCATGATTGAACGTCTCGTTGCGTCCGATCCGCGCGGTGAAGGCGTGGTGGCCGACTGTACCGAGCGACACGGCGGCGAGGGCCGGCGGGAAAATCACGCTGGCCGCATGCGCTATACTTTGCGAGAGGGCGACCGGCACAAAGCATGGAAAGAGTGGCAGCATCAGTGAGGCGACCGTCACCAGAATGGATGCGACGGCCATCACCGGACGCTTGGCCTTGGTTGAATCGATCAGCGCCCCCGCCGGCGTCTGCGCGAGGATGCCGGCGAGCGCGGCGACCGACATCACCATACCGATGCGGGCCTCGTCCCACCGCTGCTCCGTGAGGAGATAGACGGCAAGATAGGGACCGAGACCATCGCGGACGTCGGCGAGGAAGAAGTTGGCCGCATCCAGCGCGCGGCTGGCGCGTCTGCGATCTGCATGTGTGGACACGACAGCCTCCAGTCAAATGCGGCACGTTTCGTCCTCGCCGCGAGCGCCCTGCTCAGACCGCACGGGCCTCGGCGTCGGGTTTGGGCTTGTCTTTGGGTTTCGGCTTCTTGACAGGCTTCAGCGCATGCAGGCCTGGTCCGATCTCCAGCACCTCGATCACCCGGCCATGTCGGGTCTCTGCTCCATCACCGCGCGCGGCGACTTTTGCACCCGGCGCGAGCAGCGGTGCGGCGCTCTCGGCTTCCTTGGGCCCGATGCGGAGAACGACGCCGTCGGAAAGCAGTGCGCCGCGAAGCTCGCCCTTCGGGCCGAACAGAGACATCCGTACGCTGCCTTCGGCGGTCATCGGCTGATGCTTGAGCTTTGGACGTTTGCGGTCGGGCTCCGGGCCCTCGTCGATGATCTGTCGTCCACCCGACGACGTGATGGCGACGGCTGCGAGCAGATCGGCCCTGCGCGGCCGCACGCCGCGAACGCGAACGGCGTCGCCGGATGAAAGATGGCGTGTCAGCTCGCTCTCCAGGTGCGGTGGCGCGTGGACCAGGATTGCGGTCCGCCCGTCCGGCTTCATGATGAAGCCATCGACCTCCCCGTGGGGATTAAGGATGAAGCGCTCGAAGATGCCCTCGACCTCGGGCAGGCAGGCGGGATCGATCCAATGCATGGTGCTTTCCTTTCTCGGTTGGTTGAATGGACACGCTAGCTGCGCGGAGGTGGAGGAGGTGGAGGACCAAAGCCGGGCGGAGGCGGTGCGCGCCGGTCGGGTCCATCCGCAGGACCGCGAGGCGGCCGGGCGCCGGCAAGCTCGCTCATCTGCTCCGGCGAGCTTCCGATCGCCCGCACGTCGACCACTCTGCCGAGTGGCGTATCGAGAATAGCGCCGCGCACCGAGACGGGCTGACCCTGCCGCAGCCAGTCCTGCAAACGCTCTGCCTCTGGCGGGGGGAGGCGCAGCACGGTGCCGTCCTCGAGCAGCGCGCCGTTGACTTCGCCGCGCTTGCCGTGCAGCGGCGCGGCGATCCTGCCACTGATCGGCTGGTCCTGACTGCGATCGCGTCGGTCAGGCGGGCCGCTGTCGACGACGCTGCGGCCGGTGGTGACATTGGTGATCGATGCGGCATCGACCAAGGCCACCGCACGAGCCCGCAAGCCGCGAATCGAGACCTGGTCGCCCGGGCGGATCGAGAACACCGTTTGTGCCGTCAGGTGCGGCGGCAGCTTCACCTCGGTGCCATCGGTCAGGATGACGCCATCGACGTCGCCGCGCGGCGTCAGCGTGTATTGCTTGACGGTGCCGCGTGACTCCGGAAGCTGCGAGGAATCCCAGACGGGGCCCGTGCTCTGCGCGTAGGCGGCCGCACTGAGGCCGATCGCCGTGCTGGCGAGCAGTGCACGGAGCCGCCATCGCATGCGTGCTGTCTTCATGGAACAACTCCTTTCGATTTCGCGACGATGTCGCTTGGCCAAGCTTTGGCAAGCGGTGTGCCAGTCGCGAGGTCGTTGATCTCAAAGGAGTTGTCGCGATGACGCCGGGATTATTCGTCGTCTTTGCTGACACGGCCCGTCAGGTTTTCTGACGCCTCGACAGCAATCCCGTAGCGCTGCATCTTGGTGTAGAGGAGCTGGCGGTTGATGCCGAGCCGCCGCGCGGCTTCCGTCCGGTTGCCGCCGCACGCATCCAGCGCGCGCAGAATCATCATCTTCTCGAGCTGCGCGACTGCGGCCGGAAGGTCCGCATCAGGAGGAGAATCTGCCGGCAGCACGCCGGCACGGCTGGTGTCGATGTCGTCGCTCCCGATCACGTCGGAGCGGGTCAGGATGTAGGCCCGCTCGATCACATTGCGAAGCTCGCGGACGTTGCCGGGCCAGCCATGCCGCTGCAACTTCGCGACCGCCGCGGCGGTGAGCTGCTTGTGCCGTCCGCTTGGGACGGCAACGCGAGCAAGGAAGTGCTCGGCCAGAGGAAGGATATCCGCAGCGCGCTCCCGCAGCGGCGGAATCGCAATCGGCACCACGTTGAGCCGGTAGTAGAGGTCCTCGCGAAACTCCTTCGCCGCGACGAGCTTGGCCAGATCGCGATGCGTCGCGGTGACGATGCGCGCGGTGGTGCGCACCGGCTTGCCGCCCACGGGAGTAACGAGTTGCTCCTGGAGGGCGCGCAGGATCTTCGCCTGCATGGCGAGCGGCATGTCGCCGATCTCATCGAGGAACAGGGTGCCGTTGGCGGCATCGCGGAACGCGCCGGTCCTGTCCGCAGTCGCGCCCGTGAAGGAGCCCTTCACATGACCGAACAGTTCGCTCTCGAGCAGGTCCTCGGGAATGGCGGCGCAATTGACCGCGATGAACGGACCATCCTTGCGTTTGCCGTAGGTATGGAGTGCGCGCGCCACCAGCTCCTTGCCGCTGCCCGTCTCGCCGTGAATCAGGACGGTCGCATCGCTGTCGGCCGCAAGCCCGATTGCTTTCTGAACCTGGCGGATCGCCTCGCTTGATCCGATCAGACCGTCACCCGCATCCGGCGCGGGCTCTACGATCGAATGCGAGCGTTTGGGGAGGCGGTTCAGCAAGTCGCTCAGATCGTCTCGTCCGATTGGCTTGCTGAGATGGTCGAAGGCGCCGAGCCTCATGGCCTCGATCGTGTTCGCGGCGCTGGCAAAGGCGGTCAACACCACGACCGGTGGCGCATTATGGGCCGACCGGATCCGGCGCAGCACCTCGATCCCGTCCATGCCGCCTGGCATGCGCAGATCGAGCAGCACGGCGTCGATATCGTCGCCGAGCGCGGCCAGGCCCTCCCGGCCGGACGCCGCCAGGCGAGCGGTATGGCCGAGATCGGTCAACGCTTCGGCCAGACCGTCGCGCAGCGCGGCATCGTCATCGACAATCAGCACGGTCGCCATGGCACCTCGATCTCGAACGTCGCGCCGCGCGGGGTCGCTACGTGCCGTGCTTCGCCGTCATGATTTCGCGCGATCTCGCGCACGATGGCGAGGCCGAGGCCGGTCCCGTCGGCGCGGCCGGTGACAAATGGCTCGAAGAGGCGTTCGCGCAGCTCGTTGGAAATGCCGGTGCCGGTGTCGGCAACCCGCAGGATCAGGCGGCCATCCCGACGACGGGCTTCGACCGCCACGGAGCCGCCGGGTGGACAATTCTGGATGGCGTTTAGAATGAGATTGTCCAACGCGCGCTGCATCTGGAAGGGGTCGAACCTCGGCAACTCCGAGCATGCGCCCTCGGTTCCCGCAGTCAGGATCAGGTCCTTGGCGGCCGCGAGCTCGCGATGGGCGTCCACGGCGTTGTCGATGAAAGATGCGAGATCCACCTCCGCAAGTTTCGGTTCGTGCGCCTGGGTCATATCCAGCAGATCCCGCAACAGGATGTCGAGCCGGTCAACCTGTTGCAGGATGGTCCCGAGAGCCGCGTTGCTGCGTGAGCCGTCGGCAACGGCGAGCGCGTTCTCCGCCTTCAGGCGCATTGCGGCGATCGGATTGCGAATCTCATGTGCAAGGCCGGCCGACAGGCGGCCGAGCGCGGCAAGCCGCTCCGCGCTTGCGGCGCGCCGGCGCTCGAGCGAGAGACGCTCACCAGTCGCGTTCAGTGCATCCACAAGCCGATCGAGCTCGGGCGTGCCTGTGCGCGCAAGCTTCGGCAGATCGACGACACCATCCCGCCGGTCGTCAAGGGCGCGCTCGATCAGCGCGATGTTGCGCGACCAAGTGTAGAGCAGCCGGGCGAGCCAGACGGCCGATCCGAAGATCGTCAGTGCCAGAACGACGAGTCCGGCCAGCAATTGATTATAAGCAGGTCCCTGGGCGGTAAAGACGCGCGTCATGGTCCAGCCGGTGACCCCTTGCAGCGGCCCGCGCAACGGGCACGCATGCACGATGAGGACCTGCGATCGGCCGGCTTGCCGGATCGATGCAGGGTGTCCGGAACGCAATGCCTCGGCGTTGACCTGACCAATGGTGTTTTGCTCGGCCGACGGCAGGTCGGTTTTCGGGCCGGTTCCCTCATAGGTCGGAAATGCATAGCCCAGCGAGCCGACGTTCGCTTGCCAGATGCCGCCTTCTATGCCGGCCGCGCCGGCGAGAGCGGTCCGGGTCACGGCGGTCAGTTCGCTCTTGAGTCGATCGTCGATCGGCCCGCCGCTCCAACCCGCGACGAAGAATTGATAGCGGTCGGCGAGATCGCGGCAGGCCCGGGCAACCAGCTCCTCGGACCGTGCGAGGCGTGCATTGGCGGTCTGCTGGAACGATTCGAACAGCAGATAGCCGGTCGCAATGCCGGAGACGACCAGCATGATCCACAGAGCCAGCAGTCGGATTCGAAGAGAGCCCATCGCTGCATCCTGGGACCTATCCGCCCGATCAGTACCTCAAAATTTGACTGCCAACAGCACCGCGCCGGCGCCGATCATGGCGATGCCGGCCCAGCCCTGCGCCGTCGGCCGCTCACCGAGAAAGGCGAAGGCGAACAGGGCGACCAGCACGACGCTGAGCTTGTCGATCGGCGCCACCAGCGTTGCAGGCCCAAGCTTGAGCGCGCGGAAGTAACACAGCCATGAGGCGCCGGTTGCCAGTCCTGACAATACCAGGAATACCCAGGTCTTCGGCGAGACTGCCGAGGGCACGACGAATTGTCCGGTGAAGAACAGCAGCACCGAGAAGGCGAGCAGCACCACGATGGTGCGGATGAAGGTGGCGAGATCCGGGTTGATGTTCTCGACGCCGACCTTGGCGAAGATCGCAGTCAGCGCCGCAAAGCAGGCGGACAGCAGCGCCCAGGTCTGCCAGGCGGAGAGGAGGGCAGGTTTCATGTTATCGATATCCATTGCTTCAGGACGGCGCGCCCGCGCCGTCATTGCGAGCGTAGCGAAGCAATCCAGGGTCTCGCCGCGGAGGCAGTCTGGATTGCTTCGCTGCGCTCGCAATGACGGAGTTTGTGGCCGGAGTCGTGCGCTATCACATTCACCGCGCCACCGACAACTTCTCCGTGATCGCCTTGCGCAGGATGCGTGATAGCGATTCCACGGAATACGGCTTCTGGATCAGCTCGAAGCCGCGATGGGCGCTTTCGGCGAGCACGTTGCTGTAGCCGCTGGTGAGCACCACGGGCAGGCCCGGATAGCGCTCGCGGATGATTGCGGCGAGCTCGACGCCGTTCATGCCGGGCATGATGACGTCGGAGAACACGAGGTCGACGGCGAATTCGTCCTCATTGAGGATCGCGAGCGCCGCATTGGCGTTGGCGACGCGGCGGACGACATAGCCGAGATCTTCCAGAAGCTCTGTCGAGAACTGGCCGACATCGTCATTGTCCTCGACCACGAGCACGCGGTAGCCGCGCCCGGTGGTCGCAGCCTCGCTGGTCAGTGCCGCCGCTTCCTTGTCGGTGGCGGGGCTTTGTGCCTGCGGCAGATAGATGGTGAAGGTCGCGCCTCGACCTGGCATGCTCGTCACCGCGATGTCGCCTTCGGACTGCTTTGCGAAGCCGAAGGCCTGGCTGAGACCGAGGCCGGTGCCCTTGCCGACCTCCTTGGTGGTGAAGAACGGTTCGAAGATCAGGTCGAGATGTTCCGGCGCGATGCCGCTGCCGGTGTCGGTGACCGAAATGGCGACGTAGTCGCCGCCGCGCGCCGCTTGTGCACGCAGGCTCGGAATCCCCCGGACCTTGCGCACGGCGATGCTGAGGCGGCCTTCGCCATTCATGGCGTCGCGGGCGTTAATGGCGAGATTGATCAGCGCGGCCTCGAACTGGGCGATGTCGGCGACCGTGAAACAGTCGGCATCCTGAACCTCCACCGCAATCTCGATGCTTCCGCCGACCAGCGGCCGGACCAGCTGCGCCACACCCTCGACCTGGCTGCCGACGTTGAAGATCTGCGGCTTCAGCGGCTGCCGCCGCGCGAAGGCCAGGAGCTGCGCGGTCAGCTTGGAGGCGCGCTCGACCGTCTCGGAGATGGCATCGACATAGCGGCGGCGGCGCTCTTCCGGCAGCTCGCGGCGGCGCAGGAAATCCGTCGCCGAGCGGATGATGGTGAGCAGGTTGTTGAAGTCGTGCGCGACGCCGCCGGTGAGCTGGCCGATCGCCTCCATCTTCTGCGACTGACGCAACGCTTCCTCGCCGAGGCGACGCTCGGTGATGTCGACGGCCTCCGGCACCGCACCGGTGATGTTGCCGTGGCGGTCGAGCACGGGGCGCATGCCGAAATCGAAATCGCGCTCGCCGATCGGCAGCCGCAGGCGCATCTCCAGGCGGACCGCTTCGCCCTTGAGTACGGTGTGGAAAGCCTCGCGCACCAGCGTGCTCATGCCCTTCGTCGCGCTGAACCAGGGCGTATCCCAAAATGGTTTTCCAATCACGTCCGCGGAATTCGCCTTGATGCCGTCGAGTGCCGTCTTGTTGGCGTAAAGCAGTTCGCCCCTGAGATTGACCAGGCCCTGATACTGATTGCTGGTCTCCAGGATCGCGCGCAGCCGCGCCTGGTTGGCTTCGAGCTCGGCGGTGCGCTGGGCGATGCGCTGTTCCAGCGTCTCGTTGAGCTGCCTGAGCTCGATCTCGGCCTGCTTGGCGACGGTGATGTCGTGAGCGACGCCAATGAAGCCGATATGCTTGCCGGTGGGGTCCCAGCGCGGCTGCGATTCCGATCGAAGCCAGCGCCATTCGCCGCTGGCGTTCTTGTAGCGCGCTTCCAGCACGAACGGCTTCAGCGAGGCCTCACCCTGGACGGATTGCTGCAGCACGTGCGGCAGGTCGTCGGGATGCAGCACCTTGCGCCAGTCGAAATCGATGGCTTGATCGTAGGGCAGGCCGAGGAAATCGACATAGGCCTGGTTGGCGAAGGACCGCTTGCGGTCGAGCTTGGTCACCCAGATCGGCACCGGCGCGCTGTCGGCGATCAGCCGGAATCGCTCCTCGCTTTCGCGCAGCGTCTCGCGCGCCAGCGCTTGGTCGGTGATGTCGATGTGGGCGCCGACGAGGCGGATGGCGCGGCCGTCCTTGTCGCGCTCGATCTTGGCGACGACGCGGATCCAGCGGGTCTCGCCGTCGCTGGGGCGGATGATGCGGTATTCGGCGGTGTAATCCTCGCTGGTCCCGGAAAGCGCCTCGAAGAAGTGCTTCACCGCCGCGTCGCGGTCATCAGGATGGATGCGGTTGACCCAGTCCTCGTGCGTCTCGTCCGCGGCCTCTGGGGGCAGGCCATGGATCATCAGATATTCGGGCGAACGGCGGTTCTTGAATCCTTCGCGGAAGTCGACCTCGACGCCGCCCACCTTGCCGATGCGCTGGATGAGCGCGAGCTCGGCCTCGCGCTCCTGCAGCGCGCGATAGGCGTTGTCGCGCTCGCGCGCGACGTCTTCGAGGTGCTGGCGCAGCCTTTCGGCAGCAATGGTTTCGGGCAAGGGATCGTTCAAGGCGTCGGCCGTTGTCATGCGGGTGCGCACGTGCCGGACCGATATTCACACAGACGGAGCGTGATGGCCATCGCTCAGACGGAAATATGCAGGGACGGGCGCGGGTTACGACGGGTATGAACGAACGCCTCCGCCGGCTATTTTGTTCCTGAGATTGGAACGGCGCGCCCCCTGCGCGCGTATCTGCGAGGCGCGCCAACTCTCGTCCACGAGGCTCCCTTTCCGAAAGGCCAAAATCTTGAAGCTCTTTGTCTGCCAGGCTTGCGGCAATGTCCTCTATTTCGAGAACCGCGCTTGCGAACGCTGTGGCCATCGGGTCGCCTTCCTGCCGGAGAAGGAGACGATGTCGGCGATCGAACTCGACGGAGACGCCTGGAGGACACTGGCCGACAAAGGCGAAGGCCGGATGCTGTGCCGGAATGCCGAGTACGACGCCTGCAACTGGCTGACAGACCCAGGCGATACCATCGGCTATTGCCGCGCCTGCCGCCACAATGGGACCGTGCCGAACCTCTCGGATCCGGCGCAACTCGCCGGATGGCGCGAGCTGGAGGTGGCCAAGCACCGTCTATTCTATTCCCTGATCCGCTGGAAGCTGCCGCTCCAGACCCGGCAGGACAATCCCGAGCATGGGCTGATCTTCAACTTCCTCGCCGACGATCCACACAGCGGCGAAAAGGTCATGACCGGCCATGACAACGGCCTGATCACGATCGCGCTGACCGAGGCTGACGACATCGAGCGCGAGCGACGCCGGCTCGAGATGGGCGAGCCCTACCGGACACTGCTCGGGCATTTCCGCCACGAGGTCGGCCACTATTTCTGGGACGTGCTGGTGCGCGATGGCGGCAAGCTCGACCAGTGCCGCGCCGTGTTCGGCGACGATGCGGCCGATTACGGCCAGGCCCTGCAGCGTCACTATGCCGAAGGCCCGCCCCCGGACTGGCAGCAGAGCTACGTCTCGGCCTACGCCACGACGCATCCCTGGGAGGATTTCGCCGAGACCTGGGCGCACTACCTCCACATCGTCGACACCCTGGAAATGGCCGCCGAGTTCGGCATGGAGGTGCGCCCCAAGGTCGACCGCGACGGGGAGTTGACGGCGCGCATCCGCTTCAACCCTTACGAGGCGAGGGACGTCGAGGCGCTGGTCGGCGCATGGCTGCCCTTCACCTTCGCCATGAACAGCGTCAACCGCGCCATGGGCCTGCGCGACCTCTATCCCTTCATCCTGTCGCCCGCGGTGGTCGCCAAGCTCGGCTTCGTTCATGGCCTGGTCCGGGATGCGGCCAAGGCGGGCAAGCCTCGGGAAGCTGCACGGCGTCCCTAGGGCTCGCCGCGCCCATTTCGGTCTTGCGCTGGCACGCCAGAAGCCCCGGATTTAGACCGTTGCCTCCGGCCGATTTTGATGTACCACGGGAGCCACACGGCCCGTCCCATAGGTCCCAACGGCCAGGGAAGGGTCCCGCCCAAGGTCGAGACTCAAGGAAAGCATGTTCAAGCGCATTCTGATCGCCAATCGCGGCGAAATCGCCTGCCGGGTCATCAAGACTGCCCGCAAGATGGGAATTCAGACGGTTGCGGTCTATTCCGAGGCCGACCGCGATGCCCTCCATGTCGAGATGGCCGACGAGGCCGTGCTGATCGGCCCTGCCGCCGCCGCCGAGAGCTATCTGGTGATCGAGAAGATCGTGGACGCCTGCCGCAAGACGGGGGCCGAGGCCGTGCATCCCGGCTACGGTTTCCTGTCCGAGCGCGAGGCGTTTCCGCGCGCGCTGGAAGCGGCCGGCGTCGTCTTCATCGGCCCGAACCCGGGCGCCATCGCCGCGATGGGCGACAAGATCGAATCCAAGAAGGCCGCCGCCAAGGCCAAGGTCTCGACCGTGCCCGGCTATCTCGGCGTCATCGAGGATGACAAGCACGCGGTTCGCATCGCCGACGAGATCGGCTATCCCGTGATGATCAAGGCGTCCGCCGGCGGCGGCGGCAAGGGCATGCGCATTGCGCATTCGAAGGCGGAGGTCGCCGAGGGTTTCAACCTCGCCAAGGCCGAGGCCAAGGCGTCGTTCGGCGACGACCGCGTCTTCGTCGAAAAATTCATCGTCGATCCCCGCCACATCGAGATCCAGGTGCTGGGCGACAAGCACGGCAACGTGATCCATCTCGGCGAGCGCGAATGCTCGATCCAGCGCCGCAACCAGAAGGTCATCGAGGAGGCGCCATCGCCGCTGCTCGACGAGGAGACCCGCCGCAAGATGGGTGAGCAAGCGGTCGCACTGGCGAAGGCCGTGAACTACGACTCCGCCGGCACCGTCGAGTTCGTCGCCGGGCAAGACAAGAGCTTCTATTTCCTGGAGATGAACACGCGACTCCAGGTCGAGCATCCCGTCACCGAGCTCGTCACCGGCATCGATCTCGTCGAGCAGATGATCCGCGTCGCCGCCGGCGAGAAGCTCGCCATCGCGCAGAAGGACGTCACGCTCACCGGCTGGGCGGTGGAATCGCGCCTCTATGCCGAGGATCCGTTCCGCAGCTTCCTGCCTTCGATCGGGCGGCTCGTGAAATATCGCCCGCCGGCGGAAGCCAGCAAGGACGGCATCACCATCCGCAACGATACCGGCGTGCAGGAGGGCGGCGAGATCTCGATCCATTACGATCCGATGATCGCAAAGCTCGTCACGCATGCGCCGTCGCGCGCGGCCGCGATCGAGGCGCAGTCGACCGCTCTGGATTCGTTCTATGTCGACGGCATCAGGCACAACATCCCGTTCCTGTCGGCGCTGATGCATCATCCGCGCTGGCGCGAGGGACGGCTCTCGACCGGCTTCATCGCCGAGGAGTTCCCCAAGGGGTTTGCGGTGCGCGTGCCCGAAGGCGAGGTCGCGCGGCGGATCGCCGCGGTCGGCGCCGCCATCGATCACGTGCTGGGGGAGCGCAAGCGGCAGATCTCGGGCCAAATGGGTGGGCGCGTCGTGCAGCGCGAGCGGCGTCGCGCGGTCTGGCTCGATCGCCAGGAGATCCTGCTCGAGGTGGCGCGCGAGGGCGAGGCGATCGCGATCCGCTTCATCGATCCCGACGGCAAGGCCGGCAACGCGCATCTGTTGCACTCGCCATGGAAGCCGGGCGATCCGGTCTGGCAGGGCACCATCGACGGTCAGTTCGTCGCCGTGCAGGCGCGGCCGATCGCCAACGGCATCCGCCTCGCACATCAGGGTGTCGAGGTGCCGGTCTATGTCTGGACCGAGGCTGAGGCGGCCTCCGCGCGGCTGATGCCGGTGACGACGGCCTCCGACACCGGCAAGAAGCTGCTCTGCCCGATGCCCGGCCTCGTGGTCTCGATCGCGGTCAGCGAAGGGCAGGAGGTCAAGGCCGGCGAGACGCTGGCGGTGGTCGAGGCCATGAAGATGCAGAACGTGCTGCGCGCCGAGCAGGACGGCACCGTGAAGAAGATCCACGCCGGCGCCGGCGCGACGCTCGCGGTGGACGCGCTGATCTTGGAGTTTGCGTAATCGCTTCAGGCACAACAGGAGACCCTCACCCTGAGGAGCCGCGCCTGCGCGGCGTCTCGAGGGCGAGGCCAACAGCCGGGCCTTCATCCTTCGAGACGCGCGCAAGAGCGCGCTCCTCAGGATGAGGAATTGAAAGCGAGGCAACCATGGCCTTTCGTTCCCGCCGCGAGAAACTGCGATCGATCCTGTCGGGCGGGACGTGCGTCCATCCCGGCTCCGTCTACGACGCCATCTCGATCCGTATCGCGGAGGATCTCGGCTTTCCGCTCGGCATGTTCGGGGGATCGGTGGCCTCGCTCGCCGTGCTCGGCGACCCCGATGTCACGCTGATCACGCTCACCGAGCTTGCCGAGCAGATGCGGCGGATGTCGCGCGCCTCGGCGCTCCCCGTTCTGGTCGATGCCGATCACGGCTACGGCAATGCGCTCAACGTGCGCCGCACGGTGCAGGAGCTGGAGACGGCCGGTGCCGCCGGCCTCACCATCGAGGACACGCTGCTCCCGGCTGCGTTCGGGGAGACGAAGACGCAGCTGATCCCGCTCGAGGAAGGCGTCGGCAAGATGAAGGCGGCGCTCGACGGCCGCAGCGATCCCACGCTCGTCATCATGGGCCGCACGGGCGCTGCCGCGATCACCTCGATCGAGGACGCGGTTCGCCGCGCCGAGGCCTATGAGGCCACCGGTGTCGATGCGCTGTTCTTCACCGGCATCAAATCGCGTACCGAGCTCGAGACCATCGCATCCGCCACGCGCCTGCCGATCGTGCTCGGCGGCGCGCCGGAGGAACTGAACGGGCTCGATTACCTTGCGAGCCAGCGCGTGCGCATCGCGCTCCAGGGCCATGCGCCGATCGCCGCCGCGACGCAGGCGGTCTACGAGACGCAGAAGGCGTTGCGCGAGGGCATGGCGCCGAAAAGCCTCAAGGGCCTGGCATCGTCGGAGCTGATGGCCCGCGTCATGCGCGAGAGCGCCGTCAAGGCGCGCAGCGCCGATGTCCTGGAACAGAACTTGGGACCGAACAAGTGAGCCGCGCTATCCTCCAGGTCGTGATCCGCGGGCGCGTGCAGGGCGTCGGCTACCGGGCTTGGGTCGAGTATCAGGCGACAACGAGCGGCCTCGAAGGCTGGGTGCGTAACCGCCGCGACGGCAGCGTGGAAGCGCTGTTCGCCGGCGCGCCGAAGCACGTTGCCGATATGGTCGCGCTGTGCCGCCACGGCCCGCCGTCCTCGCGCGTCGACAGCGTCACCAGCGAAACGGCAGGCGCGGATGAGCTGAATTTGCGCCGGGCAGGGGAAGCATTCTCGGTGCTGCCGACGGTGTGAGAGCTCACAAGAGATCGTCCTGCCCGGGCTTGTCCCTCGAGCTCTCGAGGTGAACGTTCACCTTGGCAGCTTGGCGATTGCCTCGCTCAGCTCGTGGATCTCGTAGGGCTTGCGCAGGATCGGGAAATCGCCGCGGACGCCGGCGGCGACGTCGCTGTAACCGGTGGCAAGCAGGATCGGCAGGCCGGGGCGGATCTGGCGGAGGCGACGGGCGAGGCTGAGCCCATCCATCTTGCCGGGCATGACGATGTCCGAGAACACGAAGTCGACGCCGTTGTTCTCGATCTCGAGCAGCGCCGCTTCGGCATCGGCGACCCGGCGCACGTGGTAGCCGAGCTGCTCCAGAAGGCCGGTGCTGACGGATGCGACGTCGGGATTGTCCTCGACCAGCAGCACCGTGCCGCTGCCGCGGAATGTCGTTGCCGATGTCTTGCGCGACGGCGCATCCGTGCCGCGCGGCAGCACGATGGTGAATGTGGTGCCCTTGCCGAGCTCGCTTGCGACCTTCACCGTGCCGCCGGCCTGGTGGGCGAAGCCGTGCACCTGCGAAAGGCCGAGGCCGGTGCCTTTTCCGATCGGCTTGGTCGTGAAGAACGGCTCGAAGATCTTGCCGAGAACGTCGGAAGGAATTCCAATGCCGGTATCGGTGACGTCGATAGCGACGAAGTCGCCGGCGAGGTGCGGCTCGTTCAGCACGACATTGCGCGCCCCGATCGTCACCGTGCCACCGTCCGGCATCGCGTCGCGGGCGTTGATGACAAGGTTGAGCAGCGCGGTCTCGAGCTCGGAGACGTCGGCCTTGATCGGCCACGTGTCGGAGTGAATGTCGAAGGCGAGACGCACGGAACTGCCCACGCCGGCGTCGAGCACCTCGCGGATGGCCGCGACGCGTTCGGCAAAATCGATCGCCTGCGGGTTGACGCTCTGCCGCCGCGCGAAGGTGAGGAGCTGGTTCGTCAGCGCGGCGCCGCGTCTGGTCGCGGTCTCGATTGCGGAGACGGCGCGCTTGAGCTTGGCGTCGTCGCCGGCGCTCTTCTTCAGGATGTGAAGGCTGCCGCTGATGATCATCAGAAGATTGTTGAAGTCGTGGGCAACCCCGCCGGTGAGTTGTCCGAGCGCATCGAATTTCTGCGACTCGGCCAGCTGCTTGTGCATCGCTTCGAGCTTGAGTTCGGAATTGCGACGCTCAGTGATGTCGCGCGTGATCTTGGCGAAGCCGATCAGCGCGCCGTCCTCGTAGATCGGGTCGATCACCACACTGGCCCAGAAGAACGTGCCGTCCTTTCGGACGCGCCAGCCTTCCTCCTCGTATCGGCCCTTTTCCCGCGCGATACGGAGCGCCCGCGCCGGCTTGCCATTGACACGGTCGGCCTCGGTGTAGAAGCGCGAGAAATGCTGGCCGAGGATCTCCTCGGGCGAGTAGCCCTTGATGCGTTCGCCGCCGATGTTCCAGCTGGTGATGATCCCCTTGGGGTCGAGCATGTAGAGGGCGTAGTCGGCAACCCCCTCAACCAACAGCCGGAAACTGCGCTCGCTCTCGAACAAGTCTCTCTGTTGACTGAACTTTTCGGTCATCCCGGACCCCGCCTCGACAGGGACAAACGCCGCAGCCGGAGGGTTTGTTCCAGTTCTATGGGACATTTTTAGGCAAGTGTCAGGATGGGTATGCAGGGGCGCACCGTCAACGCCACGGCGCCGATCCCCAGTTATTAATGCAAGAATTGACCGAAGAGCCCGCCCGCCGCCTGCACCGGCTGGGCCGTGGCGGCTTTGCCGATGAGCTGCTGCTGGGCGGCCAGCGCGTGCCGCCCAACAAGGCGCTCTGAGCCGCGGCTTCGTGTTTCGTCACGAGACGACGGGAGCGCGTTCGAGGCGATCTTGTGGGGGTTAGGCGGACTCAAGCGCCGGCGCTTCGGAACGTTGCCGCCACCGCGCGTAGCGCCGCCAGCTTGGCGGGATCGCTGATCTTCGAATGCAGCATTACCTTCGAGCTGCCGAGTTTCGGCAGCTTGTGCGCGGGCCCGATGTCGATCAGGCCGGGGGGCGCAATGCGCCGCGCCAGCGGTGCGATCGCAAGACCGGCAAGGGCTGCCGCGACCACCGCAGTGACGCCGCCACCGACGAAGCGCTCGCGCCAGGCGATACCGGCCTTGTCGAGCGCGCGCACGGCGATGGCGCGAACGCCGCAGGGGGGAGCGAGGGTCGCGAGCGGCAGGGGCTCGCCTTTCGGCAGAGTGAAGCGTCGTGAGGCAAACCAGCAAAACTCGTCCTCAGCCAGCTTCTCGCCGCCGCGGCGGCTGCCTTCCTGACGCACGATCACCGCATCCAGCTCGCCGGCGTCGTAGGCATCCTGCATCTCGCGCGAGAAGCCGATGGTGACGGCGAGAGTGAGATTGGGCGACATCGCGTGCAGCCGTTCGAGTAGCGGTACCAGTTCGGCTCCCGCCGCGTGATCGGAGATGCCGAGCGAGAGCGATCGCGGGGGCGGCGCTTCGCCCGAGAGCGCGCGGTCATGCGCCGTCATCAGCGCGCGGGCGCGATCGAGGAAGGCCGCGCCCTCGGCGGTGAGCCTGACCGCGCGCGGAGAACGTTCGACGAGGCGTTTGCCCAGCAACGTCTCCAGCCGCTGCAGCTTGAGGCTGACAGCCGCCTGCGTCGTGCCGAGCACTTCGGCGGCACGGGTAAAGCTCTGGAGATCGGCGACCAGCAGGAACGCCTGGACGGTGGCGATATCGAGCATGGCATTCATTATAGATAGTTATCACTGATATCAGAATAGATAAGATACCAAAATGATGAGCCCGGGTCTAGCTTCTCACCAACGCCGCGCAATTGGTGCGGCATCTCGAGGAGAACCACCATGCCGCTGATCACCGTCTCCTACACTTCGTCTCGTCAGTCGCCCTCCCTGAAGGCCGACATCGCGAATGCTGTGTCCGAGCTCACCGCAAAGATCCTGCACAAGGATCCCAAGGTCACCGCCATCATCGTGAAGTCCGTGGATGCGGGCGACTGGTTCGCCGGCGGCCAGTCGCTCGCCGAGCAGAAGCTTGCGAGCTACTGGATCGACATCCACGTCACCGAAGGCACCAACACCAAGGACGAGAAGGCGGCCTATCTCGCCGCCATGTTCGAGCGCATGGCCGAGATTCTGGGACCGCTGCATCCCGAGACTTACCTGCATGTCGACGAGGTCAAGGGCGACGCCTACGGTTTCGGCGGCCTCACCCAGGAGCGGCGCTACATCGCCGGCAAGCTCGAGGTTGCGCTGCAGGCGGCGTGATCCGAAAGCCGCGGGTGAGCAATCTCACCCGCGGCCGGTTGCGATCGTCAGCTCGCTGCGCGGAACCGAACCTCGGAATTATTGAGGAAGCACGTCTTGTCGAACAGCTTCAGGTCCAGCGGGTTCGGCAACCTGACATCGCTGAGATCAGGACAGGGCTTGGTCGAGGGATCGTAGGATCGATCGATCTGCGAGATGAAAACCACGATCAGTCCCTTGTCACGTGCGAACGATTTCAGCGCACGTACCTGAACGGAGAGGTCAGGATTTTCGCGCCTCTGGTCGAGCAGTTGCAGATAGTCGATCACGACGAATGTGCCGCGTGGGACCGGAGCCATCCGCTTGACGACGTATTCGGCGCTGATCTCGTCGGAGCAATCCACCTCGAATAAATTGTCGAATTGCGCGGGATCGACGCCGATCGCCCGCAAGCGGTCCAGAACGTCTCCTTCTGTGTATTCGAGCGAGAAGAACGCCGCGTGGCTGCCTGATCTCATGGCCTCCACCGCAAGTTCGAGACTCATCAGGGTTTTGCCATGACCGGGGCGCGCAGCGACCAGCACAAGGTCACCCGGCCGGAATTGAGAAAACAGCTTGCCGGCCGGCGTCTCCGCCGCGGCTTTCGCCGCGAGCAGGCTCCAGGCGGAAAACCCTTCCGTGGTGGCGATGCGGTCAAGTGCGTCGTGGAGTGGAATGCCTTCCTCGCGGGACAGGCGCTTCGCCTTGCGCTTGAGATGATAGATGGGCGCAGACAGTCTCATCGTGAGAACCTCCCATTCCGAGCATGATCGCAATCCCTCCTTATGCCCAGCGCTCGAACAGTCGGTCCGATGATCAATTCGCCCGGCATGAAGTCTGCTTTCCCGGCGGAGGGGGGAGGCGTGGGCGGCGCCGGAATTGAGCGTAGCCGATTCCACGTCTGCGGAGAACGGCCTGCTGCGTGTCCGCTAGACGGCGGCCTCGGGCACCAGAGCCGTGGTCGGTCCGAACAGCTCTTCGAACGCCTGCCTCAACGCGATGTCGACATCGGCCATGGTCACGAGCTGGCCGAGATCGACCAGCGAGGTGACGCCGTAGCGGGGATCGGCGACGCCGCAGGGCACGATGCCCGAGAAATGCGACAGCTCGGGCTCGACATTGATGGCGATGCCGTGGAACGAGACCCAGCGCTTGAGGCGGACGCCGATCGCTGCAATCTTGTCCTCGTGATCCGTCCCCTTGTCGGGCCGCCTGACCCAGACACCAACCCGGTCCTCGCGCCGCTCGCCGCGGACGTTGAAGGCGGCGAGTGTGCGCAGGATCAGCTCCTCCAGACCTGCGACATAGGCCCGGACGTCGGGCCGGCGCCGCTTGAGGTCCAGCATGACATAGGCCACCCGCTGACCCGGCCCGTGATAGGTGAGCTGCCCGCCGCGCCCGGTTGCGAAGGTCGGGAAACGGGCATCGAGCAGGTCGGACTCCTTGCCCGAGGTGCCCGAGGTGTAGAGCGGGGGGTGTTCGAGCAGCCAGACCAATTCCGGGGACTCGCCCGCCGCGATCGCGGCGACCCGGGCCTCCATCGCGGCCACCGCGTCCGGATAGGGCACCGGAGCTTCCGAGATGAGCCATTGGACGGGCTCACCGCCTGAGGCGGAAAGCGACGTCAGATCGAGCTCTTGCCGTTGGTTTTGGCGGGGGCTTTCAGGGGAATTAACCATTGGCTAACCATAACGTGGTGATCATCTCGGGAGCAAATGCCAGTCTCATGTAGCAGCGGTCCTGACAGTGCCCACTCTCGATAAAGTCACCGTGGATCTCATGGTCGTCCTCGGGACGACCACCATGCCGATCCATCAAGTATTACGTCTTTCCCGCGGCGCCATCATCGAGCTGGATGCAACAGAGGCCGACGAGGTCAAGGTGCTCGCCAATAATCTGCCGGTCGCCTCCGGCGTCGTGCTGGTCGACCGCAACCGCATCGCGGTCGAGGTCAAGCAGATGCTGCCGCGCTCGCCGGGGACCAGGTAGGGCCCCGGGGGCACGCGGGAGCGGCCGATCTCCTGGGGAGGGCGGCGTTTTTCCTGCCAAGCTTGTGGAATTCAGGGCTTTTGTAGGCTTGTATCCCCATGATGGATTTGTTAGATCGGCGCCGCTGATCCGGCCGGCCTCAAAACCTCAAGCCGGCATCCCTTAGCGCTCGTGGCGGAACTGGTAGACGCGCTGCCTTGAGGTGGCAGTGGGTAACACCGTGGGGGTTCGAGTCCCTCCGAGCGCACCAAGGGCATAAGCCTCTGTTTTACAAAAGATTTCGCGGCTTCTCTTCCCAGTCTATTGCTCCAGACCGCGAATAGAATCGCATTTGGGCGCATCCCCGCTTCTTGATCCTGCATATCTCGATCGCGCGTTAGTCCCTTTGCCTGGTCGTGTCTTCGGTGGACCAACTGCGCGCCGGGAAAATCACGATTTGCGCGTGAGGCAGTGGCCTCGCCAACCCTAGACATCGGCCGGCTCTCATCGCGGACAACTCACCGGACCCGAACTCGCAACGTGCGGCTGTGATTTTGCGAACGGATGCGCGCAGAGCAACGCCATCACGGTCTCCGCGGTGGGGGGCGCCGCGCCAACGGGTCGGCGGGATTCGCATCCTGACCTGGGCGCGGCGAACGGCACATGCGGCCTCGCAAGATCGCGGGGACTGTGCACGGCTGCTGCTCGATCGCGGCCCGGACGTTTGCACCCGCCACTATAGCGACAACGTCTATCCTCTGCGTTCGCCCAATGTGGTGACGCGCTCGGAAGGCGCGCCTCCGAAAAGCGCTAAAGCGCGCCGTTGCTGGACGATGAGCTGAGCGGTGCAGCCGGCGTGTGCGGCATCCTCTTCGCAGACGGTCGCATCAAAGCGCGCGCGATGATCAGTCTCGACCGATTGCAAGGCTGCTTCGCGGAGGAGATTGCCGCCAATGCGTCTTTCAAGCCGGGATAAGTTGGCATCGTGATTTCTGTGCGGGCCGTAATCATCCGGTTTTGACACGGATTAACCTCATGTGGTGAAAGCTCGATACACTTCTCTCGGTTGCGACGACGAGTTTGCGACGCGACGAAATCCGATGCCGGCAAATGACAGCGGATTGACTGGCGCCTCAGACGCAGACTTCGCGGAAATGCTGGGCGAGCGGCGGCGATTGGTTTGCTTCGCCGGGGCAGGCGCAGCGACCAAAGCCTATTGGAGGTTCAGTCGTGGTCCGCTTGCATGTCGAACGCTTCATTCGTAGCCGAACCGTCAGGCGATCCCTGGCGCTCGGCATCATCGCTCTGAGCGGATGGGCCCTGCTGCCGTATGTGACCTACCGAATCGCTCCCTCCGCCTTCGTCAACGCCGAGCTCATGCGAGTGACTGCACCGATCGCGGGTCAGCTCGCGCCTGATCTTCCACGCAAAGGTGAATATTTCCAGCGCGCCCGGGTGGTGTCGCTGGTCGAGGCGCGTTCGCCGGATCGTCGGCACCTCATGGACCTCGATCAGCAGCTTGCCGTGTCCACCAAACGCGCCGAGCTCGCACGTCGGCAACTTGAGGAAATCGCCGAGCTCGATCGCAAGCTCGGCGAGCGCAGTGAGGACTATCGTTTGGGGGCGATGGCGCGCCTCAGTCACGAGATCGGAGAAACGGAGGCTGAAAGAGGTGGCTGTCTCGCCGAGGCGCGGCAGCGGAACGATGTCGCGGGCCGGATGGAGAGGCTCGTTAAGCTCGGCATCAGCTCACAGATCCGTTCGGCCGAGGCCCAAGCGTCTCAGGAAGCAACTGCAACGCGGTGTCAGATGGCCGATGAGCGCCTGCAGCGCTTCAAGACCGAGTTGGCGGCGGCCGAGAAGGGCATTTATCTTCGCAGCGATGCCAATGACGTGCCTTATTCTCAGCAGCAGCGCGAGCGGCTTGTTCTCCGCCGCCAGGAGCTCGAGACGGACCTGCTGCAAAACAGCTCGCGTTCCGCGCAGCTGGCCGCTGAAATCGCAGAGGAGCGCGCTCGACTTGATCGCCTTCAACACTACGATCTATCGTTGCCCGCAGCCCATGTGGTCTGGTCGGTCGCGGCCAGTCCAGGCTCGATGGTCACGGAAGGGCAATCGGTCTTTGATTTTGCAGATTGCGAGCGCCGCTTCATCGTCGTTGAACTGCCCGAGCGCGATTTCGAGAAGATCAAGGCCGGAGATGCGGCGGCTGTCCGCCTGATCGGGAGTCGGGATTGGAAGACCGGCCAGGTCCGGCAAGTTCGCGGCTCGGCGGCATACGCCGATGATCGACTGCTCGCGGCTCGGGTGCAGCGGCCGGATCCCGGCAATATTACCGTCGAGATCTCGTTGCCGCCCAACGAGACGGCGGCCGACCACAACGGCTCCTGCGATATCGGACGATTGGCCGAAGTTCGCTTCGAGCGCAGAGCCGATGGCCTGCTTCACTTGGTCAGCTCGAAGCTGAAATGGCTGACTGCTCGGCTGGACCTCGACCAATCATCCCTGTGAGCGAGAACTGCCGTGCAGGCCATGATTCTGCCTCTCTCTCAGCTGTTCGCGCCAATGCTGGGCGTCTTTGCGGCGATGTACCTGTTGGCGCCGACCTTTGCGGTCGCGCGCCCATGGGCGCGTATAGCGGTCTTCATCGCGGTATGGCTCGTCGTTGCCCGCTATCTCGAATGGCGTGTCTTCACAACGGTGCTGCCGGCAAGCGGGAGCTGGTATCAGGTCGGCTGGATCTGGTTCTGTCTCTTCGTTGAGCTCCTGACCTTCACGGATCAGTTTATTCTCTACCTGACCTTCCTACGCAGGACCGATCGACGCAGCGAGGCAGATCAGCACGAACGCCGGCTTCGCGGCCTGCTGCAGGATGAACTGCCCTCGGTCGACGTCTTCATTCCCACCTATGACGAGCCGCTCGATGTGTTGGAAAAGACCATCACGGGCGCACTATGTCTGGACTATCCCAACTTCCAGGTCTGGGTCCTGGATGACGGTCGCAGGCCCTGGCTCAAGGAACTCTGCGAACGCAAGGGGGCCGGTTATCTCACTCGTTCCGACAATTTGAATGCGAAGGCCGGTAATATCAATCATGCGCTGACGATGACGCATGGCGATTTCTTTGCGATCTTTGACGCGGACTTCGTGCCGCAGCGCAATTTCCTGATGCGCACAATGGGCTTCTTCGCCGATCCAAAGATCGCAATCGTTCAGAGCCCGCACGCCTTCTACAACGAGGACCCGATGCAGGCGAATCTCGGTCTGCACCGGCGACTGCCGGACGAACAACGATTCTTCTTCGATTGCATCATGCCTGCGCGCGACGGCTGGGATGGTGCCTTCTGTTGTGGGTCCAACTCCGTCACCCGTCGTGCAGCCCTCCGTACGGTCGGCGATTGCTTGCCGACCCAGTCCATCACCGAAGACATCCTGCTGACGCTGGTCCTGCTGCGCAAAGGGTACGTCACCCGTTATCTTTGCGAACCGCTGGCAATTGGCCTTGCGCCGGAAAGCCTTGGCGCGTTTTTCGTGCAACGGCAACGCTGGGCGCGCGGCGCGATCCAGACCCTGTATCTCGCCGCCGGGCCGCTCGGCCCCGGACTGAGCCTGATGCATCGGCTCCTCTTCTTTCCGACTCATTGGCTCTCACTGGGCTTGCGGGCGCTCATGGTCGTGGTGGTTCCGATCGTCTTCATGTGGACTGGCCTTGCGCCTGTCGTCGAGGTCACCCCTGAATCGGTCTTCTATTACTTGTTTCCCGCGATCCTGGCGCTCAACGGCGGTATTTCCTGGTTCGCGCCCCACGCGCACTTTCCGCTCGCTGCTCAGGTGTCGGCGACTATCCAGAGCTTCAAGATTCTGCCGACTGTACTCGGGACACTCGTCAAGCCGAAAGGGCATGCATTCAGGGTGACGCCGAAGGGAGCCGCCGCGCGCCGCACGACTTATGCTGCAGATATCTTCTGGCTATCGGCGGCCCTGATGGCGTTGACGGTTGTCGGCCTCGTTCTGAACACCATCCCGGAATGGCGGATCATCGATCATCCTGCCGCTTTACCGATGGTCGCCTTCTGGTCCGTCGTGAACATCGTCGTGCTCTTCTTCGTCTGCATGACCTCGCTACAGGCGCGGATGGGGCGTTCCGAGGAGCGCTTCGAAGTCGACGAACCGGTCGTGATCCATACCGACGCTGGCGAGCTGCTTTCCGGGCGCATCAGCAACATCTCCCTTTCCGGCGCGGGCGTCTTGCTCGATTCCGGTCTCGAGTGCCCGCGCAACGGAGAACCGCTGCGCGTACACATCATGCAGGTGGGCTGGATCGAGGCGACGAGCGTGCAGCAACGAGATCACTTCGTCGGACTGCAGTTCAGGTTGCCACAGTCGCTTGAACGAGACCTGTTGATTCGCAAGCTCTTCACCGTTGGCCGCCTGAAAGAGACCAGCGCTGTTGCTTGGTCGGTGAACACGACGATGCTCAAGAGCATCTGGTCAATGGCCGCGCCGTTGCCCCGGATTGAGACAAGTGGCGCAGCGTCTTCGTCGGCTGAGCGTCTGCCGGCCGAGAACCTCGTCATCCGGCCTCAACCGCGGATCGGCGATCTGGCACATCTCGCTGGAGTTCGAAACCTGCATCCGACAGGTTTCACCAGAACCTGGCCTTAGCCGGTCGGCGGCGATGCGGTCAGCCGCCTTCTACGTTCTGCCACAAACCTCAACCGAAAATGGGCAAACCCGTCATAGCCCGACTCGTCTTGGGTTTCAGGAGTGGAGGGAATATCTCTTGGCCGATCACCGCCGCGATGTTCGCCAAGGGCGTCTGACGTTCTGGGCATCCGTATTTGTGGCGGTCGCCTGCGCGGCGATTGTCGCACTCAGTGGCTGGCGGGAGTGGTCCTCGCGACAAGCGACGCTAAAGAACTCCGAAACGGACATGGCCAATCTGGCCCGATCGCTAACGCAACACGCGGACGACACCTTCGAGCTCACGGACACCGTTCTCAATGTTCTGGTTGGCCAGCTCGAACTCGAGGGAACCGGTCCTGCGGCAATTGCCAAGATTCAGGCCTTTCTTTCCCGGCGCAAGGCAGCGAATCGAATTCGGGCGGTGTTCATCTATGACGAGACCGGACGCTGGCTCGCAACCAGCGAGCCTCTGGACTTCGCCGGTCTCAACAACAGCGATAGGGAGTATTTCCAGCATCATCGCGCCGTGGATGACCGGAGAACCTTCATTGGACATCCGGTGAAGAGCCGATCGGGCGGGCAATGGATCATCACCGCGTCAAGGCGCTTCAATCACCCCGACGGCAGTTTTGCGGGGGTCGCCCTTACGACGATCGACGTTGACTTTTTTCTGCAGTTTTATGCCGGATTCGACGTCGGCCCGAATGGTTCGATCGCGCTGGCTGCTGCTGATGGCATTGTGCTCGCACGCAGCCCCGACAACGGATACACGGGCCGCGATCTGTCTGGTGCACCGCTGTTCAGGAACCTCCACGAGCGGCCGGCTGCGGGCGCCTACTACTTCACCTCGCCTCTCGACGGGGTTCGGCGCCTGAGCTTTTATCAACGGAGCACCCGCTACCCTGTTCTCGTGGTTGCCACGGAATCCGAAGAGGACGTCTTGGCTCCCTGGCGCAGATCCGCTCTGGGGCGCATGGCTGCAGTCCTGGGACTGACAGGAGGGCTGGCGGTTGCAGGGCTCCTGCTGGTGCATCAATTGCACCAGCGGCAAAAGATGGCCGCAGCCCTGGTCGCCAAGGAGGCAGATTTTCGCCTCCTTGCAGAGGAGTCGGGTGATATGGTGATGCGCATCGCGATCGACAGGCGGATCCTCTATGCGTCGCCATCCAGCGCTCGGGTTCTTGGCTGGGCTCCGAATGAGTTGGTGAACACGTCAATTCTCGCCGGGATCAATCCCGCGGACTTGGCACGTGTTGAGCAAACGATCTCCGCGCTGATGAAGGGCGAAGCCGAAGAGGCGAGAATTGCATATCGCACCCGTCATCGCGAGAGAAGTGAGGTCTGGATCGAAACTGCGCTGCGCGTCACCAGGAATCAGCAGAGTGCAGACATCGACGGCGTAGTGGCGATCTCGCGCGACATGACCGAGCATAAGGACCTGGAGGATAAGCTGTCGGCTCTCGCGACTTCGGATGGCCTGACGGCGTTGGCAAATCGCAGGCACTTCGACGAGCGGCTGACGGCGGAATGGGATCGGGCCAGGCGCGACGGAACGCCTTTATCGCTATTGCTGATCGACGTCGATCATTTCAAGAGCTTCAACGATCAGTACGGCCATCAAGCCGGCGACGCGTGTCTTCGCTCGATCGCCAGGGTCCTGGGCGAGTACGCCAGACGCCCGGCAGATCTGGCGGCGCGTTATGGTGGCGAGGAATTCGCCTTGCTGTTACCGAACACCGATGCAGGCGGTTGCCAGCAGGTCGGCGAGCAAATTCGGCAAGCGATCCACGAACTCGGCATCCTCCACGCGCTCAACCCGCCGTCCAAGCAAGTCACTGTGAGCATTGGCGGCGCAACACATGTGGCGCTGACCGACAGGGCGGATTGCGCGTCATTAATAGCGGCTGCGGATAAGGCGCTTTACGCCGCCAAGGACAGCGGGCGCAACGGCCTTGTGATGTCAGGGCAAATCATCGCGTGGCCCGGCTCGATACGGGCTTGAATGGCAACTCAGCCCAAGTCTCCTGGTTGCCCAAGTCTCCTGGTCGCCCAAGTCTCCTGGTCCAGGCCTTTTCCAGCGGACGTTGGCTACTACTCCGGATTTATAGGTGGACGCTGCCGCGGCTCGCGTGGGAGCTGGTCCAAGGTCACGCTCAATATACTTTGCTTTCCGGCGCGAACCATCGCGAGCTGAGCTGAGGAGCCGGGTGCCATAGCGTGGATCTTCTTTGTCAATTCGGAGGCGCTCCTGACCGCATCTCCTTCTACCTTCGTGATGACGTCGCCGCTTCGCAAGCCGGCCTTCGCCGCGGAACCATTGGTTTGAACGTTTGTCACGATCGCACCGTGAAGATCGTCGGCACCGAGGCTGTCGGAGATCTCGGGGGTCACTGATTGGACTTCGACCCCTATCGACCCGCGTGTTACGGTACCCTTCTCCTTCAGTTGGGGTATCACGCTCCTGACCGTTTCGGCTGGGATGGCAAATGCAACGCCCGCCCAGCCACCCGATAGAGAAAGGATCATACTGTTCACGCCAATGACATCGCCGTTGGTGTCGAGAGTTGGCCCGCCCGAATCGCCGCTGTTGATCGGTGCGTCAATCTGAAGGAAGCCGTCGGTCGGACCATTCTCGATTTCGCGTTCGCGGGCCGAGACGATGCCCGCCGTGACTGTTCCACCAAGCCCGAATGGATTGCCCGCGGTGAGCACCCAGTCACCGACGCGTGGTGATTGTTCCGCCACCTTCACGTAGCCAAAGTCGGTGCGGCCGTCGACCTTGATGAGGGCCAGATCACTGAGCGGGTCCCTCCCGATCACCTTTGCCGAGTAGGTTTTCTTGTCGGTCGTGCGGATCTCGGCAGTACCGTTGTCCTTGACGACATGGCTGTTGGTCACGGCGTAGCCGTCCGGAGAGATGAAGAAGCCCGATCCGATTGCAATCGTTTCGCGTACGTTCGGGTCTTTTTCGGAGGGTTTCGAGGCCTGCGCGTCGGGGGTATCTTCATCTGGCATATCGCTGAACGGCAGATCTGGCACAATTTGCTCAGGTTCGGCAGATTTCGAGATGACACCAATGACCGCCGGCTGAACTCTCTCAGCGATCTCAGCGAAAGTATTGGGCGCTCCATCCGACTTCGGCTCGGCAGGCGCGGTACTAACCGTCAGGGCCGCTAGTGCGACCATGCTGATCGCAGATGTTCGAAGGTGGGCGTGAATCAGTTTTCGTAACGCCAAGTCCATTTTCATAGCTCTTCCGTTGTCTGGCTCTCTGCTTCGATCGCCGGCTGTCGTGTCTTGCAAAGCTGTGCTCTCAAGGAGATGGTGCGCCTTGGCTCGCCGAAATCGCCTACTGAGTACATTGCGGCTGCGGCAGCTTGTTAGTTGCTCCGCATGTGGCGACCTTCCTTCTTGGTCGCCTCTGAAATGCCTCGCAGGGCATCCTGGCCTCGCAACGACCGAGATCGGTAAGCGCCACCTTCCGCCCAACGACAAGCTGAGCCAAAGGTTTCTTCTATCGTCCGCGAACAGTCCGTTCCTGGTTGGACCGGGCGGAGCCCACGCGCCGCCAGGAAAGTTCACGCCGAACTCCGCCATCTGCATTTGCCGACCGTGAAGGCCCAGCAGAGCCGCCCCCTCCGCCAAAGGACCCCTATCCGGCGGAGAAGGCGAGGGGCGGAGAGATCATTCTTCGCACGCCAGCGAGAAGAGCAATCTTCCTGGCGGGGCTCATCGGCGCCGTGATTCTGGCGATACTCTCTCTCGTACTGGCCCGGTAGGTGGCAAGCGCTTGATCGAGCCCGCATTCGGCGACGCTCGCGTCGGAGATGCGGCAACTAAGCGCTTCCTGTGGCCTTCGAGCGGCGCAGGAGCTCAGTGACTTCCTGATCCGAGGTTTGGCCGAAATCCCTGTAATGCATGCCCACCGCAAAGAACGGATCGGGGCTGACGAGACAGATGATCTCGTCCACCTCCGCACTGAGATCGGCAAGCGAGTCGCGGGGAGCCAGCGGCACTGCAAGTACGAGATGGCCGGGCTTCGACCTTGCCAGCGCCCTGAGCGCGGCTTTCACCGTTCCGCCCGTCGCGATCCCGTCGTCGACGACGATCGTGGTGCGCCCGGCAATCTCCGGCGGCGGTTCGCCGTCGCGGTAAAGCTGCCGGCGGCGTTCGATTTCGGCGAGCTGGCGGGCGGTCTCGGCCTCTAAGTAGGCCGTGCTCGGCTGGATCTCGCGCAGGATCTCCTCATTGAGCACGACCTGCGGATGAGCGCCATCGACGACCGCGCCGAGCCCGAGTTCCTCGTGTCCCGGCGCCCCGATCTTGCGCACCAGCACGACGTCCAGTTGGGCGTGCAGCGCTCGCGCAATCTCGAACGCGACGGGCACGCCACCGCGCGGCAGGGCAAGCACGATCGCGCCGCTGTCTCTGAACTTCGTCAGCGCCGAGGCCAGCCGGCGGCCGGCGTCTCGCCGGTCGGCAAAAACCAAATGATCATCCGTTACGGCGTCCGAGCGCCGCGAAGGCAGAAACCGGCGGAACCAGCGGATGGCGTGTTGCGTCACCTGTTCGAGCGCACCAGGCTCTTCGAACAGGTGCGTCGCCTCCGGCACGATCACGAGGTCCTTTGCGCAGGACAGCTCCGCAAAGGCTGAACGGTTGAGCGGGATCACCGGCAGATCGGCGCCGCCGACGATCAACAGGGTCGGCGCGGTGACGGCGTGCAGCGCCTCGCCAGCCAGGTCCGGGCGGCCGCCGCGCGAAACCACCGCCGCGACGTCCGGTCGGCCGGCAGCCGCGACCAGCGCAGCCGCAGCACCCGTGCTCGCGCCGAAATAGCCGATCGGAAGCGCTGCGAGCTCCGGCCTGTCGCGGGTCCAGTCCGCGGCCTCCGTGAGTCGCGATGCCAATAGCGGGATGTCGAACACGTGGCCTCGATCGCGCTCCTCCTCCGGGCTGAGCAGATCGAGCAGCAGCGTGGCGAAGCCCGCTTCACGCAGCGCCGCAGCGACCTGGTTGTTGCGCGGACTGAGGCGGCCACTGCCGCTGCCGTGGGCAAAAATCACGATGGCGATCGCGCCTTGCGGCAGGCCCAAAATGCCGGCGAGACGGTGCGGACCGACAACCACTTCGCCGAGCTCGTCGCGCGCGCTTGCCATGATCAAAACCCGAAGGGATACGTTTCTGCGGCGCCCGATGCGGCCCGTGTCGCAAGCGCCGTCACTGCATTGGTTTCCTCGAACCAGACGAAGGCATCGAACTGATCGGGTAGCACCGCCTCGAAATAGTGGCTGAGGCGCTCCGTCTCGGGCCGGTAGACGACGCCAATGGCGCGCTCGAGCCTGGGGCCGGTCAGTCGGTCGCGCAGCTCGCCCCGGCCGGGGGGCCGAAAGTCGGTCAGCGAACGCGCCAGACCCGTGCGGTGGAACAGGTACTCATAGCTGTCTTCGCGCGCGGGCCGAACCGACTTGATCTCCATCTCGCCGCCCCAATCGGTCGCCGCAGCCACCGTACCGCGATCGGTGCCGAAGCCGATCAGCGCGGCCTCGTCGCCATAGCTGTTGCGCGCGAGCTCGCCGATGTTGAATTCGCCGGCCCAGCCCATCGAAGTTGCCGCGGCGTTGCCGATGTGCGAGTTGTGAGCCCAGACTACGGCCTTGGCCTGCGGCCCCCGTTGCTGCATCAGATATTGCAGCGTGTCGAACATATGACGGTCGCGCAGGTTCCATGACTCGGTAGAACCGCGATACATGATGCGATAGTACTGCTCGGCCGCGCGCACGATCCGCGCATTCTGTGCGGCGTTGAAGAACGCCTCGCCATCGCGTTCGGCATAGGAGAGGCGCTGCGCCAATAGCTCGCGCAATTGCGCGACCACCTCGTCCTCACATGTGTCTCGTCCGAACATGACGGCATGACCGTACCCGGCGGGGTCGGCCTGCCAAGGCGTGAGGCAGGAATAGCGTTCGCGCGCCGCGCGGGCGCGCTCCGGGTCGACGCGCTCGAGATAGGCGATGACGGCGGCAATGGAGCTCCTCAGGCTGTAGACGTCGAGTCCCCGGAACTGGACCTTCCGCTCCGCGCGGCAGGCATCGTTGTGGATGCGCAGGTAGTCCACGAACTGCTTCACCTCGATGTTGCGCCACATCCAGGTCGGAAAGCGTTCGAACGGCCGCTCCAGCGGCTGTTCGGACGGCAGTTGCCGCACGAGATGATCGATCGTCGTGGCATCCGGCCAATCGGCCTCGACCGCGACGATGTTGAAACTGTGATGCTCGATCAACTGCCGGGTGATGCTGGCACGTGCGCGATAGAACTCGGATGTGCCGTGCGTAGATTCGCCGAGCATTACGATTTTGGCCTCGCCGAACCGGTCGAAGAACGAGGAGAAGTCGTCCCGTTCGGCGGCCGGCAGATGCTCGCCCGCTTCGCGCAGGAGATCGATCAACTCGCGATTGGTCCTTTCGCGAATCTGCACGGCAGCCGGTGAAAGGGTCATACCAGGTTCCCCTGGATGGTTGTGCGCGCTTCTCCGGGATGCGCACGCGCACACGAGCTTCAGGGATTATCCCAGGCGCGCGCTGCGCAGGAAGCGCCGATCAGCGCTACTCCCGAACCAACTCGAGCGCCGGTCCGACGTTCCTCGCCCGGTGAATGTCGCGTAGCGACCCCGATCCCTGATGGAGCCATGCCGGAGCTCCAAGCGGCGGGCTGGGATGAAAGGGGTGATCACCAGGCTGCCGTCATCGCGCTCAATGTGGTCGATCGTGGCCGGTTTCGAGAAGTGGCGGAGACTCCGCGATCGCGATCCGGTCCGTCATGAGGCCGTTAGACCAAGGAGGAGATCGAGGAGATGCCGAGCCCGGACCTGAACGGCGTCGCAATCCGGCTCGACGCGGCGCGGTCAGGGCCGCTCCGCGGCGGTGAGCGAAGACACCCGCGTTGGATGGCTGAAGATCTCGAACTCGTTTCCCCGCGCGATACCGACAAGCGTGATGCCACTGGCCTCGGCCGTTCGGACTGCAAGCGCGGTTGGCGCTGACATGCCGACGACGATTCCGGCGCCGATAGCTGCCGTTTTTTGCACCATCTCGACGGATATCCGGCTGGTGAGGATCACGGCGCCCGTGCATCCGGATCTCCCTTCCATGGCCAGAGCGCCCGCAAGTTTGTCGAGCGCGTTGTGGCGGCCCACATCCTCGCGGACCAGCATGGCTCCTCTGTCGGGCTCGAAAAAACCCGCGGCATGGGTGGCATGAGTCCTGTGATTGAGGACTTGCGTGTCGCTGAGCGCCGCGATCGCAGTGCCGATCTGTTCGGAGGTGAGGCACACCCAGTGCTCGACGGGCTGAACGATCCGGCCCGCTTCCCGCAGGCTGTCGATGCCGCACAGCCCGCACCCGGTTGGGCCGACGAGCCGCCGCCGTCGTTCCTTCAGCCGGCGCCCCGCGTCCGGTCGCAGCCACAGACGCAGCTCGATTCCGTCGGGACCGGAAACGACACTGAGTTCCGCGATCTCGCCGATGTCGCGAATGATCCCTTCGGTCAGACTGAACCCCTGGGCCAGGTCGGTCAGGTCGGTGGGAGTGGCCATCAGGACCGCGACGGTCGTGCCGTCGTAGACGAGTGCCACCGGACATTCCTCTGCCACGATACGCGCATCATGCATGCCACTCGACGTGAGCCGCTGCATTGTGACCGAGGCCGTGGGTGTCGATGCGCGATCGCGTGCGCCAGATTGAGAGCCGTGCATGGATACTCGTCCTGCGTCGGGTCATGACGCGCGAGCCCGCGCAAGGTTCCGGGCGCTTAGGAACCTGCAATGGTGTCTCGGGTTTGAGTGCGGGGCCTGCAATCGAAGGAAGCATCATGCGACAGAAGGCGAAGGTCGAGAAGTATGATGCTCCGGCCGGCGGATGGGGCTCGCTCAACGCCATTGCCCATGTTCTCACGCAGGAAGAGGTTGCGATCCTCGGCAGCGAGATACTGCTCAAGCAGAACAAGCCCGATGGATACATGTGCGTCAGCTGCTCCTGGGCCAAACCGGCCAAGCCGCGTCCGTTCGAGTTCTGCGAGAACGGCGCCAAGGCGACTGCCTGGGAGATCACACGGAAGACAGTGACTCCGGAGTTCTTTGCGCAGCATACGCTGACCGAGCTGCGAACCTGGTCCGATCACCAGCTGGAGGAGCAGGGGCGCCTGACGATGCCGATGCGTTACGACCGGGCCAGCGACAAATACCTGCCGGTCGATTGGGACGAGGCTTTCCGGCACATCGGCACTGAGCTGAACCGGCTCGATCCGCGCTCGGTCGTGATGTACACGTCCGGCCGCGCCTCGCTCGAAGCGAGCTACATGTATCAATTGTTCGGTCGCATGTACGGCACCAACAATTTCCCCGACAGTTCGAACATGTGCCACGAGAGCACGTCGGTGGCACTGCCGGAGGTGATCGGAGTTCCGGTCGGCACCGTTCTGCTGCAGGACTTCGAGGCTACCGATTGCATCTTTTTCTTCGGACACAATACCACCACCAACGCGCCGCGCATGCTGCATCCGCTGCAGGAGGCGGCGCAACGGGGTGTCCCGATCGTGACCTTCAATCCGCTCCGAGAGCGCGGCCTGGAGCGCTTCGTCAATCCGCAAAATCCCGTTCAGATGATCGCGGGTGGCACGCGCATCAGCTCGCAATATTATCAGGTACGGGTCGGCGGTGACGCCGCCGCCATCACCGGGATCTGCAAATGGGTGATCGAGGCGGACGACCTCGCCCGGGCCAATGGGAGTCCGCGCATCGTCGATGCTGCGTTCATTGACCAGCACACGTCCGGCTTCGAGGAATTCGCTGCGTTCTGCCGCACCCAGGGCTGGGAAGAGATCGAGCGGGCCTCGGGACTCTCCCGGATGGCCTTGCGCGAGGCCGCGAACACTTACATGGCTGCCAACGCCGTGATCGCCAATTACGGCATGGGCATCACCCAGCACAAGCACGGGGTCGAGACGACCAAGATGATCGTCAACCTGTTGCTGCTCCGCGGCAATATCGGCAAACCTGGTGCTGGGATCTCGCCGATCCGAGGCCACTCCAATGTCCAGGGCCAGCGCACCGTCGGTATCTCCGAGAAGACCAAACTTGTGCCGCTCGACAAGCTAGCAGAGCTCTACAGGTTCGAGCCGCCGCGATGGGACGGCCTGTCCACCGTCGACTCTTGCGAGGGCATTCTGAAGGGCAGAGTGCGCGGCTTTGTCAGCCTTGGCGGCAATTTCCTGCGTGCCGTGCCCGAGCGATCGTTGATGGAGCCCGCGTGGTCCGACCTGCGCCTGTCGGTGCAGATCGCGACCAAGCTCAACCGCACCCATATTGTGCCCGGCGAGATCACTTATCTCCTGCCGTGTCTCGGCCGGATCGAGATCGACCGGCAGGCAAGTGGTCCGCAGGCCGTGTCGATGGAGGATTCCACCGCCTGTATTCACGGCTCGCGTGGCCAGCGCCGGCCGGTGGCCGAACAGCTCCTGTCGGAGCCGGCTGTCATCGCATCGCTCGCAAAGGCGACATTGAAGGCCAATCCCAAGATCGATTGGGATGCCTGGACCGCCGATTACTCGCGCGTTCGCGATGCCATCGAGCACACGTATCCTGATCAGTTCAAGGACTTCAACACGCGCATGTTCGAGCCTGGCGGCTTTCCGCGGCCGCTGGCGGCTCGCGAGCGGAAGTGGAAGACCCCGAGCGGCAAGGCGAACTTCACCGTTCCGAAGTCGGCCTTCGCGCCGCCGCGCGAAAGCGACGGCATCTATGAGTTGATGACGATGCGCGCCGACGGACAGTTCAACACGACGATCTATACGGAAGACGATCGCTTTCGCGGCATCAAGGGCAGCCGCTATGTCGTGTTCATGAATCCCGCCGACATGGAAAGCGACGGGCTGAAATCCGGAGATACCGTCACGCTGGTGACGGAGGCGGACGACGGGGTCGCGCGCAGCTTGAGCGAGCTCCAGGTCGTCCCCTACGGCATTCCGCGCAGGAGCATTGCGGCTTATTACCCCGAGTGCAACGTGCTCGTTCCGCTCTGGCACTACGCGGAAGGCAGCAAGGTCCCCGCCGCCAAGTCCATCCCGGTACGCCTGTTCAAGGATGTTCCGCCCGAGATCATCGATGCCGGAGAGGCCTCGATTTCGGCGTTGTGAATGGTGGATGAAGCCGCATGTTCAGGGGGCGAGCACGATGAGGGACGGTACGTCGGATGTTGCCGACATCAGCGATGCCGTTCACTTGTGCATCGACATGCAGAACATTTTCGCTCCCGGCGGCCTTTGGGCGACGCCCTGGATGGAGCGCGTCCTGCCGACGATCGTCTCGGTCGTTTCGCGCCGTCCGGCGAGAACGATCTTCACCCGCTTCATCACGCCGCAGGATCCAGAGGATCGCCCGGGGCAGTGGCGGAGCTATTTTCACCGCTGGCACCAAGCGACCCGCAGGCATCTGCCGCCATCCGCTCTCGAGCTCGTGCCGGCCTTGAACCGGTTCGTGCCGCCGGCCGCCGTTATCGATAAGCCGGCCTATTCAGCGTTCAGCAACCCCGGTCTGGCGAGCCTGCTGGTCGAAAAGAACGTCGGTACCGTCGTGATTTCAGGCGCAGAGACGGACGTCTGCGTGCTCTCGACGGTCCTGAGCGCCGTCGATCTCGGCTTCAGGGTCGTCATCGTGGAGGATGCGCTGTGCAGCTCATCCGATGTCGGGCACGATGCGCTCATGACGATGTATCGGACCCGCTTCCACGGCCAGGTCGATCTGGTGACGGCGGAAGAGCTGGCCGAGTTCTGGCGGGAGTAGGTGCGCGAGCTGCAGTCTCCAAGGTGAGTAGTGCGCCTCGGCGCCTCTCGAGGTGCAGGGCTATCGCGTTTGAGAGTGCTTCTGCGGCCATCTTCGAGACGCCCGCTTTATGCGGGCTCCCGACGCGGACTAGCCTCATCCTGAGGAGGCGCGTAAGCGCCGTCTCGAAGGACGAGGCTTGCGCGCAGGCCGCCGCAACGAGTCATGTGCGATAGCCCTGCCTGAGGTCGGTCAAGCGACCGCGACGTCGGCCGTCGCCGACCTCACGTATGGCGGCCGCGCATCGTTCGCGCCGGATCGAATGCTCAGATAGGCCGGGTCGAAGCCGGCGAGCCGGACCAGGCCCGGCCAATCCGTGATCGTCAAGGTCTTGCCCTGCCATTGCAGCAGATTGCAGCGGCGCAGCTCCTGGATGGTGCGGTTGGCATGCACCGCGGAGATGCTACAGGCGGCGGCGAGGTCGGACTGGGTAAAGGGCGAGGACAACCTGAAATCCCTGGCGAGCCCGACGATTTGCAGCCGGACGGTGATCTCGCAGAGCAGATGTGCCACGCGCGTCAATGCGTCCCGGCTGCCGAGATTCACCGTCCAATTGCGCTGGATGGCGTGGTCGGCAAGCAGCATCAGCAGCATCGCATGTGACATCGCCGGTGAACGCGCCGTGACTTCGCGGAAGAAGCGGTGCGGCACAAGCGCGACGATCGCGGGGCCGAGCGCGACCAGATTGCCGTCGATGCGCGGACGATAGAGGGTGTGCAGGTTGGCGATGTCGCCGGGAACGCAGAGCGCGGTGATCTGACCGTCTGCGCTTTCGTGATTCTGCCAGGACAGATAGCCCTGGAGCAGCAGGCAACATTGCCCAGCCTCGTCGCCGTGCCGCAGGACCGTCTGATGCGCGCCGAAATGCGCAATGCTGCTCGGCATGTCCGCAAGCAGATCGAGATCGTCGGGAGGCAATTCGGCGAGGCTCGTCAGGCGATCGGCGAGTTTCGAGAAAGCAAATCCTGCCTGCATGTGATGTCCGATGGCCGACCGCCCCAGTCCCCGACTTTGACTGAGAAGGACGGTAGGAGGCATTAACCTTTGATACGTTTACTCCGGCGCGCCGGGCGATACAGCGAAGCGCCCGGATATCGACGTGCCGTATCGTTCATTGTTCCTATTGATCTGAGTGCCGCGGCGTCTGTCGAGCAGGAACAGGCGCGGTTCGTCTCCGTTACTGGACGGTGGTCAGGTGGAGGAAACTGAAAGCGAATGCGCGGGCGCTTCTGGCTGGTGTCGGCAATCCTCATCGCGTGCGCAGCCGCTGTGGGGGTATGGTTCATCACCGCGCCGGAGCGCTTCGGCTCGGACGGGGTGGGCGCCGTATCCGACTCGGGTGGCGACGTCGAGCATGGCAAGCTCGTCTTTGCGGCCGGCGATTGCGCCTCCTGCCATGCATCGCCGGGCCAGTCCGATCGTTTGCACCTTGGTGGTGGACTTGCTCTGGCGTCCCCTTATGGAACTTTTCGTGCGCCCAACATTTCGATGGACCGGATCGACGGTATCGGAGACTGGACCGCCAACGACCTTGCCAATGCGCTACTGCGCGGCGTGTCTCCGGACGGAAGCCACTATTATCCGGTCTTTCCCTATGCAAGCTTCACGCATATGCGTCCTGATGACGTGCGGGACTTGATGGCCTATTTGCGCACGCTGCCTGCGGTGAAGGGGCGTCCCCCGGACCATGAGCTCAATCCGCTATTCGGCATTCGCCGTTTCGTCGGATTCTGGAAGATGCTGTACTTCAAGCCCGGCCCGATTGCGCCGGATCCGGCGCAGGACGAAAGATGGAATCGTGGCCGCTATCTGAGCGAGGCGCTTGCCCATTGCGCCGAGTGCCACTCCTCCCGCGACATGTTCGGCGGCATCGAGGCAAGCACTCGCTATGCTGGCGGACCGGACCCCGTCGGTACCGGTTTCTATCCCAACATCACGGCCGCGCGCCTCCGCGACTGGTCGGAAGCGCAATTGGCGGCGATGCTGAAGACGGGGATCACGCCGAATCATGGCCGGGTCGGTTCGTCCATGGCCGGAGTCGTGACCAACATGGCGATGCTGCCCGAAAGCGATCGTGAGGCGATTGCCACCTTCGTGAAATCATTGCCGGCACGGCCGACGCCCAATCCCTGAACATCTCATTGCGCATAGAGGTAGGCCGCGACGTCACGCGCTTCGGCCTCACTGATGCCGGTCGCGGGCATTGCCGTGCGGGGCGAGAAGGCTTGTGGTGTCACGATCCACTGGACCAGATTGTCCGGCGTGTTGGTCGCAACACCGGCGATGTAGACGCGCGTCCTGAGATCGGCGAGCGAAGCACCGACTTTGCCGTCGCCGCCGGGAATGCCTGGAATGGTATGGCACCCCACGCAGCCGTAGCGGCGGATCATCGCCGGTGCGCGGGTCGGATCACCCCCCGTCATGGCGCGGGCGATGCTTTCATTTCGCTGACGGTCGCTGCGCGCGAAGCCGACCGCGACCGCCGCGGCGAGGAGAAGGCTCGCCACTCCGATTGCCAGCGCCGCCCAACTAGAGAGCGTGAAGCGCATCGGCTCGCTCCCTACCGGACCGGCAAATCCAGAGCGCGATCAGCGCGAGCGCCGAGCCGGCATAGATCGTTCCCGCCGGCACCCACATGATGATGCCAGCCAGTTGCTGGTCCTCGAGCGGCGTCAAGCCCCAGGCCGCTGCGGCATCGGCTTGCTGCCGGTACAGGAGGTGCGGGGCAAGTGCCATCAGCGCACCGAGAACGCTCGTGTGCAGCATGGTGACGAAGACGTGCCAGGCAGCGCTGCCGATTTGGCTGCGCCGGAACACCGACCACCAGAACAGGATCGCGGTCAGAAAGAAGCTCAGATGCTGCACTCGGTGCAGGAGAATGTTCTCGACCGCGGCATCGAACAGCGCCGGTGCGTGCCAGGTCCAGATCGCGATCCCATGCAACAGCGTGGCGTTGCGGCCAGCGCTCAGCAGGCTCCACAGCCGCGTGATGTAGGGATGCCGCATCGCCCAGCCGATCGCGAGCCGCGTGCGCTGCGGCAGGGACCAAAGCAACGGTCCGACTGGCCTTGCGAGCACTAGCAGCGGTGCCGCCACGGCCATCAGGATTTCGTGCTCGATCATGTGGAACGAGAGGAGGCGTTCTCCGAGCCAATGCAGCGGCGATACCAGCGCGGCAGCCAGCGTCAGCCAGCCGGCGCCGCAGATGATATCCTGCGCGATGCGTTGGCGGCCTTTCCGTGCCAGCACAAGCCTGCCGATGCCGTACATCAGGCCGAAAAGCGTGAGCGGTACGATGATCCAAGGATCGAACGTCCAGCCTGGTGCTGCAGCCTGCAGCGCCGACCCATGCGCGTAGATCGAATGCGGCATCGACCAAGCGATCGCGGCGAAGGCTATTTTTCGCATCCCGTCAACACCATTGCAGCGAGGCCCTGCATCAGCAGGGCGAAAGTGAAGAGGCCCGCGGAGAGTGTACTCACTGTGCTGCCGAAATCGGCATTGCCATGATGTCCGTCGGTTTTGCCGATCACCCGCCGTGGAGACAGCCATGATGAGAGGGCCGATGCCGTCGTGAGCGCCGCACCGATGAACGAGGTGATGGCTGAGGCGTGAGACTGCGAGCGGCAATCGACATAGGGCAGGATCTGCCCGAGCTGCATGTTCGCCGCCCAGACCAGCGGCGCGAACCAGAGTCCCGCCCAGATCGAGAGATGGGTGAGGAGCTTTGACGCGTTCATAGCCGTGCCAACCAATAGATGCAGCCATAAATCGGAAGCCAGGTCGCGACGACAAAGTTCCAATACATGGCGTTGTCCTGGACGTCGCCGAACCTTCTCGGGCTCCGGCCGTGCCGCGTGAATACCAGCGCCGCCAGCACCAGCGTGTCGACGAGATCGGTGATGATGTGGGTGGTGTGGAGGCCGAGCAGGGTCCACACCACTGAGCCGTAGGCGTTGCTGTCCCAGCTCACCTTGAGGGCGGGGAATTCGAAGATGCGCACGATCAGCGGGAGGGTGCCGATCATCGACATCATCACCATTCCGATCCGCACCTTGCGCAGGTCCTGCTGCTCGGCCCAGCGCGAGAGCAGGATGTTGGGGATGAGACTGGTTAGCAGGATCAACGTCACGAGCGTGCCGGGAAGCAGATCGGGCGGCGGCGTGTTGATCGGCCAGGCCGTCGCCAGGCTCATCAGGTAGAGATAGACGGCGATCACGAGCGCGAAGCCGGTGCCTTCGATCAGCATGAAGGCGAGCGTGCCCCACCAGGTGACGCTCGCGGTACCCATTCCGTGCAGCGGCAATTTGCCGAGATCGAGCACGATCTTCTCTCTCATGACTCGTCCTCCGGCGTACCCTTGGGCCAGAACCAGCCGATCAGCGCGACCGCGGCCGGGATGGAGCCCCAGACGACGGCCCAGGGCGAGAAGATCGACCAGATCAACATGATCGTGGTCGCAATCGCGGCCCACAGCGGCCAGATGGAATTCTGCGGCGAGGCTTCGCGCGCCTGCGGTTCGGCGGTTGCCAGCGTGGTCACGATCAGTTCGCGACGATCGGTGCGCAAGCCATCGGCGACGGGGAGGCCGTCGCGGTCGTCCCACACCGGATGCAGGCTGCCGACGACCGGTATCATGGCGAAATTGTAGCTCGGCGGAGGCGATGTCGTCGCCCATTCCAGCGTCGGCGCATCCCAGGGATTGTCCAGCGCAATCTCTCCGAAGCGTGCGCTCCGCATGACATTGATGAAGAACAGCAGGAAACCGGCCGTGAGGATCACTGCACTGACGCTGACGAACAGGTTGAGCCCGTGCCAGGGCAAGTCGGGCTGATAGGTGTAGATGCGGCGCGGCATGCCCTCGAGCCCGAGGATGTGCATGGGAAAGAACGTCGCGTTGAAGCCAACGAAGATCAGCCAGAACGACCACTGGCCGAGCGCTTCGCTCATCATGCGTCCGGTCAGCTTGGGAAACCAGTAGTGGACGGCGCCAAGCAAGGGAAACACGGCGCCGCCAATCAGCACGTAGTGAAAATGCGCGACGACGAAATAGGTGTCGTGCACCTGCGTGTCGAACGGCACGGACGCGACCATCACGCCGGTCAAGCCGCCGATGACGAAGGTGATGATGAAGCCGATGATGAAGAGCAGCGGGCTCTTGAATACCGGCCTGCCGTCCCACAGCGTCGCAAGCCAGCAGAAGATCTGGATGCCGGCGGGGATCGCAATCGCCATGCTGGAGGCTGTGAAGAAGCTGTCGCCGAGCCGCGGCAGCCCCGCCACGAACATATGATGCACCCACAGCCCGAAAGCGAGGATGCCGGTGGCGATCAGCGCCATCACGAGGCCGAGATAGCCGAAGGCCGGGCGCCTCGCGAACGGCTCGATCATGGTCGAAACCATGCCGACGGCGGGCAGAAAGATGATGTAGACCTCGGGGTGGCCGAAGAACCAGAACAGATGCTGCCAGAGCAGCACGTCGCCGCCCTCGGCCGGATTGTAGAAGTGCGTGCCGACGAGGCGGTCGAGGATCAGGCTGGTGCTTGCGAGCACGATTGCCGGCATGGCCATGATGACGAGGAACGACGTCACCAGCATGGCCCAGACGACGACCGGGATGCGGTCGAGCGTCATGCCCGGCGCACGCTGCTTGAAGATGGTGACGACGAGCTCGACCGCGACCGCGAGCGCGGAGATCTCGGTAAAGGTGATCATCTGCGCCCAGATGTCGGCACGCTTGCCGGTGCCGTATTGCGGGCCCGACAGCGGCACATAGGCAAACCAGCCGACGTCGGGCCCCATGTCGAGCGCGAACGCGATCCAGAGCAGTGCGCCGCCGGCGAGATAGATCCAATAGGAGAAGGCGTTCAGGCGCGGGAAGGCGATGTTGCGGGTACCGACCATCAGCGGCGCCAGATAGACCGCGACCGCTTCCATCACGGGCACGGCAAACAGGAACATCATATTCGCACCGTGCATCGTGAAGATCTGGTTGTAGCGATCGGGTCCGAGCAAGCGCGCCTCGGGCTGCGCGAGCTGAATTCGCATCAATGCAGCGAGCACGCCGCCAAGGGCGAGGAAGACGAAGGCGGTGAAGATGTAACGGCGGCCGATGATCTTGTGGTCGACGGTCGCAAGCGCGCCCCAGAGGCCGGACGGGGTCTTCCACGTTTCCGCCAGCGCGTCGGTCAGCTGCGCGCGCTCGACATCGATGTCGCGCTGCTCTGGGGCCGCGGCGGACGGCTTCATTTCAGGCTCGCCAGATATGCGGACACCGCACGCAGCTCGTCGGGCGTCAGCGGCACCATCGGCATGTTGTTGCCGGGCTTGATGGTCTGGGGATCGGCGATCCAGGCCGCGAGCGAGCCCCGTGTGGTCTCGAACAGGCCGGCGGCGATGGTGCGGCGGTTGCCGACATGGGTGAGATCAGGGCCGGTGGTGCCGACCGCCGCGGTGCCACGAATGGTGTGGCAGGCCGCACAGGGCTTTGCCAGGAAGGTCTGCAGGCCGGCGGCGGTTTGCTCGTCGGCCGGTTGCGCCGCAGTCTGCCGCTGTGTTGCCGTCCATTTGTCGAAATCGTCCTGCGGTTCGGCAATCACCAGCAGCGACATATGGGCGTGCTGCATGCCGCAGAACTCGGCGCATTGACCACGGTAGATGCCGGCGTGCTCGGCGCGGATGGTGAGCTCGTTCGGACGGCCGGGAACGAGATCCTGCTTGCCGGCGAGGCTCGGGACCCAGAACGAATGGATCACGTCGAGACCTTCGAGCTTGAGGCGCACCTTGCGACCGACGGGAATGTGGATCTCGTTGGCGGTCTCGAACCGGCTCGACGGATCGGGGCCGATATATTCGAGACCCCACCACCATTGCAGGCCGCGCACGCGGATCGTCAGATCGTCCTGTCCTGCGACGGTGAGCGCGCGCGTGGCGACGAAGCTCATGACGGTGAAGGTCCCGATGATGAGAACGGTGGCGACGACGGCACCGGTGACGGCAATGGTCATGCGTCGCTCGCGTCCGGGTTCGGGCGACACCGGCCGCGCATCACGGCTTCGCCACAACGCGGCGATCAGCGCGATCAGCACCAGCATCCAGACCAGGGAGCAGACCGCGACGATCAGGATGATGAGGTGCTTCAGGCTGATCGCCGAGGTGCCGTAGACGTCGAGCGCGGATTGCCAGTTGCCGCCGCAGCCGGCCAGCGGCGCGGCGAGCATTGCGCTCGAACAGGCTTTGCGGGCGGCGCGGATCACGGTGTCGGTCCCTGGTCCGGATGGACGGGCGAGGGACCTTCATCGAACAACAGCTTTGCCGGCGCGCGGTTCTCCGCGGGCCGGGTCTGCTTCTCGTCGTTGCGGCTCGGTGCGGCGGTCTTGCCTTGGTAGGAGCCGATCGTCTGCACATAGCCGGCGAGCTGCCAGATCTGATCCGTCGTCATCTTGTTGCCGAACGCGGGCATGCCGTGCGGCCGCCCATCACGGATCGAGGCGAAGATCGAGACCATCTCGGGGCCGTAGTACCACCAGCCGTCGAGGAAGCCGGGGCCGCTGCCGCCCTGGCCGTCGCCATGGCAGCTCCTGCAGCCGAACCACGCATAGAGCCGCTTGCCCTGGCTGAGATTGTAGGCGTTGACCTCATAGGGCTTGCCGAGCACGAAATAGACGTCCGGCGGCGCACCGCTGATGCGGTTCGGCATCAGCGCTACCCTGTCGAGCGCATCGGCGATCGGCGGATCGAGCCGCAACTGCCGCTCTTCCCGCTGGCATCCCGCCAAAGCGGTTGCAAGACCAAGGAGAACAACGCCGGCCATCCGTTGCATCTGATCGCTTGAATTCAGGAACCTACGATCCTCAATCGAGACGCCGAACCAAGGTTCCTCGCGCTCAATTGACGTTGTCGCCGAGCATGTTACGGACGGCGGTGGTGACGGCGGCGAGGCCGCTCGCGCCGTGCATCAGCGCGATCTCGCCCTGCTGCTCGTGGCGAATGGCTTGCGCCATGATGCGCAGGCGCAGATCGCCGCGGCTGTGCCACATCTGATCGGCCATCCTGACCGCACCGCGGTGATGCTTGCCCATCGTCTCGACGAACAATTTGTCGAACTGGTCCGGCGGCGCGGTCTTGACCTGTCGCATCTCGGCCGGCGTCAGGAAGCCCGGCATCGCCGCACGCTCCTCCGTGCTGCAATCGGGCATCTCCGTGTCGAACCAGCTCAGCCACCAATTCTCGAAGATCCGGTTCTCGCCGGTCTGGCTCGCGACCATCAGCATCGCGAGCTTTCGCAGATGCGGATCCTGCGCGCGTTCGGCAGCCGTCCGCGCCAGCTCAATCCCCTGGGCGTGGTGCGTGCTCATATGCCGGATGTAAGCCTGATCTTGATCCCTGTCGCGGCCCATCCATGGCAGCTCGTATCCATGGCCGCCGAACAAAGCGATCGCCCCGAGCACTGCAATCACGGCCAGCGCGCCGGTGGTCCACGCGTTGGTGAACCGCACGTCGCGTCCCGGCGCATGCCCGCGCCTCCAGCGCAGGCGGGCGAACAGGGGATACATCACGGCCGAGGAGCCATGCACCAGCAGCCCGATCCAGTAGGGCTGCTGTAGCGTGAACAGCGGCTGCCAGAACGGAAACAGCGGCACCAGCGCGAACCATTCCACGCTGGATGAGAATACGGCCCAGGGCAGCGCCAGCAGCAGGATCGTGGCCGGCCGCAAGTCGGCAGTCCAGCGCCCGAGCACGCCGAAGAAGACCAACGCCCAGGAAAAATCCGCCCATTGGTGAAAGGCGATCCCGGCCAGGATCGTGCTCCAGGATGGCTCGCTGCTGATCGCCCAATCGCGCGCCGGAATGGCGGCGACCGTCATCCAGTCGACCGCGGCATCGCGGCCGATGCGGGCGGCGAAGAGCTGGCTGACGATGGTGGAGAAAGTGCTGCTGATCAGGCCGAGCTCGGCGGCGGCGATCCAGCGCGAACGTCGCCGCCCGCCGGTGATGCGCCGCGCCCCGCTGGCAAGCGCTGGTCGCGGCTCTGCGTTCACGTCAGCTGCTTGAGCTTCTTCAGCGGATTGAGCTCGCTCGGCTTGTCCTGTTCGTCGCGCCCGCGCTCGGCTTGCGCCTTGCCGTCATCGTGCAGATCCTGGTCGCCGATGATCTCGCCGACGGCCTGCTTGGTCCTGCCGGCGATCCGGTGCTGAAGACCTTTGGTCTTGCCCATGAGCTGCCTCCGATATGTCCTTCCTTAAGGGCTCGCGCCGCTTCCCCGGCGCCCGAAGGGGGCGTGAGCGCCGGGGCTGCGGTTCCGTCCAAATTGCCTCCGGCGACGGGGGGACGCCGGAAGCGTTGATGAGACGCTTCGAGAGGCGGATGGTTCCTTCGGGCCGTCACCGGGGCTCAATCGCGATGATCACGCCTTCGTTGCCCCGGAGCAGGATGGAAGCATCCGGCAAGGGCTCGGGTCGCCGGTCCAGCTGCGTCGACAGCAAGAGGCGGCCGCGGCCTTGCCAGTGGAAATTCCGCGGTTCGGCCGCGATGTTGAGCGCGACCAGAAATTCGTTACGGCCATCCATCCTCTTGTAGGCCAGGACGTCGTTCTGGGAGCGCAGCGGCGCGTAACCGCCCCGCCGCAGCCCGGCATGGTCGCGCCGCAGCGCCATCAGCGTGCGAAACAGCGCCAGGACCGAACGTTCGTCGCGCTGCTGGCCGGCGATGTTGGCCGCGCCCTCGGGCGGCTCCAGCGGCAGCCATGGGCTGCCCGTGGTGAAGCCGCCGCCCGGGCTGTCATCCCATCGCATCGGTGCGCGTTCGGGATCGCGGCACAGCCCGTATCCGGGCACGAGCTTCTCGAAGGGATCGTGGACGCGGTCCGGCGGAATGGGAACGCGCTTGCGGCCGATCTCGTCGCCCATGAAGAAGAAAGGCGTCCCGCGCAGCGTCATCAGCAGCATCGCCATCACGCGCATCTGCGCCTCGCCGATCTTGCTCGCGATCCGCTGCTTGTCGTGGCCGCCGATCACCCAGACCGGCCAGACATGTTCAGGGATCGCATTGAAATAGGCGTCGATCGTCGCTTGCAGCGACAGCGCATCCCACTTGGAATCGAGCAGGGCGAAATTGAGCGGCAAATGCAGGCGCGGCCGGCCGTTGCCGTAGAAGTGGCCGATGCGGTCGGTCTTGCCCTGGACTTCGCCGCAGAGCATTCGTCCCGGATAGGCGTCGATCACCTCGCGGATGAACTCGATGCAATCCATCGTTTCGGGCCGGTCGTCGGTAAACACCGGCGTCTGCCGCTGCGGTGGCGGCTTGCTCTTGGCTTGCGGGTTCGGCGGATTGTCGCGCAGCAGGTGGTCCTTGATCAGCACCGCGCTGGCATCGACGCGAAAGCCGTCCACGCCGCGGTCGAGCCAGAACCGCATGGAAGTGGCGATCGCGGCACGCACCTGCGGATTGCGCCAGTTGAGGTCGGGCTGCTCGACCAGAAAGGAATGATAGTAATATTGCCGCCGTGCCTCGCACCATTCCCACCCGCTGCCGCCGAACCGGCTCAGCCAGTTGTTGGGCGGCCCGCCATTCTCGGCAGGATCGGCCCAGATGTACCAATCCGCCTTGGCGCTGTTGCGCGAGCTCGAGCTTTCGACGAACCATGCATGATCGTTCGCGGTGTGATTGGGAACGAGATCGAGGATGAGCCGGATGCCTGCGGCGTGCAGCGCTTCGAGGAGGCGATCGAACGCGTCGAGGCTGCCGAAGGCGGGCTCGATCGAGCAATAGTCGGAGATGTCGTAGCCGAGATCGCGGAAGGGGCTCTTGTAGATCGGCGTCAGCCACACCGCATCGATCCCGAGCCACTTCAGGTAATCGATGCGCGACATCAGTCCGGCGAGGTCGCCCTTGCCGTCGCCGTTCGAGTCCTGGAAGGAGATCAGCGCGATCTCGTAGATGACGGCGGATTCCCACCACGCGGCTTCGTCACGGGACTCGACGCTCATCACCTTGCATCACCTCGTTATGCCCAGCATGCGATGTGATCTGCCGAGCCGCAGTCCGGACGCTCTCGATGCCCTTGGGGAAACCGCTGCGGTTGGGATAGAGCTTGCGCCGTGCGTTGCGCGGCGGTCGCCGCGGCTTGGTGTCCCGTGCGGCGCGGTAGTCCAGCATGGCGATGCCGCCGACCATCAGCAGCGCCAGCGCGATGTTGCCCTTCTTGGGATTATTCGACGTCAGCCCTGAGAGCAGCGCCGCGGCATCGAGGCCGTCGCCGCCGAAGCGGGCCCACAGGCCGGCGTTCTTGTCGATCGACAGCGACATGATGCCTGCGAGGATTTCGCGCACGCCGAAGGCGCGGACCATCGTCTCACGGCCTTCCATGCCCAACGTTTCCGTGACGCGCCTTGGCGCGAAAAGTTCGACGACGCCAAGCCCGATGCTGAACCAGCCGAGTGCACGCGCGAGCTGGTCCGCGGGCTGTTTCAGGCTCGGGCCGCCTTCGACGATCTTCGGATCACCCTTGGTGCGGACGATGTTGGAGAAATGAAACATAAGCCTGCTCCTTCAGGGCTTCAGCACGACCTTGACGCAGGAATCGCGCTTGTCGCGGAACACCTGGTACATCTCCGGGCCTTGGGCGAGCGGGACGGTGTGGGTGATGACGAAGGACGGGTCGATCTCGCCCTCTTCGATGCGGCGGAGCAGGTCGTCGGTCCAGCGGTTGACGTGGGTCTGGCCGGTGCGCATCGTCAGGCCCTTGTTCATGAAGGCGCCCATCGGCATGTTGTCGGAGAGGCCGCTATAGACGCCCGCGACGGAGATGATGCCGCCGGGCCGGCAGACATAGATCATCTCGCGCAGCACGTGCGGCCGGTCGCTTTCCAGCATCACCATCTGCTTGGCGCGGTCGAGCACGGTGTCTGGCCGGGACGGCATCACGTGAGCTTCCATGCCGGCGCAGTCGATGCACTTTTCCGGTCCCTTGCCGTCGGTGAGCTCGTTCAGACGCTCCACCACGCTCTCGGTCTCGAAGTTGATCGTGGTGGCACCGCCGGCTTCCGCCATGCTGAGCCGCTCGGGCAGGCAGTCGATCGCGATCACCTGGTTGGCGCCGAGCAGGATGGCGCTGCGGATCGCCATCTGCCCGACCGGACCACAGCCCCAGATCGCGACCGTGTCGGTCGGCTCGATGTCGCATTGCACGGCGGCCTGCCAGCCGGTCGGGAAGATGTCGCTGAGGAACAGCAATTGCTCGTCGGGAATGCCTGGGGGCACCTTGATGTGGGTGGCGTCGGCAAAGGGTACGCGGAGATATTCGGCTTGGCCGCCGGGATAGCCACCGGTCAGATGCGTATAGCCAAACAAGCCGGCTGTCGTGTGCCCGAACACCTTATCGGCCAGATGACGCTTGCGGTTGGTGGTTTCGCACACCGAATAATTGCCGCGCTTGCACTGTTCGCATTCGCCGCAAATGATCGTGAAGGGCACGACGATGCGGTCGCCCTTCCTGAGCTTGCCGTCGACGCCCGAGCCGACCTCGACCACTTCGCCCATGGTCTCGTGGCCCATGATGTCGCCGGGCAACATGCCCGGAATGAAATTGTGGAAGAGGTGCAGATCGGAGCCGCAGATGGCGCAGCTCGTGACCTTGATGATGGCGTCGCGTGGATCCTGGATCTCCGGGTCAGTGACGGTGTCGCACCTTATGTCCTCCTTGCCGTGCCAGACCAGCGCCTTCATCGTCCGTCCTCCCGCTTGAATCACTTGGCATCTAAGTCCAGGAAGGAACGATGGTTGCTAATCGCCCCGCGCAAATTCTTCGCACTGCGCAAATAGGAACGCGGGAGCAGGGCGGCGATTGAGCGTCATCACCTCAATTCCCCAAGGGTCCAAATCCGAGGATTTGCCGCATGCCCGCCAATCAACTCGCCGTCGTCACAGGCGCCTCAACCGGTATCGGTCTGGAACTCGCCAGGTGCTGTGCGCAGGCAGGCTTCAACCTCGTCATCGCGGCGGACGAGGCCGCGATCGAGCAGGTGGCCGTCGATCTGCGCCGGCTCGGCGGCAGCGTCGAGCCGGTCGAGGCGGATCTCGCCACCACCGAGGGCGTGGACAAGCTCTGCGCCGCGCTCGGCGACCGGCCGATCGATGCGCTGCTGGCCAATGCCGGCATCGGCCTCGGCAAAGCCTTCCTCGACCAGGACTTTGCCAGGGTGAAGCACCTCATCGACACCAACATCACAGGCACGCTGTATCTGATCCACCGCGTCGGCAATGAGATGCTCCGCCGCAATGCCGGCCGCATCCTGATCACCGGCTCGATCGCCGGCTTCATGCCGGGCAGTTTCCAGGCCGCCTACAATGCGAGTAAGGCGTTCCTGGATTCATTCTCGTTCGCGCTGCGCGAGGAGTTGCGCGACAGCGGTGTCACCGTCACCTGCCTGATGCCAGGTGCGACCGAAACCGAGTTCTTCCGCCGCGCCGACATGATGGATACCAAGGTCGGCACCGAGAAGAAGGACGGCGCCTACGGTGTCGCCAGGGCCGGCTTCGATGCGATGATGCGCGGCGACGCCGACATCGTCACCGGACTGAAGAACAAGATTCAGACCACGGTTGCGAGCGTCACGCCGAACGAGATGCTGGCCAGGCAGCATCGCAAGATGGCGGAGCCGGGCACCGCGAGGTCGTAGAGCGACATCGTCGCAATTTCACGGAGTGGCGCGAACCGTGTTGCGGGCCGACAACAAAGGCGCCCGCCGATTCACATAGCCTAATGCACAGCGGCCCCGAAACCGTCAAATTGTACGGGCTGAAACAAGAGGGGGGCTGCGATGGCGATGGATCGCATCGAACAAGCCTTTGTCGCGACTGCGGTCACGGGTTTTCTCGTGATGATGGTGGCAATTGTCTGGATGATGATCAGCTGAATTGGGGGAGCTTGCCGTCTTGCGCGTCGCGCTACCTTACGCCGCGATTGTCCTGTGCCTGGCGGTGACCGCCTGGCTTGCTGTCGCACATCTGTTCTGATTCGATCGGCTGCGCGGCGCAGATCAGCGGGCCTTCCCCGATTTGCGGTCCCGGCGCGGCGGCTTGCGGCGCTCTTCCTCCAGCTCATCGCGCAGGCGCTGGGCGCTCACGAGATGGTCGGTGCTGCGCAGCAGCGCCATGCCCTCGCGCACCAGCTCACGCGATTGGCTGAGCATCTGCTCATCGAGGGCGGTATCAGGTAGGTAGATCATTGAACGTCACACTCCACTGCGAGAAGTGGGGAAGGATGCGCTGCGTTGCGTGTCATGCCCGCCGATCGCCGATGAGTCCCGCCAGAGTCCGCGCCATGGCTGCGACATCGATCGGCTTTTCCCAGAGCGGCACGTCGTGGAATTCCGGCGCGATGCTGATTCTGTCGTAGCCGGTGGTGAACACGAAGGGCACGCCGCGCGCCCTGAGTTCCCTGGCGACCGGAAAAATCAGCTCCGTCCGAATGTTGACGTCGAGCACGGCGCCGTCGAGTACGCCGGCCCCCTGCAGCATTGCCATCGCGTCCTCAATGTCCCCCACCGGACCTGCAACCTCGGCGCCCAGCTTTCGCAGCGCATGTCCGATGTCGTCTGCGAGAAAATATTCGTCTTCGACCACGAGGATACGGCGCCCAGTCAGGGGCGCGCGCTGACGAGACGATGCGTGAGAACTGGACATGATCCCCTCCAGCAATCCCTCCAGGCGGATAGGAACATAAGACCGGGACCCACTTTGGTGCAAACGATGCAATCGAAGGTGGGTTCCATGGGAAACCGCGACATCATCGTGATCGGGGGCTCGGCCGGGGCGACCGCGCCGCTGAAGCAGATTTTGGGCCGTCTGCCTGCGGATTTGCCGGCTGCCGTCTTCGTCGTGCTGCACATTCCGGCGCAGGGCATCGGCATCCTCTCGACGGTTGCCAGCAGTGCCGGCCCACTTCCGGTCCGGCAGGCCGAGAACGGCATGAAAATCGAGCCTGGTCACGTCTATCTGGGTGCGCCGGACCATCATTTGCTGCTCGCTGGAGATCGCGTTGTCCTCGGCCGAGGGCCGCGCGAGAACATGGTGCGGCCGGCGATCGATGCCCTGTTCCGCTCTGCCGCCCTCTATCACGGCCCGCGCGTGGTCGGCGTGCTCCTCAGCGGCCTGTTGTCCGACGGCGCGGCCGGTCTCAACGCCATCAAGCGCTGCGGCGGGATGGCCGTGGTGCAGGATCCCGCGGACGCAATCTCGGACGAGATGCCGCGGCGCGCAATGGAAGCGACTACAGTCGATCTCTGCGTTTCCGGCGCCACCATGGGCGACGTGCTGTCCGAGCTCGTCAGGGAGCCGGCCGGAGCCGCGCTGCCGGTCCCCCCCGAGATCAGGCTCGAGGTCGAGATCGCGGCTGGGGAGCGTGTAGGCAGCGACAATCTCAGCGCAATTGCGGACCCTGTCGGGCTGACTTGCCCGGCCTGCGGCGGCGTGCTTTCGGAAGTCAAGGAAGCGCGACCGATGCGCTTCCGCTGCCAGGTGGGTCACGGCTTCACCGCCGATGCTCTCGCCAAGGAGCAGGAGGGGCGCGTCGACGAAGCCCTGCGCGTGGCGCTGCGCATCATCGAGGAGCGCGCGGAGCTGGTGCAGCGCATGGCAGCCGACGGCCGGCGCAGCGGCCGGGCTGCCGTCGCCGAGATGTACGAGGCTCGGGCACGCGAATATCGCGAATATGCCAACATGATCCGGCGCGTTGTGCTAAAGTCCCTTGATCCTCCCGTGGGCAAACCGGAGGCCTGAAGGCTCTGCCATGGCCATCTCCCTTGCCGAACGCACCGCGCAACTCAACATCGAGCAGAGCCTCCTGGTGAAGGCCGATAGAGACATCGAGGAGGGCTGGAGGCGCATCCGCGATCAGGAGGATCGGGTGCGCGAGCTGATGGCGGGCGGACACGACACGCGCCAGGCGGAACGACTGGTCAGCCTACTCAGGCAGACCCTGGTGGAATGGGAGCGCCACCGCGTTTTGATCGAGCAGCGGGTCGAGTATCTCCGGCAGGAGGTCGCGGCGGGGTAGTTGGGGAAAGGACGGCAGCTCTCCTGAACTCCGCGCTGAGCTCGAACATGGTATCGAGCTGACGCTCCGTATACCGGCGCCAGCGCTCGTTCTCGGCCAGCAAGCGGCGGGCTTCCGCGGTCGCACGCTCGGCCCGCCTGATCAGGCCGGCGAGCTCCTCGGAGATGGGCATCGCGGGTTCCTTCGCAGTGCTGGCGAGCATGGACCTTTCGGCCGGAGCTGACAACGCTGAACGCTTCGGGACATTTTTGCGTTTGATCTATTGGGATAATATTGATTTCTGTTATTTGCAGGAGCCGGGCGCCTGTTGGTCCCGGCGAGCGAACGAGAGCCATCAGAGCCATGCATGACGTCGGCGACCAGCCGGTCCAAGGAGAGCGCCAGATCAAGACTCCGCTGATCATAGGAGTGGGCGCCTCGCCCGGTGCGCTGGACAGCATCGAGCGCTTCTTTGCCAAGCTGAGCTTAGGCGCCGATCAGGCCATCGTGCTGGCGCTTCAGCACCACGAGAGTTTTGACGAGCAACGGCTGCGCGGAATCGTGCGTGCGTCCAATGGCGGCAAGGTCGCCGATATCGGCGACGGCCACGCGATCGAAGGCGGCATGGTCTATCTGTGCCCGCCGGCGATGATTACCACGATCCAGAACAACCGGTTCGCGATTCGCAAGGCCGAACAGGCGCCCGGCGAGCGGGCCACGATCGACAGCTTCCTGGTCTCGCTGGCCGAGGAACGCTCCGAGCAATCGATCGGCGTCATTCTTGCCGGCACCGGCGGTGACGGCACGCTCGGCACGGCGACGCTCAAAGATCACGGCGGCCTCGCCATCGCCGAAAGGGTAGCGAGCCAGGACGAGGCTGAGCATCTGCGCAACGGCAACACGCCCGCCGCCATCGCCGACTATGTGCTGCCGCCGGAAGATATTCCCGAGCACATCCAGGTCTATGCCCGTCATCTCAGGCGTCTGGAAGAGAAGCAGGGCTTCGATGAGGTGCTCGCAGCGGCCGCGTCGTCGCTGTCGCGCATTGCCGACATCCTGCGCAACAAGACCGGCAATGATTTCCACGGCTACAAGCAGAACACCTTCCTGCGCCGCGTGCAGCGGCGCATGCAAGTGGTCCAGATCGACGACATCGCTGCCTATGTCGATTACTTGCGGAACGACAAGGACGAGGCCCAGCACCTCTTCAATGATCTCTTGATCGGGGTCACCGAATTCTTCCGCGACAAACGCGAATTCGAGGTGCTGGAGACCCAAGTCATCCCGAAGATCTTCGAGGGCAAGGGTGCGGGGCAGCAGGTGCGCGTCTGGGTGCTCGGCTGCGCCACCGGCGAGGAGGCCTATTCGATCGGCATCCTCCTGCGCGAGCATATGGCGCGGATGGAATCCGCGCCGCAGGTGCAGATCTTCGCCACCGACATCGACGGACGGGCGCTGGCGACCGCACGGGTGGGGCGCTACCGTACCAATATCGAGGCAGAGGTGACGAGCGAGCGCCTGGCGCGCTGGTTCGTGCGCGAGGGCGACACCTATTGCGTGGTGAAGGAGCTGCGCGAGATGTGCATCTTCTCGCAGCACAACGTCATCAAGGACGCGCCGTTCTCCAAGCTCGACCTCGTCTCCTGCCGCAATCTGCTGATCTATCTCAATGCCGAGCTGCAGAACCGGGTGATCCCGCTGTTCCACTTCGCGTTGCTGCCGGACCGCTATCTGTTTCTCGGAAATTCCGAGAACGTGACGCGGCACCCGAAGCTGTTCGCGCCGGTCGACCGACGGGCGCGCATCTTCAAGAAGCTGGAAACCGGAACGCGGCTGCCGCCGGAATTTCCGATCACGACGGTGGCGGGCAGGGTGCCGGCCGAAGTGCCGGCGCCGCGCTCGTTCGGTCCCGACGTCGGGCTGGAGCGGCGCGCCCAGCGCATCGCAGAGCGCTATGCGCCGGCCTACGTCATCACCGATGACAATTTCCAGATTTTGCACTTCTCGGGGCGCACCGGCCGCTATATCGAGCCGACGGCGGGTGCCGCCTCGCTCGACCTGCTTCAGCTCGTGCACCGCGATCTGCGCCTCGAACTGCGCACCGCGCTCAGCCGCGCTGTCGAGACCAACGAGCCCGTCCATGCCGAGCAGGTGCAACTCGGGGTGAACGGTCACCGTGTCGTGGTCGACATCACGGTCGAGCCGGTCCAGGACGGCGCGGGCGGTCACCGAAATTTCGTCGTGCTGTTCAAGGACGGCCCGGTCCGAATGATCGAGGCCGATCAGGGCAACCCCAACGCGCTGGTACGCACTGAGCATGTCGAGCGCCTCGAAACCGATCTGCGCGCCACGCGCGAGCGCCTTCAGGCGACCATCGAGGAACTGGAGAGCACCAACGAGGAGCTGAAATCCTCGAACGAGGAATACCAGTCGCTCAACGAGGAGCTTCAGTCGGCTAACGAGGAGCTGGAGACCTCGCGTGAGGAATTGCAGTCGGTCAACGAGGAGCTGACCACCGTCAACGGCGAGCTGGCCCACCGTGTTCAGGAATTGACGCGCGCCACCAGCGACCTCAAGAATTTCCTCGAGAGCACGCAGATCGCGACTGTATTCCTCGACAATGATTTGCGCGTGATGAACTTCACGCCCGCGATCACGCACCTGCTGCATCTCGTCGAAACCGATACGGGCCGGCCGATCAGCCATATCAAGGCGCGCATCCCGATCGAGGAGCTCTATGACGACGTCCGCCGCGTGCTGCGCACGCTGGCGAGCGTCGAGCGCGAGCTGACCGCGCCTGACAGCGGCACCCGTTACATCGTGCGTATCCTGCCTTACCGCAGCATCGACAATTTCATCGCGGGCGTCGTCATCACCTTCATTGACGTCACCGCGATCACTCGCGCCGAGGAGCGCCAGCGCCTGCTGCTGGCCGAGCTCCAGCACCGCGTTCGCAACACGCTCGGTGTGGTGCGGTCGATCGCCCGCCGCTCGGCGGAAACGAGCTCTACCGTGGAGGAATACGCCTCTCATCTCGATGGTCGTCTCAACGCTTTTGCCCGCACCCAGGCGCTGGTGACCCGAGATCCCGAAGGCGGCGTCGATCTCGAATATCTCGTGATCGAGGAGCTGCTTGCCTACGATGCCCGCGAAGGCGAGCAGATGCGGGTCTCCGGGCCGACGGTGCGCTTCCAGCCCAAGGCGGCGGAAACCCTCGCACTCGCGATCCACGAGCTCGCGACCAATGCGCTCAAATACGGCGCCCTGAGCCAGCCGACCGGTCACATTGAAGTGACCTGGCGCGTCGATGAGAGCGTTGAGCCCGCGGAGCTGGTGTTCGAATGGCGGGAGCGCGGCGGGCCGCCCGTGACCCCGAGGCCTCGAAAAGGATTTGGTACCGATCTTCTGGAGCGTACGCTGGCATTCGAGTTCAAGGGCCAAACCAAGATGATATTCAACCCTGCGGGGCTGCAATGCACAATCACCGTCCCGCTGAGCAAGCGCGCCTTCCACACACCCGTGGTGGCGGCCTGATGCCGTTGTCGACGGTCGATCGCAGCGCATTGCAGCCGGTCATTCGCCGGCTGAGCGCGCTGAGGCCGTTGTCGACCGAGGCCCGCGCATCGCTCGAATATGCCATGCTCGAAGGCCTCCAACGTGCCGGAGCGGGCGAGGACCTGATCTCCGAGGGCGACCCTGTCGATAGCGTCCGCGTCGTCCTGTCCGGCTGGCTCTGTCGCTACAAGACGCTCGAGGATGGGCGACGCCAAATCGTCAATTTCATCTTCCCGGGCGAGAGTTGCGATGCGCATGCGTTCCTGCTCCCGGTGATGGATCATTCCATCGCGACGATGACGCCTGTGGTCTACAGCGAGATCAAGCGCGCGCGATTCGAGAGCCTGATGGCAGGCGACCGTTCGCTCGCGGAGGCGTTCTGGTGCGAGACCCTCGTCAACATCGCCATTCAACGCGAATGGGCGATCAATCTCGGCCGTCGCGTGGCGGTTGAGCGCGTCGCCCATCTGTTCTGCGAAACGTTCGAGCGGCTTCGCGTCGTGGGGATGGTCGACGGCAATTCCTGCGTCATGCCGGTGACGCAAATGGATCTCGCGGATGCCACGGGCTTGTCCGTCGTTCACCTCAATCGGACTCTTCAGGAGCTGCGCGCGTCGGGGCTCATCATCCTGCGCGAGCGGATGCTGACCATCCCAGACCTCGATGCGCTCAAGAACGCGGCGCTATACTCGCCGAGCTATCTGCAGCTCTATCGAGGAGACTGAAGCGACGCGATGAAGCCGGCCTTCGTTATCGGGACCCGCTTCGTCGGTGACATCCCGCCGGAACGTCGCCGGAGCGGCCCCCTTGCGATCATCGCGGTCTGCGGGGCTGTCTGTCCTGCGCACCCTCACCTTGTTCGCTTGGAAAAGGCTCGTGAGTTCGTCGGCCGAGAAACGTATCCGGTCGGGGAAGCGTCAATACCTCCCACGATTCACGGATGGCCTTGCGAACCTGCTCCGCGTGCTTCTCGTCGGACGCCAAAGGATAGTGAGACTGCTTCGCCATCGGGCGCTCCCCGGATGATCATGCAGGCGGGAGCACCCTACGTCTCTCAGCCACCGGCGCCTACGGGCGGGGCGTTAGCCGGTGATGAACTGACCATACACCTGCCGCGGCGTTTCGGCCAAGGAAATCGGGGATCTGCCGGTCAATTCCCGTTCCGGACATCGATCATAGGTTGAGAAACCGTCCGAGAGGGGTTGTGAAGGCTTGATCCAAGTTAATGAGCGAGGCTCTTTGAGCGATTGGCGCAATATGAGTAACCTATGCAAGAGAGTGCCGTTGAACTCTGTTGCATCATGGCTGATGCCTGATTCCCTGTTTGCCCGCGCTAGACGTGCTATCGAGGAGAGCCGCGCCCTTCGGGAGCAGCATAGACAGGCTGCGGGTCACTACGGCGAAACCGTGAACGATTTGCGTTTGGCCATCATGGACAGCGCCATGCTTCGCTCGGAGATCAAGGCGCGCCGGGACAACGAGGAACCATAGCTCCGGTCTTTTCGCAGAAACGGGCAACCGTTCCTCCCCCACAACGTTGACCGTCTGCCAGGCTGCGCGGCTCGGCACCCGCCAGACGTCAGAACGCAACGGCGCGCTCGACCTCGTGCACCAGGGAGAACGCCTGATGACGACGCGACATCGGTTCAAGCATATAGAGACTCTGGAGGCGCGGCTCGCCGCCGAGGCGGAGCGACTGCGCCAACAAGCGAGCACGCTTCCGCCCGGCGCCGCGCGCGACGAGATGTTGCGCAAGGCGCGCCAGGCGGAAACAGGGTCTCAGATGAGCGAGTGGCTGCGGTCGCCGGGCCTGCAGCCGCCCGAATAGATTGTCTGCCATGATGATCCGCCTTCAAGTCGTCTTTGAATATGCGCGTTGACATTTCGGTTCCGGCGCGGTCCGGATCTCGCTCGCGCGAACTCATGCAGCGTTAACTTATTGAAATGCCGGAACCGGCTGTTGCGGCGGAAGCTACAAACGTTGCCGGGCTGGGCCGCCCCAGCCGGTAAGCGAATTGAGTGGCAATAGAATTTGGGCCCCGGCGCCAGATCCCCCGCCGGGGCTGATTTCCTTCCAACCGATTATCCGCGACAGTGCAAATGACCGCCAAACGTAACCGCAGGAAACAGACCCAATCGCTCCAGGAGCGGCTGGCCGCCTTCGCCGAAAACGCCCGCGAGCGCGCCCGCACCCTGCCGCCGGGCAGGGAACGTGAGATGCTGCTGCAACGCGCCAAACAGAACGAAGTCACCTCGAACCTGACAGACTGGTTGAGCGCGCCCGTCTCCCCAAGACGAGGACAAACATGATGGGGAGCATCAAGCATTACCGCGCGTTTCAGATCGATCCTGATGGGCACGTGTTCGGATGCATCAATCTGGTCTGCGACGATGATGAGCAGGCCAAGCGCGAAGCGGCCGCGCTCGTGCTGGTCCATCGCATCGAGCTGTGGCGGCTCGACCGGCGGATCGCGCAATTCGACGTGCCGCAGGAGCCTGCTCGCGGGTAGAGCCCTGGGAACCCCGCGCTGCGCGCCGGGTTGGTCGAATGATATCGACCTCGCCAGGAGCCAGCATGACGGACGCCGACGTTCGCAAGGGGATGCCACCCGTCAAGCTGTCGCGCGAGGAGTTCGAGCGCCGCTACAAGCGTCAGTTCGTCGATCCCGCCTTTGCCCCGCTCGGACGGGAGCTCGATACGATCACCGCTGCGGCCTGGGACGCCTACAGCCATTCGCGCAAGGCGCCGTTGACGCGGAAGGCGGGCCCAGGCTTCTCCGATCCCGACTACGATCTTGCCGTCGACTGGCTCGATGCGCGCGCAAAAATCCTGGAGGCGCAGCGGCGGCACGACGATGCCGACGAGACGCCGCGCATTCTCCTCATCAACGGCTCGACCCGCAGCGAGCACACCTGTCCCGGCGAGATGTCCAAGACCTGGCGGCTGGTCAAGCTGGCCGAGCCCGTCCTCGTCGAGATGGGATTTGCCGTCGACATCCTCGATCTGTCGCGCCTCGCCTCGGAGTTCGGCAAGACCATTCATCCCTGCAAGACCTGTGTCGGCACCGCCATGCCGCTCTGCCACTGGCCGTGCAGCTGCTATCCGAACTATTCACTGGGGCAGACTGGCGACTGGATGAACGAGATCTATCCGCTCTGGGTTGCGGCCCACGGCATCCTGATCGTGGCGCCGGTGAACTGGTATCATGTGCCCACCGGGCTCAAGGCGATGATGGACCGCATGGTCTGCGCCGATGGCGGCAATCCCGATCCGACTGCGACCCACGGCAAGAATGCCGCTGAGGCCAAGGCGCTGGAGCTGAAGGGCTGGTCCTATCCGCGCCATCTCGCCGGCCGTCACTTCGGCGTCGTCGTTCACGGAGATGCGGTCGGCGCCGCGGGCGTGCGCCGGGCGTTGTCGGATTGGTTGACCGACATGCAGCTGATCTCGGCGGGCCGCTACGCCGAGCTCGACGGCTATGTCGGCTATAGGGAGCCATACGCCACCTCGCATCGCGATCTCGATGAGGACAGCGAATTCCAGCACGAGGTGCAGAATGCGGCGCGTGCGCTCGGCAACGCAGTCCGGCTGGCAAGGAGCGGGCGTTTCGGCGATCCCGGTGCCGGTCTTGTGGACCCCAAACCCAAATGACCGGCGCGCCGCCGCTTGAATGCCTGATCGTCGGAGGCGGCCCGGCCGGGCTGATGGCCGCGATCTATCTGGCGCGCTTCCGCCGCCGCGTCTGCGTCGTGGACACTGGCGCGAGCCGGGCGGCGCTGATCCCGCGCAGTCGCAATGTCCCGGGCTTCGTCCACGGCCTGTCCGGCACGGAGCTGATCGAAAGGATGTCGGCCCAGCTGGACGAGCTCGCCGTCACGCGCGTGGACGCCGAGGTCACCGACTTGCAACGACACGATCGTGGTTTTCTGGCGAGCTGGAATGGCGGCGCGCATGCAGCCGCCACCGTCGTCCTCGCCTGCGGGATCGTCGATACCCATCCGCCGTTCGACGAATGGCGCGCCGCCGTCGCGGATGGGCTCTTGCGCTACTGCCCGATCTGCGACGCCTTCGAGGCGACCGGCCGCCGCATCGGCGTCATCGGCCCGCTGGCGCGTGCTGCGGGCAAGGCGCTGTTCCTGCGCGGCTATTCGCGCGACGTGACGCTGCTCGCAACCGAGCCGGATGACGATCGGGCCGCAACGTCACGGCTGGCCGAGGCGGGCGTGGAGGTCGTGCGTGCGCCCGATCTGCGTTTGCAGCGGAGAGGCGATGGCATCGAAGCGGTCTTCGCCGACGGCCGCACGGCGCAATTCGACATGATCTATCCCGCGATGGGCGCTGAGGTGCGCTCCCAGCTCGCGATGGCGCTGGGTGCCGAGCATACCGTTGAGGGTTATCTGAAGGTCGACGACCATCAGCGCACGTCGATCCGCGGGCTCTACGGCATCGGCGACGTCGTCACCGACCTGCACCAGATCTCGGTCTCGTTCGGCCACGCCGCAATTGCCGCCTGCACCATCCACAACAGCGTGCCGGCGCGATTGGCGTGAGAAGCGGAGTATCGGACATTGGCGAACATGGCGGCAGGATCATCCACGAAGACCTCTGTCTATGCGGCGCTGCTCGGCAATGTCCTCGTCGCGGTCACGAAGATCGGCGCCGCCGCATGGACGGGAAGTTCGGCGATGACGAGCGAGGCGGTGCATTCGCTCGTCGATACGACCAACGAGATCCTGCTGCTCTATGGCTACCGGCGCGCGGCCCGTCCACCCGACGAATCCCATCCGCTTGGCTACGGCCGGGAGCTGTATTTCTGGAGCTTCATCGTTGCGCTGCTCATCTTCGCGCTGGGCGCCGGCGTCTCGCTGTTTCAGGGCATTCTGCACGTCGCCGCGCCCGAGCCGATCGAAGATCCCATCGTCAGCTTCGTGGTGCTCGGCCTGTCATTCCTGTTCGAAGGCGGCTCCTGGCTGATTGCCCTGCGGCGCTTCAGGTCGGACGCCGAGCGGTTTGGTTACTATCAGGCTTTCGTCCGCAGCAAGGATCCTCCGGCTTTCATGGTGCTGCTCGAGGACAGCGCGGCGCTGCTCGGTATCGCGATCGCCGCCGCGGCCACTGCAGCTGCCGTATGGCTGGACCAGCCGGTCTGGGACGGGGTTGGTTCGATCCTGATCGGGCTGTTGCTGGCGACCGCGTCCGTCGCGCTCGCGCGCGAAAGCAAAAGCCTTCTGATCGGCGAGCCTGCAGATCCGGAGCTTGCGCGCTCCATCCTAGAGGTGGCAAGGCGCTCGCCCGGCGTGCTCAGGGCCAACGGCCTCCTGACGGTGCAGCTATCGCCGGCCGAGGTCGTGGTGGCCTTGAGCATCGAGTTCGCCGACGACAAGCGCGCCGACGATATCGAGCAGTGCGTCGTTTCGATCGAGACCGAGATCCGCAGGCGCCATCCGAGCGTGGCGGCGCTGTTCATCAAGCCGCAGACCGATGCCCGCTACCGGGCGGCGCGGGCGCGGCGTTTCGGCTAGAGCCGCATCATGTGGTTCCAGGTCGTCACAATCGGGGGGAGGGCAGGAACGATGAAAGCGTCGCCTTGGTTGAGTTGAGCAGGGGCGGCATGGACGCGCAACTTGGGAGAGAACGGATGGCCCGATCCGAAGAGATGACCCGCTGCATCGAACTCTGCATGAGCTGCTACCAGACATGCCTCGGCACGGCGATGAACCACTGCCTCGAGACAGGCGGCAAGCACGTCGAGCCAGAACACTTCCGCCTGATGATGGCCTGCGCGGAGATGTGCCGGACCGCCGCGCATTTCATGCTGATAAACACGCCGCACCACAAGCATACATGCGCTGAGTGCGCCGAAATCTGCGGCGAATGCGCCGAGGATTGCGCGCGGATCGGCGGCATGGACGAATGCGTCGCGATCTGCCGCTCCTGCGCGCAATCGTGCCGCGCAATGGCGGCGTGAGGAGGGGCCCATGCTGGAAGAAAAGCTCAAGGAAGCGATCGTCGGCGAGTTGCAGCGTCAGGCCGCCGACCGGCCGCAATCGCTCAAGGTCCAGGGCGCGAACGATGGAAACCGCTCGGAGGAGCTGACCGTCAACGGCAAGATCGACCTTGGCGCGCTGGTCATGGTGATCGCGGGATCGGTCGCGGGCGGGCCCTAAAGCATGATCCGGAAAAGTGCGAAGCGGTTTTCCGGAAAGATCATGCGTAAACAACAAGCTTAAGCGCGATGACGATTCATCCAAATCTCATCGCGCTTTAGCCATACTCCTCGCCGATGCCGTATTCCCGGTAGATCTCCAGCGGGTCGAGCTCGGGAAACAGGCGGCATTTGGCCTGCGCCAGGTGCAGGCTCACCGCCGCCGGCTCCTTGCCGTTCGCGAGCAGCTTGCGGATGTCCTCCATATGGGCGTTCGGCCGGTGCTTCGGCTCGAGCTGCTCCAGCGCGACCAGGGCGGTCGCGAGCGCCTCGGTCAGCACCCAGTCATCGTGGCCCGTGATTCCCTTTTTCGACATCGGCAGACCCCAGATGTGGCGGCAGCTCCCAAGTCTATCGCGACTTCGGCCAAATCGCCATTGAGCCGTTGCGGCCGCCGGCGCCGCCATGGACCGGCGACGTGCTCCGGCTTGCATTATGGCCGCGTGTGGCTAAAAGGCGGCGGGTGCGGGGCGATCGTATCTCTGTCGAAATAAACTTGGCGTAGACGGGCCTGCACGGCATCCAGGCCGGCTGTTCCGGTTTGGCCCCTGATCCCGTACGCGCAACGATCCGATTGCGCTACCCCTCAAGGCTCGAGCGCGCATGGTCTTTCTCAGCTTCGTCTATCGCTTCTTCACCAACTTCGCCTTCATGGCGATGGTCTATTTCAGCCTGAACTTCATGGAGAAATATCAGAACCGGGCGATCATCGCGATCCTGGTGCTGGTCTATGCCGCCATGCGCGCGGCCTCGACGCTGCGCGCATTCTATTTCTTCCAGAAGATCGAGAAGCTGGAGGCCGAGACCAAGCGCCTCCAGGCTCCGATCAATGACGGTTCGGGCGGAACCACGGCGCGCAAGCAGGTCGTCGCCGACGTTGCGCGGCTGCGGCGCGACGGCGAGCTCAAGTCCTATATGGACCTGTTTTTCCTGGCGCTGATCGTGCTGCTCTGCGTCGCCGCCATCATGCGGCAGTGAGGGCTTAAACGCGCTTCTTCAGGCTGGCGACGCGGGTCGGGCGGGGCGTAGCGCGCTTAGAGGCCGCGTCCTTGACCGCAATCCCCTTGGCCGCAATCCCCTTGGCTGCAGTCACCTTGGCTGCAGTCCCCTTGGGTGCAATGTCGATGGGCTGCGCGGCATGATCCGGTGCCGCCGACGCTGTATGCGCCGTACGCCGTCCTTGCAGCTTGGCTGCCTTGCCCTTTGCTGCTTTGCCCTGTGCTGCCTTGCCCCTGGCCGCATGAGGTGGCTCGGCTGCCATCGCCAGCCGGGTTGCGGCACGCCGCGACAAGGTCGTCGACAGCAGCACCTCGACCGAGCCCTCCGGAATTGCGAACAGATCGCGGTCGGGCACGGGCAGGGTGGATGCGATATCCATCTGCCCCTTGGTCCGGCGCGGCAGCAGCGGCTGATGCTCGGTCTGCGCATTGAGATCGGCCAGCGCGGGCGCCGGCAGCATCCGGGTCTGCGTGAATACGAAATTCGGCACGCGCGGCCAGCGTGCGATCGGCGTCGTTTCGGTCGGCGGATGCAGCAGCCATTCCACCGCCGTGGTCGGCGTCGCCGGCCGCTCGGCGGTCGCGGGCACCACATGGACGATGCGATAGCCGCGCGCCTTGAGGTCGCGGATGATCTTCGGCAGCGCCGCCACGGTGCGGGCCTGGATGTCGTGCAGCAGCAAAATGCCCTTGCCCTTGGCCTCCAGCCGCTGGATCGCGAGCTGGTAGACGCGGTCGGACGATACGTGCCGCCAGTCGTCGGCCGGAAAGTCGGCGCTCCACACCTGGATGCCGCGCGAGATCAGAAGGTTCTCGACGCCCTCGGCGCGCATCAGGCCGGGAATGCGGAAGAACGGGGCGAGCTGGGACGGATCGGTCATCGCGGCCGAGGTCCATTCGATGCCGCCGTTGATCTCGGCCTCGGCCTTTTCGATCGGCATCCGGTCGAAGGTCAGCGGATGGTCCATGCTGTGGGTGCCGACGGTGTGGCCCGCCGCGACCAGCTTGCGCACGCCTTCCGGATTGGCCTTGGCCTGGTTGCCGATGATGAAGAAGGTCGCCTTGATGCACTCGTCGGCGAGGATCTTGAGGACCTGGTTGGAATATTTCGGCAATGGACCATCGTCGAAGGTCAGGACGACCTCATGGTCCTTCAGCGGCAGCGTCTCGCGGTACTGCATGGTGCCGATGCGCGGATGCTCGCGCGGATCGACCACGAGGGTGCGGGACGTCCCGAGCGCGTCCGGGTGACCGGGGCAGTCGGCTGCATAAGCTGCCGGCGCGCCCACGGTCAGCAATCCCAGACAGAGGACGATCCACGATCGCGTCCGAACTACAACGCTACTTCCGATCATGAACCCGGTCTGCCCTCATAAGCGATTGCCGCCATTCTAGGTCGGAGCTGCACCGAAACGGTTCAGGCGCACGTCCCCTCCATGTTTGCACGGCGTAGCATGAACAGAGTGTTAATAGGGCCAAAATCACCCCATTTTGCGCCGGCGTGACATTCCGGGATCAGCGCGCATCGGCATTCTTCGGCGGCGCGCCGGCCGCCACGACGTGAACCACGCGAAAGCCGTTCTCTCTCAGATACCGCAGAAAGGCCGGCATGATCGCCGCCGTGCGCGCCTTGGGGTCGTGGAAGAGGATGATACCCTTGCCGCTAGCCGCGAGGCGCTCCGTGACGAGCTTCAACTCCTGTTCCGGCGTCATCTCGTTCCAGTCGCTGGCCCAAAGATCGGCGCCGAACACGACGATGCCGCGCGACTGGAGCAGGTCGAGCTGCGCTTGCGTCCCCTCGAAATAGGGGAAGCGGAAGAACGGCGTCGATGGTGTCGTCGTCGACACCCCGTGCAGCGCCATCTCGTCGGCCGCGATGCCGCGGTCGATCTCGCTCCTGGCCTTGTCGAACGGGATCCGCGCCATGAACGGATGCGAGAAGGTGTGGTGGCCGATGGTGTGGCCTTCGCGCGCGATCCGCTTGACCATCTCGGGGTGTTCGGTGGCGTGCAGACCAATCAGGAAGAAGGTTGCGCGCACGCACTCCTGCGCCAGCGCCGCCAGCACCTTCGATGTCGTCGGCGGGTAGGGGCCGTCGTCGAAGGTCAGCACGACCTCGTGATCGGCCAGCGGCAGCGTCTGCGGAAAGCTCTTCAAGCCGACGCGCGGATAGGTCTTGGCGTCGACGCTGAGGATGCGCGAGGTACCGAGCGCGTCCTTGCGCGGGCACTCGGCGGCATCCGTCGAGACGATGCCGACGACGAGCGCACCCGCCATCATCGAGGTCCACCTCAGTTGGAGCATCTTTGTCATTGCGCTCGGAGTTGCCTTGTGGGTATTGCCTGATCGTCAGCCCAGATCACTCGTTTCACCTGTCAAACGGCGAGGCGCGCCATGGACGAACATATGGACGTTGCCCCTACCGCTTCGGATTCGGTACTCGACCACGTGCCGATGCGCAATGAAGACGGCGAAATTCGTCACGAATTCGTCGAGGAAATTGCCCATGCGATCGAGGCCGGCGACAGTGCGGCGCTGCGCGCCTGCGTCGCGGAGCTGCACGAGGCCGATCTCGGCGATTTGATCGGGGCATTGCAGCCCGACGCCCGCGTCCGCCTCGTCGAACTCACCGGCCGTGATTTCGACTTCTCCGCGCTGAACGAGGTCGACGAGACCGTGCGCGAGGAGATCCTCGAGGAGCTGCCGCCGGAGACGGTCGCCGAGGGTGTCCGCGAGCTCGAATCCGACGATGCGGTCGAACTCCTGGAAACCCTCGACGCCGCGGAGCAGGAGGAAATCCTCGAAAAGCTGCCGCTCAAGGAGCGCGTCGCGCTCGAGCGCAGCCTGCTGTATCCGGAGAACTCCGCCGGCCGCCGCATGCAGACCGAGTTCATCGCGGTGCCCCAGGATTTCACCGTGGGCCAGGCGATCGACTATATGCGCGAGACGCCGGATCTGCCCGACCGCTTTTACGAAATCTACGTCGTCGACAAGGACCAGCACTGGCAGGGCGCCGTGCCGCTCGATGTGCTCTTGCGCACGCGCCGGCCGGTGGCGTTGACCGAACTCACTGACGAGGACCGCCGCCGCGTTTCCGTCCTGGAGGACCAGGAAGAGGTGGCGCGCATGTTCGGCAAGTACAATCTCGTCGCCGCACCCGTGCTCGACACCCAGGACCGCCTCGTCGGCGTCATCACCGTCGACGACGTCGTCGACGTCATCGAGGAGGAGGCGGAAGAGGACCTCAAGGCGCTCGGCGGTGTCACCAGCGACGAAGAGCTGTCGGACACCGTCCTCACGATTGCGCGCGGCCGCTTCAACTGGCTGCTGGTGAACCTCGCCACCGCGTTCCTGGCGTCCTCCGTGCTCGGCCTGTTCGAGGGGCAGCTCGAGAAGATGGTGGCGCTCGCGGTGCTGGCGCCGATCGTGGCGAGCCAGGGCGGCAATGCGGCGACCCAGACCATGACGGTCGCGGTGCGGGCACTGGCGACGCGCGAGCTCGGCTCCTCCAATGCCTGGCGCGTGGTGCTGCGCGAGTCGCTGGTCGGCCTCGTCAACGGGCTCGCCTTCGCCGTGATCACGGGCATTGCCGCGGTGGCCTGGTTCAAGATCCCGGGCCTCGGCATCGTCATCGGGCTCGCCATCATCTGCAACCTCGTCGCCGGCGCGCTCGGCGGCATCCTGATCCCGATGGCGCTGGAGCGCGTGCGGGCGGACCCCGCGGTGGCGTCGGGCACGTTCGTGACCACCGTGACCGATGTGGTCGGCTTCTTCTCCTTCCTCGGCATCGCGACGCTCTGGTTCGGGTTGAAGTAGGGCCGGTTTGGGACCCCAGGCTCTCACCACGTCATTGCGAGCTTCGTCGCAAGGGCTCCTCGCAATGACGGAGGAGGCAGCGGGGGCATCCTCACTCTCGTGTCCTGGCTGCGCAGCGTTTGGGGGCACGAGACAATCTTTAATCCGAACTTAAGCGACCTGCCGCATCATCGCTGCGCTTGGGGGACTGGACATGCGGTTGCGGCTGAAGGCGGACGGACGGGTCGTTGAATTGCGGGACGGACAGGAGTTTCCGGTCCAGCCGTCGGCGGTCGAGCTTGCGGCCAATGCCGCGCCGGCCGACACCTCTTCGCTCGCGGTGCGCGATTTGCGCCGCCGCGCCTGCCTGACCCAGATGGAGTTCGCGGCCAAGCTCGGCGTTCCCGTCGAGACCATCCGCAACTGGGAGCAGGGCAAGCGTGCTCCTCGGGGGCCGGCCCGCGCGCTGCTCGCGGTGATCGCGCATGCGCCCGATACCGTGTTCCAGGCGCTCGCCAAGGCGTGACGTCAAGGCCTGAAGCCTCGCGCGAACCTCCGGTTAGCATTGCCCTGAACATCCGTCCCGATAGCACTGACGTCCGTTGGCAACCATCCCGGACGAGGTCCATAATGTCGACGGGGCTGCCGCAACAGAGGGGATTCCTCATGCTGTTCGTAGAGGCCAATGGTGCAAGGATTCCGGCGATCGGGCTCGGGACCTGGGAGCTTGAAGGGCGCACCTGCGCGCGCGTGGTCGAGCAGGCGCTGCGGCTCGGCTATCGCCACCTCGACACCGCGCAGGCCTACGACAATGAGCGCGAGGTCGGCGATGGCTTGCGCGCCTCCGGCGTGCGTCGCGATGAAGTGTTCCTCACGATGAAGGTCTGGACCAACCATTTCGCGCCCCACGATCTCGAACGCTCGGTCAAGGAGAGCCTCGCACGCCTGCGGCTTCCCTCCGTCGATCTGCTGCTGCTGCACTGGCCCAATCCCCACGTGCCGCTGGCGGAGACGCTTGGAGCGCTGTCGCATGCAAAGACGATGGGCCTGACGCGCCACATCGGTGTCTCCAATTTCACGGTGGCGCTGATCGAGCAGGCGGTGGCGGCCTCGCCGGAGCCGCTCGTCTGCAACCAGGTCGAGTATCATCCTTATCTCGACCAGGCGAAGGTGAGGGCGGCCTGCGACCAGCACGGCCTCGCGCTGGTCGCCTACAGCCCGATCGCCAAGGGCCGCATCAAGACCGACCAGAGGCTTGCCGAGATCGGGCGCATCCACCGCAAGACGCCGGCGCAGGTCTGCCTGCGCTGGCTGGTGCAACAGAATGTCGCTGCGATCCCGCGCACCTCGCGCGTCGAGCGCCTGTCGGAAAACATCGAGATCTTCGATTTCGAGCTGTCGGAGGAGGAGATGAGCCGGATCGCCGCGCTCGCCACCCCGAAGGGACGCCTGACCGACTTTGGCTTCGCGCCGAAATGGGATTGAGAGGGACCCGCGGTATGCTAGGACCGCGACGGCAACCCAAGATCGGTCGATGGAACTGCGGAAGATCATACGGACGGACATTGCGGCCTCGGCGATCGCGCATCTGACGCTGGTGGCGCTGATCGTTTTGATCAGCGAGGTCCATCCGTTTCACGCCGCGCCGTCCGAGACTGTCACGGTCGACATCGTCACGCCGGAGCAGGTGAAGCAGGAGGAAGCCAAGGCCGAGGAGAAGGAAGCGGCGAAGGAGAAGCCGCCCGAGCCGCTTCCCGACCTGAAGCTGCCCAAGCTCGATCTCAACGACAAGGCGGACACAGCGTTGAAGTCTGCGGCCGAGCAGCAGACTGCGGCACCATCGTCGTCACCGCACGCCTCGCCCGAGCCACAGCAGAAGCAGCCGCAACCCGCACAGGCGTCGAAGCAGCACGAGGCCAACGTGCAACCGCAGCCGCAGTCTCAGCCGCAGCAGCACTCTCAGCCGACGCCGCAAACGCCGCCTCAGGCGATGCCGCAGCAGCAGGCTGCGCCGCCGGCCTATCAGGCGCCCCAGCCCGACGTCACAGTCAAATACGGGGTCATGCTGGGCCTGCCGCCCGAGCTGCCGCCCGAGCCGAAGGATGCCCCCAAGGACGATGGCGGCGACGCCAAGGATTCGATCGCGGCCAGGTTGCCGGCCGAAGTCATCGCGGCACTCCGTCGTCATTTGCGAAGTTGCGCAAAGCTGCCCGCCGGGGTCGCGCCGAGCGACAACGTCCATGTCAAGCTGCGCGCGGTGTTCGCCACCGACGGCACGCTGGCGCGCGAGCCCATCCTGATCGAAGCGCCGCCGTCCGCGAAAGGCGTGGCCATCGTCAAGTCTGCAATGAGCGCGCTCCAGAACTGCCAGCCCTACAAGATGCTGCCGGCCAATTTGTATGGGGAATGGAAGGTGCTGGACCTGCCGTTCAGCCCGAAGGATTTTGGGTCGTAGCGCTCCCGCCATCGTGCCTGTGTCGCCCTCTGTCAATCCCATCACGCAAATTCCGCGGCGGGATTCTGGATTGCTTCGTCGCAAGGGCTCCTCGCAATGACGAGGAGGAGAGAGCGTGGACCACACGCCTCTCGCGTGCCCCGGACGCAGCGCAGCGCTCCTTCAGCGTGCGCTGCAGAGCCGGGGCCCATGTCGCCGCGCCCGTGCCGTGTTGCTCGGGGTCCCGGCTCTGCGCCGCAACGCTTCGCGCGTTGCAGCCTGTCCGGGACACGAGAGATCAATGACTGCGCTTCATCCCCTCATCAAGGTTGACCTCCGGCGCCATCGCGGCCCACGCGCTCGACGCGAACTGCCTGCGCCAGGTCACGACCACCACGGCTGCGGTGGTGACGAACAGCACCCATGGGCTGACGAACCAGCCGAGATAGCCGAGCGCGAAGAAGAAGGCGCGCTGGCCGCGATTGAAATGGCGGCCGGCGGATTCGAACAGGCGCGAGGTGCGGATGACGTGGGCTTCGGCCTCCGGCGTGTCGCGCCGGTTGGCCGGCGGCATGCCGCCGAACAGGATCGCGACATAGTTGAACAGGCGATAGGCCCAGGCGAATTTGAAGAAGGCGTAGACGCAGATCAGCACGAGGCCGACGCATTTGAGCTCCCACAGCGCGGGCGAGGTGCTGAGGTCGATCGGCAGCTTGCTCAGGATCGTGATCGCGTCGTTGGTGGCGTGCAGCAGCGCCAGCGCGCCGCCGAGCGCGAACAGGCTGGTGGAGGCGAAGAAGGCGGTGCCGTTCTGGAGCGAGGCCATGATCTGCATGTCGACCATGCGCGTGTCGCGGTCGAGCAGCCGGCGTACCCAGACCTCGCGATAGCCGTTCATGCGCGCCGACAGGCTGTCGCGGCCATAGGCCGAGTGCTCCAGCGTCAGGGCATAAATCAGCCATTCGATGATGAAGAAGCCGACGGCAGCGATGTCGACCCAATGCCTGCTCATGTCTTTCTCCTCGCAAGGACCGCAACGATTGCCACGCATGACGGGGCGCAGCAACGATTGATTGGCGGCAGGCGATGGCGTTAAAAGCAGCTCGCTCTAGGACGTCTCGGGAAGGACTGGTGACATGGCTGCGCTGAAACTCGCGATCGGCAACAAGAACTACTCGTCATGGTCGATGCGGCCCTGGCTCGCGCTCCGCGCCAACGACATCCCGTTCGTGGAGACGCTGATCCCGCTCTACACCGACAATCCCGCGGACAAGGAGCAGATCCTGTCCTTCAGCCGCGCCGGCAAGGTGCCGGTGCTGGTCGATGGCGACATCACGGTGTGGGATTCGCTTGCCATCATCGAATACATCGCCGAGCGCTACCCGGAAGTGAAGCTGTGGCCGGACGATGTCGCTGCGCGCGCGCATGCCCGTTCGGTGTGCGCCGAGATGCATTCCGGCTTCGCCGCTCTGCGCAACGAGTGCGGCATGAACCTGCATCGGCCGATCCGCCCCGTGACGCTGTCGGCGGACGCCAAGGCGAACATCGCTCGGATCGAGGAGATCTGGCGCGAATGCCGCGCCCGCTATGGCGCGAAGGGGCCGTTCCTGTTCGGCCGCTTCGGCGCGGCGGACGCCATGTATGCGCCGGTCGTGCACCGCTTCCGCACCTATGCGATCGAGGTGGCGCCGGACACCAGGGCCTACATGGAAACGATGATGGCGCTGCCGGCATTCCAGGAATGGACGCGCGACGGGCTGGCTGAAACGCTTGTCATCGCGAAATTCGAGGACGCCTGATCGCAGCTCTGGTGGGTGCGGCCGACCGCGTGTCGGCCGGCGGCTCTCATGATCCGGAAATCGACCAGAGCAACGCCTCACTCGGAGCTGCGACCGGCCTGCCACACGCCCCCTGAACCAGCGACCCCGGCGGTATCATCGGTCCGCTGGTTCCATCTCTATCATTCTGAAAAAACTGCAAAATTTGTGTGCTCGCCATGCTGGCATGGTGCTGGCCAAAACGACCGGCCGCGTGCTATATAGCGGCCCGGGTTTCCGGCCAGCCATCGCAGTGGGACACTGGGCGAGGCAGGCGCTGTTTGAGTAATGGAGAGGGTGTTGAAGCACAAATTCCCCGTGGGAACGCGCGTCCTGTTCACGGCTAGCAATGTTGCGCGTCCGGCCGCCAGCGGCGCCTATGAGGTCATCCGCCTGCTGCCGACCGAAGGCGACGATTGCCAGTACCGGATCAAGAGCTCGACCGAAGCTTTCGAGCGCGTTGCCAAGGAAAGCCAGCTCGCGCTCTCCTGAAGGCTGTGACGCCGTCAGCGCATTGGCGACCCCGGGGAATTGCATTCTGCCGCCGTCAAAAGGCCTGCTTCACCTTCACAAGGTGAGCGGGGGCAGTTGCCGACACGCGGTGCTCGCTTGACCATTCGCTCTTTGCTCGCGTGAGGGGACGTCGCGCATGAACTGGGCATGGGCCAGTTCGCTTGACCAAATCTGGCGTTCGCCGGCCCTCCCGATGTGGATGACGCTGGCGGCTGCCGGATTCTTCGGATTGATCCTCCTGATCACGCTGCTGCGCGCCGACAGATCGGTCGCCAATGGTGCGCTGACCGTCATCACGCTGTTATCGATCGCGATCGCGGGGGCCGCCACCGTGCGCGTCTATGGACCGGAAGCGCAGTCCGCTCCAGCCGAAGCGCGCGCGCAAGGTGCGGTGACCGCGAGCCTGCCGGCGCTGTCCTGTCTCGACGATCTCGCCGGCGATGTCGTCGCCGCTGGTTGCGAGAAGGCGCTGTTCGGTGCGCCTGACGCAGCGGCTGCGGCGGTCTCCTACACTGCCGCCAGGATCGACCGGCTGACCGCGCTCGGCGACGCCGCCGCGGCCGAGAAGAGTCTGACAATCGACATGAAGGTGCTGCGCAAGTCGCTGGAGCGTGATCGCTACGGCCTTGTCGCGCATGTGCTGATGATGCGCGACGGCTGCACGCAGGTCGATTGCGCCGCGTTCCGCTCGCTGGCCGACCAGCGGCAGGTCGCGGCCAACATGGACTCCCATCTCTATGACACGCTGGTCGCGCGCTATGCGCCGACCTGGAACACGCCTGCAGCAGCGACAGCGATGCCGGTCACCGCTGCACTCGCCGGGATGCCGCCATCGGTGCCGACGGGCAAGCCGACCAATGCAGAGTTCCCGAGCGCTTCGTCGACGCCACCGGTGAGCATCATGAATCCGGAACCGTCGCCCGCGGCGACCCGCCAGGCGACGCCGGCCGCAAACGCAGCGGCGGCACCGCGTGCGCCGGCCGCGACCTCGGCACAGGCCGCAGCGCCGGCCGCGAAGAAGCCGCCGGCGCCAAAAGCTGCGCGTGCGCCGGCAGCCGCACCGGTTCCGCTCGCACCGCCGCCGGCATCGGCCGCTGCTCCGGCTGCGGATAATGAATAGATCGGCATTCCCAATGCGTGGCTGCCCGGCTAATGCTTGGGCATGCCACTCCATCTGATCAAGCTCGCCGTCGGCTGCGACTCCGTCAAGGAATTGAAGGAGTGGGTGGCCGAACGGATGCGGACCGCCAAGAAGAAGGGTCTGCCGCAACGTCACATCCACATCACCCGCATGGTGCCGAAGCGCGACGCCGAAATCCTCGCCGGAGGTTCGCTCTATTGGGTGATCAAGGGCGAGATCGCCGCGCGCGAGAAGATCATCGGCATCGAGCCGTTCCGCGACAAGGACGGCATCGGGCGCTGCCGGATCGTGATGCAGCCGAAGGTGATCTCGGTCTCGCCGCGGCCGATGCGCCCGTTCCAGGGCTGGCGCTATCTGACCGATGATTCCGCGCCGGCCGATCTCGGCAAGTCTGCGGCCGGCTCGATTGCGGCGATGCCGGAGCCGATGCGGCGCCAGCTGCGTGACCTCGGGCTGCTCTAAACAGCGATATTGTCGATCAGCCGGGTGGTGCCGAGCCTGGCCGCGACCAGGATCCGCAGGGGGCCGTCCTTGCGCGAGGTGACCGGTGCCAGCGTCTCGGCATGGCGGACCTCGTAATAGTCGAGCGCCAAGCCTGCCGCCTTGATCATCTCGGCGCCGCCTCCCATCGCAGGCGCGATCGAATCGCCGGCACGGATGCGCGCGGCGCTCTCTTTCATGGCGCGGTAGAGGACGGTGGCGGTCTGGCGCTCCTCGGGCGAGAGGTAGACGTTGCGCGAGGACATCGCGAGCCCGTCGCGCTCGCGCACGGTGCGGGAGCCGATCACCTTGACGCCGAGGTCGAGGTCGCGCGCCATCTGCATCACCACCCGCAACTGCTGAAAGTCCTTTTCGCCGAAGATCGCCACATCAGGCCGGCACTGCGTGAACAGCTTGCCGACGACGGTGGCGACACCGCCGAAGAAGTGCGGTCGGAAGCGGTCCTCGAGCCCGGCCAGCGCCGGCCCTTCCGGCACGATGCGGGTGGCAAAGCCCTCCGGATACATGGCTGCGACGCCCGGGTGCCAGACGATATCGACCTCCTCGGCGACGAGCCTGGCGATATCGGCCTTCCAGGTTCGCGGGTAGGCACCAAAATCCTCGGTCGGGGCAAACTGAGTGGGGTTGACGAAGATCGACACCACGACGCGAGTGGCGCGCCGCTTGGCAAGACGAACCAGCGACACATGCCCGTCGTGAAGGGCCCCCATGGTCGGGACCAGCGCGATCGTGGCCTTTCGCTTGCGGAGATTGTCGATGGCGCGTCGCAGGGTGGGGACCGTGCGGGCGATCAATGGGCTTGCTGACATCAGGACTCGACGGATTGGGAAGCGACGAAAGGCGCGGGCGCAGCGCCAGCAGGCTAACCTTAACAAGCGGCGCTCGTGGACGCCATGCATCCGGATGCGGCACAGCATCCCGCGCACGGTGGCGCAGCACGTTTGCGACATTGTGGGCCGGATCGCAGATGAAAGATGGCGCGCGATTCATGATGAAGCAGGGCGCGCTGCGATTTGCATTACCTGTCACGCATTTCACTTGACCGCAGAGGCGACCAACTCGAAGATATTCGTCAGGGTGTTGAGGATCGCTATGCTTGTGCAGGCTAGCCAAGGCCAATCCGGCGCGGCGCATGTGGTCGTGCTCGGCAACGAGAAGGGCGGCTCCGGCAAATCGACCACCGCCTTGCACATTGCTGTTGCGCTCCTGAAGGCCGGCCAGCGGGTCGCCACCATCGACCTCGACTGCCGCCAGCGAAGCTTCACCCGCTATATCGACAACCGCGCCGCCTGGGCCCGTCGCACCAAGCTCGACCTCGAACTGCCGGTGCATCGCTGCATCAAGCTCGGCGAGACCATGCAGATTGCCGAGAACGAGACTTCCGAGTTCCAGCAGTTCATGGAGGCGGTCTCGGCAGTCGAGAGCAGCTTCGACTTCATCGTCATCGATACGCCCGGTACCGACAGCTATCTGATGCGGCTTGCCCATTCGATGGCCGACACCCTGGTGACGCCGATCAACGACAGCTTCCTCGATTTCGATGTGCTCGGCACCGTCGATCCCGCGAGCTACGCGGTGACGGGCGAGAGTCACTATGCCGAGATGGTACGCGACGTCAGGCGCAAGCGCCGCCAGGTCGATGGCGCGACCACCGACTGGATCGTCGTGCGCAACCGCCTCTCCATGCTCGGCTCCCGCAACAAGCAACTCGTCGCCGAGGGGTTGAAGGATTTGTCGCTGCGGCTCGGGTTCCGCTACGTCGATGGCTTCGCCGAGCGTGTCGTGTACCGCGAATTTTTTCCGCGCGGCCTGACCGCCCTCGATGAGATCGATGAGGCCACGCTCGGCATGCGGCCCAATCTCGGCCATCTCACCGCGCGGGAAGAGGTGACGAGCCTGCTCCGCCAGCTCAAGCTGCCGCTCGACGAGCGCGGCCGCCGCCGCGCCGCCAACCGGGCCGAGTGGTTCAGCCAGGTCGACAAGCCGCTTGAGGTCCACGACATCCTCGGCGCCTGACGCCTCGGTATCGCGCCAGTTCCAGCCGTTCCGGGTAATACCTGTCGCGGGAACCCGGCCCGCGTCCGGCGCGTTCTATCCTGCATCTACTGCGAAATCGAACCGAATCGAGACCGGTTGCGTCGAACGGTGACCTGCACCCTGACGTAGCGGTATGAGGATGGGGTGCTCACAAACCGTGTGCGACGCACAATGAAAGGGCTGCGGGCTCACAATATTTAGCCTTCCTGTCACGCTCCTGTGACATATATTAGGGAATAGGCGACCAGGGGCCGAAGAGCCCCGGAAGAACACGATTTTCAACAGGGATTCAGGCCGCAAAGCCTGAGGCTGAGGACGAAAATGAAGCGTGGAATTGCCGTTCTGGTTTCGGTCAGTGCCCTCTGCGGCATCGCCTATTTCACGGCGAGCAAGTGGGCGATCAAGCACGAGACCATCACCTTCTACGATGCCTCGCGCGACAACCGCCCGGTGCCCGTAGACATCGCGGTGCGCCGCGACAAGGAACTGCAGGCCAATGCCGGCATGATCACGCTGCCGGTCGCCGTGATCAACCACGGCAACACCGTCAAGAACACCGAGTACGGCTTCCTCGCCAACATCTTCGCCGCGCGCGGCTACATGGTCGTGAGCCCGCAGCATGATTTGCCGACCGATCCTCCGATGGTGACCAAGCCCGGCGAACTCTACGTCGGCCGGCTGCCGCAGATCCTGCGCGGCGTCGCCAACATCCATCTCGCCATGCAGGAGATGAAGAAGGTTCAGCCCAACGCCGACTATGACAAGGTGACCATGGTCGGCCACTCCATGGGCGGCGACATCACGATGTACTTCGCCAAGCAGTATCCGGACGAAGTCAAGAAGGTCGTCACGCTCGACAATCTGCGCGTGCCCTTCGTCACCGCCGGCAAGTTCAAGATCCTCTCGTTCCGCTCGCAGGATCCACAGTTCAAGACGGACGCAGGCGTGCTCCCGACCGACGAGGAATGCGAGAAGGCGGGCATCCAGGTCGTGAAGACCGAATTCCAGCACAACGACATGCGCGACACCGGTCCGGATGCGGCCAAGAGCTCGATCCAGAGCATGCTCGACAAGTTCCTGAACGCGACGGACAGCGAGGTGGCGCCGGTCGACACGCAATCGGCCCCGCCCAAGGTCCTCGAGCCTGGTCCGGTCGCCCTGATGGCGCCTGCCAAGAGCTGACGTACAAGGGCTGACGTACAAGAGCTGACATCGCCGCTCGACTGTAAGCCTCCGCCGGCGCCCGCCCGCGGAGGCTTTGCGCATTGACCGGGCCGCATGCGCTGACCACATTAGCCGTTCACGCAAGGTGCAAGCGATGTCGGGCGAACCCATCAAACCGCGCGGTCGCGATGCCGTCTCGGCGCAAGCAGACGGCGCGCTACCGCAAGCGGGGACCTCAACCGCGGAAGACATCGCCGCCTTCGTCGCCAAGGCGCGGGCCCTGTCACCGCATGCACCGGGCGCGAAGGGACGGCTGATCTTTGCGCTGGATGCGACGATGAGCCGGCAGCCGACCTGGGACATGGCCTGCGCGCTCCAGGCCGACATGTTTCGCGAGGCCGCGGCGCTCGGCAGTCTCGACATCCGGCTGGTCTATTATCGCGGCTTCAACGAGTGCCGGGCCACGGGTTGGATCTCCGACAGCGCCAAGCTGGCGGCGCTGATGAGCAAGATCGATTGCCGCGGCGGCGACACCCAGATTGGCAAGGTACTGAGCGAGGCCCGGCGCGAGGCGGTCGCATCCGGCGTGCGGGCCGTGGTCTTCGTCGGCGATGCCATGGAGGAAGAAATCGACCAGCTCTGCGCCAAAGCCGGCGAACTCGGCATGCTCAAGGTGCCGGTGTTCGTGTTTCAGGAAGGTCATGACGCCGTCGCCGAGCGGGCCTTCCGCGAGATCGCGCGCCTGACTGGCGGTGCCTGGTGCCGGTTCGATCCCGGTGCGGCGGCGCAGCTGCGCGAGCTGTTGCGGGCAGCTGCGGCCTATGCCGCCGGCGGACGTGAGGCGTTGCTGAAATTGGCTGGAAGCGTGAGCGGCGCGGCGAAGCTGATCAGCCAGCTGAAATAGCGGCCTGGCCGGCGGCAGTGAACGCCATGCTTTTTGACGAGAGGACGACTATATTCCGGCCATGACCCTGCTTGCCGGCGCTGTCGCTGTTATCACGCTTTACCTGCTGCTCCAGATGTTCCGCTCCGCCAATCCGGCGGTGCTGGCGCGCACCATCAAGTTCGGCGGCGGCGTGCTGGCGCTGGCGGTCGCAGCCTTCACGGGCTTGCGCGGCGAGCTGGCGGTTGCGATCCCCCTCGGAATATTTGGCGCCGGGTTGCTCGGCTGGACGCCGTTGGCGAATGCCGGCTTCGGCAATGTCGGAGGGCTGTTCGGCGGCGGCGCGACGCGCCCGTCCGGGCAGGCCTCGCGGGTGCGCTCGCCATTCCTGGACATGCGGCTCGACCACGACTCTGGCCAGCTTTCCGGCCAGATCGTCGCGGGGCCTCACGCCGGGCGCAGTCTCGATGAGTTCGATCTCGCCGGCCTGCTGGCGATGGTCCCGACCTTCGACGCCGAGAGCGTGGCCTTACTTGAAAGCTATCTGGACCGCCGGTTTCCCGCTTGGCGTCAGAACGCGCAGGGCGATGCGGCAGGGCGGCAGCGCCGCACGGCGGCGAGCAGCAAAATGACGGCGGAGGAAGCCTATCAGATCCTTGGCCTGCAGCCGGGCGCGGGGCGCGACGACATCAGCCGGGCCCACAAGGCCCTGATGAAGAAACTCCATCCCGACCAAGGGGGCTCGACGTATCTCGCTGCCCGGGTAAACGAGGCCAAGGATACTCTGCTTCGCACGCATAACGGCTAACTCCGGCACCACGCCACAAACGCCCGTACCGCGTGAGCTCCGTTTGCTCTGTGTCGCCGTCGCCCGCCTGTGTCGGCGTGGTCGATCCCCTCAAGCAAAGTTTTAACCGTAAATCCTTGACGAGAGGTTGTCGTGGAACAGCCTTGTCGTGAAACCGCTTCGGCATCACCGCAGCCCAAAATGAAAATGCCCGCGCAAGGCGCGGGCATTTGGTCTGCAACGGAGGAAGGAGATCAGTTGCGAACGGTGATGCAGGAGATCTCGGCACGCTTCAAGGTGCGGCAGACTGCTTCGGCCTGGTCGCGCTCGAGCCCGGCGAAGCGGGCGCGGTAGAGCTTGCGATTGTCCTTGGCGACAACGGGCTCGGTGAACGGGTCGGCCTTGCTGAGCAAGCCGCGCGCCGAGTTGCGGGCGGCATCGATGCGCTGCTGAGCTTCGTTCTCGCTATCGAGCGCGCCGACCTGGACGATCCAGCCGCTGTGGGTGACGGCTGGCCTGGTGGTGGCGCTCATCTGGATCGGCTGCGACGGCGGCTCGGCGGACGCGAGCTTCGGAGCGGCGGGAGTGGGCGCCGCGGCCGGCAGCACCCCGAGAATGCCGTTGCCGGTGCCGAAGCCGGCCGGCTGCCGAGGCAGTTCGGTGCGGGCAATCTCGGCCTTCGGCGCTTCCGGCTGGCTCACCGCCTCCGGCTTGTTGATGAGGTCTGCCCTGGCGACGATGGCGCCGGAGGTTTCCGCGACGTCCGAACGCGGCGGGATGGTGCTGGTGACCGGCGGCGCGACCTGAGCCGGGGCCGCAGAGGCGACCTTCACGGCGCCGGCCTTGACCTGAACCGTCTTGACCCGAACCGGCTTCATCGGCTCGGACGAGCCGGGGATGATGGAGAGCGGCTGGCTCGAGATCACACCATTGGTGAGCGGCGCAGGTTCGACCTTGGACTCCGTCGGCCGAACTTCGGGTTTGGGCTGAGCGGGCGGCATGGCGGCAGTCGCGGCGGCCAGCGTCGACAGACGCGCGGCAAGGCGTGACGGGGCAGCCTCGGGAGCAGGCGCTACAGCGGCCTGGACCTGCGGCGCGGAGCGGGGAGCATCCGATGCATCGGCGACGTCGGTATTGGCCTCGGCGCCGTTGCGCTCCGTGACTGCGGCGACGGTGTGGACGGTTGCACCCTTCTCGAGATTCTCGGCGAGCAGGTTGCGCATGATGGCGTCGCGCGAACCGCCGCTACGGCCGCCGAGCACAACGCCGATCAGGTGGCGGTTGCCCCGGCGCATCGAGGTAACGAGGTTGAAGCCTGAGGCGCGGGTGTAGCCGGTCTTGATGCCGTCCACGCCCTCGACGCTGCCGAGCAGGTGGTTGTGGTTGCGGATCGACTGTCCCCGCCAATTGAAGGTCGAGGTCGCGAAATAGCGATAGTAGCGCGGGAAGCGCTCCTGGATGGCGCGACCCAGCGTAGCCTGGTCGCGTGCGGTCGTGACCTGCTCGTCGTTGGGAAGGCCATTGGCGTTGCGGTAGACCGTCCGCGACATGCCGAGCGAGCGCGCCTTGCGCGTCATCATCTGGGCGAAGTCGTCCTCGTTACCGGCGATCGCTTCTGCGATCACCACGGCTGCATCGTTGGCTGAACGGGTGACGAGGCCCTTGATCGCGTCCTCAACGCGAATGGTCTGGCCGGCACGCAGATTCAGCTTGGTCGGATCCTGGTCGGCAGCGTGCTGGGACACCGGCATCTCAGTGTCGAGTTTCATCTTGCCGGATTCCAGGCGCTCGAACAGCAGATAGAGCGTCATGATCTTGGTCAGCGAGGCCGGATGGCGAATCCCGTCAGGACTTGTCGCCTGCAGCACCGCGCCGGAATTGCCGTCGATGATGATGGACGCGAATTTCGGGCTGGAGCTCTCGGACACATCGCGCTGGACCCGGTGGTGCGCGTAGTGTCGGCGATGGCGCCGCGCTTCGGCAGCATCGGTGGTGAAGATGACTGCGGTGGTGACCGTAAGAAGCCCGAAAACGCCAACCCGCGCCAAGCGCGAGGAAGACAAGTTTTTACGAAGCATGGAACCCCGTCCCCGTTTCTGACTTGATCACCGGCCCGTGAGGCGAAATTGTGCCCAATAAACCCGGGATCATTACCTGCTCAGGCTGTCCCTCCGCTGGTGTTCGCCGCGGGGGACGTTGGACCCGAGCCGCTGTTCTGGCCAAGGTGATGTTCTCAAACGGCTTTTGGCCGCTTGCGGAAGTGAACACGTCCAGGGAATCAGGGTAGGGGGCCGCGGTTTCCAAAAGCTTAAGGAACCCTTGCGGGAAACCCCGGGAATTTCTGCGATTTGCATCGAATTTTGTGCGATGCACAAGATTGTTGACTTTTTTGTGCGTTGCACTAATTTTGGGCGAAGTCAGGGAGCCGGGGCTTCCCGACGTGAGCCAGGGAAAAGGATTCCGAGATGTTCAAGGTTGAAGACTTTCAGAACTACGGGAAAGAGCAGTTCGAGCAGTGCGTTGCCTCCGCGACCTCGGTGCAGCACGGCCTCCAGGCGATCGCGAGCGCCTATGGCGACTATACGAAGAAGTCGTTCGAAGACACCAAGTCCTTTGTCGAGAAGCTTTCCGGCGTGAAGTCGCTGGACAAGGCCATGGAAGCACAGACCGATTTTGCCCGTTCCGCCTACGAGACCTTCGTTGCGGAATCGCAGAAGATCGCCGGCCTCTACAACGACCTCGCCAAGCAGGCGTTCAAGCCGGTCGAGACGATTGTGTCGAAGTTCACCCCGGCCGCTCACTAAACTCTCCGGGAAATCCTGGAAGCGAAAAGCCCGGCTGAAACAGCCGGGCTTTTTTTGTGAGTGGCTCCACTTCCGCGTCAGCGCGAGACGTGGAGCTTGGAGATGGAGGTTCCGATCTGACTGAAAGCGGATGCGATCTGGCTGGAGCTCGTCAGCATGAAAAACTTGCTTGAGTCGCTCGCGCAGGCCGGCAGGACCGCCGATTGGCCAGCGCCATCCGTATCGATCTGCACGGTGTAGATGGTGACGCCTGAATTCTTGATGTTCGTGCACAAGGTGCTCATGCGGGCATCGACCTGTGTGCTCGTACTAGAGAAGTCACCGTACCAGCGGTTGCCGGTGTTCAGGCCGTCAGTGAACAGCACAATGATGTGCTGGTAGGTGTTGCCGGTGATCGATTCCGCCGGTGCATTGAGGGGAGACTGCTGGAGCAGCGAGAACCAGCCCCACTGCAGGCCGATGGTTTGGTTGGTTGCACCGCGCGCGGTCATCGAGTTGATCGTGTTGTTGACCGCAGTCCAGTTGTAGGTCAGGGGGAGGATCTGGGCTGTCGGGCACGATTGATCCTGATCCGCGTAGAAGGAGGTGGCGAGAGAGGAGGGCGCGGTCGAGGTGACATCGTAGTTGGAGCTCTTGTCGCGGTCGGTCACGCATCCGTTCCACAGTGTCTTGTCGATCGTAGGCGTGTGATTCCAAGTGTAGCCGTGCCCCACGCATTGGGCATAAGTCATCCAGTAGCCGCCGCTGCAATAGGTCTGCCAGGGATACGACGAGTTCGGATAATTCGTGGGGTCCCACTGGTCCCAGCGCAGCCAGCTCGCATTGACGTTGGACGTGCCGACATTGACATCGATCTCGAACGGAATGACGGAAATGTAGACGTCGCCGGGGTTGACGGCGAGATTAGACAATTGGGTCACGAGGCTCTTGGCGGCGTTCTGCAACGAGGCGAGCTTGTTGTAGTTGGCCATCGATCCGGTGTTGTCGAGCACCAGTGCGACGCGGAGCAGGTTGGCTCCCCAAGTGCTGGTCGCGGTCGCGCCGAAACCGAGGTTCGGAAATCCGGCGATCTTCATGAATTCGGTCGGGATGGATCCGGATCCGGTGACCTGGACCGTCGCATTGCTACTGCTGCTGGCGGCGGTGTAGGTCGCGGAGATCGAGAGGGATTGAGCGCTTGTATTGGTGTACAGGCCGGTGAAGTAGCTCTGTGCCTTTGAGCTGATTTGGGATGTCGTGATTGTGCCCGCCGACAGGTCCTTGGAGAGCATCAGAGCAGTGGAGTCCAGCGCCGCCTGCATCGCGGTACGGGCGTTGGCGGCCCGGCTGTAATCGATGGCGGCGCCTATGAAGGTCAACACCGGGACGAGCGCGATGGCGAAGATCACGGCGATATTGCCTTGCTCGGCTCCGGCAAAACGGGCGAGCTGTCGACCAATGCGGATGACGACGGACGAGCGACACATGGCGACCCCGAAATCTGTGACTTTGCCGGATTTTGCGCCACATCGTTGAATCGCCGGTAAATTGCACGCTGCAAAGCCGGAGGGACCACGGACCAAAAGGTCGCGCCCTGCACCGCGGCTGGGTTCCTGGTCAACGCGTTCTAAACAGGCCGGCCGGAAATTTTTGTCAAATCGGTCCGGATTGATTAACCTTGGTGGGGATCGCCCGGACCGGGAATCGGGACCTCCGCGAGCCGCATCGACCAGGTGGCACGCTTGCGGCGAGGCGGGAGGGGGCCCATATTGCTTGCGAGCGATCCGGCTTCGACCGGACCGGTTGGAAGCGGCGATCCAATAGGGCGGCGCGCCTGTGCGAGGCTCCGGGTGCGGAGCGGTGCGGCGGACCGTCTTTCGCTTCCGTGGGGAATTTGAACGCCTGTGCCATGCCGCAACTGACTTCCAGACTCGACCTGTCCGCCGCCGCCCACGCTCTCCGGATGAGCAATGATGACAACCGTGCGGGCGGCCCGTCCGGGCCGAACACGTCGGTCATCACCAAGGTCAAGCCCAAGACCAAGCGGCCGAATCTGTACCGCGTGCTGATCCTGAACGACGACTACACGCCAATGGAATTCGTCGTCCACGTGCTGGAGAAGTTCTTCAACAAGGACGTCGAGGCTGCGACCAAGATCATGCTGCACGTCCACCATCATGGGATCGGGGAGTGCGGCGTGTTCACCTACGAGATTGCCGAGACCAAGGTGACGCAGGTGATGGACTTCGCCCGCAAGCACCAGCATCCGCTGCAATGCGTGATGGAGAAGAAATAGGTCACGGCGCGTTCGAAGTGTAAGTAGCAGTGTGACCGCCGTGTGGCGCGCGCGACGCCGCTTGTAACCGGCAAACTACGGAAATCCACGCCCTCGCCAATCCCGCCCAAATCGGAACGGGTTTTGCATCGAGAATATTCCGGGGTGCGCAGCCGCCGAGTCGCGGAACCGGTCTTTTGCCGCGATCTTGTATAACTATATGTGACGAAGGTTGTTGTTGCCTGACCGGGCGATGGCGATCATGATGGTGGGGGCCATAGAGGACGCGAATGCCGACTTTTTCCCAAAGCCTTGAACAATCCCTGCATCGTGCGCTGGCGATCGCAAACGAGCGTCATCACCAATACGCGACGCTCGAGCATCTTTTGCTCTCCTTGATCGACGACTCCGATGCAGCCGCCGTCATGCGCGCCTGTAGCGTCGATCTCGACAAGCTCCGTACGAGCCTCGTCAACTATCTTGAGACCGAATTCGAGAACCTGGTGACGGATGGCGCCGACGACGCCAAGCCGACCGCCGGCTTCCAACGCGTGATCCAGCGCGCGGTGATCCATGTGCAGTCGTCGGGTCGCGAAGAGGTGACCGGCGCCAACGTGCTGATCGCGATCTTCGCCGAACGCGAGAGCCATGCCGCTTACTTCCTGCAAGAGCAGGACATGACGCGGTATGACGCGGTCAATTACATCAGCCATGGCATCGCCAAGCGGCCCGGCGTCTCCGAGGCGCGTCCTGTGCGCGGCGTCGACGAGGAGACCGAGACCAAGGGCAACGAGGATGCCAAGAAGAAGGGCGAGGCGCTCGAGACCTATTGCGTCAACCTCAACAAGAAGGCGCGCGACGGCAAGATCGACCCGGTGATCGGACGCAACTCCGAGATCAACCGCGCGATCCAGGTGCTGTGCCGCCGGCAGAAGAACAATCCGCTGTTCGTCGGCGAGGCCGGCGTCGGCAAGACCGCGATCGCGGAAGGCCTTGCCAAGCGCATCGTCGACAGCGAGGTGCCGGAAGTGTTGGCGGCCGCGACCGTGTTCTCGCTGGATATGGGCACGCTGCTCGCCGGCACGCGCTATCGCGGCGACTTCGAGGAACGCTTGAAGCAGGTGCTCAAGGAGCTCGAGGCGCATCCCAATGCGATCCTGTTCATCGACGAGATCCACACCGTGATCGGTGCGGGCGCGACGTCGGGCGGGGCGATGGACGCTTCCAACCTGCTCAAGCCGGCGCTTGCCTCGGGCACGATCCGCTGCATGGGCTCGACGACCTATAAGGAATATCGTCAGCACTTCGAGAAGGACCGCGCTCTGGTGCGGCGCTTCCAGAAGATCGACATCAACGAGCCGACGGTCGAGGATGCCATCGCGATCCTCAAGGGCCTCAAGCCGTATTTCGAGGACTACCACCGGCTGAAGTACACCAATGAGGCGATCGAGGCCGCCGTGCAGCTCTCCTCGCGGTACATCCACGACCGCAAGCTGCCCGACAAGGCGATCGACGTGATCGACGAGTCCGGTGCGGCGCAGATGCTGGTTGCCGAGAACAAGCGCAAGAAGACCATCGGCATCAAGGAGATCGAGACCACGATCGCCTCGATGGCGCGGATTCCGCCGAAGAGCGTGTCGAAGGATGATGCCGAGGTGCTCAAGCATCTCGAGCAGACCCTGAAGCGCACCGTGTTCGGCCAGGACAAGGCGATCGAGTCGCTCGCCGCCTCGATCAAGCTGGCACGCGCGGGCCTGCGCGAGCCGGAGAAGCCGATCGGCTGCTACCTGTTCTCCGGACCCACCGGCGTCGGCAAGACCGAGGTTGCCAAGCAACTCGCGGCCGCGCTGGGCGTCGAGCTGCTGCGCTTCGACATGTCCGAATATATGGAGCGGCATACCGTGTCGCGCCTGATCGGCGCGCCTCCCGGCTATGTCGGCTTCGACCAGGGCGGCCTGCTCACCGATGGCGTCGACCAGCATCCGCATTGCGTGGTGCTGCTCGATGAAATCGAGAAGGCGCATCCGGACCTCTACAACGTGCTGCTCCAGATCATGGATCACGGCCGGCTCACCGACCACAACGGCAAGCAGGTCAACTTCCGCAACGTGATCCTGATCATGACCACCAATGCGGGCGCAGCGGATCTCGCCAAGCAGGCGTTCGGGTTCACCCGCTCCAAGCGCGAAGGCGACGACCACGAGGCGATCAACCGGCAGTTCGCGCCGGAATTCCGCAATCGTCTCGATGCCATCGTCTCGTTCGGCCATCTCAGCGTCGAGGTGATTGGCACGGTCGTGGAGAAGTTCGTGCTTCAGCTCGAGGCGCAGCTCGGCGACCGCGACGTCACAATCGAGCTGTCCGAAGAGGCCAAGGCCTGGCTGATCCAGCACGGCTATGACGAGCAGATGGGCGCACGTCCCATGGCCCGCGTGATCCAGGAGCACATCAAGAAGCCGCTGGCCGACGAGGTGCTGTTCGGCAAGCTGAAGGGCGGCGGCCACGTTCGCGTCGTTCTGGTCAAGGACGAGGCCGACGAGAGCAAGGAGAAGATCGGATTCGAGTTCGTTGAGGGTCCGGTTACGCCGAAGCAGGAGAAGCTCCCGGGCGCCCGCAAGCGCCCGCCGGGCAAGTCGAAGCCGGGCGGTCCTGGCGGCTCGAAGGGGCCGACCTCCAAGGGGCCGCTGGTCAAGGTTTGATCGGCGTGTGGTGAAATCGAAAACGCCGGCTGAAGAGCCGGCCTTTTATTTTGGGTCGCAGTTGGCCCTACGTTCCGGCCTCTGGCGCTGCCGCCGGCGGCCTCGGCTTTCTCGGAGCGGCGGGCCGCGCGCGGGCAGGGGCCGACGGCTGCATCGTCACGATGACCGGATTGGGCTTGTGATCGGTCGCAGCCCCGGTCGCGGCGTCGACGCCCATGCCAACGACGCCGCCCAGCAGAAGATTGCCCGCGAATCCGGCGGCCCCGCTGGTCTGGACGTCCCGGCTGAGCGGCACGACTTGCGGCTCATACCCTTCCTTCTGGAAGGTGATCGAAATGTCGGCGTTTCGCTTGACGACCACGGAGCAGGGCGTCGTGCAGGTGGTCGGAACCTCCATTCCGCTGACCACGGCTTCCACGCCCGAAGGTGTCGATGAGATGCTGATGTTTTCCGTCGTACCGCGCGTAACGGACGCGCAGCCGCCAAGCATGACGCTGAGCGCCACTATTCCAAATGAACGCATGAAATGCCCCTTGTCCCGCGGCGAGTGGAGCGCAACCGGAGCGAGAGGGCAATACGTCAGGCGTCCAAATGGTTAAACCACGCACAGGTTGTGTGGGAGATACCGAGAAGGCGGCCGTGGCGCGCTCATTCCCCTTTCATCCGCTGTCCTTCCTGAACCCGGACATGCTCGGCGCCGCGCGCGCCCGCGGGTGACAAGCGCAGCATGCTGAGCAGCGCGCCGCACAGGGCAAAACCGACGCCGGCGAGCAGCGCGATCCTGGTGCCCTCCTGCGGGTAGCGGCCGAGCAACAGTGCGACCAGCGCCGCGCCGGTGGTTTGGCCGAGCAGGCGGGCGGTGCCGAGCATGCCGCTGGCGCCGCCGGAGCGCTGACGCGGGGCGGCGGCGATCATGGTGCGGTTGTTCGGCGTCTGGAACAGGCCGAAGCCAAAGCCGGCGAGGGCCATGCGCCAGACGACATCGACGGCGCTGGGCTCGGCCGGCAGCATCGCCAGCGAGGCGAGCCCGCCTGCGAACAGCAAAAGGCCAATGCCGCCGAGCAAGCCGGCCGGATAATGCTCGACGAGGCGCCCGGCGAGCGGGGCGGCGAACGTCACCGTGATCGGCCAGGGCGTGATCAGAAGGCCCATATGCACGGCTGAATAGCCGAACCGACTTTGGAGGTAGAACGGGATCGCGACGAAGGCGAGCATCTGGGCGCAGAACGAGGCGACCGAGGTCGCGATCGACAGGGCGAAGATCGGGATGCGCAGGAGATCGATCGGCAGCAGCGGCACAGCCATATGCGTCTCGCGCCAGATCAGGGCAGCGCCCGCGATCGCGGCGACGGCGAATTCGATCATGCAGGTGAGGAGCGGCTCGCCATGGCCGACGCTGTCGACGGCGAAAATGCCGACGCCGAAGGTGACGGCGCTCAGGCCCGCGCTCTGCCAGTCGAATGAATGCGCCGCCAGGCGCGTGTGCGGCAGGCAGCGGGCGCCGAGCGCAACTGCAACTGCACCGATCGGCACGTTGATCGCGAACAGCCAAGGCCAGCTTCCCACTGCCAGGATACCCGAGGCCAAGGTCGGCCCGATCGCGGCCGAGACCGCCACGACGAGCGCGTTGCGCGCGATGCCACGCCCAAGCAGCGCATGCGGATAGGTGAAGCGCACCAGCGCGGTGTTGACGCTCATGATGCCGGCCGCGCCAAAACCCTGTATGACGCGCGCGACGGTCAGCAGCGGCAGCGAGTGCGCGATGGCGCAAAGTGCGGAGGCAACGGTGAACAGCGCAAGTCCCGCCAGATAGACACGCCGATAGCCGACGATCTCGCCGAGCGAGGCCAGCGGCAGCAGCGAGATGGTGATCGCGAGCTGATAGCCGTTGACGATCCAGATCGAGAAGGCAGGGCTGGCATCGAGGTCGGCCGCGATCGTCGGCAGCGCCACATTGGCGATGGCGCCATCGATCACGGACATGGTGATGCCGAGCGCAATGGTGAGGATGGCCCATCGACGCTGCGGCAGCGGCAGGCCATCCGCCTGCTCGATGGTGACTGTCGACATTGTGAGCGGCGTCTGGTTTCGCGAATCGAACTCTGCCAGGTGGCCGAGTATTGCGCCAACAGGGCAGGACCGCGATAGTTCCGGAGCCGCAATTACCAGCGCGCGGTCGCCTTGCCCCAGACATAGAGGGCAATGAGCCCGAGTGTCACCGCCGTCGAGAAGACCAGGATGGTGCGATCGCGGTCGATCCGCGTCAATTCGGTGCGGTTGAGATTAAGCACCATGAACAGGGCCTTCATGGCAAATCGGCGCATCGGCAGCCAAGCGAGGGCCGCAGGGTGCCACGGCCGACGCAAGCGGGCTTGATGCAGCTCAAGTGTCCTACACCGCCGGCGGATTACGGTCGATGAAGGTCGTGCGCTGGTGCCAATAGGGATAGGGCAGCGTCACCTGGCTGGCGGCATCGAGCTTTGCGACCTGGTCCTTGGTCAAGGACCAGCCGACCGCGCCGAGATTTTCGCGCAGCTGGGTTTCGTTGCGCGCGCCGATGATCAGCGTCGAGACTGTGGGGCGCTGGAGTAGCCAGTTGAGCGCGATCTGCGAGACGCTCTTGCCCGTCTCCTTGGCGATCTCGTCGATTGCATCGACGACACGGTAGACGTGCTCGTCCGGCACGGGCGGGCCAAACTCGGCGGTCTTGGGCAGCCGGCTGACCTGCGGCTTCGGCTGACCACGCCGGATCTTGCCGGTGAGGCGTCCCCATCCAAGCGGCGACCAGACCACCGCGCCGAGGCCCTGGTCGAGGCCGAGCGGCATCAGCTCCCATTCGTAGTCGCGTCCGATCAGTGAATAGTAGGTCTGGTTGGCGACGTAGCGCGGGAAGCCGTGCTTGTCGGCAACGCCGAGCGACTTCATCAGGTGCCAGCCCGAGAAATTCGAGACGCCGACATAGCGGATCTTGCCGGCGCGCACGAGCACGTCGAGGGTGGCGAGCACCTCTTCGGGCGGGGTGAAGGCGTCGAAGCCATGGAGCTGGAACAGGTCGATATGGTCGGTGCCGAGCCGGCTCAGCGAACCGTCGATGGCGGCGAGCAGGTGCTGGCGCGACGAGCCGATGTCGTTAGGGCCGTCACCGAAGCGGAACGACGCCTTGGTCGAGATCAGGACCTTGTCGCGGCGACCCTTGATGGCTTCGCCGAGCACCCGCTCGGACTCGCCGAGCGAATAGACATTCGCTGTGTCGAACATCGATACGCCGGCCTCGAGACAGATGTCCAGAAGGCGCCGCGCTTCGGTCGCGTCCGTCGTGCCCCAAGCAGCGAGGCGGCCGACGCCACCGAAGGTGCCGGTGCCGAGACTCAACGCGGGCACCATGAGGCCCGACCGGCCCAAGCGTCGGTATTCCATCGATTGGCTCCTTGGCTGGCCGCTGATTGATCACTGCGGCTCGGTGCCAAAGGATACCGCAAGCAGGCGCCGCGTCCTATCACGTGCGCACATAGCGGCCTTGCCTGAGAGCGGCCTAATCGTGCAGGCGCATGTCGTCGAATGCTGCATTGGCAACGTGCGAGCCGGGTGTCTTCACCAAGGATTGAGCTTCGAGCCTTGTTGCGGGCCCAGGGAAGCACGCTGGTTCGCTGTCACGCGTTTGCCGCGGCAGGAGCGTCAGGCTCCAGCCCACCAGGACCAGCACCGCGAGCCGGAGTGCGATCACACCCAGCAACAGCTCCGATCCGCCTATGGTGTGGTGAGTCCTCATGTGCGCCAGCCTGATCCAGGCCGCCAGGCAAGACAATCTGGAATTGGCGAGCATTGCCTTCGCTCGAAGCGAAGGCTCGTGGTGATAGCTGACTGGAACGAGATCTCAATGCCGCAGCTGCTCGGGGCGTCAGCCAAGCTGCGGCTCTATCACGAGGTGACAGTGGCAGCCGCCGCCGACGAACAATTCTTCGAATATCTGAACTGTCACCCAAAGACGGGGATGCTGGCGGCCGTGAACACCGCCGGCGCCTGATCGACTAGGTTATGCAATGACCGAGCAAGTCCGGATGCGCCGCGCAGATGTGGTGCGCGCCGGCATCCCGCAGCTCGGCCTCGCTGCCATAGCCGTAGAGCACGCCGATGGCGGTCATGCCGTTGGTGCGGGCGCCGACCACGTCATGGCTGCGGTCGCCGATCATGATCGCGTTGTTCGCATCGACCTTCGTCTCGTCCAGCGCATAGCGGAGCAGGTCGCGCTTGTCGACGCGCGTGCCGTCGAGCTCGGAGCCGAACACGCGCTCGAAATACGGTTTCAGTCCGAAATGATCGACGATGCGCGTGGCGTAGACGGCGGGCTTGCTGGTCGCGACGAACATGCGCTGACGTGTCGCTGCGAGCGATGACAATGTGTCCGCAATTCCGCTGTAAGCCTCGTTCTCGAACAGGCCGATATCGCTGAAGCGCTCGCGATAGAGCAGGAGCGCGCGGTCGGCGAGCTCATCGGTTCCGGTGAGTTTTCTCAGGCTCGCAAGCAGCGGAGGGCCGATGCACCAGGTCAGTTCGTCCTCGCTCGGCACCGAAACCCCGAGCCGCTCCAACGCATACTGGATCGAGCGAGTGATCCCGGGCTTAGGGTCGGTCAGCGTTCCGTCGAGATCAAAAAAGATTGTCACCATCAGGCGGGACCTGCGTTGATACTGCCGTATGTTGCTAGTTGGCTGGGGTTCCAAGTCAAGGTCCGATTTATCCGATTGCGACGATGCCATGCGAATAGCTCGGGTTATCGCTGTCTTGTGCCTGGCCCTCGTGCTGTCGCCGGCGCTCGCAGAGGAGACGTCGCCTCCCGACGTACCTGCGAAGGCCGAGGGACCAGCGAAGCCGGTGGAAAAGCCGAATGACGCCCGCGAGAGTGACACGCGGGAGTCGATCTGCTTGATCGTGGAGGCGGCGGCACGCGACAACGACCTGCCGCTGGAGTTCTTCGCCCGCGTGATCTGGCAGGAAAGCCGCTTCCACGCCGATGCGGTCGGGCCCATGACGCGCAGCGGCGAGCACGCGCAGGGGATCGCGCAGTTCATGCCGGGCACCGCGAGCGAGCGCGGACTGCTCGATCCCTTCAATCCGGTGCAGGCGTTGCCGAAATCGGCGGAGTTTCTGAACGAGCTGCGCAACCAGTTCGGCAATCTCGGCCTGGCGGCCGCTGCCTACAATGCGGGGCCGCGCCGGGTGCAGGAATGGCTCGATGGCACCGGCGGAATGCCGGAGCAAACCCGCAACTACGTTTACGCAATCACCGGCACCAGCGTCGATGCCTGGGCCAAGGCGGGCAGCACCGGCAAGGGACCGCCGAGTTCGCCGCCGACGAGCTGCCGTGATCTGATGGCGTTGCTCAAGCGTGCTCCCAACCCGTTCGTCGCCGAGCTCGAGCAGCATGTGGAGCTTGCCGCCGCAAAGGTCTGGGGGGTGCAGCTCGCGGCCGGCTTCGACCGCAACAAGGCGTTGGCGATGTATTCCCGGGCCGTCACGAAACTGAGCGCCGTGATCGGCGAGCGTGATCCGAGCCTGCTGAGCTCGGTGATGCGCAGCCGCGGCACGCGTGCGTTCTACCAGGTGCGCATTGGTGCGGATACCCGGGCCGAGGCGGATGATCTGTGCAACCGCATCCGCAAGGCGGGTGGCGCCTGCTTCGTTCTGAGGAATAGGGGTGTGAGGGGGTAGGCACTCCCGTCATTCCGGCGCGCGACGAAGAGCTTCGGAATCCATCGTGCAGCGATCTCTGTGGCGCAATGGATTCCGGGTTCGCGCCAAGGCGCGCCCCGGAATGACCGCGGTGGGTGTTTCACGCATGCCAGCCCCGCCGCGGACTTCCTTGACGCAGACCGCCGTACTGCCCGTTATGCGGGCACGATTCCTCACCCGGCCAAAACTCCCGTGGCGCTTCCTCCGCTCGATTCCCCTCAATGGCAAAGCCCGTGGCGCGCCTTTGCGTGGGGATTGCGCTCGATCACGCAGACGATCCTCACCGTCGTCCTGTTCGTGACCTATCTCGGCATCGGCGCGCTGGCTCATGACACCCATTTCAGCCTGATCTGGGCGCTCTGCTCGACGCTGTTCGTCTGGGCGGGGCCGGCGCAGATCATCTTGATCACCACGCTCGGCTCGGGCGCCACCATCGTCCAGTCGGCGATCGCGGTGACCGTCAGCGCCATCCGCCTGTTTCCGATGGTGGTCTCGGTGCTGCCGCTGATGCGCACGCCGAAGACGAAACGGCGCGAGCTGATCTTCGCCGCGCACCTCACCGCGGTGACGCTGTGGGTCGAGTGTCATCGCTTCCTGCCGCAGGTGCCGCGCGAGCGGCGGATCGCCTTCGTCCACGGGCTCGGCTGCGGCCTGGTCTCGGTGTGCCTCACCGCCAATACGGTCGGCTATTTCCTCGCCGCCAACCTGACGCAGACGCTTGGTGCGGCGATCCTGCTGCTCACACCGCTTTCGTTCCTGTTCTCGACCGCACGCAACAGCCGCGAGGTTGCTGATGTCGTGGCGCTGACACTCGGGATACTGCTTTATCCGCTGGCGGCGAAGATGAACTCGGGTCTCGACATCCTCGTGAGCGGCACGGTGGCGGGCACGATCGCCTATGGTGTGCATTGGTGGCGGGAGGTGCGCGCGTGAGTCTTGCGCAAGCGATCGGGGACTGGCACGCGCTCGCCGTGCTGTTCGTCGCCGGCGTCGTTCCCAACCAGATCTGGCGCATGCTGGGCCTGTGGTTCGGCGGCGGCATCGACGAGGGCTCCGAGCTATTGGTCTGGGTGAGGGCGGTCGCCACCGCGATCCTGGCCGGCGTCATCGCACAGATCGTGGTCGAGCCGCCCGGGGCGCTTGCGAGCGTACCCGATATCCTGCGCTATGGTGCGGTCGGCGCCGGGCTCGTCGTCTTCCTGCTGACGCGCCGTTCGATCTTTGCGGGTGTGGTCACGGGCGAAGTCTTCATGCTGGCCGGCAAGTGGTGGTTGGGCTAAAACCGCCGGCGAACAGTAGGGATGGACATATGGTTCGCGAACAGGAGCTCCGCGAGGGCGAGGTCGCTATCGAGCTGCCGCCGACGCAAGATGCCGGACTCGTCTTCATCGGCCGTATCCGCACGCCCTGGACATCGCGGCTGGAGACGCCGCGGCAGGGGCGTCAGGACGGCCCGATATGCCGCCTCGCGATCTTCGAGCCGTTCGTGCCGGCCATCAAGGGCGTCGATTTCTACAGCAATCTCGAAGTGCTCTATTGGCTCGACAAGTCGCGCCGGGACATCATCCTGCAGAGCCCGAAGAACAACGAGAAAACGCGCGGCACGTTCTCGCTGCGCTCGCCGGTGCGGCCCAATCCGATCGGCACCTCGATCGTGAAGCTGGTCGGTATCGAGGGCAACGCGATCCTGGTGCGCGGGCTCGACTGTATCGACAATACGCCGCTGATCGATATCAAGCCGGATCGTTGCGAGTTCACGCCGCTGGCTGCGCCGCAGAAGGGCGATTTCGAGACCGAGTGAGGAGCGCTCCGCTCTAATCCCGTCATTGCGAGGAGCTCTTGCGACGAAGCAATCCAGACTGCCTCCGTGGAGGGATTCTGGATTGCTTCACGGGGCCTGTCATCGGGCCGCGCTTGGCGCGGACCCGTTGGCTCGCAATGACGATGGATGCGGCGCCGCCTACCCCGCCTTCAGCGCCGCGGTCAGCTTCGCCGCGTGCTCTCGCAGCACCTTGTCGTCTTCCTTGCGGCTCGCCGGCGGCAGCATGGCGACGCCGTCGTGGCGCGGCATCACGTGCATGTGGAGATGAAACACCACCTGTCCGCCGGCAGGCTCGTTGAACTGCTGCACGGTGATGCCGTCGGCCTCGAACGCCTTCATCGCCGCGGCGGCGATCCTGTGCGCACCGCGGGCGACATGGGCGTAGTCGTCCGGTTTGATGTCGAGGATGTTGCGGGCAGCGACCTTCGGGATCACCAGCGTGTGACCGGGTACGCGCGGCATGATGTCGAGGAAGGCGAAGACGTGCTCGTCCTCGTACACCTTGTAGCAGGGCAGTTCGCCGCGCAGGATCTTTGCGAAGATGTTGTTGGCGTCGTAGGCGGTCATGATGGCTCCTCGGCGGCTCCTCGAGATTTTGCGCTTACTGTCACCAGCAGCGGCGAGGCGTCAAGGCGCCTCGTCGCCGCCTTTGCGGAACGGACCGAGCTCGGCGAGCTCACGCCCGGCCTCCGCGACATAGGCGCGCTCGCGCTTGAGGTAATCATCGATGGCGCGGCGCAGTCCGGGATCGGCGATGAAATGGGCGGAATGGGTGGTGCGCGGCAGGTAGCCGCGCGCGATCTTGTGCTCGCCCTGCGCGCCGGCCTCAACATGCTTCAGGCCGTGTCTGATTGCGAAGTCGATCGCCTGATAATAGCAGACCTCGAAATGCAAGAACGGATGATGCTCGACCGCGCCCCAGTTGCGGCCGAACAGCGTGTCCGAGCCGATGAAGTTGATGGCGCCCGCGATCCAGCGATTGTTGCGGCGGGCCATCACCAGCAGCACATCCTCGCTCATGGTTTCGCCGATCAGCGAGAAGAACTCGCGCGTGAGATAGGGGCGGCCCCATTTACGCGAGCCGGTCTCCATGTAGAATTCGAAGAAGGCGTCCCACGCATCCTCGGTGATGTCTTTTCCCGTGAGCCAGTGGATCGTGATGCCGGCGGCCAGCGCATCGCGCCGCTCGCGCTTGATCGACTTGCGGTGGCGGGAGTTCAGCGTCGCCAGGAAATCGTCGAAGCTCGTAAAACCCTCGTTGTGCCAGTGGAACTGCTGGTCGGTGCGCTGGAGGAAGCCGTGCTCGGCGAGCAGCTTCCATTCGTCCTCGCGCGCGAAGGTAACATGCACGGATGAGGCTTTGCTGACGCCGCACAGCGCCACCAGCCCGCTCGCCAGCGCGTCTGTGATGCGCTCGCGGTCGACACCGTCGCGAACCAGCAGCCGCGGTCCCGTTGCCGGGGTGAAGGGAACTGAGACCTGAAGCTTCGGATAATAGCGTCCGCCGGCGCGCTCATAGGCATCCGCCCAGCCGCGGTCGAAGACGTATTCGCCTTGCGAGTGCGATTTCAAATAGCAGGGCACAACGCCGGCGACGCGGCCGTCGAGCTTGGCCACGAGGTGGCGCGGCCCCCAGCCGGTGCGGATCGTTGCCGAACCCGATTTCTCGGCCGCGGAAAGAAACGCGTGCGAGACGAACGGGTTATAGGCGGGTCTTGAGAGCCCGAGAGAATCGCCTGGAGGAGCGGATGAGGTTCCCGCGCCATGACCGTTGCAAGCCTTCTCGTTAAAGGTCTTGCCGGGGTTGGCGCAGGCGTCCCAATCCTCGGGCGAGATGTCGCCAATGGACGGTACGGCCTCGAGCGTAATTTCGGATGATGCCATTGCGCCCAAGATCGTGCATTGCAGCAGCGACTTCAAGGGGCGGGAACACAGGTCGGGCGGTCGCCACCGCCGTCATTGCGAGCCAACGGGTCCGCGCGAAGCGCCCGATGACAGGCTCCGCGAAGCAAATCCAGACTGTTTCCGCGAAGGGATCCTGGATTGCTCACATGGGGATTTGGTGTGTCAAGGCGGTTTGTTCAGCTCTTTGTTCGATTGCAGGCCAGCTCTTCGTCCCGACCGTGGAGCACGTAGGATGGCGAGCGCAGATCGAGTCAAGGTCGGCCCGTAGGGCCGTCGCGAAGCGACTTGGCCTTGACTCGAGCGAGCACGCCATCAGGCTTTGGCAGTCGGGGCAGCGGGCGGATAACTCCTTTTCGTCAGGCGATCCAAGGGTCGAGCCGGTTTTTGCAATCTGGTTTGCTTGCCAGATCAAACTCACATTCGGTCGCCGCGCGGCGGCGGCTGCACCAACATTCCGCTTGCGGCGGGCAGGCTCGAGAGGACGAGACCATTCTTCGTTACGGCGTTTGAAGCCATGCAATCCATCGGTTCGTCCACCCGGATCGGCCGAGGCTGATCAATCTCGGCGGATTGGCTTTGAGGCTGAGGAGCGTGGTGTCAGGCGGCGGCCTTTATCTCGGCTCCCTCGATCACCACGCCCGCGGTCACGTACTTCCAGAGGGCCACGAGCAGCTTGCGCGCGAGCGCCACGATCGCGCGCTTGCGGCCGCGTTGGCTGTGCACCTTGAACCACTGGGTCAAAGCCGATTGAGGCTGGTGGCGTACCCAGAGCCAGGCGAGCTGGATCATCGTGGTTCTCAGGCGCGGATTGCCAGCCTTCGACACGCCTTGCTCGCGCTCGATGCCGCCACTGCGCCATGGCGTGGCTGCAAGGCCGGCATAGGATGCAATCTGGCGGCGGTTGGCGAACTGCCGGTAAAAGGCCTCCGACCAGAGAACGGCCGTGAAGTTCGGGCCCAGGCTCTTCAGTTCGAGCAGCATTGCCACCGGGTTCGATACGGTCTTCTCCCCCGCCGCCTTGCTCGCGGCCAGCAACGCATCCTGCTCGCGCTCCACCGCCGTGATCTGGTCGAGCAGCAGTTCGAGCCGGTCGAGTTCGCGGCTGATCTGCGCCTTCAGATGCGCCAGCAAGGCGCGCCCGTCGCCCGTCCGCAAGGCCTCCAGCCGCTTCCGCCGGTCTCGCCGCAGCGGCGCGTAGTCGAAGATCCCTTGCGCGAACAGAAGACCCTTGATCCGGTTCACATGCTCGATCCGCTCCGCGATCAAGGTCTCTCGCTCGCGGCACAGCCTACGGCGGTCCTCCTCTGCCGGAGAGGGCGCAACGACCATGGCGCAGACCCGTACCTCGCCGCGCTTGTAGGCCAGCAGCGTCCGCAACAGCGTCTCGCCATCCAGCCGGTCCGTCTTGGCCCGCCGGCGCCGGCGCGGCGTCGCAATCGAGGCCGGATCGACTACGTGGCTCTCGATGCCTTCCTGCTGCAGGGCGCGGTGAAGCCAGAACCCGTCCAGCCCCGCCTCCTGGATCGTGATGAGCGGATAGCTCTCACCCGTTCGCGCCTGCGCCTTGCGCTTCAGCTCCGCAAACAGCTTCAACAGTTCCGAAAGGTCGCCGGCCTTCATGCTGCGTTTGGACATCTTCTCGCCCTTGCAGGGCGACAGCGAAGTGACCAGCCATGTCGAACGGCTCAGTTCCAATGACACAAAAATTGCGCCAAACTGCGTGCGGATAGCGGCCAGTCCGTCGGAAGGATGATCGAGCAACATCGTCGTCTCCAGGTTGAATGGATTCAGCAACCCTCAGTCTGGCCTCAGACCTGGTCGCTATCCACTCCCCATGGAATCTTCGTCGCAAGTGCTCCTCACAATGACGAGGAGGGAGGGGCGCCCTATGGCACGAACCCCTCGAAGATCATCTGGTCCGCATAGCGCCCAACCCGGGTCCGCTGCTCTGGCGTGCGCACGGTCCAGCCGAGCAGGGCGCAGCCGAAGACGTTGCGGGCGATCCAGGGGGCGGGGGCCGGGAGGTGGTCGACCTTGAAGGCGACGAAGTGCGGCTGGGTCTGCAAGCCGTGCCGCAGGTAGAGCATGCTGTCGCGCTGCTTCTGCGTGAGCTTGGCCCAGTACTCGTCCTCATAGGTCCGCTGCGCGACGATGCCGCGCGGGCGGTCGGGCAACAGCTCGCGCAGCGCGAGCACCTGGTCGGGATCGAAGGACATGCCGACCGCCGGGCCATCATAGGACGCCAGCACCTCCGCCATTCGCTTCACCAACTTGCGGTCACCGCCAAAGTGGCTCTTCACCTCGATCACCAGCGGCACGCGGCCGGCGACGAGGGCGCAGAGGTCGGACAGCGACATCATTCGCTCGTCCGTGTCCTTGAATTTGAGGGCTTTCAGCTCCGCGGCGGTTTTCGAGATGACCTCGCCGGTGGCCTCCGTGAGGCGGCCGAGCGCATGGTCGTGATGCACCATGGCCTCGCCGTCGGCGGAGAGCTGGATGTCGACCTCGACCGAGAAATTGCCTGTGATCGCAGCCTGCACCGCGCCCGGCATGTTCTCGACGATGCCGCGCGAAATGTCATGCAGGCCGCGATGGGCGACCGGCCGGGCTGTCAGCCAATCGGGAGCGCGCATGCGCGTCAGGCGACCTCGAACACGCCTTCGACCTCGACCGCCGCATCCGCAGGCAGCGAGGCGACCCCGACGGTGGTCCGGGCATGGCGGCCCTTGTCGCCGAAGGCGGCAACCATCAGGTCGGAGGCGCCGTTGAGCACCTTCGGCCCGTCCAGGAAGTCCGGCGCCGAGTTGATGAAGCCGCCGAGGCGCACCACGCGCACGACCTTGTCGAGATCGCCGAGCGCTGCCTTGACCTGGGCCAGCAGGTTGACGGCGCAGCCGCGCGCGGCGGCCGCACCGTCTTCGATGGAGACGCCCGCGCCGAGCTTGCCCTTGGCGATCAGCTTGCCGGCGGGGTCGAAGCAGACCTGGCCGGAGACGAACAGCAAGTTGCCGGTGCGCACGAACGGGACGTAGTTGGCGACGGGGGTGGGAGCCTCATGTAGCCTGATGCCCTGTTCCGCCAGTTTCTGCTCGACCGTGCCCACCATGTCCGACCTCGTTGTCCAAAAATCATTGCCCCCGGCGCGTCCGTTAGAACGCCGGGCGCGACCTGTTTCGCCCATCGTGCCGCCACATGCAAGCAACCCAACCAGACCGGGGCTGCGTTTTGTTGAGGCGGAGCAGCAGGTTCAGCGCGAGTGCCGCAACTTTACGTGAAATGGCCTCAGTTGCGACGCAATGGAACGGTCATTAAAATGTCGAATCTGCGCTTTCCTCAGGGAACAGACATGGTGCACCTTTTCCGGACTTCGCTCGGTGTGATGGCGCTCGCCGCGGCCAGTGTCGGCCTTGGTGGCGGGGCTCTGGCCGCCAACGGTCCGTTTCTCGCGCACCAGGCGCTCTATGACCTCAGCCTCGTCAAATCGCGCTCCAATTCGGTCAACAGCGCACGCGGCCGGATTCTTTACAACTTCACGGGCAGCGCCTGCGAGGGCTACACCTCCGAGTTCCGTCAGGTCTCCGAGCTCGACAGCGGCGAGGGCAAGGTCACGCTCAGCGACCTCCGCTCCAATTCCTGGGAGGACGCCGCGGGAAAGAGCTACCGCTTCAAGATCGAAACGCGCATGAACGAGGCGGATGCCGGCCGCGTCGACGGCTCGGCCGAGCGCGACGGCGACCATATCAATGTGAAGCTGAAGCTGCCGGCACCGAAGACCTTCACCCTCGACGGCAAGATCGTATTCCCGACCGAGCAGATCCAGCGCATCATCGCCGCAGCCAAGGAGGGCAAGTCGCTGCTCGAGCTCTCCGTCTATGACGGCTCCGACGACGGCCAGAAGGTCTACAACACGCTGACCGTGATCGGCCAGCCGATCCCCGCCGACCGCGCCACGCCGTCCGATCCGTCGATCTCGGACGAGCATATGAAGTCGCTGAAGCGTTGGCCTGTCACCGTCAGCTATTTCGACCGCGACGCCCAGCAGAAGGAGGGCGAGCAGACCCCGGTCTACGCGATGTCGTTCGAGCTCTACGAGAACGGCGTCTCGCGCCAGCTCGTGCTCGATTACAACGATTTCGTCATCTCCGGCGCGATGGGCAAGTTCGACGTGAAGGACAGCAAGCCCTGTAATTGAGGGGCAGTCTCTCTTCCGTCAATCCAACGGGTCCGCGCGAAGCGCGGCCCGATGACAGGCTCCGCGAAGCAATCCAGAGTCCGTCCGCGGGAAGATTTTGGGGTGCTTCCTCGCTTCGCTCCTCGCAATGACGGGGCTGGCTCTCCGCTTACTCCCCAGCTACGCTCGACAACCACGGAACTCAGGGAGGCAACCCGATGCCCAAGCTCGACCATCTCCGCCCCAGCGGACTGCATCACAATCCCGCTTATTCCCACGTCGTCACTGCCACGGGTGCGCGCACGATCTACATCTCCGGCCAGGTGTCTGTGGACGAGGAGGGGCGGATCGTCGGCGAGGGCGATATCGCGGCGCAGACGACGCAGGTGATGCAGAATCTCGGCCTCGCGTTGAAGGCGGCCGGCGCGAGCTATGCGAATATCGTCAAGATCACGACTTTCGTGGTGAACTACAAGCCGGAGTTGCGTCCAGTCATCGGCAAGGCTCGCTCCGCCTTCTTCGAAGGCATGGAGCCGCCGGCATCGACGCTCGTTGGCGTCTCCGCGCTCGCTGCACCGGAGTGGCTGATCGAGATCGAGGCGGTGGCCGTCGCGGATTGACTCCGTAGCCCGGATTGCGCTGCCAGCGTAATCCGGGCTACGAATGCTTCGCTTCTGACATCTCTCGTAGCAGCACCATCGCTTTATCGGCCAGGTCGGCAGGCACGAAGAGAGATCGTGATGAAAGGCCGACACGGCGTTCACGCTGATGCCGGCTTCGGCCAGACGCGTCGTGATTGCAGCCAGGAAGCCCACCGCATCGAGCGCGGAGTGAACTGACAAGGTGATCAGGCGCGATGGAAATTCATGGCGTAGTCCGGCGCGTTCGGCCTCCTCGTGCAGGATCACCAGCGTTGTTCCTTCGCGCTCCCGGAACGTCAGCATCGGGTGAATGGTGGCTGGAATGCTCGCACCCGGTGCAAGCGTGCAAAACACGAAGATGCCGTCCAGGATCTCCGGCTTCATGCTAGTCAGCAGTGCGTCGAGATCGCGTTCGCCTGTCACGGTGCCAGTCCCGAGATCGTTTGAGCGCCTGCGAAGCTATCTGCGCCAGGGGCTGTAGAAGTCACAAGCAACATACCTTTGTATATCTCCTCTAATCCTTCTCATGCGCTGACCTTACGCTGGTACAATTGAGCGACGGCGGCAGATTCTTACAATTCGAGTCCGCTCGGGTCACTGCGAAGAGGCTCAAATGAACGTCGTCATTCGGAAGCTCAACGGCTTGTGGCACCTCATCGTCGGGTCTTGTCAGATCCGAACGCCGTTCCTGGAAACCCAGGATCGACAGTTGGTCGTTCAGTATGCCCGGCGCGCCTATCCGGGTGCACGGATCTTCGAACGCGACTGACTAAAGCAGACTAGATCACTCCTGCGCCTTCTCCGGCCCTTCATACGCAATGCCGCGGATCACCGCGGTGCTGCCGAACTTCTTGCGCAGGCTGTCGACCGCACGTTCGGCGTGAGCGGCGCGGCGGTCGAGCATGTCGGTGTCGTCGCTCGTTGATCCCTCGCGCAGCGCGCTGACGCCGGCGCCCATCAGGCGGAAGGCGGTGCCGTCGATCTCTTTCGCCAGCATCTCGCGGCAGATCGAGAAGATCTTTGCGGCAAGCTGCGTCGGCGCTGCGATCGACTGCGAGCGGGTGCGCTGGCGAAAATCGGCGGTCTTCAGCTTCAGCGTGACGGTCGAGCCGGCAAGCTCGCTGTTCTTGAGCCGCGACGACGTTTTCTCGCACAGCCGCCACAAGATCTTCTCCAGCGTTGCGAAATCGCGGATGTCGGTCTCGAAGGTGGTCTCGCTGGAAATGGTCTTGGCGCCGCGATCAGGCTCGACGCGACGGTCGTCGATGCCGCGCGCGAGCCGCCACAGCCTGCGGCCGTCGCTCGGAAACTGCCGCATCATCTCGATCTCGTCGGCCTTCTGCAGGTCGGCGATGACGCGGAAGCTGCGCTGCACGAGGCGTTCCTGCGTGGCGGGGCCGACGCCGAAGATGAAGCCGACCGGCTTTTCCGCCAGCATCGAACGCGCTTCCTCCCGATCGAGCGCGGCAAAGCCACGGGGCTTGTCGAGATCGGAGGCGATCTTGGCCAGGAACTTGTTGCAGGACAGGCCGACCGAGACGGTGATGCCGATGTCGCGCTCGACGTCGCCGGCAAAGCGAGCCAGCACCTTTGCCGGGATCATGCCGTGCACCCGTTCAGTGCCGGAGAGATCGAGGAAGGCCTCATCGATCGAGAGCGGCTCGACCAGAGGCGTCAGCGCCTGCATGGCCTGCCGCACCGCGCGGCCGACCCGGACATATTTCGCCATATCCGGGCGGATCACGGTCGCATGCGGGCAGGCCTCCAACGCCCTGAACATCGGCATGGCCGAGCGCACGCCATAGGTGCGCGCGATGTAGCAGGCGGCCGATACCACGCCGCGTTTCCCCCCGCCGATGATGACGGGCTTGTCGGCGATTTCAGGGTTGTCGCGCTTCTCGACCGCTGCGTAGAAGGCGTCGCAGTCGATATGGGCGATGCTCAGGCCTGCCAGTGCGCGGTGGCGGACGAGGCGAGGGGATCCGCAGGCGGAACAGCGTCGCACCCCCATATCCAGGTCGGCCAGACAATCCCGGCAGAAGCAGCGGGGCCCGGCCGCCTCTGGGTCGCTCACGGCACGTCGCGCTCCCAGGAGGGGTCGCCGAGCGCGTCGCCGAGGACCTGCCGCGCTGCGGCGACGTTGGTCGGATGCAGTTCCGCGGAGCTGGCAAAGGCCTTCACCGTGGCATCGTCGCGCAGCACGAAATCGAGCACGCTGAGCAGGAAGTTCGGGTCCGCGGCGGCATTGCGGAGGGTCTCCGGACCGACCCCCGTCTCGGCCAGGAACAGGCCCAGCCGCTCGGGCTCGCCGGCGATGAAGGACAGGGCCTGAATCGCAACGATTTCAGCGACTTCGCGGGGGTTGTGAACAGGCTTTTTCACGGGGACGGTTTGCCTTTCCGTTAACTTTCGGTCTCTAATTTGGAATCATCATGCCCGAGTCTCGTCCTCAAGTCTTCCGGCCCCAGACAAGCAACTGGAAACCACACTGCAGAAAGTCGGCCCTCGGGTTTAACGAAACTCAAGCGAATCTGAGGCTAGTTTGAATCCAGTTTTCGAAACGCCGGGAAGCGGCGTCTGAGGCGTCACATGTACCGGTCCTTCGGACCAATCAGGAGGGCGGGATGGCTAAGACCGTCCTGATCGTGGAAGACAACGAGCTCAACATGAAGCTCTTCCGCGACCTGTTGGAGGCGCACGGCTACCAGACCACAGGCACCAGCAACGGCTACGAGGCGCTCGACCTCGTTCGCAAGATGCGGCCCGACCTCGTGCTGATGGATATCCAATTGCCGCAGGTCTCCGGGCTCGAGGTGACGCGCTGGATCAAGGACGATCCGGAGCTGCGTACCATTCCCGTCGTCGCGGTCACGGCCTTCGCGATGAAGGGCGACGAAGAGCGCATCCGCGAGGGCGGCTGCGAAGCTTATTTATCCAAACCGATCTCGGTCGGGAAATTCATTGAGACGGTCCGGCGTTTCATCGGATAGGAAGTGAGTTCACAGTGTCCGCGCGTATCCTGGTCGTCGACGACGTCCCCGCCAACGTCAAGCTGTTAGAGGCCCGCCTCTCCGCCGAATATTTCGACGTGATGACCGCCTCGAACGGCACCGAGGCGCTGGCGATCTGCCACCGCGCCGAATGCGACATCATCCTGCTCGACGTGATGATGCCGGACATGGACGGTTTCGAAGTTTGCCGCCGCCTCAAGACCGATCCGGCCACGCATCACATCCCGGTCGTGATGGTTACCGCGCTCGACAGTCCCGCCGACCGCAATCGCGGGCTGGAAGCGGGCGCCGACGATTTCCTCACCAAGCCCGTCTCTGATGTCGTGCTGATCGCGCGCGTGCGCTCGCTGACGCGGCTGAAGATGATGACGGATGAGCTGCGCATGCGCGCCATCACGTCGCTCGAGATCGGCATGCAGGCGCCCGAGCGCAGCGCCGTCGCCGATACCGGCAAGGGCGGCCGCATCCTCCTGGTCGACGACCGCGAGTCCTCGTACGAGCGGCTGGCGACGATCCTCGCCGCCGAGCACACCATCGACGTCGAGCCGAATCCGACTGAGGCGCTGTTCCACGCCGCAGAGGGCAATTACGATCTCCTGATCGTCTCGCTCGACCTCAACAATTTCGATGGCCTCAGGCTCTGCAGCCAGGCGCGCTCGCTGGAGCGCACGCGCCACGTGCCGATCCTGGCGATCGCCGACCCCGAGAACTCGACGCGGCTGCTCCGGGGCCTGGAGATCGGCGTCAACGACTATTTGCTGCGCCCCATCGACAAGACCGAGCTCCTGGCGCGCGCCCGCACCCAGATCCGCCGCCGCCGTTACACCGACCATCTGCGCGACAACGTGCAGAACTCGATCGAGATGGCGATCACCGATGCGCTCACCGGCCTGCACAATCGCCGCTACATGGAGAGCCATCTGGCAACGCTCGCCGAGCAGGCCGCGACCCGCGGCAAGCCGCTGGCGCTGATGATCCTGGACATCGACTACTTCAAGTCGATCAACGACAATTACGGCCACGATGCCGGCGACGACGTGCTGCGCGAGTTCGCGGTGCGCGTGCGCAAGTCGATCCGCGGCATTGATCTGGCCTGCCGCTACGGCGGCGAGGAGTTCGTCATCGTGATGCCCGAGACCGATCTCCACGTCGCCGGCATGGTCGCCGAGCGCCTGCGCCGCTCGATCGCGGGCGAGCCGTTCGCGATCCACAAAGGGGCCAAGCGCATCGAGGTCACGATCTCGATCGGCCTGACCACGCTGGAGCAGAAGGGCGAGGCGGTCGCCGACGTCCTCAAGCGCGCCGACACCGCGCTCTACCGCGCCAAGCACGACGGCCGCAATCGCGTGGTGTCGCACGCGGCGTGAGCGGCCGCCCGCAAAGTTTGCGAAAACAACCCCATGCACAGTAGCCGGCGCGAGCCGGATCAATGGGTTACGCAGGTGGCGCGATGGCTTGCGTCGGCGGCAGCGTCATTTGACCCGTCGGGCAAAACAGGAGCATATTGGTAGGGTCGCGGCGGTGCCACAAACGCCGCTGTCATTCCCCGCGAAAGGCGGGGAATCCAGTACGCCGCGGCGTCTCGGTTCCAGCCTCGCTGTCTCGGAATACTGGATCACCCGCCTTCGCGGGTGATGACACCGAATAGGGCGGTGGCAGTGATCATTGTGGCGCGCGCTTGCGCCCCTTCACCTGCTTCACCGCATCGCCGCCCACATCCACCCCCGCATTCCGCAACAGCACCTTCGCAGCTTCCTTCGCGGCCCTTGCCATCGCGGGGTCATCACGCACGAGGTCCTGCGCGATGGAGCCGTCGACCAGCAGCACGAGCTGCGTCGCGAGCGCCTCAGCGTCGCGAACGCCGAGCTCGGTCAACCGCTCGCGAAACCAGAGGCGGCGGCTTTCCTTGAAGGCGATGGCGATCTTCTTCACGGCGCGGTCGGCGGGGCCGAGCTCGGCGACCGCGTTGACGAACGGGCAGCCGCGAAAATCCTTGGCCGCAAAGCGCCGCTCCAGCGAATCGAAGGTGGCGAGGATCTGCTCGGCTGGCGGCTTGTCGGAAGGGCGTGCGCTTACGAAGCGGCGCTCGAGGTACGCCGCGATCAGGGCGTCCTTGGACGGGAAATGGTTGTAGAGCGTGCGCTTGGAGATGCCGATCTCGGCCGCGATGGTGTCGACGCCGATCGCGCGAATGCCTTTCAGATAGAACAGCTTGTCGGCGGTCTCGAGGATCCGCTCTTTCATCGTCTGTGGTTTGGGCGGGGGAGCCATGCGGTGGCGCGCGTCCTGTTCGCTTGACAGCATCCGGCGTTCATAGCCTAAGTAAACAGGTCTGTGTAACCAAAATCAACGGCAAAAGCAGACGTCGGCACGCGTGCCGCGCCCAAAAGGGAGAAGAAGAATGCCCCTGTTGCAGGTCCTGCGTCCGACATTGCCGATCCTGATCGGCGCCTCGATCATGCTGACGCTGAGCATGGGGCTGCGGCAGTCGCTCGGCATCTTCATGCAGCCGCTGACGCATGACATTCACATTTCGATCTCGGATTTCACGCTGGCGCTGGCCGTGCAAAACCTTGCCTGGGGCTTCCTCCAGCCGCTCGCCGGCGCGATGACGGTGCGCTACGGCTTCCGTCCGATCATGATCGTGGGCGCGCTGATGTACATCGTGGGCCTCGCGCTGATGGCGACCGCGCACGGCATGATCAGCATCATGATCGGCGCCGGCGTGCTGATCGGGACGTCGCTGGCCTGCACCGCAGCGGCGATCGCGATGTCGGTCGCGGCGCGCGCGGTCCCCGAGACGGTGCGCTCCACGGTGCTCGGCATCGTCTCCGGCGCGGGCTCGCTCGGCGCGCTGCTGTCGGCGCCGATCGGGCAGATGCTCAACGAGGGCTTTGGCTGGCGCATCGGGCTGGCCGGTTTCGTCATCATGTCGGTGCTGATGATCCCCGCCGCATGGTACGCCGGGCGCGTCGACCAGATCCCGCTGCCCAAGCCGGCGGCCGACGAGATCGACGATGCCACGGCCGCGACGGCTGCGAAAACCGCGTTCGGCAACGTGTCCTTCGTCGTGATGACCTGCGCCTATCTCGTCTGCGGCATGCAACTCGTCTTCCTGACCACGCATCTGCCGTCCTATCTTGCGATCTGCGGCCTCGATCCGATGCTGAGCGCGCAGACGCTCGGCATGATCGGCGGCTTCAACGTGCTCGGCTCGCTGTTCTTCGGCTGGGCGGGCCAGCGCTGGAACAAGCTGGCGCTGCTTGGCGGCATCTACATCCTGCGCTCGCTGGCGCTCGCCGGGTATTTCATGCTGCCGGCGACGCCGTTCTCGACGCTGCTGTTCGGCGCCATCATGGGCTTCTTGTGGATGGGCGTCGGCCCGCTGGTCGCCGGCGCGGTCGCCGAGATGTTCGGCTTGCGCTGGCAGGCGATGATCCAGGGCCTCGCCTTCATGAGCCACCAGATCGGCAGCTTCCTCGGTGCCTATGGAGGCGGGCTGCTCTACGACGCGCTCGGCTCCTACACCATGGCCTGGCGAATCGGCGTGGCGCTCGGCCTTGCCGGCGGCATCGTGCAGGTGGCGTTCGCGCTGGTCAGGCGGTCGCAGCCGCCGGTATTGCGGACGGCGTAAGGCGAGCGTGCGCTTGCTATCGTCAGCTTGCGAGGTTCGAGCGGACGCCGCGTTGGTTGGTTCGTGATGGGCCGCTTGCGGGAGAGGTGAACGAGCCGCGGCAATCGATTCAACCTGAAGTCATTCCGCCCTAGCCGGATAGGGCAAGACACGATGAGATTGGATCAATCGCCATCGCGCTTCAGGTTGTTGTATGCGCAGACGCGGCGCCATCGTGTTTGCTCCCCGTTCCGACACGTGCGGCTTGGCCACCTGTTTCGGCGCATCGACATTTGTGGTTGCGCAATCGAAGATTGAGGCGACCACTGCCCAATCGATTGGCCATGGCGGTCAGGAGAAAGTGGAGCACGTCAATTCGTTCTCGTGCCCCGGACGCAGCGCAGCGCTCGAAGCGGAGCGGCTGGGCCTGATATCAAACCGCCGCCCTTCGAGGGCCGCTGAAACCTCAGGGGCCGCCAAAAGAAAACGGGGCCCGCAAGGGCCCCGCAAAACTTCAACGCTTCGCCGATCTTACTTGATCTTGGCTTCGCGGAATTCGACGTGCTTGCGCGCGACCGGATCGTACTTCTTCTTGACCAGCTTGTCGGTCATGGTGCGCGAATTCTTCTTGGCGACGTAATAGAAGCCGGTGTCGGCCGAGGACACGAGCTTGACCTTGATGGTGACCGCTTTGGCCATGTTCTGAACCTCAGAGAATTGGGGAATCTCGAGCCGGCCAATCGGCCCGCGTTGGCCGGCAACCTAGCCAGAAACCGCCTGATGTCAAGGTTTTACGCCCGGAAAACCGCTCAAATCGGCCCGATCAGGCCTCGAAGAAGCGGTTTTTCGGCCGCGGCAGGCCCAGATTCTCCCTCAAAGTGGCCCCTTCATACTCTTTGCGGAAAATCCCGCGCCGCTGCAGCTCCGGGACGACCTTGTCGACGAAATCGTCGAGGCCGGCGGGGAGGAACGGGAACATGATGTTGAAGCCGTCGGAACCGCGCCCGACCAGCCATTCCTCCATCTGGTCGGCGATCGTTTTGGCGGTGCCGACGAAGGACAGCCCGCCATAGCCGCCGACGCGCTGGGCGAGCTGACGCACGGTGAGCTTCTCACGGGCGGCGAGATCGATCATGCGTTGGCGGCCGCTCTTGCTGGCATTGGTCTCGGGGATCTCGGGGAGGGGGCCGTCAGGATCGAAGCCGGAGGCATCGGTGCCGAGGATGACGGAGAGCGAGGCGATGGCGCTGTCGTAATGCACGCGGCTGTCGAGGAGCGCGCGCTTTTCCTTGGCTTCATCGACGCTGTCGCCGACCACGACGAAGGCTCCGGGCAGGATCTTGAGGTGCTCCGGATCGCGGCCGACCTTTTCCATACGGCCCTTGATGTCGGCATACAGCTTCTGTCCGTCGGCGAGGCTGCCGCCGCCGGTGAACACGGCTTCAGCCGTTTCGGCGGCGAGCTGCTTGCCGTCTTCGGAGGCACCAGCCTGCACGATCACCGGCCAGCCCTGCACGGGGCGGGCGATGTTGAGGGGACCGCGCACTTTGAAGTATCTGCCCTTGTGATCGAGCACGTGCATCTTCGCGGGATCGAAGAACAGGCCGCTCTCGACGTCGCGCACGAAGGCATCGTCGGCGAAGGAATCCCAGAGGCCAGTGACGACGTCGTAGAACTCGCGGGCGCGCTTGTAGCGCTCGGCGTGCTCCATGTGGTCGTCGAGGCCGAAATTCAGCGCCGCGTCCGGGTTCGAGGTGGTGACGATGTTCCAGCCTGCGCGGCCGCCGCTGAGATGGTCGAGCGAGGCGAAGCGGCGCGCGACGTGATAAGGCTCGTCGAAGGTGGTCGAGCCCGTCGCGATCAGGCCGATGCGGTCGGTGACCGCCGAGAGCGCCGACAGCAGCGTGAACGGCTCGAACGAGGTCACGGTGTGGCTGCGCTTGAGCGCGTTGATCGGCATGTTCAGCACGGCGAGGTGATCGGCCATGAAGAAGGCGTCGAACTTGCCGGCCTCGAGCTTTTGGATCAGCTGCTTGATGTGGCCGAAGTTGAAATTGGCGTCGGGCCAGGCCCCGGGATAGCGCCAGGCGCCGGTGTGGATAGAGATCGGGCGCATGAACGCGCCAAGCTTGAGTTGCCGTTGTGCCATCGCCCCGTATCCGTTCTGGGTGTCGTTCGCAAAGACATAGGCACGCCTGGGAACTGCGCCATTGGGGGAGGCGGGAAGAATTTTTTGTTTTTCGATCAACTCTCAGCACGTTCGCGTCATTCCGGGGCGCCGCGTCGCGGCGAGCTACGACGCGCAATTGCGCATCTGAGAATCCATCAAGCCGTAGACCCTGAGAGAAACTACTGCCCCTGGGCCCTTTGATCGAAGGCGCTCAGCACGGCGAGCGTCATCGCGGTGACACCGGTCTGGATGGTCGGTTTCGGCACCGGGGCAAATTGCGGCGAGTGGTTGCCGGGAAGTGGCGGAGCGCTGCCGTTACGCGCGGCGGCGACGCGGTCGGGCTCATAAACGCCGATGTTGAAGAACATCGAAGGCACGCCGGCGTTGACATATTCCGAATAGTCTTCGCTGGTCGTGTTCGCAGGGCTGACGTTGAACTTGTCGCCGAAGGCCGCTTTCAGCACCCGCTCGGCCTGGCCGACGACAGCAGCATCGTTCACCACCGCCTTGGTACCCTCGTCGAGATGGATTTCGGGCGCCGGCGCATCCGCCATCGCCGCCACCGCCTTCGCCGTCCGCTCGATCCCGGCTAGCATCCTCGCGCGCACCTGCGGCTTGAAGCTGCGGATCGTGCCGATCACCCTGGCCTCGTCGGGAATGATGTTGCCGGCGGTGCCGGCATGGATCGCGCCGATGGTAACAAGGCCGAATTCGGTCGGGTCCTTCTCGCGGCTGATCACGCTCTGCACGTCGACGACGAAGCGGGATGCCATCATCACGGGATCGATGGTCGCCTGCGGTATCGCGCCATGGCCACCGCGGCCGACAAATTTGATAAAGAGCCCGTCGACATTCGACGATCCGACCCCGACCCTGTAGGTCACGGAGCCGTAGGCTCCACTGCCGTCGTGCAGGGCAAATCCCGCATCGGGCTTCGGAAAGCGGGTGAACAGGCCATCGGCGATCATCGCTCTTGCGCCCGCGACCTCTTCCTCGGCGGGCTGCGCAATGAACATCAGCGTACCGTGCCACTGGTCCTTGATGCCGACCAGGGTTTTCGCCGTGCCGACCCAGCTCGCCATGTGGATGTCATGGCCGCAGCTATGGGCGACGAACGTCTCGCGGCCCTGCCAGATCTGCTTGTCACGGCTGGCATAGGGCAGGCCGGTCTTCTCCTCCATCGGCAGCGCATCGAGCTCGGTACGAACCATGATGGTGGGACCGTCGCCGTTCCTGTAGAGGGCAACAAGGCCGGTCTTGCCGACGTGCTCGGTGACCTCAAAACCAATCGCACGCATCTCGGCGGCCAGTTTCGCCGCGGTCTTCTCCTCCTGGAAAGCAATCTCGGGATGGGCGTGGATGTCCTTGTAGAGCGCGTCGAGCTTCGGATACTGGCTCTCGAAGGAAGTCTCGATGGTTTGCTTCAATTTGGCGACGTCGAGCTCCGCATGGGCAGGCGGCGAGAGCAGGCCGCACAACGCCACGGAAGCGAGCAGAGGCCTTACGAACCGCGTCATCCGATCCTCCAGTCGTTCAAGCGCCCTTCACCTAGCACATCTCGTCGTATCTTGCCGCAATGGAAAATGGAAGAACGGTACCGGCGCATCGCGGCGGAGCGGGGCCGGTCGCAAGGCGTCGGACGCGCCTCATCGCACCAATCCGCCCTTCGCCCCAACCAAGCCAAAACCTGTGAGGAGCCCCGACATTGCAGGCACAATGACAGTGGATGGCGGCATGATTCGCATCGACCGGCCCATGCCCTGGGTCGCCAGATCGTAATCACCAGACAATTCGGCCTGTTGAATATCCGCTCATCGCGCGATCTCGCCGACTATCACTTCATCAGCATCACCGACGACTATGATACGGATCTGACCACCGACGACGTCAATCTCTGCGGCAACAAGGGCACCGAGCCGATCACGCTTCAGACCTTCACCAGCGAGGAGGCGGACAAGCTCGCAAACGAGCTCGGCCGCATCCTTAAGCTGCCGGCGCGCGACTATGTCGGCTCCGAGCCGGATGAGAGCTGATCAAGGCCTGGTTGCGACCCGCTCCGGAAATTGTCATCCTCGTGGCCGAACAGCGCGATGGAAGGCCATGACCTCTGTGAATAATCCCATTCCCGCGCTTCTGCCGCGCGGCAAGGGCCACCAGTTTCTCTTGTACGGCGACTCCTGTTCGGGCGTGCCCGGTGCCTTGCACGAAAGGACCTTCGCTTCGGTCAATGCAGTCGTGCAGCGCCTGAAGCCGCAGCCTGATTTCATTCTCTTTCCGGGCGATGAGATCATCGGACTCACGCCGGACCCGGACGCTCTGCGTGCGCAGTGGCGTTACTGGCTGGACACGGAAATGGCGTGGCTCGACCGTGCGGCTATTCCGATCTGGCACACCACCGGCAACCACACGACCTACGACGCGATGAGCGAGGCGGTGTTTCGCGCAGTGCTGGACCTGCCGGACAATGGGCCGCCCGACCAAGCCGGACTCTCTTACTACGTACGGCGCGGCGACCTTCTGATGGTGTTCGTCAACACGCTCTGGAGCGGCCTTGGAGGTGAGGGCCATGTCGAGCTGGCCTGGCTGGAAGCGACGCTCAGAGACCACGGTGATGCCCGACATAAGCTCGTCCTGGGCCATCATCCGGTGTTTTCCATCAACGGCTTTACCGGGACGTATCAGCGCGAGATCGGCCACGAATACGGCCGCCCGTTTTGGGACATTCTAGTGAAGGAGAATGTGCTGGCTTATCTGTGCAGCCACATCCTGGCGTTCGATGTCCAGGCGCATCGTGGTGTCCTGCAGATTTGCACGGCGGGCGCAGGGACGGCGCACAGGATGCCCGAGGGCGTCGAGTATCTGCATTGCGTTCAGGCCGCGCTCGACGAGGAAGGCCTGCGCTATCAGGTGCTCGATATCGATGGCGTCGTCAGGGAGAGGCTGCAATGGCCGCTGCCCGATCCCGCCGGGTGGAGAGAGTTGCGGCTCGGAGATGTCGAAGCACCGTTCAAAGGACAAGTGAAGAGCGGACGCCGGATCGAGCTGAGGCTTGCGGGGCAAAGCGCTGCAGCCGACGTCGCAACGGCTCAGACGATTTTCACGGCTTTCGAACCTGGTTCGATCGCCCCGTTCTGGCTGGGGCTTCGGGGACCGCGGCAAACCCTGACGGCCATCGTGGGTGGTCAGCCAGGGCGAAGCCCGACCTATTGGTTCGGACCTGATCTTCCGCCGGGCGAGGGTTTCGATATCTACGCCACGATCTACCCTGATATGGGCCCCGGCGGTCTCTTGTACCGCCGGCACGACTGCACGCGCTGGTCGTCCTTCACCTCCGCGACGGCGCGGGGGCTGGAACAGCTGTCGTGGCCCCGGCATTGGGCAATCGGCCACGGACAGGGCGGCCGCGAAGACCGTCCCTTCAGAGGTGCGGCGTTGAGTGTGCTCATCACGCCAGAGGGGTGCTGATGACGGCGCGCCGAAGTGCGGCGACATCCGTCATGTCAGCTCAAAATATCCTTCTGCATCTTGCCGCCGTAGAAATGGAAGAACGGCACCGGTGCGTCGTGGCGGAGCGGACCGGTGGCAAGGCGGGTGTGGAGCTCGTTGAGCACGTTGCGCGTCATCGGGTGCAGATCGGCGAGCGGCTTCGAGCCGAGCTCGACCCAGACCAATTCGACCAGCTCGGCATCGGCATGGATCACGCCTTCGACGCGATGGGTGATCGCGGAAGCATCGGCGGTGAAGAAGCGCGTGTCGAAGCGCTTGACGCGGCCGGGCGGAGTGATCGCGCGCGCGATCAGGAACAGGCCGGAGGGATCAGGCAACAGGCCCGCATCCGCGAACGGCTTCCAGGGACCCTCGAGCTTTGCCAACTTTCCTTCCGCCTTGCGGCCGAGGCAAAGACCGGTCTCCTCGCAAGCTTCGCGGATCGCGGCAATCGCCAGCGACTTCGCGCGCGAGGCCGGTGTCTTCGGGCTGCCCTTGGCGAGATTGGCCTCCAACTCCGCGGTGATGGGCGCCGCACACGGCACGCGATGATCGGCCTTGTCGACTCGGCCGCCGGGAAAGACGAATTTTCCCGGCATGAACACCACCTTGTCATGGCGCTTGCCGACCAGCACTTTCGGCACGGCGCCGCTGCGATCGACCAGGATCAGCGTCGCCGCATCCCTCGGGCGGAAATAGGGATGGTGGTCGGCTTCCTTCTCCTCGTGAACCCTGGCCTTCTCCGCAATTTGCGCAATATCCGTCATGTCCTCACCCGAACTGTTCTTGCTTATTTTGCTTACACTGGCGGAATACCATCCGGAGGGTTCTCGTCAAACCCGTGCATGCGCAGAGCCCATTGCAAGCCGACCACAGCTCCCTTGACGGGCTGCAACAGCGCGAGCGAGGCGACGAAGGTGAAGGGTAGATAGGCAGCGAAGCTGAGCCAGACCGGCGTCGAATAATTGGTCTCGATCCAGAGGATGGCCGGCACCACGATGTGACCGACGATGACGATGACGAGATAGGCGGGCAGATCGTCGGCGCGATGCGGCGTGAAATCGAGACCGCATTTGGCGCAATCGTCGGCAGTCTTCAGGAAGGCGCGGAACAACTTGCCCTCGCCGCAGCGCGGACAGCGGCCGCGAAAGCCGCGCTTCATGGCCGCCCACACGTCGCGCTTCTCGACGAGACCGCTCTCGCGCGTCCAGATTTTTGGGGCCGTGCTCGTGGTCACCATGCCTTGCCCTTCTTGCCTCTTCCCTTGTTCTTTCCTTTGGCGTTCCTCTCCTTGCCGGACTTCTGCTTCTCCGGCTTGCGTTTTTGCTCTGGGCTGCGTCCGGGACGAGCCTTTGATGATTTGCGCTGCGGACGGAACGGCCGGCGCTCGCGTGGGCCGCCCTCGCTCTGTGACGACAGCAGCTCGAAGCGCAACGCGCCGGCGATTGGGGCTGCTTCGACCAAGCGGACGTCGACTACATCACCGAGCTGGTACATGGTGCCGCTGCGCGTGCCGACCAGCGCGTGACGGCTCTCGTCATAGTTGAAATATTCCGTGCCGAGGGATCGGATCGGGATCAATCCGTCGGCGCCGGTCTCGCTGAGCTTCACGAACAGGCCGGCGCGGGTGACGCCGGAGACGCGGCCCTGGAAACTGGCGCCGATGCGGTCGGCGAGGTGATGGGCGATCAGGCGATCCACGGTCTCGCGCTCCGCCTTCATCGCCCGCCGCTCGGTCAGCGAAATATGCGCGGCGACTTCGCCGAGACTTTCCGGCGTCTCGCTGTCGGGCAGGGCGCCTTCGCCGAGGCCGAGCGCGCGGACCAGGGCGCGGTGCACGACGAGATCGGCATAGCGGCGGATCGGCGAGGTGAAATGCGCATAGCGGCGCAGGTTCAGGCCGAAATGACCGTAGTTCTCCGCGGAATATTCCGCCTGCGCCTGGGCCCGCAGCACCACCTCGCTGACCAGCGGGTAATAGTCGTGGCCTTCGAGCTGGGCCAGCACGCGGTTGAACATCGTCGGACGCAGCGCGCCCGATTTGGCGAAGGGGACGTCCAGCGTATCCAGGAACTCCGCGAGCGCGTGGACCTTCTCCAAGGTCGGCTCGTCATGCACGCGGTAGATCAGCGGCAGCGATTTCTTCTCCAGCATCTCGGCCGCGGCGACATTGGCGAGGATCATGAACTCCTCGATCAGCTTGTGCGCATCGAGCCTTTCGGGGATGACGACGCGGTCGACCGTGCCGTCGCTCTTCAGGAGAATCTTGCGCTCGGGCAGGTCGAGATTGAGCGGATCGCGCTCGTCGCGGGCGCGCTTGACGCAAGCATAGGCGGCGTAGAGCGGCTTCAGGATCGGATCGAGCAGCGGGCCGGTGGTGTCATCGGGCCGACCCTCGATCGCAGCCTGCGCCTGCGCGTAGTGCAGCTTCGCCGCCGAACGCATCAGGATGCGGTGGAAGCTGTGCGAGCGTTTCCGCCCGTCCGGGCCGATCACCATCCGCACCGCGAGCGCGCCGCGCGGCTCGCCCGGCACCAGCGAGCAGAGATTGTTGGAGATGCGCTCGGGCAACATCGGCACGACGCGGTCGGGAAAGTAGACCGAGTTGCCGCGGTCGAGCGCGTCCCGGTCGAGCGCGGTGCCCGGGCGGACGTAGAAGCTGACATCGGCAATGGCGACGTTGACGATGAAGCCGCCCTTGTTGTTGGGATCGTCATCGGCCTGCGCATGCACCGCGTCGTCGTGATCCTTCGCATCCGGCGGATCGATGGTCACGAGCGGGACGTCTCGCCAGTCCTCGCGTCCCTTCAGATTGGCGGGCTCCGCGGCTTCCGCATCGCGCATCGCGGCGGAGGAGAATTGCAGCGGGATGTCGTGGGCGTAGATCGCGATCAGGCTGATCGCCTTCTCGGATTTGACCGAGCCGAGCTTCTCTTTCACGCGACCTGAGGCGAGGCCAAAGCCGCGCGAGCGGACGATGTCGACGCTGACGAGGTCGCCGTCCTGCGCGCCCTGGGTGTCGGTCTTCGCGATGTTCAGCTCGCGGTCGGCGAACTTTTTGTCGACGGGGACGAGCCGCCCGCCGCCTTCGGGAAGGCTGCGGAACACGCCGAGGATGCGGCTCTTGGCCTTGTCGATGACCTTGATGATGCGGCCGCGATAGGCGGGGCCTTCTGTCTCGTCGGTGCGCTCGACGCGTAGCAGTGCGCGGTCGCCGACGCCGGCGGCGGTGCCTGGCTTGGGCCGGCGCGGCATTTCGATGAGGATCTTTGGCGGCTCGCCGCTCTCGACCTCGTCCCATTCGGCGGGGGAGGCGATCAGCTCGCCGTCGCTGTCACGGCCGGTGATGTCGGCGAGCAGGATGGGCGGCAGCGCGTCCGGCTCCGAGACCTTGTGGCGCTTCTTCTTGATGATGCCGTCGTCGGCGAGCTCGCGCAGCATGCGCCTGAGCTCGGCGCGATCGGCGTTCTTCAGGCCGAACTCGCGCGCAATTTCGCGAGTGCCGACCTTTCCTGGATTTGCCTTGATGAAGGCGACGATGGCGTTCCGATCGGGAAAGCCATGGTCATTCTTGCGTTTCACTTAACCTCTAATTCTTGCCGGCACTCTTCTTGGCCGGAGCCTTGCTGGCGGTTGCCTTGGTCGGCGACGTCTTTGCCGTCGACGACACGGCGGCGCGCGCCTTGCTGGTGGATTCGGTTTTCGATTTGGCCGCGGCTTTCTTCGCGGCCGGTTTCTTCGGCTTTGGCGCGGCGTCCTCGCTGTTCGCAGCCTTCTCCGCAGCTTTCTCCGCAGCTTTCTTGGCCTTGGCAGGCTTGGCTGCCTTCGTTGCCTTGGTCTTGCCGCCGCCCTTGGCCGCGCGCTCGTCGATCAGCGCGATCGCCTGCGGCAGCGTGATCGCGTCCTTCTCGATCTCGCTCGGGATCGTCGCGTTGACGCCACCGGCGGTGACGTAGGGTCCATAGCGCCCGCTCTTCACGGTTATGGTGCCGAGCGAGGGATGATCACCGAGCGCCTTGCCGGGATCGGCGCCGAAGCGGCGGCTCGGGCCCTTGGCGGCTTTTTCCGCGATCAGCGTCACCGCGCGGTTGAGGCCGATGTCGAAGACCTCGTCGCCGGCTTCGAGACTCGCATAGGTCTTGTCGTGCTTCACGAACGGCCCGAAGCGGCCGAGCCCGGCGGTGATCGGCAGACCCGTCTCCGGATGCTTGCCGATCTCGCGCGGCAGCGACAACAGCTTCAGCGCGAGCTCGAGGTCGACATCGCTGGGCGAGGTGCCCTTCGGAATGCCTGCGCGCTTCGGCTTTTCGCCTTCCTCGTAATCCTTCTGCTCGCCGAGCTGGATGTAGGGGCCGAACCGGCCCGCCTTGAGCCAGACATCCCGACCGGTGTCGGGGTCCTGGCCCAGCGAGCGGTCGGCGGCAGCCTCGCCATCGGCGGCGAGCTGGCGGGTGTAGCGGCATTCCGGATAGTTCGAGCAGCCGACGAAGGCACCGAACTTGCCGGCCTTGAGGTTCAGCCGGCCGGTGCCGCAGTTCGGGCACTGCCTGACATCGCCGCCATCGGCGCGGGGCGGATAGATGTGCGGCCCCAGCATCTCGTCGAGAACGTCGAGCACCTGCGCGACGCGCAGATCCTTGATGTCGTCGACGGCGCCGATGAAGTCGCGCCAGAAATCCTTCAGCACCTGCTGCCAGGAGATCTCGTTGTTGGAGATACGGTCGAGCTGTTCTTCGAGCGCGGCGGTGAAGTCGTATTCGACGTAGCGGCTGAAGAAGCTCTCCAGGAACGCGATCACGACGCGGCCCTTGTCCTCGCCATGCAGGCGCTTCTTCTCCAGCTTCACGTAGCCGCGGTCCTTCAGGACCTGGAGGATCGAGGCATAGGTCGAGGGCCGGCCGATGCCGAGCTCTTCCATGCGCTTGACCAGGGAAGCCTCGGAGAAGCGCGGCGGCGGCTCGGTGAAGTGCTGGGTGACGGAGAGGCTCTGCCGTTTCACGGCCTCGCCCTGGCTCATCGCGGGCAGGCGGCGTGCATCCTCGTCCTCCTCGTCGTCGCGGCCTTCCTGGTAGAGCGCGAGGAAGCCGTCGAACTTCACGACCTGGCCGGTGGCGCGCAGCTCCAGCGTCCGGCCGCCGGCCTTCGCCGTGATGTCCACCGTGGTGCGCTCGAGCTCGGCCGATTCCATCTGGCTCGCGATGGTGCGCTTCCAGATCAGCTCATAAAGCTTCGCCTGATCGGCATCGAGCTTGCGGCTCATGCTGTCGGGGCGGCGCGAGAGATCGGTCGGGCGGATCGCCTCGTGCGCTTCCTGGGCGTTCTTGGCCTTGGCCTGGTACTGGCGCGGCGCATCCGGCACATAGGCGTTGCCGTAATCCTCGCCGATCACCTTGCGGGCCTGGGTGATCGCCTCGGGCGCGATCTGCACGCCGTCGGTACGCATATAAGTAATGAGTCCGGTGGTCTCGCCGCCGATGTCGATGCCCTCATAGAGGCGCTGGGCGATGCGCATGGTGTGCGCCGGCGCAAAACCGTATTTGCGGCTGGCCTCCTGCTGCAGCGTCGAGGTGGTGAAGGGCGCCTGCGGATTGCGCCGGGCGGGTTTTGCATCGACCGCCGTGACGGCGTAGGTCGCCAGCTCAAGCGCCTTCTTGAAATCCTCGGCTTCCGCGCCGGTGCCGATGTCGAGGCGCTGGATCTTCTTGCCGTCGGCGCCGACGAGGCGGGCCTCGAAGGCTTCGCCGCGCGGCGTGAGCAGGGTCGCGATCAGCGACCAATATTCCCGCGGCACGAACTTCTCGATCTCGAGCTCGCGGTCGCAGACGAGGCGTAGCGCCACCGACTGCACGCGCCCGGCCGAGCGGGCGCCGGGCAGCTTGCGCCACAGCACCGGGGAGAGGGTGAAGCCGACCAGATAGTCGAGGGCGCGGCGCGCCATATAGGCGTCGACCAGCGCGCCGTCGATCTGGCGCGGATGCTTCATCGCGTCCGAGACCGCCTGCTTGGTGATGGCGTTGAACACCACCCGCTCGATCTTCTGATCCTTCAGCGCGCGCTTTTCCTTCATCACCTCCAGCACGTGCCAGGAGATGGCCTCGCCCTCGCGATCAGGGTCGGTGGCGAGAATCAGGCGGTCAGCACCCTTCAGCGACTTGGCGATCTCGTTGAGCCGGCCGGCCGCCTTGGGGTCGACCTCCCAGATCATCTTGAAATTGGCGTCGGGGTCGACGGAACCGTTCTTCGCCGGGAGATCGCGGACATGGCCGAACGAGGCCAGAACCTCATAGGACGAGCCCAAATATTTGTTGATCGTCTTGGCTTTCGCCGGCGACTCCACAATGACGATATTCATTTAGTTCCAGTGTCTTACGGGAAAATCTGGGGCCGAAAACGAAAGGACTCGGGTCGGCCGTTTCGACCCGAACATGGGTGGTGAGCCGGCCCCTGTCAAATCGGGGGCTGTTGAAACCCGCTGGAGTGGGCAAAATTTCATATCGAGAAAGTTGCAAAATACCACCTTGGAGTTGCGGTGCATGTCGACGTAATGTTTCCGCGGGGCATGGATTCGGGTGGGGTCTGGTGACTAGGCCAGGAAAGAAACGGGCGCGCACCGGATCAGGCGCGCGGGTGGGCTCGCGTCACGAGGAACCGGGAGAGGGCGGGGCAGATGAGGCGGTCGCCTTCATCGCCGAGCAGGTGGCTGTCTTGCGCAAGCTCGCCGAGCGCCACAAGCTCGATGTGCTGCATCATCTCCTGGGGATGACGCAACTCGAGGCCGATGAGCATCTGCGGCTGCGGACCAAGCGCAAGCTGTCGTGAGCAGTCCGGCCAATATCGCCCTGTCATCCTTGTGCGCGAGTGGCGCGATGCCAGGCATCGCGCCGGAAGCCTCGAAGAATGAACGGCCGAGGTGCCAGCCGGGCCGTCACCCTTCGAGGCTCGCCGAAGGGGCGAGCGCCTCAGTGTGACGGTGACCGATAAGAGTACGCTGAAGCAATCCAGACGGTCTCGGCGGAAAGACTGGATTGCTTCGCTGCGCTCGCAATGACGGTGTCGTGGCAGCGCACCGTCATCCCACTGACCGCCGGCGCAGTGCCGGCCGCGGTTTCACCATCGTGTCCGCCGGGCTGAGCAGGCGGCCGTCCTCGGCGCGCATTTCGAGCTTCTTCACCGGGCGGCCCTTCTCGCGATCGACCAGGATCGTCGCGATCTCTTCGGGGTGGTCGTCGAACTCCTCGCTCCATTGCCGGAGCGCGACCAGGATCGGGAAGGTGCCGCGTCCCTTCGGCGTCAGCACATACTCTTGATATGCGCTGCCGTCGGAGGCGGGGGCGGTTGCCAGGATGCCGTGATCGACCAGCGCGCGCAGCCGGGCCGACAAAATGTTCTTGGCCATGCCGAGCTTGCTCTGGAATTCGCCGAAGCGGCGCAGGCCGAACAGCGCTTCGCGGATGATCAAGAGCGACCACCAGTCGCCGAGCGCGTCCAGCGAGCGCGCGATCGGGCAGGCATCGCTCTCGAAGCTCGTTCGTTTCACCATCGTCCTCTGTCCTGTCGCGTTCGCACGGCGCCAGCGCCGATCACGCGCTTGTGTGGTTGCATCATAGAACCGAATGGCCTAGATGGCAACTTAGTTTCATCATGCAACTACTGGAGGCGAGCGTGAGACTGAAGGACAAGACGGCCCTGATCACCGGCGGCAATAGCGGCATCGGGCTGGCGACGGCAAAACTGTTCGTGGCGGAGGGCGCCAAGGTGGTGATCACCGGGCGCAACAAGGAGACGCTGGCGGCGGCCGCAAAGGAGCTCGGGCCGAACGCGCTCGCGCTGCCGGCCGACGCCACGGACATCGGGGCGACGGAAGCCGCGATCAAGCAGGGTGCGGAAAAGTTCGGCAAGTTCGACATCGTGTTCGCCAATGCCGGCATCGCCGGCGGCACGCCGCTCGGTTCGGCCACGCTCGAGGTCTTCGAGAAGGTGATCAGCACCAATCTGACCGGCGTGTTCTTCACCGTGCAGTCCGCGTTGCCTTACATCAACGACAATGCCTCGATCATCCTCAACGGCTCCGTGATCTCCGTGCTCGGCATTCCCGGTTACTCCGCTTACGGCGCAGCGAAGGCGGGCGTGCGGGCGATGGCGAGGATCATGGCCTCGGAGCTGTCGCCGCGCGGCATCCGCGTCAATGTCGTGGCGCCCGGCGCGATCCGCACGCCGATCTGGGGGCCCGCGACCGCGACGCCCGAAGCCGAGAAAGCGTTCGAGACGCGGATTGCGCTATCGACGCCGCTGGGCCGCATCGGTGAAACGGACCATGTTGCGAAGACGGTGCTGTTCCTCGCCTCCGATGATTCCGCGCACGTGCAGGGGCAGGAAATCTTCGTCGACGGCGGCGCAGTGGCGTCCCCGAGCGGCGCGCCGATCTACCGCGGCTGAACAAGTCGAGTGCAAATTGAATCGGCCGGCACGACCAGGTTGGTTGCGCCGGCCGGTTCCCGCATCTTGGAAGACGTATTTCCTGAACCTTTGCGTGAGGCGTTGAACCTTCATCCAGACCGCGAAGACACTTTTACGGGCAAGGGGGCAGAAGACTCATTTTTAAGGGAGTCGGTTATGGCGAAGGCAGCCCGCATTTTTTCATCGATTTCATCACCGCGCGTTTTCACCGAAAGATCCGCCATTCCGGCCAAGCGTTCCGACACGGCCGAGTTCGTCGCCATCGCGTTGTTCTCCGGGATCGGCCTGCTCGTTTCCCTCCTTGCCGTGATCCTGGGCATGCAGGGCGTCTGGTTTTAGCGTCTCAGATCGTGCAGCCGTCAGCCGCCGCGCAATCCGGCGGCGGCTGATTTCAGCACGGCGTCAGGCCGCGTGCAGGCTGGTGGCTGCCTGAAGCGCGCCGGCGAGCGCCTTCTCGCGATGATCCGGTCCGACCTGGATGCCGTCGGCGATGATGAACTCGGCATTGTGGATGCCCATGAAGCCGAATACGCCTCGCAGATAGCTTTCGAGGTGCTCCAGGGCTGCAGCGGGCGAGCCCGCGCCATAATAGCCGCCGCGCGAGATCGCGACGATCACGCGCTTGCCACCGGCAAGGCCCTCCGGCCCGGCCGCGCCGTATTTAAAAGTCTTCCCCGCAACCAGAATGCGGTCGATCCAGGCCTTGAGCTGGCTCGGAATCGTGAAGTTGTACATCGGCGCACCGATGACGACGATTTCGGCGGCCAGGAACTCTTCCAGCGCCGCCGCGCTTGCGGCAAGGTCCGGTCCGAGTTCCGCCGGCGCCGGGGCGCCCTGCGCGGCCGCGAGATGCGAGCCGGAGAGATGGGCAAGCGGCGTCTGGGTCAGGTCGCGATAGACGACGTCAAGCGAGGGCGTCGCCTGCCGGAACCGGTCGACGATGGCGGCGGAAACCTGCCGGCTGACGGAGTGGGGGCCGAGTACGCTGGAGTCGATATGGAGCAGTTTCATTTGGGGTCACCCTGGTATAGGTTTGTAACCAGCGCTACATGAGTGACTGTTGAAATCCCCGCAAGAACGCACTTTTTTGAGCCATGAGCACATTATTGAAACCTGAGAACACCGATTTGCCTGCCTCGCCGAGGCTGGTTCCAGGTCCGGATCAAAGGCCGGATCAAAGGCCAGACCCCAACCATGCAGACTGTCGCGGGGTCGCTTCCGTGCTGTCCCGCGTTGGCGACAAATGGAGCGTGTTCGTCATCATGATGCTGAGCGACGGGCCAAAGCGCTTCAATGAGCTCAAGCGCATGATCAACGGCATCTCGCAGCGCATGCTGACCCTGACGCTGCGTGGCCTCGAGCGCGACGGCCTCGTCACGCGCACGATCTTCCCGACCATACCCCCGCGCGTGGATTATGAGCTGACCGATCTCGGCCACGGCCTCCAGCAGCCGGTGAAGGCGCTCGGAGAATGGGCGATCGCGCATCAGGAGCAGATCGCGGCAGCACGAGCGCGCTTCGACGAGCGCAACGACGGGTGAAGCGGAGAATCAAGGGGGTAAGCACTCTGCTCAAGCGCTCTGCTCATGCTGCGAGGTCGATTTTTCCCTCCCTCCAGGGGAGGTAAGGTACGAGCCCTCCATGATCGGCTGCACCGCATTGATGATGTCGGCGGCTTCCGTGACGAGCGTTGCGCCCTGCTTGATCAGGTCGTTGGTGCCGGCGGCGCGCGGATCGAGCGGCGAGCCCGGCACCGCGAACACCTCGCGGCCCTGTTCGGCCGCCATGCGCGCGGTGATCAGCGAGCCCGAGCGGTGGGCCGCTTCCACCACGACGACGCCGAGCGAAGCGCCCGAGATCAGGCGGTTACGGCGGGGGAAGTCGCGGGCGCGCGGCTCGTGGCCGAGCGGCATTTCGGAGATCGCGGCGCCCGCGTGATCCAGGATCGCGGCGAGCAGGTCGCCGTGCTCGGGCGGGTAGATGCAGTCATGGCCGCCGGCGAGCACTGCGATCGTACCGCTCTCGATGCTGGTTCGGTGCGCAGCCTGGTCGACGCCGCGCGCCAGCCCCGAGATGACGACAAAGCCGGCTTCGCCGAGCGCACGCGCGAGCTGGCCGGCGAATTTCAAGCCGGCACCAGACGCATTGCGCGAGCCGACGATCGCGATCATCGGCCTCATCAAGCTTTTTGTGTCGCCGCGCACGGCAAGCAGCGGCGGCGCATCATCGAGTGTTGCGAGCCGCGCCGGATAGCCGTCCTCGCCGGGCGCAAGCCAGGCGATGCCGAATTTGCGGCTGGCGGCGAGCTCGGCCTTCGCGTCGTCCGCGCTGCAGATGCGCCCCGATCGCTGCGCACCGCCACGGCGTGCCAGATCGGGCAAACGCTCCAGAGCGGCGCGCGGGCTGCCGAAATGATCGACCAGCGAGCGGAAGGTGCGCGGCCCGACGTTGTCGGAGCGGATCAGCCGCAGGCGATCGATCCGCTCAGCCTCGGTCAGCTCCACGCTTCTGTTGATGGCGTCCACGGTGTCTCCTTGCAGGGACAGCATGAAACAACCTGAGGGCGTTGCGCAACAGGGACGTGCGCTTGCGCGGCTTGGTCGCGATGCTAAAAGCGGTGGCAATAAGAAGGGTTTTGCCATGATCTCACTTGCCGACCTCCAGCGCCGCATCGAAGCGGGGGAGCTTTCGCCCGAGGCCGCCATCGCGCAATCGCATGCCGCGATCGAGGCAAAGGAGAAGGACGTCCAGGCCTTCGTCCGTCATGACAAGTCGGCGAGCGCGCAAAGCACCGGGCCGCTGCGCGGCATCGCGGTCGGCATCAAGGACATCATCGACACCGCTGATATGCCGACCGAGATGGGCTCGGAGATCTATCGCGGCTGGCGGCCGCGCGCTGACGCACCTGTCGTGATGATGCTGAAGCGGGCAGGGGCCACCATCATCGGCAAGACCACCACGACCGCGTTCGCCTCGCGCGATCCGACCCCGACGCGCAATCCGCACAATCTGGCTCATTCGCCAGGCGGCTCGTCCTCGGGCTCGGCGGCGGCCGTCGGCGCCGGCATGATCCCGCTGGCGCTGGGCACCCAGACCGGCGGCTCGGTGATCCGGCCCGCCGCCTATTGCGGGACGGCCGCGATCAAGCCGTCGTTCCGGATGCTGCCGACGGTCGGCGTGAAGTGCTATTCATGGGCGCTCGATACGGTCGGCCTGTTCGGCGCCCGGGCAGAGGATCTTGCGCGCGGGCTCTTGGCGATGACCGCGCGCCGCGAATTCTCGGGCATCACTCCGGCGAAGTCGCCGCGCATCGGCGTGGTCAGGCAGGAGTTTGCGGGCGCCGTCGAGGCGGCGGCCGAGGAGGGGCTGCAAGCTGCGATCAAGGCGGCGATGCGCGCCGGTGCCAGCGTGCAGACCATCGATCTGCCCGAGGCCATCAAGGAGGCCTGGCGCATCCACCCGATCATCCAGGACTTTGAGGCGCATCGCGCACTCGCCTGGGAGTTTTCAGAGCGTCACGACGAGATCGCGCCGATGCTGCGCGCCAGTCTCGATGCGACCGTCGGGCTGACGCCGAAGGAATATGACGAGGCGCGCCGCATCAGCCGTCGCGGCCGCCGCGAACTCGGCGAATTGTTCGAGGGCGTCGACGTGCTCCTGACCTATTCGGCGCCGGGCACCGCGCCGGCCAAGGAGCTCGCCAGCACCGGCGACCCCCGCTACAACCGGCTCTGGACGCTGATGGGCAATCCTTGCGTCAACGTACCGGTGCTGAAGGCCGGGGGCCTGCCGATCGGCGTGCAGGTGATCGCGCGCTTCGGCAATGATCCGCTCGCACTCGCGGTGGCCTGGTTCCTGGAGGAGGCGCTGGCGAAATCAGGCTAGCGCCGGACGAGTCGCGGCGGGTGAGGGTTATGGTCTCACTGAATGCTGCGGCCCCTCACCCGGAGGTGAACCAAGACCGCAGGCAGTCTCACACTTGGTCATACTCTAGACCAGTGCGGGCTCCACTGGAGCGATGCGCTGATCGGATGCAGGTGATGTTGCATTGCCAGCGGTACCTTGCCCGAGCCAGCGCTCGGCGGCCTCGCGGCCGCTCCGGTGCAAGAGGCGAATGAAGCCGCGGCCGAGATCGGTCGAAGAGCGCTGCGCCAGGCCGTCGACGGAATCTTCAGCCGCGATCCTGGAGAGCCGCAGCGACGGCGCGGCATGGGTCTTTGCCCATTCGATCGCTGCGATCTCGGCATTGAGCGCGGCGTTGGCTGCGATCTGGTCGAGCCGGCGGTCGATTGCGGCAAGCGTGATCGGCACGTAGCTGTCGCGCGTCGGCGTGACCTGCACCAGCAGGACATCGGACGTCGTGGTCTCCTGCGCCAGCCGCAGCAGCGGCGGGTTGCCGCCGAAGCCGCCGTCCCAATAAGCCTCGCCATCGACCTCGATGGCGCAGTGAACCAGGGGCGGGCAGGTCGAGGCCAGCGCGACGTCGGCGGTGATGGCGTCGTTGCGGAAGATCTGCTGCTGGCCGTCGCGGATCCGCGTCGCCGCAATCATGAGTCTTGGGCACCTCGGGTCGCGCAGTGCGGCAAAATCGATGTCGCGCGACAGCGCCTGCCGTAGCGGATCGAGGTCGAACGGATCGAACTGTCCGGAGCGCAGCGTCGGGCCGAATGCGACCGAGCTTCCCGCGGGGGAAAAGCCGCCGATCAGCATCAGCGAGCGGAACGAGGCCTCGTGCATCAGCCGGACCCAGAACCGGTTCAGCCGCGACCGCGCGCCTTCGCGGCCGCCTTCGGCCAAGCCGCACGCGAGCAGCAGTGCATTGATGGCGCCGGCGCTGGCGCCGCTGATGGTGTCGATCGCGATGTCTGGTTCTTCCAGCAGCCGCTCCAGCACGCCCCAGGTGAAGGCGGCAAAGGTGCCGCCGCCCTGCAGCGCCAGCGAAAGTTTTCGCGGCGGCCATTGGTCTGAACGCGCCTGTGCAGGCGCGGCCGGTACAGCCTTGGTGACCACGATATCGGGCGGAGCGGCGGCTCGCGCGACGGGCTCAGGCTGCGGCGTTGGCGGTGAAACAGCGGCAGCCGCTTGCGGCGGCGCATCGGACCAGATGTTGGTCGCCGAAAGCAGCCGGCTTGCCGCGGTGCCGGTCACACCTGACGAACCAACCCCATCCTGCACGCCGACAATCTTCTCGCTCATTCTGAGCAACCGCGTAACGCCTTTTTCTGGGTCAGGATGACAGGCGTGAAACCCGTTCGCTACAGCCTGACGTGAGTCGCAGCCAAGTTGCGAACAGAATTTGGCATATAGTGCGGAAGGGGTGCGGCGGTATCCGTACTTTTTCCGGCCCTCAAGCCTTCTCGCCGATCCGGCTTTCCCTGCCGGCCTGCAAGCGCTTGATGTTCTCGCGATGCGCGTAGAACAAGAGCAGCGTCAGCACTGCTGCCAGTGCCGACAATGCGAGGTGACCGAACCACCACAGGAACATCGGCGTGATGAACGCCGCCACCAGCGCCGAGAGTGAAGAGTAGCGGGTGGTGAAGGCGGTCGCCAGCCAGAGCAGGCAGAACACGACGGCGCCGGGCCAGAACAGGCCGAGCAGGATGCCGATATAGACCGCCACGCCCTTGCCCCCTCTGAATTTCAACCAGACCGGGAAGAGATGGCCGAGGAACGCGCCGAGCCCGGCCACCATCGCAGCATTTGGCCCGGCGATGTAGCCACAGATCACCACGGCCACGGTGCCCTTGAGCGCGTCGAACAGCAGGGTGCCCGCGGCAAGGCTCTTGCGTCCCGTGCGCAGCACATTGGTCGCGCCGATGCTGCCGGAGCCGATCGAGCGAATATCCTGCGTGCCGGCGAGCCTGGTCAGAATCAGGCCGAATGGAATCGAGCCGAGGAGATAGCCGGTGACGAAGGCGACCGGCAAAAATGCTTCAAGCGCCATGGCTGGATCTCCGTGTCGAACGATCTCGCACGTCAGACATGCTCATAGACCGTGCGGCCGCCGACAATGGTGCGCACCACGCGGCCTGTAAAGCGGGCCTCGTCGAACGGGGTGTTCTTGCAGGGCGATTTGAGGTCGGCGGGATCGACCACCCAGGGCGTATCGGGATCGATTACGATGACGTCCGCCGGGCTGCCCGCGCGCAGGGTTCCGCCTGGCAGCCCGAGCAACTCGGCCGGCCGGGTCGACATCGCACGGATCAGCGTCTTCAGTTCCATCTCGCCATTATGCACCAGCCGCAAGCCGGCCGGCAGCATGGTCTCGAGGCCGACGGCGCCGGGTGCGGCTTCCGCGAACGGCAGGCGCTTGACCTCGACGTCCTGCGGATTGTGGTCCGACATGATGACGTCGAGCAGGCCGGAGGCGAGCGCCGCCACCACCGCACGGCGGTCGGCCTCGGTGCGCAGCGGCGGCGACAGCTTCAGGAACGAACGGTAAGGACCGATGTCGTTCTCGTTCAGCGCCAGATGGTTGATCGAGACCGAGGCGCTGACCGCGAGTCCGGCGTCGCGAGCGCGCTGGAGGATATCGAGAGAGTCGATGCAGGTCAGCGAAGCCGCGTGGTAGCGGCCGCCGGTGAGGGCGACGAGGCGCAGGTCGCGCTCCAGCATCACGGCTTCGGCGGCATTCGGGATGCCCATCAGGCCGAGCCGGGTCGCGAACTCGCCCTCGTTCATCACGCCTTCGCCGACCAGGTTGGGATCCTCGGTGTGATGCACGATCAGTGCGTCGAAGTCGCGGGCATAGGTCAGCGCGCGGCGCATCACCTGGGCGTTGGTGACGCTCTTGTCGCCGTCGCTGAAGGCGACAGCGCCGGCCGCCTTCAGGAGGCCGAACTCGGTCATCTCCTCGCCCTGCATGCCCTTGGTGAGCGCGGCCATCGGCTGAATGTTGACGATCGCGGTGTCGCGGGCGCGGCGCATCACGAAATCGACGGTCGCCGAATTGTCGATGACGGGCAAGGTGGCGGGCTGGCAGATGATGGTGGTGATGCCGCCGGTCGCCGCGGCCTGGCTCGCCGAGGCAAAGGTCTCGCGGTGGCTGAGGCCGGGTTCGCCGACGAAAGCGCGCATGTCGATCAGGCCCGGCGCCACGATCTTGCCGGAGCAATTGATGATGTCGGTGCCCTCGGGGACACCGGCCGCGCCGATGCCGCGGCGGGTCTCGCGGATGGTGCCGTCGGCAATGAGAACGTCACCAATGCCGTCGAACTCCCTGGAGGGATCGACGACGCGGGCGTTGGCGAGCAGGATGGGGCGGCGGTCGGTCAACATCGGCATCACGCGTTCGGCAGGTTGCGGGCGAGCGCTTCCAGCACGGCCATGCGCACCGCGACGCCCATCTCCACCTGTTCGCGGATCAGGGACTGGGCGCCGTCGGCCACGATCGAGTCGATCTCCACGCCGCGGTTCATGGGACCTGGATGCATCACGAGCGCGTCCGGCTTGGCGTAGGCGAGCTTCTTCTGGTCGAGCCCGAAATAATGGAAATATTCCGACGAGGAAGGCACGAAGGAGCCGTTCATGCGCTCGCGCTGCAGCCGCAGCATCATGACGATGTCGGCGCCTTCGAGACCTTCGCGCATGTCGCGCGCGACCTCGACGCCCATCCGCTCGATGCCCGTTGGCAGCAGCGTGGACGGGCCGACGACGCGGACGCGGGCGCCCATGGTGTTGAGCAGGATGATGTTGGAGCGGGCGACGCGCGAATGCAGCACATCGCCGCAGATCGCGACCACCAGGCCCTCGATCCGGCCCTTGTTGCGGCGGATGGTGAGGGCATCGAGCAGCGCCTGGGTCGGATGCTCATGCGCGCCGTCGCCGGCATTGATCACGGAACCGTCGACCTTGCGCGCCAGCAGTTCCACCGCGCCGGAGGCGTGATGGCGGACCACCAGGATGTCGGGGTGCATCGCGTTCAGCGTCACGGCGGTGTCGATCAGGGTCTCGCCCTTGCGGATCGAGGACGAGGACACCGACATGTTCATGACGTCGGCGCCCAGCCGCTTGCCGGCGAGCTCGAACGAGGATTGGGTCCGGGTGGAGGCCTCGAAGAAAAGGTTCACCTGCGTCCGTCCCCGCAGGACGGTGCGCTTCTTGTCAACCTGGCGGTTGAGCTCGACATATTCTTCGGACAGGTCGAGGAGGCCGCTGATGTCGGCCGCGGAAAGGCCCTCGATGCCCAGCAAATGCCGGTGGCCGAGGACGAAGGTCGATTTCGATGTCATTAAAAGCAGAGCTATAGGCGGGGATGGCGGGGGGAGCAAGGGGCAAACGGCGGGAGGCGAGTTATCCCCTGATCTGTCGGTTTGGTCGCTGTGGCCTGGCCTGCCGCCACCTTCTCCGTCATGCCCGGGCTTGTCCCGGGCATCCACGATCTTCTATCGCATTTGACGCAATAGAACGTGGATGGCCGGGACAAGCCCGGGCATGACGATCGTGGGGCATTTCGTGAAAAGAATTCTGACGGCGTTCCTGGCCGCGGTGCCAATCAGCACGGCCCACGCCCAATCGCTCCCCGGCGGCTTCGTTTACCTGCGCGACATCGATCCCGGCATCATCCAGGACATCCGATACGCCACGGCGAACAATTTCGTGGGCCGTCCGCTCGCTGGTTACAATGCCGGTGAATGCGTGGTGAAACGGGAGGTGGGGCTGCGGCTGAAGGCGGTGCAAGCGGAGCTAGCCGCACAGAATCTGTCGCTGAAGATGTTCGACTGCTACCGGCCGGCGCGCGCCTCGCTCGACATGGTGAAGTGGTCGCAGAACGGTCACGAGACGGCGGCTGAGCGGCGCTACAACCCCGGGATTCCGAAGACCGAGCTGTTCCGCCTCGGCTATATTGCGAGCCGCTCGCAGCATTCCACGGGTGCAGCGCTCGATCTCACTCTGGTCGATCTCAAGGCCGACAATTCCGCAAAATATGATCCGTCAAAGACCTACGCCGATTGCACGGCGCCGGCCGAGATACGCGCGCCGGAGGGCAGCGTCGACATGGGCACAGGCTACGACTGTACCGATGCGAAGGGGCACACTGCGGCACCGTCGATCAATCCGGAGCAGCGCGCCTGGCGCAAGCGGCTGGTCGCGGCGATGGCGAGGCAAGGCTTTGTGAACTATTCGAAGGAGTGGTGGCATTTTTCCCTGCCGGGGGCGGGCGGGCCGGCCTATGATTTCCCGATCCAGCCGCGTACGAGGTAGAGTTCGATTGAAACGGAAGCCGCCGCGGGCAGGGTTACCTCTCCCAAGGGGCCCCAAGGGGAGAGGTCGGCGCGAAGCGCCGGGTGAGGGGATCAGGTCCCTCGATAGAGCGTAGCCCCTCGCCCGCGCCTCCGGCGCGACCTCTCCCGTTGCGAGAGGTGGCACTGCCCGAGCCGAGATAGATTCGATGGAAGCACAATGACCCAGCCCACATTTGCGACGCACGAGGTCCTCAACCAGTCACCGCCGTTCGAGGACGTCGACCTGTTCGCCACGGATCGGCCGCTGGTCGAGGCGGTCAAGGCCAATGGCGGCGCGGCGGCGGAGCGCGAGCTGTCAGCGTTCGGCAAGCACTGGGGCTCGGCCGCGATGGCCGATCGCGGGCGCCTCGCCAACGAGAACACGCCGAAGCTGCGCGCCTTTGATTCGAAGGGCCATCGCCGCGACCAGGTCGAGTTTCACCCCTCGTATCACGAGCTGATGGCGCACAGCGCGCATGCCGGCGTGCACAATTCCACCTGGACCGCAGATGGCAAGCCGGCGGGCGATGGCGCCGAGGTCATTCGTGCCGCAAAGTTCTACATGGCAGCCCAGGTCGAGACCGGCCACCTCTGCCCAATCACGATGACGCGCGCCTCCGTCGGTGCCCTGGCGATGCAACCCGATCTGCTCGCGCGCGTGATGCCGGTTTTGTCGACGAAGAGCTACGATCCCAGCTTCGCGCCCTGGTGGGAAAAGCGCGGCATGACGCTCGGCATGGGCATGACCGAGAAGCAGGGCGGCACCGACGTGCGCGCCAACATGACGCGCGCCGTGCGCGACGGGGACGGCTATCGCATCACCGGCCATAAATGGTTCATGTCGGCACCGATGTGCGATGCGTTCCTGGTGCTGGCGCAGGCGGAGGGGGGGCTGACCTGCTTCTTCATGCCACGCTTCGCGCCGGATGGCTCGGTCAATGCCATCCAGTTCCAGAGGCTGAAGGACAAGCTCGGCAACCGTTCCAATGCCTCGTCCGAAGTCGAGTTCGTCGGCGCCTATGCGCAAGCGGTCGGTGAGGAGGGCAAGGGCATCCGCACCATCATCCAGATGGTGCAGCTGACGCGGCAGGATTGCGCGATCGCCTCCGTCGGCCTGATGCGCTCGGGGCTGGCGCATGCGCTGCATCACGCCCGTCACCGCAGCGTGTTCCAGAAGCATCTGGCCGATCAGCCGCTGATGCAGGCCGTGCTGTCGGACATGGCGCTGCATGTCGAGGCGAGTACAGCGCTCGTGATGCGGCTCTGCCGCGCCTTCGACCGAACGCCGCACGATGCGGCGGAAGCCGCCTATATGCGGCTCCTCACGCCCGCGATCAAATACTGGACCTGCAAGAGCGCGCCGCCATTTCTCTACGAGGCGATGGAGTGCCTCGGCGGCAACGGCTATGTCGAGGACGGCATTCTGGCGCGCCACTATCGCGAGTCCCCTGTCAATGCGATCTGGGAAGGTTCGGGCAACGTGATGTGCCTCGACGTGCTCCGCGCGCTCTCGCGCGAGCCGGAGGCGGCGATGACCGTGCTGCAATCGCTTGCGGCCGACACGAAGAGCCTGCCGGGGGCCGGGGAGGCGGTCGCGTTCATCGGCAGGATTTTTTGGCGCGCCGACGGCGAGCGCGTCGCGCGGCTTGCCGTCGAGACGTTGGCGTTGCTCGCTGCGGCCGCAGCGCTCAACGGCGTGTCACCGCACAATGCCGAACTGTTCGCGGCGACGCGTCTCGCGGCCAATCACGCCAGCATGTACGGTGCGGTCGAACTCGACAGCGCCGACGAGCGCGCGCTGCTGGAGCGGGCGCTGCCGTGAGCGGCCGCGGTCTCTCCACAGCGTCATGGCCGGGCCTGACCCAGCCATCCACGTCTTGCTGCGTGGCAAGAAGAACGTGGATGCCCGGGACAAGCCCGGGCATGACGATCGCTCGTTAGTTTGCGCGTTCCAACGAAAGCCTCCTGATGGACACCCTCAATCCCGACCATCCGCCTCTCGTCATGACGCGAGCAGAGCACGCGCCACCTGTCTGGAAGTTCTGGGGTACGGCGCTGTGGGGCCTCTTCATCTTCGTCGCGATGTTCGTCGGCCAGATCGGCGCCGTCGTTCTGCTGGCGGCGCAGCGTGGCCTCCCCATGGACCTCGCCTCGCTCCAGCTCGTCGGCCATGAGCCCCAGACGCTCGCGCTCTCGGTCATCATGGGCCTGCCGGCAACGCTTCTTGCGGTCTGGCTCGCGATCCGCATCAAGAAGGCCTCCTTTGTCGACTATCTCGCGCTGCATTGGACGTCCTGGAAGCAGCTGCTGCTCGGCGCCGTCGGCCTCATCCTGATCGTGCTGGTCTGGGAGACGATGTCGCGCGCACTCGGCCGCGAGGCGACACCGGGCTTCATGACCGATCTGTTGAAATCGGGACGCGACAAGGGCGCTGCGCTGTTGCTTCTGTTCGCCTTCAGCGTGGCCGCGCCGATGTCGGAAGAGATTCTGGCGCGAGGCTTTCTCTATCGCGGCTGGTCCGCGAGCTTCCTGCGCGTGCCCGGCGCGATCCTCTTGTCGTCGCTGGTCTGGACAATCGTGCACCTGCAATACGACATCTACTTCCTCGCCGAGGTCTTCACCATCGGCCTGTGGTTCGGCTACATGCGCTATCGCGCCGGCTCGCTGTGGCTCACCATCGTGCTCCATGCGCTGAACAATCTGACCGCGGTGGTGCTGACGATGTGGGTGGGGGGCTGAGCGCTCGCCTGCCGCTTCCCCAACTGCGGCGGCTCCGAAAGACCCGCGGTGTCTCAGCGGGTCAGATTGGTGTTGCCGTCCGCTGCCTTGCAAGTTCCCGGCTCTATCGGGCATCCCAAGGTAGAAGAGGCTTGTCACGCATCCCCTTGTCGGCTTGAATGCGGAAATTAGCTAGGGGGCGCCGTCGCACGCGACACACGGCCCCCGCCCAACTTTTTATTTTGATTTTCGAGCTTTGTCCCACGCGCTACGATTGGAGGGGCCATGTCCGATTTAACGATTTTCATCAGCCACAAGATGCCGAAGGATAGTGAGGCGGCTCGCCGTATCGGAAATTTGATTGCCTCGTACTCTGGCAACAAAATCAAGATCGTCCTTGCGGAGGATTTTCAGAAGGGAAGAGAACTCAGTCCGGAGATCACAGCAGCGATCCAGAGTGCGGATCTCTTTCTGCTGCTCTACACTGGCGAGGATCAGGATTGGGGATACTGTCTGCTCGAGGCTGGCCAATTCCAAACGGCTCTGAGCAAAGACGAAAAAAGATCCATTGTCGTGTTTCACGATCCGAGCGTTAGCAAGCCAAGAGCGCTGAGCCAGTACATATCGGTGCCGATATCGTCGGATCAGGTTTACGATTTCCTGGAGCAATTATACGTCGAAAGAGATATTTACCCAGGTATTGATACGGCGTTCTTGCGCAAGACTGCCACCGACATCTGCAGATGGTTCGACTATACGCACGTCACCGCGATCAATTTTGATCTCGTGCCAAACTTCTCAATCGAATTGAGCCGCACGGAACAGAATGAAGACTGCCTGGAGCTGGAGAATCTGCCAGCGGATGCGCTATTCATGGGAACCCAGGGTTGGGAGGCGCTGTTCGGGAAGGATGTGTCAACGGGCGCTTGGAACTGGAAGGATTTGTCCTCCGATTGGGTCGATCGCGACATCTACGAGCCTGAACTCGCGCGGATGCTGAGGAGCGCCTGCAAGAAGAAGGCGCCCTTGGGATGTTTCATTCGTCCCACCGGTTCTGACGACCTGTTCCGGCTCACACTTCGGCGCTACGAGGAGATCGACGGCGCGAGTCGATTGAAGTTCTACTTCACTGCAGCGCCGATCGACATTCCGATCTTCGGAATCCATGACACCACAAACAAGGAGGAACTTGCGGTCTACAACATGATCAACATCACTTGGTACGCACGACGAAAGCTGATTGATCAATTGTATGACGAACTGTTGGGATACGTGAATTCGTCGCAAGTTGAAGCCGTAAAAGTCCGTAGCGTTGTCTTGAAAATACGGGACGAACTGCGAAGTCTAGAAATACAGAGCAATATACGCGGGCTTTCGAAGCCGATGGATGCTCGCGGCGTGGCGCCTCTGACCAAGACCATGAAGGATGAGGTCAGCTGGAACGACCTGCTGAAGAACATACTCGAATGCTCCAGGAAGGAGCCGGTCGACATCAAGACGATCGCGCAATCCCTGTATGAGATCGCGAAAATGAACCGCGATTACTATCAGTTGAGCGCACAAAAATATGCCGATATCGCTCAGAATCTCCAGTTGCCCCCGGCACCTCCGTAAGACAGAAACGGCGGCATCCGCGCGGGCGGAGCCGCTCGGTCGGAACGAGTACGATCGGTCGGCGTTCGGTCGTTCGCCTCAAGCCACCAGCGCGATCGCCATCGGCATCGTGATCGCCGCCAGCATCGTCTGTAGCGTGATGATCTGCGCCAGCAGCGGCGCGTCGCCGCCCATCTGGCGTGCGAGGACATAGGCGCTCGACGAGGTCGGCACCGCCGAGCAGATCGCAACGATCGCCAGGCTCTCGCCCGACAGGCCGAACCAGACGGCAAGCGCGAGGGCGAGTGCGGGCATCAGTACCAGCTTGAAGGCGACGCCGATCGCAGCGGCGGCGCTCGGACGCAGCAGGCCTTCGAGATGCAGCCCCGCGCCGGTGACGAGCAGGCCGATCGCGAGCGAGGAACGGCTGAGCGCGTCGGCAACCTCATGCCAGAGCTTTGGCAGCGGCAAGCGGGTGACATTGATGAAGAGGCCGATCGCGCAGGCCCAGATCAGGGGATTGCGCACCAAGGTCATGACGATGGCGCGGCCGGATTGCTTCTCGGGCGATGCGTAATGGGCGAGCACCGCGACGCTGAACACGTTGACCAGCGGAATGATCGCGACCATCGCCACCGAAGCGAGCGCCAGCCCGACGTCGCCGAACATGTTGGCGGCCACCGACAGCCCGACGAAGGTCTGCCAGCGCGTCGCGCCCTGGAAGATCGAGGTGAAGGCGGGGCCGTCGATATCGAGCCGCGAAAGGGCAGGGCGCAGCGCGAGGCACAGCAGCGACATCCCGAGCGCCGACAGCAGCAGCGCGCCGCCGACGCCGGCGACCGGCACCTTGGAGAGATCCGCCTTCACCAGCGTCTGGATCAGCAGCATCGGGAACAGCACGAAATAAGTCAGCCGCTCCAGCCCGTGCCACTGCGTGTCGAGCCGCATCAGGCTGCGCTTCAGCACGATGCCGAGCACGATGAGGATGAAGACCGGCAGCAGCGCCGCGACGACGACGGCCATGGATCAATCGATCCCCGGGCTGGCGCGAAGATTGGCGAGGCGGTCGAGCGCGCCTTGCAGGATGAAGATCGCGGCATGCTCGTCGATCACCTCGGCGCGCTTCGCACGGCTGACGTCCATGCCGATCAGCTCGCGCTCGACCGCCGCGGTCGAGAGGCGCTCGTCCCAGAGACCGATGGGAAGCGCGGTCAGGCCGGCAAGGTTGCGCGCGAAGGCGCGGGTGGATTGCGCGCGCGGGCCCTCGCTGCCGTCCATGTTGATGGGCAGGCCGAGCACGAATCCGGCCGCCTTGCGCTCGGCCGCGATCGCGAGCAGGCGGGCGGCATCCTGCTTGAACGCCTTGCGGGAGATGGTCTCGACGCCGGTCGCAAGCCGACGATCGGGGTCGGACACGGCAACACCGATGGTCTTGGTGCCGAGATCGAGCCCGACCAGCGCGCCGCGCGCGGGCCAATGGGTTGCAGCTTCGACGAGAGGCAGGATAAGAGCCGGCATGGCGTTAGCGCATATCACGCGTCACGCTGCGGAGTGAACCCGGAACATGGATGCGCTGACATTATTCGGCCTGTTCGCCGTCACGGCAATGCTGGTCACTTATGCCCTGGAGGATCGCAGCCACTGGTTCGTGCTGCTGTTCGCCGCATCCTGCGCGCTCGGCTCGGCTTACGGTTTCCTCCAGGGCGCCTGGCCGTTCGGCCTGGTCGAGGCGATCTGGTCCATCGTGGCGCTGCGACGATGGCAGCTGAAGGCGATCGGAAGAAGCGCATGAGAACGGTGGCGGACAAATGCAGCGATCATTTGTGGCAAATGTCACACGGACGGCGCCGCAGACCATGGCATGATGTCGCGTCCTCAGCAGCGCACGTTGATTGACGCTCTGGTTGTTGTGGAATAAATATATGGGCCTAAAGTAGTAGGGGCGGTGCCCCGATTTTCAGAACGATCGGCAGCGACCTGCGGTCCGAACCGCGCTGCAACCTTGGCGCAGATTTTCAGGCGCCGACCATGTCCAATATTCGCCCAGTATTTTGAGAGGTCATGATGCTCATCAAGCCAAGCCTGATCGCGGGCTCAGAAAGGCGATTCAAGCAAGCCGAGTTCTCACCCGATGCCCTGAACCGTAAATTGGGCGACGGGCCGATCGAGATGACCGTCGAAAAGATACGCCAGCGCCAGCGCCAGCTCCTGGCCGAGACGCAGGACGTGCAGGCGGCCGAGATCGGCCTGGAGCGAATTCTCCAGGGCAATGATCTCGACAGCATCAATTACCTGGCCAAGGGAACGGCCGCCTCGCGCCCGGTCTGCCGCATTCAACTCAGGGATCTCAAGTCGAACCTGCTCGGCTATGGCTCGGGCTTTCTGATCGGACCCGGCCTGCTGCTGACGAACCATCATGTCTTCGGTACGCCGGCCGAGGCGGCCAATTCGATTGCCGATTTCAACTATGAATTGGATGTTTCGGGACAGGAGCGTGTGCCGGTGCGGTTCGGATTCGAGCCGGGCAAATTCTTCTACACCAACGACAGGCTGGATTTCTCGGTCGTTGCGGTGGCGCCGACCTCGCTGTCAGGCAACGAGGGGCTCGAGGATTGGGGATGGCTGCCGCTGAGCGGCGCGCCCGGCAAGGCAGACCCCGGCGAGTACCTCACCATCATCCAGCATCCCAGCGGTCAGATGAAGCAGGTCTGCGTCCGCGAGAACAAGCTGCTCAAATATGTCGGCGACTTCCTCTGGTACAACACCGATACGACGGCCGGATCATCGGGATCGCCGGCGTTCAACCGCTTCTGGCAGGTGGTCGCGCTGCACCACAGTGGCGTTCCTCGGAAGGATGCGCAGGGCCGCACCCTGACCAAGGACGGCAAGGTGTGGAAGCCGACGATGGACGAATCCTCGATCGACTGGATCGCCAATGAAGGCATCCGGATCAGCGCGATCGTCGCCGATCTCAAAGTTGCGATTGGTTCTCATCCCTTGATCAGGCCGGTGCTCGATGAGGAGGAGCCGCCGATCCGGGACGAGGTCGCGAAAGTCCGGCCGCCGGCCCCCGCGCCTGCTTTCGGTGCCAATGCCTGGGTCGAGCAATCCCTCGACGGGACCTCGCTCGTGGTTCCGATCCGCGTGCCGTTGCCGATGTTCAGGACGGAAATTCCGATGCCTCCGCCGGCGCCCGTGCAGGGCCCGCCGGGAGGCAACGGCGGAGCACCGAACGGCGGCATGCACAATGGCGGCAAGCCGTTGATCGCCCCACCGGCGGGCTTGTTGCCCAACATCAGCGCGAAGAACGGCTTGCCGATGGAGGCCGTGCATATCGATCAGAGCACGCTGAAATCGCGTCCCGGATACAAGGCGAATTTCCTGGGCACCGGCAAGTTCTCGGTGCCGTTGCCGAAGATTCCGTCCGCTCTCAAGTCCCGGATCGCGATGCTGAAGGGAAGCTCCAAGCAGTCCGAGCTGAAATATTTCAACTACAGCGTCGTCATGAACAAAGAGCGCAGGCTCGCCTTCTTCAGTTGCGTCAATATCGATGGCGGCAAGCAGCAGGACGTCGGCAAGCGGGAAGGTGATTCCTGGTTGCGCGATCCGCGCATCGACGACGACGTCCAGATCGGCGATGAGTTCTACCGCAAGCAGGCCACCTTCGAGGCGGACCGCAGCAAGAATCCGTTCGACCGCGGTCATCTCGTACGCCGTCTGGATGCAACCTGGGGCGACACCGTCGCCGCAGCCAAGCAGCATGGCGACGATTCCTTCCATTTCACCAACTGCTCGCCGCAGTTCTTCTCGTTCAATCAGGGCAAGCAGCTCTGGGCAGGACTGGAGGACTACACGCGTGATGTCCTGCTCGAAGGCGAGGAGAAGGGCATCGTCATGAACGGCCCGGTGTTCGACGGACCGGATGCCGACGGATCCGATCTGCCCGATCCGGCCGGCCGGCCGCACAAGGATCCGAGCTTTGGCGGGGTTCAAATCCCGAAATATTTCTGGAAGATCCTGATCCGGCGCAACGAGGATGGCGACGCGCTCAAAGCGGCGGCGTTCCTGATGAGCCAGCGAAAGCAGGTTATGGAGATAGACCGCATCCAGGAGGCGGATCTGCTCGAGCGGATGTCCGAAGCAGACGTCAGCGTGTTCCAGGTCTCGATCGCGGATCTGACGAAATTGACCAAGCTCGACTTCGGCAATCTCGCCGACGCGGACTCGCACGAGGCAACCTCGGTCGGCCCGCGGCGGATCGAATCCTATGAGGACATTCGGATCTAGAGCCTAGGTTCGAGCGGCGGGACCGGCGCAGCATTCGGGTGAGGGAGCGGTGTACTCTCTCGAGACACTGCAAGACCCTCACCCGGGGCTGTTGCGACGGAGCCGTGTGGGATGTCAGCGGATCGCGATCGGGTTGATCATCGCCTGCACGCCGCCGGTCCAGCGCGGCTGTCCCAGCACGAACAGGAATTCGTAGCCCTTGTCTCGGGCGAGCGCGGCGGTGTCCATGTTTTCGAGGATGTAGGTGCCGTTCATCGCGAGCAGGATCTGGTGCACCTCGAACACGTTCTTGGATTCGAACGGCAGCACCTCGAGCGCCCAGGTGTCGGCACCGATCGCGACGACGCCCTTGCTGGTGAGGTACTTCGCGCCCTCGACGCCGAGACCGGGCTCGCCGGCCGAGTAGCGCTTGTCGTCCTTGCCGATCAGGCTGAGCCAGCCGGTGTGGAAGATGACGACGTCGCCCTGGCGGATCTCGACGTTCTGCTGTTTGGCGGCTTCCTCGATCTCCTTGATGTTGAAGGCGGTACCTTCCTTCACCACGTCGGTCTTGAAATAGGCCGCCATGTCGAGCAGCACGCCGCGCGTGACCATCGGCGGCACCTTTTCGATGCCGAGCTTCTTCAGCCCGGTCGGATCGGCGAAATCGGCGAGCTTGTTGCCGTTGTAGTAGACGTGCTCGACGCCGAGATGGCCGAGGCCGTCTAGCTGGCTGCCGATGCCGACCCAGGTGTCGAGGATATCGTCATTGTAGGTGGCCTTGTTGGGACCGAGGCCCGGGCTGCCGGCCTGTCCCGGCTGGACCACGGTGATCTTGAAGCTGCGCGGAGGATAGGCCGGCGTTTGCGGTGTGACGGGAATGCCGAGGGCATAGGTCTTGCCGGTCTTCACCAGCGATGCCGCCTTCACCACGAGCTCGGGCGTCATGTAATTGGCGGCGCCGATCTCGTCGTTCGGCCCCCATTTCGATTTGGTCCAGTCCTGAGCGCTTGCAGTTCCTGACATCGCCGACAACGCGGCGACACAGCACAACACGAGTGTATTGCGATCGATAGTCCTCCCGATGTTTTGGCTTCGTTACGGTTTCGCGCTGGCCAGTCTCTCATCCTAACGTAGAATACTCACGCGCTTCAAAACTTTTCGAGCGCTGTGATGCGACGGCTGAACGCAGCATCGGCTGCGCGCACTGTGAGTACGACAAATTTGTGACGGCGAATTTCGTGTCGTGGAACGTCTGCGCTCGCGTCAGGCCGCGATGACGTCGTCGTCTTTCTTCAGGCAGGCGGCGAAGCCTTGAAGCGCGCTATATTGATGTCCGGCGCTGCGCTGGATGAAGAGCGTCTCCGCGCGTGCGTACGAAGGGCTCAGCGTGTGGATCGACACGCTGCCGTGCATCGCACTGCGCTCGACAACCGCGCGCGGCAGCAGCGTCACACCCATGTCCGCGGCGACGCAGCCGATCATGCCGTCGAGCGTGCCGAGCTCGAAGCGTGCGGCCGACGGCCAGCCGAACTCGACGAACACCTGTTCGAGCCGTTGGCGGTAGGTACAGCCGGTGCGGAATACCAGTGCGGTCGGGCCGGACTCCGGCGTGCCGGCGCGCAGCTCGGCGAGCGAAGCCCAGCGCCGCGCGCTGACCAGCACCAGCTCCTCGCGGAAGGCGCTCGTCGCGGTGAGGTCGTCATGCGTGATGGGCCCCGCGACGAAGGCGCCGTCGAGCGTGCCGTCGAGCACGCCAGTGACGAGGTCGGCGGTCGGCGCGGTGCGCAAGGAAAGTCGCACCGCGGGAAAGCGGCGGTGGAAATCGGCCAGCAGCGGCGGCAGCCGCACCGCTGCCGTTGTCTCCATCGAGCCGATGGCGAGCGGTCCCTTTGGCTCGCCGTCGTCACGCGCGGCGAGCAAGGCTTCGCGCGACAGCGCCGCCATCTTTTGCGCGTAGGGGAGGAGGCGCTTGCCGGCGCCTGTCAGCGTCATGCCGCGGCTGTGGCGCTCGAACAGCGGCGTGCCGATCTCCGCCTCCAGCGCCTTCACGCGCTGGGTCACGTTCGATTGCACGGTGTTGAGCTCTTCGGCGGCGCGGGTGATGCCGCCGGTGCGGGCGACGGCGGCGAAGGTCTTGATGTCGCTGAGTTCCATGGCGTCGTTCCGCTTTGGAGATGGCAGCATTCGCAACAATTCATTTTTCGCGAATGCTAGCTGCGCCTAGTCTCGCTGTCCAGAGTGGGAGGATTCATGCCAATCACAACGCCGCTCACGGAGCTGCTTCGGATCAAGCATCCGATCCTGTCGGCGCCCATGGACACGATCGCCGGCACCCGGCTGACCCGCGCCGTCAGCGAGGCGGGTGGATTCGGCATCCTGGGTGGCGGTTACGGCGACCGGGCCCGGCTTCAGGCTGAGGCTGCCGAGCTGAAGGGTTTTGCGCCGTTCGGGATCGGCTTCATCACCTGGAGCCTCGCCAAACAGCCCGAGCTGCTCGACATCGCGCTCGACGCTCGCCCGCAAGCGATCATGCTCTCGTTCGGCGATCCCGCGCCGTTCGCGTTGCGCATCAAGGCGAGCGGCGTGCGGCTGATCTGCCAGGTGCAGAGCGAGGACATGGCGAAGCAAGCGCTCGATGCCGGCGCCGAGATCCTGATCGCGCAAGGGACGGAGGCGGGTGGCCACGGCGCCTCGCGCACCACGGTCGATATCGTGCCTGCCATCGTCGATCTCGCGGCCAGGCGCGTGCCGGTTGTCGCGGCCGGTGGGATCGCCGATGGCCGGGGCCTCGCAGCAATGATGATGCTGGGGGCATCCGGCGTGCTGATTGGTACGCGCTTCTATGCGAGCGTGGAGGCGAATGGCGCCGAGAAGGCGAAGCAGCGCATTCGCGATGCCGACGGCAATGAGACGGTGCGCGGCGTCATCGCCGACTGGTCGCGGGAGCTGTTCTGGCCGGCGCCGTTCACCGCGCGAACGTTGGTCAATGATCACATCAAACGCTGGACGGGTCGCGAGGTCGAGCTCATGCAACGCGCCAGTGAGGTCGCCGTTGAATATGCTGCGGCGAAGGCCGCGGGCAATTTCGAGGTTGCAGCCGTGTTTGCCGGCGAAGCCGTTGGCCTGATCCATGATATTCCGCCCGCAGCCGAGATCGTCGAGCGGATCGCGGTCGAGGCCGAGCAGCTGCTCGAAGGAAAACGAAATTCGGTGACCGATGCCTTCTCTTCCTCCCTTGTGGGAGAAGGTGGCGCGCAGCGCCGGATGAGGGGCTTTGTCCGCGGAGAATAAATTCAAATCCGAAGAGGTCTGCGTCCGCGGAGACACACCCTTCACCCGTCTCGCCGCTGCGCGGCGATCCACCCTCTCAAGGGGAGATGGGAAAGCGAATACGAGGCAAGAACCATGTGGCCTGACCGTCGACTGATCGACCTCTTCAAGACCGAATTCCCGATCGTGCTGGCGCCGATGGCTGGCGTGATGGATGCGGAGCTGGTGGTTGCGGCTGCGCAAGGCGGGGCGCTGGGGTCGCTGCCCTGCGCAATGATCTCGGCAGAGAAGGCGCGCGAGCAGGTCGGTCTCATCCGCCAGCGCGTGAAGGCACCGGTCAACATGAACTTCTTCTGCCATACACCGGTCGAGCTCACGGCGGAGGCCGAAGCGCGCTGGAAGCAACGGTTGGCGGGCTATTACACCGAGCATGGTCTCGATCCCTCGGCACCGATCAATGCTGCAAACCGCGCGCCTTTCGATGCGGCGTTCTGTGAAGTGGTCGAGGAGCTGAAGCCGGAGGTCGTCAGCTTCCATTTCGGCCTGCCGGAGCAAGCGCTGCTGAGGCGCGTCAAGGCGGCCGGCTGTCTCGTCATCTCGTCCGCCACGACCGTGAAGGAAGCGGTCTGGCTCGAGCAGCACGGCGTCGACGCCGTGATCGCGCAAGGCGCCGAGGCGGGGGGGCATCGCGGCATGTTCCTGACCGACAACATCGCCGAGCAGCCCGGCACCTTCGCGCTGGTGCCGCAGGTCGTCGATGCCGTGAAGGTGCCGGTGATCGCCTGCGGTGGCATTGCCGATGGACGCGGCATTGCCGCAGCCTTTGCGCTCGGTGCCTCCGGCGTGCAGATCGGCAGCGCTTACCTGCGCTGTCCGGAATCCAAGGTCAGCGCGGGCGGCCGCAAGGCGCTCGCTGAAGCGCGGGACGATTCCACCGTCATCACCAATGTCATGACAGGCCGTCCGGCGCGCGGCGTGCAGAACCGCCTGATGCGTGAGGCCGGCCCGGTCTCGCCGGATGCGCCGCCTTTTCCCCATGCCGCGACCGCGCTGGGGCCGCTGAAGGCCGCTGCCGAAAAGCAGGGCAGGGTGGATTTCACCAATCTCTGGGCGGGACAGGCGATTGCGCTGGGCCGCGAGGTGCCCGCCGCCGAATTGACCCGGGATCTCGCCAAATCGGCGCTCGGGCGCATGAAGGCCCTCGCCGGATAGGGGGAAGCGCCGGTTGCGGCGCAAAAGCGGCCTCTGCTATACGGCACATAGGTTTTGCCGTGAGAGGCCTTATATAATGTCCGTTGACGCCGCTACCGTCCGCCGCATCGCGCATCTGGCGCGCATTGCGGTGTCCGAGGAGGAGGTTCCGCATCTGCAGGGCGAGCTCAACGCCATGCTCGCCTTTGTCGAGCAGCTCTCGGAAGTCAATGTCGAGGGCGTGGAGCCGATGACTTCGGTCACCCCGATGCAGATGAAGAAGCGGCAGGACGTGGTCAATGACGGCGAGATCGCCGACGATATCGTTGCCAACGCGCCCGCGACCGAAGGTCACTTCTTCCTGGTGCCCAAGGTCGTAGAGTAACTCTTAGGACGTGGTCCGATGTGCCTGCTTTGCGACGATGAAAAGGCCTATCAGGCCTACATGAATTACCTCGACAACATGGAGCGGCAGGGCAAGGCTGCCGATCCCAATGTCGCCGTCAATGCCGTGCTCGACGAGATCGAGGCTGCCGCGAAAGCCGCTGCCAAAAAAGACGACCCGGCCAACGACAAGACCCTGTCTCCGTTCTTCTGCAGCCCGATCAATAAATGACCGATTTGACATCGCTGACGCTCGCCGAGGCCCGCAAGGGCCTCGCCGACAAGACTTTCACGTCGCTCGAGCTGACCGACGCGCATCTTTCCGCGATCGAAGCCGCGCGCGTGCTCAACGCCTTCGTGATGGAGACGCCCGACCAGGCCCGCGCGATGGCACGGGAGGCCGATGGCAAGATCGCCAAGGGTGACGCCGGCCCGCTCGCCGGCATCCCGCTCGGCATCAAGGATCTGTTCGCGACCAAGGGCGTGCGCACCACGGCGTGCTCGAAAATCCTCGGCAATTTCGTGCCGACGTATGAGTCGACCGTCACCTCGCAGCTCTGGCGCGATGGTGCCGTGATGCTCGGCAAGCTCAACAATGACGAGTTCGCGATGGGCTCGTCGAACGAGACCTCCTGCTTCGGGCCCGTCGGCAATCCCTGGCGGCGCGACGGCAGCAACGCCACGCTGGTGCCCGGCGGCTCGTCCGGCGGCTCGGCCTCGGCCGTGGCGGCACTGCTCTGCATGGGCGCGACTGCGACCGATACCGGCGGCTCGATCCGCCAGCCGGCGGCGTTCACCGCGACGGTCGGCATCAAGCCGACCTATGGCCGCTGCTCGCGCTGGGGCATCGTCGCCTTTGCTTCCTCGCTCGACCAGGCCGGTCCGATCGCGCGCAGCGTGCGCGATGCCGCGATGCTGCTGCGTTCGATGGCCGGCCACGATCCGAAGGACACGACCTCGGTCGACATTCCCGTGCCGGACTACGAGGCGGCGATCGGCAAGTCCGTGAAGGGCATGAAGATCGGTATTCCCCGGGAGTACCGTCTCGACGGCATGCCGGCGGAGATCGAGAAGCTTTGGCAATCGGGTGCGGACTGGCTGAGGAGCGCCGGCGCCGAGCTCGTCGAGGTGTCGCTGCCGCACACGAAATATGCGCTGCCGGCCTATTATATCGTGGCGCCGGCGGAGGCCTCCTCCAACCTCGCGCGCTATGACGGCGTGCGCTACGGCCTGCGCGAGCAGGGCAGAAACATCATCGAGCTCTACGAGAACACCCGTGCCGAGGGTTTTGGCGCGGAGGTGAAGCGCCGTGTCATGATCGGCACCTATGTGCTCTCGGCCGGCTATTACGATGCCTATTATCTGCGCGCGCAAAAAGTGCGCACGCTGATCAAGAAGGATTTTGAGGACTGCTTCGCGAGGGGCGTCGATGCGATCCTCACCCCGGCGACGCCGTCGGCGGCTTTCGGCATCGGCGAGAAGGGCGGCGCCGATCCGGTCGAGATGTACCTCAACGACATCTTCACGGTGACCGTGAACATGGCGGGCCTGCCCGGCATCGCCGTGCCCGCCGGCAAGGACGCGCAGGGCCTGCCGCTCGGCCTGCAACTGATCGGTCGGCCGTTCGACGAGGAGACGCTGTTCTCGCTCGGCGAGGTGATCGAGCAGGCCGCCGGCCGCTTCGTGCCCGAGAGGTGGTGGTGAATGTCGCGGCCTTCATCGCGAGCCTCGACGGCGCGGTGCCCGCGCCTAGCCTGAACGCGCCGCTTAGAGGTCTCTGGTGGGCCGCCAAGGGCGACTGGGACCGCGCCCACAAGATCGTTCAGGATGAAAGCAGCCGTGAGGCCGCCTGGGTGCACGCCTATCTGCACCGCGTCGAAGGCGATCTCGGCAATGCCGGCTACTGGTACCGCCAGGCCGGCCAGCCCGTAGCGAAGGATTCATTGAAAGCGGAGTGGGAGCGGATCGCTGCCACGCTGCTCGGGAGCAAGACATGAGCACGGCCACGCACAAGCTTCTCAAAGGCGCCACCGGCGATTGGGAGATGGTCATCGGCATGGAGATCCATGCCCAGGTGACGTCGAACGCAAAATTGTTCTCGGGCGCGTCCACCGCATTCGGCGGCGAGCCGAACAGCCACGTATCGCTGGTCGACGCCGCGATGCCGGGGATGCTGCCTGTCATCAACGAGGAATGCGTCAGGCAGGCTGTCCGGACCGGTCTCGGCCTCAACGCCAAGATCAATCTGCGCTCGGTGTTCGACCGCAAGAACTATTTCTATCCGGACTCGCCGCAGGGCTACCAGATCAGCCAGTACAAATCGCCGGTCGTCGGCGAGGGCGAGGTGCTGGTCGAGCTCGACGGCGGCCGCAGCGTCACGATCGGCATCGAGCGGCTGCATCTGGAGCAGGACGCCGGCAAGTTGCTGCACGATCGGTCACCGACCATGTCCAATGTCGACCTCAACCGCTGCGGCGTCGCGCTGATGGAGATCGTCTCCAAGCCCGACATCCGGGATGCCGAGCAGGCCAAGGCCTATGTGACCAAGCTGCGCTCGATCCTGCGCTATCTCGGCACCTGCGACGGCGACATGGAGAAGGGATCCTTGCGCGCAGACGTCAACGTGTCGGTGCGCAAGCCGGGCGGGCCGCTCGGCACCCGCTGCGAGATCAAGAACATGAACTCGATCAACTTCATCGGCCAGGCGATCGAGTACGAGGCGCGACGCCAGATCGAGATCATCGAGGATGGTGGCGAGATCGAGCAGGAGACGCGGCTCTACGATCCCAACAAGGGCGAGACACGCTCGATGCGGTCCAAGGAAGAGGCGCACGACTATCGCTACTTCCCCGATCCCGACCTGTTGCCGCTGGAGTTCAGCCAGGCGTTCGTCGACGAGCTGAAGGCTGAACTCCCGGAGCTGCCGGACCAGAAGAAGACGCGCTTCGTCGCCGATTTCGGCCTCTCGGCCTATGATGCGAGCGTGCTCGTCGCCGAGCGCGAGAGTGCGGTGTTCTACGAGACCGTGCTCGACAGGCTTGCCAACCGCGCGCGCGACGGCAAGATGGCGGCCAACTGGGTGATCAACGAGCTGTTCGGCCGTCTCAACAAGGAAGGCCGGGATATCGCGGACTCTCCAGTCAACGCCGAGCAGCTCGCTGCGATCATCGATCTGATCGGCGAGGGCACGATCTCGGGCAAGATCGCCAAGGATCTGTTCGAGATCGTCTGGCAGGAAGGCGGCGATCCCCGCGCGCTGGTGGAAAGCCGCGGCATGAAGCAGGTCACCGACCTCTCGGCGATCGAGAAGGTGGTCGACGACATCATCGCGGCCAATCCCGACAAGGCGGCGCAGGTCAAGGACAAGCCGCAGTCGCTCGGCTGGTTCGTCGGCCAGGTGATGAAGGCGTCCGGCGGCAAGGCCAACCCGCAGAGCGTCAACGAGCTGCTCAAGGCCAAGCTCGGCGTCTGATCCTCACACGTTCGAACGAGGTGACGGACCGTTTCGTCACCTCGCTTTCGGCTCTCGGTGCGCCGCTCGCGCGCATCCTCGAACGGCAAACTTCATCCCGATCGACAGCGGTGGCGCGACCGAATCGCCGTCACGCGATTCGGCCAAAACGGCGCCTTGCGGACGCTTCGGCGAGCGCTCGCGCCGTTAAGCATGAAAATATTTTCGTTGCCAAAATTCGCGACTCAGAGTCCGCGAAACGCTTTCGCGACACGATCGCGCGATTGTCGATGCGCGCCGTCGCGTCGATCGCACGCGATGCGCGCGTGCGAAAAAATACTTGCGGCATAGTGTTTTTGTGCAATCGCGTCGTTCGCGAACGGCGACGATGCGATCACTCTGCTCGATCGCAATCGCACATGATGCGAAGCGCCTGCGTCGCGCCCGCCAAGCGCACGCGCCTTGCTGCGTCAACACTTCTTTAAGCGAGAAGCTGTTTTTTTCTTCGTGTTGGTGTATTCGGGATGAAGTGCATTCGATCCCCGAGTGCACGCAGCGATTAAAGCCATCTCACACATCGGAGGGCAACATGGCCAAGAAAGCGAAGAAGGCGAAGAAGGCGAAGAAGGCGAAGAGCGCAGTGAAGAAGACTGCGAAGAAGACCCGCAAGGTCGCGAAGAAGAAGTAACTTCGCTTCTGAAGTTGCCGGCTCCAGATAGCCGGCACGTCATCAGCGCCTCCTGGAGGTTCTGGTCGACGATAGAGGGTGTCGGCGAGACATCAGGTCAACGGTCGGGCTGTTCTCTTTCGCGGTCCGGCAGAAGAAACGAGTTTTCTTCGTTCGGTGCGGTTCTCCTTCTTGGGGGCTCCGCAATTTCACGAGAGGCCTTCGGGCCAAAGTGGAATCTGGTCCTGACGTGTTCGCCGACGCCCTCGTTCTCTCGAAGCCGGGGCATTGCCGGCATTCCATTCCCCCCGACATTGTTGATCTGACCGCGACGCGTCCGCGCCGACGTCGGTGTTCTGCCTTGGAGCAGGCGAGGGCTGGGGCCCTGATTCCATTGTTCGCACGCAGGGATCCCCATTCGCTGTGTCCGGCTTCGACCGGGCGATCCAGTACGCCGCGGCTTCTCGGGGGATGACTTCTGTCTCTGGAATACTGGGTCACCCGCCTGCGCGGCTGACGACGATGAGCTGCACGCAGTACGCCACGCCGCACATCCGTCCGCGCGCAATGGTTATCGTTCTCCCAAAATCCCGCGGTAAACCGAAGCTGACGAATTGCAGAAGTGCCGGCAAATCAGGGGCTTCTCGAATTCCTCTCGCCGGCCTCGCCCGCTCGCGTTTACGTCTGCTTCATCGCGATACTTAAACTGCCATTCAAATTTGCCCGCCATCATCGCCTCCAACAAGCCGGCAAACGGCATGGGGATGAGTTGAACAGCTTTGTGGACGGAAGCCGCGCTCGGGGAACGGGACCGGCATAAGAACAAAGGGGATGCGTGATGTTTCAGGGTACTTTCGATCTGGAGACGGCAACGCCGGTCGACGCGAGCGCGCTGTCGGACGTGCTGTTCGAGCGCGGGATCTATTGGGCGAGCGGCCGCTCCGGGATCGTCGATCTCGTCGCCGCGCACAAATGGTTCAACCTCGCCGCGTTGAAAGGCCGCAAGGACGCCGTAGCGCTGCGCCAGGAAGTCGCCGGGCAGATGTCGGACGCCGAGATCTCGGTTGCGCAGCGCGAGGCGAGGGCCTGGGTCTGCGCGCACTGAGACGAGAATCGCCTCTGACCCGTGTTCGCACGGGTGGGCCCGGTTGCGCTGAAGCAAGTTTCTCCCCGGTGCCGCCGCCTAAAGTCCGACGGCATGAGCAACCCGGCTACGAATGAACAATGGCTGCCGATTCAGATCGCTCCCGGCGAGTGCGATCTGGAACTCGGGCGTCTGCACAAGACGGGAATTGTGCCCTGGCCCTTTCCATGCCGGCGTAAGGGCGGCGTCTGGTTCAATGTTTGGGCTGACGAGCCTATGCTGATCTCGCCCTCGCATTGGCGGATAGGGCGATCCGTCGTCTAGGTGCGTGCACACATATATTAAGGAGCACGCGAATCGAGCTGGGCTCGCCGTGCTCATCCTTGCGCCGGGCTTTCGCGCCGGCGTCACGCCCGCTTCAGCTGAGAGAACGCAGAAGACCTCGGATGATTCTGCTTGAGCGGCCCGAGACATAGGTGACAGAACGTACCGGGCACATGGGTTACACTTTCCGCTTTTGTTCTGCGGGAGGTGTGGATGCCGTGGAAAGCGACAACCCGTTCGGTCCGAGGCCCATCACTGATGTCTCCGCCACGACCACGGCGCCCTGACGGAGACGCGCTCTTGTGCATTCTTGGCATGGAGGGCCACTTGCTTGGCTCCGCTGTCGCGGTCAACCCCCGAAGCCCGAAGGGCGCGGCACGCGCGTGGTTGACGGCGACAGCGCGAGCCGAGCAAAAATAGCCGTGCCATGAATGCGTCACGCTGAAATGCAGCAGATTGCAGGCCATCGGCCTCAACTAAGCGAACTTGGAGCAGATGACTTTGAAACCCCGCGACAACCCGATCGGCACGAGGTTGTCACCCATCTCTTAGGTACGTTTCGTTACCCATGTCTCCGGGCCGGACAAGCTGCTGGGTGGCGGAGAGGGAGGGATTCGAACCCTCGATACAGCTTGAGACCGTATGACGCTTTAGCAAAGCGTTGCCTTCAGCCACTCGGCCACCTCTCCGGTGCGAGCCTTATGCCTCTAATTACTTGGGGCGGTCAATTTGGAAGCGTGTGTTTTCGCTCGAATATTCCCAGTGACTTTCGAAACAAACGGGTCTGTTCGCGCGGGTGACGCCGTAAAGAACAGGCCCCAAAGCTGGAACATCTGACACAAGGCGCAAGGATGTTCCGCATGGAGAAGCCTGCTTGCTCGTGTCAGAAGCTGAATTTGCTAGGAAATTCAATGATACGTGAGCGGGGTCCCATGGAACGTCGGCATCCCTGCGTCTTGACCGCCGAGCTGCCGGTCCGTTCCCAATCATCTCCGCCTCGATAACTCGATTAAGAGTGTTTGCCGCGCGGCTCGGGCGTTGTTGTGACCGCGCTTGTGTCAAACTGGAGGCGCGGAGGCGGGCGATGCCTGCCCATTGAGTCTCCTTCTGATTCTACGATTCCAGCGCATCAAAGCCGCTCCAGGCCGAGGTCTCGGCTGCGGTGCCTCATGTGCGGAACTTTGATGGCAAATGGAACCGCTCAAAAAATATAAATATAAACAATGTGTTACGAGGGCGACTTGATCACATCTGCGTGTTATTTGTGCAACACCCGTCGGAAAACACGCCTCATCGGCCCGTTTCGGAGCGTTCTCTTGTTGTGTGTGCAAGGACCTTCGGTAATTGTGACTGAGCGACGGAGGGGGGCATCCCGAGGTCGTCCCGTTTAGGTCGTTCGCTTAAGTCCCTCGCGTTCATGCGGGTGTGTCCGAAGGCGCGAAGGGGCCAAAAGCGGTGATTTAGAGGGGGTTGGGGAATTGGCCGTCCGGTCAGTGACCTTCCCTGAAGAGCAACTTGGAGGTTTAACATGAAGTTGGTTAAGAGCCTTTTGCTCGGCTCAGCGGCGGGTCTGATCGCCGTGGGCGGAGCGCAGGCAGCCGATCTCCCCGTGAAGGCCAAGGCGGTCGAATACGTGAAGATCTGCTCGCTGTACGGTGCGGGCTTCTACTATATCCCGGGCACTGACACTTGCATCAAGCTGGGTGGTTATCTGCGCGCTGAAGTCGGGCTGGGCACCAACAGCATCTACGGCATTGCCAACGGCTCTCCCGCCGGTGCGCACAATCGCCTGAGCAACTACTACACCATGCGCGCTCGTGAAGATCTCAACATCGACACGCGCACGGCCACCGAATACGGCGTCGTCCGCACCTTCTTCGATGCGACGTTCTCCTGGACCACGGGCGGCTTTGTCGCCACCGGCTCGGGAACTGGCGGCACCCAGTATACGAGCGGCGTTGCGCTCAACGCTGCCGGTACGGGTCTCGTCGGCGGAACGACGATCAACCCGACTGACGGCGGTACCTCGGGCGGTTCGCTCGGCGTGTACTACGCCTTCATCCAGTTCGCCGGCTTCACCATGGGTAAGGCCGTGTCGCAGTTCGACGCGCCCTGGACCAACTATCCCGGCAACAACATCGACAGCCTCGTCGGCGGCAGCGGCACGGTCACTGGTGTCAACCAGTTCACCTACACCGCTGACTTCGGTCAGGGCGTGACGGCGGCGTTCTCGGCGGAAGACGCGACGGCCTATTATCAGGCCGGCAACCTCAACATGACCGGCGCGACTGCGGCCGGCATCCTCGCTGGCTCCTACGGCACCAATGCCATCGGCGGCTCGCGTTCGCCGAACCTTGTCGGTATGGTCCGCGTCGACCAGGCCTGGGGCCTGTTCCAGGCGTCGGTCGCTGCGCATGACAACCACGTTGGCTATTACGGCGCGACCGAGCTGACTGGCCACCCCGACGACAAGTGGGGTTGGGCGGTTCAGCTCGCCCTCTCGATCAAGAACATCCCGACCGGCGCGGGTGACACGATCAACATCCAGGGCGTCTACACCGACGGTGCGACCCGCTACAACTTCCAGAACCTGGCGGGCAGCTCCTATCAGATGTTCGGCAGCTCGGGCATTGCCTACCAGAGCGTCGGCTTCGCCAATGCTCCTGACACGGTGTACGTCACCGGCAGCTCGCAGGAGACGGTCAAGACCTGGGGCTTCCGTGGTGCGTATACCCATAACTGGGATCCGTACTGGAACACCGCGCTCTACGGTGCTTACGCTCAGGCCCAGTTCGGCACGCTCGCCAAGACCACGCTCTGCGGCGTCGGTGGCGTGTTCGTCACGGGAGCGGCTCTCGCTGGTGTGACGAGCTGCAACCCCGACTTCGCGATCGGCCAGGTCGGTATCATCACCCGCTGGACTCCGGTCAAGAACCTGACGTTCTCGGCCGACCTGAACTGGACCCATCTCGACCAGAAGTATTCCGGCACGGTTGGCCCGATCGGCCCGTCCGGCACGTCGGCCAAGCCGGCCGCTGTGTACGAGCTGAAGGATCAGGACAGCATCACCCTGCTGCTCCGCGCTCAGCGCAACTGGTAAGTTCGGTCTAATGACCTGACAGAGAGCCCCGGCGGGAAACCGCCGGGGCTTTTCTTTCTGGCGTCGGATGCCCACGGTCTTGCGCCAAGTGCCGAGCTCGCGCTGCTCCCCTCCATCGATGGTTCGGTGCGACCCGATGCGGGTTGTCGTGGGAGGGGGATCCGCGCCATAAGTCCCGAGCGAGAATACGCCGGGGAGGGCTGCCGCGTCGGCCGGCTCGGCCGTGCGACCGTACTGCGGGTCGGGCCTTGCAGCAGGAGTGGACCGCCGTCTCATTGTCGAGAGACGGGCCACCGCCGAACTTCCCGATCTGACCGCAGTCGCCGCCGCGCTTGAGCCGCGAGTCGGGAGGACGCCCGAGGGTAGTGGTCGATCAATCGAGATGCTTCGCCTGCTCGGGTCCTGACCGGGACGGCGCTCGTTCCCCGATGCGCCGGCCTGCGAAGCGAGAGCGGAGATCGGCTATTCCACGCTTCCGACGCCGCGGCGCAGATCGGCTTCGATCTGCAGGCGCGTGCCGCCGCCGAAGCGGGCGCGGTAGACTTGCAGGTTCTCCATGATCCGCTGCACGTAGTTGCGCGTCTCGGAGAATGGAATCAGCTCGACCCAATCGACAGCGTCGACCTTGGGGTCGCGCGGATCGCCGTAGCGTTCGATCCACTTCTTCACACTGCCGCGGCCGGCATTGTAGGCGGCGAAGGTCATGATGTAGGAGCCGCGATAATCCTCTAGCAGTCCGCCGAGCTCGGCCGAGCCGAGCGTGGCGTTGTAGACCGAATCGTTCTTCAGCCGTCCCAGGTCGTAGGTCGCGCCGTGCCGCTTGCAGACATAGCGCGCGGCATCCGGCGTCACCTGCATCAGCCCGTAGGCCTGGGCCGGCGAGACCACCGACGGATTGAACGCGCTCTCCTGCCGGGCAATGGCGTAGACGATGCTGCGCTCGACCTCGGGGCCGATCGGCGTGAAATGCGGAATGCCATTGACGGGGTAGGCGTAGAAGTCGAACGGCAGGCCGCGATTGAGCGCGGCCTTGCCGACCAGCAACATGCCGCGCGCATCGCTGTAGCGCTGGGTGAGCTCGCCAAGGCCGGCAAGCGCCTCGGGATCGCCGTTCTCACCCATGTCGGCGAGCATGGGCACCGCGAGCTCGCGTTCGTCGAGCTCGTAGAGCAGTTGCGCGGCGCGCACGATCTCCAGCCGCTCGGCGCCGCGCCCGCGCGGCTGGCTGTTGAGCTCGATCTGCGGCAGGCCGAGTTTTGCCCGCGCGAGCTGGCCGTAATAGCTGGTCGACTGCTCGGCCGCGCGGGCATAGGCGTTGCGCGCCTCCTGCTGGCGGCCCATCGCCTCCGCGGCACGGCCCTGCCAATAGCCGGCGCGCGCCAGCGTGGTCGGGTTGACGCTGCCGACGCCGATGCGGGCAAAATGCTGGGCGGCGGTCGCGGGGTCGTTGAGGAAGCGCAGCGCGATCCACCCGGCGGTGAACTCCTGCTCGGTCTTGTAGATGTCGCGCGAGGGCAGGGCGGCGTCGCGCGCGATCAGATAGGCACTGCGGAATTCCTCGGTGTCGATGATCTTGCGCGCCAACAGGCGCCGCTCGATCCACCATTCGTCGAGATTGTGGAGGCGACCCGGATCCTTGGGCGCGGACAGCATCAGCTGGGCGGCCTCGGCGAACTTCTCCTCCCGGCGCAAGAGCTGGATCTTGCTGAAGATGAAGCCGGGATCGCTGTGCAGCTCGCGCGGCACCGCGTCGAGCAGTGCCCGCGCGTTCGGCGCCTTCTTGACCGCGGCGATGCGGGCCTTGGCGAGCGCGACATAGCCGGCGCCGAGCCGCTTTGCGGCGCGCAGCGCCGCCTCGGTCTCGCTGCCGTAGAGCAGGGTGTCCATCCGCGCCTTCTGATCGCCCGGCGTAAGCAGAGCGCCGAACTGGTCGAGCGCGTTGTTCTCGGTCTCCTCCGACATCGGATCGCTGCGCCAGGCCTCGCGCACCAGCCGCTCGGCATTGGCGCGGTCACCGCGCCCCAGCATCGCCTTGGCGAGCATGAAGCGGCCCTTGGCGGAGATCGGAGACTCGTTCTCGAACCATGACCACGCGACCGAATCGTCGCGCCTGTCGTCCCACATCGCGGCCTCGAGGCGCCGGCGCAGGAAAGTCTGCGACGGCCAGCTCGGATTGGCGGAGAGGAAGGCGCGATAGCGTTCCACGCTCGCGCCGTTATCCTCGCTGCGCAGGATGATCCATTCGGCGAGCTTTCGCGCGACCGGATCCGATATGCCGGTGGCCGCATTGGTGGCGTCACCGGCCTTGCGCTTGCGCACGAGCTCGATGACGCTCTCCAGCGTGTCCTTGTCCGCTTGCGACGTCGACGACGTCGCAGCGACGGCGGCCGGGATGACCGGCTTGCGCGGCGCCGCATGCTGGCGCGTCGCAGGAGCCAGGACGGGAGCTGTAACCGGCTTGGCGGTGACAGGGGCGGTGGGTCTGACGGTGGCCGTCACCGCCGGCTCGGTCTTGGGCGGTGCGGTCTTGGGCGGTGCGGTCTTAGGCGGTGCGGTTTTGGGTGATGCGGTTTTGGCCGGCGACCCGTTCGCGGTCGGCTGTGACTTTGGCGAGGAGACTGCTGCGGCGGGTTTCGACTTGTCTTTCGCAGGTTCCTTACCAGCAGCATCCTTGGCAGGATTCTTTGCTGCGTCCTTGGCCGGGGCGCCAGCCGCACTCTTGCCCGCGCTCTTCGCTGCGTCCTTGCCGGTTCCCTTGGCTGAGGCCTTGGCTGATCCCTTGACGGGCTCCTTCGCCGCGTCCTTGGCGGCTGGCTTCGCGGTATCCTTGGCCTCCGCGGCCATCTCATTGGACTCATTGGACTTGGCGAGCGCGGCGCAGCCCACCGACAGCCCGGCCATCAGGCACACGGCCAGACCTAGGGATCGCCATGTGGCACGAGCAAAGGAGGTCACGGCGTTTGGTCGCCCCGAATCAGTGAAGTGGCTCAAGACCTAGCTGAATTTGATTGAATATGCGGAGAAAATACCAACGCCCGCTTACCTCGGTCCGATTTGCACCATCACCGCGGCAAAATCGCGGCCTAAACGCAGCCTCGCACCGAGGCGGCCCTTTTACCGCCGGGATAGACCCGATATGTATGGGGCTTGCTCTCAAGATTGCCGCGTACGGAGGAAGTCCATGGCAGCCAAGACGAAATTCCGGGGATCGTTCACCGCCTTGGTCACCCCGTTCAAGAACGGCTCGCTGGACGAGGCGGCTTTCCGCTCCCTGGTCAACTGGCAGATTTCCGAGGGGACGAACGGCCTCGTTCCGGTCGGCACCACCGGCGAGAGCCCGACGCTCAGCCATGACGAGCACAAGAAGGTCGTCGAATGGTGCATCGCTGAGGCCAAAGGCCGCGTGCCCGTCATCGCGGGAGCCGGCTCCAACTCGACCAAGGAGGCGATCGAACTCTCCCAGCACGCCGAGAAGGCGGGCGCAGACGCCGTGTTGATCGTCACGCCCTATTACAACAAGCCGACCCAGGAGGGGATGTACCAGCACTTCAAGGCGATCAACGATGCGATCGGGATTCCGATCATCATCTACAACATTCCGCCGCGCTCGGTGATCGACATGTCGGTCGACACCATGAAGCGGCTGTGGGAGCTGAAGAACATCGCCGGCGTGAAGGATGCCACAGCCAGCATGGTTCGCGTGTCGCAGCAGCGCGCGGCGATGGGCGAGGATTTCAACCAGCTTTCGGGCGAGGACGCCACCATCATCGGCTACATGGCCCATGGCGGCCATGGCTGCATCTCGGTGACCTCGAACGTGGCGCCGCGCCTGTGCTCGGAGTTCCACGCCGCCTGGCAGAAGGGTGACACCAAGTCGGCGCTCGCCATCCACGACAAGCTGATGCCGCTGCACAACAACCTCTTCATCGAGAGCAACCCGGCGCCGATCAAGTACGCGATGTCGCTGCTCGGCAAGCTGGACGAGACGTTGCGGCTGCCGATGGTTCCGGTTTCCGAGCCGACCCGCGTTGCCGTGCGCAGCGCGATGGTTCACGCCGGACTGATCAACTGACGCCTTAGCACGCCGGGGGGTCTTTCATGAGCGTCGAGGAGAAGGGCGCACGGATGCTGAAGGAGTTCCGCGAGTTCGCGATGAAGGGCAATGTCGTCGACCTCGCGGTCGGCGTCATCATCGGCGCGGCGTTCGGCGCCATCGTCAACTCGCTGGTCGGCGACGTGATCATGCCGATCATCGGTGCCGTCACCGGCGGGCTCGACTTCTCGAACTACTTCACCCCCTTGTCGGCGAAGGTCACAGCCACCAACTTAGCCGATGCGAAAAAGCAAGGCGCCGTGCTGGCTTGGGGCAGCTTCCTCACGCTGACGATCAACTTCATCATCATCGCGTTCGTGCTGTTCCTGGTGATCCGCGCCATGAACACCCTGAAGCGCAAGGACGAGGCCGCTCCGGCCGCGCCGCCAAAGCCCTCGGCCGAAGTCGAACTCCTGACCGAGATCCGCGATCTCCTCAAGAAGTGACGCGCGCGCTTCATCCGAACTGTTAGAATCCGCGCCCATCTCGATCAGGTTAACGCATCATGGCCGATAAGAACGAACGTCCGATCAAGGTCATGGCGGAGAATCGCAAGGCCCGCTTCAACTATGCGATCGAAGACACGGTCGAGGCGGGCATTGCGCTGACCGGCACCGAGGTCAAGTCGATCCGCAGCGGCAAAAGCACGATCGCGGAATCCTACGCCGATTCAAAGGACGGCGAGATCTGGCTGATCAACGCCACCATTCCCGAATATCTCCAGGGCAATCGCTTCAATCACGAGCCCAAGCGGCCGCGAAAGCTGCTGCTGCATCGCCGGCAAATCAACAAGCTGATGGGGGCGGTCGACCGCGAGGGCATGACGCTGATCCCGCTCAAGCTTTACTTCAACGAGCGCGGTCGCGCCAAATTGCAGCTCGCGGTTGCCAAGGGCAAGAAGCTGCACGACAAGCGCGAGAGCGAGAAGAAGCGCGACTGGAGTCGCGAGAAGGGCCGGCTGATGCGGGCGAGGGGATAATGCGATGAACCAGCGGAACCTACTCGAGGTCGACTGGAGCCAGATTCCGGCGCCCACCGATGACGGCGGTGCCGCGCATCTGACTGGCATGACGCTGCCCCCGATCGGCCTGCTCGCGACCGACGACCGGTCGGTGACGCTGTCGGCGCTGCGTGGCCGGACCGTGGTGTTCGCCTATCCGCGTACCGGCGAGCCCGGCAAGATCGCGCTGGTGGACGATTGGGATATGATTCCGGGAGCGCGCGGCTGCACGCCGCAGACTTGCGCGTTCCGCGATCTATTCGCCGAGCTGAAGGCCGCGGGCGCCGCCCATGTGTTTGGCCTCTCGACCCAGAGCAACGACTACCAGACCGAGATGGCCTCGCGCCTGCATCTGCCGTTCCCGGTGCTCTCGGACGAGAAGCTGGCGCTGACGCGCGCCTTGAATTTGCCGACCATGGAGGTCGCAGGCCTGACGTTGATCAAGCGCCTGGCGCTGATCATCGACGACGCCAGGATCACGCATGTGTTCTATCCGGTGTTCCCGCCCGACCGGAACGCCGGCGATGTGCTCGATTGGCTGAAGGCCAATCCGGCCAACGGATCGTCCGCAAAGGTCGGATGAGTTTTGGTTGAGCCGGCGCATGCCGAGGGCGCATCTCTCCGTTGGGGAGAGGTGAACCACGACCGGCAGGCCAGCATGAGGCCTAGTCGAGGTCGGCCTTGATCCTCGCGAACACGCTCCGGAACATGTCCGGCGTCAGCACGCCAGTGTTGGTGTTGTAGCGCGAGCAATGATAGCTGTCGTACAGCTTGAACGCGCCGGCCTGATGCACCGCGCCATGGCCGAAGGGGGCTTGCGAACCCTTCAGATTCAGCGGCTTGAGCACGCTGTCGTGCGCAATCCGCCCGAGCGCGACGATCGCGCGCAGGTTCGGCATCGTTGCCAGATTCGCCGCAAGAAACTGGCGGCAGGTGTTGATCTCGGACGGCAGCGGCTTGTTCTGCGGCGGCACGCAATGCACCGCGTTCGCGATCCGGCAGTCCACCAGCGTCAGGCCATCGTCGGGCCGCGCCTGATAGGTGCCCCTGGCAAAGCCGTATTCGACCAGCGTGGCGTAGAGCAGGTCGCCGGCATAATCGCCGGTGAACGGCCGTCCCGTGCGGTTGGCGCCCTGCATTCCCGGCGCGAGGCCCACGATCAAAAGGCGCGCCTTGATGTCGCCGAAGGGCGCAACCGGCGCATTGTGCCAGGATGGCTCACGCGCGCGGTTCGCCTCGCGAAAGGCGACCAGGCGCGGACAGAGCGGACAGTCACGGTCGGGGACGGTGAGAGGCTGGCGGTTTGACCGGGCCGCCTCACTCCTCGAAGTCGTCATCGCCCCTCGGCGCCATCGTCGTTGCGCGCTGGAGGAATTGCGGGGCGTGGTGGCGTTCGCCACGCTCGCCGCGGTCACGCGGGGCGGGGCGTTCGGACGGATCGCGGCCGAGTTTGGATTGCAGCTCGACGAGGTCGGTGAAGACGTCGGCCTGGCGGCGCAGCTCGTCGGCGATCATCGGCGGCTGGCTGGCGATGGTGGAGATCACCGTGACCCGTACGCCGCGGCGCTGCACCGCCTCGACCAGGGAGCGGAAGTCGCCGTCGCCCGAGAACAGCACCATCTGGTCGATGTGCTCGGCGAGCTCCATGGCGTCCACCGCGAGCTCGATGTCCATGTTGCCCTTCACCTTGCGGCGGCCGGAGGCGTCGATGAATTCCTTGGTCGCCTTGGTGACGACGGTGTAGCCGTTGTAGTCCAGCCAGTCGATCAACGGGCGGATCGAGGAGTATTCCTGGTCTTCGATGATGGCCGTGTAGTAGAACGCCCGCAACAATGTCCCGCGGCTCTGAAACTCCTTCAGCAGGCGCTTGTAGTCGATGTCGAAGCCCAGAGTTTTCGCCGTCGCGTACAGATTGGCCCCATCGATGAAGAGCGCGATCTTGTTGGTAGGAGAAGGTGACATTCAGTTGCTCGCGTAGTGTTCGAGATTGATCGTTTTTTGTTGGCGCGGGGACAGCAAGCCGCGCGGTTCTAAAGTGGCGCTGAGACCCGTCGAAACCGCAAATCCGGAGAAGTCGGGGCAATCAAGGTATAGTTATGGCGGACTCGCATACACTCGGGGCCGCCCCTGTTGGCAGCCCGGGGAAAACCACCCGTCCCAGCCCCAATGTGGGGTTAGCAGAGCCGTTTGGCGAGGCCAAATTACAAATTGGCCTTGCGAAACCGTCCCGGCCCCTATAACTAGCCCCAATCATCCACATCTTTTCGTCCCACCCACAACGGAGCGACAGTCCATGGCTCGCGTCACCGTAGAAGATTGTATCGACAAGGTCGACAACCGGTTTGACTTGGTCCTGCTGGCTGCCCACCGTGCCCGCATGATCTCGTCCGGGTCACAACTAACGGTTGACCGCGATAACGACAAGAACCCTGTTGTGTCCTTGCGCGAAATTGCCGAGACGACGATTTCGCCGGAGGACCTCCGCGAGGAGCTGGTGCACTCGCTCCAGAAGTTCGTCGAGGTGGATGAGCCCGAGCCGGATACCGTGCCGCTGATCGGTTCCGCAGGTGCCAGCGTCGATGCGGACGACACCGAGGTCGCCGTGGAGCGCATGACCGAGGAGGAGCTTCTGAAGGGCCTGGAAGGCCTCGCTCCGCCCGAGGAGCAGCCCGAGGAAGACGAGTAATTCCTCAGTCGCGATCATCGACTTCTTGTGATCTTATCAAAGGCCCGAACCGTCGTTCGGGCCTTTGCTTTTGTTGACCTTTTCGTGGTTACCATAGCGTTGCCGGTTGGCGCTGCGCCCGGTCAACGAATAGATCGGACACAAGCGCGATCGGGGCGAGGATGTATACAACGGGCCGGGTCAGGGCCCGTTTGAAGGCAGGACGGAATGGTATATCGGCGTCGCAGATCCACGCAGATGCAGGCTGCAACCGAATCGGTTGCCGTAGCCCCGACTGCGCCGGTCGCGCGCCCGGCCCGCCCCCGCGCGCGCATGATGCGTCAGTATGACCTCGTCGAACGGGTCAGATCCTACAATCCCAACACCAACGAAGACCTGCTGAATCGCGCCTATGTCTACGCCATGAAGGCGCATGGTTCGCAGACCCGTGCCTCGGGCGACCCCTATTTCTCGCATCCGCTCGAAGTGGCGGCGATTCTCACCGACCTGAAGCTCGACGACGCCACCATCGTGGCCGCGCTGCTCCACGATACGATCGAGGACACCGAGGCGACGCGGGCCGAGATCGACCAGATCTTCGGACCCGAAATCGGCGCGCTGGTCGAGGGCCTGACCAAGCTGAAGCGGCTCGAGCTGGTCTCGCGGGAGGCCAAGCAGGCCGAGAACCTGCGCAAATTGCTGCTGGCGATCGCCGATGATGTCCGCGTGCTTCTGGTCAAGCTCGCCGATCGCCTGCACAACATGCGCACGCTGGACTTCGTGCCGACGGAATCGCGCCGGCGCATCGCCGAGGAGACGCTCGACATCTACGCGCCGCTGGCGGGGCGCATGGGCATGCAGGAAATGCGCGAGGAGCTGGAGGATCTGTCCTTCCGCACCCTCGATCCCGAAGCCTATTCGGTCGTGATGCAGCGGCTCGACGCACTCGCCGAGCGCAACCGCAATCTGATCGGCGAGATCGAGGACCAGCTCTCCAACAATCTGCGCCACAGGGGCCTCGGGGCGCGGGTCTATGGCCGCCGCAAGAAGCCCTTCTCGATCTGGACCAAGATGGAGCGCAAATCGGTCGGTTTCGAGCAATTGTCCGACATCTTCGGCTTTCGCCTCGTCGTCAGCGACATCGAGGCCTGTTATCGCGCGCTCGGGATCGTCCACACCACCTGGCCGGTCGTGCCGGGACGCTTCAAGGACTACATCTCGACGCCGAAGCAGAACGACTACCGCTCGATCCACACCACGGTGATCGGCCCCGGTAACCAGCGCGTCGAGCTCCAGATCCGCACCGAGGCGATGGACCAGATCGCCGAGCGCGGCATTGCCGCGCACGTCTTCTACAAGGAAGGCGTGGGCTCGCCGACCGAATTCCTCAAGCGCGAGTCCAACGCGTTCGCCTGGCTGCGCCACACCATCGGAATTCTCTCCGAGAGCGCCAATCCCGAGGAATTCCTCGAGCACACCAAGCTCGAGCTGTTCCACGACCAGGTGTTCTGCTTCACCCCCAAGGGCAAGCTGATCGCGCTGCCGCGCCACGCCAACGTGATCGACTTCGCCTATGCGGTGCACACCGACGTCGGCAACAGCGCGGTCGGCTGCAAGATCAACGGCAAGTTCGCGCCACTGTCCTCGGAGCTCCAGAACGGCGATGAGGTCGAGGTGCTGACTTCGGAAGCGCAATCCGCGCCGCCGTCGGCCTGGGAAACGCTCGCCGTCACCGGCAAGGCGCGTGCCGCGATCCGCCGCGCCACGCGCACCGCGGTGCGCGATCAATATGTCGGCCTCGGCCGGCGCATCGTCGAGCGCCTGTTCGAGCGCGCCAAGATCGAATACGCCGACGACAAGCTCAAGGGCGCGCTGCCGCGGCTCGCGCGCACCTCGATCGAGGACGTCATGGCGGCGGTGGGCCGCGGCGAGATCAAGGCGTCCCACGTCGCGCGTGCGATGTACCCGGACTACAAGGAGGAGCGGATCGCGCGCTACGGCGGCAAGAAGGGGCTGGCCGCCAAGCTCAAGGAGAAATCCTTGGAACCGCGCAGCCCGGTTGCGATCCCGATCCGCGGCATCAATTCCGACCTTCCGGTGAAGTTCGCTCCGAACGGCGGCGCCGTGCCCGGGGATCGCATCGTCGGCATCGTCACGCCGGGCGAGGGCATCACGATCTATCCGATCCAGGCGCCGGCCCTGAAGGATTTCGAGGAGGAGCCGGAGCGCTGGCTCGACGTCCGCTGGGACATCGAGGATTCCGCGCCGCAGCGCTTCCCGGCCCGCATCAAGGTGGAGAACGTCAACGAACCCGGCGCATTGGCGCAGATCGCGACCGTGATCGCCGAGCACGACGGCAACATCGACAACATCAGCATGCAGCGCCGCTCGCCTGACTTCACGGAGACGACGATCGATCTCGAAGTCTACGACCTGAAGCACCTGAGCGCGATCCTGGCCCAGCTGCGCGCGAAGGCGGTCGTCGCCCGTGTCGAACGTGTTAATGGATGATGCTGGTCGTTGCCGGGCTTGACCCGGCAACCCATCTCTTCAAGAAGAGGGATACGCGGGCCTTCGCCGCGCCGAAGGGGCTTCGGCCCCGCAGGCGGGTCGAGCCCGCGCATGACGAGAGGGAAATGTCGCTTCGTGAGTTCTGAAATGCCCGCACCTCCGCTCCGCCTCGGCATCAATGTCGACCATGTCGCAACCCTGCGTAACGCGCGCGGCGGCCGCAATCCCGATCCGGTGCGTGCGGCGCTGCTCGCGATCGAGGCCGGCGCCGACGGCATTACCGCTCATCTGCGCGAAGATCGCCGGCATATCCGCGACGAGGACATGGCGCGGCTGAAGGCGGAGATCTCCAAGCCCCTCAATTTCGAGATGGCCGCGACTGACGACATGATGCGGATCTCGCTCGCCACCAAGCCGCACGCGGTGTGCCTCGTGCCGGAGCGGCGCCAGGAGGTGACGACCGAAGGTGGGTTGGATGCGGTCGGTCAGCACAACGCGCTCAGGCCCTATATCGCACGGCTGAACGATGCCGGCATCCGGGTCTCGCTGTTCATCGCCGCGGATCCCGCCCAGATCGAGATGGCGGCACGGCTGCGCGCGCCCGTGATCGAGATCCACACCGGCGCCTGGTGCGACGCCGTCGTCGACGGCCACACCGACAAGGCCGAGGCCGAATGGCAGCGGATCGTGGCCGGGGCAAGGCTCGCCAAGGATGCGGGGCTCGAGGTCCACGCCGGGCACGGGCTGGACTATGCGACGGCAGAGACGATCGCGGCCCTTCCTGAGATCATGGAGCTCAATATCGGCTACTACATGATCGGCGAAGCGCTGTTCGTGGGCCTGGCCGAGACCGTGCGCAGGATGCGCGCGGCGATGGACCGCGGCCGGAGCCGGGCATGATCATCGGCATCGGCTCCGACCTGATCGACATCACCCGCGTTGCCAAGGTGATCGAGCGCCATGGCGAGCGCTTCCTCGACCGGATCTTCACTGCGGCCGAGCGGGCCAAGGCGGAACGCCGCGCCAAGAATGACAAGATGGTGGTGGCGACCTACGCCAAACGCTTCGCCGCCAAGGAGGCCTGCTCCAAGGCGCTCGGCACTGGCATCAGGCGCGGGGTGTGGTGGCGCGACATGGGGGTGGTCAACCTGCCGGGCGGGCGGCCGACCATGCAACTGACCGGCGGCGCCTTGGCCCGGCTCCAGGCTCTGACGCCGGAGGGGTTCGAGGCGCGGATCGACGTTTCGATCACCGACGACTGGCCGCTGGCGCAGGCCTTTGTCATCATTTCCGCCGTCCCCCTGGCGAAGCTCTGACGCCCTCCGTTCAATTTTATAATTCGTACGTAAAATCAATGTCTTATTCAGTTTTGATGCGATCCTTGATTGCGTGGCCTCCGACAACAGTCTAAAAGTCCGCCAACGCAAATCAGCTTGGGCGGATTCGGCTTTACGCCGGAATTGGCCCTCACTATCAGAATCAGGACAATCTCCATGGGCCGCGAAGCAATGGGCTGTTCGCGCCAGGAGGGCGCTCTGTGACCGGCGGCCGGAATTGAGAGAGCAATGAGCGTGACTTCAGGAACGAAATCTGAGAGCGGCGTCGGTGAAACGATCCGGGTCGTCATTCACGCTCTCCTGATCGCGCTGGTGATCCGCACCTTCCTGTTTCAGCCCTTCAATATTCCCTCCGGCTCGATGAAGGCGACGTTGCTGGTCGGCGACTACCTGTTCGTCTCGAAATATTCCTACGGCTACAGCCACTATTCGATTCCGCTCTCGCCGCCGCTGTTCTCGGGGCGGATCTGGGGCTCGGATCCGAACCGCGGCGACATCGTCGTGTTTCGCCTTCCGAAGGACGATTCCACCGACTACATCAAGCGCGTGATCGGTCTTCCCGGCGACCGCATCCAGATGCGGGACGGGCTGCTCTACATCAACGACACGCCCGTCGAACGGCAGCGCATGAGCGAATATGTCGGCGAGGACCCCTGCGGCTCGGAAGGCGGCGGCATCTCCCGGGTGAAGCGCTGGAAGGAGACGCTGCCGAACGGCGTGTCCTACGAGACGCTGGACTGCGCCGACAACGGCTACATGGACAACACCAACGTCTACACGGTGCCGCCCGGTCACTTCTTCATGATGGGCGACAACCGCGACAACTCCACCGACAGCCGCTTCCTCGGCCAGGTCGGCTACGTGCCAAAGGAGAATTTGATCGGCCGCGCCCAGATGATCTTCTTCTCCATCGCTGAAGGCGAGCATGCCTGGACGTTCTGGCGCTGGCCGTGGGCGGTGCGCTGGAATCGCTTCTTCAAAATCGTCCGATGAAAGACGAAGCCAAGGACATCGCGACCCAGCCGATCGAGGCGCAAGCGGGCCCCGAAGGGGAAGCTGCGGCCAAAACGCCTGCAAACAAGACAACTGCGAAGAAGAAGCGGGCGCGGAGCAGCAAGGCCAAGGGCATGGATGCGAATGCGGCGCTCGAGGCGCGCATCGGCCACAGCTTCACGGACTCGAACCTCTTGATGCAGGCGATCACGCATGTCTCGGCATTGAAGTCCAGGCGCAAGCGCGGCGACAGCTATCAGCGGCTGGAATTCCTCGGCGATCACGTGCTCGGGCTCGTCGTCTCCGACATGCTCTATCATGCCTTCCCGAACGCCGATGAAGGTGAGCTGTCCAAGCGTCTTGCCGAGCTCGTGCGCAAGGAAAGCTGCGCCGACGTCGCCAAGTCGCTCGGTCTGCTCGACGACATCAAGCTGGGCTCGGTCGGTCCCAGCGCCGACGCGCGCCTGCGCAAGTCGGTGCTGGGCGACATTTGCGAGGCCGTGATCGGTGCCATCTACCTCGACGGCGGCCATGCGGCAGCAGCCGAATTCGTCAAGCGCAACTGGACCGAGCGGATGCACAAGCCGCGCCGTCCCTTGCGCGATCCCAAGACCGTGCTGCAGGAATGGGCGCAGGGCAAGGGGCTGCCGACCCCTGTTTACCGCGAGGTCGAGCGCACCGGCCCGCATCACGATCCGCAGTTCCGTGTCGCGGTCGATCTGCCGGGGCTGGCGCCGGCCGAGGGCATCGGCGGCAGCAAGCGCGCGGCCGAGAAGGTGGCAGCTTCAGTGATGATCGAACGCGAAGGCGTTGGCGGCGGCAATGACGGCTGAAGCAAGCGGCGAGGCGCCCACTCCGACGCGCTGCGGCTTCGTCGCACTGATCGGCGCACCGAACGTCGGCAAGTCCACGCTGGTCAACGCGCTGGTCGGGGCCAAGGTCACGATCGTCTCGCGCAAGGTGCAGACCACGCGCGCGTTGATCCGCGGCATCGTCATCGAGAACAACGCGCAAATCATCCTGGTCGACACGCCCGGCATCTTCTCACCGAAGCGCCGGCTCGACCGCGCGATGGTCTCGACCGCATGGAGCGGAGCGCATGACGCCGACCTCGTCTGCGTACTGCTGGACGCCAAAACCGGGATCGACGAGGAGGCCGAGGCGATCCTCGCCAAGGCAGCCAGCGTCAATCACGAGAAGATCCTGGTCATCAACAAGGTCGATCTCGTCCAGCGCGAGAAGCTGCTGGCGCTGGCCCAGGCCGCCAACGAGCGCATGAAGTTCGCGCGGACGTTCATGATCTCGGCGATCTCAGGCGACGGCGTCGACGACATCCGCAAGACGCTCGCGGACATGGTGCCGCCGGGCCCGTTCCTCTATCCCGAGGACCAGATGTCGGACGCACCGATGCGGCAGCTGGCGGCCGAGATCACGCGCGAGAAGATCTATCAAAAGCTGCATCAGGAGTTGCCTTACCAGTCCACGGTCGAGACCGACAAGTGGGAGGAGCGCAAGGACAAGTCGGTGCGCATCGAGCAGACGATCTTCGTCGAGCGCGAAAGCCAGCGCAAGATCGTGCTCGGCAAGGGCGGCGCCACCATCAAGTCGATCGGCGCGGATTCGCGGAAAGAGCTGATGCAGATCCTGGACGTGCCGGTGCATCTGTTCCTGTTCGTCAAGGTGCGCGAGAACTGGGGCGACGATCCAGATCGCTACCGCGAGATGGGCCTGGACTTCCCCAAGGAATAACCAAGACAAGATCGGTTTCCGATGAGCGTGCCCAGCAATGTCAGGCGCTTCGAAGCGCTGCTCTATGCGTCGTTGATGCTGGATGCCCTTTCGGTTGCCGTGCAGGACCGTACGCCGAATGCCGAGGTGACCGAGCAGATGATCATGACGGCGACGCTGCTCGCCGGCGGCATGATTCTGCTGCTGGTCCATTTCGTCTGGCTCGCGGCGCGCTGGCGCAAGAACTGGCCGCGCTGGGTGCTGGCGGCAGCGCTCGTGCTGTCGGTGATCTCGCTCGGACAGATCATCGGCGAGAAGGGCATGGAGCTCGACAGCGCCATCGAGATCGTCTCCTGCGCGCTGACGACCATGGGCCTGTACTTCTCCTTCACCGGCGACGCTCAGGGCTGGTTCAACGCGTGAAGCCCCGTGTCCCGGACAAGGTGCAGCGCGTCAGCGCTGCGCCGCAGAGCCGGGACACGGGGAGCGCGCGGAGAGATGGGCCCCGGCTCGGCAACACGTTGCTTGCGCGCCGCGTTTTGTCCGGGGCACGAGTGCGTGCGAGAGGCACCGGAATCCTGTAATATTCCCTCATGGAATGGACCGACGAAGGCATCGTGCTGGGGGTGCGGCGGCATGGCGAGTCTAGCGCCATCGTCGAGTTGTTGACGCGCGCGCACGGCCGGCATCTGGGCCTCGTGCGCGGCGGGGCCAGCTCGCGGATGCGGCCGCTGCTGCAACCCGGAAACAGCGTCAGTGCAGTGTGGCGGGCACGGCTCGACGAGCATCTCGGGACCTATACGATCGAGGGATTGAAGCTGCGCGCGGCGACGCTGCTGGCCTCGTCCCACGGCGTCTATGGCGTCACCCATCTCGCCTCGATCGCGCGGCTCTTGCCGGAGCGCGATCCGCACGAAGACATCTTTGCGCTGCTCGAACATTCGCTGGATGATTTCGACGATATCGGCAGCGCCGCCGTGCATTTGATCCATTTCGAGCTGGCGATGCTCGCCGAGCTGGGTTTCGGACTGGCGCTGGACAACTGCGCGGTGACCGGGGAGACCACGGACCTGATCTATGTCTCGCCGAAATCCGGCGGCGCGGTGTCGCGCGGCGCTGGCGAGCCGTGGCGCGATCGGCTGTTGCGTCTGCCGCCGTTCCTGCGGCATGGCGAGACCGCGAGCGATCTCACCGAGCAGGATCTCCAGGACGGCTTCCGGCTGACCGGCCTGTTCCTGCTGCGCCACGTGCTGGAGCCGCGCGGGCAGGGCCATTCCGATGCGCGGGCCGGCTTCATCAATGCCTTGATGCGACAGCAGGCGAGAGCGGCGATTTTCGCGCCATGAGTCATCGCGATTCTGCATTGCTGCTTTGCGGGCGGTCCTGCGGAACCAAATCGGACCAGTCGAGTTCGCTTTCAGGTTCCACACAGGGGGGACAGCCTAAATGTTGATTAGGGGCTTCGCCTTGTCCGCGGCGCTGCTTGCGTTTGCGCCCGATGCAGTTGCCGGCGAGCAGCAACCTGGCGTATTTCGCCGGGCGTCCTGCACGCTCGTCCGATATTATGTGGCGAAATATTCCGCTGCCGCCGCAGAGACATGGGCACGGTCCCATGGTGCGACTGAGGCCGAGATCGAGGCGGCCCGCCGCTGCTTGACCAATGCGCCGGCGCCTGCCCAAGCGCCGGGTCAAGCCAAGACCCAGACGTTCACGGCCGGCTGGGCGGGCCAGTAGGCCACCCACAGGGGACCACTCGATCCTTGCCCGATTCGCTCCCACGGTTTAACCGGGCGGCATGGGAAAACGAATCGTTCCGCCGGAAGAACCGGCCGAAATCCATGAGGTGCCGCTGCGTGATGCGCTCGAAGAGCGCTATCTCGCCTATGCGCTGTCGACCATCATGCACCGTGCGCTGCCGGACGCGCGCGATGGCCTGAAGCCGGTGCACCGGCGCATCCTCTACGGCATGCGGCTGCTCCGCCTCGACCCCGGTACGGGCTTCAAGAAGTCGGCAAAGATCGTCGGCGATGTGATGGGCTCGTTCCATCCGCACGGCGACCAGGCGATCTACGACGCCATGGTCCGTCTCGCGCAGGATTTCTCCTCGCGCTATCCGCTGGTCGACGGCCAGGGAAACTTCGGCAATATCGACGGCGATAATCCGGCCGCCTACCGCTACACCGAAGCGCGCATGACCGACGTCGCGCGGCTTCTGCTCGAAGGCATCGACGAGGACGGCGTTGAATTCCGCGCCAATTACGACGGCCAGTCGAAAGAGCCCGTCGTGCTGCCCGGCGGTTTTCCGAACCTGCTCGCCAACGGCGCGCAGGGCATCGCGGTCGGCATGGCGACCTCGATTCCGCCGCACAACGCCGCCGAGCTTTGCGATGCGGCGCTGCATCTGATCGAGAAGCCCGACGCGAAATCCAAGGCGTTGTTGAAGTGGGTCAAGGGCCCGGATTTCCCGACCGGCGGCATCTGCGTCGATTCCAAGCAGGCCATCGCCGAAGCCTACACGACCGGCCGCGGCTCGTTCCGTGTTCGCGCCAGGTGGCAGCAGGAAGAGGGCGCACGCGGTACCTGGGTCGTCGTCGTCACCGAGATTCCGTATCTGGTGCAGAAGTCGCGGATGGTCGAGAAGATCGCCGAGCTGCTCGACCAGAAGAAGTTGCCGTTGGTAGGCGAGGTCCGCGACGAATCTGCCGAGGACGTTCGCCTCGTCATCGAGCCGAAGTCGAAGAACGTCGACCCGGCGCTGATGATGGAATCGCTGTTCCGCCTGACCGAGCTCGAAAGCAAGATTCCGCTGAACCTCAACGTGCTGGTCAAGGGCCGCATCCCCAAGGTGGTCGGCCTTGCCGAAGCGTTGCGCGAATGGCTCGACCATCTGCGCGACGTGCTGATCCGGCGCAGCAACTACCGCAAGGCGCAGATCGAGCACCGATTGGAAGTGCTCGGTGGCTTCCTGATCGCCTATCTGAACATCGACAAGGTGATCAAGATCATCCGCACCGAGGATGAGCCGAAGCCCGAGCTGATGAAGGCGTTCAAGCTCACCGAGGTTCAGGCGGAAGCCATCCTCAACATGCGCCTGCGCTCCTTGCGCAAGCTCGAGGAGATGGAGATCCGCACCGAGGACAAGAACCTCCGCGCCGAGCTCAAGGGCATCAACGCGGTGCTCGCCTCCGAAGCCGAGCAGTGGAAGAAGGTCGGCGAGCAGGTCGGCAAGGTCCGCGACATGTTCGGACCGAAGACGCCGCTCGGCAAGCGCCGCACCACCTTTGCCGACGCGCCCGAGCACGACCTCGCCGCGATCGAGGAGGCCTTCGTCGAGCGTGAGCCGGTCACCGTCGTCGTCTCCGACAAGGGCTGGATCCGTACCATGAAGGGACATGTCGAGGATCTCTCGGGCCTCGCCTTCAAGCAGGACGACAAGCTCGGCTTCGCCTTCTTCGCCGAGACGACCTCGAAGCTCTTGCTGTTCGCCACCAACGGCAAGTTCTACTCGCTCGATGTCGCCAAGCTGCCGGGCGGGCGCGGTCACGGCGAGCCGATCCGCCTGTTCATCGACCTCGAGCAGGAGGCGGCACCCGTCGCGCTGTTCGTTCACAAGGGCGGGCGCAAGTTCCTGGTCGCGAGCCACGAGGGCCAGGGCTTCGTCGTCAACGAGGACGATTGCGTCGGCACCACCAAGAAGGGCAAGCAGGTCCTCAACGTCGACATGCCGAACGAGGCGCGCGCGATCACCGAAGTGGTCGGCGACACCGTCGCCGTCATCGGCGAGAACCGCAAGATGCTGGTCTTCCCGCTTGAGCAGGTGTCCGAGATGGCGCGCGGCCGCGGGACGCGGTTGCAGAAGTACAAGGACGGCGGCCTCTCCGACGTCGCTGTCTTCGACGCCAAGGCAGGCCTAACCTGGAAGGACTCCGCGGGCCGCGAATTCTCCGCGAGCATGAAGGAGCTTGCCGAGTGGCAGGGCAATCGCGGTGATGCCGGCCGCCTGCCGCCGAAGGGTTTCCCGAAGTCGAACAAGTTCGGCCGGGTAATCGGGTAGGGCGGCTCTCACCAACGGTGTCATGCCCCGGCTCGACCGGGCATCCAGTACGCCGCGGCTTCTCCGTATGCGTCGCTGTCGCTGGAATACTCGGTCGCCCGGTCGAGCCGGGCGACGACAGCGAGAGTGTGGCGCGCACCTGTCTCCACATCGTCATCGCGAGCGTATGGATTGCTTCGCTGCGCTCGCAATGACGAGAGGCGATGGCGCTGCTCTCCAACTGACATTGAGTACCCCGCAAACGCGTAGCAGATAGTCCCGAGTGCATACGTGCGGGCACGAACATTGCTTTTTCCTGGCGACTGCAAACGGCTGGTGAAAAGGCAAACACATCCCAATGTTCAAACTGAAGGCTTTCATTGCGGCGCTGTTCGGTCTCGCGCTGGCGGCTGCGCCCGCGCATGCGGTGGGCAATCTGGTCGCGGTGCTCGAGGCGGAAATCGTCACACTCGATCCGCATTTCTCCACGGCCTATATTTCGCGCACGTTCGGCTACATGGTGTTCGACACGCTGTTTGCGAAGGATTCCAAGGGCGACATCAAACCGCAGATGGTGCAGGACTGGAAAGTCTCGCCCGATGGCTTGACCTACACGTTCACGCTGCGCGACGGTTTGAAATGGCATGACGGCCAGCCGGTCACATCTGTCGATTGCGTGGCCTCGCTACGTCGCTGGGGCACCCGCAGCGCACTCGGCCGTCGCATTTTCGCGATCACGGCCTCGCTCGAGCCGACCGATGCGAAAACCTTCGTGCTGACGCTGAAGGAGCCGTCCGGGCTCGTCATCGACGCGCTCGGCAATCCGGTCAGCCCGGTCGCCTTCATGATGCCCGAGCGCATCGCGAAAACGCCTGGCGACCAGCGGATCACCGAGATCATCGGCTCCGGTCCGTTCGTCTACAGCAAGGCCGAGCACCGCACCGGCGACCGCATGATCCTGAAGAAATTCGCCGACTATGTGCCGCGTCCCGAACCCGCTGACTTCCTCGCCGGCGGCAAGCGCGTCAACATCGATACGCTGGAGATCCGCGTCATTCCCGATGGCGCGACGGCGGCCTCCGCGCTGCAGGCCGGCGAAGTCGATTTCATGCAATACGCGCCGTTCGATCTGTTGCCGCAGCTGGAGAAGAACTCGCGGGTCAAAGTGGTCAATTTCACCGGCGGCAACATGTTCGCGGGCGCCTATCGCCTCAATGCCGCATCGAAACCGTTCGACGATCCCGAGATCCGCCGCGTGCTGTGGAAGCTGGTGGACCAGCGCGAAGTGCTGGATGCACTCGGCTTGGACGCCAAATACGCCACGCCGTGCGCGACGTTCTTCACCTGCGGTACCACCTATGAAAACAAGGCCGGCACGGAAGCGGCGGCAAAGCCCTCGATCGAAGCGGCGAAGGCTGCGCTGAAGGCGACCAAATACGCCGGCGAGCCTGTGATCGTCATGGAGGCCAACGATCTCGAAGCCCCGCGCGTCTCGGCGCAGGTGCTGGCCGAGAGGTTGAAGGCTGCCGGGTTCAACGTCGATCTGCAGGTGATGGACTGGGCGAGCGTGCTGGCGCGCCGTGCCAAGAAGGAGGGCTGGAGCGTCTATGGCGTTCACGCCGGCGGCTTTGATCTGGGCTCGCCGCTGACCAACGTCATGGTCGCCTTCAACTGCGCCGATTTCACCGGCTGGCAGTGCGATGCGCGCATCACCCCTCTGATGGAAGCCTTCGCCAAGGCGCCGGCCGAGGCGGACCGCAAGAAGATCGCGGGCGAGATCCAGGCCGTCATGTACGATCAGGCGCCCGCAATTCCGTGGGGCCAGTTCGCTCAGCCGGCCGCCTATCGCGCGACTTTGCGCGGTCTGATACCGTCCGCCATCCCGGTGTTCTGGAACATTGAGAAATAACGCGATGTACGATGTCATTGTTGTCGGCGGCGGCTCCGCCGGTGCTGCTGTTGCGGCACGGCTCTCCGAGGATCCGGCACGGCGCGTCCTGCTGCTCGAAGCGGGGCGCGACTGGCGCGCTGATGATGCGCCCTGGGAGGTGAGGACGCCGAACCCGATCCCGATCATCCACAGGCGCGAATACCAGGAGAAATGGCAATGGCCCGATCTGCTGACGCGCCGTGTGGCTGGGCAGGAGCCGCGCTTCTATTGGCGGGGCAAGGGGTTGGGCGGCTCGTCGATGATGAACGGCCAGATTGCAATCCGCGGCGTTGCGGATGCCTTCGACGAATGGGCGGCCAATGGCTGCACCGGCTGGTCGGCCAGGGAGGTGATGCCGCTCTTCTCGGTGATCGAGGACGATCTGGAGTTCGGCGATGCCGACGGCCACGGACGCGGCGGGCCGTTGCCGGTCTACCGCGCGCCGCCGGAGACATGGGGCCCGATCGATCGCGGCCTGCGCGACGCGGCGCTGGCGAGCGGCTATCCCTGGTGCGCGGACCTCAACGGTCCTGATGGCGAGGGCGTCGCCTGCTATCCCATCAACAGCCGCGACAGTCGCCGCATCACCACCAATGAGGGCTATCTCGAGCCCGCGCGCGGTCGCGCCAATCTGGAGATCCGCGGGCACGCGCTGGTCGATCGCGTGCTGATCAGCGACGGAAGGGCAACCGGACTCCGCGTTCATATCGAGGGGCAGGGCACCCACGAGATCAGCGCGCGCCAGATCGTGCTGTGCGCCGGCGCCATTCACAGTCCTGCGATCCTGCTGCGCTCGGGCATCGGACCAGCGCAAGAGTTGAAGGCGATGGGGATTGCGGTCGCGCGCGACCTGCCGGTCGGCCGCCACTTCTTCGATCACCCGCTGTTTCGCGCCACGATCCAGCTGCGGGAGGAGCTTCGTCCCACCGATCCCGATACGCGCCACACCAATTGCTGCGTGACCTATTCCTCGGGCCTCGCCGATGGCGGCAAGCGCGACATGATCCTGATCGCGTTCAATCACCGTGGCATCGGTAACCCCGGGGCGATCGGCGCAGGGCTGTTCAACGCGTATTCGCGTGGGACGCTGAAGCTCGTCTCGACTGATCCTGCGATCGATCCTGTCGTCGAGGAGAACATGTTGGCTGATCCCCGCGACATGTTGCGGATGATGGATGCGGTGAAGCGCCTCGCCGTGATCACCTCGCAGCCGGCGCTCGTCAACATCGCCGATTGGATCCGGCTCGCCGACACGGACCTGACGCTGCCGAAGGCCGCCAGCCTGCCAGACCACGAACTCGACGCGGTGCTGCGGCGAGAGACCGGCGACATCCAGCACGCCGCCGGCAGCTGCCGCATGAGCGGCGTTGGCGATGCCGACGGCGTGGTCAATCCCGATGGCACCGTGAAAGGGATCAGCGGCCTGCGCGTCGCCGACGCCTCGATCATGCCGTCCGACTGCCGGGCCAACACCCATTTCACGACGGTGGTGATCGGGGAAGCGATCGCGCGAATGATGATGCGATAGCAGAATCGCGTGAGGCGCAAGCTATAGCACAACACCGTCATTGCGAGCGCAGCGAAGCAATCCAGAATCTTTTCGCGGAGGGATTCTGGATTGCTTCGTCGCAAGGGCTCCTCGCAATGACGGAGCAAGGGGCGAGGCCATCGCTCGCTACACTCTTCAAACAGCAGACAAACGTTCGCCTTCTCGCGGCGCAGCTCGCCCGAGTTTTGCTCCGTGTGCCGCCCTCGCAAAGACAAGGGCGCAGGGAAGGCCGGGCGCCGGCTGGCACCCGCAAGTCCGTGCGCTACGAAAAATGCACACGGGGTGGACCACAGGTGTTGCCGGATCGCCCGGCCTTCCCTGCGCAGTGGTTTGACGGCTTATGTCGTGCTCTTGTGTCCAGAAAATCTGCCAGAATGTGCGAACGGGCGGTTCTCGCAAAACCGCCCGTCGCTGGATCTGAGCCCGTTCGTGCTCAAAGGCCTTGAGCCTGTCGGGGAGCGAGGGACAGATCCGGTGGTCTTCCTCAACCCGAACAGTTGCATGGGCTTCGAGCCCGAACCGAGCAAGGAAGGGAGTAGATGATGGCACAAAACGACGTCCTTGTCGCTGGCATCGACGTGGCCAAGGACAAGGTGGATGTGTGCATTCGCTCATTGTCACAACGGCAGACGTTCGCGAGCAGCCCAGAAGGTCGGCGAGCGCTGATCCGCTGGCTTCGCAAGCACAAGGTCGGCAAAGCCGCCATGGAGGCTTCCGGTGGTTATGAGCGGGAGTGGGCCAAGGTGCTACGCCAGGATGGTATCGAAGGCTTGGTGGTGGATCCAAAGCGGGTGCGCAACTTCGCCAAATCGGCTGGACAGCTCGCCAAGAACGATCCGATCGATGCGGAGATGATTGCCTGGTTCGCCGAGACCTTCATTGAGGCAAGGGGGCAAGCCTACGATGCGGCACGCGAGAAGCTGGCGCAGATCGTGAGTGCGCGCCAGGCTCTGATTGACGTGCAGACGAGCTTGCGAAACAGGACGGAGCATTCCACTCCTGACGTCGTGCAGAAGATGCAAAATCGCCTGCTGAAGCGGCTCGCCGCCGAAATTGCCAAGCTGGAAGCAGCGATCGCAGCCCTGATCAAGACCACACCGCGTTTTGCCGAACTCGCCGAGATCATCGAGAGCGTACCAGGTCTTGCCGGGGGCACATCCGCCGGACTGATCGGGGCGATGCCGGAACTCGGCCAGATAGGCAACAAAGTGGCCGCGGCCCTGCTGGGTGCTGCGCCTTATGACGACGACAGCGGCAAACGTCGGGGCGTCCGTCATATCCAGGGCGGACGCCGCAAGGTCCGCAACGTCTTCTACATGGCGTCCATGGGAGCCGCGACCCGGCATAACCCCGTGCTCAAGGCCTTTTACGATCGCCTGATCGCCAAAGGCAAGGAGCCGAAGGTTGCGCTCACCGCCTGCATGCGCAAGCTGATCGTGATCCTGAACGTCATGATCGCACGCGGCGAGAAATGGGACGCCGGCCGGTACGAAGTGAGCAACTCCGCTCGGCTTCCGCCGAGCGCTTGCACGCCCTGAAGACCGGCGAGCGGACGGGGTCAAGGCCGGAAGCCGCCGGAGGCGGTGGCGCGCCAGCGCCAGCCTTGAGGCCGGCCGATCGCCGGGCTACTTCAACACAGTTGCTCCTCGGGGAGCGATGCACTATTGCCCCCGTCGCCTTGCGGATCACTGATGTGCGGACCCGGTTGGGCTGCAGGCATCACCGCAGGACTTGACGCACAGACCCCGGGCGTCAGGACCACACGACTTCTCCGTCCGCGCACGTCCTCGCTGGGAATCCGAGGGGTGGCGTGTGCTCGCCCCCGAAGCCATGCGAAGACGCTGTCGGCGCCGTGTCGTTCGCGCGGAAAGGCAATTGCTCACGGTGTCCCGCCCTGCAATGTCTTCTACGCCCGACGCCGTCGCGTCCATCGCTGCCCGGCCCGCGGTTCGTGACGATCGCGATCCGCCCCTTGTCTCGGGCCAGGGTGTCTTTGCATGTACGACAAATCCGAATTTCGGTAAAGTGGAATATTTTGCCAGGTGAGGCTTGACAAGCGATGTGGCGGAATTGGTCGGCTGCGTTGCCCGACGGGCGGGCGGCCTCAGCGCGCGCCTCGTCCTTCGAAACGGCGTTTACGCGCCTCCTCAGGATGAGGCTAATTGGCGTGAGTGCCCGTTGAAACTGCTGCCGCACGCTCCGCCCTCATCCTGAGGAGCCCGCCCAAAGCAGGCGTCTCGAAGGATGGCTGCAGGGGGAAACCGGTCAAATGCGATTGCCCTTGAGGACGGGGTAGATGGGAAGTGACCGGTCCGTAGTTAAAGCAACGCTGATGACCTATATGACACACGAGCGACTTGATATGTTATTCGAGGCCAGTCCACGGAGCCAAGTCTCGTGTCGTCTGTTCTCCGATCGCCGACAGTCGAAGAGCTGCCAATGCTCTCGGCTTTGTGCATGAGGTCGAAAGCTGTGTGGGGCTATGGCGACGACTTCATGAGAGCCTGTCGCAGCGAGCTCACCATTAAAGCGTGTGAACTGCAATCAAGCTCAATCGCGGTGGCGGAAGAGAGCGGCAAAATTGTCGGCGTTGCCCAAGTCAAGATAAATGGAAGCGAGGCCGATTTATTGAAGCTGTTCGTCGAGCCGATGATGCTTCGCGGCGGCGTAGGAACAAGGCTGCTCCGCTGGGCCTCCAGTCAAGCAAAGTCGATGGGTGCTCGTCGTTTGGTGATCGAAGCCGACCCAGAGGCCGCACCTTTCTATCGACGAATGGGTGCCAAAGATTGTGGCTTTTCTCCTTCCGGCTCAATACCCGGTAGGATGCTTCCCAGACTTGTCATCGAGCTGAAACAAGTATGAGGTCGCTTGTCGGCTCCAAGCCGCCATGCAGCCCTGTGGGCTTTGATGTCGCCTTCCGACAGCAAACCGGACGCGACGAACCTATGACTCCTTCGCCGCTAGATCACCCCCACCATCCGCAGCGCCACTCCCGCCGCGCAGCTTCCCGCCAGCACGGTGAGCATCCCCAGCTTGAACCGGAAGATCGCGGTTGCCGCCGCAATCGACAGCAGCAGCGCGGGGATGTCGACGCTGGTCAGCACCGGACGGTCGAACGCGAACGGAAACGCGTGCAGCGGCACGGTCTCGCGGAACAGCGTGTGCAGGGCAAACCAGATCGAGAGGTTCAGAATCACGCCGACGACGGCGGCGGTGATCGCACTCAATGCACCGGCCAATCCCGTGTTGCCGCGCAGGCGCTCGATGTAGGGGGCGCCGACGAAGATCCAGAGGAAGCAGGGCGTGAAGGTGACCCAGGTCGCGAGCAGGCCGCCGAAAGTTGCCGCTAGCATCGGCGAGAGGCCGCCGGGATCGCGATAGGCCGCCATGAAGCCCACGAACTGCAGCACCATGATCAGCGGCCCCGGCGTGGTCTCGGCCATGCCGAGGCCGTCGAGCATCTCCTGCGGCTTGAGCCAGTGATAGTGCTCGACCGCCTGCTGGGCGACGTAGGCCAGCACCGCGTAGGCGCCGCCGAAGGTGACGAGCGACATTTTGGAGAAGAACAGCGCGATCTGGCTGAACACATTGGCTTGGCCCAAGGCCACCAGCAGCGCGATCACGGGCACCAGCCAGAGCGCGAGCCACAGCGCACTGAGGCGGATCGTGCGTGCGGTGTTGGGGCGGACGTGATCGGGCACGGCCTCGCCGAGCATGCTGTCGATCGCGGCGCCGCTGCCGCCATGGCCGTGACCGGCCGGCGCGAACTCCGGACGGCCGCTCCGCGCGCCGGCATAGCCGATGAGGCCGGCGGCGATGATGATGATCGGGAAGGGGACCGCGAAGAAGAAGATCGCGATGAAGGCCGCAGCCGCGAGCGCGATCATGATGCGGTTCTTCAGCGCACGCTTGCCGACGCGCACGACAGCTTCGACGACGATGGCCAGGACCGCGGCCTTGAGTCCGAAGAACAGCGCCTCGACGAAGCTGACATTGCCGAAGGCGGCGTAGATGTAACTCAGACCCATGATGGCGATGATGCCGGGCAGGATGAACAGTCCGCCCGCCATCAGCCCGCCGGCCGTGCGATGCATCAGCCAGCCGACATAGGTTGCGAGCTGCTGCGCCTCAGGTCCCGGCAGCAGCATGCAGTAATTCAGCGCATGCAGGAAACGCCCCTCGGAGATCCAATTCTTCTCCTCGACCAGGATACGGTGCATCACAGCGATCTGGCCCGCGGGCCCGCCAAAACTGAGGCAGGCGACGCGGAGCCAGACGCGAAAGGCCTCGTTGAAGCTGACGCCGTGGCCGGCGTCAGCTCCTGCTTGCACGTTGCGGGTATCCATTACGCCTTCACCTTGTTGGTCGGCCAGTTGTGGGTCTCGGTGGTCGCGTCGCGGCACCAGCGGTAGAAGGCATCGTAGAGCAACATGCCGGCCTCGAGCTGTTCGAGGTCGTCGTCGAACATGCGCGACAGCCCGAGCGAGGCTGCGAGCAGGCCGGGCGCCTCCGGCGCGAGCTCGGGCCGCGCGGTGTCGGCACCGCGCACCAGTGTCGCGAGGCGGAGCAGCGGCGGCGTGGCGATCCCGAACTCCTCGATCATCACGTCGAAGGTGCAGAGCTCGCCCCGGTGACTCCAGAACACATTCTCGATGTCGAAGGGGGCCGCATTGAACCGCTCCCCCACCCCGACCACCTCGGACGGCGCCACATACAGGAACATCGCGTTGGGATCGACGAAGCGGCGGATCAGCCAGGGGCAGGCGATGCGATCGACCTTCGGCCGCGCCCGCGTGACCCAGACGGTACGCCCCCTGGCATCGCGCGGCGGCAGCTTGCGGGTGTCGAGCAGCGGCAGCTTGGCCGCCTTCCAGCCCTCGAAGCCGCCCTCCAGCGTCTCGGCCCTCACGCCGAGCTGACGGAGCCAGGCCGCCGTGCCCTGCGCGAGCTTTTCGCCGCGGAAGCAGGAGACGACGGCGCGGCGGCCGGCGAATGTGCCGCCCCAGTCCGTCACATTGTCGTGGCTGAGCCTGATGGAGCCGGGGATCAGCCGCCGGTCGGCGGCGAAATCCTCCTCGGTGCGCACGTCGATCAGGACAGGCGCGTTGGCCGTGCCGATCAGCCGTGCCATTTTGTCAGATGAGATGGTCGTGAATGTAGACATGATGCGTCCTCGCAAGAAACGAACGGGACGCGATGCTTGGGCCTGTCGCCTCGTGGGGAGATCGCTCAAATCCCCATGAGACAGATTACAGCGAAACTAAGAAGCACTGTCAATCCGCGGGACGATTGGAGCTTAGAAAATTGGTTCCCACCGTCTATATTGCACGCCGACAGATCGTGAATCTTCGGGAGAATTCGATGCATTCCCATTCCATCGAACAATGGACCCATGACCACGCCTTCCTGGGCGAGAAGCACGACGAGAACGAACGGCGCACCTGGTTCGTGGTCGTGCTGACGCTGGTCATGATGGTCGGCGAGATCGTTGCCGGCTCGCTGTTCGGCTCGATGGCGCTGCTGGCCGACGGCTGGCACATGGGCACGCATGCGGCGGCGCTCGGCATTGCCGCCTTCGCCTATCGCTTCGCGCGGCGGCACCTGGGCAATGCGCATTTCACCTTCGGCACCGGCAAGTTCGGGGATCTTGCCGCCTTCGCCAGCGCCATCATCCTCGGCCTGATCGCGGTCGAGATCGCCTATGAAAGCGTGCTGCGCCTGTTCACGCCGGTGCCGATCGTCTATGGCGAGGCCATGGCGGTGGCCGCCCTCGGCTTGTGCGTCAATCTCGCGAGTGTGTGGCTGCTGCGCGATAGCCATGATCATCATCATCACGCGCATGGCCACAGCCATGCGCATGATGACCACGACGATCATGACCACGACCATGATCATCATGGCCATCATCACCATCACCACGACAACAACCTTCGCGCGGCCTATGTCCACGTCATGACCGATGCCGCGACCTCGGTGCTGGCGATCGCAGCGCTCGCCGTCGCTATGTATTCGGGCTGGGTCTGGGCCGATCCGGCCGTGGGCCTGATCGGCAGCGTCGTGATCGCGAGCTGGGCGTTCGGCCTCATCAAGTCATCGGGTGCGGTGCTGCTCGACGTGCGCGCCGACGAGAAGCTGGAGCGGGTGATCCGGGCCCGCATGGAAGTCGGCGACGATCGCGTGACTGACCTGCATCTCTGGCGGGTCGGCCCCGGCCATTGTGCCGTGCTGCTCTCGGTGGTGTCGGACAAGCCGAAGCAGCCGGCCGTCTACAAGCGGCGGCTCGCGGGGCTGAAGGGCCTCAGCCACATCGCGGTCGAGGTCGAGACCTGCCTGCATTGACGGAGCGCGGAATTCTGCTGAGCGGCCGGGGTTGATCCTCGGTCGCAGCCCTGTACGGGAGGAACAATGATGCACAGGATCGCGTTCGCGGTCGCCATCGCCGCACTCGCTCTTTCCAGCCCCGGGGCGCTGGCGCAATCGGAAAAGGCCGGCGTTGAAAAGCTCTATGTGCTTGCGGAGAGGGTACCGCCGGTGACATCTCGCGGTGGACGCCGGGCCTGAACGAAGGCAAGACGATGGATTTCGTCGACACCTGCTATCTGATCAAGCATGTCAAAGGCTGGTTCCTGTGGGACACCGGCATTGCCGATTCCGTCGCCGCGATGCCGAACGGTCTCGTGCCCGCCGATCCCAAAGCCGTGACCTGGCGTCGGCCGAAGACGTTGCAAGCGCAGCTCGAGCAGCTTGGCCTCAAGCCCGATGACGTCCGGGCGATGGCCGTCTCGCATACGCATCCGGATCATATCGGCAATGTCGAGCTGTTCCCGCAGGCCATGCTCTATGTGCAGAAGGCCGAATACGACTGGCCCGGCGCCGACAACGCGCCGCGCTTCAAGCCGTCGCATCCGGTCGAGTTGCTCACGGGCGACAAGGATGTCTTCGGCGACGGCAGCCTGACCATCCTATCGACGCCGGGTCACACGCCGGGTCACCAGTCGCTGCTGGTGAAACTGCCGAAAACCGGCGCGGTTCTGCTGTCTGGCGATGCCGTGCACTTCAAGGACAATTGGGACAACCGCCGCGTGCCCAGCATGAACGTCGACAAGGACCAGAGCGCGGCCTCGATGCAGAAGATCGCCGACACGCTCGCCAAGGAGAAGGCGCAGCTCTGGATCAACCACGACAAGGCCCAGCGCGACGGCCAGAAGATGGCGCCGGAGTTTTACGACTGAGGCGGATCAGCCTTTCGGCGCGGTCAACGTCGGCGGATTCGCGTCCGGCGTCTTCTTCGGCTTCAGCGTGCCGGCATAGAACGAGAGCAGCCAGACCAGGAGGACCGCGAGGAGATAGACGCCCCAGGCCTGCGGCGGCGTGGTCGCCCAGCGCAGGAGGCCTTTGAATGTGCGGGGCGGGCCGGCATCGTTGCTCATGGCTCGCTTGTGCGCGAAAGCGGCTGTGCCGTCAATCAGGCCGCGACACGGGGCGGATCAGGAACAGCGCCACAAGCGCCGAGAGGCTGAGCGCAGACGAGACGATCAGCACCTTGGCGCCCATGAGGTCGATGAGCAGGCCGAAGGCGAGCGGCGCCACGGCCTGCGCCATCCGCGCCGGGGCGCCGATGATGCCGAGGCGGTAGCCGAAATCTTTCGGGCCGAAGATCGACAGCGGCAGCGTGCCTCGCGCGATCGTCAAGATGCCGTTGCCGGAGCCGTGGAACAACGCGAAGGCGCTCGCCGCGGCGCCGCCGAAGATCGCGACGATCACGGCTCCGATCGGGTGGGTGAGGCTGGCGAGCCGCGTCGACCACAGCGGATGGAAGCGGCTGAGGAAGCCGGCCTCTAGCATGCGCGCACCAACCTGTGCCGGGCCGATCAGTGCGCCGGCCGCGATGGCCTCGGCCGGCGTTGCGCCCGTGGTCTCCAGGATGCGCGGGAAATGCGCGGCCATGGCGCCGGTGACGGTCCAGACCGCGGCGAAGATGAAGGCGAGCAGCAGCATGGTGCGGTCGAGCGGCAAATGCGGCTTCTCGGCCGTGGCCGCCGCCTGCTTGGCGCCCTTGATCGCCGGCAGCATGAAGAAGTTGAGGGGCAGGCCGATCAGGATGTTGGCCGCGGCCCAGGCGAAACAGGTGTCGCGCCAGCCGATATGGGCGATGCCCCAGGCGGTGAGCGGCCAGCCGACGGTGGAGGCGAAGCCCGCCATCAGCGTGATGCCGGTGATGGCCCTGCGCGCCTCGATGCCGTAGATGCGCCCCAAGGCGGCGAAGGCGGCGTCGTAGAGTCCCATTGCCATGCCGATGCCGAGCACGAGCCAGGCGATCGCCATCACCGCGATCGATTGCGAGAGCCCGAGGAGCACGAGGCCGGCGGCAATGGTCAGGTTCGAGGCCGACAGCACCTGACGGCCGCCGACGAGATCGATCTGCCGCCCGATGCGCGGGCCGAGCATTGCCGAGATCACCAGTGCGGCCGAAAACGCACCGAAGATCCAGTTGGAGGAGACGCCGAGGTCGCGTGCCATGGGATCAGCGAGCAGCGCCGGCAAATAGTAGCTCGAGGCCCAGGCCAGAGTCTCGGTGGTGCCGAGCGCCAGGATGATCGGAAGCTGGCGCTGGGTCATCGGCGCGTGCCTCCGATTCTGGCCGACAAAGTCTTCATCGCCGGCATTTGCCGCCCGCGTGGCGAGTGCGTCAACCGCGCCCGCGACATATTCGATCTGCAAGGGGCGCGAGCCTGCCGCGCATGTCGGGCCCTCGCGCCTTTCGCCGGTCACGAATGCACGCCATAATGGCGCATGCAAGTCACTTCGCGTCTCTCACTGATGAACTGGGTCACCAGCCAGGGGCTTACGGGCCTGCCTGAACCCGAACTGCTCCGCGGCTTCTGCGAGCGCTGCTGCGCCGAAGGGCTCGACCTGTCGCGCGGGCTGGTCTTCATCGACACGTTGCACCCGATCTACGAGGGCCGCGGCTTTCGCTGGACCGACCGGTCGAGCAACGAGAGCGACATGTTCGAATACGGTTCGACGGCCGAGGGGGATCCGAACAAGAACTGGCGGCGGTCGGTGTTCTATCATTTGCTCGAGCATGGCGAGGACGAGATGGTGATCGATCTCGCCGACGCAGCCACGCTCGATTTCTCGCAGATCGGCGACCTCGCCGAGAAGGGCCATCGGCATTTCCTCGCCTTCGTCCATCGCTTCGGCGAAAGCGGCGCGCTGGGGCAGATGGACTGTCTCTACTCCTACTGGACCACCCGGCGCGAGGACGGCTTCACGCCATCGGAGCTGGAAGCGCTGCGCGATCTCGTGCCGGTGCTGGGGCTCGCGATCAAATCGGCGCAGCAGGTCGACATCGCCCGCACGCTCGGCCGCGTCTATCTCGGCCGCGACGCCTCCGAGCAGGTCTTGCGCGGGCGCATCTCGCGCGGGGTCACCGAGCGGATCAACGCCGTGCTGTGGTATTCGGACCTGCGCGGCTCCACCGGCATCAGCGAGAGCATCGGTCCCGACGAGATCATTCCGTTCCTCAACGACTATGCGCAGGCCGTGATCGATCCGATCCACGAGGCCGGCGGCGACGTGCTGAAGCTGATCGGCGATGGCGTGCTCGCGATGTTCTGGGGCGAGGACATGGCGGATGCGCGACGGGCCGCATTACGGGCCGAGCATCTCTTCCGCAAGAACGTCGCCGCGCTGAACAAGCGGCGGGCGGCGGAGGGCCGCCCGACCACGTCAGCCTATATCGGCCTGCATGTCGGCGAGGTCTTCTACGGCAATATCGGCAGCCAGGACCGGCTCGATTTCACGGTGGTCGGCCCGACCGTCAACGAGGTCAGCCGCATCGCCTCGATGAGCCGCTCGGTCGACCGCGAGCTGCTGGCCTCATCCGAGTTCTACAAGGGCCTCGATGCCGCCGGCCGTCGCTATCTCGTCTCCACCGGCCGCTACGCGCTGCGCGGCATCGGCCGCGCGCAGGATCTCTACACGCTCGATCCAGAGGTTGAGGCGAGCGAGCCGGTGGCGGGGAGCTATGAGCGCTATCTGGCGGGTTAGGCCGGCTGCTCCAGCGCCGCTTCATCCCCCACCATGGCCGGCTGCCGATCCAGCGCCACTGCCGGTGACAGCAGGATCACCAAAGCCTGCATGCCGAAGACGGCTGCGGCGAGATAAAGGCACGCTTCCGCGCTCCAGAGGCCGCCGACGATTGCCCCTAATGCCGAGCCGAGCGGGCGGGCGCCGTAGCTCATGATGTTGATGGCGGAGACGCGGCCAAGCAGCCGCGGCGGTGTCACCGACTGGCGCAGGGTCGTGGTCGAGATCACCCACAGGATCGGCCCGGCGCCGAGCAGGAAGAAGCTCAAGGCTGCGAGCCAGGGCGAGGGGAGCAGCACCGTCAGCGCCATCACCAATGCGGCGACGAAGCCGGTGACGGGGCCGAGTCCGACCACGAGGCCGAACGCGATGCGCTTCATCACGCGCGTGGCGACCAGCGCGCCGATCACCATGCCGACGCCATACATCGTCAGCACCGTGCCGACGCCGGCGGCCGTCAGGCCGAGATGGCGCACGGCGTAGGGCACGAACACCGCGATCTGCAGGAACCAGCCGGTGTTGAAGATGAACTGGGTGATGAATACCGGCCGCAGCAGTGGATGGTGAAATACGAAGGCCGCGCCTTCGCGGATCTCCTGCAGCGGATGACGGCGCGGCGCCGGCGCGCGCGCGGGCTCGTAGATGCCGGAGAGCAGCACCACCGCGATGGCCGAGAGCGCCGCGGCAAAGCCGAAGGCTGGGCTTGCGCCCCACCATCCCACCAGCGCACCGCCGAGTGCAGGGCCGCTGGCGAAGGCGATGGTGCGCGCGAGCTCGATCCGCGCATTCGCCGCCGGCAACAAGTCGGAGCTCACCAGCGAGGGAACCAGCGCCGGCGCCGCCACGCTGTAGACGACGGTGCCGCACACGGCCGCAAAGCCGAGCAGGGCCAGCAGCGGCAAGTTGAGGGCCCCCAGCACCAGCAGCAGCACGATGGCGGCGAGCGCAGCCGCCCGCAGCGCCTCGGCACCCGCCATCAGCCAGCGGCGGGAGATGCGATCGGCGAGCACGCCGGCGGGAATGGCGAACAGGACGAAGGGCAGGGTGAGCGCGGTCTGGAGCAGGCCGGTCTGACCTTCGGCAACACCCAGCGTCAGCACGGCCACAATGGGCGCTGCGGCGAGCGCGATCTGCTCGGCCGACTGCGCCGCGAGATTCGACCAGGCGAGGCGGTTGAAGGTGTCGGGGAGGCGAGACGGCGTTGACATGGCGCATATCCTGCAAAGTCGAGTTGCTGCCAATATCCGCTCCCAGGGACGGCCAAACCCACCCGCTTCCCGACAGGGCAGCGGATAATGGCCGGACCGGAACCGCTGCGGCTAGATGCAGTTGCAAATGAGTTGCAATAAGATCGAACTTCGGTATTCTCCTCTTATGGATGCGCGATCGCCCGACCTGACCCAAACCTCGTCCCAAGACGTCGCCGGCTGGCGCGCTGACGCGCCCACCACCAAGAGCCTCGCGGAGGTCAATTCCACCGTCGCCATTCCGGTCGCCGGGCACTGGTTGCGGCGGCTGCTCGCCTTCGTCGGTCCGGGCTATCTCGTCTCGGTCGGGTACATGGATCCCGGCAATTGGGCGACCGACCTCGCCGGCGGGTCGAAGTTCGGCTACACGCTGCTCTCGGTCATCCTGCTCTCGAATTTGATGGCGATCCTGCTGCAGTCGCTGGCGGCGCGGCTCGGCATCGTCACCGACCGCGACCTCGCGCAGGCCTGCCGCGCGACCTATTCGCCGGTGGTGAACTTCCTGCTCTGGCTCGCCTGCGAGGCGGCGATCATCGCCTGCGATCTCGCCGAGGTGATCGGTACGGCGATCGCGCTCAAACTCCTGTTCGGCATTCCCCTGATCGGCGGCGCGCTTCTCGCCGCACTCGACGCCTTCCTGCTGCTGCTCCTGATGAACCGTGGCTTTCGATTCCTCGAGGCGTTCGTCATTGCGCTGCTCGCGGTGATCGCGGTCTGCTTCGTGGTCCAGATCGCGGCGGCGGCCCCGCCGGTGGCGGAGGTTCTGCGCGGCTTCGTGCCGAAGAGCGAGATCTTCACCAATTCCGACATGCTCTACATCGCGATCGGCATCATCGGCGCGACGGTGATGCCGCATAATCTCTACCTGCATTCCTCGATCGTGCAGACGCGCGCTTATGAACGCAATGACAGTGGTCGGCGCGAAGCGATCAAATGGGCAACGACGGACTCCACCGTCGCCCTGATGCTGGCGCTGTTCATCAACGCCGCGATCCTGGTCGTGGCGGCTGCGACCTTCCACAGAAGTGGCCATTCCGATGTCGCCGAGATCGGACAGGCGTTCGAGCTCTTGTCGCCGCTGCTCGGCCTCGGCATCGCCTCGACGCTGTTCGCGGTGGCGCTGCTCGCTTCGGGCCTCAACTCGACGGTGACCGCGACCCTCGCCGGCCAGATCGTGATGGAAGGCTTCCTCGATCTGCGCCTGCCGAGCTGGGCGCGTCGCCTGCTCACACGCGGCATCGCCATTGTTCCCGTGATCATCGTCACGGCGATCTACGGCGAGCGCGGCACGGCCGATCTGCTGGTGTTCAGCCAGGTCGTGCTGTCGATGCAGCTGCCCTTCGCCGTCATCCCGCTGGTCCGCTTCGTCTCCGACCGCCGCAAGATGGGCCAGTTCGCGATACCGGTATCCGTCGCCGCAATTGCCTGGATCGTCGCGGGCGTGATCGTGGTGCTGAACGTGAAGCTGCTGGCGGATACGTTTTTCGGGTGATGCTAGCCATTGGGTAGCTGTCATCGTCCGGTTCAACCGGGCGATCCAGTATTCCAGAGACGGCTGTAATTGACTCGGGACGCCGCGCCGTACCGTACTGGATGCCCCGGTCAAGCCAGGTCAAGCCGGGGCATGACGGAGAGTGTGAGGCGCCTAGTCCTGCGGCTCGGATGCTGTATCGCCCTGCGCATCGATGCGCAGCCAGCCTGAGGGCGCGAGCCGCTGCTGCGGCAGGAAGCGGGCCTTGTAGTCCATCTTCTTGGAGCCTTCGATCCAGTAGCCGAGATAGACGTAGGGCAGGCCCTGACGTCGCGCGCGCGCGATGTGGTCGAGGATCATGAAGGTGCCCATCGAGCGGCTGACCTGGCCCGGATCGAAGAACGAATAGACCATCGAGAGGCCATCGCTGAGCACGTCCGTGAGCGCCACCGCGATCAGCTCCTCGCCACGGCCGGTGAGGCCGCTGTCGGGACCGCGCTTGCGGTATTCGATGATGCGGGTCTCGACATGGCTGTCCTCGACCATCATGGCGTAGTCGAGCACGGTCATGTCGGCCATGCCGCCATGGCGGTGGCGGGCGTCGAGATAGGCGCGGAACACCGAATATTGCTCGGAGGTCGGCACCGCGCTGCGCTGCTCGCCGATGATGTCGGCATTGCGCGCCATCACCTTGCGGAAGCTGCGAGAGGGCCGGAACTCGTTGGCGATGACCCGGACCGAGACGCAGGCGCGGCACTGGTCGCAGGCAGGACGATAGGCAATCGACTGGCTGCGGCGGAAGCCGCCATGGGTCAGGAGGTCGTTGAGGTCGCCCGCACGATCTCCGACAAGGTGCGTGAACACCTTCCGCTCATGGCGGCCCGGCAGATAGGGGCACGGGGATGGCGCCGTGAGGTAAAATTGCGGGGTATCGCGAGAGTGCTGGGTCAAGGGACGTCGTGGGCCTCCGAACAAGATCTCAGCATCGCGCTACCAAAGCTCCCGGTCAATCGGCCTGCGCGGCAGGACACGCTCGTCATCCTAGCAGGCACAGGTTGCCAGCTCCTCACCAGGACCTGGCGGCCTGCGACACCGGCGCGCGGATGGAATTGTTGATCACGACGGTTCCCAGCACGAAATCGTGCAGCAGGCGGCGGCGGCCGTTGAACAGGCCGACCAGCACCACGAAGGGCGACAGGAACGAGACGGTCACCCAGAACAGCACGGCGTGCGTGGCGCCGAGCACGAAATAGCCTGGTGCGCCGTACCAGGTGCGCAGTTCCAGATCCATCACGCGCATGCCGATCGTCGCCGAGGACGGACCGCCGATGCAGGCGCCGTAATACACGATCGCCCAGATCACCGAGGCGGGCCAAGCCAGCCAGAACAGTGCCCAGCCGAGGCCGAGCGTCACCAGGCCGAACAACGCAATGAAGAGGTAGCCGAGGATGACCGGCACAGAGATCACGATCATGTCGATCAGGAAGGCAAACACCCGCCGTGTCGCGACCCCGCGGAACAGTTCCGGATGCAGATCGGGATCGTAGGCGTGCGGTTGCATGGCACCATCATTGCGCCAAGTGCCGCTGTCATTTGGCGAACCCGAATAAGACATGAGCTTCTCTTTCGCTTTCGGATCTCTCACCGGCAGCAGATGGGAACAGTCCGGCCACGCGCCAAGGCTGTTGGTCTATCAATACCGCAAAATATTCCGGCGATTCGGCGGCCGCAGGCGCTTGCGCGGCGCGTGATTTGCACCATGCTGGGGCGGGCTGAGCCCTCACAGGAAGATTTCATGGGTGGTCAGGTCGAATTACGTTGCAGCTGTGGCGGGGTCCGCGCCGTGGTCACGGGCGTGTCGCCGCGGACGGTCAATCGCGTGGTCTGCTACTGCGACGACTGCCAGGCTTTCGCACACCAGCTCGGCCGCGCCGATCTGTTGAACGCGAAGGGCGGCAGCGACATTATCCAGGTCGCGCCATCGACGCTCTCGTTTGTGCAGGGTCAGAGCCGGATCGCGGGGGTGCGGCTGACCGCGAAAGGTCTCTACCGGTGGTATGCAAGCTGCTGCAACACGCCGGTCGGCAACACGCTTTCGCCCAGCGTTCCCTTTGTCGGCATCATCGCGCAGGCGTTCGAGGGCGGCACGCCGGCGGTCGACGATGTCGCCGGAGCGCCGACCGGCGCCATTCTCGGCAAGTACGCGGTCGGTGAGCCACCGGCGGGCTCGACCGGGCTTAATCTTTCTCTCATCTTGCGCGCCATCGGCAAGGTGCTGGCATGGAAGCTGCGGGGGAAGACCTGGCCGCACCCGTTCTTCAAGCGGGAGACGCGTGAGCCGATCTATCCAATTACCGTGCTGTCGCGCGAGCAACGCGAGGCGCTGCGTCTGTTATGCGGACCTCAGCCGAACGCGCAAGCGGGTTGAGTGTTGCAGCGGTAGGGTGCGCGAGCAACTCCGCCCTCATGTCCCGGACAAGCGCCGCAAAGCGGCGCGCAGAACCAGGACCTAAAGCATGATCCGGAAAAGTGCGAAGCGGTTTTCCGGAAAGATCATGCGTAAACAACAAGCTAAAGCGCGATGACGATTCATCCAAATCTCATCGCGCTTTAGAGGTCACAAGTGAGATCGCGGAGAAGAAATGGGCCCGGGCTCTGCAACGCATCACGCCGCAACTGGACCATGCTTCGCATCGCCAAGGGCGTGCTGCATTGCGTCCGGGGCACGACCTTACCCCTGCGCGCGCAGCTTCTCCGCCGCCTTGGGCGCAAAATAGCTCAGCACGCCGTCGGCGCCGGCGCGCTTGAACGCCAAAAGGCTCTCCATCATCGCGCGCTCGCCGTCGAGCCAGCCGTTGTTCGCGGCCGCCGCGATCATCGCGTATTCGCCGGAGACCTGGTAGGCGAAGGTCGGCATTGCAAACGTGTCCTTCACGCGGCGGACCACGTCGAGATAGGGCATGCCGGGCTTCACCATCACCATGTCGGCGCCCTCGGCGATATCGAGCTCGACCTCGCGCAGGGCTTCATCGGTGTTGGCGCTGTCCATCTGGTAGGTGCGCTTGTCGCCGGTGAGCGTCTTGGCCGAGCCGATGGCGTCGCGGAACGGGCCATAGAAGGCGGAGGCGTATTTGGCCGCATAGGCCATGATCTGGACGTCGAGCAGGCCGGCGCGGTCCAGCCCCTCGCGGATCGCGGCGACGCGGCCGTCCATCATGTCGGAAGGCGCGATGATGTCGCAGCCGGCTTCGGACTGCACCAGCGCCTGACGCACCAGCACGGCGACCGTCTCGTCGTTCAAAATTTTGCCGTCAGAGATCAGGCCGTCATGGCCGTGACTGGTGAAGGGATCGAGCGCGACGTCGCAGAGGATTCCGATCTCCGGAAACTCCTTCTTGATCGCGCGCACGGCCTGGCAGACCAGGTTGTTCGGATTGGTGGCTTCCGAGCCTTCCTCGTCGCGCAGGGAGGGATCGGTGTAGGGAAACAGCGCGATGCAGGGGATCGTCAGCTTCATCGCGCGCTCGGCCTCGCGCACGGCCTGATCGACGCTGAGGCGGTCGACGCCCGGCATCGAGGCAACCTGCTCGCGCTTGTTGTGGCCGTCGATCAGGAACAGCGGCCAGATCAGATCGTCGGTGGTGAGGACGTTCTCGCGCACCATCCGCCGGGCCCATTCCGCCTTGCGGTTGCGGCGCGGGCGGACGGTCAGATCGAGAGCAGGGGAGGCCGCTCCGCCATCCTTGCGCGAAACCTCGCGCAATTCGATCGGACGTCCGTATTTGATCGCCATTACTCTTCCTCCGGCTGGAATTATTCTTATACCAGCTCGCATGGTTCCCGTCACCGCGGCTTGACCTGCCGCAAGGGATGGCAGCCGATTGATTTTGTGGGGCGAAGCAGCCAGAAGGGGCCATGTCCGAGATCTCCACCCGCGATGCGACCCGCGACAGCGCCAGGGACGGCGCCCGAGACAATGCCAGAGAGAGCGCATTGTCGGTGGCGGCGATCTCATCGGAGCGCTCAGAGTCCGACGACAATGTCTGGACCCGCCGGCTCGTGCTGTTCCTGCGGGTGATGGCGCTGCTCTCGATCCTCAAGGGCCTTTATCACTGGGCGCAGGTGACTGGCTTTGTCGGCGGCGAGGATGAGGCATTCGAGAACCAGTCGATGGCCTGGCAGGCCGCGACCGTCTACTTCGCCGTGATCGAGCTTGTCGCCGCCGTCGGCCTGTGGCTCGCGACGCCCTGGGGCGCGGTGGTGTGGCTGACGACCGTGGTGTCGATGGCGGTGATCGAGTTGATGTTCCCGGGAATCTACGGCGGCAGCCTCGCCGTGGTCGGCGTCGAGGTCTTCATGCTTGCCGCGTATCTGGCGCTCGCCTGGATGGCCGCGCGCGAACGGCCGCCGTAGCCGGCCTCGCCGCTCGCACAACGGTCTCGCGCCCTGGACGCAATGCAGCGTGGCGCTCTTGCGACGTGATGCGCTGCAGAGCCGGGCCCCATCTCACCGCGGTCCCATCTTGCAACATATGGGTCCCGGCTCCGCGATGCATCGCTGCGCGCTGCATCCTGTCCGGGACATGAGAGTGTTGCGCTTGGTTGACCGTTGGTTGCCTAAAATTTGCGGTAAGTTTTCATTGACCAGCCGGTTCCGCCACAGCTGTTACGCGCTCGTTTCGAAACGGGGCGGGGCTGTTCTGGAATGCGACAACAACGGCGGACGGAGGGTGAACAGGACCTTGCGAAGGTCAACAGACGGTTGCGAAAAGTGCTTGTGGCACAGGCTTAATCCGCAATTCACTGTCTTAAATTCATGATCTCTTTATTCTCTTATTTAAGCCGATCTTCAAACGCGCCCCTTAAGTTGCACCTATCAGACGGGACACAAGTTTCGTCGAATAAGTGTCGATAAAAACGACAACAGGGGAAGTGTCATGATGAAAGCCGTCGCAACTGCGGCAGATACCGCAGAGCGCGTCTCCGGCCAGCAGGGCTCGGTGCAGTCGCTCTATCTGGAAGCTTTGACTCTGGTGGAGCGGCTGCATCGCCGGCTCCTCGACGTCATCAAGGATGAATTCGATCGCCGCGGCCGTGCGGACATCAACTCGGTGCAGGCGCTCTTGCTCTACAACATCGGCGACAAGGAGCTGACCGCGGGCGAGCTGCGCACGCGCGGTTACTATCTCGGCTCCAACGTCTCCTACAATCTGAAGAAGCTCGTCGAGCTCGGCTTCCTCGATCATCAGCGCTCGCGCGTCGATCGCCGCTCGGTGCGCATCCGCCTGACCCCGCAGGGCCAGGAAGTCCGCCGTATCGTCGAGGCGCTCTACCAGAAGCACGTCAAGACGGTCGAGCAGGTCGGCGGCATCTCCGGCGACGAGTTTGCGACGCTCAACAAGTCGCTGCACCGCCTCGAGCGGTTCTGGACCGACCAGATCCTCTATCGCCTCTGAGTCTCCAAGGGATCAAGGCCAAGCCGGCCCGCAACAAGACCGGCAAGCCTCCCGAACGTGCCTGACTTCCCCCAAGCGCGCCGGCCCGGATTTCGGACCGGCGCGTTCCATATTTTGCACCTGCGAAAAAATGTCCCGGGCACGAGGAACCAGTTCCGGGCCGGGCGCTTATCTCCTTCGGATCGGAGAAACGTCGATGCTGGTCGAGCGCGGGCTTCAGGCCACGAACGTAGAACTCGTGAGCAAGGCCTACGCCATTGCCGCGAACTTCCTTCGCCGTTCGGGCGCCATCCCCGACTCGCTGGTCACCGACGAACGCCTGCTCGGCCTCATCGTGAAGCTGCTCCAGCAAGGCGAATTCAACAAGATCAGGCTGGCGAACAAGGCAATCGCCAAGTTCCAGCAGACCGAGGCCAGAGCGGTTGCCTGATCAAGACTCCCAAATTAGCGACAAACCAGAGGGTGCCATGGAAGCCGCCGTCGACCGCATCATGCAGACCTATGACCTGCTCGCCAACCGCACCGCGGCGGCGAGTGAGGAGGCGCGGGAAAAGGTGACGAACTACCTCAATACCCTGATGGAAGCGGGCGAGACGGACCCGCACAGATTGACGGTCTGCGGTCTGACCTATTTGCGCCAGCTCGACGGCAGCGTGGACCCGGTCAAGGCGGGGTATACCGGGCTGTGAAACGACGCCGGCTCCGCCGGGTTGCCGTTTGCGAGGAATGAGGCCAAAGCGGCCCTGGTCCCCGAGGAGCGGCTCCCCGGAACCGATCTCGGGATGAGAACCTCCAATCCCCCATATCTTGCATAAATATCAGGCCCCACCCGCAAATGCTTGGCCTGTTGCGGGCGATGTGGTAGATCGCGCGTGCTTCCGACCGCCACACCAGACACGCCCGTAGCCCGCCAAAAGGCTCCGGCGGTGGAGATATTCGCAAGATGACCGCACCCAAAACCGCCTCCGCGCCCGATTCGTTTTTCACCGCCTCGCTCGAGAAGGCCGATCCGGAAATCGCCGCCGCCATCAAGGGCGAGCTCGGCCGGCAGCGCCATGAGGTCGAGCTGATCGCTTCCGAGAACATCGTCAGCCGGGCCGTGCTGGAAGCGCAGGGTTCGGTGATGACCAACAAGTACGCGGAGGGTTATCCGGGCGCGCGGTACTACGGCGGTTGTGAGTGGGTCGACGTCGCCGAGAACCTCGCGATCGATCGCGCCAAGAAGCTGTTCGGTGCCAACTTCGCCAACGTGCAGCCGAACTCCGGCAGCCAGATGAACCAGGCGGTGTTTCTGGCGCTGCTTCAGCCCGGCGACACCTTCATGGGTCTCGATCTCGCCGCCGGCGGCCATCTCACCCACGGCTCGCCCGTCAACATGAGCGGCAAGTGGTTCAAGGCCGCGCACTACACCGTGCGCCGCGAGGACCAGATCATCGACATGGATGCGGTGGCCAAGCAGGCCGAAGAGGTCAAGCCGAAGCTGATCGTCGCCGGCGGGTCGGCCTATTCGCGCGCCTGGGACTTCAAGCGTTTCCGCGAGATCGCCGACAGCGTCGGCGCCTATCTCCTGGTCGACATGGCGCACTTCGCCGGCCTCGTCGCCGGCGGCGTACATGCTTCGCCGGTGCCCTATGCCCACGTCACCACCACCACGACGCACAAGTCCCTGCGCGGTCCGCGCGGCGGCCTGATGCTGTGGAATGACGAGACGCTGACCAAGAAGCTCAACGGGGCGATTTTCCCGGGCCTCCAGGGCGGTCCCCTCATGCATGTGATCGCGGCGAAGGCGGTCGCCTTCGGCGAGGCGCTGCGTCCGGACTTCAAGGTCTATGCCAAGAACGTCGTCGAGAACGCCAAGGCGCTGGCCGAGGCGATGAAGAGCCACGGGTTCGACATCGTCTCCGGCGGCACCGACAACCATCTGATGCTGGTCGACCTCAGGCCGAAGGGCCTGAAGGGCAACGTCTCGGAGAAGGCGCTGGTCCGCGCCGCCATCACCTGCAACAAGAACGGCATTCCGTTCGATCCCGAAAAGCCGTTCGTCACCTCGGGCCTGCGGCTCGGCACGCCGGCTGCGACCACGCGCGGCTTCGGTGTCGCCGAATTCCAGCAGGTCGCCGGCATGATCGCCGAGGTCCTCAACGCGATCGCGCAGTCCTCCGACGGCAAGGCGCCGCTGGTGGAAGCTGCGATCAAGGAACGAGTCAAGGCGCTCACCGATCGGTTCCCGATCTACCAGTAAGGCAAGGCCAAGCGGATGCGCTGCCCGAACTGCAACAGTCTCGATACGCAGGTAAAGGACTCGCGTCCGACCGAGGACTCGTCCGTGATCCGCAGGCGGCGCGTGTGCGTCGCCTGCAATTTCCGCTTCACCACCTTCGAGCGCGTGCAGCTGCGCGAACTCACGGTGATCAAGCGCAACGGCCGCCGCGTGCCGTTCGACCGCGACAAGCTGATGCGCTCGGTGCAGATTTCGTTGCGCAAGCGGCAGGTCGAGCCTGAAAGGGTGGAGAAGATGGTCTCCACCATCGTGCGCGAGCTCGAGACCGGGGGCGAGGCCGAGATCTCCTCGGAGGTGATCGGCGAGACCGTGATGGAGCATCTGCGCACGCTCGACGACGTCGCCTATGTGCGCTTTGCCTCCGTCTACCGCAATTTCCGCGAGGCCAAGGATTTCGCCGACGTGCTCGGCGAGCTCTCCGGTGAGGAGGAAGCGCGGCTCGCCGCGATCCGCAAATGATCTTCCGCATCCTGGAGGATCAGTTCGCGCAGAAGGCGCGCGAGGCCAGGGATGCCGATCGGCGCTTCATGCAGCTGGCGCTGGCGCTGGGTAAGCGCGGGCAGGGGCGGACCTGGCCCAATCCGGCCGTGGGCGCCGTCATCGTCAAGGACGGGATCATCATCGGCCGCGGCTGGACGCAGCCCGGAGGACGGCCGCATGGCGAGCCTGAAGCGCTAAGGCGCGCGGGCGAGGCCGCGCGGGGCGCCACTCTCTACGTCACGCTGGAGCCGTGCTCGCATTTCGGCAAGTCGCCCCCTTGCGCCGACGCGGTGATTGCAGCGGGAATCAAGCGTGTGGTCGCGGCGATCGAGGATCCCAATCCTGAAGTCGCAGGCCAGGGCCATGCGCGCCTGCGCGCGGCCGGCATCAATGTGGATGTCGGTTTGTGCGCGGCGGAGGCCGCGTTCGATCATGCCGGCCATTTCCGTCGCATCCGCGACAGGCGCCCGCATGTGATCTTGAAGCTCGCGATCTCGCCTGACGGCAAGATCGGTGCGGCAGGCGGCAAGCCGGTCGCGATCACGGGCGAGGCCGTGCGCGATCGCGTGCACCTCTTGCGCGCGCAGAGCGATGCCATTCTGGTCGGGATCGGCACGGTGCTGGCGGACGATCCGCTTCTCACCTGCCGGCTGCCTGGCATGGCGGCGCGCTCGCCGGTGCGTATCGTGCTCGATCAGAGCCTGCGCATTCCCGCATCGAGCCGGCTCGTGCGATCCGCGCGCGAGACGCCGCTCTGGGTGGTTGGTTCCGAGCTCGCCGAGGCTGCTGCTGCCATGCGGCTTGGCGCGGCCGGTGCGCAAATGTTGCGCGTGCCTCGGGGCGGTGCGTCCGGGCTCGATCTTCCGGCCGTGCTGCATGCGCTGGCCGAGAAGGGCATCACGCGGCTGATGGTCGAGGGGGGTAGCCGTGTTGCGGCTTCGTTCATGGCGGCCGATCTCGTCGACGAGATCTGGCTGTTCCGCGGCACGGAAGCGGTGGGCGAAGGCGGCGTCGATGCGCTCGATGCATTGCCCCTGTCGAAAATCACGCAGTCGCAGGCCTACAAGGTTCATGCTAGCGAGACCTTCGGCAAGGATACTCTCACCATCTACGAGCGCGCGTAATGTTCACCGGCATTGTCACCGATATCGGCGAGATCGTCAGCTTCACGCCAACGGCGCAGGGGCAGCTGCACCGCCTGCGCATCGCCTGCCGCTACGATCAGAGCACCATCGCCGACGGTGCCTCGATCGCCTGCAACGGCGTCTGCCTGACCGTGGTTGCCTCGGGCGTTGCCGACGGCAGGGACTCTAAGCAAAGGACCTGGTTCGACGTCGATACCGCGGCCGAGACGCTGGCGCTGACGACCGCCAAGCACTGGAAGGTGGGGACGAAGCTCAATCTCGAGCGCGCGCTGAAGATCGGTGACGAACTCGGCGGCCACATCGTCGCCGGCCATGCCGACGGGATCGCCACCATCGTCAGCCGCGAGGACCTGCCTGATATGGCGCGCTTCGTGCTCTCGACGACGCGGGAGCTGGCGCGGTACATCGCCACCAAGGGCTCGATCACGCTCGACGGCGTGTCGCTCACGATCAATACGGTTGCAGACGTGACCTTTTCGGTGCTGATCATCCCGCACACGCTTGATGTCACGACCATCGGCGGCTGGAAGGCGGGCGACGAGGTCAACATCGAGGTTGACCTGATGGCCCGCTACGCGGCGCGGCTGACGGAAATGAAGTGACCGGCGCTTGCTGTCATTTCGGGTTCGGCTCTTCGAGCCGCCCCGGAATGACGGTGCCCTTTTGAACTTGGCTTACCCGCCTGCGGCGACTACATAACGCGCCGACCCAGTAGAACGGATTGAACGATGGCAGACGCGCGGCGCGCACCCCTGAAGGACCAGACCGACATTTCCGGCGCGCGCGCGCTCGTAGTCGAGGCGCGGTTCTATGACGATCTCCAGGACGCGCTGCTCGAAGGCGCGGTGGCCGAGCTGAAGGCAGCCGGCCTGACGCATGACGTCATCACGGTTCCCGGTGCGCTGGAGATCCCGGCGGCAGTCGCGATCGCGGTCGATGCCGCGGCGGCGAACGGCAAGCCCTATGACGCGGTGATCGCGCTTGGCTGCGTGATCCGCGGCGACACCATTCATTTCGAGATCGTGTCGCAGGAATCCTCGCGCGCGCTGATGGACCTCGCCGTGACGCGAAAGCTGCCGCTCGGCAACGGCATCCTCACCGTCAACAATGAGGACCAGGCCTGGGCGCGGGCGCGCGCCAGCGAGCTCAACAAGGGTGGCGACGCCGCGCGCGCGGCGCTGGCGATGCTGCGCATCAAACGCCGCCTGGCACGGGCCTGAAGCCATGGCCGACAACAGCAAGAAGCCGGCTGGCACTCCAGAGAAGAAAGCAAACCGGCGCGGCGCGGCGCGGCTCGCCGCCGTGCAGGCGCTGTACCAGATGGACATCGCCGGCGCCGGCATCAACGATATCTTCGCCGAGTTCGAGAGCCATTGGCTGGGCAACGAGGTCGAGGGCGACACGTACCTGCCGGCTGAAGCCGCGTTCTTCCGCGACGTCGTCTCCGGCGTCGTGCGCGACCAGAAGAAGCTCGATCCGCTGATCGACGAGGCGTTGTCGAAGGGCTGGCCCTTGAAGCGGATCGAAGCCATCCTGCGCGCGGTGCTGCGCGCGGGTGCCTACGAGCTCCAGCACCGCAAGGACGTGCCGGGCCGCGTCGTGGTCTCCGAATATGTCGACGTCGCCAATGCTTTCGTCGACCGCGAGGAGACGGGCATGGTCAACGCCGTGCTCGACCAGATCGGCCGCCAGTTTCGTGGTGACGAGTTCGGGCGGGGGTAATTGAGGCGATGACTTCCGCCGTAGCCGTCACCTGAGGTGCCGGAGCGAAGCGGAGGCCTCGAAGGGCGGCGGCGTGCCGCTGAGGCAACACCTCGGCCGGCCATCCTTCGAGGCTCGCAAGGGCTCGCACCTCAGAATGACGGGTCTGCTATCGTGACGCAGGACAAGAACAAAGCTTCCGGCGAAGACTCCCTCATCGCGCGCTATTTCAAGCCGCTGGCGACTGACCCCGGCGCGTTCGGGCTGGTCGATGACGCTGCGGTGCTGCCCTCATCCGGCGAGGACATCGTCGTCACCACCGACGCCGTCGTCGAGGGCGTGCATTATCTTGCCAGCGATCCGCCTGACACCATCGCGCGCAAGGCGCTGCGGGTGAACCTGTCCGATCTCGCCGCCAAGGGCGCGTTGCCGGCAGGTTTCGTGCTGACGCTGGCATTGCGCAGCAAGGAGGATGCCTGGCTCCGTCCTTTTGCGGACGCGCTGGGCGAGGACGCAAAGAATTTCGCTTGTCCTCTGCTCGGCGGCGACACGGTGTCGACGCCGGGTCCGCAGATGATCTCGATCACAGCCTTCGGCCGTGTGCCTCGGGGGCGGATGATCGGCCGTACCGGCGCAAGGCCGGGCGACCGCATCCTGGTGACAGGGACGATCGGCGATGCCGCGCTTGGCCTGGACGTGCTCAGAGGCGGCGCCGCTGCCGGCGCGCTGACATCCGATCCCGCTGCACGGGATTTTCTCATCTCACGCTATCGGGTGCCGCAGCCGCGCAACGTGCTGGCGCGAGCGGTGCGCGATCATGCGACCGCCGCGATGGACGTTTCCGACGGCCTCGCTGGTGACCTGACCAAACTCTGTGCAGCGTCCGAGGTTTCGGCTTCGGTCGATGTGACAAGCGTGCCACTCTCGGCCGCGGCAGCCGGCCTGCTCGCCGGCAACGTCGTTCGCGTCGAGACGCTGCTCGCGGGGGGCGATGACTACGAGGTGCTGTGCACCGTTCCGCCCGCGCAAAGCGACGCGCTGATTGCGGCGGGGCAAGCCATGGGCGTTGCCGTGACCGCGATCGGTACGATCGTGGAGGGGCACGAGCGGCCGCGCTTCCTGGACGGGCAGGGCCAGGAACTGCTCTTGACGCGGCTGTCCTACAGCCACTTCTAGGAATTGCGCCAAACCGGCATCTTAGTTCGCAGCACTTGGTCCTAAATACCTGCCGAGATCGGCGATTTCGGCCTTATCCGGCGTTGCACCCTCAATTTGATTTTGGCAAGCTCGCAACCGACTGGAGCCGCCCCTCAGGGCAAGGGGGCGGCTTTGTTCAAAATCAAGGCGCCGCACCGCACGACGGACAACAAAAGGCGCCGGGGGTACATCAAGGATCTGAGGCAAAAATCACATGACAGCATTATGGTTGATAGTGCTCTGCGGAGTGCTTTCCGTCGTCTACGCGATTTGGGCGACGTCTTCGGTGTTGGGCGCGGATGCGGGGTCGCCGCGCATGCAGGAGATCGCGGGCGCAGTGCGCGAAGGCGCACAGGCGTATCTGCGGCGCCAGTACACCACGATCGGTCTCGTCGGCATCGTCATCTTCGTGCTCCTTGCCTATTTCCTCGGGGTCTATGTCGCGATCGGTTTTGCCATCGGCGCGGTCCTGTCGGGAGCGGCCGGCTTCATCGGCATGAACGTCTCGGTCCGCGCCAATGTGCGCACCGCCCAGGCTGCGACGACGTCGCTTGCCGGCGGCCTCGAGCTCGCCTTCAAGGCGGGCGCCATCACCGGACTTCTGGTTGCCGGTCTCGCGCTGTTGGGCGTGACCCTCTATTTCGGCTTCCTGGTCCACTCGCTGAAGCTCGCGCCCGATAGCCGCACCGTCGTCGACGCCATGGTGGCGCTCGGCTTCGGTGCCTCGCTGATCTCGATCTTCGCCCGTCTCGGCGGCGGCATCTTCACCAAGGGTGCTGACGTCGGCGGCGACCTCGTCGGTAAGGTCGAGGCCGGCATTCCCGAGGACGATCCGCGCAACCCGGCGACCATCGCCGACAACGTCGGCGACAATGTCGGCGACTGCGCCGGCATGGCCGCCGACCTGTTCGAGACCTATGCGGTGACCGCGGTCGCCACCATGGTCCTGGCGGCGATCTTCTTCGCCAAGACGCCGATCCTCGCCAACATGATGACGCTGCCGCTCGCGATCGGCGGCATCTGCATCATCACCTCGATCATCGGCACCTTCTTCGTCAAGCTCGGGCCGAGCCAGTCGATCATGGGCGCGCTCTACAAGGGCCTGATCGCGACCGGCATCCTGTCGCTGATCGGCATCGCGCTGGTGATCTACTACCTGATCGGCTTCGGCAAGCTCGAGGGCGTCGATTACACGGGCATGGCGCTGTTCGAGTGCGGCGTGGTCGGCCTCGTCGTTACCGCGCTGATCATCTGGATCACCGAATACTACACCGGCACCGACTACCGTCCGGTGAAGTCGATTGCGCAGGCCTCGGTCACCGGCCATGGCACCAACGTGATCCAGGGTCTCGCCGTCTCGATGGAAGCGACCGCGCTGCCCGCGATCGTGATCATCGCCGGTATCCTCGTCACCTATAGCCTCGCCGGCCTGTTCGGCATCGCGATCGCGACTGCCACCATGCTGGCACTGGCCGGCATGATCGTCGCGCTCGACGCCTTCGGCCCCGTCACCGACAATGCCGGTGGCATCGCAGAAATGGCGGGCCTGCCGAAGGAGGTGCGCAAGTCGACCGACGCGCTCGATGCGGTCGGCAACACCACCAAGGCAGTGACCAAGGGTTACGCGATCGGCTCCGCCGGTCTCGGTGCCCTCGTGCTGTTCGCGGCCTACAACCAGGACCTCAAGTTCTTCGTAGCGGACAGCGCGCAGCACGCCTACTTCGCCGGCGTCAATCCGGACTTCTCGCTCAACAACCCCTATGTGGTCGTGGGCCTCTTGTTCGGCGGCCTGTTGCCGTATCTGTTCGGCGCGCTGGGCATGACCGCAGTCGGCCGTGCGGCCGGCGCGATCGTCGAGGAGGTGCGCCGTCAGTTCCGCGAGAAGCCGGGCATCATGCAGGGCACCGACAAGCCGGACTACGGCAAGGCGGTTGACCTCCTCACCCGCGCTGCGATCAAGGAGATGATCATCCCCTCGCTGCTGCCGGTGCTGTCGCCGATCGTCGTCTACTTCGTGATCTATGCGATCGCGGGCGGCGGCGCGGCCGGCAAGTCGGCCGCGTTCTCCGCCGTCGGCGCCATGCTGCTCGGCGTGATCGTGACGGGCCTGTTCGTCGCGATCTCCATGACCTCGGGCGGCGGCGCGTGGGACAACGCCAAGAAGTACATCGAGGACGGTCATTTCGGCGGCAAGGGCTCTGATGCCCACAAGTCGGCGGTGACCGGCGACACCGTCGGCGATCCCTACAAGGACACGGCGGGACCTGCGGTGAACCCGATGATCAAGATCACCAACATCGTCGCCTTGCTGCTGCTGGCGATTTTGGCGCACTGAGCGGCGGAAGCCGGAAAGACGAAACCCCGCGGCGCGAGCCGCGGGGTTTTGTTTGATGGGTTGGATGCTCTCACCTCGTCATTGCGCAATGACGAAGGAGGCAGCAGCGCTCGCGTGAACGCTATTGCACATCCATCTGCAGGCCTTCCTTCTGGATGATGCCGGCGAACTTCTTCGTCTCGGCCTCCACGAAGGCGGCGAACTGCTGCGGGGTGCCGTAGTCGGCGCGGGCGCCCATCGCGGCGATCTGCTTCTTGATGTCGTCGCGCTCCAGCATCGCCTTGACCTGGAGATTGAGCGCGTTGAGCACCTCGGGTGAGACCCCCTTCGGCAGGAACACGGAGAACCAGGACGAGACGTCGAAGTTCGCCAATTCCGGCGCGCTCTCGCGCATGGTCGGCAGGTTCGGCGCGAGGTCGCTGCGCTCGGTCGTGGTGACGCAGAGGCCGTTGAGCGTGCCGTTCTGCACCTGAGGCAGGCTCGGATAGAGATTGTCGAACAGGATCTGGATGTCGCCGGCGAGCGCCGCTTGCAGCGCGGGTCCGGCGCCGCGGAATGGGATGTGTGTCATCTTCAGGCCGGTGAGCTGGAGGAACCAGGCGCCGGTGAGGTGGGGGCTCTGGCCGACGCCGGAGGAGGCGTAGCTGAGCTTGTCCGGATTGGCCTTCAGGTACGCGATCAGCTCGGGGACCGACTTGATGCCGGTCTTCGGATGCGCCGAGACGATGTTCGGGATCCGGATCATGTTCGACACCGGCTGCAGCTGGTCCGGCTTGTAGGTGAGGTTCTTGAAGATGCTGTAGGCGATCGCGTTCGGCCCCGGGTTGCCGATCAGGATGGTGTGTCCATCCGGCTTGGCGCGCACGGCCTCAGCCGTGCCGATCGTGCCGCCGCCGCCGGAGCGGTTTTCCACGACCGCCGACTGGCCCCAGGCGGTTTGCAGATGTGCTGCAAGGAGCCGGCCCATCACGTCGGTCGAGCCGCCGGCCGCAGCCGGCACGATGAGGCGGACGTTTTCGGTGGGCTTCCAGTCGGCGAGGCTCGATCGCGGCAGGATCGCTGCGGCCGAAAGGCCGGCAGCGCCGGCGAGCACGCGACGGCGGGACAAGAAAGTGTTCTGAAATGTGTTCTGAGTTTTATTGGGCACGAATCCGCTCCCTGCTTCTTGCTTTGCTGGGACGGTACGGAACCGCTCGTGCGGCTGCAAGTCGCGCGCGACGGCAAGCGCCGCGCGGAGGGTGGCACGAAGCCGCAGAGATCGAGCCATTTACCTTGCAGCGGAATTGGTGCGCGCACGATGACGCGAACCGATATCCACCTCGCTCGAAAATATCGCGAAGCCTCAGTTGAAGCTGAGCAGCTTGAACAGCGGAGCGAGGTAGCTCATCTCCTGACCCGAGGTCGGCGTGGTGCGGCTGATGAAGTCGAAGATCTTGCCGTCCTGGAGGCCGTAATTCGCAAGCCGGCGCACGCGCCGGTTCTTGTCGAAATAGATCGCGATCACGCGCTGATCGACCACCCTCTGGTTCATGAAGGCGACCGGGCGCTCCGAGCGCTGCGAGATGTAATAGAACACTTCACCGTCGAGGGTCGCGACGGTGGAGGGCGTGCCCATCACGATCAGCACCTGGTCCTGGCTCGCACCGATCGGAATCTGCTCGAGCGCGCCGGGCGGCAGGATGTAGCCCTTCTGGAACTGTTCACCGGTGCAGCCCGCAAGGGCCAGGCCGACCACGGCCGTAGCCGCGAGCATGCGCAAGCCGTGCCAGCATGCGTGAAGGCCGCGCCGCTTGTCCGCGCGCAGGCTGGTCTCGTTCGTTGTCGTCATAGTGGAACTGATTCCGTCCCCTTGCGTCGCGCGAGGCGCTGAAGTACCGGGCTGGGCGTCTGAATGCAACACGCGCGCGCCCGCTTGCGGAAACCACAATGCTTTGGCCGTTCAATCACTTCAGGAAACCCCGGCGAACCCCATCGGACACCATTGAAGCCATCTATGGCATGATCGTGACGCAGGCGCGAGAACCCATATTTTACCGCGACTTGGGCGTGCCCGATACGGTTAACGGGCGTTTCGACCTGTTGCTGCTGCATCTCTGGCTGCTGCTGCGCCGCCTGCGCACGGCCCCGGGCGCCACCGACCTGTCCCAGGCGCTGTTCGACCGCTTCTGCGAGGATATGGATGACAATCTGCGCGAGATGGGGGTGGGCGATCAGACCGTGCCGAAGCGGATGCGGGCCTTCGGCGAGGCCTTCTACGGCCGCGTCCAGGCCTATGACCAGGCCATGGAGGCCGGCGGCGAGGCGCTGGCATCGGCGATCTGCAAGAATATCTTGAATGGGACCGGCTTCGACCAGGCGCAGCGGCTTGCGGCCTATGCGCGGGCCAGTGAGGCCGATCTTGGCCGGACCGAGGAGGCTGCGCTGCTGCGCGCCGCCTTCAAGTTTCCTCCAGCACTCCCTGAGGATGTCACGCCATGAGCCGACCGAATGCCGGATCCGAGCCCGATCCCTGGCGGGCGCCCGTCATCGTTGCGCAGATCCCCGACGCCGGGCTGCATCGCGAGCTGGAGGCCTCGGCGGCCGAGCGACGGGCCATGGCGGAGGTCGCAGGCCTCCGCGAGATCCTGTCCGCCCATGCCAGCTTCGATGTCGTGCCGAAAAGCGGCGGGCGGGTCCAGGTCACGGGGCTCGTTCGCGGCCGGATCGGCCAGACCTGCGTCGTCACGCTCGATCCGATCGAGAGCGAGATCGAGGAGGAGGTGGACCTGATGTTCGCCCCCGAAGCCGAGGCGCGCCGCCTGGCCGACCTGATCGAGGAGGGACAGGATGGCGCGCCGTCTGAGGTCGCCGACCCGCCCGAGCCGATCGCTGGCGGCATCATCGACCTCGGCCGCCTCGCCACCGATGCCCTGTTCCTGGCGATCGATCCCTATCCGCGCAAGGAGGGGGCCGTGTTCGAGACGGAGGTCACCGCGCCCGATCCCGAGGACCATCCCTTCGCGGCGCTGAAGGCACTGCAGGACAAGAAGAAGGGCCAGTAGGGCATTTGCGCTTGCGGCCGCCTTGCGATCGGACCCGAGCCATTTGCCTTGATGGTTTGAAAGAACCTCTTATCTTTCTGATTTCAATGCGTTTCCTGCGAAATACGGTGTTCGCGGCCGGATCGTCCCGAATGCAAAAGGCTGGGGGCAAGAGGTTGTTTCGGGGGCACAAAACGCTATTGTCGCGCCCCGGTCCGGGTGCGGCGTGGCGCTTGGCCGATCGCCATGTCCGTGGCGAACCCATTTTGCGGCCCCGCTAGCACAGACCGCACCAGACCAGGTTTCCAGGACTTTTATGCCAAGCAAGGTTCGCATCGCGCTGGACGCCATGGGAGGCGATGTCGGCCCCGCCGTGGTCATTCCGGGCGCCGCCATCTCGCTGGGCAGGCATCGCGATACCGAGTTTCTGCTGGTCGGCGACCGCGCCAGGATCGAGCCCGAGCTCGATAAGCACCCGAAGCTGAAAGCCGCCTCCAAGATTGTCCATACCGACGTCGCCGTCAGCATGGAGGACAAGCCGAGCCAGGCGCTGCGGCGCGGCCGCAAGACCTCCTCGATGTGGCTCGCGATCGATGCGGTCAAGAAGGGCGAGGTGGATGTCGCGATCTCCGCCGGCAATACCGGCGCGCTGATGGCGATGGCGCGCTTCCATCTGCGGACGCTGCCGGGCATCGACCGGCCGGCCATCTCCGCGATCTGGCCGACCATGCGCGGCGAATCCGTCGTGCTCGACCTCGGCGCCACCCTCGGCGGCGATGCCCACCACCTGGTCTCGATGGCGGTGATGGGCGCGGCCAAGGCGAGCGTGCTGTTCAACAAGACGCGGCCGACGGTCGGGCTGCTCAATATCGGCGCCGAGGAGATCAAGGGCCACGAGGAGATCCGCGAGGCCAGCGAGATCCTGCGGGCGAGGAACCTGCCGGAGCTCGACTATATCGGCTTCGTCGAGGGCGACGGCATCGGCAAGGGGCTGGCCGACGTGATCGTCACTGAAGGTTTCAGCGGCAACATCGCGCTCAAGGCCGCCGAGGGAACCGCGCGGCAGATGGCGGAATTGCTCCGTAACGAGATGCGGCGGAGCTGGCTCTCCAAGCTCGGCTATGTGTTCGCCCGCAGCGCCTTCCAGGTCCTCCGCGACAAGATGGACCCCAACAAGTCCAATGGCGGCGTGCTGCTGGGACTGAACGGGGTGGTGGTCAAGAGCCATGGCGGAACCAACGCCGAAGGCTTTGCCTATGCGATCGATGTTGGCTATGAGATGGCTCACTACGATCTCCTGAACAAGATCAATCAGATGCTCAACCGCGAGGGTGGTGCACTCAGTTCCGTGCAGGCCGCGCAGGAGGCTGTTTCGTGACTCAAATTCGTTCGGTCGTGCTCGGCTGCGGCTCTTACTTGCCGGAGCAGGTGGTGACCAACGCCCAGTTGGCGGCGCGTATCGACACCTCCGACGAGTGGATCGTCCAGCGCACCGGCATTCGCGAGCGGCACATCGCGGCCGAGGGCGAGTTCACCTCGCACCTCGCGATCAAGGCGGCCCAGGCCGCGCTCACTGATGGCGGCGTGGACGCGCAATCGATCGAGCTCATCGTGCTCGCGACCTCGACGCCGGACAACACCTTCCCCGCGACGGCGGTCGCCGTGCAGCACGGGCTCGGCATCAACCATGGCGCGGCCTTCGATCTCCAGGCGGTGTGCTCGGGCTTCGTATTCGCGCTCGCTACCGCCGACAACTTCCTGCGTACCGGCGCCTACAAGCGCGCGCTGGTGATCGGTGCGGAGACCTTCTCGCGCATCCTCGACTGGAACGATCGCGGCACCTGCGTGCTGTTCGGCGACGGCGCCGGCGCCGTGGTGCTGGAAGCGCAGGAGCAGCCGGGCAATGCCGCGACCGATCGCGGCGTCCTGACCACTCACTTGCGCTCCGACGGCCGCCACAAGGCCAAGCTGTTCGTCGACGGCGGGCCGTCCTCGACCCAGACCGTCGGCCATCTGCGCATGGAAGGCCGCGAGGTCTTCAAGCATGCGGTCGGCATGATCACCGATGTCATCGTCGATGCCTTCAACGCGACCGGGCTCAATGCCGACAGCATCGACTGGTTCGTGCCGCACCAGGCCAACAAGCGGATCATCGATGCCTCCGCGCACAAGCTGCATATCGCGCCGGAGAAGGTGGTGCTGACGGTGGACCGCCACGGCAACACCTCGGCGGCTTCGATCCCGCTGGCGCTGTCGGTGGCTCGCAAGGACGGCCGCATCAAGAAGGGCGATCTGGTCCTGCTGGAAGCCATGGGCGGCGGCTTCACCTGGGGTTCCGCGCTGGTGCGCTGGTAAGCCACATCAGATAAAATTTCGCCGGAATCAGCGCCGATTATGAATGCGTCGGCATTGATGAGCGCTGTTGACCGTCGTATCGTAACCTCATAATTTCAGACAACAATTGTTCGCCGTGAGGTGGGGCAGGGCGATGACCGAGACCAGCAAAACCGTAACGCGAGTTGATCTTTGCGAAGCCGTCTACCAGAAGGTAGGTCTGTCGCGCACGGAGTCGTCCGCCTTCGTGGAACTCGTGCTGAAGGAGATCACCGACTGCCTGGAGAAGGGTGAGACGGTGAAATTGTCATCGTTCGGTTCCTTCATGGTGCGCAAGAAGGGTCAGCGTATCGGCCGTAACCCGAAGACTGGCACCGAGGTGCCGATCTCGCCGCGCCGCGTCATGGTGTTCAAGCCCTCGGCGATCCTGAAGCAGCGGATCAATGCCCAGCACCGCACCAACGGCGACGCCACCAAGGCACAACAGGAAGAGGCGTAACCGCCTTTCGGAAAGGACTGGCATTTGGACAAGGCGCCGGATGCGTTCCGAACCATCAGCGAAGTAGCGCAGGAACTCGACATTCCGCAGCACGTGCTGCGGTTCTGGGAGACCCGCTTCTCCCAGATCAAGCCGATGAAGCGCAGCGGCGGACGCCGCTATTACCGCCCCGACGATGTCGACCTGCTGAAGGGCATCCGCCGGCTGCTCTACGGCGAGGGCTACACCATCCGCGGGGTGCAGCGGATCCTGAAAGAGCACGGCGTCAAATCGGTGCAGGGCCTCGCCGACAGCGCGGCAGCAGTCTCGTTCGGAGCCATCGAGGACGCCATCGGGCAGAGCCTGATGGAGCCCGAGGACGAGGCGCCCATCAAGGGCATCACCGACACCGACGATGACGACTTCCAGGGCGATGAGGAGGAAGGCATCGACTTCCGCTTCACCGAGATCGACGACGAGGAGATCCTCACCACCTTCCGCAAGGGCGGCGCCGCCGCCGCACCCGCCGGCCCCAGCGCGGTGGACCGGGAGCGCTTGGGTCGGGCACTTGCCGATCTCGTCGCAGCCAAGGAGATGCTGGATCAGGCGCTGAAGGACGGGTGAAGAGCTGCTTCCCGCCGGCTTTGCGGGCAGTTCCGGGACGGTTTGGGCGGATACACCAAAATGGTGTGACGTCGCCTTGCGCAAAGCGGCGATCCTAGCTAATGGAACGACATTCGGAGCGTGGCGCAGCCCGGTTAGCGCACTAGTCTGGGAGACTAGGGGTCGGAGGTTCAAATCCTCTCGCTCCGACCATTTTTCCAAATACTTTCGATCTCGTCTCGAGACGGCCCGTTTGCAGCGGGCCGCCCGTTTACAGGCGGTTTACGCAATCCGTTCGCTCCGCGTTCTCTTCGGCTAGGAGGCCAAAGGCGGAGAGTCCACGAGATCGACACCACGCGCGTCGTCGAGACCCGCGCCGGGGCACCAAGTCCCAGCCTACATCCCAAACATGACAACGGACGGCATCGACTCCGTAAGCCGCCGCGACAGGGCACTGTACGGCTCGATCAACTAACGCATCTGGCGGGCCCTTCTGGCTGCGAGCACTACCGCTCCGAACGACCGCCACTTGCGATGGAACCGGAATAAACATATGATAATCTTATTGAAACTCAGAGTTGCGTTAATTGAAGCACATTGCACCAGGCGGGCTCCGGTGCCGCACAGTTTTCACTAGGCCTGACAAGATCGCGCTTGCTGCCATCGGGGCTATGGCAGCGTTGGCAGTTCTCTCGGGCTTACTGAACCCACAATCGGAGACAACCAAAAGCGTGTTTCGCACCCCACCCAGCTGCTATTCAATCGGCACCTCGGTAGCCCCAGGGTGTTCAGCGACGCCAAGTGACACGACGAAATAGCCCGCGGACTTTGACTTCGCGTAGTTCGAGACGGGGCGAGCTATGAGGTCCGTCGACATCGTCGGAGGGGTTCTTCTAGGGATCGAGATCATCGCTACACCAAGCGCGAGCAGAAGCCCGCTAGCTTGAGGCCGAGCCAACGATGCGATCAGCTAACGAAGCATCAAAGTCTTGCGAAGGCTGCATGCGTAGAAAACCAACCGACCCCGCTGCCTGGGGAGCCGATGCATTGATGCTCCAATTTCGGATCGAGCGAATGGCAAGTGGGTTGGCAGGATCAGCACTGTATTGGTGCCTCTTGTCATGATCTGCCGTCAGCGTGCGATCGCGATCCTCCAAGGGGAGGTCTGGGAGAGCATCTTGAATATTCGTCCTATGATGCCATCGAGCTTACGCTATCAACTCCAAAATCGGCAGTTGCCAGGTAGGGGCTAGCCAAGCGCTGGTTTTGCGGCGGCGCGCAGCTCTGGGTTTGAGCTTACGGCCAAATACCCCACCACCATCCGCGTCGTCTCGTCCACCAGGACCTTCACCCTCTTCTCCGACAGCATCTCGGCGTGGTTCAGCACCGTGTTGTGCGCGACGGCCTCGATCGTGCTGACGCAGATGAACGTCGCTAGGCCCGGATCGATCTTGCGCATCTCCTTGCGGCGGCTTCCGAGATAGGTGCGCACCAAGGTGTGGACTTCGCGGTTGAAGGCTTCGACGTCCTTCAGCTGGCCGGTGCGGGGGATCTGCTCGGCGAGGACGCGGTGGAGTTTCGGGTTGATGCGGTGGGCTTCGATTGCGACGGTGACGAGTTTTCGCACGGCTTGCTCGATCGGCATGTCGGCGACTTCAAGGAGCGCGGTGCGGACGAGGCCCATGATCTCCTCGTTGTGGCGGTCGATCACGGCGGCGACGAGCGCCTCCTTGCTCGGGAAGTATTGATAGAGCGAGCCGACGCTGACGCCGGCGATCTCGGCGATGCGGTTGGTGCTGGCTTTCTCAAAACCTTCCTTGACCAGAATGCGAGCAGTCGCCTCGACCAGCGCGTCGACGGTGGCGCGGGATCGCTCCTGCGAGGCATTTTTCCGGGGTTTTGTGGGCGGTTTGCGGGCCACGGCCTTGTGATCTGAATGCGAGTAGGAAAAGCGAGTGAATGCTCGCATTATAGCGGCAAGCGGCGGCGGGTCGGCAAGCCTGTTTGTCGCCGCCGCGAACGCGCCAGATGGGGATATGGCCATGAGCGTTGCCAGGATCGTGTCGGCCTTGCAGTTTTGCCCGGGTGGTTGCGTGTTCAGTCCACCGGCCCGGCGCGATCCCGCGCCAAGCCTGCAAAGCCGCGCCTTCAACCTGCTGCTGCGCCTTCTTCCGTTCAAGAAGCAGCTGGCATCAGCCGAAGCCGTGCAGGCCCACGTGCGGAAGCTCGCATTGGAGCCTGTAACGTTCGAGCCGACGGGGCTCGGCCGCGGCGTCGAGGCGACGCTGACGAAGATGGGCGGCTGGCCGGTCTATTACACGGCACCGTCGTCGGGCCATGAGGGGTGCAACTACGTCATGTTCCTGCATGGCGGCGGCTTCATCAATGAGATCGTGCCGGCTCATTGGCGCTTCGTCGGACAGATGACTCGGCAGGCGCGCGTTTGCTGCGTCGTGCCGATCTATCCGCTGGCGCCGCGCGCGACTGCGAAGGACGTCGTGCCGACGACGGCCGAGCTGCTGCGCATGCTGCTGGAAGACGCAGGGTCCGCAAAGGTCACGGTGGTCGGCAATTCCGCCGGCGCAGGGCTCGCGCTCGCGGCCTGCCAGTGGCTGCGCGATCGCGGCCATCGGCAGCCGAGCCGTCTGGTGCTGATCTCGCCCGCGGCCGATGCGTCGGTCAGCCGCGTGGAGCAGGTTGCGATCGCTGCGCGCGATCCGATCCAGGACATTCCGGGGATCGTCGAGGCGGGACGGCTCTATGCCGGCGAGCTCGATGTCGGCCATCCCTTCGTCAGTCCGCTCAACGGCGCCTTCCGCGCGCTGGCGCCGATGACGATCTTCTCGGGGACGCGCGATCTGCTCTACCCTGACAGCGTCGATCTCGCGGAGCGGGCGCGGACGGTGGGCGTGTCGGTCGAGCTGCATCTTTTGCGCGGCCAGCCGCATAATTATGCGTTGATGCCGACGCCGGAAGGACGGCGGGCGCGTGCAATCATCCTGCGTGAGATTGGGTAGGAATGTGGCGTGATCATCGTCACAGAGCGCGTTGCCGCGAACGGTCCGGCGCTGGCGGCGCCCGCGTGGAGGGATAAGGCGATCCCCGGGGCGTTTCCTCGTCGTCTTGCTATCCGTTTTTTGCGGGCCTTCAGGCGCGGCCCTTGATCTCGTAGTGACCTGGCACGCATTTGTAGCGCTCGAGGCGCCAGTTGGCGTGATAGATCGGATGCTCGCCCATCCATTTCGCTAAGGGGGCCTGTGCACCGACCGCACACTGCATCATCGAAATCTCGGGCGTCATGTTGCTGTCGGTCACGATTTCCTCGACGCAAGCGCCCGAGGCAGACGCACCTAGCCGGCAGAGCACCGCTACGACGGTCACGAACATTCCTGTCACCTCATTGGTTGTTTCTGACCACGAAGAGGATGCAAGCGGAGTGCCAGAGCCTGTTACACGCAAACAACACGCTGGCTTGGCCGACTCAAACCCAGCGTCCATTCCCCCGTGGTTCCCGCATTTGTCCGGCTTCGGGTTATGGCGGTGCGCCTTGAGACGCCGACCGCGCGCTCCGCGTGGTGACCGCACTGGAGTGGCCGATAATCCGTGTGCCGAAATAACTGATGCCGAATGGCATCGCCGATCCGCTTTTACCCGCGGATGCGGCGCTGCTACAGTTTTGCGCGCGCCTCGCTAAATGGCGCTGCGACGAAGAAACATACCGACAAGGGGAGGGACCGAAGTCCGATGAAGGATTTTGCTGGAAAGATCGCGGTCATCACCGGCGGCGGCACGGGGATGGGGCGCGAGCTCGCGCGGCAGCTCGTCGCCGAAGGCTGCAACGTCGCGATGTGCGACGTCTCGGAAGCGGCGATGGCCGAGACCAAGCGGTTGTGCGAGGTCGACAGGCTGCCGCAGGGCCTGCGCGTCACGACGCATGTCGCCGACGTCGCGATCGAGGATCATCTGAAGCGCTTTCGCGACGAGCTCGCGGAGCAGCAGAAGACGGACAAGATCCATCTCCTGTTCAACAATGCCGGCATCGGCGGCGGCGGCAGCCTGTTCACCAACACGCGCGAGCAGTGGGAGCGCACCTTCAACATCTGCTGGGGCGGCGTCTATCTCGGCGTGCGCACCTTCCTGCCGATGCTGGTGGCGGCGGACGAGGCCCACATCGTCAACACCGCGAGCGTCAACGGCTTCTGGGCCTCGATCGGCATGAACCAGGCGCACACAGCCTACAGCTCGGCCAAGTTCGCCGTGAAAGGATTTACCGAAGCGCTGATCAACGATCTTCGCCTGCATGCCCCGCACCTCAAATGCTCGGTGGTGATGCCCGGTCACATCGGCACCTCGATAGTCTCCAATTCGCGCAAGGTGCAGACGGGCGACGGCTCGGAGCGGCTCAGCGACGACGAGGTGGCGCTGACCCGCAAGCGCATGGCCGCGGCCGGCGTGCCGGATGCCGACAAGATGTCGGACGACGACATCCAGGCGGCGTTCGCCGAGCGCGCCCGCAGCTTCCTGGAGGATGCGCCGACGACGGCGGCGCAGGCGGCGAAGATCATTCTCGACGGCGTCAAGGCGGAGCGCTGGCGTATTCTCGTCGGCGAGGACGCCAAGCATCTCGACGAGCGGGTGCGCGCCACGCCGGAGCAGGCTTACGACCGCGCCTTCTACGAAAGTTTAACGCAAGAGGTGGGCTGGCGGCTCGGGTGAGTCGGCACTGCCGACCCACTCAAGAGAAGCGCCCAGATGTAGGTATGATGGTCGTCATGACAAGAGGTGCGCGGCTGATTTCGCGTGCCAGCTCCCGCCAATTGGTAGCCGTATGATGAATTGGAATATCGGGCATGCGACAGGGACGATCGTTCAAGCGATGGTGATCTCAAGCGAGTCTCATTTGAAGCACGGTAGCTTGGTTGCTGAACTGAAATAGTTTAGTCAATCAGGGTAACGCGACGACCAGAGCGTAGCTCACCATGATGCCCGCATGCCTCTCCGACGATTTGATCTTTTGCCCGGAGCGTGAGGACATCTCCGCTGAATTCACGCGGCTCCTCACCGCGGCGCAGGAGGGTGGCGCCACCATCGCAGAATGCCTGCTGATCGCCCGCCAGCTGAAGCGTGGCGACGATCAGTCCTGGCACCGTGAATGGAAAAAGCTCGCGCGGGCCAACCGGCACCGCGCCGAAGCCGCGTTCGCGGAAGGGCACATGGCGAGCGCGCAGCGCAACTGGCTGCGCGCGATGAACTACTACGCTGCGGCGGCGATGCCGCTCGAGGCGGCCGACGAGCGCCGCTGGGTCGCGGTGCTCGCGACGCAGGAATGCGCCCGCCGCTATCTGTCGGCACGCACGCCCCCCGGCGAAGTGGTGACGATCCCCTGGCTCGATGACCATTCGCTGCAAGGCTATTTCCTGCCTGCGCCCTCGGGTCGAGGGCCGGCCCCGACCGTGATCTGCATCGGCGAGCCCGGACACCGCAAGGAAGAGTTTCTGTTCAAGCTGGCGCCGCATGCGCGCGAGCGTGGCTTTGCAATGCTGGCGCTGGATCTGTTCGGCGATCAGCGCGACGATTATCTCGATGTGCTGCTGCGGCGCCGGGATCTCGAAAGCGCAATTCCGGCCGTGATGGACTATCTGGAGACGCGCAGCGATGTCGATGTCGGCCGCATCGCCATCGTGGCCGATGGCTGGGGCTCGTCCTTCGTGGCACGCGCGGTGTTGCAGGAGCCGCGACTGGCGGCGGCCGTTTGCGACGGCGGACTGTGGGACTTGCACGAGCGGGCCTTCTTCGCCAGCCGCTTTGCGATGAGCGACGTCAGCATCGTTCCGGTGCCCCATGCGCCGCTGATGGCCTCCAGCGCCGAATGTCCGGTGCTGATCACGCTGGGCGAGGACGGCTGGCTCAAGGCCGACCGCGCCCGCCAGATCGTGCAGACGTCGCGGCTTGGCAGCTCCGAGGTCATGCTCAAGGTGTTCACCGCCGGTGAAACCGGCGCCGCGCAGGCCCACGCGGACAATCCGAGCCTCGCCAACGAATACATCTTCGACTGGCTTGAATCCCGGCTCAGTTCGCCTCTGCGAATCTGAAGCGCTACGACCTCCCTTAGAAGTCGAGGCTGAGGCGGACGCAGGCCTTCTCGAGGCGCGACTTCAACATCGCGAGCTTGGTGGTGAATTCGGTGAGCTCGTGCTCGTCGAACTCCTGGAAGACGAATTCCTTGATCGTCTTGTACTGTTCGTTGAGGCTCGCGAGGTGCTTCTGCGTCTTCTCGGTCAGGGACAGCCGCACCACTCTTGCGTCCGTCGGCGAGGGGCGGCGGCGCAGCAGGCCTTTCTTCTCGAGCAGCTTGGATTGCGTGGTGACGAAGGACGGATCGACGTGGAGGAGCTTGGAGACGACGTTGACCGGGATGCCATCGTCCTTGTCGAGGTCGGAGATCGCCATCAGTATCAGCCATTGCGGGCCGCTGATGCCGAGCGTCCGCGCCCAGATCTGCCGCACTTCCTCCAGATACATGTTGATCGACGATATCTCCCAGGTGAAGCGCCTGATGATATCCAGGTTGGCGATCGAGCGCAGGCGCGCTCCCTCTTTCCTCGTCGCGGACACAGCGTCACTCCCGTGAACTGATCTTTCAGGCCGGTGATCGTGGGATGCCATAGTCCACGCAAGCCTGCCCCGACGCAAGTGCAGAGCAGGGTAATTTTGTCACTAAAATTACAAAGATGAGAAAGTCAGGCTATAGGCTTCGGCGGAAGTGTTGCGCCGCGGGCACAGGTTTAGCGAAACCAGAAAGCTGATCAAATAAACTATTTTGATTAGCGAAACGGCGCAGGCATATTGATGCGTGACGGTGGGGGGTACTCGATCGTCCCGTTGCAGGTGGTTCGCTCACGTCCCTCGCCTCGATTGCGGGTGTGGCCGAAAGCGCAAAGCGGCCGAGCGGATTTGAGAGACGGGGATCTTGGGGGGCCTCACGGTCCGGTCTCCGTAAAATGAGCAACTTGGAGGTTTTAAATGAAAGTGGTGAAGAGCCTTTTGCTCGGCACTGCGGCGGGTCTGATCGCCGTCGGTGGAGCCCAGGCCGCCGATCTTCCGGTCAAGGCCAAGGCGGTCGAGTACGTCAAGATCTGCACGCTCTACGGCGCGGGCTTCTACTACATCCCGGGCAGCGACACCTGCATCAAGCTGGGCGGCTATTTGCGTGCCGAAGTGGCGCTCAACGCCGGCGGCAATTACAGCGCCCAGTACAACGGCGTGTTCGCGGCCAACAACCGCCTGACCAACTACTACTCGATGCGCGCGCGTGAAGATCTCAACATCGACACCCGCACCGCGACCGAGTACGGCGTCGTCCGCACCTATTTCGACGCGGTCTTCACCTGGACGACCGGCAACTATGGCGGCACCGGTTCGGCCACGGGAGCGACCCAGTACAGCGGCACGATCGGCCTCAACGCGGCCGGCACCGGCCTCACCGGCTCGAGCGGCGGCGCCGTCAACGGCACGGACGGCGGCATCTCCGGTGGCGCGCTCGGCGTCTACTACGCCTTCATCCAGTTCGCCGGATTCACCATGGGTAAGGCGGTGTCGCAGTTCGACGCGCCCTGGATCAACTATCCCGGCAACAATTTCGACCAGCTGGTCGGCGGCAGCGGCACCACCAACGGCGTGGCGCAGTTCACCTACACGGCCGATTTCGGCCAGGGCATCACGGCCTCGTTCTCGGCGCAGGACCAGACGCAGGTCTTCCAGACCAACATCTGGAACACGGCCGGCATGTCGACCACGGGCGTGCTCGGCGGTGCCTACGGTTCGAACGACCTCGGCGGCAGCCGCTCGCCCGATCTCGTCGCGATGGTTCGCGTCGATCAAGCCTGGGGCCTGTTCCAGGCGTCGGTCGCGGCGCACGACAACCATGTCGCTTACTACGGCGCCACTGAAACCACCGGTCATCCGGAAGACAAGTGGGGCTGGGCCGTCCAGCTCGCATTGGGCATCAAGAACATCCCGACTGGCGCCGGCGACGTGATCAACATCTCGGGCGTCTACACTGAAGGCGCGAGCCGCTACAACTTCCAGGAGCTGGCCGCGACCAGCTACTCGATGTTCGGCAGCTCGAACGCGGCCTATCAGAGCATCGGCTTCGCCGGCGTGTCTGATGCGGTGTTCGCACCGGGCGGCAGCCTCGAACTGACCAAGACCTACGGTTTCCGTGGTGCCTACACCCACAACTGGAATCCGTACTGGAACACGGCGCTGTACGGCGCGTGGGCTGCGGTCAATTACAGCGGCACGGCGAAAGGCCTGATCTGCGGCAGCGCCGCGTTCGCCACCCTGACCGGCACCTGCAACCCGGACTTCAACATCGGCCAGGTCGGCGTCATCACGCGCTGGACGCCGGTGAAGAACCTGACCTTCTCGGCCGACTTCACCTACAGCCATCTCGACCAGAAGTATTCGGGCGCGATCACGACCGGAGCCCTGACCGGCGTCGCCAAGCCGGCGGCGACCTACGAGCTGAAGGACCAGGACACCTACAGCCTGCTGCTGCGCGCCCAGCGCAACTGGTAAGCTTGGGGTATCGAGCCCTTGATGAAGCCCCGGCGGGAAACCGCCGGGGCTTTTTTCCGCAATGAGGGGCGTTCGGAAAATCCGGCAGCCGTTGCGAAGCGCGAAGACGAGCCATGCGGTTCGATCGCCTCAAATTTATTTACTTACCTGAGTTACTAAGCTATATGGCTTTTGGCCAAATACGAAAGTTGCGGCTCTTAGCTTCACGCTAAGCCTCCAGAAACCTCCGGTGATGCCCCGCCGGAGGTTTTTTGTTTTTGGAGATGCTGCAGATCAACCGCGCATCGCGCGAGCGCGCGCATACGGCCGGTAGGCGAGGCGGCTGTGACCGGCGCAATAGGGCTGGCCGTCGGGCGTCGTGTTGCCGCAGAAGCAGAAATCGTCTTCGCCCGGCGTCGAGATCGGCCATCGGCAGCGGTTCTCGGACAGCTCCAGCAGCGAGCAGCGATTGGCGTCGTCGATCGGGCCTGCGACCACCGGCGCGTCGGCCTCGCCATAGATGGTGGCGAGCATCTCGTATTGCAGCCGCGGCACGGCCTTGCGCGCCCGCGCCGGCGCCAAGCCTCTGTCCTGGACCTTGCGGTCGTCGAATGTCCGGCCGCGCGTCAGATTCAGCCGCGACAGCTTGCCGATCACGGCGTTGCGGCTGACGCCGATGTCGGCGGCGATCTCGCTGCAGGAGAGGCCGGCGTCGAAGTGCCGCTTCAACAGCTCAATGCGTTCGTCGGTCCAAGTTCGTGAAGAGGCAGGCGAGAGAACAGGCATGTGTTGCGATCCCAGGTTGCAGATGTCGGCCATCCGCCCGCTCGGAGATCCGTCCGCCTCACGTCCGGCGCGCGCTCACGTCCTGCCATTGTCGCGGATCGACAGAAGCCCGTCCTTGATGGCGAGACGGATGCCTTCCTCGATCAATGTCCGCGCGACGCCGGGAACGCTGGTGCCGTGGGTGCCCTGTCTCACCAGTTTCTCCAGATAGGCGATGGTCGAGAGCGCCAGGGTTACGGGAATGCGGTCAGTCTCGGCTTTTTCGGTGGCCATGGCCCGAACGCTAGCCTCTTACTCGGGTACATAAAAGTAACGATTAAGACTCTATTTAGTTTCGGGGGTGGAAGTCAAATCAGCGCCGGGGCAGCAGCTCACCTGGTTGGAATCGCTTGGGAATCGGACACGTCGCGGCGCGCCGCAGGGAAGACCGGGCGGCGGCTCGATGTCGGCAGGTCGGGGAAGGGCGCGGCGGCTCAGCCGTGCACGATCGTCTTTTCGATCATGCAATGGATGCCCTTGGCGCCGTTGACGGTCTGGGTCACGCGCAGGTCTGCGGCCAGGCTGCACAGCGTGTAGGCATCCTCGCGCGATAGATTTCGCGTCTCGCCGAGCAGCGCGATCATGTCGCGCAGCGCACGCACCACGCATTGGTCGAGATCGGGGTCCATCGCCATGGTCATGTAGTGCGTCGGCGTCTCGGCGCGGGGGTACTCGAGCCTGAGGTCCTTGCGCAGCGTGAGGCGGAAGCGGCCCCGCAGCGCGGTCTCGATCGCGGTGACGCAGACCTCGCCGTCGCCCTGCACGCCATGGCCGTCGCCGCAGGAGAACATCGCACCTGGCACGAACACCGGCAGATACAGCGTCGCACCCGCACCGAGCTCCTTGTTGTCGAGATTGCCGCCCATTGCGCGCGGGATCAGCGAGGAGATACGGCCCCAGCTAGGTGGCGGCGATACGCCCATCACGCCGAAGAACGGTTTGAGCGGCAGGTCTAAACCCCAGGGCATGCGGCCGACCATCCGCGTCCGGTCGAGTGGGATGTTGAGGAAGCGCGTCTCGTGGAAATCGTCGGGCAGGGTGCCGGCCAGCGGCTTGATCATGTTCCAGCCCCAATCCTGCCGGAGCTGCACGTCGAGGATCTCGACCGCGAGCACGTCGCCGGGCTCGGCTCCCTCGACCGCGATCGGGCCGGTGAGGATGTGGCCCGGCAGCATGCGCTCGTTTGTGGCATGAACCTGGTGCATTTCCGGCGGAATGTGAAATTTGTCGCGATCGGGCAGCACGTCCGGACCGCCGCTGATGGTATCGACCGTCACCTCATCGCCGCTGGCAATGGTGAGGACGGGCTTGAGCGCGGCTTCGAAGAAGCCCCAATGACAGGTTTCGGGGGTGGAATGCAGGTGATGATGGGTCATATGCCGCGTCCGGTTGGTTTCATCGGCCGCGGGCTTGACCCGGCGATCGATCCTCTTTCAAGAAGATTTCTGAAGATGGCGGGGCCGGTCAAGCCCCGCACAGACAGGCAAGATGATTTCAGCGAGGCTCCCCTGTTTTTCGTTCTTTCCAAGACCCTCGGCACCGCGCTGCTGCCGATCAATCTCCTGGTCGAGCTCGGAATCCTGTCTGTCGTGCTGATGGTGACGCGCTTTGCCGCGCTCGGCCGCAAGCTTGCCGTGATCACGCTGGTGCTGCTGGCGCTCGCGGCGTTCTCGCCGCTCGGCAATCTGTTGATCTATCCGCTGGAGTCTCGCTTTCCTGCGTGGGACGCCTCGCGCGGCGCGCCCGACGGCATCATCGTGCTCGGCGGCTCGGTCGACACCGATCTGTCGGCGGCGCATCGCACGCCGGTCGTCGCGCACGCGGCCGATCGTCTGTTCGCGCCGGCCGAGCTTGCCCGCCGCTATCCGAGCGCGCGCATCGTGTTCACGGGAGGCAACGCGAACCTGGTTTCGACCGAGGCGAAGGAGGCCGACTATTCCGCGCCGATCCTGGAGAACCTCGGCATACCGAAGGAGCGCCTGATCCTCGAACGTGACTCCCGCAACACCTGGGAGAATGCGATGTTCACCAAGAAATTGGTGTCACCAAAGCCGCGCGAGCGCTGGCTGCTGGTGACGTCGGCCTTCCACATGCCGCGCTCGATGGGGATCTTCCGCAAGGCTGGATTTGACGTCGAGGCGTATCCGGTGGACTGGCGGATGGGCGGACGAGACGATTTGTTTTCCTTCACGAATATGGGTGCGGACGGACTCGGCCGAACGGAAGTGGCCATCCGCGAGTGGATCGGCCTCGTGGCCTACCGTCTGATGGGCCGAACCGGCGAGTTGCTTCCAGGACCGGGCAGGGACTAGAACGAGGGCACCAAGACAAGAACACGGCGCGCGATCGCCGGCGCGGAGGAAGCCATGCAACAGCAGAGTGCAGACAGGATCGATCTTGCCGGCCTCGTCGCCGATCTCAACAGCTTGCTGCGGCTGAAGACCAACGTGATCGGCATGAAGTTGTTCGCGACGGCCGCAGAGATGGAGGCGATCCCGAAAATCCGCCGCCCGAATGCAATTCACACCACCGATCAGATCGTCAGCATGGCGGCGCGCCTCGGCTGGACCGTCGGCATCACCGCCGACGATCTCGTAGGTAGCCAATGCCGCGCCGTGATCGGGCTCAGCCCCCAGGACGACAAATGGCTCGCCGGCGAGAACTATGTCGGAGTCTGGCATGGTACCGCAGAAGATGCGCGCAAGCGCCAGGAGGCGCTGGACGTGGTTCCGTTCGGACACTATCAGGCGCTCGCCGTCAGTCCGCTGGCGAGCGGCCGGCTCGATCCGCCCGACATCTGCCTCGTCTATGCAACGCCGGGGCAGATGATCATCCTGATCAACGGGCTGCAATATACCGGCTACAAGAAATTCGAGTGGGGCGTGGTCGGCGAGACCGCGTGCGCGGATTCCTGGGGGCGGGCGCTCAAGACCGGGGAGCCCAGCCTGTCCTTGCCATGCTATGCCGAACGGCGCTATGGCGGCGTGCCGGACGAGGAGATGCTGATGGCATTGAAGCCTTCGCATCTCGCCAAGGCAATTGAAGGCATGAAGGCGCTGGCCAAGAACGGCCTGCGCTATCCGATCCCGCCCTATGGCATTCAAAGTGACGTCCGTGCCGGCATGGGCGTGAGTTACGCGAAGAAGTAAAGGCCGATCATGAGCTCTGCGAAATTCGACATCGTCGTCTACGGCGCGACCGGCTTCACCGGCCAGCTCGTCGCCGAATATCTGGCGGCCCATTACAAGGACGACATGGCGCTGAAATGGGCGATGGCGGGTCGCAGCCTCGACAAGCTGAAATCGGTGCGCGACGCCATTGGCGCGCCAGCCGACACGCCGCTGATCGTGGCGGATGCGTCGGACGCGGCGTCGCTGAAGGCGATGGTGGCGCAGACCAAGTCGGTGATCACGACGGTCGGTCCCTATCAATTCTATGGCGAGGACCTGCTCGCGGCCTGCGTCGCTGCGGGTGCGGACTATTTCGATCTCTGCGGCGAGCCGGTCTGGATGCGACAGATGATCGACAAGTACGGTGCGGCGGCCGAGGCGAGCGGCGCGCGCATCGTGTTTTCCTGCGGCTATGATTCCGTGCCGTTCGAGCTCGGCACTTTCTTCGTGCAGGAAGAGGCGAGGCGTGTGTTTGGCGCGCCGGCCCCGCGCGTGAAGGGCCGCGTGCGCGACATGCGCGGCACGCTGTCCGGTGGCACCGCGGCGAGCGCGAAAGCGACCTTCGACGCCGTCGCGAAGGATCTCAGCCTCGTCGCCATCCTCAACGATCACTTCGCGCTGACGCCGGGCTTCACCGGCCCGAAACAGCCGAAGGGCAACAGGGCGACTTACGAGGAGGACCTGCAATCCTGGGCCGCTCCGTTCATGATGGCGCTGATCAACACCCGCAACGTCCATCGCTCCAACATGCTGATGGGCTTTCCGTACGGGAAGGACTTCGTCTACGACGAGATGGTCCTGACCGGTCCCGGCGAGAAGGGCGAGGCCAATGCGAAGCGCGTGATGGCGGCCAATGCCGAGAAGACCGGTCCGAACGCACCGAAGCCAGGCGAGGGGCCGTCGAAGGAGGAGCGCGAGAACGGTCTGTTCAATCTGCTCTACGTCGCGATTGCTCCCGACGGTCGCATGGTCCGCGCCGGCGTCACCGGAGACCGCGATCCCGGTTACGGCTCGACCTCGAAGATGATCTCCGAATGCGCGATCTGCCTGCTGCGCGACGCAGCAGACGTTCCGGCCGGTTTCTGGACGCCGGGCGCAGCGATGCAGCACAAGCTGATCAAGCGGCTGGTCGATCACGCCGGGCTGACGTTCGGGGTGGAAGGGTAGGTTGGCTCTCGTAGCAACCATTAGATTCGCCCGATCGCTGAGGGTAGCGTGACGCCGTGCTTGCGGCCGTCAAGGCGTGGCCTGGCGGCAGCGGAGATGGAGTTGAGGCCAGGGCGACGGCCAGCCTTTGACGGCCGCGGCGCGCGGCGTCTTTGTGACGGCAGGTCGGGACGAAGAAACGGTGCTTCGGCCGAACAAAGAAACGCCATCAGGTAGCCGGAGCCCTCGCGATCTCGGGCGGTTTTGTCTGCCAAGGCGTGCCGCGGGCGACCACTGTGTTGGCGAAGATTAATAGCTTTCTGGCGCAAGCGATCAATGCGCGCTTGTGTTCCTTGCCTGCTCCCATCAGCCTTCCATAGAGCGTGATGAGCTGCGGATTCCAGCGAAATGACGCCGGCAGCGCCGCAGTAAAGAGCGCACGTCGCAGCCGTTCACGCCCGCCGGCGATGTGACGAACGCCGGTGCGATCGCCGCTGTCGTCATCGTAAGGGGCAATGCCAGCCAGCGCGGCCGCTTGCTCGCGCGTGATCTGACCGATCTCGGGCATCCGCACCAGAATGACCATGGCGGTCTTTAGCCCGATACCATCGATGCTGTTGATCAAGTCGAGCCGCTCGGCAAGATCGCGATGCTCACGGATTGCGGCGGCCAGTGCCTTCAGTTCGACCTTCTCGCGCTTGGCCAGGCGAGCGATATCCTCCTTCCACAGCTTCTGGAGCCGCATATTGCGGCAGCTCTCGATCCGGTTCTTCAGCCGAGCAATGTCCTCGGTGATCTGGTCGATCATCGTCAGGTGCTCGGCAAATGGCAGCAAGCGGGGATCCGGAGCTGCGTGGATCTTCTTGACCGCGGCGGTGCAGGCCGCAATCAGCGCGGCATCGATCTTGTCGTTCTTGGCGCGCTGCAGCTGGAACACGGCATAAGCGCGCACCTGGGCCGGCTGAAATACGACGACCACAAACCGCTGGCGCCGCAACTCGGCGACGACAGCCTGCTCATAGCCGCCGCTCGCCTCGATCCCGACCCGTTTGACCTTGTGGCGCTGCAACCATTCCACCAGCACTTTATAGCCATCCGGCGTGTTATCGGCCTGAAGCCGCTCCAAACTGCCATCAAGTGCCACATCGAGCTTACGTTTACCGGTATCGATCCCGGCACAGATCGTGATACGCTTGGCCATCTTCGTCGACCCTCCCTTGTGTGTGCGAACCTAAAGTTCGTTCAACCATCCGGGTCCCGATGAAGTACCGATCGCGATCCTGCTACGAAAGGCAGCCCTCAAGGCTTCGGTCGGCATCGATCCGATCGATCGGCAGCCCAGCTCGGGCGGCCACCCGAGCTGGGCCATTCCTCACGGAACGAGGCCATTCTAGTCCGGTGCGCTAAAACAAGGGTGGGCAAAGGCGCAACGCGCCGTGCCCACCATCTCTCTGGGATCGCATCAGCAATGGTGGGCACGCTTCGCTTTGCCCACCCTACTGCACCGTTCGTGGTGCTACGCCGCCCGTGCATCGTACGCGTACATGAAATCCATGCCTTTGGCGCCCAGCGGCAGCAGCCATTTCAGCATCTGATTGCGCATCCACGCGCCGATGGCGCTGAACTCGCGCTTGCTGTTGCCGTTGCGGCGGGCCATCGCGACGATCTTCTCGGTGCGTGGGCGGCGCTCGGCCTCGAAGGCCTGGAAGATGGCGCCGAGCTCCTGGCCTTCCTGCATCAAGCGCGCGAGCCGCATCGCGTCCTCGAGCGCCAGCGAGGCGCCCTGGCCGGCATGTGGGCTGGTTGCGTGCGCGGCATCGCCGATCAAGAGCGAACGCTTGCGCGACCAGGCCGGCAGGGTCGCGACGTCGAGCGTGTCGGTGACCACGATGTTCTCGGCCGCTTCGATGATAGCGGGGATCGGATCGTGCCAGCCGCGATGGAAGCCGCGCAGATGCTGCTTCAGCGTCGCGTGATCGAGCGCGCGGAACATCGCCCATGCCACATGCGGGCTGAGTACTCCACCACATCACGCCGTCGGTCGGATCCGGGCTGCAATAGCCGTAGCCGAAGAATCCGCTCTGGCCGAACGTCGTCTCGACGCGCCGGCCGATCGGCCTGCCGTCGAGCACGGCGTGCGGCACGAAGCCGCCGAAGCCGATCAGGCCGGTGTCGAACGGCTGCGGCCCGTCAGGCACGACCTGGCGGCGCACGACCGAGTGGACGCCGTCTGCGCCGATCAGGAAATCGCCTTCGGCGGTGGTGCCGTCAGCGAAATAGGCGATGATCGGCTGATCGCCACGATCCTCGATCTTGATCAGGCGTTTCTCGAAATGGAGTGAGACGCAGGCGCACCAGGCCTTGTCGATCAGGATCTCGTTCAGCGTGGCACGGGAGATGTTGACGGCCGGCTGGCCGAAGCGCCGCGCCAAGTCGCGGTTGATCGAGCCCAGCTTCTCGCCGCCCTGCGAATAGAAGTCGAAGGACTCCGCCACCGAGCCACGGCTGATCAGCTCGTTCGAAAGGCCGATCTCGTCCATCACATGCATGCCGTTCGGGGCGATCTGGAGGCCGCCGCCGATGCCTTTCGAATAGGGCCAAGCCTCGTAGATCGCGGATTCGATACCGGCGCGGCGCAGCAGGATGGCGGCAACGGGCCCGGCGATACCGGCGCCGATGATCAGGGCCTTGCGGGGACGGTTGGACATGGCTTGCTCCCGACGTTTCCATGGTGCTAGGAGAAATCACGGTCGCTAAATCTCTTAGCGACTAAGATATATATCTAGTAAGAGAAGGGGCCGGCCTTGTCAAGGACGAAGGCGCGCGCGGCGCTGTTGCAGGAGCTCGAGGCGGCGATGCGCAGGTCGTCTGCGCAGGGCGTGCTCTACGGCCAGACCGTTGCCAACGTTGCCGGAATTGCCAATTCCGACCTGGAATGCATGGACATCCTCTATCTCGAGGGACGCGTCACCGCGGGCCGGCTCGCCGAGGTCACGGGCCTCACGACGGGCGCAATCACGGGCGTTGTCGACCGGCTCGAAAAGGCAGGGCTGGTGCGCCGCGAGCGCGACGAGAAAGATCGTCGCAAGGTCTTCATCGCCGTCGTGCCGGAGACGATCGCAAAGCTCGGCCAGTTCTACGTGCCGATGCAGCAGGCGATGGAGAAGGTCTGCAACGGCTATTCCGATGATGAGCTGCGCCTGCTGTTGCGCTTTTGCAACGAGGGCTACAAGGCAGTGCTCGCGGCAACAGAGGCGCTCAAGCGCCTGATCGATACGCCACCGGAGAAGCGTCCCGATCTCAAGTTGAAGAAGCGTCCCCGCCAGTCCTAGTCTTGTAGACCTGCGCAGCCGCGATCATGCCCCACATCGCGCCCAGCATCATCCAGAAATGCCGCCAGTGGTCGGTATCGATCACGAAGCTTTCGCCGACCGTGCCGAGGAATGCGGAAAACACCGCGAGGTAGGCGCGCTGCCAGGGCACAGGGATGAAGATGTGGCGAAAGCCCATGATGACGGTGGTGAAGACCAGCGCGGGATAGCACACGCCGGAAAGCCAGCCGCCGGACATGAAGGCATTCAGGTAGGAGTTGTGGGTGTCCTCGGGGAAGTAGCGATGGAATTGCAAAGGACCGATGCCGAACGGCAGGTCGAGCGCCATCTCCGCGCCGAGGATGTGCCGGCCGAACCGGCCGAAGCGGCCTTCGTCATAGCTCTGGTCGAAGCTCGCGCGCTGCTTGAACATCTCGGCGGTGGAATCGAACGACAGCAGCACCGCGATCAGCGCCAGCCCCAGCACCGCGGCGACGATCGCCATGATGATGATCCGCGAGCGCTGCGCATTGGTGCGGCTGGTCAGCACCATCAGCGCCAGCATGAAGGCGGAGGTCAGCACCAGCCCGCCCCAGGCGGCGCGGGAGAACGCGAGCAGGATCGCCAGAGACATGATGCCGAAGGCGATGACGTTGCGGAACGCCTTGGCCAGCTTGTCCGAGACCACGCTCTGCAGGGCGAACAGCGCCGGCAGGATCAGGAAGGCGCCGAGCACGTTGGGGTCCTTGAACGTGCCGCGCGCGCGTCCGTAGAGCGTCAGCAGGTCGTTGCCGCCGGGAACCAGGTGGAAGTAGCCGGCGACGGCTAGCAGCGAGGCGACCATCGCGCCGACCACGAGGCCGCGGCGGAGCATGTCGAGTCGGGCCGCCGTGTCCTCCGAGGAGACCATGGCGAAGAACACCACGGTCACCGCCATGTACCAGGAGGTTGCGATCCAGCTCACCACCTCCGCCTGCGCGAACAGCGGGATCGCGCTGATGGTGTAGCCGACATTGAGGAGGACCAGCATCAACACCAGCGGCATCAGCACCAGTCTCAGGCGCAGGCCGGTGGCGAAGAAGGTGACGGTCGCGAGCAGCGTCGCGATCTCGTAGGGGCTGGGCTCGATGAAGACGATGGCGCCGCAGGCACCGACCAGCCACACCAGCGCGCGCTGCAGCGCCAGCACGCCCGGAGCAGCTGGTGCGGCTACGTTCATTCCACCGGCCGTCACGGCATACGTCATCGCACGCTCATACGCTTACGCAACTCTTACGCTACAAGCACTGCTGTCATCGCCCGGCTTGACCGGGCGATCCAGTACTCCGTGACGCGCATAGTAGGAAACGACTGGCGCTGCGGAGTACTGGATGCCCCGGTCAAGCCGGGGCATGACGAAAAATCAATACGCGTTCTCGCTCTTTGTCAGCAGCGAGATCGGCGTCTTCAGGAGAATGTAGAGATCGAGCAGCACCGACCAGTTCTCGATGTAATAGAGGTCGAACTCGACGCGCTTCTGGATCTTCTCTTCGTTATCGATCTCGCCGCGCCAACCGTTGATCTGAGCCCAGCCGGTGATGCCGGGCTTGACGCGGTGGCGGGCGAAATAGCCGTCGACGGCCTCGTCAAACAGGCGGTTCTGGAGCTTGCCCTGCACCGCATGCGGCCGCGGGCCGACCAGGGAGAGATTGCCCGAGAAGACCACGTTGAAGAGCTGCGGCAGCTCGTCCAGGCTGGTCTTGCGGATGAAGCGGCCGACGCGGGTGACGCGCGGATCGTTCTTGGTCACGACCTTCGACGCGGTCGGATCGGCCTGATGGTGGTACATCGAACGGAATTTGTAGACGTCGATGCGCTCGTTGTTGAAGCCGAAGCGCTTCTGGCGGAACAGCACCGGGCCCTGGCTGTCGAGCTTCACCGCCAGCGCCACCAGTCCCATCACCGGCAGGGCGGCGAGCAGCGCGAGACTGCCGACGACGCGGTCGAACAGCCACTTCATCACCAGGTCCCAGTCGGTGATCGGCGCTTCGAACACGTCGAGCGTCGGCACCTCGCCGAGATAGGAATAGGAGCGGGGACGGAACCGCAGCTTGTTGGTGTGGGCGGAGAGGCGGATGTCGACCGGCAGCACCCAGAGCTTCTTGAGTATCTCCAGGATGCGCGTCTCCGCCGAGATCGGCAGCGCGAACAGCACGAGATCGACGCGGGTGCGACGGGCGAACTCGACGATGTCGTCGACCTTGCCGAGCTTGCGCGCGCCGGCGCAGGTGTCGAGCGCGCGGCTGTCGTTGCGGTCATCGAACACGCCGAGCACGTGGATGTCGGAATCCTCCTGCGCCTTCAGCGCCTCGACCAACTGCTCGCCGTTGCTGTCGGAGCCGACGATGATGGTGCGGCGGTCGAGCCGGCCCTGGCGCGCCCAGCCGCGCACCAGCGTGCGCAGCACCAGACGCTCGGCCATCAGCGCGGCGAGTCCGAGGAAGTAGAAGGCGGCCAGCCACAGCCGCGAGATTTCGCTGCCGTATTTGGCGAAGAAGGAAATGCCGATGAAGAGCAGGAAGACGAACGACCACGACGAGATCATCCGCGTCATCTGCCGCAGTTGGCCGCGGAACAGCTGCACCTGATAGATGTCGGCGGCCTGGAAGCAGACCACGGCGGCGATGGCGACGGCGACGACCTCGGCCGGATAAATCCAGCTGAAGGCGCCGGAGAGCGGCATGACATAGCCGACATAGAGCGCGATGCCGACGAGGCTCAGCAGCACGAAATCGGCAAGGCGGACGAAGCCGGCGATCACGATCGGCGAATAGGCGCGGGCGACCTTCTGGTTGACGACTTCGAGCGCCGCAGGCGAGAGCCGGCGACGGCGCTCCACAAAGGGCTGGTCGGCAGGCTTTGCCGCAGCGCTGGTCGCGGCATCGAGCATCGAGCGTGCGTTGAGCGGTTCCACGGGCGTCCACGTCCATTCCAAAAGCAAGCGGCGCGGCCTCGCGCGGCCGGGCAAGTATCCCCTGGCGCTTCGACTATCGAACAAATCGGAAGATTTTCTAAAGCTGGCTTAAGGATGGTTAATGGTTGACAAATGCGTCGCGATAGCCGGCAAGCACGCCCTCGACCATCGCGGCTTGCGAGAAATGCGCCGAGATGCGCTCGCGCAAGGACGCCGCGCGCTGCGCTGTCGTTTGCGGATCGTCCAGTGCGGCGGCGATCGCCTCCGCCATGGCTTCGGGATTGCTCGGCTCGAACAGAGCGGGGCTGTCGGCGCCGAAGATCTCGGGAATGCCGCCGATTTTCGATGCGATCATCGGGATGCCGGCGGCGCCGGCCTCGATCACGACATAGGGCATGGAATCGCCGCGAGAGGGAACGACCAGCAGCCGCCCCTTGGAGAAGCCGTAGCGCGCCTTGACGTGACCGATGAAGCGGATGGATCCGGTGAGGCCGAGCCTCTCGACCTGCGCTTTCAGCGCCGCCGTCTCCTCGCCGTCGCCGCCGAGCGTCAGCGTGACCTTCTTGCCGCCTTCATGCAGACGTGCCACCGCATCGACCAGCAGGTCGGCGCCCTTGATGTGCCGGAACTCGCCGACATAGCAGAGGTCGGTCGCATCCTCGGCAGCGATGACGGGCTCGAACTCCTCGGGCGTGACACCGTTGAAGACGCAATGGACCACGCCCTTGGGTGTGCCGACGATGCGCTGATAGGTGTCGCGGGCGAACGCGCTCTCGAACAGGAACAGGTCGGTCGCATCCATCAGCGCGCGCTCGAGCCGTGCGTAGAATTCGCCCTTGAGGGTGTTGAGCGGATAATGCAGCGAGCCGCCATGCGGGGTGTAGATGCGGATGGTGTCGTCGGTGCGCCGCCGCATGCGGATGAAGGCGCCGGCCTTGGCGCCGTGGCCATGCATCACGTCGGGCTTGAGCTTCGCGATCAGGCGTCGCATCCGCAGCCACACCATGACGTCATCGGGTGACGGCTCGCGGCGGATCGCCATGCGGTGCACGCCGAGCTTCAGCCGCGGCGCGAGCTCGGCCAGCGCCTTGTCGGCGCGCTCGCCGCCGGTGAGGCTATCGGCGAGGATGCCGACATGATGGCCGCAATCGACCTGGCCGTTGGCGACGTCGAGGATGTGGCGGAAGATGCCGCCGACCGGAGCACGCACGGCGTGCAGGATGCGAAGCGGCCGGTCGGGAGAGGGAGGCATGATCCAAAACCAGCTCGACGGCGACAGCCGAACAATTCTCACGAAATAAACGAGAGGGATTAAGGGCCCTCGTGGTTAACAAATGGTGACCAGTGCGCGCGTGCGAGGCGCGCGATATCGCGATTAACCCAGCGGCAACCTTAATGGAGTGTAATCGCCCGGGTTGAAGTAGAGTCGCAGCATTGCCCTGCGGGAGTGTTCGATGCGTTTAGCGTTCTGGCGTGCCGGCAAGAACAAGGCAGTGATCGAGCGGGCTGTCTCGAAGTTCAAGCCCGCGGACGCGCCCAAGATCAACTCGAAGGTCGAAGCCGGGGTCGAAGCAGAGCCTGCACCCGTCGTCGCGAAGCCGGCGCAAGTCGAATCCGGCGACATCGACCTGCACGCGCTCGGCGCGGCATTGGCGCGCAAGCGCGGCTGGATCATCGTGCCAACGGTGCTGGCGCTCGTTGCGTCCCTCGCTGTCGTCAATCTCGTCACGCCGCGCTACAAGTCCGAAGCCCGCATCCTGATCGACGGCCGCGAGAACGTGTTCCTGCGCCCGAACAGCGATCGCACCGAGGAGCGGCAGGCGCTCGACGCCGAGGCCGTCACCAGTCAGGTGCAGCTGGTGCTGTCGCGCGATCTCGCGCGCGAGATCATCAAGAAGAACAAGCTTGCGGAGCGGCCCGAATTCGATCCTGTGCTGCAAGGCATCTCACCTCTGAAGTCGCTGGCCGCGCTCATCGGTATCGGCCGCGATCCGTTCGCGATGACGCCGGAAGAGCGCGTGCTCGATGCCTATTACGAACGCCTCCAGGCCTACGCGGTCGACAAGTCGCGCGTGATCGTGGTCGAATTCCAGTCCGCCGATCCCGAGCTTGCTGCCCGTGTCGCCAATTCGATCGCCGACGGCTATCTCGTGCTGCAGCAGGGCGTACGCCAGGAGCAGGCCAAGAACGCCAGCCAATGGCTGGCCGGCGAGATCGAGAACTTGCGCAAGAAGGTGTCCGAGGCCGAGGCCAGGGTCGAGGACTTCCGCTCCAAGTCCAGCCTGTTCGTCGGCACCAACAACACCACGCTGTCGAACCAGCAGATGGGCGAGGTCAACACCCAGCTCAACAATGCGCGCTCGATGAAGGCCGACGCGGAGTCCAAGGCTCGGTTGATCCGCGAGATGCTCCAGAGCGGCAAGCCGATCGAGGCATCCGAGGTCGTGAACTCCGAATTGATGCGCCGCCTCTCGGAGCAGAGGGTGACATTGCGAGCGCAGCTCGCCGAACAGTCGTCCACACTGCTCGGCAATCACCCGCGGATCAAGGAGCTGAAGGCGCAGCTTGGCGACCTCGACAATCAGATTCGTGACGAAGCGGCGAAGATCTCGCGCTCGCTCGAGAACGACGCCCGGATCGCCAGCGGCAGAGTCGATGGCCTGACCGTGAGCCTGGAGCAGCTCAAGAAGCAGGCGGCCTCGACCAACGGCCAGGACGTCCAGCTTCGCGCGCTGGAGCGCGAGGCCAAGGCGCAGCGCGACCTGCTCGAGACCTATCTCGCCAAGTACCGCGAGGCCAATACCCGCGAAACCATCGACGCTGCGCCGACGGATGGCCGCATCATCTCGCGCGCCATTGTCTCCAACACGCCGGCCTCTCCGAAGAAGCTGCCGATCGTGCTGATCGCGACCATCGCAACGCTATTGCTGTCGTCCGGCGTCGTCGTCACCGGTGAGCTGCTGCGCCAGACCGCGCCGCGCGCGGCGGCGGTTGGACCGGCGCAGGCGCAGGCGCGTCAAGAGCCGCTGGTCGTTCAGCGGGCCGTCGAGCCTGTCGTCGACAGGGGCAACGATCCGGTGATCGATCCGGCTCTGGCAGATCCCGCGCCGCTGCAGCCGGCGATGGCGACCGACATCGACGTCAGCGAATTCGCCGAGATCGAACGTCTGGCGGACAGGTTGCTCGCCGCGGGCGCTGCGGCCAGGAAGGTCACGGTGCTCGGTACCGCGCCCGGCGAAGCCATCACGCTATCGACGTTGACGCTGGCCCGGCACCTCTCGCGCGATGCGCGCGTCGCCGTCGTCGATCTCGCCGCGTCCTCGCCGACCGTTGCCGCGGTATCCGTCGATGCGTCGGCTCCGGGCCTTGCCGAACTGATGCAGGGGGAGGCCTCCTTCGCGCAAATCATCACCCGCGACAAGCTCTCGCGGCTGCATCTGGTCATGGCCGGCCGTCCCGGCTTCGACCGCAGCCTGCTGCAATCACCGCGCGTGGCGCTCGCGATCGACGCGTTGCTGCGCGCCTACGATCACGTGCTGATCGACGCCGGCAGCGCCTCCGACCTTCCGGCCGAACTGCTGACGGCGCATGCCCGTGCCGTCGTGGTGCCCGACGCCTCAATGGCACCGGATGCGCGCACGCAGATGTGCGAGCAGCTGAGAGCAGTCGGCTTCAGCGAGGTGACGATGCTGAGCAAGCCGGTGCAGGCCTCGGATGCGGTCGAAGCGCCACGCGTGGTGGCGGCGTAACCTCTCTTTCCTCTTCCCTTGCCACAAGGGGAGAAGGGAAGGCAGCCGTGCAAGCGGAAAGAGCTACCCGAACGCCTGCCGCAGCCGGCGGGCCATGTCGAACAGCATCTGGTTCTGCTTCACCAGCCGCTTGCCGCGGTTGAATGAGGACATCGCCATCGCCGCGAGTTTTCCGCGCGGCGTCAATGGAACAAAGTTGTCGAAGATCTCCTCGTCGTCCTTGCAGAACATCCGTTTGTAGTCGTCCGAACCGATGCCGAGGTCGAGCGAGCGGTAGCCACGTTCGCCGTAGCGGTCGATGATGTAACGCATCAGGATCAGGCCCGGGCTGTAGCGGGCGTGCTCGGACATCGTGTAGGTGTTGAACATCATCGAGAAGCGCGCCCCATCGGCGACGCCGGCGAAGATAGCGATCACCTCGTCATCGCATTCCAGCGCGTGGATGTCGATGACGTGCCCTTCACCGCGCGGCGCAAGGCAGGCGCTGCGGACGAACTGTTCGACGCCGGGCTCGGCGAAGACGTTCGGAAGCTTTTGCTCTGCCATCCGCACCGGCTTGACGCGGAAGAACCAGTCGAGCAGGCGGGTGATGTCTTCGTCCGACGTGGCGAGGTGATAGCGATAACCGGTGAGGGACTGGAGCTTCTTTTCCTTGCTCTTGAGGCGGCGGCGGAGGGAATTGCTGATCCGCGATTCCTTCGGCCCGCCCGGCTCCATCAGCAGCCGCGGACAGCCGTTGACCGCGCCTTGTCGCGGCAGAGCTGCAAATGGGTTCTGCTGGTCATGCCAGCGCTCGGGCTGCTGCATCAGCGCGAGCACGTCGACATGCTCACGCAGCGGCGCAAACAGCGCGTCGAGATCGGCGAGGCCGGCCTGCGCTGCGAACTCGGCGTTCCACAGGCCCATATTGAAGGTCGTGTGCTTGCCGCCCATGAAGCAGGCCGTGCGCACGCCGTGGCTCTGGCGCAGCGAGAGCGGCAGCAGGGTGAGCGGCCGGCGATCGGCGTCGCGGGCGATCACGATGAGCGGCCGGGCGCCTTCACGGGCGCCGACCAGTCGCTGCCACGGGCTGAGCAGGTCGAAGCGCTGATATGGCGTGAAGAGCTGGCCGCTCGCCTCGAAGGCACGCCAGACCGCCTCGGCCTCGGCGAGATCGGTGACGATATCGACCTGCGCGATACGGCTCGCTTTCGACCGCGCAGGTGCTTCTGCCGTCCGGCTTTGCATCGCCGCAGCCATGGTCATTCGCGAAACCTGTCGAGCAATCGAAAATACGCAATTCGGCCTGTGGCCGACCTTTGCAAACAAAGGTCAACAAAGGGTAATGACAATGGGAGAGGGACGGACCGCCGGCACGCACGAAGGGTGGGATTTTGGCTTTCGACGACAGATGGCTGGAACGGCTGCGCCTCGAGCTGACCTGGTTCAGCGGTCAGGCGGCGCTGCGCAGTCGTGGTGCCGGCGCCATCCTGCGCTTTATGCATGTGCGGCCGCGGCGGCGCGGATTTCAGCCGCTGCGCGCGAACGAGATCACGCCGCAGTTCCTCGACCGCGCCATCCGCGCGCTGAAGCGGTGGAAGTATGATTTCCTCGGCATGGACGAGGTCTGCCGGCGTGCCGTGATGCTGCCGGAGAAGCGGCGCTTCGTGGCGCTGACCTTCGACGGCGCCAACAAGGATGCCATCAACTTCGCCTATCCGGTGCTGGCACGTCACGACGTGCCCTTCACGATCTATGTGCCGACCGCCTTTCCCGATGGCGTCGGCGAGGCCTGGTGGCTCGGGCTCGAGCGGGTGATCGCGCGCGAGAGCCGCATCAGCCTGATGATGGGTGAGAAGGAGCAGCGCTTCACCGTCACCGACAATGCCCGGAAGCGGGCGCTGTTTTCGTATCTGGAGAGCTGGCTTCGCTCGCTGCCGCCGGCGGATTTGTCGGTCGCGATCGCCGATCTCTGCACGCGCTACCGCATCGACCTCGCTGCGCTCTCGCGCGAGGCGTCGATGGACTGGGAAGACCTCGCGAAGCTTGCTGCCGATCCGCAGGTGACGATCGGCAGCGCCACCGTCAACTATCCCGTTCTCGCCAACATGAAGGATGCCGCGGCGCTGCGCGAGATGGCGATGGGCAAAGCGGTCGCGGAATCGGCTTTCCGCCGCGACATCCGGCATTTCGCCTTTCCGTTTGGCGACCGCTCCTCGTTTCGGCGCAGCCACGTTGTGATGGCGGAGGAGGCCGGCTTTGCCAGCGCGGTGTCGACGATCCCGGGCATCGTGGAGGCGGAAGGGCGCACCAATCTGCGCGCGCTGCCGCGCATTTCCTGGGACGGACGGGTGCGCTCGCTGCGGGTGATGCGCGTGCTGGTGTCGGGTGTTGCCTTTGCGCCGGTGAAGCCGACCGGCAGCACTACGGGCAAGGCCTAACGAGCGGACTTGACCCGGTCGGGACGCTGCATCCAGCTCACGATCGGCATCGCCGGCAGCACCCAGCCCATGCCCACCACGACATAGTAGATCGCCTGCCGCCAGCCGGACTCCGCGATCCACGGCATCTGCGCCGCCGCCATGCCGAGCAGGGCCCAGACCGTGGCCAGCATCAGGAGCAGGATGGCGCCGAGGAACTTGCGGGTGCGGATCGTCATGGCGGAATGTCGCGGTCTTTCGCGTAACTTGCGCTGCGGGAGCGGGGGACTATAAGGGGCACGCGTTCCGGTTCAAGTCTGTTGGTTGCAAGGGTTGGTTTGTCCCTGAAATGACGACGATTTCCGCTCCAATCAACCCGCATCGCGCCGTGCGCTGGTGGCTGATCTCCGTGGCCGCGCTGATCGCGCTGATGGTGCTGGTCGGCGGCGCGACGCGGCTGACGGAATCCGGCCTGTCGATCGTCGAATGGAAGCCGGTCACGGGCAGTGTTCCGCCGCTGTCGGAAGCGCAGTGGACCGAGGCGTTCGAGGCCTACAAGAAGATCCCGCAATATCGCGAGCTCAATGCGGGCATGAGCCTGTCCGAGTTCAAGGAGATCTTCTGGTGGGAGTGGAGCCACCGGCTGCTCGGGCGCTTCATCGGCGTCGCCTATCTCTTGCCGTTCCTGTTCTTCCTGTGGCGCGGCGGCCTGTCCGGTGAATTGAAGCGGCGGCTATGGCTGCTGTTCGCCCTCGGCGGTCTGCAGGGTGCGGTCGGCTGGTGGATGGTTGCCTCGGGCCTGAGCGAGCGGGTCGAGGTCTCGCAATATCGGCTGGCGACGCATCTGCTGCTGGCGCTGCTGATCTTCGCCGGGATCGTCTGGACGGTGCGGCGGCTCAAGGAGCGGCCGCAAATCACAGCATCGGCTCGGCTGAGGTTCACGAGCGCGCTGCTGCTCGTCGTGACCTTCGTGCAGATCTATTTCGGTGCGCTGGTCGCGGGCCTGCGCGCGGGGCGCGCCTATAACACCTGGCCCGAGATCGACGGCGCGTTCATTCCATCGGCCGAGCGGCTGTGGTTCGAGACGCCGTGGTGGCGCAACATGTTCGACAATGTGCTGACCGTGCAGTTCGAGCACCGCATGACGGCTTATGCGCTGTTCGTGCTGGCGGCCTTGCATGCGATCGACGCGCTGCGATCGCGCGCAGGGGCGGCAGCGAGCGGTGCGCTGTGGCTGCTTGCGGCGGTGAGCCTGCAGGCGGTGCTCGGCATCCTCACGCTGCTCAACCAGGTTCCGATCGGACTGGCGCTCGCGCACCAGGCAGTGGCGATACTGGTGCTCACACTTGCGGTGATGCAGGTTGAACGGCTCGCGTCAGGACGGTCTGCGGAGACGCAGCCGCGTGCGGTCCCGGTCAGCCAGCCCAGCTGATCCGATCAGCAGTAGCCGTAGACGCCGCACGCATAGGGCAGGCGCCAGAAATAATCGACCTGCTTCCCGCCGTAATACGGGCCCTGGTAATCGTAGCTCCAGGGCCGGCCGTAATAGCCCGGCAAGGTGTTGGATCCCGGCAAGAGCGGCGTGCCCGGCAGGTTGCGGATGTAGCTGCCGATGCCATAGGCCGGCGAGATCAGCGCATCCGGATCGGTCTCGACGTAGACCTGTGGCGGATCCTGCGGCGGCACGGCTGCGCGCCGCTTTGGGCTGGCCGGCAGATCGGCGGCGAGCGCGCTTGAAACGGTCAGCATCGCCGCAAGGGCAGGCACCATCCAGCGCAGCATCGTCGGCTCCGAATCAAAGGGGCGATCCAAGGACGATTTATGCGGCAGATACGGTTAATGACTGTTAACCGACGGTCGCCGAAGCGACCGTCATTCCGGGGCAGTGCGAAGCAGCGAACCCGGAAATCTCGAGCGGACCTGACAATATCGAGGTTCCGGGTTCGGTGCTTCGCCACCGCCCCGGAACGACAGCGAGCTTAAGCCCCCAGCGCCTGTTCCAAATCGGCGATCAGGTCTTCCTTATCCTCGATGCCGATCGAGAGCCGCACCACGTCGGGACCGGCACCGGACTTGGTCTTGGCGGCGTCGTCGAGCTGGCTGTGCGTGGTCGAGGCGGGGTGGATCACCAGCGAGCGGGTGTCGCCGACATTGGCGAGGTGCGAGAACAACTGCAGTTTCGACACCAGGCTGACGCCGGCGTCATAGCCGCCCTTCAGGCTGAAGGTGAATACTGCGCCCGCGCCCTTCGGCGCATATTTGCGCGCGAGCTGGTTGTACTTGTCGTTCGGCAGGCCGGCATAGCTGACCGAGGCCACCGCCGGATGTCCCACGAGGAATTCGGCGACGGCCTTGGCATTGTCGCAGTGCTTCTGCATGCGCAACGGCAGCGTCTCGATGCCGGTGAGGATCATGAAGGCGTTGAACGGCGACAGAGCCGGGCCGAGATCGCGCAGGCCGAGCACGCGGCAGGCGATCGCGAAGGCGAAGTTGCCAAAGGTCTCCTGTAGGCGGATGCCGTGATATTCCGGCCGCGGCTCCGACAGCATCGGATATTTGCCGCCGGTCGACCAATCGAAGGTGCCGGCATCGACGATGATGCCGCCGAGCGAATTGCCGTGGCCGCCCAGAAATTTCGTCAGCGAGTGCACGACGATGTCGGCGCCATGGTCGATCGGACGGATCAGATAGGGCGAGGCCAGGGTATTATCGACGATCAGCGGCACTCCCGCCTTGCGCGCCACCGTCGAGATCGCTTCGATATCGGTGATGCTGCCGGCGGGGTTGGCGATCGATTCGATGAAGATCGCCTTCGTGCGCGGCGTTACCGCGCGCTCGAAGCTCGCAATGTCGTCGGGATCGGCCCACACCACGTTCCAGCCAAAGCTCTTGAATGCATGCGTGAACTGGTTGATAGAGCCGCCATAGAGTTTTCGCGCGGCGATGAACTCGTCGCCGGGCTGCAGCAATTGCTGTAGCACCACGACCTGCGCGGCGTGGCCGGAAGCGACCGCGAGCGCAGCCGTGCCGCCTTCGAGTGCGGCGACGCGCTCTTCCAACACGGCATTGGTCGGATTGCCGATCCGCGTATAGATGTTGCCGAACGCCTGCAAACCGAACAGCGAGGCGGCGTGGTCGGCATCGTTGAAGACGAAAGAAGTCGTTTGATAAATCGGAGTCGCGCGCGCGCCGGTGGTGGGGTCGGGCTGTGCACCGGCATGCACGGCGAGGGTCGAAAATCCCGGAAGGCGATCGCTCATATAAGGCGTCCTGTTCTCGTGGTCTGAAATCGCGCGGCATGCTGATGGGCGGGGCGCTCGCCGTCAAGGCGCCGCTTCACATCGGAACGATCTTGCTACGCATTGTCGCGTTCGCGAGATGAATCCTTCGCGGATTGCGTCAGCTCTGCTCGGTCTTGCTTTTCGCGGCGCGATCCGATGCTGCCGTGTTGCCGCCCCCGACGCTCATCCGATTGAGGGACAGCCGCATGCCCTGTGTCGGTGCCGGCGCGCGCTTGGAGCTGAGCGTGCGCGAGTTCACGCCCATCCAGGAGATCTCCGACGACAAGCGGCCATATTCGATCTTCGGGCAGCGGTTCATGACCACCTTGATGCCGACCGACTCCGCCTTTGCCGCCGCCGCATCGTCGCGCGCGCCGAGCTGCATCCAGATCACCTTCGGCAGCGGGTCCAGCGTGAGAGCTTCCTCGACCACGGGCATGATGTGGCTGGAGTTGCGGAATATGTCGATCATGTCGATGGGGCGGCCGATATCCGACAGCGAGGCGACGAAAGGCTTGCCGAGCAGGTCCTTGCCGACATGGCCGGGATTGACGGGAATCATGTCGTAGCCGCGCTGCGCCAGATATTTGAACGCGAAATAGCTCGGCCGCACGTTGACAGGCGAGGCGCCGACCATCGCGATCGATTTCACGCTGTTGAGGATGCCGCGGATGTAATTGTCGGGATAGGCGTCGTGGTTCATGTCATCCTTCATTCGTCATTCCGGGCGGCTCGAAGAGCCGACCCGGAATCTCGAGATTCTCACGTGCGCAATTGCGCACCATAGTTCGATGCTTCGCATCGCCCCGACGGCACAAGAGATACAGTTACTCATCCCGCCATGTCGGCGCGCGCTTCTCGATGAAAGCGCCGATGCCTTCCTCGGCGTCGCGCGCCATCATGTTCTCGGTCATGACCTCCGCCGCATAGCGATACGCATCTGCAAGGCTCATCTCGGCCTGGCGATAGAACGCCTCCTTGCCGAGCTTGACGGTGTACGCGGATTTCAGCGCAACCTGTTGCGCCAACGCGATCGCGGCCTCGCGTTCGGTACCCGCGGCGACCACGCGATTGACGAGGCCGATCTCGCGGGCGCGCGCGGCCGGAATCGGCTCACCGGTCAGCAGCATCTCCATCGCCTGCTTGCGCGGCACGTTGCGCGACAGCGCCACCATCGGCGTCGAGCAGAACAGGCCGATGTCGACGCCGGGAGTGGCGAAGCTCGCCGCTTCCGAGGCGATCGCCAGATCGCAGCTTGCCACGAGCTGGCAGCCCGCCGCGGTGGCGATGCCTTGGACGGCAGCGACCACGGGCTTGGGCAGGCGCACAATCGCCTGCATCATGGCGCTGCACGCCGTCATGATCTGCGCAAAATAAGCCCGGCCGCGATCCGGATCGGTGCGGCGCGCGGTCAGCTCCTTCATGTCGTGGCCGGCGGAAAAAGCCGGCCCGTTGGCTGCGATGACGGCCGCACGGATGTGCCTGTCTTCCGCGATCGCATTGAGGCTCGCATGCAGCTGTCCGATCATCGCCTCCGAAAGGCTGTTGCGCGCGGCTGGTCGGTTCAGCGTGAGCACGGCGACACTGCCGACGATCTCGCGCAGCAGGATCGGCGGTTGCGGGGAGGGGGCGCGGGCAGCCTGGACGGACATTGACGCGATTTCCGCTAAATGATTGCAATTGGATGACACCAATAACTTAATGTAACAGGGCAAGCGAAGCGAGGGTGGGGAACGACATGGCGTCAGCGAAAATGAGCGTAGTGGAGCTCGAGCAGTTCCTCCGTGACGAGTTTCCCCAGGCCTTCAGCGGTGACGACATCACGATCGAGAGCGCGGACGGCCAGACCAGCCTTTTGCGCCAGCGCTACAGCGAAAGGATGCTGCGGCCGGGTGGAACCGTGTCCGGCCCGACGCTGATGGCGCTCGCGGATTTCGCGATGTACGTGGTGCTGCTGTCCGCGATCGGGCCGATCGGGCTCGCGGTCACGATCAATCTCAACATCAACTTCCTGCGCAAGGGCCAGCCAGGCCAGGACGTGCTGGCCGAGGCTCGGCTGCTCAAGCTCGGCAAGCGCCTGGCAGTTGGGGAGGTGAACCTCCTGTCGGGCACATCCGCCGACCCGATCGCCCATGTCACCTCCACCTATTCCATTCCAAATGTTTGAGGTTTTTGCAGGTAACATAGCACCATATTTTCAAGATATTGATTTCGTTGTTATAATTTCCATCTCAGGGCATTGACCGTTGCGCCTGTCTTCTCTAGAAACCCGCGCAGTCCGGTGCGGTGTTCGCGCCGATGTCTCCCTCACGGAAATTCTGACATGAAAACCTTTTCGGCAAAGCCGGCCGAGGTGACGAAGAAGTGGGTGCTGATCGACGCCAAGGGTCTGGTCGTCGGCCGTCTCGCCACCATCGTCGCCATGCGGCTCCGCGGCAAGCACCTCCCGACCTATACCCCGCACGTTGATTGCGGCGACAACGTCATCATCATCAACGCGCAGCATGCGGTCCTCACCGGCCGCAAGCGCGAGCAGAAGACCTACTACAAGCACACCGGTTACGTCGGCCACGTCAAGGAGCGCACCGCGCGCCAGATCCTCGAGGGTCGTCATCCCGAGCGCGTGCTCGAAAAGGCCGTCGAGCGTATGATTCCGCGTGGTCCGCTCGGTCGCGTGCAGATGGGCAACCTCCGCGTCTACGGCGGGCCGGATCATCCGCATGAGGCGCAGCAGCCCGAGAAGATCGACATCGCCAAGTTGAACCGCAAGAACACGAGGGCCGCATAACATGGCCGAATCCATCCAGTCGCTCGACCAGCTCTCGCAGCTCAAGACGGCGGCCGCGCCCGAAGCGCCCAAGCACGAGAAGAAGGTCGACAAGTTCAACCGCGCCTATGCCACCGGCAAGCGCAAGGACGCGGTCGCCCGCGTCTGGATCAAGCCGGGCGCCGGCAAGGTCACCGTCAACTCGCGCGAGGTCGAGGTCTATTTCGCCCGTCCCGTGCTGCGCATGATGATCGAGCAGCCGTTCTCCGTGGCCCAGCGTTCGGGCCAGTACGACGTGATCTGCACCGTCGCCGGCGGCGGCCTGTCCGGCCAGGCCGGCGCGGTCCGTCACGGCATCTCCAAGGCGCTCACCTATTTCGAGCCGGAACTGCGCTCTGTGCTCAAGAAGGGCGGCTTCCTCACCCGCGACTCCCGCGTGGTCGAGCGCAAGAAGTACGGCAAGGCCAAGGCTCGCCGGTCCTTCCAGTTCTCGAAGCGTTAATCGCTTCTGTCGCATTTGCCGCGAAAGCGGCTTCAATGAGATGCAAAAGGGCGCCGATTTCAGCGCCCTTTTTGTTGTTCGTTTGTATGCAAATTGATGGCGTGTTTCCCGAAAACTTAGGGATCCGCGAAAACCTGAATGGAACCCGCGGGACATAGCGTCGCACTTGGAAGGGCGCGCAAATCGGATGTGCCGATCGCGTAACTGCTATGTTCTAGAGGGGGCCGACATGATGTCGCTCGATAGCATCACGCTCTATTTGGTCGCCACCATGGTCGCCGCACTGCTCGGCGCCATGATGGTGTTTTTCGGCAGGCAGGAGAACAGCCCGGCGCTGAAATGGTGGGGCACCGCCTATCTCCTCGGTGCTGCCTCGGTCGCGCTGTGGACCGCAGCAGGCGACAGGCTGGGCGCCCATCTTTACCTTGCGCTGAATGCCGTCGGCTTCGTCGCCTGCGGCATGGTGTGGAACGCGGCGCGCGTCTTCCACGGCCGCAAGCCGAACTGGCCCGGCCTCGTGCTCGGCGCGCTCGCCTGGGTCACTGCCGCGACGCTGCTCGATCCCACAGCATCGATGCTGCGCATGCTCGTCGGTGCCGGCATCGTCTCGGTCTATGCGGCGCTGACCGCGAGCGAGCTCTGGACCGAACGGCGCAAGAGCCTGCAACGACGCTGGCCGGCCTTCATGATGCCGGCGATGCATGGCTGCGTGTTGATGCTGCCGATCCTGATCGGCAGTTTCCTGCGTCCGCACGATGCCGGCTTCTCCTCGAGCATCTGGGTCACCGTATTCGCGGTCGAGCTCATACTCTATGCCGTCGGAACCGTGTTCGTGATCTTCATGCTGGTGTCGGAACGCACCGTCACCGCGCATCGGACCGCCGCGTCGACCGATCCGCTGACCGGCATGCTCAACCGGCGCGGCTTCTCGGAAGCCTGTGCGCGCGTGATCGAGCGCGAGGCCAAGGCCGGACGGCCGGTGACCGTGATGATCTTCGACATCGACCACTTCAAGTCGATCAACGACCGCTTCGGCCATCCCGCCGGTGACGAGATGCTGAAACTGTTCTCCACTGTCGTGATCAGCAACTTGCGCATCTCCGACCTCTCGGGCCGCATCGGCGGCGAGGAGTTTGCGGCTCTGTTGCCGTGCTCGTTGGAGGAGGGCGTGCTCGTCGCCGAGCGCGTGCGCGAGGCATTCGAGACCTCCGGCGTCGTGGTCGATGAAGGCCCGGTGGACACCACTGTCAGCATCGGCGTCGCGGGCGGTCCGGCCGGTACCGAGCTGGAGGTGCTGCTGGCCTCGGCCGACACCGCGCTCTACCAGGCCAAGCGCGGCGGCCGTAACCGTGTCGAGGCGGCGGAGGAACTGCCACTGTCGCTGGAGAACTGGCGCCGCCAGAGCGCCGCGCGAACCGGTCCATCGCAGGCGCGTCCGGCCACCGCCTGAACGGCGGCGTCTTGCGGTAATCCTCTGTTTACCGTTCGATCCCATATCATTCCGGTATGGAATCGATCCGCCGACGGAATCCGCAAGTCACCCTGATGTCGCTCGAAGCCGCTGCGGCCTCGGCACGCGGCGGTTTCGCCTGTCTGTTCTCGACCGCGGATGAATACGAGAAGGCGCTGATCACCGAACGCCGCGCGCAGGGCCGCTACGCGCACAGGCGCAGCTACTGGCCGCTCGCGCTGTTCGTCGGTTGTGCACTGATCGTCGCGGGCACGGTCCTGCTGTTCGCCCGATAGGCCTGCATTTCCAGGCCGGGCGGGGCGCCGTTTCGGCGCCTTTTTCTTTGTCGCTGTCTGCGGTAGACACGGCCATCAACAAAAGGGTGGAAACCGATGATCACCGAGATCGCGCAAATCGACGTCAAGCCGGGCAGCGAGAAGGACTTTGAGGCGGCCGTCGCCAAGGCCAAGGCCGCCTTCGGCCGCGCCAAGGGCTTTCACGGTTTCGAGCTGCACAAGTCGATGGAGAAGCCGCAGCGCTACCGGCTGATGGTAAAATGGGCGACGCTGGAGAACCACACCGTCGATTTCCGCGGCTCGGAGAATTTCACCGAATGGCGCGGCCTGGTCGGGCAGTATTTTGCCGCAGCCCCGGAGGTCGAGCACACCGAGACCGTGCTCACCACGTAAAGCGGGTCAGGCTGCCTCCGCCAGGGGCGGCGCCTCATACGTCTTGAAATGGTCGATCATGACCTTGGCGATCGCGACCAGCGGCAGCGCCAGCGCGAGGCCCCAGATGCCGAACACGACGCCGAGCAGGATCTGGAACGCGAACAGCGTAGCCGGCGGGATGTCCAGCGCCTGCCGCTGCAGGATCGGTGTCAGCACGTAGCTTTCCATGGCATGCACGCCCATGAAGAGGAGGAAGGCCGATAGTGCCGGAATCCAGCCCGAGGCGAGGCTTGCCAGCACCACGACGACGCCGGCGATGATGGCGCCGACGGTGGGGATGAAGGCGAGCAGGCCCGCCTGGATTCCCAGGATGAACGCGCCGGGGATGCCGATGACGGCAAGGCCGATCCAGGTCACGACACCGACCGCAATCATGACGACGATCTGGGCGATCAGCCAGCGCTCCAGCGTCTCAGCTATGCGGTCGATGATCAGAGCGACGCGCGTGCGGTGCCTCGCCGGCGCCAGGAACAGCAGGCCGTCATGATAGACGCTGGGCTGGGCGGCGAAGGCAAGGCCCAGGAACAGCACGATGAAGATGTTGCCCACGCCGTGAATGGTGCCGAGCAGCAGCTTGAGGGTCTGGCTCACGATCGCCCCGCCACTGGAAGCGAGCGCGCCGGCGCCGGGCAAGGGCCCACGCGAGGGCGCCGCCGGCGCGGGTGTCGCGTCCGACGATGGGGTGGCCGAGGCGTCCGAGGCGGTGCTGCCGAGATCGAAGAAGCTGGTGTCGATGCCGTGGTTCTCGAGGAACGACCTGACATTGGTGATCTGCGACTTGATGGTCTTGCTCAGCACCGAGGCCTGTTCGGCAATCGTGGCGCCGCCGAGATAGGCGATGCCTGCGAGGAGCAAAGCGAGCGCGACACAGACGATGGCAAGTCGGAACGTGTGAGGGAGGTTGACCCGGCGGCCGAGCGCATTGACCAGCGCGTTGAGGCCGAGGCCGAGCAGCATGCCGGTGAAGATCAGCAGCAGGGTGGCCGCAAAATACCAGGTGAAGGCGAGCAGGGCGGTGAACAGTACGACGCCGATGCCTCCGACGGAAATCGCCCAGGCCTGATCCCGAGCCAGGTCGCTGCGGGCACGCGGGCGGTCATCTCTGGGAATCGTCACATCAGATCCTTTTCGAGCGAGGCGGCGCCAGCGCACTCTTTCGCGAAATCCTGCCGGGGATCAAGCGGCGTGCGCCGGCTTGGCGCGCCTCGTCGTTGCTGCGGGCCTCTGGCCCTCTTCGCGAGCGATCGGAGTAGCCGTCGCCCGGCCTGCCCAGGGCTCGCCGGGCCGGCCATTTGCGCGAAAATAGCATTGCCGTCCCGCGATCCCTTCTGTTGAATTTGTTCCATCCGGAGGGCATGTTTGGAGAATCTTCTTACCAGGAGGCGCGGAACGACAGATGAGAAAGCCGGTCGTCGGCGTGATCGGGAATTCCTATCGCGTCGAAAATCGATTTCAGGTCCAGATGGTCGGCGAGCGAAACCTGCGCGCCGTGGCCGAAGTCTCCGGTGGCTTGCCGCTGATGTTCGCGGGCTCCCCTGACATCACCGATATCGTGGCGCTGCTCGATACCGTGGACGGCATCATCCTCACCGGCGCCCGCGCCAACGTGCACCCGACCCGATTCAACGTTGATCCGTGCGAGAAGCACGAGCCCTATGACATCCACCGCGACGAGGTCGCGCTAGCCCTTTCGGTCGCCTGTGTCGCCCGCGGCATCCCGCTGTTCGGCATCTGTCGCGGCCTGCAGGAGATGAACGTCGCCTTCGGCGGGTCGCTGCACCCCGAGATCCGCGAGCTCCCCGGCCGGATGAACCACCGCATGCCCCGGCTCGAGAACGGCGAGATCCATCCCGATCCCACCGTGGTGTTCGCCGACCGTCACGACGTCGATCTGACGCCCGGCGGCGCCTTCGCAAAAATTCTCGGTTGCGAGAGGATCAGGGTCAATTCGCTGCACGGCCAGGGCATCCTCGATCCCGGCAAGCGCGTGCTGATCGAGGGCGTCGCCGAGGACGGCACCATCGAGGCGATCCGCATTGCCGAGGCCCCGACCTTTGCGCTCGGCGTGCAATGGCATGCGGAGTACGACCCGCAGCACAACCCGATCAACCGCAAGCTATTCGAGGCCTTTGGCGAAGCGCTGGTGACGCGGCAGAAGGCGGCGGCGTAGCTCACGCTCCCGATCAATAGCGGGCGGTCACGGCCCCGGGCAGCGGATTGAAGTGATAGTTCACGCCCAACTTGAACAGATGCAGATCCTGCGTGATCCAGCTGTTGGCGGCGGCCCCTGCCGCGGGGAAGCCGGTTTGATTGAAACTGCCGCTCTGGCTCGTATGCTGGTTGATCATGCGGATGAAGTCGTACTCGCCCTTGAGCGACCAGTTGCCGGCAAGCGCGTATTCGAGTCCCGCGCCGATCACGCCGCCTGAGTGCACTATCTTCCCCTGAACCGCCATGCTCTGGCTGACGGCCCCGAAGGATGCCGCACCATTGAACGCGTGGCTCTCATTGGCGATGGCGACACCCGCCTTGCCATAGACGAGCAGGCGATCGCCGACGACGAAGCCGGCACGGCCGCTGGCGATGGCAAGCCAGTCGATCGAGGTGCTCAGATCATTCGTGGCCGCGGCGCCGAACAGCGGAAACGCAGAGGACCGGCTGCCCTGGATGCCGGTCCACATCCATTCACCTTCGACGCCGAAGACCAGCGCGCCGGACTGCACGTTGACGCCGCCATCAAAACCGGCGAGCCACCCGCTTGTATCGAAGCTGCCACTGCCCGGCAGAGGCGAGGGGTCCTGATGGCGCGACTCGCGACCAAGACCATAACCGGCCTGCACGCCGACAAAGCCGCCGGTCCAGTTCGTGCCGGATGCCGTCTTGACCGGCGGATATTTGGGATCGGCCGCGACCTCACCAGGTCGGTAATTCGCCCCCAGCTTGATCAGGTGGATGGAATCCTGCGCAATCGGGACATCTCCCGCGACCGGAGTCGTCACGCCGGCAGACGTGGTGCTGCCGCTCATGCCAACCTGCCGGGTGCCGAAATGCAGGTAATCGTATTCAGCCTTGACCGACCAGTTTCCTCCCAACGCGTATTCCGCTCCAAATCCGATCAGCGGCGCCCAGCGATACTCTCGTCCGCTGAGGCTGGTGGAAAATGCACCGAAGCCGAAATCGCCCGCGGCGTTGCTGGTGTGCGTTTCCCAGGCACCGGCAAGTCCGAACTTGGTGAAGGCGAACCAGCGATCGGCGGCGAGCCCCGCGCGACCGGCGACCGTGGTCAACGCGTCAATCCTCGAGGTGGTGGTGCTGGTCACGTCGCCGAAGAACGGGAAGCCGAGCCGCAGCCTCTGCGATCCGCGGATGTTCGCCCATGAGCCGTCCAGTTCAAGGCCAAAAACGAAATTTGCAATCTGCTTGTTGATGCCGATTTGAGCGCCGGCGAGCACGCCGTTCGCAGCATAATCGACGGTCGGTTCGCGGGGGTCGTTAATCCACCAATCGTTCATGCCGCCGCCATAGCCGACATGCACGCCGACATAGACGCCGCTCCAATCGACGATTGGAGGCGGAAGCGCAGCCGCTTTGACAGGAAGGTCTGCGGCGGATGCCGCCTGCGTCAATGCCAGACCAAGTGTAGCAGCCGAAATGATTTTTTCCGTGATTGCCATTGAGCCCTCTGCAACCGGCGCGCAATTTCGAGCAACATCAGGGAGCTATAGCGGGAGTGCGGCGCGTTCGGCTTGGGGCACGCGCTACACCGACTTGGACTGATCGACACAAGTCTGACGATTGCCATCCAGTGTGATCGCCTTGCCACATCGGCAGGCGCGTCGGTCCGGAGCCCGCGTCGCATCATGCAGCGCCAGCGCATCCGAATTGGAGGCTGCATGAAAGTCCTTTGAACGCTGCGCCATTTCCTGCGACAAAAGGACCGCCGGGCGATCTTGCTGTTAGATCTTGCTGTTACGGAGCGGTGCGTTGGATAGTGGCGACGAATTGATCGTATTGGAGCTGTCGAGCTCCGCCTTTGCCGAGCGCGACAGGATCGAAGCCTTTCATCAGATCTACGGCCGTGAAATTCTCAAGCTGGAGATCGAGCCGTTGCCCGACGCGGCGCTTCAGATCGACATGAAGCTGCGGGCGTTGCCTGGGATGTCCGTCGCGGCCGCGACCGTTTCTCCGATTTTCTGTCGCCACACCGAAGCGATGATCGACAACGACGATCCCGTGATTGTGTTCAACCTCGATGGTGCGGCCATCCACAATCAAAATGGCCACGAGACGCATCTCGGTCCGGGGGAGGCGGCCCTGACCACGAATGGATTGCCGGGAACCGCGACCAACTACACGACGAGGCGCGTGGTCACTTGGCGGATCAGCCGCGCGCTGATTGCGCCCCTGGTCAGCAACTTCGATGACGCCATCGGCAGACCGCTCGACAAACAGAATCCAGCGCTGTCGCTCTTTCTGGATTATCTCGGCATCGTCAATGAGAGACAGACGCTCGCGAACGCCGCAATGCGGCGGGCCGTCGTGAACCACATGCTCGATCTCGGCGCCCTGTTGCTGGGCGCCACGCCGGATGCCGCCGAGATGGCGCACACGCGCGGCCTTGCAGCCGCCAGAATGCGGAGCATCAAAGCCCACATCCGCGCGCAGTCCGGCAATCCCGGGCTGAGTCTGGACTCTGTGGCTGCCAAGCAGGGCATTTCGAAATCCTATGTCCGACGGCTGTTCGAGACCGAAGGTACGAGCTTTACCGAGTTTGTCCTCAACCAGCGGCTCGCCTCTGCCTACAAGTTGCTGACGGATGTCGGCCTCGCAGGCCGCTCGATCAGCGACATCGCGCACCGGTCCGGCTTCAACGACATCTCATATTTCAATCGGACCTTTCGTCGTGTCTACGGCGCGTCCCCGTCGGAGATCCGTGCCTGCAAGTAAGCTACGGACGGATCGGCCGCTTGCTCCACCAGGATTTCCAAACTGGAATTGCATCCCGATGATGGGCAACACGGTCGCTGCCGAAGACCAGCTCCGCCGCGCTTGCGACGGCAAGGCCGGCGACGATTGCGCCATCTGTCCAATGCGCAATCGAAATCTCGCACGGAATAAACCAATCAGTAGGAATTGCTCCGTCCCGATTTTCACGGCTCTGATTTGTTCTTTGAGAACGAATTGGAGTCAGATGCAGAACGAAGGCTGACGGGCGGGCGCAAGCTCTATGTTTGAGCGCGGTAGTCGCGCCTGACGCGGGGCGGATCCAACTGTGACCTGGTCCGCGGCTTCCTCTACTCAGCCGATCACATCGACATTCTGCGTGACGATTTGCATTGCGTTGCACAATCGTGACGTTGGCCTCCACGCGCAGCATTGAGGTTCCCGAGAGGACCACCATATGGTCTGCAAGGGAGCCCTTGCCGTGCAGACCATGAAGGCGGCCCTCGTTGCGGCGATCACCGCCGTGGCTTTGACCTGTTGCCTCCTTCCCAGCTCAGCGGAGGAGAGCAGCGGTGTTGCCCTGGTCGTTTCGATCGACGGGGCAATTGGCCCGGCGTCGGCCAGCTATGTGCGGGAGGCTTTGGCCAAGGCGGGCGAACGGCGTGCCGAGGTCGTGCTTCTGAGAATGAATACGCCCGGCGGTCTCAATTCCAGCATGCGCGAGATTATCGCGGATGTGCTCGCCTCGCCCGTCCCCGTCATCGGCTACGTCGCCCCGTCCGGCGCCCACGCGGCGAGTGCCGGGACCTATATCCTTTATGCGACCCACATCGCGGCGATGGCGCCCGGCACCAATATCGGCGCGGCGACGCCGGTCCAGATTGGCGGGCCACTGCCGGGCCTGCCGAGCGGTACGCCGGAGAAGGACGGCAAAGACAAGAAGGATGAGCCGAAGGACGCGATGACGGCGAAGGCCACGAACGACGCCGTCGCCTTCATCCGCAGCCTCGCCGAGCTGCGCAACCGCAATGCGGACTGGGCGGAGAAGGCGGTCCGTGAGGCTGCGACACTCTCTGCCAACGGCGCGCTCGAGGCACATGCCATCGATCTCGTCGCGCGCGATCAGGCCGAATTGCTGCGGCAGGTCGATGGCCGCGTGGCGGAGCTTGCAGGCGGCAAGACACAACGCCTCGCGACGAAAGATGCTGTCGTCGAAGCCATCGAGCCCGGACGGATATCCCGCTTCCTGGCGGTCATCACCGATCCCAACGTCGCTTTCATTCTCCTGATGGTTGGCATCTACGGTCTGATCTTCGAGTTCATGTCGCCCGGCGCCGTCGCTCCCGGAGTCATCGGCGCGATCTGCCTGCTGATCGGTCTCTATGCACTCAATTTGCTGCCGATCAACTATGCCGGTCTCGCCCTGATGCTGGTCGGACTGGTGCTTCTCACCATCGAAGCCTTCAATCCGACGGTGGTGATCGGTCTCGGGGGGATCATCGCCTTCGTGCTCGGCGCGCTGATGCTGTTCAGGGTCGAGGCGCCCGGCTATCGCTTGTCGTGGTGGGTGATCGGCATCACTGCAGCTGTGTTCGCCGGCGTTGCTCTGGTCGTGCTTGGTTCGCTTCGGCGTGTCCGCAAAGCTCCTGCACGGGTCGGTGCGCAGGCGATGCGAGGCTTGCCTGCCGAGATTCTCGACTGGAACGGGGACGAAGGTCATGTGTTCGCCCATGGTGAGCGCTGGCGCGCGCGCGGCGCCGAAACGTTCAAGCCTGGAGACATCGTCGAAATCGCCAACGTCATCGACCTGACGCTGCTGATACGGCGCACGCCCGCCCCAAGAGGCGAGGGAGGTACATCATGATGCTGGAATATTTGACCTATGCGGCGCTCGCGCTGCTGGTCGTCATATTTCTATCTCAGGCCATTCGAATCCTGCGCGAATACGAGCGCGGCGTCGTCTTCACGCTCGGCCGCTTCACCGGGGTGAAGGGGCCCGGCCTCATCATCCTCGTCCCGATCGTGCAGCAACTCGTCAAGGTCGATCTCAGGGTGATGGTGCAGGTCGTTCCGCCGCAGGACGTGATTTCGCGGGACAACGTGTCGGTCAAGGTCAACGCCGTATTGTACTTTCGAATCGTCGACCCCGAGCGCGCCATCATCAAGGTCGGCGATTACATGGCCGCGACCAGCCAGCTCGCCCAGACCACGTTGCGTTCGGTGCTCGGCAAGCACGAGCTCGACGAGATGCTTGCCGAACGCGACAGGCTGAATGCCGACATCCAGGAGATACTCGACAAACAGACTGACGTCTGGGGCATCAAGGTCACCGGCATCGAGATCAAGGACGTCGATATCAACGAAACCATGGTTCGCGCGATTGCCAAACAGGCAGAGGCGGAGCGCTTGCGGCGGGCCAAGGTGATCAATGCGATGGGCGAGGAGCAAGCCGCCGAAAAGCTCGTCGAAGCCGGGCGGATCCTCGCGCAGGAGCCTCAGGCCATGCAGCTGCGCTATTTCGCGGCTCTGCACGACATCGCCGGTGAACGGTCGTCGACCGTCGTGTTTCCGCTGCCGGCCGGCTTGCTCGACCATCTCATGCCGCGGCCCAACAACCCGTAGGGGTAACGCCGCGGACGACCCAGCTTCGTCCAAATGGTTGCTGGGCGTAACCCACCAACTTCGTCGCACATTTGCTGAAGCATGGTGGGTTACGCCAGTGGGGCCAACCCAGCCTGCAGGCCCAACGGCGCAAACGAAAAGGCGCCCCTTTCGGAAGCGCCTTTTGCATCTCTTGTCCGGTTCGGGCGATTTACCCCGAATAGTACATGTCGAACTCGACCGGATGCGGGGTCATCTCGAAGCGCTCGACTTCGGTCATCTTCAGCTCGATATAGGCGTCGATGAAGTCGTCGTCGAACACGCCGCCGGCCTTCAGGAAGGCGCGGTCCTTGTCGAGGTTCTCGAGCGCCTCGCGAAGCGAGCCGCACACCGTCGGGATCTGCTTCAGCTCTTCCTTCGGCAAGTCGTAGAGATCCTTGTCCATTGCCGGGCCCGGATCGATCTTGTTCTTGATGCCGTCGAGGCCGGCCATCAGCATCGCGGCGAAGCCGAGATAGGGGTTGGCGAGCGGATCGGGGAAGCGCACCTCGACACGCTTGGCCTTCGGCGAGGCGGTGTAGGGGATGCGGCAGGAGGCCGAGCGGTTGCGCGCCGAGTAGGCGAGCAGCACGGGCGCCTCATAGCCCGGGACCAGACGCTTGTAGGAGTTGGTCGAGGGGTTGGTGAAGGCGTTGATCGCCTTGGCGTGCTTGATGATGCCGCCGATATAGTGGAGGCAGGTCTCCGACAGGTCAGCGTATTTGTTGCCGGCGAACACCGGCTTGCCATCCTTCCAGATCGACTGGTGCACGTGCATGCCCGAGCCGTTGTCGCCGTAGACCGGCTTCGGCATGAAGGTCGCGGTCTTGCCGTAGATGTGCGCGACCTGGTGGATGCAATACTTGTAAATCTGGATGTGGTCGGCCATCAGCGTCAGCGTGTCGAACTTCATGCCGAGCTCGTGCTGGGCGGAAGCGACCTCGTGGTGATGCTTCTCGACCTTGACGCCCATCTTGGCCATGGCCCCGAGCATTTCCGAGCGCATGTCCTGCACGGAGTCCTGCGGCGGAACCGGGAAATAGCCGCCCTTGGTGCGGACGCGGTGGCCGAGATTGCCGCCTTCATATTCGGTGTCGGAGTTGGTCGGCAGCTCCGAGGAGTCGAGACGGAAACCGGTGTTGTAGGGGGTGGCGGAGAAGCGCACGTCATCAAACACGAAGAACTCGGCTTCCGGGCCGACGAACACGGTGTCGCCCACGCCCATCGACTTCACCATCGCCTCCGCCTTCTTGGCGATGCCGCGGGGATCGCGGTTGTAAGGCTCGCCGGTGGTCGGCTCGAGCACGTCGCAGGTGATGACCATGGTCGTCTCGGCGAAGAACGGATCGATCGTCGCGGTCACCGGATCGGGCATCAGGCACATGTCGGACTCGTTGATCGCCTTCCAGCCGGCGATCGAGGAGCCGTCGAACATCGTGCCTTCGGCGAAGATGTCTTCATCGATCATGCTGACGTCGAACGTGACGTGCTGCCACTTGCCGCGCGGATCGGTGAAGCGCAGGTCGACGTATTTGACGTCGTTGTCCTTGATCGATTTCAGGACGTCTTTGGCGGTCTTCATGCATACCCCTTATGGCTCTGCGGGTCGGTTTCCAGGTGAGCAAGATTATTCTCGCTTTTGGCGAGTTCGCGCGCGACCGCACAAACGAAATCAGGCCGCCGAAGCAGCCTTATTTCTTGTCGGAGTGACGCAAAATGCGGGATAGCACCCGGCTCAGATAGCGTCCAGCCCGGATTCGCCGGTTCGGATGCGGATCGCCTCTTCGATGTTGGAGACGAAAATCTTGCCGTCGCCGATGCGGCCGGTCTGCGCGGCACGGCGGATCGCATCGATGGCGCGCTCGACCAGATCGTCGCCGATCACGATCTCGATTTTGACCTTCGGCAGGAAGTCGACGATGTATTCTGCGCCGCGGTAAAGTTCGGCGTGACCCTTCTGCCGGCCAAAGCCCTTGGCTTCGGTGACGGTGATGCCCTGGAGGCCGACTTCCTGAAGCGCTTCCTTCACCTCGTCGAGCTTGAATGGCTTGATGATGGCTTCAATTTTCTTCACTGCGCGACTCCCGGCCTTTCGATCAAATAGCAACGTCTTCGTCAGGATGCGCATTTCTCAACGCACGATCTTGTCTTCTCTATGCCGGGATCCCTGACCAGTCCGGCAACAACGGCCGGTCACCCCCTGTAAGATGCCAGTGAGCACGACAAACCGAAGCGGCTTCCTCGAAAGCAGGGTCTATGCCAAGTTGCAAATGCCCTGGTTATTGGAGCGTTATCAGTCTTTTAACGAGCATCTCTGGATGAGGCGCCGACCTGCACAAAATACCGAAGACTACGAAATAGGCAAACGGTTCAATATATGTGCAAGTCGACGTCCCTGCCGTCGGATCGGCAAGGATGATGCCTGTTGAAGAGGCGTTTGTACTAGGAAGTGGCATGGAAGTTTTGACCAACGCCGAGATGCAGCGGGCCGACCAACTCGCCATTGCGGCCGGCACGCCCGGTTTCAAGCTGATGCTGAGCGCGGGCCAGGCGGTCGCCGAGGCCGCCCATGCGCTGGTGGAGGAGGGGCCGATCCTGATCGTCGCCGGTCCCGGCAACAATGGCGGCGACGGTTTCGTCGCAGCCGCCGAACTCGCCGCCCAGGGGCGCGAGGTCTCGGTGATCCTGATGTGCGAGCGCGACCAGCTCCAGGGCGATGCGGCCTCCGCCGCGCGGGGCTGGAAGCATCCGGTACTGCCGTTCAATCCACAGGCGATCGGAAGGCCGGCGCTGATCATTGATGCGCTGTTCGGCGCCGGCCTCAGCCGCAGCGTGGACGGCGAGGCGCGTGAAATGATCGAGGCGATCAACGGCAACGGTGCCCCGGTGCTCGCAGTCGACCTGCCGAGCGGCATCAACGGCACCAGCGCGGCCGTGATGGGCGTGGCGGTGAACGCCACCGAGACCATCACCTTCTTCCGCAAGAAGCCGGCGCATCTGCTGCTGCCCGGCCGCATGCATTGCGGCCGCGTGCGGCTCGCCGATATCGGCATCGGCGCCGAAGTACTGGACGAGATCCGGCCACAGATCTTCGAGAACGATCCGCAAGTCTGGGGTGCCGCCTTTCCGGTGCCGCGTATCGACGGCCACAAATACGCGCGCGGCCATGTGCTGGCGGTCTCCGGCGATGCCGCCGCGACGGGGGCGGCAAGGCTCGCCGCGCGCGGCGCCCTGCGCGCTGGCGCCGGCCTTGTGACTCTGGCGACCCCACGCGCTGCGCTCGCGATCAATGCCAGCGCGCTGACGGCGGTGATGGTCCGCCCCGTCGACACCGCGGTCGAGTTCGGCGAGCTGCTCGGTGACAAGCGCTACAACACCTGCATGATCGGCCCCGGCGCCGGCGTCGGCGAACGCACCTGCGACATGGTCCACACCGGATTGTCGGCGCAGCGGCATCTGGTGCTCGACGCCGATGCGCTGACGAGCTTTGCGGCGAAACCCGAGCGCCTGTTCGAGTGGATCAAGTCGTCGGGGGACAGTGCAGTGGTGCTGACCCCGCACGAAGGCGAGTTTCCGCGCCTGTTCTCCGATCTCAGCAACAAGCATCCCGGCCGTTCCAAGCTCGAGCGCGTCCGCACCGCCGCCGAGCGCTCCGGCGCGGTCGTGCTCCTGAAGGGCCCGGACACAACCGTCGCGGCCCCCGATGGCCGCGCCGCCATCGCCGCCAACGCGCCGCCCTGGCTCGCCACGGCCGGTGCCGGCGACGTGCTGTCCGGCATTATCGCAGGCCTGTTGGCCCAAGGCGTGCCGGCGTTCGAGGCCGCGAGCATCGGCGTCTGGATGCATGGCGAAGCGGCAAGCGAAGCCGGGCCGGGCCTGATCGCGGAGGACCTCACCGAGACGCTGCCGGCCGTGCACCGGCGGATCTATGATGCGCTGGGCATCGAATACTGACCGCTCACTCCACCCCATACCAGCGCACCAAGCGCGGCGCTGCCCAATCGGTCGCCACGGATTCGAGCAGCCAGCGCCCGGGTGAGGTCGCCGCGAAGGCGATGCGCTGGGTCTGGCCGGGCTCGATCGCGAGCGTGTCGAGCCAGTAGGGCTTCCAGCCGTCGTCGAGCTTGTCGAGCAGGCGGAAGGGGTGGCCGTGCAGGTGGAACACGGTGCTGGTCGGGGCAGGGTTCTTGAGGGCCAGCACGACGGTGCGACCGGTCTTGGCGCGGAAGGCGGGGGCAGAGGCGGTGGAGAAGTTCGCGGGCCGTGTCCAACCGGCGTCCGGCGCACCGAGCGCGACATCGAACCGCAGGGCGCCTCCCAGATCGAGCTTTTCGGGGAGGTCGTTCGAAGGGAGCGGTTGCGGCGGCAACAGCGGTGCGCGCTCCAGCGTCCCAGTGATGGCGAGGCTTCCGACCCGGCGCACCTCCTTGCCGTCATGGAGCAGGAATGGGGCCGATGTGACCGTATCCACGAACGCGTCGGCTCGCGCGCCCGGGGCCAGCACCACCGCGCCGTTGCGCGCGGGGAACGGCTCGGCTGGTTGTCCGTCCAGGGCCATCACGCGGACCTCGTGGCTCTCCAATTTGATTGCGAGAACAGTACGTTGGGAGCCGTTGATGAAGCGCAGCCGAAGCCGCTCGCCGGCCGAAGCTGAGAGATCGAATGAAGTTCGGCCATTGACGGTATAGAGCGGCGTCGTGTCCTTTGGGTCCTGGCCTGGCGGGACCGCGGTGCCATCCGGCCGGAGGCGCCATTCCTCGATCAGCAGGATTTCGTCGCGGTCCACGGCGACGCGGTTGGTCTCGGTCGCGATGATCGGGAGCGGGCGCGCCGGCTGCTTCAGGCTGCCCTCGAAGAGACGGAAGTCAGCCAGCAGGGTTCCCGCGCTTGGTATTGAAATGATTGATGTTTCGGTCGTGTCTGGCGCGGCGGGCGCACGCCCCCGCAGCGGGTCGGTCGCGGTCGCGCCATTGAGGCCGTACCAGACCGGCGCAAGTGGTACAGGCAGGTCGTTCCGAAACACCACCTCGCAGCGGTCGCCGCGCTTGAGACGAACGTCCCTGAGATGACTTACCGCGGCCAGCTCCCAGATCGGTGTAGCCGGCTGATCGGGTTTCAGAGCGAGCGTTGCCGGCCTCGCCTGAAGCGCGAGCTGGGTCGTCACGGATGGGCCCGCGCCGCCGCCGATCAGCCCGGCTGCCGAGGCTCCGAGGCCTGCCAAAACCTGGCGCCGATGTGGGGCAAAAATCCGCGTTGTCATGGCGTGATCCCGACCACGCGGCGCTGGATAAGTCCAGCCATCGTGCCTACTTGAAGCCTGCCTCCATCAGGCCATTTTTTTGCTGCGAACAGTCAGGCACATGCTATAAGCCCGGCCGCCCGCGGCATCGCGGCCGGTCTTGATGCAAATTCACGCGGGCGTGGCGGAACTGGTAGACGCGCTGGATTTAGGTTCCAGTGACGAAAGTTGTGGGGGTTCGAGTCCCTCCGCCCGCACCAAGCGCTTATCGCGTTTGCACGGATTACGAGACCTGCTTCCGCGCGGATGATCGTCCGCCTTGAAGCCGGTCCGATGAACCACCGGCGTGGAGGCGTTTGCCTCGCGCCGGATCGATTAATGACAGCGTCCCGACGCGCGACGTGCCGGGGCCGAACGAAAAGAAGATTGGACGCCATGCAGGTCACAGAAACCCTCTCGGAAGGTCTGAAGCACGAGTTCAAGATCAGCGTTCCCGCGTCTGATCTTGATGCCAAGGCCGGTGCCAAGCTCGTCGACCTCAAGGACAAGGTCCGCATCAACGGCTTTCGTCCGGGCAAGGTGCCGGTCTCGCACCTGAAGAAGGTTTACGGCCGCTCGGTCATGGCCGAGACCATCGATCAGACCATCCGCGACACCAACACACAGCTGTTCTCCGAGCGCGGCTTCCGTCTCGCGACCGAGCCGAAGATCACCATGCCGACGGAGCAGAAGGACGTCGAGGAGCTGCTGAGCGGCAAGACCGATCTGACCTACACGGTTGCGATCGAGGTGGTGCCGGCGATCGCGCTCGCCGACTTCAAGACCTTCCAGGTCGAGAAGCCCGTTGCCGATGTCTCCGACGCCGACGTCGACGAGGCGATCAAGCGCATTGCCGATTCCAACCGCACCTATGCCGACAAGGGTGATGGCGCCAAGGCCGCCTCCGGCGATCGCGTCACCATCAACTTCAAGGGCAGCATCAACGGCGAAGTCTTCGAGGGTGGCACCGGCGAGGGCATCCAGGTCGTGATCGGCTCCAACACCTTCATCCCGGGCTTCGAGGAGCAGCTCATCGGCATCGGCGCCAATGAGACCCGCACGCTGAAGGTGACGTTCCCCAAGAACTACATGAACGACAAGCTGGCCGGCCAGCCCGCCGAGTTCGAGACCACTGCGACCCTGATCGAGGCGCCGCAGGACCTTGCGATCGACGACGAGTTCGCCAAGTCGCTCGGCCTGGAATCGCTGGACAAGCTCAAGGAAGCCGCGCGCGAGCGCCTGACCGCCGAGTTCGCCACCGCGACTCGCCAGCGCGTCAAGCGCGCGCTGCTCGACCGCCTCGACGAGGCGCATCGCTTCGAAGCGCCGCCCTCGCTCGTCGACGAGGAGTTCAATCTGATGTGGAATTCGGTCAAGGCCGAGATGGATTCGGCCGGCAAGACCTTTGCCGACGAGGACACCACCGAGGACAAGGCGAAGGAAGAGTACCGCAAGATCGCCGATCGCCGCGTGCGGCTTGGCCTCGTGCTCTCCGAGATCGGCGAGAAGAACAAGATCACCGTGACCGACGACGAAGTCGGCCGCGCCGTGATCGAGCGCGCGCGCTCGATGCCCGGCCGCGAGAAGGAGGTCTGGGACTATTACCGCAACAACGCCCAGGCGCTGGCCCAGCTTCGTGCGCCGATCTACGAGGACAAGGTCGTCGATTTCATCCTCGAGCTCGCCAACGTGACCGAGAAGAAGGTCTCGCGCGAGGACCTCTACAAGGACGACGATGCGGAAAAGACCGCAGCCTGAAGGCTCCACAGCGTTTTCGAGCGAAGTGGATACCGCTTCGCGCGAAGAAAACGCGTCGAAAATAGAAGCTAGAACCCCTTTCCGATTCCATCGGAAAGGAGCTCCGGGACAGTCCTCTGTTAAGGATGATCAGGAAAGAGGCCCAGCTAGCCAGATGGCCGGCTGGGCCTCATTCTACGAATCAGCTTCAACTGCCTCACGGATTAAGCCTTAATGCGCTCCGCACTTGTCAGGCGCGAATTGGGCTATATCTGTCGCTACGCGTTCTACCTCTACCAAGTTCCTGCATCACGGGACGTCCATCCGCCCCTCCGGCGCATCCAGCCAAACTGGCAGCCAGGCCCGGCGATGTCCGTCTCCGAAAACCCTAGGTGACTCATGCGCGATCCGGTTGAAACTTACATGAACCTCGTGCCCATGGTGGTCGAGCAGACCAACCGTGGCGAGCGCGCCTACGACATTTTCTCGCGCCTGTTGAAGGAGCGCATCATCTTCGTGACCGGCCCGGTCGAGGACGGCATGTCGACGCTGATCGTCGCGCAGCTCCTGTTCCTCGAGGCGGAAAATCCGAAGAAGGAAATCTCGATGTACATCAACTCGCCGGGCGGCGTGGTGACATCGGGCCTTGCGATCTACGACACCATGCAGTTCATCCGCCCGCCGGTCTCGACGCTGTGCACGGGGCAGGCGGCCTCGATGGGCTCGCTGCTGCTCGCCGCCGGCGAGAAGGACATGCGCTTCTCGCTGCCGAACGCGCGCATCATGGTGCACCAGCCCTCCGGCGGCTTCCAGGGACAGGCCACCGACATCATGCTGCATGCTCAGGAAATCCTGAACCTGAAGAAGCGGCTCAACGAGATCTACGTGAAGCACACCGGCCAGACCTACAAGTCGATCGAGGATGCGCTGGAACGCGACAAATTCCTCACCGCGAATGACGCCAAGGAGTTCGGTCTCGTCGACAAGGTCATCGACAAGCGCGCCGAGGAGCCCGCGCCGGCGAAAGCCCCGTAGCATTACTGGGGCGTCACGGCGATCCCGGGGGTCGGCGGGTGCGCGTCGCAAAACGCGGTTTTGCGCGCTGCGACAAGCGGGAAGTTCCGCTTTCGTGCTTGTTTTTCGTGGCAATCCCGCAACGCCGGGGTGATTTTCGATCACTTTGGCCCGTGCCAAGTCCGGAAATCACGGTATTGTCACGGGTAGCCGGCGACCCCCGATTAGCGAATTCTTGATAGTCGGGTGACAGCATGGTTGGCTACGATTGATCGGCTATGATCGCGGGGAATCGAGTGACCGTGATTCGCACTGGATGTAATGCGTAGGGTCTTTTTTGGTACGGAATTTGCTCTACTTAAGCTTCATACCGGCCGTCGTGTCGGAATGGAGCGATCGAGCGGAACGGGATCGAACCGCGGACGGAGACATGAATGAGTAAGGTCGGCACGAGCGACTCCAAGAACACGCTATATTGCTCGTTCTGCGGCAAGAGCCAGCACGAAGTCCGCAAACTGATCGCGGGTCCCACGGTCTTCATCTGCGACGAGTGCGTCGAGCTCTGCATGGACATCATCCGCGAGGAGAACAAGTCCTCGCTGGTCAAGTCGCGCGACGGCATTCCGACGCCGAAGGAAATCTGCAAGGTGCTGGACGATTACGTGATCGGCCAGAGCCATGCGAAGAAGGTCCTCTCGGTCGCGGTGCACAACCACTACAAGCGCCTCAACCACCAGACCAAGCACAACGACGTCGAGCTCGCGAAGTCGAACATTCTGCTGATCGGTCCGACCGGCTCGGGCAAGACGCTGCTCGCGCAGACGCTCGCCCGCATCCTGGACGTGCCGTTCACGATGGCAGATGCGACGACGCTGACCGAAGCCGGCTATGTCGGCGAGGACGTCGAGAACATTATCCTGAAGCTGCTCCAGGCCGCCGACTACAATGTCGAGCGCGCCCAGCGCGGCATCGTCTACATCGACGAAATCGACAAGATCAGCCGCAAGTCCGACAACCCCTCGATCACGCGTGACGTGTCGGGTGAGGGCGTGCAGCAGGCGCTGCTGAAGATCATGGAAGGTACCGTGGCTTCGGTTCCGCCGCAGGGCGGCCGCAAGCATCCGCAGCAGGAGTTCCTGCAGGTGGATACCACCAACATCCTGTTCATCTGCGGCGGCGCTTTCGCCGGCCTCGAGAAGATCATCTCGGCACGCGGACGGTCGACCTCGATCGGCTTCGGCGCCCAGGTGCTTGCGCCGGAGGATCGCCGTACCGGTGAAATCTTCCGTCACGTCGAGCCTGAGGACCTCCTGAAGTACGGCCTCATCCCCGAGTTCGTCGGCCGTCTGCCCGTCGTGGCGACGCTCGAGGATCTCGATGAGACCTCGCTGAAGAAGATCCTCACCGAGCCGAAGAACGCGCTGGTGAAACAGTACCAGCGGCTGTTCGAGATGGAGAACATCGAGCTGACCTTCGCCGACGAGGCGCTTGGCGCGGTCGCCCGCAAGGCGATCGAGCGCAAGACCGGCGCGCGGGGCCTGCGTTCGATCCTCGAGGCGATCCTGCTCGAGACCATGTTCGACCTGCCGGGTCTGGAAGGTGTGGAAGAAGTCGTGATTTCCCGAGAAGTGGTGGAAGGAACGGCGCGTCCGCTCTACATCTACGCCGATCGATCCGATCGCGCCGTCGAGAACGCCAGCGCCTGATCTGGCGGCGCTGGAACGCTCCAATTGTCTCGCCGAGGTGGGCTGCGGAACTGGTATTTCCGCAGTCGGTGGTGCGTCGCTTAGTGCGTGCGTAAGCGCCTGATGGCGCGCGTTTTTCAGTGACTTGACACCCCCCGGGTCGATAGCCACCTAATGTTGGCGGCGAGCGAAAATTCTCTTCAAGATTCGCCTCAGTTCCGATCCGACAAGCCGGTCCAACTCGCAAAAGGACCGACCGGTCTTGCGGATCACCTCGGCACCTTGTGGTGGTTGCGCATGATCAGCGGGCTGCGTGCAAGGGGGCAAAGCAAAAGGAAAAGGCCATGACTAATCCCAAACCCCGGCCAACCATCGTCCATGGCGAAGCGCACGCCTATCCGGTGCTGCCGCTGCGCGACATCGTCGTCTTCCCGCACATGATCGTTCCGCTTTTCGTCGGCCGCGAGAAGTCGATCCGCGCGCTCGAAGAGGTGATGAAGAACGACGCGCTGATCATGCTCGCGACGCAGAAGAACGCGTCCGACGATGATCCGGCGCCCGATGCCATTTACGAGACCGGGACGCTCGCCAGCGTGCTCCAGCTCTTGAAGCTTCCCGACGGCACCGTGAAGGTGCTGGTCGAGGGCCTCGAGCGTGCGCGCGTGTCCAAATACACCGATCGCGCCGATTATTACGAGGCGACTGCCGTTGCGCTCGCCGATACCGATGCGAAGTCGGTCGAGGCGGAGGCGCTGGCGCGCTCGGTCGTCTCCGATTTCGAGAGCTATGTGAAGCTCAACAAGAAGATCTCGGCCGAGGTCGTCGGCGTCGTGCAGGCGATCACCGATTTCGCCAAGCTCGCCGACACGGTTGCCTCGCATCTCGCCGTGAAGATCGCGGATCGCCAGGGCATCCTGGAGACGCTGTCCGTCACCACGCGCCTGGAGAAGGTGCTGGGCCTGATGGAGAGCGAGATCTCGGTGCTGCAGGTCGAGAAGCGCATCCGCTCGCGCGTCAAGCGCCAGATGGAGAAGACCCAGCGCGAGTACTATCTCAACGAGCAGATGAAGGCGATCCAGAAGGAACTCGGCGACGACGATGGTCGCGACGAGCTCGCCGACCTCGAAGAGAAGATCTCCAAGACCAAGCTCTCCAAGGAAGCGCGCGAGAAGGCGCAGCATGAATTGAAGAAGCTGCGCCAGATGTCGCCGATGTCAGCGGAAGCGACCGTCGTGCGCAACTATCTGGATTGGCTCTTGTCGATCCCGTGGAACAAGAAGTCCAAGGTGAAGAAGGACCTGGAGCAGGCGCAAGCCATCCTGGACTCCGATCACTACGGGCTCGAGAAGGTCAAGGAACGCATCGTCGAGTATCTCGCGGTGCAGTCGCGCGCCAACAAGCTGACCGGGCCGATCCTGTGCCTCGTCGGACCTCCCGGCGTCGGCAAGACCTCGCTCGGCAAGTCGATCGCGAAGGCGACGGGGCGCGAATTCGTGCGCGTCTCGCTCGGCGGCGTGCGCGATGAAGCCGAGATCCGCGGTCACCGCCGCACCTATATCGGCTCGATGCCCGGCAAGATCATCCAGTCGATGCGCAAGGCGAAGTCGTCCAATCCACTGTTTCTGCTGGACGAGATCGACAAGATGGGCGCCGATTTCCGCGGCGATCCGTCGTCGGCTCTGCTCGAGGTCCTCGATCCCGAGCAGAACGGAACGTTCAACGACCACTATCTCGAGGTCGACTACGATCTGTCCAACGTGATGTTCATCACGACCGCGAATACGCTCAATATTCCGGGCCCGCTGATGGACCGCATGGAGATCATCCGGATCGCGGGCTACACCGAGAACGAGAAGGTCGAGATCGCGCGCAAGCATCTGATCCCCAACGCGGTGTCCAAGCACGGCCTGGACTCCAAGGAGTTCTCGATCGACGACGACGCGCTGCTGCTTCTGATCCGCCGCTACACCCGCGAAGCGGGCGTGCGCAACCTGGAGCGTGAGCTCTCGACACTCGCCCGCAAGGCGGTGAAGGAGCTGATGATCTCCAAGAAGAAGGCGGTCAAGGTCACCGAGAAGACTCTGGAAGAGCTGCTCGGCGTGCCGAAGTACCGCTTCGGCGAGATCGAGAGCGAGCCGCAGGTCGGCATCGTCACCGGCCTTGCCTGGACCGATGTCGGCGGCGAGTTGCTGACGATCGAAGGCGTCATGATGCCCGGCAAGGGCAAGATGACGGTCACCGGAAACTTGCGCGACGTCATGAAGGAATCGATCTCGGCGGCGGCGTCCTATGTCCGCTCGCGCGCGATCAACTATGGCGTCGAGCCGCCGCTGTTCGACCGGCGCGACATCCACGTGCACGTGCCGGAAGGCGCGACGCCGAAGGACGGTCCGTCCGCGGGCGTGGCGATGGCCACCGCGATCATCTCGGTCATGACCGGCATCCCGGTCCGCCACGATGTCGCGATGACCGGCGAGATCACGCTGCGCGGTCGCGTGCTGCCGATCGGCGGCCTCAAGGAGAAGCTGCTGGCCGCGGCCCGCGGCGGCATCAAGACGGTGCTGATCCCCGAGGACAACGCCAAGGATCTCACGGAGATTTCCGATGCGATCAAGGGCGGCATGGAGATCATCCCGGTCTCCCGCCTCGACGACGTCGTCGCGAAAGCGCTGGTGAAGAAGCCGGTGCCGATCGTCTGGGAAGAGGACACCAAAGTGACGGTGAAGCCGGACGGCGACGAAGCCGCCGGCGGTCTGACCGCTCACTAAGGCTCATTGATAGATGATAAAACGGCGCCTCCGGGCGCCGTTTTTGTTTGTGGCGAGGAGAGGAGGCAATGCAGGTCGACGGGCAATGCCATTGCGGCAAGATCACCTACGAGGCCGAGATCGACCCAGAGGCGGTCTCGGTGTGCCACTGCACCGATTGCCAGACGCTGACGGGTTCGCCGTTCCGGGTGACCGCGATCTGCGCCAAGTCCGATGTCCGCCTGACCGCCGGCGCGCCAAAGCTCTACGGCAAGCGCGGCGACAACGGCCGGATGCGCTTCCAGCACTTCTGTGCCGACTGCGGTTCCCCGCTGTTCACCAGCGGCGAGGGCGACCAGGCCGACGATTGGGGCATCCGCTGGGGCAGCATCCGCCAGCGCGACCAATTACGGCCCTCCAGGCAGATATGGTGCCAGTCGGCGGCGGTGTGGATCGACGCCGTGCCGCTGTTGCCGGGGCGGCCGCAGGATTGAGGTCCAGGAAATGAAGTTCCGCGCTTGCCCGTCCAGGGCCTGTGAGGCTAAAGAGGCGGCCGGGGGCGGTTAGCTCAGCTGGTTAGAGCATCTCGTTTACACCGAGAGGGTCCGCGGTTCGAATCCGTGACCGCCCACCAGTCTTCGCTTTGCGGGGCCAAGCAGGCTGCCATGCCGGGCGACCAATTGGAGCATGGCATCAGCGCAAAGCCTCCATTCGTTGCGGCTGGCTAGTTCGTTCGAAAGGCTGCAAACCTCGGTCGGACGTGCCAACGGCCCCGTGGAGCGGTCACGTGCCCCACAGTGGCGCGTCGTCATTCCCGATGGAAATGTCAGGCCGTCTTGGTAAATAGTGTCAGGACACCTTCGGCAATGTTGATCGCAACGACCTGCGACGAAGTCAGCCCCTTCGCCTTCAGCGCGGACGCCGCCTGGGGCGTTGCATCAATCGTTTTCCGGAGCGACTGAATATCGTCATCGCTTGTCTGTGCGACGATTTCATCGACCTTCGAGCGCACGGCTGGTTGCAGGTCCTTGATGTCGATGACCTGGATCTGACGGATGACGGTGCTCTGAGCGGGCGATGATTCTGTTCCCGGTTGCGACGATGTTCCTTGCGCCTGCACGAAGGTCGGCGTCCCGAAGGAGAGGGTTGCGATGATGAGGGGGCCCATGATGCTGCGCATGGTCATGCCTTTCCAAGGTGAGCAACCTGAAAATGCTATCCACGAAATCTGGTTGTCGTCTGCTTCTGATGGGGCCATTCGGTGAAAGCTATGCGACCAAAATGCGAGCACTTCCTGCCGGAAAGCGCGGCCAATTCTCGACAGCAGCGACTGTGTGGTCCTTGCAGAAAATTGCGCTACGATCCGGGCGGGGATCCGACCAGGTGACCCCCCGCAATTGCGGGACGGGCGGATCGACAATGCTAGGGATCAAAGACCTGATGGAACAGCCGAGCGGACACGAGCAGAACGCCGACCAGATCGCCTATTGGAACGGCCCGAGCGGGCAGCGCTGGGCCGATCGCCACGCGGTGCAGGAGAAGCTGCTCGGGCCGATTGCCGATGTGCTGATCGACCGCGCCAAGCCGAAGCCGGGCGAGCGTGTCATCGACGTCGGCTGCGGCTCCGGTGCGACGACGGTGGCATTCGCGAAGGTAGTGGCGCCTGACGGCTTCGCGCTCGGCCTCGACGTGTCCGAGCCGATGCTGTCGCAGGCGCGGGCTCTTGCGCCAAAGGGCCTGCCGCTCGAGTTCGTGCTGGCGGATGCGACGGTGCATCCGTTCGAGCCGGCGAGCTTCGATCTGCTGGCGTCGCGCTTCGGCGTAATGTTCTTTGCCGACCCTATTGCGTCCTTCATCAATTTGCGTCGCGCGCTGAGGCCGACAGGGCGGCTTGCTTTCGTCTGCTGGCGCGAGCCGAAGGAAAATCCCTGGATGATGGCGCCGCTGATGGCGGTCTACAAGCATGTGCCGAAGATGCCGCCGGTCGGGCCGGAGGAGCCGGGCCCGTTCGCCTTTGCGTCAGAGGAGCGCGTGACGCGCATCCTGAAGGGTGCAGGCTTCGCGGATGTGGCAATGGAGCCGCATGATCTCGCGATGGACATTGCGATCGGCGGCGGTCTCGATGCCGCCGTCGACGGCTCGCTGCAGATCGGTCCGGCCAGCCGCGCGCTGCAGGGCCATCCGGCCGAGACCTATGAAGCGGCCAAAGCCTCGATCCGCGAAACGCTCGCGCCATTCCTGAAGGGGCAAAGCGTGGTGCTGCAGGGCGCGATCTGGATCGTGACGGCGAGGGCTGCGTAGGCCCGTTTTCTCCACACCCGTCGTTGCGAGGAGCCCGCGACAAGATTGCGAAGCAATTTGCGCTGGCGACGAAGCAATCCTGGATCTTCCCGCGGCGGCAGCCTGGATTGCTTTCGCTGCGCTCGCAATGACGACGTGGATGGTTCCTCACACCACATCATCCGGCGCGAGCGCGCAGCCATTGTCGGGATGCGTCTCGACCTGAAGCGTGGTGTGGCCGATGCGGAAGGATGACTTGAGGAGTTGCGCCGTCTGCATCAGGAATGCGTCGTCCGTGCCGGCGGGCATGACGAGGTGGCAGGTCAGCGCCGTCTCGGTGGTCGAGATCGGCCAGACGTGGAGATCGTGGATCCCTGAGACGCCCGGCCGCGCCAGCAGGAACGCCCTGATTGCCGCCACGTCGATGGCTCTTGGCGCCGCCGCCATGGACATGTCGATCGAGCCGCGCAAGAGGCTCGTCGTGCTCCAGAGGATGGTGGCGCAGATCACGAGGCTGGTGACGGGATCGAGCCAAAGCCAACCCGTCCAGACGATCAGTGCCGCCGAGACGACCACGCCGAGCGAGACCCCGGCGTCTGCGGCCATGTGCAGGTACGCGCCTTCGATGTTGATGTCGTCCTTGCGCCCGCGCGCGAAGAGCATGGCGCTAAAACCGTTGATGAGGATGCCGATGCCGGCGACCACCATCACCGTCACGCCGGCAACCGGCTCCGGCTGGCGCAGGCGCAGGATCGCCTCCCAGCCGATCGCGCCGGTTGCGACCAGCAGGAACACCGCATTGGCAAGTGCCGCGAGGATGGTGGAGGCGCGCAGGCCATAAGTGAAGCGGCCGCTCGGAGCGCGGCGTGCTGCAATCGAGGCGCCCCAGGCCACCACCAGGCCGAGCACGTCGGAAAGGTTATGGCCGGCGTCGGCCAGCAGGGCGGTGGAGTTGCCGAGATAGCCGTAGGTCGCTTCGGCCACGACCAGTGCTGTGTTGAGCGAGATGCCGATCGCGAACGCCTTGCCGAAATTGGCGGGGGCATGAACATGGCCGTGGCTGTGACCACGATCATGGCCATGCCCGGCATGGTCATGATGGTGATGCCCGTGATGATCGTGGCCGGCCACCTCTAGCGCTCCGCGGATGCAGTCAAATCAGGCGCCATTGTAGGCGCTTCGGGCGTCACGTCACGACGGAAGAGGACGTAGAGCGCCGGCAGCACCAAGAGCGTGAGCACCGTGGAGGAGATGATGCCGCCGATCACGACGGTCGCAAGCGGCCGCTGCACCTCGGCGCCCGCGCCGGTGGCGAGCGCCATCGGCACGAAACCGAGCGAGGCGACGAGGGCCGTCATCAGCACCGGGCGCAGCCGCGTCAGCGCGCCCTCGCGTACGGCAGCCACGACGGATCGCCCCTCGCTGCGCAGCCGCTCGATGAAGGCGATGATGACGAGCCCGTTGAGCACGGCAACGCCCGATAGCGCGATGAAGCCGACGCCGGCGCTGATGGACAGGGGAATGTCGCGCAGCAGCAGCGCCGCGACACCACCGGTCAGCGCCAGCGGCACGCCGGAGAACACCAGCGCCGCATCCGCCGCCGATCCCATGCCCATGAACAGCAGCAGGAACACCAGAAGCAGCGCCACCGGCACCACGATCGTCAGCCGTTTGGTGGCGGACACCAGCTGCTCGAACTGTCCGCCCCAGCCGATGAAGTAACCCGGCGGCAGCTTGACCTTCTCGGCGACGGCGGCTTGCGCCTCGGCAACGAAAGAGCGCAGATCGCGCCCGCGGACATTGGCCATGACCACGACGCGGCGCTTGCCGTTCTCGCGGCTGATCTGGTTGGGGCCCGGCGCGATCTCGATTGCCGCAACGGAGGAGAGCGGCACATAGCGTGGCGTCGTCCCGGATGCCCCCGGCCAGGCGGTTTTCGTGACGGCCGCGATATCCTCGCCCGGCGGCAGCGGGATCGGCAGCGACTTGATCGTATCGGGATCGGCCCGCAGGCTTTCCGGCAGCCGCACCACGATGTCGAAGCGCCGATCGCCCTCGAACAGCTTGCCGACCGGCTTGCCGCCGATCGCGATCTCGACGAGGTTTTGCACCTCGCTGAGGCTGAGGCCGTAGCGCGACAGCGCCTGGCGGTCGAGCTTGACGGTGAGGATCGGCAGGCCCGCGATCTGCTCGGTCTTGATGTCGGCGGCGCCCTCGATGCCGCGAACCACGCCGTTGACCTGCTGGGCGATGCCGGCGAGCACGTCGAGATCGTCGCCGAAGATCTTGACGCCGACGTCGCTGCGGATGCCGGCGATGAGCTCGTTGAAGCGCATCTGGATCGGCTGGGTCATGCCATAGGCACTACCGGGCAAGGTGTTGGCGGCGCGTTCGAGCTCGGCCACCACCTCGTCCTTCGGCTTGGCCGGGTCGGGCCATTCCTCGCGCGGCTTCAGCGTGACATAGGTGTCGGCGACATTCGGCGGCATCGGGTCGTTGGCGATCTCGGCGGTGCCGATCTTGGAGAAGATGGTCGCGACCTCCGGCACCTGCTTGATCGCCTTTTCCAGGCGGAGCTGCATGTCGACGCTCTGGGTCAGGCTGGTGCCGGGAATCCGGATGGTCTCGATGGTGATGTCGCCTTCATCGAGGTTCGGAATGAACTCGCCGCCCATGCGCGTTGCGGCGAAGATGCTGCCGGCGACGATCAGCAGGGCGCCGAGCGCGACACTGCCGCGATAACGGATCGCGCGGTCGAGCAGGGGCAGATAGAGCCGCTTGGCGGCCCGCATGAAGACGTTCTCCGTCTCCGCGACCTTGCCGGTGACGACAATCGCAACCGCGGCGGGGACGAACGTGACCGACAGCAGCGCCGCGCCCGCAAGCGCCATCAGCACGGTCAGCGCCATCGGCGTGAACATCTTGCCCTCGGTCCCGGACAGGGTGAGGACCGGAAGATAGACCACGGCGATGATGAGCGTGCCGAACAGGCTCGGCTTGATCACCTCGCCGCTTCCCATGCGGATGGTCTGGAGGCGTTCGTCCAGCGTCAGCAGCCGGCCGCGGCGGTGCTGCTCGGCGGCAAGCAGCCGCAGGCAGTTCTCGACGATGATGACCGCGCCGTCGACGATGATGCCGAAATCGATCGCGCCCAGACTCATCAGATTGGCGCTGACCTTGCTCTCGACCATGCCCGTGATCGTGAACAGCATGGAGAGGGGGATGACGCAGGCCGTGATCAGCGCGGCGCGGATGTTGCCGAGGATCAGGAACAGCACCGCGATCACCAGCGCCGCACCCTCGACGAGGTTCTTCTCGACGGTCTGGATGGTGGCTTCCACCAGATGCGTGCGGTCGTAGACGGCGCGCGCGATCACGCCGTCGGGGAGCGATTTGGCGATCTCCGCGAGCCTGGCCTTCACGCGCTGGGCCACGGTGCGGCTGTTCTCGCCGATCAGCAGCATGGCGGTGCCGAGCACCGTCTCGCCGCCGTTCGCCGTCGCAGCACCGGTGCGCAGGTCCTTGCCTTCGCTGACCTCGGCGACATCGCGGATGCGCACCGGCACGCCGCCGCGCGAGCCGATCACGATGCCCCTGATGTCCTCGATATTGGCGACCTGGCCGGGAGCGCGGACGAGATATTGCTCGCCGTTGCGCTCGATATAGCCGGCGCCGACATTGGCATTGTTGGCGGCCAGCGCCGTCATGATGTCGCGGAAGCCGAGCTTGTAGGCCATCAGCTGACCCGGAATCGGCAGCACATGGAATTGCCGCTCATAGCCGCCGATCGAGTTGACCTCGATCACGCCGGGAATGGTGCGCAGCTGCGGCTTGATGATCCAGTCCTGGATGGTGCGCAGCTCCGTCGGCGTGAACTCGGCACCCGCCGGCGACTTTGCGCCGGCCTTTGCCTCGACCGAGTAGACGTAGATCTCACCGAGCCCGGTCGAGATCGGTCCCATCGCGACCTCCGTGCCTGCAGGCAATTGGTCCTTCGCCTGCTGGATGCGTTCGTTCACGAGCTGGCGCGCGAAATAGATGTCGGTGCCGTCCTGGAACACGACGGTGACCTGGCTCAGGCCGTAGCGCGAGATCGAGCGGGTGTAGTCGAGCCTGGGCAAGCCGCCCATTGCAGTCTCGAGCGGAAAGGTGATGCGCTGCTCGGCCTCGAGCGGCGACAGCCCCGGCGCGTGCGTGTTGATCTGGACCTGGACGTTGGTCACGTCAGGCACGGCATCGATCGGCAGGCGCGTGAAATTCCAGGCGCCAAGGGCACCGGCGGCGAGGGCGAGCAGGACCACGAGCCAGCGCTGGCGGACCGAGAAGGCGAGGAGGGCGTCAATCATGATCGGCGTCTCCCTTGCCCATCTCCGCCTTGACCACAAAACTGTTCTCGGCGACGTAGCGCTCGCCGGCCGAAAGGCCCGCGCGGATCTCCACGAATTTCGGATCGGAGTCGCCAAGCTCCACCGGGCGCGCCTCGATCTTGTCGCCATCCTCGCGGACGAACACGATGGTCTTGTTCTCCAGCGTCTGGATCGCGCTTCGGCGCACGGCAACCGCGACATTGCGCGCGGCGAGGATCAGCCGCGCCGTGACGAACAGGCCGGGACGAAGCCGGCCGTCGGGGTTGGCCAGCACCACCCGCGCCAGCGCGGTCTGGGTCTCGCTCGAACCGATCGGCGCCATGTAGGAGATGGTGCCCTTGATCTCGCCGCGGCCGTCGTCGGGATCGATCAGCACCTCGTCGTTGATGCGGACGCGCCTGAGGTCCTGCCGGTAGATCGACAGATCGACCCAGATGGTCGAGAGATCGGCGACCACGAAGGCCGGTTTCTGCTCGGAGGCGTATTCGCCGAGCGAGATCTGCCGCTCGATGATGGTGCCGGCGATCGGCGCCTTGAGCTCGTAGACGGTGAGGCTCTGGTTGCTCTCGATCGCGGCGAGCAGATCGTCCTTGCCGACCTTCTCGCCGATGCGCTTCAGGATGGATTTGACGACGCCCGGAAAGCGCGGCGTCACCTGCACCACCGTTTCCTGATTGGCACGCAGGATGCCATTGAAGGACAGCGTGTCGGTCAGTGTGGCGCTTGCGGCCTCCGCCAGGCTCACGCCGGCGGCTGCCAGCTTGACGTCGGAGATGCGGATGCGGTCGGCGCCGTGCTCGTCCTGCTCGACATGGTTGTTCGGCTTCTTCTGTTCGGAATGCTCGGTATGCTCGGTGTGTGCGAGCTTGGCCGGGGCGAGCCGGGAATAGCCGTAGGCGCCGAGCGCTGCGGCAACGATGGCGATGAGAATGGTGGAGGAGGTCCTCATCGTGCGCTCTCCCGCGCCAGCGTGAAGGGGTTGCCGACGAGGCCTTCGATGGTCGCGACCCCGGCATGGAAATTCTGCAGCGCCTCCTGCTCGCGCAGCCGCGCCTGGGTGACGCTCGCCTGGGCATCGAGCACCTCGAGCAGAGTGAAGCGGCCCTGTCCGTAGCCCTGCGAGATCGCCTCGGACGCTTCGACGGCCTTCGGGATCGCGACCTCGCGCAGCACCGCGAGCTCGCGCAGTGAGCCCTGCAGCGAGTCGTAGGCGCGCCCGGCGATCACGACCAGCGCGTTGCGGTTGGTCTCGCGCTCGGCGCGCGTCTTGGCGAGGCTCTCCTGCGCCGAAAGGATATTGCCCTGGTTCTGGTCGAAGACGGGGATCGGCACCGAGAGAGTGAGGCGCACGGCATCGTCATTGGTCTCGTTGAAATGGCGCCAGCCGGCGGAGATCCGCACGTCTGGATAGGGCTTGAGCCGCGCCAGCAGCAGCTCGGCATTGCGCTGCGCGTAAACGGCGGTCCAGCGCACCAGTTGCGGATTGGCATCGATGGCGGCGACCACCGACTGGAAGGTCGGCGGCTTGCCCGTGGTGTCGAGCCGGCCGGAGACTTCGCCGAATTTCGCGGCGGGATCGCCCATCAGCACCGCGAGCTCGCGCCGGGCACTCGCCAGCGTCGCCTTGAAGCGCTCGCGGTCGGCCTTCACCAGCGCCGAGGCGACCTCGGCGCGGCCGGTCTCGGCCGGTGAGGAGGCGCCGGCCTCGACGCGGCGGCGGAGCAGCGGCGTCAGGCGGTCGATCGCCGCGATCTGCTCGTCGAGGATCTGGATGCGCCGCTGTGCGCCGAGCACGCTGAGGAAGGCGATCGCGGTCTCCGACAGCACCTCCAGCCTGACGGCCTTGCGCTGGATCGCCGCGACCTCGACCCCAGCCGCCCCGGCTGCAATCCGCGCGTCGCGCTTGCCGAACAGCTCGAAGGCCTGGCTGATCTGCAGCGTGGTCTCCGCCGATCGCGTCCCGCGATATTTGCCGGAGCCGAATGAATCGTCCTGTTCGTAGGACAGTTCCGGATTGAGCAGCGCGCCCGCCTGGATGCGCTGGCCCGTGGCGATGCCGACGTCGCGCTCCGCCGCCGTCAGCCGCGGGCTCGCCGCCAGCGCGCGCGACAACGCGCTGCGCATCGTCAAAGTCTGGGCGTGAGACGGAGCTAGCGCCACTTCGGCAATCAGACACGCCGCCGCGCACGCGAGGCGCGCAGCCATTCCCCTGCGAAACATGAAACCGACCTGTGAAGGATGAACCTAACGGGCGCGGGCCGCCCGACCAATCCGTTCAGGCAGTATGTTTGGGAGGCGGGGAGTCGGTATCCAGGACAATTCCGGCGAGCCTGGGTGCACGTTGCGGGCTCGCTGCGGACACGAGCATGACCGATGCGGTCAATGGCGCCGGCTGCGTCACCGTCAGCGAGAAGCAGCCATGGCAGTGATGGCTGCCGATGACCTTAGGGTGGTCGCCGTGGCCCGGGGGGCCATCAAGGACCGTAGCGATCTCCGAGCCGCCGCCGGGCGTGGTCACGTCGATGTCGTGCGAGCCGTGCAGCGTGCTCGCGAGCAGGTAGACCACCGCGATCAGCACGGACAGCAGCCCGCGCCAGTTGCGCGAGCGGCACGATCCCGAGGGCTGGCGGTTTGCGAGCACGACGTTACTCTGGTTGCGGTCTGTGCTCGGCCTAGCATGGGCGCGGGAACAGTGTCGACCCGCAACATTGTTACGTCCTTGGAACAATTGCCGCACCGGTGGATACGTCGCCAGCGCCTATCACTGGCGGATAATGACGCGCCGATGCGGGGCCATGGCTGCGACCGTGGGGGCCGGCTCCGGAGCGTCGCTGCCGTCGTCAGCCTCCATGGTGATGACGGCGTGACAGCTCGCTTCCATCGCCTGTTCCAGCCATTTGATGGCTTCGTCAATCCATTGGTCGTGGTGCTCGGGATCGGCGAGGGCCTTCTCCCGAAATGCATTCGCCTGATGCAGGCATGCCGTTCTGCGATCCACGCGCCTCTCCTGACCTGGAGGTTCCGCCCCGTCGCATCATCAATGATCCCGGCCCTTGCGTCGTTAACATGGGACAGGGACAGCCAAAGCTGGCCGCAACGCGGAAAGGCCCCAGCCGGACGAACCGGCTGAGGCCTCATGTGCTCACATTCTCTATCCTTGGGACTTGAGCGGATAACCCGCATCTTCCACGTTCGTTCCAGGCGATCCGTCCAATTTGGAACGTTCCTCATACCTCGCGATTAGCGAGCAGGAGAGACTGAGGAGGACGGACAATGGACGGACTGATTTATCTGATCGGCTTGATCGTCGTCATCATGGCGATCCTGTCGTTCTTCGGCTTGCGCTGAGAGCACCGCAATGACGGTTGAAACTCTCATGCGGGAAGAGGTCATGGAAGGCGGCATGGCGGGCGAGGCTCCTCGAACCATACAGTGGAGTTCCGTGTTCGCAGGCGCGCTTGCGGCGGGCGCAATGTCGTTCATCCTGGTGAGCTTTGGTGTTGCCATCGGCCTTGGCGTCAGTTCGGCTTCGCCGACATGGCGCGATGCCTCGGCAGCGCTGGCGCTGCTCTCGGGGCTGTATCTGATCATCCAGGCCATCATCAGCTTCGGCTTCGGCGGTTATATCGCCGGCCGGACAACGCGACCGGCGCCGGCGCCGGCCAAGATCGAGGACGATGACGAGCGGCGCGACGGCTTGCATGGCCTGACGTCCTGGGCTCTCGCTGTGCTCCTGGGCGCAGCTCTGCTGGCTCTTCTTGGCGCTGCTGCGATCGATCGTTCGCCGATGCGCAGCTCGGCGAGCAACACGTCCGCGGCCGAGCCGCTGTTGAGCTATGAGCTCGACAAGCTGTTCCGCGCGCCGCGCCGCCCGCCGAACACCGATCTGAGGGAAGGACGCGCGGAAGCGGGACGGATCCTGATGACGTCGTCCAGCCACAGCGGTGTCAGCACGGACGACCGGACCTACCTCGTGCAACAGGTCGCGGCTGTGACGGGCCTTGCGGCACCTGACGCCGAACGGCGGGTCGACACCCTGATCGCAGAGTCAAAGACGGCCATCAACCGTGCCAGGCGCAACTCGATCATCGTGGCGTTCTCGGTCGCAGCCGCGACCCTGGTCGGCGCCGCGGTGGCATGGGCTGCCGCCGTCGCCGGTGGACGGCATCGGGATGGAGAGCCGTTGCCGAACTGGATGGCGAGCGCCAACCGCTTCCATCGCAATCCACGCGCGATGCCGGTGCCGTAGGATCGCTCGCACAAGATCGTGTCGGCCGCTCTCGTTCGTGGAGGCGACCGACTTCCCCGGCTAATCACAGGGTGGGTGGTGGCGCTTGCGTTCGCCGCGCCAGAGCAAAGACCGGCACCGCCAATAGCTGCATCGCAATCGAAAACGCGATCAGCGCCGTCATCGAGCGGTCGTACAGCAGGCCGGTGACGATGCTTCCGGCCAGCCACCCAACCCCATAACCTGCATAGTACAGGCCGAACGCCAGGTTGCGCTTTCCCTCGGGAAGCACCTCGGCGACGAGCGCCTTGAGCAGGGTGTCCTGCGTCGCGTAGCCGACGCCCCACAACAGCATGCCGACGAGCACCAGCTGAAAGTCGCCGAGGAACACGAGCGGTGAGAACGGGGCGGAGAGGCACACCGCGCCGATCACCACGGGGAGACCGAGGTGATCGTAGAGCCTGCCCAGGGCGAGACTTGCGAGCACGCCGAACGCCGTCGAGGCCGCCAGCAAGACCGGAATCCACTGCTCGGATGCGATCTTCGATTTTGACAGATGGTACGAGATCAGCTCGAAGCTCATGAGCCCGGCGGCAAACAAGGCGCCCGCCAGCATGTACAGCCAGTACGGACGAGCGAAGCTTCGCGCCGGCGCCGTTTGGCCTTGCTCGAGCCGCGACGGCAATGGGAAATTCACGCGTGCGACGGCCAGCGCGAGGAGCGCGGACACGGCGGATATCAGCAGAAGCGCATAACCGGTCCGATAATCTCCTTTCAGGAGCAGGACCAGGGCGATCAGAAGCGGGCCAAGGGTGGCCCCGATCTCGTCCAGCGCGGTGTTGACGGCGTAGACCCATCCCTTGCCGAGCTCGCCCGTCGTGTAGGAGAGCATCGCCTCGACCGTCGGCTTGCGCAACGCGCGTCCGATTCTCTCAGCTAGAATGAATGCGGCTGCCGTCTGCCAATTCCAGGCAAGCGCCATGGCTGGGACGGCAAACAGGTTGATGACGTAACCAGCGAAAGTGATGAGCCAATAGCGACCGGTGCGGTCTGCGAGATAACCAGCACCGAGCCGCAGCGAATAGCCGAGAAACTCACCCGCGCCGGCTGTGATGCTGACGGCCGCCGCGCTGGCGCCGAGCGAAGCCATGAAGGGACCATTGATGCTCGCGCCGCCCTCGTAAGTGACGTCGCCGAACAGATTGACCACGCCCATTGTCAGCACGAAAGTGAAAGCGGGCGAGGCGTGCGCGGAAACTTTTTTCATAGCCCTGATCCTGCCGGGCTGGGGAGCCGCCGCTTACTGCGGCGTGAACTGCGCGAGGTCACGGATGCCCATCGTCTGCTCGAGTTCTGCGACGCGCGTGCTCCTCCGGTGAGGTCGGGGACCCCGCCTGGTCGGGCCATGGCGTCACAGCGGCGCTCTATCGGGGCATTCCGAGGCGGACGGGCGGTAACGGCCGGCGCATCGGCCGGTTCCTAGGCTCGGCCGCACCGGCGCGTTGTCGGGATGGGCGCAGCGGGAAGCCACCGTTCGCTCGGCCGCGCGCGGTGGCCGGGCCTGGTCGGTATGAGACCTAGGCCCGTTCCTCCCAGATCATGGCCAGATGCACGATCGTCTGCACGGCCTTTTCCATGTCCTGCCGGCTCACCCATTCGAGCCGCGAATGAAACGCGTGCTCGCCGGCGAAGATGTTGGGGCAGGGCAGGCCCATGAAGGACAGGCGCGAGCCGTCGGTGCCGCCGCGGATCGCGGTGCGCATCGGACGCAGACCGGCACGGCGGATGGCTTCGATGGCGTATTCGAGAACGTGCGGGTGACGATCGATCACCTGCTTCATGTTGCGATACTGCTCGCGCACCTCGAACTTGTAGGTCGAGCGCGGATAGTCCTTCATCACGTCCTTGACGATGGTCTCGAGCAGGACCTCCTTCTCCTTCAGCCCTTCCTCGGTGAAGTCGCGGACGATGAAGGAGAGGGTCGCCTGCTCCAGCGCGCCCTCGATGCCGATCGGATGTAGAAAGCCCTGCTTGCCCGAGGTCGTCTCCGGCGAGCAGCCTTCCTTCGGCAGGCGCTCGATGATGGCGGCGGCGATCTTGATTGCGTGCTCCATCTTGCCCTTGGCGTAGCCGGGATGGGCGCTGACGCCATTGATGGTGATGGTGGCGCCGTCGGCCGAGAACGTCTCGTCCTCGACGCAGCCGGCGCTCTCGCCGTCCATGGTGTAACCGAAATCGGCGCCCAGCTTCTTCAGGTCGACATTGTCGACGCCGCGGCCGATCTCCTCGTCCGGCGTGAACAGGATCTTGATGGTGCCGTGCTTCACGTCGGGGTTGGTGAGGAAGAAATGCGCGGCATCCATGATCTCGGCGACGCCGGCCTTGTTGTCGGCCCCCAATAGCGTGGTGCCGTCGGTGGTGATGATGTCGTTGCCGATCTGGCTCTTCAGCGCGGGGTGCTCGGCGAAGCGGATCACCTGGCTGGTGTCGCCCGGCAGCACGATATCGCCGCCGCGATAGTTCTTCACGACCTGCGGCTTGACGTCCTTGCCGGTGACATCGGGCGAGGTGTCCATGTGCGAGCAGAAGCAGATCACCGGCACCTTCTTTTCGGTGTTGGCCGGGATGGTGCCGTAGACATAGCCGAAATCGTCGAGATGCGCGTCCTCGACGCCCATCGCCTTCAGTTCGGCGGCGAGCACGCGGCCAAGATCCTTCTGCTTCTCGGTCGAGGGCGAACTGGGGGATTCCGGATCGGACTGGGTATCGATGGTGACGTAGCGCAGGAAGCGCTCGGTCACGGTATGCGAAAAGGAGAGGGAGGACATTTCTGGTCAAACCGCCGGGTCTTGGGGAGCAGGTCTTGGGAAGCAGGCGGTATATCAGAAAAGCGGATCATGATGCGGCGAGAACGAGATCCGGTCAGGCCTAATGAATCGTACGTGCTAGATCGCCTCTTTCAGTTCCTTTACCGGGCGGAACGCGACCTTCCTGCTGGCCTTGATGTGAATCGCCTCGCCGGTGCCAGGATTGCGGCCGGTGCGGGCGGCGCGCTTGCGGACCTGGAGGATGCCAAGGCCCACGATACGGACACGGTCGCCCTTCTTGAGGTGCTTGGCGATCAGGTCGACCATGTCGGTCAGAACGGCCTCGGCGTGCTTTTTTGACAGGTCCTGGCGCTCCGCAATATCGGCGGCGAGGTGCTTGAGCGTGATCGTGGCGGGAGCGGCTGCCTTCTTCGCCGAATCCTTCTTCGCGGAATCCTTCTTAGCCATGAATGGCCTCCTCGGGTTATCCACCGACGGGGGAACCCCTGGAAGAGCCGAGAATGCGGGGATCCCTCTAAGTCCTTTCAGGCGTAGACGATTCGGGCGCGGGCTGACTATGCCGAGAGTTCCCGGTGGACCCACCGGCCGGGCAGATTACGTGGACTACGTGCAATGCCCACTTGAGTGCCTAGAAGTTGTGCCGTTCCATACCCGCCGAACGGATCTTCGGCGGGGAGGGATTGTTGTCTGAGGAATTTCAGCGGTTTGTCATTTTGAACCGAAGCGGGTCGCGATGCCGATGAGGGCGACGAGGATCGGATCAAGCGCGGAAAGAGGCCGCCGACACCGACGGCCTTTTGGGCGACTAGTGAGGAGAAACGATTGCGGCCACACTGAACGCCACCACGCAGGCAACGGCAAGTGACCAGAGCGCTATTGCGATCTCTCTAGGCATAGAGACGCAACACCACTTGATATCGGGGGTTCCTATACGGCGCGGCGGTACTTAAGCGCGCCTCTTACTGAGGCCAATACCGTCTTTCTGATAATTCGGCTACTCGTTTGAAGCTTGCAGCGCAGCTTCTAATTCCGCGACGATGTCGTGCAGGAGCCCGAGCGCGAGCGGATCGGTGACGTCGCGCTCCATCATGCGGTAGCGCATGATCTGATCTTCAAGCTCTTGCTGTTCCTCGCCGTCGTCGTCCATCGCGAAGTCTCCGCAATCAAGCATGACGCCGAACGAGGGCGATGGTTGCGGGGGATCTTGAAATATTTGAGCCGAAACTAAGGCATCCGGCACCCGCTATCCTGAGCGGGATGGGCGTTCCATTCAGAACATTCCGATCAGGATGAAAAGGCCGATCTCGACCACGAACGTCACGGCCATGATTGCGACCGTGAGGAACACATCGCCCACCGGGAGAGGGGTCATGGCGCGCCTCGCATGTTGCGAAGCCCCGAAGCCCAATAACCAACCTCCTGATCTCGGGAATGTTTCAGTTTCAAGCGGTCGGGATCGCCTACCGCAATTCGAGTTGCGTGATCGCCTGCGCTGAAATCTGTGCAGGGTCTTTGAGCCCTGTTTGGGCGATCTTTATGATTGTTTTCGCCACCAGTTCCGTGAGGGGATCGTCGCGATCTTTAACACATAGAGCACGCAAGGTTTGCTCGTAAGCCTTTGTAATACAAGCAATCTCTCTCGGTGCCATACCGTGGGTTTGCAAATGTAGGTAGATCCCCATGTCTCGCCCTTCAGCACGCCTACGAGGGACAATACCATGGAACCGTAGCTTCACCGAAAAAAATTGGAACCTATTAACGTATTTAAATTTATTTAATTCGTGCTAGTTTAATATTGGATCGCCCTAAAATAGAGGATTGGCCGCTATGCCCGCTGAAGACGACGACCGGCGTGAGTTTCTGAAGACTTGCGGAAAGTTCGCGGCGGTGACTCCGCCAACCATAACTATGCTGCTTTCGACCTCCCTCACGTCAAACGCTATTGCGCATTCCGGAGGTGGAGGCGTCCGGCACGAGCACCACGAACACCATCACCATCACCATCACGACCGCGATTAGGCGGGCAAGGACGATCAGAGACGATCGAGGCCGCCCGTGGAGGCGGCCTTAGTTCCTTGTAAGAGGCTTTCGCGGTTCTTCCGCCATCGCATCGATTTCACCAGGGGCAAGCTCCCCAGTGCGGTCCTTTAGATCGGCCGCCCGCTGGATCAATCCCGACGCAACCTGCGGGTCCTTTGTTGTTTTTGCCATTCGCAGCAGCGTTGCTGCGGCCTCTCGGGCGAAGGAGGTGTAACGCGGCACGTTTTCATCCCATCGAAGGCCCCGTGGGATGAGTCAGAAACCCGGACTGCGTTCCGCAGCTTTGTACAAAAATGTACACAGGCAACAAAATGCCTCAGCTCCGGGGCTGACACCGAGCTGAGGCCTTGTGTCGGCATCACGTTTTCGAGGCGTGATCCGCAAGACCAACTTTGCTCCCGCTCCTCGGTTCCCAGTGCTTGCAAAGCAGGTCCCAATAATTACGGCCGAGTTCTCGCGCAGCTGCCTTCGCGATCTCGTGCGGTTCATGAGTGCCGACGCTGTCGCGAACGAGCGCCCGATTTGGCTGTTCAGCGTCCGCGCGAGCTGGCTTTCTCCGGGGCAGTCCAGCCGAGAGGCTTGCCTTCGGTTGCCATCAGCCGACGCCGCGCAGGGGCAGCGCGAGCTGCACGTCAAGGCGCCGTCTCGCGTTGGCTTTGATGAAGTCCTGCAGCGCTGGCCTGATCTCGGCGTCCGTGTTGGCGACGCGCTCGGCTAGCGCGTCGGCGACGTCGGGGGTCGCATCCCGTGACCAGCCCTCGACGGCATTGAAGCAGACGATCCTGACCGGGTAGGCGTATTGGCCGGAGATGATGTCCTGCAGCACGGTCTCGAGATCCGTGTCGCCCTCGTCGGTCTCGCGCCAGGCGCTGCCGGCGCATGCGCCGAAATCCTCGAGCACCAGGTAGATGTCGCGGTCGAGACGATCCGCCGGCACAATCGACGGCGAGGAACGCATACGCATACTCCGAAACTGTCGCTTCGGCGGAGAGTCGGCCCCGGCTTCGGGGCGTGGTGTGGGGGTAGGCCGGGGCCGCTCCACCAGCTCAAGCGGCGAGCCGGCGAGACTCTTAATCTGATCCCGTGACCTTCGTTCCCCGCGATCGGTCCTGCTCGGCGCGGTATCGGAACATCCGAAGCAGATTTGCTTTAGCTTGCTTCCTGAGTTCGCTGACGAGCATCACCATGCTTCGCATCGGTTCTTCATCGCCTCATCCCCCGGGAGCAGGGGGAGACCAATTCCGTACCTGCCCGCACTGCAACGGCCGATTGAGCCGGGTGGAACGTCTCCTTAATACCCGCAATGACAAGCCTGTGCGCATCTACAAGTGCGCCGATTGCCAGAAGCTCACTTGGGACGATTAGACCGGTGGCGTCAGCCCGTGCCCATGCGTGGCGGCTGAAAATCCGGCCGGACTTCGGCGCCGCGGTGACCGCATTTGCTGCACGTGAATTGCGGCTTTCGCCGAGGCTGATCTTGGGGCCCGGTGTCACGGCCCTCTTGTCGCACGTGTACGCAGCGAGAACAAAGGGGCCGCGGACTATTGGGCATCAGCGGCTTGGGCCGTGTGTGATTTTCGGCGCGCGAGCGCTCCGCGGCGGATTCGCACCGGTACGAACGAAGCCGGACCAAAAGTGTCAGGGCGCCGGCCATCCTGACACTCGAGTGTCGAAAGGTCCGTATCGGCCAAATCTAAGTGATTGATCTTCCGCCATTGAATGGCGCGAGAGACGGGGCTCGAACCCGCGACCTCCGGCGTGACAGGCCGGCGCTCTAACCAACTGAGCTACTCCCGCGTGGTTCGCTGGACGCGCGCGGAACGAGGGGGGACTTAAAGGGGGGACATGGTGAAGTCAAGGACGTTGCGCTTCCCCAGAGCGTCCCGGCTAAGCATTGCTCTGGAAAACGAAAAAGGCCGCCCCGGGGGCGGCCATTGGCCGGCTCGGAAGAGGCCGTATCAGCGAATCTCCGACGTCCCTGCGCTCGTTACCACCACCGGCTTGCCGGCCTTGATCACATGGCTCGACTGGGCGGTCTGGCTGTAATCGGCATGGGTGCGGGCTGCGATCCCGAAGCCGGCCACGACGATGCCAGCCACCAGCGCCACCACCACGATCTTCAGGTGGGTCGCACGATCAGCGGAGTGAATAGAGTGGTTCATCTGAGCCTCCCGACGGGCTTTACCGCCGTCTATGGCTCTTCTTCTAAGGACCATCTGTTTCCGGATGGTTTCGCGGGTTCCGCAAAATGGTTTCATTAAAGCATGATCCGGAAAAGTGCGAAGCGGTTTTCCGGAAAGATCATGCGTAAACAACAAGCTAAAGCGCGATGACGATTCATCCAAATCTCATCGCGCTTTAATACGCCCGCTTGGTTTCGCCGGGGTTGGCCGGAAGGGGCGTCAGGCGGGCGCCCGGCCGATGCCATCCCGGATCGCGCGGGCGGCCGAGATGAACAGCAGGGCGCCGAGCGTGGTCGTGACTGCGGCCGGGAGCGGGGAGTAGCGCACGGCGCGCCATAACGCCTTTAGAATGACGTTGACCCTGCCCACCCACCACGGGCGAGGCCGAGGTGGTCGCGCGGCCCACAATTTCGAGTGGTCCTCGCCGCGGCTTAGTTGCGCCCGCAGCGGCCCGGGCTTGGCACGCCCCGGCTTTCTTGGCAGAGGTGGAATCATGGGCCAGACCGAGAGCAGGGGCGGGTCGACGTCATCGAAAACGGACGAGAGCGAGCCGGCGGCGCCGATCACCGCGATGCTGTCGTCGCGGCTGATGGTGCTTGCCAATTTGCTCAAACGCGGCGCCATCCTGCGCTACAAGCGGCTGACTGGATTGAACTCGGTCGAGTTCGGTCTCGTCGCCTCGCTCGGACGGCGGCCGCCGATGAGTGTGGCGCGGCTCGCCGAAGCCGTCGGCCAGGACAAGGGACAGATCAGCCGTGCACTCGCAAATCTGCTGTCGCGCAAGCTGATCGCAAAAGCGGCCAATCCGAAGGACAGCCGCGAGGTGCTGATCTCGCTCACCGTGACGGGTCTCGCTGCGCATGATGCGATCGTCGATGGCGCGCAGGAGCGCAACCGCCGTCTGCTGGAGCATCTGAGCGAAGCCGAACTGCATGCACTGCTGCGGCAGGTCGATCAGCTCACGGCGATCGCCGCCGAGATGCTCGAGGCCGAGAAGAATTTGCGCTGATCTCGCTGCGGCACGCGGAACTATTGAAGCACTTCTAAGAGACTTTCTAAGAAGCTTTCAATTAGGGAAATCGCGCGCCCTCACATAAGTCGCCGCAAGCGCATGCCGTTCCGGGACAGGCGGCATGATGCATCGAACATGCAGCTTTGGGGTGGCGCGTTGAACAGTCTTGGAATGCTGCGGTCGGCCGTGTTGGCGACGGCATCCGCTTGGATCTTGATGCCGCAGGCATCGCTCGCACAGTCTTCGGCGCCGAGCGGCGCGCAGAATCTGCCGTCGGTGACCGTCACCGCGCCGGAAACCCGGAGACGTGCTGCTGCGACCCCACAGCGCCGTGCGACGCGATCGTCGGTGCAGACCGCCGACAGGAGCAAGCCCCAGCCGCAGCGCAATCTCGGCTTCGTCGAGACACCGCTTGGCCCGGTGAACGGTTTTGTCGCGGGTCGCAGCTCGTCCGGCACCAAGACCAACACGCCGATCATCGAGACACCGCAATCGGTCTCGGTGATCGGCGCCGAGCAGATCCGTGGCCAGAAGCCGAACAAGCTCGACGAGGTGCTGCGCTACACCGCTGGCGTTCGGGCAGGGACCTTCGGTGCGGACACCCGCAACGATTGGTGGTTGATCCGCGGCTTCAAGTCCGACGACGTCGGACTGTTCCTCGACGGTATGCAGTTGTTCTACACCTCCTATGCGAGCTGGCGTCTGCCGCCATCCAACATGGAGCGCGTCGAGGTGCTGCGCGGTCCTTCCGCCGTGCTCTATGGTGGTTCGAGCCCGAGCGGCATCGTCAACGTCATCAGCAAGATGCCGCCGGCCGAACCGATCCGCTACATCGAGACCGGCGTCAACAATTTCGGCAACGCCTATGTCGGCTTCGACGTCGGCGGGCCGATCGCAACCCAGCCCCAAGATGGCAAGCTGTTCTACCGCGTCGTCGGCGAGGTCAGGAACGGTGGCACGCAGGTCGCCTTCACGCCGGACAACAACTACTTCATCGCACCGTCATTCACCTGGAAGCCCGATGCCGACACAACCTTCACGGTTCTCGCATCGGCGTCGAAGACGGACACCCGCGGCATCAACTTCCTCCCGTACCAGGGCACGGTGACCGATGCGCCGTTCGGCAAGATTCCGACCAGCTTCTTCGTCGGCGATCCCAGTGTCGACAAGTTCACGCGCGAGCAGGAGATGCTCGGCTATCGGTTCGAGCGCAATCTCACTGACGACCTCACCTTTCGGCAGAACGCGCGGTTTGCGCATATCGACCTGACTTATCGCGGCTACATCGGCAACGGTTGGGAGAACATCAATACGGCCGTGATGGGCCGCTACAATTGGTACGCAAAGGACACCGCGAACCAGGCCAATCTCGACAACCAGCTGGAGTATCGCTTCAACACGGGACCGGTGCGGCACACGATGCTGTTCGGAGTGGATCTCAGGGGCTATCAGATCGACGACTACCAGAACTTCAATTTCGGCACCGTCCCTTCGATCAACGTCTTCAATCCCGTCTACGGTCTCGACATTCCGCTCACGGGCGCGCCGTTCCGCAACTTCCTCATCACGCAGAAGCAGGCGGGCACTTATCTCCAGGATCAGATGAAGCTCGGCAACTTCACACTGGTGGTGAGTGGTCGCAACGACTGGGTGGAGACGACGCAGGCGGGCCGCGACACCGGAGCCACGGTCGCAAGCCGCGACGACAGCAAGTTCAGCGGGCGAGCCGGGCTGATCTACAATTTCGAGAACGGCATCGCGCCCTACGTCTCCTATGCGACGAGCTACAACCCGGTCATCGGTCTCAACGCCAGCAACCAGCTGTTCCTGCCGGAGACCGGACAACAGGCCGAGATCGGCGTGAAGGTCGCGCCGAGGGGGTTCGACGGTTACTTCACGGCTTCGGTGTTCGACCTGAAGCGTCAGAACGTGGCGACGACCGCGGGCACGCCGATCTTGCTGAACCAGACCGGCGAGGTGACCTCTCGCGGCATCGAGCTCGAAGCGGTGGCCAATGCCACGAAGGAACTCAAGCTGATCGGCGCCTTCACCGCCTATCACCTCTTCAACAGCAGGGATCTCGATCCGTCGCTGGTCGGCAAGACGCCGACCAACACGCCTCAGCTTCTGGTCTCGGCGTGGGCCGACTACACCTTCAAGATAGGTCCGCTCGAAGGATTCGGTTTTGGCGGCGGCGTCCGTTACGTCGGCTCCTCCTGGGCCGACCCCGCCAACACGCTCGAGGTTCCCGCGGTGGTGCTTGGCGATCTCGCCCTTCATTACGAATGGCAGAACTGGCGCACGGCCATCAACGTGATCAACGTGACCGACAAGATCTACGTCGCGAGCTGTTCGTTCCCGACGTCCTGCTTCTATGGCGACCGTCGGCGCGTCACCGCGAGCGTCTCCTACAAATGGTGAGGACAGGCGAGGGCGGGGCCGTGGCGGCAGGCTGTGGGACTTGGACCGACGGGTCGTGAACGTCCTTCGGCTCCGCCTGGAGACAGCTGATCTGGCGTCACGATGAGCTCACGGGCCATGCCCCCCGGCCCGGAGCTCATCCGAGCGCGGCGCGAGCGACCAGCAAGTCGCCGCTGCCGCGCTCGTGGTCAGGTCCGGAGCTGACCGCCGACGCATTCGCCAGACGAGCCCCGGCCCTTTCGTGGCGCATGGCTCTCTGATCGTCCGCAGCTGTGGATAGGTGTCCTATGTTGCATCTGTCCCGATCGCGGCAGCGCCCTCAATGGCTCCTTGGCTGCACCGCTCGGGGGGACCCCCTGGAAAAAGGACCCTCGGCAAAATATGTCAAGGCGGCGGCCGGCTGTTGCCTGGGCTGCACGTGTCGTCAGAAAAAGTGTACATTTGGTCGGTCAAAGCGCGGGCGATAGCTGCCTTGACCCCTGCGCCGCAATCTCGGAACTGCGGGCCAGCGAAACCGTCACCGCTCTTGCTGGGGCCGGCGATCTGCTCCATACCAGCCGCGGGGTGATTCCGGGATTTTCGCCGCGCTGGGAGCGGCAAAGGGCCTGAAACGAGCGTGTCTTGCGCCCATTGGTGCACTGCGCTAAGGCTCAGAATAATTCCAAATCGGACGAATCCGTGGCTCTCCCGAGGCTGCGGGAAAAAGGGCTCGTCAATGAGCGGCATTCTTCAGAACTATCTTCCACTCGTGGTCTTTATAGGCGTTGCGGGCCTCATCGGTCTCGTGCTGCTGATCGCGCCCTTCATCGTGGCGTTCCAGCAGCCGGACCCGGAAAAGCTCTCGGCCTATGAGTGCGGTTTCAACGCCTTCGACGACGCCCGCATGAAGTTCGACGTCCGCTTCTATCTGGTCGCCATCCTCTTCATCATCTTCGACCTCGAGGTGGCGTTCCTGTTTCCCTGGGCTGTGGCGTTCGGCAAGCTTGGCGCGACCGGCTTCTGGTCCATGGTGGTGTTCCTCGCCGTGCTGACGGTCGGGTTCGCCTACGAATGGAAAAAGGGAGCACTGGAATGGGATTGAACCCCGCATCGTCCACCGGTCCGGTCATCGCGCCGGCCCCGAAGGGCATCCTGGATCCGTCGACCGGAAAGCCGGTCGGGGCCAATGATCCATTCTTCCTCGAGGTCAGTTCCGAGCTGTCCGACAAGGGCTTCTTCGTGGCCGCGACCGACGATCTCATCACATGGGCGCGCACCGGCTCCCTGATGTGGATGACCTTCGGTCTCGCGTGCTGCGCCGTCGAGATGATGCAGGTGTCGATGCCGCGCTACGATGTCGAGCGCTTCGGCTTCGCCCCGCGTGCCTCGCCGCGCCAGTCCGACGTGATGATCGTCGCGGGAACCCTGACCAACAAGATGGCGCCTGCGCTGCGCAAGGTCTACGACCAGATGCCGGAGCCGCGCTACGTCATCTCGATGGGCTCCTGCGCCAATGGCGGCGGCTACTACCACTATTCCTACTCGGTCGTGCGCGGCTGCGACCGCATCGTGCCGATCGACATCTACGTGCCGGGCTGCCCGCCCACGGCGGAAGCGCTGCTCTATGGCGTGCTGCTGCTGCAGAAGAAGATCCGGCGCACCGGCACCATCGAACGCTAAGGTTTTACGTCATGGACGACGCCAAGCTCGACGCCCTGGGGCAGACGATCGTTAGCGCGCTTCCGGGCGCCGCGACCGGTCACTCGGTGGCCTTCAACCAGCTGACCGTGGATGTCGAGGCCAGCAAGATCGTCGAGGTGGTCAAGTACCTCCGCGATGACCCGAACTGCCGTTTCGTCAACATCACCGACATCACGGCGGTGGACTACCCGGATCGCGAGAAGCGCTTCGACGTGATCTACCACTTCCTGTCGCCGACGTTGAACGCGCGGATCCGGCTCAAGGCTCAGGCCGACGAGACCACGCAGGTGCCGTCGCTGATCGACGTCTTCCCCGGCGCCGACTGGTTCGAGCGCGAGGCCTACGATCTCTACGGCGTGTTCTTCGTCGGCCATCCCGACATGCGCCGCATCCTCACGGACTACGGCTTCGAGGGCCATCCGCTGCGCAAGGATTTCCCGCTCACCGGCTTCGTCGAGGTCCGCTACGACGACCAGGAGAAGCGGGTGGTCTACGAGCCCGTCCGGCTCAACCAGGAATTCCGCAAGTTCGATTTCCTCTCGCCGTGGGAGGGGGCGGACTATCCGCTGCCGGGGGATGAAAAAGCGGGGCCGAAGAGCTGATCATGAACGAGCAACCGCAGAATCTCCGCAACTTCACCATCAACTTCGGGCCGCAGCATCCGGCGGCGCACGGCGTGCTGCGCCTGGTGCTGGAACTCGACGGTGAGGTGGTCGAGCGCGTCGATCCGCATATCGGCCTGCTTCATCGCGGCACCGAGAAGCTGATCGAGCAAAAGACGTACTTGCAGGCGATCCCTTATTTCGACCGGCTCGACTACGTCGCGCCGATGAACCAGGAGCACGCCTTCTGCCTCGCCGCCGAAAAGCTGCTGGGCATCGAGGTGCCGCGCCGCGGCCAGCTGATCCGCGTGCTCTATTGCGAGATCGGCCGCATCCTGTCGCATCTGCTCAACGTCACTACACAGGCGATGGACGTCGGCGCGCTGACCCCGCCGCTGTGGGGCTTCGAAGAGCGCGAGAAGCTGATGGTGTTCTACGAGCGCGCCTCGGGCAGCCGCATGCACGCTGCTTATTTCCGTATCGGCGGCGTGCATCAGGACCTGCCGCAGAAGCTGGTCGACGACATCGAGGCCTGGTGCGATCCGTTCCTGAAGGTCGTGGACGACCTCGACCGGCTGCTCACCGCCAACCGCATCTTCAAGCAGCGCAACGTCGACATCGGCGTGGTGCCGCTCAAGGAGGCCTGGGAGTGGGGATTCTCGGGCGTCATGGTGCGCGGCTCGGGCGCGGCCTGGGATCTGCGCAAGTCGCAGCCCTATGAGTGCTACGCCGAGATGGATTTCGACATCCCGATCGGCAAGAACGGCGACTGCTACGACCGCTATCTGATCCGCATGGAAGAGATGCGCCAGGCCGTGCGCATCATGAAGCAGTGCATCCAGAAACTGAACGCGCCGGACGGCAAGGGCCCCGTCGTCGTCGCCGATAACAAGGTCGCCCCGCCGCGCCGTGGCGAGATGAAGCGCTCGATGGAAGCCTTGATCCACCACTTCAAGCTCTACACCGAAGGCGTCCACGTGCCGGCCGGCGAGGTCTATGCCGCGGTCGAGGCGCCCAAGGGCGAGTTCGGCGTCTATCTCGTCGCCGACGGCACCAACAAGCCCTACAAGTGCAAGATCCGCGCGCCGGGCTTCGCCCATCTCCAGGCGATGGATCACATCTGCCGCGGCCATCTGCTTGCCGACGTCTCGGCGATCCTCGGCTCGCTCGACATCGTGTTCGGAGAGGTCGATCGGTGATGGCGCAGGCGCCAATCCAGTTTGACCGTGCCTCGGGGGCCCTTGAAGGGGCCAACCTGTGGGAGCGGACGGCTGCCTTGGCGCTGGTGACGGGATCGAAGATCTCCTCGCACTTCTCGCACATGGGCTACATCGCCTGCGCGAATCTGCTGCGCAAGACGCTGCCGGAGCGCAACATCGCGATCAGGCTCAACCCCGACGCGGTGTTCGAATTCCCCTATGGGGACGGCTACTGGAGCAAGCTGCTCAACCGCTCGTACAATTATGAGGACGAGCTCGAGCTGCTGTTCGCCGACTCCATCGACGTCGACTACACGCTGCTCGATTGCGGCGCCAATTACGGCTATTGGTCGGTGCTGGTGTCGAGCAAGCCGTTCGGTGCGCACAAGGCGATCGCGATCGAGCCGTCGGGCCAGAACTATCCGAAGCTCGCCAACAACGCCCGCGTCAACGGTGGCCGCTTCGAGACCATGAAATGCGCGATCGGCGCGGCCCGCGGCACCGCGCGGCTCTCCGGCACCAAGCACGAGGCCTTCAGCATCGCCGGCGATCCGTCGGTGGGCGGTGAGGAAGTGCCGGTCATTGCGCTCGACGATCTGATCGGCGACGGCAAGGTCGCGGCCACCGGCAAGTACCTGATCAAGCTGGACGTCGAAGGCGTCGAGATCGAGGCGATCAAGGGCGGCGTCCGGCTGCTGCAGGCCGACAGCGTCATCATGTGCGAGGAGCACGGCAGCGACCGCTCTCACGCCGTGTCGCGCTTCATCCTCGAACAGACCCCGCTGAAGCTGATCGTGTTCGATCCGCGCAGCAACCGGATGGAGACCGTGACCGAGCTGTCGATCCTCGACCGCATCAAGGTCTCGACCCACGTCGGCTACAACGTTTTCGGCACCGCAAGCGCATTCTGGCAGGACAGGATCGAGGCCATGAATGCGAAGACCGCGCGCCGCATGCAGTGAGAGATTGAAGCTATGTCCGTTCGCCGATTAGCACCGAAGGAAGTCCAGCCCGCGAGCTTTGCGTTCACGGAGGAGAACCTCGCATTCGCCAGGCAGCAGATCGCGAAGTATCCGCCCGGACGCCAGGCTTCCGCCGTCATCGCCATCCTCTGGCGCGCGCAGGAACAAAATAACGGCTGGGTCTCGGAAGCCGCGATCCGCGTCATCGCCGACATGCTCGACATGCCCTATATTCGCGTGCTGGAGGTCGCGACCTTCTACACGATGTTCCAGCTCGCTCCCGTGGGCAAGAAAGCCCATGTCCAGGTCTGCGGCACCACGCCCTGCCGCCTGCGCGGCGCCGAGGACCTGATCCACGTCTGCGAGCACCGCATCCATCACGAGCCCTTCCATCTCTCCAAGGACGGCAATTTCAGCTGGGAAGAGGTGGAGTGCCTGGGCGCTTGCGTGAACGCGCCGATGGTGCTGATCGGCAAGGACACCTATGAGGACCTGACCAAGGAAAGCTTCGGCAAGGTGCTCGACGGCTTTGCTTCGGGCAATCCGCCCAAGCCCGGTCCCCAGAACGGCCGCCAGTTCTCGGCGCCGATAACCGGACCGACCACGCTGAAGGAGGTCACCTGATGCGTGATCTTTCGTCGCCTTCAGTGCAGGGGAGCGGTGCCGTGAAAAGATGGGGCTTCATCGCGATGCATGCCGCGGTGGCGGCCACGTTCATTTTCCTGCTGCAGCGTCTCAGCCTGAACGCGTCGCTGGAATCCAGTCTGCTCTGGGCGCTGACCTTCGCCGTCTGCGCCGCCGGACTTGCCTACAAGCAGTCCAATCGTTGATCGGAAAGCACTGATATGCTCGAGGACAAGGACCGCATCTTCAAGAACCTCTACGGCCTCCACGATTGGGGGCTCGAGGGTGCGCGGCGCCGCGGCGCCTGGGATGGCACCAAGAATATCATCGACAAGGGCCGCGACTGGATCATCAACGAGATGAAGGCGTCGGGTCTGCGCGGTCGTGGCGGCGCTGGCTTCCCGACCGGTCTGAAATGGTCCTTCATGCCGAAGGAATCGACCGACGGAAGACCGAGCTATCTGGTCGTCAACGCCGACGAGTCCGAGCCCGGCACCTGCAAGGATCGCGAGATCATGCGGCATGATCCGCATCTGCTGGTCGAGGGCTGCCTGATCGCGAGCTTCGCGATGAACGCGCATGCCTGCTACATCTACGTCCGCGGCGAGTTCATCCGCGAGCGTGAGCGCCTCCAGGCCGCGATCGACCAGGCCTACGAGGCCAAGCTGATCGGCAAGGACAACGTCAACGGCTGGCCGTTCGATCTCTATGTCGCCCACGGCGCCGGCGCCTACATCTGCGGCGAAGAGACCGCGCTGCTCGAAAGCCTCGAGGGCAAGAAGGGCCAGCCGCGGCTGAAGCCGCCGTTCCCGGCAAACGTCGGTCTGTTCGGCTGCCCGACCACCGTCAACAACGTCGAGTCGATCGCGGTCGCGCCCGACATCCTGCGTCGCGGCGCGGCCTGGTTCGCCGGCATCGGCCGTCCGAACAATGTCGGCACGAAACTGTTCTGCATCTCCGGCCATGTCGAGCGGCCCTGCAACGTCGAAGAAGCCATGGGCATTCCGTTCCGTGAGCTGATTGATAAGCATTGCGGCGGCATCCGCGGCGGCTGGGACAATCTCAAGGCGGTGATCCCCGGCGGCTCGTCCGTGCGCATGGTGCCGGCCGAGCAGATCATCGACACGCCGATGGATTTTGACAGCTTGAGCAAGCTGCGCTCGGGTCTCGGCACTGCGGCCGTGATCGTGATGGACAAGTCGACTGATCTGATCCGCGCCATCGCCCGCATTTCGTACTTCTACAAGCATGAGAGCTGCGGCCAATGCACCCCGTGCCGCGAAGGCACCGGCTGGATGTGGCGCGTGTTGACCCGCATGGCCGAAGGCCGCGCCCATAAGCGCGAGATCGACATGCTGCTTGAAGTGACGAAACAGGTCGAAGGCCACACCATCTGCGCGCTCGGCGATGCTGCGGCCTGGCCGATCCAGGGCCTGATCGCGCACTTCCGTCACGAGATCGAGGCGCGCATCGACCAGTATTCGCATAAGGCCGATGTCGACGATATCGGCGTCCGCGATCCCGTGAACATGGTCGCGGCGGAGTAAGAAGAATGACCAAGCTCATCATCGACGGCAAAGAGATCGACGTCCCGCCGGAGTACACGCTGCTTCAGGCGTGCGAGGCGGCGGGCGCCGAGATTCCGCGCTTCTGCTATCACGAGCGGCTGTCGATCGCCGGCAATTGCCGGATGTGCCTCGTCGAAGTGAAAGGCGGCCCGAAGCCGGTCGCGAGCTGCGCCTGGGGTGTGCGCGATTGCCGTCCGGGTCCCAAGGGCGAGCCGCCGGAGATCTCCACGCGTTCGCCGATGGTGAAGAAGGCGCGCGAAGGCGTGATGGAATTCCTGCTGATCAACCATCCGCTGGACTGCCCGATCTGCGACCAGGGCGGCGAGTGCGACCTGCAGGACCAGGCGATGGGCTATGGTGTCGACACCAGCCGCTTCGCCGAGAACAAGCGCGCCGTCGAGGACAAGTACCTCGGCGCGCTGGTCAAGACCTCGATGAACCGCTGCATCCAGTGCACGCGCTGCGTCCGCTTCTCGGCGGAAGTCGCCGGCGCGCCCGAGATGGGCGCCACCGGCCGCGGCGAGGACATGGAGATCACGACCTATCTCGAGCACGCGCTGACCTCGGAATTGCAGGGCAATCTCGTCGACATCTGTCCGGTCGGCGCGCTGACCTCGAAGCCCTATGCGTTCGCGGCGCGTCCCTGGGAGCTCGGCAAGACCCAGTCGATCGACGTCATGGACGGGCTCGGATCGGCGATCCGCGTCGATACCCGCGGCCGTGAGGTGATGCGCATCCTGCCGCGCATCAACGAGGCCGTGAACGAGGAATGGATCTCCGACAAGACCCGTCACATCGTCGACGGCCTGCGCACCCAGCGCCTCGACCGGCCCTATATCCGCGAAGCCGGCATGCTGCGTGCAGCGAGCTGGCCCGAGGCCTTCGCCGCCATCGCCGCCAAGGCGGCGCGCAGTGACGGCAAGCGGATCGGCGCGATCGCCGGCGATCTCGCTGGCGTCGAGGAGATGTTCGCGCTGAAGGATCTGCTCGCCAAGTACGGCTCGAGCAATCTGGCGGTGCAGGGCGGCGACGCCTTCGATCCCGCGCTCGGCCGCGGCTCCTACATCTTCAACCCGACGCTTGCGGGCGTCGAGCAGGCCGATGCGCTGCTCATCATCGGCGCCAATCCGCGCAAGGAGGCGGCCGTGTTCAACGCCCGCATCCGCAAGCGCTGGCGTGCCGGCGGCTTCAAGGTCGGCGTGATCGGCGCCAAGGCCGACCTGACCTATGATTATGACCATCTCGGTGCGGGCACCGAGACGCTCGGCGAGCTCGCGGCCGGCAAGCACTCCTTCGTGGACGTGCTGAAGAACGCCAAGCATCCGATCATCCTGGTCGGCGCAGGCGCGGCCGCCCGTCACGATGGCGCGGCCATTCTTGCCGCGAGCGCCAAGCTCGCGATCGACGTCGGGGCGGTGAAGGACGGCTGGAACGGCTTTGGCGTGCTGCACGAAACTGCCTCGCGCGTCGGTGCGCTCGATATCGGCTTCTCCGCCGCGGCGGGTGGGCTGAACGCCGCGCAGATGACGACTTTCGGCACGCTGGACTTGCTGTTCCTGCTCGGGGCCGACGAGATCAAGGCGCCTGACGGCACCTTCGTCGTCTATATCGGCACTCACGGCGACCGCGGCGCGCATCGCGCCGACGTGATCCTGCCGGCAGCGGCCTACACCGAGAAGTCAGCGATCTACGTCAACACCGAAGGCCGGGTGCAGATGACCGGCCGCGCCGCATTCCCGCCGGGCGAAGCCCGCGAGGACTGGGCGATCATCCGCGCGCTGTCGGAGGCGCTCGGCAAGAAGCTCGGCTACGACTCGCTTTCGGCGCTGCGCCAGGCGATCTTCAAGGCCGTGCCGCATCTGATCCGTCTCGGCCAGATCGAGGCCGGCTCCGCCGACCAGATCAAGAAGCTTGCAGGGAAGGGCGGCTCGCCGGAAAAGGCGCCGTTCAAGCCCCTGGTCGAGGACTTCTACCTGACCAACCCAATCGCGCGTGCGTCCGCCGTGATGGCGGAATGCTCGCGCCTCGCCTCCGGGCAAATGCTGACCGCAGCGGAGTGAGCGTGATCTGATGGAATTCTTCGAAAGCGCATTCTGGACCGGCTTCCTCTGGCCGCTGATCATCATGGTCGCGCAGAGCGTATTGGTGCTCGTCGTCCTCTTGGTCGCGATCGCCTACATCCTGCTCGCCGACCGCAAGATCTGGGCGGCGGTGCAGATCCGCCGCGGCCCGAACGTGGTCGGCCCCTGGGGCCTGCTGCAGTCCTTCGCCGACCTCCTGAAGTTCGTGCTCAAGGAGCCGATCATTCCGGCGGGCGCCAACAAGGGCGTGTTCCTGCTGGCACCGCTGGTGTCGTGCGTGCTCGCGCTCGCGGCCTGGGCGGTGATTCCGACCAATCTCGGCTGGGTGATCTCCGACATCAATGTCGGCATCCTCTTCATCTTCGCGATCTCGTCGCTGTCGATCTACGGCATCATCATGGCCGGCTGGTCGTCGAATTCGAAATACCCGTTCCTGGCCGCGCTGCGCTCAGCGGCGCAGATGGTGTCGTATGAAGTCTCGATCGGCTTCGTCATCATCACGGTGCTGCTCTGCGCCGGCACGCTGAACCTCACGGCCGTGGTCGAGGCCCAGCATGCGCGCGGTCTTGCCAGCCTGATCGGGCTGCCGCAGCTCACCATCCTGAACTGGTACGTCTGGCCGCTGTTCCCGATGTTCGTGGTGTTCTACGTCTCGGCACTGGCGGAAACCAACCGTCCGCCGTTCGATCTCGTGGAAGCCGAATCCGAGCTCGTCGCCGGCTTCATGGTCGAATACGGCTCGACGCCGTACCTCTTGTTCATGCTCGGCGAGTATGTCGCGATCGTCACGATGTGCGCGTTGGCGACGATCCTGTTCCTCGGAGGCTGGCTGCCGCCGGTCGATCTGCCGCCCTTCAACTGGGTGCCGGGGATCATCTGGTTCTCGCTGAAGCTGTTCTTCATGTTCTTCCTGTTCGCGATGGCGAAGGCGATCGTGCCGCGCTACCGCTACGACCAACTGATGCGCCTCGGCTGGAAGGTGTTCCTGCCGCTGTCGCTGGTGATGGTGGTCGTGGTGGCCGGCGTGCTGCATTTCGCCGGCATCGCGCCGAAGTGAGGGCCGTCATGGGTATCAACGTCAACGCCACTGCACGCTCGCTTCTGCTGTCGGAATTCGTCTCGGCGTTCTTCCTCGCCATGCGCTACTTCTTCCAGCCGAAGCCGACCATCAACTATCCGTTCGAGAAGAACCCGATCTCGCCGCGGTTCCGCGGCGAGCACGCGCTGCGCCGCTATCCGAACGGCGAAGAGCGCTGCATCGCCTGCAAGCTGTGCGAGGCGATCTGCCCGGCGCAGGCCATCACCATCGAGGCCGGCCCGCGCCGCAACGACGGTACCCGCCGCACCGTGCGCTACGACATCGACATGGTGAAGTGCATCTATTGCGGCCTCTGCCAGGAGGCCTGTCCGGTCGACGCCATCGTCGAAGGCCCGAACTTCGAGTTCGCGACCGAGACCCGCGAGGAGCTCTATTATGACAAGGCCAAGCTGCTCGCCAACGGCGACCGCTGGGAACGCGAGATCGCGAAAGCGATCGAGCTCGACGCGCCGTACCGGTGAGGTGAGGGCATGATCCTTCCCGCGCTGTTCTTCTATCTCTTCGCCGGCGTCTGCGTCGCTTCGGCCGTGATGGTGATTGTCTCGCGCAATCCCGTGCACTCCGTGCTGTACCTGATCCTGGCCTTCGTCAACGCCTCCGGCCTGTTCGTGCTGATGGGTGCCGAGTTCCTCGGCATGATGCTGATCGTCGTCTATGTCGGCGCGGTCGCGGTGCTGTTCCTGTTCGTGATCATGATGCTCGACGTCGACTTCCTCGAGCTGCGCGAGGGCTTCATCGAGTATCTGCCGGTCGGCCTCGTGATCGGCGGCATCTTCCTGTTCGAGCTGCTGCTCACGGTCGGCTTCTGGGTCATCAACCCCGGCGTCTCCAAGACGATCACGGCGGCGATCCCCACGAATGTCTCGAACACCGAGGCGCTCGGTCTCGTGCTCTATACGAAGTACATCCACTACTTCCAGCTCGCCGGCATGGTGCTGCTCGTTGCGATGATCGGTGCGATCGTGCTGACGCTTCGGCATAAGGCGAAGGTCAAGCGGCAGGACATCAACGTTCAGAACGCGCGCACGCCCGACATGGCGATGGCGATGCGCAAGGTAGCGTCGGGGCAGGGGCTCTCGGACGCCGATGCTGCGGAGTGGGTGAAATGACGATCGGGCTCGGACACTATCTGGCGGTCGGCGCGATCCTGTTCACGCTCGGGATCCTCGGCATCTTCCTGAACCGCAAGAACATCATCGTCATCCTGATGTCGATCGAGCTGATCCTGCTCTCGGTCAACATCAATTTCGTGGCGTTCTCGACCTTCCTCGGCGACATCGTCGGCCAGGTCTTCGCGCTGCTGGTGTTGACCGTTGCGGCCGCCGAAGCCGCGATCGGTCTCGCCATCCTGGTGGTCTATTTCCGCAACCGCGGCTCGATCGCGGTTGAGGACGTCAATCTGATGAAGGGCTGAGCTCTCAAATGGTTCAGGCAATCGTTTTCCTGCCTCTCCTGGGCGCCATTCTGGCCGGCCTGATCGCGCTTGTGGGCGCGCATGGGCGCAATCCCTCAGGCGACACCGTCGAGCATCACGACGAGGCGCACGGTAATGGTGCGAATAACGGCCACGTCTCCGCTGCCTCCATCAAGGAGGAGGGGAGCGTCGTTCACGAGACCCACGACGAGCCGGGCCATCACGACCACGAGCCGCCGGCGGCCGGCTCGCGCGGTGCCGAGCTGATCACCACGGCGCTCCTGTTCGTCTCGGCCGCACTGTCCTGGATGACCCTGGTCGATGTCGGCTTCATGCATCATGACGCCCGCATCCAGATTCTGCCCTGGATCTTCTCGGGCGACCTCCAGGTCTGGTGGGCCCTGCGGGTCGACACGCTGACCGCCGTGATGCTGGTGGTGGTGACGACCGTGTCTTCGCTCGTGCACCTCTATTCCATCGGTTACATGGATGAGGACCCGAACCGGCCGCGCTTCTTCGGCTATCTCTCGCTGTTCACCTTCGCCATGCTGATGCTGGTGACGGCTGACAATCTCGTGCAGCTGTTCTTCGGCTGGGAAGGCGTGGGTCTCGCCAGCTATCTGCTGATCGGATTCTGGTACCAGAGGCCCTCGGCGAACGCCGCCGCCATCAAGGCCTTCGTGGTCAACCGCGTCGGCGATTTCGGCTTCGCGCTCGGCATATTCGCGATTTTCATGCTGGCCGGCTCGACCGATTTCGAGACCATCTTCCATGCCGCGCCCAGCCTCACCGGCAAGACCATCAACTTCCTCGGCTGGCACGCCGACGCGCTGACCCTGACCTGTCTCCTCCTGTTCATGGGTGCGATGGGCAAGTCGGCGCAGTTCCTGCTGCACACCTGGCTGCCGGACGCGATGGAAGGCCCGACCCCGGTCTCGGCGCTGATCCACGCGGCGACGATGGTCACCGCCGGCGTGTTCATGGTTGCGCGGCTGTCGCCGCTGTTCGAGCTCGCCCCGAATGCGCAGGCCGTCGTGATGTTCTTCGGCGCCACCACGGCGTTCTTCGCGGCCACGATCGGCCTGGTCCAGAACGACATCAAGCGCATCGTCGCCTACTCGACCTGTTCGCAGCTCGGCTACATGTTCGTCGCGATGGGGGCAGGGGCCTATTCGGTCGGCATGTTCCACCTGTTCACGCACGCCTTCTTCAAGGCGCTGCTGTTCCTAGGCTCCGGCTCGGTGATCTACGCGATGCACCACGAGCAGGACATCCGCAACATGGGCGGCCTCTGGAAGAAGATCCCCTACACCTATGCGGTGATGGTGGTCGGCACCTTGGCGCTGACCGGTTTCCCGCTCACCGCCGGTTATTTCTCCAAGGACGCGATCATCGAGTCCGCCTACGCCTCGCACAATCCGTTCGCGGTGTATGGGTTCCTGATGACGGTCGTCGCCGCCGGCCTGACCTCGTTCTACTCCTGGCGCCTGATCTTCAAGACGTTCCACGGCGAGCCGCACGACGAGCATCACTACGAGGCCGCGCATGAGGCTCCGATCTGGATGCTGATCCCGATCGGCGCGCTCGCGGTCGGCTCGTTCGTGGCAGGGCTTCCGTTCAAGGAGCTGTTCGCCGGTCACGGCATCGAGGAGTTCTTCCGCGAGTCCGTGAAGATGAACCCGCACATCATCGAGGAGATGCACCACATCCCCGAGACCATCGCCTTCCTGCCGACGGTGATGATGGTGCTGGGCTTCCTCGTCTCGTACCTGTTCTACATCCGCCGGCCCTACCTGCCGGTCGAGCTCGCGAAGACGCAGCCGATGCTGTACCAGTTCCTGCTCAACAAATGGTACTTCGACGAGCTCTACGACTTCATCTTCGTCCGTCCGGCGAAGTGGATCGGCTATCAGCTCTGGAAGAAGGGCGACGGCTTCATCATCGACGGCTTCGGACCCGACGGCGTCTCCGCTCGCGTGCTCGACGTCACCCGCAACGTCGTGAAGATCCAGACCGGCTATCTCTATCACTACGCATTCGCCATGCTGATCGGCGCGGCCGGCCTGATCACCTGGTTCATGTTCGGCTTTGGAGGCCAGTAAATGACAACCTGGCCCATTCTTTCGGTCACCACGTTCCTGCCGCTGGTCGGCGCGCTGATCGTCTATCTGAGCCGCGGCGATGACGAGGCGGCCCGGCGCAATTCGCGCTGGATCGCGCTCTGGACCACGCTGATCACCTTCGCGGTGTCGGTGATCCTGGTCATGCGCTTCGATCCCGCAAATCCGGACTTCCAGTTCGTCGAGAAGGCGAACTGGCTCGCCACCGGCATCACCTACCATATGGGCGTCGACGGCATCTCGCTGCCGCTCGTGATCCTCACCACCGCGGTGATGCCGTTCTGCATCATCGCGAGCTGGAAGGCGATCACGAGCCGCGTCCGCGAATACATGATGGCGTTCCTGATCCTGGAGACGCTGATGGTCGGCACCTTCTCGGCGCTCGACCTCGTGCTGTTCTACCTGTTCTTCGAGGGCGGCCTGATCCCGATGTTCCTGATCATCGGCGTCTGGGGCGGTCCGCGCCGGGTCTATGCGTCGTTCAAGTTCTTCCTCTACACGCTGCTCGGCTCGGTCCTGATGCTGCTTGCCATCATGGCGCTGTACTGGAACGGCGGCACCACCGACATCCCGACCCTGATGCACACCGCCGTGCCGCGGTCCCTGCAGACCTGGGCTTGGCTCGCCTTCTTCGCCTCGTTTGCGGTGAAGATGCCGATGTGGCCGGTGCACACCTGGCTGCCCGACGCCCACGTCGAGGCGCCGACCGCGGGCTCGGTGGTCCTCGCCGCGATCCTGTTGAAGATGGGCGGCTACGGCTTCCTGCGCTTCTCGCTGCCGATGTTCCCGCTGGCCTCGCACGACTTCGCGCCGCTGATCTTCACGCTCTCGGTCATCGCCATCATCTACACCTCGCTGGTGGCCTTGATGCAGGAGGACATGAAGAAGCTGATCGCGTACTCGTCAGTCGCGCATATGGGCTTCGTCACCATGGGCATCTTCGCCGGCACCATGCAGGGCGTCGCCGGCGGCGTGTTCCAGATGATCTCGCACGGCATCGTTTCCGGCGCGCTGTTCCTCTGCGTCGGCGTCGTCTACGACCGCCTGCACACCCGCCAGATCGCGGCCTATGGCGGCCTCGTCAACCGGATGCCGCTCTACGCGATGACCTTCATGGTCTTCACCATGGCCAATGTCGGTCTGCCCGGCACGAGCGGCTTCGTCGGCGAGTTCATGACGCTGCTCGGCACCTTCAAGGTCTCGCTGCCGACCGCGTTCTTCGCCACATCAGGCGTGATCCTTTCGGCGGCGTACGCGCTGTGGCTCTACCGCAAGATCGTGTTCGGAGCGCTGGTCAAGCCGTCGCTGATGAGCATGAAGGATCTCACCTTGCGGGAGTGCCTGACGCTGTTTCCGATGATCGCGCTGACGATCCTGTTCGGCGTCTGGCCGAAGCCGGTGCTCGACATGTCGGCCGCCTCGGTCCAGCAACTCGTCAACAATTACAACACCGCCGTGACGGCCGTGAGGGCCGCCGCACTGCTCCAGTGATCGGGCAGGTCAGGATATCGCCATGAGCTTTTCGACTGCAGGTTATCAACTGGCGCCCGCGCTGCCCGAGCTCGTGCTCGCGGTCGGCGCCATGGCGCTTCTGATGCTCGGGGCCTATCGCGGGCAGGGGACGACCAGGACGGTCACCTCGCTGGCAGTGGTGCTGCTGATCGTGGTCGGCGCGCTCGTCTACATGCAGCCTGCGGGCAAGCAGGTGACCTTCGGCGGCAGCTTCATCGTCGACGACTTCGCCCGCTTCATGAAGATCCTGGCCGTGATCGGCTCGGCCGTGACGCTGATCCTGTCGACCGAGTTCCTGTCCGACCCGTCGCGCCGCATCTTCGAGTATTCGATCCTGGTGCTGCTCTCGACGCTCGGCATGATGGTGCTGATCTCGGCCGGCGATCTGATCTCGCTCTATCTCGGCCTCGAATTGATGTCGCTGGCGCTCTACGTCGTGGCCGCCTCGAACCGCGACAACGCCAAGTCGACCGAAGCCGGCCTGAAGTACTTCGTGCTGGGCGCGCTGTCCTCGGGCATGCTGCTCTACGGCGCCTCGCTGGTCTATGGTTTCACCGGTACCGTCAGCTTCACCGGCATCGCCGCGGCCGCGACGGTCTCGAATATCGGCCTGATCTTCGGCCTCGTTTTCCTGCTCGTCGGCCTCTGCTTCAAGGTCTCGGCCGTGCCGTTCCACATGTGGACGCCTGATGTCTACGAGGGCGCGCCGACGCCGGTCACCGCCTTCTTCGCTTCGGCGCCGAAGGTGGCCGCGCTCGCCGTCTTCACCCGCGTCACGCTGACCGCATTCCCCGGCATCGTCTCGCAGTGGCAGCAGATCCTGGTGTTCGTGTCGATCGCGTCGATGGCGCTCGGCTCCTTCGCCGCGATCGGCCAGAGCAACATCAAGCGCCTGATGGCCTATTCCTCGATCGGCCATATGGGCTTCGCCCTGGTCGGCCTGGCCTCGGGCACGGTCGAGGGCGCGCAGGGCGTCCTGATGTACATCGTGATCTATGTCGCGATGACGCTCGGCTCGTTCTCGATCATCCTCGCCATGAAGCGTAACGGCCAGGCCGTCGAGCAGATCAGCGATTTCGCTGGCCTCTCGCGCACCAACCCGCTGCTCGCCTTCATGTTCGCGATGCTGCTGTTCTCGCTCGCCGGCATTCCGCCGCTCGCCGGCTTCTTCGCCAAATGGTACGTTTTCGTCGCCGCCATCAAGGCGAACCTGTTCACGCTCGCTGTGATCGGCGTGCTGACCAGCGTGGTCGGCGCCTACTACTATCTCGCCATCGTCAAGACGATGTACTTCGACGAGCCGGCCGGCCAGGTCGACCCGGTGCGCATCGAGGTGAAGACGGTGCTGGCGGTCGCGGGCGTGTTCAACATCCTGTTTGCGCTGTTCGCAGGTCCCGTGGTGAGCGTCGCCTCCGCCGCGGCAAAGTCGCTGTTCTAGGATGGCGTTCGCGCTCGGTCCTCGCGCACAGGCCGCGGGCTACAAGCTCGCGGCGTTCGAACGGACCGGCTCGACCAACACCGACGCCATCGAGCACGCGCGGGCCGGCGAACGCGGTCCGATGTGGTTCGTCACCTCGGAGCAGACCGCCGGCCGTGGCCGCCGCCAGCGCGCCTGGATCGCCCCGAAGGGCAATCTCGCCGCCAGCGTCCTCGAAGTCCTGGACATCGCGCCAGCGGTTGCCGCCACCATCGGGTTTGCCGCAGGGCTGGCAGAGGAGGCCGCCCTCGAGAAGGTCAGCCTCGAAGCCGCGCTGCGGCTTGGTCCTGACCGTCCCCGCTACGCCCTGAAATGGCCGAATGACGTGCTCGCCAATGGCAAGAAGCTCGTCGGCATCGGCCTCGAGGCGGAGGCCATCGGCGACCGCCTGGCCGTCGTCGTCGGCATCGGCACCAACGTCGTCGCTGCGCCCGAAGGGACGCCGACGCCCGCAGTGTCGCTGGCTACGCTCGGCGTCCAAATCAGCGCGGAGGAGCTGTTTACGGCCTTGTCGGACGCCTGGGTCGAGTTCCGTGGCATCTGGGACAATGGCCGCGGTTTCGCCGATATCCGTAAACTGTGGCTGGACCGCGCGGCCGGCCTCGGCGAGAAGGTCGCGATCCACACGGGAGCGATGACGCTGGAAGGCATATTTGACACGATCGACGACACCGGCTGCCTGATCGTCCGCACCGCCGAGGGCCGCCTTGTGCCGGTGGCCGCGGGCGAGGTGTTCTTCGGCCCCGTCGCCTCCGTGGGAGCTGCGTGATGGCAAGGCCCGACGAACTGGTGTTTGCGCCGCTCGGCGGCGTCGGCGAGATCGGCATGAACCTGTCGATCTACGGCCTCGGCAACCGCCACCAGCGCGCCTGGCTCGCGGTCGATCTCGGCGTCTCCTTCGGCGACGAGGAGCATCTGCCCGGCATCGACCTGATCATGCCCGACATCAGCTTCCTGGAGAAGGAGCGCAAGAACCTGATGGGCCTGGTGCTGACCCACGCCCATGAGGATCATTTCGGCGCCATCATCGACCTCTGGCCCAAGCTGAAATGCCCGATCTACGCGACGAAATTCAGCGCCGCGCTGTTCGAGGCCAAATGCGCCGCCGAGCGCAATGCGCCCGAGATCCCGGTCACGGTGGTGCCATCGGGCGGCCGCGTCGATGTCGGCCCGTTCAACGTCGAGTTCATCCCGGTCGCGCACTCGATTCCGGAAGCCCACGCGCTTGCGATCCACACCGAAGCCGGCATCGTGCTGCACACCGGCGACTGGAAGATCGACCCGACTCCGACGCTGGGGCCCCCGACCGACGAGAAGCGGCTGCGCGAATTGGGTGAGCAGGGCGTGCTCGCCTTGATCGGCGATTCCACCAACGCGGTGCGCGACGGCCGCTCGCCCTCGGAAGCCGAGGTCGCCAAAACCATCATCGACCTCGTGAAGGCGGCCAAGGGCCGCGTCGCGGTCACGACCTTCGCCTCCAACGTCGCCCGCGTCAAAGCCGTCGCCGATGCCGCGAGGGCCGCCGACCGCGAGGTCGTGGTGGTCGGCCGCGCCATGGAGCGCGTGGTGCAGGTCGCGCGTGAGACCGGCTATCTCGAAGGCGTGCAGAACTTCCGCTCGCCCGAGGTCTACGGTCACCTGCCCCAGGACAAGGTGCTGGCGCTGTGCACCGGCAGCCAGGGCGAGCCGCGCGCGGCGCTGGCGCGCATCGCCAATGACGATCATCCTGAAATCACCCTGAACCGCGGCGACAGCGTCATCTTCTCATCGCGCACCATTCCCGGCAACGAGAAGGCCGTCGGCTCGATCATCAACAATCTGGTGCTCCAGGGCATCGAAATCATCACCGACCGCGACGCCCTGGTCCACGTCTCCGGCCACCCGCGCCGCGACGAGCTGCGCGACCTGATCTCCTGGGTGAAACCGCAGCTCCTCATCCCCGTCCACGGCGAGGCGCTGCATCTGCACGAGCACGCAAAGCTCGCCCGCGCCGCCGGCGTGCCGCGCGTGCTGGTCTGCCGCAATGGCGATCTCGTCAAGCTCGGCCCCGGCGATCCCGGCATCGTCGGCGAGGTGCCGTCGGGCCGCCTCTACAAGGACGGCACGATCCTGGAGGACTCCAAGTCCCGTGCCGTGATCGAGCGCCGCCGCATGGCGTTCTCCGGCTGCGCCTTCGTCGCCATCGCCATGACCGCGCAGGGCGAGCTCGCCGACGAGCCCGAGGTCGATCTCGTCGGCATCCCCGAGAAGAACCGGGCCGGCGAACTCTTCGACGACCTTGTCTTCGAAGCCGTGATGTCCACGATCGAGGGGCTGCCGAAGGCGCGCCGCCGCGATCCGGACGCGCTGGCCGAGCCGGTGCGACGCGCGGTCCGGGCTGTGATCAACGAACATTGGGGCAAAAAGCCCCCCTGTCTGGTCCACGTACTGACAGTCTAACGGGAGAGAACCATGCTGGGTCGCCTCAACCACGTCGCGATCGCGACCAAGGACGCCGTCAAGGCCGCCAAGATCTACGGTGCGGCATTCGGCGCCCAGATCTCCGAGGCCGTGCCGCTGCCCGAGCATGGCGTCACCACCGTGTTCGCGACCCTTCCCAACACCAAGATCGAGTTCATCGAGCCGCTCGGTGAATCCTCGCCGATCGCAAAGTTCATCGAGCGCAATCCCGACGGCGGCATCCACCATGTCTGCTACGAGGTCGTCGACATCATCGCCTCGCGCGACACGCTGGTGAGGGAGGGCGCAAGGGTGCTCGGGGACGGCGTGCCGAAGATCGGTGCCCACGGCAAGCCGGTGCTGTTCCTGCACCCGAAGGATTTCTCCGGCGCCCTGGTCGAGATCGAGCAGGCATAAGGCCGCGCCATGGCCATCCAGATCTCGACCGCGCTTGCGATCTACTTCGTCATCTGGTGGATCGCGCTGTTCCTGACGCTGCCGTTCGGCGTGCGCAGCCAGCACGAGGACGGCGTCGGCGCCCCCGGCACCGATCCCGGCGCGCCGATCCTGACGCGGATGGGCCGCAAGCTGATCTGGACCACGATCATCTCGGCGGTGATCTACGGCCTCGGCGTAGCGGCCTATCATGCCGGCTATCTCTCGATCGAGCGCCTGTCGAAATTGATGGGAATGCCGTTTTAGAGCGTAACAGACGAAGGATATCGACCAAGCTCGTCATTGCGAGCGAAGCGAAGCAATCCAGTATCCCTCCGCGGAAAGACTCTGGATTGCTTCGCTTCGCTCGCAATGACGCCGGAGATAGTTTGCATATTGAAACACAATTGAGGGGGTAACGAATGACTTTTCAGAGGATCGTCGTCGCGCTTCTGGTGCTGATCGTCGCCGGTCTTGGTGCCATCGGCTATGTCGAATGGAAGATGGCGGTGCAGGTGCGCACCCTGAAGGCGTTCGTCGAGGGCTATGTCTTCAACGAGGCCGTGCTGGCCTGCGAGCAGGCCAAGAGCTCGACCCCGTTCAAATGGAACGGGGGCAAGAGCACCTCGGTGATCGGCCTGAACTCGGTCAAAACAGACAAATACACCGTCAGCGCCAGCTACACGCTGGTGGCGGACCTCGTTTATTGTGATTACGATCCGATCAAAAGAAAGGCCGAGATCGGCTCGAGCTTCCTGGAGCGGGAGTAACGATCCGGCCTACACAAATGGGGTGGGATCGTCATGACCGGGGACCGGGCAGGAGACTATCGGATTCTGCATGAGGCGGCCTTGCGGGATTATCTCGCGGCCCTTCCGGACCTGAAGGTGCGGCTTGGCGGCGATCCCGTATCCTGGGCGATCACCGAGGTCGGCGACGGCAATCTCAACCTCGTCTTCATCGTCAAGGGCGCCCGTGGCGGCATCGCCGTGAAGCAGGCGCTGCCTTACGTTCGCCTCGTCGGCGAGAGTTGGCCGCTGCCGCTGTCGCGGGCCCATTACGAATATCTCGCTCTGTCACGGCAGGCCGAGCTCGCACCCGGCCTGGTGCCGGCCCTGCTGCATCACAACGAAAAGCTGGCGCTGACGGTGATGGAGCTGCTCGAGCCCCACATCATCATGCGCAAGGGCCTGGTCGCGGGAACCAAATATCCGCGCTTCGCGGACGACATCACCACCTTCATGGCGCGCACCTTGTTCTTCACCTCCGACCTCGCGCTCTCCGCGGCGGAGAAGAAGCAGGGCATAGCCGCCTTCGCCGGCAACCACGCACTCTGCAAGATCACGGAGGATCTGATCTTCACCGATCCCTACCGCATCGCCGAACAGAACCGTTGGACGGTGCCATATCTCGACGGCGTCGCCGCCGATCTGCGCGACGACATGGACCTGCACATCGCGATCTCCCGGCTGAAGTTGAAATTCATGGCGAGCCCCGAGGCGCTGATCCATGGCGACCTCCACACGGGCTCGATCATGGTCACGGACAGCCAGACGCGGGTGATCGACCCTGAATTCGCATTCTACGGTCCGATGGGGTTCGACGCGGGCGCCGTGCTTGCCAACCTCTTGATGGCCTATTTCGCCTCCGCCGGCCACGAGGGCGCGCCGGGCGACCGGGCCGCATTCGAGGCCTGGGTGTTGGAGACGGTCGAAAACGTGTGGACCGGGTTCGCCGGCAAATTCCTCGATCTCTGGCGCGGCAGCGCGGCCGGTGACGCCTATCCGGTGTCACTCTTCGGCGGCGAGAAGGGCACGGCGCGCCTGGAGGCCGAGCGGCAGGCCTACATGCAGCGCCTGTTCGCCGATACGGTCGGCTTCGCCGCTGCCAAGATCATCCGCCGCATCTTCGGCCTCGCCCACAACATCGATTTCGAGCTGATCGAGGACTTGCGCATGCGGGCGACCACCGAGGCACGCGCCGTGCGGCTGGCGCGCACGATGATGGTGGAGACGGGGGCATTTCGGACGGTCACCGACGTGACGGGCGCCGCGCGGAAACTGCGGAACTGGATGCCGGAGCTGTCCGGCTGAGAGAGCCGCATGGTGAGGAGCCGGAGCCGCCCCACGCTCCGTCATTGCTGTCGATGTTTTGCGAGCGCAGCGAAGCATCCAGAATCTTTCCGCGGAGCCAGACTGGATTTGCTTCGCTGCGCTCGCAATGACGAGGTGAGAGATCGTCGCGGGAACGTCAATAAAGCCGGCGCCCAGTCCCTCCGTCGTTCGCGTTGATCACGAAAAATGTTCACCGATCCCGGCCGTTCAATGACGCACCGCGTCAAATCGGCTTGGGGCATGCAACCAGTCCCCCGAAGGGTCTCGGTCGAAGGACTGCCTCGGAAACCGGCATCGGTTGCCATCAAATCGAAGCTTGCTTTCGACGGGCGACGAATGATCAAATCTCTTGTCGGAATACGCCTGCGCTGTTGGGGGACACATGATGTTCAGGATGATTGCGGTCGTCGCGGGGATGGGGCTGGCGCTCGCTGCTACGGCGGAGGCCGAGACGCCGCGCAAGGGCGGAACCATCCGGATGACCGCGCCCTATGGCTCGAGCTTCACAAGTCTCGACATTCACACCACGCAACGCGCCCAGGACGAGATCTACGCCAAGGCGCTGCACCGCTCGCTCTACATCTGGGATTCCGCGCAAGGAAAGCCGGTCCTGGAACTCGCCAAGGAGGATGTGGTCTCGGGCGGAGGTCTCGTGCACACCTTCAAGCTGCGCGACGATGCCTACTTCCACAATGGCCGAAAGATGACCGCCGACGACGTCATCTGGTCCTATAACCGCATCATGGACGGCAGCAAGGCCTATCCCGGCGCTCGCTTTGTCCGCGTGATCGAGGGCGCGGCCGCGGTGGAGAAGGGCCAGGCCAAGGAAATCTCCGGCCTGAAGAAGATCGACGACTTCACCATCGAGATGAAGCTGACCGACAAGGTCGATCCCGGCTTTTATTTCTTCACCGCGCTGACCTCGATCTATCCGGCCGACGAAGGCGCCAAGGAGAGCTTCATCCAGAAGCCGATCGGTCTCGGGCCTTTCAAATTCGTCGAGCACGTGCCGGGATCGCGCATCGTCCTGGAGCGCTGGGACCGCTTCTACAAGCCCGGCAAGCCCTATGCCGACAAGGTCATCGTGTCGATCATGGCCGAGGCCGCCGCGCGCGATGTCGCCTTCCGCAACAAGGAGATCGACACCTCGGTGCTGGGACCGGCGCAGTACGTCGCCTACCAGTCCGACGCCAACCTCAAGGGTACCATCGTCGATGTCGCGGAGGTCTTCACGCGCTACATGGGGATGAACACCGCCTTCAAACCGTTTGCCGACAAACGCGTCCGGCAGGCGATCAACTACGCGATCGATACCGACTTGATCATCAACAAGCTGGTCAAAGGCAAGGCCTACCGCGCCACCAGCTGGCTGCCGCTGACCTCGCCGGCCTACGACAAGTCCATGAAGCCGTATCCCTATGATCCCGCCAAGGCCAAGCAACTGCTCACCGAGGCCGGCTACGCATCCGGCTTCGAGTTCGAATGGACCACCAGCCAGAACGAAAGCTGGGGCCTGCCGATCGTCTCGGCCGTCATTCCAATGCTGGACAAGGTCGGCATCAAGGCCAAGGTCAAGCAGGTCGAGACCGCGGTGCTGGCGGAGGTGGTTCGCACCGGCGACTACCAGGCCTTCATCTATTCCCAGCAGAGCGGCCCGGATCCGCTGGCCGCACTCAAATGCTTCCACTCGTCGACGCCGCAACCGGCCTGCAACTACATGAACTTCAAGAATGCCGAATTCGACAAGATCCTCGACGAGGCCGGGCAGGCCGATGACGCTGCGAAGCGCACCCAGCTGCTGCAAAAGGCCAATGCACTGCTCTACGACGAGGCGCCGGTCTGGTTCTTCAACTACAACAAGGCGGTCATGGCCGTGCAGCCATGGCTCCACGGAATTCAGCAGAACCCGACGGAGCTGACCCACCAGAACGTGGAGGAGCTCTGGGTCGACGAGACCTCGCCCGCGAAGTGACACGCGCGCTCCCCCCATCGTGACAGACAATGGAGGGAGCGAGGAAAAGTGCCGATGCTCTCGTTCCTGATCCGTCGCCTGCTGCAGACCATTCCGACCGTGCTCGCCGTCGTGCTGCTGGTGTTCGTGCTGTTCAGTGTCGTTCCAGGCAGCATCGCCTCGACCATGAGCGACGACAGCGACCCGCAGGTCGAGCTGCGCATGAAGAAGCAGCTCGGCCTCGACCAGCCCGTCTACATGCGCTTCGGCGCCTATGTCGCGAGGCTCGCGACCGGTGATTTGGGGGCGTCGTTCCGGACCCGCGAGCCGGTGACGACCATGATCGCCAAGCGGGCATGGCCGACGCTGCAGCTGATCTTCGCCTCCATGGCATTTGCGGTTCTGCTCGGCGTCCCGCTCGGCTTCGTCGCGGCGTTGCGGCCGGGCAGCCTCGTCGACACCGTCTCGATGGTCCTGGCGGTATCGGGCCTGTCTTTGGCCAAGTTCTGGCTCGGACTGCTCTTGATGTACCTGTTCGCGTTGAGGCTCGGCTGGCTGCCGAGTTTCGGCTATGGCGATGGCGGCCTCAAATATCTGATCCTGCCGGCCGTGACGCTCGGCGTCTCGCCGATGGCGCTGCTGGCGCGGACAACGCGCGCCGCGGTCCTCGAGATCATGACCGCGGACTTCGTCCGCACGGCGCGCTCGAAGGGCATGAGCGAAACCAGGGTCGTGAAATGGCACGTGATGCGCAATGCGCTCGTCCTCATTCTCACGACCATGGGCCTGCAGTTCGGCGCGCTGATGGGGCAGGCGGTCGTGGTCGAGAAGCTGTTCTCCTGGCCGGGGATCGGCTCGCTGCTCGTGGACAGCGTCCTGCAGCGCGACATTCCCGCCGTCCAGGGTTCCATTCTCGTGGTGGTGCTGTTCTTTCTCGCGATCAATCTCTTGATCGATGTGCTCTACGGCGTGATCGATCCCAGGATCAGATACGCATGAAGCTCCGCGCCAATCTCGTCATCGGGGGCGCGTTATTCGCGCTTGCGATCCTGGTGGGCTTGCTCGCGCCCTGGCTGGCGCATACGGACCCCGTCATGGATGCCAACCTCTTGAATGCGGAGGAGCCTCCGAGCTGGACCTGGTGGTTCGGGACCGACGGACAGGGCCGCGACATCTATTCCCGCGTCGTCTACGGCGCCCGCATCTCGCTGACGGTCGGCATCGTCTCGCAGCTCATCAACAGCGTCATCGGCGTGGGGCTTGGTCTGAGCGCCGGCTATTTTGGCGGCTGGTGGGACGATGTCGTCAACGCCCTGACCAATCTCATGCTCGCGATCCCCTCGTTGATCTTTGCGCTCGCCATCATGGCGGTGCTCGGTCCCGGCCTGACCAGCCTCTTGATCGCGCTCGGGCTGACCAACTGGTCCTTCACCTGCCGGCTCGCACGCGCATCGGCGCTGTCGCTGCGGAACCAGGGCTACGTTCAGGCCGCAACCGTGCTCGGTTATGGCGATCTGCGCATCATGATCACGCAGCTCTTGCCGAACATGTTAGGGCCGATCGTCGTGATCGGCACGCTCGGCATGGGCAGCGCCGTTCTCTCCGAAGCCGCATTGTCGTTCCTGGGGCTCGGCGTCCGTCCGCCCTTTCCGAGCTGGGGCAGCATGTTGTCCGAGGCCCGCGACCAGATCACGACGGCGCCGTGGCTCTCGGTTTTTCCCGGCCTTGCCATCTTCCTGACCGTGCTCGGCCTCAACCTGCTCGGCGATGGCCTGCGCGACATCCTCGATCCCCAATCGCGGAGCCGGCGAACATGACAGGGGCGCCGCTGATCGAGGTCGAGGATCTCCGCATCGATCTCGATGATGGATCGAGGCGCGTTGCGGCGGCCGAAGGCATTTCGTTCCGGATCGATCGGGGCGAGACATTCGGCCTTGTCGGCGAATCCGGCTGCGGCAAGAGCATCACGGCGCTCGCCTTGATCGGCCTGCTGCGGTCGCCGCTGTCGATCGGCGGTGGCGCCATCCGGTTCGAGGGGCGGGAGATCCAGAACCTCTCAGCCGCCAGGCAGCGGCAGCTGCGCGGCAACCGCATCGCCATGATCTTTCAGGAGCCCATGACGGCGCTGAACCCGGTCTCGCCGGTCGGACGGCAGATCGCCGAGATGTTCGTGCTGCACAAGGGCAAGAGCTGGCGGGAAGCCAACCAGCTGGCGGTCGAGTCGCTCGCGAGCGTGCGCGTCCCCGCGCCGGAGCGGCGCGTGAAGGATTACCCGCATCAGCTTTCGGGCGGCATGCGCCAGCGCGTGATGATCGCCATCGCACTCGCCTGCGGTCCGGACCTCCTGATCGCCGACGAACCGACCACCGCGCTCGACGTTACCGTGCAGGCCGAGATCATCGAGCTGATGCGAAACCTATGCGCCGAGCGCGGAACGGCGATCCTGATGATCAGCCACGATCTCGGCCTCGTCGCCAATGTCTGCCGCCGCGTCGCCGTGATGTATGCCGGCCGCATCGTCGAGGAGCGCAGCTCGGCGGATATCTTCCGCGCGCCCTCCCATCCCTACACGCAGGGCCTCGTCGACTCCCTGCCGCGGCTGGGCAGCCGCGCCGCGCTCGGCCGCAGCAGGCTCAAGGAGATCGCGGGCGTCGTCCCGGCGATCACGAATTTCCCGGATGGCTGCCGGTTCAATCCCCGTTGTGCGCAGGCGACCGATATTTGTCGGACAGCCGCGCCCAAGACGGATTTGCTGGAGGCAGGCGGCTTGGTCAGGTGTCATCACCATGCATGAGCCGCAGAACATGCTGGGCGAAGCCAGGCGGGACGACGATCTCATTCTCACCATCGAGGATCTCGCGGTTCATTTCCCGCTGGGAGGTGGCCTGCTGGGCCGCGGCCGGCGGCTGCTGCGTGCGGTTGACGGTGTCGATCTCGAATTGAAGCGCGGCGAATGCCTCGGCCTCGTCGGCGAGTCCGGATCCGGCAAGTCGACGGTCGCGCTCTCGATCCTCGGTCTGCTGACGCCGACGCGCGGTCGCATCGTGTTGGACGGGCAGGTCGTGACCAACAGGCAATCCGGCGATCGAAAGGCGCTGGCCCGCATCGTGCAGATGGTGTTTCAGGATCCCTACGCCTCGCTCAATCCGCGCCAGACCGTTCGTCGCACGCTCGAAGATCCCCTGCGCGTGCACGGCGTGACCGCGAAAAGCGAGATCGAGGACCGCGTCGCGACGATGCTGAAACATGTCGGCCTGCGCCCCGAGCAGGCCGATCGCTATCCGCACGAATTCTCCGGCGGCCAGCGCCAGCGCATCGGCATCGCGCGCGCGCTGATCCTCAATCCGAAGATCGTCATCTGCGACGAGCCGGTCTCGGCGCTCGACGTCTCGATCCGAGCCCAGATCATCAATCTGCTCTTGGAATTGAAGGACACGCTCGGCCTGTCCTACATCATGATCAGCCATGATCTCGGCGTCGTCGAGCACATGAGCGACCGCGTCGCCGTGATGTATCTCGGCCGCATCGTCGAGAACGGCCACTGGCGCGAGATCTTCGAACGTCCCGCGCACCCCTACACGCAAGCCCTGATCGCCGCGATCCCCGATCCCTTGCGCCATGCGCCGCTGGTGACGACAGGCGGCGACTTGCCCAACCCGCTCAATCCACCGAACGGCTGCGCCTTCAGCCCCCGCTGCCGGTATGCGGAGGCGGTGTGCCGGAATGAGCCGGGGCCGTCGCTGGAGACGCGGGCGGATGGGCACGCGGTGCGGTGCTGGCGAAGCGAGGAGATTGCGGGGGAGCCGATGTCAAGTGAGCGGAAGTCGCAAATTTAATCCTCGAACCGGCCGCCCCGTGCCCGGCTCTCCGCGGCTTCGTTCCTACGCTCTTTGGTGATCCATTCCTGAAGGTCAGCCTTGGCCTTGTCGAGAGCATTGGCAAGTTCTGGTGTGTGGTCGCCCGGAAGCTGTTCAAGCAGTTTCAAGCGTTCTTCCAGCTTCGTCGCGAGCGACCCGCTCCAGCTCCACGGACGTAAGCGCCGCACGATCTCATTCAATACGGCATGAGGATCGGGGGCCTTGTTCAGCAACTTCGATGCCAAGGGAAGCCACTCATGCGGTTCGTTGTTCGCAGGACGCTTGAACAGGCCTACCGATGCCGCCATGAGAGGATAGCGAACGGCGGGATCAGCATCGCACCACGCTAGAAGTACATCATCCGGCACGACGCCCAGCGGGTTTTTGTGAAAGCGCTGGAAATCGACAAAGACCTGCACGGCTTTTTGCCGCGCCTTGGCGTCGCCCGAGAAGGCCTCGTCGAGCACGATCTCCGGATGAACGCGAAGCAGGCCCGTTACAAGATCATCCTGCGTGTACGCGTGAATATCGTAGCGGCCCACCGCGATCATCAATTTTCGGATGATGCGCCGGACGATTGGGATGCCCTCTTCCCCCGCCAGAGATACCTTTGCGATGCTTCCCAACTCGCGATCTTCCCGATCCGACCGAGCATCCTTTGCATGGAATTCAAAAGCATCGAGGAGAACGCGCCCCGCCTCGGCAACCTCGGGCACCGGGTCCTTCTTGTCGATTCCATTTGAAACTAGGCGCATTGACAGGACTTCCAACGCGACCGTCAGGCCGCCGGGCTTGCTCGCGATCGCAAGGAGAACGTCTCGGAACTGCGGTCCCGGAATCTCATCGCTCGCGCGGCCATAGCCCAGCGCGAAATATTGTGTGATGTCGGCTTTGCCGAGTTCGAGGGCTCGGTGCAGGCGCTGGACGCCTTTCTCATCCACAATGATCCGCGCTTGAAGGTGCGGAAAATACACCCCAACCGATGGGTGTTCGACGGCCTCGTCCAACATTTTGTCGGCCAACAAGGCATTCCGCTTTTGCAGACCCGTCAAGAATCCGCCCATCAGCCCTGTGTCGGGCTTATCCGTTACCGAGAATTCGGTCATGAAGGCCTGCCAAATCTCGTAGGGCTTCTCTGTGGTGCTTCCGAGGCCGGCGCCGAACAGAGGGACGCGAGAACCGCCACGCACGAGGCCCGGCAGCAGCGTTTTGAATGCCTCGTCGTCGTTCGCAACATCCTTTCCGAGACTCTCGACTGTCTGATTCATGCGCACCATCGCGTCCTCGTAGTCGTCGTTTTCGACCTCGTCGAGATCATCCAGATCGATGTTGCGCCCTGATCCCAGGACCACGCCCTTCACCTTGTCGACGAGATCCTTGGGACGAAGAAATTCCTCTAATGCCAATAGCCGCTCGCGTATTTCGGCAGGCATGTGTTCGCCATCAAAAATTCGCGTTTGACGCACGGCTACCCAACCTTCGCGCCAGAATCCTTTGCTTGCGATTTGCCTCATTAGCGCTTCCAAAGCATCCACTTGGCCAGCGTTGGACCAGAGGCCCCGGAATTCATGAGCGATGGCAGTGCGTACACCGGGCGCAACAGGGGCGTCGGATAGGGCAAGGGGCGAGATCAGGTGCAGCACTGCGTCGAACCAATCCTGCACATCCTGGCCTGTTGGCGGATAGTAGCCGTAGTCACGCGAACGCGCGCCGAATTCAAAGCCATGGGCCGAGGAGAAATGGTCGGTCTTCAGGACGGCGTCGAGGGATTTCAACCCCAGCGCTCTACACCCGGGCTCGTCCGACTTTAGCAAACCTTCCAGAATCTTGAGCCGCATGATGATTGGCGCATGCGTGCCGGACAGAACAATGTAGAACAGCGACGGCACGATACCCACGGCGCCACTGTCGTCATCGCCTTTTGCCGCCAGGGCGATCTTGATCAGCAAAGCGATCGCCCGCTTGAAGTGTTCCGGCTCATAGGCAAGCGAGCGAAGCAGCCGCACGACATGCGTGGTCTTGGCCAGCGTAGGCTCGTCGGCGTCTTTCAAGGCCTGCTCGATGGCTGCGAGGGTCTCATCCGGCATGACAGGCGCGACATTTGCCAACATCGTTCGTTCGTCTTCGCCGAGATTGGGGGTGTCCGCGAGCATCCCTCCCGGGGCGAGCCAGGCCTGAACGATAGAACGGGCCTCCTTGCTGCCGTCGAGATATCCAAGCCTTCGCGAGAACGAGCGCCTAAGGCGCAGAGGCGCATCGGTCACCAGCGTCTTCACAATCGTCGCCGCGGGAATGTTCTGCAAGGCGAGCGCAGCAAGGCGATTGGCAATTGCGTGCGGCAGTACCGCGCACCATTCCGCGCGTTCCTGCAACAGATCGCGTCGTTTCAGCTCGGCGACTGCGGCGTAAACCTCCGATACGGGCTTGCCGATGAGCCCTGCAAGAATGGGCAGCTCGGCACCTTCGCCTTCTGTTTTGACACCTTCGAAGGAGTAGACCAGCGAGCACGCCTGGGCGATCAAGAGCAAATCGGGGTCGTGTTCATGCCGCTGCTGAAAGAGCCGCTTGAACAGATCCGCATCGCTGAGCTTACTGATGGAATCATTTTTCCCAACTGTGGCGGCCAATGCGAGTGCCACGCGCGCGTTGCCGCCCGAAAACTGCGCTATGGTTCCTGCGTCGATTTGTGAGACCTGAGGATAGCGCCGTGCGACCAGCTTCTCGATAAGGGGAAGAGAGGACGTATCCAGTGCGAAGACATCCGTGCCCTCGGGTTGATCATCACGGATATCGTACTCGACCGTGATCACGCTGATGGTCGAGTTCGCCTCGCGCGCCACCTTCGCCAACTCACCATGAAGCTCGAAGGGGCAATTGTCGATCACGAGGATACCACGCCTGCGCGCCGCAATCAGATCGGAGGCAAGACCGATGGGTGCAGGGTTAGGGTCTTCGGCTACATTCGTGTAGTAGGCCAGTGAAGGATCAAGCCCTCCATTGCCGACCTTGTCGTCGAACAGCGCTTCACAAAGCCGGGTTTTGCCCACACCCGAAAGGCCAACGAGCCGGACCACCTGTCTCGGCTGACGCAGAATGTTACGAATACGGTTGATGCCGTCGACCGCGCTCAGTCCTTCGCCCTCCTTTTCATCGCCGGTCTTGATACGGGCTTCGGCATCGAACAGATATGAATCATCGGTTCCGCATGTGCGCTGCGAAACTGCGCAAGCTCGAGGCGGCGCAGGTCGTAGCTGCCATGGGCCCCCAATTGCAGCAGTACCGCGCCTGTCGGCTTCAATTGCGAGGTCGCCTCGGCGATGTGGCGAAAGCCTTCGGAGATTCCGGGCAGATAGGTGCGGAGATCGGTTTGCGCGTGCTGCAGCCCGCCGGCCTGCACGAGCTCGTCGAGGGGAAGGTCGACGTGCTGATCACCCGCGGGGTGAGCCACCATCCGGGCTATCGCTGCGAACGGATCAATGAAGGATCGGGTCCGGGTGATTGGCTGGTTGCGTGGCGCGCGGCGGCCTCGAAGGCGCGGAGCGCGTTGAGCGGGGGAAGGGCGTAGGTCATCGCAACGGCACTTTGACACCGATAGGCCGCGGGCTTGCAATAGATTTCCTTGCGCTGAACCGCAGCAATGATGCTTTGCACAAGGGTGATGCCGCCGGATAGCCTTGACCCGCAAATCCGGAGAAACGCCATGTCGCCACTCACATCGTCAGCCACAATCCCGCAACGGTTCACCCGCCCGCCGGCGGCTACAGCATGGGCCTCGAGCTGAAGCAGCATCGCCGCCTGCTGTTCATCAGCGGCCAGGTGCCTGAAAAGTCCGACGGCACCGTGCCCGACGGCTTCGAGGCGCAATGCGAGCAGGCCTGGCGCAACGTCAGGGAGGTGCTCGCCGCGGCAGGTCTCGGCGTCGAGCACCTGGTCAAGGTCACGACGTTCCTGACGGAACGCAGTCAGCTCGTGATCAACCGCGCCATTCGCCGCGCCATGCTCGGGGAGCACCAGCCGGCACTGACCGTCGTTGTCGTCGAGACCGTCGACAGCAAATGGCTGCTGGAGATCGAAGCGATCGCCGCGGAATGAGGCGGCGCCGTCGATGTTGCAAATGAGCCAATCATATCAGGTGTCCAATGGCCGAGATCCATCCGTTCTACCAGACGCACCGCCAAGCCATGGAAGCCGCCATGCGCGAGCGACTAGACCTTGCCGACGCGATGCTCCGCGAGCGCGCGCAACTCTCAGATATCGACGCAATCAGGCAGGAGGTGATGGACGAATTCGAGATCGTCCTCACCCAGATTCCTTACGTCGGTGGCGCGGCAAGCCGCATGAGTGATTTCTTCATGCGCCTGACCGGCTTCATGGCCATCAGCCGGGTGCTGCGTCGCCACGACGTGCCGGTGCCCGTGATCGGCGAGATCGAGCGGGAAACCTACAAGGCGCAGCTGCTGACGACATCCGAAGCCGAGCGTCTCGCCGCGGGGCGTCAGTTCATGTCACGGGAGAACCAGGCTTTGATGCGCGAGCAGGCGGCAAGAAGCGTTACAAGAGCTCACCAAGCGGAGTTTCCGGACGATTTCGTCTACGATTTCGTTGAGCCGCGTCCCCAGGACAGCTTCGAGTTCGGCATCGATTACAAGGCCTGCGGCTTCTGCAAGCTCGCGGCACGTCATGGCGACAAGGAGATCCTGCCGACCATCTGCGGCCTCGACTTCGTCGCCTACGCCACGCGAGGCATCCGCCTGGAACGGACCCAGACGCTGGCGGGCGGCGCCAGCCACTGCAATTTCCGGTTTTCGCGGTTGTCGCCGGATGCCGAGGCTGGGAGTTAGACCGCACCCGCTGACCCGCGATAGAGCGGAATGGCTTTAGGTCGAGCCGATTGCCACGGGCTCGGTGCAACCTCTCTCGCTTGCGGGAGAGGTCGGCGCAAAGCGCTGGGTGAGGGCTTTCTCCTCTTGGGGATTGTCCCATTTGCGCGATCGAGCCTCATTTCATCGCGCCTTAGGTAGATCCCAGATCGCCGTTCTGCTCGCAACGACGGGGGATGCACCGGCCTTTCGAAGCCGGCTGCCGATGATGACATCATGCCCCTGTTTTGCCCGACGAGTCAAATCGACTTCGCCAAATCGGAAGTTAACGATGCTGCCGGCAAGTCATTGATTTCGCTGGCCCCGGCTACTGTGCATGGGGTTGTTTTCGCAGTTTTTGTTTTTGCGGCCGTCTACTCCGCCGCTTTTTCCCTCAAGCGCTGCGCGTAGACATTGATGACCAGCGCGGCCAAAAGGATCAGGCCGCGGATCAGGATTTTCAGGAAGCTGTCGATGTTGACGTGGTCGAGGCCGTTGTTGAGGACGCCGAGCACGAACAGGCCGACGATGGTGTTGCCGATGCCGCCGCGGCCGCCGAACAGGCTGGTGCCGCCGACGACGACGGCGGCGATGGAGTCGAGCAGGTAGGTGTCGAACTCGTTCTGCTGGGCACTGCCGAAATGGGCAACGCCGAGCATGCCGCCGATACCGGAGCACACCGCCGAGATCACCATCACCGCACCGAGGATGAGCTTGACGTTGAGGCCGGAATACTCGGCCGCCTCGCGGTTGCCGCCGACCATGTAGACGTAGCGGCCGAAGCGCGTGTAGGTCAGCACCAGATGGCCGCCGAGCAGCATGATGGCGGCGACGATGACGATCCAGGGGATGCCGCCGATCGAGCCCGAACCGAGCGTCGTGATCAGGCTCGGCACCTTGTAGGCGATCTGGCCGCGCACCAAGAGCGCGGAGATGCCGGCGGCGATCTGCATCATCGCCAGCGTCATGATGAAGGAGGGGATGCCGATCACGGTCAGCCCCAGCGCATTGACGAGGCCGAGCAGGCCGCAGAGCAGGATCGACAGGATGACCGCGACCGCGCCGGGCAGCGGGATGTTGGCGATGTTGACGTAGGATTCCTGCAGCGTGAAGTAGGCGACCGCAATGCCGGTGACGTTGGCGATGCTGGCGATCGACAGGTCGATTTCGGCGCAGAGGATCACGAAGGTGAGGCCGACGGCGATGATGCCCGTGACCGACACCTGCGTCAGGATATTGCCGAGATTGTCGAGCGTCGCGAAGGAGGGGCTGGCGAAGGCGAAGAAGGCGGAGAGGAAGATCAGCGTCAGGAACGGCGCGATGTTGCGCATCTGCGAGCGAAGGAAGGGCGCAAGGCCCCGCGCCCGACGAGCTCCCGCAAAAGCCGTCTCACTGCTCGCCATTGTGCGTCTCCGTCACGCCGCCTCCAGCAGGCGGTCCTTGCTGACCGGCTCGTTCCTGAATTCCCGCACCAAGGCGCCGCGCTTGAGCACGAGGATGCGGTCGGCCAGCGACAGCACCGTTTCCGGCTCGGTCGACAGCACGATGATCGCGAGCCCCCTGGCGCGGAGGTCGCGAACGATGTTGATGACGTCGTTCTTGGCGCCGACATCCATGCCGCGGGTCGGCTCGCACAGCACCAGGAGCTTTGGTGGGTAGGTGAGCCATTTCGCCAGCGCGACCTTCTGCTGGTTGCCGCCCGAGAGCATGCCGAGATCGAGGCCGACCACGGGCGGCCGGATCTGCAGCTGATCGACCTGGCGCTTGGCGATGTCGCGCTCCTGCGCCGGCTTGAGCAGCACGGACGAGATGCGGTCGAGAATGCTGATCGAGATGTTCTTGTAGACCGGCTCCTGGTGAAACAGCATGTCGCGCCGGCTCTCCGGCACCAGCGCCACGCCGGCGCGCCGCGCCGCCGCCGTGCTGGCGAAGGTCGTTGGCGCGCCCTCGACGGCGAGCGTGCCGCTGTCCGGCCTCAGCTTGCCGAACAGGATGCGCGACAGCTCCTGCTGGCCGCACCCCATGAAGCCGTAGATGCCGAGCACCTCGCCGGCGCGAGCCTCGAACGAGACGTCCCGAAGGCTGCGGGACAGCGATAGCTGGTCGACCCTAAGAACGACCTTGCTGTCGCTCGGCTGCGGCAGCATCAGATCGTCAGTGTAGCTATGCTCGAGCACCTCGCCGCCGCGGCCGATCATGGCCTCGATCAGCGCGCCCTTGCTGGTCGCAGCGCTCGCGGTCTCCGCCACCTTCCGCCCGTTGCGGAACACGGTCACCGTGTCGGACACGCGCAGGATGTCCTCGATGAAATGCGAGATGAAGACGATTGCAGTGCCTTCCTCGCGCAGCCGCCGGAGCGTTGCGAAGAGCCGCTCGACCTCGGGCGGGGAGAGGGCAGAGGTCGGCTCGTCCAGGATGACGATGCGGGCGCCGGAGAACAGCACGCGGGCGATCTCGATCAGTTGCTGCAGTCCGATCGGGAGATCGCCGAGCCGCGCCATCGGGTCGACGTCGATGCCGAAGCGGGCGAGCTGCTCGCCCGCCTCGCGCGCCATCCGCCGCCACTGCACGAGGCCGAGCGCGTTGGTCGGCTGGTTGCCGAGGAAGACGTTCTCCGCGACCGTGAGGTCGGGCGCAACGCTGAGCTCCTGATGCACCATGGCGATGCCGGCGGCGTGCGCATCCCGCGCCGAGCGGAAATGCATCTCCTGGCCGTCGACCAGGAAGCGGCCGGAGAACTCGGTGTGCACGCCGGCGATGATCTTCATCAGCGTGCTTTTTCCGGCGCCGTTCTCGCCGACGAGACCGTGGATCTCGCCGGGATAAAGCGCGAAGTCGACACCACGAAGCGCTTCGACGCCGCCGAAGCTCTTCGTGATGCCCTGGAGTTCCAGGATAGGCTGTTGTCCCGCAGTCATGAAAGTTCAGATCTGGAGACTCAGATCAGGAAGTGATCCTGCATCCACTGCATCCCGGCGGCGTTGGCCTTGGTCACGACCGGGCCGTCGGTGACGACGTTCTTCGGGATTCCCTGTCCGCTCTTCTCGCCGCCGACCACGGCCGATACGCCTGCAATGATGGCGCCGCCATGGATGCGGCAGGAGGGATTGCGGACGGTCGCGAACATGCGGCCTTCGCTCACCGCCTGGATCGCCGGCGGCATGGCGTCGACGCCGCCGATCAGGATGTTGGTGCGACCGCGCGCCTTCATGATGTTGGCCGCCGCAAGCGCCATGTCGTCATTGTGGAAGAACGCCGCGTCGATCTGCGGATATTTCGTCAGGTACGTTTCCCACAGACGCGCCGTCTTGGAGACGTCCCAGTCGGCCGGCTGCGTGTCGAGCACCTCGATGTTCGGAAATTGCTTCACGACGGAGTTGAAGCCCTTGGCTCTTCCTTGCGCGCCGGTATGTCCGAGCGCGCCCTGGGTCATGATGATCTTGCCCTTGCCGCCCATCGCGTTGCACAGCGCCTGCGTTACCGAGGCGCCCATGAACTCGTTGTCGGGAGCGAGGAAGGAGTGGACGTTGATCTGATCGAGCGGCGCGATCAGCGTGTCCATGTCGATCACGGGCGTGCCGGCGTCGATCATCTTCTGAACCGGCTGGGTCAGGGTGCCGATGCCGAAGGCCTGGATCGCGACGAAGTCCCATTTCTGCGAGGCCATGTTGTCGATCGCGGCGCGCTGCTTGACCGCATCGAGCTGGCCGTCGAACCAGGTCACTTCGACGTTGAACAGCTTGCCCCAGAATTCCGCCGCCTGCTTTCCTTGCGCGCACCAGGTGGCCTGGAGGCCCGCGTTGGAGAAGGCCGCCTTCAGCGGTTTTTCGCTGCGTCCGACTTCGGCCGCAAGTGCGGGGTTTATGCCCAGGCTGCCGAAGAGGGCAGCCCCGGCGCCGGCGGTCGCGGCCGCCTGTAGAAGATCGCGCCTCGTCGTCGAGAAATCTTTCGTCCCGGACATCGCTCGCTCCCATATATTTTGTCGTCGGCGCGTCATTGCTTGCGCGACCGATGTCCGAAAGTCTCTCACAAGAGTTGTTGGCACTCAATCTGCAATCAACCGCGAGACAGGCGTCGCATCAGCCGGGAGTGTCCGCTGCGCGTCACCGCGAGGTCGAGCATCGCCCGCGCGTCGATCCCTGCGCGAGCGCAATGCCCCGCGCGCAATGCTCGACTACGATGACTGGTCGCTGTGGTCGGAAGGAGCGTTCATCTGCCACGCACGCAAAAAAAAGAGCGGGGCCCTGGCCCCGCTCAAAAATTGTGTCGACCCTATTATCCCCGATTCTAAGATTTGCTCTTGATTGACGGGGCGACGCTGCGTTTTGCGCGCCAGGGGCTCCTCCCGAGACTTGGACCACCAGGCCTCGACCTCACGGTCAGCGCCTGAGCAAGAGGATGCTAGATCAACTTTTCTCACTTGTCATCATTTTCAGCAACGAATGTTCAAAATTCGAGCAGCTGACGAAATGATCGAGCTTTTAGCCATATAACCATATGACAAATATAAGAAATTTGTGGACAGGCGGGGCAGGTCTCCCTGCCTCAAATGCCGGACCGACGGCGGTGGCACACGCCGACCACAGCTTTCGAGAAAGCTGCGCTGGGTCAAGAAGGCGGCGGAACTGACCTCGACTCGGCCCCGGCCGCAGTGTTTAGTTGCCGGTCGAGCGAACGGTTTCGGCGGATGCGCGCACGGCTACAAAAATACTTGCCCTTGGTCCTGCTCGCCCTGGTGATGCAGGTGCTGGCGCCGATTGCCGCCTGCTGGGCGACGGGCGAGGCCGTGTCCGATCCGTTGTCCGCAGCCGTCATCTGCCACAGTGTAGGCGAGCAGGGCGGTCTGAATGATCAGTCGGGCACGCCGACCGCGCATGCCGGCGCTTGTGCGCTGTGCTGCCTGGCGCATGCCGGCGCCTCGCTGGATTCGCCGCCGCAGGTTGCGCTCGCCATTCCCGCCCGCGACGCTGGCCGGGTGGTGTGGCGTCCCGCTGAGGTCCCCGCCGTCGCCCTTCATGAGGGCTCGAGCGGCCAGGCCCGCGCACCGCCTCGAATTTCCTGACGTACTGACGAACTTTGCCCCGGTGCGCTTGTTGGCGCGCGACGGGCATCTTGCAACAGACCGGCTGGTGCGCCGGTATCAGGAATTGGCTCATGCCTTGTTTTCGTTCTCTGCAGAGCGCGCGTGCGCGCGCGATTCTACTTGCCTCCGCATCCATTCTGGCGTTTCCACAGGCTGTGCGGGCGCAGCTGAATCGGCCGGAACTTCCCCCGGTGACGGTTGAAGCGCCTTCTGAAAAGCGCGTGTCAGTGCCGCGTCCAAAACGCGATGCAGTGCGGCCTGAGCGTGTTGCGCGGGACCTGCGCACGACTCCGACTCCGCAGCCGACCGCGAGCGCTCAGGGGACGGGCATTCCAGGCGCCCTGACCGTGCTGACCGCGCAACAAGCGCTCGCGGAAATCAACCAGACGCCGGGCAGTGTGGCGCTCGTATCGGCCGACGCCTACCGCAATTCGACCCCCTCGAACACAATCAAGGACATTCTGGACTACGTGCCCGGCGTGTTCGCCCAGCCCAAATGGGGCGACGACACGCGTCTTTCGATTCGCGGCTCGGGCCTGTCGCGCAATTTCCATCTGCGCGGCGTGCAGCTCTACATGGACGGCATTCCGATCAACACTGCGGACGGCTATGGCGATTTCCAGGAGATTGATCCGACGGCCTACAAATACGTCGAAGTCTACAAAGGCGGGAACGCGCTCCAGTTCGGCGCGAACTCGCTCGGAGGTGCCATCAATTTCGTGACGCCGACGGGCCGCGACGCGTTGCCGAATGGCGTGTCGCTCGATGTCGGAGGGTTTGGCTTCAAGCGCCTTCAGGCGAACACAGGAGGCGTGAACGGGCCTTGGGATGGTTTCGTGACCGCTTCGACGCAGTCCGCGGACGGGTTTCGCGATCACAGCTTCGGGTCGAGCAACCGCTTGAGCGGCAATGTCGGCTATCAGTTCTCCCCGGACGTTGAGACGCGGTTTTACCTCAACGCCAATGAGGTGCGGCAACGGATTCCTGGTACTGTGACTAGGACGTCTGCCCTGACCAATCCGGAGGCTGCCGCGCCGGCAAACGTTGCAATGGATCAGCAGCGCAACATCGAGACCGTCAGGCTGGCGAACAAGACGGCGGTGCGGTTCGATGACACCAAAGTTGAATTTGGCGCTTTCGGGGTCGACCGCCATCTGATGCATCCGATTTTCCAGTGGCTGGACTACCGTTACAAGGACTACGGCGGCTTTGTGAAGGTCACAGACGAGCGCACGATCGGAGGCTTCCGCAACAGACTGGTCGCTGGTGTCAACGTATTGAACGGCAGCATCGACAACCAGCAATTCGCCAACATCGCCGGGCAAAAGGGCGCACTGCTGTCGTCGTCGATCGATCGCTCGGAAAATGCCTCCGTCTATATCGAGGACAGCTTCTACTTCCTTCCGAACGTCGCGGTCGTCGGCGGCACGCAGTTTCTGTACGCAACCCGCAATCGGCAGGATCGCTTCCTGAGCGATGGAGATCAATCAGGGGCAACGCGCTTCAATCTATGGTCACCCAAGGGCGGGCTGCTGTGGCAAATCGATCCAGGCTGGCAGGCCTTCGCCAATGTGTCGCGGAGCGCCGAGGTGCCGAGCTTCGGTGAGAGCGCGAACGGTCCCGGCATTCCGACGATTCCGTTCACCAGCATCCGTCCCCAGATCGCGACCACCTACGAAATCGGAACGCGCATGAGGCGGCCGGACTATGCGTGGGAGCTCGCCGCCTATCGCGCCAACATTCGCGACGAGCTCCTATGCCTCTACAGCGCCTTCGGCAATTGCAATGTGACCAACGCAGACCGCTCCATTCATCAGGGCGTCGAGGCGGGGGCGGGGGCCGCAATCTTCCGCGAGATCTTCGTGAGCGGATCTGCGCCGGACAAGATCTGGCTCAACGTCGCCTATACGTTCAATGACTTCCGTTTCGACAACGATCCGACCTTTGGAAACAACAAATTGCCGGGAGCCCCGGCGCACTATTTGCGCGCGGAGCTGCTCTACAAGCACCCGACCGGTCTCTACTTCGGTCCCAATGTCGAATGGGTACCCCAGGCGTATTTCGTCGACAGCATGAACACGCTGACGACGGAGCCCTACGCGCTGCTCGGCGTGAAGGCAGGGTTCGATAATGGCGGCCCGCTGTCCGGCTACATCGAGGGGCGCAATCTCACCAACAAGACCTACATTGCCAGCGCGAGCATCATTGATCGAGCGACGGCAACGTCGCCCTTGTTTGAGCCGGGTACTTGGAGGGCAGTGTACGTCGGAATGAGGTATCGATGGTGAGGCTTGCACGTCACTTGCCGCCGAATCTGCCCTGCGGGAGGCGATCACGAGAGTCCGAACGACTATGAACAAGGGAATCACCATGAAGAAAACGAAGCTTGCTCTTCTCACAATTTCGCTGCTGCTCACTGGTTGTGCCGTTGCATCGGCCGACGACGTCAAGGCCGGCGATCTCGTCATTTCGCAGGCCTGGAGCCGGGCAACGCCGGGCGGCGCCAAGGTTGCGGGCGGCTATCTGATCATCGAGAACAAGGGAACGGCGCCCGACAGGCTGGTCAGCGTTTCCGCGGACATCGCCGGCAAGGCCGAGGTCCACGAGATGGCGATGGACAATGGTGTGATGAAGATGCGGCCGCTCGACAGAGGGCTCGTCATCGACGCCGGCAAGACCGTGAAGCTTGCTCCCGGCGGCAGTCACTTGATGCTCCAGGAGCTGAAAGGCCCGCTCAAGCAGGGCGACAAAGTGCCGGTGACGCTTCAGTTCGAAAAGGCCGGCAAGGTCGCGGTGTCCCTCGACGTGCAGGGCGTCGGCGCTCAGGCCCCCGGCGACGGCGGACATTCCGGTCACATGGAAATGAAGAAGATGCCTGATCATTCCGGAATGAAGATGTGATGCAGAGGATCAAGTCTCCCATGACCACTCGCCGGAATTTTACGGGCCTTGCGCTCGCGATGGTTGCGTTGCTCTCGGTAGCCGCCACGCCGCTTGCAGCGGCGACCGACGACGACAGCTTCTTCACACATCTCCACACCGAGAAGGCGATGGCCAATGTCACGGTATCGCCGGGCCGAGCTGGCCCGGTCGAGATCGTCATCCAGCTCGAAACCACGGACGAGACGCCGCTCTCGGCCGAAGCCGTGTCGGTGACGCTGGTGCATACGCAGACAGGCAGGAAGCTCGCACCCGTGCAGGCGTCTCGCGATAGCGAGGACGGCTGGCACGCGAAGGTCGCGCAATTGACGCCCGGACGCTGGATGCTGGGCCTCGGGATATCGATCTCGAAGGCCGATCATGTCAACGTTGAATCGCCGATCCTGATCAAGTGATCTTCTCGAAGAGGCCGAACATGTCGAAGAGATCCTGTCTGATCCTCGCTGCCACGCTCGCCGCATCGCCGGCGGCGGCGCACGTCACGCTCGAGACGAAGCAGGCGGCCGTCGGCTCGTACTACAAGGCCGTATTCGCCGTGCCGCATGGCTGCGCGGGCTCGCCCACCGTGAAGCTCCGCGTGCAGATCCCGGAAGGGGTGATCGCGGTGAAGCCGATGCCGAAGGCTGGCTGGACTGTCGATGTGCTCGAGGGCAAATATGCCAGCGAGTACGATTTTCACGGCAGCAAGCTCTCCTCCGGCGTCAAGGAGGTGACATGGTCCGGCGGGAAGCTGCCGGACAGGTACTATGACGAGTTCGTCATGCAGACGATGCTGACCGACGTGCTCAAGCCGAACACGATCCTGTATTTCCCCGTCGTGCAGGAATGCGAATCCGGCATTAGCCGCTGGATCGAAATCCCAGCGGAGGGCGCAGCGCATTCGCATGAGAGCAAGTCGCCGGCCCCGGGTGTGAAGCTCATGCCAAAACCCTGATGCGCCTGCTCGCCGCGCTCACGACGCTGCTCCTCGTTGCCGGTTTTGCGACCGGCGCATCGGCCCATGCGGCGCTGATCTCGGTGACGCCCGCAAGCGGCAGCATTCTTGCGAGCGCACCAAAGGCCCTGGAGCTGCGTTTCAACGAAACGGTTACGCCAGGTGCAATCCGGCTGATCGACGGCGCGGGCAGGGCGCGGGACGATGCGCGCGTCAGCGCATCGGGTGAGGCGATCTCGATCGCGATGCCGCCGGACCTGCCGCAGGGCACGGCGGTGGTCAGCTATCGCGTCATTTCGCAGGACGGTCATCCGGTCGCGGGCTCCGTGATCTTCTCGATCGGTACGCCGACGGCGACGCAGCCGCCCGCGAGCGCGGATGCCGGCCTGAAGGTTCTGATCTGGCTGACGCGGATCGGCCTCTATCTCGGGCTTTTCGTCGGCGTCGGCGGCGCGCTCTTTGTGCAATGGATGGCGCGGTCGCTCACGGGCATGGTCGCGCCGGGCGTCGCGCTCGCCATTGGTGTGCCGAGCGCCGTCATTTCACTCGGTGCGCTGGGCCTCGATCTGCTCGGATTGCCGCTCCCGGCGGTTGCGACGACTGCTCCCTGGAAGGTCGCGTTCGCGACCAGCGCGGGTCCGGCCATGCTGGTGGCGATCGCCGCGATGCTGTTTGCATTGATGGCCCTGCGCAACGCCGGTTATGCGCGCTCACTTGCGATCCTCGCATTCATCGGCGTCGGCTTGTCGCTCGCGATGACCGGACACGCCGCAACCGCGCCGCCGGAAATGTTGATGCGTCCGGCGATCTTCCTCCACGGCGTCGGCGTCGCGTTCTGGATCGGCGCGCTGGCGCCGCTCGCAGCGCTTGTGTCGATGTCGCCGGACAAGGCCTTGCCGATCGTGAACCGCTTCTCCCGGATCGCCGTGCCGATGGTCGGCCTCCTCGCATTGAGCGGCCTTGCGCTCGCGATCGTCCAGCTCGAAAAGCCCGCGGCGCTGATCGAGACCTGGTACGGTCTCGTTCTTCTCGCCAAGCTCGCACTGGTGCTCCTGCTGGTCACACTCGCAGCGCTCAACCGCTTCTGTTTCACCCCGGCGCTGGAGAGAGGGCGCGCAGCCGCCCTCAAGCGCTCGATCGTGTTCGAAGGCGCGATCGCTGTTGCCATCTTCGCCCTCGTCGCCGGCTGGCGCTTCACGCCGCCGCCTCGGACCCTTGTTCCCGAGACGCCCTTGGCGATCCACATCCATACCGACAAGGCGATGTTCCAGGTGCTGGTCTCGCCCGGCAAGGCGGGGATCGACGATTTCGTGCTCCAGCTCATGACCGGCGGGGGCACGCTGCTGGAGGCCAAGGAGGTGACACTCACTCTGAGCCTGCCCGAGCGCGGCATCGAGCCGATGGAGCAGGGTGCCTCGCTCGGGCCGGACCACTACTGGCATGTCCGCAAGGTAGAGCTTCCTTTCGCCGGACGCTGGCGCGTGCGGATCGATGCGCTTGTGACTGATTTCGAGAAGATCACGCTGGAGGACGAGCTCGAGCTGGCGCCGCCCTAAGCTTGCCGAGTTTGCGGCGCATGCTGAACTTCGAGCTGAACCTGAAGTCGACGGAAAAATGACAAGGAATTTCGCCGCGTTAGCGGCTTTTCCTCATTCCCGGTCTTGTGTTTTTGCTCCCAATCCGGTTTCACTGCAGCCGATCACTGATTCCCAGAGTATTACCATGCGGTTGTCGCGTTTCTTTCTGCCCATTCTGAAGGAAAATCCGAAAGAGGCGGAGATCGTCTCGCATCGCCTGATGCTGCGCGCCGGCATGATCCGGCAGGAGGCCGCCGGCATCTATGCCTGGCTGCCGCTCGGCTTCCGCGTGCTCAAGAAGATCGAGCAGATCGTGCGCGAGGAGCAGGACCGGTCCGGCGCGATCGAGGTTTTGATGCCGACACTCCAGCTCGCCGACCTCTGGCGCGAGAGCGGTCGCTATGATGCCTATGGACCGGAGATGCTGCGCATTGCCGACCGGCACAAGCGCGAGCTGCTGTACGGGCCGACCAATGAGGAAATGATCACCGAGATCTTCCGCGCCTATGTGAAGTCCTACAAGAACCTGCCGCTGAATCTCTATCATATCCAATGGAAATTCCGCGACGAGCAGCGCCCGCGCTTCGGCGTGATGCGCGGCCGCGAGTTCCTGATGAAGGACGCCTATTCCTTCGACCTCAACGAGGCCGCGGCACGCGTCGCCTACAACAAGATGTTCGTCGCCTATTTGCGCACCTTCGCGCGGATGGGACTGAAGGCGATTCCGATGCGCGCCGAGACCGGACCGATCGGGGGGGATCTCAGCCACGAGTTCATTGTGCTGGCAGAGACAGGTGAATCCGGCGTCTTCATCAATCGCGACGTGCTGGACCTGCCGGTGCCGGGCGAAGACGTCGATTATGACCGCGATCTGACGCCGATCATCAAGCAGTGGACCTCGCTCTATGCGGCGACTGAGGACGTCCACGACGCCGCGCGCTTCGAGCGGGAAGTGCCGGTGGATAAACGGGTCAACACCCGCGGCATCGAGGTCGGTCAGATCTTCTATTTCGGCACGAAATACTCCGAGCCGATGAAGGCGCTGGTGGCGGGCCCGGACGGCGTCGACGTGCCGATCCACGGCGGCTCCTATGGTGTCGGCGTCTCGCGCCTGGTCGGTGCCATCATCGAGGCCTGCCACGACGATGCCGGCATCAAATGGCCGGAGGCGGTGGCACCGTTCCGCGCGTCGATCCTCAACCTCAAGCAGGGCGATGCGGCCGTCGATGCGGCCTGCGAGAAGCTTTATGCCGAGCTCACGGCCAAGGGCGTCGACGTGCTCTACGACGACACCGACCAGCGCGCGGGCGCCAAGTTCGCCGCCGCGGACCTGATCGGAATCCCCTGGCAGATCATGATCGGGCCGAAGGGCCTCGCCGACGGCAAGGTCGAGATCAAGCGGCGCAGCGATGGTGCCCGCGAGACCATGTCGCCGGCGGACGCGGTCGCCCGGCTGGTCGGCTGAATATTGTTCATCGCCCGATATCGCGGCCGCCAATCCGGCCACAATTGACCCCGAATCATGGGATTATCGAGCGATGGATGAGACCATGACCGAGACCGTGCAAACCGCGCCTTTTGCGCCATTCGAGTGGATGCTGTCGGCGCGCTATCTGCGGGCGCGCCGCAAGGAGGGATTCATCTCGGTCATCGCCGGGTTCTCCTTTCTCGGCATCATGCTGGGCGTCGCGACGCTGATCATCGTCATGGCCGTGATGAACGGCTTCCGCAAAGAGCTGCTGGACAAGATCCTGGGGCTCAACGGCCACATCCTCGTTCAGCCGCTGGAATCGCCGCTGACCGACTGGAAGGACGTCGCCGAGCGCATCAGTCAGGTCGAGGGCATCCGCCTCGCGGCCCCCGTCGTGGATGGTCAGGCGCTGGCGTCATCGCCATGGAACGCCTCGGGCGTTCTGGTGCGAGGCATCCGGTCCGACGATCTCAACAACCTCACCTCGATCGCCAAGAACATCAAGCAGGGCTCGCTCGAAGGCTTCGACGACGGGCAGGGCGTCGCGATCGGCCGCCGCCTCGCCGACCAGCTATCGCTGCATGCCGGCGACAGCATCACGCTGGTGGCGCCGAAGGGCGCGGTGACGCCGATGGGCACGACGCCGCGGATCAAGCCGTACAAGATCGTCGCCGTGTTCGAGATCGGCATGTCCGAATACGATCTCGGCTTCGTGTTCATGCCGCTGGCCGAGGCGCAGGCCTATTTCAACCGCAGCAACGACGTGACCTCCATCGAGGTGTTCACCACCAATCCCGACAAGATCGACGCCTTCCGCAAAGCGGTGACGGAGGCTGCGGGCCGGCCGGTGTTCCTGGTCGATTGGCGGCAGCGCAACTCGACCTTCTTCAATGCGCTCCAGGTCGAGCGCAACGTCATGTTCCTGATCCTGACCATGATCGTGCTGGTCGCGGCGCTGAACATCGTGTCGGGCCTGATCATGCTGGTGAAGGACAAGGGCAGCGATATCGCGATCCTGCGCACGATGGGCGCCTCGCAAGGATCGATCATGCGGATCTTCCTGATCACGGGCGCTTCGATCGGCGTGGTCGGCACGCTGGTCGGCTTCTGCGTTGGCCTCGTGATCTGTCTCAACATCGAATCGATCAGGCAATTCCTGTCCTGGCTGACCAGCACCGAGCTGTTCTCGCCGGAACTCTACTTCCTGTCGAAATTGCCCGCAGAGATCGACATCGGCGAGACTACGGCGGTTGTCGTCATGGCGCTGACGCTGTCGTTCCTGGCGACGCTCTATCCGTCGTGGCGCGCCGCGCGGCTCGATCCCGTCGAAGCGCTCCGGTATGAGTGAGGGGCTGATGGAGCAGCAGCAGGGGGCCGAGGATGTACCGGTCATTTATCTCCATGAGATCAAGCGGCAGTACTTGCAGGGTGAGGTGCCGCTAACGATCCTCGACGGTGCCAAGCTGGCGCTGTGGGCCGGCCAGTCGGTCGCGCTGGTGGCGCCCTCGGGCTCCGGCAAGTCGACGCTGCTGCACATCGCGGGGCTGTTGGAAGCGCCCGACTCCGGCGAGGTCTATGTCTCGGGCGCGCCGACCTCGCAGCTGCCCGACATCGAGCGCACGCAGCTCCGCCGCACCGATATCGGCTTCGTCTACCAGTCGCACCGGCTGTTGCCGGAGTTCTCGGCGCTCGAGAATGTGATGCTGCCGCAGATGATCCGCGGCCTGAAGAAGTCCGAGAGCGTCAAGCGCGCCAAGGAGATCCTGGGCTATCTCGGCCTTGGCGATCGCATCACCCATCGCCCGGCCGAGCTGTCCGGCGGCGAGCAGCAGCGTGTCGCGATCGCACGTGCGGTCGCCAACGCGCCACGCGTGTTGTTTGCGGACGAGCCGACCGGCAATCTCGACCCAGGTACGGCCGAGCACGTGTTCCAGGCCCTGATGCAGCTGGTCAAGGCGACCCAGGTGTCGATGCTGATCGCGACCCACAACATGGAGCTCGCCGGCCGCATGGACCGGCGCGTCTCGCTGTCGCACGGCAAAGTGGTCGAGCTCGATTAAGCAAGTCAGCCGCAGGCTCGGTTCACCTCTCCCCAGCGGGGAGAGGTCGATTTGCGTCAGCCAATCGGATGAGGGGGACTGCCCAACGAAAGACCGTAAACCCTCACCCGGCGCGCGGGACGAACGCGCCGACCTCTCCCAAGGGAGCGGTGAGTTCCCGACGCCGCGCTGCTCGAGTCGAACTCAAAACTGCGAAAACAACCCCATGCACAGTAGCCAAGTGCTTGACGGGACTGACGAAAAAACGGCGACGGCGCTCTGCCGCCGCCTCAGGGCTCAAGGCCTGATCACGGTCAATTTGAACGGTCCGCCATTCGCCGCGGCATGCGCTACCGCCTCGTTGGCATGCTCGAGGTCGAAGGCGGTGGTCTCGTACTCGTCGAGCCGCAGCAGCCCGGCGCGCACCAGCGCGATCAGGCGGCTCGCCGCATCCGGCGGATACATCCAGACGCCGTGGATGCTGATGCAGTTGCGCATGATCCAGGGGTAGGGCAGCTCGAGGCCGGCGCCGCCCGCCATGCCGACGCCGCCCATCAGCACGACGCGGCCATATGCGCGCACCGTCATGACCGCGGCCCGCACGACGGTCGGGCTCACCGAGGGCGGCATGATGTCGAACACGCAGTCGATCGGGCCTGATGCAGCGCGCTTCATGCGCTCGCGGTCGTCGTCCTCATTGCCGGTGAGCCTGACCGGCTTCACGCGGCTGCCGAAGCGGCGGACCAGGTCGGCGAGGATCTTTTCGTTGCGGCCAGGCGTGACCACGCAGGCGGCGCCCATCGCGAGCGCGACCGAGACGGCCGCGCTGCCGAAATTGCCGGTGGCGCCGTTCACCAGCACGGTCTCGCCAGGACGAAGGTTCGCAGCGAGGAAGCCGCCATAGGGCACCAGCAGCGTGCCCAGTGCGCACCAACGCGTCGCCTCCTCAGGCGTGATCGCGCCGAGCCGTTTGACGTTCTCGGTCGGCAGGCGCATCTGCTCGGCGAAGGAGCCGTGGCGAAAGTGCTTTTGCAGAGACATGCCACCGGGCCCGGCGGCCGTCAGCCCTTGCAGGGCGATATCGGGCGCAACGGCGTCATCGCGCGAGCGCACCGTCGGATCACAGAACACCCAGTCGCCGGTCGCCAGCTTGGTCGCGTCCGGGCCGATCGCGCGCACCCGGCCAATGCCGCCGGGGCCCGGGATGACCGGCAAGTCGAGTGCGTAATTGCGCTCCCCGCTGAAGACCTCGTTCATGTAGGAGAGCACGCGCGTGGCGACGACATCGACGATGACCTCGCCGGTGCCGAGCACCGGTTCGGGGACATCTTCGATCACCAATGGCGAGCCGAAGGATTTGAGCACGGCAGCTTTCATGATGTTCACCTCAAAGTCGGGTGAAGCCGATATGCACCGCCTTGGAGAGGCCAGGAAGGCCTGGTATTATCCTAGTATTCCCAGGGCCCTCCATTGCGGGAGCGACATCGATGGCCGACCCACGCCGCGTCGAATTCGGCGATTTCCTCAGGTCCCGCCGCGAAAAGCTGTCGCCGAAGACCGTGGGCCTTCCGGCGGGGCGCCGCCGGCGCACTACAGGCCTGCGGCGCGAGGAGGTCGCGCAGCTCGCCGGCATTGGGGTCGACTGGTACATCCGCCTCGAACAGGGCCGTACCGTCAGCCCGTCGGTCACCACCATCGATGCGCTGGCCCGCGCGCTGCGGCTCAGCAAGACCGAGCATGCGCACCTCAAGGATCTCGCGCGCGACGGCGACAGGCGTCCGTTCACCCGCGAGGTGGTGCCGCCGCCCATTCTGCGCCTGGTCGAGAGCCTGCCGCATCCGGCCTACATCACCGGACGGCGCTGGGACGTGCTGGCCTGGAATGAAGCCGCAGAAGAGATCTTTGCATTCGGCCGGCTGCCGGAGGACGATCGCAACACGCTGCTGTTGATGATGACCAACAAGCAGACGCGAAAATCCTACGGCGCGGGCTGGGCCGATGTCGCAAGGCGCATGGTCGCGATGTTTCGCGCCACCCACGATGTCTGGGCCGGCGATCCCGCCTTTGCGGAATTGCTGACGCGCTTGCGCGAAGGTAGTCCCGAATTCGTCAAATGGTGGGGCGCCCACGAGGTGCACGGCACCTTGTCGGGCCGCAAGACCATCACCCATCCGACCAAGGGCGTGCTGCATTTCGAGCACACGAGTTTTCAGGCCAACGACGACGCCGCGCTGAGGCTCGTGATCTATACGCCGGTGTGATCGCGCGCGGGAACTCGCGTCAGCATTTGAACGCGGAGCCGTACCGCCCGCGGCGAAAGGGGCTCTTGCCAATTTAAGACCATTCGGTCTATATATCTACATATGCGCAGCCAGTCTCCCGTGCAGATTCCCCGTGGCCGTCCCCGAACGTTCGACACCGAAGCTGCTGTCGAACGCGCGATGAATGTGTTCTGGTCGCGCGGCTATCACGCCACGGCGCTCCCGGACCTTCTTCGAGCGACCAAGCTCTCGCGCGGCAGCCTTTACGCCGCCTTCGGCGACAAGCATTCGCTCTTTCTGCGTGCACTTGATCGTTACATTGCCGATGCCATCGATCGCATGGACGTCGAATTTGCCCCTGAGAGAGAGCCGGTCGACGGCTTGCGGGCCTATTTCGCCGGTTACGTCGAGCGCAACAGCGGGGCCAATGGCCGGCGCGGATGCCTGCTGGTCGCCACAGCCATGGAACTGGCCGGCCGTGATGCCGAGGTCGACCGTCGCATCGGGAGCTTTTTCAGAGCCATGGAGGCTCGCTTGGTCGATGCCCTGTCCCGTGCGAAGGCAGCGGGCAGATTGGCCGATGGCGTCGAGCCTGCGAGTGCCGCCCGCATTATCGTCTGTTTCGTCGAGGGCATGCGGGTGGTCGGTAAAACGGCTCCGGCACGGATGATTTCGCAAGCCACCGTCGACGCTTTGCTCGATCGCTTTATCAGGTAGGCAGACCATGGACGTTTCCGCTGCTCGCAGGCCTATATCTGGACCGAGTAGTCTTGAAAAGAACGGCGCCATGTCGGCCATCCAGATCGTCTGCGCCGTGGCCGTTCCGTTGCTCTGGGGCTATCAGTTCGTGGTCATCAAGGTCGGCGTGACGGAGTTTCCGCCGCTCTTCTTCCTCGCGCTGCGCTTTCTGGCCATCGCGCTGCTGCTTGTTCCATTCGTTGGGCAGCCTGCGCGACAACAGTTCGGTCCCGTCGCAGCCATTTCGCTTTTCCTGGGCGGACTGAATTTCGGTCTCTTCTATGTTGGCCTTGGGCTCGGCTCGGGAAGCCTGTCGGCCGTCGCATACCAACTCGCCCCGCCTTTCACCGTCCTGTTGGCCTGGCCGCTGCTGTCGGAAAAGCCGTCGCTCGCCACATCCGCCGGCGTCGTGATCGCATTCGCCGGTGTGGCGGTGCTGGCCGCGGGACCCGGCTTGTCCGCAAATACCCTTCCGCTGCTGCTTGTGGTCGGAGCCGCGTTCGCGTTTGCGGTGTCCAATGTCTTGATCAAACGCTATGGCCCTTTTGAACCGCTGATGTTGATGGGGTGGTCGTCGCTGCTTGCGGTGCCTCAGGTTCTGGTGATGTCGTTGCTCCTTGAACATGGACAGCTCACGAGCCTCGTCGCCGCGGATGACCGTGGTTGGCTGGCGCTGGCCTACACGATCTTCATCGGAGGGATTGTCGGGTTCGGCCTCTGGTTCTGGCTGATTGCCCGTTGCTCCATAGGCCGCGTCGCGCCATTCGGACTTCTGCTTCCGGTGTTCGCCTTGACATCGAGCGTGTTGTTTCTCGGCGAACATATGACGCCGAAGTTGCTTGTCGGGGGGCTGCTCGCGATATCAGGCGTCGCCATGACGCAGCTGCGACCGGCCACGCGTTCGTGAGCAGGGCAGGGGAGACGGACCTCGCTCGCCGGAGCGCTTTGCGAAACGATGGAGTTTCGGAGTAGGTTCGTCAGTCACATCATCCGTTATCTGTAGCTCGCCTGCGACCATCGGGTGCAGCGCGTAGAGTCGTAGTGGCCGGCGCGTCTGATTTCGAGCGGCAAGCGGAAACGTTGCGGTGGTTTGGATCGCAACGCTTGATCAGGAGTGGACATCTCGGGAGTACTGAGAGGCCGATCAAGGACCTGACCGCAACCACTGCGAAAAAGCCCGGATGGTCCGTGCGCGCGGATGGCTTGGCTTACTGACCACATGGAAGCTGTAGCCAGGCAAGCTCAACTTGAAGGCCTTCACGAGCGTCCCAGCTGCGAGGTCGTGTGCCACGAGCACGTCACTGAAAATCCCGACTCCCTGTCCGGCGATCACCGCCTCGATGGCGTGCAGTTCCTCCCGGAAGCTCAAATGCTGCATGTCCTTGAATTGGGGCACTTCTCGCCACCTGCGCTGAGCCGCGGCGAGCCATCTCTGCCACGTGGGCGGCTCGCGATCGGCGGGCGACCAATAGGAGTGGATCAGAACGTGGTTAGCAAGATCGATCGGTCTCTTCAGGCGCTCCGTTGCAAGCAAGCTGGGACTGCAAACCGGCCAGAACGTATCGCTGAAGAGGTCATCGACGATTCCGTCTGTCGGCCGTGCCCGGCTGGTCGCATAGCGAATGGCGACATCGCCATCTCCGGCCTGCAGATCGAGCACTGAATCCGTGCCGATGACTTCCAGCGGCACGTCGGGATGCAGCTTCCGCCACAGGGGCAGGCGGGGCACGAGCCAGCGGCTGGCGAAAGCGTTGGTCGTCGTCACCCGGAGAGGCTGCTGGTCTCGTTCCTGCTTGACGGCCGCAATGGCCGCGGCAAACCCCTCGAGGCCGCCGCGAATGGCGGGGAAGAGCCGCGCCCCGGCCTCGGTCAACGAAAGAGGCCGTGGTCTGCGCCGGAACAGAGCCCGACCGCAATACTGCTCGAGCAACCCGATCTGGTGGCTGATCGCCGTCGGCGTCACACCGAGTTCTGCCGCCGCCTTCTTGAAGCTCAGATGCCGTGCGGCAGCTTCAAAGGCGCGGAGCTCGATCAGCGGCGGCAGCTTGTGCATGCCACCAGTCTAGGTGAAATCAATTCATCGTCACCTGAATTCTTCGGATTTGCGCCGAGACAGCCCACGATTGAGGATACGGCGGTCAAGCTGAGGAGACCGTGTCATGTCACCCATCGCATCCGTCGCCAGCGCTGCCGCCGATCTCAACGCCTCCTTCGGAGGACAGCTCCTCGAGCCAGGGGACGAGGGCTACGAGGAGGCGCGAAAGGTCCACAACGGGCTGGTCGACAAGCGCCCAGCATTGATTGCCAGGTGCCGCAGCGTCGCCGATGTCGTGGATGCCGTGGCACTTTCAACCAAGCTTGGTCTTCAAGTCGCGGTTCGCGGGGGCGGTCATAATGTGGCAGGGCGCGCAACCATCGACGGCGGGATCATGATCGACCTCTCGCCCATGAAGGGCATCCGGGTCGACGCCGTCGGCAAGACCGTATGGGCGCAGGGCGGGGTCACCTGGGGCGAGCTCAATCGCGAAACGCAACTCCGCGGCCTTGCGGTCACCGGCGGCGTGGTCTCGACCACCGGCATCGCCGGCTTGACCCTCGGCGGAGGACTGGGCTGGTTGATGGGCAAGTACGGCCTGGCACTGGACAATCTGCGCGCCGTCGAGCTCGTCACCGCCGACGGCAAGGTTTTGCGGGCCAGCAAGCAAGAGGAGCCCGATCTGTTCTGGGCCGTCCGCGGCGGCGGCGGAAACTTCGGGATCGCCACCAGTCTCGAATATGATCTCCATAGGGTCGGGCCGATCATCACGGGCGGTCCGATCATCCACCCCATCGCGCGCTCCCGTGACGTGCTGGAATTCTTCCGGGCCAGTACGCGCTCGCTCACGGACGAGCATATGCTGTTCGCATCCCTGACCCATGCGCCCGACGGATCGGGCACGGAGGTTGCCGCCCTGGTCACCAGCCATTGCGGTTCGGTGGCGGATGCCGAAGCAGCGATGCGACCGCTGAAGCAGTTCGGGGCACCAATCCTGGATGCAGTCGGGCCGATGCCCTATTGCGAGCTCAACCGCATGCTCGACGCCAATTATCCGAAAGGCGCTTTCAACTATTGGAAATCAAACTTCCTCAGCGAGCTGAGCGACGATGCGATTTCGACCATGATCGAATGTTTCGCGCGCTGCCCGACTCCCATGGGGCAGTTCCTGCTCGAACACATCCACGGCGCGGCGGTTCGCATCGCTGCGGGGGATACCGCATTTCCGCATCGGCAGGAGGGCTACAACTTCCTGATCCTCGCGCAGTGGACGCAGCCCGGCGAGACAAGCCGCTGCATCTCCTGGGCGCGCGAGACCTACGAAAGCATGCGGCCCTTCTTTGCCTCCGGCCGCTATGTCAATTATCTCGATGATGACGAGACGGGCGATCCTGTCGCTGCCGCCTATGGACCGAACTACCGGCGTCTGCAGCGGATCAAGGCGAAGTACGATCCGACGAACTTCTTCCGCATGAACCAGAACATCCGGCCGCTGGCCTGATTGGCGGCTGAGGATCTCGTCGTTCTCATCCCGTTCAGGATGTCCGTACAAGGCGCTACGCTCCGGCCCCGGTCTTGACGTTGGCCGGGCCGCGCTGATCCAGGGAAGGACTCCAGAAATGGCCATCGTGTGCCGACCCGCTCGCATGGACGACTTGGTGAGAGCCGACGAGATCGTGGTCGCCAGCATCAATGAACTGACTGAGCGGCGGGGCTTTGGAAAGATGGCATCCTCTCGTCCGCCGAGTTTTCAGGCCTTCTCGCTCGCCGATGATGCGGAAGGTTTATGGGTCGCCGATGACGACGGACAAATTGTCGGCTTCGCGTGGAGTTGGGTTTGCGGCGGGCTTTGGTTTCTGGCGCAGCTGTTCGTGGCCCCTGATCGCCAGGGCGCCGGCATTGGCGATCAACTCATCGGTCGGACGTTCGCGCACGCAGAGATGCGCGGAGCATCCATCAAGGCGCTAATCACCTTCACGTTCAATAACGTGTCTCAAGGCCTCTACATCCGGCACGGACTGTTCCCGCGCTTTCCGATCTACATGGTCAGTGTGCCTCGTGACCGCCTGGCGCAGCGGTTGGCCGAGCCGCGGCTCCGTCTTGAATCTCTCGCCGCCAAGACGACCGGGTTCGATGAGCTGGCGTCCATTGACGCCAGTGCTCTCGGCATTTCCAGAGAGAAGCATCATCGATATCTCCTGAACGACAGCACGACGAGCGGGTTCACCATTCACGCCGGTCGTGAATGCGTGGGGTATGTCTATATCTCGGATGGACACATTGGCCCGCTTGCAGTCCGCCGGCCAGATCTCGTCGGCCCCGCATTTGCGGCTGCGCTGTCGTTCGCAGCGCGGAGCGATGTGTCAACCATTTCGGCCTTCGTGCCGGGCGCGAGCGAGCCGGCTCTCAAGGCGGCGATTGACAACGGGATGCGTTTGACCTTCCCGATGCTGCTGATGTCCAATCGACAGTTCGGAGATTGGGGCAGCTACCTCCCGCGCAATCCCGGTTTCATGTAGCTCAATCCAGGTGCATTGAACACGCTCCATGGGCGCCGAGTGGGCGCAGGATGATGACGATCCGTGGACGCTCGACAGCCGCCCGGCGACGCCGACCGTCCAATACGAGCACACCGTGATCGCCACGCGAAACGGACCTTTGATCGTCACGCCGGCCGGTAAGGCCACCGAGGTCGGCCTGCTCATGCCAGACGATCGACGATCTCAAGGAGCCGATCGCAGGACGCCTCGATCCTCTTGAGCGGAGACGTTGCGACCCCGAGCAACAGTCCCGGGCGCGCTGATCCCTTCGACGCATACCAGAGAGATAGCGGCGTGGGCGCCAGCCCAAGCGGTGCGGCTTCCCTGGCGATGGCCAGATCGGGCGCTCCCTCCGGCAACCGCAGGACCGCCGCCAATCCGGCAATCGCAACATTTGCAGTGCGCGGGCGGAGGTATTTCAGCAATGCATCGCCTTGCGCTGCGTAGACCCGCTTCGTGCGCCGAAGATGCCGGAGATAATGGCCATCACTGATGAAATCGGCCATCGCGAGCTGCACCGCGGGTCCAGGCGCCGGCGCGAGGCACGCCGCAACTTCGGCAAATCGCGACGCCAGGGCGGCCGGTGCAACGACAAAGCCCAGACGGAGGGCAGGCGTCACGGTCTTGCTGAAAGAGCCGATGTGAATGACGCGGCCGGCGCGGTCGAGCGATGCCAGCGCCGGCGTCGCCCGGCCCCTGAGCTGCAGCTCGCTCAGATAGTCATCCTCGATCACCCACGCCTTGCTTTGCGCAGCCCAGTCGAGCAGGCGGAGCGCCGCGCGAGCGACAATGTCGATCCGAACGGCGCCTGCTGTCCTGGTGTCACGAGGACCAGCGCCGCATCGGGAGCATGCTTCAGGCCGTAATCGACGTCGATACCGTCGGCGTCAACCGGGATCGGCGCGATCGATAATCGCGCAAGCCCGAGACCGCGCCGGGTGAAGGGAAAGCCCGGCTCCTCCAACCAGGCCTTCTTCTGCTCGAGCCCGAGGACGCGGAGCGCCAGGCCGAGCCCGCCGCTGAAACCGCCGGTAATGATGATCTGGGAGGGCGCGCATTCGATGCCGCGCGCCAACGCAAGATTGGCCGCGATCTCGCGCCGCAACGCCAGTTCGCCGCGTGGGTCAGGGTAGATCGCCGGCGCGCTCACCTCGGCGCGCACCGCCTGCGCGCGCATCCGCGCCAGCAGCGTCGCAGGAAGGGCCTCCTGCGCAGGCACGCCCATCTGGAAGATCGCCGGCCCGGCCGTGAGCTCCTGATACATCTCCATGAACGAGCCGGGGGCCGGGGCCTTGTCCCGCCGCACCGGCAAGGACGGCCGGTCCGCGACATGCGTTCCAGTGGCGCGGGCCGCGACGATCAGTTGGGCGGATGAGAGCTTTTCGTACGCGACGCGTACGGTGCCGCGCGCGACGCCGAGCTGGGCGGCCAGATCCTGCCAGGAGGGCAGGCGCGCGCCCGCGGCGAGCACGCCGCTCTCGATGGCGGTCCTGATCCCCCTGTGGATCTGCTCGGCCAGCGGCGTCTTCGCAGATCGATCGAGCTTCAGACGCAGTGGCTTGGTCATGCCTGCATGGTACACGATTTTTGTGCGTTCTTGGTGCTTTTTTATGGACCATGGCAGGGGCACCTAAAGGGGGCAACGGGGAGCGTTCATCCCTTCCGATCATCAAGGAGCAAGCAGATGAGTGAACGTCTCAACTACAACCACATCGCACCATCAGGCGCGAAGGCACTGGGCGGCGTCTACGGCTACGTCATGCAGAGTGGCCTTCCCGCGACGCTGGTCGCCCTGGTCTATCTCCGCGTGTCGCAGATCAACAACTGCGCCTATTGCCTCGACATGCACACGCGCGACTTGCTGAAGAGCGGCGTGAAGATCGAAAAGCTCGCGCTGGTCCAGGCATGGGCCGAGGCCGGCAATCTCTTCGACGCGCGCGAGCGCGCCGCCCTTGCGTGGGCCGAGACGGTTACCCGTGTCGCCGAGACCAACGTTCCGGATGTAGCCTATCAAGCCGCCCGCAAGGTCTTCAGCGAGCGCGAGCTGGTCGATCTCACGATCGCGATCAGCCTGATGAATGCGTACAATCGCATGTCGATCAGCTTCCGAAAGTCGCCACAGGCTGCGCTCGAGCATGCAGCCTGACCGCGAAGGGCATCAGCCGAAACAGAAAGCAGGAGCCTGAAGATGACGAGCGTGATTTCCGGCGTCAAGATTCCCGACAGCCAATTGGCGCGCGAGGCCGCCGAGCTGGTGCGCAGTTACGAGGACGAGATGTTGTTCAACCATTCGGTTCGCGTCTACGTGTTCGGCGCGATCAAGGGACTGCGTCAGAAGCTGAAGTTCGATTCCGAGCTGCTCTATGTCGCGGCGGTGTTTCACGATCTCGGCCTGGTCGATCACTACCACACCGAGACCAAGCGGTTTGAGGTCGACGGTGCCGACGCCGCGCGCGACTTTCTGCGGGCGCGCGGCATTGCCGAGCCGCAGGCCGACCTGGTGTGGGAAGCAATCGCGCTGCACACCACGCCCGGCATTCCGCAATATATGAAACCGGAGATCGCGCTCACAAACGCAGGCGTCCTGGTGGATGTCGTGGGCGTTGGATTTGACGAGTACACGCCGGAGCAGCGCGACGAGGTAATATCCGCGTTTCCGCGCGGCGATTTCAAGAACGAGTTCTTGAAGGTGCAGACCTGCTCGGCGCTGAAGAAGCCGCAGACGACGTTCGGCACCGTCAATTTCGATTACATCGAGGATCACGATCCGAGCTTCCGCAAACCGAACGCATGCACGCGCATCCGCAACACGCCCTGGCAAAGCTGAGGAGACGCAGCCGCTACGCCACAGGATGCCTGGCTGCAGCCGAACTGTTCCGATCATCCGGTGTCAGCGGCCGTGCGCTCGCGGCGAGAGGGCGTTGGTTTCTTCTTTGAGAAGTACGGGTTCACGACGCAACTCGCTGAGCGCCCAACGGCGAGATATCGGCACTGCGCAAGTGAGCCGTAGCGGCAGTCGAAATAGCCGACGGGGCCGTAGATCTGCATGCAGACCGGATAGCTCGGATCATAGGTCTGCGCGTGCGCAGACCCGCTTGCCGGGAGCATGCCGGTGAGGGCGAGCATCAGTACGGCGCGTCGCATCTCAGCGCGGCAGGAAATAGCCCGGCGTCTGCGCGCGCGGGCGATTTTGATACGCGTATGGGTCGTCGCTTTGTCCGACGAAATACGGATTGGCGATGCAGGTCAGCGCGCGACCGGACGCGCTCGCCTGACACTGCGGGTAGGTGTCGAACCTGCAATTGCTCAGTCCCGGCCATTCATCACCAGTGAGGCAGAACGGATGGTTCTTGCCGAATGCGCGTGCGGGCGTGCTTGCAATTGATGCGAGTGCAAATGTGATCAATGCGAGCGAAAGTGTGGCGACAATGGGGTGAGGAACTCGACTGCGCATTTCGATTCTCCAATCACGCGAACGTGCGCGCGACGTCGTTACGCACGCATGCGGTGTATGTCGTGTAGTCGACATTGGAACTCGTGAAAACCCTGGTTTCAAAGGGTTTCCGTGCACGTGACGGTAAACATTCGTTAATGAGCAAGGTCCTTTCGATCGAACTGTTGCGTAGCGGTTACAGCAATTCCGTCGATCGCTGTTATGACGACGGTCACGGCCCGGGGGCCTTTGAAGAAACTGGAACGGGAATCAAATGAAGAAGAGTTTGTTGCTTGCTGCTGTCAGCCTCGTCGCGCTCAGCGCGGCCGCGCCGGCACTGGCTGCTGACCTCGCGGCGCGGCCGTACACCAAAGCTCCGCCGGCGGCGATCGCTGCTGTTTACGACTGGAGCGGCTTCTACATCGGCATCAACGGTGGTGGCGGTTCGTCGCACGTGACCTGGGACTTCGTGGGCGTCGGTCGTGAAGGTTCGCACGATGCGACCGGCGGCACGGTTGGTGGCCAGATCGGCTATCGCTGGCAGTCGGGCCAGTGGGTGTTCGGCGTGGAAGGCCAGGGCAACTGGGCCGACTTCTCCGGCGATAATCTCAGCGCGCTGTTCGCCACCCGCAACCGCACGAAGATGGATGCGTTCGGCCTCATCACCGGCCAGGTCGGTTATGCCTGGAACAACGTCCTCATCTATGTGAAGGGCGGTGCGGCCGTGGTCAGCGACAAGTACGAGATCTTTAACCTCGGCGGCGGATTGCTCGCGTCGACCAGCAACACCCGCTGGGGCGGCACGGTCGGTGCCGGTCTCGAGTACGGCTTTGCGCCGAACTGGTCGGTTGGCGTCGAGTACAACCACATCTTCCTGTCCGACAAGGACGTCACCTTCGCCGGTTTCGCCGGCACCGAGCGCATCCGTCAGGACGTCGACATGGGCCTCGTCCGCCTGAACTACAAGTTCGGCGGCCCGATGGTGGCTCGCTACTAAGACAGAACGCTCCACGCGAGCGGCTGACGAAAGCCCCGGCTTCGGCCGGGGCTTTTTGTTATTTGCATTCAACGAGTTAACCATCCAGCCTGGGGACGTCCCGGATCACTTGACTCCTTAGAACAAACTGAGAACAATGTTCTTCATACGTTCCAACAAGGGAGCAGGCCATGTTCAGGGTTTTCGTCGAAGAAGCCGCCGCACTGGCGTCCATCACGCTGTTCGTCGGGATGATCGCGATCTGGGCGCAGGTGATTCCGCAGCTCTGATTCGCTGAGCTTCCGGCATGTTGGGGAAAAGCCGGATGACGGGGCGAAGCGGTCGCTCCTGCGTGGACTCTCGCGGCGCGACACCCCACCATTGTGAAGCGAGTCGGCCGGACGGGTGGATGATGCCCTAGGGCGCCGGCGACCGCTCTATCCCATCTGCAAGAGGCCGTCACGCGACCATGCCGAGCGCCGGATTTGTTCACCTTCACGTTCACTCGGCCTATTCGCTGCTCAAGGGCTCGATCAAGATCGCCAAACTTGCCGAGCTTGCGAAGAAAGACCATCAGCCCGCGCTGGCGCTGACCGATACCGACAATCTGTTCGGTGCGCTGGAGTTCTCCGACAAGATGGCGGGCTCCGGCATTCAGCCGATCGTCGGCTGCGAGCTGGCGATCGATTTCGGCGATCAGGATCCCAATGCGCGCAATGCGATCGGGCCGTCGCGCGTGGTGTTGCTGGCGGCGCAGGAGCGCGGCTATCGCAGCCTGATGCGGCTGAACTCGCGCGCGTTCCTGGAATCACCGGACAGCCATGCTCCGTTCATCAAATTCGACTGGCTCGAGGGCGAAACCGAGGGGCTGATCGCACTGACGGGCGGACCGGACGGGCCGATCTCGTTGGCGCTCGCCGGTGGTCTTGGCGAGCTCGCCGCGGCGCGCTGCGAGCGTCTGGCCGGCCTGTTCGGCGACCGCCTCTACATCGAGTTGCAGCGCCACAACACCGAAAAGGAGCGGCGCGTCGAAGGCGGCTTGATCGACATCGCCTACGCCAAGGGGCTGCCGCTGGTTGCGACCAACGAGCCGTATTTCGCGGCGACCGACGATTACGAAGCGCATGATGCGCTGCTGTGCATCGCCGGCGGGCGGCTGATCGCCGAGACCGAGCGCGAGCAGCTCACGCCGGATCACCGCTTCAAGACGCGCGCCGAGATGGCGGTGCTGTTCGCCGACATTCCGGAGGCACTCAGCTCGACGGTGGAGATCGCCGAGCGCTGCTCGTTCCGCCCCCTGACGCGCAAGCCGATATTGCCGTTCTTCACGGTCGGCGCCGCGTCGAGCTCGGATGCGGCCGCGGTGGAGGCGGCCGAATTGAAGCGCCAGGCGGAGGAGGGGCTCGCCAAGCGCCTGCGGGTCCACGGCCTGTCGCAGGGCACGACGGAAGAGACCTATGCCAAGCGGCTCGCCTTCGAGCTCGACGTCATCACCCGCATGAAATACGCGGGCTACTTCCTGATCGTGTCCGACTTCATCAAATGGGCGAAGTCGCAGGGCATTCCGGTCGGGCCGGGCCGCGGCTCCGGCGCCGGTTCGCTGGTCGCCTGGGCGCTGACCATCACCGACCTCGATCCGATCAAGTTCGGCCTGCTGTTCGAGCGCTTCCTCAATCCCGAGCGCGTCTCGATGCCGGACTTCGACATCGACTTCTGCCAGGACCGCCGCGGCGAGGTGATCAAATACGTCCAGGAGCGCTACGGCCGCGACCAGGTCGCGCAGATCATCACCTTCGGTACGCTGCAGGCGCGCGGCGTGCTGCGCGACGTCGGCCGCGTGCTGCAGATGCCCTACGGCCAGGTCGACAAGCTGACCAAGCTGGTGCCGCAGAATCCGGCCGCGCCGGTGACGCTGGCTGCGGCGATCGAGAGCGAGCCGAAGCTCCAGGCGTTCCGCGACGAAGACCCGATTGTGGCGCGCGCCTTCGACATCGCCCAGCGCCTGGAAGGCCTGACGCGCCACGCCTCGACGCATGCCGCCGGCATCGTGATTGGCGATCGCCCCTTGAGCGAGCTCGTGCCGCTCTACCGCGATCCCAAATCCGATATGCCGGTGACCCAGTTCAACATGAAATGGGTCGAGCCGGCGGGCCTGGTGAAGTTCGACTTCCTCGGCCTCAAGACGCTGACCGTGCTCGACGTCGCCTGCAAGCTGCTCAAGCCGCGCGGCATCCACGTCGATCTCGCCACGCTGCCGATCGACGATGCCGAGAGCTACCAGATGCTGGCGCGCGGCGACGTGGTCGGCGTGTTCCAGGTTGAAAGTCAGGGCATGCGGCGGGCGCTGATCGACATGCGCCCCGACCGTTTCGAGGACATCATCGCGCTGGTCGCGCTGTATCGCCCGGGTCCGATGGCGAACATCCCGACCTATTGCGCGCGCAAGCACGGCGACGAGGAGCCGGAATATCTGCACCCCCTGCTGGAGCCCATCCTGAAGGAGACCTTCGGCGTCATCATCTACCAGGAACAGGTGATGCAGATCGCGCAGGTGATGTCGGGCTATTCGCTCGGCGACGCCGATCTGCTTCGCCGTGCCATGGGCAAGAAGATCCGCGCCGAGATGGACAAGCAGCGCGACATCTTCGTCGCGGGCGCGGTGAAGAACGGCGTGCCGAAGGGGCAGGCCGAGACCATCTTCGAGCTGTTGGCGAAGTTCGCCGACTACGGCTTCAACAAGAGCCACGCGGCGGCTTACGCGCTGGTGTCCTATCACACCGCCTATATGAAGGCGCATTATCCGGTGGAGTTCATCGCAGCGTCGATGACGCTCGATCTCAACAACACCGACAAGCTCTCCGAATTCCGCTCCGAGGCGCAGCGCCTCGGCATCAAGGTCGAGCCGCCGAACATCAACCGCTCGGGCGCGACCTTCGAGGTCGGCGAGAACACGATCTACTACGCGCTCGCCGCGCTCAAGGGCGTCGGCATTCAGGCGATCGATCAGATCATCGCGGAGCGCACCAGAGGCGGCCTGTTCACCTCGCTCGCCGATTTCGCCGCGCGGGTCTCGCCGCGCGCGATCAACAAGCGCATCATCGAAAGTCTCGCCGCCGCCGGCGCCTTCGACGCGCTGGAGCCGAACCGGGCGCGCGTCTTCGCCGGTGCGGATGCGATCCTCGCCGCGTGCCAGCGGGCGCATGAAGCTGCGACCATCGGCCAGAACGACATGTTCGGCATGTCGGCGGACGCGCCGACCATCATGCTGCCGCAGGTCGAGCCGTGGTTGCCGGCCGAAAAACTCCGCCGCGAATACGACGCCGTCGGCTTCTTCCTGTCGGGACACCCGCTCGACGATTATGCCACCGTGCTGAAGCGGCTGCGGGTGCAGAGCTGGGCCGAGTTCTCGCGAGCGGTGAAGACGGGGGCCACCGCCGGCAAGGTCGCCGCCACCGTGGTCTCGCGCATGGAGCGGCGCACCAAGACCGGCAACAAGATGGGCATCATGGGCCTGTCCGATCCGACCGGCCATTTCGAGGCCGTGCTGTTCTCGGAAGGGCTCGCGCAATATCGCGACGTGCTGGAGCCGGGCGCGGCCGTGCTGCTGCAGCTCGGTGCCGAGCTTCAGGGCGAGGACGTCCGCGCCCGCGTGCTGCATGCCGAGCCGCTCGACGCCGCCGCCGCCAAGACGCAGAAGGGTCTGCGCATCTTCCTGCGCGACACCAAGCCGCTGGACTCCATCGCCAAGCGTCTCGCCGGCCCCGACATGGCCGCTTCGAACGGCGCCGCGCCGAAGGTCGGCAGTCCCGGCATCGCACCGCGCTCGAATGGCGACGGCGAGGTCTCGCTGGTGATGATGCTCGACCTCGAGACCGAGGTGGAGATGAAGCTGCCCGGCCGCTTCAAGGTTTCGCCGCAGATCGCCGGCGCGATCAAGGCGGTGGCGGGCGTGGTGGACGTGCAGCAGCTCTGACGTTGTCAGCTCCGCCGCAAACCAACGCTTAACTATCAAGCCCCCGTGTGGTATCGAAGCCTGTCCGGCGCAGCTATGAGTTGTGTGCCGGACAATCGCGTTCGGCGGGTCGTCAGGGAGGACAACAGCCATGTGCGATAAATGCTCCCAAAATCTACAGCAATCGCTCGCTCCTTCGCGGCGCTCCATGATGCTCCTTGCTGCTTCGGCGCTCGGAGCGGCGGCGTTCGGCGGGGCCGCTTTGGCCAAGGAGGCAAAGGCGCCGCCGAAGCCGCAGAACGTGCTGTCGCCCGATGCGGCGCTGAAGCGGCTGATGGAAGGCAATGCGCGCTACGTGTCGGGCGTGTCGCGCCGCCACGACTTCAGCCACGAGCGCGAGGCGTTGGTCGGCGGTCAGAATCCTTACGCAGCGGTTTTGAGCTGCGCCGATTCACGCATCGCGCCCGAATATGCCTTCGATAGTGGACGCGGAGACCTGTTCGTGTGCCGCGTCGCCGGAAATTTTGCCGGCGATGAGACCGTTGCCAGCATGGAGTACGCCGTCGCCGTGCTCGGCACGCCCCTGATCCTGGTGCTCGGCCATGACAGTTGCGGTGCCGTCGATGCGACCATCAAGGCGTTGAAGGACGACAAGCCGCTGCCGGGGCACATCCCCACGCTCGCCGCCGCGATTGCGCCGGCGGTGAAGACCGCGGCCCAGCAAAGCGGGAACGCGCTCGACAACGCCATTCGTCAGAACGTCATCGACAACGTCGCCAAGCTGAGATCGGCTGCTCCGATCCTCAACGCAGCGGCCGAGCAGGGTAAGCTCAAGGTGGTCGGCGGTATCTATCGGCTGAGCACGGGGACCGTCGAGTTGCTTGCCCAGGGCTGAGCCTGGGCCGCCCTTTCGAGCTGACATGAGGCTGACCTGGAGCTGACGCCCGCGGCGGCGCGGCCACGCCAGCGCCTCAATCCGAGCTTTTCGTTCAACCGCCGTTCAGCCGGCTGCGCGCCTCATGCGTGGTGGCACCTCAACAACAAAAGCGGGCAAGCAAGCCATGCGTGGGACACTCAGAGCCTTCATCTGCCTTCTGCTGCCGATCGTGGCTCTTGCCGCCGCCGCGCCGGATCAGGCGCGCGCGCAGCAGCCGGAAAAGCGCATTGCACTCGTGGTCGGCAACGGCGCCTATGCCAAGTCGCCACTGGCGACGACGGCCAATGATGCCGGCCTGATCGCGCAGACGCTGCAGGCGGCCGGCTTCGATGTGGTCGGCGCGCGCGATCTCGACGGCGACACGCTGCGCAAGAGCATGCGCGATTTCATTCAGAAGGCCCAGGCTTCGGGACCGGGCACCGTCGCGATGATCTATCTCGCCGGCTACGGCGTGCAGCTGGCCGGCGAGAACTATTTCATCCCGGTCGATTCCAACATCACCCGCGACACCGACATACCGACCGAGGCCATGCGCATCAGTGACTATGCGCGCCAGCTCGCGTCCATTCCGCTCAAGGCCAATATCGTGGTGCTCGACGCGGCCCGCGCGCAGCCCTTTATCGAAGGCGGTCAGCCGATCGCGAGCGGTCTGGCGCTGGTCGAGCCCGAGGCGAACATGCTGATCGCCTTCAACGCCGCGCCCGGCACGGTGGCGCCGGAGGAGAAGGGGCCGTACGGAATCTATGCACAGTCGCTCGCCGAGATGATCCGCACCGGCGGCCTGCCGCTGCCCGAGGTGTTCGACCGCGTTCGCCTGCGCGTCAACGAGGCCTCCAAGGGCGCGCAGGTGCCCTGGAATGAGCAGAAAATATCGGCGCAATTCTCTTTCTTCGAGCGCGGACCCGATGCGCCGCCGCCGGAGGCTGCGCCCGACCAGGTCGCCGCAATCCGGAGCAAGCCGATCCGCGATCTCGGCGTGCAGGATGCCTATGCCGCCGCGCTCGAGCGCGACACCCTGGCGGCCTATGAGGAGTTTCTCGTGGCCTATCCCGGCGATCCGCTCGCCAAGCGCGTGATGGCGATCGTCGCCGCACGCCGCGAAGCCATCACATGGCGACGGACCTATCGGACCGACACGCCGGAGGCCTATTGGTCGTATATGCGCCGCTATCCGCGCGGCCCGCATGCGGCCGATGCGCGCCGACGCCTGGCGATCCTCACCGCGCCGGCCGAGCCGCCGCCGACCTTTGCGATGATCGACTACGACGTGCCGCCACCGCCTCCGGAGGAGGTGGTCTATGTCGATCGTCCGGTGCTGTATTTCAGCGATCCCGTGTTCGACTTCGTGCCGCCGCCGCCGCCGCCGGTCTATTTCTGTCCGCCGCCGCCGCCCGATTTCGTCGTGCTGCCGCCGCCGCTGCCCGTGGTCGGCCTGTTCGTGCTGCCGCAGCCGGTGTTCGTGCCGATCCCGGCGTTCTATAGTCCGCCGGTCTATGTCGCGCCGCCGCCGAACAACATCATCTTCAATAACATCCACAACACCACGGTCATCAACACCGTGATCAACCAGCCGCCCGCGCCGCCTGCGGGCGCCGCGGCCGGGCCGACGAGCCTGGCACCGGCCGTCGCCGGCCGTGCCACGCCGGCAGGTCCCGCTGTCCCGCAGGCCGTCGTGCAGCGCGCCGCCTTGATCCAGCAGGGAAAGGCGCCACTGCCGCCGAGCGCAACGATCCAGCCGACCGCGAGGCCCGTGACACCTCCCGGGACACCGGCGAATGTCGCGCCCACTGCGGCGCCATCGCCCGCGCCACAGACCAAGTTGCCTCAGGCCAACACGCTGCCGGTTCCCGGCGCGCGTGGTGGTCCGCCAGCACCTCCGGCCGGGGCAGGACCTCTGCCCGGCGGCAGGCCCATGCCGCCGACGGCAACCGCACCCGGCACGACGCTGCCGACGCATCCGGGGGCGCCAACGGCCGCGGCGCCCGCCACGACGCTACCGGGGCATCCTGGTGCGCCAACGGCGGCCGCTCCCGCGACCGCTGCGCCCGGCCAGCCGCCGAAGCCGCCAGTGGCACAGACCCCGCCCGGGACCGGTCCTGCCGAGCGCGCCAAGTCCGCGACGCGCGAGCCGGCCGGCTTGCCGCCGGCGACCAACCCGTCCTCGGCCGCCGCCGGTCGGCCGGGCGCGCCGTCGCCTTCGGCCGCGCGCGAGCAGATCAGGTCGCCGAATCAGCCACCGCCTGCTCCGGCGCAGGCCGCCCGGCCTGCTGCACCGCCGCGGCCGCAGGCCGTGGCACGACCAACGCCTCCGCCGCCGGCAGCAGCGCTGCGCGCGGCGCCGCCGCCTCCGCCGCGTGTCGCATCGCCTCCGCCGACGCGGAACGCTCCGCCGGTGGCGGTCGCACGGCCTGCGCCCCCGCCGGTGGCCCGCCCGGCGCCTCCACCAATGGCGCGGCCCGCGCCTCCGCCACCGGCAGCCCGGCCGGCGCCTCCGCCGCCGCCCCGGATGGCTGTGGCACCGCCGCCGCCGCGTCCGGCAGCCCCACCGCCGCGGCCAGCGGCCCCGCCGCCGGCGGCAAAGAAGTGCCCGCCGAACCAGCCGAAATGCTAGGATACGGCGCGCGGTTGACGGACCAGGCGTTCGGCGGGCGAGACCCGCCCCCGAAAGGCCCTTATTTCCTTGCTTCTGGCCGAAATGGCGCTATATAGCGCGCCATCTCACACGGAAACATGGCTCACAAGGCCGTCCGGTGGCAGCCGGGGCGAGAACGCTCCGTTTTGCTCACACGTTTCCGGAGGAACCAACCGGAGAATTAGAACGATGGCGCTACCCGACTTCACCATGCGTCAGCTGCTCGAAGCTGGCGTGCACTTCGGCCACCAGGCCCACCGCTGGAATCCGAAAATGGCTCCGTTCATTTTCGGCACCCGCAACAACATCCACATCGTCGACCTCGCTCAGACCGTGCCGATGCTGCACCAGGCTCTCCAGGCCGTCAGCGACACGGTGGCCAAGGGCGGCCGCATCCTGTTCGTCGGCACCAAGCGCCAGGCGCAGGACGGTGTTGCGGACGCGGCCAAGCGCTGCGCGCAGTATTTCGTCAATTCGCGCTGGCTCGGCGGCACGCTGACCAACTGGAAGACGATCTCGGCCTCGATCAAGCGCCTGCGTCACCTCGACGACGTGCTCTCGAGCGGAGAAGCCAATTCCTACACGAAGAAGGAGCGCCTGACGCTGCAGCGCGAGCGCGACAAGCTCGACCGCTCGCTCGGCGGCATCAAGGACATGGGCGGTCTGCCCGACCTGATCTTCGTGATCGACACCAACAAGGAAGACATCGCGATCCAGGAAGCCCAGCGGCTCAACATCCCGGTCGCCGCGATCGTCGACACCAATTCGGACCCCAAGGGCATCACCTATGTGGTCCCCGGCAATGACGACGCCGGCCGCGCCATTTCGCTGTACTGCGATCTCGTTGCGCGTGCGGCGATCGACGGCATCTCGCGCGCCCAGGGTGATTCGGGCATCGACGTCGGCGCTTCGGCTGAGCCGGTCGCCGAAGAGCTTCCGGCGCCCTCGTCGAGCGGCTTCCAGGGCCTTGCGGGTCCGCGTGGCACCGCCGACGACCTCAAGAAGCTCCCGGGCGTGTCGGGTGCGATCGAGAAGAAGTTCAACGATCTCGGCATCTTCCACTACTGGCAGCTCGCCGAGCTCGACCACGACACCGCGCTCACGATCGGCGAAGAAGTCGGTCTGCCGAGCCGTGCGGATGCCTGGGTGGCCAAGGCCAAGGCGCTGACCGCGGAAGCGGAATAGTCAAAAAGAGCGATGGGTTGGCCGGATAGGATCCGGCCACCATTTCAGTTGACGCGAATCCCTGAGATGGACCGCGGCGGGGCGCTTCGATGCCGCGCTGCGGCAAACCGCCAGGCACAAAGGATTTTCAACGATGGCAACGATCACAGCTGCGATGGTCAAGGACCTGCGCGAGTCGACCGGCGCAGGCATGATGGACTGCAAAGCCGCGCTCACGGAGACCAACGGCGACATGGAAGCGGCGCAGGACTGGCTGCGCAAGAAAGGTCTGTCCAAGGCCGCCAAGAAGTCCGGCCGCGTCGCGGCCGAGGGCCTGATCGGCGCACTCACCAAGGGCACCAAGGGCGTCGTGGTCGAGGTCAACTCCGAGACCGACTTCGTCGCGCGCAACGGCCAGTTCCAGGGCCTGGTCAAGATGATCGCCCAGGTCGCGTTCGACGTCGGTGCCGATGTCGAGAAGATCAAGGCCGCCAAGGTCGGCGACGTCACGATCGAAACCGCGATCAATGATGCGATCGCCACCATCGGCGAGAACATGACGCTGCGCCGCGCCGCCCAGCTCGAGGTGAGCCAGGGCGTGGTTTCTCACTACGTCCACGGGGCCGTCGTCGAAGGCGCCGGCAAGATGGGCGTGATCGTGGCGCTGGAATCGCCGGGCAAGGCCGAGGAGCTCGCCGCGCTCGGCCGTCAGATCGCGATGCATGTCGCGGCGGCCAACCCGCTGGCGCTCGATCCGTCGGGCCTCGATCCGGCCGTGGTCAAGCGCGAGAAGGACGTGCTCGCCGACAAATACCGTCAGCAGGGCAAGCCCGAGAACGTGATCGAGAAGATCGTCGAGTCCGGCCTCAAGACCTACTACAAGGAAGTCTGCCTGCTCGAGCAGGCCTTCATCCACGACACCGGCAAGTCGGTGGCGCAGGCGGTGAAGGAGGCTGAAGGCAAAGTCGGCGGGCCTGTGAAGATCGCCGGCTTTGTGCGCTATGCTCTCGGCGAGGGAATCGAGAAGCAGGAAAGCGACTTCGCGGCCGAGGTCGCCGCTGCCAGCGGCAAGAAGTAAGCGCCGGAACACCTCCTTCCGGCGTGCCGCCGGAAGCGGCGCCCGGAGAAGGAAAGTGCTCATGACTGATCCGGTCTATCGTCGCGTCGTGATCAAGCTGTCCGGCGAATATCTCGCGGGGCAGCAAGGCTTTGGCATCGATCAGCCGACAGTCGACCGGGTTGCGGACGATCTGATCGCGGCCCGTAATCTCGGGACCGAGGTTGCGGTCGTGATCGGCGGCGGCAACATGGTCCGTGGCGTCGAGGTCTCCTCCCGCGGGGTGTCGCGCACGACCGGCGACACCATGGGCATGCTCGCCACCATCATGAACTGCCTCGCGCTGGAAGCGGCGATCGAGCGCAAGGGCACGCCGGCACGGACGCTGTCGGCCTTCGTCATGCCCGAGATTTCCGAGCTGTTCACCCGCACTGCGGCACACAAATACCTCGCCGAAGGCCGGATCGTGCTGCTTGGCGGCGGGACGGGCAATCCGTTCTTCACCACCGACACGACCGCGGTGCTGCGGGCCGCCGAGATCGGCGCACAGGCGGTTCTGAAGGCGACCAATGTCGACGGGGTCTACTCGGCCGACCCGAAGAAGGATCCGGCCGCGACGCGGTTCGACCGCCTGACGCATTCGCAGGCGATCGCGGGTGGTTACAAGGTGATGGATGCGACCGCCTTCGCGCTTGCCCGCGAGACATCGCTGCCTATCATCGTATTCTCGATCGCGGAGCCGGGCTCGATCGGCGCGATTCTGCGTGGCGTCGGCCACGGAACCATCGTCGCCGGCTGACGGCTCGTCTGGCGCCCCCCGAGGGAAGGGCGCGGAGCGGTCGCCGGGATTTTGAAGGAGAAACGTGATGGCCACGGGTAATTTCGACCTCAACGAAGTGAAGCGCCGCATGCAAGGCGCCGTCCAGTCCCTCAAGCACGAGCTCGGCGGCCTGCGCACCGGCCGCGCCTCCGCCTCGATGCTCGATCCGGTGCAGGTCGAGGCTTATGGCAGTCACATGCCACTCAATCAGCTCGCCACGGTCAGTGTGCCGGAGCCCCGGCTGATCTCGGTGCAGGTCTGGGACAAGTCGATGGTCAAGGCAGTGGAGAAGGCGATCGTCGATTCCAATCTCGGCCTGTCGCCGGCGACCGAGGGGCAGGTGCTGCGCCTGCGCATTCCCGAGCTCAACGAGGAGCGGCGCAAGGAGCTGGTGAAGGTCGCGCACAAATATGCCGAAGCCGCCAAGGTCGCCGCGCGCCATGTCCGCCGCGACGGTCTCGACGTGCTCAAGAAGCTCGAGAAGAATCACGAGATGTCGGAGGACGATCAGAAGCGTCACGCCGACGAGGTGCAGAAGGCGACCGACGGCACCATTTCCGAGATCGACCAGTTGCTGGCCGCCAAGGAAAAAGAAATCCTCACCGTTTAAGGCATCGCCTTCATGTCCAACGCCGCCGCGCCCGCAACGGAAGGACCCGATAGGTCCGAAGCGCCTGCGCATGTCGCCATCATCATGGATGGCAACGGGCGCTGGGCGGCCGCGCGCGGCTTGCCCCGTGCGGAAGGGCATCGCCGCGGTGTGGACGCGCTGCGCCGCGTGGTGCGCGCCTCGCACGAACTCGGCATTCGCTATCTCACCATCTTCTCGTTCTCTTCGGAGAACTGGTCGCGCCCGGCGAGCGAGATAGGCGATCTGTTCGGTCTGCTGCGGCGCTTCATCCGCAACGATCTGGCGAGCCTGCATCGCGACGGCGTCAAGGTTCGCATCATCGGCGAGCGCGAGGGGCTCGAAAGCGATATCTGCGCGCTGCTCAACGAGGCCGAGGAGCTGACGCGCGACAACACGCGCCTGACGCTCGTCGTCGCCTTCAACTACGGCTCGCGGCAGGAGATCGCGAAAGCGGCGCAGAAGCTCGCCCGCGAGGTCGCGGAAGGCAGACGGGATCCTGCCACGATCGACGCCGAGACACTGGGGGCGCATCTCGACGCGCCCGACATTCCCGACCCCGATCTCATCATCCGCACCAGCGGCGAGCAGCGCCTGTCCAATTTCCTGATGTGGCAGGCCGCCTATAGCGAGCTCGTGTTCGTGCCGATCCACTGGCCCGACTTCGACAAGGCGGCACTCGAGAGCGCGATCGCCGAATTTGCCAGGCGCGAGCGCCGTTTCGGCGGCTTGGTCGCAAAGACCGCCTCGTGAGCGAACCCGACGCCGCACCGGCGGGCTCTCAGCCCGCCCCGAGCAATCTCGTGCTGCGAGTCCTCGCAGCACTGGTGCTGGCGCCGCTTGCCGTTGCGCTCGCCTACGCCGGCGGCTGGCTTTGGGCGCTGCTCGTCACCCTGGTGTCGATCGGGCTGTTCGCGGAATGGCTGACGGTGGTGGGCGCGAGCTCGGTTGCGCTGACGGGGGCGGGGACCATCGTCATCGCCACCATGGGATTCTGCGTGACCTTCGGTGCGCTGAAGACCGCCATCATCACGGGCTGCATCGGCGGTGCGATCGTGATGCTGATTGCGCGAGGCAAGTTCGTCTGGGCGGCGACTGGATTTGCCTATGCATCGGCGGCGCTGCTGGCCTCGATCCTGGTGCGGAAGGATCTCGTCAACGGCTTCTCCGCACTGATGTTCGTGCTGCTCGTGGTGTGGGCGACCGATATTGGCGGCTATTTCGCCGGCCGCAGCATCGGCGGGCCGAAGCTGTGGCCGCGCGTCAGTCCGAAAAAGACCTGGGCCGGAGCGCTCGGCGGCTTTGCGGCGAGCCTTGTGGTTGCGGCCGGATTTGCCGCCTGCGGGATCGGAAAGGCGGTTCCACTGCTGCTCGTCAGCGCCGTCCTGTCGGTGGTTTCGCAGCTCGGCGATCTCTTCGAATCCGCCGTGAAGCGGCGCTTCGGGGTCAAGGATTCCAGTCACTTAATTCCCGGTCATGGCGGGCTTCTGGACCGTCTGGACGGTTTTGTCGCCGCCATCCTGGCGGCATGGATTATCGGCTTCGTCCGCCATGGTGTGCATAGCGCCGGAAGCGGTCTTATGGTTTGGTGAGGATATGAGCGCGGTCCCATTGCGTAACAACAGGCTTGCTGCGTCCGACGTCCGCAGCGTCACGGTCCTCGGCGCCACCGGCTCGATTGGCGACAGCACGATGGATCTGTTGCGCGCCTCGCCCGAGCGCTACCGCGTCGAAGCGCTGACGGCGAACGGCAATGTCGCAGCGCTGGCCAAGCTCGCCAGGGAATTCTCCGCGCGCTTTGTGGCGATCGCCGACACCTCCAAGCTCGCCGAGCTCAAGGCCGCACTGGCCGGCACCGGCACCGAATGCGGCGCCGGCGAAAGCGCGGTGATCGAGGCCGGCGCGCGTCCGGCCGATTGGGTGATGGCGGCCGTGAGCGGCGCTGCCGGACTGAAGCCGGCGCTGGCGGCGGTCGACCGCGGCGCCCATGTCGCGCTCGCCAACAAGGAATGCCTCGTTTGCGCCGGCGATTTCTTCATGCAGCGCGCGGCGAAAGCGGGTGCCTGCATCCTGCCCGCCGATTCCGAGCACAACGCGCTGTTCCAGGCGCTGAGCTCAGGTAACCGTGACGAGCTCGTCCGTGTCATCATCACGGCCTCCGGCGGCCCGTTCCGGACCTGGAAGCCTGCCGACATCGAGCAGGCGACGCTCGATCAGGCCCTGAAGCATCCGAACTGGAGCATGGGCCAGAAGATAACGATCGATTCCGCCTCGATGATGAACAAGGGCCTCGAGGTGATCGAGGCATCCTATCTGTTTGCGCTCTCGCCGGACGAGATCGACGTTCTCGTTCATCCGCAGTCGATCATCCACGGCATGGTCGAGTTTTCCGACTGCTCGGTGGTCGCCCAGCTCGGCGCGCCCGACATGCGCACGCCGATCGCGCATTGCCTCGGCTGGCCTGATCGCATCAAGGGGCCGGCGGCCAAGCTCGACCTTGCCAAGATCGGTCAGCTGACTTTCGAAGCGCCGGACTTCGAGCGGTTCCCCGGACTACGGCTGGCTTACGATTCGCTCCGAACCGGGAAGGGGGCGACCACGGTTTACAACGCCGCCAACGAGGTCGCGGTCGCCGCCTTCATCGCCGGCAAGATCCGGTTCGGTGCGATTGCCCGGCTGGTCGAGGCGACCCTTGACGATTGGATCAAGGGCGGGAATCAGGCGCCCCTGACGTCCGCCGACGATGCAATCTCCGTTGACCATGTTGCTCGAAATAGGGCTGCCGCCCTATTGCCTCAAATTGCCTTAAAGGCATCCTAGTTGGTTCGCGACCAGGGCCTTAAGGCGCTGGGTGAGGGAATTCGATGATCGACTTTTTCGTCCATAGTTTCAATACGTTGAGCCATGGGCTCCTCGGCTACGCGGTTCCCTTCCTGTTCGTCCTGACCATCGTCGTGTTCTTTCACGAGCTCGGCCATTTCCTGGTCGCGCGCTGGGCAGGCGTGCGCGTATTGACCTTTTCGCTCGGGTTCGGCCCTGAGCTGGTTGGTTTCAACGACCGCCATGGCACCCGCTGGAAGATCTCGGCCATCCCGCTCGGCGGCTACGTCAAGTTCTTCGGCGACGAGAGCGAGGCCTCGACCCCGTCGGCCGAGACGCTCGCGGCCATGACGGCTGAGGAGCGCGCCGGCAGCTTCCACCACAAGAAGGTCGGCCCGCGTGCGGCCATCGTCGCGGCAGGACCGATCGCCAATTTCATCCTGGGTGCGCTGATCTTCGCCGGCATGGCGCTCTATTACGGCAAGCCGAGCACGATCGCGCGTGTCGACGGCGTCGTTGCCGAGGGGGCGGCAGCAGCGGCCGGCTTCAAGGTCGGTGACGTCGTCGTCCAGATCGACGGCAAGCCGATCGAGAGCTTTGCCGACATGCAGCGAATCGTTGCGATGAACGCCGGTTCGGCGCTTAGATTCCAGGTGAAGCGGGACGGCGCCATCGTCTCGCTGACCGCGACCCCGGCGCTGCTCGAGCGCAAGGATCCGTTCGGCAACAGCCACCGTCTCGGCGTGCTCGGCGTCGAGCACAAATCGCAGGCCGGGGAGGCCTCGACCGCACCGGTCGGCGTCGGTGAAGCGCTCAAGATCGGCGGCGAGCAGGTCTGGTTCATCATTACCAGCACCTTCAAGTTCCTGGGGTCGCTGTTCGTCGGACAAGGCAATCCGAACGAGGTCAGCGGCGTCCTGGGCATCGCGAAAATGTCGGGGCAGGCGGCCAGCGCCGGGTTCCAGTTCGTGATCAATCTCTGTGCGGTGCTGTCGGTGTCGATCGGCCTGTTGAACCTGTTCCCGATCCCGCTGCTCGATGGCGGCCACCTTATGTTCTACGCGGCCGAAGTGGTCCGGGGGCGGCCCTTGTCCGAGCGGACTCAGGAAATGGGGTTCCGAATCGGGCTCGGCTTGGTGCTGATGCTGATGGTATTTGCGACCTACAACGACATCCTGCGGATGGCCGCATCCTGATAGAGGCTTTTTTGTGGCGTTGCTGTTGAGCAACGTCTTGGAATGAAATTGAAATTGCGGCGCTTTCGGCCGTTTGCGGCGTCGGCGAAATTGGCTACAAGCGGCCTGAAGTTGGGGAATCTCCGGACCGGCGTTGGGGTTGGGTCTGGCTCGGAATGATAAGGGCGCGTTGCGCAATGAAGTTTGGACTGCGACTCCGGGGGGGCTTGCTCGCAACCCTGATCTTGTTCGGCGCGCCGGTGGTTGCCCCGGTTGGGGCTGTTTTGGTGTCTTCGTCTGCGCTCGCTCAGACCGTTCAGTCGATTACCGTCGAGGGAAATCGCCGGGTCGAGGTGGAGACGATCCGCTCCTATTTCAAGCCCGGTCCGGGCGGCCGGCTGGATCAAGCCGCCATCGACGACGGCCTCAAGGCGTTGATCGAGACCGGCCTGTTCCAGGACGTCAGGATCAACCGCGGTTCCGGCGGCCAGCTCATCGTCTCCGTGGTGGAAAACCCGGTGATCGGCCGCATCGCCTTCGAAGGCAATAAGAAGATCAAGGACGAGCAGCTCACCGCTGAGGTCCAGTCCAAGGCGCGCGGCACCTTCTCCCGCGCCATGGTGCAGTCCGACACGCTGCGAATCGCCGAAATTTATCGCCGCTCCGGCCGCTATGACGTGCGCGTCACGCCCGAGATCATCGAGCAGCCGAACAACCGCGTCGACCTGATCTTCACGATCGAGGAGGGCGCCAAGACCGGCGTCAAGTCGATCGAGTTCGTCGGCAACAACGCCTTCTCGTCTTACCGTCTGCGCGACGTCATCAAGACGCGCGAATCGAATCTTTTGAGCTTCCTTGCCAGTGGCGACATCTATGACCCCGATCGTGTCGAGGCCGACCGCGACCTGATCCGCCGCTTCTACCTCAAGAACGGTTTCGCCGACGTCCAGGTGGTAGCCGCGCTTACCGAATACGATCCGGAGAAGAAGGGCTTCAACGTCACCTTCAAGATCGAGGAAGGCGCGCAATACCGCGTCGGCGCAGTCGACTTCCGCTCCAGCATCCCGAACTTCGATCCCTCCTCGATGCGCGCCTATTCGCGCGTCAATGTCGGCTCGCTCTACAACGTCGAATCGGTCGAGAAGTCGGTCGAGGAGATGCAGATCGAGGCGTCGCGCCGCGGCTACGCCTTCGCCGTGGTCCGGCCCGGCGGCGACCGCAACTTCGAAGCGCACACGGTGTCCGTCGTTTTCAACATCGACGAGGGCCCGCGTACCTATATTGAGCGCATCAACCTGCGCGGCAACACCCGCACACGCGACTACGTGATCCGCCGCGAGTTCGACATCTCGGAAGGTGACGCCTACAACCGCGCGCTGGTCGACCGTGCCGAGCGGCGCCTGAAGAACCTCGACTATTTCAAGAGCGTGAAGATCACGACCGAGCCGGGCTCGTCGAGCGACCGCGTCATCCTGATCGTCGACATGGAAGAGAAATCGACCGGCGACTTCTCGATCTCGGGCGGTTACTCCACCACCGACGGCGCGCTGGCCGAAGTCTCGGTCTCCGAGCGCAATCTGCTCGGCCGCGGCCTGTTCGCCAAGGCGTCGGTGACCTATGGCCAGTACGCCCGCGGCTACTCGCTGTCCTTCGTCGAACCGTATCTGCTCGACTACCGCGTCGCGCTCGGCCTCGACCTCTATCAGCGCCAGCAGCTGTCCAACAGCTACATCTCCTACGGCACCAAGACGCTCGGCTTCTCGCCGCGCCTCGGTTTCTCCTTGCGTGAAGATCTGGCGCTCCAGGTGCGCTATTCGATCTACCAGCAGGAAATCACGCTGCCGTTCTACCTGGCGAACTGTAACAACGTAGTCGGTTCGGCTGCGTTCAACCCGAGCCCTGCGTTTGCCAATGCCAACGGTATCAGCCTGGCCTCGACCAATGGCCTCGGCTGCTACAGCGACGGCGAAGCCTCGCTGCCGGTGCGCAAGGAGCTTGCCGCCGGCAAGGCGCTGACCTCGGCGCTCGGCTACACGCTGACCTACAACACGCTGGACAACAACAAGAACCCGACCGACGGTCTGCTCATCGACTTCCGGCAGGATTTCGCCGGCGTCGGCGGCGACGTCTCCTACCTGAAGTCGGTCATCGACGCGAAGTACTACACTCCGCTGGTGTCCGATATCGTCGGTCTCGTCCGCCTGCAGAGCGGCATGCTGAACAAGATCGGCAGCGATCTGCGCATGCTCGACCACTTCCAGATGGGCCCGAACCTCGTCCGCGGCTTTGCCCCGAACGGCATCGGCCCGCGCGACCTGAACCCGTTCGGTACGCAGGACGCGCTTGGCGGCACCAAATACTGGGGCGCTTCGCTCGAACTGCAGATGCCGTTCTGGTTCCTGCCGAAGGAAGTGGGTCTGAAGGGCGCGGTCTATGCCGACGCCGGCGGCCTCTACGACTACAAGGGACCGACGAGCTGGACGGCGACCAACGAGGTCAATGTGCCGGGCTGTATCCCGTCGACCGTCAATCCGTCGAGCGCGGGGACCTGTACCGGCCTCGTCTATGACGACAGCAAGGTGGTTCGCTCGTCGGTGGGTGTCGGCCTGATCTGGCAGTCCCCGTTCGGTCCGCTGCGCTTCGACTACGCCGTGCCGATCACCAAGGGGAAATACGACCGCGTGCAAGAGTTCCGGTTCGGCGGCGGCACCACGTTCTAGTTCGATCAGCACGGCACGATCCGGATCACCGGAGCCGGTTTCCGAAAGGGATCGTGCCAATCCAAGACATGAGGCATGATGCGGCCTGACCGCTTCATGCCGAAGCCGGACCGCGACGGGTGGAATGGCGCAGCCGACCTTCTTCACAAAGCCGCCTGCCACAGTATTGGCCGAGATTGCCACGCTGACCAAGGCGCAGCTGGTCGACCCCGAGAGGGGCGGCCACATCATCACGGGCCTAGCTTCGCTTGACGAGGCGGGCCCGATGCATCTGGCATTCTTCGACAACCTCAAATATGCCGATCAACTCAGGGCGACCAAGGCGGGCGCCTGTCTGGTCAGCCCGCGCTTCGAGGCCGAGGTGCCCGCGCATGTGGCCGTGCTGCGGGTGGCGCAGCCATTCCGCGCCTTCGTCAGGATCGCTCGGGAGTGGCACGGCGACGCGCTGCGGCCGCAGTCCTGGGTCGGCAATGACGGCATCGCACCCTCGGCAATCATCGACCCCTCGGCCCGGCTCGAGGACGGGGTGATCGTCGATCCGCTGGCCGTGATCGGCCCGGACGTCGAGATCGGCAGCGGCACCGTGATCGGCGTCGGAGCGGTGATCGGCCCCGGCGTGAAGATCGGCCGGGACTGCAATGTCGGCGCCCGCACGGCGATCCAGTGCGCCCTGATCGGCAACAACGTGCTGATCCATCCCGGCTGCTCCATCGGCCAGGACGGCTACGGCTTCATCTTCTTCGGCCCCGAGGGCCATCTGAAGGTACCGCAGACCGGGCGGGTGCTGATCCAGAACGACGTTGAGGTCGGGGCCAACACCACGATCGACCGGGGGTCCTTGCGCGACACCGTGATCGGCGAGGGGACCAAAATCGACAACCAGGTCCAGATCGGCCACAATGTGACGATCGGTCGGCACTGCCTGCTGGCGGCCCAGATCGGCCTCGCCGGCAGCCTGACCATCGGCGACAACGTGGCGCTCGGAGCGAAGGTTGGCATCAACAATCACCTCAAGATCGGCGATGGGGCTCAGGTGACCGCCATGAGCGCCGTCAAGGACGACATCCCGCCAGGCGGTCGCTGGGGCGGACATTTCGCCAAGCCGACCAAACAATGGTTCAAGGAGATCATCGCGGTGGAGCGCCTGGTACGCGACAGCAAGGCCGATCCGAAGGACGAGGGACGGGAATGACGGCGGAATCACCTGTTAAGTTCGAGCTGGTGGATATCAACGCGATCCTCCAGACCCTGCCGCACCGTTTTCCGATGCTGCTGATCGACCGCGTGATCAACATCCGCGCCGATTACAGCGGCATCGGCATCAAGAACGTCACCTTCAACGAGCCGGCCTTCCAGGGACATTTCCCCGAGCGCCCGGTCTATCCCGGCGTCATGATGATCGAGGCGATGGCGCAGACCGCCGGCGTGATCGGCATCAAGTCGGTCGAAGGCACGGAGAAGCCGCGCGCGGTCTATTTCCTCACCATCGACAAGTGCAAGTTCCGCAAGCCGGTGCTGCCCGGCGACACCATCGAGTATCACATGCGCTCGCTCGGGCGCCGCAAGGCCATGTGGTGGTTTCACGGCGACGCCAAGGTCAACGGCCAGATCGTCGCGGAGGCCGATGTCGGCGCCATGCTGACGGATTGAGCGGCCTCAACCCTTCCGGGCCGGCTCGCGCGTCCGGCACGCGTAGCGCCCGGCGGTCGTCTCGCGCTTGATATTCCGGTTGAAGAACTGGCCCATCGACGGCGCGCCGAGGAGGCGCTCGACCGTCTCGGCCGTCACGCCGCAATAGCGGTCATAGGCGCCGTGGCTCGCGACGATCAGGTCCTGCTGCGCGCGATCGTAACAGACCCGCTGAAGCACCGTGCTGCGGGTGATGTCCCGGCATTCGAATGTCTGGAGATCGACGAGGCGGTGTTCGTCGGTCTCGACCGTCTCGGACACGATCGGTGTGCCCGCGAGCTGCGCGAGCAGAAGGACGAAGGCCCTGACCACGATCGTTGAAGCTCCGCCTGAACGTGTTGAGGGGGGCGGGAGGGCCGCCTCATCCAGCACTTGAAACAGGACGAGATGATACGTCACTGGACAGATCGGGCATAGTCGCGCTAACCACCCGAAAACCAAGCGACTTCAATACATAACCAGACCTTCTTGACGAGTAAGATTGGCTTGATGAGCAAGATTGATCCCACCGCACGGGTCGCGGACGGCGCCGTGATCGGCGAGGGTACCGAGATCGGACCCTATTGCATCATCGGCCCGAACGTCGTGATCGGCGCGAACTGCAAGCTGATCGGACATGTCACCGTCATCGGCCACACCTCGCTCGGCAATGACTGCGTGATCTCGCCATTCGCAGTGCTCGGCGGCGCCCCGCAGGATCTCAGTTACAAGGGCGAGCCGACCCGGCTCGAGATCGGTTCGGGCTGCACCATCCGGGAAGGTGCGACGATGAATGTCGGCACGATCAAGGGTGGAGGGCTGACCCGCGTCGGCAGCGGCGGCTATTTCATGAACAACAGCCATGTCGGCCATGACTGCATGGTCGGCGACAACGTGATCTTCGCGACGTCGGCGACGCTCGGCGGCCACTGCGAGATCGGCGACGCCGTTTACATCGGCGGCCTGTCCGCCGTGCATCAGTTCACGCGCATCGGCCCCTATGTCATGGTCGGAGGCGTGTGCGGCGTGCGCGACGACGTCATCCCGTATGGACTGGTCAACGGCCAATATGCGGTGCTGGAGAGCCTCAATTTGATCGGCATGAAGCGCCGCAAATTCACCAAGCAGCGGCTCGCGACCGTGCGCGCGTTCTATCAGAAGCTCTTCCACGGGCCCGGCACCTTCGCCGAGCGGCTGGAGGCAGTGCGGCCGCTCGCGGGCGAAGACTCCGCGATCGCCGAAATTCTCGACTTCATCGGCAAGGGCAAGCGCCCGCTCTGTCTTCCCGCCATCGCAAAGTGATCCTGTGATGGCCGCGGGCACGACATCGGCGGCTTCGCAAGTTTCGTCACCGGTCGGTATCGTCGCCGGCGGTGGCGCCATGCCGTTCGCGGTCGCCGAGTCGCTTGCGGCGCGCGGCATCACGCCGGTGCTGTTTCCGCTACGCGGGGCCTGCGATCCGGCGCGGGTTGAGCAGTTCCGCCACCGCTGGATATCGGTCGGCCAGCTCGGCCGCGCGATGCGGCTGTTCCGCCAGGAAGGCTGCCGCGACCTGATCTTCATCGGCACCTTGGTGCGGCCCTCGCTGTCCGAGATCCGTTTCGACGTCAAGACGCTGCGCCTGCTCGGCAATGTCATCCGCGCGTTCCGCGGCGGCGACGATCATCTGCTGTCGGGTGTCGGCCGAATCCTCGAGCAGGACGGCTTCCGCATGGTCGGCATCAAGGATGTCGCGCCGGATCTGCTGATGCCCGAGGGCTGCATCAGCCGCACCTGGCCGAGCGGCACCAGCAAGAGTGACATCGAACGCGGCCGGGCAGTGCTGACCGCACTCGGTCCGTTCGACATCGGCCAGGCAGCGGTCGTGATCGACGGTCATGTGGTCGCGGTCGAGGACATCGAGGGCACCGACGCACTGCTTGCGCGCGTGGCGCGCCTGCGCGAGGAGGGGCGCATCCGCGCCGCCACGGGACGCGGCGTGCTGGTGAAGGCGCCGAAGAGCGGCCAGGATCTGCGCTTCGACCTGCCGACGATCGGCCCGCGCACGATCGAGGGCGTCGCGGCCGCCGGCCTTGCCGGCATCGCCGTCATCGCCGGCAACACCATCGCCGCCGAGCCGCAGGCGATGATCGCGCTTGCCGACGCGAAATATCTCTTCGTCATCGGCCTGCCCGCGTGATGCTGGACCGCGATCCCAAGCGCAAGATCTTCCTGATCGCGACGGAGGAATCCGGCGACAGGCTCGGCAGCGCCTTGATGAAGGTGCTGCGCCAGCGCCTCGGCGATGGCGTGCAGTTCGTCGGCGTCGGCGGCCGCACCATGGCGCGCGAGGGCCTCGAATCGCTGTTTCCGATCGAGGAGCTGTCGATCGTCGGCTTTGCCGCGGTGGTGCAGCAATTGCCGAAGATCCTGCGGCTGATCCGTAACACGGCTGACGCCGTGACCGAGGCTGCGCCCGACGCGCTCGTCATCATCGACAGCCCGGACTTCACCCACCGCGTCGCCCGGCGCGTGCGGTCGCGCAGTCCGGCGATTCCCATCGTCGATTACGTCTCGCCGCAGCTCTGGGCATGGCGGCCGGGACGGGCACGGACCATGCTCGGCTATGTCGATCACGTGCTCGGCCTGCTGCCGTTCGAGCCCGAGGAATACCGCAAGCTCGGCGGACCGCCATGCAGCTATGTCGGCCATCCCCTGATCGAGCAATTGGGCTCGCTGCGGCCGAACGCGGAGGAGCAGAAGCGCCGCAACAGTGAGCCCCCGGTGCTGCTGGTGCTGCCCGGCAGCCGCCGCAGCGAGATCCGGCATCATCTCGACGTGTTCGGCGCAACGCTGGGCCGGTTGCAGGCTAAGGGCTGCGCGTTCGAGCCGATGCTGCCGACCATGCCGCATCTCGAAACCACCATCCGCGAAGGCATAGCGCATTGGCCGGTCAAGCCTCACATCGTGATCGGCGAGAGCGAGAGGCGTGCGGCCTTCCGCATCGCGCATGCTGCGCTGGCCAAATCCGGCACGGTGACGCTCGAGCTCGCATTGTCGGGCATTCCGATGGTGACGGCCTATCGCGTCGGCGCCATCGAGGCCTTCATCCTGCGCCGCGCGATCCGCGTCTCCTCGGTGATCCTTGCCAATCTCGTGATCGGCAGGGATGTCATCCCGGAGTTCCTGCAGGAGGAGTGCACGCCGGAGAAGCTGGCGCCGGCGCTCTCTGCGCTGCTGACGGATTCGCCGCTCCGCCGTGAGCAGGTCGAGGCATTCGCCAAGCTCGATCAGATCATGTCAACCGGCAACAAATCGCCGAGCATGCTCGCCGCCGAAATCGTGCTCGCGACGATGCGCAAAGGACGTCGGGCGAGCTAGCACGTGTACTCATATCGCGTGCATCAGCCGCTAACTTGTTGAGACCTTAAGCGCTACGTTGTGGGCAAGGGAGACCGGTGCAGATGGACGATCATCCATTCCGAGCCACGTTTCGCAACTACGAAGGTGACGCGCCCCCTGCCGACTGTTTAGTGCTCCATCGAAAAAGCGGACCCGAGTCGATGTTGGGTACGCGCCCTGTAGCGCGATGAGATTTGGATGAATCGTCATCGCGCTTTAACTTGTTGTTTACGCATGAACTTTCCGGAAAACCGCTTCGCACTTTTCCGGATCATGCTTTAGCCGAGGCCCGCGTCGACCCGGAAACACTGGCTGGTGATGCGCCGGCTTTCGTCTGAGGCGAGGAACAGTGCCATGTTGGCGATGTCATCGGGCGTCACCGCGTCGGGAACGGCCTGGCGCGCACGCATCCCGGCGATGACCTGCTCGTCCGGATACCACAGCCGGCGCTGGCGCTCGGTGATCACCATGCCCGGCGCTATCGCGTTGACGCGAATGCGGTCGGGGCCGACCGACCGCGCCAGCGAGTTGGTGAAGCCGACGATCGCCGCTTTCGCCGCGGCATAGACCGGCAGCGCCGGCGCGCCGCGCATCCAGGCGATCGACGACATGTTGATGATGGAGCCGCCGCCGCGCGCCCGCATCTGCGGCACCACTGCCTGTGCGGCAAAGAAGACGTGCTTGAGATTGACACCGATCATCCAATCGAACTCGGCCGGCGTCACCTCGGCGAGAATCTGGCGTTGATCGTTGGCGGCGTTGTTGACGAGAACGGCGGCATCGCCGAGCGAACGGTGGGCCTCTGCCATCGCGGAGCGCAAGGCATCGATGTCGAGGAGATCGCAGGACACGAACAGCGGGGCGGTCCCGGACGAGGCCGCTACTTCCCGCACCAGCGTTCCGCCGGCGTCCGTATCGATGTCGAAGAAGGCGACCCGGGCCCCCTGGGCCGCAAAGGCCCGGACGAAGGCGGCGCCGATGCCACTGGCTCCTCCGGTAATCAACACCACGCGGCCCGCAAGGCCTGAATAGGTCGTCTTCGTCATGCGATCAGTCGCTCCGTCTCGGGGTCGAACAGGCAAATGCGGCGGGTGTCGAGCGCGAAGGCGGCGGTCGTGCCGGGCGCGGGACGGATATCCGGCGAGATCCGCGCCATCGCAGGCTCGCCCCCGAGCCGCAGCAACACCATCGTCTCGGCACCGGTCGGCTCGACCAACTCCACCGGCGCGTCGACGCGGACAGGCGCATCGCTGGAAAAGGTGCGGCTGGCCTCGGCAATGCATTCCGGTCTGATCCCGAACACCACCTCGCGCCCGACAAAGGAGGCTGCGGCGTCGTATCCCCTGAGGCGCAGACGAACCTCGTCGGGCCGTCCCGCGCCGATCACGACCACCGCCCCGTCACTGGCGGCCTCGAGCCGCGCCGGCATGGTGTTCATCGGCGGCGAGCCCATGAAGCGCGCCACGAACAGATTGGCGGGGTAGCGGTACACGGTATCGGGGTCGGCAAACTGTTGCACGCTGCCCTGATGCATCACGGCGATCCGCGTCGCCATCGTCATCGCCTCGATCTGGTCGTGGGTGACATAGACGATGGTGGCGCCGATGCGCTGATGCAGGCGCTTGATCTCCATCCGCATCTCGACGCGCAGCTTGGCGTCGAGATTGGAGAGCGGCTCGTCGAACAGGAAGAGCAGGGGATTGCGCACCAGCGCGCGCCCCATCGCCACGCGCTGGCGCTGGCCGCCGGACAATTGCGCCGGCTTGCGGCCGAGCAGCGGCTCGATCTGGAGCAGCTTTGCGACATTCGCGACCGCTTTCTCTTGCTCCGCCTTGGGCACGTGCCGGCATTCCATGCCGAAGGTGATGTTCTGGCGCACCGTCATCGAGGGATAGAGCGCGTAGGACTGAAACACCATCGCGATGTCGCGGTCTTTCGGCGCGACGTCGTTGACGATGCGCCCACCGATTTCGATCGTCCCCGCGCTCGGACGATCGAGCCCGGCGACCATGTTGAGCAGCGTGGACTTGCCGCAGCCGGACGGCCCGACCAGTACGGTGAACTCGCCGCTCTCGATGTCGAGATCGATGCCCTTCAGCACCTCCAGATTGGCGTAACGCTTGGATAGGGCGCGAATGCTCAGTGCTGCCATGATGGCCTCATCATTTCACGGCCCCGGCAGTCAGGCCGCGGACGAAGTACTTGCCGCCGAGGAGATAGATCAACAAAGTGGGCAGCGCCGCGATGATCACCGCGGCGCTCTGCACGCCATGCTGCGGGATGTCCGCGACTGCGGCCGATAGTGCGATCAGAGCCGCCGTGACGGGCTGCTGCTGGCCCGTCGTGAATGTCACGCCATAGAGGAACTCGTTCCAGATATGCGTGAACTGCCAGATCACCGTGACGATCAGGATGGGACCCGAGAGCGGCAGGATGATGCGCCAGAAGATACGAAAGAAGCCCGCCCCGTCGATGCGCGCGGCCCTAATCAATTCATGGGGAATGGCGACATAGTAGTTTCGGCAGAACAGCGTGGTGAAGGAGAGTCCCTGGATCGTGTGAATCAGCACGAGACCCGTCAGCGTGTTGATGAGACCGATGTCCCGCAGCACGATGGTCCAGGGCAAGAGGCGCATCTGCTGGGGAAGGAACAGGCCAAGGGTCACGATGCCGTAGATCCAGTTGTCGCCGCGAAAGCGCCAGAGCGACACGGCGTAGCCGGCGATCGCACCGAGCATGGTCGAGAAAATCGTCGCAGGGATCGTGACGAGCGCGGAGTTCAGCATGTACGGCCGGATGCCGGCGCAGGTCTCGGCGACGCAGAAGCCGCTCCAGGCTGCGGCGTAATTGCTCCAGGCCCATTGCCGCGGCCAACCGATCATCGAGGCCTGCGCGATCTCCTCGTTGCTACGGAGCGAGTTCAGCACCACAACGACCAGCGGCGCGAGCCAGGCCGCGGCGACCAGCGAAACGGCGAGATAGATCAAGATCCGGCTCGGTGCGAAGCTGCGATCACGCATGGGCGGCCCGCCGTCGCTGAACATATCGCCACGCCGCATAGGGCAACAGCACCGTGAGAAGAATGAGCAGCATGAGCACCGCCGCCGCCGCGCCGCGGCCGAGCAGGCTGCGCTGGAACATGAGGTCGTAGACGACGAGGGCCGGCAGCTGCGTCGCGATTCCCGGTCCACCGTTGGTGAGCGCGCGTACGAGATCGAACGTCGAAATCGCGAACTGCAACTGGATCACGACGACGGTGACGGTGATCGGCCAGAGCGACGGCAGAATGATGCGCCGGTAGATTCGGACCGGGCCTGCACCGTCGATCTGAGCGGCCTTGATGATGTCGGCGTCGACGGACCGCAGGCCGGCAAGGAAGAGCGCCATGGCGAAGCCCGACGACTGCCAGATCGCAGCAATGACAATGGTCCAGATGGCCATGTCGCGGTCGATCAGCCAGTCGAACTTGAAGGAGGTCCAGCCGAGGTCGTGGACCAGCTTCTGGATCCCGAGGCCAGGATTGAGCAGCCAGCTCCAGACCGTGCCCGTGACCACGAAAGACACGGCAAGGGGATACAGGAAGATGGAGCGCAGCAGGTTCTCGCCGCGAATGCGCTGATCGAGCAGGATCGCAAGGATGAGCCCGGTCGCTGCGCTCAGCAGCACGAAAGCGCTGCCAAACAGCAGCAAATTGTCGAAGGCGATCTGCCAGTTCCGCGATGCCGTGACCGCCGTGTAGTTGCGCAAGCCGACCCAGCCCGCGACCGGGACCAGAGTGGATGGCGTGAACGATATCCAGATCGTCCACAGCGCGAACGACACGAGGTGCGCCGCGGACAGCAGCAGCGGCACCCAGATCAAGAGATATTCGGGCAGCCGGCGCACCAATTCGGTAGCCGCCGACCGCCCCGGTCTTGTCAGGACGGCATCGGTCAACGTGCGCCCTCGACGGCCTCGGCGAGGCGGGTGACCGCTTGCTCCGGCTTGATCGTCTTGTTCTTCACGTACTCCGTGATCACGTCGATCATCGCCGCGGTCATGCCGTTTTCCTGCGCCATGTTGTGCGCAAGGCTCAGGACCGCCTGATTGCTGGCGATCGCGTCCTTTAGAGCTGCTGCGGTCCGCCGTTGACCTTCTGACCAGCCTTCGCCGGAAAGGTCAACATCGGTGCGCACGGGGATCGATCCGGTGATCTGCGAATACATCGTCTGGATCGCCGGATCCATGACGAGCTGGGCCATCAGCATCTGGCCGGCTTGCAGGTCCGGCTCCTTGCGCTGCCAGAAGATGAAAGCATCGGCATTCAACAGGAAGACCGGCTTGCTGTTGTCGCTGGGGCCCGGTGCAATCATGAAGTCCTCGAACTTGAAGCCGGCATTGCGCAACACGCCCTGCGCCCAGCCGCCCATGATCATCATGCCCATGTCGCCGTCGACGAAGCGCTTCAGGTTGGTCGAAAAATGTTGGGCGCCGACGTTGGGGTCCATCCAGTCGGAGATCTTGCGCACCTGCGCGAACGCAGCCTTGATCTCGGGTCCCTCGAGAGCTTTCGTGTCGAGATTCATGATGGCTGCGCGGTATGCGGTGGGACTGATGCCCGCGAGCGCGGCCTCGAATTTCTGCCCGTCGTCGGGGCGGGTCCCACCGTTGGCAATGGGATAGGGGACACCGCCCGCTTTCATCTTTTCGGCGAGGTCATTGAAGTCGGCCCAGGTGACGGGGATCTTGTCGGCCTTGGCCTTGTCCATCGCGCGTTTGGACAGGAACAGCATGTTGGTGCTGTAGATCTGCAACGGCAATGCAATCCATTTGCCCGCCGGCTTGTGCAATCGCGCAAGATCGGGAGCGACGACCTTTTCGTAACCGGCGGCAGCGACGACGCCGTCGAGATCGACGGTCGGAGCAATCTTCGACCAGGCCGCAATCTCCGGACCCTTGAGCTGCGAGCAGGCCGGCGGATCGCCGGCCATGATCTGCGCGCGCAGCTTGTTCATCATCTCGGTGGTGAAGCCGGGGACGGGCGAGTGCTGCCAAACGCCGCCTTTCTCCTCGAATTTCTTGCCCAGCGCCGTGATCGCCGCTCCGTCGCTGCCCGCGGACCATTGCGAGATCGCGGTCAGGCGCGGCTTGACCGCGCCTTGCGCGCGGGCAAATGCCGGCAGGGCGAGTGTGGCGACGGATCCAGCGAGCAGACGGCGCCTTGTTGTTGTGATCGGCATTGCAATTCCTCCCGGTGTGAAGTCTCGGCACATATGGGACGTGCAGGTTCAGCGCATGTCAGGCCGCCTCCGTCGATGCCGCCGGCATGCCGCCGCGGCTGGCCAGACAAAAGGCGGCGAAAGCCAGTGCGGCTTGCGGATCGTTGCCCGTCGAGGGCGGCACGAAGGCGAGGGATAGCCGCGCCAGTTTGCGTCCGCCCAGCAGGCAGGCGTCGATCCCATCGACCACCGCCTTCCGATCCTCTTCGGACAGAAGCGAGGGCCAGCCGCTGATCGCGACGCCGCCGCATGGCTTGACGTTCAGCGTGTTGCCGACCGCAAGGCCAAGCCGGAACAAGCGTCGCCGCAACTCCTGGCGCACGCGCGCCGAGAGCGGGATCGTGTGCACCCATTCGCTGCCGTGCTGGAGCAATTCAGCCTCGGAGATGCCGAGGAGCGCGGCCAGAGCGGGAAGCGAGGTATAGGCCTCGACGCAGCCGTGATGGCCGCAGCGGCAGCGCGGTCCCTCAGGCCCGAACACCATGTGGCCGAGTTCGATCGGTTGCAGGGCATCGGCCTCGGCCGGATCATCCATCCAGGCGCCGGCAACGCCGTGGCTGACGAGGACGAACAGATGCGTGTCGCTGAACGGATAGTTCTGCGTGCGGCAGCGGTGAAAGATGGCGTGCGCCACCACCGAATTGGTGAATTCCAGCGGCACCCCGGCAAACATCTCGCCGATCATGCCACTGAGACGCGCGACATGGCAGGGGATGATCGGGTTGCCGGATACGGTGAGCCGGCCAAGGCCCGGAATGGAGACGCCGATTTGTGAGAGCGTGATGTGGCGGCGGCGTGTCCAGTCGCGCAGCAATGTCATCGCCTCGCCGAACACGCGGCCGACCGTTTCGACCGTGGGTACCTTCGGCAGTGGCAGACGCTCCGTGTAGTGCAATTCGCCGGCGAGACCGCCGACGCCGACGCTGAGCCATTGAGCGCTCAGCTCGACGGCTGCGAGCGCCACCGCACCGTCGAGTGACACGAGGCCCGTCGGGCCGCCGACGTAAGGAGCAGGGCGCCGCACTTCCTCGATCAGGCCTTCGGCCTTCAGGTCGAACAGGATGCGCGACAGGCTCGCTTCCGACAGGCGCACGGCCTTGGCCAGAGGCGGACGAAACGAGCCGCCCGACTGAAGCAGATGAGTCAAAATGGCAGCGCGCGTCTGCCGCCGACTTCGCGGCTGCTCCGGCATTTCCATCCCTGTCGTCATTCTTACTTAGTGTAAGAATTTGCGCGCGGAGCGCTTCGGCTGTCAAGCGGTGGCCGGCGCGGTGCGCCGACTTGTTGTTGTGCGCGGCAGCATGGTTGCCGCGTCAGCTGCCGAGGAAATCGTGAGGTTGGGCAGCTGCGCTTTACCACTCGACGGGTCCCGCAAACGAAAACGGCGCCATCTTTCGATGACGCCGCTTCGAAGCCGTTATGGCCGATTGTTAGCGCTTGTCGATCGGAACGTAATCGCGCTTGGCGACGCCGGTGTAGAGCTGGCGCGGACGGCCGATCTTCTGATGCGGATCCTCGATCATCTCGCTCCACTGGCTGATCCAGCCGACGGTGCGGGCGACCGCGAACAGCACGGTGAACATCGAGACCGGGAAGCCCATCGCCTTCAGCGTGATGCCCGAATAGAAGTCGACGTTCGGGTAGAGCTTGCGATCGATGAAGTACTGGTCGCTGAGCGCGATCTTCTCGAGCTCCATCGCCACCTTCAGCATCGGATCGTCGCCATGGCCGGTCTCCTTGAGCACGGCGTGACACATCTTCTGCATGATCTTGGCGCGCGGATCGTAGTTCTTGTAGACGCGGTGACCGAAGCCCATGAGGCGGACTTCCGAGTTCTTGTCCTTCACCTTGGCGATGAACTCGGGGATCTTATCGACCGTGCCGATCTCGTAGAGCATGTTGAGCGCGGCTTCGTTGGCGCCGCCATGCGCCGGGCCCCACAGGCAGGCGATGCCGGCTGCGATGCAGGCGAACGGGTTGGCGCCCGAGGAGCCGGCGATGCGCACCGTCGAGGTCGAGGCGTTCTGCTCGTGGTCGGCGTGCAGGATGAAGATCTTCTCCAGCGCGTCGGCGAGAACCGGGCTGACCTTGTAATCCTCGCAGGGCACCGCGAAGCACATGTTCAGGAAGTTCTCGGCAAAGCGCAGCGAGTTCTTCGGATAAACGAAGGGCTGGCCGACGGTATACTTGTAGGCCATCGCGGCCAGCGTCGGGATCTTGGCGATCATGCGCATGGAGGCGACCATGCGCTGCTTGGGATCGTTGATGTCGGTCGAGTCGTGATAGAACGCGGCCAGCGCGCCGACGGCCGCCACCATGATCGCCATCGGATGGGCGTCGCGGCGGAAGCCCTGGAAGAAGCGGGCCATCTGCTCGTGCACCATCGTGTGATGGGTCACGCGATAGTCGAAATCCTTCTTCTGCGCGGCGGTCGGCAGATCCCCGTAGAGCAGGAGATAGCAGGTCTCCAGGAAGTCGCCGTGCTCGGCGAGCTGCTCGATCGGGTAGCCGCGGTATTCCAGCACGCCCGCATCACCGTCGATATAGGTGATCTTGGACTGGCAGCTCGCGGTCGAGGTGAAGCCCGGATCGTAGGTGAACAGGCCGGATTGGCCGTAGAGCTTGCCGATATCGATGACGTCAGGCCCGACGCTACCGCTGAGGATCGGGAGATCGTAATTCTTGTTTCCGACCGTCAGCGTCGCGGTCTTTGGGCTTGGTTTTGCGTCCATCAGAGGTCCCCGATGTGTGGTGAAACGGGCCGGAGCCGGAGGCCCCCAGGGAGAGCATGGGGGCAGGCCGGATGTTCCAGAATGTACGGGGGAGATGGGTATATTATTGCTATGTGCGCTGCAAGATCGCCGCACGCATGGTCGACTTACGTCGTAGACTGATCCTTAAGCCGGCCGAGGCTCTCCTGGCGCCCCAGGACGTCCAAAACCTCAAATATACCAGGCGACGTCGTCCGTCCGGTGAGCGCCGCCCTGAGCGGCTGGGCGACCGCGCCGAGTTTGAGACTATTTTCCTCGGCAAAGGCGCGCAGCGCGGCTTCAGTTGCCGTACCGCTCCACGTCTCGACCTTCTCCAGCGCGGAATGAAGCTGGCCGATCAGCTTGCGATTTTCGGGCGTCAGCAATGCTTCCGCCTTGGGATCGAGCGCCAGCGGCCGGTCGGCAAAGATGAAATGGGCGCCGTCGATCAGCTCGATCAGCGTCTTGGCGCGCTCCTTCAGGGCCGGCATGGCCTTGAGGAGCTGCGAACGCGTGGTGTCGTTTAACTTGGCCTTGAGCTCGCTCCGTCCGGGCACATGGTCGAGCACGTCCTCGAACATCTTCACGAGCGATTGATCGTCGGTGTGGCGGATGTAGTGGCCGTTGAGGCTTTCCAGCTTGGCGAAGTCGAAGCGGGCGGCGGCCCGGCCGACGCTGGCGAGGTCGAACGCCGCGATCATCTCCTCGGTCGAGAAGATCTCCTGGTCGCCATGGCTCCAGCCGAGCCGGACCAGGTAGTTGCGCAGCGCCGCAGGCAGGTATCCCATGGCGCGGTAGGCATCGACGCCGAGCGCGCCATGCCGCTTCGACAGTTTCGAGCCGTCCGGGCCGTGGATCAGGGGGATGTGGGACATGCTCGGCAGTGCCCAGCCCATCGCATCGTAGATCTGCTTCTGGCGCGCGGCGTTGATCAGATGGTCGTCGCCGCGGATCACGTGGGTAACGCCCATGTCGTGGTCGTCGACGACCACCGCGAGCATATAGGTCGGGTTGCCATCGCCGCGCAGCAGGACGAGATCGTCGAGGTTCTCGTTCTGCCAGACCACGCGGCCCTGGACCTGGTCCTCGATCACGGTCTCGCCGGTCTGCGGCGCGCGCAGGCGGATGGTGGGCTTCACGTCGCTTGGCGCCGTCGCGGGATCCCGGTCGCGCCACATGCCATCATAGCGGCGGGTGCGGCCTTCCGCGCGCGCCTTCTCGCGCATGGCGGCGAGCTCCTCGGCCGTGGCGTAGCAGCGATAGGCCTTACCGTCGGCCAGCAGCTGCTCGGCGACCTCGCGGTGGCGGGCGGCGCGGCTGTACTGGTAGATCACCTCGCCGTCCCAGCCGAGCTCGAGCCACCTCAACCCGTCGAGGATGGCGCCGATCGCAGCCTCCGTGGAGCGCTCCCGGTCGGTATCCTCGATCCGGAGCAGCATCTTGCCGCCGTGCTTCTTGGCATAGAGCCAGTTGAACAGCGCCGTGCGGGCGCCCCCGATATGGAGAAAGCCGGTCGGGGAGGGAGCAAAGCGCGTGACGACGGAATCGGACATTCTTGGCAAGGCCTATGCATTGGAGGCGGTGGTGTATAGCAGGAACGGGACATAACTAAAGCCCGACGCGGACCTGGCAGGCCTTGCTTAAGCTCTTGGCGCGGCCACGCGAATTTGGCAGAAGGACCGCTGATTTCCCTACAGGATTTTCGTAATGACAGAACCGGTGGCAGCTGAGGTTGGGCGCGATTTCATTCGTGACATCATCCAGGCCGATCTCGATCAGGGCAAGTACCAGGAGATCGTGACCCGGTTCCCGCCGGAGCCGAACGGCTACTTGCATATCGGCCACGCCAAGTCGATCGCACTCAACTTCGGCATCGCCCAGGAGTTTCCGGGCCGCTGCCATTTGCGTTTCGATGATACCAACCCGGTCAAGGAAGAGCAGGAATATATCGATTCCATCCAGGCCGACGTGCGCTGGCTCGGTTATGACTGGGGCAAGAACCTGTTCTTCGCCTCGGACTATTTCGACCGTCTGTACGAATGGGCGGAGCAGCTGATCCGCGACGGGCTCGCCTATGTCGACGACCAGACCCAGGAGGAGATCCGCCTCTCGCGCGGCACGCTGACCGAGCCGGGCAAGAACTCGCCGTTCCGGGACCGCAGCGTGGAGGAGAACCTCGACCTGTTCCGGCGGATGAAGGCCGGCGAATTCCCCAACGGGGCGCGTGTGCTGCGGGCCAAGATCGATATGGAAGCGGGCAACATCAATCTGCGCGATCCCGTGCTGTATCGCATCCTGCATGCGCACCACCCGCGCACCGGCAACGCCTGGTGCATCTATCCGAGCTACGACTACGCCCACGGCCAGTCGGACGCCATCGAAGGCATCACGCATTCGATCTGCACGTTGGAGTTCGAGGACCACCGGCCGCTCTACGACTGGTTCATCGAGAAGCTGCCGGTACCGTCCAAGCCGCACCAGTACGAATTCGCGCGGCTGAACCTGACCTACACGCTGCTGTCCAAGCGCGTGCTGACCCAGCTTGTCCGCGACGCCCATGTCGCGGGCTGGGACGATCCGCGCATGCCGACCATCGCGGGAATGCGCCGCCGCGGCGTGCCGCCGGCCGCCTTGCGCGAGTTCGTCAAGCGCATCGGCGTCGCCAAAGCCAACAGCGTGGTCGACGTCGGCATGCTGGAGTTCTGCATCCGCGAGGAGCTGAACCGCACGGCGCAGCGCCGCATGGCGGTCTTGAGGCCGCTGAAGGTCGTGATCGAGAACTATCCGGAAGGGCAGACCGAGGAGCTCGAGGCGATCAACCATCCCGACGATCCGTCGGTCGGCACGCGCAAGATCACGTTCGGCCGCGAGCTCTATATCGAGCAGGACGACTTCATGGAGAACCCGCCGAAGAAGTTCTTCCGCTTGTCGCCGGGCAACGAGGTGCGGCTGCGCTATGCCTACTTCGTCAAGTGCACCGGCGTGATCAAGAACGACAAGGGCGAAGTGGTGGAGCTGCGCTGCACCTATGATCCCGCGACCAAGGGCGGCAACGCGCCCGACGGCCGCAAGGTCAAGGCGACCATGCACTGGCTGGCGGCGGCGACGTCGAAGCCGGCGGAGATCCGCATCTACAACCAGCTGTTCTCCAATCCGAGCCCGGACGCCTCGAATTTCGCAGCCGATCTCAATCCGAATTCGCTGGAGATCCTGTCCGATGCGCGGATCGAGGCTTGCGTTGCGGAGAGCAATTCGACCGAGCCGGTGCAGTTCGAGCGCCAGGGCTATTTCGTGCGCGACAAGGACTCGACGCCGGGCAAGCCGGTGTTCTCGCGCACCATCGGCCTGCGCGACACGTTCGCGAAGGAAGTCGCGAAAGGTTGAGGGCTGACCTGAGCAAGCGACGCCGACGCCATCGTTTCCGCCATCATCGCGAAATGGTGCGCCGGCTTCGCAAAGCTCGATGCAACGGCTCCGGTCGCTACAGCTTGTAGCCGATCTTCCTCAGGAGGTCCTTCCGCCACGCAATGTCGGCGTCGGTCTCGATACCCAGCGGTGAGGCGCCATCCACTACGCCGAGCACGCCACGGCCGAGCTCCGTTTGTGCGACGATCACCTGCGTGGGGTTGGCCGTCGCGCAGTAGATGCGGCAGACCTCCGGCACCGAGCGCACGGCAGCTAGGACGTTGACCGGAAAGAAGCCGTCGCCCAGGAAGATCAGAAAAGTGTGGCCGGCGCCAATGGCCAATGCGTTGTTGCGGGCGTGGGTGAGGGCCGCTTCGTCATTGCCCGACCAGCGCACCAGCCGCTTGCCGGAGGCCTCGCAGAAGGCCAGCCCGAATCGGATGCCCGGAACCGTGCCAACGAGCGCCTCGTGGAGATCTTCCACGGTCTTGATGAAATGCGACTGACCGAAGATGAAGTTGGCCGCCTCCGGCTTGACGATGGGTACGACGGTGAGTTCCATGGCCGCGCTCCGGGAGAGAGCTACACAATTCATGTTAGGCCGACGGAAAGCGATTGTCAGCCGCTGCCCGAGCCGCTTGGTGGAACCGGCGGACTCGCTCCAGGTCCTTCGCATGCGAACCGTCCTGGTCCGTTTTCGTCTTGGAGTCGACGCCGGCAGGACGGACCGTTCGGATCGCTCCTGCGACATTGTCCGGTCCGAGGCCGCCTGCGAGGACGACCGGTACACGGACGACATCCACGATGCGGCGACTGATGTTCCAATCATGCGTCACGCCGAGCGCGCCGATCTGCCTGTCCGTGCACCGATAGCTGTCGAGCAGCAGAAAGTCTGCGATGCCATCGTAGCTCTCGGCAATTGCGACGCTTTCCTCGGAGAACACCGGTATGCTTCTCATCACGACGATCCCGGGCAACATGCGCTTGAGGGAAGCAACATCTTGCGGGGAAAGCAGTTCGGCGCTGGCTCCCAAATGGACGATCGCGGGGTTGAGCTCGCGCGCCCACGACGCAATCAAGGCGAGATCGCAGGTCAGAAACAGTGCCGAGAATTTCGATGGCGGTACAATTGCCGCGCCGATCTTGGAAGCCGTTGAGATCGGCAGTTCGCGTGGAAATTGGCCTTCTCCGACGAGCACGCCGACATGGTCGACGCCAATGACTGAAAGTGCGGACGCCTCTTCGGGGGTAGAGATTTCATAGATCTGGGTCAACATCGGCGCAACCTCTCCGAGTCTCAGGGAGACGCCTCGAACGCTGCCATCACCTCGGCCAGCATCCGTTCCTGCTCTCCCGCATAGCGCGGAGAGAAGTGAAAAGGCTCGACGCGGCGGACCTTGGCTTCCCGTGCGACTTCTCCGGCAGCCGTGGTGGTAAGATGAGCCCGCTCCTTCGCTATTGCGGCGTCCGCGTCCGCAAACGCCGCCTCGATGAAGAGGATGTCTGCATTCTGAACCAGCGCCACGATGGCGGTGCGATTGGCCGGCGTGTCGGCAACATCGGTCACATAGGCGATTTTCTGGCCGGCAGTGACCGTCACGAGATCGCGCAGGCTTGAGAGTGGCACGAGGCGATCCGACTTGTTCGCTTCTTCGATACGGATCAAATGATCGTCCGCGCGACGCTCGACGACGGCCTTCTTTAGCGACAGCAACCAGGGACCGACGGGTAGTCCACGCTCCGACAGCCTGTTCTTCCATACGTTGACATGGGCCGCCTCCTGCAGCGCAAAGGCGAGGCAGGGCGTGCCATGCTCAAGGATCGCGGCTGACACGCGATGGGTCGGTTCATCGCAGAGTACGCCCGCAATGGTGTTGCCAGAGACGGATGGCTCTGCTGCGAAGCCTTTCCTCAGCCGGAACCGGGTGGTGAAGGTGGAATTTTCCGCTCCAAGTTCGCTGACGTCGAAAACAAGATCGCAGGAATAGTTTTCGACCAGGTTCCAGCGATAGGCCTGAAGCTTGTGAAAGACGTGCTCGGCTAAGCCGGCCGGACCGAACAGCTGTACCGATTTCTCGTGCCCGACGAGCAAACGCAGCAGATGGTCGAAGCCAACGAAATGATCGATATGCGCATGCGAGACAAAGACCTGGTCGACGCGTCGGATCTTCCGCGGCGCCAGTGAAGCAATCTCTCCAATGTCGAACAGCAGACTTCGCTTCTCGAACAGCGTTTCGACATAGACCGTAGGATCGCCGTAGCGACCGTTGACCAGGCTAGGATGGAAAAGCGGTCGCATGACAACAATTCTGCTGCAACAGTCCCAAATGCATCTCTCCTCATCTTAGGGGACGGCGATGGATTTCGCACCGGGCAGGATCGAGCTAGAATACATCTATCGGATCGAGGAGAGAGCCATGAAACTCGTTTCAAGCGCCTTCGCCGATGGTGCCGCAATTCCGCGACGGTTTACCTGTGATGGCGAAAATCTTTCGCCACCTCTGCAATGGAGCGACGCGCCGGAGGGGGCGCGGAGTCTTGTCCTGCTCTGCGATGATCCCGATGCGCCCGCCGGCAAATGGCATCATTGGGCAGTGTACGACATTCCGCCGGAGGTCACGCAATTTGCGATCAACGCCGCACAGAACGCCAGAATGAAGCAAGCCGTCAATGATTTTCGGAAGGCGGGTTATGGCGGCCCGTGTCCACCGCACGGCCATGGGCCTCATCACTATCATTTCCGACTGCTTGCCCTCTCGACGGAGGGCCTGCCGGTAAAGGCCAATGCATCCTGCGGCGACGTCGAGCGAGAGGCGCGCAAGCACGTGATCGCGGAAGCGACCCTCGTCGGTTGGTACGAGAGGTAAGCGAAAGAATGCCCTAAACTAGATATCGTAATACAGATGGAACTCGTAAGGATGCGGTCGCAGCCGGATCGGGTCGATCTCCTTCTTGCGCTTGTAATCGAGCCAGGTTTCGATCACGTCGGCGGTGAAGACATCCCCGCGTAGCATGAATGCGTGATCGCGCTCGAGCGCGTCGAGCGCCTGGTCCAGAGATCCCGGCGTGGACTTCACCTCCTTCGCCTCGGCAGTCGGGAGGTCGTAGAGATTCTTGTCGATCGGGCTGCCAGGGTCAATCCGCCTGTCGATACCGTCGAGGCCGGCCATCAGCATTGCAGCGAAGGCCAGGTAGGGATTGCAGGACGGATCGGGTGAACGAAATTCGACGCGCTTTGCGCGCGGATTCGGCGAATACATCGGAATCCGGCAGCAGGCGGAGCGATTGCGCTGGGAGTAGACGAGATTGATCGGAGCTTCATAACCCGGCACCAGGCGCCGGTAGGAGTTCGTGGTGGGGGCGCAGAGCCCGCACAACGCCCAGGCGTGGCTCAAAAGCCCGCCGATATAGTAGCGCGCGAGCTGGCTCAGCTCGGCGTAGTCGCCCTTGTCGTAGAACAAGTTGGTCTCGCCCTTCCAGAGCGACTGGTGAACGTGCATGCCCGAAGCGTTGTCCTCGAACAGCGGCTTCGGCATGAATGTCGCGGTCTTGCCATGCTGATGCGCGGTGTTCTTGACCACGTATTTGTAGATCATCAAATTGTCGGCCATGCGGGTCAGCGTGGTGAAGCGCATGTCGATCTCGTTCTGGCCGCCGGTCGCGACCTCATGGTGATGGGCTTCGATCTGGATCCCCAGAGATTCCATCGTCAGCACCATTTCGGTGCGTAGCGCCTGCATGCTGTCGGTCGGAGGAACGGGAAAGTATCCCTCTTTCGGGCGCGGCTTGTGGCCGAGATTCGGTCCTTCATCCGTGGCGGTGTTCCAGCTGCCTTCGCTGGAGTCGATTGCGTGCATGGCGAAGTTGATGCCCTGTCCGTAGCGGACCTCGTCGAAGACGAAGAACTCGGCCTCCGGGCCGAAATAGCTCGTATCGGCAAGCCCGGTACCCTTGAGGTAGGTTTCGGCCTTCTGGGCGATGTAGCGGGCGTCCCGGCTATAGGATTGGCCGGTCACGGGGTCGCGGATGTTGCAGATGAGAACCAGCGTCTTGGCCGGACTATAGGGGTCGACGAAGGCGGTCGTCGGATCCGGGACGACGAGCATGTCGCTTTCCTGGATCTCCTGGAAGCCGCGGATCGATGAGCCATCGAATCCAAGGCCCTCGTTGAGTGCATCGGCATTCACCGCGCTCGGCGGTACGGAAAAATGTTGCCACATCCCCGGCAGATCGGTGAACCGCAAATCGATCATCTGGACGTTCTCGTCCGTGATCGCCTTCACGAGGTCTTCGGCTGTCGTACATTTTGCAACCATGGCTTCGCTCCCAGGTCAGCGTCCCGAGATCGCGTAGCCGTTCGGCCGCAACCTGGCGGCTCGCGACGGACTGTGGTCCACGTTCGGCGTTGTCGCCGCAGTCAGGCAAGCTTTGCGCCGACTGTCAGCTTTGGTGTGGCCCGCGCATCAGCTTCATCGCATCTTCGATGTGCCGCCAGGTTCTTGCCAATTCGAGCTCGCCCTTCTGCTCGAGTTCGATGGCGTTTTGAGCGGCTTCCGCAATGGCCTTGGGGCCATGGGCTTCCAGCAACTGCCGCGCATAGTCGTGAATTTCCATTTCTCGCATGGCGTCATCTCCCTCTGCTCCGGGCGCGACCTTCCGCTGCGCCGGGAACGGTCGACATTGACACCTGTCTAGCGTCGTCAGTCTGCATCCGGGTGCGCCGCACTCGCAAGGGCCCTCTCCTGGATGCGCGGCCGGGCTTGGCGCCGGCTCCCGGACCGCCCTCGCGGCCACACAATGCAGGCCGGACGGATGATTTTTTCATCGGTGCGTCCCCAGATAAGTAGGAGAGGGGAGGTGAGCATTATGCGCATCCAACATTGGCAAGACGCTGCCAGCCTGTTGGTGGGCGTATGGCTGGTCCTGTCGTCCCCTATCCTTGGTTTATCCGGGGCGGCTGTCTGGATCACCATCGCGCTTGGGCTCGGCGTCATGCTGTTTGCCGTAGAGGCCTTTGTCATCCCGTCCTACTTGGAAGAGTGGGGCGAAATGCTGCTGGGACTGGCGCTGGTGCTGGTGCCTTGGACCATTGGCTATGACCAGGTAGCAGCCACGGCGAGCAGCGTATTGTCGGGCCTGCTGGTGATCTTGCTCAGTGGCTGGGAGCTGATGACCGATCGTGACTTCAGCGCCTGGTGGCACGATCGCTGGCATCACCCGGCCGGCTGACAAAGAGCAATCGGCCAAACTCGCCGCCGACCGCTATCGGCTGGCGGCCGGAGGCGAGGCTCGATTTGAGCACGCCAGGGACAACGCCTTGGCGCGACGGGGATTCCAATGGCCGTCGTCGCGCTGAAAGGCCGATGCGGCCATTGTGCAGGCCGTGCGGATCCTGCACCTAGACCTGCACAAGACCATTCCGTCACGATGCGGTTCTGGGCTCGATCGGCTGCCAGATGCTGATCTTGCGCGTCTCCGGCATCAGGAACAGCGCGAGCAGGAAGCATACCGCGGGGACCGCGATCGGGTAGATCAACGCGTAGCCGATGCTCCCGGTCGCCGCGAATGCCGCCGACGTGATGAACGGCACCAATCCACCACCCCAGCCGTTGCCGATGTGGTATGGCACCGATACCGACGTATACCGGATCCTGCCCGGAAAGAATTCCGCCAGGAACGCGCCGACCGGCCCATAGACCATCCCAACGTAGCAAACGAGGATGAAGATGATGAAGATCGCGGTCGGATAGTTGACGTTGCCGGGCTGCGTGACTGCTCCCAGCCATAGATACAGCGGATAGTACGTGATTGCGGCCAGCAGCATGCCGCCCAGGATTACCGGCTTGCGGCCGATCTGATCCGACAGCCAGCCGAAGAAAATCAGGCTCGGTGTGGCAATCAGCAGCGCGGCTCCCACGATATAGGCGGAGGTCAGCGGATCCAGCTTCGAGACCTGCTGAAGGAAGTACAGCGCCCAGAACTGACCGCTGTACCAGACCACCCCTTGCCCGATCAGGACCACGATTGCGATCCCGATGAATTTGATGTTCGAACTGAGGAAGGCCTCCCTCCACGGATTCGTCGTCATCTGGCCGCGGGCCCTGATTTCCTGGAAGATCGGCGTCTCCTGGAGCTGGAGCCGAATGTAGATTGCGATGGCCACAAGCAGGAAGGACACCAGGAACGGAACGCGCCACGCCCATTCGTCGAACGCCTGATTGCCGAACCAGGTCCGTGTCAGGATGATCACGGCCAGGGACACGACGATGCCGAGAGTCGGAGAGGTCTGCAGCCAGCCGGTGTAGTAGCCGCGCTTGTCGTCCGGAACATGCTCTGCGACATAGGTGATGGCGCCGCCATATTCGCCGCCCAAGCACAGACCCTGAATCATGCGCAGACCGAACAAAAGGAACGCCGCCGTCAGACCGATGGACTGGTAGGTCGGGATCAACCCGATTGCTCCCGTACCCAGTCCCATTCCGCTCAGCGTGATGAGGAACGTATATTTTCGCCCGACGCGGTCGCCCATCCATCCAAAGAGGAAAGCTCCCAACGGACGGATCAGGAATCCTGCAGTGAACAGCGCGATCGTGCTGAGGAGGGCTGCAACCGGGTGGGACTGCTCGAAGAACTTGACCGACAGAACTGCGGCCAGGCTGCCGAAGATATAGAAATCATACCATTCGATGACGTTTCCCACCGACGCAGCAACAATCACGCGGCGAAAATCGCTCGGTACTTGAATTGCCATGTGCTGCTCCTGTCAAATTCAAACGCTACTCTCGGCGCTTTTCAGCGTCCTTCGCTCGCGCGCTACGCTTGGTGCGCGACGCCACAGGCGAGAATTGCGAGTTGCGTCGGCAGCGCCAAATCTCAGGGAGGCTTGAGCCACCCGAGAAAGAGCTCCAGCGGTCGCTTCGTTACCGCGAGCTATCACAACCTGCCCGTATTGCCGGGGAGGCGGAGACGCAGTGTAGTCCCGCCGGGGCTGGCGTCTTATGAGACTTTCGGCTCAATCGACCGAACCGGGGCTGCCCAAGTCCTGCAAGTCCTGAGATGGAACGGGGTCGCCAACCGCGCTCGGCGATTTTGTCACGAACGAACGGAAAGGCCTCTCAGGCGTTGTGTGGGTCCAACGAGGATCCCGCCATGCAGAACATCGCAGAGCATATGGAAGTGATCGGCGCCGACGGCGTCCATGTCGGCACGGTCGACCGCGTCGAGGGCAATCGCATCAAGCTGACTAGGAAGGACAGTGGGGAAGGCAGCCACAAGGGGCACCATCACTTCATCGACAAGGGGCTCGTTGCCGATGTCGAAGGCAATAAGGTCCGGCTGTCCGCCAAGGCGTCGGTGGCCGTGACCATGGAAGAGGAAAAGTAGGGCCCGCCCGACTTCGTTCCTGATCTGTACCGCTATTCGCGCAGCCGCACGTTCCGGTAGCCTCCGCACCCGTCGCGTATCGTAAGGTGCAGGGGAATGGCGGAGCCGGGGCGGCCAGTACGCTCCCAGGGAGTTGCGGGGACGTGGCCGGTCGGCCGCGCCGCACCGGCTGGCGGCTTTGCGCCGGCGGGCTTTGGCGTCTGGCCGGCTACCGTCGCAACGTTGCGCGAATGGGCCCGCGCCGAGGCCGGGCCTGGTCGGCTGTTGCCGTGGGTGCCGGTCGCCTTCGGCGGCGGCATCGCGCTTTATTTCGCCGCAGATCATGAGCCGGTGCCGTGGGTGGTCGTCGCGACCGCGGCCGTTCTCGCGCTTGGCGCCGTGCTGCTGCGGCGGAGCCGGTTGTTTGCGCCCGCGATCGTGATCGCGGCGGTCGCCGCCGGCTTTGCCACGGCGACCTGGAAGACGGCGCGCATCGCCCACATCGTTTTGGCCAAGCCGCTCTATTCGGTGTCGCTGTCGGGCTTTGTGGAAGCACGCGACATCCGCGAGCGCACCGATCGCTTCGTACTGCGTGTCAGCGCGATGGAGGCGCAACGCAGCGACGTGAAGCTCGAGCGCGTCCGCCTCTCGGTGCGCAAGGGCACGGCGCCTGAAGTCGGCAGCTTCGTGCAATTGAAGGCGCGGCTGTTGCCGCCGATCTCGCCGGTGCGACCTGGCAGCTATGATTTCTCGCGCGATATGTTCTTCCAGGGCATTGGTGCCTCCGGTTTCGTGATGGGCGCGATCACGGCTTCGGTGCCGCCGGATGCCGGCGGCTTGCGGCTGCGCTACGCCGCCTTCATGCAGGGCCTGCGCGATGCGATCGACGCGCGCATCCGCTCAACGCTCGAAGGCGACAACCGCGCGATTGCGACCGCGCTGCTCACGGGACGGCGCGATGCGATCAGCACGCCCGTCAACGACGCCATGTTCATCTCGGGGCTCGGCCATGTGCTGTCGATCTCCGGCTATCACATGGCGGTCGTCGCCGGCGTCGTCTTCTTCGCAGTGCGCGCGCTGCTGGCGCTGATCCCGGGACTGGCGGCCGGCTTCGCCATCAAGAAATGGTCGGCGGCCGCTGCGCTGGCGGCGGCAGCGTTCTACCTGCTGCTGTCAGGCGCGGAGGTCGCGACACAGAGATCGTTCTTCATGACCGCGGTGGTGTTGATCGCCGTGATGGTCGATCGCCGCGCCATCACCTTCCGAACCCTCGCTGTGGCCGCGCTGATCGTGCTCGCGGTCGCGCCCGAAGCGCTGGTGCATCCCAGCTTCCAGATGTCCTTCGTCGCGACGCTCGGGCTGGTGGCGCTGGTGCAGATCGGCATGCCGAACCTGCTTGCATCGCCCGATCATTCGACGACAGCGCGCATCGCGCTGTGGGGCGGCCGCGAGATCGCGATGCTGTTGCTGGCTTCGTTGATCGCGGGGCTTGCGACCACGCCCTATGCCGCTTTCCACTTCCATCGCGTGACGCCATACGGCGTGCTCGCCAATCTCGGCGCGATGCCGGTGGTCTCGGCGCTGGTGATGCCGGCGGGGCTTTTAGGGTTGCTCGCGGCGCCCTTCGGCCTCGACGGCGTGTTCTGGTGGCTGATGGGGATCGGCATTGACTGGATGGTCGCGGTCTCGCGCTGGGTGGCGGCCCTACCGGGCGCAGTTGGCCGCATTCCGGCGTTCGGAATCGCGCCGTTGATCGCGGCCAGCCTCGGGATCATCGTGATGGGCCTGTTGCGCACGCCCTTGCGCTTGTCCGGCGCCCTGGTGCTGCTGGTAGCGATCCTCTGGGGACTGTCGGTGCGGCAGCCCGATATCCTGATTGCCGGGGATGGCGCGAGCGTCGCGGTCCGGGGCGGCGACGGGCGTTTGCATGTGATCCGCGCGAGCAAGGATGGCTTTCTGCTGAGGGAATGGTTAGCCGCCGATGCCGATCCGCGCGATGCCGCCAACGCCTCGTTGGCGAGCGGTGTGTCATGTGACGAGTCCGGCTGCGTGGCGCCGCTTGCGGACGGGCGGCTGGTCGCGCTTTCTCTGCGCATCGACGCGCTGGCTGATGATTGCAGCCGCGCTGCGTTGGTGGTGACGGCGCGGCCCGCGCCGCCCGATTGCGCAGCGATGGTGGTCGATCGGTCGCGCCTTGCCAGTCAGGGCGCGCTGGCTCTGACGCAAAACGGAGAGGGTTTCTCGGTGCAGGTGGTGAGGGCGAGAGGCGCAAGCCGCCCTTGGCTGCCGGCCGGCGCCGGCGAGGGGGATTTCGACGGCAGCCTTGCGCCGAAGACGGCCGTGCCCCGCAATCGGGACGCAACGCCATCGGAGGCCGACTTGCAGGCTGACGATTGAGGATCGATGCGGAGGAGGCGCGGGATTCTGCAGGACGCAAACCATACCATCTCGCCGGCCTCAGCCGGCGATGGCATTTCAAGTTCTGGCCCTCGACAAATCGGCCGGGGGCGCGCCGACGATCAGCCGATCGGCAGGCGTGTGATCGTGGACCTCGTCTCGGCGACGATCTGCGGCTTGTGCTCGCGCTCGCCAACCGGCTGGGTCACCGGCAGTTGCAGCACGGTCGCGCGCTGGCCTTCGACGAGCTGCGTCACCAGCACGTACTTGCCGTCGGGAAATTCGATCGCGTCATGATGGCGATCGGGAATGTGCGGATCGATCTTGCCGAACTTGCCGACGCGGGAGTTGACGGTGCGCGTCCAGATCCAGCGGTTGTCGTAACGAACGTTGTCGGCGAAAGCGAGCTCCGTTCCCGGCAGCAGGCAGACCGCGACGGAGAGATCGGCTTCAGAGGCGAAGCCGCGTGTCGAGGTGCCGCGGAAGGTTGTCGTGACGATCGTCTCGCCGACTTCGGCAGGGCGCGTCGCGACGGCATGCAGGCTATAGTCACACATCGGGTGCTCCTCATGCGAAGATAGCAAGCCGCACCTCTCTTGGAGGCGCAGGCCTCTATCAGGGTGAAGCATACAACGTTCTGCTCGGTTGTGGGCAAATCTGCGGCTGGGCTTCGCGAGCCGCGATCACATTATCTTTCCCGGATTCGATAGGAACAAAGCCGACGCCTGTGCATTCGAACGGCGCCAATGTCAGCGCCCCGCGGGTGCTGACCGGCTCGCTTATTGCCGGCTCGATTGCGGAGAGCTGCGCATCACATTCCGCGCGTCGCGAATTCGTACTGGCTCGATTGCTTGCGCACATGGCGGTGCGACTGTGTGGCAATGGCCTGCGACGCTGATGCTGCGATCAGCGCTGCAATGATTGTCCATGAAACATCTGGCGGGTGGCGTCTCCTCGAAGCTGTGGCCGCGAAGCGATGTTGCTTCGTGCGGCGTGCCGAGGATCTCGCACCGGAAAAAGGACCGAATAGTCTGAGCAGAACCGGAAAGACCATCCAGCCAGAGCGGAAAATGATCCGCTCCAAGAGGTGTCCAACGACCGCAGACCGCTCAGTACTTCCGGTAGAGCCCGATCAGCTTGCCCTGAATCTTCACGCGGTTCGGCGGAAGAATGCGGACCTCGTAGGCGGCATTGGCTGGCTCGAGTGCGATCGAGGCGCCGCGGCGGCGGAAGCGCTTGAGCGTGGCCTCCTCGTCATCGATCAGCGCCACCACGATGTCGCCGGTATCGGCGCTCTCGTTGCGCTGGATCAGCGCCATGTCGCCATCGAGGATGCCGGCCTCGACCATCGAATCGCCGCGCACTTCGAGAGCGTAGTGCTCGCCCGCGCCGAGCATGTCGGGCGGTACGCTGATGGTGTGGCTGCGGGTCTGCAACGCCTCGATCGGCGTGCCGGCCGCGATGCGGCCCATCACGGGCACCGCGACGGGACGCTCGCCCTCGTCAACAGGCGGGCTGGAGCTCGCGCGCACCTTGCCGAGATTGCCCTCGATGACGCTCGGCGTGAAGCCGCGGCGATTGCCGGCAGCGGCCTGGAGTTCGGGCAGCTTGATCACCTCGATGGCGCGGGCGCGGTTGGGCAGGCGGCGGATGAAGCCGCGCTCCTCGAGCGCAGTGATCAGGCGATGAATGCCTGACTTCGAGCGCAGGTCGAGCGCATCCTTCATCTCGTCGAAAGACGGCGGCACGCCGCTTTCCTTCAGACGTTCGCTGATGAACCGCAGAAGCTCGTATTGTTTGCGCGTCAACATCTCGACCAAAGTCCCCCGGTTGATGTCGTTCGATTCCGAGACGATGAATTCAGCGATAAGCCGCTACATCCTCGAAACAAATCATGAACGGACACTATATGTTCGATATGTGTTCCGCAACTGCTTAATTTACGGTGAACGGGGCAAATCTCGCGGAATGCGTGTGCCGTGCAGCTCAGACGGGGAGCCGCAGCACCTCGCAAGGCGTGCCGGCCTCGGCCTTCGGCGCGAACGGCGCGCGTACGAGAAGTACCTGTGCCGCAGCGAGATTCGCAAGCAGAGAGGAGTCCTGATGGCGGACGGGAAGGGCGACGAGCGTGCCGTCGCCGCGCAGTTCCAGTCGCGCACGCAGATAATCCTCGCGCTGGTCATTGGCCCCGAGATCGCGGCCCAGCACGGCGCATTCGCGGCGATGATGAATCACCGAACGGCCTGACAGGGCGCGAATCAGCGGCACCATGAACAGGAAGGCGCACACGTATGATGACACGGGATTGCCGGGCAGGCCGATCACGCGCATGGCGCCGAGCCGTCCGTGCATCATCGGCTTGCCGGGCCGAATCGCGATCTTCCAGAACGCCATCGAGATGCCTTCGCCCTTCAGCGCCTGCTGAACCAGATCGTGATCACCGACCGATGCGCCACCGGTCGTGATCAGGATGTCGGCGCCGCTCTCGCGAGCGCGGCGGATGCCGGCGGAAGTGGCCTCCAGCGTGTCGGCGGCAACGCCGAGATCGATGGTCTCGGCGCCCTCGCTGCGGGCGAGCGCGTGCAGGGCATAGCCATTGGAATAGACGATCTGGCCGCGACCGGGCGCGGTGCCCGGCATCACCAGCTCATCGCCGGTGGCAAGGATCGCGACCCTCGGACGGCGGCAGACGGCGAGCTGCGGATGATTCATCGCAGCGGCGAGCGCGAGATCGCGCTCGGTGAGACGGGTTCCTTTGCGCAGCAGCACGTCGCCCTCGCGGAAGTCGACGCCGGCGGGACGAATGTGCCGTCCGGGAATCGCGGCTTCCTTGATCATGATGTGCTTGCCGTCGGCGACCGTGTCCTCCTGGATCACGACCGCATCGGCGCCGTCGGGAATAACGCCGCCGGTAAAGATCCGCACCGCTTCGCCGACGCCGACCGTTCCCGCGAACGGACGGCCCGCTGCGGCTTCGCCGATCACCGCCAGTCTGGAATCGATCGTTGCCGCGTCTGCCGCGCGCACGGCATAGCCGTCCATCGCCGACATCGCTTCCGGCGGCTGCGTGCGCCGCGCCGCGACGTCCCGCGCGAGCACGCGATGGTAGGCGGCGTCGAGGGCGACCGTCTCCTCGGCCAGCGGCTCTGTGCCTGCGAGCACGGCGGCAAGCGCGTCGGATACCGGCATCAGGGCCACGGCGAACTCCCGCAACAAATCGAACAAATCGAAGGACTCGGTCGGCAAAGTTCTAGCCGAGCGGAGGGGCTGAAGCAAAAGACCTCCTCAACCCGGCGAAAAGCCACACTTCCTTTCCGCACTGGCTGTCGATGACAAAACTGCTCGAAAAGGCACTTCAAGCCGTGCGGCGGCTTCCTGCGGATAGCCAGGACGAGATTGCGTGTTCGATATTGGCTTTGATCCTGACGTCGAAGCCCCGTTCCGCCGCTTCGAGCGAAGAGGCGCAGGTTCACGGAACGCGCGACCCACGATCTGATTAGCATTGCCGATTATGTTAGGGAGCACAGCCCGTAAGGCGCGTTGCGATCCTTGAATCGCTTCAACCGGCTGGACGAAAAGGCTGGCGAAATCGTCATTCTCACGATTCAGCATCCCGCACGGGAACGCGAGCACTCGGATGCCTAAGGTGGCTCAAGTCCGCCGCGGCATGATCCGGAAGGCGAGGCAGACCGGCACGAGGACGGCCATGGCGAGCACGAGAAGGACGAGCGCCACGGCCAGCATCGGTCAACGCTCCGTCGGATCGTCCGGACTGACGTCCGCGACGTCGGGCGCCCTGGGACCTTGATCCTTGTCGGGCAGCGGATCGGCCTGGGATTTCAGGTCGGCGGCCTTGCTGATCAGCTTGGCGGAGAGGTCAGAATCCGAGGTGGTTCTGGCGAATTCGAGCAGGAGCGAGGCTTGCTTGGTGAGATAGGTCTTGCCCAGCACGTCGATCAGTCCAATGTAGAAGTCCCAACGGACTCATGAGTCCGATGGGTGGTATTCCGTTCCCGGAACTCTGTATAAAAATGCACAAAGTGATTGGGTTCCTCATCGCGTGCAATTTAGTTTCGGGAACTGAGCACGAACCGGGCCTCCCGCGGCTCAGATACCCAGCGCTTTCAATGCGTTTCCGACGTCACGCGGCGAGGTGACATGCACGGTCTTCAAGCCGCGCGCCCGCGCTCCCTCGACGTTCTCGGCGAGGTCGTCGAAAAAGACAATGCGATCCGCCGGCACCCCGATCGCCGCCACGACGTGATCGAAAGCCTCCGCGTCCGGTTTGCGCAGTCCGATGCTGGACGACAAATACAGCTCGCGGAAATGGCCGAGCAGGCCGGCGTATTCTTTCGAGAAATAGTCCACATGCGGCCGATTGGTGTTGGAGAAGGCGTAGAGCGGCATCTGCTTCGCCGCGCGCGGCAGCAGCTCGGCGATATCTGGCATCTCACCGGCGAAGATCGCGTTCCAGCCTTCCAGGAACTGCGCGTCCGAGATGCCGATTCCGAGCGAGGCACGCAGCGAGGCGAAATAGTCCGCGTCGCTGATCTTGCCCATCTCGTGCAGCCGGTAGGCCTCGTCACGCACATAGCGCGCGACGATGGCCTCGGGCCGGCAGCCCGCATGTCCCGCCCAGCAGGCGATCGCCTTGGAGAAGTCGATGTCGAGCACCACGCGCCCGAGGTCGAACAGCAGCGCATCGGCGCTGCCGGGAGAGAGTGATGTCATTGCGTCCTTTTCACTTCAATATCGGCAACTCAGTAGCGATAGGGCTCATGGTCGAACAGCGGGAACGCGCTGAACACGCCGGGTGCGTTGGTGGCGGTCGCCGGATGCAGGCAGGATTTATCGATCTCGGCGAATGAGGTGGCGCCCAAGAGGCCAAGGCAGCGCAGCGCCTCGTCCTCCAGCAGCTCCAGCATTCGCGCGACGCCGCCTTCGCCGGCGGCCGCCAGCGCCCAGCACTGCAGCCGGCCGATGCCGACGAGGTCCGCGCCCGCCGCGATTGCCTTGACGATGTCGGTGCCGCGGCAAAAGCCGCCGTCGACCATGATCTTGGCGCGGCCCTTCACGGCATCGACGATCTCCGGCAGCACATGCATGGCGCCACGGCCGTGGTCGAGCTGGCGGCCGCCATGGTTCGAGACGTAGATCCATTCGACACCGTGCTCGAGCGCGATCTGCGCGTCCTCGGCGGTGGCGATGCCCTTCAGGATCAGAGGGATCTTGAACTTGTCCTTGATCATCTTGACGGTCCGCCACTCCAAGCCCTTCTGGAAATCGCCTCCGGTGGCGCGCAGGCGGCTCTCGCGCACATAGCGCTTGGCGATGTCACGTTCGCGACGGCTGTAATGCGCGGTGTCGACGGTCAGGCAGAAGGCGGCATAAGCGTTCTTTTCGGCCCGGCTGACGACATCGGCGACGAAGGCATCGTCGCCGCGGACATAGAGCTGATAGAGCCGCAGCGCGTCGGGCGCAGCCTCGGCGGTCTTCTCCAGGCCGGGCTCGGACACCGAGCTCAGCATGTGCGCCGCGCCGAAGGTGCCGGCGGCGCGCGCGACGCTTGCCGCGCCATCCGGATCGAAGATCTCGAGCGCGCCGACCGGGGCGAGCACCACCGGCAGGCGCATCCTGCGGCCGAGCTGCTCGACGGAACCATCGACCTTGCGGACGTCGCGCAACACGCGTGGCCGGAAGGCGATCTCGTCAAGCGCCATGCGGTTGCGCCGCATCGTGGTCTCGGTCTCGGCCGCTCCGACGATGTAGTCCCAGGCATTCTGGTTGAGGTTGGCGCGCGCCTTCCGGATGAACTCGTGCAGGTTCTGGAACGGCTCGTTGCTGGCGCCGAGTTCGACGTTCCGTTCCGGCCGGATGCGGGGCGCTTCATTCATTGTTGTCCTCCCGAGAATTTGAAGTCTTGTCGCCATCGCCTATCGCGTCCGGCCCTCCAAAACCATCCTAAAATCGCATAGCTGTGAGGCGCGGGCGGCCGACCGGTTTCCGCTTTGCGCGAAACAGTTTCGGAACGTTGCCAAAAGTTTAGGCCAAGGCGAAGGGATTTCTTCGGCGCGGCCGCTAGCGCGGCATCCGGCCTTGAAGAAACCGGAATGGTATTGTGAGAAGCGGGCTGGATCGCCATTTGCATGGCGCCCCCCAGCCCCAAGAGAACCGCCAAGCAAAAGGCTAGCCCATCCATGCGGAAAACCCTGCTGTTCCCCCTGGGCGCGCTCACTGGAGCGTGTCTGACCCTTCTGGTAGCCAGCCCGCACAGCGGAGTATGGGCGGCACGGGCGGCGGCGAGCGCGGATGATGCCTACTCCCAGCTCAATCTGTTCGGCGCGGTGTTCGAGCGCGTCAAGGCCAGCTATGTCGAGAAGCCCGACAATGCCAAGCTGATCGAGGGTGCGATCACCGGCATGGTGACCTCGCTCGATCCGCATTCACGCTACATGAACGCCAAGGCCTGGACCGAGATGCAGGAGACCACCTCCGGCGAGTTCGGCGGCCTCGGCATCGAGGTCACGATGGAGGACGGCCTCGTCAAGGTCGTCTCGCCGATCGACGATACGCCGGCCTCGAAGGCCGGCATCATGTCCGGCGACCTCATCAGCAAGATCGACGGCGAGGCCGTGCTGGGTATGACGCTCGAGCAGGCGGTCAACAAGATGAAGGGACCGGTCGACACCAAGACCAAGCTCACCATCGTGCGCAAGGGCGCGGACGCCCCGCTCGACGTCGCAATCACGCGCGAGATCATCCATGTGCGCCCCGTGCGCTTCCACGTCGAGAACGGCGACATCGGCTATATCCGCGTCACCTCGTTCAACGAACAGACCACCGACGGCCTGAAGAAGGCGATCGCCTCGATCTCCAAGCAGGTCGCCCAGGAGAAGCTCGTCGGCTACGTGCTTGATCTGCGCAACAATCCGGGCGGGCTGCTCGACCAGGCCGTGTCGGTGTCGAGCGCCTTCCTGCAGCGTGGGGAGGTCGTGTCGACCCGCGGCCGCAATCCGGAAGAGACCCAGCGCTTCACCGCGCATGGCGGCGATCTCACCAAGGGCAAGCCGCTCGTGGTGCTGATCAATGGCGGCTCGGCCTCGGCCTCGGAGATCGTGTCTGGCGCGCTTCACGACCACAAGCGCGCGACGCTGATCGGCACGCGCTCGTTCGGCAAGGGCTCGGTGCAGACCATCATTCCGCTCGGCGCCGGCAATGGCGCGCTGGCGCTGACCACGGCGCGCTACTACACGCCGTCGGGCCGTTCGATCCAGGCCCAGGGCATCGCGCCCGACATCGAGATCCTCCAGGACGTGCCGCCCGAGCTGAAGGGCCGGATGGACACCATGGCTGAATCCCAGATGCGCGGGCATTTGCAGGCCGCCGACGGCACCGAGCAGACTGGATCGCAGTCCTATGTCCCGCCGGAAGAGAAGGACGACAAGGCGCTGCACGCGGCCTATGACTTCCTGCACGGCGTCACCGCGAATGCGGTCGCCGCCAAGCGCGCGACGAAGGCTGCGGTTCCGAATTAAATCCGACGACCTCCAGATATGGATCGCCCGGGAGTGGATCACCGCTTCCGGGCGAATTCGTTTGGGGACGCGGTCTCGAACACCTAACCGGCCTCGCGGCGGCGACCCTCGCTGCCTTCGCGTCGCGCGAGCCGGCTGCGATGCAGCGCGAATAGCTCCAGCATCTTGTCGGCCGGCTTGGCGGCGCTGAACAGATAGCCCTGCATCTCGGCGCAGCCGAGCGTGCGAAGCAGGCGCCGCTGCTCCTCGGTCTCGACACCCTCGGCCGTGGTGGTCATGCGGCGGGCAGCCGCCAGATTGACGACGGCCTGGACGATGCTGGCGGAGCCGTCGGGGCGGGCGATGTCGTCGACGAAGCAGCGGTCGATCTTGATCTTGTCGAAGGGGAAGCGGTGCAGATAGCTCAGGGATGAGTAGCCGGTGCCGAAATCGTCGAGCGCGATGCGCACGCCGATGGCACGAAGCTGGTGCAGGATCGCGAGCGCGGCATCGTCGTCGCGGATCAGGACCGCCTCGGTGATCTCGAGCTCGAGCCGGCTCGCCGGCAGGTTCGACGCGGCGAGCGCGGCCATGATCTTCAGCGCCAGCGTGCCGCTCTTGAACTGCACCGGCGAGACGTTGACGGCGAGGCGGATGTCGTCGGGCCAACCCGCCGCGTCCCGGCACGCGGTCGCCAGCACCCATTCGCCGATCTCGTTGATCAGGCCGGTGTCCTCGGCGATCGGGATGAATTCGGCCGGCGAGATCATGCCGCGCTCGGGATGGCGCCAGCGCACCAGCGCTTCGCAGCCGGTGATGCGGTCGTCCTTGAGGCCGAGGCAGGGCTGGTAATACACCTCGAGTCCGCCTTCGCGCCCCCCTTGGGCAATGGCGTGGCGCAGGTCGCTCTCGAGCTGGCGCCGCTCGCGAACCTTGGCGTCCATGTCCGGCTCGAAGAAGCGGAAGGTACGCCGCCCGGTCGACTTGGCCGCGTACATCGCCATGTCTGCGTTCTTGAGGATCTGGTCCAGCATTGTTCCGTGTTCCGGCGCGAGCGCAATGCCGATGCTGGCGTCGGTGGTGAGATGATGGCCCATGCAGTCGAACGGCGTGCGGATGGCTTCGAAGACCCGCGCGACGAGCTCGTTGACCTGGTCCAGCGACGTCGCCGCGCTCTGTACTATGGCGAATTCGTCGCCGCCGAGTCGCGCCACGAAGTCCGCCGGGCCGGCACAGCGGCGAAGGTTCGCCGCGACCGATTTCAATAGCTCGTCGCCGACGAGATGGCCGAGCGCGTCGTTGACGCTCTTGAATTCGTCGATATCGATGTAGTGCACCGCGATCTGTTCGCCGTCGCCGACCGCAGCCAGCTGATGGCGCAGATGCTCGTGAAACATGGCGCGGTTGGGCAGGTCCGTCAGCGCGTCATAATGAGCGAGGTGGGTGATGCGCTCCTCGATGCGGCGGCGCTCGGTGATGTCTTCATGGGTCGCGACCCAGCCGCCATCAGCGAGCGGTTCGTTGAGGATGTGGATCGAGCGGCCGTCGGAAGTGTCGATCACCATTGAATTACGGACATGGATGTCCTTCAGCACGAGCGCGACGTAAGCGTCGACGTCGCCCGCGAACGAGCCGGTTGCCTTGCAATGGGCGATGGTGTCGTGGAAGCTGGAGCCGGGCTTTACGATCTCGGCCGACAATCCATACATCTCGATGTAGCGCTGGTTACAGACCACGAGCCGCTGCTCGGCGTCGAACAGCAACAGGCCTTGGGTCATGTTGTTGACGGCGCGGTCGAGCCGCTGCTTTTCCAGCGTGAGCCGCTCGCGCGAAAGGCGGTGCTGCTCCAGCAGCTTGCGAACGATCGCGATCAGCAGGCCTGCGATGGCGAGCGCTGACGAGGCGGCAACCGAGATCAGGATGCCGATCTGCTCGCGCCAGTCCGTCAGGGCCGCCGCGCGCGTCGTGGTGGCCATCATCAGGATCGGGAAATGGGGCAGGGCGCGCGAGGAGATCAGCCGGTCCTCTCCGTCGACAGGGCTTACGAAACGGCCGGCGAAGTGATCGAGCCCGAACACCCTCTGGAGCTCGAACGCGCCGCTTTTGAAATTCCGCCCCATCAATTCGCTGGAATGGGGATAACGGGCGAGCAGCGTGCCGTCCCGATGCAGCATCGAGATCGTCGCGCCTTCGCCGAGCACGACGGAGGCGAAGAATTTTTCGAAGTTGGCGGGCTCGATTCCGCGCCCGACGATACCGAGGAACTCGCCGCTTGGCCCGACGATCTTCCGGGCCACCAGAATGGTCCATGCGCCGGAGATGCGGCTATGCAACGGCTCGATCAGGACATCAGGCGCATTGGGATCATACTTGAAGGAGCGAAAATAGGCGCGGTCGGCCATCTTGACCCCGGGAACCGGCCATGCCGTCGACGAATTGATCAGATTGCCTTCGGCATCGATGATGTTGACACCGCCGATATAGGGCAGCGCCTCGATCTTCGACCGCAGCATCCGGTGGACGTCCTCGCCCGAGAGGCGCTTGCGAAAGTCTTCCGCGGTCGTGATTCCGGTCGTGCGGACGTGGTCGACGAAGTCCTTCTGGATGACCGCGAAATCCTGCAATTGCTGGTCGAAATGGTGAGCGAGCAGCAGCACCGTGTTTTCCAGCTCGCGGCCGGAGTTGCGCAGCGCGCGCTCGCGGAAGTTCTGTGCCATCAGCGTTGCGCCAACGGCGATCGCGGCGATCAGGAAGATCCCGCCCACCACCAGCCAGCGGATCGGCCCGCTGCGCGTGAGCACGGCCTGGTCGACGAGGCGGTTGCGGAATTTGGTCATGATCTCGATCGCTGTCGTACACACGCCAGGATCAATTCTTGAGCCCGGGCACATCCGTTGGTTTACGGGAACGGCGTGGAGGTAAAGTTAGGAAGCGTGGTTAACGCAGGATGAAGGCGCGCGCACATGCAAACGATGCGCGGCACGGCGAGATGCAGCAATTCCCCGAGTGTGCCGTGGTCTCGATCCCTGCCGGTCGTCGCAACGCAACCGGTGCTTAACCATCTCACGTGCGCGCTCAATGACGCGCTCGCGCCGTTTCCATTGCGGGTGGCGGCACGCGCCGGGCGCGGCGCGCTGCTGTCGGCAGCGCGCGAGGATGCGCTTGCCGCCTGCGATCAGACGCGATAATGGCCCGACTTGCCGCCGAGCTTCTCGACGAGATGGATGCCTTCTATGTGCACGCCGCGTTCGACCGCCTTGATCATGTCGTAGATGGTCAGGCAGGCAACCGAGACTGCGGTCAGGGCCTCCATCTCGACGCCGGTCGGGCCCGTGACCTTCACGCTGGCGCGAACGAGGCAGCCCGGCAGTTTTGCGTCCGGCTCGATGTCGACCGTCACCTTCGACAGCGCGAGGGGATGGCAGAGCGGGATCAGCTCGGAAGTGCGCTTGGCGGCCATGATGCCGGCGATGCGCGCGGTGCCGAGCACGTCACCCTTCTTGGCATTGCCGGAAACGATCAGGTCGAGCGTTGCCTTGGTCATGACGACGCGGCCTTCCGCGACCGCAAGCCGCTCGGTCGCGGGCTTGTCCGAGACGTCGACCATCCGCGCCTCGCCGGAGGCGCCGATATGGGTGAGCGCGGGACCGGCGTTGGATTTGGCCGTCCTCGTCGTGCCTGGCTTCTTGGCTGGCTTGCGCGCCATGTCAGCGCGTGCCCGTCGCGCGCGCCGTCGTCTCGCGCGCGAGCAGCGCGCGCGTCGCCGCGGTGACGTCGGCCTGCCGCATCAGGCTCTCGCCGACCAGGAAGGTCGACATGCCGACGCGCTCGAGCCGGGCGAGATCTTCGGGCGTGAAGATGCCGCTCTCGCCGACCATCAGCCGGTCGCCGGGGATGAGCGGCGCCAGGGCCTCGCTGGTCGCGAGCGTGGTCTCGAAGGTGCGCAGATTGCGGTTGTTGACGCCGATCATCGGCGACCGCAGCTTCAGCGCCCGGTCGAGCTCGGCGCGGTCGTGGATCTCGATCAGCACGTCCATGCCATAGGCGATGGCAGCCTCTTCGATATCCCTGGCAGCGGCATCATCGAGCGCCGCCATGATGATCAGGATGCAGTCGGCGCCGTGCGCGCGCGCCTCGACCACCTGATAGGTATCGAACATGAAATCCTTGCGCAGCACCGGCAGTGACGTTGCCGCGCGCGCCGCCACCATGAAGTCGAGATGGCCCTGGAACGACGGCGTGTCGGTCAGCACCGAAAGGCAGGCTGCGCCACCCGCCTCATAGGCTTTTGCGAGTGCCGGCGGGTCGAAATCGGCGCGAATGAGACCCTTGGAGGGCGAGGCCTTCTTGATCTCGGCGATCAACGCATAGTCGCCATCGGCATGCTTGCTCTTGATCGCTCGCAGGAAACCACGCGGCGCAGAGGCGGCCTTGGCTTGCGCCTCCACGGCGGAGAGCGGACGCGTCCGCTTCGCTGCCGCGATCTCCTCGCGCTTGTAGGTCTCGATCTTGGTCAGGATGTCGGACATGCGCAATTCAGCCGTTGGAGACCGTGACCAGGTGCTTCAGCTTCGCGTTGGCCGCGCCGCTGTCGATGGAGGCGGCGCCGATCGCGATGCCTTCCTTGAGGTCCTTGGCGCGGCCGGCCACGACCAGTGCGGCGGCGGCGTTGATCAGCGCCACGTCGCGATAGGGGCTCGGCTTGCCGTCGAGCACGCTTTGCAATGCGATCGCATTGGCGTCGGCGTCGCCGCCCCTGAGCGCACCGGCCTCGCAACGCGAGAGCCCGGCTTCCTCCGGCGTCACCTCGAAATTCCGGATCTCGCCATTGTGGAGCGCGGAGACGAAGGTCGGGCCGGTGAGGGTGATCTCGTCCAGACCGTCGGAGCCGTGCACCACCCAGGCGGATTCCGAGCCGAGGTTCTTGAGCACCTGCGCCAGCGGCTGCACCCATTGCCTTGAAAACACGCCGACCATCTGTCGCTTCACGCCGGCCGGGTTGGACAGGGGCCCAAGCAGGTTGAAGATCGTGCGGGTCGCGAGCTCGACCCGGGTCGGGCCGACGTTCTTCATGGCGGGATGGTGGGCGGGGGCGAACATGAAGCCGATGCCGCATTCGCGCACGCAGCGTCCGACCTGCTCCGGCTTGAGATCGATCTTCACCCCAAGCGATGCCAGCACGTCGGCGGCGCCCGAGCGCGAGGACAGCGCGCGGTTGCCGTGCTTGGCCACCGGCACGCCGGCGCCCGAGACGATGAAGGCGGCGCAGGTCGAGACGTTGACCGAGCCGGAGCCGTCGCCGCCGGTGCCGACGATGTCGACGGCGTCGGACGGCGCCGTCACGGTCAGCATCTTGGAGCGCATCGCCGCAACAGCGCCGGTGATCTCGTCCACGGTCTCGCCGCGCACCCGCAGCGCCATCAAGAGGCCGCCCATCTGCGAGGGCGTAGCCTCGCCACTCATCATGGCATCGAAGGCGGAAGCGGCTTCGTCACGCGACAGGCTGGCGCCGGTCGCCACTTTTCCAATGATAGATTTCAGGTCGTCCATCGCGTGCTTTCAACTCACTGGTTCGCGCCGGTCACCTGCGCGAAGGCGGCCTGATTAATGGTGGTCCCGATGTCGGTTTCAAGCTTGTTGACGTAGGATGCGACCTGCTCCTCGGTCTGGGCCCGGTCGAGGCTCTCCTTCAGCTTCTTGACAGCATCGGAGGCAAAGTCGACCGCGGGGTCGACGATGTCGGTGACGCGGAAGACGATCACCTCGCTGCCGCCGCTCACGGGCGTCTGTCCGACGCCGTCCTTGGCGGCACGGAACGCGGCCGACACGATGGTGGCGGGCACGCCGGCGGGCGTATCGTCGCGCTTGAAGCCGGTCGCGGTCTCGACCTTGGCGCCGGCCGCTGCCGCTTCATCCGCGAGCTTGCCGCCCGCTTCGAGCTTCTGCACCATCTCGGTCGCCGTGGCCTTCAGCTTGGTCGCGATCTGGTCCTGGCGCCAGCGTGCCTCGACCTGGTCGCGGACCTCGTCGAGATTGCGGTCGCGCGAGGGCGTGATGGCGAGCACGTCGTACCAGACATAGCCGCCCTTGAAGGAGATCGGGTCGTTGTCGACGCCGACATCGGTGTTGAAGGCCTGCGACACCACGTCGAGACCCTGCGGGATGTTGGCGACCGGTTGGCCGTTCGGGGCGCGGCCGGAGCGGTCGACGGCGTCGATGGTCACGGCGGTGAGGCCGAGCTTCTGTGCCGCGTCGATCACGCTGGCGCCGCCGCCGCGCTCGTCTTCCATCTTGTCGCGGAGATCGGCGACCTTGACGCGCGCGCGCTCGGTCGCGATCTCGCGCTTGATGTCGCCGGCGAGGCTGGCGTAGTCCGCCTCCTTGCCCGGCTCGATCTTGTCGACCCTGACGATGGACGTGCCGAGAGCGCCCTGGATCGGTTGGCTGATCTCACCGGCCGGAAGCGTGAAGGCGGCATCGCCAACCGCGGGGTCGAGCGAAGACTTGGTGACGAGGCCAAGGTCGACGTCGGAGGCGCTCAGCCCGCGTTCCTTGCCGAGATCCTCGAACGACGTCCCGCCGACGAGGCGCTCGCGTGCGGCTTGCGCTTCGGCAACGTTCGGAAACACGATCTGCTGGATCTGTCGCTTCTCCGGCGTGCCAAGCCGGTCCTTGCGCTGCTCGAATACCTTCTTGGCGTCCTCGTCGGAAACCTCGGTCCACTTGCCGATCTCTTCCGGTGAGATCACGACGAAGGCGATCTTGCGGTATTCGGGCGCGCGGAACTGGACCTTGTGATCCTCGAAATAGGTGGCCAGGGCTTCGGGCGAGGGCGCCTCGATGGTGCCTGCCTGTGCAGCGTCGAGCTTGACGAATTCAATGGTACGCTGCTCGTTCTGGTACCGCGTCAGGACGTCGATCATTGCCTTCGGCGGCTCGATGCCCGCGCCGATCGTGCCGGTGATCTGGCGGCGAAGCGACACCTTGCGCTGCTCGGCGACATAACGCGGTTCGGTGTAGCCAAAATTGCGGATCACGGCCTGGAAGCGGTTCGCATCGAAGTTGCCGCCGACGCCCTTGAAGTTGGGATCGTTCATGATGACTTGGCGGATCTGGTCATCGGACTGGCCGAGCCCGAGCCGGCGCGCCTCTTCGTCGAGGGCGGCTTCCGCGATGGTCTGCTGGAGGACCTGGCGGTCGAGGCCGAAGGCCCGCGCCTGGTCCGGCGTCAGCGGACGGCCGAACTGGCGGCTGATCTGCTGCAGGCGGTCGGTGTAGATCTGCCGGAACTCGTTCAGCGAAATCTCGGTGTGGCCGATCTTGGCGACCGTGGACTGCCCGAAGCCGCGGAAGATGTCGGCGATGCCCCAAATGCCGAAACTGATGATCAACACGCCCATCACCACGGCCATAATGGTCTTGCCGAGCCAGTTCGATGAGGCCTTGCGCATTCCTCGGAGCATTTGGTCCAACTTGTCTGGTCAGGAGGGAACGGGAGCGCGTCTTAATGCAGATTCCGCAAAAGCGCGTCACCAAATTGATAGATCATCATAAAGTGGCGGCTTTCCCCCCGCAACCTTGCCACGGGTCCCCCTTGAGACCTGCGGTTAAAGGCCTCTAGGTCTGGAACTGCCGCGACAGCTCTGCTAGCGCATGCACAAACCTCATTTTGCTGGACATTGACATGACCGACGCCATCCGACCGCTGATCGCCGGCAATTGGAAAATGAACGGCCTGAAGGCCCAGGCTGCCGAATTCGACGCCATGCTCGACGGTGCGGCAGACGTGGCCGGCAAGGCCGACTTGTTGGTTTGCCCGCCGGGGACCCTCGTTGCGGCGTTCGCCGAGAGGGCACGTGGCAGGAAGGTCGCGGTGGGAGCGCAGGATTGCCACCCCAAGGCCTCAGGTGCCCATACCGGCGATGTTGCCGCCGAAATGCTGGTGGATGCGGGCGCAACCGCCATCATCGTCGGCCATTCCGAGCGCCGCGCCGACCACGGCGAGGGGGATGCGCTGATCCGGCAGAAGGCCGAGGCCGCCTGGCGCGCCGGGGCGACGGCGATCGTCTGCATCGGCGAGACGCAAGGCCAGCGGGACGCCGGCCAGACCCTGGACATCGTGCGCGGCCAGCTTGACGGTTCTCTGCCTGACAGCTCGACCGCAGCCAATCTGGTCGTGGCCTATGAGCCGGTCTGGGCGATCGGCACCGGGCTGACCCCCACAGCCAAGGATGTCGAGCAGATTCATGGCTTTATCCGGGAACTCCTGATCTCCCGGTTCAAAGCCGAGGGAGCGAAGATGCGAATCCTCTATGGCGGCTCGGTCAAGCCCTCGAATGCGGCCGAGCTGATGGCGGTGAAAAACGTCAACGGCGCGCTGGTCGGTGGCGCCAGCCTGAAGGCGGCCGATTTCCTTGCGATCGCCAAAGGCTGTCCCTAGCTAATCCAATGCGTTGATCCCGACCCGATCGGGGGTGGCAATACCCCTCCCGATCGTGTAACACCGCGCAACTTCAGGAAAACCCGCGAAGCGCGATCGGCCGCCGTCAGGCGCCGCCCGCTTGTGACGGAAGGATATCATGCAGACCGTTGTCATCGTCATTCACCTCATGATCGTCGCTGTCATGATCGGTGCCGTGCTGCTCCAGAAGTCGGAAGGCGGCGGCCTCGGCATGGGCGGCGGCGCGGGCTTCATGTCGAGCCGCGGCACGGCGAACCTTCTGACGCGGACCACCGCGATCCTGGCCGTCGGGTTCTTCCTCACCAGCCTGTTCCTGTCCTGGTATGCGGGCTACGACCGCAAGCCGTCGTCGATCATCGGCCAGCCGGCGCAGACCCAGCCAACCGGTGGTTCGCCGGTCGCGCCGCCAACCTCGGGCGGCATCCTGGATTCGCTCAAGAAGGCCGACGAGCAGCAGCAGGCCCCGGCCCCGAGCGGCCCGCAGGTACCGCGCTCGCAATAAAGCAGGGGGGCCATGCAGGGCGGCCGCTACCGTCCTGCATCAAAAATCCCCATCAAGGCACTGTCACCACTCTTAGTTTTGGCTCACCCACAGGCCCGCAAAATCTTTGGGGCGGAATACGAATCGCTTTGGCGAATCGAATTCGAGGGATTAGAGGTTAAGTCCCATGGCGCGGTACATATTCATCACCGGCGGCGTGGTTTCCTCGCTCGGCAAGGGTCTGGCTTCGGCGGCACTGGGTGCTCTGTTGCAGGCCCGGGGCTACAAGGTTCGCCTCCGCAAGCTCGACCCCTATCTCAACCTCGATCCCGGAACGATGTCGCCGTATCAGCACGGCGAAGTGTTCGTGACCGACGACGGCGCGGAGACCGACCTCGATCTCGGTCACTACGAGCGCTTCACCGGCCGGCCGGCGACCAAGGCCGACAACATCACCACCGGGCGCATCTACCAGGACATCATCACCAAGGAGCGCCGCGGCGATTATCTCGGCGCGACCATCCAGGTGGTTCCGCACGTCACCAACGCGATCAAGGAATTCGTCCTCGACGGCAATGACGGCTACGACTTCGTGCTGGTGGAGATCGGCGGCACCGTCGGTGACATCGAGGGCCTGCCGTTCTTCGAGGCGATCCGCCAGCTCAAGAACGAGCTGCCGCGCGATCACGCCGTCTACATCCATCTGACGCTGCTGCCCTACATTCCGAGCGCCGGCGAATTGAAGACCAAGCCGACACAGCACTCGGTCAAGGAGCTGCGCTCGATCGGCATCCAGCCGGACATCCTGCTCTGCCGCACCGATCGCGCGATCCCGAAGGAAGAACGGCGCAAGCTCGGGCTGTTCTGCAACGTGCGCGAAAGCGCCGTGATCGAGGCGCGCGACGTCGACAACATCTATGCGGTGCCCGAGGCCTATCACAATGCGGGCCTCGACGATGAAGTGCTCGCCGCCTTCGGCATCGCCTCGCGGATTCCGCCGGAGCTGCGCAGCTGGCAAGAGATCAACGAGCGCATCCGCAACCCCGAGGGCAACGTCACCATCGCCATCGTCGGCAAATACACCGGCATGAAGGATGCGTATAAGTCGCTGATCGAGGCGCTCTCGCATGGCGGCATCGCCAACAAGGTGAAGGTCAACCTCGACTGGATCGAGAGCGAGATCTTCGAAAAGGAAGATCCGGCGCCGTTCCTCGAGCACGTCAACGGCATCCTGGTGCCCGGCGGTTTCGGTCAGCGCGGCGCCGAAGGCAAGATCAAGGCGGCGCAGTTCGCGCGTGAGCGCGACGTGCCGTATTTCGGCATCTGCTTCGGCATGCAGATGGCGGTGATCGAGGCTGCGCGAAACCTCGTCGGCATCGAGGACGCCAACTCCACCGAGTTCGGCCCGACCAAGGAACCCTTGGTCGGTCTGATGACGGAATGGCTGCGCGGCAACGAGCTCGAGAAGCGCTCGCAGGCCGGCGACCTCGGCGGCACGATGCGCCTCGGCGCCTATCCGGCAACGCTCAACCGCGGCAGCCGCGTCTCGCAGGTCTATGGCGGCGCGACCGAGATCTCCGAGCGTCACCGCCATCGCTACGAAGTCAACACCGCCTACAAGGATCGCCTCGAGCAGCACGGGCTGAAATTCTCGGGCCTGTCGCCCGACGGCGTGCTGCCTGAAATCGTCGAGTACGAGGATCATCCCTGGTTCATCGGGGTCCAGTTCCATCCCGAGCTGAAGTCGCGCCCCTTCGAGCCGCATCCGCTGTTCGCCTCGTTCATTCAGGCGGCGGTGGTGCAGTCGCGGCTGGTCTGACGGCTCAGCGCGCGGCGGAATAGTCGCGCGCGTGATGCATCGGCCCCAACGGGGCCCGCGCTGACGGTTCAGGCGCAACCGATCCCGTGATCAGCTTCATCTGTGGTCGCCGCGTCAGCCTGTAGACGGCCGCGGGCGGCACGTTCAGCAAGGCGCGATCCACCAGCCTTGCGCGCAGGCCCAGCCGGTCGAGCACGGGCCGCGGTACCGGGCAGCTCATGCCATAGGTGAACTGGTAGAAGGCGCCGCCGGGGCGGACATAGCTGAACGCGCCGCTGAGGATCGAGATGACCTTGCGCCTGCTCATGTTGAGCAGCGGCAGGCCGCTCACGACCGCGCCGACGGGGGCGCCGTCATAGAGGCGGTCGGTCGTCAGCCGCGCCGCGTCCATCCACAGCACGCGTGCGCCGGGAAAGCGCAGTTGCAGGAGCTTCATGAAGTCGGAGCCGTATTCGACCAGCGTGAGATCCTGCGGCCGCACGCCGCGTTTGAGCAGCTTGTAGGTGAAGGCGCCGGTGCCGGGCCCAAGCTCGAGAATCGGCCCCGTCGATGCGCTGATCTCGCGCGTGATGAGATCGGCGAGCGCCGCACTCGATGGTGCGACAGCGCCGACCCGACGCGGGGACGACATCCAGGACAGGAAGAAGGAAAGGAAATCGTTGGGCATGCGCACTCCGGCATCTTGGTTTGCACCTGCTGAGATCACAGGTGAGACGGATGCAGTGTTGCGGAGGCGCATTGCGACAGCATTGCGCCGCTAGAGGCGCATGCGGATTGAATCAACTCTGTCGGACCGGCGGCAACGTCATCCGGAAACAGGCGCCGCCCTCCGCTCCGTCCGGCACCGAAACGTGGCCGCCATGCAGCTGCACGATCTCGCGCACCATGTTGAGGCCGAGGCCGGCACCGCGATCGAGCGGCGCGAGCCGATAGAACGGCTCGAAGATCTGCTCGCGCTGATCGGCGGGAATGCCGGCGCCTTCATCGGTGACCTCGATATTTGCGGGCCTGCCGACGCGAATCCCGATCGTGCCGCGGCGAGGACCGTGCTGGATCGCATTCTGCACGAGATTGGTCAGTGCGCGCTCCAGGGCCGCCGCATCGCCGATCGTCTCGACCGGTGTCGAGGGCGCATCGAGCGCCAGCTCGTAGCCGGCGGCAATCGCCAGCGGCGCTAGGTCGGCGGCGACGCTTTGCGCAACGGCAACCAGATTGACGCGCGTGAAGGGATGGCCGCAGCGGTCGAGCCGCTGGATATCGAGCAATTGCTCGGCAAGAGTCGCCAGCCGCGCCGCATCCTCCAGCAGGCGATTCTTGTCCGGCCCAGGGGCAAGTGACTCCAGGCGCGTGTTCAGGATTGCGATCGGCGTGCGCAGCTCATGTGCGGCGTCCGCGACGAAGCGCTTGTGGCGGGCATAGCCCTGGTCGAGCCGGGCCAGCGCGTCGTTGATCGCGGTCACGAGGGGCACGACTTCGAGCGGAATCCGCTCCACCGGGAGCCGCGCGCCGCGTTGGTGGATGTCGATGCGCCGCGCCTCGTCCGCCGCGATATCGAGTCCTCCGAAGGCGCGCCGCACGATCATCGGCGTCGCGATGAACGTCGCCGTTCCCATCAGGAGCAGGCCGGGCAGGGCGATGCCGAGGAACGCAAGGGACGTCATGAACAGCGCCTTGGCGCCGGTCAGGCGTCCTTGTGTCGCCGTGATGACCTGCACGTTGCCCGCATCAGTGTCGACCCGCTTCATGCGCGCCGCCGGCTTGCGCGGATCGTCCTCGAACAACTGCCAACCGAGCCGCGCCTGGCTGATCCGGTCGAGACCTCCGCCGATCGCGGCGAATTCGGCCGGCACGGCGCCTTCGGTGAGGGAGCGTCCCTCCCGGTCGCGTACCAGGAACCAGAGGTCGGGTGTCTCGCTGCGCAACTGCTGCAGTTCGGCCGTTGGCCGCAAGGCCAATCCACCTTGCGCATCGCGCGTGAGCGCACGCTGGACGACATCGATGACGCGGTCCTCATCGCGCGGCGCCAGCACGAAGCCGGAGGCGCAAAGCCCGGTGAGAACGACTGCAAGCAGCGCGACGAGGATGACCGCCTGAAGCGAGAGCAGGCGCCAGCTCAGCCGCGAGCGTAGGCAATAGGGATCGTCGTGTTTGCTCATGGCAACTTCTTGAGGAGATAGCCGACGCCGCGAATGCCGTGGATCTCGATACCCGCGTCGGCTTCCGCGAGCTTTCGCCGCAGCCGCGAGACATGCGTGTCGAGTGCGTTGGACTGGATCTCGTCGTCGAAATTGTAGACCGCCTCTTCCAGCGCCGAGCGCAGCACGGTCCGGCCCATGCGGCGAAGCAACGCTTCGAGCACCAGGAGCTCGCGGCGGGGCAACTCGAACGGCTCGCCGTCGATGCTGGCTTCGCGATGGCCGACATCGAACGCGAGGCGGCCGGCACGGATGATTTCGGGGGAGAGGCCCGCAGGCCGCCGCAGCACTGCACGCAGCCGCGCCAGCAGCTCCTCGACTGCAAACGGTTTTGCCAGATAGTCATCGGCGCCGCCGTCGAGGCCGGCGATGCGGTCGGCGAGCTCCCCGCGCGCAGTCAGGACGATGATGGGCACGCCGTCGGCACGCGCGCGGAGCTTGGGGATCAAGGCGAGGCCATCGCCGTCAGGAAGCTGGCGGTCGAGCAGGACGGCGGCATGGACGTCGGCGGAAATGGCTTCCTCCGCCTCGGCGAGCGTCGGAGCATGATCCACCACCATGTCATAGCGCTTCAGCGCCGAAGCCAGCGCGCCGGCCATTTCCGCTTCATCCTCGACCAGCAAAATCCGCATGTAAGGGCACCTGAACCGCATCTGACGCCTTTGTAGCGGCCCGATCATTGCGGCAGCATTGCGGGAGTCCGGCCCTGCGGCGGAAGCTCAAGCCATGCGCAGAACGCCACAGGGGCGGACGGGCAGGGCTCAAGACACCGTCGGGACCAACCGCTATAACCGCCGGACCTGTTCAGGGAGGCCGTGAATGATCTACGAAATGCGCGTCTACCGCTGCGTCCCCGGTCGCCTGCCGGCGCTCTTGAAGCGGTTCGAGACCGCCACGCTGAAGATCTGGGAGAAGCACGGCATCAAGCAGGCCGGCTTCTTCACGACGCTGATCGGTGAATCCAACCAGGAGCTGACCTATTTCCTGGCCTGGGACTCGCTCGCCGAGCGCGAGAAGAAGTGGGGCGCGTTCATGACCGACCCGGACTGGCTCGAGGCGCGGGCGAAATCGGAAGCGGACGGCCAGATCGTGGGCAACATCGTCAGCCAGATCCTGGCGCCGACCGCCTTCTCGGCGGTGAAGTAGCGATCACTGGCGCGGCGGGAACCATGGCGCAACCCTGATATTCGAGCGGCCCGGGCGGAAGAGGGTTGATCCGACCCTCATGGCGGCTATGGTCGCGCCGAAATGAGGGATTTGCCTTGAGCTCTTCAAATTCAGCGGCGCCGGTCGTCACCATTGGCACGGTCAAATTCGGCAATGATCTGCCGATCTCGGTGATTGCCGGGCCGTGCCAGCTCGAGAGCCGCCAGCATGCGCTGGAGGTCGCGTCCGCGCTGAAGGAGATCGCCGCGCGGCTGAACATCGGCCTCGTCTACAAAACCTCGTTCGACAAGGCCAACCGCACCAGCGCGGCTGCAGCGCGCGGCTTGGGCTTAGCGCAGTCGCTGCCGATCTTCGCGGAGATCCGATCCTCGTTCGGTTTGCCGGTGCTGACCGACGTGCACGAAGCCGCGCAATGCGCAGACGTGGCGCAGGCGGTGGACGTCTTGCAGATCCCGGCCTTCCTGTGCCGGCAGACCGATCTCCTTTTGGCGGCGGCCGCAACCGGCAAGGTCGTCAACGTCAAGAAGGGCCAGTTCCTGGCTCCCTGGGACATGGCCAATGTCGTCACCAAGCTCACGAGCGCTGGCAATCCCAACGTGCTCGTCACCGAGCGCGGTGCCTCATTCGGCTACAATACGCTGGTCTCCGACATGCGCGCACTGCCGATCTTGGCGCGCACCACCGGCGCGCCCGTGATCTTCGACGCCACCCATTCGGTGCAGCAGCCGGGCGGGAAAGGGACCTCGTCTGGCGGCGAGCGCGAATTCGTGCCCGTGCTGGCGCGCGCGGCTGTCGCGGTCGGCGTCGCCGGCGTCTTCATCGAGACCCATCCTGACCCTGATCACGCGCCCTCGGACGGACCCAACATGGTGCCGCTGCGCGAATTCGAGGGACTGATCGCCAGGCTGATGGCGTTCGACGCGCTCGCAAAGAATCCGCGCTGATGCAGCAAGGCGAGGCGCGGCCGCACGATCCCGGCTTGCCGACAGCACTCTACGTCATCTCAGGCGCAAGCTTCGCCGCGGCGCTGTCGGCACGCGCGCTCGATCCGGTGCTGCCGCACGTCGCCGAGGATTTTAGCGTGAGCATCGCGACCGCCGCCGGCTTTGCCGCGGTGTTCGCCTTCACCTTCTCCATCATCCAGCCGATCATCGGCGCCGCCGCCGACCTGTTCGGCAAGACGCGGCTGATGATCGGTTGCCTCGCGCTGCTCGGCCTTGCCAACATCCTGGGTGCGCTCTCAAGCTCGTTCTCATTGCTGTTCGTCACCCGCATCCTCGCGGGCATCGGCTCCGGAGGCGTGTTTCCGGTGGCGCTCAGCCTCACCAGCGATCTCGTCGGGCCCGAAAAACGCCAGGTCGCGATCAGCCGCACGCTGGCAGGCGCCATGACTGGAAATCTGCTGGGCGCCTCGGCCTCCGGCCTGATCGGCGATTTCCTCGGCTGGCGCGGCGTGCTCGCGGTGCTGGGTGCGCTCGTGATCGTCGCCTCGATCGCCGTTGCGGCCGGCTTCCACGGCGCCAAGGTCGAGCATCCGCCGAAGACGAGCCTTTCGGCGCTCAAGGCCGGCTACCGCACCATCTTCACCAATCCGAACGCCTATGTCTGCTATTCGGCGGTGTTCATCGAAGGCTGCTGCGTGCTCGGCCTGTTTCCCTACATCGCCTCGTTCCTGTTCGAGCTCGGTCAGACCTCGCTCTCGATCGCCGGCATCGTCATCGCCGGCTTTGCGGTCGGCGGCCTGTTCTACACGCTGACGGTGTCACGGCTGCTGCCGCGGCTCGGTATGAAGGGCATGATGATCGCCGGCATGACGCTGGTCGCCTCGCAGCTCATAGCCGTCGCTTTCGGCCTACGCTGGGAAGTGCAGGCGCTGAATCTCATCGTGATGGGATGGGGCTTCTACATCGCGCATGGCTGTCTTCAGGTCTTCGCCAGCGAGCTCTCGGTCGAGGCTCGCGCCACCGCGATGTCGCTGCATTCGTTCTTCTTCTTCATGGGCCAGACCGTGGGGCCACTCGCCTATGGCTTCGGCCTTCAGCACGCCGGCAAGATGCCGACCCTGTTCGCGAGCGCAGGGATCATGGTGGTGCTGGGCTTCGTCTGCGCCCGGCTGCTGAAGCAGCGGGCGCCGTCCGACGCGCGCTGAGGCATGGATGCTCGTTCCCCGGATGCAGTGCAGCGCGCCGCTGATCCGGGGTCCATAACGGCACTGGGCCCGGCTCAGCGGAGCAGTGCTTCACGCTGTGCAGCGTCCCGGACAAGAGAGGCTAAAGCATGATCCGGAAAAGTGCGAAGCGGTTTTCCGGAAAGATCATGCGTAAACAACAAGCTAAAGCGCGATGACGATTCATCCAAATCTCATCGCGCTTTAGCCCCGCCCGCGATAAGGCGCGACGCCTTGCTCGGGCACCCACAGGCCCTTCGGCACGCGGCCGGTCTGCCAGAACACGTCGATCGGGATGCCGCCACGCGGATACCAATAGCCGCCGATGCGCAGCCATTTCGGCTTGATCTCCGAGGCGATGCGCTTGCCGATCATCACGGTGCAGTCTTCGTGGAAGGCGCCGTGATTGCGAAAGCTCGCGATGTAGAGCTTGAGCGATTTCGATTCCAGCAGCCACGCGCCCGGCGCGTAGTCGATCATCAGATGCGCGAAATCCGGCTGGCCCGTGACCGGGCAGAGCGAGGTGAATTCCGGCACCGTGAAGCGCACCAGGTAATCGGTGCCCTTTTGCGGATTGGGCACGCGGTCGAGCTGGGCTTCTTCCGGTGTGTGCGGCCACTCGACCGCGCGGCCGAGCTGGAGGGATTTTTTCGCCATCATCGTCATCCTTTGCGGATGCCGGGATGGACGCAAATGCCGCTGCCGTCAACCGGCGGCAATCGTCTGGATCAGCACGATGCGGTCGTTGCCGGACTCGCAGCCCCAAAGCTCGCCCGGACGGCCGTCCAGCTGGCGCACATTGGCGTTGGGCTTGTCGCTGGCGAAGACGTTGAACTTTTCAGTAGCGGGATCGAAGCGCACGATGGCGTTGGCGGAAAAATCCGTCAGCCAGACCTTGTCCTTGTCGTCGACAAAGACAGCGTAGGCGCGGGGGCGTTCGCCCGGCAGCTTCCATGTCTTCCACGAGCCGTCGGCGGGATCGTGCACCGAGACATGCCCGCTGTTCCACTCGCTGACCCAGATCCGGCTCCTTGAATCCGACCAGACGCGCCGTGAGCCCGCATTCGGCGTCGGCGGCTGCACGACGCCGGCGCTGCCGGTCGCAAGATCGATCTTGGCGATGTAGCTGCCGGCAAGCGAGGCGTACCAGATGTCGCCCTTGGGCGTCACGGTGATGCCATAGGGTCCGATCCCCTTTGGCGCCTTGAACACCGTCATCTCGCCGGATTTCGGCGCAAGCCGCCCGTAATAGCCGGACTGTCCGGTGAACCAGTAGGTGCCGTCCTTGTCGAACACGCCGGTGTTGAGATTGGCGGACGCGAACTTTTCCGGGAGGCGAAACAGCGTCACCTTGAGATCGCCGGGGTCGACCCGCGCGATCGCGTTTTGGCCGCCTTCGGTAATCCAGGGTGCGCCGTCGGGCCCGATGGTTACGCCGTGCGGGGCAGCGCCCTGGCCGAGGCTGACCGTCTTGAAACTGCCATCTCGCGGATCGAGCCTGCCGAGCAGGCCCTTGCCCTGCGCCGTGAACCAAACCGTGCCGTCAGGGGCGGGCGTGAGATCGTGCAGGCCGATGCCGGGGCTGATAGGATAATATTTTGTTCGGAACGGGGCTTCCTGCGCAAAACCTGGGCGGATCGCGAGCAGGGCGGCACTCGAAGCAAGAAACTGGCGGCGATTCATGGCGTTACCCCGACTGTTTCAGATTGAGGTTGGACGCGCGGACCAGATGCGGTCGAGCATAAGCTGAGCCGCTTCACGCGTCAGTCGAGGAGGCTCGTCCAAGCGTTCACATTTGCTTGCAGCCCGTGTAAGACCCGCGGCACCGATCAGCCCTAACGAACGGAAGTGGACATCATGACCGCCATCATCGACATCATCGGCCGCGAAATTCTCGATAGCCGGGGCAATCCCACCGTCGAGGTCGATGTCGTGCTGGAGGATGGTGCGCTCGGCCGCGCCGCGGTGCCGTCCGGCGCCTCCACCGGCGCGCACGAGGCGGTGGAACTGCGCGACGGCGACAAGGCCCGCTATCTCGGCAAGGGCGTGACCAAGGCGGTCGGCGCCGTCAACGGGGAGATCTTCGAGGCCCTGAGTGGCCTCGATGTCGAGCAGCAGGCCCAGATCGACCAGATCATGATCGACCTCGACGGCACGCCGAACAAGAGCCGGCTGGGCGCCAACGCCATCCTCGGCGTCTCGCTCGCCTGCGCCAAGGCGGCCGCGAACTCGCTCGACATGCCGCTCTACCGTTATGTCGGCGGCACCTCGGCGCGCCTCCTGCCGGTGCCGATGATGAACATCATCAATGGCGGCGTGCATGCCGACAATCCGATCGACTTCCAGGAGTTCATGATCCTTCCGGTCGGCGCATCCTCTTTCGCCGAAGGCCTGCGTTACGGCGCGGAGGTGTTCCACACGCTGAAGTCCGAATTGAAGAAGGCCGGCCACAACACCAATGTCGGCGACGAGGGCGGCTTTGCCCCGAACCTGCCGTCGGCCGACGCCGCGCTCGACTTCGTCATGAACGCGATCGGCAAGGCCGGCTTCAAGGCGGGCTCCGACATCGTGCTCGGCCTCGACTGCGCCTCGACCGAGTTCTTCAAGGACGGCAAGTATGCCTATGAAGGTGAGGGCAAGACTCGTTCGATCTCGGAGCAGGCGAAGTATCTTGCAGACTTGGTCGCGCGCTATCCGATCGTGACCATCGAGGACGGCATGTCGGAAGACGATATGGACGGCTGGAAGGAGCTTACCGACCTCATCGGCAAGAAGTGCCAGCTGGTCGGCGACGACCTGTTCGTCACCAACGTCAAGCGCCTCGCCGAAGGCATCAAGGCCGGGCGCGCCAACTCGATCCTGATCAAGGTCAACCAGATCGGCACGCTGACCGAGACGCTGGCCGCCGTCGAAATGGCGCACAAGGCCGGCTACACCTCGGTGATGTCGCACCGCTCCGGCGAGACCGAGGATTCCACCATCGCCGACCTCGCAGTCGCCACCAATTGCGGTCAGATCAAGACCGGCTCCCTTGCGCGCGCCGACCGCACCGCCAAATACAACCAGCTCCTGCGCATCGAGCAGCAGCTCGGCAAGCAGGCGCTCTACGGCGGCAAGACGGCACTGAAGGCGCTGGCATAAGCCGGCGCTTCAACACGGACAGGGGAGGATCGACATGAGCGACGGCAAGACCGGACTGCAGTTGCGTTCGCTGCTCAAAAAGAGTGGCGAGCTGGAATTGTCTCTCGTGAATGTCCCGACGCCGGAGCCGGCCGACGATGAGGTCGTGGTTCGCGTCGAAGCCTCCCCGATCAACCCCTCAGATCTCGGACTTCTGATCGGGCCGGCCGACATGTCGGCCGCCCAGGCCTCCGGCACGAAGGAGATGCCGGTCATCACCGCCAAGATGCCGGAGGCGGCGATGCGGATGATGGCGGCCAGGTTCGATCAGTCATTGCCGGTCGGCAACGAGGGCGCCGGTACGGTGATCCAGACCGGATCGTCCGATGCCGCGAAAGCGCTGATGGGCAAGACGGTGTCGATGATCGGCGGTGCGATGTACACGCAATATCGCGTGCTCAAGGTCCGCGATGTCATGGAGCTGCCGGCGGGCACCACGGCCGTGGACGGTGCGTCCTGGTTCGTCAATCCGCTGACTGCGCTCGGCATGACCGAGACGATGCGGCGGGAGAACCACAAGGCGCTCGTGCACACGGCCGCCGCCTCCAATCTCGGCCAGATGCTCAACAAGATCTGCATCAAGGACGGCATCGGCCTCGTCAACATCGTCAGGAGCAAGGAGCAGGCCGACATCCTGCATAAGATCGGCGCCAAATATGTCGTGGATTCCAGCGCGCCTGGTTTCATGGACGATCTCACCAATGCACTTGTCGAGACCGGCGCCACCATCGCCTTCGATGCCATCGGCGGCGGCAAGCTGGCGGGCCAGATCCTGACCGCGATGGAAATTGCAGCCAACAAGACTGCGAAGGAATACAGCCGATACGGCTCCAACGTGTACAAGCAGGTCTACATCTATGGCAGCCTCGACACGCGCCCGACGGAGCTGAGCCGCTCGTTCGGGCTGAGCTGGGGCGTGGGCGGCTGGCTGCTCACGCCGTTTCTTCAGAAGATCGGTCCGGCCGAGGTGGGCCGCCTGCGCCAGCGCGTGGCGTCCGAGCTGAAGACCACGTTCGCCAGCCACTACACCAAGGTGGTCTCGCTTGCCGAGGCGCTCGATCTCGCCAACGTCGCGGTGTACGCCAAACGCGCCACCGGCGAAAAATTCCTCATCAACCCAAACAAATAATGGTGACGGGCGACGGCACGTCACCGAAGGAAAGTCTTGCCTTCTGAGCGAGGCGGGAGATTATTCCGCCGCCATTTGAAGCGGAAAACCGCTAGGCGCTCAGAAGGGACATTTCCATGACCGATCTCAATCGTCGTCACCTGCTCGCAGGCGCCGCCGCCATGGGTGCGGCTGCCGTGACCGGGCTTCGCCCAACCGTTGCCAATGCCGCAGTGCCGCAAGCCGGCACGCAGGCCCCGGGCTTCTACCGCTACAAGGTTGGCAGCTTCGAATGCACTTCGATCAACGACGGCGCGCGCACCTTCCCGATGCCGGACAAGTTCGTCGTCAACGTGCCGAAGGAAGAAGCCGCAGCAGCCGGCGAGGCGGCCTACATGCCGAAGGGCATGGTCACGGTGCCGTTCAACCCGCAGCTCGTCAACACCGGCTCCAAGTTGGTGCTGATCGATACCGGCAACGGCGTCGCCAATCTCGAGCCGAGCAAGGGTGCGGTCGGCCGCACGCTGCAAAACCTGCAGGCCGCCGGTGTCGACCCCAAGAACGTCGATATCGTGCTGCTGTCGCATCTGCACCCTGACCACACCAACGGCATCCGTTTGGCCGACGGCGGGCTGGCCTTCCCGAATGCGGAGATCATGGTGCCGGGCAAGGACTGGGAGTTCTGGACCAGCGAGGACAACGCCGCCAAGGCCGAGTCCAATCCGATGATGAAGAACTACTTCGCCAACGTGAAGAAGACCTTTGCCGGCCTTGAATCCAAGGTCACCAAGTACGAGTGGGGCAAGGAGGTCGCGCCCGGCATCACCTCGATCGCGACGCCGGGTCACACGCCCGGCCACACCTCCTTCGCGGTCGCATCTGGCGATGCCAAGGTGCTGATTCAGTCCGACGTCACCAACATCCCGGAATTCTTCCTGCGCAATCCGGACTGGCACGTGATGTTCGACACCGATCCCGCGCTGGCGCAGGCGACGCGCCACAAGTTCTACGACATGGCGGCGGCGGAGAAGGCCACCGTGATCGGCTTCCACTTCACCTTCCCATCGGTCGGCCATGTCGAGAAGGACGGCGCCAAATATCGCCTGATCCCGTCGGCGTGGAATCCGACGATCTGACCGCGGTTGAACCCTGGTGCGAAAGGTCGGGCCGCCGCTTGGCGGCCCGATTGCTTCGGATCGCTTCCGCCGGAATGGGGACCAATTTCCAGAAACACAGCGTTTCCAAATCAAGCCAGTTCATGCACTTGCATCTATTGGCCCTGATGATTTAAGTGCTTTCGCGGCATTCCCGCTCAAGCTCTCAAGGACACTCAATGGCCTACAACATCGTCACGATCGCCGGCAGCCTGCGCAAGGACGGTTTCTCGCTCAAGATCGCCAATGCGCTCGCCAAGCTCGCGCCTGGCTCGCTCAAGCTCGAGGTGATCACGCCGGCGGGCATCTCGTTCTTCAACCAGGACCTCGAGGGCGCGCCGCCCGCGGACTGGCTCGCATTCCGCGAGAAGCTCCAGAAGTCGAACGGCGTCCTGTTCGTCACACCCGAGTACAACCGCTCGATCCCGGGCGCTCTCAAGAACGCCATCGACGTCGCCTCGCGGCCCTATGGCAAGAGCTCGTTGCTCGGCAAGCCGGTCGGCATCATCTCCAACTCGCCGGGGCCACTCGGCGGCGTCAGCGCGGCCAAGCATCTGCAGAACATCCTGCCGGGCATCTCCGGTCCGGTTCTCCAGCAGCCGGAAATCTATCTCAACGGCGTCGGCGACGCCTTCGATGCGGACGGCAACCTGACCAAGGATTCCCTCAAGACCGTGCTGCAGCAGTACATCGATGCTTTCGCCGCGCATGTGGCGAAGAATCAGGGCTGAGCACTCACTCTCTCCGTCAAGGCCGGGCTTGTCCCGGCCGTCCACGTTCTTGGGGCAATTAGCACTCCCTTAACCAACCTGTCCCATCTTCCCGGGATGGTCTCCCGCGCCCGCCTGAAATCGATCCTGACCGGTCTTGCCCTCTATGCGATGGCGGCGGCGATCGTCGGCTATTTCGGCGTCAACGCCTATACCGGCAAATACGGCCTCAACGCCCGCCAGGAGCTCGATCAGGAGATCATCGCACTGACCAGCGAGCTGGCCCAGCTCAAGCGTGAGCGCGCCAGGAGCGAGCAGCGGGTGTCGCTGCTGCGGTCCGAGAAGATCGACCCGGACATGCTGGACGAGCGGGCGCGCTTCCAGCTCGACTATGTCAATCCGCGCGATCTCGTTCGGATGATCCCGGCGAACTAAAGCGCGACGAGATTTGGATGAATCGTCATCGCGCTTTAGCTTGTTGTTTACGCATGATCTTTCCGGAAAACCGCTTCGCACTTTTCCTGATCATGTTTTAGCGTATCCGCAGCTTTCGAAACCGCCACCGAAAGCCGCTGAACCGATCCCGTGCTCTTTGCTCCTGCGAAGGTCGTAAGCCCGGAACCGGGCGGACGCCTTGACGGCAGCACGGTCGCTGGCACATGGCTTCTGTGGCGTCTGCCGAAGTTGACGCGGATCAACCGGGCAGCACCGGCACGTTCTAGACTGCCATCCGGAGGAAACAGTGATGAATGGGTCAATGCCCCGGCATCACGCGGCCCGCGTCGAGGCCGCCATCGCGTCTGGCCAGGCGGCTCGGTCCGCGCTCGTGGCCTCGTGGTGCCGTTCCTCCAGATTGCATCATCTTGATCCGGGCGGCCGCACCGCGCCGATGCGGCTGACCGAAGCCGAGCTGCGCCAGGCGCGCGAGCGCATCGCGCCGCTTCTGGCCGCCGCGCAAGGCGCGATGGACCGGCTTTATCAGGCGGTCGGCGCCGCGGGCTGCTGCGTGCTGCTCGCCGACCGCGATGGCGTGCCGGTCGATCGCCGCGGCACGGTGGCGGACGACGCGACGTTTCAATCTTGGGGGCTGTGGATCGGTGCGCTCTGGAGCGAGGAGCACGAGGGTACCAATGGCATCGGCACCTGCCTCGTCGAGCAGCGTCCGCTGACGATCGATCGCGACCAGCATTTCTTTGCCCGCAATACGCTTCTGAGCTGCACCGCCGTTCCGATCTACGACCATGAGGCGGCACTCGCAGGCGTGCTCGACGTGTCCTCCTGCCGCGCCGACCGCACCGACGCCTTCGCCAGCCTGATCGCGCTCGCGGCAGGCGAGGCGGCCAAGCGTATCGAGGCCGATCTGTTTCGAAAGGCCTTTGCCCATGCCCGCATCGTGCTGACGCAAGCTGCGGACGGAAGTTGCGGCGGTCTCGTTGCGGTCGATGCGGATGATCTCGTGATCGGCGCGACCCGCTCCGCCCGGGTGGCGCTCGGAATTGCCCCCGGCCGGGCCTTGCAGCCGATGCCTGCCGCCGACCTGCTCGGCGGCGATACCGCGCACGATCACCTTGCCGGCGGCCAGCGCGCGGTGTTGCAGCGTGCACTGCTCCGCGCCGGCGGCAATGTCTCGGCAGCCGCCAAGGCTCTCGGCGTCAGCCGCGCCACATTGCACCGGAAGCTGAAGCGGTTCGAGCTGAACCACTGAGCCGCTGCTTCTCAGCCGCCATTGCGGTGTCGAGCCGGTGGCTCGAAACGCAGGTCTCGTGCCCCGGACGCAGCGCAGCGCGTCCGGGACACGATGGTGATGCCTAGCCCATCACTGTCGCAGAACTGCGACAGGTCCGCTCCGCGATCGCGTCCGCCCGGGCTGACAGAGAACGCCTCCCGCATCATCGTCGGCGCAAGTCGCGGGTCACGCGACGACAAGCGCAAACAGCAAACATCGGGAGTGATCAATGAACAAGGTGGAATTCCTCGGCGTCACCAAAGTTCCCTTTGCCGAACGCTACGACAATTTCATCGGCGGTAAATTCGTCGCGCCGATCTCGGGCAAGTATTTCGACAACGCCTCGCCGCTGACCGGCCAGGTCGTTTGCAAGATCGCGCGCTCCGACGCGCAGGACGTCGAGGCGGCGCTCGATGCGGCGCATGCCGCCAAGGCCGCCTGGGGCCGCACCAGCGTCGCCGAGCGCGCCGCGATCCTGAACAAGATCGCCGACCGGATGGAGGACAATCTCGAGCGTCTCGCCATCGCCGAGACCTGGGACAACGGCAAGCCGATCCGCGAGACCCGCGCCGCCGACCTGCCGCTCGCGATCGATCATTTCCGCTATTTCGCGGGCGTCGTGCGCGCCCAGGAAGGCTCGATCGGCGAGATCGACCACGACACCATCGCCTATCATTTCCACGAGCCGCTCGGCGTGGTCGGCCAGATCATTCCCTGGAACTTCCCGCTGCTGATGGCCTGCTGGAAGCTCGCGCCGGCGCTCGCTGCCGGCAATTGCGTCGTGCTCAAGCCCGCCGAGCAGACCCCGGCCTCGATCATGGTCTGGGCCGAGATCATCGCCGACCTGCTGCCGCCTGGCGTGCTCAACATCGTCAACGGTTTTGGCCTCGAGGCCGGCAAGCCGCTGGCGTCCAGCCCGCGCATCGCCAAGATCGCGTTCACCGGCGAGACCACGACGGGCCGGCTGATCATGCAATACGCCAGCCAGAACCTCATTCCGGTCACGCTGGAGCTCGGCGGCAAATCGCCGAACATCTTCTTCAAGGACGTCACGGCGGAAGACGACGACTTCTTCGACAAGGCGATCGAAGGCTTCGTCATGTTCGCGCTGAACCAGGGCGAGGTCTGCACCTGTCCGAGCCGGGCGCTGGTCCACGCCGACATCTATGACCGCTTCATGGAGCGGGCGCTGAAGCGCGTCGCCGCGATCAAGCAGGGCGATCCGCGCGATGCCACCACCATGATCGGCGCCCAGGCGTCTAGCGAGCAGCTATCCAAGATCCTCTCCTATATCGACATCGGCAAGCAGGAGGGCGCCAAGGTGCTCGCCGGTGGCGGACGCACCCAGCTCGGCGGCGATCTCGCCGGCGGCTTCTACGTTCAGCCGACCGTGTTCGAGGGCCACAACAAGATGCGCATCTTCCAGGAGGAGATCTTTGGTCCCGTGGTTTCGGTCACGACCTTCAAGACCGACGAGGAGGCACTCGCGATCGCCAATGACACACTCTACGGCTTAGGAGCCGGCGTCTGGAGCCGCGATGCCAATCGCTGCTACCGCTTCGGCCGGGAGATCCAGGCGGGTCGCGTGTGGACCAACTGCTACCATGCCTATCCCGCGCATGCGGCCTTCGGCGGCTACAAGCAGTCGGGCGTCGGGCGCGAGACCCACAAGATGATGCTCGACCACTACCAGCAGACCAAGAACCTCCTGGTCAGCTACAGCCCGAAGAAGCTCGGCTTCTTCTGATCGGGAATGCCGCACGCATGAGGCCGTCGTGCCCGGGCTTGTCCCGGGCATCCACGTCCTTCGTGCCGCGGGGCAAGGCGTGGATGGCCGGGACGAGCCCGGCCATGACGCTATCGAGGCGAATCCGCACGCGCACCCTGGCGCGCATAGATTTGTTGCCCGATCAGCGCCAAAGATTTTCCATTATTTCGATCACGTTGCAGTGCGGCATAATGAAAGTCGTGCGATGCCGCCGCGGTGCTTTCCAAGGGCGTTTGACTTGGGTTAGAGAGGGCGAAAGTTTTCTCTGACCCGGAATTCCTATGGCCGCACCCAAGAAAGCCGCCGCAAGCACTTCACAGGACAAGTCCGACGGCGGTTCGCCACCGGAATTCACCAGGGAGCAGGAGCTCAAGGCGCTCCGCGACATGCTCCTGATCCGGCGGTTTGAGGAAAAGGCCGGCCAGCTCTACGGCATGGGCGCGATCGGCGGCTTTTGCCACCTCTATATCGGCCAGGAGGCCGTGGTGGTCGGCATGCAGATGGCCCTGAAAGAGGGCGATCAGGTCATCACCGGCTATCGCGATCACGGCCACATGCTCGCCACCGGCATGGACGCCAACGGCGTCATGGCCGAGCTCACGGGCCGCCGCGGCGGCTATTCCAAGGGCAAGGGCGGCTCCATGCACATGTTCAGCAAGGAGAAGCACTTTTACGGCGGCCATGGCATCGTCGGCGCCCAGGTCTCGCTCGGCACCGGTCTTGCCTTCGCCAATCACTATCGCGGCAACGGCAATGTCAGCGTCACCTATTTCGGCGACGGCGCGGCCAACCAGGGCCAGGTCTATGAGAGCTTCAACATGGCGGAGCTCTGGAAGCTGCCGGTGATCTACGTCATCGAGAACAACCGCTACGCCATGGGCACCTCGGTCTCGCGCGCCTCGGCGCAGCAGGATTTCTCCAAGCGCGGCGTCTCCTTCAACATCCCCGGCAAGCAGGTCGACGGCATGGACGTCCGCGCCGTCAAGGCCGCGGGCGAGGAGGCGGCGGCCTGGTGCCGCGCCGGCAAGGGGCCCTACATCCTGGAGATGCAGACCTACCGCTATCGTGGCCACTCGATGTCCGATCCTGCAAAATATCGCACGCGCGAGGAGGTCGAGAAGGTCCGCCACGACCAGGATCCGATCGAGCAGGTGCGCAACCGCCTGTTGGCGGCCAAGGTCAGCGAGCAGGACCTGAAGGCGATCGACGCCGAGGTGCGCGACATCGTCAACGCCTCTGCCGATTTCGCCCAGCATGATCCCGAGCCGGACGCCGCCGAGCTCTGGACCGACGTTTACCGCTGAACGCGCGCAAGCTTTCTTTTGGAGAAGATATGCCAATTCAAGTGCTGATGCCCGCGTTGTCGCCCACGATGGAGAAGGGCAACCTCGCCAAATGGCTGAAGAAAGAGGGCGAGACGATCAAGTCCGGCGACGTCATCGCCGAGATCGAGACCGACAAGGCGACGATGGAGGTCGAGGCGACCGATGAGGGCACGCTCGGCAAGATCCTGATCCCCGAGGGCACCGCCGACGTCGCGGTGAACACGCCGATCGCGACCATCCTCGCCGACGGTGAGAGCGCTGCTGATCTTGCCAAGGCGCCGGCCCCCGCCAAGCAGGAGAAGGCTGCCGAGTCGGCGCCGCCTGCGGCGGCCAAGGCCGAAGTGCCGCAGCCCAAGGCTGCGCCGTCTGCACCGCAGGCCGTCGCCGAGCCCGATCCGGAAGTGCCTGCCGGCACCGAGATGGTGACGCAGACGATCCGCGAAGCGCTGCGCGACGCCATGGCCGAGGAGATGCGCCGCGATCCCGATGTGTTCGTGATGGGCGAAGAGGTCGCCGAATATCAGGGCGCCTATAAAGTCACCCAGGGATTGCTCCAGGAGTTCGGCGCCAGGCGCGTGATCGACACGCCGATCACCGAGCACGGTTTTGCCGGTGTCGGCGTCGGTGCCGCGATGACGGGCCTCAAGCCGATCGTCGAGTTCATGACCTTCAACTTCGCCATGCAGGCGATCGACCAGATCATCAACTCCGCGGCCAAGACGCTGTACATGTCCGGCGGCCAGATGGGCTGCTCGATCGTGTTCCGCGGGCCCAACGGTGCCGCCGCGCGCGTCGCCGCGCAGCACAGTCAGGACTACTCGGCCTGGTACTCGCATATTCCGGGCCTGAAGGTGATCGCGCCATATTCGGCCGCCGATGCCAAGGGTCTGCTCAAGGCTGCGATCCGCGATCCCAACCCGGTGATCTTCCTCGAGAACGAGGTGCTCTACGGTCACACCGGCGAAGTGCCCAAGCTCGACGATTACGTGATCCCGATCGGCAAGGCGCGCATCGTGCGTTCGGGCAGCCACGTCACCATCATTTCCTGGTCGAACGGCATGACCTATGCGCTGAAGGCGGCCGACGAGCTTGCCAAGGACGGCATCGAGGCCGAGGTGATCGACCTGCGCACGCTCCGTCCGATGGACACCGAGACCATCATCAACTCGGTGAAGAAGACCGGCCGCGCCGTCACCGTGGAAGAAGGCTGGGCGCAAAGCGGCGTCGGCGCCGAGATCGCCGCGCGCATCATGGAGAACGCCTTCGATTATCTGGATGCGCCGGTCGCGCGCGTCGCCGGCAAGGACGTGCCGATGCCCTATGCCGCGAACCTGGAGAAGCTCGCGCTGCCCTCGGCGGCGGAAGTCGTCGAGGCCGCCAAAGCCGTCTGCTATAGGTAGACCATGGCGGGCCCCAGGGAGCAGCCACTGCCGCCGGACGTCATGACCCGCGAAGACGCGGTCGAGATCCTGCGCGTGTTCGTGCTGGACGGCGGGCTGTCGATGGCGTTCCAACGCGCCTTCGAGGAGCCCGACATGTGGGGCCTCCTGCTGGTCGATCTTGCCCGCCACGCCGCGCGCGCCTATGCGCGCGAGAGTGAATACACCGAGGAGGACGCGCTGAATCGGATCCTCGACATGTTCCAGGCGGAGATCGAGCGTCCCACCGACACCGGCACCACGACGCCGCGCGGCAAGGGGCACTGACCGTGGCGATCGAATCCTATCATTACGATTTCATGCTGGAGGCGATTCGCGAAGCGGAGGCCTCGATCGCGCAAGGCGGCCTGCCGATCGGCGCGGTGCTGACGCGCGACAACAAGATCATCGCCCGCGGCCACAACAACCGTGTTCAGGAGAACAACGTGATCCTGCACGGCGAGATGAGCTGCCTGCGCGAGGCCGGTGCGATCAAATTCCACGATACCGTCATGTACACCACGCTGTCGCCATGCTCGATGTGCGCCGGCGCGCTGGCGCTGTTCAAGGTCAGGCTGGTGGTGATCGGCGAATCCGTCACTTTCCCCGGCTCCAAGGACATCCTCGACAAGTTCGGCATCCCCTGGATCGATCTTGCCGACGACCGCTCCATCACCATGATGAAGAATTGGCGTTCCATCCCAGCCAATGAGCGCCTGTGGCAGGGCGACATCGGCAACTAAACCTGGTCTGTTCGTCTCCGCTGTCGGAAACGACGTTTTGCAAAGTTCTTCTTGAGGTCAGCATGCCCATCAACATCCTGATGCCCGCTCTCTCGCCGACGATGGAGAAGGGCAACCTCGCCAAGTGGCTGAAGAAGGAGGGCGACAAGGTCAAATCCGGTGACGTCATCGCCGAGATCGAGACCGACAAGGCGACCATGGAGGTCGAGGCGATCGACGAGGGCACGATAGCCAAGATCCTGGTGCCCGAAGGCACGCAGGACGTCCCGGTCAACGACGTGATCGCGGTGCTTGCCGGCGAAGGCGAGGACGTGAAGGCCGCGGGCGCTGCGAAGCCGACCGCCTCGGCTGCACCTCCCAAGGCCGCTGAAGCACCTGCTGCGGCGCCGGCGCCGGCACCTGCTCCGGCCGCACCGAAGGCGGCGCCGGCACCGGCCGCCGCACCGGCCCCGCAGGCTGCAGCTGCCGCCGTGCAGGGCAATGGCCATGGCGGCCGTGTGTTCTCATCGCCGCTGGCGCGGCGTCTCGCCAAGGAAGCCGGCATCGACGTGGCGATGGTCACCGGTACCGGCCCGCACGGCCGCGTGGTCGCGCGCGACGTCGAGCAGGCCAAGTCCGGCAAGGGCCTCAAGGCACCCGCCGCGGCGCCGTCGGGTGCGCCCGCGATCGCGCCGACCATGTCGGACAAGCAGATCCTGTCGCTGTTCGAGCCGGGGTCCTACGACATCATCCCGCATGACGGCATGCGCCGGACGATTGCCCAGCGTCTGACCGCATCGATCCAGAACGTTCCGCACTTCTATCTCACCATCGACTGCGACATCGGCAAGCTGCTCGCTGCCCGCGAGGAGATCAACGCCGCCGCGCCGAAGGACAAGGAGAAGAAGCCGCTCTACAAGATCTCGGTCAACGACTTCGTCATCAAGGCGATGGCGGTCGCGCTGCAGAAGATCCCGAACTGCAATGTGAGCTGGACCGAAAGCGGCATGGTCAAGCATCACCATTCCGACGTCGGCGTTGCGGTCGCGATGCCCGGCGGCCTGATCACGCCGATCATCCGGAAAGCGGAGACCAAGACGCTCTCGACCATCTCCAACGAGATGAAGGATTTCGCCGCGCGCGCACGTTCCCGCAAATTGAAGCCCGAGGAATACCAGGGCGGCACCACCGCCGTCTCCAACCTCGGCATGTACGGCATCAGCCACTTCACGGCCGTGATCAATCCACCGCATGCGACGATCCTTGCGGTCGGCACCAGCGAGGAGCGCCCCGTGGTGCGCGGGGGCAAGATCGAGATCGCGAACATGATGAGCGTGACCTTGTCCTGCGATCACCGCGCCATCGACGGTGCCCTCGGCGCCGAGCTGATCGGTGCGTTCAAGCAGCTGATCGAAAACCCCGTGATGATGATGGTCTAGAGCCGCCGCATGACGACGCGCTGGCCCTGGATATCGATGCTGCTGTCGATCATCATCCTCGTCAGCCCGCTCGGCACCGGCGTTCTGCGCGACGCCTTCTTCAGCGGCGAGCTGCTCTCGCGCAGCATTGCCCAGCCGATCGTCTTCATCGGTCTTGCGATCCTGATCTCGATCTGCGTCATCGAATGGCTGGTCAGGTCGATCATTTCAAAACGCCGCTCCGGCGGTGCAACGACCTCTTGAGTTGAACGGGAGCCGACATGGCCGATACATCCTTCGACGTCATCATCATCGGCTCCGGTCCCGGCGGCTATGTCACCGCGATCCGCGCCGCGCAGCTCGGCCTCAAGACGGCAATCGTGGAAAAATCCTATCTCGGCGGCATCTGCCTGAATTGGGGCTGCATCCCGACCAAGGCGCTGCTGCGTTCGGCCGAGATCTACCACTACATGCAGCACGCCAAGGATTACGGCCTCTCGGCGGAGAAGGTCTCGTTCGATCCGAAGGCCGTGGTGCAGCGCTCGCGCGGCGTCTCCAAGCGGCTGAACGACGGCGTCGGCTTCCTGATGAAGAAGAACAAGGTCAGCGTGATCTGGGGCGCCGCCTCGATCGACGCGCCCGGCAAGGTCACCGTGAAGAAGTCCGATGTCGAGGGTCCGAAGGGGGCGCTGGGCGAGGGGACGTATCAGGCCAAGCACATCATCGTCGCGACCGGCGCCCGGCCGCGCGTGCTGCCCGGCCTTGAGCCTGACAAGAAGCTGGTCTGGACCTATTTCGAGGCGATGATCCCGGAGCGGATGCCGAAGTCGCTGCTGGTGGTCGGCTCCGGCGCGATCGGCATCGAGTTCGCTTCGTTCTTCCACACCATGGGTAGCGACGTCACCGTGGTCGAGGTGCTGCCGCAGATCCTCCCCGTCGAGGATGCCGAGATCGCAGGTCTTGCGCGCAAGCGCTTCGAGAAGCAGGGCATTAAGATCATGTCCTCGACCAAGGTGACCAAGCTCGAGAAGAAGGCCGACAGCGTCGTCGCCACCATCGACGACGGCAAGGGCAAGCCCGTGACGACCGAGTTCGAGCGCGTGATCTCGGCGGTTGGCGTCGTCGGCAACATCGAAAATCTGGGACTCGAAAAGCTCGGCGTCAAAACCGATCGCGGCATCATCGTGGTCGACGGCTACGGCAAAACCAACGTTCCCGGCATCTACGCCATCGGCGACGTCTCCGGTCCCCCGATGCTGGCCCACAAGGCCGAGCATGAGGGCGTGATCTGCGTCGAGGCGATCAAGGGCCTCAATCCGCATCCCATGGACAAGAACATGATCCCGGGCTGCACCTATTGTCATCCGCAGGTGGCCTCCGTAGGCCTCACCGAAGCCAAGGCGAAGGAGAGTGGCCGCGAGATCCGCGTCGGCCGCTTCCCCTTCGTCGGCAATGGCAAGGCGATCGCGCTCGGCGAGGACCAGGGCCTCGTCAAGGTGATCTTCGACAAGAAGACCGGCCAGCTGCTCGGCGCCCACATGGTCGGCGCCGAGGTCACCGAGCTGATCCAGGGCTACGTGGTCGCCATGAACCTGGAGACGACGGAAGAAGAGCTGATGCACACGGTGTTCCCGCATCCGACCCTGTCGGAGATGATGAAGGAAGCCGTGCTGGATGCGTACGGACGGGTGTTGAATATTTGACCGAGCGCCACCGCCGTCGTTGCGAGCGAAGAGAGCTGTTTGCAGAATAAGAAGGAAATCACCCATGCACGACAACGACAACCTCACCATCGAACGCCCGACCTTCGTCACCCATCTCGAATGCGCGATGGAAGGCGATCATTACGCGGCCGACCAGGTCCACAACCTCTCCAAGGCCGGCAAGCCGCTGCTCGTGCGCTACGACCTCGCCGGCGTGAAGAAGGCGCTGACGAAAGACGCGCTTGCCCAGCGGCCCGGCGACATGTGGCGCTACCGCGAGCTGCTGCCGGTGCGCAAATGCAAGGACATCGTCTCGCTCGGCGAAGTCACGACGCCCTTGATCCGGTTGCCCAAGCTCGGCGCAAAACTCGGTGGCGGCGAGATCATCGTGAAGGACGAGGGACGGCTGCCGACCGGCTCGTTCAAGGCGCGTGGCCTGGTGATGGCGGTGTCGATGGGCAAGGCGCTCGGCATCAAGCACATGGCGATGCCGACCAACGGCAATGCCGGTGCGGCGCTGGCGGCCTATGCGACGAGCTGCGGCATCAAGACGACGATCTTCTGCCCGGCCGATACGCCCGAAGTGAATGTCAGCGAGATCGAGCTGCAGGGCGCGACCGTCTACCGCGTCAATGGCTATATCGACGATTGCGGCAAGATCGTCGGCGAGGGCAAGGCCAAGGTCGGCTGGTTCGACACCTCGACGCTGAAGGAGCCATACCGCATCGAGGGCAAGAAGACGATGGGCCTCGAGCTCGCCGAGCAGCTCGGCTGGGACGTGCCCGACGTGATCTTCTATCCAACCGGCGGCGGCACCGGCCTGATCGGCATGTGGAAGGCCTTCGACGAGCTCGAGAAGATCGGCTTCATCGGCTCAAAGCGCCCGCGCATGGTCGCGGTGCAGGCCTCCGGCTGCGCGCCGATGGTGCGGGCTTTCGAGGCCGGCACCGAGCATGCGACGCGCTGGGAGGACGCCCACACCATTGCGTCGGGCATCCGCGTGCCGCAGGCGATCGGCGATTTCCTGATCCTGCGTGCAGTCCGCGAGAGCAAAGGCTTTGCCATCGCAGTCGACGACGACAAGATCTCGTCGGCGCTGAGCGAGGTTGCTCGCGAGGAGGGGCTTTTGCTGTGCCCCGAGGGCGCGGCCACCTATGCCGCTTACAAGGAGAGCCTTGCCGATGGTCGCGTCAGCAAGACCGACCGCGTGATGCTGTTCAACTGTGCCACCGGTCTGAAATATCCGCTGCCGCCGGTCACCCGCACGCTCGATCGCCACAAGCCGATCGATTACTCGCAGTTCTGACTTGCCTCTTCCTCTCCCCGTTCTCACGGGGGCGCGACGAGTTTCGCTCGCGCTGGGAGGGTTGGGGTGAGGGGCCTGTCTCCGCGAATGAGATCTTCGTGAGATCTGAACCCCCTCATCCGAATTGCTTCGCTTCGACCTCGCCCCGCAAGCGGGGCGAGGGGAAGAAAAACAAAACGACATCGCTGGGGAGAAGACAATGAAGAAGGCCGTCTGGGCTGCACTGATTGCTGTTCTCGCTGTGACCGGTGCCGCGCGCGCCGATGACTATCCCTCCCGTCCCATCACCATCATCGTGCCCTTCGCGGCCGGTGGGCCTTCGGATGCCATGGCGCGGGTGCTTGCCGAGCGGATGCGGGTGACGTTGGGGCAGCCGGTGGTGATCGAGAACGTCACGGGCGCGGGCGGCTCGATCGGCGTCGGCCGCGCCGTGCAATCGCCGCCGGACGGCTACACCATCTCCTTCGGCCACCTCGGCACCCATGTGGCCAACGGTGCCGTCTACAAGCTCAAATACGACCTCGTCGCCGACCTCGAGCCGGTGGTGCTGCTGCCGAGCAATCCGATGATCGTGGTCAGCAAGAACGCGGTGCCCGCGACCTCGCTGAAGGAGCTGTTGGACTGGCTGAAATCACGACCGTCGCCGCCGACTGCCGGCACCGCCGGTGCAGGCTCCGGCAGCCACATCGCCGGGGTTTATTTCGAGAGCGTCTCCGGCATCAAGCTGCAATACGTGCCGTATCGCGGTACTGCGCCCGCGCTGAACGACCTTATCGCCGGCCAGATCGATATCATCGTCGACCAGACCTCCAACTCCATCAACCAGGTCCGCGCCGGCACCATCCGCGCCTACGCCATCACAGACGACAAGCGCCTGGCCTCGGCACCGGAGATCCCGACCGCGGCGGAGGCGGGCCTCAAAGGCTTCACCATGACGCTGTGGTCCGGCATGTGGGTGCCGAAGGGGACGCCGAAAGAGATCGTGGTCAAGCTCAACGCCGCGGCCGTGGAGGCGCTGAACGATCCCGCGGTGAGGAAGCAGCTCGAAAACCAGGGCCTGGAGATGACACCGAAGGATCAGCTCACGCCCGAAGCACTTGGCACTCGCCAGCAGGCCGAGATCGCAAAATGGTGGCCGATGATCAAGGCGGCGAATATCAAGGTGGATTGAGGCGCGCGTCGTCAGGTCATCCAAACTCGGCGCTGACGGCCAGGCGATCATTGCGTGGATTCGTCGCCTGCTGCCAGCGCCACCTCCAGGCATTTCATCAGATCCGACGCGTTGAACGGCTTGTCGAGAAAGCAGGTTGCCCCGGCTTTGTGTGCACGCACACGTACGCTCTCGTCCGGGAACGCCGTGATCAGGATGAAGGGCGTCGCGGATCCCTGCGCGCGCATCTGCGTCAGCAGATCGATTCCACTCGTCACCGGCATCTGCACGTCCGCAATCACGCACGAGGTGCCGTGCGAGTCGGCCGAAGCCAGAAATTCGTGGGCGGAAGCGAATGTGTGTACGTTGTAACCGCGTGACTTCAGCAGATTGTTGATCGCGGCCCGCACGTAGGGGTCATCATCAAGCACTGAAATGACCGAGGGGACTGACAAGACGTCTGCTCCTTTCCCGGGAATACGCTTGCCGTCGCTGCGGCCACATTCAGGGTGGGCCCGCCAGACACCATTGGAAACTCATACTTAGGTTTGTATGTCGGATTTGTTTGGCCGAATCCCGAGCGCCTCGCTCATTCTCACCAGGTCGGCCAGCGATTTCGCGCCCATTTTCCGCATGATCTGGCCGCGGTAAATTTTGACGGTGATTTCCGCCAAACCGAGCTGGGCGGCCACTTGCTTGTTCATCAGGCCGGACGTCACCAGCGACAATACGTCTCTTTCCCGCGAGGACAATGACTCGAAGCGCGATCTGACGGTCGAGACCGTCCTGTTGAGGTCGCGTCGCTTGCGGTCTCGCTCGATCGCGGCCTGGACCGCGTCCAGAATGTCCTGGTCGCGAACCGGCTTGGTGAGGAAGTCGATCGCGCCGCTCTTCATGGCCCGAACGGTCATCGGAATATCACCATGGCCGGTGATGAAGATGATCGGCGTGTGGATATTTGCCTTGGCAAGATCGGCCTGCAGGTCGAGACCGCTAACTCCCGGCAGGCGGATGTCGAGCACGAGGCAACTGGGGACGTCTGGCGGCTTGGCCTGCAGGAGTTGCGGCGCAGAGCCGAATGCTTCGACCTTGAGGCCCACCGATTCGAACAGGTTGGTGAGCGCGCGGCGCATGGACGCGTCGTCGTCGACGATGAAGACGATCGGCTGATCGCCATCCTCCCCGGGCGGCGAAGATTGCGCGCGCTCGGTCACGATGCGTCCTCGCGATGCAGCGGCAGGGTGATCTGAAAAGTCGCTCCGTGCTCCTGGTTCGGCATGGCGGAAAGTCGCCCGCCATGGGCCTCGATGATCGAGCGGCAGATCGACAGGCCCATGCCCATGCCGCTGGACTTCGTGGTGAAGAACGGCATGAACAGGCGGTCCATCGCCTGTTCGTCGATGCCGGCGCCGCAGTCGGATACGCTCACCAGCACCGCGCCATTGTCGTCGGTCGCTGAACGGATCGCCAGCTCGCGCGGGCGGTCATCGATGCCTTCCATGGCCTCGATCCCGTTCTTGATCAGGTTGATCAGGACCTGCTGCAATTGAATTCGATCGCCAAAGATCCTGGGCAGTGTCGACGACAGCTCCATGCGAACCGACACGGCGTGGCTGGCCATCTCGCGCTGAACGAGCGCCACAGCCTCGCGCACGACCGCGCCGGCGTCGAGCGGCGCCATCTCGATATCGGAACGCTTGGCGAGCGCCCGAACGTGACGGATCACGTCGCTGGCACGCTTGCCATCCTCGATGATCCACTCCACGGAGCGGCGGGCCGCCTTGAGGTCGGGTGGACTGCGCTGCAGCCAGGCGAGGCAGGCGTCGGCGTTTGCAATCACGGCGGCGAGCGGCTGATTGATTTCGTGGGCAATGGACGCGGTCAGCTCACCCAGTGTCGTGACGCGTGTGACATGGGCGAGCTCGGCCTGGGCCTTGCGCAGTGCGTCTTCGGCCTGATCGGCCCGGATGGCCGCGGTCACGTCGGTGCAGACGCCACGATAGCCCAGGAAAGTGCCGTCGGCGTCGAAGAACGGCTTGCCGCTGGTCCGGACGTAGATCGGCTGACCGTTGCGGTCTTTGCTGCGATATACCAAGTCGCGGAACGGGATATGGGCATCGAGCGCCGCCCGATGTTGTCGCCATTTTTCGGGTTCGAGATCTGCGTCCGGAGCGATGTCCCAACGCGTCAATCCAATCAGGCCGGCGGGGGCGGTGTTTGTATCGGAGTGTTCCGATATCCGAGTAACCCGATGGTCCGGCCCCGTTTCCCAGAACCAGTCGGAGGCGGTTTCGGCGTAATCGCGAAAGCGCTGCTCGCTGTCACGAAGGCGGCGCTCCGCCTCTTTGGTCGCCGTGATGTCGGTCACCGATCCGACGAATTCCAATTGACCGCTCGCATCTCGCGTGGCCCGAGCCACCGCTCGGACGTACTTGATGGAGCCGTCGGGCATCACGAGCCGGTATTCGTGATCGTAATCCTTTCCCTCTCGGGCGGCCCGAGCCGTAGTCTGTTGCACTGCGAGCCGGTCGTCCGGATGGATCCGCGCGAGCATGAACGAGATCTTTGGCTTGGTTCCCTCGTCGCATTGAAAGATGCGGTAGGTCTCCTTGGACCAGGTGATCTCGCGGGTTGCGGCCTTCCAGCCGAAACTGCCGGTGTGGCTCAATTCCTGCGCCTGGGCGAGATAAGCCTCGCTCTGTCGCAGCGCATTCTCCGCTTCCTTGCGCTCGGTGATGTTCTCGCAGGCGACCAGCACGATTGGCCCGCCATTCGCCCGCAGCATGGTCTTGGCGTTCTCGCGCACCCATAGCACCGAACCGTCCTTGCGAACCTTCCGGATTTCCCAGGTGTGTGACTGATCAACAGTCTCAAGGCACAGCGCGATGCACGCGCGGACAGTAGCGCGATCTTCCTCGAAGAAGACATCCAGCACCGATCGGCCGATCAACTCCGCGGGCGTATAGCCCAGCTGCGCGGCGCCAAACGTGTTCACGTTCATGACAGTTCCGGCCGGGTCGACCATGAAGTACATGACCGGGTTGTGCTCGAAGACTTGCTGCCACTGCTTGACCGCTTCCAACAGACCGGCGTCACCGGGCTCAACGCGCGGCTTGGCAGTAACAGTGTGCCTGACACAGCCGACGAGGTATTGCGCGGCTGACTTCCCGAACGCTACTGCCCGGCCCGGCTTCATCGCAGACGCTCCCGGCGCTCTCTGCGTGAACGCAAGTAGAGCACGTTGCCGCCGAAGGAGCAATTCCAGCCAAAGTCGGACGGGCGGTCGCGACGGTCGTTGGAGTGGACTGCTCACCACCTTGTCCATTGCGGCGCATCAAGCATGCCGCGCCGGGCAGATTTTTCGCGGTGACGCTGCAGCCCGCGGGCCGTGCGCCGTCTCGTTGAATGCGAGGGCGGAGGCGGTGCGAGAGTCCATCCGGGCAAGTACGGGACAAACCTAGGTATAGCTTCTCCAATCCTAGTCATGTCGGCGATTTACTTCCGTACAATTGAGCGCTTCGTGCCGGGCGGACTAGCCTCGTGACCATCGGGAATGTCGACCACCAATCGCAGCGGTCGTACGGGTAGCGGGCTCAGACCTACGGGGCCGAAGCCTCTCACCGACCTGCAGCGACCGGGCACGAGGCCGTTCATTTCTCGAGAGGCAGCTGCGATCGCGGCAATTTACGACCCATGCGAGGTCGAACTGACAAAAGCGAGAGCAACAGAGGGAGAGAACAATGTGCGATACATCGGTAATTCCTGCGCGTCGCCCATCGGAGTTCGAGCGCTGCTCTTCGGTCAACGGCTGTGCGGTGTGCGGCGGCAAGTTCGGCCTGATCCGCCACTATTCGTGGCGTACCGCGCTCTGCTCCAAGAAGTGCGTCGATCGCTTCCGCACACGCCGCGAACGTGACCGCCGGTGGTTGTTCCAGGCTCAGGTCGCCTAAGGCTGAATTGGAGAGCTGACGTCGTTCCGAAGGTCTGATCCGGGAGCCCGTGCGTTGAACCGCCCATGCAAGCTCTTGTGCTCGATGGCTCTCCTCGGCTCCATTGCGGCGGTCCAGGCACAGGAGACGGAACACGGCGCCGCTCATCGCCAGCACCCGCCCCAGGACCAGGCGCTGCACGAAAAATTCTACTCGACCTGGCACATGCCGGACAATCCGAGCCTCAGTTGTTGCAACAGCGCCGACTGTTATCCGACCGACATCAAATACGTCGACGGTCAGATCTATGCCCGGCGCCGGGAGGACGGGAGATACATTCTGGTCCCACCGCAAAAGGTGGAGCGAAACAGGGATAATCCGGACGGCCGAAACCATCTTTGCGCTCCACCACCCGCACTGTCTCCGCTCGACAGCGTTTACTGCTTTGCTTTGGGAGGTGCCACATGAGATTTGCGTTCGTCCTCGTGAACGGCCGGACCCCGTTCCGGCAGACCTGGTGCATGCAGTGCCGCGAGCCGATCAGCGGCGGCTATCTCCGCGAGATCGCGACCCGGCTGCCTTACTGCGACCATCAGTGCTATGCGCTGTTCTGCGAAGCGCTCGCGAAAGATGGCGTGAGAGCGGCGTCATGAAGTTCGTGGTGGTCAATCACGAGCCCCCGTTGCACGCGGCCACGTGCAGCACATGCTCGCGGTCGCTCCGCTCCAGCTATGTCCGGCATGCGCGGACGCAGCGCCGTTACTGTGACTACGATTGCTACCGGCGCGACGAGCTCGTCACGTTGTTGATGCAATGGTCGGTGCCTCGGCGGACCGAGCCGTCTGCCGGCAACGTCGAGCTCACAGCCGGCAACATGATCGAGACGTTGGCGGTCCTGAGTGCCGTCTGGTGCTGGAGCTGCACGATCAACGCCTGGACCTTCGCGAGAGCCTTGACCGGCGCATATTTGGACGGTCGCGATCTGATCACGATGGGAGGAGGTGACACCTAGCTGCGCGGCTGCACTCGCGTGGAAGCCGCAGCACCCTATCCTTGCAGGCGGTGCGTCCAGCCCCGGCGGCGCCGACTAGGGAGCGGGTGCTGCGGCAGCCGCGGGTGCCGTTACACCGGCCTCGTGCGTAACCACGCGCTGGTCGCTCTTGCCGGCGACCAAGCCGCTGCCCTCGAACCTTGCGCGGTAGACCTGCACGTTCTCCATCACGCGCTGGACGTAGTTGCGGGTCTCCGACAGCGGAATGCGCTCGACCCAGTCGACCGGATCGACATTGGGATCCCTGGGATCGCCGCGCGCCTGCACCCATTCGCGCACCCGGCCGCGGCCGGCATTGTAGCCGGCAAAGGCCATGATCTGGTTGCCGCGATATTCCGACAGAAGCGCGCTGAGCTCGGCCGCGCCCATCTGCGTGTTGTAGACGGGATCGGAGACCATCCTGTCCCAGTCATAGGTGAGGCCGAACCGTTTGGCGGTGTCGCGGCCGGCTTCCGGCGTCACCTGCATCAATCCGACGGCATTGGCCGGCGACTTGTCGCGCTGATTGAACGAGCTCTCGGTGCGCGCCACCGAATAGATCACGCTGGTCTCGATCGCGGGCGCGACCTGCTTGTGCTCGGGGATGCCGATGGTCGGGAAGGCGTAGTGGTCGAGCGCGAACCCGCGCGCCAGCGCCGATTTGCCGACCTCCAGCATCACGCGCGCATCGTTGCGCCGGCCGGCAAGCTCGGCGAGCGCTTCGAGCGCCACGACGTCGGTGCTCTCCTGGGCAAAATCCTCGGCGTAGTAGAACGCCACGTCGCGCTCGCCGATGGCGTAGAGCATGTCGGCCGCGCGCACGCGCTCGTCCGTTGGCTGCGTATCGGCCGAGGCCAGCACAGGCGAGGGCGGACGCAGCTCGATCCGGTCGAGGCCGAGCTTTGCGCGGGCGAGCTGGCCGTAATAGGCCGTCTGATAGCGCGCCGCCGCCCGATAGCTCATGCGCGCATCGGCCGTCGCGCCCATGGCCTCGGCGGCGCGGCCGCGCCAGTAATGGGCCCGCGACAGCGCGATCGGATTGACCGAACCTTCGTCGATCGCGGCGAAGTGCACCATCGCCGTCTTGGGATCGTCGAGATAGCGCAGCGCGATCCAGCCGCACATGAAGTGGTAGTCGATGCGGTAGACTTCCTTATCAGGCACCGCGGCGGTGCGCACCACATCATAAGCAGTCTTGAACTTGCCCTGGTCGAGCAGCTTGCGCGCGAGCAGGCGACGCTCGCGCCACCAGGCGTCGGTGTCCTGGGCCGCCAAGGTGTCGGGCGCGGCGGCGAGGATCACCTCGGCAGCGTCGTCGATGCGGTCCTTCTGGAGGTGCCATTGAGCGCGGCACAGCACGTAGCCGAGATCGCGGCGCGCGTCGGCGGAGACGTCATCGAGAAAGTCCTTGGTCTTGCTCGCCTTGCCGGTGACCGCCGCGCAGGCCTTGACGATCGCGAGCGCATCCTCACCGAGCCGTTTGGCCGCGCGCCTGGCGCCGGCATAGTCCTTGGCGCCGAGACGCTTGTCCATGCGGGCCCGATGATCGTCCGCCGTGAGGAGATCGCGGAACGCCTCGTAGGCGTCCTCCTCGCTGCGCTCCGATAATTCGTCCATGCGCCAGGCGTCGCGCACGAGCCGTGCAGCCCTGTCGGTCTCGCCTTCGGTGAGCAGCACGCGAGCGAGTGCGAACTTGCCCTTGGCGCTGGTCGGCCGGTCCATCGTGAACTTGTGCACGGTGGCGGCGTCAAGCTTCTCCTGCCACAGCCGCGCCTCCGCGCGCCGGCGCAAGAGCGCGCTGCTTGGCCAGTCCGGATTGGCGGCGAGGAAGGCGGCGTAACGCTTGAAATTCGCGGTGCTCTCGGAATGGCGCAGCATGAACCAGTCGGCGAGCTTCTGTCCGGCGGGGTCGGCGATGCGGTCGCGCGCTGCGCTCGCGTCATCCGTCTTGCCCTTGCGCGCGAGATCGATGGCATCCTTCAGCGCGGCGAGATCGCCGGTCAGCGGCGGCGCTGCCGGCTTGTCCGCGGGCTCGTCGACCGTCTTTTTCGGCTTGCGCTTGGCCTCGGCGTGCTTGCCGCGTCGCGCTTTGCCGTCGGAGGCATGGCGGTGCTTGCCGGCTTTCGCCTCATGCGCCTTCTTCGGCGCGGAGGATTTTTGACTGCTCTTCGCCGCCAGTTGAGTAGGAAGGAAGGCCATCGCGGCCACGGCAACGACACACGCGAGCGAGCGTAGGCACTGGTTCATTCGATGGTCCCCCTGCGAAACCACTACAAACCAAGGTCCGCGACGACATGCGGCTTGCGAATCAACGATGCATCAGCGTCGTGTCGCATCCTCAAGCTGTCGCAACAATGCGGCAAAATACGGATTGGAACTGGGGAACTTCCGAAATGGCGGAAGAGGGGTTGTGTCTTTAATCTTCGTTAACGATTGGGCGGGACGTCAGGACGGCGCAGATTGCGCGTGTTCCCACAGCTAAATCCGTGTATGAGTTCCCTCGCTCGTCCTTTTGGCCTCCGCGCCTATGCCGATTTTCAACCAGTCGATCCGGCGCAAGATCGTCGGCATCGCCCTCGGATTGATCGTCCTGATGCTGGTCACCTCGGTCCTGTCGATGGTGATGTCGAGCCAGGTCGGCGTCCTCCTGGCCGAGCTCACCAACCGTTACATCCCGGCCTACAGCCATCTGGCGCGTGCCAATATTCGCTCGCTCGAGCGGGGGCTGGCGTTGCGGCGGATGATCATGACCAGGATGGAGGCACCGTCGGACGAGGAGGCCTACGCGGCGCGCGTTCGCGATTTCGAGGTCTCGGACCGCAAGATCGAGGAGGAGGCGGAGGCCGCGCGCAAGCTGATCAACGCGATCATCGACGACCCCAGGACGTATTCCGACAATGCTGCGCTGGGGCGTATCGATATCCGCATCGAAACCGCCGTCGCTGAGTTGCGCCGCGACCTGAGTGAGGACCATGCGAAGCTCCTCAAGCAGGTCGACGCGAGGCAGATGACCGAGGCCCGCGGCACGCTGGAGCACATCGACGTGCTGCGCGACCAGTTCAACCGGAAGATCGATGCGATCCGCTCCGACATGCTGACGCAGGTCTTCTTCTCGACATCGCAGGTGATCAGCCGCCAGCATCAGGCGATCATCGTCTCGGGCATCGTGACCTTGCTCGCGGCGATCGTCGGATTTGTCTTTGCGCTGCTGGTGAGCAGCGGCATCACGCGCCCGGTACGGCTGCTGCTGGCCGGCACCCGCGAGGTCGAGGCGGGCCGGTTCGACAAGCCCATCACCGTCTCGACGCAGGACGAGATCGGCGAGCTCGCCGCGGCCTTCAACCGCATGATCGAGCAGCTGCGCCGCAACGAGCGTATCCGCGAGACCTTCGGTCGCTACATCGACCCGAAGGTGGTGCAGGGTCTGATCGACCGGCCGGAGGTCGCCATCGACGGTGAGCGCCGGGTGATGACCATCATGTTCTGCGACATGAGCGGCTTCACCTCGATGAGCGAGGGCATGACCCCGCGCGGCCTCGTCAAGGTGATGAACCACTATTTCACCGTGATGTCCGCTCCCATCAGGAGCAATCGCGGCGTCATCGACAAATATATCGGCGACGCCATCATGTCCTATTGGGGCCCGCCCTTCATCGAGGAGGACGAGCAGGCGCTGCTCGCCGGCCTTGCCGCCGTCGAGATGGCCGACCAGGTGCCCGCGCTGCAGAAGCAGCTGCCGGATCTGCTCGGCATCCGCGCCATGCCGGCGCCGTGCGATCTGCGCATCGGCATCGCTACCGGCGAGGTCCTGACCGGCAGCATCGGCTCCGAGCTGATGATGAGCTTCACCGTGATGGGCGACGCCGTGAATCTCGCCGCGCGGCTCGAGGCAGTCAACAAGGTCTACGGCACCCGCATCCTGATCTCGCAGCCGACTGCGGATGCGATTGGATCGCGGCTCGAATTGCGCGAGATCGATCGTCTGGCGGTCGCGGGTCAAAGCGCGCCGCAGGCGATCTTCGAGGTGATGGCGAAACCGGGCGCGCTTACCGATGCGCAAGTGAGCCTGCGCAGGCACTATGCCAAAGGTCTCGCCGCCTATCGTGCCCGGCGCTTCGACGAAGCCCGTGCCGCCTTCAACGCGGCACTCGAGGCGGTGCCTGGTGATGGCCCGTCGCGCGCGATGCTCGGCCGCATCACCCGGTTTGCGGCCAATCCGCCGGATGCCAATTGGGATGGCGCCTGGCGGCTGGAGCAGAAATAGCCACGCCTCCGGTCCGGCATGCCGGGCCGGAAAAAAAGATGCTAGTTCATAACGATGTTCGCCGTGACCTATTTCCCGGGCTTAGGTTTGACGTCCCTCAGGCGTCTTATGGGGACACGCCGATGACACATCTCGAGGACAGGCTCGAACGGTTCGAGACGCTCACCGCCGAATGCGAGCTGATTGCCAAGCTCGCCACCGACAGCACCAAGCGCGAGTTCTATTTGAGGCTCGCGGAGCAGTACCGCCAGCTGGCGGGAGATATGCGGCAAGCGATCGCGACCAGGGCTGCGGCCTAAGCCGTCTGCAATCCGTTCTTAACGTTTGGCGCGCATCCTTGAAGCATGCGGGCGTCGCTGAATCGGCGACGGCTCGTGGTGGGAAGGCCGGGGCTCGTTGCAATGCAGCGTGCCTCGCGAGTGTCGTTGCCATGCCTGATAGGGCAATCCCATGCGCCTCGTTGCAGTGGTCATATTTGCGCTCATGACGGCGGCCTGCGATCAGGAGCAGGACATCACCGGCACGACGAATTCGACCTGTCCGATGCGGAACTACAGTTACAATCCACGCGACATGAACCAGTGCGTCAGCGCCTGCAAGGCGTGCGACCGCGGCACGACGGTCACCTGCACGACCTCCTGCACCCTCAAGGGAGCTCGCTGAGCGGAACCACCTGCTTTGCAGGGATCGCAACCGCGCGAAGAGGTTGCTGAAGTCGCAGCGCCACTCGCCCACGAGACTTGACGCTTGCGGATGCGGGAACCGATAGCGACCCGAGGTCAAAGGCTGGCGGTGCTTGGACACCGGAACGATTCACATGAATTAATCATTGAATGGGGCGGGCAGGCGCGGAGTCCGATGGAATGGGTATGCTCGATCCAGGTCGATTTCTGGTGTCGTGCTCGCATTGCGATGCCTGGCCGATGGCGGCCAATGTGAAGCGGACGAGCTGGTCTGCGTCCCCGCACGAGGTCCGCTTTGTCTGCACGCGCTGCCGCCGCGAGGAGACCGCGATCGTCTCCGCGTCCGGCGAATTGACGCCTGTCAAACGCGTCGATGTCCCGCCACACGATGTCGCTGTCGCCTGGGCCCGGGCCCAGCGTTTGCGCGGGCGGACCTGAGCGGCCGGCGGCGCCTCGGGACGTCGGGGGCGGGCTGTGGATCAGAGCGGGCGGACTGCACTGTCAATCCGATCCTGTTCTACAACACCAATCTCGATCCGACCCGCCGTTATGGCTCGGAGACCAGTGTCTCCTATCGCATCAACGATGCAGTGCTGGTGCGTTCCGGCGTGGCCTATATGCGAGCTGTCTTCCGCGAAGGCAGCTGGGCAGGCAACGACTTGCCGCTGGTGTCGCGCTACACCGCAAGTGCAGGCGTCACCTGGAACATCTGGCAGAATTACCTTGTATTCGACGCCATCGCCCGCTTTTGGTGCGAGCGCCGCATGGACAACGATCAGGCGGGAACGCAGAAGCCAATCCCTGCGGATGGCACGATCGACCTCAAGCTCAGTGGTCGCTGCTCGTCGTCACCGGTGCCTGGCTCGTGAACCAGACGATCGGCTTCAGCGCGTTCTACGCCATCGTTGCCTGTATCGCTTCTCTGTCAACCCACGGGCGCGAAAATATTCCACTTTACCGAAATTCGGAATTGGCGTATGTATCGCCCATCCCGGCTCATTCTCGAGGGGCGATCATGGAGGTCGTCATTGTCGCGAGCCGGGCTTGCGGTGGACGCAGCAGCGTCGTGTACGAGATGTCAAGGGCAGGGCGGATTGCTCTCCGTGAGCCCGAGGCTTCGTGCGGACGAGCGGCGCTGTCAGGTTCGTCGCGTCAGCATTTCGGTGGCAACGTGCACAACGCCGTCGAACCCTGTGGCGCCAACGAGCCGTGCGTACGGCAAAACCGTGTGGTCCTGGCCGTCGTTGCTACGGTCAAGCGCTTGCGGATGCGGCAGTCGCGTCAACCGGCGCGGCTGCCGGTGAATTCCGCGAGCGTGAGGGAGGCCAGAAGGAATTCGGCTCCCGGGAGAGCGCGGCATAAGCCGTCCGACCATCGCGCAGGGAAGGCCGAGTGATTGGCACCACCTGTATGCTGCTGTGCGGTCTCCTTTGCGCGTGCTTTTCGCGCAGCAGACCGCGGGTGCGAGGTCAGCACCCGGTCTTCCCCATAGGCGTTAAGGTAGCGCGAGCATCGATTGATACGGACGTTTTCGAGGAGGCTCGCGCAGGTGCCGCCCAAGCGCTCGCTTTCTGCGGCGAAAGCAACGGATGGTTGGTTGTGGAATGATCGCTTGTAGCAAGGATGCAACGAGTTGTTGCAAAACACGCCAAGCGCCAGGTGCCGTCAGGCGGCCTGCGTTCAGCGGGGAGAGTCCTCGAAGTCGCGGGCAAGCGGCTCGAGCAGCAGGATGATCAAGAGGTGTGCCAGCAAGTAGGGCTTGGCGGAGCGCGGATCGGTTCCAGGTGGCGTCTTGAGACCAATCAGACTCTTCAGTCGCTTGAAGCCAAGTTCGATGCGCCATCGCAGTCGATAGAGCGCGAGTACATCCTTGGTGGAGAACTCGTCCCGCGCGAGCGACGTGACCAGAATGACCCAATCCGCGGCTTCCAGAGTTTCTTTGGAGATGACGCGGTTTTCGTCTTGTGCGTCGCGCCGGGCTTTACGGCGCGAAGCCGCGACTGCACCGGCGGGCTTCTTGACTGCGACCAGACGCATAGCCAGAGGCGCACCGTCCTTGCGTTTGATCCAAATCCTCCGATCGATCAGTCCGTGCGCCTTCGCCGCACGCAATTGGGCCATCAGATCGAACGGAAGGCCTTTGGCATCAAGCCAACGTGCGTTCTTCCAGCCCGCTCGGATCAAAACGTCTGCCCCGGCGTCGCGCACAGCGGCGATGCGGTCAGGTTGTAGATAAGCGCGGTCAGCAATGCGGATCTCGTTCTTGACCACCGGTATCCGGTCAAACGTTTCGCCTTCTTGCTGATCTGTCAGCTCGAAGTGACCAAAGCGCTCATATGGCAGATCGAATGCACTATGAACGCGCCAAAGCTCACTGTTCCTGCGCGCAGCCGGTCCTGCCTGAGGCACTGTCGTCGCATCGATAATGCGGATCAGGCGGCCTCGGCTCGCTTTCGGGGCTGCCGCAGCGAGCAAGCCCTCCACCAGCACTGCAAACCAATCGCCACATTGACGCAGGCGATAGAACAACGCCACGCTGCTGAGGTCGGCAAGGCCAACAGAAGCGGCCCACGCGGCTGTCGATCTCAACCCTCTTTCACCCAGACAATAGGCCAGCATCAGCCGAAGTAACGACACCGCATCTGGAATTTGGCGCCGCCGCACGAAAGCCTTCGTCTGGCGCGCACTTATTTCAAGCTGCGCAGCCCCGCCGAGCTGCGTAACCACTCTCGTCCAGTCCTCGTTCAGAAGCGATTCGTCTGCCATCCCGCCTTGGAATCACGTGTGATTCCAACACTCAAGAACAAACTTAACGCCTATGCGGCCTTCCCTGCGCCCTTGTGTCCCGAAATCTGCCAGAATGTGGCAACGGGCGGTTGGATCAGAACCGCCCGTTGCCGGAACTGAGCCCGTTGCGCCCAAAGGCGACAGAGCCTGCTAAAGAGCAAGGGACAGCTCCGGTGTCTTCCTGAACCCGAACAGTTGCAAGGGCTGCGAGCCCGTACCAGGCAAGGAAGGGAGTGGATGATGACACAAGACGATCTGGTTGTCGTCGGCATCGATGTCGCTAAAGACAAGATTGATGCGTGCATTCGGACCGTAACGGAGCGGCAAGCGGCGGCTACGAGCGGGTATGGGCCAAGGCGTTGCGCCAAGCAGGGCTGGAAGTACGGATCGTCGATCCCAAACGGGTTCGCCACTTTGCGGAATCGGCGGGACGCCTTGCGAAAAATGACAAGATCGACGCGGAGATGATCTCCTGGTTCGCCGAGACATTCGGCGAGGCTCCCAGCCAAGTCGACAATCCCGCTCACGAGGAGATGAAGGCACTGGTGAAGGGACGCCAAGGCCTGCTTGACGTCAGGGCTCGCCTGGAAAATGCAGAAGGAGCATGAGGCGCCGGCCCTTGTTCAGAAGGCTCGCGCGCGTCTTCTTAAGAAGCTGGCTGACGAAATCGCCGCGCTCGAGACCGCGATCGCGGCGACGATCAAGACAACGCCGGACTTTGCCAAACGTGCCGAGATCATCCAGAGCGTACCAGGCTTTGCTGAGGGGACCGCAATGGCGCTGCTTGGAGGACTACCGGAGCTGGGGCAGGTGAGCGACGAAGTTGCCGCCGCGTTGATGGGCGTTGCTCCTTATGACGACGATAGCGGCAAACGTCGAGGTGAACGCTGCATCAAGGGTGGCCGCCGCTGGGTGCGAAATGCCCTCTACATGCCCTGTGTCGGTGCCGCAACGCTGAACAATCCGGTGTTCAAGGCCTTCTACGAACGGCTGATTGCCAAGGGCAAGCCGCCAAAGGTCGCGATCGTCGCCTGCATGCGCAAGCTGATCATCATCCTCAACACCATGATCGCGCGCGGCGAGACGTGGGATCCGAAGAAATACAGGGTGGCCTGACGAGCGCGCCTATCTCGCGCTCGGACCTCGGCCGAGCGCATGCAAAGCCAACAGACCGGTGAGCGGACGGGGTCAAGGCCGTCAGCCGCCGCAGGCGGGGGCGCGCCAGCGCCAGCCTTGAGGCCGGCCGATCGCCGGGCTACTTCGCCACAGTTGCTCTTGGACAAGAGCGGCGAGAGATGACGCAAAGCTCGGGCGAATTGAGCCGCGAGGACGCGAAGGCATGTCTGCGATTCGAAAGTGCTGAAGTTTATGAGGCGATTGCCGGTTGGTGCGCGCCTCCTTGGCCAAGCCTGGTGTGCTATTCCTTCCGAAAGATCCTGAGTTGTGGATTGCCATTGCTATTGCGGTATTTAGGTAGCGAGCTCCGTGTCTTCCCGGTAACGATTGTTCCTCTTGAGCAACACCCATCCCGGATTTAACCCTCACCGCCGGCGGTTCGCATGGCCGCCGCTTTTTGGCCACACCCGAACATGAATAAGATCACTCTAATGTTTTAAAGGGTAGCGGCGGCGGTCTTCGAAGGCGACGAGAAAATCCCAAGGTCGATTCAAATCTTGGCTCTGATTTTTCGGGTCTGAAAGGGTTGGCCGGGGAAGACTGGTTGCGATGAACGCCAAGACCGACAAGCAGAGGCTGCCGAGCCGTCACGTGACGGAAGGTCCTGCGCGCGCGCCGCATCGGTCCTATTTCTACGCCATGGGTCTGACGACCGAGCAGATCCACCAGCCCTTCGTCGGCGTCGCCTCGTGCTGGAATGAAGCCGCTCCCTGCAACATCGCTTTGATGCGCCAGGCCCAGGCGGTGAAGAAGGGCGTGGCATCGGCCGGCGGCACCCCGCGCGAATTCTGCACCATCACCGTCACCGACGGCATCGCCATGGGCCATGACGGCATGCGCTCGTCGCTGCCGTCACGCGAATGCATCGCCGATTCGGTCGAACTGACCGTGCGCGGCCACGCCTATGACGCGCTGGTCGGCCTTGCCGGCTGCGACAAGTCGCTGCCGGGCATGATGATGGCGATGGTCCGCCTCAACGTGCCCTCGATCTTCATCTATGGCGGCTCGATCCTGCCCGGCAACTTCCGCGGGCAGCAGGTCACCGTGCAGGACATGTTCGAGGCGGTCGGCAAGCACTCGGTCGGCGCCATGTCGGACGAGGACCTCGACGAGATCGAGCGCGTGGCCTGCCCGTCGGCGGGCGCCTGCGGCGCGCAGTTCACCGCCAACACCATGGCGACCGTCTCCGAGGCGATCGGACTCGCGCTGCCGTACTCGGCCGGTGCCCCGGCGCCTTACGAAATCCGTGATGCGTTCTGCATGACCGCGGGCGAGAAGGTGATGGACCTGATCGCGCAAAATATCCGGCCGCGCGACATCGTCACTCGCAAAGCTTTGGAAAACGCGGCTGCCGTGGTCGCGGCTTCCGGCGGCTCGACCAATGCTGCGCTGCACCTACCGGCGATCGCTCACGAGGCCGGCATCAAGTTCGACCTGTTCGACGTCGCCGAAATCTTCAAAAAGACACCATATGTCGCGGATTTGAAGCCGGGCGGCCGTTATGTCGCCAAAGACATGTTTGAAGTAGGTGGCATACCGCTTCTGATGAAGACGCTGCTCGACAACGGCTTCCTGCACGGTGATTGCCTTACCGTCACGGGCCGCACGATCGCCGAAAACCTCAAGAGCGTGAAGTGGAATCCGCACCAGGACGTGGTGCACCCGGCAGACAAACCCATCACCGTGACGGGCGGTGTGGTCGGTCTGAAGGGCAATTTGGCGCCAGAAGGTGCGATCGTGAAAGTCGCGGGAATGTCCAACCTCCAGTTCACCGGTCCGGCCAGGTGCTTCGACCGGGAGGAGGATGCGTTCGAGGCGGTCCAGAACCGCACCTACCGCGAAGGCGAAGTCATCGTGATCCGCTACGAGGGGCCGAAGGGCGGTCCCGGCATGCGGGAAATGCTCCAGACCACTGCGGCGCTGACCGGCCAGGGCATGGGCGGCAAGATCGCGCTCATCACCGACGGCCGCTTCTCCGGCGCCACCCGCGGCTTCTGCATCGGCCATGTCGGGCCGGAGGCGGCGGTCGGCGGCCCGATCGGGCTGCTCGAGGACGGCGACATCATCGAGATCGACGCGGTCGCCGGTACCCTTAACGTAAAATTGAGCGACGCCGAACTCGCTCAGCGCAAGACCAAATGGAGCGCTCGCGCGACTAACCACACGTCGGGTGCTCTCTGGAAATATGCTCAGCAGGTTGGACCAGCGGTCGGAGGGGCAGTGACCCATCCGGGCGGCGCGCACGAGAAACAGTGCTATGCGGACATCTAGGCGTGCCATAGTTGCGTTTATGTTGGGGGCGGCTGCGCTGGCCGCGCCGGCGTTCGCCTTCGACGGCGCGCCGGTCAATCCGAAGGACGCGACCATCCCGGTCGTGACCACCCTGCCGGGCGCTGCGGGTGCGGTGCGCGCCAAGGTTCCGCCGGCGGTCGCAGCCCAGGAAACCTCGCTGAGCGCACTGCAATATGCTGCCGAGGGTGGCCACCCCATCGCACAGTGGAAGCTCGGCCGCATGTACGCCAACGGCGACGGCGTCGCCCAGGACGATTTGCGTGCCTTCGAATATTTCAGCCGGATCGCCAATGCGCATGCCGAGGACAGCCCGTCGGCGCCGCAGGCGCAGATCGTGGCCAATGCCTTCGTCGCGCTCGGCCGCTACTATCTGGCCGGCATTCCGAATTCGAAGATCAAGGCCGATCCTGACCGCGCGCGGGAGATGTTCTCGTATGCCGCATCCTATTTCGGCAACGCGGACGCGCAGTACGACCTCGCCCGCCTGTACCTGAAGACCCCGGACGCCTCGCGCGAGGACTTCCGTTACGGTGCACGCTGGCTTGGCCTCGCCGCGCAGAAGGGCCAGCACCAGGCCCAGGCACTGCTCGGTCAGATGCTGTTCAACGGCGACCGCCTGCCGCGGCAGGCCGCGCGCGGCCTGATGTGGCTGACCCTGGCGCGCGACAGCGCAGGCGCCGAAGAGACCTGGATCAAGGAAAGCTACAACCGCGCCTTCGCCAAGGCCTCCGACGACGACCGCGCCATGTGCCTGCAAATGCTGGAACAGTGGGTGCAGGGCCGCCGGGAATAGCTCCACGATGAGGCGGCTTCACGCCGCCTCAAGATCCAGATCCGCCCACACCGGCACGTGGTCCGACGGCTTCTCCCAGCCGCGCACATAACTGTCGATGCCGACATTGGCGAGCCGGTCTGTGGCCTGCGGCGACAGCAAGAGATGGTCGATCCGAAGGCCCTGGTTCTTCTGCCAGGCCCCCGCCTGATAGTCCCAGAAGGTGTAGAGCCCGGGCTCGTCGGTCACGGCCCGCAGGGCGTCGGTCAGGCCGAGGCCGAGCAGGGACTGAAAGCTCTCCCGCGTCTCCGTCTTGAACAGGGCGTCCTCCGTCCAGGCGGCCGGATTGTGCACGTCGCGGGCATGCGGGATGACGTTGAAGTCGCCTGCGAGGATCAGCGGCTCCTCAGCCTTGAGGCGCTCTTTCGAGTAGTCAAGAAGCCGCGACATCCATTTGAGCTTGTAGGGATATTTGTCGGTCCCGACCGGGTTGCCATTGGGCAGGTAGAGACAGGCGATGCGCAGCACGCCAGACTTTAGCGTCACCACGCCCTCGAGGAAGCGCGCATGGGCGTCCTCGTCGTCGCCGGCGAGGCCCGACTTGGTCTCGTCGAACCTGAGCTTAGAGAGCAGCGCAACGCCGTTGAACGTCTTCTGCCCATGCGTGACGACATTGTAGCCGAGCGCCTCGATCTCCAGCCGCGGAAAGGCCTCGTCGACGCATTTGATCTCCTGCAGGCAGACGATGTCGGGCTGGCTCTCTCTCAGCCAGGTCAGGAGCAGATCGATCCGCTGCCGGACCGAGTTCACGTTCCAGGTGGCTACTCTGATGGGCATGTCGGCAGGCTCCGGACCAAGGGCCATGGTTAGAACAAACTGCAAACGCGCCCGTCAAGGACGCCGCAAAATCTCCCACAAAATTAACCCGGTCTAAGCGGGCGGTGGGCCATTGATCGTCAATAGGTTCCGCGGATGGGATGGCCGGACAAGTCGATGATACGAACTCAGCCGCGTGACGGCGTGATCGGCGCGTTCCTGTATTGGCTCGGCGGCTTCGAGATCGAGGACGGCCTGACCGCCGATCTCAGCGAACGGCAGATGCGGCGCATCCGCGCCAAGCAGATCGACGCCGTGACGCGGCTGATCCCGGTGACGATGGCGGTGACGATGCTGAACGTCGCCATCGTGCTGATCCTGCTCTGGGGCAGGGGCTGGAATGACTTCCTCGCCATCTGGGGCATGACGCTCGCGGCCACCGCCTCGCTCGCGGTGCGCGCGTGGCACAAGTCGCATCAGAGCCCACCCCAGGGAGCCTCGCCGCGCGTGGCGCAGCAAATGCTGCGGCAGGCATTTTTCGTCGCCGCGATCTGGAGCACGCTGCCGCTGGCCCTGTTCAGCCGCGCCGAGCCGACCAGTCAATTGATCCTGGCCTGCCTGATGGTCGGCATGATGTCGGGCGGCGCCTTCACGCTCTCGACCTTCCCGCGGGCGGGCCTCGTCTATCTCGCCACCATGACCGTCGCCTGCGCCGGCGCGCTGCTGCTCTGCGGCACCGGTCCGTATCTCGTGACCGCGGTGTTCCTGCTGCTGTTCGCGTTTTTCATGGCGCGCAACATCGTCTCGCAAGGCAATCTGTTCTTTGGCAACCTCAAGGCCCAGCTCGAACTCGAGCGCCAAACCGAGATCATCTCGCTGCTGCTGAAGGATTTTCAGGAGAATGCCGGCGACTGGCTGTGGCAGACCGATGCCGACGGGCATCTGATCGACGTGCCCCAACGCTTCGCGGATGTCGCGCAGCTGCCGCTACCGCTGCTCAGGGGCTCGCATTTCGCAGACGTGCTCGAGATGCTGTGCCCGGGGGACAAGAGCGCAGCCTACAACATCATCGGCCTGATGGAGCATGCCGAGCCGCTGCACGAGATGAACCTCAAGGTCGTGGCCGGCGGCGAGGCGCGGCTGTGGTCGCTCACGGCAAAGCCGGCCTATGATCGCGAGGGCCAGTTCCTCGGCTATCGCGGCTTCGGGCGCGACGTCACCGAGCGTTGGCGCGCGGAAAAGGCCGAGGCCGAGAGCCGCGCCAAGTCCGACTTCCTGGCGGTGATGAGCCACGAGATCCGCACGCCCATGAACGGCGTGCTCGGACTTGCCAGCATGCTGCTGGAGACAAAACTCGATCCGGAGCAGCGCGAGGCCGTCACCACGATCCGCGAGTCCGGCGACAATCTCCAGCGCATCCTCAACGACATCCTCGACCTGTCCAAGCTCGAGGCCGGCCGCTTCCAGTTCGAGGTGATCGACTTCGCCCCGCAGGCGCTGGTCGAGACGGTTGCGACCGTGGTGCGCGCGAGCGCCAAGGGCAAGGGGCTATCCGTCAAGGTCGAGCTCGATCCGACCCTGCCGCCGACGCTGCGCGGCGACGTCGCGCGCATCCGCCAGGTGTTGCTCAACCTCGCGTCCAACGCAGTGAAGTTCACCGACGAGGGCGAGGTGACGATATCAGTCATCTGCCGGGCGCGCCGCGACCTGCTGGCGACCGTCGAATGGACCGTGACCGACAGCGGCATCGGCATCGCCCCGGAAAAGCTCGGCCTGTTGTTCAGCGACTTCGCCCAGGCCGATGCCTCGATCAGCCGCCGCTTCGGCGGCACCGGCCTCGGCCTTGCGATCAGCAGGCGCATCATCGAGCAGATGGGCGGCACCATCGGCGTCACCTCGACGCCGGGCGAGGGCTCGACCTTCCGCTTCACGCTGGTGCTGCCCTGGAGCCATGCGCAGGCATCCGATCAGGCGGGCAGGCGCGACGAAGCCGACGATCTCAAAGCCCGGATCGCCGGCTTCGACCGGCCGCTGAAGGTGCTGGTCGCGGAGGACGATGCCGTGAACCGCATGGTCGTCAGCAAGATGCTGGGCTCCTTCGACGTCGAATTGAGCGTCGTCGCCGACGGCGCCGAGGCCGTCGCAGCGGCATCCCAGGACAATTACGATGTCGTGCTGATGGACGTGCGCATGCCCGATATGGACGGACTGGCCGCCACCCGGGCGATCCGGGCACAAGGCGGGCGGCTCTTGCCGATCATCGCCCTGACCGCCAACGCCTTCCCTGAGGACATCAAGATCTGCCGCGAAGCGGGCATGTCGGACTTCCTTGCCAAGCCGCTGCGCAAGCCCGCGCTGATCGCGGCACTCCTGCGCGCGCTGGACGGCCATCTCGCGTTCGAGGACGCGCCGCTTCAGCCGGAGCCGATGCCGGGCGACGTGGAGTGGACGGACGAGGAAAGGCAGATAACGGGCGCGTAAGCACTCAGACCGAGAAGCTCGTCCCGCAGCCGCAGGACGCTGTGGCATTGGGATTGTTGACGCGGAACGAGGCGCCGATCAGGTCATCGACGAAATCGACCTGCGATCCCGCCAGGAACGGTTGCGAGGCGGAATCGACCAGCACCACCGCATTGTCCTGCTCGATCACGAGATCGTCGTCGGTCCGCGCGCGGTCGATGTCGAACTTGTACTGGAAACCGGAGCAGCCGCCGCCCTCGACCGAGATGCGCAGCATCGCGCCAGAACCTTCGCCCTTGAGGATCTCCCCAATCCGGCGTGCGGCCCGGTCGCTGATGGTCACGGCAGTCGTCATCACTCGTCTCCGATAGTCCCGCAGTCATACCCAATTCATTTGGTATCCCGCGCCTGACATAGTTAAGTGCCACCATACGCAGAATCAAATGGATAGGGACTAAATTCGCCGTGTCCGTCGGAATGGCAGCCCCCCGCACGCCCTATGCCTGCGACCCCGATCGCAGCCGCGGCCGGCTGGTCGCCGAGCCCCCGAGCCGGACCCGCAGCCCGTTCCGGCGGGATTGCGACCGGGTGATCCATTCGACCGCGTTCCGCCGCCTGAAGTACAAGACCCAGGTGTTCGTGTTCCACGAGGGCGACCATTACCGCACCCGCCTGACCCATTCGCTGGAGGTGGCGCAACTCGCCCGCGCGCTGGCCCGCCAACTCGGCCTCGACGAGGACCTGACCGAGACGCTCGCGCTCGCCCACGATCTCGGCCACCCGCCGTTCGGCCATGCTGGCGAGCGGGCGTTGGACGCCTGCCTGAAGGAGTTCGGCGGCTTCGACCACAATGCCCAGGCGCTCCGCGTGGTGACTTCGCTCGAGCACCGCTATCCCGAGTTCGACGGACTCAACCTGACCTGGGAATCGCTGGAGGGCATCGTCAAGCATAACGGCCCGCTGACCGACCGCAGCGGCGGCCCGATCGGGCGCTACCGCGAGCACGGCGTTCCCGTGGGGATTGCCGACTACGTCAAGACCTATGACCTCGAATTGTGGAGCTTTGCCTCGCTGGAAGCGCAGGTCGCCGCGATCGCCGACGACATCGCCTATGACGCTCACGACATCGATGATGGCCTGCGCGCCGGCCTGTTCCACGTCGACGATCTCAAGGTGATGCCGCTGACTGCGGAGATCATCGCCGAGACTGCGGCGCATTATCCCGATCTGGAGGACGTCCGGCGCGGCGCCGAGCTGGTGCGCGAGCTGATCTCGCACCTGATCGGGGCGGTGTTTGCGGAGGCGCAGAAGAACCTCGCCGCCGTCAAGCCGCAATCGGCCCAGGACGTCCGCCAGCAGAGCCGGGCGCTGATCGCGTTTCCCGCCGAGGTCGCGGAGGAAGAGGCTGCCATCAAGACCTTCCTGTACCAGCACATGTACCGCCACGAGCGGGTGATGCGGGTGATGGGAGAGGCGGAGCAGATCCTGTTCGACCTGTTCGCAAAATACCTGAAATCCCCTGCCGAGCTGCCGCCGGAATGGCTGTTGGGGGCAGAGGCGGACAATGAGGGCGACCGGGCCCGCCGGATCGGCAATTTCATTGCCGGAATGACCGACCGTTTCGCCCTGACCGAGCACCAGCGGCTTTTTGACTCGACCCCGGATTTGCGTTAGGCGGCGCCCATGCCCCAGACATCCTCATCCCTGCATCTGTTCGCCGATGTGCTCGCACGCGTGCACGCCGCCTGCCGCGCGCTTGCGGCGGACGCCAGTTGGCCGGAGGGCATCGATTTCTCCCGCGTGGTGGTCGAGCCGCCGCGCGATGCCTCCCACGGCGACATGGCGACCAATGCTGCGATGGTGCTTGCGAAAGAGGCCAAGGCAAAGCCGCGCGATCTCGCCGAGCAGATCGCCGGGCGGCTGCGCACCGACGCGCTGATCGCCAAGGTCGACGTCGCCGGTCCCGGCTTCATCAATTTGACGCTGAAGCCCGCCGCCTGGGCTGAGGCGTTGCGGACGGTGCTGCGCGAGGCCGGCGACTACGGCCGCATCCGCAGCGGCGCCAAGGTCAATGTCGAATACGTCTCGGCCAATCCGACGGGGCCGATGCATGTCGGCCATTGCCGCGGCGCGGTGTTCGGCGACGCGCTGGCCAGCCTGCTCCAGTTCGCCGGTCACGACGTCACGCGAGAATATTACATCAACGATGCAGGTGCCCAGGTTGACGTGCTCGCACGTTCGGCGTTCCTAAGGTATCGCGAGGCGCTCGGCGAGGACATCGGTGCCGTTCCCGAAGGCCTCTATCCGGGCGACTACCTCAAGCCTGTGGGGCAGGCGCTGGCGAAAGAGCACGGCGACAGGCTCCTCGCGATGACCGAGGCCGAGTGGCTGCCGACCGTGCGCGCCAAGGCGATCGCGATGATGATGGATGAGATCAAGGACGATCTCGCCGCGCTCAATATCCGCCACGACGTGTTTTTCTCCGAGCGCTCGCTGATTGAAGGCGGCAACGACAAGGTTGCCGGGACCATCGACTTCCTGAAGGCCAAGGGCGACATCTACGAAGGCCGCCTGCCGCCACCGAAGGGCGCGCCGGTCGAGGATTGGGAAGACCGCGAGCAGCTGCTGTTCAAGGCAACCGCCTATGGCGACGACGTCGATCGGCCGCTGATCAAGTCGGACAATTCCTACACCTACTTCGCCTCCGACATCGCCTATCACAAGAACAAGTTCGACCGCGGTTTCGCCGAGATGATCGACGTGTGGGGCGCCGACCATGGCGGCTACATCAAGCGGATGCAGGCGGCGGTGAAGGCGACGACCTCGGGCAAGGGATCGCTCGACGTCAAGATCGTCCAGCTCGTGAAGTTGCTGCGCAATGGCGAGCCGGTCAAAATGTCCAAGCGGAGCGGGGACTTCGTCACCTTGCGTGAGGTGGTGGATGAGGTCGGCCAGGACGCCGTCCGCTTCATGATGCTCTACCGGAAGAACGATGCGGTGCTCGACTTCGACCTCGCCAAGGTCATGGAGCAGTCGCGCGACAATCCGGTGTTCTACGTCCAGTATGGCCACGCCCGCGGCCACTCGATCTTCCGCAACGCGCGGGCCGAGGTGTTTCCGGAACTGCCCGAAGATGCCGGCGAGCGCATTGCCTGGCTCGCTGAGTCGGCGGTCGAGCGGCTGTCGGATCCCGTGGAACTCGATCTTCTCAAGCGTCTCGCAATTTATCCGCGCATGCTGGAAGCGGCCGCCGCGGCCCACGAGCCGCACCGAATTGCCTTTTATCTCTATGATTTAGCCAGCGAATTTCATGCGCTTTGGACGAAAGGGCGCGATTTGCCCTATTTACGCTTCATTATCAATAATGATGCAGATCTTACAAAGGCGCGGCTGGCGATGGTTCAGGGCGTCGTCTCTGTTCTGGCATCGGGCCTCGCCATCCTCGGCGTCCATGCTCCGGACGAGATGCGGTAGTTTGGGGCGAACTACTTAAGCGGAATTCGGGGGTAACCGGCAGAAGCCGGATCGCTTAGACTTGGTTGAAAGCCTTGTGGGTCGAAGGCCGTGCCTTGGTCGAGGGGCGCGCGGCTTTCCCGAAGGGACGCATCATCACGATGGCCGAACGATATCAGGACAGACCGTTTCCTTCCGATGACTATGGTCGCGGCGGCGATCACTATGGGAAGGCGGAAAATGATCCCTTGGCCGAGCTTGCCCGTCTGATCGGACAGACTGATCCGTTCGCAGCGCAGGGGAAGTCGACTGCCCGCCCGCCGGCAGCGCCCGCCCAGAGCTATCATCAAGACGATTACCGCCAGGAAGATGGTCAGCAGGACTACGCCGAGCAGGCGCCGCCGCCGCCCGGGCCGCCCTCATGGATGCGGCGCGCGAACGTGCAGCCGCAGCCGGCACCGGAGCCTGACTATTCCGTCTCCGTCAGCCCGGTTCATCCGTTGCATCGCTATTCAGCCAAGGCTGCCGCGCCCGAGCCTGATGTTCAGCAGCCGCGGGCCTATCAGGATCAAGGTTATCAGGATCAGGCCTACCAGCAGCATAGCCAAGCTTACCAGGAGCAGGCTTATCAGGAGCCGTATGCGCAGCCTGATCCATCGCGCTACGACGATGCGCTCTACGGTCGCCTGGAGACAGGCGAACAGGATTATCAACGCGAGCCGGCTTATCCAGACGACCCTTACGCGTACCAAAGCGACTATCCCGAGGCCGAAGTCGAGGAGCCGAAGAAGCAGCGCGGTGGCATGATGACGGTCGCGGCGATTCTCGCACTTGCCGTCGTCGGCACCAGTGCGGCGTTCGCCTACAAGACCTATATCGGCTCGCCTCGCAGCGGCGAGCCGCCGATCATCAAGGCTGACAACACGCCGACCAAGATCGTGCCGGCTCCGACGGACTCCGCGGCCAAGGTACCGGATCGCATGTTCAGCGGTGACGGCACGGAAAAGATCGTGCCGCGCGAGGAGGCGCCCGTCGACGTCAACGCCAGGGCAGGCGGGCCCCGCGTGGTGTTCCCGCCGCTGAACCAGAATGCGAACCCGCCGTCGGTGGCGAGCGTGTCGCCCTCTACCGTGCCGCCGCCGAGCGCAGGGCCGACTCCGAGCAATGGCACGCTGCCGAACAATTTGCCGCGTCCGATCAGGACTGTGGCCGTGAAGGGCGATCAGACTGACAGCACCGTGCCGCAATCGGCCGCCGCCAAGCCGACGGCTACGGCGCCGAAGCCTATTGCCGCGCCCGCTGCACCGGCGGCGCCGCGCAATCCGCCGACCTCGGCCAATGCCAGCGTCAACCAGCCCCTGTCGCTCGCGCCGCAATCGGGAGCGACGGCCGAGCCTCCGCAGCGGATGGCTGCCACCAACCCGACGCAAATCGCGCCCAGCAGCAGCAGCGGCGGCGGCTACATCGTGCAGGTCTCCTCGCAGCAAAGTGAGGACAGCGCCGCCGCGTCCTATCGAGTGCTCCAGAGCAAGTACGGCAGCGTGCTCGGCTCCCGTTCGCCGGTGATCAAGCGGGTCGATCTGACCGACAAGGGCAAGGGGATCGTCTACCGCGCCTTCGCGGGTCCCTACGCTTCGGCCGAGGAGGCGACGCAGGCTTGCAACAGCCTCAAGTCCGCAGGCCTGTCTGCCTGCTTCGTCCAGAGGAATTAACGGCCGTTTCCTTGACCCCTTCGCGGGGCAGGGTTAATCGGCCGTCATGAGCACGCGGGCCTTCATTACCGGCGTATCCGGAACGGAACTGACCGCCGCCGAGCGGGAGTTTATCCGTGCCGAACGCCCATGGGGCTTCATTCTCTTCAAACGCAACATCGCGACGCCAGCGCAAGTTGCTGCATTGGTTGCGGAATTGCGGGCGGTGGCCAATGCGCCCGATGCTCCGGTCCTGATTGATCAGGAGGGCGGACGGGTGCAGCGCCTCGGCCCGCCGCAGTGGCCGGTCTATCCGCCGGGGGCTGTATTCGCGAGTTTGTACGACACTGATTCGGCGCTCGGCCTTTCTGCCGCACGCCTCAGTGCCCGCCTGATCGCGGCCGATCTTGCCGAACTCGGCATCACCGTGGATTGCCTGCCGCTAGCTGACGTGCCGGTGCCGGGCGCTGACGCGGTCATCGGCAACCGGGCCTACGGGACCGAGCCGCGAAAGGTCGCGGCGATTGCCCGTGCGGTCACCGAGGGACTGGAGCAGGGCGGTGTGCTGCCGGTTCTCAAGCACATTCCCGGTCATGGCCGGGCAACCGCCGACACCCATTTCAAGCTGCCGACCGTCGATACGCCCCGGGACGAACTGGAACGCACCGATTTCGCGGCGTTCAGGCCGCTATCGGACCTGCCGATGGCCATGACTGCACATGTTGTGTTTAGCGTAGTCGACCCCGTCCATCCGGCGACGACATCTGCGACAATGATTGCTGACGTGATTCGCGGCGCAATCGGGTTCCAGGGTTTGTTAATGAGTGATGACGTGTCGATGAACGCGCTGTCGGGGAATATCGCCGAACGGACCCGCGCTATCTTCGCGGCCGGCTGCGATGTGGCCCTGCATTGCAACGGCAACATCGAGGAGATGCGCGACGTCGCCGGCCAGACACCGGAACTGTCCGGCAGAGCATTGGAGCGGGCGAATGCCGCGCTCGCCGCACGCAAGCCGCCGCAGCCATTCGACCGCGTGGCCGCGCGCGCCGAACTGGACGCATTGATCGCACGGGCAAACACGGCATCGGCATGACCGCAGAAATCCTATCGTTTGAAACCGGGCGGCCCGCAGAGCTCGCCGAGGGTGAGCCGGCGTTGGTGGTGGACGTCGAGGGCTATGAGGGTCCGCTCGATCTCTTGCTCGCGCTGGCGCGACAGCAGAAGGTCGACCTCGCCAAGATCTCGATTCTGGCGCTGGCCGACCAATATCTCCATTTCATCGAGGCCGCGCGAAAGATCCGGCTCGAGCTTGCCGCCGACTACCTGGTCATGGCGGCCTGGCTTGCCTTCCTGAAGTCGCGCCTGCTGCTGCCGGAGCCGCCGAGTGCGGAAGGTCCGAGCGCGGAGCAGATGGCGACGGCGCTCGCCAATCGCCTGCGCCGGCTGGAAGCCATTCGCGAAGCCGCCAACCGGCTCATGAACAGGCCGCAATTGCAGCGCGACATCTTCCCGCGCGGCGAGCCCGAGCAAATCGCCGAGATCAAGCACCCGAAATACACGGCGACGCTGTACGACCTGCTCACTGCCTATGCCGCGCAGCGCCAGTCGCGGGTGCTGGCGAGCGTGCATCTGGCCAAGCGCACGGTGTGGTCGCTTGCCGAAGCGCGGGCCACGTTGGAGCGGCTGGTCGGCAGCCTCAACGAACAGGATGACTGGGGCGTGCTCGACGACTTCCTGATCCGGCATGTCGCCGATCCGACGCAGCGCGCGACGGTGTTTGCCTCGAGCTTTGCCGCCGCGCTCGAATTGGTGCGCGAAGGTCAGCTCGAGCTGAACCAGAAAGAGGCATTTGCGCCGATCTATTTCCGGAAAGGGCGCCCAAAACCGGTCCCGGACGCAGCTCCTGCGCCTGATGCGCCGGTCGCTTAAGTGCAAGAAGGAGAATCTGCCATGGCAAGCCTGGCTGAAGTGCGGGTAGAAGAGGCCGAGCCGATGGAGAACGAATCCCAGGCACGTCCCGAAGAATTGCGGCTGCTGGAGGCGCTGCTGTTCGCCTCGAGTGAACCGCTGGATACCGCCACGCTGGCCAAGCGCATGCCCGAGGGCGTCGACGTCAAGGCCGCGCTCGAGCAATTGCGGGCCGATTATGCCTCACGTGGCGTGAACCTCGTCCGCGTCGCCAACAAATGGACGTTCCGCACCGCCGGCGATCTGGCCTGGCTGATGACACGGGAGAGCACCGAGACCCGCCGCCTGTCGCGCGCCGCGATCGAGGTGCTGGCGATCATCGCCTATCACCAGCCGGTGACGCGGGCCGAGATCGAGGAGATCCGCGGTGTTGTCACCTCAAAGGGCACGCTCGACGTGCTGCTGGAGACCGGCTGGATCAAGCCGCGCGGCCGTCGCAAGACGCCGGGCCGTCCGCTCACCTTCGGAACCACCGAGGAGTTCCTGTCGCAGTTCACGCTGGAACAGCTCGGCGACCTGCCGGGCCTGGAAGAGCTGAAGGGCACGGGTCTTCTGGATTCGCGCCTGCCCACCGGATTTAGCGTGCCTACGCCGTCCGATGACCCTGCTCTGCGCGAGGACGAGGATCCGCTGGAACCAGGCGAGGATCTCGATCTTGCGCTGGCGCCTGCGATCGAGCCCGAGACGCCTGAAGGCGGCAATGATGGCGGCGGCGAGGGTGGCAGCGAAAGCGGCAGCGAGGAGTGATGCCCGTTCGACGACGGGGCCCTGCGACCGGTTAACACTAGCAAAATTGCGTAGCGCCGACAGCGAATTGGCGCTGCCTTGGTCCTTGTTTTTGAGCCCTGCCAAGCCTAGGTTTCGGTGAAGATCGGCCGGGTCCCCGGCCATGCGCGTTTGGAGGGTTGCAGGATGGGTTCACTCAGCATTTGGCACTGGATCTTGGTGATCGCAGTGGTCCTGCTGCTGTTCGGCCGCGGCAAGATTTCGGATCTGATGGGCGACGTGGCGCAGGGCATCAAGGCGTTCAAGAAGGGCATGCAGGACGACGACAAGCCCGCCGAGAAGCCCGAGCCGGCCAAGTCGATCGAGCACAATGCTGCGCCGACCGCGGCACGATCCGACGTCGGCAGCAAGGCCGTCTGAGCCAGAGAGCACGCGAGACCCGGGTAGCGGCCCCGATCCTGCGCGCAAGGGATTGGGCCGGCTGCGGCTTCGCGTGAACGGAAGACCTCATGTTCGACATCGGGTGGAGTGAACTGGTCCTCATCGGGGTCGTGGCCCTGATCGCCATCGGCCCGAAAGAGCTGCCGGGCGTGCTGCGCATGGTCGGGCAGTGGATGGGCAAGGCGCGCAGGATGGCCGCCGAATTCCAGGGTCAGTTCCAGGAGGCGATGCGCGAGGCCGAGATGGCCGACCTCAAGAAGAGCTTTGACGAGGTCAAGGAGGCTGCCACGGGATTAAATCCGTTGACCTCGCTCCAGAAGGACGTCAGCGACGCGCTGCGCGTCGATGCGCTGGACAAGCCGGCAGAGACGCCTGCCACCACAGCTGTCGAGCCCCCTGTTAGCCCGACTACTCCGGAAGCGCCGACGCCCGCGACTTTTGTGGAGGCCGAGGCACATGCGGATGCGAACGAGCCGCTCGCGGTCACCCGCGAGATCGAACAGGCACCGGTCGCGCAGGACACCGCGCCACCCGAGGCGATCAAGGACGCCAAAGCGTCATGACCGACGCCGATATCGAGGCCAGCAAAGCCCCGCTGATGGACCACCTGATCGAGCTGCGCTCGCGGCTGATCAAGGCGCTGCTCGGCTTTGGCGTGGCCTTCATCTTCTGCTTCTTCTTCGCCAAGCAGATCTACAACGTGCTGGTCTGGCCGTTCGTGTGGGTCGCGGGGCCCGAGAACTCCAAGTTCATCTACACGGCGCTGCTGGAATATTTCATCACGCAGCTGAAGCTGGCGCTGTTCGGCGCCGGCTTCATCTCGTTCCCGATCGTCGCGACGCAGATCTACAAATTCGTTGCGCCCGGGCTCTACAAGCACGAGAAGCAGGCCTTCCTGCCGTATCTGGTCGCGACGCCGTTCTTCTTCGTGCTGGGCGCGATGCTGGTCTATTTCGTCGTGCTGCCGATGCTGATCCGATTCTCGCTCGGCATGCAGCAGGCCGGCAGCGATGAGACTGCGCAAATCCAGCTCTTGCCCAAGGTCGGCGAATATCTGTCGCTGATGATGTCGCTGATCTTCGCCTTCGGGATCGCCTTCCAGCTCCCGGTGATCCTGACGCTGCTCGGCCGCATCGGCATCATCACCTCGAAAATGCTGCGCGAGAAGCGCCGCTATTTCATCGTGATCGCCTTCGTGATCGCAGCCGTGCTGACGCCGCCCGACGTGCTCAGCCAGTGCTCGCTGGCGATCCCCTTGCTGGCGCTGTACGAGGGCTCGATCATCGCGGTGGCGATGGTGGAGAAGAAGGCTGCAGCCTCGGCGCAAGCCACCGGCACCGACGTATCGACGCCGGCCAACCCGGCGGAGTAGGGCCCCGCAACCCCTCCGCCGTCATTCCCCGCGAAAGCGGGGTATCCAGCACGCGGCAGCCCCTCGGAGAATCACCCCGGTCTCTGGAATACTGGATCGCCCGCTTTCGCGGGCGATGACAGAGTGCTAGGGAAGCCAGCCATTTGCGGGCCTGCAAATCGATGATTTGCAGGCCTGCAACAAGCCCAGGACCACGGCCATGCACGACATCAAATCGATCCGCGACAATCCGCAAGCCTTCGACGCCGGCATCGCACGGCGCGGATTGAACCCGATGTCGGCCTCGCTGCTGGCGATCGACGAGCGGCGGCGCGCGGCGATTCTGGCCTCGGAGCAGGCGCAGGCGCGGCGCAATGCTGCCTCCAAGGAAATCGGCGACGCCAAGAAAGCGAAGGACGAAGCGCGCGCGGCGAAGCTGATGGCTGAGGTCGCAGAGCTCAAGACCACGATGCCCGAGCTCGAAGCGGCCGCGAAAGCCGCCGACGAGGAGCTGACGAAAGAGCTGTCGGCGATCCCGAACATTCCGTTCGACGAAGTGCCCGATGGGGTCGACGAGCACGGCAACGTGCAGCACCACGTGTTCGGCAACAGGCGCAATTACGGCTTCGCGCCCAAGCTGCATGACGATCTCGGCACCGCGCTCGGCTATATGGATTTCGAGGCGGCGGCAAAGCTGTCCGGCGCGCGCTTCGTGGTGCTGAAGAAGGGGCTGGCGCGGCTCGAACGCGCGATCGGCCAGTTCATGCTCGATCTTCACACCACCGAGCATGGCTACACCGAGATCAATCCACCTCTGCTGGTGCGCAACGAGGTGATGTTCGGCACCGGGCAATTGCCGAAATTCGAGGACGATCAATTCTGGGCGATCAAGGGCGAGCTGCTCGCCTCGCCCGATCATGAGCGTTTGAGGACCGAACGCCTCGGCCTAATCCCAACCGCTGAGGTGTCGCTTACTAACCTCGTGCGCGAATCCATCCTCGACGAGAAGCAACTGCCGATGCGGCTGACTGCGCTGACGCCGTGCTTCCGTGCGGAGGCGGGTGCCGCAGGGCGTGACACCCGAGGTATGATCCGCCAGCACCAGTTCACCAAGGTCGAGCTGGTCTCGATCACGACGCCCGAGACAAGCAAGGACGAGCTGGAGCGGATGCTGTCCTGTGCGGAGCAGGTGTTGCAGAAGCTCGACCTGCATTATCGGGTGATGACGCTCTGCGCAGGTGATATGGGATTTTCGTCGCAGAAAACCTATGACATCGAGGTCTGGATGCCCGGGCAGGGCGATGGCGGCATGTTCCGCGAGATCTCGAGCTGCTCGGTCTGCGGCGATTTCCAGGCGCGACGCATGGATGCGCGCTCGCGCGGGCCCGACGGCAAGCCGCGCTTCGTGCACACGCTGAACGGCTCCGGCACAGCGGTCGGCCGCGCGTTGATCGCGGTGATGGAGACCTATCAGCAGGAGGACGGCTCGATCGCGGTCCCCAGCGTGCTCCAGCCCTATATGGGCGGGCTGAAGGTGATCGCGCGCGAGTAGGGTTGCGTAGATCGGGCGGCCGGCTATCCTGCCGGCGCCCGTCAACGCGAACTCACCGCTCATGGCCTTGCACCGCGATATCTTCTGGATCGGCCGACAATGGGCCGTGACGGGTGCGGGGATTCAGGCCATCGATCAGCGCCTCCGCGGCGTCCTCGACATCGAGATCGCGCGGCTCTGGGACGACGATCTCGTGCAGAGCCGGCGCTCCAAGCCCGGCGTCAATACTGCTGACTTCGACAAGGCGTTGACGGTGGCGCGCGAACGCTTTCCGCAGGCACCGGACTCTGACCCGTTCGTCGCTCAGCTCAAGGAGCTCGGCGTGATCGAAACTCCCGTCGAGAGTCCGGTCGTGCCGGCGATGCGGCTGCGTGCGGAAGGCCGCCTGGCGCGCTTCCTGCCGCAATGGCGTATCCGTCGCTGACACGACCAGATCGGGAACCTGACGGCGGACCGCAATCGTCCGGTTTGCCTGATCGGCCCTAGCCGGATAAGACGGCTCAGAACCGCTTTCAGGAATCGTAGCTCCCGCATGCGCATCCTCTGCACCAATGACGACGGCATCCACGCTCCCGGCCTCAAGGTCGTGGAGGAGATCGCGCGCGCCTTGTCCGACGACGTCTGGGTGGTGGCGCCCGAGCTCGACCAGTCCGGCGTGTCGCATTCGCTGTCGCTGAACGATCCACTGCGCCTGCGCGAGGTCGGCCCGCGGCACTTTGCCGTGCGCGGCACACCGACGGACTGCGTCATCATGGGGGCCCGCCACATCCTGGGTGCCAAGCTGCCCGATGTCGTGCTGTCCGGCGTCAACAAAGGTCGCAACGTCGCCGAAGACGTCGTCTATTCCGGCACCATTGCTGGCGCGTTGGAGGGCACCATCTTAGGGCTCCCATCATTCGCACTGTCGCAGGAGTTCAGTGTCGAAACCCGCGAACGGCCGCCGTGGGACACCGCGCGCAAATTCGGGCCCGATATCCTGCGCAAGGTAATCGCCGCCGGCGTTCCGAAGGACACCGTCATCAACATCAACTTCCCGTCCTGCGCGCCGGAGGATGTGCTGGGCATCCGCGTCACGCGGCAAGGCAAGCGCAATCTGGGCTTCCTCAGGATCGACGAGCGCAAGGACGGCCGCGGCAACCCTTATTTCTGGATCGGATTCGAACGCACCGCGATGCTCGACACGCCCGCCGACGGCACCGATCTCGCAGCGCTGCGCGAGCGCTACGTCTCAGTCACTCCGCTCAGGCTCGACCGCACCGACGAAGCGTTTTCGGAAGAGCTGAGCGCGATGCTGAAATAGAACTATCCGCCGCGAAGCGCGGCTTCGATGGTCTTGCCGAGCGCCTCGAGTTGAAACGGCTTTTGGAGCGCCGGCCGGTCGCGGTACTGTTCGGGCAAGCCGGAGGAGCCGTAGCCAGTGGCGAAGATGAACGGGCAACCCTTCGCCATGATGACATCGGCCACTGGCGAGATGACCTTGCCGTTGACATTGACATCCAGAATGGCGAGGTCGAACTCGGTGGATTGAGCAAGTCGCATGGCCTCGCTGATGTCGCCCGCCTCGGCGGCAACCTTGTAGCCGAGCTCCTCCAGCATGTCCGCGACCATCATTCTGATCATGACCTCGTCCTCGACGAGGAAAACAGAGCGGCCCGAAAGCCCTGTCGCAGTCATTGGTGAGTCCTTGCCCATTCTCGCGAACGTTCGCAGATAACGATAAGCGACGCAATGCGCGTTTCGGCGAACCCAAACCTGCAAATAGCCTAGCGCGTTGATAGCCCGGTTGTGGTCAGATGCTGCGCCGAAAGGCTATCATGAGTTCCTGAGCCGGAACAAGATTCGCGCCTCGGATTCTTGCGGTGCAGTACGGCAATCCGCCAGACGAGATCAACGAAGCAGCAGCAATGACCTCGCATCAGCACCCGCCGGAAAAGATGATGTTTCAGCTGACGCTGAGGCGTCGGGGCATCAGCGATCAGGCCGTGCTGCGGACAATGGAGGAAGTGCCGCGCGAGCTTTTCGTCGACGAGGCCGATCGCGACGGTGCGTATCGCGATAGCGCGCTGCCGATCGCGTGCGGGCAGACCATCAGCCAGCCTTTCGTCGTCGCCTACATGACCGAGCAGCTCCAGCTCCAGAAGCAGCACCGGGTGCTCGAAATCGGCACTGGCTCCGGCTACCAGGCTGCCGTGCTGTCGCGGCTCGCCGGCCAGGTGCTGACCGTCGAGCGCTATCGCAAGCTCGCCGACACGGCACGCGCCCGGCTCGAAAAGCTCGATTGTCACAATGTCGAGGTGATGCTTGGCGACGGTCTCAATCTGCCTCCCAACATCGGTCCGTTCGATCGCATCATCGTCACCGCCGCAATGGAGCAGATTCCGGAGAACCTGATCGGGCGGCTGGAGGTCGGGGGCATCCTGATCGCCCCCGTCGGCCCGCATCAGGGCGTGCAGACGTTGACCCGCCTGATCCGGACCGAAGCCGGGATCGAGCGCAAGGAACTCGTCGAGGTCCGCTTCGTGCCGGCACTGCCCGGCGTGGCGCGGGAGCTGTAGAATCCCGGATCGGCAGCGCCGCCAACATCTTATTGTGAGGGTTAAGCCGTTATTTACTCGACGCGTGTTTACTTAAAACACCAGTTCTGTTGCGTACGAGTGAGTAACCATGTCCGCTGTCGCCGAGTTGCTTTACTCGCGCCGCGTGCCGCAGGTCGCGGTGCTGGCGCTGATCTCCTTCAGCTTTGCAGGGTGCAGCGCCGACATGTCGTCGCGACTGTCCCAGACAAATTTCTCCAATCCCTTCGCTTCCGAACAGACGGGGTCGGTGCAGCAGGCGCCGCCGCCGCAGCGTGAGCTGCCGCAATATGCGCGGCCGCAGACACAGCCCGGTTACTACCAGTCGCAGCCCTTGCCGCCGCCGGCGGTGTCCGCGCCGCAATCCTATCCGGTTGCGGGAGGCGGCGGCGTATCCGGTGGCGGGCGCGGCGTCAGCTCCTATGCGCCTCCGGCACAGCCGCATCTCGAAACCACTGCCACGGTGCCGCCGCGCTCGGTTGCGGCCGCCCAGCCGGCCGGTGGGACCAAGATCATCGTCGGCACCAGCGATACGCTCGACGTGCTCGCCAAGCGCTATCACGTCACGCCGCAGGCGATCCTTGCCGCCAATGGCTACAAGGGCCCGCGGGCGCTCTCGCCCGGCCAGCAACTGATCATCCCCCATCCGGCGACGGCCGCAGCCCCCGCGTCGGCGCCCATCGCGGCGGCGCCCGCGGCGAAGCCGGTTGCTGCGGTTGCGGCACCGTCGAGCACCCACTTCGTCAATGCCGGCGACACGCTCGCCAGCATCGCCCGCAAGAACCACATCTCGGCGGCTGAACTCGCCCGTGCCAACGGCCTCGACCCGTCTGCAAAACTCAAGCTCGGCACCAAGCTGACCGTACCGGGCGCCAAGACCGCGGCCGTCGCGGCGCCGGCTGCCGCGGCTCCGGTCGGGGCTGCTCCAGTGGCCGGAACGCTCCAGCCCGTTGCGGCTGCTCCGGCGCCCGCCACCAAGATGGCCACGGCCGCCGCGCCCGTGCAGAGCGCACGCCTGGCTCAAGCCACGGCCAATGTCGATGAGAAGCCCGCCGAGACGCCGGGGAAGGCTGCGGAGGCCACCGGCGCGCTGCCGACCTTCCGTTGGCCGGTCCGTGGCAAGGTGGTCACGAGCTACGGTGCCAAGACGAATGGCAAGTCCAATGACGGCATCAATGTCGCGGTGCCCGAGGGGACGCCGGTCAAGGCGGCTGAAGACGGCGTCGTCGCCTATTCCGGCAACGAGCTGAAAGGTTACGGCAATCTGGTCCTGGTTCGGCACTCCAACGGCTACGTCACCGCATATGCCCATGCGAGTGAGCTGTTGGTGAAGCGCGGCGATACCATCAAGCGCGGCCAGGTCATTGCCAAGTCGGGTCAATCCGGGGAGGTGGCGTCGCCGCAGCTCCACTTCGAGATCCGCAAGGGATCGAACCCGGTTGACCCGCTTCAATTCCTGAATGGGGCGTGAAGCTTACGCACCGCTCCACACGAACGGTGTCGTCGCCCGGCCTGACCGGGCGACCCAGTATTCCAGAGATATTTAGTGTTGGCCGATAGGCCGCGGCGTACTGAATTCCCCGCTTTCGCGGGGAATGACCGTTATGGGCGGGGCAAGAGCTCCCGTTACCGCGCCGTCAGCTTCACGCCCAGCCGACCCGCAAGCTCCTGCACGAACTGCCACGCGACGCGGCCCGAGCGCGAGCCGCGTGTCGTGGACCATTCCAGCGCCTCGCGTTCCAGCGCCTCGTCGTCGATCTTGATGTCGAAATGGCTGCAATAACCGCGCACCATGGCGAGGTATTCGTCCTGGCTGCAGCGGTGAAAGCCGAGCCAGAGGCCGAAACGATCCGACAGTGAGACCTTCTCCTCGACCGCTTCGCCGGGATTGATCGCGGTCGACCGCTCGTTCTCGATCATCTCGCGCGCCAGCAGATGGCGGCGATTGGAGGTGGCGTAGAGGATGACGTTCTCGGGCCGGCCTTCGATGCCGCCTTCGAGCACGGCCTTGAGTGACTTGTAGGAGGCATCGTTGCCGTCGAAGGACAGGTCGTCGCAGAACACGATGAAGCGGAAGGAGGAGGCCCGCAGCTGCTCCATCAGCGCCGGCAGGCTTTCGATGTCCTCGCGGTGGATCTCGATCAGCTTGAGCTTGTCGGCGGGTTTGCGCTCCGCGTTGATGCTGGCATGCGCTGCCTTCACCAGCGACGACTTGCCCATGCCGCGGGCGCCCCAGAGCAGGGCGTTATTGGCCGGCAGGCCGTTGGCGAAACGCTCGGTATTCTCCATCAGGATGTCACGCATCCGGTCGACGCCCTTCAGGAGGAACAGCTCCACACGGCTGACCCGCGGTACGGCCGCAAGGCGCCCGTCCGGGTGCCAGACGTAGGCATCCGCCCGCTTGAACGACTCGGCCTCGACTGCCGGCCTGCCTTGGGCGGAGAGGTGCGCCGCAATGGTCTCCAGCGCGCGGACGATGCGTTCCTGAGAGACGTCTGGGGCTGTCTTGGTGATAGCCTTGGGGGCTGCCGTGGGGCGTTTTGCCGCGACGCGGGCGGGCTTCCTGGCAGGGGTGCGGGGGCCTTTGCCGGCCGGGCTTTTGCTTGGTTTTTTGGGCATGTCCGAAGTTCCTGAGAACGCAGCCTTATCGGGCCTCATGGCGCGCCGCAAGGTGGCCCAAAAGGGCGGTCTGGCAGCGTTGCAATTGGGGCAATGGCCGCTATAGTCCGCGCGAATTTGACCGAACCGGTCGCCTTTGAGGGCCTGACCGGCCTTCCCCCGTTCTCACGAGGATCGTCCGAATGCTGATTACCCCTGCGTATGCCCAGGCCGCGGGCGCCGGCGACACCAACAGCATGTTGATGTCGCTGCTGCCGTTCGCCCTGATCTTCGTGATCATGTACTTCCTGATTCTGCGTCCGCAGCAGAAGAAGGTCCGCGATCACGCCGAACTCGTGAAGAACATTCGACGCGGCGACACCGTCGTGACCTCGGGCGGCCTCGTCGGCAAGGTCACCAAGGTCGTCGATGACGATCAGATCGAGTTCGAGATTTCGGACGGCGTCCGCGTGCGGCAGATGCGCCAGATGATCTCGGGCGTGCGTGCCAAGGGCGAGCCAGCCAAAGAAAGCTCGAAGGAAAGCGCCAAGGACGACACCGCGGCGAAGTGAGCGCTTCACCGCGAGTCTCAAGTTTCCTGATCTGACAGGTCCAGTCGATGTTGTATTTCACGCGGTGGAAGGCGCTGGGGATTATCCTGACGGCGCTGATCGTGTGCCTCTGCGCGGTCCCCAACTTCTTCCCCGAGGCACAGGTCAAGACCTGGCCCGCCTGGGCGCAGCGTCGGCTCGTCCTCGGCCTCGACCTCCAGGGCGGCTCCTATCTGCTGCTCGAGGTCGATTCCAGCTACGTGAAGAAGGAGCGGCTCGACCAAATCCGCGACGACGTTCGCCGGACGTTGCGCGATGCCAAGATCGGCTTCACCGGCGGCGTCACGGTGCGCAACGACGCGGTCGAGGTTCGCATCACCAAGGAAGCCGATGCGCAGGCCGCACTCGCCAAGCTGCGGGAGCTGTCCCAGCCGCTGGGCGGCCTGATGGGATCCAGCGGTCAGCGCGACCTGGAGGTGGCTGATGCCGGCGGCGGCGTGATCCGCCTGTCCATCCCGCAGGCCGCGATGCTCGACCGCATGCGCAAGACCATCGAGCAGTCGATCCAGATCGTCGAACGCCGCGTCAACGAGCTCGGCACCGTCGAGCCCGTGATCCAGCGCCAGGGCAACGACCGCATCCTGGTGCAGGTCCCCGGCCTCCAGGACCCGACGCGCCTGAAGGAGCTGCTGGGCAAGACCGCGAAGATGGAATTCCGCATGGTCGACACCTCCGTGCCGCCTGATCAGGCGCAAGCGGGCAGGTTGCCGCCGGAATCCGAGCTGCTGATGAGCGCATCGCCGCCGCCGACGCCCTACGTGGTCAAGAAGCAGGTGCTGGTCGCTGGCGGTGACCTGACCGACGCCCAGGCGAGCTTCGACCAGCGCACGGGCGAACCGGTCGTCAGCTTCAAGTTCAACACCTCGGGCGCCCGCAAGTTCTCGCAGGCCACGACTGAGAACGTCGGACTGCCCTTCGCCATCGTGCTCGACAACAAGGTGATCTCGGCGCCCGTGATCCGCGAGCCGATCACCGGCGGCCAAGGCCAGATCTCCGGTAACTTCACCGTGCAATCGGCCAACGATCTCGCAATTCTCCTGCGCGCCGGCGCGCTGCCGGCGCCGCTCACGGTGGTCGAGGAACGCACCGTCGGTCCGGGCCTCGGCCAGGACTCGATCGAGAAGGGCGAGCTCGCCGCCTATGTCGGTTCGATCCTCGTCATCGTGTTCATGCTCGTAACCTATCGGCTGTTCGGGGTGTTCGCGAACATCGCGGTGGCCATCAACGTCGCCATGATCTTCGGCCTGTTGTCGCTGCTCAACGCCACGCTGACGCTGCCCGGCATCGCCGGCATCGTGCTCACCGTCGGCATCGCGGTCGACTCCAACGTGCTGATCTATGAGCGCATCCGCGAGGAGCTGCGCGGCGGACGCAACGCGATCTCGGCGATCGATGCCGGCTTCAAGCGCGCGCTCGCGACCATCCTCGATTCCAACATCACCACCTTCATTGCCGCCGCGGTGCTGTTCTACATCGGCACCGGCCCGGTGCGCGGCTTCGCCGTGACGCTCGGCATCGGCATCATCACCACGGTGTTCACCGCGTTCACGCTGACCCGGCTGATCGTGGCATGGTGGGTGCGGTGGCGGCGGCCGCAGAGCGTGCCGATCTAGGAGCCAAGACCGTGAATCACTACATTCTCATCGGGCTTGGCATCTTGATTGCCGTCCTCACCGTGGTCGCCGCGCTTGGCGTGCTACCGTCGCTGCGCATCGTCCCCGATGATACGCATTTCGACTTCACGCGCTTCCGCCGCATCAGCTTCCCGATCTCGGCGGCGCTGTCGATCGTCGCGATCACGCTGTTCTTCACCCATGGCCTGAACCTCGGTATCGACTTCAAGGGCGGCACGCTGTTGGAGGTGAAGGCGAGGTCAGGCACCGCCGACATCGCGGCGATGCGCACCAAGCTCGATGCCCTGGGTCTCGGCGAAATTCAGTTGCAGCAGTTCGGCGGCCCCGACAACGTGCTGATCCGCGTTGCGGAACAGCCGGGTGGCGACGCCGCACAGCAGGCGGCCCTGCAGAAGCTTCGAGGCGCGCTCGGCGACAGCGTCGACATTCAGCGCACCGAGGTGCTCGGTCCGCGTGTCGCTGGTGAGCTCCTGGCCTACGGCATGCTCGGCCTGATGCTCGCCATCGTTGGCATCCTGATCTATCTCTGGTTCCGTTTCGAATGGCAGTTCGCGCTCGGCGCGATGATCGCCAACGTGCACGACATCGTGCTGACGATCGGCTTCATGTCGATCAGCCAGGTCGATTTCGACCTGACCAGCATAGCCGCGCTCCTGACGATCCTCGGCTATTCGCTCAACGACACCGTCGTCATCTATGACCGTATCCGCGAAATGCTGCGGCGCTACAAGAAGATGCCGATGCCGCAGCTGCTCAACGAGTCCATCAACTCGACGCTGTCGCGCTCGATCATCACTCACTTCACAGTGACGCTGGCGCTGCTCGCTCTGCTGCTGTTCGGCGGCCACGCGATCCACAGCTTCACCGCGGTGATGATGTTCGGCGTGGTGCTGGTCGGCACCTACACCTCGATCTTCATTGCGGCGCCGATCCTGATCTATCTCGGCGTCGGCGAGCATCGCGAGGATGCGCCCGATTCCGCTACGCCGGCGAAGAAAAGCAAGGCATGATCCGAACCTCATGCCCTCGCAGGAGTTTGCGGGGGCAGTAAGCCCATTCGGACGAAGCTCATGGCCGGCGATCCCAACGCTCCGCATTTCCCGCGCTCGGCGCCGATCGATGCCTATGGCAAGGGCGGCTTCGCCTTTGCCGGCATGTCGCATCGAGGATCGCTGCTGTGCCTGCCCGATGCGATCTGGGCCTGGGATGTGACGGACCCCCAGAAGATCGATCGCTACTCGCTGGATCGGGTGTTCGCAGCCGCCAACAGCATCGACACGCTGCTCGTCGGCACCGGAACCGGGCTCTGGCTGCCCCCGCCGGAGCTCCGCCAGGCGCTCAAGGCGGTGAGGGTGGTGTTGGACACGATGCAGACCGGCCCGGCCGTGCGCACCTACAACATCATGATCGGCGAACGGCGGCGCGTCGCAGCCGCGCTGATCGCCGTGCCATGAGCCGCGCTGCGCCGCCGCCCGACTCCGTTGCCTTCTGCGCCGATCTCGTGCGTAGCCATGACTTTCCGCGCTATGCCGCGACCCTGTTCGCGCCTGCCGCCGAGCGCCGCGCGTTGTTGGCGCTCTATGCCTTCAATGTCGAGATCGTGCGCGTCCGCGACCAGGTGAGCCAGCCATTGCCCGGCGAAATCCGCCTGCAATGGTGGACCGACATGCTGTCGGGCCATGTCCATGGCAGCGCTGAGGGCAATCCCGTGGCGGCCGAGCTGCTGCGCGCGATCCGCGATTTCGACCTGCCCGTCGAGCCGCTGTCGTTGCTTGCCGACGAGCACCAGTTCGATCTCTACAATGACCCGATGCCGACCATGGCCGCGCTGGAGGGGTATCTGGCGGCGACGTCATCGGCGCTGTTCGATCTCGCTGCCCGGATCATGGGACCACGATCGGAGGCGGTCGAGCATCTCGCTCGTCATGCCGGACTGGCGCAGGGCCTCGTGCAGGTCATAGCCAATTTGCCGCGCGATGCCGCGCACCGGCAGCTGTTCTTGCCGCAACAGGTGCTCGAGAGGCACAATTGCAGCATGCAGGATGTCTTCGCCGGCAAGGAGACACCCAGTCTCCACGCGGTGCTGGAGCAGCTTGCGGCTGAAGCCCGGCAGCATATGACGGCGTCGTCGTCGCTGCTGGCGCAGGTGGCGCCGTCCGTGCGGCCGGCGTTTCTACCGCTGAGCCAGGCGCAGGCCGATCTCAAGCGCCTCTCGCGTCCGGGACGAAACCCGTTTACGCTGCAGCCGTCGTCGCGGCTGCGCACGCTCTGGACACTGTGGCGCGCCTCGCGATCACGTGAATTTACCAAATAGAGGCTGGCTTATCGCCTGGGCCGGCGAAATGCTCTATGCTGTCCCATGGCTGACTTGTCCCAAACCACGTCCTCCGAAGTCAGCGGCCTTTCGGTCGCACCGGAAGACATTCGCGCTGCCGCCGAGACCATCCAGGGCGCCGTCGTCGAGACGCCCTGCAACTACAGCCGCACGCTGAGCAGCATCTGCGGCTGCGACATCTGGCTCAAATTCGAGAACCTCCAGTTCACCTCCTCGTTCAAGGAGCGCGGCGCTCTCAACCGGCTGACCGCGCTGACGCCGGAAGAGCGCGCGCGGGGCGTGATCGCAATGTCCGCGGGCAATCACGCGCAGGGCGTCGCCTACCACGCCAAGCGGATCGGCATTCCCGCCACCATCGTGATGCCTATCGGCACGCCGATGGTGAAGATCGAGAACACCAGGCATCACGGCGCCGAGGTGGTGGTCACGGGCGCGACGCTGGAAGAGGCGGCCGCCTTTGCGCGCAGCCATGGTGAAGCGCACGGCATGATCTTCGTCCATCCCTATGACGATCCGCTCGTGATCGCGGGGCAGGGCACGATCGGGCTGGAAATGCTCAAGGCGGTCCCGGAGCTCGATACGCTGGTCGTCCCGATCGGCGGCGGCGGGTTGATCAGCGGCATTGCCATTGCCGCGAAATCGATCAAACCGTCGCTGCGGATATTGGGCGTCGAGGCCTGGCTCTATCCCTCGATGTACAACGCCATCCATGACGGCAATCTGCCGGCGCGCGGCGATACGCTCGCCGAGGGCATTGCGGTGAAATCGCCGGGCAAGATCACCACCGAGATCGTCCGCCGCCTTGTCGACGACATTGCGCTCGTTAGCGAAGCGGAGCTTGAGCGCGCGGTCGCGACCCTGATCTCGATCGAGAAGACTGTTGTCGAGGGCGCCGGCGCCGCCGGCCTTGCCGCGCTGATGTCCGATCCGTCCCGCTTTGTCGGCCAGAAGGTCGGCCTGGTGCTGAGCGGAGGCAATATCGACACGCGGCTGATCGCCTCCGTCCTCACCCGCGAGCTGGCGCGCGAGGGGCGGTTGACGCAACTGTCGCTCGATATTCCCGATCGGCCCGGGCAGTTGGCCGCCGTGGCGGCGCTGCTGGCCGAGGCGGGTGCGAACATCATCGAGGTCTCGCATCAGCGGACCTTTTCCGACCTGCCGGCCAAGGCGACGCTGCTGCAGCTCGTCATCGAGACCCGTGATGCCGCCCATCTCGATGAGGTGATGGCCCGGCTCAGCGCATCCGGACTGAGCGCGCGCTGCGCTTGAGCGCAACGCGAGGCCGAGCCGAGCGCTACTCGGGAAGGCCCGCAACGCGGAGCGCGTCGCCCAGCGAGGAGGCCAGCGCCGGCGCGCAGTTGACGCCCTGAAATTGACGGCCGTAGCGGAAGGTCGGGTGTAGCTCCAGCACCCGCGCGGCCGCTGCCTTCGCCTCCTGCAATCGTCCCAGCTTTGCCAGCGCTGCGGCCAATTGCACATAGGTGATGCTGTGGCGAGGATTGGCCTGAACCGAGCGGTAAGCGGCGCGGCACGCTTCCTCATATCGGCCGCGGTGGAAGTGCCCGAGCGCCTGGGCGTCGAATGCGGCGAAAGCCCAGGAATCGAACGGGCTGAGCCGCAGGCCTTGCTCGCTCCATTCGATGGCGCGGTCGGAATCTCCGCCCCAGCCGAGCACGACACTTCCGAGAATGTAGGTCAGCGCCGATGATGGGCTGATGGCGAGCGCGGCCTCGAACGCGGTGAATGCCGCGGAGCGATCGTGCCCGTCCATGCCGACCGAAAAGCCCGCGAGCGTGAGCGCAAGTGCGTCGTCCTGGCCGTGGACGATGGCCGAGCGCGCGTGGCGGATCGAAGCCTCGCGATTGGCTTCCTGCAGACCGGCCCGGAGAAACAAGCAGTGATGGCACATTGCTTCATTGCCGTGCGCGAGCGCATACGCAGGCTCGAGCGCGATCGCACGCTCAAGCAACACGAGGGCCTGGGTGACCTGGGCGGGCATGCCGGAGTCAACGTCCGGCTGGGCGCGCAGGACGAGATCATAGGCATCCAGGCTGTCCGGCCGCTTGCGCTTGACCCTGTTGATCTCGGCACGCCGCAGGCTGGGCGCGATGGCACCGACGGTCGACAATGCAATGTCATCCTGGAGGGCGAAGACGTCTTCGGACCGGCGGTCAAATCGCTCGGCCCATACGTGCATTCCGCTCGCCGCATCGATCAACTGGCCGGTGATGCGGACCAGCGTGCCTGTCCTGCGGACGCTGCCTTCCAGGACGTAGCGTACACCAAGCTCGCGGCCGACCTGCTTCACGTCCACCGCACGGCCCTTGTAGGCGAATGTGGAATTCCGCGCGATCACGAACAGCCAGTTGATGCGTGACAACCCGGTGATGATGTCGTCGACCATTCCGTCGGCGAAATAATCCTGCTCCGCATCGCCGCTTAGGTTCGTGAAAGGCAGCACCGCGATCGACGGCCTGTCGGGCAGTGTCAGCGGCGGCGCTTGCGGCGCTGCCTGTGCGCGATCCGGATCGGACGTCGTCACGGTGGGGCCGACATAGCGATAGCCGCGGCGCGGCAACGTTTCGATCCAATGTGCATCGCCGGAGATGTCAGCCAGCGTGCGCCGCACCGCCGCGATCTGGACCGTCAGATTGCTGTCCTCAATGGCCTGGCCGGGCCAGGCCGCCTCGATCAAGGCATCTTTCGAAACTGGCGCGCCAGCCTGCCGGACGAGGAGGGCGAGGAGCAGCACGGCCCGCCGGCCGAGTCCCGTCGGCTCAGCCCCGTGGAACAGGATTCCCGCCTCGGCATCGAGCCGAAAGGGACCAAATTCAAGGATCGCGGCCATCGCCGAAGAAGGGCACATTTCGCAGGTTTTTTGCAACGTTTTCCGATCGGCTTCACCACTTTCGGGCTGGCCTGGATCACTATCGCGGCTGCAACAAGCGATGGAGGGGTACATGACCGTGAAACACGTGATCCGCAGGCCAGGCGAGTCCGAAGGGGTTGTGCTGCGCGGCAAACCCATGGGCTTCCTGGTGACCGGCGAGGACACCAGGCACACGAGTATGTTCGACTGGACGATTCCGGCCGGATTTGCCACCGGCCGGCACGTGCATCGTGTTCAGGAAGAGACCTTCTACATGCTCGAAGGCGAGTGTGAATGGCACGTTGGGGATGAGGTTGTCCGGGCAACCCCCGGGACCTTTCTCTTCATTCCTTCGGGCGTGGCTCACAACATCACCAACGTGAGCGAGAAGCCCGCGCGTGTGCTCATGACCGTCTCCCCGCCGGGACACGAGCATTATTTCGAGGAACTGGCCAAGTTGACGGCGAGTGGGCCGCCGGATGCGAGAGCCATCAGCGCCTTGCGCGCCCGCTTTGATACCGACCAACTCTCGGCATTGACGACAAGAGCTTGATGTCAGGGCGGCGCGATCGTGGCCGACGTCACGTCGGCCGGTCGCGCCGGCTCCTTTTGCTATCGTGACGTCAGGTCCGCCAGATGCGCGACCAGCCGATCGACCTCGGCCTCCGTGTTGTAATAATGCGGTGACGCCCGCACGAGATGCGGCAGCGAGCGAAGCTCAGCATCGATGCGCGTGCTCGACGGATCCGAAGCGCCGATCGTGATGCCGGCTGTAGCGGAACTTGCGACAATGTCGTCCGCCCCGTGCCCGGCCATCGTGAAGCTGACGATCGCACCCGGCGAACGCCCAAGGTCGCGAATGGTGATGCCGGGAAGGGCCGCAAGGCCGCGGCGCAGGCGGCCCGCGAGCAGCCGGCAGCGCTCCTCGATGGCATCCATGCCGATGTCCAGCGCATAATCGATGGCAGCGCCGAGCCCAAGCCGGGCCGCGTAATTGTTCTCCCAGGTCTCGAAACGGCGCGCATCGTCGCGGAGCCGATATTCATCGCGCGAGACCCAGGGCGCTGCGAAATGGTCGATCATCGGCGGTTCGAGCCGTTGCAGCAGCGCACGGCGGACGTAGAGAAAGCCCGTGCCGCGCGGGCCGCGCAGGAATTTGCGCCCCGTCGCCGACAGCATGTCACAGCCGACGGCTTCGACGTCGACCGCCATCTGTCCGACCGCCTGGCATGCGTCGAGCAGATAGGGAATGCCGTGCGCCCGCGCGATCTTGCCGATTGCCGCGGCGGGATTGACCAGCCCGCCATTGGTCGGCACCCAGGTGATGGCGATCAGCTTCACGCGCTCGTCGATCATGCGTTCGAGCGCGTGCACGTCGAGCTCGCCGCTGGAATCGCTCGGCACGACGTCGATCGTCACGCCGGTTCGTTTCGCGGCCTGAAGAAAGGCGACATAGTTGGCGGCGTATTCCGCCTCGGCGGTCAGGATGCGGTCGCCCTCGCGGAACGGCAGCGCGTAGAACGCCATCTGCCAGGCAACGGTCGCGTTCTCGACAAGTGCGATCTCATCGGGGGCGGCATTGAGCAGGCGCGCGACCGAGCCGTAGATCGCGTCGAGCCGATCGGATTCACGGTCGGCAGCGGCATAACCGCCGATATCGCTTTCGAGATCGATATGCTGCTTCATCGCCGCGACAACGGGCGCCGGCATCAGGGCCGCACCGGCATTATGCAGGTATACGAGCCGCGAGGCGGCCGGTGTCTCAGCACGTATCCGCTCGATGTCGATCACTTGCGCCTCCGCCTCCTGGACGTTCGTGCATGAACTGGACGTTCGTGCATGAATTTGACACGTCGAAGACTGCGAGCAAGACGGCCCGGTCTCGTTTCAGATGCAGAGGCTGAGCAGCTTGATGTGGCAGTTGCTGGATTTGGGCTTGCTTGCCGGAGCAGCCTCGCGCTTCACGGCAACCAGCGGCTCCTTGTCCTTCTTGCCTTTACCCTTGCCCTTCGGCTCGTAGTCGCCGGCGATTACCATGGCCCAATAGGTGCGCTTGCCGCTGGCATTCTTGGCGCTCGCAAGGCCGACGCGAGAGGCGTTGTGCAGCAACAGGTTCTTGCGGTGCCCGGACGAGTCGATCCACTGACCCAACGTCTTCTCGAAACTGTCATACCCGTAGGCGATGTTCTCGGCGGCGCGCCCCGCGCCCGCCGGTGCGACACGGCGGTTGAACGGACCGAGTGCGTCGTGGCTCAGGTCATCCTTCGCCGCCATCGCGCGGGCCTGATCCATGGCAATGCGGTCGAGCGTGGCATCGCGGACGACGCGGATCTCGCCATGCTTGAGACGGAAGCTCGAGATCAACTCGGCCGGCGAGTCGGCCATCGCGGGCGTGCCTGCCAGCAACAGAAGGCCAGCGATCATCCCGCCAACCACACGATGTATTATCGCTCCCCGAGCGCCCATGATCTTTCCCAACCCAGCCTTGTCCGTACGCTTCTCCATCGCCAATGTGGACGCTTCAAGGCGCAGACCCCGCGCTAGCTCGTCGGCAGGTTCGCCTCGAAATTGAAGCGGTCGCGAAGGTTCTTGCGCTGCTCCAGGATGTCCTTGAGGAAGGCCCGGTCCTGCTCGTTCGTCATCATCGGCTCGATCAGGTCGAGCTGGTTCATGGCGACGAGTTGCAGGACCTCGGTGCGCGGCTTGCCGCTGGTGTTGCGTGGCAGGGCGTGCACGACCTGGATGTGCTCGGGTGGCTTCGGTCCGTTGGCGGCGGCAAGCTCGCTGCGGAGCTGGCCTTCGAGCGCGGCCTGATCGGCTTCGACGAAGGCATAGAGCCCGACGCCGGAGCGCCGGTCGGCAAAGGCGACGATGGCGGCGTCGCGCACGGCAGGATTCCGCAGGATCAGTTCGGCCAGGACCGGCGCGTCGTTGACGAGCCTGCGGCCGCCACCCTCGCGGTCGGTGAAATTGAACAGGCCGCGGGTGACGGCGCGATAGACCTTCTTGCCGGTGGCAAGCCACAGGCTCGCGGCGAACGACTTCTTCGCCAGTATCTTTCGCTCCCGCGGCGTCAGCGCCTCCGGCGCGTAGGAGCGCTTGTGCTTGAGCAGATGCCGCAGGTCTTCATAGGCGAGGATGCGATAGAGCCGGCCGCGGCGGTTAAAGCAAGCTGCAAGCTGGAAGTCGGTCACATAGGCCCTGCCGTCGCGGCCGACCAGCCAGTTCTGCTCCTTGGCGAGATCGTTGTGGCAGATGCCGGCGCGGCGCAGCCGGCGCAGCACGGCTTTGGCCGAGCGGAAATAGGTGAGATCGCCATGCGGCTTGGCCAGATGCAGTGCGACGCCGTCGACGAAGCCGCGCACCAGAGCGCGGCGTCCGGCCCACAGCAGCTCCGGACCGGCGTTGAGGCCTTTGGCGCGCAGCAGCGCATGCTTCTCGCGGGCGAACAGATGGCGTGCCAGCAGGAACGACCACCATGGCACCTCATCGAGCCGGCGCAGCACCGCGTCGATCTCGCCGCTTTCGCTGCGGAAGCGGCCGCGCTCGACGGTCGAGAACACGTCTCGCTTGAGCAGCACACCTTCGGTCCAGCGCGGCGACAGCACTGCGGCGTCGTCTTTGGGGAGGCTCATCGAAAGCTCACGCGGCGGCGGCAATGCGCAGGTGGTCGGCGATCCAGCGATCGAGATCGGCGAGCGCTCGTGCGCTCAGCGCCTGCTTCTTGGCCACCGTCTTCTCGCTGCCGCGCAGCCGCGTGCCGTCGGGCTTCTTCGCCGGCACCGTCGCGAGCGGCGGGAACAGGCCGAAATTGATGTTCATCGGCTGGAACGAGCGCGTGCCCGGCTCGATGGTCTCGATATGGCCGCCGGTGATGTGGCCGAGCAGCGATCCGAGCGCCGTCGTAGCCGGCGGACTGACAAGCGTCTCACCGCGCGCGTCCGCTGCTGCGTAGAGACCGGCGATCAAGCCGACGCTGGCGGACTCCACATAGCCCTCGCAGCCCGTCATCTGCCCGGCGAAGCGCAGCCGCGGCTGCGCGCGCAGGCGCAACTGGCCATCGAGCAGCTTTGGCGAATTCAGGAAGGTGTTGCGATGCAGGCCGCCGAGACGGGCGAACTCCGCCTTCTCCAGTCCGGGAATGGTGCGGAAGATGCGCTGCTGCTCGCCGTATTTCAGCTTCGTCTGGAAGCCGACGATGTTGTAGAGCGTGCCGAGCTTGTTGTCCTGGCGCAGCTGCACGACCGCGTAGGGTTTCGTCGTGGGATCGTGCGGATTGGTGAGGCCGACCGGCTTCATGGGACCGTGGCGCAGCGTCTCGGGGCCGCGCTCCGCCATCACCTCGATCGGCAGGCAGCCGTCGAAATAGGGGGTATTGGTTTCCCATTCCTTGAACTCGGTCTTCTCGCCGGCGATCAGCGCGGCGACGAAGCCGTCATACTGCTCCTTGGTCATCGGGCAGTTGATGTAGTCGGCGCCGTTGCCGCCGGGGCCGACCTTGTCGTAGCGCGACTGGAACCAGGCCACTGACATATCGATGGACTCGCGATGAACGATCGGTGCGATCGCATCGAAGAAGGCCAACGCATTCTCGTCGGTCAATTCGCGGATGGCGTCAGCCAGCGGCGCGGAGGTGAGGGGACCGGTTGCAACGATCACGTTGCTCCAGTCGGCCGGCGGCAGGCCAGCGACCTCGCCACGTGCGATCTCGATCAGGGGATGGTCATTCAGTGCCTCGGTCACGGCCGCCGAGAAGCCGTCGCGATCGACCGCAAGCGCGCCGCCGGCGGGCACCTGGTTGGCGTCCGCCGCGCGCATGATCAACGAGTCGAGCCGGCGCATCTCCGCATGAAGCAAGCCGACAGCGTTGCTGGCAGCATCGTCCGAGCGGAACGAATTGGAGCAGACGAGTTCGGCGAGTCCGTCGGTGCGGTGCGCCTCGGTCATGCGGTCCGGCCGCATCTCGTGCAGCACTACGGGCACACCGGCTTTGGCGACCTGCCAGGCGGCTTCGGAGCCGGCAAGGCCCGCGCCGATCACGTGCACACTACTGGAATGAGGTCCTGTCATGGGCGGACAGGTAGCGCTTTTCGGCGGAGAGTGGAATCGCCGAGATCGAGTTTTCTGCCACCAGATACGACAACGCCCGCACAAGGCGGGCGCTATCGGTCCGTCCGGTGGAGGGCTGAACGGTATCAGCCCTGATACTGACCGGCGGCAACGCGCGGGATGTCCGAGCGATCGAGGCCGATATCGGCCAGTTCGCGATCGCTGAGTTGGGACAGCTCGGCAACATTGCGCTGATAGTCCCGGAAGGCCTGGATCATGCGGATGAGCGAGAGCAGCATTGGTAGTCTCCTGTAGTTCGATTCAGCCTTTGCCTTTAGGCCTCATCGTTGAAATGAATATAGGTGAGTGTGGTGCACTGCGAAAGTTCCGATGTTGCGATGCAGCTAGGCGATAGGTGCATAGCGTCGGCAAGAAATGATTAACCTCTCGGCAGTGTCGCTCATGAGTTCGGCGGATCATGTCGTGCGTTGCAATATAATGCATGTAAATCAATTGCTTATTTCACACATCTCGGCTCCGAAAAACCTTGAGATAAGTTGCTCCCTCTTGATCTGCAACACGATGGGTCAGCTTGTAAGCCCAAGTTTCTCATGCGCGAATCGCATGAACTCATGAAATGAACAAAGATTCTATTGTTCCTGAGGTGGAGTCCGAAATGGCTAGATTAATGGCGAGCCTGGAACTGCGAGCCAAGGCGGATGCGCTGGCCTCTTCGGACTGAGACTGACCGCCCCTTTGATGCGGTGCACACGTCAAGCGGGTGCTCCGATTACGAAGTTGTAATGAAAATCAGAAGTTTCGCATGCGGCTCTGCGCGGCTCGCAACATCACGCAATTCTCGCGGGGAATTTATTGCGGCAAGTTGCCGCAAGCAGAGGAAAGTCATTCTTGCAGATTCCGGCAATGTCGCTGGTTCTGGCCCAAGAACAAGAGAAGGAAAGTAACATCATGAAGAAGTTACTCGGGGTTATCGCAATTGCTGCCGCCGCATTCGCGGTCGCGCCGTCCCACGCCGCCAAGCACGCCATGGGCGGTTGCAGCGGGGCCAATCTGGAGAAGACGGAGACTGCGATCGAGAACATGGCCGACGGCGACAGCAAGTTCGTCGCCCAGAAGGAAATCGCGGCGGCGCAGGACGCGCTGCTCAACGGCAAAATGGCCGCATGCGGCGCGCATCTGAACAAGGCGATGCAGGCGACCACGGGCAAATAGGGACGTCCGGAAGCCAAGGCACCGAGAGAAGGCCGGTCGCCGTGCGATCGGCCTTACTCATCTTGTCCGAGGCATCAGGGGGCGTGAGCGAGCTGGGTTGCGAAATAGGCGACGGTCTTGGAATAGACCTCGCTCTTGTTCCACTGCTGTAGCACCGCAAAATTCGGACTGCCTGGCTGCCAATCCTTGCCTCGCTGCCAGCCATAGCTTGCGAGATAATTGGCGGTGGAGGCGAGCACGTCAGGCGCGTTATGCAGGAGATCACGCTTGCCATTGCCGTCGAAATCGACGGCGTATTTCATCCAGGACGACGGCATGAACTGGGTTTGACCGAGCTCGCCGGCCCAGGCGCCTTTCATGTCGGCAGGTGCAAGATCGCCGCGCTGGATGATGCGCAGCGCATCCATCAGCTCGGCGCGAAACTGCTCCGAGCGACGGCAGTCATAGGCAAGCGTTGCCAGCGAGCGGATCGTTGCGAACTTGCCGGTGTTGACGCCGAAATCGGTCTCCAGACCCCAGATCGCAACCAAGACCTCGCCGGGCACGCCGTAGGCCTGCTCGATGCGCGACAGCACGGATCCGTATTGCTTCATCATGTTGGAGCCGCGCTGCACGCGTGGCGGCACCATGCGGCCGGAAAACTCCTCGAAGGTCTGGCTGAAGACCTTTTGCGAGCGGTCGCGGTTGAGCACGCTCTGATCGAGCGTCACGCCGGCAAGCCCGCTAGCGATGGCCTGCTGCGAGATGCCTTTTGCCGCAGCGTCGGTTTTGAAATCCGCAAGCCAGGCGTCGAAATTGCCCGAGCCGCAGGCAACCGCGGCGAGCGCTGGCTGGGCGGACAGGATTGAAACGGAGAGGGCGAAGGCTGCGAGAGCGAGACGAGAAATCGTCGGGGGCATTCGGGTAAATGAATTCCGTGGAGCGATCTGACCGGCGGGGCGCAATCTCGGCCGGAACCGCGGCCAAAGCAAGGCGCGCGACAGGGCGCGATCCTGCCCGAGCCGAGGCAGGATCGCATGTCACGATGTCGTCAGGCGTCGGTCCGGTTTCGCCAAGGGAAGAGGTTGGCCGGGAAGTCGGCGGCCGGCTTGCGCGGACGATGCGGCGGGGGCGGCACCGGACGTGCCCCAGGCTCCGACACGATCACCTTGCGGTAGAGGTGCCACGTGGCGTGCCCGAGCAGGGGGATCACCACGGCGAGGCCGAGGAAGGCCGGTATCGTGCCGAGCGCGAGCAGCACCGCCACGACCAGGCCCCAGGCCGCCATCGGTACCGGGTTTCTTCCGACAACGCGCAGCGAAGTCACCATCGACTCGAACGCGCCGGCATGACGGTCGAGCATCAAGGGAAACGACACCACGCTGATGCAAAGCGCGGCGAGCGCGAACAGGAAGCCGGTGCCGCAGCCGACCACGATCAGCCACCAGCCTTGCTGCGTCGTCAGCACGCGCGTCGCGAAATCCGAGAAACCGGTGACGCCCTCGTACCCGAACGCCGCGACATAGATCGCCTGCGCGGTCGCAACCCAAGTGACAAACAGGGCGAGCAGCACCGTACCGAGGCCGAGCATCGCACCGAACGAGGGCGAACGCGGTACCTCCATGGCATCCCAGGCGCTGGCCGGTTCATAGCGCTCGCGCCGGCTTGAGAGCTCGTAGAGTCCGAGCGCCGCGAAGGGCCCGATCAGCGCGAAGCCGGCAGCCAGCGGAAACAACAGCGGCAGCACCGAATAGCCCATCACCACGCGGGCGAGCACGAGGCCAAGCACCGGGTAGATCACGCAGAGGATAATGGCGTGGCTCGGAACGGCCTTGAAGTCTTCCCAACCGCGCCTGAGCGCGTCGTGCAGATCGGACAATTTGATGGTTCGGATCACTGGCCCAGCCGCATCCGAGCGCTGGGCCATCGTGGGGACATTGCCTTGGTAGAGTGTGGCCATGGTCGCTAGCTCCCTTGCCAGGCAGCCGAGCCCGGCGCCAGCAAACGGCGCAAGCGGCCGCCATTCTCTGAAATCTCGCAATCCCGACCAGATGCGAACTCCGGATGACATCGCGAGCTGAACGACAACCATACTCCCAAGTCCGAGTCCTGTCCCTCGCGCTCGGGTGAAATTCAATGCCGCGGCGCAACCACGACGATGTCATTCTGTCGTCATTTCGCCGCAGATAAGCTGATGCTGCTGGTCGTTCGCGGAGCTTCGCGGGCGCGACGCAGTAACTTCGTCTATAAGTGCCACTCAAGGCCCTTCCAACGGATTCCTTTTCGGGGAGCAGACATGAGCATTTTCGGGAAAATCATGAGCGCGATCTTCGGCAGCCAGCCGGTCTCCGCCGCCCCCGCCGGTGGCGCGGCTTCGCCCAGCGCGCCCGCAGGGACGCCGGGCGCTTCGGCGCCGGCCACAGCGCCCATGGCCGCGGTCGACGTGGCGGCGATCGTCGACAAGGCAGCGGCCGCGCATAAGGGCGAGAAGCTGGAATGGCGTACCTCGATCGTCGACCTCATGAAGGCGCTCGACATCGATTCCAGCCTCGCTGCGCGCAAGGATCTCGCCAAGGAGCTGGGCTACAGCGGCGATATGAACGACTCGGCCAGCATGAACGTCTGGCTGCACAAGCAGGTAATGTCCAAGCTCGCCGCCAATGGCGGCAAGCTGCCGCCGGAGATCAAGCACTGATCCGCCTGGGTCGCGAAAAAGGGGCTGCCATCTCGCGGACCCCCTTCGCTTTCAGGCGATCAGATCCGCATCCTCCGGATGCCTGTCGAGATAGTCGACGACGAAGCCGCAGCCGGCGATCACCTTCCTGCCGTCGCGCCGGATCAGGTCCAGCGCGCCCCTGACCAGCTCGGAGCCGATGCCGCGGCCGCGCAGCGCGCGCGGCGTCTCGGTGTGGGTAATGATCACGGCCGACGGCGTCAGCCGGTAGTTGGCGAAGGCGATGTCGCTGCCGACATCGAGCTCGAAGCGGCTCCTGTCCTTGTTGTCGCGTACCGAAGCCGCCATGCGGGATCCTCCGAAATGCCGATTGTCTCCTGATCTAGGAGGCCGACGCCATCCTTGCCAAGTGAGATCAAGGGAGATTGGCGCAGAGGAGGTATATGCAAACGCGCACTGCCGCGACCGCAGTGCAGTATGGATATCGCGCTTTGCGAGCATGGTGCGGCGAGCGCAAATAATCCTCGGTACCGCTCTTGCAAGCCGGACCTCGGTTCCCACGTCCTGCGGAGGACATACGCCCGAATGCGGCCGGCAGGGTCGCTAGACATTCGGAGTGTCATGATCGCCAGCCGCAGACGTATGCCTCTTGTGTAGGAGGGTACGATGTCGGACTCTGGTTTCTTTGATACTCATCGAACATGGGAAGACTGGTGCGGGATGCTGCTTGGGGCGGTCATCGTGGCTTCGCCATGGTTTCCCATCCAGGATCAACCGATGACCGGACATGAGATGGTCATCCTGAACGCGGTCGCGGTCGGTCTGGTCGTGTTTGGCCTCAGCCAGCTCGAATATGTCGCGTTGCAGCGCTGGCAAGAGGTGACGACGATCCTGGTCGGACTTTGGCTCATCGCCTCGCCTTATGCGCTCGGCTATTCCGGTGAGGGCTTTCTCCGCATCTATCACACGAGCCTCGGTGCGGTGGTGGTGCTGCTCGGCATACTCCAGCTGTGGCAGGACTGGGATCTGACCGACCAGGATATGCTCAAGCATGGACAATAGGCCGTAGATATCGGCAGGCCCGCCGGCTACTGACGGCGGGCCTGTGCATTCATCGCGTCACGAGATCCGCATAGTCCGGGTGCTTGTCGATCCACGCCTTCACGAACGGGCATTGTGGGATCAGCTTCAATCCGTCGGCGCGGACCTGATCGAGTGCGCCTTGCACCAGCTTCGAACCGACACCTTTGCCTCCGAGCTCCTTCGGCACGTCGGTATGTTCGAATGTGATGACATTGCCGTTGAGCTTGTAGTGCTCGGTCGCAAGATGACCGTCCACCTCGAGCTCATAACGGTGATGGGCTTTGTTGTTGATGACGTCGCTCATATCGTCGCCCCTGCATAGCTGCCAGCCTCGCGCACGAAGTCGTAACGCACGGTCCGGTCGGTGGTTTCCGATCTGAAGCCGTTCGGTTCAATCGGTCGCTCTGGCCAGCCTGGAATCTTCGGCCTGAGGCTGCGGGCGGAGGCAGCCCTGGCAGATGACCAGGGAGCGGTTGACCCTGGCGTCCTGTTCGGCCTCTGTGGCGTCCTGCGCCTGCCACCACTCCTTGGAAGAGGACTGAAGCCCGACTTGCGATCTGCTGCGCTCCGAACGGGCAGCGGCCCGCGTTGGCTGCGAGGCAGCGTGCGGCCGATTGGGATCCTCACCGGCGCCATCCCAGGCATAGCGCGCAGGCTTGAAGGCAGGATCGGAAGCCAGATGAGTCTGTGGCGCCATAGCACACCCGGCGAGCGCCAGCGACAACAGGAGGAGGGCGGGCGCTTTGACCATGATGCGGCACTCTGTACGCGGAGACGGACGAAGGTTGCGCCGATCATGTTTAAAATTCCCTGAACGGTTGCGATTGCGGCTGCGAACCTTCGCGCGAAACACCGTGCGCAAGATCGATCTGACCGGCGATGGACGCGAGGACTACATCGTGGATTTCCAGGACACCAAATGCGGCGATCGCCAACCGACCTTTTGCGGAACCGGCGGCTGCGTCATGAAGATCCTGGTGATGCTGCCGGATGGCAGCGTGCGCGAGGTGTTTGACGGCTATGTCCGCGGCTACAAGATCATGGTCCCGCCTGTGAAGCGCGGCGCGGCGCGCACCGTCCGCTTCGATCTGCATGGCAGCTTCTGCGGCGGATTTGGTCCGCAAGCCTGCTGGAAGACGAAGGCCATCACGGCGACGTCCTTTGCGTTCGAGCAGCCATAGGGCTGGTCCGCGGCAGCTGGCCTTGCAGGGGCGCTGGCGTTGGCGATAAATGGGCTGCAATGAACGGGCGGCTCGCGTGCCGCCAGTCGAAGAGGAAGCCCGATGCAGCCCCTGCGCATGTCCCGCCGCGTCATGAATCTCGCCTATATGCTGACCCAGAATGCGCGGCGGCATGGAGCGCGCCCCGGCTTCGTCTGGGGCGACAGGTCCTGGACCTGGCGCCAGATCGATGCGCAGGTCTCGGCGCTGGCCGCGGCGCTCGCCGCGCGCGGCATTGCGAAGGGCGACCGTATCCTCGTCCATTCCAAGAATGGCGAGGAGATGTTCGTTTCCATGTTCGCCGCGTTCCGGCTCGGTGCGGTCTGGGTCCCCACCAATTTCCGTCTGATGCCGGATGAGGTCAGCTATCTCGCGCAGGCCTCCGGCGCCAAGGCGTTCCTGTGCCATGTCGATTTCCCCGAGCACGCTGCGGCGGTGAAGGACGGCGCGCTGGAATTCACCTGGAGCATCGACGGCAAGGCCGCGTTCGGCGAGCGCTCGGTGGCTGACGCCATCGCCTCGCATACCGGAGCGACCGTGGAGAATGTCGCCGTCGAGCACGACGATCCCTGCTGGTTCTTCTTCACCTCCGGCACCACCGGCCGCTCCAAGGCGGCGGTGCTGACCCACGGCCAGATGGGTTTCGTCGTCACCAATCATCTCGCCGATCTGACGCCCGGTACGACCGAGCAGGATGCCTCGCTGGTGGTGGCGCCCTTGTCGCATGGTGCCGGCGTGCATCAGCTGATGCAGACCGCACGGGGCGCGCGCACCGTGCTGCTGCCGACCGAGAAATTCGACATCAACGAGGCGTTCCGCCTGATCGAGGCGCATCGCGTCAGCAATCTCTTCACGGTGCCGACCATCCTGAAGATGATGGTCGAGCATCCCGCCGCCGACAAATACGATCACTCCTCGCTGCGCCATGTCATCTATGCCGGCGCGCCGATGTATCGGGAGGATCAGAAGGCGGCGCTGAAGAAGCTGGGCAAGGTGATCGTGCAGTATTTCGGCCTTGGCGAGGTCACCGGCAACATCACCGTGCTGCCGGCCGCGCTGCATGATCTCGAGGATGGCCCGCATACGAAGATCGGCACCTGCGGTTTCGAGCGCACCGGTATGCAGGTCTCGATCCAGGACGACGAGGGCCGCGAGCTCAAAGCCAATCAGAGCGGCGAGATCTGCGTGATCGGGCCGGCCGTGTTCGCCGGCTATTACGACAATCCGGAAGCCAATGCGAAGGCGTTCCGCAACGGCTGGTTCCGTACCGGCGATCTCGGCCACATGGATGAGGAGGGCTTCGTCTACATCACCGGGCGCGCCTCCGACATGTATATCTCCGGCGGCTCCAACATCTATCCGCGCGAGATCGAGGAGAAGATATTGACGCACCCCGCGATCGGCGAGGTTGCGGTGCTCGGCGTGCCGGACGCGACCTGGGGCGAGGTCGGCGTTGCCGTTTGCGTGGCGCGCGAAGGCGCAAAGCCGGTGAGCGAGGCGGAGATGGCGGCGTTCCTGTCGCCGAAGGTGCCGCGCTACAAGATGCCGAAGCGCTTCTTCTTCTGGGAGGCCTTGCCGAAATCCGGCTACGGCAAGGTGCCGAAGCGGATGGTGCGCGATGAGCTCGAGGCGCGCGGGTTGCTCGATCTGGATAAGAAGCAGGCGGGCTGAGCAGACGAGATGCGAAGGATCAAGCAGCCTGGAGCGCCGCCTCCCGAACGTATTCAGTGGGTGGAGACGAGGGGGCGCGCCTTTTCCTTCACGCTTCAGGCGGGTCTGCCGCTGCTGGAAGCCGCGCGGCGCGGCTTTGCCGAGGAGGGTTTTGCCGGCGGCGTGCTGAATTTTCGCCGCGGCGCACTCGGACCGTTCGCCTATGTCATGCCGGCACTGTCGAAGACCGGCGAGAACGCGGCGTTCTACAGCGACACCTACCGGCCCAACGGCGTGACGCGCTTGAGGCTCGGCAGCATGACGCTCGGCACGCGCGACGGCGCGCCGTTCTTTCATTGCCATGGACTGTGGACCGAGGCGGACGGCAGGACCAGCGGCGGCCACATGATGCCGGATGAGACTGTCGTCGCCGAGCCGTTCGAGGTCGAGGCTTTCGGCATCGATGGTGCGATGTTTATCGCCGAGCCGGATCCGGAGACCAACTTCAAGCTGTTCGGGCCGGTTGCGGCTGCAAGCACCGGCGCGCGAACGACGAGCCGCGCCTTTGCGCTGCGGCTCCGTCCGAACCAGGATCTTGCCGGCTGTCTCGAAGCGTTCTGTCACGCGCACGGCATTGCCCGCGCAAAGATCCACGGTGGCGTCGGCTCGACCATCGGCGCGCGGTTTACCCACGGTGGCGTGACAGAGCCATTCGCCACGGAGCTGGCAATAACGTGTGGCGCGATCGAGTCCGGTCCGTCTCACACGGTCGAAGCGGCAGTCGATGTTGCCCTGATCGACTACACCGGCGGTATCGCGGAGGGCCGTCTCGTCCGGGGCGACAATCCCGTGCTGATGACGATGGAGCTTGTGCTGGAGGCCTTGGGTTAAGGTTCGACCGGAGCTTGCTGTCTTCCGCAGATGCCGCTTCCGTGCGATTGATGTTCCTGTTATGTTCCATTAAGGTTTTGAGTAGAGAGGGGGCAGGAGCATGAGCCGGACACGACGCCGTCAGACCACGTTGCGTGCGCCTTATCTCAGGCGCGTCTGGCTCGATCGCTCGCGCGTCGAGGACTGGGAGGCTTATCCGTTCTGTCTTCCTGTGTTCAGGGATGAGTTCGACCAGAGCTTCGACGCCGCGGTCACGATCATCGTCGGCGAGAACGGGAGCGGCAAATCGACCATTCTCGAGGGCATCGCGGGACTGGCCGGCTTTGCCAGCACCGGCGGCCGCAAGGGTTTTCAGGAAGTCGACGGCGGCGGCATCGAGATCAGCGGCGATGAACTGTCCTCTGCGTTGCGGGCTGCCTGGGTGCCAAAGGTGACCGACGGCTGGTTCTTTCGTGCCGAGACGTTCTTCTCCATCGCGCGCTATCTGGACCGCTCGGCGGTGGATGCTGCGCACGCCATGGAAGGCGTGTTTGGTGCGAGCGTTCAGGAAGCGCCCGACTATCTCTCCTTTTCCCACGGCGAAGGTTTTCTGGTGTTCTTCGAGGAGCGCTGCCAGAAGCAGGGCATTTACATCTTCGACGAGCCGGAATCCGCGCTGTCGCCGGCACGGCAGATGGACTTCCTCAAGCTGCTGCATCGCATGGATCTCTCCGGCAATTGCCAGGTGATCATGGCGACCCACGCTCCGCTGCTGATGGCCTATCCCAACGCGCAACTGTTGCGGCTCGGGAAATACGGCCTTGAGCCGGTTACTTTGGAGCAGACGGATCATTACCGGGTGATGCGGGAGTTCTGCGATGATCCGCGCGGGTTCGTGGAGGCGACGCTGGGAGAGTAGGCAAGGGCACTTCCTGGTCATTGCGAGCAAAGCGAAGCAATCCAGAATCTTTTCCACGGCGGCAGTCTGGATCGCTTCGCTACGCTCGCAATGGCGGAGTGGAGGGCCACACCGCGCTCACCTGTCGTGTCCCGGACAAGCCGCAACGCGCAAGCGTTGTGGCGCAGAGCCAGGACTCAAATGGCGACACGGTACGACGCAGAAGAGATGGGTCCCGGCTCTGCAGCGCATCGCCGCGGATGCGCTGCGTCCGGCCACGAGAGTGCAATTCATCTTCATACTCGAATCTAAATCGCACACGCGGTCCCCCGTTCTCGCGGCACATCGTGCCCGAGCTTTGCTTCAGCTGCCGCCCTCGAAAGTGCCGAGGGCGCAGGGAAGGCCGCATAGGCGTTAAGTTTGTTCTTGAGTGTTGGAATCACACGTGATTCCAAGGCGGGATGGCAGACGAATCGCTTCTGAACGAGGACTGGACGAGAGTGGTTACGCAGCTCGGCGGGGCTGCGCAGCTTGAAATAAGTGCGCGCCAGACGAAGGCTTTCGTGCGGCGGCGCCAAATTCCAGATGCGGTGTCGTTACTTCGGCTGATGCTGGCCTATTGTCTGGGTGAAAGAGGGTTGAGATCGACAGCCGCGTGGGCCGCTTCTGTTGGCCTTGCCGACCTCAGCAGCGTGGCGTTGTTCTATCGCCTGCGTCAATGTGGCGATTGGTTTGCAGTGCTGGTGGAGGGCTTGCTCGCTGCGGCAGCCCCGAAAGCGAGCCGAGGCCGCCTGATCCGCATTATCGATGCGACGACAGTGCCTCAGGCAGGACCGGCTGCGCGCAGGAACAGTGAGCTTTGGCGCGTTCATAGTGCATTCGATCTGCCATATGAGCGCTTTGGTCACTTCGAGCTGACAGATCAGCAAGAAGGCGAAACGTTTGACCGGATACCGGTGGTCAAGAACGAGATCCGCATTGCTGACCGCGCTTATCTACAACCTGACCGCATCGCCGCTGTGCGCGACGCCGGGGCAGACGTTTTGATCCGAGCGGGCTGGAAGAACGCACGTTGGCTTGATGCCAAAGGCCTTCCGTTCGATCTGATGGCCCAATTGCGTGCGGCGAAGGCGCACGGACTGATCGATCGGAGGATTTGGATCAAACGCAAGGACGGTGCGCCTCTGGCTATGCGTCTGGTCGCAGTCAAGAAGCCCGCCGGTGCAGTCGCGGCTTCGCGCCGTAAAGCCCGGCGCGACGCACAAGACGAAAACCGCGTCATCTCCAAAGAAACTCTGGAAGCCGCGGATTGGGTCATTCTGGTCACGTCGCTCGCGCGGGACGAGTTCTCCACCAAGGATGTACTCGCGCTCTATCGACTGCGATGGCGCATCGAACTTGGCTTCAAGCGACTGAAGAGTCTGATTGGTCTCAAGACGCCACCTGGAACCGATCCGCGCTCCGCCAAGCCCTACTTGCTGGCACACCTCTTGATCATCCTGCTGCTCGAGCCGCTTGCCCGCGACTTCGAGGACTCTCCCCGCTGAACGCAGGCCGCCTGACGGCACCTGGCGCTTGGCGTGTTTTGCAACAACTCGTTGCATCCTTGCTACAAGCGATCATTCCACAACCAACCATCCGTTGCTTTCGCCGCAGAAAGCGAGCGCTTGGGCGGCACCTGCGCGAGCCTCCTCGAAAACGTCCGTATCAATCGATGCTCGCGCTACCTTAACGCCTATGGGGAAGGCCGGGTGCCGGCCGGGCACCCACGGTCCACTGTGCGAAAACTGCGCTACGAGAAGCTGCACAGCGGCATACAGGTGAAGCCAAACATCGGGCCTTCCCTGCGCAGTGGTTTTACGGCTTTGGCGTGTTTTGCCCGTCGGGCACCGCAACCGATGGTGTGAACGGAGAAGCCCTGCCACAGCCGCACCACGAACTGGTCTCCCCACGGTCCAAAAATGCGCTACGATGATCTCAGCGCGCGTTCCAAGTCGCGCAGGATCAGGAGTGAGGAAACGGTATGAGGATGAGAAGCGGAACGGCGCTCGCCGGGGTGGCGGCGCTGGCGGTGGCGGGGATGGCTCTGACGGCAGCTTTTGAGCCGGTCTGGGCCCATGGGCCGACGCGGCAGAAGGTGCGCGAATCCATCGAGATCAACGCGCCGCAGGACAAGGTCTGGGCCGCAATCCGCAACTTCCAGGACATGAGCTGGCTACCGCCTGTGACCAAGACCACGGGCGAGAGGGGCAACGAGATCGGCGCAACGCGCCAGCTGACGCTGACCGGCGGGGCAACCGTCGATGAGGAGCTCTACAAGTACGAGCCCGACATGATGAGTTATTCGTACCGGATCACCAAAGTCGACGTGAAGGTGCTGCCGGTGACCAATTATTCTTCGACTCTCAGCGTGTCGCCCGCTCCCGATGGCAAGTCCAAGCTGGAATGGGCTGGCGCATTCTATCGCGGCTATCCCAACAACGATCCGCCACCGGAGCTGAGCGACGAAGCCGCCAAAACTGCGGTGAGCGGGCTCTACAAGACCGGCCTCGAAGCGCTGAAGAAAAAGATCGAGAGCGGCAGCTGATCGTGCGCATCCCGGTCCTGGCGGCGCTCGCCAGCCTCTGGCTTGCCGCTTCCCGCGGCGCGGTCGCCGAGGAGGCGTTCGTCACCAACCAGCTCAGCGACGATCTGATGGTCGTGGACCTCGCGACCGCGCGCAGCGTTGCGACCATCCCGATCGGCGGCAAGCCGGCCGGCATCGCCGTCAGCGTGGACGGACGCTTTGCCTATGTGACGAGCCCCGATGCCAAGGCCGTGACGGTGGTGGACGCCGCCGCGCGCCAGGTCGCTGGCCGCGTCGAGGTCGGCGGCGGGCCGCTCGGCATTGCCGTGGCGCCCGACGGCAAGACCGTCTATGTCGCGGACTGGTATGCCGCCGCGGTTCGGCTGATCGATACGGCCTCGCGCAGCGTCACCGCCAGCATCGCGGTCGGCGCCTCGCCATCGGGCCTCGCCGTCACGCCGGACGGCAAGCTGCTGCTCTCGGCGGACCGCGACGACGACAGCGTCTCGATCGTGGACACCGCGACGCGCCAGCGCAAGGCGACCATCAAGGTCGGCACCCGTCCGTTCGGCGTCACCATCGACGCCGATGGCAGGCGCGCCTACACCGCCAATGTCGGCTCCGATAATGTCTCGGTGATCGACATCGCCGAAGGCAAAGAGATCGGCCGCGTGCCGGTCGGCATGCGCCCCTATGCGGTGGCGCTGGCGCAGGGCCGCGGCTTCGTCACCGACCAATATGGCGGAACCGTCAGCGTGTTCGACCTTGCGACGCTGAAGCCGATCAAGCGCATCAATGTCGGCGACTATCCCGAAGGCATCAACGCGACCGCCGACGGCAAGCGCGTCATCGTCGCCTGCTGGGAGAGCAACGTGCTGGACATCATCGATGCGGTCGAGCTGAAGGTGATCGGCGAGATCAAGACCGGCGACGGCCCGCGCGCGTTCGGGGCGTTTTTGCGGAGGACGGAGTAGGGGGTGGAGGCGGATTCGCTGAAGCTCAGGCGATGCCGGCAGCTCTTTCATGATGGGCCAGGGGCGCCAGCTGGAGCATTGCCTCGTAGATCGCCGGACCGGAAGATACGTCGTGCATCAGGTCAGCCCAATCGTCGCGACTGAACGCAGCGACCTCGACCTTAAGCTCCGCCAGCCATTGCGCTCGCAATTGTCGATACAGACTGAGCAGAATCCGCATGCTGATGAATGCGCAAAACGTCGCGGGGACAACGCAAAGGCCGGCGAAAACCAATGCTTGGACGCCGACAGCCAACATCATCGGCAACGGATCGGTCGCTTCAGGCTGAAGCGACGCGGCCTTACTGTACACCAGGAATGCTGACAGGAGCCACAACGCCATGGTGACGAGAAGAAACGTCATTGCGATTGCCCACGATATCGCCTTTCCCTGTCGAAGCGATCGCTTGCAGATTTCCAGCATGGACTGCAAGTCACCGCCGATGAAGCTGAGAAATATCTCGAGGGGATGGAAACCGTTGTCGGCGAGAGCCTCGATCTGAAAGACCGGGTAGCGCTTGTCTGCCGTGTTCGGGATCGTGCCGTCGTCCCCTGATATCAGGAGGACGACCGGGTGACCGATCGTCGTCGCGGCCAGGATTTCGTGTTCCACGAATGAATCTGATGGACCGGGAATGCAAACCACGAGCTCGGTTTTCTTCAGCAGCTCGACAATCTTCCGTAGAAGAGCTTGATGCTCCGCCTTGTCGTCAAACGGGAGCCGGGATACCGCAAACCCTTTTCTCTCAAGAAAGACGTGCAACTGTTCTGCGGCATCGCCGCGAACACGGTTGAACGAGACGAAAATGCGTAGGCGACGTCGCGAAGCGAACCGATACAGCAAGGGGGCGACGAGACACACGATTGTCATCAGGAGGCAGAGCAGGCCGCTCAGAAAAATCGCGCCTCGATCGATAGCGATCTCCCTGCCTATCTGGTCGACCAGCTTCTGCGTAGCTTCGATCTGTTGGGGTTTCGTCGCTAACCTCTCGGCAAGCCGCGTAGCAAGGAGTAGGGCCACGCGATCAAAGATGTCGGTGTAGATGGACTCGGCGACGAGGGTCGCGATGAATACGATCTTTGCAGATAGCGCCTTTAGCGGCTCGGCTTTCACGAGCGCGTCGATCAGCGCTGATATCTCTTTGGCGAAGATTTCGGCAAACCGGCCCAACATTCAGCTTCTCCGGGCTTTTGTCGGGATACCACCGTGCACAATAGTCGCTGAAGAAACTTGGGAGTGAATACGATACCACAGATTTTTCTACTTGTGGTTTGCTACCCGAAAAAAGTCGACAGCAGCATCTGGACCAGCGACAAACTGATTGTCGATCTCGTTGTAGATATCGGTATCGAGCACGACGCGCACCCTGCCGACCGGCGACGTCAGGAGTTCAGGCGGACTGCGTCCGTGAGCGTCATCACCATCTCCCTGGGCCTTGCTTGGCAAATGCGGATCATATCCTGGCCGGGATGCGGCCGGCGATATCCGTGATCTCATTCATCCGCTCGAACATGTGGTCGGGCCCCCGAGCTCGCAGCGCCGCCGGGGCCGCGTAGCCCCAGCAAACCGCGCCGCAGGCAATTCCGATAGTGCGTGCCGCCTCGATGTCGCGGACCTCATCGCCGATCGAGATGACCTTGCCAGGCTCAACACCCGCGCGCCGGATGACTCGACGGAATTTTGCGGCCTTGCCGAACAGTGACGCCGAGCAGTCGAAATGCGAAAACAGTGCGGCGGACTCGCCGAGCTTCTCGCGCGCATTGGCTTCGCTGTCGGAGGTCACCAGCGCGAGCTGCACGCCGTTGTCGGCCAGCGTCCGCAGCATCGTCTCAACGCCCGCAAACAGCGAAATCTCGCCAGCTGCCTCCGCCTTCAACCGCCGCGCATGCCGCGCGATCGCCGGCAGCTTCCACAATGGCACCTCGAGCCGGGTCAGGATCTCGCGGCTCGACGCATGCCTGAGCTCCTCGATATCCTCATCCCTTACGCGGCGAAAATTGAAGCGATCGGCGACGTCGTTGATGGTGCGCAGGAACCAGGGAAAGCTGTCGGCGAGGGTTCCGTCGAGGTCAAAGATGACGAGGGCATAGGGCATGGGGGCTGATTTTGAGCTCACCGACGAGCGAGAGGTCGCGTGCTAGTATTCGCGAGTTCGAGCACAGCCATGCGACACGAGCGGATCGAAATCAACCTGCAATCATGGGCGGCAAGCCAATGCTCTGGCTCGCCGATGAGTGCATCGCTGCCTCCCCTGTACGAGAGCCGCGCGCCGGTCGCGACGTGCCTTATATCGCCGAATATGCCGCGAGCCTGAGCGACATGGAGGTAAGGGCGCGCGCGGCCCGGTATCGCCATTAAGCGGACTTGACGGCGCTCGAGGAAACGGTGGCGGACCGGAGCCGCTCACTGGCCCATTCAGCAAAAGCAGCGTGTGCGGAGGGATCGGAAAAGGCTCGCGCCGGTATGAAAAAGCCTTGCCCTGAATTGTACCATATCCCCACCATGGTCGATGCATCTGTCACGCCCTTGATGGAATGCCAGCACGTCCTCCGGCGTTCGCTGCCGGGGGTTCTGACGACAATCGAGCTATCGTCAAGAGTGACGTTCCATGTCATTTGCGCTACGCGATCTACCTCAAACAGGTTGTCCTGGATTCGTCGGATGATCCGCAATGTTAGGAAAAATGCCTGAATCTGCCCAAGTACGAGGCAGACTACCAATACAAACAGAGTTTGCAGTGTGATAGACCCGCTATCATCAGGACAGCCCAAATGTTGAGCGCTTGAACTTGGTAGGCTTCCGTATCGAAGTGCACCTTTAGACGTTTGCCTACAAGTTTTCGGAAGGATCTATCTTCCTCTATTGTGATGTTGAATTGGAAACGAAAGCTTGACTGATCAATTACGTCGCTCAAATCTCATCTCCGCGGCGAAGCCAATTGAGTATAGTCATCACCCGCGAGATAACCATAGGTTGTGTCGGCTAATAGCGTAGTCGTCTGAACAACTTTGCGCATCTGCGAAGGGGCCGCCCGATGTGGCAGCCCGGTCTCCGATGATTGTCTGATGTCGTCCGTTAAGAAGCCGATTGCAGCGGTGAGCGGTCGCTGATGGCTGCGATGAGGGTGGCCAGGAAGAGGCACCAAAGAACCCTCAGCCAGGCGAGGATGCGGCGGAAGTTGTGACCGACGGCAGAGAGGATGACGTTGGCGGCATCGCCGGCGCGGCCTTTGAGGTAGCAGCGGCCGAGGTGACCATCGGCCTTCAGGTGTCCGATGACGGGTTCGATGGCGGAGCGGCGGCGCAGCTCGCGCTTGATGATACCGAAGACGCCGCGCTTCTGGCCGGAGATGAAGACACGGCGCGGGTTCTGCGCGTCATGGCCGCGGTATCCCTTGTCGACATAGGCCCGCTCGATCGGATAGCCGGTGAGTGTCTCGGTGCGGTCGATGACGTCCCGCAGGGTGTGACCGTCGTACGGGTTATCGGGTAGCGCCCTGGCGTGCAGCACGAACAGGCCGCCGGGAGCACGGCGGTTGTTGGTGACGATGGAGGCTTTGACACCGAACTCGTAAGGCGCGGCTGCTTTGCCCTTGCCGATGCACTCGACCTCCGGAGCATGGAAGGAATACAGCTTCCAGCCGCGCTGGCGCTGCTGCTGCGAGCGGATCTGCGCGGCCCGGCTGAGCGGCAGGGCGAAGGCGTTCTCGAGCACGGCCTGAGCTTCGATCTTGCGGCGGATATCGCGGATGATCCGGCCCAACCGGCTGCGCAGGATGCGCAACTGCCGCTGATGCCGTTGGAATTGCTTGGCATGGGCGTAGCGGGAAGCCATCATGGCCGCGGTCTTGGCAATGCGAAGATAGGACTGCCGCAGCCTGATCCCGTGCTTCCTCGCTAGACGGTTGAGCCCCTTGATCGCCGCGTGCAGCAGCTTGGCATCGGTCGGGAAGGTGATGGCCTTTGGCTGCACCGTGGTATCGACTGTGACCCGCTTGAGGTCTTGGCCGCGTAACGCGCCGGCCTCGTGCGCCACCCGCAGGCTCTCGGCCAGCAGCAGTTCCAGCTTGTCGCCGAGCCGCTTGCGCCAGTGGCTCAGGTCCGAGCGCTCGTGCGGGAAGGCGTGCTGGAAGAACTCTTCGCCGGTGAAGTACTGGAAATATGGGTCGTGGACCCAGCGCTCGCAGACCCCTCATCGGACAGGCCGTAAATGTGCTTGAGCAGCAGCAGCCCGATCACGAAGCGGGTCGCGATGCCGGGCCGGCCGTTCTCGCTGTAGAGCGGCGCGATCTCGCCGTCGATCCAGTCCCAATCGACCTTGCCAGCGAGCTGAACCAGCTCGTGCTTCATGTTGATGATCTGGTCCAGCCTGGCCCGGAACAGATCGCCCGATCCCGTCGTCCTGTGCTTCTTCGGTCGCATCGCCACCTCCGATGCGGCCACCGAATCATGTCTGGCGATTCGACGGAATCCTGAAAATGAAATTGCAAGGTTCCGATGCCCGAAGCATCAAAACCCTGCAATCCTAAAACACCCCGCAACCACAAATGCGATTCCAGCTCAATCGCTTAGCCGCTCTTCACGGATGACTCTGATTGCAGACCTTTGGTTTCGCGTAGATTGGCCGAGTCCAAACCGACCCTCACTCCGCCGCCTCGCTCGCCGCACGCCTCCGCTTCGGCTTTCGCGCCTTCTCCAGTACCGGAGCCAGGAATTTCCCCGTATAGCTCCGCGGCGCCTTGACGATATCTTCCGGCGGGCCCCAGGCGACGATCTCGCCGCCGCCATCGCCGCCTTCGGGGCCGAGATCGATGACCCAGTCCGCGGTCTTGATGACTTCGAGATTGTGCTCGATGACGACGACCGTGTTGCCCTGCGCGACCAGCTCGTGCAGCACCTCCAGCAGCTTCTTGACATCGTGGAAGTGCAGGCCGGTGGTCGGCTCGTCCAGGATGTAGAGCGTGCGGCCAGTGGCGCGCTTGGACAGCTCCTTGGCGAGCTTGACGCGCTGGGCTTCGCCGCCTGAGAGCGTGGTGGCCTGTTGGCCGACATGGATGTAGTCGAGGCCGACGCGGTGCAGGGTCTGGAAGGTCTCGCGCACGCGCGGCACCGCCTTGAAGAACTCGGCGGCTTCCTCGACGGTCATGTCGAGCACGTCGGCGATGCTCTTGCCCTTGAACAGCACCTCCAGCGTCTCGCGGTTGTAGCGCTTGCCCTTGCAGACGTCGCAGGTGACGTAGACATCGGGCAGGAAGTGCATCTCGATCTTGATGACGCCGTCGCCCTGGCAGGCCTCGCAGCGGCCGCCCTTGACGTTGAAGGAGAAGCGGCCGGGCTCGTAGCCGCGCGCCTTGGCTTCGGGAAGACCCGCGAACCATTCGCGGATCGGCGTGAAGGCGCCGGTGTAGGTCGCGGGGTTGGAGCGCGGGGTGCGGCCGATCGGCGACTGGTCGATGTCGATGATCTTGTCGATGTGCTCCAGGCCTTCGATGCGATCGTGCGGCGCGGCACCTTCGCTGGCATTGTTCAGCTTGCGGGCGATGGCGCGGTAGAGCGTGTCGATCAGCAGCGTCGACTTGCCGCCGCCGGAGACGCCGGTGACGCAGGTGAACAGGCCAAGCGGAATCTCCGCCGTGACGTTCTTGAGATTATTGCCGCGCGCGTTCACCACCTTGATGGTGCGGCGGTGGTTCGGCGGACGCCGCTCCGGCACCTCGACCTCGAGTTCGCCGGTGAGATACTTGCCGGTGAGCGATTTCGGGTTGCGCATGATGTCGGCGGGCGTGCCTTCGGCGACGATGTTGCCGCCATGCATGCCGGCGCCGGGGCCGATGTCGAGCACGTAGTCGGCGAGGCGAATGGCATCCTCGTCATGCTCGACCACGACCACGGTGTTGCCGAGGTCGCGCAGCCGCTTCAGCGTATCGAGCAGGCGGGCGTTGTCGCGCTGGTGCAGGCCGATCGAGGGTTCGTCGAGCACGTAGAGCACGCCCGTCAGGCCGGAGCCGATCTGCGAGGCCAGGCGAATGCGCTGGCTCTCGCCGCCGGACAGCGTGCCGGAGGAGCGCGACAGCGTGAGATAGTTGAGGCCGACGTCGAGCAGGAAGGTGAGGCGCTCGCGAATCTCCTTCAGGATGCGGCCGGCGATCTCGTTCTGTTGCTTGTTCAGCGCCTCGGGCACGCCCGCGAACCACTCGCCGGCCTTCTTCACCGACAGCTCCGAGATCTCGCCGATATGCTTGCCGCCGACCTTGACGCAAAGCGCCTCGGGCTTCAGGCGGAAGCCATTACAGCCCTCGCAGGGCACGTCGTGGAAGTACTTCGCCAGCTCCTCGCGGGCCCACTCGCTTTCGGTTTCGCGGTAGCGGCGGTTGATATTGGTGATGACACCCTCGAACGGTTTCTTGGTGTCGTAGGAACGCACCCCGTCTTCATAGGAGAACTTGATCTCGTCCTCGCCCGAGCCGTAGAGGATCGCGTTCTGCGTCTTCTTCGGCAGATCCTTCCACTTGGTGTCGAGCGTGAACTTGTAGTGCTTGCCGAGCGCGGTCAGCGTCTGCACGTAATAGGGCGATGACGATTTGGCCCAGGGCGCGATCGCGCCCTTGCGCAGCGTCAGATCCTTCTCGGGGATGACGAGATCCTCGTCGACATGCTGCTCGACGCCGAGGCCGCCGCAGGCGGGGCAGGCGCCGTAAGGATTGTTGAAGGAGAACAGGCGTGGCTCGATCTCGGGAATGGTGAAGCCGGACACCGGGCAGGCGAACTTTTCCGAGAACAGGATGCGCTCGGGGCCGCTCTTGTCGTGGATCTTGGCGGTCTTCTTTTTCTCTTTCTCTTCGGCGGGCGCGGCTGCGGGCGCGTCGGCGAACTCGACGACGGCGAGCCCCTCGGCGAGCTTCAGCGCGGTCTCAAAGCTCTCGGCGAGGCGCTGGCCGATGTCGGAGCGGACCACGATGCGGTCGACCACGACGTCGATGTCGTGCGGGAATTTCTTGTCGAGGCTTGGGGCTTCCGCCAGCTCGTAGAAGGTGCCGTCGATCTTGACGCGTTGAAAGCCCTTCTTGAGCCATTCGGCGAGCTCTTTCTTGTACTCGCCCTTGCGGCCGCGCACGACCGGCGCCAGCAGATAGAGGCGGGTGCCTTCGGGCAGCGCCAGCACACGATCGACCATCTGCGAGACGGTCTGGCTTTCGATCGGCAGGCCCGTGGCGGGCGAATAGGGCACGCCGACGCGGGCCCAGAGCAGGCGCATATAGTCGTAGATCTCGGTCACCGTGCCGACGGTGGAACGCGGGTTCTTCGACGTCGTCTTCTGCTCGATCGAGATCGCCGGCGACAGGCCGTCGATCTGGTCGACGTCGGGCTTCTGCATCATCTCCAGGAACTGGCGGGCATAGGCCGACAGCGACTCGACGTAGCGGCGCTGGCCCTCGGCATAGATGGTGTCGAAGGCGAGCGAGGATTTGCCGGAGCCGGAGAGGCCGGTGAACACCACCAGCTTGTCGCGGGGAATCTCGACGTCGATGTTCTTGAGGTTGTGCTCGCGCGCGCCGCGGATCGTAATTGCGCGCAGGCTGGAGCCCGCGTTCTGTTGTTGGCGCTTCGCCCTGATCACTTCGTCCATCCCGCTGGTCCCTCAAGGAATCCAAAGACGCGCGATCGCGCCAATGCAAAAGGCGCGCTTCGCCCGGAACCGGGATCGGCGCCGATGGGTATGGCAGCGAACGTAGGAAGAACGGCGGAGGATTTCCAGTGGGACTTGCGAATCGTCAACGGATTGTTGGCGCGCTGGCGGCAAGTGGCAGCAAGCGGGCGCGGAACTGCACCTGAACAGCCCGCCGCAACAAAAAGGCCAGCGCGAGGCCGGCCTTTCGTGGCGATGTGACGTCGGTCAGCGATCAGTACTTCGCGACGACAGGGCCGCCGAAAGTGTAGTTCAGGCGAACGGTGCCCATGTCGACGTCCTGCTTGATACGGTCGGTCCGGTCGTTGATGCCAAGCACAGTGAAATTGAGGTTGCGGCCGCCCATGAACAGGTGGTCGTATTCGATGGCAACGGACCAGTTCGGTGCGAAACCGAATTCGAGGCCGGTGCCGACCGCGCCACCCCAGCGGGTCTCGCTTGCGCTGTCGACGACCACGCCGCCCAGAAGGCCGTTATATTTGGCGTGCGTGACCGCGGCGCCGCCCTTCACGTACCAGAGCACGTTGTTCCAGGCATAGCCGACCTGGCCGGTGAACAGGCCGATCGCATCGATTTTGGTCTGATTGACGACCGGCGCGAATGCGGCAAGCGGGCTCGCATTCGACCCCTTCAGATTGGCCCAGTCTCCTTGAGCTTCGAGCCCGAACACCCAGTTGGCCGCCTGCCAGCGATAGCCGACCTGACCACCGACGAGTCCACCGGTCGCGTTGTGACAACCTTCGGACACGACCGGGATTGGCGCGCCGAGCACAGCATTGAGATCCCAGCAATTGCGGCTCGAGGCACCACCGCCGTTGATGCCGAGGTAGAAGCCGCTCCAATTGTACATCGCGACTGGCGCGACCGGAGCTTTGGTGTAGGGGCGGGCCGCCAAATCGGCTGCCGAGGCCGGTGCCAACGCGCTGAGTGCGAACAAACTGGCCGAAGCCAGCAAAAGCTTCTTCATATCCATTCCCCAGTTCCGTTTCCATTCCGGCCTTCCGGAGAGCGGAAGAGCAGCGGACCCTATGACTCAAGTAACGTGGTGATTTTACACCACCGAAGCCAAAGGTTGTGTCTCCCTGGAGCCACATCTCGGCGAAAACGCTGGGGGCGGGCTGGCGTATTGCTACGCGCCTGAAAACAACAAAAAGGCCGGCGCGAGGCCGGCCTTTCGTAACGCGGGTAGCGTCAGAGACGCAGCTCAGTACTTCGCGACGATCGGGCCGCCGAAGTGATAGTTCACGCCGACCTGCACGGTGTGGAAGTTGAGCGTGCCGGTAGGAATGGCGCCCGAGAAGTAGGTCTCGCCGCCCAGGCTGCGATAGAGGTACTCGCCCTTGACCGACCACTGCGGAGCGAAGAACGCCTCGACGCCCGCACCAACGGTCCAGCCGGAGTGGAACTTGCTGTCGGAGACCGAGAGGGCTCCCAGGCTGGCGGTGAGCTTGTTGTCGATCCAGGCGTAACCACCGGTGCCGTAGAACAGCACGTTGTTGACAGCCCAGCCGATGCGGCCGCGCACGGTGCCCATCGCGTCGGTCTTCGAGGTCAGCGAGGCGGGGACGCCACCGACGCCGGGGACGAAAACCACACCTGCAGCCGTCGCGCTGACGTCGGCCCAGGCGCCATCGGCCTCAACGCCGAACACCACGTTGCCGGTCTGCCAGTTGTAACCGGCGGTGCCACCGACGAAGCCACCCTTCATCTTCGGGTCGCCCGAAGCGTTTTCCCACGCGCCGCCGCCGACGATACCGAGGTAGAAGCCGGTCCAGTTGTAGACAGCAGCGACCGGAGCGACCGGAGCCTTGGTGTAGGGGCGCGCCGCGAGGTCAGCGGCCGAGGCCGGAGCGGCGAGAGCGAGCAAACAGGCCGAAGCCAGCAAAACCTTTTTCATTTTCAACTTAATCCCAGTCCCAGTTTCTGTTGTTGCCTTCCGCGACGGAAGGGCAGCGGACTCAACGGCCCAACTGATGCCATCTCTACACCACCAAAGGCGCACGTTGTGTCTCCGAAAAGCCACATAGCCGCAAAAGGTGATGGTTACTGACTTATTACTTCCAAGCGATCGAGCCGAAACAAGAAAGGCCGGCGCAAGGCCGGCCTTTGATCTCCGAATAATTTCAGCGAGATATCAGTACCTCGCGATCGCCGGGCCACCCCAGCGATAGTTCACGCGGATGAGGCCGATATCGACGTCCTGGCTGATGCGCTCGGACCGTGTGACGACACCGAGCGGGGCAATGGCGAAATTGCCGGATCCGGTGAAGTTGATCGTGCGGTTGCCGAGGAAGATGTGGTCGTACTCCAAGCCGACTGACCAGTTCGGCGCGAATCCGAACTCGATGCCTGCACCGACCGTGCCCCCCCAACGGGTCTCGTTGGCGCGATCGAATTCGAGGCCTGTCGCCAGATCGTAGGTGCGATAGCGATCCCCGACGACGGCGCCGCCGCCCTTCACGTAGAGCAGCACGTTATTCCAGGCGTAGCCGACCTGGCCGGTGAGCAAACCGAAAGCGTTGATCTTGGAACGATCGCGCAGGCCAGTCAGCGGGCTGATGTTGTCGCCGGAGAAGTCGGCCCAGTTGCCTTGGCCCTCGACGCCGAACACCCAGTTCGCCGACTGCCAGCGATAGCCGACCTGGCCACCCACCGTGCCGCCCGTGGCGTTGTGGCAGCCTTCACCGACCAGAACGCCCGTCACGGGCGTCACGAAGTCCCAGCACTTGTGGCTCGTGCCGCCGCCGCCGTTGATGCCGATGTAGAAGCCGCTCCAGTCGTAGATGGCAGCGACCGCCGGCGCCGGAGCCTTGGTGTAAGGACGCGCTGCGAGATCCGCCGCGCTTGCAGGAGCCGACAGGACCAACGCCATTGCACCGATTGCACTAAACAGAATCTTATTCATTGCAGTCTCCCCACTTTCGTCCGCTTCTCGAAATCCCCAAAGCGGCTGATCAGGCGCGACGCCCATATGAACTAATTCCGAGGCAACCGTAGCCTAAGGAAAGAGCAGAGTCCGTCTCCGAAATGCCACACTCGGCGACCGACTGAAGTGGCTGCAACTTGATGAATGTTAAGTGGTTTTTGCCGTTCACGGGAACCCGGAAAGGTTCCATCGGAGGAATTGTCTTTTTATCGGCACGCGACCGAATGTTCTGGTGCGTCGCCGCAAAGAACAAATCTGGAACAAAGCCGATGGTGATGCTATATGTGGGGATAACCCTGGGGGTGCCGGGCTGACCGGTGCCCGCAAGCGTATAGGGTCGCCTCGACGGGGCGCAGAGCAACGCGGGCAGCGGATTCGCCCTTTTGAAATTCAGTGGCATTCGGAGTGGAGAGCGGCGATGGCGGGAAGCGTCAACAAGGTCATTCTGGTTGGAAATCTCGGCAAGGATCCTGAAATCCGCCGCACCCAGGACGGGCGGCCGATCGCGAATTTGAGCATCGCCACCTCGGAGACCTGGCGCGACAAGAACACCGGCGAGCGCAAGGAAAAGACCGAATGGCATCGCGTCGTGATCTTCAATGAAGGGCTCTGCAAGGTCGCCGAGCAGTACCTGAAGAAGGGCGCGAAGGTTTACATCGAGGGCGCGCTGCAGACCCGCAAATGGACGGACCAGAGCGGCGTCGAGAAGTACTCGACCGAGGTCGTGCTCCAAGGCTTCAACTCGACGCTGACCATGCTCGACGGCCGCGGTGGCGGCGGAGGAGCCGGCAGCTTCGGCGACGAGCCGGGCGGCGATTTCGGCTCCTCCGGTCCCATCAGCAGCGCACCGCGCCGTCCGGTTGCCGCCGGCGGTGGCCGCAACAGCGACATGGACGACGATATCCCGTTCTGAGCGTGCGTCGTGTCAGCAATTCTTACTAATTGATAGGGCGGGCTCGGATTTTCCGGGCCCGCTTCATGTTTGGGATGAGGTCCGCGTTGCGCCCATGCGAAGTTGGCCGACGGGGCGGCTTCTCGCGTGATCAGCCAGGCGCGACGGGTGGTTCTGAAGGGCCGATTCCGGGAGCGGTTCAGGGGCTGGTCCGGAGCCTTAAGTTATTGGAAAAATAAGCGGAAAAAGCGCTTTCGAGGGGGCTGCAAGGGTGGTTATCCGACCCTGGATGCGCTATATGATTCCCAGATAAAACCTCACCGGATTTCCCCTTGGCTGACGACGACAACAAGCCCGGCGACCAGCCGGCGCAACCCTCGGACATTCGCCCCGTTTCCATCTACGAGGAGATGAAGAAGTCGTACCTCGATTACGCCATGAGCGTGATCGTGGCGCGCGCGCTGCCCGATGCGCGCGACGGGTTGAAGCCGGTGCACCGCCGCATCCTGTTCGCGATGAACAATCGCGGCGACACCCCGGACAAGAAGCACAAGAAGTCTGCCGGTGCCGTCGGCGAAGTCATGGGTAAATACCACCCGCACGGCGACCAGGCGATCTACGACGCCTTGGTGCGCATGGCGCAGGACTTTTCGATGCGCGCGCCCCTGATCGACGGACAGGGCAATTTCGGGTCGGTCGACGGCGATCCGCCGGCGGCGATGCGCTACACCGAGTCGCGCCTGACCAAGATCGCGCTGAAGCTGCTCGAGGACATCGACGACGACACGGTCGACTTCCAGGACAACTATGACGGCTCTGAAAAGGAGCCGGTGGTTCTGCCCGCGCGGTTCCCGAACCTGCTGGTCAACGGCGCCGGCGGCATCGCGGTCGGCATGGCCACCAACATCCCGCCGCATAATCTCGGCGAGGTGATCGACGCCTGTGTGGCGCTGATCGACAATCCGTCGCTGACCATCGACGAGCTCAACAACATCATTCCGGGGCCGGATTTCCCGACCGGCGGCATCATCCTCGGACGCCAGGGCATCCGCAGCGCCTACCATCTCGGCCGCGGCTCGATCGTGATGCGCGGCAAGGTCACCTTCGAGACGATCCGGAAAGAACGCGAGGCGATCGTCATCACCGAGATCCCGTATCAGGTGAACAAGGCGACGATGGTCGAGCGCATCGCCGAGCTCTACAAGGAAAAGAAGATCGAGGGCATCTCCGACCTGCGCGACGAGTCCGACCGCGACGGCTATCGCGTCGTCGTCGAGCTCAAGCGCGATGCCGTGCCCGACGTGGTGCTGAACCAGCTCTACAAGTTCACGCCGCTGCAGACGAGCTTCGGCGTCAACGCCGTCGCGCTCGATTCCGGCCGTCCGCAGACCATGAACCTGAAGGACATGCTGACGATCTTCGTCGGCTTCCGCGAGCAGGTCGTCACGCGACGGACCAAGTACAAGCTGCGCAAGGCGCGCGAGCGCGCGCATGAGCAGGTCGGCCTTGCCATCGCGGTCGCCAATATTGACGAGATCATCAAGGTGATCCGGCACTCGCCGACGCCGGCTGCGGCGCGCGAGACCCTGATGACGCGCGACTGGCCCGCCCGCGACGTCGAGGACATCATCACGTTGATCGACGATCCGCGCCACCGCATCAATGCCGACGGCACCATTCGCCTGTCGCTGGAGCAGGCGAGGGCGATTCTGGAGCTGCGCCTCGCGCGCCTCACCGCGCTCGGCCGAGACGAGATCGGCGAGGAGCTTTCCAAGCTCGCCGGCGAGATCAGCGACTATCTCGACATTCTGCGTTCCCGCGCCCGCATTCTCGACATCATCAAGACCGAGCTCGCCGAGGTGAAGGCGGAGTTCGCCACGCCGCGCCGCACCGTCATCATGGAGCAGGAGGGCGAGGTCGAGGACGAGGACCTGATCCAGCGCGAGGACATGGTCGTCACCGTCTCCCACGCCGGCTACGTCAAGCGCGTGCCGCTGTCGGCCTATCGCGCCCAGCGCCGCGGCGGCAAGGGCCGCGCCGGCATGCAGACCCGCGACGAGGATTTCGTCAGCCGGCTGTTCGTGGCCTCCACGCACACGCCGGTGCTGTTCTTCTCCTCACGCGGCCAGGTCTACAAGGAGAAGGTCTGGCGGCTGCCGATGGCTGCGCCGAACGCACGCGGCAAGGCGCTGATCAACATCCTCCCCCTGGAGCAGGGCGAGCGCATCACCACCATCATGCCGCTGCCGGAGGATGAATCGACCTGGGGGCAGCTCGACGTGATGTTCGCCACCACGGGCGGCAACGTCCGTCGCAACAAGCTGTCCGACTTCGTCGACGTCCGCCGCTCCGGCATCATCGCGATGAAGCTGGAGGAGGGGGAGGCGATCGTCGACGTGCAGATCTGCACCGAACGCGACGACGTGCTGCTGACGGCTGCCGGCGGCCAGTGCATCCGCTTCCCGGTCACCGACGTGCGCGTGTTCACCGGGCGCACCTCGATGGGCGTGCGCGGCATCGCGCTCGGCGAAGGCGACAAGGTGATTTCGCTGGCGATCCTGCGCCACGTCGAGACCACCTCGGACGAGCGTTCGGCTTACCTGAAGATGCGCCGCGCGGTGGCTGGCGAAAGCGCGGCCGAGGAGCCGGCAGCGGACGCCGAGGCCGAGGAGGCCTCCGGCAGCTTCCAGCTGCCGCAGGAGCGCTATGTCGAGATGTCGGCGCAGGAGCAGGTCGTGCTGACGGTATCCGTCAACGGCTACGGCAAGCGGACCTCGTCCTACGAGTACCGCACCACGGGCCGCGGCGGCAAAGGCATCGTCGCCATGAGCGTCAACAACCGCAACGGCAACCTCGTGGCGTCCTTCCCGGTGGAGGAGGCCGATCAGATCATGCTGGTCACAGACAAGGGCCAGCTGATCCGCTGCCCGGTCGAAGGCATCCGCATCGCGGGCCGCTCGACGCAGGGCGTGATCGTGTTCGACACCGCCGAGGACGAGCACGTCGTCTCGGTCGAGCACATCACCGAAGAGGCCGAGAACGGCAACGGAGAGAGCGGCAACGGTAGCGGGGCCTAGGGCATGATCCGGAAAAGTGCGCAGCGGTTTTCCGAAAAGATCATGTTACAGCCCAAAGCGCGATGACGACGATTTATCCTGATCTCATCGCGCTTCAGGCTGGCCCGGAAGCCGACGCAGTTGTATCGCAACGCAGGTTGGAGATGAATTCTCCGATCTGGGCGATGGCTGCATGGGCTTCCGGCAGCACCGGGACGAAGAGCTGGAACACGTGCGGCATGCGCGGCCAGACCTCCAGGCGGCTCCGCGGATCACCGTTTTTCAGCTTGTTGGCCATACGGACCGCGTCATCGCGCAGGATCTCGTCGCTGCCGACTTGGATCAGCACCGGCGGAAGGCCGAATGCATCGCCATAGAGCGGCGATGCACGGGGGTTATACGGGTCGGCGCCTGCCAGATAGCAACGCACGAATTCCGGAATATCGTCCACGTTCAGCATCGGATCTGATGCGGCATTCTCGGTCAACGAGGGCGCGGTGAGCGCCAGATCGGTCCAGGGCGACATGGCAACCGCGGCGGCAGGAAGCGGCTTGCGTTCGTCACGCAGTCTCATGAGAAGGCACAGAGCCAATCCTCCACCGGCTGAATCACCCATCACGAACAGTTCGCTTGGATCGGCCGTCTCGCCGGCGAGCCAGAGAAAAGCCGCCACGGCATCGTCCAGTGCGGCCGGAAACGGATGTTCGGGGGCGAGGCGATATTCAAGCGCCCAGACCGTCGACTTGGTCACATTGGCAATGCGCCAGGTGAAATGCCGATAGTAGATCGGCGCGCCCGAAATATAGGCGCCACCGTGAAGATACAGCATGTTGCGCCCCGGGCGCGACGCCGGGGTGGCGATCCGGTGCAATCTGAGGTGACCGACCTGTACGACGCTTGTCTTGGTGCTGCGTGGCGGGCGAGGCACCCACCTCTCCATGCGATGCATGTTTGCCCGCCACGTTCCGACATCGAATGGCCGACGGTGCCGTTTCAGGAACATGCGGATGCCGAGGCGCAGCATTTCCCCGCGCAGGCTCATGGTGCGTCCTTTTGATTCATTCGCGTGGGTCTTACGACCTGAATGCGGCCGCCTTTGGCAAATGCAGCCGTTCGGGTTCGCCGGATCCGGTGTCGACCAGCAGGCCATCCTCGATCTCGACGATGCGATCCGCAAAGGGAATGACTCGCGGATCATGGGTCACGACGAGCACGGCGCGTTCGCGCTGATGTGCGGCGTCTGCGAGAATCCGCATGATGCTTCGTCCGTTATTGCCGTCGAGCGCGGCCGTCGGCTCGTCGGCGAGAATGACCGAGGGATTGGCGACGAAGGCTCGCGCGATCGCGACCCTCTGCTGCTCACCGCCGCTGAGCTCGCCCGGCAAGGTATCGGCCTTCTGCTCCAGACCAACCAGGTTCAGCGCTTCCCGCGCGCGTTTCCCGGCTTTGCGCCCACGCTCGTGACGGATGTCGAGCGCGAGCTGCACGTTCTGCGCTGCAGTGAGCGTCGGAAACAGATGATAGGACTGGAACACAAAGCCGATATGGTCGCGCCTGATTTGGGCTAGTCCCTCCTTGTCGACACCCGACGTGGGCGTGCCGCACACGGTGAGTGTACCCGAGCTTGGTGCCAGCATGCATCCGAGCACGAGCAGCAGCGTCGTCTTGCCGCTGCCCGAGGGCCCCATCAGCAGTGTGAACTCGCCCCGCCGCAGCGTCAGGTCGATCCCGCGCAGCGCCTTCACCTCACCGGCGCCACGCCCAAGCGTCTTCTTGATTCCGGCCGCCTCAATGATGATTTCGTTCATCGCATGAATACCGTTGCTGGATCGATCCGCACCACGCGCACGATTGCACCGATCGCCGACGCCACGCACATCACGACCGTCAGCACGAACAGGGCTGCAATCAGCCACGGCGTGATGACGATCGGCAGCGCGCTCTTGGCAGTCATCTCCACGACGACGGCGCCAATCGCACCCGCGATGACGAAGCCGATGATCGCGTTGAGGAGCGCCTGATAGATGATGACCCTGTAGATATATCCATTCGAAGAACCCATTGCCCGCAGGGTGGCGAATTCACTGAGGTGATCCTTGGTGCTCGAATAGAGCGTTTGCGCGACGATGACGGTGCCGACGATCACTCCCAGCAATGCACCTGCAAATAGCGCAGCGCCGGCGCCCGTTCCGAACAGCCAGAACGAGCGGCTACGGCTGCGGAATTCATCGGTGGTGAGCACCTCGTGCTCACCAACTTGAGAGCGAATGGCCTTGAGAACTGTGTCGCGATCGGCGTCGGGCTTGAGGCGCACCAGGAGATCGCTGGCGCGATCCGGGAAGGTTCCGGTGTGGGTGCGAGCGTTTTTCAGGTCCACGAAGACGTAGGGCGTGGTGGTGAAGGAGCGGATGCCGTCGGTCAAGGCCACGACCTTCACGCGGCGGCCGCGGATCTCGGCCGTTGATCCGATTTTTGAGACGCCGAGGCGATCGTAGTAGGAGCGGTCGACGACCACCGCTCCATTTTGCGACAGCGCGCGAACGTCACCCTCGACCACGTTCCATGGCCTCAGGCTTCCATCACGCAAATCGGCGCCGACAACGAAGATGGGTGTCATCTCGCCGCTCTCGAGGCGCCAGTCCGAGAAGCCGATGACCAGCGGGACCACGGAGGCGACGCCGTCGACGGACATGACCTTGTCGCGCAGCTTCGCATCCAGCAGCGAGGGATCCTCGAAGCATTTCGCTCCCTTCGGCAGCACCCAGAGATCGGCCGATGCATGGTCGATCATCGTCGTCACCATGCGACCGAAGCCCAGGAACAGGCCCATCTGGATCATCACCAGGACGACCGAAAAAACGATGCCGACGAGCGTCGCGACAAAGCGCAGGCGGTCGTGGAAGAGATTGCGGGACGCGAGCGTCGGGACCAGTGACATGGACGTTCCGTCATCGAGGTTGATCTGAGATAGCGCCCTTACCGGGGAATCCGGAATGCCGGTGGCCCAGCAGTCTCGCGCCTGCGGCCAGGAATCCGCTCGCGGCCCAGCTCAGAGCCAGCGCCACAATGAGGACGAACGCGGCTTTGGCGGCGGCGTTCAGTCTCGTGTCGAGCAGTGCATATTGCAGCCACAGCACGAACGGGTAATGCGTGAGGTAGATGCCGTAGGCATTGGTGGAAAGGCTGTCGGCGACCGCCGACCTGCGACGCAACAATGCCAGCGAACTCGCCACAAAAGCGATCACGCCCGTCGCGCATGCAGGGGGAAACGCGAAAGCAGCGGCGATCCGGTACGCCGGCGGACTGGCATTCCAGTCCGGCATGGTCAGTGCGGTCAGCCCGCCCCATACGGCAAAGCAGGCGAAAGCTGCGGCAACCCACGTTGGCCAGTGGTGCGCGAGGGGGCCGTCGATGCGGAAGACGCTGCGATCAGAGCCGTAGCTGCCGATGGCGAGCCCCGCGGAGAAATAGAGGAGATAGTGCAGCGGGCGGCTTAGCTGGAAAGACAATGGGCCGAAAAAGGTCCATTCCCAGGGGGTGAAGATCATCGCGAGCGGGACATAGGCCAGTGCCGACAGACTGGTCAGGCCTGCGAAGAGGAGCAGGGGACGATCGTCGCATTTGGCGACGATGAAGCTCGCGGCGCGTGGCCACGATGGCACGAGCTCATGCAGCGCAGCAGCCAGTGCGCTGAGCAGCAGAAGCTGCCACAAGAACCATTGCGGGCCCGAGGGCCACATCGGCAAAGCGCGCCAGTGCTGCCAAAATGCCGCAGGCGACGGGTCGGTCGCGGTCGTCAGATACGAGGCGTAGTACGCCACCGGACTGAGGAGGACGACGGCGAGGACGAAGGGCAATCCAATTCGCCACCAGCGATCCGCGAGATAGGCGGCGGCGCCCTTGCGGATCAGGCCACGCGGGGTGAACAGGCCCGCCAAAAGGAACATCAGGGACATCAAGCTGACGTCTTGCCATGCGCAGAACAGGTCCAGCCCAAACCAGCGCTCGCTGTCGATGATCGGAAACGCGATCCAGCGATAGGGCGACGCGTCGAAGGCGAACGGATGCGGCGGCTGAGAGGCGAGGTACGGAAGGGCCGAATGGAAGGCGACCACGATCAGGATGACGACGGCGCGCAAATTGCTGAATGTGACGTTGGCGCCAGAGTTCATGGGGGAGCACCAGCCCGGGATTGATCTCGCCGGAACCAACCGAAAGCCGATCCACCTGGTTCCAATTCGCCGACGGGCAATTTCAGATTGGATCCGCAGCGGACGCGGTTTTGCTGAAGCCAACGCCTCCAGGGCCAGGCGCGCTCGCTGGTGGGCTACGAGGCGGTCGAAAGCTCTCTCGTCAAATCGGCAAGCGCCTCCCGCTTTCCGATTTGTGCCATCCAGCACCAAAGGGGACGCTCAATCTTGCCATAGCCCGCGAGCAGTCCCTCTCGTTTCGGCGCATCGTCAACGTCGCGAAGAAGCCCAGAACGTAGACCCTCCTTTGCCATCTTCCACTGCAGCGATGCAGGGTAGGCCTTGAGGACGCAAGCAGGCGAATCCGCCGCCATGATCTCCAGGACGGTACCGATCTCCCTGCCATGCAGTTCGGCGACGTCCAGCACCGAGGCCTGCGGAAAGATCCGACCGATGATCGACTGCACCTGATCGAACGAGATTGTCAGCCGAGGTTTCAACTGCAGAGGCGGATCGCTGGACATTTTCGCACCTGCCTCATGCAGCAATCCGGGGCTCTCACGCTTGTCGAGAAACCCGGATTGCGCTTGCCGCTCCACTCGGGCTACGCGCTTCCGCTAAATCTCCAGCTCCGTCCCGAACTCCACCACCTGCTTGGTCGGCACGCCGAAGAACGCGGCGGAGCGTTCGGCGTTGCGCTGGAGGAAGGCAAACACGCCTTCGCGCCAGACCCACATTCCCGGGACGTCCTCGCGCGGGATGATGGTCTCGCGGCCAACGTAGTAGGTGATGTCGGAGAGGTCGATGCCGGGCAGCTTGCCCAGGCGGCAGATGAGCTTCAGTCCTTCATAGATCGTCGGGTTCTGCATGAAGCCGTAATGCAGGATCACGCGGGTGATGCCCGGGATGATCTCGAGCACCTCGGCGCGTTCCTCGTCGGGAATGTGCGGCGATTCCTCGATCAGCACGGTGACCAGCAGCACGCGTTCGTGCAGCACGCGATTGTGCTTGACGAACTGGGTCAGCGCCAGCGGCACGCCGCGCGGCGCGGAGGCCAAAAACACCGCGGTCCCGGGCAGCCTCGCCCTGCACTGGTTCACGACGGTCTCGATCAGGTCCTCCTCGGGTTGGCGCAGCCGCGCCCGCGCCGCCTCGACCAGCTTCACGCCGCCGCGCCAGGTCAGCATCAGGAACGCAACGAGGGCCGCGAGCAGCAACGGAAACCAGCCGCCCTCGAACAGCTTGATCGAGTTGGCCGAGAAGAAGATCACGTCGATCACGAAGAAGGCGCCGTTCACGGCAACCACCAGCCAGGGCGAATAGCCCCACTGGATCGCCACCAGCGCCGCGAGCAACGTGGTGATCGCCATCAGCAGCGACACTGCGATGCCATAGGCGCCGGCGAGCGCGTCCGAGCTGCCGAAGCTCAGCACCGCCCCGAGCGTTGCGGCAGCAAGCAGCCAATTGACCAGCGGCACGTAGATCTGGCCGATCGCAGCGCTCGTGGTGTGGCGGATCTGCATGCGCGGCAGGAAACCGAGCTGGATCGACTGCTGTGTCAGCGAAAACACGCCGGAGATGATCGCCTGCGAGGCGATCACGGTCGCGACCGCCGAGAAGGCGACCAGCACATAGTGCAGGGCGTCGGGGCAGAGCTGGAAGAACGGATTCTCGATCATGGCGGGATCGGTGATCAGAAGCGCTGCCTGGCCGAAATAATTCAGCACCAGCGCCGGCAGGCAGACCGCGAACCAGGCGAGCCGGATCGGGAAGCGCCCGAAATGCCCCATGTCGGCATACATGGCTTCGCCGCCGGTGACCGCGAGGAAGGCGGCGCCGAGAATTCCGAAGGAGACGTGAAAATCCTGGTGGATCAGGAAGTCGAAGGCATAGAGCGGGCTGAGCGCCGCCAGCACCGCCGGCGCCTTGACGATGCCGTGGATGCCAAGCGCGGCAAGCACGACGAACCAGGCCAGCATCACAGGGCCGAAGATGCGGCCGATGAAGCCGGTGCCCTGCTTCTGCATCATGAACAGCCCGATCAGGATGGCGACGGTCACGGGCACCACGGCCGGTGCCAGCGAGGGGGCGTCGACCTTGAGGCCTTCGATGGCGCTGAGCACCGAGATCGCCGGCGTGATCGCGCCGTCGCCATAGAGCAGGGCGGCGCCGATGAGGCCGACCACCAGGAGATGGGCGCGCCATGTGCCTGGCTGGGCGTGGCGGGCATGCAGCAGTGCCAGCAGCGCGACGATGCCCCCTTCGCCGCGGTTATCCGCGCGCAGGATCAGCAGCGCGTATTTCAGCGAGATGATCAGCAGCAACGCCCAAAGGATCAGCGAGGCAACCCCCAGGACAGCGTCCTGACTCAGCGTGCCTCCATGAGCAGCCGCCTTGGCGGCTTCCTTCAGGGCGTAGAGGGGACTGGTGCCGATATCGCCGTAGACCACCCCAAGGGCGCCCATGGTCATGGCAAGCGGCAGCGCGTCGGGGCGATGGCCGGAGGCGACTGCGGGCGTACTGGACAACGGCAACTCCCCCGATGGAAACGCGCCCGTCGGGTCATTCCGATGGGGGCGAGCACGATGCAGTTTGCGACGAGACGTCGCAAATATCCACGGGGTTTATCTTGAGGGGGCTTCCTGACGCGAAACTTACAGGTCCGACTACGGGGTGCGGTCGGCTGTCACGAGGCGGGCCTCGCGGACACTGGCCTTGCTGCCGGCGCGGCGCAGGCAGGACGCCTCGAAATTCGGCCAGGCCTGCTGTGAGCAGTCGCGGCCGATGGTGCGGATGTCGAGCCGGTCGCTCTTGGCCAGCGGCTGCGGCACGCTGGCTTCGACGGTCGGGGCAAAGCCGGGCAGGAGGGTGAGGGCTGCGGCAACACACGCAGAGACTGCGATCGCTGAAATGGTCTTGATCATTGACGGTCCCCTGTGATGCGGCCGCCTCGCCCAGTGTGCGGCCCGTCATTCGTTGGCTGGATTAGTAACCATGGCCAGTTTCCGGACGTCTTCGCGGAGGCTGGAAATGGTTTCGTTCGCGCTCCGTTTTGTTTCGTCGCTGCCCGAGGACGAAACAAAACGGCCATTGCCGACGTCCGGCGAGACATTTTCCGTGTAAAAGGTCCGGAAACGGACAAGGAACCTGCCCGGCTTGCCGGGCCGGGCCGGGCGCGGTAGGACGGGGCCATGTCGCGCATTGCCTTCTACCCAGGTTCCTTCGACCCCATCACCAACGGCCATCTGGACGTGGTCCGGCACAGCGTCTCGCTGTGCGACCGGCTGGTGGTCGCGATCGGCGTGCACCCAGGCAAGAAACCGCTGTTCTCCACCGAGGAGCGGCTGAAGATGCTCCATGACGTCTGCGGGCCAATCGCGGCCCAGGCCGGCTGCGTGCTCGAGGCGACGACGTTTGACGATCTGTCGGTGACCGCGGCGCGCAAGCACGGCGCGATCATCATGATCCGGGGCCTGCGCGACGGCACCGATCTCGATTACGAGATGCAGCTCGCCGGCATGAACGAGGCCATGGCGCCTGAAGTGCATACGGTCTTCCTGCCGGCCTCTCCCATGGTCCGCCCGATCACCGCCACTTTGGTGCGCCAGATCGCCGGCATGGGCGGGGATGTCTCGGCCTTCGTCCCGCCGCAGGTCGCGGCACAGCTCAAGGCCAAATTCGCCGGTTAACGGCCCGCTTCCTTTCTCATCCTGACCGGAGTTGTCATGATCCGAATTTTCGCAGTTCTTGCCGCGCTTGTGTTCGCGGTGCCGGCGGTGGCGCAGCAATTGCCGGCAAACCTCGACAAGGCCAATGCCATCGTCATCGACAGCACCAAAGGCCGCATCGTCATCAAGCTCAGGACCGACATCGCGCCGCAGCATGCCGAGCGCATCAAGCAGCTCGCGCGCGAGGGCTTCTACAACAACGTGCCGTTCCACCGTGTCATGGACGGCTTCATGGCGCAGACGGGCGACGGCCAGAACGGCAACGGCACCGGCGGCTCGAAATATCCGAACCTGAAGCAGGAATTCTCCAAGGTGCATTTTGCCCGCGGCATCGTCGGCATGGCCCGGCGCGGCGACAGCGTCGACAGCGCCAACTCGCAGTTCTTCATCATGTTCGCCGACGGCGGCAGCCTCGACGGCCAGTACACGGTGATCGGCGAGGTCGTGCAGGGCATGGACGTCGTCGACAAGCTGAAGAAGGCGCCCCCCGGCTCGCCCGGCGGCACCGTCACCGATCCCGACAAGATGGTGAAGGTGCAGGTCGCCTCCGACATCAAGTAGGAGCGGCCATGGCGCGCCGCGGTGGCAAGCTCCTGCTGGTTGCCGCGATGCTGCTGCTCGGCGTTCCCCGTGCGGCCGCGGAGGACGCGCAGGTCAACACCATCCAGGACATCTTCCGGCACTTGCGTACCTGCTGGAGACCGCCGTCGCCGGCCAAGGCGCGCCCCCTCGACATCACCGTCGTCGTGAGCTTTAACCGGGCCGGAAACATTCTGGGCCATCCGAGGATTACCTATGAATCCGCGGAGGCCTCCGACAACGACCGGCTGCAATACCGGATCGCGGTGATGGAGGCGTTGCAACGCTGCACGCCGGTGCCATTTACCGATGCAATGGCCGGCGCCGCGGCGGGACGTCCATTCGCGATCCAGTTCCGCAACCGGAAGACTTCACCTCCAACACAAGAGAGACGAGCATGAGCGTCACCGAAAACACCCTGATCCTCGAGACAACGCAGGGTCCCGTCACCATCGAGATGCGGCCCGACCTCGCGCCGAACCACGTCGCGCGCATCAAGGAGCTCGTGCGCGAGGGCTTCTATGACGGCATCGTGTTTCACCGCGTGATCGAGGGCTTCATGGCCCAGACCGGCTGTCCGCATGGCACCGGCACCGGCGGCTCCGGCAAGAAGCTGAAAGCCGAGTTCAACAAGGAGCCGCATGTGCGCGGCACCGCCTCGATGGCCCGCGCCGCCAATCCCGATTCCGGCGACAGCCAGTTCTTCATCTGCTTCGACGATGCCCGCTTCCTCGACAACCAGTACACGGTCTGGGGCAAGGTCACCGAGGGCATGGAGAACGTCGACAAGATCAAGCGCGGCGAGCCCGTGATGAATCCTGACAAGATCGTCAAGGCGCGGATGGCCGCGGACAAGGAGTAAGCACGCGACCCTCATCCTGAGGAGCGCGGAACGCGCGTCTCGAAGGATGAAGGCTCCGCTGCTGCAGTTCGGCCTTCATGGTTCGAGACGGCGCTACGCGCCTCCTCACCATGAGGGCTGGCTGTGTCGCGCTAGGCCCGCACATGCGCACCGATCTCTTCGATTTCGACCTGCCCGCCGAGCGCATCGCATTGCGTCCGGCGAGTCCGCGCGACTCCGCGAAGATGCTGGTCGTGGAGAACGGCGCGTTGCGCGACCAGACCATCTCTGACCTGCCGCAATGGCTTAAGCCCGGCGACCAGCTCGTCGTCAACGACACCAAGGTGATCGCGGCGCAGCTGAAGGGCCGCCGCATCGGCCGCGAGACGGAGCCGAAGATCGAAGCGACGCTGATCAAGCGCGTCGACGGCTCGCGCTGGCAGGCGCTGGTGAAGCCGGCAAAGAAGCTTGTTGCCGGCGATCGCATCCGCTTCGGTAATGAAGGCAAGGTCTGCCTGCTCGGCCACCTCGACGCCGACGTCGAGGCCAAGGGGGCAGAAGGTGAGGTGACGCTGTCGTTCTCATTCCACGGCCCGGCACTCGACCAGGCCATCGCCGATCTCGGCAGCCCGCCGCTACCACCCTACATCGCTTCCAAGCGCACGCCTGACGACCAGGATTTTGCGGATTACCAGACCATGTTCGCGGCCAACGAGGGCGCAGTTGCAGCGCCGACCGCGGGTCTGCATTTCACGCCCGCGCTGGAGCAGGCGCTGCGCGCGCGCGACATCGGGATCAACCGCGTGACGCTGCATGTCGGGGCAGGGACCTTCCTGCCGGTCAAGGCCGAGGACACCGAGGGCCACAAGATGCACGCCGAGTGGGGCACCATCTCGGCCGAGGTCGCGGAGCGGCTCAACAGCGCGCGGAAAAATGGCAGGCGGATCGTCGCGGTCGGCACGACGTCATTGCGTCTGCTCGAAAGCGCGGCGAGCGAGGACGGCATGATCCAACCGTTCGCGGCCGAGACCTCGATCTTCATCACGCCGGGTTATCACTTCCGCGCCGTCGATGTCCTGATGACCAATTTTCACCTGCCGAAGTCGACACTGTTTATGCTGGTGTCGGCGTTTTCGGGGTTGGAGACCATGAAGCAGGCCTATGCGCATGCGATCGCGAATGGTTACCGGTTTTATTCGTACGGGGATGCGTGTTTGCTGTTTCCGTCGGTGCCGTAGGCGACCAACGCAAACCCATCGCCGTCACCCCGAGGTGCTCGGCTCTTCGGCGAGCCTCGAAGGGCGACGGCCCGGCTGCTGCATCTCGGCCGCTCATCGAGGCTCACCATGCAGCGCCTGGCGCGGCATGGTTCGCACCTCAGGATGACGGATCGACGGGCGTGCTCCGTTACGCCATCACCCGCTGCGGCAAGAGCTCCGCGATCTGCACCGCGTTCAGCGCCGCGCCCTTGAGCAGCTGGTCCGCCGCCACGAACATCGAGATCGAATGCCCGCTAGCGTCGCTGAGGTCCTTGCGGATGCGGCCGACCAGCACGTCGTCCTGGCCCGAGGCGTCGATCGGCATCGGGAAGTAGTTCTTGGCGCGGTCGTCGACGACCTTCACTCCGGGCGCCTGCGCCATGATGGCGCGGACCTGGTCTTCGGTGATCGGCTGCTCGCATTCGAAGGTGATGGCCTCGCAATGGGCGCGCAGCACCGGTACGCGCACGCAGGTGACGCCGACGGCGATGCTGTCGTCCTCGAAGATCTTGCGGGTCTCCTTGATGACTTTGGTCTCTTCGTCGTTGTAGCCGGTCTCGGGATCGACGGCCGTGTTGTGATTGAAGAGATTGAAGGCGTAGGGGTGCGGCATCACCTTGGGCGTATAGACCTGCCCGTTGAGATTGGCGCGGGTGGACTCGACGAGCTCCTCCATCGCGGCGGCGCCGGCGCCGGAGGCCGCCTGATAGGTCGAGATGATCACGCGCTTGATCCGGTTCTTCTGATGGATCGGCCACAGCGGCACCAGCGCGGTGATCGCGGCGCAGTTCGGGTTCGCAATGATGCCCTTGTGATCGCGGATGCGGTTCGCGTTGATCTCGGGAATCACCAGCGGCACGTTCGGGTCCATGCGGAAGGCGGAGGAATTGTCGACCACGACCGCGCCCGACTTGACCGCGATCGGCGCATACTTCCTGGAGATGCTGCCGCCGGCGGAGAACAGGGCGATATCGACACCTTCGAAAGACCGCTCGGTCAGTTCCTCGATGACGACGTTCTGGCCGCGGAACGACACCGTCTTGCCGGCGGAGCGGGCGCTCGCCAGCGCCTTGAGCTTACTGATGCGAAAGCCGCGCTTGTCCATGGCGGCGATGAATTCGGCGCCCACCGCACCGGTGACGCCGACAATCGCGACGACGGGATCGTTACTCACTTTGTCCTCCGTTGAATTTGCGAATTAGACAACAAAAAAGCCCCGGACCATCGAGGGCGGGGCTTGCCGTAGAGCTGATGCGTTTAAGTCGACGACCTACGTGCGCACGCCTCCCCGGGCCCCTGAGGCCGTGGTGGTTTTGGTCGTGCGTTTGGTGATCGTGAACATGGCGGCGACTTATGCGGGAGAGTCTTGCGTCCGTCAATGGGTTTTCGGCGGGAACGTGGCAGCGCGGGGACCTGTCGCTATTTGGCCCGGGCAGCCGGCGGCTCCAGGATGACCTCCTTGAGGTCGTCGCCGCTGATCACGACGATCGCAAAATTGAGCCGGCCGCGTTCGCGCACCAAGCCGCCGCTGATGGCCTTGCCCGAGGCTGCGCGCTCGGCGACGCGTACGGCGTCGGCGAGGCGGTGCCTGATCGCACCGAGCGCGGCGAGATTGCTGCGGTCCTCGTGGTCGAGCTCAGTGAGGGGGAGGGCGGCCTCCCCGCCGACCAGCTCGCCCGTCGCAGCATTGATGGTGTGGCGCCAGATTCGGTCGTTGTGCAGGGTCTTGACGCGGTAGACCGGCACGCCCGAGGCGCCGTCGAAGCTCACATCCGCCGTCGTGGCGCCGGCATGGCGGGCTTCCGCGATCGCCATGGCCTGGCTGATCGTGATCGACGAGCTGCGGAATCGTTCTATTTCGCGGCTGACCGCCTGGCGGTCCGCTTCAGCATCACCATCTGTCTCGCTGTGAAGCGCGGTCGGCGTGCCCGCAGTCACGATTGCCTGCGCCGGCGCGGTGATGAGCAGCGCGGGCAAGGCGATCGCAAGCAGTTGCGAGGTCCATCGTTTGGCTGTCGTCATGCTCGAAACCCTCGGCCAGCGAGTGTGCCGGATGATCGTAAAGAATTCGCGGCCGGCCTTGGGCATCGGCCGGCCGCGGAGCGCCGCGGCGGGCTATACCCGCCGTGACGATCGAAGCGGTCCGGACCTCTTTGGGGCTGGTGAAAAAGCGATCCGTACCCGGCTTATAACTAAACCATACCGTATCGTTTTATTTTGGTCAACGCTGCCGCGCGGTCCCCTTTGGGGAAAGATCGCAAGCTCACGGAATTGTCAGCGGGAGGAGCGGCGCCGTGGCGTGACTTTGGGGGCGTCCTGGACGCGGTCGGGGGGCCCCAGCGCGCCGGCCAGGAACAGCTTGATCGCCGCGCGCATGCGCTTTTCGGCGGCCTTCAGCTCCAGCGCCGTCCCGAACGTCGCCATGCGGTGGGTGTGACCGACGACGACGTCGAGGAATACCTCGGCTGCAATGGTGGTGTCTTCGACATCGAGCGCACCTTGCGCCACCAGATGGTCGAAGAAGCGCGCGGTGGTGGCGACGGCCTTGAGCCAGCCTTCCTCCTTGCCGAGCTTGGCGACGTCGGGGAAGTTGATGGCCTGCGACGTCATCATGCGGCTGAAGGCGACGGCGTCGGGACCGCAGGTGAAGGTCAGCATCTCGCGCCCGATCTCGACCAGCCGCTGCTCGACCGAGATGTTCGAGGCGCTGGAGAGCTGTGTCTCCGCCGCCGCCGAGAGCGGCGCGAGCCAGCGCGCGATCTCGCGCCTCAGCACGGCCGCAAACAGCCCGCGCTTGTCGCCATAGCGGGAATAGACCGTGGGCTTGCTCACCCGCGCGGCTTCCGCGACCGCGTCGAGTGAGGTCGCATCGAAGCCGCGGTCCAGGAACAGGCGGGTGGCGACCTCGATCAGCCGCTGATCGCGCTCGATCGCGGCTGACTTCGTCGGCCGGCCGCCGCGCGATTTCGGCACCTCGCGCCGTGGCGCTGCCGGTCTCGTCCTGGTCGCAGTCAATCCCATGCCCAATGATTCCTGCGCGTTTCTGACAGTCGTCTTTGCTCTATAACGCGCAGCAATCGAGGCGTCATCGCGAATCTGGCCGAATTGGCCGTATCGTCAACGGTCTCGATCCGCCCCCGTTCCGTCGTGCCGGCTTACGGAAGCGTCGAGGTCCAGGCCCGCCCGGATGCGGCCTTCTCGTATCCGTACTCATACAGCGCCCGCATATAGACGGTATCGAATCCTTCCGACGGCGGCGCCGGGTAATCGCGCGCGATGTAGGAGAGATGGAAGCCCAGTCGGTTGCGCTTGGCGAAATCGTAAGTCGAGAAGATGATCGACCGCGTCTGCGATTGGGTGATCGCCGACAGGCTCCGTGAGGCAACGTCGATGGTGCCGTTGGAGACGAGCTCGAAGTTGCGTTCGATCTTCTTGTTGACGAGGATGTAGATGTCCATGTTTGCATTGCCGGGCAGGCGGCTGCTCTGGAACAACAGGGCTTCCGGCAAGGTGAGCACCGGCGCCGTCACGCCGCCGTCGACATGCATCTCCTGAAACCGGCGGCCCTGGCCTTCGGCATCGATCATGATCGGCGGAAACACCAGGGGAATGCTGGCGGAAGCCGCCATCACGTCGCGAAACAGTTTCAGGGCCTCGGGCGTTCCAACAGCGGCGATCTTGCCCATGTCCCAGATCGCGGTCCGCTGGGTGTCGAGATCGGTCGTCACCACCAGTAGCTTCCGGCCGTTCGCGTGCTCGCGCGCGACCTGCGCCATGATTTCCGGACCTACATAGCGCGCGACGAGCTCGCGCAGCCTTGTGTTGCCGAACAGGCCGGATCCGAACAGCACGCGCATGATGCTGGGATCGTTCAGGAGGCTCTCCGCAATGCCGCTGGTGTAGACCTCCTTCAGCGTGTCGTCATATTGCGGGCCGAGAAACGCGAAGGGCGCGATCAGGCCGCCGGTGCTGACGCCCGAGACGACCGAGAAGGTGGGGCGGGTCTTGGCCGCGGTCCAGCCGTTGAGCACCCCGACGCCATAGGCGCCATCGGCGCCGCCGCCGGAGAGCGCCAGATAGGTTTTCGTCGTGGCGCTGGTGCCCTTCTCAAAGCTGAATTTCGTGATGGGCTCGTCGGCGTAGCGCCTGAGGCCGTCGATATCCAGCACGCGCGAGACGCTGGCTTCAGCGGCCGTGTAGGGCGTACGCGGCAGGGAGGTGCAGGCGCCGAGCGCAAGGCTGCACATAAGGACCAGCAATTCGACCAGGCTGACACCTGTCTGCCTGATCCGGTCACGCGAGGAGACGGATGCGTCGGTCGAACACGAAGGATACGGCATTGTCGGTGGCTGGCGATCACGCATCTAGCGCCGCCGGCAAAATTCACCGCGGCATCTCGTCCAGCCCCCATGACGAAACTATACTGTATCGTTTTGTTCGACAAGAGGGACAAGCAATATCCTCGCGCTGCTTGCTGTCCCGGTCTGAAGCACAAACGGGCCCCGAGCGCGGCCTTGCGGGTTGATCGGCTCCCTCCGACAAGCAATAAGCACCGCCATGAATCCCGACGATGACGTACCCAATCACTTTGAGTTGCTCGCCACCGATGGCGCCGCGCGCACCGGGCGGCTGACCACGCCGCACGGCGTGGTGCGGACCCCGGCCTTCATGCCGGTCGGCACCGCCGGTGCCATGAAGGGCATGCACTGGCGCGAGGTGCGCGATGCCGGCGCCGATATCGTGCTCGGCAACACTTACCATCTGATGCTGCGTCCGAGCGCCGAGCGGATCGCGGCGCTCGGCGGTCTGCAGCGGTTCACCGGCTGGAACGGTCCGATGCTGACCGATTCCGGCGGCTTCCAGGTGATGTCGTTGTCGGATCTGCGCAAAGTCAGCGAGAACGCCGTCACGTTCCGCTCGCATATTGACGGTGCCAAGGTCGAGCTGTCGCCGGAGCGCTCGATCGAGGTGCAGCGTTTGCTCGGCTCCGATATCGCCATGCAGATGGATGAATGCGTGCGGCTGCCGGCCGAGCACGCGGACATCGAGCGCGCCATGCAATTGTCGTTGCGCTGGGCGGAAAGAAGCAAGCGCGCCTTCGAGAGCGCGCCCGCAGGCTACATGCTGTTCGGCATCGTGCAGGGCGGCGACGTGCCGCAGCTTCGCCACGCGAGCGCCAGAGGCCTGGTCGCAGTCGGCTTCCACGGCTATGCGATCGGCGGTCTTGCCGTCGGCGAGCCGCAGGCGGTCATGCTGGCGATGATCGACGAGACCGCACCGCTGCTGCCGAGAGAGCGGCCGCGCTACCTGATGGGCGTCGGCACGCCCGACGACATCCTCGAAGCGGTGAAGCGCGGCATCGACATGTTCGATTGCGTGATGCCGACCCGCAATGGCCGGCACGGCGTCGCGTTCACGCGCTTCGGCCAGGTGAATCTGCGCAATGCACGCCACGCCGACGATCCGCGCCCGCTCGATGAAGAGAGCTCATGGCCGTCGACGCGCAACTGCGCGCGCGCCTACCTGCACCATCTCGTCAAGGCGGGCGAAACGCTGGGGGCGATGCTGCTGTCCGAAATCAATGTCGCTTACTACCAGTCCCTGATGCGGGGCGTCAGGGACGCGATCGCACACGGAAAGTTCGACGAATTCTATCAGCGCACGCGCGAGGACTGGGCGAGGGGCGACATCGCCCCACGCTAGATCAGTTGCAAGTGAAGCGATGCTTCACGGCGTGCTTGGTCACGAAGCCGTAGCCGCAATTATCGCAGGTCCAGAGATAGCTGATCACGTGGTCCGACACGTAGGCGGATGCTTCGGCGGCGACCATGGAGTCGGCGCAGACAGGGCAGGTGGGCAATTCGCTGCAACGCGGATCGCGGTTGGTCGCGACGGTCGACAACACTTCAGCAACTGCTGACATCGCGGTGACCTCCCTGCTTTGAGACGTAAGTCTAACATAAGCAGAACCAGTTGACGAGATCGCAACACAAATGCGTTGGTTTTCTGATCGCTGCCGCTCACGTGATTTTGCGATGCAGCGTATTTAGCATGTGCCGCATTGTCGCTTGCGTGTCGCCGCAAGCTGTCTGTAACTGCCAGAATGGTCGCGACAGAAGCACAGATCGTCGCCATAGGAGTTCATCATGGACGCATCGTCCACCACGGGTGCAGCGCACCAACCCGGCCGCGGCCGGATCTATGACTCGATCGTCGATGCCTTCGGCAACACGCCCATCGTGCGCTTGCAGCGACTGCCGCGCATGCACGACGTGAACGCGACCATTTTGGCAAAACTTGAATATTTCAATCCCGCGGCAAGCGTGAAGGACCGCATCGGCGCGGCCATGATCATCGCCATGGAGAAGGCGGGCATCGTCAAGCCCGACACCGTGCTGATCGAGCCGACCTCCGGCAATACCGGCATTGCGCTCGCATTCGTGGCGGCTTCGCGCGGCTACCGCCTGAAGCTGGTGATGCCGGAATCGATGTCGATCGAGCGACGCAAGATGCTGGCTTTTCTCGGCGCCGAGCTGGTGCTGACGCCGGCAGCGCAAGGAATGAAGGGCGCGATAGCGGCCGCCGAGGAGCTGTTGAAGACGACGCCGAACTCGGTGATGCCGCAGCAGTTCAAGAACCTCGCCAATCCCGAAGTGCACCGCCGCACCACCGCGGAGGAGATCTGGAACGACACCGGCGGCAACATTGATTTCTTCGTGGCCGGCGTCGGCACCGGCGGCACGATCACCGGCGTCGGCCAGGTGCTCAAGCCGCGCAAGACCTCGCTGCGTGTGGTGGCGGTCGAGCCGGAGGAGAGCCCGGTGCTGTCGGGGGGACAGCATACCCCGCACAAGATCCAAGGGATTGGCGCCGGCTTCGTCCCCGACATCCTCGATCGTTCCGTGATTGACGAGATCGTGAAGATCAACTCGACGACGGCGATCGAGACTACGCGCGCGCTGGCGCGGCATGAGGGCATTCCGGGCGGCATCTCCTCGGGCGCGGCGATCGCGGCCGCGCTGCAGATCGGCAAACGCCCCGAAGCTGCGGGAAAGACGATCCTGGCGATCGTACCGTCCTTCTCCGAGCGCTATCTTTCGACGGCTCTATTCGAGGGAATCTAGGACATGGCAGATCAACCGAGGCGGCCGCGTACGCTTGGCGATGCCAGAACGGAGGCCGAGGCGGCGTTCAAGAAGGTGACGGCGAAGGTCGCCGCGGCGCCGCCCAAGCAAAACGCCGTTCCCGGCATCAAGGAGCAGGTCACGCTCCGCATTGACCAGGACGTGCTGGAGTTCTTCCAGGAGGGCGGTCCCGGCTGGCAGGACCGTATCAACGAGGCGCTGCGGAAAGCGGCGGGGAAGTCGTAGCCAACATCGTCGTCGAGCGCAGCGACGCAATCCAGAATCTTTCCACGGTTGACAGCCTGGATTGCTTCGTCGCAAGGGCTCCTCGCAATTGTCGATGTTCAATAATTCGCTGATTGGATCGCGGTGGTCTTGGAAGGCGAAAGCCTTGGGAGTTTGTCCTGCCAAGGCCTGATGGGGTCTGTGGTTGTTGTAGTAGACGAGGTACTCGAACAGTTCATTGGCGAAGTGGTCCAGGTTGTCGAAGGTCGCGCCGTCGATGACGTCGTCATCGAGGGTACGCCAGAAGCGTTCGACCTTGCCGTTGGTCTGCGGCCGATAGGGCCTGGTGTAGCGGTGCTTGATGCCGAGCTCGAGCAGCATGGCCTCGAATGGATGCTCGGCCGGCTTGGTGCGGGCGGCGAACTCGGCGCCGTTGTCGGACAGGATTTCCTGGAAGACGAGCCCATAGGTGACGTTGAGGGTGTTGATCATCTTCAGGGTCTTGAACATGACCGGCAGCGCCTTCTTGGATGTCAGGACCTCGGCCCAGGCCAGACGCGAGCAGCTGTCGATCAGGCTGATGATGTAGGCCGTGACCGGGGGTGGCGCGAGGAACATATCGCGCGGCAATTGATGCAGATCGACGTGGCCCAGCTCCCCGAGCTTGTCCTTGATAATACGGCGTTTCTCCTCGCGCATCGCCGGCGTGCGGCGGTTCAGGCGGTGGCGCTTCAGCACCCGGTAGATCGTGATCGGCGAAGGTACCGTGTCGCGCGTTTCGCGCAAGACGGCATGAATCTCATAACGGTTCATCCCCCGCTTGCGATGGGCGACGATCTCCGCCTCGATCCCTTCCGGCTCGCGCCGTTCCCGCCACTTCGGGCCGCGCCGCCGCGGCAGCAGATCCGCGTCCTCGCCGCTCTGCAGATAGCGATTGTAATACTTGCGGAACGTCTGCGAGCAGGTCCCGTGGTGCCGGTAGAAGTCGCCGACCCGCTTGAACAGCGGCGATCGGCCAGCCTTCACCGCCTCATACTCCGAAATCAGAAAACGCCACTTCTGCAGATAGTTGCGTTCAACCGTTCGGTCATAGCTGTTGTCTCGCATCGGATCGTTCCTCCGCTGGAGCGATCCAATCAGCGAATTATTGAACATGCACAGCAATGACGGAGCATGCTGCGACGCCGTCGTGCCAACGAAAAGCCCGGCGCGAGCCGGGCTTTTGTGTTGTCAATTTGGCTTCGTTTCAGTGGCGGAACATGCCGCCCATCATGCCGCCGACGACACCGCCGACGAAGGCGGCACCGGCAGCATCGCCGGGGCTGCTGCGTTGAGGGGCCGGCGCCGGCGCGCTGCTGGGAGGCGGAGCGCTGGCGCGCCGGGCCGCCTTCTGGCCGTTGTCGCTCGCAACGGGCGGAGCGGCCACGACCTCCGAGAGCAGGGCCTTGTGCTGGTGCTTGTTGAGGTAGCCGGACGATGGATAGCCGCGCGCTGCCTGCCAGCGCTTGATGACCGCACGGGTCTCGTCGCTGAACACGCCGGTCTGCTTGGTGTCGAAGCCGAGGCCGGTGAGGCGGCGCTGCACGTCGCGGCGCTGGGCCTTGTCGAGGCCGATCTGGTCCTCGGTGAGCTGGGTGGCCTCGTCGGTGAAGGTCGCAGGATCGACGCCGGCGTTGAGCGTACGGGTCGCGGTCGAGGGTCCGCTCTTGATCGCCGCGAGCCGTGCCAGCGCCAGCGCCTTGAACTGACCGTTCGGATAGGCGGAGAGATAGGCGTTGAGCTCCTCCGGCTTGTTGGACTCCTTCACCGAGCGCCAATATTCGAGCTCGACACCGTCCGAGCTCCCGGCCGCCGCCGGCACGACCGCGGAAGCGGTCGGGGCCGCGTTGGCGACCTGGGTCGTCGGGGCTTGGTTGAGATAGACCGAGCCGGTCAGGTTGGTGTGGCCCCAGGGCAGCTGGCTCTTGCGGGTCTCTTCATTGACCTGGGCGCGCACCGCCGTCATCGCCTGCTGGATCTCGACGCCGGGCTTGGTGATGTTGTCGATCAGTGCACGGGTGAACGGGCTGTTGTTGCCCTCCTGGCCGTCGAGCGCGGTCTGGCCCGGGCCGGTCGCGAACGCGATCAGCGTGCCTTCGCCGGACTTCATCTCGGCCAAACCGCTCTGGACGTTGACGCTGCGGGTCGCCGAGTTCGACTTGATCTTGGCGGCGAATGGATTGTCGCGGCAGGCATCGAGGAAGACGAGCTTGACCTTGGCATCGGCCATGGTCTGCTCGAGCGTCAGGTCGATGTTGATGGCGGCCCCCAGCTTGACGTCCATCTCCGATTTGATGTCGGCATCGACAGGCAGGAGATAGTTGGTGCCGCTGACGGCGATGCCGTGCCCGGCATAATAGAACAGCGCGATGTCGGAGCCCTGCGCCTTGCGGCCGAAATCGAGCAGCTTCTCCGTCATCTGGTCGCGGCTGAGGTTGGAGCCTTCGATCACCTCGAAGCCGACATTGCGCAGCGTCGCCGCCATCGCCTTGGCATCGATTGGCGGGTTCGGCAATTGCGCGACGTTCTTGTACGAGCCGTTGCCGACCACGAAGGCGACGCGGCGGTCAGCCTTGGCGGCACTGACCGACAGGGCCATGCACATCAGCGAAGCGAGGAGGGTGAGATAGCGCATTCTGAAATCCCCAGAATCGAATTGCAGGCAGCAACAAATCGGCAACGAAGCTACACGAAGTGCCCGACTTCGCGCCACCAAAACGGCAGTCCGTTGCACCAACCCGCTGCTGTGTGGCCGAATGTGCACGATGGAGGGACACTCCAACGTGACCCAAATCACACGGCCACTTCGTTTTGTCGCGCGAGGTGGCGCGAGGTTCACTGCGCGCGAGCGGGAACCGGCGAAGCGGGCTTTAAATTCAGGAGATTGCCGAAAAGGATCAGCGCCGCACCGAGTACGGTCCAGGCGTCGAGCCGCTCGGAATACAGCAACCAGCCGGCGGTTGCGGTCAGTGGGACCCGCAGGAAGTCCATGGGAACCACGATCGTCGCGTCGGCGTAGCGCATCGCGCTGGCGAGGCAGTAGTGCGAGAATGTGCCGCAGATGGCGATCACGCCGACCCAGGCCCAGACATAGACCGATGGCCACGTCCAGACGAACAGCGTCGGAACGAAGCCTGCGACCGATTGCACCACCAGCATCCAGGACAGGATCGAGAGCGCGCTTTCGGTGCGGGTCAGCGATTTGACCAGGGCCATCGAGACGCCAAATCCCATGGCGGCCCCGAGCGCGATGAGCTGGCCCGGATTGATCTCGCCAGTAGCCGGCCGCACGATCATGATCACCCCGACGAGGCCGAGCACGATGGCGGTGATCTTCCATGGCGTCATTCGCTCGGACAGGAAGCTTGCCGCGAGGAGGGCCGTCCAGATCGGCATGGTGAACTCGATCGCCACCACCTGGCCGATCGGGATCAGCGTCAGCGCGAAGAACCAGCCGAGCTGGGCGACGTAGTGCACCAAATTGCGCCCGACATGCTGTGGCAGGCGCGATGTCTTGAGCACCTTCAAGCCGCCGACGCGGTAGATGATCGGCGAGAGCAACAGGAAGCCGACCAGCGACCTCACTTCCATGATCTGAAAGACATTCAGCTCGCGCGTGGTCTCGCGCCCAGCCACCGCCATGATCAGCATCAGCGACAGCCAGCCCGCCATCCACAGTGCAGCCATCGTTTTGGACGGTGTCGTGCTCATTGCTGGCGGATGCGGAAGGGTGAAATTCCGAAGGGACGGCTGGTATCGGCGACGTCGCTGCCGTTTGCAACGGCCAAATCTGCGGATGCAGCAATGCAGGTCGGCGTGTTAATGCATCAGCGAACAACGAGAAAAATCGGGAGATCTCGCTCATGCATATCTTGCAGCCGGCCGAATGGAAGAAACCCCGTGGCTTTTCCCATGGCGTCGTGGTTGAGGGGCCGGGCCGGTGGGTGGTTCTGGCCGGCCAAACCGGTGGCGACGAGGCCGGCAACTACGCGCCCGACATGGCCGCGCAGGTCGCGACTGCGCTGAAGCGGATCATCAAGCTCTTGGGCGAGGCCGGCGCGGGCCCCGAGCACATCGTCCGTCTGACCTGGTACCTGACCAGCCGCAGCGAATATGAAGCGGCCGCTGCTGGCATTGGCGCAGCATGGAAGGAAACGCTCGGACGCAATTTCCCGCCCTCGACGCTGCTTTGTATTGGCGGTCTCGTGGATGAGCGGGCCAAGGTCGAGATCGAGGTCACGGCGTTCGTGCCGAATGCATAAAAAAAACCCGGCGAGGTCGCCGGGTCGATGGTCTTGAACGTGATCTGGCTCAGCGCGTCATCGCGATGTTGGCGCCGCGGAATTGGCTGTCGGCGCGCATCGTGACGGTCTGCTTGTTGCCGCTCGTTCTCAGCGCGATGTTGGCGTTGAAGCCGGCGGCCGAGGCGACCACCTCGAAGTTTCCGCCACCACCGCGGCCCTCGAGCGAGCCGGAGATGTTGCGGCTGGCTTCGGCCCAGCTGCCGGTGACGGCGCTGCCTTCGGCACGGACATTGGCGGAGAGGTGAAACTTGTATGCGTCGCTGGCACAGGTCAGCGACATCTCCATGGTCGGGCCGATCGGGGCGTACTTGGCCCGGCAGCGGATTCGCTCGGTCGAGCCGTCGTCGAGGACGACAGTACCGCCGCCGCTCCAGGTGCCTGCCATCGGCGCAAACGGGCCTGACTGAGCTTTGCTTTCGGTGTGGGCGATGCCCGCTGCAAACAAAACGGCGGCCGCGATCAGCAGCCGCCGGCTTCCAGCGCGAGACTCAGTTGGCTTATTGGCGCGATGCTTCCCACCGCCCGCTGCACGGTATGCCTGCAGATGCTCCATTCCACTTCCCCGATCCGGCGTTGCCGTTGAGTTGACCGTTGGCATATGCACCATTGATCGAAACTTTCACAAGTCCCCCGCTGCCGATGGTGCCGGAAACGTTAGCGCCGGGTGCGGTGATCTTGCCATCGGCAACCGTCAGCATGGAGCTAGCGGTCGGTTCGCACGAACCGCTCTTGGTCACGATGGTGACCTGCCAGTTGCCATCATAGGGGTTCTGGGCAAAGGCGGGGGCAGCGAGGGTGCCGGCGAAAACTGAGGCGGCACAAAACACCGCAATGCGACCAAAACGCATGAATTCGTCCTCGAATGTGTCCGATATGCTGACGCTTATTCGGGCGAAATGTGACCGAAATTTGTTGCAATGCCAAAGGCAAAATTGTTCCTGTGGGAACAATGGTTTATTTGCGCTCTTGGTGCCAATTTCCGAAGTGGAATCAAGGTCGCTTCACGTTAAGAGTAAACGTAAGGGCGACTCAGGAAAGGCTTCGGTCAGGAAAGGCTTGGCGCGGAGGTCGCGAACTGCTCGTCCTGAACTTTGGCGGGCAGCGCCTTGTGCACCTTGATGTAGTCGATCACATCGGCGAGCAGCTTGAGCCCGAGGGGCGCCAGCGCACGCTCCCAAAGCTCCCGTGCGGTCTCGCCTTTCTTGACGAAGCACCAGTCCTGGGCGGCGATCGCGCCTGCGTCCATGCGGTCGGCGAGATGGTAGATGGTCCCGCCGGCGATCGGGTCGCCTTCCTTGATGGTCCATTCCACCGCGGCCTTGCCGCGATGGCGTGGCAGCAGTGAGGGGTGATAGCCGATCCCGCCGAACTTGGCGGAGGCGAGCGCGTCCTTGCCGATTCGGGCGTGGCTGTGCGCCGTGATGATCAGATCGGTATCCGGGGCAATCTCGGACGCCACCACCAGTTTCGGATTGGCCTGGACCACGACCTCGATGCCGGCAGCCCTGGCAGTCGCGGCGAGGCGATCTTCGGCATCGGCCACGACGACCCGGACGACCGCGACGCTGTGCTCCCGCAACATGTTGAGGGTGGTCACGCCGAAATGGCGGGAGCCGACGAGGGTAATGCGCATATGTGTCCGATCCGTCTCGCAACTGCGTCATCCTCCCGATAACACGTTCGTATGCCCTGTCACCACCCGCGCGGCATTTGCGTGGGTTATCAACAATGCGCTGGGCGCTGGCTGCGACGAACTCTGGGATTGCGCAGTCGATCGCTCAGCTGATCGCCGGCGGCCTTTGCGCCCATGCATCGCGAAATCATCGGGCGGTAACACGATCTCAACCAGCTTCGTGTATCGACGAATCTGTCGCGGATTTGTATTGCGTACCGCGACACGAAGACGTCCGCCGGCGTGGGCGCGCCGCCGCGCCTTTTCGCCGGGATGGATCTCATGCCGAGTGCAATCGAGCAGATCGTGGACGCCTATGTGCGTCTGAAGAACCGCCGTGGACTCGATGAGCTGATGATGCACAGGCAGCGGCTCGCGGTCGATCTGAAGAGCCGGTCCGGCTATGATTTCAGCCTGCCGATCGGCAAGATCGACGAGGAGATCGCGATCATCGAGGCAGGGCTCAGCCGGCTCAACGCGGAGAATTCCACGGCAATCTAGAGGTCTGCGTCGTTGCGGGGGATCTGAGGCCGATGCATGGTCTTGGTCCGCGCCCGGTTCATGCATGGTTGGGGGCGGCAGTGTCTCAATCGTCGGGTCGTTCCGTGGGACACCATCCTGAGGCTTTGTCCCTGCGATTTGGAGGAGTCGAGCGTCTATCGCTCAGTCGCGCCGGCCGCCGTCAATCACCGTGAACAGCGGTCGCGCCGGAGTCGGCTCGACCAGCAGCTCCTCCACCAGTGCGGTTGCCGCATCGACATATTTGCGGGTCGGCCTGTCGAGAGGGCGCTTGGCCTCGTCGTCGAGCGCGACCTTTGCGGCCTCGACCAGCTTGCGCATGCGTGCCGCATGGTCGTCGCCCGCCGTCAGCGTCGCTCGCGCCAGCGAGCGCAGCACGAACAGCTCGCCCTCGAGGCGGAGCAGACGGTCGTTGAGCCTGGTCAGGACGGCGTTGAGATCGGCCATGGGTTCGACGCGGAGGATCCATCCTGATCTAAAGCGCAATGAGATTTGGATGAATCGTCATCGCGCTTTAGCTTGTTGTTTACGCATGATCTTTCCGGAAAACCGCTTCGCACTTTTCCGGATCATGCTTTAGCGGCGATCGGTGAACGGAGTCCAAACGGCGCCGGTGCAATTCGGCCGATCCTGCGAACGCCGTGGACGGCTTACCACTCGACGCCCGCCCAGCGCCTCCCGAACACAGGCGGCCTCGTCTTCACGGCTTGCCAGCCGAAGAAATGATGCTTGCCGGACCAGGCGTGCACCACGCCGCTACAGATGCCGCATTTGAAGCTGCCGGTGTGGGCCTCGCTGTGCTCCTCTCTGGTCGCGGTGTAGTTCATGCCGCAACCCGCACAGGTGAACTGTTCGATCGTCCAGATGCTGTTGGCCATTGCCCAGAATGTGTTTCGGTGGTCTCGATCCACAGTAGTCAGCAGCGTTTGCAGCAGCGTAAACTGGCGCGGGGAAATCCGGTTAATGGGCATTAGCCAAGCCCGGGTTGGAGGGGAGGCCATCCGCCGCCCATCCATATCAGCCGCCTCGAGCGCTTCGAATGTCCCGGTCGATGAGCATCTGCACCCGTCTGATGGCGAGCAGCGACAGCCTGCCTTGCACTCGCCCCGAGCGGACCTTGTCCCTGATCGCATAGGTATAGCGCCAAAAGCCGGGCGCGGCGTTTGGCCTCAGAGAGTAACGGATGCCGCGGTGCGTCCCTGCGCGTGCAAGAGGCTCTTCGGGAGGGCGCGTCATCGTCTCGGAATGCGGAATGGCCCGATCTGTTCCCAATCGGGAGCATGGGCAGTTCCAGTCGCCTTGACGCAGGATGCGTTGCTGGCATAACGGCAGGGCCTCGCAAGCGCCGGAAGTTGCGTTCATGCCGCAAGGAAAGCTGTGCCCGTGAAAAACCTCCGTCAGCTCCTGACGGGAGAGGACGTCATCCAGCTCGTGATCCGGCTCGGCCTGCTCGCCCTGCTGATCATCTGGACCTTCCTGATCATCCGCCCGTTCGTACCGATCCTGGCCTGGAGCGGCGTGCTGGCGGTCGCGTTCTATCCGGCGTTCAGCTGGGTTGCCAAGATCCTCGGCGGCCGGCCCAAGACCGCAGCGGCGATCCTGACCCTGATTACGCTCGGCATCGTCATTGGTCCGGCGACCTGGCTCGGCATCAGCGCGGTGGACGGCGTGCGCGAGCTGGCGCACCAGCTCGGCACCGGCGACCTCGTGCTCCAGTCGGCGCCGGAGCAGCTCAAGGCGTGGCCGCTCGTCGGCCCCTGGCTCTACGATCTCTGGGACCAAGCTTACAACAACGTTCGGGCGGTCGTGCGCGAGGTGGCGCCGTATCTCCAGCCGCTGGCAGGCCCGCTGCTCTCGCTCGCGGGCGATGCCGGCGTGGGCACGCTTCAGTTTCTCGTCTCCGTGTTCGTGGCCGGCTTCCTGTTTCCGCATGGGCCGCGGCTGGTCGCCGCCGGCCGCAGCTTCCTGTTTCGCATCGTGCCGGAGCAGAGCGAGCATTTCCTATCGCTTGCGGGCGCGACCATCCGCGCCGTGGCGCAGGGCGTGATCGGCGTCGCGATCGTGCAGGCGCTGCTCGCCGGCATTGGCTTCAAGCTCGCCTCTGTGCCGAGCGCGGGCCTTCTCGCCTTCATCGTGCTGTTGCTCTCGATCGTACAGATCGGTGCTTTCCTCGTGCTGCTGCCGGTGATCATCTGGATCTGGACCGCCAAGGACGTCACCACGGCGCTGCTCCTCACCGTGTTTCTCGTCATCGTCGGCTTCATCGACACCATGTTGAAGCCGCTGGTCATGGGACGCGGCCTGACCACCCCGACCATCGTGATTTTCGTCGGCGTGATCGGCGGCACGCTCGCCCACGGCATCGTCGGCCTGTTCATCGGCCCGATCGTCCTGTCGGTGGCCTGGGAAATGATGATGGCCTGGATCAGGACCGAGGACCGGGCGGAGGCGGGCAAGGGCTGATCTCGCCCCCGAACGGCGCGGTCTGCCGGCCGTGCCACGCCAGGCCCCCGATGGCTGGCGTCCTGTGATCAAGGTGTGCCGCGAACTTGTCTGTTCCACTAGACAAGTTACGATTGGCTCGATTCTAGTTTTCGATGACGGCAGCAATGGCGAAGTCTTCCAAGCTGGTTGCCGTCAGGCGCGGCAAGGTATTGTTGGTCAGACGCCGGTCGGACGGCCGGTGGATGTTCCCGGGCGGCCGCAAGCGTGCGCGCGAGTCGGAGAAAGACTGCTTGCGGCGGGAGATCAAGGAGGAATTGCCCAAACTGAAGCTCGGCAGGATCAGCCTTTGGAAGGAAGTCAAGGCGAGGAACAAGCGCTCCGGCCGCAAGATGAGCGACGCGATCTTCCTCACCAAGTCTGCGAAGGGCAGGCTGGCGATCGGAGACAAGAAGGAGATCGATCGCGCCGCCTGGCAGAAGCCCCGCGGCATCCGCCTGACGCCGACCTCGCGCTACATCCGCGATCGCCTGTTCCCGAGGAAGCGACGGCGGAGCTGAGCTAATCCTCGCGTTCCGCCGATCGCGTCCGCCCAGCGAATGACCTCGACCGCGTCGCGAGCGGCTCCAGAGCCGCGAGCCTGACAGCCTCGGCCTCCCGCATCTCCTTGCGGACCTTGCGCGCATCGCGCATCGCCCGCTGGATGAAGGGATGTTGGGAGTCCTCGGTGAAGAACAGCACCACTTCGCAACTCGGACATTGCCTGGAATAGCCGTCCTGCAACCGCCCGGCGCGATCGCGAAACACGTTCTTGCACCGCGTGCACTGAATCTGGACCGAACTCATGCGCGGACAACAATGACTTTGAAAATGGATCGTCAACTGATCCGAAATATCTGAAGAAAGCTTGAATGCATTTGCGGCCGGACGCCGGCAGAACGCGCGCGGCCAACGGCAGAAGACCGGTTGGAACAGTCAGCCAGCCGCTATTGCCTGGCCACCATCGCGTCCAGGCAATGGTTGAGGAAGGCGGTGCGATCCCTGGGCAGTATCTTCTCGAGGTCCGCCTTCAGCGCGCATTCACGCTGGCGCAACTGCTCGGCCCGGCGCTTCTCGGCTGCCTCGCGATATTCGGGAGCAACCTTGTTGGGATCGACCAGCGTTTGTGCATGGGCGGGAGCCGTCGCAAGCAGCGCGATGGCGCCGATGAAAATGAATGGTTTCAAATGAGCCTCCGTCAAACGAGGTATCCTAGCGTGCCGCTTGCGCAAGCCCAAACCGGAAAGCGTGAGGTACCCCGTTCCCGATAGGTCGCGCCGGTGGACTTTCTGCCGGACCGCTTGGAACGACTCTGCGCGTCGCGCGTAGATTCTTGGCTCCCGGCCCATCCCCAACCCCAAAAGCCCCCGGGCCGCGAGAAAACCTTCCCCATAAAGGTTGGCGACCTCAGGCCTTCGCACTGAGGTCGTTTGGCGTACGCGTGTGAACCAGTTCACAAGCGCGCGGCGAAACCTCTGCTATGGAGACGTCATTGCTTAACCGCTTCATTTTAAACGAACGCCCCAGCGTGGCTCCAAGCGCTGGGGCTTTTTCGTGCCGGCTACTGCCGGGATCGCGATGGCGTCCCCGGACGTTGCCTGCGAGGGATGCGTTCGCGGGGCAAATCCCATATGCATGGCGGCGAGCTGCCGATTCGAGATGAAGGCGGCTCGCATTCAGTTTGCGACGGTTCAAGACCAGAAGCGGGTTCAAGTGAGGCTTTCCAAAAAGGCAGGGGTGGCCAAGAAGGCGCCAAAGAAGGGCAAAGGATCGCAGCGCGCCACGATCTCATCTTCGTCGCCCCTCGGCATGATGGCCCTTCATCTGCTTGCACAATGGAAGCAGTCTGGACGCAGTGGCATCGTCTTTCTCGCCGAGAGCGAGAACAGGGCGGAGCGGCTGGGCAGCGTGATTCACGCGCTCGACCCGTCCTGCGAGGTGCTGGTGTTTCCGCGATTGAACACGCTGCCGTTCGATCAGCTGGAGCCGTCGCACGAGCTCGCGGGGCGCAGAGCTTCCGTGCTGAGGCGCCTCGCAAGATCCAAGAAACCCCTGTTTCTGGTGTCGACCGCGGAAGCGGTGATGGAGCGCCTGCCGCCGCCGGCGAGCCTGTCGCGCCTGAGCCTGAGCTTGAAGGTGGGCGGCACGTTCTCCGAGCGGGACCTCGAGACTCGCCTCGCGGCTCTGGGATACGATCTCGACGACGAACCGGATTATCCAGGCGGAGCGCTGTTCCACGGTCAGACCTTCGAGATATTTCCCGCGGGCGCACTGGGGCCGTTCCGGATCGAGCATTCGCAGCATGCGATCAGACGGATCGTGGCGTTCGACCCGCATGAGCACAGGATCATCTTCGAGACCAGGGAGCTGCTCGTCGATCCCATGTCGGAGCGGCTCGGCCTTGCCGGCAAAGGCGGCAAGCGCGCGAGCCTGTTCGATTATTGCGCGGGTGCCAAATGGATCGCCGATGCAAGCGTCCCCTCGCACGCCGACGGATGGCTCGACACGATCGAGGAGGCCGCGCCGCGCAGCGAGCGCCAGCGCGAATATCTCGGGCGGAGCGATTGGAAACGGCTCTCCAAGGGCATGAAGATGCTGCCGCGGACGGCGTCGTTCCAGCCCGTTCCGGAATTTTCGAAGCTGACGTCCTCCAGGAAGGCGCTGCGGGCCTTCGTCGAGGAGACACGCCGGGCCGGAGCGCGACTGATCCTCATCGCCGCGCACGAGGACGATCTGCGCGTGATGGAGCGGATGAGCGGCATCAAGACGCCGCGCTGCGAGGACTGGGACGAGGCGACGCGCGGGCGGAACGGCGAGACGGCGCTGCTGGCCGATCTCGATGCAGGCTTCGTCTTGCCAGGAAAGAAGCCTGTGGTCGTGGTGACGGCGTCCGACGTGCTCGGCAGCCGCGCCCATCATCCGCAACCGATGGCGCGCGCCTGGAGCGCGGCCTTCGACCATGCCGACGTGCCCGAGCAGGGTACGGTGGTCGTCCATCTCCAGCGCGGCCTTGCCGTGCTCGACGGCTTGCAGACCGTCAACACCGGCGGCGGCGCCATGCGCGAGATGATCCGCCTGAAGTTCGCGGGCGAAAACGCGGTTCTGGTGCCGCCGCCCGATCTCGCCTTGATGTGGCCTTACGCGACCGAGCTCGGCAAGCTGGCGCTCGACAAGGCGGACGGCAGCACATGGTGGGCGCGTCGTACCGAAGCCGAGCGCGAGATCCAGATCGCCGGCAAGGTGCTCGCCAAGCACATCAGCCAACGCCGCCGGCGGCGCGGCGAAAAGCTGGTGCCGCCGGGATCGACCTACGAGAAGTTCGTCGCGCGCTTCCCTTACTTCACGACGATCGACCAGGCCAAGGCGATCAACGACGTGCTGGACGATCTTGCATCCGGTCATCCGATGGACCGGGTGATCTGCGGCGACGTCGGTTTTGGCAAGACCGAGGTCGCGCTGCGGGCCGCGGCCGCGGTGGTGCTGTCGGGCAAGCAGGTGGCGATCGCGGTGCCGACGACGGTGTTGGCACGGCAGCATGTCGCGACGTTCCAGAAGCGCTTCGCGCCGTTCAGCATCGAGGTGGGCAACCTGTCGCGTGCGACCTCGGGCGCGGAGCTGCGGGAGACCAAGGAGGGACTGCGCCGCGGCCGGATCAAGGTCGTGATCGGCACCCAGGCGCTTACGGGGAAGGACGTGAAGTTCGACGATCTCGGTCTCGTCATCATCGACGAGGAGCAGCATTTTGGCGCGGCGGAGAAAGCAAAGCTCGCCGGCCTCGCCAAGAACGTCCATGTGCTGATGATGAGCGCGACGCCGATCCCGCGGACGCTGGCCGCCGGCCTTGCCGGCTTCCGCGATCTCAGCGTGATCGCTTCGCCGCCAGTGCACCGGCTTCCGGTCGCAACCCGGATCGCGCCGCTGTCGGATGCGGCCATTGCCTCCGCGCTGCTGCGCGAGCAACGCCGCCACGGCCAGAGCTTTTTGATCTGTCCGCGCATCCAGGATCTCGATCCCATGCTGGCGCGGGTGCGAGCGGTGGCGCCTGACCTGCGCATCGTCTGTCTGCACGGCAAACTGCCCGCCGACGAGATCGACGATCGCATGATGAGCTTCGTCGAAGGCGATGCCGACGTCCTGCTCGCGACCAACATCGTCGAGAGCGGCCTCGACATTCCCCGCGCCAACACCATCGTGGTGTGCTGGCCGGAAAAGTTCGGCCTTGCCCAGCTGCACCAGCTGCGCGGACGCGTCGGCCGCGGCGGCATCCGCGCCTTCGCCCATCTCTTGACCGAGACGGAGTCCGGACAGTCCGAGAAGCGGCTCGCCGTGCTCGAGGAGTTCAGCCGGCCGGGCGCCGGCTTTGCCATCAGCGAGCGCGACCTCGATCTCAGGGGCGCAGGCGACCTGTTCTCGGAGCAGCAATCGGGCCATGTCCAGGTGTTCGGGCCCGTGCTCTACAGCCACCTCCTGAAAATGGCTTCGGAGAAGGCCGATGAGGAGCGCGCCGCGGTGTGGGTGCCCGACCTGAACCTGCCGGTCGGGGACATGCTCCCCGAGAGCTACGTGCAGTCCGAGCCCGTGCGGCTCGAGCTCTATGCGCGCGCCGCACGATGCAGCAGCGAGGATGATCTCGACGATCTCGAGGAGGAAACCTCCCGCCGCTTCGGACCTTTGCCGAAGATCGCGCGCGACTTCTTCGCTGCGGCGAAGCTCAGGATCGAGTGCAAGCGACGCGGCATCATCCGGCTCGATGTCGGGCCTGAGGCCGCGGCTGCAACGTTCCTGCCGGGGCGCTTGCGGAAGTCGCGGGGCAAGTCACTGCAACGCGACGGCGATCGCGTCGTTCATCACAGCCCGATGCGCGATGCGCCATTCGAGCGGGTGGAGGAGTTGTTCGAGCTGCTGGATGAGGGGTGAGGGCGCCCGCGCCTTGGCGTCCTCCTTCGACAGCAGCCTGACGTCATCGCCAGCGCGGATCGCGCATCCGAGGTCGCTCACCGGCCGGGCCTTTTCAATTGCCAATTCGTGGCGGGAACCCTGTTCCACCGTTATAGTTAATGGGGGCTTGGCGCAGGAGATTGTCCGATGTCCCATGCCATTCCTCCGGTCATTGTCGCGATTATCGCAAGCTCATGTTTGTTGGTCCTGGCGCAAGCAGGCGGCGCAAATGCCGGGTCCGCAGGGGCGGGCATGGGAACGGGGCCGAATACCGCTGGCGGGTCGGCACCTTCTGGAATGGGGACGAGTGCAGGCAATGCGGCTCCCTCAGCGCCCCCGGGGATGGGGACGAAAGATACCGGCACCGGCGGAAATCCGGGCACCAACAGCGAACCGGCCAATCCGAACGTTCAGCCCGCCACGCCCGCGAGGTCGCGGGCGGCAGCCCAGGCCGCGAGAAATGCCGGGGCTGGTCACGCCCAAAATGGCCTGCCCATCGGCGCCATTGGGAGCGGCACGAGCAATGAGGATCAACTGGCCACTGGCTCAACGTCCTCCCAAGACAGATTCCGGCCGGCGACACAGGCTCAAGGAAACACCGGTGCTGGTTCACACGGTCTGTCGGGGAGAGGCTCGAGTCTTTCGGATCAGATCAGTCACCGGCGAGCCGCACGAGCTGGAGACAAGGTGCTGGATGCCAAAGCGCAGGTCGAGCGACGAACGAATGTGTCGCCCAGACGCGGTTCGAGCCCGATAAAGCCAGGTCTATAGTCTGCGAGCGAAGGGCAAAGGATCGGCAATGGATCGTCGCGCTCAACCACAGCCCGATGCGGGAGGCGTGGTTGGAGCGTGTGGAGGAGTTGTTCGAGCTGCTGGATGAGGGGTAGGACGCATCAAAAATGCGAGAACAACCCCATGCACAGTAGCTAAGTGCTTCTGCCATAATGTCTTCTGCATCGCGCAAAAGGTGGTCGCGATCGCTGCACCGGGCCGACACAGCTGTCGGTCTGTGATCAGGATGGGCCCAACGGCGCATGCCGCATTCTCTGGCCCCGGAGTTCCAGCACACAGCAATTGCACACCGTCGGGCAAAACCGGGTATTCTGCCAGCTTCGGAAAATCCGTTTCGAGGCGTGCGCAGGCCGGGGCGACTGCACCCATCAGGGTAGCTTCCCGGCTGTCTTCGTCCCTGCATCGCATCGACCCCGTAATCGGCCGGGGTCGCTGAGCCGTCGGCCAGCAGCGTCGCTAACGTGAAATTAATCCGAAATGCTCACAATTTTAGGCAGTTGGAGTTGGGTGCTGCGTACAAGGACTCGTCGCGAGGACGTTCCAGGGGCGGCTTCCTGTTGCTCGCTCACTGGGGTCAATGCACGTGACCACGACCTTCGAAACGCAAAGCTTCGCCGAAGAACTCGACGCGGTAGCACTTGCTGCCGCCGCAGCAGCGCACGAGCCCCCGGCCCTGGAGGCTCCAGCACCGATCAAGCGCTACAGGCGGAAATCGGTCTTGGCACTCTCGGTATGTGCCCTGGCCATCAACGGCGCCGCGGCCATCTATACGTTGCCGCCCGATTTGCCGCCGCTGAATGTCAGCAGCCTGGCTGAGCTGCTTCCACGCCGCGAAGCGCCCGCGCCGAAGCCGGATCCGGTTGTCGCCGCCTTGAAGGAGATCCAGTCGGCCCAGCAGCAACACACGGCATCGCTGCAGGAGAACAATCAGGCCTTGCAGCAAAATGCAGCTCTGATGCAGCAGGATTCGATGGTGCTGCTGTCCCTGCGACAGAGCATCACGGACGAGCGGGTCGATGTGAAGAAGATATCTTCGCAGCTGTCCACGCTGATCGCGAAGGTCGACTCGCTGCAAAACGCAATGATGTCGGACGTCACGTCCTCCATTCGACGAGCGAATGCCCGCTATGGATTGTCCGCGGCAATGCGGAAGCGCTTGGCTCGGGAGTCCAAGCCCGTAGGGCCCATTTCGGTCGGCGGAGCCCCGCTGAGTGTGCCGGCTGCGACGTCAGCTCCGGAGAGCTGAGGCGCGGGCTCGGCTGCCTCTCCACCAGTGAGGCAGGCTAATCGCATTTGAACCTTCATCGGAAGTCGTGATGCCCGGGCTCGTCGCGCCTGCGCGGCCGAAGCCGTTTCGGCGAGGCGAAGGCCTGGCCATCCACGTTCTTGTGCTGCATGGCAAGGCGCGGATGACCGGGACAAGCCCGGCCATGACGATGTGGAGACTATCCTGCCCAAGCGGCGGCTGTCTCGCTCCGGCAAGCATTTTGAGGCGCGAGCAGGGCGCGGCAGAGTGTGCTCTTGAACCGCATCTCCCCAAGATCGACTCGTTGTCTCCGATCCAGAACACAAAATTGCTGCCGTCTGAATCGCATGCGTGAATGCGAAAGCGACATCTTCGTCAGCGACGAACCGCTTCATAGCGCCTCGCGATAACTATCGATCCGTTTCATCTCGGATTGCTGATCGACGTTCTGGCGGGCTTAGAAGAATACTGACCCACCTACTGAACGCGCAGTGTCCGCGCGGTGGCGTTGCAAGCTTGCAAGTACAAATGCGTCCGCAAGGCGCGCTCCACGGGGACTGTCCGGGAGGACCACGCTGCTCCACGACGCCTACCCCAGCGGAATGCTGTCGACGCGCAGACAGGGGCGGCACTGGAAGGCGTGTACCGCGGGCAGATCGAGGATGGCGGGAAGCGTGGCCAGGAACGTCATCGGCCGTCTGCACTTGCAGCAGATCAGAACGGGCGGCCCGTCTTGCGCTGTACCGATCATCGCCAAAGTGCCCAGGGGGTAGGGCACACTACGCGGATGCTGCGGGCAGTTCATCTCGGGGGGACTACGGTGCTCTATCGGAATCTGCCGCTCTTTTGCGACGAAGGGGGTTGAGGATTGGCAGGAAAACCGATCGGATCGCGGCCGCGCTGCAATGTCACCCTAATCAAGAGCGTCAATTGTTGGGCCTTAACCTCCAGCCGTAGTCCTGATGTGAAATCGCGGCGGTGATGTCGGCCTCTTTGTCCGCTGAGAGGCGCCAGGCTGCCACTCCGAAGCACAAGGTCAAGACCAGGGCTGTCGCAAGCAGAAGCATCGAGACGAAATGGCTCACGCGCATCACCCGCAGTTTGAAACTACGAGAGAGCGAACACGAGTTGCCGATTCGGAAAATACAGACGCGCTGACCTAAAGGCCTGATTTCCACATCCGTTCACACAGGACCAAAGGCGCTCACGATCCCGATCGTGATCGGGACCAGCGCGACGATTGTCCATAAGGCTGGCGAGCTGGAGGATAAGCCGGCGAAAAAGATCAGGAGACCGAAGCCGACGAGGGCCGCCGAGATGGCATAGGCGAGTGCTTTTTCCATCATTCGATCCACGAGGAATACGGGATGGATTGCGCCTGTAGGACTCACCGCGGGTCGAAACGTTCCTGTGCTTATATTTGAGCCGCATCTGCGGCTCCGAAAGCTGGAGACACGAAATCAGCTGGCGTCCGCGCTCACCTGGCCCGCTGGATTAGCGGCGGCACGCTTTTAGGCCGACGGGGCAGTCCCGGTCTTCCGCTCAAGCATCGCCATTTCAACATGGTCAGCCAGGACCGTGAGGTGGCACGCAAGCCGGTCGAACACTTCGCGCTTGGCGGGATCTGTTGCCAAATCGCGGATCAGGGCGCATTCAGCGGCATCGTTCCGAAGTTCTCAAGCTGGGCCAGATAATCCTTCATCGGTAACTGGCTCCGTCCCCCGCAAGCGGAACTGTACAACCAATGTCCGAAAGCGAACAGAAGCGATTGCCGATTTTTCCTAGTCTTTCGAGGCTTTGGCCTTTCCCAAAGGCCCAAGCACCTCCAGCGGCCCCGGCCTCCACACCCCAAATGCCCCCACGGTCGGGGCCGTCATTGGCGATAGCCCGACCCATCGATCGTATCCCGTAAAGCTGGCCCTCTAAGCGTTCGCGACATTGGGGTCGGTGAGCCGTTTTGCAGCGCAGGCCGCTGCGACCCCTGGACAGCACTTCCAAGCAGGAACTGTACCCTCGCCAGCGCGTTTTCTCGCTTGCATGGTTTTCCCGGTCGGTCGGGCCTTGGGGGGCGTCAATGGGCACTTGTGATCGCACCGCTGTCCTAAAGCAGCGTGGGGACGAGCTGGCTTTCGGTCGTTCCGAGCTTGAAGATTTGCGCTCCCGCGTGATCGCGGCCGAGCAAATGCAAGAGCGGCAAAGGCTCGACGGCAAACCGGCCGCAGCAATTCGCAGGAGTGCGAAGTCCAAATCGTCATCGGCAAATCCCGATCGGCCAAAGAAGCGCTTGGCGCGGCCGCCGAACGTCGGACAATGACGTCCGGTCAAGAGTAGGCAATTTCGTCGGCGTTCGAGCGTGGCCGAAAGACTCAACTGGGAAGTGTGCCGGCTGCGAGCGCGGCTCCGGAGAGCTGAAGGCGAGACAAGCGAAGCACTCAGAAGATATCCGCGCTAAGCTAGGCCCGCGCGAACGGTCTCCTTCGCCTCGCTCGACGCGAGCCGCCACCGAGGATGCGCATCCGGCCGCCGTCTATTGCCGTTCTTCGTACTTGTTGCAGCGACCATCGCCCAGTTGCACCCGATTGAGTTCCTGAAATGGCGGATCGCAACGCAGGAGCGTGTACGTCCTGTAGGAAGGCGGGGGGACGCGCCAGCAAAGAGTCTGGCCCGCGGGCACCTGGTACGTTTCCCCGCTCGCTATCGTATAGCTGCACGAAGGACTGGGGTCCTTCATCTTCACCTCTGCATTGGCCTGGGTGAGCGAAGCCGCCGCGAGGAGTGCCACCGACAATACACGCATGGTTTCCCTTTCTCCGCACATGTGACCTGCAATGGTGAGTTGGGATGCAGGCGTCGGTACGACAAGACAGCCACCGATGACAAATTTCCAAGAAGCACGATGGTTGCGACGGCCTGACGTGTAACCTTTTGCCGTTGAGGCTGCACGAGCAAGAGCTCAACCCGTACCACTGCTGAGAACATCGTTCTGCCTTCGCGCAACGCTTTGCAGCGCCACCGGAGACGAACATTTGAATTGCATTGCTGCTATCAATCTTAACCTCGACTTAAAGGCTCCATCTGATTGCCTTGGTGTGCGTAAAGCAGGATCATTCCGAACGGTCATACGACGCTGTTCGAGAGAGGAGCCTGCGATGACACTGCAGGATGCTTTGGCGGTCTACGTGTATGCTTGGATGAGGGACAAATCTCTCGACGAGGCCCACGAGCAGGTCGTCGACGCGGCGGTGAGGGTCATCGAACAGCAGGCGCGGAAAGCACTGGCAGCGCATTCACAGAGCGACGAAACGGAATAGCGCCGCCGTGTGGTCGCCATATCCGGCGGTGTTGTCGTGCGCAGGGCGGCTCCGCGCCCATCGCTCGCAATCCGGTCCGTCGTTCCAGTGCTTCTGCCGACGGTATGGCCGATCACGATGCTCCACGCAGGATCAGCAGCCTGCATCGTCCGGATGCGGCTCGATTAAGCATTAAGACAATAAGCCAAATTAAATAAATTAAATACTGGACGTGATTTAAATTTGGATTAGAATGAGAATCACTTGGCGCCGGACGAACGCGTCAAGGACCTCCTAGAAGCGGCCCCATTATCCCGCCCTGCTTGCAGCCAAGGATGTAAGGCCGCTTCTAGGGCAAAGTGTGAGGCAAATCATGCACCTGTCACTAGGTGATTTGTGTCTCATCTCCGCAGCAACGGGTGCGCTCCTACTGATTGAGATCGGCGTTCTGATCATCGTGGGTTTGATCTGAGCCAATGAAGAAGAGCGTAGGGACGTTCTGCGGGACAGCTGCATATCAGTTTTCTTTGTAAGCGTGTTCGGCCTCGACGGCGCGGAGCAGGGCGGCAAGGCTGGGATATTCCACGCCATTGCGGACGTAGCGGTTGATGTGCTCGACATAGCTGGCCGATCCGTCGGGCTTGCCGCGCCAGCTGAACAGCAGCACGGCACTGTTGTGCTGGCGCAGTACGTGGCCGGCGCCATTACCGAAATGCTTGCTCATGGCGTGCCGCTTCATGGCCGCACCTCCAACTTCGCCAGCTCCGGCTCGTCCCATTTCCGGAAAGCATCCCGAAGGGAGACGTTCCTATGGTGAGGCGTAATGCCGAGTGCAAGGAAGCTACGGGCAGGACTGCCGAGCTGAGTGGCATATATCTCGGAGCGCTGCGCACGCGCGTAATCGATTTGCCAACACGGTGCCCACATAGAGCTTTTTCAGTGGGCTTGCGATCTAAACTAACTCATTGATCCGGCTTGGTGAGCGCGCTGGGGCTCGAACCCAGGACCCCGTGATTAAAAGTCACGTGCTCTACCGGCTGAGCTACGCGCTCCCATGGCCGCTGATGGCTTTGACGAGATCGCCATCGTGTTCGGACATTCGAGAAGCATGTCTTGCCGCTGCGCTTCAAGTTTGCGTCGCGGGGAAAACCGGCCGTTTCCGGATCATGCTTTCGGTCCGGGCTGTGTAGGGGGATGGGACGCTGAGGTCAATACCGGGCGTGGTTGCCGAAAGTCTTGGCAGGGACGAAGATTTGCTCGCGGAATCGTTGGCTTAAGCCGGGATTCTCAACCTGATTGGCGGGCCGTCATCCACGCCGAACAGCGAGGATGGACAAGCCGCCCGTCACGTCGGCTCCCGCCGCACCTCGCTCGGCACGGGTTGTGGCGTGCCGACGGGGGTCGGCAGGGCGACCGGGCGTAGGCCGATCAGCTCGGCAGTGCGGATGGCGCTGTCGCGCCAGAACTGGAACGAGTTGATCCGGCTGAGCTCGAGGATGGCGATCGCGACCGCGGCGAGGAACGGCAGGCTTTGCAGCACCAGCACGCCGGCGAAGATGTAGATCTCGGTGATCTGGCGGAAGCTGTTGGAGGCGATCAGCACGCCGGCACCGACCACCAGCAGGGTGCCGATCACGGCCTCCCAGAACGCCTGGAACTCGATCGACATCCTGGACAGGCCGCCTTTGGAGGTACGGGCGAAGGCGATGTGCTCGGTGATCAGGCCCTGCGCCACCGCGCGCGACACCGTCCACTGCACGCTCATCGCCGCGATCATGGCGCCCAGCATCTGGCCGGGCTTGATCGCGACGCGGGCGCGGTACATCGACAGGAAGTGGGCCAGCGAGACGATGAAGGCGCCGATGATCGGCAGCGTCAGGATCTTGTCGGGGATGGCGATGTCGGCAAAGGCGACGATCGGCACCCAGACGAGGTTGAGCAGCGCCACGACGACGCCGAGGCTTTCGGCGCCCAGCCAGTTGAGCCAGCCCAAGCCATATTCTCGCTTCTGGTCGGGCGTCAGCCGACTCGAACCGGGCAGGAAACGGCGCCAGTGCTTCTTGACGATCTGGAGGCCGCCATAGGCCCAGCGGTGCCGCTGCTTCTTGAAGGCCTCGTAGGTGTCGGGCAACAGGCCCGCCCCGTAGCGGGTGTTGGTGTAGTGGGTGGTCCAGCCGAGCTCCTGGATCGCAAGGCCGAGATCGGAATCCTCGCAGATCGTGTCCGACGACCAGCCGCCGGCCATGTCCATCGCGGCGCGGCGGATCAGGCACATGGTGCCGTGCACGATGATGGCGTTGGCCTCGTTGCGCTGGACCATGCCGATGTCGAAGAAGCCGGCATATTCGCCGTTCATGATGTAGTGCATGATCGACAGATCGCCGTCGCGATGCTCCTGCGGCGCCTGCACGAGGCCGACGCGCGGGTCGGCGAATGCCGGCACGAGGTCGTTCAGCCAGTCGGGCTCGACGACATAGTCGGCATCGAGGATGCCGATGATCTCGGCATCCGCCGCGGTCCGATCCATCGCAATGCGCAGCGCGCCGGCCTTGAAACCCTGCACCTTCTCGGCGTTGATGAACTTGAAGCGTTCACCGAGCGCACGGCAATGGTCCTGGATCGGCTGCCAGAAGGCGGGATCCGGCGTGTTGTTGATGATGACCACGCATTCGTAGTTCGGATAGTTCAGCCGCGACAGCGCATCCAGCGTCTGCTTGAGCATGTCGACCGGCTCGAAATAAGCGGGGATGTGGATCGAGACTTTGGGATAGTAATTCTCCGGCACGTTCTCGACCGGCTTGCCCTTGGAGAGCAGCCGCTGCGGCGGCCGGCCGAAGGCGACGGCCGCGATCTCGTCGATGCGCGCCATCGCAATGAGAACAAGGGGAACAAGGAGGATCATGCCGAGCGTCAGCGCGAAGGCCGAGCCGAAGATGAAGTAATGGCTGTTCCAGAACGCGAACACGGTCGCCGCCCAGGCACCGACGCCGTTGGCGGTCGCCGAGAGCAGGAAGGCCTGCTTCGCGGTCGCTTTTTCGATCCGCAGGATCGGCAGTGACAGCAGGACGCCGACCAACAGCGCGATGCCCATCAGCTTCCAATAGTCGGGGTTTTCCACCGGGCCGGTCCAGGCGAATTTCGGCTCGCGGCTGGCATTGAGGATGCCCCAGTAGGGGCCGACGCCGCCTTCGAAGAACTTCCAGGGCTGATCGATGGCTTCGACGATGTTGTATTCCATGCCGATGGCTTCGGCGCGGGTGACGAAGTTGCGCAGGATCAGCGCCTGCTGGAACGGGCCCGGATCGGCGTTACGCAAATTGTAGCCCTGGCTCGGCCAGCCGAACTCGGCGATCACGATGCGCTTGCCCGGGAAAAGGTTGCGCAGGAGGTTGTAGCGGTCGACGGCCTGGTCGACCGCCTGGTCCGAACGGAAGTTTTCCCAGTAGGGCAGAACGTGCGCGGCGATGAAATCGACGTTGGAGGCAAGGTCCGGATTGTCGCGCCAGATATTCCAGATCTCGCCGGTGGTGACGGGCACGCGGACCGAGCCCTTCACCTTCTTGATCATGTCGATGAGGTCTTCGACCTTCTGCTCGCCGCGGTAGATCACCTCGTTGCCGACCACGACGCCGACGACGTTGCTGTTCTTGCGGGCGAGCTCGATGGCGGCCTTGATCTCGCGCTCGTTGCGATCCTTGTCCTTGTCGATCCAGGCGCCGACGGTGACCTTGAGGCCGAACTCGGCGGCGATCGGCGGCACCAGTTCCACGCCGCCCGTGGACGAATACAGGCGGATCGCGCGCGTCATGGTCGACAGCGTCTTCAGGTCGGCGCGGATTTTCTCGACGGTCGGAATGTTGTCGATGTCGGGGTGGGCCGAGCCTTCGAACGGTGCGTAGGACACACTGGGCAGGAGGCCCTTGAAGTCGGGCGCGGGTTTCTGGTCGCGCAGGACTCCCCACAGACCAGCGTGAAGCGCGGACACAAGCAACAGAACGGCGGCGACAACGCGCATCGCGGCTAGACCAAAAGGGGCTGAGGTGGCAGGGAAGCGGATCCGACCCCGAGATCCGACCGTGTCCCCGGCAAAGGGAGCATACCTCTGCCGCGCGGTTTCACAACTGTCATGGCCTCATGTCCTTATGAGGGCATGGTCTTTTCGAACGACGCGCGGCAGTGCCAACCGCGTCTATGGCTGATCGTTCCTGAACGGCAGGTGAAACGACCCTCGCCTATTTCTGCGGCGCCGGCGTCGGACTTGCTGCAGGCGAGGGGCTCGCGGCCGGCTGCGGTGCCGGCGAATTGCCGGCTGCCGGTGCCGCCGGCTGAGAGGCCGTGGCCGCCGCCTGCTGCGGCTGGGCGGCCGGATTGATCCAGCACGCGTGCACGCGGCTGTCCAGCGTTTCGGCGACCTTGGGGTCGATCTGCCCGCCGAATCGGGTCAGGCAGCGGAACGCGGCCTGGATGTGGCCGCCCGGGCAGCCGAAACGGTCGTAGAGGTCGAGATGGCGAAACGCGGTGTCGAGATCATCCCGCCACATCAGCCGCACCACGCGCCGGCCGAGCCAGACGCATTCGGGGTTGCCGGCCGGGCCGTTGATGACCTGGGCCGCTTCGGCGAATTCGTCGGTGCGGCGCTGGTTCTGGGCGGCATCCTTGGCGGCGGCGTCGGCGGGCTGGGCAGCCGCCTTGCCCTGGTCAGGGGTCGGTGTGCCGCTCTGGGCGGAGACGCCGCCAAGACCGGCGAGAAGGAGAAGGGAGGAGACGGCCAAGGTGGCGGCGAACTGCCGCAGGACCGCATTTCGTGACTCGAACACCCGTTGCCGCATGAATTCCCCAATGTATCCGCTGGCCGTCCGCATCAGGATCCCGCGGACGCGCCGGTGATGGCGTCCAAATGGGTCTCCAATGCGGCGGAAAAGTCTTTGCGAGTCCATGACCTGTATTTCGAATTTTGTCCAGCAAAGTCACAATCCTAGAGCACGGTCGAACGGCCGCAGCCAGATTCCTTTTTGGGGGAGGGGCGGATCCGCAGAGTGGATCGGCATTTGGACCACCCCCTTGGCAGATGGCGTGCGAGCAGGTAATCGACGGACCCTTCGCGGAGGACGGAACCGATTTCTCTTCGTACGCCACTGGCGCTTCTGCTCGTTTCGTTGGGTGCGATCGCTGCCGTGTGGTGGTGGCTTGCCACGCCGATCACACTCGCGCGCGCCCCGATCGACCCCGCCGACAAGGTCCAATGCGTCTCCTACGCGCCGTTCCGCGGCGAGCAGTCGCCGCTGGACGCATGGACTCATATCGAAGCCGACCAGATCGAGCAGGACCTGCGCCAGCTCAAGCAAATCACCGACTGCGTTCGCACCTATTCGATGGAGAACGGGCTCGATCAGGTTCCGGCGATCGCCGCCAAAGTCGGCGGGTTGAAAGTGCTCCAGGGCATCTGGCTCTCCAGCAACCGCACCAAGAATTTCGAACAGGCCGGGCTCGCCATTCGCCTCACCAAGCAATTCCCCGACGTCATCACCGCGGTCATCGTCGGCAACGAGGTGCTGCTGCGCGGTGAAATGACGACGGCGGATCTCGTCTCGATCATCCGCCTGGTGAAGACGCAGGTCAGCGTGCCCGTGACCTATGCCGACGTCTGGGAATACTGGCTGAGGAATCGCGAGGTCTCCGACGCCGTCGACTTCGTCACCATCCACATCCTGCCTTATTGGGAGGATTTCCCCGTGAGGGCGAAATTCGCCTCCGCCCATGTCGAGGCGATCCGCGAGCGCATGGCGGTGGCGTTCCCCGGCAAGGAGATCCTGATCGGCGAAACCGGCTGGCCGAGCGAGGGCCGCATGCGCGACGGCGCGCTGCCGTCGCGAACCAACCAGGCGCGTGTCGTCTCGGAAATCCTGGGCCTTGCCAAGGCGCAGAAGTTTCGCGTCAATCTGATCGAATCCTACGACCAGCCGTGGAAGCGCAGGCTGGAAGGCACGGTCGGCGGCTATTGGGGCCTGTATGACTCGGTGCGCCGGAGCCTGAAATATCCGCCGGGAGAGCCGATCAGCAATTTCCCGTACTGGAAATGGTACATGGGCGCGGGCATGGGCCTTTCCGCGCTGGTGTTCGCCGTCGCACTGATCACGCTGCGCCGGAGGCCGTGGACGCCACGCTTCTCGTCCTGGCTCGGCGTCGGCATCTCGGCGACGACTGCCGGCATCCTGCTCGGGATCGGCGCGGACAAGATGTATTACGAGAGCTACGGGATCGGCGGCTGGCTGCTCTGGGGCGCGCTGTTGCTTGCCGGCATCCTGTCGCCGATCTTCTGTGCGCAGGCGATGGTGATCGGCCGCAGCCTTCCGACCTTCCTCGATCTGCTCGGCCCGCGCGAGGGCCGGAAATGGTCGAAGCTCACCGCGGTACTCGGCCTCACGCTCGCGGCGACGGCGGTGATCGCGGCAGCGACCGCGCTCGGCTTCGTGTTCGACCCGCGCTACAAGGATTTTCCCTACGCTTCGCTGACGATGGCGGTGGTGCCGTTCGCGCTTTTGATGCTGAACCGGCCGCAGATCGGCCAGCGTCCGATCGCGGAAGCCGCGTTCGCGGGCGTGCTGGCGTTGTCGGCCGCGTATGTGCTGGTCAACGAAGGCCGTGACAATTGGCAGTCGCTGTGGACCTGCGCGATCTATCTCTTGTTCGCTCTCACGCTGTGGCGGGCGCGGGCCGAGCAAATCCAAGAATGAAGAGGCCGATCGCCAGGCCCGACAGCACGACATTGTAGAGCACGATGCCGAGACCGGCGGCGACGACGCCGACGGTGAGCAGAACGATCGACGGTCGCATCAGGTTCAGCGTCGCCACCACCAGCGCGACGATCCCGAACACCGAATTCTTGAACAGGACGGTCGCAACCGAACGCCCCTTGCAGATCAGCGTCTGAAGGCCGGCGTCGCAGGCAAGCGCGACCTGCGACAGCTCGATCGCGAGATAGCGCAGATAAAGCGCATAGCCGACGGAGACGAAGCCGACGACGATCAGGAACTGCACCTGGTAGGGCGTGAGGCGGAAGGGCTTTTTGGTCATGGCGGCAATATGGTCGGGATGGCGCGGGCAGGCAACAGGGCAGGCCGAAGTTTCTGTTCGACGCGCGGGCTACAATCCCTTTGACCGATCATCTTGCGGCGCGCGCCATGCGCTCAGACAGGGCAACGGCGCCGACCAGGTCGGCGCCGTCCGGCGGATGCCGCGAGAACAGCTGCCGTTGCGATGATGAATGTCTTCACCTGTGTCTCCCTTGGTCATGGAGGCGGGCACGAGCGATTTCGCATGTCGGCCGCTTCGGTTCACGACCGGGACAACTTGGCAATCGGCGGCTGGTTTCCATGACGGACTGAGATCTGAGTCCGCCTGCGCGCGCGACAGGATACCGTCATCCAGCGTGCGTTCAGGTGGAAGCGGAGTCCATCCTAGCGCCTGAAGAACGACGACAGCGTCGATCCTGTGGATGCTGACGACGCCTCCGGTTTCGCCGGCGCCGGCGCAGGCTGCGCCGCGGGAGCGGGCGCGGGCTCCTCGTGCTTCGAGCGTTTTGAGGAATAGCTGCGGCGGCGCTGCGGCTTCTCGGGCTTTGCGCTCGGCGGGGGCGCGGTTTCGGCTTGCGGGACCGCGTCCTGGTTCTTCTCCGAACTCTTCTCTTGAACCCTGTCTTGAGTTTTCTCTTGCGCTTTTTCTTGCCCTTTTTCTTGCGCTTTTTCTTGCGCTTTGTCCTGACCGCCACGCATCGACAGGCGCTGGCCGTCGAATATGGTGGTCTCGCAGTGGCGGTCGCTCTCGGCGAGGCCGGCGCAGAATTTTGCCGCGACGGCGGCGTTGACCAGGGGGCCGGCCCCCAAGCGGAGCTGCATGCCGAGGCCGGTGGTGCCTTCCTTGATCATGATGATCGGCCGCAGCGCGGCGATCTCGGGATTGGACTTGGTCAGGCTGCGCCAGAGCGCGCGCAGGCCGTCGATCGAGTTGGCGCCGCCGAGATCGATCGCAAAGCGCGTCTGCTGAACCGCGATCGCTGCGGATTCGCTCTCGGCTGCGTCGGGCGGCTTGGTTGCCGCCGCGACGACCTCAGCCGCGCCGGACGCCGGCTCGGCCTTCTTCTCAGCGGGCTTTTCAGCTGCCTCGGGTTGAACCAGTTTCGATGCGGCCGGATCCGGCGGCGCCATGAGCGACTTGGACGGCACCAGGGGAATGGTCGGCAGCGCGGAGTTCATTGCCGGCGTCTGTTGCACGAGCGAGGCGGCGGCCGCGGTCTGCGGCGGTGGGCTCGCCGGCTCTTTCAACGTTTGCGTCGCAGTGTCCTTCTGAGAATCCTTGGCGGCTTCGGTGCGCGGCTTCTCGCCCGCCGGCGTCGGGGTCGAGGCGACCGGCGCGACGCTGGGTGCTGGCGCTGCGTCCTGCGGCTTCAGGCCCAGCGGCGTGGCGGTTTGCTTGGCAATGGCGCCGGTGACGGAATCGAGCCCTTGCTCGAGGACGGTGACGCGCGAATACAGGCGGTCGCGGTCGCTGTTCAACGTCTCGATGGCGGCGGCGAGTCGGCGCGCCTCGTTCTGGCTCTCCTTCGTCAGCATCTGGAGCCGGTCGGCCTGGTGCGCGAGATCGACGGACGCAACCTGGTCGCGTCGCCAGCCGAGCTGGGCCTGGTTGGCCATCACGGCAAGGACGACGGCGCCCACGGCCGCCACGCCCCACGAGCCCAGCCGCCACATCATACGCCGGTCGAGCGCGTTTTCCTCGGCCAGAAGTCCGGAGAACAGCCCGCCGGTCTCCTTGGTGCCGAAGGCATCCGCCAGTGGGTCGGAATCCTTTGCCATGAATATTAAGCGCCCAGCCCTGTCCGGCTTCCCCGAATCAATCAGGGAACATTAACAGGAAAAGCGCGCCGCACTTGAATTCCGGGCGTTTGCGGGGGTAGCAAGGCGATAGCTTCTGAGGGCCTCGCTGCCCGTCGCGCCGAATTGATTCGGCACTATCTGTCAGGATTTCGATGACCGCCCGTTCCAGTCTCACGATCGTGCTCGCCGCCGGCGAAGGCACGCGCATGCGATCGAGCCTGCCGAAGGTGCTGCATCCCGTGGCTTCTCGGACGCTGCTCGCCCATGTGCTCGCTGCGGCGCCCAAAGAAACCGGCAGCTCGCTGGCGGTGGTGGTCGGCCCCGATCATCAGGCAGTCGTGGAGGAGGCAAAGCGCATCCGCCCCGACGCGCTCACCTTCGTGCAGGGCGAACGCCTTGGCACCGCGCATGCGGTGCTGGCGGCGCGGGAGGCAATCGCGCGAGGCGCGGATGATCTCCTCATTGCCTTCGGCGACACGCCGCTGATCTCGGCCGAGACCTTTGCGCGGCTGCGCGCGCCGCTCGCAAGGGGCGCCGCAATCGCCGCGCTCGGCTTCCGCGCCGCCGATCCCACCGGTTATGGCCGCTTCATCGTCGAGGGCGAGCGTCTGGTCGCGATCCGCGAGCAGGCCGACGCCAGCGCAGAGGAGCGCAAGATCGAGCTGTGCAACGCCGGCGTGATGGCGATGGATGGGCGCCGGGCGCTCGACATCCTCGGACAGATCGGTAATGCCAATTCCAAGGGCGAATATTATCTGACGGACGCGGTCGAAATCGTCCGCAAGCAGGGATGGGAGTCCGTGGTGATCGAGACCAGCGAGGACGAGGTGCGCGGCATCAACACCAAGGCACAGCTTGCCGAAGCAGAAAGCGTGATGCAGGCGCGATTGCGCAAAGCGGCGATGGAGGCCGGCGTCACGCTGATCGCGCCGGAGACGGTGTATCTGTCCGCCGATACCGTGTTCGGCAAGGACGTGACCATCGAGCCATTCGTGGTAATCGGCCCCGGCGTGTCGATCGCGGACGGCACGGTGATCCATTCGTTCTCGCATATCGTCGAGACCAAGCTCGGCAAGAAGGTGTCGATCGGCCCCTATGCGCGGCTGCGGCCCGGCACCTCGCTCGGCGACGGCGCTCGCATCGGCAATTTCGTGGAGACGAAGGCGGCGACGCTGGAGGCCGGCGTCAAGGTCAACCATCTCTCCTACATCGGCGACGCCACCGTCGGCGCCAATTCCAACATCGGCGCCGGCACCATCACCTGCAACTATGACGGATTCAAAAAGCACAAGACGGTGATCGGGCAGGGCGCCTTCGTCGGCACCAACTCCTCGCTGGTCGCACCGGTGACAATCGGCAACGGCGCCTATATCGGCTCGGGCTCGGTGATCACGAAGGATGTACCCGACGACGCGATGGCGCTGGAGCGCAACCAGCAGACCATCCGCGAAGGCGGCGCCGCTCGCTATCGCGAGATGAAGACCGGCGGCAAGAAGCCGGAGAAATGAGCGGCGCTTCTATTGTGTCGCAGCACACTGCGACCTCATCCTGAGGGCCCGCTGGAAGCGGGCGTCTCGAAGGATGGCCGCGAGCGAGATGCGGGCCTTCATGGTTCGAGACGCGCTTCGCGCTCCTCACCTTGGGGGTCTTCTTATGCCGCCTTATTCGTCGTCGGCGAATTCGGAGAAGATGGCGCGGGTCAGGCGCCAGCCGCGGGGCTTGGCGCGCTTGGCCGGTTCGCCTCGCACATGCTTGACGAAGACCGGCTTGCTTTCCTTGCCGCGCTGGGGCGGCGGCCAATGCGCAAGGTGCGTGCCCGTTGTCTCGCTGGCGCGCAGATACATCGACGACAGACCCTTGCGGTCGGACGAGCCTTTCATGGGCTTGTTCTCCTGACTGGAATCGTTGGTCAAACATGTTGACAACGAGTTAACGCGCGCGGTTTAAGGCCTGCCAATTCGACGCAGGCGAAGTAGGGGGCGCGGGCCCCGTGCTGTCTCAATCAGCAATAATTATTGAGTTTCCGGTTCCTTGGGAACTTCGCTAAAAATCGAGCGCGTCGTTTAGGCGATTTTTCGACGGATTTGGGGGATAGTGATCCGCATGTGCGGAATTGTCGGCATTCTCGGTCGCGAAGCGGTTGCAGAGCAACTGGTGGATTCGCTCAAACGTCTCGAATATCGCGGTTACGATTCCGCGGGCGTTGCCACGCTCGAGGGCAAGCACCTGGAGCGTCGCCGCGCCGAGGGCAAGCTGAAGAATCTGGAGAAGCGGCTCGAGGCCGAGCCGCTCAAGGGCACCACCGGCATCGGGCATACCCGCTGGGCCACCCACGGCAAGCCGACCGTCAACAACGCCCATCCGCACGCGACCGAGCATGTCGCCGTGGTGCACAACGGCATCATCGAGAATTTTCGCGAGCTGCGCGAGGAGCTCGAGGCGAAGGGCACGGTGTTCCACACCGAGACCGACACCGAGATCGTGCTGCATCTCGTCGACGAACTGCTGGCGCGCGGCAACAAGCCGGTGGAAGCCGTCAAGCTGACGCTGGCGCGCCTGCGCGGCGCCTTCGCGCTCGGCTTCATCTTCGCCGGCGACAATGACCTCATGATCGGTGCCCGCAACGGACCGCCGCTGGCGATCGGTTACGGCGACGGCGAGATGTATCTCGGCTCCGATGCCATCGCGCTCGGGCCGTTCACCGATACGATCAGCTATCTCGAGGACGGCGACTGGGTTGTGCTGACCCGCAACAGCGCAACGATCTTCGACAAGGACGGCTACACCGTCCAGCGCGACAAGATCAGGCACGCCGCCTCGACTTCGCTGGTCGACAAGGCCAACTATCGCCACTTCATGGCGAAGGAGATCCACGAGCAGCCGGAAGTGGTTGGCCACACGCTGGCACGCTACGTCGATATGGCGACCGAGCGCGTCGCGCTGCCGGTCAAGCTCCCCTTCGACTTCAAGAACATCCAGCGCATCAACATCACGGCGTGCGGCACCGCGAGCTATGCCGGTTTCGTCGCAAAATACTGGTTCGAGCGCTTCGCGCGTGTGCCGGTCGAGGTCGACGTCGCCTCCGAATTCCGCTACCGCGAGACGCCCTTGCGCAAGGGCGACCTCGCCATCTTCATCTCGCAATCGGGCGAGACCGCCGACACCCTGGCCGCGCTGCGCTATGCCAAGGCCGAGGGCGTGCACACGATCGCCGTCGTCAACGTGCCGACCTCGACGATCGCGCGCGAGAGCGAAATCGTGCTGCCGACGCTGGCCGGTCCCGAGATCGGCGTTGCTTCAACCAAGGCCTTCACCTGTCAGCTCATGGTGCTGGCAAACCTTGCGATCGCGGCCGGCAAGGCCCGTGGCAAATTGTCCGAGGAGGACGAGACCGAGCTGGTCCATGGCCTCGTCGAGGTCCCGCGCCTGATGGCAGACGCGCTCACCACCGAGCTCCAGATCGAGAAGCTCGCCCACCGGATCGCCAAGTCGCGCGACGTGCTCTATCTCGGTCGCGGCACCAGCTTCCCGCTGGCGCTCGAAGGCGCGCTGAAGCTGAAGGAGATCTCCTACATTCATGCCGAAGGCTATGCCGCCGGGGAGCTCAAGCACGGGCCGATCGCGCTGATCGACGAGACCATGCCGGTCGTCGTCATCGCACCCCACGACCGCGTGTTCGAGAAGACCGTTTCCAACATGCAGGAAGTCGCCGCGCGCGGCGGCAACATCATCCTGATGACCGACGCCAAGGGCGCAGCGGAGGCGACCGTCGAGTCCCTCGTCACCATCGTCATGCCCGATATGGCAGCGGCCTTCACGCCGATGGTCTATGCCGTCCCCGTGCAGCTGCTCGCCTATCACACGGCTGTCGTGATGGGGACCGATGTCGACCAGCCGCGCAACCTCGCGAAATCAGTGACCGTGGAGTAGGCAGACGGGATATCGGTCAGTCGCAGTCTTCCAAAACCTGCTAGAAGACCCTAGCTTGTTTGAAGCGACCGACCTGGAACCCGAATGACCCCCCGCGACGACGCGCCTGCGCCTCTTGACCCCGTTCCGGAACCGCATACCGGCCTGATGGGCCGCTTCCGCAACTATTTTCTCACCGGCCTCGTGGTGACGGGACCGATCGCGATCACCCTCTATCTGGTCTGGTGGTTCGTCACCTGGGTCGATGGCGTGGTGCGGCCGTTCGTGCCGCTGGCCTATCGGCCGGAAACCTATCTGCCCTATGGCGTCCCCGGCTGGGGACTGATTGTCGCATTCTTCACGCTGACGCTGGTCGGCTTCCTCGCGGCCAATTTGATCGGCCGCACGCTGGTGGATGTCGGCGAGACCTTCCTGGGCCGGATCCCTGCGGTGCGTGCCATTTACCGCGGCCTGAAGCAGGTGTTCGAGACGCTGTTCTCGGGCAAAGGCTCGAGCTTCCGCAAAGTCGGCCTCGTCGAATTTCCCTCGCCGGGCATGTGGTCGATCGTGCTGATCTCGCAATCGCCGAACGAGGACATCGCACGCAACCTGCCGGGACAGGAGGAGCACGTCTCGGTGTTCCTGCCGTGCTCGCCAAACCCGACCACCGGTTTCTTCTTCTATGTTCCGAAGAGCAAGATCATCGAGGTCGACCTCAGCGCCGAGGATGCCGCGACGCTGATCATGTCGGCCGGCGTGGTGCAGCCGGGCTCGGCACCCGATCCGAAGAAGGCGGCGGCGCTTGCCGGCGTGGCGAACGCCGCGCGTATTGCCAATGCCTCCAAGCTCCAACCCGAGCCTGCGAAGGCGGAGTAGGGCTATTCCGTCGCGGGATGGCCACGACCACGCGGCCGCATTCGGCCTCTGCTATTCTCGGGTTGAACCGAGCGTGCCGCTCGGAAGTCGACCTGGAGTGCACGATGTCCAAAACCATTGCGATCCTCGCCCCCGGTGCCATGGGCAGTGCCGTGGCCCGCCGGCTCAGCGAAAACGGCGCACGCGTGCTGACGTCGCTGAAGGGCCGGAGCGAGGCGACGCTGAAACGGGCGGCAGACGCCGGCATGGTCGGCGCCGAGGACGATGAGATTGCGGACGCCGACATCATCCTCTCGATCGTGCCGCCGGGCGAAGCCGTCGCGCTGGCCGAACGCCTTGCCTCGCTGATCGTCAGGCGCGAGAAGAAGCCGGTCGTGGTCGACTGCAACGCCGTCAATGTCGATACGGTGCAAAGAATCGAGGAGATCATCGGCTCGGCGCAGGCGCCGTTCGTCGATGCCGGCATCATCGGATTTCCGCCGCAGCCCGGCGGCAAGGGCCCCGCCTTCTACATGTCGGGCGAGCATGCCAAGGACGTCGGCGTGCTGAAAGACCTCGGTCTCGACGTGCGGATCGTCGAAGGCCCGGTCGGCGCGGCCTCTGCGCTCAAGATGTCCTACGCCGGCATCGTCAAGGGCCTCGCCGGCATCGGCTCGGCCATGGTGATTGCGGCCACGAAGGCAGGCGCAGCCGATGCGCTCCGCGACGAGCTCGCGCTCAGCCAGCCTGCAATTCTGGCACGCCTCGAAGTGGCGTTGCCGGACATGATCCCGAAGGCGTATCGCTGGGTCGCCGAGATGCGGGAGATTTCGGGATTCTTGGGGCCGGATCATCCGGCCAGCCAGATCTATGAAGGCTTTGCGAAGTGGTTCGAGCATCTGGCGGAGGATGCGAACGGTGAGGCGGCGGACGCCGCGCTGATGAAGGCGTTCGCGGCGAATGTCCCGAAGAAGGACTAGAGCCTACCTGTATGCGCGATCTGTCGAATGTCTTGCGCCAAGACCTTGGGCTAGGACAGTGGTTGCGTCTCCGAGAACATATCGACGATCTTGTTGGTCATGCCGTCCACGATCAGCACCTGATCCTTCATCTTGACGTACATGTAATCGCGCAGCTCCGGCAATTGCGCGAGCACCTGCGCGGGCAGTCCTTGAGCCTTGACACCTTTTGGAAGCGTTGCGCCAACGGCAGGGGTAAAGTCCTTGGCTGGCTGGGTGGTCTTCAGCCGGAACTGGATATCGTTATGCTCGGTCAGCACGGTCTTGCGGATCTGCTCGCGCTGCGCGTTGGTGAGGCTGAGTTTCGGCAGGGATGGATGTTGCGATATCGTTGTGCCGTCGCTCAATTCAACTGCACCTTGCCCACCCGGTTGCGCGAGCGATACTGCGGGCGCGCCGAGTAAGATCGCGAGCGCGGCGATGGTGGTGGGAGCCCTCATGGTCTGCTCCTTCCTGTCTGCGCCGCCCTTGATTAATTAACAGGCCGATAGTGCGTCCGTTCCGCGGCCCCGGGATCGGGCTACGCCAAGAGTTCTGTGCGTGCACACAAAGCGGCAACGGCGGGTGTGTGCTGGACCGCCTTGACCGAGTATCGCTTCCCGTCGGCATTGCGCTGGCGACGGATCAGCCTGGATTGGCCCATATGCGCCAATGGGTCGGCTGAATGTCGGCGTGCGTTTTGCCCGTTCGATCGACCCAATTGGATCCGTCCTTGTGACAAGGAAAAGGAAGCGAGTGGACGATACCATCAAAGTCCAGCGCGCAGATTTCGAGATCTCCGTCTGAGGGAGCCGTCGAAGTGGACTGCCATTCGGTGGAGATGAACTGCATGATCTACCTCCAGCAGGGGATGTGGGGACAGTTCCAATATAATCTTTAGCACCAGTGATCGGTCCCTGAATGTGAGCCAGCTCGCAATGACCGTATCTTTCATTGGGGCAATTGCATTGTCCTTGCCTCGGGCGCATGGGAACGCTTCAGCCCGCACCGATCAACGGGATCGCCTCGTCGCGTTCATAAAGATACAGCAAGCACCGCAGCGCCTCGCCGCGCTCGCCTTTTAGCTTCGGATCATCCTTCAGGATGCGCAACGCCTCGTCGCGGGCCTGGGAGATGAGCTGGCCGTGCACCTCAGGGCGCGCGATGCGGTAGCCGGGCAGACCGCTCTGGCGCACGCCCAGCACATCGCCTTCGCCGCGCAGCTTCAGGTCCTCCTCGGCGATGCGGAAGCCGTCGGTGGTCTCGCGAATCACTTTCAGCCGCGCCTTCGACATCTCGCCGAGCGGCTCACCATAGAGCAGGATGCAGGTCGAGGCTTCCGAGCCGCGCCCGATGCGGCCGCGCAGCTGGTGCAGCTGGGCGAGGCCAAAGCGCTCGGCATTCTCGATCACCATGATGGTCGCGGCCGGGACGTCGACGCCGACCTCGACCACGGTGGTGGCGACCAGGAGCCCGATCTCATGCGCAGCGAACTGGCCCATCACACGGTCCTTTTCCGTGCCTTTCATCTGGCCGTGGACGAGCCCGACACGTTCGCCGAAGCGTTTTTGCAGGCTCTCGAACCGTTTGGTCGCATTGGTCAAGTGCTCGGTGCCTTCGGCCTCGGATTCGTCGACCAGCGGGCAGATCCAGTAGACCAGCTTGCCGGCTTCGAGCGCGCGGCCGACACCCTCCATGACCTCGCTGATGCGGCTCATCGGCACCGCGCGGGTGTCGATCGGCTGGCGCCCGGCGGGCTTTTCGCGCAACTCGGAGATGTCCATGTCGCCGAAATAGGTCAGCACCAGCGTGCGCGGGATCGGCGTCGCGCTCAACACCAGCACGTCGACGGCCTCGCCCTTGGACGTGAGCGCGAGGCGCTCGCGCACGCCAAAACGGTGCTGCTCGTCGACGATGGCAAGCGCGAGATCATGGAAGATCACGTCATCCTGGATCAGCGCGTGAGTGCCGACGAGAAGGTCGATTTCGCCTTCTGCGAGCTGGGCGATGATCTCGCGCCGCTCCTTGCCCTTCTCGCGGCCGGTGAGGATCGCAACCCGCATGCCGGCGCGCTCGGCGAGCGGAGCGATGGTCTTGATGTGCTGGCGCGCCAAAATTTCCGTCGGCGCCATCAGCGCGGCCTGCTTGCCGACTTCGGCGACCGCGGCGGCCGCGAGCAGCGCGACGACCGTTTTGCCCGAGCCGACGTCGCCCTGGAGCAGGCGCAGCATGCGCACCGGCTGCTTCAGATCCTCGGCGATAGCGGCCGCGGCGCCACGCTGGGAGGGCGTCAGTGCGTAGGGCAGGGCGTCGATGATCTTGTTGCGCAGGTGGCCGTCGCCGGCATTGCGGACGCCGGCCGGCCGACGCAGCTGTGCGCGGATCAGCGCGAGCGCGAGCTGCCCGGCCAGAAGCTCATCGAACGCGAGTCGTGACCAGAACGGATGATCGGGCAAAATGTCCGTGAGCTCGACCGGTTGGTGCACACGCGTCAGCGCTTCCGCGACGGGGGGAAAATTGCAACGGCGCAGCACCTCGGGACTGATCCATTCCGGCAGAGCGGGCAGCTTCTGCAGCGCCTGCGCGATCGCGCGGCGGAGCGAGCCGAGCGCGAGCCCTTCGGTTAGCGGATAGACCGGATCGATCCCGGAGAGCTTTGAGATCGCCTCCTCGTCGAGCACGCGATCAGGATGCACGATCTGCGGGATGCCGTCATACATCTGCAGCGTTCCGGAGACGTAGCGCTTCGCGCCCATCGGCAGCAGTTTTTCGACATAGCCCGGCTTGGCGCGGAAGAAGGTCAGAACGACATCGCCGGTGTCGTCGCTGGCGTACACCAGATAGGGGGCGCGCGCGTTGCGCGGCGGAGGCGGGCGGTGGCGATCGACGGTGACCTCCAGCGTCACCATGGTTCCAACGGCGGCGTCGCGGATTTTTGGCCGCGCCCGGCGGTCGATGACCTGGCTCGGCAGATGCAACAGCAGATCGACCAGCCGCGGCGTCTGGCTCCGGCCGAGCAGGTACTGCAGCAGCTTGTCCTGCTTGGGACCGACGCCGGGCAGGCTGGTCACGGGAGCAAACAGTGGATTGAGCAGGCTGGGGCGCATGAGACGAATCTAGGATCGTTTCGGCCCGTCATGCCCGGCTTTATGCCGGGCATCCACGTCTTTTTTCGTGCCCTGCGCCGGCACCGGCCCATGCCAAATCGAGGGCTGACATGGCCACCCCGAGTGGCTATATCACACCCGCCCGGCACGTCCGGGCTTTCTGCGTTTGACTGGATTTGAGACATGACGGGAACGACACGATCGAGCAGCGGCCTTGATGACCGCCGCAAGCGGCTTTTGTTCCGCTGCTGGCATCGCGGCACGCGCGAGATGGATCTGATCCTCGGCCGCTTCGCCGATGCCGAGATCGGCAATCTGTCCGACGCCGAGCTCGGTGAGCTCGAGCGCCTGCTCGAAGTCAACGATCCCGATCTCTATGCCGCCATCACCGGCGACAAGGTGCTGCCGGCCGACGTCACCGGCGCGCTGTTCGCCCGCATCAAGGCCTATCCGATCGCGGACGGCAACGCATGAAGCAGGGCATGAAATCTCCGGCTGAGCTGCTCGCGCCCGGCCGCGCGCTGACGCTCGCCAATGTCGCAGAAGGCGCGGAAGGCCTCGTCGTCTCCGATCTCGCCCGCGCCATTGCGGCGCGGCCGAAGAAGCCGGCGGTCAGCCTCGCGGTGGTCTGCCGCGACGGCGGGCGCATGCAGCAGCTCGAACGCGCACTGCAATTCTTTGCGCCCGATCTGCCGGTGCTGACCTTTCCGGCCTGGGATTGCCAGCCCTATGACCGCGTCTCGCCGCATGGTGGCATCCTCGCGCAGCGCCTGACCACGCTGGCGCGGCTGGCCTCGCTCAGCGGCAGCGACAAGCCACTGATCGTGCTGACCACGGTGAACGCCGTGGTGCAGCGCGTGCCCGCACGCGAGCTCGTCGCGGCGCAGGCGCTGTCGGTCGCACCGGGCAACGTCGTGCCGATGGACACCGTCGTCGCCTGGCTCGAGCACAACGGCTACAACCGTTCCTCGACCGTGCGCGAGCCCGGCGAATACGCCGTGCGCGGCGGCATCCTCGACCTGTTTCCGGCCGGGCTCGAGCAGCCGGTCCGCTTCGACTTCTTCGGCGACAGCCTGGAATCGATCCGCTCCTTCGATGCCGAGACCCAGCGCACGCTGCTCGACATGCGCTCGCTCGATCTCGTGCCGGTCTCCGAGTTCCAGCTCGTCACCGATACCATCCGCCGTTTCCGTATGGGCTATGTCGCCGAGTTCGGCGCGCCCGAGCGTGATGATGCGCTCTACGAGGCCGTCAGCGAAGGCCGCCGCCATCCCGGCATGGAGCACTGGCTGCCGCTGTTCCAGGACCGCATGGACACGCTGTTCGATTATCTGCAAGGCGCGACTGTTGCGATCGAGCCGCAGGCCGAGGACGCCGTCCGCGAGCGGTTCAAGCAGATCCTCGACTACTACCAGGCCCGCCGCGAGGCGATGGAGCATCCCGGCGGCGGCGCCATCTACAAGCCGCTGCCGCCCGACCGGCTCTATCTGACCGACGAGGAATGGACCAGGCGCCTCGGCGAGATCCCGTTGGCTCGTCTGACGCAATTCTCGGTGCCGACCGACGGCACCGGCGTCGTCGATGCCGGCGCGCGCAAGGGCCGCGATTTCGCGCCGGAGCGCAACGACACAAGCGTCAACGTGTTCGAGTCCGTGGTCAGCCACGTCATGGCACTGCAGGCGCAGCGCAAGAAGGTGGTGATTGCGCTGTGGACCGAAGGCTCGCGCGACCGCATGACCTCGATGCTGCGCGACCACAAGCTCGCCCATACCACCAGCGTCAACAGCTGGCGCACGGTGCAGGCGACGCCGCGCAACGAGACCATGCTGGCCGTGCTCGGCCTCGAAAGCGGTTTCGAGACCGACGAGATCGCTGTCATCAGCGAGCAGGACATCTTGGGCGACCGCCTGGTGCGGCCGCGCAAGGCGAGCCGCAAGCTCGACAATTTCATCTCGGAGGTGACGAGTCTGGCTGCCGGCGACATCGTCGTCCATGTCGAGCACGGCATCGGCCGCTTCATCGGCTTGCAGACGCTCGACGTTGCCGGCGCGCCGCATGACTGCCTCGAGCTGCATTATGCCGCCGAGACCAAGTTGTTCCTCCCGGTCGAGAACATCGAGCTCTTGTCGCGCTACGGCTCCGATCAGACCAGTGTCGAGCTCGATCGTCTCGGCGGTTCGGGCTGGCAGACCCGCAAGGCTAAACTCAAGAACCGCATCCGCGAGATCGCGGGCGAGCTGATCAAGATCGCGGCCGAGCGCATGCTGCACGAGGCGCCGAAATTGCCGGTGCAGCAGGGTCTCTATGACGAATTCTGCGCGCGCTTTCCCTATGACGAGACCGAGGACCAGCTCGGCGCCATCGAGTCCACGCTGAAGGATCTCGAAAAGGGCCGCCCCATGGACCGGCTGATCTGCGGCGACGTCGGCTTCGGCAAGACCGAGGTGGCGCTGCGCGCCGCCTTTGCGGTGGCGCTCGACGGCAAGCAAGTCGCGGTCGTGGTGCCGACCACGCTGCTGGCGCGCCAGCACTACAGGACCTTCGTCGAGCGGTTCAAAGGCTTCCCGGTCAACATCGCGCAGGCCTCACGGCTGATCCCCACCAAACAGCTCAACGAGGTGAAGAAGGGCATTGCCGACGGCTCCGTCGACATCGTCGTCGGCACGCACGCGCTGCTCGGCAAGACCATCAAATTCCGCGACCTTGGCCTGCTCATCGTCGACGAGGAGCAGCATTTCGGCGTCAGCCACAAGGAGCGGCTGAAGGCGCTGCGTGCCGAGGTCCACGTGCTGACGCTGTCGGCGACGCCGATCCCGCGGACGCTGCAGCTGGCGCTGACCGGCGTCCGCGAGCTCTCGATCATCGCCTCGCCCCCTGTCGACCGACTTGCGGTGCGCACCTTCGTCGCCCCGCACGATCCCTTGATGATCCGCGAGGCGCTCTTGCGCGAGCGCTATCGCGGCGGCCAGGCGTTCTACGTGGTGCCGCGCATCGACGACCTCGCCGAGGTCAAGGACTTCCTCGACAAGAACGTGCCGGAGATGAAGGTCGCGGTCGCGCACGGCCAGATGCCGCCCGCCGTGATCGAGGACATCATGACCGCATTCTACGACGGCAAGTTCGACATTCTGCTGTCCACGACGATTGTCGAGTCGGGCCTCGACATCCCCAACGCCAACACGTTGATCGTGCACCGCGCCGACATGTTTGGCCTCGCCCAGCTCTACCAGCTCCGCGGCCGCGTCGGCCGCTCCAAGCTGCGCGCCTATGCGCTGTTCACGCTGCCGGCGCAGCAGAAGATCACCGCGCAGGCCGAGCGCCGGCTCACCGTGCTGCAATCGCTGGAGACACTGGGCGCCGGCTTCCAGCTCGCCTCGCACGACCTCGACATCCGCGGCGCCGGCAATCTGCTCGGCGAGGAACAGTCCGGCCACATCAAGGAGGTCGGCTTCGAGCTCTACCAGTCGATGCTGGAGGAGGCGATCGTCAATCTCAAGGCCGGCGTCTCCGAGCCCGCCGCCGACCGCTGGTCGCCGCAGATCACCATCGGCATGCCCGTGCTCATCCCCGAGGATTACGTCAGCGACCTCTCGGTGCGGCTGTCGCTGTACCGGCGTCTTGCCGATCTCGACACCGAGGAGGAGATCGAGAACTTCGGCGCCGAGATGCGCGATCGCTTCGGCGTGCTGCCGGACGAGGTGCGCTACCTCTTCAAGGTCGCCGCGATCAAGGCGTTCTGCCGACGCGCCAATGTCGAGAAGATCGACGCCGGCCCGAAGGGCGCCGTCATCGTCTTCCGCGACAATTCCTTCGCCCATCCCGACCGCCTCGTGACCTTCATCCGCAGCCATGGCCAGGCCGCCAAGGTGCGGCCCGACATGAAGGTGGTGTTCCTGCAGGACTGGGAGACGCCGGAAGAGCGCCTCGCCGGCACGACCGAGATCATGCGGCAGCTGGCGCAGCTCGCCGAGAGCAAGAAGGCGGCGTAGGGCACCAGTCTCACCACGTCATTGCGTGGAGCCCTTGCGACGAAGCAATCCAGAATCTTCCCACAGAGACAGTCTGGATTTGCTTCGCTGCGCTCGCAATGACGGTGCTTGTTGCGATAGCGCGCGAGAAAACTACGAGGCCGCCCGCGACGCGTCCGCCGACAGCCGCGCCAGCAGTGACCTTGCCGTATCCGACGGCGATAGCGAGTCCACGCTGACGACGGGATCGCTGCGCATCTCGTGCTTGCCATTGGACGTGTGCCGCATCACCGCGGACAGGCGGCGGGCGATCATATGAGCGGTGCGGAAGTCGGTCTCCGCGAACACGACGATGACGGAGCCGTCCCTCTGTGCCGCGCCAAAATCCATCTGGCGCATCAGGCGGCTGAGGATACGTGCGGCATCGAGCTGGGCGCGGGAATTATTGGGATCGAAGGCGAAGCGGGCGACCGAGAGGCCGCCGCCGCGGGCGAGCGTCTGCTCCACTGCCTTGGCAAAATCCCGGGCAAAGGCTTCCGTCGTGAGCAGGCCGCTGCGTGGATCGAGCCAGCCGCCGGCATCGATTGAGCGCAGCGTGCGGCTCAGCTGCGCTTCCATCGCGTGCTGGCGGATCAAGGGCAGCGCGTTGGCGGCGACCTTGGCCGGCTCGCCCTGGATCAGCTCGAGATTGGGCAGGTCGTAAGTTTGCGCCAGCTGGTGCGCGGTGACGATCACGGGCAGGCTGCGGAAGCGGGTGTCCTCCGCGAGCACCGTGAGGAAGGCATCGGTCACGCGCGCGGTGAAACCTTCGGCGAGCACAACGCCGTCGAGGTCGCGGGTGTTGAGGTGTTTGGCGGCGGCCTCGATCGAGAGCGCGCCGACCACGCCGACGCGCTCACCCAGCGCGACGGAGAGCGCGGGATAGGCAGCGCCGCGACCGATCAGCAGCACGGTGGCGTCGCGTGCGGGATCGCCCGCCGGCAGCGTGACCTTCGCTTCCGGCAGCCGGCGCAGCACCGTTGCATGCAGTGTGCGCACGCGTAGCGCGGCACGGAGCCGCGCGATCAGGCGGTCGGGATTGCCGCCGCGCGAGGAGAAGGGCAGGGCGTTGTGCGGCAGCATGCCCGCCGCATTCAGGGCCACCAAGGGAACGTAAGGCGATTGATCGGCGATCTTCCTTGCGAGGAGCGTCACATGCGGCTCGTGTCCGGCATGCATCGCGGCGAGAACCGCGGCCGGCTGCACCGCTTCGACCGCGCGCGCCGCGCCGGCCCAATCGCTGTCGACCACGGGAAACAGCCGGGCCTCGTCCAGCGCCGCCACGAAGGCCGGGCGCTGGGCATCGGACACAAACAGGATCGGGCCCGCCTGGGACATCAATAGACTCGAGATCACGCAACAGATGCCGCGCAGTCTAGTCGGGTCGCCTTAATGCTGCGTCAATGTGACAGGCGAAACTGTGCTCAAGCAGGCCCGGAGCGGTCGCGAAAAGCCTCAACCATCAGGGGGTTAAGCCCGAGCTCGCTGAGCGCCTCGCGGGCGCGGGCATTGTCCTGGGCGCGCCCGGCAAGCCGGTGCCCGGAGAGGCGGTCGGGCAGCGCCGTGAGCAGGGCGCCCTGGCCGAGCCGGCGCGCCCATTCCTGGAGATCGTTGGAGAGGAAACGGTAGCCGCCGACCGCCATGATGCCGGAAGGCGGCGCGGTGATGCAGATTGCGCCGCTGGTACGGTCGAGCCGCGCCGCATAGCCGGTGTCGACATAATCGCGCGGCGGCTGCGCCGTCAGCGTCTCGCCGACCGGCTGCGGCGGGGCATAAGCTGCGATCGGTACCATCGGCCCGCGCAGGCCGAGCGTGCCCTTCGAGGTCAGCAGGATCTCGCCGGCGATGGAGGAGCCCGACTGCTCGCGCGGGGCGCCGTGCGGCCCGGGCATCACCGGCACCGGCATGCCGTCCTCGCCGCGGCGGGCGCCGAACAATCCGGCCTCGCCGAACAGATAGACGTCGGTCAGCGGTGCATGCGGCGCGATCCAGGCATCGCTCGCCGCGACCTGCTCGGGCGCGCGCCACAGGCCGATGACGTTGCGTAAGCTCGGCATCCGCGCCGCCAGGCCGGCATCGCCGAGGCGCAGCGCGAACTGTGCGGGCGCGATCAGCACCTCGCACTCGTGCTCGTTGATCTGCTGCTCCAGCACCTCGTTGTCGAAGGGATGATGCAGCGCCAGCGTTCCGCCCGAGAGCAGCCACACCGCGAGGGAGGAGGCGAGGCCTGCAAACGACATCGGCGTGAATGCCGCCATCACGGTTGCGCCTTGCTTGATGTCGGCTTCGAGCGACATCGCGAGGCCACCGGCAATCAGGCTGAAATGCGGCCGCGGCACGGGGCGAAAGCCCTCCGCGGTGACGTCGAAGGAGATCATCGCCGCCTTGCGGCCGTCCTGGATCACGGCGCGCGTGGTGCCGGGCGGGCGGGCCAGAACGTCGTCGAGCGAAGCCATGCCCTCGGGCAGATTGCCTCCGAAGCCGCAGACATGACGGATCGAGAACGCCTCGGCAGCGGCGTGCATCGCGAGGTCTGCATGGCCGATGCCGTCGACCGTGCTCATGGTGACGATGGCGCGCGCCGCGGTGCGGTTGAGCGCCGCGGTCAGTTCCGCATGGCGCCACAGCAGCGGCAGCACGGCGACGACGAGGCCGGCGCGATGGGCGGCGAGCACGGTGAGCACGAACTCGACCGTGTTCGGCAACTGGATCGCAACGATGGAATTGGCCGGCAGCCCCGATTCGACGAAATGCGCCGACAGTGCCTCGATGGCCGTGTCGGCCTCGGCGTAGCTCATCCGCCGCGGCTGATGCCCGGTGACGCGCGCCTTGTTGAGGGGATCGAGCAGAGCGGTTGCGTGCGGCTGCCGCGTCAGCGTGCGCTGAAACAGCGTGTCGAGCGTCGGCGATATTGCTGGCTGGTTCACGGCGTCACTTTGCTTGTTGAGCTTGCGGCGGCCCCTTCGACCACCAGGTCTCCGGCAAATAGCCCGAGAGCGAGGTGGCCTTGGGCCGTTCTATCCGATTCCAGCGCGCGATCCATTGCTCCGGTACGTTAAACAGCGGGATCGTATAGAAGCCCGCGATCAGGGCGCGGTCGAGCGCGCGCACCGCCGAGACGAAATCCGTACGTTCGTGGGCCTCGAGCAGGGCAGCGATCATGGCATCGACCGCGGGATCCCTGGCGCCCATGTAATTGCGAGTGCCGGGATTGTCGGCGGCGGCGCTGCCCCAATAGAAATACTGCTCGTTGCCGGGCGACAGCGACTGGTCCCAGCGGTTCTGGATCATGTCGAACTCGTAAGCGAGCCGGCGCTGGTCGAACTGCACGGGATCGACCGAGCGAACGCTCGGCTCGATGCCGGCACGCTTGAGGTCGCGCTGGAACGCGAGCGCGATGCGCTCCTGGTCGCGGGTCGTGACCATGATCTCGAAGGTGAAGGGCGCCTTGGTCGCGCGATTGCGCAGCACTGTTCCTTCGAGATCGTAGCCGGCCTCCGACAACAGCTTGAGCGCGGCGCGCAGGGTGGTGCGATCGCGCCCCGAGCCGTCGGTGACCGGCAGGCGGTAGCTGCCGTCCATGACGTCGCGCGGGATCTGCGCGGCGAAGGGCTTCAGCAGCTCACGCTCGCGCGCATCCGCAGGGCGGCCATAGGCCGACAGCTCCGATCCGGCGAAATAGCCGGCCACACGCGAATAGAGGCCGAAGAAATAGTTGCGATTGACCAGCTCGAAATCGAACAGCAGCGTCAAGGCCTGCCGCACGCGGACGTCGGCGAAGATCGGACGTCGCGCGTTGAACACCAGGAATTCGGAAGGCTGCGGCACGCCGGGCTTGATGGTGTCGCGGATCACCTCGCCGCTTCTGGCGGCCGGAAAATCGTAGCCGTCGTGCCAGCGCAAGGGCTCGTTCTCGACCCGGAAATCGTAGAGGCCGCGCTTGAAGGCCTCGAACTGGCCGTTGGCCTCGCGAAAATAATCGAGCCTGATCTCGTCGAAATTGTAGAGCCCGCGATTGATGGCGAGGTCGCGGCCCCAGTAATCGGGATTGCGGGTGAGCGTCACGCTGGCGCCCGGCTTCACCGCGGTCACGCGATAGGGACCGGAGCCGACCGGCGCCGCCAGCGTCGTCTCCTCGAAGGTCGCGACATCGACCGCGTGCTTCGGCAGGATCGGCATCAGGCCGAGGATCAGCGGCAGCTCTCGGTCGTTGGCGCCGGTGAGGTCGAAACGGACGGTGAGGGAATCCGGCGCCTCGGCCTTGGCGACTTTGGCGTAGTACTGCCGGTGATTGGGGCGGCCGTGGTCGCGCAGCAATTGCCAGGAGAACAGCACGTCCTCGGCCGCTACCTGCTTGCCGTCGGAGAAGCGGGCGCGGGGATCGAGGCGGAACGTGACGAAGCTTCGCTCGTCATTGGTTTCGACCGTCCTGGCGAGCAGGCCGTGCAGCGTGAACGGCTCATCCTGGCCGCGCGCCAGCAGGCTCTCGACGACGTAGCTGCGGACCGGCTGCACCGCCAATCCCTTCACGATGAAGGGATTGAGGCTGTCGAAGGTGCCGAGAATACCCCAGGTCAGGCGGCCGCCCTTGGGGGCATCGGGGTTGGCGTAGGGCATGTGGGTGAAATCGGCCGGCATCGCCGGCTTGCCGTGCATGGCGATGGCATGGGCCTCCTCGGCCCGGGCGCCTGCCGATAGTCCGGTGGCCAGAGCAAGGGCGAGGGCGCAGAGGCGGACGCCGGAGCCCTCGAGAAGGCGCAGGAACATGAACATCGGCACACGGTGATTCGGGGACCGGCGGGCTTGAATCCTATCACAGGGAATTTGATGGAGCGTTGGCACCAGCCCGGTCAAAGACGGTTGTCGGCATTGATCTTTTCGTCGGCCACGTTAAGAAGGCGGGCAATCGCGCAAGAGCGTCGAGCCCGTCACTTATCCGCCTCAATTGACGGGGAGAGAGCCGCGCCCAAGGCGGCCAGGTTCGGCGCTTCGGAGCGGTTCGGGCACTTCCCGTTCAGAAAGGGTTTTCCGCAATGAATTTTCGTTACTTGGCCGCGTCCGTCCGGCCGCGCGGGCGACTTCTCGCCCTGTTGACGGCGACGGCGTTGGCCGTTCCGTTTGCCGCCGAGGCCCAGACCCCTGCGCCGGCCCCGGGCGCGCCCGCCGCGCCGAAGGCCGCCCCGAAAGCGGCTCCCAAGGCTGCTCCCAAGGCTCCGGCGCCCGCGGCGTCTCCGCAGGCCCAGCAGGCTCCCGCCCAGAGCGCTCCGGCCCAGCAGGGCGCGGCGCAGCCCGCCGACCAGCAGATCCAGCTGATCTACGCCCCCTGGACCAAGTTCTGCCTCAAGGGCCAGGACGCCAACGCCAAGCAGGTCTGCTTCACCGGCAAAGACGGCCGCATCGAATCAGGCCAGCCGGTCATCGCGGCCGTCATCATCGAACCGGAAGGCGAGCCCAAGAAGATCCTGCGCGTGACGCTGCCGCTCGGCATGCAGCTGGTTCATGGCACCCGCATCATCGTGGACAACAATCCCCCGCTGCAGCAACCGTATGTGATCTGCTTCCAGAACGGCTGCATGTCCGACTACGAGGCCACGCCCGAACTCATCAACAACATGAAGAAGGGCCAGAATCTCGTTGTCCAGGCGATCAATGCCAACGGCGCGCCGCTGACCCTGCCGCTGCCGCTCGCCGGCGAATTCCAGAAGGCCTATGACGGTCCGCCGACCGATCCCAAGGTGTTCGAGGAAACCCAGAAGAAGCTCCAGGAAGAGCTTCAGAAGAAGGCCGAGGAGCAGCGCAAGAAGCTCGAGCAGCAGGGTGGCGCGCCGGGCGCATCTGCGGCTGGTCAGAAGTAATCGCATCCCAAACATGAAAAAGGCGCTCGGTTCGAGCGCCTTTTTTGTTGCCGCTTGCTGACGGCGAATTTCAGTTCAGCGAGGGATTGCGCGGGCGATAGCCGCCGGCCTTGTCCTTGATGAAGATCTCGGCGACCTGAGAATGCCGGACCGGCTCGCCGGAATCGTCCGGCAACAGGTTCTGCTCCGAGACATAGGCGACGTATTCCGACTCCGCGTTCTCCGCGAGCAGGTGATAGAACGGCTGGTCCTTGTGGGGCCGCACCTCCTCGGGAATCGACAGCCACCACTCCTCGGTGTTGTTGAATTCCGGATCGATGTCGAAGATCACCCCCCGGAACGAGAAGATCCGGTGGCGAACGACCTGTCCGATCTGGAATTTCGCGGTCCGCGCTTTAATCATCCCCCGTCGATAGACCAGGATTGTGGCCGATGCTAGTGCCCAGGTCTGGAATTAACCTTCGTTTCCGGGGCGGATAGCCCCCAAGACTTCAGAAAACACTTCATCAATGGTCGATATCCTCAATCTGGCGCTGCCTTATTTCGGCTTGATCTTCGTTGGTTTCGCGTGCGGCAAGGTCAAGTCCCTCCCGGAATCGGGCCTCGCCTGGATGAACTTCTTCCTCCTCTATGTGTCGCTGCCGGCGCTGCTGTTCGCGATCATGTCGAAGACGCCGTTTTCGGAATTGAATAACCCGCCGTTCCTGGTAGCGACCACGCTGTCGACGGTTGCAGCGTTCACGCTGGCGCTGATGGTCGGCAAGCTGCTCGGCGGGCTGACGCTGCGCGAAGCGACGCTCGCCGGCCTCTCCGGCGGCTACGGCAATATCGGCTATATGGGGCCGGGCTTGGCGCTCGCGGTGCTGGGGTCGAAGGCGGCGGCGCCGACGGCGCTGATCTTCTGCTGTGACAGCATCTTCCTGTTCACGATCGTGCCGCTCCTGATCGAGCTTTCCGACCGCGATCATCCCTCGCTCGTCCACGCCTTTGGCGTCGTGCTGAAGCAGATCGTGCTCAATCCGCTGATCATGTCGGCCTGCTTTGGCGCGGCCGTCGCAGCGCTTCATATCGAGCTGCCGGTCGCGCTCGATCGCACCATCACCTTCCTCCAGAACGCAGCCGCGCCGACCGCGCTGTTCGTGCTCGGCGTGACGGTGGCGCTCCGCCCGTTCGACCGGGTGCCGTGGGAGGTGCCAGGCGTGATCGCGGTCAAGCTCCTGATCCATCCGCTCACGGCGTTCGCTCTGATGCTGGCGTTCGGCCCGTTCGCGCAGCCCTGGGCCGCCACCGCCGTCCTGATGGCCTCGCTGCCGCCGGCGCTGAATGTGTTCGTGATCGCCCGACAGAACGACGCCTGGATCGAATCTGCCTCCGTGGCGGTGCTGCTGGGAACGTTCGCGTCCGTGGTCACGCTGACCAGCGTGATGTGGGCGATCCAGAGCGGGCGGCTGGCGTTTCCGTGAGGGGCCGGAATGTGCACCTCTCCGCAACGGGGAGAGGTGTTCGAGCACGCCCTTGGCGAGTCAGCCCGCGGGCTACCGCCGCCACGTCGGCGTCAGCCCTTCGCGCATCGCAAACCGCCGGAGCGGGCCGATGGCGCCGAGCAGGTGCATGCCGACGGCGCGGACCGGCTGGAGCGGCAGGAAGTCGTTGAGCAGTGAGCGGTTGGCGATGTCGATCGCAAAGGTGCGACTCAAAATGTCCGGCCGCCGCGCGCGCTCGTAACGCTTCAGGACCTCGTCGGCGCCGGGATCCTGCCGCGAGGCGATGGCTTCGCCCGCGAGCCGTGCCATGTCGGCGGCATCGCGCAGGCCGAGATTGAGGCCCTGGGCGCCGATCGGCGGAACGACATGGGCGGCTTCGCCGACCAGCGCGATGCGGTCGCGGCCGAAGGATTTTGGACGTTCGATCGCGAGCGGGAACAGGTTACGGCCGGGCTCGACCGACATGCGCCCCAGAATCGAATGCGACTGCTTCTCGATTGCGGCGGACAGCTCCTCATCGCTCAAGCCGCGAAGCCGTTCGGCCTCCGCAGGCGCCGAGACCCAGACGACGCTGGAGCGGTTGCCGGGCAGGGGCACGAACACGCAGGGACCGTGCGGCGTGTGGAACTCGGTCGAGACATTGCGATGCGGCCGGGCGTGGCCGACGTTGAAGGTCAGCGCGGTCTGGTTCAGCTCGCGCCGCGTCACGGCGATGCCGGCGGCCTCGCGGCACAGCGAGTGCCGGCCGTCGGCACCGACCACCAGGCGGGCCGAGAGAAACTGTCCGGAGGCCGTGCGCACCGCGACGTCATCGGCTTCGATGACGACGCTTTCGGCCTCGTCGTCGAAGCGGACGAGGTTGGCCAGCTCAGCCGCGCGCGCCTCCAGCGCCAGCATCAGCGAGCGGTTGTCGATGTTGTAGCCGAACGCATCGAGGCCGATTTCGTGACAGGAGAAGCGGACCTCGGGGCTGCGGAATAGCCGGCCGGTGTCGTCGACGAGACGCATGACCTCCAGCGCTGCCGCCTTGTCCTTGCAGCGCGACCAGACGTCGAGCATCTCCAGCAGGTCGATGGAGGCACCGAGCAGCGCGGTGGTGCGATTGTCGGCGTAGGGCACGCGCCGGGCCACCAGCGCGGTCCGTGCACCCGCTTGCGCCAGCGCGATGGCCGCCGCAAGTCCCGCCGGTCCGCCGCCGATCACGGCCGCGTCATGGAGTGTCGATGCATCTGTCATGGAACGACATTTGACACGCCCCGCGGCAAATTCAAGCCCGCTGATTTTGCCTGATTTTATGACGAATTGTGCGATCGTGCGCCGCAATGTCGGATGTGCAAACCGGTCGCATTCTGATAGCAGAAGCCATGGACACGCAGCAGGATTCCCTGAAGCCGAGACCGGCGATCCGCGCCGCAGCCTTCTCGGTGCACATTTTCACCGCGTTCGGTGCGGCGGTCGCGCTCTTGGCGATGCTGGAGGCCGTGCGCGAGCACTGGGCGGCGATGTTTCAATGGCTCGGCGTCGCGCTGATCATCGACGCGATCGACGGGCCGATCGCGCGCCGGCTCGACGTCAAGAACGTGCAGCCGAACTGGTCGGGCGACGTGCTCGATCTCGTGGTCGACTTCGTCACCTATGTGTTCGTGCCGGCCTATGCGATTGTGGCGAGCGGGCTGTTGCTGCCGGTCGCAGCTCCGTTGCTCGGCGTCGCCATCATCGTCACCAGCGCATTGTATTTCGCCGATCTGCGCATGAAGGCCGACGACAATCATTTCCGCGGCTTCCCGGCGCTGTGGAATGCGGCGGCCTTCTACCTGTTCCTGCTGCATTGGCCGCCGCTCTGGTCGACGCTGCTGGTGGCCGCGCTCGTCGTGCTGACCTTCGTGCCGTTCCATGTGCTGCATCCGGTCCGCGTCGTTCGGCTGCGCTGGCTGACGATGTCGCTGATCGCGATCTGGGCGGTGCTCGGCCTCTACACGCTGGAGATGGATTTTCGCGTCGGCACCGGCGTCACCGTCGCGCTCTGCGCCATCGCGCTCTGGATCACCTTTAGCGATGCCTTGATCCGCCTCGCGAGATCCTTCGCGTGATGCACCTGCTGACCAGCCCCGAAGCCTGGGCGGCGCTGCTGACGCTGACGTCGCTCGAGATCGTGCTCGGCATCGACAACGTCATCTTCCTGTCGGTGATCGTCTCGCGCATCCCCGAGCAGCAGGCGCACCGCGCCCGTCAGATCGGGCTCGCGCTGGCACTCGTGTTTCGCATCATCCTGCTCAGCGTCCTCGTCTGGCTGATCGGCCTGACCGTGCCGGTGTTCTCGTTTGCCGGCTACGACTTCTCCTGGCGCGATCTCATCCTGATCGGCGGCGGCCTGTTCCTGATCGCAAAGGCGACGCACGAGATTCACGGCGAGGTCGAAGCCGATGACGGCGAGGCCGACGAGGGGTCCGCGGGCAACGCGTTCTTCTGGGTGATCGTCCAGATCGTGATCATCGACATCGTGTTCTCGCTGGACTCGATCATCACCGCGATTGGCATGGCCCAGGACATCGAGATCATGATCGCGGCCGTCGTGATCGCCTGCCTGGTCATGTACATTTCGTCCGGGCCGGTGTCGCGATTCGTCGCGGAACATCCGACCACGAAGATGCTGGCGCTGGCCTTCCTGGTGCTGATCGGCGTCGCGCTGGTTGCGGACGGATTCAAATTCCACATTCCACGCGGCTACATCTATTTCGCAATTGCGTTCTCGGCGGCGGTCGAATTCTTCAACGTGCTGGCCAAGCGCAACCGCAAGAAAACCAGCAAGCAGTCGGTCTAGTCGTTCCCGTCGGCGTCGAGTTGACAAGGCGGGCGCGATGTCTTTCGCTCAGCCCTGGAGAAGAGGAGGTCAGGCGATGACCAAAGCCATCCGTGTGCACAAGGTCGGTGGCCCCGAAGCCCTGGTCTATGAGAGCGTCGACGTGCCGGCGCCTGGGCCGGGCGAGGTGCGCATCCGCCAGCATGCGGTGGGCCTCAACTTCATCGACGTCTACTACCGCACCGGCCTCTATAAGGCGCCGGAGCAGCCCTTCATCGCCGGCAATGAGGCTTCCGGCGAGGTTGTCGCGGTTGGAGCTGGCGTCACGCATTTCCATCCCGGCGACCGCGTCGCCTACTACCACAATCTCGGCGCCTATACCGGCGAGCGCAACATCCCCTGGGAGAAGCTGGTCAAGCTGCCCGACCACATCACCTACGAGCAGGGCGCCGTGCTGATGTTGAAGGGGCTCACCGTCTGGTATCTGCTGCACAAGACTTTCAAGGTCGAGCCGCACCATCGCGTGCTGATCCATGCTGCGGCGGGCGGCATCGGCTTGCTTGCCTGTCAATGGGCGCGGGCGCTCGGCGCCCATGTCATCGGCACCGTCGGCTCGCGCGAGAAGGCCGAGCTTGCTGAGGCCAACGGCTGCGACCACGTCATCCTCTACAACGAGGAGGATTTCGTTGCGCGCGTGAAGCAGATCAGCCGCAACGAGGGCTGCGACGTCGTCTATGACGGCGTCGGCAAGGCGACCTTCCCGGGTTCGCTGTCCTGCCTGAAGCCGCGCGGCATGTTCGTCTCGTTCGGCAATGCCTCCGGTCCCGTGCCGCCGTTCGCGATCGCCGAGCTCAACAATCACGGCTCGCTGTTTGCGACACGGCCCAAGCTCAACGACTATGTCGGTACGCGCAGGGAGCTGTTGGAAGGCGCCGACACGTTGTTCGCCGCCGTCATCAACGGCAAGCTGCACGTGCCGATCAACCACGCCTACGCGCTGAAGGACGCCGCCAAGGCCCATATCGATCTCGAAAGCCGCAAGACCACGGGGGCGTCGATCTTGAAGCCTTAGGTCTTCCGTCACCGTCCGCTCTCGTGTCCCGGACGAGCTGCAATGCGCGAGCATTGCAGCGCTGAGCCGGGACCCGTATGCAGCGCGCGATGCGGAGAGATGGGCCCCGGCTCTGCAGCGCACCGCCGACGGGGCGCTGCGTTGCGTCCGGGGCACGGGACGTATCTTACGCGACTCTCCGTGCCGCGCCGGCCTTGGTCAATATCCCGTCGAGGCAATCGATCATCTCGGCGATCTCTGCCTTCGTGACGTTCAGCGCGGGCATGAAGCGCAGCGTGTCAAGCTGCGGTGCGTTCAGCAGCACGCCGGCTTCGAACGCCTGCGCGACGATGCTTGGCGCGATCGGCAGCTTGAGGTCGAGCGCGAGCAGCAGCCCGCGTCCGCGCACGCCGCCCAGGCCATGCCGCGCGGAGACCTTCTGCAACTCGCTCTCGAGCAAGAGGCCGGTCTCGGTCACCGCCTTGAGGAAGTCGGGCTTCTTGATCTCCTCGAGCACCGCAAGACCCGCCGCGCACATGATCGGGTTGCCGTTGAATGTGCCGCCCTGGTCGCCGTGCTCGAAGCAGGAGGCGCGTTCGGTCGCGAGCAGGGCGGCGAGCGGCACGCCGCCGCCGATGCCCTTGCCCAGCGTCATGATGTCGGGTGCGATCCCGGTGTGCTCGTAGTGGAAGAGTTTTCCGGTCCGGCCCATGCCGGTCTGGATCTCGTCAAAGATGAGCAGCAGGCCGTGCGCCTCGGTCAGCGCGCGCAGCTGCTGCAAGAATTGATCAGTCGCGGGCCACACGCCGGATTCACCCTGGATCGGCTCGAGCATCACCGCGACGGTGTTGTCGTTGATCAGCTTCTCGACCGAGGCAATGTCGTTCAGCTTCGCCTTCTTGAAGCCGGCGACCTTCGGCTCGAACAGCGGCGCGAACGCCTTCTTGCCCGAGGCCGACATCGTCGCCAGCGTCCTGCCGTGGAAGCCGCCTTCGAAGCTGATGATCTCGAACGCGCCGCCCTTGTGCAGGCTGCCATATTTCCGCGCGAGCTTGATCGCGCCTTCATTGGCCTCCGCACCCGAGTTGGCAAAGAACACCTGATCGAACGCACTGTTCTCGACAAGCGCCTGCGCCAGCTTGAGGCTCGGCTCGTTGTAGAAGGCCGGGCTCGGCGTCAACAGCCGCTTGGCTTGCGCGCTAAGCGCGTCGGCGATCACGGGCGGCGAGTGGCCGAGGCAGTTCACAGCCCAGCCCTGCACGAAGTCGAGATAGCGCTTGCGGTTGTCGTCCCAGAGGTAGGAGCCGGCGCCGCGGACGAACACGGCCTTGGGCCGTGCGGTGATGTCCATCAGCGCGTCATACGGATGGGTGGCGGTGGTCATGTCGAACTCCTCTGGAGGCGGGTGGAAAGCGGGCGCAAAAGCAGAAAGGCCGCACCTTGCGGGTGCGGCCTTCTCGAAAACTGGCTGAATTCAGTGGTTCAGCGGCGTCGTCGGACATGGCGCACCCTCTCATCGTCGCGGAAGCGACGACGGAGCATTTCGGTGCGCAGGTTGGTCCGAGAGTTGATCATGGGGCGCGTCCCTACAGCCGAATAGCAGAACTTGTCAAGCAGGCATTTTGCATGATGCTCGCCGAGCGTGCATCGGTCAGGTCGAATGCGCGGCTTCCTCGTTGTCGCCTTTGCCCCAATCCGCATCCGCAATCGCCGTGTCGATCAGCTCGCCGCGCATCAGCTTCAGCGGTGAATTCCAATACAGCGCGATGTTGTGGAAGGGTCGGTCAGCAGCTTGAACACTCAGACGAGGCCGGTCGTGACGTCGCGCGTGACGAATAGCTGCAGCATGGCTCACGCAGCCTGCTCCCGATACCGGTTGTTTCACGCCGTTTCATCGCTCGTCGCGCAGCAACCATCGCATCGCTGGCGCGTTTGTGATCAAAGCACGCGATTTGGTTCGAACCGGTCGCGACTCGGCTCAGACCAAGAGTAGCGGGACCAACGAGACAGTTCAGCCTTGTCCAACACGCCTTACCCGATCGACCTCGACAGCATCCGCGGCGCATTTCCGCCGGGCATCGACGCGCCGCCGCTGCTGGTCGATTTTGCCGCCTGGCTCGAGGGGCGCCCCTGGGGCAGCGTCGGCCGCTTCTCCTTGCAAGGCCAGTTCTCCGATTCCGCGCCGATCGTCGACGGCAGTCCGTTGCGCGACAGGTTCTCGCTGTTCATGCGACTGCCGGATGGTTCGGCCGTCGGCGGCTGGTATGGCGCCGGTCTCGACCGCGACAATCCGCCGATCGTCGGGCTGGGATCGGAGGGCGATTACGAATTGCTGGCGCCGAGCCTCGACGGCTTGCTCGCAAAACTGACGTCGCAGCAGTTCGACAAGGCCTGGAGCGATCTCCTGCCGGATGAGGAGGTCGAGTGTCAGACCGTCGAGCTTGCGCAGTGGCTCGCACGGCGGCCGATTGGCGAGCCGGCGCCTTCCGAGAGCGACGCTTCGGATTTGCCCGACTTCCGGGGCTTCATGGAACAATGGGTGCGGGAGCGCGAGGAATATTGGGCCAATCACCGCCTGATGGCCGAGCTCGGCTGGCGACTCGCCGCGCATCTGCCCGATGGCAAGAAGCCATGGGACCAGACGCGCTTCGAGATCGCCATCGTCGGCGCACAATATCAGGCGCGCGTGCTGAGGCGCGGGCCGCAGCCTTTCGAGGAGGCCGCCTCGATCGAATCCCTGCTGCGCGATCTGCGCGAGGAGATGCGCCGCGCACAGCCCGAGCTCGGGCTGTGGTACGCGATGAATTTCGGCCTCCATGCCGATGGCCGCATCATGCCGAGCTTCGAATACGATTTGCACCCGACCATCGATGGCGAGCCGGCGCTGCTGTCCGAAGCGAAGGCCGATCTCGCCCGCGCGCCAAGGCCGGAGCGCTGGGTGCCGAAGTGGCTGGCGTGACGGGGCTGTAGAAGGGCGACGTTAGCAGCTAGGACTCTCGTACCCACAGGAGTTGCCCGGGCTTGTCCCGGGCATCCACGTTCTTTGCGCGTGGGGAGGACGTGGATGGCCGGGTCAAGCCCCGGCCATGACGACGTGGAAGCGTCGGTGAGCCCAAAACGCCCCCTCAGAATCCCGCGACGCTGCCGTGTAGATCGTATTCGTCCGCGCGCTCGATCTTCGCGGTGACGATCTCGCCGACACGCAAGGGGCGGCGGCTGGAGAGATAGACCGCGCCGTCGATCTCTGGCGCATCGGCCTTGGAGCGGCCCTTTGCCACGGTCGGACCGACCTCGTCGATGATGATCTGCTGGCGCGTGCCGACCTTGCGCTTCAGCCTGCGCGCCGAGATCTTCTGCTGCCTGGCCATCAGCGCGTTGTAGCGCTCCTGCTTGACCTCTTCGGGCACGGGGTTCTCGATCGCATTCGAGGTGGCGCCCGCCACCGGCTCGTATTTGAAGCAGCCGACACGGTCGATCTCGGCTTCATCGAGCCAGTCGAGCAGATAGGCGAAATCGGAATCGGTCTCGCCGGGGAAGCCGACGATGAAGGTCGAGCGCAAAGCGAGATCGGGGCATTCCTCGCGCCAGCGCTTGATCCGCGCCAGTGTCTTGTCCTGCGCCGCCGGGCGCTTCATCGCCTTCAGCACCTCGGGGCTCGCATGCTGGAACGGGATGTCGAGATAGGGCAGCACCTTGCCCTCGTTCATCAGCGCGATGACCTCGTCGACATGCGGGTAGGGGTAGACATATTGCAGCCGGACCCAGGCCCCGAGCTCGCCGAGCTCGCGCGCGAGGTCGAGGAACTTGGCGCGGACCTGGCGGTCCTTCCACGGGCTCTCGGCGTATTTCAGGTCGACGCCATAGGCCGAGGTGTCCTGCGAGATCACCAGCAGCTCCTTGACGCCTGCGCCGACCAGACGTTCGGCCTCGCGCAGCACGTCATTGGCCGGGCGCGAGACGAGATCGCCGCGCAGCTTCGGGATGATGCAGAAGGTGCAGCGGTTGTTGCAGCCCTCGGAGATCTTCAAATACGCGTAGTGCCGCGGCGTCAGCTTGATGCCCTGCGGCGGCACCAGGTCGAGATGCGGATTGTGCGCCGGCGGCAGCGCGCGGTGCACAGCGTCGAGCACGCTCTCATATTGCTGCGGCCCGGTGATGGAGAGCACGCCGGGATAGGCCTGCTCGATCGCTTCCGGTTCAGCGCCCATGCAGCCGGTCACGATCACCTTGCCGTTCTCGGCCATGGCCTCGCCGATCGCCGAGAGCGATTCCTGCTTGGCGCTGTCGAGGAAACCGCAGGTGTTGACGATGACGATATCGGCCCCGTCATGCTTGCGGGCGAGCTCATAGCCCTCCGCGCGCAGGCGCGTGATGATGCGCTCGGAATCCACCAATGCCTTGGGACACCCGAGCGACACGAAGCTGACCTTGGGCGCAGCCGTCTGATCCATATCTGATCTGCCTGATTGACCGGCCTGAGCTAGTCCCAATTGCCCATAATTACAACCCTTTGCAGGGCGTTCGGGCGTGCTATGGATGAATCACCTGCCGTGAGTGAGCCATGAGCGCCGAACAGTCGCCCAAAATCGTGATCGTCGACGAAAGCCCGATCCGGGCCGCGATCCTGGAGGAGGGTTTGCGGGAGGCCGGATTCACCCAGGTCGTCCATATCCGCGAGATGCAGAGCCTGCTCGCCCGTATTTATGCGGTGGACCCCGACATCATTCTGATCGATCTGGAGAACCCCAGCCGCGACGTGCTGGAGGCGATGTTCCAGGTCAGCCGCGCCGTGAAGCGGCCGATCGCGATGTTCGTCGACCAGAGCGATTCAGCCTCGATCCAGGCCTCGGTCGAGGCGGGGGTGTCGGCCTACATCGTCGACGGGCTGAAGAAGGAGCGCATCAAGCCGATCCTCGACCTCTGCGTGTCCCGCTTCAACGCCTTCGCCAAACTCCAGGAGGAGCTGGAGCGCACCAAGTCGCAGCTCGAGGACCGCAAGATCATCGAACGCGCCAAGGGCATCCTGATGAAGGTGAAGGGCCTGACCGAGGACGAGGCCTATGTGCTGCTGCGCTCCACCGCGATGCGCGAGAAGAAGAAAATCGGCGAGATTGCGCAGTCGATCATCACCGCGTCGGAGATGCTGAAATGACCGCCACCCTCCGCATCGGGTTCATTCCGCTGGTCGATGCCGCCGCCCTGATCGTCGCGGTCGACAAGGGATTTGCCGCCACTGAGGGGCTCGAGGTCGAGCTGGTGCGCGAGGTCTCCTGGTCCAACGTCCGCGACAAGCTCAACATCGGCCTGTTCGACGCGGCGCATCTCTTGGCGCCTGTCGCGATCGCGTCCTCGCTGGGGCTCGGCCACGTCAAGGTGCCGATCGCAGCGCCTTTCAATCTCGGCATCAACGGCAACGCAATCACGGTGTCGCCGGCGCTCCATGCCGCGCTGATGGAGGAGATCGAGGGCGATCGTTTCGACCCGATGGCGACCGCGAAGGCGCTGGCGAAGGTCGTTGCCGTCAGGCGCAAGCTAGGCGCCGAGCCGCTGACCTTCGGAATGACCTTCCCGTTCTCGACGCACAATTATCAGCTGCGGTTCTGGATGGCCGCGGCGGGCGTTGATCCCGACGAGGACGTGCGCCTCGTGGTGCTGCCGCCGCCCTATATGGTCGACAGCCTCAAGAACGGCCATGTCGATGCGTTCTGCGTCGGCGCGCCCTGGAACTCGATCGCGGTCGACCTCGGCATCGGCCACATCCTGCATTTCGTCTCCGACATCCTGGTCCGAGCAGCGGAGAAGGTGCTGGCGGTCCGCCAGACCTGGGCCGACAAGAATCCGGATGTGGTCGCAGCCCTGGTGCGGGCCGCGGTGAAGGCGGCCGAGTTCATCGAGCATCCCGAGAACCGGGCCGAGGCGGCGGAAATCCTGGCGCAGCCGGAACGGATCGGCGTCGACGCAGAGGTCATCCAGCGCACCCTCACCGGGCGCCTGAAGATCTCGCCCGATGGCACTTTCCGCGAAAGCAGCCGCTACCTTTTGGTCGGACGCGAAGGGGCAGGGCGGCCCGATCCGGTCCAGGCCGCCTGGCTCTATGCGCAGATGGTGCGGTGGGGACAGACGGCGCTGACCCCTGACGGCGTCAAGACGGCGATGGCGGTGTTCAGGCCCGATCTCTACGACGCGGCGCTCGGCAACAGCACGCCGGCCGAAGCTCCCGCAGCGTTCGGCGCCTTTGCCGGCCCGGCGTTTGACCCGACCGATATCCGCGGACATCTCGAGGCCTTTGGGGTCGGGCGCTGGAAGGCCTGATTCGGAGTTGCGTCGTTTTTGAGCATACCGCCTGCCTGGCTAATGTTTGAGCGCGCTGCTCGAATTTCGGGAGAGTTCCCAGGCGTGGATCCACTCGGCCTCCTTTTAACTCTCTGAAATTTCAAGATTTTTGATTCCCGCCAAGCTGGCACGCAACTTGAATATTGCACTGCGGCCAGCTTGTCATAGGTGCCTGCTGAGCCAAGTCCCACAGCAACGAAGCTGATCGGACCGTCGGGTTGCGAAGCAGGCGTCAGAGCCAGCTGAGTTTCCCGCGGGTCGCGCAATTTTCCGTCGATGCCACCGAGGTGGCCGCAGGAGCTTCGTTACACACCATGAAAATCGATACGGTCTCAGTCGACTTTACCGACGAGCAGAAACGCTATCTCGAAGGCTTCACGACGGGCCTGCAGATCAGCCGGGTCGGCCGCGGCCTTGGCACGGGCACCGGCAAGACGAATGCCGAGCCGACCGGTCCCGATGCCGTTCACATCAAGGCGCAGGACAAGGTGATCGCGGCGGGCAAGAAGCTTGCCGACCAGGAGAAGTTCAAGCGCGAGGAGCATCCCTTCGACGCCTATCCCCGGCTGCGCCAGCAGGCGCGCGACAACACCCCGCCGAGCCCGGCGGACAATTTCCGCTGGCGCTATTACGGCATCTTCTATGTCGCGCCGACGCAGGACTCCTACATGTGCCGCCTGCGCATTCCGAACGGCATCATGAAGCACTGGCAGCTGTCGGGCCTTGCCGATCTCGCCGACGAGCTCTGCGGTCCCTACAGCCACGTCACGACGCGCGCCAATCTCCAGCTGCGCGAGATCCCGCCGAAGCACGCGATCAGGATGATCGAAGGCATCCAGGACCTCGGCCTGTGCTCACGCGGCTCCGGCGCCGACAACATCCGCAACGTGACGGGAACGCCGACGGCCGGCATCGATCCGCAGGAAATCATCGACACGCGGCCCTATGCGCGCGAGTGGCACTATCACATCCTCAACGACCGCTCGCTCTATGGCCTGCCGCGCAAGTTCAACGTCGCCTTCGACGGCGCCGGCAGGATCGCGGTGCTCGAGGAGACCAACGACATCGCCTTCACCGCGTACGAGGTGAAGGACGGTTTCGGCGTCGAGCCCAGCATCTGGTTCCGGCTCGGTCTCGGCGGCATCACCGGCCACAAGGATTTTGCAAAATATTCCGGCATCATCGTCAAGCCGGAGCAGGCGACTGCCGTCGCCGACGCCATCGTGCGCGTGTTCATCGATCATGGCGACCGCACCAATCGCAACAAGGCACGGCTGAAATACGTGCTCGACAGCGTGGGCCACGACGGCTTCCTCAAGCTGGTCGAAGAGCGGCTGAAGAAGCCGTTCACGCGTGTGCCGGAAGAGGCGTTTGCGCCGCGGCCTGCCGCCGACCGTCTGGCCCATATCGGCGTGCACAAGCAGAAGCAGGACGGGCTCAACTGGATCGGCGTGTCGCTGACGCTCGGCAAGCTCACCTCCGATCAGATGCGCGGCCTCGCCAAGGTTTCGCGCGATCTCGGCGACGGCGAGATCCGTCTCACGGTCTGGCAGAACCTCCTGCTTTCAGGCGTGCGCGACGAGAATGTCGAGCTTGCCGTCGCGGCCATCAAGCAGATCGGGCTCGCAGTCGAGGCCTCGCACATCCGCGCCGGCCTGATCGCCTGCACGGGCAATGCCGGTTGCCGCTTTGCCGCTGCCAATACCAAGCGCCACGCCGCCGAGATCGGCGACTGGTGCGAGCCGCGCGTCGCGATGGACAAGCCGGTGAACATCCATGTCACTGGCTGTCACCATTCCTGCGCGCAGCACTACATCAGCGATATCGGCCTGATTGGCGCGCGTGTGCCGGTCGGCGAGGAAGACACGGTCGAGGGCTATCACCTCTTCACCGGCGGCGGGTTCGGCCCCGATGCCGACGTCGGGCAGGAAGTCTATCACGACCTCAAGGCCGAGGACGCACCGAAGACGGTCGAAAAACTGCTCAAGGCCTATATCGCCCATCGCTCGTCTCCCGATGAAACCTTCCTGTCCTTTGCGCGCCGCCACGACGGCGAGACGCTGCGCAAGCTGGCCGATGCACAGGTGTCCGCATGAACCAGATCACCCCACCGCCGAAACTCGACCTCATTCCCGCGAGCGCGCCGTTCTCCGATGCGCAGCGTTCCTGGCTGAACGGCTTCTTCGCCGGGCTGCTGTCGCCGGACGTTGCCGCGCCGCTGTCGGCGGAGCAGGGCGCCGCCGTCATGCAGGGAGCGGCCGGCGACGGCGATGACGGCGAAGCGCCATGGCATGACCAGACCATGCCGATCGCCGAGCGGATGAAGCTCGCCGAGGGACGCCCCCTGCGGCGCAAGATGATGGCAGCGATGGCGCAGCAGGATTGCGGCCAGTGCGGCTACAATTGCCACGACTATTCGGAGGCGATCGCGAGCCGCAGCGAAGCGCGGCTCAATCTGTGCGTTCCCGGCGGCAAGGAAACCGCGCGGATGCTGAAGTCGCTGTACGAGGAGCTCGACAAGGCGCCCGTGGCGAAAGCTCCCGAGAAGACGGACGCGGTGGCCGCGCCGGCCGTGACCGTGACCATCGCAGAGCCCGGCCGCTCGCGCGACAATCCGATTCAAGCGACGTTCCTGTCGCGCCGTCTTCTCAACAAGGGCAAGTCGGAGAAGGAGACCTATCACATCGAGTTCGATCTCTCCGAGAGCAAGCTCGACTATGTCGTTGGTGATTCCTTCGGCGTCTTCCCGCGCAACGATATCGGCCTCGTCGACCAGGTCATCGCGCTGCTCGGCGCCTCCCACACCACCAAAGTGAACGGCAAGACGCTGCGCGAGGTGCTGATCGATGACGTCTCGCTGTCGCCGGCGCCCGACACGCTGTTCGAGCTGATCTCCTTCATCACCGGCGGCGCGCAGCGCGAGAAGGCGCGAGCGCTGGCGCAGGGCGAGGATCCCGATGGCGATGCCGCGACCCTCGACGTGATGGCGGCGCTGCAGAAGTTTTCCGGCACGCGGCCGCATCCGGAGGCGTTCGTCGAGGCGCTGGAGCCGCTGCAGCCGCGGCTTTACTCGATCTCGTCCTCGCACAACGCGACGCCGGGAAAACTGTCGCTGACAGTCGACTCGGTGCGCTACGTCATCGGCAAGCGCAAGCGCCTCGGCGTCGCCTCGACCTTCCTCGGCGAGCGCATCGCCGAGGGCGAGAAGCTCAAGGTCTATGTGCAGAAGGCGCACAATTTCGGCCTGCCGCAAGACCCGAAGACGCCGATCATCATGGTCGGACCCGGCACCGGCATCGCGCCATTCCGCGCCTTCCTGCTCGATCGCAAGGCGACCGGCGCGCCCGGCAAGAACTGGCTGTTCTTCGGTCATCAGCGCAGCGATTGCGATTTCTTCTACCAGGAGGAGCTCAACGCGATGAAGACCTCTGGGCTGCTCACGCGCCTGTCGCTGGCCTGGTCGCGCGACGGCGAGAAGAAGTTCTACGTGCAGGACCGCATGCGCGAGGTCGGCCGCGAGCTGTGGACCTGGCTCGCCGAAGGCGCGCATCTCTATATCTGCGGCGATGCCAAGCGCATGGCCAAGGATGTCGAGCGCGCGCTGGTCGATATCGTCGCCCAGTTCGGCGCGCGTTCGACGGATGAGGCCGTCAGTTTCGTTGCCGAGCTCAAGAAGACCGGCCGCTTCCAGGCGGACGTGTACTAACCACTGCCACTCCGCCGTCGTCCGAGCCGGTTCCAACTGGCTCGGATTTGAACGAATAAAATTCCCGGAACCTGCACTTCAAGAGAATTTACAGCTGCGATGCTGTCTCCTCGGAGAAGGCGCATCGCTATTTCCGCCACCGTCTTGCCTGCCCCCCGGCTTGATCCTTCATACTCCCGCAAATGGGGCGTTGGAGATCGACCATGCGCGCACTATCGGCTGAAGCCAGGCTGCACTTCTACGCGCGTTCGCTCTCGCGTCGGACCGGGGCGAGCATGCACCACGTTGCGATGTACAGCGCGTTTGCGGTGATCGCGGCGATCGTGTTCGGGACGCTGTCGGTGCACCCATTCTGATGCTCTCGTCGGGTGGGCAAAGGCGCATAGCGCCGCGCCCACCCTGTACCCTTCTTACGTATCTCACGCGCGCTTGAACGGCGCGACCTCGATCCCGGCTTCCTTCAACGCCTGACGTACGCCACGCGCGATCTCGACCGCGCCCGGCGTGTCGCCGTGGATGCAGACCGTGTCCGTGCGCATCTTGATCACCTTGCCGGTCACCGAGACCACCGCGCCGTCCTGCACCATGCGCACCACGCGGTCGGCGATCGCCTTGGCATCGTGCAGCACCGCGCCCGGCTTCTTGCGCGAGACCAGATTGCCGTCGTCCTCGTAGGCGCGGTCGGCGAACACCTCGTGCACCATCGGCAGATTGGCCGCTTCGCCGGCCTTCACCAGTTTCGAATTGGCGAGCACGACGAAGATCAGGCTGGGATCGACCGCCTTGATGCCGGCGGCGATCGCCTTCGCGGTCATGTCGTCCTCGCAGGCGACATTGGAGAGCGCGCCGTGCGCCTTCACATGGGTGACCTTGTGGCCGGCCGCGGTCGCGATCGCCTGCAGCGCGCCGATCTGGTAGGCGACGAGGTTCTCGATCTCGGAGGCCTTGAGCCCTGCGATCGGGTGGCGGCCGAACCCGTGCAGGTCGCGGTAGCCGGGATGCGCGCCGACCGAGACGCCGCGCGCCTTTGCCAGCTCCACCGTCCTGCGCATGATGTCGGGGTCCCCGGCGTGGAAGCCGCAGGCGACGTTGACCGAGCTCGCCAACTCGATCATGGCGGCATCGTTGCCCATCTCCCACGCGCCAAAACCTTCGCCGAGGTCGCAATTAAGATCGACTGTCTTCATGGGGTGCTCTCCGCCTCTGGTCTTGTTGCCGTTTACGGCTCCGCCGCGACTTGCCACGTCCCGGCATCGACCGCGCTGACCGCATAGCCCGCCACGTTAGCATCGCTGAGCGCCTCGATGTTGAGCGCGACGGTGTCGGAGGAGCGCAGGCGATCGGGTAGGCTGCGGATCAACTGCGCGAATTTTCGCGCCTCGTCCTGCGCTTCGGAAATGCTGACGGCCTTGAAGCGGAACGCGGTTCCTGCCGAGGTCTGCGCGAGGCGGCCGATATCGGCCGTAATCACCGTTGCGATCTTCGGATAGCCACCGGAGGTGCCGCGGTCCATCATCAGCGCGATCGGCGCGCCGTTGCCGGGCACCTGAATGCTGCCATTGACCGTGCCGTCGGAGACGATGTTGTGGCCGTGCAGATGCTTGATCGCGGGGCCTTCGAGCCGGTAGCCCATGCGGTCGGAGGTGGCCGAGATCTTCCACTCGCTGTTCAGGAACAGCGCCTTGTTGGCCTCGTCGAACTCGTCGTCCTGCGGCCCCAGCACCACGCGGATCGGGCCGCTCGCCGGCTTCGGCAGCTCGATGCGCAGCTCCGGTGCACCGCTCGCGGCATCGACCGTGAACTCGTCGCCGGCCTGGAGCGGGCGCGGGTAGGGGCTGCCGAGGCCGGCGCGCGCATTCACCGCGAGACTGCCGAACACCGGCTCGCCCTTGATGGCGCCTTCGATTGCCAGATACGTGAACGCGCCGCCGCGGGCAAAGCCGAGCGTCAGCGTCTCGCCATCCTTCAGCGTCACCGATGTGTCCATCGCGACCGGGTTTCCGGCGACGTCCGCATTGCGCGGTGCGCCTGATAGCGCCACGCGCACGGCGCCGTCGCGGGCTGTGAAGGAGGCGCCGAACGGGCCGATCTCGACGGCGGCCGCGAAAGGCTCGTTGCCGACGAGCGTGTTCGCCGCCGCAAGCGACAGCCGGTCCATCGCCCCGCTCACCGTCAAGCCATAGCGCTGCGCGCCGAAGCGCCCGCCATCCTGGACGGAGCTTGCAGGGCCGATGCTGGGGACGACGAGCCGGCTCATGCGACCACCTGCTCAGCGATGATCTCGCCGGCTTCCGCAGCGCGATCCATCTCCTCGAACGTCTTGTGGTCGATGGCGAAGAAAGTCACGCGATCACCGGGTTCGGTGAGGAAGGTCGGATTGCGATGGAGCTGATATGTTCTGACAGGCGTACGGCCCAGGAGGTGCCAGCCGCTCGGGGCGGCCAGGCATTGGATGCCGGCCTGGACGCCGCCGATCGAGATCGTCCCGGCGGGTGTCAGCAGCCGCGGGTTTTGCCGCCGCGACATGTGCAGGGACTTGTCGAGGCCACTGAGATAGGACCAACCCGGCGTGAACCCGATCATGGCGACCTTGTAGTCGCCGCCGACATGCCGGGCGACAATATCGTCGGGCGTGGTGCCCAGCGCCTTCGCGACATCCTCGAGATCGATGCCATGCTCGCCGCCATAGGCGACGGGAATGCGCCAGCGGCGCGCCTTGGTGACCGGCGGCAGCGGCTGGGTGGCGATCGCGAGGATCTTTTCGCCCAGCGCGTCGAAACCGATCTTGCCGGGATCGTAATGCACCAGCAGCGAGCGATAGGTCGGTACCGTCTCGGTGATGCCGTCGATTGGGCTCGCTGCGAGCGCCTTGTCCAGCGCCAGCACGCGCTGGTTGGCGTCCTCGTCGATGGTGCGGCTGAACTCGACCGTGACGGCGCTGTCGCCACTGGGCAAAAGGCGGGGCGGGGGAAGCGTCGCGGCCATGGAGCTGTCGAAATCGGGCTTCTGAAGAATGCGGCCCCCGACGTTCGAGTTCCGCTTTGCCCTGCTTCGCGTAAATGCGCCCGCAAGTCCAATAAATTAATGCAAGGGGAAGCGATAAAGCCTTGTTATCGCGTCGCATAATAGCCCAGCGGCCCTGCGTTATTGCCAGCCTCGAGGCCCTTGACGCAAGGCTTGCGGCTCGCAAGATGCGCGCGTTCTTTTCCCGCCTATCCGGAGCTCGTTCTCGTCCATGTCGCTGTCCCCCGAAGCCCGCAAGACCCTCGCCGGCATCACCACCGCCACCATCACCACGGTCCTGCTGAAGAAGGGGCTGCGCAATGTGTGGATGCGCGGCGCCCGTCCGCTGCGCCCGGGCTTGCCGCGGCTGGTCGGACCGGCTTTCACGCTGCGCTTCGTGCCGGCGCGCGAGGACCTGGCAACGCCGGAATCCTGGTCCTCGCCGATCTCGACCCGCACCGCGATCGAGGCGATGCCGGAGGGCTGCATCGCCGTGGTCGATGCCATGGGCATCACCGATGCCGGCATCTTCGGCGACATCCTCTGCGCGCGCATGGTCAAGCGCGGCGTCACCGCGCTCGTGACCGACGGCGTCGTGCGTGACGTCGAGGGCGTGCTCGGCACCAATCTTCCCGTGTGGTGCGACGGCTATGCCGCGCCCCCTTCCGTCGCGGGCCTGACCTTCGTCGGCTGGGGCGAGCCGATCGGTTGCGGCGGCGTTGCCGTGTTTCCGAACGACATCGTGGTCGCTGACCAGGACGGCTGCGTGCTGATCCCGCAAGCGATGCTCGACCACGTCCTCGCCGAGGGCGTCGAGCAGGAGCGCATGGAGGCCTGGATCGTCAACGAGGTGAACAACGGCGCCGTGCTGCCGGGCCTCTATCCCATGAATGCCGAGACCAAGGCGCGCTACGCCGCCAGCAAGAAGTAGTCGGGAAGCAGCGAGGTAATCCCAATGGAAATCACTGTTGCAGGCACGCGGCCGACCCGGCGCGCGCCCAAGGAAAACTTCACCGGCACCGTGTGGCAGGACCCCGTCATCATGGCGCCCGCACCGGCACGGCTGAACTGCTCGCGCGTCGCATTCGAGCCGGGCGCACGCACCAATTGGCATCACCATCCGCTCGGGCAGACGCTCTACGTCATCTCCGGCGTCGGCCGCGTCCAGTCCAAGGGCGGCCCGATCCGCGAGATCCGCCCCGGCGACACCATCTGGATTCCGCCGGGCGAAGTGCATTGGCACGGCGCATCACCGATCAACGGCATGTGCCACATCGCCATGCAGGAAGCGCTCGACGGCGTCTACTCGACCTGGCTGGAGCCGGTCACCGACGCGGAATACGGGGCCGCGTTGGGCTAAGGCTGCTGTGTCCCGGACAAGACGCATCGCCCCAACGCGATGCGTCGCCGAACGCGGAATTCTCGAGATGCCGGGTTCACGCTTCGCGTGCCCCGGAATCACCCGGTCCTGGAGAATTCGAGAGGCTCTAGTTCACCCGCGTCCACGTCTGGCCGCCGCAGAACATGCCGCCGAAGGCGCAGCCCTGCACGCGCAACTGGTCGGTGCCCTTCATGGCGATCGTCGAATCATAGGTCGAGCCCGAGTTCGGATCGAGGATGCGGCCGGACCATTTCTGGTCCTTGCCGGGTTTCATGTTGATCAGAACCTGCTCGCCGTTCTGGTTCGACTTGCTGTCGACCGAGTAGCCGCAGAGGTTGGTGCCGCATTGCTCGATGCGGACCTTGCCTTCCTTCTCCTCGGTGAGCCAGACGCCGACCGGTGAATTGAGATCGCGTGTGGGCGCGGTTGCCGGAGAGGGTGCCGCCGCGGCCGCCTGAACGGGGGCGGGGGCAGGCGCCGGAGCGGGCGGAGGCGGCGCGGCCGGCGCTGCCTGCTGCGTGGCAGGCGCAGGTGCCGGCGGCGGCACCAAGGGCGTATCGGCCGGCGTGCTAGTGGCCGTCGTGGTCGTCGGTGAAGCTGGTGGTGGCGGAGCGGGTGGCGGCGCTGCTGCGGCAGTGGGCGCTGGTGCGGGCGGCTGCGCGGCCACGGGCGGAGGGGTGACCGGGGCGGGAACCGGAGCTGGCGCCGCCGGCGTTTGCGGCTCGACCGTCGCTTGTTGCGGTTGCTGGTTCGGCGCCTGCTCGTTCTTCTTGGCCTTCTTGGCCTTGCCCTGGCCGGTGTTGTCAAACACGCCGGGGATCTGCACGGTGCCGCGGTCCGGATCGATGCGGATGGTGCGCCCGCCATATTCGAAGGTGTACTGCGCCTGCGCGGCGGTGCTCGCCAAAAGGAATGCGGCCGCGGCCAACAGCTTCCTCATTTCCGTCTCCTCAACAGATCGTCCCCGCACCGACGCTTACGCGCCGGCAACATCGCAAAAAGTGATCTAGATCACTGTCGTTGGTATGAGTCGTCTTCCGGCGGCTCCGGGTTCAATAGGCCTGGGGCCGGTCCAAAGTTTGGCGGGGCAAGCGACAGGAGGACGCGGCCTTAATCGAACCAGGCCGCGTAGATCTTCTTGTAGCTGCCATCTTCCATGGAAATGTGCAGCCATTGGTCGATGAAGGCTTTCAGCGCCATGTCGCGCTGCAGCCAATAGGCCTTCTCGGAGAAGTCGAACGGCTTTTCGGGATGCACCGCGCACAGCACGCCGGCGTGCTGCTTCTGCTGGTAGCGTGTCTCGGAGGCGTCCGTCATCATCAGATCGGCGTTGCCCTTGGCGATCTCGTCGAAGATCGCTGTGTTGTCGGGGAAGACGGTGATCTCGGCATCCTTGATGTTGGCACGCGCAAAGCGCTCGTTGGTGCCGCCGGGATTGACGATGATGCGGGTGCCCTTCTTGTCGATGTCGGCGAGGCTCTGGTACTTGCCGACGTCGGCGCAGCGCGTGATCGGCGTCTTGCCCTCGCGCATGATCGGCGTCGAGAAGAAGCCCTTCTTCTGCCGGTCGAGCGTGACCGACACGCCGCCCATGGCGATGTCGAACTGGTCGGCCTCGAAATCCTTCATCAGCTTCGGCCAAGCCGTCGGCACGAACTCGACCTTGACCCCGAGGGCTTTGCCGAGCGCCTGCGCCATGTCGACGTCGAAGCCGCTGAACTGCTGCGTCGTCTTGTCCAGGTAGGTGAATGGCTTGTAGTCGCCGGTCATGCCGACGCGCAGCGTGCCGCGCTGGACGATCTCGTCGAGACGCGAGGGCGCCTGCTGCGCTTGCGCCGAAAGGTTTGCCAGCAACACCACGGCCAAGGCCGCCACGATTCGAACGATCATCTCTTTTCTACCCCTGCGCGAGCTGTCATTGTGCAGCCGTTCGGACGTGGATTTAGACCAGATGCCCGTCGCGGGCGAGGCAGAATTGAAGGGAATCCTTGAGGTGACGATATCGATGTACGAGGCCTCGGTCGGCCTGTTCGTGCCCTATTTGCGCAACCTGTCCGCGCTGCTCGACAAGGGCGTCGCTTATGCAGAGGCCCGCAAGTTCAACCCGACGGTTCTGCTCGGCATGCGCCTTGCGCCGAACATGTACGACCTGGCGCAGCAGGTCGGTGAGGCCTGCCGCCACGCTACCGTTGCGCCGGCCCTGCTGGCGCAGCGCGAGCCGGTGGCGCTGCCGGCGCTGGAGCACGATATGGCCGGGCTTCAAGCGCGTATCGCAACGTCGATCGAGTTCATCGAAAGCTTGCCGCGTGCGGAGATCGATGCCGCGGCGGAGCAGAACGTCTTCTTCAGGCTGAAGAACGGCACCGAGCTGCCCTTCACAGGGCGGACGCTGCTGCTGACGTTCAGCGTGCCGCAGTTCTTCTTTCACGTCACCACGGCCTACGACCTGCTACGGCACGCCGGCGTCGAGCTCGTGAAGAAGGATTATCTCGGGCGGAAGTAGGGCTCCGTGTTTGCCTCTCCCTGCGGGAGAGGTGTAGCGAGACCTGGTCTGCTAGCTGCCTTACGCTTCGCCCTTGCGCTCGTAATCGGCGAGCGAGCTGCGGCCGGCGATCTCGCTGCGGAGCAGCTCGAAGCGTTTATTGGCCTCTTCCTCCTGCGCATCGACGAAACGCACAGCGGCCTCGCTCGTCATCGGGCCGCTGACCACGGGGGCGGACTGCTCGCCGATGGTCTCGTGGACGTAATACTGGCCGTCATCGCCGCGATGGACCGTCCATTTGAGACGGATCGCCACCATGGGGCCGGGACCGACCTTGCTGTAGCCATCGGCATCGGTGTGCTCCGGCACCAGCGGCTGCTCCTCGACGACAGGATGCTCGTCGGTAACGACCTGCTCCTGGGCCACCGCCTGCTCATCGGCAACCGCCGTCTCGGTCGCGCTATCGCGGACGACGAGGACGGGCTCGGGGTGCTCCAAAATGCTGGCGATGGTCGCCAGCGCGTGGTCGGTCGGGTCGATCTCTGCCAAGGGTCATCCTCCAGCTCGACGCGGCCGGCCAGTCTGTCCCGCGCCGCCGCGGCCGGTCCTATTACGCGCGTTCGATTGAGGCTGAGTTGGGGCTCGATCTGCACCAAAATGGGACACTTTCTGGGACGCGGACTCATGCTTTCCAGGACGCGAACTCATTAAGGCGCAGCCATAGCCTGATTGACGCCAGTTGAACGAAAGCAGGGTAGTTGGCGGCAAGCCTGTCGTAGCGTGTCACCATGCGACGACACCAGCCCGCCGCCAGCGGATGAAGCGGTTGTAGCACGTGGCGGACCAAATGCCTCGGGCAGATCACGCCAGGTGCCCCGGATCGCAAGACCCAGAAAATGCCATTAAGGACACGACGTCGTTTACGCGTCGTTTACTCGAGGAACGGCTCGCGCGCGCGACCAAGACTGTTCAGTCTTCCGAGCGCAAACCCGCCTCAATGCGTTGGATCAGCCGCTCCCGCAAGGACGGCACCACGTTGCCGAGGACGACGAAGGTGCGGACGATGGGCAAATACGGCTCCATTGCCGCCGTCAGCTCCGCGAGAGACGTGCCGGCCAGCCGCGCATATTCGGATTGCGCCGCCGCATTGGTCGCGCGCGGCCGCTCGGGATTGTCAGCGATTTCCGGGGCGAGCTCGGACAGGATGACATGCAAGAACCCGAGGTCGACGGCGGCGGGCGCGCGCATCACGAAAGTCCAGTCGACGAGCTTTGGGCCTTCCGCCGTCATGATCACGTTGCCGGGGCTCAGGTCGCAATGGCAGAGCCTGTCGTCGGACGACAAGCGCTCGATCAGCGCGAGGACATCGGTGGCGACGTGCTTCGGAAGCTTGCCGTCGTCGTGCCGCAACTCCGCCTCCATATACTCGCGCAGGGAGAGGACCTCCGGCGGCGGGGGCGTCTTGTGAACGGACATGGCAAGCGCGGCGACAATCGCTCCCGCCCGTTCGAACGTCACCGCGCCGGTCCGCGAGAGCTGCCACAGGGTCGGTCCGTCGAGCCGCTGCAGCACGATGCCGAAGCGCCCGTCCAAGATCACCTCGCCGAACACCGCCGGCACCGGGAGGCCGGCGGCATGGACAGCGCGGATCATTCGGGCTTCATGCCGACCGAGCTGATGAGAGACGCCGGCCTTGAACAGCTTCACCACCTGACCGGGCGCCCAGGCGTAAGCTTCGGAGAAGGCGCCTTCACCGATCTTTTTCCCTAGTGATCCCTGCATGCCCGTTCTCCACCGTACAGAGGAAACACCGGCGAGCAAAAAGGAATCCTCCCGTCGGGGGCCGCCGGACATTATCGCCTTTCAACCTGCAGAGACCGTCGGCCACTCCGCTAAATGGTCCCAAGCCCGGTTGTGACCCGGAGCGGGCATCAGGATGGGCCGATGGTCCTCCAGGAAAATCGGAGTTTGTCATGCAGGTGCGGCGGTGCGCACAACAGTGTCCGCTTCACTCACCGACCTTCCTGATTTGATGAGGCTGAACGAGCCGATATCAGTCGTCCCTGCGAAAGAGAAGCCGGCCAAGACGGCCAGTCTGCGATACTCGGCTTCCGTGCGCTCGCAGCCGCCGGGTCCGCGCAACATGTTAAGGTCACTCATGACGCGATGCGACCGCCCGCGCCATGCGTCCGCCTGTCGCTCAGCCCAGCACGTCCTGATTGATCACGTTCTGCCGGATGGGATCGCCGTCCAGCACGCTCAGGATGTTGCGCGCGGTCTGCTCGCTCATGCGCTGGACAGCCTCGACCGTGACGCCGGCCACATGCGGTGCCATGATGACGTTGGACAGCGCGAACAGCGCGTTGCTGACCGGCGGCGGCTCCACCTCGAACACGTCGATACCGGCGCCGGCGAGCTTTCCCGACACCAGGGCGTCGTAGAGCGCCGCTTCCTTCACGATGCCGCCGCGCGCGGTATTGATGAGGTAGGATTTCGGCTTCATCCGGCCGATCCGCGCCGCATCGAACAGGCCGACGGTCTCCGGCGTCTTCGGGCAGTGGATGGTGACGAAATCGGCGTGAGCTAGCGCGGCGTCGAGGTCAGTGATGGGCTCGCAGCCGGCGGCCTTGATTTCGGCGGCGGGCTTATAGGGATCGTAGACCTGCACCTTCATCTCGAACGCCAGGCAGCGCCTGGCGGTACGACTGCCGATGCGGCCGAACCCGATGACCAGCACGGTCTTGCCGTAGAGGTCGAACGGCAGCATGCCGAGCCGGTCGGCCCATGTGCCATCCTTGACGCAGGCATGCAGCTCCTGCGCGCGCTTGGCCAGCGTCAGCATCATGAACAGCGCCGCTTCCGCGACCGAGGGCGAGTTGGCGCTGCCGGCGACCATCAGCGGCACCTTGCGGCGGGAGAGCGCGGGCACGTCGACGGCGTCGTAGCCGACGCCGATGCGGGTCACCACCTTCATGTCGCGGGCCGCCTCGAGCTCGGTCTCGCCGAAGGCGGTGGCACCTAACGCCACCCCATGGACCGGCGCATGGCTCTTCAGCAGCGCCTCAAAGTCCTTCGCGGAGATCAGGTTGGAAAACTCGACGAGCTCGATATCGTCCCGCTGGGTGAGGAGGGCGCGCGCCCCTTGCGACAAAGTTTGAGTAACGAAAATCTTCTTCTTGTTGGTCGCCATCGCTCCCTGCCTGCTAGCGTTTCTTCACGGCGTCACAACACGACGCCGGTTTCCTCATTTAGCAGGTGCATGTTGTTGAGGTCCATCGCCAGGCGCATGGGTGCCCCGTCCTTGGCGCCGGCATTGGGATTGACGCGGCCGCACACCGGCGTGCCGTCGAGCCCGAAATAGACCAGCGTCTCCATTCCCATCGGCTCGGTCACGTCGAGCACGGTCTCGAAGGTCTCGACCCCGGGCTCGAGATGCGCGTGCGACTCCGTCAGATGCTCGGGCCGGAGGCCGAGCAGCAGCTTGTCGGTGCGCGGCAACGCGTTGTATCGCGCGGCACGGGCCGGCGGCAGCGGGAAAGCGATACGGTCGGTGAGGCGGATCTGGAGCGTGCCGCCGACATCCTCGAGGCGGCACGGGATGAAATTCATCGCCGGCGAGCCGATGAAGCCTGCGACGAAGCGCGTCGCCGGCTTGTGGTAGAGCTCGTTCGGCGTGCCGATCTGCTCGATGCGCCCCTTGTTCATCACCACCACGCGGTCGGCCAGCGTCATCGCCTCGACCTGGTCGTGGGTGACGTAGACGGTGGTGGTGCGCACCTTCTGGTGCACCTTCTTGATCTCGATCCGCATCTGCACGCGCAGCTTGGCGTCGAGATTGGAGAGCGGCTCGTCGAAGAGAAAGACTTTGGGATTGCGCACGATGGCGCGGCCCATGGCGACGCGCTGGCGCTGGCCGCCGGAGAGCTGCTTCGGCTTGCGGTCGATCAGGTCGGTGATGTCGAGGAGCCGGGCTGCCTCCGTCACGCGGGCCTTGATCTCGGCCTTGGGGTAGTGCTTCAGGCGCAGACCGAACGACATATTCTCCGCGACCGTCATGTGCGGGTAGAGCGCGTAATTCTGGAACACCATGGCGATGTCGCGGTCCTTCGGCGGCACGTCGTTGACCACGTCGCCGCCGATCATGATGTCGCCGTCGCTGATGTCCTCGAGCCCTGCGATCATCCGCAGCGTCGTCGACTTGCCGCAGCCGGAGGGGCCGACCAGCACGATGAACTCATGGTCGGCGATGTCGAGGTCGATGCCTCGCACGGCTTCGACATCGTCGTAACGCTTAACTACTTTCCGCAGAGCAACGTCAGCCATGAGTCATCAGCCCTTTGTCGCGCCGGCGGTCAAGCCGGCAATGTAGTAGTCCATCAGGAACGCGTAGATGATCAGCGGCGGCGCGGCGCCGAGCAGCGCGCCGGTCATGATCTGACCCCAGTTGAACACATCGCCCTTGATCAGCGTGGTGGTGATACCGACCGGCAGCACCAGCTGGTCGACCGATGTCGTGAACACCAGGGGATAGAGGAATTGGGCCCAGGACACCGTGAAGGCGAAGATGGTCGCTGCGATCAGCCCGGGCAGCGCGACCGGGATGAAGATGCGTGTCAGCGTCTGCAGCCAGGAGGCGCCGTCGATGAGCGCGGCCTCGTCGAGCTCCTTCGGGACCGAGGCGAAATAGCCGATCATGATCCAGGTGCAGAACGGCACCGTCAGCGTCGGATAGATGAACAGCAGCACATACCATCGGTTCAACAGCGTGATGCCGGTATAATCCTGGACCACGCCGAGCATCTTGAACAGCGGGATGAACAGGAGACTGTCCGGGATCAGGTAGGTCAGGAAGACGCCGGTGGCCAGCGTCGCCGAGCCCCAGAATTTCATCCGGGCCAGGGCAAAGGCCGCGGGAATGCTGATCACCATCGTGATGATGACGACCACGATCGACACGATCGACGAATTCCAGAAGAAGCGCAGAAACTGGTTCGAGCTCAACAGCTCGACATAGTTCGACAGCGTCGGGTGGAATACCCACCAGGGGTTGGTCGCCGCCGAGATCTCCGCGCTGCTCTTGAGCGAGGTGATCAGCATGTAGACCGGTGGTGTCAGGAAGAAGATCGCAAACAGCACCAGGAAGAAATAGGACCAGCGCAGCGCCCAGGCACGGTCGCGGCTCATGCTGCCATACTTGACCTTGCGGGAGGGGCCGGCCTTGTCGATTGCAACCGTGCTCATCAGGCTTCGTTTCCGCGTTTGGTGACATCGCGCAGGATGAAGATCGCTGCGACGGCGAGGATCGGCACCATGAACAGCGAGACGCAGGCGCCGAGCGGAATGTCGCTGCTCTGGATGCCGACCTGGAACGCCCAGGTGGCGAACAGGTGGGTCGTATCCAGCGGGCCGCCTGAGGTCAGGATGCGCACGATGTCGAAATTGGCAAAGGTGACGATCAGCGAGAACAGCGTCGTGATGGCGATGATGTTGCGCATCATCGGCAGCGTGACGTACCAGATCCGCTGCCACCAATTGGCGCCGTCGATGGCCGCGGCCTCGTAGAGCTGATCGGGCACGGATTTGAGTGCGGCCAGATACATGATCATGAAGAACGGCGCTCCGTACCAGACGTTGACGAGGATGACGGAGAAGCGCGCCCAGAAGGTTTCGCCGAGCCAGGGAATCGGACCGACGCCGAAGAAGGACAAGGTGTAGTTGAAGGCGCTGTAGGAGGGGTCGAATAGCCACAGCCAGGCCAGCGTGCTCATCGCCGGCGGGATCACCCAGGGCACGAGCAGCATGCCGCGCCATTTGCGCTGGCCCTTGGCCGGGATGTTATGGACGAAATGCGCGACGACGAAGCCGATCATCGCCTTGAAAATGACAGCGGTGATCGCGAAGATGCAGGACTGCTGCACCACCATCCAGAACGTCTCGCGCTTGAACAGGAAGGTGAAGTTGCCGAGGCCGACGAACTTCGTCATCGCCTTGTTCAGCGTCGCGAGGTGAACCGAGTAGAAGGCGGGGTAGAGCACCAGCAGCGCGATCAGGAGGATCAGCGGCAGCGTCAGGAAGAACGCAACCGTCGATTTTCGCCCGAGCGCATTGCGCAGGCTCTTTCCCTTGCGCGCGCCCGTGGCACGTGCGACGCGACCTCGCTCAACGACGACATCGGCCATGTCAGAATCCTTAAGGTCAGTCTTCTTGCAAGCAGTCCAAGCTTGGAGCCGGCCATAACGGTCGGCTTCAAGGTCTTGCGGATCCGATGACGGAGCCCTGGCGGCTCACGCGCGTGGCGCGAGCCGCCCTGGCACACGCCCGGCTTAGCTCCGCATGAAGCCTTCGCACTCGCCCTCGGCCCAGGCGAGCGCCTGATCCAACCTCTCGCCGCGCGCATAGCGCAGCGCCATCTTCGTCAGCGTCGCCTGGAAGTAGATCTGTTGCGCGATCTTGGGCGGCGCGGGCGACGCTGCGATCGACAGCGTCTGATGCTTGTAGGGATCCGGATAGTGGAAGAGCGTTCCCTTCGGCGGGCCTTCCTCCGCCCAGGTCTTGAACTTGGTCATGTTCGCGTAGGCCGGCAGGTCGTAGCCGCCGCTCACCGCAACGAACTTCTCGATCGACGATGGCGCGGACAGGTGAACGAGCAGGCTCTTGGCCGCCTCCTTGTTCTTGCCGAAGCTCCAGACGCCCCAGAAGTAGGGCAGGTACGGTGCGAACCGGCCCTTGGGACCGGACGGGAAGCCGTGCGTCCAGCACTGCTCGGCGACCTGCGGCGCATCGCGCTTGGCGACGGCCCAGGCGCTCGGCGGGTTGAGGATCATCGCGCCGCGGCCGGAGATCAGCCATTTGTTGTTCGAAGCGTCGTCCCATGACGGCGCATCCGGCGGCAGGAACGCGATCAGCTTCTTGTAGAATTCCATGGCCTGGCGGACCTGATCGGTCTTCACCGTGATATCGCCCTTGGCATTGACGAGCTCGGCGCCGAACGACTGGAAGATCGCGCCGGCGGTATCCACGCTGTCGGTGGTCTCGCCGAGACCGATGCCGAAGGCAAAGCCGGCCTTCTGGCAAGCCTCGGCCGCCTTCAGGAAGGTCTCCATGGTCCAGTTCTCCGCCTTGGGCGGAGCGCCGACCGGATACATCTCCTGCACGTCGATGCCGGCGTGCTTCTTCATCAGATCGATGCGGGAGCAGGGGCCTTTGATCTGGCTGCCGGGTGTCGCGGGCACCGCGAGCCATTTGCCGCCGGATTGTCCGAGATATTTGACGGTGCCGTTCACCTCGCCATTCTGCTTGAGGAGCGGCTCCATGACGTCGTTGAGCGGCTCGAGATTCTCGGCGTAGGCCTGCGGCCACCAGCTCGGCATCTGGAGAATGTCATGGCCAGATTTCGCCTGGGCTTCGGCGGCGGCGGTCAGCTCGATCTTTTTGTTGTTGCTGGTGATGTAGTCGATGGAGACTTCGACCTTCTCCTTCGCCGCCCATTCATTGACGAGATCGGTCGAGGCCTGGTTGGCGCCCGGCACCCAATGGTCCCAGAAGCCGATCGAGAGTTTGCCGGCAGCGTAGGCGCCCCGGACATAGGGCGCCGTGATCAGCGCCGCGGAGGACATTGCTGTGGCAGCCACAAATTGACGTCGCGTCAGTGTCTTTCGTGACATCTCGTTTCCTCGCTTGGGTGTTGTTGTTGGAGCTTCCTCTGAGAGACTTCTTTATTGAGTTCTTGTTGCTCGATTTTCTTATTTGCGCCGTCGGCCCGCGTGGTCAATTCACGGATGCCGCGGCAAATTGGTAGCGCGATCAGATCATGATTGATCGCGTCTGTCGAGAAAGCCGAATGGCTCCGCGTCTAGAACTAACGTTGTGTCCGGAAAACGTCGGACGCGTGTCGAGGCGACGGATCGCAGGGGCAGGGCGCTCGTTGTTTTTGCGACGCACACTTCGCGTCGATCCGTCTGGAAGGATCGGTGCGCATTTACGCCGCAGTTTCGAATAAGCCTGCATAACCGCTTCGCGCCAAAGACTTTTCGGGCGTGGACAGCGGATCGGATGCGTCTGGACCTCGAACCGGCGGAAACGATAGAGTTGCAGCTGGCCCGTGACTCCCCCCGATAGGCCAGTCAGAAAAGACTCAGAACAGAGATGGAGACGAGAATGACCGACACGGCGCCGTCAGCGCGGCTTTACCTGCGGCGATGCCTCGCGCTGGGCGCCGTGCTTACGCTGTTGCTCGGTGCCGCCGCGGTGGCGAATGCTCAAGGTTTGGTCAAAGGAGTTCAGGAAGGCGCCGCGGCCGGGAACAAGGCGGCAGGTCCGGTCGGTGGCGTGCTCGGCGGCGCGATCGGCGGCGTGGTTGGCGTCTTCACCGGCGTGCTCGGCGTCGGCAACAGCAACGGCAACAATCAGCCGCCGCCCGCCAAGGAGTCCAGCAAGGACGCCAAGCAGCAGGGGGCGGCCAAGGACAAGGATGCCAAGAGCGCCAAGGCGGGCAAGGGTGCCAAGGCGAGCAAGGAGGCGAAGAACGCGCCGCAGGACAACAAGGGCAATAAAGACAACAAGGATGTCACGGTCCTCACCCAGACCGGCGCGCCGCAGCTGACGGCCGAGCAGATTGTCGCCAACAGCGATTCCTATATCGAGCGGATCAAGACCGAGCTGAATCTGACGGCGGATCAGGAGAAGCACTGGTATGGCTTCGCGAGCGCGATGCACTACCTCGGGCATAATGGTGCAGAGCGGCTCAACCTGCGGGTTGCGCGCGCCAAGCGGGATCCACCCGACGACATCATCGAGCAGATGCGCAACGAAGCCCAGTTCCTGATTGATCGGGCTGCCGACCAACGCAACGTCGCCGACGCCGCCGAGCCGCTTTATTCGAGCCTCGACGACAAGCAGAAGCAGGTCTTCATTCAGGAGATGGTGCGCCTCAGCCACGAGCGCGGATTGGATTGATCAAGTTGAATCGGCTCGGACGCATCTGAATTGACGCGCCCGCCACGAATTCGTGAATCCTCTCCGCAATTCGGTTATGGTTAGCTTCGCAAGGCTGACTGCGGGGTTGATATGGCGGACGGACTCTCCGTTTTCCTGGTCGAAGACGAGGCGTTGATCCGGATGATGATCGCCGACATGGTGGAGGAACTCGGCCACCACGTCGTCGCGGAAGCAGACAATGTGCGCGACGCCAGCGCCTTTGCCATGACCGCGCAATACGATCTGGCCATCCTCGACATCAATTTGATGGGCGTCTACGTCGATCCGGTCGCCGACTTGATCGAGCGTCGCGGAAAACCGTTTCTGTTCGCCACAGGCTACGGCCCGGAACTGCTGCCGTCCTTGCTCCGGCGCAGGCCGATCCTGCGCAAGCCGATCGCGATCGATCAGCTCAAGGCGATGATCGATTCGATGTTTCCGGGAGCCCCGGACAAAGCTCAACACTGAGCACCAACGAAAATGGCCGCCCCTCTGGGCGGCCATTTGACGACGGAATTCGTCGCGCTCTCACATCAGGCCGGCGCCGAGGTCGATGCCGCGCGCCATCAGACCGAACGAGGCGACCACGCCCGTGCAGCAGAACAGCAAGATGGTCTTGAAGGACGAATCGGCGAAACGCGTCTCGACGGCGGCCGGCATCGCGATAAGTGAAATCATGCTCATGTTCATTCCCCCTTGTTGATCCTGAATTGCATCAGGTGAGGGAACCTTTAGAGCAAAAAGTTTGACATGAGATTGCGAGGCGTCGTTAACGGAATCGGAAACGAATCCCGCGTTCTCAGCGGGCGCGACCGGATTGCAAGCCTCAGTTGCGACCGTTCCTCAGCACCATGGCGATGGTGTGAGCCGTCATGGCCGCGCGATCCGAAGCGCGCTGCGCAGCCAGCCGGTCACGGGCCTTTTCCTCGATCAGGAGTTCGATCAGGGCCAACCGCTTGTCTTCGCTGTCGGCTTCGCGCAACAGGCGGTGATAGCGGTGATAGTCGAAACCGAAATCCTGTTTACGCATGTCACGCCCCCGCAACTACGCCACACACGATGAGATTGTTTCTCATCTGAGATGTGTACGCAAGCGCGTTCCTGCCTGGAACCGGGCGCCCGCAGAAATCTGCTGTGAATTACCGTCGCCCGTGAGCGGCAAAGAGCGAACGGCCCGTCAATCCGAAGTGTGGTCGGCAAACATCTTCAGGCCGACGAAGCTCGCATCAGGCTTGATCACGAGCCTGGTCGGGATGTTGCGCAGATAATCCTGGAAGCGTCCCTTCGCTTCAAAGCGCGCCCGGAACGCGGAGGCCGCAAGGAATTCGTGAAAGCGCGGCACGATTCCGCCGGCGATATAGACGCCACCGCGGGCTCCGAAGGTCACCGCGAGATTGCCGGCGACCGAGCCAAGGATGGCGCAAAACATCTCCAGCGTCGCGCGGCTGACGGGACAACTGCCCTCCAGCGCGGATTTGGTGATGGCCGCGGCATCGCGATGCGGCACCTGGACGCCATCGATCTCAGCCAACGCTTCGTAGAGATTCTGCAGCCCGGAACCCGAGAGTGCGCCACGCTCGATGGAGACATGGCCGAGGCGTCGGCGCAAGCACGCAATCACACGTTCCTCGCGCTCGTTCTCAGCCGGCAGGGTCGCGTGCCCGGCCTCAGTGACGACGGCCAGTCGCGCGCCATGGCGTTCAATCAGACAGGAGACACCAAAACCGGTTCCTGGCCCGACCACCAGCAACGGCTCTCCGGGCAAGCCATCGCCTCCGCCCAGCGGGAGGAGGTCGGCAGGTTGCAAGGCGGGCAGGGACCAAGCCACCACCTCGAAGTCGTTCAGCACATGGACGCTGTCGAAGCCGAGCGCGGGCTGCAGCTCGTTGCCGTCGATGACCCAGGGGCTGTTGGTCATGACGCAGCGGTTGTTGGTGACGGGACCCGCCACCGCCAGCACTGCTCTTTTGGGCTGATCGCCGCCCGACCGGCGCGCCAGGACGTCCGCGATGGCTTGGCGGACGGTCGGAAAGTCGGCGACCTTCACATAATCGATATCGATCGGTCCGGTCTGATCGCTCAGGCTCAGTGCGAAGCGCGCATTGGTGCCGCCGATATCGGCGAGAAGAATCTTTCCTGTCCTGCCGATGCCCATGGCCCTGCGGCTTCCGCGGCCCTGGCGGCCCTCGGGAACCTTCGCCTCCGTTCCTGATCCGATCCGCAAACGCGGACGGTCTGAGGATCCTCGCTTGGTTGTTCCTAGTCAACACGGATAAGGTCAAACCGTTGCATCCTGGACGACCTTGTCCATCAGCGTCCATCAGCGCGGTATCGCCGCACGCGGTCTGTGGTTGCGAAGCTGCGCCGGAAGATCGACATTGGGAGGGGGCGTCCGGTGCTCGACACCGGGCGGCTCGAACGGGACCTTGCGATGAAGATTTCCGACCGCGACGTGCTGCTGGTGATCGACGTACAGAACGATTTCTGTACCGGTGGAGCGCTTGCCGTTCCCAGCGGCGAAAAGGTCGTCCCCGCCATCAATCGGATCGCCCAAAAATTCACCAATGTAGTACTGACCCAGGACTGGCATCCGCGCGACCACGTCTCGTTCGCGTCGAACCATGTTGGCAAGCAGCCGTTCCAGGCGATCGAGCTCGACTACGGCCGGCAGGTGTTATGGCCAGCGCATTGCGTGCAAGGCACGGCGGGGGCTGAATTTCATCGCGATCTCGACGTGACCCGGGCGAGCCTCGTGGTGCGCAAGGGCTTTCGCCGTGGCATCGATTCCTATTCGGCGCTGTTCGAGAACGACCATCGGACGCCGACCGGACTGCTCGGTTATTTGCGCGAACGCGAGCTGAAGACCGTCTTCGTCGCCGGTCTGGCGCTGGACTTCTGCGTCCGCTTCTCGGCGGAGGATGCGCGCAAGGCGGGGTTGGAGGTGGCCGTCATCGAGGATGCCTGCCGAGGCATCGATCTCGACGGCTCGGTGGCCGCGACCCATCAAAGCTTTCGGGATCTCGGGATCGCCGTCGTCAGCCTCGAGGCTTTCCTGTGAGGACATCGAGGTAGCCATGGTGGAAAAGACCGCCAAACAGACACGCGGATCAGGGCATGCTGCTGATGATCCGCGGCTGTGGCCGTTTGCGGCAGCGCAGCTTGCCATGGACGCCTGCTTCTGGTGGCTGGATCGTGGACCCGCGGAGCCGCGTGACAGCAGCCTGGCATGGACGACACCCAACAGCGTTGCATTGGAGCTCGCAACAATGCAGCTGCGCGATTGCTCGCAGATTCGGTCCGGCCAGCCGGCGCTGGTCTGCGCGCCCTATGCGCTGCATCGGGCCCTGATCGCCGATTTCGCCCCGGGCCACAGCGTGGTGCAGTCATTGCAGAATGGCGGTATCGACCGGGTCTATCTCACCGACTGGCGGTCGGCGACATCAGACATGCGCTATCTCTCGATCGACAGCTATCTCGGCGATCTCAACGTCGCCGTCGACGAGATCGGCGCGCCGGTCGATCTCGTCGGGCTCTGCCAAGGCGGATGGCTGTCGCTGCTCTACGCGGCGCGCTTTCCGGCCAAGGTGCGGCGGCTGGTCCTGGTCGGCGCTCCCGTGGACCTGTCGATCGATTCCTCGCTCTCCCGGCTCGCCCGCAACGCGCCCGGGATGGTCTACGACCAGCTCGTCGCGCGCGGCGGCGGCAATGTCAGCGGCGAGGAGATGCTGCGCTTCTGGTCCAAAGCGCCTGATGACGACGACATCGTAGCGGCCTTGCAGCGGGATCTCTCGGATGAGCAGGGAACGGCGCTGCTCGCGCGCTTCGACCGCTGGAATGCCGAGACGCTCAATCTGCCGGGCACCTACTATCTCGAGATCGTCAATGGGATTTTCCGGGAGAACATGATTGCCCGCGACGATTTCGTCGCACTCGGCCGCCCGGTTCGTCTGAAGGACGTCAAGTCGCCGATCTTCCTGCTCGCCGGGCTCGACGACGAAGTGGTGCCGGCGACGCAAGCGCTTGCCACCGCCCGGCTTGTCGGCACGCCGCCGGCCTTCATTGCGGCGGCTTCCGAGCCGAGCAACCATCTCGGCCTGTTCATGGGCGCGCGCACCCACGCGCATGCCTGGCCCCGGATCGCCGAATGGCTGCGCGAGGATCTGTCCGGTGTGCTGGCCCGCAGCGCCTGAGCTCGCCAGCGCTGGACAGGCCGTCTTGCAAATCCGGTATGCATGACGGCGGATGGCTCGCACGGGACCCTGTCGATGGGCTACATATGGTCCGGAGCTGACGGCTTCGGCAGCGAAGAGATTCAAGGGTACTGCGCTCGATGACTTTCCATTCGATCTACGCTCACGGATTTGCGCGCGTGGCGGCCTGTGTCACCACGTCCCATGTCGCCGATCCCACGGCCAACGCCAAGGCTGTCCTGGCCGCCGCCGATGCCTGCCACGAGCAGTCGGTGGCAGTTGCCGTTTTTCCTGAGCTCTGCCTGTCCGGCTATGCGATCGAAGATCTTGTGAAGCAGGATTCGCTGCTCGATGCGGTCGAGCGCGGGCTCGCCGCGATTGTTGAGGCCTCCGCCGGGCTGATGACGGTGCTGATCGTCGGGGCGCCGCTACGCTTTGGTCATCGCATCTACAATTGCGCCGTCGTTATTCACCGCGGCAACATCCTCGGTGTGGTGCCCAAGAGCTACCTGCCGACCTATCGCGAGTTCTACGAGGGACGGCATTTCGCCTCCGGCGCCGGCATCGCCGGAGAGACGATCGCCTTCGCCGGCCTGCACGCGCCGTTCGGCGTGGATCTCCTGTTCGCCGCTGAGGACGTTCCGGGCCTCACCATCGGCGTCGAGATCTGCGAGGACATGTGGATCCCGGTGACGCCGGCCTCCGAGCTCGCACTCGCGGGCGCAAGCGTGCTGATCAATCTTTCGGGCAGTCCGATCACGATCGGCCGGGCCCGCTCGCGCGCGCTGCTGTGCCAATCGACGTCGGCGCGCTGCCTCGCGGCCTACGTCTATTCCGCCGCCGGGGCAGGGGAATCCACCACCGATCTCGCCTGGGACGGCCAGACCTCGATCTACGAGAATGGCGTGCTGCTGGCCGAGGGCGAGCGATTCCGGCAGGGCGGCCAGATCACATATGCCGATGTCGATCTCGACCTGCTCAGGCAGGAACGCGCGCTGATGGGAACGTTCGACGACAACCGTCGGCAGCGCGAGGCGTTTTTCCGCAAGGTGACATTTGCCCTGAATCCGCCGGCGGCCGATATCGGCTTCCTGCGCAAGGTCGAGCGATTCCCTTTCGTGCCGAGCGACGAGAGCCTGCTCGAGCAGGATTGCTACGAGGCCTACAACATCCAGGTCGCCGGACTCGTGCAGCGCATGCGCGCGACCGGTACCAAGCGCGTCGTGATCGGCGTATCCGGTGGCCTCGATTCCACCCACGCGTTGATCGTCGCCGCCAAGGCGATCGACCTGCTCGGCCTGCCGCGTGAGAACATCCTTGCCTACACCATGCCCGGCTTTGCCACCGGCAGCGAGAGCAAGACCAACGCTCTGGCGCTGATGCAGGCGCTGCACACGAGCTGGCAGGAGCTCGACATCCGGACCACCGCGACCCAGATGCTGAAGGACATCGGCCACCCCTTCGGCAAGGGCGAGAAGGTCTATGATGTCACGTTCGAGAACGTGCAGGCGGGCCTTCGCACGGACTATTTGTTCCGGCTTGCCAACCATCACGGCGGCATCGTCATCGGAACCGGCGATCTCTCCGAGCTCGCGCTCGGCTGGTGCACCTATGGCGTCGGCGACCAGATGGCGCACTACAACGTCAATGCCGGCGTGCCGAAGACGCTGATCCAGCATCTGATCCGTTGGGTGATCTCCTCGAAGCAGTTCAGTGACGACGTCAACCGGACGCTTGGCTCGATCCTGGCCGCTGAAATCTCGCCCGAGCTCGTGCCGGTGCAGCCCGGCGAGAAACCGCAGAGCACGGAAGCGTCCGTTGGGCCTTACGAGCTGCAGGATTTCAACCTGTTCTATACGCTGCGCTTCGGCATGCGGCCGTCCAAGATCGCCTTCATGGCGCTACAGGCGTGGAAGGACGCCGAGAAGGGCGAATGGCCGCCGGCTTTTCCGAGCGACCGGCGCAGGGCCTATGATCTGCCGGAGATCCGCCGCTGGCTGGAAGTGTTCCTGCGCCGCTTCTTCGCCTTCAGCCAGTTCAAGCGCTCGGCCATGCCGAACGGGCCGAAGGTCTCGGCCGGCGGCTCACTGTCGCCGCGCGGCGACTGGCGCGCGCCGTCGGATTCGAGTGCGGCCGCTTGGCTCGAGGATCTGGAGCGGAACGTTCCGAACTGATCGGGCGGCGTTGGAGGAGGGACGATCTGACATCCGCCGGGGAAAAGATCAGCGTGACGTTCATGGCGCGGCTGACGCTGAAGGATGCGATGTGAGCTGACGCTCATCTCGAGCTGCTTCATGGCAGGCATGTGGGCTGAGGCATATGCTGGGACGCCCCGTGCTGATGGAAAGCGCGAGGTCCGGAGTGCCTAGGAGTCCGGACCTCGTCACCTTGCCCCAGCCTTCAATCCCCGCCCCATGTGGTCCCCCAACCCCATGTTGCGCGATCGGAGGTGATGCCCGTGGAGTGGCCGCCGATCGATGTCGCGCGATGTACGCGAAGGCCGGTTAGGATTCCATCCCGGATCACTACGGACATGAATACCGCTTGCCATCTGTTCATTCTGCGTCGGTCGCCATCGCAGATCTGCAGCGCGCGACCGACGGGATGTCCACATCCCATCGGGACCTCGCAACCTGCATTTCACGGGCCTGTCATTGAAGTGGTCTAGCGCTGCTGCCGTCATCACGGCCAGGGAGCATGCCATGTCGAAGCCGGTGTTGGGCGCCGCATTATCCATCAAATCGATCCCCGCGCATCGCGATTGGCTTCTCGAACGGCAGCGCGATCTGGAAATCCAGGACTTCTTCCGTGCCGATCTGCTCGAGAGCGACTGGCGCGCGACCGCCGGCGAGATCAAGCAGATGCTCGCCGGTTACACCGGCCGGCTCGGCATCCATGGCCCGTTCTGGGGCTTCAAGATCGACAGCCATGATCCCATGATCCGTCAGGCGGTGACCAAGCGCCTGCTCCAGGGGCTGGACGCCGCCGAGTTCCTCGGCGCAACGCAGATGGTGATCCATTCGCCGTTCACGACCTGGGACCACAACAATCTCGATCTCTATCCCGACAATCGCGGCAATCTCGTCGAACGCGTCAAGGCGACGCTCGCCGAGGTGATCGCGCGCGCCGAAACCATCGGCTGCGAAATCGTCATCGAGAACATCGAGGACAAGGATCCGCGCGACCGCGTGCGCCTTGCCAAGGCGCTCGAAAGCAGCAAGGTCCGCGTCTCGCTCGACACCGGCCACGCCAATTACGCGCATGTCTCCACCGGAGCGCCGCCGGTCGACTATTACGTCGAGACCGCCGGCGACATGCTGACGCATGTGCACCTGCAGGACACCGACGGCTTTGCCGACCGGCACTGGGCGCCGGGCGAAGGCAATATCCCCTGGATCGCCGTGTTCCGCGCCCTTGGCCGGCTGACGTCCAACCCGCGGCTCATCCTCGAGCTCCGTAACCACGACGACATCCGGAAGGGCGCCGCGCATCTCGCCGCGCTCGGTCTCGCTGAATAGTCGGATCGGAAAGGGCAGGGGTCATCATCATGAGCAAGCTCACCCGTCGCACCATCCTGACGTCCGGTGGTGCCGCCGCCGGCACATTGCTGCTGCCGCGCTTTGCGATCGCGCAAGGCGACAACCGTCCGTCGGTGACGATCGCCGTGCAGAAGGTTACCAATGCGAACGTGCTCGACGTGCTGCGCGAGCAATCCAATGTCGGCGAGCGCGTGTTCTTCTCCTCGATCTGGGAAGGCCTGATCTCCAAGAATTGGCGCGGCAATCTGGAAGCCGTGCCTGGCCTTGCGACCGAATGGCACCGCATCGACGATCAGACCGTCGAGGTGAAACTGCGACAGGGCGTTAAATTCCACAACGGCGACGAGCTGACGGCGGAAGACGTCGTCTTCACCTTCAGCCGCGAGCGCATGTTCGGCGAGACCGAGGCCAAGAGCCGCTCCACCATCCAGGCCTTTGAGAAAATCCCGACGCCGCGCCCGGGCAAGGAGCTGCCGCCGGATGTGCCGGCCGTCGCCCGCCGGATCTGGCCCGACCTCGTGCGCGTCGATGCCGTCGACAAGTACACCGTGCGCTTCTACAACGCGACGCCCGATGTCACGATCGAGGGCCGGCTGTCGCGCTACGGCTCCGACATCATGAACCGCCGCGCCTGGGAAGAGTCCGCCAGCTATCTCGACTGGGCGCGCAAGCCGATCACGACGGGTCCGTACAGGGTCGTCGAGCTCAAGCCCGACGTGTCGCTGACCCTCGAAGCGCATGACGAATATTGGGGCGGCCGCCCGCCGCTCAAGCGCATCCGTTTCCTCGAAGTGCCTGAAGTCGCGAGCCGCATCAACGGTCTCTTGTCGGGCGAATACCAGTTCGCCTGCGACATCCCACCGGACCAGATCGCCGGCATCGAGAAGAACGCCGCGTTCGAAGTGCAGGGCGGCACCATCCTCAATCACCGGCTGACCGTGTTCGACAAGAACCACGCCGTGCTCGCCAACCCGCTTGTCAGGCGTGCCTTCACCCACGCGATCGACCGCCAGGCCATCGTCGACAGCCTGTGGGCCGGCCGCACCCGCGTGCCGAAGGGGCTGCAGTGGGAATTCTACGGCGACATGTTCAATGCCGACTGGAACGTGCCGGCCTACGATCCCAAGCTCGCGCAGGATCTGTTGAAGCAGGCGGGCTACAAGGGCGATCCGATTCCCTATCGCCTGCTCAACAACTACTACACCAACCAGGTCGCGACCGCGCAGATCCTGGTCGAGATGTGGAAGTCGGTCGGGCTCAACGTGCAGATCGAGACCAAGGAGAACTGGTCGCAGATCATGGAGCGTGCGCCGACCCGCGCCGTGCGCGACTGGTCGAACTCGGCCGCGTTCAACGATCCGGTGTCCTCGCTGGTCGCCCAGCACGGCCCGAACGGCCAGCAGCAGCAGATCGGCGAATGGACCAATGTCGAGCTCAACAAGCTCTCGGAGTTCCTGGAGACCTCGACCGACCGCGCCGCCCGCAGGAAGGCATTCCACCGCATGCTCGAGATCGCCGAGCGCGAAGATCCCGCCTACACGGTGCTGCACCAGAACGCGACCTTCACGGCCAAGCCGAAGTCGATCAAGTGGAAGGCGGCGCCCGCCTTCGCGATGGATTTCCGCGCCGGCAATTTCGAAGCCTGACGTGCCGCCGCTGGTCAGCATCCGGGACTTGCGCGTCGCCTTCAACGGCGTGCCGGTCCTGCGCGGCGTCGACATTGTCTTGCAGAGGGGCGAGGCCCTCGGCCTCGTCGGGGAGTCCGGCTCCGGCAAGTCGGTGACGTGGCTGGCCGCGCTCGGTCTGTTGCCCCGGCATGCGCATGTCACAGGCTCGGTGCAGCTCGAGGGACGAGAGATCCTCGGCGCGCCGGCAGCCGAGCTCGATCATGTCAGGGGCGGGCGCATCGCCATGATCTTCCAGGATCCGGCGAGCGCGCTCAATCCGGTGCTGACCATTCGCAAGCAGCTCTGCGAAGCACTGGCGCTGCATCGTGATCTCCAAGGCAGCGCCGTGAAGACGGAAGCACGGCGGCTGCTCGAACTCGTCGGCATTCCCGATGCGGCGCGGCGGTTAGAGGCCTATCCGCACGAATTCTCCGGCGGGCAGATCCAGCGCATCATGATCGCGATGGCGCTGGCCGGAAATCCCGATCTCCTGATCGCGGACGAGCCGACCACGGCGCTCGACGCCACCATCCAGGCCCAGATCCTGGAGCTGCTCTCTACGGTCCGCCGCGAGCTCGGCATCGCGATGGTGCTGATCAGCCACGATCTCGGCGTCGTCGCGGAGAATTGCGACCGTGTCGCGGTGATGTATGCCGGCCGCATCGTCGAGGACGCCCCGAGCAACCAGCTGTTCGCCGATCCCGTGCATCCCTACGCGCAGGGCCTGATCGGCGCACTGCCGCCGCTCGACGGACCGCGGCGGCGTCTCACCGCTATTCCTGGAACGGTGCCCGATCCCGCGCAGATGCCAAGCGGCTGCGCTTTCGCGCCGCGCTGCGCGCTGGCAGCCGAACCGTGCGGCCTGGCCGCGCCGAGCCTGGCGCCAATCGCGAACGACCGCAGCGTCGCCTGCATCCGCGCCGAGGCTTCGCGCCGCGCGCTGCTCGGGATCGCCGCCGAATGAGCGCGCCGCTCGTCGAGGTCTCCGCGATCTCGCGCACCTATTCGATGCGCTCCGGAATGTTCGGCCGAGCGACGGCTGTGCATGCCGTCGACGCCGTGTCGCTCACGATTGCCAGAGGCCAAACGCTGGGCCTTGTCGGAGAGTCCGGCTCGGGCAAGTCGACCACGGGGCGGATCGTGCTCGGCCTCGAGCCGTCCGATAGCGGCGAGGTGCGGTTTGGCGGCAAGCCCATGGCCGCGCCGGGAACAGCCGTGTGGCGCGCCCAGCGCGCGCGCATGCAGATGATCTTCCAGGACCCGCTGGGGGCGCTGGACCGGCGCCTGCCGGTCGCAACGCAGATCCGCGAGCCGCTCGACATCCACGGCCTCGGCACGCCCGCGATGCGCGAGGAGCGCGTGCGCGAATTGCTGCGCGCGGTCGAGCTGACACCGGCGCAGCGCTATGCGGGCGCGCTGTCCGGCGGCCAGCGCCAGCGTATCGTGCTGGCGCGGGCGCTGGCGACCAAGCCCGATTTTCTCGTCTGCGACGAGCCGGTCAGCGCGCTCGACGTCTCGATCCAGGCGCAGGTGGTGAACCTGCTCGCCGATCTCCAGGCCCAGCTGTCGCTGACGCTGCTGTTCATCAGCCACGACCTGCGCGTCGTCAGGCAGATCAGCAATGTCGTCGCCGTGATGTATCTCGGCCGCATCGTCGAGATCGGCAGCGCCGACGATCTCTTTGCGCGCCCCGAGCACCCCTATACGGAGGCACTGGTCTCGGCCTCGCCCGCGCCGGGCCGCCGCAGCGCCGGCCGGATCGTGCTGTCAGGCGATCCGCCGAACCCGGCGGCGCGCCCGCAAGGCTGCGCCTTCCATCCGCGCTGCCCGCGCGCGATTGCACGCTGTGCGAGTGAGGTGCCGACGCTCGCGGCCATCAGCGGTGACAGACGGGTCGCGTGCCATCTCGTCACGGGCACGCCGGCGCGGGACGCGGCGTGATGGGACGCTATTTCGCCATTCGGATCGGACGCGCGGCGCTGACGATCGTGCTCGTCGTCACCTTCGCGTTCGTCGTGCTGCGTCTCTCGGGCGATCCCGCGCTGATGATCCTGGGACCCGAGGCGCCGCCTGAGGTGCTCGCGGCGTTTCGCAAGGCCTGGGGCCTCGATGATCCCATCTGGTTTCAGTATCTCGACTATTTCGGCGCCATCGCCAGGGGCGAGCTCGGCCGCTCCATGCGCGACGGCCGGCCCGCGATCGAGCTGGTGCTGGAGCGGATTCCGGCGACGCTGGCGCTGACCTTGCCGGCCTTCGTCTTCAAGGTCGCGCTCGGCATTCCCGCCGGCATCTACGCCGCGCTGCATCGCGGCTCGGGCATCGACCGTGCCGTGATGATGACGGCGGTGGCTGGTTTCACGGTACCGAGCTTCGTGCTCGCGCTGGTGCTGGTGCTCGTCTTCGCCGTGCAGCTCGGCTGGCTGCCCTCAGGCGGGCAAGACAGTTGGCGCCACGCCATCCTGCCGATCGCAACGCTGAGCCTCGGCGGAGCTGCTGTGCTGGCGCGCTTCACCCGCAGCGCAATGCTCGAAGTGCTGGGCCAACCCTACATCCGCACCGCCTCGGCCAAAGGCGTGCCGTGGCGCAAGGTGGTGACCTCGCATGCGCTGCCGAACGCGGCGATCCCGACTGTCACCATTCTCGGCTTCATGGTGGGTACGCTGATGGCCGGCGCGGTCGTGGTCGAGAGCGTGTTTGCCTGGCCGGGAGTAGGGCGCCTGCTCGTCGTCGCGGTCGCCAACCGCGACCTCGCGGTCGTGCAATGCATCCTTCTGCTGGTTGCCATGACCATGGTGACGTCCAACCTGGTCGTCGACTTCCTCTACGGCTTCCTCGATCCGCGGCTGCGCAGCAAAGGAGCGCACGCATGACCGACGCGACGCTGAAGGACACCAAGGCGTTTTCAAGCGACGTGGATTCCGTCTCGCGTAAAGAAAACGCGTCAAGACTAGGATCTAGCGTCCGCCGCCGCATCAGCCTGCCGGCGATTCCTGTCTCGGTTGCGCTCGCGATCTCCTGGATCGTGGCGATGCTCGTCATTGCGGCTTTCGCGGAGAAGATCGCACCTTACGGCTTCACCCAGCTCGACCTGCGCAACCGGCTCTCGGCGCCCGGCAATGCCGCGCACTGGCTGGGTACCGACGAGCTCGGCCGGGACGTGTTGTCGCGGTTGCTCGTCTCCATCCGCATCTCGCTGCTGATCGCCTTCGGCGCCACCGCGATCTCGGCGATGGTCGGCACCACGCTCGGCTTCCTCGCCGCGCATTTCCGAGGGCTGGTGGAGCAGCTCGTGCTGATGCTGTCCGACTTCCAGGCCAGCATGCCCTTCCTGATCATGGCGCTGGCGGTGCTCGCCTTTTTCGGCAACTCGCTGCCGCTCTTGATCGGCCTGATGGGCCTGTTCGGCTGGGAGCGCTACGCCCGCATCGCGCGCGGCCTTGCGATCTCCGCCAATGCGCAAGGCTACGCCGTCGCCGTCCGCCAGCTTGGCGCAACGCCGTCGCGGATCTATCTCCGACACATCCTGCCCAACATCGCCTCCACCCTGATCGTCTCGACCACGCTGGTCTTCCCAGAGGTGATCCTGACGGAATCCGGCCTGTCGTTCCTCGGTCTCGGCGTGCAGCCGCCGATGACCAGCCTCGGCAACATGGTCGGCTATGGCCGCGAATACCTCACCCGGGCACCCTGGATCATGCTGGCGCCGGCGACCACCATCGTCGTCACCACGCTGGCGGTGTCAGTAATCGGCGACTGGCTGCGCGACCGGCTCGATCCGACGCTGCAGTAAGTGCTCCGTCATGGCCGGGCTTGTCCCGGCCATCCACGTCTTTGCCGCGCAGAACCAAGAACGTGGATGCCCGGGACAAGCCCCATGACGACTGAGACCGCCTGCGCCCACGCGCCGGGAGCAGGGGAGGCCTGCACGGGGCCGATCCGGGCCGTTTCGCGGCAAGTTCCCGTTGCGCCCGCCGGGTCCGTGCGCTATCCGGCCGGAAAGGCCTGAGGCGGCTTTCATTTTCTGCCCGGCCCAAGCCAATCGAGGACGGAAACCGCCATGCCAGCCTATCGCTCCCGCACCACCACCCACGGCCGCAACATGGCGGGCGCCCGCGGCCTCTGGCGTGCGACGGGCATGAAGGACGGCGATTTCGGCAAGCCGATCATCGCGGTCGTCAACTCCTTCACCCAGTTCGTGCCCGGCCACGTCCATCTCAAGGATCTCGGCCAGCTGGTGGCGCGCGAGATCGAGCAGGCCGGCGGCGTGGCGAAAGAGTTCAACACCATCGCAGTCGACGACGGCATCGCCATGGGCCATGACGGCATGCTCTACAGCCTGCCCTCTCGCGAGTTGATCGCCGACAGCGTCGAGTACATGGCCAACGCGCACTGCGCCGACGGACTCGTCTGCATCTCCAACTGCGACAAGATCACGCCCGGCATGCTGATGGCCGCGCTGCGGCTCAACATCCCCGCCGTGTTCGTCTCGGGCGGCCCGATGGAGGCCGGCAAGGTCAAGCTCGAGGGCAAGACCAGGGCCGTCGACCTCATCGACGCCATGGTGGCCGCCGCCGACTCCAAGGTCAGCGACGACGACGTCAAGGTGATCGAGCGCTCGGCCTGTCCGACCTGCGGCTCCTGCTCGGGCATGTTCACCGCCAATTCCATGAACTGCCTCACCGAGGCGCTTGGCCTCGCGCTGCCCGGCAACGGCTCGGTGGTCGCAACCCATGCCGACCGCAAGCGCCTGTTCGTCGAGGCCGGCCACACCATCGTCGATCTCGTCCGCCGCTACTACGAGCAGGACGATGCTTCGGTCCTGCCGCGCAACATCGCGAACTTCAAGGCGTTCGAGAACGCCATGACGCTCGACATCGCGATGGGCGGCTCTACCAACACCGTGCTGCATCTGCTCGCCGCCGCCCATGAAGGCCAGGTCGAGTTCACCATGCGCGACATCGACCGGCTGTCGCGCCGGGTGCCCGTGCTCTGCAAGGTCGCGCCGTCAGTGGCTGACGTGCACGTCGAGGACGTGCACCGCGCCGGCGGCATCATGGGCATTCTCGGCGAGCTCGACCGCGCCGGGCTGATCGACACTTCGGTCTCGACCGTGCACGCGCCGACCATGAACGAGGCATTGGAGCGCTGGGACATCAAGCGCACCAAGAGCGAACAGGTGCGCACCTTCTATCGCGCCTCGCCCGGCGGCATCCCGACCCAGGTCGCGTTCAGCCAGGAGCGCCGCTATGACGAGCTCGATGCCGACCGCGAGAAGGGCGTCGTGCGCGATCTCGAACATGCCTTCAGCAAGGACGGCGGTCTCGCCGTGCTCTACGGCAACCTCGCGCAGGACGGCTGCATCGTGAAGACCGCCGGCGTCGACGCCTCGATCCTGAAATTCTCCGGCCCCGCGCGCGTGTTCGAGAGCCAGGACGCCGCGGTCGAAGGCATTTTGGGCGGCAAGGTCGTCGCCGGTGACGTCGTCGTCGTGCGCTATGAAGGCCCGCGCGGCGGCCCCGGCATGCAGGAGATGCTGTATCCGACGAGCTATCTGAAATCGATGGGCCTCGGCAAAGCCTGTGCGCTCGTTACCGACGGCCGTTTCTCCGGCGGCTCCTCGGGCCTGTCGATCGGCCATCTGTCGCCGGAAGCTGCCGAAGGCGGCACCATCGGTCTCGTGCGCGACGGCGACCTAATCGCCATCGACATCCCGAACCGCAGCATCAGCCTGGAAGTCTCCGACGAGGAGCTCGCCAAGCGCCGCGCTGCGGAGGAGGCGAAGGGCGATGCCGCCTGGCAGCCGCAGAGCCGCAAGCGCAACGTCTCGACCGCGCTTCAGGCCTATGCCGCGCTCACCACCAGCGCCGCGCGCGGCGCGGTGCGCGAGGTGAAGCGGCGCTCGAGATAGGCGCCTGATCGGCACGTCACAGGCTGGATCGACGGTCTTCCGGAACGGCTCGCGGCTCCACGCGAGCGCGCGGATGCGCCGTTGCGGGAAACACGGAGCCGAAGAGAAGATTCGGAAAGAACGGCCCCCGCTTCCCGGGGCGTGGGCTGTTGGGGGTGGGAGCGGGAGCCGTTTGCGAAGTGGGCACCCGACGCGCGGGCTCGCCCGCCAGGCCCGGTCAACTTAGTGCATTTGTCCACACCTCGCTATTTAATTCTTATTATTTTTTATTTTATTTTCGATTTAATCGTGCCATCCTGAGAAACATCGCCGAAATTCATGTTTTCCGAATCCGGCCGAGGCGGTCACCATATCGAGATCCGTCCGCAACGCTCCGGATTGCCACTAGCGGAGCTAGCCATGAGTCATTCTCCATCACTCGTGCCGCAAATTACGACAGACCAGGACGTCTATCTCGTGCTCGATGATTTCGGCCGCCGGCTGGGCCGCGCCTGGTGTGAAACTGCCGAGGAGGATGCCAATCGCGCGACCCTGCTCAGACATCTCGCCGAAGGGCAGTATCTGCATCCCACACGCATCGTGGCCTTCAATACCGCGGAGGGATGGTCGCGGGATGCCACCGCCGAAATCGCCGACGAGCTGCGCCGCCGCTTCGTCGAACTCGAGGAGACCGATCCCTCGCTGCTGGAGTTCCTGGAAAGAGCCGCGAGGCGTTGAGGCTCGACCATCGGCGGAAGAAACTTCCGCTCGAACGAGTACCGCGGCGATGTCGAATTGCCGGAGCAGCGATCACGCTCTCGCTCGTCATGCGGACTTCGGAGCAGACGCCCATCGCGCGCCAATGCGCGTGGTCAATGAGTTCTTACCGGTTCGCCGCGATCAGCCGTTCGCGTTAAGGATGCCCCGACGAAGTTCGGCCAGGCAAGGTCTTGCGGCGTATACTCCCGCGACACTTCGCAAATCCATTTCGGGCAATTGGGGCACCACTGCAATGTCTCGTACTCTCGCCGTTGTTTTTTCCACTGCCGTCGCCGCGATGTCCATGACGGACGCAGCCTCCGCAGGCTGCTACAATTGCTATGCGCCGCCGTCGTGCACGACCTGCTATCAGCAGCAATATGTGCCGCCGCAATACCGTACCGTCGACGAGACCGTGATGGTCTCGCCCGGCGCCGTCGTCGCGCACCGCACGCCGGCGCAGTATCGCACCGTGATGGTGCCGCAGACCGTGATGGTGGCGCCCCCGAGCGTCCAGTACGAACGCATCCCGCCGCAATACGCCACGCGCCAACGCGTCGAGATGGTCTCGCCAGGCTATTCCTACTACGCCCCGGTGCAGATGGGCTGCGCGTCCTGCGGCTACTGATGCCACGTAACAGAACCGGCTTCGAGCGGCGCTCCTCCTGGGGCGCCGGTTTCGTTTGCGAGCAGCAAAACGAGGCCCGGGCATGGAGACCAATCCAACCCGGGCCTCGCAACCTGCGACGCCCTGGGAGATGTCGCCGGTATCGGGATTGCTAGGCGTGCAGCCTAAGGCAACAGGCTGACGCTTGCCTGACAAGGAGCTGGGAGGCGAGGGCGCCCAACTTCGCGTTGCCTTGCGCAGTCGACTGGGTTAAGCGACAGCCATTCCAAGCTCAGGAAGGGTGGCCGAGTGGTTTAAGGCACCGGTCTTGAAAACCGGCGTGCCCGCAAGGGTACCGTGGGTTCGAATCCCACCCCTTCCGCCAAAAGCTAAGCAAAATCAATTTATTATCTCTATTGGGCGCGGCTGTACACAAACGAACGTGCAATCGACCGTGGCTTAGACCCAGACGTCTTCACCTCATTGGGCGTGGCAATCTTGCTGGCGCCGTCGCCGTTCGGCTTATCGCATGCCGCCTCAAACAGAGAGGCCCGCCAGCGTGAACCGAACCATTCACGGGGGGGTCATACCGGCTGAAGCACCCTGCGCCTTGTGGAGGTTGTCGGATGATTATTATCGGGCTCGTCGCAGCGCTACTCACGGGTCAGGCTTTGCCGGCGATGGAGACTCACCAGCCCATCCAGCAGGTCCAGTATGGCGTCCCCAGGCACCCTCCGCCGTGCGGCGACGGCTGGGACGTCAGCGCCCGTGACGGCATGTGCTATCCAAACGGATACCTTCCTCCTCAAGAACAGGCCGCGAGGCAGTACTATTATCGCGGGGGCGGCTACGGCCATGGCAGATATCCGGTGCCCTGCGGCCATGGCGCCGACGTCGATATCCGAGATGGACAATGCTATCCAAACGGAACGGTACCCCCGCAGTTTCAGCAGGGCCGAGGGTACTACGGCGGTGACTACTACGATCGCGGTCCCCGACGCCGATATTATCGCTATTATTGAGCCCGCCAGCGTGAACCGGCGGGCCGAGGAGACTTCAGGCTGGGCGGCCTTCCATCATCTGCTGGAGGTCCCGCAGGAGTGAAGCGACCACCGGCTCGGGATCGCTCCCATCCACGCCGCCGAAAACCTCCCCGTCGATCTCCAGGCATCGCCACGTGGGCGCTTGTTGTGCCAGTGCGCCTTGATCTTAGATGCCCAGCTCATCAGTGATACCAGTGCTCCACGGAATATCCGTGTACGGCGTAGAATGAGCGCGGCATCGACGTCCGCGGTGCGGGCCGCGGCCACCTTGCCCGTGGCCTCGCGGAATTTGTCTGCAGCCTCGCGCCAGGCCTTGTGGTCCGAAGCGCCGGCGCGCCTCGCCATAACGACGAACGACAGCGGGGCAGGAACGCCCTCGAACGTCAGAGATTAGCCCGACAGGAAGTTTCACAGCGGGCCACGCATGTTCTTCTTTTTCTCGAACCGGCTGGGATGTCTCGGCTCGCTGCTGATCTCCGGCCTGGTCACTGTCGCACTTCTGTTCCTGTTCGGGATCATTCGATTCTAAGCGCCAGCGCGTGGTCCAAGTCGATGCTTCAACCAAGTCGATGCTTCAACCAAGTCGATGCTCCAACCAAGCCGATGCTCCAACGACGGAGAAACACATCCCGAAGCTTGCAGGAACCTGGCCTTGGCTCGCCTGTTGTTCGCACTCTCGACCCATTCATGGAGAGCGCTTGTGGAAAGTACGATCATCGGGGAATTCGATACGCGCCGCGGCGCCGAGCTCGCAGTTGAGCATGTCGTGCAGGAATGCGGCGTGCCGCGAAGCGATGTGTTCGTTCAAGCCGCCGGCGGCACCAACACGGTGGGGACCCGTCCGGCAGGTAGCGACGTCAAGGCGTCGCCCGCGCCGGAGGGGCGGCAGAAGCTGGAAGGTCCGATCGAGGTCTCCGTGGATTTTCACGGCGATGCGCCCGAGAAGATCGCAGATGTCTTGAGGAGCGCGGGTGCAAAGAGCGTGCATACCAGGTAACGGCATTCGCACGCACTGAAGACGTGGAACCCCTTGAGCGTCCGGCGCGTTTGGACGAAAACGCGAATTGCGAGGTCCACCTGCTTCAGAGTTCATCGACCCTGATGCCCGGCGACACCGTCTGGCGGCGGTGTGAAGCGCAGCGTGTGGCGGTTCTGAATGATGCTGCCGTTTATTTCGCGGCCCTCCGGCAAGCGCTGCTGGAAGCGCAAGATCTCGTCTATATCATCGGATGGGATATCCATAGTGAAACCAGGCTGGTCGGCGCTTCCGGGCGCGCAGATGACGGCTTGCCCGAACAACTCGGCGCCTTCCTGCGCGCGCTCGTTCATCGCCGCCCGACCTTGCGGATCGACATCCTCGTCTGGGACTTCGTCTCGTTTTACGCCTCCGAAAGGGAATGGAACTCTGCAGCGAAATTTACCGCCGAAACATATGGCCGCGTCCGGTTTCATCTGGATGCCACGCTTCCGTTTGGATCGGCGCAACACCAGAAGATCGTCTGTATCGACGGTTCACTGGCGTTCGTCGGCGGGCTCGATCTGACGATCAGGCGCTGGGACACGAGCGAGCATCGTGCCGTTCACGAATTGCGCTGCGATCCCGAGGGTAAGCCATACCCGCCCTTTCATGATGTTCAATGCATGGTCGACGGGGAGGCTGCGGCCTCGCTCCTCGACATTGCGGAAGGGCGATGGCGTGCGGCAGGGGGAAAGGCGCACGACCGGCGCGCGCCGAGGAGCAGTCGCTGGCCGGCGAATGTACCGATCGAGGCCGAGCATATGCCGGTCGGCATCGCCAGGACCGAGGTCGTCTGTCCTGCAGGCTCGAGCATCAATGAGGTCGAACGCTCGTTGATTGCAGCGATCCGGTCCGCGACGAGTTTCATTTACATCGAGAACCAGTTCACCAGCGCCATCAAGATCGCGCGTGAACTGGTGGAGCAGATGCTTCGCGTGCCTTCGCTTCGGGTACTGGTGGTCGCGCCCAAGCTGCACTCCTCATGGCTGGAATCCCAGGCCATGCAAAACGGCCGCGGAGCTTTCATCGATTGCTTCGGCACGGCGGGTATCGCGGATCGCATCCGCTTCGTCTACCCGGTCTCACGCAGCGGGGACACGGACGCTGCCGTGATGGTGCACAGCAAGCTCATCATCGTCGATAACAGGATCTTGAGGATCGGCTCGGCCAACCTGAACAATCGGTCGATGGGGGCCGACAGCGAATGTGACCTGATTTTTGAAGCCGCAACCGAGGAGCATCGGGATTTCATCGCGTCGGTCCGCCGCCGCCTGATCGCCCATTTCTGTGGTCTCGACGAACAGATCATAGGGCAAAACGAGGATCGTCTTTTCGCTGTGCTGGACGACGTGGCGAGCGCCGATGGGGCGAAGACGCTGCGGGACGTGGAGTGCTCGGTCCTGACCAGTACGCTGGCCACAATGGTTCAGCCCGTGGCGGATCCTGAGCGGCCTCTTCATCTGGAACGGGCGGCATCGCGCATGTGGCGCACGAAGACCATAATTGGCATTGCGTCGATAGCGGTGGGGCTTTTCGGACTGGGAATGGCTTGGTCGTACACGTCATTGACTGATTTTGCCGACGCCGCGCATATCTCGGCTCTACTGTCTGCCTACTCGCAGTCCATCTGGGGTCCACTGTTCGCGATCACCGCGTTTGTCGTCGGCGGGCTGGTCGTGTTTCCGGTTCTCGTGCTCATTGCAGCTACTGCTGCCGCACTCGGGCCATGGCTGGGCTTCGTCACCGCAATGGCCGGCGTCTTGCTCAGCGCTTTCGTTCTTTTTGTGATCGGGCGGTCACTTGGCCGAGAACGCCTCCAGAAGTTGCTCGGCCGACGTGCGGGGCGCATCCAGGAACGTGTCGTGGGCGAGGGCATTCTGGCTGTCGTCGTGATCCGGATGATTCCCGTCGCACCATTCTCGTTGGTGAATGTCGTGGCCGGAGCGAGCACGCTGCCGCTGCGCGACTTCCTGGTTGGAACTCTGCTGGGCATGATGCCCGGAATTCTCGCCATGGCCGTTCTGGGCGCTCAGATCGCGGATCTGGCCAGGAATGCCTCCTGGAGCAACATTTTGCTGCTGGCCCTGGCATTTCTGGGCTGGCTCGGGATCTGCGCGGGCGCACAATTCGTCGCGACGTGGCTCGCTGGGAGGCGCTGATGGCGCCGATGCGCTTCATGACCTGGAATGTGCACGGCACGTTCAATCTCAATCCGACATTCGATCTGGAGGGGGTTTGCTGCATCATTCGCAAGTGGTCGCCGGATGTCGTGGCGCTTCAGGAGGTGGATTCGCGATCGCGGTCCGACGATCCGTTTGCGAAGCTGGCGAGTGTCGTCGGCGATCATCGCGTTCACGCCAAGTCGATCGTCACTCGGGATGGCGAGTACGGTCAGATGCTCCTGAGCCGCTTTCCGTTCTCCAGCGTGCCCGAGATCGTCGACGTATCGTATCGGGAGCGGGAACCACGCAGAGCGATTGCCACGGGACTGCTGACACCTTTTGGCGATGTGCGCGTGGTGGCCACTCATCTCGGCCTCAGTGTCCACGAGCGCTATGCGCAGGCTCGGGCTCTGGCGAGCCTGGTGAAACCTGGAAGGACCGTCGTCCTCGGCGACTTCAACGACTGGTTCTGGGTGAAGTCGGTGCGGCGCGTGCTCGCGCAGGTCTGTCCAAACCGTACGCGGCTTCGAACCTTCCCGGCGCGTCTGCCCCTTCTACGGCTCGACAGGATCTATGCAACGCCCGACAGCCGGTTTGGGAACGTTTGGACCGACCGAGAGGCAAGGGCTTATTCCGACCATTTGCCTGTGCTTGCAGACATCGAGATGGAGATGTCGTCGGCTGACGGAAGAGGACCTTCGTGAGACCGATCGGCTGTCCTGGTGATTTTCCGAAGACGGCAGTACGGACTGTTTGGCCCGACGGCTCGACCGCCATTTGCGCGGATGCAAAAGGTGTTGTCGCAGCAGGACTTAGCTACTGTGCATGGGGTTGTTTTGCGAGTTATTGCGTCTGCGCTCAAGGGCCCCTCAGCTCGCCAAGCGGAACTTTTTCCTTGCCGCTACGTTGATTTGGCATGACTGAAGACCTTTCCTTCCGACGCAAACCCCTGACCCCCGAACAGCGCCACGCGCGCGATGCGGCACGCCGGATCGAGGCGGAGAAGGCCATGCGCGATTATGAAGCGGCGCAGAAGGCGTTTTACGCCAACAAGGAACGGCTGAAGGCCGAGCGGCTGGCCCGCGAAGCAGCGGCAGCGAAAGGCTGAGCGAACGCGCACGCCGCCCGATCTCTGAATCGCTTCACCCGACTGGGTTCCGGCGGCCAGTGCCGCTTGGACGTGCCCCTTGAACGTGCCCCTTGGACGTGCCCCTTGGACGTGCTCCTTGGCCTCAGGCCACCTTGAGCGCCTGGACGGCTTCTGCAAACGCCCCGCGGGGTGATTGTGCCTCGATCGCTTCGGCCGCGGCGCGACAATCGTCGGCGACCTTCGGCAGCCCGCTTCGTACGCGATCCAGGGTGGAGAGGGCGGCCTGCTCCAGGCAGACCCGTTCAAGCCGTCGAAACTCCCGCAGCTCTCTCTTCATGCGTCAGCTCTCGATGTCTCCGCGCCATGCGGCGCTGAATCTGCTTAACGAGTTGTAAGCATTCCGAGCCTTGAGCGAATTGACTGGCGCGGGGCTTCCCGTGCACCCGGCCTGGGGCGCATCGCCAGGCTTGACGGCGTTCGGCTTCCGGGAGGAAGCTTCAAATGATCCTAAACTGACGTGAACCGCGGAGACGTTCGCTCCCAGCAGGTCCGATCCTCATCAGCGAAATCAGATGGAGCTGACCATGACCACGTTCGACAAGCGCGAGCAGGGCTTTGAGGCCAAATTCGCCCGCGACGAGGAATTCATGTTCAAGGCGACCGCGCGGTCCAACAAGCTGCTCGGGCTGTGGGCCGCAGGCCAGCTCGGGCTCAGCGGCGATGCTGCGGCACGCTACGCAACCGCGCTGGTGACGGATCATCTGGAGAGCCGGACGATCGACGATGTCGTCGGCAAGGTGTCGGGTGATCTCGCAGACAAAGGCGTCGCGCGTGAGCAGGTCGCTCAGAAGCTTCAGGAGTGTCTGCACCAGGCGCTGGCGCAGCTCGAAGCGGACAAGCAGTGAGAGATGGCCGGCGGAAGACGCGATGCGGTTGCCGCCTTCCATGGGCGGTGCTGTTTCGTGCTACCGTCGCGATCGGCGGTCTTGCGATGGCGACGAACCGGAGGTGGGGCGTGTCTGGAAACTGTTTTGGCAAGTGGTCCGGTGCGGTCACATGCGCGGGCATCATGCTGGTTGGTGCAGGCGGCGCCGAGGTCTCGGCGACGCCGCTGACGCCGTTTCGCTACGAGGCTCAGGCGCAGCGTCATTGCCCGCACGACAGGGTGGTCTGGCTCGATTTCAGGAAGGGCATCTACTACCGCAAGGGTCAGAAGCGCTACGGCCAGGGCTTCGACGGCAGCTTCGTTTGCCTGCGCGAGGCCGGCGACAGCTTCTATCGCCGTTCGCTGTTGGGCCTGCGCTGAGCGGCGCGTCCCCGGAGCTCGCGGTCAACTGACGAAGCTGTGTGCTGTGTCGCGATGGCTTGGCTGGAGATCAGAGAGGTGACTCAGGCAAACGCAAGAGCGACGAGACTCGAGCACAGCAGCACCAAGCCGCCGGCGGTCAAGGCCAGGAAGCCATTGGATACGAGGTCATGGTTGCGCATGGGACACCTGCCGCTCCCGTCTTCGATGCGCGGTCGGATCGGTCAAACTCGTCCGAACGCGCCGCCTTGAAAGAGGTGATGCTTGCCGCCCGCGCGAGTGCCTTCAGGCCCTCGTGCGGTAACCTTCAAACGCATGGGCCAGGAAGATCCCCGCGCTTACTAGACCCATCAGTGCCGAAACAGTCTCGATCATCGTCAAATTCCAAAACCCGCCCTTACATCCGAGAGAACGCGTGCAGCCTTGCACAGTCAAAAGAATTTCGGTGAGCGGCGTGACAATGGGGGTGGAGTGAGGATTTGGCGCAACAGAATGTCCAGGAGTGGCACTCCAGGAGTGGCACAGAGAAGGGCGCCTCAGCTCCGTAGACCGACGGGAAGAAGCGAACGTGGCGTTTACCATCCTGACGTGATCGCTGTGGGCTCCCCATTTCCGCCGTGTTCGGGTTGCGTTATCCTTACCACTTCGGACGCGGTGGTGGGCCGTTTCGGAAACAGAGGGCCGGACAGCGCTCCCCGTGGCCAAAGCGGGTTGGGCACGTCTCCGGCGAAGTGGTATTTGGGGCGCATGGGGATCCAACGGTCAGATTCGGTTTTGCGAGCCGCGCGCGGTGTTGCGGCGGTCGCAACTTGCGTTGTGCTGGCCAATTGCGCCTCCTCGAACAAGTTCGCCAGCCGCGTCGATCCGAAATACGGCGTGTCGTCGAGCCCCCGGGTGGTGGCCTGGGGCGATCCGGTCCCGAAGGGCGGCGGCACCTACCGCGTCGGCAAACCTTATGTCGTGGCGGGTAAGACCTACGTGCCCGAGGAGGACGTCAACTACCGCGCCGAGGGCTTGGCGTCCTGGTACGGCGATGATTTCCATGGCCGCCTGACCGCCAATGGCGAAGTGTTCGACATGGCCTCGCTGACCGCGGCGCATCCGACCCTGCCGATGCCGTCCTACGCGCGGGTGACCAACATCTCGAACGGCAAGTCGCTGATCGTCCGCGTCAATGACCGCGGGCCGTATCACGGCAACCGCCTCATCGATGTCTCGAACAAGGCCGCCGAACTCCTTGAATTCAAAGGCAATGGCGTTGCGAGGGTCCGGGTCGAATATGTCGGCCGGGCGCCGCTTGAAGGCTCCGACGACCGCCAGCTGATGGCCACCTTGCGCACCGGCGTTCCGGCACCGTCGCCGTCGATGGTGCGGGTCGCGTCTGCCAAGCCGTTCGTCCCGGAGCTGCCGTCCTCGACCCGCGGTGCCATTCGCGGCGAGGTCCCGCTGCCGGAGGGGCGGCCCTACAATCTCGGCAACAGCTCGGCCGACATGGCCTCGCTCAACGCGACGTCGGAAATGTCGGCATCGAGCCGCAGCCGGGGCCGGGCGCTCCAGAACGCCCGCGCGGTGTCCTATGACGAGGACGGCCGCTATGCGACCGAGAGCGCTCTCTCGTCAGCCGATGGCGCCGCCGAGGCCCGCAGCATCCTGAGCGGCCGCGGGCTCTACTGAGCCGCGCTCGCCGTCAGGAATTTCACCAGCGCCGCGTTCACCTCGTCGGGCCGCTCCTGCTGCACCCAATGGCCGGCGCCATCGAGGATCAGCTTGCCCTTGAGATTGGGCAGCACGCGTTCGAGCTCGTTGACGCGCTTGGCGCCGATCAGGCCAGTGATTACGGCGTCTTTTGAGCCGGCGATAAAGAGGGACGGCTGGTGGATCTGCGCGTCCTGCCAGGGCGCGGTCAGTTCCCAATTGCGGTCGATGTTGCGGTACCAGTTCAGCCCGCCGCGGAAGCCGGACTTGCGGAAGCTTTCGGTGAAGTAGGCCAGATCAGCCTCGCTCAGCCAGCCGGGCAGCGGCTCCTCGGCGCCCGCATGGCCGAGGAAGCCCTTGCCCTCCTGCACGAACATGGCCGCGGTGGGATCGGCGAGGCCCCGTCCGCCGAGGACGATGCGCATGGTGCGGGCGACGTCACGCTCGAGCTCGGCCTCGGCGATGCCGGGCGCCTGGAAATACTGCCAGTAGAAGTTGGTGACGCCGCCCTGGCGCAACAATTCGAGCGGTTTGGCGCGACCGCGAAAGGGCGGCGGAACACTCAGGCCCGCGACGGCGGTGAAGATGTCGGGACGGAACAGCGCCGCATGCCAGGCGACCGGAGCGCCCCAGTCGTGGCCGACCACCATCGCCTTGGTCTCGCCCAGCGCCTGGACGAGGCCGACGACGTCGCCGACCGTGTCGAAGATCGAGTAGGCGTTCACATCAGGCGGCGCTGCGCTCTGGCCGTAGCCACGCATGTCGGGGGCGACGACGTGAAACCCGGCCCCGGCGAGCGCGGGGATCTGGTGGCGCCAGGAGTAGGACAGTTCCGGCCAGCCATGGCACAGCACCACCAGCGGACCTTGGCCGGCTTCGCGAACGAACAGCTCGACCCCATTGGCCTTGATCATCCGAGTTGAGGACATTCGCTTTTCCGCCTTGTTTCAGGGGTTTGGTCGAGAAACATGAGATGCCACGATAGGGGCGCGACGAGAATCGTGCAATCTCAGGGACAGCGTCCAACCGCGTGTTGTTCGCATCTGTTCCAGCTGTTAGAACGCCTCTCTCAGGGCTTCGCCATGGCATTTCGTCTCCCTTCGCTTCGTCGCAACTGGCCCACCGCCAGCATGCTGGCGCGCGGGCTGATCGCGACGGTTTTGGTGGCGTGCATCGGCTGGGGTGGGGCTCTCTATGCCGCCAATCAGAGTGTCCAAGGCGCCAAGAAAGCGGAAGATGCCGGCTTCGATGGCGATGCCCCGACCTCGATCCTGATCGAAGCCTCCTCAGGCAGCGTACTGTTCGAGAAGAACGCCGACGAGCTGCGCGCGCCCTCGAGCATGATGAAGTTGATGACGGTAGAGGTCGTCTTCAATGCCATCAAGAAGGGGGACATCAAGCTGACCGACGAGTACCGGATCAGCGAGAATGCCTGGCGCAGGGGCGGGGCGCCCTCGGGCGGCTCCACCATGTTCGCCGCCATCAACAGCAAGGTCTCCGTCGACGATCTCCTTCACGGCGCGATCATCCAGAGCGGCAATGATGCCTGCATTGCGCTTGCCGAAGCCATGGCGGGCAATGAGCGCATCTTTGCCGCCGATTTCATGACCAAGCGTGCGCGCGAACTCGGCCTTACCAGATCGACCTTCGCCAATTCCAACGGCTTGCCCGACCCGGGCAACAAGATGACGGTGCGCGAGCTCGGAATCCTCGCCCGGCACATAATTCTGGACTACCCCGAGTTCTACAAACTGTTCGGCGAGAAGGAGTTCACCTGGAACAAGATCCGCCAGCCCAACCGCAATCCGCTGCTCAATTCGATGGAAGGCGCCGACGGTCTCAAGACCGGCTACACCAAGGAAGGCGGCTATGGCATGGTGGGCTCGGCCGTGCAGAACGGCACGCGATTGATCGTGGTCGTCAACGGTCTCGAGGATGCCGATGACCGCGCCTCCGAAGCCAAGAAGATGCTTGAATGGGGTTTTCGCAATTTCGAGACCCGCACGCTGATCGCGGCCGAGCAGCCTGTCGGCTACGCCAAGGTGTTCGGCGGCGAGAGCCGCTCGGTCAAGCTCGTGGCGAAGACGCCGGTGAAGGTGATGGTGCACAAGAATGGCAGCGACAAGCTGATTGCGCGCATCGTCTATAGCGGCCCGGTGCGCGCGCCGGTCGAGGCCGGCCAGCAGGTCGGCGTGGTCAAGGTTTGGCGCAGCGGCAACATTGCGGTCGAGACGCCGGTCTATGCGGCCGAATCTGTCGGAACCGGCTCGACCATGCGTCGCGCGATCGATGGCGCCAGCGAGCTCGTGATCGGCATGTTCCGCGCGGGCGCCGAGAAGCTCTGATCATGAGTGAGAGCGCGGCACAGCGGCCGTCCGGACGCGGACGCTTCATCACCTTTGAAGGCGGCGAGGGCACGGGCAAGTCGACCCAGATCAAGAAGCTCGCTGACCGCCTCAAGGCGGCGAAGCTGCGCGTCCGGGTCACGCGTGAGCCGGGCGGCTCGCCGGGCGCCGAGATCATGCGTCATCTGGTGCTGTCGGGCATGGGCAAGCTGCTCGGCCCCGAGGCGGAGACGCTGCTGTTTGCCGCCGCGCGCGATGACCATGTCCACACCGTGATCCAGCCTGCGCTGAATCAGGGCACCTGGGTGCTCTGCGACCGCTTCGCCGACTCGACACGGGCCTATCAGGGCAGCCTTGGCCGCGTACCCGAGGGCCTGATCAACGCCATGCAAAGGGTCACCATCGGCGATCTCAAGCCCGATCTCACCATCATCCTCGACTTGCCGGTCGAGATTGGCCTGCAACGCGCCGCCGCGCGCCGCGGCAGCGGCACGCCTGACAGGTTCGAGTCCGAGAAGCTCAGCTTCCACCAGGACCTGCGCGAGGCCTATCGCAAGATCGCGGCGGAGGATCCCGCGCGCTGCGTGCTGATCGATGCCAATTCCGACCCCGAAACGGTCGCCGGGCGCGTCTGGACCGCGCTGCGCGAGCGTCTGCTCCCCACGCCTGCGTCAGTGATTTCCGCATGAGCCCGCGTCAGGCCGAGCGCGAAACCGCCATTCCGCATCCGCGCGAGACATCGCGGCTGTTCGGCCATCGCGAGGCCGAGGCCGCGCTGCTTGCGGCCTATCGCAGCGGACGCATTCCGCATGCCTGGCTGATCGGCGGACCGCAAGGGATCGGCAAGGCGACGCTGGCCTATCGCATGGCGCGCTTCGTGCTCGCCCATTCTCAGCCGCTGGCCCCCGCCGTGCAACGCGCCGAAGACCTCGCCATCGATCCCGATGACGCCGTGGCGCGGCAGGTGGCGGCCGGCTCGCATGGCGGGCTGCTGACGCTGGAGCGTACCGCCAACGATCGCGGCGTGATGCGCACCGTGATCACCGTTGACGAGACGCGCGAGACGATCGCGTTCTTTGGCTCGACCGCGGCGGCCGAAGGCTGGCGCGTCTGCATCGTCGACACGGTCGACGAGCTCAATCCAAACGCGGCGAACGCGCTCCTGAAAATTCTCGAAGAGCCGCCGCAGCAATCGCTGTTCCTTTTGGTGAGCCACGCGCCCGCGCGGGTGCTTGCCACGATCCAGTCGCGCTGCCGCAAGCTGCGCCTGCGGCCGCTCGCCACGGATGATGTGATCGGGGCGGCAGCTTCGGCGGCCGAGCTCGATCCGAACGATCCGGCGCTGCGCGAGGCGGCCGATGCTTCCGAGGGAAGCGTCGCGCGGGCGCTGACGCTGCTCGGTGGCGACGCGCTGAAGCTTCAGCAGCGCACGGCGGCGCTGCTTGCGCGCCTGCCGCAGGTCGATCCGCGCGAATTGCACACGCTGGGCGATTCGCTCGGCACCAGCGACCGCGTCGCGCTTGCCGCCTTCATCGATGGCATCGACCGCTGGATCGCGGAGCGCCTGCATGCGGATGAGGCCAATGCCAACCAGAACCTGCCGCGCCTTGCGCGCCTAGCTGAGGTATGGGAAAAGATCGTCCGCGCCGCGCGCGACACCGAAACCTACAATCTGGAACGAAAGCCCTTGGTTTTCTCGGTGTTCGGCTGGCTGGCGGACGCAACGCGCTAGAGCATGATCCGGAAAAGTGTGTAGCAATTTTCCGAAAGGATCATGCTCAAGACAATGACCGAACGCAGGTTCGTTTCCAAATTTCGGAAAAGCCGATAAAGGAATTCGTGGTGGCAACGCGAGCTAAGAAGACCGCTAAAGGTAAGAGCAGCAAGACGAGGGTTGCTAAGAAGGCCGTTAAGAAAGCCGCCAGGAAAGCAGTGAAGGCGCGCGCGACCAAAGCCGTCAAGAAGACCAAGAAGTCTGCCGCCAAGAAGGGCGCGACGAAGCGGGCTGCGAAGGCCGTAAAGAAGGTTGCCAAGAAGGGCGCGAAGAAGCAGGTCGTCGCCACGAAGGCTTCGAAAAAATCCTCTGCCAAAAAGCCGAAGGCTCCGGCGAAGAAGGTTGCGAAAAAGCCGGCTGCGCCTGCCGTGACCGCCGCACCGGCTCCTGTCATCACGCCGGCGACGGCTGTGAAGCCCAAAGTATCGCAAGCCAAGACCCCGCGTGCGCCGAACCCCGCCGCGGCTCCGCAGGCCGCCGCGCCCACGGTCGCGCCCGCACGCGACAACGTGTTCTACATCACGACGGCGATCGCCTATCCCAACGGCAGCCCGCATATCGGTCACGCCTATGAAGCGATCGCGACCGACGTGCTGGCGCGCTTTGCGCGGCTCGACGGCAAGGACGTGTTCTTCCTGACCGGCACCGACGAGCACGGTCAGAAGATGGTTCAGACGGCGGCCAGTGAAGGCATGTCCGCTGCCGCGCTCGCGACCCGCAATGCGGGCCGCTTCAAGGAGATGGACGAGCGGCTGAACGTGTCGTTCGACCGCTTCATCCGCACCACCGAGGAGCAGCATCACCGCTCCAGCCAGGAGATCTGGCGGCGCATGGAAGCGAACGGCGACATCTATGCCGATACCTATTCGGGCTGGTACTCGGTCCGTGACGAGGCCTATTACGCCGAGGACGAGACGCGCGTGAACGAGGACGGCGTGCGCCTCGGGCCGCAGGGCACGCCGGTGGAATGGGTCGAGGAGAAGAGCTATTTCTTCCGCCTCTCGGCGTATCAGGACAAGCTGCTCAAGCTCTATGCGGATCACCCTGATTTCATCGGGCCGGAATCCCGCAAGAACGAGGTGGTGAGCTTCGTCAAGGGCGGCCTGCGCGATCTCTCGATCTCGCGCACCACCTTCGATTGGGGCGTGAAAGTGCCCGGCGACCAGGAGCACGTGATGTATGTCTGGGTCGACGCACTGACCAACTACATCACCGGCGTCGGCTTCCCCGATGAGAGCGACAAGAACTGGCGCTACTGGCCAGCCGACGTGCACATCATCGGCAAGGACATCATCCGCTTCCATGCGGTGTATTGGCCGGCCTTCCTGCTGTCCGCCGGGATCCCGCTGCCGAAACGGGTCTATGCCCACGGCTTCCTGTTCAACAGGGGCGAGAAGATGTCGAAGTCGGTCGGCAATGTCGTCGATCCCTTCAACCTCGCCGACCAGTATGGCGTCGATCAGATGCGCTATTTCTTCCTGCGCGAGGTACCGTTCGGCCAGGACGGCAATTATAACCACGAGGCCATCGTGGCGCGTATCAATGCCGATCTCGCCAACGATCTCGGCAACCTCGCGCAGCGCTCGCTGTCGATGATCGCAAAGCAGTTCGGCGGCGTGCTGCCGGAGCCCGGCGAGTTCAGCGACAACGACAAGGCGATCCTGACGATGGCCGACGGCATGATCGCAGCGTCACGTGAGGCCATGGCGACACAGCAGATTCATCAATGGCTCAACGCCGTCTGGGCCGTGGTCGCGGAGGCCAACCGCTATTTTGCGGGCGAGGCGCCGTGGGCGCTCGCCAAGACCGATCCTGCCCGGCAGAAGACGGTGCTCTACATTACCGCCGAAGTCGTGCGCCAGATTGCGATTCTGGCCCAGCCCGCGATGCCGACCGCCTCCGCATTGCTGCTCGACAGCCTGGGCATCCCTGAAGGCGAGCGCAGCTTCGCAATGCTCGGCGGAAGCAAGCGTATCACGCCGGGTTCGACGCTGCCGGCGCCGAAGCCCGCGTTCCCGCGCTACGTCGAGCCGGCAGCCTGAAGGCGTTCGCGTGATGCTGATCGACAGTCACTGTCATCTGGATTTTCCCGACTTTGCGGAAGATCTCGACGGGATCGTGTCGCGGGCGCGCGGGGCCGGCGTCGCGCGCATGGTCACGATCTCGACGCGGGTGCGGCGGCTGAAGGACCTGCTCGCGATCGCCGAACGCTATGACGACGTCTATTGCTCGGTCGGTACCCATCCGCACAATGCGGACGAGGAGGACGGCATCGCGCCGGACGAGCTTGTTGCGTTGACGGAGCACCCCAAGGTCGTCGCGCTCGGTGAGGCCGGGCTCGACTATTTCTACGACAACGGCTCGCCGGAGGCGCAGGCGAGGGGTTTTCGTGCCCACATCGCCGCTGCCCGCACGACCGGCCTGCCGCTGGTGATCCACACCCGCGAGGCCGACGAGGACTGCGCGCGCATTCTGGAAGACGAGGCGGCCAAGGGATCGTTTCGCGCCGTGCTGCATTGTTACACGGGCGGGCGCGAGCTGGCGCTGAAGGCAGTGTCGCTCGGGCTCTATATCGGTTTCACGGGAATCCTGACCTTCAAGAAGTCGGAAGCCTTGCGCGCGCTCGCGGCCGAACTGCCATCCGATCGCATCCTGGTTGAAACGGACTCGCCCTATCTTGCACCGGGCAAGTTCCGGGGCAAACGCAACGAACCCGCTTATGTGGTCGAGGTCGCAAAAGTGCTCGCCGAGACGCGCGGCGTCTCGCTTGACGAGATCTCGCGGCAAACGAGCGAAAACTTCTTCCGCCTGTTCTCGAAGGTGAAAGCTTGAGACTGGGAGCCACATGACGCTGACGCTGACGATCCTGGGCTGCGGCTCCTCCGCCGGCGTGCCGCGCCCGGCGCTCGGCTGGGGCGCCTGTGATCCCAACAATCCCAAGAACCGCCGCCGCCGCTGCTCGCTGCTGGTCGAACGCACGTCCGAGCACGGCACGACACGCATCGTGATCGACACCTCGCCGGACTTACGCGAGCAATTGCTCTCGACCAATGTCGACCATATCGACGCGGTGTTTCTGACGCATGAGCACGCCGATCAGACTCACGGCATGGACGACCTGCGCTCGGTCGTCATGCACATGCGCCGGCGCATCCCGACCTATTTCAACCAGTCCACCGCCAAGGACATCATGGCGCGGTTCTCCTATTGCTTCATCTCGCCGGAAGGCAGCGACTATCCGCCGATCCTGACCCGGCATTCGATCGAGGCGGGCGAGAGCCAGACCATCCTGGGGAAGGGCGGCGCGGTGACGATGACGGCCTTCCTGGTGCAGCACGGCGCCATTCCCGCGCTCGGCTACCGCATCGGGGATGCCGCCTATACACCGGATCTCAACGACATTCCGCGCGAGAGCTGGGACGCGCTGGAAAATCTCGACCTCTGGATCGTCGACGGGCTGCGCTACACCGGCCATGTCAGCCATTTCAGCATCAACGACGCGCTGTCCTGGATCGAGCGCTTCAAGCCGAAGCGCGCGGTCATCACGAATATGACCGCCGACGTCGATTACGAAGTCATCAGGCAGTCGCTGCCCGCAGGCGTGGTGCCGGCCTACGATGGGCTGCGGCTGGAGACACGCTGAACCTGCGATGGAAATTCCGGCATCCGCCGGCATACTCCTTGCCTGAGTCGGCCCCATCATGTTGATCTAACGTCTGAAAGACAGGCGCTGGGCTTGGTCTGCTGCTGGAACGTCTGCATGGGCGGGCCAAGCAGATCGCGGAGATCGTGGCGCTCGGTATTGCCACGGCCTTCATTCTCTATTTCACCCGCTATGCCGTGCAGATGACCTACGATTCCTGATGCTTCAACGATGTGGCACAGGGCGTCGTCGCGCTTCCGCTCTGGATTCCGCAGCTCGGTTTTGCCGGCGGCCTTGCGATGCTGCCGCTGTGCGTGCGAGCGGAAGTCAGACGGCTCTCAGGCCGAGATCGCCTTCACCGAGCCGACTTCGCTACGCAGCAGGAATTTCTGGATCTTGCCCGTGGACGTCTTCGGGATCGGCCCGAACACGACCGCCTTCGGCGTCTTGAAGCCGCTCATCTGCGAACGGCAGAAGGCGATGATCTCGGCCTCGGTTGCGCTGGCGCCGTCCTTCAGCTCGACGAAGGCGCAAGGCACCTCGCCCCATTTCGGATCGGGCTTGGCGACGACAGCGGCGAACAGCACGGCCGGGTGCTTGTAGAGGATGTCCTCGACCTCGACGGAGGAGATGTTCTCGCCGCCGGAAATGATGATGTCCTTGGAACGGTCCTTGATGATGACGTAGCCGTGCTCGTCGAGCACGCCGAGATCGCCGGTGTGAAACCAGCCGCCCTCGAAGGCTTCCTTGGTTGCCTTCTCGTTCTTGAGATAGCCCTTCATCACGATGTTGCCGCGGAACATGACCTCGCCGATGGTCTCGCCGTCGCGCGGCACCTCCTGCATCGTCTGCGGATCGATGACGGTTACGGCTTCCTCGAGCGGGTAGGGCACGCCCTGCCGGCGCTTCAAGCGCGCGCGCTCTGCGGGCGGAAGCTCGTCCCAGCCTGGCTGCTCGGCGCAGACGGAGGCGGGGCCATAGACCTCGGTCAGGCCGTAGACATGCGTCAGCTTGATGCCGATGCTTTCGGCGCCTTCGAGCACGGCGACCGGCGGCGCGGCACCTGCGATCAGGCCGACGACGCGGCGGGCTGCATTGCCTTTGGGCGCGTCAGGTGCGTTGATCAGCGTGTTGTAGACGATCGGCGCGCCGCACATGTGGGTGACGCCGTGCTGCCTGATCAGCTCGAAGATCTTGGTCGGTTCGACCTTGCGCAGGCAGACATTGATGCCGGCAGCGGCCGCAATGGTCCAGGGGAAGCACCAGCCGTTGCAGTGGAACATCGGCAGTGTCCAGAGATAGACCGGATGCTGGCCGAGGTTGCCGGCGAGGATATTGCTGACCGCATTCAAGTAGGCACCGCGATGATGGGTGACGACGCCCTTGGGATTTCCCGTCGTGCCCGAGGTGTAGCTCAGCGCGATCGCGTCCCATTCGTCGTGCGGTAGAACGGCGTTGAAGCCGGGATCGCCTTGCGCGACAGCCGCCTCATATTCGATTTCGCCGATGCGCTTGCCGCCCTTGAATGCGGTATCATCGACATCGATCACGAATGGCTTGGGCCCGGTCATCTGCGCGAGCGCATCGGTGATGACGCCCGAAAATTCGGGATCGACCAGGATGATCTTCGCCCCGCCATGATCGAGCTGAAATGCGATCGAGGGCGCATCGAGGCGGATGTTGAGGGCGTTGAGCACGGCGCCCGCCATGGGCACGGCAAAATGCGCCTCGTTCATCGCCGGAATGTTCGGCAGCATCGCCGCCACGGTGTCGCCGACGCCGATGCCCTTGCCCGCCAGATAAGAGGCAAAGCGTCGGCAGCGCTCGTGAGTCTCTGCCCAGGTGAAGCTGCGGCCCTCATAGACGGTGCTGACGTGATCGGGATAGACCGCGGCACTGCGCGCGAGGAAGCTCAGCGGGCTCAAGGGCACGTAGTTGGCGGGAGTCTTGTCGAGGCCGATATTGTATGGGTTCTGCCGCTCACTCATCGACACCCTCCTCAAATGCGTCTCAAAGGAATCCGATCGATATCCAGGGGAAGATCGCGACCACGATCAATCCCACCAGCAGCGCCAGCAGATAGCCCCAGATCGGCCCGATGCCTTCGGCCGGATCGACGCGTCCGATGGCGCAGGCGGCATAATAGCCGACGCCGAAGGGCGGGGCGAATAGCCCGATACCCATGGCGAGGATGATCACCATGGCGTAGTGCACCTCGTGCACGCCGACGGCGCGTGCGATCGGGAACAGCAACGGGCCGAACAGCACGATCGCCGGTATGCCCTCCAGCACGCTGCCGAGGATGGTGAAGGCCAGGATCGACACGGCGATGAAGGTCGCGGCCCCGCCCGGCAATCCGGTCATGGCGGCGGCCAGCGAACGCGAGAAGCCGGATTGAGTCAGGCCCCAGGCCATGCCGGTCGCCGTGCCGATGATCAGGAGGATCGCACCCGACAGCGCCGCCGTCTCGACCAGCATCGGAAACAGCCGCCGCCAGTCGAAGCGACGGTAGACGAGGAGGCCGACGAGAGCGCCATAGACGATGCCGATGGTGGAGACCTCGGTCGCCGTCGCGATGCCCTCGACTACGGCGTAGCGGATCACGAAGGGCAGCGCGAGCGCGGGCAGGGCGATGATGAAGGTCCTGCCGATCTCGGAAGCAGTGGCACGGCGGACATGGCTCATGTCCTCGCGGCGGTAGCGCCACCACACCAGCATGCACAGCGTGATCGCGAGCACGACACCGGGCAGCAGGCCGCCTGTGAACAGCGCTGCGATCGAGACGCCGGTGACGGAGCCGATCGTGATCAGCACGAGGCTCGGCGGGATGGTCTCGGTCTGGGCTCCCGTCGCCGCCAGCAGCGCGACGAGATCGCCGGGCTTGGCGCCGCGCTCTTTCATCTCGGGAAACAGCACGGGCGCAACTGCGGCCATGTCGGCGGCCTTGGCGCCGGAAATGCCGGAGACCAGGTACATCGCGCCGACCAGCACGTAATGCAGGCCACCGCGGACATGCCCGAGCAGGCTCGCCAGGAACGCCACCATCGCCCGCGCCATGCCGGTCATCTCGATCAGGAGCCCGAGGAACACGAACAGCGGCACCGAGAGCAGGATCAGGTGGCTCATGCCCTCGTCCATGCGCCCGACCAGCACCATGACGGGCGTGCGCGTGGTCAGCGCCAGATAGCCGAAGATCGCCAGCCCAAACCCGAACGCAATGGGAACACCGGCAAAGACGCAGAAGCCGGCGACGCCGACGAAGAAGATGACGAGGTTGAGATTGCCGAGCGGCCGCAGGAGCGGCTCCGCCAGCCAGAACAGGCCGATCACGACCGCAACCGACAGCACGGCGGCTGCGACCATTCGGTAGTCGGCCGCGCGCAGCAGCCGGAGCACGGCAAAAGCCGCCATCAGGCCGACGCCGGCCGGCAGCGCGGCCGCGCGCCACATGTTGGAAATCTGCAGCGCCGGTGTGGTGATGTAGCTCTCTTCGTAGGCATAGTCGCAGGACGGCCAGACGATCAGTGCGAGGAACGCCAGCGCGGCCGAGATCGCGATCAGATCGAGATAGGCCCGCATCGCGGGTCTGGCGCTCGCGACGACCGCGGTCATGCGCATGTGCTCGGAGCGGCGGAATGCGACCGCCGCGCCCAGCATCGCGAGCCACAGGAAGAGAATCGAAGCGAGCTCGTCCGACCAGATCAGCGGCCGGTGCAGACCGTAGCGCGCGACCACGCCGGCAAACAGGATCAGGATCTCGGCGACGACCAGGATCGCCGCCGGGATTTCGACGAGGAGACCGAGCGCGCGTTCAAGTGACGCCAGCAACGAACGTCGGCGAGGGGACTGAACAGCCGCCTCGCCCGTCACTTCGATCACCTCGATCTCGACATGAGCCATGACGGCCCCAAGACGTTACGACAGCTTGCCGACGGCCTTTTCAAGGAGGTCCCAGGCCTGATCGCCATACTTACCCTTCCACTCGGCATAGAAGCCGGCGGTGCGCAGCTTGTCGCGGAACGGCCCGACCGCGGGCTGGTTGAAGGTCAGGCCCTTGCCCGCGAGCTCCTGCTGCAGGTTGGCGTTGAGCTTGGCAGTGTCCTCACGCTCCTTGACCGCGGCGGCGTTGATGTTCTTGGCGACGATGGTGCGCACGTCCTGGGGCAGCTTTTCCCAGGCTCTGCGGTTGGCCAGGAACCAGAAGCCGTCCCACATATGGTTGGTCAGCGAGCAGTACTTCTGCACCTCGTAGAGCTTCGCGGTCGAGATGATCGCCAGCGGGTTCTCCTGGCCCTCGACGATCTTGGTCTGCAGCGCGGAATAGACCTCGCTGAAATTGATCGAGGCGGGCGCTGCGTCGAACGCCTTGAACATCGAGGTCCACAGCGGCGACACCGGCACGCGGATCTTGAAGCCCTTGAGGTCATCAGGGCCGGTGATCGGCTTGGTCGAGGACGTGGTCTGGCGGAAGCCATTGTCCCAGATCTTGTCCATGACCTCGAGGCCGGCCTTCTTGATCTCGCCGCGGACATGGCCGCCGAGGTCGCCGTCCATGGCCTTCCAGACCGTGTCGTAGTCCGGGAACGCGAAGCCGATGCCGTTGATGGACGCCGCCGGCACCAGGGTGGACAGGATCAGGCCTGACAGCGTGAAGAACTCGACCCCGCCGGAGCGGATCTGGCTCAGCATGTCGGTGTCGGACCCGAGTTGGTTGTTCGGGAAGATCTGGAGGTCGAACTTGCCGTTCGTCTCGCTCTTGATCGCCGCCGCCATCTCCTTGGCGCGCACGTTCAGCGGATGGGTGTCAGGCAGGTTATTGGCGTATTTGTAGGTGAACTCGGCGCTCTGGGCGCGGGCCACATGGGGCGCACCGAGGCCGCCCAGGACCGCGGTCGCGGCGGAGGCCTTGAGAAGCGTGCGTCGGGAAAAGCGCGTTGAAAGGACCATGGGTCTGCTTCCTCGGAAGGTTTGTTGTTGTTCTGAGATGCAAACCTATACGGACGGTCGGCCTTAAGGTCATCTGCGATCTCGCGGAAGCCTCGCTTATTGCAGCCGGGCAAGGTCACGGCAATATCGGCTTTTGGAGAGATGGGGCTGGATGCAGAATCTGCAAAACAACCCCATGCACAGTAGCCGGCAAGAGCTGAGACGGCGGTCGGAAGGCGGACCGAACACAGCGCTCAGGCCGAGATACAGTAGCAGGAGTTTCGTCTAAACAATTGATCTAATTGGAAATAAAGATATTCCATAATATACCTTATGCGAATTTTGGATATGGCGCGCAGACGGGACCCTCCTTGCCCTGGCTGGGAGCCAACCGATCATCCGACCGTTATTCGAATGGCTGCGAACAGGAATGTGCCGGCAGACCGAACCGCAGCGGCCCTTGGAGGATCGTCATGCAAGAGACCGTTGCCCGCGCTGCTGCCTCGCGTGCCATTCCATTCGATGCCGCCAAGCTCGACCGTCTCATGGAGGCGGCCGGACTTGATATCCTGATCGCGACCTCCAAGCACAACGTGCAGTACCTGCTGGGCGCCGAGCGTGCGATCTTCTTCGACTATATGGATGCCCTGGGAGTTAGCCGTTATCTGCCGGTGCTGGTCTATCCCAAGGGTGCGCCCGAGAAATCCGTCTATGTCGGCCACCGGCTGGAAAGCCATCAGCGCGCCGTCGCGCCGCTCTGGGTGCCGCAGGTCCGAACCGAATCCAACGGTTCGGTGGACGCCATCATGCGGGCTGCAGAACTGATCCGGCAGGCGGGCGTGTCGTTGCGGCGGGTCGGGGTCGAGATGCCATTCCTGCCGATGGATGCAGGGAAGGCGCTGGCCGACGTCCTGCCCGGCGCCGAGCTCAAGGACGCGGTGCTGGTGCTGGAGCGGCTGCGAGCGGTCAAGTCGGTGGAGGAATTGGCGAAGCTCAAGACGGCGTCAGAGCTTGTCGTCGCATCAATGCTGGCCGTGATCGCCGGGCACGGTCGGGGCACGACCAAGCGGCAACTGTCGGATGCATTGCGCCTCGCCGAGGTCAATCGCGGCCTCACCTTCGAATACTGCCTGCTCGCGTGCGGCAGCAGCCACAACCGAGCGCCATCATCGCAGCGCTGGGAGCAAGGTGAGGCGCTGTCGCTGGACTCCGGCGGCAATTATCAGGGTTATATCGGCGACCTCGCCCGGATGGCCGTGCTGGGCGAGCCTGACGCCGAGCTCAAGGATTACCTGGCCGAGATCGAGGCCGTCCAGCGCGCCGCCTTTGCCACCATCCGTCCGGGCGCCTTCGGAGGCGACATCTATGTCGCCGCCGAACGGCAGCTTGCGCAGATCACCCAGCGTGACTGCACCGAGTTCCTGGCCCACGGCATGGGCCTCGTCAGCCACGAGGCCCCTCGCCTGACCGCCAAGGGTCCGGTGCCCTACGACGACACCGACGCCCGCCTGCCGCTCGAGCCCGGCATGGTCGTTTCGATCGAGACCACGATGAAGCATCCGAAGCGCGGCTTCATCAAGCTCGAGGACACAGTCGCCGTGACGTCGGACGGGTACGAGATCTTTGGCGAAGGCGGCCGTGGGTGGAATCGCGGCGGTAGCGGGCTCGCGTAGCCGTACCGGTCGAACTGTTCTGGCGGCCGATCCAGGCCTGCCGCTTGGCGCGACGCGAGGTCCCTCACAGCCCGGATGGGCCGCGTCGTCTGGATCGACTTGCCGACGTTTCCGCAAGTATCAATCCCCATCCCCTTCCGGGCCTTTGCCACGCTGCAGGCGAACGACGTTGACCTCCGACGTTCCTGGTACGACGCGAACGGCCGCGGCGATGGTCGGGATGTCTTGTCCGGCGCCGGCGACAATCTCAAACGCGTAGGTCGTGCCGCGCTCAGCTGTGTGCCGCAAAGACACGGAATTGACGCGTTCGGCAACGCGGCTCAGGGCGGTTTCGTACTGCGCGAATGCATCTTCGGCGCCCGTCGCCCTGACGCGCAGCGAGGGCGCGCGGGGCGTGCCGAATTTTATGCGCTCCAAAACGATCAGGAGGATCAGCACGAATGCGCATCCGCCGGCGGTCAGAACGAACTGGCCGCCTCCGATGCCAACGCCCGTCACGATCGATATGAAGACGAAGGTGAACTCTCGCGTGTCGCGGACGATCGTTCGAAACCGGATGAGGCCCAGAAGGCCGATCAACGCGAAGGCGAACCCCTCGCCCATGGCCCGGTTGGCGTTGTCGAACGCCGTGGCCGAGCGGATCGTGTGCATCACCAACGCTGTCAGCGGCACAATGACGACGCAGGCGTGAACGAACGAGGCCGAGAGCAACATCCCGTGGTAGCCGCGCGCGTAAGCAAAGCCGATCAGCAGACCAAGCGCGATCGACAGGACCGTGGCGCCGAGAACGTACTCGATCTGTGGTGTCATCGCCGCTTATGCTCCCAATCGACGGCATCGATTCCAATATGGGGATGATTGTTCTTCAGAAATACTCGCGATAAAGTGGCACGGCGAAAAACCCTTTATAGGGCGCGCAGGAGCCTGAGTCGATGCCATGCCCGCTGATCTGGCGGCACCGTGCTTTGGTAATCGTTCGAGCGTGATTTCGTCGTGAAATTGATTCTCACGTGGCCGACACCACACGTCGGGCCGGCCAGGCTCTAGCGCAGCGGCAGCAGATCCAGCTGGCTCTGCGCCTTCTTGACGGCGGCCGCGAACCAGCTCTGGCTCGGCGCTTCCTTGGCAAAGCACTTGGTGTAGGCGTCCATCGCCTGGTCTTCGCGGGCCATAGCGTCCTGCGGGGTCTTCTTGGCCATCATCTGCTTCCAGATCTTCTCGCAGGGCGGGATCTCGGCGGTCTTCACGGCATCGGTTGCGGCAAGGTAGAAGACCTTGTCGCCCTGGACCGCAACCACGCCAATCTCGCTGGGCGGCCCCTTGAGGCTGCCATTGCCACGCACGCCGAGCACCGCGACCGCGGCGCTCGCGCCGCTAGGCTTGGTGATGGGCAGGTCAGCATATTTCGCGAAGGCGGCGTCCTGAATGGCGTAATAGTAGAACCGGTCCGACCTGAGCGCCGCGCTGATCTCCTGCGGCATGCCGTCCTCGCGGTGCTCGGAAAGCCAGTGCTCGAGCAGCCCGGTCGTGGTCACCACCGCTTGCAGCTTGTCGCCTTCGGTGGCGAAACCGAGGCCGTCGAGATGACCGAAGCCGATGTCTCCCTTGAACAGCGTGTCGACATTCGACTTGCCGTCGGCCGGAAGCCCCTTGATCGTGACCGGGCCCACCAGTGCGCGCAGCGCAGCGGCGAGCTCTCTGAGCGCCGCGTCATGCTGCTTCGAGGTGTCCTCGCTCTCCTTGGCCTTCGAGAATTTGACGATGTAGCGATCGCGCAGGTCGAGATAGTGCTGCTCGGGTGTAGCCGCATGTGCGCAGGACCCGAAGACGAGCAGGCAGAGCAAGGCAAGCGATCTCATCGCAATTCCGGAAGACTGTGGACGATCTTCAGTCTTTGTGCCGGTGCCGGCTATGAAGGTTCATCCTTTGACGGAATGCGCGTGCCCTACTCTGCCGGCGTGAGTTGCTGCCGCGTCAGGCGCATCGCGGCGGTCTCGCGCACGCGAACACGGGCGCGGCGCTTGCGCCACCAGATCACGACGCCAGTCACCGAGAGCGCCGCCACCACGAGGCCCATGACCGAGATCAGGATGCGGCCGAACAGTCCGACGATACGGCCCGAATGCAGCGGAAACTGCGCCTGTACGAAGATGTCGGCGGCGGTGCCGACCCAGGGCAGCCGCTCGCCAATGGGGCGGCCGTCCTCGCTGTCGTAATAGAGCTGCGCCGGGCCGACACCGCCGGCGCCGTGGTCGTCGCCGGGGTGGAAGAAGGCGGCGGCATAGACGCCATGGGCGGGGCCGTAATTGATCGAACCGACCGGGGTGGTCCACCCCCGCGCCTTGCCGTCGGCAGCGGCGCGTGCGGCGATGTCGGCGAAGGTGACCTTGGGCTCGATCGGATCGTCGAGATCGCGATACGGCCGCTGCTCATAGGGCGTCGGCGTGTAGTTCGACACCATCTTCATCAGCGGTGAGAACACCTCGAAATAGAGGTTCAGCGAGAACGCCGTGAAGGCGATGATGAACAGAACGCCCCAGGTCCAGAGGCTGAAGGCGCGGTGGATGTCGAAATTGATCCGGTACGCACTGCCCGAGGTCTTGATGGTCCAAGCCGGAGCCCAACGCGCCCAGAAGCCGCGCTCGAGCTGGCGTGCGACTTCAGGCGCCCGCGCGGCCTTGGCGCGCGGGCGCGAGGGCAGCGTCAGGTAGAAGCCGACGAAGCAATCGATGGTCCAGATGATGGCGATCACGCCCAGCACGCGCATGCCCCAGCGGTCGCTGCCCCAGAACTCCGGGATGTGCATCGTGTAGTGCAGCTTGTAAAGAAACGAGACGAAGTTCTCGCGCGTGACGGGCCACACTGCGCCCCAATAGCGCCGGCCAAGCTCAGCACCGGTGTTGGGATCGAGGAAGACCTGATTGTAGTCGAGCGGGTAACGCTTGCCGGTTGCGGGATCGATACGCGGCATGACGAAGAACCACAGCGAGTGGCCCTGCTCCGGCGTCATGAAGAGATAAACGACGCGCGCACGGGGATCGCGCTGTTCGATCATGTTGGCGAGCTCGATCGAGGGAATCGCCGGGCCTTTGCTGCCGACGTCGAACAGATGGCTGTTCAGGACGTCGTCGATCTCGTGATCCCATGAGATGATCGCGCCGGTGATGCCGGAGAAGAACAGGAATCCGGCCGTGAGCAGTCCCGCCCAGCGATGCAGCCTGCCGAATATCGCTCTCATCGTCTTCCACTCTCATCCAGCAGGTCCGGCCCCCCAGTGCCGGACCGTCTTCGATTTCACCAGCGATAGGTCAGCTTGCCGATCGCCTTGCGCCCCTCGGCATAGAAGCAGCCCGCCAGGCTGTAGCACGCAGCGACATAGCGCGTGTCGGCAAGGTTGGTCACGTTCAGCGACAGGCGCCAGTTGTCATGGGTGTAGGCCAAAAGCGCATCCAGCACGGTCGAGGCTCCCACCTTGAAGGTGTTGGCATCATCGCCCCAGGTCGCGCCCACGTAGCGGATGCCGCCGCCGAACTGCAGGCCCGCGAGCGGCCCGTTCTGCAGCGTGTAGTCGCTCCACAGCGAAGCGCGGTTGAGCGGCACGGTGACCGGCGCCTTACCGACATTCACCGGATCCTGCGTCACCATGGCGTCGACATAGGCATAGGCCGCGCGCAGGTTCCAGCCGTCGGCGAGCGACATCGTGCCTTCGAGCTCGATGCCGCGCGACTTCACCTGCCCGGTCTGTTCGGCAAAGGTGGCCGCAGGCACGTAGGTGACGACGTTGTCGCGCGTCAGGTCGAACGCGGCGAAGGTGAACAGTGCGTTCCAGCCGAGCGGCTGGTACTTGACGCCGACCTCGTACTGGACGCCCGTCTCGGGATTGAGCATCTGTCCGCCAAAACCGGTCGCGAGCACCGGCAGGAACGATTCCGAGTAGCTGAAATAGGGCGCGACGCCGTTGTCGAAATTGTACATCACGGCGGCGCGGCCGGTGAAGGCCGAAGCATCCTTCGCGACCGTGGTGTTGACGATGCCGTTATCGACCTGCGTCGTCACGAAATCCTGACGGCCGCCGAGCTGGAACGAGAGCCGGCCGAGCTTGATCTGATCCTGCGCATAGAGGCCCACCTGCGACTGCTTGACGCCGGTGTTGTCGCTCATCGCACCGATGGTCCAGTCGTAGCTGTAGACCGGATTGAAGACGTTGATCTCGGGCGCCGACGTCGTGACGCCGAAGGCGGTGTCGCGAAACCGCGTGTTGCGGTAGTCGACACCGACCAATGTGGTGTGGCTGAGAATGCCGGTGTTGAACTTGCCCTGGAGCTGATTATCGATCGCAAAGGAGTTGATGTAGGAGTTGCTGTAGCTGCCATAACGCGCGAGCTGCCCCGCGGCCTCGTCGGTATAGCCGCCGCCGTAAAACACCTTTTCCTCGTTGTGCTGATAGGCGTAGCGCAGGTTCTGCCGGAACGTGAGATAGTCGGTGAGATCGTGCGAGAGCTGGTAGCCGGCGGTTGCGATCTCGGTATTGAACGCGTCGAAGCTCGGCACGCCTGCGAAGAACGAGACCGGAATGGTGCGCCCGTTGTTCGGCCATACCGTGCCGGAGGCCGGCAGGAACTGAAGGCCCCACCCTGCCCGATCCTTCTGGTAGTTGGCGAGCAAGGTGATGGTGGTGTCCTCGTTCGGCTTGAAGGTGATTGCGGGCGCGATGAAGACGCGGTTGTCCTTGCTGAAATCGACCTGGGTTTCGCCGTCGCGCACGACGCCGGTCAGGCGCCACAGCACGGTGCCTTCCTTGTTGGCGGGGCCGCCCACGTCGAACTGACCCTGATAACGGTTGAAGCTGCCGCCGGAGATCGAGACCTCGCCGAACTGCTGCGCCGTCGGCAGCTTGGTCACGTAGTTCAGGATGCCGCCGGTGCCGCTGCCGCCATACATCGCGGAGGACGGGCCCTTGAGCACCTCGATGCGCTCGGCGCCATAGGGATCGAGGCCGTTGAAATGCACGTAGTTGCTGGAGGGAATCCGCAAGCCGTCGACGTAGAGTCCCGGCATGGTCATGTCGAAGCCGCGGATCTGGAGGCCGCCGAAGCGGGTGTCCGAGCCGCCATTGACGTCGCCGCTGACGCCGGCGGTGTAGCGCAGGGCCTCGCCGATCGAGACGGCGCCCTGGTTCCTGATCTGATCTGTGGTGATGACGGACACCGACTGCGGCGTTTCGATCAGCGGCGTATCAGTCTTGGTGGCGGTGCCGCTCCGCGTCGCGACGAAACCGCGCACCGGTCCATTGGCGCGTTCGCCCGTGACACCGTTCGATGACGCCGACTGGGCTGGCGCAGCCTGCTGCGCCGGAACGCGACGATTGGCGCGTGCGGTGCGTGTCGCCGCAGCCCTTCGCGACGAAGCAAGCGCCGCCGGACGGGCGCGCTGCTCCGGCGCTTCCACGGTGACTTCGGGAATTTGCGTCTGCGCCTTCACATAACCGAAGGGAACGACGAGAGAGAATGTGCTGACCGCCCCGAGGAAAAGCACCTGAATCTGTCGACGACGCGTGCATCCACGCGAAGAAAGTTGGAAGTCGGTCACGTCTTTCGAGACCCCACGCACTGCCGGCTTCGCCGGTATCGTTTTTGATGCCCTGCCCTAACTCAGGCGGTTTTCGAGTGCGATAGGAGCGGTGTTAGAATTTCTCCAGACGTGTGCGCAGCACCTGCGGCCAATGCGCTCAGGCGTGCTTCGGAGTTTGGAATGTTTCCAGACAGACGAGACTCTGCCTGTTCGCAACATCTGGAAACGGCTCAGCGATGCCGCAGCCGGCGGTTGACCCGGCGTGCCAGATAATCGCCGGCGCTCTGGACGAGCTGCACCAACGCGATCAGCACGACCACGACGGCGAGCATCATCTCCGGCATGAAGCGCTGATAGCCGTAGCGAATACCGAGATCGCCGAGCCCTCCGCCGCCGACCGCGCCGACCATCGCGGAGTAGCCGAGCAGACTGACCACGGCGAGCGTCAGCGCCAGAAGCAGACCCGGCAGCGCCTCGGGGATCAGGACCTTGAACACGATCTGAAGCGGCGAAGCGCCGAACGAGGACGCGGTCTCGATCAGGCCGCCGTCAACCTCGCGGATCGCGGCTTCCACCAGGCGTGCGATGAACGGCGTCGAGGCGATCGTCAGCGGCACGATCGCAGCGGTCGATCCGATCGAGGTGCCGGCAATGAGGCGGGTGAACGGAATGATGGCGACGACGAGGATGATGAAGGGCGTGGACCGCGTCGCATTGACGACGATGCCGAGCACGCGATTGACGAGCGGGGCCGCGAACAACTCGCCTTTGCGGCTGGTGGCGAGGAACACGCCGAGCGGCAGGCCAAAGGCGGTGCCGAGCAGCGCTGCGATGCCGACCATGTACAGGCTTTCGCCCGTGGCCTGGATGATCAAATTGATGAGTTCAGGCGACATAGCCGAGACGCTCCGCCGAGAATTGGTGTTGAGAGAGCCAGGCGAGCGTTCGCGTCACCGCGTCCTCGCCACCGGGAATTCCGAGCGTGAGCGAACCGACATGCTGGCCGCCGATCTCGTCGATGCGGGCCGACAGCAGCGCGACGTCCAGGCCGAGGTCGCGGGCGAGCCGGGCCACCACGGTATCGCCGGCCCCTGCCCCACGCACCTGAACGCGGATCACGGCCTGCCCGCCGGCGGACGGCTCTGAAGCCATCCGGCTCGCCAGCGACACGGGCAAGCTGTCGCCGATCACCTCGGCCAGGAAGGACTGGGTGATCGGATGCTTCGGGTGGGTGAAGATGTCCGCGACATGGCCGCGCTCCACGACATGGCCGCCATCGAGCACCACCACTTCCCTGGCGAGCTGGCGCACCACGGACATTTCGTGGGTAATCAGCACGATGGTCACGCCGAGCTCGCGGTTGATGTTCGCGAGCAGATCGAGGATCGCCCGCGTGGTCTGTGGATCGAGCGCCGAGGTGGCCTCGTCCGACAGCAGCACGCTCGGTCGGGTCGCCAGCGCCCGCGCGATGCCGACGCGCTGCTTCTGGCCGCCGGAGAGCTCTGACGGATAGCGATCGTGCTTGTCGGCGATGCCGACCAACGCCAGCAGTTCGGCGACGCGCGCTTTGATGTCCGCCTTGGTCCAGCCGGCGATCTCGAGCGGCAGCGCGATGTTGCCGGCGGCCGTGCGCGAGGACAGCAGGTTGAAGTGCTGGAAGATCATGCCGATCGAGCGCTGCGCCAACCGTAGTTCGCGGCCGGCGAGCGCCGAGATATCCCTGTTGTCAACGATCACGCGGCCCGTGGTCGGCTTCTCCAGCCCGTTGATCAGCCGCACCAGGCTCGACTTGCCGGCGCCGGAGCGGCCGATCACGCCGGTGATGGAACCGCGCGGAATCGCAAAGTCGATGTCTTGCAGCGCGTTGACGCCGGGCTTGCCGCGATAGGCCGGATAGGTTTTTGAGATGGCTTCGAAACGGACCATTGCGTCCGGCTCGGTCGGAGCAGGTGAAATCGCTTCAAGCGTTTCGATCGGTCTTCCGATCGCGAGCGATTGGTGAGCGTTCATGGAGGCGGCCTTCATGCACAATAATTCGCTTGCCCGCGCCGCTCAGGGGCATACGGGAACCAGGTCGCTGGAGCGACGGGGGTGAAAGTGAGATGCCGGCTCAGGGGAGCGCGCTGCACCGCAGCACGCACCATCGCCGTTTCCGGTCTTTCATGCAATATCAGATATTTGCGGGGAGTTGGACGAAGTTTTCCCAATCTCTCGCGTACGAAGAAAATTCATCTGCGGGAGGCACCCTCCCCACCCTCCTCAGTGGACCCGCAACCAAGGCAGCACGATCAGCAGGAGCCCTGCGAAATAAAGCAGCCCGAAGATCAGCCCAAAAGCCCAGAACTGCCCCTTCCCGATATAGCCGCTGCCGAAATACATCGGCGCCGGCCCCGTTGCGTAAGGCGAGATCACGCCCATCAGGCCGAGCGAATACATGCAGAGCATGGCAAGCGTCGTGACCTGCAGGTCCGCGATGCCCGAGCCGACCGCGAGCACCACGGGCAGCACCGCGGCGGCATGCGAGGTGATGCTCGAGAAGAAATAGTGGATCCAGAAGAACAGCGCGACCAGAAGGATCATCGCGGTCGACGGCGACAGGCCCGCGAGCGGCTTGGCGTATTCGGTCGCGAACCATTTGATGAAGCCGATCTCGTTGAGACCCGACGCCAGCGTCAACAGCGAGGTGAAATAGAAGAACACCTCCCAGGCGCTCTTCTCGCCGACGATGTCGGCAAATTCGATCACCCCGGAGACCAGCATCAAGGAGATCACGATGAAGACGACGGTGGTGGCGTTGACGAAGTTCGAGCCGAGCAACGGCACGTGGATGTCCGGGCTCGAGCCCGCGATCCACAGGAACATCGCGAGCACGATCAGCGCCAGCATGATCCACTCGTTGCGCGACATCGGTCCCATCGCCGTCAGCTCCTTCGCCGCCCATTCGGAGATTTCCGGGCTGCGCTTCACCTCGGGACGGCAAACCACGTAGCTGAGCAGCGGAACGAGCACCATCAGGAGGATTCCGAGCGGCGCAAAGCCCAGGAACCACTGGCCCCAGCTGACCTCGACCCCGACGGTCTTCTTGGCGATCGCCAGCGCCGCCGCATTGGGCGCGAGCGCGGTGAAGAACAGTGAGCTCGTGACCGCAGTCGCGGCGAACGCGGTCCACATCACATAAGTGCCGATCTTGCCGGCGGTCGGCCCCGGCTCGGAGCCATAGATGCGCGGGATGTTGCTGATGATGGGATAGACGATGCCGCCGCTGCGTGCCGTGTTCGACGGCGTTGCCGGCGCGAGCACGAAATCGGACATCGCCACCGCATAGCCGAGGCCGAGCGTGTTGCGGCCAAGCCGCTGCACCAGCACCAGCGCAATGCGCCGGCCGAGTTGGCTCTTGCGATAGCCGATCGAGAACACGAAGGCGCCGACGATCAGCCAGACCGTACTCTCGGCAAAGCCTGCCAGCATCCAGCGCAGCGATTTGGTCGGATCGGGGTCGATATAGCCACTGATGCCGGCGACGGTGAGTCCGATCAGCCCGACCGCGCCGACCGGCATCGATTCCAGGATGAGCCCGGTGATGACGGCCGCGAACACGGCGAAATAGTGCCACTGATTGACGTTGAGCCCCGTGGGCACGGGCCACAGATAGATCGCCAGCCACACCATGAGCGGCGCGATCAGCTTCCAGCGAAATCCCTTCGCCTCAGGCGCCTGCGAGCTAGCGGCCATGGCCCTCCCCTCGATTGTCGTCAAATCAAGCGGTCCGTTGGCCGGGCCGCTCTTGTCCCATCGCGGCGTATACGGATTGTCCGCGGCGCGATCAATGGCCAGAAGCGGGTTCTGCCGCTCCGAGAGGCTCACAAATGCCCGGTGCGCCGGTGCTCCGGCTCGCTACCACCGACAGGAAACCTGATCGTTGTGCCGATGGTGACCCAGTTGGCGTTCTCGCCGGTGATGTTGCGGCCGTAGATCACGTCGACGGAGAATATCTCGTTTGGCCGGTAGCGCACGCCGGTCTGAAAGCGCGGCTGCACGATGCTCGCGACCTGGGACGCGCCGGCCTGGCCGTAAGCCTCGATCGTCCACTGCAACGTGTCGGTGAACTTCCAGTCGAAGCCGATGCCGTAGCTCAGGTAGTGGCGATCGACGGTGCGATCCCAGAGCCAGCCGGCGTTGACGTTGACGCGCATGGTCTCGGACAGGCGAAAGGTCGCTGGTATGACCACAAAGGCGGACAACGCCTCGCCGGTCGCTGCATCGAATGATCCACCGCCATAGGCCGACAATCCCCAGCGCCCGATTCCGGTCGGGATGAAGTTGGTCTTGGCTTTCGGAGCCAGCGTCGCGCTCCAGTCGCCATCGCTGCGGGCCCGAATGGTCTGCATACTCAGCTCGATCGGCGTGAAGGGATCGACGACGCAGGAGGGATTGGCAACTGCTGCGAAATCCGTGTTGGAAGCAGTCGACAGCCAGCTTTCGACCTTGCAGGAGCCGACCTCGGAGATATCGGCGGCATCCACGGCATAGGCGCCATTCGCCGCGCGCGCATCCTGCGCCGCAGGTGCGACAAGAGCCGCGATTGCGGCGTATATTCCGGTTCGTGCAGCCCAGCCCATGGCGCGACGTTAGCAGAGTCTTCGCCTCGACAAGGCCCGGATTCTGGGATTATCTTCGCGCCATGAGCGAGCATCATCACGACCACGATCACGACCATTCCGAGCTGTCCGAAACCGAGCTGCGCGTACGCGCGCTCGAGACGATCCTCACCGAAAAAGGCTATGTCGAACCGGCCGCGCTCGATGCCATCATCCAGGCCTATGAGACCAAGATCGGCCCGCACAATGGCGCGCGCGTCATCGCAAAAGCCTGGACCGATCCGGCCTTCAGGAAGGCGCTGCTGGAGGACGGCAGCAAGGCGATCGGCACGCTCGGCCATGTCAGCCGCGTCGGCGATCATCTCGTCGTGGTCGAGAACACGCCGCAGCGTCACAACATGGTCGTGTGCACGCTGTGCTCCTGCTACCCCTGGGAAATGCTGGGGCTGCCGCCGGTCTGGTACAAGGCGGCGCCCTACCGCTCGCGCGCGGTGAAGGATCCGCGCGGCGTGCTCGCCGATTTCGGCATCGCGCTGCCCAAGGACATCGAAATCCGGGTGTGGGATTCCACCGCCGAGACGCGCTTCCTGGTGCTGCCGATGCGACCCGAGGGCACCGAGGGCTGGAGCGAGGAGCAGCTCGCTGAGCTCGTTACCCGCGACTCCATGATCGGCACCGGCTTTCCGCGCAGGCCTGGAGCGCCGTCGTGAACGGCGTGCACGACATGGGCGGCATGGACGGGTTCGGCAAGATCGAGCCCGAGCCGAACGAGCCGATGTTCCACGCGGATTGGGAATCGCGTGTCCTGGCGATGGTGCGTGCGATGGGCGCGGCCGGCGCTTTCAACATCGACACGTCGCGCTTCTATCGCGAGACCTTGCCGCCGGATGTTTATCTCTCAAGCTCCTATTACGAGAAATGGTTTCTCGGGCTCGAGGAGATGCTGATCGAGAAAGGCTACCTCACAAGAGAGGAGGTCGCCGCCGGCCACGCGATGCAGCCAGGAAAGGCGCTCAAGCATGGCAAGTTCGATCTCTCCAACGTCGAGCGCGTGATGGTGCGCGGAAAGTTCGCTCGCCCTGCCCCGGCCCCGGCGAAATTCAGCATCGGCGATCGCGTGCGCGCCAAGAGCATCCATCCGGCGACACATACGCGGCTGCCGCGCTACGTGCGTGGGCATGTCGGCGTGGTCGAGTTGAACCATGGCTGCCATGTGTTTCCGGACACGGCGGCGATGGAGCGCGGCGAGAATCCGCAATGGCTCTACACCGTCGTCTTCGAGGGCCGCGATCTCTGGGGCGAGGATGGTGATCCCACGTTGAAGGTTTCGATCGACGCGTTCGAACCCTATCTGGAGCCGGTGTGATGAGTGGTAGCGCCGCTGCCGCCGCGACGGCAGCGATCCCGGGCATTCCGCGCGATGACGAAGGCCCGGTGTTCCGCGCGCCCTGGGAGGCGCATGCGTTCGCGATGGCGCTGACGCTCCACGAGCGTGGTGTGTTCACCTGGCCCGAATGGGCCGCCGCCCTTGCCGACGAGATCAAGTGCGCGCAGGCGGCCGGCGATCCCGATACGGGCGAGACGTACTATCTGCACTGGCTCGCCACGCTTGAGGGCCTCGTCGCGCGCAAGGGCGTCGCCTCGATCGAGACGCTGCATCGCTATCGCGACGCCTGGGATCATGCGGCCGATCGCACGCCGCACGGCAAGCCGATCGAGCTGCGGGACGAGGATTTTGCGGGGTAATCACCTCCGCGTCGCGTGGATACTGTCGCCCCAACCAACATTGTCATCTCATCACCCGCGAAGGCGGGTGATCCAGTATTCCAGAGACGCTCGTGGGATACCGAGAAGCTGCGGCGTACTGGATTCCCCGCCTTCGCGGGGAATGACAGCGAAGATTGGAGCGCTATTTCCGCCCCGCCACATACTCCCGCCATCCCTTCGCCCGCAGGCTGCACGCCGGGCACTCGCCGCAGCCATAGCCCCAATCGTGCTGTGCGCCGCGTTCGCCGAGATAGCAGGTGTGGGACTGCTCGCGGATGAGATCGACCAGGCCGTCGCCGCCGAGATCATGCGCCAGCTTCCACGTCGCGGCCTTGTCGATCCACATCAGAGGCGTATGCAGCTCGAACTGCTTGGCCATGCCGAGTGAGAGCGCCGCCTGCATGGCGCGGATGGTCTCGTCGCGGCAATCGGGATAGCCGGAATAGTCGGTCTCGCACATGCCGCCGACGATGTGGCTGATCCCACGTCGATAGGCCAGCGCCGCGGCGAAGGTCAGGAACACGAGGTTGCGGCCCGGCACGAAGGTATTGGGCAGGCCGTCCGCGCCCATCGCGATCGCGACGTCGCGTGTCAGCGCGGTCTCGGAGACGGCCGCGAGCGTCGGAATCGACAGGGTATGGCTCTCGCCGAGTTTTGCAGCCCAATCCGCGCGCAGCGCTTTGATGCCGTCGAGCAGGCGGTCACGGCAGGCGAGCTCGATGGCATGGCGCTGGCCGTAGTCGAACCCCAACGTCTCCACGCGGGCAAAGCGGCTGAGCGCCCAGGTGAGGCAGGTGGTGGAATCCTGGCCGCCGGAGAACAGCACCAGCGCGGTTTCGGAGGATGATGCGTCACTCATGGCCCGCGCTTTAGCACCATGGAACGGGGCCGCCAATCGGTGGAAATCGATCTGTTCCGCTGCGCCCCGCTGGGAACGGCGGCCCGCTTTTGGCATAAGGCCTTGGAGCCTAGGAGACTGCCCCGCAATGACCCCTTCCCGCGACATTTCCCGCCTGATCGAGATCATGGCGGCGCTGCGCACGCCGGTGACCGGCTGCCCCTGGGACCTCGAGCAGGATTTTTCGACGATCGCGCCCTACACGATCGAGGAAGCCTATGAGGTGGTGGACGCCATCACCCGTGGCGATCTCGACGATCTCAGAGAGGAGCTCGGCGATCTCCTGCTCCAGGTCGTGTTCCACGCCCAGATGGCGTCGGAGCAGAACGCGTTCGATTTTGGGGACGTGGTCGAGGCCATCACCCGCAAAATGATCCGCCGCCATCCCCACGTCTTCGCCGACAAGGACGGCAATCTCGCCTCCTCTCACGTCAAGGAAGTCTGGGACCGCATCAAGGCCGAAGAGAAAGCCGAGCGCGCCGCACGCCGGCCCCCGGAGGAGACGACGACGCACAAATCGCTGCTATCAGGCGTCAAGGCCGGCCAGCCGGCGCTGACCCGCGCCATGGAGTTGCAGCGCAAAGCCTCCACCGTTGGCTTCGACTGGAACGACCCGCGCGCGGTGCTGCAAAAGATTCGTGAGGAAACCGACGAGATCGAGGCCGCGCTGGACCGTAACGACAAACAGGAGCTGGCGGAAGAAACCGGCGATCTCCTGTTCGCGCTGGTCAACCTCGCTCGTCATGTTGATGCCGATCCGGAAGCCGCGCTGCGCACCACCAACGCCAAATTCGAACGCCGCTTCGCCTATATCGAGCGCGCGCTGAAAGCGCAGGGCCGCACGCTGGAGCACGCCTCGCTCGCGGAGATGGACGCGCTTTGGAATGCGGCGAAGCGGGAGGAGATCCGGTGACGGAATTGCCGCTATGAGCAGCAACGATGTTCGCTCTGCTTTCGTGGACAAGGCGTTGTCCCGTATGAGCAGAACACACAGCAATCGCCGGCCTTTGGCTGCAATTGCCTGCCGCAACCTTTGCAAATGTAGAAATACTGGCAAGCGTCGGGCGCATGATCTGTGCCGACTGATAGCGACATCCCGGACTACCAGTTTCACGAGCATCACATCGCGTGCGGCACGGCATCAAACCTCGACACCACGATGTCCCGCTTGGTCTCGTCCACTCGCACGGTCATATCGAAGCGGCCATCGTGCAGCTCTTTCGCCAGCACCTCGGCATTGCGATGCAGCCAGCTGATGCCGGCCCCGTCGGCGGCGTCGATGGAGAGATCGAGCGTGGTGCGCTTGGCGGCCAGGCGCTCCTCGATCGCGGCAAGCAGTGCGTCGACGCCCTCCCCTGACACGGCGGACACCAGCATCGCCGGATGATCCTCCGGCCTGCGCGCGGCGATATTGAGCAGCTCTTCGCGCTGCTCGGGGTCGAAACGGTCGATCTTGTTCCAGACCTCGATGATGCGGCCGGAATCGTCGGGATTGATGCCGAGCTGGCGCAGCACCGCGTCGACGTCGCTCTGCTGCGCCTCGGCGTCCTCATGCGAGATGTCGCGCACGTGCAGGATGACGTCCGCCTCCAGCACCTCCTCCAGCGTGGCGCGGAAAGCGGCCACGAGCTGGGTCGGCAGGTTGGAGATGAAGCCGACGGTGTCGGACAGCATCGCCTTGCCGCCATGCGGCAGATTGAGTGCGCGCAGGGTCGGATCGAGCGTTGCGAACAGCATGTCGGCGGCCTGCACGTCGGCGCGCGTCAGGCGGTTGAACAGCGTCGACTTGCCGGCATTGGTGTAGCCGACCAGCGCCACGACGCGGTACGGCACGCGCTGGCGTCCCGCACGATGCAGCCGCCGCGTCGCCTGCACCTTCTTCAGCTCGCTCTCGAGCTTGGAAATGCGCTCCTGGATCAGGCGGCGGTCGGCCTCGATCTGGGTCTCGCCCGGGCCGCCCATGAAGCCGAAACCGCCGCGCTGGCGTTCGAGATGGGTCCAGGAGCGCACCAGTCGCGAGCGCTGGTAGTTGAGATGCGCAAGCTCGACCTGGAGCGAGCCCTCCCTGGTCTTGGCGCGCCGGCCGAAGATTTCCAGGATGAGCCCGGTGCGGTCGAGCACCTTGGCGTGCCATTCCTTCTCCAGGTTGCGCTGTTGGATCGGCGACAGCGCGCAATCCATCACCACGAGCTCGACCTCGAGGGACTTGATCAGTCCGGCGATCTCCTCGACCTTGCCCTTGCCGATATAGGTCGCGGGCCGGATCTGGCTGACCGGCGCGATGATGGCGTCGGCAATGACGAGATCTATCGCGCGCGCGAGGCCCGCGGCCTCGTCGAGGCGGGCCTCAACGTCGCGCAGGACATAGCCATCCGCTTGCGCGTCGGCATTCCCTGCGCGCACTCGCAAATAGGGGCCGATGACCAGCACCCGCCCCGTATGAGCCCCCGCTGACCGCGGACGGTCAGCATCCCCGCTGAAATTCCGGGGTTCCAATCAGATCACTCTCAAGCCGGCTGGTCCTCGCCGCCTTCGAACAGCTGAATCGGAGCGCCGGGCATGATGGTCGAGATCGCATGCTTGTAGACAAGCTGCGAATGACCGTCGCGCCGCAGCAGCAAACAGAAATTGTCGAACCAGGTCACGATGCCCTGGAGCTTCACTCCGTTGACCAGAAAGATCGTCAGTGGCGTCTTGGTTTTGCGAACGTGATTAAGGAAGGTGTCCTGTAGGTTTTGTGCGCGGTCTGCCGCCATTGTTTTTTTCTCGCTTTGAGTTTCTTTTTATTGCGCCGGTTGCGGCCTCTTGTGACGAGGCCTCTCCCGGTTGCCGTCCCTCATGAGATCCCCCTCGGAAGGAACAGCGTTTCAATTAGAGGACAGGTCGGGATATTAGGCAAGCCGCTTCACGCGGCAGGCCATGCCCTATTGCCCCGAAAAATTACGGAAATCGATGATTTTCCTCGCCTATTCCCGAGGGCGGCCTGCAGTGTCGCGGCGCTAGCCGACGCCGAGCGCCTTCAACTTCCGATGCAGCGCCGACCGTTCCATGCCAACGAACTCAGCCGTGCGAGAAATATTTCCTGAGAAACGGCTGATCTGCGCAATCAAATAGTCGCGCTCGAACACTTCGCGCGCTTCGCGCAGCGGCAGGCCCATGATGTGCTCGCCATTGTTGCTGGTCGGCATCGCCGGCACCATGGAGCCGACGTCCTGCGGCAACATATCGGCCGTGATGATCACTTCGGGTCCGCCTGCCGCCAGAATCATGACTCTCTCAACGTTGTTGCGGAGCTGGCGCACATTGCCGGGCCAGACATGCGATTGCAGCACCGCCATTGCGTCCTGCCCGATCTGACGCTTGGGCAAGCCACTGCCGGCCGAGATCTGCTCCATGAAGTAGTCGATCAATTCCGGAATGTCCTCGCGCCGCTCCGACAGCGCCGGCACGCGGATCGGCACCACCGAGAGCCGGTGGTAGAGATCCTCCCGGAAACGGCCCGCCGCGATCTCCTCTTCGAGATTGCGCGCGGTCGATGAGATGATGCGCACGTCGACCTGCACCTTGGCAGTGCCGCCGACGCGCTGGAATGACTGCTCCACCAGCACGCGCAAGATCTTGTTCTGGGTCTCGCGCGGCATGTCCGCGATCTCGTCGATGAACAACGTGCCGCCATGGGCTTCCTCGAGCGCGCCGGGCTTGCGCGGCTGCTCGCCATTGGACTGCTCGACGCCGAACAGCTCGTGCTCCATGCGCTCGGGCGTGATCGCGGCGGCATTGATCACCACGAAAGGACCGTCGGCGCGGCCCGAGGCCGTATGCAGCGTGCGCGCGGTCAGTTCCTTGCCGGCGCCAGCGGGGCCGACGATCAGGATACGGCTGTTGGCTTTGGCGGCGCGCTCGATGGTCTGGCGCAGCTGGTTCATGCTTGGCGAACGGCCGACCAGCTGGCTGGCACTCGGCGCGAGCTGTTTCAGCTCCTTGACCTCGCGCTTGAGCCGCGAGTTCTCCAGTGCACGGGTCGCGACCAGGATCAGCCGGTCGGCCTTGAACGGTTTCTCGATGAAATCGTAGGCGCCGCGCTTGATCGCGGCGACCGCGGTCTCGATGTTGCCGTGGCCTGAGATCATCACGACGGGCAGATCGGCATTGTCCTTCTTGACCTGCTCCAAGAGCTGCAAGCCGTCGAGCTTGGAGCCTTGCAGCCAGATATCGAGAAACACGAGATGCGGCCGGCGATTGGCGATCTCGGCGAGCGCCGTATCGCTGTCGCGTGCGGTCCGGGTCACGAAGCCCTCGTCCTCGAGGATGCCCGCAACGAGATCCCGAATATCGGCCTCATCATCGACAATCAGAATTTCACTTGCCATGGATCGCGCCTGTGTTGTCAGCTGCCTGTTGAGGCTTCGATTTTGGTTGAATCATTGGTCTTTTCAGCCGGCTCTTTGGTTTGCTGGCTCTTGACGGATTCCGTGGCCGCTTCCTTGGCCGCCGGCGTTTGCTCGACCATCTCGGACTTCGCGGGTTGCCCCGAGACGGCAAAGCGCATCCGCATCCAGGCGCCGCGCTGGCCTTCGCGGAAGTCGGAGGCGTCCTTCAGCTCGATGCGCCCGCCATGGTCTTCCAGCACGCGGCCGACGATGGCCAGCCCCAGCCCGGTGCCCTTGGCGCGCGTGGTGACGTACGGCTCGAGCAGGCGCGAGCGCGCGACCTTGGGCAGGCCGATGCCGTTATCGATGACGTCGATCAACACGTCTTCGTCCTCGCGCGACACCACGACGTCGATGCGGCCTTTGCCGAGTTCTTCCGGCGGGACCTGCTCGATCGCCTCGGTGGCGTTCTTGATGATGTTGGTGACCGCCTGCGAGATCAGCCGCCGGTCGAACTGGGCGCGCAGCGGATCCTGTTTGAACGCGGCCTCGATGTCGATCTCGGGATGGGCGACCTTCATCAGGAACACGGCTTGCCGCACGGTGTCCGCGACGTCCTCGCCTTCCATTACAGGCTTGGGCATCCGCGCAAAGCGCGAGAACTCGTCGACCATGCGCCTGATGTCGTCGACCTGGCGCACGATGGTGTCGGTGCACTGGTCGAAGATCTGCTTGTCCTTGTCCTCGGTGATGGTCTTGCCGAACTTGCGGCGGATGCGCTCGGCCGAGAGCTGGATCGGCGTCAGCGGGTTCTTGATCTCGTGCGCGATGCGACGCGCGACGTCGCCCCAGGCCGAGGTGCGCTGGGCCGAGACGAGCTCGGTGATATCGTCGAGCGTGATGATGTAGCTGTCGTGCGGCTGGTTCTTCTCGGCACTGACGCGGACCGACAGATTGCGCTCGGTGCCGTCGCGGGTGATCGTGATCTGGCCCTGCACCAGACGCTGGGTCCCTTCGCGCGCCGCCTTCATCATCTCGTCGAGCTCGGGCAGCACGTCGGAGAGCGGATGGCCGAGGGTCTCCGCTTCGGAGTGCCCGATCAGCTTCTCGGCGGAGCGGTTGAGGATGCCGACACTGCCGGACGTATCGACGCCGATGATGCCGGCGCTCGCCGAGGACAGCACGGCCTCGATGAAGCGGCGGCGGCTATCGATGAGATCGCTGGCGTTGACGAGCTCGTCGCGCTGGCTGCGCAGTTCCTGCGTCATCTTGTTGAAAGTCTCACCCAGCTGGGCGAGATCGCCTTCCGACTGGTGCACGGGCACCTGGACGTGGAGGTCGCCGGTCGAGACCGTGTGCGCCGCGTTCATCAGCCGCCGGATCGGCGAGACCAGCGAATTGGCGAAGTTGAGGCCGATCAGCACCGAGGCCATCAAAATGGTCAGCGCGATCACCGCGAACATCAGCGCGAACGCGACCTGGATGCCGAGCCGGCGTGACTCGATCTGGGCGTATTCGGCGACGCTGACTTCGGTCTGCTTGAGCTGATTGACGACATTCGGGTCGAGCGGACGGGCGACATAGAGGAAGGTGTCGTTGAAGGCGCGCAGGCGGATCACCGCGGCGACGAAGCTCGCATCGGGGAGCACCGCGATCTCGGGCTCGTTCTCGTTGACATTGCTGAGAAAGTCCGACGCCGGCGGCGAATAAGCCAGCCGCATGCCGGTGTCGGCCGACTCCAGGATGTTGGTGTTCTTGTCGATGATCATCGCGCCCGGCAGGTTCCGGGAGGCGGCGCTCGCCGTCAGCATCTCGCGGAACGAGCGGCGGTCCTGGTCGTAGAGCGGCCGGGCATGGGCGATGTCGTTGGCCATGCCGATGATGTCGCCACGGATCAGCTGCGCGTGATCCTGCATATAGGCCCGCGCGATCGTCAGCGAGTTCTGGATCACCTCCTTGGTCGGCCCGGAGAAGAGCCGGTCGAGGCCACGCTCGATGGTGACGTTGGCGACGACCGCGACCAGCACCGCCGGCAGCACCGCCACGATCGAGAACAGGCTGACGATTTGGACATGGAGACGCGCCGCCGCCCTGCCCCGCCGCCGCGCCAGGATCAGCTGCCAGAGTTCGCGGATGATGATGCCGACCAGCAGCAGGATCGTGGCCGCATTGATCAGGTAGAACGTGCGGACCACCTCGGGCGTCGGCTCGATCTTGGTGAGACCGGTCAGGACCAGGAAGGTCAGGAAGGCCGACAGCAGCGCCAGCGCCACGGCAACGGGTGCCAGCCAGCGCCGCACCGACCAACGCCGGGGCTCTTCCGCTGGGGCCGTGTCAAAGTGTGCGGCCGAGGTGTCTGCGCTGGTCATTCCGGCAATGGTGGTGCTGAAAACGGGTCCGCGACGGGCGGGTACTGATGTATTCGTACCACATTGTTGCCGAATTGCGACAATTCCGCGGCGTCTGCCCCCCCCGCGGAGCGGCGCAATCCACAGGGACATGCCATTCGGCCGGGAACGGATTCCCGCCGTCCCGGCTTGATCCGGCATGGATAGGATCTTTCTCGCGACGATGGTTTCGGCCGTTCTTCTGCTGATCGTGGCCGCCGACCTCCTGGTCAACGGCCTCGCCCTTCAGCAGGTCCCGGTGAATCTCGCCAGCGTGATGCCGGCATCCGGCCAAACGGTCAGATAGATGTCATGCCGCGCGTTGCGGCCGAACGACCCATTTGAACGCAAGCGGAACATTTAGGCCGATTGGGATTTCTGCTCAGCGCGTCAGCCACAACGGCCAGCGCGATCCGGACAGGCTCAGCTCTGCCTTGGTAGGGGGAGCTGAGCCACCGCCGGGCAAACCAATGCGGACTTGCGTGGAGCGTGCCCTCGGCGTCCTCGCATCAACATCGCGGCGCACGGCCGCGGCATAGCCGAGGTGGAAGCCCGTGCGCTCGGATTGTTCTCGCTGGTTCTGGCCAATCGCTCGTTCAGCGCCTCGCTGGTCTCCGCGTTCCGCCGTCCCAGCGCAGGTGTGAATCCAGCTCGCGATCGCCGCGTTGCTGCTCGGTCCCCCGAAGCACGCAAGCCGATCTGGAGCAGCCGGCAGCGCCTGCGAGCAACCGAGCTACCCAGCGGATTTTTTCAGAGCGGCCGTCTGCCCAGCTTCGGCTCTGAGCGGAATCAGCCCCCGCTCCGATACACCTGGATGTCGAGGTCCCGGATCTTCTTCCGCAACGTGTTGCGGTTGAGACCGAGCAGGTCGGCGGCGCGGATCTGGTTGCCGCGGGTGGCAGCGAGCGCGGCCGTGAGCAGCGGCACCTCGATCTCCTTGAGGATGCGGTGATAGAGGCCGGGCGGCGGCACACCGTTCGGAAAGCCCTGGAAGTGCGAGGACAGATACGCTTCCACGGCGCCGCCGAGATTGTCGACGCCCTGCTGGACCGCAGCGCCCGGACTGACCGAGGGGGGCGCGAGCTCGCCGTCGATGACGGAGGCCGTGATCACGTCCTGCGGATAGAGCGCTGCGAGGCGCCGGGCGAGATTTTCCAGCTCGCGCACGTTGCCGGGCCAGCGATGCTGCTTCAGCCGCTCCAGCGCCAGCGCATCCAGCTTCTTCGGCGGCAGGCCGTCCTTCTCGGCCAGCGTGAAGAAGTGACGCACGAGATCGGGCAGGTCCTCGATGCGCTCGCGCAAAGGCGGCAGCCGCAGCGGGACGACGTTGAGGCGGAAGAACAGATCTTCGCGGAACAGGCCCTGCTGGATCAGGACGCGCAGGTCCTTGTTCGAGGCGGCGACGATGCGCACGTCGGTCTTGATCGGGGTGCGGCCGCCGACCGTCGTGTATTCGCCCTGCTGAAGGACGCGCAGCAGACGGGTCTGCGCCTCCATCGGCATGTCGCCGATCTCATCCAGGAACAGCGTGCCGCCTTCGGCCTGCTCGAACCGGCCGGAGGCGCGGGTGTTCGCGCCGGTGAAGGCTCCGCGCTCGTGGCCGAACAATTCGGACTCGATGAGATCGCGCGGGATCGCCGCCATGTTGACCGCGACAAACGGCCCGTTGCGACGCTTGCCGTAATCGTGCAGCGCGCGCGCCACGAGCTCCTTGCCGGTGCCGGACTCGCCCGTGATCATCACGGTGAGGTCGGTCTGCATTAGGCGCGCCAGCACGCGGTAGATTTCCTGCATCGCCGGCGAACGGCCGACCAGCGGGATCGCCTCCATCTCGGCATCCTCGTCAGGCGTCGAGGTCCGCTCCTTCGGCTCGGCGAGCGCGCGACCGACGATGGCGATCAGCTCCTTGAGGTCAAAGGGCTTCGGCAGATATTCGTAAGCCCCGCGCTCGGAAGCTCGGATCGCCGTCATGAACGTGTTCTGCGCGCTCATGACGATGACGGGCAAATTCGGCCGCATCTTCTTGATCCGCGGCAACAGGTCGAAGGCGTTTTCGTCCGGCATCACCACGTCGGTGATGACGAGATCGCCCTCGCCCTGGCTGACCCAGCGCCACAGCGTTGCGGCATTGCCGGTCAGCCGCACCTCGTAACCGGCGCGGGACAGTGCCTGATTGAGAACGGTGCGGATGGCGGTATCGTCATCGGCTACGAGAATGCTACCTGCGGGCATCGTTGATCCTCATTTTGCCCCCTGTGATGCAGGCGACGACTTCCCGGCAGAGCCGTCGCGACTGCTTTGATCGGCATGTTTGACCGATGTGGAATACATCGGCATCAGCACGCGGAAGGTGGTCTTGCGCGGCTGAGATTCGCATTCGATGATGCCCCCGTGATCGCCGACGATTTTTGCAACCAGCGCCAAACCGAGACCACTTCCAGTCTGCTTGGTGGTCACGAAGGGATCGAACAGATTGGGCAGAAGATCGTCGGGCACGCCTGGTCCATTGTCCCTCACGCAGAATTCGAGCGGCAGAGATACCCGGGATTTTTGACCAGGCACTGACAGGCGCACGCCGGGGCGGAACGCGGTGGTGAGCTGGATCTCGGCGTCGGGCACGTCGATCAGGGCTTCTGCGGCGTTCTTCACGAGGTTGAGGAACACCTGAATCAGCTGGTCCTGATTCGCGAGCACCGGCGGCAGCGAGGGATCGTAGTCCTCGATGAAGCGGATGTTGCGGGCAAAGCCCGACTGCGCCAGCCGCTTCACGTGGTCGAGCACCGAATGGATGTTGACGGGCCCGCGCACCACGGGACGCTCGTCGCCGAACACCTCCATGCGGTCGACCAGCGTCACGATGCGGTCGGCCTCGTCGCAGATCAGGCGCGTCAGCATGCGGTCCTCGGACGAGGCCTGCTGCTCCAAGAGCTGCGCCGCGCCGCGAATACCCGAAAGCGGATTCTTGATCTCATGCGCGAGCATTGCTGCTAGCGCTATCACCGAGCGCGCGGCGCTGCGATGGGTGAGCTGTCGATCCATCTTGTCGGCGATGGTGCGTTCCTGCAGCATCACCACGATGTGGCCCGGACGCTCGGTGAGCGGCGCGACGTGCAGGTCGACCTGGCGATCGCCGCCCATGCGCGGCGTACCCAAATCGACCTTGTATTCGTTGACCGGCGAGTTCGACGAGCGCACCTGGTCGATCAGCGCCAGCAAGGGGCTGCCGAACGGCACCAGTTCCTTCAACGACTGCCGCTTCAAGAACTGCGTCGAGATCTCGAAGAAAGCTTCGGTCGCGATATTGGCGGCGACGATCTTGCCGTCCGGCCCGATCATGAGCACGGGATTCGGCAACGCATCCAGGATTGCGTCGCTGTCGGACTGAAGCGGCCGACGATGTTCAGCGGCTGAGCTCATGCAGCGGCGCTCCATGCGAAGTCGTCGAAAGCGTCTTGCAGTGAATTGTGAACGAGGCGCGGATCCTCCGAGACCAGGATCTTTTGGCGCCAGGATCTCAGCTTCTCGGCCGGCGCACGGCTCGCCTGCGCTGCGACATCGAGCGCCCAGCCCAGATGCTTGCGGGCATGCCTGAGACCGATGCGCAGACCATAGAGCGCGCAAACGCCATCATAGAGTGTGCGGACATAATGCAGCTGCGTTTCGAGCGAGGGGGCAGCTTCCTCAGCCCCGCCCTGCAGGCGGCGGCCGATCTGACCGGGCAGCCAGGGCTGGCCCTGCGCACCGCGGCCGATCATCACGGCGTCGGCGCCTGAGGCTTCCAATGCGGTGAGCGCCTTTTCATAGGACGTGATGTCGCCGTTGACGACGAGCGGAATGGAGATGGCCTCGCGCACGGCGCGGATCGCATCCCAATCGGCCTCGCCCTTGTAGAATTGGCAGCGGGTGCGGCCGTGAACGGTGACGAGCCGGATGCCGGCGGCTTCAGCGCGCCGCGCCAGTTCCGGCGCATTGCGCGTACGGTCGTCCCAGCCGAGCCGCATCTTGAGCGTCACCGGCACCTTCACCGCGGCGACCGTCGCGTCGATCAGGCTGACGGCGTGGTCGAGATCGCGCATCAAGGCCGAGCCGGACTGGCCGCCGGTGACATGGCGGGCCGGACAGCCCATGTTGATATCGATGATGTCGGCGCCCTCGGATTCCGCGATGCGGGCGCCTTCGGCCATCCAGTGCGCCTCGCAGCCGGCAAGCTGGACCACGTGCGGACCGATTCCCGTGGCTTCGCAACGCAACCGGGACATCCAGTGGCCATTGGCGAGCTCATCGCTTGCAGTCATCTCGGATACGACGAGACCGGCCCCAAGCTCGGCGGCCAGCCGGCGGACGGGCGAGTCAGTCACACCTGACATCGGCGCCAGGAAGACCGGGGTGGCGACTTCAATATCGCCTATTTTCAACGGCTTAGAGCCTGATACTGCCGAGCCGGTCACGGGGGTCTCGTTGACTGAGCAGGGCGTCATTGCGCCTGCCATGATCTATCTTGCGCACAATTCTTGTGCAGTCAAGCGTCATGCCTACAGTTTAGACAGTTCTGCAAATCTTTCAAGTGCAGTGCAGCAAAATGCTGTTTCCCACAATCCCGGGAAATCCCCTTTTTTTGCGGGCTTGCCGTGCTAGAGGCATGCCGGCAAATCACCCCCTGCCCTTTCATTGGCAATTGAGTATTTGAGTCCTATGGCGAAATCACAACGCACCGCTGTCGTCCTCGTGGCGGCTGGACGCGGCCTGCGCGCCGGCGCCGGCGGGCCGAAGCAATATCGCGAGATTGGCGGCCTGCCTGTGATCTATCGCGCCATGGAAGCCTTCAGCCGCCATCCTGATGTGTTCGCAGTGCAGCCGGTGGTGAACCCCGACGACACCGCCATGTTCGCCGCGGCGGTCGCAGGGCTGAAGCACGAGCCGCCGACCAATGGCGGCGCGACGCGGCAGGCTTCGGTGCTTGCCGGTCTCGAGGCGCTGGCGAAGCACGAGCCGGATATCGTGCTGATCCACGACGCAGCGCGTCCCTTCGTCTCTGACGGGGTGATCTCGCGCGCGATCGAGGCGGCGAGCCGCACCGGAGCCGCGATTCCCGTCGTTCCCGTCACCGACACCATCAAGATCACCGGTGAGAGCGGCAATGTCGAGGACACGCCCGACCGCGCTCGCCTGCGCATCGCACAGACGCCGCAATCCTTTCGTTTCGACGTCATCCTGGAGGCGCATCGTCGCGCCGCGAAGGACGGGCGCTCGGATTTCACCGACGATGCCGCGATTGCCGAATGGGCGGGATTGACGGTTGCAACCTTTGAAGGCGATGTTGCCAATATGAAGCTCACCACTCCCGAGGATTTCGTGCGCGAAGAGGCGCGCCTGGCTGCCCAGCTGGGCGACATCAGGACCGGCACCGGCTATGACGTGCACGCCTTCGGCGAAGGCGACCACGTCATGATCTGCGGCGTGCGCGTGCCGCACAGCAAGGGCTTCCTGGCGCACTCCGACGGCGATGTCGGCCTGCATGCACTGGTCGACGCCATCCTCGGCGCGCTCGCCGACGGCGACATCGGCTCGCACTTCCCGCCGAGCGATGCGAAATGGAAGGGCGCCTCCTCCGACCAGTTCCTGAAATACGCTATCGAGCGCGTCGCCCAGCGCGGCGGCCGCATCGCCAATCTCGAGGTGACGCTGATCTGCGAGCGGCCCAAGATCGGCCCCTTGCGCGACACCATGCGCGCGCGCATTGCCGAGATCTCAGGCGTCGACATTTCGCGCGTGGCGGTGAAGGCTACCACCAGCGAGCGCCTCGGCTTCACCGGCCGCGAGGAAGGCATCGCGGCCACCGCGAGCGCCACCATTCGCCTGCCGTTCAACGAAAAGACTTGGAGCATGTGAGGCCATGGGCGGCAGCGACGCACGCGCCATTGCCCGCTCGCTGCTCGATCTGTGCCGGATGCGCAAGCTGACGATCGCGACCGCTGAATCCTGCACCGGCGGGCTCGTTGCCGGCGCACTGACCGATATCCCAGGCTCCTCGGACGTCATCGACCGCGGCTTCGTCACCTATTCCAACGACGCCAAGCGCGCGATGTTAGGGGTCGAAGCCAGCACGCTGACGAATTTCGGCGCGGTGAGCAAGGAGACCGCGACCGCCATGGCGATCGGCGCGCTGGAGCGCGCTGATGTCGATCTCGCCGTCGCGATCACCGGCATTGCCGGCCCCGGCGGTGCCACGCCCGGCAAGCCCGTTGGCCTCGTGCACTTCGCCGCCGCCGCGCGTGATGGCCGCATCATCCATCGCGAGCACCGTTTCGGCGCGATCGGCCGCAGCGCGGTGCGCGCCCGCTCCGTGGTCGAGGCGCTGCGCATGCTGATGGACCTCGCCCGCGGACCGCAGATCGCGGCCAAGCCGCAACGTACCGCCGCAAGCCGCCTGCGCCCGCGCGTGACCCGCTCGCCGCGCCGGCATGCGGTGAAGCGCAGGCCGCCACGTTCGCCGCGGGGCTGATGTTCCCGTAGCGCGGGTACAAGTATCGGTAGAGCACTTTCGCTCTACCCATTCTACGACTGCGCCAGCTTCGGCCGACCGTAGATCGCGTCTGCCCGCTTCTCGAAGGCGGTGGAAAACCGCGCGAAGGCGGCGTCGAACATCGAACCCATCAGCATCGCCAGCATGCGGCTCTTGAATTCGTAGGCGAGGAAGAATCCGACGTCGCAGACGCCCTCGCCCTTGGGCTCGAACGTCCAGCGGTTTTCGAGATTGCTGAAAGGACCTTGCAGATATTCGACCAGGATCTTCAGATTGGCGCGATCGAGCGTCACCCGGCTGGTGAAGGATTCCTTGACCAGCTTGAACGACACCGTCATGTCGGCGACCAGCACCTCGGTGCCGTCGGGCTTTGCCATGCGCTGGCGCACCCTCAGCGCGCTGCACAGCGGCACGAATTCCGGGTAGCGCTCGATATCGGCGACCAGATCGAACATCTCGGGTGCGCTGTGATTGACACGGCGCTTGCTCGAAAAACGGGGCATATCGGTTCAGCGGGCAATCGCGGCCCGCGCGGCCTTCAATCTCGCAAAGTCCTCGCCGGCATGATGCGACGAGCGGGTGAGCGGGCTCGCCGACACCATCAGGAACCCCTTGGTGTAGGCGACCTTCTCGTAAGAGCTGAACTCGTCCGGCGGCACGTAGCGCATCACCGCGTGGTGCTTGCGAGTCGGCTGGAGATATTGCCCGACGGTGAGGAAATCGACGTCCGCCGAGCGCAGATCGTCCATCACCTGCAGCACCTCGTGGCGCTCTTCGCCGAGGCCGACCATGATGCCGGACTTGGTGAAGATGGAGGGATCGAGCTCCTTGACCCGCTGCAACAGCCGGATCGAGTGGAAGTAGCGCGCGCCCGGACGCACCGTGAGATAACGCGACGGCACGGTCTCGAGATTGTGGTTGAAGACGTCCGGCTTGGCCGCGACCACGATTTCGAGCGCGCCCTCCTTGCGCAGGAAGTCGGGCGTCAGGATCTCGATCGTGGTCGAAGGGCACGCGGCCCGGATCGCGCGGATCGTCTCCGCGAAATGCTCGGCACCGCCGTCAGTGAGGTCGTCGCGGTCGACCGAGGTGATGACGACGTGGGCGAGACCGAGCTTGGCCACGGCCTCGGCGACATTCTGCGGCTCGGCCGCATCCAGTGCATTCGGCAGGCCGGTCTTGACGTTGCAGAAGGCGCAGGCCCGGGTGCAGGTGTCGCCCATGATCATGAAGGTCGCGTGCTTCTTGTCCCAGCACTCGCCGATGTTCGGGCATCCCGCCTCCTCGCACACCGTGTGCAGGCCGTTGGCGCGCACGATGTTGCGGGTGTCGGCGTAGCCGCGGGTATTGGGCGCGCGCACGCGGATCCAGTCCGGCTTCGGCGGCGAAGCGGAATCAGGACGATTCACCTTTTCAGGGTGGCGCGGACGCAGCGGGTTCGAGATGGTATCGACAATAACGACCATGGGGTGTCCGGTCTGTTCAGGTCCTACCTAGTCGGTCTGGCCTGGCATCGCAACCCGGCTCGCACCACTTCAGAGAACATGGCAGATATGGGCAATATCCTGCTCTGTTCTCAGGCGATTCTCTCCTCGAATGGCTCCAGTCTCGAAACCTTCCACACCCAGGCTTGGCAAGGCCCTCAAGCGTGCCTTTTTCGCGCGCAACGTGCGCGAGGTCGCCCACGACCTGATTGGCGCAACCATGCTGGTCGACGGCGTTGGCGGGATCATCGTCGAGGTCGAGGCCTATCATCATACCGAGCCGGCGGCGCACTCCTACAATGGCCAGACGCCGCGGAACCGGGTGATGTTCGGCCCGCCCGGCTATGCCTATGTCTATCGCTCCTACGGCATCCACTGGTGCGTAAACTTCGTCTGCGAGGAGGAAGGCTCGGCCAGCGCCGTGCTGATCCGCGCGCTGGAGCCGACGCATGGCATTGCGACGATGCGCCGCCGCCGCCACCTTCAGGACGTGCACGCACTGTGCTCGGGCCCGGGCAAGCTGACCGAAGCGCTCGGCATCACCATCGCGCACAACGCCCTGCCGCTGGACCGCCCACCGATCACGCTGCATGCGCGGACGGAAGATGTGGAGGTCGCAGCCGGCATCCGCATCGGCATCACCAAGGCTGTCGAGCTGCCCTGGCGCTATGGCGTCAAGGGCTCGAAGTTTTTGAGCAAGCCGTTTCCGAGGTAGGCTACGACGCCTGCTTCAGCCGCTCCAGTGCCTCGAGCAGCTTGGCCTTGCGCGCCAGCGCGGCCTCGCGCTTTTCACGCTCCTCCTCGACGACCTCCTCGGCCGCGTTGGCGACGAACTTCTCGTTGGCCAGCTTGGATTCGGCACGCTTGATGTCAGCGTCCGCCTTCGCGATCTCCTTGTCGAGACGCGCGCGCTCGGCGGCCACATCGATGACGCCCTTCAGCGGCAACGCAGCCACCTCGCCGCGCACCAGCAGCTGCACCGCGCCGTCGGGCGCACGGTCGGCGAAGGAGATCTCCGACAGCCGCGCCATGCGCTTGATGACGTCGGTCCAGCGCGGCGCCCGCTCCCGGGTCTCGGCCGAGGCGCCGGCAAGCACGAGCGCCGTCAGCGTCGCCGGCGGGATGTTCATCTCGGCGCGCACCGAGCGGATCTGGGTGATGAGGTCGATCACCCAGCCGATCTCGGCTTCCGCCCTGGGGTCGGTGAAGTCGGCATGGTCGAAGATCGGCATGACCAGGGCCGGCGAGATCAGCGGATCGGTCGGCCCGGCGGCCGCGGCGAGCATCGCGAGCTGCTCCGGCGAAGGCTGAGACGGCTTCAGCGGCCACGGCGCCAATGCGAGCAGGCCGTCGCGCTCGGCCGTCACCTCCCACAGCTCTTCGGTGATGAAGGGCATGAAGGGGTGCAACAGCTTGAGGATCTCGTCGCGCGCCCAGGCGACCATGGCGCGGGTCTCGTCCTTGGCGGGGCTGTCCGGGCCGAGCAGCACGGGCTTTGCGAGCTCGACATACCAGTCGCAATAGACGTTCCAGACGAAGCGGTAGATGCTGCCTGCGGCATCGTTGAAGCGATAGGCCTCGATCGCCTCGGTCACCTCGCGCGTGGTGTGCGCGGTTTCGTGCGCGATCCAGCGGTTCAGCGTCTCCTTCGCCTTCGCCGGCTCGAAGCCATCGGGCACGGCACAGTGGTTCATCTCGGCGAAACGGCACGCATTCCAGAGCTTGGTCGCAAAGTTGCGATAGCCCTCGACGCGGCTGGTGGCGAGCTTGATGTCGCGCCCCTGCGCCGCCATCGCGGCCAGCGTGAAGCGAAGCGCGTCCGCGCCGTATTCGTCGATCAGATGCAGGGGATCGATGACGTTGCCCTTCGACTTCGACATCTTGGCGCCCTTCTCGTCGCGGACGAGGGCGTGGATGTAGACAGTCGAGAACGGCACCTCCTTCATGAAGTGCAGGCCCATCATCATCATGCGGGCGACCCAGAAGAAGATGATGTCGAAGCCGGTCACCAGCGCATTGGTCGGATAGTAGCGCTGCACTTCGGGCGTGTCGTCGGGCCAGCCGAGAGTCGAGAACGGCCACAGCGCCGAGGAGAACCAGGTATCGAGAACGTCCTCGTCACGGGTGATGAAGCCTTCGCGCTTGTTGCGGTCGAGCGCCATCTCGCGCCCCTGCTCGGCCGTGATGACCTCCTGCTCGACGTAGTAGCCGAGCGCATTGCTGACGGCCTCTTCCTCGGTCTCGGCGACGAATACCTTACCGTCAGGACCATACCAGGCCGGGATCTGGTGACCCCACCAGAGCTGACGCGAGATGCACCAGGGCTGGATGTTCTCCATCCAGTCGAAATAGGTCTTTTCCCAGTTTTTTGGCACGAACGTCGTTTCGCCCGAACGCACCGCCGCGATCGCAGGCTTAGCGAGCGTCTTGGCGTCGACATACCACTGGTCGGTCAGATACGGCTCGATCACGCTGTTGGAGCGATCGCCATGCGGCACCATGTGGGTGTGAGGCTCGATCCGCTCGACGAAGCCGAACGATTCCAGCCGCTCGACGAGACGCTTGCGCGCGGCGAAGCGATCGACCTTGTGGAACTCCTCGGCGAACTGCGCGGCGCCTTCGGGCAGGTCGCGCAGGTAATCCTCGTTGTCGATGAGATCGAGACAGCCTTCCCTGTCGAGCACGCTGATCCGGCGCAGGCCGTGGCGATTGCCGACCTCGAAATCGTTGAAGTCGTGCGCCGGCGTCACCTTCACAGCGCCCGAGCCCTTCTCCGGATCGGAATATTCGTCGGCGACGATTTTGATCTTGCGGCCGACCAGCGGCAGGATGACGTTCTTGCCGATCAGCTGCCGATAGCGCTCGTCCTCGGGATGCACGGCAACGCCGGTATCGCCGAGCATGGTCTCCGGGCGCGTGGTGGCGACAACGACGAAGCTCGCGGGATCCTCGGGGCTGAAGGTCTTGCCCTCGATCGGATAGCGCAGATACCAGAGGCTGCCCTTGACCTCCACCTGCTGCACTTCGAGATCGGAGATGGCAGTGAGCAGCTTGGTATCCCAGTTCACCAGCCGCTTGTCCTTGTAGATCAGACCCTCGCGGTGCAGCTCGACGAACACCTTGACGACGGCCTTCGACAGGCCTTCGTCCATGGTGAAGCGCTCGCGCGACCAGTCGCAGGAGGCGCCGAGGCGCTTGAGCTGGTTGATGATGGTGTCGCCGCTCTCGGCCTTCCACTGCCAGACCCGCTCCAGAAACTTCTCGCGGCCCATCTCGCGGCGGCCTGGCTGCTGGCGCTCCATCAGCTGCCGCTCGACCACCATCTGGGTGGCGATGCCGGCATGATCGGTGCCGGGCTGCCACAGCACGTCGCGGCCGCGCATGCGCTCGAAACGGCACAGAATGTCCTGCAGCGTGTTGTTGAGGGCGTGGCCCATGTGCAGCGAGCCCGTCACGTTCGGCGGCGGGATCACGATGGTGAACGGCACCGCGTCGCGACGGTCGGGGCGGCCGGCCTTGAAGGCAAGGCTGTCCTCCCACACGACGGACATGCGGGTTTCGATATCGGCGGGCTGGTAATTTTTCTCGATCATGGGGGTGCTAGAAAGCCGCGCGAGGGGGCCAAGTCAACGGACAAGTCAACGGACAAGTCAACGAAAAGGTCAGCGCGCACGGGCTGTCCGGCCCGGTCGACGCGGCCAATATGACGTACAAGCGGGGCTATATCAGGGCCGCGCGACCCGCGGCCCTATCTGCCGCCGCGCGAGACCCGCTCGATTTCGGCCTTCACGATGCGTTCAACCAAGCCCGGCAGGTTGTCGTCGAGCCAGGACTTCAGCATCGGCCGCAGCATTTCCTTGACCAGATCCTCCAGCGTCCGCGCATTGCTGCTGAGCACCGTATGGGCCAGGGAATTGAAGGCGGATTCGACCGCGGAGACGGTCGATTGCGCGAGGATTGGCTGCTGCGGCGGCAGCGGCGGGGCGTCAAAATCCACCGGCGCGTAGGACGGTGGCGGCGTCGGACGGGGGGACGGCGATTCGGCGAACTCGAGATCGTCGCGCGGCTCGACCTTGCGGAAGCTCGGCGGCGGCGGAGCCGGTGTCGGGTCCACCGCCATGTCGTCCGTCAGTTCGAGCACGTCGGGCTCAGGCTCTGGTTCGGGAGCGCGGACCTCGGGCGCAGGCGTGGCCGCGTCGAGCCCCGCCAGCAGCGCGTCGATGTCGTCCTGGCTGTTGGATGCATCCGCCGCAGGTGCTGGCGGCGGCGCCGGAGCCGGCTTCGCTTCTGGCGGCGCGGGCTTCTCGGCGGCAGGTTTTGCGGGCGCGACCTTGGCTGTCGGGATGTCGTTCACGGCCTGCGGCTTCGGCGCCGCAGCCTTCTCGGGCTTGGCGGCCTCAGCCGGCGGCGGCTTTGCCTCATCGTCGGCAATGATGCGCCGGATCGAGGCCAGAATCTCCTCCATGGAGGGTTCTGTGACCTTTGCAGGCTGCGTCATCTCCGACTCCACATCATCAACGCCCTCGCATGCGTTGTTTTACACCAAGCAGGACAGGATTGGCCGGTTCCGGACGAGAGGTCCGTGATTTTTCGTCGCGGCAGCCCGACTTGTCCCCAGATCACGGCTCAACGTGCAGCGGTGCGCCCCTGCTCCCGGCACTCAAGCGTTACACACACGTCGTCAACGCGGGACGAATCGACCCGCATCATCTTGGCAAGGCTATGTCAGGGATTTTGACGATTGCAAGCAAAGCGCCGGTCAACCTCGGCTGTTCGCGAGGTCGACCGGATCATTGCGGGAATCAGCGCCCGTCGGGCGTGCGCACGCCAGCCCAGCTGTCGCGGACCTGATGATAGTGAACGCTGGGGTCGTAGGTTGTGGTCGCCAGGCCAAGGACCTGCGGCGATAGACGGCCTACGGCACTGAGCACGGAATAGGACGCAACCACGCGATCGTGCTGTGCGGTGACGAGTGCGACACGCGCGTTGACCAGCGCCTGCTGCGCATTGAGCACGTCGAGCGTGGTGCGCTGGCCAGCCTTGGCCTCTTCACGGACGCCGTTCAGCGCGATCTCTGAGGCGGTGACCTGTGCCTGCGCGGACTGCACCTGCGCCTTGGCAGCCTGCAACTGGCCCCACGCCTGCACGACGTTGGCACGAGCCTGATCGCGGGTCGTCTCCAGATTGAGGCGCTGCTGCGCCAGGTTCTCCTTGGATTGGCGGATCAGCGAATATTCGCCGCCGCCCTGATAGATCGGCACGGAGAGCTGCGCGATCGCCGATGCGGTGTACGAGCGCAACTGAATCAAGGACTGTTCGTCGGCCCGCGTGGCCGATGCCTGAAGCGAAACCGTCGGCAGCAACGCACCTTCGGCGACTTTCACCTGCAGATAATTGACGTCGATACCGTACATGCTCGCCGTGACGTTAGGGTTCTCGATGAGGGCGAGCTCGATTGAAGCTGCAAGCGTCGGAGGCAGGAACCGATCGACGGGCGAGCCCGGCGCGAGGTTCGTCGGCTCGTTACCGATGATCCGCCGGAAGTTCGCCCGCGTCGTGGTCAAATTCGCTTCGGCAGTGAGCGCCTGCGTCTTGCCGGCCGCCAGCTGCGCCTCCGATTGCGCAACGTCAGTGCGGGTCACTTCGCCGACGTTGAAGCGGTCACGGGTCTGCTTCAACGTCTGCTCGAGCACGCGTACGTTGCTGCGCTGGACTTCCAGCGTGGCGGCGTCGCGCAGATAATCCATATAAGTGGTCGCGGCCTGGAGCAGCACGGTCTGATCGAGGCTGCGCAACGCTTCGCGGGCACCGGACACCTGACTCTCCGCCGCACGGGTCCGGTTGGCGGTCTGGTTGCCATTGTAGAGCGTCTGCGTCGCGGTGACTCCAACACTGCGAGGGAATCTGGATCCGAAGACTGAGTTAGTCCCGACGCCACTCTGCAAGTCCTGATATTGATAACCGCCGGTCGCCGTCAGCGAGACCTTCGGGCGGTATCCGGACAGCGCCTGCGGCACGTTTTCGTCGGTCGAGCGCACCTGGGCACGCTGTGCGTTGAGCTGCGGATTGTTCTGATAGGCGCGCACCAGCGCGGCCTCGATCGTATCCGCCAAGGCAGGCGTCGGCCCGGCCAGCGCCAGCAGCAGGACCGAAACCGCAGCTCCGGTGAAGAGCTTCACCCCATGCATCCCAAAATTTCCGTTCATTCTAACGCCCAACTCGTGCCCGCGAGCTGGGTTACGTCTACGATTGGAGTCGTTGCCCCGCCGCAACATAGGACGCGGTCAAGCGCGACGGAACCACCTATGGGTGGTTCTCAGTGGAAACTCTTCACGTGCAGCATCCCGGCCACACTTCTGATTCAGAACGGGATTTGGGCGGCTTTTGGGCCGTCAGAAGACGAAGGCAGCCGCCCGTTCCAGCCCGGGAAGGACCGGGGCTGCGGCATCGAACAGGGCCCGATGGCCGAATTCACCGTGGGTACGGGTCACGATCGTGGCGCGCGGCGGCCTCGATTCGGCCGACACCCCCACCAGACGCCCGCCCTCCTTCAGCTGCCCGAGCAGAGCTTCCGGCATCACCTCGGCCGCGCCGTTGAGGACGATCACATCATAGGGGGCAGCAGCCGGTTCCCCGTCGGTGCAGGCCGCCGCCTTGTAGGTGACATTGGTAAGTCCCAGGGCGGTGAAGGCGTCCTTAGCCTTCGCGGCCAAGGCCGAATCGCATTCGGTCGCGACGACCTGCCGCGCGAGCTTGGCGGTCAGCGCGGCGAGATAGCCCGTCGCACAGCCGACAACCAGCACGTTGTCGCCCTCGCCGATTTCAGCGGCCTGAAGCAGCTTGCCAGTCAGCGCTGGCTTGATCAGGAACCGTTTGGTGGCGCCTTCGCTCACGTCGAGGTCGAGATCGAGGTAAGCAAGTGCCTGTCGGCCGGCCGGCACGAAAGCCTCGCGCGGAACCGTGAGCATGGCGTCGAGAATACGGCGGTCGGTGACGTCATTGGTGCGCACCTGGCCATCGACCATTTTTTGGCGCGCGGTCGAAAAACCGGACATTTGCGGACCCTGCAATGCGGACAATGCCGCGGAGAAAATTCGCGGCATCTTTGAAGCATGCTTGGTCAAAAGGCAACACGGCCGTCGGCCTCAAGCGACCACGGCTTCCGCAACTCTCGGTGCGGGCCGGACCAGCCTTATTCGATCGCCACCGCGAGGCGGCCGATCAGAGCGGCGACCTCGTCCAGCCGTGCCGAATCCGGCGTCTCGACCGCCCGCGCCAGACAGGCGAGGCATTCATCGTCGCTGAGCTCAGGAATGCGGGCCGGCAGAATCGAGGGGGCCACACAAGAATGGTCGACCTGGATCTCTGACATGGGAATCAGTTCCTTGTTGTCCGGCGCAACCATGCTCGATTTGAATTAAGTCGATTTGGCGCCGTCCGCATGGCGCGACCGCGCTCGCCCACACATCCGTTTGAGAGCGATTCCGTGCTGGATTTTGGATGCTGTCTTCAAATATCAGGACAAGAAGATTGCATGCCGCATGAGAATGCGAGCGCAAATCATTGAATTACGGCAAGATTTGGCTCCCCGGGCTGGATTCGAACCAGCGACCATCCGATTAACAGTCGGATGCTCTACCGCTGAGCTACCGAGGAAAAGGCGAACCGTTCGTTCGCGCGCGGCTGCGTATAACAAAGCCGCTTGCGCTTGCAAAGGACGAATTCGTCCTCATCCTCAACGCGCCCCAGGAAGAGCCTGGACTGAGGGCCTGGACTGAGGGCCTGGAATGGCCCCTCCTCCGGTTAGGCGGTCCCAAACATCATTCCGCGAGAAACGAGGTGGTCTTGGTGCCGGAGTCGTAGCGCCGCCCGACTCTCTCCGCATCGTCATTGCTGTCGATGTTCAATAATTCGCTGATTGGATCGCGGTGGTCTTGGAAGCGGCGAAGGCCTTGTCCGGGCACGCAAGGTCTTGTAGCCCGATGGAGCGCAGCGTAATCCGGGATACGCGCCGACAGGCACAAAGGGTCGGATTCGCCGAAATCGACGGCGGCCGATATCAGATCGCCTCGTCCTCGCTGAGGCGATGCACGGTCATCAGGAAGCAGCGGAGTTTTCGGAACGCGTCGCGCATCGCACGGTCGAGACGTCCGCGTCGAGCGCCGCGAGATGGTTCGGATAGGCGAAGCCGTAGAACGACCAGGCGTGATCGGTCTCCAGCATGGGATGGTCGAGCCCTTCGAGGCTGGTGCCGGCAAGGTCGGCGGGAGCGCGGCGCGAAAAGCTTGTCCGCGGGCGTACAAAAAATTGGATGGAGCGCGCCCGGCATTTGGGCAAACGACTGCACAAAATGTGTTCGTGGACCACGAGCCGTGGGACGCCGAAAAGAAGCATCCACGACAGCCATCCACAGCAGATCAAGCACTCCTCCACAGTCTTGTCCGCAGCATATCCACAGGCTGACCATGGCGGATTCGCGAGCCCGTGCGATGCGCTTGCTGCGCACAAACCCACAGCGGGGGCAGCTCAGCCACCAGCCTGGTCGCACTCGGAACGGCGGGCCTCGCTGAGGCTCGACCGGTTGGGTCGCAGGCACGCGGTAATGGCGCAGACGTTGGGGATATCGCCGGCGCAGAGCCGGTAGACGTCGGGGTGCAGCCCCGCCGCTGCTCCGCTGTTCCCTGGGCATGAACGGTGGAGGCGAACAGCGTCAGGAACAGCCCGACGGTCGAGGCGCCACGCGCCCGGCTTTTCACGCCCGCAAACCGCAAGAACCTCGCCTTCATGACCAGTCTCCCGCTCTACCCACCCCGGCCTGCATTGGCCGGCATGGAGCGAAGAGGTAGGAGGAATAATCCGCGGGGAATGTGATCTCTTTCACACCGGCTGCGCCGTGGCGGGACGTAGGGTTTACCGGGGATTTTTTTCAGGAATCGCTAACCAATCGGGTCCCGGTCGCCGCATCGTTAAAATGCGAACGATCCGGTCAATCCGGAAACAAACCGGCTTTGCGACATTGCGCCATCCGCGTTCTGCGAGGGTGTGATGAGCGAAGCCGAATTCAACTTACCTGTCCGGGACGCCATGGTCTTTGAGGACTTCGCGCCCGCGCCGGAGGAGGAATTCGTGCCCCGTTCGTGGTCGTATGGCGCAACACCCAAGGAAACTCTGAAGGCCGCCAACGACAACGAGGGCGCCTGGCCCCTCCTGCCCTTCCCCGACGGCTGGTACGCGGCCTGCTGAGGCCCGCCTCGCCGTGAACGGATGCGCCGGCGGCGCAACCACGATCAATTCTTGACGCGTTCCTCGCCGTCCTGCGGCGCCCGCTCGGGGACAGCCGGCGGAAAGATGCTGTCATAGATCGCGCGCGCCTCACGAATGAGACGGGCCCGCTCCAGCTCGGATTTTGGAACAAATCGGACGATTTCGCCCACGTGCTCTCCAGCGCTCGGTTGATGGGGCATGCGTCACTTCGCAGATGCGAAGTCCATGCCATCGGCCTGAATCACCAGTTTCCGCCAAGCCCCGGGCAAACCCGGTAGGCGCGCCCTGCAAGCTTCCGCCGCCCACTGTGGCAAACTTGCATTTTTCCTGGAAGATCAGAGACTTGTAATGGAGGCCACGACCAGAATTGAACTGGTGTACACGGTTTTGCAGACCGTTGCGTAACCACTCCGCCACGTGGCCCCGTAAGCGCGGACCAATATAGGGGATCAATGGCTTAGGCAACCGCCTTCGTCCGACTTTGGCGGCGATGGCCGATGTGGATCAAAGTCAGACGCGCTTGCCGCGCCGGAAGTCGCGCCGGCGGCCCTTGGGCGCCGGCTTGGGTACGAGTTCCGGCATCTCGGTCTGGACCTCGCGATAGCGCGCCAGCATCCGTTCGAAACTGCCATGCAGTGTCTGTGCGATGTCGGGACGTCGCTCGAGGCCGGCGAGCATCGTCGCGGCCGCCTCGATGGTCGAGAGCCCGTCGCGGCGCGGCTCCTTGCGCAGGCGTCCGTAGCGTGAGGGATGCGCCGGATTGAGGATCACGCGCTGGCATTTCAGCATCCAGGGATTGCGCCACCACAGCGCTTTGGCCTGGCTCCAGGTGCCATCGAGCAGCACGACGCCTTCGAGCTTGCCGAGGATCGCGCGCTGGTTCTCCGCGACCTCGCCCTTGCGGGTTAGCGCCACGATCTCGCCCTCGGCCTCGAGATCGGCCGCGCGGGCCGAGCCGAGATAGAGCACGGCCCAGCGAGCGGCATTCTCGACCGGCCGCCCCAGCGCCTTGGACAGGCTTGGCCAGGACAGGCCGACCCGGACCGTGGCATCGGCGAAATGCCTGGCCAGCAGCCGCGCGGTGCCGAGCGCCCTGTCCTGCTCCTGCGGGTGCTGCAGGATCAGCAGCGAGAGCCGATTTTCAATGGGCGTGACGCTGTCGCAGATGCACAGCGGCATCGGCTTCTGGCAGTGCGGGCATTCGGGAATCGCCTCGGGCGCGGCGGCCGTCGTCTCGGATCGGTTCGACATGGTCGCCGCTATACGCTTCGCGCGTCGCTGCAACAACCTATTCCGCCGGCGCAGCCAGCGGACGCGGCTCGGATCGGCGCCGCAGACGGTCGATCAGGAGATAGATCACGGGCGTGGTGTAGAGGGTCAGGATCTGCGAGACGAACAGGCCGCCGATGATGGTGATGCCGAGCGGGCGGCGCAGCTCCGTGCCGGGGCCGGTCGCGACCACAAGCGGAATGCCGGCGAACAGCGCCGCCATGGTCGTCATCAGGATCGGCCGGAAGCGCGCCTGGCAAGCCTCGAAGATCGCCTCCGCCGAGGACAGCCCGCGCCGGCGCTCGGCGTCGAGCGCGAAGTCAACCATCATGATGCCGTTCTTCTTGACGATGCCGATCAAGAGGATGATGCCGACGAAGGCAATCACCGTCAGAGGCGTGTTGGTCAGCTGCAGGGCGAGCAGCGCACCTAACCCGGCCGAGGGCAGCGTCGAGATGATCGTGAGCGGATGGGCAAGGCTCTCGTAGAGCACCCCTAAAACGATGTACATCGCGATCAGCGCGCCGAGGATCAGAAGCGGCTGGCGGCCGCTGGTCCTGGCGAAATCGCCGGCATTGCCGTCGAAGCTGCCGCGGATGCCCTCGGGCATGTGCAACTCCTCGACCGCACGCTGGATGTTCTGGGTCGCGGCCTGGAGCGGCACGTCCGGCAGCGTGTTGAAGGATACGGTCGTCGAGGGGAATCCTTGCGAGTGAAACACGGCGAGCGAGGCGAGCCCGCGCTGGGCGCGGACCACGGCTGACAACGGCACCTGCACACCGTTGGCGCCCGCCACATAGATGCGCTCGAGATTGGTCGGGTCGACCTGGAATTTCGGATCGGTCTCCAGCACGATCATGTACTGGTTTCGCTGGGTGTAGATGATCGAGATCTGCCGCTGCGCGAACGCGTTGTTCAGCGCATTGTCGATGTCCTGCACGCGCACGCCGAGCCGCGAGGCCTTCTGGCGGTCGATGGCCAGCGTGAGCTGCAATCCGCCGGGATCGCGATCGGCGGACACGTCGGTGATTCCTTCGACCGTCTCCATTCGCTTGGCGACGATCGGCGCCCATTGCTGCAGCAGATCCAGGTCGGTGCTCGACAGCGTATATTGGTAGTTCGAGTCGCTCTGCCGTCCGCCAGCGCGGACGTCCTGCGCCGCGAACATGAAGAGACGGATGCCGGCAACGCGATAAAGATCGCGCCGCAAGCGATCGATCACGATCTCGGTCGAGACATGGTTCCGCTCGGCCGGCGGCTTCAGGCTGATGAACATCGTGCCGCGGTTGGAGGTCGCCGGGCCCGGCCCGCCACCGCCCAGCACCGAGCCGATGCCGGCGACGGCCGGATCGGCCATCACGATGTCGGCGAGCTGCTGCTGGAGGCCCAGCATCGACTGGAACGAAATGTCGGCGGAGGCCCGCGTCGCGCCGATGATGAATCCGGAATCGTCAGTCGGGAAATAGCCCTTGGGCACCTTGACGTAGAGCGTCACGGTCAGCCCGATGGTGGCGAAGAACACGAGCAGCGTCAGCAGCGGGAATTCCAGCACAGTGCGCAAGCTGCGCGCGTAGAAATTGACGATCCGCGACAGCGATCCCTCGATCAGACGGTCGAACAGCGTGGCCGTCCCCGACGTCGTCTGCCGGATATAATGGGCGCAGATCATCGGCGTGGCCGTGAGCGAGACCAGCGTCGAGACCACGATCGCAAAGGTCAGCGTCAGCGAGAATTCGCGCAACAGGCGGCCGACGATGCCGTCCATGAAGATCAGCGGCGTGAACGCCGCGATCAGCGACAGGCTGATCGAGAGCACGGTGAAGCCGATCTGCTTCGCTCCCTCCTGCGCTGCTCGGAAAGGCCGCATGCCGTGCTCGAGATTGCGGAACATGTTCTCGATCATGACGATGGCGTCGTCGACCACGAAGCCGACGGAGATTGCGAGCGCCATCAGCGACAGATTGTCGATCGAGAAACCGGCGAGCCACATCCCTGCGCAGGTGCCGGCGAGCGCCAGCGGCACCGAAATGCCGGCCGCGATCGTCGGCGTGATCCTGCGCAGGAATACGAACACCACCACCATCACCAGGATCGCCGTTGCCAGCAGCGTCCACTGCATGTCCTCGACGCTGGCCCGGATCGTGCCGGTGCGATCGACCAGGGTCGAAATCTCGACCCCTGCCGGAATCCATTGTTTCAGCTCGGGGATCAGCGCCTTGACGCGGTCGACAGTGTCGATCACGTTGGCATCGCCCTGCTTGGTGATCTGCATGATCACCGCCGGCTGCTTGTTGAACCAGGCGATCGAGCGGGCATTGCGGACGGAATCCTCGATCTCGGCGACGTCGGAGAGCCGCACGAAATTGCCGTTCGCGCTCTTGATCACGATGTCGCGGAATTCCTGGGCGGTCCGCATCTGGCGGTTCAGCGCCAGCGTCTCGCTTTGGCGCTCGCCGTTGAAGATACCAACCGGGCCGAGCGGGTTGGCATTGATGATCGCGGTCCGTACGTCGTCGGTGGCGATGCCGGCATTCGACAGCGCGACCGGATTGAGCTGGATGCGCACCGCCGGTTGATCGGCACCGCTGATCGTGACGTTGCCCACGCCCGGCACCTGCGAGATGCGTTGCGCCAGCACGGTGTCGGCGACATCATAGATCGCACTGGTGGTGAGGGTTTTCGACGTCAGCGCCAACACGTAGACGGGGGCGCCCGCGGTGTTGGCCTTGCGGAAGCGCGGCAGCGCCGGCAGATCGCTCGGCAGGTCCACCAGCGAGGCGTTGATGGCGGCCTGCACGTCGCGTGCGGCGCGATCGATGTCGCGGCCGATGTTGAATTGCAGCTGAATATTGCTGATGCCGAGCGAACTGGTCGAGGTGATCTGATTGATGCCGGCAATCTCACCCAGGCGCCGCTCCAGCGGCGCGGCGACCGTTGCCGCCATCACGGAAGGATCGGCGCCAGGGCGGCTCGCGGAGACGAAGATGGCGGGAAAATCGACGTTCGGTACCGAGGACACCGGCAGGAACTCGTAGGCGACGACACCCAGCAGGAACAACCCGATCGAGAGCAGCGTGGTCGCGACCGGGCGGCGGATGAAGGGCTCCGAGATCGATGCCATCACTGCATCCCCTCGGTCGCGCCGGCGACCGGCGGACCGCCGGATTCGGCCGGCGGCAGCGCCTGCTCGAGGCGGCGGTTGATGCGGTCGAGCGCGAGATAGATCACGGGCGTGGTGTAGAGCGTCAGCAGCTGGCTCAGCAGCAGGCCGCCGATGATGGAGATGCCGAGGGGAAAGCGCAGCTCGGCGCCGGTGCCGCTCTCGATCGCCAGCGGCAGCGCGCCGAACAGCGCCGCCAGCGTCGTCATCATGATGGGACGGAAGCGCAACAGACACGCCTGCACGATCGCTCCGTTGGGCGACATCCCCTGCCCGCGCTCGGCCTCCAGCGCGAAGTCGATCATCATGATCGCGTTCTTCTTGACGATGCCCATCAAGAGGATGATGCCGATCAGTCCGATCACCGACAGGTCCTGCCCACACAGCACCAGTGCCAGGATCGCGCCGACGCCGGCCGAGGGCAGCGTCGACAGGATCGTGATCGGGTGGATGTAGCTCTCGTAGAGCACCCCTAACACGATGTAGATCGTGATCACGGCGGCGAGCAGCAGCCATGGCTGGCCGGCCAGCGCCTTGGCGAACTCGGCGGCGTCACCGGCATAGACGCCGACGATGCTGCCCGGCATGCCGATCCGGCTCTCGATCGCTTTCACGGCTTCGACGGCATCGCCGAGGGCCGCGCCCGGTGCGAGGTTGAAGCTGAGCGACACGGAGGGGAACTGCGCCTGGTGCGAGATCGCGAGCGGCGCCGTGGTGCGCTTCAGCGTCGCCACAGCCGAGAGCGGCACCTGGGCGCTCGGCGTGCCGGCGACGCTGCTCGCGGCGCCCGGCAGATAGAGCTTGGAGAGGATCGAGGGATCGCGCTGATACATCGGCAGCGCCTCCAGCACCACGCGGTACTGGTTGGCCTGGCCGTAGATCGTCGAGATCTGCCGCTGCGCGAAGGCATCGTTCAGCGTGTCGGTGATGCCTTGCAGGCTGACGCCGAGCTGACCGGCGCGGGTGCGGTCGACCTCGAGCTGCGCCCGCAGGCCGCCCTCCTGCGCCTCGGAGGAGACGTCGCGGAACAGGGGATCGCGCCGCATCTCGGCGACGAGCTTGCGCGCCCATTCCGACACCAGCGCCGCATCGGTGCCGGTCAGCGTGTACTGGTATTGCGAGCGGCTCGACTGGGTCGAGATCTGCACGTCCTGCACCGGCTGGAAATAGACGGTCATGCCGGGGATGCCGGCGACGCGCTCCTTCAGCCGGCTCACGACTACGCCGACATCGTCGCGCCGCTCGCCGCGCGGCTTGAGCGTCATGACGAGGCGCCCGACATTGGTGGTCGGGTTGACCGAGCCGGCGCCGATCACCGAGACCACGCCTGTTACGTCAGGATCGGCCTTGATGGCGTCGGCGGCCTCGGTCTGCCGCTTCTGCATCTCGGCGAAGGAGACGTCCGGCCCCGCCTCCGTCACCGCCGTGATTGAGGCGGTGTCCTGGAGGGGCAGGAAGCCCTTGGGGGCGACGACATAGAGAACGAGAGTTGCGACCAGCGTGGCGAAGGTCACGACCAGCGTAGCGCGCTGGCGCTCCAGCACCCAGAGCAGCGTGCGATGGTAAAAGTCGACGGTGCGGTCGATGAAGCGGCTGATCGCGGCGAGGCCCGGCACCGCCAGCTCCTCATGGGCGTGCTTCAGCAAGCGCGAGCACATCATCGGCGTCAGCGTCAGCGAGACCACGGCCGAGGTCACGACCGCGATCGTCAGTGTCAGCGCGAACTCGCGGAACATGCGCCCGACGAGGCCGGACATGAACAGCAGCGGGATGAACACCGCGATCAGCGACACCGTCAGCGAGATCACGGTGAAGCCGATCTCGCTGGCGCCTTTCAGCGAGGCTTCCATCGCGCTCTCGCCATTCTCCATGTGGCGGACGATGTTCTCGATCATGACGATGGCATCGTCGACGACGAAGCCGGTGCCGATCGTGAGCGCCATCAGCGACAGATTGTCGAGGCTGAACCCGGCAAAATACATGATGCCGAAGCTCGTGATCAGCGACAGCGGCAGCGCGACGCCGGCAATCAGCGTGGCACGCAGCGAGCGCAGGAACAGCAGCACCACCAGCGTCACCAGCACGACGGCAAGGACCAGCGTGAACTGCACGTCGCGCACCGAGGCGCGGATGGTGACGGTGCGGTCAGACACGATGGTGAGGTTCACACCGGCCGGAATCGCCCGCTGCAGCTTCGGGATCTCTGCGCGGATCTGGCTGACGACGTCGATGACGTTGGCCCCGGGCTGGCGCTGGATGTCGATGATGACGGCCGGCGTGCCTTGGTACCAGCCGCCGGTGCGGTCGTTCTCGAGGCCGTCGACGATCTGAGCGACATCGCCGATGGTGACGGGCGAGCCGTTGCGATAGGCGATAATGACAGACTTGTAGGCGTCAGCGGCGGCGATCTGGTCGTTGGCCGCGATGAGATAGGATTGCTGCGCGCCGTCGAGCGAGCCCTTCGGCCCCGAGACATTGGCATTGGCGATCGCGGTGCGCAGATCCTCCATGGCGATGCCATAGGCTGCGAGGCGTGCCAAATCGGCTTGGATGCGCACGGCCGGTTTCAGTCCACCGAGCACCGAGACGCGCCCGACCCCTGAAATCTGGCTCAAACGTTGCGCCAGAATGGTGTCCGCGATGTCGCTCATCGCGCGCAGCGAGATCGTGTCGGAGCGCAGCGCCAGCGTCATCACCGGCGCATCCGCCGGGTTCACCTTGGCGTAGGTCGGCGGGTAAGGCAGCGTCCTGGGCAGCACGCCGGCCGCCGCGTTGATCGCGGCCTGCACGTCCTGCGTCGCACCGTCGATATCGCGGTTGAGGTCGAACTGGAGCGAGATCTGGCTGACGCCGAACGAACTCGTCGAGTTCATCGCCGACAGCGAGGGGATCTGGCCGAGCTGCCGCTCCAGCGGCGCGGTGATCAGCGAGGCGATCACGTCCGGACTCGCGCCCGGCAGCTGCGTCGTCACCTGCACGGTCGGGAAATCGACCTGCGGCAGCGCCGAGACCGGAAGCGCGAAATATCCGAGCAGCCCGCCGATCAAGAGCGCAATGCCGAGCAGCGAGGTCGCGATCGGCCGCCGGATGAAGGGTTCGGAGACACCCATGGGCTATGCCTGCCGCGTCAAGCGGCTGTTGTCGGGATCATGGCTGCTTGGCTCCACTTCCCGATGCCCCCGGCCCCGGCGCCGGCCCAGTCTGCCCCTTCTGGTCGCCTTCGCTGCTCTTGCGCTTGGCACGGAACTCACCGTCCTTGCCCTGCCCGTCCTTCTGAACTTCTTTGGCACCATCCTTTTTCTGCGCGTCCGGCGCGCGCGAGCGCTTGCGCGGGGCAAGATCGGCCGATGGGGTTTGGTCGTCGCGGCCCACGATCACCTTGGAGCCGTCGGACAAATTGGCAAAGCCCGTGGTGATGACCTTGTCGCTCGGCGAGAGGCCGCTGGCGATCACCGCGTCATGCTCGTTCTGCTGCGTCACCGTCACGGGCTTGGCCGAGACGACGTTGTCCTCGCCGATGACGTAGCTGAAGGTCCCGACCGGGCCGCGCTGCACCGCAGAGGTCGGCACCACCAGCGCCTGCGTCAAGGTCTCGACCTTGAGACGGACATTGACGAACTGGCCCGGCCAGAGCTGGTAATTGGCGTTGGGAAATTCGGCCTTGAGCTTGAGCGTGCCGGTGGTCTGGTCGACCTGGTTGTCGATGCCGGTGAGCTTGCCGGTGTCGATCACCGTAATGCCGTCATTGCCGAACACGTCGACCGCCAGCGTGCCCTTTGCGGCGGCCGCGTTGACGCGCATGATCTGCTGCTGCGGCAGGCTGAACCACACCGCGATCGGCTGCAATTGCGTGATCACCACAAGACCCGTGGTATCGGAGGCGTGGATGATGTTGCCCTGGTCGACCTGGCGCAGGCCGGCGCGGCCCGAGATCGGCGCCACGATCTTGGTGTAGCTGAGAGTTGCCGCGGCATTGTCGATCGCGGCCTGGTCGGCCTTGATCAGCGCCTCGGTCTGCGCCACCAGCGCGCGCTGGGTGTCGGCCTGCTGCTTGGAGCCGGCATTGGTCGCTGCGAGCTGCTCGTAGCGCGCGAGATCGATGCGCTGGTTGGCGAGCTGAGCCTGATCCTGCGCCTTCTTGGCCACCGCCTGGTCGTACTGCGCCTGGTAAATCGCCGGATCGATCTCGCCGAGCACGTCGCCCTTCCTGACGTCCTGGCCCTCCGTGAAGTTGACGGCGATCAGCTTGCCGTCGACCTGCGAGCGGACGGTCACGGTATTGAGCGCGCGAATCGCGCCGACGCCGTCGAGATAAACCGGCACGTCCTGGATGCGTGGGCTCGCCGCCAGCACGGGCACCGGCAGATCCGGCCGCTGGTTGCGGTTGTTGGCCTGCTCCTGATGCGCAACGGTCCAGCCGAGATAACCGAGCCCGCCGAGGATCGCGAGCGTGATCAGGGTCATGACGAAGCCGCGGCCGCGCGATCTTTTCGCCGTCCCCTCCTTCGCGTCTTGCTTCGTCTCCGGCTTAAAGAGCATTGACCGGTTTCTCCATCCTCGGCTCCCAACCGCCGCCGAGCGCCTGGTACAGGCTGACGATGGCGAGGAGCCGTGCGAGTTGGGCCTGCGACAGCGCGTCTTCCGCCTGGAACAGGGTCAGTTGGGTGTTGAGCACGGTCACGATGTCGGCAGTGCCGGCGCGCAATTGCTGTTCGGAGAGATCGAAAGCCCGGCGCGAGGCGGCGACGACGTCGCGCTGCAACTGCAGCTTGATCGTGGTTTGCTTGATCGAGAACAGCGCATTGTCGACATCGGCAAAGGCCTGGATGATGGTCTTGCGGTAGGTCTGGAGCAGCTCGTCCTGCCGGGCCTTCGCGAGTTCGAAATTACCGAGGATCCTGCCGCCGTCGAAGATCGGCTGTGTCGCGCTGCCGACGAGCTGGAAGAAGGCGGCATGCGGCTGGAACAGCGAGACCAGCGCCGAGCTCTGATAGCCGCCATTGCCGGTGAGCTGGATGGTCGGAAAGAACTGCGCGCGGGCGTTGCCGATGTTCGCGGTCGCCGAGGCGAGCTGGGCTTCCTGGCGGCGGATGTCCGGTCGCTGCGTCAGAAGCTCGGACGGCAGGCCGGGCGTCACGCGCGGGATCGCGATCCGATCCAGGGAGCCGCCGAGCACGCGCACGCTCTCCGGCGGGCGTGATACCAGAACAGCCAGCGCGTTGGCGTTCTGGTCGAGTGTCTGGCGCAACGGCGGCACCAAGGCCTTCTGGTTCGCGAGCACGCTCTCCTGCTGGGCAACGTCGAGATCGGTGCCGGTGCCGGCCCTGCGCCGTTCCTTGACCGCATCGAGGATGCGCTGCGCGCTCGCGATATTGCGCTGTGAGGTCCTGATGCGATCCTGCGAGGCCAGCACCTGGAAATAGGCGTTGGCGACGGCGGCGAGCGTAGTCAGCGCGACCGTGTCGCGGTCGAAGCGATTGGCGTTGGCCGTTTCCTCCGCCGTTTGCAGCGCGTCGCGATTCTGGCCCCAGAAGTCGAGCTGGTAGCTCGCGCTCAGCGAGGCCGAATAGTTGACGACCTCGCGTCCGCCGATGGACAGGCCCGAGGCGCTCGAGCCCGAGGTGCGCGAGTAGGTTTCCGATCCGGTCGTCGACACGCTCGGCAGCAGCGCCGCGCCTGCCTGCCGTGCCTGGGCGTCGGCTTGGACGATGCGCGCGACCGCGGCGGCGATGTCGAGGTTGACGGTCTGCGCCTCCTCCATCAGCTGGGTCAGCTCCGCAGAGCGGAAGCCACGCCACCAATCCAGCGATGGCGGCGCATCGCGTTTGCCGGCATATTTGTATTGCGTGGGTACGTCGAGCGCGGGATCGGGGAGATCCTGGGTCAGCACGCAAGCGCCCGAACCGGCGGCGAGGCACAACACCGCAATCCATCGCGCCGCGCGCAGCGTCCGGAATGCAGAACCGAGAGACCGCCGCGAGGCGATCGCTGGAACTTGCTGTGTCACATCCACCCCCCGTCGGGCAGATCGAGCCGCCGCCGTGCAGCCGGATTAGCCGATTCGCGGCGGGACAGTCGGGAGGCTTTGGATAACGCGTTCACAGCTATGATGCTTTCTGCGGAACCTAAGAATCATACTAGCCGGGCGCGGAACGGCGGGACAGTGCCGCAGTTGCGAGATGCCCGTGCCAACGAGGCGGGAGCGAACTGACAAAAATGTAAAAAATGCCTGTCTCGCAGGGACTTCTCTCACTACGCAACATCTGGAAACGTGAGCAAGCTTACTAAGATTTCATGTGATATTGCTGCCACACCGGCCGCTGGCCCCTTCGATCCAACCGCGCCAGGCGGCTTCAGCTCAGTTGCGCCATCTGGGCCGCCCCGGAAGACCGTCAATTTGCCGAAAACGAAGCCGTCCATCCTGCCGATAGACTTTTCGACCTCCCAAACGCTGTGGCAAGAAATGGTCGCAAGACCGCTCATCACCAGCGTTATCGTGTCGGGTCCTAACGGAGTTCGACCATTTCGTCCTACGATATCCCGCCTCGCGCCGAGCGCATCATCGCCGGTCCCGCCTCTCAACCATATCGCTGTTTGGACGGGCGTTTCGGTAGGGTTCGCCGCAACGCAAAAGCCTTTCCCTTTGGCCTCCCAAGCACTAGGTTCTGGCCAAACCTGATCAAAACCCCCTGGCAGTGATTTCCCCCGACATGACCATTCGCAACGACGTTGTCGAAGCCATCGGCAACACCCCGCTGATCAAGCTGAAGCGCGCCTCGGAACTGACCGGATGCACCATTCTCGGCAAGGCCGAGTTCATGAATCCGGGCCAGTCGGTCAAGGACCGCGCCGGCAAATGGATGATCCTGGAGGCGGAGAAGCGTGGCGAGCTCAAGCCCGGCGGTCTCGTGGTGGAAGCCACCGCCGGCAATACCGGCATCGGGCTTGCGGTCGTGGCGAGCGCGCGCGGCTACCGCACCTTGATCGTGATCCCGGAGACGCAGAGCCAGGAGAAGAAGGATTTCCTGAAGCTGTGTGGTGCCGAGCTGATCGAGGTGCCGGCCCTGCCCTATGCCAACCCCAACAACTACCAGCATGTCGGCCGCAGGCTCGCCGACGAGCTGCGCAAGACCGAGCCGAATGGCGTGCTGTTCGCCGATCAGTGGAATAACCTCGACAACGCGAAGGCCCACTACGAATCGACGGGGCCCGAGATCTGGGAGCAGACCAGCGGCAAGGTCGACGGCTTCGTCTGCTCGGTCGGCAGCGGCGGCACGCTGGCCGGCGTCAGCCGCTATCTCAAGGAAAAGAGCAAGAACGTCTGCATCGCCTGCGCCGATCCGCATGGCGCCGGCATGTACGAATATTTCAGGACCGGCGATCCCAAGGCGACGCCCGGCGGCTCGATCACCGAGGGCATCGGCCTCAACCGCGCGACTGCGATCGTCGAGACCGCCAAGGTCGATGACGCCTATCTGATTCCCGATGCCGAAGCCGTCACGGCGATCTATGATCTGCTCCAGCACGAAGGCCTGTGCCTCGGCGGCTCGACGGGCATCAATGTCGTCGGCGCGATGCGACTTGCAAGGCAGCTCGGGCCCGGCAAAACCATCGTCACCGTGCTGTGCGATTCCGGCAGCCGCTATCTCTCGAAGCTGTTCAATGCGGACTTCATGCGCGCCAAGAACCTGCCGGTGCCGGAGTGGCTGGAGAAGCGCAGCAACATCAAGCCGCCGTTCGTGTGATCGTCGCGGGAAGGCTCACGTCCGGGACGCTTGCCCACGAGGCGCCCGCGTTTCGACCCGATTATGCGACTTCGCCGCGCTCCGAGTCCGCGGCACAATAGTCGCGCCAGAACTGGCGATATGCCGCCTCGACCTTCCGCGTGTAGATTTCGACATTCCCGGCGGGCGAAGCCGCGATCCGGGCCGGCAATTCCGCACGCAGCTTCGCCAGATGAGCTGGCTGCGCCGCATATGTGCGCGCGATCGCGGCATATCCCTCGTCATCCTCAGCGACCCAATCGTTGAGGCCAACGGCAGCCACGATCGAGCCGCCGGCGCGCGACGAGGCGCCGTTGCCGAGCTTGGCCACGACCGGAACGCCGGCATAGAGCGATTCCCAGGTGCTGATGCCGCCATTTTGCGGAAACGTATCGAGCGAAATGTCGACATTCGCAAAGGCCCGCAGATGCTCGGCGCGCGGGGACGAGCCCATGCAGATCACGTTCTCCTCGGCAATGCCCTGCGCCACGAATCGCCCGACCAGGCTGTCGCGCAACAAGGGATCGTCCAGCAGGGTATGTTTGATGATGATCTTCGATCCGCTCACCGCGCGCATCACATTCGCCCACACCCGGATGGCCTCGTCCGAGATCTTGTAGATGCGGTTGAATACGCCGAAGGTCACATAGCCGTTGCGGAGCATGGGAAGCTCCGAAGGCGGCACATCCCCGATGGGATCGATCGTGATCAGGCACGGCAAATCATAGACCTTTTCGGCCAGCAGATGCCGCGCCGATTGCGGAATGAAGATAGGATCCGCGAGCACGTGGTCCATGGTCTGAAGACCTGTCCCGGTGGCATGACCAAAACCCGTGACCTGGATCGGCGCCGGCTTCCGTGCGAAGACAGGAAGCCTGTTACCCGATGAATGCCCTGACACGTCGATCAGGATATCGATCTTGTCCGCCTGGATGCGGTCGGCCAGTTCGTCGTCCGAAAGCTGCCAGGCATCGACCCAGATGTCCGCAAACGAGTTGAATTCGGCAGTCATCTCGTCGCGTCGCGGCGAGCATGAATAGCAGACGATCTCGAAGTTCGTGTGATCATGATGGCGCAGCACCGGTAGAAGGGCGAACGCCGCCGAGTGATACCAGAACTCGGCAGCGACATATCCGATCACGATCCGCCTTTCCGGATCGAGCTGGCGCGGCGCCAACGTCCTTCGCGGCAACTTGGCTCCGATCGCGTCCCACCAATGTTTGCGCGCGGCCTGCTGGACCGCGAAATCGGCGTCGGAGAGAAAGTCCAGAAAGAAAATCTTGCGGGCGATCAGGTCCGCATTATCAGGCGCCATCGCCAGGGCGGTGTCGAGATGTGCGATGGTGGATGCGATCTCGCCCTGATTGGCGAAACAGGCGCTCAGCAGCGTCATCGCAATCGCGGAGCGCGGATTTTCCGCGAGCAGTATCTTGACGGCCGCAAGCGCCTCGGCCGTGTTCCCCAGCTGGATGCTGACTTGCGCCTTTCCCTGCAAGGCGACCTCCAGCTTGGGCGAAAGCGCGAGCGCTGCATCGAAATCCGCAGACGCCCGCTCCAACCGCGATAGCTCGAAATTGAGCCGTCCGCGGTGGGCCAGGGCCTTGGCCGAATGAGGCCTCATCGCGAGCGCCGCTGCGAGCGCGGCCTCCGCTTCATCGTAGTGCTTGAGCTCGATATCGACCACGCCCTTGCCGATGAGCGCTTCCGCTTGACGCGGCTGAAACACCAGGGCGCGCTCGAAGCTCTGTTTGGCGCGGTCAAATTGGCGCAGCGCCAGCTCTGCCAGGCCGCGATTGCAGAGTGCATCGGCATGGTCCGGCTTCAGCTTGATGGCGCGATCGTACAGTTCGATCGCCTGCTCCGCGAGATTGAGGTGGAGCAGCGTATTGCCGAGATTGGTCAGCCCCTGCGGAAAGTTCGGCTTCAGCGCGATCGCCCTCTCCTGGCACCGGCGCGCATCCTCGAACTTCCTGAGATCAAAATGCACGGTCCCGAGATGGCTATGGGCTTCGTGCGAACGAGGATCGAGCGCAATCGCGCGCTCGAGCAGCCGCTGCGCCTCCTCGAGGCGCCGGCCGTTCTGCGCACACAGGCCGAGCAAGTGCGTGGCGTCGAAATGATCGGGAACAGCTTGCAGGATCTGACGGCAGAGCGCCTCGGTTTCCGCATAACGGCCCTGGCCATAGGCGCTCGCCGCGGCAGCGATGACGGCGTCCGCCTGCTTCTTCAATTTCTTCTGCAATCGCGCGTTCTGAAATGCGCGCGCGCCGGCGCCGCTGCTCTGCAAGGTTGCTCTCCGGAAGATCGCCCGGACCGAGTCTAGCTGATTCGCAGGCCCGACCCGCCGGTCACTGGACCAGCATCGCCCCCCGCGATTTTCCGGTCCTCAGCGTCTACACGACGTCGCCGCGTTCCGAGGCCGCGGCACAATAGTCGCGCCAGAATTGGCGATATCCTGCCTCGACCTTCTGCGTATAGATCTCGATATTGCCGGCGGGCGAAGCTGCGATCTGGGCCGGCAATTCCGCCCGCAGCTTTGCCAGATAGGCCGGCTGCGCCGCATATTTGCACGCGATCGCGGCATACCCTTCATCGTCGTCGGCGACCCAATCGCTGAGGCCGACGGCAGCCACGATCGAGCCGCCGGCACGCGAGGAGGCGCCGTTGCCGAGCTTGGCGACGACCGGAACGCCCGCATAAAGCGATTCCCAGGTGCTGATGCCGCCATTTTGCGGGAATGTGTCGAGCGAAATGTCGACATTCGCGAAGGCCAGCAGATGCTCGTGGCGCGAGGTCGAGCCCATGCAGGTGATATTCTCTGCGGCGATGCCCTGCGCCACGAACCGCGCGACCAGACTGTCGCGCAGCAAGGGATCGTCGAGCAGTCCGTGCTTGATGATGATCTTCGATCCGCTCACCTCGCGCATCACCTTTGCCCACACCCGGATGGCTTCGTCCGATATCTTGTAGATGCGGTTGAACACGCCGAAGGTCACGTAGCCGTTGCGGAGCATGGGCAGCTCCGACCGCGGCACGTCCAGCACGGGTTCTATGGTGATCAGACATGGCAGATCGTGAACCTTCTCGACCAGCAGATGTCGGGCCGATTGCGGAATGAAGACCGAATCCGCGAGCACGTAATCCATGGTCTGAAGGCCGGTCCCGGTGGCGTGCCCGAAACCCGTGACCTGGATCGGCGCGGGCTTGCGAGCAAAAACATGAAGTCTGTTGCCGGTCGTATGCCCCGATACGTCGATCAGGATATCGACCTTATCCGCCTGGATACGGTCAGCCAGCTCGTCGTCCGAAAGCTGCCCGGCGTCGACCCAGACGTCCGCCAGAGGCTTGAATCGTTCGGTCATCTCATCCGGCAACGGCCAGCAGGAATAGCAGATGATCTCGAACCTTGTGTGATCATGATGGCGCAGCACCGGCAACAGAGTGAGCGCGGCCGAATGGTTTCTGAATTCGGATGCAACGTATCCGATCACGATGCGCTTGTCCGGATCGAGCTGGCGTGGCGCCAACGTCCTTCGCGGCAATTTGGCGCCGACCGCATCCCACCAGGATTTTCGGGCCTCCTGCTGAACCGCAAAGCCGGCTTCGGAGAGATAATCCAGCAAGAAGATCTTGCGCGCGATCGCGTCCGAATAACCCGGGCTGAGCTCGAGCGCGGCATCGAGATGCTGAAGTGCCGTCGCAATGTCACCCTGGCTCGCATAGCACGACGCCAGCAGCGCCATTCCGATCTCGGATCGCGGATTTTCCTCCAGCAATGTCTTGACGGCCGCGATCGCCTGCGCCGTGTTTCCCAGCAGGATATTGACCTGCGCTTTCCCGCGTAGAGCCAGCTCGAGCGTAGGCGATTGCGCCAGCGCCGCCTCGAAATCGGCGGCCGCCTGCTCCAGGCGCGACAGGTCGAAATTGAGCCGTCCGCGCTGTGCCAGCATCCGCGCCGAATTGGGCTTGATCGCGAGCCCGGCTGCGAGCGCGGATTCCGCCTCATCGTAGTGCCGACGCTCGATGCTCACCATGCCCTTGCCGGCGATCGCTTCCGCGTGACGCGGCTGAAACAACAGGGCGCGATCGAAACTTTCGCTGGCACGCTCGAACTGACCCATCATCAGTTCGGCCATGCCGCGATTGCAGAAGGCATCGGCATAGTCCGGCTTCAGGCGGATGGCGCGATCGTGCAATTCGATTGCCTGCCCGGGGAGATTCATGTGCAGCAACGTATTGCCGAGATTGGTAAGAGCCAGCGGAAAGTTCGGCTTCAGCGCGATCGCCTTCTCCTGGCATCGGCGCGCATCCTCGAATTTCTTCAGGTCGAAGTAGACGGTCGCGAGGTTGCTGAAGGCCTCGTGCGAACGCGGATCGAGCACAATCGTGCGCTCGAGCAGCCGTTGCGCCTCCTCCAGGCGCCCGCCGTCATGCGCGCACAGACCGAGCAAATGCGTGGCATCGAAATGGTCCGGCAGCGCTTTCAGGATCTCGCGGCAAAGCGCCTCGGTCTCCGTGTATCGACGCTGGCCATAGGCGCTCGCCGCGGCGGAGATGACGGCGTCCGCCTGCTTCATCAGTTTCTTCTGCAATCGCGCGTTCTGGAATGCGCGCGCGCCGGCGCCGCTGCTCTGCAAGATGTCTCTCCGGAAGGTACCCGCATGGAGAGTCTAGCTGATTCGTCCTCTAGGCCGCCCGGTCGGCTGGACCGCGGGCGCCCGGGATTTCCCGGTGCTCGGGGCAAAATCCGGCTCAGGCTTACGCTATGTCTCCGGTTTCTGATGCCGCGACACAATAGTCGCGCCAGAACCGGCGATATCCCGCCTCGACGTTCCGCGTGTAGATTTCGACATTGCCGGCGGGCGAAGCTGCGATCCGGGCCGGCAATTCTGCGCGGAGCTTCGCCAGATGGGCAGGCTGCGCCGCATATTTGCACGCGATCGCAGCATAACCTTCATCGTCCTCTGCGACCCAGTCGCCGAGTCCGACGGCCGCGACGATCGACCCGCCGGCGCGCGAAGAAGCGCCGTTGCCGAGCTTGGCGACGACCGGAACGCCCGCATAAAGGGATTCCCAGGTGCTGATGCCGCCATTTTGCGGGAACGTGTCGAGCGAAATGTCGACGCTCGCGAAGGCCCGCAGATGCTCGGAGCGCGGGGACGAGCCCATGCAGACGACGTTTTCTTCGGCGATACCCTGTTCCACGAACCGCGCGACCAGACGGTCGCGCAGCAAGGGATCGTCGAACAGCCCGCTCTTGATGATGATCTTCGATCCGCTCACCGCGCGCATCACCTTCGACCACACCCTGATGGCCTCGTCCGATATCTTGAAGATGCGGTTGAACACGCCGAAAGTCACATAGCCATTGCGGAGCATGGGAAGCTCCGAAGGCGGCGCGTTCAGGATGGGATCGATCGTGATCAGACAGGGCAAATCATAGACCTTTTCGGCCAGCAGATGCCGCGCCGATTGCGGAATGAAGATCGGGTCGGCGAGCACATGATCCATCGTCTGAAGGCCCGTCCCCGTGGCGTGCCCGAAACCCGTGACCTGGATGGGGGCCGGCTTGCGGGCGAAGACCTGAAGCCTGCTGCCAGTGGTATGTCCGGACACATCGATCAGAATATCGATCCCATCGGCCTGAATACGATCGGCCAGCTCGTCGTCCGAAAGCTGCTCGGCATCGACCCAGACGTCCGCAAGCGGCTTGAATCTCTCCGTCATCTCATCCTGCAACGGCCAGCAGGAATAGCAGATGATCTTGAACTTGGCGTGATCATGATGGCGCAGCACCGGCAGCAGAGAATACGCGGCCGAGTGGTTCCTGAATTCGGACGCGACGTATCCGATCGCGATCCGCCTGTCCGGATCGAGCTGGCGCGGCAACAGCGTCCTTTGCGGGAGCTTGGCGCCGATCGCATCCCACCAATATCTTCGTGCCGCCTGCTGGACCGCGAAATCGGCCTCCGGCAGATAATCCAGCACGAAGATCCTGTATCCGATAGCCTCCGGAAAGTCTGGCGCGATCTCCAGGGCCGCGTCGAGATGCTGGAGCGCCATCGCGATGTCTCCCTGGTTCACATAGCAAGCCGCCAGAAGCGCCAATCCCATCTCGGATCGCGGATTGACATCGAGCAGCGTCTTGACGCCCGCAATCGCCCGCGCCGTGTTCCCCACGAGAATGTCGATCTGCGCCCTCCAGCACAGCGCGAGCTCGTGCCGCGGCGATTGCGCCAGCGCCGCATCGAGGTCCGCGGCCGCCTGCTCCAGCCGGGACAGACTCAGATTGAGCCGCCCGCGCTGCAGCAGAACCCTAGGTGAACCTGGCTTGATCGCGAGCGCTGCGTCGAGTGCGGCAGCCGCCTCCTCGAAGTGTCGTAGCTCGAGGCTCACCATGCCCTTGCCGGCGATCGCTTCCGCGTGACGTGGTTGAAGTGACAGGGCACGATCGAAGCTCTCTTTGGCGCGCTCGAGCCGGCCTGTCATCAATTCTGCCATGCCGCGGTTGCAAAACGCATCGGCATAGTCCGGCTTCAGCCTGATCGCGCGTTCGTGCAGCCCGATCGCCTCTTTGCCGAGGCAGATGTGCAGCAGCGTATTGCCGAGATTGGTCAGGGTGATCGGACAATTCGGCTTCAGCGCAATGGCCTTCTCCTGGCATGAGCGTGCATCGTTGAACTTCTCGAGCGCGAAATATACAGCCCCGAGATTGCCATGCGCGTCGGGCGAACGTGGATCGAGCGCGGTCTCACGCTCGAGCAGGAATTCCGCCTCATCGAGCCGCCCGCCGTCAAACGCGCGCAGGCCGAGCAGGTGCGTGGCGTGGAAATGATCGGGGACTTCCTTCAAGATCTCGCGGCAGAGCACCTCGGCCTCGGCAAGTCTGCCCTGTCCGAGCGCCTCGGCCATGACGGCGTCCGCCTGCTTCTTCAGCTTCTTTTCCAGTCGCGCATTCTGGTATGCGCGCGCGCCGGCACTGCTCTGCAAGGTCTCTCTCCGGAGGATGGTCCGAAAAGAGACGAGCTGATTCGGATGGTGCCAAGCTTGCGGTCAGTCAGACCACGAGGCCGTGGGGCGCAGAGGCTCAGCGCAGAATCTGGCTCAGGAACAGCTTCGTGCGGGCGTGCTGCGGGGCGGCGAAGAACTCCTTCGGCGTGTTGGCCTCGATGATCTGGCCGGCGTCCATGAACACGACGCGGTTGGCGACCTCGCGGGCAAAGCCCATCTCGTGGGTGACGACCAGCATGGTCATGCCCTCCTCGGCGAGGTCGACCATGGTGTCGAGCACCTCCTTGACCATCTCGGGGTCGAGCGCCGAGGTCGGCTCGTCGAACAGCATCACCTTCGGGTTCATGGTCAAGGCCCGGGCAATCGCGACGCGTTGCTGCTGGCCGCCGGACATCTGCCCCGGAAACTTGTTGGCCTGGTGCGGGATCTTGACCCGTTCCAGGAACTTCATCGCGGTTGCCTCGGCATCCCTCTTGGGGATGTTTCGGACCCAGATCGGCGCCAGCGTGCAATTGTCGAGCACGGTCAGATGCGGGAACAGATTGAAGCTCTGGAACACCATGCCGACCTCGCGACGCACGGCATCGACATGCTTGAGGTTGGGACCGAGCTCGATGCCGTCGACGACGATCTCGCCCTCCTGGAATTCCTCCAGCGCATTGATGCAGCGGATCAGCGTGGACTTGCCGGAGCCCGAGGGCCCGCAGATCACGATGCGCTCGCCCTTCCGGACCTCGAGGTCGATGTCGCGCAGGACGTGGAATTCGCCATACCATTTATTCAGGCCGGAAATCTTGACGATGGGGTCGGACATGGTGGCCTCGATCAGTTGCGGCGGTGGGCGTTGAGACGGTGCTCGACGAATAGCGAGTAGCGCGACATTCCAAAGCAGAAGATGAAATAGATGATCCCGGCGAAGGCGAAACCGGTGAACGCGGTCGACGGCGTCGACCATTTTGGATCCGAGAACGAGGCGCGCAGCGAGCCCAGGAGGTCGAACAGCGCCACGATCGAAACCAGCGAGGTGTCCTTGAACAGCGAGATGAAGCTGTTGACAAGGTTCGGAATGACGTGACGCAGCGCCTGCGGCAGCACGATCAGCGACGTCGTCTTCCACCAGGACAATCCGAGGGCGGCCGCCGCCTCGCCTTGACCGCGCGGTATCGCAGCGAGCCCACCGCGAACGTTCTCGGCCTGATAGGCGCCCGTGAACAGCGCAATGCCGATCAGCGCCCTGACCAGACCGTCGACGGTGAAATTGCCGGGCAGGAACAGGGGCAGCATATAGGTCGCGAAGAACAGCACGGTGATCAGCGGCACGCCGCGCCAGAACTCGATGAAGGCGATCGAGAAGATCCGGATCAACGGAATGGTGGAGCGGCGGCCGAGCGCGAGCGCAATGCCAATCGGCAGCGAGGTGACGATGCCGGTGACGGAGACGACCAGCGTCACCAAAAGGCCGCCCCAGAGATTGGTTGCCACGATCGGCAATCCCCCGTGGTCGAGCCCCATCAGCTTGATAACGATCGCGATGCCAATCAAGGTGCCGATGCTCGATGCCAGAGCCCGGCCGCCGGTGCGAACGCCACCGCCCAGAACGAATGCGATCAGGCCGACAATCGCGGCCGTGATGGCAAAATCAGCCCAGACCGGCTGCCCCATGCCCTGAATATAATCGCGCAGCCAAGTGAGCGGAAAGATCAGCCATTGGATCGCTGTGCCGAGCAGCACGACGAGGCTTCCGACGACCCACAGCAGCGGAGCGACGGCGGACGTCTTGCTCAGGCTGAGCAGCGCCTGCCCGGCACCGAGGATGCTTTCGTCGAACAGTTGCAGCAGGCCGGCCGTCCAGCTCAGGCCGAAGCCCTTGATGCCGCCGCCGTGCAGCAGGAAGAATGCGACCACCGGAAAGGCGGCGAAGAACAGGCCGGCATTCAGGCCCTTCGCCGGCAGCCGCGGAACGAGCAGCGGCAACAGCAGGACGGCTGCGAGCAACAGCGTCAGATCCACCCGCCAGCGCTCGGCCTCGGGATAGAAGCCGTAGATCAGCTGCGGGAGCTTCGCCTGGATGTAGGGCCAGCAGGCGCCGACCGCAAAGCCGGCGTTCTCGGCGAGGCAGGCGGTGCGGTCCTGACCGCTCCAGACCGCATCGACCATCAGGAACTTGACGGAAGGAACGATGGTGAACCAGAGCAGCAAGGCGCCCAGGATCGTCAGCAGGATGTTCGTCGGCGAGTTGAACAGGCGCGTGCGCATCAGGCCGATGAAGCCTGTGGTCTTCACCGGCGCGGGACGCTCGGCGAGCAGGTCCCTGCGGACGAAGCTGGACGAGATGACATCGCTCATGCGCCCAGACTCCGGCTGACGTGCCAACCGTAAACGCTCATGACGGCGCTGGTGAGGAGCGAGATCAGGAGATAGACGCCCATCGTCATGGCGATGATCTCGATTGCCTGCCCGGTCTGGCTCAGCGACGTGCCGGCGAACACCGACACGAGGTCAGGATAGCCGATCGCGACCGCAAGCGAGGAATTTTTCGTGAGGTTGAGGTATTGATTGGTCAGCGGCGGTACGATGACGCGCATGGCCTGCGGCACGACGATCAGGCGGAGCGTGGCGCCGCGGCTGAGACCGAGCGAGGATCCCGCCTCCATCTGCCCCTTGTGAACGGACAGAATGCCGGCACGCACGATCTCGGCAATGAAAGCAGCGGTATAGGTCGACAGCGCCACCGTGAGCGCCACGAATTCCGGGATGATGCGTGAGCCGCCGGCGAAGTTGAACCCCCGAAGCTGCGGCAGCTCGAAGGTAAAGGGCAGACCAAACACCAGCATGGTGGCGAGCGGCAATCCGAACAGCGCCCCCAGCACATAGGGCCAGATCCGGATCATCCGCCCTTCCTGAAACAACGCGCGCCGCGCATGGAAACGCAGCACCAGCGAGGCGACGACGCCGAGCGCCAGCACCGCCAGGAACGGCCCGAGGCCGCCCTGGCCGATCGGACTGGGAACGACGAGGCCGCGATTACTGAGAAAGGCAATACCGAGCAGCGAAATGCTCTGCCGCGGATTGGGCAAGGCAGCGAGAACGGCGAGGTACCAGAACAGGATCTGGAACAGCAGCGGCAGGTTGCGGATGACCTCGACATAGATCTCGCCGACACGCGACAACAGCCAATTGGGCGACAGCCGGCATAGCGCGACGATGAAGCCGATCACGGTGGCGAAGACGATGCCCACCACCGAGACCACGAGCGTATTCAAGAGCCCGACCACGAACACGCGCAGGAACGTGTCCGAGCCGGTATAGGAGATCAGGGTCTGGTTGACGTCGAAGCCGGCATTGTTCCTGAGGAAGCCGAAGCCGGCAGCGATGTGCTGGTTTTCGAGGTTGGCGCGAGCATTGGAGACGATCTCGTAGCCGATCCACCCAAGGATCGCCGCGAAGGCAAACTGGACGGCAACGCCGTTCCAGCCAGCCTTGCCGCCCAGAATGCGCCGGATCTTCAGCGCGATCTGGAGCGGCGGTTTTCGGGCCTCGGTGCTCATGCCGCTGTCGGCCGATCAGGGGTGATCAGCGGATCGGCGGCGCGTACTGAAGACCACCCTTGTTCCAGAGATTGTTGAGACCCCGATTGATGGCGAGCGGCGAGCCCGCGCCGACGTTGCGGTCGAACACCTCGCCGTAATTGCCGACCGCCTTCACGATCCGCACCACCCAATCCTTGGTCAGGCCGAGCTGCTCGCCGAAATTGCCGTCGCTGCCGAGGACGCGCTTCAGCTCCGGGTTTTCCAGTTTCGCCTTCTCGTCGACGTTCTTCGAGGTCACGCCGAGCTCTTCGGCGGTGATCATCGCAAACAGCGTCCATTTCACGATGTCGAACCACTGGTCGTCGCCGTGGCGCACCATCGGGCCGAGCGGCTCCTTCGAGATGATCTCCGGGAGCACCATATGGTCGTTGGGATTGGCGAGCTTGAGGCGATTGGCGTACAGGCCCGACTGGTCGGTGGTGAAGACGTCGCAGCGCCCGGCTTCGTAGGCCTTGACGGTCTCGTCGTTGGTGGCGAATGCGATCACCTCGTACTTCATGTTGTTGGCCTTGAAGTAGTCGGCGAGGTTCTGCTCGGTGGTGGTGCCGGTCTGCACGCAGACCGATGCGCTGTTGAGCTCGAGTGCCGAGTTCACCTTGAGCGACTTCTTCACCATGAAGCCCTGCCCGTCATAATAGGTCACGCCGGTGAAGTTGGCGCCGAGAGAAGTGTCGCGCGAGATGGTCCAGGTGGTGTTGCGCGAGAGCACGTCGATCTCGCCCGATTGCAGCGCCGTGAAGCGGTCCTTGGCGGACAGCGGCACGAACTTGACCTTGGTCGGATCGTTGAAGATCGCGCCGGCAATGGCGCGGCAGACGTCGACGTCGATACCGGTCCAATTGCCCTTGTCGTCGGGCGACGAGAAGCCCGGCAGGCCTTGGCTGACGCCGCAGGACAGCATGCCCCGGTCCTTGACGGTCTTGAGCGTTTGCGCGTCGGCGGCTTGGGCGGCGAGGCCGGCGGCGAGAGCAAGAGTGAGAGCCAGGGTTACGCGTTTCATGGGCTTCGGGCCTTTCAAGGTCGTCTCAAGATCAGGAATGTTGTCTCAGGATCGTCTCTGCCAGGGAAGCCTGGCAAGAATCATGCTGGGAAACCTTGCCGAACACTCGCCGATCTCGAGAGGCCATACCTTCATCCCCGCCGCTGGCGCCCGCCATTTTGGCTGTGACGCAAAGACCGCTCAGGCAATGGATCGAAGGTCGCGGCAGGCCCCTCAACATGCGGCGACTGAATAGCACCTGCGCATCACAGAACGACTGGCGAGCCGGGTCAAGGGGTTGACGGGACTCTTCTGTATTCTGTTATTAACGACAGCGGCCTCTCGGCCGGCCCGCGGGCGCGATGCGTCCGGTGGAAACGCGGTTTTGAAAGCAGACGCATGGATTCCTCGCACCCCCAAGAGCAGCACGCCGAGACCCGGCTGGTCACCTCCGGCCGCGACACCAAGGCGCAGAAGGGGTTCGTCAATCCGCCGGTGTTCCACGGCTCGACCGTGCTCTATCCGACCGCCGAGGACCTGCACGCCCATCGCGGCGAGTTCACCTATGGCCGCCACGGCACTCCGACGACCAGGGCTTTCCAGGATACGCTGATGGCGCTGGAGGGGCCGCAATGCGCCGGCGTCGGCATCGTGCCGTCGGGCCTGTCGGCGATCTCCACCACCCTGCTCGCGGTGCTGAAGGCCGGCGATCATATTCTGGTCGTCGACAACATCTATCGGCCTTCGCGCAATTTCTGCAACGGCATGCTGACCCGCTATGGCGTCGAGACCACCTATTTCGATCCGCTGATCGGCGCCGGCATCGAAAAGCTGTTCAAGTCCAACACCCGCGCCGTTCTGGTGGAGGCGCCGGGCTCGCAATCCTTCGAGATGCCCGACATCCGCGCCATCGCCGACGTCGCGCATGCGCGCGGCGCCCTCGTCATCGACGACAACACCTGGGCAACCCCGCTCTATCACCGCTCGCTGGAGCAGGGCGTCGACATCAGCATGCAGGCCGCCACCAAGTATATCGGCGGTCATTCCGACATCATGTTCGGCACCATCTCGGCCAACGCCAAGGCCTGGCCGCAGATTGCCGAAGGCATCCGCCTGCTCGGCGTCTGCGCCGGTCCCGACGACGTCTTCCTGGCGCTGCGCGGCCTGCGCACGTTGTCGGTGCGCCTCGCGCAGCATCATCGCTCCGGGCTCGATATGGCGCGCTGGCTCGCAGGCCGTCCCGAGGTCGCGCGCGTGCTGCATCCGGGCTTAGAGACCGATCCCGGCCATGCGATCTGGAAGCGCGACTTCACCGGCGCCTCGGGCCTGTTCAGCATCGTGCTGAAGCCCGCCCCGCAGAAGGCTGTCGACACCATGCTCAACACGCTAAAACTGTTCGGCATGGGTTTTTCCTGGGGCGGCTTCGAGAGCCTCGCAATTCCCTTCGATTGCGATGCCTATCGCACCGCGACCAAGTGGGCGCCCGGCGGCCCGACCCTGCGACTCCACATCGGCCTCGAAAGCACCGACGATCTCAAAGCCGATCTCGATCGCGGCTTCGCTGCCCTCAAGGCGGCAATGTGAGCCTGCTCACGCGGCATCGTGCGCGAGGACGCGGCATCGCGCGCCGCGGGAACGTGCACGCGCCGCAAACGTTAACTCCAATGCGCCAACAAATGGTTTGATCCTCAAGTATTTGGCGCTAGCCTCACCAATCGACTCCAATCCGGACTCGGAGCATGGGAACGTTGGTTCTGCTCGATCTCATGGGCGGCGTTGCGCTGTTGTTGTGGGGCCTGCACATGGTCCACAGCGGGATCTTGCGCGCCTTCGGCCCCGACCTGCGGCGCCTGCTCGGCAAGGCGCTCAGCAACCGCGCCAGCGCCTTCGCCGCCGGCCTCGGGCTCACCGCGCTGCTCCAGAGCAGCACGGCAACGGCGCTGATCACGTCTTCGTTCGCGGCCGAGGGGCTCGTCAGTCTCGCCGCCGCGCTCGCCATCATGCTCGGGGCCAATGTCGGCACGACGCTGATCGTCCAGGTGCTGTCGTTCAACATCGCCGCCGTTGCGCCAGTGCTGTTCGTGCTGGGGCTCGTCGCCTTCCGCGCCGGGCCGCGATCCCGGATCAAGGACGTCGGGCGTGTCTGCATCGGCCTCGGCCTGATGCTGCTCTCGCTGCACATCCTGCTCGACACGCTGGCGCCGGCGGAGAACGCGCCCGGCGTCCGCGTCGTGATGTCGGCCATCACCGGCGACCCGGTCTTGTGCATCGTGATCGCCGCCCTCGTCACCTGGGCGGTGCATTCGAGCGTTGCCAGCGTGCTGCTGATCATGTCGCTGGCCTATTCGCAGTTCATTTCGCCCTATGCGGCCCTCGCACTGGTGCTCGGGGCCAATCTCGGCAGCGCCATCAATCCCGTGTTCGAGGGCGCCAGGCGCGACGACCCCGCAAGCTATCGCCTGCCGGTCGGCAACCTCATCAACCGCGTGGTCGGGATTGCGCTCGTCCTGCCCTTCCTGGGCGCGATCGCTGCGCACATGCACGCCTGGCAGCCCGATCTCGCCAAGATGACGGCGGCTTTCCACATCGCCTTCAATGTCGGCACGGCCGTGCTCTTCATCGGCCTCCTCGACCCCATGTCGCGCCTGCTGAACCGGCTGCTGCCCGATCGCGTCAAGGAGGCCGATCCGGCCCGGCCGCGCTATCTCGACGAGACCGCGCTGGAGACGCCGTCACTTGCGCTCGCCGACGCCGCCCGCGAGACCTTGCGCATGGGCGACCTCGTCGAGGTCATGCTGCGCAAGGTGATGGCCGCGATGATGACCGGCGACCGCGCGCTGGTCGACCAGGTTTCGAAGACGGACAATCTCGTCGACGGTCTCGACGAGGCCATCAAGCTCTACGTGACGAAATTGATGCGCGGCAGCCTCGACGAGAGCGAAGGACGGCGTGCGATGGAGATCATCTCCTTCGCCATCAACCTCGAACATATCGGCGACATCATCGACAAGAGCCTGAGCGAGCTCGCCACCAAGAAGATCAAGCGGCGCTTCCAGTTCTCGGCGGAAGGGGCCGAGGAACTCGCCGCGTTCCACAAGCGCACGATGGACTCGCTGCGCATCGCCTTTGGCGTCTTCATGTCGGGCGACGCCAACGAGGCGCGCAAGCTGCTGGTGGAGAAGACGGCGCTGCGCAACACCGAGCTTGCCGCGGTCGAGCGCCATCTCGACCGCCTGCGCGAGGGCCGCCCCGAAACCATCGAAACCACATCGCTGCATCTCGACGTGCTGCGCGACCTGCGCCGCATCCACTCGCATATCTGCTCGGTCGCCTATCCCGTGCTGGATGCAGCCGGGGAGCCCTATCGTAGAACCGAGGCGGAAACGGCCGCCCTGTCCGCCTCAGGCGCGGCCTCGGTGTTGCCGCGATAACCCTTTGATCAGCGGTCCAGTGTCTTCGAGGCGGTGCCGCGGTTCTTGACGATCAGCATGATGTTGCGGACATAGATGATGGTCGCGAGCGCCTGTCCGAGGATGATCACGGGCTCGCGCTTCACGACGCCATAGACCAGCGTCATCAGCCCGCCGCCCATCGAGCAGAACCAGAATGCCATCGGCACCACGCTGTTGCCGGCGCGCTCGCTCGCGATCCATTGCACGAGGAAGCGCGCGGTAAAGAACAGCTGGGCAACCAGGCCGAACGCCAGCCAGAAGTCGAACTTGGCGATGAAGACGTCGTAGAGATAATTGCTCAGCGCCTGACCGTATTGGATGATCATGCATTCACCTCGGTCACCTCAGGCGTCGGCTTCTTGCGGCGGATCAGCCACCACACGCCGGCGAGATCCATGATGCCGATCCACAGCCGGTCGAAGAAGCCGTAGTTCGATACACCCGAATGCCGCGGCCGGTCGATCACGTCGACATAGGCAATGTCGTAGCCTTCGCGGCGGACCAGCGCCGGCAGGAAGCGATGCAGCCCGTCGAAATACGGCAGCATCAGGAAGACGTCGCGCCGGAACGCCTTCAGTCCGCAGCCGGTGTCGCGCGTGCCGTCCTTCAGGATGCCATTGCGAACGCCGTTCGCCACGCGCGACTGGAATTTCTTGAAGCCGGTGTCCTTGCGCCCGACGCGTTGGCCGGCAGCGAGACCGACGCGTCCTGCCCCCTTCTCGACCGCCGCGATCAGGTCCGGCAGGAAGGCCGGATTGTTCTGGCCGTCGCCGTCGAGCGTCGCCACGATTTCCCCGCGCGCCGCGCGTACGCCGCTGCGCACGGCTGCGGATTGGCCGCCTGACCTCGCATGGCGGAGCTGACGCAGATTGCTCCGCTGCTTCATGATGGCGGCAAGCCGCTCACCAGTCGCGTCGGTTGAGCCGTCGTTGACGTAGATGATCTCATAGGCCCAGCGGCCATCGAGCGCCGCCGTGATCTCCTCGATCAAGGGCGCGATGTTGTCGGCTTCGTTGCGCACGGGAACGACGATTGAAACCGAAGGCTGGGACGTCGACAAATCGAGGCTCGTGGTTGGAATTGACCTGCCCCAGGGAACCGGCGTCCCGGCAGGCAGCCGCTTTTATGGGGCGGATGCCCCGCGGGCAACCCTTTTGAGGCGGTCCGAAACCGTCCGTGAAAGCGGCACGATGGTGCCGTCGGCGCGGATGGCAAAGCCGAGCCTTCGGGCCGCAAACCAGTAACGGACGGCCATGGCCCCGACCATGCCGACCAGGGCGCCAGCCACGACGTCGCTCGGGTGATGCGCGAGCAGCACCAGGCGCGTCAGCAGGATCACGATTGCGTAAGTGAACATGAACAGGCGCAGGCGCGGCCACAATGCCGACACGGCAAACGCCAGGGCGAAGGCTGCCACGGCATGGCCTGACGGCAAGCTGGCGTAGGCGCCCGTCCCCTCGAACGGTATGAAGTTGAATGGATTGGCCTGGCCGCCGACAAATGGACGTCCGCGGCCGATGAGATATTTCAGGATCTCAGCGACGAACGCCGACACGGCAACCGACAGAAACATGAATTGCAACCGCGTGCCGAAGACGAGCAGCAGCGCGCGGCGGCTTCCGTGCATTCCGGCCGCGACAAAAGCCAGCGCCACCAGCGCAGCCCCCAGCACGGAGAGCACATACTCGTCCTTGCCGAAATCGGTGAGGATGCGGATCGGCCACAGGCTGGGTGTGCCGCGCGGCGGCATCAGCAGGATCTCGGTCTGATCAAACCCGACCATCAGCACGATGACCAGCGCTGCGCCCGCTGCGCTGAGCCAGAGCGAGTGCCGTGCCAGTCTTCGGGCGGCCTCGGCCCGGCGCGAATGCGATGGCGAGCGGACGAGCTGCGCCAGGGCGCGCCAGGACACGGCGAGCAACTGCGCGGGATAGCCGCCACGCGGCGCAGTGTCGGTCGGGACGCTCATCCTATTGGGTGCCTTCCGACCGGAAGATCGAAATCGAGATCGCGCGCCCTTGCGAGAAATTATAGCCGTCGATGCGCGCGCCGACCTTGTAGCGCAGCCCGATCGCCTCGGCGCGCTGCACGAAGCTGCGCTCCGAGCGCTGCTCGATCAGCGCGAAGCGGCAGTTCCCCTGCCGCAGGAAGTCCGCCGCACCAGAGCCATCCGTGAGCAAGGTCTGAGTGCCCACCAGAAAGACAAGGCTCGGCTCGTGATAACCAGCCGCAGCCGCCTTCGGTCCGACGCAGGTGACATTGCGAAGCGCGCGCGCGATCTCGATGCTCGGAAACAGCGGCGTCAGTGACGGCAGCACGATGCCGTAGACCGTCACCGCCAGCATCAGGGCTGCGACCAGCGCGTTGAGCAGCGAGCGCTCGGCGCGATTGTTGTCGTAGAGCCACCAGGCGAACAGGCCGAAAATCAGCGCGGCCGCGATGAACGGCCAGGCCACGAAGGCCGGCTGCCGCGTCAGCATCACCGCGCCCACGACCGCGATGATCGAGGCGGCGGCGGGGATCGCGAACCACCACGCCGAACCGCGCGTCAGCCAGGAGCGTGACAGCACGCGCCGCTCCAATGCGCCTGCGGTAAGGATCGCGATCGCCGGATACAGCGGCAGCACGTAATGCGGTAGCTTGGTCAACACCGCCTCGAATACGATCCAGGACGGGATCAGCCAGGCCAGCAGAAACTGCGCGCCGGGCTCACGCCGCGCCCGCCACACCGCCGGCGCCGCCATCGCGGCAAGCGGTGCGCCCGGCCAGAACGTGATCCAGAACAGCGCCAGGTAGACTCCCGGCGGCGCACCGTGGGATTCCTGGGCCCCTAACTTGCTCAGCATGTCGCCACCGACGGAATCGGCGAAGAAGGCATCGCCCGCGCGCCAGAAGATCGCGACGAACCAGGGCAGCACCAGCACCAGCATCCACATCAGGCCCCAGAGCGGGCGCAGCTTCCACAGCCAGGAGGCGTCGCGGTCCTGGATCGCAAGCGCGACGATGGTGAGGCCCGCGAACATCAGGATCAGCGGACCTTTTATCAGGATGCCGACCGCGAGCGCGCTCCAGAAGATCGCGGGCCAGCTCCAGGGCGGATGCGTCTCGTCCTCGGCGCGCTGCCAGGACAAATAGGCCCGCGCCATCGCGCCCATCGCGGCGACGACGCAGAACAGCAGCATGGCATCGGTCTTGGCGAGGCGAGCTTCGACGCCGAGCAGCACGGACGCGCACATCATCAGCGCCGCCAGCACCGCGGCGCGTCGCGTGACGAAGCCGAGGGCGGCCCAATAGGTCATGAGAACGGCGCCGATCGCACCCATCAGGGAGGGCAGCCGGTAGACCCAGATGCGCAATTCGGCCTTCGGCAGCTTGAGCATCGACGCGGCTTCGACGGTCGCCGATTGCAACCAGTAGATGCCGACCGGCTTCTTGTAGCGGACGTCCTCCTGGAAGCGGATATCGACATAGTCGCCGCTCTCGACCATCTGCTTGGTGGCCTGGGCGAAGCGCGCTTCGTCGCGATCGATCGGCGGGATGGTGAAGAAGCCGGGCAGGAACAGCAGCAGCGCGCAGAGCACCAGGAAGCCGACCGCGCGCGCATGGCTGGCCGTGACGATGTCGAGCATGCGCACGAGCCCGCTGCCCGGATTTGCGGGCGATTTCGACTCGCGCGGGGCTCCAAAACGGGGGCTTGGGTAGGTCTCGGCCATTGGTTCCGCTTACGCTGAAACCGCCATCGCCACAACCGCTTAAGGCAGGGTCATTGAATTCGAATGACGACTGTGTCCGCGGCGCCCGTGGCGTCGATCACGGTGAGCCGGGCAAAGCCCGGACCGGGCGGATCGATCAGCCGCTGACGGCGGCCGTCGATCTCGCCAAGCGCGGTGCCGTTAACCATGACGGTCATGGGCAGCACGCCGCCGGCGACTTTGACCGGCATGGCTGCGCTTTCCCGGCCCCCCGATCGATCGACGTCGATCCGCGAGCCGTTGAGCGGAAACTGAATGTGCAGCGCCTGCTCGCCTCCGTTGCGCACCAGTTCCCCGATCGGGCGGAACCGCTTCAGGGGCAGCGGCAGCTTGGCGTTGCCGGCCACCAGGGTTCCCCGGGGAGCTTTCGGCAACGGCGCGAGCGTCTTGCCGCTGCGGGCAAAGGCGTCGAACAGGATGGGTGCGGCGGCGACACGTCCGATCAGCCCGGGAACCGGCGCGCCGTCCGGACGCCCGACCCAGACGCCGATGGTCATACGGCCGTCGAAGCCGACCGACCAGGCGTCGCGATCGCCGTAAGAGGTCCCGGTCTTGAACGCGATCCGGTTGTGGGCGGCGTTCTCCGGCGGTGGCGTTCCCAGCAGCACGTTGCCGACCTGCCAGGCCGCGACCTGATCCAGCAGCCGGAGCGGCTCACGGTCATCCTTGTCGGCCATGATCTCCCGCAGTGGCTTGGTGGTGCCGAGACGGGCAAAGCCCGCATAGAGCTGGGCGAGGTCCTGGAGCGTGACGCCAACGCCGCCGAGACCCATGGCGAGCCCTGGCGTCTCGTCCTTGGGCAGAACCAGATTGCCGCCGGCCTGGCGCAGCCGCGAGGCCAGCCGGCTCGAGCCGACGCGGTCGAGCAGCACGATGGCGGGCACGTTCAGCGACAATTGCAGCGCCTTCCTCACCGGCACCGTGCCCTGGAACGTCATGTCGAAATTTTCCGGCGCGTAGGAGCCGAAGCGGACCGGCCGATCGTCGATCAGGCTCTCCGGATGGACGAAGCCATCCTCGAAGGCGAGCCCATAGATAAAGGGTTTCAGCGTCGAGCCCGGCGAGCGGATGGCGCGGGTCATGTCGACCTGCCCTGCCCGGCTCTCGTCGAAATAATCGGCCGAGCCGACGCGGGCGAGCACGTCGCCGCTCTCATTGTCCACCACGATGATGCCGACCGAGATGTTCGGCCCAAGCGCAACGGCGCGGTCGCGCGCCAGCGGCTCCAGTACCTTCTGCAAGTTCGCATCGAGCGTCAGCTTGATGACCGGCTTGTCCTTGACTGTCGAAAGCGCGGTGTCGGAGGCGTGCGGCGCCAGGATCGGCATCGGCTTGCGCACTTTCGGCACGGGCACCGCCTTGGCCTGCTTGGCGTCGTCGGCACTGATCACGTGCTCCTCGACCATGCGGTCGAGCACGCGATCGCGCGCCTTGCGCGCCGCATCAGGGTAGCGGTCGAGCCGGCGCGTCTCCGGCGATTGCGGCAGTGCGACCAGCATCGCGGCTTCCGCCAGCGACAGGCGCTTCGGCTCTTTGCCGAGATAGGCGATGGACGCCGCGCGGATGCCTTCGAGATTGCCGCCATAGGGTGCGAGCGCCAGATAGAGATCGAGGATCTGCTCCTTGCTCATGCTGCGCTCGATTTCGATCGCACGCACCATCTGCCTCAGTTTTGCGTAGAGCGAACGTTGCCGCCTCGGCTCCATCAGCCGCGCGAGCTGCATGGTGATGGTCGAGCCGCCCGAGACGATGTGGCCGCGCGTCCCGAGCTGCAACGCCGCGCGCCCCAGCGCCAACGAATCGATGCCGTCATGAGCATAGAAGCGCTGGTCCTCATAGGCGAACAGCAGCTTGAGATAAGTCGGATCGACGTTGGTCCTGGCATCGACCGGCAACCGCCAGCGCCCGTCCACCATGGCATAGGCGCGCAGCAGCTTGCCGTTGCGGTCGACGATGGTGGTGGAGACCTGGCGTGCTTCCTCGAGCGGGAGAGGACCGAGGGAGTAGACCCAGGCGACGAAGCCGGTGATGGCGAGGATGAGGGTGAGAGCGGCGGCGGAGACGAGGCGAAAGGCGAGTTGCCCTCTCCGCTCGTCATGGCCGGGCTTGACCCGGCCATCCACGCCGTCATCCACCGCCTGTGCGGCCGCGGATGCCCGGGTCAAGCCCGGGCATGACGACTGATGATGTGGCTCCGCTGCGCTCATTCACTTCAACTCAGATTCGAGCCCGGCTCACTTCGCCGCCCGCACCTCGACGGTGCCCGTACCGGTGCGACCATAGCGCGAGGGATTGTACATGTCCTCGACATAGGCTTGCGGCAGCACGTATTTGCCGGGCGAGACCGCGCGCACGACGTAGGCGACGGTGAAGACCGACTTGGAATCCGAGGCCCGGTCCACGGCCGCAGTGAAGCGGTCGTCACGGAACTCGGTGTCTTCGGGCTCCTCGCCATCCTCGATCCAGTCCAGCGTGCCGCTGTCGCCGGAGGACACCAGCTTCGGGTTGTCGATCTCCAGACCCGCCGGCAGATAGTCGGACACCATGATGTGACCGTATTCGGGCTTGGCCTCGGTGATCTTCAGCACCACCGCGAAGCGCTGGTTCTGCTTGACCTTGCTGACGTCGGCGGGCTTGCCGTCGAGCGTGAAGTAGCTGCGCTCGATCTTGAAGCCGTTGGACGCCGCCGGCTCCGGAGTGACCGGAGAGCCCGACACCGAGACCACCGCCTGCACCGGTGCGTCGCCGGTGTTGGTGATCTTCAGCGGCTTGCCGCTCAGCGCGTCCGCCTTATAGCTGCGATAGAGCGCAGTTTTGACCGGCTGGCCGTCCACCTCGATGGACAGGTTCTCCTTGGCCAGCGCCCGCGCCGCCAGCACCAGCCACGCATTCTCCTGCGTAGAGGTGTAGGGCGTGAGTCCACGCGCGGTCTCGACCCGCGACACTGCCTGGGTCAGCGTCGTCCTCGGCGCGTTGCCTTCGCTGGCGAGCGAGACCAAAGCTGCGGCATCGCGAAGCTGCGAGCCGTAGTCGGTGCGGCCGAACTCGAGCACGGGCTTTGGCGCGAGGCTGTCGAGCGCGGCGCCATAGACCCGTTCGGCGCGGTTGCGGTCGCCGACCAGAGCGAGCGCCGCCGCAAGCTGCGACTTCGCAATCGGCGTTGCGAGGTTGGCGAGCTTGGTGTCGGCGAGATAGCGGAGATCGCCGATCGGCGCTGCGCCGTTACGCGCGAGCACGTAGAGGCCGTAGGCGAGATCGCGCCCACCGTCCTTTTCCGGCTCGTTGGCGTTGACGACGGAGTTGCGGATCCGATCGAGCGCGTTCTTGAACAGCACATCAGGCACCGCAAAGCCCTTTTCGCGGGCCCGGGTGAGGAAGTCCGTCACGTACGCGTCGAGCCAGGCATCGTCGCCGCCCGCGGACCACAGTCCAAACGAGCCGTTCGAGCCCTGACGCGCCAACAGACGTTCGATGGCGTCGCGGATGCGCTGGTCGACCTCGGTGTCCATGGCGAGATGCGCGCCGGCCGCGAGCTCGTTGACATAGAGCAGCGGCATGGCCCGGCTGGTGATCTGTTCCGAGCAGCCATAGGGATAGCGGTCGAGCGCTTTCAGGATCGTCGCCGCATCGAGCGCGGTCGACAGGCTCGCCGAGACCGAGACGCTGCCGGTGCCCGGCACGAGATCACTGAACATGTCCGAGGTCAGCGTCAGGCTCTCGCCCTTCGCCAGCGTGCGGATCGAACGCCGCGCCAGCACCTGCGTCGCTGCCTTGACGTCGAACGCGTAGTGCCGCGCCAGCGCCAGGCCATTCGGCCCCTTGATGTCGACGTCGAGCGTCGCCTGCCCCGCCGCGGTCGCATCGAGCGCGAGCGCGAAGGAGTTGCGCTGCTTGGCGGCGAGCCTGACCGCGGTGGCGGGATTGCCGGTCATCTTCACCGGGCCGCCGGTCTTCACGTCGATGACGTAGTCGCCGGCCTGACCCTCGACATTGTCGATCTCCAGATTGACCGTGCCGTGGTCGCCGTTGAGCAGGAAGCGCGGGAGCGTCGTCGTCAGCACCACGGGATCGCGGATCACGACATCGGTGTTGGCGCGGCCGAGCTTGGTCGCGGTCCATGCCACGGCCATCACGCGCGCGGTGCCGGCAAACTCCGGAATGTCGAAGCTCACTTCCGCAGTGCCGTCGGCAGCGACCGTGACGATGCCGGAATAGAGCGCGAGCGGCTTCTGCGTGGGCGGTGAGCCCTGGAGCTCTCCCGCACCGGCATCGCCGCCGGACTTGATCTGGCCGCGCGTGCCCGACATGCCGTCGATGAGCTGCCCGTAGAGATCGCGGATCTCGGCGCTCAGACGGCGCTGGCCGAGATAGTAATCATCCGGTGCCGGCGGCTTGTAATTGGTGAGATTGAGAATGCCGACATCGACCGCGGCGATGACGATTTTAGCGTCCTCGCCCGGATTGAGGCCCTCGAACTTGACCGGGATCTTCAGCGTGGAGTTCGGCCGGATCAGCGCCGGCGGCGTCAGCTTCACCTGCAGCGTGCGGGTCTGCTTGTCGATACCGAACCATTTCAGACCGATCGCCCGGCCCGGCATGCGCTGGGCGGCGGCATCGAGCGGGCGGCGCAGCGTCGCCACCACATAGGCTCCGGTGCCCCAGTCCTTGCCGACCGGAAGCTTGACCTGGGCGGTGCCCTCTTTGACGTCGATGGTTTGCGTCGTCAGCAGACGGTCGCCGAGCACGTTGATGGTGAGCTTGCCGGCACTGCGCACATTGACCGACACCGTCATGGTGTCGCCGGAGGCGTATTGCGGCTTGTCGATCGAGGTCTCCAGCAGGTCCGGCGTATCGGCGCTGCCGTCGGAATACCAGCCGACATCGAACTGCACCGAGGTCACCGGGCCGTCAGCGTCGTTCGACTTCACATCAAGCCGGTAGCGGCCGGGTTGCGGCGTGAGCGAGATCCGCGTCGGCTTGTCGGCAGCGATCGTGACGTCACCGTCGGCGACGCGCGAGGTCGATTTGACGGGCTCGTACTCCCAGTAATTGTTCTGGCGATACCATTGGTAGCGCGACTCCATCTTCAGGAGCTCGTAGCGCAGGCCGTCGCGGCGCAGCGTCTTGCCCTCAGGCGAGACGAACACGACATCGAACTCGGCCTTGTCCCCCTCGGCGACGTTCTTGTCTCCGAACAGCGGCTTGATGCCGATCTGCGCCGCGGCTGGCGCGACCGGCAGCACGATCTTGCGCTCGACGGCGCGGCCGCCGGTCTCGACCATGCGGACGAAGATCTGCGCCTCCTGCGGCCGCGTCGAGGTCGGCTGCTTGTCCAGCGTGACCGGGAAGGTCGCAACGCCGTTGGCATCGGCCTCGGGGAGATTCTCCAGCGGCGTGCGCTCATTCGAGGTGGTCTCCTCGTCGGCGACGCCGAACTGGTAGCCGGCAAAGCCCGGGCGTTCGCTTGCAGGCGCGATCAGCATGTCGCCTTCGAGCGCAAGGCCCGAGGCCGGCGCGCCATAGAGGAAATGACCGTCGGCCTTCAGCTCCACTGGAGCGTTGGCCTTGATCACTTTGTCCTTGGCGGACAAGTCGAATTCGATTCTATCGGGCACGTAGTCCTCGACCATGAAGGTGGTCTCGCCGACCGAGGAGCCTTTTGGGTCGGTGAAGGCGCGCACGCGCCACGTCCCGGTCGGAACGGCCGAATTGAGCGGCACGGCCAGCGTACGGCCTCCGGCGCCCTGGTCCGCCAGCGAGGCGCGGCGGAATTCGACGCCGTCGGGGCGCTCGACCACCAGCGTCATCGGCCCGCCGGTGACGGCATTGCCCTGGCCATCGCGCAACAGCGCGGTCAGATAGACGGTTTCGCTGGAGCGGTAGACGCCGCGCTCGGCATAGACGAAGGCGTCGGCTCCCGCCGGAACAGCGCGCCCCGAGACGCCGCGGTCGGACAGATCAAAGGCGGAGGTCTTCAGGCTCAGGAAGGCATAGTCCGCCTTCTCGCCCGTGACCGTGAGCATCGCCGGCGACAGGCCGCCCTCGCCGCGCGCAAGGCCGGCCTCGAACAGCACGTGGCCGGCATCGTCGGTCTTGCGCGTCGCCAGGATCTCGTTGTTGCGGGCAACCAGCCGCACCTCGGCCTTGCCGACCGGATCGGTCGAAGCCAGCGAGTTGACGAAGACATGGATGCCGTCATTGCCGGAATAGGCTGACACCCCGAGGTCGGAGACGATGAACCATTGCGTCGCGAGCTGGTAGTCGTCGTCCGAACCGGGGCTCTTGGCCGCGGCAGTCATCACGTAGACGCCGGGCTGGAGCTCGCCGAGCGCCTGGTCGACCGGGAAAGCGGTGGTGACGTCCTGGTTCAGCGTCATCGCGGTCGAAAGCTCGCCCGACCAGACCTTGACGCCGCGCTCGTCGCCGAGATCGCTGAGCTGGTACTTGGTCAGCGTCTTCTGGAAATCGCTGTCGACCACCGTGTTGATCAGGTTGCGATCGCCGATGCGGAAGACGTTGATGTTGACCGCGGGCGTGTTGACGCTGACCACGGGAATGCCGCGCTGGCCGATCCTGGGCAGCACGTAGGCGCGGCTGGTGAAGCGCACGAAGGGCTTGCGATCGCGCACATAGATGTTGAACTCGGCCGATTTCGGCAGGCCCTCCTTCACCGTGGAGGGCAAGCCGGCGCGCAGGTTGATGTTGTAGCGTTCGCCGTGCTTCAGCCCATCGACGCAGAGCTGCTTGCCCTCGGCCGACAGCGCCGGCTTGTCCTGCCCCGCCAGCGCCAGGAACGGCGCGAAGTCGGTGCGCTTGGCGAGCTCTTCAGAGAACTGGAAGCAGGCACGCGGGCTCGCCGAGTCCGAGTCCACGGTATAGTCGAGCAGCCGGAAGCCGTGCTCGTCGCGCATCTTCTCGTACTGCCCGCGGACATCGGCGACCTCGCGCAGGTCGAGCGACAGCCGCAGCGAATCCAGCGCCGGCCGCCACAGCTTGCGTTCGGCCAGCGACTTGCCGAGGACGGCGAGCGCGTCCGCCTCCTCGCCCGGATTGCCGGCGCGCATGTAAGCGATGTAGGCCGCGGTCGAAGCGCGCTCCAGCAGGAAGGTCTGCTCGCTCGAATTCTTCGGCCAGATCTGGAAGATCACCTTGGCGAGCCGCAGCCAGTTGCCGGCATCGTCGGGGGTCGTGGCCACAATCTGGCCGAGCACCGACAGTCCGGTGCGGTAATCATTGCGCCTGAAGGCGGCGTCAGCATCCGTGCGCAGCGTCGCGTTGGTCTTGGCGACCGGCCCCGCCTCGCTCTTGATCTGCGCCTCGAGCTTGATTGCGGAATCGGCGAGATCGTCGCGCTTGAAGGCCTTGTCGGCGGCCTGCGCCGCGTTAAGGCCGAGCGCCAGCGCGGCGCAGATTGTGACGGCGCGAACAAGACCGATCATGGATGGACTCCCGGAAATCGCGGACGAACGCCGCTTGTCGCAAGAAATGCGCGGAAAGGTGACGGACTCAAGGCGATGGAACCAAAGGTGCAAATCGTCGCATTCGCCATGAAAAGGCAAGCCCAGAGGAGACCGATCAAGATACCGCCGCGCACGCCGTCCTGATGGCGCAGCACTACCCGACCAGTCGACCGGCGGCCGTGTCCCGGAAGCTATTCAGCGGTCCCGGCGATGTGATCCATCGTCCAATCCACTGCCGCTCAACCCGGCACCCTGACACCCCACCGTTCCGCTTTGTCGCGGCAATGAGGAAAACGGTTCGGTTCAGGCTTGGCGAAAGACCCAATTTTTCATATTGGCATGCTAGATGAACGGCCAGCCGCCCAAACCGGCCGGCTCAAGACGGTCCCGTAGCTCAACTGGATAGAGTAGCGGATTTCTACTCCGCGGGTTGCAGGTTCGAGTCCTGCCGGGATCGCCAGTCCATTGACCGTCAACAGTCCCTTCACGAACGCGTGGGTAACCATACGCCGGCCTTTGAACGGCGCCGATCAGCCCTATGTAAGCGCCGGGCGAGATGCGCCCGACAGGTTTCTTAATGCAGCAATCCGAGTTGACGAGAATGGCGATCGCATCTGCGGTCGCGATCGTTGCGATGTCGTATTTGGCAATCGACGCAGGCGTGGTGAACACCAATGTGGTCACGAGGCCCGTCAAGTTGGCCGAGGCTTCGATCATTGGCACCGCAATGGGGCAGCATCACCTTGCCTTTGCCGTTCAGGATTGGGCGCGCCGCGGCCACGAGAAATCACGCCTGGAGCATTGCCTGGCGGTCGACTGATTGATGCGTCCTCCTTTCGGCTACCAACAAAATTCAACCTTCATCACCTGCCGCCCGATGCATCCGCCACCACACGGCAATCGCCGCGGCCAGATCATTCCAAAGCTCCGTCGGAAGATCCGGGACGGCCACCCGGACGCTGTACTGATTCGTGGTCGCGTCGTGAAACCACTCGGTCGCTGCGAAATCGAAGCCGAAGCTGCCGGCGTGGCGGATGGGAAAGCCCTCCCGGTGCAATGCGCTGCTCATGTCCTCGGCAGCCTGCCGCGCTGCCGCCTCGTCGAGCACGCGCCTTCCATGGAGGGTCACGTATAGACCGTGGGTGAAGTGAAGCTCGGCCGAGCGCGCCGGAAGCTTCGCAGCAAAATGTCGAGCCGTGCTGCGGCCGTTGCGCAGGATTGCCGCAACGCGCCGCTTCGTGAGCGCCCAATACGCCGCACTGCCGGCGAAGGGTGGGAAGTGGGCCGGCAACGCCGCGCCGCCGAGCAGCCGCACCGCGTTTCGGGTTTCGGACGCGAGACGTTTCCATTCAACGCCCCCTGCCCGCGGCTGATGCGCATTCCAATGCACGAAAACGGCCGAGCCGAGCCGGCCATATTCCGCTCCGAGCGAATCGAGCTTGTTGTGGCTTCTCACCAACACCAGCGGAATTCCGTATCGGCGGGCCCACCTCTGGACACGCCGGATGCGGCCTGACCTGCCGGCGAAGCATGTCGTATCGAAAATCAGGAGATCGAGGCTAGATCCGTCACAGCGCAGCACCGCGTCGAAGGCGCCGGCGAAGGAGCAGGAATCCAACAGAAGTATACGCGGCGAACTTATTGGTGCAAACGCATCGCCGAGCGGCAGCTTCAAAGCCTCGAGCCGCAAATGAGGGACGAAGGCCCGGATCAGCTCCAGCGTCTCGCCGTAGGCGCCCGGAAGCACGAGGATATCGGCCTTCTCCACGATCCGCGCGGAGGCGAGCAGTACGGCGGAGATCGCGGCCATGCCCGAGGCGGTGTAGATCGCCGTGCTCGCGCGGCCGCCCTCGAACTCGTAGAACGAAGGACCGCGTACCGTAAGATCGGCCCTCTGGTAGTCGTAACTGAACTCGAACGGCCCGCTGGCGAGATCGGCCGTATGCGACCACGCTGTCTCCGTCGCCTTCCACTCATGCAATTCGTGCTCCGCCCTCAGCGCCGCAGTGATCTGGAACTTGGATCTGACGACGTCGTCGACGGAACACGGACGCGCTAAATCGAGCCGGTTTCTCAGGCAGTCGTTCAAGAGCCTGAGTTCCTCGTGCTTTCGTTCCAAATAGGCTCGAATGGTCTCCATGCGCTTCTTGACAGATCCGACGAGCGTCAACGTGCGGAAAGCGCCTTGGGTCCAACACGCCCGTTGCAACGAACACGCACCCTCGCTGTTGAATCCATGCAAGGAGGACAGCATGGCTGACATCAGAGAGCACATGAAGATCATCGGCAAGGACGGCGCCCATGTCGGCACCGTCGATCGCGTCGAGGGCAACCGCATCAAGCTGACGCGCAAGGACAGCCCGGAAGGTCACAAGGACCATCATCACTACATCGACACCAAATATGTCGGTGCCGTCGAGGGGGACGTCGTCAAACTGTCGGTGAATGCCGACGCTGTACCGAAGACGGAAGCCGCCTGAAAACACCGACCCCCTTCGGGGGCTGTTGTTTGTTCACGGTCCGACTCGGCTTCGTTCGCAAGGCACGAATCGCGATCGCAAAATCGAGGGCCGAGCATTCGTTAATGACCGGTTCAGCCGGATCGATCATGCACTCACGAGCACGGGCAAGGGAAGCTCCCGCAGGATTTCAGCGCCGCGGATCGATACGGAACGAACGCGCGATCAGAGCGTTGGATAGCCGACTTGAGTGGTGCCGACTCGCCAGCCCCGGTCGGCTTTGAAGAACCCCGTGCTTGTCCCCCGAGCACGGGGTTTTTCTCGTGGGGAGCGGCCTACCCGCTGGTGCGGGTGCGCCCGGCGGCATCCGGCGGGTCCGCTTGCTCCTCGGGCGGGTCGCGGACGAGTTGATGCCATGCCAGGGCCAGCTGGATCAGTCGTTGCCGATCGGCACCTTCAGACGCCGCAGCCAGCTTCATTGCGGCTTCGGCTTCATGCCGGGGGTCGTAGCTGGTACACATGCGACCGATTTTAGATGGCCGATCTGGACAAGCGCATGGCAATTTCGCCCGTATGATTGCGGGGTGACCTCCGCGTCGCACAGGCATCGTTCGAGGTATCTGTGAACTGCATCACAGCCTGCACCGGACATCTCCGCTAAGCAGAGCTTCAACGCTCCATGGTGGAGTCAGGTCATGACGCGCAAAGCAGCAGCCGAGATCGTCGTCCCGACGCAACGACAGAGGTCCGATCTGCTCGGCATCGCCTATCTCGTGACCATCGCCATCGTGATGCTCGCCTGGATCGGCGGTCTGGTCTGGGCCACGATCGCGTTCTTCAGCTGGCTCGTGTCCTGACGCGCGAGGCGATAAGCGTCTCCGCGAGCGAGCGGCGCAAGGTGGATCCTGCGCTAGAACAGACAAGGCAACGCCTGCGAGAGTTTGATCCCGCCGCAAACGATCATGGCCCACAACGCCATGCTGATCTGGATCGCATCCAGCATGTCCCACGTCCTCCGCGAATCATCCCGATATTTTTCTTTCAGGCTTGCGTGCGGCGGCAACGAGCGCCAGCGCTAATCTGAAGCAATCGCCGGTGTGCAAAGAAAAGAGGCGGGCCTAGGCCCGCCTTCGTACTCCAATCCCGCCTGGAAAGTCAGTAACACGCGCGGGGATCGGCCTGCACATATTGGCCGTTCGGATAGCGGTAATAGCAGGTGCCCTGCGCCCAGTAGTAGCCGGGCTGGGATGCAGCGGTGGCACCGGCGATTGCGCCCGTCGCGCCGCCGAGAACCGCGCCTGCGGCAGCCCCTGTTGCATTGCCCGAGATCAGACCGCCCAGCAGGCCGCCGACGATCGCGCCGCCAAGCGCGCTGGCGCCGGGATCAGCTGGTGGCGGGGGCGGAGGTGGCGGCGCATAGGCCACCGGCACGTCGTCGATATAGTCCTCCGAGATGTAGGCAGGCGGACCAGCCATTCGCTCCGGATAATAATACCAGACGCCGCCAACGTCCCACCACCAGCCGGAGCGGCCGTTGCGGACTTCGTGGCGCCAGCGTCCACCATCCCAGGCGAGATTGCCACGATAGGTGTGTCCACCCCAGTCCCGCACCGGGGCAGGACCGCGCGCCTGGCGTCGCGGCGATGGGCCGTCGGCATTGCGCGGGCCAGGACCCGCATGGGGCTGACTACCCGGCTGCACGGGTCGAGTCGCCTGCTGGGGTGGAGGGCCCTTGCGCATAGTCTGATTGGTCTGCGGCGGCGCGCCAGCACCCGGTGCAGCCGGCGGTGGGCCCGCCTCTTTCGGCGGTCTCGCCTCTTGCGCCTGCGCCGACAGCGCGAACAACGACATGGCCGAAATCACGGGAATGATGATCTTCATGCGTTTGGACGCACTCATGCGTGCTCGCCCCCTGCTCTCTCGTGGCCGCGGTCCCTGGCGCGATCGACGAATCGCCGCGCGCCGGGCTGATGCCGGCCGAAACAACTGCCCTGCTTGATCGGCTAAGTCCCGTTACAAATGATTAAGATCAGGGCATTTTTTCGGCCCTGCGGGTCACGCTGACGGGCGCCTAGCGAGCCGGCTCGATCACATTGCAGTTGGTTCGCCCGGACATCAGGCAATCCTGCATCTTGCTGGCTGCGGTAAGATTCCGGGCGAGCCACCAGCCAACCCCGAGGATCACGATCGCAATGATCAAGCCGGCGATCGCGCCGCGGCGGTCGCCGCCGGACTGGCGCTCGGGCTGGCGCTTCGATGGAGAATTGGGCTGCTCGCCGGGTTCGGATCTGGACTCTGGCTTCGACATGGCCGTCTGGTCGCGCTGGCGAGCCGGCTTTATCACCGCTGCGGCGTCGCGTCACACCCGATCAGCCGGTCCAATTCAGCCCCGGGTCTGCCGGATCGCATCCTTGCGCGAGGTTTCGACCGCCGGAATTGCCTCCTGAAGCCGCGGTGCGCAGCTCGTGAGCACGAATGCGGTCCGGGTGCATTCCCAATCCGCTCCCAGCACCGCACTCTCGATGGGCTGCGGACGAGCGAGCAGCAGCGCGGCGCCGGCCACGCTCGCCAGGGCGAAGCCAATTGCGAGCGCCTTCAGGCTTGGTCTTGAGATCGTCATGCCCGTGCTCCGTCTCGTATCGGGCGGACGCTAGGCCTCGCCCGTGTGCTCCCTTATGAGGGACATCACAATTCAGCAGTTTTTCCGGGCTACGAGAGATCGTCGGGGGGCGATTTTTCGTTGACCTGATCGGCTGCGATTATGGGTGGCTTCGCGACGCGCGCCGATGTACACGCTTCTGCGTCGCGTGGCGCCTGCTATGCCCAGCCGACGTACCAACAGGCACCGATGTAGGATCGAAAGCGAGGAAGACAAGGCTCGTCGATGAGTGGATTCAGGGAACCCGGCTTCGCAGACCGGCAAAAGGCGGCACAGGAAGCCCGCAAAAATCTTTTGAACAAATTCAAATCGCAACCGGGACCTGACGATCCGGCGGTGGTCGCACGCCGTGCTGAACGCGAGGCCCTCGCGGCCAAACGCGCCGAGGCGAAAGCCGCGCGCGAGGCGGCAAAGGCCGAGCAGAAGCGTCTCGAGGAAGAGACCAAGGCCGCCGAAGCCGCGCGGATCGCGCGCGAGGCCCAGGAAGCCGCCGAGAGACAGGCTGCCCTCGAAGCCGAGCAAAAGGCCAAGCGCGATGCGCGCTATGCCGCCCGCAAGGCCAAGCGCAAGTAAGTTCACTCGTCACGTTCAATTGAACTTGAACTGAAGCACCGTTCCGGAGGCGGTCTTAAAGGCCGCCGCCGGAATTCGCGAGTGCGCGGGCCGCTCAAGGCGGGCGCTGCGCGACGACGCGGCAGGATCAATTCTTCTTCATCATTCCGTCGTCTTTCTTCATGCCGTCCTTCGACATGTGATCCTTCTTCATGCCGTCGTCCTTGGACATGGTGTCCTTCTTCATCATGCCGTCCTTGGACATCGTGTCTTTTTTCATCATGCCGTCATCCTTGCCCATCTTGTCCTGAGCAAAGGCGGCCGGAGCAAATGCGAGGCCAAGCGAAAGAGCGGCAGCCGAGACGCCGAGCACGATGCGGGTGCGAATGGTCATGGTTCATCTTCCCTTCGAGATGGTGTTTGTCAGCGACGGACGCCGCTATTTGATCTCGACGGATCGCCAGTCGGCGTTGTTACGCCGCCGCCGATAAATTTTGGCGAGCCCTCCGCTATCCGTCGTACTTTCGCGCGCGGGACCAGGAAGTGTGCAGCGCAGCACGGCCGGCACTTGCCGGGGCATTCGGTCTCGAACTATCAGATGAGAGAATATCGGCTGAAAGACCGGCTAGGATGAGCCTGAACGCCGGTCTCACAAGACCCGATCCAAATCACACCAACAAGAACAATCCAAGGGGATCACACCATGATTACGCGCCGCCATCTGATCGCGACCGCCGTCGCCGCACCCGCCATCCTGCGCTTCGGCACCGGAACCGCGCAGGCCGCCACCACGCTGAAGATCTCGCATCAATTCCCGGGCGGCACCATCGACAAAGGCGATTTCCGCGACCGACTCTGTCGCATGTTCGCTGCTGAAGTTGCCAAGCGCAGCAATGGCGACATCGCCGCGGAAATTTATCCGAACTCCTCGCTGATCAAGACCAACGCGCAGTTCTCCGCGATGCGCAAGGGCGCGCTCGACATCTCGCTCTATCCGATGCCTTATGCCGGCGGCGAGTTGCCGGAAACCAATATCGGCCTGATGCCGGGCCTGGTGACCACCTACGATCAGGGCCTGCGCTGGAAGAAGGAGCCCGTCGGCAAGGCACTGACCGATTTCCTGGCCGACAAAGGCATCATCCTGCTCACCTGGGTCTGGCAGGCCGGCGGCGTTGCCAGCCGCTCCAAGCCGATCGTCGCGCCCGAGGATGCCAAGGGCATGAAAGTGCGCGGCGGCTCGCGCGAGATGGACATGGTGCTGCAAACGGCCGGCGCCTCGGTGCTGTCGGTACCCTCGAACGAAATCTACGCGGCGATGCAGACCGGCGCGTGCGATGCCGGCATCACCTCCTCGACCAGCCTGATCTCGTTCCGCCTCGAAGAGGTCGCGAAGTCGCTGACGTCAGGCGCCGGCACCTCCTACTGGTTCATGCTCGAGCCGCTGATGATGTCGAAGGCGATCTTCGACAAGCTGCCGAAGAACCATCAAGATATCTTGCTCGCGGTCGGCACAGAGCTCGAAGCCTTCGGCCGCAAGGGCGCGCAGGACGACGACGTCGAGGTCGCCAAGGTCTACGAGAAGGCCGGCGCCAAGGTCTCGGCGCTCGATGCCGCCACCGTCGGCAAATGGCGCGACATCGCGCGCGACACCGCGTGGAAGGATTACAGCGCCAAGACCGCGACCGCGGCCAACCTGCTCAAGCTCGCCACCGACGTTGCGGCATGAGCCACGGTCCGCTTCCGGATCGTGACGACCTGCCGAGCGCTGCCGCCGGGAACGGCCTTGCGGCAGCGATCGATCGTGGTCTCGCCATCCTCAACAGCATCATCGTCGTGTTCGCCGCGATCGCCCTGGTCGCGGCCTGCACCATCCTGAGCTACAGCGTGCTGAGCCGTGCCTTGTTCAAGGCCGCCAATTACTGGCAGGACGAGGCCGCCGTGTTCTTGCTGGTCGGCGCCACCTTCATGACGGCCGCCTATGTGCAGCAGAACCGCGGCCATATCGGCATCGAAGCCTTCGTCGGCCTGCTCTCGCCGCTCGCCAACAAGGTCCGGCTCTGGCTCGTCGACGCCGCGACGTTCCTGTTCTGTGCCTTCTTCGCCTGGAAATCCTGGACACTGGCCCATGAGGCCTATGTCGACGGCCAGGTCTCGAATTCGATGTGGTCGCCGCCGCTCGCGATCCCCTATGCGCTGATGGCGCTCGGCATGAGCCTGCTCTGCATCCAGATCCTCGTGCAGCTTGCGCTGCCCTTCACCGGAGCCAAGCGGCCATGAGCGTTTTCGGTATCGGCCTTGCCTACGGCATCGCGACGCTGCTCGTGATGTTCTCGGGCATGCCGATTGCGTTCGCGCTCGGCGCGGTCGCGGTCGTGTTCATGGGCATCTACATGCCCTCGGCCTCGCTCGATACGGTGACCCAGAACGTGTACGAGGAAATGGCCTCGATCACGCTGCTGTCGATTCCGCTCTTCATCCTGAAGGGCGCCGCGATCGGCAAGTCGCGCGCTGGCCAGGATCTCTATTCGGCGCTGCATGCCTGGCTGCATCGCGTCCCCGGCGGCCTCGGCGTCGCCAACGTCTTCGCCTGCGCGCTGTTCGCGGCGATGGCGGGCTCGAGCCCAGCGACCTGCTCGGCGATCGGTTCGGCCGGTATCCCCGAGATGCGCAAGCGCGGCTATTCCGGCGGCTTTGCCGCAGGCATCATCGCCGCCGGCGGCACGCTCGGCATCCTGCTGCCGCCGTCCATCACCATGATCCTGTTTGCGGTTGCCGCGGAAAAGTCGCTGGGGCGTCTGTTCCTCGCCGGCATCGGTCCCGGCCTCTTGCTGGTCACCCTGTTCGGCGCCTATGCCGTGATCCGATTCCGCCGGGAATACAAGGCGGCTGAAGCGATCTACAAGAACGGCGGGCCCGAAGGTGCGATCCTGACGCGCGACGAGTACACGCTGGCCGAACGCTTCAGCGTGCTGCCGCGCGTGATCCCCTTCGTGCTGCTGCTCACCGGCGTCATGATCGCGCTCTATGGCGGCTACGCCACGCCGTCGGAGACCGCGGGCCTCGGCGGCCTGCTCGCACTGGCGCTGATCGCGGCGATCTACAGCGTCTGGCGCCCGAGCGACCTTGCGCCCATCATGAAATCGACGATCCGGGAATCGACCATGCTGATGATGATCATCGGCATGTCGCTGCTCTATTCCTACGTGATGAGCTATCTGCACATCTCGCAATCGGTCGCCGAATCCATTGTCGCGATGCATCTGCCGCGATGGGAGCTGCTGTTCGCGATCCTCGTCATGGTCGTCGTGCTCGGCTTCTTCCTGCCGCCGGTGTCGATCATCCTGATGACCGCGCCGATCATCCTGCCGCCGCTCCGCGCCGCCAATTTCGACATCATCTGGTTCGGCGTGGTCATGACCATCGTGATGGAGATGGGCCTGATCCACCCGCCCGTCGGCCTCAACATCTTCGTCATCCGCAACGTCGCGCCGGACATTCCCCTGCGCGAGGTGATCTGGGGCACGCTGCCCTTCGTGCTCTTGATGATGCTCGCGGTGCTGCTGCTGTGCTTCGTGCCGGGCATTTCGACCTGGCTGCCGGACCTCGTGATGGGACCGGACGGGAGCAGGTAGCGACAGATAACAACTGCCGCAGGGTGGGCAAAGCGAAGCGTGCCCACCACCTGTCGGCGATCACGGAGAGATGGTGGGGCACGGCGCTACGCGCCTTTGCCCACTCGACAAGTTCTGCGCTTCTCGCATCTGCAAGCTGACCCGCCCTACGAATTCTCCTTCCGCCGCGAGCGCGGTGCGTTCGCCACGACCTGCAACAGATCCTTACGGACGGCTTCGATGTGCCGCTCCAGAAACCGGCACGCCTCCTCGACCTTTTGCGCGCGGCAGAGCGCGATCAGCTGGGCGTGCTCCTTTTCGGCAATGCCCATCGCCTTGGTGTTGGAGAGCTGCAGACGCGTGTAACGGTCGCTGGTCTGGAGCAGCGACAGCACGATTGCGCGCGTGCGCGGCTGCGGTGCGTGCACGTAGAGCGCCATGTGGAAGTCGGCGTTGAGCTGGCCCCACTCGCTGACGTTCCTCGCCTTGATCGCCTTCTCGAACCGCCTATGGATGTCGTCGAGCTCCTCGAAATCCTCCGCGGTGAAACGCGGCGCCGACTGTGCGAGCAATCGCGGCTCCAGGATTCGGCGCAGGTCGAAGACGTCGTTGATCTCGTCCAGCGACAGCTCCGAGACGATGGCGCCCTTCTGCGGAACGATCCGCACCAGGCCTTCCGCCTCGAGCTGGAATAGCGCCTCGCGGACGGGAATGCGGCTGACGCCATAGGCCTCGCCGAGCGCGTCCTGGCGCAGTTGCGATCCGGCCGGATAGGTGCCGTCGAGGATCGCCTGCCGGAGTTGGTCGACGATCGCAGCCGACAAGGTGCGATGCTTCAGAGGCTGTCTCATCTGATCGTCTGTTGTCCTTCTCGACTCGTTCGGTCGACGCGGTCCCTGTCTTGCATGTTGAGACGTCCGGCAAAAGCCAAGCACTCCACAAAAGAGAAGTGCCCAGCATGAGCGCGCCCTGCCGTCAAAATGACCGCAAACTCCGTTTGACTCCCAAAATGTATAAATTATACATTCGGCGATCGCACGACAAATCTTTCGGGGGTTGGGGCCTCTTTCATGATCGAGCAGACCATGCCGGCCACGCGCGCGCTCAGCCTCCGGCGGACGATCGTCCGGATGTCGAGCGCCTTGCTCGCCTTCGAGCGTCTGGCGCTGATGGGCCTGATGTACCTGCTCACCGGATTGATCCTGGTGAACGTCGTCACCCGCTACTCGCACTTTCCCATCTACTGGATTGATGAATCCGCGGTCTATTGCGTGGTCTGGCTGACCTTCATCGGCGCCTCCGCGATGACGCGGCTGCGGCTCGATTTCGCGGTGACCATGCTGACGGAGCGTCTTTCGCCGCAGCACCAGAAGGTCGCCAAGGTGACCTCGACCGGCCTCGTCGTCGTGTTCGGCCTCGCTCTGATCGTGACCTGCGTGCTCTGGATGGATCCGGTCGGGCTTGCCCGCGCCGGCTTCGATGGGCGCAAGCTCGCGGCCGCGACATTCAACTTCCTCTACACCGAGCACACCCAGACGCTGAACTGGCCGACCTGGGTGCTGTATCTGACGCTGCCGATCTTCGCGGTGTCGATGACCATTCACGGCCTCGCCAATCTGCTGGAAGATCTCGAGCTGGTCCCGCGTACGCCGCCAAAGGGCTTCCAGCTCTCCGAGCTGGATGGGGTCAACTGATGATCACGTCAGCAGCTTTCATGGCGTTCATGCTTGTCGGCGTGCCGATCGGGCTCTGCCTGTGCCTCGCCGGCCTGGTCTACATCGCAGCGTCGGGCAACCCGGTGCTGTTCCAGTCCTATCCGCTCCAGCTGTTCGGCGGCGTCGACAGTTATGGCCTGATCGCCATTCCGCTGTTCATCCTGATCGGCGAGATCATGAACGGCGGCGGCATCACGAGGCGCATCGTCGACATGGCGATGGCCTTCGTCGGCTCGCTCAAGGGCGGGCTCGCCTACGTCAACATCCTCGCCAACATGTTCATCTCCTCCATCCTGGGCTCCGCAACCGCGCAGGTCGCGATCATGGCCCAGATCATGGTGCCGGAGATGGAGAAGAAGGGCTACGACAAGACCTTCGCGGCGGGCCTCACCGCCTATGGCGGGATGCTCGGCCCGATCATCCCGCCCTCGGTGATGTTCGTGGTCTACAGCGTGCTGGCGCAAGTCTCGGTCAGCGACATGCTGATCGCCGGCATCGTGCCGGGCGTCATTCTCACGGTGATGTTCTGCCTCGTCATCGCGCTGATGGGGTACATGTACAACTACCCCCGCGCGGACTATCAGACGCCACGCCAGCGCGTCATGACGATCCTGCGGACCTCGCCGACGCTGCTGATCCCGATCGTCATCGTCGGCACCATTCTCGGTGGCCTCGCCAACGCCACGGAGTCTGCAGCCGTCGGCGCGGTCGCCGCAGCGCTCGTTGGAAAATACTGGACCAGGGAGTTCAAGTTCTCCCAGCTGCCGCAGATGATGCTGCGCAGCGCGATCTATTCGGCGATCGTGCTGTTCCTGGTCGCTGCCGCCGCCGTGTTCTCCTGGGTGCTGATCTTCGGCAAGGTGCCGCAGGAGACCGCCGGGTGGATCCAGTCCGCCGCCAAGGGCCCGATCAGCTTCATGCTGATCTGCAACGTCATCCTGCTGATCATCGGCACGGTCATCGACGGCATTCCCGGCCTGATCATGACGGTGCCGATCCTGCTGCCGGTCGCAACCGAGATCTATCACATCGACCCCCGGCAGTTCGGAGTCGTGGTGGTGATCAACCTCGTGCTCGGCCTTTTGTCGCCGCCGGTCGGGCTCTGCTTCTTCGTCGCGGCCGCCGTCACCGGCGCCAAGCCCGGCAAGATGTTCATGGTGACGCTGCCGTTCTTCGTCATCTCCTGCCTCCTGCTGGTGCTGCTCTCGCTCTACCCGTCGCTCTCGCTGATCCTCGTCAAATAGGCCCATCCGAAAGGAGCCCGACCATGCCGCTTTCACGCCGCCGCTTTCTCGCCGCCAGTGCCGCCGCCTCGGTGTTCGCGCCATCGCTGGCGCTCGCCCAGGCCAAGGAATTCCGCCTCGGCCTGATCACGCCGAACGGGCATTCCTGGAACAAGGCCGCGCTCAAATTCGGCGAGGATCTCAAGGCCGCGACCAACGGCCGTCTGACCGTGACCGTGTTCCACTCCGGCCAGCTCGGCAACGAAACCGCGATGATGCAGCAATTGCAGTCCGGCGCGCTCGACATGGGCTTCATCCAGGCCGCCGAGCTCGGCTCGCGCGTGCCGCACATCGCCGCGATCAATGCGCCCTACATCGTCCGCTCGACGCCTTCGGTCGCAAAGTTCGTGCGCCATCCAGCGGCGGTGAAGCTGTTCGACGTGCTGCCGCAGGAGACCGGGACCATCGGGCTCGGCTGGGGCATCACCGGCATGCGCGCCGTGTTCTCCTCCAAGGACCTGAATTCGCTCGCCGACATCAAGGGCATGAAGCTGCGCATCAATCCGACGCCGGTCTATCGCGATTTCTACTCCTCGCTGGGCGCAGCACCGACGCCGATCCCGACGCCGCAAGTGTTCGACGCCATGGCCAACGGCCAGGTCGACGGCCTCGAAGCCGATCTCGAGTTCTCCTGGAATCAGCGTTTCGACAAGGTGTCGAAGGTGATCCTGCAGATGAATGCCGTCTTCATGCCGATGGCCGCCGTCGTCTCGGGCCGCGTCTGGCAATCGCTCCCCGCCGCCGACCGCGAGCTGATCACCAAGACGATCAAGACGACGCTTGATGCGCAGATCGACGAGCTCGCCGGCAACGAGCCGGCGCTGATCGAGAGCTTCAAGAACGCGCCGATCCCGATCCGCCAGGTCGACGCCAAGGACACCGAGGCCGTCATCGCCGAGTTCGACAAGATTTGGCTGCCGAAAGCCCCCGTGCTCGCCGAGCTGCGCAAGGTCGGCGCGACGCTCTGACCTCGTCCACCTCCCTCACGTCAATGCCCGGCGGATCGAATGATCCGCCGGCACAATTTCAATCGGAGCCAAACAATGAGCCCACGCATCTCCTGGGAAGGGGTCTTCCCGGCCGTTACCACGCAATTCAACGACGACCTGTCGCTCAATATCGAGGCGACCGCCAAGGTCATGGACGGCCTGATCCGCGACGGCGTCTCCGGCCTGATCGTCTGCGGCTCGGTCGGCGAGAACACCTCGCTGGAGCGCAAGGAGAAGGTCGCGATCATGGAGGCGGCGAAGTCGGTCGCGGCCGGCCGCGTGCCCGTGCTGTGCGGCATCGCCGAATTCACCACGGCCTTCGCAGTCGAGACCGCCAAGGAAGCCGCACGTGTCGGCATCGACGGCGTGATGGTGATGCCGGCCCTGGTCTACTCCTCCAAGCCGCACGAGACCGCCGCGCATTTCCGCGCCGTCGCCAGCGCGACTGACCTGCCGGTAATGCTCTACAACAATCCGCCGATCTACAAGAACGACGTCACGCCGGACATCCTGGCCTCGCTCGCCGACGTCGAAACCGTCGTCTGCTTCAAGGATTCCTCCGGCGACACGCGCCGCTTCATCGACACCCGCAACATGGTCGGCGACCGCTTCGTGCTGTTCGCGGGCCTCGACGACGTCATCGTCGAGAGCGTCGCGATGGGTGCCGTGGGCTGGGTCTCCGGCATGTCGAACGCGTTCCCGCGCGAGGGCGAGACGCTGTTCCGTCTCGCCAAGGCCGGCCGCTTTGCCGAGGCGATGCCGCTCTACGAATGGTTCATGCCGCTCCTGCATCTCGATGCCCGCCCGGACCTCGTCCAGTGCATCAAGCTGTGCGAGCACATCATGGGCCGTGGCACCGCGCTGACCCGCCCGCCGCGCCTGGCGCTGCTGCCGCACGAGAAGGCCGAGGTCGAGACCATGATGGCCAAGGCGCTCAAGAACCGTCCGCGCCTGCCGGATGTCGGGCTGAAGGCGGCCTGACGAAAGCTCTCTCAGTCGTCATTGCGAGGAGCGCTTGCGACGAAGCAATCCAGGGTTGCTCCGCGGAGGGATTCTGGATTGCCTCGCGGAGCCTGTCATCGGGCCGCGCTCGCGCGGACCCGTTGGCTCGCAATGACGGAGAACTAGGAGACCGCTCGCCTCTTCTTCGCATTCAGCGCGGACGCCACGCGGCTTGCGGGCGGCTTGCCGAGCACGCCGCTCATCGCGTTGGTCGCCGCCAGCAGCCGGTCCATATCGACGCCGGTCCTGATGCCCATGCCCTTGAGCATGTAAACGACATCCTCGGTCGCGACGTTGCCAGTCGCGCCCGGCGCATAGGGACAGCCGCCGAGGCCGCCGGCGGCAGCGTCGACGACGCGGACGCCCTCCTCCATCCCGGCATAGAGATTGGCGAGCGCCTGCCCGTAGGTGTCGTGGAAATGCATCGCGAGCTTGCCGACGGGAATGTTGGCGCTGACCGCGCGCAGCATCTCTTTTGCCTTGCTGGGCGTACCGACGCCGATGGTGTCGCCGAGCGAGATCTCGTAGCAGCCGAGCTCGAACAGCGTGCTCGCGAGGTCGGCGACCGCCTTCGGCTTGATCTCGCCGTCGAACGGACAGCCCAGCACGCAGGAGATATAGCCGCGCACCTTGACGCCGTCCGCCTTGGCGCGCGCCAGCACAGGCTTGAACCGCCCGATGGACTCCGCAATCGTACAGTTGATGTTGGCGCGCGAGAAGCCTTCCGAGGCCGCCGCGAACACGGAGACGACTTTCGCGCCCGCGGCGCGTGCGGCGTCATAGCCCTTCTCGTTCGGCACCAGCACGTGGAATTCGGCGCCCTTCACATGCGCGACGCCGCGCAGCACGGCATCCGAGCTTGCCATCTGCGGGATCGCCTTGGGCGAGACGAAGGCGCCGACCTCGACCGTATCGAGGCCGGCCGCAACCAGCGCCTCGATGAAGGCGATGCGGGCCTCGACACTGACTGATGTCTTCTCGTTCTGGAGGCCATCGCGCGGCCCCATCTCGATGATGCGGACGGGATCGCTCATGTCACTCTCCTGCCGGCTCGACCACGGCGAGTTCGACGCCCTCCTGCACGATATCGCCGACCTTGCACTTGATGGACTTCAGCACACCCGCATAGGGCGCCCGCAGCGTCTGCTCCATCTTCATCACTTCGAGGGTCAGGATCGGCGCGCCCTTGTCGAGCTTGGCGCCTTCCTCGGCGAGCACGGCGACGACCGTGCCCGGCAAGGGTGCCGCGATCTTGTCTTCGCCGACATGCTCCTCGCTCTCGCCGCCGAACGGATCGACCCAGTGCAGGTCGAACCGGCCGTTGCGGGTGCGCAGATACAATTCATGGCCGTCGATCACGGCAGCGACGGACGATTTGACGCCGTCGAGCGTGAGATCGAAGCCACCGTCCTTCGCCGCGATCGTGAAGGCGAGCTCGCGTTCGCCGATCAGCAGCGTCGAGGGGCCACTGCCGTAGTTCAGCGAGATCTTCTGCTCCGGCCCATGACCAACACCATGCCCGACACGGAAGGCAAAGCTGCGCTGGCGTCGGCCGACCGGCTGCCAGCCGAAGGTCTGCCAGGGTGAATTTGCCTGCGCACGCGCGGCCTGCTGCTCCTCGTTGACGACAGCGGCCACCGCGGCGCAGAGCTCGAGCTCTCCGGGCGCCGGCGCAGCCTGCGTCAACACCGCCAGCTCGCGCTCGATGAAGCCGGTGTCGACCGCATTCGTCCACACCTTCGGATGCGTCATCAGTGCCGACAGGAACGAGATGTTGGTGACGATGCCGCGAACGTCGGTCTCTTCCAGCCCGCGGTTCAGCCGCTCGATCGCCACGTCCCGCGTCGGTCCCCAGGCGATCATCTTGGCCAGCATGGCGTCATAGTACGGCGAGACCGCATCGCCTTCGCGATAGCCGGCGTCGATGCGCAAGCCCCCGGTCTCCGCCGGCAGCCGCCAGGTCGAGATCCTGCCGACCGACGGCATGAAGTTCTTGGTCGGGTTCTCGGCATAGACGCGCGCTTCGACCGCATGGCCGTTGAGCCGGATCTGGTCTTGCTTGAGCGGCAGCGCCTCGCCGAAGGCGACCCGCAGCTGCCATTCGACGAGGTCGATCCCGGTGATCAGCTCGGTCACGGGATGCTCGACCTGCAGACGCGTGTTCATCTCGATGAAGAACACGTCCTTGCCGTCGGAGACGAACTCGATGGTGCCGGCGCCGACATAGTTGACCGCGCCCGCCGCCTTTCGGGCGGCGGCGCAGACCGTCTCGCGTTGCGCGGCGTTGAGCGTCGGCGACGGCGCCTCCTCGATCACCTTCTGGTGCCGGCGCTGCAACGTGCATTCGCGCTCGAACAGCGACAAGAGATTGCCGTGGCTGTCGCCGATCACTTGCACCTCGATATGCCGGGGATTGTCGACATACTTTTCGATCAGCATGCGATCATCGCCGAACGCGGCCAGGGCCTCGCGCTTGGCGCTGACGATCGCAACCCCGAGCTCGGCCGCCGAACGCACGATCCGCATGCCGCGGCCGCCACCGCCGGCGGAGGCCTTCACCAGGACGGGAAAGCCGATCTTCTCGGCCGCCTTCGACAGCGTCGCCTCGTCCTGGGCCTCACCATGATAGCCGGGCACCAACGGCACGCCGGCCTTCTCCATCAGCTCCTTGGAACCGGACTTCGAGCCCATTGCCGTCATCATCCCGGCGGTCGGGCCGACGAAGACGAGCCCCGCATCGAGGCAGGCCCGCGCAAACTCGGCATTCTCCGACAGGAAGCCGTAGCCGGGATGCACAGCTTCCGCGCCGGTCTTGCGCGCGGCCTCGATCAGCCGCTCGACGTTGAGGTAGCTGTCGCGCGCGCGTGCCGGCCCGAGCAGCACGGCTTCGTCGGCGAGCGCGACATGCATCGCGTCGCGGTCGGCCTCCGAATAGAGGGCGACCGTGCGCAGGCCCATGGCGCGTGCGGTGCGGATGACGCGGCAGGCGATCTCGCCGCGGTTGGCGATCAGGAGCGTGCGAAATGGCCGGTAGAGCTTCGAGCGGTCCATCACATCACATCCTGAACAGGCCGAATTTCGTCGGCTCGATCGGCGCATTCGACGACGCCGAGAGGCCGAGCCCGAGCACGAGGCGCGTGTCGGCCGGGTCGATGATGCCGTCGTCCCACAGACGCGCGGTCGCGTAATACGGGTGCCCCTGGCTCTCATATTGCGCGCGGATGGGCTCGCGGAATTTATCTTCCTCTTCCCTGGACCAGCTATCGCCCTTGGCCTCGATGTTGTCGCGCCGCACCTGGCTCAGCACCATCGAGGCCTGCTCGCCGCCCATCACCGAGATGCGCGCATTCGGCCACATCCAGAGGAAGCGCGGCGAGTAGGCGCGGCCGCACATGCCGTAATTGCCGGCGCCGTAGGAGCCGCCGATCACGACGGTGAATTTCGGCACCGAGGCGGTCGCAACTGCCGTGACCAGCTTGGCGCCGTCACGTGCGATGCCGCCAGCCTCGTATTTCTTGCCGACCATGAAGCCCGTGATGTTCTGCAGGAACACCAGCGGAATGCCGCGCTGGCAGCACAGCTCGATGAAATGCGCGCCCTTCAGCGAGCTCTCGCTGAACAGGATGCCGTTGTTGGCGATGATGCCGACAGGAAACCCCCAGATATGGGCGAAGCCGCACACCAGCGTCGTGCCGTAGAGTTTCTTGAACTCGTCGAACTCGGAGCCGTCGACGATGCGGGCGATGATGTCGCGCACGTCGAATGGCTTTCTGCCGTCCACGGGCACCACGCCATAAATCTCTTCAGCGGCAAACAGCGGCTCACGCGGCGGGTGCATGTTGAGGTTCGGCCGCGCGGAAGGCTTGAGCGTGCCGACGATGCACCGGGCGATGCCGATCGCATGGGCATCGTTCTGAGCGTAATGATCGGTCACGCCCGATTGCCGCGAATGCACGTCTGCGCCACCGAGCTCCTCCGCGCTGACGACCTCGCCGGTCGCGGCCTTCACCAGCGGCGGGCCGCCGAGGAAGATGGTGCCCTGATTGCGCACGATGATGCTCTCGTCCGACATCGCGGGAACATAGGCGCCGCCGGCAGTGCAGGAGCCCATGACGATCGCGATCTGCGGAATGCCCTGCGAGGACATCTGCGCCTGGTTGTAGAAGATGCGGCCGAAATGCCGCTCGTCCGGGAAGATCTCGTCCTGGAGCGGCAGGAAGGCGCCGCCGGAATCGACCATGTAGACGCAGGGAAGATTGTTCTGTCGCGCGATATCCTGGGCGCGCAGATGCTTCTTCACCGTCATCGGATAATAGGTGCCGCCCTTGATGGTGGCATCGTTGGCGACGATCACGCATTCGCGCCCTGAAATGCGCCCGACCCCCGTGATGACGCTCGCCGAATGCACGTCGCCGCCATAGAGGCCGTAGGCCGCGAGCGGCGACAGCTCCAGGAACGAGGTGCCGGGATCGACCAAGAGATCGACGCGCTGGCGCGCCAGCATCTTGCCCCGCGCGGTGTGGCGGTTGCGCGAGGCCTCACCACCGCCGCCGGCGACCTGGCTCAGCTTCTCGCGCAAATCCGCGACGAGCGCGCGCATGGCCTCTGCGTTACGTGCAAAGTCTGACGAAGACGGATCGATGCTGGAATGGAGCGGCATGATGATTCCAATGAGGTGAACGTTAAGCCGTCTCGGCCATCAGCTCGCGGCCGATCAGCATGCGGCGCACCTCGGACGTACCGGCGCCGATCTCGTAGAGTTTCGCGTCGCGCCAGAGACGCCCCACGGGGAATTCGCTGGTGTAGCCGACCCCGCCGAGCGCCTGGATCGCCTCGCCCGCCATCCACGTCGCCTTCTCCGCCGAATAGAGGATCGCGGCCGCCGCATCCTTGCGCAGGGTGCGCGCGTGATCGGCGCGGTCGCAGGCGCGCCCCACCGCATAAACATAGGCGCGTGTGGCTTGCCAGGTCGAATACATGTCGGCGAGCTTGCCCTGCATCAGCTGGAAGTCGCCGATCGGCTGGCCGAACTGCTTGCGCTCGTGCATGTAGGGCACGACGGCATCCATGCAGGCCGCCATGATCCCGAGCGGGCCGCCCGAGAGCACCGCGCGCTCATAGTCGAGGCCGGACATCAGCACCTTGACGCCCTCGCCCACCTTGCCGAGCACGTTCTCCTCTGGCACCTCGCATTCGTCGAAGAACAGAGGATAGGTGTTGGAGCCGCGCATGCCGAGCTTGTCGAGATGTTGACCGTGGGTGAAGCCTTTAAAGCCCTTCTCGATCAGGAAGGCCGTCATGCCGCGCGGGCCCGCCTCCGGATCGGTCTTCGCATAGACGACGAGTACGTCGGCGTCGCCGCCATTGGTGATCCACATCTTCGAGCCGTTGAGCACGTAGCGGTCGCCGCGCTTGTCGGCGCGCAGCTTCATCGAGACGACGTCGGAGCCGGCACCGGGCTCGGACATCGCGAGCGCGCCGACATACTCGCCGGAAATCAGCTTGGGCAGATAGCGCTGCCGCTGCGCGTCGTTGCCATTGCGACGGATCTGGTTGACGCAGAGATTGGAATGGGCGCCGTAGGACAGCCCCACGGCAGCCGAGCCGCGCGAAATCTCCTCCATGGCGACAATATGGGCGAGGTAGCCCATGTTGGACCCGCCATATTGCTCCGGCGCGGTCATGCCGAGCAGGCCAAGGTCGCCAAGGCGCTTCCAGAGGTCTGCTGGGAACAGGTTGGCTTTCTCGATCTCCGTGGCGCGCGGGGTGATCTCCGCCTCCACGAAGGAGCGAACCGTGTCGCGCAGCAGGCTGATGTCTTCGCCTAGATCGAAATCGATGCTCGGAATGTTCAAGGCGATTCCTCCGTGTTTTGGGGTCCGAACCTAGCCCGGTCCGGGCCCTCTTGCAGTCGAAAAGGTTGCATTTTCCGCCAAACTTGGCGAGGATTTTCCTGAGGGAATTCCGATGCCGTTTCAAGCCGCCACCGCGGTCCCGCGCCGCGCCGTGACTCCCGCCGCCTTCGTCCGCGGCGTGGTCGCCGCCTATGAACGATACGGCCGCGATCCCGCGGAGGCGCTGAGCCGGGGTCAAGTCCCGCCGGACCTTCTTAATTCTCCGGATGGGAGGGTCACCGCGGCCCAGTTCGAGGCGCTGGCAGGCCACGCCATGCGCGAGCTCGACGACGAGGCGCTCGGCTGGTTTTCCCGCCGGCTGCCCTGGGGCACCTATGGCATGCTGTGCCGCGCCTCCATCACCGCGCCGACGCTGGAGGTCGCGCTGAAGCGCTGGTGCAGGCATCACCGCCTGGTCACCGATGACGTGCTGCTCGATCTCGAGGTTGGCGAAGAGACCGCAATCGTTTCGATCCGTGAGCTGCGCGACCTCGGGCCGTTGCGCGAGTTCTGCCTGGTCACCCTTTTCCGCTACGTGCTCGGCTTCTCGTGTTGGGCCGTCGACTCCCAGATCGCGCTCCGCGCGGCTGAATTCCCCTACCCCGAGCCCGGCCACGTCTCGGTCTATCCGACCATCTTTTGCAGGAACGTCCGCTTCGACGCGGCCCATGCCCGCATCGTCTTCGACAAGCACTATCTATCGCTGCCGCTCACGCGCAGCGCCACCGATCTCGACAACATGCTCGAGGGCGCGCTCAGGCTGACCGTGCTGCCCTACCGGCGGGACCGGCTGCTGGTCGAGCGTGTCCGCCGCGTGCTGCGCAATGCGCGTGGACGGATCCTCGGCGCCGAGGACGTGGCGAGCGAGCTCGCGCTCTCCACCCGCACCATGCATCGCCGCCTGCGCGAGGAGTCCACCTCGCTGCGCGACCTCAAGGAAGAAGCAAAATTCGAACTGGCAAAACAGGAGCTGATGCGCGGCCGCACCCCGATCAAGCGCATCGCGGAGATCGCCGGCTTCCGCAACGAGAAGAGTTTTTCGCGCGCCTTCCGGAGCTGGACCGGCACAAGCCCGCGCGAATTTCGCGGCCGGTATCGGTGAGGCGCGCAGGCGCGCGACGTCAAAAAGTTGCGGCCCCCGCGATGCCTCGGAGGCCGCGACATTTCAGGGCTCGACAAGATTTCAGGCGTCAGTTCGAATTGGTCTGCCCACCCGACCGAAGCTTGCGCGACTGAGTCTGCTTCGGCTGCAAGGCGAACGCGTCGTTCGAGGTCTTGGAGGCGCCGCTCTGCGAGCAGATGCCGCCGATGCCGCCGGCCGCTGCCCGGCATGCTTCCATCGTCGGATAGCCGCAGCCATGCGCCGCCTGAGCACCGTTGGTGATGCAGTATTCTTCGGCCTGTGCTGCGGGGGCGGTCATCATGAGAAACGCAGATGCAAACAGCGTCGCGGCCGATGCGACGAACGCCCTCGAAATCGATGTCATGGTGTCTTTTCCTGCTTCAGGGTCCCACAAAAAAGTCCTCGGCATGCCAGGCACGCGGAGGTTCACGCCTTGGATCTAGGCCGGCCCAGGGACCCGACAATCACGGCTCAGCGCATTGCAGGGCTTCGCAAATCACATGTCACAGTTAGGTGACTAACTCATGCACAATAATTCGGATTGCGTGAAATGCCGAGCGGTCCGTACGGATGTCTCGAGATCCCTATCCCGCCGGCGCCGCCACCGCGACTTCCTGCAACGGCAGCGGCACATCCTTCGCGACGCCCAGCACGGGGAAGCTGCGGACGTTCTTCACGTTCGGCATCGCGGCGAAATGCAGGAGCTGCTGGCGCATGCTCTCGACGCTGGGCGCGACGCATTTCAAGAGATAGTCGGTGTCGCCCGAAATCCGCCAGCACTGCTGGATGCGCGGGATCGCGGCGATCGAGCTCTCGAACGTCTCCAGCACCGGCTGGGCCTGACTGCCGAGCTGGATCGAGACGAACGACACCACCTCATAGCCGAGCAACCGCTCGTCGATGACGGCGCGCACCGCCCGGATGACGCCCCGGCTGAACAGCGATTTCAGCCGCCGCAGGCAGTTCGGCGCCGACACGCCGACCCGCAGTGCCAGCTCGTTGTTGCGCACCCGCCCGTCCTGCTGCAGTTCGGATAGTATCTTCAGATCGACGCCGTCGAGCTGGTCACGCCCCGCCATACCCCGCCTCGCCATGAGCTCGTCATGGCCCCAGCGAAGCACGCAGCGGAATTGATGCCAAGGGGTGCTGGCCACCGATGTGACGTTGTCACGTACGGGCGGAATGCCTCTCCGCCATCAAGCCGGGCTTGTCCCGCCGGCGGCCGCCCGCCCCTCAATGCGTCCAGGGCTCGCCGCGACGGAACGAGAAATTGTCGGCATAGGCAACCGGCCGGCGGATCGACTCCTGCGGCTCGACCACCTGGTAGGCGATGCCCTTGCGCTCGCAATAGGCGATAGCCTGTTCCTTGGAGTGGAAGCGCAGCGTGATCTGCTGCTTCATGTCGCTCGACGAGGTCCAACCCATCAGCGGCTCGACCGAGCGCGGCTGCTCCGGCTCATAGTCGAGCTGCCATTCCTTCGTCTTCGACCGGCCGGATTGCATCGCGTTCTTGGCGGGCTTGAAAATGCGTGCGGTCATGGCTGGTCCGGGCCTCTTCGTCTTTTCGTTCGATTTCGATGCGTCACGGTGGCAGTTGGTGGAAATCTCGGGGATAGTATAGAGACACCGATCGGGAACTGATCGGTGATTCCGGCTCCCCGGCACCCTCACCAACGGTATAGTCATTATGCTGCACCGTGACAATTGCGTACCCGCCTCCGGCGCCGGCATCCCGCCCGGCGGCACCGCCTCGCCGACACCAGCGTATCCGTCCCCTTCGAAAGCTCCCGTCGCATGGCCTTCCTGAACATCAACGCCACGCTCCCTGAAAAGGGCCGTGATCTCAGGCTCGACCTGTTTCGCGGTGTCGCGAACTGGGCGATCTTTCTCGACCATATCCCCGACAATGTCGTGAACTGGATCACGACCCGCAACTACGGCTTTTCCGACGCGGCCGATCTGTTCGTCTTCATCTCCGGCTATACCGCCTCCTTCGTCTACGCGCGGATGATGCTGGAGCGCGGCTTCGTCGTCGGCGCCACGCGGCTGACCAAGCGGGTCTGGCAGCTTTATGTCGCCCACATCATCCTGTTCGTGATCTACATCGCCTCGATCAGCTATCTCGCGCTGCGCTTCGGCGATTCCGAGATGATCAACGAGTTCAACGTCGCCGGCCTCGTCGACAATGCCACCGAGACGCTGCGCCAGGGCCTGTTCCTGCGCTTCAAGCCGCTCAATCTCGACGTGCTGCCGCTCTACATCGTGCTGATGGGCCTGTTTCCGCCGGTGCTGTGGTTCATGCTGCGCAAGCCCGACCTGACGATGGCGCTGTCGATCGTGCTGTGGCTCGCCGCGCGCCACTTCGGCTGGAATCTGAACGCCTATCCGGCCGGCCAGTGGTACTTCAACCCCTATTGCTGGCAGGTGCTGTTCGTGTTCGGCGCCTGGTGCGCGATGGGCGGGGCCCGGCGCTCGATGGCGCTGATCAATTCGCCAATCACCCTGTGGGCCTGCCTCGGCTATCTCTTGTTCGCGCTGGTCATGACCATGGCCGGCCGCTTCCCCGCTCTTGGCGGCATGCTCCCGGAATGGCTGTTCGCGGCCTTCAACCCCAACGACAAGACCAATCTTGCACCGTACCGCTTCCTCCATTTCGTGGTGATCGTGATCCTGGTGATCCGCTTCGTGCCGAAGGAGTGGCCGGGACTGGAGTGGAGGGTGTTCGACCCCTTGATCGTGTGCGGCCAGCAGTCGCTCGCCGTGTTCTGCGTCGGCGTGTTCCTGTCCTTCGTCGGCCATTTCGAGCTGTCGATGAGTTCGGGCTCGCTGCTCGCGCAGATTTTCGTCAGCATCGCCGGGATCGCGATCATGACGACGGTGGCCTATTACATCTCGTGGTCGAAGAAGCAGGACAAGCCGCTGAAGCCGCCACCGGCCAAGCCGGCCGCAGAGGCGAAGGCGGCCTGAGAGAGGCGGCCCCTACGCCGCCTCTTCGCCGTCGAACTCCGTGAATTTCTTGTAGATCCATTCGCGGCCGTCGTGGCGGCGCCAGACCTTGCCGACAACGAACTGCCCATTGATGGAGCGGCGCGGCACGATCACGGTCCAGAGGTGCCAGATCTCCGTCCAGCTCGACTGCGGGCCGACGGTCTTGAGGTCAAGATCAAAAGACATGGGACAGAACTCGCTGGCGCAGAACTCAACTGATACGCGCGCTGCGACGAACCATGATCTGTGGTCGCACAGAAGGGCGGCCCATCGCGAGCCGGGTCCGAGCTGATAACAGCCACCCAAGCGGCCGCAACAGCCGCTCGCCTTTAACCTAACCGATCAACCTTACTTCTTGGGATGGATCGGCGCGATCGGTTGAAAGCCGGCGCCGGCTTTTCTAGAATATACGTGATTTGAGAACGAGCGCGCTATTTCAGCGCACGGTGATTTTCGAGCTGACGTCGGGCTTTGCCAGCAATCGGACGTTTGCAAAAAAAGTTGATTTGCGGGGAACAACGACAATGAAATTGCAATGTGCACGCCTGCGCCTCGCGTTGCGAATGGCGCCCGCGCCGATCGTGAGAACGCCGTCACAGGAGCCGCCGCAAGCCGCCAACGACAACCAGGCGGTCTGGTCCTTCGTCCCGTTTCCGCCCGGCTGGCACGCGTCGAGCTGACCAGCGCGGCCGGAAAAGCGCAACGCCGCGCAAGCGGAATATCATCGCTTGGCGGCGTCCGTTTAGACATTGGGCGCTGAAATCCCCAATGCAGATATGTCTATGGCGACGCGCAAAGGTTCGATGCGGCTTTGCTGATGCCGCGCGAAGCGGACGGCAGGACGTGAAAAATCCCGGGCGGGCGCCTTTCTGGCCCTCACCTCGCAACCTATCCCCGAGATACGAGTTGCCACTTTTTCCCGCATGCCCAAATCCACTCGAGCCGGAGCGCGGCCGTGAATTTTCGCGAACCAGCAGAGATCCATCACCAGCAACCCACAAGTGGGAGCGAGGCGGTGGGTCAGATCGAGATCCAGGAGAATGTGACCGACACGCCGGAGGCTGGAAGCTCCCTGTTCGCCATCTGCGGGATAGGCGTGGCCGGATTGGTGATGCTGGGGTGGATCTGCGCTCTCGCCTGGATCGCCTGGCGCATCGTCGGTTGGATGCTGTCTTGAGGATGTGCGCCTCCGAGGAACGGACGTGGCGCTCAACCTAGGGACTGGTCGGGGCAGCTGGATTCGAACCAACGACCTGCAGTACCCAAAACTGCCGCGCTACCAGGCTGCGCTATACCCCGAATGTCCGGCAAGCCCTGTCGATACACGCTTCCCAAGGCGCCAGCAAGCTTCCCAAGGCGCCAGCAAGCTTCCAAAGCCGCCCGCAAGGCCGGCAAGCGCCCGGGGCCTGCCCGCCTTATTTGCTGCCGAACAGAGGGTGGCCGACGCGATCACCAGGGCGGATGCCGTACTTTTGCGCCGTTCCCGCCACCACCTCCAGCACCGCCCGGGCGGGCCCCCGGGACGAGATGATTTTCGTCGACAACGGCTCGGTGTTCTCGGCGATGCGCAGGATGCGGCCGTCGGCGCGGATGAAGATCATGTCGAGCGAGACGTAGGTGTTCTTCATCCACATCGACACTTCCTGCTCGGGATTGAAGTCGAACAGCATGCCTTTGCCGTCGGCCAATTCCTTGCGATACATCAGGCCGGTCTGCTTCTCCTCCTCGGTCGTTGCCATTTCCACCGAGAACACCTGCACGCCGTTCTTGGTGACGATCTCGAGCGGCTGGAAGCTGGCGGCGCCGACAGGTGCGCTCGCGACGGCCAAGCCGGTGATGACGAGGATGGCGCCAAGCCAGCCCTTCGCAACGGACCAGACGGCCTTTCGATCAAAGTTCATGGGAGCTCTCAAGGCGTGGGACTTGGCCAGTCCTTACGCGGCGACCGCCGGAAAGGAAAGAGGCGCGCCGGCCAGCCGGCACGCCTCTGCTCACGATTGCGGGAACTGGAGCCTTTAGGGTCTGTACTCAATAGGGATTCCCGCTGAGGCGGAGTTGTGATTCAAGACCTCCGAGTCGAAGGGGGGCTTGATGGGGCAAAAGCTATATTGGCTGAGTGAGGCGGAGTGGAAGCGGATTGAACCGCTGTTGCCACGTGGGCGGCGCGGCGCCCATCGCGTGGATGACCGACGCGTGATCAGCGGGATCCTCCACATGCTGCGATCGGGCGCACGCTGGCGAGACTGCCCGGCAGATTACGGCCCCTACACGACCATCTATAACCGCTTCAATCGCTGGAGCCGCCAAGGCGTGTGGGGCAATATTTTCTACGCCTTGACTGGCTCAACCGGCCGGGTCGGGACAATGTCCATCGACGCGACCCACATCAAAGCCCACCGCTCGGCGGCGGGCGCAAAAGGGGGGACTTCCAGCAGGCGGTCGGCCGCTCGCGAGGCGGACGCACCACCAAAATCCACGCGCTGACCGAGGATTATGGACGTCCGATCGCCTTCGTGATCACGCCTGGCAACTGCCATGACCTCACGGCGGCGCGCGATCTGCTGCCTGCCGTCTCTCCTGCTCGACGATTGCTTGCTGACAGGGCCTATGACGCCAATAGCCTGCGTGAGTGGTTGGCCGAGCGCGGAACAAAGGCAGTAATTCCGCCCAACCCAACTCGCAAGCATCCGCACCGGTACGACGTGAAGGCCTACAAAGGACGCAATCTCATCGAACGCATGTTTTGCCGCCTCAAGGACTTCAGGCGGATTGCGACCCGCTACGACAAGCGAGCCGACAACTTCCTCTCGGCCATCCTCTTGGTCGCCGCCGTTACTTGGTGGATCAATTGAGTCCGGACCCTAGCACTACTTTGGCAGATTGTTGATTTTGGCGCGTTTTATAGGATTCCCGAATCAATTTTTCAATGATTCATGGGTGGTCGGCTCTTGGAGGGCTGACCATGCCGGGATGGGAAGACGAACTCGAACGCTGGCTGATGCCGTTCTTGGACCGACTGGGTCATAAGACCCGGCAGCGGATGTGTCCTCTGTATGTTGCGGGATTGATCGGTCCCGGCGATCGTAAGAGCGTTCAGCCGATGGCGGAACGCCTTGCCACCAGCACCTACGACCAGTTGCACCATTTCATTGCGGACGGTGTCTGGGACGCGACGCCGCTGGAGACAGAGTTGCTCAACCAGGCGGACCGACTTGTCGGCGGCAGGGATGCGGTGCTGGTTATTGATGACACCTCACTTCCCAAGAAGGGTGAGCGCTCGGTCGGTGTTGCGGCTCAATACGCCTCGGCTCTCGGTAAAACGGCAAATTGCCAAACACTGGTGTCTTTGACGCTTGCGCGCGGCGAAGTACCCGTGATGGTCGCGTTACGTCTCTTTCTGCCTGACAGTTGGACAAGCGACGAATCTCGTTTGAAGCGCGCTCGCGTGCCAGTCGAACATCGAACGCCACGGTCCAAGCCGGAGATTGCTTTGGCCGAGATTGACCGCGCGATAGCAGCCAACGTGCGCTTTGGATATGTGCTGGCGGATGCAGGATACGGCCTCAGCGCACCGTTTCGACAAGGGCTAACAGAGCGCGGGCTGGTCTGGGCTGTCGGAATCCCGCGGCACCTGAAAGTGTATCCGGTCGATGTGAAGCTCATTTGGCCGATTACCAAAGCCCGCGGCAAACCACGAAAGCACCACGTGCCCGATATCTTATCAATTGCGGCCGAGCAAATGCTGGCCGGCGCCAAATGGAAAACCGTGAGTTGGCGTAGCGGGACGAAAGGTCGGCTTAAAGCCCAATTTGCTGCGGTCCGTGTCCGGACCGCCGACGGCCCTCCGCAGCGGATATGGGATAAAGGTCAGCAGCATCTCCCAGGCGACGAAGCCTGGCTCATTGGCGAGCAACGTGCGTCCGGGGAGAAGAAATACTATCTGGCCAATCTTCCGGCGGCGACGGATCTGCGCACGCTGGCCGCCACCATCAAGGCACGGTGGATTTGTGAGCAGGCGCATCAGCAGTTGAAGGAGGAACTTGGACTTGATCACTTCGAAGGGCGATCATGGCAAGGTCTTCATCGCCACGCCCTGATGACAATGATTGCCTACGCCTTCCTGCAACATCGTCGCCTCGCACACGCGGGGCGGAAAAAAAAGAATCTACGGGCCTCCGCCTCAGCCAACCATGCCAGCCGTACGTCACGCCATCGTCGATCTCATCCTTCGGCCGCCGTCTCAGCATTGCCCATATTGCCGAAGGCAAATCCGTGAAAAACAGCGGCGAAAACACAATCTGCCAAAGTAGTGCTAGTGCGACTGCAATCCCGGCGATCCGGTTTCCGGGTGGATCTCGGCCGCCATCATGCCCTTGGAGCCGGGCCCGAAGCGCACCAGGACATACTGGCCCGGCCTGAGCTCGGTCATGCCGAAGCGGCGCAGCGTCTCCATGTGCACGAAGATGTCGGGCGTGCCCTCGCCGCAGGTCAGGAAGCCGAAGCCGCGCAGCCGGTTGAACCATTTGACCTGGGCCCGTTCCAGCCCGCTGGTCGGGGTCACCGTGACATGGGTGCGCGGCGGCAGCATTTGCGCCGGATGGATCGCGGTCGACTCGTCCATCGAGACGACGCGGAAGGCTTGGTAACCCTTCGCGCGCTGGATGCATTCGACGACGACACGGGCGCCTTCATAAGCCGTCTGGAAGCCGTCGCGCCTAAGCACGGTGACGTGCAGGAGGACGTCCGGCCAGCCATTGTCGGGAACGATGAAGCCATAGCCCTTGGAGGCGTCGAACCATTTGATGACGCCACGGACCTCGACGAGGTTGGCGCCGGTCTCACCAAGCCCGCTGAATGGACTGAGCGCGCCCTCGCGGCCGGCACCGCCGTGTTCGCCCGGCGTCAATCGCCCGGGCGAAGTGCCCTGTCCGGGAACTCCAAGCTTCTTGGACTCAAATCCGTCCGACGACCCCATAACCCCGGACCCCACACTGCCATGCTACCCGCCACATCGGCGGCGCTCGAATCACGCGTCTTGAGAGATTGTTCTCGGTTCGACGCGACGCGAATCTTCGACTCAAAAGATAACACTCCCGGTTGCGGCGCATAGACAAAAAAGAGATTCGCCGGAACCTATGAACAGCTTGCACAGCCGCGAATCAAACTGATGCCTCAATTGCCGACAAAGGGCCCGAGAGTCTCGCCGATGTCGTGGTGGATGACGAGGTCGGCGATGTCATCCTGATCCGTCGGCTCGCGATTGATGATCACGAGACGTGCACCTGCGCGCCTGGCCATCATCGGAAAGCCCGCGGCCGGCCAGACCACGAGCGAGGAACCGATCGCGATGAAGAGATCGCAGGCTTGCGACAGCGCGGTTGCTCGCTGCATCTCGTCATCCGGCATCATCTGGCCGAAGGAGATCGTGGCGGTCTTCACCGGCTCGTCCACGTGGTGCAGTTGGGCGCCGCGCCATCGTCGTCGAAACGGCGCTTCACCCAATCGAGCTGATAGGCCTGCCCGCATCCGATGCAGCGCGCATAAGTGGTATTTCCGTGAAGTTCAATCACGTGTTCGGGCGCAAAGCCCGAGGCCTGGTGCAGATTGTCGATGTTCTGGGTGATGACGGCAGGAATCTTGCCGGCGCGGTAGAGCGAGGCCAGCGCGCGATGGCCGCGGCCGGGCTTCGCCGCCGCGAAGACCTCCTCCATCGCGAAGCGCCGGCGCCAGGATTCGTCCCGCGCCTCTTGGCTCGCAACGAACTCGTCGAATGGGATCGGACGGTTACGCGTCCAAATTCCACCCGGCGAACGGAAGTCGGGAATGCCGCACTCGGTCGAGATGCCGGCGCCGGTGAACGGCACGATGGTTCTGGCCTCGGCGATCATGCCACCGAGGCGCTCGATGCCGCTCTGAAGATCCGATGCGATCAATCGCGCCTCCCGACTCGTTTTGCCTGACAGCAACATGCGCAAGCGGCAAGATCGTTGACTCTCTTATCAAGCGCGAACGCAATGCGCTCCGCAATTTTTCCCGGCCTACGCTTATCACAATCCTGCAATGCCTCCTCCCCATTGACGCCCCATTCAGGAGCGCCAATGGATGTGTTGACGCGACTCAACGTGATTGCGGCGGCAGCGCTTGAGTTCGGATGTGCACATACTCGGGTGTAGAGGGGATTTGACATGACCGAAGACGAAGAACGCAAGGTTCGTGAGCGCGACGAGATCGCCGCCCGTGTCGCCGCCTTCCGTGCCACGCAGGAAAAGTTCAAGCGCGAGCGCGAAGAATATTTCGTGTCGACACTGGAGAACGCCCGCAAGGTCGAGCGGCCATCGCTCTGGCCCTAGCATCATCGCGCAAGCAGGCGCGAAGGCGTACGAATGAAAAAAGCCCGGAGCATCGCTCCGGGCTTTTCGCTATTGGGGACTACCAATGCCGCCAGTGGTGGTGGCGGTAGTACGGTCCGCCATAATAGGCGTAGGGGCCAGGTCCGTAGTAATAGCTCGGGCCGTCATAGTAGGCGTAGCCGGGACCGTAATAGCCATAAGGGTGGGAGGCGGCGATCGCGCCCGCGGTGATCGCGCCGGCGGCAAGGCCGAACGCGAGGCCCGGGCCGATGCCGCGGCCACGCGCCTCAGCCGGTGCAGGCGCCGCGACGGCGGTCACGCCGACGGCCGCGATGGTGGCCAGAACTGCCAGTGTTTTCTTCATGATGTCCTCCTTCGCGTCTCGCGGGATAACCCCGGGCACCTGCCATGGTTGCGCGACCGGCAGAAACGACACGGTGGAAAAATCTCGATGCACCGGGAACGAAATCGCCGAATGCAGATTGATCCGTCAGGTGTGAGCCTTGGCCATCCGGGTAGAGGCATCAGCACGTAACCCCGTCAGCATCTCCGCGATGCTGGCGGGGTTTTCAGTCTCACGGGAGCAAATGGCAGCAGACCACCATTGCTGCCAGCGGGGTGGACGATCGAGGAGGAAGGTTTGCCCTTATCCGCTTTGCTGGCCCGTATTCGCAAATTGGTTCCCAGATCCGACGATGAGCATTACGACGAGATCGTCCGCAGCTTCGGTGTCGGCACGCTGCGCCCGCCGCCGACGCCGATGAGCGACCGCGAGCTGGCGCAGGCCATCGCCGAGTTCCTGAAGCAGCAGCCCTCGAGCGAATCCGTCGCGACCCTCGGCCGCCGGCTCGATCCCTCCTCTCCCGTCTGAGTTTCTTTGCGAGAGCAAGGAACCAGGATTGCGCGCAGACGTTGAGTTCCCTTGCGCTGAGCGGAAAGTGGAAAGAGACCCCGAGATGCCCGCGTGGCTTGAGGTTTTGCTCAATCTGGTCGGCTATGCCGGCTTCGTGGCGCTCGCCTCGCGCGGCGCCGCCAGCCCGCAAGCGCCGGCCGACGATCGCAGCTACGGCGATGATGGCTAATTAGCGCGCGCCGTCTGGCCTGCCGTGCGCACCAGCCGGTCGGCCTTGATCGCAACGCGCGTGTCCTCCGCCTGCGGCCGCAGCGAGAAGCTGATCACCACGAAGGTAAGACAGAACAGCGTGCCGACGACGGCGACGCGCCGGTAGGTGTGCCGGTCGCCTTGAAAAAAGGACGGCTCCGAAAAAGGAATCATGGCAAAATTGCTTCTTGGCAAAGTCGTTTCTTGCTTGTCTTTGCCCGACACCTACCCCAACCCGCGCCAAGCGCAACGCGATTGGGCTTTTAACCTAACCGAATAGGGTTATCGGCATCGGTGCAAGTTATCGTTAGGCAGACCAGAGGCGCACCTCTGCCGCAAGGAGCGGTGAACGACCGGCCAGCTTTGTTCCAGCTTCGACTCCATTTCGTTCCCGAAGAACGAATCGGAATCACAGAAAACGGCGCGGAGCAGTTCTTAACGAATCCTCTTGCGACCTCGATCAGGCCGGCACACTTCCATGCGGCTCCTCCTTCACCACATTGCTTGCGGACAAAACAGCGGCGGGGACTGCGCCAGCATCACGCCATCTCGTTCCAATACGCGCGGTCGCATCGTCCCGACCTGGCGCGACTTGTTCTGCATCCGACTCCATTTCGTTCTCGAAGAACGAATCGGAGTCGCAAAAATCAGCGTGGAGCAGTTCCTAATGATTGATGAAAGCGCGGCTGTCTTGGACGGCAGGGCCCGTCGCAGGCAAACGCTACGGCGACAAGCAAGCGCGCCCCCTCAGAACGAGCCCGCGCCTGCGCATTGCCGCGTGTCGTTGCCGATGGATCAAGCCGCCCGATTCGACTTGTCTTTCGAGAAGCATTCGAGGATCTGGATGCGGAGCTCTTCTGCGGCGGGCCCCTCGAGCTTCCTGAGCTCGTTCCACAGCCTGATCACTTCGCGCTGCTTTTCGACGGTCATGAGCACCCTCCCAATGGTCCACCAAGGCTGTCCACATTAGAACAAATAGAGAACAAAAAGTCCAGTCCTCGGGAGAGTTTTCGTGCTGAACCTTTTCGGCGCGGCAGGGACCTATGGAAGCTGGGGATTTCAGCGCCCAGTCACACGGCAGCGCCGCCTGACGAACATACTCCGTCGTTTCGGCGCTGTTGCTTTTTGGCATTTCAACTTTAAGTTACGCCCATGCTGACGGCCAGGCGCTGAAATCCCAACGCCGTCGGTGAGAAGAGCCTCGCGCGAAAGCGCGGGGTTTTTTCTTGCGATGATTTGGTAAGGGCGGATTGCGGCGACCGGAACGAGGTCTCGCCTTCTGCATTGACGGTCCGAAATCAGCGGGCCGGCAACCGCGCGACGCAGCCGTTCGGCGCGATTGAAGCTCGTTCGGCGCGACTGAAGCTTGCGCCGCGAGATACGCCATCGAGCCGCTGATGATCTGCGAGTTCTGCGAGAACGAAATCCCGGTCGGTCTTTCGCTCTGCCCGGCTTGCGGAAAGCCGCAGGGCGCGCCCGGACGGAGCGAGCGGCGCGCGCCGTGACTTGTCCTGATCGTCGTGGCGGTGTTCGGCATCGCCATCGCCGAGCACCACCTCTTCTTCAGCCCTTGATCATTGCGCCGTCGCAAGAAGTCCGGCGCGATGACATCGTCGGCGGCTCAGACCGCGTCCTTCGCCACCTTCAAGGGCGAGGCCTTGACCGATTTGCTCGCGGGCTTCGCCGCAAACTGCATCGGCTCCTTGGTGAAGGGATTGATGCCCATGCGGGCTTCGGTCGCCGGCTTGTTCACCACCGACATCTTCACGAAGCCGGGAATGACGAACTCGCCGGACTCGTTGAGCTCCTTGTAGCCGACGGTCGCCATGTACTCGATCACCGACTTCACGTCGTTCTTCGAAAGCTGCGTGCCCTCGGCAATTGCATCGATCAATTGGGTCTTCGTCATCTTCGCCATGTCTGAATTCCTCTGAATGGGGGCGCGCGCAATTCCTGCTGGGGACGCGGCCGAACCGCGGGGGCACGCTGCTGATTCATGCCAGAAGTCATGAAGTGATCGGGCTTAGAACCCATCGAGGCCGAAAACGCAAGCACGGTTCTCGGGGACGCCCGGCCCTGTGAATGATGCCGCCGGACACGCCCACCTTCTTTTTGAACCATTCAGCGGTTGACGCGTCTTATGTTTGAAGTCGCTGAACTTCACCCCACCAGAGAGCCCCGCTGTCCCCAGGCGGGGCTTTCGCTGTTCGAGAGTCCAGTTGATCCCACCCGCCGTGTCACCTCCGCGTGAAACCTGTGGCTCCGCAGGCATTGTTGACGCTTCAGTAACCTAACGCGGCCAAGCTCCCATCATGTTCGTTGCGTTGGAGTATCCCCACAGTGCTGGATTTTGACGAGCTGCGTGAACTCGCAGCTGATGTTCGTATTTTCGTCGACGTCGCCGAAGACAAGGCCGAAGCGCTCAGAGCCGTCATCGCGGCTTACGATGTCGTGCTGGCGATCTTCCCCACCGAGGAGGGCATGGGCCTCCACGTCATCAAGGGCAGCGAGATCCTGGACAGGATCGCGAAATCGCGGACGCATGCGATGTACAGCCACACGGCGATCGCGGTTCCCGATCTTGCACATGCAAGAGCGCTCAAGTTCCTGACGGCCCCTGTCGATCAGCGGATTGCGGCCTAAAGCATGATCCGGAAAAGTGCGAAGCGGTTTTCCGGAAAGATCATGCGTAAACAACAAGCTATAAAGCGCGATGACGATTCATCCAAATCTCATCGCGCTTTAGTCTTCTGCAGCGCTTGCTTGTCGGCCACGCCGCTCCGCAGCAAAGCGGCGCGTGGTTCATTTCGCCCGACGGCAGAGGTGAACCGCGCATCTGCCGTCAGCGAAGCAGCGCGGGTAGTTCACCCCGATAGAGAACCCCGCCTCCTCAAGGGCGGGGTTTTCGCTTTTGCGCGCTGCATCAGTTCGCCCGGAATTTCAAGCCTCTCTTTGCCGTTGACCCGGTTCCCCTGCCGACGCACCCTCTCGAGGGGGCGGGGTTTGAGGAGGCATTATGCCGAAAACCCTTGTGGAATTCAGAGCGAAGAACCTTCGTTTACTTGAACAGCTTTGTCCCGACGACCCGCGATACATCCAAGCCTGGTTGAAGCAATTCGATGAGCAGAACGGGATCGCGCCCGAAGCTCGTCCGAAGTCCGGCAAAGCCCGACGGGCAGCTTCGCCGAAGAAGGCCGCTTCGCCCGGTCGGGCGAGGTCGGCGCCCTCCTCCTCGGCCTCGGCCCGCTGATCGGCGCAGCGACGTACGCGCCTCGGGCTTCGATCCGATGCACGAGCAACGATACGAGGGCATGGCCCTCACGGAATGTCCGCGGCCTTCCGCCTGTCGCCGATCGAAACCGGCTTGTTCAGGAAATATTCGCGGTTGCCCGTCGCGGCTTCGGCATACTGGTCGATGGCCACGATGATGGCCTGGACGTGGGCATAGCACCACCCTTCCCGCGTCGCCCGTCGGCGAACGTCTTCGAGCGCGGTCAGGAAGGGCGACAGGTCTCTCTCGTCATCGAACCATCGCCTGCTCACCATGTCCTCCCGCCGAGCACCCTGCCCTTGTTGTGATGCGGTTCCGCATCCTTCAGCGCGTCCCGCTGGCCGCAGAGACTTTCGACCTTCGCCTCCATCCGCGACAGCAGCGCTTCGGCCGAAGCCGTCCCGATGCCCGCCCGCTGCAGCTGGAGGATCTCCTTCCTCTGCCTGCCGATTTGGATGCGCATCCGTTCGATCTCCCGCCTGACAAAATCCAGGTCCGGCATGTTCAGCCTCACGATTTGAATATGGCCCAATGAGAACAAAAACGGAACGACAAGTCCAGTCCGACGTTCTACGGAAAAGCGGAGATTTGCGATGGCGGACAACACCCGGAAGGAACCGAAGGACTGGGTTTCCGGAGGCGACCCGATGACGGGAGCCCAGGAATCCTATCTCAAGACCCTCGCCGAGCAGGCGCACGTAAAGCCGCCCGAGCGCGAGCTGACCAAGGCCAAGGCCTCGGAGCTGATCGACAAGATGCGGCAAGAGGCCGGGCTGGACGAGTGACCCGCATGATTGCAGGGACCCGAGTCCGTGTGTATGCAAACGAAATTGGGAATCGAAAATGCCTTATTTCGTTTGCGCCCGCGACGGTGCCGGGCAGATTATTTTGAAACGGGATACCAGGGAAGCGGCCGAGAAGAAGGCCGCCGAGCTGCGCGACATGGGCTATTTCGAGGTCGAGATCGTCGCGAAGGGTGGCGAGAAGACGGCGTGAGGGACTGGACACGGTCAACAGGCGCTGACGCCGATCAGTCTCATCCTGACATCCCGATATTCGCGGTCTGGCGTGGTTCGCGCCGGGCTGAATTGCAACAACGAAGCAGCTTAGTCCTCTTCGGCGACACGCCTGCCTAGCTAGCGTCGTCTTGCATGTCCCTGGTCGCGAAGTGGCATCCAAACGCCAGCATGGCCAGGGTGAAGGACGAGCCGAGCAGAATTCGGAGAGTCAATTCCATCCCCTCGCTCACATACCTGACCTCGTGCCGGTGCGCGTAACGCTCGGGATGCGCTGCATCGGGCGCTTGAGGAGAGCTCGTCAAAGGCACAAGCCAGGCGACGGTGCCGCCAATCGCTGCAACCCTCGCAACCTTGCCTAACCTTTGAAGCCACCGCTTCATGCTTCCCTCAGCACCTTAATAACGTTGAGAATGACGAAAGCACCCAGACCGTAGATGAGCGCATTCACGAGCCACGACATGGCAATGCCGAGGAAGGTGGGTCCGCCGATCGCTCCCCAGAAGAAATATGCGGCGGTGATGCCAGGCCACTCCAGCGAAAGATAAGCGAAGTCGGTCAGCGGCTCGATGGCGAGGAGCAGCGCCGAAATGAGCGCCCCGACGGCCAGTGCGATGACGAGGTTCGTCTTCATGGAGGGCATCAGAGACCCAACAGCCCGGCGACAACAGGGATGAAGAAATAGGCGGCGATCCCGAGCAGGACGCCCACGACAAAGCGTGCAGCGCGGCCGTGAATCTTCGTATCGAGCCAGGCGCAAACGGCGACCGCAGCCTGCCTCAGCCAGCTACCGACGAGGCATCTGACGAGATCGAACAGGAGATCTGCGAAGAATGCGGCCATGGCGTTTAGTCGACCCCATCGCTGGCGGGGTTCAACTGCCGGCCGTTTGACCATGTCGGCCGGCAAACTTCGGGATGCGGCGTAAAGCGGGAATTGGGCGAGCCGGCAGTCGGATGGCGTCCGAAGGCGTGGCGACTGTCGGATACGGCGACACAGCCCCGAAATCGATAACCGCGAAGATCACCGCGGTCCTCGAGATCTGGGGTCAGTTGGTGGTCTGGAAAACATAAAAAGTCGCGCCGACAGCAAATGGGCGCGACTTTTTCGACGCCAGACTCGATCGGGAACGAGCTGTCGATTACTTCTCTTTGATGACGGTCGTGCCGCTGCTACTACCGACTGTCCCTTCCTCGCAGACTTTGGTCTGCTTGATGCGATCTTCGGCTTCCACGCGGCTCTTGAAAGCCATCGGACCGATCTGTGTTACGACCTCCTTGTCCGCCGGGCGTGTGGTGGTAACCGTGCATTGGCGGCTCGGACCTTGCACGACATAGTACTCATCGGCCAGTGCTGGGGCGGTGCATCCGATGATTAATGCGCCAGCAAGAAGTGGTGCCTTCATTGTCGCCTCTCTCTGTTCAAATGCTGCCGACCGACGCGATCAAGAGAGCTCCATCCTGTCGGCGGCTCTGTAACTCGTGCGGACTGCAAGAGTTCCGAAAGCCCCCTCCAGAGAACAAAGCCTGGAATGAGGCGAAGGTGCCGCAACGGCCAGTTGGTGGATGATGTGCTCAGGTTCTCATGGCCGCTGCATGGCCCGCGGGCTTTCCTTCCGGAAGCACAAACAAAAACGCCGCCCGGAAGGAGCGGCGAGTGCTAAAACCTAGATAGTGAGCGGAACTCACTTCTTCATGGCGTCCGCTGCGTCTCTCGCCGCATCCTTAACGTCACCTGCGGCCTTGTGCACAGCGCCTTTCGCCTTGTCCGCCTTGCCTTCCGTTTGAAGGTCCTTGTCGCCGCTCAGCTTGCCGGCGCCTTCCTTAATGGTGCCCTTGGCCTTATCGGCGACACCTTTCACATGCTCGCGATCCATAACGCGCTCCTTCGATCTGGATGACGCCTAAACGCAGGAAAAGGATCAGGGTTCCTCGTACCGCCATTGACGAACAACTCGGCTAAGCAGCCAAATAAGACGTGTTTTCGCACTTCGACGCCATTTACCAGGAACCAGCCCGCCCGGCTTGGCGGCAACGAAGTTGAACGCATTACCGTCGCTTCGTTGCGTGGTCGGTGATGCAGAAGTCGCGGAGCGTTGCACATTTACAACCCGCACAGCCATTCGAGGTAGTAAGCTGCGCGATCAGAATGACTGAAACATATTTCGTGTTTACTTCGATCCGATCAGCGGGGGCGAAAAGTGTTTGATGTCTATCGCAATGGCAAGCGGGACTTGCTTGTTCTGAGCAACGGCTCTGCAATACCCGTCGTTTGCTCTCGGAGTAAGTGGCGCAAGAGCAGAATAAGAGTTGTCAAAGTCAGCGATGAAATCAAGTCAGCCGTTCAGCGACAGGGCTATTATGTTCGCAGCTTGCGGGTCACCAAGGAGCGGATGATCTAGCTTCGAGCAGGACGGCGGCTTCTCCAGTGCGCAACTCTACTGTTATTGTCCAGCTATTCCGCGTAACCGCAGGCGAACTGGCTTTGGGAGGTTAGGTCATCGTCGCGCGACCAACTGTGCCAATCCGGCCTCGCTCAGGCGCGTATTCGGCGAAGCTGCTGAAAGGGCACGAGGCAACGGTTTTCGGGCTTCAGCTCCAGCCGCGGCAATTGCGGCATGGTCTTACTTCTTGAGAATGCCGACATCGGTGTTGCCCAAGTTGTCTATGGCGCGATGGGCGGCGGGCGTATCTACCGCGTTATCGTGCGAGGTTGGAGCCTGAGTAACCGAGGAAGCATCCACGTCGCCGCCAGTCGATGCATGGCTGAGCGCATTGCCGACGTTGGGACCGGAGGAGCCAGCAGTGCCGCTTATGGCATGCCCAGTCGATAGGGTGCCGCCCGCATAACCTGTGGAACTGGTGGCCGCAGTTCCGCCACTGCTCGATTCACCCGCACTCTGCGCCAAGGCGAGCGAAGAGCCGCCAACGAGTAAGATCAAGATAATGGCGATGTGGTTCACAGGGCGGTCCTTGACATGAACAACCGGCTCAATGAGTTGCACGTCCGATAGTTCCGTACGAGCTACCGCTCCCCCGGCCACACCGCTCCCCCGGCCACCATGTTGAAGGCGATACACGTTACCTCTCGACCTGACAGTATCCCCATCGATCACCTGGTTTCAGATGAACCTTTGCAGGTCAGACGAGATGTCGCCCAATCAGCCACACCCAAACCCTCGGCGTCCGGAACGCCCCCAAGATTCCCGACTCACCCAAGCCCGCACCGCAACAATCGTCGCGGTGCCAGCAGGTGACGTATCCTTGTGGGGTAAATAACAGTGAGACATGCACAGGTATGAGGTGCCAGTGAGAGGCCGCCTCGGCGGTCTCCTCATTTCAGCAGGTTTCCGTGGACGCCTGAAAGCGCTCGGCCGCCAGCTCGCGATTGCGCCACTCGGCCCGCGGCTGGCGCTCGGCCGCCAGCTGTAGACCGGCGACTGTCGTTGCGATCACGTCATCGATCTCCGAATTACGGTGACAGTGTTGGAAACTCGCCTAATTGCAGTTTGAGTTGAGTGCACTGTCGGCGTAATTGCCCGCGACGTCATCCAGCCTCTGCTTGCCCGAGAACACCGAGCACATTGCAGCCGGAACTGCGCCGATAAAGCCGAACCGCAAGGCCTCAAACACGCTGACATCGCGCATCAGGAGCCCCGCGCCAGCCGCAAGCGCGTACCCGGACAGCGCTGTCGGAAGAATGCGGGAGAGATGGTGCCGCCTGAGCAACCAGTCCACGAGCGCAGTTACAAGCGCCGGAACGATGCCGATCAGATATCCTCTCCAGATCATGCCCGGCATGACCTGCATGTCGGCAACCGAGGTGTCCTCGTAGAAAGAGAGTGCGCTCAGAATCAGCGTCAGTATCAGCGGGAATATCAGGACGAAAACAAGAAACCGTCTCATACGACCTCGCGGGACTCTCGAGACTCCGCGTCCGAATTGCGCCGCTCTCCGTTCATGGGCGTCAACGATCTCGGCGCCGGAGGCTCATCCCGCCCTGCCCTGCACCGCGATCAGAGCAGCCCACGATGTATCGTTTGAACCAAGTCACGGCGAATGAATCTCGTTTCCGGGCATTCGTCGCGGCGAATGCTGCGCTGGTTCACCGCGCTATCGAGTCGATAGTGTCGTGCTTCCGTTCAAAAACTCCGGCCATGTAGATGCAATAAGTGGAAAGGTATGCGTGCGGGGCGAAACGAAAGAATTCGCCGTTAGTAGTAGCGGCTTTGCCCATCAGCTTCGAGGTACATTGGCAGACAATCATTTTTGCGAGGCCTTTCTGCCCCTGCCGCTCCCCCTACTTTCCTGCTATCTCTCCTCCCGCCGTCCCGGCCCAAAGCAAAACCCTCCGTCAATCCAAGGGAGCAATAACCATGCGATACCTCCACACCATGCTGCGCGTGCGCAATCTCGATGTCGCGCTGAAGTTCTACCAGGATGCGCTGGGCTTGAAGGAGGTGCGGCGGATCGAGAACGAGAAGGGGCGGTTCACGCTGGTGTTCCTGTGCTCGGCGGACGATCTGGAGGCGCTGAAGCAGCAGCCGCCGACGCGTGGGGCGCCGCTGGTCGAGCTCACCTACAATTGGGACGAGGAGACGTACGGCGAGGATCGCTTCTTTGGCCATCTCGCCTATGAGGTCGACGACATCTACGCCACCTGCGAGAAGCTGATGAAGGCCGGCGTCACCATCAACCGTCCCCCGCGCGACGGCAACATGGCTTTCGTCCGGTCGCCGGACCTGCATTCGATCGAGCTGCTGCAGAAGGGCGAGCCGAAGGCGCCGCAGGAGCCGTGGGCATCGATGCCCAACACCGGCCACTGGTAAGCTTGCGCGCCGGAACAAGCGTTCGCGGCGGGCGTTCACCCTCCAGTGATGCGATTGGAGGAGGATGCGATGGCGAGAGGGCTGTTGCTGTGGCTGCTTGGCGTGCCGATCCCGGTGATCATTCTCTTGTGGCTGTTCTTCGGCCGCTGAGCGTCAGATCGAACTTTGCAATGAAAGCTCCGTCGCGTACGGAGCTTTTTGCATGAGGGACGCGCCGCAATCGCGCATCGCTCCGAGCGCCGAGTTCCGCTATCACCCGTAGCAACGTGGATTTCGACACCGAACAATGCCGCGGGAGACGCTTCATGCCTGACACCAAGCTGACGATTTGGGGCCGCGCCAATTCGGTCAACGTGCAGAAGGTGCTGTGGTGCCTCACCGAGCTTGGCCTTGCTTACGAGCGGATCGATGCCGGCATGCAATACGGCAAGACCCGCGAGGCCGAGTATCTCGCGATGAACCCCAATGCGCGGATCCCGACGCTGGTCGAGGGCGACTTCATACTTTGGGAGTCCAATTCGATCATGCGCTATCTCTGCCTCGCGCATGGGCGCGGCACGCCGATCTATCCGGAGGCGCCGAAGCAGCGCGCCTCGGTCGACCGCTGGCTCGACTGGACGCTGTCGACGGTGCAGCCGGTCGACCGCCCGGTGTTCTGGGGCATCGTGCGCACGGCGCCCGCCGAGCGCGACATGATCCAGGTGCAGCGCGATGCCGATGCCGCGGCCGAGGTCTGGGCCATCGCCGACCGCCTGCTCGCCACCCGCCGCTTCGTCGAGGGCGAACAGTTCACCCTGGCGGACATCGCGATCGGGTCCTATGCGCGGCGCTGGCTCGGCGTCGAAGGCATCAGCCGGCCGGCGCAGCCGCACCTCACCCGCTGGTTCGCCGAGCTCGGCAAACGGCCCGGATTTGCGCAATTCGTCGCACCGCCGATGTCGTGAGCGCCGGCGCGGCGCAAGCTGCGACGATCGCGCGAGGAACCGTCGTCGGAGCAAGCCGCGCGACCGATCGGCCGCATCTTTCGACGATGGCATCATACCCCTGTTTTGCCCGACGCCTCAAGCTCGATTTCGCAAAATCATAATTCTGAAAACCATAAGCATTTGCCGTGGCTTGGCTACCGTGCATGGGGTTGTTTTCGCGGTTTTTGTTTTGGGGCCCCTAGCGCCAGCCGCGCTCGACCACAACCACGCAGATGATCAGCAACAGAGTCACCGCGGCGGTGGCGAGGCGCGCGGTCCAGCTGAGGCCGCGGCCGACCCACAGCAAAAGCGCGCAATACATCAGCACGGGGACGATGATGTCGAGCCGTATCAGATCCGCAGGCATGGCACATCAGCGCCGGATGGTGGTGTCGATGCTGATCGCGCCGCCAATCTTGACGCAGGTGCCGGTGCCCTCGACCAGGACGAAGCGCGGGCCGTAGGAGGCGCAGGATCCTGTCCTCGCCGTCCCGGCCGTGCCCGCGAGCGGCAGCGCCTTGCCGGTCTCCTTGCCCGCCTGCGGCCGCTCGGCAGGCGGCAGGCGCAAGCTCTCAGCCGCAGTCGCGGACGTGACCAGCAACGAGATCAGGATGAGGAGCGGCGTGCGCATCACCGCCTTGTAGCCCGGACCGGCGCTGCGCGCCATCGGCGTCCGCGTCCGTGATCAGATGAACTTGACGCCGGCCGACTTGCCGCGGCGCCACACCACCTGGCAGCTCCGCCCGGTGCGCGCGTCGCGTGCGAAGGCCATTCGGATCACGCCCGGAAGCTGGCTCGCGTCCTCGTCCAGTGTGATCTTGGCGCCCGTATCCGAAATGTCCTGGACCAGGCAATGCCGCGCGGCGAAGCCGCCGTCGAGCGTGATCCAGGCGTGCCGCGACAGCAGCTTGCGGGCTGCGCGCTTCTTCGGCGGTGGCATTGGCGAAAAATCTCCCCTGTCCAGCGCTACGCAGGGAACCCTAACAAACCGTTGAAATCGCCTCCGGATGATCCCGGAGCCGGCGCCGTCCACCGGAGCCAAAAGTCCGTTCCCGAATGGCTTGCCCGGGAGCGCAAAGGCCACTATACGTTCGCCCGCTGCAAGCCGCCGGGCACTGCTCGGCCGGCCAGCGGCCGTGCCGCGGAAAGCGGCGGGGCCCTGCGTTTGCTCCCTTCGTCTATCGGTCAGGACGCCACCCTTTCACGGTGGAGAGAGCGGTTCGATTCCGCTAGGGAGCGCCAAATCTGCCGCCGCTCCTCATCGCCGAAACACCTGAGTTGGAAAGCTGCTTCGAGTAGGCACGGACCTCGCCTGCGACTATTCGACCTCTGCGATCACGCGGTGGCTCAGTGGCGCCTGGGGTTAACCGGAAATTTACCCCTGCTCATGCACGCTGGTATCATTTGCTTAGAGTTTGGCCGCTACCGTGGGAATACGGAAATCCCCCAAAACCCCGGTTTGCGTTCATGTCCGTCGCAGAGTTCCTCAGACAGCGAGCAGTGGACCTTGCGGTGAGCGGCAGCTATTCGCTGCCCCGCTGGTACGATTGCGAAGGCAAGCTCCGCAGCTTCGCCTGCCGCACCAAGCGTGTCTCGCCTTTCCGGATGATCGTGGACGTGCCTGTCGTCGGCAAGGTCGGCGAACGCGTGACCTCCTACTTCCAGGATTTCGGCGAACTCCAGTGCACCATCAGCGCGACGTTGAAGGCGGGCTTCCTGATGGAGCTCGAGATGACGCGGACGCGGCGCGCCTGGATGTCGGAGAAGCTGACCTGGCTCGAGAAGAAGCAAAAGGATGCCAGCGTTCGCGAGCTGCGGCGTGACGCGCGTTTCGTTCCGCAGGTCTCGCACACCGTCCTCACTCTCGCCGACGGCAGCAGTCACCCGTGCTTCATCATCGACGTCTCGACGGCCGGCGTCGCGGTGTCCTCAGAGTACGATCCGCCGCTCGGAACCGCGCTCGCGGTCGGCGCCTGCGTCGGGCGGGTGATCCGCAAGTTCGACCACGGCTTTGCGGTCAAATTCGCCGAAAAGCAGAACCGGGACGACCTCAACCGCCTGATCGTCCGCACGCACTTGCTGAAGTCGGCCTGACCTCGCCGCCCTATAGCGGCCCCAATGCCGGATCAGCCTTTGCGCGTCCGTGCCGCGGGCCGGACGTCATTTTGCAGACTTGCGATCGGGGGACCGAATGGCAGTCGACAAGATCACAGTTGATAAGATCAAAGTTGGTAAGATCACCTGGGACAGGGTCGGCCGGGTGACCGAGCCCGGACGCTACATGTACACGTTCGGCTGGCTCACCATCACGGCCGGCGATCTCGAGATCTGGAAGCGATACCCACAGGCCGCGTTCACGCTGCTGGCGCAGCATTCCGAATCACATGAGTCGGCCGGCGAGGAGTTCCATCTCGGCGCCTTCGACGTCGCCCCCGACGCGCCGACGATCACCACGCACTGAGCCGGAAAAGGGCGGGCCATCACTGGGCCACTACCGCCGGCGCATGCCCCGCGGTGCTGCCGTCAGGACAAGTGCGCCGGGAAGCGAAGAAACCCACGCACTTCCTTGATCTGGCTTGCCGAATCCCGATCCCATGTCGGGCGCATTGTTGTTGCGATGGATGACGAGCATTCTTTGTCATGCAATTGATTGCGCTTCTATTCTTGGTCCGGGCGTCGATGAACGGAAGCTGTCGCGCGCGCTAAGCGCACCGCCAGCAGGCGCATGACACATGGTCGCATCGTTGAACGTAGATAAGCGGAACAAGGGAACCTATCTTCGGCGCCGATGTACCTGATTGAAGCGCTCCCCACTGTCCTTGGAACTGCCGCCGTCGCCCCGGCGCTGCTAATGCTGTGGCTTGTCATTGCCGCCGAAGAGCGCCCCGGACCGCCGACCCAGGTCTGGACCGCGTTCTTGTTAGGTGCGGCCAGCATTTCGCTGCTGGGTCTCGCCCGCGCCCCCTTCGCCAAAATGGTCGCCGCCCCCGACGACCCCTGGGCGGCGCTGGCCATGCATTCGATCTTCGGCGTCGCGCTGCCTGAGGAGGCCGTCAAGGTGATCGCCATCGTGCTGGTCTCCTCGACCAAGCGGCGGACTTTTGCCAATCCGATGGACACCGTGGTCTATGGCGCCGCGGTAGGCCTCGGCTTCGCCGCCTATGAGAACCTCGCTTATCTGGTCCAGCACGCGGAGATGTGGCGCTCGCTGGCCGCTCTGCGCAGCGTGCTGACTGTGCCATTCCACGGCGCGCTCGGCATCATTGCGGGCGCTTACCTGACGATCGCGCGCGCCGGCACGGCACTGGGCGCCAACCGCCACCATCGCGATTGGGCCCGTTTTTCCAGCCGGCTGTTGATCTTCGCCGGCCCGCTCGCGCTGCATTCGGCCTTCGATTTCCCGCTACTGACCCTGCAAAGAATGCCCGACCTGGATCCGACGCTTCGCATGTGGCTGGGCGCGGCGAGCCTCCTGATCGGCTTCAGCTCGATTGCCTTCGCCATCCGCCTGGTCCGGCGCGTCGCGCGCCATCATGCGCCGCGGACTGATGTGGCACGCGAACGGCTCAGCCAGTTGCGGCGGATGTGGGCGCTGCTGCTTGCCGGCGGCGGCATCGGCTTTGTCGGGCTCGCCTTCGTGCTGACCTCGATCCACCACTGGCTGATCAACCCCGAACGCAACCTGACGCTGGCGCTGATCCCGATTGGTTTCGTCTCGATCCTGCTCGGCCTCGCGCTTCTGATTGTCACAACGGCGATCTACATTCTCGGCCGCAACCGCATTCGCACGAGTGGTGAAGGTTTTTCCTCAATGCAGGGCGGTGGCTGAGGCGCGGGATGGCAAGCGCGGTGCACACCTACTAGATTGGACCGCATGGAACGGCTTTCGAGATCGAGGCCATCATGACATCGCCTGAGGAATTTTCACGGCTGCAATCCGCGATGAGCCAGGCGGTCGAGGCGCATTGGAAGGCCTTCCTGTTCGAAGGCATCCTCCTTGTGGTTCTCGGCGTCGCCGCATTGATCCTTCCGCCGCTCGCGAGTCTTGCGACCACGATCTTCCTCGGCTGGATGTTCCTGATCAGCGGTATCGGCGGACTGATCGCGACCTATTGGGCGCGCAGCACGCCAGGCTTCTGGTGGTCGCTGATCTCGGCCGCGTTGGCCGTGCTCACCGGTATGTTGCTGCTGGCCCGGCCGATGCAGGCCGTGCTGACGCTGACCATCGTGCTCGGCGCCTATTTCCTCGCCGAGGGCGTTGCCACTATCATGTACGCACTGGAGCACCGCCGCGAGCTGAGCAGCCGCTGGTCATGGCTCCTGATCTCGGGCCTCATCGACATCGCGATCTCGTTCATGGTGATCACGGGACTGCCGAGCTCGGCAGAATGGGCGATCGGCGTGCTCGTCGGTATCAACCTGCTGTTCGGTGGCGCCACCCTGACCGGCATGGCGCTGGCGGCGCGCAAGAGCAACACCTGAGACGCATCATCGCCTCCCGCGCATTTTTTTGGGGGTGACAATCCGCCAGCGGCACGCTATATGGCCTGCCATGATCACCGTCGCCACCAGCTATTTTTGGTACTTTAGCTACGACAGCTCGCTGGCGGCGGGAGGATCGCGCTCAATCTGACACATTGCAGCAAACGTCCGAACAAGCCGCCAGACCTGGCGGCTTTTTTATTGGCCGGCAGGTTTCCAACACAGACAGGAGCCCGCCGTGCTGAGCACGACCGACGATCTTCGTATCCGTGAACTGAAAGAACTGAGCACGCCGGAAGAGGTGATGCGGGAGGTTCCGCGCACGCTCACCGCAACGCGCGTGGTGATGGCCGCCCGCAACGCCATCCACGCCATCCTGAGCGGCCAGGACGACCGCCTGCTGGTCGTGGTCGGCCCCTGCTCGGTGCACGATCCCAAGGCGGCGCTCGACTACGCCGAGCGCCTTGCACGCCTGCGCGAAGACCTTGCCGACCAGCTCGAGATCGTCATGCGGGTCTATTTCGAGAAGCCGCGGACCACGGTCGGCTGGAAGGGCCTCATCAACGACCCCGATCTCGACGGCAGCTTCGACATCAACAAGGGCCTGAGGCTGGCGCGCAACGTGCTGTCGGCGGTGAACAATCTCGGCCTCCCCGCGGGCACCGAATTCCTTGATATGACGACGCCGCAATACATCGCAGACCTCGTCTCCTGGGCCGCGATCGGTGCGCGGACGACCGAGAGCCAGATCCATCGCGAGCTGGCCTCGGGGCTGTCCTGCCCGGTCGGCTTCAAGAACGGCACCGACGGCAATGTGCGGATCGCAGCGGACGCGGTGAAGTCGGCCTCGCATCCGCATCACTTCATGGCGGTGACGAAGCTCGGCCGTTCGGCGATCGCCTCGACCGCCGGCAACGAGGATTGCCACGTCATCCTGCGCGGCGGCAGCAAGCCGAACTACGATGCGGCAAGCGTTGCGGCCGCCTGCAATGAATTGACCAGATCCGGCGTCGCGCCGCTGGTGATGGTCGATGCGAGCCATGCCAATTCGAGCAAGAAGCCGGAGAACCAGCCGCTGGTGATGGCCGATATCGCTGGTCAGATCTCGGGCGGCGAGAGCCGCATCATGGGTGTGATGATCGAGAGCAACCTCGTCGCCGGCCGTCAGGACGTGGTGCCTGGCAAGCCGCTCACTTACGGGCAGAGCATCACCGACGGCTGCATCGACTGGGCGACCACGGCAACCGCGCTCGAGCAGCTCGCCGACGCGGTCGAGATCCGCCGCAACACCCAGCGCGCAGGGCGCCACGAACGGTCGGCCTGAGAAATGACGCGGCTAAGTTGGCTTGCTTACCTCTCCCCGCCGGGGGCCCCGCCGGGGAGAGGTGAAGCAATCAGCAGCCGCGGCAGATGCTCTTGATCTTGCGATCGAGCTCCGCATCTTCCTTGTTCGCGGGAGTGCTCGGATTGCTCAGATTCTTCTCACTCGGCACATCGGCCGCGCGCGGCTGGCGGTGGCCGACGGGCGCCGGCAACACCGTTCCCGGGCCGCCGCCGGATGTCGAACCCTTGGAGCCGCCTGTCTGTGCGACCGCAGCGCCGCCGAGCAAGACCACGAGCGATGCTGCCAGCATGATCTTTTTCATGTCCGCTTCTCCATTCTCCAACCGGCTCGCATTTCAGCCCCGCTCATCTTTCGGGCGGATAGAGATGAACATCGCCGCAATAATCCACGATACGATAGCGCGTTTCGGCTCCCGCTTCACGCGCATCGTCCGCGATATTTCGTGCCTCCGACACATAATTTGGTCCGACCGGTGATTTGCCGGCGCCGCCGGGAATATCGATGACGTAGTCAGGCTGACACAACCCCGACACCCGCCCGCGCAACTGCCGCATCAAATCCTGTCCCTCGGCCAGCGTCGTTCGCAAATGCCCGGTGCCGGGCGCGAGATCACCGTGATGCAGGTAGTAGGGCTTGATCCGGCATTCGACGAAAGCTCGCATCAAATTCGACAGAGCGGCGATGTTGTCATTGACGCCGCGCAAAAGTACGGACTGGCTCACCATGGGAATGCCGGCGTCGATGAGACGCGCGCAGGCGGCGCGCGCCGTTCCGGTCAGCTCCCGCGCATGGTTGGCATGTAGCGCGACCCAGGTGATGGCTCCCTCGACCTTCAGCGCCGCAATCATCTCCTCGCTGACGCGCGCGGGATCGGCCACGGGTACGCGGGTGTGAAGACGGATGATCTTGACGTGATCGATTGCCGCGAGGTCGGCCATGATCTCGCTCATCCGCCGCGGCGACAGCATCAGGGGGTCGCCGCCCGTCAGGATCACCTCCCAGATCTCGCCATGCGAGCGGATGTAGTCGATCGCCGCGCGATAGGCGCTGTCCGACAGCGCGTTCTCCTTGCCGGGCCCCACCATCTCGCGGCGGAAGCAGAACCGGCAATAGACCGCGCAGACGTGAACGAGCTTGAACAACACGCGGTCGGGATAGCGGTGCACGATCCCGGGAACCGGCGAATGCGGATGGTCGCCGATCGGGTCAGCGTTCTCGCCCGGCGTCAGGTCCAGCTCGGCTGCGGTCGGAACGAACTGCCGCGCGATGGGGTCATCGAGATCGGTCGTCTCGATCAGCTCGACCAGATCCGGCGTGATCGCCACGGCATAGCGCGCGGCAACGCGTTCGAGCGCCGGCAGCGCCGATGCGGGAGCCAGGCCCTCGGCCACCAGCTCGGCAGGCTCACGCAGAGTGCGTGCAAGATTCGTCTTCGTCATCTCTCATCCGCAGGCGGTGTCCACACCACCTGATCAATTCGTGTTGCGCCGCTCGCCAGCATGACCAGCCGGTCGAAGCCGAGTGCGATGCCACTCGCCTCCGGCATTGCGGCCACCGCAGCCAGAAAGTCCTCGTCGAGCGGATAGGCTTCGCCGTAGCGGCGCTGCTTTTCCGTCATCGATTCCGTGAAGCGTTTTCGCTGCTCCTCGGCATCGGTCAGTTCGCCAAAGCCGTTGGCGAGTTCGACGCCGCAGGCATAGACCTCGAAACGCTCGGCGACCCTCGGATCGCCCGCCTTCACCCGCGCCAGCGCCGCCTCTGGAGATGGGTACTCAAACAGAATGGTCAAACGCCCCTGCCCCAGACGCGGCTCGACATGCTCGACCAGAACCTTGCTGAAGATGTCGGACCAGGTGTCGTCGTCGGCCACACGCACCTTGCCGCGCGCCGCCTCGGCGAGCGCGGCACGGTTACCCTCGCCGCCCGAAATTGTCGACAGCAGGTCGATGCCGGCGAAGCGTTCGAAAGCGCCCGCCACCGTCAGGCGCTCCGGCTCGGCGAAGGGATCGGCAGTCCGGCCGCGGAAGGAGAAGGTCCCGATCCCGGTCGCCTGCGCCGCACGGGCGATCACAACGACGCAATCGGCCATGATGGTGTCGTAGGGAGCGCCTGCCCGGTACCATTCCAGCATGGTGAATTCGGGCAGATGCAGGTCGCCCCGCTCGCGGTCCCGGAACACCCGAGCAAACTCGAAAATCCGCGTCTCGCCTGCCGCCAGCAGCTTCTTACAGGCAAATTCCGGCGAGGTCCGCAGGTATCGGCTGGCCCGGCTGCCGTCGGGCCGCATGATCTCGGTCCGGGGGGCGTGCAGATGGGTCTCATTGCCCGGGGAGACCTGCAGGACCGACGTTTCGACCTCCACGAAGCCCTGTTCGGCAAAAAAGCCCCGCAAAGCTCCGGTCACGGCGCCCCTGGCCTGCAGGAACGGCCGACGGTCGAGGTGCCGCGAGGGCGACCAGAACGGCGAGATCGGCTTGTCCCCAGCCATTAACCGACTGCCCCAACCAGCAGCAAAGTGCTGGCATCCAACGGCAAAATCAGTATGTTGCGGCCCGAAACGGGCGCCGAAGTCCGATTTGAGGCCCCAAGTCCCCCATCAATTTGACCACGTCCTGGCTGGTGCCGGGGCAAGCAAGCAGGAAATACAGCTTTGAGAGTCATCGCCAGTTCTATTCGCAAGGGCAACGTGATCGAGCAAGACGGCAAACTTTATGTCGTCGTGAGTGCCGAGAACATCCATCCCGGCAAGGGCACCCCGGTCAGCCAGATCGAAATGCGCCGAATCTCGGACGGGGTAAAGATCTCCGAACGCTACAAGACCACCGATCAGGTCGAAAAGGCCACGATAGAAGAGCGCAACTACACCTACCTCTATGAGGATGGCGACGGCTACCACTTCATGAACCCTGAGACCTACGACCAGGTCCAGGTCTCCAAGGACGTCGTCGGCGACGCCGCCGCATATCTCCAGGAGAGCATGACGGTCAAGCTGTCCATGCACGACACCAACCCGGTGGCGATCGCCTTGCCGCAGCGCGTGACGCTGGAGGTGGTCGAGACCGAGCCCGTGACCAAGGGCCAGACCGCCTCCTCCTCCTACAAGCCCGCGGTTCTCTCCAACGGCGTGCGCACCACCGTGCCGCCGCACATCACGGTCGGCACCCGCGTGGTGGTGATGACTGAAGACGGCTCCTACGCCGAGCGCGCCAAGGACTGAGCGAGCAATCGAGGATCGGAACGAGTACCGCCGGGGGGCGAGGCAGTGGGCAGGAAGAGTTTCCGCTTCGTCTCGCTTCTTCTTGCGTCGCTGTCGCTCCTCATTGCCGCGCCGCTTGCTGCGGATGAATTCCGCAGCCCCTCGCTCACCGCCTTGCGCGTCGACTGGCGCGCGGCGCTCGACCAACTCCGTGTCGAGATCAACAGCCGCCCGCAGATAGCGGGCGACTTCATCTTCGCACCCCGCCGTTCGGTGCCGCGCTACGATCCGCGCGCGATGCCCGCACTGGTGCAGCTCAACGCGATCTCCTCGCGCTTTTTCACCGGCATTACCCGAAGTCCCGTGCCGGTGCTGCTGCCGTTCGATGCTGCCGCGTACCTTGAGGCGCAACGCAGCGGCGCGCCGGCGACGCTCGCGCTGTCGCGCTACCAGGCTGATTTCAATCCCGTCGACATGTTCGATGCCGGCCCCGCTGGCTACAGCGCGACCTTCTCGCTCGAGCCCGGCGCCGGCGAGGGCATGCCGAGCCGGGTGTTCGCAAGGCCCGTCGAGGTGCAGATCACGGGCTCGGCGCTCGTCTACGACATCGCCGATCCCTCTGGGGGCAAAGGCGAGCCAGTCAAGATGCTCGCAGCAATCTACCCGGATCTGCGCAAGTTCATCCGGGAAGGCTATGTTCGCTACGCCTTCACCCGTTTCGGGGTCGCCTATGTGGTGTCGATTCAGTGCCTCGACAGCGTTGCCAGGCCGCGGCGACTCGCCTGCAAGGAGGCCTATCCGGTTGCCGAGCGTTTCCTGAAGGCGCTGCGCGTCGCAGGCGGCCAGCGCATGCGGCCGCTGACGGACATTACCTCCAATGTCATCGATCGCCCCGCGGCGCGTTCGCCGGATTTCAGCTACAGGCCGAGCGGTGACATCATCCCGAACACCGGCTACCGCAAGCAGGCCGGCCATTCCGACACAATCGCGTATGCCCAGATCCGCTTTCCGCTGGAGAAGGCGCCCGCTTTCGTGCGTTCGCAATCCTATGGCAAGCGCGACAAGAGCGAAGGTCTGACCACCTATCCCTGGCGCGACAATTTCTGCGAGTCACGCAGTTTCGAGGTGTGGCAATGTGGTGGAGGCTACGGCCACCAGGGCGAGGACATCCGCGCCGCCGACTGCCCGCCGCCCGGTGAAGGCCGCGCGCCCTGCGATCCCAAGCAGCGCGGTGTCGTCGCCGTACGCGATGCGATCGTGATCCGCGCAGCCAAGGACCAGGCCGCGACGCTTCAAGTCAACAGCCGCACCGAGCACATCCGCTTCCGCTACATGCACATGAATCCGCAGGCGATGAACGCCGATGGCGTGCTCAATGGCCGTGTCGTCAGCGAAGGCGAGAAGATCGGCGTGATCTCGAATTATCTCGACCATCCTGCCGGCACGTCGATGCACCTGCATTTCGACGTCCAGGTGTTCACCCGCGACGGCTGGATCTGGGTCAGCCCCTACGTCACGCTAGTCTCTGCCTATGAGCGCCTGATCCACGCCCGCGGCCGCGAGGTCGGGCCGGACATTGCGGGAGCCTCGCAGCCTGTGGCGCATGCGCTGCCCGAAGACGTGCTCAAGCCGGACCTGCGCGAGGGATCGAGCGGCGAGGAGAATTGAGGCAATTCGCGCCTCACCGCGCAGCTTCCCGTCTCATGCACGCGCGGAACTGGCCGGATCGGCGTCAGGTCACCTCCAAAACATCGCGCCTTCTCTGGCCCCGGAATTGCTTGGCTCCCGCTGGGCAAACTGGAAGAAGGGAAGCACATGCGTTGTCTCACCACGGCAGTCGTTCTGGCCGTCGCATTGGCCGTGCCGGCTCATGCGGAGGAATTGACCGGTACACTGAAGAAGATCAAGGAGACCGGCGCGATCACGCTCGGGGTGCGCGACAGTGCCGTACCCTTCAGCTATATCGACGAGAAGCAGAAAACCATCGGCTATGCCATCGACATCTGCATGAAGATCGTCGAGGAGATCAAAGTCGAGCTGAAGCTGGACAAGCTCGCGGTCAACGAGAACCTGGTCACCTCGTCCAGCCGCATTCCACTGATGGCCAACGGCACCATCGATCTCGAATGCGGCTCAACGACCAACAATGCCGAGCGCCAGAAGCAGGTCTGGTTCACCAACACCCATTTCCTCACGGCAAGCCGCTTCGTGTCGAAGAAGGCTTCAAAGCTCGACCAGGTCGATGACCTCAAGGGCAAGGCCGTCGTCTCGGTCTCCGGCACCACCAACATCACCCAGCTCAACAAGGCCAATGCGGCCCGGTCGCTCGGGATCACCGTGATGAACGCCAAGGATGTCCCGGAGGCGTTCCTCATGGTCGAGACCGACCGCGCGCAGGCCTTCGTCATGGACGACATCCAGCTTGCGGCCATGATCGCCTCGGCGAAGGATCCGTCGCTCTATGCCATCAGCACCGGCGCTTTTTCCGATCCCGAACCCTACGGCATCATGCTGCGCAAGGATGACGTGCCGTTCAAGGCAGTGGTCGATCGTGCAACCGCAAAACTCTACAAGAGCCCGGAGATCGAGAAGATCTACAACAAATGGTTCATGGAGCCGGTGCCGCCCCGCGGACTGAACTTCCACGTACCGATGCCCGTCTCGATGAAGAAGTCGTTCGAGCACCCGTCGGACAATCCCGACCCCGCATCGTATGGGGGCTGACGAGAGAGCCCGCTCGATGCGTGGCCCGGATGAGAGAGACGTCCGGGACCTTCGCGACGACGGCCCCGGGCGTCGCTGCCTTCACCCGTGGGTAGCGTCAATCCAGATAGGTCGTGAGCTGCGCGCCTTCGTCCGCCACGAACACTGCGATCAATTCCGCAGGCTCCGTTGCGCTCGCGTTCGCCGATACGAGATGCGTCGAGCCCGGCGGCTCGAAGAACGACTGGCCGACGCCGAACGTCTCGACCGGACCGCCACCGAGTTGCGAGCGGATCTCGCCCTTGGTGATGTAGGCCGTAACCGAGCCCGCGTGACGATGCGGCCGCGAAAACCCGCCCGGACCATAGGACACACGCACGATGGTCACGCGCTTGCCCGGGACGTTCGGAAGCGCGTAGGAGCCGATCGGCTCGACCTTGTCGAGAGGCGAGCTCTCCGCTGCCGTTGCGCAAAGCGGGGTCAGCACGCCTGAGACGGTGTCCATCGTCACCGGCAGCGCTCTGCCGATCGCAAGCGCGCAGGCGAGCCCTGCGATGACGGCAAGCGCCGTCGAACGTGACGGCGCCGGACGCCGCGCGGCAGAAACACTCATGACTGTCATCGCGATCTCCCCTGTCTCCATCAGGATGCAGCGGCGGCGGCGGCGGCCGGCCGCATTGCAGGTGTCCAGCGAAACGCCGCGCCAAAGCGGTTCCAGGCGTTGATGGAGACGACCGCCGACGTCAGGTACGCCAGCTCAGTCTCGGAGAATTCGCCAGAGGCTTCGGCGTAGACCTCCTCGCTGACGCCGTCGGGCAGACAGGTCAGCGCCTCGGCCCAGGCCAGCGCGCAACGCTCGCGCGGCGAAAAGATCGGCGCCTCGCGCCAGACCGCGACGAGGTGGAGCTTGTCGACGGGAACGCCGATCCGTTCCGACAGCAGGACATGGTGCTGCACGCAGAAGGCGCAGCCGTTGATCTGCGAGGCACGCAGCTTGACCAGCTCGAGCAGCTGCTTGTCCAGGCCGGCCTTGGCCGCAAGCTGGCCCAGAGCCAGCAGCAGATCATACACATCGGGCGCGATCTTCTTGAAATCCTCGTACTCGCTGCGGGCGTGTGACATTGCGATTCACCTCGTCTTATTATAAGTGTACTTACTTATTATAAGAGCTCTGATATGGCGCGCAAGACCGCTGCGACCGCAAGATCGAAAACCGCCCGCAAGACGCCAGCACGTGCCGACGGCGGCGCCGTGCATATTCCCGCGCCCGGCGAAGGCAAACGCGGCGAGCAAGGTTATCTCGGCTATCTTCTGCGCCAGGCTCACGCCGCGGTCCGGCTGAAGATGGAGCGCATGCTCGCCGATCTCGGCGTGACCTCACCGCAATTCGCGGTGCTGACGATGCTCAATGCCTATCCGGGCCTCTCAGGGGCCGATGTCGCCCGCCTCACCTTCCTGACCCCCCAGACCGTCGGCGTCATCATCCGCAATCTCGAACGCGAGGGCGCGATCGCGATGACGCCCCATCCGGTCCACGGCCGCATCCAGCAGTGGACGCTGACACCGCGCGGCGCCACGCTCCTGAAGGCGTGCCGGGAGCGGGTGATGCTGCTGGAGAAACGCTTGGCAAAAGGCCTCGATGACAAGGCGGAAATCACGATCCGGCGTTGGCTCGCCAACGTGGCAATCGAGTTGCAGAAGGAATAGAAGCGGGCAGCGTCTCAACCTTCATCGCATCCGGGACGAAGCCTGTGCCGCTGTCGAATGCCGCGGAGGCATGGCTCGCGGACGACAAAGCTTGTCGCTCAGTATTGGTTACCGATGCAATCTGAACGATCTCTAGACTGAGTGAGGATGCTCTAGCCACCCCGCAACGCATTTTTGACCTCGCCGTCCGGCCAGGTCTCATCGGCCGGGATCACCCGCACACGGCTTTGATCTGCGGTATTCACCAGCACGTGCGAACTCGTCCGCTCAGCGCTCCGCTCGAGACGCAAATCGGTTTCGGGCTTCCAGCTCAACGTGGTCGCGAGGTCCCCGGGAAAGATCTTCCATTGCGATCCGTCGTCGAGTTCGACGACATGGCTTTCCGCATGCGTGCGTATCTTCATTCCACCCCGAAATTTCGATGAACAGACTGCATCCCGGAAGCAGGCCCGGCCCCGCGGCCGAATCTTCCCGTCCTTCCTGGCGTTGAGGGAATGCGGGAGTGCGACACTTGTTCCGGTGGGAACGGCCGCGCAATCAGGCAGAATTCACGCGTCGTTGCTGTTCCGGGAACCGACTCACACGCGCCATCTTTCCGGCTAGAATGTGCACCATGAAACACGCTGATTCCCCGTCACGTCACACGCGCCGCGCCCTGCTCCAGTCGACGCTCGGCGCCGCCGCTTTGCTTGCAATCCCGCCGCACGCTCTCGCCTCGCCTCCGGGCTTCGACGAATGGCGTGAGAGCTTTCGTGCACGCGCGATGGCGAAAGGTATTTCCGGCGCGACATGGCAGCGCGCGATGGGGCGGGTCGAGCCGGACATGAGCGTGTTCGCGCAGATGCGCAACCAGCCTGAATTCCACGAGCAGGTCTGGCAATACATCAACCGCCGCGTCTCGGACTGGCGCATCATCAACGGCAAGATCGCGCTGAAGAACAACGAATCTTTGTTCGCCCGCATCGAGCGCGATTTCGGCGTCGAGCGCGGCACGCTGCTGGCGCTGTGGGGCGTCGAGTCCGCCTATGGCGATCCCCTGGTGCAGCAGAATCACATGAGGCCGGTATTTCCCTCGCTCGCAGCGCTGGCCTGGAACGAACCGCGCCGCAAGGCTTATTGGGAGACCGAGCTCATCAACGCGCTGCGCATCGTCGACAAAGGCTGGAGCACGCCGGAGGAGATGCGGGGATCCTGGGCCGGCGCGATGGGCCATTCGCAATGGATGCCGGAAGTCTGGCTCAATGTCGGCATCGACTATGATGGCGACGGCAAGGTGTCGCCGTTCGGCAAGCCCGATGACGCGCTGGGCTCGACCGCAAAATATCTCGTCAACCGCGGCAAGTGGCATCGCGGCGAACATTGGGGCTACGAGGTGCGCGCGCCCGGCAATATGAGCGGAAGCCGCACCTATGCGGCGTGGCAGGCGGCCGGCGTCACCCGCGCCGATGGCCATCCGTTTCCGCAGCCGAACGCATCCGCGCAGATGTGGACGCCTGTTGCGGGCGGACCAACCTTCCTGCTGGGGCCAAATTTCTATTCAGTGAAGAGCTACAACCCTTCCATGAATTATGCGCTGGCGATCTGCCATCTCGGCGATCGCTGCCTGGGAGCCCCACCCTTTATCCAGCCCTTCCCTGGCTCCGAGCGTGCACTGACGCTCGCCGAAGTACAGGAGATGCAGACGCGCCTGACCAAGGCCGGCTTCGATACCGGCGGCACCGACGGGCGCGTCGGCAACGACACGATGAAGGCGATCAAGGATTTTCAGCAGCGCGCCGGGATTGTGCCAGCCGACGGCTATGGCGGGCTGAAGGTGCTGGCGAAGCTGCGGCAGGGGTCGTAGCTACCTTGTCATTCCGGGGCTCGCATAGCCAGAACCCGGAATCTCGCGCTACAATCTCTGGATTCCGGGTTCGAGGCTTCGCCTCGCCCCGGAATGACCTCCCACATTCAGTGCCGGTACTGCGGCTCTTCCGCATCGAGCTGCCGGCGGATCGCGGCGAGATGCAGCCGCGCGGATTCGGAATCGCCCTCGCGCATCTGCCTGTAGGTCGCGGCCGCAATCGCTGGATCGACTGGCAGCACCTTGCGGCCCGTCGACATCGCCAGAACCTGCACCTCGGCGGCGCGCTCAAGATAATAGAGATCGTCCCAGGCTTCCGCGATGGTCGGCGCCAGCACCATCACGCCGTGATGCTTCATGAAGACGATGTCGGCATCGCCGACCGCCGAGGCGATACGCGCGCCTTCGCGATTGTCGAGCGCGAGGCCATTATAGTCCCGGTCGACCGCGGTGCGGCCATAGAATTTCAGTGCGGTCTGTCCGGCCCAGATCAGTGGATCGCCCTCAGTCATCGACAGCGCCGTTGCGTAGGGCATGTGGGTGTGGAAGGCGACCTTGGCGCGCGGCAAGCGCTTGTGCATCTCGGCGTGGATGTAGAAGGCGGTCGCCTCGGGTACGCCCTCGCCATCGAGCACGTTGCCGTGGAAGTCGCAGATCAAGAGCTTTGACGCCGTCAGCTCGCGGAAGGCGTAGCCATAGGGATTGACGAGGAAAAGATCGTCATGGCCAGGCACCACGGCCGAGAAGTGATTGCAGATTCCCTCTTCAAAGCCGTTGCGCGCGGCCATGCGGAAGCAGGCGGCGAGATCCTCACGCGCGGCGCGGATCGCGTCGGTGGCGAGGTCCGGCCGGTTGGACCGGAATGGCGCGGGCGCCGGTGAGGAAGCGTGAAGGCTGTGCGCCATGGCGAAGGATACCTCTGTCGGTCGGGAGCGGCTCCGAGTTGTACAGGGACGGCGCCTGCGCGTCAGCCCCTGCGACCGCTACCCTGCCCTGCGCGCCTCAGGCCCGCCGCGGCACCCCGCCCGCGTTCATGCCGCCATCGATGACGAGCTCGCTGCCGGTGACATAGCGCGAAGCATCGGAGGCGAGATACAGCACGCCGGAGGCGATCTCCGTGGCCTGGCCGGCACGGCCGAGCGGCGTGACGAGCCGCGCGCGCTCCTCCGGATCGATCGGAGCGTTCTGACCGGCGCCGGTCGCCCCCGTCGGCATCTTACCCCAGATCGGCGTGTCGATGATGCCGGGGTGAACAGAGTTGACGCGGATGCCATCGCCAGCAGCCGCGCATTCCATCGCGATCGATTTGGCGAACAGCCGCACGCCGCCCTTGGTCGCCGAATAGGCCGATAACCCCGGCGCGCCGCGCAGGCCCGCCAGCGAGGACATCATGACGATCGAGCCGCCGCCGGTTTTGCGCATCAGGGGCAGACAATGCTTCACGGAGAGAAACACGCCGTCGAGATTGATCGCATTCTGCTTGCGCCAGTCAGCGAGCGTCATGTCGACGATCGATGGCACGGAGATGCCGATGCCCGCATTGGAGACGAGCACGTCAAGCCGGCCATAGCGTTTGCCGACTTCAGCGACGATCTCGATCCAGCGCTCTTCGCTGGTGACATCCTGCTCCAGGAAGATCGCCTTGCCGCCTGCCTTGGTGATGCGCGTCGCGAGCTCGGGGCCTCGCAGCTCGTCAATGTCGGTGATGACGACCGTTGCGCCCTCGCGTGCGAACAGCTCGACGATCGCCTCGCCGATGCCGGACGCGCCGCCTGTCACCAGCGCAACCTTGCCCTCCACCTGCCCTGCCATGTTCACTCCCTTTTTTGTTGTTCGAGGCCGTTGTCATCTAATCACGGATGGCCCCTGATCCGGTAGCGCGACGTCGACGACGCGAAATTGCACGCGCTCGGCGCCCTGGTAGCGATCGACCGAGAGCGAGCCCGCGACATGCATCTGCTGGCCGCGATTGGCGAGCAGCGCATTGCCGAGCTTCTGGCCGACCGAACGGAATGCGATGCCGTTGACGATAGCGCCGTCGCCCGCCTTGAAACGCAGGCGCAGATGCGCTTGCCCGACCTCGTCGGCAAACACGAGTTGATGCGCCGGCAGCGCCAGCACCGGCTCCGGATTGCCGCTGCCGAAGGGACCGGCGCGGTTGAGCGTCGTCGCCAGCTCCGGCGTCACCGCACGCGCGGAGACCGCGCCGTCGATGTAGAGCTCGTTGACATGGCGCGCCTCGGCGACGTCCTGCGCCAGCGCAGTCTCGAGATAGGCGCGGAACTCGGCGAGCTTCTCCTTCCGCAACGTCACGCCCGCGGCCATCGCGTGGCCGCCGCCCTTGAGCAGAATGCCGTCGGCAACCGCCTGCCGCACCGCCTTGCCGAGATCGACGCCGGCGATCGAGCGGCCCGAGCCGGTGCCAATGCCGCCGGGCTCCAGCGCGATGGCGAAGGCGGGCCGCGAGAATTTCTCCTTGAGACGCGAGGCGACGAGACCGACGACGCCGGGATGCCAGCCTTCAGACGCCGTGACGATGACGCCGAGCTTGTCTTCGAGACCAATCGAGGCCAGTGCCTCGGCCTCGGCCTGCGCTTCCGCCGCCTGCTCGATCACGCGGCGCTCATTGTTGAGCCGGTCGAGCTCGGCCGCGATCCGCGCTGCCTCGACACTGTCGGCTTCGAGCAGCAGCCGCACGCCGAGATCGGCGCGGCCGATGCGGCCGCCCGCATTGACGCGCGGCCCCAGCATGAAGCCGAGATGCCAGGCCTCGGGCGGGCCGTTCAGGCGCGCTACGTCCATCAGCGCGGTATGGCCGATATGGTCGCGCCGTCGCATCGCGATCAGCCCCTTGGCTACGAAGGCGCGGTTGAGGCCGATCAGCGGCGCCACGTCGGCGACCGTGCCGAGCGCAACATGATGCAACATGCCGAGCAGATCGGGTTCGGGCATCTCGCTGCTCCAGAAGCCGCGCTGGCGCAGCTCGCGATTGACCGCGACCAAGGTCACCAGCACGAGGCCGACGGCGGCGAGGTGACCGAGGCCGGAGAGGTCATCGGGGCGGTTCGGATTGACCAGCGCGTCGACCTCGGGGAGATCAAGGCCGCATTGGTGGTGGTCGATCACCACCACGGACATGCCGAGCCGCTTGGCCTCGGCCAGCGGCTCGATGCTGGTGGTGCCGCAATCAACGGTGACGAGCAGCGTCGCGCCCTTCGCGGCGAGCGACTGCACCGCCTCAGTGTTCGGGCCGTAGCCTTCGAATATCCGATCGGGAATGTGGATCAGCGGATCAAGTCCGCAATGACGCAGGTGCCAGGCGAGCAGCGCCGCCGAGGTCGCGCCGTCGACGTCGTAGTCACCGAAGATCGCGACCTTCTCGCCTTTCGCCGCCGCATCGGCGATCCGCTTCGCGGCGGCCTCCATCTCTGTCACCGTGAACGGATCCGGCAGCAGCTTTCGGATGGTCGGATCGAGAAAATCGGGCACGGCCTCGATATCGATGCCGCGGCCGGCCAGCACCCGCGCCAGCAGCTCCGGCAGCCGGTGCCGCTGCACGATGGCGAGCGCCTGGGCCGCTCCGCGCCCGTCCAACCGGTCACGCCAGAGCTTGTCTGTGAACGAGCGCGCCACACCCAGGAAAGCCTGGGGCACTTCGATGGGCAAGGCGGTGGCGGGTGGCGTCATGACAGGAGGCAGGTTGATGGGAACTCGAAGGTCCAGGCGATCACGCGAACGCACGGTCCCTAGCTTCAAGGATTGGCCGGCAATCGGCCAGGATTTGCAACGGCCCGGCTACACAAAGCGGTGGATGGCCCGCCCAACCGGCCGGAGTGACTACCATTTAGGCATTCCGCGGAACGGCAAATTAAGCGGGCGTTAGGCGGAATCCTCGAAAAAGAATCGTATTCGATCTGTAAGTTGTTGTTCCGGGTTCATTGCAGATCAGACCACATTGCCTAGGGAAGTCCCCGATGTCTGCTGCGCCGGGTCTGAAAGCCAAGCCGATTGCCACCGAACCTACGGACGATGATTCCGACATCTCCGCGCTGATCAACCGCCTCACCGCGGAGGTCAACCAGATCGCGATCGCCAAGACCAAGTCGATCCAGCAGATCACCAACCAGATGAAGATGCTGGCGCTGAACGCGCTGATCGAGAGCTCGCGCGCCGGCGCGCAAGGCGCCGGCTTTGCGGTGGTGGCGCAGGAGGTGCGCGGCGTCGGCCAGCAGGTCGAGACCATCGCCCGCGAGCTCGAAACCCAATTGACGAAACGCACGGGCGATCTCGTCGCCTCGATCGAGCGCATGAGCCAGCGCTCCCGCGGCGAGCGGATGGTCGACCTGTCGCTCAATGCGATCGAGCTGATCGACCGCAATCTCTATGAACGCACCTGCGACGTGCGCTGGTGGGCGACCGACTCCGCCGTGGTCGATTGCGCGGCCTCGCCTGGCGCGGCGGCCGTCTCCCATGCCTCGCAGCGCCTCGGCGTGATCCTCGGCGCGTACACCGTCTATCTCGATCTCTGGCTCTGCGACCTCGACGGCAACGTCATCGCCAACGGCCGCGCCGATCGCTTCCGCGTCGTCGGCCAGAATGTCGCTCACACCAAATGGTTTCGCGAGGCGCGATCCTTGCACTCCGGTGACGACTATGTCGCCGGCGACGTCGAGAACCAGCCTCTGCTCGGCAATGCGCAGGTCGCGACCTATTGCGCCAGCGTCCGCGCCGGCGGCCAGGCCGGCGGCGCGCCGATCGGCGTGCTCGCCATCCATTTCGACTGGGAGCCACAGGCCCGCGCCATCGTCCAGGGCGTCCGCGTCGGCGATAGCGACAAGGCGCGTGTGCTGCTGGTCGATTCGAATTTGCGCGTGATCGCGGCCTCCGACGGCCAGGGCATCCTCACCGAGCGCATCTCGATCTCGCTGAACGGCCAGCGCTCCGGCTTCTATCACGAACGCACGGGTACGCTGGTCGCGTTCCATGCGACCCCGGGATACGAGACCTATCGCGGGCTCGGCTGGTACGGCGTGATCATCTGCGCGGCGTGAGGCGAGAGGCCGCCATCTCGCCTGCCCGATCAAAACTCGCGAAAACAACCCCATGCACAGTAGCTTGAAGTTTGTTTTCATTGGTGTTTTTTAAAGCCTTCGTTGCCGCCTCGCCTCCACCAAGACGCTTTGACACGTCGGGCAAAACACTGGCAATCTATCATCATCGCAGGTTGCGCTCACGGCCCGAGGGAATGATGCCCTTGCGATCCGATTTCGTGACGTCACAGCCCAGCTTCTAAAGCATTTTCCGGCAAGGCACGTCGGTTACAGGCAAGCGCCTGCGCCAAGGGTCGGATAGAGTCGCTTCGCATTACGTTGATCGACGCGAGAAGCGTGAGTTCCTTTTGGCCTGCATCGTCTCGCGCTCCGAAATAACGAGGAGACATGCCATGAAAATCGTCGTGATCGGCGGAACTGGATTGATCGGATCCAGGCTCGTGGCGAAGCTCAAACGGCAAGGCCACGACCCGGTGGCAGCCTCGCCGAAATCCGGCGTGAACGCCGTGACCGGCGAAGGTCTCGCGGCCGCCCTGGCTGGTGCTGATGTCGTCGTCGACGTCGCCAACGCGCCGTCCTGGGAGCCGGCCGCCGTGCTCGATTTCTTTCAGCGTTCGAGCAAGAATCTCGTCGCGGCAGAGGCTGCAGCGAGCGTGAAACATCACGTGGCGCTCTCGATCGTCGGAACCGACCGCTCACCCGACAACGCCTACTTCCGTGCCAAGCTGGCGCAGGAAACCATCATCAAGTCCGCCTCGGTCCCCTACTCGATCGTGCGCGCCACCCAGTTCTTCGAATTCCTCGGGGCCATCGCCGACGCCGGTGTGATCGACGGAAAGATCGTCGTTCCCACAGCTCAGTTTCAGCCGATCGCGGCCGATGACGTCGTCGATCGCCTCGCGGAGGTCGCGACCGGCCGGCCGCTCAACGGCACGATCGATATCGCTGGCCCTGAGAAGGCCCCCTTCAATGAATTCATCGCACGTCGCCTGAAGGCGTCCGGCGACACACGTCCCGTGATCGGAGATCCGACGGCGCTGTATTACGGCGCCCCCATCGACGACACATCGCTGAACCCGCTCGGTGAGGCGCGGCTCGGGACGACGTCGCTCGCAACATGGCTCGTGAGCCTCTGAGGCTCCGTCGGTCCTGCCATTACTCCAGCTGCAGCAGAGGGAAATCCCATGCGGAGATTGTTGATCGCAACGGCGGTTCATGCCGCGACCGTCCTGACCGCCCATGCGGCCGAGCCCGCCGCTCCATCGGCGAAGGTGTCGGTCGTGTTCGACCAGGCGCTGCCGAACGTCCCCGGCAAGAGCATGAAGGGTGTTCTGGTCGAGTATGGTCCCGGAGGCTCCTCGCCGGCCCACATCCACGCGCCCTCCGCCTTCATCTATGCCACGGTCCTGGAAGGCGCGATCCGCAGTCAGGTCAATGACGGCCCCGCAAAAGTCTTTCACAAGGGAGAGAACTTCTTTGAAAAGCCCGGCGACCGCCATGCCGTCAGTGCCAATGCCAGCGACACCGAGCCTGCGAAGCTGCTTGCCGTGTTCGTGGTGGATACAGCCGACAAGGAGCTGACGACGCCGATCGCAAAGTAGCAGGGATTGACCATGTCGCGTTGCTGCGCGCAATGACCATGTCATCCTGGCGGCGCAGCGGCGTGTCAGCATAGACAATGATCAACTCGCCGCGACAAATGCCGCCAGAGAAGGCGCTCGCAGTGATCGTCATCGATTGCCGACAGATGCAGTGCCCCATCCCATCGGTCCACCAAAGTTTCGTATCCTCTGGTCCGCTCGATCGGCGCGACAAACGGCAGATCCGCCTTGGACACCTTCTCGAGATTGAAATTAGCGTGACGCCGCGGCTCCGAAGCGGGTTGGAAATGTCGAGTTCATAACTCCATGTGCACGATCTCGATAGGCTCGCCACCAAGACCGTGGGAGAAATAGCCTCTTCCTGTGCTTCGGAAGCCGCACTTTCGGTAGAAGCCTTCGGCATTGATCGTCGCTTCGAGTCTTATCGGTCCGTTGTGGCCCAACCGCGCCTGGGCGATACCGATTTCGAGCAGACGCCGGCCGATTCCAGACCCCGCGGTTTCGGGCAAGACAAACAGCCTGGTTACCTCGCCGGGTTCGGCGTCGACAAATCCGACCGCAACGCCGTTTCGCAAGCATATGGTCATTCGTCCCCTGGCGATGAGCTCCTCATAAAACGCCGGCGTGCGCTCACCCATCCAGTTCTCCAGCTGCGCCCGCGAATAGGAGGCCGCTGCAAGGCCGCGGATCGATGCCAGAGTGATGTTGAAAACCGTTGCAGCGTCGTCGCATCGAGCTGCCCTGAAGCAAAAGTCGCCGTCGAGTAACATGAGAGGTGGGCTCCGGGAGTACCCTTATCGGGTCAGCAGATTTGGATTGATAGCAATCCATGGCGGAGTCAATCCGGACGTGATTTTCTCTGCAGCGGGATGCGGCCGACAAGCCGTCGGCGATAGCCATCGCGAAGTCCCGCGTCAGCCCGAACCATCCACGAACGCGACCTGCGTACCCTTCGAGACGCTGGCTGCGACACGCTCTGCATCCCAGTTGGTGAGACGCACGCAGCCGTGCGACTGAACCTTCGAAATCTTTCCCGGCGATGGCGTTCCGTGAATGCCGTAGCCTTCGGCGGAGAGGTTGATCCAGACCGTTCCAACCGGATTGTTCGGACCGGGATTGATTTTGAAGGGCCTGTGGGAACGAACATCCTTGAAGTGGTAGGCGGGATTGTAGCGGTAGGTCGGATTTCGGCTGATCTCCGTGACCTTGAACGTACCCGAGGGCGACGGCTTCTCCTCGCTGCCAACGGTCGCGGGATAGAACCCGATCAGCACGTTCGATTTGTCGAACAGCTTCACCGTCTGGCGCCGCTTGTCGATCTCGATCCTGTCGGCCTTGGTGGGGGGCGCAGCGCTTCCGCCATGGGTGCTGTCCACCACGACGATGGTCTCGCCGGCGCGGTCAAATTGCCGGCCGGGGTTCAGCGCCGCCAGGAGCTGCTCGCTCATGTGAAATTTCTCGGCCAGTGCTTCGCGCGGACTGGTGAAGCTGAGCTTCGGGATGCCCTTCATCTCCTCCATCCTCGATGGCAGCTTGCGCAGGAACGGGCCCGCGACATCCTGCTCGGCGACGGTGTAGGTCATCGTCGCCGGTCGATCGTCCGCCCGCAGCGCCTTCCAGACCTCATCCGTCAGAGCGTCCGAACTCGGCAATTGCTGCGCTTCCGTATAGGCCCGGAGCGCCTTTCTGGCATTCTCGCCGAACCTGCCGTCGATCTCGCCGGGCGAGAAATGCGCCCTATCCAAGAGAACCTGCAGCCGCACCCCCGCCGGGGTGGGCTTGTCGTTCGAGAGAGTCGTCTTTGACGGTTCGGCGGAATTGATGGCGTCCACGGTCATCTCGGCGCCAAACGCCGGCAATGCCGCCAAGGCGAAGACAAGAAAGATGCAAATCTGCCCCGCTTTCGTCAGCGACATTGCCATCTCCTTTCATGGTTCCAACGGCTGCGTGTCGAGTCCTCGTGCTGCCGGGGCAATCAGCTCCCGGTATCGTTCTTCGTATTGTTGCGCCATTCGGCGTGCAGTGAAGCGCTCCTCGAACCGGGCGCGCACCCTCTTTCGATCCAGCTTGCCCAATTCGCCGACCGCCTTGACGGCTTGCTCCTCGCTCTCGACGATGAAACCGGTCAGGCCGTGTTCGATGACCTCAGGAACCGAGCCGGAGCGATAGGCGATCACCGGTGTTCCGCACGCCATCGCCTCGATCATGACCAATCCGAAGGGCTCCGGCCAAGCGATTGGAAATACCAGAGCGGCTGCTCCCCGAAGCAATGATTGCTTCTTCACGTCGTCGACTTCGCCGACGAGCTGGATCTTCTCGCCGTCGATCCGGGGCGCGAGGTGTTTCCTGAAGTAGGCGGTCTCGGCGCGCGGAATCTTCGCGGCGATGCGGAGAGGCATCCGGGCGGCGTGCGCGATACGGATGGCGTCCTCCGGACCCTTGTCCGCCGTGAGACGGCCAAGAAACGCCAGATAGGACCCGGCCCCGTAGGAGGCGTGCAACAGCTCCGAAGGCAATCCGTGCTGGATCGTTCCAATCCATTTCGCCTCCGGAAGCGGCAGGCGCTGGTGATCGGAAATCGAGACGAACCTCGCATCGGGGAATTGCCGAACCACGTCAGGCAGCCCAGGCAGATCGAGCCGGCCATGCAGGGTTGTCAGGAACGGCACGCCAAGGCGGCTGAGCAATGGCAGATGCAGCCAGTCGACATGGGCGTGGATCACATCGAAGTCTCTGGCTCGTTTCGCGATTGCCTCCAGCAGCATCGCGCAGGCTGCACTCGGATCGGTGCCCTTCCGGCCGAGACGCAGCGCGCGCGGCCACACCGGGTGGAGCTTGCCCGTCGTTCGGGAGTCACCGCTGGCGAAGAGGGTGACGTCGTGGCCGCGCTCGACGAGCTCATCCACAAGCCAGGCCACCACCCGCTCGGTGCCGCCGTAGAGCTTCGGAGGGACGCTTTCGGCCAGGGGAGCGAGCTGGGCGATGCGCATGAGAGCCTGCTACACCGCTGAACGAAGAATGAACACGATAGCTGCGGATAGAAGGTTCGAAATCGCCAGCAGCGTCCAATCCGGCCTCGCGCTTGCGCTCGCCACGCGACAGGCGAGACCCTCAATGAACCTCAACATTCGTCATCGGAAAGCCGCTCGAGATAGGCAAGCCCGAATGCTGCGAGTTCCTGGGCGTCGCCGTTACTCTCTCGCGCTTCCCGCCTCCCTTGCAGATGACGCTCGAGCAGGCAGCGACGGCCATCCGCAGCATCGACATCGCGATGCCGGGCGCGGTACACGCACCATGCGGTGTCCACCGCAGTTCGTAGTGGGCCGTCATCGACCATGTTCCAGCTCCGACGTGGGAGATTGTTCATGGGTCGCCAACTCGTCGCGACGGCGGAAGTTTCCAGTTTTTCCCTAAAGTCTAAGTCTGCGCGCAAGGCGCGCGCGGTAGTCGGCGCTCGCTCCCCCCGTGCGTGCAAAATCAGCCAGAACGAGTCACCGCCATCTCCGTTGCGAGCAGCAGAGCAGCGCGGCTAGCGCCAATCGATGCGATGCCTTGCCCTGCGATGTCGTAGGCAGTGCCGTGCGCGGGCGTGCAGATCGGAAACGGGAAGCCGCCAAGCAACGTCACGCCACGATCGAAGCCCATCAGCTTCATGGCGATCTGGCCCTGGTCATGATACATGGTCAGCACGGCATCGAACGCGCCGGCCCTGGCGCGCAGGAACACGGTGTCGGCCGGGAACGGTCCCTCCGCGGCAATGCCCTCGCGCTGGCCGTCCGCGACCACCGGCGCAATCACCTCGATCTCCTCGCGGCCGAAATTGCCGCCGTCGCCGGCGTGCGGATTGAGGCCTGCGACGGCGATGCGCGGCCGCGCGAAGCCGGCCTTGCGCATGCAGGAATCGGTCAGCCTGAGCGCGCGATGAATGCGCTCGCTCGACAGCTTTGCAGCCACGTCCTTCAGCGGGATGTGCGAAGTGACCCGTGCATTCCAGAGCCGGTCCAGCACGTTGAATTCGCTTGCCGGCGTCTTGAGGCCGACGACCTCGGCCGAGAACGCGATCTCGTCATCGTACTCGGCACGGGCAAAGCGCATCGCCTGCTTGTTGAAGGGGGTGAAACAGACCGCGTCGACGTGGCCGTCGCGGCCGAGTTCGAGCGCGTGCCGATAGTTCGTCAGCGCGAATTTGCCGCCGGCAAGGGTCGCGGTCCTCGGCTCGACCTCGCTGAGGTCGAGGTGGCGGAGATCGACGAACAGTGCATCTTCCTGCGCCGCGCGAAGCTCGACACCCTGCTCCACCATCGTCAGCTCCGGCTCGAGGCCGGCAATGCGCGCGCCTTCGTCGAAGATGCGGCGGTCGCCGATGACGACGAGCCGACAGCTCGCGCGGATGTCGTCCTGCGCCACTAGCTTCGCCGTCAGCTCGGGGCTGATGCCGGCGGGATCTCCCATTGCCAATGCAATGAGCGGCTTTGCGGTCATATGATCACCTTTTCCTGGGCTGGAGTGTCGATTGCGGGCGACGCTGGCCTGCGCCAGAGACGTGTGAGCTGCAAGACCAGCGGCAGCAGCAGCAGCGCGATGCCGCCCACGATCAGGCACGTCACCAACTTGTTCGCAAAGAAGATGCTAAGTGATCCCTTTGAGATCAGCATCGATTGCCGGAACGCGTCCTCGGCCTTGTCGCCGATCACGATCGCGAGCACGAGCGGCGCCAGCGGATAGAACAGCTTCTTGAAGAGATAGCCGACGATGCCGAACCCCAGCATCATGACCACGTCGAGATAGGAGTTCGACACCGAATAGGCGCCGACGACGCAGATGATCACGATCAGGGGCGCGATCACGACGAAGGGAATCCGCATCAAGGCGGCGAACACGGGCACGGTCATCAGCACCAGCGCGACCGCGACGATGTTGCCGACATACATCGAGGCGATCAGGCCCCAGACGAAGTCCTTGCTATCGACGAACAGCATCGGCCCGGGATTGAGACCCCAGATCATCAACCCGCCCATCATCACGGCCGCAGTGGCCGAGCCTGGAATGCCGAGCGAGAGCATCGGCAACAGCGCACTGGTCCCGGCGGCATGATCGGCGGTCTCCGGCGAGATGATGCCTTCGACCTCTCCGGTGCCGAAATGCCGGCCACGGCGGGAGAAGCGGCGGGCGATGCCGTAGCTCATGAAGGAGGCCGCGGTCGGGCCGCCCGGCGTGATCCCCATCCAGCAGCCGATCGCGGCGCTGCGCAGCAGGGCAACGCCATGCCGCGGCAGGCGCCCGACGGCGCGAAACACCTCGCGCCAATCGATCTTCGAGGACACGGCGCGGGCGTGAAACTCCTCCTCGACCGCGACCAGGAGCTCGCCGATGCCGAACAGGCCCATCACCGCGACGACGAAGCTGACGCCCTTGACCAGCTCATCTACGCCCATGGTGAGACGCACGCTGCCGGAGACCGTGTCGATGCCGATGGCGGCGATCGCAAAGCCGATCGCCAGCGCCACGACGGTCTTGACCGGTGCCGCACCGCCCATGCCGACGAAGCTGGCAAAGGCGAGGAAATAGACCGCAAAATACTCGGCCGGCCCGAACGCGAGCGCAACCTGCGCCACCCAGGATGCGAGGAAGGTGATCAGGATGACGCCGATCAGCGCGCCGAAAGCCGCGGAGCCGAAGGCGGTCGCGAGCGCCGTGGTCGGCCGGCCGTCGCGTGCCATCGGATAGCCGTCGAAGGTGGTCGCGACCGACGATGGCTCGCCGGGAATGTTGAACAGGATCGAGGTCACCGAGCCGCCGAACAGCGCGCCCCAATACATGCTCGAGAGCAGGATGATCGCTGAGACCGGCTGCATGCCGAAGGTCAGCGGCAATAGCAGCGACACCCCGTTCGGCGCGCCCAGTCCCGGCAGCACGCCGACGAGAATGCCGAGCAGCACGCCAACCGCCATCAGGGCCAGATGCGGCACCGTGACCGCAATGGTGAAGCCGTGCAGGAGTTCCTGGAGATTGTCCATCTCGCTGCCCCCTCAGAAACCAAGCGCGGCGGCGAGCGCGCCGTGCGGCAGGCTGACTTGGAATAAGCGCTCGAACACGACGTAGAGCGCGAGCGCCGTGGCCGCCGCCATGGCGAGCGCGCGCGGCATGGATTGGTGCCTGGGGATCGCCAGCACCGAAAAGACATACAGGGCCGAGGCGACGTACATCCCGGCAAGCGGGATCGCAGCGACGAAGATCGCAGCCGGTACGAACAGGCCGGCGAGCCGCCGCAGCTCGATGGACGTGATGGCGATGGGGACGTTTGCCACTGTCGCGGCCGACAGCACGCCGCGCACCAGATTGTAGAGGCTCCCGAGCACGATGACGATGCCGGTCAGGAACGGGAACGTGCCGGCATCGACGCCTGCGCTCGACCAGCCGATGCCGTTGTCGAGGCTGGAGACGACGACGGCGACACCGAAGCTGCCGGCGAGGACGGCGGTCGCAAGTTCAAGCGCACGACGGGAGATCATGGCGTAATGCCTTACTTGACCAGCCAGCCCTGCTCGCTCGCGACCTGCTTGACGTGATCGAGGTCCTCCTTGATGAATTTGTCGAACTCGGCACCAGTCAGGAACGTGTCGACCTGGGAGGTCTTCTCGATGTAGTCCTTCCACTCCGGCGTTGCCTGCACCTTCCTCATGAGGTCGACATAGAACGCGGCCTGCTCCGGCGTGACCTTGCCGGGCAGCCACACGGTGCGCGGCTGCTCATATTGCTTGATGTCGAGGCCCTGCTCGACGCAGGTCGGAACATCGCTCCAGCCTTCGGTCGCGGTGACCTTCGGCCCCTGCGGCAGCCGCTTCGGGCTGAACACGCAGAGCGGCCGCTGCGTGCCGCCCCGCCATTGCCCGAGGCTTTCGCTGGGATTGTTGACGTGGGAGTCGAGATGTCCGCCGGCGAGCTGCACGGCGGTCTCGGCGCCGCTCTTGAAAGGGATATAGGTCAGCTTGACCTTGCCGGCCTTCTCGATCATGCGCGTCAGCACCTCGTCGGTGTCCTTCGACTGCGCGCCGCCCATCTTGAATTCGCCCGATGCGGCCGCCTTGAGATAGTCGCCCGCCGTCTTGTACGGCGCGTCCTGCTTGACCCAGAGCAAGAACTCGTCCTGCGCCATCGCCGCGATCGGGGTGAGATCGGTGTAGTTGAAGGCGACCTTGGAGACGAGCGGTTGCTGCCAGGCATTCGAGGTGCCGAAGATCACCTTGTAGGGGTCGCCCGCGGAGGCCTTGCCGTAGACATAGCCCTCGGCGCCGCTGCCGCCGCCCTTGTTGACGACGACGATCGGCTGCTCCGTCAGCTTGTGCTTGGTAATGATGTTCTGCACCGCGCGCGCGAGATTGTCGGTGCCGCCGCCAGGCCCGGCGGTGGCGACGAACTCGATCGGCTTTTGTGGTTGCCAGGCGGCACTCGCCGGCATCGTGCCGACCAGCACGGCTACGGCCGCAGAGAGCAGAAATGTTGACGTCCGACCCATGATTTCCTCCAGCTGATCTTGTCTTTTGTTGTTGTCGGCCCCCTGTTCAGGCGACGCGTTCCTCGCGTTGTCCCGATGCGAGCACGATCGCGCCTTCTTTTTCGAGCGCTTCGATTCGTGACTGGTCGAACCCGTGCTCGGCCAGCACCTCGCTCGTGTGCTCACCATAGACCGGCGCGCCTGACAGCACTTTGCCTGGCGTCTCCGAAAACTTGATCGGAAGCCCGATCGTCTTGACGGGACCGAGCGTGGAATGCTCGACCTCGACGACCATCTCGCGCGCCAGCGTCTGCGGATCGTTTAAGGCCTCCAGCATGTCGTGCACGGGGCCGCACGGCACGCCCCTCTCGTCCAGCGCCGCCAGCCAATGCGCCCGCGACTTGGTGCGGAAGCGTTCGCTCAGGACGGCTTCGAGCTCTTTCAGATTGGCCATGCGATCGGCGCCCGTGACGAAGCGCGGATCGGCGGCAAGCTCGCTCGCGCCGAGCGCTTCCAGCATCAGCAGCCAATGCTTCTTGTTGGCGCCGCCGACCACGAGCCAGCCGTCCGAGGCTTCGAACGCCTGATACGGCGCATTGAGCGGATGCGCCGAGCCCATGGCGCGCGGCGCTGTGCCGGCCGCAAGCGCAATGGTCGACTGCCAATAGGTCTGCACCAGGGCGGCTTCATAGAGCGAGGTCTCGACCCACTGCCCTTTGCCGGTCTTGAGACGATGCGCGTAGGCCGCAAGGATGCCCATGCTCGCGAGCAGGCCGGCCGTGATGTCGGACAGCGGCGGACCGCATTTGACGGGCGGACCGTCCGGGCGTTCGCCGGTAAAGCTCATGATGCCGCTCATCGCCTGCGCGACGAGGTCAAATCCCCTGCGGTGCTTGTAGGGACCGGTGCGGCCGAAACCCGACAGCGAGCAGTAGATCAGCGCCGGGAATTCCGTGTGCAGCGCCTCGTAGCCGAAGCCGAGGCGCTCCATCGCGCCCGGCGCAAAGTTCTCGACCAGCACGTCGGCATCCGCGATCAGCCGTCGCAGCACCTGTTTGCCACCGTCGGTCTTCAGATCCAGCACGATGCCGCGCTTGTTGCGGTTCATCATCAGGAAGGACGCCGCCTCCTCGCCGATCTTCGGCGGCACCGAATGGCGGGTGTCGTCACCGTTGGGCCACTTCTCGATCTTGATGACGTCGGCGCCCATGTCGGCGAGCATCAAGGTGCAGGTCGGCCCGGCCATGACATGGGTGAGATCGATGACCTTGAGGCCGGCCAGCGGTCCCGAACGGCGGGAGGTGGATTGAGATCGGTCGCTTTGCATCGGCTCGTCCTATTGGCCGCGCCATTGCGGCGCGCGCTTGTTGAGGAAAGCATCGAGCCCTTCGCGAAAGTCCTGGCTCGTGTAGCACATCAGGATGAGGTCCTCGCCCTCGTCCCGGGTCAGCCGCCTTTGCAGGCGGGCGACCGCCTGCTTGGTCGCATTCAGCGTCAGCGGCGCATGGCTCGCGAGGAGGCGGGCCACCTCCTCGGCACGCTGGTCGAGGACCGCAAGATCGTCGACGACCTCGCCCAGCAGCCCGATGCTCGCAGCCTCCGCGGCATCGACAAGGCGCGCGGTGAAGATGAGATCCTTGACGCGCGCGGCGCCGATGAGCGCGGTGAGACGGCTGACATTGGACATCGACAGGCAGTTGCCGAGCGTCCTGGCGATGGGGAATCCGATTCTCGCAGCTTTCGTGCCGATGCGGAGGTCGCAGGCCGCAGCAATGCCCGCCCCGCCTCCGGTACAGAACCCGTTGATCGCCGCGATCGTCGGCACCCGGCACTGCTCCAGCGTGGTCAGCACGCGATCGATGCGGTTCTCGTAGTCGATCGCGTCCTGCGGCGTCCTGAATTCGCGGAACTGGTTGATGTCCGTGCCCGAGGCGAAGGCCTTGTCGCCGGCCCCGCGCAGCACCAGCACCTTGATCGCATGGTCGCCGTTGGCCTCCTCGCAGATCGCGGCAAGCCGTTCGTACATGGCGAAGGTGAAGGCATTGCGGGCCTGCGGTCGGTTGAAGGTGATCCGCCCGATGCCCTCGTCGCGCTCGAAGACGAGGTCTTCTGCCGCCAGTTGCAGGTCCATTTCCTCACACCTTTCTGTCTTTTGCATTTTTGAATGCAAAATTTGGAATTTTCAAGCTATAACTTACAAATAAATGCGTATAAGTTCACTTTTGCATTCAAATTGAGCTCGGACCCATGCTTCACGAGGAAGTCGTCGGCCGCATCCGCGCCATCCTACTCGACGGCGAAATCCCCCGGGTGCGAGGATTCCGGAGCGCGAGCTGTGCGAGCGGCTCGAGATTTCGCGCACGCCGCTGCGCGAGGCGCTCAAGGTGCTGGCGGCGGAAGGGCTCGTGCAGCTGCTGCCGCATCGCGGCTCGCGCGCAGCAAAACTGACCGACAAGGACATGCGCGACCTGTTCGAGGTCTGCCAGGGCCTAGAGGCCCTCGCCGGCGAGCTCGCCTGCGAGCGCATCACGGACGCCGAGATCGACGCGATCGCCACGGCCCATGCGGCCATGGTGCAGCATTATCGCGACGGCGACCTGATCCAGTACTATCGCGGCAACCGCGCCATTCACGAAGCCATCGTCACCGCAGCCGGAAATCCCGTGCTCGCGGGGCTTTACACCTCGGTGACCGCGCGCATCCGGCGGGCGCGCTACGTCACGCCGATGACGCCGCAGCGCTGGGCATTCGCGGTGAAGGAGCATGAGGCGATCCTCAACGCGCTTCAGCGCCGCGACGGCGTCGGCCTCGCCCACATCCTGCGTGCGCATCTGCGTCACAAGCGCGAAGAGGTTCTACAGGCGGGCTTTGCCGAGACCGAGGGCGGCGATCTTACGCTGCGTATCGCGTGAGGTGCTATCCCCCGGGCTCCGTCAGTTCGAACGAGCCCTCGGGTGGACTGTCGCCGAAGACCTCGACCAGACGAAAACGCTCGCACATCAGCATCATGTCATCGCTATATCGTCCGAGCCTGCCGAAATAGGACTGATGGGCGCGGCGCCAATAGGCCAAGCTCCGGTCGCCTTCTCCTTCCTCATGCGCAAACGCTGCGTCGACCTCGTTGAAGCGCCGATACGTCACGTCGACGGATTCGATGACGCAACGCGGCTCTCCTCGGCCGTCGAGCACGACCCAGCGCTCACCGGGCGTGGAGGTGTTCGGCTCGTCTTCGGTGCTGCACGTCGCGGTCTTGATGCCCTTGATGACGAGCTCGACCAGTTCATCCGCCAGCGCGGGGCTGTCGCCGAACGCGAAGGTTCGGAGATGTCGATATGGTTCGGGGATCCGCTTGCCCATGCTCTTCGCATCCCATGTTGCCTGCGCCAAGGCGTCCCCGAAAAGCAACCGAAGCCGATCGCATCTGGAAAACGCGGCCTAGCAGCCCAATCTATCGGCGATGCCGCCAAAGTCCTTTGCAACGATGTCCCAATTGCCGGTCGCCTCGAAATCGACCTTCTGCAAGGGACCGTATTCGGTTGGTCGCGCCACGAAGGCAGTCTTCAGCCCGTACTTCTGCGCGGCAGCGAGATCGCCGTTGTGGGCGGCGACCATCATCACCTCTTCCGGCTTGAGGCACAGCAGACGGGCGGCGCCGAGATAGGTCTCGGGATCAGGCTTGTAGTGCTCGAATAGCTCGGCCGACATGATGAGGTCCCACGGGAGCCCTGCAAACTTCGCCATGTTGGTGAGCAGCGCCACGTTGCCGTTCGAGAGCGGCGCGATCACGAATTTGGATTTCAGCCGCTTGAGGCCGGCGACGCTGTCGGGCCAGGGATGCAGGCGGTGCCAGCCCTTGGTGAGATAATCGAGATCGGCCTCGGTGAGGCCCTTGATTTCGAGTTTCTCGACCAGCTTCTCCAGCGAGCGGCGGTGCAGATCGTCGAGCATGACGTAGCCGCGTTCCGGGTGCTTGCGCACATCATCCATGGACGCGACGTACATGCCGCGCCAGCCGTCGACCAGCGCGGTCCAGTCGGTGGCGATGCCGCGCTGTTTGCCCCACCACATGAAGTCGCTGATCAGGCTGGTGCGCCAGTCGACCACGGTGCCGAACACGTCGAAGACCAGGGCTTTGACGGCGGAGAGATCGGACATGTGCGCTTCCCATTTGTTCTTATCATTGTCATTCCGGGCGATGGGTCCGCGCCACGCACGGCCCTGAGAACCCGGAATCTCGCGCTGTCATCTCTGGATTCCGGGTTCGACGCCTTCGCGTCGCCCCGGAATGACAGCAAACATCAATCCAGATGGAACTTCGCCAGCTCGCGATGCTCGGCCTTGATGTAGCGCACGGTGCCGGTGACGGAGCGCATCACCACCGTCTCGGTCTCGATCACGCCGTCCTTGCGGAATTTGACGCCCGAGAGCAGCGAGCCCGTGGTGACGCCGGTGGCGGCGAACAGGCAGTCGCCGCGCGCCATGTCCTCGATGCCGTAGATCATCTTGGGGTCGTTGACGCCCATCTTGGCGGCGCGCTCGCGCTTCTCGTCGGAGTCGAGGATGAGGCGGCACTGCATCTGGCCCCCGATGCAGCGCAGCGCCACGGCCGCGAGCACGCCTTCCGGCGCACCGCCGGTGCCGAGATACATGTCGACGCCGGTGTTGTCGGGGTCGGCGCAGTGGATCACGCCGGCAACATCGCCGTCGGTGATGAGGCGCACCGCAGCGCCGGTCGAGCGCACGCTCGCGATGATATCGGCATGGCGCGGACGGTCGAGCACGAGCACGGTGATGCCTTCCGGCTTGACGCCCTTGGCCTTGGCGAGGCGGCGGACGTTGTCGGCAGGCGAAGCGTCGAGATCCACGACGCCCTTGTCGTAACCGGGTCCGATCGCGAGCTTCTGCATGTAGACGTCGGGGGCGTGCAGCAGCGTGCCGCCATCGGCCATCGCCATGGTCGCGATCGCGCCCGGCATGTTCTTGGCGCACAGCGTGGTGCCTTCGAGCGGGTCGACCGCGATATCGACCTGGGGACCGGCATTCATACCGACCTTCTCGCCGATGAAGAGCATCGGCGCCTCGTCGCGCTCGCCTTCGCCGATCACGATGGTGCCTTCGATCGGCAGCTTGTTGAGCTCGCGGCGCATGGCGTCGACGGCGGCCTGGTCAGCCTGCTTCTCGTTGCCGTGCCCGCGCAACCGCGCCGACGACACCGCCGCCCGCTCCGTCACCCGCACAATCTCCAGCGTGAGGATGCGCTCGAGCAACGCGTGCGGCGGGACTGAAATATGGGTCGACATCGGCTTACTCCTTCGAAACGGTTTGGGACAGACATCTCTGCCCGCATCAACTCTCAACGCCCGGTGTTCGTTCGAACGAACGCCTTTTAGTTCGAGCATGCTCTTTTCCGGAAAACCGCTTCACACTTTGCGCTAGCGCGGCCCTCCGGGTCCCAGCATGCTCAGTTCTTCTCGATCCGGATCACCTGCGGCCGTCCGCTGATGACCTTGTCCTTCTGCACGGCGGCGAGTGCACGACGTACGGCGTCCTCATGCGTGGCATAGGTGATCAGGATGACGGGCACCGGGACCGCCTTGCCATTCGCCGGCGCAGCGCCGCCGTTGGGATGACGCTGCACGATCGACTCGATCGAAATCTTCTGCTCTGCAAGCCGGGTCGCGATCGCAGCCGCGGTGCCGGGGAAATCGCGCGCGAGCAGGCGGATGTAATAACCACCCTCGTGCCGCTCCATCGGCGCCTTCTTGGTGTCGCGCAGCTGCGATATCGGCCGGCCGAACGGATTGGCGCGGATGCCGCGCGCGACATCGGCGATATCGGCGACCACCGCGGATGCGGTCGCTGCGCCTCCGGCACCGGGGCCGACCAGCGTGATCGGTGGAATGCCCTCGCCATCGATCGTGACCGCATTGGTGACACCCATCACCTGCGCGATCGAGGAGGATTTGGGAACCATGGTTGGATGCACGCGCTGCTCGATGCCCTTGGCGGTGCGAACCGCAACGCCGAGCAGCTTGACGCGGTAACCGAGATCGGCGGCGGCGCGCAGATCTTCCGGCGCGATGGACGAGATGCCTTCGACATACACGGCGCTTTGAGCAACTTTCGTGCCGAAGGCGAGGCTGGCGAGAATGGCGAGCTTCTGCGCGGTGTCGTGGCCGTCGACGTCGAAGGACGGATCGGCCTCGGCATAACCGAGCCGCTGCGCGTCCTTGAGGCATTCGGCGAAGGAAAGCCCCTCCTGCTCCATCCGGGTCAGGATGTAATTGCAGGTGCCGTTGAGGATGCCGTAGACGCGGTTGATGCCGGTTCCGGCCAGACCTTCGCGCAACGTCTTGATGACCGGGATCGCTGCGCCGACGGCTGCCTCGAAATTCAGCGCCCCGCCGTGCTTTTCAGCCGCCTTGGCGAGCTTGAGGCCGTGCTTGGCCAGCAGCGCCTTGTTGGCGGTGACGACCGACTTGCCGGCGCCCAGCGCGGCGTCCACCGCCGACAGCGCCGGATCGCCGGCGCCGCCCATCAGCTCGACGAAGCAATCGATCTCGGGATGAGTGGCGAGCGCCATCGGATCCTTGGCCCATTCGACGCCGCGCAGGTCGATGCCGCGATTCTTCGCCTTCGAGCGCGCAGTGACGGCGACGACGCGGATGCCGCGGCCGCTGCGGCCCGCGAGCACGCGCGCCTGCGTTTCAATCAATCGGACAACTTCGGCGCCCACGGTGCCGAGCCCCGCTATGCCCACTTTCAGGGGTGCAACCATGATGTCTTAGAAAACCTGCCGAAGAGAACTCAACGCCGATTGGCGAGCGGAACGACGTTGTGCAACGTTTCGATGCCGCTTTCAAGGAAGCGGCGCACGCCGCGCGCGGCCTGCCTGATCCGTTGCTCGTTTTCCACCATGGCGATGCGGACATATCCTTCACCATGCTCGCCGAAGCCGACGCCGGGCGAGACCGCAACGCCGGACTTCTCCACCATCAGGGTCGCGAACTGCATGCTGCCGATGCTGCGGAACGCTTCCGGCAGCGGCACCCAGGCGAACATCGAGGCCTCCGGCGGCGGAATCTCCCAGCCGGCGCGGCCGAACGATTCCACCAGCGCGTCGCGGCGCTTGCGGTAAGTGTCGCGCATTTCCTTGATGCAATCGTCCGGGCCGTTCAGCGCAGCCGTCGCCGCGACCTGGACCGGCGTGAACGCGCCGTAGTCGAGGTAGGATTTGACGCGGGCGAGCGCCGCGATCACGCGCTCATTGCCGACGGCAAAGCCCATGCGCCAGCCGGCCATCGAATAGGTCTTCGACATCGAGGTGAACTCGACGGTGCAGTCCATCGCGCCCGGCACCTGCAGCACCGAGGGCGGCGGGTTGTTCTCGTCGAAATAGACTTCGGCATAAGCGAGATCGGACAGGATCAGAATCTCGTGCTTCTTCGCGAAGGCGACGAGGTCCTTGTAGAAGTCGAGGCTCGCGACATAGGCGGTCGGGTTCGAGGGATAGCAGACAACGAGCGCCAGCGGCTTCGGGATCGAGTGGATGATCGCCCGCTCCGCCGCCTCGAAGAATTGCGGCGTCGGCTCCGATGGCACCGAGCGGATCACGCCGCCCGCCATCAAAAAGCCGAACGCATGAATCGGGTAACTCGGGTTCGGACAGAGGATGACATCGCCGGGCGCGGTGATCGCCTGCGCCACGTTGGCAAAACCCTCCTTCGAGCCGAGCGTCGCCACCACCTGGGTGTCGGGGTTCAGCTTCACACCGAAGCGGCGGGCGTAGTAGGCGGCCTGGGCCCTGCGCAGTCCGGGGATGCCGCGCGAGGCCGAGTAGCGGTCGGTGCGCGGCTTGCCGAGGGTCTCCTTCAGCTTCTCCAGCACATGAGGCGGAGCAGGCAGGTCCGGATTGCCCATGCCGAGGTCGATGATGTCGGCGCCGGCATTCCGCGCAGCCGCCTTGGCCCGGTTGACCTGCTCGAACACGTAAGGCGGAAGGCGGCGAATGCGGTAAAATTCTTCCATGGCTCTCTGGGCTCCGGGCAACCGGTCAGGACAGAATCGACAGGCCACGAGGGCCATTCCAAAAGGCGTTCAGGATCATCGCGAAAATCACTCAAAATCAAATACTTAGAGCAATCGTCGACGACGAAGACTGAAGTCGTTCGCCCTGACTCTTGGCTGAACCGAGGTCTTTTAGCACGGCAAAGCGGAGGCGCCAGCGATTACGTTGCCCGTCTCCCGTCACGGGCCTATTTGGCGTCCTTGGCGGCCACAGCCTGGCGATCGCGTGCGGCGGCGAGCTCGGCCTCGATCTTGGCGCGCTGCTCCGGCGGGATGATCGCCTGGTCGCGATCCGGCGGCAGATCATGCACCGGCAGATAGGTGCCGGACTCCCTGGCATGCGGCTGCGCATCGGTGGGCGTCAGATCCGCGAGCTGGCTCGAACACCCGCCCAGCGCGAGCGCCCCGATCAACAGCGCGCCGCGGATCGACAGCGTCTTTTGCAGGTCCCATAACGCCAACACTTGGGAAATCCCCTACTCGTCCCAAAGCACGGCCCCGGGCAACCTTACCCCAAGACCGAACCCAAGCTCAAACCATTGCTGCCCAAATGGCGTGAGCGAGAAAATAGCCCGGCGCTACCAAGCCGAGCGGTGCGGCTTGATTGTGACGGAACCAAGAAGATTTGTCGCAGTGCAACACATCTTCGAGAGTGTTTAACGTCAAACATGCGAGCTTCGCGGTGACGAATACGGAATGAATCGTTACTGTTCTGCTCATGAGTATGGCCACGACCGACACGCCGAAACCCGAGACGAAGTTCGATGCGGAAGCCTTCGCGATGAATGTCGCGCGGGCGATGGAGAGCGGCGGCAAGGCGCTCGCCGCTTACCTCAAGCCGCGCGAGAGCGGCGAGGTGCAGGATCGCCCGCCAGCCGAGCTTGCCGAGGTGGTCAAGACCTTCACGTCGGTCGCCGAATATTGGCTGTCGGATACGTCCCGCTCCTCCGATCTGCGGACCAAGCTCGCGAAGGACTATCTCGACCTCTGGGGCTCGGCGGTGCGACGTATGGCCGGTCAGGACGCCGACCCCGCGATCGCACCCTCGCCGCGCGACAAGCGCTTTGCCGATCCGGAATGGAAATCGAACCAGTTCTTCGATTTCGTCATGCAGCTCTATCTGCTCACGACCAAATGGGCGCAGGAGCTGGTGCGCGATGCTGAAGGGCTAGATCCGCACACCCGCCGCAAGGCCGAGTTCTATGTCCAGCAGGTCACCAATGCGCTCTCGCCATCGAACTTCGTGCTGACCAATCCCGAGGTGCTGCGCGAGACGGTGGCATCCAGCGGCGAGAACCTCGCGCGCGGCCTCAAGATGCTGGCCGAGGACATCGCGGCCGGCAAGGGCATGCTGAAGATCCGCCAGTCCAATCCGGACAATCTCGTCGTCGGCGTCAACATGGCGACGACCCCGGGCAAGGTGATCTACCAGAACGAGATGATGCAACTGATCCAGTACACGCCGACGACGGAGAAGGTGCTGCGCACACCGCTCCTGATCGTGCCGCCCTGGATCAACAAGTTCTACATCCTCGATCTCAAACCGGAGAAATCCTACATCAAGTGGTGCGTCGACCAGGGCATCACCGTGTTCGTGATCTCATGGGTCAATCCCGACAAGCGGCTCGGCAACAAGGGCTGGGAAGACTACATGAAGGAAGGCCTGCTCACGGCGATGGACGTGATCGAGAAGGTCACCGGCGAGATGAAGGTGCATACCGCCGGCTATTGCGTCGGCGGCACCATGCTCGCGACCACGCTGGCCTGGCTCGCCGAGAAGCGCCGTCAGCGCGTGTCGTCCGCGACGTTCTTCGCCGCCCAGGTCGACTTCACCCATGCCGGCGATCTCCTCGTGTTCGTCGACGAGGAGCAGATCGCAGCGCTCGAGCAGGACATGAAGACGGCCGGCGTGCTCGAAGGCTCGAAGATGGCGATGGCCTTCAACATGCTGCGCTCCAACGATCTGATCTGGTCCTATGTCGTCAGCAACTATTTGAAGGGCCAGCAGCCGAGCGCGTTCGACCTGTTGCACTGGAATTCCGATGCGACGCGCATGACCCAGGCGAACCATTCCTATTATTTGCGCAACTGCTATCTGGAGAACCGGCTGTCGACCGGCACGATGGTGCTCGACAACACCCTGCTCGATCTCTCCAAGGTCAAGGTGCCCGTCTACAATCTCGCCACCCGGGAGGATCACATCGCCCCCGCTGAATCGGTGCTGTACGGCTCGCAGTTTTTCGGCGGTCCGGTGAAGTACGTGTTGTCGGGCTCGGGTCACATCGCGGGCGTGGTCAATCCGCCGGCCTCGAACAAGTACCAGTACTGGACCAACGACAACATCAAGGACGTCAACGTCGCGCAGTGGATGAAGGGCGCCGTGGAGCACAAGGGCTCGTGGTGGCCGGACTGGCGGGAGTGGCTGGGCCGACTCGATCCCGAAGAAGTCCCGGCGCGCGCGGTCGGCAGCGACGCATTCCCACCGATCGAGGACGCACCCGGCAGCTATGTCAGAGTTCGCGCATAGCGGAATCTCGCGTGCTTTCGTATAGACTCGTCTCAATCCAGCGACGACACAGGGGATCGGCACTATGACACGCGAATTGTTCTGGCTGACACTGACGGTGATCCTGACGGGGGTTCTCTGGATTCCCTACATCATCAACCGATGCCAGGTGCGCGGGTTGAGCGGTGCCATGGCCAACCCCTCGCGGGGCGACAAGCCGCAGGCGGAGTGGGCGAACCGGCTGATGTTCGCGCATGACAATGCGGTCGAGAACCTCGTGATCTTCGCGCCGCTGGTGCTGATCCTGAACGCAATCGACTATTCCACGAAATGGACCGTGCTCGCCTGCGCCGTTTATTTCTGGTCGCGCGTCGCACATACCATCGTCTATGCGATGGGAATCCCGGTGTTCCGCACGCTGGCCTTCACCGTCGGCTTCCTCGCCCAGGCCGTGCTGGCGCTGGCGATCTTCGGGGTGGTGTGAGCATCCGAAAGGAGCTGCAGGCCCCTGCAATCTACGATATTGTCATGCGAGCCGAGGCAACCGATGCGAGGATGCCTGATGCGGACCTGTCTTTCAGCCGTCGCAATGATCGCGCTCGCCGGAGCTTGCAGCCAGGCCGGCGCGCAGGCGCAATGCCCTGAACTGACGCGCCTGCGCAGCGAGGCCGTCGAGGCCACAAAGCCGATGACGCGCGCGTTGATGTCGAGCCGCTGCGATGCCTATGTTCGCGCGTCCCTCGCCTGGGCCGCCGCGGTCGACTACGCGCGCAACCACCAGGACGTGTGCGATATTTCCAATCGCTTGCTGAGCGACCTCGAGAAATACCATCTCGACAGCGTGACCGCCCGCAACAATGTGTGTGCCGGCCGGCCTGTCCGGCCATTCCCGGCCGACGTCGTTCTCCAGTAAGGAACGGCGCGCGAGCCAAGTCGCTCGCCGCCTTTGCAGCGCGCCGCCGAAGCGGCGCCGCGCTGCGTCCATGGCACGAGAGCGTGCCTTACTCCTCCGGCAGGCCCAGCATCAGGCGCATGTTCTGCACGGCCGCGCCGGATGCACCCTTGCCGAGATTGTCGAGCCGGGCGACCAGCAATGCCTGATGATACTTGTCGCTGGCGAAGACGTAGAGCTCGAGCATGTTGGTCTCGTTGAGCGCCTCCGGCTCGAGCCGGCCGCCCTTGGTCGCCTCGTTCTGCAGCGGCATCACCTTGACGTATTTCGAGCCGGCGTAACGCTTTGCCATCGCCGCTTGCAGGTCGGCGCCGGCAGGCTTGCCCGGCAGCGTGTCGAGCTGGAGCGGCACCGAGACCAGCATGCCCTGCCGGTAGTTGCCGACCGAGGGAATGAAGATCGGCCGCCGCGTCAGGTTGGAATAGAGCTGCATCTCCGGCAGATGCTTGTGCTCGAAGCCGAGGCCATAGAGCTCGAATGACGGCGCGCTGCCATCCTGAAAGCTCGCGATCATCGACTTGCCGCCGCCGGAATAGCCGCTCACCGCGTTGACGGTGACGGGATAGTCCTGCGGCAGCAGGCCGGCATCGACGATCGGCCGCAGCAGCGCAATCGCGCCGGTCGGATAGCAGCCGGGATTGGAGACCTTTTTCGCCGCCCTGATCTTGCCGGCCTGGTCTGGCGTCAGCTCGGGAAAGCCATAGGCCCAGTCGGGCGCGACCCTATAGGCGGTGGAAGCGTCCAGCACTTTCGGCGCAGAAGTTCCCATGCTGTCGACGAGCGCGACCGTCTCCCTGGCGGCGTCGTCAGGCAGACAGAGGATGACGAGGTCCACCTCTTCCATCAGCGCCTTCTTGGCCGCGGGGTCCTTGCGCTTGTCATCGGCTATGGTCTTCACCGCGACGTCGCTCTGGAGCTTCAGCCGCTCGTTGATGCCGAGCCCGGTGGTGCCGGAGCCGCCGTCGACGAAGACGGTGGCGGGCTTTTTGGCCGCGCTGGCGATCGGGGCTTTGGTGGTGTCAGCGAGGCTCATGGTGCGCTCCTTTCGAGCATGTTCGTATCGTCTGCGAAAACTTGTTCTGCGAAGGCTTGCGGCCTGGCTTGCCGCATCAAATGTGAGATCTGCTTGGCGTCGGCATCGCCGGCGCTAAGCGCATTGGCGATCGCCACATAGTCGGCGTCGGATTTGTGCTGGTTCAGCTTGAAGCTGCCTTCGACCTCCTCAACCGTCATGACCAGCCCAACGATCGCCTTCTTCATCGTCTCGAGCCGGCCCGCTGTCATCTTGCCTGACGTCCACGGCTTTTTCGGCAAGAGCCGGCTCTCGAACTTGGCGCTGAGCGTGTCGAGCTGCACCGACAGCTCATCGTCCGACAACAGCCGCACCGGCCCGGTCAGATGCACCGACTGGTAGAGCCAGGTCGGGACCTGATCCGGCGAGACGTACCAGTCCGGCGATACATAGGCATCGGGACCGTTGACCGCGAGCAGCCAGGACACGTCACCCCCCGCAAGCTTTAGCAGCGGATTGTGACGGGCGAGATGAAAGGCGGCCTGCGGCGTGCCGTCCGCGGCATAGGTCAGGTAGAACGGCAATGGCGAGGCAACGGGCTTGTGGCCGTCAAAGGCGCACATGGTCCCGAAGCCGCGCTCTTCGGCGAATTTCAGGCTCGCGGCGCGGTCCTGCTTGAAATGGGGTGGCGTGTACATCGTGGTCTCCTGCTGGGCCTCCTCGGGGGAAGCCGCCGGATCAGATCGCGCTGACAGGAGAGAATGCCGCGGATCGGGTCCAGCGGCAAAGACGATGATCTCAAACGCGATCGACCGCCCAAACCGCTAAGCTGCGGCGGCGGCGACGAGCGAACAGGATGGTCGCGGCGTTGATCATGGCGCGCGGCTATAAGGCCAGTTGCGGTTCCCGTCAAGGTTCTGGCGTCAGATGACGCGCCAGATCCATTCCATGATCTTGGCGAGCACGTCGCCGAACAGCAGGAGCACGGCCGACCAGATCAGGGCCGAGACGAAATTGGCGGCCTGGAAGCTCCAATAGGGCATCTCGAAGATGCCGGCCGCGAGCGGCACCGAGGCGCGCAAGGGCCCAAAGAAGCGCCCGATGAAGATGCTGGGTATCCCCCAGCTCCGGACAAAGGCCTCGCCCCTGGGCAGCAGCTCCGGGTAGCGCGAGAGCGGCCACATCTGGGCGACGTGCTCCTTGTAGCGGTAGCCGAACCAGTACGAGACCCAGTCGCCCAGCGCCGCCCCGAGGCCACCGGCGATCCAGACCGGATAGAAGTTGATGCCGCTCACCCCGATCAGCGCTCCGATGGCCACCAGCGCGCCCCAGGCCGGGATCAAGAGCGAGATGAACGCAAGCGACTCCCCGAAGGCGAGCAGGAACACGATTGGCGCCGCCCAAGCCTGGTGAACACGCACGAGGTCAGCCAGGCCGTGCGCAAACTGCTCCATCAAAAATAGCCTTCCCGCCCCGTCTCAAGGTGCTGCTCGATGAAAAGGACTGGTAAGCCAAGGACTTGTGTGACATCAAGTCACAAAATCCCGACATGCTCGGGTGGGAACGTCAAATTGGCGGGAACTGGTGGGGCTGCGGCGTAAAATCGCCGGGATTGGCTCCCAACCCACACCGCCCGGCCCGCGGTAACCTTTCCGAGTGAGAAGTGGCATAGTCGGCCTAACCGATTCGCCGCTTCCGCGGCCCTCAAAACGCATCAAGATATATGTCCAAGCAATTGAAACCCAAAGCAAAAGACGACTTTTTCGGCGGTGACGAGCCGAAACCCCGTGCCGCCAAGGCGGCGTCACGCGGAAGCGGCGGGGAAGCCGATTACACGGCGGCCGACATCGAGGTGCTCGAAGGCCTGGAACCGGTGCGGCGCCGGCCCGGCATGTATATCGGCGGCACCGACGAGAAGGCGCTGCATCACCTGTTCGCAGAAGTCATCGACAACTCGATGGACGAGGCGCTGGCCGGGCACGCGACCTTCATCGAGGTCGACCTCAGCGCTGACGGGTTCCTGACCGTCACCGACAATGGCCGCGGCATCCCGATCGATCCGCACCCGAAATTCCCGAAGAAGTCGGCGCTCGAAGTCATCATGTGCACCCTGCATTCGGGCGGCAAGTTCGACAGCAAGGTTTATGAAACCTCGGGCGGTCTGCACGGCGTCGGCATCTCGGTGGTGAACGCCCTCTCCTCGCGTCTCGAGGTCGAGGTCGCGCGCAGCCAGAAACTCTACCGCATGACGTTCGAGCGCGGTCACCCGAAGGGCAAGCTCGAGGACCTCGGCAAGGTCAGCAACCGCCGCGGCACGCGCGTGCGCTTCAAGCCGGATACCGACATCTTCGGTGCCAAAGCGGCGTTCAAGCCGCAGCGCCTGTTCAAGATGACGCGCTCGAAGGCTTATCTGTTCGGCGGCGTCGAGATCCGCTGGAATTGCGCGCCCGAGCTGCTCAAGGGCATCGAGGACGTGCCGGCCGAGGCGACGTTCCACTTCCCCGGCGGCCTCAAGGATTACCTGGCGGCCGCAATCCACGCCGACACGTTGGTGCATCCCGACATCTTCTCCGGCAAGTCGGGCCGCAACGGCGCGCATGGCGCCTGCGAATGGGCGGTGGCCTGGACGGCGGATGCCGACGGTTTCCTGTCTTCCTACACCAACACCGTGCCGACGCCCGATGGCGGCACGCACGAGTCCGGCCTGCGCAGCGCACTTTTGCGCGGCCTGAAGGATCACGCCGAGCGCGTCGGCCAGGGCAAGCGCGCGGCCTCCGTCACTTCGGAAGACGTGATGGTCGGCGCGGCCGTGATGCTCTCGGTGTTCGTGCGCGAGCCTGAATTCCAGGGCCAAACCAAGGACCGCCTCGCCACCGCCGAAGCGCAGCGCATCGTAGAGCAGGCGATGAAGGATCCGTTCGACCATTGGCTGTCGGGCAATCCGAACATGGCCAACCGGCTGCTCGACTTCGTGATCGACCGCGCCGAGGAGCGGCTGCGCCGCCGCCAGGAGAAAGAGACCGCGCGGAAAACCGCGGGCAAGAAGCTGCGCCTGCCCGGCAAACTCGCCGACTGCACCGACGCCGGCACCGAAGGCTCCGAGCTCTTCATCGTAGAGGGCGACTCGGCCGGCGGCAGCGCCAAGCAGGCGCGCGACCGCAAGACCCAGGCCGTGCTGCCGCTGCGCGGCAAGATCCTCAACGTCGCCTCCGCCGGCAAGGACAAGCTGACGGCGAACGCGCAGCTTTCCGATCTCGTGCAGGCGATCGGCTGCGGCACGCTCGCGCATTATCGCGAAGAGGATCTGCGCTATCAGCGCATCATCATCATGACCGACGCCGACGTCGACGGCGCCCATATCGCCTCGCTGCTGATCACCTTCTTCTACCGGCAGATGCCGCGGCTGATCGACGAGGGCCACCTCTTCCTCGCGGTGCCACCGCTCTACAAGCTGACCCACGGCTCGAAGTCGGTCTACGCCCGCGACGACGCCCACAAGGAGGCGCTGCTCAAGAGCGCGTTCAGCGCCAACGCCAAGGTCGAGGTGAACCGCTTCAAAGGCCTCGGCGAGATGATGCCGGCGCAGCTCAAGGAGACCACCATGGATCCGACCAAGCGGACGCTGCTCAAGGTGGTGCTGCTCGCCGACGATCGCGATACCACGGCCGATTCGGTGGAGCGCCTGATGGGCACCAAGGCCGAGGCGCGCTTCGCATTCATCTCGGACAAGGCCGAATTTGCCAGCGAAGAGCTGCTGGACGTGTGAGGCCGTAACCAGGCCGGCCGCCTTCCGAGACAGCCCCGGCCTAAAGCCGGGGCCGTTTTGTTTGAGGGGGTGACCGCATTTTCCGGCGATCCGGCCGGACGATCCGTCGATGTTTTCGTCGCGTCCCGCAATCGCCGCATGGCGACTCAGCCATCGACTCACCGGCGCCAAGCGCGAGGCAGGATTGCCTCCATTTCGGACAAAGCCGAATTTGCTAACGAGACGTTACCCGAAATCAAAATTCTCAAATTCCCCAACGCGTTGAAATATCGAATTAATTTTGATTTGCGCGATGGCGCTCCGAATACCCACGCACCGGCGTTTTCCGGCGACTGTGCCTGCCCGGCAACAGCATTTCGGCGAGAACCGTCTATAGTCCGGGTATCAGATGATACGAACTTCGGTGCGCTCGCGCCTACAGACCTAAGGTTGGGGATTTTGACATGAAGAAGACTTTGCTCGCTCTGACCGCGGTCGCGGCGATGACCGGTTCGGCCTCGGCGGCCGACCTTGCGGCTCGTCCCTACACGAAGGCTCCGGTCGCGGCGCCCGTCGCCAGCTGGACCGGCTTCTACATCTTCGGCGGCGCCGGCGGCGGCGTCTGGGATGCGGACTCCCACACCAACTTCGTTGGAGTTCCCGTGACGATCGATCAGCGTGTTGGCGGCGATGGCTGGTTTGGAACGGTCGGTGCCGGCTACGACTGGCAGTTCTCCGGCACCTGGGTGGCTGGTGTGTTCGCCGATGGTCAGTTCGGCAGCCTGCGCGGCAGCATCAACGATGAGTTTGCTGCGCTGACCGGCCGCATCAAGATGCAGGACGCATGGGCTGCGGGTGTTCGCGTCGGCTATCTGGTTGCTCCGAATGTTCTCTCGTACGTCAATGGCGGTTACAGTGGATCGCACTGGTCGGGCGCTGGCTTGACGAATCTCGCCGGGACGGCTTCGGGCTTCCACACCGACTCGTTCAACCGCAATGGCTGGTTCGTCGGCGGTGGCGTCGAGAACAATCTGAACATCTTCGGCATCACGGCGCCGGGCTGGTTCATGAAGACCGAATATCGTGCTGCCTACTACGATCGTAAGGACATTGCCGTCCGCACCGACGTTGGCAACGTCGCGACGACCGACTCCATCAGCTTCAAGCCCCTGGTGCAGACCATCAGCACCTCGCTGGTCTACCGCTTCAACTGGACCGGTCCGGTCGTCGCGAAGTACTGATCTGACCTCCCGTTCAGACGTCAAAGCCCCGGCATCGTCCGGGGCTTTTTCGTTGCAGGGAGCGCATAGGCGTGCTCCCGACGATCTGCACCCAGCCATTGTATCCGGACCGAAGCCACGGCTAGTCTGAGTCGAAGTTTTCGTGGCCGCGGCGATCGTTGATGCCGCAGACCGCGACAGAACCAGACCAACGGGAGGAATGCATGCGCAGATTACTGCTTGTCGCAGGCCTGTTTGCGACCGCCGTCGGCCTGCTCTGGATCGGACAGGGCACGGGCACCGTCCCGTGGCCGCGGTCGAGCTTCATGGTCAACCAGCTGCAATGGGCCGGCTATGGCGCAGCCATGGCCGGATTCGGGCTGGTGCTGATCTGGCAGAGCAACCAATAGAAGAAACCAGGGAATACAAGCATGACATCCAGCCGGTTCGATCTCCGCGGCAAGGTCGCGATCGTCACGGGAGGCAATGGCGGCATCGGGCTCGGCATGGCGCGCGGCCTTGCCGATGCCGGCGCCGACATCGCCGTGATCGGACGCAACGAGACCAAGTCCGCGGAAGCGGTCGCCGATCTCAGGCAGCGCGGGGTGAAGGCGATTGCCGTCGCGACTGACGTCACCGACAAGGCGGCCGTCGCGGCCATGATCGACCGCGTGGTGAAGGAGCTCGGCCGCATCGACGTCCTCGTGAATAATGCCGGCATGAGCATCCGCAAGCCGCCGCACGAACTCGAGCTCGACGAATGGAACAAGGTGATCGACACCAACCTCACCAGCGCCTTCGTGTGCTCGAAGCTGGCCTATCCGGCGCTGAAGGCATCCGGCAACGGCAAGGTGATCAATATCGGCTCAATGATGTCGATCTTCGGCGCGAGTTTCGCGACAGCCTATGCGGCGAGCAAGGGCGGCATCGTGCAGTACACCCGCGCCTGCGCCAATGCCTGGGCGCCCGACAACATCCAGGTCAACGCCATCCTGCCAGGCTGGATCGACACCGATCTCACCCGCGGCGCGCGGCAGCAGGTCTCGGGGCTGCACGAGCGCGTGCTGGCGCGCACGCCCGCGGGACGCTGGGGTGACATCGACGACTTCGCCGGCATCGCCGTGTTCCTCGCCTCGCCCGCGTCGAACTTCGTCACGGGCACCGCGATCCCGGTCGACGGCGGCTTCTCGGTGATGGCCTGAGTCCGGGCCTGCACCACAACATTGCGCACAAAAAGGAAGCCCCGGTCGAAGCCGAGGCTTTTGAATTTTGGCAGTGCTCTTTTTTGATCGTTGGTCGCGTTGCGTCGACGTGCTCAGTAGCGGGCGATGGTCGGCGCGTCGAACTTGTAGCTCGCGCGCACGACGGCCCACTGGATGTCACGCGGCTTGGCATCGAAGGTGTAATTGCCCGCCGTGCCGCCGAGCTGATAGGTCTGGCTGCCGAAGGCCGCGTAATTGTATTCGAGGCCGACGATCCAGTTGCGGGTGATGCCGTATTCCCAGCCAGCGCCGACGGTCCAGCCATTGGCCCAGTGAGTTTGTCCGCCCGTACCCGTCACAACCGGGTCGGTGACCGAGAGCCGGTTGTTGACCCCCGCATAGCCGCCCTTGATGTAGAACAGGTTGTTCTGCACGGCAAAGCCGGCGCGGCCGACGACCGTCGCCAGCACATTGGCACGCCAGGAGAACACATCGTTCGCCGGTGCGAACGCGGTGTTCACGACCGTACCCTTGTTGTCGAGGCCGGAGATCGTGCCTTCCACACCGAACACGTAGTTGTTGGCCTGCCAGTTGTAGCCGATCTGCGCGCCGCCCATGACGCCCGAATTGCGCTGACGATAGCCCTCTCCCGGAAGCAAATCGCCGAACGCCGCGCCGGTCCCGTTGTTGATGAACTGCTCGTTTGTCCATGCGCCACCGATGTGGCCGCCGACATAGAAACCGGTCCAGTTGAACAGCGGCTCGACATAGGCGGGCGCCTTCGTGTAGCGCGCAGCGAGATCGGCCGCCGAAGCAGCGCCGGTCGAAATCAGAGCTGTCGTACAGGCGAAGGCGGCAATCAATTTGTTACGCATGGTACACCCCGTGTCTTTGATGGCCGCACGGTCACCGACGGCTCTTACTAAAATTGAAATCAACACGGTTAATGTGGCGGCTGGGCACGCATCGGCCTGTGAATCCGTTGGGGCTGTTGCAAGCGCGCAACGCGCAGTGCGCGATTTAGCACGGCGTTATCCCTACCGAAGCCTTGCGCTACGATCCCGGCGCGGCCCGCGAATGCACGTGCTCGGGCCGCACGCCGAGCGCAATCAGGCGCGCCGGAATGCCCTGAAGCCACGGCAGCGCGGTGATGAGGCGCACGATCAGCGGCACCTTCAGCGGCTGGTCGCCGCCCTGTAAGGCGCCGCGGATGATGTTGTTCTGCACGATCACCTGCATTGCTTGCGTCATCTTCACTGGAAACTCGCGGCGACGCCTGACGGCATCGAGCTCGTTCTCCGAGGGACAACCGTGCTCCAGCTTGTCCGCCAGCAGGTTGGCGGTCGCGACCGCGTCCTGCACGGCGAGATTGACGCCGACGCCGCCGACCGGCGACATCGCATGCGCGGCATCGCCGATGCACAGCAGGCCCGGCTGCGTCCAGCGCGTCAGTCGGTTGATCGCGACGGTGAGCAGCTTGATGTCGTCGAAGCTCTTCACCTCGGCGATGCCGGACCTGAGGATCGGCGCCATGCGCACGACATCGTCGAGCAGCGCCGATAGTCCCCTCGCCTTGACTGCCTCATACTGTCCTTTTGCGATGACATAGGCGCATTGCCAGTAATCGCCGCGGTCGAAGGTGACCATCATCTTGCCAGGCTCGATCCGCGCGAAGAGGCTTTCAGTCTCCTCGGGCCTGCGGCCGGCGCGGAACCAAAGCACGTCCATCGGCGCGCCGATCTCCTCGACCGCAAGGCCGGCGCGCTCGCGCACCATCGAATGGCGGCCGTCGCAGGCAACGGTGAGATCGGCCTCGATGTCGATGAAGCCGTCAGGCGTCCTCGCCCGCACGCCGGCGACCGTCTCGCCGCGACGGATCAGATCCACCGCCTCCGTGCTCATCATCACCTTGAGCTGCGCAAAGCGCCGGCCGGCCTCGCGCAGGAAATTCAGGAAATCCCATTGCGGCATGAAGGCAATGAAGGGATATTTGGTATGGAGCCGGCCAAGATCGGCGATGCGCACCGGCGTGCCGCCGAACAGGCCGTCCATCTTCTGCAGACGCTGATGCGGCAGCTTCAGGAAGCCGTCGATCAGCCCGAGTTCGTCCATCACCTGAAGCGTCGAGGGATGCACGGTGTCGCCGCGGAAGTCGCGGAAGAAATCCGCATGCTTCTCCAGCACCACGACATCGATGCCGGCCCGTCCCAGGAGATAGCCGAGCATCATGCCGGCCGGGCCGCCGCCGACGATGCAGCAGCGGACCTTCATGGTCCGGCTTTGTTGTTGCTCGGATATCATTGCCGCCGCGATCCGCGCCGTGAGCATCGATCAAGCTATGCCGGACGATACTAGCGCGATTCAGGCCGAAGGCAGTCTCAATTTGCAGGGAAAAGCGCACCGCGGTTTCCAGCGGCAAACAAGCGCCCGACAAAAGGCCCGCAGAACGCGGGCCTTGTGTGAAACGGGGCCAGACTATTTCTGGTCCTCGTTGCTGGTCCCGGTGCCCGGACTGCCGATCGGCAACCCGTTGGGGGCGTGACCGACGCCCATGTTTCGCTCGGCTTGCGCTGCTGCCGGCGTCTTGGCGTTCGCGGTCGGGGGCTGAACATTCGGATTGGGTCGGCCGATGTTGGTGTTGACGTTGGCTCCCGTGGTGGTGTCATGCGTTCCCATCCCGGAGGGAGCCGACGGCCCGAAGTTGGCGCTGCTGGACGACGAGCCCACTCCGACACCTGAGTTGGCCGCAGCCCCCGAGCTGGCGCCACCGGTCCCCGTGCCGGCGCCGGCCGCTCCACCTGCACCTGCACCACCGCCGCCCCCAGCACCACCGCCGCCTTGGGCAAAGGCCGCCGTCGAAAGTGCGGCACAAGCGATGGTCACGAGAATGGATCTGCGGATCATGGATCGTCTCCCTGGTTTGACAGACAATCCAGGGACCAAAGGAGTTGTTCCTTCCGCTGGGAAGCGATGTTCGCTCGTCTCAGGGCTTTGACGACTTCCGTTCCCATGGGCGCTTGCCATCGGCATCGCGATCCCATGGTCGAGTGATCGGAGCTAGCCTCTCATCTTCGGCGGCTTTCGAACGGTCTGCTTGGACTCGCTCGCGGTCGGTCAGTGGTGGCGGTGCGGGGACTGGAGTGGTCTGGGCCAGAACCGGAAGCGTCGTAAGGAACGTGACGATGATGAATTTTATCATCCCCTGCTCTAGCACTTTCACCTTGGCTTGTCCGATGTAAGTTCGTCCACGTCGTAAGGTGATCCCATCACAATCCTCCGGCCGAACAGCGTATCAATTATTACTCCGGTTCGCGCTCCGAAACGTCTTGATCTCCGAGACGCTGCCGTCGCGATAGGTCAGCTCCACCGAGACGGACTGCGTGCTTGGTGCGAGCTTCACGTAGAGCGGCATGCCGGCGGTAATTGCGCTGGGGTCGCGCATGTCGCAAGGCGGCATCTTCAGCACCTGGTTGGGCACGGCGGTGTCGATGCCGATGCGCACCTCGCGGATGGCGCAGCGGTGCGACACGAGGTGCGTGTAGTAGACCAATAGGCCGTTGAACACGCGGAACGACAGCCAGCTGGTCGACGTCATGTCGAGGATCTTGCGCTGGTCGCGGATCAGTGCGGCCTCGGGATCGAACTTGATCGGGAACGGTCCCTGCGTCTCGCCGGACTGATCGACATAGCGGACCTCGATGGTGCCGGCCTGCGCATCCGGCGGCAGCTCGATCGACGGGTTCGGCATCCGCTTGCGCGTGCGCGGATCGAGCGTGTCGATGAAGCCGGTTTCGCGGAAATCGCCTTTGCCGGCCATGCGCCAGGAAATGCCGAGCGTCGGATCGGCGAAGGAGAACGTAATGCTCCAGCCGCCATCGTGCCGCGAGAAGCTCGCGATCGGCGCGTTGATCGTCTCTTCCTTCGGGATCTGCGGCACCGACACCGGCGGCAGCGCCGTGAGCTTCTGCGGCGGCTCGGCCGGCCGCGCCGTGGTATCCTTCGCCATGCCGCTGAGGAAGACGTCGTCGACCATCTGGTCGAAATAGACCGGCACCTGCCTGTGCTTGACGGTGTCGGCCATCTCGCTGACCAGACGGCGCGTGCGCTGCGCCACCTGCACGAGGTTCTCGCCGGGCTGGAGCAGCTCCTTGGCGAAAGTGCGCGTGAACACCGAATTGGGATTGGTGTCGTCATTGGACAGACGATCGAGCGCGGTCTGGCGAGGTCCTGCCGAAAACACCGAGAACACGCCTTCCGGCAGCTGCGTCATCGGCGCTAGCCCGCCGCCGCCGGCGACCGCGCGGGTGCCCTTGCGTTCGAACGGGTTGTTGCGGCAGGCATCGAACACCAGGATCGAGGTCCGCGCCTTCTTGTTCTGCAGGCGCTCGACGATGCGGTCGGCCAGGATGGAAGCATCGCGCACCAGCTCCTCCTGTCCTTCCGTCGCCGCGGGCACGTCGGTCGGCAGCAGATAGTTCTGGCCGGCGATCTCGAAGCCATGACCGGCATAGAAGAAGAACGCGGTGTCGCCGGGCTCGACCGCCTTGTCGAACGCGAGCAACGTCTCGGAAAATTGCTGCCGGTTCTGGTTCTCGGCGACCATCACCGAAAAGCCGAGCTGCTTCAGCGTATCACCCATGGTGCGGGCGTCGTTGACCGCCTTGAGCAGCTTCGGCACGTTCTTGTAGTCGTTGTTACCGACGACCAGCGCGACGCGCTTCTCGGCTTGGGCGGGAGCTGCGCCCACCAGCAACGCAGCCAGGCCGAGAGCCAAAGCCGCCTTGGACAACATACATGTCATGTGAAGTTCCCGCCCCCGCATCCCTGGCCAAAATGCTCAATACATAGTGCGCAAACTGGGCAGATCGGTTCAAGCGCCTATCATCACGGGCGACGGGATCCATCATCGGCCAGAACCGTCAGGCACGGTCGCGTACCCCACTTGGGCTATCGCCGAACCGATTCCGGAACAATCGATTGAAATGCGAGACATTCGAGAATCCAACCTGAGCCGCAATCTCGGACACAGGCCGGTCCGGGAATTTTGTGACGAGCGCAAACGCCCGCTTCAACCTCAATTCGTTCACGCGTGCGGTAAATGATGCCCCCGACTTCTCCAACAGTTCCTGCAGATAGCGCGCCGAGATGTGTTGACGATCGGCAACACATGCCAGCGACAATCCGGGATCCGTAAAGGATTTTCCGATGAAATCGATGGCAGCGGCCAAACGTGCCGCCGCGACCGCGCCCCTTGCCTGCTGTCGCGTATCGCGGTTGGCGCCGATCATCAGCGCAGCGAAATCGTGAATGTGATTGACAACCGTTTGCTGCAGCGCGGTCTGCTCAAGACCAGGCGCATTCTGAACGAGATCAAGGTACCCGAGAAGCAGCCGCAGCGCCGGATCGTTGTGCGCAATTGGCCGCATGACCGCGCCGTCCAAATCGTGTGTCCGGAGGGCCAGAGCGGCGCGCGGAAACAACAAATGGAGATGTCTTGTGCCGCACAGCAGGGCAGCTTCGCCCGGGCGGACGAACGCCGCATTACCCGGTCCAAGCTCCAATTCGGCACCGCGCTGGGATACGGATGCAGCTTGCCCAAGATTGATGAATAACCCAATCCAGTCCCCACCGTCGGCAGCCAACGCGCGCGTGCGATCGAGGCGCGCCGCGGAGCCATCGCAGGACGCGAGGCGCACACCCGGGAGGTTTTGAAGCACGGCCTCCGCCCTGAACGGAACGTCGTTCGACAAGGGTTCGATATCTACACGTACCAGCGTCCTTCCGAACTCCTCACGCCATCGGGCGAGCCTTTCTCGCTCGGGCAAGTCATCGGTGCTGAAGCGTCGGGGTGCAAATTCGCTGGCACAAGCCATGGGACGGTGCATTCCAATGAGCTTTGGAAGCTAGCGATTCACGCAAAGATTGCAAGATTCGGACTGGTTCCTCACTTCGTAAAAAGCAAAGATCCCACTCGCCTAACATCAAGAATGAGCGCGGATCAATCAACAGGCCTGCGTCATGCTGACGCGCTGTCGCGCAAATCGCAAAGCCTCACTCGTCTTATGTAAACCCATCCGACAACGCTGTTGCCTGCCGACGACAGAAGATCGGCGATCGTTGTGCAAGATTACGCACGACAAGCCGTTTCAGAGGTTACATCCTCGGCTTCTGGAGATTCGAAATGATATCCCAACAAAGCCTCACCAGCCGTTCATTGAAGAATTGGGGTCCGCTGCTCGCCGTCGCCGCCTGCATGTTGGCGCCGAAACCGGCCCATGCGATCCATGCCGTCTGTTCTTTCGTAAACGGCAGCGAACAGCAAGTTCTGATCGTGCAGGACGACGACTGCTCCAATCCCTTCGACCCGTTCTTCGCCGGCCCCCTGCTTTTCGGTGACAGTATTCATGCTGCGCAGGACATGACCGTGGACGGCACCACGACAACGGGCACGACCAACGTCAACGGCAATTCGACCTTTGCCACCGGCACGACGGCTACATTCAATGGAAATGCTGTCTTCAACGGAGGGGTGACCTTTGCGGGCTCCCAGAACTTTTCGGGCATCAACAACACCGGAAACATTTCTACCGACACGTTGAGCACGACAGGCAATGCCACGATCGGAGGCACCCTCAACGTGGCGGGTCTCGCGACGTTCAATGGCATTACCAACACAGGCAATCTGACAACCGACACATTGACGGCAAATACCTCGGTCAACACGCCTCTGATCAACGCAACCAACGCCAACGTGACGACGGCTACGATCACGACTGCTAACGTGACCACTGCCAATGTCACTACGGCGAATATGACCACGGCGAACGTCACGACGGCGAACATCGGCACGGCCAACATCACGACAGCGCTGCAGGTGTCACCCGGCGCCTCGGTCAACATGGGCGCCAACAGAATTCAGAACGTTGCCGCCCCGCTGGCAGGAACGGATGCTGCAAACAAGAGCTATGTTGATGCCAGCCTCTCGGCACTGGGAGGACAGTTCGACCAGGCGCTTGCGGGGGTAAATAGCAGGATCGACGAAATTTCAAATCGGACCACTAAAGCGACGGCCGGCGTCGCCATGGCAATGGCCATGGCAGGCGTGCCAACGGTGCTCCCAAGCGAGCGCGTGGCGTTCACGATGAACTATGGCAACTTCCAGGGACAAAACGGTCTGGCACTCAACGGCGCGGTCCGTCTCAATGATAATCTGCAGTTCACAGGCGGCGTGGGCTACTCGACCAATCAGAACCTCGTTGGCGCGCGCGCAGGCCTGCGCGTCGGATGGTAGGTGTCATGCTGCGCCCCCCGCTTTATGCCGCCTTCATCCTGGCGCTGTGTGTCATGGTCCTCCGCCCAACCAGCGCTTCGTCGCAGACCAGCATTCCTTCCCAGAACTCGTCGGGCGGTGCAGCTCCTGGCGCCACCCCAACCGAAAGAGCCCCCGCGGCGCCGGCACGAACCAAGGTCCATGTGCCGGTCGACCAAGCTCTGCTGTTGGTGCGTTCAACATTGCTGACGCTCAACGATGCCAACCAGTCCGGAAACTACACGGTCCTGCGGGATCTCGCCTCACGAGAGTTCCAGATTAGAAACACATCCGCCGATCTTGCGCTCGTTTTCGCAGACATGAGAAGGAGCAATCTCAGCTTATTTAGTGTGATGCTGTTGTCACCTCAGCTTTCTGGCACTCCCGACATAGACGCCGACGGGCACCTTCGCATCTCCGGCTACGTTCCAACGAGTCCGCAGCAGGTGAAGTTCGATCTCGTGTTTGAAGCCTCTTCTCGCCAGTGGAAATTGTTGAGCCTCAACATCGCGACCGCGCCCGTCCAGGCTTCATCGGCCGCTCGAGAGCAGCAAAGAAGCGAACCCAAGAAGCAGATGCAGAGTGCAAAGGTCCTGCCGAAAGCTCCGCCCGCGAAAGGAGCTCCGGTAAGATTGGAGGCCGCTCAGAGCCCAGCGCCCCAGCCGGAGGAAGCTTCCAATCGGGAGTGAAATGCACAGGCGGCTTGGCCTGCCTTACCGACTCCGTCTCGGGCGTCGCTGTCCATCCGCCAGCTCGCCTATGGAATAATTGGGGTGAATCTGCTCCTCTGGTCAGGTCATCCGAAGGGGAGTCTTCCGTGTATTGGTGTACGAACGAGGTGGAGCCGCAGGACCGCTTCGACTATTGGCGCGAGGTGCGCGCCAAGGGCCTGTTCGGCGTCACCGCCGAGCTCGAACCCGAACGGCGCGCGGACTTCTTCGGCGAATTCTCGCTGCGCCAGCTTGGCGGCGCCGGCCTCGTCGAGCTGAAGGCTTCGCCCTACGCGGTCGAGCGCAGTGCGTCCGACATCGCCAACGCCCCGGGTGACGCGATTTGCGTCTACCAGCAGCTCGGCAGTGGCGGCTGGTTCGGCGGCATGCGCACAAGCGACTTTTCGATCGCGAGCGGTAGCTTCGCCACCAGCCATACCGACCTGCCCTACCGCACCGCGCCGCTGGGCGCCGGCGGCTTCCATCTCCGGATCCTGAAGATCCCGATGAGCAGCATCCCGGCGCAGGACAAGCGCATGCGCGAGCTGTCGCCCCGCACCTTCAACGATGCAGCCCTGGCGCCCCTGCTCGCTACCTGCCTTGCCGATCTCGGCGAGGCCGGCGCGGATGATGCCGCCGCCGATGCGGCCTCCGTGGTCCAGACCTCCTTGGTTCAAGCTTTGGCCCATCTGGCGCTGATCGAACGCGGCATCGTGCGGCCCGGCAGCCGGCGCGGACAGGCCGCGCTGCGGACCGCCCGCCTCTCACAGGCCCGGCGGCTGATCGCACGCCGTCTGCAAGACCCTCATCTCGCGCCGACCATGGTGGCCGACCTGCTCGGCATCTCCGTGCGTCATCTCCACATGCTGTTCGAGACGGCGGAGAAGAGCTTCTCGCAGACCGTGACCGACGAGCGTCTGAAACAGAGCCGCCGCCTGCTGCGCGACACGCCGGAACGGCTGATCGCCGACATCGCGAGCGCCTGCGGCTTCGAGAGCCTGGCGACCTATTACCGGGTGTTCAACGCCGCCTATGGCATGGCTCCCGGCGACTTCCGGGCCAAGGCTTCGGACGGGCATTAACCCTCGTCTTGGCGGTTCCGGCCGGACCGCTGGAGGAGCGGAAAACCCAAGCCGCGCCCGCAATTTGGGCAAAAACCTCAGGTTTTTTAGGGCCTTCCCGCGTCCGCTCCATTGACTTTGGCCAATTCCTCCCTATGTTCCGGGGCGACGCGGCTCAGATCGAAGAGCGATTCCTGGGCCTTGCGCTTTGTCCGCGTGAGTCAGCACCCCCAGCTTCTTTGAGAGCGCGCCGTTTCGGGGTGGAACGCGACAGCCTTATTACCCTCGATTCCGAACGGCGGTTTCGACCAGAGGCTCAATGTCCTTTTCTCACCTCGGACTGTCCGAAAAAGTCCTCGCCGCAGTGGCGGCCACCGGTTACACCACCCCCACCCCCATTCAGGAACAGGCGATCCCCCACGTGCTCGCACGCAAGGACGTGCTCGGCATCGCCCAGACCGGCACCGGCAAGACCGCGGCCTTCGTGCTGCCGATGCTCACCATCCTCGAAAAGGGCAGAGCCCGGGCGCGCATGCCGCGCACGCTGATCCTCGAGCCGACCCGCGAGCTCGCGGCCCAGGTGAAGGAAAACTTCGACCGCTACGGCGCCGGCCAGAAACTCAACGTCGCCCTCCTGATCGGCGGCGTCTCCTTCGGTGACCAGGATGCCAAGCTGATGCGCGGCGTCGACGTGCTGATCGCAACCCCCGGCCGCCTGCTCGACCATACCGAACGCGGCGGCCTTCTGCTCACCGGCGTCGAGCTGCTCGTCATCGACGAGGCCGACCGCATGCTGGACATGGGCTTCATTCCCGACATCGAACGCATCTGCAAGCTCGTCCCGTTCACGCGGCAGACCCTGTTCTTCACCGCGACCATGCCGCCGGAAATCCGGCGCATCACCGAAGCCTTCCTGCACAATCCGCAGAAGGTCGAGGTCTCCCGGCCCGCCACCACCGCCGTGACAGTCACGCAGGCCCAGGTGCCCGCCGGACGCGAGGCGCACGAGAAGCGCGAGCTGCTTCGCCGCCTGCTACGCGAGGCCAAGGACCTCAAGAACGCGATCATCTTCTGCAATCGCAAGCGCGAGGTGGCGATCGTCCACAAATCGCTTCAGAAGCACGGCTTCAGCGTCGGGGCGCTGCATGGCGACATGGACCAGCCCGCCCGCATGGCCGCGCTCGACCAGTTCCGCAAGGGTGAGCTGCCGCTGCTCGTCGCCTCCGACGTCGCCGCCCGCGGCCTCGACATTCCCGAGGTCAGCCACGTCTTCAATTTCGACGTTCCCCATCACGCCGACGATTACGTCCACCGCATCGGCCGCACCGGCCGCGCCGGGCGAACCGGCACCGCGATCTCGATCGTGACACCGCTCGACCAGAAGTCGATGGCGGCGATCGAAAAGCTGATCGGCCAGAGCATTCCGCGCGCCGAAGGCGATTACGAAGTCCCAGCCGAGGCCGCCGATGCCGGCGAGCGTCCGCGCGAGCAGCGCGGTCGCGAACGTTCACGCGGCGGACGCGGCAAGCCGCAACGCGGCCACGACCGCGAGCGCAGCCACGAGCCGCGCGAGGCAAGACAGCCCGCCGCGGCAAGGCATCGGTCCGACGACAAGCGCCGGGCGGAGCCGCGGCACGATGCGCGCCAGCAGGCCAACACCTCCCATGTGCCCTCGATCGGCCGTCCCGAGCCGCGCCGCCAGCGCGAGATCGACACCGAGCCGGGCGATCACTCGCATCTGCCGGCGTTTCTGCTGCGGCCAGTTCGCTCCCCTGCCGGCGCCTGAAGTGCGCTTCCCGCTTTCGGTTGCAGAAAATCGAAATACACGTTTTTAGAGGTTTCGTGGACGTATATTTACGGGGCGTTCACGATCGTCCGTTAGCCTACGAAGATAATTAATTTTAGCATTGCTGCGGTCGATGGCGCGCCGACCGTTGTGGGGTATGTTCTGTGATCAAGGTGCTCGACGAACACGAACGCACAATGGCGTTCGCCGAGGTGGCGCTCGGTCAGATCCGATCGCTTCGGCAGACGGCAATTCCCCGCAACTATGAGATCTGGTACGTCTACGCCACCGGCTACAACGCGCCGCTCAACAAGATCATCAACGAGACGCTGGCGCGCAGCGGCAAGCTGACCGAAGCCGATCTCGAGCAGATCTACGAGACCTATCTCTCCCACATCAAGACCACCGATCGCATCGACAAGGTCGGCGCGCGCGTCATCGGCGAGATCGACGACGTGATGAAGGTCTTGGGCGAGGCGCTCGGCATGACCGGCGCCTACGATGCCAGCCTGTCGGGCGCGACCGACAAGCTGTCGTCGGCCAAGAGTCGCGACCAGATCAAGGGTATCGTCGAAGCGCTGCTGCGCTCGACCAGCGAGATGCGTCAGACCAACAAGGCGCTGGAAGACCGGCTGACGCTGTCGAAGAACGAGATCAGCAATCTCCAGCAGAGCCTGGAAGCGATCCGCGCCGAGAGCCTGACCGATCCGCTCACCGGCCTCGGCAACCGCAAATATTTCGACCGCATGATCGGCATGGCCGTGCAGAGCGCGCTCGCCTCGGGCGAGCCGCTGTCGCTGCTGCTGTTCGACATCGATCACTTCAAGTCGTTCAACGATTCCTACGGCCATCTCACCGGTGACCAGGTGCTGCGGCTCGTCGGCCTCTCGCTGAAGCAGACCATCAAGGGCCAGGACATTACGGCGCGTTACGGCGGCGAGGAATTCGCGGTCGTGCTGCCCAACACCGCGCTGCGCCAGGCGCTCACCGTGGCCGACCACATCCGCCGCGCCGTGATGGCGAAGGAACTGAAGAAGAAATCGACCGGCGAGATTCTCGGCCGCGTCACCATCTCCGTCGGCGTCTCCATGCTCAAGGAGGGCGACGACACGGACGCGCTGATCGAGCGTGCCGATGCCTGCCTCTACGCCGCCAAGCGCAACGGCCGCAACCGCGTGATTTGCGAAGCCGATCCCGAATACGCGGTCGAGACGCGCAGCCGGGTGGCGTGAGACGGCCGCCGTCCGCGCTTGACATTCCCACTTGCGGACCGACATCTTCCTCGCCGCCGCGGCGCCTGACGCGGGCATCGAGGACCCATCATCTTGCCCAATCCTCACGATTTCCATACGCCGCAACCGTCCTACACCAGGGACGAGCTGCTGAGATCGAGCGAGGGCGGCTATTTCGGCCCGGGCAATGCGCAGCTGCCGGCACCGCCGATGCTGATGATGGACCGCATCACGGAGATCAGCCTGGACGGCGGCGAGTTCGGCAAGGGCCATGTCGTCGGCGAGTTGGACATCACACCGAGCCACTGGTTCTTCGATTGCCATTATCACGGCGACCCGATGATGCCGGCCTCCCTGGGGCTCGACGCCATGTGGCAGATGATCGGCTACTGGCTCGGCTGGTCGGGCTCTCCGGGCAAGGGCCGCGCCATCGGCGTCGGGGAAGTCGAGTGCACGGGGACCATTACACCCGACACAAAACGCGTGCGTTACGAGGTTGCAATGCGCATGGTCCGGCGCGGCAAGCTGGTGCTCGGAATTGCCGACGGCCGCGTGCTTGCCGACGGCAGCTGCGTCTTCACGGCCAAGGACATGAGGGTCGGCCTGACCAAGGCCGTGGATTGATCGTCAGGCCTTTCGCTTGGCACGCTTTCGAAGCGAACTCTTCCTGGTCACCGTTCTCGACGCTTTCGCAGGCTTGACAGCCTTCTTCGCGGGTTTGCTCGCCGCCTTGTTCGCCTTCGGCCGCTTCTTCAACTTGGCGCGCTGAGCCGCGGCGAGTGCCGCCCTCGCCCACTGGGCAAGCTCTGCAGAATCATCGAACAGGCGCGCGGGCAGCTCCCAGTAGGAGTTGACCAGCACGGTCTTGGCGCGGGTCGCGTACTGGAATGGCTTTGAGCCCTCGGCCTCGAAATCCGGAATGGTCGTCTCGTCCGCACGGAAGAACAGGCCGGCACGCAGCGACAGCGCGAAATTGACGCCGTCAGCGGAGATGCCGTAGCCGGAGAACATCTTGCGAATGGTGACGGGGCCGAAATCGGCGAACAGATCGATCAGGAATTCGCGGTCCATGGGCACGCTCTCTCGTGCCCCGGACGCGGCGCAGCGTGACATAAGCGCGCTTACGCGCGCCTTCGACTCGCTTATGGCGCTGCTGAGCCGGGGCCCAGTCTTCTGCACCGACGACTATAGCGTGGGTCCCGGCTCTGCGCAGCAGCGCCATAAGCGCGTTTACGCGCGTCTTCGACGCGCCATAGCGCTGCAGCGCGTCCGGGACACGAGAGTACTGAGAAGGCGCTACCCGTCGATCTTGGCCGGCCGCAGCTCGACCGACTCGCCGCAGCCGCAGGCGGAGACCTGGTTGGGATTGTTGAAGACGAACTGGGCCTGCATCTTGTCGGCCTTGTAGTCCATTTCGGTGCCGAGCAGGAACAGCACGGCCTTGGGATCGACCAGGATCTTGACGCCCTTGTCCTCGACGACCTCGTCGGTCGGGCGAATCTCGTGGGCGTATTCGACCGTGTAGGACTGGCCGGCGCAGCCGCCATTCTTTACCCCCACGCGCAGGCCCACGATCTCCGAATCCGCCCGTTGGGTCAGCTCGGTGATGCGCCGGGCAGCAGCGTCCGTCAGCCGCATCACCTGCGGGCGCGGCCGCCGCGGCTTCGGAGTGGAGGATGCTGGTGTCGCCTGGGTCATGTTATCTATGTGGTCCGTTGAGGAGCGAATTCAATGCGGGCTGACACCGTTACCACATGTTGAGCACGAGGCGCGCCTCGTCGCTCATGCGTTCCGGCGACCACGGCGGCTCCCAGACGACCTTGACGTTGACCACGCCGACGCCGGGAACGCTGGCGACCGCGTTCTCGACCATGGTCGGCAGCTCGCCGGCGGCCGGGCAGTTCGGCGTCGTCAGCGTCATCAGCACGTCGACCGAACGATCGTCCTTGATCTCGACCTTATAGATCAGGCCGAGCTCGTAGATGTCGGCGGGGATCTCCGGGTCGAACACGGTCTTGAGCCCGGCGATGATCTCGGTCGTGAGACGCTCGGTCTCCTCAGGCGGCAGAGCCGACTGGGTCTCCATCGGATTGGCTTTGACTTCGGCCGTGTCAGTCATGCGAACAAATCCCGCGCCTTCAGCAGCGCCTGTGCCAGATGATCGACTTCTTCCCGCGTATTATACATGCCGAACGAGGCCCGGCAGGTGGCCGTCACGTTGAACCGCTCTAAAAGCGGCATCACGCAATGGGTGCCGGCGCGTACCGCAATGCCCTGGCGGTCAATCACGGTGGCGACGTCATGGGCGTGTGCGCCCTTGAGCTCGAAGGAGATGACCGGGCCCTTGCCGCGCGCCGTGCCGATCAGCCGCAGCGAGTTGATCTCGCGCAAGCGCTCCTGGGCATAGGTGGTGAGATCTTGCTCATGGGCGGCGATGCGCTCCTTGCCGATCGAGTTGACGTAGTCGATGGCAGCGCCAAGGCCGATCGCTTCCACGATAGGCGGGGTGCCGGCTTCGAACTTGTGCGGCGGATCGCCATAGGTGACCCAGTCCTTCGCAACCTCGCGGATCATCTCGCCGCCGCCGTTGAAGGGCCGCATCGCGACAAGGTGCTCATGCTTGGCATAGAGCGCGCCGATGCCGGTCGGGCCATAGATCTTGTGGCCGGTGAACGCGTAGAAATCGCAGTCGAGGTCCTGCACGTCAATGGGCAGATGCACCGCGCCTTGCGCACCGTCGACCAGCACCGGAATGCCGCGATCGTGGGCCAGCCGCACCACCTCCTTGATCGGAACGAACGTTCCGAGCGCGTTCGACATCTGGGTGATGGCGACAAGCTTGGTCTTGGGCGTCAGCAGCTTCTCGAACTCGTCGATCAGGAAATTGCCGTCATCATCGACGGGCGCCCATTTGATCACCGCGCCATGACGTTCCCTGAGGAAGTGCCAGGGCACGATGTTGGAATGGTGCTCCATGATCGAGAGGACGATCTCGTCGCCCTGCTTGATGTTCGGCTCGCCCCAGGACGACGCCACGAGGTTGATGGCCTCGGTGACGTTGCGGGTGAAGATGATTTCTTCGGTACGGCGGGCGTTGACGAACTGCGCGACCTTTGTCCGCGCGCCCTCGTACGCCTCCGTCGCCGCATTGGCGAGGTAGTGCAGGCCGCGATGCACGTTGGCGTATTCGCTCGTATAGGCCTGCGTCATGCGGTCAAGCACCGACTGCGGCTTCTGCGCCGAAGCCGCGTTGTCGAGATAGACCAGCTTCTTGCCGTAGACCTGCATGGCGAGCGCCGGAAAGTCCTGGCGCACGCGCGCGACGTCATAGGCGCCGTTCTTGACGGCCGGATGCGTGCTCATGACCGCTGCTCCAGCCAGCGCTCGGCGATGCCGATCACGTGCTCGCGCAAACCGTCATCTGCGATCTGCTCGATCGCCTCGCCCACGAAGGCCTGGATCAGCAGCGCCTGGGCCTGCTTCTCGGGCAGGCCGCGCGCCTTCAGATAGAACAGCAGGCTGTCATCCAGCGCGCCGGCGGTGGCGCCGTGGCCGCAGGAGACGTCGTCGGCAAAAATCTCCAGCTCGGGCTTGTTGTCGGCCTCGGCTTCGTCCGAGAGCAGCAGCGCACGGGTCATCATCTTGCCGTCGGTCTTCTGCGCATCGGGACGGACGATGATGCGGCCCTGGAACACCGAATGGGCGCGATCGTCGATCACCGCACGGAACGTCTCGCGGCTGACGCAGTTCGGCACGGCATGGTCGACCACCAACGTGGTGTCGCCATGCTCGGTCTTCTTCAGGAGGTTCACGCCGTTGACCGCGAGCTCGCTGCCCTCGCCCGAGAACGTAATGAAGCCCTGCAGCCGGCTGACCGCCGCGCCGGTGGTCATGTTGAAGAAGTTCAGCTTGGTGTTGGCGCCGACGGTGACGAACTGCGAGGTGACGTTCACCGCATCAGGCGCATCATCCATCAGGCGGATATGGGCGACGTCGGCGTCGTCGCCGATCGCGACGATGACGGCGTCGTTGACCTGGTAGGCCTTGGCGCCGGCCGCGACGAAGCTTTCGATGATGGTGGCGCGGGCGCCCTTCCCGACGGCCACCCGCGAGCGCGTGAAGGCCGACGCCGAAGCGGCAGTTGCGACATGGATGATCTGGACCGGCGCAGAGAGCTGCGCACCATCGGCAATCGAGAGCACCACGCCGTCGGTCGCCAGCGCCGCGTTGAGCGCGATCACGGCATCGGTGGACGCGGTCTTGAGGAGACCGGCATCCTTGTCCAGCATCTCCCGCAGAGCTTTGAGGGTTACTTCAGAGGCCAGCGCCTTCACATCGGACAGATCGGCCGCGAACACGCCGTCGACCAGCACCAGCTTGCAGGCGCCTGCGATTGCCTGCGCCTTGACGGCGTCCGCGGCGCGCTTCAGCGCAGCCGCATCGGGCGCGGCCGCCAGCGGCAACACCTCACCGACCAGCGCGCGCAGATCCGTGTATTTCCATTCCTCGATCCGGCGGTGCGGCAGGCCGAGACGCTCATAGCTCTCGAACGCCTCGCGGCGCGCCGCGATCACGTCAGGCGAACCCGGCAAGCGGCCTTCGGCGCTGGCGAAGAGATCACTCACCGCGCGGCCGTTCCCGGTCTTTGCCACAGCAACGTTCATCGCAAAATTCCTTACGCGGCGTCCTCGAACTGGGTGTAGCCGGACGCTTCCAGCTCGAGCGCCAGGTCCTTGCCGCCGCTCTTCACGACGCGGCCCTTCGACATCACGTGCACGAAATCGGGCACGATGTAGTTGAGCAGCCGCTGATAGTGGGTGATGACGACCATCGCGCGCCCCGGCGAGCGCAGCGCGTTGACGCCGTCGGCCGCAATGCGCAGCGCGTCGATGTCGAGGCCGGAATCCATCTCGTCGAGGATGCACAGGCTCGGCTCGAACAGCGCCATCTGCAGCACCTCGTTGCGCTTCTTCTCACCGCCGGAGAAGCCGACATTGACGCCGCGCTTGAGCATGTCCTGCGGGATGTTCAGCGACTTCGAGACCTCGCGGACCTTCTTCAGGAAATCCGGAGTCGAATATTCGCTCTCGCCGCGCGCCTTGCGCTGCGCGTTCAGCGCGGTGCGCAGGAACGTCATGGTGGCAACGCCGGGAATCTCGACCGGATACTGGAACGCCAGGAACACGCCCTTGGCAGCGCGCTCGTCCGGCTCCATCTCCAGCAGGTCCTCGCCCTTGAACAGGATCTGGCCGTCGGTGACCTCGTAGCCGGGCTTGCCGGCGATGACATGCGAGAGCGTCGACTTGCCGGAGCCGTTCGGCCCCATGATCGCGTGCACCTCGCCCTCGTTCACGGTCAGCGACAGCCCATGGAGGATCTCACGTTCCTCGACACGAACCTTGAGGTCTTTCACTTCAAGCAAAGCCATCTTGTATCCAGTCTATCAATTGATGTTGGAGCGCAAGGTGCGCACCGCTGGGGTCGGCGATCAGCCGACCGATCCCTCGAGCGAGATCGAGATCAGCTTCTGCGCTTCCACCGCGAACTCCATCGGCAGTTGCTGCAGCACGTCCTTGACGAAGCCGTTGACGACGAGGCCGACCGCTTCTTCCTGGCTGAGCCCGCGCTGGATGCAGTAGAACAGCACGTCCTCGGAGATCTTGGAGGTCGTCGCCTCGTGCTCGAACGTCGCCGAGGAGTTCTTGGCCTCGATGTAGGGCACGGTGTGCGCGCCGCATTTGTCGCCGATCAGCAGCGAGTCGCAGGCGGTGAAGTTGCGCGCGCCGGTCGCCTTGCGATGCGCGGTGACGAGACCGCGATAGGTGTTCTGCGACTTGCCGGCGGCGATGCCCTTGGAGATGATGCGGCTCGACGTGTTCTTGCCGAGATGGATCATCTTGGTGCCGGAATCGACCTGCTGGAATCCGTTCGAGATCGCGATCGAGTAGAACTCGCCGCGGGAGTTGTCGCCGCGCAGGATGCAGCTCGGATATTTCCAGGTGATCGCAGATCCCGTTTCGACCTGGGTCCACGAGATCTTCGAATGGGCGCCGCGGCAGTCGCCACGCTTGGTGACGAAATTGTAGATGCCGCCCTTGCCTTCCGAATTGCCGGGGTACCAGTTCTGCACCGTCGAATATTTGATCTCGGCATCGTCGAGCGCGACGAGCTCGACCACGGCGGCGTGCAGCTGGTTCTCGTCGCGCTGCGGCGCGGTGCAGCCTTCGAGATAGGAGACGTAGGAGCCCTTGTCGGCGATGATCAGCGTGCGCTCGAACTGGCCGGTATTGCGCTCGTTGATGCGGAAATAGGTCGACAGCTCCATCGGGCAGCGCACCCCCGGCGGCACGTAGACGAACGAGCCGTCGGAGAAAACCGCCGAATTCAAGGTCGCGTAGAAATTGTCGGAGGTCGGGACAACCGAGCCGAGATATTTCTGCACCAGTTCCGGGTGCTCGCGGATCGCCTCCGAGATCGGCATGAAGATCACGCCGGCCTTCTTCAGCTCGGCCTTGAAGGTGGTCGCAACCGAGACCGAATCGAAGACGGCATCGACCGCGATCTTGCGCTGCGCCGGATCCTGCTCGCCCACCTTGGGCTCGATACCCTCGAGCATCGCGACTTCCCGCAGGGGAATGCCGAGCTTCTCGTAGGTCTTCAGGATCTCCGGATCGATCTCGTCGAGCGAGGTGACCGTCTTCTTCGGTTTCGGTGCCGCATAATAGTGGATGTCCTGGAAGTCGATCTTGGGATATTCGACGCGGGCCCAGGTCGGCTCGGTCATGGTCAGCCAGCGCCGATAGGCTTCCAGCCGCCACTGGAGCATCCAGGCGGGTTCGTTCTTTTTCTGCGAGATGAATTTTACGATCTCTTCCGACAGCCCCTTGGGGGCCTTCTCGGAGTCGATCAGGGTCTCAAACCCATAACGATACTGGTCGACGTCGATGCGCTTCACGCGCTCGACCGTCTCTTGTACGGCTGGCATTCCATCCTCCGCTCGCGGTTTCAAGGACCGCGGTGGATCAAACTCGGACGAGTATTACGATATTTCTCAGCGGAAAGCACGGGCTTAGAACCGTTCAAGCCGTGTTTCGTCGCTTAGCCCTTAAGTAGGGTATTACCAAGCTTTCGCCAAGCCTCTAACGCCCTATTGATGTGCTCTGGTTCCGTGGACCAGCCCAGACTGAGACGCACCGCTCCCTGGGCCACCGCCGGATCATAGCCCATCGCAGAAAGGACGTGGGATGGCTGGACTTTGCCTGAGGAACAGGCGGATCCAGAGGAGACGGCGATGCCCTCCAGATCGAAGCCGATCACGGCGGTTTCGGCCTTCAGGCCTGGCGCGGTGAAAAGCACGGTATTCGGCAACCGCGCCACGCCGTCCGCAAAGATCGTCGCCCCGGCAATTCCGCGCAAGCCATTTTCCAAATGATCTCTGAGGTTTGTCATGCGCTTCGCATCCTCCGGCAGAGCCTGAAGCGCGGCCTTCACCGCCGCGCCGAAGCCGGCGATCCCCGCGACGTTCTCGGTTCCGGCGCGACGGTTGAGCTCCTGCCCGCCACCCCGCAATGCCGGCTCCAGGCCGCCTATCCCTTCGCTCATCACCAATGCGCCAACCCCCTTGGGGCCGCCGATCTTGTGCGCAGAGAAGGTCGCAAGGTCAGCGCCTACCAAATTGATATCGAACGGGACTTTTCCCAGCGCCTGGATCGCATCGACGTGCAGGAGACCGCCGGACTCGTGGACGATCGTTGCAGCCTCGGCGACGGGCTGGAGCGCTCCGGTCTCGTTGTTGGCGGCCATGATCGAGACCAGGGCTGGCGGGCCGTCCTTGAGCTGCGCCTTCAGATGATCGAGGTCGACCACCCCGGAGCGCGTGACCTGGATCAGGCCGATCTTGTCCGCCGGGAATCGGCCGCCGGCCAGCACCGATACATGCTCAACCGCAGAGACCAGCAGCCGCTCGACCTGGCCGCCAGAGCGCCCCCGCAAACCCGGCGAGAGCGCCAGCGCATTGGCCTCGGTTCCAGCGGAGGTGAAGACGACGTTGCGCGGCTGCGCGCCGACCGCAGCTGCCAGCGTGGCGCGGGCCTCCTCGACCAGCCTTCGCGCCTCCCGCCCCTCGGCATGGACCGAGGAGGGATTGCCGGTCAGATCGTAGGCAGCCAGAATCGCAGCCCGCGCTTCCGGGCGGAGCGGCGTGGTCGCATTCCAATCGAGATAGACCCGGGTTCGCATTGAGTAGGATATTACCTCACGTCGCGGAGATCTTTCGCGCCGTCCCGACATGGGCTGCAGGCACGGACTTGGCAACCCAATTCCGAATGAGCGGCCGGCGTGACGCGCTCATGACACGCTAACGCCTTGAGCCCATTGGTTGATGTTCAAGATGCTTGCTTTTTGACCCTCAGCCTATGTTAGAACGCGCACCGTCAAGTCACCGCGCGCTCTCAGCGCATCACCGCAAGGCGCGCCTTCTCACCCGTCCTTCGCGCTTCGGTCGGCATCTGCCGACGAGGCCGCAATCGGTTGATTGCTAGGGATCATCTCTCCAGGAAATCAATCAAGAGATCACCGATGCCCGAAGTCATTTTCACCGGCCCTGCTGGCCGTCTCGAAGGCCGCTACCACCCGGCCAAGCAGAAGAACGCGCCGATCGCGATGATCCTGCATCCGCATCCGCAGTTCCACGGCACGATGAACCATCAGATCGTGTACCAGTGCTACTACGCCTTCGCGCATCGCGGCTTCTCGGTGCTGCGCTTCAACTTCCGCGGCGTCGGCCGCAGCCAGGGCTCGTTCGACCACGGCACCGGTGAATTGTCGGATGCGGCGGCCGCGCTCGACTGGGCGCAGACCATCAATCCCGAGGCGCGCGCCTGCTGGGTCGCCGGCTTCTCCTTCGGCGCCTGGATCGGCATGCAGCTTTTGATGCGCCGCCCCGAGGTCGAGGGCTTCATCTCGATCGCGCCGCCGGCCAATCTCTACGACTTCTCCTTCCTCGCACCCTGCCCGTCGTCGGGCCTGATCGTGCATGGCGAGAAGGATGCGGTGGTGCCGCCCAAGGACGTCAACACCCTGGTCGAGAAGCTGAAGACACAGAAGGGCATCGTGATCGACCAGCAGATCATTCCTGGCGCCAATCACTTCTTCGATTCCAAGCTCGAGCCGTTGATGGAGACCATCACGGCCTATCTCGACATGCGCCTTGCCAACGTGCGGTGAGTCTGCAGCTCAAGCCAGCTTGAGAGCGACGATCCCCATCAAGACGAGCGCGATGCCTGCAAGCTTCATCGCGCTCAAGGTCTCGCCGAACAGCACCACCCCCATCAGAAAGGTGCCGGCCGCGCCGATCCCGGTCCACACCGAATAGGCAATGCCGACCTCGAGCACCTTCAAGGCGCGCCCGAGCAGGAAGACGAAAGCGGCGAGCAACACCAGCGAAGCGATGCTCCAGCCGATGCGGGTGTAGCCTTCCGCATATTTCATCGAGATCGCCCAGCCGACATCGAGCGCGCCGGCGATCACGAGCATGAGCCAGGCCATCGACGGCGACATCCGCGTGCTCTCAGGCCGCGAGCTTGAGCAGATGCGCGTCGTGGCGGACGAGGAAGGCCCGCAGCAATTGCGGATAGTCCGCGCCGACCGCGCTGCGCACGCTCGGGCGTTTCGCGAGCTCCGCGCGCCAGGCACGGACCTTCGGCACATCGTTGAAGATGCCGTGCTCCGTCAGTTCGTCGAACAGGTCGAAGTAGCGGAAGATCGGCGCGAACACGGCGTCGACCAGACTGAACGCATTGCCGGCGAAAAACGGGCCTGCGCCGAGCGCGGCTTCGACGCGCGCAAATTTCGCAACGAGCGCCTGGCGCTTGCTTTCGAACGTCGCCGGATCGGTCGTCGTCTCCAGCCCCCAGAGGTCGCCAAGGATCGCCGAGCCGAACTCCATCCAGGCGCGGTGCTCGGCACGCTGCAGCGCATCCCCCGGATGCAGCCTCACGCCGCCTTGCGTCTCCTCGATGTACTCGCAGATCACGTTGCTCTCGAAGAGCGCGACCTCGCCCTTGTCGGTCGTCACCACCAGCACCGGCACCTTGCCGAGCGGCGAGAGCTTGAGAAACCAGTCGGGCTTGTTGGCGAGATCGATATCGATCCGCTCGAACGGCACCCCCTTTTCCTTCAGCGCGATCACGGCACGCTGCACGTAGGGGCAAAGCTTGTGGCTGATCAGTTTCAGTGATGCGGTCATGGCGCGATCCCGGCGGTTAGATGCAACTGCATCCAAAATAGATGCATTTGCATCCCGCCGTCAAGAATAGATGCATTTGCATCAACCGCCTGTGACCTCAGGCAGTCATGGTCAGGGTCTGGCGATCACCCCGCCGGTCATCGGCATCGGCACGCCCGTGGTCGTGGGATAGGACAGTGGCAGGCCTTTCAGGCCACGCGCCGCGAGGAAGCCGAAGGCCTGCGCCTCGATGGCATCGGAAGCCCAGCCGAGCGTCTCGGCGGCCTCGACTGTGGCCGAGCCCACCCGCTCCCGCAGCATCCGCAGCATGGTGAGATTGCGGGCGCCGCCGCCGCACACGATCCAGCTCCGCGGCCGGCGCGGCAAGAGCGGGATGACGCGGGCGATCGCGGCGGCGGTGAACGCGGTCAGCGTCGCGGCGCCGTCGGCCGGTGCCACCTCACCGAGCTTGAGCACGGCAAAATCGTTGCGGTCGAGCGATTTCGGCGGCGGGCTTGTGAAGAACGGCAGCTCCAGCGCCCGGGCGATCCAGGCTTCATCCACCTTGCCGAGTGCTGCGAATTTGCCTTCAGCATCGAACGCCTTGTTCATGGTGCGGTACATGAAATCGTCGAGCAGCGCGTTGCCGGGGCCGGTGTCGCAGGCGATCAGCGTGTCGTTGCCGTCGATATAGGTGATGTTGGAGACGCCGCCGATATTGACCACGACGATCGGCCCCTCGCGCTCGAGCGAATGTGCCAGTGCCCGGTGGTAGACCGGCACGAGCGGCGCGCCCTGCCCGCCGGCCTCGACATCGGCGGCGCGGAAATCATGCATCACGGGGATATGGATGGCCCTGACCAGCGCCGGCGCGTCGCCAATCTGCACCGTCAGCCGTCTTTCGGGCCGGTGCAGCACGGTCTGGCCGTGGAAGCCGACAATGTCGATGTCCTCCGCCCTCATCCGGTTCTGGGCGAGGAAGGCGGCGACCGCCTCGGCATGGGCCCGCGTCACCGCACGCTCGGCCTCGGCCAGAATGCCCGGGCGGGCGTCGCGTTGCTGCAGATGCACGGCCTCGCTCAGCGCCTGACGCAGCAGGTTGCGCTCGGCCGGGCTGTACGGCCGGTAACCGGATGGCCCGAACGCCTTCAGATGTTTTCCGTCGGTTTCGATCAGCGCGACATCCACCCCATCCAGCGAGGTGCCGCTCATCAAACCGAGTGTCGTCAACATCATGGATCAGCGTCCTCAAGAGACCCGCCCTGGCATGCCGATCTTGTGCCAGAGGGACACATCTTATAATGCCACAGCGCCAAGTGGGGGGCAGCAATCGAGTTCCCATGCAAGACCCTTAAATTGCCCCCAAAACAGTAAACCAAGAATTGTCAGGCACGCCGACAGATGACTGCATTTAAATCGGATTTCCTCAACACCCTGCAGGAACGTGGATTCATCCACCAATGCTCCGATTTCGAGGGGCTCGATGCGCTTGCCGCCAAGGGCGAAGCCATCGCCTATGTCGGCTACGATTGCACCGCCCGCTCGCTGCATATCGGCAATTACCTGACCATGATGATGCTGCACTGGCTGCAGCAGTCCGGCAACAAGCCGATCACGCTGATGGGCGGCGGCACCACCATGGTGGGCGATCCCTCCGGCAAGGACGAGACGCGCGCGATGCGCACCATTGCCGAGATCGAGGCCAACAAGGAATCGATCCGCGGCGTGTTCGCCAAGGTGCTGCGCTATGGCGAGGGCAAGAGCGACGCCATCATGCTCGACAATGCGGAGTGGCTGACCAAGCTGAACTGGATCGAGATGCTGCGCGACATCGGCCGGCATTTCTCGGTCAACCGCATGCTGACCATGGACTCCGTTCGGCTGCGTCTCGAGCGCGAGCACGAGATGAGCTTCATCGAGTTCAACTACATGGTCTGCCAGGCCTACGACTTCGTCGAGCTCGCCAAGCGCACCGGCTGCCGCCTCCAGATGGGCGGCTCGGATCAGTGGGGCAACATCATCATGGGCGTCGATCTCGGCCGCCGCATGGGCACGCACCAGCTGTTCGCGCTGACGACACCGCTGCTGACGACCGCGTCGGGCGCCAAGATGGGCAAGACCGCGCAAGGCGCGGTCTGGCTCAACGCCGACCAGTTCTCGCCCTATGACTTCTGGCAATACTGGCGCAACACCGAGGACGCCGATGTCGGCAAGTTCCTAAAACTGTTCACGACACTGCCGCTCGCCGAGATCAAGAAGCTCGAGGCGCTCGGCGGCTTGGAGATCAACGAGGCCAAGAAGGTGCTCGCGACCGAGGCAACGGCGCTGCTGCACGGCCGCGACGCCGCGAACGAAGCTGCGGAGACCGCACGCCGCACCTTCGAGGAAGGCGCGCTCGCCGAGAGCCTGCCGACGGTGGAAATTCCGCGCGGCGAGCTCGACACCGGGCTTGGCGTGCTCAGCGCTTTCGTGAAGGCAGGCCTCGTCGCCTCCAACGGCGAAGCGAGGCGCCAGATCAAGGGCGGCGGCCTGCGCGTCAACGATGCGCCCGTTACCGACGAGAAGATGGCCCTGTCGGCGGGCAATCTGACGCCGGAAGGCGTGATCAAGCTGTCCTTCGGCAAGAAGAAGCACGTGCTCATCAGGCCTGCATAGGCGTATGAGCTTTTGATGCTTGTCAGGGCGCACCGAAGCGCGCTCCCTGACGGCAATGGACCAGAACACGCCCAGGGAACAAGGTGGGGCAGCTCAGCGAGATGCGGTACGCACCGCACTCGTGGTGCTCGGGTTGTGCTTTACGCTGGCTGTTCTTGGCCGCGGCTTAAGCGAGAGCTTCACCGTCTTCCTCAAGCCGATTTCCGAAAATCTTGGCTGGGATCGCGCCCAGGCCGTCTCGATCTACTCACTGACGTGGCTCATCAGCGGGCTGACAGCGCCGCTGGTCGGCCGCCTGTTCGATCATTCCGGTCCGAGCATCGTGTATGCGCTCGGCCTGTTCCTGCTTGGCTCCGCCTTCCTGATCGCGGGCCAAGCGCACGCACTCTGGCAATTCCAGCTCTCGATCGGCGTTTGCGTCGGCATCGGCGTCGCCTTCATCGGCAATGTGCCCAATTCGATCCTGCTCGGCCGCTGGTTCGGCCCAAAGCTGCCGACCGCCATGGCGGTGGTCTATTCGGCGATGGGCGGCGGCGTGCTGGCCTTGCTGCCGGCCTCGCAGCTCCTGATCGATCATCTCGGCTGGCGCGAGACCTACCAGGTCTACGGCCTCGCCGCGCTCGCGCTGCTGGTGCCGCTGCTGCTGCTGCCCTGGCGCATGTTCGCGGCCGGCTCGCCGCACGTCTCCAAGAAGAGCGATCCGGATTTCGTCGACAGCGGCTGGACGCTTGTGAGCGCGATGCGTCATCATGCCTTCTGGGCGCTGTTCTCGACCTTCTTCTTCACCGCGGTCGGCATGTATTCGATCGCGGCGCAGATCGTGGCGTATCTGATCGACGCCGGCTTCCCGCCGCTCCAGGCTGCGACCGCATGGGGCTTCTCCGGCGTCGTCCTGGTGTTCGGCATGCTCGGCGTCTCCGTGCTCGACGGCCTGATCGGGCGCCGGCCGTCGGTGCTGCTCAGCTACGCGATCTCGATCCTCGGCATCGTTCTGCTCTGGCTGCTGCAGCATTATCCCAACGTCGTCCTGCTCACCGGCTTCGTCGTCTGCTTCGGCAGCATGATGGGCTCCCGCGGGCCGCTGATCACCGCAACCGCGATGAAGATTTTTCGTGGCAAGCGCGTTGGCACGATCTACGGCACGATCTCGATCGGCAGCGGCCTCGGCTCGGCCTTCGGCTCATGGAGCGGCGGCCTGATTCACGATGCCACGCACGGCTACAATCTCCTGCTCGTCTTCGCACTTGCGAGCGTCGTGCTGGGCATGATTCCGTTCCTGGTCGTCCCCGCTTTGCGGGAGTAGGTCTCTCAGAGGTAACCTGCGCGAATTCACGTCACCGGGGAACTACTGACGGCTACGGCGTGAACTCGCGCAAAAAATGCGAGTCGCGCGAGGCTGAAGGCCGGGGCTGCGGTGTTTTGTGGACATGACGAAAATGTCAGCGCGGAATTGGTCCCGGGTGGCTTGCGAGCCAGGACCGAATACGGTCCAAGTCGCAGCATTGGATGGAGGGCAAACCAATGGACTTTCCTTATCTCACTCGCTTTCAACCGGTTCTCCTGAGCCTGTTTCGCTTCATCACCGGCCTCTTGCTGTTCCAGTATGGCGTCGCCAAACTGTTCAAGTTCCCGGTGCTCCCCTACTTCGCGAACATCCCGCCGCTGATCTACGCGGCCGGCACGCTCGAGCTTGTGCTCGGCGGGCTCCTGATGGTCGGCCTGTTCACCCGCCTCGCGGCTTTCATCCTCTCGGGTGAAATGGCCTTCGCCTACTTCATGGGCCACATGTTCAAGGGCGAGACGCCGGTGTTCCTGCCGCTGCTCAACGGCGGCACCGCCGCGATCCTGTTCTGCTTCGCATGCCTGTACCTCTCGGCAGCCGGCGCCGGCCCGGTCAGCGTCGATGCCGCCATGGGCAAGAAATAGCCGCCGGGGCGGCGCATTCGCGCCGCGCAGACACAGCCATCATTGCTTGCAAGGACGACGGCACCGGCAGACCGGCGGTGCCGTCTCAGCGCGCCCCCAGCACGTTCCAGATCAGAACGAGGGCCGCGACGAGCAGCAGAGACATGATGATGCGATGAACGAATCGAGTCATTGCAGGTCCGTCCATATCTCTAATTTAGCTGCCAAGACCCAAGATCGATTCCCTTCCTCAAATGGGCCGTCGAGCTCCTCCACAACTACGCCCAAGCGCTCCAGGACGAGGTGACCGCGGGCAAGCTGACGCCGGCCGAGGCCAAGAGCCTGTTCCATCAGCGCGGCCGCCTGAACGTCAACGGCAACCAGGGCTATCCGGTGGTCTACAATCAGGATGGCTCGCTCGTCGTGAATGGCGCCAATCAACAGCTCGAAGGCAAGATCACCGGCGCCAGGATTCCAACGGCGTGCTGATCGCCGACGCCATCATCAAGGCCGGCAGCGAGACCGCCCAGGGCGGCGTCACCTCCTATCTCCATCCGCGTCCCGGCCGGACCGAGCCGGTCCGCAAAACCGTGTTCGCGCGCAAGTTCGCGCCCTGGAACGTGACGATCAGCTACGGCCTTTATGTCGACGACATCGACGCCGACGTGCGCGCCTTGACGGTGGATCTTGGCATGGTGCTCGCGGCAGCCTCAAATCTCTCCAAGCAGGCCGAACAGCTCTCCGGCGAGGTCGGAACGTTCCTGAAGGGCGTGCGCGCGGCGTAGGCGCCACACAACGCTCCAAGCGATCGCCGTCAGGCCGGGCTTGTCCCGGGCATCCACGATCTTGATGCCGTATGGTGAGGCGTGGATGGCCGGGACAAGCCCGGCCATGACGCCGTAATAAAGCAGCCCGCTCCTAACGCCGCGCGAGGCTGCAACCGCTCGACAGCTGTCGTGTCGATCCAGTCGAGCCGTCATTCGACTGAGACGGGAATTCATCGAACGGCGAGTTCTGCTTGCCGGTGTTGAATTCGAAGATCTTGCGGAACAGGCCGGGTGCCATCGCGGAGATCGGATTGACGCGCATCACGGGCGCAGCCGGGGTGCCGACGACCTCATAGGTCACGCCGATCAGCCCCTCATTGTTGCCGCCGCCGAGGAAGATGCCGAACAGCGGGATCTGGCCGAAGATGTTGTTCACGCCATACATCGGCACGAAGGTGCCGCTCATGCACACCTGGTTGCCGGGATAATCGATCGAGCCCTCGATGGTGGCACCGATCATGGGGCCTTTGACCACGCCGTCGCGGATCGTGAGCGCGCCGTTTTGCCGGGTGAACTCGGCGCGCAGCGCGTTGAAGGAGACGCCGTTGCCGGTGCCGTTCGGCGCGCCTGCCGCGACGCGCTCCAGCTGCGCCTCGCCCTTCACCGTGAAGTCGCGCACGTTGATGAGGCCCTCGCGCGCCGTGTTCGGCTCGGAGGTCGGCGGCTCCATCGCCACGACCATCTGGCCACCGACCGCCTTGGTGTAGATATCGGTGAAGCGCAGCAGCGCGCCCGCATCGTTTGTCTGGAGATAGATCACTTCGCGGTTGCCCTGGGCGCGGCCACCGCGCAGATCGGCTGCCACCGGCGTGTCGCGGCCGATCTTGCCGCTGAGCGTGAAGGCTTTGATCGCGCCGTTGCGTTTCGACATCTTGGCATCGACGCTGCGCATCGCCTCGCCGTTGAAGCCGGCGACGGCACCAAGCTTCACGTCGATATCGAAATCGACGTTCTTCATCCTGTTCTTGGCGTCATCCTTCGAATTGCCCGAGATTGCCGACTTCAGGAAGCCCCGGCCGTCGAAGACGTCGCCACGCATCGTGCCGCGCAGCACGCCGTCCTGACCGCGTTCGGCCTTCAATGAGGTCTTGTCGCCGTCAGACGGCGAATACGTCGGGAAATTGACGTTCATGAGCTCGCCGTTGGCGTCGACCTCGAGCGAGCCCTTGATCGAGGCGCCGCCGCCTTCGACGACGATGTCTTCCAGGCGCGTCGATTGGGCCGTCGGCACCACCTTGAAAGTGGCCTTGCCGGACTTGCCCGGCAGCTTGACCCAGCCGGGCAGGATGTTGTCGAGCTTGACCGAGGTCAGGTCGGCCTCGACGCCGAGCTTCGTCGTCTGATCCGGGCCGCTGGCGATCTTGCCCGACAATTTGATCGGCAATGATCCGCTGACGGCGGGGCTGAGATCGAATCCCAGGCGCGCGCGGCTGGCATCGTCCAGCGTCGCCTGCAACCTGACATCCGCATCGCCCTCGGCCGGCTTGCGATAGTCGAGCGAGGCCGCCTGGCCGTTGATCTTGACGTCGCCCTTGACTTGGTAGCCCTGGTTACTGGCTGATATCTTGAGGTTGTTGGCCTCGAGTTTCTGGTTCATCACCAGCTTGTCGGCGGCAAAGCCGTTGAGCTCGGCGCTGACGGCATAGGCGGTATCAGCCTTGGTCAGCTCGCCCTTGACCGGCATGCCGAGCTGGATGTTCGCGGAGAACGTTCCCTTGCTGGTATTGGGATCGACGACGGTTGCCGACAGATCGCTCAGCCGATCATTGGCGAGCATCTCGGCGGCCGCCGGCACCGAGCCTTCGACACGGAACCTGCTCCGCGACGGCGACGGCTTGGGCGCCATATCAGGCACCTCGAACACGAAGTCGGAGATCGTGACCTTGCGGCCGGAGGGCGTATCCGCAACCCCCTGCCCGATGTTCACGGTCGCAGTGCGTCCGGTCACGCGCGCCTTCAAATCGGCATCGCGCACCACCGGCATGCCATCCACCGGGCGGACCGCGACGCCGCTCGCGACGATGTTCACCGACAGACCGTCGTCCGGAATGGGCGGGCCCTTGCGCGGCAGGTTCTTGGTCGGCGAGTTCACGCCGATCTCGATGCGCTGGAGCGTTCCGCGCTCGATCCGCTCGATCACCCATTCACGCAATTCGGGCACGATCAGCGTCGGCCACATCCGCTTCAAGGCGGAGGCCGACATCGGCGTTCCCGCAAAGCCGAGGGTCAGCCGCGGCTCGCCCGAATAGTCGAGCGCGCCGGTGCCGGCGACGCCGATCTCGCCGTTTGAGACATCGGCCTGCGTCAGCAAGATGCGCTTGTGGTCGGTATCGAAGCGGAAGCCGATCGCGATGCGGTTGAACACGAGCGGCGGCTCGTTGTCGATGCCGCCGAGCAGGATCGACCCCCCGCTGAAGCCGAGCTGCCAGTCGTTGGTGGTGCCGTTGGGCGGCTCCAGATGACCCAGCAGCGTCAGGCGGTTCGCGCCGGAGAGAATCTTGAATGGTGCGACCAGCACCCGCCGGTTCGCATCCCATTCGACGTTGATCTCGGCCGAGTCGATTCCCATGGGATAGTCGGGCGTGTCGCTGTCGATGATGTTGCCGGCGCCGACCGCGATCTTGCCGCGGAAAAACGTCGGCACGCCGTCGCGGCCGAGCTCACCCTTGAGCTCGCCCGTCAGCGGCAGGTCGGCGGTGTAGGTGAGGTCCTTCACCCGCAGCGCCAAGAGGATGTTGGAGGTCGAGACCTTGTCGGCCTTGATGTCGACCGAGCGCACGCCGTTCTCGGCCGGGCCGATCGTGGCGCGCAGCATCCACGGGCGCGCGCCCTCCTCGCCGAGGCTGAGCGCGACGCCGCCGTGGCTCGGCCGGCGCAGGCTGAGCGTGATGTTCTCAAACGACCATTTGCTGCCGCGCTGCTGATCGTCGACGATCAGATTGCCGTTCTTCAGACCGATCTCGTTGAGGTTCTGGCCGTCGAGGCCGGTCATGCTCAGACTATCGAGCCAGTCGAGGCCCTGGAGGATGCCGCTCTGCGCGGTCGCCTGCGGTACGGCCTGCGACACCTCCGGGCTCGCAGGCGCGGTCGCGAATGGCGGCGGCGGGACACCGTTACGCGGGAATGTCGGCGGCAGGCCCGCGTCCTTCTTCGATGCGACACCGGTCGCCAGCGGCTTTGCGGTGTCGCCGGCGGACACGGTGACAGTCCCGTCAGGCGCGATGCGGATTGCGAGCTCGGCATCGACGAGGTTGAGGCTCTCGGCGCGCAGGTGCCCCATCAGGAGGGCTGCACCCGACAGCTTCACCTCGGCCTTCGGCGCGCTGGCGACGATGGCGTGATCGCGGTCGCGAACGATGATGTCTCGGATGCGGACGGCGACTCGGACCCGGCCGGCGCGCTCGATCTGGGTGCCGCCGACCTCAACCGTGTTGCCGTGGCCGATATTGTCCTCGATCGCGGCCGCCAGCCATGGCGTGGCGATGTCGAGATTGATCGGACCGGCACCGAGCCGCCACCACAGCGCACCAAAGCAGCCGACGAAAATGACGACCAGGGTGCCGACGACCACGGCCATGCGCTTCAGCCAGCGGCCGCCACCCACCCAGCGGCGTAACGCGCCGAATCCGTCACCGAACCGATGGAAGCCCGACCCGGAACGCGCCAGCAACCGGCGTGCGCGATAGCCCGCCGCCGCTTCCTGATCCGGATCCCAGTCGGCGTCATCCCATTCCTGCGGCTCATATTGGCCGCCGCGCCGATCGAAATCCCGGTTGTAGTCCTGGGGCGACGTATTCCTTGCCATTGCCTCTCGATACAGGCGCCCGTCATTGGATTGAGCGCTGCCGGGACCGCAGCCGTCCGCGGGAAGTGAAGCTCCCTGCGGCGGCACTGCCGCCATACCTCGAATATTCCTGCTGTTCGTCATTTCGCCCCGGGAGCGCGTTCAACGAGCAGTGGGGTGGTGTGTGGAATTCCTTGTAACCATACTCCGGCGTCGTCAGACTTGCCCAGCCGAGGGCGCGATTCCGGCACGCCGGACGAGAGCTGCAATACCGCTTCGGTTGACCCGCCGAAAGCGTCGAAAGGAAGGCGTATGTCCAAGAAATCCCGAAAGAAATCGTCCAAAACGTCCTCCGGCAGTCCGACAGCGAAAAAGAAGACCGCAAAAACGCGGGCCGCGACTCAAATAAGATCCGCGAAAACACAGCGGACACCGGCACGCAAATCAACCGGGACCATAGCAAAAGCAGGATCGCACAAGGCCGCCTCGAAACAGTTAAAGTCATCCAAATCGGCCGCCCCGCCCGCTACGGCGAAGTCCGCCTTGGCCGAGGGCCAAAAGGCCCCCGCGTTCCGCCTGCCTCGCGACGGCGGCGACGTGGTCACCTTGGCGGACTATGCCGGCCGAAAGCTGGTCCTGTTCTTCTATCCCCGCGCCGACACTCCCGGCTGCACAAGGGAGGCGATCGACTTCACCCGCCTGGCCGGCGCCTTCGCTGCCGCCGGCACCGCCGTGCTCGGCATCTCCGCCGATCCGTTAAAGGCCCAGGAGAAGTTCCGCGACAAGCACAGGCTCGGCGTTCCTCTCATCTCCGACGAGAAACATGAGATGCTGGAGGCCTATGGGGCATGGGGCCAAAAATCCATGTACGGCAAGAGCTTCCTGGGGATTCTTCGCACCACGGTACTGGTCGGGGCGGACGGTAAGGTGGCCCGGGTCTGGCGTAACGTCCGGGTCGACGGCCATGCTGACGAGGTGCTGGAGGCGGCAAGAAGCCTTTAACCAGTCCTTTAAATTCGCGCGCTCCTATTTCCGGAAAATTAACCATGACCAGCCCAGATTGCTGCGGCAATTGAGCCGCAAGGAACCCATCCGACCGGCGCGGGAGTGCCGATGTCGAAAAGTTCTGTCCAATACTCGCACTACCCCCAACATCATCCTCACGACCACGGTCGGGCCTTCCAGCGCCGTCCGGCCGCCGCGGCGGCGGCAACCGCGATTCCCCTGCCCGCTACCGACGATGCCTACACCATCGTCCATGCCGGCAAGCAGGTTCGCTTCGGCCCTGTGGTGTTCTGGATCGTGGTCGGCACCGTGGTGCTGCTCGGGCTGTGGTCGGCAGCGACGGCCACCTATTTTGCGTTCCGTGACGACGTCCTGACCCGGCTGATCGCCCGTCAGGCCGAGATGCAATACGCTTATGAGGACCGCATTGCCGAGCTTCGCGCCAAGGTCGACCGCACCACCAGCCGCCAGCTGCTCGACCAGGAACAGTTCGACCAGAAGCTCGACCAGATCATGAAGCGACAGACGGCGCTGGAGTCCCGGGCCACGGCGCTCGGGGCCATGCCCGACGTCACTGGCTCGATTCCCCGCGCCGCCCCGCAGCGCGGTGATTCGAGCCAGACCACGCCGAAGCCGTCGCCGATCAGCGACACCGTGATCTTCGTGGCGCCGCCGGATCGCGAAGCGCGTCTCGAATCGCGCGCGCCGACCGTCGTGGCGGCACCGACCAACCAATTCAGCAAGAACCAGGGTTTCGACAACGTCCTGGTCCGGCTCACGACATCGCTTGATCAGGTCGAGCGGCGCCAGATGGCGGCGCTCAACGCCGTCGAGGAAAGCATGGATTCACGCATGCGCCGGATGCGCGGCGTGGTCAGCGATCTCGGCCTGAACCTTGCCCATCTCGAAGCCGCCGTGCCGCGCACCGCGATGGGCGGGCCGTTCGTCCCCGTCAAGCTGACGGCCAATGCCGGACCGTTCGAGAAGCAGCTCTATCGCATCAACACCACGCGCGCTGAGATGGACCGTCTCAACCGCACGCTGGCGCTGGTGCCCTACCGCAAGCCCGTCATCGGCGAGGTCGAGTTCACCTCCGGCTTCGGCGTGCGCAGCGATCCCTTCCTGGGCCGGCCCGCTATGCACACCGGCCTCGATTTCCGCGCTGCCACGGGTGACCCCGTCCGCGCCACCGCCTACGGCAAGGTGGTTTCCGCCGGCTGGTCCGGCGGCTACGGCCGCATGGTCGAGGTCGACCACGGCAACGGGCTTTCGACCCGCTACGGACATCTATCCGAGATCAACGTCAAGGTCGGCGAGATCGTGAAGATCGGCCAGGTCGTCGGGCTCGTCGGGTCCACTGGCCGTTCCACCGGTCCGCATCTGCACTACGAAACCCGCATCGAAGGCGAAGCGGTGGATCCGCAGAAGTTCTTGCGCGCCGGCGTGCGTCTTAGCGCGGGCTAGCGCGGGCAGCGCTGACGATCACTGGCTGCGCTCGTGGCCGACCTCGCCGGTGATGACGTCGCCGAACAGCTCCCACGCTTGACCGTTGAAGCGCATCAGCTGCATCTGCTCGATCGGAAAATAATCGTCCGGTGAGGTGTTGACCGTGATGCCAGGCAGCATCAGGTCGGTGTGGAAATCCCTCAGGTTGGCCGCCTGCTTCATGACGTTCTCGCGGGTGAGATTGTCGCCACACTGCTTCAGGACCTGCGCCACCGCCTCGGCCTGCACATAGCCGTAGATGTTGTTGGCGTTGGCCTTGTCGCCGTCAGGATAATATTTGTCCATGAACTCGCGCCACTTGATCACCGCAGGGTCCTTGTCCCAGGTCGGGTCGGTCGGGTCCTTGAGGTAAGCAGTCGAGATGATGTCCTTGGCATAGTCGAGCCCGGCGGGCTTGAGCACCGATGCGACTGACGTTGCGGTGTTGGCAAGGAAGAACTTCGGCTTCCAGCCGAGCTCACCCACCTTCCGGATCGCCTGCGCGGAGCCCTTCGGCGCGGCCCATGAGAAGAAGATGTCGGCGCCGGAATCGTGCAGGGCCACGATCTGCGAGTCGATCGAGGGATCGCTGACCTCGTAGGACTTGTCGGCGATGATCATGCCGACCTTGTCGCCGAGCCCGTCCTTCAGGCCCTTGAACTGGTCCTTGCCGGCGTCGTCGTTCTGCCAGAACACCGCGATCTTGCCGTTCGGAAACTTGTCGCGGATATATTTTGCGTAGATCCGCCCTTCGCTCTGGTAGTTCGGCTGAAAGCCCATGGTCCACGGGAAATTCTTGGGATCGCCGAACTTGGTGCCGCCGGAGGCGACGAAGAGCTGCGGCACCTTCTTGGCGTTCATGTATTTCATGATCGCGGAGTTCGAGGGGGTGCCGAGCGCCTGGAAGATCAGCAGCACCTCGTCGCTCTCGACCAGCTTGCGCGCCTGCTCGATCGCCTTCGGCGGCGAATAGGCATCGTCATAGCTGATGAAGTTGATCCTGCGTCCGTTGATGCCGCCCTGGTCGTTGATCATTTTGAAATAGGCGGCCTCGGTCTTGCCGATCACGCCATAGGATGACGCCGGCCCGCTATAAGGCATGATGTTGCCGATCTTGATCTCGGTGTCGCTGGCGCCGGGGTCATATTTCTTCTGCGCCAAACCCGGCGTCGCGACGAGCGCTCCGGCAACAAGCATGGCGAGGGCAGCGAGATTCTTGCGACGACCCGGCATCGTTCTCTCCCCTATTGTATTTTTGTTTTGCTGGAGTGTCGCAAGGAGGACAGCGGCTGGCAAGCATCACGATTTTCCGCGTGGTGAAACGAACTACACGCCCCGCTGCAGCAGGTGCAAAGCGCGCCCGTCAATCAGGAGCAGCGCACTGCCGACGACGATGGCTCCCGCAATCTCGCGCGTTGAGATCGGCTCGCCCAGCACCAGCCAGCCCAACAGGATGGCGGTGACGGGAATGAGCAGCGTCACCAGCATGACATTGCTCGCGCCCGAGCGCCGGATGATCTGAAAGAAGACGATATAGGCGAGTGCCGTCGACAGAGCAGCGAGGCCGAGCACGGCGAGCCACGTCGCGACGCCGGGCGTTGCAAGGCGCCATGGCTGCTCCACCACGCCAGCGACGACCGCCATCATCACCGTCGACGCCATCAGTTGAAACGTGGCCGTCCCCAGTGGCGCTGCGTCCTTCAGCAATCGCCGCGCCGCCAGCGCCGCAAAGCCATAGCTCAGTGCGCCGCCAAGGCAAAGCAGGATGCCGAGCCCCTGCCCCGGCCTTGTCTCGAAGCCCCATCCACGCAGCAGCATCACGCCGGCAAGGCCCAACGCTACCCCGGCCAGGCGGCGCATCTGCAAGGCCTCCTCGCCCGCTGCAATCATGACGACAATCGTGAACATCGGCGTGGTCGCGTTCAGGATCGACGCCAGCCCGCTCGGAATGAATGTCTGGCCGATCACGATGAACGAGAACGGGATGACGTTGTTGAGCAGCCCGATCGCGACAAACGGCGTCCAGTCCGCCCAGCTCTTGGGAAAGCCGATTCCCTGCATGCGTAGCAACGGCAGCAGCAGGGCCGCGCCGAGCGCAACGCGCAGAAACACCAGCGTCAGCGGCGGCAACTCCCGCAACGCCGCGCCGTTGAAGAAGAACGAGCCGCCCCAGAGAATTGAGAGCACAACGAGCAACGACCAGTCGCGCGCATCGATCCGCTTGTCGTTCGGGGGCATGCGTCTCGCCTCGGCGGCCAAGTCCGTCCGCATAGAACGGCACGACTGATAGTGCCACCCGATTTCCGTTGAAGCACAGTTTTGCAGAAGCGTTGCTCGGAATGGATCCAGCGACGAGGCCATTCCATCGATGCGATGGGCTAGGACGGCTTCTTCGGCCGCGACACCAGCTCGATCATCCTGCCTTCGTCGTCATCCGGCAGCGCGGCCCTCGCCTGCGCATAAGCCTCGACTGCAGCGCGCGAGACCAGCGGCTTGTCCGCCAAGAGACTCTCGGCGAGCTTCACGGCGTAGGCGGCATCCTTGTGCCGCAGCGCTGCGGTGAAGGTCGCGCCGGAAAAATCGCGGGCGACCATGCGCTTGGAGTGGCGCTGCACCTGCGGGCTTGCGGCCACGCCCGCCTGGATCGACTCCAGCACGAGGTTCATGTCGAGCCCGGCCTGCTCGGCGATGGCAAGGCCCTCGGCAAGCCCAGCGATCTGGATTGCGCCCAAGAGATTGTTGATGAGCTTGTAGACCGTGCCGGAGCCAACCGCGCCGAAATGGCGGATGGTCGAGCCGATTGGTTCGAGATAGGGCCGCGCACGCTCGAGATCGGCCGCATCGGCGCCGACCAGCAGCGTCAACTTCCCGGCCGCCGCCGCGTCCGGCAAGCCGGTCACGGGGCAATCGATATAGATCAGCCCGCGCGCGTTGAGCTCGCGCCCCATCTCGCGGGCGTGGTCATAGGAGACGGTGGAGCACTCGATCGCGATGGTGCCGGCCTTCGCGGTCTTGGCCGCGCCGTTCGGCCCCAGCCAGACCGCGCGGGAGGCCTCGTCATCGGCCACCATGGTCACGACCGCGTCGGCATCGATCGCGGCGTCCTCCGGCGAGGTCGCCCAATGCGCGCCGCGCGCAATCAGGTCTTCCGCCTTGGCCTTGCTGCGATTCCACAAGCTCACGGTGAAGCCGGCATCGAGATAGCGGCCGGCCATGCCGTGGCCCATCCGTCCAAGCCCGATGAAGGCGACGCGGGGCATAATCAGTCCACGTCCTCGACGTCGCCGGCGGTCGTGCCGAAGGCGCGCTGCGCCAGCGTCGCTGCCATGAACTCGTCGAGATCGCCGCCGAGCACACCCGCGGTGTCGGACGTCTGCACGCCCGTGCGCAGATCCTTCACCATCTGGTAGGGCTGCAGCACGTAGGAACGGATCTGGTGACCCCAGCCGATATCGGTCTTGGCGGCCTGGTCAGCCGCGGCCTTCTCCTCGCGCTTCTTCAGCTCGATCTCGTAAAGCCGCGCGCGCAGCATGTCCCAGGCCTGTGCCCGGTTCTTGTGCTGGGAGCGGCCGGCCTGGCAGACCACGGCAACGCCGGTCGGAATATGCGTCAGGCGCACCGCGGATTCGGTCTTGTTGACGTGCTGGCCGCCGGCGCCGCCCGAACGCATGGTGTCGGTGCGGACGTCGGATTCCTTGATGTCGATCTTGATGCTGTCGTCGATGACGGGGAACACCTGCACGCTCGAGAACGAGGTGTGCCGCCGCGCATTGGAATCGAACGGCGAGATGCGCACCAGGCGATGCACGCCCGCCTCCGTCTTCAGCCAGCCATAGGCATTATGCCCCGAGACCTGGATCGTCGCGGACTTGATGCCGGCTTCTTCGCCCTCGGACTCCTCGAGGTACTCGACCTTGAATCCGTGGTTCTCGGCCCAGCGCGTGTACATGCGCAAGAGCATCTGCGCCCAGTCCTGGCTCTCGGTGCCGCCGGCGCCGGCATGGACTTCGAGATAGGAATCGAAGCGGTCGGCTTCGCCCGACAGCAGCGCCTCGAGCTCGCGGCGCGCCACTTCCTTCTTGAGGTTTTTCAGCGCGGCTTCGGCTTCGGCAACGACGCCGTCATCGCCCTCGGCCTCGCCGAGCTCGATCATGCCGATGTCGTCTTCGAGCTCCTGCTCGACCTTGCCGATGCCGGACAGCGCATCCTCCAGCGAGGTGCGCTCCTGCATCAGCTTCTGGGCTTTCTGGGGATCGTTCCAGAGATTGGGATCTTCTGCGAGCTTGTTCAGCTCAGCGAGGCGCGCCGTCGATTTCTCGACGTCAAAGATGCCTCCTCAGCAGCCCGACTGACTGCTTGATCTCTTCTACCAACCGTTCGATTTCGGCGCGCATGTTGTTCTCGGGTCTCGCGGAAATCCCGCCTGCAATTCGAGATGGGGATGTAGCGGCGGCGGCTGCAAAGCGCAACCGCCGGAACCGCGATCGTCTGTCTTATCCGCGGCCTAGTACAGTCCGCCGGTGCCCGGCCGCATGAAGAAGCCGGCATCGGGCTGCTGCTGTTGCGAGGCCGGCATGCGGCCGTCGGCATCGGCCACGCCGATGACGGAGTAATTATCCGGGGGCGCCGTACCCGGTTTGAAGGCTTCGAGGATCGTCCCGCCGGTCTCGCCCGGCCCGGCGCGCATGCCGGTCTTGGCGACGACGCGCACCAGCTTGATGCCGGCCGGCACCTTGAACGGAACGGCGGGCTTGTCGGCGAGCGCGAGCTTGAGGAAATCGCGCGCGACGGGTGCAGCCAGATGGCCGCCGGTCGCGGCATTGCCTTTGCCGAGCGGACGCGGCTTGTCGTAGCCCATATAGATGGCGACGGCGATATCGGGCGAGAAGCCGACGAACCAGGCGTCCTTGGCCTCGTTGGTGGTGCCGGTCTTGCCGGCGATCGGCTTGCCGACCTCCTTCACCACGGTCGCGGTACCGGCCTGGACCACGCCTTCCATCAGCTCGGTGATCTGATAGGCGGTCATGGAGTCGAGCACCTGCTCGCGGCGGTCGATCAGCTGCGGCTCAGGCTGGTTCTTCCAGCCGCCCGGCGCATCGCAGCCGCGGCATTCGCGCTGGTCGTGCTTGAAGATGGTATGGCCGTAGCGGTCCTGGATGCGGTCGATCAGGGTCGGCTTCACGCGCCGACCGCCGTTGGCGAGCATCGAGTAAGCCGTGACCATGCGCATCGCCGTCGTTTCGCCGGCGCCGAGCGCGTAGGAGAGATAGTTCGGCAGTTCGTCATAGACACCGAAACGGCGGGCGTATTCGCCGATCAGCGGCATGCCGATGTCCTGCGCGAGGCGCACCGTCACGGTGTTGAGCGACTGCCGCAACGCGTTGCGCAGCGTCACCGGTCCCTGGAATTTGCCGGAGGAGAAGTTTTCCGGCCGCCACACGCCTGCGCCCTGGCCCTGGTCGATTTCGATCGGCGCGTCGAGCACGACGGTCGAGGGCGTGTATCCGTTGTCGAGCGCGGCCGAATAGACAATCGGCTTGAACGACGAACCCGGCTGCCGATAGGCCTGCGTGGCGCGATTGAACTGGCTCTGGTCGAAGGAGAAGCCGCCGACCATCGCAAGCACACGGCCAGTCCAGGGATCCATCACCACCATGGCGCCGGACACTTCGGGGATCTGGCGCAGCCGGTACTGACCTTCGACCGGCTGTCCCTCCTTGGTGTAGAGCGGATCGGCATAGATCACGTCGCCAGGTGCAAGCACCTGCGCCACGGACGTCGGCGTCTTGCCCTTGGCGTTGCCTTGGGCCGCCCTCGCCCAGCGCACGCCGTCGAGCGTGACGAGGCCGGTCTCGCGCTGCTTGCTGATGGCGCCGCCGAGCTCGCGGCTCGGCTGGAAGCCGATGCGTGCCGACTGGTCGCTGGTCTCCAGCACCACCGCCATACGCCAAGGCGAGATGTCGGACAGCGACTTGATCTCGGCAAGCTTCACGCCCCAGTCGCCGGAGATATCGAGCTTGCTGATGGCGCCGCGATAGCCCTGCTGCTCATCGTAGTTCACGAGGCCGGCGACCATGGTCTTGCGCGCCATGACCTGGATCTTGGGATCGAGCGTGGTGCGGACGGAGAGACCGCCCTCGTAGAGCTTCTTCTCGCCGTAGCGCTCGAAGATGTCGCGGCGGACTTCCTCGGCGAAATATTCGCCGGCGAAGGTGTGGGCACCATTGGAGCGGTTGGTCACGGCCAGCGGCTCCTTGCGCGCCTTGTCGGCGTCGGCCTGCTTGATCCAGCCGTTCTCCAAGAGACGGTCGATGACGTAGTTGCGGCGCTCGATGGCGCGATCGCGGTTACGGACCGGATGCAGCGTCGCCGGCATCTTCGGCAGCGCCGCCAGATAGGACGCTTCCGCCACCGTCAGCTCGTTCACCGACTTGTCGAAATAGACGAGCGAGGCGGCTGCGATACCGTACGCGCCGAGGCCGAGATAGATTTCGTTCAGGTACAGCTCGAGGATCTTGTCCTTCGAGTAGGTCTTCTCGATCCGCATCGCGAGCAAGGCTTCCTTGATCTTGCGGGCGAAGGAGACCTCGTTGGTGAGCAGGAAGTTCTTGGCGACCTGCTGGGTGATCGTGGAAGCACCCTGCGGACGGCGGTTGGAGCCGTAGTTCTGCAGATAAAGCAATCCGGCGCGCGCCATGCCGGTGTAGTCGATGCCGCCATGCTCGTAGAAATTCTTGTCTTCGGCCGCGAGGAAGGCGTTGATCACGAGCTTGGGCACCGCCTGGATCGGCAGATACAGCCGCCGCTCCTTGGCGTATTCGCCGAGCAGCGAGCCATCGACCGCATGCACGCGCGTCATCACCGGCGGCTCGTAATCCTGTAGCTGAGAGTAGTCCGGCAAGTCCTTGGAGAAATGCCAGATCAGGCCTGCCACGGCCCCGACACCGACAAGGAACACCACCGTTCCCGCGGCGAACAGGAAGCCCATGAACCGCACCAGCAAGCGCATTATCTGTTTATCCGTTCAAACTCTGGATCAGCCCAGTATCAGCCCAGTATCGGTCCCTTGGCACCCCAAACAGGCGCCAACCTCACGTCGCGAATTCACCGGCTTACGCAATCACATCAATGCCGGACTTAAGACGCTTGCCGAACAGGATTCTCGCCGATTCCGGAACCCCCTGCGGGGTTTTTATAAAGCGTCCGCTGTGGCCAAACTAGGGCCTTTGGGCCGGGAGGGACAAACCGTTTCAGTTCGACGTCCCGGCTGTGGCCATCCGCTTGGTCAAAAATGCGTCGATCGCCTGTGCCATCGAGCCCACGGCACGGGATCGCCACCCCTCGGAGACCAGGTGCTCGAGGTCTCCCTTGTTGGAGACATAACCGATCTCGACCAGTACCGAGGGCACATCGGGCGCCTTCAGGACTCGGAAGCCGGCGGACTTCAGGGGATGCTTGTGCATCCGCACCGTCTGCTTCATTTCCCCCATCAATAGGCGGGCGAAACGGTTTGAAAAGGTGCGGGTTTCCCGCTGCGTGAGGTCGATCAGGATGTCGGCGACGTCGGTCGGCTCCTCCGCGAGGTTGAAGCCGGCGATCGCATCGGCCCGGTTCTCCGCATCCGCCAGCCGCTGGGCCTCGGCGTCGGACGCCTTGTCGGAGAGCGTATAGATGGTCGCCCCTTGTGCATCGCCCTCGGCACGCGGCAGCGCATCGGCATGAATCGAGACGAACAACGCCGCCTTGAGATTGCGGGCGATCTTGGTCCGGTCATTGAGGGGAATGAAGGTGTCGTCGTCCCGCGTCATCACCACGCGGTACTTGCCGGCCTTCTCCAGCTTGTCGCGTAGCGCCAGGCCAAAAGCCAGCACCAGGTTCTTCTCGCTCTCGCCGCTCGACTGCGTCCCGTTGTCGATGCCGCCATGCCCGGGATCGATCACGACCACCGGACGGCCGTCAGCCTTCTGCTGCGCGGCTTCCGGAGCCGTCGGGCTGGGAACCGTGGCAGGCGGCGCTTCCGCGATCGCGGGCCGCAGCTCAGGACGGTTTTCAGGGGCAAGTGACGACACGAATGCGGTGCGGTCGACCTCCTCCAGCTCGAGCACGAGCCGGGCCGGCTGGCCATTGGCCGCCTCGAGCACGTAGGAATTGGCGATCTTCGCCGGCCCGGTCAGGTCGAACACGATTCGCGAGCCGCCGGGCATGACGAGCCCGTAGCGGAAGGCCTTGACCAACCCCCGTCCCCCGCTCCCGGTACCGGCAGGCAGCTGAAAATTGACTTGCGGCACATCTACCACCACGCGGTAGGGGTCGGCCAGCGTGACGGCGCGGAAGGTGACGGTCTGGTCGAGGTCGAGGATGAAGCGGGTCTGCCTGCCATCGCCGGCCAGCCGGGCGGCCGAGGCGACTGGAAAATTCGATGCCGCAACAGTGGGTTGCAGTTGGCTTTCCGCAGCAATGAGGCGCGAGGAATCAGCACACGGCAATGCCGCGATGCACAGCAACACGCCTCCCAGCAAAACCTGTCGATTTGTGCGGCTCGCCACCGATTCCGTGCCTCCGAGCAGCCCTCTTAACGCAATAGAACCACAGGGTTAATCGCTCCTTAATGACAGAGCTGCGAAACTCGCCGACTGTGACCGCCGTGCGACGCTCCCTTGCACGGATGGCTCATTCCTCGTATGTACGGAATGCTGACGGCCGATATTCCCGGTTGTGTCGCATTCAGCCTTCCGGTGCAGCGCCGGAACTCCCAAGGTTTGGGAATTCCAGCGTTTTCCGCTTCCCTCTAAGACCAGCGCGGTGCGCGGCAGCGAGGTGAAGCGGGTCAAGCCCCGGCGGCGGACGGTCTCGGGTTACCACTCATGTTACCGGGACGGTTCTGACAGCGACGTAACCCATTACCCGGTCCCTTGATCCCAAGGGGGCGGTTCGTGATCCCAAGGCGAGCGCGCTCGCGCCGTGCCTGGCCAGCAGCAACTGATTGAAGGGCGGCCTCGCCGCCCAATGTTTCATACGGGCCGACGCTTGATGCGCCAGACTGTGCCGACGAAATCTGAAGGATCATTCGCGACGCTGCGGAGTGACAATCCCGCGCGTCGCAATGGTCCTGAAGCTTCCGGTTCGGCAAGGCGCGAGAGACGGCGTTTCGGCCTTCCCCTCAGCCCCGAATCAGGTGGACCGTCGCGTCACCCGGCGGCGCGATACGCGCCCACGGTTTATCGCGTCCGCCGCCGCCAAGAGTTAAGACATGCCCAACAAGATGTTGATCGATGCCACCCACCCGGAAGAGACCCGGGTAGTCGTGGTCCGCGGCAATCGCGTCGAAGAGTTTGATTTCGAGACCGCGCAACGCAAGCAACTGCGCGGGAATATCTACCTCGCCAAGGTCACCAGGGTCGAACCCTCGCTCCAGGCCGCCTTCGTCGAATATGGCGGTAACCGCCACGGCTTCCTCGCCTTCAGCGAAATCCATCCCGACTACTACCAGATCCCGGTCGCCGACCGGCAGGCGCTGATCGAGGCCGAGGAACAGGCCCATCGCGAGGCCGAGGAAGAGAGCGAGAACCGCTCGCACGGCCGCCGCCGTTCGCGCCACCGCAGCGCCCGCCGCCGCGGTCATGGCGAACGCGTGCGCAGCGACATCGTCGAAGGCCTCGACGCCGGAGCCGATCCCGTCGCGCAGCCCGTCGAGGACGCGACACCGCCGGAACACGAGGGCGAGCCTCTGCACACCGAGGCGGAGCATCACGGCGAGCATGAGGGCCACGATCACGATCATGACGAACATGATCACGATGATCATCATCACGCCCATGATGACGAGCACCATCACGCTCACGATCATGACGCCCACGATCATGAGGGCGAGCGCGATCCTCACGACCATGAGCATGCCGATGAGACGCCGGCTCCCGTCGCTGCGGTCGGCGCCGAGCCCGTGGTCGCGACCGAGACCGTTACCGAGCCGCAGCCGGCCCAAACCTTCGAGACTGCCCCCGAAGCTCATGCCGCGGAAGCGCATGCGGAACGTCTGGCTGAAGCCGTGACATCAGCGGCCGAGCCGGCCGATGCCGTCTACGCCGCCGGAGAGGGCACTGAAGCGCCGCATGCCGAGCCCGTGGACGCAGTCGGCGAGGATGACGAGGACGAGGACGGCGAGGATGCCGAAGAGGAAGTCGTCGAATCCGTCGGCGGCGACGACGTGCTGGAGGAAGTGCCGGAGCGCACCTTCCGCCCGCGCCGTCAGTACAAGATCCAGGAAGTCATCAAGCGCCGCCAGGTCATGCTGGTGCAGGTCGTCAAGGAAGAGCGCGGCAACAAGGGCGCGGCGCTGACGACCTACCTCTCGCTCGCCGGCCGCTACGCCGTGCTGATGCCCAACACCGCACGCGGCGGCGGCATCAGCCGCAAGATCACCAGCGCGCAGGATCGTTCGCGCCTCAAGGAAGTGGTGCAGGATCTCGACGTGCCCGAGGGCATGGGCATCATCCTGCGCACAGCCGGCGCCTCCCGCACCAAGCCGGAGATCAAGCGCGATTTCGAATATCTGATCCGGATGTGGGAAACGGTACGCGACCTCACGCTGAAGTCGCAGGCCCCGACCCTCGTCTACGAGGAAGGCTCGCTGATCAAGCGCTCGCTGCGCGACCTCTACAACAAGGAGATCGACGAAATCCAGGTCGCCGGCGAGGCCGGCTACCGCGAAGCGCGCGATTTCATGAAGATGCTGATGCCCGCCAATGTCAGCGCGGTGAAGCAGTATCGCGACGGCCAGCCGCTGTTCTCGCGCATGGGCGTCGAGAGTCAGCTCGATGCGATGTTCTCGCCGACCGTGCAACTGCGCTCCGGCGGCTACATCGTGATCAACCAGACCGAGGCGCTGGTCTCGATCGACGTCAACTCCGGACGCTCGACCCGCGAGCACCACATCGAGGACACTGCGCTCAAGACCAATCTGGAGGCGGCCGAAGAGGTCGCCCGCCAGCTTCGCCTGCGCGACCTCGCCGGCCTGATCGTCATCGATTTCATCGACATGGACGAGAAGCGCAACAACCGCGCGGTCGAGCGCAAGCTGTCCGATTGCCTCAGGCAGGACCGCGCACGCATCCAGGTCGGCCGCATCTCGCATTTCGGCTTGCTCGAGATGTCGCGCCAGCGCATCCGCGCCAGCGTGCTGGAGAGCTCGACCGACCCGTGCCCGCATTGCGGCGGCACCGGCCACGTCCGCTCGGTGTCCTCGGTGGCGCTGCAGCTCTTGCGCGGCCTCGAAGAGATCCTGATGAAGGGCGCGACCCACAACCTCGTGGTCCGCACCCGCACCGACGTCGCGCTCTATGTGCTGAACCACAAGCGCGGCCATCTGCGCGACCTCGAGAACGGCTTCAAGGTCACGCTGTCGGTGATCGCCGATCCCAGCGTCAGCGGTCCGCAGGCCTATGTGATCGACCGCGGCGAGCAGGTGCATACGCTCGAAGCCGCCAAGGCGCTGCTCGCTGCGCAGGCCGCTGCGAGCCCGCCGCCACTGGCCGAAGAAGCCTATGACGACGAGGATGGGTTCGACCTGGAGACTGAATCCGAGGTCGAGACCGACGAGACCGAAGGTCTTGCCGACGAGCAGGCTGCCGGCGAGGCTGCCTCCGAGCAGGACGGCCAGCGCCGCAAGCGCCGTCGCCGCCGGCGCGGCCGCGGTGGCCAGCGCGACAGCGAGTTGCGCGAGGATACCGCCTCCACGCTGCCCGAAGCGGCCATGGCGGCCGGTGAAGGTGAAGACGAGACCGAGTCCGAGCAGGACGGCGAGGAAGGCGAGGAACAAGCAGCCCGTGGCGAGCAGCAGGGCGGCGGCGAGCGCCGGCGCAGGCGTGGTCGCCGGGGCGGACGCCGCCGTCGCGGTGGCGGCGAGGAAGGTCTCGCCGGATCCATCAACGACGAACTCGGCACCAATCCGCCGCCGGAAGCTGCCGGCGCGGTGGCCGATTTCGACGGCTTCGGCAGCGAGACCGCGCCCTCGATCGCGCAGACCGAGCACATCACCGAGCCGCAAGTCGAGCAGCCTGAGCCGCGCGCCGAGGTGCAGACCGAAGCGCCGGCCCAGGCGGAGCCGGCTCCCGCCGCGACCGCGACGCCAGAAGAAGAGCCCGCCGGCGACAAGACCGCGCGGCGCCGCTCCACCGTCCGGGAAAAGGTGAGCTTCCTGCTGAACAGTCAGCCCGAGCCTGCAACGCCGGTGGCACAGGCGACCGAACCGGTTGCTGCGCCCGCGCCGGCACCCGAGCCCGCGCCGGAGGCCGCAAGCGAAACCCCGGCCGCACCGCGCCGCGCCGGCTGGTGGTCACGCCGTTTCGGCGGCGGCCAGTAAGCCACACTCATGGAAACGCCCGGCCGAGCCGGGCGTTTTTCGTTGCGTGCAAATGTCCTTGCTCGCGCGAGCGGGCGTCTTGCTTGCGTGGAGTTGATGGTAGCCATGATGGTAGCCATGATGCGGCCGACAGAGATGCGGTCGAACTCGCAAATATCCTCCGGCGCACAAAACTGGTGTGCAGCGCATCCAACCCGGCTTCTGATGTGCTAAGTCGTCTTCACGACTTAGCAGAGGACCAGCGTTGTCAGAGCTTTGTGATTCCAGTGCCGTTGAGCTGCGTCGCCTGTTGGCCGCACGGACGATCTCGCCTGTCGAACTCCTCGACGCCTGCCTGTCGCGCATCACCGCCGTCAATGGCGCCGTCAACGCCGTCGTGACTCTGGATGAGCCGGGCGCACGTGCAGCCGCGAAGGCAGCCGAGGCAGCCATCCTGCGCGGCGAGGATCGCGGCGCGCTGCACGGCCTGCCTGTCTTGATCAAGGACACGCAGGACACCGCCGGGATGCGCTCCACCTATGGCAGCCCGCTGCTGCGCGACAACGTGCCGGCCGCCGATCAGGGTTCGGTCGCTCGCTTGCGCGCGGCCGGCGCCATCATCTTCGGCAAGACCAACACGCCGGAATGGGCGGCCGGCGGCAACACCCGCAATCCCGTGTTCGGCGCGACCGGCAACCCGTTCGACCCCATGCGTTCGGCGGCGGGCTCGTCCGGTGGCTCGGCGGTGGCGCTCGCCTGCGGCATGGCCCCGCTCGCCTCGGGCTCCGACACCGGCGGAAGCTTGCGCAATCCGGCCGGCTTCTCCGGCATCGTCGGGATGCGCCCGTCCTACGGCCTCGTGCCGAGCGAAAAGCGCATCTTCGGCTGGTCGAACCTCTCGACCGACGGGCCGATGGCGCGCAACGTTGCCGACGCCGCGCTGATGCTCTCGGTGATGGCGAGCGACGATGCCCGCGATCCGCTCGCCTACACCCTGCCCGGCGAACCGTTGCGGGCCCGTGCCGAGCGCTGGGCCGCGCCGCGCCCCGCCGATCTCGGCAAGCTGCGTCTCGCTTTCACCGAAGACTTCGGCTTCGCACCGACCGAGCAGGCGATCCGCCGCGTGTTCCGCGCACGCGTGAAGAAGCTTGCACCGCTGTTCGCCGACTGCCGCGAGGCCACACCCGACTGCTCCGGCGCCGACGACGCCTTCGCCGTGCTGCGCGCCGGCATGTTCCTGGCGACGCATGGCAAGAATTACAAAGAACGTCCCGAGATGCTCGGCCCCAACGTCCGCGCCAATGTCGAGGAAGGCCTCGGCTACACGCTCGAGGACTACGCCCGCGCCGCCACGACACAGACGCGGATCTATCGAGCCTACCAGACCTTCTTCGCAAATTGCGACGTGCTGATCAGCCCGACCATCACGCTGAGCCCGCGGCCGTGGTCGGAGCTCTATCCCGCCGAGATCGACGGCGTGCCGACCAAATCTTATTTCCACTGGCTCGCGCTCGCCTATGCCGTCACGCTGCCCGGCCATCCCGCGATCAGCATTCCGCTCGGTCTCGATGAAGCTGGCCTTCCGTTCGGCCTCCAGATCGTCGGCCCGCGCGGCGGCGATGCGATCGTGCTCTCGGTCGCCGCGAGCATCGAGGCTGCGTTCGCGAACGATGCGCAATTGTGCCGCCCCGTGCCCGATTTCGCACGGCTCGCCGCTGCACCGCCGCTATCGGCCGCACCAGATTTCCTCACCTGGGAATGACCCGGGCCTGACAGGAGAATCGTTTCCGATGCAAAGCGCGATCATTCTCGGCGGCGGCATGGTGGGCGTGGGTGCCGCGCTGCATCTGCAGCAGCGCGGCTGGTCGGTCACGCTGGTCGATCGCAGGGAGCCCGGCCGCGAGACCAGCTACGGCAATGCCGGGATGATCCAGGCGGAAGCGGTGCGGCCCTATCCGATGCCGCGCGATCTCGCCTCGCTCTTGAAGATCGCGACCGGCCGCACCAACGACGTGCGCTACAGCCTCTCCTCCCTCCATCTGCACATCGAGCCCCTGCTCCGCTATTGGTGGCATTCGGCGCCGAAGCGGCATCGCGAGGCGATCGCCGGCTGGGCGCGCCTGATCGCCAGCGCGACGGCCGAACACGACATCCTGATCCGCGAGGCCCATGCCGACAATCTGATCCGCCGGGCCGGCTATCGCGCGCTGTACCGCGATGCCGCCGCCCTGGAGCACTCGATCAAGGACGCGGAGCAAGATCGGCGCGAATTCGGTGTGAACTTTCGCGTTCTGTCAGGCAGCGAGTTGACAAAAGCCGAGCCGATCCTGCGCGACGATCTGCCCGGCGCGATCCATTGGCTCGACACCTGGACCGTGTCCGATCCGGGTGCGCTGGTGACCGCCTATGCGGAGCTGTTCGCGCGCCTCGGCGGCCGGATCGTGCTGGGTGATGCGCAGTCGCTGCGGCAAACTGCGACTGGCTGGTCGGTCGACACCGATCAGGGGCGCATCGATGCTCCCCACGCCGTCGTGACGCTCGGACCCTGGTCGCCCGATCTGTTGTACAAGTTCGGCTATCGCATCCCGCTGGTGCGCAAGCGCGGCTATCACATGCATTATAGCGGCGGCGCTTCGCTCGACCTGCCGCTCGTCGACAAGGCCCGTGGCTACGCCATGGGCCCGATGGCCAAGGGAATTCGCATCACCACCGGCGCTGAGCTGACGGGCCCGGATGCGCTCGCAACACCGGTACAGCTCGCCAGCGCGGAAGCCTCCGCGCGCGAGCTGATCGACCTCGGCAAACGGGTCGAGCCCGATCCGTGGTTCGGCACCCGCCCCTGCACGCCGGACATGCTGCCGGTGCTCGGTCAGGCCCCGCGTCATCCCGGCCTCTGGATGAACTTTGGTCACGGGCACCAGGGTTTTACGCTGGGCCCTGCGACCGGGCGCCTGCTCGCCGAGATCATGAGCGGCGAGACGCCGTCGATCGATCCCGCGCCGTACCGGCCGGAGCGGTTTTAACCCTCCGCGTTCGCGGCGAGCACCGCGAACGCAGCCGACAGGCGCATCAAGGGGTCGTCCCGGAGCCCAAGAAAAAGGGCTGATCGAGGATCTCGACCAGCCCTGTTACTTCAAGATCTGACAGCGCAGCTCGCGCCGTCAGATCGGATCAGTCCGTGGTGATCGCCGTCTCCATGTCGGTCGGATCGATCTGCTTGGAAAGGTTGGCGTTGAGCTTGTCGCGGTCGAGCTCGCCTTCCCACCAGGCCACGATCACGCAAGCGACGCCGTTGCCGCACAGATTGGTCAGCGCGCGGCACTCGCTCATGAACTTGTCGATGCCGAGCACGATCGCCATGCCCGGCACGAGGCGCGGATCGACCACGGCGAGCGTTGCCGCCAGCGTGATGAAGCCCGCGCCGGTGATGCCGGAGGCGCCCTTCGAGGTCAGCATCGCCACGACCAGGATCGTGAGCTGCTGGCTGAAGGAGAGATCGTAACCGAGCGCCTGCGCGATGAAGAGCGTTGCCAACGTCATGTAGATGTTGGTGCCGTCGAGGTTGAACGAGTAACCCGTGGGCACGACGAGGCCGACAACCGACTTGGAGCAGCCGAGCCGTTCCAGCTTTTCCATCAAGGTCGGCAGCGCGCTTTCCGACGACGAGGTGCCGAGCACGATCAGCAGCTCGTCCTTGATGTAGGCCAGGAACTTGAAAATCGAGAACCCAGCCAGGCGCGCAATGATGCCGAGCACGACGAACACGAACAGCGCAGCCGTGACGTAGAACGTCGCGATCAGGCCGATCAGGTTGAGGAGCGCGCCGGTGCCGAACTTGCCGATCGTATAGGCCATCGCACCGAACGCGCCGATCGGCGCTGCACGCATCACGATGGAGATGACGCCGAACACCGCATGCGCGGCGTCGTCGATGAAGCTGCGGATGGTGTGGCCGCGCTCGCCAAGGCTCATGATGGCAAAGCCGAACAGCACCGAGAACAGCAGCACCTGCAGGATCTCGCCTTGCGCGAACGCCCCGACCACGGTGTCCGGAATGATGTGCAGCACGAAGTCGACCGACTTCTGACCCGCGGCCTGCTTGGCGTAATTTGCAACGGCCGCCTCGCTGGCCGCCCCACTGCCGAAGCCCGCACCAGGCTTCACGAGATTGCCGATGAGGAGCCCGATCACCAGCGCGAAGGTCGAGACGACCTCGAAATAGACCAGCGCCTTGACGCCGATGCGTCCGACCTTCTTCGCATCCTGGATGTGGGCGATGCCGGAGACCACGGTGCAGAAGATGATCGGGGCGATCACCATCTTGATCAGCTTGATGAAGCCGTCGCCCAGCGCCTTGATCCAGTCGTTGGTGGCAACCGACGGCCAGAGCCATCCGACGATGGCGCCGAGCACGATGGCGATCAGCACCTGAACGTAGAGAATCTTGTACCACGGCTTGGCTGCGGCCGGCGCGACCGGCGCCCCCGCCATCGTTGTCGTCGTCATCGTTTCACTCCCCCTCAAACGTTGGGGCCAGCCAAGATCAACTTGGCCGGCCCTGTCAATTGGAACTGCTCTCTTATTGCGCGCTTTACCCGCGGCGATCGACGATCCGGCGGACCGCCGGCATCAGGGTCGCGCCGAGAGCATTCTTGACCAGTGAACCCGCAATGAACGGCACGATGCCGACCTGCCAAGCCTTGGCAGCGCCGAGACCGATGCCGAAAGCGAGCCAGGCAAAGCCCGCAGCCAGGATGACGATGTGGCCCATGGCCATCGCCGCAAACAGCCGCACAACGCTGCGATCCCAGCCGCGCTCGGCGAGCCAGCCGGTGACAAACGCAGCCAGCACAAAGCCGAACAGATAGCCCGCGGTCGGGCCAACCAGCGGTGCAATCCCACCCACGGGACCGGCGAAAACCGGCAGCCCCATCGCACCCTCGGCGAGGTAGGCGATCATGGTTGCGCTGCCAAGGCGCCAGCCATAGGCAGCGCCGATCATCAGCACCACCAGCGTCTGCAGCGTCATCGGCACATAGGGCAGCGGCAGGTTGACCTTCGCTGACAGCGCCATCAGCGCCGTGCCGAGCGCAATCAGCACGAAGGCGCGAAAGCCGCCGACGGCCTCGCCCGGCCGGGTCGGCCACATCAACGCGGCGAGAGAAGAATGTGGTGCAGCGGCGGACGGGACGGAACGGTCTGACAAGTTGAACTCCGGAAGGCTGTCGAATTGGCGGCTATTTAAGCCAGTGAGCGATCCGGTCAACTGCTTCCCGCATCTCATCGAGCGAGCGGGCATAGGAAAACCGTATGAATGAACGGCCGTGTATGGGATCGAAATCGAGGCCTGGCGTTGCCGCCACGCCCGCCTGCTCCAGCATTTGATTGGCGAACTCGAAGCTGTCCGAGGTGAAGTCCGAGACATCGGCATAAAGATAGAAGGCACCGTCGGCCGGCAGGAATCTCGTCAGTCCAGCCTTGGGCAATCCATCGATCAGGACACGCCGGTTTTCCTGATAGCCGTGCTTGATCTCCTCCATCTCGGCAGCGCCATCAAAAGCCGCTTCGGCCGCGATCTGCGACAGCGCCGGCACCGAAATCGACAGGTTCTGTTGCAGCCGCTCGATCGGCCGCACCAGGATATCGGGAACGACCATCCAGCCGACGCGCCAGCCCGTCATGCAAAAATACTTGGAGAACGAGTTGATCACGAGTGCGTGCCTGGACAGCGCCGCCGCTGTCACGGCGGGAAATGCGTAATCGAGCCCGTGATAGATCTCGTCCGAGATGAAGCGGATGCCTGCGTCTTCCGCGGCAGCAATGAGGCCCGCGAGCGCTTCGCGGGACATCATCGTGCCCGTCGGATTGGCCGGGCTGCCGACCAGCACGCCCTTCAACGGCGCCTCGCGATGGGCGGCGAGCAGGGCCTCGCCGGTGAGCGCATGACGCGTCTCGTTCGTGGTCTCGATCAGCACCGGTTCGCAACCGAGCGCGGTGAGGATGTGGCGGTATGGCGGATAGCCCGGCACCGTCACCGCGACGCGATCGCCAGGCTCGAACATCGACAGGAAAGCCAAAATGAAGCCGCCGGAGGAGCCTGTGGTCACCACGATCCGCTCGGGGTTGACGTCACAACCATAGGTGTCGCGATAATGCCGCGCGATGCGCTCGCGCAGGCTGGGGATGCCGAGCGCGGAGGTATAATCGATCCGTCCGGCCTCGAGCGCGGCATGGGCGGCCGCAATCGCGGTCCTGGGCGCGCCAGCCGCGGGCTGGCCGACCTCCATGTGGATGACATGGCCGCCGGCGGCCTCGATTCGGGCCGCCGCGGCCATCACGTCCATCACCATGAACGGGGGAACATCGCTGCGGCGGGAGGGCTCGAGCCACTGCCCCAACCGGTTCCTCAATGTCGCATCGTGCATCGATTTCTGCTATTCGCTGGCGGACCGATCGGGTCGGTCCGGAACACGGGGCGCTTGCGCCCCAGACTGGCCTCATTGTACGGCTCATAAGGGGCACGGCTCACAAGGGCATATCGCGTATCCGGTCCGCCGCCAATCGCCAAAACCAATCACGAAACTGCTTGATCAAGCCCGTTTGACCCAGACCGCTCGATGTTGCTCCAGACCGCATTGCGCCAGAAGGCCTCCGCCCTCACCGCCCTCGTCACGGCCGTCGCGATCGCGCTGACGCCGTTCTCGTCCGCGCACGCGCAAGCCAAGGGGCCGCCGGTCCTGCGCGACACCGAGACCGAGCAGCTGCTACGCGAATACACGCGCCCGATCCTGCGCGTCGCGGGTCTGGAGAAGCAGAACATCCAGATGGTGATCATCAACGACGGCTCGTTCAACGCGTTCGTCGCGGACGGCCGCCGCATCTTCGTCAATTGGGGCGCGATCCTGCAATCGGAGACGCCGAACCAGATCATCGGCGTGCTCGCGCACGAGACCGGACATCTGGCCGGTGGCCATCTGTCCAAGCTGCGCGAGCAGCTCGCCGCCGCGCAGACCCAGATGATCATTGCGATGCTGCTCGGCGCCGGCGCGATTGCGGCCGGCAGCACCCGCAGCTCGAGCGGGGGCAACAACGGGCTTGCCAATGCGGGCGCCGCCGCGATCTCCGCTCCGCAGGAGGTGATCCGACGGTCGCTGCTGTCCTATCAGCGCCAGCAGGAGGAGAATGCGGACCGCGCCGGCGTGAAATTCCTGACCGCGACGCAGCAATCGCCCAAGGGCATGTACGAGACCTTCAAGCGCTTCACCAGCGAGAGCCTGTTCGCCGCGCGCGGCGCCGATCCCTACCTGCAGTCGCATCCGATGCCGGCCGAGCGCGTCGCCGCGCTGCAGGAGTTCGCAAGCTCCAGCCCCTACTGGAACAAGAAGGACGATCCCGCGCTCCAGCTCCGGCATGACATGGTCCGCGCCAAGATCTCCGCCTTCATGGAGCGTCCCGAGACGGTGTACCGCCGCTATCCCCAGACCAACGACAGCCTGCCCGCGCGCTATGCCCGCGCCATCAGCACCTATTTGCACGGCGATCTGCGCAGCGCGCTCGCCCAGATCGACGCGCTGATCCAGGTTCAGCCGAACAACCCGTACTTCTACGAGGTGCGCGGTCAGGCGCTTTTGGAAAGCGGCAAGCCGGCAGAGGCGGTCGCTCCCCTGCGCAAGGCGGTCGCACTCTCCAACAACGCGCCCCTCATCGAGATGTTACTTGGGCAGGCTCTGGTTGGAACCGATAATAAAGCCTACACCGACGAAGCTGTTCGGATTCTCCGCGCCGCGGTGGCGCGAGAGCCCGAGGCGGCGCTCGGCTATACCCAGCTCGCGATGGCCTACGGCCGGAAGGGAGACTATGCCGAGGCAGATCTCGCCTCGGCCCAGGCCGCTTACTTGCGCGGCGACAACAAGACCGCCCGCGAGCTTGCCACGCGCGCGAAAACCCGTTTCGCCGTCGGCACACCCGGATGGGTAAAGGCCGACGACATCGTGGCGGCGAAGCCGCCGCGCAACTGACGCAACTCGAAGGACGCCCGATACCACGACGTCACGACACCGAGCTCAAGTCCACCGGGACGTTTCTCGAAACTGCTTTGAACAAGAGGATTTGCCTATGCCTTCGCTGCGCCTGCTTGCTCCCGCATTGTTTGCGCTCGCCATGCTCGGCGCAGCCGTGCCCGCCTCGGCCGACGGTTTCTCCGACAGCCAGCGCACCGACATCGAGGCGATCATCAAGAGCTATCTCGTCAGCCATCCCGAGGTGCTCGAGGAGGCCATGGCCGAGCTCAGCAAGCGCCAGGCCGCGGCCGAAACGCAGAAGCACGAGGCCAGCATCGCGCAGAATGCCGACGCGATCTTCAACTCGCCGCGCCAGGTCGTGCTCGGCAACAAGGACGGCGACGTCACCTTCGTCGAGTTCTTCGACTACAATTGCGGCTACTGCAAACGCGCCATGGGTGACATGCTCGACCTCATGAAGAGCGATCCGAAGCTGAAGGTGGTGCTGAAGGAGTTTCCGGTGCTGAGCCAGGGTTCGGTCGAAGCGGCTCAGGTCGCGGTCGCCGTGCGCATGCAGGACCCCTCCGGCAAGAAATATCTCGACTTCCACCAGAAGCTGCTCGGCGGCCGCGGCGCCGCCGACAAGGCCCGCGCCATGCAGGCGGCGAAGGAGGCCGGCCTCGACACCGCGAGAATCGAGAAGGACATCGCCAGCCCCGAAGTGCGCGCCACCATCGAGGAGAACTTCAAGCTTGCCGAAGCGATGGGCATGAATGGCACGCCGAGCTACGTGATCGGCAAGCAGATCGTCGTCGGTGCCATCGGCGTGGAAGGCCTCAGGGAAAAGATCGGCGTTGCCCGCTGCGGCAAAGCGACTTGCTGAGCGACGCGACATTGCGTTGAAGGAGGCCGGCTCACAGCCGGCTTCTTTTTTGCGCGGTTCGGACCGTCGCAGTTTGTCGCGGTCGGGCGGGACCGTTCATCCGGTGTTCAGCAAACAAAGCTCGCCGGAACCTCCTGGATTTCGGAACGACCGCGCTCTCCTTTCGTTGTCGGCGCGGGCAATGACGCAAAGAAATCACGTGAGGAGAGGTTCAAATGACTAATCGCTTTTTGGTCTCGGTTGCAGCTTTGGCGCTGATCGCCGGCACCGGTTTCGCCAATGCGCAAGGAACCGGCACCAAGGACCACGGGAGTGGCCAGCAGACCCAGCACAGCACGCAGCCTTCTGGCGAGCGCAGCGACTCCATGAACAAGCAAGAGTCCATGGACAAGCAAGACAAGCATGAAAAGGGAACGGTCGGCCAGGCCGGCAGCATGAAGGATCAGCCGAGCGCTCATGACAAATCGACTCAGTCCGACAAGATGAACAAGGACCAGCCGGGTGCGATGCGTGAGAAGTCGACGCAGTCGGAGAAGTCGTCGACGGTCGGCCAGAGCCCGCGGAGCGACGAGAAGTCCAAGGGCAGCATGAGCAGGGAAACCGAGACCAAGGGCAGCAAGGACATGAAGGCCCAAGGTCAGGAAGACCGCAGCGGCATGAATGCGCCTGGTCACCAGGGTTCCCAGACTCAGACCCAGACCCAGACCGGGACCGAGCGGTCGCAGACGACCGGCCAGGCCGGCGCCGCTGCCAAGCTTTCGACCGAGCAGCGGACCCAGATCACGTCCGTGATCCGCGAGGAGCACGTCGCCCCGGTGACGAACGTAAACTTCTCGATCTCGGTCGGCACTCGCATCCCGCGTGAGGGCATTACCCTTCACGCCCTGCCGTCGAAGGTCGTGACGATCTATCCGGAGTGGCGGACCTACAAGTACGTCCTGATCCGCGATGAGATCGTGATCGTCAATCCGGACACCTACGAGATCGTGGCTGTCCTGAACGCCTAAGGCCGGACACCGGCAATCTCGGGGCGGGCAGCGATGCCCGCCCCTTTGCGTTCGGCCGGCAGCCATGCTTCGGACTGGTTAACAAGCAATTTCCGTAGTTTCCGCACAGGTATTTGCGCACTGGATGAGGTGCTTGAACCCGCCCCTGAGGCCCTTCAAGGCTTCCCCTCACGCGCTTTGTTACCTATAACCCGCCACGCCGAAGCACCTCTTCCGGGATTGGAATGGCCGAACCTGCAACCGACACGATCCTCGTCCTGAACGGGCCGAACCTCAACATGCTGGGGACGCGCGAGCCGGAAAAGTATGGCCACGCCACGCTGGCTGACGTCGAGGCGCTATGCCGCGACACGGCCGCGACCTTTGGTCTCAAGGCTGACTGCCGGCAGTCCAACCGCGAAGGCGAACTGATCGACTTCATCCACGAAGCGCACCGGCGCAAGATGAAGGGCATCATCATCAATGCCGGCGGCTATTCCCACACCTCCATCGCGCTGCACGACGCGCTGCTCGCGGTGCAGATTCCGACGGTCGAGGTGCATGTGACCAACATCCACGCCCGCGAAAGTTTTCGTCACCATTCCTACACCGCACGCGCGGCGTTCGCCTCGCTCTGCGGTTTCGGCATCGAGGGCTATCGCCTCGCCATCCAGGGCCTTGCCGCCAAGCTCGGCATCAAGCCCAACGCCTGACGCTCCCTTCCAACAGAACATTCGGATCAAACAACATGGCGCGCCAGCCAGACGACAAAGCAGCCGCAAAGTTTTCCAGCGAGGATTCCGCGCTCGTTCGCGAGCTTGCCTTGCTGCTCGATGAGACCAGCCTCACCGAGATCGAGATCGAACGGGCCGGCCTGCGCCTGCGCGTCGCCCGCAACATCAGCGTTGCCGCGACCATGCCGATGCCGGTCGCAGCCGCTTCCGCCGCCGTGCCGGTGGCAGCGAGCGCCGCTGCGCCCGCCCCTGCCGCGGCCGATCTGTCGAAGCATCCCGGCGCCGTGACCTCGCCGATGGTCGGCACCGCCTATTGGGCGCCGGAGCCTGGCGCAAAGCCGTTCATCGACGTCGGCACCAAGGTCTCGGTCGGCCAGACGCTGCTGATCATCGAGGCCATGAAGACGATGAACCAGATCCCCTCGCCGCGCGCCGGCACGGTGACGCAGATCCTGGTCGAGGACGGCCAGCCGGTCGAGTACGGCGAGCCGCTGGTCATCATTGAGTGAGGGAGTGGCGAATGGCGAGTAGCGAATAGCTACTCTGCCCTGTTCGCCATTCGCTATTCCCCATTCGCCCCCTGAGGCACCATGTTCGACAAGATCCTCATAGCCAATCGCGGCGAGATCGCCCTTCGCATCCTCAGGGCCTGCAAGGAGCTCGGGATCGCGACCGTCGCCGTGCACTCCACTGCCGACGCCGACGCCATGCATGTGCGGCTGTCGGACGAGAGCGTCTGCATCGGGCCGCCGGCGTCCAAGGACAGCTATCTCAACGTGCCCGCGCTGCTCGCGGCCTGCGAGATCACCGGCGCTGATGCCGTGCATCCCGGCTACGGCTTCCTCTCCGAAAACGCGCGCTTTGCGGAAATCCTCGCCGAGCACAATCTGCATTTCATCGGCCCGAAGGCCGAGCACATCCGCCTGATGGGCGACAAGATCGAGGCCAAGAAAACCGCCAAGCGGCTCGGCATCCCCGTGGTGCCCGGCTCCGACGGTGCGGTTGGTCCCGATGACGACGCGATGGCGATCGCCAAGAAGATCGGCTTTCCGGTGCTGGTGAAGGCGGCGGCAGGCGGCGGCGGCCGCGGCATGAAGGTCGCGCACAGCGAGGCCGACCTCCAGCTGGCGCTTTCGACGGCGGCCAACGAGGCCAAATCCGCCTTTGGCGACGCCTCCGTCTATCTGGAAAAGTACCTCCAGAAGCCGCGCCATATCGAGATCCAGATCCTCGGCGACGGCCGTGGCGGCGCCATCCATCTCGGCGAACGCGACTGCTCGCTGCAACGCCGCCACCAGAAGGTCTGGGAGGAAGGCCCCTCGCCGGTCCTCGCCGCCGCCGCGCGGGCCAAGATCGGCGAGACCTGCGCGAAAGCGATGCGCGAGATGAAGTATCTCGGCGTCGGCACCATCGAATTCCTGTACGAGGACGGTGAATTCTATTTCATCGAGATGAACACCCGCATCCAGGTGGAGCATCCGGTCACCGAGAGCATCACCGACATCGACCTTGTGCTGGAGCAGATCCGCATCGCCGCCGGCGGCGATCTGCCGGCCAAGCAGGACGAAGTCCAGGTCATCGGCCACGCCATCGAGTGCCGCATCAACGCCGAGAATCCGCAGACCTTCCGCCCCTCGCCCGGCCGGATCCTGCAATATCATCCGCCCGGCGGCCTCGGCGTCCGGATCGATTCCGCCGTCTACCAGGGGTACACGATCCCGCCCTATTACGATTCCCTCGTCGGCAAGCTGATCGTGCACGGCAAGACCCGGGCCGAATGCCTGATGCGGCTGCGCCGGGCACTGGACGAGATGGTGGTCGAAGGCATCGAGACCACGCTGCCGCTCTTCCGTGCGCTGGTGCGCGAAGACGACATCATCGACGGCGACTACCACATCCACTGGCTGGAACAATATCTCGCCGGCAAGACGAAGCCAGCCTGAGATAATCCTGCTCCTTTTGGAACCCTTTGGCCCTGATCGCGTTCTCGGCGGGGACAGTTCCAAGGGGGCGTTTTGAACTCCACCGAACGTCGACAGGTCGATCGCCGTGAGGGCTGAAGCCCACCGACGGCGCACATTTTGGCAGATCCTGCTGCTTTCGGCGGGCCTTTTGGTGCTGACCGTTATCAGCGCCGGCTCCGTCTACCTCGTCAACAAGGCCCGGGAAGACAGTAAATGGGTGGTTCACACCATCGAGGTGGAGAGCCAGATCAACGCCCTGCTGCTCGAGGTCCGGCGTGCCGAGAGCAGCGCTCGCGGCTTTCTCCTGACGCAGGGGCCGGACTTCCTGTCAGATCATGAGAAGGCCGTCGCGGCGATCGTTCCGGCGCTCGACAAGCTCACGCGTCAGATCAGCAACGATCCGGCGCAACGCGAGAACATTGAAAAGCTGAGAGCAGCCATCGAGATCCGGCTCGACCAGTTCTCGCGCGAGATGACCTTCGTGAAGCAGGGTCAGCCCGACAGGGCCACGGCGCTGATCCGCGAGGCCGCCGCCGGCAACACCACGACCACGATCAGCAACATGGCCAACGCCATGATCCGCGAGGAGGAGCGGTTGTTCCGGCTCCGAACGGCAAATTCCGACCGCAGCCAGACCCTCTCCGCGTCGATGACCGGGATCGGCTCCGGCCTCGTCGTGCTGCTGGCGATGATCTCGATCTGGCTGGTGCGGCGCTCGGCGCGCGTGCGCGACGAGGCCGAAGCCCGCCTGCGCGACGCCAACGTCAACCTGGAAGCCGTCGTCGACGAGCGCACCGCGGACCTGCGCGAAGCCAACGACGAGATTCAGCGCTTTGCCTATATCGTCAGCCACGATCTGCGCTCGCCGCTCGTCAACATCATGGGCTTCACCAGCGAGCTCGAGGAGCTCGGCGGCGACATCTTCCGCCGGATCGGCGATCTCACCCACGTCTCCGCCGATGGGTCGTCGCTGGCTCCCGGCGCTCCCGGCGAGATCGTGCTCGAAGGCGCCGACAAGCAGCTCTCGGAGGATTTCTCCGAAGCGCTCGGCTTCATCAAGACGTCGATCGCCAAGATGGACCGGCTGATCTCGGCCATCCTCAACCTCACGCGCGAGGGCCGGCGCGAATTTCAGCCGGCGAAGATCGACACGCGGGAGCTGATCGAGGCCATCGTCTCGACGCTGGCGCACCAGGCGGCCGAGGCGCAAGCCGAGATCCACCTCGAGCCGCTGCCGAACCTCGTGAGCGACCGTCTTGCCCTCGAGCAGATCTTTTCCAACCTGATCGACAACGCGATCAAATATCTCAAGCCCGGCCTGCCCGGTGAGATCAGAATCCGCGGTCGGACCAAGCTCGGTTACGCTATCTTCGAGATCAGCGACAACGGCCGCGGGATCGATCCGAAGGATCATCAGCGCATATTCGACCTGTTCCGCCGCGCGGGAACCCAGGACAAGCCCGGCCAGGGCATCGGTCTTGCGCATGTACGTGCTCTTGTGCGTCGCCTCGGCGGTACCATGTCCGTATCCTCGGAACTGAACGCGGGCAGCACCTTCACGATCACGCTGCCGATCGCCTGGAACGTGAGCAACCGGAACTGAGATCGATGACCCAGCCTGTCACCATCATCATGATCGAGGACGACGAGGGCCACGCACGCCTGATCGAGCGCAACATCCGAAGGTCCGGCGTCAACAACGAGATCGTCGCGTTCGCCACCGGCAGCGACGCCATGCGGCACCTGTTCGGCGCCGACGGCAGCGGGCTCGTGCAGAAGGGCAATGCGCTCTTGATCCTGCTCGACCTCAACCTGCCCGACATGATCGGGATCGACATCCTGAAGCAGATCAAGGAAAACAAATATTTGAAGGCCTCGCCCGTGGTGGTGCTCACCACCACCGACGATTCCCAGGAAATCAAGCGCTGCTACGAGCTCGGCTGCAACGTCTACATCACCAAGCCCGTCAACTACGAGAATTTCGCCAATGCCATCCGGCAGCTCGGGCTGTTCTTCTCGGTCATCCAGGTCCCGCCCGCCGCCACATGAACCAGAGAATGCCGACACTGCTCTACATCGACGATGACGACGCGCTGGCGCGCCTGGTCGACCGTGGCCTGACGCGGCGCGGCTACAAGGTCGTCCATGCCGCGAGCGGCGAGGAAGGTCTCGAGCGCATCCGCCGCGCCAGCGCCGAAGGCGGCATCGATGTCGTGGCACTCGATCAGTACATGCCGGGCCTCGACGGGCTGGAGACCCTCGAGCAGATCATGGCGATCCCGAACGCACCGCCGGTGGTGTTCGTCACCGCATCGCAGGATTCCAGCATCGCGGTGACCGCGCTCAAGGCGGGGGCGGCCGACTATCTGGTGAAGGACGTCAGGGGCGACTTCATCCCGCTGCTCCACGTCGCCGCCGAAGGCGCGCTGCGCCAGGCCGAGTTGCAGCGGGCACGCGATGAAGCCGAGGCCGAGATCCACGCCTCGCGCGACCGCTACGCGGCGCTCGCCGCCGAACGCGAGCTCTTGTTGCGCGAGGTCAACCATCGTGTCGGCAACTCCCTCCAGATCATTGCCTCGCTGCTGCACCTTCAGGCAAGCTCCGCCGCGCAGGAGGAGGTCAAGGCGGCGCTGACCAATGCGATGGGCCGCGTCGCCGCGGTCGCGCAGGTGCACCGACGCCTCTACACCTCGCAGGACCTGAAGAGCGTGGTCCTCAATCAGTATCTGGACTCGCTGCTCGAGGATCTCCGCCGCTCGGCCGAAGGCGACCGGATGTCGCGTCTGACCCTGAAGGCCGAGCCGATCGAGATCGATCCCGACCGTGCGGTCGCCGTCGGCATCATCGTCAACGAGCTGGTGATGAACGCGGTGAAATACGCCTATCCCGATGGCGCCGGCCCGATTCATGTCGAGCTGATCTCGCAAGGAGACGATCTCCTGCTCTCGATCGCCGACAATGGCGTCGGCGACAACGTCAAGGCCGATCCGCGCTCCACCGGCATGGGCCAGCGCATCGTCGCGGCCATGGCCTCAAAGCTCGACGCCTCGGTCGAACGCGACCCCGCGCATCCCGGAACCCGGATCGTGCTGAAGTTCGGCCGCATGCCCGCAGCCCCCGGCAAGACCAGCACCGCCGCCGCGAGCTGACCTCGCGACCGGCCGGCACCCGTCGCAACCGCAATGCGATCCTGCTAAGATGGCAAGCCATGACTTCGCGCGACTCCGCCCCGTCTGAAATCACCCCGGCCGTGCTGCTGCGCGCTTATGCCTGCGGCATCTTTCCGATGGCGGAAAGCGCTGACGATCCGACCCTGTTCTGGGTCGAGCCGGAGTTGCGCGGCGTCATCCCGCTCGACGGCTTCCGCGTCGCCTCACGGCTCGCGCGCACCGTGCGGTCGGATACGTTCCGCGTCACCGTCAACACCGCGTTCAAGGCAACCATCGCCGGCTGCGCGGCGCCGCAAGTAGGACGTGAGGATACCTGGATCAACAAGCGCATCCGCGACCTCTATGGTGGCCTCTTCGAGCTTGGCCATTGCCATAGCGTCGAAGCCTGGCAGGGTGACGACCTCGTCGGCGGGCTGTACGGCGTGAGCCTCGGACGAGCCTTCTTCGGCGAGAGCATGTTCCACACCGCGCGCGATGCCTCGAAGGTCGCGCTGGTGCATCTGGTCGCGCGGCTCATCCATGGCGGCTTCGAGCTGCTCGACACGCAATATGTCACCGAGCACCTGAAGAGCTTCGGCGCGGTCGAGATTTCGCGGCGACGCTATACGGCGCTGCTCGACAAGGCGCTGGCGGGCGAACCCGGCGATTTCCTGAGGCTCTCCGCCGGCGAAGCCATCCCTGGCGCGCGCGCGCTCGAGATCATCGCCTCGCGGCAATAATCGATAGCGAGGCTCTAGCGGCCAAACCCGGGGATGCCGAACAGGCCCGGCCGCTGCTCCGGCGGCGGAGGGGGCGGCGGTGCCGGTTGCTGCTGCTGGATCGGTGGCAGCGGCTGCGGCGGCCGCTGCTGCACCTGCTTGGGCGCGGCCTTCTTCTGCGCCGGCGGAGGTGGCGGCGGCTTTGCCGCGGCCGGATCCGGTGCCGCGGTCGCGATGGTCTGCTGCGGCTCTTTGCAGTCGGTCAGCCAGATGTCGTAGATCGGATGCTCGACGCCGTGCAGGCCCGGGCTTGCCGCGTACATCCAGCCCGAGAAGATGCGCTTCACCTCGCCCTGCAAGGTGATCTCGTCGACCTCGACGAAGGCGTCGGTGTTGGCAGCCTCCGTCGCGGGCCGCGTGTAGCAGGCGTCGGTCTTGACCCTGAGCGCGCCGAACTGGACGGTCTCGCCGATCTCCTCGTCGAAATTGATGATGCGTCCGGTGATCTTGTCGAGACCGGAGAAGGTCGCCTTCTTGTTCACGATCTTCTGCGCCGGCGGCTCGGTCACGACCTCGTCACCCGGCTGCAGGCTCGCCGGCGTCTGCGGGACCGCGCCACCCGGCCCGCCCTTCTGCTGGGGCTGGCGCTGACCGGGCGCACCCGGAGCGCCTTGCGGACTGGGCGGAGCGATCGCGGCGGAGGGCGGCTGGTTCGGTGGCGCGAGGGTCGACCCCGGCGGCGGCGCCAGGGGCTGGGTCTCGACCGGCCCAGGCATGATATTGCCCTGCCGCCCCGGAGGCGGCGGCATCGGGCGCGACGGCAGCACGCGGCCCTGCGGCGGCAGCTCGGGCACTTCTTCGTCGTCCTCGGGGATCGGCTGCGGCTGGGGCTGGCCACGCGGAATATTGCCGGGTGGCCGCAGCGGCGGCGGATCGGAGAAGATCGTGCCGATCTGCGCCTGAGCCGGCGTCGCAGCCGTCAGCGCGGTGGCGGCCAAAAGCGCCGCAAGACCGGTCAGGGAAAAGGTTTTGAACATCTCGCGCGGCTTCAACAGCGAATCGGGCTTGTTGGAACATTCTACAGGGGATACCGCCGCTCGCAGGCCCTCCGGTTAACACGCCGAATACGGCGGGGAAAGGGCGACATCCAGCCCTTCCCGACGCGGTCTGGCCAGGCCCGCCCCGGATGGGATAGTTGGAGGCCCATTCCGGGGGCCTGCCGGCCATCGCCAACACCCTGCTGAATAACTGAGATGCCCGACCGCCTCCGAACTCTCCTTGCCCTTCCCCTGTGCGGGCTGACATGGCTCGGCGGCCAGGGCACCCGCGCGGTGGCGGCCATCGCCTTCATCGCAGTCGCGGTGCCGCCGCTCGGTACGCTGCTGCGTCCCTACGTCACCGAGGCGATCTTTCTTCTGCTCTGCATCTCCTTCATGCGCGTCGATCTCGTGGCGCTGTACGGACATCTGCGCCGGCCGGCGCTGGTCGGGGCCGCCACGGCCTGGACCACGATCGGCGTGCCGCTGATCGTCGCCCTCGCGGCCTACGCGACCGGGCTCACCACGAGTTCCCCGGGCCTTGCTCTCGCGCTGATGCTCCAGGGCATGGCCTCGCCGATGATGGCCGCGCCGGCCCTTGCCGCGCTGATGGGCCTCGATGCCACGCTGGTGCTCGTGACGCTGGTGACCTCGACCGCACTCGTGCCCTTCACCGCTTCGCTGTTCGCGGGCCTCTTCCTCGGCGGCATGCTCAGCATCTCGCCGGCCACACTCGGCCTCAAGCTGCTCGGCATCCTCGCCGCGTCGCTGCTCGTTGCGACGGTTATCCGCCGGGTCTTCGGCACGGATGCGATCCAGCGCCACAAGCAGCCGATCGACGGCCTCAACATCATCATCCTCTTGGTATTCGCCTCCGCGGTGATGGGCGATGTCGCCAGCGATCTCGTCGCCGACCCGCTGTTCACGATCGCCGTCGCGCTGCTCGCCTTTGCTGTCTATTTTGCCCTGCTCGCCGCGACGACGCTGATCTTCCGCCGCGTCGGAACCGAGCGCGCCTTCGCCATCGGCCTGATGGTGTCACAGCGCAATCTCGGGCTGATGCTGGCTGCCACCGCTGGCGCGCTGCCGGCGACGACCTGGCTCTATTTCGCGCTGACGCAGTTTCCGATTCATCTTGCGCCCTATCTACTGACGCCGATCGCACGGCGATTGACGGCGCGCGTAAGCGACACCGCGGTGGCTCCAGGCAGCGTTATATGAGTCCCTGCATCGTCGCCCTGCTGGAAGCCTCCACAGACCCGTAAGCCTCACGGATTGCGCGGTCTCTTCTTCTTGCATTCCGCCAATATCCAGTCGCGGAACGCTGTCATCGCATGCGAAAGCCTTTTGGATTTCAGGGACGTGAGCCAGTAAGATCCCAGAAACACTTCGTGGTCATAGGGACAAACCAGCCGCTTGCGCGACAGATCGTCCGCAAACAAGACGACCGGCAATAGTGCGACTCCCGCGCCTTGAGCTGCCGCATGCGCCAGGGAGACCGACGAGTCGAAGGTCGGGCCAGTCATCCGCGGTTGCCTGCATTTTGCCACCTCGAACCAGTGCGCCCACTCGCCCGGGCGATACGAGCGCAACAGCACCTCCTTGTGGAGATCGACTGGATCTTTAAGGCGCTTGGCGACAACAGGCGCGCACATCGGCGTGAAATGCGCCTCGACCAGGCGCTCGGCGTTCGTTCCGTGCCACGCGCCATCGCCAAATCGAATGGCGTAGTCCAGTCCTTCGCCGCCGAGGTCCACGCGGTTGTTGTTCGCAAAGATCCTGACGTCGATATGCGGATGGCTCGAGGTGAATCTCCCCATGCGCGGAAGCAGCCAACCGGAAGCGAACGTGCCGACCACACCGATCGCCAGACTTTCGCGCATCCGACCGTTCTCGAAGCGATCCAGGACCTGGTTGATCTGGCCGAAGGCGCTGGAGATGACAGGCTGAAGCGCCTCGCCTTCTTCCGTGAGAGCAAGGCCGCGGGTCAGCCGCTTGAAAAGCTTGACGCCCAGACTCTCTTCCAAAGTCCGCACCTGCTGGCTCACGGCAGCCTGCGACACCCGCAGTTCGAGACCGGCCTTGGTGAAGCTGAGATGACGCGCGGCCGCTTCGAAGGAGCGGAGCGCGTTCAGGGGCAGATTGGAAATTTTGGCAGGGCGGCGGGCCACGTTTGATCCAAGTTTTACTTATGGATGGCCTCACGAAGCATCGTTTGTCAATTTCTGAAGCCAGACGCAAAAACTCCTCGCAATCTACGGGAGGTCTCGATGCTCACACGACGTCAATTCGGCTCATCAGCGCTTGCGGTTGCGGGAAGTCTCTTCCTGCCAAATGTCTCGGGCGCTGCGTCAGGCGAAACTGCGGCGCTCATTGAAGCCATCAAACAATTGGAACTGAAGAGCGGCGGCCGGCTCGGCGTCTCCGTGCTCGACACGGCGACGGGCGTTCCCATCCATTACAGGGGGGACGAACGCTTTCCCATGTGCAGCACATTCAAGGTTCTTGCGGCGGCAGCAATACTCAAAGACGCCGGCAGCAGGCCGGAACGTCTCGAACGGCGCGTTCGGATCGAGCAGGCCGACATCGTCGAGAACTCGCCCATCACGCGCGAGCACGTGGGCGGAGAAGGAATGACGCTCCGTGAACTCTGCGATGCCGCCATAACCAGGAGCGACAACACGGCCGGAAATGCGCTTTTGAAAAACATCGGTGGCCCCGCCGGGTTGACCAGCTTTGCGCGGAGCCTTGGCGACATCCTGACAAGATTGGATCGCACAGAAACCGAACTGAACGAAGCCGCGCCCGGCGATCCCCGCGACACCACAACGCCGAATGCGATGGCCGCAAATTTCAGGCGCTTGCTGCTTGGTGACGTCCTCCTCCCGGAGGGGCGCGATCAACTCGGCAAATGGCTCATCGCCAACAAGACCGGGGATACTCGTTTACGCGCGGGCCTGCCGCAAAGCTGGCGCGTTGGCGACAAGACGGGAGCCGGTGAACACGGCACCACCAATGATGTCGCCATCGTGTGGCCGCCCGAGCATTCGCCTCTCATCATTGCGGTCTATCTCACCGGCGCATCGCTCGATTCCGGTGGACGAAACGATGTGATCGCATCTGTCGGCCGGGCAGTCGCCAAGGGTTTTAGCTGACAATCGTGTTTCCCGCCCTACCCAGCCCGCGCCGCCCGCCGCAGTGCCTGCGGCGGCTGGCCGAAGGCGCGGATGAAGGCGCGCCGCATCCGTTCGGGGTCGCGGAATCCGGTGGTTTCCGCAACGCGCTCGATCGCCTCGCGCGAGGACTGCACGCGTTCGCGCGCCACTTCGAGCCTGAGCCGCTCGACCGCCTTGGAGGGCGTCGTGCCGGTCTCGGCGGCAAAGGCGCGCGCAAAATGCCGGGCGCTCATGCCGGCGCGATCGGCGAGATCCTCCACCGAGAGCGGCGCGTCGAGATTTTCGCGCGCCCAGGACAACAGTGTACCGAAGCGGCCGTTCGGCGTCTTCAGCTCCAAGAGCGATGAGAATTGCGACTGGCCGCCGCTGCGGCGGTGGTAGAGCACGAGCTGGCGCGCGGTCTGTTGCGCGATCTCCTCGCCGTGGTCCTCGGTGATCATCGCGAGCGCGAGATCGATGCCGGCGGAGATGCCTGCCGACGTCCACACATTGCCGTCGCGGGTGAAAATCCGGTCCGGCTCGAATTTGATCCTCGGATAGCGGGCGACGAATTCGCGCGTCCGCCCCCAATGCGTGGTGGCGCGGCGGCCGTCGAGCAAGCCTGCTTCGGCCAGCACATAGGCACCGGAGCAGACGCTCGCGACCCGCATGCCACGCTTTGCGAGCCGCTGCACGCAAGCCCGCGTGACCTCACAGCGCGCGGCGTCCGCGACGCCCGTGCCGCCCGCCACGACCAGCGTCGTGATCGCGTTCGCCGATTTGAAGTCACGCGCCATCATCTCGACGCCGGACGAACTGCGCACAAGTCCGGGCTTTGCCGCCAACACGCGAATGAGAGGTGGCTTGCCGATGCAGCGGGCTGCGATCTCGAACGCCGAGATCGGGCCTGCCGCATCGAGCAATTGGAAATCCGGGAAGATCAGAATGCCGATCATGGGCCAAGCCGTCATGGTATGTCCGAAAGCGAGGGAATTATGCCATTTCGGACAAGAGGGCATCATGCCATCCTGCCGGCGTCAAGCTCGTTATTGGAGGATCTGCCGATGTCGTCACCGCTCCAGATTGGCCTGGTGGTGTTCCCACGCGTCACCCAGCTCGACTTCACCGGCCCCTTGCAGGTGTTCGCAATGGTTCCGGACGCAAAACTGCACCTGATCTGGAAGCGGATCGAGCCGGTGCCAAGCGATTCCGTGATGACGCTGACGCCGACCACGACGTTTGCGGACTGCCCTCAACTCGACGTTGTCTGCGTGCCCGGCGGCAGCGGCACCAACGACCTGCTCGACGACGAGGAGGTGCTCGACTTCCTGCGCAGGCAGGCCGGCGGCGCCAAATACGTCACCTCGGTCTGCACGGGATCGCTGGCGCTCGGCGCCGCCGGTCTCTTGAAGGGCTACCGCGCCGCCACCCATTGGAGCGCGATGGAGATGCTCGCCCAGTTCGGCGCGATACCGACCAAGACACGCGTCTGCATCGATCGCAACCGCATCACCGGCGGCGGCGTCACGGCCGGCATCGACTTCGCACTGACGCTGGTGTCGATCCTGGTCAACCGCACCACGGCGGAAGCGATCCAGCTCCAGATGGAGTACAATCCGGCTCCGCCTTTCAATTCGGGCTCACCCGACACCGCGTCCGCTGAAGTGCTGGCGCTGCTGCGGGAGCGCGGCGCGCAAAACCAGGCGCGGCGGCTCGAGGCGGTGAAGCGGGCTGCGGAGCGGGTGAACTAAATTCCGATCTCGTGTCCCGGACGCGCCGCAGCGCGCAGCGGTGCGGCGCCGAGCCGGGGACCCATATGTGGACGGCCACGCGGTCCATCATGGGCCCCGGCTCTGCGGCGCACCGCCGACGATGCTTCGCATCTTCGGGGAAGCACTGCACTGCGTCCGGGGCTCGTTGAGCTTCGTGCTGGTCTCCAGCAGAAAAAGGCCGCTCGGTTTCCCAAGCGGCCTTTCCTGCCTTACGGCGGCTGCACATTCACATCGGGCGATTTCGGCGCTTCCAGACCGGGGGCCTATCTCCCGATCGAGTCCTTCCTCGGCGGCCGCTGCATTTCGGGACAGTCGCGAGCTGTTGCCCGAACCGAACGCGATGGTCTCCCATCTCCGTAAGATGGGGATCATTGAGCCGCATCGCCCGCGCCGGTGCAACGCCCGCGCAAGCGACATCCCCGCTGTTCCCGTTGTCCACAGCGGCGCGGATGCATCCTGCATCCGCTTCGGACGGTGGCGGTTCGCAGCTGGGCCGAAAGACTAGCCGGGTGTCCAGGGCTGGTAATCGCCGGTCGCCTTCGGACGCCGGCCGCTGGCAAGCGTCGAGCCGGAGGGACGATAGGCCTTCGCCGTGCCGGTGAGATTCGGCTGGTGCGGCTTTTCCCACTCGCGCGGCTGGTAGTTGATCTCGGTCGGCGGAGCGTCGACGACGTGATGGATCCAGCCGTGCCAGGACGGCGGAATCCGGCTCGCCTCAGCATAGCCGTTATAAATCACCCAACGCCGCTCGAAGCCGAGCGCCGGATCGATCGCCCCGCCACGGGTGCGGTAGTAACGGTTGCCCTGCTCGTCCTGGCCGACCAGCTCTCCGTACCGCTTGGTCCAGAGCTGGGTGCCAAAAGTCTGGCCATTCCACCAGGTGAAGAATTTGAGGAAGAATTGTTTCATGCGGCAAGGGCCCTGCTTCGTCGGGCCCTGATGCCATCCGGGCAGCGAAATGTCCAGTTCGGCAGGCGTATCGGTGCCCCTTCAAATCCGCCTGCCGCGCACGCCTCTGCCGCAAAGCGGACGCGATTCATTCATGCCCGGTACAGCAGCAGGGTCCGAGGCTCCATTCGCGCGCAAACCGGCGTGATCCCAGGAACCCCGGCGCTTTCGTAGGGTTTGCTTTCCGGGAAAGGAGTTTAACCATGAACAGTCTGAAATTCTTGAGTGCCGCCGCGGCGGTGGCGCTGGTTCTTCCGTTGGCGACGCCGAGCTTTGCCCAGAATCGTCCCGCATTGGGCGGAGGCGGCGGCGGTGCCCATGTCGGCGGCGGTGGCGGCGGTGCTCACGTCGGTGGCGGCGGCTTCGGTGGCGGTGCGCGGATGGGTGGCGGCGGCGGCGCGGCCTTCCATGGTGGCGGCGGCAATTTCGGAGGCGGCGCCGCAATGCGTCCAAGCGGCGGCAGTTTCACGGCTGGCGCAGCGATGCGTCCGAGCGGCGGAAGTTTCGCGGCGGGCCCAGCGGTCCGTCCGAGCGGCGGCACGTCCTTTACCGGCGGTGCGGCGCGCAACTTCGCAGCCGCCGGCGGCACCTGGCAGGGCCGCAGCGGCAACTGGAGCGGCGGAAATAACTGGAATGGCGGACGCTGGCATCATCGCCATGGTGGCGGCGGCTTCTGGCCGGGCTTCGCGGCTGGCGCCGCGATCGGTGGCCTCGGCTCCTACGCTTACTACGGCGGCGGGTACGGCTATTATGACGATCCCTACTACTACGACAGCTATTATGACGAGCCGACGGTTGCGGTGGTACCGGACAGCGGCGGCGACTCCGCTGCCTATTGCGCGCAGCGCTACAAATCGTACGACCCGGCCTCGGGCACCTATCTCGGCTACGACGGCCTGCGGCATCCTTGCCCGTAAGCAGGACGCCAAGAAACAAATTGCCCAGGCGTGAGGCAGAAGGCGTCGCAGCGATGCGGCGCCTTTTTCGCAATCGGCGTGTTCCTCATCGTTTCGGCTCATACCAGCGCGTGAAAGGAATAAATACAATTCGATGCAAATGGACCTTTATGCACCGAACCGTGCATATCCTATACGATCCAATCCCAAATTGACCCGACTCGCGATTCGCGGATATCACAAACCACAGTGGAGACTTCGATCACCTGGGAAGTGTCATGCCGCGTATTCTCGTGGTTGATGACGATCCGATGGTCGGCGCGACCATCGAAGTCCTCCTCCAACGTCAGGGCTTCGACGTCACGCTGACCGACGGCGGCGAAACAGGACTGGCTGCGCTGGAATCGCAGACCTTCGACGCGATGCTGGTTGACATCTTCATGCCGCACATGCGCGGCTTCGAATCCATCCGGATCTTTCACGAGCGTGCCCCGACCACTCCGCTGATCGCGATGTCGGGCTACGCCTTCGCCTCATCCGCCTTGCCCTCTCCCGATTTTCTCCGCATGGCGCTTGAACTCGGCGCAACGCGCTGCCTGCGCAAGCCGTTCACGCCGGAAGCGCTGCTGACCACGATCCAGGAATGCCTCACCGGCGGAAGCGGGAGCGCACAGAAGGACAAGAAAGAAGCCCCTTGATTCCAACGCAGCGCGTCATTCTCGGTGCTGGACTTGCCATCCTCCTGATCATCACCGCGGCCTCGATTGCCCTCGACGTCAAGTCGCGGTCCGACGCGGCGTGGGTCAATCATATCGTCCAGGTGCAGAAGAAGATCTCCGATCTGCGCGTGCTGCTGCGCCGGGCCGAGAGCGCCGCGCGCGGCTACGAGCTCTATCGCACTCCGGCCTTCGGCGATGAGTTCCAGGCGGTGCAGGGCAGGATCGCGCCGGCCCTCGCCGACCTCAAGCGCGACGTGCGCGACAATCCCGATCACGTCGCGCTGCTGGAGGGCGCCGAGCCGCTGGCGCTGCGCCGGATCGACATCGCCGCCGCAGCGATGCGCCTGCGCGCCGAGAACGACCAGGCCGGCATCGCCGCGCTCAACAGCAAGGCCGAGGGCCGCGGCCTCATGGACACGGTGATGGGCAATCTCGACCATCTGAGCGCCGAGGAAGAACGCCTGCTCAACGCGCGCTCCCAGGATTCGCGCCGCACCGGCATCGTGCTGCTCGGTATCGACGTCGCCGGCGCCGTGCTGATCCTGCTGCTGGTCGCGCTGGTGATGCGCGAAAGCCGGCGCGCCACGGGGGAGCTGCAGAGCTCGCTCGAGCAGACACAAGCCGCCAAGGTGGCGCTCGAGGCGGCGGTGGCCGAGCGCACCGAGCATCTGGTCACCGCGCATGACGAGCTGCGGCTGTCGATCAACGTGCTCCAGAGCACGTTTCGCAGCATGGCGGAGGCGGTGCTGGTCATCGACGTCGAGGGCAATGTCCTTCTGTCCAATCCCGCCGCCGAGCGCATCCTGGTGCATCGCACCGGCATGAATTTGAACAATCTGCGCGCGCTGTCCGATGTGTTTCACGGCGACGGCGTCACGCCGCTCGAGGCCGACGAGCTGCCGTCGACGCGCGTGCTGCGGGGCGAGCAGTTCGAAGAGCTGGAGATGATCGTCCGCCCGCACAGCGGCAATCCTCCTCGTCATCTCATGATCAGCGGCCGGCCGATGCGGGACGGGCAAGGCAACATCTCCGGCGCGGTGCTGGTCTATCACGATGCGACGACCTCGCGCGAAACCGAGCGGCAGCTTTACCAGTCGCAGAAGCTGGATGCGATCGGCAAGCTGACCGGCGGCGTCGCGCACGACTTCAACAACATGCTGACGGTCATCTCCGGCAATACCGAGACGCTGGTGGAGAGCCTGAAGGGCCAACCCGAGCTTCAGCGCACGGCACGGCTGATCGACGATGCCGCCGAGCGTTGCGCCGAGCTGATCCAGCATCTGCTGGCATTTGCGCGCAAGCAGCCGCTCGAGCCGCGCAACGTCGACATCAACGCCGCGATATCAGACATCGCAAAGCTTCTGCGCCCCACCCTCGGCGAGCAGATCCAGATCGAGACCGTGCTGGAACAGGGGCCGATGACGACGCATATCGATCCGTCCCGGCTCACCAATGCCGTGCTCAACATGGCGATCAACGCGCGCGACGCCATGCCGAACGGCGGCAAGCTGTTGCTGGAGACCCACCGCGTGGTGCTGGACGAAGCCTATGCGCAGGCCAATGCGGAGGTTCGGCCCGGCCCTTACGTGATGCTCGCGGTCAGCGACACCGGCACCGGCATGCCCCTCGACGTCCAGCAGAAGGCGTTCGAGCCCTTCTTCACCACCAAGGAGGTCGGCAAGGGATCTGGCCTCGGCCTCTCCATGGTTTACGGCTTCGTCAAGCAGTCCGGCGGCCACACCAAGATTTACAGCGAGGAAGGCCACGGCACCACGATCAAGCTCTATCTGCCGCCGGGCGAAGGCGACGCGGACGTGGCAGCCAGTGTCGCGCCGCAGGCCGAAGGCGGCGCCGAGACCATTTTCGTGGTCGAGGACGACCCCTTGGTGCGCAACTTCGTCACGGCGCAGCTCCAGAGCCTCGGCTACAAGACGGTGGCCGCCCCCGACGGCAAAGCCGCGCTGGAATTGATCGAGGCCGGCCAGACGTTCGATCTGCTGTTCACCGACGTCGTCATCCCAGGCGGGATGAGCGGACGCGAGCTCGCCGAAGAGGTGGCAAGGCGCCGGCCGGGTGTGAAAGTGCTGTACACCTCCGGCTACACCGACAATGCCATCGTCCATCACGGCAAGCTGGATGACGGCGTGCTGCTGCTAACCAAGCCCTATCGGAGAAACCAGCTCGCCGAGATGATCCGCAAAGCGCTGAACGGCGGCGGGATGGCGGCGAGCTAGCGCGTGAACTGCGAAGGCGCGCGGCAGTCACACGATCTATGAGGTTGAGGGCCCTGGCTCAGGATGTGAGTTCCAATTGTCCTCTTGGGACGCCGTAGCTCGCCCGGATCCGCGCCGGAGGTGTTCCGACACCGCGTTATGCAACGAGTAAGGCCGTTTTGATCCCGATCGGGCTGGTCTCAAGCAAAAATGAAGCGCATCTCAAGGACAAATCGTTCCACCCGGCCCAACCTGCTGCATGCTCTCGGCGACAAATGTTGGAGCCGGGTGTCGCGACAGTCCGCTGGCGGAGCGCGATCCCGAGCGCAGTCACCAGATGCACAGCCAGGATCTTGGTCTGCGGCCGGAATTGACGGCGCAGCTTCGACAGGTGCTCGCATGAAACGACGAGAGTTCCTCTTGTTGATGGGTGGAGGACTGGTCTGGCCTGCGATCGCACGGGCGGAGGGCGGAGCCAAGCTGCATCGTATCTTCTGGGTCTCGACTCAGTCCGGACCGGACCCCTTCCTGGACGGCTTTCGCGAGGGAATGCGCGCGCTGGGATACGTCGAGGGCACGAACGTAACCCTCGAGACGCATTATGCCCCTGAAAATCCGCAGGCACTGCGCAAGATCGTCTCCGAGTTGCACCGAGGGGATGTCGATCTTGTGGTCTCGAGCGGTCCGGCGACACGCGTCATGACTGCAATCACCGACGTCCCCGTGCTGTTTGCATTGAGCGGTGACCCCGTCGCTCTGGGCGTGGTGAAGAGCCTTGCTCACCCCGGCACCAATTTCACCGGCAGTACATTCCTGTCGCTCGAGCTGGCAGGAAAGCGCGTTGAGCTGCTCAAGGACCTTTATCCAAAGCTCCGAAAACTGGCGGTCTTCTCGAACACGGATCATCCGGGAGAGCCACTGGAATGGCGTGCGACTTTGGAGTCGTGCCGAAATCTTGGCATTGAGGCAGCCTACGTTCCGTTCTCTGGCGCTCGCGAAATCGAGAATGGGTTGATGGCTGCCGGCAACGTGGACGCGGATGCTCTCCTCGTGTTTCCCGATGCTGTGACGCTGGTGCATCGTGCGAGGATTGCGGAGCTTGCAATCGCGCACCGGCTGCCTTCGATGTTTGGCTGGTCTGAATATTGTGACGCTGGAGGTCTCCTAAGTTACGGCGCAAACCAGCGCACGACCTATTTTCGGCTTGCCACTTATGCCGATCGCATCCTGCGCGGTGAAGATCCGTCAGATCTTCCGGTGATGCGTCCCGACAAGTTTGAACTGGCATTCAATCTGAAGACAGCCAGGCTTCTGGGGATCGAGCTGGATGTGTCGTCGATCCTGTTCCGCGCCAGCAAGGTGATCTCCTGAGATAGTCATGACGGACGGTGCTGCGGACTCCTCTTCGTGCACGATGCCTCCGCGTCGTTCGCTGTTCTGCAAGTACTTCGCGACGTTGTTTGTCGCCGCGGTCGTGCCTCTGATACTCGGCGCGGCGATCGAGGCTTCTTTCGGTTACCGAGACCAGCGCCGCCAGATCAGCGCGGTGCTGCAGGCCGATGCTCGCGCGGCGTCCGACAGGATCGAGGCGTTCACCGACGGCATCCGAGATCAGCTGGGTTGGATGGTACAGCTTCCCTGGTCCGCCGGAGACGATGCCCAACATAAGATCGATGCCTTGCGCCTCCTCCAGCAGGTGCCTGCAATCATGTCGGTTTCGCTTCTGGATGAGACCGGCAGCGAGAGGGTCTTTGTTTCCAGGCTGCTTCTGAACAGGACCGGGCGCGGCATTGATATGTCTACGGATCCCGCTGTTCTGGGCGCACGCGGCAACAAAGTCTGGTACGGACCGGTTCAGTACCAGCGAGATTCAGAGCCCTATATGAGGGTCGCGGTTGCCGGGAGCCTGCCTGCCGCGGGGGTTGCGATCGCCGAGGTCAATCTCAAGCTGATCTGGGATGTCATCGCAGCCATCAGAATTGGCGAGAACGGCTACGCCATAGTTGTCGATGATTCCGGTCATCTGATCGCACATCCCGATATCAGTCGGGTTCTGCGCGGCCGCGCCAGCTCGGGCAGTTTTGGCCGGATCAAGCATCTCGTTGGCGCGGCGAGCGGAGCGGCGGTGATAACCGGGGAGCGCGGCAACCCGGTGGTGGCTCTATCCGTTCCGGCCGCCGATGTGGGATGGACGGTGATCGCGATGCAGCCAACCTCGGAAGCCTTTGCATCAATTCGCGCGGCCTTGTGGCGCTCCTCGATGCTCATTGCCTTTGGTGTTCTCATCGCGCTGGCGCTCGCCTATTGGCGCGCACACAGAATGTCCGGCCCGATCAAGCAACTGGAAGAGGGCGTGGAGCGGATCAGAACCGGACAATTCGAGCATCGCATCAAGATCTTCAGCGGTGACGAGTTGCAGCAACTGGCGTTGCGCTTCAACGAAATGGCTTCTGAACTGGCGATCTCACAGCAGAAATCTGCGCGGATCGAACGGCTGAAGCAGTTCCTGCCGTCACAGGTTGCCGAATTGGTCGAGCATTCTCATGAACTGCTCGAAGGACAGCGACGTGAAGTGGCTGTCATTTTCGGCGACTTGCGCGGCTTTACGGCGTTCTCCACGCGCAATGAACCCGACGTCATCATGGCCGTCATGCGAGAGTACTACGAGGCCGTCGGCGCCGTGACGACTCGTCACGAGGCAACGCTCATCGGCTTTGATGGCGACGGCGTCATGCTCCTGGTCAATGCCCCGATCGCATGCGAACAGCCGGCAAATCAAGCGGTCCGACTCGCGATCGACCTGCAAATGACGGTGCAGTCCCTTGCCGGCAAATGGTGTGACGCCGGCCACGCCATCGGCTTTGGTGTGGGCGTTGCCATGGGACCGGCCACGGTAGGAACGGTTGGTTATGACGGTCGGCTGGACTACACGGCGATGGGAGCCGTGGTGAATTTGGCATCGCGGCTCTGCAATCTCGCGAAGGACGCGCAGATCCTGGCTGATCCCACGATCGCCGGAAAGGTAAGGGATAGCGTTCCGTTGGCATCGCTCGGACAGCGGACCATCAAAGGCTACGACCAGGCTCTCGAAGTCTTTGCTGTCGCACCTGCTGACCTGCCGTTGAAACCGCCGGGCTCGGCACAACGCGGGCGAGAGAAAGAGCCTCAGGACCACTGATAGCCCGGCTCCGGACACCTATCGCGTCGCCAGCACCACCGCGGCCAGCGTGAAGATCAGTGCCGCGATCTGCCCTGCCCCGAGCGGCTCGCCGAGCGCGATCGCGGAGGCGACGACGCCGATGACAGGCACCGCCATGGTGCCGATCGCGGCGACCGAGGCCGGCAGGCGCGCCAGCGCGGCGAACCAGCTGACATAGGCGATGCAGAACTGCACCACGGTCGAATAGATCAGCAGCCACCAGCCAAGCGGCGTCACCTTGTCCAGATGCGTGGTCTCGACCAGGAGGCCGACGATCGAGATCGGCAGGCAGCCGATCCCGATCTGCCAGGCCGCAGCGGTGATCGGCGGCAGACGGATCGGGTACTTCTTCGAGAAGACCGTGCCGACGGCAAAGCCGAGCGCGCCGGCGAGCGCCATGATGATGCCAGGCGCCTTCTCCGCGCTGGCGGCGATGCCATTGCCGCCCATGATGGTGGCAAGGCCGGCAAAGGCCAGCACCAGCCCCAGCGTGCGCAACACCGTCGGCCGCTCGCCCAGCACCGGCCAGGCGATGATCGAGGCCCAGACCGGCATGGTGTAGGCGATCAGCGCCGCCTCGCTCGCCGGCAGCCAGAGCAGCGCGAGGCCCATCAGCACCATCCAGCCGGTGACGTTGAGCACCGCCGCGGTCAACAGGCGCGGCCAGATCGCAGGCTCCACCTTCAGGCTCTGCCGGCGCGTCACCGCGAGCAGCGCCAGCAGCACCGCCCCGAGCACGCCGGTGACCCCGCGCAAGGTCAGCGGCGGCAGCTCGGCGAGCAGGAATTTCGTCACCGGCCAATTGAAGCCCCAGCCGATCGAGGTGATCGCAAGGAACATCAAGCCGGCCGGGGCGATGCGCGGCCGCGCATCCCGGCGGGTCGAATCATGCATGGGGGTAATCCGGCAAAATCTGAAGGTCAGCTTGGCCCGGATTCGCCCCCCAAACCACCACCTCGGCGGGCATGCCTGCTCTCACCTTCCGTAGGGCTACGTGAGTCCCGCTGACGCAATCCCGGTCCCGAAAAATATACCTGCCCTGTGAACAGCGGGATGAAGGGCCCGCATCGCCACGGGATGCAAATTTTTTCGGTTGGGAATCCCTGAGGACTCACTGATACTTGGCCCCACAACAGGCGCGGCGAAGCCCCCTGTTATCCCCCGCAATCCACCATATTTAGTATTTGATTCAGGAATTCGCACTAGTTCTTGACGGGCGCAACGGAGAGTCCTAGCTTTCGGTCCGTTCGGCGCGAGTGAGTTTGCGTCCCGCCGGCACTCCCCCAAAGGGTCTCGCAAATCGGCACTCCGCCAGCCAGCCAAAGGCTGCGGAATGAGGGCTTGTCTGCCCTCGAAAGGCGGACTCTTCGGGCGCCAGAACGGGCCGGCAACGGGTTCGGATGGCATCGGTAGACGTTGTGACAGTGGGGCGTTGAACGCATGTCGCGCACATCCCCTTGGGGGCGGATGGGTGTGGACGTGCCGGCGGGATGATCGATGCAACGCATCGAGATCGCGTCGGGAAAAAGAGGGCCGGATCCACCGGCTGAACTGCGGTGCCCAAGGCCGAATGGCCGAAGGAGCCGCGAAATGAAATGTCGACCCGGCACGCCCTCAACGAGGGGCGGGGCCGGTCAAAATAGGACGGGGCAAGACGATGCGGATTGAGCGGCGCCACACCACGGCAGGACAGTCACCTTATGCGGGAATCGAATTCCGCCTGACCACGTCGGAGATTCGCAATCCCGACGGCTCGGTCGTGTTCAAGCTCGACAATGTCGAGGTGCCCTCCGAGTGGTCGCAGGTCGCCTCCGACGTGCTGGCCCAGAAGTATTTCCGCAAAGCCGGCGTTGCCGCGCGCCTGAAGAAGGTCGAGGAGGAATCCGTCCCCTCTTTCCTGTGGCGCTCCGTGCCCGACACCGACGCCCTCGCCGCGCTGCCCGAGAAAGAGCGCTATGTCAGCGAGCTCAGCGCAAAGCAGGTGTTCGACCGCCTCGCCGGCTGCTGGACCTATTGGGGCTGGAAGGGCGGCTACTTCAGCTCGGACGAAGACGCGCAGGCCTTCTATGACGAGCTCCGCTACATGCTCGCCATGCAGATGGTGGCGCCGAACTCGCCGCAATGGTTCAACACCGGCCTGCACTGGGCCTATGGCATCGACGGCCCCGGCCAGGGCCACTATTACGTCGACCCATTCACCGGCAAGCTGACCAAGTCCAAGTCGGCCTACGAGCATCCGCAGCCGCACGCCTGCTTCATCCAGGGCGTCGGTGACGACCTCGTCAACGAAGGCGGCATCATGGACCTCTGGGTCCGCGAGGCGCGCCTGTTCAAATACGGCTCCGGCACCGGCTCCAACTTCTCGCGCCTGCGCGGCGAAGGCGAAAAGCTCTCCGGCGGCGGCCGCTCGTCCGGCCTGATGAGCTTCCTCAAGATCGGCGACCGCGCTGCGGGCGCGATCAAGTCGGGCGGCACCACGCGCCGCGCGGCCAAGATGGTCGTCGTCGACGTCGATCACCCCGATATCGAGACCTATATCGACTGGAAGGTGAAGGAGGAGCAGAAGGTCGCCGCCCTCGTCACCGGATCCAAGATCAACCAGAAGCACTTGAAAGCCGTGCTGAAGGCCTGCGTGAACTGCGAAGGCTCGGGCGACGATTGCTTCGATCCCGAGAAGAACCCTGCCCTGCGCCGCGAGATCAAGCTCGCCCGCCGCAGCCTCGTGCCCGACAACTACATCAAGCGCGTCATCCAGTTCGCCAAGCAGGGCTACAAGGACATCCAGTTCGACACCTACGACACCGACTGGGATAGCGAAGCCTATCTCACCGTCTCCGGCCAGAACTCCAACAACTCGGTCTCGCTGAAGGACGACTTCCTGCGCGCGGTCGAGACCGACGGTGACTGGAATCTGACGGCTCGCACCTCCAAGAAGGTGACGAAGACGCTGAAGGCGCGCGACCTCTGGGAGAAGATCGGCTACGCCGCCTGGGCGTCGGCCGATCCGGGCCTGCACTTCAACACCACGATGAACGACTGGCACACCTGCAAGGCGTCCGGCGACATCCGCGCGTCCAATCCGTGCTCGGAATACATGTTCCTGGACGACACGGCCTGCAACCTCGCCTCCGCGAACCTGCTGACGTTCTACAACACCACGACCAAGCGCTTCGACGTCGAGGGCTATGAGCACCTGTGCCGGCTCTGGACCATCGTGCTCGAAATCTCCGTGATGATGGCGCAGTTCCCGTCGAAGGCGATCGCCGAGCTCTCCTACGAGTTCCGCACGCTCGGCCTCGGCTACGCCAATATCGGCGGCCTGCTGATGACCATGGGCCTGCCCTATGACTCTAAGGAAGGCCGCGCGCTCTGCGGCGCGCTGACCGCTGTCATGACCGGCATCACCTACAAGACCTCGGCCGAGATCGCCGCCGAGCTCGGCACCTTCCCCGGCTACAAGAAGAACGCGGCCCACATGCTGCGCGTGATCCGCAACCATCGCCGCGCCGCGCATGGCCAGGCGAGCGGCTATGAAGCGCTCAGCGTCAACCCGGTGCCGCTCGACGTCGTCTCCTGCCCGCAGGCCGACCTCGTCAGCCATGCGCAGGCGGCCTGGGACGCGGCGCTCGAGCTCGGCGAGAAGCACGGCTATCGCAACGCCCAGACAACGGTGATCGCGCCCACCGGCACGATCGGCCTCGTCATGGATTGCGACACCACCGGCATCGAGCCCGACTTCGCGCTGGTGAAATTCAAGAAGCTCGCCGGCGGCGGCTACTTCAAGATCATCAACCGCGCGGTCCCCGCGGCGCTGCGCGCGCTCGGCTATCGCGAGAGCGAGATCGCGGAGATCGAGGCCTATGCCGTCGGCCATGGCTCGCTGGCGAATGCCCCCGGGATCAACGTCACCACGCTGAAGGCCAAGGGTTTTACCGGTGAGGCGATCGCCAAGGTCGAGAAGGCCCTGCCGACCGCTTTCGACATCAAGTTCGCCTTCAACAAGTGGACCTTTGGCGAAGACTTCATCCGCGACCAGCTCGGCATCGGCGCCGAGGCGATCGCAGCCCCCGGCTTCGACCTGCTCCAGGCCGTCGGCTTCACCAAGCGTGAGATCGAAGCCGCCAACGTCCACATCTGCGGCGCGATGACGGTGGAAGGTGCTCCGCACCTCAAGGCCGAACATTATGCCGTGTTCGACTGCGCCAATCCCTGCGGCAAGATCGGCAAGCGCTATCTGTCGGTCGAGAGCCACATCCGCATGATGGCGGCGGCGCAGCCCTTCATCTCGGGGGCGATCTCCAAGACCATCAACATGCCGAACGACGCGACGGTGGAGGACTGCAAGTCCGCCTACATGCTGTCGTGGAAGCTCGCGCTGAAGGCCAACGCCCTCTATCGCGACGGCTCAAAACTCTCGCAGCCGCTCAACTCGCAGCTCATCAGCGATGATGAGGACGAGGACGATGCGGTCGAGCAGCTCTTCGAGAAGCCGATGGCCGCGCGCGCGACCCAGGTCTCGGAGAAGATCGTCGAGAAGCTGGTCGAGCGCATCGTCGTGATGCGCGAGCGCGAGAAGATGCCTGACCGACGCAAGGGCTACACCCAAAAGGCGGTTGTCGGCGGCCACAAGGTATACTTGCGCACCGGCGAGTATGACGATGGCCGTCTCGGTGAGATCTTCATCGACATGCACAAGGAAGGTGCGGCGCTGCGCTCCTTCATCAACAACTTCGCCATCGCGGTGTCGCTCGGCCTGCAATACGGCGTGCCGCTGGACGAATATGTCGACGCCTTCACCTTCACCCGCTTCGAGCCGGCGGGCCCCGTGCAGGGCAACGACAGCATCAAGTACGCGACCTCGATCCTCGACTACGTCTTCCGCGAGCTCGCGGTGAGCTATCTCTCTCGTTTCGACCTCGCCCACGTCGATCCCAACGAGACGGGTTTTGACGCACTCGGCAAGGGCGTCGAGGAAGGCAAGGAGCCGGACGAGGACGGCGGCCACCACGCCACCAAGCTGGTCTCGCGCGGCCTCACCCGCTCCCGCACCGACAACCTCGTCGTGATGCGCGGCGGCTCGACCGCGGTCTCGCAAGGCAACGACAGCGCCCCCGCGGGCGGCAGCAAGGTCACCGCGCTGGCCTCGCACGGCACGTCGGCCCGCGCCGGCGACGCCATCGAAGGCGCCGTCGCCCTGAAGCAGGAAGTCCAGCACGATCTGTCTCCGACGGAGAAGCTCGAGCAGCTGCAGTGGAGCAAGGCCGGCACCGCCGCCACCGCCGCCCCCACCAAGGCCGAGCGTCGCGCCGAAGCCAAGGCCAAGGGTTATGAGGGCGAGATGTGCTCGGAGTGCGGCAACTTCACGCTGGTGCGGAACGGGACTTGCATGAAGTGCGATACGTGTGGCAGCACGACGGGGTGCTCGTGAGGAGGTAGGTCGCGCGCAACGATGTAATGCCTGGGCTTGCCTCGGGCATCCACGAAGGGCGGCCGAAAGGCCGCCCTTTTTGTGTAGTCCCAGCGAAACGGCTTCAAGACCGAGCGGGTTTTTCACCGGATCCGGTGGAGCCCCAAAGACGAGAGAGATCGCGCTGAAGGCGTTTTGCATCCTCACGCGCCTTAAGCGCATTTCGATAGGCGCGGTTCATGATCTCCGTCCCTCGCCACGATCGGTCGCGTGGATCATGTGATACATCACTCGCCCGCCACGTTCCCTACTGTAGATCGGCCATCCGAAAGCGTGCTCGTATCCAAGTTCGTCTTTCATGCGTTTGCAGAACAGGTTCATCCGATCAAACGAATTCATACCGAGCAATTGCTTGTAGCCTAAACTTACAGTGAAGTGCACTAAGCACTAAATTCGTTTGCTATCGCCGGATCGGCTACTTAGGCCTGTCGAAATTGCAGTTTGTTCCGGCTTCGATGCTCGTCAATCCGCCACCGAAATTGCCTTTGCGGTCGAACGCTTCACCCCTAAACTCCCCACCCCACCGGCATGGGTTCCGACGGGCCCGGTAGAAGCGGAGTAGAAGTCATGCCCAAACCGGAAAGCTTCCCGATCGAGAAGATCTTCGTTCCCACGAAGCAGAAGAAAGCCATCAAGCCCGAGATCGTCGGGGAGATCGCCGAAAGTATTCTGGAGATCGGACAACAGGCCCCGATTTCCGTTCGGCTCGACGGAGACCGCCTCGTTCTGGTCGAGGGACTGCATCGGCTCGAAGCCTGCAAGGCCCTCGGCGAGACAACCATTATCGGTGTCCTGGTCCCGGCGGAGCTTGCTCAACACAAGCCGCTGCTCGCCGACGGACCTGAAGTCGAGGCAGAACGCATCAAGATGGCGCGATTGAAACAGTTGCGATTGGAAAAGGAAGCCGCAGAGGCATCGACGGCTGCCTTGAAGGGCGCTGGCGCAGCGGAAGCGTCGCGCACCCGTCCGGCGAAAGGTGCCCGCGACAATCCGAAGGCATCGCCCGGCCGGACTGCGAAATCGACACCGAAAACATTGTCGGACTGGATCACGCAGCAAAAGAGCAGCGGGGGCCGCTATTGATTGTCGGCGCCAGAATTTCGGTGCCAGCGCGCGACGGCAATCCCGCAGCTTTCTGGATCAGCGGCTTTTTGGCCGGATGCATCAAAATGCAGCGGCAAAATCTCACCACATGGCCGCCACGCAAGCGACAGCCCACAATCGCGATTTCAGCGCAAACGCGGCGGAGGCTCGCGGCTTCATCGATATTCAGGAGCCATTTGCAATGTTGAGTGCGGCGGAAAACAAGCCAACGGGAAAATCCGGCCGGCGCGGCGGGAAGAAGAAGGCCGGACAACGGACCGGGGCCGGCGGGCAACGCGCAACTGCGGCGCATCAATTGCCGGATGCCTCGGCGGAGACCAGGCAAGAGACAGAACAAGAGCCGAGCCGACAGATCAGTGCGGAGGTACCTTCGGCTGCAGCCTTGCCGGACGAGACTTCCGGGATGGAGATCGCTGCAAGCCCGCCCGTCGCACCGGTCGAACCGTTCCAGGCCAGCACGCAGGCGATCGCCGACGCCTATAGCGGCTACATCAAGACGTCGCTTGAGCAAGCCTGGAACTTCCTGGGAAAGCTCGCGATGGCGCGTTCACCCGTCGAGGCGTTTGAGCTTCAGATGGAGTACGCGAAACAGGCGTGCGACTCGTTTGTCGCCGAATCCCAGAAGATCGCCGAGTTGCATGAACAATTGACCAGACAAAGGGTCATGCATTTCGAGGGGTTCGTGGCCAGGCTCACCCAGACCACGCTCGAAATCCGCGCGATGCGTCACTAACGGCAGCTGCGCATTGCGGGTCCGGAAGCCCCTGGGAATGAGCAGTATCCTTGCGAAACCCATCACTCGTTGATGGGCTTCGCTCCGCTCGACATCCTACCTGCTCCGTCCGGCCGGCCGTTATGTCCAGTCAGTGCATGGACTTAACTTAAGGACCGCCTGGAGTTCAATACCCTGACTTCGAGCCGGTGGTCGGCCTCGTGCTCGCGCCGGTGGTCTGACCTGGAGCGTAGCTCGACGCGCCGGGGCTGGCGCTCTTCGAGGCCCTCACGTGGCGCATCGCGTGATGCTTCTTCTTATGCCCGGGAGCGTAGCTGGAAGCGCCCGGCTCGCCCTTCTGGGAACCCATTTGCTGCATCTCCTGACCTGGCGCCTTGCTCGATACACCCTGAGCAAACACGGCTGGCGCTGCAGCCATGACAGCGGCAGCAGCGAGCGCGATGATCCTTGCCTTCATATTGTCCTCCTCTGACAAGCCCCCCAAGGAAAACGGAATGAGCCAGCGCCCGTTCCCCTCGGCGAACGTTCATGGCGAGAACAGCGCTGCTCAACTGGTCCTTTCGCCGCCGCAACGCAATGAATGGGCTTTTTCGAAACAGCTCATGCCGCAAGGCAAAACCGATCACGACTGTTCGATCAGCATCGGTGAGCCGAGCTCCTCGAAGCGAAAGAGCTGAAACACCCGCTGGCCATTGAAGTCGAGCACTCTCAAATCATCGGTCTCGTGCAGGTTGCTTTCAACCGCCTGAAAGTGCCCACCGTAGCGCTCCCTGGCGAGCGACAAGGGAACCTCGAACGCGACAAACTTGCCGATACCTTTTTGCCTGAGCACCCCAAGAAGTTTCAGGTCGTTCAGGGACTCATGCGAGGTGAGAACAAGCAGCGGACCGCTCGCCGTAAGCAGCAAAAGCGATTTCATCGGATCCTCCTTTGCACCCTACCTGATCTTCGCCAGGCACTCCTTCAGGCGCTCCAGCTCCGTACGAACCTGTGCCTCCATGGCGTCTTGCAATGCGAGGATGCCCCTGCTGGACAATTCTGCAGAGGCCTTTCTGTCCAGATTCTGCTTCCAATCCCGGATGCCTTGCTTCGTGGCCCGTTGGGCCTCCGACGTCGTCTTGGCGTATTCCTTCATGCAGGCGTCGGCCATTGAGCATGTCTGGCACTCCTGGGCGGCGGCCGGACTTGAAAGGAGCAGGGCGAGTATCGCCGTAGGGATCCTCATTGCGATTCCTCCCGCGACAGCATAGCACGTCGCAGGGATGCCTGGGGAAGCAGCCCCCGGCTGTTTCAGCGCCGGAAGATTCAAAGCGATCGCGCGACAGCGCGATGTCGCGCATCGTGTGCCGGGCCTGCCATAATTTCTCCTTTGCGCACGCGTTGTGTCTGATGGCGGCGAGACCTATCCTTCCAGTGATCGGACTGCCTCCCATTGACCCCCGACCGGATGGAGAGCGCATCGATGCCTGACACGAACGACCATAAACCTGATACCGGCAAGACCGATGACGCCAAGCCTGATACCGCCAAGACTGATAATGCCAAGCCTGATACCGCCAAGCCTGATACCGCCAAGCCTGATACCGCCAAGCCTGATACCGCCAAGCCGGATGCGGCGCGCGTCGACGGTGGGCTGGCGCGGGCCTACGACCGGATCAAGAGCGCAGAAGAAGAGCTTGCGCGGTTGGACCGGCTGGTTTCCGGAATGGAACGCAACAGCGAAGCTCCGCGGACCTCGCACGCAAGCGCCGCCGCGACGGCAGCCACCACTTCCGCAAACAAGGCGGCGGCGGCTGATGCCAAGCCTCTAAACACCAAGCCTCTAAACACCAAGCCTCGCGATCAGGGCCTGAAGGGAGACAGGGCCATGATGCGCGCTTTGGCTATTCTCGTGCTGGCGATCGGCCTGCTCGGTGCCGCCGTCGCTTCGCAATATGGCGACGAGGCCATATCGATCGGCAAGTCGATCATGGCGCGCTGGGCTCCGCCGGCCGCGAGCAGCTCGCCGCAAGAGTCTGCGGCGGAAACTCCGGCGCAGCCGTCGACGGTGCTGCTGGCGGCTGCGGATGAGCCGAGCCCGGTGCCTGCGCTGCCGGGGCCCAAGGACTCGGAAAGCGCTCCGAAGTCTGCCGCCACGGTGGCCGAGCCGTCATCGTCCGAGCTCGCGCAATCGCTCAAGGCCATCACGAGCGAGCTTGCGAACATCACCGGCAAGCTCGAGCAGCTGAAGAGCCGCGGCGAACAGGCCCTGCGCGACCAGGCCGACACCATCGAGCAGCTCAAGGCCGCGCAGGCGAAGGATGCGGCGGACAATGCGCGCCTCGCCGCCCAGGTCCAGGCGCTGCAAACGCAACTGAGCGCGTCATCGGCGTCATCCGCCTCTGCAGGCGCCAAGCCCGTCGTGCGCAGCGTGGTGAGCAACGATGCGGCTGCGCGCGCCCGGGCGCACGTACCAGACGCCGCTCCACGGCGGCCCAGGCCGCCGCCGCGAGGCCCCTGGATGCCGCCGCCCTATATGGCCGACCCTTATTACGGCGGTCCGGATTGGTGAGCCCGCAAGGCGCCGGCTTGCTTCTCGCACGCGCGATCGGGTTTGACGCCTGACGAGCTGCGGCTTCGGCTCGCCCTCGATGGACGGCGTTAGTCGCGCAAGTCTACCGTCCAGCCGAGCGAAGGTCTTCTGCGACGCCGTCAAATGCGTTCTGCACGGCGACAGCCTCCGCCCCACCCTGCTCCGCATCCGACGTTTGCTGACGCTTGCCGACGCCAAAAATATCCTGCACTAGCCCGAGCTTCCCCAGCCCCAGAATAATCAACCCATTAATATCGACCTCGTACCACGCATGCGACAGATACGCATCCCGCGGAAACCGGTGATGGTTGTTGTGCAGCCCTTCGCCGAACGTCAGCAGCGTCGTCACCAGCTCGTTTGTCGTGCCGTCGTTGGTCTCGAAGCGGCGGTAGCCGTAGCGGCCGTCGCTGTGGCAGACCGAGTTCACCAGTGAGGTGGCCATGGTCATGAGGTAGCTGCGGAACAGGCCGGAGAACAGGATGCAGCCGATCATCGTGTGCACGCCGCCAAAGGCGTAGCCGATGGCGGCGGGAATGATCAGCGCCGACAGCGCGTACCAGTACCAGCGCGTCCTGGTGAAGAACATCGCGATCGGATCGGCCAGGATGTCCTTGGCGTAGTAGGTAGCATCTGTGGTCTCGCGGTCCCACACCCAGCCGCCCTGCGCATGCGACATGCCCTTGGCGAAGCTGGTGTAGGGGTTGCCGGCGCCGTCGTAATAGGGGCTGTGGACGTCGCCGGGCCTGTCGGAGTGAAGATGGTGCCGCCGGTGGTTGCTCACCCATTTCAGGATCGAGCCCTGCACGGCCATGGTCGCGAGCGCGGCGAAGATCGTCCGCATCACCGGACCGCAGCGAAAGCTGCGGTGCACGAAGTAGCGATGCATGAAGCCGATCCCGATCGTGGACAGCACGAAGGTGCCGGCGAAGACGGAAAGCTCCACCCGGCCGATGCCTTGCCAGAAGGCCCAGACCAGCGCCGCGACCGAACCGCCGATCATGATGGCGAAGGAGATGTAGGAATCGCGAAACTTGGCGTCGACCACCGGGCCTTCGGTGAGCACGCCCGGGGGCATTTTCCGCTCCGAAAGCTGCTCGGACGCCACGCTCTCAACCACGGTCATTTCAGCCGATCCATTCCCGCAAAATGCACTCTTCTGCGGTGCAGCGTACAGCCGAGGGTTGTTTTGAGCAAGGACCCGGGGCGACGACCGCGGAGCTGCGGCCTTGAGGGCGTAACCCACCTCTTTCGTGTCTCGGGTGATAAACAATGATGGGTTACGCTCGCGGACTTGGCGCAGCCGCGAGCTAACCCACCTACTGACCCGATGTACCTCGACCGCAATGTCACCGGCGTTCGCGCCTGCGCCGGCGACAGCGGCTTGCCGCGGATGACCGCGGTTAGCAAACGAGCGTAGATCCTATGGGTGACGGTGGTCAGAGGTAAGTTGAGTTGACGACCACCAACTCACCCGTAGGATCTACGAACGAGCTACGCTCTACGTCCGCCTCATGGCATCTCGCTCATCGTCACCTTGGCGGCGATCCCGGTCAGCTCGGGCTCTTGCGGCGCAAGCTCCTCATCGGATGATGGGCCGAACGAGACCTCAGTCATTCTGCGCTTGACCTGTTCGCAGGTCTTGCGCACGTCCTCGGTGAACAGCGCGCATTCTTCGATGCGCTTGAAGATCTTCCGTCCCTCTTCACGATACCCCGCCGCCGTTTCTCGCATGAAGGCGATCGCATCATGAACCTGGGCCGTCAGCGCCTCGCATTTTTGCGCGGCGTCGATCAACTCGGTGCCCATGGCCTCGATCTCTTTTGCAGCGGACTCATAGTCGCGAATGACCGCCTCTGCACTGAGTGCGCCGACGCGCGACACACCCGCTGTGTGCTCGACGTAATCAGGTAGAGCAATTGAAGTAATAGGGCTTCCCGAACGGACCGACGCAATGTCCGCCTCGAGTTGGACCAAGTTCACACCGTCCCGTCTGCGCAATTGTTCGACACTTGCCATCACTGATCCTCTCAATACGCGCCCAGAACCCCAAGCAGCATTGGGTTTATTACGGGGATAAGTGTCGTTCTACTCCGATGTATTGTTGACAGTCGCAGCTTTGCCATTTTTTCCCAATCGCGGACGGTGCACGCAGAGGTAATGGCTTATCGGAATTCAACTTCCCCGTGTCACGTTTGGTGAAGACGGTAATTGCGCAAGAACTCGGCCTCTAAATCAGTCCGTATGAATGGTTGAGCGAGCCTGGCCCGGATCGAAGCGTGGCAAATCGAGGGCTGTACCGCACGCACAGGGCCTCCATCGGCGCTTTGCGCCGACAGCAAGCTGCTCGGTTTGACGTGTGGCGTCGGTCGATCACCACATGCCGCAGCCGTGATGGTTACTCACCACCAATACGGCCACCGCCATCCCTCATAGCGAACGTACGACGGCACTAGCGGCGGACCATAGGGATCGACCCGGTCGTCTTCAGGACGATAACGATATCGTGGAACAATATTGTAATCCCACGGCGTCGGCCGGAGCACCGGCGCCGTGACGATCAGCCGCTGCTGCGGCTCACGAACGACGACAGCCTTCCGCGTCCGGGCTTCAGCACCTGATATTCCAAGGCTGCCCAGCACCAGCGCCGTTCCGATCGCACACGCGATGGTCTTATTCATGCGTTGGTCTCCTTCGCCAAGAGAGTGCAACAGGGGTGCAAAGCAAGGCAAGCGAATTCGCGCTGGATATTGCATGAATGCCCGTTGTCGGCCTTCGCCCCCTCTCCAACGCATTGCGAGGAGCTCGCGACAAAATCGCGTAGCAATTTTGCGCTGATGCGACGAAGCAATCCAGACTGTCGCGGCGGAAAGCACACTGGATTGCTTCGCCTTGCTCGCAATGACGGAGAGTCTGACAGCGAGCGTGCGAGGACTCACGCCGCGCCGACGTCTTCAGGCGCCGCGCCGGCCACCAGCCCGTCGAGACTGAACATCAACAAATCCGCGATGTGCATCAGCTTGTAGAGCGGAATGTTCGCCTCGCCCTGCTCGGCTTGCGCCAGGAAGCCGGGCGTGACGCCGATGTGCTCGGCGAGCTGCGCCTCGGTGTAGCCGCGGGTCTCGCGCGCAGCCTTGACGCGCGCGCCGATGCCGAGCCGGTGCCGGGCCTGCTCCCCACCGTCATCATCACCGCCTGCTCGTCCGCGCTCGCATAACCGTCCGCGAACGCGCTGCCGATCAGCCGGGCCTTGCGCCAGGCGACGCGGCAGTCCTTGCGCAGGCCGCTTGAGAAGATCAGCATGAACTGCTCGGCGACCCAGAGCGACGAGTTGAGCTCCAGGCGTGCGCCGGTGCCGGAGACATCACGGATCGTGCAGGGCACGCTGACGGTGCTGCCGCTGCCGTTGTCGAATTCGACGATGCCGGTCCTCAGCGTGTGGTGCCTGATTGCGGCGCGATGATCGCTCATGACAGCTCCCGTGGACTTGCGGCGGCGTAAGAACACATCCGACGCATAATCGGGGCGAGGATACCGCAGAATTTTGGCCTAACCGCTAAGCTTCCAATCGACAGCGAAAGCCATGGTAAAGGAATTGCTTCCGCGCGACCTTATCGGCGAAGAGCGCGTAGCCCGGACGGAGCGAAAGCGAAATCCGGGACCAGCGTTTGCGTCGTTGCACGATCGCCCCGGATTACGCTGCGCTGGTCACTCGCGCGCGCGGCGCAGGGCCTCTTCCAATTTCCTTCTCTGCTTGTCCCATCTTCCCTGCTCGGCCTCGGCGCGCTCGTCGAGCGCGGCGCGCTCGGATTCGATCTTCTCCGCCCGCGCTTCGTGCTCCCGCCTTGCCACGTCGAGCGCTGCCTCGGCTGCGGCGACGGCCTGCTGCCGCCGCGCGCGCTCCCTGGCGCGGGCGGCCTCCTCCTTGCGACGCTCGGCCTCGCGCCGCCGCTCCTCCTTCTCGAATGCCGCGGCGGCCTTGCGCGCGGCCTGATCGTCGATCTTGCGGGATGTTTTCTTTGCGGTCTTGGCCGGACGCTTGGACCTGCGTCTGGGCTTGCCCTCGCCCTCGCCGAGATCGGCCGGCAGCTCCGCGCTCTCAGTGAACGGGCCGTCAGAGCCGACCGGGCGCCTGAGCACGACCCCCGGCTTCGCCATCGTCGCCGCGACGATGTCGGGGTCGTCGGTCTCCTTGGCGACGCCCTGATGGAACAGATTGGAGCTGGCGCCCCAGGCCTGAAGCGCCGCCTTCATCGAGGGTGCGGCGATCGCCTGATCGTAGAAGCCGAGCGAGGTCTGGTAGGTCTTCAGTTTCTTTGGCATGTCGCTCCGATTGTAGCTTGCTGTCCGCCAGCGGTCGTAGCCCCAACTACGAATCCCCAAGCAATGCGTCATATCCCTGTGCGCTGAACGCCAGCAGACAGAATCCATGCCCGAACGGATCGGCCAGCATCGCGATCCGCCCATAGGGCGTATCGCGCGGGGGCACCTCCAGGATCGCACCCGCGCCGAGCGCACGCGCGAGGGCAGCGTCGACATCGTCGACGACGACGTCGATATGAACGGGCGTCCAGTGCCGCTCGTAGCGGCGGCGGTCGCGGCCGGCGCCGATTGTGCCGGCCTGCTTGGTCAAGAGATAGACCGGCGCCGGCCAGCCGAGCAGCTCGACGAAATCGGCGCCGAAGCGGCGGCCGACCGTCAGGCCGAAGGCTTCGGTGTAGAACGTCGTGGCTTTGCCTACGTCCGGGACATCGATGTTGAGGAGGAAGCTCATGGCGGGCTCGTCGCAAGTTGCGAAGCGAGCGTAGCCCGTATGGAGCGTCAGCGTAATCCGGGTTGGTGCCGCACCTCCGGGCCCGAATTACGCTGACGCTACATCCGGGTGACGCGCAAAGCTCCTCGCCAACGGACGAGCGCCATCATGGCATCATGCCACTGTTTTTCCCGACCGGAGCAAACGTAATTCGGTATCGCCGAAATCAACAACCATTCGATTCTGTGGGCGATCATCCACGGCATCCTGGGTTGGCTGTACGTGATCTTCGTCGCGCATTTTCGGTGACATCGCACCGGCAGGCAAGGCCGGCCCGCGCCGTTCGCAGCTTTTCCTTGCTTTCCCGGTCCCGGCCTCTACGGTCGCGCCGCGAACGAACCGCGAGACGAGACCATTCATGTCCGACACGATGAAATGCCCGGCCTGCAACTCCGAGCACGCCTACCAGGACCGCGGTCTCTGGGTCTGCCCGGAATGCGGCCATGAATGGAGCGGCGAGGCGGAAGCGGCCGCAGACACGGCGCAGGATGCGGGCGTGCGCGATGCCAACGGCAATGTGCTCGCCGACGGTGACAGCGTCATCGTGATCAAGGATCTCAAGATCAAGGGCTCGTCCTCGGTCGTCAAAGGCGGCACCAAGGTGCGCAACATCCGCCTGCAGGATGCCAGCGACGGCCACAACATCGCCTGCAAGATCGACGGCATCGGTGCGATGAATCTGAAATCGGAGTTCGTGAGGAAGGCGTAGCTCGCGCTGGCGCGTCCCCGCTACGACGCCCGCTTCTCACGGCGGCGGGTGCGCGCCGAAGGCTTGCCACGCTGCCGAAGATCGCTCAGAAAAATTCCACGCTGAGATCGAGGCACGCGCGGCGCGCGGGCGACGTGGAAATGGAAGAACCAAAGTGAAGCAGTGGATTCCGCCTCTCCGCGGAACCCACCTGCCTTTTTGCGATATCAGCTTAGCGGGCCGCGCCCCTGGTGACATCGGCGGTCTTCACCTTGCGTGGGCTCAGCACCTTCGCCTGATGGACCGAGGCGACCGTGCTGGGCGCTGCGACCTTCTGCTCGACATGCGCAGCACCGAGCACGCGCACCTGCAGCGGGGAGACCGGGAAGCCGTTGGCCTCATAGATCGGCAGCTCGGCGGCGACGGCGGCCGTGCCGCCCGCGATCGTCAGGATGGCGGCGGCGATCGACAAAATCTTCTTGTTCATTGATGGTGCTCCAAAGGTAAGAGTCGGAGCATATTTAGGCGCGTTTTGCTGCAGCGCGACATACATTGCTGCATCGCAACAGCGCGCCCGACGCATGACGATATGCCTAATGCGTACAAGGCCTTGGACGAATCACACCGGCTGCGACATGGCGCTTCCACGGGCGGTGCTCAGCCACCGAGCACATTGCCCCAGCCATCGAAGAGGTAAGTCTTCCAGGCCACGGTTCCATCCGTGCCGCGCCGACTGGCACGCCGGTAGTCGTCTGCCTGATCGGCGGTCCAGGTGATGATCGTGTCCGAAAGGCGATCGTGGAGGATGGCGGGCTCGGTGGGATCGAAGTTGTCCATGGGACGAAGCGAGGAATGTGTCATGGCGCCTCCAACGCTCCAGCCGCCGCAAAGTTTCGGCAGCGCAGCGAAGCAAAAGGTACGCTGCGCGTTCTGGATACGAAAGGGACAATAGAGATCCCTTGCTTCAACGCCATCGCCAGCGATTTGCAGCCTTGCGACCAGATTGGTGCCGAGAGCGTAGATGATCTCGATGATGGCGAGCGCGATTCCAGCTGCGATCAGCACCATAACAACCGGAGATTGCGGACTGACGGAACTGCACGGCCACAATCCAAGATTGCGTAAATGCATTCGCTGCAAGTAGATGACAATGCTGCATTTGCAGTCGATTTCGCGCCGATGCGTTGCTGGAACCATGATGGAACCCGCGTTGCACCTCGGCAACACCCGTCTCGAAAAGCCTGCATCCACCGATTTGCGCCATTGCGCCGCCACCCCGGAGCCCGAACAATCGAGGCGCTGCGTGCCTTTCCGTCAAGACTGTTTTCGTCAAGACTGTTTTCGTCAAGACTGTTTGCATCATGACTGTTCGGACAGGATGGTTCGAACAGAACCGTTCGGAGGCAGGGATCATGAACGATCGGCGGTCTCTTCTGGTGGCACTGTCGTGTCCCTCGGCCGTTCTCGCGGGCTGGCTGGCGTTGTCTCTCTCCGCCCATGTCCCCGCCCTCATCGAGAACAGCGGCGCCAATGCGGCTGCCGTCCCGCACGTCAAGGACTTCGGCCGCCTCGACCTCGCCGACGTGCCGCACGCTGCGACGATCGAGGACGGCATCGCCCTGACCGCCGAGATCGCCGCCGTCGCTGCGGCGCCTGCCGCGGCAGCGACAGCGCCGACAACGCCCGAGGAGCCCGCCTTCGCCGTCGAGCTCGCTTCGGCCGACCCTGTGCTGATCCTGCCGACGGAGGCAGCGCCCGCGCCGCAGACTTCGCCTGAACCGGAGCCCATCGCCAGCGCGGCTGCCCCTGCGCCGGAGCCCGTCAAGCTCGCATCCGCCGATCCCACCGAGATCGTGACGACGGACGCACTGTCCCCCGCCGCGGTTGCGGGTGGCCCCGTCGCGCCTGCCAGCAACGTGTCGCCGCCTGCCGACACCGTCACCGTGCTCGACGAATGCTTCGTCATCGATGCCTGTATCGACCGCTACCTCTGGACGCTCTATCAGCGCACCCCGAAAGAGGACACGATCAAGGTTCAGGAGCGGCGCGCCGTCACCATCAAGCGCAGGGGCAAGACCGTCACGGTGATGCGCAGCTTCACGAAGCTGGTCGATCAGGACTTCGGCTGGAAAGATCCGAAGGCGGCCGAGCGCGCCGGCATGTCGATGATGGACTACGTCATCGGCGGCATGGACAAGAGCTTCAAGCAGAAGCTGTTCCGCACACTGCTCGCAGCCGAAGCCGCCGGCCTGTCGCCGGGCATCACCAGCGCATTTCGCGACGATTACCGCCAGTCGATCGCGAGCGGCCTGAAGGCCGCCTCCGACCGCTCCTATCACGGCGGCAGCAGCCGTGGCGGCTACGGCCACGGCATGGCGGCTGACATCGTCAGCACCCAAGGCAATGACCGCGCGCAGCGCTGGGTCTCGACCGAGATCCTGTGGAAGTGGGTCGACGCCAACGGCAAGGCGTTCGGCATCGGTCGCCCCTATCTCGACCGCGATCCGCCGCATGTCGGCCCGATCGACGGCCAGGAATACATCTCGAAGCGTGGCACCGCCGATCGCAAGGACGTTGCAAGCGCCAAGCCGAAGAAGCTGCGGGCCGTGGCCAGCGCCAAGCCGCCAAAGGCCCACGCCGCGCGCGAGCAGAAGAGCTCGGCCAAACCGCAGAAATCGGCGCAATCCGCGACCAAGCGCGCAACCTGACCGGCTACGGCTTGCGCGGCGTTCTCGGCAACGGCACGAGCCGCATCTCGGCCGAGCCGGCTTCCTGCGTGCGCACCAGCACCGCAAAGATCGTGTCGACCGCAAGCCGTACGGCCGACTCCATCGCTTCGCCCTTGGCCAGATGCGCCGCAATCAGCCCGGTGAGGAGGTCACCGGTGCCGTAGGGACGGATCGGCAGGCGCAGTGTTGCAAAGCGCGACAATCGCCCGCCGGCGCACAGGATCGTCTCGACCTGCCCCGCCGCCGTGTCAGCGAGGGTGCAGCCGGTGGCGACGACGTCGGTACGGCCTGCCCCTGCCAGTACCGCGCAAGCCGCGCTGAGGCCTTGGGCATCGGCAGTCGTCACTCCCGAGAGCAGCTCGAGCTCGAACTGGTTCGGTGTCGTGAGGTTCGCCGCCGGCAGCAGCCGGTGCCGGACAACGTCCAAAATGCCGTCCGCGACATAGACGCGGCCGTCATCGCCGATCACGGGATCGCAGAGATAGACGAGCTTCGCATTGCGCGTGCGCGCCCGCTCGACGAAATCGGCGATCACGGCGGCATTGGCGGGCGAGCCGAGATAGCCGGTTACGAGCACGGCCGCCTCGTCGACGAGACCGCGCTCCTCCACGCCCTTCAGGAGATCCGCGATGAGCTCGGTCTCCAGCACCCGGCCGCGCAGGCTCGGATAGCGCGGATGGTTGGACAGCAGCGTCGTCGGCACCGCCGCAACGTTCACGCCCTCCGCCTGAATGGCGTAGGCAGCCGCGCTGTTGCCGACATGGCCGTGGACCACCTGGCTCTGAATGGAGATGACGAGCATGAGATAGGTCCGTAGAGTCAAACGTTGAGTGTGGCAAGAGCAGCAGGCCCGCGGTCTCGCGCTTCAGCGGCGTGCAAGCTCATCGAGATAGGCGCAGAACATATCGGCCAGGCCGTCTGCTCATCAACTCTGGAGACTTCGAACGACCACCCCGACCATCGCATCGCTTGCGCCGCTGCTGGATCGCCTGTTCGGCGAAGCCGAGGCTGCAAGCGACGCAACGGAAGCCGCTGTTGCGGATCTGTCCGACGCAGACCGGGACCGAATGATGCGGAGCAAGACCGAATATCGCGATCTCTATGGACGCCTGAAGGAGGCACCGCTCGCGGTCTCGCGCGAGACCGGAGCGCTGCTCTACATGCTGGCGTCCGCATCATGTCGCAGGTTCGTCACTGACACATGATATGGGCTCGGGCTCATGACCTCCGCCTTCAATGCCTACGCAGCTCTCGCCCTTGCCATCGTGTTCGAGGTCACGGCGTCGGCGTTGCTGCAGCAGTCCGCGCAATTCACCCGTCCCTGGCCGACGCTGGCGATGGTGCTGTTCTACGCCGCCTCGTTCTACGCGCTGTCGGTGGCGATCCGGGTCATCCCGTTGAGCATCGCCTATGCGATCTGGGGCGGGGTCGGCATCATCCTGACCGCCACCGTTTCATTCGTGCTGTTCCGCCAGATACTGGACGCTGCAGCCTTCGTCGGCATCGCGCTGATCGTATCAGGGGTCGTGATCATCAACCTGTTCTCGGAGACCACGATGCGTTGATGCCGGAATGCCACGGCGCGCCGTTATTGGCTCTGCACCGGCTTGGGCGGACGCGGCGCCGAACGGGGCGCCTTTGCACCGGGCTTGCCCGAACCCCGGGGCGGCGGCTCATCAACCGACTCGAGATAGGCGGCAAGTGCCTTGGCCGAGTCGGAGCTGGTTGCGTAATGATCCCTCAGGAACCAGGACAGCGTCAGGCTGAAGCGGCCCTTGGCAAGGCCGCGTGGGCTGCGGTGGCAGGTCGCGCAGCCTTCAGCGAAGATCTTCGCGGGCGATTTGCCGGCGTCGAGATTTTGCGCGACGGCGGCCGTCGCCGTCAGCACTGCGGCTGCAAGAATCATCAAGAGCGCGGTCAAGTCGCGTCCCGGTCGAAACAGCGACGTCAAATGTGGTCCCCCTCGCCCGGCGTGCGATCACGCGGCCGACGGCTGATCGAATTCGGGCGGCGCGTAGGCCTTGCCGTCCTGGTCGGTAATGACGACCCGCCAGCCCTCGCTCGCCCACACTTTCGCCTTCGCCACGATGAGCAGCCGGCTCTCGCGGGCGAAACTGTACTTCTCGTTGTCGCGTTCTGCGACCATCTTGTAGGCCAATTCGCATCCCCTTGCGTCGCCCTGCACCCGGCCTCCTCGTGGCAGCGGGCTTTGGCGGCAATTCGCCGGGAGCGTGGCAATTTGATGCCATCCGCAGGCAGTATGGCCGGCCCCGTACCATCGGCAACGGAGCCGATCCTGCTGTTCGGATCGGCGCTAAAGCATGATCCGGAAAAGTGCGAAGCGGTTTTCCGGAAAGATCATGCGTAAACAACAAGCTAAAGCGCGATGACGATTCATCCAAATCTCATCGCGCTTTAGCACTACTTTGGCAGATTGTGTTTTCGCCGCTGTTTTTCACGGATTTGCCTTCGGCAATATGGGCAATGCTGAGACGGCGGCCGAAGGATGAGATCGACGATGGCGTGACGTACGGCTGGCATGGTTGGCTGAGGCGGAGGCCCGTAGATTCTTTTTTTTCCGCCCCGCGTGTGCGAGGCGACGATGTTGCAGGAAGGCGTAGGCAATCATTGTCATCAGGGCGTGGCGATGAAGACCTTGCCATGATCGCCCTTCGAAGTGATCAAGTCCAAGTTCCTCCTTCAACTGCTGATGCGCCTGCTCACAAATCCACCGTGCCTTGATGGTGGCGGCCAGCGTGCGCAGATCCGTCGCCGCCGGAAGATTGGCCAGATAGTATTTCTTCTCCCCGGACGCACGTTGCTCGCCAATGAGCCAGGCTTCGTCGCCTGGGAGATGCTGCTGACCTTTATCCCATATCCGCTGCGGAGGGCCGTCGGCGGTCCGGACACGGACCGCAGCAAATTGGGCTTTAAGCCGACCTTTCGTCCCGCTACGCCAACTCACGGTTTTCCATTTGGCGCCGGCCAGCATTTGCTCGGCCGCAATTGATAAGATATCGGGCACGTGGTGCTTTCGTGGTTTGCCGCGGGCTTTGGTAATCGGCCAAATGAGCTTCACATCGACCGGATACACTTTCAGGTGCCGCGGGATTCCGACAGCCCAGACCAGCCCGCGCTCTGTTAGCCCTTGTCGAAACGGTGCGCTGAGGCCGTATCCTGCATCCGCCAGCACATATCCAAAGCGCACGTTGGCTGCTATCGCGCGGTCAATCTCGGCCAAAGCAATCTCCGGCTTGGACCGTGGCGTTCGATGTTCGACTGGCACGCGAGCGCGCTTCAAACGAGATTCGTCGCTTGTCCAACTGTCAGGCAGAAAGAGACGTAACGCGACCATCACGGGTACTTCGCCGCGCGCAAGCGTCAAAGACACCAGTGTTTGGCAATTTGCCGTTTTACCGAGAGCCGAGGCGTATTGAGCCGCAACACCGACCGAGCGCTCACCCTTCTTGGGAAGTGAGGTGTCATCAATAACCAGCACCGCATCCCTGCCGCCGACAAGTCGGTCCGCCTGGTTGAGCAACTCTGTCTCCAGCGGCGTCGCGTCCCAGACACCGTCCGCAATGAAATGGTGCAACTGGTCGTAGGTGCTGGTGGCAAGGCGTTCCGCCATCGGCTGAACGCTCTTACGATCGCCGGGACCGATCAATCCCGCAACATACAGAGGACACATCCGCTGCCGGGTCTTATGACCCAGTCGGTCCAAGAACGGCATCAGCCAGCGTTCGAGTTCGTCTTCCCATCCCGGCATGGTCAGCCCTCCAAGAGCCGACCACCCATGAATCATTGAAAAATTGATTCGGGAATCCTATAAAACGCGCCAAAATCAACAATCTGCCAAAGTAGTGTTAGGGTCTGTACTCAATAGGGATTCCCGCTGAGGCGGAGTTGTGATTCAAGACCTCCGAGTCGAAGGGGGGCTTGATGGGGCAAAAGCTATATTGGCTGAGTGAGGCGGAGTGGAAGCGGATTGAACCGCTGTTGCCACGTGGGCGGCGCGGCGCCCATCGCGTGGATGACCGACGCGTGATCAGCGGGATCCTCCACATGCTGCGATCGGGCGCACGCTGGCGAGACTGCCCGGCAGATTACGGCCCCTACACGACCATCTATAACCGCTTCAATCGCTGGAGCCGCCAAGGCGTGTGGGGCAATATTTTCTACGCCTTGACTGGCTCAACCGGCCGGGTCGGGACAATGTCCATCGACGCGACCCACATCAAAGCCCACCGCTCGGCGGCGGGCGCAAAAGGGGGACTTCCAGCAGGCGGTCGGCCGCTCGCGAGGCGGACGCACCACCAAAATCCACGCGCTGACCGAGGATTATGGACGTCCGATCGCCTTCGTGATCACGCCTGGCAACTGCCATGACCTCACGGCGGCGCGCGATCTGCTGCCTGCCGTCTCTCCTGCTCGACGATTGCTTGCTGACAGGGCCTATGACGCCAATAGCCTGCGTGAGTGGTTGGCCGAGCGCGGAATAAAGGCAGTAATTCCGCCCAACCCAACTCGCAAGCATCCGCACCGGTACGACGTGAAGGCCTACAAAGGACGCAATCTCATCGAACGCATGTTTTGCCGCCTCAAGGACTTCAGGCGGATTGCGACCCGCTACGACAAGCGAGCCGACAACTTCCTCTCGGCCATCCTCTTGGTCGCCGCCGTTACTTGGTGGATCAATTGAGTCCGGACCCTAGCACTACTTTGGCAGATTGTTGATTTTGGCGCGTTTTATAGGATTCCCGAATCAATTTTTCAATGATTCATGGGTGGTCGGCTCTTGGAGGGCTGACCATGCCGGGATGGGAAGACGAACTCGAACGCTGGCTGATGCCGTTCTTGGACCGACTGGGTCATAAGACCCGGCAGCGGATGTGTCCTCTGTATGTTGCGGGATTGATCGGTCCCGGCGATCGTAAGAGCGTTCAGCCGATGGCGGAACGCCTTGCCACCAGCACCTACGACCAGTTGCACCATTTCATTGCGGACGGTGTCTGGGACGCGACGCCGCTGGAGACAGAGTTGCTCAACCAGGCGGACCGACTTGTCGGCGGCAGGGATGCGGTGCTGGTTATTGATGACACCTCACTTCCCAAGAAGGGTGAGCGCTCGGTCGGTGTTGCGGCTCAATACGCCTCGGCTCTCGGTAAAACGGCAAATTGCCAAACACTGGTGTCTTTGACGCTTGCGCGCGGCGAAGTACCCGTGATGGTCGCGTTACGTCTCTTTCTGCCTGACAGTTGGACAAGCGACGAATCTCGTTTGAAGCGCGCTCGCGTGCCAGTCGAACATCGAACGCCACGGTCCAAGCCGGAGATTGCTTTGGCCGAGATTGACCGCGCGATAGCAGCCAACGTGCGCTTTGGATATGTGCTGGCGGATGCAGGATACGGCCTCAGCGCACCGTTTCGACAAGGGCTAACAGAGCGCGGGCTGGTCTGGGCTGTCGGAATCCCGCGGCACCTGAAAGTGTATCCGGTCGATGTGAAGCTCATTTGGCCGATTACCAAAGCCCGCGGCAAACCACGAAAGCACCACGTGCCCGATATCTTATCAATTGCGGCCGAGCAAATGCTGGCCGGCGCCAAATGGAAAACCGTGAGTTGGCGTAGCGGGACGAAAGGTCGGCTTAAAGCCCAATTTGCTGCGGTCCGTGTCCGGACCGCCGACGGCCCTCCGCAGCGGATATGGGATAAAGGTCAGCAGCATCTCCCGGGCGACGAAGCCTGGCTCATTGGCGAGCAACGTGCGTCCGGGGAGAAGAAATACTATCTGGCCAATCTTCCGGCGGCGACGGATCTGCGCACGCTGGCCGCCACCATCAAGGCACGGTGGATTTGTGAGCAGGCGCATCAGCAGTTGAAGGAGGAACTTGGACTTGATCACTTCGAAGGGCGATCATGGCAAGGTCTTCATCGCCACGCCCTGATGACAATGATTGCCTACGCCTTCCTGCAACATCGTCGCCTCGCACACGCGGGGCGGAAAAAAAAGAATCTACGGGCCTCCGCCTCAGCCAACCATGCCAGCCGTACGTCACGCCATCGTCGATCTCATCCTTCGGCCGCCGTCTCAGCATTGCCCATATTGCCGAAGGCAAATCCGTGAAAAACAGCGGCGAAAACACAATCTGCCAAAGTAGTGCTAGTGCACGCGGATAATATGGGGACGGCCGAGATTGATCAGGCCCTGCACCGCCGAGAGGCGGTCATCGAGGGCTGCAATGGTGAGCAGCAGATTGTTGCGACGCTCGTCGAGCAAACCCATCTCGGCGCCGGTGAGCTTCGCGCTCGCCCGTTCCTTGTGGATCGCTTCGAGAGATTTGCGCAATCCGGCGATCAGGCCGGCCAGCTGCTTGGCCTCCTTGGTCATCGACCGCTTTGCGACATTTTGCTGACGGCGCGTCTCCGCTTGGCTCTGTCTCATCATCATCCTCCGGTGCCCCGCTGCCCCGAGTGGATGACTACAGCTTTGGGTAGACATATTACGATCGATGAAATCTGTCCGCGAAGAACTTTCTTAAATTGTACGCGCACGGAACTTGAGCGGCCCGCCAAGCAGAAAGCCCGGCGCGAGGGCCGGGCTTTCCAGGGAAGGCTGAAGCGCGATGAGATTTGGATGAATCGTCATCGCGCTTCAGCTTGTTGTTTACGCATGATCTTTCCGGAAAACCGCTTCGCACTTTTCCGGATCATGCTTTAGTGCTTCTGGTGACCGTCGCCGGGACCGCCGGCCGGGGCGCCACCCGCACGTGGCGCGGCATTGACGTGCGGAGCGCCACCGCCGCCGGGATGCGGCATGGCAGGCGCGGTCGCGCGCGGTGCCGGCATCTGCGCGCGCGCATTCATCGGCGCACCATGACTCACATTCGGCTGCGCCACGTGCGGCGTCGCGGGCCGTGCGGCAGGTGCAGCCGACACGCGCGGCGCTTCATGCGCACGCGCCATCGGTTGGGCACGGACGGCGGCGCGGCTTGCAGCTTGCTCGTGCATCATGCGCGCCTGTGCATCGCGCGGATTGCGGCTCTGCACATTGGCCCGCTCATGCGCGATGCGCTCGCTACGGCCGACGCGCGTCCGGTCGGCCGTTACTGCAGCGTCGCGTTTCGTGATCGCCGCATCACGCTTCGTGATCGCAGCGTCGCCCCTTCCGATCGCAGCGTCGCGCCTTGCGATCGCAGCGTCGCGCCTTGCGATCGCGGCGTCGCGGGTGGCAATCGCGGCATCGTGCCGTGAGGTCGTAGCGTCACGCCCCGAGATCGCGGCGGCACCCTTGCCACGCACGCCTTCACGTTCCAGCGCAATTGCTGCGTCACGCGTCGCTGCACGACCGATACGGGCTGCGCCCGGGTCGAGCGTCATCCGCGTCGCAAAGCGCTCGTGCGAGATCCAGTAATTATTCCAGTAAGCGTGGCGGCGGTACCAGGGGCGTCCCGCATAATAGCTCGACCAGTACGAGGTCAGCACGAAGGGCACGACTGGCACGTCGATCTCGTCGACATAGTCGGGGAGATAGACGTAGTGATTGCGGTAGAGATATTCGAGATATTGCGAGGATACCCAGCCGCGATCGTCGGAGAAGCTCACGTCGCACCAGGCATTGCCGCGCAGGCAGCCATGGATGTTGACGCGGGCGCCGCCGGGGATGCGATCGACCAGGGGAAAGCCCGCGCCCGGCCCGGCACGCAGACCGGTCGAGACGGTGACGATGCCCGGCGCGGCCAGTGCGGCCGTCGGGGCGAGCAGCAATGCAGCAAACAGAACGCTTCTGAGTCTCATGGCATGTTCCTCCTCTGCGAGACGGAACGCGCAAGCGAAACGGGCGTTCCGCCTGTCATCATTGCATCCGCCGAAAGATTGAGAACACGCCGCGCGCGGAGTTCAATATTCATCCGCCGTTCATCGACACCGCGAGCGTAGCAATTCCAGCGTCAGTTCACCGGCAGCATGAAGGCGTCGAAGTACGAGGCGAGCCCTGCAAAGTCGTCGAGCGGCAGCACGCTGGCGACATACTGGTCGGGCCGGACCACGACCATGCAGCCGGCTTTTCGATCGATGCCGCGCATTGCGAAGACGTCTTGGCCGCCCTTGAGGTCCGGAGAAAACATCTTCTCGTAGTCGATCAGACCATAGCGGCCCTTGCGCGGGAGCAGCATTGGCGGCATCGCCGCGACGGCAAGCTCACGATGATCCTGCTGGAAGACGGCACGCAGGTCGATCACGCTGTCGATGTCTGCGCCAACAGGCGTGTATCGCCGCATCGGCGATTCCCGGGATTCGGCAAGGAAGTTGCACAAGCCACGAATGGCCGAGCCGGCAGCCGCAGGATTCTCGGCAGGCGAAAACGCGTAGATGCGGAATCGGCCATCGGCCTGCGCCGCGTGGCCGAGATGCACCGGCTTGGCGTCCGCCACACGGATCACCGGCGCAGAATGGAAGCGCTTGCCGATAACGAGGCCTTCCGCGAGATGCTGATGCGTGGCCGCGCCGGTGAGAACCGATGGACGGTAATGCGTCGCCGTCCCTGCCGTGTAGCGGCCGTGCCGGACGAAATAATCCTGTGTCTTCGCCGCATCGGCACCGGCGGCCTTCGCGGCGGAAGCGAGAATTCCCGCCCATTCGCGGTCGAAATCGATCAACTCCTTCGCGACCGCCTGGCGCTCCGCCGAATAGGAGTGCAGCAAGCTCGGCGCACATTGCTTGCGGAGCACGGCGGCGAGCTTCCAACCGAGATTGAAGGCATCCTGCATCGAGACATTCATGCCCTGCCCGGCCTTCGGGCTGTGGGTGTGGCAGGCATCGCCGGCGATGAAGATGCGCGGCAGGCGCGTATCGATCTCCGCCTCCGGCACATCGTCGAACTTGTCGGTCAGGCGCTGGCCGATCTCGTAGACCGACCACCAGGCGATTTCCTTCACCTCGAGCGAATACGGCTTCAGGATCCGCTGCGCTTTCGCAATCACGTCGTCGGCAGTGATGTTGCGATTGGCGACGCGCTCGCCGACGTCGAGTTTTGCGAGCTCGACATAGATGCGGACCATGTAGCCGCCTTCGCGCGGAATGATCAGCAGGCTGCCGTCCTTGGCCGACTGGATCAGGGACTTGAAGCGGATATCAGGGAAATCCGTCACGGCCAGCACGTCCATCACGCCCCAGGCGTGGTTGGCGGAATCGCCCTGCAGCTCGCGCCCGATCGATTTGCGCACCGTGCTGCGTGCGCCGTCGCAGCCGACGACGTAGCGCGCCCTGATCGTCTCGACCTTCCCCTCGTTTCCAGCATCGACGCGTTCGAGCCGCACGATCACGGCATGATCGGCGGCATCAGCCGCCGGATCGACATGGAGGTCAAGCACGCGCCGGCTGTAATATGGCGCGAGCTTCGCCGGCGATTTGCGCATGACGTCGAGAAAGCAGTCATGGACGCGCGCCTGGTTCAGGATGACGTGCGGGAATTCCGACAGTCCGTCCTCGACGTCCTGCACCCGGCCGCTGCGCGTGATCTTCTCCGGCGTCCGCTCATCCGGCTTCCAGAACGTCGTCTCGTTGACCCAATAGGCCTCCTTCAGCACACGTTCGCTGAAGCCATAGGCGTGGAACATCTCCATGGTGCGGCAGGCGATACCGTCGGCCTGCCCGACCAGCAGGCGCTCCGGCTTCTGCTCGACGATGCAGGTCTTGATATCGGGGAATTGCGCAAGCTGAGCGGCGAGCGTCAGGCCGGCAGGCCCGCAGCCGACGATGAGAACGTCGACCTCGGCAGGCACGCTTCCCGCCGCCCCCGACGCCTGAACGCGCGCAGCGGGATCGGCGATTTCTGGGTCGCCCGGCTGAAATCCATTGAGATGGAATTGCATGAGCACCTCTCCCGTCAACTTCTGTTTGGATATTGATCAGTATGCTGACTATCAGTATACTTGTCAATGACCCTCACCCTCCGCGGAGACTTCGGTGAAAGACCACAACGACATGCCCGGGCATCTGGCGCGCCGCTTCCAGCAGATCGCGGTCGCGGTGTTCCTGGCCGAGGTCGAAGACGCCGGCTTCGATCTCACGCCGGTGCAGTACGCCGCGCTCGCGACCATCAAGGCCAATCCGGGGCTGGACCAGGTAACGCTCGCAGGATTGATCGCCTACGATCGTACCACCATCACCGGCGTGATCGACCGCCTCGTCCAGAAGGGCCTCGCGGAGCGCCGCCCCTCCAGCCGCGACCGCCGCGCGCGGGAGCTTGAGATCACCGACGAAGGCCGGCGCACGCTGCGCAAGATCACGCCGGCCGTCGAATCCGCGCAGCGCATCATGCTGCGTGGTCTCAGCGCGAAGGAGAGCGAGGAGCTGATGCGGCTCTTGCGCAAGGCCATCGCCGCCGGCAATGAGCTCAGCCGCGCTCCGCTGCGCGATGCGCAGGTCTGATGCCGCACGCCGTCCGTAATTGTCGCAGCGCACGAAACCAGGAACTAACCTTCGGCTGCTAACGTCGGCCGCATTGGGCGCTTAACGCGCGATTAACTTTGCGGGGCGGAGTTTCGGATGTCCAGGTTCGTCGTTATGGCCGCAGCCATCGCGCTCTCGACCGGTCACGCGCTCGCCAACGGCCATGGCGGCGGCGATACCCCGCCCCCGCCGAAACCCGAGGCGACGACGGCACCGGCGAAGGTGGTCCTGACCAAGCAGGGTCCCAAGCTCGTCGATCTCAAGGGCATGACGCTTTATTATTACGAGCGCGACACCACCGGGAAGACCTCGAACTGCAACGGCAAGTGCACCGAGAGCTGGGTGCCGCTGGCGGCGACGGCCGACGCCAAGGCTGTCGGCGACTTCACCGTGATCAGCCGCAACGACGGCACCAAGATGTGGGCGTACCGCTACCGCCCGCTCTACACCTCGCCCGCCGACAAGGCGCCGGGCGATGCCAACGGCAATGCCACGACGCTGCAATGGCGCATTGCCCGGCCTGAGTAGCAGCGCAGAAACAACCTGGCTCGAACGGCCGGTCGCGCAGCCTCACCCGCGCCAGCGCCCGCCCGTTTCGGCCTGCGCGCTCTGACCTGGCGGCAGTACCACCACGGTAGAGCCCAGCTTCACCCGATCATAGAGATCGATCACGTCCTCGTTGCGCATCCGGATGCAGCCGGACGAGATCGCCTGCCCGATATATTCGGGCTGGTTGGTACCGTGGATGCGGTAGAGCGTGTCCTTGTTGCCGACATAGAGATAGATGCCCCGCGCGCCCAGCGGATTGGCAGGCCCCCCGGGAACGCGCGCCGGATAGGGGCCGAGTCGCGCCTGGATATCCGCTGTCGGAACCCAGTCCGGCCATTCCGCCAAGCGGCCGACACGCGCGACGCCGGAAAACGCCATGGCTTCCTCACCGACCGCAACGCCGTAGCGGATCGCCTTGCCATCGGGCAGCACGTAATAGAGGTAACGCGCATCGGTATCGACCAGGATCGTGCCCGGCTGCTCCTTGCGACGGTAGTCCACGATGTGGCGGAGATATTGCTCGGGCACGTTCGCCTGCGCATAAGGCGTGTGCGCGAGCAACTGACGGTCGCGCGGCGTCATGCTCGCATCCGTCGATGGCGAAAGCGTCGCCTGCATGCAGCCGCCCAGCGGCAACATGGCTGCGACGAACAAAACGAGTAGAGATCTTGGCACCGCCGGCCCCCGGATAGCGGATAGCAGCGCCCCCAGCAGCCCCACATGCTGCCAAAATCGTGCTGAAAACAAGGCAGGATGGAACAATTGCGCGTGTTCGACAAACCGGGTTCCATCACCACAAACGGCGGAAGACTGTCGCATCATCTCCATTCCCTCGCCTTGCTTTGGTCAAACCCGGCTGGACTCGTTGCGGCATGGGGATCGGCATGGGCTCACCTCAGATCAGCCCCGCGCCAATGCGGACGAATTAAACCTCATCAACCGGGCTTCAAAGGAGCTGCGATGCTCGCGACGCTGAATGCCAAGCAAATCGTCGATGAGATCGTGAAGGACACGATCAAGGACAACGATCCGCATGACGCGCTTCAGATCTCTCCGGAGATCGTGCTGGCTTCGCGGCCAGCCAGCGTGCCCCCCGCGCTGGCGCCGGAGATCGCGCCGCGTCCGGAGCCCAAGTTTACTCCGGAGCCCAAGTTTACTCCGGAGCCAAAGTTTACTCCGGAGGCAAAGTTTACTCCGGAGCCGAAGTTCACTGTGGAGCCGCCGCGCGCGCCCGAGCCCACCATCAACGTCGTCTACGGAAAGCCCGCCGCGGCACCGTCGGTCGACACGGCTGTCCGCGTCACGTCCAGTGATGGTCCGGTCAGGCCGAAGCGATCCTCGATCGGCAAGTGGCTGCGCGGTGCGTTCGTCACGTTCCTGCTTGCGGGCACCAGCGTGGCGGCCGCCATCGCCTGGGAGAAGCACGGCGACACAGCAAAGCAAATGCTCGCCGAATGGACGCCGGTATTGACGTCGCTGATGCCGTCTTCCATGCCGCTGATGTCTTCGACCCCGCAGGCGACGCCCGTCGCGGCGGCGCAAGCTGCCCCGCCTGAAGCGCCAGCGGTAACCGAACAAGCGGCCGATCAAGCTGCGACCCCGCCTGCGACCCAGCTTGCCGCCGCGCCCGCAACAGCGCAGCCCGACACCTCGCAGTCGTTGCAGTCGCAGTCGTTGCAGTCAATGACGAACGATATCGCCGCGATGGCGCAGCAGATCGAGCAGCTCAAGGCCAACATCGCCGAGTTGAAGGCCGGACAGGAGCAGATGGCGCGTGAGATGGCGAAGCCGCCTGCGCCCAGGCCAGTGGCTGTTGAGACGAGGCCGGCCGATCCGCGCCCGCGCGCTGCTGCGCTCCCGCCGCAGCCTCCCGCGCCGCCGCTTCGCAAGCCCAAACCGGCTGTCAGGCCGGCCGTGACGCGGACCTACATGCCGGCCTATTCGCCCGCGCCGCCCGCGCCTCCACCGCCATCGCAGGCAGCCGCGGCCCCGCCGCCAGCGGCGCCCGTTGCGACGACGCAAGCCGTTGCCGATGACGACGGACCTGTCGTGCGTCCGCCGATGCCGCTGCGCTAGCAGCGGCAGACGACAGCACGACATCGCGCACGCTGTCCGAGTCGGTGTGATGCGTTGAGTCCGGGCGATTACGGAAGCGATGCCTCGTTCGTCTTCCGCTCAAGAGAAAAGGCCGTCGGGATCTATGCCGCCGGCCTTCTCTTGCAGCTGCCGGTTCCCGGAGCCCGGTTCTGCTGCAATTCCATGCCTTATGATCCCGCGGATATATTTAACAAAATCTTAACGAACCCGCACGCTGCACATCATTTCTGCGCCATAAGCCCAGAGATTGCGCGGCTAGTACATTCGGCAGATATCGACTCAGTGGTACCATCCGACATGCGTTGAGACTTGCGCTGAAGCTCAGATCGTCACACCGGGGGAAGTCGGATGCCCTACTACTCTTTCGATCTCGTGGTTGGTGAAGAGTTCAAGAACCAAGGTGGAATCATCCTCGAAGACATCGAGGTTGCCTCCGATCGCGCCGATCAATTGGCGTGCGAGCTGTCGCAGGTGAAGCCGGAGCTGCAGCAGAAGGGTTGCGCGGTGCGCGTCACCGATGGCGATCACAACGAGCTCTATCGCACGCCGCTCGATCCGGTGCCGGCCTGGCAGCGCTAAGCTGAGCCTAAAGCATGATCCGGAAAGATCATGCGTAAACAACAAGCTAAAGCGCGATGACGATTCATCCAAATCTCATCGCGCTTTAGTCCAGCGTCGGCGGCTCGAACCAGTTCGTTAGCGACAATCCGCCATCGACGACGAAGGCTGCGCCGGTGACGTAAGCGGAAAGCTTGTTCGACAGCACCGTGAGCGCCATCGGCACGAGATCCTGGGCCTCGCCGAGACGCCCTAGCGGAATGTGCCGCGCCAGCGCGGGATCGGCAACGAAGCCACCGGCTGCGATCGCGCCGGGCACCAGCGCGTTGACGCGGATATCATGGCGGCCAAACGTCTTGGCCAGCTCCTTCACCAACATCCCCAGCCCCGCCTTCGCCGTCGAATAATGCGGCAGGTTGCGCGGGGTGCCCGCATGCAGCGAGGTCAGAAACAGGAACGAGCCCGGCCGCTTCGCCGCGATCAGCCGTTTTGCGAGCTCGCGCGCCAGATGAAATCCGGCATCGAGATTGACGGCGTGCATCTCCTGCCATGTCCTGCGATCGACCGCGAGCGCATGATCGGCCTCCCGCCGCGGCGGCGAGGCGCTGTGGACGAAATGCGTGATCGCGCCCAGCGCGGCATGTGCGGCAGTCAACAGCTCATCGCAGGCCTCGAGCCTGGCGAGATCGCCGACCCAAGGCACGGCCAAATCGGGCCTCTCGCTCGCGCTGATCGCGGCACGCACCCGCTCCGCGTTCACATCCGCGAACATGGTGCGGACGCCCTCGCCGACCAAGCCTAGCGCGATCGCGCGGCCGATGCCGTTGCCCGCGCCGGTGACGAGCGCGGTGTCGTATGCGGGATCGAACGGCGTGCTCAACAGGCTCATGTTGCGCTCCGCGGCTGGGGAGCGCCAGGTTAGCCCACCGCCCGGACGGACGACAATCGCGCTCCAGCCCCATTGCCGAGCGGCGCGCCGGACGCTAGCCTCTCAAAAAAACGGAGGAGGTTCCAGGGATGCGCGCCGGTTTTCTGATGACGGGCCTGTTGCTGATGGCTGCGCCGGCGCAGGCGGCCGACGCGCCGCCGCGGTCGACCTATGTGACGATGGTCTTGCAGGCCTTCGCCGCCAAGGTCGAGTGTCCCAATACGGACCTCGTCTATCAGGACCTCGTGCAGAGGGCGCAGCAGATGCATCTGCCCGACGGCACCACCGAGAAGGTACGTAAGGCGATTGCCTGGATGCACACTGGCGGCAAGATGGGTGAGAAGCAGGACGATGATTTGATGGCCGAGGTCGCGGTCGCGACCCAGGCGACCGACATGGACCAGCGCCGCCTCGGCATGCCCGGCTGGTGCGAGGCCCAAAAGACCAACCTCGCCGGCCTGATCCGCAGCAAGGGCGGCTAGCCGGTTTCGCGGTGTTAAGCACGCCGCGACGGAACCTGCGCTACGGCCCAAAATCGTCACAATCCTCGAAAGCATGCGGCCTCCTGGAATTCGAACAGGAGGTCCTCATGCGGAGTATCCATTGCGTTTTCGCCGGCGCGATTGCGGCCGCCACGGTGCTGACTGCGCCCGCACTGGCGAGGAATTCCGATGCCCAGAAGGGCGAGGAAAAACCCACATCGTCGTCGTCCTGCAGTGCCTATCAGCAGGCGCCGGACGGCACGTGGGAACCGCTCCCCTGCAAGGAGTCGGGCGAGCGTGCGCAGCCCCAGACACACAATCGCACTTCGTCGCAAGGCGCTGACCGCGGAGAGCGTTGAGCGTGACCGGGCCTCTGAATGTCAGCTCTGATGCGGGCCGCGCATGATCTTCATGGCGTCCACGATGTGACGCCACTCCTTGGCCTCCTCGGCCTCGCCGCGGCCCTCGCAGGCCTGAGCCTGCTCGGCGGCCTTCGCGATCGCAGCAAAACCGTGCTGCTCGAGCATCTGCCGGGCAACGGTATGGACCTGGACCTCGGACATCATGGGCGCTCTCCGGTCTGACCAACTGCGGTGCAACGCTCCCGCGGGTTGTTCACAACGATTGAAGCCCGGGCGCGTTCCGTCCGATCGACGTGAGCCCGAAGACAAGGCGGCCGCCATGCCCGGCGGACCGCCTTCTCACCCACCCCATAACGGGAATCTTCGGCCGCGTGCCCTACGCGACCGCCACCTTCTTGCGCTCGAAGTCGTTGGGCACCTCGATGTCGACCTCCAGGGTCGAGACTTCGTCGCCGCGCTCGAGCCGGACGATGACCTTGGTCGGGTCCAGCGTCACATGCTTGGACACGACGGCGAGAATTTCCTCACGCAGCACACCGAGCAGATCGGGCTGGCCGCGCATTCCGCGTTCATGGGCAAGCAGGATCTGCAGCCGTTCGCGAGCGACGGGCGCCGAGGCCTTCTTGCCGCGGAGAAGTCGAAGCAGACCCATGCTCATGCAGCCCTCCGTCGCAGCAGACGATCCATCAGGCCTCTCCGCTCGGCAGGAACATGCATCGTCACGTTCTCGCCGCAGAGGCGCTTGGCCGCGTCCATGTAGGCCCGCGCCGGCGCGCCGTCCGCGTTGGACAGAGTCACCGGTGTGCCGACGTTGGAGGCCTTCAACACGTCCTGGCTCTCGGGGATGATGCCGAGCAAGGGCGTGGCCAGGATCTCGAGGATGTCGTCGATGGTCAGCATCTCGCCCCGCGCGGCGCGCGAGGGATCGTAGCGGGTTATGAGAATGTGCTTCTCGACCCGCTCACCCTTCTCGGCCCGCACCGTCTTGGAATCGAGCATGCCGATGATGCGGTCGGAATCGCGCACCGAGGAGACTTCCGGATTGGTGACGATCACGGCCTCGTCCGCGAAGCGCATCGCCATGGACGCGCCGCGCTCGATGCCGGCCGGGCTGTCGCAGATCACCCAGTCGAAGCGGCTGCGCAACTCGGCGATGACCTTGCCGACGCCCTCTTCCGTCAGCGCGTCCTTGTCGCGGGTTTGCGAAGCCGGCAGCAGCCACAGATTCTCCAGCCGCTTGTCGCGGATCAGCGCCTGCGGCAGCTTTGCCACCCCCTGCACCACGTTGATGAGGTCGAACACCACGCGGCGTTCGGCGCCCATCACGAGGTCGAGGTTGCGCAAGCCGACGTCGAAATCGACGACGACCACCTTGTCGCCGCGCTGCGCGAGCGCCGCTCCCAGCGCGGCGGTCGTGGTAGTCTTGCCGACCCCGCCCTTGCCTGATGTCACGACCAGTACCTTACTCATCGCAAATGTCTCCTTTGCTGGTCAGTTCAGCGCTGTAATTCGCATGGTATTCCCCTGCAGCCAGGCCTGCGCCGGTTTGCCGCGCAGGGCCTCGTCGATGTCGTCGGCAGTCTGATAAAACCCATCGATCGCAAGCAGTTCGGCTTCGATCTTCTGGCAATAGATGCGCGCGCTGGTGTGTCCGTTCACGCCCGCCATGGCGCGGCCGCGCAGCGCGCCATAGACGTGGATCGAGCCGCCGGCGACGACTTCGGCGCCGGAGCCGACCGAGCCCAGAATGGTGACGTCGCCTTCCGGGAAGATCACGGTCTGGCCCGAGCGCACGGGGTTTTCGAGCAGCAGCGACGTCGGCTTGGTCTCGGCCTTCAGTTCGGCCTTCTTCGGCGCGCTCGGCTCGACCACGCAGCTGCGCCCACCAGTCAGCAGCGGCGGCATCATCGGTGTCAGCCTTCCCTCCTCCACGCCCTCGATGCCGAGCACGCGGATGTTGCGGTCCTGAAGACTGGTGAGCAGATGGCCGATGCCGGCCTGGCTGAGGTCGACCGAGGACAGATCGATCACCACGGGCCGACCGGCGAAGAAGCCTGGCGAGCGCGCGATGGTGGCGTCGATCTCATGCAGCCAGTCCTGGACCGGAACCGTCGGCGTGAACACGAAAGCCACATAGGAGCGCCCTCGCAGGCGCACCATTTGACGTTGGACTTTAGCTGCAGCCTCCATCACGGCCGACTCGTTCCCTGTTATTGAATGGTTAACGATGCGGCGGATATGGTTAACGGCGGGTTAACTTTCCGTGGGATTACGTGGGGAAGGATCGTGGCAGATTGCGCGCTCCCATGTCCCGGACGCGCTGCAACGCGCAAGCGTTGCTGCGCAGAACCGGGGGTCATGCTCTCGGCGAGATGGGCCCCGGCTCTGCAGCGAATCGTCAAAGGGACGCTGCGCTGCGTCCGGGGCACGAGCGGAGAGCAAGGCACACACTTTCCACATCGTCATTGCGAGCGCAGCGAAGCAAATCCAGACCGCCTCCCGCGGGGAGCCTCTGGATTTGCTTCGCTGCGCTCGCAATGACGAGGACAGACGGTGAGCCCGCCCCCTACTTCTTCACCTTGCTCGCATCCATCTTGATGCTGGGATCGAGCATCTTGGTCGTGAATGCGGTGGTGACGTCGAACGGCTTCTCCATGCCGAGATAGGTCTGGACCAGTTCGTAGTCCTTCTTCATTCGCTCGCCGTCGATCCAGCCGAGACCCTTGGTGGTCGTGAACTCGTCGGTCATCAGGAATTTGATGCGCTCCCACTGCCGCTCCTGGTTCTCCTTGTCGAGACCGGAGACCTGGTCGAGCAGCGCCTTCAGGCACGGCGTGACGTCGGCAACGCACGCCGCAAAGGCCTTCTGCGTCACGCGCACGAAATCCTCGACGACCTTCGGATTCTTCTGAAGGTACGCGCCGTTGACGATCAGCGAATTGCCGTAAGGGTTGAGCCCGATGTCCTTCCAGTTGAGGTAGCCGAGATCGGGTCCGAACTCGATGACCTTCAGGTCGTGCTCGTTGTAGAAGTCGCTGATGATATCGACGGTGTGGCTCTTCAGCGCCGCGATCTTCGCGGTCGGTCCGACATTGACGAAACCGACGGAGTCGGGCGCGAGCCCTGCCGCCTTGGCGAACGCCGGCCACATCACGCGCGAGGCATCGCCCGGCGGATTGCCGATCTTGTGGCCGGGGAAATCCTTCACGCCGTTCACGCCATAGCTCTTCAGCCAGTAGAAGGTCTGGCCGGTATTGGCATAGACGCTCATCACCGCGACCGCGTCGGCGCCCTTGCTCTTGGCCACCAGCATGGTGGCGAGATCGGCGACGCCGAACGGCGAGCCGCCGGAGCCGACCTTGGCGGCGGAGACGCCGGAGCCCTTGCCGGTCTCGATGGTGAGGTCGATGCCGGCCTTCTCGTACCAGCCCTGCGACTTGGCGTAATAATAGGGCGAGTGATCGGCCGTCGGCGTCCAGTTCAGGATCAGATTGACGGCTTCTCCCGCATGCGCGGGCACCGCCGACGTACCGACTCCCAAGGCCAACATCAGGGCCGAGCCCGCCGCCTGCAAACGCTTCATCGCATCTCTCCTCGTTGCCGCGACCCGGCTTGTCGCTCTCCCCTTGTGAGGATACCAATGCAACAAGCCCGCCCTCAACTTGTCAACTGTTTGGTTGGAAATGCCCGCAAAACGATCTGGCGACACCGTGCCGCAGCGCCGCGACCCCGTCGCCACCCGCAAGAAACTGCTGACGGCGGCGCGCCAGGAATTCGCCCGGCACGGTCTTGCGGGCGCCCGCGTCGACGAGATTGCCGGGCGTGCCGGCGTCAACAAGCAGCTCGTCTATCACTATTTCGGCGACAAGGACGCGCTGTATCTGGCCGTGCTCGAATGGGTCTACGAGGACATCCGCGAGCAGGAGCGAAGGCTCAATCTCGAAGGCCTGCCGCCGGAGACGGCGATCCGCAAGCTGATCGAAGCGTCGTTCGACCACCTGGCGGCGAACCCTGATTTCATCGTGCTCTTGAACGACGAGAACCGCGGCGGCGCCCGCCACGTCCGCGGCTCGACCCGGCTGGAGGCGATGCACTCACCGCTCGTGAGAAGCGTTTCCCACATCCTCAACGAGGGGGTGCGCGCAGGCGTGTTCCGCAAGGGGATCGATCCCGTCCAGCTCTATATCTCGATTGCGGGGCTCAGCTATTTCTTCTTCTCCAACACGCCGACGCTGTCGGCGATCTTCGGCAAGGATCTGTCGAGCCGTGCCCAGCGGCGCGCCCGGCGCCGGCACGTCGCCGACCTCGTGCTGCAGTCGCTCCGGCCCTAATCAACCAACTGGTTGAAACTTTCTCGAAGGCCGGTTAGGCTTGCGACCTGCGGCATCGCTGCCGCGGCCAACAGGGAGCAGTCGGTGGCAGGAGACAGCGCACGCAGCTCGCGCAGCTTTGCGATCATCCTGATCGTGCATCTCGCCGTGCTCGTGCTGTGGCAGGTCGCGGTCGATGCCTTCCACGTGCCGAAATTCATCCTGCCCTCCCCGCTCGCGACGGTGCAGACGCTGGGGACGGCGGGCTACGCCTGGCGCGCCAACACGCTGGTGACGGCGATCGAGATCCTCGGCGGCTTTGCGCTCGGCGCATTCGTCGGCGTGGCGCTCGCCGTGATCTTCAGCTGGGCCCCGCTGCTGAGCCTCGTGCTGCTACCGCTGTTCGTCACGCTGAACATGATCCCGAAAGTCGCGCTCGGCCCGCTCTTCATCGTCTGGTTCTCCTACGGCATCGTGCCCAACATCCTGATCGCCTTCAGCATCTGCTTCTTCCCGATCCTGCTCACCACCGCGCGCGGCCTGCGCGAGGTCGAGCCTGATCTGCTCGACCTCGTCAAATCGCTGCGCGGCTCGCGCTGGACGCTGTTCCGCAAGATCCAGCTGCCGGGATCGCTGCCCTACGTGTTCTCCGGCATGAAGGTCGGCGCCATCCTGGCGGTCGCCGGCGCCATCGTCGGCGAGTTCATCGCCTCCGAGCGCGGGCTCGGCTACCTCATGATCCAGGTGCAGTCCTCGCTCGACACGCCCGCGATGGTGATGGCCGTCGTGCTGCTGACGCTGCTCGGCGTCGCTCTCTATGGCCTGGTGCTGGCCCTCGAACGCATGTTCGTGGTCGGTGACGCAAGGCAGACCTGACAACGGCAGAATTAAGACCCGGGACAAATCCATGCTGCTCACACGCCACACGCTGCCGAAGACCATCCCCGATGTCGCTGCGCTCGACGAGCTCTTGTGCCGGCCGACGCAGGCGCTGATCGACGACCTCGAGAAGGTCGAGGGCGACATCATGATCCTCGGCGTCGCCGGCAAGATGGGCCCGACGCTGGCGGGGCTCGCGAAAGCCGCCGCGCCGGACCGCCGCGTCATCGGCGTCGCGCGCTTCAGCGACCCGAGCGTGAAGGATTGGCTGCATGCGCGTGGCGTCGAGACCATCAATTGCGACCTGATGGACGAGCGCGCAATTCAAGCGCTGCCCAAAGCGGCGAACATCGTCTTCATGGCGGGACGCAAGTTCGGCGCCGAGGGCGATCTGTCGCTGACCTGGGCGATGAACGCGCATGTGCCGGCGCTGGTCGCGCAGGCCTTCCCGTCCTCGCGCATCGTGGCGTTCTCGACCGGCTGCATCTATCCCTTCGTGCCGGTCGACGGCAAAGGCTCGACCGAGGAGATGGCGCCGAATCCGCCCGGCGAATACGCCCAATCCTGCGTCGGCCGCGAGCGCATGTTCGAATATTTCTCGCGCAAGTTCGGCACGCCGGGTCGCCTGTTCCGCCTCAATTACGCGATCGACATGCGTTACGGCGTGCTGCACGATATCGCGACGAAAGTGCTCAATGGTTCGCCAATCGACGTCAGCCTCGGCCATGTCAATTTCATCTGGCAGGGCGATGCGTCGGCGCAGGCGCTGCGCTGCCTCGCCCATTGCACCACGCCGACCTCACCGCTCAATGTCAGCGGCCACGAGATTTTGGCGGTGCGCGATCTCGCCCAGAAATTTGGCGCCAGGTTCGGCCGCGCGCCGGTGCTGACGGGCAAGGAAGAGCCGACGGCGTGGCTGACCGACACGTCGAAAGCAGTTGAGCTGTTCGGCCTGCCGGTGGTCGACACCGAGCAGCTGATCGCCTGGACCGCGGATTGGGTCTCTCGGGCCATGCCGAGCCTCGGCAAGCCCACCAAATACGAGGTGCGCGATGGACGCTACTGACGGGCCGCCCGTCCTCAAGCTCGGCGTGCAGGACGCGATCGCAGGGCTGGCGCTCTCGACGGAAGCGCACTGGAATCAGACCGAAGAGGACTGGCGCATCTTCCTGCGCGAGGGCATCGTGTTCGGCATCCGCGACGGAGCGCGACTGGTCGCGACCGCAGCCCTCCTGCCCTATTCCGGCAACAACGCCTGGATCAGCATGGTGCTGGTATCAGGCACGCACCGCCGCCGCGGCCTTGCAACGCGTCTGGTCGATGCCTGCCTGGAAACGGCGCGCAAGAATGGACTGACGAGCTGGCTCGATGCGACGCCCGACGGCGCCGCCGTCTACGGACCGCTCGGATTTACACCGATCCTTCAATTGCGCCGTTTGAAGCTGGAGAAATCCGCGCAGGCCACCGAGGCGGCCCCATCGGCCGCAACGCTCGAGGCGCTTTGTACCCGCGACCGGCGCGCCACCGGCTTCGACCGCACTGCTCTGCTGACCGCTTTCACACAGCGCGCTGGGTCACGCATCGTCGCAGCAAGCGGATGCATTGCGTTGGTCCGCGACGGCAGAACCGCGCGCCATATCGGCCCGTTATTCGCCGATCATGCCACCGAAGCGCTGGCGCTGGTTCGCGCGATTGCAGGATCCCAAGACGGCCCACTTCTGCTCGATGCCGTCGCGTCACAAGCTGCGTTCCTGGAGGGATTGACGAGGTCCGGCTGGACCATCGAGCGGCCGTTCCAGCGCATGCGGTTCGGCCCCGCCACCATCGCGGCCGAAGAAACGCCATTCGCCGTCGCCGGCCCCGAATTCGGATAGGATATCATGCACCACAGCCAGATCAACAGCGACATCCGCAAGCTGATCGCCGAAGGCACCGTGCTGCCGGCACACCCCCTCGCGCTCACCGCCGGGCGCCGGCTCGACAAGACGCATCAGCGCGCGTTGACGCGCTATTACATCGACGCCGGCGCGGGCGGCCTCGCCGTCGGCGTTCACACGACGCAGTTCGCGATCCGCGACGTCGGTCTCTATCGTCCCGTGCTCGAGCTCGCCGCCGAGACCGCCGCGAGCTGGACCACCCGGCCGCTGGCGCTGGTCGCCGGCCTCGTCGGGTCAACCAGCCAGGCAACCACTGAGGCCCGCACCGCACGCGACATCGGCTATCATGCCGGCCTGCTCAGCCTTGCGGCGATGAAAAGCGCCTCCGAGGACGAGATCATCGCCCATTGCGCGGCCGTGGCCGCCGAGATTCCGCTGGTCGGCTTCTACCTCCAGCCGGCCGTCGGCGGCGTCATCCTGTCGAGCCGGTTCTGGCAACGCTTCGCCGCGATCGACAATGTCGTTGCGATCAAGATCGCACCGTTCAACCGCTATCGGACACTCGACGTGCTGCGCGGCGTGGCGGCCGCCGGCGCGCTCGACCGCGTCGCGCTCTACACCGGCAATGACGACCACATCCTGCTCGACCTGATGCTCCCGTTCGATCTCCGCGACAACGGCATCACCACGCGAACCTATTTCAAAGGCGGCCTGCTCGGCCACTGGTCCGTGTGGACCGCGACTGCCGTCAAGCAGTTCGAGCGCTGCAAGGCGGCGCGGCACAAGGACAGCGTGCCGGCCGACCTGCTGGCGCTCGATGCCCGCGTCACCGATTGCAACAGCGCCTTCTTCGACGTCGCCAACAATTTTCACGGCTGCATCGCCGGCTGCCACGAGGTGTTGCGGCGCCAGGGTCTGATGCAAGGCCTGTGGTGCCTCGATCCGAACGAGGCCCTCAGCCCCGGCCAGAAGGAGGAGATCGACCGCGTCACGCGCGAGCACGCGGACCTCAGCGACGATGCCTTCGTCGCCGCGAACTTGAACAAATGGCTGGCATGAGCTCAGACCCCTTCATCAGCCTGCAAGGCGTCCGCAAGGTCTATCGCTCTGGCGGCGCGGAGTTTCTCGCGGTGTCCGACGTCACGATGGACGTCGCTGAAGGTGAGCTGGTCTCGCTGGTCGGCCCCTCCGGCTGCGGCAAGACGACAGTGATGAAGATCCTTGCTGGCCTGCACGGCGCCGACGGCGGCACTGTCAGGATAGGCAATACCAACAGCCCGTTCGATCCGACCCGCGACATCGGCATGGTGTTCCAGCAGGCGCTGCTCTTGAAGTGGCGCACCATCCTGGAAAACGTGCTGCTGCCGGCCGAGATCGTCGGCCTGCCGATGAAGGCCGCGCGCGAGCGGGCGCGCGACCTGCTCAACCTCGTCGGGCTCGCCGGCTTTGAGCAGAAATATCCGCAGCAGCTGTCCGGCGGCATGCAGCAGCGCACCGCGATCGCGCGCGCCTTCATTCATGATCCAAAACTGATCCTGATGGACGAGCCGTTCGGGGCGCTGGATGCGCTGACGCGCGAGCAGATGAATCTGGAGATGCTGCGGATCTGGCGCGAGAGCGGCAAGACCATCATCTTCGTCACGCATTCGATCCAGGAAGCCGTCTTCCTGTCCTCGCATTGCGCCGTGCTGACGGCGGGACCTGCGAAGATGGCCGACTATTTCGCAATCGACCTGCCCTTCCCGCGCGACCTGCCGCTCAAGACCACGGACGCGTTTGGAGCGTATGCAAGGCGGATATATGCGAAGCTGGGACTGGGCGCGGCGTAGACGATAGTCCGGAGCCCGGATGGAGTCCGGTAGGTTGGGCGAAGGGAAGCGTGCCCACCATGGCGAGTGAAGCAAGGCACGGCGCAAGGGCGCCTTTGCCCGCCCTTACGGGAGCGCGGCGCAATCGCGACACCGCGCCCGCATCGTCCGCTCAGCTCTTGTTGCGCATCTTGCTGAGCAGATAGTTGTCGTAAAAATTCTCCGCGATCTGCGTGTAGAACAGGAGCTCCTTCATATACGCGTCGTGGCTGTCCTTGGTCCGCTTGAACAGCTCGCTCTTGGCGGCGAGCTCGTTCAGATGGTCCTGGGTGGCGTTGTAGCAGGCCTCCAGCACCGGTTGCGGGAATGCCTTCAGCTCGGCGCCATTGGCGATCAGCCGCTTCAGCGCCGCCGGATTCACGCTGTCGTATTTTTCCAGCATCCAGGCGCCGGCCGCCGCGCCGGCCTGGTTGACGATCGCCTGATATTGCTTCGGCAGCGAGGCCCATTTCTCGTCATTGACGATCATGTGCAGCATGGCGCCGCCTTCCCACCAGCCGGGGAAATAGTAGTACTTGGCCACCTTCTGCAAGCCGAGCTTCTCGTCGTCATAAGGACCGACGAACTCGGCGGCGTCGATCGAGCCCTTCTCGAGGGCCGGATACACGTCACCTCCCGCGATCTGCTGCGGAACGACGCCGAGCCTTGCCAGCACGTGGCCGCCCATGCCTGCGATGCGGAATTTGAGACCTTTGAGATCGTCGACGGTCTTGATCTCCTTGCGGAACCAGCCGCCCATCTGGGTGCCGGAATTGCCGCAGAGGATCGCGTGCGCCTTGAAGGGCTTGAGCGCCTCATTGGCGAGATCAGCGCCGCCGCCGAAATGCCACCAGGATTCCTGATGGCGATGGTTCATGCCGAACGGCACACCGGTGGCATAGGCCAGCGCCGGCTCCTTGCCGATGTAGAAATAAAGTGGCGTCTGCGCCATCTCCACCGAAGCGGTGCTGACCGCATCGAGCGCCTGAAGACCGGGAACGATTTCGCCGGCCGCAAAGGTCTGGATCTGGAATTTGTTGTCGGTGGCCTCAGCGACGTATTTCGCAAAGGTCTGCGCCGTGCCGTAGATGGTGTCCAGCGATTTCGGGAAGCTCGAGGTCAGGCGCCATTTGATCTCGGGCGCGCTCTGCGCGATGGCAGGTGCAGCAACCAGCGTCGCCGCGCCGGCGACCGCGCCGCCCTTGAGGAATGTACGGCGTTTCATGATGGGGACTCTCCCTTGAAGCAAGTTTCGAACATATCGGCATTGCGGCGACGGTCTTCGCGGACCGTTTGCCCGTTCCTAGAGCGGAGTTCAAGATGCGCCCGAAAGGTCCGTAGCCCGGATTGCGCGAAGCGCTCCATCCAGGCTACAAGGCACTCACTTCAAAGCAATTTCGCGCTGACGAACAGCGCGCGCACGGCGTTGGTCGCCTGCACCGCCAGCATGGCGTTACCCGCAGCACCTTCCAGAGCCGCGATGGCGTCCTCGTGCAGCGAGCGAAATTCCATCCACTCGACCGATTTGAAGTTGGTGAGGAATTGATAGGCCTGACCGACGGTCGCGATCGCCAACGTGTCACCGTTCAACTTGATCTTGAACGTCGTGCGCAGCGGAGTTTCGGAATTTGATGGATCACTCATGAGCTGCTTCTGGACGAGGATGGCTTAACGAAGGGGAAACGGCAGCAACCCCGCCGTCACAGGCGAATATCAGGAATCGGTGCTCGCGCGCTGCGAAGCGGTCGCCGATCCGCGCAGGCTCGGCACCACGACCAGGCGGTTGAACTCGCCGTTGTCGTAGGACTTGAGGAAGCGATCATAGTCCTTGATCGAGACACAGCCGTTGGAATCGCCGCGCGGCCCGAGCATGTAGTTGTGGGTGAGCAGACCGACGCGGCCGAGCGCGCTGGTGCCGTCGGTCGGTGTCATGCGCAGCGCCCGCACGCCGTGGAACAGCTTTTCGCGCGGCTTGAGGTCGTAGGTCGCCGGCGGGGTCGCGCCTACCATACGCTGGTCGACATGGTCGGGGTCGTCCATCAGCGCGCCCATGCCGGAATGAGCTTCCAGCGCCACGCCGCTCGGCAGGTACACCGCCTTGGCCGAGATGTCATAGACCGCCGTCCGCGAATCGTAGCCGAGGGCGGCAAGATCCGGCGCCTTGGCGAACAAGCCGTCGCTGGGAGTCAACGAGGCCAGCTTGATCTTGTCGGTGAATTTTTCGAAGAAGTTGCGGTTGTCGACCTTGGGGTTGGTCTCCGCATAGGCTTGGCTGGAGGCGATCTGGGCGGAGAAGTCCGCCTGGACCGGACGCGAGCGCGGCATCGGAATGACGTCGGCGCGCTGTTGCGAGGGCTTCGCCTCCTCGACCGCAGAGGAGTGGTGGTCCTCGGTCAGGATCGAGCGCCAGTCGTCGCCCTGGAGTCTCTGGGCGAGCATTGCCTTGGCGTCCCGCAGCTTGAGCTGGACCGCATTCGCTGCGGAGCGCTCCAGCGCCCGCAGGCCGAGCTCGCGGGGCGACGGGCTGCCGGCGGCCGACGCAAAACGGTCTTCGAACGAAGGGGAATTGGCCGGCGGCAAGGCGGCGGAGACCAGCGGAGTCGAATCGCCGATATCGGTGACCCACGCGGCGGTGCCAAGCGCCAGCGCGATCGCGGCCAGAGACAGCATAACCGTCTCGGCGCGCCCAATACGGCGGCGCGACAACAGCCTCTCGGCGTGTGCTGCGTCGGAAACCATCAGATCCCCAAATCGACCCCCGGGGGTACCCAACCCCCACCCGGAGACTCTATACCAGCTACCACATTGGGAGCCAAAAGTTAGGCATAATCGCGGCCGGCAAGCCCCCCTAAGGTATCCAATGACCGATCCCTTCGATCTCAACCGTTTTATCCGGGCCCAGGACCCGGTCTATCGCGACGTCCAGGGCGAGCTGGCCCGGGGCCGGAAGCAGACCCACTGGATGTGGTTCATCTTCCCGCAGGTCGCTGGCCTCGGCTTCAGCGCCATGTCGCAGCGCTACGCCATCGGGTCCCGCGCGGAGGCCGAGGCCTATCTCGCCCACCCCGTCCTCGGCGCGCGCCTGATCGAATGCACGAAGCTCGTTCTGGCGGTCGAGGGCCGGACCATCAATGCGATCCTCGGTGCGCCTGATGACGCGAAATTCCGCTCGTCGATGACGCTGTTCGGCGCGGTGTCCGGCGAGCCCGTCTTCGATCAGGCGATTGCCCGGTATTTCGCAGGCGAGCGCGATAGCTCCACGCTGGAGATCCTGTCGAAGCTCGACCACACGTCCGGCTGAGTTGACGGGATCGGCAGCGTAAACCCGCGATTAACACCGGCTGCCTATTCTTTGGGCAAGATGATTCTCCTCCCGCACCAATGCCGGATTGCCCATGAAAATCGGTACGCTCCTGACCACCGCCATCGTCTCGCTGTCGACCGTGGGCGGCGGCCTCGCGGTTTATGTCGCCGTGACGAAGTACCAGACGATGGAGCGCATCTCCGAGGCGCAAGGCCGGCTCGCGATCGTCCGCGCCGTCAGCGACATCCCACGCTATCTCAATCCCGAACGCGGCTTTTCCACCAACATCCTCTACGGGCCTGCGACCATCGATCCCGCGCTGCTTGCCGAGCAGGACAAGCTGCGCAAGCAGACCGACGGCGCCCGCGACAAGATGAGCGCGCTGCGCAAGGAGCTGCCCGGCACGTTCGATGACGGCACCACCATCGGCAGCAACATCGACGGCATCAATGCGAGGTTCACGGCACTGCGCGAGGCCATCGACAGGGCGCTCGCCGGGCCAGCCGAGGCGCGCAAGGACGCCGCCAAGAAGATCGTCGCCGACAACGCCGTGCTCAACAGCGGCGTGACCGCGCTGCTCAACGAGCAGGTCCGCCGCATGGCGATCCTGAACGGCGACGCCTACCGGCAGGCCAGCTACGCCAACACCGCCATGACATTGCGCGACGTCGGCGGCTTCAACTCCAGCCTGCACAAGAATCTCGTCGGAGGAAAGAAACCGGCGGCCGACGCCGAGAAGGCCGAGATCGGCCGCTCGCAGGGTCGCAACGATCAGCTCGTGATGGCGTTGCTGGAATTGCGCGGCAATCCGGCGACACCGGCCAACGTGGCCGCGGCGCTGGAGAAGTTCAATTCGATCTATGTCGAGGAGTTCGGCCGCGAGCTCAAGCTGGTGAAGGACGGCGCTGTCAGCGGCAAATACGAGCACGACATGGACACTTATTACGCCGCCACGCAGCGCGGCCTCGGCACCATCATCGAGGTCCGCGATGCCTTCTACGACAATGCCGAGCAGATTCTCGCCGCGGCTTCCTCGGCCGCGCGCACCAGCTTCACGATCGCACTCGCCGGCCTCCTCGCCGTGCTGATCGCGAGCGTCGGCCTCATCGTGATGGTTCGCCGCCGCGTCTGCGCGCCGATCGTGACCCTGACGAGGCGGATGTCACGGCTCGCCGATGGCGAAGTCGCGGAAGAGATTCCCGGCGCGGAACGTTCCGACGAGATCGGGGCGATGGCCGCGGCGGTCCAGGTGTTCAAGGACAACATCATCCGGGCCAACCGGCTCGCCGCCGAGAAGCAGGCCGAGAACGACGGCAAGATGCGCCGTGCCCAGGCGCTCGACGACCTCACCCGGGCTTTCGAGGCCAAGGTCACCGAGCTGGTCGGCGGCCTGTCCAGGGCCTCCGCGATCATGGAAAGCACCGCGCAGTCGATGACGTCGACGGCGGCGCAGACCAACAGCCAGGCCGCCGTGGTCGCCGCCGCCTCCGAGCAGACCTCGACCAACGTGCAGACCGTCGCCAGCGCCACCGAAGAGCTGACCTCCTCGATCGCGGAGATTGGTCGTCAGGTCGCTCAAAGCACCGAGATCGCGGCCCGCGCCGTCGAGAACGCCCGCCGCACCGGCGATACCGCCCGTGCCCTCGCCGAGGGCGCGCAGAAGATCGGCGACGTCGTGACGCTGATCCAGAGCATCGCCGAGCAGACCAACCTGCTCGCCCTGAACGCGACCATCGAAGCCGCCCGCGCCGGCGATGCCGGCCGCGGCTTTGCCGTAGTCGCCTCCGAAGTGAAGTCTCTGGCAGGCCAGACCGCCAAGGCCACGACCGAGATCTCCGAGCAGATCACCGCGATCCAGACGGCGAGCGACGAGACCGTGGCCGCGATCCGCAACGTCGCCGACGTCATCGCGGAGATCGACCAGATCGGCACCGCGATCGCCGCGGCGATCGAGGAACAGGGCTCGGCCACCAAGGAGATCGCCCGCAGCGTCCAGGAGGCCGCCCGCGGTACCCAGGAGGTCAACAGCAACATCTCCGGCGTGCAACGCGCCGCCGACGACACGGGAGCCGCCGCGAGAGAGGTGCTGGGCGCCGCCGAGCAGCTCTCGACGCAGTCGCGCGATCTCGCCGGCCAGTTCGACCGCTTCCTCGGCGAAGTCCGGGCTGCGTAAGAGCGCGGATTCGTAGCCGAGATGGAGCACCGCGCAATCCAGGACGGTGCCGTTGATGCACCGAGATCCCGGATTGCGCAGCGCGCTCCATCCGGGTTACGGCACCGTCTTCGCGAAGGACATCAATAAGGTGGTGCCTTGCGCGCCCGCTGTGCTTTCGCCGCCTCGATCCACCACAGCAAATCGTCGGCAAAGCGCGGGAACGAGCGCTCCAGGGCCTTGCCGCCGTCGCCGATCGGTTCGGCGTCGGCCGACAATGTCTGCGCGATCGGGCCGACACCGATGGTGCTCGACACCACCACCATGCCCATCTCCGAGAGCGTGCCGTGCCAGGCCGTCGCGGCGCGCGCGCCGGACAGTCGGCCGGCCGAATAGCTCACGATCGCGGCCGGACGCCAGAACCACTCCTCGAGGAAATGATCGGTGAGGTTCTTCAGGCCCGGCTGGATGCCCCAATTGTACTCGCCGGTGACGAAGACGAATCCGTCGGCGCCGCGGATCTGCCCCGCCAGCTTCTCCAGCTCAGCGGGCGCCGAGCCCTTCGGGTACTCCTTGTACATGCGGTCGAGCATCGGCAGGCCGATGGCCTTGGCATCGATGAATTCGACCTCCTCACCGCGGCTGCGCAGCCGATTGATGACGAAATTCGCAAGGCGAATGCCCATGCGGTCGGAACGGTAGGAACCGTAGAGGACGAGAATGCGATTGCTCATGGCGGGACGGTAGCACGAAACCGGCGTCAGGCCCTACTCGATTTGTCGCACTATCGTCCGCGACCGCGCGCCAGCGTTTGCGACGGCGTCTCGCCGAACTGGTCGCGGTAGCTCCTGGAGAAATCGCTGAGATGCCAGAAGCCAAACGCCAGCGCGACCGCCTTGACGCTGTCGGCCCCGGCGAGCAGCCGCCGGCGCACCAGCCACAGCCGGCGCAGACGCAAGTAGCGGTGCAGGCTCATGCCGCGATAGCGGCGAACGACGTCGTGCATGGTGCGAACGGACAGGCCGAGCCGGCGCGCGATCTCGTCGCTGTAAATCGGCTGCGACAGGTCGTCGGAGAGCAGCGCGCGAATATCCTGAAACATCCTGAAATTCCGTGCGTCGTTGGGCCCCAGGGTCCAGCGGGCCGACACGACGCTTTCGAAGACCTCGTCGACGGCTCCGAGCAGGGACTCCTTCATCGCCGCGCCCTTCGACAAGAGCTCCGGTGCCTCGACCGCGCCGGACGCCTCGGCCAGCACCTCGCGAACCACGCTGCGCAGCCGGTGCAAGCCGGCCCCGGAGATTTCAAAAATCTTGAAACTCGAGAGCGTCTGCGGCCAGCCACGATCCGTCACCTCCGGCCTGAAAACCACCGAGGCGATTTGCCTCTGCACCTCCTCGATGCTGGTGTAGGCCGCGCCGCCGCTGCCAATGACCACGACCGGTCGCGCACATCGCGAGCCGTTGAAGCGAATGGGTACGTTGAGGTCGTCCATCGTGAAGCCGATGGCCGTGCAATTCGCGACGAGCTGTGCGTCAACCACCCGCGGAAACGCGCGGGTCAAATTCACGTCGCAGCCGGGTAACGAAAGGATCGTCTGCTCGGCCGAAATCTTCGGCACAAGAGGCGTGAATTCGAAATTCAACCCGCGTATGGCGTTTCGAAATTCGTCGGCATCTGAAAAGCGAAATGTCTTGAGTGCCACCCCGGGCACGTCATCAATGCTGTTCATAGCAATAAGAAAACGCAGCGTCGTGTTTGATGTGCGTCCGGCCGCGTGCCGCTTCCCCCCGTTTTCCGTTGCACCGAAAAAATCAAACTGTGCTGGTCAATTGAAGATGAGTCTAAATTGAAAAGACAGGTCGGGACATCATGTCCCGCCAAATTTCGATAGCATTTCCCGAAAATCGGCGGTGCAGTAATACCCCCGGCATTTAATTCTCAAAATTAAAAATTAACGGATTTAAGGCGCAATAACAGACGTTGTACAAGGCAATTTTTTCAATTCAGGCTCCTGCCATGATGGCAAATCCGCCTGCCGATATTTTGGTCGAGTTAGAAGACGCAGTCGCAACGTGTCCGCTGGACCGCTGCACTCGCATCCTCTCCGGGATCTTGCAGCTGCTCACCAGCAGCCGCGAGCGGCCTCAGGAATTGCTCGCCGACGTGACCGACGGCGTTCTGCTGCGATTAACGGAACGGGTTGAGGCAAGTGCGCTGATCGATCTCGGCATGATACTCGCGGAGCTCAAGGTGGCTCCGCCGAAGACCGTTCGGCGCCTTGCCTCACACCACGATCCGGAGGTGGCGTGCCCTGTCTTGCTCAGATCGCAGTCACTGTGCGCTGCCGATCTCAAGTCGATCGCTGCCGCGACCGGCGAACGGCAACAATGTGCGATCGCCGCCCGCGCGCCTATCGATCCAAAGGTGATCGAGACGCTGATCGAGCGCGGCGCCCGCAGCGTCTGTATTGCGCTGATCGGCAATACGGAGGCACGCTTCTCTGATGCCGCCTACGTTGCGCTCGTCGAGAGGTGCCTGACGGATGATGAACTTACGAAGGCGCTGGCGCTCAGGCCGAACACGCCCGACGCAGTCACGCGGAAATTGCTGTCGGCCTCGGCGGGTCCGAAATCCGGCATGGAGAAGTCCACCGTCTCGCTTCAAGCCGCAACGGCAGCGCCAAGCGCCCCCAAACTGCCCTGCTCGGCCGCCTATGCACGCGCGCGGCCGGAGATCGTCGCGCTCAACCGCATCGGCAAGCTCAACGATTCCACGGTAAACCGCTTCGCCATCCGCGGCGAGACCGCCAACCTCGTTACGGCGCTATCGGTGCTTTCGGGGAGTCCCATCGAGATCATCGAGCATGTCATGACCGACGACGATTGCGAGGGTCTGGTCATGGCCTGCCGTGCCTCGCGGCTGAACTGGCAGACCACGTTCGCCATCCTGAGCAACCGCTCCGGCAAAAGGGTTTCCTTCGCCGAGCGCGAACGCGCGCAGCACATTTTCGAGACGCTGCTTCTGTCGACCAGCCAGTGGACGGTGCGTTGGGGGGACATTGCCGCAAACGCCAAAGAGAGCAGCCGGGGAAATCGCGGCGTAAGCATGGGGAGTAGCCGATGAAATTCAGCGGTCGCAAAGCCGTTCGCGTGAAAATGGACCACAGGCGGCCGGTCAATCTCATGGGTTCGGACGGCACCTGGCGGCGCAGTTGCGTCCTGCTGGACGTGTCACAAAGCGGCGCCAAAGTCGAGGTGGAGGGCACGCTCGACGTGCTCCGGGCCAAGGAGTTCTTCATGCTGCTGTCGTCGACCGGCCTCGCCTACCGGCGCTGCGAACTGGTCTGGATCGACGGCACCACGGCCGGCATCCATTTCATCACCGTTGGCGGCAGGAAGAAACCCGCTGCTCCGCCTGCGCAGAATCCGGTTCAGAGCAAGTAGATTCGAACGATCCACCCACTGTCTTGAGTCAGGCCGTGCAGCACGTGCGAACCAGATCCGGCTACGTCAATGGTGACGGCGGCATCCGAGAGGCAGGGACGGCTCGTCCCTTCCTGCATGTGCTGGCCGACACGTCCGACAAGCTCGCAGGCGTCTGCTCGATTCTCGAGGACAAATTCACCGTTGCGGGCGAACGACTCGATGCCGATTCCAAGCTGTCGCAGACGCCGGCCGCGATCGTCATCCGCGCGGAGCTGCGCGACCTCGACAATATCGCCGCCATCAAGAAGCGCGCCGGCAAGCTGGCGAAGGCCAGAAAGCGGATCTTCCTGCTCGAGCACGCCTCTCATGTCTGTATTTCGCAGGCCTACGCGCTCGGGGCGACACTGGTCCTTCCCAGCACGGTCGGCCGGACCAGGCTGCTGGCCGCACTGACCGACCCGGCCGACGGCGCGTCTGCTTCGTCAGGCGACACGCCGCAATCGGACAGGGCCGTCGAGACCGCGGCGACCACTGTCGCATCGATGTTCACGGCTGTGACCCTGGGCCAGCCACTTGACGTCGACGGCACAAAGGAAGCCGGTCGCCAGATCGCCGATCGCATCACCCAGCATGGCCTGACGGAGTGGCTCATGACGGTGCGGCGCCATCACGAAGGAACCTATCAGCATTGCCTGCTCGTGACCGGCATTGCCGTCGACTTCGGACTGAGCCTCGGCGTCGGCAGAGCCGACCTGGAACGTCTGTACTCGGCAGCCATGTTCCACGACATCGGCAAGGCGCGGATTCCGCTCGCCATCCTCGACAAGCCGGGCCGCCTTGATGCCGCGGAACGCGCGCAGATCGAGACGCATCCGAGCGCCGGATACGAGTTTCTCAAGGACCATCACGGGATCTCGCCGGAGATCCTCGATGCCGTTCGCCATCATCACGAGTATCTCGACGGGAGCGGCTATCCCGATGCGCTCTGCGGCGAGAGCATTGGCGACATCGTACGGATTCTAACCATCTCGGACATCTTCGCAGCGCTGATCGAGCACCGGCACTACAAGCCCACGATGCCGCGCGCCGAGGCCTACGACATCCTGTGCGGGATGAATGGGAAGCTGGAAAAGGCGCTTGTCCGCTCGTTCAAGCCGGTCGCGCTCACGCGGTGAGCGCGGCAGCCTCGTCTCGAACGCGGCCGAGGGCATGATCCGGAAACTGTGCAGCGGTTTTCCGAACCTGACCTTATCGCGCTAATGAGTAGCGCGATAGCTGGCGCGTTGCGGGATCGACCGGCAGGCCAGCCCGTCGGCCAGCAGCTTCATGTCCTCGTGCCGGCCGCTGCGAATCAGCCGGCCGAACTCTTCAGGGGTGAAAGGAAGACTTGGATCATCATCGATCTTGTGCCGCAGTCGCGGACCGAAGAACCGCCGAACCAGGCTAGCCAGCCGCCGCATGTCAATTCCCTCGCGCCAGCAACAAACCTCTCAGTCCGCATATTGTTCCTCCCGCACCTTCGAGATTGCAAGAGGCCGCACGCGACACCGCACCAAAAAAATTTTCATCAGAGAATAATCTCCTCTGCGTCCCACTAATCGGCAAAACCCACGTAACGCACGAACTCGTCGTTGTGCTCGCGGTCCGAGCGAACCGCGTTCGCGGCAAAGCTGTCGTCGGGATAGCCCATCGCGACGCAGGTCATGATGACCTCGTCCTCCGGAATCTTGGCAACCTCGCGCACGATGTCGGAGCGCATGATGCCCTGCCCGTTGATGACGGAGCCGAGACCGCGGTCCCACGCCGCGAGCACGATGCCGTAGCAGAGCGCTCCGAGATCGAAATGGCACACCGCGCCGGGATCGAGCACGCGGTCATAGGTCAGGACCAGCGAGACCGGCGCGTCGAACTGGCGGAAGCCGCGCAGCACCCAGTCCTGGCGCATCGGCTTGTCGTCGCGTGCGATCCCCATCGCGCCGAACAGCTTCTTGGCGATGTCGACCTGCCGCGTGCGGTGCACGCCCTGGTACTCGCCGTGGCTGATGATGTCGCGCTTGACCTTGGCGCCGCCGGCCATCTCCTCCATGTTGCGGCGGCGCACCTCTTCCAGCGGATGACCTGTGAGCACGTGGACATGCCAAGGCTGGGTGTTCATCGAGGACGGCGCACGCTTGGCGCTCTCGATGATCGCCTCGATCACCGCGCGCGGCACCGGCTCTCTCCTGAAGCCGCGCACGCTGCGCCGCGACTGGACCAGCTTTTCGAATTCCACCTTGCTAACCTCCCTGCCCATTCATCCGCCTGCATCACGGCATGACGCCGGTTGCCGATGCGGCGCGCAAAACCTATGCTAACGGCCAAGCAAGACCAAGAACCCTGTGAGGAAATCGCATGGCCGCACCGCTCGATCCCGTCATCGCCCAGATCATTCCGCTCATGCCGATGCGCGATCCCGCGGTCATGACGCCACAGAGCGCCCGCGATTCCTTACGCGCACTGGCTGCCTCCCGCGCCGCCATCCCGGCCCCGCCTGTCGACAGCGTGCAGGATATCAAGGTGAAAGGCGGCGCCAGCCTGCTCGACGCACGAGTCTACCGGGTCGGCACCACACCGGCACCGACCGTGGTGTTTTTCCATGGCGGCGGCTGGGTTGCGGGCGATCTCGAAACCCACGACCGGCAGGCGCGCAATCTCGCGATCGAGACCGGGGCGGTCGTCGTCTCCGTCGACTATCGCCGCCCACCCGAGACGCGCTTTCCCGGCGCGTTCGAGGACGCCTTCGCCGCGGTCCGTGACATTTTCGACCGCGTCGCGGAATTTGGCGGCGACGCAAAGCGTGTGGGCGTCGCCGGCGACAGCGCCGGCGGCAATCTCGCGGCGACCACGGCGATCGCCTGCCGCGATACCGGCATCAGGCTCGCCGCGCAATTGCTGGTCTATCCCGTGACCGACGTCGTCGGCGCTTACGCCGACGCGCGCGAGAACGCGCGTTATCCCTCGCGCGCCGAGAATGCCGAGGGTTACTTCCTCACCCGCGCAACCATGGAATGGTTCTGCGGCCACTATCTCGCCGATCCCGGCCATGCTTCGGACTGGCGCGTCTCGCCGTTGCGGGCGGCCTCACTGGCGGGTGTCGCGCCGGCGATCGTCACCACCGCCTGGTTCGACCCTTTGCGCGATGAGGGCGCGGCCTATGCGCGGGCGCTGGAGGCCGCCGGCGTGCGCGTCAAGCACCATGAGGGACCCGGCCTGATCCATGGCTATTTCGGCATGGGCGACGCCTCCGACGTCGCGCGCGCCGAGGCGCAGCGCGCGCGGGCCGACTTCAAGGCGTTGCTCGCGCGGGGCGTATAGTCCCCCTAGCTGCGACGCGCCCGCTGCGCGCCGGTATGCCCCCAGGTCTCGTCCCAATCCTGACCCGAGGCATCGACCACGCGGCCGTCGGCTTCAAAGAACTTGTTCGGCACCTGGAAGATCGCCAGGATCAAGGCTCCATCCGGACACCAGGCGGCGTGCCGGCTGCCGGCCTCACGCCAGATGAACTCGCCCGCCTTGCAGGCGATGCCCTTGGCTGGCCCCTCCTTGTCGACGAGCGTGCCCTCGATGACGTAGCTCTGCTCGATGCCGACATGCTCGTGATCGGGCAGCACCGAGCCCGGCGCAAAGCGCATCAAGGCTGTCATCAGACCGCTGCTGCGATCGAACAGCAGCGTCTTGGCCTCGCACCCCGGAAAGCGCGTCTTCTGCCAGTCCATGTTTTGCGGCTGAACCAAGTGAGAATGCCGATCGGCGGTTTGTTCGCCCTTCGGGATCGTGGCGTCCATCACGAAACTCCCTTCATCTCGACCGAGCCGAGGCTAGCAGGATTGTCCGGCCGGGTCAGCGAGCGGTGCAACAGGCGGGACATTGGCTCGTCACGCTCGAAAAATAGGCGAGCGGACGGACGACAGGCGCCGATCTTGCTTGATTGCGCCACGATTCCCGGCTCCAATCCGCCCCGCCATTTTTGGTTTAGGGAGACATCCATGATGAAGCGGATTTTCCTCGCAGCGATCGTTGCCGCCTTTGCGACGGGCTCGGCCTTCGCGCAAGAGACCTGCGAGAGCAAGGCCGTCGGCAAGGATGGCAAGCCGCTAGCCGGCGCCGCCAAGACCTCGTTCTTGAAGAAGTGCAAGGCGGATGCCTGCGCCACCAAGGCCGTCGGCTCCGACGGCAAGCCGCTCGCCGGCGCCGCCAAGAGCAGCTTCATGAAGAAGTGCGAGACCAGCGCGTAAGGCGCCATTCCAAAGAAGGTCTCGCCAAAGAAGGTCTCGTGCCCGCAGCGCTTCCCTGGCGATGCAAAGCATCGCCCAGTAGCGATGCGCTGCACAGCCGCGGCGCATGCGTCCACGTGCATTCCGACAGATGGACCCCGGCCCGGCGGAGCGGCACCAGCGCGTCAAAGAGTTCAGACGAGCGAGCTCATTGAAAACATCTCGATTTGGTTATAGCCCGGATTACGCTTGCGCTCCATCTGGGCTACACGCCCATCGCTACGACCGCAGCCCCGGCGCCTCCTGCCCGGTGCGCGCGACATATTCCGTGTAGCCGCCGCCATATTGGTGGATGCCCTCGGGCGTCAGCTCCAGCACGCGGTTCGACAGTGTCGCCAGGAAATGCCGGTCGTGCGAGACGAACAGCATGGTGCCGTCGAAATCCGACAGCGCGGCGATCAGCATCTCCTTGGTGGCGAGGTCGAGATGGTTGGTCGGCTCGTCCAGCACCAAGAAGTTCGGCGGGTCGAACAGCATCTTGGCCATGACGAGGCGCGCCTTCTCGCCGCCCGACAGCACCCGGCAGCGCTTCTCGACGTCGTCGCCGGAGAAGCCGAAGCAGCCGGCGAGCGCGCGCAAGGAGCCCTGCCCCGCGGTCGGGAACGCATCTTCCAGCGACTGGAACACGGTGCGCTCGCCGTCGAGCAGGTCCATCGCATGCTGGGCGAAATAGCCCATCTTGACGCTGCCGCCGAGCGCCACGGTGCCTTCATCGGGCTCGCTCGCACCGGCGACGAGCTTGAGCAGCGTCGACTTGCCGGCGCCGTTGATGCCCATCACGCACCAGCGCTCCCGACGGCGGATCATGAAGTCCAGCCCGTCATAGATGCGCTTTGAGCCGTAACCCTTGTGCACGTTCTTCAGCGCGACGACGTCCTCGCCCGAGCGCGGCGCCGGCGGGAAGTCGAACACGACGCTCTGGCGGCGGCGCGGCGGCTCGACCCGCTCGATCTTGTCGAGCTTCTTCACCCGGCTCTGCACCTGGGCCGCGTGCGAGGCGCGCGCCTTGAAGCGCTCGATGAACTTGATCTCCTTGGCGAGCATGGCCTGCTGGCGCTCGAACTGGGCCTGCTGCTGCTTCTCGTTCTGCGCCCGCTGCTGCTCGTAGAACTCGTAATTGCCGGTGTAGGTGGTGAGCGAGCCGGAATCGATCTCGATCACCTTGGAAATCACGCGGTTGATGAACTCGCGGTCGTGCGAGGTCATCAAGAGCGTGCCCTCGTAATCGTGCAAAAACTTCTCCAGCCAGATCAGGCTTTCGAGGTCGAGATGGTTGCTCGGCTCATCGAGCAGCATGACATCAGGACGCATCAAGAGAATCCGCGCCAGCGCCACGCGCATCTTCCAGCCGCCGGAGAGTTTTCCGACATCGCCGTCCATCATCTCCTGGCTGAAGCCAAGGCCCGCCAGCGCCTCGCGCGCGCGGCCATCGAGTGCGTAGCCGTCGAGCTCCTCGAAACGGTGCTGCACCTCGCCGTAGCGGGCGATGATCTCGTCCATCTGGTCGGCCTTGTCAGGATCGGCCATCGCGGCCTCGAGCTCGCGCAGCTCGGCGGCGACGTCGCTGACGGGTCCGGCGCCATTCATCACCTCGGCCACGGCGCTGCGGCCGCTCATCTCGCCGACGTCCTGGTTGAAATAGCCGATGGTGATGCCGCGATCGGTCGAGACCTGGCCCTCGTCGGGCAGTTCCTCGCCGGCGATCATGCGGAACAGCGTGGACTTGCCTGCGCCGTTCGGCCCGACCAGGCCGATCTTCTCCCCCCTGTTGAGGGCCGCGGAAGCTTCAATGAACAGGATCTGGTGGCCGGCTTGCTTGCTGACGTTGTCGAGGCGGATCATGAGGTCTTTTTGGGGGATTTTTGCGTTGCAGCGTCATAGGGCATGCGGGGCGCGAGGGGAAGCCCGGCGGGGTACGGATTTCACCCGGCCGATCCTGCTCCCTGATCCTGCAAAGCGGATGCCACGCACAAAAGGTGCGTCCCATTTGGCTCAACAACGGGCATCACCTTCGCCCGCTCGCTGTCCGAAAGTCGACATCACGGCTCTTGAGGTGATGGACAGCAAACAGCCGCACGCCGAAGCCTTAGTCGCAGCATCTGACCTCATGGAGTGCGGAGCGGCAGCCGCCGTTCTGCCACCACCCACACAGGCGGAAAAACAACGCAATCGACCACGTCGAACAGCACGGTAATGCTCTCGTTGAACGACTGCGCGAAAGCGATCGCGTCATTGCGCTTTCCATCAGCGATTTGTGTGCCGAGCGTGCAATGAGGTCTCCAGTTTCCGGGTCGATAGTGGAGCCGACAAAAGGATGGATCGATTGCAGCACTGATCGAAGAGTGCCATCGAGCCAGGGCTTCATCGACTTTCGGCTCCGCCCAGAGCACGAGCGGCGGACCTGCAAACCAACATATTCGCCTGAACTCGATTGATAGCTGCCCTTCGCCTGCTGTCGCGCGAAGCATGGCCTCCCACGCGGTGTTCGCGGTAATCTCGGGCGTATCATAGATGGCGAATGTAAAATGTGGCCGATAGTTGAGTGCCCTCATCGAAGGCTGGCTCTCAAACGTTGCGACTTCATCCCACAATGCCTCGATCCGCTCTGCGGAGGAATCATCGGATCGAATGTTAATGGCCAAAGCCATACGCTGGTCGCTCCATGAGCCTACGCCCTTCGCATCAGCTTGAGCGAGGCCGCCAGCCGCAGGCTGCGCTTGCCGGCGAGCGCGATGCCTTCGAGCTCGCCGCTGTCTTCCGTGCAGGTCCCGGAGAAGCCGATGCCCACCTCGAGGCCGCCGAACACGGGGTTTTCCCCTTTCGCCGGCGTGTGCTCCTGGTTCAGCATCTCGCCCTTCCAGCGGCCGTCTGCCGAGGAATAGGCGCCGAGATAGTAGAAGAACGCATCGCCTCCGAGGATGCGCCCGTCGATCAGCAGCATCACGCCGGACAGCCCGGCATCGATGCCGTCGAGCGCGTTCAGCCTCATCCCATAGAGCCCGTTGGCGATGCCGCCCGGCCCGACCGTACCGCTCGGAGGCAACCCCTCGTCGTCGAGCCGCGTGAGATTCGCCCAGAACTTGGCGCCCGGCATGGTATCCGCACCGCCCTCGAGACGGATCTGGTTGCCGTGGAGCCCGCCGCGCGCCCCGATCGAGGCGACGTCGGCGCCCATCAGCGGCTTGTAGCTGGGGTCCAGGTTATGCCGCTCAGTGATGACCTCGGCGATGATCTCGCCATCGCGCTCGACGTAGCTGCCAAGATGCGCAAAGCCCGAATTGCCGCCGAGCATCTTGCCGTCATGCAGGCACATGATGCTGCGGCCGAACGCATCGTTGACGCCGTATTCAACTTTGTAGAGCCCGTCCAGCAACGTCCTGAACCCGCAAAATCGGAAAACAATGGCGGGCTACCTAGCATCGTCGCCGCACTGAAGCCACCGGCTTTTCCGCGCAGGCCCGCTCTCGGGACGCTCGCCGCCATGATGTCAACATACCCCTGTTTTGCCCGACGGGTCAACAACGATTTCGTAAAATCAGCAGACGTGGTATTTCAATGACTTGGCTACTGTGCATGGGGTTGTTTTTCGACTTTGTGTCCGGCTCGCGGGAAAACCCTTCAGGCGTCAGTGACGCTTGAAATACTGCACCGCGCGCTCGTGCTTCTCGGCGGCCGCACGGCTCTTGAAAGTGCCGAGGTTACGGCGCTTGCCGGTCTTCGGATTCACCTTGCGTGAATAGAGGCGGTATTCGCCCGATGCCAGTTTGCGGATCATGATCGCGCTCCGTTTTGTCTGGATGTCAACGGCGTACGCGCGGGCCAGGTTCCGTCAAATCGTGGCTCTGTTCGCAAAGCGCCGCGCAATCGCGGCGGCGCTCAGAAGCACAACGTGGTGACGAGCCTGCCCTGCTTGTCCTTGATCGCGTAGGGGCAGCGAATGCGTTCCAGCGCCTTCTTGGCGTCCTCGTCGCCGAGCGCGGCGGCGCGCTCGTAATAGGCTTTTGCGGCGTCCTTGTCCTTCGGACCACCGCGGCCGCCTTCCGCGAAGGCCCCCATCCGCTCCAGCGCGCCGGGATGATTTTGTGCCGCTGCCTTCTCGAACAGCGCACGGGCCGCAACGTCGTCCTTGGCACCGCCCGCGCCTTCGGACAGCATCAGGCCGAGCTGGTACTGCGCTTCCGCGTTGGTCTCGGCAGCCTTGCCGAGCAGCGCGCGGGCCTGCGCGGGATCGGCCGGCGCCACGCCACCTGCGCCGCCGAGCGCGGCGAGATTGCTGACGCCGCGGGGGTTGCCGGCCTGCGCCGCCTTCTCGAACAGCTTTCGCGCTTGCGCTTCGTCCTTCGCAACGCCGGAGCCGGTGCCATAGGCGACGCCGAGCTCGACCATGGCCGCGCTCGATCCCTTGTCGGCGGCCTTGCGCCAGGCGGCGATCGCCTCCGCCGTCTGCCGGTTGGCTGCATGAGCGCGGCCGAGCGCGAACATCGCGCGCCGCGAGGATGGCGCGGCCTGCTTGCAGAACTTGATCGCGGTCGCGATGTCGGAGGGAGCGATCTCCGTGACGCCTTTCACGTCGGTCGGCTTGTCGGGGTCGCTGGGATCGGCGGCGACCCGGTCGCACAGGACGAGATCGGCCGATTGCGCCTGCGCGGTCAGGGGCGCGGCGAGCGCGAAGAGCATGGCAAGGAGGTAAGTCCGCATGGTCGTCACGTTGCGTCTTCGCCTCGGTGAATTCAAGGCTCAAGTCCCGACTGGCGCAGGACGGGGGCGACCTCTGGCGATGTCAGATGGCGCAGCAGCCGATCCGCGGCGTCGGCATGTTTCGCGTTCGCCATGCGGCCGGCCGAGAACACGGCGGGCGTCTGCAGCGCGCGCGGAATCGGACCGACCACCTCGATGCCGCCGACCTGCTTCAGCTCGCTGATCTGCTGCACGGCGAGCTCCGCCTCGCCGGTCACGAGCCGCTCCGCCGTAAAACCCTGCTCGACGATGGTCGCCTTGGCATTGACCTCGGCGGCGATGCCCATCCGAACGATCAGCTGGGCGAAGTACACGCCGCTCGCACCGAGCCGCGAATAGGCGACTGAGCGCGCGGCGAGCAACGTCTGACGCAGCGCGGCTTCGTTGGCGATGTCGGGATGCGCCTGCCCCGCCCGCACGGCGATGCCGACGAAGGAGCGCGCCAGATCGGCCGCGCTCGCGGCAACCACGCGCCCCTCGCCGATCATCTCGTCGAGCCCTTCGCGGGTGAGGATGACGAGATCGGCGGCTTCACCGTCGCGCAAGCGCTTGAGCAGCGCCAGGGTCGGCGCGAAGTCGGCATCGACATGGATGCCGCTGTTGGCCTCGAAGGTGGAGGACAGGCTGCGCATCGCGCCCATCAGGCCGAGCGTCGAGAGCATGCGGACATTGTCCATGAGCAGTTCCTGGCGTGATCAGGCGCGATGCAGCAGCTTGAGGGCGGCGGTCAGGCGCAGGCTGCGTCTGCCGACCAGCGCCGTTGCTTCCAGCACCGCCTGTTCGCTGTCATAGCTGCCGGAGAAGCCGATGCCGACCTCGTGGCCGCCGAAGATCGGATCGTCCTTGGCCGGCGTATGCTCCTGGTTGAGAATCTGGCCCTTCCAGCGGCCCTTCGCGGCGGTGTAGCTGCCGAGATAGTAGAACGATGCATCGCCGCCGAGGATGCGCCCCTGGTTGAGCAGCATCACGCCCGTGAGTCCGCCGTCGATGCCGTCGAGCATCCGCAGACGGATCGAATAGAGACCGTCGGCGATGCCTGCTTCGCCAACGCCGTCGCCGATCGGCACCTCCTCGTCGGTGATCGGCGTCATCACCGACTGAAAGGGCACGCCGGGCAGCTCCTTGAGCTCGCCCTTGAAGCGATAGAGATCGCCGTCAGCCCAGCCCCTCGCGATCAATGTCGCATCGTCGGTGCCGGCCATGGCGCGGTAGTTCGGATCGGGGTTGTGACGGACGGTCTTGATCACGACGTCGACCCCGCTGTCGGTCTTGTCGTAGGTGCCGATATGGGCGAAGGCCGAATTGCCGCCGAGCATCTTGCCATCGCCGGCATGCATCACGCCCCGGCCGACGGCATCGCCGAGTTGAAATCTCACCTTGTAGAAGCCTTCAAACACCAGGCGTGTCCCCGGCCCTGCGCGCATCCAGGGCCACTCTATCCTGCTTTCGGCGGCAATGGACAAGTTTCGCAAAGCCGAGGTCGGCACGGACGGCAACGGCCTTCATCCAAATGCAAAAAATCCGCCGGAGCCTTCGCTCCGGCGGATTGAACGCCAACCCGGGCCAGCCCCCCGGCCCGGGCCGGGAGGATCTTAGGCCGCGGCCTTCTTGTCGGTCGGCACGGACGCGATCGTCTTCAGGATCTGCGAGGCGATCTGGTAGGGGTCGCCCTGCGAGTTCGGACGGCGGTCTTCCAGATAGCCCTTGTAGCCGTTGTTGACGAAGGAGTGCGGAACGCGGATCGAAGCGCCGCGGTCGGCCACGCCGTAGCTGAACTTGTTCCACGGCGCGGTCTCGTGCTTGCCGGTCAGACGCTTATCGTTGTCCGGGCCGTAGACGGCGATGTGATCCATCAGGTTCTTCTCGAAGGCAGCCATCAGCGCCTCGAAATACTCCTTGCCGCCGACTTCGCGCATATAGGCGGTCGAGAAGTTGGCGTGCATGCCCGAGCCGTTCCAGTCGGTGTCGCCGAGCGGCTTGCAGTGGAATTCGATGTCGATGCCGTACTTCTCGGTGAGGCGCAGCATCAGGTAGCGGGCCATCCACATCTGGTCGGCAGCGGTCTTGGAGCCCTTGCCGAAGATCTGGAATTCCCACTGGCCCTTGGCGACTTCCGCGTTGATGCCTTCATGGTTGATGCCGGCAGCGAGGCAGAGGTCGAGATGCTCCTCGACGATCTTGCGGGCGACGTCGCCGACGTTCTTGTAGCCGACGCCGGTGTAGTACGGGCCCTGCGGCGCCGGATAGCCGGCCTCGGGGAAGCCGAGCGGGCGGCCGTCCTTGTAGAAGAAGTATTCCTGCTCGAAGCCGAACCAGGCGCCGGCGTCGTCGAGAATGGTGGCGCGCTTGTTGGACGGATGCGGGGTCTTGCCGTCGGGCATCATGACTTCGCACATCACCAGCACGCCGTTGGTGCGCGCACCATCCGGGAACACCGCGACCGGCTTCAGCACGCAATCGGAGCTGTGGCCTTCGGCCTGCTGGGTGGAGGAGCCATCGAACCCCCAGAGCGGAAGCTGCTCGAGCGTCGGGAACGACGCGAATTCCTTGATTTGAGTTTTGCCGCGCAAATTCGGAGTCGGCGTATATCCGTCGAGCCAGATGTACTCGAGCTTGTACTTGGTCATTGAGCCTCTCTGTTGATGATGCGAAAGGTGGGGTTGAGAGCCCCGCACGTTTGTACCCGGCCATCATCGGCCGGCCCTTCCCAAGCATTTTGCGTGCCAAAAGGCCGCAGCGCGGAGGGTTTTCCACGGCCGCGGGCCTCGCCTCGCGGCCGGCCGGCCGGCCACAGCGGCATGCGTCATAGCGGCGCACCATTGCGTGAAGGTGCACCGCAAAAACCCTGCGGAAAACGCCTGATTCTGGGGCAGGCTGACGCTAGCCGAATGCTGCCGATCAAACGCGCATCAACGTCCGGCAATTTTCGCAAAGCTATTGGCCCGTCCCTAGCAACCTTTGGAATGGCCCGGGCGTTAGCCACTCACGCGGTGCCTTGGGGGGTGCAGGTAGGTGCGTGCCTACAAATTAGGCTGAAACTGATTTCCTTTTTAGCACTTCCCAATCCGGGAAGCGCGGCCGATATGGGGATTCCAGTAACCACAATCGAACGAGTCGGGCGCACCATGGAGGCCAAGGCGCTTCGACCAAGGAGAAATCGCAATGATGAACAATGGTCTGAGTCACGGATCTGCGAAGATCTACCAATTCCCCGTCGGCGGCCGTGCGGCTCTCGGCGGACGCCGTTACGACGAGACCCGCCTTTCCACCGATCACGGCCCGCTGCCCTCGAACGTCTCGATCTGCAGCGACAGCTGGTATCACCAGGATGCGGTCGACGAAGCCAAGCCGAAATGGGATCGCTGATGCCTGTAACCGGTTTGAAACCGCAGCGCTCTCGCAGCCGCCCGGCGGCAGTTCGAAAAGGGCCGAAACAACGTTGTTTCGGCCCTTTTTGATTCTTTTGCGAGCCACGCCGTTCAGATCACCGCGCAGGCCGTGACCGGCCGCTTCAGATGCTTGATCGTGGTGGCGCCGGCCTTCCCGATGATCAGCGTGATCCCCGCCCCCGAATAGCGCGCGCCAGAGACTGCCAGCCGCTTGGCGAGCGTGACAGGCTCGCCATCGATCTGAAGAAAGGCGCGCTTGTCGCCATCATAAAAGCCAACGATGAACTGAGTACCATCAGCGCAGCGGTAGGTCCGGAATGTCTGCGCATCAGCCTGCCGCGCGTTGATGCTTCCGACCGCCAGCATGGTGATCGCCAAAACAATGGCCTTGTGCCGGTCCATGATCGCCCCCTGTAATAGACCCCAAGGACGCCAACCGTGCATCCAGTGGAACCATAACCCAAGCCGATCCCATGTCAGACTCCCCTGCCCGCCATCTCGCCCTCCAAGGCGCCAGCAATTTTCGCGATCTCGGCGGTTATCCGACGACTGACGGCCGCACCACGCGCTGGCGCCACATCTTCCGCTCCAATCATCTCGGGCAGCTCACCGCTGCCGATGTCGAGATCGTCCGCGCGCTGGGCGTCCGCAGCGCATTCGATTTCCGTGGGCTGGAGGAGCGCGCGGCCGGCATCTGCGTCGTGAACGAGATCACGGTGCATTCGCTGCCGATCGAACCGACCGTCGTGGCCGCGCTACGCGCTGAACTCGCCCGGGGCACGTTGACCGCACCGGTCGCGCTCGAGCTCATGCGCGAGTCCTATCGCAACTATGTCCGCCACAATACGCACAGTTTTCGCGCGCTGTTCGGCCATCTGCTGGAAGATCGCGCGCCGCTCGTGATCCACTGCACTGCGGGCAAGGACCGCACCGGCTTTGCCAGCGCGCTGATCCTGCATGCGCTGGGCGTGCGCGACGATGTCATTGCCGAGGACTACCTCTTGACCAACCGGCACTACAAGCGTGACGCGTCAAACGCCTCTGATCTTCCGGCCGATGTTCTCGACGCGATCGGCAGCGTCGAGGCCTCGTACCTGGCGGCCGCTTTCGAGGCGATCGATAGCGAATATGGCGACCTCGAAACTTATCTGCGCGACGGGCTGAAGCTCGGCACGGCCGAGCGAACCGCATTGAAGGCGCGCTATCTGCAATCATAGGCTACGGCGCCGGGAGAACGATGATGCAAGACAAGGTCCTGATCGTGACCGGCGCATTCGGCGCGCTTGGCAGGGTGGTTGCGGAGACGGCACAGGCGCGCGGCGCGCGCGTGGCCGGCGTCGATCACGCGCTTTCGCAGAGTCCCGCGAAGCCTGAAAGCATCGCGATAGGCGGCGTCGATCTGTCCGACCCGGCGCAGGCGAAGACGGCGATAGATGCGGCGGCGAAGCATTTCGGCCGCCTCGACGCGCTGATCAACATCGCCGGCGGCTTCGCCTTCGAGACCGTCGGCGACGGCGACATCGCGACGTGGCAGCGCATGCATGCGTTGAATGTCCTGACCGCGCTCAACACCTCGCGCGCGGCGCTGCCGCACCTTCTCTCGTCCAAGGCTGGCCGCATCATCAATATCGGCGCGATAGGCGCGCTCCAGGCCGGCAGCGGCATGGGCCCCTATGCCGCGTCGAAAGCCGGCGTTCATCGCCTCACCGAAGCGCTCGCCCACGAATGGAAAGGTAAGATCACGGTCAACGCCGTGCTGCCTTCGATCATCGACACCAAGGCCAACCGCGCCGACATGCCAAAGGCGGACTTTTCCAAATGGGTGACACCGCAGGAGCTCGCAGAGGTGATCCTGTTCCTCGCCAGCGATGCCGCCAGCGGCATTACCGGCGCGCTGATCCCGGTCGGCGGCCGGGTGTAGCGCTTTTAGGCCGAAACGTCGGGGCGCCTCGGGATTCAATCGGACCCGCGAAGGCTCTAGACTGCGCGCAACTGATTCTTCGATCGGACCACCCGTGGAAACCGCGCTCTATCTCCCCGTCAAACGCTTCCTCGAAGAGCTCGGCTTCACGGTCAAGGGCGAGGTCGGTGGCTGCGATCTCGTCGGCCTCAGTGCCGACGATCCGCCCATCGTGGTGATCGGCGAGCTCAAGCTCGCCTTCAATCTCGAGCTGATCCTGCAGGCGGTCGATCGCGCACCGGCCGGCGACGAGGTCTGGATCGCGGCGAAGATGTCAGCGCGCGGCAAGGGACGCGAGAGCGACGCACGCTATCGCAATCTCTGCCGCCGCCTCGGCTTCGGCATGCTCGGGGTGACCGACCGCGGCCAGGTCGAGGTGCTGGTGAAGCCGCCAACCGCGGCGCCGCGCCGCGAGCCGAAAGTGCGCTCGCGACTCGTTGCCGAGCATCAGCGCCGGCAGGGTGACCCGGTGCCCGGCGGCAGCACCCGCGCACCAATCATGACGGCCTATCGGCAGCAGGCGCTGGCCTGCGCATCAGAGCTCGCGACAGGTCCGCGGCCCGTACGCGAGCTGCGCGTCCGTTGTCCCGATGCCGGCAAGATTTTGCTTAACAATGTGTATGGCTGGTTTGAACGCGCTGAGCGGGGAATCTACCGGCTCACCGAAGCTGGACACGCTGCCCTGAAACGCTGGCCCCAGCAGCGGGTGGAGGTCGGCGCAGGTGCTGCGTCACCGCCATGACACCCGACCGGTGCATAGCTGAGCTGCCACACCAATTACATATTGCAATGCAACATTCGCGGCACTAGGTATCCCGGCATCAAAACGAGGCCGTTATGAGCGCAGACTGGAATACCAAATATGGCACGCGGCGCGTGCGCCACGATCCGCCCACCCTGGACGAGGCGATCTTCGCCGCTGTCGGCATCACCGACGACCAGGCGCAGCAGGCGGAGATCGCCGCCGCCTTGATGGGGATGCCGCTCGACATCGTGCAGGCCGAGGTGAAGAAGCAAGCCCGCGCCAACAGCCGCCTCACGGCCACGCGGGTGATCGCCGGTGAACAGGGCGCGCAGCGCTCGGTCGTGGTCGAGCGTCGCGTGGTCCGCCGTTTCGGCATTGACAAGCGCACCGGCACGTAAGCCTTCATCTTTCGACCCGGAAATACGAAAGCGGACCGGTTTTACCGGTCCGCTTTTTGATTCCCGTCCGTGATTGGGCTACGCGGCACGATTGCCGTACATGCTTGAGATCAGCTTCCAGCAAGTGCTGTTGAAGCTGAGAAGAGCGCGCCCGGCCATGAAGGGCGAAGCCGCGAGATCAGCGAGCTCGGCCTCAGGCGTCTTGGCGAGGTCGATCGTACCGGTCGATTCGCCGTGCCGGAAAGCCAGATGTGCCCCGAACTTCCGGGCGAGCGCCCGCATCGCGTGATTTTCGGCGCCCGTCGTGATGCGCAACTGCTTGTAGCCTTTCCAGCGCGCCTCCGCGATCAGCCGGCGGAACAGCACGGTGCCGACGCCTTGGCGGCGCGTGGAGGCTTCGACGCTGAAGGCGACTTCGGGCAGCGAATCGTCTTCCGGCGGATGCAGTTCGGCCGCGCCGCGCACCACGCCATCGACGATATAGGCAACGATCACGGTGCCGTCCTCGGCGCAGCGGGCGGCGTAACGCTCGATGAAGCTGTCGTCGAGAAAGCCGTTGAAACGGTCGTGCCGGCTGCCGGCATCGAGTCTGAGCAGGTGATCGCGCAGAAGCGGCAATTCTTCCTGCTGGATCAGGGTTCGCACATAGCCCGGGGCGGTGCGGACGGTCTCTTCAAGTACCACGTCAAAACTCCTCTTGGTGTCCCTCGAGGAGGCGTTCGAATCCCTAGGTCCCCTATATTGTGCATCGCACCATGATTTTCAAGACGGAAACCTGCCCAACTTCGAGGCAGCGAAAGCGACCAATTCGTTAATGAAATCAAAGTCTCGTAGGCTTACAGCACCAGCTGCGTCTGGGTCACCACGGCGACCAGCTTGCCGTCCTCCGTCTCCAGCCGGGTGGTCCAGATCTGGGTCCGCCGGCCACGATGGACCGGGGTGGTCGTGGCAATGATTGTGGTTCCCTCCTTGGCCCCACCGATGAAATTGGTCTTGCTCTCCAGCGTGGTGGTGCCTTTGGCGTCCTCGGGGAGATTGATCACGGTCGCTGCCGCGCCGACGGAATCGGCCAGCGCCATCACCGCCCCGCCATGGATGGTGTGATGAAGTGTGCAGAGATCGGGCCGGACCGTCATCCGCGCCACCACGCGGTCCTTCTCGGCCTCTATGAACTCGACGCCCTTGAGCTCGGCGAACGGCATCTTCATCGCTTTGAGTTTCTCGAGCGGCGTCATCGGATCTCCTCCCAATTGCTTGTTGTCTCAGCGTGAATTGCTTCGCACCGTAAAGCAATGACGTCCGAGGTAATGGTACTCGTGATATCGGCACTCAGCGCCAATACCCTCGTGTTCCCGAACGCGCTGCAACGCCGGAGCGCGTCGAAGACGCGCGTAAACGCGCTAATGGCGTTGCTGCGCAGAGCCGGGACCATCTCGCGACGGATTTCGGTTCCGCGTGGGCCCCGGCTCTGCAGCGCACCGCTAAGAAGCGCTGCGCTGCGTCCGGGGCACGAGATTTTCCTCACGTCACCGCGTTCATGACCTGATATTCCGGCCGGCGCCACACCCCGCCCGCGATCACCTCCTCGATGATCTCCGCCGCCCGCACGATCTCGCTTTCGCCAATGTACAGCGGCGTGATCCCAAACCTCATGATGTCGGGCGCGCGGAAATCGCCGATGACGCCGCGGGCAATCAGCGCCTGCATGGCGGCGTAGCCGTCATCGAAGGCGAAGGAGACCTGGGAGCCACGCTGCCCATGCGCGCGCGGCGTCGCCAGCTTCAAGGACGGGCAACGTCGCTCGATCTCGCCGATCAGGAGGTCACCGAGCGCCAGCGAGCGCGCGCGAACCTCCTGGATGTCGACCCTGTCCCAGATGTCGAGGGAGGCCTCCAGCGCCGCCATCGCCAACACCGGCGGGGTGCCGACGCGCATGCGCTCGACGCCGCCGGCCGCCGCATAGGCGAGATCGAACGCAAACGGTTTTGCGTGGCCCATCCAGCCGGACAGAGCGGCACGCGCGCTGTCGGCATGGCGCGGCGCGACATAGAGGAAGGCGGGCGCGCCGGGACCGGCGTTGAGATATTTGTAGGTGCAGCCGGCGGCGAAATCGGCGCCGCAGCCGGAAAGATCAACTGGCAGCGCGCCGGCGGAATGGGCGAGATCCCAGACCGTGACGATGCCGAGCGCATGCGCTTTCGCGGTCAGCTTCCCCATGTCGTGGCGGCGGCCGGTGCGGTAATCCACCTCGGTAATGTAGAGCACCGCGATCTCTTCCGACAGCGCGGCCTCGATCTCCTCCGGCGCCACCAAGCGCAATTGATGGCAGCGCCCGAGCGTCGTGATCAGGCCCTCGGCCATGTAGAGGTCGGTCGGGAAGTTGCCGGTGTCCGACAGGACGATCTTGCGGGATGGGGTCATGTCGAGCGCGGCGGCGAGTGCCTGATAGACCTTCAGGGACAGCGTGTCTCCGACCATCACCGAGCCGGCTGCAGCACCGATCAACCGTGCGATACGATCGCCGACGTGGCGTGGCTGGACATACCAGCCTGCGGTGTTCCAGGCGCGGATCAGCTCGTTGCCCCACTCTTCGGTGATCACGCGATTGACCCGCTCGGCAACGCCCAGCGGCAGCGCACCAAGCGAGTTGCCGTCGAGATAGATCATTCCGTCAGGCAAATGGAACAGTGCCTTGGTGTCGTCATAGACGCGAAGCCTGGTCATGGACATCCCTACAGAATCGTACGCACGCGCCAGAGTTCGGGAAACAGCTCGACCTCCAGCATGCGCTTGAGATAGCTGACCCCGCCAGTGCCGCCGGTGCCGCGCTTGAAACCGATGACGCGCTCGACCGTGGTCACATGATTGAAGCGCCAGCGGCGGAAATAGTCCTCGAAATCGACCAGCTTCTCGGCCAGTTCGTAGAGCATCCAGTGCGTCTCCGGCGCCTCGTAGACGATACGCCAGGCCTGCAGCACGCCTTCGTTGAAGCTGTGGGTCTCACGGACGTCGCGCGCCAGCACCGCTGGCGGCATTTTCAGTCCATTGCGGTCGGCGAGCCGCAGCACCTCGTCATAGAGGCTTGGCGTGGCGAGTTCGGTTTCGAGCAGCTTCGTCGTCTCCGCATCGTGCGCATGCGGCTTCAGCATGGCGTGGTTACGATTGCCGAGCAGAAATTCGATCAGCCGGTATTGGCGCGACTGGAAGCCCGAGGATTGCCCAAGCTGCGAGCGGAAACGGGTATATTCGCTGGGCGTCATGGTGCGCAGCACGTCCCAGGCGTTGTTGAGCTGTTCGAAGATCCGCGACATCCGCGCCAGCATCTTCATCGCGGGCTGCACCTCATCCCGTGAGATCGCATGGCGCGCGGCGCTGAGCTCGTGGATGGCGAGCCGCATCCACAGCTCCGTAGTCTGATGCTGGATGATGAACAGCATCTCGTCATGCGCTTCCGACAGCGGATGCTGCGCGCCAAGAATCGCATCCAGCGCCAAGTAGTCGCCATAGGACATACGCCGGGCGAAATCGGTCTCGGCGCCTTCGCTGGTAGGATCGTAATCGCTGGACGTCATGACAGGTCCTTTCGATCGATCTCGCCCGGCTTTGCTCAATCGAGGCCGATCAGGCGGGCGGTGATCGGTGAGGACGGGTCCTTCAGCCCGTCGATCACAGTAAAATGGTTGAGGCCGGGCTCGACGACGAGGCGGGTCGGCACGTCAAAGCCGGTCCAGATATTGGCCATCAGATCGGACTGACGGATGAATTCGGGCCGCTCGCTGCCACCGACCCAGGCGGTCACCGGCGAATGCCCGCGCGGCAGGTGCAGCGCCGCGCTTTCCAGCGTCGCCTCCTCCATGGTCATGCGCAGCGTCTCGTTCATCTTGGTCTTGAGCAGCGGACGCAGGTCATGCAGGCCGCTGATCGAGAGCGTCCCGACGATGCGGTCGTAGACGGCGGACACGAGCCGGCTGTCGTCGCACAGCATGCGCGTGACGAGATGCCCGCCGGCAGAATGGCCAGCGAGCCGAATCGGTCCTGAGACGAGCGATGCCGCTTTGGCGATCGCGGCGGCGATTTCTGCTGTGATATCGGAGATGCGTGCGGCCGGCGTCAGCGTGTAGCTCGGCAGCGCGACCGTCCAACCATGATGCCGCGCGCCTTCGGCGAGATCGGTCCAGGTCGATTTGTCGAAGCGCATCCAGTAGCCGCCATGGACGAACACGACGAGGCCCTGGCTGTCGCCGTCAGGCAGGACCAGGTCGAGCTTCTGCCGCCCGCCGGTGCCATAGGCGATGTCGGGGCGAATGCCCCTCAGCCCGGCGCGGTAGGCCGCCGCCCGCTCCACCCACAGCGCAGGCATCTTGTCTGAGCCCGGGATATGGGCCGAATTGGCATAAGCGTCATCCCAATCGCGCATCGTTGCTCCCGAGGACTCGTCCAGCGAACCGGACACCAGTCTGCCACCGGTACGGCCGGCATCCTAGTGTTTATTTTAAGCTTAAAGCATTCGAGAGGAGCCCATCGATTGGACAGGCGACGACTGACCCGTGCGTTTCCCGGGCGCAGCGCAGCGTGCAACGATGCGCTGCTGAACCGGGGTCCAGTGCATACGGCGACATGGGTCCGGCTCTGCGGAGCACCACGCGGAACGACGCTTCGCATCGTCCGCGCGCTGCACCCGCGTCCGGGACCGCAAACTACGCCTTCTCCACCCCGCACCACTCGGCGATGAACAGTGCCATCGCCTTGGTCGCCTTCTTCAGCGACTCAAGCTCGACAAACTCGTTGAAGCCGTGCATCTCGCCTCCGCTTGCGCCAAAACACAGACTTGGAATGCCGTGGTTGAGACCGTAGAAGCGGGTGTCGGTGAGCGCAGTGAAAACGAGGTCCTCGACCGCGCCGCCATAGACCTTGTTGAAGGCCTTGCCGAACGCAGCCTCAGGCTCCGCGGCATTGGTCAGCTCATAGCCTTCCGACAGGAAGCCCGACCATTCGATCTGCGGCGGATTGTTGGCGAGGAAGGGGTGGTTACGCGCAGCGGCAGCGACGCAAGCCATGATCTCCTTCTGGTGATCGGCGATCGACCAGCCCGGCAATACGGCAATCCGACAGTCGACGTCGCACCAGGCCGGCACGCTCGAGGCCCAGTCGCCGCCCTTGATGATGCCGGGGTTGAAGTTGATCGGATGGTTGAGTGTCTTGAAGTGGCGATCGGCCTTGGCGCGCTCGTTCCATTCGATCTCGAGCTTTTGCAGCGCCTGGATCAGATGATACGCCGCCATGATTGCGTTCGCGCCGGAACCTGCAAAGGCGACATGGGTCGGGTGCCCCTTCACGCGCAGACGAAACCAGATCACGCCGACCTGTGAGCGCACCATCTTCCCGCCCGTCGGCTCGGGAATGAGGCAGGCATCCGCACGGTAGCCGCGCTGCACCGTTGAGAGCGCGCCGACGCCGGTGCTCTCCTCCTCGATCACGGATTGGAAGTGAATTCGTGCCGTCGGCTTGAAGCCAGCGGCCTTGATCGCATCGAGTGCGTAGAGGGCGCCGATCGTGCCCGACTTCATGTCGTAGGCACCGCGGCCAAACATCTTCCCGTCCTTGATGACGGGTGAAAACGGCGGGGTATCCCACAATTCCAGCGGACCCGCCGGCACCACGTCGCAGTGGCCCTGCAGGATCAGCGATTTGCCGACGCTGGTTTGCGGACGGTAGGTGCCCACCACCGAACGCGCCTTGGAGAAATCGTGCTCGATCGAGCCGAAGCCGCGCAGATCCTTGAGGTCGTCGATGTTGATGTGCCAGTCGTCGACCTCATAGCGGCGTTCGCGCAGGAGGTCTCCGATCATGTCCTGGCAGGGCCCCTCGGCCCCGCGGGTCGAGGGGATCGCGACGAAATCACGTGTGGTCGCAAGCTGGGCTTCGAAGCCGGCATCGACGGCATCAAGAATCCTCTGCTGCGTTTCGGCATTCATCAGGCAACTCCAATCGGGCATTCAGATCATCGATGGAGCGCAAGCTAGCCGATTTCAGCCGTTCGGGTACTCCACAGAATGAGCATCCCGCAATGCATCTTCGAGCAGTCGGCCTTCTGAATAGCCATTGAGCGTCGCAGGGCGCGTAACACCCTCGAGGAGGCGCGGGCAAGGTTCCGGCGCGCCGAGCACCGTGCGCACCGGAATGCGCTCGGCATAGATTGGCAACTGATAGTCCTCGTCGTCGTCAGCGACACCCTTGGCGCGGATCTTGGCCGAGGCTTCTTCGATCTCCATCGCAATGAAGGACGTTGCCTTGATCTCCTGCGTAGTGCTCTGTCGCAGGCCGGCGGTACGATCCGGGAAGAAGCGATCGACCATCGCGATCACCGCCCGCTCCTTCTCCTCGGGGTCGGTGACGAGATAGGCCGTGCCGAACGCCATGACTGCGCGGTAGTCGGCGGAATGATTGAAACCGCAGCGCGCCAGCACGAGGCTGTCGAGATGGGCGACCGTCAAGCAGACGCGCTCGCCCTTAGTCTGGTTACGCAACATGCGGCTGGCGCTCGATCCGTGCCAGTAGAGCTTGGTGCCCTCCCGCCAGAAGAAGGTCGGCGTGCAATAGGGCTGGCCCTCGATCACATAGGAGACGTGGCACAGCATCGAGGAATCCAGGATGCGATGAACTGTATCGTGATCGTAGAAGCCGCGGTCGTGCCGGCGCTTCACCTGGTTGCGCGCCGATGTCGGATAGGAATTTGATGTCTCGGTCTGGCTCACGGCCGCTCCTGGTCGGATTGGATGAATTCCGAAGCAGTTGTAGCGGCACGTTTGGTCTGCGATAGTTCCAATTCCATGCAAAAAATTCCGACCAATTCTTCCTGCCGAGCCAAGGCCGAGCTTCCGCTCGACCTGACCGGGCCCCACGTCACGGCTGGCGCCTCCGCCGCGCACCGGCTCTATCAGGCGCTGTGCGAAACGATCGTCTCTGGCCTGGTCAGGCCCGGGGAGTCGCTGCCGCCATCGCGGACGTTGGCCAGGCAGACCGGCTTCCGGCGCAACGCCGTCGTCACCGCCTATGAGCGCCTGATCGCCGACGGCTTTGCCGACGCAACCGTCGGCTCCGGAACCTTCGTCGCAGCACGTATCCCCGCGAGGGGGGCCGAGACGAACAAGCCGAAGGTGGTTGTCGAAACACCGAGGCAAGGCGCGCTCGCGCTCGGCTGCACCCATATCGACGAGCGTGCGGTGCAACGCCTTCGCGCTTTCGTCGGCCGCCGCATGCGCGCGTTCGGGTCCGAGCACCTGCATTATGGCGATCCTCGCGGCAGCCGCGAGCTGCGTGCGGCGATCGCCGATCACCTGCTGTCGGCGCGCGGACTGCGCTGCGACCCCGATCAGATCATGCTGACGTCGGGCACGCTGCACGCGCTGCGCATCGTGCTGAGCGCGATCCTGAAGTCCAACGACCAGGTCTGGTGCGAGGACCCCGGCTATCCCGCCGCGCGAAAGACTATCGCGCATTGCGGCTATCGCGCCGTGCCTGTCGCCGTCGACGAGCACGGGATGCGTGTCGCCAAAGGCCGCATCGCGGCACCGTCGGCGCGCGCTGCCTACGTCACACCGTCGCACCAGTTTCCGCTGGGCGTGCAGATGTCGATGCCGCGGCGGCTCGAGCTTTTGGACTGGGCGAAGCAAGCCGGCGCATTCGTGCTTGAGGACGATTACGACAGCGAATTCCGCTATGACGGCGCACCGCTGATGTCGCTCGCCGGCATCGATCGCCTCCAGCGGGTGATCTACCTGGGCACGTTTGCCAAGACGCTGTTTCCGGGCCTTCGCATCGGCTATTGCGCCCTGCCCGAACGCCTGATCGCGGACGTGACGGCCGCGCGCGCGGCGCTCGATCGCTTTCCCGGCACACTGATGGAGGGCGCGGTGGCGGACATGCTCAATTCCGGCGCCTTCGCCGCGAACCTGAAGCGCGTGCGTAAACTCTATCGCGAGGCGCGCGATGTGCTCGCCGAAACGCTGGAAGTCGCATCCGATGGTGCGCTTTCGGTGCCAGTGCCCTCACAAGGCCTGCATCTCGTCGCCCGATTCGATCCCTCGGTCGATCCGGCGGTGGCAGCGCATGCCAAGCGAGCGGCCGGCACGGAAGGCTGGCTATTGGCCGACACCTATTCGCGCGGGCGTCCGCTGCCCGGCTTCGTGCTGGGATTTTCCGGCCACCCGGTTCCACAGCTCGTGACCGCCGCCGAACGTCTCGCGAGGGAATCGCGCGCAGCGTTGGGCACAAGGCGAAAATCGGCCCGCCGGGCGTGACGAAGCTTCACTATCAGAATCGCCTGCCGGTCCCTAAATTGCGGCATCGATGCCGGGACCTCACATCATGCTGCTTCGCCACGCAACCTGCCTCTCGCTGCTGATCTCCATCGCGCTTGCCTCAACGACACGCGCAGGGACTATTGGACGCGAGCAGGACATCGTCGATCTGAAGCTCGGCCAGCGTGTGCTCGTGGATGATGGAACCTGCCCCGCCGGCCAGGTCAAGGAAGTGCGCGGTGCGAAGATGACCGAAAAGGGAGTCTCGCGCACGAGTTCCTGCGTGCCGCGGCACGGACCGAAAATGAAATGATGATCTGACAAGCTACTTCGCCGGATCGAACATGCACTGCAGCGTCGGTTTGGCAATCTTGGTGAAGGTCGGGCCGATCTCGCCCTGCTTGGAAGCCGGCACCCAATCGGTCTCGATGGTGGGCACGCCGGTTTCGCTGATGCCCCGCAGCAGCGCTTCGCGCAGATCGCGGTCCTCAACGGCCGCGGCGGCGTGATCGTGCAGACAGCCGCAGACTTCCTCCGGATGCTCCCAGCGTCCGAGCATGCGCGGCGCGCACTGGCGCACGAATTCGGTGCGGGGATCGGGCAGTCTGGAGGGCGCGCGCACTTGCGCCTGAACGGAACTGATCGTCAGAACGGACACGAACGCTGCGGCGCAGAGACGAAGCAACATGATGGCTTTGCCGGCTATTGTGTGCGGTCAGAGGCGCGCGGCGACCATGATCGGCTGTGCGGCCGGGGCCGTGACGGGCGAGCCGCTGTACTGGAAAGTGCCGACACCGGGGAGATCGCCGTCGGGCGAACCCGCAAATGAGGAGCCGGCGAGCACGAAACCGAAAGCAAGGATGAAGCCGAGCGCGCGCATGATCTTATGTCCCAATTGGTCGCCGGCGGTGCGCCGTCGTCGTTGTGACGCTGATAACCATGGGCGGTTTCGTGCGTGATGCGTGAAAAGCTGAAAATGGTTTCGTCTTCGTGAGAATTGTTTCGTCCCATTCAAGACGACGAAACATTTCTCGGAAAATGCCAGTCATTTCAGCAAGGTCTCGCTGCAGGTCAATGTGGCCCGCCAAGTTCCGGCGCCAGCACGGACGGCCGCCTTGCACAGGCGCCGTCACGCTCCCGCCGCCCGCGTTTCACATGCATTTTACTCTTTTCTGCTGAAAGGAGCGGCAAACGAGGGCTGGGTGCGATCGAACCGGGGGTGGTTCGGCGGCGACCCAAGCCATCGAAACCGAGACGCCCGGATCATCGGGCGCATTCACGTGAGGGATGGCCATCATGATGGCGGGAAATCGCGCAACGCCGCGGGATGCGGATCTACAGACCGATCGCGGAGAGCAATCGCCCATTCGCGGCAGCGCCGGCGAAATGGCGCTGCAATCGAGCCGCGGCTTCGAGGCCGCGCCGCAGATGTTCGTGCGGCTGACCGGTTCTCATCTCGCGAAGCCGCGCAATCGTCACTGAGAAAACGCGAACGCGTCATTGCGTGAAGAACTCGCCGCACTTCTGGACGTTCGCGTCCGCCGGCCCCCACGGCATGATCGGCACGGTCGAGGTCGAGTTCTTGGGCGAGCCTTCGATCAGCTTGTCCGAATAAACCATGTAGACCAGCACGTTGCGCTTGGCGTCGCAGCCGCGCACGATCTGCATCTTTTTGAAGAACAGCGACCGGCGCTGGCGGAACATGTCGTCGCCCTGCTCCATCTTGTGCTTGAACTTGATCGGACCGATCTGGCGACAGGCCAGCGAGATGTCCGAGACCTCCTCGGCAAGGCCGAGCCAGCCCTTGAAGCCTCCTTTCTCCGGCACGGTGAAGTGACAGGCGACGCCCTCGACTTCAGGATCATCGAGACCATAGGTCGCGAGCTTGTCGTTCGGGCTCATCCATTTGAACACCGTGGAGCGGCGGAAGATCAGATCAGGCTCATCGGCGGCCGACGCCGACGCCATCGGCGCGGTCAGAATCAGCAGGAATAAAGCGAGGCCTTTCAAGCGGATGCTGGAAAGACCGGGGAAACGGGATGACATGAAGTTCTCCGGTAACAAGTTCCCGCAATGTAGGAACGCGAGCGACGATCAGGAAGGACGCGGACAGTCAGGCGCGGCCGCCGTTTACCGCTCCGTGAGGCTTTTTTGCTACGTCTTGAACAAAAGTAGCTGACGGCAGAACCGCCCTGCTGGTGAACGCGTAGTCCCCTCTGAGACACTAACATCTGATTTGGATTATGGATTCGAGGATGAACAGCGTGAACGGTTCGGGTTCTGCCGCCAAGCCGGCGCGGCTGTGGCAGGTCGCCATCTTGACGGCGGCGGGTGCGATCGGCGCGACCAGCCAGGCAGACGCAGCGTTTTATTATTGGACGGACTATTCCGACGGGTCCTATTACACCCGGCAGGATCGGCTTCCCGAAATACCGCGCCAGAAGCCGCAAAAGCGTGGCGTCGCAAGCAAGAAAGAAAGCCTCATCGAGAAGGAAGCCGGCACCAAGCCGCAAGGACCGCTCGTCATTGTCGTTTCGATCGACCGGCAGAAGGTGACGATCTACGACAGCAACGGCGTGTTCGCGGAATCCCCGGTTTCGACCGGCATGAAGGGCCACTCGACGCCGATGGGTGTTTTCAGCGTCATTCAGAAGCACAAATTCCACCACTCCAACATCTATAGCGGCGCGCCGATGCCGTACATGCAGCGGATCACCTGGTCCGGCGTCGCCATGCATGCCGGCGTGCTGCCGGGCTATCCCGCCTCGCATGGCTGCATCCGCATGCCGATGGCGTTCGCGATGAAGATGTGGAACTGGACTCGGATGGGTGCGCGCGTGATCGTGGCGCCGGGTCAGATGTCACCGCAGAGCTTTTCCCATCCCCTGCTCGCCTCCTTGCGCGTGCCGCCGCAGCCCGCGGCGCGCATCGAACCGCAGACCAATGTCAGCGACAAGGCCGACAAGCGCGCCGCCGAAATCAAGCCAGTCGAGACCAAGACGGCCAGCGCCGACAGCGTGCTCGACCTGCGCACCTCCGTCGGCCACGCCGTCATGTCGGATGTGACCACGGGCAATGCGCCCGCGCGCGACGAAGCCGCGGCACCGGCCGACAACGTCAAGACGGCCGAGGCATCTGATACGCCCAAGTCTGATTCGCCCAAGTCTGATGCGCTCAAGTCTGATACGCTCAAGTCCGAGTCGCAAGATGCGGCCAAGCCAGCGAACGACGACAAGCCCGCCGAGAAGGTCGAGGCTGTCAAGGCCGAGCCGGTCAAGACCGAGGCGGTGGACTCCGCGAAGACGCCCAATGCACAAGCGACTGCTCCGGCGCTCGCCACCTCGCCCGATGCGAAAAAGGACGAGAACCGCGTTGCCGATCCTGCGCCGGCGACAAAGACTGATACGCCCAAACGCGCCGGCCAGATCGCCGTCTTCATCAGCCGCAAGGATTCCAAGCTCTATGTGCGGCAGAATTTTGCGCCACTGTTCGAGGTGCCCGTCACGATCGCCGCGAGCGACCGGCCGCTCGGCACGCATGTCTTCACCGCAGAAGTCGACAAGGCCGATGCCAATGCACTGCGTTGGTCGGTGGTGTCGCTGCCCGTCGCCGCGCGTTCCGCGGCACGCGAGGATGACAGCCGCGTATCGCGCCGCCAGCGCGGCGCCGCCGTGATCCCCGTCGCTGCAAAACCGGTGCTCATGCCGGACAGCCCGGCTGAAGCCCTCGACCGCATCTCCGTCCCCTCCGACACCATGGCGAAGATCAACGAGATGCTGACGTCAGGCAGCTCAATCATCGTCTCCGACCAGGGCATCAACCAGGGCGAGACCGGCGAAGGCACCGATTTCATCGTCCGCCTGTACTAGACTAGCGCCCTCGCAGTGTTCAATAACGCGTTGTTGACGAGCCCGCTCGCGCCGGCGGAGTAACATGCCTTCCGGATCATTTCGGGGGACGCCGTCATGATGAACCGCAGGACCATGCTCATCGCGGCGCTCGGCGGCGCGCTCGCGCCCGTAACGCGCGCCCTCGCTGATGGTGGCATGAGCCGTATCTCGGCCTACGCCTTCTCCTTCCCCGCACTGTCAGGCGACGACATCCGCCTCGCCGCGTTCACCGGCAAGCCGCTGCTGGTGGTGAACACCGCCTCGCTCTGTGGCTACACTCCGCAATATGCCGGCTTGCAGGAGGTCTGGAACGAGTTTCGCGAGCGCGGGCTTACCGTGATCGGCGTGCCCTCCAACGATTTCGGTGGCCAGGAGCCCGGCGGCGCGAGTGAGATCATGCAGACCGCGCATCACCAATATGGTGTTACCTTCCCGGTTGCGGCGAAGGCGGCGGTGGTCGGTGCAAAAGCGCACCCCTTCTACAAATGGGCCGCTGAGGCGCGACCGAAGGAAGTTCCGCGCTGGAACTTCCACAAATACCTGATCGGCCGCGACGGCTATATCGCCGAGGTCTTTCCCTCCGCAGTCGAACCGGCCGACACGCGGATCAAAACGGCCATTGCCAGGGCGCTGGCCGATAGTTGACGCCGGCCCCATCCGGCTGGGCACAATTATGGCGGGCGGTCAAACAGCCGTTGCAATGGCGAGGGCCCACCATCTAGGCTAGGATCGTTTGGGGCAGGACGGTTTTTGCCGCAGGCGAAAAGCCGCGGCGGAACAACGGGATCAATCTCGAGGACAACACCATGCGTGTGGCGGCAGGACTGATTTTGGCAAGCGCGTTGTCGGTTGCGTTGACCGGCGCAGCATGGTCGCAGACACCGGCCGCGAAGCCCGCAGGGGCGGCACAAGCCGCACCGGCGGCTGCAGCGCCCGCTGCGGCTCCTGCGCCTGCAGCAGCTGCTCCGGCCCCAGCGGGCTTCGTCAATCCGCCCCCGCCGAAACAGGCGCCGCAGCCGGCGCGCGCGGCTTGCAATACGCCGGGCGCCCTCGGTGTCGCCCGCACCGTCGAGATCGACACCACGGGTGGCCCCGGCTTCGGCTTCGAGCATTTCAAGGAGCTCGATTTCCTGCGCGACCACGAGGTGGTGCTGACCTTCGACGATGGCCCTTGGCCGAAGAACACGCCTGCCGTGCTGAAGGCGCTCGCCGACGAATGCACCACAGGCATCTTCTTCTCGATCGGCAAGCACGCGACCTATGAGCCGGAGATCCTCAAGCAGGTCTACGCCGCCGGCCACGCTGTGGGCAGCCACACATGGTCGCACGCCAATCTGAACAACAAGAAGCTTAACGAGGCGCAGCGCAAGGAAGAGATCGAGAAGGGCCTTTCCGCCGTGAAGTGGGCGCTCGGTGGTATCTCCCCCGCACCGTTCTTCCGCTTCCCGGCGCTGCAACATCCGCCGGAGATGGTCACCTATCTCGGCAACCGCAACATGGCGATCTTCTCCTGCGACATCGACTCCTTCGACTTCAAGGCCTCCAAGCCCGAGAAGGTGATCGAGACGGTGATGAAGAAGCTCGACACCAAGGGCAAGGGCATCATCCTGATGCACGACTTCCAGAAGCACACTGCGGAGGCTCTGCCCGAGCTGCTCAAGCGGCTGAAGGCCGGCGGCTACAAGGTGGTGGCGATGCGCGCCAAATTCCCGGCCTCGACGCTGCCGGAATACGATCAGGAGCTGCTCAAGGACATCAAGCTGCCGACGGTGAGCCAGCGCCCGGTCAATTCCGTGGTGACGACCGTATCCGAATAGAAGGCCGTTGTCTTTCCGTATCGAGGGCTACGTCATCGTGTCAGCGGACGGCATGCTGGCCGACGCCGATCACGTCATGCCCGACAGCCTGAAGTTCGAAGGCGACAAGCTGTTCTTCGAGCAGGCGCTCGAGCGCGCCGCGCTGATCGTGCATGGCCGGCACTCGCACGAGCAGCAGCCGAATTCGCCGAAGCGCAAGCGGCTGATCCTGACCCGCAAGATCAAGGACCTCACCGTCGATCCGGAGATGCCGAACGCGACGCTGTGGAATCCGGAGCATGCGAGCTTCGAGGCGGCCTGCGCCTTCGCGGACGTCGCCTCCGGCATGATCGCCATCATCGGCGGCCCGGTCGTGTTCGACATGTTCATGGACCGTTACGACACGTTCTGGCTGTCGGAGGCTCCGCACGTGCGGCTGCCCGGCGGTGAAGGCTGCTTTGTCGGCGTGCCCCAGCGGACGCCGCATGAGGTGCTGGCTTCGCATGGGATGAACCCGGGCGCGCCGTACTTGCTCGATGCGGCGCATGACGTGACCGTGACGCCGTGGCGGCCGGGTTAGCCTCTCGGCATTGCCGACGTCACTCACAGCGGGAGGTCAGTTTCAAAACTGGAAAAACAACCCCATGCAAAGTACCGGCAATATAATACCGCTATTTATCCTGGCGTTTCAGCAAGCTAAATTGGTCCCGCCGCCGGCCAGCGCAAAGCCGACTAGCATATTTGCCGAGACCCGATAATCGGCCCCGACGGCGGTGATGGCGCTATAGCCAGCGTCCGCGGCGCTGCGTCAATACGAGCCGGCCATTCAGAAACACCGCATCAATAGACTGAGACAAAAGCGCAAGATTGGACGGCTTCGGATCGAGGCTGCCGCCCGCGGGCGGCAGGATTTCTGGACGAACGAACCATTTCCTTTCGCCGGATGTAAACCTGCGGCGAGGCATGATTGGTCCGGCTGGGACCTTCCCCGCTCCTTAACCACGATCAAGACGCGACCACCCACCAGTATGAGCGACGACGGTACGACGACAAATCCCCCAGACGGCTCCGACTGACAGGTGATGCAGCCCCGATGTCATCCCTGCTACCGGCATTCGGCTTCACCGCCGATCAGATGGAGACCGATGCGAACGTCGCCGCCTGGCGGGAGGCTGTCGCCACGCTGTTCGAGGTCGACGAGCTCGCCGCCGACGAACCGGGTCCGTTTCGCGCCGACATCAGCTCCTACGCCATGGGGCCGGCGCTGATCGGGCTGAGCCGTGCCAGCGGCCAGCGCTTCCGCCGGACGGCTGAAACGATCGCGCGCAGCGGCGTCGACCACATCATCCTCCAGCTCTATCTGAAGGGCGGCTATGACGGCGTCGCGGGCACCCGGCCGATGCAGGTGCGCGCCGGCGACATCTGTCTGTTCGACCTCGCCCAGACCCTGGAGACCAAGGCGACGGCGTTCGAGAATGTCACGCTGGTCGTGCCGCGCCCGATGTTCGGCACCCATCTCCTGCGGGTCGACGATCTGCACGGCCTCGTCCTGCCGGGCAGCAGCGTGATCGCAAGGCTGCTGGCGGGACATCTCACCGCGCTGTTCGAATTTGCGCCGCGCATGACGCTCGACGAATGCCAATCGGTGGTCGAGGGCACGGTCTCGCTGCTGGCCGCCTGCCTGCGCAACGAGCTCGAACGCGGCGATGCTGATGCCGACCATACCATCGCTGCGAGCCCGTCCCTGATGCGGATCCGCCAATATATCGAGGCCGGACTTGCCCGTGAGGATCTATCCGCCAATTCGATCGCGGCGCATTTCGGCCTGTCCCGGGCGTCATTGTACCGGCTGTTCGCGCCGGTCGGCGGCATCGCCGATTACATCCGCAGCCGCCGGCTGCACCGCGCCTTTTTCGATCTCGCCAATTCGGGCGCACGTGGTCCGCGGATCAGCGAGGTCGCGCGGCGCTGGCAGCTCGGTTCCGACGCGCATTTCACGCGCTCGTTCAAGGCAGCCTATGGCATCACGCCCCGCGCCGCGCGCGAGGCGGCCTTGCTCGGGGTACAGCGGGGCACGGATGGAGCAAGCAGCGCAACTATTTCCCGCTGGATGCGCGAGATCGCGCCTCCGAGAGCGGATTGATGGCTAGACGTCGCCGTAGGCCGCCTCAGCTGGGCGCGTCGTGCGGCCGTAGCCGATGATCATGCAGAGCGCGCCGATGATCGACAGGTTCTTGAGCGCGTCGACCAGCATCTTGGCGTTGTCCGGCGGAGTCTGGTTCCAGAAATCGTAGAACAGGACGGTCGCGACCGCGACGTAGATGATCAGCAGCATCGCGAAGAAGCGCGCGCCGAAGTTCAGCGCGATCATCAGCCCCGCAATGATCTCGAGCCCGCCGATCGCAATCGCCAGGAGCCGCGGCGTCGTCATGGCCGTCGCCGCCTCGATCTGCTTGGCATAGGGGGCGATGACGTCAGGCACGACCAGCTTGGCGGCGATGAGATCGGCGGTCGCCTGGATGGCAAAGAGCTTGGTTGCGCCCGTATAGACGAACAGCACCGCGAACAGGATTCGCCCGAAAGTCACGAACGCTGGCATGATCGGCCTCTTGCAAAGCGCTACCGCAGGGAACGCTCGAGGGGATTATGAAGAGTCCGTTTGCGCTTTTCAAACGAGGAAATGGAGAGCCGCGAGGAATTCAAAGCTGGCGGCGCGCTATTCAGTTGGCGCTCCCTAGCGGAATCGAACCGAGAGCGGCGCGATCGGCCGCAACGCTCTCAGCGTCATGGCCGGGCTTGACCCGGCCATTCACGACTTGCCTCGCAGGACGAAAAACGTGGATGCCCGGGACAAGCTGGGCATGACGAGTTTGCGGAGCGAGCGCCCCAAAACACCTTGAGCGGGCGAAGCAGCTACGTAAACAACGTCGGCTGCTGCCGCGCGGCGCGCTCCTGGGCTTCCACGACCGCAACCGCCGTCATGTTGAGGATGCCGCGCGCGGTGACGCCCGGCGTCAGGATGTGGGCCGGGCGCGCCGGGCCGATCAGAATCGGACCGACGGGAAGTGCGTCCGCCAGCGCCTTGATCATCTGATAGGCCACGTTGGCGGTGTCGAGGTTCGGCATGATCAGGATGTTGGCCTCTCCCTCGAGCTTGGAGTGCGGCAGCACGAGCTTGCGGGCCGCAGCCGAGAGCGCGGTGTCGCCCTGCATCTCGCCGTCGGCCTCAATCTCGGGATGCTTGTCTTTCAGGAGTTGGGTCGCCCGCCGCATCTTGCGCGAGGAGTCCGTATCGTAGCTGCCGAAATCGGAATGCGAGATGAAAGCGACCTTCGGCTTCAGGGTGAAGCGCTGCACGTGCAGGGCCGCCAGCGCCGCGATCTCGGCCAGCTCCTCCGCACTCGGATTGGGCCGCACTTGCGTGTCGGCGATGAAGAAGGCGCCCTTGCTGGTGATCAGCAGCGCCAGCGCGGCGTAATCGCTGATCCCCGGCGAGAAACCGACGATCTCGCGCACATGGCGCAGATGGCTCATATAGCGGCCCTCGACGCCGCAGAGCATGGCGTCGGCCTCGCCGCGCACCACCGCAAGCGCCGCGATAACAGTGTTGTTGGTACGCACCACCGTGCGTGCCGCATCCGGCGTCACGCCGCGACGGCCGGCGACCTCGACATAGGACTGCACGTAGGAGCGGTAGCGCGGATCGTCCTCGGGATTGACGAGGTCGAAATCCTTGCCGGCCTTGATCGAGAGTCCGAAGCGCTTGATGCGCGCCTCGACGACTGTCGGGCGGCCGACCAGGATCGGTCGCGCCAGCTTCTCCTCCAGCACCACCTGCGTGGCGCGCAGCACGCGCTCGTCCTCGCCTTCGGCATAGATCACGCGGACCGGCTGGGTCTTGGCCTTGGCGAACATCGGCTTCATGACGAGGCCGGAGCGGAAGGCGAAGCGCTCGAGCAGCGCCCTGTACTCGTCGAAATTGGTGATGGGCCGCGTCGCGACCCCCGATTCCATCGCCGCCTTCGCCACGGCCGGCGCGATGCGCAGGATCAGGCGCGGATCGAACGGGCTCGGGATCAGCGAGCCCGGACCGAAGCCTTGCGTCTCGCCGGTGTCGAAACCCTGCGCAACCGCATCCGACGGCGCCTCGCGCGCGAGCTGCGCGATGGCCTCGACGGCGGCGTGCTTCATCTCCTCGTTGATCGCGGTGGCGCCGACGTCGAGCGCGCCGCGGAAGATGAAGGGAAAGCAGAGGACGTTGTTGACCTGGTTCGGGTAGTCGGAGCGGCCGGTGCAGATCATGGCATCGGGCCGCGCCTTGCGCGCCTCTTCCGGCATGATCTCCGGCACCGGGTTGGCGAGCGCCATGATCAAGGGCTTGTCACCCATCGCCTTGGCCATCTCGGGCTTGAGCACGCCGGGTGCCGAGAGGCCGATGAAGATGTCGGCGCCGCCGATGACGTCGGCGAGCGTGCGCTTGTCGGTCTTCTGCGCATAGACCGCCTTCCAGCGGTCCATCGAGGTGTTGCGCCCCTCATGCACGAGACCGTCGATGTCGCAGACCCAGATGTTCTTGCGCTGCGCGCCCATCGACACCAACAGGTTCAGCGTCGCGATTGCGGCAGCCCCTGCTCCCGAGGCCACGATCTTGACCTCGGACAGCTTCTTGCCGTTCAGCCTGAGGCCATTGACGATGGCGGCGGCGACGATGATGGCGGTGCCGTGCTGGTCGTCGTGGAAGACCGGGATCTTCATACGCTCCTTCAAGCGCGTCTCGATCTCGAAGCATTCCGGTCCGCGGATGTCTTCCAGATTGATGCCGCCGAAGGTCGGTTCGAGCGCCGCCACCGTCTCGACCACGCGGTCGATGGTGTCGGCGGCGATCTCGATGTCGAACACGTCGATGCCGGCGAATTTCTTGAACAGGACCGCCTTGCCTTCCATCACCGGCTTGGAGGCCAGCGGGCCGATATTGCCGAGGCCGAGCACCGCGGTACCGTTCGAGACCACCGCGACCAGATTGGCGCGGGTGGTGAGCGTGGCCGCCTCGGCCGGGTTCTTGGCGATCTCGGTGCAAGCCGCGGCGACGCCCGGGGAATAGGCAAGCGCCAGGTCGCGCTGGTTCGCAAGCGGCTTGCTTGCCTGGATCTCGAGCTTTCCGGGGCGCGGCAGACGATGATAGGCCAGCGCCGCCTGGTGGAGATCATCAGAATAGGATGACATGCGGTGTCTTGCCTCGCGTTACCGGCCTCAAAATGCGTCATCCGGAGCGCCGGCCGAAGCGGACGGGATTTCCGGGTCGTGGAAACGGGATGAAGCACGGCCGAAGGCCCGGTGGCAACATCCGATTGCGGCCCCATCAACAGGGCGCACCGTCAAATATTTGAAAACCATAGCTTTCCCTGGACGGCCCGAGGTTTCGCGAATATGGCAGGTTGTGCGGTGTAAAACGAGCAACTGGAGCTGGGAATGAAGCGGATCCTGATCGGCCTGATCGTGGCAGCCGTGCTCGGAGCGGGCGGATGGTTTGGCTTCAACCTCTATGTCCAGCATCGGGCAACCAGCGAGGTCGAGGCGGCATTCGCGCAGATCCGCGCAAGTGGCGGCAAGGCGAGCCATGGCAAGATCGCCTTCGAGCTGTCGAGCCGGACGCTGACGGTCGAGGACATCAATGTCGAGCCCGCCCAGCCGCAGCTCGCCAATGTCAAGGTCGCCAAGATCACGGCCGTCGGCGTACGCCAGCCAGATGAGAGGCATTTGTCGGCCGACAGCATTGACGTGTCCGGTGTCGAGGCCACCTTCACCTACACGGAGCCGGCGAAGCTGAAAGCGAACTACAAGATTCCGCAGATCACGGCGCGCGACTTTTCGGCTCCGATTCGTGGGGCCGAGGCGTCGCTGTCTGGCTCGATCATCGACATGTACCGCTTCATGCTGGCGCAATACGCAACCGTCTCGGCCTCGTCGATTGCGGTACCGACCGTTTCGGTCAACGTCGATGCGGGCACCGGTAATGCCGGCAGCGGCGATTATGTCTATTCGGGCCTATCGATCCAAAACGTCGACCACGGCAAGATCGAAACGGCGAAGACGGACCGCATCACCTATTCGATCGACTTGGCTCAGCCGGGCAAACCGACGAAAATGATCGGCGAGCTATCCGGCCTGGCCGCCACTGATTTCAACTCAACCGCTGTTAGGGCCGCGCTCGATCAGCAAGGGGCGAGCGACGACAGCTTCCACAGAATCTATCGACGCATCTCGGTCAACTCCTACATGGTGACGACCGCACCGGGCGTGCGCCTGCAGGTCGACGGCATCACCTTCGACGACATCGCGATCCGGCCTTCCAAATTCCGCCCGGCCGAGATAATCGCGCTGGTGCCGGCTGACGGCTCGATCCCGACGCCGGCGCAGTCGCGCGACATGATGGAGAAGGTCGCTGACTTCTTCGAGGGCTTCCAGATCGGCAAAGTCGAGATCGGCAAGCAGACAATCGAGACGCCGCAAGGAACGGGGCGGCTCGGCGCCATCAAATACGATCAAGATAACATCGTGCTGGAAGCCCTCGACATGCCGCTGCCGCAGGGGCAGCTCAAGATGGAGCGTTTCGCGCTGAAGTCCTTCAGCGCGGCCAATCTGATGCGCTGGGCCGCCAGCCTCCGAACGCCCGGACAGCCGCCCTCGCCTGACCAGATGCTCGGCCTGTTCCGCGTGCTGGAAGGTGCCGAGATCAAGGGCGTGGTCTCGCCCTACAAGAATACGCGGCAGCTCGTCACCATCGACACGATCAGCATGAACTGGGGCCAGCTGGTCGGATCGATCCCGAGCAAGGCCAGTCTGGTCGTGAAGATGGTCACACCGACCGATCCCGCCAATCCGGCCCTGCAGCCGCTGATCGTGGCAGGCGTGGACAAGCTCGCGATCGACCTCGATCTCGGCGCGGCCTGGACGGAATCGTCGGGCGCGTTCGCACTCGCACCCGCCACGCTCGATCTCGGCAACCTCGCCAGGGCGCAGCTGAGAGTGGCGCTTGCCAAGTTGCCGCGCGACCTCTTCACCACGACGGACCGGTCCGAGGCGATGGCTCAGTTGGTCGAGGTCGAGACCGGCGCCATCGAGCTCTCGTTGCGCGATCGCGGCGTGGTTGATCTGGTCGTGGCCCAGTTCGCGCGCATGCAGAATGTCAGCCGCGACGCCGCGCGCGGCGCCATCGTCGCGATGATCCGTGCGCAGGGCGAGAAGATCGCGGGGGCCAATGGCGACGCGAGAATGGCGGTCGATGCGCTCGCTGGTTTCGTAGAGGCGTCAGGCCAAACGCTGAGCGTCAAGCTGATGCCCCGAGCCAAGGTCCCTCTGATGCAATTGATGCAGCTGTCGCAAAGCGACCCCGAGAGCGCGCTGGCGCAGTTCAGGATCGAAGCCTCGACGGGGCTGTAGGACTTTTTTGCTGCGAAATTGGGCGGCAGCTGCCTGGCGAAAATCCCTCCCCGTCATTGCGAGCGCAGCGAAGCAATCCAGAGTCCCTCCGCGGAAAGATTCTGGATTGCTTCGCTGCGCTCGCAATGACGCGTGGAGAGAGCGCGCCTCTCTCCAGATGCGGGGAGAGGCGAAGAGCCACATCACTTCTGCGGCAGGTTCACCCGCACATGCAGCTCGCGGAGCTGTTTTGTCGTGGCTTCCGACGGCGCGCCCATCAGCAGGTCCATGGCCTGCTGATTCATGGGGAATAGCGAGATCTCGCGCAAGTTCGTGGTACCGCAGAGCAGCATCACGATGCGGTCGACGCCTGCGGCCATGCCGCCATGCGGCGGGGCACCGTACTGGAAGGCGCGATACATGCCACCGAAACGCTCGACCACTTCCTGCTCGCCGTAACCTGCGATCTCGAACGCCTTCACCATGGCTTCCGGCACGTGGTTGCGGATGCCGCCCGAGGCGATCTCGTAGCCGTTGCAGGTGATGTCGTACTGGAACGCCTTGATGGTCAGCGGATCCTGCGACTTCAGCGCCTCCAGGCCGCCCTGCGGCATCGAGAACGGGTTGTGCGAGAAGTCGACCTTCTTGTCGTCCTCGTTGTACTCGTACATCGGGAAGTCGACGATCCAGGCGAGCTCGAACCGCTCCTTATCGGTGAGGTTCAACTCCTCGCCGACCTTGTTGCGGGCGAGCCCCGAAAACTTCCAGAACTTGTCGGGATCGCCGGCGACGAAGAAGGCGGCATCGCCCTCCTTCACGCCGAGCTGCGCGCGGATCGCAGCGGTGCGCTCGGGCCCGATGTTGTTCGCGAGGGGGCCTGCGCCCTCGCCGCCCTCGCGCCACATGATGTAGCCGAGGCCGGGCTGGCCCTCGCCTTGCGCCCACGAATTCATGCGGTCGCAGAACGCGCGGCTGCCGCCACCAGCTGCGGGAATCGCCCACACCTGGTTCTTGGGATCTTCGAGCATGCGCGCGAACACCTTGAAGCCGCTTCCGCGGAAGTGCTCGGAGACGTCCTGCATCTCGATGGGGTTGCGCAGGTCCGGCTTGTCGCTGCCGTATTTGCGCAGCGCCTCCGCAAACGGAATCCGACGCCAGCCCTTCGTCACCGGCTTGCCCTTGGCGAACTCCTCGAACACGCCGGTGATCACAGGCTCCATCGCGGCAAACACGTCTTCCTGAGTGACAAAGCTCATCTCGACGTCGAGCTGGTAGAACTCGCCCGGCAGGCGGTCGGCGCGCGGGTCCTCGTCGCGGAAGCACGGCGCGATCTGGAAGTAGCGGTCGAAGCCCGACATCATCAAGAGCTGCTTGTACTGCTGCGGCGCCTGCGGCAGCGCGTAGAACTTGCCGGGATGGATGCGCGATGGCACCAGGAAGTCGCGCGCGCCTTCCGGCGAGGATGCAGTCAGGATCGGGGTGTTGAACTCGAAGAAGCCCTGCTCTTCCATGCGGCGGCGCATCGACTTGATGATCTCGACGCGGGTCATGATGTTCTGGTGCAGCTTCTCGCGGCGCAGGTCGAGGAAGCGATACTTCAGGCGGATGTCTTCGGGATATTCCTGGTCGCCGAACACCGGCAGCGGCAGGTCGCCGGCCGGGCCCAGCACCTCGATCTCGCTGACATAGACCTCGACCTTGCCGGTCGGCAGGTCGTCATTGTCGGTGCCGTCGGGGCGGCGGCGGACCTTGCCGTCCATCTTGACCACGAATTCCGAGCGCAGCTTTTCGGCCAGCGAGAATGCCGGCGAGTCCGGATCGACCACACACTGGGTCAGGCCGTAATGGTCGCGAAGGTCGATGAACAGCACGCCGCCATGGTCGCGCACGCGATGGACCCAGCCCGAGAGCCGGATGGTCTCGCCGATGTTGCTCTCGCGGAGCGCGCCGCATGTATGTGACCGGTAGCGATGCATGGTCGTCCCAAAATCAATGTCGGAGGAAGCGAATCGGGCGGCCTGTCATGGCCAGTCCGAAGTTGCGGCAGGGTTTACCCGACGAGACCCAAGGCGGCAACCAAGGGAACGCCCTGATTGGGGCCTGAGGTGCCCATTTTTGGCCGATCAGGGCACAAGCCTTTGCCATCGGGCGTTCCAGCCCTATCTTGAGGCCATGACGGTCCATTTCCCCTTCCAGAACTCCTATTCGGCGCTGCCGGACAGCTTCTTTGCCCGCGTCGCGCCGACCCCCGTGGCCGCGCCCCGGCTGATCAAGCTGAACCGGCCGCTGGCGATCCAGCTCGGGCTGGATCCTGACGTGCTGGAGACCCCGGAAGGTGCCGAGATCCTGGCCGGCAAGACGGTTCCCGCGGGCGCCGATCCCATCGCCATGGCCTATGCCGGCCATCAGTTCGGGCATTTCGTTCCCCAGCTCGGCGACGGCCGAGCGATCCTGCTCGGCGAGGTCATCGACAAGGACGGCGTCCGCCGCGACATCCAGCTCAAGGGATCTGGCCCTACCCCGTTCTCCCGCCGCGGCGACGGCCGCGCCGCGCTTGGACCGGTCTTGCGCGAATACATCGTCAGCGAAGCGATGTTCGCATTGGGCATCCCGACCACCCGCTCGCTCGCCGCCGTCGTCACCGGCGAGCACGTCATCCGCGAGACTGCACTGCCGGGCGCGGTGCTGACGCGCGTCGCCTCCAGCCATATCCGCGTCGGCACCTTCCAGTTCTTCGCCGTCCGCCGCGACACCGATGCGATCCGCCGTCTCGCCGATCACGTCATTACCCGGCATTACCCGGAGCTGCTGCATGCGGAGCGGCCCTATCACGCCCTGCTCGCTGCCGTCGTCGCACGACAGGCCGAGCTGATCGCGCGCTGGCTGCTGGTCGGCTTCATCCATGGCGTCATGAACACCGACAACACGTCCATATCAGGCGAGACCATCGATTACGGCCCCTGCGCCTTCATGGATGCCTACAACCCCGCGCAGGTCTTTTCCTCGATCGACGAGATGGGCCGCTACGCCTATGCCAACCAGCCGCGCATCGGCTTGTGGAATCTGACACGCCTCGCCGAATGCCTGCTGCCGCTTTTCTCGGACGAGCAGGAGAAGGCGGTCGCGGAAGCACAGGAGATCCTCGGCGCTTTCTCGGATCAGTTCAGCCACGCCTATCAGGCAGGCCTGCGCAAGAAGGTCGGCCTGTTCACGGAGCGCGACGGCGACGATGCGCTGATCCAGGACCTGTTAGATGCCATGGCGAAGAACCAGGCCGACTTCACCCTCACCTTCCGCAAGCTGGGCGATGCCGCCGCTGATGACGCCGCCGACGTGCGCGCGCAGTTCATGGAGCCCGCAGTGTTCGACGAATGGGCCGGCCGCTGGCGCGCGCGCGTCGCGCTGGAGCAGCAAGACCCGGCCGAGCGGCAGGCCGCAATGCACGCCGTCAACCCGATGTTCATCCCGCGCAACCACCGCGTCGAGGCCGTGATCCAGGCCGCCGTCAACGACGACGACTACGGCCCGTTCGAGGAACTGGTGAAGGTGCTGGCGAAGCCGTATGAGGACCAGCCGGAGCATGCGGCCTACGCCGATCCGCCGCTGCCGGACCAACGCGTGCTGCAGACGTTCTGCGGGACGTGAGCTCGCCCGACCACGCACGACCTCTAATTGCTTCACTTTGTGGATAGCGCCTTGCGCTGGTCCATTGCTCTGCGGCGGACGCTGTGGACGCGTCCAACCTTCGGGAACCGCTGTCATCAAACTGAAACACACGCGCTCTAACGGGCTGGCAGCGCCGTCTTGCCGGAGGCGCCCATCCTCCAACCGTCCCGACACAGCGCGCCATGCCTTTCAAATTCATCCACCTCACCGACACGCACCTGGCGAACCCCGGCTTGACGCTCTACGGCCTCGATCCGCGCGCCCGGCTGGATGCGGCGATTGCCGACATCAACAAGCATCAGTCCGACGCTGCGTTTGCGGTCGTGACCGGCGACCTCACCCATTGGGGCGAGGCCGAGTCCTACGCCAACTTCGCCGAGGCGATGGCGGCGCTGAAGATTCCCTACATCGCGATGGTCGGTAATCACGACCGCCGCGTCACCTGCCTCGACGCGCTGAAAGCCGCGCCGCGCGATGCCAACGGCTTCGTGCAGGGCACGCGCACCACCGAGCACGGCCTGTTCGTGTTCCTGGACACGCTGGACGAGACCAGCCACGCCGGCGAGATGTGCGCAAAGCGCCTCGGCTGGCTGGAGAGCACGCTCGCCGCCGCGCCCGCCGACCAAGAGTTCGTCGTGTTCATGCATCATCCGCCCTTCCCGGTCGGGGTCCACGCCATGGACGAGATCGCGCTGAAGCAGAGCGCCGAATTCGCGGACGTCATCGCGCCCTACCGCGCGCGCATCCGCCACCTCTTCTTCGGCCATGTGCACCGGCCGATTTTCGGCAGCTACGGCAAGATCCCGTTCTCGACGCTGCGCGGCACCAATCACCAGGTCTGGTTCGAGCTCGACGCTGCCGCCACCGAGCACCTCGCCAGCCACGAGCCGCCGGCCTATGGCGTGGTGCTGATCGACCAGGAGCACCTGGTCGTGCACAGCCACGATTTCCTCGACCAAAGTCTGCGCTTCCCCTTCGAGCCACCGGCGGGAGTGGACGGCCGCGACTATGCGCTCAATTTTCGGGCGCCATGAGATGAGCCTCGCTGAACCCGCGGCTCTCCCGGTCGCGACGTCGGCGGCACCGCGTCTGCACGTCCTGAAGCGCTTCACGAGCAGCCTCAAAGCTTCGCTGCCCGCCTATCTGCTGCTGCTGCCCTCGCTGATCTTCCTCGCGCTGTTCACCTATGGCGCGATGGGGCGCGTCGTGATCGACGCGCTCTATCAGCGCGCCACGCCGAAGGCGCCGGTGCGTTTCGTCGGCCTCGACAATATCAGCGCAGTCCTCGCCGACCCCGCCTTCACCGGCGCGATCGTCAACAACCTGATCTACGCCGTCGGCACGGCGGTGCCGAGCATCGCCCTTGCGCTGTTGTTCGCGCTGGCGCTGGCACGCACCCATGCCGTGAACAGCGCCCTGCGCGCCGCGCTGTTCCTGCCGGTGCTGATCCCGATGGTCGCGGCATCAGCACTGTTCCTGTTCATCTTCCTGCCGAATGTCGGCCTGCTCGACTACTATATCGGCCGGCTGCTGCCGGTGCTGCCGAACTGGCTCGGCGACCCCGATATCGCGCTCTACGCGATCATGATCATCACGATCTGGAAGAACGCCGGCTATTACATGCTGTTCTTCCTCGCCGGCCTTCAGGCCGTGCCCGAGGACGTGATGGAGGCCGCACATCTCGACGGCGCCGGGCCTTACATGCGCCTGCGCCACATCATCCTGCCGGAGCTCAAGCCCACCTTCCTGTTCGTCACCGTCATCGCGATCCTCAACGCCGTGACGCAGGTCGACCACGTCTTCGTCATGACCCAGGGCGGGCCATCCAATTCGACCAATCTCGTGCTGTTCTACATCTACCAGCAGGCGGTCGAGCATTACGACATCGGCAAGGCCTCGGCGGCAACGCTGCTGACCCTCGCCGCACTGATGGGGCTCACCGCACTGTCCTTCCGCACCATGGCGAACCGGGAGGGCGGGCCATGAAGCTGATCGACAGGCTCTACAAGGACGCCCCGCTCGCCACCCGAGGCGAGATCACGCCCAAGCTCGGCTTTGCGCTGACCGTGCTGCTCGCGATCGTCTGGCTGATCCCGTTCCTGTGGATGGTCGTGGCGACGCTGCGCCCCGCCTCCGACGGCATCAACGCCATGGCCGAACTGATGCCGAGCCTGAAGCCCACGCTCGACAATGTCAGGGACGCCTGGGAGATCGGCGATTTCCCGCGCTACACGATCAACACCACGATCATCTGCACTGGCATCTTGCTGGTGCAGTTCGTCACGATCACGCTCGCGGGCTTTGCCTTCGCGCGCCTGGATTTCGCCGGCAAGACGCTGATCTTCTACCTGTTCCTGATGCAGCTGATGCTGGTGCCGGTGCTCCTGATCGTGCCGAACCTGTCGCTGGTCGCGCAGCTCGGCCTCTATGACACGCTGACCGGCGTGATGATGCCGTTCTTCGCCTCCGCCTTCGGCACCTTCCTGATGCGCCAGGCTTTCGAGGCGATCCCGACCGAGCTGGAAGACGCAGCCCTGATCGACGGCGCCAGCCTGCTCCAGCGCATCCGCCACATCTACGTGCCGCTGTCGATGCCGAGCTTCTCCGCGTTCGCCATCATCTCCGTGACCAGCCACTGGAACGACTTCCTGTGGCCGCTGATGGTGATCAACTCGCCGGACAAGCGGCCGCTCACGGTCGGCCTCTCCGTGTTCACCAAGACCGCCGAAGGCACGCAAGCCTGGGGCACCATCGCCGCAGGCACGCTCATGGTGATCGCGCCGCTGCTCGTCGTCTTCCTGATCTTCCAGAAGCGCTTCATCAGCTCCTTCGTCACCTCAGGCATCAAATAGGAGATTTTCCGATGCTGTTCTCCCGCAGGCTCATGCTCGGCCTTGCCGTGGCAGGCTCACTGGCAGGCGCCGTCGCCTTCCCGGCCCTCGCCGGCGAAGGCCCGACCGAGATCGACCTGTTCTTCCCCGTCCCCGTCGACGGCAAGCTCGCCCGCGACATGGGCACCCTGATCAAGGAGTTCAACGAGACCCATCCCGACGTCAAGGCGACCGCGGTCTACACCGGCTCCTATGACGACACGCTGATCAAGACGCGTGCCGCGATCAAGGCCGGCAAGCCGCCGGCCGCCGTGATCATGTCGGCAAACTTCCTGCTCGACATGCAGATCGAGAACCAGCTCACCAATCTCGACGGCCTGATCGCCGCCGACGGCACCACCAAGGAGAAGTTCCTGGGCCAGTTCTTCCCGGCGCTGCAGGGCAACGCGGTGATCAACCGCTCGGTTTACGGCGTGCCGTTCCACAATTCGACGCCGCTGCTCTACATCAATGCCGACAAGGCCAAGGAAGCCGGCCTCGATCCGGACAAGCCGCCGCAGACCTGGGCCGAGCTCACCGACTGGGCCAAGAAGCTCACCAAGCGCGATGGTGACAAGGTGACCCAATGGGGCATCGCGATCCCCTGCGCCTACGACTATTGCGGCTGGATGATGGAAACGCTCACCATGAGCAACGGCGGGCGCTACTACAACGAGGAGTTCGGCGGCGAGGTCTATTACGACACGCCCTCGATGCTAGGGGCGCTCACCTGGTGGAACGACCTCATCGCCAAGCACAAGGTGCATCCGCCCGGCGCGACGCCCGGGCCTGCCGTCAGCACCTCCTTCATATCGGGCAATGCCGCGATGATGATGCTGTCGACGGGCTCGCTCACTTACGTGCGCGACAACGCCAAATTCGCCTACAAGGTCGCCTTCATCCCGCGCAACGTCCGCAACGCCGTGCCGATCGGCGGCGCCTCGCTGATCATGCCGGCTGGGCTCGAAGCCGACAAGCAGAAGGCGGCCTGGACGCTGATCAAGTGGATGACCTCGCCCGAGAAGAGCGGCTGGTGGAGCCGCGCCACCGGCTACTTCGCGCCCAACGTGGCCGCCTACAAGACGCCCGAGATGGTCGAATTCCTGGGCAAGAACCCGGACGCTAAGACCGCCGTCGAGCAGCTCGAGGTCGCAAAGCCGTGGTTCGCGACCTACAAGACGGTCCCGGTGCGCAAGAACCTCGAGGACGAGGTGATGCTGGTCCTGAACGGCAAGAAGCAGCCGAAGGAAGCCCTCGCCGCCGCGCAGAAGGCCGCAGACGAGACACTCAGGCCGTACAACGCAGAGACCTCGCTGAAGCTGCCGTAAGGCCGGCTGCCCGTGGCACAAACAAACTTCGGCGCTCCGTCATGCGGGGCGCCGAATGCGTTTTTGAGAACGCGCGTGATTAGATCATTACCACGATCTTGCCGAACTGATTGTTCGATTCCAGGAAGCGATGCGCCTCGACGATGTCCTCGAAGCGAAACGTCCTGGCGATGATCGGCTTCAATGTGCGGTCAGACAACCCGTCGACAATGAACGCCTTTGCCTTCGCAAGGCGCGCGGGATCGCGGACGATCTCGTGCACGAGATAGCCGCGCAGCGTCAGGCTCTTGCCGAGTACGTTGGAGAGCGGGAACGGCGTCGGCGCGGGACTCAGGCCGCCATACTCGATCAGGATCCCGCCCGGCGACATGACCGCGGTCAGTGGCTCGAATGCGGGACCACCGACGGCATCAAATACCACGCGGACGCCCTTCGAACCGGCGATCTCCAGCAGTCGCGCTCCGACAAGCTCCTCGTCCGAGGCAACAACGTGGGCGGCGCCGGCATCAAGCAGGGCCCGCCGCTTGATCGAGGTCCGCGTCAGGGCAACCGGGACAGCGCCGATCCGGTTCGCAATCTGGATTGCCGCGAGCCCGACGCTGCTCGATGCCGCCGTGATGGCAACGATGTCCCTTGGCCCAAGTCCGGCGATGTCGACCAGCGCGCCATAAGCCGTCAGATATTGCATCCACACCGCGGCGGCAGTCTCGAAGCCAAGCTCGGGCGGATGCTTCACGATGAGTTCGGCCGGAAAGGTCGCGAGCTCGGCGTAGGCTGGCCATCGCACCATCGAAAGCGGCGGGACGATGCTCACGACATCGCCTGGCACAAAACCGGTCACATCATCCCCGACCGCTTCGACGACGCCTGCCGCCTCCAGACCCAGCCCCGACGGAAATGTCGCGCTCTCGATATAGGTCCCTCTTCGCAACAGGGCTTCGGCACGGTTGAGACCGAGTGCTCTGACCCGGATCTGCACCTCGCTCGTTGCCGGCGACGGGACGTCGACGGTCTCGATGCGCAGCACTTCGGGACCACCATGCTGATGAAAGCGAACGGCGCGGGCCATGGATGCACTCCAAAACAGTTGAACTGAATGGAGCTATGCCGGCCCGGAGCAAGCGGATAAATCGCTTAGCCAAGTGAACAGTCGAAACCACGAGTTTTCAATCATGGACCGCCTGACCAGCATGGCCGTATTCGTTAGGGCCGTCGATCTCGGCTCGTTCGCGGCTGCCGCCGACGCCTTGGAGATGTCGGGGCCGATGGTCGGAAAGCATGTGCGCTTTCTCGAAGACCGCCTCGGCGTTCGCCTGCTCAACCGCACCACGCGGCGGCAGAGCCTGACCGAGGCCGGCCAGGCCTATTACGAGCGCTGCCGCGCCGTACTCGCCGAGGCGGACGCCGCCGACGCCGTCGTATCCGACGCGCGCTCCGAGCCGCGCGGCAGGCTGCGCGTGACCATGCCTGCCCTGCTCGGACGGCATTGCATCGCGCCCTTGCTGATGAAGCTCGCGCGAAAATACCCGCATCTCGAACTCGACCTCTCTTTCGGCGATCCGATCGCTGACATCATTGAGGCCGGCTATGATCTTGCGATCCGGACCGGCGATCTCGACGACCAGTCCGGCCTGATCGCGCGGCGGATCGCAAGCCAGCGCATGGTGGTGTGCGGCGCGCGCTCGTATTTGCGCAATCACGGCAGGCCGAAATCGATCGACGATCTCGCCGCGCATCAGGCGATCATCTATCGCCGCTCGGGGCGCGTCCGGCCGTGGCTGTTTCCGCAGGAAGGCGGGCCGCCGCGCGAGATCATGCCTGCAGGCAGGCTGAGGCTCGACGATCTGGAGGCGATCGCCGATGCCGCCATGCAGGGCATGGGCCTCGCCTGGCTGCCCTACTGGCTGGTCCGCGAGCGCCTCGACACTGGCGCACTGGTCCGTCTCTTCAGCGATCAGCCGGAATTCCTCTACGAGTGCCACGCGCTGTGGCCCCGTTCGCCTCGGCTGCCGCCAAAGGTCCGCACCGCCGTGGACACTCTGGCTGCGGCTCTGCCGAAGCTGATGACGTGACGGTCACCCTTTCCGGCATTAACCCCTCGTCCACCATCCGGCGGCCGACAGGGCCGGTAACCTCGAGAATTAACAGACCCTCAACATACCCCCGACAAATCTATCAATGTTTCTGGAGATTTCGCCGTGGATCTGTTGGTTTTCGAGTTCCTGGGACTGGCTCTGGTCGCCATGTGCGTGATCGTGGTGGCGCTGCCCTGCGCGCGAAAACCCTCGCAGCGGGTCCGTTACGAATAGGAATTTGGTCGGAAAGTCCCGGTTCCTGTCGGATGCAAGGCTTGAATTCGCTTAGAGCCCCTTGACATCACAGCACTTTCGGCAGAACGGCTGATATCAAGTGTCATGGGCCGTTCATGGATTTGATTACCACCACCGCTGACCTCGCGGCTGCCTGCAGCCGGCTGGCCAAGCACCCCGTCATAACAGTCGATACCGAGTTCCTGCGCGAGACCACCTATTACCCGCTGCTATGCGTGGTGCAGATGGCCAGCGCCGAGGAAGCCGTCGTCATCGACGCCCTGGCCGAGGGCATCGATCTCAAGCCGTTCTTCGAGCTGATGGGCAACGAGGGCGTGCTGAAGGTGTTTCACGCCGCCCGCCAGGACATCGAGATCATCTGGCATCAGGCGGGCATCATCCCGCATCCGGTGTTCGACACCCAGGTTGCCGCGATGGTGCTCGGCTACGGCGACAGCATCGCCTATGACGCGCTGGTCGAGAAGGTCACCGGCCACCGCCCGGACAAGACTCATCGCTTCACCGACTGGTCGCGCCGGCCGCTGACCAAGGAGCAGATGCATTACGCGGTGTCCGACGTCACGCACTTGCGCGACGTGTTCGCGGCGCTCGATGCGGATCTCAAGAAGCGCCGCCGCAGCGAATGGGTCTCGATCGAGATGGAGGTCCTGACCTCGCCCCGCACTTATGATTTCCACCCCGAGCGCGCCTGGGAGCGGCTGAAGACGCGGGTGCGCAAGCCCAAGGACCTCGCGGTGCTGATGGAGGTCGCGGCCTGGCGCGAGCAGGAGGCGCAGAGCCGCGACGTGCCGCGCGGCCGCGTGCTGCGCGACGAAGCCATCACCGACATCGCGACCCATGCGCCGACCACGCTGGAGAAGCTCGCGCATCTGCGCTCGGTGCCGAAGGGATTCGAAAAATCCAAATGGGGCGCGGACATCGTTGCCGCGGTCGAGCGCGGACTGGCGCGGGATTTCTCGAAGCTGCCGAAGCTGGAGAAACCGCGCAACAACTCCAACGGCGCCGCCATCGTCGAGCTCTTGAAGGTCTTGCTTCGGATGACCGCCGAGCGCCATGCGGTCGCAAGCAAGGTGATCGCGACCGTCGACGATCTCGAAGAGATCGCGGCGGACGATGAGGCGGACGTGCCGGCCTTGCACGGCTGGCGCCGCGAGCTGTTCGGAGACGCCGCGCTGAAGCTGAAGCGCGGCGAGCTGGCGCTAGCCATCGAGAAAGGCCGCGTGATCGGGGTGCAGCGGGCGTAGGGCTCGCCGCCTCCACATCGTCATTGCGAGCGTAGCGAAGCAATCCAGACTCCCTCCGCGGAAAGACTCTGGATTGCTTCGCGGAGCCTGTCATCGGGCCGCGCTTCGCGCGGACCCGTTGGCTCGCAATGACGGAATTTGACGCGATAGCGTGCCCTACGCCGGTGTCAGCTTCGCCACTTCCGCCTTCATGTCGTTCAGCACGCCTGAGATCGCAGCGACCAGCTCGTCGATCTGGCCCTTGGTCGTGATCAGCGGCGGGCAGATGGCGATGGCATCCAGCATGTTGCGCGAGATCACGCCGCGCTCCTGGAGCATGCGGCTGGCAATGCCGCCGACAGCGCCGGGCGTCGCCGCTGCGGTCTTGCGTTCCTTGTCGAGCACGAGCTCGAGCGCTGCGATCATGCCGACGCCGCGGACCTCGCCGACCAGCGGATGACTGGCGAGCTCGCGCAGCTTGCCCTGCATGTAGCCGCCGAGCTCGGCCGCATGCGCGACCAGGCCGCGCTCCTCGATGATCTTGAGGTTTTCGAGCGCGATCGCCGCGCCGACGGGATGGCCGCCCGCGGTGAAGCCGTGGCCGAGCACGCCGATCTTGTTGCTCTCGTCCGCGATCGGCTCGAACATGCGATCGTTCAGCATGATCGCCGACAGCGGGAAATAGCTCGAGGTGATCTGCTTGGAGACCACCATGGCGTCCGGCTTGATGCCATAGGTGTCGCAGCCGAACATCTTGCCGGTGCGGCCGAAGCCGCAGATCACCTCGTCGGCGACCAGCAGGATGTCATACTTCTTGAGCACCTTCTGGATCTTGTCCCAATAAGTCGCCGGCGGCACGATGACGCCGCCAGCCCCCATCACCGGCTCACCGAAGAAGGCCGCGATCGTATCCGGCCCCTCCTTCTGGATCAGGGCGTCGAGCTCCTCGGCCCGGCGCGTCGCGAACGCCTCCTCGCTCTCGCCGGGCGCGCCGTCCTTGTAGAAGTGCGGCGAGCCCGTATGCAGGATGTTCGGCAGCGGCAGGTCGAACGAGCGATGGTTGTTCGGCAGGCCGGTGAGGCTGGCCGACGCAATGGTGACGCCGTGATAGGCGCGCAGGCGGCTGATCACCTTCTTGCGCTGAGGCTGGCCGAGCGCATTGGAACGATAGGCGATCAGCTTCAGCACGGTGTCGTTGGCTTCCGAGCCGGAATTGGTGAAGAACACCTTGCTCATCGTGACAGGCGCGAGCGCGACCAGCTTCTCCGCGAGGTCGATCGAGGGCCCGTGCGATTTGGCGGAGAACGTGTGGTAGAACGGCAACGCCTGCATCTGCCTGTACGCCGCCTCGACCAGCCGCTTCTCGTTGAATCCGAGCCCAACGCTCCACAGGCCGGCCATTGCTTCGAAATAGCGCTTGCCCGTCGCGTCGAAGACATAAGGCCCCTCGCCGCGCTCGATCACCAGGGGACCGGCCTGCTGATGCGTGCGCGCATTGGTGTAGGGATGGAGCTGGTAGGCCACATCCCGGGCCTCTTGCGAATTGGGCAGCATGGACATTTGCGAGATCCTTAAAAGCGTCACGTCGCAGGCATAGCCGGCGTCATCACCCGATGATCAAGATACTTGGCTCAAGATACTTGGCTATTGCGACAGCGCAGAACTTGCAACGTCAATGTGCCGGCAGCAAGCGCTCAGCAGCGTTGCACAAAGCAGCACGTGACAATTGCGCTGGCTCAGCCCTCACGCCGCGCCGTGGTCGTCCCCATCGTCGCTGGCGGCAGCGGCCTCCCTCACCTCCACCAGCGCCATCGAGAGCAAATAGACTGTCGTAGGCAGCCCAAGCCTGCGCGCTCTCTCGGCGGCACGCGACAGATCGCCCGCCAGCTCCTTGAGCTCGTCTCCCCGTGACAATCTCTCACCCCATCCGCCGGTTGCGGCCGCCTACACCGCAACGGCGCCGCTGGCTTTGATCAGCTCGGCGCAGGATCGGATTGTAGCAAAATTCGCGATGACATTCACTACGGCACGCCTGTAGGCGGCGGCATCGTCTGCGCCCGGCTGCCGGCAAGCCACGGCGTCAGTGACCACCTGGTAGCGATGACTGCGGTGAAACCCGTCGACGGCGGTGGCCAGGATGGTCTCGTCCAGGGAAAAGCCGATCAGAATGCACTGCGTGGCGCGGATACTGGACATATAGTCTACAAACCGCGACGAGCTGTAGGCGGACGGCAGCGGGTGCTCGAACGTCATCTCTCCGGGCCGCGGCTTGGTCTGTGCGATCCAATCGGTCAGTCTGGACGCCGGATTGAACCAGGCCGCCTGCGCGATGCGCTTCAGATGCATCACTGGCCACAGATTGCCGCGCCACAGCGTCAGGAGTTCCAGGCAACGCGCCGTCGCCGCATCACCGTCGAGGATGACGTGGCGGCGACCGGGGGTCAGGTACTCGACCTGAAGATCCGCGCAGACCAGGATCGGCGGATCATCGTGAATGGAAGCCAGCATTTTGTTGCGCGCAGCTGCATCCGTTTCAGCGATCGGCGAGTGCGAGGTCCCGCAGCGGCGAGGTCACCGCCCGCCCCGCTGAGGCGTCGAGCACGCCCGGCCGGTCCCAATCGCCCTCGGGACGGATGATCACGTAAGGGTCGCTGTCCAACGTGATGGCGTCCGGGCCGGGCTCGATCTCGAGCAGCATCTCCGTGTAGGAGAAATCCGAGAAGGTGATCTTGCGGTTGTGACCGAGCGGCTTGGCGCCGAAATGGGCCCAGAAATCGACCAGCCGGTCCTGCGCCTGACCATAGATCTTGCGAAAGCCCTTGCGCTTCACATAGTCGACGCTCGCCTGTACCAGCTTGAAGGAGACGCGCGAACGCCGGTATTGGTGCCGCACCGCGAGCCGCTCGACCTTGGCGAAATCGCCGAAGAAGCGGACCCGCAGGCAGCCTGCAGGCTCGTTGCCGACGTAGCCGATGAAATGCGCGGCGACCATGTCGTTGCCGTCGAACTCCTCCTCGAACGGACAATCCTGCTCGGCAAGATAGACCGCCGAGCGAATGGCGGTGACCAGCATGAGATCGCTGGGATCGCGCGCGAGGCGGATGGTGATGGCGCGGGAGTCGGGCTTGGCGAGGGGAATCCTAGTGCCGTGCATCTGCAAAGCTCCTTGCTTGGATGATCGCGCCGGGCATGCGCATCGGCTGCCGATGCCACGGGCGCTCGTAGCACCAAAGGTCGGGTTGGAAACTCGGCACAGGCGTAAAGCCTGTCGCTTTCATGATTTCGCGTCCGGCCACCGTTGACGGCTGCGCATAGCAATCCGCGCTGCGAAACCTTATCTGGCGCAGGTGAGCCGCGGCCTTGCCGAGACCGGCGATGCCGCGGCCGGTCGCCGCGATCGCCCAGATGTAGATGGCAGCGACGTCTTCGTTCGCCGACGCGAGATAACGCGTCTCGGGCGCGGTGAGGCAGATCTCATCGAGCAGCAGCGCATCGTGTCCGCGGTCGTTGAGAAACAGGAAGGCCATGCCGCCGACGAGTCTACCTTTCCGGCTGAACGTCAGAATACTCTGAGGATCGAGAGTGAAGTATCTCGCAAGCTCCACTGCGCCGATCTGCACGCCCGGCACGAGCCGGTACGCCATCTCCGAAAGCGCCGCAATTTCGGAAAATTGCGCACAGCGGACGTCGACTTCCGGGCTCAGCGGCAAGGCATCGAAATCATGCCTTGCGGCAAACGAGCCCCTTTCCATACTCATATCACGCCTCTATCGTTCGAGGCTTTCATGCCCCGCTATGCCCATGAGCTTAGCGGCTGGGGACCAGGAGTATGCAGCAGTTATTGCACCGGGGTGCTGCGATCATGCAGCACCGTGAAGAAGCCCTGGGCGCGTCCTGGGACGATTTGAAGCTGTTTTTAGCGTGCGCGAAATATAAAAGTTTTCGTAATGCCGCCGAAGAGCTCGGGCTCACCTCCACCACTCTGATGCGCCGCATCGACCGGCTCGAAGAGAGCATCGGGTGCAAGCTGTTCCTGCGCGACCAGAGCGGACTGACGCTCAGCGATGAAGGCACCGCGATGATCGCCGACGTCACGCATATGGAGCGTCATGCCTTCAACGTTTTCCGCCGCGCCTCGCGATCGTCGAACGACACTTCGGGCACCGTGCGCGTCGCGGTGACGGAAGGGCCCGGCAATTTCTGGATCCTGCCGCGACTGATCGATTTCCAGAAGACCTACCGCAAGATCACCGTCGACCTTCGCTGCGCGATGGAGCAGGCTGACGTCGCGCGGCTCGAATCCGATATCGCGATCCAGCTCGAGCCGCCGACCAATCCCGATCTGATTGTCGCCAAGCTCGGCCGCCTCCACATCTATCCCTTCGTCTCCAAGGAGTACGAAAGCCTCTACGGTGTGCCGGCAACGCTCGCCGAATTGAAGAACCACCGCATCATCAAGCAGAGCGCGCCGCAAGTCGACGACGGCGCCTATGCCCGCGTGCTCGGATTGCAATCGCTGGAAGGCATCGTTGGGATCAAGACCAACTCCTCGGTCGGCGTGCTCTATGCGGTGGAGCGCGGCGCCGGAATCGGCTTCCTGCCCACCGCGTCGATCGCGCTCGGTGCGCCGCTCGTTGCAGTCGATCTCGGCGTCAGCCACCACGCCGATCTCTGGCTCACCTATCACAAGGAGTTCCGCACTTCCGAGCGGCACAAGATCGTGGTCGACTGGCTGAAGAAGATCTTCGATGCCAGGACCTATCCCTGCTTCCGCGACGAGTTCATCCATCCGAAGGCGCTGGTGCCGATGATGACGGCCGCGCGCGAGGGCTTTGGATTGGCTGGCTATGTCGCGGCAACGCCGACGTGAGCGCGGGCGAGCTTCAGCTCACCATTTGTATTCCAAGCCGACCGTGCCCTGGTGCGAGGTGAGCTCGTTGCGGAACTTGCCGTCGTAATTGACGTAAAGGCGTGCCACGTTGGTCAGGCTGAGCGAAGCCGAGGCACCGGCATCCACGCCGTAACGGCTCTCGCCGATGCCGGGCACGATGATGTTCTGGGCGCCAAGGCTGACCTGAATGGATCCCAGGTCCTGGTGGAAATTGTCCACGAACTTGCCGTAGGCGGACAGGTCCAGGACTTTCTGGTCAACAATGAAATAGCGGCCGATCTCGGCCCCGACCATGATGCGCGCGCGCGAGAGCGCCGTCGAGCCGACGTTGAGGGGATCGAGCCCGCCGGACTCCTGGAACGCTGCGCTGGTGGCGCGGACATATTCCAGCGCGCCCTTGGGCACGATGCGCATCTGGTCCTTGGTCCAGTAATAGCTGATCTCTGTCAGCGCGCCGTCGATGCCGGCGCGATAGCCCGCGGTCGCAAGGCCAAGGCCGGTGTCGCGGCTGGACCGGACCTTGCCGAAGCCGTGCACCGCCGCAAAGGCCCAGGTCCATGGGCCCTTGTCGACCGAGCCGCTGAGGCCGAACTGGGTCAGGTCGAGCGTCGCCGACTGCAGCGCCAGCGGCACGTCGATGTCGGTGTGGCTCTGGTCGATGGAGAATCCGATGTTGACGCCAGGTGCGAGCCGTGCGCCGAAACCGGCGACGCCGCCAAAGGTCTTGCGCTTGTCGCCGACGAAGTCTCCTTGCGCATCCGTCCGGACCGAGATGCCGTAGCCCTCGAACCAGGTGCGGTAGCGCGGATCTTCCGTGCTCGCCGATGCGCCGCCGCCGCCGGGATTGGTACGGAACGCCCGGTTGAAACCATTCGAGGCCTGGTTACCGAGCCGCTCCAGGAAGCCCGAGCCGAGGTTGAGTGTGCTGCTGCCGGCCGACTGATCGTAATTGGTCGAGGTCGGCGACGGGATCGGGGTCGGCGACGGCGTAGGCGTCGGGGTGGGCGTGGGCGTCGGGCTTTGCGCGAAGCTGGGCGTCGCTGCCGCCATCATCATGACCAGCGCAAACGCCATCGCAATCGCAGCCGCGGTCCGGCGGACGCGGTCCAGCCCGATCGTCTGCCGTGTCCCGGAGAGCTGCGCAGCGCAGCACATGATGATGAATCCCGAAGCAAAGTGGCGGCGCGCAAAAATGCAACACGGTCTGCGGCGCTAGCGGCGATTTGTGCCGAACTGCCACGGAGGGTCAACCGGTTGGCGCATGACGGCCGCGGCTATTGCACCGATTGTGGTTCCGCTGCCACAGGTCGCAAATTGCGCTTGAAGACACCTGGTTCGGTCTTGAAATCGGCGCGCAGCTTGCTAGCCGGCGATTTTCATGTTGCAATATCGGTCACAATCGGAATTGGCCGCTGGGCTGTGCGTTTCGCGACATTGACCCTCAAGACTCGAACAGACTTCCGGAGGCCCGTTTGTGGCGTGGCACGCGAAAAGCGGCCGCGTCTTTTTTATATCTAGCGGAGGAGACGAGCGATGCCGCAAAAGGGCACCGTCAAATGGTTCAACCCGACCAAGGGCTATGGGTTCATCAAGCCGAACGGCGGCGACAAGGACGTGTTCGTCCACATCTCCGCCGTCGAGCGTGCCGGGCTCTCCACCCTCAATGAGAACCAGGTGGTTGAATTCGACCTCGTGGAGAACCGCGGCAAGACATCCGCGGAGAACCTCAAGGTCTCCTGATGCTTCTCTCGGCACGCGAGAGATCATGACGCTGCCCCCGGCTCTGCCGGGGGATTTTGTTTGGCACGACGAAGCGCGCTTCAGCTTACCATCGGCGCAATCAGAAAATTCTCCGACGCCGCACTCCCCGCCGTCCTGCACACATCGCCTTCGATGCAGACCTTGCCGGTCGCGAGCAGCCGCAGCGCCTCGGGATAGATGCGGTGCTCGACCTCGAGGATGCGCTCGGACAGCGTCTCAGCGGTATCGTGGTCGCTGACGGGAACCGCGCCCTGCATCACGATCGGACCGGCATCGGTCTCGGGGATGACGAAGTGCACCGTCGCGCCGGACAGTTTCACCCCGGCGCGCAGGGCCTGACCGTGCGGGTCGAGGCCGGGGAACGACGGCAGCAGCGAGGGATGGATGTTGAGCATCCGCCCGTACCAAGCCCTGGTGAACTCGGCGGTGAACAGGCGCATGAAGCCGCCGAGGCAGATCAGCTCGATGCCGTGCCGGTCGAGCGCGGCCTGCAGCACCTTCTCGAAACCGGCGCGGTCCTTGCCGAACGGCTTGCTCTCGATCACCTCGGTGGTCACGCCGCTCGCCCGGGCACGTTCGAGTCCGGCCGCATCGGCCTTGTTCGAGATGACGAGCGATATCTCCGCCGGGAAATCAGCCGCGCTGGCGGCCCTGATCAGCGCGGCCATGTTGGAGCCGCGACCGGAGATCAGGATGGCGACGCGGCGCCGCATCACAGCGCCAGATCGAGGTGGCCGTTATAGACGACGCGGTGCTCGCCGTCGGCCGGAATCACGGTGCCGAGTTGCGCCACGGTCTCGCCGGCGTCGGTGAAGACCTCGACGACCTTGTCGACCTTGTCAGGCTCGACGATCGCGATCATGCCGATGCCGCAGTTGAATGTGCGCAGCATCTCCAGCTCGGCGATGCCGGCCTGCGCGGCCAGCCATTTGAACACCGGCAGCACCGGCAGGCGGGTGAGATCAATGCCGACGCCGAGATGCTTGGGCAGCACGCGCGGAATGTTGTCGGTGAAGCCGCCGCCGGTGATGTGGGCGAGCCCCTTCACCGCGCCGGTCTCGCGGATCGCACGCAGGCAGGATTTGACGTAGAGCCGCGTCGGCGTCAGCAGCGCGCCGCCGAGCGTCATCACGGGCGCGAACGGCGCCTGCGCCGAGAAGCCGAGACCGGATTGTTCCACGATCTTGCGCACCAGCGAGAAGCCGTTGGAATGCACGCCCGAGGAGGCAAGACCGATCACGGCATCGCCTGCCGCGATGTCCTGGCGCGGCAGCAGCGTACCGCGTTCGGCCGCGCCGACGGCAAAACCGCCGAGATCATAGTCGCCGTCCTTGTAGAGGCCAGGCATCTCGGCGGTCTCGCCGCCGATCAGGGCGCAGCCGGACTCGCGGCAGCCCTCCGCAACGCCTGCGACGATCGCGGCGGTGGCCTCCGGGTCGAGCTTGCCGCAGGCGAAATAGTCCAGGAAAAACAGCGGCTCGGCGCCCTGTACCACGAGGTCGTTGACGCTCATGGCCACGAGGTCGATGCCGATGCCGCCATGCAGGCCGGTCTCGATCGCGATCTTGACCTTGGTGCCGACTCCGTCGGTCGCGGCCACGAGGACGGGGTCCTTGAAGCCGGCCGCCCTGAGGTCGAACAGGCCGCCGAAGCCGCCGATCTCGGCATCCGCCCCCGGCCGTGCGGTGGCGCGCACCATCGGCTTGATCAGGTCGACCAATCGGTTGCCCGCGTCGATATCGACGCCTGAATCGGCGTAAGTGAGGCCGTTTTTGCGGTCGGTCATGCCCGATTTCCAGTGGGTTCGCGGCTGGTTACGTCGAATTCCGGGGACGCGCAATGGCTCGCATGGCGCTCCTCCCTATACTATGTAGAGATATCAACCGGTTCAGCCTTCCGAGGGGCCGAATTCGAGGTCAGACCGGGTGCCGGGAAGCGCTTTCGTGAGTATTCCGAACATCATTACCCTGGGCCGCATCATGCTGGTCCCGATCATCGTCTGGGCCATCGTGTCGAGCCAAATGGAGGTGGCGTTCGCCGTCTTCTTGATCGCCGGCATCAGCGATGCCGTGGACGGCTTCTTGGCCAAGCGCTTCAATATGACGAGCGAACTCGGCGCCCTGCTCGATCCGCTCGCGGACAAGGCGCTGCTGGTCTCGATCTACATGGCGCTCGGCATCTGGGGCGCGATCCCGCGCTGGATCGTGATCCTCGTGGTCTCGCGCGACATCATGATCGTCGCTGCCGTGATCGTATCCTGGTTGTTCGACCGGCCGGTCGAGATGAAGCCGTCGAAAGTGTCCAAGCTCAACACCGTGGCGCAGGTGGCGTTCGCAGCCCTGGTGCTGGCGGCGCTTGCCTTCGGCTTCAAGCCGGCCCCTTATGATATCATCCTGATGGGCCTCGTCACCGTCTTCACGCTTTCCTCCGTGTCGCTCTACCTCGTCGAGTGGCTACGGCACATGAGCACGATCGAGGCCAAATGAGGTGAGGATACGGCCCCGCAAAAGGCCAAGTCCCGCAAGATCAAGTCCCGCAAGATCAAGTCCAACCTCTTCAGACGGGCCGGCGTGCCGGCATGGAGCAAAGCAAGCGTGGCAGGCCGCGTTCATCCCCGACAATTGGCGTTTTCACTTCCGCATGCGGAGAGCCTGAGCCGGGACAATTTCCTCGAAGGCCCCGCCAATGCCGCCGCTCTCGGCCTGATCGACAGCTGGCCGGAATGGCCGAACCGGATCATGTGGCTGGCTGGCCCGGAAGGAAGCGGCAAGAGCCATCTCGCCGCGATCTGGGCCGAGCTATCAGGCGCCCGCTCGACCACAGCCAATGCGCTGACTGCCGCTGGCGTTCCCGGCGCGCTCGCCACCGGCGCACTGGTGGTCGAGGATCTCAAGGCCAAGGATTTTGACGAGCGCGCCCTGTTTCACCTGATGAACCTCGCCCGCGAGGACGGTGCCTACGTCCTCTTCACCGGACGCGAGGTGCCGGCCGCGCTGGAGATCGAGCTTCGCGACCTGCGCTCGCGTCTGCGGGCCGTTCCCGTGGTCGCGCTGCTGCCCCCCGACGACCAGCTCTTCCGTGGCCTGATCGTCAAGTTCTGCGCCGACCGCCAGCTCACCGTCGACGAGAGCGTGGTCGGCTATCTCGCCACCCGCCTGGAGCGGTCCTCGGCCGCCGCCCGCCAGGCCGTGGAACTGCTCGACAGCGAAGCCCTGCGGCTCGGCCGCCCCGTCACCCGGATGCTGGCCGCCGAGCTGCTCCGGGACGCCTGACCGGCTCGCGGTCTTCCAGAGCGGCCTGAAACCCGCCTTGACGCGGCGGAGCGGCGGAACATCAATGTCATCGAAACGTCATCGCTCTAACACATGCTCCCGCCGATTTTGCGCGTAAGTCGCAATTGGGCTGAACTGGATGGACCGACTTTTGATGGACTCTGCGCAAGCTGTTGAAACCAAAGAGAAAGCCCCGGAAACTGAGGCCCTGCCGGCGATCGCATCCAGCCCCGAACGGTTCATCAATCGCGAGCTGTCCTGGCTGCATTTCAACCGCCGCGTCCTCGAGGAATCGGTCAATCCCAGCCACCCTGTGCTGGAGCGGGTGCGATTCCTGTCGATTTCGGCGAATAACCTCGACGAGTTCTTCATGGTCCGCGTCGCCGGCATCAAGGCCCAGGTGCGCGAGGGGATTGCCGAGCGCAGTCCAGACGGCCTGACGCCGTCGGAGCAGCTCGCGCTGATCAACCGCACCGTGATCCAGCTCGCTTCCGACCAGCAGGCGATCTGGCGCGATCTGCGCGGCACGCTGGCCGATGTCGGCATCGTGCTGGTCGAGGGCAAGGACGTCACCAGGGCGGAACGGACCTGGATCGAGGACTACTTCCTCAACAACGTGTTCCCGCTGCTGACGCCGCTCGCGATCGACCCCGCCCACCCCTTCCCGTTCATTCCGAGCCTCGGCTTCACCATTGCGCTGCAGCTCACGCGCGCCGCCGACGGCAAGCAGATGAACGCGCTGATCCGCATGCCGGGCAAGATCGACCGCTTCATCCGCCTGCCAGCCGACGGCAAGACCGTCCGGCTGATCTCGCTGGAACAGGCGACCGCCCTGTTCATCAACCGCCTGTTCCCCGGCTACAATCTGCACGGCCAGGGCGCCTTCCGGATCATCCGCGACTCCGAGCTCGAAATCGAGGAAGAGGCCGAAGACCTCGTCCGCCTGTTCGAGACCGCGCTCAAGCGCCGCCGCCGCGGATCAGTGATCCGGCTCGAGATCGACGCCAAGATGCCGGAGGAGTTGCGCAGCTTCGTGCAGCATGCGCTGTCGGCCGCCGACGACGAGGTCTTCCTGGTCGACGGCGTGCAGGCCATGAACGAGCTGTCGCAGCTCACCCGCCTCGACCGGCCCGACCTCGAATTCACCCCCTACGTGCCGCGCCATCCCGAGCGCGTGCGCGAGCATGGCGGCGACATCTTTGCCGCGATCCGGCAGAAGGACCTGATCGTCCACCATCCCTATGAGTCCTTCGACGTCGTCGTGCAGTTCCTGCAGCAGGCCGCGCGCGACCCCGACGTCGTCGCGATCAAGCAGACGCTCTACCGCACCTCCAACAACTCGCCGATCGTGCGCGCGCTGGCGGAGGCCGCCGAGGCCGGCAAGTCCGTCACCGCGCTGATCGAGCTCAAGGCGCGCTTCGACGAGGAGGCCAACATCCGCTGGGCGCGCGACCTCGAACGCGCCGGCGTACAGGTCGTCTACGGCTTCCTCGAATTGAAGACGCACGCCAAACTCTCGATGGTGGTGCGCCGCGAGGGCGGCAGCCTGACGACTTACGTCCATACCGGCACCGGCAACTATCACCCGGTCACCGCGCGCATCTACACCGACCTCTCCTATTTCACCTCCGATCCGACCATCGGCCGTGATGCCGCGCGCGTGTTCAATTTCATCACCGGCTATGCCGCGCCGAGCGATCTGGAAAAGATGGCGGTGTCGCCACTGACCTTGCGCAAACGCATCATCGAGCACATTCAAGGCGAGACCGCGCATGCGCGGCACGGCCGGCCCGGCGCGGTCTGGATGAAGATGAACGCGCTGGTCGACCCCGACATCATCGACGCGCTCTACGAGGCCTCCCAGGCCGGTGTCCAGGTCGAGCTCGTGGTGCGCGGCATCTGCTGCCTCAGGCCCGGCATCCCCGGCCTGTCGGAGAACATCCGCGTCAAGTCGATCATCGGACGTTTCCTGGAACATGGCCGAATCTACTGCTTCGGCATGGGTCAGGGCCTGCCGGGCGCGAAAGCGGCTGTGTATATCTCGTCCGCCGACATGATGCCGCGCAACCTCGACCGCCGCGTCGAGGTGCTGTGTCCGCTGCAAAATCCCACGGTGCATCAGCAGGTTCTCGAACAGATCATGGTCGCGAACCTGAAGGACAACGAGCAGAGCTGGCAGTTGTTGCCGGATGGGTCTTCAACGCGTATGAAGGCCGCGAAGGGCGAGGAGCCTTTCAACGTCCACAACTACTTCATGACTAATCCGAGTCTGTCTGGCCGTGGAAAGTCGCTCAAGGAATCCTCGCCGCGTCGTCTCACGCGCCGGAACGAACGCCATCAATCCTGATCGGGGATTTGCGACGTGAAGCGGCCGCGCAAGCGCGGCTCCAGCGTCGCGGTGATCGACATCGGATCCAACTCGGTCCGTCTCGTCGTCTACGAGGGACTGTCGCGGAGCCTCATCCCGATCTTCAACGAGAAGACGCTCTGCGGCCTCGGGCGCGAGGTGCAGAGCACGGGTCTGCTCGCGCCCGACGCCGTCGACAAGGCGCTGACCTCGCTCAAGCGCTTTCGCGCATTGTGCCGCGTGATGCAGGTCGGGCGCGTGTTCGCGATTGCGACCGCGGCCTGCCGCGATGCCTCCAACGGGCCCGACTTCATCGCCAAGGCCGAGCGCATCTGCGCGGTGAAGATCGAGATCCTGTCGGGCCCGCGCGAGGCGCGGCTGTCGGCGCTCGGCGTGATCTCCGGCATTCACCTTCCCGACGGCATCGTCGGCGACCTCGGCGGCGGCTCGCTCGAGCTGATCGACGTGCGCAAGAACGCCGTGCGCAGCGGTGTGACGCTGCCGCTCGGCGGTCTCGCACTCCAGGACCTCGCGCACAAATCGCTCAAGCGCGCCGATCGCATCGTGCGCGAGGAGCTCGACGAGGTGCCGCAACTCACCGCGGGCCGCGGCCGCACCTTTTATGCCGTCGGCGGCACTTGGCGCGCGCTCGCGCGCATCCACATCATCCAGAGCGGCTATCCGCTCCAGGTGATGCACGGCTACTCGATTTCGGCCGCCGAAGCGCTCGACTTCTCGCGCCGTCTCCGGCGCCTCGCTGCCGCCAACATGCTTGCCGACATCGAGATCGTCGCCGATGCGCGGCGCCCGCTTCTCACCTATGCGGCGCTGGTGCTCGAGCACATCATCCGCGTCGCCAAACCCAGCAGGATCGTGTTCTCCACCTTCGGCGTGCGCGAGGGCCTGTTGCACGAGAAGCTGCCGGAGACCGAGCGCAACAAGGACGGGCTGATCTGCGCGGCCGAGGAGCTGAACCAGTTGCTGTCGCGCTCGGCGAAACACGCCCGCGAGCTGATCGCCTGGACCGACCGCCTGGTGCGCGTCGTGAAGTTGCGCGAGACCGAGGAGGACCGTCGCCTCCGCCACACCGCGTGTCTGCTCTCCGACATCGGCTGGCGCGTGCATCCCGACCATCGCGGCGAGCAGACGCTGAGCCTCGTCGTCAACGGCAATTTCGGTGCGATCACCCACACTGAGCGCGCCTTCGTCGGCCTGTCCGTGTTCTACCGCTATGCGGGTCTCAGCGAGGAAAACCAGCCGCCGGCCACCATGCAGGAGCTGCTGACGCCGGCCCAGCTCGAACGCGCCCGCCTGCTGGGCGCGGCATTCCGTGTCGCGCATCTGATCTCGGCGGCGCGTCCGGGCGTCCTCCCCGCCACGCATTTCCGCACTCAGGGACGCAAATTGATGCTGGTGTTCGAGCACCGGCTCGTCGACCTCGTCGCCGACCGCGTCGGCAGCCGCTTCAAGCAGCTCGCCCGCCTGATTGGCCGTGCCGGCTCGATCGTGCGGCGCTGAAGTCCAAAGTGCGAATCCGTCGCGGATAGGCGGCGGCGCCTCGCACCGTCATCACGAAATCATGGTCCACGCGCGGCGGCGGACGTGCCGCGGGAGCAGTCAGCGAGTCAATGAAACCGCCTTTATTTTCAGGAGTTTAGAAGGAGATAAGATCCAATTTGGGGAGACCGCGAAGCGCTGCGACGGCCTGACTAACCCCGCGCGGCATCCCAGATTCGCAACCGGTGCGGCACCGGCTGCCGCCGAGATCACTCCGCCGAGGCCTTGGCGTGGCCTTCGGAGGAGTCCAGCTCTGCCTGGATCAGGCTGCGCCGGCGCCAGATCGAGCCGGCCACCAGCACGACCACAACGCCGAGCGCGGCGCAGAGATATTCGCCGCCTCCGCCGCCATGGCCGAACTGCGGCGGGATGTGCAGCGCGCCGAGCATGCTGTCCAGCGAGGCACCGAGCGGGCCGTCGAACAACGTGTGCAGCCTCGGCGCGACCCCCGGGTCGGTCGCGATCACCTCTCCCGCGATCCAGCCGAGCAGCGCCGCGCCGGCCCAGACCAGCACCGGCAGCTTTGCGAGCAGCGCCATGATCAGCGCCGCGCCGGCGACGATTAGCGGCACGCTGATGGCGAGGCCGAGGATCAAGAGCGGCACGCTGCCATTGGCCGCAGCGGCGACCGCGATGACGTTGTCGAGACTCATGACGATATCGGCGACCACGACGATCTGCACGGCCTGCCACAGATGCGAGGCGGACTCGACGTCGTCCCCCTCCTCGTTTTCCGGCACCAGCAGCTTGGCCGCGATCACGATCAGCGCGAGGCCGCCGACGAGCTTGAGGTACGGCAGCTCCATCAGGCTCGCGACGATGCCGGTGAAGATGATGCGCAGCATCACGGCTGCGCCGGCACCGAAGATCATGCCCCAGAGCCGGTGCCGCGGATTGAGGCCGCGGCAGGCGAGCGCGATCACCAGCGCGTTGTCGCCGGAGAGCAGGATGTTGATCCAGATGATCTTGCCGACCGCGATCCAGAAGGTCGGCGCAGCCATCTCGTTGCGAAACTGGGTGAAGAATGCCCCGATCGTAGCGGGATCGAAGATCTGCCAGAGCCAGCTCACAATACGTCCTTTCGCCCCGCCGCCTTAACTTGTCAGCTGATCGATCAGCCGACGATCTCGTTGCCCGAGAAGAACTGCGCGATCTCGATCGCGGCGGTCTCCGGCGCATCCGAGCCGTGCACCGAATTCTCGCCGATCGACTTGGCGTAGAGCTTGCGCACGGTGCCCTCGGCGGCCTTGGCCGGATCGGTCGCACCCATCACCTCGCGGTACTTGGCGATCGCGCCCTCGCCTTCCAGCACCTGGACCACGACCGGACCGGAGGTCATGAAGTCCACGAGCTCGCCGAAGAACGGGCGCGCCTTGTGGACGGCATAGAAGGTCTCGGCCTGCTCCTTGGTCATGCGGATGCGCTTCTGCGCGACGATGCGCAGGCCCGCCTTCTCGATCACGGCGTTGACCGCACCGGTCAGGTTACGCTCGGTCGCGTCGGGCTTGATGATCGAGAAAGTGCGTTCGATGGCCATAATCTTGTCCTTCGGGAAGAAAGCGGTGGTTGTCGAGTTGCGGGGCTTATATCGGCGCCTTTGCCGGACGGCAAGCGACCGGCGAAACGGCCTCACAGGCGCTTCGCCGCAGGGATGGGCGCCCCGATTCCAGCTTGGATGACAACAATTTCACCCAGATGAACCCAATCTGAAACCGCCGTCAGGGTTCGGTTCAGCTTCGCCGGCGTAAGTTGAGGCCCATCGAAACCGAAGCCTGATCATCAGGCGGACCGTTTCGGCGGCCTTCTCATCGACGCGGATCACCCCGCGCCGGCAGTATTTAGGAGATCACCATGTTGAGGAAACTTTCGCTTGCCGCGGTCGCCGCGGTCGCGCTGGGTGCCGCGCTGGCGCCAACCTCTGCATCCGCTCACTGGCACGGCGGTTGGGGCTGGCATGGCGGCGGCTGGCACCATGGCTACGGCTGGGGTGGACCGCGTTTCTATCTCGGCGCCCCCGTCTCCTACGGTTATGGCGGCTGCTATGTGCGCCGGCTGGTCCCGACCCCCTGGGGACCCCGCTGGCGGCTGATCAACCGCTGCTACTGAGCCCGTCAGCACCTTCATGAGGGTACCTAAGCCCCCCAGGTACCTTCCAAGAGAAGCCCCGGCGTTCCCCTCGCTGGGGCTTTGCCTTGAGTCGATAAGACGCCCTTCGCACAATTTTCACGAGAATGCACCATATCCGCGCGGTCAGCGAAACCATTTCGCTGGCAATGACTTGGTACCGTGTCCTTCCCTTGAAAGCACGGAACCTTGCGATGGCTGGGCCTTCTGCCGATGACAACGTACAGATCGACCGGCGCACCAGCCGCTCGATCTGCGATGCCGTGGGCGAGCGGCTCCAGCAGAGCCTCCGGCCCGAACCTCGTCTCCCGACAAATCTTGAGCAGCTCCTGAACGAGCTGCAGCGGCGCGAACGCGAGCCGCATTGACGAAAAAGCGGGTTGCGTTCGACGCGCCTTGCGGTGACAAGGCCGCATGCTTGCGATCACCGACCTCTCCATCCGCCTCGCCGGACGCCTTTTGATCGACCAGAGTTCCGTGCAGATCACGCCGGGATCACGCGTCGGCCTGGTCGGACGCAACGGGACCGGCAAGTCGACGCTGTTCAAGGTGATCCGCGGCGAGCTCGCGGCCGAGCACGGCTCGGTGACCCTGCCGCCGCGCTGGCGCATCGGCAGCCTGGCGCAGGAAGCCCCGAACGGACCCGAAAGCCTGATCTCCGTCGTGCTCAAGGCCGACCTCGAGCGCGACGCGCTGCTCGCCGAAGCCGAGCACGCGACCGATCCGCACCGGATCGCGGAGATCCAGACCCGGCTCGTCGACATCGACGCGCATTCGGCGCCGAGCCGTGCCGCCGCGATCCTCTCCGGCCTCGGCTTCTCCGCCGCCGATCAGCTGCGTCCCTGCGCCGAGTTCTCCGGCGGCTGGCGCATGCGCGTCGCGCTCGCTGCGACGCTGTTCGCGGCCCCTGATCTTCTGCTGCTCGACGAGCCCACCAACTATCTCGACCTCGAAGGCACGCTGTGGCTGGAGGATCACCTCGCGCATTATCCGCGCACCGTGATCGTGATCAGCCACGACCGCGACCTCCTGGAAAGCTCGGTCGACCAGATCCTGCATCTGGAGCGTGGCAAGCTCACGCTCTACAAGGGCACCTACTCCTCGTTCGAGGAGCAGCGCGCCGCGCGCGAGCTGCTCGATGCCAAAGCCGTCAAACGCCAGGAGGCCGAGCGCGCCCGCCTGCAGGCTTTCGTCGATCGCTTCAAGGCCAAGGCTTCCAAGGCGCGCCAGGCGCAGTCTCGGGTGAAGATGCTGGAGCGGTTGAAGCCGATCACGGCGCTGGTCACCGAGGATGTGCGCGAGATCAGCTTTCCCGCGCCGGAGAAGATCTTGTCGCCGCCGATCATCGCGGCCGACAACGTGTCGGTCGGCTACGATCCGGCCAGCCCCGTGCTCAATCGCGTCACCTTGCGCATCGACGACGATGACCGCATCGCGTTGCTGGGCGCCAACGGCAACGGCAAATCGACGCTGGTCAAACTGCTCGCGGGACGTCTCGCGCCGTTTTCGGGCAAGGTGACCCGCGCGGACAAGCTGTCGATCGCCTATTTCGCGCAGCACCAGCTCGACGAGCTCAACGAGGACGCCTCTGCCTACGACCACGTCCGCAAGCTGATGGGCGATGCGCCCGAAGCGAAAGTGCGCGCACGCGCCGGCGCGATCGGCTTCTCCGGCAAGGCCGCCGATACCAAGGCCGGCAAATTGTCGGGCGGCGAGAAGGCGCGGCTGCTGCTGGGCCTTGCGACTTTCTTCGGCCCCAACATGATCATCCTGGACGAGCCGACCAACCATCTCGACATCGACAGCCGCGGCGCGCTTGCGGAGGCGATCAACGAGTTTCCCGGCGCGGTGATCATGGTCTCGCACGACCGCTATCTGATCGAGGCCTGCGCCGAGCGGCTCTGGATCGTCGCCGATCGCACCGTGACCAATTACGACGGCGATCTCGACGAGTACCGCCGTCTCGTTCTGTCAGCGCGCAATGCCGAGCCCGCCCCGCGCGAGCGCAGTGCGCCGAGCGAGAAGCCGCAGCGCCCGAAGTCGGACAATCGCGGCTCGCTCAAGAAGCGCATCGCTGAAGCCGAAGCCGAGATCGCCCGCGTCAGCGAGATCATCGCCAAGATCGACACGGCGCTCGCCCTGCCCGACATTTTTACGCGCGACCCCAAGCAGGCCGCGCAGCTGTCGAAGGCCCGCGCCAATGCCGCCGACGCGCTCGCGCGCGCCGAGGAGCAATGGCTCGAGGCGAGCGCACAATTCGATGAGGCGGCGGGCTGACCGGTTCGGGGTAGGCGTTCGCTAATCAGGTGAAGAACCCATTGAGCTGCTCGAGGAGCAGCTCCGGCGCTTCTTCCGGCAGATAATGGCCGCAGGGCAGGCTTCCGCCGCGCACGTCCTTCGCCTTGGCGCGCCATGTGTCGAGCACGTCGTAACTCGACCCCACGACTCCCTTTGCGCCCCACAGCACAAGCAGCGGGCAACCGATTCTCTTGTCGGAATCCGCCTCATCGTGGATCAGGTCGATCCCGGCAGCGGCGCGATAATCTTCGCACACGGCATGCAGCGTCTCGCGGGTGTAGCACCGACGGTACTCTTCGAGCGCAACCGGGTCGATGGCGCCCGGCGTCTTGTTTTGCTTGTTGATATGGGTCTGAAGATAGAATTCGAGATTGTTGCCGATCAAGGTTTCCGGAAGCGGCGCCGGCTGAATGAGAAAGAACCACCACATATAGCGCGTGGCGAACTCCTTGTTCACCTTGGCGTACATCGTCGCGGTCGGCGCGATGTCGAGCATGACCGCCCTGGAGACGGCGTCCGGATGATCAAGCAACAGACGATGCAGAACGCGTCCGCCGCGATCATGGCCGACAGCCTGGAAGCGGTCAAAGCCGAGCGCGCGCATCACTTCGACCTGATCCCGCGCCATTTCCCGCTTGGAATATGCGATATGGTCGGTGCCGCCGTCGGGCTTGCTCGAGTCGCCGTAGCCGCGCAGATCCGTCAGCACCACGGTAAAGCGCTCCGCGAGCTTGGGGGCGATCTTGTGCCAGCACGCCAAGGTCTGCGGGTGCCCGTGCAGCAGCAGCAGTGGCGGCCCCTCGCCTTTCACGAGCGCATTGATCTCGGCGCCGCTGGTCTTGAGACGCTTCTGTTGAAACCCTGGCAGCAGCTTTTGCAGCGCGTTGGTCGTCACGGCATTATTCTCCTGAGCGAAGGTGTCCGGCGCCAAAATGGCCGAACCGATGGCACCTGTTGTCAACGCGATCGACATCAAATGGCGCCGCGTCAACCCTGTCTCCGATCGATCGGAGCATGATTCAGCCTGTTCGAATTCGAGCATTGCAATTCTCCCCTGTAACATTCGTCCTGCGCGAAAGGCGGCGGTCCGTATCAGGACAGCGACTTCATCAAGAGCGTCGCGATCACGATCATGATCGCGCCGCCGACGCGGGTGGCGATCTGGGCGAACGCCATCAGGCCCATGCGATCCGCGGCGCCGAGAATGGCGACGTCGCCGGTGCCGCCGAGGCCCGAGTGGCAGGCGGTCACGATCGCCGCCTCGACCGGATACATGTTCAGCCACTTGCCGACGAAAAATCCCGACACGATCATCGCCAGCACCGTGGTCGTGCAGATCATGATGTAGCCTGGATTGAAGGAGGCAACGAGCTGCTGCCACGAGACCAGCAAGGTCCCCATCGCCACCAGGATCGCGAAAGTAAGGTTCGTCGACATGAACTTGTTGATCTGATAGGCGCCGAGCTCCATCTCGGCCGGTAGCAACCTGGTCAGCTTCAATGCCACCGCGGCGATGATCATCATGATCGGTCCGGGGATGCCGGTGAGCGGCGCCAGGATCATGCCGAGCACGAACAAGCCGCACGACAGCACCATGCCGGCACCGAGCAGTCCGAGATCGATCGGTCGGTCCGGCCGCGCTTCGCCGAGAATGTCGTCGTCTCCGGTCTTGACCAGCATCCCTCTGCCGTTGAGGTCGGCCCGCATCTCACCAAGACGGGCCAGCAGGCCCGCGCTCACGATCGCGACGACGTTGCCGAGCAGCGCCGCCGGCACCATCTGCGCCACAAGCTCGGCTTGCGACCGGTGCAACATCTCGGAATAGGCGATGGACAGCGGCAGGACACCTTCTGCAAGACCGCCGCCGACGATGGGAATGATGACAAAGAAGAACGTTTCCTTCGGGCTGTGGCCGAACAGAAGCCCGACGGCAATGCCCGCGGCGACGGCCGCGATCGTGCCGACCAGGAGCGGAACGAACATGCGAATGAAGCCCTGAACCAGGACCCGATAGGGCATGCCGAGGATCGAGCCTGCGACGAGGCAGGCGATGAAGAAATACTGGAAGTTGGCGGTTCGGAACGTGGTCGTGATCGCCTTCAAGGCCGCATCCGGCACGAGGCCATAGCTCACCAGGGCCGACGGCACGAACAGGCAGAGGATCGCCGTGCCGCCGATCCGGTTCAGCACCGGAATGGTTTGGCCGAGCTTGCCCAGCAGGAAGCCGAGCAGCATCAGGACCGAAAGGCCACCGATCACGTCGTTCGGCAGCTTTCCGGAATAGACCGCGGTGACGCAGACGAGAGCCGCCGCACCGTAGATGCCGACCGGCAACGGGCCGATCTTGAGACGGGCGAGCTTCGTCGCAACTGCGGTCTGCGGCGCCTCGGCCGCGCGATATGTCGTGTCCACCAAGGGTCCCTCCGCTGTTTATGGTTTCTCGTGGCGAGCGGATTCGAGCCGCGCCAGGTTCGTGCAGTTCAGACGATCCAGGGGTTCTCCGCCCGATGCCGCGCCTCGAAGGCACGTATGTCGTCGGCGAAGACCAGCGTGGAGGCGATGAAATCGCGGCCGGTCAGGAAGGCTTCTTTCCTGTCCGGCTCGATGTCGAATCCGATCGAGCGGCGACCGCAATCGAAGCGGATCGTCTGCGCGGCAAGGTCGATCGTGACGTCATTGCGCGAGCTGTCGGTGACGGCCTGAGCGAGCTCCGCCAGCACGCCGGCCTCGAGCGAGATCGTCAACAGACCGTTGTTGGCGCAATTGTCGTTGAAGATGCCGGCGAAGCTGGTGCCGATCAGTGCGCGAATGCCGAGCTGCTGAAGCCCCCAGACCGCGTGCTCGCGGCTAGACCCGCAACCGAAGTTGGGGCCGACCACGAGAAAGCAGGAATCGCGATAGCCGTCCTGGTTCAGGATGAAATCCGGATCGGGTTTGCCGCCGCTGAAGCGCAGCAGATTGAAGGCGCCCTCGCCGAGCCCGCTGCGGTCCACGCCCTTGAGGAACATTTTGGGCATGATGACGTCCGTGTCGATATTCGGCGCCATCATGGGCGCAGCCACGCCCGTGACCTGTCCAAACGGAATCATTGGCGTGCTCCTCTCAACAGAGAACGCACATCCGTGATGCGTCCGGTGACGGCTGCCGCGGCCACCATCGCCGGGCTCATCAGGTGCGTGCGCGCGCCCGGACCCTGGCGGCCTTCGAAATTGCGGTTCGTGGAGGACGCGCAGCGCTCACCCGGTTTCAGCACATCGTCATTCATCGCAAGACACATCGAGCAGCCGGACTGCCGCCATTCAACGCCGGCATCGGTAAAGACCTTGGCGAGACCTTCCGACTCGGCCTGCGCCCGGACCTGGGTCGAACCCGGCACCACGATCGCCCGCACGCCCTCGGCAACGCGGCGGCCGCGAAAGATCTCGGCCGCATCGCGCAGATCCTCGATGCGCGAATTCGTGCAGGATCCGATGAACGCGAAGTCGATCGGCACCGATTGAATGGGCAATCCGGGCGTGAGGCCCATATAGTTCAAGGCGCGGCTTGCCGCCGCCTGGCGCTCGGGCGCGTCCTGCTGTCCAGGATCTGGAATGATCTCGGTGACGGCGATCGCCTGGTCGGGACTGGTGCCCCAGGTCACGAGCGGCGCGACTTCGGAAACGTCGAGCGTGACCTCGCGATCGAACCGAGCGTCGGAATCCGAAGCCAAGGTCAGCCAGCTCCTGGCCGCCCGCTCCCACATCTCGCCCTTCGGCGACCGCGGACGTCCCTTCAGATAATCCAGCACCTTTTGATCAGGTGCGATCACGACGCCGCGCGCACCCGCCTCGACGATCATGACAGACATCACGATCCGGCCCTCGACGCTCATGTTGGAGATGACGGGACCGCTGAACTCCACGGCGTATCCGGTCGCTCCATCGGCGCCGATCCGCCGGATCACCTCCATCACGATGTCCTTGGACGTGACGCCGAGCGGCGCCGCCCCGGTCAGGTGGATGCGCATCGTCTTGAGGCGGCGATAGCGCACCGTCGAGGTCGCGAGATAATGCTCGATGTCGGATGTCCCGATGCCGTAGCCGAGGGCACCGAACGCGCCATAGGCGGTAGTGTGACTGTCGCCGGCGGCGATCACCATGCCAGGCATGACGAGCCCCTGCTCGGGAGCGACGACATGTTCGATGCCCTGCCGCGGATCGAGAATGTCGAAATATTCGATGCCGAAATCCCTGGCATTTTCCGCGAAATAGTCGACCTGCCGCGCCGCGCCTCGGTCCGGCATCGCGCGGGTGCGCTGAGCCGCGGTCGGGTTGACATGGTCGACGACCATCAGCGCGGCCTTCGGATTCCAGACCTTGCGCCCGGCCGCGCGCAGCCCGGCGAAGGCTTGCGGGCTGGTGTATTCGTTGAGCACGGTACGGTCGACATAGAGCAACACGAGACCGCTATCGTCGAGATTGCGGACCAGATGGGCGTCGACCAACTTGTCGTACAGCGTGCGCCCGGCCATCGCGCTTTCCTCCCAGAGAAGACTTGCTGCACCGTGCCGCCCGCGACACTGGAAATCCAATGTCGTGTTCTGATATCTTTATGCAGATCATGCATAAGCAGTGTTCGGAGGATCAGGAGGCCGTGCAATGGAGATCAACTGGCTGCACGATTTCATAGCGGTGGCGACCACACGCAGCTTCTCGCGGGCGGCGGAGCAGCGGAACTGCTCACAGCCGGCGCTGAGCCGCAGAATCCAGGCGCTCGAGGTTTGGACCGGCGCGCCGCTGCTGGACCGCACGACCCACAGCGTCAATCTCACACCGGCCGGCGAAGGCTTTCGCGAGACTGCCGAGGACGTTCTGCGCCGGCTCTCTGCCGGCCGGCTCGACGCTCAGGAGCGGGCCCGCGGCGCGTCAGACGTGCTGAAATTCGCCTCGACCAACGCGCTGTCGCTGACCTTCTTCCCCGACTGGCTGCGCGGCATCGAGACCAAGCTGTCGTTCGTGCCGAACGTGCAGCTCGTCGCCAATCACATGGAGGCGTGCGAGCGGATATTGTTGGCGGGCGATGCACATTTTCTGCTCTGCCATTACCACCCGGCGGCGGCTACGGCGCTGGCGCCATCGCATTTCCGCTCGCTCCATGTCGGCGACGACAGGCTCATTCCAGCATCGGTGCCGATGTCAGGTCGAAGCCGCAAGCCGCGTTTCAAGCTGCCTGGCACGGCAGCCGCGCCGGTCCCCTTCCTGAGCTTCCGCCCTGAATCGGGCATGGGACGAATCCTCGAAGCCGTGCGCGCGACGTCGCCGCTGGACGCGCATCTGCGCACAACCTTCACATCTCACCTTGCAAAGCTGCTGGTGACGATGGTCCAGGCCGGCCGCGGCATGGCATGGCTGCCGGAAAGTTTGATCGCCGATCAGCTCGCCTCGGGCGAGATCGTTGCCGCAGGCGGGCCCCAATGGCACGTGTCGATCGAGATCCACGTGTTCCGGCCGAAGCTTCGCCTGGCGCAGGCCGCAGAGGCGTTCTGGCAGCACATCGCGAAAAGCAGCCGTCAGACCTAACAGAGCCGCGTCCGCGCACTCCGCCTTACGCCTGCTTCTTCTTCGGCTTCGGCTTCGCGGCCTTCGGCGTCGGTTGCGGCTCGGGATTGCCCTCGATTGAGGACAGACGTCCAGCCGTGAACGTGTAGATGCCTGCGCGCGGACCGGTGGCCCACGTGACGACGGCGACGCGCCTGCCGGCGGCATCGTTGGAGAGGTTGACACTCGAGGGCGCGCCGATGCCGCGCACCACGTCGCATTCGGTATGGCCGAGCGCAACCGTGCCGCCAACCGGCGCGGGCGCCGTGGTCGAGGCATTGGCATCGGCCGGCCCGGGCGCCGGCGCCATGCCGGGACAGGCGCCGTCGGCGCTGACGAGGTCCTCCGGTCCCACGGGCTTATCCGGAGTGAGCGGCGGCGATTCGATCGAGATGTTTTTGATGAAGAGACGGCCGGGCCTCTGGAACCACTCGGCGTCCTTCGACAACAGATCGGTCCCGCCCGAACAGCCCGCGACCAGCGGTGCTACGGCGACCAATGCAATCATGACCGAGCCGGGAAGCTTTTGATGTCGCACGATAAACTAATTCCCCGCGTGAAGGACCAGCCCTAAACGATTGTCCCAACATCCCTTTGCGGCACGAAGGTGGCCGAAGCCAGCCTCGCCCGAAAAGTGCAAATTATCATTAATTGCAGCTAATTCCGCTTCTGCCACCGGCCGCGCTCGTCGGCCTGCCAATAGGTGACATCAAATCCCCGCGCCTTGCAATCCGTCCACGCCGTGCGGGCGAGCGCAAGCGCGTCCGGATCGTCGCCGTTGAACAGCAGCACCATGCGCTCGTAGCCCCGTGCGTCCTCCGGCAGCGCGGCATTGTCGATCAGGAAGCGGACATTGGCACCGTTTGGATTGCCGTCCTCGATCGCCAGCACGATCGGTTGATCGGCGACATCGTTCACGCGCCATGTCGCGTGCGGCAGGAAGGAATCGTCGCGATAAGTCCACAAATGCGCGTCGAGCGCATCGGCGCGCTCCTCCGAGGTCGACTGCACCACGACCCGCCAGCCGCGCTCGAGCGATTTCTCGAGAAGCGGCGGCAACACATTCTCCACCGTCATGTTTTGCAGATGGTAGAACAGCACTTCAGTCATTTCAGGTCATTTGCGCTCGTAGTGGTCGGCGACCAGCCGGTCGAGCAGACGGACGCCATAACCGCTTCCCCAGCTCTGGTTGATGTCGGTCTTCGGCGCGCCCATTGCGGTCCCGGCGATGTCGAGATGCGCCCAGGGCGTACCGTCGACGAAGCGCTGCAGGAACTGCGCTGCGGTGATCGAGCCGCCATGGCGGCCGCCGGTATTCTTCATGTCGGCAAACTGGGAATCGATCAGCTTGTCGTATTCGGGCCCGAGCGGCATCCGCCAGACCTTCTCCCCACTCTCGATGCCGGCCGCGAGCAGCCGGTCGGCAAGCTCGTCGTTGTTGGAGAACATGCCGGCATGCTCGGTGCCGAGCGCCACCATGATCGCGCCGGTTAGCGTCGCCAGATCCACCATGAATTTCGGCTTCACCTTCTTGGCGACGTACCAGAGCACGTCGGCCAGCACGAGGCGGCCCTCCGCGTCGGTATTGATGATCTCGATGGTCTGACCGGACATCGAGGTGACGATGTCGCCCGGCCGCTGCGCGTTGCCATCGGGCATGTTCTCGACGAGGCCGATGGCGCCGACCGCGTTGACCTTCGCCTTGCGCGCAGCGAGCGCATGCATCAGGCCGACGACGCAGGCCGCGCCTCCCATGTCGCCCTTCATGTCCTCCATGCTGCCGGCCGGCTTGATCGAGATGCCGCCGGTGTCGAAACAGACGCCCTTGCCGACGAACGCGACCGGTGCCTCGCCCTTCTTGGCTCCGTCCCAGCGCATGATCACGGTGCGGCTCGGCCGCGCCGAGCCCTGGCCGACGCCGAGCAGCGCGCCCATGCCGAGCTTCTGCATCGCCTTGACGTCGAGCACCTCGACCTTGACCCCGAGCTTGCGGAGCTGACTGGCTCTGCGCGCGAATTCCTCGGGGAAAAGCACGTTCGGCGGCTCGTTGACGAGGTCGCGCGCAACGATCACGCCGTCGACGACGTGGCCGGCCGAGGCAAACGCCTTCTTCGCAGCACTGGCATCGCCGACCGCAAGCGAGACGTCGGCACGCGAGCCCCCCTCCTCGCCATCCTTCTTCTTGGTCTTGTAGCGGTCGAACTTGTAGGTGCGTAAGCGAAGGCCCGAGGCGATCGCAACCGCCTGCTCGCTCGTCATGGCGCCACCGGGCAGCTCCGCGATGATGGTCATGGCGCTGGTGCCAGCGGGCAGCTTGCTCGCGGCCACCCCGCCGAATTTGAGGAAATCGTTCGCTTTCAGGCCGGTCGCCTTGCCGGCGCCGATCACGATCAGCCGCGTCGCCTTCACGCCCTCGGGCGCCAGTATGTCCAGCGCGGCCCCGCTTTTACCCTTGAAGGCCGCAGCAGCCGCCGCGCGCTTCACGAGGTCGACGGCGCCACCCAGCGCCTTCCCCGTTGCCGGGCCGAGCTTCAGGCCGTCATCGCAGAACACGACCAGGATGCCACGGGGGGCGGCAGACAACGGGACAAAGCCGACCTTGATGGCATCGGACATGGATAACTCCTCCAAAACATGGGGCTTTTCGTCGTTCGGGGGTTCCAGTCACAAACCGGAGCTGAACGGCGATTCACTGAGGCTTCCCCCACTATGGTCCAGCGGCCCGTCCGATGCCAAGCGCCGCCGTGGCCGCGAGGCCACAACGATCGAAATATTAACCATATATTGAGGGTGCCACGGGGCAGCCATTTTGTTGACGGATCAAAGGGATGGTAGTGAGAAAGTGAACCGCCGGAAGAGCTGCTGGCCGACCTTGGGGATCCCCTGACGGGGATGGGTTGGACGCCGGAATTCTGGTCGACATTGGGGCTTGATGGGGATTCGTGCGGTCGCGCATGGGGTCGATCGATAGGTATATCTTCCGTACGACGCTGGCGTCGTTTGCGCTGGTCCTGGTCAGCCTCACCGGCGTGATCTGGATTACGCAGGCGTTGCGCGGCATCGACCTGATGACGAGTCAGGGTCAGACCATTCTCACCTTCCTCGGCATCACAAGCCTCGTGATCCCGGCCCTGGTTCTGATCATCTCGCCGATCGCGCTGATGATCGCGATCTCGCACACGCTGAACAAGCTCGCGACCGATTCCGAGATCATCGTGATGAATGCCGCCGGCTTCTCGCCGTTCCGGCTGTTCTATCCGTTCTTCTACGCCACCTGCGTGGTGGCGCTGCTGGTCGCCTTCATCGCGGCCTATCTCGCCCCCGACGGCATGCGGCGGATCAAGCAGTGGGACGCCGAGATCACGGCCGACGTGCTCACCAACATCCTGCAGCCCGGCCGCTTCGCCCAGCTCGACAGGAACCTGACGATCCGGATCCGCGAGCGCCTGCCCGGCGGCATCCTCGCCGGCATCTTCATCGACGACCGCCGCGATCCGAACGAGCGCGTCTCGATCGTCGCCGAGCACGGCGAGGTCGTGAAGAACGAGACCGGCTCGTTCCTGGTGCTGGAGACCGGCAATCTTCAGCGCTTCGAGGCGGGCAAGCGCGATCCGGCGCTGGTGGCGTTCGGCCGCTACGGTTTCGACATGTCGAAGTTCTCCAACCAGGGCCGCGACGTCACCCTCGGCATCCGCGAGCGCTATCTGTGGGAGCTGTTCTCGCCGTCCGAGAACGACCCCGTCTACAAGCAGATTCCCGGTCAGTTCCGCTCGGCCCTGCACGACGGCATCCTGGCGCCGATCTATCCGTTCGCCTTTGCCGTGCTGACCTTCGCGTTCCTTGGGGCGCCTCGCACCACGCGCCAGAGCCGGAATTTCTCGATCGCCTCCTCGATCCTGGCGGTGTTCGGCCTGCGCATGGCCGGCTTCGCCTGTTCGGTGATGGCGGTGAAATCGCCGGGCGCGGTGCTGGTCCAATATGCGATGGTCGTCGGCGCGATCGGCGTCGGGCTGGCCATGATCATCGGCGGCGTCGTGGTCGAGCCGCCTCCCGGCCTGATGGAGGCCATCAACAGGTCGAACGCACGGATCGCGCGGCTGTTCGGACGTCCGGCCACCGCATGAGCATGCTCACCAACACACTCGGGCGCTACTTCGCAGGCCGCTTCGTGGTCGCGGCGCTCGGCGTCTTCGGCGGCATTTTCCTGCTGCTGGTGCTGGTCGACTACATCGAGATGGTGCGCAAGACCTCGGGGCTGGCATCCGCCTCCGCGATCATGGTGGCCGAGACCTCGCTGTTCCGGGTGCCGCAGCTCCTGGAGAAGCTGACGCCGTTCTGCATGCTGATCGGCGCCATGACCTGCTATCTCGCGCTCTCCCGCCGGCTCGAGCTGGTGGTGGCGCGCGCTGCCGGCATCTCCGCCTGGCAGTTCATCTCGCCGGCGCTCGGCAGCGCGCTGCTGATCGGGGTGATCGCCACCGTCGCCTACAATCCCATGTCGGCCAATTTGCGCGAGCTGTCCAAGCGCATGGAGGCCGAGCTGTTCGGCTCGGCGCCCGGCGGCGGCATTCAGGACGCCTCCGGCTTCTGGCTCAATCAGGTGACCAACGACGGCCAGACCATCATCAACGCGGCGCGGAGCGAGCAGCAGGGCATCCGGCTCACCGGGCTCACGCTGTTCCGGTTCGACTCGGACCAGCACTTCAAGGAGCGGGTCGAGGCGCGCGAGGCGACGCTCGAGGCCGGCCGCTGGGTGTTCAAAGGCGTCCGCCGCTTCTCGCTGGACGCGCCCCCGATCGACCAGGCCAGCCTGGAGATTCCGACCACGTTGACCGAGGCGCAGGTCCGCAACAGCTTTTCCACCCCCGAGACTGTGTCCTTTTGGCAACTACCGAGCTACATCCGCTCCTCGGAAAGCTCGGGCTTCGCGACAGCCGGATACCGACTCCAGTATCAGAAGCTTCTGGCACAGCCGTTTTTGCTCGCAGCCATGGTGATGCTCGCGGCCTCCGTGTCGTTGCGCTTCTTCCGGATGGGCGGCGTGCAGAAGATGGTTTTGAGTGGCGTGGGCGCAGGCTTTCTGCTCTACGTTCTGTCGAAAGTAACTGAGGATTTGAGCAAGGCTGAGTTGATGCATCCGATCGCTGCGGCGTGGTTGCCCGTTGTGGTGGGCGGCCTCACCGGCTTTTTGGCCTTGCTCTATCAGGAGGACGGATAGTGACTGCCGTCCACCGAGGGCTCGTGTCTCGTTTGACGCGGCGCACGTTGGTGCGCGCGAACGGGTGCGGCTTGTCCGTCCGCAGGCTCCTGATGGCTGTCGTCGCCGCTGCCTCGCTCGGCGGCTTGATCGACGCTGCCGTCGTGGCGCCGACCCAGGCCCAGAGCTTCACCTACAATCCGCTGCCGCCGCGTCCGAAGCCGCCGAAGGCCGCCAACGACAACCAGATGCTGGTTCAGGCGACCGAGGTCGACTACGACTACAACAATTCGCGCGTCTCCGCGGTCGGTAACGTCCAGCTGTTCTACAACGGCACCAGCGTCGAGGCCGACCGGGTCATCTACGACCAGAAGACCAAGCGGCTGCATGCCGAAGGCAACATCCGCATGACGGATGCCGACGGCAAGATCACCTATGCCGAGATCATGGATCTCTCCGACGATTACCGCGACGGTTTCGTCGACTCGCTGCGCGTGGACACAGCCGACCAGACCCGCATGGCCGCGAGCCGCGCCGACCGCTCCAGTGGCAACTACACGGTGTTCGAGAACGGCGTCTACACGGCCTGCGCGCCGTGTAAGGACGATCCGAAGAAGCCGCCGCTATGGCAGGTCAAGGGTGCGCGCATCATCCACGACCAGCAGGAGAAGATGCTGTATTTCGAGACCGCGCAGCTCGAATTCTTCGGCGTGCCGCTCGCCTACATGCCCTATTTCTCGACCCCCGACCCGACCGTGAAGCGCAAGTCCGGCTTCCTGATGCCCGGCTACTTCCCGGGCACGACGAACACGGGCTTCGGCGTCGAGGTTCCCTATTACTGGGCGATCGCGCCCGACATGGACGCGACCATCACCCCCCGCTTCATGACACGGCAAGGCGTCATGCTGCAGGGCGAATTCCGCCAGCGCCTGATCGACGGCGCCTACCAGATCCGCGCTTACGGCATCGACCAGCTCGATCCCGGAGCCTTTGCCGGGCAGCCCGGCGACCGCCAGTTCCGCGGCGCCGTCGACACCAAGGGTCAGTTCGCGCTGAACGACAAATGGGTCTGGGGCTGGGACGGCGTCCTGATGTCCGACTACTATTTCTTCTCGGACTACCGGCTCTATCAGTACCGTGATCCGCTCGGCTCGTTCCTGTTGCTGCCGACGGAAGCGCTGTCGCAGCTCTATCTGACCGGCGTCGGCAACCGCAGCTTCTTCGACGCGCGCACGATGTACTGGCTGAGCTATTCGGGCAACCAGAGCCAGGTGCCGATCGTCTATCCGGTGATCGACTATTCGAACGTGCTCAACTATCCCGTGTTCGGCGGCGAGTTCAGCTACAAGACCAACTTCGTGAACCTGTCGCGTGACGATGCGGTGTTCGATCCGATCACGACGGTCGCCAACACCAACGGCCTGTGCACCACGGCGTCGGCCGATCCGCTGGCGCGTATGCCCTCGCAGTGCCTGCTGCGCGGCTTCCCGGGCACCTACACACGCCTGACGGCGGAAGCGCAGTGGCGCAAATCCTTCACCGATCCGTTCGGCCAGATCTGGACGCCGTTCGCGAGCCTGCGCGCCGACGCGATCAACTCGTCGGTCTCCAACCAGCCCGGCGTGTCGAACTACCTGCCCATCGGCGACACCCAGGCGTTCCGCCTGATGCCGACCGTGGGCCTGGAGTACCGCTATCCCTTCATCAACATCCAGCCCTGGGGCTCGACCACCGTCGAGCCGATCGCGCAGATCATCATCCGGCCGAACGAGACCTATGCCGGCAAGCTGCCGAACGAGGACGCCCAGAGCATGGTGTTCGACGCCTCGAACCTGTTCAGCGTCGACAAGTTCTCCGGCTACGACCGGGTCGAGGGCGGCGGCCGCGCCAATGTCGGCGTGCAGTCCACCACGCAGTTCGACAAGGGCGGCGCGGTCAAGGTGCTGTTCGGCGAGTCCTACCACCTGTTCGGCCTGAACTCCTTCGCGGTTCAGGACGCCATCAATACGGGCATCAATTCCGGCCTGGACAAGCCGCGCTCGGATTACGTGGCGAGCGCCAGCTACTCGCCCAACAGCACCTACACGTTCAGCGTCCGTTCCCGCATGGACGAGCAGACCTGGAACGTGCAGCGCTTCGAGGCGGAAGGCCGCGCCAACTTCAATCGCTGGTCGGTCAGCGTGCTGTACGGCAATTACGCAGCGCAGCCGGAACTCGGCTATCTGACCCGCCGCGAGGGCATCCTGACCTCGGGATCGCTGAAGGTCGCGAACAACTGGGTGGTTTCGGGCTCGGCGCGCTGGGACCTCGAGGCCAACAAGATCAATCAATATGTGCTCGGTGCCGGCTATGTCGACGATTGCTTCGTGCTGGCGGCGAACTACGTAACTTCGTATAGCTATTCTGCGGGCACCACGCCGCCCGTGCTGAGCCATGCGTTCATGTTCCAGATCGGCCTGCGCACGCTGGCGACCACGTCGACGACCAGCAGTTCCGCCGGCCTCCAGTGAACGGTTTGAAGTGCCAGCCGTGCCTGCCCCATCACAGGCTCGACGCGGCTGACCTGCGAGCGACAATCATGACGACCTCATTGCCCGTCTTCCGCCTCCTGCTCGCCATCAGTGCCGGGCTGATCCTGACCGGACTGCCCTCGCCGTCGCGCGCGCAGAACATCGTCGTCATGGTCAACGGCGATCCGATCACCGATTTCGACATCGAGCAGCGCTCCAGGCTCGACCAGCTGACGACGCAGAAGACCCCGAGCCGGCAGGAGGTCATCAACGAGCTGATCGACGACAAGGTGAAGCTCAAGGAAGGCAAGAAGTACGGGGTCGATCCCGGCGTCTCCGACGTCAACCAGTCCTACGAGGGTATGGCGCAGCGCATGCGCATCACGCCGGAGCAGCTCACCAAATCACTCGAATCTAAGGGTGTCCGCCCCGAAACGCTGAAAGGCCGCATGAAGGCCGAGATGGTCTGGACCAGCCTGGTGCGCGGCCGATTCAAGGAGAAGCTGCTCGTCGGCGAGCGCGACGTCGCGCAGGCCGTGCAGGCCCAGACCGGCGACAAGCTTCAGATCGAAGGCACCGAATACAAGATGCAGCCGATCGTGCTGATCGTGCCGCGCGGCTCGTCCGCGGCGTTCCTGGAAACCCGGAAGAAGGAAGCCGAGACCTATCGGGCCCGCGTTGGGAGCTGCGAGGAAGCCAACTCGCTGTTCCGCTCGACGCCGAACGCCACCATCCGCGACGCCGTCACCAAGACCACCGCAGAGCTGCCCGACCCGCTGCGCAAGTTGCTCGACGACACGCCGATCGGCCACCTGACCGCGCCCGAGGTGACCAAGGCGGGCATCGAGATGGTGGTGCTGTGCTCGCGCAAGCCGACCATGATCGACACGCCGAAGAAGCGCGAGGTCCGCGAGAAGATGTATCAGGAGAAGTACGAGAAGACCCAGAAGGCCTATCTCGACGAGCTCCGCAAGGCGGCGATGATCGAATATCGCAACCGCTGATGGCCAAGCCCCTCTCAGAGCCCTCCACCAAGTCCGCAGCCAAGCCCCTTGCCCTCACCCTTGGAGAGCCCGCCGGCATCGGCCCCGACATCACGATCGCAGCCTGGCTCAGGCGCCGCGAGCTGAACCTGCCCGCCTTCTATCTGCTCGGGGACGACGCGCTGATCGCGCGGCGGGCCCGGGCGCTCGGCGTTGACATCAGGATCGCCGCGGTGAGCCCCAGTGAGGCCGCTTCCGCCTTCACTGATGCCCTGCCCGTGGTCGCGACCGGCGAGCGCGCGAGCGCCGAACCCGGCAAGCCCGACGCATCCAGCGCGCCGGCTGCGCTCGCCTCGATCCGTCAGGCGGTCATCGACGTGCGCGCAGGTCGCGCCGGCGCCGTCGTCACCAATCCGATCGCCAAGAGCGTGCTCTACCGCGCCGGCTTCCGCCATCCCGGCCACACCGAATTCCTCGCCGAGCTTGCCGCGGAGAACGGCCGCGTGCCGCAGCCGGTGATGATGCTGTGGTCGCCGCAGCTTGCCGTGGTGCCCGTGACCATCCACGTCCCGCTGCGCGATGCGCTGGGAGAGCTCACCAGCGAGCTGATCGTCTCGACCGTACGCATCGTCGCGACCGAACTGAAGTCCCGCTTCGGCATCGCAAAGCCGCGCATCGCGATCTCCGGCCTCAATCCGCATGCCGGCGAGGACGGATCTCTCGGCCACGAGGAGCAGACCGTCATCGCCCCGGCGCTCAAAGTCCTGCGCAACGGCGGTATCGAAGCCAGGGGCCCGCTGCCCGCCGACACCATGTTCCACCAGGCCGCACGACAGACCTATGACTGCGCGGTCTGCATGTATCACGACCAGGCGCTGATCCCGATCAAGACGGTCGCCTTCGATGACGCCGTCAACGTCACGCTCGGCCTGCCCATCATCCGCACCTCGCCCGATCACGGCACCGCCTTCGACATCGCCGGCACGGGTAAAGCCAATCCGGCGAGCCTGATCGCGGCGCTTCAGCTTGCCAGCCGCATGGCGGCTTCGTAGTGCCGCCGATCTGAAGTTCCTGCAGTGCACGCCGCGAGCGCGTTCAGGAACTTCAGATCGACAAGCGGCACTACAATGATAATTTCTTGGTGCCCTCAGCTTTCCGAAGTTCGTACAAGGGCGCCGCAGGTTGGCACGAACTTCGGAAAGCTAAGGGCACCCGCTGATGAGCGCGATCGACGACCTCCCGCCGCTGCGCGAGGTCATTCGCCAGCATGCGCTGTCGGCCAGGAAATCGCTCGGCCAGAACTTCTTGCTCGACCTCAACCTGACAGCGCGCATCGCGCGCGCGGCCGCGCCGCTGGACGAGGCGACGGTCGTCGAGATCGGCCCCGGCCCGGGCGGGCTGACGCGGGCGCTGCTCGCGCTCGGCGCGCGGCGCGTCATCGCCATCGAGCATGACGAGCGCGCAATTCCGGCCCTGCAAGATATTTCGGCGCGCTATCCCGGCCGGCTCGAGATCGTGCATGGCGATGCCATGACCTTCGATCCGCGCCCGCTACTCTCAGGCGAACGCGCAAAGATCGTCGCCAACCTGCCCTACAACATCGCGACCCAGCTTCTCATCAACTGGCTCACCGTCGAGCCCTGGCCGCCCTGGTACGAGATGATGGTCTTGATGTTCCAGCGCGAGGTCGGCGAGCGCATCGTCGCGCGCGAGGGCGAAGAGGCCTATGGCCGGCTCGGCGTGCTCGCCAACTGGCGCTGCGAGACCAAGATCCTGTTCGATATCTCGCCCTCGGCCTTCGTGCCGCCACCGAAGGTCACCTCCTCCGTTGTGCGCCTCGTGCCGCGCCCAGAGCCTCTGCCCTGCGATCGCAGGCTGCTCGAGCAGGTCGCCGCCGCCGCGTTCGGCCAGCGCCGAAAAATGCTGCGGCAAAGCCTGAAGTCGCTGGGCGTCGATCCCGCGCGGCTCGCGAGCGCCGCCGGCGTCGATGCGACGCGGCGCGCCGAGACCATCCCGATTTCCGGCTTTGTTGCCATGGCCCGTGAATTGGCCAATATACGGAATGAAGCAGAGCGATAATTTCGGAGGAAAGAATATGGCGCTGATGCGCAGGCAGTCCCTGGTCAAGTTCGATGCGCCGCTGTGCGAGACCATCGTCGACACGCCCAAGCCGCAAGGCCGCGAGGTGCTGGTGCGCATCGAGCGCTGCGGCCTCTGCCATTCCGACCTGCACATCCAGGACGGCTACGCCGATCTCGGCGGCGGCAAGAAGCTCGACACCACGCGCGGCATGATGCTGCCCTTCACGCTCGGCCACGAGATCGCGGGCGTCGTCGACGAAGTCGGTCCCGACGTAGCAGCCAGCCTCGTCGGCGCCAAGAAGGCCGTGTTTCCATGGATCGGCTGCGGCCAGTGCCGCGACTGCGCCAATGGCGACGAGAATCTCTGCGTCAAACAGCGCTTCCTCGGCGTCTCCATCGATGGCGGCTTCGCCAGCCACGTGCTGGTCCCCGACGCCAAATATCTGCTCGATTACGATCCCCTGCCGGTCAACCAGGCCGCGACCTTGATGTGCTCCGGGGTGACCGCCTATGGCGCGCTCAAGCGCCTGGTCGACCGTCCGCGCCAGCGCAACCTCTTGCTGATCGGCCTCGGCGGCGTCGGCATGATGGGCCTGTCGTTCGCGCAGGCAATGTTCAAGCAACCGATCACGGTCGCAGATCTGTCACCGGCCGCACGCGAGACCGCGCTCGAGAACGGCGCCGCCGTCGCCTACGATCCGGCCGAGCCTGACGTGATCAAACGTATCCTGAAAGAAACCGAAGGCGGCTTCGACGAGATCGTGGATTTCGCCGGCAACGAGAAGTCGATGGCGTTCGCGGTCGCGGTCGCCGCGCGCGGCGGCAAGATCGTGGTCTCCGGCCTGATGGGCGGCCAGTTCAGGCTGCCGATGGTGCAATGGGTCTATAAGCGCATGACCATCGAAGGTTTCATGGTCGGCACGCTGGCTGAGGCGCACGAGCTGATGGCGCTCGCACGCGCCGGCAAGATCAAGCCGACGCCGATGCGCGAGGAGCCGATGGGCGACGTGCAGAAATGGATCGACGAGCTGCGCGCCGGCAAGGTCGTCGGCCGCATCGTACTCAAGAACTGATCCGCTCGAGCGGCGGGCCCGACGCAAGTCTCGCCCGCCGCACGGAACGCCTGCGACCGCGCCGCGTTGGCAGCGCATGTCGATCCGTTGCACCGTTGAAAGCGCGTTCTTCATCGCCTGGAGCTGCCTGGAGAAGAGTGGCGAGCTCGGGCCGCCCGACGAGAGCGCAAATTTCCTGCTCGACTCGATCGAAGCCCAGCTCCGGGCCGGTGAACGCCGGCAGTTGATGCTTGCCAACAGAGCGATCGACGCCTATCGCGCGGCTGCGGCGAAGGGCGATGCCGCCGCCGGACGTGAAGCGCGCCCTGGATGATGGCCTTCGGCTATCGCTGCGTGCGCAACCGACGCCGTTGCATGGCCGGCGCACTCATTTTTTCTTGCCGCCGGTCCTGTGCTCGGTCTTGGACGCATCCTTGATGCCGGGCCGATCTGCCTGAGTTGCATTCATGCCGGTGGTATCCATCGTCCCTTTCTCGGTGGCACCGTTCGTGTTCTCCGGCCTCTCCATGCCGGACTGCGGAGCCGGTCCGGAATTCTGCGCGATGACGGGCCCGGCCATCGCTGCAAACGCGATCGCCACGATGAGCGCTTTCATTGGCATCTCCCTCGTCTCATAAATGACGTGCCCGCAAGAGAGTTGTTCCCCTCAGGCTGAACTTCGCGCTAACGCGCCTTACACAAAGGGCGGCGCCTGCCGTTTCAGGTGCAGATAGGCTGGACTGAAATCTCCGAGCCGCTGCAATTCACGCCACTTCAGCACGATCAGCTCGCCCTCGCGCAGGTCCATGGCTCCGCTCCGCCTGAGGTCGGCAAGGGTCCGGTTCACCGTCGCGATCGCCATGCCCAAGGTCTCGCCAAGCTGAGCCAGGCTGATCGGCAGGCGGCAGCGATTGCCGCGGACCAGCTGCGCCGCGCGGGCCCGGTAGAACAGCTCGCAAAAAAGGTGCGCCATACGCGCCTGCATCGGCCGCGCGCTGTTGTTGGTGATGGCCTCGCGGAAGATCGCGGCATCGAGCAGCGTCTCGCGCCAGACGGCCAGCCCAAAGGTCGGCCGCCGCCGGAACGCGACGAACAATTCGCGATGCGGGATGAAGGCGATCGACGCCGGCCCGAGCGCACTGAGCCCATGATCCATCATGTCAATGAACAAGCCCTGCGCATCCGGAAGGTCGCCGGTGAGATGAAACGCCAAATATTGTCGCCGCCCGCTGCCGAGCAGGTGATAGCGGGCAACCATGCCGGAGACGACCAATGCCGAATGCTTCGGCTCGTCACCTTGACGGATGAAATCCTCGTTGGGCGCGAAATCGCGCAGCGTGAAGGTGAGCGCGCGGATCTCGGCAATATCCTCCTCCGCGAGCCCGGTGTGCTCGCCGAGGTTCCGGATCAGCACGTCGTGAGCATTTTGCATGGGCCCGCCGAAAATCGCGCCGGTTCTATCAAATGATACGTCCGGCTTGCGTTCAGCGGACTAGAACGCGGGTCGGAAGCACAGGTTGCTAACCGGTTCGTGACGCACCGATCGCAGCCACACCATCCCCCGATTTCGGACCCAGCCGCCTTATGAATCCCCCGACGATCCTGGAACGCATTCGCGGACTGTTCGCATCCGGTACAGGCGAGCACCTGGACAGCATTACCGAGGCCCTCCTCAACGGAACGCTGAAGGAGCCTGCCCACCCGATGTCGGATCAGGAACTGGCCCGTGCCATCCGCGAGTTCCGCTCCGTTCCGGTCTCGGACTGGACCATCGCAAGACTCTCGCGGCGCCTGCTCGAGGCGTCCGGGCCGCGCGACGTCTGAAGCGCACCACTGGTCTCATGCCGCATCCGAAGTTCATCGCGCGTCTCCAGGCGATCGAAGGCCTATCCGAGGACGAACGCCGGCAGATCGCAGGCTTGCCGTCGACGCTGCGCCAGGTCGCGGACGGCGAGATCGTGTTACGCCAGGGCGAGGCCCCTTCACGCTGCGTCTTCGTCGTCAGCGGCTTCCTCTACCAGGCCCGTATCGTCGGCGATCGCAGCCAGATCCTCGCCTTCCACGTTCCCGGCGACATGCCGTGCCTGCACACGCTGCTGATCTCGCCGATCGATGCAGACCTCGTCGGGCTAGGCCCGACCATCGTCGGCACCGTTGCGCACAGCCAGCTGCGCCAGCTGCTCGACGGCTCCATCCACCTGACCCGCGCCTTCTGGCACGAGACACTGATCGATGCCGCGATCTCGCGGCAATGGATCGCGCGCCTCGGCGCACAGGCGGCGCTGCCCAAGCTTGCGCATCTCATCTGCGAGCTCGCCGCGCGGCTGGAGGTCGTCGGCCTCGTCAAGGACGGCAGTTTCCAGATGCCGATGACGCAGCGGCACGTTGCTGACGCCTGCGGACTGTCGATCGTCCACGTCAATCGCACCATTCAGGAGCTGAGGCATCGTGGACTGATCACGTGGGAGGGCAGCGAGATCGCGCTGCTCCAGCCCGACGAGCTGCGGAGACTTGCGGATTTTACGCCGGATTATCTGAGCTGAGCGTTGGAGCATGAGCGTGTGATTTCGCGAGGCGTCGGGCAAAACACCGCGTCAAGCCCCTCCTCGCAAAAATATTTTACTTTTCCGAATTTCGGATTTATGGCATACACCTCGCATCCCGGCCCTGCCAAAGGGGCGCTTCGCGATCGTCACGAGATGCGGGCCGGGTGGCGGTGGACGCGGCAGCGCCGGCGCGGATGGCGTGGTGACAGGGCGGGCAACCGTGAGTCTCACGCGACGCGGTACGACACGGCGCAGTTAAAGCGGCCTCGTTGGTCGTCTTGGGTGAGCACGCGCCAGCCCCTGATGATCCGGTGGGGTCGTCCGGGGACGGAGAAGTCGTGTGGTCCTGACGCCCGGGGTCTGTGCGTCAAGGCTTGTGGTGATGCGGCGGCCCGACCGGGCACGCGCATCAGCCATCCGCAAGGCGACGGGGGCAATAGTGCATCGCTCCCCGGGGAGCAACTGTGTTGAAGTAGCCCGGCGATCGGCCGGCCTCAAGGCTGGCGCTGGCGCGCCACCGCCTCCGGCGGCTTCCGGCCTTGACCCCGTCCGCTCGCCGGTCTTCAGGGCGTGCAAGCGCTCGGCGGAAGCCGAGCGGAGTTGCTCACTTCGTACCGGCCGGCGTCCCATTTCTCGCCGCGTGCGATCATGACGTTCAGGATCACGATCAGCTTGCGCATGCAGGCGATGAGCGCAACCTTCGGCTCCTTGCCTTTGGCGATCAGGCGATCGTAAAAGGCCTTGAGCACGGGGTTATGCCGGGTCGCGGCTCCCATGGACGCCATGTAGAAGACGTTGCGGACCTTGCGGCGTCCGCCCTGGATATGACGGACGCCCCGACGTTTGCCGCTGTCGTCGTCATAAGGCGCAGCACCCAGCAGGGCCGCGGCCACTTTGTTGCCTATCTGGCCGAGTTCCGGCATCGCCCCGATCAGTCCGGCGGATGTGCCCCCGGCAAGACCTGGTACGCTCTCGATGATCTCGGCGAGTTCGGCAAAACGCGGTGTGGTCTTGATCAGGGCTGCGATCGCTGCTTCCAGCTTGGCAATTTCGGCGGCGAGCCGCTTCAGCAGGCGATTTTGCATCTTCTGCACGACGTCAGGAGTGGAATGCTCCGTCCTGTTTCGCAAGCTCGTCTGCACGTCAATCAGAGCCTGGCGCGCACTCACGATCTGCGCCAGCTTCTCGCGTGCCGCATCGTAGGCTTGCCCCCTTGCCTCAATGAAGGTCTCGGCGAACCAGGCAATCATCTCCGCATCGATCGGATCGTTCTTGGCGAGCTGTCCAGCCGATTTGGCGAAGTTGCGCACCCGCTTTGGATCCACCACCAAGCCTTCGATACCATCCTGGCGTAGCACCTTGGCCCACTCCCGCTCATAACCACCGGAAGCCTCCATGGCGGCTTTGCCGACCTTGTGCTTGCGAAGCCAGCGGATCAGCGCTCGCCGACCTTCTGGGCTGCTCGCGAACGTCTGCCGTTGTGACAATGAGCGAATGCACACATCCACCTTGTCCTTGGCCACGTCGATGCCAGCGACAAGGACGTCGTTTTGTGCCATCATCTACTCCCTTCCTTGCTCGGTTCGGGCTCGAAGCCCATGCAACTGTTCGGGTTGAGGAAGACCACCGGATCTGTCCCTCGCTCCCCGACAGGCTCAAGGCCTTTGAGCACGAACGGGCTCAGATCCAGCGACGGGCGGTTTTGCGAGAACCGCCCGTTCGCACATTCTGGCAGATTTTCTGGACACAAGAGCACGAAGGACACCGTTAAAACCAGCCGCGCAGGGAAGGCCAAGCGTTCGGCGAGACCTGTGATCCACCCCGTGTGCATTCTTGGAAAGCGCACGGATCTGCGGGTGCCAGCCGGCGCTGGCATTCCCTGCGCCCTTTGGCATCCAACGGGCGGCAAAAGTCAGCAAGCCTCGGGCAGAACCTGCCGCGGGACTGCAAGGCCGTGGCCGCGGCCCAGCCAGATCATTGGCGCCGAACAAGGGGAACTCTCATGCGCAGAGCTGCTGCGGGATTCATCCTCCACCGAGCCTTCGCGCGGACAAAAACGCCTCACCACAGCGGAACGAACGCGCCGCAGGCCCGATTCAAGCCACATCCTCTCCGGATTTGCGGCTCATTGCCACCCAAGTCTTTGACGAGAAGGGGCTGGTAGAGAGTTGCGTCATGCGTAACCGGGAGACCAGGATGGGCAACCGCGCCGCAAAGTTCATTTCGACCCTCGTCGCCAGCATCATTGCCGGCGCGCCATTGGCCGCGGTATCGCAGAACGCGCCAACCGCATCGAGCACGGCCAACGCGGCCCCCGACTGCCTGGCTTCACCGAAGGATGCCGCGCCGCAGGGCCAGCACTGGTACTATCGCCTCGACCGCACCACCAAGCGCAAATGCTGGTATCTGCGCGCCGCCGGCGACAAGGACAGCGCGAGGACCGCGCAGACCACGCAGACCACGAGCGATACACCGACCGCAGATGCGCCGGCGCCGCAGCAGCATCCGGTGCAGGACGCGCGCGCCGAATATCTGACGCCGCGGAATGGCGCCGACCCCAAAACGCCGAATGCCGTCGCGCAAGGAGCCGCCGCGACACCGGTACAGCAATCCGCGGATCAGGCCGCTGATGGCAGCGCGCAGCAACCCGCCGGCGCCGCGCCCTGGCCTGATGTCTCCACAGCGTCCGCTCCGCCGGCGCCACCGCCGGCACCGACCGTTGTCGCGGCAGCCGCGCAGCCAAGCGCAAAGCCGTCGAAATCCCCGTCCCCGCTCGCTGCTGCAGACAACACGACCGACAAGCCGACCGGCTCGCTCCAGATGCTGCTGCTCGTGATCGGCGGCGCGCTGGCGCTTGCCGGAATCCTGGCCAGCCTCATCTACCGCTTCGCCGGTGCGCGCGTCCGCCTCCACTCGGCCGGCCGTCACGCACATTGGGCAGATTGGGAGGCGCAGCATCAGGACGGAAGCCATGCGCCCTGGCTCGCTTCACAGCCGGCCGTCGCTCAGCCGCCGCGCCCCGTCGACTTCGATGCGGCGCGCCCGCAACCGACGAGACACGTGACGAAACTTGCAGCGATCGGTCGCGAGCTCGAGTTGATCGATGCGCGCGGGCGGCGTGCCGCCGCTCCGGCAACTGAACCTGTCGAGGCCAGAAGCGGCAATGTCGAGATCAAGCTGGTCGAGAAGAAATTCGAGACCGTCGCCACTGCGCCCCAACGCGCCGCCAAGGAAATCAGCAAGGATCACGATGACGCGCCGGCAGGCCGTGATGCCGATGCCGTCGACATCGACGCTATCACGTCGATGCTGGAGCAGCTGGCGAAGGAAGGGCCGCGCCTGTCGCGGCCTAACCTTGAAGCTGACCTTGCAAACTTCGCACGAAGCCTACGAGGCCAATCCGCCGCTCGCGCTTGAGGCGTTCGGCCTTCAGGATCGACTGCACCTCGGCGAAGGCCTCGTCGACGTCGCGGTTGATGACGATGTAGTCGTACTCGGCCCAGTGGCTCATCTCGTGGCTGGCGCGGCTCATGCGCTTGCGGATCACCTCGTCGGAATCCTGCGCGCGCGAGTGCAGGCGCTTCTCGAGATCGGCCGCCGAGGGTGGCAGGATGAAGACGCTGACGACGTCGGCACGCGCCTTCTCGCGCAGCTGCTGAGTGCCCTGCCAGTCGATGTCGAACAGCACGTCCTGTCCCGCCGACAGCGCCGCCTCGACGGGGCCGCGCGGCGTGCCGTAACTATTGTCGAATACCGTCGCCCATTCCAGGAGCTCGCCGGCCTTCGCCATCGCGTCGAACGTCGCCTTGTCGACGAACGAATAATCCTTGCCGTTGACCTCACCGGGACGCATCGGCCGCGTCGTCGCCGAGACCGACATTTTCAAGCCGGGCGTCCGCTCCATCAGGAGACGCGACAGCGTCGTCTTGCCCGCGCCCGACGGCGAAGACAGCACGAACATCAATCCGCGCCGCTCGACACCGTCAGTTCCGTGACCGCCCGTCGCCATCGATCACTCCAGATTCTGGACCTGCTCGCGGAATTGCTCGACCACGTTCTTCATGGCCAGCCCGGTGTTGGTCAGCTCGATGTCGTTCGACTTCGAGCAGCAGGTGTTGACCTCGCGATGAAACTCCTGCGCCAGGAAGTCGAGCTTGCGCCCGATCGGGCCGCCCTTGCCGATCAACTCGCGCGCCTGCGCGATGTGCGAGGCAATGCGGTCGAGCTCCTCGCGGATGTCGGCCTTGGTCGCGATCAGGATCGCCTCCTGCATCAGGCGATCGGAATCGAAACGATCGGTGGTGTCGAGCAGCGTAGCGATCTGCTCAGCGAGCTTGGCCTTGATCACCTCCGGCTTGCGGCCGGGCGCGGCCTCGGCCTTCTTGGCCAGCTGCTCGATCTCGTCGACGCGCTGGATCAGAATCTGCCCCAGCGACGTGCCCTCGCGCTTGCGCATCGCGACGAGGTCGGCGAGCGCCTTATCGAAGGCGTCGGCTGCAGCGGCACGCGCGGCCTTGTCCTCTTCCTCGTCACCCTCGGGCTCGGCGACCTCGACGACGCCCTTGATGGCGAGCAGGCCGTCGATGCTCGGCGCCACCGCGTCGACCTTGCCGGAAATCAGCGCGGCGGCCTTCAGGACCGCGTTGAGGACGTCCTCGTTGACGCGCACCGTGGCGGCAGCGTTGGTGCGCTTGACGTTGAGATTGGCGTAGACGGTGCCGCGCGAGAGCAGCTCGCCGGCGCGCTTCTTGGCATGAGCCTCGAGCTCGTCGAACCCCTGCGGCAGCCGCACCCGCAAGTCAAAGCCCTTGGCGTTGACCGACTTCAATTCCCATTCGAAGGTGTACGGCCCGCTCGCGCCGTGGCTTCGGGCAAAGCCGGTCATGGACGACAGCGCCATCAGTTCAGATTCTCCAGGAACTCGGGATTCGCGAGGCCATCAAGCCACGCGAATCTTAAGACTATTTTGCCGGAAAGTGGAATCCGCAATGTCCGCAGGCAAGGTCCGCGAGCCTAGCGCTGGACCACCGGCGGCGAGGATTGGACCGCGCCCTGCCGGGCCGGTGCGGGATTGGCGGGGCGCGCCGCAGGCGGCTTCTTCTGCTGATTGGGCCGCGCCGGCGTTGTCGCAGTCGGTGTGTCGGCAGGTCCGGGAGCGGCGGCGGCCGGCGGCTGCGCGTCCTCGGCCGGCTCGACCGTGTCGTTCTGGATCTGCTTTTCCATTGCGCGCAGCTTGGCGACGTTCTTCTGGTGCGCGTCGTAGGTCTCGGTGAAGGCGTGCCCGCCGGTGCCGTCCGCGACGAAATAGAGGTCGCGGGTGCGGGCCGGGTTGGCGGCGGCTTCCAGCGAAGCGCGGCCCGGATTGGAGATCGGACCCGGCGGCAGGCCCTCGATCACATAGGTGTTGTAGGGCGAGGGCTGCGTGATCTCGCTGCGCTTGATCGGCCGGCCCAGCGTCCCCTTGCCGCCGACGAGCCCGTAGATGATCGTGGGATCGGACTGCAGCTTGATCCTCTGCTTCAGGCGATTGACGAACACCGCGGCGACGCGGCTGCGCTCATCGGGCTTGCCGGTTTCCTTCTCGATGATGGACGCCAACGTGACCAGCTGCTCCGGCGTCTTGACCGGAACGTCCTGATTGCGGCGCTCCCAGATCTCGGCAAGCACACGCTTATGTGCCTGCTGCATGCGCTGGATCACCTGCTCGCGCGGGGTGCCGCGCGGGAATTTGTAGGTCTCCGGCAACAACGTACCTTCGCGCGGCAGCTCGCGCACGCTGCCGGTGAAGATGTCGTTGTCGGTCAGCCGCGCCACGATCTGCTCGGAGGTCAGGCCCTCCGGAATCGTGACGGCATGCTGCACCACCTTGCCCTCGACGATCGTGGCGATCACGTCGCGCAGCGACGCGTTCCTCTGGAACGAATACTCACCCGGCTTGAGGTCCGAGCTCGCCTTCAACGCGGCGACGCTGGCGATGAACACCCAGGGATTGACGTCGGTCACGCCTTCCCGGTTCAGCGTCTCGGCGATATCGCGCTTGCCCGCACGCTGCGGGATGTTGACGATCTTGTCCTCTTTCAGCGGTCCAGGCGCCTCGAGCACCTGCCGGCCGTAATAATAGATGCCGCCGGCGCCGAGCATGGTGATCAGCACAAGGGTGATGATGGCATTGCCGACGATCACGAGCGGGTTGCGCGCGCGGTCCGACCGCTTGGGCGGCGGCGGGAGCTGCTCGGGCTCGAGCGCGGCCCGCGGACTCCGGGGTGAAATGGGCGGCCTTTCACTCATTGAGACAACCTGAATCCTGCCGGTTCAATCGCGGCCCGACAATCGCTTGCCGTGCCAAAATGCACGCGCCCACGTCCATGACTATCGCCGAATACGGCAAAACGGTGGATTCGTCTCAAACGCAAACTAACTGGCCAGGCGCCGGACGATCACCGACGCATTGGTACCGCCAAAACCAAAAGAGTTCGACAACGCGACGTTGACCTCACGCTGCTTCGCCTTGTGCGGCACGAGATCGATCGCGGTCTCGACCGAGGGATTGTCGAGATTGATCGTCGGCGGCACGACATTATCGCGAATCGCGAGAATGGCGAAGATCGCCTCGATCGCGCCGGCCGCGCCGAGGAGATGGCCGGTCGACGACTTGGTCGAGGACATCGCAACCTTCGAGGCGGCATTGCCGAGCAGGCGCTCGACGGCACCGAGCTCGATCTCGTCGCCGAGCGGTGTCGAGGTGCCGTGCGCGTTGATGTAGTCGAGATCGGACGGCGTCAGGCCGGCACGCTTGAGCGCCGCCGACATGCTGCGGAAGCCGCCATCGCCGTCCGGCGACGGCGAGGTGATGTGGTAGGCATCGCCGGAGAGGCCGTAGCCGATCACCTCGGCATAGATCCTGGCGCCGCGGCGCCTGGCGTGCTCGAGCTCTTCCAGCACGAGGACACCGGCGCCCTCGCCCATCACGAAGCCGTCGCGGTCCTTGTCATAGGGACGCGAGGCCTTCTCGGGCGTCTCGTTGAAACCGGTCGAGAGCGCACGCGCGGCATTGAAGCCGGCAATGCCGATGCGGCTGATCGGCGACTCGGCGCCGCCTGCGACCATCACGTCGGCATCGCCGAGTGCGATCAGGCGGGCGGCATCGCCGACCGCGTGCGCGCCGGTCGAGCAGGCCGTGACCACCGAATGGTTCGGCCCCTTCAGCCCGTGCGCGATCGAGACGTAGCCGGAGGCGAGATTGATCAGGCGGCCTGGAATGAAGAACGGCGACACCCGGCGCGGCCCACGCTCCTTCAAGAGGATCGCGGTATCGGCGATGCCGTTGAGGCCGCCGATGCCGGACCCAATCATGGTGCCGGTCGCACACTTGTCCTCTTCGGTCTCGGGATGCCAGTTGGCATCGTCGAGCGCCTGGCCGGCCGCGGCCATGCCGAAGATGATGAAGTCGTCGACCTTGCGCTGGTCCTTCGGCTCCATCCACTTGTCGGGATTGAAGCTGTCGTTCGACCCGTCGCCGCGTACGACCGTGCAGGCGATCTTGGTCTGAAGATCGGAGACATCGAAGCTCTCGATCCTGCGCGCGCCGCTTTCGCCGTTAAGGATGCGCTTCCAGGTCGGCTCGACGCCACAGCCGAGTGGCGAGACCATGCCGAGACCCGTGACGACGACCCGCCTCATATCCGAAAACTCCGCATCGAAAGATTCACGGCCAATAACAAGAAACCGGCTGACCGCTGCGAAGCGGCCCGTCCGGTTTCAATGTTGTCCCCGCGAAAATGAAGAGCCTTAGCTCTTCGCGTTCTTCTCGAGAAACTTCGTGGCGTCGCCGACGGTGAGAATCGTTTCCGCGGCGTCGTCCGGAATCTCGCAACCGAATTCCTCTTCGAACGCCATCACCAGCTCGACGGTGTCCAGACTGTCGGCGCCGAGGTCGTCGATGAAGCTCGCGTTGTCGACAACCTTCTCGGGTTCAACACCAAGGTGTTCGACCACGATCTTCTTAACCCGCTCGCCAATGTCACTCATTGCTTAACCTCGTGTTGTTCCCTGTAGACCCGACCCCCCGGGACGATACGAGCCGTCGTGGTCGTTTGACTGCCTTCGCTTACGAACTTTGATTTGGCCCATCCTAACAGATGCGGCCCCGGCGAACGACGGCCAAAGGCTCCGCATCGCCAATATACAGGGTTTCAAAAACCTGCAATGGCGTTCTTTGCCCATCCGTTGAAGGTCCGGTTATCATACTTCAATTGCCTTGACTACAAGCCTCATTTCGCTCCGGAAACGGCCGTTTGCCGCATGCCGCACCGCCCTGACAGGCGGCGCGGCTCGAGACGTCAGATCATGGCCATGCCGCCGTTGACGTGGATGGTCTGCCCGGTGACGTAGGATGCTTCGTTCGAGCTCAGGTAGACGGCGGCCGCCGCGATGTCCTCGGGCGTCCCCAGGCGGGCGGCCGGAACCTTGGTCAGAATCGTTTCGCGCTGCTTGTCGTTGAGCGCATCCGTCATCGGCGTCTTGATGAAGCCGGGCGCGATGCAGTTCGCGGTGACGCCACGCTTGGCGTATTCGGCGCCGAGCGTCTTGATCATGCCGATCAGGCCTGCCTTCGATGCAGTATAATTGCCCTGCCCCGGATTGCCGGTGACGCCGACCACAGAAGTGATGGCGATGATGCGGCCGAAGCGCTTGCGCATCATCAGCTTGGTCGCGGCGCGCGCCAGGCGGAAGGTCGCGGTCAGATTGACGTTGATGACCTCGTCCCAGTCCTCGTCACGGAGTTGCACGAAGAGGTTGTCGCGCGTGATGCCGGCATTGGCGATGAGAATGTCGACCTGGCCCATCGCTGCTTCCGCAGCCGGCACCAGGGCCTCGACCTCATCGGTCTTGGAAAGATTGCATGGCAGCACATGGGTGCGTTCGCCGAGCTTGCCCGCAAGCTCGTCCAGCACCTCCTTCCGCGTCCCCGATATCGCGACGGTGGCGCCCTGCGCGTGCAGCGCCTGCGCGATCGCGCCGCCGATGCCGCCGGTCGCGCCGGTGACGAGCGCCTTTCGGCCAGTCAGATCGAACATTGATGACTCCTTTACGCCTGCTTCACGGCGGCCAATGCATCCTTGGCGGCGGCAATATCGTTCGGACTGCCGACCGCAACGCCGACGGCACCGTCCGCAATGCGCTTGACGAGACCGGTCAGCACCTTTCCGGCGCCGATCTCGAAGAAGCGGGTGACGCCCTGCCCGGCCATGTAGGCGACCGACTCGCGCCAGCGAACAGTGCCGGTGACCTGCTCGACCAGGCGGCGGCGGATCTCGTCGGGATCGGTGATGGCGCTCGCCAGCACGTTGGATACCAGCGGCGCCGCCGGCGCCTTGATCGTGACCTTCGAGAGCGCCTCCGCCATGGCGTCGGCGGCGGGCTGCATCAGCTTGCAATGGAACGGCGCGGACACCGGCAGCAGCATCGCGCGTTTGGCGCCCTTGGCTTTGGCAATCTCGACGGCGCGATCGACCGCGGCCTTGTCGCCGGAAACCACCACCTGCCCGCCACCATTGTCATTGGCGGCCTGGCAGACCTGGCCCTGCGCCGCCTCGCCGGCGACCTCCAGGGCGGCCTCATAGTCGAGACCAAGCAGCGCGGCCATCGCGCCGGCGCCGACCGGGACGGCCTTTTGCATTGCGAGACCGCGGGTGCGAAGCAGACGGGCGGTATCCGAAACCGTCAGGCTGCCGGCCGCGGCCAGCGCCGAATATTCACCAAGCGAGTGGCCGGCAACGAAGGCCGCGTCTCGCCCGACGGAAAAACCAGCCTCGGCTTCGAGCACGCGCAGGGTGGCGATAGACACTGCCATCAGCGCCGGCTGGGCGTTCTCGGTGAGTTGGAGGGTTTCGGCCGGACCGTCCCAGATGATGGCCGTCAGCTTCTCCCCAAGCGCAGCATCGACCTCGTCGAACACGGCGCGCGCCACCGGAAAGGCGTCGGCCAGAGCCTTGCCCATGCCGACAGCCTGGGAACCCTGCCCAGGAAATGTGAATGCAGCCGTCATCGGCGCTCCCTGCTTGTCAGGCATGATCCCTCTCGAGAACCGGCAGCCGATTACGCACGGCCTTGGGCCATGGTTCCGGATCATGCTCCAAAGGGCGCCGTAGACACCGTCCGGGGCCGCACTGTCAAGCCGAGACGGGAACTGGGGCCAGCATTCAACGGGGAATGGCCCTTAGAACCCGCCGGCAGTCTGGTTGGCATCGACCTCCGCCCCGGCCCGCGCGCGGCGCGCACTGTTGACAAGTTGCCCCGGCCGATCCTCGCGGTTCGGCCTTGCCGTCGCCAGCCGCAGCACCGCCGCGTAATTCGGCTGCACTTCCATCCGGCCGGCGTACCGGCTCGCGCTCAGCAGACGATGCACCTTCGGCAGATTGTAACAGGGCACATAGAACAAGAGATGATGCTCAAGGTGGTAATTCACGTAGTACGGCGCGATGAACAGGCGCTCGAGAAAATTGGCATGCGTGGTGCGGGTGTTGCGCAAAGGGTCATTGCTATCAGGAACGACGGCGTGCTCGGCGATGTTGCGGATGCGGGTGATGACCATCATCCAGGTCAGCAGCGGCACCAGCCAGAGCAGCGGATAGGCCCACCACACACCGGCCCCAGCGAGCGCCGCAAACATGATCGCGTTGACCGCACATTGCGGGCCAAGCATCTGCCAGAAATGCGCCGCACGCTGCCGCCATGACCAGTCCTTTGGCCCGAGCGCGTTGAGCAACTGCGCCTTGCGCTGCTGATAGCCGGTCTGCCCGGTGATATCGCGAATGAACTTGCGGCGGTAGCTCAACTTGGTGATCGGAAACGGCGCCGACAGCACGAGATCGGGATCGTCCTCCTGCTGGGTGCGCGCATGATGCTGAAGGTGATAGCGCCGGTAGCTGCGCGTCTCCGCAAACAGCGGATAGGCGCAGAACCACTGGCTCAAGGTCAGGTTGGTTCTCTCGTCGGCGGACAGGCAGCCATGGGCGCCGTCATGCATCAGGATCGCAAGGCCAAGCTGGCGCGAGCCGATGATGGCGACGGCGAGAACGTAGGTCACCGGATTCGGCCACCATGCGACCAATGCGACGGCACCGATGATCAGCGCCCAGGCGTGCGCGATCAGCGCAGCGCCTTTCCACGTCGCGCGCTGGCGCACCTCGGCCAATTGATCATCGGTCAGGAAATCGCGGGCACGCATGCGAAGCGCGGTCATGGCCTAACCCTCTCCATTCGAATTGCTGGATGCGTTGCGCTCCTCGACGAGACGCAGGCGCCCTGCGTCGCCCGTGGATTTCGCCTGCTCGCCCAGCACGCGCAGCATCTCGGCGCAGAGCTCCTCGGGCGAACGGCCCATCGCGTAGCCTTCGAGAATGACGCCGATGGCGACGGCCCAGAAGCGCCGCGAGCTTTCGTCGGGCGCGCGCAGCGAGCGCCAGCCGTGCCGCTCGACCTGGCCCGCATAGGCGCGCGCGCCTTCGCTGTGCAGGCGCTCGATGGTACGCTCGACCAGCGGTGCGAGATCCTGGCGGCGACGCGTCAATGCCAGCGCTTCGGCGAAGAAGGCGACCGAATCGCCCGCCGTCACGGTCGCGGCCAGCGCGTGGGTGTATTCCCGGGGCGTGCGCGCCTTCAGCGCCGCCTGCTCGGTGGCGCGCGCCAGGTACAAGAGATCGCGGCAGGCGCATTCGACGAACAGCGCCTCCTTGGTGCGGAAGTAATAGGTAATCTGGCTCGGGAACGCGTCCGCGGCGGCTGCGATGTCGGTGATCGACGTGCCGGACAGCCCGCGCTCCCGAAACAGCGGGCTCGCAGCATCCAAGAGCAACGACCGCATCTTGCGGCCGGCCGACCGCGTCGCGCGCGCAGCGTGCTTGGGATCGCCTGCCGCCTCGAGCGGTGCAAAGGCCGACGTTTCCGCCATGGGATCCTCTTCGTTGACTTATTTGTATGACATACAAACAAATAGATCAAGCCGGATGTGGTATGGGAGGATGGGCCTGACCTCGCCGCGACGGGACGATCCGGATCGAAAATGTCCCGCCAACCTTGCAAAGCCGGCCAAAATCCGTATAAGGCGCGCATCCGCAGACCCCGGCCGGGAGCTGAACGGACGGTCTCAGCAAATCATTCGTGATTTTGGTGTGGCAGGGCCAGTCGGCCCGTCGTCCCGTGTTTCCGCCTTCTGAGCTTGATCCCAGAGTCCTTTCCGAAGGTCTCTTAAGGGTTTGACGCCGGGCGATGCGCCAACATGAGGAAAGGACGTCCATGCCTCTTTACGAGCATGTTTTTCTCGCGCGTCAGGACGCGAGCCCGCAGCAGGTCGAAGAGCTGACTGCGCAGATGACCGGCATCGTCGAAGGTCTCGGCGGCAAGGTCACCAAGACCGAGAATTGGGGCGTGCGCTCCCTCACCTACCGCATGAACAAGAACCGCAAGGCGCACTTCGTGCTGCTCAACATCGATGCGCCGTCCGCGGCGATCGCCGAGATCGAGCGCCAGGAGCGCATCAGCGAGGACGTGATCCGCTATCTCAGCGTCCGCGTCGAGGAGCTCGAGGAAGGCCCGTCCGCGATGATGCGCAAGGCCGATCGCGACCGCGAGCGTGACGATCGTGGCGGCGGCTTCCGCGGTGAGCGCGAAGGCGGCTTCCGTGGCGACCGTGAGGGGGGGTTCCGCGGCGATCGCGGCCCGCGCCGCCCGCGTGACGAAGCTGAAACCACGGATGGGGAGTAAGAATCATGGCTGAAGCTGGTGCACGCCGCCCGTTTTTCCGTCGTCGCAAGAGCTGCCCGTTCACGGGCGCCAATGCTCCGAAGATCGACTACAAGGACTCCAAGCTGCTGATGCGTTACGTCTCCGAGCGCGGCAAGATCGTGCCGAGCCGCATCACCGCGGTGTCCGCGAAGAAGCAGCGTGAGCTCGCCCGCGCCATCAAGCGTGCGCGCTTCCTGGGCCTGTTGCCCTACGTCATTCGCTGATACGACCACTTCGACCGGCGGCCAGGCCGCCGGTCGCGACTTCTAGAACTCATAAGGCTTCCGGGTCGTCCGGTCGCCGATGGTTGGGGCAAACGATGCCTCTAACCGCTCGAAGGGAGCGGGACAGCTGATGATGCCATTTGTGCTGATAGCCCTGATCGCCGGCGCCGCGTCGGCCCTGATGTTCGCCTCGATCATCTCGGGCGCACTGATCTCGCTCGTCCTGTTCTATCTCGCACCGCTGCCGCTGATGGTCGCCGCGATCGGCTGGGGACCGCTTTGCGCCAGCCTCGGCGGCATTGCCGCCGCGATCGGGCTCGGCGCCCTGTTCGGCCTGCCCTACTGTATCGCCTTCGCCGTCACCGTCGCGTTGCCGGCCTGGTGGCTCGGCCATCTCGTCCTGCTCGGCCGCCAGGTGGCTGGTGTCGCGCCGGACGCCGCCGAGCCGGAGATCGAGTGGTACCCGGTCGGCCGTATCCTGCTCTGGATCGCAGGCTTCGCCGTGCTGACCACGATCGCCGCTCTGCTCACGCTCGGGACCGACGCCGAAACCATCACCGGCACGCTGCGGCGCGGCCTGATGCGCCTGCTCCGCGCCGCCGACCCGCAAACCTCGGGCGAAGCCAGCCAGTTCGTCGACGCGCTGGTGCACATCGCGCCAGCCGCCGCCACCATCATCGCGATGATGACCCTGACTCTCAATCTCTGGCTCAGCGCCAAGGTGACCGCGACGTCAGGTCGGCTGCGCCGTCCCTGGCCGGATCTGATGACGGCCGAGCTGCCGCCGATGACACTGGTGGCGCTCTGTATCGCCCTCGCCCTCTGCTTTACTGGCGGGCTGCTCGCCATCGTCGCGCAGATCGCCACGGCCGCGTTGATGATGGGCTATGCGCTGACCGGTTTCGCCGTGCTGCATACGCTCACGCTCGCGCTGAAGAGCCGCACGTTCTGGCTCGGCTCGACCTACGCCGTCGTCGTCGTGTTCGGATGGCCCGTGATCGCGATGGTGATCCTCGGCCTTGCGGATGCCGTGTTCGGCTTCCGCGAGCGCTTCCTGCGCAGCCGGCAGCCGCCACCACTGCCAACCCCTTAAGTCACCCGAAACTGAAACTTGCAGAACACTTCAAAAGGAGAACGAATATGGAAGTCATTTTGCTGGAACGCGTCAACAAGCTCGGCCAGATGGGCGAAGTCGTGAAGGTTCGCGACGGCTATGCCCGCAATTTCCTGCTCAAGCGCGGCAAGGCGCTCCGCGCCACCGCCGACAACCGGGCCAAGTATGACGGCATGAAGGCCGAGCTCGAGGCTCGCAACCTCAAGGCCAAGGGCGAAGCGTCCAAGGTCGCCGAGAAGATCGAGGGCAAGAACATCATCGTGATCCGCCAGGCCTCCGAAGCCGGCCAGCTATTCGGCTCGGTCACGGTGCGCGACCTCGTCCTCGCCTTCGAGACCGACGGCGTCCATCTCGACCGCCCGCAGGTGCAGCTCGACGCACCGATCAAGGTCATCGGCAAGCACACGGTCACCGTTGCGGTTCACCCCGAGGTCGAGGTCGAGATCACCGTAACGGTCGCGCGCAGCCAGGACGAAGCCGAGCGCATCAATCGCGGCGAGGACATCTCGACCCGCAACGAGGATCGCGATGCGGCCGCCGAGGCGATCGCCGCCGCAGGCGAATTCTTCGATCCGGAAGCCCAGCACGAAGACGTCGTGCCGGCGCCGGCTGCGGAAGAGAAGTAAGAGTACAACACGTCATGCGTGGGCGCGCCCCGCGCATCCATCATCAGGCCTCTTGTTGAAGGATGGATTGCCGGGTCAAGCCCGGCAATGACAATGGAGGGTTGGATCAGCCCGGTCGCCTCAGGCGGCCGGGCTTTTCGCTTTGCCGGCAACATCCTCGCTCAACATCGCGATCGAGGCGAGCGCGGTTGCCGTATGCTTCTCCACACCATCACTGACGCAGAACACATCGGCGGCGACCACCGAGACCTGCCGGCCCGGCTTGATCACTCTGGCGCGGCAGATCAGCTTCTCGCCGACCGCAGGCGACAATAGGTTGAGCTTGTATTCGGCCGTCAGCGCCGGCTGACCGCGCGAGCTGGCGGCTGCGATCGTCGTGGCATTGTCGACCAGGAAGGCGGTGACGCCGCCGTGGAAGAAGCCGTGCTGCTGCAAGAGCTCCGGCCGCCGCTCCACCGCGATGGTGCAGGTGCCGCGCGACAATTCCGAGAGCTCGGCGCCGACCAGGTTCATAAAACCCTGCCGGCCGACATTGGTGTGGATGCGCTCGGCAATTGGCGCGAATTCCGGATCAGCGTCGACTCGCATGCAGTCGTCTCTCCTCATTGCTTGTTGATGCGGTCGCATGGCCTCAGCGCACGATTGGCGCAGGCGATCAGCGTGTCGGCCTCAATTCGCGGATCGGTGCGGTCGCGCCCCGACAGGTAGGCGCGGCAGAAGATCTGCGCCGGACCGATCAGCTGGCTGACGAACATCACCGGCGTCATGGGCAGAAGTTCGCCGCTTGCAACCAGAGGCGCGCGCCAGCGTTCAATGCCTTCGGCAAGCCGCGCATTCTGTGCGCGCTGGGCGTCGCGCACGTCCTCGCCCCATTCGCTGCGCGAGATCTCGAACAGGTAGCGCGCCTCGCGCCGGCTGGTGACGACCCAGTCGAGGTGCGCCCGGATCAGACGATCGATGCCCTGCTCCGCGTCGGGGACGGGATCAAGCGCGGCCAGCACCGCGGCGTGATAGTGCCGCAAAACCTCCAGAAACAGCGCGCCGGCGAGCTCCTTCTTCGAGCCGAAGACGTGAAAGAAGCTGCCATTGGAGGCGCGCGCCCGGGCGCGGATCGCGGCGACCGTCGCGGCTTCGAAGCCGACACGGTCGAACACCATCAGCCCGGCTGCCAGCAGATCGTCGCGCACGCTGTTCGCCATCATGCCTCCGAGAGCATCACTCTAGAGTGTTACTCTACTGCCGGTCAATACGACGCGGAGGCCGCGATGAAGGCGGCCTCCGCATGTCGGTCAAAAGAAGTGGCGGCTTAGCGCGAGATCGGCGGTGCCGGCGGACCGGATGACTCGGCTGGCGCAGGGGGCGCGGCTGCAGCGGCGGCGGGCGATGCCTGCTCCTGCTGCGATTTGGCCGCGCGTTCGGAGCTGGCCGCAGGCGCGGCGGGCTTGGAAACAGCCTCTTCCGCCGGCTTGGGCGCCGCCGGCTCGGCAGGCTTTGCGTCGGCAGCTGCAGCCGGCGTCGCTTGCGGGACGGGGTCGGGTGGTAGTGCCGGAGCCTCGCGCGGCTCGACCTTCGCGCTATCAGGCTTGGTCTCGACGGGCTTCTCGGATGCCTTGCCGCCATCGGGCTCGGCCTTGGCGCTGTCGGGCCTGACGGTCTCGGCCTTTGGCTCGCTCTTGTCTTCGATAGCCGGGGCGGCAGCATCGACCTTCGGGGCTTCCTCAGTCCCGGGCTTAGCGCGCCGCTTGCCTTTGCGTGGCTCGGGCGCCGCCTGTCCCTCCGGCTTCGCGCCGTCCTCGCCGGGCCGCGCAGCACGCTTCTGACGCGCGCCCTCGGTGGCCGGAGCGGTGCCCTCGCCCTCGGGCCTGGCGGCCTCTTGCGAGCGCTGGCGGCGGCCGTGATGCTCGGGCGACTGGCCCGGAGCGGTGCTCGCTTCCTTCTCCTTGGCGCCGTCCTTCTTGCCGTCCTTGGCCTGGTAGCGGGTATCGGTGGCACCGTTCGAGACCAGATATGAGGCGAGGATGCCCGCCATGTCCGAGCTCGTGGTGTAGTGCTGGCGCAGGAATCCCGGCAGCGAGCCCGGCGCCACGGATTTCAAAAGTCCGCGCGGGCTCTTGTGGCAGGCATTGCAGGTCTGCGCGAAAAGCTGGGACGGGGTCTTGCCGGCCTCGAGGTTCGTCGCCTGCGCAAGAACGGAATCGGCTACACCGAAGCAGATCAGAAGCAACACCGTCACCGTCGCGAGGCTGAGCGCTCGGCTCGACATTCCCATTGTCTCCGTTGAATTTAACGCGAATGCAGCCGGCATCCGGCGCGGCGGCGGGTGACCTTTTAACCGATTGAGCCGCGAATGGAAGCAGGCTCACGCGCAAGGATGTGATTAAGCGGTTTTTGAATATCGGCTTTGAGCACAGTGCAATAGCGCGGCTGGAACCGCCTCGCTACATTTAGATGCAAACGCATAGGAACCGCTGCGGCGCCTGGGCGTCAGATGTGAAGGCCGGGTTAGTCGCATCTTTCGGGTTCGCTCGAGAGGAAGTGCCGATGGACCGTTTGTTGCGCAGATTCCTGTCTCAATTCATCCGCCGCGGGTCGATGACGGTGACCAGCGCAAGCGGATCGAAGTTTACCGTCGGCGACGGCTCTGGTGAGCCGGTCGCGGTGCGCTTCGTCACGGCGGACGCGGAGCGGAAGATCCTCATCAATCCCGAACTGGGGCTTGGCGAGGCCTATATGAACGGCGAGTTCGTGGTCGAACGCGGCACCATAGCTGATGCCCTCGCGATCCTGCTCGATCAACCCGACCTATTGCCGCAGTGGGCAAAACCGTGGTGGCACCTGCGCTACCTGACCCGACACTTGAAGCAGTTCAATCCGCGCTCGCGCGCCCGTAGCAATGTGGCGCACCATTACGATCTCGACGGCCGGCTCTATTCGCTCTTTCTCGATGCCGACAAGCAATATAGCTGCGCCTATTTCGAAACGGCTGAGATGCCGCTGGACGACGCGCAGCTTGCCAAGAAGCGGCACATTGCGGCGAAGCTTCTCATCAAGGACGGCCAGCGGGTGCTCGACATCGGCTCCGGCTGGGGCGGCCTAGGGCTCTATCTCGCAGAGATCGCCGGCGCCGATGTCACCGGTGTCACGCTATCGACCGAGCAGTTGCAGGTCGCCAACGCGCGCTCAGCCGAAAAGGGCCTGACGGCCTCGGCCAGATTCCTGCTCCAGGATTACCGCGACATTGATGGTAAGTTCGACCGGATCGTTTCGGTCGGCATGTTCGAACATGTCGGGGCAAGGTTCTACGAGGCCTACTTCCAGCGCTGCGCCGAACTGCTGAGCGAGGACGGCATCATGCTGCTGCATTCGATCGGCCGTTCGCAGGGCCCGGATTCGACCAATCCCTGGATCGCGAAATACATCTTCCCCGGCGGCTACATCCCCGCCCTATCGGAGGTGCTGCCGGCGATCGAGCGCGCCGGCCTCTTGGTCTGCGACATCGAGATCTTGCGCCTGCACTATGCCGAGACGTTGAAGGCGTGGCGGGAGCGCTTCATGGCGCGGCGCGAGGAGGCCGTGCAGCTCTACGACGAGCGCTTCGCCCTGATGTGGGAATTCTATCTGGCGGCCTGCGAGATGACGTTCCGCAAGCAAGCCATGATGAACTTCCAGATCCAGCTCACCCGTCGCCAGGGCGTGGTGCCGATGATCCGCGACTACATCCCGCGGGAGGAAGCCCGGCTGCGGGCGCGTGAAGGCGCGAGCAAGCCCCGGCTGAAGCTGGCTGGTGAATAGGGCCAAGTCCCCTATTGGACCAAGTCCCTGGTCAGAGGTCCTAGTGGCGCAGGGTCGAAATCCGAGCTGTGCGGAAAGAGGCGGTTAAAGCCAGTTGCGCCCGCAATTCCAGCAGGACCTCGGGTGCGACCGGCTGGCGACGCACGTCAGGGCGTTCAGCCTGCTTCATGGCCGCGATCAACCCGGACAGCCAAAGCCGGCTGCCTGCCTCGCTTCGCCAATTCTGGTGCCGCTGTTCTGGCCGCATCGCTCGCCTCGTGTCCCTGTTGGCGGGGAAATGGGACAATCTCCGATCCGCCGTCCAGTTCCGGCATTAGCCCCGAAAGAATCCGGGGAGATGTGATCTGCTTCACATAAGTCTGGTCGGGGCTGGCTTAGACCGCCGCCATGAGCAAAAAGAGCCAAACCTCATTCGACGTGCAGGACGACCTCCGCACCGATTACGCCCTGATCGTCACCGGCGTCGGGGCGGCCCTGGTTGCGCTGGTCTACCTCCTGTTGGTCTGAACCCGAGCCGAAGCCGGCCGGCGCGCGTCAATTTCGCGCGCTCCTCGATAGGTCTGCGCGCCAGCCGACAGGTTCATGGGGTCCAGGATTTTTCCACGGCGCGACCGCGCGGCCGCTTCCAGCGCGCACCGGTTCCGCGAAAATCTCGTCAAGCGCGGCGCGTGCCGCAGCTGCCAATCATCCACCATTTTAACTGAGCGGTTGATAGCGGCCAGCTTTTGCTTCCGCTTTGGCTTGAGGCGGCGCTTTATCCCGGCCCCGCATCCGCCCAAGAAAATTGCTAAGCACGTCCGACCATGGCCCTGACTGATTCGAACGTTCTCAAACTCGCGCCCGATGCCGGAACTCCCGCCTATCGGAGCGCGCCGCACAACATCGAGGCGGAACAGAGCCTCCTGGGCGCGATCCTGGTCAACAACGACGCCTTCTACCGCGTCTCCGACTTCCTGGAGGCGAAGCATTTCTTCGAGCCGCTGCACCAGACCATCTTCGAGACCGCCGGCAGCCTGATCCGGATGGGCAAGATCGCGACACCCGTCACGCTGAAGACCTTCCTGCCCGCCGACACCGATGTCGGCGGCATGACCATCGGTCAGTATCTGGCGCGGCTTGCGGCCGAAGCCACCACCATCATCAACGCCCAAGACTACGGCCGCACCATCTACGACCTGTCGCTGCGGCGCGACCTGATCGGCATCGGCGAGGACATGGTCAATGTCGCCTATGACGCGCCGGTCGACTTCGCGCCGCGCGCACAGATCGAGGACGCCGAGCGCCGCCTCTACGAGCTCGCCGAATCCGGCCGCTATGACGGCGGCTTTCAGAAATTCTCGCAGGCGCTGACGGTTGCGGTCGATCTCGCCGCAAAGGCGTTCCAGCGCGACGGCAAGCTGTCGGGCATCTCGACGGGCCTGCGCGACCTCGACACCAAGATGGGCGGGCTGCAGCCTTCCGACCTCATCATCGTCGCGGGACGTCCCGGCATGGGCAAGACGTCGCTGGCGACCAACATCGCCTACAACGTCGCCCAGGCCTACGTGCCCGAACTGCAGGCCGACGGCACCATGAAGGCCGCCAATGGCGGCGTGATCGGCTTCTTCTCCTGCGAAATGTCGGCCGACCAGCTCGCCACGCGTATCGTCGCCGAGCGCACCGGCATCCCCTCCTCCCACATCCGCCGCGGCGGCATCTCGGAAGCCGATTTCGAGAAGATCCGCCAGGTCTCGATCGAACTGCAGTCGCTGCCGTTCTATGTCGACGCCACCGGCGGTCTGTCGATCGCGCAGCTGATGGCGCGCGCGCGTCGCCTCAAGCGCCAGAAGGGCCTCGATCTGCTGGTGATCGACTACATCCAGCTGCTCTCAGGCTCGGGCAAGCGCGCCAGCGACAGCCGCGTGCAGGAAATCACGGAGATCACCACCAGCCTGAAAGCGCTGGCCAAGGAGCTCAACGTTCCCGTGATCGCGCTGTCGCAGCTCTCGCGTCAGGTGGAATCGCGCGATGACAAGCGGCCGCAGCTCTCGGACCTGCGCGAATCCGGCTCGATCGAGCAGGACGCCGACGTCGTGCTGTTCGTGTTCCGCGAGGAATATTACCTCGCCATGAAGGAGCCGCGTCCCGGCACCGAGGAGCACGCCAAATGGCAGGCCGACATGGAACGCACCGTCGGCCGCGCCGAAGTCATCATCGGCAAGCAGCGCCACGGTCCGACCGGCACGGTCGAACTGCACTTCGATTCCTCGGTCACGCGCTTCGGCGACCTCGCGCATGACGGCCAGCTGCCGGACCGCAGCGACTACTAGCACTACTTTGGCAGATTGTTGATTTTGGCGCGTTTTATAGGATTCCCGAATCAATTTTTCAATGATTCATGGGTGGTCGGCTCTTGGAGGGCTGACCATGCCGGGATGGGAAGACGAACTCGAACGCTGGCTGATGCCGTTCTTGGACCGACTGGGTCATAAGACCCGGCAGCGGATGTGTCCTCTGTATGTTGCGGGATTGATCGGTCCCGGCGATCGTAAGAGCGTTCAGCCGATGGCGGAACGCCTTGCCACCAGCACCTACGACCAGTTGCACCATTTCATTGCGGACGGTGTCTGGGACGCGACGCCGCTGGAGACAGAGTTGCTCAACCAGGCGGACCGACTTGTCGGCGGCAGGGATGCGGTGCTGGTTATTGATGACACCTCACTTCCCAAGAAGGGTGAGCGCTCGGTCGGTGTTGCGGCTCAATACGCCTCGGCTCTCGGTAAAACGGCAAATTGCCAAACACTGGTGTCTTTGACGCTTGCGCGCGGCGAAGTACCCGTGATGGTCGCGTTACGTCTCTTTCTGCCTGACAGTTGGACAAGCGACGAATCTCGTTTGAAGCGCGCTCGCGTGCCAGTCGAACATCGAACGCCACGGTCCAAGCCGGAGATTGCTTTGGCCGAGATTGACCGCGCGATAGCAGCCAACGTGCGCTTTGGATATGTGCTGGCGGATGCAGGATACGGCCTCAGCGCACCGTTTCGACAAGGGCTAACAGAGCGCGGGCTGGTCTGGGCTGTCGGAATCCCGCGGCACCTGAAAGTGTATCCGGTCGATGTGAAGCTCATTTGGCCGATTACCAAAGCCCGCGGCAAACCACGAAAGCACCACGTGCCCGATATCTTATCAATTGCGGCCGAGCAAATGCTGGCCGGCGCCAAATGGAAAACCGTGAGTTGGCGTAGCGGGACGAAAGGTCGGCTTAAAGCCCAATTTGCTGCGGTCCGTGTCCGGACCGCCGACGGCCCTCCGCAGCGGATATGGGATAAAGGTCAGCAGCATCTCCCGGGCGACGAAGCCTGGCTCATTGGCGAGCAACGTGCGTCCGGGGAGAAGAAATACTATCTGGCCAATCTTCCGGCGGCGACGGATCTGCGCACGCTGGCCGCCACCATCAAGGCACGGTGGATTTGTGAGCAGGCGCATCAGCAGTTGAAGGAGGAACTTGGACTTGATCACTTCGAAGGGCGATCATGGCAAGGTCTTCATCGCCACGCCCTGATGACAATGATTGCCTACGCCTTCCTGCAACATCGTCGCCTCGCACACGCGGGGCGGAAAAAAAAGAATCTACGGGCCTCCGCCTCAGCCAACCATGCCAGCCGTACGTCACGCCATCGTCGATCTCATCCTTCGGCCGCCGTCTCAGCATTGCCCATATTGCCGAAGGCAAATCCGTGAAAAACAGCGGCGAAAACACAATCTGCCAAAGTAGTGCTAGGGCGTGTACTCATAAACTCACCGATGTCCGATTTTGAGAGCAAAGCGGAAAAATTCTGCTTGGTCATAGCATTACCGGTTTTGACCCAAAGGCGACATGGTGGCGGGGCGCAAGATGTCTGTTCTAAGAGGAAGGGCGGATTTGTCCGCCGCGGGAGTTTTCAATTCATTCCCATAGTAGCCCTTCCGCCAGATCGTGACGCAACGGCAGCGTCGGTTGAGACTCCTCACTCGAAGTTCCGAGATCAACCTGCACGCGGTTGTACTCATGGCGAGGTCCTGCCTTGATCGGTGTCACCGATCCGGCGTCTAAACCGCCCGTGCCTGCCTGCGAACCTCATTTGCAATCGGCCTCAGGGTTTCCGGGGCTGCCTGACCGACCAGGCTGTAGCCCACGCCGTCATCAGCCCAGGCGAAGCCTCCGACATCGCCCTGCGACCGGGGCGTCATGGGCGCATTTTGGTCCGCATTGCTCATCGGCCGGGTCAGCACGACAATCCGGCCGCCGCGATCATCGTCATACATGAACATCGCAGCGGGCCCGTGCGAGGTGGCGACAAGCCGTCCTCCCATCAGCCGGTATCCCGACGTAGTCAGATCCGGAACCTTCACCGGCCGATGTAGCCGGTCAGAAACCCATTGCACGAGCTGAGCGGAATCGGACGCGCGGACCTCGACAGGGCGGACGCGGTCCGGCGCGTAGACGTTATACGAAACGGAGGCCTCCTGCGCGAGCGCAGCCAATCCGCCAGGCGCCACCTCCAGCGCACCGCGTACCGCCCAGCCGCCCAAACCTCCGATGCTCAGCAATAACATTGCCGCCATCGCCCACCGGGCTATCGAAGGCGGCCGCGCGCGGTTTTCGATGATTCGCGACAAATTGAGCTCCGGCGGCAGGGGTTCTTCGGCGATGGGCGCGAGCGCCGCGCGCAACAGATCCCGCTGGCCAGTCAAGGCAGCGACACGCTTGGCCACATCAGGATGTTCGCCCAAATAATCGGCGACTTCCGCCTGCCGCTCCGGCTCAAGGACACGATCCACATAGCCGTGGAGATCATCTTCTGTGATCGGTCGAGGGCTCATTTCCCGCTCCGTAGTGACACGACGTTGGCCGGCATATTGCCTGCAGTCCCTTCGATCTCCTGCTGGAGCCTTTCCCGGGCCCGCGAAAGCCGCGACATCACCGTACCCACGGGAATATCAAGCACCTTTGCAGCATCCGCATAAGAGAGATCCTCTACCGCAACAAGCAGCAGCACGGCGCGCTGGTCCTCCGGAAGTCTCGCGAGCTTGTTCATGACATCCTGACACATCATTTTCCGTTCCTGCACGGCGGGCTCGCAGAAATCGTCCTCATTGGTCTCATCGATCGGAACATGCCTGCCGCGCGTCGCCGTTTGACGAAACTGACTGATTGCCAGGTTGTGGACGATAGTGAAGAGCCAGGCGCGAACATTGCCGTCGCGGCGCTGGTACCAGTGGCTCACGGCCCGCTCCAGGCAATCCTGCACCAAGTCGTCGGCATTGGTGCGATCGCGCACAAGGGAGCGGGCGTAGCGGCGGAGCGCGGGTATCAGCGGTTCGACCTGCAGCAGCATGTCTTTCATGGCGCGCTCCGCCTGCGGCTTGCATTACTCTAGCACTATCGGGTCTGCACCTGTACTGCCTCTCCGAACGTCGTCATATCTCCGGGGGCAATCACCAGGTAGCGCCGCTCCGGGGGCGCGGGATCTTTGACGGTTTGCCGGATCGGACCGGTCGCAGTAACGATCGCCGATCCCGCCGGATTGGTCATGAAGGCCGCCAGCGGTTGCAGGGGACCACCCCCGTCCGCGCGATCGGCCAGCGCGAGCACGTACTTCTGCTTTGGCTCGAGCCCCATGACGGACGCCTGCAACACCTGGATCAATCCCTGATCGAACAGCGCAACGTTGGTCGGCGGCTGTCCGTCCTTGGCGTCCTTTGCCGCAAGCGACAGATGCGAGGCCTGGGCGGCGACACCAAGAGGCTGCAGGTTCTGGCGATCGTCGGGATCTGGAGCAGCATTGGGCACATAGGCAATCGCCTGGGGCGCTTGTCCGACTGGAATGTTTGCGATCACGGTGTTGCTTGCAGTGTCGATGGCCGCGAGTGCATCGGCATTCTCCAGTCCAACATAGATGCGCGACCCGTCGCCGGACGGCCACACGCCGTGCGGAAGATTCCCGACCGGGATGGTTGCGGCTTGCGAAAAATCGTCGGTGCGGAATACCTTGACTTCGTTCAAGCCGCCGATTGTTACATAGGCAAACGTTCCCTTCGCCGTATGAGCGAAGTTCACGTGGTTGGTGATCGGGCCTGTGTCGATCGTCTTGATCAGGTTGAACGGCGGCCTGGCGTTGAACACCTGGGTCTTGCCGACATCCTTGAGCGTGAACCACACCTGGTTCCCGTCCGGCGTCGCGGCGATGTTCGGACAGAACGGGCTTTCCTGCTGGACCTTTGCAATGATTTCGTGGTCAGCGACGGATACGACGTCGGTTTCCGGATTGAAGGACGAGCAGATATAGCCGTATTTGCCGTCGGGCGAGAAGATCTGCATGCCGGGCCCGTTAGGCGTCGTGATGCGCGTCTTCTCCGTGAAGGTCTTGCTGTCAATCACGGAGATATAGTTCTCGCCGCGCACAGTTACCCAGACCTCCGTGCCGTCGGGAGTGAAGAACGCTTCATGCGGAGAGCGGCCGACATAGGTCATATGTTTCACGGCATTCGTGGCAGTGTCGATAAAGGTCACGGAATTCGATCCGATCGAAACCACGGCCAGCGTGCGATGATCGGGCGAATAGCCCATGCCATGGACGAGAACCTGGCCCTTGTAGAGAGGGCTGAAATTGGCTGGCTGCGGATCTCCCAACCTGATCACGCCGAGGAGCTTGTTATCGACCGGGTCAGTCACCGAGACCGTGTTGGAGAACTGTTCCGCGGCATAAACGCGGTCGTGATGGCTGATCGGGACATCAGGCGCGGATAGCGCGCCGGGCGCCTGGCCCGCCCACGCACTGCCACAGGCCGCAAGCATCGTGCTTGCAAGAAGAAGGCTTTTGGCGATTGAGAACAGCTTGCTCATTTTCATCATCCTTTGGTTAAAGGCCAGCAGCTTTCGTGACGTCAGCCACCGCTTCGGCAAAGGCTTGAGGAGCCTCCTGCGGCAGATTGTGCCCGATGCCGCCCGTGATGGTCCGGTGCGAATATTTGCCGAAAAACATCTTTGCATAGGTCGCAGGGTCGGGATGCGGCGCACCGTTCGCGTCACCTTCCATGGTCATGGTCGGCACGGTGATAACCGGACGCTGGGCGAGCCTTCTCTCCAGATCGTCGTATTTCCGTTCGCCCTCGGCGAGGCCGAGCCGCCAGCGGTAATTATGGATCGCGACCGCGACATGATCGGGATTGTCGAATGCCTTCGCGCTGCGATCGAAGGTGGCGTCGTCGAACGCCCACTTCGGCGACGCGAGCTGCCAGATCAGCTTGGAGAAGTCGTGACGATATTTGTCATAGCCGTCTCGCCCGCGTTCGGTCGCGAAATAAAATTGGTACCACCATTGCAACTCGGCCTTTGGAGGCAGTGGTTTCTTTTCGGCTTCGGGGTTGCCGATCAGATAACCGCTCACCGAGACCATGGCCCTGCAGCGTTCCGGCCAGAGTGCCGCGACGATGTTAGCCGTCCGCGCGCCCCAGTCGAAACCGGCGAGCGTCGCCTGCTCGATCCCGAGCGCGTCCATCAGCGCGATAGTATCGACGGCGACTGCCGACGGCTGGCCGTTGCGGATCGTCGCATCCGAGAGAAAGCGCGTGGTGCCGTAACCGCGCAAATAGGGCACAACCACGCGATAACCCGCCGACGCCAGCAAGGGCGCGACATCGGCAAAACTGTGAATGTCGTAGGGCCAGCCATGCAGTAGGATGACGGGCGCGCCGTCGGCGGGACCGGCTTCGGCGTAGCCGACATTGAGAAGCCCTGCGTCGACTTGCTTCAGCGACGCGAACGAGGTGTTCGTGCTCGGCTTGAAGGTGCGCGCATCCCAAGTCTTCTTGCTCGCTGATTGCGCGTCGGCGGAGTCGTTGAGGGCGAATTGGGCGGCGGCGAGGATCGTCGCTGCTGTGCCGAAGAAGCGCCGCCGATCGTGATTGATCTTTTCTGACATCTTGATGTTCTCCTGATCGTTGCATCTTCGTGCGCTGATGAGTTCGCCCGCCCTTGCCGGTTTGGTTTGCAATGCCACGATCAATTCACCAGCTGGAGGCCTCGTTACCGTAATGGCGTGTCCATCTGCATGCCGGAGTGGTGATGTTGCGCCGGACTGGAAGCCGGTTGCTGTTGCGTTGGAGCAGGCGTGGAATTCGCTACGGATTCGCCAATAGCAAGTTTCATGGCCGCGATTTCCTGAACCTGGTCGACAATGATCTCCTGCGCGATGCGCCGCAGCTGTTCGTTCTTGCCATAGCGCAATTCGCTGACCGCCATCTCGATCGCGCCCTGATGATGAGGGATCATCATTGCTACGAAATCGCGATCGATATCGCCGGTCGGCTTGATCGCCATATCGTTCATCATCTTGATCATTGCCGCCTCGTTCTCTTTCCAGAACGGAGCTTCGTCGACGGTGGCTGCCGGCGACGCAGGCGGGTGGTGTTCCTGCGCCATCACATGTGACGGAAGGGCAAACGCGAGAAGAAGGCGCGCGCCGAGGAACGCAGCGCCGAGACCATGCTTAGGGAGGTGGCCCAAGAATGCCATTGCGACGCCGCGAAACGATGACTGATGCATTGTCAGCTCCATGACTGGTGTGTTGGGGGTGTGACGTGCCGGGGGGCGTCTTATTCCGCCGCGCCTGCAAGAAACTCCGGAGCGGCGGCTCGCCGAATCTTGAAAAGCGCAATCGTTGCAAGGACAAAGGATCGTCCAGGGAGACCGATCACATAGACGTTAGGATTGCTGGCACCTAGCGGCGGGCTCGCATTTATCGGGCCGAAAGGACATGCCCCGAAGCTGGCCGATTACGTCCATCGCATCTTGAAGGGTGCCAACCCGCCGATTTGCCCGTCCAAGCGGCGGATTGGGCTCAGCTTTTCCCGCAAAGCCAAATCCGCCTCTCTCTCGCAATACGGCGCTGGGTTACGCTTCGCTAACCCGCCCTTACCAACCGGGCTCAACAGATTCGCGGATTATCGCCGGCGTCGCAAACGCCTCCGGGCTGGTTCTGGAGCGACAGGTCGGATTTCGCGGTGGCCAGTGCCGGCATCCGGGGATGACTGTAGAGCCAGTGGTCCGCCGGCGCGGACTTCGCATGGTGCGTCTGTACGACGTATCGCTCGGCCGCTGAGGTCTCGTGAGCCGCGGCTGATGTTGTGAGCATGGCGACCGCAATCAATCCCGCCGAAAAGAGTTGAATTGGAGTCATCGAACGTCTCCTTTGGGTTTGGGCTTCAGCAAGCGCGAGGACGTTTACCCTCACTGCCGCCACCCGTTGCGCTCTCGTCATGACGAATCGCGCGGCGTTTTATTCCGGCTCGGCTGGGTTAGCTTGCCCTAATCGAAGGTTTGTGATGGACGCCGTTTAGATGCTGCTCGCAGGGCGGATTACCGAAACGTAATCTGAACCGCCTCGTAACGATTGGGGAACTAAGCGCCTCTATCACACACGAGGTCAATCAGCCGATTGCAGCGGGGCGCAACAACGTCATTGCGGCGCTGCATGTCTTGGATCGGAACCCTCCGGATTTGCAGGAGGTCAGAGAAGCGTTCGCCGCTGCTGTTAAGGACGCTGACCGAGTTGGTGCCATCGTCGGTCGAATGCGTGCGCTTATGCAGAAAGCGTCGGCCCGATTAGGGTGGATATGAACGAGGATCTGCAGGAAGTGATTGACCTTACCCGAGGAGAAGCACTGAAGAACGGAGTCTCAGTGGAGAGCCAACTCCCGAAAGGTCTGCCTATCATTGCAGGTGATCGGGTCCAACTCCAGCAAGTCGTGCTTAACCTCGTTCTCGACGCCCTGCAGGCGATGGGCGCAGTTAGTGAGGGCGCTCGACAGGTGATAATCACCACCCGTCAGATCGAATTGAACGATCTGTGCGTTGGGTTAAAACAATCTCGTCCATCATGAATGACCCTCGAACCCAGCGTTGGTCGATTTCATCAGACTAAGCGCTCGGTGCTTTGTCGGTCAGGGCTGGCCGGACAATTTGACTTCGCACCTCGTTGGGCAGCAGTGGCCGAAGCCGCTCGAATTGCTCCTCGCTCAACCAGAATTCGCTGAAATCCACGCTCCCGCTGATGCGGAGCCTGAATCACATTCCGGTTGCCGAAGGAATCCCGCTTATGGGCCTTGGTCGTCTCCCTTCAGCCCCAACCAGCGCAGCGGTGAAGGCGCGCAGAGCGGGAGGAACATGCCTCCGGCCAGGGTGATAAAGCGCGAGGCCCGGCGAGGTCGGCACCCACGTGTCGAGCACCGCGACGAGCCGGCCGGCTGCGAGATCGTCTCCGACATGCGCCTCCCAGAGATAGGCAAAGCCTGCCCCGGCGAGCGCTGCCTGTCGCATGAGACGCGGATCGTCGAGGATGAGCGTACCCGGCACGTCGATCGTCAGCGGCTTGCCCTCTCCGCGGAACTCCCATCGATACATGGGGCCGCTCGGCCAGCGCGCGCGGATGCATTGGTGATCCATGAGTTCGCCTGGCACCGTCGGCGTTCCGTTGGCGCGCAGATAATCTGGCGAGGCCGCGACGACGAAGCGAAGATCCGGCCCGAACGGGATCGACATCATGTCGCGGGGGACCGCGTCGCGCGTGCGTATACCGGCGTCGCAACCGTGCGCGACGATGTCGATCAGATGATCTTCCGTGATGAGATCAACCGTCACTGCCGGATGGCGCGCGCGGAAGTCAAGCAAATGCCGCAGGACGATGTGATCGGCGACCGCGACCGCGCAATTAATCCTGAGCGTGCCGCGCGGTTCCGCGTCGCTCGCCTCGGGCGTTGCCATCGCACCCTGGATTTCAGCCAGCGCCGGCGCGATCGTGGCGATGAATCGCGAGCCCGCGTCCGACGGCGTCACGCTCCGCGTTGTCCGGTTGAACAGCCGCGTGCCAATCCGCTCCTCCAAACCAGCGACCGCATTGCTGACAGCAGTCGGTGACACGCCCAGGTCGCGTGCCGCCGCACGGAAGCCGCCCAGTCGTGCCACGGCGACGACAGCTTCCAATTCCAACAGTCCTGAGTACCGCATTGATCCTGTTTCCATGACAGCGTGTCATGCATAGTCGCACTTATCGTAGCATGCCCCGGATGCTACGTCCTGTCCAACGACATGGAGATGCAATGAATATCGACGAAATTTACATCGACGGACGTTTTGTGGAGCCGCATGGCACGGAGCTGTTCGATCTGCACAACCCCTTCACCGGCGAGCTTACTGGAACAGTTCGGCTCGGTGATCGCGAGGATGCGAAGGCGGCGATCGCTGCGGCGGGACGCGCGTTCCCCGCTTGGTCTCGGACCGACAAGGCCGAGCGCATCGCGCTACTTCACCGGATGCACGAGGCGGTGACGCGCCATAAGGATCGCCTGCAAGACGCGATTGCGCAGGAATTCGGCGCTCCCGTCGCGCGGTCCGGTTTCATGGTGACGCACGCCGCCGATGCCTACCGCCATGCGGCCGACGCGCTCGAACAGACCGAGTTGGAGCTTTCAGTCGGCCAGTCACGGGTGCGGATGATGCCGATTGGGGTTGCTGCGCTCATCATGCCGTGGAACAACAATGCCGGCTTCATCGGTACCAAGCTCGCCTACGCACTCGCCGCGGGTTGCACGGCCGTCCTCAAGCCGAGCGAAATGAGCGCCTGGCAGACGCAGGTGCTGGTGGAGGCGCTCCACGAGGCGGGCGCACCGCCCGGCGTGTTCAACGTCGTCACCGGGCGCGGCGATGTGGTCGGCGCCGAGTTCACCGTGAACTCCGGCGTCGCCAAGATCTCGTTCACCGGGTCCACTCCCGTGGGCAAGTCGATCCAGCGCGCTGCCGTCGATACCATGAAGCGAGTGACGCTGGAACTCGGTGGCAAGTCGCCGACGATCGTTCTCGACGATGTCGACTTCGCCAGCATGATACCCGTCGCCGCCCGGATCGGCATGGGCAATAGTGGCCAGGCGTGTGTCAACGGCACCCGCATCCTAGTGCCGGCATCGCGGCGCGACGAAGCGGTGGCCGCGCTCAAGGCGGCGGTCGAGCAGATGACGTCCGGCGATCCGCGCGACCCCGAGACTGTGATCGGTCCCATGGTCAGCCGGACCCAATATGATCGGGTCCAGCACTATATCCGCGCGGGCATCGACGCGGGTGCGACCCTGGTCACGGGCGGCGAGGGTCACCCGGAGGGAACGGGCGGCTTCTGCGTGCGGCCAACCCTGTTCGCCGACGTCACTAACGACATGGTAATCGCGCGCGAAGAGATCTTCGGCCCGGTGCTGTGCGTGCTCACCTATCGCGACGATGAGGAGGCGATCCGCATCGCCAACGACACGCCCTACGGCCTGTGCGCCTACATCCTCGGCCAGGATACGAAGCGCATCCACGCGATCGCGGACCGGCTAGAGGCGGGCACGATTGGCATCAATGGGGCTGCGCCCGACGTGCGGGCGCCCTTCGGCGGCGTGAAGCAGTCGGGCATCGGCCGCGAGTTCGGTATCTTCGGCCTCCAGTCCTATTTGGAGCCGAAAACGTTGCTAGAGTCGGTGCCTGCATGAAGCCGAGCACGCAGGAGGGTCTGCGCGTGCTGGCCGAGATCAGGGGCGAAGCCGCCGCTAAATCCATGGCGGAAAAGATCGGCGCCGTAGGGGCGCAGGGCGCGCTGGCCGAATTGTCGTGCGACTTCGTCTTTGCCGGGGTGTGGTCGCGCGAAGGGCTCAGCCGCGCACAACGCAGCCTTGTCACCATGGGCGTCCTGATCGCGCTCGGGTTAACGGAAGAACTCGGCAATCACCTCCAGGCAGGTCTCGCCAACGGCCTCTCGCGCCAGGAGATCGACGAGGCGATCATACAGGCCGCTCCCTATGCGGGCCTGCCGGCTGCCTGGCGCGCGGCTGACCGATGGCGGCAAATCCTTGGCGAGCATCGCGGCTGATCAGCCAAGTCGCAATTCACGTAAATTGCGATCAACAGAAGGGTTTGGAATGGATAAGCAGGTTTGGTTCATTACCGGATCGACACGCGGCTTTGGCCGCGCGATCACACTCGCTGCGCTGGAGGCTGGTCATAACGTCGTCGCTACGGCCCGGCGTCCGGAACAACTCTCGGACCTCACGGAGCAGTTTGGGTCGGCCGTGATGCCGCTCGCGCTGGACGTCACCGACGCGGCCGCCGCCCTCAGCGCCATTGCGGCAGCGGTCGAGCGGTTCGGCCGACTTGATGTGGTCGTCAACAACGCCGGCTACGCCAATGTCGGCCCGATCGAAACCATCCCCGACGGCGATTTTCGCGCCCAGTTTGAGACCAACTTCTGGGGCGTCTACAATGTCACCCGGGCGGCGGTGCCGGTGCTGCGCGAGCAGAAATCGGGAACGATCGTTCAATTCTCATCGATCGGCGGTCGCGTAGGGGGCACGCCGGGACTGGGCTCCTACCAGGCGGCCAAGTTCGCAGTCGATGGCTTCACCCGCGTCCTGGCCGCCGAAGTGGCGCCGTTTGGTATCCGCTGCCTCGTCATCGAGCCGAGCGGCTTCGCCACCGATTGGGCAGGATCCTCGATGCAGATCGATGCGGTTGACCAGAACTATGCGGCCACGGTCGGCGTCTCGGCCGACATGATGCGCTCCCATGACCTCATGCGGGCTGGCGACCCGGCGCGGGCGGCGGACATTCTGGTCCGCACGGTAGCTCGCCGCGACGTGCCTTCACACCTGCCGCTTGGCGCCTACGCTGCCTCCAGCGCGATCGCGTACGCGACCCAACAGATCGCTGATGCTACCCGTTGGCAAGGTGTCAGCGCCTCTGCCGACTTCGCTGAAGCGTTCCCGATAGATATTCCGGCGACGTGATAGCGGAGCAGGGACCGGGCAACGGGTGAGATTATTGGCCGCGTTGGCTAGATCGTGCACCCGGGTTGAACGGCACGGGCCTCTTGCGTAAAACGGCGCCATGACAATGGCGTCCGACCCGAAAACGATCCCGCAATCCGGCCCTCTCTCCGCAGAGGCCAATCAGGCTGCCGCGCTCGCCGCCTATGGCGGCGTGCTGACCGTCGATCTCGACGCGATCATCGCCAATTGGCGCAAGCTCGAGAAGACGGCGGTGCCGGCGGAATGCGCGGCGGTGATCAAGGCCGACGCCTATGGCTGCGGCGCCGCCGAGGTCTCGCGCGCGCTGAGCAAGGCCGGCTGCAAGACCTTCTTCGTTGCCACCATCGAGGAAGCGCGCAAGGTGCGCGCAGCCGTTCCGGAACCCACGATCTACGTGCTCGGCGGCTATTTCCAGAACACCGGCGAGCACTATGCCCAGATCAACTGCCGGCCCGTGATCGGCGATCTCAACGAGCTCGCCGAATGGGACGTGTTCTGCCGCCGCACCGGCTGGAACGGAGGCGCTGCCGTTCACATCGACACCGGCATGAATCGGCTCGGCCTGACCTTATCGGATGCGCAGGCCATCATCCCCCGCATCAACGCCGGGGATCACGGCATCACGCTGGTGATGAGCCATCTGGTCTCGGCCGAGCAGCTCAACAGCCCGATCAATGCAAGACAGCTCGCGACCTTCCGCAGCATCGCCAGTGAGTTCTCGGGCGTCCCGGCGGCCCTTGCCAATTCCTCCGGCATCTTCCTCGGCGCGCCCTTCCAGTTCGACCTGGTGCGACCGGGGGCTGCGCTCTATGGCGTCAACCCGACCCCGGAAGCCGACAATCCCATGCAGCAGGTGGTCGACCTCAAGGCACGCATCGTGCAGATCCGCACCATCGAGCGCGGCGAGACCGTCGGCTATGGCGGTACCTGGACGGCGCGGCGGCCGACCAAGCTTGCGATCATCGCGGTCGGCTATGCCGACGGCTATTTCCGTGCCGCGAGCTCCAATGACGGCACCCGCGGCGCCGAGGTCATCGTGGCCGGCAAACGCTGCCCGATCGCGGGCCGCATCTCCATGGACCTGATTGCCATCGACATCACCGACCTGCCGCCGAACGCGGCGCGACGCGGCCACATGGTGACGCTGCTCGGAGACGGCATCACCGTCGACGAGCTCGCGCACCATTTCGGCACCATCGGTTACGAGGTGCTGACCAGCCTCGGCCACCGCTATGCCCGCGTCTACAAGGGCGGCAATGTTGTCGAGCCGCTGGTCAAGCCTGAACTCGTGCAAGCGGCCGAGCCGCCGCCGGTCGAGCAGCCCGCAAACCCTCCGCGACCGCCGAGCTAAGCGACTCGTGCCCCGGACGCAGCGCGCCGCGATTCGCGGCGTAGTGCGCTGCAGAGCCGGGGCCCATCTCTCAACAGCATACCGTGTCGCCTTCTCGGTCCCGGCTCGCGCTCCGCGCGTCCGGGACGCGAGGTCTACTGCTTCTTCCGGCTGTCGATCGCCGTCTTGCAGGCAGCGCTGAGCTGATCGCGCTTGCCGTTGAGGCAGGCAACGACGCGGCCGCCGCCCGGCGCGACGCCGGCGCAGAATTTGTCATAGTCCGCCTTGCACGCGCCGCGCGGATCGGACGATTGTGCCGATACGCCTCCGGAGAACGCGATGACGAGTGCGATGGCAACAAAGCTCAACTTGGACATTGGATCTCCGGTGACGGAAGGCAGGAGCCGCTAGCTCTACATGAAGATCGCGACATTCAACATCAACAACATCAACCGCCGCCTGCCCAATCTGTTGGCATGGATGCGCGTCGCGAAGCCCGACGTCGTCGCACTTCAAGAGTTGAAGGCAAGTGATGGCGAATTTCCGGCGGCCGCCATCGAAAAGGCCGGCTACGGCGCGGTGTGGTGTGGACAAAAGACCTGGAACGGCGTCGCCATCCTCGCCCGCAACGCCGCGCCCGTGATGACCCGCGATCGCTTGCCGGGAAAGGCGAGCGATCTCGAAGCCCGCTACATCGAAGCCGCCGTGCGCGGCATCATCGTCACCAGCATCTATCTGCCGAACGGCAATCCGCAGCCGGGACCGAAATTCGACTACAAGCTCGACTGGTTCGCGCGGCTGAGGCGCCACGCCAAGACCTTCATCAAGCACGACCTGCCCGTGGTGCTCGCCGGCGACTACAACGTCGCGCCGACGGAAATCGACATCTACCCGACGCGCTCGTGGGACAAGGATGCGCTGATCCAGCCAAAGAGCCGCGCCGCGTTCGCCGCGCTGGTCGAACAAGGCTGGTGCGATGCGATCCGCGAGCTGCATCCGGGCCAGCGCATCTACACCTTCTGGGACTACAAGCGAAACCGCTGGCTGCGCGATGCGGGCCTGCGGCTCGATCATCTCCTGCTCAGCCCCGCCCTCGCCCCGCGTCTGGCCAAAGCCGGCGTCGACAAGAACATTCGCGGCGAGGATGGCGCGAGCGATCATGCGCCGGCGTGGGTGGTGTTGCGGTGACCCTCACCACAAATTCCTGCCGTCGATCACGTTCACCGGCACGGCATCGAGATCGAAGTCGTCGAACAGGCGCGCATTGACGGCGACCTTGGGATTGTCGAAGTCGGGCTTGCCGCTCGACCAGTCCGGCGACTCCGAATAGGTGCCGCAGCCGCAAGCCGCGCAAAAATGGTGTTTGACGGTGCGGCTGCCCCAGAGATACGTCGCGACGTTCTCCGCCGGTGACAGCAATCGAAACTGCGCCGGCGCGTAATAGGCCCACAGCGCGCCGCGCTTGGCGCAGAGCGTGCAGGTGCAGCGCGTCACGCTCGAAGGCGCCTCCGTCACCTCGAACACCGTCTCACCGCAATGACAACTCGCCTCGATCGGCATGATCCGCTCTCCCCATTTGTCAGGAGAGGGTCGTAGCCCGCCCCTGCTGCCAACATGCTGTCAGCAGCGCGGGATGCCAGGACAAAAATATGAAAAACAACCCCATGCACAGTAGCCGACCCCTGTCCGTTCAATGACTTGCGCTTATTCGGAGTTCGGTTTGACTCGTCGGGCAAAACACTGGCAGGATGTCAGCATCCAGGAACTCCACAGGTGCCTCTCGGCGGCGGCGAGTACTCTTCGGGAGGCTCGACGCGATCCGCGTTATTGCTGATGGCCGGTGCACTGCCCGATAGCTGCCCTCGCGTAGAACGCATCGCTCGGGGCGCGGCCCGCGGCTAAACTCTCCCGATTCGTGGAGATCGCCTTGGCCTTCCTCTTCGTTCTCATCGTCGGCCTCATCGCCGGCACCATCTCAGGCATCGTCGGCACCGGCTCGTCGATCATGCTGATGCCGGTGCTGGTCTATGCCTATGGGCCGAAGGAGGCCGTGCCGATCATGGCCGTGGCTTCGGTGATGGCGAATTTTTCCCGGATTTTGGCGTGGTGGCGCGAGGTCGATTGGCGGGCCTGCGCGGCCTATTCGGCGACGGGCATTCCGGCGGCTGCACTCGGTGCGCGGACGTTGCTGGCGCTGCCCTCGCATGCGGTCGATCTCGCCATCGGCAGCTTCCTGATCGCGATGGTGCCGGTGCGGCACTGGCTGGCACGGCATGACCTGAAGGCCAATCTCTGGCATCTCGCGATCGGCGGCGCGGTGATCGGCTATCTCACCGGCATCGTGGTCTCGACCGGCCCGCTCAGCGTGCCGCTGTTCCTGTTCTATGGCCTGTCCAAGGGCGCTTTCCTTGCCACCGAGGCGGCCTCCTCGCTCGGCCTCTATTTCGCGAAATCAGTGACCTTCGAGCGTTTCGGCGCGCTGACGGGCGACGTCTTCATCAAGGGCCTGATCGCGGGCTCCTCACTGATGTCAGGCGCTTTCATCGCAAAACGTTTCGTGCTGCATCTGAAGCCGGACGTGTTCCGCCTCGTGATGGACGCGATCATGATCGCGGCCGGGCTCTCGATGCTTTGGAACGCAGCTCAGCCGTGACACGGCGGCGGCTCAGGCAGCGAATTCCGGGGTGATCGATGGGCTCTCGGTGATGACGCGGCTCGCCGCCGCCGGCTGCCCGTCGAGCCAGTGCAGCACGGCCTCGAGCGGCTGCGGCCGCTGATAGAGGAATCCCTGCCCGAGCCCCACGCCCATCTCACGCATGGCCTCGGCCTGATCGGCCCGCTCGATGCCTTCTGCGACCAGGGTCAGCCCCAGCGTGCCGGCGAGCGATGCAATGACGCCGACGATGGCCTTGTCTTCCGCGCTGTCCGGTATCTCCCGGATGAACGCCTTGTCGATCTTGACCTTGTCGAGCGGGAAGCGCCTGAGATGCGCGAGCGAAGAGTACCCGGTGCCGAAATCGTCGAGTGCGATCGTGGCGCCCAAGCGCCGCAGGCGATGCAGCGTCTCGGAGGCGCTGGCGATGTTGTTGATCAGCGATCCCTCGGTGATCTCGAGTTCGAGCAGCGATGCCGCGACACCGAAGCGCGCGCAGGTCGCGCGCAGCTCGGCGGCGAGCGAATGGTCGGCAAGCTCGGACGGCGGCAGATTGATCGCGATCCGGATCTGCGGCCTGCCGGCGGCTGCCAATCGTTGCAACGCCCGGCAGGCATCGGTCAGCACGTAGCGGGTCAGCCGCGCATTGTTGCCGCTGCGCTCGATCAGCGGCAAGAATTCGCCGGGACCGATCAAGCCATGTTCAGGATGGCGCCAGCGGATCAGCGCTTCCAGACCGACGACCTCGTGGCTTTCGAGATCGACCTGGCTCTGGTACCAGACCTCGAACTGCCCTTCGGCGAAACCGGTGGGAATGGCAAGCTCGATATCCCGGCGGCGGCGATAGTCGCGCTGGAGCGCTTCGTCCAGCACGGCGACCGTGCCGGGCGCCTTGCTCTTGGCATGATAGAGCGCGATGTCGGCGAGCGTCGGCAGATGCGACAGCTCCGGATCGTCGGCGTGGCGCACGGCAAGACCGATGCTGGCGCGCGGCACCAACTGCTTGTCGTGAAGCCGGATCGGTTCGGAAATGGCATCGAGCACCTGCTGTGCGAATGCGTGCGCGGCCTGCTCGTTGCTCACCTCGGGACGAATGACGACGAACTCGTCGCCGCCGAGCCGGGCAACCCAGTCCTCCGCTTCGACCGCGCCACGAAGACGCTGCGAAATCTGAACCAGGAACGCGTCGCCGGCCTCGTGACCGAAGGTGTCGTTGATGCCCTTGAAGTCGTCGAGATCGATGAAGCAGAACGCGACCAGCGTATCCGGCGAGCCTCCGTCCCCGCTTGCCACGGCAAGGCGCTCGGTCAGGGCGCGCCGGTTCGGCAGCCCGGTGAGCGGATCGTGCGTGGCCATGTGCCCGAGCCGGTCCAGCGCGCCTGACGTCGTGTGCTGCATGCCGTTGAAGGCGCGCGCGAGTTGACCGAATTCGTTCGAGGATGTGACGTCGGCCGGATAGGCGCGGCCGTCCTGCTTGCTGCGCTGGATCGCCCACATCATGGCCGCGAGCGGCCTGCCGATGAAGATGTTGGCTGATATCCGCATGGCGATCAGCGTCGCAAACGTTGCGAGCAGGCCGACGACCAGCAGCAGCACCAGGCGGCTGCCCGCATCCGCATACAGCGTCGTACGGGAATAGGCGATGGCGATGCGGCCGGCCTGAACGGCCATGTTGCCGTTGCTGTAGTGGATGGGGCGCGAGACCTCCGCGACCGACTGGCCTTCGGGGCGCGCGACCACGCGGGCGATCGCGGCGCCGGTGTCGTCATAGACCGCCGCCGCCGCGATGGTCTCGTCGTGCATGATCTCGTTGAGCACGCCCGTGACCTGATCGTAGCGCATCTTCCAGAGCGGCTCGGCGATCAGCTCGGCCCGGCTCTCGGCGACGCGGACCATGCGGGCGTCGAGCTGCCTGACCCGCGACCAGAAGCTCGATGCTTCGACGCCGGCGGAGGCGAGCAGTTGCACCAGCAGCAGAACGGGCACGGTGGCCCAGATCATCGCGTGGACGACCGAGCGCAAGCGCGGTGGCGCTCCCTCCTGGTTGCAGTCCGGATCGATCATCGCCTCATCCTTGCGCATCAGTCCGTGACGCCTTCGGCAAGCGGCAGCGACGAGATGAGCGCATCGAGAGAGAAGTCGTATTGGCCGCAGCGGCCGGCCTTCGCCCGGAACCGCGTAAAGTCGATCCGGTCGAACGCACGCATCCTGATGAGGTCGCCGATCGAAGCGAGATTGTCGCGCGTGATCGCCGACGTCTTGACCTCGACGCGGGGGGAAACGGCTGCGAAATCGCAACCGTCGGCATAGTCGCGCAGGAGAACAATCGACCAGCCGCCGAGCAGGAAATGCCCGCCGTCGGTCAGGAGCAGACGACCCGCCTTGATCTCGCGCAGCGCGTCCTCGGACCAGTTGAGACCCACCACCTGGATATTCCGACCGGGCACGAGACCGGCAGCGATCACCGCGTGCAGCGCGCCGAGTGCCATCGGATCGTTTCCGGCCCAGATGCCGGCAGGCCGGATCTCCTTGCGAGAAGCCCAGCCCAGGTAGTTGGCTGTGACCCGCTCGGCCTCCGACTCCGTCCAGTTGGCGAACAGAAGTCGGTCCACCACGACGTCTGGCGCGGCATCCACAGCGAGCTTGAGACCGGCGTTACGGGCGATCGAGGCGGGCGTGATCTCGTCGCCGCCGATGCCGAGAATGTGGATCTTGCCGTCGGGGCTCTGCCATTTCTCGGCACGCGCCACGCCGATCAGCGCATTGGCCATCCGGGCGCCCGCGGTTTGAAGATCGGTGGTGATGTCGCCGAGCCAGGTCTTGAGCTTCTGACGTGGCGGTCCAAGACGCGCCGCATCCTGGCCGATCAGCGTGTTCGAGAGCAGCAGCGTCTTGACGCCCGCAGCCTCGGCCGCCTCCAGGATCGGGACGGCGGCGGACTCCTCGTTCGACAGGATGAGGAAATCGGGCTTGTCGGGACGCGCCACCACGCTAAAGCCGAGCTCCTGCATGGTGCGGTAATTCCGCTCGCTGGTCAGCACCTCGACATGCGCGTCGAGCTTGCGGCCGGCAGCCTGCATGCTCTGCGCGACCATGTCCCAGAAGACCTCGCCGGTCTTGCCGGGGTTGACGAAGACGATGTCGAGGGGCTTGGCAAGGCTACGGCCGGCGGACGCGAAAACGCCGCAGGCCATGCCCGCAGCGAGCAATATTCGCAAGAATCTCGTCATTTCTCTTCGCCGCCCCCCAATGGTTCCGAGATTGGACCTGCGTCCGCTAACATTTGGCAAAATCCAAGCGGGCACCGCAGCGCAGAGCTAACGAAAGGTATATCCACCGTGCCGAATCGAGATCATGGAAGCGCCGGCGATCAGGGCGCTATTTCCGTGCTATCAGCAATCTGAAACCCGCGACTCGCTATCCTCATGGCCAAATCCACCCTTTCCTTCGTCTGCCAGAACTGCGGCGCGGCCTATAACCGCTGGCAGGGCAAATGCGAGTCCTGCGGCGAGTGGAGTACGCTCGCGGAAGAAGACACCGGCGGCAACGTGCCGGTGTCGATCCGCTCCAAGCGCAAGGGGCGGACGTTTGCGCTGGAGAGTCTCGCCGGAAAAAGCCCGGATGCGCCGCGCCTGTCCTCGGGGATGACCGAGCTCGACCGCGTCACCGGCGGCGGCTTTGTCCGCGGCTCGGTGCTGCTGGTCGGGGGCGATCCCGGTATCGGCAAGTCGACGCTGCTGACGCAGGCGACCAGCCTGCTGGCGCGCGCCGGCCATCGCGTCGTCTACATCTCCGGCGAAGAGGCGGTCGCCCAGGTGCGGCTGCGCGCCGAGCGGCTCGGCCTGTCGGACGCGCCGGTACAGCTCGCGGCCGAAACGTCCGTGGAGGACATCGTCTCGACGCTGTCGGAGGGCGCGGTGCCCCGGCTGATCGTGATCGACTCGATCCAGACCATGTGGACCGACACCGTGGAGTCCGCGCCCGGCACGGTGACGCAGGTGCGCGCTTCGGCCCAGGCGCTGATCCGCTTCGCCAAGAAGACGGGAGCGGCCATCATCCTGGTCGGCCATGTCACCAAGGACGGCCAGATCGCAGGGCCCCGGGTGGTCGAGCACATGGTCGACGCGGTGATGTCGTTCGAAGGCGAAGGCTCGCAGCAATTCCGCATCCTGCGCGCCGTGAAGAATCGCTTCGGGCCGACCGACGAGATCGGTGTGTTCGAGATGACGGGCCTCGGCCTGCGCGAGGTCACCAACCCCTCCGAATTGTTCCTGTCCGAGCGCGATCTCGGCACGCCCGGCACGGCAGTCTTTGCGGGCATCGAAGGCACGAGGCCCGTTCTGGTCGAATTGCAGGCGCTGGTCGCCCCGACCTCGCTCGGCACTCCGCGCCGGGCCGTGGTCGGCTGGGACCCGAGCCGACTCTCGATGGTGCTGGCCGTGCTGGAGGCCCATTGCGGGGTCAAGCTGTCCGGCCACGACGTCTATCTGAACGTCGCGGGCGGCCTGCGCATCCAGGAGCCCGCGGCTGATCTCGCCGCTGCCGCGGCGCTGGTGTCGTCCCTGGTTAATGCGCAGTTACCGACCGATGCGGTCTATTTCGGCGAGATCTCGCTGTCCGGCGTGGTGCGCCCGGTGGCGCAGACCCCGGCCCGGCTGAAGGAAGCGGCGAAACTGGGCTTTCAGCGCGCCGTGCTGCCCGAATCGGCCCGCGGCGAGGCGGGCGGCGATGCCGGATTGTCGCTCAACGCGGTGAACAGCCTGACGACGTTGGTGGCCGAGATCGCCGCCCGCGGCTCCCGCCGGAGCGAATCGAACCCGCCGGCCGAGAAAAATGCCACACCGGCAAGATTCCGCCGTGAACAGGGTTAGCTGGAGGTGACGTCGCAGGTCCCCACCGCTATACAGCCGTCACAAAAGCAGCATGGGATTGCGTGGTTGCGGCCTTGCCGGGAACGCCGTCTGCCCTTCTTTTAGGGCAACGGCCAAACACCGATTCGGCTAGAGCATCTTTGAAGTACGAGCGGACCAGACCAGCCGATGCCAGTAACACTCCTCGACCTGATCCTGCTCGGTGTGATGCTGATTTCGGGCCTGCTCGCCATGGTCCGCGGCTTCATGCGCGAAATCCTGTCGATCGCAGCCTGGGGTGCGGCTGCGATCGTGACGCTCTATTCCTTCTCGAAGCTGCTGCCGACCGCCAAGAGCTATTTCAACAACGACACAGTCGCGAGCGTAGTCGTCGTTGCGGGCGTATTCGTCGGCACCCTGATCGTGGTCTCCGTGATCACGGTCCGGATCTCCGACATGATCCTGGATTCGCGCATCGGCGCGCTGGACCGCACCCTGGGTTTCCTGTTTGGCCTGGCTCGCGGCCTTTTGATCGTCGTGGTCGCCTTCCTGTTCTTCACCTGGCTGGTGCCGGACAAGCAGCGTCCGGACTGGGTCACGGGGGCCAAGTCGCGCGTGGTGCTCCAGGGAACCGGGGATTGGCTGATGGCCCTCTTGCCTGATGATCCCGAGAACACCATCTTGAAGAGATTCAAGAAAAACAAACCAGATGATGATCAAGCTGAATCCGAGCAGCAGCCTTCGGGCAGTGGCGACGGATACAGCAAATCTGCTCGTGACGGCATGAAAAAGCTGATCGAGAAACCTGCGGCGCGTTGATAGAGCCCTAAAGAGAGGCGCGGACGAGATGCGACACCCTGACCAGGACGCCCAACTTGATCTCGATCCAAACGCCGGTCCGGGTCCGGCCGCGCTGGAACTTCAGGACGATCTGGAAGGCGATACGTTGCGCGAGGAATGCGGCGTCTTCGGCATCTACGGTCACCCTGATGCGGCCGCGATCACCGCGCTCGGCCTTCACGCCCTCCAGCACCGCGGCCAAGAGGCCGCCGGCATCGTCTCCTACGACGGCAGCCGCTTTCACTCGGAACGCCGCCTCGGCCTCGTCGGCGACACCTTCTCCCGCCGCGAGGTGATCGACCGCCTGCCCGGCAGTGTGGCGGTCGGCCATGTCCGTTATTCCACCACCGGCGCCACCATCCTGCGCAACGTGCAGCCGCTATTCGCCGAGCTCAATGCCGGCGGCCTTGCAGTGGCCCACAACGGCAATCTCACCAACGGCCTGACGCTGCGCCGCGAGCTCGTGAAGCACGGCGCGATGATGCAGTCGACCACCGACACCGAGGTGATCCTGCACCTGGTCGCGCGCTCCAAGCGCGCCCGTTTCATCGAGCGCTATATCGACGCGCTGCGCGAGATCGAGGGCGCCTACGCGCTGGTCTCGCTGACCAACAAGAAGCTGGTCGGCGCGCGCGATCCGCGCGGCATCCGCCCGCTCGTGCTCGGCGAGCTCGACGGCTGCCCGATCCTGACCTCGGAGACCTGCGCCCTCGACATCATCGGCGCGCGCTTCGTGCGCGACATCGAGCCGGGCGAGGTCATCGTGTTCGACGAGAACGGCCAGGACATCCACAAGCCGTTCCCGCCGATGGCGCCGCGCCCCTGCATCTTCGAATACATCTATTTCGCTCGCCCGGATTCCATCGTTCACGGCCGCTCGGTCTACGAGGTGCGCAAGGCCTTCGGCGCGCAGCTCGCGCGCGAGAGTCACGTGCCGATCGACGTCGTGGTGCCGGTACCGGATTCCGGCGTGCCGGCCGCAGTCGGCTACAGCCAACATTCCGGCGTGCCGTTCGAGCTCGGCATCATCCGCAACCATTATGTCGGCCGCACCTTCATCCAGCCGACGCAGGCGATCCGCGAATCCGGCGTGCGCATGAAGCATTCGGCCAACCGCGCCGCGATCGAAGGCAAGCGCATCATCCTGATCGACGACTCGCTGGTGCGCGGCACCACCTCGAAGAAGATCGTGCGCATGATGCGCGATGCCGGCGCCAAGGAAGTGCATTTCCGTCTCGCTTCGCCGCCGATCCTCTATCCGGATTATTACGGCATCGACCTGCCCGACCGCGGCGGCCTCCTGGCCGCAACACACTCGCTGGAGGAGATGCGCGAGATCATCGGCGCCGACTCGCTCGCCTTCCTGTCGATCGACGGCATGTACCGCGCCATGGGCGAGCCCGGCCGCGACCCCGCCAATCCGAAATTCTCGGACCACTGCTTCACCGGGGCCTATCCGACCCACCTCACCGACCAGACCCAGACCGAGCCGCAGCCGCGGCAATTGTCCCTGCTGGCGGAAGCGAGCTGAAGGCGCAGCCGTCATCCCGGGGCGGTCCGTAAGGACCGAACTATGGTGCGCACTTCCGCATCTGAGAACCTCGAGATTCCGAAGTTGCGCTCCGCACGCCCGGAATGACGGTGTGGTGGGGGCTTGTCCCGGCCGTCCACGCCTGTAAAACCCCGACATGACAAAGCCCCTCGCCAACCGCATCGCTCTCGTCACCGGCGCCTCGCGCGGTATCGGTTTCGCCACGGCACGCGCGCTTGCCAAAGCCGGTGCGCACATCGTCGCGGTCGCACGCACGCAAGGAGGGCTGGAAGAACTCGACGACGAGATCCGCAAGGACGGCGGCAGCGCCACCCTGGTGCCGCTCAACCTCACCGATTTCGACGGCATCGCGCGTCTCGGCGCCGGCCTGCACGAGCGCTACGGCAAGCTCGACATCCTCGTCGGCAATGCCGGCGTGCTCGGGCCCTCTTCACCGATCGGCCACATCGAGCTGAAGGCCTTCAACGACGTGATGGCCGTCAACGTTTCCGCGAACTTCCAGCTGATCCGCTGCATGGAGCCGCTGCTGAAGCAGTCCGACGCCGGCCGCGCAGTGTTCATCACCTCGGGCGCCGCCAACAAGGCGACCGCCTATGTCAGTCCCTACGCCGCCTCCAAGGCCGCGCTGGAAACGCTGGCGCGCGCCTGGGCGCAGGAGACCGCGAACACGCCACTGCGCGTCAATTTGTTCAATCCGGGACCGATCCGCACCCGCATGCGCGCCACGTTCATGCCGGGCGAGGATCCTGCGACGCTCGACACACCCGAGCAGGTTGCCGAATTCATCGTCCCGCTGTGCGCGCCCGACTGGACCGAGACCGGCAAGTTCTACGATTACAAGACCCGCACCTTGATGAGCTTTCAGTCGCCAGCATGAAGGCGAGCGGTTTGTCGAACCATCGCGGGTGACGACGATACCGCCGAGGTCGATACCGGAAAACGCATCCAGAAATTCAAGCTGACATCGGACGCGCTCAAATAGCGTCTCAACGCATTTTGCCCAAAAGTTAACCGACGGATCACGCTGCGACGCAGCGTCATCCGGCTTTAGGCGCATTGCCGCCAGCCGTCGGACACGGTAGAGCCAACAGCAGGAATAAGGCTCCGCAAGAGAGCCGTCCGAATATTTGACAATGGAGGAGACCTTTCATGACGACGTTCGCGCGCCGCTCCGCGGCCCTTCTGGCTTGCGCCGCTTTCGGTTTTGCATCATCCGCCTACGCTCAGGACAAGACCGTCACGATCGGCGTGCTCAACGACATGTCCAGCCTCTACGCCGATATCGGCGGTCCCGGCTCCGTGGCGGCGGTCAAGATGGCGGTCGAGGATTCGGGCCTGCTGGCCAAAGGCTGGAAAATTGAAGTCCTCAGCGGCGACCACCAGAACAAGCCTGATGTCGGCGTCAACATTGCGCGGCAGTGGATCGACACCCAGAAGGTCGACATGATCACCGACACGCCGAACTCCGGCGTGGCGCTGGCGGTCAGCAATGTCGCCAAGGAAAAGAACGTGGTCCTGCTCAACAATGGCGGCGCCACCGCCGACCTCACCGGCAAGGCCTGCAACGCCAACACCATCTCCTACACCTATGACACCTACATGCTGGCTAACGGCACCGGCAAGGCGCTGACGAAAGCCGGCGGTGGCACCTGGTTCTTCCTGACCGCCGACTACGCCTTCGGCGCCGCGCTCGAGCGCGACACGAGTGCCGTTGTCACCGCAAACGGCGGCAAGGTGCTGGGTGGCGTCAAGCACCCGCTCAACACCTCGGACTTCTCGTCCTTCCTGCTCCAGGCGCAGAACTCCAAGGCGAAGATCGTCGGGCTTGCCAATGCCGGCGGCGACACCACCAATTCGATCAAGCAGGCGGCCGAGTTCGGCATCGTCGAAGGCGGCCAGAAGCTCGCGGCGCTGCTGCTCTTCATCAACGACGTTCACTCGCTCGGCCTCAAGACCGCGCACGGCCTGACCTTCACGGAGTCCTTCTACTGGGATCTCAACGATGGCACCCGTGCCTGGTCCAAGCGCTTCCAGGAGAAGGTGAGCAACCACGCGATGCCGTCGATGACCCAGGCCGGCAACTATGCCGGCGTGATCCACTACCTCAAGGCGCTCGAAGCGCTCGGCGGCAATCCGCATGACGGCGCCAAAGTCGTCGCCAGAATGAAGGAAATCCCGACTGACGATCCGCTGTTCGGCAAGGGCCCGCTCCGCGAGGACGGCCGCCGCATCATCCCGGCCTATCTGTTCGAGGTGAAGAAGCCGGAGGAGTCGAAGGGACCGTGGGACTATTACAAGCTGGTTGCCAACATCCCGGCGGAAGATGCCGCCAGGCCGCTCAAGGACAGCGAGTGTCCGCTGGTGAAGAAGTGACCCCGTAGCGGTCGGGCATTCCGTCATGCCCGGGCTTGTCCCGCCTGCGCGGCCGAAACCGCTTCGGCGCGGCAAAGGCCCGGGCATCGACGTTTCAGGCCTATCGCCTCGCCGCCTGTTCGCTCACGACGGCCGCTTGCGCTTGTGCGCGAAGGGATTGGCCTTCTCGCGCAAGGTGATGCGCACGGGCGTGCCCGGCAGATCGAAGGTCTCGCGCATGGAGTTGGTGAGGTAGCGCAAGTAGGATTGCGGCACCGCGTCCGCGCGCGAGCAGAACAGCACGAAGCTCGGCGGGCGCGCCTTGTTCTGCGTGATATAGTTCAGCTTCAGCCTGCGGCCGGACACCGCCGGCGGCGGATTGGCCTGGATGGCCTGCTCGAACCAGCGATTGAGCGCCGAGGTCGGCACGCGCCTGTTCCAGACAGCGTAGGCGTCCTGGATCGCCTGCATCAGGCGGTCGATGCCCTCACCCATCAGGCCCGAGACGGCGACGATCGGCACGCCCTTGAGCTGCGGCAGCCAATGGTCGGCATCGCGGCGCAGGCCCGAGATGGCGCCGCCGCCCTTGGTCTCCATCAGATCCCATTTGTTGACCGCGAGCACGACCGCCCTTCCCTCGCGCTCGATCAGATCGGCGATGCGCAGATCCTGCTCCTCGAAGCGGTTCTGCGAATCCATCATCAGCACGACGACTTCGGCAAAGCGCACCGCGCGCAGCGCATCGGCGACGGAGAGCTTTTCCAGCTTCTCCTCGATCCGCGAGCGCCGGCGCAGGCCGGCGGTATCGAACACGCGGAAATCGCGGCCCTTCCAGTTGATCTCCACCGCGATGGAATCGCGCGTGGTGCCGGCCTCGGGGCTGGTCAGCAGGCGCTCCTCGCCGAGCAGGTGATTGATCAGCGTCGACTTGCCGGCATTGGGCCGGCCGACGATGGCGACACGGATCGGGCGGGTCGCGGCCTCCTCCTCGGAGAGCGGTTCGTCGTCCTCGGCCTCATCGTTCTCGGCGGGCTCCGGCATCAGCCTGCTGAGCGCGTCATAGAGCTCGCCCATGCCCTCGCCATGCTCGGCCGAGATCTGGATGGGATCGCCGAGGCCGAGGGCGAACGCTTCCATCGCACCGGCATCGCCATGCTTGCCCTCGCTCTTGTTGGCGATGAGCAGCACCGGCTTGTTGGCCTTGCGGGCGAAATCGGCGAAGGCGCGATCGGTGGGCGTGAGACCGATGCGGGCGTCGATGACGAAGAACAGCGCGTCGGCTTGCGCGATCGCGGTCTCGGTCTGCTCCTGCATGCGCGCAGTCAGCGAGCCCCTGGCGCCCTCGTCGAGGCCGGCGGTATCGATGATGGTGAACTGGAGGTCGCCGAGCCTGGCCTCGCCTTCGCGGCGGTCGCGGGTGACACCCGGCAGGTCATCGACGAGCGCGAGCTTCTGTCCAACCAGGCGGTTGAACAGCGTCGATTTGCCGACATTGGGCCGGCCGATGATGGCGATCGTGAAGGACATCGGTCATTCGTGCGCTGCCGGGGCTGCGCCTGTCAATGCAATGAGGGATATCAGCGCGAGAAGCCGCCGCTCGGCAGCGGCGCCGGGAAAGCGCTCTGCGATTGCTGCTGGGTGGTCTGGGCCGGTTGCGCCTGCTGGGCGGGCTGATCCGGCGCCGGCGCGGTGGTGCGCTTGCGGACGATCTTGTGCTTGGGCGGCGGAGCGGCCGTAGCTGGTGCGGCCTCCGGCTGAGCCTCGCCGTCGACCTCGCCGGCAGGCGCCTCAGCCGGTGCTGCTGCCGCGGCGGCGGGCTGCTTGGTGCGCTTCGCCTTGCTCCCCTTTGCCGGCTTGGCCGGCTCGGGCGGCGGCTCCGCAGGCAAGGCCGCGACGGCCGGCGCATTCGCGTCCTGCTGCTGCTGCGCGCCCTTGTACATCTCCTTCGGGACACCCTGTTCGAGGCCCGGCACGCCTTCCGGAAAGACCGGCTTGCGCTCGCCCGGCAGCTTCTTCTTGGTGTCGAGGAAGTCGAGCATATCGCTTGGATCGAAGCTCGAGCAGCCGCCCAGGACGCCCGTGAAGGCGATCAGGATGGCGGCTGCGATCAAGCGTGGCGTGCGGCGCATCTTGTGTCTCGTCTTGCGTCAGAGGACCGTCGTCAGCTCTTGGCAACGGGCGGCAACAGGGCCTGGAGCGCCTCGGCGCGCGAGCGCAGGCCGGGCGGCGTTTCGCCGTCGCCTTCAATCGCGTCGAGCCATTTGCGGGCTGCGGTCATGTCGTTGTTGCGCCAGGCCGACAGCGCCAGCATCTCGCGAGCGCTGTGGCGGAAGGTCGACTTGGGCGCGGTGGAGGCTTCCAGCCGCTGCTGCATGTCGGCGTAGCTGGCGCTGTCGAGCAGCAGGCCGCCGGCCCGGATCTTCGCCAGATCCTGCCACTCGCCACCAACGCTGCGATCGGCGGCAATGTCGTCATACATCTTCGCGGCGGCCTTGGGATCGCGGCTCGCGGCCTCGGCCGCAGCACGCAGCCGCGCCAGGGTGCGATAGCCGGACGGAGCCTTGGCGGCGAGCTCGGTGAAGGCCTTCTCGGCGTCCTCGTGCTTGGCCTGCTCGGACAGCTCGACCGCCTTCTCGAAGGCGGCACCGGCCTCGGCCGCCTTCTTGGCCTCGAAATACTGGTAGGCGCGCCAGCCGCCGACGGCGGCCACGACCAGCACCATCAGGGCGATGAAGTAGATCGAATACTTGTCCCACAGCTTCTTGAGCTGTTCGCGACGTACTTCCTCGTCGACTTCGTCAAATAATTCAGACACTTATGCTAATCCCATGCCCGTCCGGGTACGCGCGCGGAAGCGTTCGCGTCAGAAATCCCGTCCCCACGTGGCGGCGAGGTACCCTAACGATATGGCGGTGGCAAGGCAAAGCGAGCCCGATCAAGGCGTTAACCACCCGGGAAGGCCCTGGGAGAACCGCCTGCCCGGCTCAGCTGCCGAGCAGTTCCCGCAGCTGCCGCTTCAGCACCTTGCCATTGGCATTGCGTGGCAGCGGCTCTGATGTGATCGCCATGGTTTCGGGCACCTTGTAGTCGGACAGCCGCTCGGCGCACCAGGCGCGCAAATCCGCGTCGGCAACGGGTGCGCGCGTCACCACCACGGCGTGGACGCGCTCGCCCAGCACCGGGCAGGCCTTGGCGATGATCGCGCTCTCCACCACGGCGGGATGGCCGGCCAGCACGGATTCGACCTCGGCCGAATAGATCTTCAGGCCGCCGCGATTGATCATGTCCTTCTGCCGGTCGAACACGCGGATAAATCCGTCCGCATCCACCGAGCCGAGATCGCCCGAGTGCCAGAAGCCGCCCGTGAAGCTTTCGGCCGTGGCTTTCGGATTCTTCCAGTACCCCTTGATCACTGAGGCGCCATGGATCCAGAGCTCGCCGATTTCGCCGCGCGGCAGCTCGCGCCCGTCCGCCCCCATCGCGACAATGCGCGCGCCGGGGCACGGCAGGCCGACGCTGTCGATGTGGATCTTCGTCAGCTCGCCCGGCATGATGGTCGAGGGCGACGTCGTCTCGGTCGCGCCGTAGCAGTTCATCAGCTTCAGTCCGGGAATCTTCGCCTTCAGCTTCTCGATGGTCGCGACCGGCATCGGCGCGCCGCCAAAGCCGCCGATGCGCCAACTCGACAGATCGTAGCTGTCGAAATCGGGCTGGAGCAGGCAGAGATTGTACATCGCCGGCACCATCACGGTGTAGGTGACGCGCTCGCGCGCGGCGAGCTTGAGATAGTCGGCCGCCCTAAACTCCGGCATGATGATCAGCGCGCCGCCGCAGCGGACCATGGTCGTGATGTTGGCGACGACCCCGGTGACATGGCCGAGCGGCACCGCCGCGATCGAGCGATCGGTTTCCGCCAACTGCAGACAGGACTCGAACACCATCGAGGAGTGCACGATGTTGCAATGGGCCAGCATCGCGCCCTTCGGCTTGCCCGTCGTCCCCGAGGTGTAGAGAATCATCGCGGTGTCCTCCTCCCCTACCTCGACCGGCGCAGGCGCCGGCGAGTTGTCGGCGAGCACTGCGAACCGCGACAGAGCCGGATCATCGTCGATAGCAATACGGTGGATCAGATCGGGCAAATCCGGCGCATCGGGCAGCCGCTCGGCGAGGGCGGCTTCGTGGATCAGGATCTTTGCGCCGCAATCGGTCAGCACATAAGCGATTTCCGGCTTCTGCTGGCGCGTGCTGAGCAGCACGGTGACCAGCCCTTCATGCGCGGCGGCAAACAGCAGCAGCGGAAATTCGATGCGGTTGCCGAGCAGGATGGCGACGCGGTCGCCGCGCTGCAATCCGAGCTTGCGAAATCCAGCTGCGATCCGTGCGGCCTGCTCCACGGCCTGCTGCCAGCTCAGGCGGATATTGCCTGCGATCAGCGCTTCACCGTCGGGATTGCGGGCGCGGGCATTGGCGATCATCGCCCAGAGACTCGCCGGCCGGTCGCAGAACGCCGGCACCACCCGGTCGCCAAAGCGCGCCTCGAGCCGCATCGGCGGAATCTGAGATTGCGACCAGTCCATCGGAATGCCCTGACCTTGTTGCTTCGTCAGCTTCCGCGCATGCGCAGGCGGAGCTGTCTTGCGCTGACCGGCTGTCTTCACCTTTGGCGCATGATCTCGTCGGAAAACCGCTCCACACTTTGCGCTAACGGATCATGCGCTACACGCCCACGACGGGAACACCGATCACGACGGGATGGAACGCAAAGGCCAGCGCCAGATAAGCAACGACCCCGACCCCGACCGCGATCAGATCGTTGGTGACGCCGCCCACCGGGATCGGCGGGCCGCCGGCGTCGGTGCGATGCTTGAGCGTAATGCGGTCATACACCGCCCAGGCGAGGAACGAGCCGAACAGGATGATCGAGCCGAGATCACCGTTGGCGAGCAGATGCGCCGCCGCCCACAACTTGATGCCGGCCAACATCGGATGCTTCAGCGTCGCATAAATACGGCCGCGCAAATATGACGCCACCACCAGGATGACGGCGGGCAGCATCAGCGCGAGCGTGACGTGCTTCATCGCCTTCGGCGGATACCAGACGTCGATCCAGCCGGAGCTGCGGTAGTGGGCAAAGCCCCAAATGATCAAAGCGAGGCCCGCCAGCGAGACCAGCGAATAGAGGATCTTGTAGGTCCCCTCGCCCAGCTTCGCGATCGCCTGCGCGCGCGCCTCGCGTTTCGTCGTGAAAATATGGGCCGCGAAGAACAGCACCAGCCCCAGGACCATGACCAGCAGACCCACGACATCCCCTTGCGTAAGACCCGTGCTCCATCAGGTATCATCTTCACCCAGCGAAGCGCAATGCGTCAGTCCTTCTCAACCAGCTTTCCGCTTCGGGCTTCGATCCAGTCTCGTCCCATCGCGATGCTCAACTTCACCAGAGGCGCGGCAACCGTGGAGAAGAGCAGCTTGATCATGTACTGGCCAACGATCGTCGGCAGGACGACGCCGGTACCGTAGAACGCGATCGACACGAATATGACGGTGTCCAGCAGCTGAGCCAACATCAGGCTAAGCCAGGCCGACAGCACCACGGACCTCCTGCCGAACGCCGTCTTGCGCAGCAGGAGGAAGAACGACAGGTCGAAGTGTTGACTGACCATGTAGGCGATCCAGCCTCCGATCCAGATTCGAACCGAGGAGCTGACGACCGTTTCGAAATCCTGCTGGTGGTGCCAGCCCGAAGCCGCCGGGAGATAGGCGGCAAACTCGAAATAGGCGGCGGACAAGGCCATGCTGACCAGGCCGAGATTGATCACCCGCCTGGAATACTCCCTGCCGAACAATTCCGCGATCGTGTCGAGAATGATGAATGTCAAGAGATAGCTGAACACGGTCGCGCTGGCGTCCAGGCCGAAAGGCAGGGCGAACAGCTTTGAGCCCGCGATCGTGCTGGTGATCAGCAGCGAGGAATGGAGTGTGAGCAGAAATAGAAAATAGCTGATCCTGGCATCCATCGGCTCACGGCCCCCGGGGCGGTCTGGCGTTGATAGGTCAAGGCTACGGGCCCAAACTCCCAAAAACAACTTCTTGTTGAATTAGACATCCGGCGGAATATGATCCGGGCATTGCATAACGACCGGACCGTTGATTATGGCCGACAAAATCAGTTTTGACGTCAGAATATTGGATTTCCTTCGTGCTTCCCACGGCCGTTCGCAGGAAGCAATCATTGTAGAATTCCTGCAAACGGCGATTGCGATCAGCCCGGCAGCCGATGCCGGATCGGTGCTGATCAACCATCAAAGGACAAAGCGGCTTGTGCTATTCAACGAAGGCGATTTTCTCTTTCGCGATCGCCTATTGGATCCGCAAGAACGTGCCAGCTTTCCGTCCGCGTTGGGCTACTACGGTACAACTGCTGGAGTATGCTTTAGAACGGGTATGCCGACCACGTTTTCACGGACCGAAGGAGGTGAGTTCTACGGCGAAAGCCCAATCCAGAACATGGTTTGCTTTCCAATCAAATTGGGACAAGGTCAAAGACCATTTGGCGTCGCCTGCTTCCATAACAACGATCCGGCGAAGGCATTTTCTGCCGAGGATAAACGCGTACTAGAGGCCTATACTGACATCTTGGCACTCGCCCTTCATACACCTCACCCGGAGCTCCAGATCGATCGGAACGTCTTCATCGTGCATGGCCGAGACAACGTCAGCCGGAAGGCGCTCGAGGACATCCTTCGGGACAGGAAGGTCACTCCCAAGGTGCTGGCGCGGGAAGACAAGAACGCAACGACGATCTTGGCAGCCTTGGAAGACCTCATCCGAACTTGCAAAGCAGGCTTCATCCTTGCCACGCCCGACGACGAGGGACGCCTGGCAAAATCCAACGACCAATGTGCTGCACGGGCACGTGAGAACGTCATCTTCGAGATGGGGTTGCTATTCGCCAAATTCCGAGCGTTCGACCGAGTCGCTATCCTGCTGAAGAAACCGTTGAAACTGCCATCGGATCTCAACGGGGTCACCTATGAGGAATTCGACAGGATCGAAGACCTCGAAGCCACCATCGCACTCAAACTTCACAAATGGAATCTGCTGAACTGACAAGACCTCTCACGGTGGCCTTGCCGCTGGGCTAAACCCGACAGCGGGTCAGTTTGGGTGCCGATTGTCGACATAACGGATCGCGATGGGTCGGCCGGCCAGCGCGCCGGCAAACCCGGCGGTCAACTTCAGCGGCAAGCAAGCCTTCAGCGATGAATTGATCGCGTTGAGATAGGTCGTGCGGGTGTCTACGGGAACGCCCGCGGTCGCAAATGTCATGCGCGGTGGGCCGATCAGGCCACCCGATCGGTTGAGGCTGAACCGCACCGACATCTGCATGCCCGCGCGCGCATTATTCGATGGCGGCGACCAGCAGCTGCGCAGCTCGGCAAAGAGATCGCCGATCGTGTCGAGATCGTGATCTGGCTTCCGGTATTTGGCGCGGTCGGCATCGGACGGCACGCTTTCGATCGTGAGCTGGAGGTTCTGGCCGTAAGGATAGTCCATCTCGGGAATACAGGGGCCGGGCTCGAGCGGGCTGCAATAAGATGGCGTGCAGGGCCGGCCGTCGAGCACGCTACACGACTCATGCGAGAACGGGATCGGATTGATCTGCCGGGGCCGCGCTTCGGCGGCGAGCGTCGTCGCCGGCAGGAGAGCAACAAGGATGACGCGCCACATGGAGCGAGCTCACAACGTGATACAAATGGAACGTGGCGCTGCCTCCAACAAGGTCAAGCCTATCGCAATTCACGTGCTCGCGTTCAGGGCAACTGTCGTCGCCCGGCTTGACCGGGCGACCCCTACTCCGAGGCGCTTGTAATTGAATCGAGAGGCTGCAGCGTACTGGACGCGCCGGTCAAGCCGGCGCATGACAGCTGGGTGCAGCTGCCCCAGGGGGAACGCACCCTACCCCTTCTTCTTGACGTCCTTGACGTTGGTGAACTCGATGCCCTCGGCGCGCTCCCTGGTGTAGCCGAGGTAGAACTCGTTCCTGGCGAGATACACGGGATCGCCATCCACATCGTCCGCGATGCTGGAGGTGTTGGCGGCGATGAAGCTGTCGAGCTTCTTGCGGTCCTCGGAGGAGACCCAGCGCGCCAGCTGGAACTCGCTGACCTCGAACTCCACCGGGAGCGAATATTCCGCCTCGAGCCGCGCCTTGAGCACGTCGAGCTGGAGCGCGCCGACCACGCCGACCAGCGCCGGCGCGCCGTCGCGCGGACGGAACACCTGCACCACGCCCTCTTCCGACATCTGCTGAAGCGCTTCCTTCAGCTTCTTCGCCTTCATCGCGTCGGTCAGACGGACGCGGCGGACGATTTCCGGCGCAAAGCTCGGCACGCCCACGAAGTTGAAATCCTCGCCTTCCGTCAGCGTGTCGCCGATGCGCAGCGTGCCGTGGTTGGGAATGCCGACGACGTCGCCGGCGAAGGCTTCGTCCGCCACCGAGCGATCCTGCGCGAAGAAGAATTGCGGGCTCGACAGCGGCATGCTCTTGCCGGTGCGCACCAGCTTGGCCTTCATGCCGCGACTGAGCTTGCCGGAGCAGAGCCGCGCGAAAGCGATGCGGTCGCGGTGGTTCGGATCCATGTTGGCCTGGATCTTGAACACGAACGCGCTCATGCGGGGATCGGTCGCCTCGACCTTGCGCTGGTCGCTGTCCTGCGCGCGCGGCTCGGGCGCGAACTTGCCGAGGCCTTCCAGGAGATCGCCGACGCCGAAATTGCGCAGCGCGCTGCCAAAATAGACCGGCGTCAGATGGCCCTCGCGAAACGCCTCGAGCTCGAACGGCTTTGACGCTGCGGTGACGAGCTCGAGCTCGTCCTTCACGGCAGTGACGTCCAGATTGGCGTTGAGCTTGGCGAGCTCTTCGATCTCGATCTCAAGCGCCGCGCCGGTCTTGGCGCCGCCGCCTTCGAGCAGGCGCACGCCGCCATTGACGACGTCATAGGTGCCGAGGAAATCCCGGCCGCGCCCGACCGGCCAGGTCATCGGCGTGGTGTCGAGCGCCAGCGTCTTCTCGATCTCGTCGAGCAGCTCGAACACATCCCGGCTCTCGCGGTCCATCTTGTTGATGAAGGTGATGATCGGGATATCGCGCAGGCGGCACACCTCGAACAGTTTTCGGGTGCGCGCCTCGATGCCCTTGGCGGCGTCGATCACCATCACCGCGGAATCTACCGCGGTGAGCGTGCGATAAGTGTCTTCCGAAAAGTCCTCGTGGCCCGGCGTGTCCAGGAGGTTGAACACGAGACCTTCGAACTCGAAGGTCATCACCGAAGTGACGACCGAGATGCCGCGTTCGCGCTCGATCTTCATCCAGTCCGAGCGCGTATTGCGCCGCTCGCCCTTGGCCTTGACCTGGCCGGCGAGGTTGATGGCGCCGCCGAACAGCAGCAGCTTTTCGGTCAGCGTGGTCTTGCCGGCGTCGGGGTGGGAGATGATCGCGAAGGTCCGCCGCCGCGCCACTTCAGCGGCAAGCGGGGAACGGGCCGGCGATTCGGCTGTGGTTGTGGCGATGTCGGACATGGCGGGAGCGTGTGGCAGGGAAAACGGGCCTGATCAAGCCTCATTTGGTGATTGCACAGGCCTTCGGCCAGCCCCATATCGGCGCTTGGATATCAGTCTTGGGGAGGACGGCCTCCCTATCCATCAGCACGTCAGCCGCGGGGACGACCCTGCTGAAATGGAGGGTCGTCGTGGCCTGGAGCATCCTGTTTGTCGCCGGTCTTCTCGAGATCACCTGGGCGATCGGCTTGAAATACACCGAGGGCTTCACCAGGCTCGTTCCGTCCGTCATCACGCTGGCGGCCATGGCCGGCAGCGTCATCCTGCTCGGGCTTGCGCTCAAATCACTTCCCGTCGGAACCGCCTATGCGGTCTGGACCGGCATCGGCGCGGTCGGCACTGCGACGCTCGGCATCGTCCTGTTCGGCGAGCCGGCAACGGCCTTCCGTCTTGCCAGCATCTCCCTGATCGTCGCCGGGATTGCCGGGCTGAAGCTCGTTACCTGACGAAGATCTGAACCACCCACCAGGTCAGCGCGGCGACGATGGCCGAGGCCGGGATCGTGATCACCCAGGCACAGACGATCGAGCTGGCGACGTTCCAGCGCACTGCCGAGACGCGGCGGGCCGCGCCGACGCCGACGATGGCGCCGGTGATGGTGTGGGTGGTCGAGACGGGAACCCCGAGATAAGTCGCCATGAACAGGGTCGCGGCACCCCCCGTCTCGGCGCAAAAGCCCTGCATCGGCGTCAATTTCGTGATGCGCAGGCCCATCGTGCGGACGATGCGCCAGCCACCCATCAGCGTGCCCAACGCCATCGCCGCCTGGCAGGACAGCACGACCCAAAACGGCACCGAGAACTCGCTGCCGAGATGGCCTTGCGAATAGAGCAGCACCGCGATGATGCCCATGGTCTTCTGCGCGTCGTTGCCGCCATGGCCGAGCGAATAGAGCGAGGCGGAGGCGAATTGCAGAATGCGGAACGCGCGATCGACCGCGAACGGCGTCGAACGCACCGAGGCCCAGGACACGATCGCGACCAGCATCATCGCGAGCAGAAAGCCGACCAGCGGCGACAATACGATCGCCAGCACCGTCTTGGACAGCCCGCTCCACACCGCGGCCGAAATCCCCGCCTTGGCCATGCCGCCGCCGACGAGGCCTCCGATCAGCGCGTGCGAGGATGAAGAAGGAATGCCGAGCGCCCAGGTCACGAGGTTCCAGACGATGGCGCCGACGAGCGCCGCGAAGATCACCTGGGCATCGACGATCGAGGGATCGATGATGCCCGTGCCGATGGTCTGGGCGACGTGCAGGCCGAACACCATGAAGGCGACGAAATTGAAGAAAGCGGCCCAGAATACCGCGAATTGCGGCCGCAGCACGCGGGTCGAGACGATGGTCGCGATCGAATTGGCGGCGTCGTGCAGGCCGTTCAGGAAGTCGAACAGCAGCGCGACGGCGATCAGTCCGACCAGGACGGGAACACCCAACGCAGCATCCACGGCAGCCCCGCCTACACTTGCTCGATGACGATGCTGTTGATCTCGTTCGCGACGTCGTCGAAGCGATCGGCCACCTTCTCCAGGTGGTCGTAGATCTCGACGCCAACGATGAAGTCCATCGCATTCCCCTCGCGGTGCTTGAGGAACAGCTCCTTCAGGCCGATGTCGTGAAGATCGTCGACCCGGCCCTCCAGCTTGCCGAGCTCTTCGGTGATGGCGGTCAGCATGGCGACGTTCGGGCCGATCGATTGCATCAGCGGCAGCGCACGCCCGACCAGATTGGCGCATTCGATCAGGAGCCCGCCGATCTCGCGCATGGGCGGCTCGAAGGCGCGAACCTCGAACAGCATCACTGCCTTGGCCGTCTGCTGCATCTGATCGATGGCATCGTCCATCGACGTGATCAGGTTCTTGATGTCGCCGCGGTCGAACGGGGTGATGAAGGTGCGGCGCACCGCCGTCAGCACCTCACGGGTGATGTTGTCCGCGTCGTTCTCGAACTGATTGACGCGCTGGCAATAGACCGGCGTCTCCTCGCCGCCATTGAGCATGCCCTGGAGCGCGATCGCCCCTTGGATCACCGTCTGGGCATGCCGGTCGAACAGGTCGAAGAACCGTTCTTCCTTGGGCAGGAACGCACGAAACCATCGCATCATGGGGACAGGCTACCGGTTGGAAATGGCCAGGCCCGAAGGGGCCGTCACGAAACTGTCATAGACCATTTTCGATCCGCGCGCGTGTCATCTCGCGCCCGCGGAGCCGGATCATCCACCGCTTTCAAGCGGTCGGTAACTCTGTTTAAAATCAATTACTTAGAGCGATCTTCGGAAGTAATGCGCGATTTCGCCGATGACGCCGCGGCGGAAGGTGAGCACGCAGATCACGAAGATCGCGCCCTGGATCACCGTGACCCACTGGCCGAAGCCCGCCAGATACTGCTGCATGGCGATGATCACGAAGGCGCCGACCACGGGGCCGAAAATGGTGCCGAGACCGCCCACCAGCGTCATCAGCACGACTTCGCCCGACATCGACCAATGCACGTCGGTGAGCGAGGCATTTTGCGCCACGAACACCTTCAGCGATCCGGCAAAGCCGGCCAGAGTCCCTGAGAGGATGAAGGCCAGGAACTTGTACTGGTCGGTGCGATAGCCGAGCGAAATCGCCCGCTGCTCGTTCTCGCGGATCGACTTCAGGACTTCGCCGAACGGCGAGTTGATGATGCGGAAGATCAACAGGAAGCCAGCGAGGAAGCCGGCCAGCACGACATAGTACAGCACCGTCGCATTCGAGAGATCGAGCACGCCGAACATGTGCCCCTGCGGAATGCCCTGGATGCCGTCCTCACCATGGGTGAACGGTGCCTGGAGGTAGATGAAGTACAGCAGCTGCGACAGCGCCAGCGTGATCATCGAGAAATAAATGCCCTGGCGGCGGATCGAGATGTAACCGGTGATGACCGACAGGCCGAACGCCGCGGCGACGCCGACGAGAATGCCGAGCTCCGGCGGCAGTCCCCACACTTTGAGCGCGTGCGCGCTGCAATAGCCGGCCGTCCCCAAGAACATTGCATGGCCGAACGACAGCAGGCCGCCATAGCCGACCAAGAGGTTGAAGGCGCAGGCGAGCAGCGCAAAGCACAGCGCCTGCATCACGAAGAACGGATAGACTCCCGTGAACGGGACAGACGCCAAGAGCAGCGCCATCACCACGAACACAATCATCTCGTCGCGCATCGCACGCGGGCTTGCAGGCAGCGTATCGTCCGTCAGGGTTGTCATATCAGGCCGCTCTTCCCGTCAATCCCGTTGGCTTCACCAGGAGCACCAGCACCATCAGTACGAACACGACGGTATTGGAGGCCTCGGGGTAGAAATACTTGGTCAGACCCTCGATCACGCCGAGCGCGAAGCCGGTGATGATGGAGCCCATGATCGAACCCATGCCGCCGATCACCACCACCGCGAACACGACGATGATGAGGTCGGCGCCCATCAGCGGCCGGACCTGGTTGATTGGCGCCGAGAGCACGCCTGCGAGCGCGGCGAGGCCGACGCCGAGACCATAGGTCAGCGTGATCATGCGCGGCACGTTGATGCCGAAGGCGCGGACCAGCGTGGGGTTTTCGGTGGCGGCGCGCAAGTAGGCGCCGAGCTGCGTCTTCTCGATCAGGAACCAGGTGGCAAGACACACCACCAGCGAAAACACGACGACCCAGCCGCGGTAGACGGGCAAGAACATGAAGCCGAGATTCATGCCGCCCTTGAGCTGGTCCGGAATGGCGTAAGGCAGGCCCGAGGAGCCGAAGTAGTTCTGGAACACGCCCTGCACGATCAGCGCGATGCCGAAGGTCAGCAGCAGGCCGTAGAGATGGTCGAGCCCGGTCAGCCATTGCAGCATGGTCCGTTCCAGGATCATGCCGAAGATGCCGACGATGATCGGCGCCAGCAGCAGCGCCCACCAGTAGTTGATGCCGCCGAGGTTCAGCAGGAAATAGGCCACGAAGGCGCCCATCATGTAGAGCGCGCCATGGGCGAAATTGATGATGTTGAGCATGCCGAAGATCACGGCAAGCCCGAGACTGAGCAGCGCGTAGAACGAGCCGTTGATCAGTCCCACCAGTAGCTGAGCGTAAAGAGCCTGCATCGATCCCGCACCCGGTCCCTTCGGCGTTCCCGTGAAAGTCGCCCGCAGGCTCGATGGCCTGCGGGCCGTTATCTTACTTCTTGAGCAGCGCGCACTTGCTCTCGGACAGCGGGGTGAAAGCCTGGTCGCCCGGCACCGTGCCGACCAGCTTGTAGAAGTCCCACGGTCCCTTGGACTCGGAGGGCTTCTTCACCTCGAACAGATAGGCGCTGTGGATGGTGCGGCCGTTGGGCTGGATCTCGCCCTTGCCGAACAGATCGTCCTCGGTCGGCATCGACTTCATCTTCTCGACGATCTTGACGCCGTCATGCGGATTGCCGCCGAGTGCTTCGAGAGCCTTGAGGTAGTGACGCACGCCGGCATAGACGCCCGCCTGCACCATGGTCGGCGGCGCATTGTTCTTCATCTTCGCGGCGAAACGCTTCGAGAACGCGCGGGTCTGGTCGTTCATGTCCCAGTAGAAGGTCTCGGTGAAGTTGAGGCCCTGCGCCGTCTCCAGCCCGATCGCCTTGACGTCGGTGAGGAAGAGCAGCAGCGCCGCGAGCTTCTGGCCGCCTTTGCCGATGCCGAACTCGGCCGCCTGCTTGATGGTGTTGGTGGTGTCGCCGCCGGCATTGGCAAGACCGATGATCTTGGCCTTGGACGCCTGCGCCTGGAGCAGGAAGGAGGAGAAATCCGGCGTGTTCAGCGGATGCTTGACGCCGCCCACCACCTTGCCGCCGTTGGCGGTGACGACCGCGCTGGTGTCGCGCTCGAGCGCGGCACCGAAGGCGTAGTCCGCGGTCAGGAAGAACCAGGTGTCGCCGCCGGCCTTGACCAGGGCTTGGCCGGTGGTGTGGGCCAGCATGTAGGTGTCGTAAGTCCAGTGCACGGTGTTGGGCGAGCACTGCGCGTTGGTGAGGTCCGATGTCGCGGCGCCGGAGTTGATGTAGACGCCGTTCTTTTCCTTGATGACGTTGTTGACGGCGAGCGCGACGCCCGAGTTCGGCACGTCGACGATGATGTCGACCTTGTCGACGTCGAACCACTGCCGCGCGATCGCGGTGCCGATATCGGGCTTGTTCTGGTGATCGCCCGAGATGATGTCGATCTTCCAGCCCTTCGCGGCCAGGCCGGAATCCTCAACGGCCATTTGCGCGGCGAGCGTCGAGCCGGGGCCGCCGAGATCGGCATAGAGGCCGGACTGATCGGACAGCGCGCCGATCTTCACGGTCTTGTCCTGCGCGGACGCGACGCCTGCAGCGGCGAACGTGAGCGCGGTGGTCAGCAGCAATGACGCAATCGACCTGGTGTTCATGCAACTTTCCTTTTTGAATTTTCTCGTTGGCAGTTCTTCAGTTTGAGCATGATCTTGTCGGAAACCGCACCATTTGTGATAGCGCGGCCCTCAGGGTCCTGATCATGCACTAGACACCCAAATAGGTGTGGAGCTTGTCCATGTTGGTGGCAAGCTCCGCGTTGGAAAATCCGTCAATGATCTTGCCGTGCTCGACCACGTAGTAGCGGTCGGCAACGGTGGATGCGAAGCGGAAATTCTGCTCGACCAGCAGAATGGTGAAGCCCTCCTTCTTGAGCCGCGCAATGGTGTGGCCGATCTGCTGGATGATGACGGGCGCAAGGCCCTCGGTCGGCTCGTCCAGCATCAGGAAGCTCGCGCCGGTGCGCAGGATGCGCGCGATCGCGAGCATCTGCTGCTCTCCGCCCGACAGCTTGGTGCCCTGGCTGGACAGCCGCTCCTTGAGGTTTGGAAACAGGTCGAAGATCTGGTCGAGCGGCAGTCCGCCTGCGCGGACGACCGGCGGCAGCATCAGATTCTCCCGCACGTCGAGGCTGGAGAATATACCCCGCTCTTCCGGGCAGAACGCGATGCCCATGCGCGCGATCTTGTCGGAGGTCGCGCGGATGATCTCCTCGTCGTTGAACTTCACCGAGCCCGAGCGCTTGCCGATGATGCCCATGATCGACTTCAGCGTGGTGGTCTTGCCGGCGCCGTTGCGCCCGAGCAGGGTGACGACCTCGCCCGCGTTCACGTCGAAGTTGATCCCGTGCAGGATGTGGGACTCGCCGTACCAGGATTCGAGATTGCGGACTTGAAGGATGTTGCCGCCGGTCGCAGCCCTGGCCGGAGCCTCGGCGATTGCAGTGTCAGGCATGACCGGCTCCCAGATAGGCTTCCTTGACGCGCTCGTCCTTGGTGAGCTCGGAGTAGTGGCCCTGCGCGAGCACCTGCCCGCGCGTCAGCACGGTGATGATGTCGGAGAGGTTGGCGACGACGCTCAGATTATGCTCGACCATCAGGATGGTATATTTCGCGGAGATGCGCTTGATCAGCGCCGCGATCTTGTCGATGTCCTCGTGACCCATGCCGGCCATCGGCTCGTCCAGCAGCATCATCTCAGGGTCGAGCGCAAGCGTGGTTGCGATCTCGAGTGCACGCTTGCGCCCGTAGGGCATCTCGACCGCGGGCGTATTGGCAAACTCACTGAGGCCGACATCGTTCAACAGCTCGCGCGCGCGATCGTTGAAGCGGTTGAGCACGGACTTCGAGCGCCAGAAGTCGAACGAAGAGCCGTGCTGGCGCTGAAGCGCGACACGGACGTTTTCCAGCGCGGTGAGATGCGGAAACACCGCCGAAATCTGGAACGAACGCACAAGACCCATGCGGGCCACATCGGCCGGTGCCATCGCCGTGATGTCCTGCCCCTTGTACAGGATCTTTCCGGCAGACGGTTTGAGGAACTTGGTCAATAGATTGAAGCAGGTCGTCTTGCCGGCCCCGTTCGGGCCGATCAATGCGTGAATGCTCCCACGGCGAACCTTGAGCGCAACGTCGCGGACGGCGAAGAAGCCCGCGAACTCCTTGGTCAAGCCTTCCGTTTCGAGAATGAACTCATTGGCCAAACAGATTTCCCCCTGCCCGCGCGAGACGCGTGGCTATCCTTGTTACTTCGGCTGTCCGGAGGCCTTGGAGCCCGCCCGGGACGCCGCCTCCGGGCGCGGAATATGCCGGAGGTGACGGGGGTTAGGCAAGGCGGAAAGCTGAGCAGATCAAGCCTCCGGCTGGGATACAAATGCTCCCTTAGTCGGAGACGTTTTGATGTCGTGCCTGCCCGGCGTCCGGTTCGCAAGGCGCCGGCCATCAAGCCGTCGTTAACGGTCTTTCGTCTCCCGCGCCAGCCTTCATAGAAAATTTTCCCGCAAGCGGGATCATGTACGGGTCTTCACGTGCGGAGAATATTGCTTTGGATTTTGCAAGCGCCGCTCCCTCCGTCGTCAAGTCGATCCGGCAACGCGATCTCCTGAACACGTGGCTGCGACTTTACGCGCGCCGGCAGATCGCGCCGGCGATCTGGGAGTATCAGCCTGTGCGACTTGAGGAGGAACTGTCGGATCTCATCTACTATACGGTGGAATTTTCGACGCCGACGACGCGCCTCATCATCCAGAGCGAAGGCACGCGCATCTCGCGTGCCTATGGACATACCGGCAAGGGCGTTCCGCTCGATGACTATGTCGGACCGCGGCACGCGCCATTCGTGATACCGATCTATCACGAATGCGTGGCGCGCGGGTTGCCCGTCTACAGCGTGGCCGACGTCGACGACGTCTACGGACGCATCGTCGCCTATGAACGGCTGCTGCTGCCCTTCCAGACTGACGGCAAGGTCTGTCACGTCATCGCCTCGGTCAAGACGTTCTGCGAGGACGGCGGCTTCGAGATCAAGAATCTGATGCGCGGAAACGACGCGCTGCCGCGTCCAAAGATGCGCGCGGTAATCGATCGCGAGCTGTTTCATCGCGCCCCCGGCCGCATTGCGCCCGCCGAGACGGTCGAGTTCGCCGACCAGCCGGGCTCCGGCATCGCCACCGGGATCATCGAGTTGAACTAAAGCGCGATGAGATTTGGAATCATCGTCGCTTCAGCATGATCTTTCCGGAAAACCGCTTCGCACTTTTCCCGATCATGCTTCAGCAGTCAGCGCGCTTTGCCGCCGACCTCCTTGGTATAGATATCCGGCTTGAAGCCGACCAGCAGCTTGCTGCCGATTTCCAGCACGGGCCGCTTGATCATCGATGGTTGCGCCAGCATCAATGCCAACGCCTTCTTCTCGGTGAGGCTTTTCTTGTCGGAATCGGGGAGCTTCTTGAAGGTCGTCCCGGCGCGATTGAGTAGCGCCTCCCAGCCGACCTTGTCGCTCCACTGCTTGAGCTTGTCCTTCTCGACACCTGCGGCCTTGTAGTCGTGAAAGTCGTAAGGCACGCCATGCGCATCGAGCCAGGCGCGGGCCTTCTTCATGGTGTCGCAGTTCTTGATGCCGTAAATGATGTTGGGCAAGACGCTCCTCGCGCATGGCGTATCGTGACACTCTTGGCGTTGTACGAAACTCCGGCTCGCGCGACAATATTGCGGACGCCGCCAACTCTCCGAACGGACATTCCATGCACGTCACCCACGATCCCGCAGCTGCCGCCTCACCGACCATCGACTTCAACAGCTTCCTCGCGGTCGATGTCCGTGTCGGAACCATCGTCGACGCCAAGCCGTTTCCGGAGGCACGCAAGCCGTCCTGGCGGCTGTGGATCGATTTCGGTCCCGCCGTCGGCGTGCGCAAGAGTTCGGCACAGATCACTGAAAACCACCCACTCGATACCCTCGTGGGGCAACAGGTCGCGGCCGTCGTCAATTTCCCGCCTCGCCAGATCGGCCCAGTGGTCTCCGAGGTGCTGACGCTCGGCTTCCCCGATGCGAACGGCAAGGTCGTGCTGGTGCAGCCGAGCAAGCCTGTGCCGAACGGCGGACGGCTGTTCTAGCGGGCACACGAACCAGAGCCGCCCCGCCGCCTCCGGCAGGGGCGCGCCAGCCACTTCACCGGCTTGTCTCCCGATCGGCGTCAGCAGGTCTTGACTTGCCATCGTCATCCTTTCAAAATGACTGATCGATCGTTTTTTTATTTTATCGCGCCGGAATTGGTGCATCCTCGACCAACTCCCCAAAACGATCGATCCGTCAGTTATTTATGGACCGGGCCGATGCCAAAGATCAGCGACAAGAAGCGCGAAGGCCGGCGTCAGCAGATCCTCGAAGCGGCCCTCGCCTGCTTTGCCGAGAACGGTTTTCACCAGACCGGCATGGCCGATATCGTCAAGCGGTCGGGCTTGAGCCACGGCGCGGTCTATCTGTACTTCCAGAGCAAGGACGACCTGATCGAAGCGCTCGCGGACGACCGGCATCGCCGTGAGGCCGTGCTCAACTCGGTGGCGCAAGGATCCGGTGATCCAATCGAAGGGCTGCACGCGCTGGTCCGCGTCTACGCGCAATGGCTCACCGATCCCGCCGGCGAAGCCCGCCGCCGTGTCGGCATCCATGGCTGGGCCGAAGCGCTGCGCAACCGCCGCATCCGCAGCAGCGTCGTCGAAGGCATCGACATGCCGCGCGCGCTGATCGTGGCGCTGGTCGAGCGCGGCCAGCATGACGGGCTCATCAAGCGCGAGCTCCGCGCCGAGGCGATCGCGCGCGTGCTGATCGCGACTTTTCAAGGCTTTGTGCTGCAACAGTGCTGGGGCGAGGACCTCGACGTCGACGCCTGCATGGCGGCCGTCGACAACGTGATCGACGGCTTGCGCATGCCGAAGCCGGACGTCAAGCGACGAACCAGGACATGAACGATGTCCTCGCTTCATGAACTCCTCGCCGGCGTCGGTGTCGGTCTGGTTGCAGGACTGGCGTCAGGCTTTACGGGCACGAGCCCGGGCGGCGGCCTCGTGATCTTCTCCGTGCTGTTGCTCGGTGCCGAGCAGCACGTCGCCCAGGGCACGTCGCTGATCACGCAGATCCCTCCGACCGGTCTCGCCGGCGCACGCCGCTATTGGCAGAGCGGCAACCGCAGCCCGCTGCAATGGATCGTCTGGATCGCAATCGGATTTCTCGTCGGTGGCGCGGGCGGTGGCTATGCCGCGGCGGCTGCCTCCGATTCGGTCTTGCAATGGACCTACGTGGTCTATCTCGCCGCGCTGATCGCAATGTTGGCTCTGCGCCGTGACGGCAAGGACGACGTCAGCGAGGCAAGCGCTTCAGCCGAATTGCCCTGGCTGCCCCTGCTCCTCATCGGTCTGCTTGCCGGATTTTCCTCGGGCTTCATGGGCATCGGCGGCGGCCTCGCGACCACTGTGGGCCTTGCTGCGGGTCTTCGCGTCCCACAGCACCAGGCGCAGCTCGTCAGCCTCGTCTTCTCGATCATCCCCACCAACGTTCCAGCGGCCTGGATCTACTGGAGCAAGGGGCTCATGGTCGGCTGGCCGGCCGTCACCGGCATACTTGCCGGCCTCTGGATCGGGATCGATCTCGGCGCACGCATGGCCAATGGCGTCAGCAAATCAGCGCTGCGCCGGGCCATGATCGCCTTCGTCTCGCTGATGGCGCTCTATATGACCCACAAGGCGCTGAGCTGAACTTACGGTCGCTTCGGAATGTTCAGCCCGCGTTGCACCGCAGGACGCGCGAGCCCGCGTTCGAGCCAGCTGCCGACGGCCTTGAACTGACCGAACTCCACGAGCTCGCCGGCGCCATAGAAGCCGATGAGATTGCGCACCCAGCCGAGCATGGAGATGTCGGCGATGGTGTAGTCGTCATCCATGAACCATTGCCGGCCGGACAGATGCGCCTCCATCACTCCGAGCAGGCGCTTGGACTCGTCCACGTAGCGGTCGCGGGGCCGCTTGTCCTCAAACTCCTTGCCGGCGAATTTGTGGAAGAAGCCGACCTGGCCGAACATCGGTCCGATGCCGCCCATCTGGAAGTGCAGCCACTGGATGGCCTGGTAGCGGCGCGCGGCATCCTGCGGCAGCAGCTTGCCGGTTTTCTCCGCGAGATATTGCAGAATCGCCCCGGATTCGAACAGCGGCAGAGGCCTGCCGCCGGGGCCGCTGGGATCGAGGATCGCCGGGATCTTGCCGTTCGGATTGAGCGAGAGGAATTCGGCCGTCTTCTGATCGTCCTTGCCGAAATCGACGAGGTGAACTTCGTAAGGAAGCCCGATCTCCTCCAGCATGATGGAGACCTTGACGCCGTTCGGCGTCGGCAAGGAATAGAGCTGAAGCAGTTCGGGATGTTTCGCCGGCCAACGCTTGGTGATGGGAAAGGCGGACAGATCGGGCATCGGGACCTTTGGTGCATGACTGAGCGTGCACAATCTAGGCAGGACGCCGTCCGGCGCAAGTCACGATTTATCCCTGCGAACCCGCACTCATCGCGGCAGCGTCGCCATCGCCGCGATCGGGATCATTGCCTCATGCTGCAGTCGATACGCGATGAACCGTTGACCCGTGCAACAGGAGGCCCGTGAAGGCGATCGCGAGCATCGCGGTCGCCAATTGGCACACGTCGTACATCAAATTCTGTTCCTCAGCAGTCTTAGGCGTAAACGTCGGCGCAAGCGCCACGTTCCGAGGCGGCATGGAAATATTGCTGTTTTTTCCCGAATTCTGCGCGAAGCCATCGCGCTGTTCCGACGACCCGTGCAGGGACGAATGATCCCTTTGAGCGTTGTCGCTGCATGAACATCGAGAAGCGCGCCCTGCTCGATCATGCTGAACGCTGTCGCCGCGTCGCGAACGAGCTCGATCATGGCGAAGCTGCACAACGGTTGCGAGCGATGGCAGACGAGTACGAAGCGAGGGCGACAAGATTGGACGACGAAGGCGGCTCCTCGACTCCGGGTCGCAATAGTCACTGACATCTCCAAGGCGATCGGAATGGCTGATCGGTTTCAGTAGTTGATCTCCATCCGCAAGCCGCGAGGATCGATCTCCTCGCCGCCGACGCACTCCGTGCTGTCACGCGCCGCGACCGCGCAGGCACAGGCGTCGACGAGATCGTCGCGGCCGATGCCAGTGCCGTGGCGTTGCGTCAGCCATTTCGGCAGGCGCGTGAAACCGCGCTGCGCCAGGAGCGCGGTCCGCTGTTCGAGACCGTGCGCCGACGTCTTCCTTGCGAGACGGCCACGCCCTGCGAGATTCCAGAAGATCAATTCGGGATGGGCCTCGCCGATCATCGCCTGCCGCGTCGGCGTCATGGCCTCGTCGAGCTCTCTCATCTTGTCCCTGATGTTCCAGAGCTGCGCAGATATGCCCCTGCCCTTGCCTTCGTGCTCCCAGTAATGGCGATTGGCGGCAGCCATGTCCGGGAACGTCCAAAGGTCTCGGCGCGCACCGAGAAACACGGCAGGGCCGACCAATTCGCGCCCCCGCAGATCGCAAGCGCGATAGCCGTTCGGGTTCAATCCGATCGGCATGTCGATCATCGCACGTGCGTGCGGGATCGCGAGCAGGCGCATCAAGCCCGGCGAATAGTCGAAGCCGTGATCGCCGCGGTCGTCGATCCAGGCAGCGACCCAGCCGAAGCAAAATCCATCGAGGCCGAGATAGTTTGGCACGTCATGCGTCCGTCACTTGCAATTCTCACACGCCGGCACCGTGCGGGTGCTGCACTCGCTGCGGCCGTTCGCCGTCGCCGAGGCCGGCGAAGGCGAGTTCGATCGGTGGAAAGACTGACGCGAATTGCAGACGGAAGGCAAGCCTCTCGCCTGCGTCCTCTATGCTGCCCGCCACTGCCACGCCCAGCGCGATCCGCACCGCCTGGTGCAGGCCGCCGATATTCTTCCTGTAAAATGCCATCGCATCCTCCGAGATGAGCCGAGGCCGAATGCCTCGAGCATCAAGAGGGCGCGCTGGCCGAAAAGGATTCGCGGGCGCGTGCAATTTTTTTTGAGATCAGGCTCCAAGGGCCTGGTAGGCCAGGCGCTTGAACTCGAAGAAGAACGGATTCCAGAAGCCCATGTAACGCTGGGCCATCAACACGCCCGCGGTATTGGCCTCAGGACAAATCCACCAATGGGTGCCGGCAAGCCCGCCCCACTGGAATTCGCCGGTGGAGTTCGGCGGATCGAACGGCGTCGGCGCGAAGGTCACGGCGCCACCGAGACCAAAACCCTTGCCGGGAATCGGCCCGAGATTGGCGAAGCGGATGGTCTGGCCTGCGGGGAGCTGGTTCGTCATCATCTCCCGCAGCGTCTCCGGCTTCAGCAGAGCATCCGGCCCGGGCAGTAGAGCGCGCACGAGCGCAAGCATGTCCGGCAGGGTCGAAACCAGACCGCCGCCGCCCGAGAGCCGCGGGAACGGCTGCCGATACGCCTGCGGATATGGCAGATGGTCGGCGCGCGTGAGGCCGGGCTTCATGGGATCGAGCACGTCGACGCCGTTGTAGAGCGCAACCAGCCTGCCCTGCTGCGCCTCGGGGACGTAGAAGCCGGTGTCGGTCATTCCGAGCGGATCGAAGATGCGCGCCTTGAGGAAGCCATCGAGCGACTTGCCCGAGACGACCTCCACGATGCGGCCCAGCACGTCGGTCGCCACCGAATATTCCCAGCCTTCGCCCGGATGATAGGACAGCGGCAAGTCGGCAAGCCTGTCGATCATGTCGGAGAGCGGCGTCAGCGGATTGAGCACACGCGCCTCGTTGTAGCCTTTGAACAGCACGGTGCCGGGATCGAAGATGCCGTAGCTGAGGCCCGATGTGTGGGTCAGCAGCTGGCGGATCGTGATCAGCCCCCTCGCCGGCTCGACGTCGGCAAGGCTTGTCGCGCCCTGCTTCAAGACCTTGCGGTTGCCGAGTTGCGGCAGGAACTTTTCGACCGGATCATCGAGTCCGATGCGACCTTCCTCGGTCAGCAGCATGATCGCGCAGGTGACGAAGATCTTCGTATTGGAGAACGCGCGGAAGATATGGTCGGGCCGGAGCGCCGTGTTCGCCTCGCGGTCGGCAAAGCCGACGCATTGCTGATCGACGACCTCGCGCCCCCGCAGCACCGCCCACGACGCACCGGGAATGATCTCCTGATCGACGTAGCGCTGCATCGCCGTCCGTGCGGCGGAAAAATCTGTCGTCCTGGCGTCCATGTGTTTCCCCCAATTCTGGTTGGGATCGATATAACGAGATTTCCTACGATATGAAGCCTGCCGCGCAGCTCATCCCTGCTTCATGAGCGCGGTGACGTACAGGCGGCGACGGATTTTCATTCCCTGCCGCTGGTACAGCGCAATCGCCGACGTATTGCTCGAAAACACGTGCAGGAACGGAATTTCGCCGCGCGCTTCGATCCGGCGCGCGACCGCTGCGAGCAGCGCCTGTGCATAGCCGCGCCCGCGATAGTCCGGATGCACGCAGACGGCCGTCATCTCGACGAATTTTCCCGGCTTCATCCGCTCACCCGTCATCGCGACCAATTCGCCACCTGCGCGGATGCCGAGGAAAGTGCCAAGCTCATGGGTACGCAGCGCGAATGGACCGGGCTTGGTCAGCTCGATCAGCCGCATCATGGCAGGCACGTCGGCCGCCCCCAGCGTGACGATCTCGGCATCGCGAAGCGGACTATCGGCGGGCGAGCCGATCATCTGCTCGCCGGTGTCGGCAAGAACGACCTTGAACCCGGCGGGAACGTCAACCGGCTCCGGCGTGAACAGCGCCGCGACCTGCGAAGGTGACATGAGATCGCCGAGCGCCGCAAAGCTTGCAGCGGACATGTCGGCCATGTCGGCAAAGGGCGTCATGTCCACGGGATAGCGCAGCGCTTGCGGGCCGCCCTCGGCCAGATGCTTCTGGCTCGTCGTCAGCGCGCTCCAGATCGGGCGATCCAGCAGCGCCAAGTCACTGTCGGACACCGGCCTAGTCCTTGTCGAAGCTGACGATGACGGCGGCATTTGCGATCAGGATGGGGTCGTTGGCGACTTCGGTCGCCGAGGGGATCTCCAGCCCGCCCTTGACCGCAGTCACGGTCACGGTGCCGTAAGGCAGCTCCTTTGCGACGGCTTCCTTGTCCACCGCCTCGGGGTTGGGCACTCCGATCGTGACATCGACGAACATGTCGTTCGCGGTCTTGCCGATCATCCGGAAGAAACCGAGACTCGAATGCCTGATGGCATCCGACACCGCCCGCTTCGCCGCCTTGGTGGCGTCCCTGCCGTGGACATCGACGCCCATACCCATCTCGGTGACACAACGAACGCGAGTCATTTCAAAGTCCTGTGGTTGGTCGAGTGATTGAGAGTGTCGGCGATCGGGACGCGCGGCACAAGCGCAGTATTGCTCTCGTGTCCCGGACGCGCTGCAACGCTCTTGACGTTGCTGCGCAGAGCCGGGGCACGAGACCGTGGTTCTCACGCCTTTGCCTTCTCATGCGCGCGCAGCTCGTCGACCAGCACCCGCACGTTCTCCGAATAGTCGATCGGGATCGAGACGAGGTGCACGCCGCCCTCCTTGAAGGCAGCCTCCAGAGTCGGGCCAAAGCGGTCGATGCTCACGATCCGATGCCCTTTCGCTCCGTAAGCCTTTGCATAGAGGACGAAGTCGGGATTGCCGAAAGTCATGCCGTAATCGGCGAAATGATCGACGGCCTGCTTCCAGCGGATCATGCCGTAGGCGTTGTCCTCCAGCACCAGCACGACCAGATTGAGCTTGAGGCGGACCGCCGTCTCCATCTCCTGGCTGTTCATCATGAAGCCGCCGTCGCCGGCGACCGCGAGCACGCGGCGGTCGGGATAGAGCATCGCAGCCATCATCGCCGACGGCAGGCCGGCGCCCATGGTCGCCAACGCATTGTCGAGCAGCAGCGTATTGGCGACGCGGGTGCGGTAGTTGCGCGCGAACCAGATCTTGTACATGCCGTTGTCGAGCGCGACGATGCCGTTCTCGGGGATCACCTGGCGGATGTCGTGCACGATGCGCTGCGGCGTCGGGGGCCAGCGCGCCTCGGTGGCACGATCGGCGATGTGGTTCAGAATCTCTTCGCGGAGCGGGAGCAGCGCCGCCGCCTGCGGCAGCTTGCCTTCGAGCCGATCCGCCAACAGCTCCAGGCTGGGACCGACGTCGCCAACAACCTCGGCATCGGGGAAATAGACCTGCTCGACGCTCGCCGGGGTATAGCTGACGTGAATGACCTTCGGGCCCGAGGGGCCCATGATGAAGGGGGGCTTCTCGACCGGATCGTGCCCGATGGCGACGATCAGGTCGGCGGCATCGATCGCGTCGTGAACGTAATCGCGCTCCGACAGCGCCGCAGTGCCCATGTAGAGATTGGTGCCGCCGGGCACGGTCCCCTTGCCCATCTGCGTGGTGAAGAACGGAATGCCGGTCCGCCGCACGAAACTTGCGATGCCATGTGTCGACCGCGGCCGGCTGGTCGCCGCCCCCATCATCACCAGCGGGCGCCTTGCGGCCACGATCATCTCGGCGGCGCGGTCGAGCGCGGCGCGATGGGCGACCGGGATTTCGATCGGATGGACGGGGATCACGGGGACACCAGGCACTTCGTCGCCCGCGATGTCCTCGGGCAGTTCGAGATGCACCGGGCCCGGCCGCTCCTCCATCGCCACGCGGAACGCATCGCGTACAACAGTTGGAATGCTGGAGGCGCTGACGATCTGCCGCGACAGCTTCGTCAGCGGCTTCATGGTCGCGACCACGTCCACGATCTGGAAGCGCGCCTGCCGGCTGCTCATGATCGGCTTCTGACCGGTGATCAGGATCATCGGCATCGCGCCGAGATGCGCATAGGCGGCGCCGGTAGACAGGTTGAGGGCACCGGGGCCGAGCGTCGACAGACAAACGCCGGGCTTGCCGGTCAGCCGCCCATGGGTTGCGGCCATGAAGGCAGCGGCCTGCTCGTGGCGGGTCAGGACCAGCTCGATCTTGGAGGCGTGAAGCGATTCGACCAGATCGAGATTCTCTTCGCCGGGAATGCCGAAGATGCGATCGACACCTTCATTCTCCAGGGCCGCGACGAACAGGTCCGATCCCTTCACCTTATGGTCCTGTCCGCTCATGTCGTCTCCGCTCGTTACGCATCCCAAGCTCCGGGAGCCGCCCATCGTAGCCGTCCATCGTTCCGGCACAACTCACAATGCAGCGTGGACTGAACACTTTATTCGTTGTCTGAGCACGTTCCGTCATCCTGAGGGGTGACGGTGATGGATTGGTGTTCGCGGCAGCGTCTCAAATACCTCGCACAACAGAGTCAAGCGCGCTGCCCTTGCGGGAACCGGCGGCACCGATGCTTCGGTCTCGGCGCCGACCCACGACATGGTGCTCGATCTGCCGCGGCAGTACGACACCCGGCTCGGCGTCGGCGGCGTCGGCCTCTCCGGCGGACAGCGCCAGCGGCTCGGTCTTGCGCGCGCTCTGATCGGCCGGCCGCCGCCGCTCGTGCTGGATGAGCCCAATGCAAATCTCGACGCACCCGGCGAGGAGGCGCTGAAGGCTGCGCTACTCAGCGCCAAGGCAGACGGCGCCGCCGTGATCGTGCCGACGCGGCCGCGCACGCTGTTCGAATATCTGTTTGGTCCGCTCCGCGACGAGCTGACCCGTGCTTTCCGCGAACGCTGACGAGGAGCAGGGCCGATGGCTGCATCCGAGCAGAACAACCGCCGCGCCGAGAAGGCCGAGACTGTCCGCCACATCACGACGGAAGAGACGGTCGCGTTCATGACCGCGCTGGTCGCCTTCCTGAAGGAAGCCGAGTCCGCCGCCGGGCATCATGGCGACAACGATGCGCGGTCCTTGCCGACAGATTTGCCGTCCGCGCCCGCGCACGCGGCTCGATCCGCGATTGACAGTCCACGATCTCTGACTAAAGTCAGATATCATGCTCGACCCGGTCGCCCGCGTCCGCCGTTTCAACCGCGCCGTCACCTCTGCCGTCGGTGCGCTCGATACCTCGTTCCTCGGGCGCGGCCGGCCGCTCGGCGCGGCGCGCGTGCTCAATGCGATCGGCCACGGGCGCTCCGACGTCGCCGAGATCCGCGACTATCTCGGTCTCGATTCCGGATTGATGAGCCGGCTGCTCCGCAGCCTCGAGGACGAAGGGCTGATCGAGACCGCCGCGCGCGAAGACGATGCGCGTCGGCGCATGGCAAAGCTCACGCGGGCGGGCCGGCGCGAGTTCGCGGCCTACGAGGCGCTGTCGAACGCGCAGGCCGACGGCATCTTGGCGCAACATTCGCAAGCCGAGGTGCTGCTGGCGGCGATGGACCTGGTCGCCTCTGCGCTGACGCGCGAGCGTGTTGCACTCGATGAGATGGATCCGCGAAGCGAGCAGGCCCGCTACTGTCTCGGCGAGTACTATGCCGAGCTCGGCCGCCGCTTCAAGCAGGGCTTTGACGTCTCGCTGTCGCGCGACCCCGACGCCAACGACATGCGCCGACCTCGCGGTAGCTTCATCGTCGCGATCTCGGACACGCTGCCGATCGGCTGCGTCGGCTTGAAGGGGACCGACCACGGCTACGCCGAGATCAAGCGACTCTGGGTCGCGCCCGCGGCACGCGGATTGCGGCTCGGCCGGCGGCTGATGGATGCGGCCGAGAGCACCGCGCGCGAGCTCGGTATCACGCTTCTGCGGCTCGACACCAACAGCGCGCTGCCCGAAGCCGGTCAGCTCTATCGCAGCACGGGCTGGCGCGAGATCCCGCGCTTCAACGATGATCCCTATCCGGACCTCTTCTTCGAGAAGCGCCTCTGATGCGGCGGGGCATCGTCATCTCGTCCGCGTCGGGCGCACGACGATCTCGTTGACATCGACATCTTCGGGCTGCTCGATGGCAAAGCGCACGGCTCGCGCGATCGCGTCGGGCTGAAGCGCGATGGCGCGATAGGTCTTCATCGCGCGTGACCCGATCGGCGGTGAGCCAAGCTCGCGGCGGCCGGCGTCGGGATCACCTTTGGAATGGAGGCAAGCTTCCGGCCCGCGATCGCACGCGGCGAGCTGGTGCCGATCCTGGAAGACTATTGCCCGTTCTTCGCCGGCTTCTACCTCTATTGTCCGAGCCGCCGCAACGTCGCGCCAAAACTATGCGCGCTCATCGATCACGTGCAGCGGCGCGCATGAGCCGAAGGAACCTGCCATGGCCAGGGACGATCTTGCCGCCATCTACCGCGACTACATCGCCTGCCTGAACCGGCGGGACTGGCCGGCCCTCGGACAATTCGTGCACGATGAGGTCGCCCACAACGCGCGGCCGCTTGGGCTTGCGGGCTATCGCGCGATGCTGGAACGGGATGTTCGGGAGATACCCGATCTGCAATTTCACATCGAGATGCTGATCTCCGATCCTTCCCGCATCGCTGCCCGGTTGAAGTTTGATTGCACACCAGTCGGGATATTCCTCGGCCTTGCGGTCAATGGGAAGCGCGTGTCCTTCCACGAAAACGTGTTCTACGAATTTCGCAACCGCAAGATCCGGCAGGTCTGGTCGGTGATCGACAAGGCGGCGATCGAGACGCAGCTCTGAGGCCGCGCCTCGATCCGGCGCTCACGCCGCTGCCGGCGCCATCTCGCCTTGCGGCTTTGCGAAGGGGCGGAACGTCATGGCCATCAGGAACGCACCCAAGCCCATTGCCCAGGAGGCGATGTAGAGCCAGGCGTAGCTGGAAAAGGCGTCGTAGATCAGGCCGCCGGCGAGCGGGCCGGTTGCCATGCCGAGGCTGCCGGCCATCGCCGTGCCGCCGATCACCGTGCCCATCATCTTGAGCGGAAAGTTCTCGCGGATCAGAACGGCGTAGAGCGGCATGGTGCCGGCATAGATGAAGCCGAAGATCGCGCCGACCGCATAGAACGTCGTGAGCTGATGCGCGAAGACATAGGCGAGCGCGCCGAACGCCTGCAGCAGGAGGCCGGAGACCAGCACGCGCTTGGCGCCGAAGCGGTCGCCCATCAGGCCGAAGGCGATGCGCCCGCCGAGGCCGGCGAACCCCTCGATGCTGTAGATCGTCACCGCCGCGACGAGCGGAATGCCGCAGCTCACGGCATAGCTGACGGTATGGATGATCGGACCGGAATGGGTCGCGCAGCAGAAGAAGTTGGTGGCAAGCAAGATGAGGAATTGCGGGGAGCGCAGCGCCTCGCCCATCGACATCTCGCCTTGCGCGGCACCCTCGCCCGCCGGTGCGGCCGCGGCCTGCGCGAGCGCCGGCGGACGGCGCACCAGCAGCGAGACCGGGATCATGATGGCGCCGACCACGAGCGCAATGATCTGCATCGAGGTGCGCCAGTCGTGGCCGGAGACGAGCCAGGCCGCCAGCGGCGACATCGTCATCGGCGCCATGCCCATGCCGGCCGAGACCAGCGACACGGCGAGGCTGCGATTTGTGTCGAACCAGCCCGTGACGGTCGCCATCATCGGCGCGAAGATCGCCGCGCAGGCCGCCCCGACCAGCAGGCCGAACACGATCTGGAACACGATCAGCGAGGTCGCATGGCTCGCCGCGAACAGGCTGAGCGCCAACACGGTCGATCCCGTCAGCACCACCGGCAGCGGCCCAAACCTGTCCGTTGCCGTGCCCCAGGCCATGCTGGTGAAGGCCATTGCCAGAAAGCCGATCGTCATCGCGCTGGAGATGCCGGTCACCGACCAGCCGGTGTCCTTTGCGATCGGCTGCAGGAACACCGGCAGCGAAAACATGCCGCCGACCGCGACGCAGCCAAGCAGGCCGCCAGCGACGACGATCACCCAGCGATAGTTGGAAGAGGTCATTTCGGTCTCCCGTCAGGTCTGTCTCACATGGAAGACGAATGGGAACGGCGCCGGCCGACAGCGGTCACGTCATTTTTGCCGCACGCTTTTGTGACCCGAAGCAAAAAGTGAAAAAACAACCCCATGCACAGTAGCCGGCACCAGCGGGATCAATGACTTACGAGGACGGTCATTTGCGATGTCAGGGCGCGATTTGACCTGTCGGGCAAAACACCGGCATAATGGCAACATCCCCCGGCCGCGCTCACCGCCGTGCCGCGCTCGGTCAAGCCTCGAACAAGGCCCTGACGTCGTCCTCGGTGAGCGCCGAAGCGATCTGTCCATCGCCCTCGAGCAGGCTGTCAGCCAGGGCCCGCTTTCGGGCCTCGAGTTCGTCCATCTTCTCCTCGATCGTGCCGGCGGCGACAAATCTGTAAACGAACACCGCCTTGTCTTGCCCGCTCCGGTAGGCACGATCGATGGCCTGTTCCCCGACCGCGGGATTCCACCAGGGATCGAAGACGATCACGGTGACGGCAGCGGTGAGATTGAGGCTGACCAGGAACACCTTCGCCGCGCCGTTCTGAAAGGCTTCGATCGCGGTCTTGCGGCCCCTGGTGTCGCCGGTGAGGAGGCTGTAACGCATGCCATCGAAGCGCTTCCCTTCCTGCACAAGGACGGCACGCCGTATCCGGAATAACAGAGCGGCTCACAGCGCCGTGCGGGGATGCTTCAACGATCCGTGAGTGAGTGGTAGGAGCCTGCATGAGTATTCGCCCGATCGTGCGCTATCCCGACCGCCGGCTCGCGCTGCCGGCCCGCCCCGTCACCGCGTTCGACGAGTCCTTGTGCGACCTCGTGAACGACCTGCTCGAGACCATGCGCGCCGCGCCCGGCATCGGCATTACCGCGCCGCATATCGGCGTGCCCTTGCGCGTCGTGGTGCTGGAGCTCGAGGCCAAGGATGGCGCGCGGACTTACGTCAATCCGGAGATCACATGGGCCTCGCCCGAGATGATCATGCATCGCGAGGGCAGCGTCTCGATGCCCGGGGTCAACGACGAGGTGCAGCGCCATGCGCGGGTGCGGATCAGCTACCAGGACGTCGAGGGCAATATGCAAAACGAGGAATCGGAGGGCTTGCGCGCCGTCTGCCATCAGCACGAGATCGACCAGCTCGACGGGATGTTCTGGATCCAGCGGCTGTCGCGGCTGAAGCGGGAACGGCTGGTGAAGAAGTTCGAGAAGATGTCGCGGAACGCATAGGGGGGATTGGCGACAGTGTCATCCACCAATTTGAGCCATGTAGAACCGGATGGAGCCCGCTCACGCCCTCTTCCCGCTCCGCTTGTTGATCGGCGCATTGCGACGCTCTCGTTTGCCGCGCGCGATCTCGGTGGCCAGCGCGTCCAGCTTCGGCTCCCAGAAATTCCTGAACTGGCCGATCCATGCATCCACCGCGCGCAGCCCGGCAACGTCGACCGAATAGAGCCGCCTTTGCGCCTCCGCCCGAACGCTCGCAAAGCCGCTCTCGCGCAGCACCTTGAGGTGCTGCGAGACGGCCGCCTGGGTGATACCGAACTCGGCCCCAATGACTTCCTGAACATCAAGCCGGGCGATGACAGCGAGTGTGTCGCGCCCCTACCCGCCCGCCATCAGCGCCCTCGCCAGCGCCATATACGCCGGCAGCGTCACGGGATCGTTGGCGGCATTGCCCGCCATCGGGTGCGAGGCGTAGCGGGCTATCACCATCTCGGCCTTGGGATCGATGTAGATGCCCTGGCCGTGGACGCCGCGCGCCATGTAGGCGCCGTTCGCGTTGTGCGTGATCCACCATTGATTGCGATAGGAGGCGCCCGGCAGCGTGGTGTAGCCGGCCGGTTTGAACTTTTCGGGATCGCCGCCGCGCCCTATGTCCTCTACGACTTGTGAAGGCACGACCTGGCGGCCGTTGAAGCGGCCGTGATTGCGCATGGTCTCACCGAAGCGGGCGAGATCGCGCAAGGTGGTGGAGAGACCGCCGCCGCCGCTCTCGGTGCCGATGCGGTCGACGTGATAATGCGCGTCCTCCTCCGCGCCCATCGGCTGCCAGATGCGCTCGGAGAGCAGATCCGACAGCGTCATGCCGCTGGCGCGCCTGACGATCCAGGCCAGCACGTCGGTGTTGACGGTCTTGTAGGCGAAAGCCTTGCCGTGCTCGCCCTGCTTCTTCTGCGCGATCAGGAAGTCGAAGATGGTGGTCGGGCCGTCATAGCCAGGCGGAATCGGCGCCATGCCGTTGGCGCGCCGCAGCCCCCACACATCCGAGTTCTTGTCGGTATAGACCTCGGTGTAGAGAAGCCCCGTGGTCATATCCATGACCTCGTGCACGCGCGCGTCCCCGAACGCGCTTGCCTTCAGCTCCGGCACATAATCCGTGACCGGTGCCTGCGGATCGATCTTGCCCTCGGTGACCAGAATGCCCGCCAGCACGCCGGTGAACGACTTCGTCACCGACATCGCGATATGCGGCTTGTGCGGCTTCAGCGCGCCGAAGTAGCGCTCATAGATCAGCCTGCCCCGATGCAGCACCGCGATGCCGTCGGCGTAGGTCTCCTCCAGCATTTTTGCGAAGGTCACGGGCCGGCCGTCCATCGTCATTGAGGCGACCGCGCCGATGTCGTGGTCCTGGCGCGGCAACACCGATGCCGGCCCCGCCCCGCGCCAGACGTTCACGGTCGGTACCAGCTGGCGGATGTTGCTCCAGGCCCAGCGCAGCTCGGGGAAGCTGCGGAACGAGCCGTCCTGGAAGGTGATGGTGCGGTCCGCCGGCGGCGGAAAGCCGCGCATCCAGCCGAGGGTTTCGGGGTCGGTTTCGAGGGCGGTGGCGTGCGGTCGCGTGGCGGTGGGCGAGACAGACATCAACACTGGCTCCAAAGAGGCGATGCAGATGTGGTAGCATGGGCGAGCATGGGGCACATCCGACGCAAGCGCTGGGCACCTGCGCAACAATCAGGACGGCGGCAATTCACTGAAAGGACCGAGCATCCCAATTCGTGGTACCGACCAATCTCACATTTCCCGGCGAGATACCGCGTGAGCTGTAGCTGGCACAAACTAGCGGACTAAATAGCGGTGTAGCCGCCGTCGGCATTGATGCACGCGCCGGTGACGATCGAGGCCTTGTCGCTGGCGAGAAACGCCACCACCTGGGCGATTTCGTCCGGCCGGGCCAACCGACCGATCGGTTGCCGCACCAGCATCGTCTCGCGGGTCGCCTCCGGCAGCTTGGCCAGCAGGGGCGTATCGACATAGCCCGGAGAGACGCAGTTGGCCCGGATGCCCTGTCGCGCATAGGTCAGCGCAACCGAGCGCGTGAGATTGACGACAGCCGCTTTCGCGGCCGAATAGGCGTTGCTGTTCTCCTGGCCGACATGGGCCAGGATCGAGGCCATATTGACGATCGCGCCGCCACCCATCGCGAGCATGGTGGCCGCGGCAAACTTGTTGCAAATCGCCACGCCGGTGAGGTCAACGTCGATCACGCGCCGCCAGTCAGCGAGATCAAGCGCGTGGATCGGCGACTTGCGCTCGGGAATGCCGGCATTGGCAACGAGGATGTCGAGCCGGCCGAACTGCGTCACGGCCGCCTGCATCAGCGCGGCAACCGAAGCTTCATCGGTAACGTCGACGTACTGGAAGACCGCTGCATGGCCCTCAGCGGCAAGCCCGGCCGCAAGCGTAGCGCCGCTTTCGGCGAGGTCTCCCACCATGACCTTCGCCCCTTCGACCGCAAACAGCCGCGCGACGGCGGCTCCAATCCCGGAGCCGGCGCCAGTGATGACCGCCACTTTTCCCTGCAGCAGCATCGGTTGCTCCCATCTAGATTGGTCCGCCGAGCTCAGTTCTTCTCGAATCCCGGACGCGGAATGGTACCCATCAGAGTGCGGGTGAAACCGCCGTCCACGACGATCTCCTCGCCGGTGATATAGCTGGCACGCTCGCTTGCCAGGAACACGACCGCATCGGCGATATCTTCGGGACGGCCGATCCGCTGCGCCGGCACCAGCGCGCGCCGCGCCTCATGCACGCCCTGTGCTCGATAGATGGCCTCGGTCATCGTCGTGCGGATCATGCCGGGGTTGACAACGTTGCTGCGCACGCCACGCGGTCCCCACTCCACCGCGAGCTGACGCGACAGCATGACCACGCCGGCCTTGCTCACGCTGTAGGCGCCGCTGTAGCTCTGCGGAAGCGAGGCCGAGATCGACGCCACATGGACGATCGCGCCCGCACCGCGCGCCAGCATCGGCTGTCCGAACGCGCGCGCGCAGCGGAGATAGCCGGTCAGGTTCAACGAGAGAATGCGGTCCCAGTCCGCCATGCTCGTGGTTTCGAGCCCACCCGGCAACATGGTGCCGGCATTGTTGACGAGGATCGCGGCCTCGCCGACTTTCGCAGCTGCGTCACGGGCAGCACGTGCAACGCTGTCATCGCTGGTGACGTCACAGGCGAGGAACTCGGCGCGGCCGCCAGTTGAGCGAATCTCCGCGGCCACGGCCGCACCAGCCTCGTCGCGGTCCAGCACTACGACTGTCGCGTCAACCGCCGCAAGACCAAGGGCAATGCCGCGGCCGATGCCAGCACCGCCGCCCGTGACGACGGCAACTTTCGTCGAGAGATCGATCCAAACCATGCAAGGTGCTCCGAACCTTGGGAAGGCGACCGGCGCCTCAAATGGCCGGACCAGACAGGGATGGCAGTTCAATCCTGCGGATCAGCCGGTTCTCCTGGGCGACGATGAGATGCTCGGAGGCTTGCAAGTAGGCCGGCCAGTCCGGATCCTTGTCGCGCGACGCGTGCCGGCGCTCGAACTCGCCCATGTCCGGGAAGCCCCAGAGATGGACGATCTGGTTGAGCGGCCCGACTGCGCTCGTGAACATGCCGAGCGGGCGCCCCAGATATCTGAGCTGGACCGGCATCGCGAGCCGGTCGAAGATCTCGATGAACTCCGCCATCTTGCGCAGGCGGATGGTGTAGACGCGCAGGTCGACAATGGCAGGCTCGGTCATTGCACGATCTCCCGGGTTGCCCCTCTCAGCTGCGCACGAGTGCGCAGCTTCCCTCCTCGAGAGGCCGGAATGCTTCAGTCGCGCTCAGCGTCGAGACCAGCTTGTAGACGTCGCCGGTGGACGTGCTCTCCGCCGGCTTCTTCACCTCGAAGAGATAGGCCGGATGGATCTTGCGCCCATCGGCGCGGATCATGCCCTGGCCGAAGCAGTCATCGTCGGTCGGCATCTTCTTCATGAGCTCGACGACTTCGCGGCCGTTGCGCTTGGCCTGCTCGACGCCGAGCTCCTTCACCGCCTTGAGGTAGTGCAGCACGCAGGCATAGTCGCCGGCCTGACTCATATTGGGATAGACGTTTGCTGCCAGGCGCGGTTTCACGCGGTTCATGAAGGCGCGCGTTCGTTCGTTAAGATCCCAGTAGAAGGTCTCGGTGAGCGACAGGCCCTTGGCCGTCGACAGGCCCATGCCGATGACATCGGTGACATAGCCGACCAGCGCCGCCATGCGTGTACCGCCCTGGTCGAGGCCAAACTCCTGGGCCTGCTTCAGGCAGTTGATCAGCTCGTTGCCGGAATTGGCAAAGGCGATCACATTCGCGCCGCTTGACTGGGCCTGCAGCAGGAAGGACGAGAAATCCGAGGTCGACCCGAAAGGATAGCGTACCGAGCCGAGCACGCTGCCGCCGGCCGCCTTGACGAACTTCGCCGCATCCGCCTCGGCCGCATGGCCGAACGCATAATCGGCGGTGAGGAAGAACCATTTCGAGCCGCCGGTGCGCACGAGCGAGGTCGCCGTCGAATGGGCGAGACACCAGGAATCCCAGGACCAGTGCACGAGGTTGGCGCTGCAGCTCTTGCCGGTCAGGTCCGACGAGCCTGCGGTGGTGATCAAGGCGACCTTGTTCTTGTCCTCGATCAGATATTTGGCGCCGAGCGCGATCGACGAATTACCGACATTCTCGATCACGTCGACACCATCCTGGTCGAACCATTTGCGGATGATCGCAAGGCCGACATCGGCCTTGTTCTGATGGTCGGCGACCAGGATCTCGACCTTGATCGAGGGATTGGAAGCCATGAATTCGGCCGCTGCCTGCTGCGCGCAGGCAACCGTCGTCGGCCCCGACACGTCACGATAAATGCCGGACATGTCGGTGATCACGCCGATGCGGATCGTGTTGCCGGATTGCGCCCGGGCGAGGGGCGGTGCGAGCGCCGTCGCGAGGCCGGCCCCGACGAAACTGCGGCGTGTCATGCTCATGTCGTTTCTCCCTCACCTGCCCTGCCTGCGCAGAGCTGTTGTCATTGCAATCGGACGGCTTGGATCAGGCCTGCTGACCGGCGAGATGGCGGCCGGTGATGTAGCCGAAGGTCATGATCGGCCCGAGCGTGATGCCGGCGCCGGGATAGTTGCCGCCCATGATGGAGGCGCGATCGTTGCCGACCGCATAGAGCCCGGCGATCGCCGAGCCGTCCCGGCGCAGCACGCGGCCGACCACGTCAGTGGTCAAGCCGTCGAACGTGCCGAGATCGCCCATGATGATCTTCAGCGCGTAGTAAGGTCCGGCTCCGACAGGGGCGACGTTCGGGTTCGGCCTGTGCTCGGGATCGCCGAGATAACGGTTGAACGCCGTGCTGCCGCGCTTGAACGCGCGATCGACGCCGTCGACGGCGCCCGCATTGTACTCGCGCACCGTTGCTTCGAGGCCTTCGGGATCGAGACCCGCGGCAGCGGCAAGGTCCCGCAATGTCGCGCCGCGCTTGAGATAGCCGTTGCGCACGAAGGGTCCGACCGGCATCGGCGCCGGCTTGGCATAGCCGAGGCCGTATTTGCGGATGGTGGCGTGATCGCAGATCAACCACGCTGCGGTCTCCCTGGCGCCGACGCCGTCGGCGATCATCGCGGCGCCGACGTCGTGGTAGGATTCCGACTCGTTGGTGAAACGCCGCCCCTGCCGATTGACGGCGATCACGCCAGGCTTGTAGCGATCCACCAGATGCGGAAACACACCGGTGCGGTTCCCCAAGGGCACACGCGACACCGGCATCCAGGCCGCCGCATTCGGAAAGCGGATGTCGCAACTGCCGCCCTCCTCTTCCGCCATGCGGATGCCGTCGCCCGTGTTGGCCGAGGGCGTCGGCGACAGGTGCTCGCCGCCGCGGGCGAGGTGCGGATAGGCGCGCGCGATCCGCGCTTGGTCATGCGGAAATCCGCCGCTGGCGAGAACCACGGCGTGGCGCGCGGTGATTTCGTACGCGCCCCTGGCATCGCTGACGACCGCACCGGCGATCGCGCCGTTGCGGCTGATCAGCCGCTGCGCCGGAGTCGCCGTCAGCAGGGGGATCCCGAGATCGAAGACCGTCCTGGCGAGCCGCGCCGCCAGCGCGTTGCCGCTGGTGATCTTGACGCCGCGGCGATAGCGCGCGAGATCCCAGAGGTGGCTCGCAAGCCGCCTCGTCACGTACAGCGCCGATGGCAGCGAGCTGGTCACCCGAAAGAAGTGCTTCAGCTCATCGTTGGACGAGTTGAACATCATGCCGATGAAGGTGATAGTCTCGAGCGGCGGCCGCAGCCGTCGGATCTCCTCACCGAGGGCGCGGGCATCGTAGGGCGCCGCAGTGACCGAGCGGCCCAGCCTGGCGCCGCCTTCCACATCGGGGTGATAGTCGGGATAAGCCGACAGCACGAACTTCGCTTCGGTCTCGGTCTCGAAGAAGTCGAGCATGCGGGGACCGACATCGAGAAAGGCGTCGATCGCAGCATCGTCGAAATGGTTGCCGGTCTCGTTCTTGAGATAGGTGCGCGCGGCCTCCCTGCTGTCGCTCACGCCGGCGTCGCGGGCATGGCGGTTGCCGGGAATCCAGAGCACGCCGCCGGAGAAGGCCGTGGTGCCGCCGAAATAAGAATCCTTCTCGACGATGATCACGTCGAGCCCGCATTTTCGCGCCGTGATCGCGGTGGACATTCCGCCGGCGCCGGAGCCAACGACCAGCACGTCGCACGAGAGGTCGCGCCCTTGCCCTGACATTGCCGCTTCTCCCTCGTCCTCCCCTTGGCCTCGCGCAGCGTTGTTTGTCAGCTCTGCCGAGGCACGATCCTGGATAGACGCGGCCGCCGGCGCCGCCAATGGACGAACCCGCTTTTGTATTGTACTTTTCATGAGCGCAGTGCAGCAGCCCGCGGCCGACCGGAGGCCGCACGGAGGGAACGGAAGCGATGATCCCGCACTATTTTTTGTATGAGGAAGCGGCATCGGAGGTCGAGCCATCGTTCCTTCACATCGAGCCGATCCCCGTGCGCAGCGGCCGTCACAATTGGACAATCCGGACCCATACCCATCCCGACCATCACCAGATCCTGGTAATCAGCAAAGGCGGCGGCGCCATCGAGGTCGAGGGCACGAGCTGGGCGGTCTCGCCACCGGCCCTGATCATCATCCCGGCACTGACGATCCATGCGATCCGGTTCAAGCCCGGCACCGACGGCTATGTCATCACCGTGGCGCCGCCATTCCTGCGCTCTGCCCTCGACGGCGACGCCGACCTCGTCGACGCCTTTCGCCTGCCGGCGCGCTTCCTTCCGCAACAGATCGGCCGCGACGTCGACCTCGTCGGCCTGTTCGCCTCGCTCGAGCACGAGTTCGTCTGGTCGGCTCCCGGCCGCCGCACCGCCATCAAGGCCTATCTGCAGCTGCTCGCCGTGGCCGTGCGCCGGCTGCAGGAGCAAGAGCGGGTTCGCCCGATCTCCAGCGCGCGCGAGGCCGACACGGTGATCCGCTTTCGCGAGCTCGTCGAACGGCATTTTCGCGAGCATGCATCGCTCGATTTCTATGCGCGCAGGCTCGGCGTGACGACGGCCCGCCTCAACGCGTGCTGCCGGCTCACGACAGGCAAGTCGTCACTGGCCCTGATCAATGACCGGCTACTCACCGAGGCCAAGCGCAACCTGCTCTATTCGGACATGAGCGTGAACGAGATCGGCGCTGCGCTCGGCTACGCCGACCCGGGCTACTTCAACCGGTTCTTCTCGCGCAATGTCGGCCTGTCGCCCGGACGATTCCGCGACCGGCTGTTGTCCGACATGACGCGCGCCGCCGGTTGAGCCGGCATGGTGCCTTTAGCCGGCGAGAGAAAAGGCCAATCCATGTCGCTTGAGGGCCGCGGCGCCTTCGTCGAGATCATGGAGCGGACGGTCAGACAGGATCTCAAGGACGATCTGGCCTGCATAGCCCCGCCGCGTCAGGAGTCCCGCAATGGCCGCGAAATCGATCGCTCCCGAGCCGAGCGGATCATGCCGCCACTGCCCTTTCGGGGCATCGGACAAATGAACGATGCCGAGACGCGGCCACAGCACCTCGAGCCCATCGACCGGATCCTCGCCGATCGCAAAGGCGTTGGCGACATCGTAGATCACCGGCATGCTCGCATAACCGCCGGCATCGAGGAACGCCGAGATGTCGGCAGCGCTGGCGAGCAGCCCCTGCGGATGATTTTCGAGGATGATCGGCACGCCGGCGCGTTCCGCCTTGTCGTGAATGCGGGCGAAGGCGCCACGAAAGCTTGGCATCAATCGGTCGTTGGCCCTGGCAAGCAACGCATGCCGGCGGCCGGAGCCGACGCAGATCCAGCGCGCGCCCAGCTCGGCGGCGCGGTCGATCGCGGCCGCATATGATGAGACGGCAAAATCCACCACATCACGCGACGGGCTCGCGAGATTGATGTCGCTGCTGGCGAGATCGAGCGCCAGCAGCGACAGGTCGTGGCGCTCGATCAAAGCGCGAATGCGGCGCGTGCGAGCGGCATCCTCCCTCCAGGGATCGAAGTGCGGCGGCGTGGCCATCAGCTGAATGGCGCGATAGCCGGCGGCCGCGAGCCTTTCGATGGCCTCTTCGGCGATACAGTCCCAGGTGAATCCGAAGGTGTGGGCGCCGAGCACCGGGAGCGTCATGACGCCGTCCGATAAAGCTCGATGGTCCGCCGAATGCCGTCGCGCAAGGATGTCGCCGGCAAATCCGGAAAGACGCGCCGCAAATCGCCTTCGCCGATGTCCTCCGCGAATGGGAGCACGGGTCCGTCGATGCCGATCCTGGCCTCGGGCACAACGGCGCGCACGGCCGCAACGACCTCGTCGTTCGAAGCCACCTCGCCCGGCAGATTGAAGACGAGCGCACCGTCGGGTTCGCGACGGAGCGCGGCCTCGTAGGCCGCCACCACATCGTCGACGAGGACGAGACCCGCCGTCCCCACATAGGGAATGACGTAGGTCTCACGCCGCGCCGCCGCGCGGCAGGCGAGCGAGGGACCGGCGGTCATCCCGGTCTCCCGACCGAAGCCATAGACGATGTAGGGCCTGAAACCGATGCTGGCGATGCCGTGGTCTTCCCAATAGGCCCGCGCGCTGCCCTCACAGGCGAGCTTGAATGCGCCGTAATGGGTGATGGGGCGCGGCGTCGTCCCGTCATGTGGACCATAGACGCCGGCGCTGCTCGTGAAAACGATGCGGCGAATGCCGAACGCCTGGGCCGCATTGAATACGTTCAACGTGCCGATGAGATTGATCATCGCGCCGCGCACCGGATCGGCTTTGCAGGCCGGCGTCAGCACGCCGGCGAGATGGACAATGGCCTCGCAGCCTTCCGCCGCCGCACGCACCGCCTGCGCATCCGCGATATCGCCGATGCGCCACTCCATCGCAGCGGCCGAAACCCCGACGATGCGATCGAACTGCGCCGAACGCCCGACCGGCTCGAAGACGCGCAACTGATGGCCCTCCGCGGCCAACCGCCGCGCCAGCCAGGCGCCAATGAACCCGCCGCCGCCCGTGATCAGAATCTTCATGACGAGCTTCCGTGCTGATCAGGAACCGTGACCGAAGAAGCTCTCGCCCGGCCGCGCGACGCGGCCATAGAGCCCGGGCGAAGCCAGCGTCGCCATCGACAGCTCCTGCGCCGTCTGCAACAGCGCCGGCGCAAGCTCGAGCATGCGCTCCTCGGTCAGGCGGATGTGGGGACCCGCGATCACCACGGCGCCCGTCACCTCCCTGGTCTTGGGATGACGGATGGGAGCCGCGGTCGCGCTCATCCACGGCGTATAGGTCTGCACGCAGATGCTGACGCCGCGCTTGCGGGTCTGGCGCAGATATTTCAGCAGCGCCGGCCAGCTCTCCGGCGCACGCGGACCATAGTCCTTGCGCAGCCCGTAGCCCTGCTTCTCCACCAGCGCGCGCGCCTCCTCATCCGGCAGGCACGAGAGCCAGGCGTGACCGCTCGCCGAGCAGGACAGCCGCCCCACCTGCCCCATGTCCGGATCGTAGCGCAGGCCGGCAGGCGAGCCCTGCGCCTTGGCCACCCACACCAGCTCGCGCCCGTCGATCATGGCCAGACGCACGAGTTCGCCGCTCTCTCGTGCGAGGCGGTCCAACAACGGCTGGGCAAAATCCGTGATGCCACTGCCGGCGAGGAACGTGAAGGCGAGCGAGGCGATCTTGGCGGTGAGCTGGTAGGCGCCCTGCTCGCGCTCCTGCCTGACGTAACCATGCTCGATCAGGCTCGTCAGCACGCGATGGGTCGCGCTGCGCGGAATGTGCAGCGAATCGGCGATCTCGAACAGCTGCATGCCATGGGCATTGGTCGCGAGCAGCTCGAGCACGCCGAGCGTCCGCTCCAACAGCCCACTCGGCGCCTCGGCGGGATCCGGGTTTTTCAACATCAAGGCAGCATCCTGATTCACAATTGCATCTCCTGATCAGGTCGCACTATCTGACCGGTTTCGGCGGCTTTGTGAACCGCCATCGTGGCCCGCAAGGTCAGCATGCCGTCGCGCGCCGTGATCAGCGGCGCTTCTTCGGCGCGGACCACCCGCGCCAGATGATCGATCTGCGCAAGATAGGGATCGCCGCGCGTGAGGCCAATCTCGTCGCGCGAGATCGGAGCAAACCAGCTCTTGGCCGAGGCGTAGTGCCAATGTTCCAGCGTCGGCAGCGCCAGCGCGCCATCGGTGCCGCAGAGGAAATGCGTCTGCACCATAGCCGGCTGCGGCGGATAATTCGGGCTCTCGCCGCTGGCAAGATCCCAGCTCCACGGGCTCGCCGCGGTATCGCTGAGGCTCAGCGTCACCAGCGCCCCACCGGCAAGGCGGAGCAGGATCGCCGCGGAGTCTTCGACCTCGAAGCCGCGCACCGCGTTGGACGTGACGGCTTGCACGGAGGCGATCTCGCCGCAGAGATGCCGGATCAGGTCGATCTCGTGAATGAGGTTGATCAACACCGGGCCGCCCCCCGCCTCGCGACGCCATACCACGTCGAAATAATCCGGCGGCTTGTAGAAGGTTGCCAGCACCGTCGCATTGGTCAGGCGGCCGAGCGCGCCCTCGGCAATCATTGCACGCGCCCGGCGTGCGATCGGATTGTGGCGCCGGTGGTGCCCGACCAGAACAGGCACGCCCGCACGCTCCGAGGCCGCCGCAATCGCCGCCGCGTCGGCTAGCGTGCTGGCGACGGGCTTCTCGACCAGGGCCACGATGCCGCGCTCGATGCAGGCGATCGCAAACGCGCGGTGGGTCGCGTTCGGCGTGGCGATGATCGCCGCCTGCGGCTTCACCGCCTCCAACAGATCGCGCGCATCGCTGTAGCAGGGCACGCCAAGGCCTTCTGCATAAGCCCTTCCCGCGGCAGCGGGTTCGGCGATTGCGACGAGCCGGCAGCTCGTCGAACGGCGGATCGTCTCGCAATGGGCCCGTCCGATTGCGCCGGCTCCGATCACCGCCACCGCGACCTCTGTCATCTGCGTCCTCACGAATTGCCGTTGCTTCCGAGGCGGCTCTTAGCACGCCATGTCTGGAATTGGAATGGGATTCCAGTTTTTGATCTTTGATATTGGAATTCGATTCCAGTTGTGGTACGGCAGGCTCAATAGCCGCTTGCACGGCCCGCCGGCAGCGACCGGCGCATGTCGGAACGGGAGGAAACAAATGACGGATCGGAAGACGACATCGGCCATGACGGGCTTGCGCATCGGCCGTCGCGGCCTGCTCCTCGGCGCAACCTCACTCGCGGCCTCACGCCTCGGCATGCCCTATATCGGCAATGCGGCCGCGGCCGAGCCGATCAAGATCGGAATGATCTGGGCGAAGACCGGTTCGATCGTCGACCAGGCCGAATATCTCGCCCAGGGCGGCATGCTCGCGCTGGAGCAGCGCAACAACACGCTGCTGGGACGGCCCGCGGAGATCGTCTGGCTGGACGAGCCCAATCCGCAGGGCGCGCAGCAGAGCGCGGAGCGTCTTGTCGGCGAGCAGAAGGTCGTCGGCATGGTCGGCGGCGCGCTGTCCTCCTTCGCGCTAGCGATCTCCTCGGTGGCCAAGAAGGCCAAGATCCCCTACGTCGCTGCCAATGCCGCCACCGGCGACCTCACCGGCAAGTCCTGCAACAAGTACACCTTCCGCCTTCAGCCTCCCGTCGACGTGCACGCGCGCATCCTCGCGCCCTACTGCGCCTCGATCGGCAAGAAATGGTACCTGCTGACGGCATCCTACGCGTTCGGCCAGGACATCAAGCGCGCCTTCACCGACTACATCACAGCCAATGGCGGCACCGTGGTCGGCGCCGACGAGGTCCCGGTCGGCACGCCGGACTATTCCTCGTTCATCCTGAAGATCCGCGCCGCCAAGCCCGACGTCGTGATCGGCGGCATCGCCGCGAGCGATCTCACCACCTTCCTCAAGCAGTGGAACGAGCTCGGCATGAAAGGCAAGATTCCCTTTGCCGAGATTTCGGTCGGCAACACCGACCTCTGGGGCGTCGGTCCCGAAGCGGCGGACGGGCTCTATACCATCACCTGGTGGTACAAGAATCCGAACAATTCGCCCGAGGAAAAGGCGATGGCCGCCGCCTACGAGAAGAAATACAACAGGCCGGCGGCTGACAAGGCCTGGATGGGTTGGCTCGGCATGAAGAGCCTTCTCGATTCCATCGAGATGGCGAAATCGACCGAGCCTGCTGCCATCGTGCAGGCGCTCGAGGGCTGGACGTATCGCCGCGGCGACCTGGATATCGGCTACCGCGATTTCGATCATCAAATGACGAGCCGGCTGCTGGTCGCCGGCATCCATCCCAAGATCACGGACAAATGGGACTATTTCGACGTCAAGGCCGAGTTGCCGAAGACGTCGGAGGATCTCGCCAAGGCCTTCGGCTCTGCCGGCGACAGCGCCTGCAAGATGGACACTCTCTGAGCCTTCCTTCCCTTGGAATGAGGCCGTGACGCAGGCCCCGCGCCTGCGCCATCGCCTCGCCCGATCCGAAACGGATGTCGCCATGCTCGACATGATCCTCTCGCAAGCCGTCAATGGCCTGGTGCTCGGCTTTCTCTACGTTCTGATCGCGATCGGGCTCTCGATCATTTTCGGGATGCTCGGCATCGTCAATTTCGCGCATGGGGCCTTCTTCGCCGTCGGCGCGTATCTCGCCTACGCCTTGAGCCGGGAGTTCGGCTGGTGGGCCGCACTCGCCGCACCGCTGTTGACCGGCATCATCGGCGTGATCGTGGAGATGACCCTGATCCGGCATCTCTACGGCAAGGAGCCGCTGCTCGGCCTGATCCTGACCTTCGCGCTCGCGCTGCTGGCGGAGGCCGTGCTGCGGCTGGTCTTCGGCGGCGCGCCCGTGCCCTTCGCCGCACCGAAATTCCTGGCCGGCTTCGTCGAATACGGCCCGATCCTGATCACCAGATACCGGATGTTCGTGCTGGTCACGACCGCGGCGGTGCTCGTCGCGTTCTGGGCCTTCCTCGCCTACACGCCCTACGGCCGGATCATCCGCGCAGGATCGCGCGATCCGGAGATGGTGGGCCTGCTCGGCATCAATCTGCCGATCGTCTTCAGCGGCGTCTTCGGCATCGGCTGCCTGCTCGCCGGCCTCGGCGGACTGCTCGCCGCTCCGCTGTGGACCATCACGCCCTCGATGGCCGCCGGCGCGATCATGCCGGCCTTCGTGATCGTCACCATCGGCGGCCTCGGATCGTTTCTCGGCGCTGTCGTCGCCGGCCTCCTGGTCGGCATCACCACCGCGATGACCATCCAGTTCCAGCCGGAATGGTCGGGCGCGGCCATGTACATCCTGATGGCTGCCATTCTCCTCATCCGCCCGCGCGGGCTGTTCGGTGAACGCTGGGAGAGGTTCGAGTGAGACATCTCGCCATGTTGCGCCATCCGGCGCTCGTCACAGCGCTCGTTCTCGCCGCACTGACGGCCGTGTGGTCCCTGCTCGGCGCGCCGATCTCACTGATCACGCAGATCGCGATCTATACGCTCTACGGCGCCGGCGTGAACCTTCTCGTCGGCTATACCGGCCTCGTCCCGTTCGGTGCGTCGGTGTTCTTCGGTTGCGCGAGCTATGCGGCGGCCTTCTTCATCCTCGGCCGTTACGGCAACGATCTCGTCTCGCTGCTGCTTGCGACGGCCTTCTCCGCCCTGCTGGCGCTCGTGATCGGCGCCATCATCCTGCGCCGCAGGGGACTGTACTTCTCGCTCCTGACCCTGGCTTTCTCCCAGATCGCCTTCGAGATCGCCTTCAAATGGACCGCGGTGACCGGCGGCGAGAACGGCCTGCAGAGCGTCTATCGCACGAGCTTTGCCGGGCCGTGGTCGTTTCACGTCTTCGTGGTCGCGGCCACCGTGCTCTGCATCTGGCTGATGTGGCGGATCGCGCACTCGCCGTTCGGCCGCGTGCTGCAGGCACTGCGCGACAACGAGCAGCGGGCGAGCAGCCTCGGCTATGACGTCCACCGGTTCCGCCATGGCGCCCTGATCCTGACTGGCACCTTCGTCGGCTTCGGCGGCGGCCTGCTCACGCTGATGCTCGAAGGCGTGTATGCCAACAATCTGAGCTGGCAGCACGCCGGCGATTCCCTTCTGATGACCGTGCTCGGCGGCGTGCATCACGTGCTCGGGCCGCTGTGGGGCGCGATCGCCTTCATCCTGCTCGAGGACCGCCTGTCCGCGATCACCGAAAACTGGTGGCTGATCTTCGCGCCGATCCTGATGTTGTTCGCGCTGACCTCGCCGGAAGGAATCCAGGGCCTGTGGCAAAGGCTGTTCGGCCGCCAGCGCTGGACGCTGGTGCGTGCCGATATTCCGCCGCGTCCCGACGTCATTGCGCCCTTCGCGAGCAGCGCCAGCGGGCTCCACCGTGGCAAGCCGCTGCTGCAGACCATCGGGTTGAGCAAGAACTTCGGTAGCCTGGTGACGGCGAAGAGCATCGACCTCGACATCCATGGCGGCGTGCTCCACAGCATCATCGGGCCGAACGGCGCCGGCAAGACGACGTTCTTCAACATGCTGTCCGGCGCGCTTAAGCCGAGCGGCGGACGCATCGTGTTCGACGGCCGCGACATCACCCGCCTGCCGATGCATGTTCGCGCAAGACTCGGGATCGGGCGCTCGTTCCAGATCCTGTCGATCTTCCAGAACCTGACCGTGTTCGAGAACGTCCGGGTTGCCGTACAGGCCCAGCGCAAGGGATCGGGCCGGCTGCTCCGAGATGCCTATGCTCTCGAGGAGACCAACGCCAGGACCTGGTCGATCCTCGATGCCGTCGGCCTCGCGGATGTCGCGGCCGAACCCTGTGTCAACCTTCCGCACGGGGCGAAACGGCTGCTGGAGATCGGCATTACGCTCGCAATCGAATCCAGGCTGTTGCTGCTCGACGAGCCGCTCGCCGGCCTCGCCGAGGCCGATCGTGTCATCGTCGCCGATCTGATCCGGAAGCTTACGCAAACGCATGGCGTGCTCCTGATCGAGCACGACATCGACCGCGTTCTCGCGATCTCCGACCGCATCTCGGTTCTGCACCAGGGCCGGATGATCGCCGACGGCAGGCCAGCGGAGGTCGCCGCCAACCCCGACGTGGTCGCGGCCTATCTCGGCGCCGCCAGGGATGGCAGCCAGTCGCCGCCGCCCGCAATCGAGCGGATGGCCCACGCCAAGGCCCCGCTGCTGCTCGCGGCAAATGCGGTGTCGGCAGGCTACGGCGGCAGCACGGTCCTCGAGGCGGTTGATCTCGCCGTTCATGCCGGCGAGGCCGTCGCCCTGCTCGGCCGCAACGGCGTCGGCAAGACCACGCTACTGCGCAGCCTCAGTGGTACGCTCGCCATCTCCGGCGGCAGCATCGCGCTCGAAGGAACGCCGCTCGCGCGCCTCAAGCCCTACGAGATCAATCGCCTCGGCATCTCGCTGGTCCCCGAGGGACGCCGGCTGTTCCCCAACCTCACCGTCACCGAAAATCTGCAGCTTGCCGCGCGGCCGGGCGGCCTCGGGCTTGCGGAGGTGTTTGAGCTGTTCCCGCGCTTGCGGGAGCGCCGGTCCGCGAAGGCCGAAATGCTGTCGGGCGGCGAACGGCAGATGGTCGCGATCGCGCGCGCCCTCGTCGTGCCGAGCAAGCTGATCCTGCTCGACGAGCCATTCGAGGGCCTCGCGCCGGCCGTGGTCAAGGAAGTGATGGACGCGCTCGTCAAGCTGCGCGGCAAGGTCGCCATGGTCATCGTCGAGCACCACGCCGAGACCGTGCTGCCGATCGTCGACCGCGCCTACGTGCTGGTGAACGGCCAGATCGCCTTTGCCGGCGACGCGGAGATCCTGGAGCGGGATCATGAGTTGCAGGCGCGCCTGCTCGGCGTGGTCCAAGCCGAGACGGCACAGGCCCGCGGAGCAGCCTAACCGAGAAGAGAACAACAATGATCAGCCTGAACCTGACCGGCGCAACGCGCCTCAACATCATCGTCGGCGATCCCATCGCCCAGGTGAAATCGCCTGCCGGTGTGACGCAGGCTTTCGTCGACCGCGGCTATGACGCCATCCTGGTGCCGGTGCAGATCGACAACGACCACCTGAAAGCACTGCTGACGACCGCGACCGAGATCCGCAACCTCGACGGCGTCATCGTCACGGTCCCGCACAAATTCGCTTGCTACGAATTCTGTTCGAGCGCGACCGACCGCGCCCGCCTGCTCGGATCTGTCAACATCATGCGGCGGCGCCGCGAGGGGGGGTGGCATGGCGATCATGTCGATGGGCTGGGTTTCGTCGGGGCGGTGCGCGCCAGCGGCTACGATCCGGCCGGCAAGCGCGCCCTGCTGGTCGGCGCCGGCGGAGCCGGGTCGGCGATCGCCATGGCACTGGTCGAAACCGGCGTACGCACCCTCGCCATCCACGACAATGATGTGGCCCGGCGCGACCAGCTGATCGGAAAGCTGAAGACGCTGGGTAAGGCCGAGATCGGCCCGGGCTCCGCCGATCCGTCCGGCTTCGATCTCGTCGCCAACGCGACGCCGCTCGGCATGAAGGCCGGCGATCCGCTGCCGCTCGACGTGTCAAAGCTCAACGAACGTACGTTCGTCGGCTGCGTCATCACAAGCCCTGTGATCTCGCCGCTCGTTGAAGCAGCGCGCCGTCTCGGCTGCAAGACGTCGACGGGCAGCGAGATGTACAACGCGCTGCAGAGCTCGATGGTCGATTTCCTGCTTCAAAGCGACAGCTCGAGGTAACCGCCATGTTCAGGAACATCAACGAGATTTCCGACGGCGCGCCCTACGATCTGGTCGTGATCGGCTCCGGTGCCGCCGGGATGGCAGCCGCCCTGTTCGCCGCAATCGAAGGGCGCAAGGTCCTCCTGGTCGAGCGCACCGAATATGTCGGCGGGACCAGCGCGCTGTCGGCGGCAACCACGTGGGTGCCCAACTCCCACCATTCCAGGAGCGTCAACCCCCACGACAGCCGGGACAAGGCGCGCAAGTTCCTCGACGGCGTCGTCGGCAATCATTCCGCCCCGTCGATGCGCGAGGCCTTTCTCGACAGCGCGCCGGAAGCAATTGCGGCGCTCGAAGCCAACAGCGTGGTCAAGTTCCGCCCCTACGCCACCCATCCCGATTACGAGCAGCAGTTCGAGGGCGCCACCATGCGCGGCCGGGCGCTCGAGCCGGTGCCGTTCGACGGCCGCAGCCTCGGACCCGACCTCGACAAGATCCGCCCGCCGATCCCGGAGTTCACGATCTTCGGCGGCATGATGGTCGACCGCACCGACATCGGCCACCTGCTCGCGATCAGGAAATCGGCGCGCTCCGCGGCTCACGCTATCAAGATCCTCGCACATTATGCCGGCGATCGGCTCAGGGGCCGGCGCGGCTCGCGCCTGGTGATGGGCAACGCATTGATCGGTCGTTTCCTGGCGTCTCTGAATGCGCGCGGCGTCGAGATCCTGATCCGGACCGAGGTCCAGGATCTCGTGAGCGAGAACGGCACCGTCACCGGCGCGATCCTCAAATCGGGCGCCACGACCCGCCGCGTCGCGGCCACCAACGGCGTCGTGCTCGCGGCCGGCGGATTCAACCGGCATCCGCGACGCCGCGCCGAGCTATTGCCCCAGGGCGAAACGTACAGCCCTTCGGCGCCGGGACATACCGGCGCCATGCAGGACATCGCATTGCGGCTTGGCGCCCGGTTTGGCGAGGGCAATCTCGACAACGCCTTCTGGGCGCCGGTCTCGATCCGCAAGCGCGCTGACGGCAGCACGGCGAGCTTCCCGCATTTCGTCATGGATCGTAGCAAGCCCGGGACGGTCTGTGTCGATCAGACGGGACGACGCTTCGTCAACGAATCCGTCTCCTATCACCTGTTCGGACGCGCGATGTTCGAGCACAACAAGCAGGTGCCGTGCATCCCCTGCTTCATCATCACCGACGCGGTCGGGCTCTCGAAATACGGTCTCGGCATGGTGCGGATGGGCACGCGCGACCTCACGCCTTATCTTGCCGACGGCTACCTGATGGAAGGCGCCAGTATCGCCGACCTCGCCGCCAGGATCGGCGTGCCGGCGGCCAGTCTCGAAACGACGATCGCGGCGATGAACCGCTATGCCGCAAGCGGCGTCGATCCCGACTTCGGCCGCGGCACCACGGCCTATCACCGCGTCAATGGCGATGCATCCATCGGGCCCAATCCGACGCTGGGTCCGATCTCGACCGCGCCCTACTATGCCGTGCGGCTCTATCCCGGCGACATCGGGGCGGCCACAGGTCTCGTCATCAACGAATGGGCGCAGGTCACGCGCGCCGACGGCACTGCGATCGCGGGCCTCTATGCCTGCGGCAATGAGGCCAATTCGATCATGGGCGGCACCTATCCCGGGCCCGGCATCACCATCGGTCCTGCCATCACGTTCGCCTACCGCGCAGTGCGGCACGCCGTCGGCGCGGCCCAGGCACGGCGCGCAGCGTGATCCGGAGGCTGATTTGACAGGCGACCACAATCTCGACTGCGATCTGCTCGTCATCGGCTCGGGCGCGGGCGGCCTGGCGGCGGCGGTCACCGGCGCCTCGCTCGGTCTCGACGTCATTTTGATCGAGAAAGAAGAGCAGCTCGGCGGGACCACGGCCTGGTCGGGCGGCTGGATGTGGATCCCGGGCAATCCGCTGGCGAAAGCCGCCGGCATCGTCGAGCCTCCCGAGCAACCGAGACTCTATTTGCGGCACGAACTCGCGGACGGCTATGACGAGAGCCGGGTCGAGATGTTCCTCGAGCAAGGTCCGCGCATGGTCGAGTTCTTCCGGCGCGAAACCCATCTGGCCTTCATCGACGGCAATCAGATTCCGGATTTTCACGGCAGGAGTCCGGGTGCGGTGACGGGCGGCCGCTCGGTCTGCGCCGCGCCGATCGACGGCCGCGAGCTCGGCCCTCGTATCCGCGATCTCAAGCCGCCTCTGGATGAAGTCGCCCCGTTCGGAATGGGCATCGCCTCCGGCGCCGATCTCAGGCATTTCCTCAATGCCCGCTCGTCTCCGACCTCGTTCTTCCACGTCGCCCGCCGGCTTGCGCGGCATATGCTCGATCTGCTGCGCTTCGGTCGCGGCATGCATCTCGTCAACGGCAATGCCCTGGTGGCACGGCTGCTGAAATCCGCCGATAGCCTCGGCGTCCGCATCATGCCGGGGACACCCGCGCAATCGTTGCTGCGGGAGGGGGCTCGCGTCGTGGGCGCCCGCGCTGGGCGCGACGGGACGACGGTCGAGATTCGCGCGCGCCGCGGCGTCGTGCTCGCCTGTGGAGGCTTTCCGCACGACGCGCAACGGAAGGCTGCGCTGTTTGCCCATGCCCCGACCGGCCACGAGCATTGGTCGGCGGCACCCGCGAGCAACACCGGCGAAGGCATCCGCCTCGGCGAAGCCGTCGGCGGGCGGCTGCGGACCGATCTCTCCGATGCAGGGGCCTGGGCGCCCGTGTCGCTGGTACCGCATCGCGACGGCTCGTTCGCTCACTTCCCGCATCTGATCGAGCGCGCCAAGCCCGGGCTGATCATGGTGCGCAGCGACGGGACGCGGTTTGCCAACGAGGCCGATTCCTATCATGACGTGATGAAGGCGCTGTTTGCCGCCACGCCGAAAGGCACGCCGGCCGAAGCCTGGGCGATCTGCGACGCAAAGTTCCTCAAGCGTTACGGTCTTGGCCGCGTGCGTCCCCCGCCCTTCCCCGTCGCGCCCTGGATCCGCAACGGCTATCTGAAGCGGGGCGCGACCATCGCAGCGCTCGCGCGGGCCTGCAACATCTCCGCCGACGGACTCGTAGCGACGATCGAGCACTACAATCGCTTCGCCGCCCGCGGTGAAGATCCCGCCTTCGGGCGCGGTGAGGCGCCCTACAATCGCGTGCAGGGTGATGCGGCGCATCTGCCAAATCCTTGCATCGCGCCCATCGAATCCGGCCCGTTCTATGCGGTCAAGATCGTGGCCGGCAGTCTAGGCACGTTCGCAGGCCTCGCCACCGACGAATATGCCCGCGTGCTCGATGGGCAGGCCACGCCGATCGACGGCCTCTACGCCGTCGGCAACGACATGGCGAGCATCATGGCCGGGCGGTATCCGTCGGGCGGCATTACGCTCGGCCCAGCCATGACCTTCGGCTACATCGCCGCGCACCATGCCGGCGGAATTCCACTCGCGAACAACCGGTCGGCCGCGGCCTGACCGCATGGAGAAGAACATGCTCTACGAGATCGCAACCCTGACGGTGAAACTCGGCACCGCGGCCAAGGCCGTGGCCGGCATCGGCGACTACGTCAGCGCATCGGGCGCCAATGGCACGCTGCTCGGCTGCTGGGCCAGCGAGATCGGCGAGCTCAACCAGCTCCTGGTGCTGCGCTCATTCAGCGATCACGAGGCGTGGCGCGCCGAGCGCGAGCGTGCATTGCGTACGACAAATCCCTTCGGAGCCGGCGACGCCATCACCGGGATGAGCTTCGATACCTATGCGCCGTTTCCGTTCCTGCCGCCGCTCGCGCCGGGCAAGTACGGCAGCGTCTACGAGATCCGCACCTATCGTCTCAAGCACGGCGGCGTTCCTCCGACGATCGCGGCATGGGAAGCAGCCATGCCCGAGCGCGGCAAGCTGTCGCCGCTCTCGATCGCAATGTATGCGCTCGACGGGCCGCCACGCTTCACTCATATCTGGCCGTTCGCCAGCCTGGATGCCCGCGCCGCGGTGCGCGCCGAGTCCGTTGCCAATGGCATCTGGCCGCCGAAGGGCGGACCCGACTGGCTGACCGGCGACATGCGCTCGATCATTGCACTGCCAACGGCAATCTCTCCGCTGGCCTGAGGCGACGATCATGCCGCACATCTATTCACTCGCTTACCTCACTTCGGCGCCAATGGCGCCCCCGGATGCGCTGGTCCTCGCCGCCAAGCTCGGCTACCAGGCGATCGGGGTTCGCATCGCGCCTGCGGCGCCGGGCGGCGACTTCTCACCGCTCACCACCGATGCAGCCATGCTGCGCGAAACCATCCGGCGCATCGACGATACGGGAGTTGCAGTGTTCGACGTCGAGATCGCACGACTGGGGGTGGATTTCGAGCCGGAGCGCTTCGCGTCCTTTCTCGACACGGCCGGACGGCTGAATGCGCGCGCGATTCTGGTCGCTGGCGACGATCCAGACGAAGCGCGGCTGACAGAGTCGTTCGCAAACTTCTGCCGCGCCGCCGCGCCTTACGGCCTCACCGCCGATCTCGAATTCATGCCATGGACAGCGGTGAAGAACGCCAAGGAGGCTTTGCGGATCGTGACCAACGCCAATGAGCCCAACGGCCGCGTGTTGGTCGACGCGCTGCACGCCGCGCGCTCCGCGACCACTCTCGCCGATATCGCGTGCCTGCCGCACGACTTGCTGAGCTACGCCCAGCTCTGCGATGCACCCGCCGGCATCCCCACCAGCAATGACGAGCTGATCCACACCGCGCGCTGCGCGCGGCTTCTGCCGGGCGACGGCGGCATCGATCTCGCCGGGATCGTCCGCGCGCTGCCGGACGATCTTCCGCTCAGTCTCGAGATTCCTAACGACGAGTGGCTTCCGAAGCTCGGAGCGGAGGAATGGGCACGGCGGGCGCTGGCCGCAGCCAAGACGACCGTCGCGCACGCGGCAAGGGGGACGGCGAGCGCATGACCGGGCTCAATTTTGAAGGTCGCATCGCCGTCATTTCGGGCGGCTGCGGCGGCATCGGCCGGGCGGTTCGCGAACGGCTTGTAGCCGATGGCGCCAAAGTGCTCGTCTGGGATGTCGCGGATGAGGCAGATGAACGGGTCGATCTCACCGACGAGACCGCCGTCGACGAGGCGATGGCGCGCCTCCTTGCGCGACACGGCCGCATCGACGTTCTTGTCAATGCCGCCGGCATCACCGGCCCCACGGTCAATATCGAGCAGTACAGCCTTGCCGATTGGCGGCGTGTTCTTGACGTGAACCTGACCAGCACCTTCCTCTGCTGCAAGGCCGCCATCACACCGATGCGACAGCAAAACGGTGGCCGCATCGTCAACCTGGCCTCGATCGCGGGCAAGGAAGGCAATGCCAGCATGACCGGCTATTCCGCGGCAAAGGCCGGCGTGATCGCGCTAACGAAATCTCTCGGCAAGGAGCTGGCCGGTACCGAAATTCGCGTCAACGCCATTGCACCTGCCGTGATCGCCACCGATCTCGTCAAGCAGATGACGGAGGAAGCCTATCGGAACGTGTTGGCAAAGATCCCGCTCGGACGCGCAGGCCTGCCGAAGGAAGTCGCCGCGCTGGTCGCCTGGCTCGCCTCCGATGAATGCTCGTTCTCGACCGGCGCCGTCTTCGATCTTTCCGGAGGGCGCGCAACGTATTGAATTGTCTTAAGATGACCGCTTGATACGGATCCGTCGAACATCGATTGCGCCGCGGAGGAGCCCTGCCCGTCTGATCCCGGCCTTGGAATCCTTTGCAGCGTGTCTTCTGGTCAACACATGCTGATCATCGCTCGTGGACCGCAAGCATGCACAAGGTTCCGATGAGGGGTCCTGCCGCGAGGACAGCAAAGGCCGCCGCAAACGAGCCGGTTGCCGCGAACACCACGCCAACAACGCTCGGAACGATCACGCTTCCGAGCTGCCAGAGAGCATTGATCATACCGGTCGCGGTCGCCGTCATCCGCATGTCGACCCTCTCGGTGATCATTGCGGCAAGCAGCGGGCTGTAGACCACGGCAGTCAACCCAAGGAGCGGCGCTGCGATCAGGAATCCGCTTTTCGTGTGCATCATACCGAATACGATCAGCATCGCGGCGAACGCGAGAAGGTCGCAGATGACAAGATTGCGGCGCTTGCCGCCAAGCATGTCCGAGAGCAGTCCATAGAGGGGCTTTGAGACTGCAGCCGCGATACCAAAGATCAGGGCGATCGCGCCCGCATCCACTGGACTGAGCTGATAGCCCCGGATCATCAGCGCGGTCGCCCAGAACGCAAATCCCCACGTACCCCAATTGGCACCGAAGCCGGCAAGCGCGATCAGAACGAGGTTCCTGTCGGCCCACAGTGCTGCAAATCCGCGGCGCCATGTCACCTGATCGGGCGTCTTCGAGTTGCGTTCGCCGGCCCCCGCCGGCGTCAAGTCGGTCAAGAGGAACAGGCAGATCACGGCAACGAGTACCGTGAGGCCACCGAGGCCCCAATAGAGCGCGCGCCAGCCGACGACGCCCAGCAGCATCGGAAAGATCGCGTTTGCGGCGGCGACACCGATCGACGGCGCCGTCGAAAACAGACCAAGCGCCCTGCCGCGCTCGGTTCGGCCGAACCAATCGGCGACAACCTTGACGCAAGCAGCATAGTCCGCGCCGGCGAACAGGCCCATCAGGGCCTGCAGTACGAGCCCCATCGCGAATGAACTGGTCAACCCGAACAGAAACGTGCACGCGGCAAGCGGCGCGAGCGCGAAAAACAGCATCAGCCGCGATCCGATACGGTCGGTTACGAAGCCTGCAAGGCCGCTCGCGATCACGTAGCCGGTGTAGAAGGCCGTCACGTACAGGCCGAGTGTTGCGACCGGAATGTCCAGTGATTTGCTGGCCATGAGATTGGCATTCGCCCATGCCAGCCGGTCGAGGAAGGTCACCAGGAAAGCGGCAAAAACGACCGAAAGGACCACCCATCGATAAGAACCAACCGAACCTTTCGGCTCGGCCGGAGCCGTTGCTGACGCGCCAACCCCTGCATTGGCGCCCCCCGTAGATGCACTTGTCGCATCATCCTGTGCAACGCGCGGTCGCGTGTTCGCAACGACATTCATGGGACGGCCCTTTCCAGTGTCTTGCCGGTCAGCTCCGGCGCGGTCGCCATGCAGGCGTGCGACGAGGGGATGGCCTGGAAGCGCCAACCCTGTTGTTGTCGTGCACGCGCCCGGAACGGGTCGATCGCCGCCATTGCAGGCGCTTCGCAACTCACGTAGATCGTGTCGAGATCCGCCCCGGCCGGCTTGGTCAAGCGGGGCGCTGTGCGCATGGTATTGGTCTCGATCATCCGCTCAGCTAACGGCAGTTGCCGGCGGCAGATGGCCACGCGACGGCAGGGCCCCTGCTGCAGTCAGACTCTTCTGAACAGTCCCGTGCGGCAACGCCCGCACGTCCCAGCCGTACGCCCCGGCATGCGCCGCGAGGTGGCCGGCGGCCTGGCCCAGTGCCATGGCCGTGGCCTGGTGCCGGATCGCCCCATTCGCCTCGCGGGTCGCCGAGATGGCCCGACCAGTGACGACGAGATTCCTGACCGAAATGCAGGTCATGCTGCGCGCTGGAATCTCGAACGGCTGCGCCGGCATGAAGAGCCGGAGCTTGCCATCTTCCTCATGCACATCCAAGGGACCGCAGCCCAGCGCTACCGCATCCTCGAACGGTGTGGCACCGACCACATCCTGTTCCGTAAGCAGGTAGTCGCCGACCAGCCGAACGCTTTCTCGCACGCCGACATGGCTTGCAATTCCAGCCAGCTCGCAAGCTGCAAATCCCGGCATTCTCCGCTTGAGGAAGCTGGCGATGCGACTGACCTGATAGCGTCCGATAAACTCCGCCCTGGTCAGATCGTTGGGGTCGAGATTATCGAGCCCATCCAGATGGCTCATCAGGCAGATGGCGTCAGACGTGCCGACCGGCGAGACGGACAGGACATCCCAGAACAGCTCACCTGTGGCCATGCCCTCGAGAGCAATCGCGCGCTTTTCCTGCCTTGAGAGGGCGCGAAAGCGAGCGACATCGACGTGGGACAATCGAAAGACGAGGCTCATTCCCATGCGGTGCCGACCTGCCTGTACGTCCGCCAGTGGCGCTCCTGCGTGGCGCGCAACGACCGCATCCCCGGTCGCGTCGATAAAGCAGCTCGCCCCCACGTTGAGCCGTCCGCCGGACGTTTCGATCTGCACCCCGGTCACACGGTCGTCGTCTCGGGAGGCGCCGCAAATCCGGGCATGAACCAATGCAGACGCCCCGCTCTCCAGGACGAGCTCATCGGCGACGAGCTTTACGATTTCGGGATTGAACGGAAGGCGCTTGAGGTGAAGGGGACGCACGGTGGCTTCCGCCAGCACGTAGTTTTCAAAGCCGTTGGATCCGCCCCGGGCGATCACCCGCTCGGCGAATTCCATGGGCAGGCCGCCGACAGCGCATGTCTCGCCATTGTAGAAGCCGAGCCACTGCGCCACCATCGACGTTGTGCCGGCGCCACCGAAGCAGCCGGATGTTTCCACGACGAGGACGCGTGCACCCTGCCTGGCGGCAGACACCGTCGCCATTAGACCCGAAGCACCCCCGCCGGCTACCACGATATCAAAATGATCACCCGAGCAGACCGGCGGAAGCCGGCCGGCCCTTTGCAACACCTCGCTACTGCCGATGTCATGGCGCTCCTTCCCTTCGCTCGCGTGTTCAACGCCCGTGTTCTTATCCGGACTATGTGCGCAGGCCGAGACTGGACGCTAGGGCGAACTGTGCGTTTTCGTGCCAAAGTGTGCGCTATACGCACAGCAGTGGAGATCTGATCGATGGCATCGTCGAAACCGCGGTATTGTCGGCCGATTGCGGAGGAGAAACTGAACCGGAATTTCGTAACGGCTTTTGCGCGCGGACTTGCGGTCATCCAGTCGTTCGGCGCCGAGAACAGGGCCATGACGCTGGCGCAGGTCGCCGAACGTACCGGGATGGACCGGGCGGTGGCGCGTCGCCTCCTCCTTACGCTGGTGGAGCTTGGCTTCGCTCGCCTGCATGAGCGTCGCTTCGAGCTGACAACGCGCGTGCTCCGGCTCGCCTACTCGTTTCTGTCGTCCGCCGGTTTCGGCGCTTCCCTGCAACCATTTCTAGACCAGCTCGCCCGTTCGATCGGCGAGACAGTCTCACTCGCCGTGCTCGACGAAGCTGAAGTCGTATTCGTCGCGCGATCCGACATTCCCGGCCGGCGACTGTCTTACGTCGTCACGACAGGCATGCGACTGCCGGCGTTCTCCTCCGCATCCGGACGCGTGTTGCTCGCCTACAAGCCACGCGTCGAAGTGGAGCGGCTGCTGGCGCGGACCAGGATCGTCCGCCACACGCGGCACACGGTCATGCTCAAGCGCGAGATTCTTTCGCTGATCGTCGAGAGCAAGGTGAAGGGCTACTGCATCAACTACGAAGAGCTGGAGGACGGTTTAGTCAGCGTCTCGGTTCCGGTGTTCAATCGAGCCGGTCTTGTCGTCGCGACGCTCAATGCGAGCACGAGCTCGGCGCGCGCCAACAGGGAAAAACTGGCTGGAGAATTTGTCTCCAAGCTGAAGGGGATGGCGGGCGAGCTTTCGTCGATGCTGCCGTAGGAGCACGGTCCATTCGCCTTGTGCGCATAGCGCACAGACTGGAGCTTTTTTGTACAATTTCCGTTGGCACGCTTTCGTTCGAAGGACCAGTATGGTTCCTGACGCGAGACGAGCTCTGAGAGATCGTGTTAGAGATGCTGTGGAGACGAGCATTCCTTTGTGGCGCCATGGCTCTTGGGCACTATTCCGAGCAGGTTCATGCGCAGGCAAACATGCCAGGCATGGTAACGATCGCTGTGAGGTGCCCTGCAGGTCGCCCCGCGGACACTATAGCGCGCCCTCGCTGCGGAATACCTCAGTACAAGCGTGGACTGCAATTACCATCAGCTGCAAACTGGCCACAGCCCATGCTGACTGCCCCGCAAGCTTGCACATCTCATGCTCGCCTAGACCTGCGCGATCACAAGGGGGACCAATGCCTTATGTTCAGCTGAACCTTCCGGGACATTACCCAGCCGCAGCCAAGCGAAAGGCAGCTGAAGTCATCGGCAAACTCTACTGCGAGGAACTACTGGCGCCGCCGGGGGTAGTGAACATCGGCTTTGTAGAGCTCGGGTGCGATAATCTCTATCGCACAGGCTTCGCGCCGATTGAGACGGTGGCGCTCGCAATGCTCGATATCAGGGCAGGACGCAGTGTCGATCAGCGCACGCGGTTCGCTCGCAGACTGACCGAAGCCTGCGAAACCCATCTCGCCGTCCCTGCTGCGATGTTCACCGTCCTCTTCACGCAGCACGCAGGTGACGAGGCTTATCGAAACGGGCGCCTCGCCCCTGACTGGTCGCCGGCCGAGGGCCAGACCAGGCATGCCGGCTGGACATCCAGGGAATGACCAAGTGCTACGGAGGAATCACGTGTCGCAATCATGAGTGAGGCGCTCGAGCAGCGCGATCGCCATCTTGTCGCCGAACACGATGGGCCATTCACGGGTTATGGCCCGTCATTATAACCGCAGGACTGTTCAGAGAGGAAACGAGAATGATCTACGAAATGCGCCAGTATCGCTGCGTACCCGGCCGCCTGCCGGCATTGCTGAAGCGGTTCGAGACTGCCACGCTGAAGATCTGGGAGAAGCATGGCATCAAGCAGGCCGGGTTCTTCACCACGATGATCGGCGAATCTAACCAGGAGCTGACCTATTTCCTGGCCTGGGAGTCGCTCGCCGAACGCGAAAAGAAATGGGGCGCGTTCGTGGCCGATCCGGATTGGCACGAGGCGAGCAACAAGTCCCATGCGGACGGCCAGATCATCGCCAACATCGTCAGCCAGATTCTGGCCCCGACGGCATTCTCTTCGGTCAAATAGCCGTCCTTCCGGACAGAAGGCTGCGGCGCACCACTGATGTTCGAAGGCTAGAGCCGCGCGACCATAGCGATCGAATGGGTGGGATCAACCCCATTCGCCGATCTCAGCCCGAGCCTGTCCCAACAGCGTGGTAAGCACGGCCGAAATAGATCAAACTATCCGTATAGCATGACCTCTGCAGCGCGACCACGCGACAGAACAGCACGTCGTGCGTGCCGACATTGACCATGTGGGCGATCCGACAATCGAACGCAGCAGTGCAGTCGACGAGGAGCGGCGCTCCCGTCTCGAGCGTCGACCATGTGGCCGCGGCGAACCGCTCCTCGGCCGGCACCTTGCCGCCGAACAGGCGAGACAGCGGCTCGTGCCGCGCCGAGAGAACGTTGACGCAGACCGCCTTGTTGCGTGTCACGCTGGCATAGGCGGAAGACGCTCGGTTGATGCAGACCAGTAGCGTCGGCGGATCGTCGGTGACGCTGCAAATCGCAGATGCGGTAAACCCAGCGCGGCCCGCGCTGCCGTCGGTCGTCACGATACTGACGGCGGCACCGAGACAGGCCATCGCGTCGCGATAATCCTGAGAGGCCACGCTCCGCATCGTCATCCTCACGCCCCCGCCGCGGGCGGATATGCGAGTTCGCGCAGCACCTGCGCTAGCACGGAGGCGCCGGCGGCGACATGATCGGGCTCGGCCCATTCGTGCTCGACATGGCTCACCCCGTCGCGGCACGGGATGAAGATCATCGCGGCCGGACAGATTTTTGCGAGATGACGCGCGTCGTGACCGGCGGCCGACAGGATGTCCATGGCGGGGTGCCCCTGCTCCCGCGCCGCCTTCGCGATGCTCGCACGTAGGCGCGAATCGAAGACGTTCGACGGCGCATCGACGAGCGGCGTCACAGTAACCGAGCACGGCGGCGCCTTCTCTCGGCAAAGAGTGTTGATGCGCGCGCCGGCCGCGTCGAGCACCGCATTGTCAGGGTGACGCAGATCGATGCTGAAGCTGACGCGCGACGGCACCACCGACGGCGCGTTCGGCACGACGGCGATCCGGCCGATGGTGAACTTGATGTCGGCATCGATGGTGCCGATCTCGGAATGCAGCGCGGTCGCCATCCGGGCAAAAGCCGCGAGCGCATCGCGCCGCTCCTGCTGCGCCAGCGTGCCGGCGTGGCCCTCGGCACCCTCGAGCACGACCTGAAAGGTCTTCTTGCCCTGGATGCCGGTGACGACACCGATGGTGCAGCCGGCCGCTTCCAGCAGGGGTCCCTGCTCGATGTGTAATTCGAGATAGGCCCCGGCGGCAAAGCCGAGCGACCGGCGCGGCATATCGGGAAAAGCCTGGTGGAGGCGGTCGAGCGCCTCGCCGACACTGATGCCGTCTGCATCGCGCGCAGCGCGGATCGCGTCCATGTCGCGCTCACCGGTAAAGGCCTCCGAGCCCATCATGCCCGGCGCGAAGCGCGAGCCTTCCTCGTTCATCCAGGCGACGACGACGATATCGCGCGCGGGCTTGTCGCCCTGCCCGGCCAGCGAGACCACCGCCTCCAATGCCGCCATCACGCCGGCGGCGCCGTCGAACTTTCCGCCGGTCGGCTGGCTATCGAGATGACTGCCGAGCAGCAGCGGCGGTGCGGCGCGATCGCGGCCGGCCAGGGTCAGGAACAGATTTCCCGCAGCATCCGTTGACGGCGTCGAGCCCGCTTCGCGCGCCCAGCCGATGACGCGGCGCCAAGCCGCCATCTCGCCGTCGCTCAGCGCCTGACGGTTGACCCCGCCGGCCGGCGTCGCCCCGATCTCGGCGAGCGCCATCAAGCGGGTCCAGAGCCGATCGGCGTTGATCAGAGGCTTGCCCGTCATCGGCTACTTCGTGCGCATGATCTGACCCGGCAGCGCGCGTGGATCGCGCGGCAGCCAGCGTCCGGCCTCGACCTGGGCAATGAACTCGGCGAGCAGTGCGTTGAATGCCGCCGGCTCTTCGAGATTGAGCGTGTGGCCGGTCTTGGGAAAGACCGAGAGACCGCAGGCGGGAATCGTCTTCTTCAGGAAGATGCCGGGCTGCAGACAATGGTCGTCCTCATCGCCGACGATAACCAGCGTCGGCACCATCATCTTCTTCAGGCCGTCTTCGAGGTCATAGAATGACGGCCGCCGCGCCTGGACGCCACGCATCGTGTTGGCGGCGCCGCGGTCGGAATGGGTGGCGAGCCGATCGGCGAACTCCTGCCAGCCGCGCGGATCCTTGTTCTGGAACTGCACCCGGCTCGCACCGAGCGCATAGATCCTGGAAAACTCCTTCGCTCCCTGCTTCTCGAAACTGTCGGCGACTTCGCGCGAGACGCCGCGAAAATACTCCTCGAACTCCTTCTCGCAGCCATAACCGGCGCCGGCCACCGTGAGCGACAAAGCGCGCTCCGGCGTGCGAAGGCCGAAATGCACCGTACAGAATCCGCCCATGGAGAGGCCGACGATATGCGCCCTATCGATCTTGAGCGCGTCGAGCACGGCGACCGCATCATCAGCGGCGATCGCCTGCGAATAGGCCTCCACGCTGTCAGGCACGTCCGACGGCGGATAGCCGCGCGCGGCGTAGCTGATGCAGCGATGGCGCCGGCTGAAATAGCGCAGCTGCGGCTCCCAGCTTGCGTGGTTGCCGCCGAATTCGTGGATGAAGAGGATCGGCGTGCCCTCGCCGGCCTCTTCCACATGGAGCTTCACGCCGTCCTTCGTCGTGATCATCGTCATCGGCATCGTCCCTAGAATTGCGGCGGCAGATCGTTGAGCGTGCGCGCCTGCGCGACCATCTCCGGCAGCAGCGTGCACAGCTTTTCGACCCAGCCTTGCGGCACGGAGGTGCTGATCTTGACGAAGCGGTCGCCAAAACGCTGGGTGTGATAGGTGCCCTGGCGGATCATGATGCCCTGGCGGCGATAGCATTCGACCAGCGCTTCGGGTCGGATGCCCGCCGTGATGGTTTCGAGCACGAGGAAGTTGCCGTGCGAGGGCATGATCGGCAGCGCCAGGCCCTCGATCGCGGCTGCCGCCTCCTGGATCATCGCCTTGTTGGCGCGATCGGTGCCGCGGACCTTCGTCATCCATTCGGCCTTCACCGACAGCCCCGCCTGCGCCGCGCGCTGCGCGATGACGCTGGCGCCGAGCACGCTTGTGGAGGTCTGCGCCAGCTCCTCGAACAGGTCTGGCGCCGCGACGAGCGCCCCGATCCGCAGGCCTGCAAGCCCGAGCCATTTCGAGAAGCTGGTCGAGACCACCGAGCCTTTCGGGGCGACATGAAGGGCCGGCGTGTGGCCGTCGGCGAAATCGCGATAGGTGCAGTCGTGCACCAGCAGCGCGCCGCAATCGCGCGCGATCGCGGCAAAGCTCTCGATCTCCTCGCGCGTATAGCGGATGCCGAGCGGATTGTTGGGATCGACGAGATAGATGATCGCCGTGCGCTCATCGACATGCGCCCTCAAGGCTGCCGGCGTCAGGCGGTAGTTGCAGGCGGGATCGTAGATCGGGATCTCGATCACCTCGGCGCCCTGCTGGCGCGCGAACAGGCACGGCCATTTCCAGGTCGGATCGGTAGTGACAAGCGTGGTGCCGGGCTTGCAGCGTGCACGGCAGATCATCGCCAGTGCGTTGACGCCGCCCTCGGTCACCAGGGCCTCTGCGCCCGGCGTGCCGAGATCCGCGACGATCGCCTCGCGCAGCGCCTCGAAGCCGAGCGGTGGGGCATAGGCATTGAACTCGCCTGCCTCGATCGAGCGCAGCATGGCCTCGCGCACGGCGGGGTGGCTCTCGATATGGTTGGTGTTCTGGCCGAGCCAATAGAGTCCCGGCGTCGCCGAGAGCTCGTCGAAATAGCGGTTGCGGACCAGCGCCGCGGATTGAGGCTTCGACATCGACGCCTCAGATCACCGAGCCGCGCGCGGCGATGCCGCCGTCGATCGTCACCACGGTGCCGGTGATGTAGCCGGACCGCGGCGAGGACAGGAAGGCGACGAGATCGGCGACCTCTTCCGACGTCGCCGGGCGTTTGCCCGGATACTTGTCGAACAGCTCCTCCCAGCGGCTTTCGTCACCGAGCATGTCGATCGCCTTGCGCTTCATGATCTTGAGCATGCGGTCGGTCGCAACCGGACCCGGATTGACCGCGACCACGCGCACGCCGTGGTCGAGGCTGCGCCCGCCGAGCGCCTTGGTGAAGGACATCAGCGCCGCATTGCCGGTCGAGCCCGCGATGTAGCTCGCATCCCAGTTCTCGCCGGAATTGCCGATGATGTTGATGATGACGCCGTCCCTGCCCTTCATCCGCGGATAATAAAGGCGCGACAGCGTGATGTAGCCGAACACCTTGAGATCGAAGCCACGCCGCCAGGCGGCGTCGTCGAGGATCTCCAGCGAGCCGGCCGGGATGTCGCCGGCATTGTTGATGAGGATGTCGATGTCGCCGACTTCGGCCGCCAGCTTCTCCATCGCGGACGTGCTCGACAGGTCGAGCGCATAGATCGTGATCTTCACGCCATGGCGGGCTTCGAGCGCCTTCTTGGCCTCAAGCAGAGCTTCGCCGTTGCGGGCGGCGAGATGGAGATGACACCCCTCGGCGGCGAAGAGCTCGGCCACCGCCAGTCCAATTCCTTTCGACGCGCCGGTGATGAGGGCGGTCTTGTTCGTCAGCTTCAGGTCCACTCCGGGTCTCCAGGATGCAGGCTAGATATACAAGGCCTAGCAATTTGCATACCAAGAGGCCGAAGGGTCATTCGAAGGCGGCGAGGAAGTCCAAGAGGTTGTCGCCGAGCAGGTTGACGTGGTCCCGCATGGCGCTGTGCGCCCGCTCCGGGTCGTGGGCCAGGATCGCCTGCATGATCGCCTCGTGCTCGCGAACGGTATCGGCGATCCGGTTCGGCATTCGCGTCACCCGGCGGCGATAGGCGGCGACCTGATTGCGCAGCTTGCGGGTCTGATCGGCGAGGAAGGCGTTGCGCGAGGCCTCGTAGATCGCTTCGTGGAATTCCTGATTGATGTCGTAGAACACGTCGATGTCGCCGGTTTCGCCTGTCGCGACAAGTCGCTGGTGAATCTCACCAATTTCCGCACCCCAGGCCTGGGAGACGCGTCTTGCGGCCAGCCGCGCGCAGAGCCCCTCAAGCTCTGCCATGACCTGAAACATCTCTATCAGCGCCTGCGCCTTGATGCTGCGGACCGTCGCCCCCTGCCGGCCGCGCAGCTCGACCAGATTGTTCGCCGCCATCAGGCGGAACGCCTCCCGCACCGGCGTGCGGGAGACGCCGAAGCGCTGCGCGATCTCCTGCTCGTCGAGCCGGCTACCCGGCTCCAGACGGCCGGCTGCGATCGCGCCCTCGAGCCTCTGGCGCAGGCTTTCCGCGAGCGTCATGCCGGAGGTCGCGGTGAGGGTTTCATGCCCATTTTTGACGCGCTTGCCTGCGCCATGTGCACCAATACCCGCCATCATGTTTCTCCAATCTCAATATACGTATACATATTGGCGCTCCTATCCCCACGAAATGACCGGTTTTCTCCCGGAGATGCGGGTGCCGCCGAGATATTCGGCCGTCGTTCTCGCAAGTCTTATGCCTGATTTGCGCGAAAATCGCACTGGCACACGAGTTGCTAAGAGATTTCGACGCGGTCCTGCTTCCGTATGCGAATGACCGCCGCAATTATACAAGGATACCCCGGTGCAGGCTGCCCGCCTCCCCCATCCCGGCCCGGCCCCCGAAGCCCCGCAGGCTCAGCCCAAGCCTGAGCCGCTGCTTGAACTTCGCGCGATCAACAAGACATTCGGTGCTGTCGCGGCCCTGTCGGGACTTCAGGCGAACATCGCCCCCGGCGAGTTCGTCACCGTCGTCGGCCCCAGCGGCTGCGGCAAGAGCACCCTCTTCAACATCGTCGCAGGCCTGGAAGAGCCGGATGCCGGCGGCATCCTGCGCTTCGAAGCCAAGAGCTGCCATGCCGCCGACTTGCTCGGCCGCGTCTCCTTCATGCCGCAGCGCGATTTGCTGTTTCCCTGGCGCAACGTGGTGGACAATGCCATCCTCGCGCTCGAGGTCGAGGGGATGCCGCGCGATCAGGCGCGCGCCAAGGCGCTGAAAATGCTGCCCGAGTTCGGCCTCGCCGGCTTCGAGAAGCAATATCCCAATCAATTGTCGGGCGGCATGCGCCAGCGCGTTGCGCTGATGCGCACCTTCCTGTTCGAGCGCGACCTGATGCTGCTGGACGAGCCGTTCGGCGCGCTCGATGCGCTGACGCGCGCGATGATGCAGCGCTGGCTGCTCGACGTCTGGCAGAAATACCGCCGCACGATTCTTTTCATCACCCATGATGTCGACGAGGCGATCTTCCTCGGCGACCGCGTGCTGGTGATGACTGCGCGTCCAGGCTCGGTGAAGCTCGAACAGGTCGTTGACCTCCCCCGCCCGCGCCGCCCCGAGATCGTCACGTCCCCCGAATTCATCCGCCTCAAGCGCACGCTGCTCGATGCGATCGAGGAGGAAAGCATGAAATCGTTCCAGTCCTCCATCGCGCAGGAGAAGTCGCAGTGAACGCGATGTCAGCGAGAGAAGCGCACGGGATCGATCCGGCCGAGTGGGACGCCCGCGTCAAGCTCGCCGCCTGCTATCGCATGGTCGCCAAGCTCGGGATGGACGACCTGATCTATAATCACATCTCCATGCGCGTGCCCGGCCACGAGGATCAGTTCCTGATCAACCCCTACGGGCTGCTGTTCGACGAGATCACCGCGTCGAGCCTCGTCAAGATCGACACCAAGGGAAACAAGCTCGACGACACACCGCATGCGGTCAACGTCGCGGCCTTCGTCATCCATGCCGCGATCCACACCTCGAACCACGACGCGGCCTGCGTGCTGCACACCCACTCCGACGCGAGCGTTGCGGTCTCCGGGCAGGAGAAGGGCCTGCTGCCGCTCAGCCAGTTCGCGATGCGCTTCTACGAGCGCCAGGCCTTCCACGACTACGAAGGCGTCGCTATCGATCTCGACGAGCAGACGCGCCTGGTGCGCGATCTCGGCCCGCACAAGGTGATGCTGATGCGCAACCACGGCATCCTCACCGTCGGTCGGACGCCGGGCGAGGCCTTCATGCTGCTCTACTATTTCGAGCGCGCCGCGCGGATTCAGCTTCAGATGCAGGCGGCGGCCGCAGCCGGCGCCACGCTGGTGATGCCGCCGCACGAGGTCTGCGAGAAGGCCGCGCGCCAGTTCTGGGAATTGCAGGGCGACATTCTGGTCCCCGGCGAACGCGAATGGCCCGCCTTGATGCGCCAGCTCGATCGCACCGATCCGTCTTACCGCAATTGATTTTCACCGCCTGGAGTATGACCATGTTGAGCCGACGCCACGCCTTCTCCGTCCTCTCCGCCATCGCACTGGCGACCGGCTCGCTCGTCACGGCTGCGCCGGCAGCCGAGCCGCAGAAGGCGAGCCTGCGCCTGAAATGGCTGCCGCAGGCCCAGTTCGCCGGCTTCTACGTCGCCGCCGCCAAGGGCTACTACAAGGCCGAGAGTATCGACCTCACCATCAATCCCGGCGGGCCCAACCTGCTCACCGAGAACCTGGTCGCCACCGGCGCCGACACGTTCGGCCTGTCCGGCGGCACCGATAGCGTGTTCGCCGCCCGAGACAAGGGACTCCCAATCGTCTGCATCGGCGTGTCGCACCAGATCACGCCCTTCATCTTCGTCACCCGCAAAGATGGACCTGTGAAGACGATCCAGGATTTTAAAGGCAAGACCGTCACCACCTGGTTCACCGGTGCTAACCACGTGCTCAACGGCATGCTGGCCAAGGAAGGCATCAAGCCGGATGAACTCAAGATCCAGCCGCAGCAGGTCTCTGTCACTCCGTTCGTCGACGGTAGCGTCGATGTCGTCACGGCGACCTATTATAACGAGTTCTACACCATCCAGTCGCGCATGCCGAAGGACAGTCTGAAGACGTTCGTTGCCGAAGATTACGGCATCACCTTCCCGCGCGACACGCTGATCGTGGCCGAAGCGACCGCCAAGGAGAAGCCGGAGCTGGTCAAGGCATTTCTGCGCGCGTCGCTGAAGGGCTGGAAGGACGCCTTCTCCGATCCCAAGGGCGCCGTCGACACCGTGATGGCCGCAGCCCCGACGCTCGATCGGGCGCAGCAGGAGTTCATGCTCACCGAGGTGAAGCGCCTGATGACGTCAGGCGCGGCGGCAAAGAACGGCCTGTTCTGGATCGATGCCGACGCGGTCAAGACCGCTCACGACTTCTTCCTGAAGTATGGCGTGATCTCCAAGCCGCTGGATCTTGCCGCCGCCTATGACGCAAGCTTCATCCAGAGCGTCCCTGCGGCGGACCGGCTGCCGTGAGCAGCCCTGCCGCGACATCGCTCGGTGAGGCCGCCGCCGCGACGCGGTCGATCACGATGCCGGATTCGCTGCGCAAGCTGATTCGGCTCCTGCTCGGCCTCGCCATTGCGGCAGTAGTCTGGGAAGGTGCGGTGCTGCTGTTCGGTATCCGTCCCTACTATCTGCCGCGCCTCAGCACGATCCTGATGGCGATCGCGGCAACGCCTCGGGCCTATGTCGACGGTTTCCTCCGCACGCTCGCCGAGACGCTGATTGGCTTTGCGTCCGGCGGCGCCTTCGGCGTGCTCATGGGCATCGTGTTCTTCCGCGTCCGCGCGCTGCGCGAAATGATCTTTCCGATCTTCGTGGTGTCGCAGACCATTCCGGTCATCGCTTTCGGTGCGCTGGTGGTGCTGTGGTTCGGCAACACGCTGCTCGCCAAGGCGATCATCGCGTTCTATCTGACCTTCTTTCCGGTGACGGTGAACACGCTGCTGGGCCTCGATACGGTCGATCCCAAGCAGGTCGCGCTGATGCGCAGCTTCGGCGCCTCCAATCGCCAGCTCCTGCTGCGCCTTCAGCTTCCGACGGCAATGCCGCAGATCTTCGTGGCGCTGCGGCTCGCAGCATCATTGAGCCTCGTCGGCGCCATCGTCGGTGAATGGTTCGGCGACACCACCGGCCTCGGCGTGCTCTTGCTCCAGGCCATGTTCACTGAGAACGTCGTCGCGATCTGGGGCGCTCTGCTCGCCGCGGCCCTGCTCGGCACGGGCTTCTATGCGGTGGTCGCCGCGGTGGAGCGGCGGCTGGTGTTCTGGAGCGCCGAGCAATGAGCCGCGCGCTCGCCTCGCCTTCGCTCGCCGTCCAGCGCGGCATTCTCGGCGCCGTCATCCTGATCGCGTGCTGGGAAGGCATCGCGCGCGGACTGCATCTGCCGGCCTATGTTCTCCCCGCGGTCAGCGACATCTTGGTGGGTCTCTGGTCCAAGCGCGCGATACTCATTGACGCCGCCGGCTACACGCTGCTCGAAGCACTGGCGGGATACGGCCTCGGCTGCCTGATCGGCATCGGCCTCGCCGTCGCCATCGCGCTGGCGCCGGCGTTGCGCAGCGCGATCCTGCCGCTCGCGACCGCCATCAATTCGGTGCCTGTGGTCGGCTATTCGCCGTTGATCCTGCTCTGGTTCGGCATCGGCGTCAGCTCGAAGATCGTTATGGTGGCGATGGCGGTGAGCTTCACCATCCTGCTGTCGATGCTGGCCGGGCTCGACCGCGTCGATCGCCGCGCCGTCGACCTGATGAAGAGTTTTGGCGCGAGCCGCCTCAGCGTGCTGTGGCGATTGCGCCTGCCGACCGCTCTGCCGCTGCTGCTGGCGGGCATGCGCGTTTCCACCGTGCGCAGCGTGATCGTGGCGATCGTCACCGAGATGTTAGGGGCCCATGGTGGGCTCGGCTGGGTGATCTACCAGGCCGTGCTCCAGATCGACTTCGTCCAGGTCTGGTCCGCGATCTTCGTCGCCTCGGCGGCGAGCCTCGCCTTCTTCGGCCTGATCGGCTTTCTCGAGCAAAAAATCCTGTTCTGGACATGACGCCATGAAACGACAGATGCATCTCGGATTGTTCATCCTCGGCACCGGCAGCCACGTCGCGGGTTGGCGCTATCCCGGTGCAGTCGACAGTTTTCAGGACTTTGCGGCGATCCAGGAGATCGGCCGCACCGCCGAGCGCGGCAAGTTCGACCTGATCTTCATGGGCGACAATCTCTACGCCGATGCCGCCGCCCATCCCTCCTACGCGCTGCGGCTGGAACCGCTGACGATGCTGGCCGCGCTTTCGACTTCGACCAGCCATATCGGCCTTGGCGCGACCGTCTCCACCACCTACAGCGATCCGTTCTCGGTCGCACGCGTGTTCGCTTCGCTCGATCACATCTCCAATGGCCGAGCTGCGTGGAACGCGGTGACGACGGCGAATCCGGCAACGGCGGCGAATTTCGGCACGAGGCATCCCGACCACGCCAGCCGCTACGAGATGGCGGGCGAATTCCTCGATGTGGTCAAGGGCCTGTGGGATGGCTGGGCGGATGATGCCATCGTCGCCGACCGCGGCAGCGGCCTTTACATCGATCCCGCAAAGCTGCGCCCGATCGACCATGACGGCACCTTCTTCAAGGTAAAGGGCCCGCTCAATATCGGCCGCAGCCCGCAAGGCCAACCCGTCGTGCTCCAGGCCGGCGGCTCCGAAGCCGGACAGGCGCTCGCCGCACGCACCGCCGATATCGTGTTCTCGGTGGTGCAGGATATTGACGAGGCCAAGGCCGGCTATACCTCGTTGAAGGCGCGCCTGCCGTCGTTCGGCCGCAAGGCCGAGGACGTCACCGTGCTGCCGGGCGTGATGCCCGTGGTCGGCCGCACCGACAAGGAGGCGCTCGAGAAGCTTAACGTGCTCCAGAACTTTGTCAGCGGCAGCAACGCGCTCGCGATCCTGTCTGACCGCTTCGGCCGGGACATGTCGGCCTACGATCTCGACGGGCCGATCCCCGACATCGCGCCCTCGGATAGCTATCACAGTTTCGCCAGCGTCATGCTCGCCAAAGGGCGCCGCGAGAACATGACGCTGCGCGATCTCTACAATCTCACCGCCGCCGCCCGCGGGCATTGGGTGCTGTGCGGCTCGGCCGAGCGCATCGCCGACACGCTCCAGCTCTGGTTCGAGGAGCATGCCGCCGACGGCTTCAACGTGATGCCGCCCTATTTCCACGAAGGCTTCGAGGATTTCGTCCGGCTCGTCGTGCCGATCCTGCAGGAGCGCGGGCTGTTCCGTGCGGACTATGAGGGCACGACATTGCGCGATCATCTCGGCCTTGCACGGCCGGCGAATCCGTTCTTCGCGGCTTAGAGCACGCCGACGACGCGCAGTGCCTGCTCGAGCGCCTTTAGCTCGCCCGGTGTCGCCGCCGGCTGCGGCGGCCGCGCCGCATCGCACGACAGACGGCCGAGCCGCTTCAGGCAGGCCTTGAGCCGCACGGTCGCCCGTCCTCCCGGCGCATCCCGATAGATCGCGACAGCCAGCGGATAGAGCTTCTCATGTGCGGCGCGCGCCCGCTCCCAATCGCCGGCCTCCGCCGCATTCCAGAGGCCAACGATAAGTTCCGGGACGACGCAGGCAAGGCTGACCTGGCTGCCGGCCGAGCCGACGAGATAGCTGGTCAGCAGGTGCTCGTCGCCGGAGCCGAGCACGACGAAGTCCTGTCGCAGTTTCCGGATCAGCCTGAGATTCTGTTCGTAGGCCGCAACCTCCCAGCTGCCTTCCTTCACCGCAACGAAGCGCGGATCGGCAACGAGCCGCGTAAGCAGCGGCGGCGCGTAGGCCATCGCACCCGCGCCGACGGGCGCGGCGTAGAGCATCAGCGGAGCGGTCGTCGCATCACGGATGCGGCTATGATGCTCGATCACGCAGTCATCGGCGTGGCCGAGCGCCCAGCTGTTGGGCGGAAATACCAGCAGCCCGTCCGCGCCGGCCTGTTCCAGTGCAGCCGCCTCGCGCGCCGCTTCCAGGCTCGATTCATGATTGACCCCGGAGACGATCAGGCAGTCCTTCGGCGCGTGCTGGCGCGCCAGCTCCACCACGCGCCGCTTCTCGGCCAGGGACAGCACAAAATTCTCGCCGGCGTGGCCGTTGACGAGGAGCCCATTAATGCCGAGTGTGGACGAAACCGACGCGAGATGGTTTGCGAGCTGCGCCTCATCGATCTCGAAATCGGGCGTCATCGGCACGATGGTGGCGGCGTGAATGCCGCGCAGGCGGTCGCTGAATGTCCGCATCTTGGCCGATCAGTGAATGATCTGGTCGAGGAACGTCCGCGCCCGCTCGGACTTCGGATGCTTGAAGAATTCCTTCGGCGCGGCCTGTTCGACCACCTTGCCCTCGTTCATGAACACGATTCGGTCAGCGACCTCGCGGGCAAAGCCCATCTCGTGGGTCACGCACAGCATGGTCATGCCCTCTTCCGCGAGCTTCTTCATGGTCTCCAGCACTTCCTTGACCATCTCGGGGTCGAGCGCCGAGGTCGGCTCGTCGAACAGCATGATCTTGGGACGCATGCACAGCGCCCGCGCGATCGCGACGCGCTGCTGCTGGCCACCTGAGAGCTGCCCGGGGAATTTCTCGGCCTGATCGGGAATCCGGACTTTTGTCAGGAAATGCATGGCGAGGTCCTTGGCCTCCGCCTCGCTCATGCCGTTCGCGGTCATCGGCGCCAGGGTGCAGTTCTCCAGCACCGTCATGTGCGGAAACAGATTGAAACTCTGGAACACCATGCCGGTGTCGCGCCTCACCGCATCGATGTTCTTGCGCTGATGGTCGAGCTCGACGCCGTTGACGTAGATCAGGCCTTCGTCGTGCTTCTCGATGTGGTTGATGCAGCGGATGAGCGTCGACTTGCCCGAGCCGGAAGGACCGCAGACCACGATCTTCTCGCCCTTGGCGACCTTGAGATCGATCTGGTCGAGCGCGGTGAAATCGCCATAATGCTTGTAGACGGCCTCCATGCGAACCGCAGGCACCTCGCGAAGCTGCGGCTCCACTGTTGCACCTTCCGTCGTCGTCATCGATATCTCGCTCATGCGCGGGCCTCCACACTCGCCTGCGCAACCGGCGCACTCGTTCTGACCCGCCTGGTTTTTGCGGCACTCGATCGACCGAAATGCTTTTCCAGCCGGCGTTGCACCGCATCCCAGACCGAGGTGAGGATCAGGTAATATGCCGTTGCCGCCGCATAGACCTCGAGGATCTGGAAATGCTCCTGCATCAGCATGTCGCTGCGGCGCATCAGCTCCTCGACCGAGATCACGGAGGCCAGCGAGGTCGCCTTCAAGAGCGAGTTGATGGAGTTGCCGAGCGGCGGGATCATCAGGCGGAACGCCTGCGGCAGGGTCACGCGACGGAACGTGACCCAGGGCGACAGGCTGAGCGCCCAGGCGGCTTCGCGCTGCCCCGCCGACACCGCCATGAAGCCGCTGCGTACGATCTCGGCGAGATAGGCCGCTTCGTTGAGGATCAGGCCGATGAGCGCGCAGGTGATCACACTGAACTTGATGCCAAGCTGCGGCAAGCCGCTGTAGATCACCACGAGCTGGATCAGAAGCGGCGTGCCGCGGAAGAACCAGATGTAGAAGCGCGCCGCGCCTGCGAGCACCGGATTGGACGACATGCGCAGCAACGCGATGCCCATGCCGAGGATCAATCCGCCGACGACCGCCGCCACCGTCAAGCCGATGGTGACGAGCACTCCCTTCATCAGGAAGTAGTTGAAGAAGTAGCTGACGGCGGCTGTCGGACTGAAATGGCTCATCGGCTCGTCTCCGTAAGTATCAGGCCGGACCGGGGCCGGCGATCGCGAGCGGCTGATCAGCCGGCATGGCGGTCAGGCCGAACTTGTCGAACAGCGCCTTATAAAAGCCGTCGGCGCGCATTGCGTTCAGCACCTTGACGACGGTATCGGCGACTGTCTTGTTGCGGAAACCAAGCGTGGTCCTGGCCGTGCCGAGCCCGCTCAGGACTTCCTTCACGCGGCCACGGCCGACCAGATCGCGCGCCACGCTGTCGACCAGCAGCGCATTGTCAACCTGGCCCGCGAGCAGCGCGCTGACGACGTTGGTCGCGGTGGGGAACGTCCGCATTTCGACGGCGGCTCCGCCTTTCGCAACGCTGGCCTCGCTGAGCTTCTTGAGCCAGTTCATCTGGTAGCTGCTGACCTCGACGGCGGAAGATTTTCCAAACAGATCGCTTTCGGTAGCAATTCTTGTGCCGCTATCGGGGGCCACCACGACCGAGATCGCCTGAATGGCATACGGCACCATGTACATCAGCTTCGAGCGTTCCTCGGTCCAGAACATGCCGGTGTTGACGCCGTCAATTCGCGCTGCGCCCAAGGCAGGAATCATGGCCGGAAAATCCATCCGGACGAGTTCGACCGGAAGGCACAGCCGCTTGCCGAGCTCGGCGGCGAGCTCGACGTTGAGGCCCTGCAACTGGCCGTCCTTGTCGACGAATTGCTGCGGCGGATTGGTCGGGTTGATGGAGAGCTGCAATTTGCCGGGCGCAATCAGATTGTCGTCGGTGATTGCGGGCGTGCAGGCGGCATGCACCGCCGTGGACGCGAAAACGAATGCGGCGGCCGCACTCAAGCGAAACAGTGTCGAGACCATGGATACCTCCAGTAAGACGCCGATGACCGATGCAATTCCTCGCCCGGGATTCCCCCTCGGTGTTTCTTGGATGCGGCTGGCCGGATCTCTCGACACGGCAGGCAGCATCGTCCTTGATCCGCTCAAGCCGGTCCCGACATCGGCCTGAGCTGGATGCGCATGAAATTCTTCACCAGGGATTCGAACGGACCAAAGCCCTTCACCTTCAGGAACTCCGGCGTCTCGAATGCCCATCGCCCCGCGACTTCGTACATCGCGGCGTATTTCGGCCCATCGCCGATCGAGATGAAACGCTTGGCCGAGAGCCAGCCGGGACAGGCGAGCAGATCAGGAAAATGCGTCTGCTCGTACCAGGCGTTGAACGCAGCCTCGTGCTCGGGATCGATGTCGACCCGCACGATATGGATGAAGGCTTCGTCCGGCATCTACTCGTTCCTCATGCCAGACGGATGTCGCCGGCCGTGCGCGCTGCGCCGACTGTCGTTGCGATGGCATCGCACAACGCGGGCAGAACCGGCAGCAGCGGCGGCCGCGGATCGGCGTTGCGGATCAGGCCGAGCGCTTTCAGCCCGACCTTCATGCGGGTGTGCATGTCCATGATCGGCGCCGGCCCGTAGATGGCGCGGACGATCGGATAGAGCCGCTCGTTGACGGCGCGCATCGCCTTGAGGTCGTCGGCGAGCGCGGCCTGCCACAGCGCTGCGAACAGATGCGGCGCAAGGCTGACGAGACCGGACAGAATGCCGTCGCCGCCGACGGCGAGCTGCGGCAGGAACCAGTTGAAATTTGACGGCAGGATCGCCACGGAGGGATCAGCCTGCTTCACCGCCCGTCGGTTCTCGTCATAGGCCAGCATGGTATCGCTGCCCTCCTTGATGGCGATGACGCTGTCAATCGCTGCAATCTTCGCCAGCGTCTCCGGCGAATAGCCGAAGCCGGACGCGAGCGGATACTGGAAGACGGATACGGGAATGCCGATGGCGGAGCTCACCGCCTGCACGAATGCCACCGGCGCACGCGACGTCGCCGAGGCTCCGCCGCCGAGCGGCGCGGGCGGGAACAGAACGGCGCAATCGGCGCCGGCAGCTTCCGCGAGCTGCGCCTGATGAATCGCTTCCGCCGTGGAATGCGCGATGATGCCGGCCAATAGCGGCTTGCCGCCGATCTGCCGGCGCGTCCGCTCGATCACGGCCTGACGTTCCTCGTCCGAGAGCGACCCACCCTCGCCGGCGTGGCCATTGACGAACACCGCCGCGATTCCATCCGGGCACGCGCAATAGTCCAGCACGCGGGCGTATCCGTCCCAGTCGATCGAGCTGTCGTCCCTGAAGGGCAGCACGGTCGCGACCGTGACGCCGCGCAAATCCGGTTTCTTCATCGGCTTGCTCATGACGGTTTACGCCGCGGAAATTTCAGGCTCGCGCGCGCCTTCAGCACTTCGAGGCCGCCTTCGTTGCGCGCGCTCGCTTCCCAGATGATGGTGCGGGTTTCGTCGTGCTGCTCAGCGATCCAGACGTCGATGGTGAGCGTGTCGCCGTAAAACACGGGACCGGTGAACCAGAAGCGGTCCTCCACCGATATGCCGATGGTGCCGACCAGCTCAGAGGTGAGGATGCTGGTGCAGAGGCCCGCAACCATGATCCCCGGCGCCAGCCTGCGGCCAAAGCGCGTCGCGCCGGCATAGACCTCGTCGACATGAACAGGGCCGAAATCGCCGGTCGCGGCGATGTAGAGCGCGCCATCGGCTTCGGTGATGGTCTTGCTCAGGCTGACCCTGTCATTCACCTTGAGATCGTCGAAGGATCTTGGTTCGTACATGGCTCAGGCCTTGGCAAAGGGAACCAGCGTCGCGGTGCCGTCCACCACGGTCGTGCCGGATGGCGACAGCGTGCAGGTGACCCGGCAGGTCGCATCGTCGCCCTCAACGGAGACGATCTCGGCCCGCGCTTCGACGGACTCGCCGACGATCACGGGCGCCGCAAAATTCAGCACGATGCTGCCGATCCGCCGCGTCGGCCCCCCGAGCTGGCTGAGACAGGTGGTGGCGAGACCGCCGACGGCAAGCTCGAACGCGACCATGTTGGAGGCGCCCGCCTTCTTGGCGCGGACGGCGTCGACATAGAGGCCGCCGAGATTGCCGCTGATGCCGGTGAACATCGCCTGCTCGGCGACCGTCATGGTCTTGCGGAAGGCGAAGGCAGCGCCGGGCTTGAGAGGTGCGTGCGACATGAGACGTTCCCTAGAGCTGCAAGCCGTTCTTGATGGTGCTGCGCGCGACCAGCATGCGGTGAATTTCGGAGGTACCGTCATAGATCCGGGTGACGCGGGCGTCGCGGTACATGCGCTCCAGCGGCAGGTCCTTGCTGAACCCCATGCCGCCGAACACCTGGATGGCGCGATCGACCACCCGGCCCTGCATCTCGGAGGCCGCGACCTTGATCATCGAAACCTTGTCGCGCGCATCCTTGCCCTGATCGATATCCCAGGCGGCGTTCATCACCATCATCTTCACGCCGAAGATCTCGGTGGCGGAATCGGCGATCAGCTTCTGCACCATCTGGAAGTCGCCGATCAGCTGGCCGAACTGGCGCCGCTCGCCGGCATGCTTGCGCATCATCTCGAGCGCACGCTGCGCCATGCCGACCGCGCGGGCGCCGATATGGGCGACCCGGATCTGCAGCACGCTCTGCATGATCAGCTTGAAGCCGCCCCCGACCTCGCCGAGCACGGCCGCCTTAGGAATGCGGCAGTCCTCAAAACTCAGCTCGGCATGGCCATAGCCGCGATGGCCCATCATCGGCTGCGTGCGCGCGACCTTGAAGCCGGGCGTGCCACGATCGACCAGGAACAGCGTGATGCCACCCCTCGCCCGCTTCTCCCTGTCGGTCAGCGCCATCAGGATCACATAGTCCGCGATGTCGCCGTCGCTGATGAAATGCTTGGTGCCGTTCAGCACCCACTGATCACCCTCAAGATGCGCCGTCGTGCTGATCGACGCCGCGTCGGAACCGGCGCCCGGCTCGGTGATCGCCATGGCGCAGATCTTGTCGCCTTTCACCGTGGGCAGCAAATAGCGTTCGACCTGATCGCCCTTGCAGGCCATCAGCATCGGATAGACCTGGCCGAACACGCGGCGGATCAGCGCATCCGAGGTCTTGCCAAATTCTTCCTCGACCAGGCAATGCTCGACGCAGGATAGCCCGCCACCACCGACATTTGCCGGCATATTCATGGCGTAAAGGCCGAGCTTCTGCGCCTTGGCCTTGGTGACCGCCAGCGCATCGGCCGGCACTTTTGCTGTTTGCTCGACGACGTCTTCGAGCGGCTGCACCTCCGTTTCAACGAAACGGCGGACGGTGTCGACCAGGAGGCGCGTCTCCTCAGGGAGCGAAAAATCGATCATCGCGCTACTCCCACCGCCTTGCCGGCGACCATCGCGTCGATCTCCGCGGCGCCGTAGCCGATCTCGCCGAGCACCTCGCGCGTCTGCGCACCGAGCCGCTGCGGCACCAGCCGCACCTCCGGCGTCCGGCCGTCATAGCGCGCGGGATGGGCGACCATGCGGATCGGCGCGCCGCCTGCGCTCTCGGCGCTCTTGAACACGCCGAGGTGCTTGAGCTGGGGATCGGATTCGAGGTCGCGATAATCCTGCACCGGTGCGTGCCAGACACGCGCCGATTCCAGCGCGGGCAGCCAATCGGCTGTCGACTTCTGCTTCAGACGCGCCGCGACGATCCGCGTGATCTCCTCGCGCTTCGAGAAACTGTCACCCTCCTCGAACTGCTTCAATTCCTCATTGTCGAGCGCGACCGCCAGCGCCTTGGGCGCTGCCATGGAGATCGCCATATGACCGTCCGCCGTGGCGTGAACGCCGTAAGGCCCGGGACTGAACCAAGCCGCGATGCCGGCCGGACCGCGCGACGTCGGCGACGGCGCGCCGTTCAGCCATGCGGTCAGCGGCTCGACCTGGAGATCGAGCGCGGCCTGGTAGAGGTTGACCTCGACGAGCTGCCCCTTGCCTGTCTTGGTTCTTGCAAACAACGCCGCGAGGATGCTCATGGCATAGAGTGAGGCGGCGTGCTGATCGACGATGACAGCGCCGACCGCCGTCGGCTCGCCGTCCGCCCGCCCCGTCCGCATCGCAAGACCCGACATCGCCTGGAGCAGAAGATCCTGGCCGGGGCGATCCCTGTACGGCCCCTCCGATCCGAAGCCGGTTGCGACCGCGTAGATCAGGCCGGGGTTGATCGCCTTGAGCGTGTCGTAGCTGAGACCGAGCTTGGCCATCGTGCCCGGCCGAAAGTTCTCCATCACGACGTCGGCGGTCGCGACCAGCTTCTTCACCGCGGCAATGCCGTCGGGATGCTTGAGATCGACGGCGAGGCTGCGCTTGTTACGCCCGGTCGCCAGATGATTAACGCTGTCGCCTGCGACGAAATGATTGGCGACCGCCCAGTTGCGCTGAAATGCGCCCTCGATCGGCTCGACCGCGATGACGTCGGCGCCGAGATCGGCGAGCGTCTGCGCGGCCAGCGGTCCCGCGAGATAGTGATTGAAGCTGAGGATCTTGACGCCGTCGAGCAGGTTCATCCGTTCACACCTCGGTTCAAGCAGCCGCGATTGGCGCGTCGCGCCAGGCGAGATCGAACGTCTTGACCAGCACGCGCGCAGCCGCATCCTGCACAGCCGGCAGCGGCAGGCGTGGCGGGCGCGGATGGCCGGCTGCAAAACCCATATGACTGAGCAGCGCCTTGGTGCCGGCGACATAGGCCTGGCCGCCGACGAATTCGATCACCGGCAGGTATTTCAGATAAAGCTCGCGCGCTTCCCTGATCGCGCCGTGGTCGGCGACGAGGCTGAAGATGCGGGCCATCTCCGCCGGGACCACGTTGGAGGCAACGGCCACCCAGCCCTGCGCGCCCTCGACGAAGGATTCAAAGCCGAGGATGCCGCCGAACACCGTCATCCTGTCGCCGCAGAGACGGATGATGTCGCGCACGCGCGTCACCTCCAGCGTCGACTCCTTGATATAGAGGCAGTTGTCGATCTCGGCGATGCGCGCCACCAGCGGCGGCTTGAGATCGACATTGGCGGTCGCCGGATTGTTGTAGACCATGATCGGCAGCGCGATGGCGTCGGCCACCGTCTTGTAGTGATGGACGAGCTCGTCGTCGGTCGGCGTCGAATAGAACGGCGGGATGATCATCACACCGTCAGCGCCCAGTTTTTCGGCACGGCGACTGAGGCGCACCACCTCGCGCGTGTCCTCCGCGCCGGTGCCGATCAGCACGGGGACGCGGCCCGCGGCCTGGCGAATGACAACCTCGGCAACCAGCGCTTTCTCGTCATCGTCCATGGACAGGAACTCACCGGTCGAGCCGAGCGGGATCAACCCGTGAATACCTTCCGCGATCTGCCAATCGACGAAGGCGCGCAAGGCCGCGACATCGACCTCGCCCGCAGCCGTGAACGGGGTGATCATGACGGTGTAGGTGCCGCGGAACGTCTTCATCAGGGAACCGTCGGATGCTCGGGTGGAATCAGGCGATGGGCGCCGCCTGCGGAATATCCGCACGACTTATGCAATCGTTTGCATAAATGGCTCTGCATTGGGCAACACCATCCATTTTTTGAGCTTGATAAGCGTGGAATTAGCTCATAGCGTTTCTGCAATCGTTTGCAGTCTATCGGCAGGTTTGATGAGCGTCACGCTCAAAGATGTGGCACAGGCGGCCCGCGTTTCAGTCAGCACTGTTTCCCGAGCGCTGACGGGAACCGGCCTGACCAGCGAACGTACGCAGCAGCGCCTGGTGCGCATCGCGCGCGAGCTCGGCTATCGACCGAACCCTATCGCGCGAGGTCTCAAGACCGGACAGTCGCGGCTCGTGGCGCTTCTCGTCCACAACCTCACCAACGCCTCGTTCCAGGTGATGGCCGAAGTGGTGCAGGCACGCCTGAAGGCGCTGGGTTATCAAATGCTCCTGTGCATCGGCGGCGACGATCCGCAGCAGGAGAGCGACACCCTCGCCACACTGGTCGACCACCGCATCGACGGGCTGATCGTGGTGCCCACGGGAAAGAACGGCTCGCAGCTCAAGACGCTCTCGAAAGACGTGCCTATCGTCTGCCTGGTGCGGCGCGATGACGCGACCGATCTCGAGACCGTGCTCGCCGACGATCCGCAAGGCGCTTATCTGGGCACGCGCCATTTGATCGAGCTCGGGCACAAGCGCATCGGGCTGATCGTGGGGCGCCAGGACACCACGTCCGGCCGCGAACGCTTGTCCGGCTATGTCCGCGCCCTGCGTGAGGCCGGCATCGCCAGGGACGACACCTTGATTCATGCCGGCCATTTCGAGCCCGAGACCGGCGCGACGTGCGCCCGCAAGCTGCTCGACCTCCCCCGGCCGCCGAGCGCGATCTTCGTCGCCAATCACGAGGCAACGCTCGGCGTGCTGCGCGTCACGGCGGAGCGGAACATCGCCATTCCCGACGATCTCTCGCTACTCTGTTATGAAGACATGCCGTGGTTCGAGTGGCACCGCCCGGCCATCAGCATCGTCGACAACGGCGCGCGGGACCTTGCCAATCTCGCCGTCGACCGGCTGCTGCACCGCATGGACGCCAAGGGCAACGGCAATGACGGCGTTCGCGAATATCGCGTCGGCGCCCGCCTGATCAAGCGCGACTCCTGCCGCCAGATCGACGCCCTGGCCCCCGCGAAATCCGCCAAGTCCAAATCGTCTTCATCCAAATCATCTGCGGCCAAGTCGTCAGCAGCGAAGTCCGCGAAGGTCTGATCGATGCCCTATGTCGAAGTGCTCGGCCCGCAAGTCCCGTCTGATCGCAAGGCCGCGCTGGCGCGGTCCGTGACCGACGGCCTGATGTCGGCGTTCGGCGTCACCGCTGATACGGTCACGCTCTATTTCCTGAACATTGCGGCCGATGACTACGCCCACGCCGGTACGTTCGGCGCTCAGGCCACCGGCCAACGCATCCTGCTCAAGGTCCATGCCTTCCGCCGCAGCGAGGCCGAGCGGCGCGCCGCCGCCATCGCGCTGACCCGCGCCGTATGCAGTGCCTATGGCGTGCCGGGCGACGATGTCGCGGTCTATTTCCTCGACCGCGACCGCAGCGAGGTCTCCCACGATTCCAAGCTCGCCAGCGACTGACGGGAGCACGCCATGGATCGCTTCTACAGCCAAGACCAGAAAGCCCTGCGCGACACCGCCCGCCGCTTCGCGGAAGCGGAGATCCTGCCGCGCGCGGCCGCGATCGATCGCGAGGACCGGTTCGACCGCACGCTCTACAAGGGCATGGCCGATCTCGGCCTGTTCGGCATCTGCCTGCGCGAAGGCGCCGGCGGCGCCGGGCTCGATGCGGTCGCGGCCTGCATTGCGATGGAGGAATTGGCGCGCTGCTCCGGCGCGGTCGCCAATGCCTTCGCTATCCCGGTCGAGGCCGTGCTGTTCTTCGACCATCACGGCACCGACGCGCACAAGGCGCTGATCCCCAAGATTCTCAGCGGCGACATCATTCCCGCTACCGCCGTCTCCGAGCCCGACCACGGCTCCGATGTCGCGGGCATCCGCACCAGCGCGGCGCGCGAGGGCAATGGCTGGCGGCTCAACGGCACAAAGGCCTGGGTGACGCTCGGCGGCGTCGCCGACCGCATCATGGTGTTCGCGCGCACCGGCGCAGATGCCGGCCATCGCGCCATCTCGTGTCTTCTGGTCGACGGCGCCCTGCCCGGCATCGCCCGCGGCAAGAACGAGGAGCTGCTCGGCATGCACGGCCTCGACGACTGCCAGATCACCTTCTCCGATGTGCGCCTGCCCTCGGACAGCGTGATGGGGCCGGAGAACCAGGCCTTCAAGATGGCCATGAGCAATTTCAACTTCAGCCGGCTGATGATGGCCTCGATGGCGCTCGGCATGGCGCAGGCCGCGTTCGAGGACGCCACCGCCTATGCCAAGGACCGCAAGCAGTTCGGCCAGGCCATCATCGGCTACCAGGCGGTGCAGTTCATGCTCGCGGACATGTCGACGGACATTGCGGCTGCGCGCCTCCTGATCCACCACGCCGCGCGCCTGCACGATGCCGGCGAGCCGATCGCCAAGGAAGCGGCGCAGGCAAAGCTGTTCACCACCGACATGGCGATGAAGCACGTCTCCAACGCGCTGCAGATCCACGGCGGCAACGGCTATTCGCGCGAGTATCGCATCGAGCGGATCTTCCGCGACGTCCGCCTCGCCCAGATCTACGAGGGCACCAACCAGATCCAGCGGCTGATCATCGCCCGCCAGGTCGAAAAGGAGGCCGCGTGAGGGCATGCTGAGCATCATCACGGCGAAAGAGGCCGCAGGCCTGATCCGCGACACCGATACGCTGATCGTCGGCGGCAATGGCGGCACGGGCGCAGCCGAAGCCATCCTCGATGCGCTGGAGCAGCGCTTCCTCGGCGGCCAGGGCCCGCACAATCTGACGCTGATCAACATCACCGGCGTCGGCGCCGTGACCGAGAAGGGCCTCTGCCATCTCGCCCATGAAGGCCTGATCGCGCGCGTGATCGGCGGCAACTTCGGGCTCCAGGTACCGTTCATGCGGCTCGTCCGCGACGAGCTGATCGACGCCTACAATTTCCCGCAAGGCGTGATGAGCCAGCTCTGCCGCGCCATGGCCGCGAAACATCCGGGCGTGCTCACCCACGTCGGTCTCAACACCTATATGGACCCGCGCCAGGATGGCGGGCGCATGAACAAGCGCACCACCGCGCCGCTGGTCGACCTGCTCGAGCTGCACGGCCAGTCCTGGCTGCTCTACCGCGTCCCCACCCCGCCCGATGTCGCCATCATCCGCGGCACCTCCGCAGATGAAGATGGTTACATCAGCATGGAGCACGAGGGCACGACGCGCGAGGATCTCTCGATCGCACAGGCCGTGCACAATGCCGGCGGCACCGTGATCTGCCAGGTCAAGCGCATCGTGAAGCGCGGCTCGATCCATCCGCAGATGGTGAAGATCCCGGGCTTCCTGATCGACCACGTCGTGCTCGAACCCGAGCAGATGCAGACCTACGGCACCGCCTACGATCCGGCGCGCTGCGGCGAGACGCGCGTGCCGGTAGCGATGATCATACCCGATCCACTCACCGAACGCCGAGTGATCGCCCGCCGCGCCGCCTTCGAATTGCGCCCGCGCGACGTCGTCAATCTCGGCGTCGGCATCTCCGCGATGATCCCGAATGTCGCGGCCGAGGAAGGCATCTCCGACCTGATCACCCTGACGGTGGAATCCGGCGTCGTGGGCGGCGTGCCAGGTCACGCCCGCGAGTTCGGCACCGCGATCAACCCGCGCGTCATCCTCGACCAGGCCTATCAGTTCGACTTCTACGACGGCGGCGGACTCTCCTGCGCCTTCCTCTCCTTCGCGGAGGTGGACGTAACAGGCAATGTCAACGTCACTCGCTTCGGCGAGCGACGCGACGGCTCCGGCGGCTTCATCGACATCACCCAGAATGCCAAGCGGCTGATCTTCAGCGGCACCATGACCGGCGGCAAGTTCGACATCGGTGTCGAGAATGGCCGCCTCGCGATCCGGCGCGACGGTGCCTTCCGCAAATTCGTCCCACAAGTCGGCCAGATCAGCTTCAGCGCTTCGCTTGCCGCACAGCGTGGCCAGCATGTCAGCTACGTCACCGAGCGCGCCGTGTTCGAGCTCGAGAACGGCCACGTGACGCTGACGGAGATCGCACCGGGCGTGCGGCTGGAGGAGGACATCCTCGCGAACATGGGCTTCAGGCCGCGCATCAGCCCTCAGCTGAAGGACATGGACCCGAGAATCTTCCGTTCCGGCCCGATGGGAATCGCGCAGAGCTTCAAGGCGCTGTCGGCGCGGCCACGGAAGGTTGCCTGAGGGATCAGCATGGACACGAGCGCCTCGATCAATCTCCATTACGAAGATATCGCGCTCGGTGCCGAGTTCGAGACCGCCGCGCACACCGTGACGGAAGCCGATATCGCGGCCTTCGCCGACGTCACGCGCGACCATCATCCGCTTCATGTCGATGGTGCCTACGCAAGGTCCCGCGGCTTCCCCGCCGTGATCGGCCACGGGCTGTACGGCCTGTCACTGATGGAAGGGCTGAAGTCGGAGCTGAAGCTATATGAAGAGACCTCGGTCGCCTCACTCGGCTGGGACGAGGTGAAATTCAAGGGGCCGATCGTCGCCGGCGATTCCTTGCGCGTCCGCTTCCGCTTCGTCGAGAAACGCCCGACCAAGAATCCCGGGCGCGGCATCGTCATCGAGACCCTCGACCTCCTCAACCAGCGCGACGAGGTGGTGACCGCGGCCCGCCACATCTCGCTGATCCTGACCCGGCAAGCCGACGCGACGGCGGCCACACGATGAGACAATGAAGAAGACTTCGGACCGGAGAACGGCTCCTCTGCCACCCACGATTTGATCGGAGTATTCAGATGCGATTTCCAAAAACCTTCTCCGCCATCGTCCTTCTGGTCGGCCTGACACAGGCCGCCGGTGCCCAGACCTGCACGCCGAAGGTGCCGGCGTCGAGCCTGATCGAGGCGCCGAAATGGCAGATGTCGATCAACCCGACGCTGCCGCCGCAGCAATTCGTCGACGACAAGGGTGAGTTGCAGGGCCTCAATGTCGAGCTCGCCCGCGAGATCGCCAAGCGCATCTGCGTCGAGCCGGTGTTCCTGCGCATGGACTTCCCGCCGATGATCCCGGCGCTGCGCTCGGGCCGGTTCGATGCCATCAACACCGGCCTGTTCTGGACCGAGGAGCGCTCGAAGATGCTCTACCTCGTGCCTTATGCGCAGCAGGCGATCAGCATTTACACCGACCCCTCCTCCAGCCTCAAGCTGGAGAAGTTCGAGGACCTCGCCGGCCGCGTCGTCGGCGTAGAATCGGCAACCTACACCGAGCGCAAGGCGCGCGAGTTCAACACCGCGATGGAGGCCAAGGGCCTCAAGCCGATCGAGCTGCGCACCTTCACCACCGTCACCGCCACCTCGGCGGCGCTGCGCGCCGGGCAGCTCGAGGCCGCGCTCAACATCAACGAGACCGCCAACTCGCTCGAGCAGAAGGGCATCGCAAAGATCTGGGTCCGCGACATCGCTGGCACAGACATTACGTTTGCCTTCCGCGACAAGCTGCTGGCCCAGGCCGTTGCCGACGCGATGACGGCGATCCGCGCCGACGGCACCTATGACAAGCTGTTCGACAAGTTCGGCATGACCAAGCTGAAGGCGACGACGTTTGCAATCCGTGGGGACGGGCCGACGAACTGATCGTACACCATGTCGCAGTCATACCATGAATGCTGTCGCATGGGGCTACGCGCGTGCAGCAGAGGCGAGCGAGAACGAGAAGTGAACTTCTTAGCAAATTTGATGACGTCGAAAGCCGGTGCGGTCCATAAGGCCCACCACGCGTTCAAATATGGTCTAAGCGACGCAAGGCTCGGCAGTCGCTCAAGCGGTATGCACGAGCAACTTCTTGGGCCGCGTAGTGAACATCGGCGAACCGCCGGATGAGAGCGCAAGGTTCAGAGGCCGCAGACGAATTCGATCGTAAAATCAGTCTGTTAATTCGTGCAATTGGATAGAACGAGATAGTCCCGGACGGGCCTGAATTATTCCCACTCGATCGTCCCTGGCGGCTTGCTGGTCACGTCGTACACCACCCGGTTCACGCCCTTCACCTCGTTGATGATGCGCGTGGCGGTCTCGCCTAAGAACTTCATGTCGAACTGGTAGAAGTCCGCGGTCATGCCGTCGGTTGAGGTGACGGCGCGCAGGCCAACCACATAATCATAGGTGCGGCCGTCGCCCATGACGCCCACCGTCTTCACCGGGAGCAGCACGGCAAAGGCCTGCCAGATCTCGTCGTAGAGGCCTGCTTTCCGGATCTGGTCGATGTAGACGGCGTCCGCCTTGCGCAGGATGTCGAGCTTGTCGCGGGTGATCTCGCCGGGGCAGCGGATGGCAAGGCCCGGGCCCGGGAACGGGTGGCGGCCGACGAAGATTTCGGGCAGGCCGAGCTCGCGCCCGAGCTTGCGCACCTCGTCCTTGAACAGCTCGCGCAAGGGCTCGACGAGCTTCATGTTCATGCGCTCGGGCAGACCGCCGACATTGTGGTGCGACTTGATCGTCACCGAGGGGCCGCCGGTGAAGGAGACGCTCTCGATCACGTCAGGATAAAGCGTGCCTTGCGCCAGGAAGTCGGCGCCGCCGATCTTCTTGGCCTCAGCCTCGAACACCTCGATGAAGAGACGACCGATGGTCTTGCGCTTGGCTTCGGGGTCGGTGACGCCCTCTAACTCGCCGAGGAACTGCTTGGAGGCATCCACGTGCACGAGCGGGATGTTGTAGTGATGGCGGAAGAGGTCGACGACCTGCTCGGCCTCGTTGAGGCGCATCAGGCCGTGATCGACGAAGACGCAGGTGAGCTGGTCGCCAATGGCCTCATGGATCAGCACGGCCGCCACGGCTGAATCGACCCCGCCGGAGAGGCCGCAGATCACCCTGCCCTTGCCGACCTGCGCGCGGATCTTGGCGATCTCCTCCTCGCGGAAGGCGCGCATGGTCCAGTCGCCGGTGAGACCGGCGATCTTGCGCACGAAGTTGCGGATGAGCTTGGCGCCGTCGGGCGTGTGCACCACTTCGGGGTGGAACATCAGGCCGTAATATTTGCGCTTCTCGTCCTGGATGATCGCGAACGGCGCGTTCGGCGAGGTGCCGGCGACGGAGAAGCCCGGCGGCATCTTGGTGATGCGGTCGCCATGGCTCATCCAGACCTGGTTCTTGCTGCCCGACGACCAGACGTCCGCAAACAGCTGGCTGTCGGCCTTGACCTCGACATCGGCGCGGCCGAACTCGCGGTGATGGCCGCCCTCGACCTCGCCCCCTAACTGGGCGGCCATGGTCATCTGGCCGTAGCAGATGCCCATGACGGGCACGCCGGAATCGAAGATCAATTGCGGGGCGCGGGGCGAGCCGGCCTCGTGCACCGATTCCGGGCCGCCGGAGAGGATCACCGCCTTCGGCTTCATTTCGTCGAAGGCGGCTTCGGCCTTGTTGAACGGGACGATCTCGCAATAGACGCCGTCCTCGCGGACGCGACGCGCGATCAACTGCGTCACCTGGCTGCCGAAGTCGACGATGAGAATCTTGTCATGCGCCGAGGCCACCGAGGACGTCGACGCGGAGCGGTCGTTCTGTGCTGCTGTCATGGCCAGCAGATACGCTGGCAGCGGGCGGGCCGCAACCGCGCTGGCGGCGCGCCCACATGCTTCTTTGGGCATGGACAAACGAATATAGGTAAGTATTGTTGACCTATTATGCCCCACTCGCAAACAGGGGCGGTCAGGGAGAATGCCATGTCACAGCATCATCAGCCATCAACGCTCGCCGCGCTCGGCCGGACCTGGGTCGAGGCCTGGAACGCGCGCGATCTCGAGCGCGTGCTCACGCTCTACGACGAGGCGGCCGTGATGACCTCGGACCGCATTCCGGCGCTTGGGTTCGATGCCAGCGGCACCGTGCGCGGCAAGGATGCGCTTCGCGCCTATTGGGGCAAGGCGCTGGGGCTGCTGCCGGAGCTGCACTTTTCGCTGATCGATCTGTTCGTCAGCCCCGACAGTGTCGTGGTGTTCTACGAGAACGAGCGGGGCAAGAAGATCTGCGAATATCTGCGGGTGAACGAGGCGGGGCTGATCGTGCAGGGCTCGGCGAACCATTTGGCGCATTGACGCTGGCGCGCGGGCCATCGCAGCAGCGCGCTTGGCGTGTGCGGACGACGCCGGCCCACCCAACGCTGTCATTCCCCGCGAAAGCGGGGAATCCAGTACGCCGCGGCTTCTCGATAGGCTACCGACGTCTCGGAGTACTGGATCGCCCGGTCAAGTGTTCAGCCCGGGGACATGACCGACGGGTGTTCGGGGACATAGCCGACACATTCTCCGCTCGCCAAGTCGATGATAGCGACTTGGTGGGCGGCAAAGAAGATCCCGTATTGCGCATCGTTTGCCGAGGGGCGGATGGCGAGGCGCTCGCCACGGAAGGCCTGTGGCACTTTCCAAAGACGTCCCTTGAAGCTGACATAGGCTTTGGTCGTGGAGACGCGGCGCACGATCTCATGGCTGTCGTATTCGACCTGTGGCAATCGATCGGGCATTGGTCGCTGGCTGGGCCGATATCGACTGGCCGGGACCTGTTGTCCGAGCGCCTCGTGTGGCCGTTCGAAGTTGTAGACTTCCCGCCAGGCGTCGAAGGCACGCTGCGTCTCTGCGAGATCGCGGAACTGTCGCAGTGCGAACACCTCAGCCGCGAGGGTGCGGTGGACTCGTTCATTCTTGCCGCGGCTTTGCGGGTGATATGGGCGGCTGTGGATGACGGCGACGCCAAGCTTGAGCAGCCACACCGAGAACCGTGTCCATCGCTCGCCGGAAGGATCACCCCAGGGCGAACCATTGTCGACGAAGAAAGCCTCCGGGAGCCCGTAGTGGCGAAAGGTCTTCTCCAAGCGGCTGCGCACGGTTTCTGTGCGTTGATCGGCACAGGCCTGCAGGCACAGATCATAGCGGGAGTGGTCATCCACCACCGTCAGAGGATGGCACTGGGTATCATTGCCGAGCCGAACCCAGCCTTTGAAGTCCATCTGCCACAACAGATTGGGAGCCGGCATCTCGAAACGCTGGCTTGCCGTCGGCCCGCCGATCGGAGGCTTGATGCGGCCAGACCGACGCAAGATCTGATGAACTGTTGAGACTGCTGGCGAACGCAAGCCATTGCGCTCCAGGCAGTGAGCTATCTTGCGAGCTCCCCATGCCGGATGGGCATCGCGTACCGCGAGAATACGTGCCTCAAGCTCGCAATCGGTCTGTCCCGGGCTCGCATGCGGTCGGCGCGAGCGGTCGTCGACATTCTGATCCGCTTGCCATCGTGCAAGCCATTTGTAGCCCGTGTCGGGATGGATATTGAACCGCCGGCAGAGCTCCCGCCGGTTCGCTCCCTCCTGCATCGCAAGCCGCACGAACTCCCGCCGCTGATCCATCACCGACACCTCTCGCCAGGGCATGGACTTGGCCTCCTTTACTGCCAAATCCCTGCACTATGATGTGTCGGCTATGTCCCCGAACACCCGTCGGTCATGTCCCCGGGCTGAACATCAAGCCGGGCGATGACACCGAGCGGGAGGCGCTAGCGTGCCGCAAGCGTCATTGCGAACGGAGACTGCGGCGCGAGCGTGCGCTAACACTGCGCCCGCCGGCTCTGAGACAGGATTCCCCCATGAAACTCCCCACATCCCCTTTCACCGTCACCGACTGGAGCAAGGTTGAACCAACCGTTCATCCCGGCGAGACCGGGCAGGCGCTGTGGCGCACTCTCGATATCGGCGACTTGCGGGTGCGGATGGTGGAGTACTCGCCGGGCTATCTGGCCGATCATTGGTGCGATCGCGGCCACGTGCTCTACGTGCTCAAGGGCGAGCTCGACAGCGAGCTGCGCGACGGGCGCAAATTCAAGCTCACGGCGGGGATGAGCTACCAGGTGTCGGATTTCGGCGACGCCGCGCACCGGTCCTCGACGGCTGTGGGGGCGACGCTCTTTATCGTCGACTGAGACGCGAGAGCGGGGCTAATTTGCACCGCAAAATAGCAAAGTCGCGCGACGTTGCGGGCCACGGGTGGTGCCTTGAAGTGGCCCCAAATTCTCGCTATATTGTGATCATCGATACTTGGCCGAACGACTGGGCCGCTTCGCTTCGTTGCTGACGGGCGCGCACGCTTCAGATGAATTCTCCAAACATCGACTCATCAGGACTATGGGCGCAACGCTGCGTACCGGTCTGCGTGCGTACTCAACCTAACTAACTAAAGGAAATTCCCATGGCTATGGGCACCGTGAAGTGGTTCAACACCCAAAAGGGTTATGGTTTCATCCAGCCGGATGACGGCCAGAAGGACGTGTTCGTTCACATCAGCGCCGTCGAGCGCGCTGGCCTCTCCTCCCTCAACGAGGGTCAGAAGGTCTCGTTCGACATCGTCGCCGACCGCCGCAGCGGCAAGTCGTCGGCTGACAATCTCCGCGTCGGCTAACGCCGGCGCAGCGTTCTGACCACGGAGGTACCGGCAGAACGTTGGAACTCGAAAGCCCCGCGACCGGGATCGGTCTGCGGGGCTTTTGTTTGAATCCGCAATGACAACGTCGATCATCGGTGCTGTCGGGCAAAGGCGCGCCCTTCGCGCGCCGTGCCCACCACCGCTCAACATCTGATAAAGACGTAGGGCACGCTTCGCTTTACTACGAGAACTACGTCTTCTTCAGCACCGAAACGAAAAACCCGTCGGTTCCGGTCCGCCGCGGCGTCATCAGCCAGCCCTCGGGTGACTGCAGCGCGGCCTCGCCAAAGGCTTCGGCCTTGTCCCAGAGCACGCCCGCGGTCTGCTCGGGCGGGACGACCGCGAACTCGGAATGGCGGCCGACGAAGGCCCTCACCTGCTCCCCGTTCTCCTCCGCCAGCACCGAGCAGGTGATGTAGGCGATGCGACCACCCGCCCTCACCAGCGGCACCGCACGGTCCAGCACTTCGGCCTGGTCGCGCAGGCGGATCTCCAGCGCGCCCGGGCGCATGCGCCATTTGGCGTCGGGGTTGCGGCGCCAGGTTCCGGTTCCAGTGCAGGGCGCATCGATCACGATGAGATCGGCCGAGGCGCGGATGTCTTGGAGCGGATCGGCCTCGCCCTTGGGGGTGCGCACGTCGGCATTGTGGACGCCGGCGCGCGACAGGCGCTCGTGGATCGGGGCAAGCTGGCGCTTGTCGCGGTCGGTCGCGATCAGCCGGCCCTTGCCTTGCATCAGGGCGGCGAGCGCCAGCGTCTTGCCGCCCGCGCCGGCGCAGAGATCGATCACCTGCTCGCCGGGTTTTGCCGCGGTGAACTGGGCCGCAAGCTGCGATCCCTCATCCTGCACCTCAATGGCGCCCTTGATGAAATCCTCTTCCGCCTGGATGCCCGGGTTGCGCGCATCGGCCGAAAGCTCGATGCGCAGGCCCGTTGCCGACCACGGCGTCGGTTCCGCATGAAGATGAGCAAGCGCGCGCAGCACCTTGTCGCGATTGGATTTTAACGTGTTGACGCGCAGATCGAGCGGAGCCCGGCTCGCCATCGCTGCGGCCTCTGCGGCGCGGTCATCGCCGAACACTTTTGCAAGATGCGGATCGAGCCATTCGGGATAGTCCCCGGCGACCGCGGCCGGGGCATCCGCGAGCGAGTGCGAGGCGAGCGCGGCCTGCTCGGCCTCGGTCAGCGGCACCGGCGCAAACCGGCTGCCGTCGAACAGCGCGGCCATGGTGGCGGTGTCCATGCCGCGCTCGAGCCGGAGCATGCCGATCAGCCGCGCCCGCGCGGTATCGGAACCCATCAGGTAGGCGCTCGAGGCGTAGCGGCGCAGCACGTCCCAGACAAGGCCGGCAATGGCGGCGCGGTCGCCGGAACCGGCGAAGCGGTGCGCGGTGCCCCACTCCTTCAGCGCCTTGGCCGCCGGCACGCGGTCCTTCTCGATGATGTCGATCAGTTCGATGGCTGCGGACAGCCGGGCAGCGGGGGTCATTTGAATCTTTCAGTTTTGCGCATGATCTTATCGGAAAACCGGCATCCACTTTGCGCGAACGCGGCCCTTCGGATCCGGATCATGCGCGATCAGATCAGCAGCAAAAGCTTCAGCGCGAAGTAGATCCACATCGCGAGCAGCACGAGCACGCCGGCGAGCCAGATCGTGGAGCGGCGGCCGAGATCGTTGGAGGAGACGAACACGCCGGCATGGGCAAAGCGCGTCACCACGAACACCCAGGACATCAGCACGATGAAGAGATCGGCGCGGCGCAGGGGCAATGCCAGCGCGATCAGGACGTAGAACAGCATCGGCAGCTCGAACTGGTTGCGGTAGCAATTGGCGATTTGAGTGACGCCCTTCGGCCAGTTCGGCTCGCCCAGCGCAATGTCGCGGATTTTGGTCTCGCCCGAGACCAGGGTCTTGCGCCGCGCCAAGACCATGCCGATCAGAAGCGCGAAGGTGAGAGCGACCTGCACGAAGACCGGCAGCAAAACCATTTGAACGGACATCGGAACTTTCCCGGGGGGCAAAATGCCGCCGACCGTCATTAGCCCCGACTTTTGGCGCTGACAATGAACGACTTGAACCGGCGTTCCCGCTCTTGCGACCAAGCATCGATCGTTGAAGCAATTTCGGCCCTTGGGCCCGAGGCGAGATAGCGCCATGAACACCTGGACCGGCCTCTTCACCGAATCCGCTGGCGGCCAACTCGGCATCCTGATGTCGGCGCTGTCAGCTATCCTCGTCGATCGCATCGCCTCCCCGCTCGCCCCGCAGGGTGCCTACATGATCCGCTACCGCGTGCTGTGACCGCAATGCTCCGCATCAGATCCTGCGCGGCAGCCGCGCTTACGCTCGCCACCTTGCTTTGCCCCGCGCTGCGGATGCACGCCCTCGCCGCGTCGGCCGACATCGCCACCTGCGACCGGCTCGCCGCGCATCCCACCGATCTGGACAAGCCTGCCGATGTGACGGGCGTTCTCGATATCGCCGGCGCCGATGTCCCCGCCGCGCTGAAGGCCTGCAAGGCCGCTGCCGCCGCTCCCGATGTCCCGCGCCGCATCTGGATGGAGCTCGGCCGCGCCTACGAGTTCGCCCGGCAGCCGGCCGAGGCCGCAAATGCCTATCGCAAGGCGGCAGATGCCGGCAGCGCCGCGGCGATGACCGGGCTCGGTGTACTCCTGATCAACGGCAACGGCCTGAAGAAAAACGTCACGGAAGGACGGATGCTGATCGAGAAGGCGGCAAATGCCGGTGATGTCGATGGCATGACCAACCTGGCTTCGCTCTATGGCGCCGGCGCCGGCGCGAAGGCTGATTTCGCCATGGCGCGCAAATGGTACGCCAAGGCCATTGAGGTGAATTCCAGCGAGGCCATGTACCAGCTGGGATTGATGACCCAAGACGGCGATGGTGGCCCGAAAGACGACGTCGCGGCCAAGGCGCTGTTCGAGAAGGCCGCCGCTCTCGATCATGCCGATGCGCTGGAGCGGTTAGGCGCCTATGCCGAAGCCGGCCGTGCCGGCGAGAAGGATACCCAGGCCGCGATCGCCTATTACAAGCGAGCTGCCGCGCTCGGCAACGAAGATGCGGGCAAGGCGCTGGAGCGCCTGCGCTGTCCGTTCGGTATCAAGAATCGCGACGGAAAGTCCGTCGGGCGGATTTGCTTTGACGGCGGATAGCCGTTCCCGGCGAGGGGCGGCCGGCGCGTGCTTTAAACTTTGTTCGTTGCGGTCCATGCCGGCGTCGTCATCGTTCCGACGTGCGATAACGGGTAGGATGATTGCATGCCCGAATTTCGCCTGACCCAGATTTCCGACACGCATCTCGGCCGGCGCTTTCCCGGCCTGATCGCCAACTTCCACCGCATCAGCGAGCACATCGACGCCGGCAGGCCCGATCTCGTCGTCAACACCGGCGACGTCTCGTTCGACGGGCCGACGAGCCGCAACGACGTCGAATTCGCGAAAGCCCTGCACGACGCCCTGCCCGTCACCTGCCGCTATCTCCCCGGCAATCACGACATCGGCGACAATCCAACCGCGGTCGGGCCGGCGCCAAAGCCGCCGGTCAGCGAGGCGCACCGCCGGCGGTTCTGCGACATCATTGGCGAAGACCATTGGTCGTTCGAGGCCGCCGGCTGGTGCTTCATCGGCCTCAATTCACTCGTCATGAATTCAGGGCTCGCCTTCGAGGCCGAGCAGTTCGACTGGCTCGCCTCCGAGATTGCGTGCACGAACGGCAGGCCAGTCGCGCTGTTCCTGCACAAGCCGCTGTTTCTCAACCTGCCCGACGATCCCGAGACGCCGGAGACCTCGATCCGCTACGTGCCTCAGCCGGCGCGGGCGCGGCTGATCGAGATGTTCACGCAGGTCGACCTGCGCCTCATCGCCAGCGGTCACGTGCACCAACGGCGTGACTTCACCTGGCGCCACACCCGCCACGTCTGGGCGCCGTCGACCGGCTTCGTCATCAACGATAAGCGCCAGGACCGGATCGCGATAAAGGAAGTCGGGCTGGTCGAATACCGCTTTCAGCCCGACAGTCTCGAGGTCCGTCACATCCGCGCGGCGGGCCAGGTCGATGTCGATATCGAGGAGCTCTTCGCCCAGATGGGCGGCGAGCATTAACGCGCACAGCTGCTCAGGCGACGCTCTTGAGATCCTGCTGGATCGCGGCGAGCAAGGATTGCAGCGCTTCGCTGTTCACCGGCTTCGCCGCGGGATCATTGGCAGGTGGCTGCCCGCCAATTTGCGCGGCCTTGACCGGACGCTTCGGAAACGGCGGCGGTGGTGCCGGCATCGAGGCGGCAAACTCGCCTTCGTCCTCGGCGTGGACGAACTTGCCATGGATGACGTCATCGCGGCGGCCCATGATGAACATCGCCACCCAATAGCCGGCGGCCAGGACGATTACGCAGAAAATACCAATCTCTAACATCGCAACACCCAAAATATGCGCGATGCTTCAATGCTTTCGCCGGCCCGTCAATGAACCGGCGGTCACACCTGCGGCTTTTGCGGGCTGGTGTGACCGATTAGTGACTCTTTCTTAACCATCCACCGCCCCGACCGGGGCTGGATGCGGCCAGATCAGGCCTTGTCGGGACCAACCCGAACCAGCTGCTTGCCGAAATTGGCACCCTTCAGCAGGCCCATGAAGGCGGCGGGGGCGCTTTCCAGGCCTTCGGTGACGAACTCCTTGTACTTGACCTTGCCGTCGCGGACCCAGCCCGACATGTCGCGCAGGAAATCGCCGTGGCGGGCGGCGAAATCGGACACGATGAAGCCGCGGAAGGTCAGCCGCTTGGTGAGGATGTTGCGCATCATCGCACCGGCCCATTTCGGCGGCTTGGCCTCGGTGTCGTTGTAGTGGGCGATCAGGCCGCAGACCGGCACGCGAGCGAATGGATTGAGCTGCGGGAACACCGCCTCGAACACGGCGCCGCCGACATTCTCGAAATAGACGTCGATGCCTTTCGGACAGGCTTCCTTGAGCCTGGCCGCGAGGTCGGGATCGCGGTGATCGATGCAGGCATCGAAGCCGAGCTCCTTGACCACGTAGTCGCACTTCTGCTTGCCGCCGGCGATGCCGACCGCGCGTGCGCCCTTGATCTTGGCGATCTGGCCGACGGCCGAGCCGACCGCACCTGAGGCACCGGCAACGACGACGGTCTCGCCCGGTTGCGGCTTGCCGATGTCGAGCAGGCCTGTGTACGCGGTCATGCCGGGCATGCCGAGCACGCCGATGGAGGTCGAGATCGGGCCGAGCTTCGGATCGACCTTGATCAGGCCCTTGCCGTTCGAGATTGCGTGCGTCTGCCAGCCCGAGCGGATGCGCACGATGTCGCCGACCGCGAAATCGGGATTGTTGGAGGCTGCGACCTCGCTGACCGCCTCGCCTTCCATCACCCCGCCGATCGGCACCGGCGCTGCGTAGGACGGCCCCTCGCTCATGCGCCCGCGCATATAGGGGTCGAGCGACAGCCAGATCGTGCGCAGCAGGACTTCGCCGGCCCCTGGTGCCGGAACAGCGAATTCCTCCAGGCCAAAATCAGACGGCTTGGGTTCGCCGACGGGACGCGCGGCGAGAACGATGCGTTTGCCTTGGGACATGGCTTCCTCCACTTTTCTCTGGTTGCGAGCGAAGCGAAGCAATACAGCCGCGTCAATACCAAAAGGGCCGGATTGCTTCGTCGCATCCGCGCAAAATTGCTACGCAATTTTGTCGCGAGCTCCTCGCAATGACGAGCTTGTGGCACGCAGCAGCCACAAGCTCACTGTCATCGCCCGACTCGATCGGGCGATCCAGTATTCCAGAGACGGTCGTTATTGAGCCGAAAAGCCGCGGCGTACTGGATGCCCCGATCAAGCCGGGGCATGACAGCGGTGGGTGGAGTAACTAACCCCCGCCCGGATAGTTCGGGCTCTCGCGCGTGATCGTCACGTCGTGGACGTGGCTTTCGCGCAGGCCCGCGCCGGTGATGCGGACGAACTGGGCCTTGTCGTGCAGCTCCTTCATGTCGCGTGCGCCGACATAGCCCATCGCGGCGCGTAAGCCGCCGGCGAGCTGGTGCATGACGTTGCCGACCGGGCCCTTGTAGGGCACCTGACCCTCGATGCCTTCGGGCACCAGCTTGAGCGTGTCCTTGATGTCCTGCTGGAAGTAGCGGTCGGCAGATCCCCGCGCCATTGCGCCGACCGAGCCCATGCCGCGATAGGCCTTGTAGGAACGGCCCTGCCACAAAAACACCTCGCCGGGCGTCTCGTCGGTGCCGGCGAGCAGCGAACCGACCATCGCAATGTCGGCGCCGGCGGCGAGCGCCTTGGCGAGATCGCCGGAGTACTTGATGCCGCCGTCGGCGATGACGGGGATGTCGGACTTCTTCGCCGCTTCCACCGCATCCATGATCGCGGTGAGCTGGGGAACGCCGACGCCGGCGACGATGCGCGTGGTGCAGATCGAGCCCGGGCCGATGCCGACCTTGATGCAATCCGCGCCGGCGTCGATCAGCGCCTGCGCGCCTTCCGTGGTGGCGACGTTGCCGGCGACGACCTGCACCGAGTTGGACAGACGCTTGATGCGGTTCACCGCGTGCAGCACGTGACGCGAATGGCCGTGCGCGGTGTCGACGACGACGAGGTCGACGCCGGCATCGATCAGCCGCTCGGTGCGCTCGAAGCCGTTATCGCCGACGGTGGTGGCCGCGGCGACGCGCAGGCGCCCTTGCGCGTCCTTGCAGGCGAGCGGATGGGCGACCGCCTTCTCCATGTCCTTGACGGTGATGAGGCCGACGCAGCGATATTGCTCGTCGACGACGACCAGCTTCTCGATGCGATGCTGGTGCAGCATCCGCCGCGCCTCGTCCTGGCTGACATTCTCGCGGACCGTGACGAGGTTTTCGTGCGTCATCAGTTCGGAGATCTTTTGCTGGCGATTGGTCGCAAAGCGCACGTCACGGTTGGTGAGGATGCCGACCAGCTTGCCGGGCGTGTTCTTGCCGGCGCCCGTGACGACGGGAATGCCGGAGATGCCGTGATCGCTCATCAGCTTGAGCGCATCGTCGAGCGTGGCCTCGGGGCTGATGGTGAGCGGGTTGACCACCATGCCGGACTCGTAGCGCTTGACCTGCCGCACCTGGGCAGCCTGCCCTTCGGGATCGAAATTGCGGTGGATGACGCCGAGGCCGCCGGCCTGCGCCATGGCGATCGCCATGCGGGCCTCGGTGACGGTGTCCATGGCCGAGGCCATGATCGGGATGTTGAGCGGGATGGCCCGGGTGACGCGGGAGCGGATGTCGACCTCGCCCGGCATGACGTCCGACAGGCCCGGCTTCAACAGCACGTCGTCGAACGTAAAGGCTTCGCGGATGCCCTGAAGTTGCACCGTGGCCATCTGCCAACTCCTTCCTGCGGCTTTGCCGCAAATGCTAATGGATGAGCGCCGCCCTCGGCGTCCCTTGCGGCAACGCCTTGAGAATCGGAGCCCATCAGTGGGGTTGACGCGGGTCGATAGCACGGCCGCGTGACGAATCAAAGCAATTCGGGCCGCTGGCCAGCCATGCACAGGCTTTTTTGGGCCAATTCGGGCAGGGACAGCCCCTGCGCGGCCCACCCGCCGTCATTCCGGGTTCACGCGAAGTGGGCGCGCCTCGGAATGACGGCGAAGCGGGTCACACCGTCGTTACGCAGGATCTAGGTGGCATGCGTCGATCCGCAATGGTCCGCGGCGGACGGCGGTGATAAGCCGCAACTCCGCCCTTCCTTCCGAATTTCATTGCCAATCCATCATGGTCGACAAGCAACGCGTGATTCCGCTGATCGTGGCCACTGCGCTCTTCATGGAGAACATGGATTCCACGGTGATCGCCACCTCGCTGCCGGCGATCGCGGCCGACATCGGAACCAGCCCGCTGACGCTGAAGCTCGCAATCACGTCTTACCTGCTGTCGCTCGCGGTGTTCATCCCGGCGAGCGGCTGGACCGCCGACCGCTTCGGCGCGCGGATGGTTTTTGCGATCGCGGTCGGCGTGTTCATGGTCGGCTCGGTCGGCTGCGCGCTCTCGACCTCGGTCACCGATTTCGTATTCGCGCGCATCCTGCAAGGCATGGGCGGCGCGATGATGACGCCGGTCGGACGCCTCGTGCTGCTGCGCTCCGTCGACAAGAGCGCGCTGGTCAACGCCATGGCCTGGGTGACGGTCCCGGCCCTGATCGGTCCCGTGATCGGACCGCCGCTCGGTGGCTTCATCACGACCTACGCGTCCTGGCACTGGATCTTCCTGATCAACATCCCGATCGGCCTGCTCGGCATCTTCATGGCGCTGCGCTTCATCGATCCGATCAAGAGTGAAGAACGCGAGCCGTTCGATCTCTACGGCATGGTGCTCGCTGGGCTGGGTCTTGCCGGCATCGCCTTCGGCCTGTCGGTTGCCGGGCTCAATCTGCTGCCGTGGAGCACCGTTGCAGCACTGATCGCGGGCGGCGCGATCTCGATGACGCTCTACGTCTTCCACGCCCGGCGCACGGGCTCGCCAGTGCTGGATTTCTCGCTTCTGAACCTGCCGACGCTGCGCGCGGCCGTGCTCGGCGGCTTCATGTTCCGTCTCGGCATCGGCGCGCTGCCGTTCCTGCTGCCGCTCCTGATGCAGATCGGCTTCGGCCTGTCGCCGTTCCATTCCGGTCTCGTCACCTTTGCCTCGTCGCTCGGGGCCATGGGCATGAAGACGCTGGCGGCACGGATCATCCGCGCCTTCGGCTTCCGCAATCTGATGACGGTGAACGCGATCGTCAGCGCGTTCTTCCTCGGCGTCTGCGCGCTGTTCACGGTGACGACGCCGCTGCTCATCATCATGGTGATCCTGGTCGTCGGCGGCTTCTTCCGCTCGCTCGAGTTCACCGCGATCAACACCGTCGCCTATGCCGACGTCGAGACCGCGCAGATGAGCCGGGCCACCACCCTCGTCAGCGTCAACCAGCAGCTCGCGGTGTCCGCAGGCGTCGCCGTCGGCGCGGCGTGCGTGGAAACGACGATGTGGTTCAGCCATATCAGCGAGCTCAACGCCACCGTGTTCGCGCCCGCTTTCATCGTGGTGGCGCTGACCTCGGCGGCGTCGAGCTGGTTCTTCTGGCAGATGCCGGTTGACGCCGGCCACGAGATCTCCGGCCGCAAGGCGGTCGAGATCGCGAGCCGCAAGGGTGCCGGCAAGGGTGCGGCCAAGGCCGCCGTCAAGGCGGCGAGCGAGGATACGCAGGACGTACGGGATCAGCGGCTCGGATAGAGGTCCGGCCGGCCGGTCGCCTCAGGAAGAGGCCGTCGGCTGTAGCGGGACCAGGGCATAGCCGACGCCGCGCACCGTCGCGATCGGCGCCGCTGTGCCGTCGAGCTGCATCTTGCGGCGCAGCCGCACGATCAGAGTGTCGACCGTATGCTCGCTGATCTCTCGAGGGTCGCGGTTCGAGATGACGTCGAGCAGGAAATCGCGGCTGAGCCGCGTCATGTAGGACGCGAGCGCGACGAGGATGTTGAGCTCTCCCGCCGTCAGGTTGACCATGCTTCCGTCAGGACGAAACAATTCGCGCCGGACCAGACTTCGGCAGTCGATCTCGCAGGCGTGCTCGGGACCAGGTTCAGCCATGTGATGGACACGCGGGTCGGCGCGCTCAAATCAAGCGTCTGCCGCCTACCAGACCCGGCCAAGCGGTCTCAGGCGTGCCGCGCCCATCAGCGCGTTCATCGAGATGAACGCTCGTTTATGTTCATGACTCCTGTTCCTCGCCGGCGCGCGCTTGCAACTTTTGCCCTTCGGCAATGTTGGCACGATGTCGGAACACCAAGGAAGGAGGGACGCGCATGAAAAAGACCGCACTTGTCCTGGCAACCGTCGGCGCGCTCGGCGTGAGCGCGGTGGCGGGACCGACGCCGGCGGAAGCCCGCTGGCACGGCGGTTTTGGGCCAGCGCTGGCAGGCGGATTGCTCGCAGGTGCCGTGATCGGCGGCCTCGCCTCGTCCGCTTATGCCTACGGTCCGGGCTACGGCTACTACGGGTATCCGGGCTATTATGACGACTATTACGCACCGGCGTACTACGGCGGTTACTATCCGTGGGGCGGCTACACCAGGACTTACTACAGCACCAGTTACGCCCCGGCCTACTATGGCTACCGCTATCGCCGTGTCGTGAGCCCGGCCTTCGCCTACTACGGCGGACCGTTCCCGCGGCGGCACTTCTATTACCATCGCTGGCGCCCTTACTGGTGAAGCGACGGCGCAACAGAAGGGCTGGCGCGAGGCGCTGAGCCTGCAGAGTGGATTTTTGGTCGATGTCTTTATGCTTCGATCAAGGGAGTCCCGCACGCGCGATAGCACCGAGACGGAACCGCGCAACTCTCCTGCATGATCGGAACGATGGCATCGCCGCACCGTTCACACACATCGGAAAACGCGAATGAGGGATCGTTTGTCTCGAGCCCGGAGTTCGAACGTTCCGTCAACGGATGCTGCAAAGCAAGCAAGCAAATGGAGGAGGTTCACGTGGACACGAGAAAGAACAGGTTCCTATTGACTACAGCAGTGCTGCTCGCCGGCGTCAGCCTGGCGTCGGCTCAAGGCATGCGTGAAGGCGCCGGCAGCGGGATGAGCGGAGGTGCGGGCGCCGGCGCGGCGGAATCCGGCCGATCGGGCGGCGGAATGTCGCAAGGTGCGGGCGGAGCCTCTCATGGCGAAGGAATGACCCAGGGTCGCGCAGGTGGTCGAGCCGAGAGCCCCGCTGCTGCGCCATCGCGTTCTGAGCGCAGTGAGGGAATGCGTGATAGCGGCAAGGCCGACAGGGGCGAACGTCAGTCCCTCGATCAGGGCCGCGGCGACCGCGACAATGCGCGTCAGTCCCGATCTGAAGGCGAGAAGCGCGGCAAGGACCAAACCGTCGGTCAGAGCCGAGGCGAACCCGACCAAGCGCGTCAGTCCAGGTCGGAGCGCGACAAGAGCGGAATGAAGGACCAGACGGTCGGTCAGAGCGGCAGCGAGCGCGACGCTACGCGTCAGTCGCAAGGCGCAGAACAGAAGGGCGCGGCAGGCGCTAAGACCAAGGAGAATGTCCAAGGCAAGAACGCGCAGGGTCAAAGCACGACGACGACCGGCGCGAACACCAAGGAGAATGCCCAGGATAAGAACGCGCAAGGTCAGAGCACGACGACGACCGGCGCGAACACCAAGGAGAATGCCCAGGATAAGAACGCGCAAGGTCAGAGCACGACGGCGACCGGCGCCAACACCAAGGGCGCCCAAGGCCAGAACGCCCCGGCTCAGGGCACGACGACTGGCGCGAACACCAACAACGCGCAAGCTCCGAGCGCCCAGCAGGGCCAGGGCACGACGACCGGCGCCAACACTCAGGGACAGGTCAACACCCAGGCCCAAGCCCAGGGTGGGACGACCCAGAGCTTGTCCGGCCGCGTGCAGCTGAGCGCGCAGCAGCAGACAACGCTGCAGCAGTCGGTGTTGAGCTCACGCAACGTGGATCGCGTGCGGGTCAACGTCAATTCGGTCAACTTCGGGATCAATACCGGTGTGGTGGTGCCGCGGAACATCTCCGTGGTCGCCGTCTCGACATTCCCGGCGCTGATCGACATCTATCCGGCCTATCGGGACGACAGCTTCTTCGTCGTGGATGACGAGATCATCGTCGTCGACCGAAGCCGCAGGATCGTCGACGCCATTCCCGCCGGCCCAAGAACGCACTTTGCCCGGCGCGGCAGCGTGAGCGGTGGCGGCGGCAACATCGCCGCGCTGGATCTCAGCCCCGACGAGCTCCGCATTGTTCAACGGGTGCTGATCGAACGCGGCCTGTTGTCGGGCGAAGCAGACGGCGTCCTCGGGCCCGCCACGCGCGAAGCGCTGATCACCTTCCAGCGACAGGAAGGTTTCCAGACCACCGGCTCGATCGATACCCGGACGGTCGCTGCACTAGGCGTCTCCAACCAGATCCGCGCCACGCAGGGTCAATCGACCACCGTTGGTCAGGAAGGTGCGGCCGGCCAGTCGACGCAGCAGAACACGACCGGGCAAAGCGCCGGTCAGACCAATGCGCCGGCGCAGCAGAACCAGACCAATGCGCCAGCGCAGCAGAACCAGACCACCGGCCAGGCTGGGCAGAACCAGCCATCCGCAACCGGACAGGCTCAGCAGAACCAACCGGCGACGTCGGGCCAGGCAGGCACACAACCGCCCGCCGGTCAGACCACCGGCCAGGCGCCGGCCCAAGGCAACAGTCAGTCCACCAACCAGCCTGCCGCCACACAGAGCCCGCAGTCTGGACAAACCAACCAGAACAATGCCCCGCCGCCTTCGCCGTCGGGTCAGCCGGCTCAGAACCAACCCAGCCGGTAAGATGCCTTCCCCGAGCCCTGCCCCTGGCAGGGCTCTTTTTTGCGGCCTGCGCGGCCGCGAGAGAAAGATGATAAAGTTTTCTGCGCCGGTCCCGACGTTCGCCAGGCGTTCGGCGGGGACGACGGTGGAGCGTGGGCTACTCCTTGGTCGCGCCCCGAAATCCCGTCGCCAGCACATAGCGCTCCGAGGAATCCTGCCGGCTCGCGGCGGGCTTCACATGGCGCACCGTCGCAAAATCGCGCTTGAGCTGGGCGAGCAGCTCAGCGTCGGCGCCGCTCTGGAAGGTTTTTGCCAGGAACGTCCCGCCGGGCTTGAGCACGTCACAGGCAAACGCGGCTGCGGTCTCGACCAGACCGACGATGCGGAGCTGGTCGGTCTTGCGGTGGCCGGTGGTGTTGGCGGCCATGTCGGACATCACGACGTCGGCCCCGCCGCCCAGCATCGCGGTGAGCTTCTCGGGCGCGTCGTTGTCCATGAAGTCGAGCTGCGCGAAATCGACGCCGGGAATCTCCGGCATTTCCAACAGATCGATCGCGACGACCTTGCCCTTGCCTTCCGCGGAGCCGACGCGCTTGGCGGCGATCTGGCTCCAGCCGCCGGGGGCCGCGCCGAGATCGACCACGGCCATGCCGGGCTTCAAGAGCCGGAACTTGTCATCGATCTCCAGCAGCTTGAACGCGGCGCGCGAGCGATAGCCCGCCGCCTTGGCCTTGGCGACATAGGGATCGTTGAGCTGCCGCTCCAGCCACAGCTTCGACGACAATTTGCGCTTGCCGCCGGTCTTGACCTGGACGTGCAAGCGGCCGGTGGTGTCCTTGGCCATTCTCACCAGCTCCTGAGCGCGCCGTCCTCGCGCATCATCTCGACCAGCATGCCTTCGCGCAGGCCGCGGTCGGCGACGCGCAGGCGCGGCAGCGGAAAGGCGCGCCTGATGGCATCGAGGATGGCGCAGCCGGCCAGCACGAGGTCGGCGCGTTCGACGCTGATGCAGCTGTTGTTCGCGCGCTCCTCGTAGCTCATGCCGAGCAGCTTGTTGATGGTCGCGGTGATGTCGGCGTCGTTCATCCAGATGCTGTCGATACGGCGGCGATCGTAACGCGGCAGGTTGAGATGGATGCCGGCGAGCGTCGTCACGGTGCCCGACGTGCCGAGCAGATGCATGTCGGCGAGCTCGCGGCCGTGCTCCTCCGCGAACGGCGCGACGTGGCTCGCGACCTCGCGCTCCATCGCGGCATAGATCTCAGCCGTCACGTCGCGGCCGCCGAACTGCTCGGCAAGCGTGACCACACCGTACGGGATCGACATCCAGGCCTTGATGCGTGGTTCCGGATTCTCCGGGTCGCGCTCGATCCGCACCAGCTCGGTCGAGCCGCCGCCTATGTCGAACAGGATGGCACCCCTGCCCCTGGGATCGACCAGCGGCGAGCAGCCGAGCACGGCGAGCGAGGCCTCGGTCTCGCGGTCGATCACCTCGAGCTCGATGCCCGTCTCTGCTGCGACGCGGCTGCGGAACCCTTCCGCGTTCGAAGCCGCACGGCAGGCTTCGGTCGCGATCAGCCGCAGCCGGCGCGCTCTGCGCAGGTTTATTTTGTCGCGGCAGATGCTGAGCGCCGCAATGGCGCGCTCGATCGCGGCCTCGCTGATCGAGCCGGTCGCCGAAACCCCCTCGCCGAGCCGGATGATGCGCGAGAAAGAATCGACCACGCGAAAGCCGTCGTGGGTCGGACAGGCGATCAACAGCCTGCAATTGTTGGTGCCGAGGTCCAGCGCCGCATAGACGCCGGTTCCCGGCGCTTGCGCGCCGACGGGCGGATCGGTGGCCAACGCCACCGCCGCCATCGACCCCTCCAGCTCGCCGTGCGGCCCATGTTGGCTTACATGGCCGTCGCGGAGCCGCGTGTGGTCATTCATACAAACTGTCTTTCCGCGGCCGGTCGGGCCGGTCTGGAATTGCTTTTTCGCCTGAAACATTAGCAGCGCGGCAGGCCTGCGCAACAACGCATCACATGGGACCATGTCCATTCGTGCGTTGTCGTGAACGGGGTCGTAGGTTATCTGAGTAGGGTCCGGCCCCCCTCCAGGCGCCCGCGAATTCGCGCAAATGCCGGCTTTTCAGGTCGATTCCATGCAAGAACACACCAAATCGTCCACGCTCGAGAACGCTATTGCACTGCAAAAATATGGCGTCGGACAACCGGTCCGCCGCAAGGAGGACGACACGCTGGTGCGCGGCAAGGGCCGCTACACCGACGACTTCAACCTCGCCGGCCAGGCCTATGCCGTGATCGTCCGCTCCACCCATGCCCACGGCGTCATCCGCGGCATCGGCCTTGATGCCGCCAAAGCGATGCCGGGCGTGCTAGGGGCGTGGACCGGCAAGGATCTCGATGCCGCCGGCTACGGCCCCTTCACCTGCGGCCTGCCGTTGAAGAGCCGCGACGGCTCGCCTTTGCTCCAGACCAACCGCCAGCCGCTCGCCACCGACAAGGTCCGCTTCGTCGGCGATCCCGTTGCTTTCGTGGTGGCGGAGACGCTGGCGCAGGCGCGCGACGCGGCCGAAGCGGTTGAGCTCGATATCGAGCCGCTGCCGGCGGTGACCGATCCCGAGGAAGCGGCCAAGCCAGGCGCGCCCCAGCTTTACGACCACATCCCCAACAATGTCGCGCTCGACTACCACTATGGCGACATGGACAAGGTCAACGCGGCCTTTGCCAGCGCCGCCCACGTCACCAAGATCGACATCGAGAACACCCGCGTCGCCGTGGTCTCGATGGAGCCGCGCGTTGGGCTAGCCTCCTACGACAAGAAGACCGAGCGCTACACGCTTCAGGTACCGACGCAGGGCGTCGCCGGCAACCGCGCCAATCTCGCCAAGAACCTGAAGGTGCCGAACGAGAAGGTGCGCATTCTCACCGCCAATGTCGGCGGCTCCTTCGGCATGAAGAACATCAACTATCCCGAATACATGTGCATCCTGTACGCGGCGAAGGCACTGGGACGCCCGGTGAAATGGCTCGACGAGCGCTCCACCAGCTTCCTCTCCGACAGCCACGGCCGCGCCCAGAAGATCCACGCCGAGCTCGCGCTCGATGCCGAGGGGCATTTCCTCGCGGCAAAACTGTCCGGCTACGGCAATGTCGGCGCCTACATCACCGGCGTCGCGCCAGGGCCGCTCTCGCTCAACACCGGCAAGAACTTTTCCAGCGTCTACCGCACGCCGCTGATGGCGGTCGACATCAAGGTGGTGCTGACCAACACCACGCTGATGGGCGCCTATCGCGGCGCCGGCCGGCCCGAAGCGAATTATTACATGGAGCGGCTGATCGACCGCGCTGCCGACGAGATGGGCATCAACCGCCTGACCTTGCGCAAGCGCAACTTCATCAAGCCGAACCAGATGCCGTTCCCGGCTTCTTCCGGCGTCACTTACGACAGCGGCGACTTCCAGGCGGTGTTCAACAAGGCGCTCGAAATCTCGGATCACGAGAATTTCGCCAGGCGCAAGAAGGAGAGCAAGAAGGCCGGCAAGCTGCGCGGCATCGCCGTCGGCTCCTATCTCGAGGTCACCGCGCCGCCGAGCCCCGAGCTCGGCAAGATCGTGTTCGATCCCGACGGCACCGTGCAGCTCATCACCGGCACGCTCGATTACGGCCAGGGCCATGCGACGCCGTTCGCGCAGGTTTTATGCGAGCAGCTCGGTGTCCCCTTCGAGAGCGTCAAGCTGGTGCAGGGCGACAGCGATATCGTCCACACCGGCAACGGCACCGGCGGCTCGCGCTCGATCACCGCGAGCGGCCAGGCCATCGTAGGGGCGGCAAAGCTCGTCATCGAGAAAGGTAAGCGCGCAGCAGCGCATATCCTCGAAGCCTCCGAAGCCGACATCGAGTTCGCTGATGGCAGCTTCACCATCGCCGGCACCGACCGCAGCATCGACATCATGGAGCTCGCCAGACGCCTGCATGACGGTAAGGTACCGGAGGGCGTGCCCGACTCGCTCGACGTCGATCACACCAGCGAACCTGTCGCCTCGGCGTTCCCGAACGGCTGTCACGTCGCGGAGGTCGAGATCGACCCGGAGACCGGCGTGGTGCAGATCGTGCGCTACAGCGCCGTCAACGATTTCGGCACGGTGATCAACCCGATGCTGGTCGCGGGCCAGCTCCACGGCGGCGTGGTCCAGGGCATCGGCCAGGCGCTGATGGAGCACATCCGCTACGACGAGAGCGGCCAGCCGATCACGGGCTCGCTGATGGATTACGCCCTGCCCCGGGCCGAGGACGTGCCGTTCATGACGGTCGGCGACCACCCGGTGCCGGCCACGACCAACCCACTCGGCAGCAAGGGCTGCGGTGAAGCCGGCTGCGCCGGTAGCCTGTCGACCGTGGTGAACGCCGTGCTCGATGCGCTCTCCGACTATGGGATCAAGCACATCGACATGCCGCTGACCCCGGAGCGGGTGTGGCGCGCGATTCAGGATGCGAAGGGGAAGGCGTAAAGGGCGTGCACTCTTTCCGCCGTCATGGCCGGGTTTGTCCCGGCCACCCATGCGTCGGCCACAAGGCACGAAGAACGTGGATGCCCAAGACAAGCCCGGGCATGACGATGTGGATACAGCGCGGCTTTCCCGCGCTACGCCGCGGCCTGCTCGCGCGGTTGATAGATCGCGGTGTGCTGGCAGTGGGCGAGCGGAGTGATTCCGTTGGCGACGACCAGGGAGTCGAGCTCGACGAAGCGGTGGCCCTTCTTCTCGTAATTGGCCGTGACTTTCGCACGTGCCGCGATCTCGTCACCGGCGCGCGCCGCGGATAGCAGCTGCATGCGGCTGCCGACGTGAATCCACGGACCCAGAATGGTGTTGTCGACGAGGACGCGGTTCATCACCCGCTGGATCAGGCCGGGGTGGCCGAGCCCTTCGCGCGCGAAGATCGGATCGCTCTCCCTGATGTCGGCGAGGTAATCTGCCGCATCCTGTCCGGCCCAGCGGCGCGGCGCCGTGCCGAGCCATTTGCCGGCTTCGAAGGTCGCCGGGCTAACCGGCTTGCGCTCCGCGACAGCGGGGACCTCGACATAATCACCCAATGACACCGTCGGCGCCTCCGCCGGCAGCGACGCTGTCCCCGTCGCGCAAAGTTCGGTGCGGCTGAACACCTCGATCGTCAGCAGGCCATTGTGCTCGGTGGCGTCGACATCGGCGGTCTCGCCGTCATAGACCGGCTTGATGAAGCGGGCCTCGACCAGCCCGCGCGACAGGAAATCGCGGCCCCAGCGTGCGATCGGCACGTGCATCATGTAGGCGAAGACGTCGACGCCGGGGACCAGCCCGCCTTCAAATCCGAAGCGGCGCGCCACCGTGTCGTCATGCATCTTGTTTTCGGACTGCTTTGCGGTGTTGTAGGCCTCGACGCGGTAGGTTTCGAGCCGGTTCGGCATGGCTGGCCTTCCCTGTTTTTGTTGTTTCGGGGCCAATCGTAGGCCCCGGGGAACAGCGGTCAATCCCCTCGCCTTTGCGATCCGAATGGGGTACCACGCGGCGAATGACCAACACCCCCACCCGCATCTATGTCGATGCCGACGCCTGCCCGGTGAAGGACGAGATTTATCGCGTCGCGATCCGGCACGGCGTGCCCGTGAGCGTAGTCGCCGGCAACTTTATTCGTGTGCCGCAGGACCCGCTGATCGAGCGCATCGCCGCAGGTAGCGGCATGGACGCGGCCGACGACTGGATCGCGGAACGCGCGAAACCCGGCGACATCGTGGTGACATCAGACATCCCGTTGGCGAGCCGCTGCGTGAAGGTGGGCGCCGACGTGATCGCGCCGAACGGCAAGCCCTTCACGGAAGAGTCGATCGGCATGACGCTGGCAGTGCGCAATCTGATGACGGACCTGCGCTCCGCGGGCGAAGTCACCGGCGGCCCGCGCTCGTTCTCGCCCCGCGACCGCTCCGCCTTCCTTTCGGCGCTCGACCAGACGCTGCGCCGGATCCAGCGCCGCCGCGCCGACCAGACCGCAACGAGTCAGGGCTGACGATGGCGCCCCCGCTGATCCAACTGAAAGACATCAGGCTGACCTTTGGCGGCACGCCGCTGCTGTCGGGCGTCGAGCTCAACGTCGCGCCAGGCGAGCGCGTCTGCCTGATCGGCCGCAACGGCTCGGGTAAATCGACGCTGCTCAAGATCGCGGCCGGCCTCGTCGAGCCCGATTCCGGCACGCGCTTCGTGCAGCCCGGCGCGACCGTCCGCTATTTGCCGCAGGAGCCTGACTTTGGCGAGCACAAGACCACGCTTGCTTATGTCGAGTCCGGCCTTGCACCGGGCGACGACCATCACCAGGCCCGCTATCTCCTCGAGCAGCTTGGCCTCACCGGCGACGAGAACCCGCACGATCTCTCCGGCGGCGAGGCGCGTCGCGCCGCGCTCGCCTGCGTGCTGGCGCCCTCACCCGACATATTGCTGCTGGACGAGCCCACCAACCATCTCGACCTCTCCACCATCGAGTGGCTGGAGCAGGAGCTCGACAGCCGCCGTAGCGCGCTGGTCTTGATCAGCCACGACCGCCGCTTCCTCACCAATCTCTCGCGCTCGACCGCATGGCTCGATCGCGGCAGGATCAAGCAGATCGATCGCGGCTTCGCCTCGTTCGAGACCTGGCGCGACGAGGTGCTGGCCGAAGAAGAGCGCGACCAGCACAAGCTCGACCGCAAGATCGTCGACGAGGAGCACTGGCTGCGCCACGGCGTCTCCGGACGGCGCAAGCGCAACGTCAAGCGCCTCGCCAATCTGCACGCGCTGCGCGCCCAGCGCCGTAACTATCGTGGCACCTCCGGCAGCGCCAATCTGGCGGCGGCGGAAGCGGAGCAATCCGGCAAGCTGGTGATCGAGGCCAAGGGCATCAGCAAGGCCTATGGCGAGCGGAAGATCGTCGAGAACTTTTCGACCCGCATCCAGCGCGGCGACCGGCTCGGCATCATCGGGCCGAACGGCGCCGGCAAGACCACGCTGGTCAACTTACTCACCGGCGGCCTGCAGCCGGACTCTGGGACGGTGCGGCTTGGCGCCAATCTGGAGATGGCAACGCTCGATCAGCACCGCGAAAGCCTCGATCCCAAATCGACGCTGGCCGAAGCGCTGACGGGCGGCCGCGGCGATCATGTCATGGTCGGCGGCAAGCCGAAGCATGTCGTCGGCTACATGAAGGACTTCCTGTTCGCGCAGGAGCAGCGCGGCACGCCGCTCGAGGTGCTCTCCGGCGGGGAGCGCGGCCGGCTGATGCTGGCCCGCGCGCTGGCAAAACCGTCGAACCTCCTGGTGCTGGACGAGCCGACCAACGATCTCGATCTCGATACCCTCGATGTGCTCGAGGAGATGCTCGGGGACTACGAGGGCACCGTCATCCTGATCAGCCATGACCGCGACTTTCTCGACCGCGTCGTCACCTCCGTGATCGCGCCCGAGGGCAATGGCAAATGGATCGAGTATGCCGGCGGCTACAGCGACATGCTGAGCCAGCGCGGTGCGGACCTGAAGCGCGAGACCGCCAAGGCGCAACCGGTCGCGGAGAAGAAAGAGGAGCGCACCGTTGCTCCAGTGTCGGCGCCGAAGCGGAAGCTGAGCTTCAATGAGAAGCACGCGCTGGAAACGTTGCCGAAGAAGATGGAAACGCTTCAGGCCGATATTGCCAAGTTGCAGCGCGTGCTGGACGATCCCAATCTCTACGCCAAGGATCGCCAGAAATTCGACGACACCTCCGCTGCCATCGCCAAGGCGCATGAAGAACTGTCAGCCGCCGAAGAGCGTTGGCTCGAACTTGAAATGCTTCGCGAAGAAATAGAGCAGGCTTAGATCATGACCACCCCCCTCGCCGCAAAAATCGCCCGCGAATACGGCACGCCCTGTGCCGTCATCGACATGGACAGGGTCGAACGCAACATCGCGCGCATCCAGAAGGCCTGTGATGACGCCGGCATCGCCAACCGCCCCCACATCAAGACGCACAAGAACCCGACCATCGCCAAGATGCAGGTCGCGGCCGGCGCCAAGGGCATCACCTGCCAGAAGCTCGGCGAGGCCGAGATCATGGCCAACGCCGGCATCGACGACATCCTGATCAGCTACAACCTTCTCGGCGACGAAAAGATGGCGCGCCTCGGCGCGTTGCAGGCGAAGGCGAACATGACGGTCGCTGCCGACAATTCCACGGTCGTGGCGGGATTACCCAAGGCAGCTGCAGCATCAGGCCGTCCGCTTTCGGTTGTCGTCGAATGCGACACGGGCCGCAAGCGCGCCGGAGTCGAGACGCCGGCCGAAGCGGTCGCGCTGGCGCGCGAGATCGCCGCGTCCAAGGGGCTGCAGTTCGCCGGCTTCATGCTTTATCCGACCGAGACCGGCTGGAGCGACGCGCAGAGATTTTTCGATGAGGCGCTGGCCGGCGTGCGCGCACATGGGTTGGACGCAAAGATCGTTTCGACCGGCGGCACGCCGAACCTCGTCAACATCGGCAAGCTCAAGGGTGGCACCGAGCATCGCTTCGGCACCTATATCTACAACGACCGCATGCAGGTCGCGGCCGGCGTCGCCAGCTGGGACGATTGCGCACTGCACATCTATTCGACGGTGGTGAGCCGCGCCGCGCCCGAGCGCGGCATTCTCGACGCCGGCTCGAAGACACTGACCACGGATACCGGCGGCCTCGACGGCCACGGCCTGATCCTCGAACATCCCGAGGCCAAGATCGCGAAGTTCGCCGAGGAGCACGGCTTCCTCGATTTGTCCCGCAGCAACACCCGCCCGAATGTCGGCGACGTCGTCCGCATCGTGCCGAACCATGTCTGCGTCGTCGTCAACATGATGGACGAAGTGGTCATGGTGCGCGGCGAGGAGATCATCGGCACACTGCCGGTGGCGGCGCGGGGGAAGTTGAGGTAGGAGCGCTCCGCTCTCGACCGTCATTGCGAGGAGCAAAGCGACGAAGCAATCCAGATTACCTCCGCGGAGGGATTCTGGATTGCTTCGCTGCGCTCGCAATGACGATGGTTAGCGCTTGAGCCACTCCAGCACGCCCCTGCCCGCGGCGACACCGGTCGCAAACGACGCCTGGAGCAGATACCCGCCGGTCGGTGCCTCCCAGTTCAGCATCTCGCCGGCGGCGAATACGCCTGGCAGCTTGCGGATCATGTAATCCGCGTCGACTTCGTCGAACGAGATGCCGCCGGCGCTCGATATCGCGCGCGCGATTGGCGCCACGCCGGTGAGCTTGATCGGCACGGCGTTGATGAGCTCGGCCAATCGCTCGGGCGACATTGCCGACAGCGACTGCCCCGCACCGATCACAGCCTCCTGCAGCAGCCCGACGGCGACGGGCGACAGCTGCGCAGCCTTGCGCAGGAAGTTGGAGAACGATTGCTTGCCGCGCGATGGCGACAGACGCTTGACGAGCTCGGCTTGATCGACATCGGGGCGCAGAGCAATATGCAGCAGCGCTTCGCCGTTCACCGCGATAGCCTCCCGCAGTTCGGCCGACAGCGCATAGATCGCGCCGCCCTCGATGCCGGCCTGCGTGACGATCGCTTCGCCACGAAGCCTGTGCGGACCGAAGCTCAGCGCAATGCCCTTGAGCGGCTGGCCCTCGAAACGCGCGCGAAAAACATCGGACCATGCGATGGTGAAGCCGCAATTGGCAGGCCGCAGCGGGGAGACCGAGATACCTTTGTCGGCCAGGATCATCGCCCAGCTACCATCCGAGCCCAGGCGTGGCCAGCTGGCGCCACCGAGCGCCAGCACGTTGGCGTCGGCCGCGATGGCAAGCATCCCATCGCGCGCTTGGAACCGCAGCCGCCCCTCGCCATCCCAACCGCTCCAGCGATGACGAAGGGCGAACCGGACGCCGGCGGTATCGAGCCGCCGCAGCCAGGCCCGCAGCAGCGGAGACGCCTTGAACGCCCTGGGAAACACCCGCCCGCTGGTGCCAACGAAAGTCGGCTCGCCCAGCGCCTCGCTCCAGGCACGCAGCGCATCCGGCGGGAACGCCTCGATTGCGGCTTGCAGCCTCAGTGCCATCTCGCGATAACGCGTCATGAACTGTGGCAGCGGCTCACTGTGGGTGAGATTGAGCCCGCCGCGGCCGGCCATGAGGAATTTGCGGCCGGCGGACGGCATCGCGTCGTAGACGGTAACGCGCGCGCCGCCTAACGCAAGCACCTCCGCCGCCATCAGCCCGGCGGGACCGGCACCGATGACGGCGACGTCGGTCAGAGCTTGATCCCCGCCCGCGCCGCGGCCTGCGCTACATATTTCTGCGTCTGCTCGAACGCGCCCTGCAGCGCCTTTGCCTTCGACATGTCGCTGATCTCAGCGAAATGTGCGGCAATCGCGTCCGGCGTCCACTCGCTCTCCGGCAGGTTGATGCCTTCGCTCTCCAAAATCTTGATCACGGCGAAGGAGCCGGCGCCTGCGCCCATGATGGTGCGGGTGGGCGCATCCTCGCTCAGCATGTACTCGACCGCGGGCGTGATCGCGTTGGGCTTCATCAGTTGCAGCGCCTGCGGCGGCAGCAGCTCTTCGGTCATGCGGGTCGCCGCGGTCGGCGAGATGATGTTGACCCGGATGTTGTTCTTGCGGCCTTCTTCGGCCAGCACGTTCATCAGGCCGACCATGCCCGATTTCGCCGCGCCGTAATTGGCCTGGCCGAAATTACCGTAGAGGCCGGAGGACGACGTGGTCAGCACGATGCGACCGTAATTGCGGTCGCGCATGCCGGCCCAGACCGCCTTGCAGCAATAGAAGGTACCGACGAGATGCACGTCGAGCACCTTCTGGAAATCGGCCGCTTCCATCTTGCCGAACGACTTGTCGCGCAGGATGCCGGCATTGGCACACAGCAAATCGACGCTGCCCCACTCCCTGGTGGCGCGCTCGACCATCGCGGCGACCTGCTCGAAATTGGAGACGTCGGCACCGTCCGCCATCGCGGTACCGCCGGCCTTTCGGATCTCCTCGACGACGGCCTCCGCAGGCGACAACGAGCCGCCGGTGCCGTCGCGCGCGCCGCCGAAATCGTTGACGACGACCCTGGCGCCGCGACTGGCGAGACCCAGGGCGTGCGCCTTGCCGAGACCATTGCCCGCGCCGGTGACGATGGCGACGCGTCCGTCGAACCTGATTGCCATGAGTAAGGGTCTCTATTCTTCTTACCTTCTGCCCTTGTGGGAGAAGGCGGCGCGAAGCGCCGGATGAGGGGTCTCTCTCTACAGATGCGCTCGCGGAGAGAGACCCCTCACCCGCCTCGCGTTCCGCGAGGCACCCTCTCCCACAAGGGGCGAGGGGAAACCCCGCTCTGGGTTGCCTTTTGACCAGCGATGGGTTGCCGGGTCAAGGCCGGCAACGACGCCTCGAGCCTACGCGAAATAGATCAGGCCGAGCCAGTCGGCGACGAGCGCCGGCTTGTCCTCGCCTTCGATCTCCACGGTGACGTTGGTGCGGGACTGCAATTCATTCGGCTTGCGCAGCTTGGCTTCGGCCAGCACGAAGCGGCCGCGGACGCGCTTGCCCGAACGCACCGGCGAGATGAAGCGCAGCTTGTCGAAGCCGTAATTCACGCCCATCGTGGTGCCCGCAATCACGGGCATCACCTCGTAGGACATGATCGACAGCAGCGACATCGTCAGAAAACCGTGCGCGATCGTGGTGCCGAAGGCGGTTTCCTTCTTCGCGCGTTCCGGATCGACGTGGATGAACTGGTGATCCTCGATCACGTCGGCGTAGGCGTCGATACGGGGCTGATCGATCAGGTGCCACGACGACACGCCGATCTCCTTGCCGACCATGGCCTGATAGGCATCCAGGGCAATCGGCGGCTTCTTCCAGACTTCGTTCACTTAAGTCTCACTCCGAGTTTTCGCCAGCTCCGGAAAATCCTCCTCGCGGAATTCCCGGCCGCGCAGCGGATCGTTACGATCATTGTCGCGTTCGAGCCGTCGTAGCTGCACACGGCGGATTTTGCCAGAGATCGTCTTCGGCAGCTCGGTGACGATTTCCAGGCGGCGGATGCGCTTGAACGGCGCGAGGCGCGTGTGCAGGTGCTTGAAGATCGACAGCGCGGTCTCCGGCGAACATTCCGCGCCCGAGGTCAGCAGCACGAAAGCCTTCGGAATCGCGAGCCGGATCGGATCCGGGCTCGGCACCACCGCTGCTTCCGCGACCAGTTCATGCTCGAGCAGTACGCTTTCCAGCTCGAACGGGCTGATGCGATAGTCGGAGGATTTGAACACGTCGTCGGAGCGGCCGACGAAGGTGAGATAGCCGTCCTCGTCCGCGAACACCACGTCGCCGCTACGATAGAGCGCGCCCTCTGCCCCGGACAATTTGCCATCGTCGCCCTGATAGCCCTGCATCAAGCCCGCGGGGCGATCGGGGCCCAGCACCAGCGTCACCTCGCCTTCCTTCGCCGGATGGCCGTCGGCATCGCTGATCTGCACGCGATAGCCAGGTAGTGGCCGGCCCATCGAGCCGATCTTGATCTGCTGACCCGGCGAGTTGCCGGCCAGTGCGGTCGTTTCCGTCTGGCCGTATCCGTCGCGGATGGTGAGGCCCCAGGCTGCCTGCACCTGGTCGATCACTTCAGGGTTGAGCGGTTCGCCGGCGCCGCAGACCTCGCGCAAGGCGACCTTGAACGAAGCAAGGTTCTCCTGGATGAACAGCCGCCACACCGTCGGGGGCGCGCACAGCGTGGTGACGCCGCAGCGGCCGATGGTGGCGAGCAGCGCCTTAGCGTCGAAGCGCGGCTGGTTGACCACGAACACGGTCGCGCCCGCGTTCCACGGACCAAAGAAACAGCTCCAGGCATGCTTGGCCCAGCCGGGTGAGGAGATGTTGAGATGGATGTCGCCGGGCTTCAATCCGATCCAGTACATCGTCGAGAGATGACCGACCGGATAGCTGCGCTGGCTGTGCCGCACCAGCTTTGGTTTCGCCGTCGTGCCCGAGGTGAAATAGAGCAGCATCGGGTCGTCGGCATTGGTCGGACCGTCCGGCGCAAAACTTTCGGAAGCCTTTGCCGCCTCGTCATACGCAAGCCAACCGCCCGAGGCTGCGCCGACCACGATGCGCACGGTATTCTCGGCACCAAGGCTCGCAAATTTTGCGACCTGATCCTCGGTAGCCACCACCGCCTTCGCCTTGCCGCGATCGAGCCGGTCACGCAGCTCGTCGGCGGTGAGCAACGTCGTCGCGGGAATGACGACCACGCCGAGCTTCATCGCGGCGAGCATCGTCTCCCACAGGGGAACCACGTTGCCGAGCAGCAACAGGAGATGATCGCCGCGCTTCAAACCCTGCGCGCGGAGGAAGTTCGCGACCTGGTTGGAGCGCTTCGAGAGCGCAGCGAAGGACAATTTTGTCTGCCGGTCCTGCGCGGCGTCGACGATCCAGAGTGCGGGGCGGTCCTTGCTGTCCGCATTCGTCGCCAGTTCGGCGTCGAACCAGTCCAGGGCCCAGTTGAACGGAGCCGGATCGGGCCACCGGAAGCCTTTGACCGCTGCCTCATAGTCCGTGCGGTGATCGAGCAGAAACGCGCGCGCTTCCTGAAATGTCGTCATGGTCCGGGCCCGTCGAAATGATGTTCGAGCGTAGCCCGGATGGAGCGAAGCGCAATCCGCGGGCTGCTAAGCCAATTGGAAGCAGCTGTCCCGGATTTCGCTTCGCTCCATCCGGGCTACGAAGCCCCGCTATTTTCCAGCGAGGCTGCGAACGTGCTTGATAATTCCGGAAAAATCCACCCCGCCATGGCCGGCTGCGTCGAAAGACTGATAGATCTCCTGCGCATGCTTGCCGAGCGGCGTAGCAGCGCCGGCGGCCTTCGCTGCGTCCTGCGCCAGGGTCAGGTCCTTCACCATCAGCGCCGAGGCAAAGCCCGGCTTGTAGTCGTTGTTGGCCGGCGAGGTCGGCACCGGGCCCGGCACCGGGCAATAGGTCGTCAGCGACCAGCACTGGCCGGACGAGGTCGAAGCGACATCGAACAGCGCCTGGTGCGAAAGGCCAAGCTTTTCGCCGAGCGCAAAAGCTTCGCTGACTGCGATCATGGAGATGCCGAGGATCATGTTGTTGCAGATCTTGGCGGCCTGGCCGGCACCGGCGCCGCCGCAATGCACGATCTTCTTGCCCATGTTTTCCAGCACCGGCTTGGCCGCGGCAAAAGCCTTCTCCTCGCCGCCGCACATGAAGGTGAGCGTTGCGCCCTTGGCGCCGCCGGTGCCGCCGGAGACCGGCGCATCGACCGAGAGCACGCCGTGCTTGGCGGCGAGCGCATGCGCGGCCCGCGCGCTCTCGACGTCGATGGTGGAGCTGTCGATGATCAGCGCACCCTTGGTCATGGCGGGCACCACCTCGTTCCAGACGCCGAGCACATGCTTGCCTGCGGGGAGCATGGTGACGACGACATCGGCACCCTTCACCGCGGCCGGCGCGCTGTCGGCAATGCTGGCGCCATCGGCCTTGGCCTGATTGCGCGAGGCTTCGACGAGGTCGAAAGCCACTACCTTGTGGCCGGCCTTGACCAGGTTGGCCGCCATCGGGCCGCCCATGTTGCCGAGACCGATGAATGCGATCGTGGCCATTGTCGTTTCCTCCGCTGTCGCGTTGTTAGTTGAACTTCAATTCGTCGGCACCGATCTCGGCGAGATACGGCGCTAGCACCTCCGGCGTGACATCTTCGATCCGCGGCGGCGACCAGGTCGGGTTGCGGTCCTTGTCGATCACGGCGGCACGCACGCCTTCGCGGAAATCGTCGCTCCGAAACACTTCCAGCGCTGCGCGGTATTCGCGCACCAGACATTCTTCCAGGCTCGACGATTTGCGCGCGAGGCGCAGCAGCTTCAGCGTCACCACCATGCCGCGCGGCGATTTTTCGTTGAGCGTCTTTAGCGCGGCCTGCGCGAAGTCGGAGCCGTCGCGCTTGAGCGCCGCGAAAATGTCCTCCATGCGGTCGAAGCCGAACAATGCATCGATCGCGCGCTGCTTCGCCGCGACCGGCCCTGCGGTCTCGCCGGTTGCAAAGCCGTTGATGAGCTGACCGACGTCGGCGGCGGTTGCACCGGAGCGCAGTTTCGTTAGCGCCTCGCGCAGCTCCGGCAGCTTCACAGCCGGCACAACCCAGTCCGCGAACCTCGCGTGGATCGCGTCCGGCCCGTTCATGGTCTGGCCGGTCAGGCCGAAATAGGTGCCGATCTCGCCCGGCGAGCGCGACAACAGATAGGTACCGCCGACATCGGGGAAGAAGCCGAGACCGACCTCGGGCATCGCCAGCTTCGTTCGATCCGTGACTACACGGTGGCTGGCATGGGCGGAAAGCCCGACGCCGCCGCCCATCACGATGCCGTCCATGAAGGCGACATACGGCTTCGGAAACTTCTTGATCCTGGCATTGAGGATGTACTCCTCGCGCCACAGGATCTTGCCGAGATCGCCATTGACCTTCGAACTCTCCCAGAGCGTGCGGATGTCGCCGCCGGCGCAGAGGCCGCGTTCGCCGGCGCCTTCGAGCAGGATCACGCTGACGGCGGGATCGGCCTCGAAGCGGTCGAGCGCCTTGTCGATATCGCGAAACATCTCGAGCGTCACGGCATTGATCGCCTTGGGACGGTTGAGCCTGATGATGCCGGCCGAACCCTCGACGCGGGCGACCAGATCGCCCTCTTCCGCTGAACTCATCGCGCGCCCTCGATCAGTTTGCGCGCCACGATGAGGCGCATGATTTCATTGGTGCCTTCGAGGATCTGGTGCACGCGCAGATCGCGCACGATCTTCTCGATGCCGTATTCGCTGAGATACCCGTAGCCGCCGTGAAGCTGCAGGGCGTGGTTGGCGACCTCGAAGCCGACATCGGTGCCGAAACGCTTTGCCATGGCGCACAGCATGGTGGCGTCGGGGTCCTTGCGGTCGAGCGCCGCGGCAGCGCGCCACAGGAAGGTACGCGCGGCCTCCAGCTCGATTGCCATGTCAGCGAGGCGGAATTGCAAGGCCTGGAATTCGTCGAGCCGCTTTCCAAACGCCTTGCGCTCCTTCATGTAGGCGCGCGCCTTGTCGAGTGCGGTCTGCGCGCCGCCGAGCGAGCACGCCGTGATGTTGAGGCGGCCGCCGTCGAGGCCGGCCATGGCGATCTTGAAGCCTGTGCCCTCCTCGCTCAAGCGATTGGCGACGGGTACGCGGGCATTCTCGAACATCACCGCGCGGGTCGGCTGCGCGTTCCAGCCCATCTTTCGCTCATTTGCGCCGAAGGATACGCCCGGCGTCTTGCCATCGATGACAAGAGTCGAGATGCCGCCGGGGCCATCGCCGCCGGTGCGCACCATCACGACCAGGAGGTCGGTGCCGCCGGCGCCCGAGATGAACTGCTTCTGGCCGTTGAGGACGTAGTGATCGCCGTCGCGCACTGCGCGGGTGCGCAAAGCCGCCGCATCCGAGCCGGCGCCCGGCTCGGTCAGGCAGTAGCTTGCGATCAGCTCCATCGTGCAGAGTTTCGGCAGCCACGTGTGGCGCTGGGTCTCGCTGCCGAAGGCATCGATCATCCAGCTCGCCATGTTGTGGATGGAGATGAAGGCCGAGGTGGTCGGGCAGCCCGTCGCCAGCGCCTCGAAAATCAGTGCCGCGTCGAACCGCGTCATGGCGGAGCCGCCGACATCCTCGCGGATGTAGATGCCGCCCATGCCGAGGGTCGCCGCCTCGCGCATGACGTCGACGGGAAAATGCTTGTCCTCATCCCAGCGCAGCGCATGCGGCGCGATCTTCTCCGCCGCAAACGCCAACGCCATGTCGCGAACCGCGACCTGATCCTCGTTCAGAGCGAATTGCATGCTGCCGCCTACCCTTTCACTCCATCGTCATTGCGAGCGCAGCGAAGCAATCCAGCATCCCTCCGCAGAGATAGTCTGGATTGCTTCGTCGCAAGGGCTCCCCGCAATGACGGCTGAGGAGATTACTTCATCAGCGGGATCGAGAACTCCGCGCCTTCCTTGACGCCGGACGGCCAGCGCGAGGTCACCGTCTTGGTCTTGGTATAGAAGCGGACCGAGTCCGGACCGTGCTGATTGAGATCACCGAATCCGGACTTCTTCCAGCCGCCGAAGGTGTAATAGGCGATCGGCACCGGGATAGGCACGTTGATGCCGACCATGCCGACGTTCACCTTGGCCGCGAAGTCGCGCGCGGCATCGCCGTCGCGGGTGAAGATGGCAACGCCGTTGCCGTAGTCATGATCCGACGGCAGCGCCAGCGCTTCCTTGTAGTCATGCGCGCGCACGACCGAGAGCACTGGGCCGAAGATCTCTTCCTTGTAGATCCGCATGTCCTTCGTGACGTTGTCGAACAGCGAGCCGCCGAGATAGAAGCCGTTCTCGTAGCCCTGCATCTTGAAGCCGCGGCCGTCGACCGCGAGCGTCGCGCCTTCCTTGATGCCGAGGTCAATGTAGCTCTTCACCTTCTCGACCGCCTCGCGCGTCACCAGCGGACCGTAATCGGCCGACGGATCGATCGAGGTCCCGATCTTGAGCGACTCGACGCGCGGGATCAGCTTCTCCATCAGGCGGTCGGCGGTGGACTTGCCGACGGGCACCGCGACCGAGACGGCCATGCAGCGCTCGCCGGCCGAGCCGTAGCCGGCGCCGATCAACGCGTCGACCGCCTGGTCCATGTCGGCGTCAGGCATGACGATGGCGTGGTTCTTGGCGCCGCCGAAGCACTGGCAGCGCTTGCCGGTCTGGGCTGCGCGCTCATAGATGTACTGCGCGATCGGCGTCGAGCCGACGAAGCCGACGGCCTTGATGTCGGGATCGTCGAGGATGGCGTCGACCGCCTCCTTGTCGCCATTGACGACGTTGAGGATGCCGGCCGGCAGGCCCGCCTCGATCATCAGCTCGGCGAGCTTCATCGGCACGCCGGGATCGCGCTCCGACGGCTTGAGGATGAAGGCGTTCCCGCAGGCGATCGCGGGGGCGAACTTCCACATCGGAATCATCGCCGGGAAGTTGAAGGGCGTGATGCCGGCGACGACGCCAAGCGGCTGGCGCATCGAATAGATGTCGATGCCGGGTCCGGCTCCTTCGGTGTACTCGCCCTTCATCAGATGCGGGATGCCGCAGGCGAATTCGACCACTTCAAGGCCGCGCTGGATATCGCCCTTGGCGTCGGGCACGGTCTTGCCGTGCTCACGCGCGAGCAACTCGGCGAGCTTGTCGTAGTCGCGCTGGATCAGCTCCAGGAATCGCATCATGACGCGGGCGCGACGCTGCGGGTTGGTCGCGGCCCATTCGGGCTGTGCTGCGCGCGCGTTCTCGACGGCGGCGCGGACCTCGGCCTTGGACGCCAGCGCCACCTTGGCCTGGACGTCACCGGTCATCGGCTCGAAGACGTCGGCGGTGCGGCCCGAGGTGCCCTTGACCTCCTTGCCACCGATGAAATGTCCGATTGAGCGCATGGAATGATCTCCTTCAGGCCGAGCGTGGTCGCTTTGACAAATCCTATTGACCTGCATTTTATAGGATTCAAGTCTGAGATAATGCACCATAGATGTGCGAAAATGCTGGATCAAGGCGCTATCGACTGGGACGACTTCCGCTTCGTGCTGGCCATCGTGCGGGGCGGCTCGGTGTCGGCTGCGGCAAAACAGCTCGGGGTCGATCATGCCACGGTGATCCGGCGCGTCGACCGGCTGGAGAAGCACCTCTCCGCCAAGCTGTTTGATCGGCGCAAGACCGGCTACCTCCTCACCGAGGCCGGCCAGCGCGTCGCCGACAGCGCGGAAGCCATGGAATCGACCATCGTCGCCAACCAGGAGCAGGTCGGCGGCTCCGTGGCGCGGCTGACCGGCACGGTGCGGATCGGCGCGCCTGATGGCTTCGGCACCGCCTTCCTGGCGCCGCGGCTGGCGCCGTTCGCCGACCGGTATCCCGATCTCGATCTGCAACTTGTGGCCACCGCGCGGCTATTCAGTCTCTCCAAGCGCGAGGCCGATATCGCCATCAGCCTGACCATGCCGAAGGAAGGCCGCATCGTCGGCCGCAAGCTGCTCGACTACCGCCTCGGGCTCTATGCCGCCCCCGCCTATCTCGACCGCTTCCCTGAGATCATCTCCCGGCAGGATTTGGTGCAGCACCGCTTCGTCGGTTACATCGAGGAACTCTTGTTCACGCCGGAGCTCGACTATCTGCCGCAGGTGTCGCCGCGAATCTCCGCGCGCTTTCGCAGCGCCAATCTGATCGCCCAGCTCAACGCCACGCTCTCGGGCTTCGGCATCGCCGTGCTGCCGCATTTCATGGCGAGCGATTATCCGCAGCTCAGGGGCGTGCTGCCGGAGGAGATCTCGATCACCCGCACGTTCTGGATGCTGATGCACGCCGACAGCAAGGACCTCGCGCGGATCAGGGCCGTGGCGGACTACATCTCGGAGATTGTCGAGCGCGAACGGACGCTGTTTGCGGGAAGGTGAGTAGGAGAGCGATGAGACACGCGAACGCGCGACTCATAGCGTGCCCACCCCCCTTCTGCTGACATCGTGGAGAGACGGTGGGCACGGCGCAAGTGCCTCTGCGCGCCCTACGGCATCCCGCTAACCCTGCTTCGCCTTCTTCGCGGCCGTCGCCTTCGGCTCGCGCTTCGCGCCATCGAGCGCGCTGTCCCGGCCCGCCTTCAGCACCTCGTCGGACAGTTCGCTGGAGCCGGCAATGCGCGCCAGCAGCACGGTGCCGGCCATCGTGGCCAGCGTCGCGATGGCCTGCTTACGGGCGGCCTTGCGCGGCATGTTCGGGATGTAGTCGGTCATCATCTCGATCATCTCGTCGAGCTTGCCGGCGAAGGCCTTGCGCGTCTTTGGGCTCTCGCGGGCAATCTCGGCGCCAAGCGAGGGGATCGAGCAGCCATGACCGGGATTGTCGCGGTGCAGCGTTGAGAGGTAGCTCTCCGCAATCAGCGCCAGCCGCTTTTCAGGAGCGGCCTCGCCCGCGAGCTTGCGCCAGTGCTCCATCGAGCGGTCCATGGCATAGCCAAAGGCCTCGATCACCAACGCCTCCCGGGAATCGAAATGCGCGTAGAAGCCGCCATGGGTCAGGCCCGCCTCCTTCATGAGGTCGGCGACGCCGATGCCGTGGGCGCCCTTCTCGCGCAGCCGCACGGAGGCCTTCTTCACGATCCGATCGTGGGTTTCCTGCTTGTGTTCCCGGGAATAGCGCATGCGGATCTCATTGAATGTCGGAGATCATCTCATAACACGAAAGCCACCCGAACGGTGCATTAATTCATGTTTAGTTGTTGCCGATCATGGAGAAGGTTGCAGTTGCATGCACCGCGAGGGCTCCCTTACCGTCGCGGACGAAGCCTTCAGTGTAGCTGGTCTGGCGGCCCAGCTTGACGATCTTGCCTTCGGCCGAGATCAGCCCGGATCGAACCGACAGTGGGCGCAAGTAGGTCAGCTTCAGATCGAGGGTCACCGAACTTTGCCCGGCCTCGAGCCGGGTCGAGAGTGCACATCCCATGGCCGTATCGAGCAGCGCCGCTGCGGTCGCGCCGTGGAGCAGACCGATGGTGTTTTCGAGATCCTCGCGCGGCTCCAGTTCCATGACGATCCGGCCCGGCTCGACCACGGCCATGGTGAACCCGATCAGTTTCGCGAAGGGCGGCGGCGGCAGACGACCGTCGCGAATCCCCAGCATCGCGTCCATGCCCGACAGCCCCATGACAACTCTCGCAACCGGCGCAGGCACCTGCCAATTCACCACGCGCTCGCGCCGCTGGGCCGGTGAAAACAGGTCGAGTTGATCGATGTCCGCCATGGCTACCCCTTTGTATGATATATATCATACTATGCGACGGATTTCGCGTTAGCAACTCCGCCTACCGCCCGCTTGACAAACCGGTCGTTTGGGCTCGGAAGTGATCCCGACCAGGGCAGCTTGCGCGTCCACGAAAGCCTTTCGAGATACCACGATGGAAATGCTCAACCACCACTGCGGCGTGACGCGCGATGCGCGTGGCGTCGTCCATGTCGCAATCTGCAACGCCGGCTCGCTGAACATTCTCGGCTCGCCGGTGATCGACGCCGTGCGTGAAAGCCTCCAGCAGCTCAGCTCCGACCGCAGCATCCGCGTCGTGGTGCTGCGCGGCGAGAGCGAGAAGAGCATGATCGGGGGGGCGGATATCAAGGAGATGGCGAAGCTCGGCCAGAAATCGGCCGAGGCCTTCATCAGCCGCCTGCGCGATCTCTGCGAGGCGGTCCGCCAGTTCCCTGCCCCGGTCATCGCGCGCATGCCCGGCTGGTGCCTCGGTGGCGGGCTCGAAGTGGCGGCGGCCTGCGACGTCCGGATCGCTGCACATGATGCGCATTTCGGCATGCCCGAGGTGCGCGTCGGCATTCCCTCGGTAATCCATGCGGCGCTCTTGCCCCGCCTGATCGGCTGGGCCCGCGCGCGGTGGCTGGTGACGACGGCGGAGAACATCGATGCTCCGACCGCGCTGGCCTGGGGCCTGGTCGACAAGGTCGCCGCGCCCGGCGAGCTGGATGCCGAGGTGGAGCATGTCGTGAAGGCGCTGCTCGCCTGCGGCCCTGAGGCGCTGCGCTCGCAGAAGGCACTGCTGCGGCAGTGGGAAGAACTGCCGCTGACGGAATCGGTGAATCTGAGCGTGAAGGTGTTCGGCGAATCGTTCTTGACGGACGAGCCGACGCGGCTGATGCAGGCCTTCGTGAACCGGAAGCGGTAGCCTTGGTCCTGGAGTGAAGAGGCTCCCTCCAAGCTAGAGGTGTCATGCCCCCGGCTTGACGGGGCGTCCAGTACGCCGCGGCGTCTCGGCTTAACACGATGGCCTCTGGAGTACTGGATTGCCCGCCTTCGCGGGCAATGACAGCGGAGTGTGAGGCGACGGCTACGCTCATGCCGAAGCGCCGGCGTCGATACGCTTCTCAAATCGCACGACCAAATCTCATCCGGACCACGACATTTTCTCATCCTTCGCGCGATTGCAATTTTTGCGCCGCATCATATGATGACCGTAATCCTACCTCGCCATCGCCAGGGAGTTCCATCATGGCCGAAGCCGCCGATCCCGTCGTCATCGTCTCCGCCGCACGCACCCCGCTCGGTCGCTTCATGGGCGAACTGTCACCGCTTCCTGCGCACAAGCTCGGATCGCACGTGATTGGGGCGGCGCTGGAGCGTGCCAAGCTCGCGCCCGAGAAGGTCGACGAGGTCTTCATGGGCTGCGTCCTGCCGGCCGGACAAGGCCAGGCGCCGGCGCGGCAGGCGGCACGCAGCGCCGGTCTCCCCGATGCCACTGGCGCCACCACGGTCAACAAGGTCTGCGGCTCCGGCATGAAGGCGACCATGCTGGCGCACGACATCATCCGTGCGGGATCGGCCGACATCGTCGTCTCCGGCGGCATGGAGAGCATGAGCAACGCGCCCTATCTGCTGGCCAAGGCGCGCGGCGGCTATCGCGTCGGCCACGACCGTATCATCGACCACATGATGATGGACGGCCTCGAGGACGCCTATGAGACCGGCCGTTCCATGGGCGATTTCGGCGAGGCGACCGCGGAGGCCTATCAGTTCACCCGCAAGGATCAGGACGCTTACGCAATGGAAACGCTGAGCCGCGCGCGCAAGGCGGTCGAGGGCGGCGCGTTCAAGGCCGAGATCGCGCCGGTCACGCTCACCGAGAAAGCGGGTCCTCGCGTGATCGCCAATGACGAGCATCCGCTCAAGGTCGATCCCGCCAAGATCCCCGGCCTGAAGCCGGCGTTCCGCGCCAACGGCACCATCACGCCGGCCGCCTCGTCCGCCAATGCCGACGGCGCTGCCGCGCTGGTGCTGACGAAACGGTCGCTGGCCGATCGCAACGGTCTGCCTGCTCTCGCAGAGATCAAGGGCCACGCCACCCACAGTCAGGAGCCGCAATGGTTCACGACGGCGCCGATCCCGGCGATCCGCAAGCTGCTGGACAAGGTCGGCTGGGCTGCCTCCGATGTCGACCTGTTCGAGATCAACGAGGCCTTCGCGGTGGTGGCGATGGCAGCGCAGCGCGATCTCGGCATTCCCCGCGACAAGCTCAACATCAACGGCGGCGCGTGCGCGCTCGGCCATCCCATCGGCGCGACCGGCGCGCGGCTGATCGTGACGCTGCTGCACGCGCTCGAGGCGCAGAACCTCAAGCGCGGTATCGCCGCGCTCTGCATCGGCGGTGGTGAAGCGACAGCGATCGCGGTGGAGCGGCTGGCGCACTAGGACCGATGTCCGAAATTAAGGGAAGTCTGTCATTTCAGACTTCCCTTCTTTATGCCAGATTGGAAGCATGACGCGGATCCGGCATGGACCGCCAACAACAACGAGGCCCAATGATCTCGAACTGGCTCGCGGCAGCATTGTCCCGCCGCAACATCCACTACGGCTGGGTGATGGTCGGCGTGACCTTCCTCGCCGCGCTGATCAGCGCCGGCACGGTCGGGGCGCCCGGCGTGTTCATCGTTCCCCTGCAGAAGGAGTTCGGCTGGAGCACGGCGGAGATCTCCTCCGCGCTGTCGATCCGCTTCATCCTGTTCGGGCTGATGGCGCCGTTCGCGGCCGCCCTGCTCAACCGCTACGGCCTGCGCAACGTAACGCTGGCCGCCCAGCTGATCGTGGTCTCGGCGCTCGTAGCCTCGCTCGGCATGACCGAGGTCTGGCAGCTCATCGCGCTGTGGGGCGTGGTGATCGGGATCGGCACCGGCATGACCGCGCTGGTGCTGGGCGCGACCATAGCCACGCGCTGGTTCGCGGCACGCCGCGGCCTCGTGGTCGGCATCATGACGGCGAGCGTCGCCACCGGCCAGCTCGTGTTCCTGCCGCTGCTGGCAAGCCTGACCGAACGGTTCGGCTGGCGGCTCGCGCTCGGCTTCGTCTGCGTCATGCTCGGCGTGTCCGCGCTCGCAGTGCTGCTCGCGATGCGCGACCGGCCGAGCGACGTCGGTCTGCGCCCGTTCGGTGACGACGGCACCGAGCCCCTGCCCGCCCCGCCCGCGAGCCACGGCTCGATCACGGCAGTAGCGCTCGGCACGCTGCGCGACGCCTCGAAGTCGACGGCGTTCTGGATCCTGTTTGCAACCTTCTTCGTCTGCGGCGCCTCGACCAATGGATTGGTGCAGGTGCACCTGATTCCGATGTGCCTCGATTTCGGCATCCCGCAGGTGCAGGCGGCGAGCCTGCTGGCCGCGATGGGCATCTTCGACTTCTTCGGCACGATCATGTCGGGCTGGCTGTCGGACCGCTACGACAATCGCTGGCTGCTGTTCTGGTACTACGGTCTGCGCGGGCTCTCGCTGGTCTTCCTGCCGTTCAGCGATTTCTCGTTCTACGGTCTCTCCGTCTTCGCGATGTTTTATGGTCTCGACTGGATCGCCACGGTGCCGCCGACGGTGCGCCTCACCGCGCAAAAGTTCGGCCCCGAGCGCGCCAATCTGGTGTTCGGCTGGATCTTCGCCGGCCATCAGCTCGGTGCCGGCACGGCCGCGTTCGGCGCCGGTTTCTCGCGGACGGTCTACCAGAGCTACCTGCCCGCGTTCTTCATCGCCGGCGCGCTCTGCGTGTTCGCGGCCCTGATCGTGCTGGCGCTGTCACGGCAGCCGAAACTGCAGCCGGCGGCGGCTTAGTACCTGATCGTGGTGGTGACGCCGAACACCGCGGCGTCACCGATCCGCAAGACTGCGGTTGCACCAGTCGCCCGCACTTTACGGTCATGTCGGCCGCAAAGCCCGCTTGCAGCATCAAGATGCCCAAGCTGCATTGGAAAGAGCGACTTTCAGCTCGAACCACATTCCCGTTAGACTCCCTGGCCAAAACGTGAACAATACCTCCGCACATCACGTGCGCAGTGCACATCAAGATGCGCCAGAGGGAACAAATGCCGGCTGCCTTCCTGTCCTCTGATCCCATCATCCCGACCGCTGCTTTGACCTCCGAGATACGCGATGCGTTGCGCGCGATCGTCGGCGGGAAGGGTTTTATCGAGGACGAACACGGCATGCAGCCGTTCGTGATGGACTGGCGGGGATTGCTGGTCGGCGGTGCCGGCGCCGTCGTTCGTCCTGCCAGCACCGAGGAAGTGTCGAAGGTGGTCCGGCTCTGTCATGAGCACGGCATCGCGATCGTGCCGCAGGGTGGCAACACCGGCCTGATGGGCGGGGCGACGCCCTGGCCTGCGCACACCGGCATCGTGTTGTCGCTCGGTCGGATGAACCGCGTGCTTGATGTCGATCCCGTCGGCTATTCGATGACGGTCGAGGCCGGCTGTGTGCTGCAGACGCTTCAGGAAACAGCAAGCCAATACGACAGGTTCCTGCCACTCAGTCTCGGCGCCCAGGGTTCGTGCATGATCGGCGGCAACCTCTCGACCAACGCCGGCGGCGTGCAGGTGCTGCGCTATGGCAATGCCCGCAACCTCGTGCTGGGGCTCGAGGTCGTCCTGCCGAGCGGGGAGGTCTGGGACGGATTGCGCGCGCTCAAGAAGGACAACACCGGCTACGACCTCAAGCACCTGTTCATGGGCGCCGAAGGCACGCTGGGCATCATCACCAAGGCGGTGCTCAAGCTATGGCCGGCACCGAAGGACGTCTGCACCGCATGGCTGGCGATCCGGGATCCACGCGCGGCGCTGGAGATCCTGTCCGAAGCGCACAGCGCGTCCGAGGACAATGTCGGTTCATGCGAGCTGATGAGCCGCAGCGCGATCGATATGGTGCTGCGCCACATCCCCGGCACCCAGGATCCGCTGAAGGCAGAGACGCCATGGTATCTCCTGCTCGAATGGTCGTCGGCACGCCCACGCCGGGACGGGACCGAGGGCATGGCCGAGAAGCTGGAGCAGTTTCTCGCCGACCAGCTCGAGGCTGGTCGGGTGCTCGATGCCGCGATCGCTCAGACGGTCGGCAAGTCGCGCAACATGTGGCGGATCCGGGAGGGTGTCGCCGAGGCCTCGCGGGCCGAAGGACCTGGGCTGAGCTACGACGTCTCGGTGGCGATCTCCCAGATACCGGAGTTCATCGACAAGGGCACCAAGGCCGTGCTCGACATTCTCCCGAGTATCAGGCCCTACCCGCTCGGACACATCGGCGACGGCAATCTGCATTTCTCGTTCATGGGGCCGGTGGGCATGGATCAGCAGACGCTGGCTCAATACAAGGGCGCCATCACGCGGGCCGTCAACGATCTCATCACCTCGATGGGCGGCTCGATCTCGGCGGAGCACGGCATCGGCATCGACAAGCTCGACGAGCTCAGCCACTACCGCTCGAAGACCGAGCTCGACATCATGCGCACCATCAAGCGGGCGCTCGATCCGCGGAACATCATGAATCCCGGCAAGGTGCTGCGGCTGTGATCCATGCTACGTGGGCGGGTCGCGAAGATGTTGCGACCCGTCCATCGTCTTATCGAGAGTGGGGTCCGCTGTCCTCAAGCCATCGAACCGCCGCGCGGGTTGACGATCGTATACCCTCGCAATGAACGCGCATGGATTCGCGTCGCGTGCCCGCCCGAGTTGGCGTCATAGGCCAGCCAGACGTCGCCTCCGAGGTGCTGCTCGAGGACGAAAACGTGACCGCGTCGCGCAGCAACCATTCCTGGTGCGGGCGATGTCCGCGGAAAGCGCAGCCAGTTGGACGCAAGATTCAATTCCGGCACGATACGACCGAACACGCGCAGAGCCGCGCCGCAGCCGCAGAAAGAGGAAGGGCAGCCGGCTGGACGGCCACCGACAATGCGAGCGCTGGAGACACCGGAGACGGCCGCCGGCGCAACGCTGCCCCCGGCATCAGTCACCGTCAGTTGCGTCGAGCGGTAGGCTTGCAGTGAGGACCTGGAAATCAGCGAAGATCGAGAAGCTAGTGAGGACGTGGAAGTTGAGGACGCGGAAGCCCGCTCGCGTCGCGTCTGCGAATAGGAGAAGTCGCAGGGCATGGTGACATTGCATTCAGGAGCTTGATGAACGCGATATGGCCGCGCTTCCGAAGCGACAGAACCTAAGACAACGAAGAAGCACGCAGAAAATACTCGCTTGAACATTGCAGGACTCCAAATGAGAGACCCTGCCCCGGACAGCGAGGAACCAATAACAGTTTGGCTGAAATGGGGCCTAAAGAGCGGCTGAAAATGCTTGCGCGACGCGGTGCCGCGATCATCGGCGCCTACACGTAGTGACCGACATGATTCAAACGCAATGCGCGAATGCACGTCTCGCGCGAAAAACCTGCTGCATGCAGTCGAGTCCCGGCTCGCATTTTGGAGCGTTGCGGAGCCACTTGCTTGGCCAATATCCGGTTCGTCCCCGATGACAATGCGGCTATGCCTGCAGCAGCGGCATTAAGGGAAGATCCGCTCCTAACGCGCAGGCGCGTGCGGAATCTCCCATTGCTGAAGACGGTCGATTGACGCCTGCCGCTCGTGCTCGGCTAGCCATATCGTGAGAAGAACCAGCGCGCCGGCGAGAGCGCCGATGCCGAAATACAGGTTTCTCATACGCGTTGAATGCAGGACACCGGACAAGGTTCCTATCAGCGCTCCTCTTCCCTGTACTGCTCCTGTACTGCTCCTGGTATTGTCCGGATAGCCAGAACTCGCTGCCACTCACTGCAGCATCGCGGCCGCGATCTTCTCAGCCGACATCAGGACCGGGAAGTTGGTGTTGGCGCATGGCACCACCGGGAAGATCGAGGCGTCGACGACGCGCAGGCCCTGCACGCCCTTGACGCGGCCTTGGTTGTCGACCACCGCCATCGGATCGTCGGCGCGGCCCATGCGGCACGAGCACGAGGCGTGCCACACGCCGATCGTCGCCTTGCGCACGAAGGCTTCCAGCGCCTCGTCGTCGTGCATCACCTGATCGAAGGTGAAGCCTTCCACCACGAAATTGTCGATCATGTAGTGACGCAGCGCCGCCGGACCGTCCATCAGCGCCGCGGCGATCGTGGTGAGTATCCTGTTCCTGGTGTTGACCACGCCGATCTTGCGGACGCGATCGGTATAGGCGGCCGGGAACGGCTTGTCCGTGACCTTCCTGACGACTTCGCTCATCTGCACCGCCGCCATCTTGCGGAAGCCGCTCATGAGGCGATCGAGGTCGCGCCGGTCGGACAGCAGGTTGAACTCGACGATCGGCTCTGCCGAGGGATCGCGCGAGGCAAGCTTGACCTGTCCAGTCTCGGAATAGGTCTTGTTGACGAAGGTCAGGAGCGAGCCGATCTGCGCGCCGACGGCGTGCCAGGCCGATTTGCTGATGACGACGACGAACATGTCGCCCTTGGGCACCCCTGGCAGCCCGGAGGAGTAACGCAGGCCGAGCTGCATGTGGCGCCTGGTGTGCTCGTTCATGCGCGCGCCGCGGCGGACAAAGGACGACAGCGAGATCGAGGGATGATCCATCAGGCGCTGGCCGACGCCCGGCAAGGCCATCAGCACGGGAATCCCTAAGTCCTTGAGGTGACCGACCGGGCCGATACCGGCGCGGAGCAGATGTGCCGGCGAATGGATGGCGCCGCTGGAGAGAATGATCTCGCGTCCGCGGAATTCCTGCTCGCGTCCGTCGACCATTGCGTTGACGCCGACGCAGCGCGTGCCATCGAACAACAGCTCCCGCACTTGCGTGTTGGTGGAGATCGTGAGGTTCGTGCGCTTGCGGGTGTCGCGATCCAGATAGCCCATGGCGGCCGAGACGCGCTGCTCGGCCTGGTTGGAATGCGTCACCGGGAAAAAGCCGTCGACGAACTCGCCGTTCTGATCGGCCACGAATTGATGCCCTGCCTGCTGGAAGGCTTGCGCGAACGCCTCCGAATGCTGCGTCCAGTGCTCCCGCGGGATGCGGCGGACCGGGATCCGGCCGTCCTTGCCGTGATATGGCCCGTCGAAATCGAGGTCGCGCTCGACCTTCTTGAAGAAGGGCAGCACGTCATTCCAGCTCCAGCCCTCGGCGCCCCGCGCCTCCCATTCGTCGTAATCGGTCGGCGCGCCGCGATTGGCCATCTGGCCGTTGATCGACGAGCCGCCGCCCAGCACGCGCGCCTGTTCATATTTGCGTAGCGGCGGACGCGATTCGTTCGGATTGTTGTGGCTGACGACCTGCGTCGTGACCTTCAGCTCGGTCCAATGGAAGCGCGGATCGAAATAGGCCGTGCCGGGATAGCTGTCCCTGATCTCGGCCGGCTCGTTGCCAGGTGGCGTGTCCTGCCCGGCCTCGCACAGCAGGACCTTGTTGGCGCTTCTAGCGGAAAGCCGGTGGGCCAGCACGGACCCCGCCGAGCCGCCGCCCACGATGATGAAGTCGTACACGATTGGCGCTTCCTGTTGTTCTTGTCCGTTAGCAATCCGCCATCCTGAGGTGCGAGGCATGGGACGCAACGCGTCCCATGGAGAGCCTCGAAGGATGCACGGCCCCGATGCAGCCGGGCCGTCGTCCTTCGAGGGCCGCTGAAGAAGCGACCACCCCAGGATGACGGCGATAGAGGCGTCTCATGACCGTCATCGCAGAGGGTTTCTGGATTACTTCGTCACAGCAGTTCCTCGCAAGAACGTTTGAGAGTTCTACGGCCTGATTGAAAAGTTCTCCGGCGGCCCTGCTTTTCGCAGCGGCTCGGCGAGGCGTACGAACTCGCACAACAGCGACCGCGTCTTCCTGGGATCGATGATCTCCTCGACCCAGAATTTTTCGGCCGAGCGGAACGGCGAGCGGAGCTTGTTGAGGCGCTCTTCGATCTCCTTCAGCTTCGCCGCCTTGTCTTCCGCCGAGTCGATGTCGGCGCGGTAGGCGGCTTCGATGCCGCCCTCGAGCGGAAGCGAGCCCCAATAGGCCGACGGCCAGGCATAGCGGATCGAGAAGCGGTCGGCGGGCTGATGCACCACGCCGGCAACGCCGAAGGCGTTGCGCAGGATCACGGTGCACCAGGGCACGGTGGTCTGGTTGACCGCGGCCATGGCGCGGACGCCGTGGCGGATGGTGGCCGCCTTCTCGGCGTCGAAGCCGATCATGAAGCCTGGGCAATCCATGAGATAGACGACCGGCAGATGGAAGGTCTCGGCGAAATCGACCCAGCGCACCACTTTCTGGCAGGCATCCGCGGTCCAGGAGCCGCCGTAGTGGAAACTGTCGCTGGCGAGCAGCAGCACCGCCCTGCCCTCGAGCCGCGCGAGGCCCACGATAACGGGCTTGCCGAAATTCTTGCCGACCTCGAAGAACGATCCCTTGTCGACGACGGACTCGATGATGGGGCGCATCTTGTAGACCTGCTTGCGGTTGCGCGGCACCGCATTCATCAGCGCCTCGTCGCTTCGCTCCGGATCGTCGGTGCAGGGCAAGGTCGGCGGCAGCTCGTAGACCGACGACGGCAGATAGGAGAGGAAACGGCGCGCGCAGGCGAACGCCTCCTCTTCCGTATCGACGGCATGATCGACCGCGCCGGCGCGGGTTTGGATCTCCGCGCCGCCGAGCTCCTCCTTGGTCAGATCCTGCCCCAGCGCCTTCACCACCGGCGGGCCCGCAACGAACATCGCGGACTTCCGCGTCATGATGGAGTAATGGCTGGCGGCAAGGCGCGCGGCACCTAAGCCCGCCACCGAGCCGAGGCCGAGCGCGACCACCGGCACCCGCGACAGATTTTCCGTCGTGAAGCGATACCAGCGCGTGCCGCCGATGCCGCCGGGCAGGTTCGCAGCGCCCTTGGTCTCGATGGTCCTGACCGAGCCGCCGCCGCCGGAGCCCTCGATGATGCGGATGATGGGCAGGCGGAAGTCATGCGCCATCTCCTCCGCCATCAACGGCTTCGCCGAGATCGACGCATCGGCCGAGCCGCCGCGCACGGTGAAATCGTCGCCCACCACCACCACGGTGCGGCCGTCGACGCGCGCGCGGCCGAACACGCAGTTCGCAGGCGTCAGCTTCTTCAGATCGCCGCTGGAATCGTACTCACCGATGCCGGCGACGGCACCGATCTCGTGGAAGCTGCCTTTGTCGATCAGCTTGTCGATACGCTCCCGAACAGTCAGCCGGCCCTGGTCATGCTGTCGCTTGACCTTGTCAACGCCGCCCATCTCCCGCGCGAAGGCTTCGCGCCGGGCGAGCTCGTCGAGTTCCGGCTTCCAGTTCATTCACTCCCTCCGAATTGATCGGCTTGTTGTTGTTGTGCACGGCCATGGCGACCGGCTTACGCGAGATACGGTTGTTGAAGGCGTTGCCCTCCGCGCCTTCCATCAGGCTGCCGAGCGAGCGGCCAAGCTCGAGCATCAGCGGAGCGACTTCGTCATGCAGACGCTGCTCGTCATACATCGCCGACAGCAGGCCGATCGTGATGACCACGAAGGTCTGGTATTGCGGCGACCAGATCGGCACCGCGAGGCCGTTGATGTGCGGGCTCCAAAGGCCGCAGGCCACGACATAGCCGCGCTCGCGCAGCGACTGCCGGTTGGCCTCGATGCGGGGTTTGAGAATCTTGGCAGCCTCGGGGGCTTCCCGCTCCATGTCTGCGACGAAGGCATCGCCGACTTCCGGCGCCAGGGCCGCGGTGTAGGCCGCGCCTGCGGCGGTCGACGCCATCGAGATGCGGCTACCGGTGCCCTCGTGCAGGCCGAGCGCGCTCGCCGAGCGCGCGAACAGGAGATAGACGAGATGGAAGCGATCGGGCACGACGAAGCCGACGGTGCCCGGCAGCTGCTCGGCCACTTCCTGGAGCCGCTGCCGGATCATGCTGCGCAGTTGCGCGCCCTTCATCATCGAGGCGCTCATCGCCACCGCGCTGGGGCCGATGCGATATTTCTGATCGCGCGGCAGATACACCAGCTGGCCCATGCGGGTCAGCGTGTGCGTGAGCCGCGATACCGTCGAGCGCGGCAAACCGCAGCGGTTCGAAATCTCGAGATTGCCGAGCCTCGCCTCGTGGCCCTCGAAGCATCGCAACACATCGAACGCGCGCGACACCACCTGGATGACATCACCCTCACCGGCATCACCAGCGAGCGCACCTTGCCTGCTCAACCGCTCCGAACGTCGTCCCATGATCCCTACCGTCTGTTTCGCTCTGCGGAATTAAATTCCACTTGCAGACGACGCTACCTCAGGCATTTTGCGACGACAACAAAAAGGCGATGGCATGCCAGAAATTAAGATCGTCACCGAGGTCGCGGGACGCATCTGCGCAACTCCCGTGCAAGTTGGAGGAACCGTCGCAGATGGCGATGACGTTGTGGTCGTCGAAGCGATGAAGATGGAGATCCCGGTGCTTTCGCCGGCGAACGGCACGATCACATCGCTTCTGGTGAAGCTCGACGACGTCGTCGCCGAGGGACAGGCGATCGCGATCGTCACGAGTTGAGTGTTTTATCCGGTCGTTTCCGCGACAATCTGTCAGCCGCATTCCCGCATGCACGCTACGGCGTTGCCATCGCGAATGCCCGGTGACATGATCTGCTCAAACAAAATTCTGTTTCAAACAAAGAAAGAAAATCTTCGCGACGAACGCGGGGATCATCGGAGGGAAACATGCTTCGTGGGCTGCTCATGCTCGCGCCTGCCTTGGTGGCGGGCTTTTCTTTTGCGTCTACACGCTATGCGTTGGCCGAAGACATCAAGCTGCCGGCGACATTGACGTTCACTGCCTATGACACCGGCACCGCCGGCTTCAACATCGCGGTCGGGGTCGGCAAGATGATGAAGGACAAGTACGGCACCGACGTGCGCGTGCTCCCCGCCGGCAACGACGTGGCGCGTCTCGCGCCGCTGCGCGCCAAGCGCGCGGTTACCGCGGCGATGGGATCGGGCACTTACTTCGCGCAGGAAGGCGTGTTCGAGTTCGGCTCGAAGGAATGGGGCCCGCAGCCGCTCCAGATCCTGCTCTCGACCGTCGACTGCAATTGCGGTTCGCTTGCGGTGGCCGCCGACACCGGCGTGAAGGAGCTGAAGGACCTCAAGGGCAAGCGCGTCGGCTTCGTGGTCGGCTCGCCCGCGCTGAACCAGAATTCACTCGCGGTGCTCGCCTTTGCAGGGTTGACGCAGAAGGACGTCAAGACGGTCGAGTTCGCAAGCTATGGGGCGATGTGGAAAGGGTTGATCAACAACGACGTCGATGCCGCCTTCGGCACCACCATCACCGGCCCCGCCAAGGAGGCCGAGACCTCGCCGCGCGGATTGATCTGGCCGCCGCTGCCGGCCAACGACAAGGAAGGCTGGGCACGGATGCAGAAGGTCGGCTCGTTCTTCTTTCCGCAGCTTGCGACCTGCGGCGCCGGCATCTCGCCGGAGAAGCCGGTCGAGCTCGGCAACTACCCCTACCCGATCTTCGTCGCCTATGCCTCGCAACCAATCGACCAGGTCTACGCCATCTCCAAGGCGATGATCGTCAATTACGACGCCTACAAGGATTCCGCGCCCGGCGCCGGCGGGCTCGCGGCCGATCGCCAGACCAAGAACTGGGTGGTGCCGGTGCATCCCGGCGCCGTGAAGGCGCTGAAGGAGGCCGGGCAATGGAGCGACGCGCAGGAGGCGCACAACAACAAGCTGTTCAAGCGCCAGGAGGTGCTCGCCGCGGCGTGGACGGAGTACGGCAAGTCCAATCCACCCTCAGACGACAAGGCGTTCCTCGACGGCTGGATGAAGGCGCGCGCCGCCGCGCTGGCCAAAGCCGGCATGCCGAATGGGTTCGAGGAATAGAAGGTGGCGTTACCGGACTCGATCGCTGTCACGCGAGAGGTGCACTCCCTCTCCCGCTTGCGGGAGAGGTCGAGGAGCGCGCGGCGCTATCGATTCAACCACTCGCCATTCACGTAATCAGCAATGGCCAGTCCACGCGCGGGGTCGCTCATGTCCTCTTCCACTTCCTCCGCCTCGCAAGACGAGGCCAAGCGGGTCGTGTTCGACGATCCGCATGGCGCCGCCGGCAACATGCAGGAGGCGGAGGTGACGCGCGTGCGCACACTTCGCGGCGGCTGGCGCTGGGCGCTGGTGGCAGCAACCGCGGCGACGATCCTGCTCTGCATCAACCAGCAATTCTCGCTGCGCTTCTTCGTCGGCTACACCCAGCTCAACACGGAGTATTTCTATCTCCTGATCGCGCTGATGCTGCCGTTCACGTTCCTCATCTTTCCGGGCACCGAACGGGCGCCGCTCGACCGGATCCCCTGGTATGACCTCGTCCTGTTCGTCGCGACCTTCGCGGCGTCCCTCATGCTGATGTCGAACGTGCGCAAGGCGGCGGAGGCCGGCTGGGAATTCGGCGGTGCGCCCAACACCGTGATTGCGGCAGGTCTCGTGATGTGGGTGTTGCTGATGGAGGCGCTGCGCCGCACCGGCGGCTGGAGCCTGCTGCTGAGCGTGCTGCCCTTCACAGTCTATCCGCTGTTCGCCGAGGCTGGCTGGCTCGGGCCGTTCCGCGGCACGCAGTCGACGCTCGAGCAGGCGACCGCCTATCACGTGCTCTCGGGCGAGAGCCTGCTCGGCATTCCCATCCAGGCTTTTGCCGACACCGTGATCGGCTTCCTGGTGTTCGGCACCGCGCTGATGATGACCGGGGCCGGCAAATTCTTCATCAATCTGGCCTTTGCACTGTGCGGCACCTTCCGCGGCGGCGCCGCCAAGGTCTGCATCTTCGCCAGCGGCCTGCTCGGCATGATGTCCGGCTCGATCATCTCCAACGTGCTCACCGCCGGCACCATGACCATCCCCGTGATGAAGAAGAGCGGCTTCCGCGCCTCCTATGCCGGCGCGATCGAGGCCTGCGCCTCGACCGGCGCGGTGCTGGCGCCGCCGGTGATGGGCGCCACCGCTTTCGTGATCGCGCAGTTTCTCAACGTCAGCTACGCCGACGTCGCGGTCGCAGCGATCATTCCGGCCGCGCTCTATTATGTCGGGCTGTTCATGCAGGTCGACGCCTATGCCGCGCGCCACAAGCTGAAGGGCATTCCGCGCGCCGAGCTGCCGCGGATCATGGATACGATCAAGGACGGCTGGTACTACGTCTTCGTCATCGCGCTCCTCATCGTGATGCTGCTCTACTTCAAGCGCGAGAGCCACGCGCCGTTCTACGCCACCGCGCTGCTGCTGGTGCTCAACCAACTCTTCTCCAAGGACACGCGCTGGACGTTGGCGACCATCGGTAAATTCCTGGAGGTCAACGGGCGCACCTTCGTCGAGCTGGTCGGCATCCTCGCCGGCTGCGGTCTCCTGATCGGCGCCTTCTCGATGACCGGCGTGGTGTCGAGCCTCGCCAACGACCTGCTGCACATCGCGGGCGACAACGCCTTCCTGCTGCTCGGCATGTGCGCTCTCACCAGCCTCGTCCTCGGCCTCGGGCTGACGACGACGGCCTGCTACATCTTCCTCGCCATCCTGGTCGCGCCCGCCTTGGAGAAACTCGGGCTGAACCGCATGGCCGTGCACATGTTCATCTTCTACTGGGGCATGCTGTCCTCGATCACGCCGCCGGTTGCGATCGCCTCCTTCGCGGCCGCAGGCATCGCCGGTTCGCCGGCCATGAAGACGGGCTGGGAATCGATGTGGGTCGGCAGCATCATCTATTTCCTGCCGTTCTTCTTCGTGCTCAATCCAGCGCTGGTGCTGCAAGGGCCGAGCCCCTATCTGGCCGGCCTCGGCCTGATGGGCCTCGCCGCCTTCGGCACGCTGTTCATCTGCGGCGGGATCCAGGGCTACCAGCCCTTCGTCGGGGACCTGCGCGCCGCCGGCGCGCTGGAATGGCCAATCCGCCTGCTGCTCGTGATCGGCGGCTTCGTGGTGGCGACCCCCGGCGGCGGGATCATGCCGCTGTCACAGTGGCAGGTCACGCTTCTCGGGCTTGCGATACTCGCACCCACGATTCTGATCACCCTGTTGCTGGTGCGGCGGCAGTCGCCCTTGCCGAACGGGTTGCGCGTGCCCTGATTGCGTTGCACAAGGGAGGCGATGAAACCGCTCTCGCCTCTCGCCAATGCCTGGACCCGGTCGAAACCGCCCTTGCTGCGGTTTCTAGACAATTGCCTCAGCGAATTCTCGGCCGAAACGTCCGGCGACGTGGCGGACTACATTCCCGAGCTCGGCAAGGCCGACCCTGCCTATTTCGGCATCAGCCTCGCCACACTGGATGGGCATGTCTATGAAGTGGGCGACAGCCGGGTGCCCTTCACCATCCAGTCGATGTCCAAGCCCTTCGTGTTCGCGCTGGCGCTGGACCTTTTGGGCGCGAGCAAGGTCGAGAGCGCGATCGGCGTCGAGCCCTCGGGCGATCCCTTCAACTCCATCCGGCTCAATTCCGACAACCATCCGTTCAACCCGATGGTCAATGCCGGCGCGATCGCCTGCACCGGCCTGATCTATGACAGCAAGGGCAGCGAGGCCTTCGAGCAGATTCGCGTCGCGCTCAGCCGCTTTGCCGGACGCGATCTTGCCGTGGACGAAGCCGTTTATGCTTCCGAAAGCCAGACCGGCGACCGCAACCGCGCCATCGCGTATCTCCTGAAGACCAACGCGGTGATCTCGGACAATGTCGCCGGCGTCCTCGACGTCTATTTCCGCCAATGCGCCGTGCTGGTCACGGCGCGCGACATCGCAGTGATGGCGGCGACGCTTGCCAATCGCGGCGTCAATCCCGTCACCGGCGAGCAGGTGCTGAGCGCTTACGCGATCTCGCGCACGCTGTCGGTGATGACGTCCTCGGGCATGTACGACTATGCCGGCGAGTGGATCTACCGGATCGGCATTCCCGCCAAGAGCGGTGTCGGCGGCGGCATCCTGGCCGCGCTCCCTGCCCGGCTCGGGCTCGGCAGCTATTCGCCAAAACTCGACAAGCACGGCAACAGCGTGCGCGGCATCAAGGTCTGCGAGGCTCTGTCTTCGCACTACGATCTGCACATGCTCAACCGCAGCGACGACGCCCGCAACGCCGTCATCGCGGATTACGACATCGGCAAGAGCCCGTCGCGCCGCGTGCGCCGCCCGCAGGAGCGCGAGATCCTCGCCGCGCATGAGCAGGAGGTGCGGATCATCGAGCTGGTCGGCACGCTCTCGCTGTCGGCGGTCGACTACGTTTCGCGGCGGCTTGCCGGACGGCCGCGGCCGCAATTCGTGATCTTCGATCTTCACCGCGTGACCTCGACCACGCGCGCCGGCGCGCGGCTTGTGGCGGAAGCCTTCGAGGAATTGGCCGCGCTGAATGTCACCGTGGTTTTGTCAGGCGTGCGGCGCACCTCCAAGGAGTGGAACACCTTGCGCGAATGGACCGCAGAGCTGAAGAACGTCCGCGACTTCTATTTACTCGATACCGCGATCGAATGGGCCGAAGACCAGATTGTCTACCGCTATGGCGGCTCGATCGACTTTCACGAGACCACCGAGCTCGCCGAGCAGCCGCTGCTGGCGGGGCTGAGCGAGGAAGAGCTGACCGATCTGGCTTCGCTCTGCGCGATCAGGACCTATCAATCCGGCGCGAAGATTCTCGCAACCGGTGATCCCGCCGATGCTCTGTACTTCCTACGCAGCGGCGCGGTGCATGTCACCTTGCCCGATGGCGTACGGCTGGCGACGCTCACCGCCGGCATGGCGTTCGGCGAAATGGCGCTGCTGGAGCCGACCCGCTCCGCCGACGTGTTCGCCGATATGGCGGCGACCGCATTCGAGGTGCCGCTGAACGATTTCGAGCGCTACCGCAAGCAGCACCCGCGCGCCAGCGAATGCATCATGCGCAATTTGGCACAGCTGCTGGCCGACCGCCTCATCGTCGCCAACGCGAAGGTCGATATTCTGACATCGACCTGAGCGTTTGACATTCATTCAATGGTCGTCATGCCGGGCTTGTCCCGGGCATCCACGTTCTCCGTGCTAGTGGCAAGGTGTGGCAGGACGCTATGGGGACTATCAGTGCCCAATGCGCATCTTGCTCTACCGGCTCGCCGCCTCGCTCAACCGCCGCTTGATCTTTGCCGCACTCTTGTCGAGCAGTTCGGACGGCTTCTGGCCTGTCGCCGCGCACAGGCAGGCCCAATAGTAGATGACGTCGCCGAGCTCATCGACGAGACCCGCCTGGTCGAGCCAGTTGTCACGCAGCAGCTTCTTGATGTGGTCGGCGACCTCACCGGATTCGCCGGCAAGGCCGAGCCCGAGATAGGACAACCGCTCGTTGGACGGATGCTCATCGACTTTCGCAACGCTCGCGGCCCAGACCGCATATTCATCGATCGTCATGAGTATCCCTCGCCGCCGCTTTGGATTAGCCCACCACTTCGGTGACGGGCTGGAGATCGATCTCGAACGTTTCCAGGAACTTTGAAGTCATGATGTAGAAGCCGACCGAGAGCTGCAATTCGACCAGTGCGGCCGGCGTCAGCTTCGATGCGATCGCCTTGAAGGTCGCGTCCGTCGGCTTCTTCAGCTTCACGATTTCGTCGGTGAAGGCGAGCGCGGCGCGCTGCACCTCGTTGAAGCAAGACGCGGCCTGCCAGTTCTCGAGCGCCTCGTTCTGCGCGTCGGTGACGCCGACATTCTTGCCGATCCGCTTGTGCGCGACGATCTCGTACGGAGCCTCGCACAGGATGCCGGTGCGCGTGATCGCAAGCTCGCGCACGACGGGATCGAGCTCGCCCTTGTGCCTGATGGCGCCTCCTAAGCGACAGTACTGCTCGAAATAGCTCGGCGAGTGCGCCATCATGCGGAAGATGTTGGCATGACGGTTCTTGTCGAGGATTTCGCGGGTGCGGTCGGATGCCTTGGACGGGTCGCTGTACTGAATGCGGGCCATGATTTTCCTGAAGTTTTCCCTGAGCTTTTGATGCTTTTTGTCGCCGCCGGCGAAAGTTCCCAAAGACTCTATTCGCGCATCGACGCAGGAGCAACAACATCGAGTCAAATTGCCGCCGCATTGCTGATCGACCCTGACACAGTCGATATTCGCCGCGTGGGGACAAATCGCAGCGGATACTCGCAAGGGGTGTTCCGAGTACAAGCAATTGGCCGTCGTGTGCGCTATCCGCGCAACGATGAGTCACGCCCAAGTCTAGGGAGAAAACGGCATGAAGGAAGCCATCAAGGGGGCGGCCTCGGGAGCGCTCGCGCATATGCTGGCGGTGACGGCGATGCTCGTCATCGCCAGCATCTTGTTCTACGGGCGTTGAGCTGAGCGTTTAAGAGTTTTCGTCATTCCGGGGTGGCTCTCCCGGGACCGCGCAAAGCGCGGCCCTAGCAGGCCAGGCCCAGAATTCCCGTTCCAGGCTCGGTCCCATGACCGCCCCCGAATGACGGATCCCACTATTTGCTCTTGGCAAAGTACGGCACCAGCTTTCCGGCGAACAGCCTAAAGCTCGCGACGACCGAATCGCCGATGGCGAGGCCGTTGTCACCATGCGCCATCATGCGAAAACCCTCGGCGCAATCGACCAGCAGGATGTTGTAGGGCACGTGCGCGCGCGTCTGCGGCGTGGCCGCACGGCAGACCAGCGAAACCGCGTATACCCTGCCCTTACCGCTGGCGCGGTGCTCGCGCGGATCGGATGCCCCGCAGGCTGCGCAAAAGGCGCGGTGGAAATACTGGACGTGACCGCATGAGGTGCAGACCTGGAAGGTGATGGCCTGCTCACCCAGGGTCCAGTCGGCTAGCCGCTCGCTCATCGCACCCGCTCCAGGAACATGCTCACGTGGGAGGACAGCACGCCGCCGTCGCCGTGCAGCAGCGCAATGGACGCATCCCGCACCTGGCGGCTAGCCGCCCGACCCGTCATCTGCAAATGCGTCTCGACCAGATGCGCCATGGCGCCGCCGACACCGCAATGGCCGTAGCTGAGCAGGCCACCATGGGTATTGAGCGGCATCGCGCCGTCACGGTCGAAATGGCCGGCACGCACGCGCGCGGCCGCTTCGCCGCGACCGGCGAGACCGAGGTCTTCCAGCAGCATCGCGAGCGTGATCGTAAAGCTGTCGTAGATCGCGGCATAGCGCACGTCGGAGATCGCAAGGCCGGTAGCTTCCATCGCACGGGCGATGGAGATCTCGGCGCCGAGCTCACTGAGGCCGGGCGCGGTCGTGACATGCTGATGTGTGTGGGCTTGCGCGCAGCCGCGGATGCACACGCCGGCCTCGTTCGTTCGCTCGCGGCTGATGACAAACGCCGCGCCGCCGTCAGACACCGGGCAGCAGTCGAGCAGCTTGAGCGGCATTGCGACCGGTTTCGAGGCCATGACATCGGCGACCGTGATGGGATCATGGAATTGCGCGCCTGGATGGGTGCAGGCGTGGGCGCGCATCAACACCGCGAACTCGGCGAGGTCCTCTTCGGTCACACCGTATTCATGCATGTATCTGTTAGCGACGAGGCCGTAATAAGCGGGGATGGTCGGCCCGAGCGGCACCTCGTAATCGGGATGGCCGACCTGCGCCAGCGCCTGGATCGAGGCGTCACGGCTCTGCCCGGTGAGGCGGTTCTCGCCGGCAACGACGAGCACGTTGCGCGCGACGCCGGCGTCGACGAGATGATGGGCGAGCATCGTCATCGCCAGCCCGGTAGCGCCGCCGACCTGCACGGCGTGGGCGTAGGATGGGCGAATGCCAAAATGCTCGGCGAAGACGGTGGCGAGCATGATGTGCGGGGAGACGGTAGAGTAGCCGCAGAGGATGCCGTCGATCTCGGAGCGCTTCAGCCCGGCATCGTCGAGCGCGGCTTGCGCGGCCTTGCTCATCAGATCGAGCGAGGACGAGCCGTCGTGCCTGCCGAACGGCGTGAGACCGACGCCGGTGATGAAGCTCATGGTGCTCTCTCCTCCTCCTCGTCATTCCGGGGCGGCCCGAAGGATCGAACTCTGGTGCGCCCTAGCGCACCTGAGAATCTCGAGATTCCGGGTTCGCTGCTGACGCATCGCCCCGGAATGACGGATGAGAGAGGCGTGGTCATCTCTACTTCCCTACTCCGGCGCCGCACGCGTGACGCCGTCGCGGACCATGGCCGCGATCTCATCGTGGGAGTATCCGATCTCGCGCAAAATCTCGGCGCCGTGCTCGTTGAGGCGCGGGGCCAGGCGCACGGGCTCGGCCTCGGTCTCGGACCAGGTCGCAGTCACCTTCATGCTGCGGATCGGGCCTTCAGTCGGATGGGTGACGACCGGAAAAAAGCCGGTCGCCTCCAGATGCTCGTCGTGCAGGATCGAGGCAAGATCGTGCATCGGCATCACGGGCACATCGGCTTTCGTCAGCAGGTCGATCCATTCGGCCGTGGTCCGCGTCTCGAAGATGCGCGCGAGCTCGGCGTAGACGAGATCGATATTGGCGGCACGGCCGGCGAAGGTGGAGAATTTTGGATCGGCGCGCAGGTCGTCGCGCCGCGTTGCCTTGAAGAAGTTCTCCCACTGCTTGTCGTTGTAGACGATGACGCTGAGATAGCCGTCGGAGGTCTTGTACGGCCTGCGGTCACGCGAGAGGTGGCGGGCATAGCCGCCCTTGTCGAGCGGCGGCTCATAGGTAAGCCCGCCCATGTGGTCGCCCATGACGAAGCCGGCCATGGTCTCGAACATCGGGATGTCGACGCGTTGGCCGCGCCCGGTGCGATCACGGTGCACGAGGCTGGCGCAGATTGCACCGACGGCGGTGAGACCGACGATGCGATCGACCAGCGCGTTCGGCACGTAGCGCGGCACGCCGTCGCCGGTCTGCGCCATCAGCGCCGGCAGCGCGGTGGCGCCCTGGATCAGATCGTCATAGGCGGGTTTTGCGGCATAGGGGCCGTTCTGACCGAAGCCGAACACGCCGGCATAGACCAGGCGCGGATTGACCTCGGAGACGACATCGTAGCCGAGCTGAAGCCGCGCCATCGCTTGCGGACGGACGTTGTAGACCAGGACGTCGGCGTCCTTCAGCAGCCGCAGCACGGCTTCGCGGCCTGCGGGCTTCTTCAGGTCGAGGCAGATCGAGCGCTTGCTGCGGTTGGTGTTGAGGAACACCGGGCCCATGCCGGCGTGTCGCATCGGACCGATCAGGCGGGTGACGTCGCCGTCCAGCGATTCCACCTTGATGACGTCGGCACCGCAATCGCCGAGCATCTGGGTCGCGTAAGGTCCCATCAGCACGGTGGTCATGTCGATGACCTTGATGCCCTTCAGCGGCCCCATCGTTCGCTCCCGATTGCGCGGGGCTCACACGCCCTCGCGATTTCGGTCCAGCTAACGGCAGTGCCGCCGCTCACGCAAGGGCGGCCGCCGTATGGCGGCATGCATCGCGCGGCGATGTCGGCCGCTATTTCTTCTGGCGGGATTCGCGGATCTTGATGAGACGGTCGAGTTCGTCGTTCTGCTGGTTGATGCGGTCGGCGATCCGCGACTCGTTCTGCTCACCCGAGGCGGCAGCGGCCTGCTCGATGAGCTGGCGGATATTGTCCTCGAGGATCGCGATGCGATCGTTGAGAGCGTCCATCGACAGTGACGTTTCGTATTCATTGCTCATGATGCATTCCCTAAAAATCAATCAAGAGCATTAAGAGGGCCAGAGAAGCCCACCATGATCTAGCGCAAAGGGGGTGGGCGCGGCGCATGCGCGCCTTTGCCCACCTCCAGAACTGAGCTTACTTCAGCGGCTCCAGCACGGAAACGTAATTGGCAACCGCCGCACCGCCCATGTTGAAGATGCCGCCAAGCTTGGCATTCTTGAGCTGCATGCCCTCGGGCGCCTGCCCTGCGAGCTGCATCGCGGTCATCACATGCATGGAAACGCCGGTGGCGCCGATCGGGTGGCCCTTGGCCTTCAGCCCGCCGGACGGATTGACCGGCAGCTTGCCGTCCTTGAGGGTCCAGCCTTCCTTGATGGCGCGGGCGCCCTGCCCCTTCGGCGTCAGGCCCATCGCTTCGTACTCGATCAGCTCGGCGACGGTGAAGCAGTCATGGGTCTCGACGAAGGAGAGATCGGACAGAGTCACGCCCGCCTTCTCCAGCGCGCGCTGCCAGGCGACCGTGCAGCCCTCGAACTGCAGGATGTCGCGCTTGCTCATGGGCAGGAAGTCCTGGGCATGTGCGGTGGCGCGGAAGCCGATCGACTTGGTCATGCCCTTGGCCGTCTCGGCATCGGCCAGCACCAGAGCCGCGGCGCCGTCCGAGACCAGCGAGCAGTCGGTGCGCTTCAGCGGACCTGCAACGTAAGGGTTCTTCTCGCTCTCGGCGCGGCAGAAGTCGAAGCCAAAATCCTTGCGCATCTGGGCGAAGGGATTGGCGACGCCGTTCTTGTGGTTCTTGGCCGCGATCAACGCCAGCGCATCGGACTGGTCGCCGTATTTCTGGAAATAGGAACTGGCGATCTTGCCGAACACGCCGGCGAAGCCGCCGACGGTGTCGCCGTCCTCGGGCAGATAGGACGCCTTGAGCAGGTTCTTGCCGATCTCGGCGCTAGGGGTGCGCGTCATCTGCTCGACGCCGACGACCAGGACGATTCTGGCGGCCCCTGCGGCAATCGCGCGCAGGCCCTGATGCACCGCGGCAGAGCCGGTGGCGCAGGCGTTCTCGACGCGGGTCGCCGGCTTGAAACGCAGCTTCGGATCGGCCTGGAGCACCAGAGAGGCGGTGAAATCCTGGGGCGAGAAGCCGGCATTGAAATGGCCGAGCACGATTTCGTCGACGTCACTGGCCGAAATGCCGGCATCCGCGAGCGCCTCATTGGCCACGCGGGTGACGAGGCTTTCGACTGTTTCGGTGTCGAACTTGCCGAACGGCGTATGCGCCCATCCGACGATGCTGGCGGTCATGATCTTTTCTCCCTGGAGGTCTCTCCCTGAGCTAAGTCTTAGCCCAGGGATGGCAAGACTTCACGCGGCTTTCAGGGCCTGAAGCGTCCGCTGGCAGATGGCAGTTATGCCGGCCCAGTTCCCAGCCCGGATCTCCGCCGTCGGGCACAGCCAGGACCCGCCGACCGCGACGACGTTGGGCTCGGCCAGCCAGGTCGCCGCATTAGCCTCGCCGACCCCGCCGGTCGGGCAGAACCGCACGTTCGGGAACGGGCCGCCGAGGGCACGCAGGCCCTTGATGCCGCCGGCCTGCTCCGCCGGAAAGAACTTTGCGACATCGAAGCCGTAGGACAGCGCCACCATCAGCTCGGAGGCTGTGGCAACGCCCGGCGCGAACGGCAAGGAGCTGTCGGTTGCGGCCTTGAGGAGATCGGGGGTCAGGCCCGGGCTGATGCCGAACGCGACGCCGAGCTTCTCGACACGGGTGAAATCGGCCGGGTTGAGGATAGTGCCGATGCCGACGACCGCCTCGGGGACCTCTGCCATCACCGCCCTCGCGGCCTCGATCGCAACTGGGGTGCGCAGGGTCACCTCCAGCGTGCGGACGCCGCCGGCGACCAGCGCACGCGCCAGCGGCACGGCATCCTGGATGCGTTCGATGGTGAGGACGGGAATGACGGTCGCTGCCTTGAACAGCGCGACGAGGTGATTCTGTTGGGCAGTCGTGGTCATGGGGCTCGATTTCGCTTGGTGGCTTCACTTGGTGGCCTGGCGAGAGCCGGCCGGCCGGTGCCGCTTCTTCGGCGGCATGGCATAGCCCGGAATGATGGCGCCGGGATAGCAGATCACGATGCTGGCGAGTCGGTGCCCGGCCTGGCCGGCCTCGACCGGCTCGGCGCCGGCGAGCCGGGCGGCAATGTACGCGGCAGCAAAGCTGTCGCCGGCGGCGGTGGTGTCGACCACGGGCTTGGTCATGGGCTCGGCGCGGACCTCGCTGGTCCCGCCGGGGAACCGCAGCAAGCTGACTGGCTCGGCGAGGCGGAACACCAGCTCCGGCGTGGGGATGCGCGCGATGAGCTGGTCGTGGGTCTCGCCAGGATGGAGCGCAAGCAGGTCCTCGGTCGAGGTCAGCACGATGTCGGCGGCTGCGAAGGCCGTGGCAAAGACCTCGCGGGCGACGTCGCGATCGGGCCATCCCCGCGCGCGGAAATTGGTGTCGAACACGAAGCGGGTGCCGAGCAGGCGCGCGCGCTTGATGGCCGTGAACAGGCGCTCGCGTCCGGGGGCGTCGTAGATCGAGAGCGTGATGGCGGAGAGATAGACGACGTCGTAGCTCATCAGCGAGTTGAGCAGCTCGTCCGTCTCCGGCAGGCTCATCAGCTGGCGCGCTGCCGCGCTGTCGCGCCAGTGGAAGAACTGGCGCTCGCCCTTGGCATCCAGCTGGATCATGTAGAGGCCGGGCAGCTTGCCCGGCAGCCGCACGACGCGGCGCGTGCCGACGCCTTCCGCATGCCAGGCCGCGATCATCTCATCGCTCAAGGCATCATCGCCGAGCGCGGTGAGATAATCGACCTTGACCTCGAGCCGCGCCAGATAGACGGCGGTGTTGAGGGTATCGCCGCCGAAGCCGCGCGAATAGAGCCCGCCGCCCTGCCCGGCAGAGGCGCCTCCTTGCGCCTGCCGGAGCTCGACCATGCATTCACCGATGCAAGCAACGCTCGCCATCACTCGGGTCCGCTCAGTCAGAGATCAGGCGACGAAATTGCCGCCGAGCTCGTCTTCGATGTGAATGCGGATGATATCGTCGAAATTCTTCTCGGCGGTGGTGAAGCCGAGCTCGCGCGCACGCTTTGCATCGAAATTGCGCGGCCAGCCGCCGACGATGCCGACGATGAAGGGATCGGGCTCGCGCTTGATGCGGGCGGCGACCTTCTCGCCTGCAACACGCTTCAGGGCGGCGATCTGCTCGCCGACCGTGGCCGACAGGCCCGGCATGGTCAGATTGCGGCGCGGGCCGACGGTGGCGAGGTCCATGGTCCCCGCGTGCAGCAGGAAGCCGACGGCGGAGCGCGGCGTGGCATGCCAGTGGCGGACGTCCTCGGATACGGGGAGGATCGCTTCCTTGCCGGCGAGCGGCTCGCGCAGGATGTTGGAGAAGAAGCCCGATGCCGCCTTGTTGGGCAGGCCCGGCCGGATGCAGATGGTCGGCAGGCGGATGCCGATGCCGTCGAGGAAACCGCGGCGCGAATAGTCGGCGAGCAGGAGTTCGCCGATCGCCTTCTGGGCGCCGTAGCTGAGCAGCGGCGTGTGGAAGAACTCGTCGCCGATCGCATCGGGAAACGGCGCGCCGAATACCGCGATCGAGGACGTGAAGACGACGCGCGGCTTGTAGCCGCCGCCCGCCAGCCTGATGGCATCGAGCAGCATCCGCGTGCCGTCGAGATTGATGCGATAGCCCTTGTCGAAATCGAGCTCGGCCTCGCCCGAGACGATGGCCGCAAGATGGAAGATCACGTCGGGACGGCCGGCGATCAGCTTCTCGGCCGCGCCGGGCACGGCGAAATCACCGGACATGGTCTCGACGGGGAAACCGGCCTTCTCCGGTTTCTTCGGTTCGACCACGTCGTGCATCGTGAGCTTGGTGATGTCGCTCTTGCCGAGCCGGCCGTCGCGCAACAGCCGTTCACAGAGTTTGCGGCCGACCATGCCGGCGGCGCCGAGAACCAGAATGTGCAAGAGCTCAACTCCTTCTTATTGTCCGGAGCGCACCGCTCCTGATGCGCCCTCGGCAAGCCCCGCGATCATTCCTTCACGGCGCCGGTCATCGCCGACACATAATGCTCCACGAAGAAGGCGTAAAGGATCACGAGTGGCAGCGAGCCGGCCAGCGCGCCCGCCATCAGCGAGCCCCAGCGGTAGATGTCGCCGTCCACGAACTCGTTGACGATCGCCACCGGCACCGTCTTGTTGCTGGTCGACTGCAGGAACGTCAGGGCGTAGATGAACTCGTTCCAGCACAGCGTGAAGCAGAAGATGAAGGCCGAGATCAGGCCGGGAATGGCGAGCGGCACGACGATCTTGACCAGGATCTGCCAGCGGCTCGCCCCATCGATCAGCGCGCATTCCTCGAGCTCGAACGGGATGGTTTTGAAATAGCCCATCAACAGCCAGGTCGAGAACGGGATCAGGATCGTCGGATAGGTCAGGATCAGCGCCAGTGGCGAATCGAAGAGACCGTATTGATAAACGACGGTGGCAAGCGGAATGAACAGGATCGAAGGCGGCACCAGATAGGCGAGGAAGATCAGCCCGCCGACGAGATTGGCCCCCTTGTAGCGCAACCGCACGATAGCGTAGGCCGCGAACACCGATGCGACGATCGAGAGCACCGTGGCGCAGATTGCCACGTACATCGTGTTCCAGAGCCAGTGCGGATAATAGCTCTCGAACAGCAGCTTGTGGAAGTGCTTGAAGGTCGGATTCCAGGTCCAGAACGGATTGTACTTGTCGAGGTCGAGCAGCTGCTCGTCGGGCTTCACCGAGGTCAGCGCCATCCAGTAGAACGGGAACAGCAGGATGAAGACGATGATCGCCAGCGGCAGATAGAGCGTCACGATCCTGCGCGGCACCGACTGCAGATAACTCATGCCCTCGCTGTGATCGACGCGCGATGGCGACGATAGCACGCTCTTGAGATCGACTTTCGAGGCAGGAAGATCAGTCATTGCTTTCTCCCTGTTGCCACTTGCGCCGCTGCAGGCCGAACCAGGACACCATGATCGCAGCGAGCAGGAATGGGATCATGGCGCTGGAGATCGCGGCGCCCTCGCCCAGCTGCCCAGCGATGATCGCGCGCTGATAGGATAGCGTGGCCATCAGGTGGGTGGCATTGACCGGGCCGCCACGCGTCATCGCCCAGATCAACTGGAAGTCAGTGAAGGTGAACAGCACAGAAAACGTCATCACGACGGCGATGATCGGCGTCAGCAGCGGATAGGTGATGTAGCGGAAGTTCTGCCAGCGCGTGGCGCCGTCGAGGGTTGCGGCCTCATAGAGCGACGGCGAGACGGTCTGCAGGCCTGCGAGCAGCGTGATCGCCACGAACGGAACGCCGCGCCAGACATTGGCGAAGATCACGCAGATCCGTGCCCAAGTGGTGTCGCCGAGAAAGTTGATGTTCTGGCTGATCAGCCCGAGGTGTCTCAGCGACCAGGAGATGATCGAGAATTGCGAGTCGAAGATCCACCAGAACGCAAGCGCCGAGAGCACCGTGGGAACGATGAACGGGATGAGCACCATCGCGCGCAGCATCGCCTTGAAGGGCATGTGCTCATTGAGCAGCAGCGCCAGGTACAGCCCAATCGCGAATTTGAAGGCGCTGGCGATGAACGTGTAGAGCAGCGTGTTGAACACCGACAGCCAGAAGATGGAATCGTCCCACAGCCACTCGTAATTCTCGGTGGCGATGAAGTGTCCGACCCTGCCGATGCGGGTGTCCGTGAAGGACAGCCAGATGCCGAGCCCCAGCGGATAGGCCAGGAAGAAGATCAGGAAGGCCATGGCCGGCACCATGAACCAGAAGCCGAGCCAGTTGCGATTGTGTTTGAGCCGGGTCCAGGCGTTGTCCTCGCTCATCTGAGGCTTGGCCCGGGGAATTGCGACATCAGCCATGCCCGATATCCCTGATCGAGAAATGTTGACGAGCGGGCGGCGACACTGCCGCCCGCTCCGTGGCCGTCAGCGGTAGATGCGCTTCAGCTGGCGTTCGGCTTCCGCCATCGCGGCCTTCGCATCCTTGGCGCCGGTGCAGTAGTTGGCGAACATGTCGACGACGATGAAGTCGGCGATTGCAGTCGCCGCCTTCTCGCCGACCGTGCCGATACCGGACGCCGGCAGCGTGCGTTTGGAGGCCTGCGAGAACACGGTGTTCTTGGGGTCGGCCGTCCAGATCGGCGCATTCTCGTAGGCGTTCAGGGTCTGGGTCAGGTAGCCCTGCGCACCATCCAGCCACTTCTCGTAGTTCTCCTTCTCCAGCATGAAGGCGACGAAGGCCTTGGCCGCATTCGGATATTTGGTGAAGTTGAAGGCGAGGATCGGCAGCGCCAGCTGCAGCTCGGTCGGCTTGCCGACCGGACCGACCGGCCAGAGCGCGTGATAGGTGTCCTCGGCAAGCTCCTTCTTGCTGGGATCGGTCTTGGCGGCGACGTAGATCGAGATGCCGTTCGCCGTGCAATAGAGCTCGCCGGCGAGGAAGGCCTTGTTGTTGGAGGAATCGTTCCAGGACGCCGTGCCCGGGATGAAGCTCTCGTACAGTGCCTTACAATATTCCAGCGCCTTCGCCGTTTCCGGCGAATTGATGATGATCTTGTCGTTCTGGTCGACCGTGTAGGCGCCGTGCCCCCACAGCACCCAGTGCAGCCACGAATTGCCGTCGCCCGAGGCATGACCGAGCGCGAAGCCGGCGGGCGTGTTGTTCGCCTTCAAAGCCTTGCACATCTCGAGGAAGCCGGGGAAGTCCTTCGGGAATTCCTTGAAGCCCGCTTTGTCGAGCGCCGACTTGCGGTAGGTCATGTAACCGCCGTTGGTGGCGACGGGAATACCGAGCCAGTCGTTGCCGAGCTTGCAGGTCTTGGCGGCCGCATCGGTCCAGCCGCCGTATTTCTTGCCGAGATAGTCGGCGACGTCGTTCATCTTCAGCACTTTGGTGGGGAAGAGCTGCGGCAGCGTGTGCAGACCCCAGGCGAGATCGAGCCCGGAGCCGGTATTGGCCGCAACCGAGGCCTTCGGCTGCACGTCCTCGAAGGATTCGCTGAACACGTTCATCTCGGTGCCGGTCGCAGCCTTGAACGCGGCCACCATCGCATTGAACGCATCGTCTTCCGCCGGCACGAAGCGCTTCCACCGCATCACGGTCAGCTTGGCACCGGGCTCCGCCTTCCAGGGCGCGCTCTGCGCCCAGGCCTTGGCGAAGTCGAACAGTGCCGGCCCGGTCAGCATGCCGGTCGCAGCCAAAGCCGTGCCGCCTTGAAGCAGAGACCGGCGGGTAAAGTCTTGCATGTCGTCCTCCCTGTGATGCTTTTTGTTGTCTTATGCCTTGTCGCCTTATGCGCTAGGCGTTCATTCGCTTGCCCGTCGCATCGTCGAACAGATGTACCAGCGATGGGTCGGGCTTCAGCCGCACCTTGTCGCCCGGATTGAACTGGTGACGCTCGCGGAAGACGGCGACGACCTGCTCGCCGCCAAGCTTTGCGAACACCTGCGTCTCCGAACCGGTCGGCTCGACCACGATGATCTCGGCCTCGGCACCGTCGTCGGCGATGGTGAAATGCTCGGGCCGCACGCCGTAGACGGCGGGACGGCCGTCGGACGCCGTCGGCGCGGTCTTGAGCGGCAGCTTGACGCCGTTCGGCCCCTCGAAGGTGGCAACGCCGTTGACGCGCACATGGCCCTTGAGGAAGTTCATCGCGGGCGAGCCGATGAAGCCGGCGACGAACTGGTTGTCGGGCTTGTCATAGAGCTCGAGCGGCGTACCCATCTGCTCGACGATACCATCGTGCATGACGACGATCTTGTCGGCCATGGTCATGGCCTCGATCTGGTCGTGGGTGACGTAGACGGTGGTGGTCTTCAGCCGCTGGTGCAGCTCCTTGATCTCGGTGCGCATGGCGACGCGCAGCTTGGCATCGAGGTTCGACAAGGGCTCGTCGAACAGGAAGACCTGCGGATCGCGCACGATGGCACGGCCCATGGCGACGCGCTGGCGCTGGCCGCCGGAAAGCTGGCGCGGATAGCGGTCGAGCAGCGGCGACAGCGCAAGAATCTCGGCGGCGCGCTTGACGCGCTTGTTGATCTCGTCGGCGCTGGCATTCCGCAACTTGAGCGAGAAGCCCATGTTGTCGGCCACCGTCATGTGCGGATAGAGCGCGTAGTTCTGGAACACCATCGCAATGTCCCGCTCCTTGGGCTGGACATTGTTGACGACGCGGTCGCCGATCGAGATCGTGCCGGAGGTGATGTTCTCGAGGCCGGCGAGCATGCGCAGAAGCGTCGACTTGCCGCAGCCGGAGGGGCCAACCAGGACGACGAACTGGCCGTCCTCGATTGGAATCGTCACGCCGTGCAGGACTTCAAAATTGCCGAACGATTTCCGCACGTCGCGGATTTGCACAGACGACATCTAATTCCCTCCTCGAAAGTCCACCGCGCCTCCAAGCGCCGCGACCGTCTTGTTTTTCAGACTTCACCGAACGAAGCCCGATCTTAACGGGCGACATTGTCGGTAGTTTGTGCGGTTTTGGCAATTTGTCTTTGGTTAGTCGTTGCTGGTAGCGCTGTCAACGTTCCTTTGTTTGCAGGACTGACTGTGTTAAGAGCAGCAAATGGGTCGAAAACGCACCAAGTCAGGCAAAATCCGGCTGGCCGAAGTGGCCGAGCTCGCCGGCGTCAGCCCGATTACCGCGTCCCGCTTCTTCCGCAACCCGGAGGCCCTGTCGGTCGCCAAGCGGACGCGGGTCGAGAGCGCCGCCAAGGAGCTCGGCTACGTGCCCAACCTTGCCGCACGGGCACTCGCCTCGCAACGCACCGAAGTCATCGGTGTATTGATCCCCTCTCTCACCAATAATGTGTTCTCGGACGTGCTGCGCGGCATCTATGACGCGTCCGAAGGCAGCCGTTACTCGATTCAGTTGTCCAACACGCGCTACAGCATTCTCCAGGAAGAAAAGTTGCTGCGCCTGTTTCTGGCGCAGAAGCCGGCCGGGCTGATCGTCACCGGCATCGATCAGACCGCCGAGTCCCGCGCGATGCTTCAAGCCGCGGACTGCCCGATCGTGCAGATCATGGAGATTGGCCCGGATCCGGTCGACATGATGATAGGCTTTTCGCACTATGATGCAGCCCGCGCGGCGGTTGCGCACCTTTTCGAACAAGGTCACCGCAAGATCGGCTTCGTCGGCGCACGCATGGATCCCAGGGTGCAACGGCGGATGGACGGATATGTCTCGTCCATGAAGGACGCCGCATTGTTCGATCAGCGCCTCGTCGTCACGACGGCCACACCGACGTCGGTGACGCTCGGCGGAGCGCTGTTCACCGATCTCCTGGCGCGGGAGCCCGATATCGATGCGGTGTTCTGCGCCAATGACGACCTCGCGCTCGGCGTGCTGTTCGAATGCCGCCGCCGGGAGATCGCGGTGCCCGGGCAGATCGCGATCGTCGGCTTCAACGACCTCGAATTCATGGCCTCCGCCGTCCCCACCCTCACCAGCGTCCGCACCAACCGTTACGAGATGGGGAAGACCGCGGCCACCATGCTGATCGAGGCGATCGAGGGCCGGCGCCCTGAGCAGCCCGTGCTCGATCTCGGCTTCAAGGTGATCGAGCGGCAAAGCTCGTCGGCGCGACGTTCAGACAGCAGGCCGGCCGTTTCCGGCGCGGGTGCCGCGAACAAAATGATAGCGTTACCAAGTAGCCACGACTAGTATCGGGCTCGTGAGGAAACGACCCGCCAGCGGGAAGCAAATCATCGCTCGCGCCGTTGGGCATCGCGCATGCCGACACCATGAGACGGACGCCAGTGCGTTTGCATTGCAGGAGAAACCAATGACAAAGAAACCAACCAATGGGCATGCCGCCGGCAGCAACGGTACTCGCCGCCACCTTCGCTCGCAGGAATGGTTCAACAACCCGCACAATCCGGGCATGACTGCGCTCTACATGGAGCGTTATCTGAACTACGGCCTCACCCGCGCCGAGCTTCAATCCGGCAAGCCGATCATCGGCATCGCCCAGACCGGCAACGACCTCTCGCCCTGCAACCGCCACCACATCGAGCTCGCGCACCGCGTCCGCGAAGGCATCCGCGAGGCCGGTGGCATCGCGATGGAGTTCCCCACCCACCCGATTCAAGAGACCGGCAAGCGCCCGACCGCGGCGCTCGACCGCAACCTCGCATACCTCGGCTTGGTCGAAGTCCTCTACGGCTATCCGCTCGACGGCGTGGTGCTCACCACCGGTTGCGACAAAACGACGCCGGCCTGCATGATGGCGGCGGCGACCGTGAACCTGCCCGCGATCGTGCTGTCGGGTGGCCCGATGCTCAACGGCTGGCACAATGGCGAGCGCACCGGCTCCGGAACCATCGTCTGGAAGTCGCGTGAGCGACTCGCGGCCGGCGAGATCAACTATGAGGAGTTCATGGAGATCGTGGCTTCCTCGGCGCCCTCGGTCGGCCATTGCAACACCATGGGCACGGCCTCGACCATGAACGGGCTTGCCGAAGCGCTCGGCTTCTCGCTGCCGGGCTGCGCGGCGATCCCCGCTCCCTATCGCGAGCGCGGCCAGATCGCTTACGAGACCGGCAAGCGCATTGTCGAGATGGTCTGGGAGGATTTGAAGCCTTCGGACATCCTGACCCGCAAGGCGTTCGAGAACTGCATCGTGATCAATTCGGCGATCGGCGGTTCGACCAACGCGCCGATCCACATCAACGCCCTCGCCCGCCATATCGGCGTCGAGCTGTCGATCGAGGACTGGCAGAAATACGGGCATGACGTGCCGCTCTTGGTCAACATGCAGCCCGCCGGCTTCTATCTCGGCGAGGAATTCCACCGCGCCGGCGGCGTGCCCACCGTGGTGCGCGAGCTGATGAAGCATAAGCGCATCCATGAGGATGCGATCACGGTCAACGGCCGCGGCATCGGCGAGAACTGCAAGTCTGCGCCGGAGCCCGATAACGACGTGATCTGGGCTTACGACAAGCCGCTGGTGAAGGATGCCGGCTTCCTGGTGCTGAAGGGCAATCTGTTCGATTCCGCGATCATGAAGACCAGCGTGATCTCCAAGGAGTTTCGCGACCGCTATCTCAGCAACCCCAAGGATCCGAACGCCTTCGAGGGCCGCGCCATCGTGTTCGAGGGTCCGGAGGACTACCACGAGCGGATCGACGATCCCTCGCTCGACATCGACGAGCGCTGCGTGCTGTTCATCCGCGGCACCGGCCCGATCGGCTATCCCGGCGGCGCCGAGGTCGTGAACATGCAGCCGCCGGCAGCCTTGATCAAACGCGGCATCCTGTCCCTGCCCTGCATCGGCGACGGCCGTCAGTCCGGCACCTCGGGCTCGCCCTCGATCCTCAATGCTTCGCCGGAAGCCGCCGCCAATGGAGGCCTCGCGATCCTGAGGACCGGCGACAAGGTGCGCATCGACCTCAACAAGGGTAGCGCCAACATCCTGATCTCGGACGAGGAGCTGAAGAAGCGCCACGCCGAGCTGAAGGCCAATGGCGGCTTCAGGCATCCACCGAACCAGACGCCGTGGCAAGAAATCTACCGCAACACCGTCGGCCAGCAGTCGACCGGCGCCTGCATGGAGCTCGCCACGCGCTACCAGAACGTCGCCGGCACCTTCGGTGTGGCGCGGGATAATCACTGACAGCCACACCGTCATTGCGACCGTAACGAAGCAAATCCAGGGATTTGTCCACGGAGAGAGTCTGGATTGCTTCATCGCCAGCGCAAAATTGCTTCGCAATTTTGTCGCGGGCTCCTCGCAATGACGTGGGGTTGGCATTCGAATGAACACAAGGGAGAAGAAAATGGCAGACCGCCTCAAGGGAAAGCGCGCCGTCGTCACGGCAGCGGCAGCAGGCATCGGGCGCGCTTGCGCCATCGCATTCGCGCGTGAAGGCGCAACCGTCATCGCCACCGACATCAACGAGGCCGGCATCGCGAGCCTGAGCAAGGAAGGCATCGCCGAAGTGGCAAAGCTCGACGTCCGCAACACCGCCGACGTCAACGCCTTCGCCAAGCGCGTCGGCAAGATCGACATCCTGCTCAACGCCGCCGGCTTCGTGCATCACGGCACCATCCTGGAGTGCTCGGAAGAGGATTTCGACTTCTCCTTCGACCTCAACGTCAAGTCGATGCACCGGACCATCAAGGCCTTCCTGCCCGACATGATTGCGGGCGGCGGCGGCAGCATCGTCAACATCTCGTCCTGCGCGGCCTTGAGGCCGCCGGCGAACCGCTACGTTTACAGCTCGTCGAAGGCGGCGGTGTCGCTGCTGTCGCGCGCGGTCGCGCTCGACTTCATCACCAAGGGCATCCGCTGCAACTCGATCTGCCCGGGCACCGTCGAGACGCCTTCGATGCTCGACCGCGCCGCGGCGCAAGGGCCGCAGGGCAAGGAGATGTTCATCTCCCGCCAGAAGATGGGCCGGCTCGGCACCGCCGAGGAGATCGCGGCTATGGCGGTCTATCTCGGCAGCGACGAGAGCGCCTTCACCACCGGCGTCGACCTCGTCGTCGACGGCGGCTACATGCTCTGACGCCAAGGGCCCCGGCATGAACAAGATCGATCTCAACGGCCGCGTCGCTGTCGTCACGGGCGGCGCGCAGGGCTTTGGCCGCGCCATCGCCGAGCGCTTTGTGGCCTCCGGCGCCAAGGTCGCGATCTGGGATTTCGATGCCACGCTGGCCGAGAAGGCCGCAAAGGAGATCGGCGGCGAGACCAAAGTCTTCAAGGTCGACGTCACCGACACGGCTGCCGTGGAGACCGCCCGCGATGCCACGCTCGCCGCCTTCGGCAAGATCGACATCCTCGTCAACAATGCCGGCATCGCCGGCGTCAACAAGCCGGTCTGGGAGACCGATCTGGAGGAATGGCGGAAAGTTCTGCGCATCAACCTCGATGGTCCCTTCATATGCTGCAAGGCGGTCGTGCCCGAAATGCTCAAGCAGAAATACGGGCGCATCGTGAACATCGCCTCGATCGCCGGCAAGGAAGGCAATCCGAACGCCGCGCACTACTCGGCCTCCAAGGCCGGCCTGATCGCGCTGACGAAATCGCTCGGCAAGGAGCTCGCCGCCCATGACATCATCGTCAACGCGGTGACACCGGCGGCCGCCAAGACCGCGATCTTCGACCAGATGACGCAGCAGCATATCGACTTCATGCTGTCGAAGATCCCGAAGGGACGCTTCGTGCTGGTGGAAGAGCTCGCCGCAATGGTGAGCTGGCTTGCATCCGAAGATTGTGCCTTCTCCACCGGCGCGGTGTTTGATATTTCCGGCGGACGGGCGACCTACTGAAGTACTGGCCGCCCCTGGAGGGGCGGACCATGCGACTCGGACGTGATTTCAGGCGTCGGGATTTCGTGAAGCTCGCAGCGGGCGCAGGCGCGCTGCCGCTGCTGTCATCGACTGCGCTTGCGCAGCTCGCGCCCAACCCACCGAGCATCCGCCCGCCCTCGCCGGCCGAGCGCGGCGCCATGGCACGGCTCGCGCACAGCTTCATGGACAAGTACGGCGTGCCGGCCCTATCCGTTGCGATCGGCTATGCCGGCACTATTGTCCATGAGGACGCCTTTGGTCTGGCCGATATCGAGCGGAACGAGGCCGTAACGCCGCGGCATCTGTTCCGGATCGCCAGCGTCAGCAAGATGATCACCTCGGTCACGATCTTCCGCCTGATCGAGGAGAACCGCCTCAAGCTGGCGGACCGCGTGTTCGGCCGAGGCGCGCTGCTCGGCACCGACTATGGGCAGCCCAACTCCGCCGGCATCGACCAGATCACGCTCGAGCATCTCTTGACCCATACTGCCGGCGGCTGGAGCAACGACGACCGCGACCCCATGTTCACCCATCCGCGGATGGATCATGCCGAGCTGATCGCCTGGACGCTAGCCAATCGGCCGCCGGACCGACCGCCGGGCCAGCGCTACGCCTATTCCAATTTCGGCTATTGCGTGCTGGGCCGCGTCATCGAGAAGCTTACAGGCCAGTCCTATGGCGAGCATGTCCGCAGCGAGGTGTTCGCGCGCTGCGGCGTTACCGAGATGACGATCGCCGGCAACACCCGCGAGCAGCGCCAGGCCGGCGAAGTCGCCTATTACGGCCAGGGCGAAAATCCCTACGGCATGAATGTCCGGCGGATGGATTCCCATGGCGGCTGGATCGCGACGCCGTCGGATCTCGTGCAACTGCTGATGCATGTCGACGGCTACACGAGACCGGCGAACATCCTGCGGCCGCGCACCATCCAGCTCATGACCACCGCGCCCAGCTACAGTCCAGACTACGCTAAGGGTTTTTGCATCAACAAGTCAGGCAATTGGTGGCACAATGGCAGCCTGCCGGGTACGAGCACGATTGCCGTGCGCACTCATGGCGGCTTCTGCTGGGCCGCCTTCACCAACACCAGACGCAGGAATTCCGACATGGATGGCGATCTCGACAATCTCAACTGGAACATGGCGCGCCAAGTCGGCGAATGGCGGGTGGCCTGAGCCATGATCCGGGAAGGGGGATGCCTGTGCGGCGCGGTGCGGTTCAAGGCGGAAGGCGAGCCGCTCAACGTCCGCATCTGCCATTGCCGCATCTGCCAGAAGGCGATGGGATCGCCCTACTTCGCCCGCGCCCAGTTCGACCAGCGCGCGCTCAGCGTCGAGGGCGAGACGGCCCGCTATGCGTCCTCCGAGAAGATCGACCGCGTATTCTGCAAGCGTTGCGGCACGCGCCTGTTCGCCTGGCGTCGCAACGGCACGCTGGCGGGCGTCGCCCTCGCTACTTTCGACGATCGCAACGCCTTCGCGCCGACCGAGCACATCTGGGTGTCGGAAAAGCTCGCCTGGGTGAAGCTCGATGATGGCCTGACGCAGCATCAGACGACGATCCCGGCGTGACGTCAGATCTGGTGTGACGCAGACGCGCTCGCCGCCTGCGTGCGCCGTCCGGTTGTCGTCGCGATCCAGATCCCGGCGAACACCGCAATGATACCGGCCGCCAAATTCCAGCGCAGCGGCTCGTTCAGCAACCAGGCCCCGACCAGCGAGGCCGTGATCGGATTGACCGTCACGGAGATCGCGACGCGCGTCGGCGTCGTGCGCTCCAGTGCGAAGGCCCAGAGATAGAAGGTCAGCGCCGCGCCGAAGGCACCCAGATAGAGGGCGCCCAACCACTGTGGCATGCCGAAGCCGGCGACCGGCGCAAAGCTGCCGCGGACATAGGAGAGCAGGATGAGGCAGGCCGCACCCGCCGCCATGCTCATGGTCGTAAAGGCGATCGGGCTGGAGCGCCGGATCAACGGCTTCGACCAGATGCCGTAGAGCGCCATGCACAGCGCAGCCGCCATCATCAGGAGATCGCCGCGCCAGGCGCCTGTCGGCGCCGAGGCGAGGTCGGAGAGCAGCGCGAGCGCAACGCCAAACGTCGCAGTCACGACGCCCATGGACTTGCGCCAGGTCAGGGCTTCCGCGCCGAGAATGGCCCCGATCAAGAGCGACAACAGCGGAAGCGTCGACAGCGCAAGCGCGCCGCGCGCGGCCGTCGTGAAGATCAGCGAGGCGTTGAACAGGATCGGAAACAGCGCAAAGAACAGAATGCCGAGTCCGATGGCGGCGGCCCAGTCCCCTTGCTTCGGCCAGCGATCGCCGCGCAGCAGCGTCAGGGGCAGTAGCAGGGAAAAACCGATGCCGAACCGGAATGAGCCGATCGCGAGCGGATCGATGCTCCCGACGAGATAGCGCGTGGCACCGATAGATGTCCCGCCCAGCGCACTCGACAACACGGCGGCAAAAACGCCAAAGATCTCGCCCATGACTCGTCCCAACCGTTTTGCGAGCAGCATAGGAGACGCGCCGAAACGGGGAATGGAATTTCCATCATGGCAGGATAAGTTTTCGTCATGACCGCACCCGATCTCGACCCCGACCTGCTGAAGGCCTTCCTCGCCGTTGCCGATCATCAATCGTTCACGCGCGCGGCCGCGATCCTCAACCGCACCCAATCGGCGGTGAGCGTCCAGATCAGGCGTCTCGAAGAACGACTGGACGTCAGGGTGTTTCACCGCATGAGGTCGGGCGTCGCACTGAGTGCGGCGGGTCGGGAGCTGCTTGTCTATGCAAGACGGCTTCTCGACCTCAATGCAGAGGCGGTCGATGCGCTCCGCGCGCGCAAGCGCGAAGCCGTGGTCCGCCTCGGGGTAATGGACGACTACGGCACGATCGTCATTCCGCCCTTGCTGGCGCGCTTTGCCAAGAGCCATCCGGAGATCCGGGTCGAGATCGAGACTGGGCTGACCGCCACGATGCCGGCCCGGCTCGGCGAGGCCTATGACCTTGTCATTGCCATGCATCCGGAAGGACATGGCGGCGGCGAATTGCTGCGGCGGGAACAGGCGGTCTGGGCCGCGGCCGCGTCATATTCAGCCGCCGCGCCACGAGACACGCTGCCCGTCGCGCTCTACCCGCCGGGCTGCCTGTTCCGCCAATGGGCCACTGAGGCCCTCGATGCTGCCGGCCGCCCGTGGCGGCTTGCCTTCGTCAGCCGGAGCCTCGCGGCGGTGGAAGCGATCGCGGCACAGGGCCTCGCGATCACGGTCGTGAAGGTGGGCACCCTGCCCCCTCGCCTGCGCGTCCTGTCGGCGCGCGACGGCCTGCCGCCGCTGCCGGCCGCCGACATCCGCCTCCATCGCGCGCGCAAGCTGTCGCGTCCGGCGGCACAGCTGGCGGATCATCTGCAGCGGACAATTTCGGAATTAAACGCCATATAACTGTGGATCGTAAAGGGCTGTGGCCCTATACGGCCTGCTTTGCAGAGCGCGCGGACCGAACCGGAGCGGATGAGCTGGTGAATATTTCCATTTATGATCTCTCCGTCTGGGTCCTGCCGCTGGTGCTCGCCATCACCTTTCACGAGGCCGCGCACGCCTTCGTCGCCGACAGGCTCGGGGACAACACGGCCTCGCAGCTCGGCCGCGTCAGCTTCAACCCTGTCAGGCATATCGACCCATTCGGTACCCTGATCCTGCCCGCGATGCTGCTGTTTGCGCATTCGCCATTCCTGTTCGGCTATGCCAAGCCGGTGCCGGTGAACTTCCGCAAGCTGAACAATCCCAGGCTCGACATGGTGTGGGTGGCGCTGGCCGGGCCCGTCACCAACATCCTGCTGGCGCTGGCCGCGGCCTTCGCTTTCCATGCCCTGCCCCTGGTGCCCGCGAGTTCGGCGAATTGGGTTGCGGACAATCTCAAGAATGCCCTCGTGATCAATGCGATCCTGGCGGTGTTCAACATGATGCCGATCCCGCCGCTCGACGGCGGCCGCGTTGCGGTGGGACTTTTGCCGCGGGCGCTCGCCGTGCCGTTGTCCCGGCTCGAGCCGTTCGGCATGCTGATCCTGATCGGTCTGTTGATCCTGCTGCCACTCGCGGGTTCCCAGTTCGGTCTAAATCTTGATGTTATTTCAGCAATACTGCGGACGTTGACCGGTTATGTGATTCAGGCTGTTCTCTTCCTGACTGGCAACGCGTAGTTGAACGCAACATTGGAACCCACGCCGAAAGGGCGAGAGGCCGACTTGGTCAAAGCTGCCGATATGCTGATCGCGCGACGCGCCGACACCCGCGCCCGCGCCGATTTTGCCACCTGGAAGATGATGGCCAAGCTCAATGGGGCATCCGCGCTGCCGGCGGAGGCCCAGGAGTTCCTGGCGGGCTACCAGAACCTGCTGGCGCAGATGAGCGAGGACGAGGCTACCGAGGCCACCATCGGCGCGATCTACAAGGCCTATTACGCCGAGATGGGCGGTGCGGGAACGCCTCCCGACGTCCGCCCCCGCCAAGCCGAGCCGGCCGCGGACAATGTTACCGCCTTCCGCCGCCCGGCACCGAAACCGAAGAAGGCCGCCTCCTTCGGGGCGGCGGCATTCGCCGGCCCCCAGAAACGGCCGCTGCCGGTGGCGCTGATCTTCGCCTGCCTGGTCGTTGTTTATGTTGGGATCCGGCTCTACTGGCGCTGAGCCGTCTTCTTCTTTCTCTTGGCGTCAGGCGGCGTGAAGATGATGTCCACGGTGCGCTCGAACCGGTCGTCAGTCAATCCGACGGGCGGCTGCGGGATGGGATCGGACTTGCGAACGATTGAGACCGCTGCCGCATCGTAGGCTGCATCCCCCGACGACTCCACGACATCAACCGACAGCACGTTGCCCTTCCGGTTGATCGCGAAGCTCACCTTGACCTTCTGGTTGTTGGGCTGCTTGCCCTCCGGATTGACCTTGTGGGCCGCGAGGTGCGCGCTGATCTTGCGGTTCCAGTCGGCCGTGATCTTCAGGATGTCCTTGCCGAGCCCCAGCACCGGCGCCAGCGCTTTCTCGGCCTCCCGCGCGTCTTCATCGAGCATCTGCCGCGCCGTTGCAACCGACTTCGGCGATGCCTCGGCAGCGGGAGTCTCGACAGCTTGAATCTTCGGATCGTCTTCCGTTGGCTTCTTCGTGTTGTTCTCGGTCACGACGCGGTCAGGATCATCGACCTCCTGTGACTGATCCTTCGGAAGCTCCGTCTCCCTGGTCTCGGCCTTCTGCTCGGGAAGCGCCTGCTGCTCCTGCATCGCCTCGCTATCGGGCCCAGGCGGCAGATCGGTATCGGGCGCCTTGGGAGAAGCCATCTCCACGGCGAATTCGGCGCCGGCCGCACCAAGGCCGTCGCCGTCATCCTCGGTGCGCAAATGAGCCAGCGCAAGCGCTGCACCACCCAGATGAAGCGCGAGCGCCGCCACTGCCGCCAAAATCCAGAGCTTCCGGGATGGTCTCGGTTCGTCTGACATCGTTGCGCCTCAAGGCTGAGCGGCGCCTGGCGGCGGTGCCCCCGGCGGGCCCTCCAGCGCGACCAGCTTCACCCGCGTATAACCGCCTGAGCGCAAGAGCTCCATGACGCCCATCAACTCGCCATAAGGGACCGAACGATCGGCGCGCAGGAAGACATACTTGTCTTTGCTCATATCGGACAGGCCATCGAGGGTCCCGATCAACTCAGCCCGCTGAACCGGGTTCTCTCCGATCGCGAGCGTCAGATCGGGCTTGATGCTGAGATAAGTCGGCTTGTCCGGCTTCTTCTGCGGCGTCGCACTCGACGTCGGCAGATCGATCGGTAGGTCGACCGTGGACAGCGGCGCGGCGACCATGAAGATGATCAGCAGCACCAGGATGACGTCGATGAACGGCGTGACGTTGATGTCATGCGTTTCCGAGAAGTCGTCGTCGTCATCATTGTCTGCGAGCGAAACGGCCATGGTCTACTCCGCCGCACGCGAATGCGCGCTGCCGTGGCTGCGGTCGAGATCGCGCGAGAGCAGCCGCGCCGCCGCACCCGAGGCGCGGCTGACCAGCTCGAGATAGCCCTTCGTCAGTCGCGAGAAGTGATTGTAGATGATGACGGCGGGAATCGCGGCGACGAGGCCGATCGCGGTGGCGAGCAGCGCTTCGGCGATGCCGGGCGCGACCACGGCGAGATTCGTGGTCTGCGACTTCGAGATGCCGATGAAGCTGTTCATGATGCCCCAGACCGTGCCGAACAGGCCGACGAAGGGCGAGGTCGAGCCGATGGTCGCGAGCACGCCCATGCCGATCCGGATGCGCCGCTGTTCCGCGCGCACGATCTCGGAGAAGCTCGAAGCTGCGCGCTCGTTGATGCCGGCATCGCTGGACAAGCCGGCCGACATCCGCGCCTCCCGCAGCGCCGCCGCCAGGAAGGACGGCAGGATGCCCTCCTTGGTGCCGAGCGCCATCTGCGCTTCGGCGAGGGAGCGCGCCTCGGCAATTTTCTTCAGTGCCGAACGAAGCTTGCTGGAAGCGACCGACAGTTCGATCGACTTGGCGATGAAGACGGTCCAGGTCATCAGCGATGCGAAGGCGAGCCCGATCATCACCGCCTTCACGATGACATCCGCCGACATGAACATCACCCAGGGCGACAATTCCTTCATGGCTGGCGCGACGGCGGCTGGCTCCGGCTTCGCACTCGCGGGAATGGCTGCCATGGGGCCCGCGCCCGCGGCAGCGGGAGCCGCCGAGACTGCCGGCGCCGGGGCCATCGGCGCAGTTGCCGGCGGAACCGTTCCGGCCGTCGGCGGCTGAGCTGTCGATTGGGCCGGTGCCGCCGGCGGGCTTTGTGTCTGGGCAGAAGCCGGGGAAGCGAGCCAGGCGGTCGCCAGCATCAAAGCTGCGGCAAGGCTTGCTTGGAAGGTCATGGTCTTCATACTTCGGCCCAGTAGCGAATGAGGTTGTGATAGATGCCCGTCAATTTGACCGTTTCGGGATCGTCACGCCCGAGCCGTTCCACCAGCGCCTGTATCGCGGTGTCGAGGTCAAAGATCATGCTCCGGGCTTGATCGTCCCGTATCATGCTCTGAAGCCAGAAGAAAGACGCAACCCGCGTCCCCCTGGTCACGGGGGTGACCAGATGGAGGCTGGTCGAGGGATAGAGCACGCAGTCCCCGGCTGGCAACTTGACTTCGTGCGAGCCGTAGGTGTCCTCGATCACAAGTTCGCCACCGTCGTACTCCTCCGGCTCGGCGAGGAACAGCGTGACCGACAGGTCTGTGCGGATGCGAAGGCCGGTCAGGCGGTCGCCGCGGATCGCGTTGTCGACGTGCAGGCCGAAATGGTGGCCGCTGTCGGCCGCATAGCGGTTGAACAGCGGCGGGAAGATCTGGAGCGGGATCGCCGCCGCGATGAAGCGCGGGTTGGACGTCAGCGCCGAGATGATGCGGTTGCCGAGCTTGCGCGCGACCTCGCCGTCGGGCGGCAATTGCTCGTTGCGCTTGACCATCGCCGACTGCGCGCCGGCGGTGGAGCGGCCGTCTTCCCACGCGCTGGCGTCCATGATGCGGCGGAAATCCGCCACATCGTCTTTGCTCAGAACGTTTTCGATGCATGTCAGCATGAAACTCGTTGTTGCTCCGTCAGTAGCGCGCTGACAGCACCAGGTAAGCGGCACGCCCCGGTGCTTCCAGCACGAAGGGCGCAGCGCTCTGGTACAGCGCGTCGTAGTAGCGCTTGTCGAAGATGTTGTTCACGAACAGCTTGACCTGCCAGTTCTTGTTGATCTTGGCCTCCGCGAACATGTCGAAGCGCCAATAGCTCGGAATCGACGTGCCCTGGTTCGCCGCGAGCAAAGTGCCGCCGTAAATCTTCGAGCGATACACCGCCTGTCCGCCCAGCTCCCAGGTGTCGTTGATCTGATATTTCGAGAGCAAGCTGAAGGACTGATGCGCGATGTTGGCGAGCGGACGACCGACATTGGTCGGATACAGCGCCTTGTTGGCCGACGGGGCCAGCGACTGCGTGACCTCCGATTCCATCAGCACGAGCCCGCCGAAGACGCTCCATTTGTCGGTGATCTTGCCGCCCACACCGAGATCGATACCGCGAATGCGGTAGGCTGCTCCGGCTGTGATACACGATATGTTGCCGGTCGTTCCGGTCGGATAGACGCATCCCAAAGGAGCTGCAGCGGCGGCGCTTCCCACGTTCTGCGACTCGCGTGCGTTCTCTTTCGTCGTCTGGAACAACGCTGCGGTCAGGAGCAGGTGGCGATCGAACAGCTCCCACTTGGTGCCGATTTCGAGGGCCTTGTTCTTCTCCGGGCCGAATATCTGCGTATTGCCGCCCGGCAGGTTGGGGTTGAGGCCGCCATAGGCCGTGCTGGTGCCGTCGAATTCGGCGCCAACCGGGTTCGCCGAGGTCGCATACGCCACATAGACACTACCGTTCGGCGCCGGCTTCAACGTCAGGCCGAGGTTGAAGTTCGGAATGAGAAACTCCGCCGATTGCTGGCCAGGACTGCCGACCTTCCGCGTGTTGATGCTGTAATCGTCATAGCGGAAACCGCCGTTCAGGATCACCAAGTCACGATAGTTTGCGCTATCCATGACGTAGCCGCTGACGGTGTCGATGCCGATCTTGGTGGGACTTCCGGTGAGGCTCGGAATCCCGAAGGGAAGATTGGTGTATTGCGGAGCGAATACGCTGACGTCGGTCTTCGATCCGCCGCCGCTGAAGGGCGTGCCGGTCGTCAGCTCCGAGCTGAGGCCGGTATAACTGTCGATCGACGATCTCTCGCGGTCGTACTCGACACCGCCGAGCAAGGTGTGTCTGAAGCCTACATCGTCATTGAACTTGTAAGTTGCCTCGGTCTGGTTGGCGAACACGTCCGTGACCTGGAATCGGCTCTGCGGATTTGCACTCAGCGTCGAGGCCGAGAGCGGATCGACAAGCTTCGGCGCTTCAGGAAGCGTACCAATGTAATTCTGTGTCGAGCGGGACGCGCGGATCTTGTTGCTTACCATCAAGTCGGGGGTGATCTGCACTTCCGCATTGATGGTGCCGATGTCCTGGCCGGTGCGGAAGAAGTCCCGGTTGACGAAGCCGTACCAATTGTTGCGATTGACGCCGAAGTCCGGGAACGGGCCGCCGGCCGTCGAGGTCGTGCTCGGCCGATAATAGGGAACACCAAAATCCGGGCGGCCAGTCAGTTCGGTATGGATGTAGTTGCCGGTGACCTTGACAGCATCGGTCGGCTTCCAGGTCGTGGCGACGAAGGCGCCGTTTCGATTATCGGTGACATAGTCGCGGCCAGCGACATTTGCATCCTGGAACAGGCCGCCGGCTCGGATGGCGAGCGTCGGGTCGATCACCTGATTGACGTCGAGCGTGACACGCTTGGTCTGGTCGGTGCCAAACGTCGTGTCCATGTTGTAGAAGTTGCTCGCCGTCGTCGCCTGCTTGGTGACAATGTTGATCGCACCGCCGGCGACACCGCGACCGGAGAAGGTCGAACCAGGACCGCGCAGAATCTCGACCTGCTCGGTGAAGAAGTTTTCGCGCACGCTGACGCCGGCATCGCGGACGCCATCGATGAAAATGTCGTTGCGCGCGTCGAAGCCGCGGATGAAGAACCGGTCGCCAAAGGCGTTGCCGCCCTCGCCCGTTCCGAGCGTCACGCCGGCCGTGCTGAGAATTGCCTGCTTCAGCGTCGTGGCGTTCTTGTCCTCGAGCACTTCCTTGCTGAGAACCGTGATCGACTTCGGCGTATCGACCAGCTTCTCCGGAAACTTGCCGCCGGCCTGAACGTGGTCAACCTTGTAGGGCGCAGCCGGATCGGCATAGGGATCGGCGTCGGCGGGACCGGAGGGCATCGTCGGAGCCGTCTGCGCCGCCTGCTGCCGCTGCGCTGCGCGGCGAAGCGCGTTGCGCGCGCGGACCTGATCAGGTGTCGGCTTCGATGCCGTCGGACGCGGACGCTCGACCGGAGCATCGACCGTCACCGGCGGCAGGTTCGACTGCTGCGCCTGCGCACCGCTCGACACCGATGCCACCGCGATCAAGCTCGCGACCGCGGAAACTTTTTTTCCGGAAACGCCCGCGAACCTCTCGTCCATCGGATCGAATGCTGCCACCGAACGCAACGATTTCGGTGCGACCACCTGCCCCATTACAACACGCCCCATCTTCATGTTCGCTCACTCACTTCGATGAGCGATTGGGCTGTTGGTATCGGCAGCAAAATAGTGGGTCAATGCGCGCAAGCCGCGAGAACGCTTGAATAAGTCCAGATCAAAACGATTCTAAACTGAAGCTTGAAACGGTTCTAAAGATAGATTGGACTCATTCCAAAACGTACGCGACAAATGCCGCGAAATCGGCGGGGATGCTCTCGGATTCAGTCGCTGCTCGGCGGCTTCATCAGCGAGAACAATTCGTCGACGGTCTTCTGCGCGACGGCGCGCACGCGATCGGTACTGTCCATACCGGCGATGTTGATGCCGTTCACGACGGCTTTGATCTCGTCGCGAAAGTCGGTGAGGAAGCGCAAGGGATCGCGCTGCTCGTTGGCGACACGCGCGATCAATCCCGTGATCAGAATCTGACATGCGATCAGCTTGCCGTTCAGCTCGTCCATCCTGCGCTCCATTTATGGCGGCGCCGATATGGACGATGCCGAAATGCCTGACAACCGAAACGGTCTCCACGCGATTTAGAACCGTTCTTGTGGTTGATCCGAACCACGGCCAGAGCGGCGTCATTCACATGAGCACACCGTCTTTGGGGTTGCGCAATGACCGGCACGCCGATCAGTCGTGCCGGGAAAATGCAGTGCTGCACACGGCCGCGCCAGACCACTGCCCACGGGGTGCAAAGCTTTCCAATTGTTTAGGATTCTCAACCGATAGTGCTGTTTACACTGGAACTTGGCGTGTATTATACATCGCGATGGAACTCTACGGTTGCCCTATTATTCGTAGCTGAGGGCACACGAGCCGACACGAGACGACATGAAAAAGTCCCGGCCGATCCTCTGGCTTCTGATTATCGCGGCCGTGGCCTCCGCGGGCTATTATGGTTGGCAGAAATTCGGCTCATCCCAGGCTGGCAAAACCCAGACCGCACAAAAAGGTCCGCCCCGTCCCTCCGCCGTCCCCGTCAGCGTTGCGCCGGTCCAGAAAACAGACTTTCCGGTCTACCTCGCCGGTCTGGGCACGGTTCAGGGTTTCAATACGGTCCAAGTCCGAACCCGTGTGGATGGCCAGATCGACAGGCTCGAATTTAGAGAAGGCCAGATCGTCAAGCAGGGCGATCTCCTCGTCTCGATCGACCCACGTCCCTATCAGGCCGCGCTTGACCAGGCGAAGGCCAAGAAGGCGCAGGACGAGGCTAGTCTAGCCAACGCCAATCTCGAACTTCAGCGCGCCATGAGGCTCGGCGAATTCGCGACCGCACAGCGGGTGGATACCCAGCGCTCCACGGTCGCCCAGCTCACTGCCCAGATCGCCGCCGACGAAGCCGCGATCGCCAACGCCCAGACCCAGCTCGACTACACCCAGGTCAAGGCGCCGATCACCGGTGTCGCCGGCCTGCGCCAGGTCGACATCGGCAATATCGTGAACGCCTCGACGCAGACGGGCATCGTCACGATCTCGCAGGTCGAGCCGATCTCGGTGATCTTCACGGCGCCGGAAGACCAGCTCCCCTATATCAGCGAGGGCCAGAAAGCCGGCGCGCTCAAGGTGATCGCCTTCACGACCGACGGCAAGAAGACGCTGGCCGAGGGCAAGCTCGCGGTCATCAACAATCAGGTCGACACGACCAGTGGGACGATCCGGCTCAAGGCGGTGTTCGACAACAAGGACCACACGCTGTGGCCGGGCCAATCGGTCTCGACCCGGCTCCTGGTGCGAATGCTCAAGGATGCGACCGTGGTTCCGGATGACGCGGTCCAGCATTCAACCAACGGACTCTACGCCTATACCGTCAATCAGGACAACAAGGCCGAGGTGCACAAGATCAAGGTCAGCTATGGCATCGACGGGCGCTCGGTCATCGAGGAAGGCTTGAGCCCAGGCCAGCAGGTGATCGTTGGCGGTCAGTTCAAGGTTCAGCCCGGCAGCCTTGTGTCGACGGCGGTGGCAAGCTCGGATCCAGCCCAGAACAAGGTACGACAGGAATGATTGGGGGCGGGATTTCGGCACCTTTCATTCGTTATCCCATCGGCACCTCGTTGCTGATGGCTGGCATTCTCTTCGTCGGTCTCGTCGCCTATCCCCTGCTTCCGGTTGCGCCCCTCCCGCAGGTGGACTTTCCGACCATCCAGATCACCGCCAACCTGCCCGGCGGCAGCCCCGAAACGATGGCCTCGTCGGTGGCGCAGCCGCTCGAGCGGCAATTCGCCCAGATTCCTGGCATCGCGCAGATGACCTCGACGAGTTATCTGGGCACGGCATCGATCACCATCCAGTTCGACCTCAACCGCAGCATCGACGGCGCCGCGAACGACGTGCAGGGCGCCATCAATGCTGCCAGCGGCCAGTTGCCGAAAAACCTGCCTTCGCCCCCGACCTACCGCAAGGTCAACCCCGCCGACGCGCCGATCCTGCTGCTGTCGGCGACATCGGAGACGCTGCCGCTGACCAGCGTCAGCGACGCGGTCGACGCCCAGCTTGCTCAGCAGATCAGCCAGCTCTCGGGCGTCGCCCAGGTCTTCATCGGCGGCCAGCAGAAGCCCGCCATCCGCGTCCAGGTCGACCCGGCGAAACTCGTCGCCAAGGGCCTGTCGCTGGAAGACGTGCGCAGCCAGATCGCGATCACCACGGTCGACAGCCCCAAGGGTAATATCGACGGCGAAAAACGCGCCTACACGATCTATGCCAACGACCAGCTCACCCATTCGAAGGACTGGAACGACGTCATCATCGCTTATCGCAACGGCGGTCCGTTGCGGATTCGCGACATCGGCCAAGCGGTCAGCGCCGCTGAAGACGCCAAGCAGGCGGCCTGGGCCAATGGCAAGCGCGGCGTGTTCCTGGTGATCTTCAAGCAGCCGGGCGCCAACGTCATCGAGACCGTGGACCGGATCAAGGCGACCCTGCCCCGCCTCGTTGCAGCGATCCCGCCCGCGATCAAGGTCGAGCTGATCAGCGACCGGACCACGACCATCCGCGCCGCAGTCGAGGACGTCCAGTTCACGCTGCTGCTGACCATCGCGCTCGTGGTCATGGTCATCTTCATTTTCCTGCGCAGCTTCTGGGCGACGGTCATTCCCACGGTCACGGTGCCATTGGCGCTTCTGGGCGCGTGCGCCTTGATGTGGGTGGCCGGCTATTCGCTCGACAATCTGTCGCTGATGGCGCTCACCATCGCGGTCGGTTTCGTCGTCGACGACGCCATCGTGATGCTCGAGAACATCACCCGTTACATCGAGGAAGGCGAAACCCCGCTCGCGGCCGCGTTCAGGGGCTCCAAGGAAATCGGCTTCACCATCCTCTCGATCAGCATCTCTTTGATCGCGGTGCTGATCCCCCTGTTGCTGATGGGCGGCATCATCGGGCGCCTGTTCCGCGAATTCGCCGTCGTGCTGGCCATGACGATCTTCGTCTCGATGTTCGTGTCGCTGACGCTGACGCCGATGATGGCCTCGCGCTTCCTGCGCGCTCATGGCGAAGTCCGCCACGGCCGCTTCTACCAATGGAGCGAGCGCGCCTTTGACGCGATGCTGCGCGGCTACGAATATGTGCTCGACCACGCCCTGGCTTGGCGGCGCACCACGCTCGCAATCTTCTTCGCCACGCTCGGACTGTCGATCTACCTGTTCGTGCTGATCCCGAAGGGCTTCTTCCCGCAGCAGGACGTCGGCCTGATCACGGCCACATCCGAAGCCTCGCAGGACATTTCGTTCAAGGAGATGATGAGACGCCAGGAGCAGCTCGGCAAGATCATCATGGCCGATCCCGACGTTGCCAGCGTTGCCATGGCGATCGGCGGCAGCGGCCGCGCCGGTAACAACGGCGCCCTGTTCATCACGCTAAAGCCTCGCGACCAGCGCGAGGCCTCGGCACAGCAGATCATCGCACGCCTGCGTCCACAGTTCGACAAGGTCGAGGGCGCCCGCCTCTACATGCAGGCAGCCCAAGACGTCCGGCTCGGCGGCCGCCCGACGCGCACGCAGTTCGAATTCACCTTGCAGGATGCCGATCTCGCCGAGCTCAACGAGTGGGCGCCGAAAATCCTCGCCAAGATGCAGACGCTGCCGGAGCTGCGCGACGTCGCCACCGACCAGCAGACCGAGGGCACCACGGTCCAACTCAAGATCAACCGCGACACCGCCTCGCGCTATGGCATCCAGCCGCAGCTGATCGACGACACGCTCTATGACGCCTTCGGACAGCGGCAGGTCACGCAGTATTTCACCCAGCTCAACACCTACAAGGTGATCCTCGAGATCCTGCCGGAGATGCAAGGCAATCTCGACAGCCTGAACAAGCTCTATCTGAAATCGCCGCTGACCGGCGATCAGGTGCCGTTGTCGACCTTCGCGACCTGGACCACCGATCCGGTCCGCCCGCTCTCGATCAGCCACCAGGGCCAGTTCCCGGCGATCACGATCAGCTTCAATCTCGCGCAAGGCGTGGCGCTCGGCCAGGCCACGGAGGCCGTGCAGCGGGCAATGGCCGAGCTCGGTGCGCCACCGACGCTGAATTCGAGCTTCCAGGGCACGGCGCAGGCGTTCCAGCAGTCGCTCGGCACCGTGCCGCTCTTGATCCTCGCCGCCCTCGTCGTGGTTTATCTGATCCTCGGCATTCTCTACGAGAGCTACATCCATCCGATCACGATTCTGTCGACGCTGCCCTCGGCCGGCGTCGGCGCGCTCGCGATCCTGATGGCCGCCGGCTTCGACTTCAGCCTGATCGCGCTGATCGGCATCATCCTCTTGATCGGCATCGTGAAGAAGAACGGCATCATGATGGTCGATTTCGCGATCGCCGCCGAGCGCGACGAGCACAAGACGCCGGAGGAATCGATCCGCCAGGCCGCCCTGCTGCGCTTCCGCCCGATCATGATGACGACGATGGCGGCGCTGCTCGGCGGCGTACCGTTGATGCTCGGCCACGGCACCGGCGCCGAAATCCGCCAGCCGCTCGGCTATGCCATGGTCGGCGGCCTGATCGTCAGCCAGGCGCTGACGCTGTTCACCACACCCGTCGTCTACCTCTATCTCGATAAGCTGAACAACTGGTTCTCCACCTGGGGCCGTTCGGGTGGCGAAGGCGATGAAGCGCCCGAGCGCGGCAGCGTCAAGGAAGCCGCCGAGTAAACTTGCGCCGCGACTGCCGCGACGCTACAGCGAGACCCCGGTTCGCAAATGTGGTTTCGCCATGCCGATGCAATCCAGACTTGTCGCCCTTGCCGCTGCTGCCCTGTTGTCAGCGGGCGCCGCACATGCCCAGCAGGGCGCCAAGAAGAACGCCGCTCCTCCGGCCGCGCAACCCGCGCCTGCCCCGACGCAAGCACAGGCCGACAGCGCTTCCGGGCAGCCCGGCTGGATCGTCCGCTGCACCAGCGCGAGCCGCGATGCGGCGCTCGAATGCGCGATGGAGCAAAACGCGGTGCTGACCAAGACCGGCCAGACCGTCGTCCTGATCAACATCCGCATCACGCCCGACACCCGAACGCCGATCGCGCTACTGCAATTGCCACTCGGCCTCAATCTTCCCGTCGGCGCCAAGCTCCAGGTGGACGAAGGCAAGACCGTCGATCTCCAGATCCAGACTTGCGAGAACCGTGGCTGCTACGCCTCGACCCCGGTGGTGCCGGACCTGCTCGCCGCCTTGCGGTCGGGCAAGCAGCTGAAGGTTTCCTTCCAGAACATGGCCAAGGAGACGATCGCGATCCCGATGCCGCTCGGCGATTTCGCAGCAGCTTACGACAAGATCAAGTGACGGGCTTCCTTAGGCTGCGATGTCGCTCGCCCGAAGCAATGTCGTGAAGCCGCCATAGATCATGCGCTTGCCATCGAACGGCATTCCCTCCATCTTCAGACGCGGGTCCGCCATCACCTTCTTGTTGACGGCATCTCGGCTCTCGCGATCGCGGTACACGATCCAGGAGAACACCACGACCTCGTCCTCCTTCGCCATTACCGCGCGCGGAAACGAGGTGAGTTCTCCATAGGGAACGTCGTCACCGATGCATTCGACATAATCGAGTGCGCCGTGCTCCATCCAGATCGCGCAGGCGGTCGTCGCCAGCGCCTTGTAGGCCTCGATCTTGTCCTTCGGTACGGCGAGAACGAAACCATCGACATAGGGCATGAGGGATCTCCTTGGGTTGTACGGCCCAAGGACGATACAGCGCGCTGCGATCCGACCTGAAAATGCGAATGTAAGGTGAGGCAAACCGTCGCGAGCAGCGAGGCGGCCGATGAACCTGGCATCCTGCGCAGGGGCTTGGAACCATACCTGGAAAAGTGCCTGGAGCTGGCTGGGGAACCTGGATTCGAACCAAGACAAACAGAGTCAGAGTCTGTTGTGCTACCGTTACACCATTCCCCACCGAAGCGCTTGAAATCGCTAAGCTTTCTTCGGAGTCTTGCGAGGCTGGCTGAAAATTTTGCAAATCAGCGGCTCGCAGGCCGCTCATATAGCCGCGCTGATCTTCGCGGTCCAGCCCTTCTGTGAACATCGTTGCTTGTTCTTGCTGCGTTCACGCCCGAGCGAAACGTCTTGGCGCTCCTTTTCGGAATAAGCGCGGAGCGCATGTTCGCGGCACCGCGTCTGCAAGCTCACCTCGGTGATCTCGGCGTGCACGGGACGTGCGCGCAATGGCCGGATCGGATGCGACCATTCCGACCAGAGCACGCCATCAATGCGTGCGACCGATGTGGACAACGATCTCACCCTTGCCGTTCGCAATCATCACCTGGCCGTATTCGTCCTGCGGCGGACTTTCCTCGTAGCGGAGCGGGATCGTCGTGATCTCCTGCAGAGCTTCCCCGCTCGGCTCCTGGGCATTCACGTCGAGGATCAGGATCTTCGGATTGATCCCCTGCGGCGTGCGCTTTGTCAGGCGGGCTTGCCAGCCGTTGGTCGGCACCCGCACGTCTCCCGTCATGATCAGCTTGGGCGGCGCGCCGGGCGCGCGATCGATCCAGGCTTTGAAGGTGTTTCTCAGCAGGACAGTCATGATACGCCTCTCCCTTGCCAAGTTGCGCGACACTTCGGTCACGAACGAAGCTTAGACCGGCGAAGCGAAGTCGACCGTGAATCAGCCGTGAATCCGGCGTGCGCGCAACGCGCCGCGTCGACGGGCGCGGGACTTGCCGTACACGATACCGTCATCTCTCCCTGCCGGCCTTCCGCCGCCGCGCACGATATGTCGGACAAGGCGAACAAGTCAGATCGAGTTCGCGCGTGAGTTGTCGACGGCGCGGCGACTGCCCCGCATACCGCCGAAGAGCCGCCGATTCACGCTGATTTCACGCTCCTCGGCTCGAAGTAGCGAGCTTTTTTCATTCCGCCCGCAAGTCGCATTTCGATCATTCCGCAACCCTTGACCATCCGACGACGCGAGATGTACCATTCCCGAATTGCATCAGATCCGGCGGGCTGTATTCCTGAGCTCACCTGTCATTGGCTTCGCAGACCGCGCGAACCGATCGTTTGCATTCTGCCAAGTCTGGCCACCCGGAACCTGCCCTCCTACAGCGTCGTCGACATCATCGACGGGGGATGGGACGAGATGTCGGGAGTCAACAGCAACGAGGCGGTTGGCGCAGACGAGCCCCGCCACCTGACACTTAAAATCATCGGAGCATTTTCGGCGTCCGTGGACGGGCACGAGGTCGGGCTCGGCCGAAAGGCGCAAGCGCTTCTCGGCTACATGATGCTCTCCTCCGCACGCCAGTTGCCCAGGAGCAAGTTGGTCGGGCTGCTCTGGAGCGAGAAGGAAGACCCGCTCGCAAAGGGTTCGCTGCGCCAATCCTTAAGCCAGATTCAGCGCGAGCTAAAGGCGCTCGGTTGCCCGCACTTCCATGCAGACCAAATCCACGTGGCACTCGAGATCGAGCGGGTGACGTGTGATCTGGTCGAGATCATCTCGGATGCCGAGCGCGGTATCGTCCATCCACTACTGCTCACGCGCGAACGCCTGACCGACGATATCCTCGACGACCTGGAGGGCGTCGATCCGGCATTCTCGGAATGGCTCGCAGAGACGCGCCCCCTGATCCACGAACGGCTGATCGACGCGCTGACGAGGCTGCTGCCCAGTGAGACCGACCCCGTCGTGGCGGCAACCGCGGAAGCTGCTGCGAAGGCGATCCACCGGCTGGATTCCGAAAACGAGCGGGCCATTCGTGTTCTCATCAAGAGCCATCTCGCGACCGGGAGCATTGGCGCGGCACTCGCGATCTATGCGCGCCTCTGGCGCCAACTCGAAGATGCTTACGACATCGAGCCGCACAAACTGACGCAGGACTTGATCGCCGGCCTGCGGCAGCAGCAGCCCGAAACCGTCGTGCGGCCGGCTGCGTCCGCCGTAGCAGCACCCGCTGTCGCCCTGGCCGGATCCGTCGTCAGCCGGCCGTCGGTCGCCGTCCTTCCCTTTCGCGCGCTCTCGCCCACCCTGGAGCCTCAATTCACGATCGGCGTCGTCGACAGTGTCGTCCAGGCTCTGTCGGGATTGAAAGAGCTGTTCGTCATTTCCCGCGGCTCCACGATGATCCCGGCATCGCAGACGCCGGATCTGCGTGCAATTGGCCGCGATCTCAATGCGCAGTACCTGCTTCATGGAAGCATTCAGCGCGCCGGCGATCAGATCCGGATCTCGACCGAGCTCGTTGCCGCCGAAACGGTCGAAGTCGTCCGCGTCAATCGTCTCAGCGGGACTGTAGCCGATGTCTTCGACTTGCAGGATCGCATCGCCGTCGAGGTCATCCGCTCGCTGGCGCCCCAAGTCCGCGATCGGGAGCTTCATCGCGCTATGCAGAAGAGACCAGACGATCTCGACGCCTATCAACTGGCGTTGGTCGGTTACGATCAGATGTTCAGTCCGGATTACACGACGTTCGTGACGGCGCGAACCAACTTCGAGCGGGCGCACATGCTCAGCCCCAATTGGGCTCCGCCGCTGTCGTACAGCGCGATCTGGCACATGCAGCGCGTGGCGCGCGGATGGTCCGCGAATGCATTGAACGAGCGCGATACCGCGCGTGCCCTCGCCGAAAGAGCGCTGGAGCGCAACTCGGCAGATCCGCTCGCCAACGCCGTCGGCGGTTACACGTTGTCGCAGTGCAAGCACGACCATGTCGGTGCCCTCAGCCAGCTTGACCGCGCGATCGAGCTTACGCCGAACCTGGCGCTCGCATTCGCGTACCGGGCCGCGGTGCATGTCCGCTGCGAAAACTACGAAGATGCGCTCCGCGATGCGGCAGTCAATCTGCGCCTGTCCCCGAGAGACCGGCACGCATGGTTCGCCGAGATGATCTCGGCTCAGGCCTATTTTGCCAAGCGGGATCTCACATCTGCCATCGAACACGCGATGCGGGTTGCGATGCAATTGCCCAGCAACCAGGTGAACCTGCGCGTCCTCGTTGCCGCACTCGTGGAGAGCGGACGTCTCGACGATGCGCAGACTTTTGCCCAACCCCTGATGACGGCGGGCGAGATCGATCTGAGGTGGATCACGACGTCGCCGTGGCCGAAGCCGACCCTGACGCGGGTCGAAGCAGCGCTCTCACGGCTGGCGGCACTTCAACACGGAGACGGCACGAGCGGCACCGACGAATTCTAAACAGAGGAGGCACACATGGCAGGCGGATACGGGGGATATGGCGGTTACGGCGGATATGGCGGCTATGGAGGCTACGGCGGGTATGGCGGGTATGGAGGCTACGGCGGCAACGCGGGCGGATCAGGCGGCGCCATGTTCACCGATCGCGTCGATCGCCCGTTCATAAGCGAGCGCGATATCGCCGGCGCCAGATTCGATCCCAGCGGCTTTGGCATGAGGCTGTGGTCGACCCGTTGGTACGCCTGGGTCGTGATGTCCGATCTTGCCAGCCGGGCAGATTGGCTCGACAGGCTCGGCGGATTTGCACTGCTCGGCGCCGGGCCAACCCCTTGGGCCGGGGCGCTTGACGACGATATCAGCGCCTTGAGAAACATGGCAGTTCACGAGCGCGCTGCGGCCCTCGACGACATCGTATCCGAGGCCGACGAATTCATCAGCAAGTTCCTGCATCTGGTGTCCGCGACGGCGACGACGCACCCGGCCACATCGCGCATGCTGATCGTCGCCGACGCGCTCACGGCATTGATCACGATGCACTACAAGGCTCATTTCAATCGTCCGCGTCCAACCCAGGTCGTGCCCGGCCTCATGTCGCCGATCCAGCACGGCGGGCATGCGTCCTACCCAAGCGGTCACGCTACCCAGGCTCACGTCTTCGCGGCTCTGCTCACGGAGGTCGTACCGCCATCCCTCGGCGTTCCAGACCCCGCGCCGGGAGCCGCGGGGAGAACCACGATCGGAAAGACGCTTGGTGCCCTTGCCGACAGAGTGGCGCGCAATCGCGAAATCGCCGGCCTCCACTATCGCTCGGATACCGTGGCAGGCGTGACACTCGCAGCCGCGATCACTGACAAAATTCTCCTCGATCGGACATACCTGCCGAAGTTCAGGGAGCTCGTCGACAACGCCAGGCGCGAGTGGGCGGACACCGGTGTCTTCGCAGGAGGGAAAGATGCGCAAGAGTGATGGCTACGGCTTGTACGAGGTCGTGCCGGAGGGCTTCAATCTTCTAGAGGCCAGCTCGGACAAGCTCGATCTCTACGGCATTCCGCAAAAGCCGGATGTTCTCACCGAGCCGGAGCTGTTCAAATTTTGGACAACTCTCGTTTCGCCGCGCTTTTCCGCGAAGCGACCGACGTTCAGCACCATCGACCCCCCATCGCTCGGAGGAGCACTTGAATCGATGTTGAATTGGTCGGGGGCGCTGGTCTCCACGCCCTGGCCGCAGCGGATCGTTTTCGCAGCAGGCGGATGGAAGGTGCCGGCCGTGCGTCAGCCGTCCGCGCCGGCGCTGAACACGCACTCCGACGACCCCAAATCGTTGTTGTGGGTGGGCCTCGACGGCCGCAACGGCAGGTTACCCAATACGTCCCTTCCTCAAATCGGCACCGGCCACTGGCCCAACCGCAAGCCAAATCACTTCGCCTGGTGGGACTGGTGGCACAACTCGGACGAAAAGGATATGACGCCGCAAGCGATCACGGTGATCGACAACCTGCCGATCGAGACCGGCGATGAGATCCTCGCGGGTCTTGCGGTGCAGGTCAGCGGAGACGTTCTGTACTTCATCAAGAACCAGAGCACCGGCGAATTCCGCTCGTTTCTCGTCCGACAGCCGCCCGGAGAGATCGAACCGCTCGGATCATCGGTGGAATGGGTGATGGAGCGGCCGACCGACCCGGGCAGCGGCGACCTGTTTCCGCTTCCGGATTATGGTTCCGTGGATTTCAGCTACTGTGTGGCGCGGGCTGCGGACGGAGCGGTCGGGTCAGGACGCATGATGACGCTCGCCGACAACGCACTCATGATCGAGATGCGCGAGAATTTCGCCAATCCCGAGCGAACCGTCATTGTGTCACGCGCGGCACTACGGCAGGAGAACGCGAGCGCCCCGATCGGCGTCACGTGTACATTCCAGGATCCCATGGCGTGAGCTAGCAAAGCGCATTTCGGGCCGGACCGCGGAGAAGCGGCCGCGTCGTGATCCGGCCCGTTTCAGCTGGCGAAAGACCAGCAACGGTGCGCCTACTCCAGCTTGATGTTCGCCGCCTCGATCACCTTCTTCCAGCGCACCGTCTCGGAGGCGATGTAGGCTGCGAAGGGCTCCGAATCCACCGCCACCGCAGCGGCACCAAGCTCGGCCATCTTCTGCACCGTCTCCGGCTGCTGCATGAAGGCGCGGATTTCGGCCGAGAGCTTCTCGACGATCGGCTTCGGCGTGCCCGCAGGGACGAAGAAGCCGTGCCAGGCCACCGCCTCGAAGCCCGGCAGGAATTCGGCCACCGCGGGGACTTCGCGATCGAAGTCGGCGCGCTTGGGGGTTGCGGTCGCCAGCATCGCGAGCTGGCCGGTCTTCACCTGCGGCAGCAGCAGCGGCACATTGTCGAAGGCGAGATCGATCTGGCCGCTGAGCAGGTCCGTCAGCATCTGGCTCGACCCCTTGTAGGGCACGTGCACCATCTTGGTGCCGGTCATCTGCTGGAACAGCTCGCCGGCCAGATGCTGCGAAGTGCCGACGCCGGCGGAGCCGAACGAGACCTTGTCGGGGTTCGCCTTCAGATATGCGATCAGTTCCGGCACGGTGCGCGCCTTGATCTTGCTGGGGTTCACTACGAGCACGTTGGGCACGACGCTGATCTGGGCGACCGGCACCAGATCCTTGTCCGGCTGGTAACTCAGCTTCGGGCCGTAGAGCGACGGATTGATCGCGAGCGCGGAGGTGCTGGCAAGGCCGAGCGTGATGCCGTCAGGCGCCGACTTCGCCAGCCGCGTGACGCCAAGGATCGAGCCCGCGCCGCCCACATTCTCGACCACGAACGGCTTGCCGAATTTCGTCTGCAATTGGTTCGAGACCATGCGCGCGAAGATATCCGCTGTGCCGCCGGCGGCGAAGGGAACGATCACAGTTACCTGCTTGGACGGATAGGCGTCCTGCGCCTGCACCGGCGACGTCGTCAGCAGCACTGCCGACACAAGACCAAGCCACATCGATCTCATCGAAGTTTCCTCTACTTTCATTGTGTTGTTGATTGGCGCCGCGCGCAGCAGGCGTGTCAGAACGCGACCTCGTACATGTTGAGGATCGCATCCCGGCTCAAATCGCGCGGATTGTTGTCGAGCAGGCGACGAATGGCGTGCGCCTCGTCCGCCATCACGCCGAGATCGTTTCTGGGCACGCCGAGCGCGGACAGTCGCATCTCGATGCCGAGGTCCTTGCAGAACTCATAGCTGGCATCGAATGCAAGCTCGGGATCATTGCGTTCCGGCAGCCCCAGTGCACCCAGCACGGCGACTGTCTTCTCGTCCACCGCCGGCATGTTGAAAGCGAGCGTGTGCGGGAAGATCACCGCGCAGGCGAGACCGTGCGCAACGTGATGGCGCGTGCCGAGCGGATAGGCCACGGCGTGGCCCGCCGTCGTATTCACCGGCCCGAGGCAATAGCCGCCATAGAGCGAGGCCAGTGACAGGCCGGCACGCGCCTCGCGGTCGCTGCCATCGGTGACCGCGCGCTTGAGATAGCGTCCGACCAGCCGTGCGCCTTCGAGCGCATAGAGGTCGATCGTCGGATGCGCCTTGCGGCTGGTGTAGGCCTCGACGCAATGCGCCAAGGCGTCGACGCCGGTCGCCGCAGTCACTTGCTTCGGCACGGTCATCGTCAGGTCGGGATCGACGATCGCGATGTCGGCCAGCATGAAGCGGCTCTGCACTGCCTGCTTGTTCTGGCTGACGGGATCGGTGACCAGCGCGCGGGTGCCGGCCTCGCTGCCGGTGCCCGAGGTGGTTGGGATCTGCATCAGTGCCACGTTGCGTCCGGCCACCTTCTCGGGCCCGACGATGTCGGCGAATGCGACCTCGTTCGTGCACATCACCGCGACCAGCTTGGCGAGATCCATCGCGCTGCCGCCGCCGAAGCCGACGACGAGATCGGGCTTGACCTCCTTCGCCATCGCCACCGCCTTCTCGAGATTGGGCAGGTCAGGCTCGGGCTTGACGTCGCCGAACACTTTCACCGCCCCCGGCAGCGCCAGCGTGTCGACACGGCGCGCGTTGAACGGGTCCGAGATCACCAGCGGCCGCCTGGCGCCGATCCGCTCGGCGAAGCGCGCTGCAGCGGTGATCGTGCCGTTTCCGAACTCCAGGATGGTGGGACGTTGGATTTCGATGGGCGTGAAGGCGTTGGTCATCGTGCGTTCGATCTCATGATTTGGCTGCGGAGGTGCCGGCGGCCAGCCGCTCGGCATAATCGATGGCCTCGATCAGGCTGTGCTCGTTGGCGATGCCCTTGCCGGCGATGTCGAAGGCGGTGCCGTGATCGACGGAGGTGCGGATGATCGGCAAGCCGAGCGTGATGTTGACGCCGGAGAGCTCCTGCCAGCGGCCGGTCGCCGGGTCGACCTGGAAGCCGAGCAGCTTGACGGGAATGTGCCCCTGATCGTGATACATCGCGACCGCGGCATCGAACTGGCCGGCACGCAGCTTGACGAAAATGGTATCGCCCGGCACCGGACCGACGACGTCGAGGCCATCCGCCACGGCCTTCGCGATCGTCGGCGCCGATACGTCGATATCTTGCCGGCCGAACAGACCGCCCTCGCCGGCATGCGGATTGAGGGCGGCGATCGCGATCTTCGGCCTGGCAATGCCAAGCCGGCGCAACGCGTCATTGGTGAGGTCGATCACCATGCGCAGCCGCTCCGGCGTCAGCCGTTTCGGCACGTCCTCGAGCGCAACATGGGTCGAGACATGGCTGACGCGCATGTTGCCGTGGGCGAGCAGCATAACCGAGCCGCGCACGCCGGTGAGATGCGCCAGCATCTCGGTATGGCCCGGGAAATGATAGCCGGCCTTGTTGAGGGCCTCCTTGTTGAGCGGCGCGGTGACGATGGCCGCGGTCCGGCCGGCCTGCGTCAAGCGCACGCCCTGCTCGATCGCCTTGTAGGCAAAGCGGCCGCCATCGGCGCTGAGCACGCCCGGCTTGATCGGATCGCCCTCGACGTCGGCCTGGAGGTAGCAGAGATCGGGCCACTCGCGATCGTCGGCCGTCACCTCCGGGATCGCGACATCGGCGCCGAGCGCGGACTTGGCACCATCGAGCGCTGCGCCGCTGCCGATGATGAGCAGGCGCAGATCGCCCTTCGCGATCCGCTCCTTCAGCCCGACGCAGGCCTTGACGATGATCTCCGGCCCGATCCCGGCCGGATCGCCCATGGTGATGGCAAGATGACGAGAGGTCATGTCGGACTCTCCATTCTGAGCAGATGATTGTCCCGGAGTAGGTCACGCCACAGCCCGCTGGGACCGAATGCGCCGGATTTCGAGATCACGTCGACGCCGGCCCAGCGCCCGCCTTGCAGGATCGAGCGCGGCAATCCAGGAACGATACGTCCTGTCACCTGGAGCGCATGCGCGCCAAGGGCAACGCATGCGGCCTTCAGGGTCTCACCGCCGGCGACAATCAGCGTGCCGGGCGGGTCGAGCGCCGCAATCAATGCCGCCATTTCGCGCGCGATCCGCCGCGCCGCTTCAGTGCGCATCAAGCCTTCGGCGAGAGAGAATTTGACCATCGCGACGCGGTCGTCGCCCAGCTTGCGCCGGACGCGCGCCGCGCCCTCGCCTTCCGCAAGCGCAATCGTCGCCGCGCCACACGCAGCCAGCTGAGAGGCGGTGGCGGGCTGGTCGGAGCCGAACAACCCCAGCACCGGCAACTTCAATTGGCTCGGCGCATCGGCACGGTGGCTGCGTGCAAGCGCGCCGGCCAATCCGCCGCTTCCGCACCACAGTACGGGTCCCGGCATGCGTCGTGCCATCTCGACGACGCGATCGAGGTCGATGTCGCTCTCGGCATCGAACACCTGAACGCCGCCCAGCGCCAGCGTATCGGAGCTGCCCTGCCGCGCCTCGATGCCGTCCTGCCTCAACTGATCGAGCAAATTGTCGCCGACCCGGTGCCACTCGCCTTGCATCGTGCGCGCGAATTGCTGGCCGCCCGCGGTGCGGCGCCCCTGATAGTCGAACGCGGGCGCGACCACGCAGGATACCCAGTGGCCGCTGCGTAGGCAGGCGCCGAGCTCGGCCGCCCACGCGCCACGCAGGAGGCTGTCGACCTTCTTGTAGGCAATCGTCGCCCCCTCGAGCTGCGGCGCCAGCCGCGCGACGATCTCGACGCTCTCGGCCTTCGACCGCTCGCGGGTACCGCTGTCGATCGCGAGACTCCCGGAGCCGGACGTCGCAGGTGCGTCCGGCCAGGTGACGTCAAACGGTCCGCACAGGCCGACGAACTCCGCCGCGGTGTCGAGGGCACCGGTGAGATCGTCAGCAAGCAGGCGGACGCTCGTCATCGTCAGGCTACGCCCATGCTGAAGATTTTGCCGGGATTCATCAGGCGATGCGGATCGAGCAATTGCTTGATGTCGCGCATCAGCTCGATATCGAGAGGATCGGCGACCCGCGCAAGCCTGCCGCGATTCGTAATGCCGATGCCGTGCTCGGCACTGATCGCTCCATCCTGCGCCGCGGTCTCGTCGTCGACGATCTCGTTGATGTGCGCCACGAGCCTCGCTGTCGTATCCGGATCCTGGCAATGCACGCGATCGATCAGGGCCACGACGTGGATGTTGCCGTCGCCGATATGGCCGTGCATGACGACTTTCGCATGCGGGACGGCCGCCTTGATGCGGGCTTCGACATTGTTGACGAAGGCTGCCTGGCGCTCCAGCGGCACCACGCTGTCGTGCGACACGACATAGCCGCTGCGCTTGTTGCCTTCGGACACGCTGTGCCTGACAGACCAGATCGCCTTCGCCTGGGTCAGATTGGAAGCCAATATGGCGTCGTCAGCGAGCCCGGCTTCCATCGCATCCGCGAGGACCGCGGCCAGCGGCTCATTGAGGTCAACGCCCGCGAGCGTGTCGGTCAGCTCGACGATCAGATACCACGGCGTCGTCAGCTCGAAGGGAATGGTGACATGCGGCACCGTCGCGGCGATCGCCTCGACCTGCGAGCGCGACATGATCTCGAGGCTGCCGAGCCGGTCGCCGACTGCGCCGCGCAGGCGCTGCATGATCTCGAGCGCCTGCTCCACGCCTTGCAGCTTCAACAGCGCCAGGGCCGAGCTGCGCGGGGGCGCGAACAGCTTCAGCACTGCCGCGGTGACGATGCCGAGCGTGCCCTCCGCGCCGATGAAGAGCTGCTTGAGCGCATAGCCCGTATTGTCCTTGCGCAGTGCGCGCAGGCCATTGAGGACGCGGCCATCGGGCAAGACGACCTCCAGCCCGAGCACGAGATCGCGCGTCGGACCGTAACGCAGCACGGCGGTGCCGCCGGCGTTGGTCGAGATGTTGCCGCCGATCTGGCAGGAGCCCTCGGCGCCAAGGCTCAAGGGAAAGTAGCGGTCGACGTCCCGCGCCGCGTTCTGTACCTCCGCGAGGATGCAGCCGGCCTCCACCGTGATGGTGTTTGCGAGCGGACTGACGTCGCGCACGGCCCGCATGCGGTCGAGCCGGATCACGACATTGCCCGCGCGATCGTCGGGCGTCGCCGCCCCGCACATGCCGGTGTTACCGCCCTGCGGCACGATGGCGAGCCGCCTTGCGGCGCAGAATTTCACGACGGCGGCGACCTCGGCGGTCGAGCCCGGCTTCACCACCGCGACCGCACGGCCGTGATAGCGCCCGCGCCAGTCCACCACATAGGGCTCCTGGTCGGGTCCGGACGCGATGACATGCTTGTCGCCGACGATCGCGGCGAGCCCGGCCAGCGCATCCTGGAAAGCATCGGACATCGGTTCGCCTCGTCGCTTCGGTCGAGTCTACACGGTGGCGGCGGCGAATGCCGCCGCATCCGCAAGCAGCTCTTTCACTTGGACCGGCGACAGCGATTCCAGCGGCGGCCGCAGGCGCTGCCATCCGGCGTGACCGGTGCGCTCGGCAACGATCGTCTTCAGCGACGCCATCTGCGGGAAACGCGAGACCAGCTCGCGCGCCTTCACGATGCGCTCCTGCGCCGCCTTGAGCCCCGCATCATCGTCGCTGTCGCGAAAATGCTTGTAGACGTAGGCAAGGTCGCGCGCGACGAGATTGGAGGTTGCGGTGATGCAGCCTGCCCCGCCCTTGCGCAGCAGCGGCAAGAGCAGTGGATCTGCCCCGACGAGAACCGAAAAACCCGGGAAACGCTCGACCATCGCGGTCATGTTGGCGAAGTCGCCGGAGGAATCCTTGATGCCGGTGAAGATCGCCGGATAGGCCTTGCGCAGCCTCTCGATCAGCGCATGCGAGATCGGCTGCGCCGACATCTGCGGGATGTGGTAGAGCACGATCCTCAGCCTGGCATCGCCGATGCGCTGCACGACTTCGCTGTAGGACGCGTAGATGCCGTCGTCGCTGACGCCCTTGTAGTAGAACGGTGGCAGCATCACCACGGTGTCGACCCCGACCGAGAGCGCGTGACGCGTCAGCGCAATGGTCTCAGTGAGCGCAGCGACGCCGGTGCCTGGCAGAAGCCGCTGCGGCGCGATGCCCGCGGCCACCACTGCCTCGAGCAGCGCAATGCGCTCGGCTGCGGAGAAGGAGTTCGCTTCGCCGGTGGTGCCCAGCAGCGCGATGCCGTCACAGCCTTCGTCCAGCAGGTAACGGCAATGCGCGACGAAGCGCGCATGATCGGGGGCGAGCCCGGCGTCGAGGGGCGTCAACGCGGCGGAGAACACGCCATGAGGGTGCAGCGATGATGTCGACAAACTTCCTCCGATCGCCAAATCGATATTGTTCGGAATGCGAACATTTGTTATGCTCTATCCCGTTGGTAGGATCCAGCTGCCGCCGCGTCAAGGGCAGCTGTCATGGCGGGCATTCGAGGATGGCAAAGGCTGAGAACAAGGCCGCAAAGCGTAAACCTGAATCCACACCGAAAAATCCAAAGAATTACGTCGCTTCCGTCGGCAAGGCGTTCGCCGTGCTCAAGAGTTTCACCAGCGAGGCCTTCGAGCTCACCCTGAGTGAGATTGCCGCACGGGCAGATCTCGATCGCGGAACCGCGTTCCGGCTGATCCAGACCCTGATCGAGCTCGGATATCTCCAGGCGGTTCCGCAGAGCCGCCGATTCCGCCTCGGCGTCGCCTGCCTCGATCTCGGCTACACTGTGCTGTCGCACGGATCCTTACGGACCATCGTCGAGCCGCTGCTGCGCGAGCTCGTGCCTGCGGTGGGCGATGCGGCTTCGCTCGGCATCCTCGACGGCGGCGACGTGGTCTATCTTGCCCGCGTCGGTGCCGGCCTCGATCGCCACAAGATGGATCGCCGGCCGGGCACGCGCATCCCCGCCTACAGCGCCGCGCTCGGCCACGTCATGCTGGCGCATCTGGCGCGCGACGAGCAGATCGCGCGGCTCGAGTTGCGCCCCCGCCTAAAGCTGTCGGAGCGAACGCTCACCGACCTCGATGCCCTGCTCGCCCGGCTCGATCAGGTCAAGAAGAAAGGCCATGCCGTCTCCGACGGCGAGAACGCCTATGGCCTGCGCACGCTGGCAACGCCGATCTTCGACGCGCAAGGTCTGGTGATCGCCGGATTGAGCGTCACCGTCGATGCGATGCGGATGGACATGGCGGCCTTCCGCGATCAGGCGCTGCCGCGGCTGGTGCAGGTGACGAGCCAGGCGCAGGATCTCGCGATCAAGTCGGGATTGTCGAGCTGAGCGCGGTCGCGGCGCCTAGATCACGAGACGGTCGAAGTCGGCAGCGATCCGGCTGTTCGGAAATATCCTTGTCGCCTCCGCCAGGATCTCCTCGTCTTCGTAGCGCCCTGACATATGGGTCAGCACGAGCTGGCCGACATTATTCGCGGCCGCGAAGGAAGCGGCCTCCGCCGCTGTGAGATGGCCGTAATTCCGCGCGGTCGGCGCGTCGCGATCGAGGAACGTCGCCTCGATCACCATCATGTTGGCGTCGGCTACGTATGGGGACAGCCCCTCGGTGGTCTCGATGTCGCCGATCACGACGAGCCTCCTTCCGCGGCTCGGGGGCCGAGCACGTCTTCCGGATCGATGGTTCGGCTGGCAAGCACGATCGGTCGGCCCGCGGCCAACTCGCCGCGCAAGGGACAGTCGGGGACACCCAGCGCTACGAGGCGATCAGGCCGAAGATGACGGCGCGCGGGGCTTTGGAAGACGAAACCAAAACTGTCGGTGTCGCGATGGCGGACCGGAAAACAGTCAATGGTGAATTCATCGGCATCGATGACCCGTCCCGCGCTCAGCGGTGCGAACTTGACCGCGATCGGCGCCCTGCCCGCGCCCCACAGGCCTGCGAGCATTCGGATGACGATGTCGAGCGTTCCTGCCCGCCGTGAATTGTCATCGCGTCGGAGGTCTGCCGCAAGCCCAGCGTCGAGAACAGGCCGGGGATCCCGAGCACGTGATCGAGATGCGCGTGCGTCAGCAGGATGCGGTCGAGCCGACGAAAGCCGGCGCCGCTGCGCAGCAACTGGCGCTGCGTGCCCTCGCCGCAATCAATCAGGACACGCTTGCCTGCGGGTTCCACGAGGAGCGCCGGATGGTTGCGCTCCGCTGAGGGAACGCTCGCCGATGTCCCGAGAAATGTCAGCGCGAACATGGTCGCTGCAAATCCAAGAGAGGCGCCGAGGCGGCGCGCAAGATGAGGTCCGGCGAGGCTATTCGGACCTGTCGGCCGACTGCGCCTCGACCGCCTGCACGGCGACGCTCGCGACCTGCCGCAGCGCTTCGCGATCGGCGCCCGAAGACGCCATCACGCCCATGCCGACCGACACCGCCGAGACGTAGCGCGCGAGCGCGGCGGGATCGGCGCTTTCCTTGAGATCGCCCTCCGCCTTTGCGCGGACGAAACGGTCGCGAAGCTGGTCCTCGTTCTGGGCACGGCGGGCGGCGAGCTCGAAGGGGACGTTCTCGGAGCCGGTGCCGCAGGCGATGCCGCCTTGCACCAGCAGGCAGCCCGGCGGATTGGCGGGATCGGTCTGTTTTTCGGCGATGCCCATCAGCATCCGCTCGGCGACGGCGCGGGCGGTCGGCGCTGCCACCACCTCGTCCATCCAGGCGCCGCGCAGCTTGGTGTACCGATCGAGCGCGGCCTTCAACAAGCCTTCCTTGTTGCCGAAGCAGGCATAGAGGCTGGGCGGATTGATACCCATGGCCTCCGTGAGCTGGGCGATCGTCGCGCCCTCATAGCCATGGCGCCAAAACACTTCCATCGCCTGATCCAACGCCATTTCGGCGTCGAATTCGCGGGGGCGTCCCATGCCCATGTACCTACCTCCTCGGAATTCAGGTTCTGCCTAAGGCTTAACGCCGGATCCTAACTATTTGTTCTAATTCTACTTTCCTAGTGCCTTCCAATTCTTGCGGTATCGCGCTACAATTTTCTTAGCGAACGGTACATAAGTATCTTGCGCTGCGGTATCCAGCTCCACATCTGTAGCGAACACTACATATCTGGAGCGCGCAAATGCACCCCTCCCAAAATACCTCCCGCACCGGCCGTTTCCGCCGCCTTCTGAGTGGCGTTGCCATCGTGGGCGCCCTCGCCGCGGCCGGCTCGATCGCCACCGGCCGCTATTTTCATGCCGCGCAAGCGACCGCACCGGCCGCGGCTGAACAAGCTGTCTCCGTCACAGTCGCGATGATCGAGCCACGGCAGACCGTGCTGTGGGACGATTTCTCCGGCCGGCTCGAGGCCATCAACCGCGTCGAGCTCCGCCCACGCGTCGCGGGTGCGATCCTGTCGGCAAACTTCACCGAAGGCGCGCTGGTGAAGGCCGGCGACGTGCTGTTCAAGATTGATCCCGCCCCTTATGCGGCCGAGGTCGACAAGGCTGCGGCCCAGCTCGAGGCTGCGAAAGCCCGCGTCGTTTTCACCCAGAGCGAGCTCGAGCGCGGCGCGCAGCTCGTCGGCAATGCCGTGGTCACCCGGCGCGACTACGACCAGCGCGACAATGCCCATCGTGAAGCCATCGCCAACGTCAAGGCGGCCGAGGCGACGCTGCAGACGGCAAAGCTCAATCTCGACTACACCGAGGTGCGCGCACCCGTGGATGGCCGCGTCGGCAAGATCGAGGTCACCGTCGGCAATCTCGTCGCCGCCGGCACCGCATCCCCGGTCTTGACCTCGCTGGTCTCGGTCAATCCGATCTACGCCTCGTTCGATGCGGATGAAGAGGTCGTGCTGCGCGCGCTGAACTCGATCGCAGATAGCGCCGGCCGGCGCGGCAAGCTTGACCAGATCCCGGTCGAGATGACGACCTCGGGCGGCTTGTCCGCGAAGGGCCACATCCAGCTCATCGACAACCAGGTCAACGGCCAGAGCGGCACCATCCGCGTCCGCGCGGTATTCAAGAACGATGACGGCCGCCTCATCCCCGGCCAGTTCGCCCGCGTGCGCATGGGCCAGCCGAAGCAACAGGCGCTGGTGATGATCGACGAGCGCGCGATCGGCACCGACCAGGACAAGAAGTTCGTGATGGCGGTGGGCGATGACAATCGCGCCGTCTACCGGCCGGTTACCCTCGGTGGCGCCGTCGACGGGCTTCGTATCGTCACCTCGGGCCTGAAGTCCGGCGACCGCATCGTCGTCAACGGCCTGCAGCGCGTGCGTCCCGGCGCCCTCCTCAAGACGGAGATCGCGCAGATGGGCGCGCGGGGGCCGCAGCAGGCGTCCAACCACAGCAACCAGGACGTGGTGCAACGCTAGTGCTTTCCGTCATCCCGGGGCGCGCGTAGCGCGAACCCGGGATCGAAGTTACGAAACTCCGATCACTTCACCTCTGGATTCCGGATTCGCGCGCAACGCGCGCGCCCCGGAACGACGGTGAGGCGGCCAGAGATCGGAATGATATTGCCCAGGGGCAAGGCCATGAATCTCTCAAAATTCTTCATCGATCGTCCGATTTTCGCCGGCGTGCTGTCGGTCCTGATTTTCCTCGCCGGCCTGATCTCGCTGTTCGCGATGCCGATCTCGGAATATCCGGACGTGGTGCCGCCCTCCGTCGTGGTGCGCGCGACCTATCCCGGCGCCAACCCCAAGGTGATCGCGGAGACGGTGGCGACACCGATCGAAGAGCAGATCAACGGCGTTGAGAATATGCTCTACATGTCGAGCCAGGCGACCACCGATGGCGCCATGACGCTGACGGTGACGTTCCGCCTCGGCACCGACCCCGACAAGGCCACGCAGCTGGTGCAAAACCGCGTGCAGCAGGCCGAGCCGCGCCTGCCCAATGTGGTGCGCCAGCTCGGTATCATCACCAAGAAGTCGTCGCCCGACCTCACCATGGTGGTGCATCTGTTGTCGCCGAACGGCCGCTACGACATGACGTATTTGCGCAACTATGCCGTGCTCAACGTCAAGGACCGGCTGGCGCGGATCGATGGCGTCGGCGACGTCCAGCTCTACGGCGCCGGCGACTATTCGATGCGGGTCTGGGTCGATCCGCAGAAGGCGGCCGAGCATGGGCTGACCGCGAGCGACATCGTGCGGGCGATCCAGGCGCAGAACGTCGAGGCCGCCGCTGGCGTCGTCGGCTCTTCCCCAAACATCAAAGGCATTGATCTTCAGCTCTCGGTCAATGCGGAAGGCCGGCTCGCAAACGAGGAGCAGTTCGGCGACATCGTGGTCAAGACCGGCGCACGCGGCGAAGTGGTGCGGCTGCGCGACGTCGCACGCATCGAGCTTGGCGCGTCCGAGTACGGCCTGCGCTCGCTGCTCGACAACAAGCAGGCGGTGGCAATCCCGATCTTCCAGGCGCCCGGCTCCAACGCGCTGCAGATTTCCGACCACGTCCGCGCCACCATGGCCGAGATCAAGAAGAACATGCCGGAAGGCGTGTCCTACCAGATCGTCTACGATCCCACCCAGTTCGTGCGCTCCTCGATCGAGGCCGTCATCCACACGCTGCTGGAGGCGATCGCGCTGGTGGTGCTGGTCGTGATCCTGTTCCTGCAGACCTGGCGGGCCTCGATCATTCCCCTTCTCGCCGTGCCCGTGTCGATCGTCGGCACGTTTGCGGTGATGCACGTGTTCGGCTTCTCGATCAACGCGCTCAGCTTGTTCGGCCTCGTGCTCGCAATCGGCATCGTCGTCGACGATGCCATCGTCGTGGTCGAAAATGTCGAGCGCAATATCGAGGCCGGGCTGTCGCCGCGGGATGCCACCTATCAGGCCATGCGCGAGGTGTCGGGTCCGATCATCGCGATCGCGCTGGTGCTGATCGCGGTGTTCGTGCCGCTCGCCTTCATCTCCGGTCTCACCGGGCAGTTCTACAAGCAGTTCGCGCTGACGATCGCGATTTCGACGGTCATCTCCGCCATCAACTCGTTGACGCTGTCACCGGCACTGTCGGCGCTGCTGCTCAAGGGCCATGACGAGCCGAAGGACAAGCTGACGATCGTCATGGAAAAGAGCCTTGGCTGGTTCTTCCGCCGCTTCAATCGGGCGTTCACCTACTCGTCGGAGAGTTACAGCGGCACCATTACCAAGGTGATCTCGGGCAAGGCCGCGGTGATGGGCCTCTATGTGGGGCTGGTCGGCCTCACTGCCCTGCTGTTCCAGCAGGTGCCGAGCGGCTTCGTGCCGGGACAGGACAAGCAATACCTCGTCGGCTTCGCTCGCCTGCCCGATGGCGCCACGCTCGACCGTACCGAAGAAGTCATCCGCAAGATGAGCGACATCGCGCTGACCCAGCCCGGCGTCGAGAGCTCGGTGGCCTTTCCAGGCCTGTCGATCTCCGGCTTCACCAATTCCTCCAATGCCGGCATCGTGTTCTCGACGCTGAAGCCGTTCGACGAACGCAAGGATCCCTCGCTCAGCGGGCCAGCGATCGCGGCCGAGCTGAACAAGAAATATGCCGGCATCCAGGAGGCGTTCATCGCCATGTTCCCGCCTCCGCCGGTCAACGGCCTCGGCACCATCGGCGGCTTCAAGCTGCAGATCGAGGACCGCGCCGGCCTCGGCTATGACGCCTTGAACGAAGCCACCAAGGCGTTCATGGCGGCGATGCAGAAGGCGCCGGAGATCGCCGGCGTGTTCTCGAGCTTCCAGGTCAACGTGCCCCAGCTCTTCGCCGACATCGACCGCACCAAGGCGCTCCAGCTTGGCGTGCCCGTGACTGAAGTATTCAACACACTGCAGATCTACCTCGGGTCCTACTACGTCAACGACTTCAACAAGTTTGGCCGCACCTACTCCGTCCGGGTCCAGGCTGACGCGCCGTTCCGCGCCCGCGCCGACGACATCAGGCAGTTGAAAGTGCGCTCGTCCTCAGGCGACATGGTGCCGCTGTCGGCGCTGCTCAAGATCCGCCAGAGCGCAGGACCAGAGCGCGCGATCCGCTACAACGGCTTCCTGTCATCCGACATAAACGCGGCGGCAGCCCCCGGCTTTTCGTCGGGCCAGGCACAAGAAGCCGCGACGCGGATTGCCGCGGAGGTGCTGCCGCCCGGCTTTGCCTTCGAATGGACTGACCTGACCTATCAAGAGTTCATCGCCGGCAATTCAGGCATCTGGGTATTCCCGCTGGCAATCCTGCTGGTGTTCCTCGTGCTGGCCGCGCTCTATGAGAGCCTGACCCTGCCGCTCTCGATCATCATGATCGTGCCGATGGGCCTGCTCGCTGCGATGTTCGGCGTCTGGATCTCGAAGGGCGACAACAACGTCTTCACCCAGATCGGCCTCATCGTGCTCGTCGGCCTCTCCGCCAAGAACGCGATCCTGATCGTCGAATTCGCGCGCGAGCTCGAGTTTGCGGGGCGCACGCCGATCCGGGCCGCGATCGAAGCCAGCCGGCTGCGACTGCGCCCGATCCTGATGACGTCGATGGCGTTCATCATGGGCGTGCTGCCGCTGGTGCTCTCGACGGGCGCAGGCTCGGAGATGCGGCGCGCCATGGGCGTCGCCGTGTTCTCCGGCATGATCGGTGTCACCGTGTTCGGCCTGTTCCTGACACCGGTGTTCTATGTGTTGCTCAGAACCGTCACCGGCATGAAGCCGCTGACGCATCACGGCAGCGACATCAGCGCGGCGCCGGTTCAGGGGCTCGCCGAATGATTCAACGCGAGTCCCGCCGCGGTACGATGGCGATGGGAGTAAAGGTGTAAACTTCCTCGCCGTTCTGGTTGAGCATGGTCCATTTGACCAGCGCGATACCCTGAGGCTTCGACTTGGACGGCGTCAGGCTCATAACCTCGCCGACCAGATGCAGACGATCATTGGGCCGCACCGGCATCGTCCAGCGCAGGCCATCGACACCGGCGCCAATCAGCGGATGCGGACCGAACGGGCGGGTCTGGATCGCGAGGTTCATGGCGATCGCGGCGGTGTGCCATCCCGAGGCAGCAAGCCCCTTGAACAGGGTCGTCTTGGCGGCCTCATCGTCGAGATGCATCGGCTGCGGATCGAACTCGGCAGCGAAGCGCTTGATGTCGGCCTCGGTGACCAGAACTTCGGGGGACTTGAACCGCATTCCGACGGTGAGATCGTCGAACCACTCGACCTGCGCCATGATTTTGCCTCGCAATATGATGCGCCGCTCCCGAGGAGACGGCTTAAATGGCGCTGAGCGATAGCGGGATATAGCGGGCCCGCAGCGCACAAACCAGCGCAGGGTTCCGCGCGAAACCCCTTTCCCGATGCGACGAAACACGCCTGAAACAGATGGCCAGTTAAGTGGTTGTCAAAACAAATACAGGGACGGCCACCATGCAATTCATCCTGGACCTGATCTACGAATATTCCTGCTGCCAAAATCTTGTCGCCCAGCCGCTACTGGAGGACGAGCTATGATTGAGCTGATCTCAGCCCTGCTCGCGCTTTGCAGCATCGGCATCTTCGCGGCGCATGCGCTGGACGCCTACCGCACCACGCACTCCTGACCGCCTCGCCCTTACCCGCGCTAGAAAGGCCGTCGGTAGAAGTGCTCGGAATGCGTGGCCGGCGGAAACCGGTTGGCGAGCGCAAGCGCTCCCTTCTCGTCAGTCTCGAGCGCGATCTTCTGCGCCAGCATCACGTCGCCCGGCACCAGGAAGCCTGACGGGACGAAGCACCACCCCATCGTCGCGTGCCCTTCAACATCGATCTCATGGACGTTGGCGGCCGTGCCGTAATGGATGCGATAGGTCCTGCCGGTGTCGCAGCCGACGACGTCGAAATACCGGTGCTGCTCGAACTGCGCGCGCTGCGCCGGCGTCAGCCATTCGGCCAGAAGCCGGCGGCCGCGGGCATCCGGCGTGTTCTCGCCGAAGAAGCGGCGATAGAGTTCACGCAGCGCATGCAAACGCGCACGCGCCGGTGCGCGAAGCCAAACTGCCGCGATCATGAGCAGCTCAGATCAGCCGCCGACCAGGCGGGGATAGAACAACGTTTCCTGCGCGGTCGGATCGAACGATCTGATACGGGTGACTTCGCCGGGCCCGGTTCGAAGCGCGGCGGTGAAGCCGGCTCCGGTCAGCTCCCGAAAGCGCCGTTCGGCTCGCGCCAGCGCTTCGGCATTGCCAGGATCAAACTCGTGGCGCGTATCGCCCGTCTGGTCCATCACGATCTGGGTAGCCATATTGAGTCTCCTCATGCCCAGCCCTGAACTTGATAAAAGCAAACCTCGTGCCGCCGGTTCCCAATGGCAACAACTTTCTCGCGTCGGCGCATCACGCCTTGCTGAGCAACCTTCAGCGCGATGAGATCGTCATCGCGCTTTAGGTTATTGTTTCAGCATGATCTTTTCGAAAAAGCCGCGCAACACTTTTCGCTAACGCGGCCCTTCGGGTCTGGATCATACTCTAGCGCGAGGCTGCGGCGCCCCCACCCTCGTCGATCTGCCGGCCCATCAGCGCGATTGCCTTCTGATAGACGCCTGCGGCATTCCAAGCCTCGATGGCAGCGAAATTCGGCTCGCCCGGCTGGTACCCGGCTCCCGCGCGCCAGCCATGCGCTTTGAGAAAATTCGCTGTCGAGCTCAGCGCATTCGCAGCAACGTCGAGATTGCCAGTGCCGTAGGCCAAAATGTTCTTGGGCATGAACTGGGTCTGGCCGACCTCGCCATGCATGGAGCCGCGGGTCGATCCCGACAGCGTGCCGCGGTCGATCAGCTTCAAGGCGGCGTAGAGCTGGTCCGTAAAGAATTCGGGACGGCGGCAATCATACGCGAGGGTCGCGATCGACGACAGCATGTTCTGGTTGCCGCGCTGACTGCCGAAGCCGGTCTCCATGCCCCAGATCGCGATCAGCGGCCCGGGCGGGACGCCATAGCGCTGCTGGATCGAGGCGAACAAGGCGGCCTGCGACTGCTTGAGCTGCCGGCCCTTGGCGACGATGGTGGTGGCGCCACGCTTGGCCAGGAACTGATCGAGCGTCAGCGAAAAGCTGCGCTGGCCGCGGTCGGCCGCAATGGTCGCGCTGGCGTAATTGGTCTGCATCAGCGCCGACAGTGCGGTGGGGCCGATGCCCTTGCCCTGCGCCTCCGCGCTGAACTCGCGCTTCCAGGCCTCGAAGCCGGCCGGCGAGCTGCCGCATTGCGCCGCTTCGGCGGAGGATGCCAGGCAGCCGAGCAGCGTCATGGCGCCCAAAACCGCTCCCGCAACAGTCCCGCCCCTCATCATACCCAGTCTCCCGTCCTGTACCGCTCGGCGGCGCAATCTTACCCGGTGGAACGCGCCGACTCCATGGCCTGATGATAGGACAATTCGAGGCCTTCCAGATTGCCCTCCTTGCGCCATCTGTCGAGCAGCCGCAGGAATGCCACGGGCCCGCGCCAATATTGGCTGTTTCTTGCCGCGATCGGATCGAATACGCCTTCGTTGTTGTAGTAGCCCGGCGTACATTCGGCGAGATAGGTCTGCCGGCCGAGTGCGGCCTTGACGACCTCGTCCACCCAGGCGTTCTCGGCGGCAAGCGTCGGCTCCAGGGTGCGCGCCTTGCGCTCGCGGGCCTGCTTGATGACATAGGCGATGTGCCGCGACTGCTCGTCGATGATGTGCGGGAAGTTGGCGCTCTGTCCGGCTTGCACAGTGACGATCAGGAAGCAGTTCGGGAAGCCGCGGCTGTAGAAGCCGTGCAGCGTCTTGACGCCGTCGCGCCAGCGCTGGGACAGGCTGATGCCGTCCCGGCCATAGACCTCGAAGCCCATGCGGCGCGCGTAATCGGTGCCGACCTCGAAACCGCTGGCATAGATCAGGCAGTCGAGCTCATAGGCTTTGCCGCCGACCACGACAGCGTTCTCCGTGATGCGCTCGACGCCCTGCCCTCTGGTATCCACGAGATGCACGTTGGGGCGATTGAACGTGTCGAGATATTCGTCGTGGAAGCACGGCCGCTTGCAGAATGCCTTGTACCAGGGCTTGAGCGCGGAAGCGGTCGCCTCGTCCGTCACCACGGCATCGACGCGGGCGCGGATCTCCTCCATCTTGCGGTAGTCCGCCTGCTCGATGACCTGCAGCGCCTCCTCCATCGAGGTCACCGGCTGCTTCTGGCGGCGCGGCGCCAGCAGGATCTCGCCGAGCAGGCCGGTCCAGCCGTCCTGCACCAGATCCTGTTCGAACGGCTCGCCTGAAATCACGGACGTAAAATTATCCATGCGTTCGCGCTGCCAGCCTGGCTTGAGGTTCTGCGCCCAGGCCGGATCCGTTGGCCGGTCGTCGCGAACACCGATCGCGGACGGCGTGCGCTGAAAGACATAGAGCTCCTTCGCCGAACGGCCGAGGTGCGGCACGCATTGCACGGCGGTTGCGCCGGTGCCGATGATGCCGACGCGCTTGTCGGCAAGACCGGTCAGGCCACCATCGGCATTGCCGCCGGTGTAGTCGTAGTCCCAACGACTGGTGTGGAAGCTGTGCCCCTTGAACGTCTCTATGCCGGGAATGCCCGGCAGCTTCGGACGGCTCAGCGGTCCTCCGGCAAGAATGACGAAGCGTGCGCGGATCTGGTCGCCCCGATCGGTCTCGACCAGCCAGCGCGCCTCCTGCTCCTGCCACGTCATCCGCGAGATGACGGTCTGAAACAGTGCGCGCTCGTAGAGCCCGAAATGACGGCCGATGCGGCGCGAGTGCTCGTAGATCTCCGGCGCCCGGGCGTATTTGCGCACCGGCATGTAGCCTGTCTCTTCCAGGAGCGGCAGATAGATATAGCTCTCGGTATCGCAGGCAGCGCCGGGGTAACGATTCCAGTACCAGGTGCCGCCGAAGTCGGCGGCCTTTTCCACGATGCGAAAATCCGCGATGCCGGCCTCGCGCAATCGTGCGCCACACAACAGACCACCGAAGCCGCCGCCGACGATGAGCACTTCGGTCGCTTCGCTGATGGCTGGCCGCGCAAAGCCGGGATCGGCCCAGGGGTCGTCGAGATAGCGGCTGAACTCGCCTGTGACCTCGACATATTGCGCCTTGCCCTCCCCGCGCAGGCGACGATCGCGCTCGTCGCGGTAGCGGGCACGGAGAGCGGAAACGTCGACCATAGATGCGTCGGTTGTATCGATCTTGTGTCTTTCCGCTGACATCCATCTCCTCCACCGCAAAGGCTGCTTCGCCGGCAGCTCACCTCACGTTAGCCTCGAAAAAGCGCTGCATGCAATCGCGCTCGCTGTTTTTTGCGTGAAGGCTCCGCGACGTTCCGCTAACCTTCCGCGCAAATCAAAAATCTGCGCCACGCAACGACGCGGCATCTGGAGGAGACCATGCAGGGATTGATGATGGACATGCCGCTTCTGATCAGCGGCCTGATCCAATATGCGGCCGACTATCACGGCGAAGCCGAGATCGTCGCGCGCGAGATCGAGGGCGACATCCATCGCTACACCTACGCGGACGCCCATCCGCGCATCAAGCGCATGGCGCTCGCGTTGAAGCGGCTTGGCATGAATCCCGGCGACCGCGTCGGCACGCTGGCCTGGAATACGCACCGGCATTTCGAGATGTTCTACGCCGCGCCGGGCATGAGCTATGTACTGCACACCATCAACCCGCGCCTGTTTCCCGAGCAGCTCGTCTACATCATCAACCACGCCGAAGATCGCCTGCTGTTCATCGACCGTGCCACGCTGCCGATCGTCGAGGCCATCGCGCCGCAGCTCGAGACGATCGAGGCCTATGTCGTGATGTCCTCGCGCGAGCGGATGCCGGAGACGAAGCTCGCGAACGTGCATTGTTACGAAGAGCTTCTGGAGAAGGAGAACGACACCGGCTTTGCCTGGCCGGAATTCGACGAAAAATCCGCCTCGACGATCTGCTACACCTCGGGCACCACCGGCAATCCCAAGGGCGTGATCTACTCGCACCGCGCCGCGATCCTGCAGACCATGACCTGCTGCAGTTTCGACTTCCTACCGGGCCACGTCGAAGGCGTGCGCGAGGTTATGATGCCGATGGCGCCGCTGTTCCACGGCAATGGCTGGAACATGCCGTTCACCGCGCCCTACACCGGCTCGAAGCTGGTGCTGCCCGGCCGCAACTACGAGCCCGACAAGCTCTATGAATTGCTCGAGGGCGAGAAGGTGACACTCTCGGCGGGCGTGCCGAGCTTCTGGCTGATCCTGCTCGACTGGCTTGGGCGCACCGGCAACAAATTCTCCGCGCTCCGCGCGACGCTGTCGTCGGGCTCCGCCCCGCCCCGCGCGATGGTCGAGAAGCTCAAGCGCGAGTACAATGTCGATTACATCCAGGCCTGGGGCATGACCGAGGCCTTGGGCTGCTCGATGCCGAGCCTCCGGCCTGGCTCGGAACATCTGAGCGACAAGGAGAAATTCGATCGGCGCCAAGTCTCGGGGCGCGCCTGTTTCGGCACCGCCTTGCGCATCGTCGACGATGCCGGCGTTGAGCTGCCGCGCGATGGCAAGACCGTCGGCCATCTGCGCGCCCGTGGGCCCTGGGTCGCCTCCGGCTACATGAAGCTCGACGAGGGCCTCGACCGCGACGGCTGGCTGATCACCGGCGACATGGCCGTGATCGACGGCCAAGGCCACGTCACGCTGACCGACCGCTCCAAGGACGTGATCAAGTCCGGCGGCGAATGGATCTCCTCGATCCAGCTCGAGGACATTGCGCTGTCCCATCCCGACGTGCTGCAAGCGGCTGTGGTCGCGATCACACACGAGAAATGGCAGGAGCGCCCGCTCCTCCTCGTCGTCCGCAAGAAGGGCGCGACCGTCGACGGCAAGACGCTGCTCGACCACATGCGTCCGAAGATCGCGAGCTGGTGGCTGCCGGACGCCGTCGAATTCCTCGATGAATTCCCGATGACCGGCACCGGCAAGGTGCTGAAATCCGCGCTGCGCGAGAGATTTAGGGAGTATCGCGTCACATGAAGCGGCCCGCGATCGCGTCCGTGCCGCCCATCGATCAAGGAGACCAAAGATGCTCTACCCGATGTCGCCCAAAGTCATCGAGCTCAAGCGCAGGCTCGAAAGCTTCATGGACCGGCACATCTATCCGAACGAGGAGCGGTTCTATCGCGAGGCCGAAGAGCTCGGGCCGTGGAAGGTCTATCCGGTCATCGAGGAGCTGAAGCCGCTGGCGCGCGCCGAGGGGCTGTGGAATCTGTTCCTGCCCGAGAGCAATCACGGCGCGGGTCTTTCCAATCTCGAATACGCGCCGCTCTGCGAGGTGATGGGCCGCTCGCATCTCGCACCGGAGGTGTTCAACTGCTCGGCACCCGACACCGGCAACATGGAGGTACTGGAGCGCTACGGCTCGGAGCAGGACAAGGAGCGCTGGCTGAAGCCACTGCTTGCAGGCGAGATCCGCTCCTGCTTCGCCATGACCGAGCCGGCGGTCGCATCATCCGATGCGACCAACATCGAAAGCTCGATCGTGCGCGACGGCGACCATTACGTCATCAACGGCCGCAAATGGTACACGACCAACGCGACCGACCCTCGCTGCAAGATCTGCATCTTCATGGGCAAGACCGACCCAGACAATCCGGATCGTCATAAGCAGCAATCCATGATCCTGGTGCCGATGGACACGCCGGGTATCGAGGTGAAACGTCCCCTGCCCGTGTTCGGCTTCTACGGCGTGCCGGACCGCGCTTCCGAAGTGATCTTCACAAATGTACGCGTGCCCAAAGAGAACATGCTGCTCGGCGAAGGCCGCGGTTTCGAGATCGCGCAGGGCCGCCTCGGGCCCGGCCGCATCCATCATTGCATGCGCCTGATCGGCCTTGCCGAACGCACGCTTGAGAAGATGTGCCGGCGCGTGCGCAGCCGGGTTGCCTTCGGCAAGCCGGTCTCGGAGCAGACGGTGACGCAGGAGCGCATTGCGGAAGCCCGCATCATGATCGAGCAGGCGCGGCTGCTCACGCTGAATGCGGCCCACGCGATGGACACGGTCGGCAACAAGGTCGCGAAGGCCGAGATCGCCATGATCAAGGTTGCCGTACCCAACATGGCCTGCCAGATCATCGACTGGGCAATCCAGGCCCATGGCGGCGGCGGCACCTCAAACGATTTCGGACTGACCCAAGCTTACGCCACCGCGCGTCTGCTGCGTCTTGCCGACGGGCCGGATGAGGTTCACCGGAACCAGATCGCGCGATTCGAACTGAAGAAGTATTCGAACGCTTAAGCAGAGCGCTCTTCCTTCGCCTCAGTTCGCCACATACACATCGGGATCGGCGCTGGAGCTCGGTTTCTTGAACGCGTTGCGCAAGGCTGATGACATCGGGACGTTGTAGTTGAGGCCGTTCGGCGGTGTCGGCGATTGCAGCCATTTCTTGTAGAGGACCTCGATCTCCGGGCTGGCATAAAGCTCCGCGGTTGCGCGATCGGCGAGCGCCTTGAATGGAGCGTCCTCTCGCCGCAGCATGATGCCGTAGGGCTCCGGTTTGGAGAACGCCTCCTCGCTGATCATGAATGCTTGCGGCTCCTTCGACCGCGCGATCGCAACCGCAAGCTGGACGTCGTCGAGTGCGTAGGCCTGGGCGCGGTCGGTCTCCAGCAACAGGAAGGCCTCGGCCTGGTCCTTGGCCGGCATGATGTTGATGCCGAGGTTGCGGTCGGTGTTGACCTTGGCGAGTTGCGTCAGATTCACAGATCCCGCGACCGCCGTCACCGCCTTGCCCTTGAGATCGTCGATGGTGTTGATCTTGGCGGCCTTCTTGGCGGCAAACCGCGTCGCGCTGAGGAAATGCGTGTTGGTGAAAGCGACCTGCTTCTGGCGGTCGGCGTTGTTGGTGGTCGCCGAGCAATGCAGGTCGAGCGTGCCGTTGACCATTAAGGGGATCCGGTTCGACGAGGTCACGGCGAGATAATCGACTGCGATGTCGGGCATGCCGAGCTGCTTCTTCACGGCATCGACGATCCTGAGGCAGATGTCCATCGCGAAGCCGACCGGCTTCTGGTTGCCGTCGAAATAGCTGAATGGCACCGAGGCTTCCTGATAGCCTAACGTGATCTTCTTGGTCTCCTTGACCTTCTGGAGCGTGCCCGTGAGGTCTTCGGCTGAAGCTGCGCCCGCAAGACATGTCAGGGCCAGGAGAATGGTAGGTAGGCGCATCAGGGACTCCTCGAACGGACTGGTGTCGAACTATCTAGGAGCTGATAGCCTACAGGTCCGTCAAGCGCCAGACGCGGCTGCGTCTACCAGCCATCGCTCTTTGATATACATTCCGTGATATACATTCCGTCGCGGCGCCGTTCGGCATGTCACTCGCAGGTCAGCTGCTGTTCGAACCAGCCCTCCAGTCGCTGTGACAGCGGCGGCCACACACGCTGGAAGCTGTGGAGCTTGCCGACATTGGCGCGGTACATTGCCCGCAATTCCTGTTCGATCACCGGCAGATCGACGCCAGAACAGACCCCTTCCCTCGCGATGGTCTTGCCGGCGACGACGACCTCCTTCACAAGCGACGCATTGCCGCGCGCGAACAGCAGCGCCATCGGATCGACCGGCATGATCGCGTCGCGATCGAGCCGGTCGAGATCGATGACGACGTAGTCGGCGGGGTTGCCAGCAGCGAGTTCGCCGGTACCCGGCGCGCCGGTGGCGCGGCGCCCGTTGCGGATGGCGAGTGCAAACATTTCGGCCGGTGTCCATGTCGCCTCGAAGCCGAGGCCGCCATGGACCATCAGCACCAGCCGCATTTCGCGGAGGATATCGTCATCCTCATCCAGCGCCAGCCCGTCGACGCCGACAGTGATGGGGCAGCCGCATTTGTGGGCGCCCGGGATCGGGGCGAGGCCGGAGCGCAGATGCATATTCGAGCTGAAGTTAGTGACGATGCGTGCGCCGGAGGCTGCGATCATCTCCAGCTCGTCCGGGCGGGCGTGGACGCAATGCGCCAGCGTCAGCCGCTCGGAGAGGAAGCCAACGTCGCGCAGCCAACGCACCATATCGGGAAAATTCTGGTCGGCCCAGGCACGCTGGTACACCGTTTCCAGGAGGTGCATGTGAATGCGGCGGCCGGTCCGCGCGGAGTTCTCGGCCACCGCTTCCAGCAGCGGCTTCGAGCACCATTGCACGCCGGCGGGCCCGAGTTGCACGTCGACCATCGGGCCGGCGATGGCGGCGGCAATGGCGTCGGTCAGCTCGATATAAGCCTTGGGCGAGATCGGCGTGCGAACGAAGAGATCCTCGATGGTCTTGCGGTCCTCCCTGGGAAGTCCCGAGAGCACCGGCTCGGCATCACCATAGACGATCGGGTTGCGGTCACGCACGGCCATCGCAAACGCGATGCGGATGCCGACGTCGGACGCAGCTTTCGCGACGGCCTTGGCCTCGTCGACCAACGGCATCGTCCCGCTCGGGCGGGTGTAGTGGACCATCATGGCCGCGCAGCCTGCCTTGGCGGAACGGGCCAACGCAGAGGCTGCCGTCAGATAGGGATCGACTGGTGAGCCCAATGCGGTCCGCAGGATCCAGCTTTCCAGGGGCATGCCGACGGCGCCGAAGGACGACGCTGTGGCGCGGGCATGATCATGGGCGTTGACGAAGGCCGGGATGACGAAGGAGCGAGGCCCCGGTCCCGCTCCTTCCGAGATATCGGTGATGACGCCCCGGTCGTGCCGCAGCACGACATTGTCGCTGACGCCGCGGTCAGGGTCACGGAACAGGCTGGTTGCCGCAATCTGCGTGACCATGGCTGTCCCTCCGAAATCAGTTGGCAGTATACACCAGCTCCCGGTCCGCGCGCGGTGGCAGGAATTCGCGTGAGAACACTTCTGCCGGCGTCGGCGCGCGGGCGAGCTGATAGCCCTCGACCACAATGCCGATGGCGCGTGTCATGCGGTCGTCCTTGATGTCGCCGATGCCGATCTCCCTCATCTCCGGCGAGACGATCAGCTTCTCGAAGGAATATTGCAGCCGGCGCTTCTCGACATCGGCATTAATGAGGTTGTCGTAGTTCAGCGCCGCCTTCATTCCGGCGTTCTGGTCCTTGGCAACCGCGATCGCGCCCTTGTTGATGGCGCGCACCAGGCCCGCTACGGCCTTCGGGTTCGAGGCGATCAGCTTGCGGGAGACCATCACGCCGTTCGAATAGAGATCGAGGCCGTACTCACCGAACGAGAACCATTTGAAGTCCTTCTCCGGATCCTGGCGGTTGAGCACCAGGTTGAAATAGCTGGTGATATTGAAGACCAGGGCGGCATCGATATCGCCCTTGATCAGCATCGGCTCCTGCAGATTCGGCGCCATGTTGGAGATCTTGATCTTTTCACCGTCGAGCCCATTCTTGCGCGTGAACACCGGCAGAAGGCGCGTCGTCGGCGTGCCCTGCGCGCCGCCGAGCGTGTGGCCTTCGAAATCCTTGATGGTGTTGATGCCACTGGTCTTCTTGGCGACGATGGCGAACGGCGGCTGATTCCACATCATGTAGACCATCACCGGCGCCTCCTGCGGCTTGGTCGAGGCGTTCTGGATGATGGCATTGACGTCGCCGAAGCCGGCGTCATAGGCGCCGGACATCACGCGCGTGACGGTGGCGCCGGAGCCCTCGCCCTGGTCGATGACGACGTTGAGGCCCTCTTCCTTGAAGAAACCGTGGTCCTTGGCATAGAAGAATGCGGCGTCGCTGCCCTGGGTTTTCCAGCCCAGTGTGAACTTGATCGTGGTTTCCTCCGCCGTAGCGGCGCCTGCGGACAGCGCCAATCCCACCAGCGCCGCACTTAACATCCTCAACATCGAGACCTCCTCAGCTTCGTTGCGTGACGGTTCAAGAATTCAGGTGGCGATCACGTCGTTCTTGCGCGTGGCCCAGCCGGTGACCTGGCCCTCGATCAGCGAGAACACGACGTAGAGCGCGACGCCGAGGCCGGCGAGCACGAACAGGCCGGCGAACACCAGCGGCACGTTGAAGTTGGAGGACGCGGTCATCATGACGTTGCCGATGCCGCGGTTGGAGGCGACCGTTTCCGACAGCACTGCACCGACGAAAGCGTAGGAGATCGCGACCTTCAGCGAAGCGAAGAAGAACGGCATGGTCCTGGGCAGACCGACATTCCAGAGGATGTCGAGCTTGCTGGCGCCGAGCGCCTTCAAGACGTCCTCGAGCTCGGGCTCGGTGGTCGCAAGGCCTGTCGCGATATTGACGACGATCGGGAAGAAGCAGATCGACAGCGCGGTCAGCACCGCCGGCAGCGTGCCGGAGCCGAACCACAGGACGAAGATCGGCACGACAGCGACCTTGGGGATCGAGGAGAAGCCGATCAGGAGCGGATAGCAGGTGTCATAGGCCGTCTTGGAGACGCCGATGATCGCGCCGAGGGCGACACCGAGCGCGACGCCGAGGACGAAGCCGAACATGGTGGTGGCGAGCGTCTGCACGATGTGCGGCCACAGCACCGGGAAACGCTGGACCAGCGTCACGAACACCTGCGAGGGCCGCGGCAACACCAGGTCGGACATGCCGGTCATCAGGCAGAACAGCTCCCAGGCGAGGAAGAACAGCACGATCAGCCCCGCCGACCACGCCTTCTGCCTGACATCGATCCCGAACATCAGCCTGCCCCCTGCACAGCTGCGCTGCGCGCATCTTCGATGAAGGCGCGCAGCTTCTGGTTCAGCGCGACGAAATCCGGCTCGAAGGTCATCGCGACCGTGCGCGGCCGCGCGAACCCGACGCGGCTGTCGTCGAGGATGCGGCCGGGGCGCGCGCTCATCACGCAGATGCGGCTGGCGAGGAAACCGGCCTCGCGCAGATCGTGAGTGACCAGCAGCACGGTCGGCTTGTGCGTCATCCAGAGGGTCTGAAGGATCGCCCACAGTTCCTCGCGGGTGAACTGGTCGAGCGCGCCGAAAGGCTCATCCAGCAGCAGCATGCGTGGCTCGTGGATCAGCGCGCGGCAGAGATTGGCGCGCTGGAGCATGCCGCCGGAGAGTTGCCAGGGATAACGGCTGCCGAACCCCTTGAGGCCGACCTGCTCCAGCAGCGCGTTGGCCTTGTCGCGAAACTCGGTCTTGCGCAGCCTGCGGAAATTCGAGCGGAACGGCTCGACGATCTTCAGCGGCAGCATGATATTCCGCTCGATCGTCATCCACGGCAGCATGGTCGGGTTCTGGAAGGCCATGCCGACTCGCATCGCCCGCGCCGCCACCTCGCGGCCGCCGACGATGACGACGCCGCTGGTCGGCTGCACCAAGCCACTGACGAGACGCAAAATGGTCGACTTGCCGCATCCGGACGGGCCGACCAGTGCGACAAACTCGCCGTCAGCGATTTTCAGCGTGGTCTTCGATAGAGCCGGCACGGCGCGGTCGCCGCGCCCGAAGGTCACGGACGCTTCCGACAGCTCGATAGCAGTCGCGGCGGCGCCTTCGGGACGGGGCTGGCGGTCAAGCTGGGTCTTGGGTTGCATGCGCATCACGGTCAAAGTGCATGCAAGCCAGATGCCAGAGATCGGCGCCCGCGAATTCAATGACCTCGCCAAAACCTGCGCCAAATCACCGGATTCGATTTGGGCAGCGCGGGCCCCAAACTGCATGCAATTCGAGCGCTGAATTGACGCGAGCCTATGCTAAAGAGAGATCTCACCTCGTATGGGATTCGCCGATGCCGGCGCGCGCGAGCAGCAGGACTTCTGAATCATCGGACAAGGTCAGCGTGATCTGCCGCGCGTTGCGGCGCGCCATCATCGAGCAGGCGCTGGAGCCCGGCGCAAAGCTGCCCGAGGACGCGCTCGGCGAGCGCTTTGGCGTCAGCCGCACCATTGCCCGCCACGCGCTGGGCCAACTCGCCGCCGAAGGTCTCGTCGAGCTCCGCCGCAACCGGATCGCGGTGGTGGCGACGCCGAGCTGGCAGGAGGCGCGCGACGCATTCGACATCCGCATCGAGCTCGAACGTCTCGTCGTGCGTCAGCTCGCGGGCAAGCTGACCAAGGCGCAGATCGCCGAGCTGAACGCCCATGTCGACGCCGAGGATCGCGCCCGCGGCGGCACGGATGCGGTCTCGATCCGGCTCGCGACCGAATTCCACATCCTGCTCGCGCACATGACGAACAGCCCGATCCTGGTGCGCTATGTCAGCGAGGTCGCCTATCGCTGCTGCCTGACGCTGTCGCTCTACAGCCGGCCGCATTCCACCGAATGCGCCATCAACGAGCATCGCGCCATCATATCAGCGCTGGCCAAGGGCGACGCGGCCAAGGTGATGGAACTGATGCATCATCACCTCGATTCCGTGGCCAATCGCGCGCTGGTCGCTCCGACTCCGCAGCGCGGCCGTGATCTGCTCGATATTCTGGCGCCCTATGCCGACGAGGTGACGAGCGACCGCGTCGTCAAGCTGCCGAAAATCGCGCGGAGGGGCTAAGCCTCGATGCCGCGCTGAACGAGGATGCGCTCGGCGCTGTCATTCCAGACATCCATCTTGACGATCTGCCCGCTCCGGACGACGAAGCGGTCGACATAGCGGTTGCCCTCGAACGGCGTACCGTCCATCCATTCGCCGTAGAGCGTGCCGACACTGTAGACGACGGTCTCCTCCGCACCGGGGCAGACGTCGAAGCGGTCCATCTTCTTCTTGACCCAGCGATAGCGTTTCGCATTGAAGCCGGTCGGCCCACGCGGATGATCGAACTCGCGTCCGCCGGTGAACGTGATCACCGTCCCCGGCTTCATGTAAGCCACCGCTGCGTCGGGATCGGGTATCATCGAAGCCGTGAGATAGGCCTCCACGATTTCGGCGTCGGTCATCGGACGTTCGGCTTTGGCGGGCACGGACATGGCGGGTTCTCCAGAGTGCCGGCATTCTACAATTCAGCCCTCAAAGTGCATGCATATTTTTTGAACAATCCGCCACCCCGACTGCACACATTCTGGAGCTGCCTGCTGCCACGGCTTCCGCTAGGCTGCCGCAGTTGAATTCACGCCATGCTGACCCAGAGCTCCCTAGACCTGATCTTCCGCAACGCGCTGTTGCGATCATCCGCCGCACCCCTTGATATCGGCGTGAAGGGCGGACGTATCGCAGCGATCGAGCCCCACCTCGCCTGCGAGGCTGTCGAGATCGATCTCAGTGGGCATCTCGCCCTGCCCGGGTTCGTCGACACGCACATCCATCTCGACAAGGCCTGCCTGCTCGGCCGCTGCGCGCACGATCACGGCAGCCTCTCGGAAGCGATCCGCGCCGTTGCCGGGATGAAGAAGGATTTCACGGTCGAGGACGTCTACGCGCGCGGCGCAAAAGTGCTCGAACGCGCCATCGTCCACGGCACGACGCGGATGCGAACGCATGTCGAGATCGACCCGCGCATCGGCTTGCGCGGCTTCGAGGCGGTGAAGGCGCTTCAGCGCGACTACGCCTGGGCGATCGATCTGGAGCTCTGCGTCTTCCCGCAGGAAGGCCTGACCAACGATCCCGGAGCCGAGGAGTTGCTGATCCAGGCGCTGCGCGACGGCGGCGAGGTCATCGGCGGCTGTCCCTACATGGACGCCGACCCAAATGCGCATCTCGCGCGCGTCTTCGATCTCGCTGAGGAATTCGACGTCGATGTCGACCTGCATCTCGATTTCGATCTCGACCCCACCTGGTGGCATCTCGATGAGGTTTGCCGCCAGACCGGGCGGCGCAACTACGGGGGACGTGTGGCGATCGGCCACGCGACAAAACTCTCCGCACTGCCGCCGGAGCGTATGAAGGCCGCCACCGCGCAGCTGGCAAAGGCCGGCATTGCCGTCACCGTGCTGCCCGCGACCGATCTCTATCTGATGGGGCGCGAAGCTCCCTGCAACGCGCCACGCGGGCTGACGCTTGCACACAAGCTCGCGGGCGACGGCGTCGTGTGCTCGATCGCGACCAACAACGTGCTCAACCCCTTCACGCCGTTCGGCGATGCCTCGCTGCTGCGGATGGCGAATTTCTACGCAAATGTCGCGCACGCCTCGGTGAGCGATTTCGACACCTGCCTCGATCTCGTGACCGAGCTCCCGGCCCGGCTGATGAACCTCAGCGATTACGGTATCAAGGTCGGCAATCCCGCCGATCTCATCGTGCTCGATACAAAGGACGGCCGCTTCGCTATCGGTGAGCTGCCCGATGTCCTGATGGGCTTCAAGGGCGGCCGGCAGACATTTGCGCGGCAGCGGCCCACCCTGTTCAGTCCGAAGAGGTGAGAGCGGTTCCGCTGGATATCCCGGGATCGCGTGACACTGCACGCGGAACATTCCGAATTGGTCATCACGCCGTCGTACGAGCGGTCCCCGCAGTTCGATTTTACCGCCGGCTCGAGCCTACCGAAGTCGGTAGAATCCCGGACCGTAGCCCAACGCATTGCGAGGCTGGCCACGCCGACCATAACTACGGCCTGCACTGACCATATGCGTTCAGTGGGGAAGTAGGGGTATGTTCAGCGCATTCAGCAGCATCGATGATGATTCCGTCCCGGCCCGTACACCCACCGATTCGGCGGTGAAGCGGCTCGACGGCATCGGCCATGTTCTCTCGGGTCTCGATATCACGGCGATCCAGACGCAGGCCGACGTGAACCGTACGCTCTGGACGCTCGATGCCGCCAACAAATGCGTTCGCGCCGTGCTAGCGGAATTCCGCACACAACCGGCCACGGAGCAGCTCGTCCGCAAATCCAGAAATCTGATCGATCTGATCGAACGCGCGCGCGACCAGGTCGTGAGCTTTCGGGTCTTGGCACGATCTTGATCTGATTACTTGGTGCGATTGATCTTGGCGAGGATCCGGTCCGCCTCGGTTCGCCCTGCTCGCCACCGAGCTTGATGTCGTAGGCGGCCATCTTGATGTCCTGCTGACGCAAATGCTCGGCCAGAATCCTGCCGCCCTCGCCATAGCCGACCAGCCCGATCTGCCAGCGCCTGGGATCATCTGCCATCAGTTCAATCCTCGCGTCGTCACATCGAAAAGCTCTTCGACCGCGTAGCACCGCGGAATCAGCGCCTGCTGAAACGCATAGTCGACGATCAGCTCGAGCGGCTTCCTAATGGCCTCGATCCCGAACGGGACGAGGTCGGGTGTTGCCGCAGGTCCTGCCTGCTCCTTGTTCCGCTTGAGCAGATCATAAACGCCCGCGACCACATCGGGGCGCGATTTCGCGAGTTGCTCGGTCACGACCACCAGATGATTGACCGGCACGACGCCGCGCCGCGCGTACCATTTGGCGGCCTCGCCGGCGGGATCGGGAAACAGCGGCTTCAGCTTGGGATTATCCGAGGTCTCGCCGAGCGCGGCGTCGAGCTCGCCGTCGAGCAGCATCTGGAGAATCTTCTTGTCCTTCGGCGCGCGCTCGGTGCTGTCGACATATTCGGCGACATGGGGATCCTCGAACGTCACCCATTTGACATTGTCGAGATTGACGCCGTAGTCGTTGGCAAGGATGCCCCTGATCCAGGCCCCCGTCGTGGTCGTGAAGGAGCGGATGCCGACGCGCTTGCCTTCGAGATCGGTCGGCCGCAGCGTTCGATGCGCGGGGTTGTACAGCGCATGGGAATGCTGAAAGCGGCCGAGCATGGTTGCCGGTAGCAGCACCAATGGCTTGCCGTGGGCTTTCGCCATCAGATAGGTGACGATCGCCATCTCGCAGACGTCGAAGGCTTGCTCGCGCACCATCGGTTTGAACGCCGCGTTGGTTGGCGTGTACTCGACAAAGTCGAGATCGAAGAGGTCGGAGCGGAGTTCGCCGCTCTTCACCGCCTTGACGTGAGGGTGACCACCGAGCACGGTCTTCAACTTGAGACGATCCATGCACCCGCTCCGCTTCCCGTCGCTTCAGACGTCCTCGGGATTGTCGACATAGACGAGGCCGACCTTCGCCAGTGCCTCGCGCATGCCGTACATGTCGAGGCCGAGCTCGCCCGAGGCCAGCCGCGTGCGCTTGCCTGCTTCATCCGCGTTGCGCTTCTTCGCCTTCTCGGCGACTTCAGGAGCATAGCGTTTCGCGACCACCACCACGCCGTCATCATCGGCCACGACGATGTCGCCGGGATCGACATTGACGCCGGCGCAGACCACGGGGACGTTGACCGAGCCGGGCGTGGCCTTCACCGTGCCCTTGGCCGAGATAGCGCGGGACCACACCGGAAATTTCATCTCGTGCAGCGCTTTGACATCGCGGCAGCCGGCATCGATGATCAGCCCCTGCACGCCGCGGGCCTGGAGCGAGGTGGCGAGCAGCTCGCCGAACATGCCGTCGGTATTATCGGTGGTGCAGCCGACGACGAGGATGTCGCCCTTCCTGCACTGCTCGACCGCGACATGGATCATCCAGTTGTCGCCGGGTTGCGCCAGCACGGTGACGGCGGGACCGGCGATCGACGCGCCTGCCCAGACGGGGCGCAAGTAAGGCTTCATCAGGCCAATGCGGCCATAGGCCTCGTGCACGGTCGAGACGCCGTACTCCGCCATTCCGGCGGGATCGGCGCGCTTGATGTTGCGAACGACGACCGACTTCATGCCAGTTCCTCCGCAACCGTCGGAAACAGGCGCTGATAAGCCTCGCCGTAAGTCATGGGCACGCCGGTGTTGCGGCTGCCCTGGATGCCGCGGTTGAGCGCAACGCGTTCGTAATAGCCCCAGAGATGCTTCTGCGCGGCGAGGATCTGGAACGCCTCGTGCTTCTCGTTCCAGACCTCGTCGATCTTGAGGATCGTGTCGGGCTTGTAGTTGCACTGCTCGGGCTGGTGCGGCTCGAACAGGAACACCGGCGGTGCCGAATATTTGTACTGCGCGCCGGGCTTATGGCCCATCGCCTGCGCGACCACGCGCGTCTCCTGCGCGAAATGCGCCGCGTTCGGATGGTCGAAATTATACGGGTCCTCCAGCGCGTGCGTCAGCACGAAGCTCGGATTGAGCTCCCGGTAGATGTCGACCATGCGATCGAAGTGTGCCTCGGTGAGCTTGAGCGGATAATCGCCGCAGTCGAAGAACTCGATTTCGGCACCAAGCAGCTTTGCGGCGCGCTCCGCCTCGTCCCTGCGGCCGGCCTTGACCGATTCCAGCGTCGCGCCCTTCTCCTTCCAGGCGAACTGACTCTCGCCGCGCTCGCCGAAGGACAAGCAGACGATCTTCATGCGATAGCCCTTCTTCGCATGCAGCGCGATGGCGCCGCCGGCGCGCCAGACGAAATCGCCCGGATGAGCGGTGATCACGAGACCTGTTTTCATGGGTCACTCCTTTGATAGCCGTTGGCCGGCGTCCCCTGCGGCGCGCAGCTTCTCGATCTCAGCAACGTCGTCATGCCTCGAACTCGAACAGGCGCGCGGGATTGTCGACGAGGATCTTGTTCTGGAACTCCGGCTCCGGCGCGAACAACGGAATCAGGTCGACGAGGTCACCGTCATTCGGCATCACCTTGACGTTGGGATGCGGCCAATCGGTGCCCCAGACGACGCGATCCGGCGCGGTCTCGATGATCTTTCGCGCGAACGGCACCGCGTCGGTGAACGGCGAACCGCGCGAGGTCACCCGCTCCGGGCCGCAGATCTTGACCCAGCACTTCTCATCGCGCTGCATCAGCTCGATCAGAATCCTGAACGGCAATTGATCGAGCCCTTCCGACGCCTTCACCCGGCCCATATGGTCGATGGTGTAGCGCAGCGGCAGCCTGGTCAGCATGTTGGCATATTCCGGCAGGTCGATCGCATCGAAATGCAGATCGACGTGCCAGCCGAGCGGCGTGACCATCGCGATGATGCGGTCGAACACGCGCTTGTCGGGAACGCCGCCGAGATGGCGGACGAAATTGAAGCGGCAGCCGCGGAAGCCGCCCTCGTGCAGCACGCGAAGCCCGCGCTCGGTGATGCTGTCGTCGATATTGGCGACCGCCCGATAGGCGCCGTTGCTCTGCGCGATGGCATCGAGCGCCACCCTGTTGTCGGTGCCGTGCACGCTGGCATTGACGATGACGGCGCGCTCGACGCCGAGCTTGGCGTGCAACGCGCGGAAATCCTCCAGCGGCGCATCCGGCGGCGTGTAGGAGCGGTCCGGCGCGTAAGGATATTTTGCGCCGGGCCCGAAGATGTGGCAATGCGCATCGCATGACAGCTTCGGCAGCTTGAACGTCGGCCTGCGCGTGTTCGGATCGGGCGGCGGAATGGTCGGCGTGTACATCGTCGTCATCGGGTGAACCGCCGAAGCGAGATCGCTTGCTTCAAGTTTTGCTGCTGAGGGCCGGCCGCCGCCGCGCCGGCGCCGTCTGATCCAGCGCCGGCGCCTGGAAGGCGGCGACGGTGGCCTGCACCAATTGCTCGATGGCGCCCGCGGCATCACTGCCGTCGGCCTCGCCGCGCGACAGGCGCGACACGCGCTCCGGCGTCACCAGCGAATAATAGAGTGCACCGAGCAGGAAATGGCTGCGCCAGACGATGTCGGCGCGCGGGATGTGCGGAAGGCTCTCATGGATCGCGTCGATGAAGGCATGGCTGGTGTCGTCAAAGGTCTGCGCGATGATCTTTCGCGCGACCTCGTTGCCCTCCGCGGACATCACCGCGCGCAGCCGCGTGAAGCGCGCGCCGCCACCGGCAAGATCGCTGCCCGAGGTGAACGCCGGCACCACATAGGCGCGCACGATCGCCTCCAACCGGTCCTGAAGATCGCGCACGCGCCTGGCGGCGGCGAGCAGCTCGGAACGGCGCAGATTCATCGGCCCGCAATGGCGCCGATAGATCTCCAGCAGCAGGCCGTCCTTGGTCTTGAAGTGGTAGGTGACGCTGCCCGGATTGGCCCCTGCGGCCTGCGCGATGTCGCGTACCGAGACGGCGTTGAAGCCGTTGGTGGCGAACAGCTCCTCGGCCGCGGCGAGGATCGCCTCGCGCATGTTCGGCTTGCGGGCCGTTTCCTTGCTGGTGGGTTTGCGGATCATGGGATTTGTACTATCGTACAAAAGATAAGGTCTCGTCAACAAAAACCGTGGGCAATGGCAGGACGGTCCAGCAACGGGCCTGGGCCGTTCAGTTATGGACCCGCGCCGGCATTTGCTCCGGCGGCGCGGGCCCGTCGCACCAAATCGGCATCATCGTCGCCCGACGGGATCAGGATCGCGCGCTCGCGCGGCAGCGCCTCCGGCATCTCGTCGCGGATGAAGGCCACGAGCTTCTCCCTGATCTCGCAGCGCAGGTCCCAAGATTGCGGTGCATTCCGCGCGCTGACCAGCGCGCGGAGCTCGATGGCGCGCGGATCCGCGTCGATCACCTGCAGATTCACCACCGCACCGTCCCAGAGTTTTGACTCCTTCACCGCGCCTTCCAGCCAGCGCCGGATGCGCGGAACGTCGGCGCGATAGTCGACGTGGAGCGCGATCACGCCGATCAGGGATGCGGTGTCGCGCGTCCAGTTCTGGAACGGCTTTTCGATGAAATAGGACAGCGGCACCACCATGCGGCGCCAGTCCCACAGCCGGATCACGACATAGGTCGAGGCGATGTCCTCGACCCAGCCCCATTCGTTCTCTATGATCACGGCGTCCTCGATGCGGATCGGCTGGGTGATCGCGATCTGCAAGCCCGCGATCAGATTGCTCAGCAGCGGCCGCGCGGCAAGACCGACGATGATGCCGGCCGCGCCGGCGGAGGCGAACAGGCTGACGCCATATTGCCTCACCGAGTCGAACGTCATCAGCGCGGTCGACGCCGTGATGATGACGATGATGGTGTCGGTGACGCGCTTGAATACGCGCACTTGCGTGACGTGCTTGCGCGCGATGAAGTTCTCTGTGACGTCGCGAAAGTTCTGCAGATAGCGCGCCGCGCTCATGTCGACGATCCGGATGGAGATCCAGCCGGTCAGGGCGATGAAGAACACGACGAACAGGCGCGTCAGCGGGGTGCGGATTATGTCGTCGAGCGGCGCAAGCGGCAGCACCAGCGCGACCGCGGCAAGGCAGAGCGCCATTTGCGCCGGGCCTGCCGTACGCTGGATGAACACACGCAAGAGCGGAAGACGGGTTCCGAAGGTGCGGTTGAGCAGCCAGGCCGCGACCCGGTGCGCGAACAGCGCGACGATGATCGCACCGGCAACCAGACTGAGACCGATGAACCATGACGGTACCCAACCAAGCATCCCGTCGATGTCGGCCATGAGACCCTGCCAATTCATGAGTGTCCCCGTAATGCATTCCCGTCAGCGTTCAACGCGTTGCGGCGAGCTTCGCTCCCCGGCCTCGCGCAACGCGGCATCCCACTGGTGCAACCGTCGCCGGAATGCGCTAGCTTGGCTACCCATGACTCGACGCACCGGCAGCGCTGATCTTCCTCTTCACACCGGACGAGTTCCGCCGTGGCTGGCGAGCCGCATGTCCTCGCTGGGGGCGATCGTCACCCAAGCGATCGTGCATCATTACGGCCGCGATGCGTTTCTCCAGCGCCTTTCGCATCCGTTCTGGTTCCAGTCGTTCGGCGCCGTGATGGGGATGGACTGGCACTCTTCCGGCATCACCACCTCCGTGATCGGCGCATTGAAGCGTGGGCTCGGACCGCTTCAGGACGAGCTCGGGATTTACGTCTGTGGCGGCCGAGGTCAGCATTCGCGCAAGACGCCGGATGAGCTGTTGCAACTCGGCGACCGCGTCGGATTCGACGGCATCAAGCTGACCCGTGCCAGCCGCCTGGTGGCCAAGGTCGACAGCGCCGCGGTCCAGGACGGCTTTGACCTTTACCTCCACGGCTTCTTCGTTACCGCCGACGGCAAATGGACGGTGGTGCAGCAGGGCATGAATGGCGACAAGCGGCAGGCGCGACGCTATCACTGGCATTCCGAGGCGCTGAAGAGCTTTGTCGATACGCCGCACAGCGCAATTGACGGGCCGCAGCAGGGGGAGATCGTCAATCTCACCGATCATCGCGCCGATATTTCCCGGGCGGCGCAGGTCGAGCTGCTCTCCGATCTCGGCCCCGACCGCATCATCTCCGAATTCGAACGGCTCATGGAGGCCGAGTCCACGCCGGCACAAGGCACGCTGCCGCACCTGATCATGCCCGCACATCACGACGTCCGTCCCAAGGACGTGTTCGCGCGCCGCCTGCACGGCACGCTCGCCGCCGCGGCCGAGCGTGGCCCGGTCGATTTTCCGGAGCTGCTGCTGACGCCTGGCGTCGGAGCGCGCACCGTGCGCTCGCTCGCGATGGTCGCGGAGGTCGTGCACGGCGCGCCCTATCGCTTCGGAGACCCCGCGCGCTTCTCGCTCGCCCATGGCGGCAAGGACCGACATCCCTACCCCGTTCCGATCAAGGTCTATGACGAGACCATTCGGGTGCTGAAGGGCGCGATCCAGAACGCGAAGCTCGGACGCGAGGAGGAGATGCAGGCGATCAAGCGCCTCGACGATCAGGCGCGACGGCTGGAGCGCACCGCACAGGGCCCTTCGGTTGCGGATTTCATCGCGGGTGAACGTGCGGCCTCACCGGATCTGGACGGCCGCTCGGTGTTCGGCTGGGAGCGCGATCTTATGCCCACAAAAAAGCGGACCGGCTGAACACCGGTCCGCAAGTTGGCGGGAGGAACCCCTCTCAGGTCTCGTCGGTCTCCGGCTCCTCCTCGAGCCGATTGGCCGCGTGATCCTGATACTGCTCGGTCTGGATGAACTTGCTGTCCATGCCACGAATATCCGAATGCTGGGCCTTGTCGCGGTTGGACAGGACCATGTTGTCGCCGATCTTGTCCTTGGGGACTTCGGCCATGGCGCCAGTACCGTCGCCCTTGCCATGCATGCCGGATCTGAAATGCGTCTTGCTGCCATGCCCACCTGGCATTGGTCTCTCCTCTTCTTGCAGTGGTCGAGCTCTGAAGGCTCAGTGCTTCTGTTGCGCTGGCGTCGGCTTCGGCGGCTTATGGCCGCGCTGACCGGGGTTGTTGTGCTTGTTGTGGTCGCTTTCCTGGTTGAGACCGCCGCGGCTCACCGCAAACTCGCTTTGACGCGCCTCCGGGTTGGTCCGATGAACGGGCGTGTCGCGGCGGTCATGACCGGCAGCCTGCTCGAGTTCTCGCGCATCGGGAATATCAGGCTTGCGCTCAAGGATGCGCACTTGCTGTTCATGGGTCTTCTTGCCCTGCATCGTGGGCCTCCAATCTTACCGTCCCCTTCGGGGCGAACCACTCCGCGCGACATCCTTGTCGATACCGCCACCGATGTTCACGTCGTTCTCGACGTCGCCTTCGATGGTGTTCTCGCCAAAGGTGTCCTCGAGATCGTCAGACGAGATGCCTGCCATCTTCGTCCCCTTCGATCCGCCGATCAGGGGATTGTCGCGCATGTCCTTTTCAGTCGGCGCGTACAGCTTGGGTTGCTTGTTGGTCATGTCACCTGCCTCCGCCCTTTCCGGCCTCATCGTGCCTATGATGGGAATCGCGCTCTCCCCCACCGCCGGAAATCCGGCTGTGGCTGCGCTGCGGATCATCCGCCGGCGGCTTCTTCACCTCCAGTGGCGACTTGGCGTTCTCATGCGACGCGCCGGGTCCGCCCTGGCGAATGCTGTTTGGTGTCTTGGTGGATGTCGACATGAATGTCATCCTCCTCAACGATCTTGCTGATAGCCTTGATTGGTCGTGTTCTGCTTGATGTTGCCTTGCTGTCCCTGCTGGTCCGGATTCTGCACACGCCGCTGGCCGTGCGGCGTCTGGTCTGAGCGGACCTGCTTGCTGTCACCAGTTCCCTTGGGGCTCTGGTTGGCATCTGGGACGGGTGGCATCTTGCTGGCCATGGGACCTCCTCGTGGGAAAGCGACGCCGTGGCGCCGTCAGTGCCGCTCCCGCGCAGCGGGTGCGGAGATGTCCTTCAACGCGTCTTGCGCGCACTCGTCATCTGTCCTGCTGATGTCTGCGAGTGCAACGACACCGACCAGGCGCTTCTGGCGGTTGATCACCGGGAGACGCCGGATCTGGTGCGTGGCCATGACCTGCGAAGCGCCTTCGACATCGTCGTCTTCGAAGCAATAACAGACGCCCTCGGACATTACTTCGCGCACGGACGTGTTGCCCGGCGCGCGTTCCTCCGCCACCGCGCGCGTGACGATGTCCCTGTCCGTGATCATGCCGATGAGGCGATCGTTCTCGCCCACCGGCAAGGCTCCGACATCGTCGTCGCGCATCCAGCGGGAGGCTTCCCGTATGGTCATGTTGGGATCGGCAATGTGGACGGATGATGTCATGATCTCGTGAACTTGCATGCTGGATCTCCGGTCATCTTTCGGGGTATCCGTCTGCTAACGCCGGCCTCGTGGGGAGGTTTCTGTCGGCCTAGTGCGACATACTCCTCTGATCCGTCGTGCCGGGTTCCGCGCTCCAGATCGCCCGCACGTCCTCCGGCAAAGCTTCCCTGACCTTTTCGATCTGGCCCGCGGTCAAGTGCCGGGAGAGAACATTGAACACCGCACGTGCGGCATCCTCCGTATCGACCGGTCGCCCGAACTTCAGTTTCTCCGCGATCAGCTGAAGAAACTCTTCCAGCGATCGCACCCGGCTCGGCATCGCCGATGGCCGGAACTGATCATAGTACGCGCCGCGGACCAGCAGCGGCAGCTGTGATCCCAGATGCGCCGCAAGCTCCACCGGCAGGCGATCACGTATCGCGTGCAGCACGGCCGTCGTTACGCGCCACGACTGCTGATCGTCCAAACCGATTTGCTCGCTGATCTCGTTGAGCCAGAGATGCGTCGTCTGCGCCGTCTTGTCGAACACCGGAATCGCACTGGAACTCATTGTAAACCTCCGCTTCCGGATTTCGAGGTTTGGATCACAACAGGTGCGATCACGCACCGTTCCTGGCCGAGGCGCAAACTTCAGATGAAATTTGCACTCGGAACGAGCGCGATTCCGGAGTTGCGGCTCGTCAAGCGGCCCGCTGGGCGGACATCGCCGTCATAGCGTCGTCCAGAACCGGAAGCTTCTCGATCGCGCGAAGTCCCGGCCTGCGACGCCACCGAATTTGCGAAGGCTCGACAGCGAGCCGGAGTTTCGGCCAACGCGCGAACAGCGCTTCCAGCGCGCAGGCCGCCTCGATGCGCGCGAGCTGATGGCCGAGGCAGAAATGGATACCCGTGCCGAACGAGATATGGCGGTTCGGCTTACGTTCGAGATCGAGGCTCTCGGGACGATCATGCATCGCCGGATCCATGTTCGCGGCGGCGAGCATCACCATGACGCGGTCGCCCTTCTTCAGGCGCACGCCTTCGACCTCGACGTCGCGCCGCACATAGCGCGGCTTGGAGAATTGCACCGGCGAGACGAAGCGCAGGAACTCCTCGACCGCAAGCCCGACGCGACTCCAGTCCTGTTCCAGCCAGTCGCGCAGCTCGGAATTCCTCAGCAGCTCGTAGACGGAACCGCTGATGAGATGCGTTGTGGTTTCCGATCCCGCCGCGAGCAACAGAAACACCATCGAGACCATTTCATCTGGCGTGATCTGGCCGCCTTCGCGCTCGACCTGGATCAGCTCGGCAATCAGGCCCTCGCCGCCCTGCACGCGCGCGATCTGCAACTGCTGCTCGAGGTAGCCGCGCATCCTGCGGAACGCGAACAGCAAGCGGAAGAAGCTGAGGACATTCGTCAGCGAGGACATCGCGTTCGCCCAGGCGATGAACTTTGGACGATCGGCCAGCGGCAAACCCAGCAGCTCCGAGATAACGGCGAGCGGCAGGATTCGCGCATAGCGCTGGACGAGATCGGCCGGTCGCTCCTTCGCGAATAGCCGATCGGCGAGACCGTCGGCGATGGCGCGAATTCGCGGCTCCATCGCGACGATCGCGCGGCGGCGAAAAGCTTCATCCACAGCTACGCAGCCGCGTGTGATCCGGCTCGTCCATCGTCAGCATGTTGTTGGCGATGGTCCTGACGTATCTCGGCATCCACCAGCGCAAACCCGCGACGTCGCCATCCTCCTTGCGCAGCGTGAAGGTCGCGCTGTCCTTCAGGACCTGCGCGGTGGCGTCATGTGTCGTGGTAATCCAGACATCGCCAATGAGAGGAAATCGTGTCGCGACCACGGGGCCGGACATGCGTAGTGTCGCAATCACCTTGGGCGGATCGCGAAAGAAGGCCTCGCTGGTGAAATCGAGGCGCACGACCATGGCATCACCGGACTAATTGCTGCGATCTCACCCAGATGGCGGGTGGCTCGGCCGGAGCAAGGGGACATACCTGCGTCCCTACGGCGCAGATGCCGAGAAACCGGTTAACCCCGCCCGGGTGAACGCTGCCCGCTTTTGCGCTGTTGCTGCGTGTAGGCGTCCCAATGGCTCCAGCTGCCATTGCTGAGGCTTTGCAGATCGGTTGCGAGCGGACGGCGCGTGCGCTTGTCGTGATCGGCGATCGCGCGCTCCGACTGCGCGATCTTCCGCTTGAGCTCCGCGATCGACTTCTGGGTCTGTCCATTCCGCTTCGACGAGGCGATCTCCCCCATCGTGAAGCGCGCGGTCTCCAGCGCCTTCAACTCGGCGCGATTCTTCTTCAACTGAACCCGGTGCCAGGCGATATTGCTGTCGCTGTCCGCAACCATGTGGGAACTCCGCTGATTCGCTCCCACATAGTATCAAGCGCCGAATCGGCGCCGCAACGCCCGCCAGAGGGCGAAAATGCGGTCTCTTTCGGGCTTAGCGCTCGGCGAAAGCCTTTTCGACCACGAACTGAGCGGGCTCGCCGTGGTTGCCTTCGACAAAGCCGCGCTCGGTCAGGAGCACGCGGGTGTCCGCGACCAGCGCCGGGCTGCCGCAGATCATGACGCGGTCCCGGGCGGCTTCCAGCGCCGGCAGGCCGATATCGGTGAACAGCTTGCCTGACGTGATGAGGTCGGTGATGCGGCCGCGGTTGCGGAAGGGATCGCGCGTCACGGTCGGATAGTAGATCAGCTGATTGCGGATGTACTCGCCGAGCAGCTCGTCCTTCGGCAAATGCTCGGTGATCATCTCGCCATAGGCGAGCTCCTTCACGTGCCGGCAGCCGTGCAGCAGCACGACCTTTTCGAAGCGCTCGTAGGTCTCGGGGTCCTTGATCACGCTCAGGAACGGCGCGAGACCAGTGCCGGTGCCGATGAGATAGAGGTTGCGTCCCTCTTCCAGGTTGTCGATCACCAGCGTGCCGGTGGCCTTGCGGCTGACGATGATCTCGTCGCCTTCTTTCAGGTGCTGGAGGCGCGAGGTCAGCGGACCGTCCGGCACCTTGATCGAGAAGAACTCCAGCGTGTCCTCGTAATTGGCGCTGGCGACGCTGTAGGCCCGCAGCAGCGGCTTCTCGCCGACCTTGAGCCCTATCATGGTGAACTCGCCGTTGCGGAAGCGGAAGGTCGGGCTGCGGGTGGTCTTGAAGGAGAACAGCGTATCGGTCCAGTGGTGGACGCTCAAAACGCTTTCCTGATTGAAATTGCTCATCTCACCCTTCCGTTTCGCTTCTGTGCGGTTCCGAGGCGGCCAGCTATGCGTCGTTTGTACACGATCATTTGTATACTAATGAATAATCCGGCTTGATCCCGCGGTCAAGGCTGCCCAAGATCGGAAGCGTTGCAGCTAGGAATAAGGAGCCCTTTCCATGGCGCATGACGCACCCCAGGCCGCCGGACCCTCGAAGCTCGTGATCCGAAATATCGGCCTGATCCTGTCCGGCGCCTTGGAAAAGCCGATCCTGGACGGCGACACCATCGTCGCCGAGAATGGCAAGATCAGCGCGATCGGCCGCTTCAAGGACGTCAACACCGAAGGCGCGACCACCATCGTCGACGCTAACGGCACCACGGTGGCGCCTGGGCTGATCGACAGTCACGTTCACCCTGTCGCCGGTGACTGGACGCCGCGCCAGAACCAGATCAACTGGATCGACAGTTACCTCCATGGCGGCGTCACCACCATGATCTCCGCCGGCGAAGTCCACATGCCCGGCCGTCCCCGCGACGTCGTCGGCCTCAAGGCCATGGCCGTGTTCGCCCAGCGCGCGTTCTGGACCCTGCGTCCCGGCGGCGTGAAGGTTCACGCCGGCGCGCCGGTGATCGAATGCGAGATGGTCGAGGAAGACTTCAAGGAGATGGCCGCCAACGGCGTCAAGCTGCTCGGCGAGGTCGGCCTCGGTGGCGTGAAGGACGGCCCGACCGCACGAAAAATGGTCGGTTGGGCGCGCAAATACGGCATCCAGAGCACGATCCACACCGGCGGCCCCTCGATCCCTGGCTCCGGCCTGATCGACAAGGACGTGGTGCTGGAGGCCGACACCGACGTGGTCGGCCACATCAATGGCGGCCACACCGCCCTGCCTGATGACCAGATCCGCTGCATCTGCGAGGGCTGCAAGCGCGGCCTCGAACTGGTGCACAACGGCAATGAGCGCTCGGCCCTGTTCACGCTGCGCACCGCGCGCGAGATGGGCGACCTGCACCGCGTCATCCTCGGCACCGACGCCCCCGCCGGCTCCGGCGTGCAGCCGCTCGGCATCTTGCGCATGGTGTCGATGCTGTCCTCGCTCGGCGAGCTTCCGGCCGAGATCGCCTTTTGTCTCGCCACCGGCAACACCGCCCGGATGCGCGCGCTCGATTGCGGCCTCATTGAAGTCGGCCGTTCCGCCGACTTCGTCATCATGGACAAGGCGCAGCACTCGCCCGGCAAGAACATTCTGGAGAGCGTCCAGCTCGGCGACCTCCCCGGCATCGGTATGACCATCATCGACGGCATCGTGCGCACCCAGCGCAGCCGCAACACGCCGCCTGCCGGCAAGGTGCCGGAGGTGGTGGCGAAGTGACGGCACGTGCCGTCATTCCGGGGCACGCGTGAGCGCGAACCCGGAAATCTCGCGCAACAATCTCCGGATTCCGGGTTCACGCGCTCTGCGCGTGTCCCGGAATGACGGTGTCATTCACCTCAACTTATTGAGCAGCGCCATCAGCGTCTCGCGCTCCTTGGCGTCGAGCGGCGCCAGAGTTTCCCGCGTGATCGCCAGCGCATTCGGCGCCAACTTCTCCGCAAGCTGCAGTCCCGCGCGGGTCAGGCTGACCAGCAGGCGCCGTCCGTCATCGGGATCCTGGCTCGTCTCGGTCAGGCCGCGCGCGGTGAGACGATCGATCACGCCCTTGATGGTCGCGACGTCCATCGCCGTCAGGCGTCCGAGCTGATTCTGCGAGCACGGGCCGGTCTCGGCGAGCTTCGACAGTGCTGCCCATTGCGTCGGCGTGAGGTTGGTGCCGATGTCGCGGGCGAAGATCGAGCTGTGACGCTGCCAGACCTGGCGCAGGATGAAGCCGACCTGCTCGTCGAGCACGTAAGGCGGTTTCGACGGTTTGACGTTCTTCTTCGCCGCCACGCTTCTCGCCATCCGTTCGCAGCCCTTCCCCTTGCCTCACAACGACAGATGCGCGTCGCGGATATCCGGACGCGCGTCGAGCTCGGCCATGGTGCCGCCGAAGCAGATGCGGCCGCGCTCGATGATGTAGGCGCGGTCCGAAATCAGTCGCGCGAAATGCAGATTCTGCTCGGAGACGACGATGCTGACGCCCTCCTTCTTCATGGTCAGGATGGCATCGACCATCTGCTCCACGATCTTCGGCGACAGGCCTTCCGACGGCTCGTCCAGCAGCACCAGCGAGGGATTGCCCATCAGCGTGCGCGCGATCGTCAGCATCTGCTGCTCGCCGCCACTCATGCGCCCGCCCGGGCGGTTCTTCATCTCGCCGAGATTTGGAAACAGCGCGAACAGTTTTTCGCGCGTCCAGTGCGGCGCGTTCGGCCGCTTCGGCTGGCGGCCGACTTCGAGGTTTTCCTCAACCGTGAGGTCGGTGAAGATGCGCCGCTCCTCCGGCACGTAGCCGAGGCCTTCGCGCACGATCTCATGGGTCGGCTTCGCCGAGACGTCCTTGCCTTCGAACATGATGCGGCCGGAGCGCTGCGCCACGAGGCCGACGATCGAGCGGAACGTCGTCGACTTGCCGGCGCCGTTACGTCCCAGCAGCGCCACCACCTCGCCCTCCCCGACCTCGAAGCCGATGTCGAACAGGATGTGCGCCGGGCCGTAGTGGCTGTTGAGGTCCTGCACAGTGAGCTTCATGTCGAGGCTCCCTCGCGATGGCGGGCATCGTAGACCAGGCCTTCGCCGAGATAGACCGCCTGCACCTGCGGATTGCCGCGCACCTCGGCCGGCGAGCCCTCGGCGATCAACGTGCCGCGGTTGAGCACGATGATACGGTCGGCATGCTCGAACACCACGTCCATGTCGTGCTCGGTGAAGAGCACGCCGATCGATTTTTCGCGCGCGATGCGCGCGGTCAGCCGCATCAGATCGACCCTCTCGCGCGGCGCCATGCCGGCGGTCGGCTCGTCCATCAGCAGCAATTTCGGCTGGTTGGCGAGCGCGACCGCAAGCTCGAGCCGCTTGAGGTCGCCATAGGCAAGCTCGCCGCAGGGACGGTCTGCGTAACCGCCCATGCCGACCAGTTCGAGCAGGCGGCCAGCCTCGCCGCGGTCGAACTTCGGCGCCGAGCCGAAGAGATTGAACAGCTGTTTCCCGTGCGAGATCAGCGCGACCTGCACGTTCTCGCGCACGGTCATCGTGGCGAAGGTCGCAGTGATCTGGAACGTGCGGCCGACCCCGAGCCGCCACACCTCACGCGGCTTCCGGCCTGTGATTTCCTCGCCGCGCAGGCGGACGTGCCCCGAGTCCGGTTTGTTCTGGCCGTTGAGCATGTCGAAGCAGGTGCTCTTGCCCGCGCCGTTCGGCCCGATCAGCGCCAGGATCTCGCCGGCCTGCAGCGAGAAGGACACACCGCGCACGGCATGGATGCCGCCATAGGATTTGGTCAGGCTTTCGACCGCGAGAAGTGGGGGTGCAACGCTCATTCGGCGGACTCGATCGGCTTGGCAAGCAAGGGGGATCCAGGCGGCGAGGACTTCCTGCGGCGCTGCGCCAGCATCTCCAGCATGCCGACGATGCCCTTGGGGAAGACGACGACGATCAGCATGATGAAGCCTCCGAGCACGAGCTTCGACAGATCGGTCTGGCTCACCAGCCAGATGTTCAAAGCCTTGTAGACGATCGCGCCGATCACCGCGCCAGACACCGTCTCGACGCCGCCGAGCAGCACCATGACCAGTGCATCGACCGACAGCGAGATACCGAGATTGTCGGGAAACACACTGCCCTTGAGGTAGGCGAACAACGCGCCGCCAATGCCGGCGGTCGTGCCCGCGATGACGAAGGCGGTCCACTGAATGCGCTTGGCATTGATGCCGATCGCCTCGCTGCGCAGAACCGAGTCGCGCGTGGCACGAAGCGCGTAGCCGAACGGCGAGAACACCATGGCCCGCAACGCGATCGTGACGAGCGCCGCGACGCCGAGCGCCAGCCAGTAGAAATGCGACGGGCTCGCCGCCCAGCTCGACGGCCAAAGGCCCAGAATGCCATTATCGCCGCCTGTTACGTTCACCCACTGGAACGCGATCGACCACACGATCTGCGCGAAAGCGAGCGTCAGCATCGCGAAATAGACGCCGGAGAGCTGCACCGCGAAGAAGCCGAACACCGCCGCGCCCAGACAGCCGAGCAACGGGCCGAGCAACAGGCACACGATCATCGGCAGCCCCGCCATCTTGGCGAGGAAGGCGATGCCATAGGCGCCGAGCCCGAAATAGGCTGCGTGACCGAACGACGCGAGCCCGCCGACCGACATCAGGAAGTGCAGGCTGACGGCAAAGATCACGAAGATCGCGATCTCCGACCCGACCGTCAGCGCGTAATTGCCGGCGAACAGCGGCAGCGTCGCCGCGATGGCCAGCGCTGCCAGCGAGGCGAGCCGCTCATTCGACGTCAGTGGCCGCCAGGGATTGACCGTGAGACCCGGCGTCTTGCGCGCCGCCGCCTCCGGTTTGCCGAACAGTCCCCAGGGACGCACGATCAGCACGACTGCCATCACCAGGAAGACCAGGATGATGGAGATCTTCGGGAAGATCAGGATGCCGAAGGCATTGAGTTCGGACACCAGCACCGCCGCAACGAAGGCGCCGACGATGCTGCCGAGGCCGCCGATCACGACGACGACGAAGACCTCGACGATGATGCGCAAATCCATGGCGTGATGCACGGCATCGCGCGGGATCTGGAGCGCACCGCCAAGAGCGGCGAGGAAGACGCCGACGGCAAACACTGATGTGAACAGCCACTTTTGATTGACACCGAGCGCGGCAACCATGTCGCGGTCCTGCGTCGCCGCGCGCACCAAGACGCCCCAGCGCGTGCGCTGGAACAAGAGCCAGAGGATGCCGAGCACCACGGGGCCAAGCACGATCAGGAACAGGTCGTAGCTCGGGATGTTCTGGCCGAAGAAGTCGATGGCGCCCTTGAACCCCGGCGCGCGGCGGCCGACGAGATCGTCGGGCCCCCAGATCAGCACGACGAGATCCTCGACCATCAAGGTCAGGCCGAAGGTCGCGAGCAGCTGGAACAGTTCAGGCGCATGATAGATGCGCCGGAGCAGCACCATCTCGACGATGACGCCGATCAGCGCCACGGCGAGCGCGGCCAGAACGATGCTCCCCCAGAAGCCGAACGCGCCCGACAGCCGCTCGGTCAGCGTGAAGGCGACGTAGGCGCCGATCATGTAGAAGGCGCCATGCGCGAAATTCACGATCCGCGTCACGCCGAAGATGATCGACAGGCCAGACGCCACCAGGAACAGCGACGCTGCGCTGGCGAGACCGGTCAGAAACTGTACGACGTAAAAGGCCATCGGCGGTCCGGGTTGGTGTTGCGTGCCGCGGCACGCGGGTCTTGGTTCACCTCTCCCCGCTTGCGGGGAGAGGTCGAATTGCGCGACGCGCAAACTCGGGTGAGGTGGAGTCTCCGCGAGTCCAGTCTGTCACCTCCCTCGCGGAGGCTCCCCCTCACCCCACCCTCTCCCCGCAAGCAGGTCGAGGGAGAAGAGATCAATCCTTCGGCCGCAGCTTCTCGATTTCGGCGTCGCTGGGGAGGTAGTCCGCACCCTTCTTGTAGGACGAATCCACCATCACGCCCTTGCCGTCCTTCAGCGCGGTCTTGCCGACGAAAGCGCCCAGCGTCGACTGGTGATCGATCTTGCGGAAGGTGATCTCGCCGAACGGCGAGCCCATCGACAGCCCTTCCGCCGCGGCGATCAGCTTCTCGGGATCGGTCGAGCCGGCCTTCGCGAGAATCGCGGCTGCCGACTTGATGGTCTGGTAGCCGACGATCGAGCCGAGACGCGGATAGTCGTTGTACTTGGCCTGGTAGGCCTTGAGGAACGCATCATGCTCGGGCGTCTTGATCGAGTACCAGGGATAGCCGGTGACGATCCAGCCTTCCGGCGTCTCGTCCTTGAGCGGATCGAGATATTCCGGCTCGCCGGTCAGGAAGGAGACGACCTCGCGCCCCTTGAACAGGCCGCGGGTGTTGCCTTCGCGCACGAGCTTGACGAGATCGGCGCCGAAGGTGACGTTGAGGATCGCTTCGGGATTGGCGGCGGCAACCGCCTGCACCACCGGGCCGGCGTCGATCTTGCCCTGCGGCGGCCATTGCTCGTCGACCCACTGGATGTCCGGGCGCTTCTCCGACATCAGCTTCTTGAACACGGCAACGGCCGACTGGCCATATTCATAGTTCGGCGCGATCGTCGCCCAGCGTTTCGCCGGCAGCTTGGCGGCCGCCTCGACCAACATCGCGGCCTGCATGTAGTTGGAGGGACGCAGGCGGAAGGTGTATTTGTTGCCCTTGGACCAGGTGATGGCGTCCGTCAGCGGCTCGGCCGCGAGGAAGAACACCTTCTTCTGGTTGGCGAAGTCCGAGACCGCAAGACCGATGTTCGACAGGAACGTGCCCGCGAGCATGGCAACGCCCTCGCTCGATACGAGCTCGTTGGCGGCGGTCTGCGCATCCGCCGGCTTGCCGCCATCATCCTTCGAAACGACGACGAGCTTCTTGCCATTGATGCCGCCCGCCGCGTTGACCTCTTCGACGGCAAGCTGCCAGCCCTTGCGATAGGGCTCGGTGAAGGCCGGCAACAGCGAATAGCTGTTGATCTCGCCGATCTTGATGTCCTGCGCCAGGGCCGAATGAGCCATGCCGCTCGTCAGAAGCGCGAAGGCGGCGCCGACGATAGTATTTCTTGCTCGCATCCCAACCTCCAGTTTGCACTCTTTACGTATCTTATCTCAAGCCGTCTTCGCCCTTGATCTCCGCAACCGTCAGTCCGCCGACGCGCGGCAGCGGACGGCCGCTGTCGGTGACGGCGACTGCGACCATGATCTCGTTGGCACGCGGCGCGTCATTGATCTGCACCTCCATGCCGTCGAAATGACTGCGCACGAAGGCCGCGTCCTTGTGACCGAGCGGAATGTCCAGCGTCGTGCCCGGCCCGCTGCGCTTCTTCGACGAGGGGATCAGAGCCGCGCCTTTGCCCAGCACTTTGCGCACCGGCGCGCCCATCTTGGGGTGGAGGATGGCGGCGGCATGCTCAAGCTCGCCGTTTTCGCCGACGGCCGCGGCCTTGCCGTAGCTCTGCGCCTTGGCGCCATCGATGCCGAGCGCGGCCACCGCGCGCTTCGACAAGAGCTCGCCCAGCTCCTCACCGATCGCAATCAGCGGCGAGAGATCCTCGACATATTTCCCGGCAAAGGGGTTTTCGATCACGGCAATCGCCGCCGCACGCCGGGTCGGCGGCGAGACCTGCCGTCCCATCTCCATCTGCGTCTCTTCGACGACGGTGACGATCTTGCGGATGATCGCGCTCATGTTTCGCTTCCCCGTTCAGGCACAGACCGCGCTCTCCAGCACAAGCGGGCGCGTTCGTTGCTCTTCTATATCCTTGGTTCCGATGACAAGCATATCACCACAGAGCCGCAGCACGGCACCCTCGATCAATCCGCGATCGAACAAATGCCGTGCACATTCCGCGCCAGATTCCAGCGCGGCGGCGATATCATTCGGCGACAATTCACCGACGTCGCGGGTGACAAGACGCCCGCCGAGATCGCTGTCGGGCTGAAGCTCGTTCGCGGGCTGCCGAACAATGGCCGGATGCCCGGGCAGATCGACCGCGTTGGCGATCACGGTCGCTGCCGCATCGGCCTGCGAAGCGGTTGCCGCCAGCACCGTCACCGCATCGGCAATGCCGAGCGAAAAGCTCCGGCCGTGGCGCCCGCTGGTCGCGACGCCCCGCACCGGGTCATCCGCATCGATCCTCATCGTCCGCATCACGCCGTCGCGGTCAGGCCGATCCATCAAGCCGACCGAAAAATGCTCACCGGCGCCGAGATGAAAAGCGATGTCGCCACCGTTGTTGACGTAAGCCCGATCCAACGTCGCAGCGTTCAGCATTGCGCTCAGAATCTCCTCCGCCACGCTGCCGGCAACGGCCGCCATCGGCGTGATGAAGCAATCAGCGGCATAGGGCGCCACCGCGGCGTGCATCCGCCGCGCCACAACGCCCGTCAGCGACGTCCGATCCTCAGCGGCGGACCGCAATTGCGGTAGCTCCGCGCAAAGCTCGTCGAGCAATCCGGTGAACCGCAGCGTCGCGGCCTCATAAGCCGCCCGCACCTCGTCCGTGCGTCCCCTCGCCTCCACGATCAGATCGATCGGACCATCCTGCAAATGCAGCCGCCGCCCATCAGACAGCAATGCGATTTGCGGGCGCCGTGTCATGCCCGTGGACCCGGAATCGGGTTCTGCCAGGACAGCTGGCGCACGTCCTCGCCGTTCTGCACTTCGGACAATGGCTTGACATAATCCATGTGCCCGCCGAGAGCGGCATAGTCCGTCAGCTTCATCGTGAACTCGATCGGTGCAACCAGCGCCGGCGTCGGCACATAGCCGAACGCGCCGGAAGGCATCTGCGTCACATCGACCATGTAGGTGATGCCGCCGCCGGGCCAGACATAAACCGGCGCGCCGCCGCTGGTGACGCGCGTCAGCGCATCCTTCACCGAACGCGTCAGCCGCACCGGGTTGTCGGTGACGCCGGCGCGCAGCGAGCCGCCGGCGCCGGCCATGAACAGCACCGTGCACAGCGCCGGCTCGCAATTTTCCTGGATGCGCTCGACCGAGAATTTCAAATCGGCCGGCATTTCAGTCTCGACCGGCTTCAAGGCCTCGTCGAGCACGTAATAGGACGAATGCTCCCCGGTCGTGGAGACCATCAGCATGGTCAGCCCGGGCTTTGCTTCCTTGGCATCGAACGGCCCGAGGATCGACAAGGGATCAGAGATGTTGGTGCCGCCCCAGCCCGTGCCGGGATCGGCGACCTGGAAATAGCGGCCGGGCGTCGAGCGCCGCCCCTTCATCTTGATGCCGGTGTCGGGGATGTCGAGCAGCTTGCCGGCCTGGTGCTCGCTGAGGACGCCGGTGATGTGGTCGTCGACCACGACGACCTCGTCGACCTTGCCGTGCCACTGTTTTGCGAACATGCCGATCGTCGCCGAGCCGCAGCCGACGCGCATGCGCTCTTCCTTGACGCCGTTGACGATCGGCGGTTGCCCGGCCTGCACCACCACGGTCGCGCCGCCGTCGATGGTCAGCTCCACCGCCTTGCAATTGGCGAGATCCATCAGCGTGTCGCAGGTGACCCGCCCCTCCTTCTTGGAGCCGCCGGTCAGATGATGCACGCCGCCGAGCGACAGCATCTGCGAGCCGTATTCGCTGGTGGTGACATGGCCGACCGCCTCGCCCTGCGCGCGGACAGTCGCGGTCTCCGGCCCGAGATACCGGTCGGTGTCGATCTTCACCTTGATGCCGCAATAGGAGAAGATGCCTTCGGTGACGACGGTCACCATGTCGACGCCATCGACCTCCGCGGAGACGATGAACGGCGCCGGCTTGTAGTCGGGATAGGTCGTGCCCGCGCCGATCGCCGTCACAAAAGTCGAGGGCTCGTGGACGATCTTGCCGTCCCAGTCTTCCGTGCGACTGAACGGAACCAGCTTGCCGCCATGCGAGACGGTGCGTTCCAGGATCACGTGAGGATCGACCCGGACAAGCTTGCCGTCGTGATTGGCATAGCGGTCACAGGCGCCCGCCGCGCCCGGTTTGATGTAGCACATCACCGGACAAGCATCGCAGCGGATCTTGTCGATGACGGCGCTCGTCGTTTCAGTCACCATGTCAGAGCCGGCGGACACTGCAGTTATCATTCGTATACGAACGATGTTGCGCGCGGTCCCCCGGGCCTGTCAAGCGGCGGTGCAGCGCAAAAGATGCCGCTGCCGCATAAAACCTCATTTGCCTATCCGCCCTGTCCACAAAGAAGGCAATCGCGCTGCAGTGCGGCATGCACGGCTTGCACGTTTGTGTACAAACGGTATCGTCCAGGCATCGAATTTCATGCGGGCTTGGGAACGAGGATGACGCAGACACCGATCCGCCTCACTGTGAACGGCAGGATCCACGAGGTCACAACAGAGCGGGACACGCCGCTGCTCTATGTGCTGCGCAATGACCTCGCGCTCAACGGCCCCAAATATGGCTGCGGTCTCGGCGAATGCGGCACCTGCACTGTCCTGATCGACGGCGCGGCGGCGCGCTCCTGCGTGATTCCGATCGGCGGCTGCGCCGGCCGCGACGTCGTGACGCTCGAGGGCCTCGGCACCCGCGACAAGCCGGACGTCGTGCAGCAGGCCTTCATCGACGAGCAGGCCGCGCAATGCGGCTACTGCCTCAACGGCATGATCATGACCACCAAGGCGTTGCTCGCCATCAATCCGCGGCCGACCGAGCAGGAGGCGCTCGCGGCGTTACAATACAATCTCTGCCGCTGCGGCACCCATGTCGAAATCCTGCGCGCCGTGATGCGCGCATCGGGTCAGCTCGCCGAGGCCGCAGATTGATGGCCGCCCCTGTTTGGAATGGAGCTGAGCGGCCATCGGGTTCGCTCATCGTCGCCCGCACTGTGGACGAGATCACATCCGAGACCTTCGTCCGCATCACCGCAGACGGTTCGGTCACCGCCTATAACGGCCATGTCGATCTCGGCACCGGCATTCGCACCGCGCTCGGCCAGATCGTCGCCGAGGAGCTCGACGTCTCCTTCGCGCGCGTCGTGGTCGTGCTCGGCGACACGGCCGTGGTGCCGAACCAGGGCGCGACGATCGCCAGCGAGACCATCCAGATCACCGCGGTTCCCTTGCGGAAGGCCGCCGCACAAGCGCGACACTTCTTGATCGCGCGCGCGGCCGAGCGGCTGGAGCTGCCGGCCGCCGATCTCAGGATCGAGGACGGCCTCGTGCGCGGCCACGACAACCGCAGCGTCAGCTATGGCGAGCTGATCGGCGGCGAAACGATTCGTCTCGAGCTTGCCGAAGATGTCATGGTGAAGGCCGTTGGCGATTACGCCATCGTCGGCCGGTCCGTGCCGCGCGTCGATCTACCCGCGAAAGCCGCAGCCGAGCTGACCTTCGTGCACGACGTCCGGGTATCGGGCATGCTGCATGGTCGTGTGGTGCGGCCGCCCTATGCCGGCGTCGATGCCGGACCGTTCGTCGGCACCAGCCTCATCGCGGTGGATGAGTCCTCGGTGCGCGACATCCCCGGGCTCGTGGCGGTGGTACGCATCGGCGATTTCGTCGGCGTCGTCGCCGAGCGCGAGGAGAATGCGATCCGCGCGGCAGAGCAGCTCAAGGTCGCCTGGAAACCGACACCCACCCTGACCGACCTCGCCGATGTCGAGACCGCGCTGCGCGCCAATCCGTCGACGCCGCGCACGCTGATCGACAAGGGCGAGGTCGAAAAGGCGATGTCAGGCGCGGCCAAGCCGATGCGGCGCACTTACATCTGGCCGTATCAGATGCACGCCTCGATCGGCCCGTCCTGTGCGGTCGCTGATTATAGGGATGGCAATATCCGCGTGTGGTCGGGCACGCAGAACCCGCACGTGCTGCGCAGCGATCTGGCGCTGCTGATCGAGCGTCCCGAGAGCGAGATCGAGGTCATCCGCTTGGAGGCCGCCGGCTGCTACGGCCGCAACTGCGCCGACGATGTCACCGCCGACGCGCTGCTGCTGTCGCGCGCCGTCGGCCGTCCCGTCCGCGTACAATTGACGCGCGAGCAGGAGCACGCCTGGGAGCCCAAGGGCACCGCGCAGCTCATCGACGTCAATGGCGGGCTCGATGCCGAGGGCGGCATCGCCGCTTACGATCTCGCCACGCGCTATCCCTCGAACGCCGCACCGACGCTGGCGCTGATGCTGACCGGCCGCATCTCGCCCGATCCCGCCGTGCTCCAGATGGGCGACCGCACCGCGATCCCGCCTTACGATTACGACCACATGCGCGTCGTCGCCCACGACATGGCGCCGATCGTGCGCGCCTCCTGGTTCCGCGGCGTCTCGGCGTTGCCCAACACCTTCGCCCATGAATCGTATATCGACGAGGCTGCAACCGAAGCCGGCGTCGATCCCATCGAATACCGCCTGCGCTATCTGAAAGATCAGCGCGCCGTCGATCTCGTCAATGCCGTCGCCGAACGCGCCGGCTGGACGCCGCGGCCGGTGCGCGAGGAGAAGGACGGCGAGATCGTGCACGGCCGCGGCTTTGCCTATGCGCTCTACGTCCACAGCAAGTTTCCCGGTTATGGCGCGGCGTGGTCGGCCTGGGTCGCCGACGTCGCAGTGAACAAGACGACCGGCGAGGTCAGCGTGACACGCGTCGTGGCGGGACAGGATTCCGGGTTGATGATCAACCCCGATGGCGTGCGTCACCAGATCCACGGTAACGTCATCCAGTCCACCAGCCGCGCGCTGATGGAAGAGGTCTCGTTCGAGCGCGGCGCGGTGGCGGCGCGCGAATGGGGCGCCTATCCAATCATTCCATTCCCCGACGTGCCCAAGATCGACGTCCTGATGCTGCCGCGTCAGGACCAGCCGCCGCTCGGCGTCGGCGAATCCGCCTCGATGCCGAGCGCGGCAGCGATTGCCAATGCAATCTTCGATGCCACCGGCGTGCGCTTCCGCGAGCCGCCGTTCACGCCTGAGCGAATCCTGAAAGGCTTGCACGGCGATGCGCCGGCGACGCCACAGGCGCTGCCCACCTCCGCGGCGTCGCAGCCGGCTCGCATCTGGCAAAGTCCGTTCGCCAAACGCGCCGGCATCTTCGCGGCCGTTACAGCCGTCTGCACCGCCGCGATCGGCGTTGGCGCGGCGCTTATGCCGGGCCGCACCATTGCGCCGATCGCGCGGCCCGATGCGTCGGTCTATTCCGCGGCGACGATCGCGCGCGGCCAGCAGCTCGCCGCGCTCGGCAATTGTGCGGAGTGCCACACCAACATTGGCGGCGTGCTCAATGCCGGCGGTCGTGCGCTTCAGACGCCGTTCGGCACGATCTACGCGACCAATATCACGCCCGACGTCGAGACCGGCATCGGCGCCTGGTCCTACCCCGCCTTCGAGCGCGCGATGCGCGACGGCTTGCATCGCGACGGGCGCCAGCTCTATCCCGCCTTCCCCTATACGCATTTTTCCAAGACCAGCGACGCCGACCTCCAAGCGCTCTACGCTTACCTGATGGCGCAGCCTGCGGTGCGCGCGACAACACCCGCCAACACGCTCGCCTTCCCGTTTAATCTGCGCCCGCTGCTGGCGGGTTGGAACGCGCTGTTCCACCAGACGCGCGAGTTCAAGCCAGATCCCGCCAAGTCGGAAGCTTGGAATCGCGGCGCTTATCTCGTGGAGGGCCTCGGCCATTGCAGCGCCTGCCATTCGCCGCGCAACGCGCTCGGCGCCGAGCAGCGCGAGGCCTATCTCGCCGGCGGCTTCGCCGAGGGCTGGGAAGCGCCGGCGCTGACCTCGCTCTCGCACGCGCCGATCCCGTGGAGCGAGGATGAGCTCTACGCCTATTTGCGCACCGGCCATTCACGCTATCACGGCGTCGCCGCCGGCCCGATGGCACCGATCGTCAGGGATCTCAAGACCCTGCCCGATGAGGACATCCGCGCGATGGCGGTCTATCTCAATTCATTCAACGACAGTGCAGCCGAGACGCCGGATGCGCTTGCGGCACGGCTGGAAAGCGCAACGCAGGTCACCGTCGCCTCTTCAACCGGCGCGCGCCTCTATCAAGGCGCCTGCGCCGTGTGCCATGAGGTCGGCGGCCTGCCGCTGTTCGGCAGCCGGCCCTCGCTCGCGCTCAACAGCAATCTGCACAGCGCGACATCGGACAATCTCGTGCAGGTGATCCTGCACGGCATCGCCGAGCCAGCGTCGAGCGACCTCGGCTACATGCCGGCATTCAGGAACAGCTTGAGCGACGCACAGGTCGAGGAGCTCGTCACCTTCCTCCGCAGGCAGTTCGCGCCGGACAAGCCGGCATGGACCGGCGTGCGCGAGACGATCGCGCGCGTGCGAGCGTATCCGCACTAAGGCGATACGAAAAAAGCATGGCACGAGGCTCGCCTGCGGCCATCCTTCGAGACGCCCGCCTGCGGCGGGCCTTCAGGACGAGGTCGCGTTTTGCGGCGAGATATCAGACCCTCATGGTGAGGAGCCCGCCAAAGCGGGGCGTCTCGAACCATGCAGGCCGAGCTCGTTCGGCACGCCCAATGTGTGCGATAAAGGAACGGAAAGAGCGATGCTGTCGGCAAGATTGCTCTAACCGTGCTTCTTCACCTCCACCGGTGGCGTACCGTGGGTGTGGAACGACTCGATCGTCTTCAATCCCCAGGCCTGGCCCTTCTTGCGCTCCTCCTCGGTCCAGACGATCGGCTTCCAGTCCGGCGCGAGGATGAGCCGCGCGCCGGCATTGGCGACTTCGACGCGATTGCCGCCGGGCTCGTAGACATAGAGGAAGAAAGTCTGCTGGATCGCGTGCTTGTGCGGGCCGGTCTCGATATGCACGCCGTTCTCCAGGAAGATGTCGGCGGCGCGAAGAATCTCCTCGCGGCTGTCGAGCGCGTAGGTGACATGGTGGAAGCGGCCGGGCACGCCCGAATGGTCGAGCGAATAGGCGAAGTCGTAGCTTTTGTTCGACATCGTCAGCCACATCGCCGCCTCGCGGCCATCATTGAGCACGATCTGCTCGGTGAGACGGCATCCGAGATAGTTCTCGAAGAACTCGCGGTTGGCCTTGATGTCGACGGCAAGGCAGTTGAGATGGTCGAGCCGGCGGACATTGACGCCGCGCGCGGGAAAGCGCTGCGCCTGGTTCTTCAGCGCTGGCCTCAGCTCCGGCGGCGCCTGATACCATTCGGTCTCGTAATAGAGCTCCACGATGTGGCCATCGGGGTCGCGGCAGCGGAAGGTCGGCCCCTGCCCCATGTCGCCGTCGATCCAGCCGATATCGAAACCGGAGCCCTTCAGCGCGGCAACCCGACGTTCCAGCGCTTGCTGACTGCGCGCGCGCAGCGCCATGTGGCCCATGCCCGACGTCTTCGACCCCGTGAGCTTGAGCGAATAGCGCTCATAGTCGTCCCAGCCGCGCAGGTAGACCGACTCGCCCTTCTGTCCGCTCACGGTCATGCCCATCACGTTGACGAAGAATTTCAGGCTCTCGTCCGGCTTGGGCGTCAACAGCTCCATATGGCCGAGATGAGCGAGATCGAGGATCGGTTCGGGCTGCATGATTTCCTCCTGGGACCTGGCGCGATCTGCCGTACCGGACGGCGCGATTGGACGCAGGGCGCAACGTCGCCCACCCGCGCCGATGGCAGTGAACTCATTTGTACTAATGTACAAATGATTAGGTCTCGTCAACAAATCCCCGCGAGGCCCAGCTGCAAATGGCGGGCGGGCCCGGCCGGACCGGCGGGTGCTCCGAACCGCCTGCCCGAATGGTAAAATCTTCCTTTAAGGTTGGCCCTCGATCCGTTGACCTGGGAAAACAGCATTTTCCGTCAATTTCAGCCGCAAATGTGCATCAGGAACAAACCTATCGGCTGAATTGTCGCGGATTTGATGGAGCGAGCGCGCCCGGCGTTTAACCGTTTGTGCAGCGACGGCCGCGCATAGTCAGGGCAAATCCCTTGCTCTTGCCAGGTTCATCAATCGTGACATCCTTTGGACGCGTGATTTCGGTTCGCGGATCGCTCGCCCGGGTCGGGCTTCTGGCGGAAGGCCGGATGCCGATCTCGGAGGTGCGGGCGACCGTCGGCCGCTTCGTCAGCATTCGCTGCGCCAGCTCGGTCATCGTTGCCATGATCACAGAGGTCTCCTGCGAGAATCTGTCGAGCTCCGACAACTATATCGCCATCGCTTCGGTCGACCTGCTCGGCGAGATCCTCAATGCCGGCGACAAGCCGAAATTCCAGCGCGGCGTCACCAATTATCCGACCATCGGCGATGCCGTCGACCTGATCACGAGCCAGGAGCTGCGCACGATCTACGCACCGACCGGCTCGGACCAGATCAATGTCGGCTTCCTTCAGCAGGACCGCTCGGTCATCGCCTATGTCGACGTCGAGGAAATGCTGTCCAAGCATTTTGCGGTGCTGGGGTCGACCGGCGTCGGTAAATCGACCGGCGTCTCGCTCCTGCTCAACGAGATCCTGAAAGCGCGGCCGAACCTGCGCATCTTCCTGCTCGACGTGCACAACGAGTATGGCCGCTGCTTCGGCGACCGCGCGCTGGTGCTCAACCCGCGGAACCTGAAGCTGCCGTTCTGGCTGTTCAACTTCGAGGAAATCGTCGACGTGCTGTTCGGCGGCCGCGCCGGCGTGCCCGAGGAGCTCGACATCCTCGCCGAGGTGATCCCGCTCGCCAAGGGCGTCTACACCCAGTACCAGAACGCAGACCGCATCGGCCTCAAGCGCATCGATCCCAAGCAGGTCGGCTACACTGTCGACACGCCGGTCCCTTATCGCCTGGTCGACCTGCTATCGCTGATCGACGAGCGTATGGGCAAGCTCGAGAACCGTTCCTCGCGCATCATCTATCACAAGCTGATTTCGCGCATCGAGGCCGTGCGCAACGACCCGCGCTACGCCTTCATGTTCGACAACGCCAATGTCGGCGGCGACACCATGGCCGAGGTGATCAGCCATCTGTTCCGCCTGCCCGCCAACGGCAAGCCGATGACGGTGATGCAGCTCGCCGGCTTCCCGGCCGAAGTCATCGATTCCGTCGTCTCGGTTCTGTGCCGCATGGCCTTCGATTTCGGCCTGTGGAGCGATGGCGTCTCGCCGCTGCTGTTCGTCTGCGAAGAGGCGCACCGCTACGCCTCCGCCGACCGCAACATCGGCTTCGGGCCGACCCGCAAGGCGGTGTCGCGCATCGCCAAGGAGGGTCGCAAATACGGCGTCTATCTCGGCCTCATCACCCAGCGCCCCGCCGAGCTCGACGCCACCATCATCTCCCAGTGCAACACGCTGTTCACGATGCGTCTTGCCAACGACCGCGACCAGGCGCTGCTGCGCGCCGCGGTGTCGGATGCCGCCGCGAACCTCTTATCCTTCGTGCCCTCGCTCGGCACCCGCGAGGTGCTGGCGTTCGGCGAAGGCGTCGCTCTGCCGACGCGGCTGCGCTTCAAGGAGGTGCCGCCGCACCAATTGCCGCGCGGCGAGGCCACCATCTCCAGCGTGCCGTCGGTCACCTCCGGCCACGACATGCATTTCGTCGGCGCGGTGCTCGAACGCTGGCGCGGCGCCACCTCGCAGCGCGACGTGCCGAACGATCCCGTATTCTCGGCTCCGCCGGCGAAGACGCTCTCGAGCGTCGAGGCTCCGATGCTGCAACCCTCGATGGGCCTCGATCCGGACCGCTTCTCGCTGCTGAAGAAGCCGTTGCGATAAGGTAACTCTCTTTCGTCAACCTCGTCATTGCGAGCGCAGCGAAGCAAATCCAGCGTCCGTCCGCGGCAAGATTCTGGATTTGCTTCGCTGCGCTCGCAATGACGGACCAAGGGGCGACAGCGCTGGGCCAAGTTGAGCACGGGGCCCGCATCGACTATGGTTGCCGGCTCCAAGCCGGAATCCATGCCATGACAAAAACCGCCGCGCAACGCTTCCCCGCTCCCGCCCTCGACACGCTCCCCGGCGACATCCGCACGCGTCTTCTCGCCGTGCAGGAGAAGAGCGGCTTCGTGCCGAATGTGTTCCTGACGCTGGCCTATCGTCCCGACGAGTTCCGCGCCTTCTTCGCCTATCACGATGCGCTGATGGAGAAGGACGGCGGCCTGACCAAGGCCGAGCGCGAAATGATCGTGGTGGCGACTTCGGCGGCGAACCAGTGCCAGTATTGCGTGATCGCGCATGGTGCGATCCTGCGCATCCGCGCCAAGAATCCGCTCATCGCCGACCAGGTCGCGGTGAACTACCGCAAGGCCGACATCACGCCGCGGCAGAAGGCAATGCTCGACTTCGCGATGAAGGTCTCGGCTGACGCGCAGCGGATTTCCGAGGACGACTTCGCCGCGCTCGCGCCGCACGGCTTCAGCGACGACGACATCTGGGACATCGCCGCGATCTCCGCCTTCTTCGCGCTGTCGAACCGGCTGGCGAATTTCACCGGCATGCGCCCAAACGAGGAGTTCTATCTGATGGGACGGCTGCCGAAGACCTGACTGGCAAGACATGACCGAGCTCGATTGGCCCGAAATCCTGCTGCGCCTCGGCGCAGCGACGCTCGCCGGCAGTGCGATCGGTCTGAATCGCGATCTGCAGGGTAAGCCGATCGGCCTGAAGACGCTCGGCATTGTCGGGCTCTCCACCGCGGCCGTCGTGCTGCTCGCTGTCGAGTTCGCTGAGCCCGGCAGAATCAACGATGCGGCAAGCCGGGTGATCCAGGGTATCCTGACCGGGATCGGCTTTCTCGGGGCCGGCGTCATCGTCCACGAGAGCCGAGGTTTTCGCGTGAGCGGCCTGACCAGTGCGGCCTGCACCTTTCTCGCCGCCTGCCTCGGCATTGCCTGCGGCGCCGGACACTGGAAGATCGTCCTGGTCGCACTGGCGTTCGCCTTCGTGCTGCTCACAGTCGGCCGCCGCATCGAGCGCTGGCTGCACCGCGCTCTCGGTGGAAATGAGGATCCGCACCGGCCAGAGGCAAAGCCGCATACGCCCCCCCGGGGCAGCGGCTAAAATCGCAGCCGGCGGCCCCAAAGCGGCTTCAGCAGTTCGAGCGTCGTGAGCACCAGCGATCCCGCACCGAGCGTTAGCGCTTCGGCATCAACTCGAGCGTGATGTGATGCGCCGTGGTGGTACGGTACGGCGCCACTGCCCTAATCATCGTCTGCCGGACCGCACCAGCCGGGCAGATAGACCGCAGCCTTGCTTCTGGCCGCGGCCAGCGCCTTCTCGAGCGCCTTGTCGAAATTGGCTTCCACCGCCTTGCGCGAGACCTGCCGACGCAGGAAGTCGGCCCACAGGAATTCGGAGAACGGCGTGGTGTCCTTGGCGAAGCCGCCCATGCGGCGCAACTCGCCGGCAAGGCTGCGGAACGGATCGTCCTTGAGGTCGGCGACCGATTTCGGCAGGTCGCGGAATGACCGCCGCTCGCCCTTGGCGTCGTAAGGATAGACCCATCGCTTGTTGTCCATGACGCCCCAGAACGCTTCGCGCTCGACCATCCTGAGGTCGCCGACGATCGTCACCAGCACCTCCTTGACGCCTTCATCGTGCAGCGCGCGGCCGAGATGATGATGGTCGATCACGTAGTAGCGCAAGTCGGGGCCGTAGACGACGGGGATCATGTGCTTGCCGAGCAGGTCGGCCTGCTTCGTCTTGTTGCGCTCGCGCCAGCGCTTGCGCTTCTCCTTGACCTCGCGCATGCCGACCGTCATCTGTGTCGGCCGGAGCGACAGGATCGGGACAGGATGCACTCGCGGCTCGCGCGTATTGGTCATGATCGAAAGGTCCTCGCATGGTTGCAGCTGATGGTCCGGGTTCTCGCGACTATGCCATGGGCCCTCGCGGGACAAAATCCGTTCGGAAAGGACGCGGAGATCACAAGTCGACCGATAGAGCGAGGGTACGAACCACGTGGCCGTCGTTGGGCCTGTCGTTGCAGCGCAACCCGCCCGCCCCCAGCTCGACGGCCGGTTCCCCGATCGCTCCACGCCAGCCCTGCGCACAAATAGTGCAGACCAACAAATGCACGCGAGCATTGAGAAGATTTTCTGCAACGCGCTGCTCACGTGTGCTATCTAAATCGGTGCTTCGGAGTGATCCCCGCCCCCATGAACAATCAGCGGCCCATAAGCTCTGATGACGAGCACCGGGTGCTCCAGTTCAGGCCGCGCACCCCGCCTTTCAAGGCGGCCCAGCCCGGCAGCGGCACCGTGCAACCGCTGCGCGTCGCACCTGAACGGCTGGACCTGTCGCGCTACGAGCAGCCCCGCGCCGCGCCCGACAATTTCCGCCAACGCATGCTAGCCAACATCGCGGCGCTGGCCTTCACCATCGCGCTGACCGCGATCGGGATCTGGCTCGCCGTCAGCATCGCCGACCTGCGTCGGACCCAGGATTGCGTGCTGATGGGCCGCCGCGACTGCGTCAAGATCACGACGCCGCATATTTAGGACCGGCCCGGCGCCGGCGTCTCGCCGAATGGGTCCCCAGCCGGCATCCCCAACCCTGTCCCTCGCTATCCCATGGGCCCGCCCGGCTCCATTGAACTCAGGGCGGCGCTCCGATATACGGGCTTTCGACCCGGCCAGAGGGGGGTTTGAGGGCGTCATCAGGGGCGCGATGCCCGCCCACCGTGCCACTCTGGACAATCTGAAAAATACCCGCAATATATCAAAGGCTTAGTGATGTCTTCCACATTCGATCAGGTCGCCACGATCATCGCTGAAACCTGCGACATCCCGCGCGACACGATCACGCCGGATAGCCATGCCATCGATGACCTCGGCATCGACAGCCTCGATTTCCTTGATATCGCGTTCGCGATCGACAAGCAGTTCGGCATCAAGCTGCCGCTGGAAAAGTGGACTCAAGAGGTCAACGACGGCAAAGCGACCACCGAGCAGTATTTCGTGCTGAAGAATCTGTGCGCCCGCATCGACGAACTGGTTGCGGCCAAGGGCACGAGCGCCTAAGGGCGCGGTCATGCAACTCGAATACTTCCACATGATCGATCGCATCGTCGACCTCAAGGTCGACGAGAAGACGATCGTCGTCGAAGCGCAGGTTCCGCAGGAAAGCACCATCTTCGAGGGACACTTCCCGGGCTATCCCTTGATGCCCGGCGTGCTCCTGATCGAATCGATGGCGCAGGCCTCGGGCTGGCTTCAGCTCGGCGTGTTCAAGTTCGAACGCATGCCGATCCTGGCCGCCGTGAAGGAAGCCAAGGTCCGCGGCTCGGTCTTCCCCGGCGATCTCATGAGCATCGAGGCGAGCCTCACCCATGAAGGCTCCGGCTATGCCATGACCGAGGCCAAGATCAGGGTCGGCGGCAAGCTGCGCGCGAATTCGGCGCTCACTTTCACGCTGATCCCCTTCCCCAATGCGGACATGCGCTCCCACATGGACGCGATCGCCAAGCGCGTCGGATTTCCGCAACAGGCCGTATCGCCATGACTGACACTCCCGCTTCGAAGCCGGGCCAGACCGAGGTCTGGATCACCGGCATTGGGCTCGCCACCTCGCTCGGCGAGGGCCTGGACGCCAACTGGGCCGCGCTTCAGGAGAAGCGCATCAATGTCGACGAGAAGGGCTTTGCACCCTACGTGGTGCATCCGTTGATGCCAGTTGCCTTCGACAACCAGATCCCGAAGAAGGGCGACCAGCGCCAGATGGAAGCCTGGCAGCGAATCGGCACCTATGCCGCCGGTCTTGCGCTCGATTCTGCCGGCATCAAGGGCAACAAGGACATCCTGTCGAAGATCGACATGGTGATCGCCGCCGGCGGTGGCGAGCGCGATCTCAACGTCGACAGCGGCGTGCTGACGGCCGAGGCCAAGGGCGCCAACGCGCCCGGCTTCCTCAACGAGCGGCTGATGAGCGATCTCAGGCCGACGCTGTTCCTGGCCCAGCTTTCGAACCTGCTCGCCGGCAACATCGCCATCGTGCACGGCCTGGGGGGCACATCGCGTACCTTCATGGGCGAAGAGGTCGCCGGCGCCGATGCGGCCCGCATCGCGCTTGCGCGCATCGCCTCGGGCGAGAGCGACATCGCGCTGGTCGGCGGCTCGCACAATGGCGAGCGCAAGGACTTGCTCGTCCTCTATGAATTCGGCGACTTCAATCTGAAGGACAAGTTCGCACCGGTTTGGGCGCGCAAGGACCATCCCGGCTTTGCGCTCGGCTCGGCCGGCGCGTTCCTGGTGCTGGAATCGCGGGCGCATGCGGAAGCGCGCGGCGCCAAGCCGTTCGCCAAGCTCACGAGCGTCGTTGCCGACCTCGCCCGCCGCAAACAGCCCGGCGACATGGCCGCGACGCTGGAGAAGCTTTGGGGAAAGCTGCCCAAGCGCGAGGGTAAGAGCGCGATAATATCGGGAGCGACCGGCGCCGAGCCCGCGACCTCGGAAGAACGCGGTTTCCTGAAGAATCATGCCGACCTCCCGGTCCGCTCGACCGGCACGGTGTTCGGCCACGCCATGGAGACGCAATTCCCGCTCGGAATCGCGCTCGCTGCGCTGTCGATCTCGCGTGGTGCTCTATTCCCGCCGAACGATTCAACCGGGACCGAGATTGAAATGCAGGGCGCGCCTACCCAGATCGTGGTGGTGGGAGCCGGACACTGGCGCGGCGAAGGCATGGCGCTGGTCGAGGCGGTTTAGTTAGCTCAAGCGGGGATCGACATGACTGCACCACGCGACAAACTCGGGCGTCCCGTCGTCGTCGTCACCGGCATGGGCATCATGACCTCGCTCGGTGCCGGCAAGGCCGACAATTGGGCGAAGCTCGTCGCCGGCGAATCCGGCATCCGCACCATCACACGCTTTCCGATCGACGGGCTCAAGACCACGATGGCCGGCACGGTCGATTTCGTCAGCGTCGATCCGTTCTCCTCCACCGCCCTGTCCGAACGGATGGCCGAGCTGGTGACGCAGGAAGCGCTGGAGCAGGCCGGCATCGGCGCGAAGGCCGATTTCCCGGGTCCCCTTTTCCTTGCGGTTGCACCGGTCGAGGTCGAATGGCCGCAGCGTCGCGAACTCGGTCGCGCCGTCGGCCAGCTCGACATCACCTATGACGATTTGCTGCGCATTTCCGGCGGCGGCAAGTACAGCGCCTACCATCATCGCTTCATGTTCGGCTCGGTCGCAGCCCATCTCGCCGAGACGTTCGGCACCAAGGGCTCGCCGATCTCGCTGTCGACGGCCTGCGCCTCGGGCGCGACCTCGATCCAGCTCGGCGTCGAGGCGATCCGCCGCGGCGAGACGGACGCCGCGCTGTGCGTCGCGACCGACGGCACCGTCAACCCGGAAGCGCTGGTTCGCTTCTCGCTGCTCTCGGCGCTGTCGACCCAGAACGATCCGCCGCAGGCGGCTTCCCGCCCCTTCTCCAAGAACCGCGATGGCTTTGTGATGGCCGAAGGCGCCGGCGCCCTGGTGCTCGAGAGCTACGAGGCGGCGACTGCGCGCGGCGCAAAGATCCTCGGCGTGATCGCCGGCTGCGGTGAGCTCACCGATTCCTTCCATCGCACCCGCTCCTCGCCCGACGGCAAGCCGATCATCGGCTGCATGAACAAGACGCTGGCCGATGCGGGCATGACGCCGGACCAGATCGACCACATCAACGCGCACGGCACCTCGACGCCCGAAAACGACAAGATGGAGTTCAACACGACATCGGCCGTGTTCGGCGAGCTCGCGCAGAAGATTCCGGTCACCTCCAACAAGTCGATGGTCGGCCACACCATCTCGGCCGCCGGCGCGGTGGAGGCGATCTTCTCGCTGCTCACGCTCGAGCATCAGCGCATTCCGCCGACGATCAACTACGAGACCCCGGATCCCACGATCCTGTTCAACGTCGTCGGCAACAAGGCGCGCGATGCCCGCGTCACCGCGGTGATGTCGAACTCGTTCGGCTTCGGCGGCCAGAACGCCTCGTTGATCCTGACCCGCGAACCGGCCTGACCGGACGCATGGCGCTGCTGACTGCGAGCACGAAGGCCCGCGCGCGGGAGGCTGCCAAGTCGCTCGGCGGAAGTCTGATCGGCGCGGCGACCGTCGCGATGCTGCGCACCACGCGCTATTTCGATCCGGTCAAGACCTCGGATTTTTTCGCGCGCGCCGTGAAGCTGATCGGCCCGCGCCTGCGCGAGCACCGCATCGGCCGCGCCAATCTCACCGCCGCCTTTCCGGAGAAATCGCCGGAGGAGATCGAACAGATCCTGATGGGCGTCTGGGACAATCTCGGCCGCGTCGGCGCCGAGTTCGCCCATATCGATCATGTCTGGGACTACGACCGCGATGTCCCGGAGAAGAGTCGGATCGAAATTTCTCCGCGCAGCATCGAGCTGTTCGACCAGATCCGCGAAGACGGCAAGCCGGCGCTGATCTTCGCCGCGCATCTGGCCAATTGGGAATTGCCGGCGCTCGCCGCCGTCGCGCACGAACTGGATACCGCGATTCTCTATCGCCGCCCGAACATCGCTTCCGCCGACCGCATCATCCAGGAGATGCGCCAGGTCAACATGGGCACGCTGATCCCGGCCGGCCGCGATGCGCCGCTGCGGCTCGCGCAGGCGCTCAAGGACGGCAAGCACGTCGCGATGCTGATCGACCAGTATCTGACCGCAGGTGTCGAGGTCACCTTCTTCGGCCGCAAGACCCGCGCCAACCCGATGCTGGCGCGCCTCTTACGCCAGATCGAATGCCCGATCCACGGCGTGCGCATCATCCGCCTGCCCGGCGGCCGCTTCCGCGGCGAGCTGACCGAGGAGATCCCGCCGGTGCGCGACGCCGAGGGCAGGATCGACATCCAGGGCACGACCCAGGCGATCACGAGCGTCGTGGAAGGCTGGGTCCGCGAGCATCCCGAGCAGTGGCTGTGGCTGCATCGAAGGTGGCGGTAGACGCTGGTGCTATTTGCTCAGCGGCCGCATTCGGACTCGGCCGGGCTCGATCACAGAAAAATGGCCCACCCAATCGTCACGGGCCAAGATTAGGTCGGCGAGGACTTTGCCAATCCGCCCGGGTGCCGGCGGAGGGATGCGTAATAATACGATACCGCATGCGGCCGGTAGCGGTGACGCTTTGGCCAATTCCCCAAAGTCCTTATCGAAGGTGAGCAGGATCCGTTGTTCGTGCGAAGCCTGCGCCAATACTTCGCGATCGCTGCTACCAGGCGCCGAAGCTCTGATCCAGATGACGTCGTGACCTGATGCGCGAAGTGCATCGACCGCGGAGCCAGGAAAATTCTCGTCCGCGAGGAAACGCATCTCAAGCTGCGGTCGGGTGAACCCGTTCGGCGCTAAGGGAATCGCGCGCGTAAGCCAGACAGGCGAGAATGTCCTCGCGCGAAAGGCCTGGATAGTTGGCCAAAATGTCGGCTTCGCTCCAACCGTCTGCCATCAGTCCGATGATGAACTCGACCGCAATGCGGGTCCCACTAATCACGGGCTTCCCAGCAAGGACATCAGGTGCGAGCGAGATGCGAGAATGCTCAGTCATCAGTTGGGCTCAATCGCTGCGTTCGAGGCCCATACTAGCTCAAATTTCCATCATGCGCGATTGAGAAATTCGAGGCGCTCATACGCCCTCACTGCTCCGGCAGTCCCGCATCCACCTCGGCCTGCACGACACGCTCCCAGGCCTCGACACACACCGGGCTCGCGTTCTTCATCGGCGGCGAGACGCTTTGTCTGGTCGTGCCGGGCCGCAGCTTCAATCCCTCGGCGATCGCCGCCCTCGCCTCCTCGAGGCGGCCCGTTCTCTGGTAGGCGGCCCCAAGCAGGAAGTGCGAGCGGCCGGTCCCGGGCGTGATGGCGATCGAACGCTGTAGCCAGGGCAACGCCTCCTCGTAGCGCCCCATCAAGGCATAGGTCATGCCCGCGCCGAGCAGCCAGGTCCAGCGCGAGGCCTGCGGCGTGTCGTAACGATCGGCCTGCAGGAACGTCGCGAGCGCATCGTCGAAGCGGCCGAGATAGACCTGCCCGAGGCCGATCAGATAGAGCGCAGATCCGTTCCACGGATCGAAGCTCAAGGCCTTGGCGCAGGTGACGAGACTCTCGACAAAATGGTTGGTCGCGCTGAGGAAGCGGCAATAGGCCTCGAGCACCGCAATCGAATTCGGCTTCGACCGCAGCGCCTGCTCGAGCGTCGCGTTGGCCTTGGCCTCGACCGCGACCGCCTCCTCCGGGCTGAACCAGACCATCTGGATGCCGCGCATCTGCAGCGAAGCGAGCGCAACCGCGATGTCGAGATTGTCGGGGTAGTCGCTGAGCGCCTTCTGCAGCATGGCCTGTGCCGCGCCAAAACGCTCGCGCGTGGTCTGGTTGATCGATGCGAGCGCCTGCTCCACGGCCACCTTGTCGCCGCCGGCCGACGCTCCCGCGACCGGGGCGCGCGGCACGCGCGCCTCCAGAATTTCGTTGAGACGGCGCGCAAGCCCATGACCGACGCCTGCGACGAGGCGCGACTGCGCGAGCTGCGCATCCATCTCCTCCGCGGCGACCGACGCTGCGATGACCGACTGGACCTCGCCAGTCGCGGCCTTGATGATGCGCGCACGCAGCGTCCAGGACCGGTCGCGACGCTCCAGTTCGCCGCGCAGCTCGTAGTCGGATGATGCGGCGGGCGCGCCGGTGCCGTCGCCACCCTTGGCCGCCAGTCGCGGCGCAACCACGCTGATGTTCTGGATCCTGGCAAAACCATCGGTGAGGCGCGCGGTGACCTCGGCGGCCATTGCCGCGCCGCGCGCGTCCTTGCTGTCGTCAACGATCGGCATCACCGCGAGCCGCGGGGGCGTTCGCTTGAACAGAAGGTCCGGCTTCAGCGCGGGCGCAGCAACCGCGAGCCCCATGACGATCACACAAAGCCCGGCGACGGCGGCAACAGTGGCCTGCCGACTCAAGCCGAACCAGGCGCGCTGTGGCCTCACTGCGGCGACCTCGACCGGCGGCAGGGGCGCGACCTCACCGGTCGGGTCCGTCGCCGTCCGCTCGGCCTGCACCGGGCCGGGTTCGGGCCCCGCCAAGACTTCCGTCGCCAGCAAATAGCCGCCGCCGGAGGCGAGCTTGATCAGCTGCCGCCGCTCGTCGCCGAGCGCGGTACGAAGCTCCCTGATGCATTGAAACAGGCTGTCCTCGCCGACATGGACGTTCGGCCAGACCGCCTCCATCAGCTCCTGCTTGCTCAGCACGCGGCCGCCGCTGGCGGCAAAGAGCCGGAGCATCTCGAAAGTCTTGGGCCGGAGCTTGATCGGCGTGCCATCGGCCCCGCGCAGCTCCGCACGCTGCTGATCCAGCTCAAAGCCGGCGAAACGAAGCAAGTGATCCCCCAACACGTCTCTCAAGGCGGCTCCATATAGCGGAAGTCTGCCGAAAATGCCCGAAAATCGGGTCTGAAACACAAATATCAGAAACTTTCAGAAATGAGCCAAGCCCTTATCAAGACACCAATCCCCACCCGATGCGAAGAATCCGGTCGAGGACTCGGACCGCGTGCTGGGGGAAGTGGTGAGGACGGGGAAAGATTATTTCAAAGCGACCCGCCACCTGCGGGCCGCGCTGCTGACGTCGTCGGCACTGGCCTTGGCCTGGACCCTGCCGGCCGGGCCGACGCGCGCCGCGTCGGACGGCACCTGGCTCGCCTCCCCCGGCAGCAACGATTACGGCAACGGCGCCAATTGGGACGGCGGCTTCGTGCCTGTCGGCACGGCCTCGTTCGGTACCTCCAATACCACCAGCCTGGTGATTGCGATCGCCAGCGTCGGCGGCTGGACCTTCAATGCCGGCGCCTCGAACTACACGTTTGCCGTCGGCAACTCGCTGAACTTCACGGGCGCCGGCATCACCGTCAACGGCGGCAGCGTCACCATCAACATCAACGGCGGCGGAGATCTGTCTTTCTCCAACACCAGCTCGGCCGGCAGCGCCACCATCACCAACAACAACTACCTGCAGTTCTTCGGCAACAGCACGGCGGGCAACGCCTCCATCACCAACACCAGCTTCAACATGCTGTTCTTCAACGACTTCAGCACGGCAGGCGACGGCACCATCACCAACAACGTCAACGGAACTCTGTCTTTCTACAACAACAGCACGGCCGGCAGCGCCACCATCATCAACAGCGGCAACCTGCGTTTCCTCGATGCCAGCACGGCCGGAAGCGCCACCCTTATCAACAACGTCGGAGGCTCCGTCGATTTCTCGAACAGCACCGGTCCGCACGGCGACGGCAGGCTGAGCGCAGGCTCGATCGCGGGCGCCGGCGCTTACAACCTCGGCGCCAATGAGCTGACGGTCGGCTCCAACAATTCCTCGACCGAGGTCAGCGGCATCATCTGGGGCGCCGGCGGCGCGCTGGTCAAGACCGGCACCGGCACGCTGACCCTGTCGGGCGCCAATAGCTATACCGGCGGCACCACGATCAACGGCGGCACGTTACAGCTCGGCAGTGCCGACGGCGTCGGCTCCATTGTGGGGACCGTCAACGTCGGCAGCTCGGGCGCATTCAATGTCTTCAACGCCGACACCAGCGGCATCACCACCATCACCAACGGCGGTCTTCTGAACTTCAGGAACACCAGCACGGCCGGCAGCGCCACCATCAACAACAACTACTATCTGTACGTCTGGGACACCAGCACAGCCGGCAGCGCCATCATCACCAACAACCGGTTCTTGGGGTTCTACAATCTCAGTTCGGCTGGCAGCGCCACCATCACCAACGGCGGCACGCTGAATTTCAACGACACAAGCACGGCCGGCAGTTCGGCGATCACCAACCACGCCATCATCCATTTCGTGGACAACAGCACGGCGGGCACCGCCACGATCTTCAGCGACAGCACTCTGTCGTTCAATGCGAACTCCACTGCCGGCGGCGCGACCATTACCACTGACGGCGCCGGCACTCTGGAATTCCGTGACACCAGCACGGCCGGTAACGCCACGATCGTCAGCACCAGCGGCGCCACGCTGACTTTCCTCAACACCAGCAGCGCCGGCAGCGCAACCATCACGAACGAAAATGACGCGCTCTTCAGGGACAGCAGCACGGCGGGCAGCGCCACGATCTCCAACGTCGGCTTTGGCACTATGAATTTCCTCGAAGCCAGCAGCGCCGGCGGCGCAACCATCACGAACGGGAATGCTCTGTACTTCCGGGACAGCAGCACGGCGGCGAGCGCAAATATCACCAACAATGGCGGCATCGCATTCTACGGGGTCCGCCACTGCCGGCAACGCGACCATCACCAACAATGGCAGTATAACGTTCTTCGCCAACAGCACAGCCGGCAACGCGGTCATCATCAATAATGCCAGCAGCTTGGTCGATTTCAGTCCCACCGGGGGCCCCAACGGCGACAACAAAATCAGCGCCGGCTCCATCGCGGGCGCTGGCCTTTACCTGCTCGGCGCCAATGAGCTAACCGTCGGCTCGAACAACCTCTCGACCGAGGTGAGCGGCGATATCAACGGCGCCGGCGGCTCGCTGGTGAAGATCGGCTCCGGCACGCTGACCCTGTCGGGGGCCAATACGTATACCGGCGGCACCACAATCAATGCGGGCACGCTGAAGATCGCGGGCGCCGGCACGCTTGGCGCCAGCAGTGCCGGCACAAATGTTGCGGGTGGCACGCTCGATCTTGGCGGCACGGCACAGACCCAGGACGGCGGCGTGACGGTGACGGGTGGTCGCATAACCAACGGCACGTTGTCATCGTCCGGTTTGTTCGACGTACGAGCCGGCATTATCGACGCCAGTCTCGCGGGCAACGGCGCGCTGACCAAGGTCGGCAGCGGCGCGTTGACGCTGACGGGCGCGAATACCTACACCGGCGCGACGATCGTGAACGGCGGCACGCTGGCGGTGAACGGCTCGATCATCGCCTCCAGCAGCCTCACCGTGAACAGCGGCGGCACGCTCGGCGGCACCGGCATCGTCGGCAACACGACGATCGCGAGCGGCGGCACGCTGGCGCCGGGCAATTCCGTCGGCACCCTCACCGTCAGCGGCAGCCTCGCCTTCAGTGCCGGCAGCTTCTACAGGGTGGAAGTCTCCGCCACCGCCGCCGACCGGACCAATGTCTCGGGCACCGCGACGCTGACCGGCGCCACCGTGCAGGCGGTGGCGCTGCCCGGCAGCTTCCGCAGCCAGACCTACACCATTCTCAATGCGACCGGCGGCCTTGCCGGAACGAAGTTCGCCGGGCTGAGCGTGAGCGGCAGCTTCAGTCCCACCCGCAACCCGCACCTCACTTACGACGTCAACAACGTCTATCTCGTGCTCGATCCCAGCGCGATCGTGCTGCCGGCGGGCACAGGCGCCAACCAGAGCAACGTCGCCGGCGCCATCAACAAGGCGGTCGAGGGCGGCGCGACGCCGCCGGTCGACTTCGATGCGCTGCTCAACATGGGCCAGCCGCAGCTCAACCACGGGCTCAGCCAGGTCTCCGGCCAGCCCGGCGCCGCCGGCACGCAGGCCTCGTTCAACGCCACGCAGCAGTTCATCGGCATGCTTGATCCCTTTGGCGGCGGCGGCACGGACGGCGAGCGCGGCGGCACGGCCAGCGATGGCGGGACGCTGGGCTACGCTTCCACCGCACCAAATGACGCCGGGCTACGCGAAGCCTACGCCGCAGTGACACCGCGCGAGGCGAGCGGCGAGGTCATCGACCGGCGCTGGGGCGTGTGGGCCTCCGGCTATGGCGGCGCCAGCACGTTGAACGGCAACGCCGCATCAGGTTCGAGCACCACCACCAGCCACATCTACGGCACCGTGGTCGGCGCGGACTATCGGATATCGCCGAACACGCTGGTCGGCTTTGCGCTCGGCGGCGCCGGCTACAACTTTGCGCTGTCCGACAGTCTCGGCAGCGGCCGCGCCGACCTGTTCCAGGCCGGCTTCTACGGCCGCCACAATTTTGGGCCCGCCTATATCTCAGCAGCGCTCGCCTATGGCTGGCAGGACGTCACCACCGACCGCACCGTGACGGTCTCAGGCACCGACAAGCTCACCGCCAATTTCAAGGCCAGCACCTTCTCGGGCCGCCTCGAAGGTGGCTGGCGCTTCGCACCAATCCGCGCCTCCAGCTTCGGCGTGACGCCCTACGCGGCCGCACAAGTCACCACATTCCACCTGCCCGGCTATGGCGAGACCGCGATCGCCGGCAGCAACCAGTTCGCGCTGTCCTACACCGCGCAGGACACAACAAATGTCCGCACCGAGCTCGGCGCCCGCACCGACCAGCGCTTCCTGGTCGATAACGGCGTGCTCACGCTGCGCGGCCGGCTCGCCTGGGCGCACGACACCAACACCAGCCGTCTCGTGAACGCCGCCTTCCAGACGCTGCCGGGCGCTGCCTTCACCGTCAGCGGCGCGCGTCCCGCCGCCGACTCAGCGTTGGCCGGCGGCCGGGCCGAAATGAAATGGAAAAACGGCTTATCGCTCGCAGGCACCGTCGAGGGCGAATTCTCGCGCAGCACGCAGACCTACACCGGCAAGGGCACGGTGCGGTATGAGTGGTAGGAAGCGCCTTGCTCTCGCGCTGCGCCCGCACGTCGATTAAGCCAAGCCGGATCGCGACTTAAGCACCGCCACCGCCGGCAACCCGCAGATGGCGTTTCTACTGTGCATGGGGTTGTTTTGCGGAATTTCGTTTGTCGGGTCGGCTCCCAAGCCGCCTACCGCCCCGTCTTCACCTTGGTCCACAGCCGGTTGATGATGCGCTGGGTCGCCGGCTCGCGCGCCGTGATGACGAACAGCTTTGCGAGCGTCGCCTCGTCGGGATAGATGTTCTTGTCGTTCAGAATCTTCGGGTCGACCAACTTTTGGCTCGCGAGGTTGCCGTTGGCGTAGGACAGGAAGTCCGAGTTCTTGGCGGCAACGTCGGGGCGGTAGAGATAGTTGATCAGCTCGTAGGCTTCGCTGACGTTCTTGGCATCCGCGGGGATCGCGAGATTGTCGAAGAACATCTGCGCGCCCTCCTTCGGAATCGCGTAGCCGATCTCGATGCCGCTCTTGGCCTCGGCCGCGCGGGCACGCGCCTGCATGATGTCGCCGGACCAGCCGACGACGAAGCAGATCTCGCCGGTCGCGAGCGCGCTTAAGTATTCGGACGAGTGGAATTTTCGCACGGAGGGGCGGACTTTTGCCACGACATCGGCGGCCTTCTCCAGGTCCGCCTGCTTGGTCGAATTCGGATCGAGCCCGAGATAGTTCAGCGCCGCCGGGAAGATATCGTCGGCGGAATCGAGCATGTGCACGCCGCAGTCTTTGAATTTTGCCAGGTTCTCCGGCTTGAACACGACGTCCCAGCTGTCGATCTTCGCGTCGGCACCCAGGATCTGCTTCATCTTGGCGACGTTGTAGCCGATGCCCGTCGTGCCCCACATATAGTTGGCGGCGTAGACGTTGCCGGGGTCATAGGTGGCGAGGCGCTGCGTCACCATCGGCCAGGCATTGGCGAGGTTAGGCAGCTTCGTCTTATCGAGCTTCTGGAAGATGTTCGCCTTGATCTGGCGCTGCAGGAAGTAAGCCGTGGGCACCACGACGTCGTAGCCGGACTTGCCGGCCATCAGGCGGGTCTCCAGCGTCTCATTGGCGTCGAAGGTGTCGTAGACCACCTTGATGCCGGTCTCCTTGGTGAAGGCTTCAAGGACGTCCGGCGCCATGTAGTTGGACCAGTTGTAGAAGTTGACGACTCGCTCCTCCGCGCCTGCAGGAGCGGAGAACAACGTCAGCGCTGCGGCGATGGCAAGACGAAACCTCGAGCGGCTGACGTTCGTCATCACTGGTCTACCTCTTGCGTCCACGCACCGCGTCCGACAGCCGCTCCAGCGCGGTGTCGAGGGTCTCGTCCTTCTTGGCAAAGCAGAAGCGCACCACTGATGTCACCGGGTCCTGCTCGTAGAAGGCCGAGACCGGGATCGCGGCGACCTTGTAGTCCTTCACGATGCGCCAGCAGAACTCGGTGTCGCTCTCGTTCAGCCCGAGCGGCGACAGGTCGACGGTGAGGAAGTAGGTGCCCTGCGACTTCAGCACGGGGAAGCCGAGGCTCTCCAGCCCCCTGGTCAGGCGGTCCCTGCTCCGCGTCAGATCCTGGCGCATCGACAGGAAGTAGTCGTCGGACTTGCCGAGGCCGTAAGCGACGGCAGCCTGGAGGTTCGGCGCGGTGGTGAACGTCAGGAACTGGTGCACCTTGGCGGCGACGCGCAAGAGCTGTGGCGCGGCACAGACGAAGCCGATCTTCCAGCCCGTGAGCGAGAAGATCTTGCCGGCCGAGCCGACCTTGATGGTGCGCTCGCGCATGCCCGGAATGGTGATCAGCGGGATGTGCTTGTGCTCGTCGAAGGTGACGTGCTCCCAGACCTCGTCGCAGATCGCGATGACGTCGAACTCCTGGCAGTAGCGCGCCAGCAGTTCGAGATCCTCGCGCGGATAGACCACCGCGGAGGGATTCAAGGGATTGTTGAAGAGCACCGCCTTGGTCTTTGAATTGAACACGCTTTTCAGCATGTCCTCATTCAGCCGCCAATGGGGCGGCTCGAGGCGGACGAGGCGCGGAATGCCGCCGGCCTGACGGATGATCGGCAAATAGGAATCATAGACCGGCTGGAAGCAGACCACTTCGTCGCCGGGCTGAACCACGGCGAGGATAGCCGAGGTCAGCGCCTCGGTGCCGCCGGACGTGACCATCACCTCGCTCATCGGATCGAGCTTGAGGCCGTGCCAATGGCCGTAATGGGTCGCGATCGCCTGGCGCAGCTCCGGCAGGCCCATCATCGAGGGGTACTGGTTGTAGCCATTCAGCGAGGCCTCGGCCGCGGCGCGCCGGATGTCCTCAGGCCCGGGATCGTCGGGGAATCCCTGGCCGAGATTGATGGCATTGTTGTCGCGCGCGGCCTGCGACATCGCCTCGAAGATGGTGACGGGAAGATCGGCGAAGACCTTGTTCAAGGACGAGCTTTTGGACATCGGGCCGATCAGCCACCGACCTTGCTGGGAAGACCCGCCGCCTTCCAGCCGAGCATGCCGCCGGCCAGATGCTTGTCGTAAGGCAGGCCCGCCGCCTGCGCCGCGAGCGAGGCCGTCACCGAGCGCTTGCCCGAACGGCAGGCGAACACGACCTCCTTGCCCGCGGGGTCGGGAATCGCCTTCGGATCGAAGGTCGAGAGCGGAACCACGACGCCATAGGGATAGGCTTCGGCCTGAACCTCATTCGGCTCACGGACGTCGACGAGCAGATAGCGCCCTTCCGCGACACCCTTGGAGACCTCGTCCGGGGTCAGATCCTGTACCTGGTTTGCCACTTCATCCTCCAACGTCGCAAGGCGCATGCCGGGCGATCCCGGCCGGCGGCAACCTCGCCTCTCGGGAAACGAAAATCAAGCGCCACAAGGGCTTGAGCCGCGCGGCGCAAGTTAAAGCTAAATCGCAGCGACTTGAAGTCCGGCTTTCGGGGTCTATGCCCGGAGATTCCGTTTCAGTTCTCACCATTCCTTCGGTGTCATTCCCCGCGACCCGGCTACGCCAAGGCTTCGCCGGGGTTGAGGTCCAGGGGCGCCGAAGCTTTAGCGTAGGCGACAAGCGGCGAATCCAGTACGCCGCCGCTGCTCGGTGAATCACGGGCGCTTCGGAGTACTGGATCGCCCGGTCGAAACATCGGCCGGGCGATGACAGCGATGGCGACGGATGGAGCCCCGGCTGAAAGCTAAATCGTCACCTGCGTGCCGACCTCGACGACGCGGCCGCTTGGGATCTGGAAATAGTCGGTGGCATCGTTGGCGGCGCGGCTGAGCGAGATGAACAGCCGGTCCTGCCAGCGCGGCATGCCGGAATGGGCGGCGGGCTTGAGCGCCCTTCGCGACAGGAAGAACGAGGTCGACATGATGTCGAACTGCCAGCCCAGCTTGCGGGCGATCGCCAGCGCCTTCGGCACGTTGGGCGATTCCATGAAGCCGAACTTCAGTGTCACCTTGGAGAAGGTTGGTGAGATTTGCTCCAGCCTCACCCGGTCCGCCGGATCGATCCGCGGGGTCTGCGCGGTCTCGATGGTGAGAATGACATTCTTCTCGTGCAGCACCTTGTAGTGCTTCAGACTATGCATCAGCGCGGTCGGCGCGCTGAGCGGGTCCGAGGTCAGGAACACCGCGGTACCCGGCACCCGCTGCGGCGGCCGCTTCTCCAGCATGGCGACCAGGTCGGCGAGCGGAAACTCGAGCTTGCGCGACTTCTCGAACAAGAGCCGGCTGCCGCGCCGCCACGTGTACATCAGGATGATCATGACCGCACCGAGCGCCAGCGGCACCCAGCCGCCCTCGAAGACCTTCAAGAGATTGGCGGTCAGGAAGGTCAGGTCGAGGAACAGGAACGGCGCAATCAGCGCGCCCGCGGCGAGCGGCGACCACCGCCACCCCTTCCAGACCACGACGAAACCCATCATGGCCGTGACCACCATCGTGCCGGTGACGGAGATACCGTAGGCGGAGGCGAGCGCGGACGAGGAGCGGAACAGCAGCACCAGAAGGACCACGAAAACCAGCAACAGCTGGTTGATGCGCGGGATGAAGATCTGGCCGGAATGGGCTTCCGACGTATGGCGAATTTCAAAGCGTGGCAGCAGCCCGAGCTGGATCGCCTGCCGCGTCAACGAATAGGCGCCGGTGATGACGGCTTGGCTCGCGATGACCGTGGCGGCAGTGGCCAGCACGACCATGGTGCCGCGAACAAAGCCTTGCGGGAAGAGCTGGAAGAACGGGCTCACGATCGCGCCGGGGTCACTGAGGACGAGCGCCCCCTGCCCGAGATAGTTCAGCGCCAGCGACGGCAGCACGATAGAGAGCCAGGCGAACTGGATCGGCCGCTTGCCGAAATGGCCGAGGTCGGCATAGAGCGCCTCGGCGCCGGTGACGGCCAGGAACACGGCGCCCAGCGTGACGAAGCCGATGATGCCATGGTGCAGCATGAAGGACACGGCATAGAGCGGGTTCAGCGCGAGCAGCACCTGCGGCTGCTGGATGATCGGATGGATCGCCGCGGCCGCAAGCACCGCAAACCACACGCACATGATCGGGCCGAAAAAGGCGGCAACGCGCGCCGTGCCACGGGATTGCACGGCGAACAGACCGGCCAGGATCACGACGGTCAGCGGAACGATATAAGGCTCGAATGTCAGGGTGACGTCCTTCATGCCCTCGATCGCCGACAGCACCGAGAGCGCCGGCGTGATCACGGCATCACCGTAGAACAGGGCGCCAGAGATGATGCCGAGCAGGACGATGGTCGCCCCGCCGGTGCCAACCGCCCGCTGGGCCAGCGCCATCAGCGCCAGCGTGCCGCCCTCGCCGTTGTTGTCGGCGCGGAGCAGGATCACCACGTATTTGAGCGTCACCACGACGATGAGCGCCCAGAGGATCAGGGAAAGCACGCCGAGCACGGCCGCCGGCGTCGGCAAGCCCTCGGCGCCCGAGGCCGCCATCACCGCCTCGCGGAACGCGTAGAGCGGACTGGTGCCGATATCGCCATAGACGACGCCGATACTGCCGAGCGTCAGGGCGCCGAAACCGGCGGTGGTATGGGCCTCGCCATGCCCGTTGGCCGCCGCCGTCTCCGGGGCGGGAACTGCTACGTCACTGGTCATGGAAGAGCCCTATGGCCTCGACAATGCTTCACGGCACAACGGCGCAAAAGCGCGCGGCTTATAGTCCTGCGCTGCCGGCATAGCCTAGCCCGATTTCGGGCCCTAGCCATGCTAATTTTGCATGGATTCACCAGTTGCGTTCAAATAGTGACTTGGGTTCCGACTTCAACCACCCGCCCGGTGGGAATCTGGAAATAGTCGGTTGCATCGTTGGCCGACCGGCTCAGCGCGATGAATAGGTGATCCTGCCAGAGCGGCATGCCCGACTGCGCCGAGGCTTTCAGCGACCTTCGCGACACGAAGAACGAGGTCGACATGATGTCGAACTGCCAGCCCTGCTTGCGCGCGATCGCGAGCGCCTTGGGCACGTTCGGCTGCTCCATGAAGCCGAAGCGCAAGCGGACCTTGGAAAACTTGTCGCTGATCTTTTCCATCCTGAATCGCTCCGACAGATCGACCCGCGGCGTATGCGCGGTCTCGATGGTCAGGATCACGTTGTGCTCATGCAGCACCTTGTTGTGCTTGAGATTGTGCAGGAGCGCGGTCGGCACGAAAGCGGGATCGCTGGTCAGGAATACGGCGGTGCCCTTGACGATGTGCGGCGGCCGCTTCTCCAGGCTGCGGATCAGATCGTCCAGCGGCACCTCGATCCGTCGCGTCTTCTGCATCAGAATTCCAGAGCCCTTGCGCCAGGTCCAGATCGTCCCAGCCATTGCCGCGCCAAACAGCAGCGGCACCCAGGCGCCCTCGAGCAGCTTGAGTAGATTGGCGCTGAAGAAGCTCAAATCGACGACGACGAAGGGCATGATGACGGCCGCGGCCGCCGCCGCACGCCAATTCCACAACTTCCAGATCACGACGAAGCCCATGATGCCGTCGGCGACCATGGTGGTTGAGACCGCAATGCCGTAGGCCGAGGCCAGATTGCTGGGGGTGTGGAACAGCAGCACCAGCAGCATCACGCCGATCAGCAGCAGGCGGTTGACACGCGGCAGATAGATCTGGCCGGCATGGGATTCGGAGGTGTAACGCACCTCGAAACGCGGCAGGAGGCCGAGCTGCACGGCCTGATAGACCAGCGAATAGGCGCCGGTGATCACCGCTTGGCTCGCGATCACGGTTGCGGCCGTCGCAAGCCCGACCAACGGCAGCACCAGCTTCTCGGGCACCATGCGATAGAAGGAATGCTCGATCGCGCTGGGATCGGACAGCACCAGCGCCCCCTGCCCGAAATAGTTGATCAGGAGCGCGGGCAGCACGAAGAACATCCAGGCCGACTGGATCGGCTTGCGGCCGAAATGGCCGAGATCGGCGTACAGCGCCTCGCCCCCCGTCACCGCCAGGAACACGGCGCCGAGTGTCACGAGGCCGATCGTGCCGTGTGACAGCACGAACTGCACCGCGTAATAGGGATTGATCGCCGCCAGCACGGAGGGGTCATCGACGATATGGACGGCCCCCATCACGGCGATGGCCGTGAACCAGACCACCATCACCGGCCCGAATGCCGAGGCGACCAGTGCGGTCCCCTTGCTCTGGACCGCGAACAGCAGCACCAGAATGAGGACGGTGAGCGGCACGACATAGTGCTCGAGCGCGGGAGTTGCGAGCTTCAGGCCTTCGACCGCCGAGAGTACCGAGATCGCCGGCGTGATCATGGAATCGCCGATGAACATCGAGGCGCCGACCACGCCCAGCGCGAGCAGGAACCAGCTCCGCCGCCCGAGCGCGCGCTGGCCGAGCGCCATCAGCGAGAGCGTGCCGCCCTCCCCGTTATTGTCGGCGCGCAGCAACAGCAGGACATATTTCGCAGTGACGACGATCAGCAGTGCCCACAGGATCAGCGAGAGCACGCCGAGCACGATGACGCGTGAGACCGGCTCGCCATGGGCCGCGCCCCTGACCGCCTCGTGGAAAGCATAGAGCGGCGAGGTGCCGATATCGCCGAAGACGACGCCGATGCTCCCGAGCGTAAGGGCCAAAAAGCCTGATGTGACCGGTTGCACATCCTGAGTCTCGGTCGATGTGATGCTCGCCGTCATGAGGGTGGAAAACGCTTGGTCCCTGAATTTGATCCGGCGCCTTTTGACGCTTCCCGCGCGCCTGTCAATCGGCCTCCACCATAGCAGGCACCGGGACAGAAGCTGTGACGCCGCAGCAACGTTCATCGCCTGCGCGACGACATGCCTCAGGTAAGATGGTAACGCAAGGGGCCTATTTTCCGAGCATGATCTCGTCGGGAAAACCGGTGCCTACTTTGCGCAAACGAGGCCCTTCGGGTGCGGATCATGCTCACGGCTTCAGATTCGGCGGCAGCGGCGGATCTTCGCGCATCAGCGTGATGGTCACCCGCCGGTTGGCGGCGAGCGAGGGATCGTCCGGAAACAGCGGCTGGGTGTCCGCCTTGCCCGAGACGGCGAAAAAGTGCGACGGCGGCAGGCCCTCGCGTTCGAGGATCTGGCGCACGGCATTGGCGCGGTCGGCCGACAGATCGAAGGCGCCGTAGTCGCTGCGGGTCGGCACGAAGCCCGCCGCGGTGTGACCGGCGATGGAAACGCGGAGCGGCGTGGCCTTGAGTGGGATCGCGAGCTTCTCGACCAGGCGGCGGGTGCGGTCATAGGGCACCTTGGAGCCGTCGGCGAACATCGAGCGGCCATCCTGGTCGACGATCTCCAGGTTGAGGCCCTGCTTGGTCTCCTCGAACATGATGTGCTTGGACATCTCGGTCAGTTCCGGCATGTCCTGCAACGCCTGGCGCAACGAGGCCGCCGCCAGCGCGAAATTGCGGTCGACCTTGACCTTGGCCCCCGACGTGCGGTCGCGGTCCTCCTGATCCGGTGTCGGCGTGTTCGAGGCGTCCTCGGGCTGAATGTGATCGACATTCTTCAGCCGCGGACGCGTCGGCAGACCGTCAGACTCGACGATGCCGGCGTAGCGCGCTTCGCTCTGCACGCCGAAGGCGTCGCGCATGGACCCTGCAACGATCTTCAGCTTGTTGGCGTCTTGCGTGGAGAACGCGACGAGCATCACGAAGAAGCTCATCATGAGGCCCATGAGGTCGGCGAAAGTCACGAACCAGCCGTGACCGCCGCCATGCGCATCCCCGCGTTTCTTCTTCGCCATGACCTAAATCCTGGTGCGCACGATCAGGCCGGCACCGGTTCACCCTCGGCGTGGCGATGCTTCTCCGGCAGGTAGGCCAGCAGCATTTCGCGCACCAAGGTCGGGCTTTTGGAGTCGCGGATCATCAGGATGCCGTCGATGATCAGGGTGCGGTTGGTCTCTTCATCCAGCAGCTTGCCATGCAGCTTGTCGGCGATCGGCAGACAGAACAGGTTCGCAACCAGCGCACCGTAGAGCGTGGCGAGCAGCGCGGTCGCCATGAACGGGCCGAGCTTGGAGGGGTCGGTCATGTTGGCGAACATCTGCACCATGCCGATCAGGGTGCCGATCATGCCGAAGGCCGGGGCGCAGTCGCCGATGGCGCGGTAGATCTTGCTGCCCTCGTCGAGGTGCATCAGGAAGTTGTCGCGGTCGCGCTCGAGATTGTCGCGGATGAAGTCGAGGTCGTAGCCGTCGGCGACGTAGCGGATGCCCTTGGCGAGGAACGGCTCGTCGGTCTCAACCTTCTCGAGACCCACCGGGCCCTGCTTGCGGGCGATCTCGGCGATGCGGGCAAGCTCGTCGACGAGATCGTGCGCCGACAGCCGGCTCATGGTGAAGGCGAACTTGGCGCCGAGCGGAAGGCCGTGCAGCAGCGCTGAAAGCGGAAAGCGGATCATGGTCGCGGAAATCGAGCCGCCGAAGATGATGATCATCGCATGTTCGGAAATGAACATGTGCAGGTCGCCGCCCATGAGGATCATCGCGGTGATGACGATGATGCCCGCCGTGAGCCCAACGCCCGTCATGATATCCATGGGAGACTCCAACCGCGAACGCAACAACGGCCGTCCTGGCCGCTGGCGCGGCCCAACCCCGAACCGCATCGGAACCCTAGAGCGCCGCCCTTAAAGCCGCGTAAAGGTTAAGTCCGGACAGTGTTCTGCGCGCCGCTGCGATTGCCGTCCAGCGATGGGAAATTTCAACACTTCGCTAACCATGAGCCGGCGCGCCACGACGTCACGTCCGCTGCGGCCCTCCGCCACATCCGGGACGAAGGATGAATTGCTATCCTGAAGCGGGGCGGCATGCTCGATCGCGGGAGCCATCGCGATGTTGACGCTCTTCGGCCTTCTCACTGCGCTGCCCGCGGCGCTGGCGTTCCACCTGCTCGAGCCGGAGCTCGTCCTGCCGGCCTTCAGCATCCTGCTCTTTGTCGAAGCCGCCTTCGCGGTGATCGCAGCGCGATTGATCCACCTCCCGGACAATGCCGAAGACATCACGCTCTGGGACCTTGCCGGCGGCTTCACCTTGATCGGATGCGCCGCCGCTGTGTTCGGTGAGCCGGACCAGGCGGCTCTGTTCCTGGCGGAACAAGGCGCCCCACGGCCGGCGTCCCGGCCGTAGGTCGTTCAACCACGCGCTTAGTGGATTTCCGCCGAGCGCTTCAGCGCGGCCTTCAGCTTCTCCAGCGAGAAGTCGGGGCTGCGGGCGATCTCCAGGATCGGCGTCTCGCGGCGGCCGCAGAGTTCGGCAGCCTCCGGCAGCTTCGCGGCGACGTCGAGCGGGATCACGATGGCGCCGTGCCGGTCGGCGTGGATCAGATCATCGGACTTCACGGTCATGCCGGCAACGCGCACTTCGCCGCCAAAGCTTTCCGCATGCACCCAGGCATGCGACGGGCCGATCGAGCCGGCGAGCGCCTGGAAGCCCGGAGCCCATTGCGGGATGTCGCGGATCGAGCCGTCGGTGATCACGCCCAGGCAGCCGAGCGCCTTGTGCACGCTGCTCTGCACCTCGCCCCAGAACGCGCCATAGCCGACGTCGGGCCCGTCGATGTCCTGGATCACCGAGATGCGCGGGCCATGGCCGGTGCCGACATATTCGTAATATTCGATCCGACGCTTGGACTGCTCTTCAGCCGGGAGCGATGATTTCAGCACTGAACGGATCGTGACCGTGCGGGCATAGCCGACGATCGGCGGCAGGTCTGGGAACGGACAGACCAGTTGCTTGGTGGTGTAGCCGATCAGCCGGCGCTCGGGCGCCACGATCTCCATGGCATTGCAGATCGTCGGCGTGTCGTAGCGGCCCAGCGCCTCGAGGACGGAAGCAGGCAGCGGCCCGGTCGCGGTATCAGTCACGGCGTTCTCTCCCAGATTGGCGGCTGATTGACGCGATGCCGCCGGCACAGGCGATATAGCCGAGATCAGGCTTCGACCCAACTCAGGCGGGCCTCATGGCAGATATCCGCGCGGGGCCGCTCAGTGCAGCCGTCCGGGCCGTTCGTCGTCGTGCGGCCGCTCCGACAAATTCGCCAGCGTCGGCGCCGACGGCGGCGACGGAACTTCGGCTCCTGACGGCGCGGTGGCTTCCATCGCGCGCGCCTGGTCGCGATAGGATTTGTAGCCAAGCGGCAAAGCGAGGAGATACAGCACCGTGCCGATCGACAGCACATGCCAGGGATAGGCGATCAGGAGCGCGATGAAGACGATCACCGCGACGAAGGCCGGCAGCACCAGTTCGGGTGGGACGCGCATGCGCTTGGTCTTGCCGGAGAACACCGGCAGGCGCGACACCATCAGGAAGGCGATCAGCAGCGTATAGGCAGCCGTCACCGCTGCGGGCAGCCGGCCGAGCTCGAGGAAAGCAACGTAGATCGGCAGCAGCACCGTGATCGCGCCCGCGGGCGCCGGCACGCCGGTGAAGAAATTGGCGGCGAAGGCCGGCTTGTTCGGATCATCCATCGTGGCGTTGAAGCGCGCGAGTCGCAGGCCGCCGGAGATCGCGAACACCATGGCGGCGATCCAGCCGGCATTGCCGAGCTCGTGCAACTGCCAGAAATACAGCATCAGGCCGGGCGCGACGCCGAAATTGACGAAGTCGGCGAGGCTGTCGAGCTCGGCGCCGAACTTGGACTGACCCTTGATCATGCGCGCGATGCGGCCGTCGATGCCATCGAGCGCGGCTGCGAACACGATGGCATAGACGGCGAGCGACATCCGCCCCTCGATCGATAGTCGGATCGAGGTCAGGCCGGCGCAGATCGCCAGCAGCGTGATGACGTTGGGCACCAGCATCCGCACCGGAATCGGTCGGAACCGCCGGCGGCGGACATCGGGATCCTTGAAGTCGTAGGGCGTCATGGCTCGTCCTTATCTTAAGGCGAGATATAGCAAGCCGCGCCCCCCTCCGCCATTGCGGCGGAGGGTCCAAAGCACCGACTATTGGTTAATTGGCGCGATAGGCGCGGCTCGGGTCGTCGCCGGCGAGGTCGGCCAAAATGGTCTCTCCGGCGATTGCGGTCTGCCCTTCCGAGACCAGCGCCTTGGTGCCGACAGGCAGGTACACATCGAGCCGCGAGCCGAAGCGGATCAGGCCGAAGCGCTCACCGGCGCCGATCGCCTGCCCCTCCTTGACGAAGCAGACGATGCGCTTGGCGACGAGGCCTGCGATCTGGACCACGCCGATCCGTGCATTGGGCGTCGTGATCACCAGCGAGTTGCGCTCATTGTCTTCGCTCGCCTTGTCGAGCTCGGCGTTGATGAACAGGCCGGGCCGGTAGGCAATGCGATCCACCCTGCCCGCGATCGGGCTGCGGTTCACGTGACAGTTGAACACGCTCATGAACACCGAGATGCGCGGCAATGGCCGGTCACCGAGGCCGAGCTCGGCCGGCGGCAGCGCCATGGTGATCATCGAGACGCGGCCGTCGGCCGGCGACACCACCAGCCCCTCGCGCACCGGTGTCACGCGGACGGGGTCGCGGAAGAACAGCGCGCACCACACCGTCAGGATCGTGCCGATCCATCCCAGAGGCGACCACAGCCAGAACAGGATCAGGCTTGCCAGTGCAAAGCCGCCGATGAAGGGATAGCCCTCCTTGTGGATCGGCGGAATCTGACGCTGGATCGAATCGAGAATGGACATCGCTATCTGCCGCTTGGGGTTAATGGCGCGGGTCGTCGCGCGGGCTTGTTTAGGCCAGAGTTGGGATCGGAGACAAGCTCACTCCGCCGCGGCGGGCGTCGTCAGGGTGTCATCGACCGGCGGCGGCTCCCGGTTGGGCGCCGTGCTGGTGTCGGCCATCTTGGCCAGTTTCTCGCGCGCCGCCTCGGCTTCGCGCTGCCTGTTCCACATGCTGGCATAGAGGCCGCCCTGCGCGAGCAGTTTCGCGTGGGTGCCGCGTTCGGCGATGCGGCCCTGGTCCAGCACGATGATCTCGTCGGCGCCGACGATGGTCGAAAGCCGGTGCGCAATCACCAGCGAGGTGCGGTTCTTCGCCACGCGATCGAGCGCGCCCTGGATCTCGTGCTCGGTATGGGTGTCGAGCGCCGACGTCGCCTCGTCCAGCACCAGGATCGGCGGTGCCTTCAGCACGGTGCGCGCGATCGCGACGCGCTGCTTCTCGCCCCCGGACAGCTTCAGGCCGCGCTCGCCGACCTGGGTCTCGTAGCCCTTCGGCGCCATGCGAATGAAATGGTCGATCTGCGCCAGCCGCGCCGCCTCCTCGACCTCGGCATCGCTGGCGTCCCAGCGGCCGTAGCGGATGTTGTAGCGGATGGTGTCGTTGAACAGCACGGTATCTTGCGGCACCATGCCAATCGACGCGCGCAAGCTGGCCTGCATAACGTTGCGGATATCTTGGCCGTCGATCAAGATCTTGCCGCCGGAGACGTCATACAGGCGGAACAGCAGCCGCGAGATGGTCGACTTGCCTGCGCCCGACGGACCGACGATCGCGATGGTCTTGCCGGCCGGCACCTCGAAGCTGATGCCTTTCAGGATCGGCCGCGTCGGCTCGTAGGCAAAGCGCACGTCCTCGAAGCGCACCGTGCCGGCGGAGATGACCAGCGGCTTCGCGTCCGGCGCATCCTTGATCTCCGCCTCTCTGCCCAGCACGTTGAACATCTTCTCGATGTCGATGATCGCCTGCTTGATCTCGCGATAGACCATGCCCATGAAATTCAACGGCTGGTACAGCTGGATCATCATGGCGTTGATCAGCACGAAATCGCCCACGGTGTTGGTGCCGTTGCGTACGCCGATCGCGCACATCAGCATGGTCGCGGTCAGACCCAGGGTGAAGATCACGGCCTGCCCGGTGTTGAGCACCGCGAGCGAGGTGTAGGTGCGGATGCTCGCCTCCTCGTAACGCTCCACCGATTTGTCGTAGCGCTGCGCCTCGCGCGCCTCGGCGCCGAAATACTTCACGGTCTCGTAGTTGAGCAGCGAGTCGATCGCCTTGGTGTTCGCCTCGGTGTCGGAATCGTTCATCTTGCGGCGGATGCCGATCCGCCACTCGGTCGCGATGTAGGTGTAGTACATGTAGAGCGCGACCGTGATCAGGGTGGCGACCACGTAACGCCAGTCGAATTGCCAGAGCAGCACCGCGAGCAGCAGCGAGACCTCGACAATGGTCGGGATCAGCTGCAGGATCACCATGCGCACGATGACCTCGATGCCCTCGCGGCCGCGCTCGAGCACGCGCGTCAGGCCACCGGTCTTGCGCTCCAGGTGAAAACGCAGCGACAGCTCGTGCATGTGGATGAAGGTGATGGTGGCGAGCTTGCGCACCGCATGCATGGCGACGCGGGCGAAGATGCCGTCGCGCCATTGCGTCAGCACCGCCATCAGGATGCGCATCGCGCCGTAACTCGCGGTCAGCAACAGCGGCGAGGCGACCACCCAGAGATGCCAGTTGTCGGCCTGTACCGGCGCGGTGTTGGCGCCGGTCAGCGCATCCGTCGCCCATTTGAAGCTGAACGGCACCGCGAGCGTGATCAGCTTGGCGGCGAGCAGCAGCACCAGCGACCAGACCACCCGCATCTTTAGGTCGAAACGATCGCCCGGCCAGATATAGGGCCACAGATGCGCCAGCGTGCCGATCAGCGTGGCCCCGGCCTGCGGTCCTGTGGCGCGAGGGTCAGGAACGTCGGCGCCGTCTAACGATTGAGGTTGGTCCATCAAGAAGCCTGAAAGCCCGCCGGATGCGGGCGCAACTGCGATTAACGATTTTCGTCCGTCATATAGAGCCTTCCCGATGCCCGCGCACCCCGCCAGATGGCGAATCTTTGATTGTTCATCGTCGTTTACCGGTAGATTTCCGGGAGTATCGAATCACCGATTGGGCTTGACGCCTCCTCGCTGCAATGCATCATGGCAACAATGAGCACGATCCAAACTGTCTGTGTCTATTGCGGCTCCGGCCCAGGAACCAATCCCCGCTTCACCGAAGGCGCCAAGGCGTTCGGCAGGGCGCTCGCCGAAAACAACATCCGCTTGGTCTATGGCGGCGGCTCGCTCGGTCTGATGGGCGCGGTCGCGACCTCCGTGCTCGACCATGGCGGCACCGTCACGGGCATCATCCCCGACTTCCTGCGGCTGCGCGAGAATGCGCTGACGCGCGTGCAGGAGATGATCGTCACGCCTGATATGCACGAGCGCAAGCGCCTGATGTTCGAACGCTCCGACGCCTTCGTGGCCCTGCCGGGCGGCGTCGGTACGCTGGAGGAGCTGGTCGAGCAGATGACCTGGAAGCAGCTCGGCCGTCATGCCAAGCCGGTGCTGCTCGCCAACATCGACAATTTCTGGGAGCCGCTGTTCTCGCTGCTGTCGCACATGCGCCAGACCGAGTTCATCCGCGCTGGCCTTTCAATCGACATCCTCAAGGCCGACCGCGTCGAGGAGATCCTGCCGAAGCTGAAAGCGGCCGCGGCACAGGTGGCCGAATCGGAAAAGCAGCTCGCCCCGGAAATGGCGCGCAAGCTGTAACGCGCTACTCTGCCGGAAACGTCACCGCCTCGATCCGGTTACCGTCGGGGTCGAAGACGAAGGCTGCGTAGTAGCGCACGCGGTCGTGCGGGCGAATGCCGGGCGCGCCGTCGGAGGCGCCGCCAGCGGATAGTGCGGCGGCGTGGAACGCATCGACTTCAGCCGTGGTTTTCGCCCGCAGGCAGATGTGCACACCGCTCTCCGCGGCTACGGGCGGCATGCCCTCGCGCAAGTTGATCCAGAACTCCGGATAGGCCTTGCCGAAGCCGACCGTTCGCGGCCGCGTGACGAGGCGCGCGAGGCCGAGGGTGCCGAGCGTCGCCTCGTAGAATTTGGCGGCGCGCTCGAGATCGCTGACGCCGACGGAGATGTGGTCGATCATTGTGCCGCGCTCCCTCCCCTCCTCATTGCAGAGTGCGTCCGCGGAGACAGTCTGGATTGCTCACATGGGGATTTGGTGTGTCAAGGCGGTTTGTTCAGCTCTTTGTTCGATTGCAGGCCAGCTCTTCGTCCCGACCGTGGAGCACGTAGGATGGCGCGCGCAGATCGAGTCAAGGTCGGCCCGTAGGGCCGTCGCGAAGCGACTTGGCCTTGACTCGAGCGAGCACGCCATCAGGCTTTGGCAGTCGGGGCAGCGGGCGGATAACTCCTTTTCGTCAGGCGATCCAAGGGTCGAGCCGGTTTTTGCAATCTGGTTTGCTTGCCAGATCAAACTCACATTCGGTCGCCGCGCGGCGGCGGCTGCACCAACATTCCGCTTGCGGCGGGCAGGCTCGAGAGGACGAGACCATTCTTCGTTACGGCGTTTGAAGCCATGCAATCCATCGGTTCGTCCACCCGGATCGGCCGAGGCTGATCAATCTCGGCGGATTGGCTTTGAGGCTGAGGAGCGTGGTGTCAGGCGGCGGCCTTTATCTCGGCTCCCTCGATCACCACGCCCGCGGTCACGTACTTCCAGAGGGCCACGAGCAGCTTGCGCGCGAGCGCCACGATCGCGCGCTTGCGGCCGCGTTGGCTGTGCACCTTGAACCACTGGGTCAAAGCCGATTGAGGCTGGTGGCGTACCCAGAGCCAGGCGAGCTGGATCATCGTGGTTCTCAGGCGCGGATTGCCAGCCTTCGACACGCCTTGCTCGCGCTCGATGCCGCCACTGCGCCATGGCGTGGCTGCAAGGCCGGCATAGGATGCAATCTGGCGGCGGTTGGCGAACTGCCGGTAAAAGGCCTCCGACCAGAGAACGGCCGTGAAGTTCGGGCCCAGGCTCTTCAGTTCGAGCAGCATTGCCACCGGGTTCGATACGGTCTTCTCCCCCGCCGCCTTGCTCGCGGCCAGCAACGCATCCTGCTCGCGCTCCACCGCCGTGATCTGGTCGAGCAGCAGTTCGAGCCGGTCGAGTTCGCGGCTGATCTGCGCCTTCAGATGCGCCAGCAAGGCGCGCCCGTCGCCCGTCCGCAAGGCCTCCAGCCGCTTCCGCCGGTCTCGCCGCAGCGGCGCGTAGTCGAAGATCCCTTGCGCGAACAGAAGACCCTTGATCCGGTTCACATGCTCGATCCGCTCCGCGATCAAGGTCTCTCGCTCGCGGCACAGCCTACGGCGGTCCTCCTCTGCCGGAGAGGGCGCAACGACCATGGCGCAGACCCGTACCTCGCCGCGCTTGTAGGCCAGCAGCGTCCGCAACAGCGTCTCGCCATCCAGCCGGTCCGTCTTGGCCCGCCGGCGCCGGCGCGGCGTCGCAATCGAGGCCGGATCGACTACGTGGCTCTCGATGCCTTCCTGCTGCAGGGCGCGGTGAAGCCAGAACCCGTCCAGCCCCGCCTCCTGGATCGCGATGAGCGGATAGCTCTCACCCGTTCGCGCCTGCGCCTTGCGCTTCAGCTCCGCAAACAGCTTCAACAGTTCCGAAAGGTCGCCGGCCTTCATGCTGCGTTTGGACATCTTCTCGCCCTTGCAGGGCGACAGCGAAGTGACCAGCCATGTCGAACGGCTCAGTTCCAATGACACAAAAATTGCGCCAAACTGCGTGCGGATAGCGGCCAGTCCGTCGGAAGGATGATCGAGCAACATCGTCGTCTCCAGGTTGAATGGATTCAGCAACCCTCAGTCTGGCCTCAGACCTGGTCGCTATCCACTCCCCATGGAATCTTCGTCGCTTCGCTCCTCGCAATGATGGCGCTTGCAGCGCCGCCGTCCCTCACGCCGGCGCGCCCGATTTCACGAGCTTGTAGATCACCGAATCCATCAGCGCCTGGAACGAGGCGTCGATGATGTTGGGGGAGACGCCGACCGTGGTCCAGCTGTCGCCGTTCTCGTCCTCGCTCTCGATCAGGACGCGCGTGACCGCGCCGGTGCCGCCATTGAGGATACGCACGCGATAATCGATCAGCTTCAAGCCCTCGATGTACTTCTGGTACTTGCCGAGATCTTTCCGCAAGGCGACGTCGAGCGCGTTCACGGGGCCGTTGCCCTCGGCCGCCGAGATCAGATGCTCGCCCGCGACGTCGACCTTGACTACCGCGAGCGCCACGGTGACGCGCTCGCCGAGCGCGTTATAGCGCTGCTCGACATTGACGTCGAACTGCTCGACTTCGAAGTAATGCGGCACCTTGCCGAGCGTGCGACGCGCCAGGAGCTCGAACGAAGCGTTGGCTGATTCATAGGCGTAGCCGGCCGCCTCGCGCTCCTTCAATTCCTCGACGAGGCGCGTCAGCTTGGGATCGCTCTTGTCGTAGGCAATGCCGGCGCGGTCGAGCTCGGCAATGACATTGGAGCGGCCGGCCTGGTCGGACACCAGCACCTTGCGGTGATTGCCGACCAGTTCCGGCAGTACATGCTCATAGGTCTGCGGATCCTTCAGCACGGCGGAAGCATGGATGCCGGTCTTGGTGACGAAGGCGCTCTCGCCGACATAGGCCGCATGCCGGTTCGGCACGCGGTTGAGCATGTCGTCGAGCGTGCGCGACACCTTGACGAGCGTCGCCAGCTTCTCCGCCGTGACGCCGATCTCGAACGCGTCGGCAAAACCTTTCTTCAGCTTCAGCGTCGGGATCAGCGAGCAGAGATTGGCATTGCCACAGCGCTCGCCGAGACCGTTCAGCGTACCCTGGATCTGCCGCGCTCCGGCGCGCACCGCGGCGAGCGAATTGGCCACCGCCTGCTCGGTGTCGTTATGGGCGTGGATGCCGACATGATCGCCGGGAACGTGCTTGGTCACCTCGGTGACGATGGCCTCGACCTCATCAGGCATGGTGCCGCCGTTGGTATCGCACAGCACCACCCAGCGCGCCCCGGCCTCATAGGCCGCTTTGGCGCAAGCCAGCGCAAAGCTCGGGTCCTCCTTGTAGCCGTCGAAGAAATGCTCGCAGTCGAGCATGACCTCGCGACCGGCTGCCTTCGCCGCGGCAACGCTGTCCCGGATCGAAGCGAGGTTCTCTTCCTTGGTCGTCTCCAGCGCAACGCGCACCTGATAGGCCGACGACTTCGCCACGAAGCAGATCGCATCCGCTTTCGCTTCCAACAGGCCCGCGACGCCCGGATCGTTCGAGACCGAGCGCCCAGCCCGCCGCGTCATGCCGAAGGCGGTGAAGCGCGCATGATTGAGCTTCGGCTTGGAGCCAAAGAACTCCGTGTCGAGCGGGTTGGCGCCGGGATAGCCGCCTTCGATATAGTCGATGCCGAGATCATCGAGCATCGCCGCGATGACCTGCTTGTCGGCCAGCGTGAAATCGATGCCGTTGGTCTGCGCCCCATCGCGCAGCGTGGTGTCGAACAGATAAAGACGCTGCTTGCTCATTGCCCCGCTCCGAGCGTCTTCTTCATGGTGGTGTTGGCGAGCCACTCGTCGCCCATGGTGACGCTGTTGCGCTGCTGGGCGGTGTAGCCGCGTTTGGCGAAGAAGCCTTGCGCGTTGTCGCTGGCATCGACCGACAGGCTCGTCGCTCCGCGGCCGCCGGCGAGCTTCTCCAGCGCGTCGATCAGCATGGTCGCGATGCCCTGCCCGGCCACGGCCGGATGGACATAGAGCATGCGGATGTGATCGTTGCCGCGCAGCGAGGCGAAGCCGACGGGCGAACCCTCGAGCGTTGCGATCAGCGTGAGATCGGCGGCGAGCCGCTTGCCGAACTCCTCGTCCTCCGCCGCAGCCATCCAGGCTTCCTGCTGCGCCTCGCTGTAGTCGTCGCCGGTCAGCTCCTCGATGCTGGCGGTGAAGATCGCGGCGAGGATCGGCACATCGGCCGGCAGGAAAGGCCTGAGTGCGGGCTTTGGCAAAGTCTGTCCCATCGTCCTCACCACATCCCATAGAGCTTGAGCACGATCGCCACCGCGCCGGCGAGCAGCGCGATCTTCAGCGCGATGTAATAGAGCCAATGCCGCGGAAACGGCGTGTCGGGCCGCTTCATCGCGCGATCTCCCAGGTCGTGCCTTCCTTGGAGTCCTTGATCGCAACGCCCATCGTAGCGAGCAGATCGCGGATGCGGTCGGACTCCTTGAAATCCTTGCGGCCACGGGCGGCCGTCCGCTCGGCGATCAGACGCTCGACTTCCTTGGCATCGACGCCGCTCGCCTGCTGCTTGCGCCTTTCCCACTGCGCCGCGCTCTCGGCCAGGAATCCGAGCAGCCGCAACGAGCCCGCAAGACCCGCGATATCGTTGCCGCGCAGGCCGTGCAGCGCCGCGATCGCCTGCGGCGTATTGAGGTCATCGAGCAGCGGTTCGACCACCGACGCATCCGGCTCGCCCGGCACGGCGTCGGCCGCGATGCGGTACCAGTCGTCGAGCGTCTTGGCGCTCTCCTCGAGCGACTTCATGGTCCAGTCGATTGGAGAGCGGTAATGCGTCTTCAGCATGTTGAGGCGCAGCACCTCACCCGGCCAGTCCTTGAGCAGTTCGTGGATCGTGATGAAGTTGCCGAGCGACTTCGACATCTTCTCGCTCTCGACCTGCAGGAAGCCATTGTGCATCCAATAGTTCGCCATGCGCTGCTGGTGGAAGGCGCAGCAGGTCTGAGCGACCTCGTTCTCGTGGTGCGGAAACACGAGATCGATGCCGCCACCATGGATGTCAAAGTGCTCGCCGAGATGCTTCCAGGCCATGGCCGAGCACTCGATGTGCCAGCCAGGACGACCCTGCGCGGCGATACCGGCCGGCGAGGGCCATGACGGCTCGCCCGGCTTGGACGGCTTCCACAGCACGAAGTCGGTATTGCCCTTCTTGTATGGCGCGACATCGACGCGGGCGCCCGCGACCATCTCGTCCAGTGAGCGGTTGGACAGCGCGCCGTAGCGCGGCAGGCCGGCATTGGCCGCGTTCATGGCCTGCGGCGAGAACAGCACATGGTCCTCGGCGACATAGGCAAAGCCGCCGGCGATCAGCTTTTCGATGATCTCGCGCATCTCGCCGATATGCTCGGTCGCGCGCGGCTCCACGGTCGGCCGAAGCGCGCCGAGCGCATCGACGTCGGCGTGAAACTGCTTGCCGGTCTGCTCGGTGACCTTGCGGATGGCCTCGTTCAGCGGCAGGCCCGGGAAATCGCGCGCGGCGCGGTCGTTGATCTTGTCGTCGACGTCGGTGATGTTACGGACATATTTGACGTTCGCTTCGCCATAGAGATGGCGCAGCAGCCGAAACAGCACGTCGAACACGATCACCGGCCGCGCATTGCCGATATGGGCGAAGTCGTAGACGGTCGGTCCGCAGACATACATGCGGACGTTCTTCGGATCGAGCGGTACAAAGGTCCGCTTTTCCCTCGTCAGCGTATCGTGAAGGCGCAATTCCATATGGATACCCGTCGGCTGTTGGCCGGGCGTCCAAGGCTCTCAATGTGTTTGAGAAAAGACGGCTCCAGCCAGCGAATCGCTAGCTCGTAATCTCGCGGCAAATGGCGCAAATGGCGAGGAGACCGTTCATGCGGTCACATATGGGCCACCACGGGCCCCGGCGTCAAGAGCCGCGGAAATGCCGTTTTTTCTCCGCAAAGCGCGCGGCCCGCCCTGATGGTTCATGATCCCCTAACCATTTGAGGCCATTCTGGAACCAGCGGTTCCTCCATTTTTAGCCTCGGTATTTTCATGCGATCCCTGCTCGCGCTCGTTTTCAGCGCCGCGATCCTTGCAGCACCCCGCGCTTGCGCCGAGACCCGCGTTTTCATCATTGCCAATCAGGCGAATGGCTACGGCGTCGACCAGTGCCTGGCCAAAGGCGACAAATGCGGTGCATCCGCTGCGCGCACCTACTGTCAGTCACGAGATTTTGCGATAGCCTCGGCCTATCGCCGGGTCGATCCCGACGAAATTACCGGCTCCGTCCCCAAAACTGGCGCAAACTGCTCCCATGGCCGTTGCGACGAATATGTCGCAATCACCTGCCAGCGCTGAATTCCCTCGGAGCTGGCGGACCTTAGGACCGGTCTTTGTCCCTGAAACGACGTGACGATGCCGCAGGAAGCGGCTATTGGGAGGGCGCGCTTCGGCCCCCCAGATCACGCTGGGCCGTGACCTCGCTAGAATGGCGGATATGCCTGAATTTTTGTCTCTCTCCCGTGCCCGCTCCCTCCTTGCCTGCACCGTGCTCCTGAGCACCGTCATGCTCGCCAATGGCGCTTTGGCGCAGGCTGGCCCGCCTGGCCCGCCGCCTCAGCCGGGCCAGAACGGGCTCGGACCGAACCCGATGTGCGCGCGGCTGGAAGGCCAGCTCGCCGCGCTCGATCGTGGCGGCGGCGGTGGTGACCCCGCGCGCGAAGAGCAGATCCGCCGCTATCAGGATTCCCAGGCCAAGCAGCAGGCCGAGCTGGATCGCGTCACCATGCAGGCCAAGCGCATGGGCTGCGACTCCTCCGGCTTCTTTTCGCTGTTCAACGGCCAGTCGGCGCAGTGTGGCCCGGTGAACACCCAGATCCAGCAAATGCGCGCCAATCTGGACCAGATCACCGGCAATCTCGAACGGCTGCGCGGCGGCGGCCCCGGCGGCTTCAGCCCGGAGCGCGACAACCAGCGCCGTTCGGTCCTGTTGGCGCTGGCGCAGAACAATTGCGGCCCGCAATATGCCAATGCCGCGCAGTCGCAAGGCGGCGGCAACTTCCTGAGCAATTTGTTCGGCGGCGGCAACAACCCGAACAATCCGCAAGCCGTGCCGCCCTCCGATCTCGGCCCGCAATCCGGCACCTTCCGCACGGTGTGCGTGCGCACCTGCGACGGTGCCTATTTCCCGATCTCGTTTGCGACCGTGCCGGCGCGCTTTCCCGACGATGAGAAGACCTGCAAGGCGCTGTGCCCGGCGGCCGAAGCCGTGCTCTACACTCATCGCAATCCCGGCGAGGACATGAACTCGGCGGTCTCGATCGGCGGCCAGCCCTACACGGCGCTGCCGACCGCGTTCAAATTCCGCAGCGAGTTCAACCCGTCCTGCTCCTGCAAGGCAGCGGGCCAAACCTGGGCGGATGCGCTGAAATCAGCCGACGACAAGGCCGCAGCCGAGCAGCAGGGCGATATCATCGTCACCGAGGAGAGCGCCAGGAAGATGCAGCAACAGCGGCTCAACAAGGGCACGCCTGCCAATGCCAAGAAGGGCGCGGCTCCCGCGCCAACCACGGCGACTGCACCTGCAACGCCGCCGGCGGAGACGGCCCCCGCTGTCAACTCCGAGAACAAGCCGATCCGGTCGGTCGGTCCAACCTTCTTGCCGCAGCAGCAGAAGTAGGCAGCCCTGCTTTTACTGTCATGCCCCGCGAAGGCGGGGCATCCAGTACTCCGTGCACACAAGCAGTGCCGCAGGGTACTGCATCATCTGTTTCGCGGATGATGCAGCAATCCACAATCGCACGTCTTACTCGCAACCGTTATCACTCAAGCGCGCGCTACTACTCGCCCTCGCGGCTCCACGGGAAGAGATTGGCCGGAAAGTCTGCTGCGTAGCGCCTGCCCCTCGCGGGCGGCGGCGGTGCGTCCGGTGGATTCGGATTGGGTTCGACCATCCGCCGATAGAGATGCCAGGTGGCATGACCGAGCACCGGAAGAACGACGGCGAGACCGACGAAGAGCGGCAGCGAGCCGATCACGAGCAGCGCCGCCACGATGAGGCCCCATCCGGCCATCGCAACCGGATTCGCCGCCACCGCTCGCAGCGAGGTGCGGATCGCGTCGATCGCGGTCGCATGCCGGTCGAGCATCAATGGAAATGACACGACGCTGACGCACAATGCCACAACCGCAAACAGGAAGCCGACACCGCAACCGATGATGATGAGCGACCAACCTTCCGGCGTCGTCAGCACGCGCGTTGCGAAGTCGGGGATGCTTGCGGCCGCCGCATGACCGAAGATTGAGACATAGATCGCGTTCGCGACGCCGATCCAGGCCCCGAACAGGACCAGCAGGAGCACGCCGAGTTCGATCATGGCGCCGAACGACGGTGCGCGCAGCACCTTGATCGCATCCCACGCTTCGACCTCCTCGCCGCGCTCACGACGGCGGCTGAGTTCGTAGAGACCGATCGCAGCAAAAGGACCGATCAAGGCAAAGCCGGCGGCCAGCGGAAACAGTAGCGGCAGCACCGAATAGCCGAGCACCATCCTGAACAGGACGAGACCGAGAACGGGATAAATCAGGCACACGACGATCGCGTGACTCGGCATCGCCTGGAAATCCTCCCAGCCCAGGCGCAGGGCCTCGGTCAGGTCGGACAAGCTGATCTTGCGAATGGGATACGAGGCTGCTTCACCGAATACGTGCCGCCTGACGATGTGGTGGGAGTAGAGAGTGGCCATGGACGGACCTCCCGTGCTGAAGATCGCGGTTTTCGACAACACGCGCTTTCCAGCCACGCGTGTCCGCCGGACGAGCAGGAAACGCGATGGGTCAGGTACGGCAACCCAGGTTCAGCGAACGAGCCTGGCCGGACGGAACCCGTCGCGACCTTACCTCCCAAGCTTAGCGCGCGCGGGGCATGGCTGCACTCACGGTTGGGTGAATTGTGCACCAGCACCGACTTGTGCATTGCACCACCAAGACGCGACATGCGCACCTCATGCTTTGTCGGTTTGCCCAGCCTGGCTATCGCACCACTTTGGGGCACCCACACTGCTCTATTGACGCCGGATCAGGCTGGGATCATTTTAGACGCAGACGCCCTTAGAGTTGATGGTCGCGAGCGTTCTCTTGAATTTCGCGACCAGTGGAATGGGCGAAGCAAGAGGCCGGCGATGGCATAGATGCCAACCAGAAAGGCCAGCCATCGCGACAGACATGAGCTCCGCCCTGGATTCGTATCCGTAGCCTTCGATGGCAAGGATGGATCAGGATGGCTGTCGCACTGATACTGCTTCTGGTCGCGATCGGCTCGGTGCTGTTTCATATCTACAGCCCGTGGTGGTGGACGCCGATCGCAACCAACTGGGCCTATATCGACCACACCATCAACATCACGTTCTGGATCACGGGCTTCGTTTTCGTCGCGGTGATCGCCTTCATGGCTTACTGCGTCTTCCGCTTTCACCACAAGGAGGGAAGACGGGCCGACTACAATCCGGAAAACAAAAGGCTCGAATGGTGGCTGAGCGTCGGGACCGGCGTCGGCGTCGCAGCCATGCTGGCGCCTGGCCTCGTGGTCTGGCACCAGTTCGTGACGGTGCCTGCGGATGCCACCGAGGTCGAGGTCATGGGCCAGCAATGGCAGTGGAGCTTCCGCCTTCCGGGCAAGGATGGGCAGCTGGGCACAACCGATGTCCGCAACATCGCTTCCGACAATCCGATGGGTCTCAATCGTGACGACCAACACGCGCAGGACGACGTCGTCATCGAGAACGGCGACCTGCACCTTCAAGTAGGCAAGCCGGTCAAGGTTCTCCTCCGCTCGGTTGATGTCCTGCACGATTTCTACGTGCCCGAATTCCGGGCCAAGATGGACATGGTTCCGGGCATGGTGACCTACTTCTGGATAACGCCGATCCGAACCGGAACGTTCGATGTTCTCTGTGCGGAGCTTTGCGGCGCAGCTCACTATCAGATGCGCGCCAAGGTCATCGTCGACGAAGAGCGTGAATATCACGCCTGGCTGGAGCAACAAAAGACGTTCGCAGAATTATCGCCGGCAAAAGCCGTCGTGAAGGCGACGTATCAACCCGGCGGCAAGTAGCAAGCTGCCGCCGCGAAGATGGATCGGGTGCGATGAGGCCGGGCCTCATCCCCGATGGAAACGACCGAGGAGGTTTCTATGGTCGATATTCCATATGAAGGGATCCGCGGCATCCCGCCTGCCGAAGTACCCGATGTCGAGCTCTATCATCCGCGGAGCTGGTGGACACGGTATGTCTTCTCGCAGGACGCCAAGGTAATCGCCGTCCAGTATTCGCTGACCGCGACCGCCATCGGGCTCGTGGCCCTGGTGCTGTCGTGGCTGATGCGGTTGCAACTGGGATTCCCCGGCACCTTCTCTTTCATCGATGCCAATCAGTACCTCCAGTTCATCACCATGCACGGGATGATCATGGTGATCTATCTGCTCACCGCGTTGTTCCTGGGCGGCTTCGGCAACTACCTGATCCCGCTGATGGTCGGCGCCCGGGACATGGTCTTTCCGTATGTGAACATGCTGAGCTATTGGGTCTACCTGCTCGCAGTCCTGGTGCTGGCCTCGACATTCTTCGTGCCCGGCGGCCCCACCGGCGCCGGCTGGACGCTCTACCCGCCGCAAGCAATCCTCTCCGGAACGCCAGGGCAGGATTGGGGCATCATTCTCATGATGTCGTCCCTGATCCTGTTCATCATCGGCTTCACGATGGGCGGGCTGAACTATGTGGTGACGGTGCTGCAGGCGCGCACCCGCGGCATGACGTTGATGCGCCTGCCCCTGACGGTCTGGGGCATTTTCACGGCGACCGTCATGGCGCTCTTGGCATTCCCTGCACTGTTCGTTGCCTCGGTCATGCTGCTGCTCGACCGTCTTTTGGGCACCAGCTTCTTCATGCCTTCGCTCGTCGAGATGGGCACGCTGTCGAAATATGGCGGCGGCAGCCCGCTGCTCTTCCAGCACCTGTTCTGGTTCTTTGGCCATCCCGAAGTCTACATCGTCGCCCTGCCCGCGTTCGGCATCGTCTCCGATCTGATCAGCACGCATGCGCGCAAGAACATCTTTGGTTACCGCATGATGGTCTGGGCGATCGTGGCCATCGGCGCGCTGAGCTTCATCGTATGGGCGCACCACATGTATGTGAGCGGCATGTTCCCGCAATTCGGGTACTTCTTCGCCACCACGACGCTCATCATCGCGATCCCCACCGCCATCAAGGTCTACAACTGGGTGCTGACGCTTTGGCGCGGCGACATTCACCTCACGGTGCCGATGCTGTTCGCGCTCGGCTTCATCATCACCTTCGTGAACGGCGGGCTCACCGGCCTCTTCCTCGGCAACGTCGTCGTCGACGTACCGCTCTCGGATACCATGTTCGTGGTCGCGCATTTCCACATGGTGATGGGCGTGGCACCGATCATGGTCGTGCTCGGCGCGATCTATCATTGGTACCCCAAGGTCACGGGACGGATGTTGAACGAGACCCTGGGCAAGTTTCACTTCTGGGTCACCTTCTTGGGTGCCTACCTGATCTTCTTCCCCATGCACTATCTCGGACTGCTCGGGGTTCCGCGCCGGTATTTCGAACTCGGGGATGCGACGTTCATCCCGTCTTCGGCCCATTCGCTGAACGCGTTCATCTCGGTGGTGGCCTTGACCGTCGGCTTCAGCCAGATGGTATTCCTGTTCAACCTTGCTTGGAGCTTGTTCAAAGGTGAGCCCTCAGGCGGCAACCCGTGGCGGGCGACGACGCTGGAGTGGCAGACGCCGGAGACGCCCCCAGGGCACGGCAACTGGGGCAAGGAGCTCCCGGTCGTGTACCGCTGGGCCTATGACTACAGCGTGCCCGGCGCCGCCGAGGACTTCATTCCGCAGAACCAGCCGCCGCGCGCGACGCAGCTCGCTCAGGGAGCCGCTTCGTGAGCGCCATCATCCTGTTCCTGGCAGTGCTTGCGGTAATCGCCGGATGGTGGCTGTCGCAGCAGCGGCTGACGGCCAAGCCCTGGCTGGAGGAAGGCCCGGTCGGTGACTTCCCCGGCGGCGATGCCATGGCCTGGCCGGCAGCGAAGGTGGGACTTGGCGTGTTTCTCGCTGTCGCGAGCGCGTTATTCGTCCTCTTCATCAGCGCCTACTCGATGCGCATGAGCGTGGCGGACTGGCGGCCGCTGCCGGTACCGCGGCTGCTGTGGGTCAATACGGGTGTCCTGGTCATGAGCAGTGTCGCGCTGCAATGGTCCTACGTGGCCGCGCGACGATACGATGCGGAAGGTGTCATGATCGGTCTGCTCGCGGGCGGAGCATCCGCCGTGATTTTCCTCGCCGGACAGCTCCTGGCCTGGCAACGGCTCGGGGCCGCCGGATATTTGGTGGCGTCCAATCCGGCGAACTCGTTCTTCTACCTGTTGACCGCAGTGCACGGGCTGCATCTGACGGGCGGTCTGGTGGCCTTGGGCCGAACCTCGGCCAAGATGTGGCGCGGCGCCGAGATCGCCGAGATGCGCTTGAGCGTGGAGCTGTGCGCCATCTACTGGCACTTCCTGCTGCTGGTCTGGCTCGTCCTGCTCGGTCTTCTCACGGGCTGGACCGACGATTTCGTCAACATCTGCCGCCAATTGCTGAGCTAGGGAGGCGAGACCAGATGGCCGAGACCCTGCTGACAGATCCGGGCCAATCGCCTGCGCGGCTTGAAGGCTGGCGCGGCATCGCCGCCGACTGGGCGTCCGATCAGCGCGCCTTCAAGAACGTGTCCTGGGGCAAGGCCATGATGTGGATCTTCCTCCTCAGCGACACCTTCATCTTCAGTTGCTTCCTGCTCTCCTACATGACGGCGCGCATGTCGACGACCGTGCCGTGGCCGAATCCCAGCGAAGTCTTCGCTCTCAACATCGCCGGCAAGCACATTCCGCTGATCCTGATCGCCATCATGACGTTCATCCTGATCAGCAGCAGCGGCACCATGGCGATGGCCGTCAATTTCGGCTACCGCCGCGATCGCGTGAGAACCGCAATCCTGATGCTGGTCACTGCAGCCTTCGGCGCAACCTTCGTCGGAATGCAGGCCTTCGAATGGACCAAGCTGATCATGGAGGGCGTCCGGCCCTGGGGCAATCCATGGGGTGCCCCGCAATTTGGCGCGAGCTTCTTCATGATCACCGGCTTCCACGGCACCCATGTGACGATCGGCGTGATCTTCCTGATCGCCATTGCGCGGAAGGTCTTTCGCGGCGACTTCGACGTCGAAAGGCGCGGCTTCTTCACGAGCCGCAAGGGGTATTACGAGATCGTCGAGATCACGGGCCTGTACTGGCACTTCGTCGATCTCGTGTGGGTGTTCATCTTTGCATTCTTCTATCTTTGGTGAGGTCGGCGCATGACAAACGCGGCGGTACACATGGAAGGACAGCTCCACGCTCCGGCGCATGGCGCAGTCGCAACGGCAGCCGTTCACGCCAAGGGTCAACAGCACCCGATCAAGCTCTACCTCGTGGTCTGGGGCTGGCTGTTCGTCCTCAGCACGTGCTCCTACCTCGTCGACTACTTTGGCCTGCACGGCTATCTGAGGTGGTCGCTGATCCTGTTGTTCATGGTGTTGAAGGCCGGCCTGATCGTCGCCGTCTTCATGCACATGGCCTGGGAGCGGCTGGCCTTGGCCTATGCCATCCTGTTGCCGCCGATCGCGGTATTGGTATTTGTGTCGATCATGGTGCTCGAATCCGAATACACGCACTTCCTGAGGGTGCTGTTTTTCGCAGCCCCGTCATAGGGCCCACCGTCGCTCAAGCTGGAGTTCAGCCCTCGAAGGCGTCGATCGACGCCTTGCTGCCGCGCGAGACCAGCGTCTCGTCCGGCGCCGGCAGCGGCTCGCCCTTGTCGCGGAAGCGGTTGGTGATGGGATAGCGCCGGTCGCGACCAAAGTTCCTCGCCGTCACCTTCACCCCGGGCGCGGCCTGGCGGCGCTTGTATTCGGCAACGTTGAGGAGATGGTCGATGCGGGTGACCGTCTCGCGGTCGAACCCGGCGGCGATGATCTGGTCGAGCGGCTCCTCGCGTTCGACCAGGCGTTCGAGGATCGCATCGAGGACCTCGTAAGGGGGCAATGAATCCTGATCGGTCTGGTTCTCGCGCAGCTCCGCGGTCGGCGGACGCGTGATGATGTCTGGGGGGATGACCTCGCCGGCAGGACCGAGCGCGCCATCCGGCTTCCAGAGGTTACGCAGCGCCGCCAGCCGAAACACCTGCGTCTTGTAGATGTCCTTGATGGGGTTGAAGCCGCCATTCATGTCGCCATAGAGCGTGGCGTAGCCGACCGACATCTCCGACTTGTTGCCCGTCGTCACCACCATCAGGCCGGTCTTGTTGGAGATCGCCATCAGAAGCGTGCCGCGGGTGCGGGCCTGGAGGTTTTCCTCGGTGATATCAGGCGGCAGGTTCTGGAAGATGCCGGACAGGATGGTCTCGAACCCGTTCACGGCTTCCGCGATCGGCAAGACTTCGTAGCGAATGCCGAGATGGCCGGCGAGCTCGCCGGCATCGGCAATCGAGTGTGCTGCCGTATAGCGGTAAGGCAGCATCACGCCGTGCACCTGGTCGGCGCCGAGCGCATCGACCGCGATCGCCGCGCAGAGCGCGGAATCGATGCCGCCGGAAATACCGAGCAGCACGCCGGGAAAGCCGTTCTTGCCGACATAGTCGCGCAGGCCCAGCACGCAGGCGGCGTAATCGGCCTTGTCGCCCTCGGGCAGTTCGGCAATCGGTCCGGTGCAGCGCCAGTCGTCGCCGTTTCTGGTGAAGCGCAGCGTGACGATGCTCTCTTCGAAGGCCGGCAACTGCGCCGCAAGCGAGAGATCGCCGTTGAGGGCGAAGGATGCGCCGTCGAACACAAGCTCGTCCTGGCCGCAAACCTGGTTGAGATAGAGCAGCGGCAGCCCGCTCTCGGTCACGCGTGCCACCGCGACCGAGAGGCGCACGTCGTTCTTGTCCCGGGCATAAGGCGAGCCGTTCGGCACCAGGATGATCTCGGCGCCGGTCTCCGCCAGCGTCTCGACCACGTTCTCGTAGTCCTCGGATTCCTCCAGCCAGATGTCCTCGCAGATCGGCACGCCGACGCGAACGCCGCGCACGGTGAGGGGACCGGCAGTAGGGCCGCGCGAAAACAGCCGCTTCTCGTCGAACACGCCATAGTTCGGCAGATTGCACTTGAACCGCAGTGCGGCGATGCGGCCCCCGTCGAGCAGCGCGCAGGCATTGTAGAGCCTGCCCTCCTCGACCCAGGGCGTGCCGACCAGCATCGCCGGACCTCCGTCGGCGGTCTCGCGCGCGAGCGTCTCGATGACGGCGCGGCAGGCGGACTGGAACGCCGGCTTCCGTACCAGGTCCTCCGGCGGATAGCCGGCGATGAACAATTCCGGAAACAGCACGAGATCGGCGCCGTCAGCGGCAGCTCGCGCACGCGCCGCGCGGACCTTGCCCGCATTGCCCTCCACGTCGCCCACCGTCGGATTGAGCTGGGCGAGCGTGACCGCGAATGTGTTGAGACGTTCGGTCATGGCGCTCTCGCTGTCACCTCTCCCGAAGGGAGAGGTCGGATTGCATCGAAGATGCAATCCGGGTGAGGGATTGCGGTCTCTCGTGGGACCCACGCCCCCTCACCCGCGTTGCGCTCGACGATGCACATCGCGAGACGCAAATCGACCTCTCCGCGTTGGGGAGAGGTGAAGGAGCCTCGGGCACCGACGCTCAATCGACTATCTCCGCGTCTTACAGGAACCCCAACCGCTCGACGACGGCAAAGATCCAGAACGCGCCGGCCATCAGCAGCGCGACACCGACGGCCGCCGAGCCCATGTCCTTGACCCGCCCGATCTGCTTGTCGTGATCCATCGTCAACCGGTCGGCGAGCTTTTCGATCGCCGTGTTGAGCAGCTCGACCACGAGGACGAAGGCGACGGCACAGACCAGCTCGACCGCGCGCATCGCGGTCGCGCCGATGAACCAGGCGAGCGGCACCGACAGCAGCAGCGCAAAGATCTCCTCGCGGACGGCCTGCTCCGATTGGAACGCAAAGGCCAGACCGTTGCGGGAATTGATCGTGGCCTTCCAAATCCGCAGCAAGGTCTTAGAGCCCCGCTGCGGCCGGAATCGGCTGCGCCTTGCCGGCGCGCTCCTGTTTGAGGAGCTCGGCGACCAGGAAAGCCATATCGATGGATTGCTCGGCATTGAGGCGGGGATCGCAGACCGTGTGGTAGCGGTCGTTGAGATCCTCGTCCGTGATCGCGCGGGCGCCGCCGAGACATTCGGTGACGTCCTTGCCGGTCATCTCCAGATGCACGCCGCCGGCGTGGGTGCCTTCGGCGGCGTGGATCGCGAAGAACGACTTGACCTCGGACAGGATGCGGTCGAACGGCCGCGTCTTGTAGCCCGACGTCGAGGTGATGGTGTTGCCGTGCATGGGATCGCACGACCAGACCACCACCCGGCCCTCGCGCTTCACGGCGCGGACCATGTTCGGCAGATGCTCGCCGATCTTGTCGGAGCCGAAACGGCCGATCAGCGTCAGCCGACCCGGTTCGTTGTCGGGGTTGAGCACGTCGATCAGCTTCAAGAGCTCGTCCGGCTTGAGCGACGGGCCGCATTTGAGCCCGATCGGGTTCTTGATGCCGCGGAAATATTCGACGTGGCCATGATCAAGCTGGCGGGTGCGGTCGCCGATCCAGATCATGTGGCCCGAGGTCGCGTACCAGTCGCCGGTGGTGGAATCGACGCGGGTCAGGGCCTGCTCGTAACCGAGCAGCAGTGCCTCGTGGCTGGTGTAGAAATCGGTGGCGCGCAGCTCGGGATGGCTCTCGAGATCGAGGCCGCAGGCGCGCATGAAATTGAGCGCGTCCGAGATGCGGTCGGCCAATTCCTTGTAGCGGCGGGACTGCGGACTATCCTTCAAGAAGCCGAGCATCCATTGATGCACGCTGCCGAGATTGGCGAAGCCGCCGGTGGCGAAAGCGCGGAGCAGGTTCAGCGTCGCCGCCGACTGGCGATAGGCCATCAGCTGGCGCTGCGGATCCGGCACGCGCGCTTCCTTCGTGAAGGCGATGTCGTTCACGATGTCGCCGCGATAGCTCGGCAGCTCGACGCCACCCACCTTCTCGGTCGGCGAGGACCGCGGCTTGGCAAACTGGCCGGCGATGCGGCCGACCTTCACCACGGGGACAGCGCCGGCATAGGTCAGCACCACCGCCATCTGCAGCAGCACGCGGAAGAAGTCGCGGATGTTGTTGGCGCCGTGCTCGGCGAAGCTCTCGGCGCAGTCGCCGCCCTGGAGCAGGAAGGCGTCGCCGGCCGCAACGCGGCCCAGCGCCTTCTTCAGATTGCGCGCCTCGCCCGCGAACACCAGCGGCGGAAAGGTCGCAAGCTGCGCCTCGACGTCGGCCAATGCCTTGGCGTCGGGATAATCGGGCACCTGTAGAACCGGCTTGCTGCGCCAGGACTCGGGCGTCCACCGCTCGGACATCGCAATCTCTCCGTGAAGCAAAAAGTACAACCTGATCTAGGGGTTGCGAGGGTCGCCTTATACACAGGCTGGCTCCCGGCCGCCAGTTGTAAATCCATTTCGCACCGCAACCCTTGCGGCGAAAGCCAAATTCGCATTTGCTGGGGATGGCTAAGAAAACTGGCAGGACAGCTTCTGCCCATGGGCGCGGCACTGGACGACGTTTTCATCGACGAAATCAGCTTTCCGGCAACCGACGGCTATGCGCTGACCGGCACCCTGTTCCTGCCGCGCGGCGTCAAGCGCCACGCCGTCCTGATCAATTCAGCGACCGCCGTGCCACGCAAGATTTATCGGGGCTTTGCCTCCTACCTCGCCCATCGGGGCTGCGCGGTGCTGATCTACGACTATCGCGGCATCGGCGACTCCCGGCCGCCGGCGATGGTCGGCTACAACAAGCCGAAATCGCTGGCCGGCTTCAAGGCCTCGATGTCCGACTGGGCCGCGCTCGACGTCACTGCCGCGGTCAGCTGGATGCGCGAGCGCTATAGCGCCCTGCCGCTTGCCTATGTTGGCCATTCCTTCGGCGGTCAGGCGCTCGGGCTGATCGCGAACAACAGCGACGTCTCGCGCGCCGCGCTCGTGGCTTCGCAAGCGGCAACTTGGCGGCTGATGACTTCGCCGGAGAAATACCGCGTCTACGCCTTCATGAACTTTGTTGGCGTGCCGCTGGCCCACGCGCTCGGTTACGCGCCGGGCTGGGCCGGTGTTGGCGAGGATTTGCCCAAAGGGCGTGTTCCTGCAGTGGGCCGAGTGGGTCTCGAGCCCGCGCTATCTCTTCGATTCAAAACTGCCGGCCCTCGAGAACTTCACCAAGTTCAAGGGCGAGCTGCGCGCGCTATGCTTCTCCGACGATCCCTGGGCCACGCGTCCCGCGGTCGAGCTGCTCGCGAGCGGATTCACCGCAACCAAGCCGGAGGTGCTGACGGTAAAACCGTCCGATATCGGCGCCAAGGCCATCGGCCATTTCGGCTTCTTCCGCCCCGAGCACCGCGACACGCTGTGGCGCGGCCTCGCGGAATGGATCCAGGGGGAATGACCCTGGGGCGCCAGCGAGGACCAATTTTGGTTGAATCGATGCCAGCTGCGAGTCCACCTCTCGCGTAGGGAGAGGTGAACCGAGCAAATCGACCGAGCCGCAACTCGTCATTCTTTAACGAATGATCGTCGTCATCGACGAGTAGCGCCTGTTCGGCTTGGCGTCACCCGGCGCAAACTGCGCGAAGGCGTCGCTGACGCGGACTGCCGGCGGCGTGTCGCTCGCAAAACGAAATTCCTTCGGCCCCGGCGCATAGAAGCTGGCACTGTAATAGGCGTCGTCGAAGCGCGTCTCGCCGGTCCCGAACAATGTGTCGCAGACGAACAGGAGCGCGTAGACTCCCGCGACCGCTGCGACGATCTCCCTGAAAATTGACATGCTGATGCCCTGCCCTTTTGCGGGCAGGATGCCGATCGGTTCCAAAGCTCTGGTTTAAAGCGCCGTGCTTCTTGTCCTCAGCGTTTGCCGCCGCTGGACCGATTGCCGACAATTTTATCGATCTTGAAAGAGAGCCCGCCCGACCGGACGATCAGGCGAGCTCCAGGATTGGCCGCTCGGGAGGTATTCAGGCGGCCGGGTTGATCAGCCGTGGCCGGCCTCCTTGCGATGGCCGCTCTCGCTGAGCCGGTCGACCCAGGCGATGCCGATCGCCGAGATGATGAAGGTCATGTGGATCAGCACCTGCCACATCACGCCAGTCTCGGTGAAATTGCTCCGCGTGGTGCCGAGATTGCCGGCCTCGATGAAGGTCCTGAGCAGCGAGATCGAGGAAATGCCGATGATCGCCATCGCGAGCTTGATCTTGAGCACGCTGGCATTGACGTGGCTGAGCCATTCCGGCTCGTCTGGATGCCCACTCAGGTTCAGGCGGGAGACGAACGTCTCGTAGCCGCCGACGATCACCATCACCAGCAGATTCGAGATCATGACGACGTCAATCAGCCCGAGCACGACCAGCATGATCTGCTGCTCGCTGGCGTCGAACGAGTGCGCGACCAGATGCCAGAGCTCCTTCAAGAACAACAGCACATAGACGGCCTGCGCGACGATGAGGCCGATATAGAGCGGCAATTGCAGCCAGCGCGAGCCGAAGATCAGCTTCGGAAACAGGCCAATCGGCGGCTGCGGCGCGGCCAGCGCCGAAGGTGCTTTGAGTTCAGACGTCATTGATCACTCCGGATTGCAGACAGGCGAGCGTCTCAGAGACTCGCGATGACAGGCGCGAGCTCGAGCGAGCCCCGATAGATCATCTCGAACGCGACGTAAATGATGATGGCGAGACCGACATAGGCGACCCAACGATGCTTCTGGAGCACGCGGCCGAGCAGATCGGCGGCGATGCCCATCATCGCAACCGACAGCAACAGGCCGAAGACGAGAATGTAGGGATGCTCGCGCGCAGCGCCCGCGACTGCGAGCACGTTGTCGAGCGACATCGAGACGTCGGCCGCGACGATCTGCACCGCCGCCTGGCCGAAAGTCTTTCGCTGCACCGGCGCAGCATCCGCGCCGCCGCCATGGCTGAGCACGAGCTGGCTCGAATGCCCGGACTGCTCGCGCAGCTCGCGCCACATCTTCCAGCACACCCAGAGCAACAGCACGCCGCCGGCGAGCAGCAGGCCGATCACTTGCAGGAGCTGGGTCGCGATGCCGGCAAAGACGATGCGCAGCGCAGTCGCAGCGATGATGCCGACGACGATGGCCCGGCGGCGCTGCTCGGCCGGCAGACCCGCCGCGGCAAGACCGATCACGACGGCGTTGTCGCCGGCGAGCACGAGGTCGATCAGGACGACTTGGAACAGCGCGGTCAGCGCCTCGGGAGTGATGAATTCAGTCATGTTTGATCATTCTTCGATGCCGACGGATCAAGCCAATGCGGCTTGCGGCGCTCGATCCAGTCGAAGACCTTTGAACGGGAGGAGCGCAGCGCAGGCACGTCCTCGGCGAGCAGCGCGAGGCCGAGCGGCAGCATCCAGACGCCGAGCACCGGCAGGAAGGAGAGCACACCGCCGACGACCAGCAGCGTGCCCGAGGGAATCCTGACCCAGCGGCTGGACGGCTTGAGCAGATAGGTGAATGTGTCGCCCATGCGCGGTGGCAGACGGCGGACGAGCTTGGCCAGGCGCGGGTCTCCACCGGCGATCTGGCCGGTGGTGCCCTCGGTTTCCGTGGTGCGCCCGTCCGAAACCGTGCTCATGCTTACTCCTTCAAGGCGGCCTGCAGCTCGGCGCGCGCCGCGCTCGGCACGACCGGCTTGGCGCGCGGCAGCACCAGCGTCAGCAAGCGCAACAATTTGATCGCCTGCACTTCGTGGGGATGTACGTCCTCATCTGCGGCGGCAACGCGCTCCGACAGCTCCATCAGATGGGACGAGAGCGGCAGATTCGAAACCGGCCGCAGCGTGTCGATCACGACATTGGCAAAATCCGGTTCTGCAAGCCGTTCGGCGAGTTCATCGAACATCGCACAGAGCCGTTCGTCCGACATGTGCGGCGCCAGCTTGCGATCCCGGATGAAACGAACCACCTCGTCGCGTTCGACCGGCGAGACGCGGCGGTCGGCAACCGCGACCAGCGCGCCTACGATCACCAGCGCGACCGCGGCCTGCTCGTTCAGGCTGAACGGCTCCGCGATCTCGATCGGATGTGAGGTTTTGGCGTCAGACATCGTAGCTCCCTTAACTTGCGAAATGGCCGCACGGAGTTGCGATGGAGACGAATGGTCGGAGGGAACGAAAAGGGGCCCGACAATCGGCCGATCCATCGCATTCGCGCGGGACAGGTCATCCGACATCACGAGGTTTGCCGACATCTGTCGGCGTCCTCGCCAGAGGGGCCCGGATTCTTGTTCGTCCCAGAGATAACGGCGGGTCTGTCGGAATCAAGGCGATACGACTGCGACCAGCCGCCGCATCGGTTCCGTGTTGGAAGCGCTGCGCCCGGGGCAAGAGAGCGTGGTTTTCGCGCACACCTGTTTCAACAGCGTCATTGCGAGCGCAGCGAAGCAATCCAGAATCCCTCCGCGGAAAGACTCTGGATTTGCTTCGCTGCGCTCGCAACGACGCAACATGGCCGACAGGCGTCACTCCTTCAATTCACCCGCTCGACAAGATGTGCACGGGACGGCGACGGATCGAACCGGTCGCCGAAATATTGCGTTTCGTGCGCGACCAATCCGTCGCGGAACTCCATGATGCTGACGACGTAGGACGGCACCCCGTCATAGCTCAGGATGAACTCGCTCACCCAGAGATCGCCGCCGCCGATGATCCGACGGACCGTGAAGCGCTTCCTGTTCGGCTGCACGAAACGGCTCTGCTGGATGTTCCTGCGGCCATGAATGCGCTCGCCCGATTGCGGATAATCGAGCATCGCATCCTCGCAATAGATGTCGTGCTCGGCCTCGAAATCATTTGCGTCCGAGGCGTCCCAATGGCGCTGAAGCGCAGCTCGCGTGGCGTGATCGTCCATCTCGACCTCCGATCTCGACGTCTCCCATCTTAGCACCGGAGCCGCGCAAAACGGCGACATCGCAACCGTGTCACGATGAAGTGCGACGCTCTCAGCGACAAGCGCTTCCGAGGGGGCGCAGCGCGCCCTCATAGCGTCCGCGCAAGCTTCGGCAACGAAAATGCCTTTCCTGAACTCGACGATCGCGGAGAAGCGCATGAATCGCATCACATCCTGCAGGCGGCGGCGGCCACGCGCTTGTCCCGATGCTGGCGGCCAAAGGCCGCCCGGAGCTGAGCTGCCTCTGGTGCGAAGTGTTCGACGCGTGCGCGTTGGACATGGCCAAGTGGACCGATAGCCCGTTCGGCAAGCCCGAGGGCACCGTCCGTCGATCGTTCGAATGAACCGCGTCAGACGTTGAGCTGTCGGCACTTGCCTGTCGCTGCAACCGGCGCGGCTGCATGCCCTTTGCAGGACATGCCGACAAATTAGACAAGATCAGTCGCTCCACCCACATGCGGTTGGCACGGACAGGCCAGGCATGTTGGCGCCCCCTGTTGCCTAACCTCAGGTGCAATCTCGATTATTTTCGCGCCGCATGGAGCCGGCGAGCCTGCAGCGCTCCGACTGGCCTAAAATTCGCAAGACGGCATCAGGCCAATTCCCTGCCCCGCCACGATAAGGAGCGGCAAGTTGCGCGCGCCCAGCTCCGGGATGAACGGCCTCAGATCGGAGAATGCCATGAACGTGCATGCTGCCGGAGACCTCAAATTCACCGGTCTCGCCCATCCGAACGGCGCGCGGCTGCGCCTCAACGATCAGGATTTCGTGGCGATCGATCGCGACCGCGATGCGAAATTCGAGGCAACGTACCGGCCGCAGGCGCTGTACAACCGCGCCAATGAAGGCTTTCACGCCAACAACGAGACCTTCCTCCTGCACGAGGTCGCGACCAATCTGCCGATCTACCGGGCCGACACCGGCCCCACTGATTTCCATCTGCATCTGCCACCGGGCGGCTTTCAGCTCGTGCTGGTCACCTCTGGCGCGTTCACCTTCGACTATGACGGGCGCTTCTACAATGTGGGCCCTGGCGCGGTGATGCTGCAAAGCGCGATCGTGCACCGGCAGCTGTTCTACACCTGGTCGGGCCTGTCGACCGAAGAGAATTTGAAGACGCCGCAGACCGTGGTGCCCGATCCGATCTCGATGGGCTATTCGGGCAAATTCCTCGAAGCCTTCATCACCGATCCCACCACCTTTCCCAACCCGACCATCGTCGGTCCGGACCAGATCAACGAGGCCGAGACACCACGTGTGGCCTGGAGCCATCCGTTGCACAACCGACCGGCCGGTGCCGGCTTCTGGCTGCAGGATCCCCTGGCGCTGGACGCGGTGTTCAAGCCGCTCGCCGGTGGCGCGGTCAAATCGGCGATGCCGGTTTACGTGCGCGACATCGGCATCGAGATTCCCAGCGGTCATCTCGTTACCGGCCACATCATCGCGACAGACCCGCGCGGTCGGTCGCTGCTGCCGAAGAGCACGTCGGTCGCCGCGGACGCGGCCTGTTTCGCCAGGGGAGAGGTCGTGATCTACCGCGTCATTCGCGGCACGGCCGAATTTCAAAAGAAGGCCGGCGAGAGCTTCGAGCTTTCCGCCGGCGACGTTGTGACCGCAGGCAAGGAGTCCATCAGCCTCACGGGTGTCGGCGAAAATACCCAGGTCCTCCGTCTCGGCCTGCTCAAGGGCATGAACGAGCTGCGCAGCTGGACACCGACGCAGCGTGACGAGATCGACGGCCTCGCCGGTCAGATCATCACGCAGAAGGACGTCCGCCCCCTGCGCACCGAAGGCAAGCCGGTCGGGTATCTGTACGGGTAGGCGCGGATCTCGTTGCGGCCATCCTTCGAGCCGCCCGCCTACGGCTGGCCCTCAGGATGAAGTCGTGTTTTGCGGCGAAATCTTAGACCCTCATGGTGAGGAGCCCGCCACAGCGGGCGTCTCGAACCATGCAGGCCGAGCTCGTCCGGCGGACGATAGCCCTACTCCGCCGCCTGACGCACGTGGCGTGCGGTCGGGATGCGCATCGTGACGAGCTCTTCGGCCGCGGTCGGATGCAGCGCGATCGTCGCGTCGAAATCCGCCTTGGTCGCCTTCATCTTCACCGCGATCGCCACGGCTTGCGTGATCTCGGCGGCAGAGTCGCCGACGATGTGACAGCCGAGCACGCGGTCGGTCGCGCCGTCGACCACGAGCTTCATCAGCACGCGGGTGTCGCGGCCCGACATCGTCGCCTTGATGGGCCGGAAGGTCGTCTTGTAGATGTCGACGTGGCTGTATTGCGCGCGCGCCTCGGTTTCCGTCAGGCCAACCGTGCCGACTTCCGGCTGCGAGAACACCGCGGTCGGGATGTTGGCATGATCGACCCTCACCTCGCGCTTGCCGAACACGGTGTCGGCGAAGGCATGGCCCTCGCGGATCGCGACGGGCGTCAGGTTGAAGCGATGGGTGACGTCGCCGATGGCATAGATGCTGTCGACCGAGCTCCTGGAGAAATGGTCGACCGCGATGCCGCCGTTGTTCGGGTTGATGGTGACGCCGGCCTTCTCCAGACCGAGATTGGCGACGTTGGGATGACGGCCGATGGCGAACATCACCTGGTCCGAGGCGAGGCTCGAACCGTTCGACAGATGGGTGGTGAAGCCCTCGCCCTGGCGCTCGACCTTCGTCACCGTGCAGCCGGTGAGAATCGTGATCCCCTGCTTCTCCATCTCGGCTCGCACGTGCGTGCGAACATCCTCGTCGAAGCCGCGCAGAATGTTGTCGCCGCGATAGATCACGGTGACGTCGGAGCCGAAGCCGGCGAAGATGCCGGCGAATTCCAGCGCGATATAGCCGCCGCCCTGGATCACGATCCGCTTCGGCAGCTTCGCAAGGTGGAACGCCTCGTTGGAGGAGATGACGTGCTCGATGCCGGGAATCGCCGCGCCATGGTTCGGCGCGCCGCCGGTTGCGATCAGGATGTATCTTGCAGTGATCTTCTTGTCGTTCTCGAGCAGGCGGACGGTATGCTTGTCCTCGATCACCGCGCGGCTCTTGACGATCTGCGCGCCCGACTTCTCGACATTGGCGGTGTAGGCCGCCTCCAGCCGCGCGATCTCCTTGTCCTTGTTGGCGATCAGCGTCGGCCAGTCGAAGCTGGCGGACGGAACGGTCCAGCCGAAGCCTGCGGCGTCCTCGAGTTCCTGACGGACATGCGAGCCGATCACGAACAGCTTCTTCGGCACGCAGCCGCGGATCACGCAGGTGCCGCCCATGCGGTACTCTTCCGCGACCATCACGCGGGCACCATGACCGGCCGCAATGCGGGCGGCACGCACACCGCCCGAGCCGCCACCGATGACGAAGAGATCGACGTCGAATTCAGCCATAGTCCACTCCGACCTCTCCTAGAGCATGATCAGGATTCTGATCAGATAGGTACTGTCAGATCTCCTTGCCACGCTTGCGCATTTCGGCGCGGAAGGCGCCCATCACGGTCTCGGAGAAGTTCTGGGCCCAGGAGTTCATGAAGGCCATGCTGAGGCCGATGGCGCGCGGCTCGGCTTCGATCAGCTTCTTGCCCAGCGGCGACTTGTAGAAGGTGACGAGATCCTTCAACTCCTGTTCGGTGAACTCGCTGGCGTAGATCTGCGCCATGCCTTCGCCGATCTCGTTCTGGCGGCCGGCGAGCTGCTGGGCCACGATCGGCGCGACCTCGTTGAGGTCCTTCTGGTAGTTGAGGTTCTGCTGCGTCAGCGCGATCTTGGTCTTCTCGACGAGGCCCGGCACGGCGCCCTGATACATCGCCGTAGCGTTCTTGATCTGCAAAATTTCCTTGGCCGCTGCGATCGCCGCCGGCGAGGCTTTCGGCTGGGCCGGCGCGGCGGCCGCCTTGGGCTGGGCCGGCGCCGGCTGCTGCGCGATCGCCGGGACCGCCGAGACGGCCAGGCCAGCAGCAAAGGTCGCGGCCGGCAACAATTTCAAAACGCTCTTCATTCCTAGTCTCCTTAGGGCTTTCGCCGTTCAATCACGCGGATTCCCTCGCCGCCCGCCAGAACGGCCGAGCTGGCCAAGCCGATGAACAATCCATGTTCGACCACGCCGGGGATCGCGCTCAACGCCTTGGCGAGGCTGGCGGGATCCGCAATACGTCCGAGCTGGGCATCGACGATCCAGTGGCCGCCATCGGTGACGAAAACGTGGCCGTCTTTGGCATTGCGGACCGCCATTTGCCCGGAAACGCCGCAGTCCGCAAATGCCTTCTCGATCGCGCGGCGCGTCGCCCCGAGGCCGAACGGGATGACCTCGACCGGCAGCGGAAACTTGCCGAGCGTCGGCACCCATTTGCTGTCGTCGGCAATCACGATCATGCGATCCGAGGCGGCCGCCACGATCTTCTCGCGCAAGAGCGCGCCGCCGCCGCCCTTGATCAGATTGAGCTCGGGATCGATCTCGTCCGCGCCGTCCACGGTGATGTCGAGATGGTCGATCTCGTCCAGCGTCGTCAGTGGCACACCGCAACGCTGCGCATCGGCCCGCGTCGCCTCGGAGGTCGGCACGCCGACCACCTTGAGCCCGGCGGCGACGCGCTCGCCGAGCAGCTCGACGAAATGTTTGGCCGTTGAGCCCGTGCCGAGCCCGAGCTGCATGCCGTCACGAACCTCCTCGAGGGCGCGCGCAGCAGCCTGCCGCTTCAACTGGTCCATATTCACGTGTGCGCCCGCCTCTGAATCCGGAGGATACGCCGCCGATCGCGGCCGCTTTCGGCGGCCTATGTAGCCTCGTTTTTCCCGCGGGAACAGGCCTATAAAGCGATCTTATGGGCCCGCCCCTTGCGCGGATGCGACCGGGCCGGTAGCGCTTGGATCATGACCTCCTTCAAAAAGACGCGCCCGCACACCATCGTCTTCGATCTCGACGGCACGCTTGTGGATACGGCGCCCGACCTGATCACCGCGCTGAATTATGTGCTCGACCGCGAAGGCCTGCCGCCCGTGCCGATGGCCTCGGCCCGCAACATGATCGGCGCAGGCGCCCGCAAGCTGATCGAGCGAGGGCTGGAGGCCGAGGGCCGCACCGTCACCCCCGCCGACATGGACCGGATGACGGCGGATTTCATCGCCTATTATGCCGACCATATCGCGGTCGAATCCCGCCCCTTCGATGGGCTCGAGGCCGCGCTCGATCATTTCGCGGCGCAGGGCCATCGCCTCGCGGTCTGCACCAACAAGCTGGAATGGCTGTCCAAGCGTCTGCTGGACCAGCTCGACCTCAGCCGGCGCTTCGCGGCGATCTGCGGCGCCGATACCTTTGGCGTCCAGAAGCCCGATCCGACCATCTTTCGCGAGACGGTGGCTCGGGCCGGCGGGGATGTGAAGGCGAGCATCATGGTCGGCGATGCCGGAACCGACGTCGGGGTCGCCCGGCGGGCCGGGGTTCCCGTGATCGGGGTCAGCTTCGGCTACACCGACGTGCCGATTGCCGAGCTGAAGCCGGACCGGTTGATCCATCACATGCGCGACCTGCCGGCGGCCGCAATCGATCTGATGGCGACTTCCTACAACTAACTGATATTACTGGGTTATTATCTATGCGCCGCGCGCCAATTGCTTGCCCCAAACGACACTTCTAAGGTCGGCCCGGGGATGTGGCGGTTCGCCGCAGTAGATGTGGATGGTTCATGCGTCGTGTCATCGCGATTGCGTTAGCGGGGGCGAGCCGCACCCGCAGCCAGCTCGCCCTTCCCCGATCCGAATGCAGGCAAGCGCTGAGTTACATACACCAGCCGATTGTCCTAGCCGCGTCCGATGCTTAGATTGCGTCGACCGCACCGCTGAAAAGTGCGCCCGTCGCCGCAAGTGACAAGGCATTTGGTATGAACGGACCTTCCGTGAGCCCCCGCGCCGCGCTATCGAGCGCGATGACCGATCCGTTCGGACGGACCATCACCTACTTGCGCGTTTCCGTCACCGACCGCTGCGACCTGCGCTGCTTCTACTGCATGTCGGAAGACATGACGTTCCTGCCCAAGGCCGACCTGCTGACGCTGGAGGAACTGGACCGGCTCTGCTCGGCCTTCATCGCCAAGGGGGTGAAGAAGCTGCGGCTCACCGGCGGCGAGCCCTTGGTCCGCCGCAACGTGATGACGCTGGTGCGCTCGCTGTCGCGGCATCTTTCGAGCGGCGCCCTGAACGAGCTGACGCTGACCACCAACGGCACCCAGCTTGCGAAACACGCGCGGGAGCTCGCCGATTGCGGCGTCCGCCGCATCAACGTCTCGCTCGACACGCTCGATCCCAAGAAGTTTCGCGAGATCACCCGCTGGGGTGAGATCGACAAGGTGCTGGAGGGCATCGAGGCCGCACGCGCCGCAGGACTTGCCGTGAAGATCAACGCCGTAGCCCTGAAGAACCTCAACGAGGACGAATTGCCCGAGTTGATGCGCTGGGCCCACGGCAAGGGCATGGGCCTGACGCTGATCGAGGTGATGCCGATGGGCGAGATCGGCTCGGGCCGGATCGACCAGTATCTGCCGCTGTCGCTGGTGCGTGCCCGCCTCGCCCAGCAATTCACGCTGACGGATCTGGCCGAGAGCACCGGCGGTCCGGCCCGCTATGTCAGCGTCGCCGAAACCGGCGGCAAGCTCGGCTTCATCACGCCGATGACCCATAATTTCTGCGAATCCTGCAATCGGGTGCGCATCACCTGCACGGGGACGCTGCACACCTGCCTGGGCCACGAGGATGCCTCGGACTTGCGCAAACCTCTGCGTGCATCGAGCGACGATCTGCTGCTTGCAGATGCGATCGACCGCGCCATTGGACTAAAGCCCAAGGGCCACGATTTCATCATCGACCGCCGCCATGACCGTCCCAGCGTCTCCAGGCACATGAGCGTCACCGGCGGCTGAGGGATTCGCCAGCCGCCATCTAAGCCGCTGCTGACGCGTCAATTTGTCCATTTTCCGATTGACGGCACGTGAACCCGCTGGTTTGGTGCGACCGCCTTTGCTTGCCCGGCAACATAAGCCGGCCCGCCCGTTGGCGGTCGCGGTCAAGACGGCAAGGCGCGAGGGGAGGACTGACGCTGCAATCGCTTCGGAATGCGATCCGTGTGGTCGTGTGCCTTTTGCACGCGAGCCGAGCGATACGTGCTGAAGCCTCCCGGTGAAGTATTAGGCCGCGACGGAGAGAGAGAGTAAGATGCGTCCATTGCTGGCGCTGAGTAACGCCATTGACGCCCTCAACGAAAAGATTGGGTACGTCTGTAACCTGCTCGTGCTCCTGGCATGCCTGGTTAGCGCGGCGAACGCCATGATCCGCTACGCCTTCAACGACTCGTCAAACGGCTGGCTCGAGCTGCAATGGTACATGTTCGCCATTCTCGTGATGTTCGGCTCGGCCTACACCTTCAAGCGCAATGAACATGTGCGGGTCGAGATCTTTTATCTGGTCCTGTCCGAGCGTGGTCAGCTCTGGCTCGACATGATCGGCACGCTGTTCTTCCTGATTCCCTCGTGCCTCCTGCTCGCCTATCTGTCCTGGCCGTTCTTCATGCAGGCCTACAGTGTCGGCGAGATGTCGGCCAACGCCGGCGGCCTGATCCGCTGGCCGATCAAGTTCGTGATCCCCGCCGGCTTTGTGATGCTGGCGATCCAGGGCGTTTCCGAGGTCATCAAGCGTATCGCGGCTCTCCAGGGCTATGTGACGATCGACGCCAAGTACGAGAGGCCGACCCAATGATTACGCTGGAGATGATGCCGCCCTTGATGTTCGGCGGCCTGGTTCTGGCGATGCTGATCGGCTTCCCCGTGGCATTCACGCTCGCCGCGGTCGGCCTCTCCTTCGGCTTCCTCGCCATCCATCTCGGCTTCTTCGACCTCAACTTCCTTCAGGCCATTCCCGGCCGCGTGTTCGGCAGCGTGCTGTCGAACGAGCTCCTGCTCGCGATCCCGTTCTTCACGTTCATGGGCGCCATATTGGAGAGATGCGGTCTCGCCGAGGACATGCTGGATTCGATGGGCCAGCTGTTCGGCCCGGTCCGCGGCGGCCTCGGCTATTCCGTGATCATCGTCGGCTTCATTCTCGGTGCCATCACCGGCACGGTGGCGGCGCAGGTGATCGCCATGGCGCTGATCTCGATGCCGGTGATGATCCGTTACGGCTACAACATGCGCTACATCACCGGCGTGCTGGCGGCCTCCGGCACCATCACTCAGCTGGTGCCGCCCTCGCTGGTGCTGATCGTGCTCGCCGACCAGCTCGGCAAGTCGGTCGGCGACATGTATCTCGGCGCCTGGGGCCCCTCGGTGTTCCAGATCGTTCTGTTCGCCGGCTACACGTTCATTCTCGGCCTGATCAAGCCAGGCCATGTGCCGGCGGTGCCGCTGGAGGCGCGCACGCTGACCGGGTGGGCGCTGTGGAAGAAATGTCTGAAGGGCATCATCCCCTCGGCCGTGCTGATCTTCGTCGTGCTCGGCACCATGATGATGGGTCTCGCGACGCCCACCGAGGCCGGCGCGATGGGCGCCGTCGGCGCGATCGTGCTCGCCGCGATCCACCACAAGGACTTCTCCTCGACGGACAACAAGATTTTGCTCATCGGCGTGATCGCGGCCGGCATCGGCACCATCGTCGCGATCCTGTACAGCGAGAACTTGATCTTCAAGATCGCCTTCGCGGTGACCTATCTGGCGATCGCGTGGATCTGCATTCGTGCCGCGCGCATCCCCGACCTGCGCGACCTGATCACGCAGGGCTACCAGTCCACCATGCGCCTCACCTGCATGGTCACCTTCATCCTGATCGGGTCGACCTGCTTCTCGGTGGTGTTTCTCGGCGTCTCCGGCGGCGTCTGGCTCGAACATCTCCTGACCTCGCTGCCCGGCGGCGTCTGGGGCTTCCTGATCTTCATCAATCTCTTCATCTTCTTCCTGGCGTTCTTCCTCGACTTCTTCGAGATCGCCTTCATCATCCTGCCGATGATCGCGCCGATCGCGCAGAAGATCCTTGCGCCGGTGGTGGGACCGGACGCGGCCCTGATCTGGTTCGGCGTGATGCTCTGCGTCAACATGCAGACCTCGTTCCTGCATCCGCCGTTCGGCTTCGCGCTGTTCTACCTGCGCGGGGTCGCGCCGAAGGAAGTGAAGAGCTCCGACATCTATTGGGGCGCCGTGCCCTGGATCGGCTTGCAACTGATCATGGTGCTGCTGGTGATCATCTTCCCGTCCGTGGTGACGGGCCTCCTGGACAAGCCGCTCAACGTCGATCTCGACAAGGTCAAGATCGAAGTGCCGCAGATCGAGCTGCCGCCGCTGGATCTCGGCCCGCCGCAGAAGTAGGTGGTTCTACCAGCAAGCGCCGATCCCCTCTTCTCCCCTTGTGGGAGAAGGTGGCCTCTCTCCGCGCATTTGACTCGCAGTCCGACTCGCGTAGGCAACCCCTCGCCCAGCCTCGCTATCGCGAAGCCACCCTCTTCCCACGAGGGGAGAGGGTGCAGCACCGCCGCGCGTGACAAGCGCCGCGAACACAGGCATATCGGGCTACTTCTTCAACCGAAGGACCGCCGCGCATGCCCCGATCGCACCCTGTTCCCTCGCTCGTCGCTCCGTTGATCGCCTCGCTGTGGCTGGCATGTGCCGCCACCGTCGCGCATGCCGAGCCGATCGCCGATGTCCATGCGCTGGCGCAAAAGGAACAGCAGCCGCTGCTCGACACGCTGCGCGATCTCGTCAACATCGAATCCGGCAGCAAGGACATCGAGGGCCTGAACCAGATCGCCGAGCGTGTTGCCGGTCAGCTCAAGCAGCTCGGCGGCACGGTGGAGATCCTGCAACCGACCGACATCTATCGCCTCGACGACACCCCCGAAAAGATCGGGCCGGCCGTGCGCGCCGTGTTCAAGGGCACGGGGGATAAGAAGATCATGCTGATCGCCCACATGGACACGGTGTACCTGAAGGGCATGCTGAAGGACCAGCCGTTCCGCGTCGAGGGCGACAAAGCCTACGGCCTGGGCATTGCCGACGACAAGCAGGGCGTCGCGCTCATTCTGCACACCGTCGCCCTGCTGCAGAAGCTGAACTTCAAGGATTACGGCACGCTCACCGTGCTCACGAACGGCGACGAGGAGATCTCCTCCCCCGGCTGGCGCAGCACCATCACACGCCTCGCCTCGGATCAGGACGTGGTGTTCTCGTTCGAAGGCGGCGGCACCGACGGGACGCTGCGTCTCGCGACCAGCGGCATCGGCTCGGCCTATCTCACCGTGCAGGGGAAGTCGTCACATGCGGGCGCACGGCCCGAGGGCGGCGTGAATGCGCTGTACGAGCTGTCGCACCAGGTGCTGCAGATGAAGGATCTGTCCAAACCCGAGCAGGGCCTGAAGCTGAACTGGACCGTCTCAAAGGCCGGCACCAACCGCAATGTGATCCCCGCCGAGGCCACGGCCCAGGCTGATGCACGCGCGCTCAAGGTGTCCGACTTCGACAAGTTGCAGAAGGTGCTGCAGGACAAGATCAAGAATCGGCTGCTGCCCGACTCCAGGGTCGACCTGAAGTTCGAGGTACGACGCCCGCCACTCGAAGCCAACGAGGCCTCGCGCCGGGTGGCGGCCCATGGCAAGACGGTCTACGGAGAGATCGGGCTATCCCTCAAGGTGGACGAGAAGGCGACCGGCGGCGGCACCGATGCGGCTTTTGCCGCGCTGCAGTCCAAAGGAGCCGTGGTGGAAGGCATGGGCCTGTCGGGCTTCGGCGCGCACTCCAACGATGCCGAATATGTGAAGCTCGACAGCATCGTGCCGCGGCTGTATCTGGCGACGCGCATGATCATGGACTTGTCCACCGGCAAGCTGAAATAGGGACGGCGCTTTCTTCCTTCTCCCTTGTGGGAGAAGGTGGCGCGAACGCAAGAACCCCTCACCCGTCTCGCCGCTGACGCGGCGCGCCACCCTCTCCCACAAGGCGAGAGGGTGTAGCGTCACTGCCGCGCCAGCTCTTCTCAACAGTCTTTAGCGTCTTCACCAACCTGAACCGAAGCGTGAACTCCGCACCGCCGCCTGCAAGGTTCTCCACCGCAACCGTGGCCGCGTGATCGTCCGCCACTGCGCGCACGATCGAGAGTCCCAGCCCCGCACCGTCGCTGCGCCGGCGGTCGCCGCGCCAGAAGCGCTGGAAGATCAGCTCGCGTTCGGCTTCCGGGATGCCCGGGCCGTGGTCACGTACGCGCACCGAACCGTCTTCGCGCACCTCGACATCGACGGAGGTGTCCTTTGCCGTGAACTTGATGGCGTTTTCCGCAAGGTTGAAGATCGCACGCTGGAGCATCTCGGAATTGCCGTGGATCTCGACCGGTGCGTCCGTGCCCTTCAGCTCGATATCCTTGTGCTGCGCAATCGCGAACGGCGCGATCGAGCCGACCACCTCGGCGCAGACGGCGCGCAAATCCGCGGTCTCGCCGGGATCGAGCACCAATGTGTCGAGTTCGGCGATCTCCAGCAGCTGGGCGACGAGGCGGCTCATGGTTTCGATGTCGGCATGCAGCGCCTGTCGTGCCGCACGGTCGTCGAGCGTCTCGATGCGCGTGCGCAGGATCGCGAGCGGCGTGCGCAACTGATGCGCGGCGTCCGCCGTGAACTGCCGCTGCACGCGAAAGCCGCCCTCGAGGCGATCGAGTGCCTGGTTCACGGCGGTGACCAGCGGCAGGATCTCGCGCGGGATCTGTGCCGTAGGCAAGCGGATGTCGGTCCGCGCCGGGCCGATATTGCTGGCCTCCTCCGAGGCCTTCCACAGCGGCGCAATCGCCCGGCGGAAGATGATGATGTCGGTGGCAAGCAGGACCAGGAGGATCGGGATGGTGATCCAACCGACCCGCCGGAAGAAGTTCGAGACGATGTCGTCGATGATGACGTCGCGGTGCGCGAGATCCTCGGCAACCTGGATGCGCACCGTCTTGCCGTCGATGTCGCGGGTGACGCCGGCGCCGGAAATGGTATCGGACAAGCGCGGCGCCGCCACCGCGGGAGAACGCCGGTGGGAGGAGAACAGCAGCCGGCCTTCGGCGTCGCGAATGTCGTACTGGTAGCGGCCATAGGCGTCTGAATAGAGGCCCTTGAGGCTGTCGGGCAGGTTGAAGGTCAACGTACCGTCCGGCTGCGCGACGATGCGCTCCGCCAGCACCTCGGCCTGGGCGCGCATGGCGTCGCGATGCAGCTGGCTGATCTCGGAATTGAGCAGCCAGAACAGTACCAGCGGCAGGAAGATCGCGACCACCGCGACCGCAACGATGTGGAGGAACACGATGCGCCAGATCAGCGATTTGAAGGTCGGCGACCTGCCATAGGACCCGGCGCCGGATCCGAGCTGGGTCACGCTATTTCTCCTCGGTCATGAGATAGCCGACGCCCCGGATGGTGTGGATCACCACCTTGGCGCCATGTTCCGCCAGCTGCTTGCGCAGTCGCGAGACATAGACCTCGACCGCGTTGGAAGCGACTTCGCCTTCGAGCCCGAAGATGTGGTCCTCGACGTTCTTCTTCGGCACGACCCGCCCCTGCCGGCGTAGCAGGATCTCGAGCACCGAGGTCTCGCGCGCGGAGATGATCCGCGGCTGGTCGTCGACGAAGATCTGGCGGCTCTCGGTGTCGTAGACGAGGTTGGCGAGACTGAGCGAGCGGCCGAGCAGCTGGCCCGGCCGGCGCAGGATCGCCTCCAGCCGCGCCACCAGTTCCTCCATCGCGAACGGTTTTACGAGGTAGTCGTCGGCACCGCTGCGCAAGCCGCTGACGCGATCCTGCACGCCGCCCCGCGCGGTCAGCACCAGCACCGGCAGCGGCTCCATCTTGAGGCGCAGCTCGCGCAGCACCGACAGGCCGTCGCCGTCGGGCAGGCCAAGGTCGAGAATCATCGCGGCATAGCTGACACTGCTCACCGCCTCGCGTGCCTCGGCCGCGCTGCCGACGATGTCGCTCTCATAGCCGGCCGCCGCCAGCCCGCCGGCAACGAGCCGCGACAGCTCGACATTGTCCTCAACGATCAGAAGGCGCATCAAAGTCCCGCCGGACAGCCCGGTGTCATTGTACGGCGTGCGCCGCATCGGCGCTCTCTTCCACTATTCCGAGCGCTTGGGCCAGTGAAAAAGCAGCCGGTTGACTAGTCAAGATCTTGTCAGCTTCATGTCAGCCGATCAGATGTGTTCCAGTGGTTGACCAGACCAGCAAATTCGGCCCCAGGACGAAAGGATGAGCTTCATGAGCAGACCGTTGAAAACGGAAAGCGAGCTGATTGCAATGGCAAGGGCCGAGTTGAAGGCTCACGCCGACTGTCCCGACACAATGACGATTTCCATCATTCGCGACGGCAGTTCCTGGGAGTTTCGAGCCAGCGCAGATCAGGCCACGTCGGATCGGCCCGGTTATCCGGAATGTGTCGCCATGCTGGTTCAGATCGGCGATCACCTCAGCAAGCAGTACGACCTTAAGGGTTAGATCACCCCCGCGCTTCGAACAGCGCGTAGCGGCTTCAGAACGTGTGTTCGAGCACCATCGTCAGACCGGCTGCGAACCCGATGACGACCAGCAATGAAAGAGTACGACTTTAAAGGAACCACGTTACTACGAGCCCGGCGCTGGCCGAGAACACGGCGGCCGTGGTGATCCAGCCGAGCGCGTTCATCCACGCAGAATTCACCTTGTCCCCCATGATCTTGCGGTTGTTCGTCATAAACATGATCAGCAGCAAGAGCGGCGGGGTCGAAAATCCCTGAACGATCCCCGACCAGACCAGGGCCTGCATCGGATTGAAACCAAGGAAGTTCAGAGCGACAGCAATCGCTGTGAGTCCGGCAATCGCCCAATAGAATCCTGGTGCTTCGCGTGGACGGGCGTGAAGGCTGGCCCTCCAGCCGAGCGCCTGCGCTAGATCGTACGCGGCGCCGGCAGTCATCACCGGTACGGCGAGAAACCCGACGCCTATGATGCCAGCGGTAAACAGCACGCTTGCGCCCGCACCAGCAAGAGGGCGCAACGCCTCCGCCGCTTGCGCAGCGGTTTCTATGTTGATCTGGCCGTGGTCGTGGAGCGTGACTCCTGTGGACATGATGATGAAATACATGACGGCATTGGAAAACAGCATGCCGATGAGCACGTCGCGGCGGCTGCGGGAGAGCTCGGTACTGGATGCTCCGATGCGCTGAGAAAGTCTGATCTTCCCTTCCTCAATCTTCTCTTCGACCTGCTGGTTGGATTCCCAAGTGTAGATATAGGCCGACAACGAAGTCCCGATGATCGCGACGACGATGGACAGAAAGTGCCGGTCTAACCGCACCGTGGGGATGAATGTGCCAATCAAGACCTCTGCAGGATCTGGCTGAGCGAGCAGAGCGGCGGCCGCGTAGGCGAGCAGCGCCAGGGCGAGCCAGCGGAAGATCGCCCGTATGGTTGCGTAAGATCCCCACAATTGAAGTGCCAGCAGTACGACGGCGACTGCAACCACGATCCATGGAACGGGGAGCGGAATGAAAATGCCGAGCGCGGCGGCCATGCCGCCGAGATCGGCGGCCGCTTCGATCGTGTTGCCGATCATCACGCCCACCAGCACAGCCCAGAGCAGCCAGCGCGGATAGAAGTCTCGGATGACGTGGAAGAGCCCTCGTCCCGAAACTTGCCCCAACTTCGAGGACAGGTAGACGACCGTGAACATCATCGGCAGGACGACAGGCGCCAACCAGAGGATTTGTGTTCCGAATTGCGCCCCGGCGCTGGCATAGGTGCCGATTGCGGAAGGATCGTCGTCGGCCGCCCCGGTGATGACGCCCACCCCTATCGACCTTGCGAGCCCTCGTTCCTTCTGGTCGTCCTTGTCGGCCATGTAATCCGCGGCACTCCTTGCCCTTTGACGTCGACAAGTGCCGGCGGCTGATCGTAGTTCCTATGCGATGACGTGGTCCGCGGCGGCCTCACCGGACCTTCCGAAGCGAGGCGCCAGGTTGCCTCCTCCTCACTTAAGCTGGCTTGATACGCTGCGACTCGAAGGCCGCTCTGAGTGCAGCCAGCTGGTCGCCTGTTGCTCCCAGCTCTGCCTCGGCCGGATCCGCAGGTAGATCCGCGTAAACAATCGGCTGATCGAACTGGCTCGCCGTGAAGTCGTATCTCTGCCCTTCAATCCGGTTGTAGAAGTGGTCGCCGGCCGACAAGGGCGTCTTCAGTAATTCACCGCAGAAGAGTTCTCGTATCAGCAATGCCGTGACGTTGCATTGCCCTGCCGCCGGATTATCCGCACTCCATTGGCTTGAGGTCGACAATGACCACGCCTTGCGAAGCGCCCTTTGGACGGCGTCGGGATCGAAGCTCATCGTCGTCTCCAGAGTGGGTGCCGGCGAGATATTTCGGATTATTCGATACTCATACTCTGCCACTGTTTTGCCCGACAGGTCAAACCGCTCCTGGTTCGTAGGAGCTGTTGAGCGGAACGATCCTTCGATCGAGCCGGCTCCGGAGTCGCCCTCTCCTGCATGCCGCAGCACAGACCCGCCTCCCGCGAAGACCGTTTGTACCGCCAATTTTTTTCACGACTTATCAATCGGTTGGCTACTGTGCATGGGGTTGTTTTTCGAGTTTTGAGTGGGGCACTCTTCGCGACGCCCAAAAAGAACGCCCCGGAGCCTTCGCTCCGGAGCGCTGCATGCGACAGATGACGTGATCAGCTCTGTGAGCGCCGCGCCATGAAGATGTCGTAGCCGACCTCGGCGACCTGGAACCAGGCGTAGCCGTCGCCCGTGAACTTGGCGAGGGAGTCGTGCACCTTCTTGAAGTTGGGGTTGGTTGCGCCAACTTCGGCGTGCAGCTCCTTGGCGGCCTTGTAGCAGGCATCCATGATCGCCGGCGAGAAGGCGTGCAGCTTGGCGCCGCCGGCAAGCAGCTTCTTCAGCGCCAGCGGATTGGCGGTGTCGTAGCGTGCCATCATGTAGTTGTTGGCATAGTGGCCGGCCTGCTCCAGCACGCTCTGGTAATATTTCGGCAGCGCGTTCCATTTGTCGAGATTGACGAAGGCCAGCAGCATCGGCCCGCCTTCCCACCAGCCGGGATAGTAGTAGTGCGGCGCGATCTTGTAGAAGCCGAGCTTCTCGTCGTCATAGGGACCAACCCATTCCGCGGCATCGATGGTGCCCTTCTCCAGCGCTGGATAGATATCGCCGCCGGCGAGCTGCTGCGGCACCACGCCGAGTTTCTGGAGCACACGGCCGGCAAAGCCGCCGATGCGGAATTTCATGCCCTTGAGATCCTCGGGCGAGTTGACCTCTTTCCTGAACCAGCCGCCCATCTGGCAGCCGGTGTTGCCCGCGAGCAGCGAGATGACGTTGTAGCTCTTGTAGAACTCGTTGAGAACGTCACGTCCGCCGCCTTGCATGTACCAGGCCTGGTTGATGCGCATGTTGGGCCCGAACGGCACGGCCGAGCCGAAGGTGAAGGTCGGGTCCTTGCCGAAATAATAGTAGGACGCGGTGTGGCCGATCTCGCAGGTGCCGTTCTGCACGGCGTCGAGCACCTGGAGACCCGGCACAATCTCGCCGGCCGCGAAGATCTGGATCTGGAATTTGTTGTCGGTCGCCTCAGCGACCATCTTGCACATCATCTCGGCACCGCCAAACAGCGTGTCGAGCGATTTCGGCCAGCTCGTGGGCATCCGCCATTTGATTTCCGGCATCGACTGCGCGATCGCGGGAGCCGCGAGCGTGGCGGCGCCGGCCGCACCAAGTCCTGTGACCTTGATGAAGTCTCTTCTCTTCATGATTTCCTACCCTGATGGATGTGCTTGTGGAGCCTTCTTGTCGAGGCTTTCCGACAGCATGGAACATCGCCGGGCCGAAAGCCATCCCGATCGCACTGCGGCAACGAAAAAGCCCGGCCTCCTGCGAGGCCGGGCTATCCGGTCTTACGACTTAAGCCGTAGATCAGCCGCGGGTGCGCGAGCGGATCATGAAGCTGTCATAGGTGTATTCGGCAACCTGCCACCACAGATATTCGTCGGAGCGGTAGGCCTGCATGGCGTCGATCGACTTCTTGAAGTCGGCGTTCTTGGCCGAGGTCTCCGCCCACAATTCGTTAGTCGCCTTGAGGCAGGCCTCCAGCACTTCGTTGGTGAAGGGACGGAGCTGGGTGCCACCCGCGACCAGACGCTTCAACGCCGACGGGTTCTGCATGTCGTAGCGCGCGGCCATCCAGGTGTTGGCATTGGCCATCGCGTTGGTGAGAATCGCCTGGTAATTCTTCGGCAGCGCATTCCACTTTTCCAGGTTGGTGAAGGCATGCACGGTCGGGCCGCCTTCCCAGAAGCCTGGATAGTAGTAGTACTTGGCGACCTTGGCGAAGCCGAGCTTCTCGTCATCGTAGGGGCCGACCCACTCGGCGGCGTCGATGGTGCCCTTTTCCAGCGCGGGATAAATGTCGCCGCCGGCGAGCTGCTGCGGCACCACGCCGACCTTCTGAAGCACCTGGCCGGCGATGCCGCCGATGCGCATCTTGAGGCCGGAGAGGTCGGCAACCGTCTTGATCTCCTTGCGGAACCAGCCGCCCATCTGGGTGCCGGTGTTGCCGCAAGGGAAGCCGATCACATTCGACTTCTTGAAGAACTCGTTGGCGAGCTCGTTGCCGCCGCCCTGGTAGAGCCACGAATTCTGCTGGCGCGCATTGAGGCCGAACGGCACCGAGGCGAAGATCGCGAAGGTCGGATCCTTGCCGACGTAATAGTAGGAGACGGTGTGGCACATCTCGACCGTGCCGTTCGAGGTCGCATCGAGGGCCTGCAGGCCAGGGACGATTTCACCGGCCGCGAACACCTGGATCTGGAACTTGTTGTCAGTCATTTCGGCGACGTATTTCGCCACCTGCTCGGCGCCGCCATAGATGGTGTCGAGTGACTTCGGAAAGCTCGAAGTCAGCCGCCACTTTACCTCGGGCGAGGACTGCGCGATCGCCGGCGAGGCCACCGCGGTCGCCGCCGCGCCTGCTGCCGACACTTTGAGAAAATCACGACGCTTCATCTCAGGTCTCTCCTTGCTGGGGCGTTTCCCCTTGACTTCTCTTCTTGCCGCCGCGCATTTCGGCGACGCGTCGGGACGCGTCGAACCGAAGGGGCTTGACTGCCGTGGGCCTTTAACACGGAAGCCCCGCTTGCGGAACGCGACAATGGCATGACGGGGCTCTACGAAAGTCGCATGTCCCCGCAGCTGGCCGCGGGGATCGGATCAGGCCGCCGCGATGACACCCTTGAGCTGGTCCCGGACCTGGCCGGCGATGGCGCGGTAGATCGCCGCATGGGGACCGTCCGGCTCGCTGTCGACCACGGGATTGCCCGCGTCCGAGGTGGCGCGAATCGCCATGTGCAGGGGGATCTCGCCCAGGAACGGTACCCCGAGCTTCTCGGCCTCATGCCGCGCCCCGCCATGACCGAAAATATCCGACCGCGTGCCGCAATGCGGGCACTGGAAGTAACTCATGTTCTCGACGATGCCGAGCACGGGCACGTTGACCTTCTTGAACATGGCAAGGCCCCGCCGCGCGTCGATCAGGGACAGATCCTGCGGGGTCGAGACGATCACGGCGCCCTTAAGCGGCACGTTCTGCGCCAGCGTGAGCTGGGCATCGCCGGTGCCCGGCGGCATGTCGACGACGAGCACGTCGAGCTTGCCCCATTCGACGTCGCGCAGCATCTGCGTCACCGCCGACATCACCATGGGACCGCGCCAGATCATCGCGGTCTCCTCCTCGACCAGGAAACCGATCGACATGATTGCGAGGCCGAAACGCCGAAGCGGAATCATCTTGCGCTCGCCGTTCAGCTCCGGCTTGTCGCGCAAGCCCGTCAGGCGTGGCACTGAGGGGCCGTAGATGTCGGCATCGAGCAGCCCGACCTTGAGGCCGAGGTCGCGCAGGCCGAGCGCCAAATTGAGCGCCGTGGTCGACTTGCCGACGCCGCCCTTGCCGGACGCCACCGCAATCACCGCGGCGACGCCGGGGATCTCAGACTGCCGTGCCATCGGCGACCCACCGCCCTGCGGCGGCTTGTGGGCATGGACCGGCTGCACGCCAGGCGAGCCGCGGCTCGGCTGCGGGGGTGGCGGCGGCGCGGCACCCGGTTTGCGCTCGGCGGTCAACGCCACCATGACCGTGGTGACGCCGGGAATGGTGCGCACGGCGGCCTCCGCTTCGGCCCGGACCGATTCCCAGGCCCTTGCCTCGGCGGCATCGACATTGATCGAGAAGAACACCTTGCCGTCCGACGCGCTGATCGCGCTCAGCACATTGGCATGGGTGAGCGCGACCCCGCGGGGTGATTTGACCTTGGTGAGGCTGTCGAGAACCTGTTGCTGCGTCACGCTCAAAGCGCATCTCCTGGACTTGAGGATGCCCCATTAGAGCGGAAACGCCCAAAAGGCTACTGCCTGCCGATATCGTCGGCTTTTTCGGCAGGCGCCGCCCCCTGCTCCCTGGCGGCCTCGTAGTTCAGCTCGATCATGACCCCGTTGGGGTCGTGGACGAAGATCTGCCAGAGGTCGCCGCCGGGCACCTGGCGGGACTCGAACTTCATCCCCTTTGACGCCAGCCGCAGTTTCATGCCGTCAAAGCCGCGACTGACGAAGGCGACGTGGTGGACAACGCCGGAATCCGGCTTTTGTGGCTCGGCGGTCGGAGAAATATCGACGAGGTGCACCACTGGCTTGCCCTCGCTATACATCCAGGCGCCCGGGAAGACGAAATTCGGCCGTGGCCCTTTTTCCAGGCCCAGCACATCCTCGTAGAAGCGGACGGTCTCGGCCAGATTCCGCGTCCGGATGTTGAAATGATCGAGGACGCCAACGCTCACGCCGCCCATGCTCTCGCTCCCTTGTTTTGAAGTCCTTAGGTCCATCATCCTAGCACAGGAGGCCGCCAAACGAAGCCGTTGCCCTCTGCCCTCAAGGGTTTATGGTGCGCCTCCGATCCGCCCTCACCGCGGAACCCAGGCGTCCCCCGCCTGGCAAGAACCGTAAAACCCAAACTACGGACAAGGTACCACAATGGCTAAAGTCGCTTTCCTCGGTCTCGGCGTGATGGGCTTCCCCATGGCCGGACACCTCGTGAAAAAAGGGGGCCATGAGGTCACCGTCTACAACCGCACCGCGGCCAAGGCGAAAGAATGGGCGGACAAATTCGGCGGCAAGACCGCACCGACGCCGAAGGCGGCCGCCGAGGGCCAGGATTTCGTGATGTGCTGCGTCGGCAACGACAACGATCTGCGCGCGGTCACGATCGGCCCCGACGGCGCGTTCGCCGGCATGAAGAAGGGTGCGACCTTCGTCGACCATACCACCGCCTCCGCCGAGGTCGCACGTGAGCTCGACGCGGCCGCCACCAAGGCCGGCTTCAAATTCGTCGATGCGCCCGTCTCCGGCGGCCAGGCCGGCGCCGAGAACGGCGTGCTGACCGTGATGTGCGGCGGCGCGCAAGACGCTTATTCGGGCGCCGAGCCGATCATCACGGGCGCCTATGCACGGATGTGCAAGCTGCTCGGGCCCGCCGGAAGCGGCCAGCTGACGAAGATGGTCAACCAGATCTGCATCGCCGGTCTGGTGCAGGGTCTCTCCGAGGGCATCCACTTCGCCAAGAAGAGTGGCCTCGACGTCGCCGCGGTGATCGAGACCATCTCGAAAGGGGCCGCACAGTCCTGGCAGATGGAGAACCGCTACAAGACCATGAACGAGGGCAAGTACGATTTCGGCTTCGCGGTCGAGTGGATGCGCAAGGACCTCTCGATCTCGCTGGCTGAAGCCCGCCGCAACGGCGCCAATCTGCCAGTGACCGCGCTGGTCGACCAGTTCTACTCCGAGGTCGAGAAGATGGGTGGCAAGCGCTGGGATACGTCGAGCCTGCTTGCACGACTCAATCGCTGACAGCTGACGTTCTGAAACGACCTTGCTGATCGCGATCGCCGCCATCTTCATCCTCGCCTATGCGGCGATCGCGCTCGAGCACCCGCTTCGCGTCAACAAGAGCGCTACGGCGCTGCTCGGCGCTGGGCTGCTGTGGACCATCTACGCTGTCGCAACCGGCGACCACGCGCTGGTCGGCCGCCAGCTCGACGCGTCCGTCGGCTCCACCGCGCAGATCGTCTTCTTCTTGATCTGCGCCATGACGATCGTCGAGGTGATCGACGCCCATGATGGCTTCGAGGTCATCACCTCGCTGATCCGCACCACGAGCCAGGTCACGCTGATCTGGCTGATCGGCTTCGTCACGTTCTTCCTCAGCGCGATTCTGGATAATCTGACGACCACCATCGTCATGATCTCGCTGATCCAGAAGCTGATCGCCCGCCGCGACGACCGCCTGTTGTTCGCCTCCCTCATCGTCATTGCCGCCAATGCCGGCGGCGCCTGGACCGTGATCGGCGACGTCACCACGACCATGTTGTGGATCGGCGGACAGATCTCGCCGCTCAAGATCATGAGCGCGGTGTTCCTGCCCTCGCTGCTCAATCTGCTGGTGCCGCTCGTCTTCATCAGCTTCTCGCTCAGGGGCAAGATCATCGCACCGCCGCCGAAAGATAACGGATTGCTGGCCGTCGACCGGTTCGAGCGCAACCTCATGTTCTATCTCGGCCTCGGCACACTGATCGCGGTGCCGGCGTTCAAGGCGGTCACGCATCTGGCGCCCTTCATGGGCATCCTGTTCGGCCTCGGCGTGCTCTGGCTGGTCGGCGAGATCGTGCATCGCCACAAGGAGGAACACGTGCGCCAGCCTCTCACGCTGGTGCACGCGCTGACCCGGATCGACATGAGCTCGGTCGTGTTCTTCGTCGGCATCCTGCTCGCGGTTGCCTGCCTCGAGCATGCCGGCCTGCTGTCGATGCTGGCGCGCTGGCTGGATACCGCCATCGACCGCCAGGACGTCATCGTCGTCGTGCTCGGCCTGCTGAGCGCCGTCATCGACAACGTACCGCTGGTCGCCGCGACCATGGGCATGTACGACCTCGCGCATTATCCGCCCGACAGCTTCATCTGGGAGTTCATCGCCTATTGCGCCGGCACCGGCGGCTCGATCCTGATCATCGGTTCGGCGGCGGGTGTTGCCGCCATGGGCCTCGAAAAGATCGAGTTCTTCTGGTACGCGCGCCGCATCGCGGGGCCGGCCTTGGTGGGATATTTGGCCGGGGCCCTGGTGTACATCGCGCAGCACGCGGCACTGCATTGAACGGCGCAGGCGAGATCCGAATTAACGCCGGGTTAACGTAATTCTTTAGCTCCTTAAGTCAGCTCTTAAGGATTTCTTGCCACAGATAGACAATGCAGAAGGCCCGCGTCCGGCGTGGGCAGGAATCGTGTTGCTTGATGAGTAACCCCGCTGAAAAGCCCGAGGTTGTGCAGCTTCCGGCCGAGCCGGTGAGCGCGCCATCGGCGAGCAGCCGAAGGGCTGCGGCGCAGCGGGTGCGCGAGGCACGCGACAAGTTAACGTCGACCAGTGGAACCCGGCCGGCCTTCGACGCCGAGATGCTGCGGCAATACGCCCAGACGCGACTGTCTGCCTCCTATGTCGTGATGCTGCTGGTGGTGGCGACCGGCATGCTGTTCGGGCTGTGGATGCAGCCGATCCCGGCCGCGGCCTGGACCGCCGGCATGCTTTGCATCCACAGCGCCATGATCCGCAGTTGCCGGCGCTTCCTGACCGAGCCCGCCTCGCCCTCCGCGACGCGCGCATGGCGGACGCGCTTTGTCATGCTCGACCTGCTCTATGGCCTGTGCTGGATGGCGATCCTGATCCATCCCGTGCTCGACATGGTCACGGAAACGCTGATGATGTTCCTGATGCTGCTGGTGATCGCAGTGTCGAGCATGCTCGCTGCCAATCTGCCGATCGCCGCCGTTGCCGCCACCGCGCCGGTCGCCGTCGCGATGGCGCTGAGCTTCGTGATGATCGGCTCGCTGGACAATTACATCCTGGCGGCACTCGCGCTCGCGGCCGAAGGCTATTTCGTCCTGCTGGCGCACCGCCTGCACTCCTCCACCTTTGCCACGCTGGAAGCGCGCGCAGAGAAGGATGCGCTGATCGGCGAGTTGGAACAGGCCAAGGCAATCTCGGACGAAGCCCGCCACCGCGCCGAAGCCGCCAATGTCGCCAAGTCGCGCTTCCTCGCGCAGATGAGCCACGAGCTGCGCACGCCGCTGAACGCCATTCTCGGCTTCTCCGAGGTGATGAAGAGCGAAATTTTCGGCGCGCATGCGGTGCCGGTTTACAAGGAGTACTCGGCGGACATCCATAATTCCGGCGTGCACCTGCTGAACCTCATCAACGAGATCCTCGATCTGTCGCGGATCGAGGCCGGCCGCTACGAACTCAACGAGGAAGCGGTGTCGCTGGTCGGTATCGTCGCAGACTGCCATCATTTGATGAAACTGCGTGCTTCGAGCCGCGGTATCACCATCCACGAAGTGTTCGAGCAGGCCATGCCGCGGCTTTGGGCCGATGAGCGCGCGATCCGCCAGGTCGTGCTCAATCTGCTCTCCAACGCGATCAAGTTCACCCCCCAAGGCGGCGAGATCTGGCTCAAGGCGGGATGGACCGCCTCGGGCGGGCAATATCTCTCGGTGAAGGATACCGGCTCCGGCATCCCCGAGGACGAGATCCCGGTGGTGCTCGCATCCTTCGGCCAAGGCTCCAATTCGATCAAGTCAGCTGAACAGGGCGCCGGCCTCGGCCTGCCGATCGCCAAGAATCTGATCGACCTGCATGGCGGCACGTTCACGCTGAAATCGAAGCTGCGCATCGGCACCGAGGTAATCGTCACCTTCCCGCCGGAGCGCGTGATGAGCGCGCTGGCGCCGCTGTCGGATGATTCTCCGCCTCTCCAGCCGGAAAGTTCCGTCCTGCCGGACGAGAAACGCCGGCCGCGCCACAAGCCGATCATGAGCGCCGGCACAGGTTCCTAACCAGATGCTTGCCGACATGCCCGATCATCCCTCACTATGTCCGAATGAGCAAAGAAACGCCGTGCGTCGCCGTCTGCATGATCGATCCCAAGACCAAACTGTGCTTCGGCTGCGGCCGGACCTTGCCCGAGATCGCGCGCTGGCACACAATGGAGAGCGTGGACCGGCTCGCGATCATGGCCCTCTTGCCGGCACGCATGGCGGAGGCTGGACTTATGCCGATTGCGGCGTCGCCGAAACGCATCTGATCCGCCTGCGTACATTCGGAGGCGCGCGATGATCCGCCTCCTGCTCGTTCTGATCATGCTCGCCGGCACGGCAGGTGCCGTCGTCGCCTATGGCGATCCCGACCAGATCGCGCGAGCCAGCCACAAGGTCTCGCACATTTTTCGCGCACAGGCCGCCTCCCCGGCACCGGCCGTCCAGATCCCGCGCAGCCAGGGCGGCGAATTCACGCTGCGCGCGAAGATCAATGGCGTCACCGCACCGATGGTGATCGATACCGGCGCGACGTCGGTGGTGCTGACCTGGGAAACCGCAAAGGCGATCGGGCTGCCGCTCGAAATGCTGGAATACGATGTCGACCTCGAGACCGCGGGCGGTCACACCAAGGCGGCCCGGCTCACGCTCGACCGTCTCGCCGTCGGCAAGCTGGTCGAGAAGTCGGTGCCGGCCCTCGTGGTGCAACGCGGCCAGATGAAGACCAATCTGCTCGGCATGAGCTTCCTGGATCGCCTGCAAAGCTGGGGCGTGCGCGCGGATACGCTGATGCTGACAGGATATCCGGAGCTCCAGAGCAGCCCTCGCCGCTCCCGCACGGCGGTCGACTAGCAAGGGGCGGCTACGCCGCCGCCTCGGCCGGCGCGCTTGCACCGACGCGCGCGATCGCATCGCGCAGCACGTCGAGACCGGCACCCGGCTTCACTCCTTGCTCGGCAAGATGGCGGCGGAACGCCCGTGCGCCGGGCACGGCATGGAATGCGCCGACGAAATGCCGCGTGATGGCGTGCAGCCGGGTGCCGCGCGCCAGCTGCCCTTCGATGTAGGGCATCATCGCCTCGAGCGCGTCCTGCATGGAGGCGTGCGGTGCCGCCTCGCCGAAGATGTCGGCATCGACGCTGAGCAGCCGCCATGGCTCCTGATAGGCGGCGCGGCCGAGCATCACGCCGTCAACATGGGCAAGATGCGCCTTTGCCTCGTCAATGCTCCGAACGCCGCCATTGATGATGACGGGCACACCAGGCATCGCGCGCTTGAGCCGATAGACGCGATCATAATCGAGCGGCGGGACGTCGCGGTTCTCCTTCGGCGACAAGCCGTTGAGCCAAGCCTTGCGCGCGTGCACGATCAGCGCATCGCAGCCGGACGCCACCACCGCACGCGCGAGCGCATCGAGCGCGACCTCCGGATCCTGGTCGTCGATCCCGATACGGCACTTCACCGTGACGGGAACGGCGACCACGTGCTTCATGGCATCAACGCATCTCGCCACGAGCTCCGGCTCCGCCATGAGGCAGGCGCCGAAACGGCCGTCCTTCACGCGATCGGAGGGGCAACCGACATTGAGATTGATCTCGTCATAGCCGAACGCCTCGCCAATCCGCGCGGCCTGCGCGAGCTCCTTGGGATCAGACCCGCCAAGCTGAAGCGCCACCGGATGCTCGCACGCGTCGAACCCTAGCAGCCGCTCCCGGTCGCCATGGATGATTGCGCCCGTGGTCAGCATCTCCGTATAGAGCAACCCCCGCCGCGTCAGTTGCCGATGGAACACCCGGCAATGCCGGTCGGTCCAGTCCATCATCGGGGCACAGCTAAATTTCCAATGATTTTCAATCACTTAAGATTCTCTGTCGATCCAATCCTGGGAGGACACGGCGACGTATCTATACTGGTTTCGTTCGGTTTTTTAGAGATGGTTCGATTATCTAGCCAGTTTTTGGGCAGTCCTTTGCTTCCAAATTTGCTGCCAAACCGGCCCACGCGACGGCTTCGCTGCGAGGGTAAGCCCCATCCACTCCAACGTCGCAGAGGGACGTGATGAACTTGGATCACACCCGGCCGATCCGACGGCGGCACATAGTGGGCTCGTCGGACCAGAGGCGTGCGACGGACAGAGAAATAGCCGTCTACCGCCACATAAAAGAAGCCGTGTCCGAGGGACACGGCAAGTTTCAGGGAGGGGGAACCGGAAAATTCCGATACGTGCGTGAGGCGTGGCCCCCGGACCGATCGTCCGCCGGAGCGCGATCGGAAAAAAATCAGCAGCCGTTCCCAGCCGCGGTCACCATTTCAACGCGGGCGTACGCACGGGATGGTCCCACAGTGCCGCGGTCTCGCTATCGAGCAGGCTCACGGTGAGCGAGCACCCGGCCATGTCCAGCGAGGTGACGAAGCTGCCGACCAGCGAGCGAGCGATGCGCAAGCCGCGCTTCTCGAGCATCCGCCGCGCAGCATTGTACATCAGATAGAGCTCGATCGTCGGCGTCCCGCCAAATCCGTTGACGAGCAGGATGGCCTCGCCCCCACCGCGCGCGTCGAGATCCTGCGCGATGGCCGTCGTCATCTCGTCTGCGATCGCATCGGCCTGCTCCAGCTTGACGCGGCGGCGCCCCGGTTCACCGTGAATGCCGACCCCCATTTCCATCTCGTCCTCCCGAAGCGAAAAGGTCGGCGTGCCCGCGGCCGGGACCGTGCAGCTCGTCAACGCCACGCCCATCGATCGCGTCCGCGCATTGACGCGCTCACCGAGCGCAACGCAACTTTTCAGGTCAGCACCCTTCTCGGCAGCCGCGCCGACGATCTTCTCGACGATCAGCGTGCCGGCCACGCCGCGGCGTCCGATGCTGTGGGTGGAGTTCTCGACCGCGACGTCATCGTCCGTCACGATCGTCGCCGTGCGGCCCTCGGCGATCTCGGCCGCCATCTCGAAATTCATGCGGTCCCCCGCATAGTTCTTCACGATGAACAGCACGCCGGCTTCACCAGAAACCGCCTGCGCGGCCTCGACGATCTGGTCCGGCGTTGGCGACGTGAAGACCTGCCCCGGACAGGCGGCATCGAGCATGCCATAGCCGACGAAGCCCGCATGCAGCGGCTCATGCCCGCTGCCGCCACCGGACACGAGTGCGACCTTCTTCGGGTTCAGCTCACGACGTCGCACGAATTTCCGCTCCGGCCCGAGCGCGACGAGATCGGCATGCGCACCAGCAAGCCCGTCGAGACTCTCTGCGAGCACGCCGTCGACCGAATTGATGAACTTCTTCACTGTCTCCTCCCCGTTTTCTCCCCTGGCCTCACGCTATTTTTCCCGCATGATGGCAATCAAGCGCCGCGCAAAATCCTGGAGCAGCGCATCGAGTTCGGCGTTCCGCTTGGCGCTGCCGAGATCCGGCAAATGCAGCGTCAAGCTCCGCTCATGCGATCCCTCCGTCAGCCGGCCGATCCGGCGCGGATGGGCACGCGCATAGGCACGAAGGAAGGCGGCCTTCGCCTGCGGCGGGAAGTGGCAGACATCGAAGATCGTATTGAGGTGCTGCACGGGTATCGGCACCGGATAGGCGGGGTTGCTGATCTGGCTGACGAAGCTGCGGTTCTTCCCGATGGCATGCGCCAGACGCAGCCGCATGCCCGACGGGCGGCTCTCCAGCACTTCCTTGAAGATGCGCTTGTAGACCGCAACAGCGCCGGCTTCTGCCGGTTCATCGATCGCCGTGTCAGCCAAGCCCGCCTCCGTTGCTCAGCCGGTCGATCGTCCGCTTGATCTGTGCGAGCGCTGATGCATTCACGGACAGCTCCCGCAAGCCGCAATTCAACAATGCGGGAAGGCAGCGCGGGTCGCTCGCCATGTCGCCGCACAGGCTGACGCTGATGCCGCCGCGCCGGCCGTGCTCCGCGGTCCGTGCGATCAGTTCGAGCAAGGCCGGATGTAGTGGATCCATCAAGGGGGCGAGAGCTCCATTGGAACGATCGCAGGCAAGGACATATTGCGCGAGATCGTTCGAGCCGATCGAGAAGAAGGAAGCCTTGAAGCTCGCAATCGCAAGGGCCGCCGCCGGGACTTCGACCATGATTCCCAGCTCGGGGAGCATCGCGTCAATGCCGTCCACCTGCAAGCGCTGCACGATTTCAGCGAACAGCTTCCGCCCTGCTTCGAGCTCGTCCGCCGATGTGACCATCGGAAACATGACCTTGAGGTTTCCGCGCACGGCGGCACGCGCGAGCGCGCGAAGTTGAACGGTAAAGACGTCGGGCCGGGCCAGGCAAAGCCGCAAGCCGCGAACCCCCAGGAAGGGATTGGCTTCGCCGTCCAGCGTGAAGCCGGGCACCGGCTTGTCGCCACCGGCGTCAAATGTACGAATGGTGACTGGACGCCGGTCGGCCCAACGCAACACCGCATCGTAGGCTGCGAACTGGGCCTCCTCGTCGGGCAGGCGCCCCCGCTCGGTGAGCAGAAATTCGGTGCGCATCAGGCCGATGCCATCTGCGTATTGTGCGTCGGCGTGATCGAGATCGTCGACGCGCTGGATATTGATGAACAGCTTGATCCGCTCGCCGCGCCACAAAGCCGTCGGCCGCCGCAGGATTGCGCGCGCAGACGCCCTGCTCTTGCGATGGTTCTCGCGCCGCTTCTCGAACAGCCGGACCTGCTCCGCATTTGGATCGAGCTCGAGCATCGCACTTTCGCCGTCGAGCAGCGCCGTGGCTCCGATCTCCGGAATGGCGCCGAGTTGCACGACCATGGGGATCCCCCGTGCCCGCGCCAGCATGGCGACGTGGCTCGTGGGGCTGCCGCGCAGGAGCGCCAGACCGCCGCCGCTGGACCAGTCGATCTCAAGGAATCGCGAGGGCGGCAGATCGTCGGCGCAGACGACGGCGCCGCTCGGAATCTTCAGGACCTGGCCTTCGCCTCCCCGCAGAATGTTGATCACGCGGTCGCGCAGGTCAGCGAGATCCGACGAGCGCGCCTTCAGATATTCGTCCTCTGCCGAATTGTAATCGGCAATCTGCTCATCGAGCGCCGAACGCCACGCGACGTCCGCAGAACTCCCCTCCCCGATCGACGCGAAGATCGCTTCGATGAAATCTTCATCCTCCAACAATGCGACCTGGAATTCGAGAATTTGCGCGGCTTCGCCTCCGGCGATCGTGGCAAGCTCCGCAATCTGCCCGCTCGCCACGTCTATCGCACTGCGCAGCGCGAGTGCCTCTTCGACCAAGGTACCCGCGACGCGCTCGCCGTTCGTGCCCGCATCGACGCGGACGAACGGGCCATGGGCAAAGCCGATCGAGGCGGTTCTGCCGCGGTAGGCCAGTCCTGTCGCGCCTCCCTGCATGCTACGAAGCTCCGTCCGGAAAATCAGTTGCGATCAGGTCGACCAGCGCCGCGACGGCGGCCTCGGCGTCACTGCCGGATGCCTTGATCTCGATCGTGCTGCCGTGCGCCGCACGCATGGCCATGATCTTGGCCACACTCTTGGCATTGATCCACTCGGCCGCGCCCGCCACCCGAACTAAAATCTGCGCCTCGAACTTCTTGGCAAGCTTTGTGAGCTTGACCGCCGGGCGTGCATGCATGCCCACCGCGTGCACCAGCCGTACATTGCCGATGAATGTCTGTCCGTCCGCTCTGTCCAGCATGCTCATCTTCCATCATCGCTTCGCCGACGCGTCAGTCGGCAGAGAGTTCCTCGGCCACGGCCTTCACCTGGGCCAGTGAGCTGCCGCCCGCCGCCTCGGTCGCCGCCATCACGGCGCCCTCGACGATCGGCGCGTTGCATACGACAACGAGCTCGCGCCGTGAGGGCTCCAGCATTTCGACCGCCATTTCGCTGTTGGTCTCTGCGCCGCCCAGATCGACGAGGATCGCGACGCCCTTCGCCGACCAGGCATCGTTGATGGCATCGATGATCAGGGAGACGCTCGTGCCGAGCCCGCCGTCGGGATTGCCGCCGCAGAAGGCCACCTTGACCTCGCTGCCGACCATCTGCCGCACCATGTCGGCGGTGCCCTTGGCGATATCCTTCGAATGCGAGACGATCACGATACCCACAGTGTCGGTCATTGCTGTCCCTCCAGGCTCGCGCAGACCGCCTGCACGAGTATGCAGCTCGAACGTGCGCCGGGATCGACATGTCCGACGCTGCGCGGCCCGAGGAACGACGCTCGCCCCTTGGTGGCCTGCATCGGTGCAGTCCGCTCGACTGCTTCGGCAGCAGTGGCTCGGACCCGCGCGATCAGATCCGGCTGACCGGCCGCCGTCCTCAACGTTTCCAGGACGGGAACAAGCACGTCGAGCATTGTCTTCTCGCCGGCCTGCGAGCGCCCCCGCGCGCTCACCGCATTCACGCCGCTGCCAAAGACGTCCGCGAGATCGTCCGGCAGGTGCTTGTCGTGCGAAAGTGCTTCGCCCGCGCCAAGAAAGAAACTGCCGTAAAGCGGCCCGGAGGCGCCTCCGACGGTCATCACCAGCGTCTTGCCGATCATCTTCAGCCCCTCGTCCAGCGGCTGCGCCGAAATGGCATCGAGCTTGCCGAGCACCGCCTCAAAGCCGCGCTTCATGTTCGTTCCATGGTCGCCGTCGCCGATCGCTTGATCCAGGGTCGTGAGTTCCGGCGCGCTCGCGATGACCTGCTCTGCGGCCATCTTGACCAGCGACTTGAATGTCTCGGGTTGCAGCGACATCGAACGGATCCTCTAGTGAACCATCGCAGGGATGCGTTGCCCCGCGCGATCGAAACAGAGCGGATGCAGCAGGTGTAGTTCGACCTCCTGGCCGGACTGAAGCGGCCGGCGCGGATCCGCAAGCGTCACCAGCATCTCGCCCTTGTAGTCCAGGTGGATGTGATTCTGCTCGCCGAGGTGCTCGACGCGGTGCACGCGGCCGACCATTCGTCCGCCGTTGCGCGCGGCAATTTGCAGATGCTCGGTTCGGATACCAACGGTCTCCGTCCCCGGCGGCACCGGCACGTCTGACAACAGACGGGCCGGAAGGAAGTTGATCTGAGGCGTGCCGAGGCGCGAGGCGACATAGCTCGATGAAGGACTCTCGTAGATCTCCCGCGGCGTACCGCACTGAAGGAGCTGGCCGTCCCTGATCACGCCGATCCTGGAAGCCATCGTCATGGCCTCGACCTGATCGTGGGTCACGTACAGAATGGTCGCGCCAAGCTCGAGCTGGATCCGCTTGAGCTCGAGACGAAGCTCCGCACGCAGCTTCGCATCCAGCGATGAGAGCGGCTCGTCCATCAGGTAGATCGAGGGATCGCGAACCAGCGCGCGGCCGATCGCCACCCGCTGCATTTCGCCTCCGGACAGACGGGTTGCACGGTTGTTCAGCTTGCTTGCGATGTGCAACAGCTCCGCAGTCCGTTCGACGCGCTTGCGGATGATCGGCTCCGGCACGCGCCGTGCGGGAGAGCGCAACGGAAATGCCAGATTGTCAAAGACCGTGAGGTGCGGATACAGCGAATATTGCTGGAAGACGAAGGCGATATCGCGTGATCCCGGCGGATCACGCGTCACGTCGCGGCCGTCGATCATGACCGAGCCGGTGTCGGGGGTCTCGAGCCCCGTGATCAGCCGCAACGTCGTGGTTTTGCCCGCGCCGCTCGGCCCGAGCAGGACCAGGAACTCTCCGTCGTTCACCGCCAGCGAAAGCTCGCGGACCGCCTCGGCCGCGCCGAAACGCTTGCTAATGTTGCGCAACGCGACGTCAGCCATGGCGCACCCTCCCCTCATTGGCGGTTCGAACAGCGAGACCGCTGGCGACATCGAACAGCGCCAGCCGCTCGGAGTGGAATTCAAGACCCACCGTCTCGCCGATCCGCACCGACGCGCTGGAGGGCAGCCGCGCCGCGAGGCGTCCGTGCGGCGTGTCGACGGTGACGATCTGCGTGGTGCCGAGATATTCGGCACCGAACACTTCGCCGCGGACGGGAGCCTCGTCGGCAAAGCGGATGTGCTCAGGACGTATCCCGAGCGCCAGCGGTGCGCTCGCACGGTCCTCGCGGATCTCCGGGACGTCGACGCTGACGCTATGAAAGGCGACAGTCCGATCCCCCGACCGCAAGCCGCTTTCAAACCGCAGGAAATTCATCGGCGGCGAGCCGATGAAATCGGCCACGAACATGCTGGCGGGCCGGTCATAGACTTCTTGCGGCGAGCCGATCTGCTCGACCCGTCCCTTGTTCATGACCGCGATCTGATCCGCCATCGACATCGCTTCGAGCTGGTCGTGCGTCACGTAAACAGTGGTCGCACCGATGCGCTCGTGCAGGTCGCGAAGCTCGCCGCACATCACATGCCGAAACTCGGCATCGAGCGCCCCGAGCGGCTCATCCATCAGGAAGGCCTTCGGCCGCCTCACCATGGCGCGGCCAAGCGCGACGCGCTGCCGGTCGCCGCCCGAGAGCTTCGACGTCTTGCTCGACAGGAGATGCTCGATCCGCAGCAGCCGCGCGGTTTCCTGCACCCGCTCGCGAATCTCGCGCCGCCCCATGCCCTGGCACTTCAGGGGAAAGCCAATGTTGCCCGCTACATTCATGTGTGGATAGAGCGCAAAGAGCTGGAAGACGAAGGCGATATCGCGGGCGGCGGCGCGGCGGAAGGTCACGTCCTCGCCGTCGAGCAGGATCTTGCCCTCAGTTGGCAGCTCGAGGCCAGCGATCATGCGCAGCGTGGTTGTCTTGCCGCAGCCGGAGGGCCCGAGCATCGCAAAAAAGGTGCCGTCGTCGATGGTGAAGTTCGAGCCTTCAACGGCCGTGAACTGATCGAACGACTTGCGCAGGTTTTCGACGCGGATTTGTGCCATGGCTGCCGCCCTATTTCGGAAAATGGCTGACGATGACGTAGCCAACCGTGCCGGCGAGGATGGTCGCGAAGGAATAGCTGTACAGATCGATCGACCACGGCTGCACCAGCATGACGATGCCGCCCCCGATCAGGGTCATCGCGCCGGCCTCCCAAGGCCCACGCAGCAACCAGCGAGACATTCCGCTTTTTTCAACCGCAGAACCGCTCATTTGCGCACAGCTCCGAAGGTGATGCCGCGCAACAAGTGCTTGCGCAACAACACGGTGAACAGGACGATCGGCACGACGAACAGTGTGGTCGCGGCAGCAACCGCCGGCCAGTCCTGCCCGCCCTCGCCGATGATGAAGGGAATGAAGGGCGGCATGGTCTGTGCCTCGCCGCTCGTCAGGAGAACCGCGAACGCGTACTCGTTCCACGAGAAGATCAGGCAGAAGATTGCGGTCGCGGCGATCCCCGTGACGGCCTGCGGCAACACGACCTTGCGCAGGGCCTGGAGCCGCGTGTAGCCGTCGACGAGGGCGGCCTCCTCGTATTCGCGCGGGATCTCGTCGATGAACCCCTTGAGCAGCCAGACCGCGAGCGAGACGTTCACGGCGGTATAGAGCAGGATCATTCCGAGCCTGGTGTCGGTCAGGTTGAGCTGCCGGTACATCAGATAGATGGGGATCGCCACGGCAACGGGCGGCATCATGCGCGTCGACAGGATGAAGAATAGAAGATCGTCTGCCAGGGGAATGCGGAAGCGCGAGAAGGCGTAGGCTGCGAGCGTGCCGAGAAAGACGGCCAGGAAGGTCGAGCCGAACCCGATGATCAGCGAGTTGACGAAGCGCGGCACGACCTTCGACGGTCCGGCAATGACCATGTCGCGCTGGCGCACGAGCTTGTCGTACCACGTCTGCGGCGGCGGCAGCTTGGCGACGAAATCCGGTGTCTGGCGGGTACGTACGGTAAAGAGGTTCACGTAACCCTCGAGCGTCGGCTGGAAGATCACCTTCGGCGGATAGGCGATGGCGTCACTCTGCGACTTGAATGCGGTGGCGACGATCCAGAGCAGCGGCAGGATCGTGATCACGGCGTAGAGGATCACGAGGCCGCCGGCCACGGCCTTCGCGCGCGGCGAGGCCTCCACGATGGAGTGAGCGGTGGACTTGGTGAGGACGGCGGTCATCGTTGCTTCACCTTGTTGAGCGCTTTGACGTAGATGTTGGCGGCACCGAACACGGTCACGAACAGGATGATGGCGAGCGCGGAGGAATACCCGGTGCGCCATTTCTCGAACGCGGCGCGCTTCAGCGTGATCGACACGAGCTCGGTGGTCGAGCCGGGGCCTCCGGACGTCAACAGATTGACCATGTCGAACATCTTGAAGTTCTCGATCGCGCGGAAAAGCACGGCGAGCATCAGGAATGGAACCGTCATCGGCAGCGTGATCGACCAGAACTGCCGCCAGGCTGAGGCGCGATCGACTTCGGCCGCCTCATAGATGTAGTCGGGAATGGAGCGAAGCCCGGCGAGGCAGATCAGCATGACGTAGGGAGCCCACATCCAGGTGTCGACCAGCACGATGGTCCAGGGTGCGAGCGAGACCTGCCCGGTCATGCTGAACGAGCTCGGCGGCACACCCGTGAACAGGCTGATCAGGTAGTTGAACGGACCGATCTGCGGCTGCAACAGCAGTGTCCAGAAGTTGCCGACCACCGCCGGCGACAGCATCATCGGCAGCAGGATGATCGTGGTCCAGAAGCTGTGGCCGCGGAACTGGCGGTTGATGAGCAGGGCGAGGCCAAACCCGATGATCACCTGCAGCGTCACTGACCAGATCACGAATTGCGCCGTGGTCTGCAGGCGGAACCAGATGTCCTCGTCGCCGAGAATGTCGGTGAAATTGTCGAGCCCGACGAACCGCAGCGGCAGATAGGACATGCTGAGATTGAGGCTGGTGAACGACAGCCGGATCATCCAGATCAGCGGAAAGATATTGATCGCGAGCAGCAGCCCGATCGTCGGCGCAACGAACAGCCAGGCGATGGTCCGGTCCGACAGGCCACGGACACGCCGCGTGGCGCGCGATTTGGCGGGCTCACTCACACCGGCGATCGTAGCATGATCAGGTTGAAAGATCGTCGTCATCTTGTCCATCGGTTGGCTGGTTCGGCTTCCCCGAGGCACCTCCCCGGGGAAACCAGTTCAGTTGATGCGAGAACCCGAGTCTATTGCGACGCGACCTGCTTGCCCTGTTCCTTGAAGACCTTGGTCCAGTCCTTGACGAGGAGATCGAGCGCTTGCTGCGCCGTGCCCTTGTCGGCAACGACGTAGTCATGCACCCGCTTCTGCATGTCGAGCAGCAGTTGCGCGTAGGATGGCTCGGCCCAGAAGTCCTTGACGATGCCCATCGACTCCAGGAATTGCGGTGCGAACGCTGCGCTCTTCGGGAAGTCGGGCGCGTCGACGACCGCCTTGAGAGCCGAGTAGCCGCCGAGCTGCCACCATTTCTGCTGCACGGCGGGCTGCGCGAACCATTTGATGTAGGCCAGCGCGTCGTCCTTGCGGTCGGAGGTCGCGACCACCGAGATCCCCTGCCCGCCAAGCTGGGTGAAGTGTCCGGCTGGACCGGCCGGATTGACGAAGAAGCCTATTCTGTCGCCGCCGACATTCGGATCCTTGTACAGGCCGGGGAAGAAGGCGAACCAGTTCATCTGCATCGCCACCTGGCCGGACTTGAAGGCGTCGAGCCCCTCCTGCATGTAGGCGTTGGTCATGCCCGGCGCGGTGCAGCACTTGTAGAGCTCCTTGTAGAACTCGAGCCCCTTGGCCGCCTCGGCCGAATTGACGACGCCCTGCATTTGGTACGGCTTCTTGGGATTGTCGTAGCTGAAGCCGTAATTGTAGAGCACGTTGGTCACGCCCATGGTGATGCCTTCGGAGCCGCGCTCGGTGAAGATGTAGGCGCCGTAAACCTTTTTGCCGTCGATCTCGCGGCCCTGGAAGAACTCGGCGACCTGCTTCAGCTCGTCATAGGTCTTCGGCGGCGCCAGGTCGCGGCCGTACTTGGCCTTGAACGCGGATTGAATTTCGGGTCGCGAGAACCAGTCCTTGCGATAAGTCCAGCCGACCGCATCGGCCATGGCCGGCAGCGCCCAATAGTTCGGCGAGTTCTTCGGCCACTGCGAATAGCCGACAACCGTCGCCGGAACGAAGTCGTCCATCGATATCTTCTCCTTGTCGAAGAAATCGTTGAGCTTGACGTACCACTTGTTCTCGGCGGCTCCGCCGATCCACTGGCTGTCGCCGATGATCAGGTCGCAGAGCTTGCCGTGGGAGTTGAGCTCATTGAGGAAGCGATCGGCATAGCTCGTCCATGGGACGAACTCGTATTTCATCTCGATGCCGGATTGTTTCGTGAAGTCCTTGCCGAGTTCGACCAGCGCGTTGGCGGGATCCCATGCCGCCCAGCACAGCGTGAGCTGCTTACCTTGGGCCGCAGCTTCGCCTCCGCCAAATCCCCCCAGCAGCGCCGCTCCGAGAACCGTGGTGGCCGCCGAGCTTCTCAACCAACTGAATGTCCGCATATCCGTTTCCTCTCTCGTTGAAGCATCCAATCCGCTCGGCGCTTCCTGCCGGAACGACGCCGAGACCCTGAAACCGAGTTTGAGGAGCGATGAGTGAAGGACGAGACGGACCGCTTCCGGAGACGGCTCCGGAATGGCTTGGGCTCCTCCCACACATCGGCCCGATGCGTGATGTTTAGTTTTTTTTACAGAACTAAACGTATTACTAAATTCTGGAGATCGTCAAGCCCCGTTTGTCGCGAGCCTGGCGAAAAGACTTACGGTGTTCGCTCGCAAGCGGGATGTTCGCAGTTGCAGCGAAAATTCCGGAAAATCTTGCCGAATGCGACCGCCGATGTCGCCCGGCAGGAGCAATCCAGCCCATCCGAACAACAGGAGAGCCGGAAGGTCGGCCACAGCCGCGTGTTTAGCAAACTGCTTTTACTGAAATGTTCAATGAAGCAGTTCGGAGGCGCGAGTAGCCCCTCGTTGTCCGAAATCTGACGATGGCCGCCTCCGTTCGGATTCGTCGCATCTGTGCGGTCGGTGCTGCCTCGCAACCTACTTCGAGACAGCTCCCTGCGTCGCCGGTGCACACCGCAAATTGCGGCCGAAAGCCAGCAGGTCCTGTCACTCTGGTCTAGATGCTGCGATAGCGCTCGATCGAGGCAAGATCGGGCACTATTCCGAGCCCGGGGTCTTCGCCCAGCTGAACGGTTCCTTCCCTCACATTGACGATCGAGCCACAGAACAGATCGCGCAGTGGGTTATCGTTGGCATCGACTTCCAGCCAGCCATCACCTCCGATACCGGCGAGAAGATGCGCGGATGCAAGCAGGCCGAGACCACCGCCGAGATAGTGCGGACAAAACGTCTTTCCCGCCTCCAGGATGTCGCGAGCCAGACCGGCACAGAGGCTGAGGCCGCCCCATTTCGCAATATCGGGCTGAACCACGCCAAGCACGCCTTCCGACAGAACGTCGTTGAAGGCTTCGACGCTCGAAATGTTCTCGCCGCCGGCGATCGGCATCTTCGCCGCGGCATGCAGCCTGCGCCACTCCTCGCGCGGGCGATCGGCGCGGATCGGCTCCTCCAACCAGCGCAGATCGAATTCGGCAAGCCGCGGCAGCATCTGAAGCGCCTGAGCCGTTGACCAGCCCTGATTGGCATCGCTGGCAAGCATGCCGGCGCCGACAAGTCCGCGCAGCGCGGCCAAATTGGCAAGGTCGGTCTCGATGCCGAAGCCGACCTTCAGCTTCAGCGCACGATGACCGCGCGCGAGCGCGGCCTCCGCTGTCTGTGCCGCACCGCTGGGATTGATGCCGCTGGCATAGACCTTGATCGTATCGGAGTGCGCGCCCAGAAGCCGCCAGAGCGGCGAACGCTGGCGGCGTGCGGAGAGGTCCCACAGCGCGAGATCGATACCGGCGATCGCCTGCGCAAATGGTCCCGGTTCGCCGCATTGAAGCGCCAGCACCTCGGTGCCCTTGGTCAAGGTCTCGAAAGCCTGAGCGGGACCGTCGAATTTGCGACCGACAAGGCCGGGCGCAAGCACCTCGTTGACGAGCCGGGCGCGATGCTCCGCGCCGGGCGCCGGAAAGTTGGACCAGGATTCACCCCACCCCTCGACGCCGTCTTCATCGACAGCGCGAACAAAGACGGCGGGACGGTTGAGCATCTTGCCGAACGACGTCACAACCGGCGTCGCCAGTGGATAGCGATAGCAGAACGCCTCGATCGAGCGGATGGTGAAGCCGTCAGTCATATTGCGGATCCTGCGATCGGGGTGAAACCACGCAGAGCCACTATCTCAATAGGCGCGCGCGAAGTCACCTTCCTGCTTGATCTCAGTGAACACCGGAAAGCGCGCCTTCCACGGCGCGGCCCTGGCCGTGGTGAGCTTGTCGAGCCGTTCTGAAGCGGGCCGAGGAAGACATCCGCATCAATGCGGTGGCTCCCGGCGCCGTCGCCTTCCTCTGCATGCCGGCGTCGCAATATGCGACCGGCACGGTGATCGCGGTGGACGGAGGATTCCTCGCGGAATGAACCGCGGCCGCATCGATATGGCAACGCCTTACTTGCGGGAAATCCTGCGCTTCATCGGCATCAGCAATGTCCGCTTCGTGCTGATCGGTCCAACCGCCGGACCGCAGCAGCCGATCGACGCTGCCCGTGAAAGGACCCATCGACGCCTCGCTGCAATGGCCGCGAGCTTCTGGATGTCCGCTTTGGCGGCAGGTCGAGCCGGATCAGATCAGGCTCGACTTGCCCCGGCTCAGCACTTGGCCTGCACCTTTGGCACCGACGATCCGCCCCTTGTTGAAGACCACCTCTCCGCGGGCGATCGTCGTCACCGGCCATCCTGTGACCTCGAACCCTTCCCAGGGCGTGTAGTCCGAGCCGTGATGCAAATCGGTCTGCCGGATGGGCTTCTTCAATTTGGGATCCCAGAGAACGATATCGGCATCAAAGCCGACACCGATCGAGCCCTTGCGCGGATAAAGACCATAGATCCTTGCATGGTTGGTCGCGGTCAGCTCGACGAACTTCTGCAGGGTGATGCGTCCCTTCGAGACGCCTTCTGAGAACAGGATCGGCAGCCGCGTCTCGACACCGGGGATGCCATTCGGCACCCAGCGGAACGAGGTGCGGGCGTTCGGCGTCTGCTTGCCCTTGGGATCGTCGTAGCGGAACGGGCAATGGTCGGACGAGAAGGTCTGGAATACACCCGACGTGATGCCTTCCCAGATCGCTTGCTGGCTCTCGACATCGCGCGGCGGCGGCGAGCAGACATATTTCGCGCCCGTGACGTCCATGTTGAGGCCCTTCATGTCGTCGGCCGTCAGCGTGATGTATTGCGGGCAGGTCTCTGCATGCACCGGCAAGCCGCGCTGCTGCGCCCAGCGCACCTGCTCCATCGCCTCGCGACCGGAGACGTGCACGATCATGATGGGGACGCCGATCACCTCGGCATGGCTGATGGCGCGGTGCGTCGCCTCGCGCTCGACCGCCTGGGGCCGCGACACCCCGTGATAATAGGGCGCGATATGGCCTTCGCGCTCCAGCTTGCTGGTGAGGAAGCGGATGGCGTCATAGCCCTCGCAATGGACCATGACCAGCGCCTCCTCGCGGCGCGCGACCTCGAACACCTCGAGCAGCTGCTTGTCGCTGAGCACGAGGTCGTCATAGGTCATGAACACCTTGAAGGAGGTGTAGCCGTCCTTGACCAGGGCCGGCAGCTCCTGCCCGAGCACGACCGCGGTCGGGTCGGAGATGATGAGGTGGAACGCGGTATCGATATAGCATTCGCCTTCGGCGAGCTTGCGATAGTTCTCGACACAGGTTCGCAGCGAGGTCCCCTTCTCCTGCAGCGCGAAGGGCAGCACCATGGTGTTGCCGCCGGCAGCCGCCGCGCGTGTCGCCGAGGCAAAATCATCGGCCATCACCACGTCGGGGCCCGAGGGCTGGGAGATGTGGACGTGGCTGTCGATGCCCCCCGGCAGCGCCAGCAGGCCAGTCGCGTCGATCTCCTGCGCCGCGCCCTCGAGATGATCGGCGATGCTGACGATTCGGCCGTCGCGAATGCCGATATCGGCGCGGAACTCGTCGCTGGCCGTCACGATGGTGCCGCCCCGAATGGCGAGATCGAGCTGGGTCACGTGCGCCTCCGTCACTTGATGGCCGCGGATGTCTGGAATATGCGGCCCCACCCCGCAAGGGCCCTGATGTCGCAGCAGGCGAGACCGAGGGTCCGCCACAGCGTGACCGCGACCGAGTCGAGCACAGCGACGTCCAATTCCCGTTCGAGCGAGGCCGCAAGCGCCGCAGCGTCGAGATTGGTGCAGAGGATGACGATCGCATCTGCTCCCTCCGCCGCCACGGCGCGAATCATGTCCGCAATGGTCGTCGGCGCGACCTCTCCAAAGGAGAAATTGTCGCGCAGGCCGAGGTGCCGCTCGGCGTGCGGGGCGATCCCCTCCTCGGCCCAGACGTCGGCGATCCGCCGCTGCACATCGTCCGTATAGGGCGAGACCAGGCCGACGCGCTTGGCGCCGAGCGAGCGGGCGGCATCGATGCAGGCGAGCGTCGACGTTGTCGCCGGGACGCCCGCGCGCGCCGTGATCGCCTCGCGCAGGCTCCGGTCGCGGCCGATACCGAGCCAGCTTGCGGAGGTGCCATTCCAGGCAATCGCGTCGACCTTGGCATCGGTCAGCAGGTCCGCGGCCGGCAGCATCACCGAGGCATCGAACTGGCTCAGCGCGGCGGCGTCGAGCGCAATCTCGGTGACGCGAAAGCGCGAGAAATGTGCGGTGACATCAGCCACGCCATGCAGCATGGCGCTGGTGACGGGCTCCAGCACCGAGTTGGAGGATGGCGTGATCATGCCGAGACGCTTGCGCATGGCGATACCTTACGACGCCTGCGCAAGCCGCGTCGACTCCTCCCGGATCAAAGCCAGGATGTGGCGCTTGGCGTCGTTGAATTCGGGGCTGGTGATGTCGCGCGGGCGCGGCAGGTCGAAAGTGACGGCCTCGCGGATTCGGCCCGGCCGCCTGGTCATCACCACGATCTTGTTGCCGAGCACCAAGGCCTCGTCGACGCTATGAGTGACGAACACGATGGTGCAGCGGCGCTTCTGCCAGATCGCGACCAGCTCCTCCTGCATTTCGAGCTTGGTCTGGGCATCCAGCGCCGCGAACGGCTCGTCCATCAGGATCACGCTCGGGTTCATCAGCAGCGCGCGGGCGATCCCGACGCGCTGGTTCATGCCGCCCGACATTTCGGAAGGATGATGATGCTCGAAGCCGCGCAGGCCGACGAGATCGATGAACTCCATGGCGCGGTCGTGGCGCTCGGCCTTGGCGACCCCCTTGAGCTTGAGATGGAAGGCGATGTTGTCGATTGCGGTCAGCCACGGCATTAGCGTCGGCTGCTGGAACACCACCCCACGGTCCGAGCCGGGCCGCTCCACCTGCTTGCCGTCCACCAGCGCGCGGCCGCTTGTCGCCTGCTCGAAGCCCGCAATGATGTTCAGGAGTGTCGACTTGCCGCAGCCGGAGGGGCCGAGCAGGCAGACAAAATCGTTGGACTCGATGTCGAGGTTGATGTTGTCCAGCGTCAAGAGGTCCCGGCCGCGGCGCTTGTCGGAGAACACCTTGACGATGTTGCGAAGCTCGATTGCCGCCATCAGCCCGCCCTTCCCTGCACGGTGGTCGTCTGCTGCCAGCGCAGCGTGCGCGCCATGATCGCCTTGAGTCCGAGGTCGGAGAGATAGCCGAGCAGGCCGATCGAGATCATCGCAGCCAGCACGATGTCGTAGCGCAGGAAGTAATAGGAATCCCACAAGACATAGCCGAGGCCGCTCTTCACCGCGACCATCTCGGCCGTGACCGTCAGCATCCAGGCCGATCCGACCGCGATGCGCAAGCCCGCAAAGATCGACGGCAGCGCCGCCGGCAGCACGATGTCGGTCAGCATCTGCCGGCTATTGGCGCCCATCATCGCGCCGGCGCGCACGAGATTGTGGTCAACGGTCTTGACGCCGTGGATGCTGTTCATCAGCACCGGAAAGAAAGCGCCGAGGAAGACGAGGAAGACCGCCGGCTTGTCGGCGATGCCGAACCAGATGATCGCCAGCGGAATCCAGGACACCGGCGGGATCGGACGCAGCATCTGCAGCGTGGGCTCCAGCGTCTTCTCGAACAGGCGCGACCAGCCGATCGCGACTCCCGCGAGGATGCCGAGCAGACTTGCCAGCGCAAAGCCGCCGAACACGCGAAACGCGCTGGCGAGCGCGTCACGCAGCCAGTGCCCCGAATAGGTCTGCGTGGTCTCGTCGAAACCGAACACCCAGTCGCCGAGCGCATGCAGCACCGCGCTCGGCGCCGGCAACAGCGCCGGCGGAAGCATGCCGCTGCGGGCAAAGGCCTCCCAGCCCGCGATCAGCAGCGCGGGTACGACGAGGCGTTCGAGCCCCTGGAATGCCCGCGTCAGCCGAAACGCCGGCCTTGCGGGCGAGACGTCAGTAACCGAGGTCATTCTTGGCCTTTCCGGTGGCCTGCTCCAGGAACGAATAATCCATGTTCTTCTCCGCTTCCGCGGAGACGTCCTTCGAGATGTATTTGAGGTCGCGCATCATCGCGGCGATCGCCAGCGTCTGCGAGCGATGGATCGCAGGATCGGGCGAAGCGTTCTTCAGCGCCTCGGTCGCCACATTCTTGTCGAGGCCGGTGAGCTTGTTGATGACCTCGACCCACGGCCCCTTGTCGGCGATCAGCTTGTTGTCGAGCTCGACCACGGCGCCGACGACGCCCTGGACGCCGGCGCGCTGGCCCGCGATCACATCCGAACGCGTGACGATCAGATTCGTGAGATTTCCCGCAGCCTGCTCATACGGCAGCACAAAATGCTTGCCGGCACCGGCGAGCCGGATCTGGGAGGCGAACGGCTCGACCGAGCAGATCATGTCGACCTCGCCGCGCTGGAGCGCGGCGAGATGATCTGACGGATTGGGGATGTTGATGAACTGGATGTCCTTGTTGGGATCGACGCCCTGCTTGAGGAACGCGCCGCGCATGTGGATGTCCTGCGCATTGCCGCGGGACGCCGCGACCTTGAGCGGCTGACCGTCGCTCTTCGCCTTCGCAACGGTCGTCTTGAACGTCGCCCAGTCCTCAGGGGGAAGGTTCAGCTTCGCGGAGGAGAGACATTCCGAGCCGCCATTGATCTGACCTGAGACGGCGACGACGTCGAAACCTTTGTCGAGCGCGGTGATGTAGTGGAGATAGGTCACCTGCGCGACGTCGATGCTCTTCGAGACCAGGGCGGTGAGCACGTCATTGCCCGAGTTGAAGCCGGTCGCCTCGACCTCGATGCTCTTGGCGATGCCCGGGATCAGCGACATCGGCAGGCAGTGCGCACATTTGGCGTAGCCGAGCTTGATCTTCGCCGCCTGCGCGGAGGCGAGATCGCTTCCGCCAAGCATCGCCGCCGTTACCACGAGGCCCAGTCGCAAACTCGTCCGCATCACCTGCTCCGTTTCGAATGCGCGGGATCTCGCGCGTCGGAAACGATCATCCGCCGCCCTTCGCCGCAAGGCAATCCAGTTTCTGCATGCTGCATACAATTTGCGCGCTATGCCATTGTTTTCAGCGAGATACGTCGATATTTTGGGCAGGCCAAAGGGTCGGAAACGGCTAAGATCCAACGTGAGAAGTGAGGCACGCGTGCAGCCAAAATCGGAAGCGTCAAAGGGACGAAAGTCGCCCAAACTCAAGCGGATGGGCCTGCATGAGCGTGCCGCGGCGCGGATGCGGACGATGATCATTCGCGGCGAGCTGCCGCCGGGTTCGCAAACCCAGGAGACGAAGCTGTCGAAGGAGCTCGGCGTGTCGCGCACCCCCTTACGCGAGGCGATGAAGGTGCTGGCGGCTGAAGGATTGATCGAGCTTCGTCCCAACCGCAGCCCGCGCATTGCCGATATCGCAGTGGACGGCATCTCGGAATTGTTCGAGGCCCTCGCCGGCATCGAGCGGCTCGCCGCCGAGCTCGCCGCGGAGCGCGCCACCGAGCGCGACCTCGCCCGCCTGCGCACGCTTCAGACCCGCATGGAGGGTCATCACCGCAACGGCAAGCTCGACGATTATTTCACCATCAACGGCGAGATTCACAACACCATCGTCCGCATGGCCCGCAACACGCCGCTGCGCGAAGCCCACGAGACGCTGATCTCCCGCGCCGAACGCGCGCGCTATCTCGCGCTCGGCGCGAACAGGCGCTGGAGCAATTCGGTCGACGAGCACGCGGACATCCTGGCCGCGCTGAAGGCACGCGACGGCGAAGCCGCCGGCCGCCTGCTCGGCGCCCACGTCGCGCGCACCGGCACGGCGCTGCTCGAAGTCCTCGCCGCCCCTCAGGCCAAACGGACGGCGGCATAATCATGAAGCTGCTGCTGCTCAACCCGAACACCAGCACCGAGGTCACGCAGCTGATGCTGGGAGTCGGGCAGCGCGCCGCTTCCTCCGGCACCGAGCTGATCCCCTGCACCGCGACCCGCGGCGTGCCCTATATCGCCACGCGCACCGAAGCGCAGATCGGCGGCGCCATTGCACTGGAGATGTTGGCCGAGCAGCACATGAAGGTGGATGCCGCAATCATCGCGGCATTCGGCGATCCCGGCCTGTTCGCGGCGCGCGAGACCTTCGACATCCCTGTGATCGGCATGGCGGAAGCCGCCATGCTGACCGCCTGCATGGCCGGACGCCGCTTTGCCATCGTCACCTTCGCCCAGGCCCTGGGCCCCTGGTACGAGGAATGCGTCCGCGCCCACGGGCTGTGGGAGCGGTGCGCCGGCATCCGCATGCTCGATGCGCCGTTTCAGGCGATCTCCGAGGTCGGCACCGAGAAGGAAGACGTGCTGGTCGAACTCGCCCAGCGCGCCATCGTCGAGGACGAGGCCGATGTGCTGATCTTTGCGGGCGCGCCGCTGTCCGGCCTTGCCGAGCGCGTCGCCGACCGGATCCCTGTCCCCGTGGTCGATCAGGTCATCGCCTCCGTGAAGCAAGCCGAAGCGCTTCATGCGCTGCACCTGCGTAAGGCGAGCGCAGGTACGTTCCGCCGCCCCGCCGCGAAGCCGACCATCGGCCTTGCCGATGCGCTCGCCGCCCGGCTCGAGCATCGCGACAGCTGATCAGAGAGGCGGCCGGCGATGCGAAAAACCCAGTTCGTTCTCGAGGCTGCGGCCGAAGGCAAACAAGCGGGATTCGCACCCCGGCGGCGCGATGACCTGGATGCCGAAGGGCAGCTCATTCTCGCCTCGCGGCACCGGCAAAGTCAGGACCGGAAAGCCGACCAGCGACACGATGAAAGTAACGGCGAGATAATCGATCGGCGTCTCCAGCGCCGCCCCGTCGATCGCGGTGACGTCGCTGATCTCGTTCGGCCAGGGGACGACCGACGCAGCCGGCGCGACCAGGATATCGGCACGGGTGAACAGCGCGCGAAAGCTGCGATAGATCACGGTGCGGCGTCGTTCGGCGTTCAGGTAAGCCTCCGCGGACAGCTTTGCGCCGGCCTCGATGTTCCAGATCACCGTCGGAGTGAGCTCGGTACGCCGCATCCTCAGCAACTCGCCATAGCTGCTCGCGATGTGCGCGCCGCGCAGCGTACGAAAGGTTTCGATCGCCCCGCCACAATCGGGCGAGGACAGCTCGACATCGCCAACACGCGCGAGCGCCTCGCAAGCCGCAGCGAAGCGCGCACGAACCTCGCACGCAACCGGCGCGACACCGAAATCGGGCGTAACAGCAATCCGGGGACGGCCAGCGATGGGTCGATCATGGCCGGCACCGTGGAGCGAGAGCGGATCATTCGCATCGCCTCCGGCGCAGGCCGACAGCGCAAGCTCGAGATCGTCGACACTGCGGGCGAGAAAACCGTGCGTGGCCAGCATGTCCCAGCCGAGCGGCCGGCGCGGCGACGGAATGCGGCCGGGGGTCGGCCGGATCGAAGCGACGTCGCAGAAGCTGGCGGGCGTGCGCACCGAGCCACCGAAATCGGTGCCGTGCGCCAGCGGCGCCATGCCGGTCGCGACGGCGACGGCAGAGCCGCCGGACGATCCGCCGGAGGTCAGCGCGAGATCGAACGGATTGCGTGTCGGCCCGCGCAATCTGTTGGTACAGACCGCACCAAAACCAAACTCCGGCGTGTTGGTCTTGCCCAAAATGATCGCGCCGGCGCGCCGCAGCCGCGCCACGATGAGATCGTCCTCGGCCGGGACGTGATCGCGGAACAGCACCGAGCCGTAAGTCGTCGCAAGTCCCGCCGTGTCGGTGAGGTCCTTGATCGCGATCGGCACGCCATGCAGCGGGCCGATCGGCGCAGAGGCCGCATCGCACATCTGCGCAGCGCGGCGGGCGCCGTCCGCATCGACCGTCACGAATGCCGCCAATCGGGCGTCGAGGCTCGCAATCCGGGCCAGATGCGCTTCGATGGCGTCACGGGAGGACAGCTCGCCCCTCGCAATGGCGCGCGCAAGCTCCGTGGCCGTGAGGTCGCATATCGATCGATCCGATGTCATCGGGCCACCATGCCAAAATGCTCGCCGAAAAGCGACAGGCGCGGGCACGAGACTTGCTTTCTCTTCTGGAGCAACGGGAGGCAACACCATGGCTGATGCGCCAAGCGGCCGATCGCTCGTCGTCGACGCGGTCACCCACCGGTATCCGAGTGGCGCGCTTGCGGTCGAGAACATCAATCTCGACATCAAGGGCGGCGAGATCATCGCCCTGCTCGGCCCCTCCGGCTGCGGCAAGACAACGCTCTTGCGCATCATCGCCGGCTTCATCGCCCAGACGCAAGGGAGGATCATCATCGGCGACGACATCGTCGATGCGCTGCCGCCGAACAAGCGCGCGGTCGGCATCGTGTTCCAGAACTACGCGCTGTTCCCGCACCTGTCGATCAGCGAGAACGTCGCCTATGGCCTCGCCGCCCGCGGCATCGACAATGTGACGCGGCAGCGCGAGGCGCAGCGCCTGTTGGAGCTGGTGCAGCTCCCGACAATGGCCGAGCGGCTGCCGCGGCAGCTCTCCGGCGGGCAGCAGCAGCGCGTTGCGCTCGCCCGTGCGCTCGCGATCAAGCCGTCGATCCTGCTGCTCGACGAGCCCTTCGCCGCGCTCGACAAGAATTTGCGGCTGGACATGCAGATCGAGGTCAAGCGGCTGCAACGCGTCTCCGGCATCACCACGCTGATCGTGACGCACGACCAGGAAGAAGCGCTGTCCATGGCCGATCGTGTCGCCGTGCTGAGCCATGGCAAGCTCGAGCAGTTCGGCTCGCCGTCGGACGTCTACGACCGTCCGCAGACGCTGTTCGTCAACACCTTCGTCGGCTCCACCAACCGCATGCCCGGCGTCGTGGTTTCGGTGGACCGCACGGCGGCAAAGGTGCGCCTCGATGCCGGCGCGGAGATCATCGCGCGTCCCGCGGGCGGTACGCTCAGCGAAGGCGGCCGCGTCACGGTCTGCATCCGTCCCGAGCATCTGCAATTCGTCGGCGACGAGACCGGCTTTGCCGGCGTGATCGGCATGTCGCTGCCGCTGGGCGCCACCGTCGTGCACGAAGTCACCACCGCCGATGGTTCCGGTGTCAAGGTCTCTCAGGCACGCATCGGCGAGACGCGCGCGCTGGAGAACGGCGCGGCGGTGCGTCTCGCGCCGCTCGCCCCGTCGCTCGCCAACGCCTTTCCCGCAACGCTTTGAATTCAGTTTCTGTCCAGAGGGGAGTTCGACATGATCATGAATCGCAGAAGCCTGCTGACCACCGCGCTCACACTCGGCGCCATGAAGGCATTTCCTGGCCTGAGCTACGCCCAGGCCCGTCCACTGGTGTTTGCGACCTTTACGGGAAGCTGGGAGGAAGCGCACAAGGCCGTGCTGGTGCCGGCGTTCCGCAAGGCTAACGCGGACGCCGCGATCGTGCTGGACCCCATGCTCTCGGTCGACCAGATCGCCAAGGTGAATGCCGCCAAGGCCAATCCGCCGATCGACGTCATGCTGCACGATCCCGGCCCGGCCCTCGTCGCCATCGGCCAGGACCTGGTCGATCCCTATCCGGTCGAGAAGAGCGCCTACTACAAGGACCTGATCGCCGAGGCGCAGGAGCCGATGGGCCCCGCCCCATTCTTCCAGGTCGTCGGCCTCACGTACAATCCCGAGGCCGTCAAGACGCCGCCGACCTCCTGGGCCGACCTCTGGAAACCGGAGTTCAAGGGCCGCGTCGGCATCACCAACCTCAACTCGACGCTCGGCACCGGCTGGCTGGTCGAGATCGCCAAGATGCGCGGTGGCTCCGAAGCCAATGTCGATCCCGGCTTCAAGGCGCTGGAGGAGCTCAAGCCCAATCTCGCCGCGGTCGCCGCCAATCCCGGCGCGCTCGCCACCCTGTTCCAGCAGGGTCAGATCGACATCTCGCCCGGCAATTTCAACGCCATTCAGATCCTCAAAGCCCGCGGCGTGCCGGTCGAGTTCGTGGCGCCGAAGGAAGGCGCCATCGCCTTCAAGACCACGATCCACATCGTCAAGAACTCGCCGAACCGCGAGCTCGCCTTCAAGCTGATCGAGGCGGCGTTGATGCCGGAAGTGCAGACCACGCTGATGAACCCGCCCTATCTGATCGTGCCGACCAATTCCAAAGTGGCGATGGGCGGCGAGATCGCGCGCGTGCTGGCCAAGGACGCGGCCGAGCTGAAGAAGAAGTTCGTGTTCCAGGACTGGAAGAAGATCAACGAGCAGCGCTCGGCCTGGATCGAGCGGTTCAACCGCGAGATCAAGATCTGAGACATTGAAGGCTTGAGTCATGGGCGCAGCACCGGCATCACGGGACGTGACGTCCTACGGAATGGGATTGGCGGCGCCGCTGGCGCTGTTCTTCCTGGTCTTCTTCGTCGCGCCGCTGCTGCAATTGTTCTGGCTCTCGCTGCACAACGACACGGCCGGGCTCCAATGGGGGCTCGGCCAATACCTGCACTTCCTCACCGATCCCTTCAGCCTCGGCGTGCTCGGCTCGACGCTGCTATTAGGGGCCGAGGTGACGGCGGTCTGCCTCGTGCTCGGCTTTCCCATCGCCTGGCTGTATCAGCGGGTCGGACCAAGGCTTCAGACCATCATCATCCTGATCGTGCTGCTGCCGCTTTTGACCAGCGTCGTGGTGCGCACCTTCGCCTGGATCGTCATCCTCGGACGCCAGGGCATCATCAACGCGACGCTGCAATCGCTCGGCGTCATCGATACGCCGCTAAAATTGCTCTACACCCAGTTCGGCGTGGTGATCGCGCTGGCGCAGGTGCAGATGCCCTTGATGACGCTGCCGCTGATCACCGCGCTCGGCCGCATCGATCCCAATCTCGACGATGCCTCCTGCTCGCTCGGCGCCGGGAGCTGGCGCACCTTCTTCCGGATCGTGCTGCCGCTGTCGCTGCCCGGCGTCATCGCCGGCTGCACGCTGACCTATGCCGCCGCGATCACCGCCTTCATCACCCAGTCGCTGGTCGGCGGCGGGCAGATGCTGTTCATGCCGATGTATCTCTACCAGCAGGCCTCGACACTGCAGAACTGGCCGTTCGCGGCCGCGATCTCGATCATCTTCCTGCTCGCCGTGCTCGCGGTCGTCTCGGTCTTCACCACGCTCGGCCGCCTGTCGCGCGGCTATGGAGGCGCATGATGAGCGGCCGCAAGCGCACGCTCGAGGCGATCAGCTTCGAGCTCGTCATGACCGTGATCGCGGTGATCGCGCTTGTCATCATCATCGCGCCGTCGCTCGTGGTGCTGATCGTCTCCTTCACCAGCGGCTTCTCGCTGCGCTTCCCGCCGCCGGGCTATTCGCTGCGCTGGTACGCCGAATTGTGGAATGCCTGGCAGCTGCATTTCGCGGCCAAGAACAGCCTGATCGTGGCGCTGTGGGCGACGGGCCTGTCAGTCGTGCTTGGCGTCGCCGCGGCGCTCGCGATCTCGCAGTCGCGCACGCTATCGGCGCGGCTGCTCGATTCCCTCTTCATGTCGCCGCTGGTGCTGCCGGCCCTCGCCTTCGGCCTCGCCGCTCTGATGCTGTTCTCGCTGGTCGGCCTGCCGGTGTCGCCGCTGACCTTGGTGATCGGCCACACCGTGGTCTGCGTCCCCTATGTCGTGCGCAACACGGTCGCAGCCCTCGCCCAGCTCGAGCCGACCCTGCTCGAAAGTTCGGCGGTGCTCGGCGCCAGCCGCCTCTACACCTTCCGCCGCATCGTGCTGCCGCTGATCCGCCCGGGCATCATCGCGGGCGCTTTCATCGCCTTCATGTCGTCCTTCGACAACGTGCCGGTGTCGCTGTTCCTGCGTGATGCCGCCACGGACATGCTGCCGATCCGGATGTGGCAGGACCTCGAGGGCAAGCTGGATGTCACCATCGCCGCGCTGTCGGGCGTGCTGATCATCGCGACCGTCGCGCTGGTCGCAATCATGGAGCGCGTCACCGGCCTGTCGCGGCGGCTGACGAATTGATCAGGCACCGCGGAACAGCGAATAGCCCCAGCGGGTGAATTTCAGCGGCAGATGAAAATGCTCGTCAACGTTCTTGATGCGGAAGCGGAACGGCGTCACGGTCAGGAAGCCGTCGCGCTCGCCGAAGAACTCGCCGAGATGAAACAGCACCTCGTATTCGCCGGCCGTCACGCCGGCGCCTTGCGCGATGGAATGATCGAGCACGCCATTGCCGCCGAGCCGCCCGTCGGCGATGCGCAGCGAGTCCGGATCGATCCGCCAGATCTCGACGCGCAGCCCCTGCGCCGGGCGCCCGCTTGCCACATCGACCGCGTGAATGGAAATGCCGCCTGCCACGATGTTCCTCCCATGAGCACGCCGCTATGGTAGACGCAAACACGGCCGCTCGGCCAGCACCGGCGTTGCTGCCGGCCCTCGGAGCGATGACCGCGCTGCAGGGCCTCGTCGCGCTGGCCTTGTTCGCGCCCGGCGTGGTCGCGCCGCGCGCGCATATCGAGGTCTGGCAGCTCTCGATGTTTTCCTGCGCGGTGTTCGCGGTCGGCATCCCCGCCTCGTTCTGGGGCGGCGGCTTCATCGCGCGCCTTGGCTCGCTGCGGATCGCGAGCCTCTGTGCGGCGGCCATCGTCGTCGGCATGGCATTGGCTTCGCTCGGATCGAGCGCCGCGCTGCTCGCCGCAGGCCTTTGCCTCGGCCTTGCCATGGGGCCCGAGACGCCCGCGAGCGCGGCGCTGCTGGCGCGGCTCGTCACCGCCGAGCGGCGCGCCTTCGTGTTCTCGGTGCGTCAGACCGGCAACCAGATCGGCGCGGTTTGCGGCTCGCTCGCGCTGCCCGCGATCGCGATCTCGCTCGGACCGGCCTGGTGCTATGCGTTTGTAGGCGGCTGCGCGCTGCTCGCGATCCTGTTGTTCGAATGGTTGCGGCCGGCCTATGCCGGCAAGGTCGCTCCGCCGCCAAAGCTCGATCTCCGCGCGCGGCTGGCGCTGGTGATTGCGGACCGGCGGATCGCGACGCTGGCGCTGGCCTCGATGCCGTTCAGCGCGATGCAGGTGTCGCTCAACACGGTCTTCGTCACGCTCGGCACGCGCGAGCTCGGCCTTGGCCATATCGAGGCCGGCATGGCGCTCGCCTGCGCGCAAGCCGGCGGCCTCGTCGGCCGGCTCGGCTGGGGCTATGTCGCGATGCGCCTCGATGCCTCGCGGACGATTCTCGTCGTCATTGGCCTCGGCATGGCATTCTGCGCCGCGCTGCTGGGCCTCAACGGCGCTTCGCTCGGTCGCGGCGGGCAATTCATCATTGCCGCACTGTTCGGCCTGACGGCGTCGGGCTGGAACGGCGTCTTCATCGCCGAGATCGCCCGCCTCGCCCCGCAGGAGCGGATCGGCGAGACCACCGGCGCGGTGCTGACAGCCTCCTATGCGGGCCTGCTTGCGGCGCCGGCGCTGGTGTCGATCCTGGATGGCGTGGCCAGTCTCGGCATGGCATTCTTCACCTTGGCCTGCCTCGCTCTCTGCGGCACATTGGCGCTGATCTGGGAAGGCCATGACAAAGCCGAGAAATAGCGCGCGCGAGATTGCTGCCGACGTCGCCGCCGGACGGACGACTGCTGTCGAGACCGCCAAGGCCGCCCTCGGCCGCATCGAGGCCGCAAAGGCCTTGAACGCGGTCGTCGCGGTCAATTCCGCACGCACGCTCGCCGATGCCGCAGCCGTCGATGCTCGCCTGCGCCCCGGCGAGACCATGCCGCTTGCCGGCGTCCCCATCGTCGTCAAGGACAACATCTGGGTCGGCGGCTGGCGCGTGACGCAAGGCTCGCGCCTGTTTGCGAACTTCATCGCGCCGCAGGACGCGATCGCGATCGAGCGCCTGCGCAGCGCCGGAGCGGTCATCGTCGGGATCGGCGCGACGTCCGAATTCGCCTGCAAGGGCGTCACGACCCCGCAGCTGTATGGGCCGACGCGGCATCCGCTCGATCCCGCGCTGACACCCGGCGGCTCATCGGGCGGCCCGGCCGTGGCCGTCGCTGCCGGCCTCGTGCCGCTCGCGATCGGCACAGATGCCGGCGGCTCGAGTCGCAGGCCGCCGGCGCATGTCGGGGTCGCCGGCTTCAAGCCGTCCTATGGCGCGATCCCCTATGGGCCAGGTTTCGCCGAGCCCTTCTACGGTCTCTCCGTCATTGCACCGATCGCCGCCGAAGTCGCCGACATCACGCTGGCGTTCGAGGCCATGGCCGGCCTCGATGGACGCGATCCGGATTCTGCCGTCGTTGCGCAGCAGGCCAAGGACACCGCCGGTCAGCGCATCGCGTTTTCGCCGCGCCTTGGTCTCGATGTCGCGATTGACGATGTCGTCGCGAATGGGCTCGCCTCCGCTGTCGACCGACTTTCCGCGGCAGGTTTGCGCATCACGCAACGCGATCCCGTCTGGTCGGCAAACGCCACGGAGGACGCCATCATGCCGCTTCAGCATGCGGGTCTGGCGGCGCTCTGTGGTAACGCCTTCCGCATGGATCCGACTATCTTCGATCCCGATGTCGCCAAACAGATCGAGCGAGGTCTCTCCTGGTCGGGTACGGAAGTTGCCGGAGCGCTGCTCGCGAGCGCCGCGATCGCCAATGCCTTCGCGGCTTTCTTCACCGAGATTGACCTGCTGCTGACGCCAACCGTCCCATGCGCTGCGTGGCCGCTGACGCAGCTCGGCCCGGACATGATCGGCGGAAAAGCCGCAAGCCCTCGTGCCCACGCGGTATTCACGCCCTTTGTCAATCATGCCCGCCTGCCGGCGATTTCGATTCCGTGCGGAACCGATCGGCACGGGCTTCCATTCGGCCTTCAGATCATCGCCGCGCGCGGACAAGACCGCTCGCTGCTCGCAGCGGCGCAAGAGGTAGAGGCCATCTTGCGAGCGTAGTTTCTGGCGCAAGCTGCTGGCAAGCTCATCCCGGTCGAAGGTGCCGACCATTTCACCATTCTCGAGGCGCTGCGGCGGCCGGACGGCATTCTCGTGGAGGCTGCTCGGCGACTGCTGGACTAAAACTGCAAAAACAACCCCATGCACAGTAGAGACGCCGTTGTTTTCAAAAGACAATTTTCGAGGCCAGATCGACACCGCCATCGCTTTGACTCGTCGGGCAAAACAGGAGCATAGTGCCATCATTGCCGCGGCTGCCGCTCCTGCATCTCAATCCAGATTTGCTCGCCCGTGATCCGCACCGGATAAAGCCGCAGCGGCGGGCTCGACCATCCCGAATTGATCGCACCGTCGCACAGATCGAACGATGCGGCGTGACGCGGGCAGTACAGCCGCCCTGCCCTCACCTGCCCCAAGCCGAGATCCGCCTGCTCGTGCGGGCACGCGCGATCGCGTGCGATGATATCGCCCTCGTTCCAGATCACGAGCACGTCGAGGCCCGCGACGTGTACGCGAACGATCGTCTCCGCCTTCAGCCGGTCGAGATCGCAGACCGCTCTCCAGGCTGAAATCCAGTCCGCGGCGGGATCGGCATGGCTGAGCGAGCCGCCGATCGTGCCGCGGTTGCGCACCGGGCGATAAGCGATGTTGGCGGCGACGCCGCGCATGGCGCCGCGGGTCACATCCGTGATTGCAGCAATCAAACCTCACTTCATCGCGCTTTAGATCATCCGCCGCCCCGCTCGCGATCAGCGATCGCCTCGACTGGCGTGCACGCGCGCGTTTGGAACACCGCGTCACGCGCCGCGTTTAATGTCGAAATTGGAGATTTCAGATGACATATCGATTGCTCGCCGCTACCGCCGCTCTCGCGATCATGGGCAGCTTTGCCGCCCCGAGCGCCGCGGTCGCGCAAGATCGCTATTGCCTGCAGGGCCGGATCTGGGGCTATCCGGGCAATTGCCAGTTCGCCAGTTACAGTCAGTGCATGGCGAGCGCATCGGGAACGAACGCCTATTGCGGCATCAATCCCCGCTACGCCTATGCGCGCCGTTACAGGGGATACCGGTGATCAGCCCAGGCCTCCACATCGGCGACAGGCGCGCGTCTTGACCGATCCCACAGCAGAGCCGAGCGGCACGACGCCAGCAGAGCGCCCCCTCACCGCCATCGCATTCTCCGGCGGTCTCGGCCTCGGCGCGTATCATGGCGGTGTGTTTGAAGCGCTCACCTCTCTTTTGTTGCCGATCGACTGGGTGACGGGCTCATCGGCAGGGGCCATCACCGCCGCACTGATCGCGGGGAGCCCGAGTGCCGAGCGGCTGCGCAATCTACGCAGCTATTGGCATGCGCCAAGCAGTCCAGCCGGAGTGCCGAACGCGGGCCGCCATACGTTCGCCTGGCTGAGCTCGATCAACACGCGCGTGCTGGGTCGTCAGGGCTTCTTCCGTCCCCGCCTCCCGATTCCGACATCTCACTTCGCCGGCCTTTACGACCTCGGCCCGACCCGCGAACGCCTTCAGCAGTTGATCGATTTCGGACGTCTGAACGACGGCGATCCGCGCATCACGATCTGCGCCACGGACCTGGAAAGCGGCGATGCCGTACTGTTCGACTCCTCGTCCGAGCGGATCGAAATCGACCATATCCTGGCCAGTTGCGGATTCCTCCCTGAATTCGCTCCGATGCAGATCGCCGGCCGGTGGCTCGGCGATGGCGGGTTCGCGTTGAACGCGCCATTCGATCCGATCCTCGAAACTGCGCGACGGCTCCGCCTCTATGTCGTCGATCTCTTCCCGCGCGACGGCAAGGTCCCCGACGGGCTCGAGGCCGCGGCCGAGCGCAAGAGCGACCTGACCTTCGGCAACCAGACCTTCCAGCGCCTTGGCTACGCCCTGGAGGCCCGGCAGCTCCGTGCCGAGCTTCAGGACCTCGATGACGACGACGAGGTCTATCTGCTGAGCTACCGGCCGGGCCGCGAGGAAGCAGGTCCCGAAAAATCCTTCGACCTGTCGGAGGAGGCCATGGCGCAACGCTGGCGGGCCGGCTTTCTGGACATGCAGTATGCCGCACGCCTGGCCCCGATCCCGAACGGGATCTGCAGCGTGCGGCGGCTTTAACGATGTCTCTCAATGGCCAGGGCGCGAGCTGCTCTCCATGGGTCGATCGAGGCGCCGGCGAATGTCGCGCGGCAGCTGCGTGAGACCGTCGTCGGCGGCCATGCCATCGGGCGGAGCAATGGTGGTGATCCCCCGGTTCGCGAGCACAGCCTCCTGCACCGGATTACGCTGCGCGACGAACACGAAGGATTTCCGCCGTTCCTGACTGTGCCCGGACTCGTCCCAGATCTGCCAGATCCGGTGCAGCAGCAGGCGGATATTGGGATCGGACATGCTGTATCCGATGAAGAGCAGCGTGCTTCCAAGCGCATCAGCGCGAAAACGGATATCGAGCGGAGAATTGAAGGCGAGCCGATTCGAATTTCTCCGTGCTGAGGCTCCCGTGGGATCGCCACTCGCGTTGTGACCTTCACGTGGAGCAATGAGTTGGCAGCGGGGTCGTTCCCGAGCCGATCGTCGCGGCGCGAACGAATACAGAGGCGCAAGAAATCCCGAAAAGGACCGGATCGACGCGAGCGGCCGCCAGTCGCCTGGAGCGTTGGCAACTCGAATGCGCGCCAACCAGATGCACGCTCCTACGAGCCGTCGAGATCATGAATGACCGGCCGCAGCGGGCCGCTCGGATAGAGCTCGAGCGTTGCCAGCGTAATCGGCAGCTTGAACCGCCGCTTCCCTGCACTTCCCGGATTCAAGTAGAGCACGCCTTCGGCGGTCTCGATCCGCACGCGGTGGGAATGGCCTGAAACCACGACGTCGATCCCAAGCTCCGCAGGATTGATCGTCAGCTCCTTGAGGTCGTGCAGGATATGGAAGCAGCGGCCGCCGAGGCGCAGCGTTTGCGTTTCAGGCAAACGTTCCGCCCACGCCCCGCGATCTACATTTCCTCTGATCGCGGTAACCGGCGCGATCCGGCAAAGCCCATCCATCACAGCCTGGGTGCCGATATCGCCGGCGTGGATGATGTGCGAGACGCCGGCGAGGCAGTGCTCCGCCTCCGGCCTCAGCAGCCCATGTGTATCGGCAATCACCCCAATCCTGAACGTCATCAATGCAGCACGTCCAAAGGCATCCGGCCGACTTCCTCGCCATCGTCGTTCGTGACCAGGATCGAGAAGTGACGGCCCTTGAGCTCGGGATGCTCCTCGAGCAGGCGCCTGGCAATTTCTTCGGCAACATCCATGGCTTTCATGTCATCCGGCAGTTCGGCACCCCTCTCGTCTGCCACGGTTTCGGAATCCACCAAATCAAAATGATAGCGCGGCACGTCCGGCCCTCGGGTTTTCCCGCAGGAACGCCCGGTCTCGAACCTTCGTTCCGGCGTGGAGGCCGTCTGCGGTTCTGAACAACAGGAACATCTCGGTTCCCAAGACATTGCAAGCAGCGAGCATTGGCACCGCCCGCAACCTCGGGGCGTTTCTCCCTCCGCTGAAGTGAACCCCATGATCCGTCGTTCAGTAGACTGGTTACGCGACGCGCCATTGCTGGCCGTCACCATCCTTGTCGTCACCATCATGGGACTGCGGTGCCGCAGGGTCCGGCGCCCGGGGATCGGCTGTCGCCCACCCAACCCTTCTCCGAATTGAGCTTCCGGCCACCTCGCATGCTGACGGACGCTCAGATGTGGGGCAGCACGATGTTCGACCAGCTCGCCTGCCGCATCAAGTTCAAGCGCCTGCGCTATGAGGGGCCGTTCACGCCGCCGTCCGAACAGGGCACGCAGGTCTTCCCTGGAGATTTCGGCATGTTCGAATGGGGCGGCATCGCCGTCGATCCGCGGCGCCAGATTGCGATCGCAAATCCGCAATCGATTCCCTTCATCTCGCGTCTCGTGCCGCGCGGAAAGGACAATCCGGCGGCGCCCAACGCGGCGCATCCGCCCGGCACCGAGCTCGGCGTGCAGCCGATGTACGGCGCCCAGTTCGGCGTCGATCTCGGGATTTTCCTCTCGCCGCTCGGCATCCCCTGCCTCGCCCCGCCCTGGGGCAACATCGCCGCCATCGATCTCAGGACGCACAAGGTGGTCTGGCAGCACCGTATCGGCACGATCCGCGATCAGGCTCCGTTGTCGCTGCCCTTCAAGCTCGGCGTTCCCATGCTCGGCGGCCCGATCGTGACGGCTGGCGGCATCATCTTCATCTCGGGAACGATGGATGACTACATCCGCGCCTTCGACGTCCGCGACGGCAAAGAGCTTTGGCAGGCCCGCCTTCCTGCCGGCGGGCAGTCGACGCCGATGACCTACTCAGTCGGCGGCAGGCAATACGTCGTGACCGTCGACGGAGGCCATGGCTCATTCGGCACCAAGCTCGGCGACTACGTCCGGGCCTACGCGTTGCCCGAGCGGCGGCAATAGCCGAGTTGCACCTCGAGCGCATCGCGCACTTCGGCGACGACATGGCCCCAATCGCCCGGCCGTCTTTGGCGAAACAGCCGCACGCTCGGATACCAGAACGAGTGCGCTCCGGATTGAGGCCAGCGCCAGTCGCAATCGGCATGCAGCAGCACCCAGGCCTCGCATCCGAGCGCTCCCGCAAGATGCGCGACCATGGTGTCGACGCAAATGAGAAGGTCAAGCTGCCGCAGGCGATGGCCGAGGGCCACGATATCGGGCGTGCTGATCTCCAGCGCACCGAGCGCCGCGAGCTCTTCGCTGCTGGCGCCGCGCTGGAGCGAATAGAGCGTCACGCCCGGTCCGGCGACATGACGCAGCAAGACGGCCGGAACCTCCCGCCGCTTGTCCCAGTCGCCGACTTTCCAGACCAGGCCGAGGGCCAGACCTTGTTCCCCCCGCAGCGGCGGAACTGCAGCGGGAGGCAACGCCAGGTAGGGAACGCGCATCTCGACCTGATCCCGCCGCGCCCTGATGGCGTGCGGCACCTCCATGATTTCGATATCGACCTCGAAACCGACCTCGGGCGCTCCATCATGCAGCGGAATTGCGCGATCGACGCCCGTGGCGCCCGCGGCCAGCGGCAGCAGCTCGGGTTGACACCACAGGGTGACGCTGCGCGCGATCTCGCGAAGCGCGCGCATGAAGCGCAGGAACTGAATGGTGTCGCCGAGTCCGTGATAGCAGCGCACCAGCACGTGCTTATCTTTCAGATCCTCGCCGCGCCAGATCCGCTGGAGATGCCGCGGGCCGGTGTGCTTGGGCGGATGCGCCGTTTCCAGCAGATCACGATCGTTGATCGCCCAGGCGCGCGCAAAATCGCCCGCCCTGATCGCCTCAGCCCAACCGCCCGCCATTTCGCGCAGTCGCTAGTGTCGAACGAATTTGTGGAATCGGCTGAGCTTGCCGTCCTTGGTTCGGTCCTGGTGCAGGAACGCAATGCCGGCTTCATCGAATTTTTCAAAGAACTCGTCCCAGCTGATGCGGTCCAGCCCTTCGTCCGGCGGATCGAAATCGATGCGCAGGATTCCGGCGTGGCCATCTTCTTCCGTCGCCTTCACGGTTGCGGGTTTCCCTCCGCGCTCCTCGGCCCATTTCCGAATGACATTGTGATCGGTGGTCTGCTGGGCTTCAATATTCTGCGCCTTTGAAGTCATGTCATACCTCGCTTACTGGCCGGGCGATGAGCCCGGCATCGCATCGAACCATTGGCCGACAAACGCGGACCGAAGCAATTTGTTCTTTCGCTCGGATGCTAAGCAGTCCTGCGACGCAAGCATCATCTTCTTCATCTTCATCATGAAAGTTCTTCGTTCCCTACGGGCGGCCGGGGATCCTATCCCATGTTAAGCCCGCCGCATTTTATCTACCCGAATCGCGCGCGACGCGACGCTCGGATCTTCCTGCCAGGAACGAACATACCTTCCGCACGTTCGCCGACGTACTTACCGACGCCGTCTGTTTCCCGGAGGCTCCATTCCATGCATTCTCGTCTTCAAGACAGGCGCCGCGTGCGCGTCGGACTCGTCGGCGTCGGCAATTGCGCGAGCTCCTTCGTCCAGGGCCTCTCCTACTACCGGAACGCCAAATCGAACGAGCCGGTCCCGGGACTGATGAATGCCGAGCTCGGCGGTTACCATATCAGCGACATCCAGATCGCGGCGGCGTTCGACGTCAACGCCGGCAAGGTCGGCCGCGATGTCGCCGACGCGATTTTCGCGCCACCCAACAACACGCACCGCTTCTCCGATGTCGCACCGACCGGCGTGATCGTGCAGCGCGGACCGGTCATGGACGGCATCGGGCACTACCTGACGGACGACGTTCCGATTGCGGACGTGCCGGAGGCTGACGTGTCCGAAATCCTGGCGATGTCCCGCACCGACGTCCTGGTGTCCTATCTACCGGTCGGCTCGCAACGCGCCAGCGAATGGTATGCGGCGCGTGCCATCGAAGCGGGCTGCGGCTACGTCAATTGCATTCCCGTCTTCATCGCCTCCAATCCGGAGTGGCGGCGCCGCTTCGAGGAGGCCGGCCTGCCGGTCGTCGGGGACGACATCAAGAGCCAGGTCGGCGCCACCATCTTGCATCGCGTGCTCGCCAATCTCTTCCGTGACCGCGGCGTGCGGCTCGACCGCACCTATCAGCTCAACGTCGGCGGCAATACCGATTTCAAGAACATGCTGGAACGGGAGCGGCTGACCTCGAAGAAGATCTCCAAGACCCAGGCCGTGACCAGCCAGTTCGACGTCCCGATGGACCCTGATAACATCCATGTCGGGCCGAGCGACCACGTGCCGTGGCTGACCGACCGCAAGCTCGCCTTCATCCGCCTGGAGGGAACGACGTTCGGCGGCGTTCCCCTGAGCGCCGAGGTCAAGCTCGAGGTCTGGGATTCTCCGAACTCGGCGGGCGTCGTGATCGACGCAGTGCGATGCGCCAAGCTCGCCATGGACCGCGGCCAGGCTGGAGCGCTGACCGGTCCTTCCAGCTATTTCATGAAGTCGCCGCCGCAACAGTTCACCGACGAGGAGGCCGGACGGCGGACACGCGCCTTCATCGACGACAAGGCGTATGCGTGATGGCCAAGATCATCCATCTCGTTCGGCACGGTCATCACGCCCTGCTGGGCCGCGTTCTGTGCGGGCGAATGAGAGGCGTCGAACTCGACGATCTCGGCTGCGAGGACATGGCGCGCTGTGCCGGAACCCTTTCGCCTCGACCGACGCTCATTCAATCCAGCCCGCAGCGACGGTGCATGCAGTCGGCCTGCATCCTCGCCGCGCATTTCAGACTGCCGGTCGAGATAGCCCCGGCCCTCGACGAGATCGACTATGGCGAATGGACCGGACGATCATTCGACGACCTGGCGCCGGATTCACGATGGTCGCGCTGGAATGGGCGACGCGGCACGAGCCGACCGCCGGGCGGCGAGAGCATGCGGTCGCTTCAAAGTCGCATCGTTGCTCATCTGGAGCAACTGCGCAGCGATCGCAATCTCGACATCGTCGTCGCAGTCAGTCATGCCGAGCCGATCCGTGCCGCGCTCCTGCACTATTCGCGGACGCCGCTCGACGAGTTTCTCTCGATCGAGATCGATCCAGCCAGCACCAGCACGCTCCGCGCCGACAACCGCGGCATGAAGATCACCGGGATCAACCAGCGGGTGCCGGCGTGAAGATCGTCATCTTCGGCCTGACAATCTCCTCCTCCTGGGGCAACGGACACGCCACCCTGTGGCGCGGCCTCTGCAAGCACCTGGCACGGTCGGGATACAGCGTGGTCTTCTTCGAGCGCGACGTTCCCTACTATGCCGGTGCCAGGGATCTCTACGAACTGCCCGGCGGCGAGCTCCGGCTGTTCTCGAACTGGGACGATGTGCGGCAGGCTGCAAGCGCCGACGTCCGTGACGCCGACGTCGCGATTGTGACCTCCTATTGTCCCGATGCGGTTGCGGCGACCGACCTGATCTTCTCCGAAGGTCACGCTATTCCCGTGTTCTACGACCTCGATACTCCGGTCACGCTGGCAAGGCTCCTGGCCGGCGAAGCCGTTCCTTATGTCGGCCCGCGCGGCCTGCGGGATTTCGAGCTGGTGCTCAGTTTTACCGGCGGACCTCGCGTCGCGGATGAATTCCGAGACAGGCTGGGTGCCCGCGACACCCGGCCGCTCTATGGTCACGTCGACACCGACATCCACCGGCCGGTCGCGCCCCAGCCGCATTATCGCGCCGATTTGTCCTATCTCGGCACCTATTCCGAAGATCGTCAGCGCACGCTCGAGACGCTTTTCGTCGCGCCCGCGCGGGCGCGCAGGGATCTCCGCTTCCTGATTGGCGGAGCGCAGTATCCGGACGATTTCCCATGGTCGCCCAACATCTATTTCGTGCGGCACCTGCCGCCGCCTGAGCACGCACCGTTCTTCGCCTCGTCGCGGCTGACCCTCAATGTCACGCGCCGGGCCATGGCGGAGATGGGCTGGTGTCCGTCCGGCCGGTTGTTCGAGGCCGCGGCCTGCGGCGCGCCGCTGCTCAGCGACGATTGGCCGGGAATAGCGGATTTCTTCGCGCCCGGAGAGGAGATCCTGATCGCACGCGACGAGCATGACGCGCTCGCCGCACTTGCGATGACGGATGCCGAACTCCGCCGCATGGCCCGGCGCGCCTATGAACGCACCATGGACCAGCACACGTCCGACAAGCGCGCGCGTGAACTGATCTCGATGCTCGAGCAGATAACGTCGAACCGCGTGAGCCGGCAACAACCCGAGGAGGCCTGATCATGTGGGGCATCGTTCCGGCCGCGGGCCGCGGCAGCCGCATTCAGCCGCTCGCCTTCTCGAAGGAATTGCTGCCAGTCGGCAGCCGGCGTGACGACGGTACGGACCGCCCCTGCGCCGTCTCCGAATATCTCCTGGAGCGGTTGATCCTGGGCGGTGCCGACAAGATCTGCTTCGTGATCTCGCCGGGCAAATCCGACATCCTCGAATATTTCGGTGACCATTACGGCAGCGCCGAGCTCGCCTATGTCGTGCAGCCGGAGGCAGCCGGCCTGTGCGACGCCGTGTTCAGGGCAAGCACCGTCGTCGGGCAACACGAGGATGTCTTCGTCGGACTGCCCGATACCGTGTGGTTTCCCAAGGCGGCCTTGCATTCCCTGCCGGATGCAGACCTCTCGTTCCTGCTGTTCCCGGTCGAGCACCCCGAATTCTTCGATGCGGTGGTGCTGGACGGCGAGCAGGTGACGGAGATCCAGGTCAAGCAGCCGCACGCAACCTCGCGCTGGATCTGGGGCGCCTTCAAGATGTCGGCGCGCGGCTTCCGCGAGCTCCGGTCGCTGTGGCACGCGCGCGAACGCCGCGACGAATATTTCGGGACGCTGGTCAATGCTTATCTTTCGTCCGGTGGCCGCGGCATCGGCGTCAAGGCCGGCGAATCCTACGTCGATGTCGGAACCATCGACGGCTATCGCACGGCGATGGCGCTGCTCGCCGAGACCTCCGAGGGCCGATCGAGGCTGCGGGCCCGCGCGTCGTCGGACGGCGCCCGCCCGCTCGCAGCGAACAACGGAGCGAATGCATGACCAGAGGTGCCCTCTCCCGTGAGGAGATCCGCCAGCGCATCGACGCGCTCGGGCCATGGTTTCACAATCTCGACCTCAAGGGCGTGCCGACCGCGCCGTCGCACTTTCTGGGCGACTATCCCAATGTGAAGTGGCAGCGCTTCTCCGGAATCATCCCCGATCGGCTCGAAGGCAAGACCGTGCTCGACATCGGCTGCAACGCCGGCTTTTACGCCATGGAGATGAAGCGGCGCGGCGCCGAACGCGTGCTCGGCCTCGACACCGACGAGGAATACCTTGCGCAAGCCCGCTTCGCGGCCGAAGTGAACGGACTCAGGATCGAGTTCCGCAAGATGTCGGCCTATGATGTCGGCCAGCTGCGTGAAAGGTTCGACCTCGTCATCTTCATGGGCGTGCTCTACCATCTGCGGCACCCGCTGCTCGCGCTGGACCTGATCCATGAGCACGTCGCCGGCGACCTCCTGCTGTTCCAGTCGATGCAGCGCGGCGACAGCCGCGTCGACGCGATCGAGAAGAACTACGACTTCTGGACCACCGAGCAGTTCGATTCGTCCGGCTACCCCAAGCTGCACTTCGTCGAGCATAAATATGCCGACGACCCCACCAATTGGTGGGTGCCCAATCGCGCCTGCGTCGAAGCCATGCTGCGCAGCGCGGGCTTTGCCATCGCGGCCCATCCGGAGGATGAGGTGTATCTGTGCAGGCGCACGACGCGGCCGCAGGCCGATGGCCCGGTCTATCCGTCGCGGGAGACGGACCGATGATCGAGGCCGCCAAGATCTGGAACGAGCCCAACAACAAGTCGCATTGGGACCTCCTGATCGACCCGGCCTGGGCGATGTTCGCAAACCTGGCGCTGGCGGCCGGCAAGGCGATCCGCAGTGCGCACCCGACCTTGCCGCGCGTGCTCGGCGGCATCTCGCCGATCGACCCGTCCTTCATGCGCAACATGCAGGCGCGCGGCGTGATCGATCACGTCGACGCCGTCGCCGTGCACGGCTTTCCGCTCGACTGGAATTTGTGGCAGATCGGGGAATGGCCGGCCAAGATCGAGGAGATCAAGGCTGTCATCTCGCTCCCGGTCTGGGTGACCGAAGTCGGCGTCTCCTCGTTCGGCGCCGAGGAGGTACAGGCCTGGGGCCTGTCGCGCACAGCCGAGCTCTTGATCGGCCGCGCGCCGCGTATCCACTGGTACAGCCTCTACGATCTCCCTTCGACCTGGGAGGCGACCACCCGGCACAAGGAGGCGGAGGGTTCCTCCTATTACCGGCACTTCCACATGGGCCTGCTGCGCGAGGATGGAACGCCGAAAGCCGCAGCGGAGCTGTTTGGCCAATATGCGCCAGACATGGGTCTGTGCCAGTGGTTTCACTTCGAGGACCATCGACTTGATGACGCCGTGCGCTGGATGCGCCGCTTCGGCGTGAGGCACTTACGGACCGGCCTGTCATGGGCCGACAGCTTCCGTCCCAACGCGCTCGACTGGTTCGACCGCCAGATGGACGCGCTGGCCGAGTTCGATGTCACCGTGACCTTCTGCTTCACACCGGAACACCGCGGTCTCGAACCTCATCACACCAGCCCGCCGCTCGACGTCAACGAGTTCGCCGATTTCTGTGCGCAGATGGTCGAGCGCTATTGCACGAAAACCGGCGTCGCTTCGTCGCTGACGACGCCGCCGCTCAGGGAGCCGACATGCGTGCCCTGATCCTCGTGATGGATTCGGTCGGTATCGGCGCGGCGCCCGATGCCGTCAATTACGGTGACGAAGGCGCCAATACGGTCGGCCACGTCGCGGACGCGTGCATGGCCGGCCATGCCGACAGCCCGCAGCGGGAGGGCAGACTGCGCGTTCCCAATCTGGTGGCACTGGGACTGGGTGAGGCCTGCCATCTGGCCACCGGCCGCGTCCCGCCCGGGCTCGACGGCCGGGTTCAACTTGCGCGCTATGGATGCGCGAGCGAGATATCCTGGGGCAAGGACACGCCGTCCGGCCATTGGGAGATCGCCGGCGTGCCTGTCGCGTTCGACTGGGGCTATTTTCCAAAGATCCAACCCTGCTTCCCGCGCGATCTCGTGGAGAAGCTGTGCGAACTGGCCGGACTGCCCGGCATCCTCGGGAACTGCCACGCCTCCGGCACCGACATCATCTCCGAATTCGGCGAGCGCCACATGCGCAGCGGCGAACCGATCTGCTACACCTCCGCCGACAGCGTGTTCCAGATCGCGGCGCACGAAGAGACGTTCGGGCTCGAGCGGCTCTACGAGGTCTGCACGATTGCGAGGCGGCTGGTCGATCCCCTGAACATCGGCCGCGTCATCGCGCGTCCGTTCGTCGGATCGAACGCGCATGACTTCAAGCGCACCTCGCACCGGCGAGATTTCTCCGTTCCGCCGCCCGAACGAACCATTCTCGACCTTGCGCAACTCTCCGGCCGCGATATCGTGACGATCGGCAAGATCGACGACATCTTCGCCCATCGCGGCACCGGGCGAAACCTGCGCGGCGACGGCAATGCGGCACTCTTCGATGCCACGCTGGATGGGCTGGCGAGCCTTGCAGAAGGCGGGCTGCTGTTCGCGAACTTCATCGATTTCGACACGCTCTACGGCCACCGGCGCGACGTGGCCGGCTACGCAGCGGCGCTCGAAGCCTTTGACGTCCGCCTTCCCGAACTGCTGAACCGGCTGCGAAGCGACGATCTGCTGATCATCACCGCCGATCATGGCTGCGATCCGACCTGGAGCGGAACCGATCACACGCGCGAGCAGGTCCCGATCCTGGCACAGACCGCGCAATCAATGTCTCCGATTGGCCGACGCGCGGGGTTCGCCGATATCGGTGCGACCGTCGCGAGACATCTCGATCTGCCCGCGCCGCTTCATGGCGCGCATTTCTAGCCGCCATTCACTTGGGTTATTGATCCAGGTTAGAGAAATTTTCGTTTGTAGGTCTCGCAGGAACGAACATTCCTTGCATCGCTTCTAACTCCCAGACGTGACTGGCGCGCGGGTCGCCCGACCAAGCAAAGCGCGCTTCAACTCTCATCATCGACTGATCCCGAACGGATCGGTCCCATGCGGCACGGAGCGGTGAATGACGCGAGTATTGATTACTGGAGGCGCGGGATTCATCGGCTCACACACGGCCGACGTGCTGCTTGCGGCCGGTTACGAGGTCCGCCTTCTCGACAATCTCTCTCCGCAGGTCCACGGCGGCAACCGTCTGCGGCCCGCCTATCTCGCGGACGATGCGGAGCTCGTCGTCGGCGACGTCACCGACGCCGTCGCCGTCGAACAGGCCTTGCGCGACGCCGACATGGTGCTGCATCTCGCCTCCGCCGTCGGCGTCGGCCAGAGCATGTACGACATCGAGCCTTATGTCAGGACGAACGAACTCGGCACTGCGGTGTTGCTGCAGGCGCTGGCCAAGCGCCCCGTCGCGCGCCTGGTCGTGGCATCCTCGATGAGCATCTATGGCGAGGGCCTCTATCGCGACGGCGGCGGGAGCATCGTCGCGTGCGACGAACGACCGATCGAGCAGCTTCGCAAAGGCGAATGGGAATTGCGGGACACCGCTGGTCATCCGCTCGATCCCGTGCCCACCCCTGAAACGAAGCAGCCGTCGCTGAGCTCGATCTACGCGCTGAACAAGTATGCGCAGGAGCGCATGTGCCTGATCACGGGCAAGGCCTACGGCATTTCGACCGTCGCCTTGCGCTTCTTCAACGTGTTCGGTCCGCGACAGGCCTTGTCCAATCCCTACACCGGCGTGCTGGCCATCTTCGCTGCACGGCTGCTCAACGGCCGTCCGCCGCTCGTTTTCGAGGACGGCCTGCAGCGGCGCGACTTCGTCCATGTGCGCGACGTTGCCCGCGTCTGCCGCATGGCTCTCGAAGCCGAGCACAGTCAGGACGTCTTCAACGTCGGCTCGGGTCAGAGCCGCAGCATTCTGTCGGTCGCCGAGGATCTGGCCCAGGTGATGGGACGGCGCGAGATCGCGCCCGAGATCACGCGAAAATACCGGGCCGGCGACATCAGGCACTGCTTTGCCGATATCGGCAAGTCACGCGACCTGCTCGGCTTCGAGCCGCATGTCGCGTTCAAGGACGGCCTTGAAGAGCTCGCCGGGTACCTCGCCGACCAGATCGCGGACGATCAGGCCGAGCGGGCGACCCGCGAGCTGCTGCAACGGGGATTGGTTGCGTAATGAGCGAGCAAGCGAACGGACACGTCCTGGTCACCGGCGGCTGCGGCTTCATCGGCTGCAATCTCGCCGACCGCCTCGCCGAGCGGGGTGATCGCGTTCTGGTGCTGGACAATCTCGCCCGCGCCGGCGTGCGCGAGAACGCGCAATGGCTGAAATCCCGGCATGGCGACCGCGTCACCATCACGGTGGCTGATATCCGCGACCCAATTCCGGTGATCGACGCCGTGCGCGAGGCGCGGGCCGTGTTGCACCTGGCAGCTCAGGTCGCCGTCACCGACAGCGTCAGCGATCCCGCCGCCGATTTCGAGATCAACGCGCGCGGCACGCTGAACGTGCTCGAGGCCGTTCGCCTGCACAACAAGTTCGCGCCGGTAATCTTCGCCTCGACCAACAAGGTCTATGGGCGCCTGATCGAGGACAGCGAGATCGCGCTCCAGGAGCGCCGCTACATGCCGGTCAGCGACCTGCTCACCGGCGGCGTCTCGGAGAATGCGCCGCTGGATTTCTACAGTCCCTATGGATGCTCCAAGGGCACGGCCGATCAATATGTCCACGACTATGCCCGGGTGTTCGGGCTGCAGACCGTGGTGATGCGCATGAGCTGCATCTACGGGCCGCGGCAATTCGGCACCGAGGACCAGGGCTGGATCGCACACTTCCTGCTCAGCGCCATCCGCGGCAATCCGCTGACGATCTATGGCGATGGCAAGCAGGTCCGCGACGCGCTGCACGTGTCGGACGCGGTGAGCGCCTGGCTCGCAGCCCTCGACCACATCGCGCTGGCCCGCGGCCGCGTCTTCAATCTCGGCGGTGGTCCGGCCAATGCGGTCAGCCTGCTCGAACTGATCGACCGCATCACCGAGCTGACCGGCCGCAAGATCAACTACCGCTTTGCGGATTGGCGACCTGGTGATCAACCCTGGTACGTGACCGACACGAGGGCGCTGGCCACCGCGCTCGGCTGGACGCCGCAAATGTCCCTCGCCGACGGCCTGCGCTCGCTTCACGCCTGGCTCGACGGCCGCTTCGGATCACCCGGAAACCGCGAGGCTTTGGCATGACGCGGATCGCTCTCATCAATCCCAACTGGGATTTTGCGGGAAGCATCTATTTCGGCTGCCGCTCGCCCCATCTTCCGCTCGAGCTCGGCATCTCCGAGCACTATTTGAAGACGGCCGGCCACAAGACGCTGCTGCTCGATGCGCATCTGTTCGATCTCTCGCTCGGCGAGATCGAGGCCGAGCTGCGCGCCTTCGGTCCCGACCAGATCGTCTTCACCACTGCGCCGACATACCTGTTCTGGCGCTGCGCGCCGCCGGAGCTTCGCGTGCCGCAACAGCTCGCACTGGCGGTGAGGGACCATGCGCCGACACTGATTGCGGTGGGCCCGCATGGCTCGACCACGCCGAGGACGGCCTTGAAGAAGCTCGGCGCCGACATCGTCGTGATGGGCGAGTGCGAGGCGTCCCTGCTGCGTCTCGCCAACGGCGAGTGGGACTTTCCCGGCCTGTGCTTCGCAGACGGTGCTTCTTTGCGCGTCAATGGCGGGCCACAGGCCGTCGCGTTCAGCGACCAGCCCGCACTCGATTGGCCGGACGAGATGATCCGGCGCCATCATCACCATCATCACCGCTTCGAAGCCGAGCCGAGTGCACCGGGCGCCGAGGTCGAGGCCTCGCGCGGCTGCCCCTACAACTGCACGTTCTGCGCCAAGGAGAATTTCCGCAACGCCTACCGCAAGCGGCCGCCAGCGGTCATTCTCGACGAGATCGACCGTTTGTGCGACCAGGGTATCGAGTACGTCTATTTCATCGACGAGATCTTCCTTCCCAATCGCGAGCTGCTGGAGGGGTTGACGACCCGCGGGCTGAAGTTCGGCGTGCAGACACGTATCGATCTGTGGAAGCCCGACATGCTCGCCCTGCTCGGCCGCGCCGGCTGCGTCTCGATCGAAGCCGGCATCGAGAGCCTGACCGTCGAGGGGCGCGCAGCACTCGCCAAGAACTGCAAGATGACCACGGATCAGCTCGCCGATCGGCTGGTCGAAGCCCGCCGCCACGTCCCCTTCGTGCAGGCCAATCTGATCGAGGTGCCCGAGGACGACGATCCCGTCGTGCAGCGCTGGCGCCGCACGATGCAGGATGCCGGCGTCTGGGCCAACGATCCGGTGCCGCTCTATCCCTATCCTGGTTCGCCTGACTATCGGAAGCTCTGGGGCGAGCCCGACGATTTCGCCTGGGAGCGCGCGCACCGGCACTATCTGGCGATGTTCGACCAGTTCAGCGACGTGCAGAACGACCGCCCGGTCCCACTCGACACTCTCGAACGTCAGGTGACCTCATGAGGCCTAGCGCGGACCTCAGGATCATGATGACGACCGACACGGTTGGCGGCGTTTGGACCTATTCCTGCGCCCTCGCCTCCAGCCTCGCTGCGTCCGGTGCCGACGTCACGCTCGTGACGATGGGCCCGCAAGCTCGCAACGATCAGCGCCGGATGCTGCGCGACACCCGGGTGCACCTGATCGAAACGGATCTCGCGCTCGAATGGCAGGACCCGGACGGGCGAAATGTTTCCGAGGCGAGGCGCGTGCTCGCCAACCTCGAAGCCAGCTTGATGCCCGATGTCGTGCACCTGAACAGCTTTCGCGAAGCGACCTTTGCCTGGCACGCCCCGACCGTGCTGGTGGCGCACTCCTGTGTGAATTCCTGGGCCGTCGCCTGCCGCGATACGGCCTGGCTCGACGAGCCCCGATGGCGTCGCTACACCGAGCGGGTCGCCGCGGCGCTCGACATGGCGGAGGCCTGGGTGTGTCCGAGCGGGACCTTCTACGACGACATGACGGCGATCTACCAGCCCCGGTCGCGCGGCGCGGTGATCTGGAACGGCATTGCGCCTCGCGACCCCGCGGGACGGAAGCAGGACGTGATCTTCGCGGCCGGTCGGCTGTGGGACCGCGCCAAGAACATCGAGGCTCTCGCCGCCGCCGCACCCGAGCTCGATTGGCCGGTCGAGGTGGCCGGCCCCATCGATACAGACCTGGCTGCGGGTGTGACCTGGCTCGGAGAGCTGCCGCACGAGGCCATGGCCGCGCGATTGCAGCATGCGGCGATCTTCGTCAGCCCCGCACTCTATGAACCCTTTGGCCTCTCGGTGCTGGAGGCAGCCGCGGCAGGCTGCGCCCTGGTCCTCTCGGACATCCCGACGTTCCGGGAATTGTGGAGCGGTGCCGCCCTGTTCTTCGATCCGGCCGACAGCCAGGCGCTCCACCGAACGCTCTCAGAGCTTTGTGCCGGCAATTTCGGGCGCACGCGCCTGCAACGCGCCGCCTATGAGCAATCCCTGACCTATTCGCTGACGCGGACGACGAGCGCCTATCTTGGTCTCTACGAGGACCTGCTCGCATCGCGCCGGACGAGCGCGGCGGCCAGCCAGATCGAGGTGCGCGCATGAAATGCGTCCTATTCTATCATGCGTTCACGTCCTGCTGGAACAACGGCAACGCGCATTTCCTGCGTGGCTATGCGCGCGAGCTTCATGCGCTCGGGCACGAGGTCGTCGTATTCGAACCCATCGACGGCTGGAGCCGGCTGAACGCCATCCGCGAAGGCGGCAGTCATACACTGGAGGATATTCCCGCCCTTTTCCCCGGCATCGAGATCCGCCGCTACGATGCCAGTCTGGATCTCGAGCGGGCGCTGGACGGCGCCGATCTCGTCATCGTGCATGAATGGAATTCGCCCGATCTGATCGCGCAGATCGGGCGCAGGCGGGCGCAGGGCGCGCCCTTCACCCTGCTATTCCACGACACCCATCACCGCGCCGTCAGCGCGCCTGAGGAGCTCGCGCAATTCGACCTCGACGGATTCGACGGCGTGCTCGCCTTCGGCGAGGTGCTTCGGCAGATCTATCTGAAGCTCGGCTGGGCCGACCGGGTCTTCACCTGGCACGAGGCAGCCGATGTCGCGCTGTATCATCCGCTGCCACAGGTTGATCGTACAGACGATCTGGTCTGGATCGGCAATTGGGGTGATGGCGAGCGCAGCGCCGAACTGACCGAATTCCTGGTCGAGCCCGTGGCGGAGCTGAAGCTCCGCGCGAGCGTTCACGGCGTGCGCTATTCGGACGAAGCGCTCCACACCATCAGGAGCGCAGGTATCCGTTATGGCGGCTGGCTGCCGGCACACTGGGCTCCCATTGCCTTCGCCGGTGCGCGCGCAACGATCCATGTGCCGCGCGGGCCTTACGTAGCCCTGCTTCCGGGCATTCCGACCATCCGCGTGTTCGAAGCGCTCGCCTGCGGCATTCCCCTGGTCTCGGCGCCTTGGTCGGATACGGAAAGGCTGTTTCCGGAGGGCGCCTATCTCAGCGTTGCCGATGGCGCGCAGATGAAGCGTGCGCTTCGCGCGGTTATCGACGATCCGCAGTTGGCGTCCGCCATGGTGCAAACCGGCCTGAAGGCCATTCAGGATCGTCATACCTGCCGCCACCGCGCCGCGCAGCTCATCGACATCGTGAGCGACATTCGAGATTCGAGCCGCCGGGCGTGCTCCCGCCACATCGGAGCCGTCGCATGAAGATCTCGTTCTTCGGATCCAGCCTCGTCTCGTCGTACTGGAACGGCGCCGCCACCTATTATCGCGGCATGCTGAAGGAGATCGCAGCGCTCGGCCACGAGGTTACCTTCTACGAACCCGACGCCTTCGGGCGCCAGGCGCATCGCGACATCGACGATCCGGATTGGGCCAGAGTGGTGATTTTTCCCGCGACTCCGGACGGCTGGCGCCGCTCGCTCGATGCAGCCGTGCAATCGGCCGACATGCTGATCAAGGCCAGCGGCGTCGGCGTGTTTGATCTGGAGCTGGAGAACGCCGTTGCTGCGTTGCCTTCCCGGCTGATCCGGATCTACTGGGACGTGGACGCGCCCGCCACGCTCGAAGCGATGGAAAGCGATCCACAGCATCATCTGCGTCGCGCGATCCCGTGCTATGACATGGTGCTGACCTATGGCGGCGGCGATGGTGTCGTGTCGGCCTACCGATCGATGGGCGCGCGGCACTGCGTGCCGATCTACAATGCACTCGATCCGGCCACGCATTTTCCGGCGCCCGCCAATGCGCGCTTCGCCTGCGATCTCAGCCTGCTGGCGAACCGCCTGCCCGATCGCGAGACGCGTGTCGATCACTTCTTCCTGGACGTCGCACGCCACCTGCCCGGCAAGTCCTTCGTGCTCGGCGGCTCCGGCTGGGACGACAAGGACGCCTCCGCCAATGTGCGCAAAGTCGGCCATGTCGGCACCGCCGATCACAACGCGTTCTTCGGCTCCGCTCTCGCCACGCTGAACGTCAATCGCGACAGCATGGCGCGCTACGGTTTCTCTCCGCCAACCCGTGTGTTCGAAGCGATCGGCGCGGGCGCCTGCCTGATCACCGATCAATGGGCCGGCATCGATCATTTTCTCGAACCCGGCCGCGAGGTGCTGGTTGCCGCTGACGGAGCCGAGGTCGCGGAGCACCTCGCCGCACTGGATCCGGAGCAGGCCCGATCGATCGCCCGCCGCGCCCGCGCGCGCATCCTCAGCCAGCACACCTACCGGCAGCGCGCCCGCCAATTCAACGATCTCTTCGTCGCCAGCAGCTCGCGAATCGAGGCAGCAGAATGAACCTCTCCATCGTCGTCATCGGACTTTCGGTCACTTCGTCCTGGGGCAACGGTCACGCCACGACGTACCGCGCCCTGATCGAAGCCCTGGCGCGACGAGGTCACCGCGTCACGTTTCTGGAGCGGGACGTACCCTGGTATCGAGATCACCGCGACGTGACCAAGCCCTCTGCCTGGGCCGTCGAGCTGTACCAATCCTTGAAGGAAATTCCGCGCCGGTTCGGCAAGCTGATCCGCGATGCCGATCTGGTGATCATCGGCTCCTATGTTCCTGACGGCATTCCGATTGCCGAATGGACGACGACCCATGCGAGGGGCATCACGGCGTTCTACGACATCGACACGCCGGTCACGTTGGCGAGGCTCGAGCACGGCCTCAATTATCTTTCCGCCGCAATGATCCCGCGCTTCGATCTTTATCTGTCGTTCACCGGCGGACCGGTGCCCGGGATGATCGAGCAGAGCTACGGCAGTCCACTCGCACGTGTCCTCTATTGCAGCGCGGATGCGGAGATCTACGCACCGAAGCGGGCACAGCCGAAATGGGCGCTGGGCTATCTCGGGACCTACAGCGAGGACCGGCAGCCGGTTCTCGACGAGTTGCTGCTTGCGCCGGCGCGCTCGCTGCCGTCGGAACAATTCGTCGTCGCCGGCGCGCAGTATCCCGAACATATCGCCTGGCCCGCCAACGTCGCTCGGATCGAGCACCTCCCGCCAAAGCAGCATCCGACGTTCTACGCCGCGCAACGCTTTTCCCTGAACGCCACCCGCGCCGACATGAGGGCGCTGGGCTTCTCACCGAGCGTCCGGTTGTTCGAGGCCGCCGCCTGCGGCACGCCGGTGATCTCGGACCGATGGCCTGGGATCGAGACGATCTTCGCGCCGTCCCGCGAAATCCTGCTGGCGTCCAGCCCGCGCGAGGTGATCGAGATCCTGCGCGATATGCCGGAAGAGCAACGGCGCACCATCGCTCACAACGCGCGGCGGCGGGTTCTCGCCGATCACACCCCCGATCATCGCGCCCGGCAGCTGGAGACCTATTACGCCGAGGCATCCGCGCGGCGCCGCCGCAAGACGGCGCCCCTTCCCGTCGCTCGCCCCATGCAGGTCGCAGAACTCTGAAAGGCCAGATCATGACACTCCAGACCCGCATCCACGCCTCCCGCCGCTCGCCGACAGTCCTGGTCGCCGGCGGTGCCGGCTTCATCGGATCGCACCTCTGCGACGCGCTCCTGCAACGCGGCAGCACGGTGATCTGCCTCGACAATTTGTTCACGGGGACGGCCGACAACATCCGGCCGCTGCTCAATCATCCGAATTTCCGTTTCGTCGAGCATGATGTTCGCGATCCCATCGAGATCGAGGGCGATATCGACCGGATCTACAGCCTCGCCTGCCCGGCCTCCCCCCGGCACTATCAGACCGATCCGGTCGGGACGATGAAGACCTGTGTGCTCGGCTCGATCAACCTGCTCGAGCTCGCGCGGCAGAAGCGCGCCAGGGTCCTGCAGGCCTCCACCAGCGAGGTCTATGGCGACCCGGAGGTGCATCCGCAGCCGGAATCCTATCTCGGCAGCGTCAATCCGATCGGCCCGCGGGCCTGCTACGACGAGGGCAAGCGCGCCGCGGAGACGCTGATGTTCGACCACCGGCGCATGCACGGGACGGAGGTCAAGGTCGCGCGCATCTTCAACACTTATGGCCCGCGCATGCTCGAGAATGACGGACGCGTCGTCTCCAACTTCATCGTTCAAGCCTTGCGCGGAGAGCCGATCACGATCTACGGTCAAGGCACGCAAACCCGCAGCTTCTGCTTCGTCGACGATCTCGTGCGGGGGCTTCAGCTTTTGATGGAGAGCCCTGCCTCGGTCACCGGCCCATACAATCTCGGCAATCCGCACGAGGTCACGATCGAGGCGATCGCTCGTGAAGTGCTGGCCTGCACTGAATCGGCCTCCCCGCTGCGCTTCGAAGCGCTGCCAAAGGACGATCCCAAGCGACGCAAGCCCGTGATCGATGCCGCAGAGAAGATCCTGGGATGGCGTCCGCGGGTGGCACTGAGGGACGGTCTTCAAGCGACCATTGCTTATTTCGCGCTGCGTCTCGCCGGCGAGTCGCCCCCGCTCGTGCCGGCCATCGCCCCGCGCAGGGCACGCCATCCAGCGCGCGACCGGCTGACGATGTCCGATCAATCGTGACGGCGGATCATCAGGTTGCGCCCCGCTGCAGAGCGCCAGCGCAGGGTCCGCGATCTGAGCAAACCCAAAGCGCGATGAGATTTGGATGAATCGTCATCGCGCTTTAGCTCGTTGTTTACGCATGATCTTTCCGGAAAACCGCTTCGCACTTTTCCGGATCATGCTTTAGAACGTCCCGGCCACGGTGACCCGGAATGTCAGCGGCTCCGCCGGGTGCAGCACGTAGTCCATCACGCCATTCCGGCAGACTGCCGCTGGAGCGGCGCCTGACGTGCAGAGATTGTAGAGCGTATCGGTCTTGAGCAGCGAACCATAAGCATAGGTGATCTGGTTCGCCTTCGCGTTGAAGAGGTTGAGCACGTCGAGCTGAAGGCGCCAGCCGTTATCGATACGATAGCCGAGGCGGCCATTGAAGATGCTGGTCGCAGAGGAGCGGAATGCGTTGTCCTCCGTCAGCGGGCTCGAGGCCAGATAGCGCCAGCGCAAGGTTCCGAACCAGCCGGTCTTCTCGCCCACCGTGACGCCGGCTGATGCCACCATCGCCGGCGCGTTCGGAATGTAGTTGCCGGGCGCATTGCCGATCTGCGCCTCGGGATAGCCGGCAAGCGAGGCATAGGCCTGTGCCTGCTCGCTGTCATAGCCGCGAAAGCGCGCATGCGTCATTGCGAGATCCGCGTCGATATCGATCCACGACCATGGCCGGTAATGATTGCTCCACTCGAAGCCGTACCGACGGCTGGCGCGGGTTGCCGAGGTGTCGCCGGCATCGCCCGCGAACAGGATCTCGGAATCCTGATCCAGGATGAAGAGACTGAGCGAGGTGTCGAGGCCGGGAACAATCCTGCTGCGAACACCGATCTCCGCGCCCCTGGTGCGCACCAGGAGCGGCGACGGCGTGAGCCTTGTCGCGGGATCGGCGGGGTCTTCCGTCGTGGTCGCGCCGCGGGCATCGTTCGAGTGCATGCCGTAGCCGGCACCGAGGAAAAATTCGGTCTGGTTGAACGGACCAAGCACCATCCTGAATTTCGGACTGCCGAGCGCGGCATCGGCGCAGCCGGAATTGGCGGCATTGAACAGAGAGGTGACGTCAGCGGCGTAATAGTCGCCGCGCCAGCCCACCGTCGTCCTGAGCCAATCGGTCCAGCGCACCGTGTTTTCGGCATAGATCCCGACGCTCCCCTCGCCGACCTTGTCGCTGCGGATATTGGCGCGGAAGCCGCGCTGGAAAGTGTTGGTGAGCGCGAGATCGATCGCATCATAACGCGATTGCAGACCGAGGGTGATCTGCATCGGCAGGCCGGCAAACGAACCGTTCAGCGTGCGCGAGACGTTGGCGCCCGCCATCAAACGCTTGTCGTGCTGGTGGAACTGGTCGCCCAGCAGGGGATCGTCGAGAAAGTAAGTGAAATTGTTGAAAAGGTCGAGCTGGCTCTTCACCACATAGGCATTTGCTTTCCACGATCCCGTATCGTCGGTCTGCGCGATACGGCCGGAGAGCGCGAAACGGTCGGCGTTTCCACCGTCGCTCGGGTCTTCCGAACCATACCGGTCGAGCAGGCCGCTGGTGATCGCGCGCTGCGGCACCTGGTCGGTCGAATTCCATTTGTTGACGTAGGCCATGCCGGTGATGGACACGCCGTCGGTCGCAGTGCCCTGGCTGTAGCGCACGAGGCCGTTGAGCTTTCTCACATTGTCGGAGTTGTCCCACGGCCCGTTGTAGGTGCCCACTTCGCCGGCCACCAGCAGCGAACCGTCACCGAGCTTCGCCGAATCCATGCCGAGCAGACGGCGGTAACCAAAGCTGCCGGCGCTCACCTGCGCCAGTCTCCAGGTGCGATCGATCAGACCGATATGAACGCTTCCGACCGAGGCGAAATCGCCCTCGTCGGCGAAGTAAGGCCCCTTGCGCACGTCCATTGCGGCGACGGTTTCCGGGATCAGCCAGTTGAGATCGGCATAGCCCTGCCCATGCGCGTGGGTACGCATGTTGACGGGGACGCCGTCGACGACGATCGCCAGATCGGTGCCGTGGTCGAGATTGTAACCGCGCAGGAAGTACTGGTTGGCTTTGCCCTCGCCGGAATGCTGCGTCACGATCAGACCCGGCACGGCTTCGAGCACCTCACCAGGCCGCGAGATCGGGCGCGCGTTGATCTCCTCGCGGGAGACGGTGATCTCGCTGGCCATGCCGGCTCCGCTCATTGCACCCGAGCCGGCACTGCGCGCATCCGACGCCTGCGTCGCTGCTGGATACACGAGGATGCGGTGACCGGCGGGGGACGGCTTTCTGGTGCGGCGCGATGCGAGCGGCTTCTTGCGGACCAGCGCCTCGCCATCGACCTGGATTGGCGGAAGTTCGCGCGAGATGCCGGTGCTCTGCGCAAGCGCGCGGCCGTTATCGGCGAGGAGCAGCAGGGCCGAGAGTGCAGTCAGCGCGCCGCCGCAACGACCAGGCTCACACCGCCTCGGTTGCATCGGCGCATTCCAAGACCTTCGTCCCGGCACAATGGCGGCCGTCCGCGAACATGCGGCGATAGAACACGACCGAGACGAGCCATGCGATCGCGAATAGCGCGATCACGGCGAAGCCGACATTCGCCAGCGACTCGTTGAGGCCCTCGACCAGCGTCCACATACCGCCGGAGAGGCCGAGCCGATCCGCGATCAGGCCGAGCGCCTCGACGCCGCCGATGAACAGCGCGACCGCGACCGAGGCGCCCGTGATCGTGAGGTTGTACCAGAGCTTGCGCAGGGGATCGACGAAGGCCCAGCGATAGGCGCTCACCATCAGCGCGGAATCGGCCGTGTCGACCAGCGCCATGCCTGACGCAAACAGCGCGGGAAAGACCAGGACATCGACGAGCGAGGCGCCACGCGCGGCTTCGCTGGCGGAGATGCTGAGCAGGCCGATTTCGGTCGCGGTGTCGAAGCCGAGCCCGAACAGGAAGCCGAGCGGGTACATATGTGCCGGCTTTGTCACCAGGCGGAACATCGGGCCGAGCAGCCGCGCCAGGATGCCGCGGCTGGCGAGCAACGCGTCAAGCTGCGCAATGTCGTGGACGCCCTCCTCCCGTGCCGCGCGGAACGTCCGCCACAGGCCGACGAAAATGACGAGGTTGATGAGCGCAACAGCGAGCAGGAACAGCGCCGACACCGACGTGCCGATCAAGCCGCCGATCTCCTTGAGCAGGCTGTCGCCGCCAAGACTGACCACGCCCAGCGCAAGCAGCATGGTGGCGACAACGACCACGCTGGAATGGCCGAGCGCGAAATAGAAACCGACGCTGCGCGGCGCGCCACCCGCCTGCATCAGCTTGCGCACGACATTGTCGATCGCGGCGATGTGGTCGGCATCGACGGCGTGGCGGAGGCCGAACACCCAGGCCAGCAGTGCGGTCGCCATCACCGTCGGCCGGTCGCCGAACAGCATGAAGGCCCAAGACCACGTGGCGAGGTTGGCGGCGACGAGCCCGCCGAGCAGCGCCACAGTTCCGGGCTCGACCGCCCGCAAAGTTCGCATCGCCGCTCGTTCCATTCCCGACCCCACAGTATGACGTTTATCAAAATCCCTCATACTGGCAAGAGCAAGAGCTGGGCCACTTTCGACCTGACGGTTGAAAAGCCGCCAAGAACCGAAGCCAAATCACTGCTCTCATGGAAGAATTCTGCGCCCGGCTCATCATGACGCTGGGGTGGGATGGGGCGCTGCTATTGGCAACCTAATATCCACTTTCACGATCAAGTTGACGGTCGCCAGGTGATCACGCGCAGCACGGCATGGCATCCATTCAAGGCATGCAGACAGGCCAAGCCATCAAGCTTCCCGAGCAGGAGCTGCAGGACCGCTCCGTCTTGTTTGCGAAAGAGTCGGCTCGGTAGGTCGGAGCGTCCGCGCCGGTGCTTCGCCCTATTCAGCCGCCGCGGTCGCGGGTTGCGGTCGTCCGTCGTTGGGTCCCGTTCGCGCCATCTGCTCGTCGAGCCAGAGGCTATGGTGCTCGCGAGCCCAGTTGACGTCGACTTCGCCCGTGCCCATGGCCTCGAACGCACCTTCCATGCCGATGGTGCCGATATAGATGTGTGCGACCATCGCCGCGACGAACAGGACCGCCACGACCGAGTGGACGATCTGGGCCATTTGCATGCCTTCGATCCCCGTTGTGTAGAACGGGAACATCAGGACATAGCCGCTCGCAGCGACCAGTCCGCCACCGATCACGACGATCCAGTAGACCGCCTTCTGGCCGGCGTTGAAGCGATAGGCCGGCGGATGATCATGCCCGACGATGCCGCCGCCCCGCTTCAGCCACTCGACGTCCACCTTGTTCGGAATATTGCCGCCGATCCACATCAACAGGATGAGGACGACGCCGATGGTGAACGGGAAGCTCAGATAATTGTGGGCGTACTTGGCCCATAGCGACCATTCGGAGAAGTTCTCGAAGCCGATCAGCGGCAATAGCAACGGTCGGCCAAAGGTGATGTTCAGTCCGGAGATCGCCAGAATGATGAAGCAGGTAGCGGTCATCCAGTGCACGAAACGCTCATAGATATTGAAGCGCACGAGGGTGCGGCCGGACCGTCCGCTTTCGAGCCGCACCATGCCGCGGGTCAGATAGAAGATCACGAGCACCGCCAGCATGCCGATGATCGCGATGCCGCCGATCCAGCGCAGCGTGACATTGTGGAACTCGCGCCATTGCCGCCCCTGCGGCTGTTCGAGAACGCCGGACCTCTCATCAGGGATGCTGACGCGACCCTGAATCCGGTTCAGCTCCTGCAGGAGCTGCTGCTCCTTGACCGAGCTCGCGGTCGGATTGACCTGCTGGGCGCCGACCGGCGCCGGAGCTGCCACGACGAGGAGGAGTAAAGCACAGGCGCCGACGGCCGCCCGGACGAACCTTGCAAACGACACCATGAGCTCCTCCTCAATGTCCGCGCGCGACCTTCGTCAGGATTCGATCGTCTCGCGATAGGCCGTCTTCCAGCCCCAGGCACCCGAGCCGTAGCCGCGCTTCATCACGCGCTCCTTGTAGATCTGCGCAATGATCTCGCCGTCGCCCGCAAGCAACGACTTTGTCGAGCACATTTCGGCACACAGCGGCAGCTTGCCTTCGGCCAGCCGGTTCGCACCGTATTTCTCGTACTCCTCCTTGCTGCCATCGGCTTCCGGGCCGCCGGCGCAATAGGTGCATTTGTCCATCTTGCCGCGCGAGCCGAAGTTCCCGACCTTCGGATATTGCGGAGCGCCGAACGGGCAGGCGTAGAAGCAGTAGCCGCAACCGATGCAGAGGTCCTTGGAGTGCAGCACCACAGCATCGGCCGTGGTGTAGAAGCAGTTCACCGGGCACACGGCCGCGCACGGCGCGTCCGTGCAGTGCATGCAGGCCATCGAGATCGAGCGCTCGCCCGGCTTGCCGTCGTTGAGGGTGACGACGCGGCGCCGGTTGATGCCCCAGGGCACCTCGTGCTCGTTCTTGCAGGCGGTGACGCAAGCGTTGCACTCGATGCAGCGATCGGCGTCGCAGAGGAATTTCATACGTGCCATCGTCGTTACTCCTAAGCCGCCGCGATTTGGCAGAGAGTGACCTTGGGCTCCTGCATGCCCGTCGCGGGGTCGTACCCGTAGGTCGTGATCGTGTTGGCGCTTTCGCCGAGCACGATCGGGTCGGTGCCCTTCGGGTAATTGCCGCGAAGATCCTTGCCTGCGAACCACCCGCCGAAGTGGAATGGCATCCAGGCAACGCCCTTGCCGACGCGCTCGGTGACGAGCGCTTTCATCCTCGCCCTGGAATTGTTCTCGGCACCGGTGACCCAAACCCAGCCACCGTCCTTGACACCGCGCTCGGCGGCATCGGCAGGATTGATCTCGATGAACATGTCCTGCTGCAATTCGGCAAGCCACGGGTTGGTTCGGGTCTCCTCGCCGCCGCCCTCATATTCGACCAGACGGCCGGACGACAGGATGAGCGGGAACTGTTTTGCAATTCCCTTCTCCACTGCCGCCTTCTGCACGGAAAACCCGATATTCGGCATCCGGAACTGCTTGGCGTCGGGTAGCGTCGGATATTTGGCGACGAGGTCGACGCGTGGCGTGTAGATCGGCTCGCGGTGAACCGGGATAGGATCGGGCAAGCCGAAGGCATTCATGCGCGCCTTGCCGTTGCCGTAGGGAACGCAGCCATGCGCCAGCGCCACGCGCTGGATGCCTCCCGACAGGTCGAGCGCCCACGACACCGTGTCCGGATTGGCGGGATTGACCTTGTTGATCACGGCCATTTCCGCTTCGGTGAGCTCGCTGTCCCAGCCGAGCTTCTTCAGGCTCGCCAGCGTGAACTCCGGGTAGCCGTCCTGAATGCCCGACCCCAACGAGTACGAGCCGTCCGCAAGCAGGCTCACCTTCCGCGTCGTGCCGTCCGGCAGCTTCTCCTCGCGCTCGATGCCGAATCGCGGCCGGAACGTGCCGCCGCCGTCCATCACGTGCAGATTGGTGTTGTAGAGCAATGGCGTGCCGGGATGCTTGACTTCCGGTGACCCCCAGCACGGCCAGGGCAGACCGTAATAGTCGCCTCCGACCTCGGGATCGTCCTTCGGCGCCCGCATCGTCAGCATATCGAACTTGGCCTGGTTTTTCATGTGCGCCTTGAGGCGCTCGGGCGATTGCCCGCAATAGCCGGTCGACCAGCTGCCGCGGTTCATCTCGCGCAGCACATCCTCCGCTTCAGGAAGATTGTTCTCGACATTGATTTTCTTGAACATCTGGTCGGCGAAACCGAGCTTCTTCGCCATCAGATAGATGACCTCGAGATCATCCTTCGATTCAAAGATTGGCTTCACGATCTGCTCGCCCCATTGCAGCGAGCGGTTGGAGGCGACGCGCGACCCCTTGCATTCGAATTGCGTGGCAACCGGCAGAATGTAGACGCCATCCTTGCGGCCCGCCTCGACGGCAAGCGAGGCCCAGGTCGTCGGATGCGGGTCGGCAATGACGAGCAGCTCGAGCGCCTTCAGGCCATTGAGGGACTCAGGAATGCGGGTGATGCTGTTGGAGGCGTGCCCCTGCACGAACACCGCCTTCACATTGTCCTTCTGCGCGATCTGATCCTTCGGCAGCGTCACCGCCTCGAACCAGCGGGTCAGCGGAATGCCGGGGGTTTCCATGATCTGCTTGGAATCGAAGCGGGACTTCAGGAAGTCGTAGTCGACCTCCCAGACCCGCGACCAATGCTTCCAGGCGCCTTCGGCGAGGCCGTAGTAGAACGGCAGCGTGACGATATCGAGCCCGACGTCGGTCGCGCCCTGCACGTTGTCATGGCCACGGAAGATGTTGGCGCCGGCGCCGGCCTTACCGACATTGCCGGTCATCAGGAGCGCGATGCAGCTCGCCCGCACGTTGGCGGTGCCGACGGTCTTCTGGGTCTGGCCCATGGCCCAGATGAGGGTTGCCGGCTTCTCGGTGGCGAACATCTTGGCGACGCGCTTGAGCTGCTCGCCCGGAATGCCGGTGACGCGCTCGACTTCTTCCGGAGGCCACTTCTCAACCTCTTTCTTGATGTCGTCGAAACCGTAGACGCGCTGCCGGATGAACTCCTTGTCCTCCCAGCCGTTCTGGAGAATGTGCCACATCATGCCGTAGAGCACCGGGATGTCGGTGCCCGGCCGCATCCGCACATATTCGGTTGCATGCGCGGCCGTGCGCGTCAGACGCGGGTCGATGACGACAAAGTTGGCCTTTTGCAGCTCCTTGCCCTCGAGCAGATGTTGCAGCGATACCGGATGGGCTTCGGCCGGATTGCCGCCCAAGACGACCTGTGTCTTCGCATTGCGGATATCATTGTAGCTGTTGGTCATCGCACCGTAGCCCCAGGTATTGGCGACGCCGGTGACGGTGGTCGAATGGCAGATGCGAGCCTGGTGATCGGTGTTGTTGGTCCCCCAGAACGCACCGAGCTTGCGGAATAGGTAGGCGCCTTCGTTGGTCATCTTGGCCGAGCCGAGCCAATAGACCGAATCGGGGCCCGACTTCTCGCGTACAGCCTGAAGCTTGTCTCCGATCTCGTTGATCGCGGTGTCCCAGGACACGCGTGTCCACTGCCCGCCCGCGAGCTTCATCGGATAGCGCAGCCGCCGCTCGCTGTGCACGAGTTCGCGTACCGAAGCGCCCTTGGCGCAATGCGAGCCTCGATTGATCGGCGAATCCCAACTGGGCTCCTGCCCGATCCATACGCCGTTCAAGACCTCGGCCGTCACCGTGCAGCCAACCGAGCAATGCGTGCAGATGCTCTTGCGGATGGTCGCGCCTTCGGTGAGCGGACCGGCCTTGGCTGCTTCCGCCTTGCGCACGCTGCCGAGCGGCATGGTGCCAAGCGCAGCAAGTGCGCCGCCGGCAACACCGGATTTGCGCAGGAAGCTGCGGCGGTCGAGACCGCCGGCCCGTGCCGCTAGGGACTCGACAACGGAGCCCTGGCGAGGGGAATGCTGGTGTGTTCGCTTGATCAGCACGGTCAGCCTCCCTTAGCCGGATAACGATTGACGCGGTAAAAAGCCTTCACGTGATCGGATTCCTTGTAGCGCGCCTTGCGCTTCTCATCGTTGTTTTCGCTGTCCGCCTGTGCGGACCCGACCAACGGCGTCGCAAGCGTCGCGCCGACACCGGCCGTGCCCAAGCCGACCTTGCGAAGGAAATCGCGGCGTCCGACCTTTGCTTTCGTCTCGTCACTCATCGCATCTCTCCCGGACCGAGGCACCTCGGTCAGCTCGCGAATGTGAATGCTTCCGTTTCGATTTCGATGAAGGTCCGGCCGAGCGCGCCGACCGCTCGATAGAAGCCGGCATCCCGGGCGCTCTCGATGTCTGTGAACAGCCGCCCCATCCAGGGCGACACATGCTTTTCGAAGAAGGCGCGCTGCGCCTCGGGCGAGGCATCGAAGCGGCCGCCGGCAAGGCCCGCCATGATCTCGCACAGGATGGCGGCGTGATCCTCGGGCTCGAAATTGTTGGCAACCGGCTCGATGCCGAGCGTCGTCAGGTCACCGCGCAGGCGCGACAATGGCCGCTCGTTGAGAAAGCCCGTGAGATAATAAGAGGCATAGGGCAGCAATTCGCCGCGGCCGAGCCCGACGAACAGATCGAAATATTCCCGCTCGACTTTCGCTGCGACGGCACTTGCAGCGGCCTCGGCCAGCGCCGCATGCGCGCGCCCGAGGGGCGTCGCGTCACCGCTCAAGGCCGCGAGCTGATCGAGCAGTCGCTTCGACGGAGGCGCGGACAGCAGCAGCGCCAGCAACGCGTATTCCTGCGCCCGCGCCGCATCGATGGGGTCGACGAGCTCAGCGGATCCGGCTTGTTCGCTGTAGAGATCGGGCCGCAGATCATTCCGGGAAACGCCGGTGGCGGCTTCGACTGCAACCACCCGTTGTGCGGGCACGCGGGTCCAATTCGATACGGAGGGCTGGCTGATGCCTATTTTGCGCGCAAGCTGAGCAATGCCGCCCGCGGCGTCGATCGCGCGATCAAGCCCGTCATCACGCACGTGGACCTCCCATCCAAGTCCCGTCTGCTTGATTATCGCTTTTGTTACAAAGCAGTAGGCAGCGTAATCCCGGTTCCACTGACCGTCAATCGCCTGCCATAGCCTGGGCCTATAGCCTTTGGTCGAGTTGCTCAGCGCGGCAGTGCACCGCCGTGCGTACGGGGCCTGACGGGCTCGGCAGATTCTGCAGATCTGTCGACCACTGCTGGTTGCACTGCAGCAGGGATTGCCGGGTGCTCGGTCTCATCGGGCGGCTCAGCGACATTGGAAACCGCTGTCGCTTCGGCTTGATGCAATTCCGCCGAGGAATCTGCCGTTTCGATCGACGCCTCGGGGAGAGACTGGGCCACCTCGCGCACACCGCCAACTATGCGATCGACCAGTGCGGCCAGTTCCTCCGACGAGCAATCCAGTGGTCCAAAACCCGGCATCGCAGTCGGGTCGTTGAAGTCCCATGCATTCTCCGCAAGCCCGACGAAGTCGCGGATGGCGGGGTCGGTCGCCCAGGCGCGGCGAAGAGCCGCACGGCTCAACTCCCGAGGAACACCTTTGCTGAGAAAGGCCGTGATGTCGGTCGCCGCATTGATTTCGTCGATCGACGGCAGACAAGAGAGATCGAACTTGCTCTCGTCTTCCTTGGCCTCGGACGGCGGCATGGGCTGCGCCGGGGCAGGCTTCGCCGGCTCCGCCAGCGATGCGCGCTTGCGGCGGGACCAACGTGCAAGGAATTCCTCCTCACTCATTCCTGTCCGCCTTCATGTTCGCGCCGTGCCAGCGCCTCCGGGTCGGCGCGGCGCCGCGTACGCTTGACGAATTCCCGCTCGACATGGTGCTCGGCCACGAAGCTTTCAATCGCTTCGCGCAGCACCTCCGGCATCGGCACGGCCTCGACGAGATTATCGGCGGCTTCGGTAAAGCCTTCGCCCTCTGCGGGGTCGGCGGTCACCGCGGCGACGGCATAGGGCCAGGGGCCCTCCGAGGGCGACAGCACGGTCCAGATGCTCGGGCTACCCGAGGCAAGATTGTCGCGATAGCGCGCGGTCTCGGAAGGATAGAGATCGACGGTGGCACTTCCGGCATAGAACATGGTCGTGCCATCCTCCTCGCGAAGCACGGTCCAGGGTTGGGTCACCGGCTCGTCTGGCAGGACGGCAATTCCGCGCCAGATGAAATCGACCCAGGGCGAAGCGGCCTTGCGCCGCTCGACCACGACGCCGACGGCAATCGAGAGGGACGGCAGCGCCGCAGGGCTCATGTCACCATCTCCAGGCATTTCACCGGCAGCCCGGTCAGAAGATTCTGCGGCTTCATCCGGAGCTTCTGATCCGCCGTCATCGACAGGATCAGGTAGACCGGTTCACCGCTGACATCGTCGAGCGCACGGCTTGAATCCGCAAGTGTCAGCCGGAACAGCGCAAGCACACGATCGGCGTCGCGCTCGCCGAGGTCGTCACCGTGCCACAGCCGGTCGCCAAGCCTGGTGGCATCGGCATCGAGCCCGACATACCAGGTGAGCTTTGTCTCGCGCAGCGCCCGCAGCGGCTCGATCACGACGTCGATGCCGAGCAGATGGGAGACCCAGCGCGTCATCGCCTGCGCCAGCGCAGCCGGTCCGCGGCCGCCGGCCGTGAGGTCGAGGGCCATGTCGAACTGATCGCTGCGCTGCCAATAGGCCTCGGCATTCTCCTCGCTCAACACGTCGACCACGGCGTCGGTGGTGGCGCCCAGCATCGACATCAAAGAGAGCACCGGGGTCGGGCTCCGGCCGCCGACGATCTCCTCGTCGCCGAGCAACAGGGCGTGCTCATGCGGCAGGATGCGTTGGGTCCGGAAGAACAATTCGGCCGCGCGCAGCACGAACGGGTCATCGCAGCCATCGAGCGCGTTCCGCAGGATGACGTGCACGAGCTGGTTGACGAACAGCGGCGGCAAATCGTTCGCGCCGGATCGCACCGATGCAAGATAGGCGGCTTCGAGCGTCGGATGCCGCAACAGAAGATCGCGAAAGGCCAGCACGAACTGCCAATTCTCCCGGGCATCCGCATCGACAATCCCGGCGATTTCACCGGCGCTGACCGCCTGGCGCGGGTCGGCGAGCAATTCGCGGTGCAGCCGGCGTTCGATCGGGCACGCGTCGTCCGGTGGCATCAGCTCGGGACGGGCGAAATAGGCCTTGAGGAACTCGTCGGTGACACGGAGCCCACCGCCCTCCTCGCGATCGAGCAGGTGATGGCCGCAGGCGATCCAGAAATCGTTCATCTGATGGTCGGCTCCCGGCCCAGATCCGCAAGCTTGAGATCGCCATCAGGCAGGAGGTCGTCCTCCATTTCCATGAACGAGAATGCCTTGTGCCCCTGCCCTTCCCGGAGTTGCAGCCGGCGGAAGGATTCGCGGACCTCGCCATCGTTCAAGGTGCGATGCACTGCAATAAGCGAGCTGATCGGATGGCTGCAGAGGGACTGCGAGAACGCCACCTCCTCTTCCGCCGCCGCCTTCGCTGCCGCCATGTCCGGCGCGCCGAAACGATCGACGAGTTGCCTCGCCAGGAGATCGACCAGGCCGCGGTAATCGTCCTCGGTCGCCGGAACGATCTGCGCCAGCGTCGACCAGCCCCAGGATTGCACCCCGAGAAAACCACCGCGAAACGCCGCCCGCGCTTTCCCCTCGAGCTTCGCAGCGTCGCACTCCCAGAAGCGGAAAGCGCCGGAGACGGCCCATTCGCCTGGCTCCGCCGCCACGTCGAACACGAAGGTGTCGGAGGGATCGAGCGCGATGGTACGCAGGAGCTTCACAGGCGTGGTCCTCCGAGGGCCGGATCAAGCCAGGATGGCGTCGCGAGCGCCTGGACGAGGTCGCTTCGCTCGATCGTATCCGTCCCGATCCGGCGCGTCAGGACATCGCCGCAATCATCAATGCGCTGAACTGCCTGCCTTTCACGCGGCACCCGCGTAAGATAATCGCGCGCGACACTGTCAAAGCCATCGACCCGCCATCCGTCCAGCGCCAGCATCAGGTGCCTGGCGAAGCTCTCCGTGATCTGCGCTGCGCCAGCCTCGCCAAATCCTTCCTGGTCGAGTGCCGAGGCCAGCGGGTGAACGCCTGGATCGTCATCGTTCATGGCAACCGTCCGGATCATGGCCCCGAACACCAGCCAGGGCGGCGGCGCATCCTCGCCGGCGGCTGAAGGCCAGCCCATCCGTCCGCCGCCGACCAGCCCTCCGTCGACCCTGACCTGATCCGGCCAGCCGATCGTGATGGGCTTGCTCGGCGGCGCATAGGCGCGAAGCGCATCCGTGAGCGCGACCATACAAGCGTAGAACGCGCGCCGCGCGCTGCGTAGCGGCTCGGCCGGCTCGAGCACCACGGCGAACTCTGCCAGGTCGAAGCGGCCGACATAGACCAGCGTTCCGGCTCCGCTCTCCGGTGCAATGCGGCATGCATGGGCAAAAGCATCGCCACTCTCGCGCAGCCGCACCAACGTGAACGGCGGCGGCAGGTGGATCGGTTCCGCCAGGGAAACATGGCTCACTGGGGTCGACGGCAGGCCGTCCTCCGCTTTCCTTTTCTTCGCGATGGATAATGTCTATACGAGGCGAAGGGCCGGCGCGAGTCCGTCGTCGGCGTCCGAATGGCGGAGAGATTAACCTGGAGCAGCCAGCGAAGACCGTCCTGATCTGCTCGTGCGAAGACACGATGCGTCTCGACGTGGCTGCGATCCGGCACGGATGCCCGAACTGCGAGCTCAAGAGCTTTCGCCACCTCTGCGGTGCGGAGCTCGATCATTTCCGCAACATTGCCGCGGCGGAAGGCATGCTGACGGTCGCCTGCACGCAGCAGGCCGCGCAGTTTTCTGACGAGGCCGGCGAACGGCCTGATGCAATCAGCTTCGTCAATATCCGCGAAACGGCCGGCTGGTCGCGCGAGGGCGCGCGGACTGGCCCAAAGATGGCCGGCCTGCTCGCATCCGCCTCCATCCCGGCCCCGGACTATCCGCTCGTCACCTTGTCGAGTGAGGGCGTGATCCTGATCTACGGCCGCGATGAGGCTGCGATCGAGGCCGGCCGCCTGCTTGCCGATCACCTCGACGTCACGGTGATGCTGAAGCAGCTCGATGACGCGGTGCCGCCGGCTGCAACGGTGTTCCCGATCGTCAAGGGTACGATCCGCTCCGCGAAGGGACATTTCGGCGCGTTCGAACTTGCTATCGACGACTATGCGCGTCCCCGCCCCTCCTCGCGCGATCGTTTCGTGCTGGACCCGCCACGAAGCGGCGTCACCTCGCGCTGCGATATCGTGCTCGATCTGTCCGGCGATTTGCCGCTGTTTGCCGCCCACGACTTGCGCGACGGCTATCTTCGCGCCGACCCGAAAGATCCCGCTGCAGTGCTGCGCGCCGTGCTGACCGCGCGCGATCTGGTCGGCAGCTTCGACAAGCCGAGATATGTCGACTTTGCGCCCGCCCTTTGCGCCCATTCGCGCTCGAAGCGCACGGGCTGCCACCGCTGCCTCGATCTCTGCCCGACGGGGGCGATCACGCCTGACGGCGATCATGTCGCAATCGATCCCAACATCTGCGCCGGCTGCGGCCAATGCGCGGCTGCCTGCCCGACCGGCGCGGCCTCCTACGCGCTGCCGCCCCCCGATACACAGCTCCAGCAAATTCGCGCCATGCTGCTCGCCTATCGCGAGGCTGGCGGCGCTGATGCGGTGCTGCTTTTTCATGACGGATCGCACGGCACGCCTCTGATCGAGGCCCTCGCGCGGCATGGCGATGGCCTGCCGGCGAACGCGCTCCCCTTTGCCGTCAACGAGGTCACGCAGGTGGGGCTGGAAGCGATTGTCGGCGCCTTCGCCTATGGCGTATCCGCCGTGCGCTTCCTGCTCCGCGCCAAGCCGCGCCACGATGTGACCGGATTGGCGCAGACGATCGCGATGGCCGAAGCGATTCTAGGCGGCCTTGGATTTGCAGGCCGTCGCCTCGCCACCATCGAAACGGATGATCCCGATGCGCTCGGCGAGCATTTGACCGATATCGGCACGCTTGCCGCGGTCGCGACGCCCGCGACCTTCAAGACCGTCGGCAAGCGGCGCGACCTCTTGCGGTTCGCCCTCGGCGAGTTGCACCGACTGGCGCCGCAGCCGATCGACGTGATCGCCCTGCCGCAAGGTGCGCCGGTTGGCGCAATCACCGTCGATACCGATGGCTGCACGTTGTGCCTCTCCTGCGTCTCCGCCTGCCCGACCGGCGCGCTGCGCGACGATCCCGAGCGGCCCGTGTTGAAATTCATCGAGGATGCCTGCGTGCAATGCGGCCTGTGCCAGAGCACCTGTCCGGAAAAGGTCATCAGCCTCAAGCCGCAGATCGATTTCCGCGCGGCGCGTGCTCCCGCCGCGATTATCAAGGAAGAAGAGCCCGCACTCTGCGTCCGCTGCGGCACGCCCTTCGGCGTGAAGAGCACGATCGACCGCATCGCAGCCAAGCTCGAAGGCCGGCACTGGATGTATCCGGCCGGCGACAAACGGGTCGAGGCACTCAGGATGTGCGCAGACTGCCGCGTCATCGTCATGAGCGAACAGCAATTCGATCCGTTCAAGGGCGTTCCGGAACGAACCCCGCCACGGACGACGGATGACTATCTACGCCAACCCAACGGCAAGGATTAGACGAAGCGGACGTCTTCGCAAGGCCGGAAGAGGCAATCATCGCGACGTCGCGCGGCCCAGGAACTCGGTGAGTGCGCGCCGGTCTTCGGCCGAACCGATGCGTTGCTCCGGCATCTTGGTGCCGGGGGTATAGGTGTTCGGCCCAATTTCGAACAGTCTTGCGACCGTTTCCGGCGTCCAGACGATGTCCATCCTCTTCAGCGCATCGGAGAAGCGATATCCCGGGAGCGAAGCGATCTTGCGGCCATATAGTCCAGCAAGCGTCGGGCCGGCACGCTGCACCTCCTTGTCCGACAGCGTGTGGCAGGCAACACACGCCCGAAATACATCGGCGCCATGATCGCCGGCATAGGCCGCGAGCGGATCGGCCGGTGTGCCGATCAGACCTGAGCCGATGGGATCGCCGGTGCGCGCGTTCCAGCGCCTGATCCTGCCGTCCGCACCACCCGTCATCAGTGTCTCGCGGTCTGGAAGGAACGCGACCGACCACACCGGCTGCCCGGGCCCAACCAGCGTGCGCAGCAGGTTGCGCGACTTGCGATCGATGATCGCCACTGTGCCGCCGATGCCGGCCGCAGCGATCAATGCGCCGTCCGCCGACATCGTCAAGGCCACCACCGGTGTCGGGCTGGCCGCGACCTCGCCGCTGACCTTGCCGTCGGTGCTCAGCATGCGCAGCTTGCCGTCGACCGCGCCTGTGACGATTTCACCATCCGGCGCCACGGCCACCGTGTTCAGCGCCGCCGGCAACGTCACGATTTCCGGCTGGCCATCCGGCAAACGCCAGATTCGCAGCGCAAGATCGTAGCCGACGCTGACAAGTCTGCCGTCCGGCAGGAAAGCGACACCGTTGACGTTCTGCGTATGCCCTTCGAGCGCGCGGGACGTGCCGTCCGATAGCGACCAGAGCCGTACCGTCCGATCCCATGAAGCCGATGCGAGAACCGACCCATCGGGCGACACGGCAAGTGCCGCGATCGGAGCGACGTGCCCTTCCAGCACCCGGTCTGGCTCCTGCCGTCCCGCCGTCCACACCGCAATTCGTGCATCGGCGCCGGCCGTGATCATGCGGCCGTCCTTCAGAATGACGACCGCATTGACGCCATCAGCATGATACCGCAGCACTTGCTCTGCGGTGTCCGTCTTGAGCGACCAGCGGATGACCGCCGTGTCGAAGCTGCCGGAAAGAAGGCTGCCCCCGTCGGGCGAGATGGCGAGAGCCCGTATCGGGCCGCCGTGTCCGACCATGTCGGCGTGCGCGGGCGATGCGGCAAAGATGACCCACAGCGCCGCAGCGATGTTCCTGCACCAAGGCGATCTGTTCATTCGTGGCCGCCCTGCTGACATTCACGCTCTCAAGATTGCCAGAACGGGCAACGGAAATGAATATCCGGGACCGGTCTACTTGGCAGGTGCGGTCGTGGTCTTGGAGGATCCCTCGGGAGCGGCCTGCATTCCAGGCGGACTCTGGCCCTGGGGGCTTTCGGCTGGCGCACCACCCGAACCTGTATTGGTCGGGCCCGTCCAACCTTGCGGCTGTGCTTGACCTTTCTCCTCGGGACGGGTTGGCGTCGGCGAGGAGTTGGTTTGCGCGGGCTGGGCCAGGGCGCTCCCAGCAAAGCAAAGTGCAGCGAAGCACAAAAGCGTTTTCGCTAATCTCACGCAATATCTCCGATGCGCTCACTAACTCGCAAGAACTTCCAAACCCTCCTTCCGTTCCGAAGCGTGCAGTGCAATAGCCCGGCTCGCGCATCCTCCGCCTTGAATGCCGATCGCCCCGACACCAGATTCTGGCTGCTCACGTCAAGGAAGACGGCATGCAGGGGCGAACGGGGCCAATTCTGCGGATGATTGCGCGGCTGCGCGTTCTTGGTGCCATTGATGGCCTGCAAGATCCCGCTGCGCGAGAAGCCTCGCCTTTCCTCCTCCTCGTTGCCGTCGTGCTCGCGCTGCTGCTCGCAGTCTTGGAAGTCGATTTGAATGGCACCGAGCTTCAGTCCCTTGGCTTGATGGGCGATGCGTTTTCCGCCGATCCCGTGTTCAAGAGCCCATAGGACCGCGGAAGCCTTGGAGCGATCAACGAGCTTGCTGGCGGCAAGCCGTGTCGTATAGATGGTTTGCTGGTCCAATCGAGGGAGGCTGAGGATGAAGGCTTTTTTGCTTGGCTGCGTCGCGGCCCTGGTGATTGCGATTGCGGGGATGCTGATCTTGGATCGCGTTCAGGAGCCCGCCGCGCAGGCGTTTGCTACGACCGGGGTGCGTCTCTGAGAAGCACTCAGTCGCGCTTGAGCCCGATCGACTTGACGATGGGAGTCAGGCGGACGAGTTCGTCCTCGACGAGGCGCTGAAATTTATCGGGGCCTGAATCGATGTCCGGCTCCAAACCTTGCGAACGATAGCTTTCCTGCAACTGAGGATCGGCCATCGCCGCGCGGGTCGCGGCGGCGATCCGCTCCACGACCGCGTCCGGGGTCGCTCTTGGGGCAAACAAGCCAAACCAGCCGGCATATCTGAGGCCTGGCATGCCGGATTCGGCAACCGTCGGAACTTCCGGCGCTCCGCTCAACCGCCGGTCGCTCGTCACGGCGATCAGCCGCAGCTTGCCCGCAAAGTGCAATTGCAGGATCTGGCTCGAGACCACTGCAATGACCGAGTTGATCTGGCCACTGACGAGGTCGCTGGTCGCGGGCCCCATGCCCCGGTAAGGGACGTGAACCAAATCCGCCGCAAGACCCGATTGCTGTCTGAACATCTCTCCGACGAGATGATTGCCGGTGCCGACGCCGGGAGTGCCATAGGTAAGCCCACCCGGATTGGCCTTCGCAAAAGCTGCCAGCTCCCGCAGATCCTTCACCGGCAGGGACGGATGAACGGCGAATGCAAGCGTGCTCGTAATCAGCCGGTAGATGGCGCGGAAATCGCGAACCGCGTCGTAGGCGGGCTGCGCCGACGACAACGGAATCGTCACTTGGGTGCTGCCATTGCCGAGCAGAAGCGAGTAGCCATCCGGTGCGCTCTGCGCCACCGCGGCGGAGCCGATCGCACCGCCGGCGCCGCCGATATTCTCGACATGGACCTGCCCCAGCAGCGGAGTGACCTTGTCGGCCCATGGACGGCCGATCTGATCACCTGCAGCGCCAGCCGAATAGGGAATGACCAGCTTGATGGAGCGGGAGGGGTAATCGTCGGCGGTTGCACCACCGGGCCAGGCAGCCAGCGCCGCGAGGCACGCCGCCATATCGAGCAGTTCTCGCCGTGAAAGGGACATCTTCTGCGTATTCGGGACCGAGCTGATCATCTTGCACGAATGAGAGGTCTGGAAAATCCGTGTAAGGAGGTCACTGCCCTGCACTGTGCGGGCGGCAATGGCCGCGCGAGCTGTGTCGCAATCCTTGCCGACGCTCCACCGCTACCAACCGTTTGCTGGCGCGAGTCGATCTTGGGCCCCATATCCATCTCCGGCATCTTAAGGGTTTGGTAACGATACGAACATGGTTGAACGCATTGATGCAAATCGCGCGCCGCCGGTGTTTGACCCGTAACGACCTTGCTATAAGCGCAGCTACGGCTCGACGACGCTCGCGAATGACTTGGTTTCCCTGATTGCGCATGAACAAGCTCAGCAACACGTTCGACATCGTCATCGAACAGTCGTTCGACTTTCTGTCTCCGGAATATGCACAGCTGTTTGATCGCTCGGCCGCCACTGCGTTCCAGCATCCGATCTGGCTGAACAGCCTCTACACCAGGCTCGCGCCCGAAGCGGGTGCGACAGCTTTGGTCCTCGTGGTCCGCTACCGCGCGACGGGGGCCCTTGCGATGGTGTTGCCCCTGCTCCGGATCCGGCGCGGTCCGATACGAACCGTCGAGTTCGCCGACCTCCGCGTTTCCGACTATCTGGCGCCGGTTTGCAGCCCTGACGTGTTGTCGCAACTGCTCGGTGACGCCGCTGCATGCGCGCAGATTCGGCGCCTTGTCCGCCCTTTCGATCTGCTCCGAATGGCCAAGCTGCCCGACGCGCGGCTTCCGATCGAAGAGCTCCTGGGCGCGCCACGACGTGTATCGATGGACACCAATGCCTATGCCACGGTTCTCGTCGCGCCGTTCGAGCAATGGCGCGCCAGCGCGATGGATCGCTCCTATCAGAAGGAGCTCGCAAAGAAGTATCGTCAACTGCAGAAGAAAGGCGCGCTGAGCTTCTCATGCTGCGGCGACGGCCCCGCCGTGCTCGAGACGCTGGATGTGATGAGGAAGTTTCGCGGCCCGCGCTTTCACGCACAGGGCGACGGAGATCTGCTTCAGCGTCCCGAATATTACGGCTTCTATTCCGACGTCGCCCTTCGCGGCATGGGCTCCTTTGTCCGCGTCTATGCCATGAAGATGGACGGCGACGTGATTGCCGCCGTGCTGGGACTGTGCCAGCGGGGCAGCTTCCTCGTCATCATGAGCGCCTTCGATATCGAGGGCTACAAGAGCCAATCCCTCGGCGCGCTGATGTTCGAACAAGTGGCGCGGGATTGTATCGAGCGCGGAGATCAGATGCTCGATTTCACCATCGGCGATGAGCCATACAAGAAGTTGTTCGGCGGGCGGCCTTCGCCGATGTGGGCGGTCACGCAGGCGGGCAGCACCATAGGGGCCATCGCCCTCTTCGCGTTGAAGCAGGCTCCCTGGCTCAAGCTGGCGGCCAAGCGGCTGTCCGATTTGAGGCTCCAGCCCGCCCGCCCCACAACTCCGACGCGCTGACCGGCGGCAGGCGCAGGGCGCAGAGCCTAGGCGCGCAACGCGCCGCGGACACGCTCGAGCCAGCCCGGATTCATTTGGTCGACGCGGTGTGCAAGACTGCGCCGCAGGAAGTGCAACCGCCGCCGCACGTTCCAGCCGATATCGTTGCGGGACGTCAGGGCCTGGCGGAAGCGCGCCATCTTCAGCGACTGCTGGTCCGCCGCGATCTTGTCGCGATCGGAATAGAACTGCGAAATCTTCTCCCGGCCCATGCCTGCGGTCATGAGCCACCGCGGAACGTATTCGGTGCAAAGACGGTCGACGTCCACCAACAGGCGGGCGACGCCCGTGCCGGCGGCGGGACAGTTGGTCTGGAACGCATCGCCGATGAGCACGACGCCGGGCTGGAGATGTCCCTCCACGACAGTCAGATCCATCACCCAATTCTGGACCCGGTCGGTCACGCGGAAATCGCCGAGGTAGGACTGCAATCCCGGCAGCAGGCGCAAAACCGTCGCTTCCGGTTCGCGACGCAATTCGCGCATGATCGGATCGGTCGGATCGCGGAACATGAAGAGATTGGCCCGCATGCCGGCACGGACGGGAAACAGGCTGAGATAGTCGATGCCGTCCGCCGTGCGTTCGCCGTAGCAGGTCAACGCCTCGAAATCGAACGGGCGACCGTCCTTGCGAGCGATCGTGAAGCCGAAAGAAACCGAATGGCGCTCGGCCAGCACACGCCGCCTGATGCCAAGCTTGTGACCCAGCACTCCCGCCATGCCGGTGGCGAGAACAACGAGGCGAGCCGTCACACACCGTCCGGAGGCCAGCTCGAGATGCTGGACGTCGTCGCTGCTGCTGATCGCTGTGACCTCGTCGACGATCAGGTTGGACGGATCGGGAATCTGGCTGCGCGCCATGGCGACGAGATCGGCATAGGGAAATCCGTAAGCCTGGCCGACGCTGACATCGACCACTTTACCCTCCCGGATATTGAGCACCCGCTGATATCGGCAAGCGACGCCGTCGAGCGCGCTGAGGAAGCCCAGCTTGCGGAGCAACTGCAGCTGATGGCCGCCGATCTTTTCGACCCGGAACTCGTCCGGATAGACCGCCCGCTTGTCGACGAGAGCAACGCGATGCCCTGCCCGCGCCAGCACGGCCGCCGCAAGCGATCCCGCAAGGCCGCCGCCGACAATTGCGATGTCCGAGACGATCGGTGCGGTCCCGCCCCCGTCGATCGGCCCGGTCACGGTTCTATCCGTCGTCATGGCTCCTGCTCCCACGGTTAACGGGCGCTTCCAGTGCAATTCTCTCGCCTGATGTCGCATCGCAGAGCCAAGTGCGATCATTTCCGGAGATTGAGGTTAACGACCGGGAGCGTCGGGCACACCGCCGCCATCGCGGCACGCGTCTTGCTCGGGAGGCTCTGCAAATTCCGGATTCCGTCTCGGCGGCCGATCTCCGCGAGCCATTCCGCACTCAAACGGCTGATCTCGCCTCTTTCGGTCGTCGATGCGGCGCTATCACGTCAGTCGATCGGGTCGGACTTTGCATTGCTTGGGACAATGGGGACGACGATGTTCAAGAGTGAAGCAACCGGCGTAACCGCGATATCGTCGCGACCGGCGCGATCTCGCGAGCCGTCCATTAACACTCACGATTTTTCGGCATGCTAGGCTGTCGCCAGTATCGGAACATGTCCCCTTGATCGAATCCATCCTCCAGTTCATGCGGCGCGACGTCACGCGCGGTGTTGTCGGAACCATCCTTCTCAAGGTTGGCAGCGGCGTGCTCGCGTTTGCATTGTTCTCGCTGGCGGCACGAACGATGTCGCCTGATGGCTTCGGCATCTTTGCGACCTGGCTTTCGGTGGCGCAGATCGCAGCCGTCGTGGGACTGGTCGGACAGGAATCCTTGCTGGTGCGATTCCTGAACGAATATCAGGTCGGCGGCCGGCCGGACCTCACCAAAGGTGTCCTCCTGTCAAGCTTGAAGATCGCCTCGGTCGCAATGCTGGTCGTGATCGGCGGGATCGCCGTCGCGGCGAGCGTGAGGGGCGACTGGTGGCTGCTGATCCTTGCGGTGTCCGCCTATACCGCCGTCAATGCCGGCGTGATGCTCGGCAGCCAGATCGCGCGCTCGCTGGTCAGCATTCTCATGGGCGAAGGAAATCGCGAGTTCTTCTGGCGGGTCATCGTCGTCCTGTTCCTGCTCGCGATGCTGCTCGGCCATCGGCAACTCGATCCCGCCGAACTGTTCGCGGTGATGACAATGGCCATGTCGGCAGGGCTGGTTGCGCAGATCGTTTCGATCGCGCGAGTGCTGCCGGATTTGCGCGGTACGCCGGCGCGCTCGGAGACGGCCCGCTGGCGATCGAGCGCCCTTCACTTCTGGCTCGCATCCATCCTTGAAGTCGCCAACCAGTATTTCGACGTCATTCTCGTCTACTGGATGCTGGATCCGGCCACCGCAGGGATCTATTTTGCCGCCTCGCGCCTCGCCAACATCTTCGCCATGCTGTCCGCGGCGCTGTACACGTTCGGCGCGCGCCGACTTCCTTCGCTGTATTTCAGCAAGAACCACCAGGAGTTCGAGCGGACATTACAATTGATGGCGGAAGTGACCGCGCTCTGCGTCATCGCCGGTCTCGCCACGATCTGGATCGGCGGCCCCTATCTCCTCAACCTGTTCGGACCTCATTTCACCGCGCAGCATTCGGTCTTGATCGTGCTCGCAATCGGAACCGCCATCCAGGCAGCTGGCGGCCCGTCGGCTGCGATCCTGCAACTGACCGGTCATGAGAGAATCTATGTTCCCGTCGTTGCCGCCAACGTCGCGCTGCGGCTCGTGGGATTTCTCGTCCTCATTCCCTGGCTCGGCGTGCTCGGCGCGGCGATTTCGGCCACTGTGTCGCTCGCGCTCGCGACGATCGCCCTGAACGTCCTCTGCCGCCGGCGAACCGGGGTGGATCCATCCGTTCTCGTGCTGTTGCGCTTCTCTGCATCAAGGCGCGGCACCTATGCAGTTCGCAGTGCCGACTCGCGCGACTAGATGTCATCGCGCCGTCGTTCAGGTCCGCAGTCACGCGCCGGCAGTGCGCAAGACAGATTTGTTAACGCGCGCGCTGTGCGTCGTCCGGGAACGAGCGAAAATGCTGCGCGAACGACGTCGTAGCCATAGCCTCGCATTAACTCCGTTTGTTGCTAGTCGGTGTCCACCCCGATGGCCGCATGATAGGTACGGAGTCAAGAAGGTGAAGATTTCGTTTCTTTAGCGGGTCGGGATCCGTGCTCCATTATCAGCCGAACAAGGACTTGGGCGAGACGAGCGCGACGGCACCCGCGCGGCCAGACGGCGGCGGGCCGAAGCTGCACGTGCTTCTCGCGCAAACTCAGGCCGAGAACGCCGGTGCGCAGGAGATCTCCCGGCTCCTCGGCGCCGGACTGACCGCTCGCGGCTACCGGGTCACCAATCTATTCTTCTTCCGCAAATCGGACTCCTTCGATGAGCCGCCCGATACGCTTTACTGCGCGCCGAGCCGACCGGGCGATCCGGTGGCGCTGCTGCGGATGCTGTGGACGCTCGGCCGCCATATCAGCACCACCAGGCCCGATGCCGTCCTGACGTTCCAGCATTTCGGCAACGTCATCGGCGGTGGCGTCACGCGCCTCGTCAGCCGTGCACCGGTCGTCGCAAATCAGGTCTCATCCGCGCTGTCGATGAGCTGGCCGGTCCGCACCGCCGACATCGTCATGGGCAGCCTCGGCTTCTTTGACCGCATCACGCTCAATTCGCAGGATATGCAGCGCGAATACTCGCGCTACCCCGCAGCCTACCGGTCGCGCATGGTGCATGTGCCGCACGGCTTCGACGACAAGGCCCTCACCCTGTCGAAGGAGGCTGCACGGCATGAGTTCAATCTGCCGCCGGACTGCGTCCTGCTGGGCTGCGCGGCAAGGCTGCATCCGCACAAGCGGCTCGACATGGCGATACGTCTGCTGCCGGATCAACCGTCCTGGCACCTTGCGCTTGCCGGCCAGGGAGCCGACGAGGCCCGGCTGAGGCAGCTCGCGAACGACTTGAACGTCTCGGACCGACTGCATTTGCTCGGGGAAATCGCCCCCAGCCGGATGGCGGACTTCCTGGCCTGTCTGGACGTGTTCGTATTTCCAACACAGGCCGAAACCTTCGGTCTCGCCGCGGTCGAGGCCGCGAACGCCGGGGTTCCCTCGGTCGTGACCGATCTTCCCGTCCTGCGTGAAGTGTTGTCCTACGAAGGAAGACCGACTGCACTCTTCGTCGATGCCGCCGATCACGCAAAGCTCTCCGCAGCCGTCTCCAAGCTGCTGACGGACAAACAGCTGAGCGACGAACTGCGACAAAATGCCAAGGGCCTACGATTGCGCTATTCGGTAGATGCCATGGTGGAGGAATACGGTCGAATTCTCGACCAGGTCATTTGACCTGATCCGTTGAAATAGATTGGCTCGACATGATCATCGAGTTTCGCTGTGAACGCGAGTACGCGCGGCAGTGGATGGGCCGCGAGACACTGCCGATCGACGGCCGGGACGTTCCGGTTCAAATCGAATGGACGCCAACGGCGGAGCCGCGGCCCGCGGGTCTCGATGCCCTGTTCGAGCTCGAGCGCGTGGTGCTGCACAAGGGCAGACATAGCGGCGCCAACAAGCTGAAGATCGTTCCGGAACGGACACAGGTCCGTACCGAGACGGCCGACGTGGTCGTCGATTTTACGGGTGCCGCGCGGGATCCGGACCGCTCTGCCCGGCTGTATCTTCGGCCATTGTTCAACGGGGTTGCGGGCGAAAATGCCGCGCTCGCCGCCATTCTCGCCGGCGACCTGCCCGTGATCGACATCGTCAACGAGATCGACGGTTCAGTCCTCGACCGCGGCCATCCATCCGGAGAAATTGCCGCAGGTCTCAGCGGCGCGCTCGAAACGGTCATGGCGCGGACCCTGACCATGGTGGCGGCGATCCTGTCGGGAAGGCCGCGTATCGTGCCGCAGCTGGCGCGCCCCGCCGGAAATGGCTTGCCCCGCGGACCCGTTGGCTATGTCGTGCGCGGCCTTGCCATGTCGATCGCCAAGGAAATCTATCGTCTCTGCTGCTATGCTCCGCATTGGCATATCGGATGGCGCTTCAATGACGGCGCGGGCGTCTGGCAGACCGGAGATCTGTCAGGTCCAAGCTGGAACGTTCTGGCAGATCCAGGAAACCACTTCTACGCCGATCCCTTTCCCATCACATGGCAGGGACGGACATTCGTCTTCTTCGAGGACCTCGATCACCGTGTCGGGAAAGGCATCATCTCGGCGATCGAGTTCAATGACGCGGGGCCGGTCGGCGAGGTGATGCCGGTGCTGGAGGAGCCCTGGCACCTCTCCTATCCGTTTCTGATCGAAGACGATGGCGAGCTGTGGATGATCCCGGAGAGCTCGGTCCGCGGGGACGTCGCCCTCTACAAATGCGTTCGATTTCCGGACCAATGGGAGGGATACGCGACGCTCCTTTCCGGCCTCGAGCTGGCCGACGTCACGATCACGCGGCACAACGGCCTCCACTATCTGTTTGGCGCCTGGCGCGACGGAACGGCTGGCTATTCGGATTCACTGGCGATCTATTGCGCCGATCGCCTCTTGGGGCCCTGGCTGCCCCACGCCAGCAATCCGGTCTTGATCGACCGTGCAAGCACGCGGCCCGCGGGGAACTTCGTCACCCTCGATGACAAATTGTGGCGCCCGGTCCAGGACTGCACCGAGGGATACGGCGCAGCGCTTGCCCTGGCGGAAGTGGTCGAACTGTCACCGACGACGTTCAAGCAGATCGTCCGTCACTCTCTGAAACCCGGACCGGCCTGGCCCGGCAGGAAGCTGCACACCTTGAACCGCTGCGGTCGGCTCGAGGTGATCGACGGATCGCGCGTCCAGCCCAAGACCAGTGCCTTCGCAAGCAGATTTCCATCCGCCATGCTGGCTCCGCGCACCAGTCCATATACTGTCCGCTGAAGCCACCGGCGCGCTCGTGCGGCCGATGACGCACCTGCGTCAGCGACGGACGGCGTCGATCAGAACGCCGTCCGTCATCTTGGGTTTGGGTGCTCGCGAGGAGCCGCGACTTACTGGGAGCGATCCGAGGTCCAGCCCTTGTACTCGGCGACGTTGTCTCTGGTCACGAGCTTGGACGGAAGCAGCTCGACGGTCGAGGCCGGCTTCTGGCCGTTGAGAATGCCGACACCGACCTGTACGGCCCGCCGTGCCATGAAGAACGGGTCCTGCGACGCCGAGGCCTGGATCTGCGGCGACTGCGGATCTTTCAGCGCGGCCTCGATATCAGGCGCACCGTCGACCGCGGTGATGATGATGCCGCTACGGTTCTGCTGGCGCGCGGCAAGATCGGTGCCGATCGCCTGCGGATCGTTGATGGCGAAGATGGCGTCGATCTTGGGGAAGCGGGTCAGATAACCCTGCGCGACGGTGAGCCCGCCCTCGCGCGAGCCCTTGCCGTCCTGGTCGCTGGACAGCACCTTGATGCCGGGATTTTTCGAAAAGACGTTCTTGCAGCCGACGACGCGGTCGATCACGGCGGAGACCTGCGGCCCGTTCTCGATGATGACGTCGCCCTTGCCGCCCAATTTGTCGACAATGTACTGGCAGGAGATCTCGCCGGCCTGCACGTTGTTCGTGGTCACGGTGGCGTCGGCGCCTTCGGCCGCGGTGTCGACGGCGACGACGACGATGCCCGCCGCCTGCGCCTTCTTGATCGCCGGCCCGATCGCCTTGGGATCGCCGGGGTTGAGCAGGATCAGGTCGACACCTGCGGCGATGAAATTGTCGATTTGGGTAACCTGCTTGCCGAGATCGTATTCGAATCCGACCGTCGTGATCTTCACGTTGGGATTGGTCTTCTTCGCCTCGAACTCGGCGCCCTTCGACAGCGCGACGAAGAACGGATTGCCCATCGATCCCAGCGAGACGCCGATCGACTTGAGCTCCTTCGCCGAGGACGGCACGGTGCTAAGAACAAGCGCCGTCGCAGCGCCGGCGAGCATGATTGTCTTCAACATGGACTTCCTCCCTGGTCTGTCTTCGTCCCCGGCGCGGCAGACCAGTTGCCGCAACGGAATTCGCATCGAAGGCGCGCCCAGCCTGTCAGGTCCTGGCCGAGCCTTGCAGCCGGTACCGATCGAGCGCCACGGCGCCGATGATCACCAGGCCCTTGATCACATATTGCCAGATATCGGAGACACCGATGAGGATGAGGCCGTTGGACAGCACGGCGATGATCAGCGCGCCGACCAGCGTGCCCCAGATCGAGCCGATGCCACCGACGAAGGAGGTGCCGCCGAGGATCACGGCGGTGATCGCGTCGAGCTCATAGGACTGGCCGAGCTGGAGGCCGTTGGCCGCATAGAGCCGTGCCGCCTGCATGGCGCCGCCGAGCCCGGCGAAAAGTCCGGAGACACCGTAGACGAAGATCAGCACGGCCCAGACCTTGATGCCGGCAAGCCGCGCCGCGCTTTCGTTGCCGCCCACCGCATAGATATGCACGCCGAGCACGGTCCGGCGCAGCACCAGCCACGAGACGAGGATGACCAGCAAGGCGATCACCGAGAGCCACGGGATCGAGAGGGCGCCGGGAACCAGCGTCAGCGAACCGTTGCCGATGAAGGCATAGGGAATGGATGGATTGAACACGGTGGTGTCGGCCCCGAGCAGTCGCGCGAGGCCGCGCACGGCGGTGAGAGAGCCGAGCGTGACGATGAAAGGCGGCAGGCGGAGCAGCGCGATCAGCGCGCCGTTGACGACACCAAAGCCAAATCCCGTGAGCAGCGCGGCCGGCAGCCACAACATGCCGAGTTCCGGCAGCTTGGAGAGCGTCAATCCTGCCATTGCGGAGGCCGCCAGGATCGAGCCGACCGAGAGGTCGATGCCGCCAGTGAGGATGACGAAGGTCATGCCGGCCGCGAGCACCGTGTTCACCGCGGCCTGTTGCAGCACGATGCCGAGGTTCTGTCCGGTGAAGAAGCGGCCCTCGGACAGCACGTGGAAGCCGATGCACAGAATAAGCAGCACCGGCAGCATGCCGAGCGCACTGATCAGCATCCTCATCCGCTGACGCCTTGTCTCTGCGGCAGCACCGTTGGTCGTCGTCGATGCCGGCTTGGCCTCCGCAGCACCATTACTAGGCATCGAGATGCTCCATTCCCGTGGCAAGCGCCATGATGTCTTCCTGCGTCAGCGGCGAGTTCGGGCCGCGGGTGACCTCACCGGCGATGTGTCCGGCCCGCATCACGACGACGCGGTCGCAAATGCCGATGATCTCGGGCAGATCGGACGAGATGACGAGGATCGCGGTGCCGGCCTTGGCCAGATTATCGATGATCGAATAGATCTCCGACTTGGCGCCGACGTCGACGCCGCGCGTCGGCTCGTCGAGGATCAGTACCTTCGGCGCAATGGCGAGAAGCCGCGACAGCAGCACCTTCTGCTGGTTGCCACCGGACAGGCCACCGGCGGGAACGCCGGCATTGGCGGCGCGGATGCTCAGGCCTGCGAAGGCCCGGTCGGCGCGCTCACGCGCCTTGTCGCGATCCAGCACCCAGCCGAGCTTGGCATCGCGCGCGAGCACGGCGAGATTGATGTTGTCCAGGCACGACATGTCGAGAAACAGCCCGAGCGTCTTCCTGTCCTCCGTTAGATAGGCGATGCCGGCCTCGAGCGCCTCGCCAGGCGTGCGGATCTCGACCGGGCGCCCCTCCAGTTCGAGCCGGCCGGAGGTCTTCGGTGACGCGCCGATGATGAGGTGCGCAAGCTCGGTGCGGCCGGCGCCGATCAGGCCGGCGAGCCCGACCACCTCGCCCGCGTGCACGGTGAGCGAGCAACCCTTGACGCGCTGGCCATCGGCCATGTCGATCGCTGCGAGCACGGGGTGCCCCCGCCCCGCCTCCGGATCGTGGTCCTTCTTGTAGAACGAGGAGACGTCACGCCCGACCATCAGCCGGACGATGGTGTCGGCGCGGATCTCGGGCTTGTCCAGCGAACCGACCAGCCGGCCGTCGCGCAGCACGGTGACGCGGTCGCCGAGCGCGTAGACCTCGTCCATGCGATGCGAGATGTAGATGATGGCAAGCCCCTCGGCACGAAGCTGGCGGATCAGCGCGAATAGCCGCTCGCTTTCGGCAGCCGACAACGAGGTGGTCGGCTCGTCCATGATCAGGATCTTTGATCGGGCGTGCAGCGCACGCGCGATCTCGACCAGCTGCCGCTGGCCCATGGACAGATGCGCCACCAGTGTCGATGGCAGAAAGTCCGCGCCCAGTCTCGTCAAGATGGGGCCAACGCCCTCGCGCATCGCCCCGCGCGCCAGCAAACCTGATCGCGACATTTCCCGGCCGAGATAGATATTCTCGGCCACGGTGAGATTGGGAGCGAGCGACAGCTCCTGATAAATGATCGAGATGCCCGCAGCGCGGCCGCCGAGCGGGCCTTCGATCCGCACTGCCTTGCCCTCGATGCGGATCTCGCCGCCGGGATCAGGCCTGTAGGCGCCGGACAGGATCTTCATCAGCGTCGACTTGCCGGCGCCGTTCTCCCCCATCAAAGCATGGATTTCGCCGGCATAGACGGTGAGATCGACAGCACGCAACGCCTTGATGCCGAAGAAGGTCTTCGAGACCCCGCGCATCTCGAGGATCGGATCGTTCATCGTGCCTCCCGGCGCACAATGCGTTTCCCACCCGCGTCTCGATCTTCCTGTCAGCGCGGTTTGGTCATTAAACAAAAGCGGGTGACGCAGGGCAATACCGAAGGCGAATATACCGAAGTATGCACACCAGATTGGACCAGCTAGTGGCGCGGCCGATACAGTTCACGCCACGCGGGAAGCCGCTCGGCATAGGCATCGACCAATCCGGCGTCGGGTTCGAATGTCTCGATGCGCTGCGGACGTGTGCACACGATGTCGATTGCCTCCCCCGTGACAGCAAGTCGCCCCAATCTCGCCGCACCGAATGCGGCGCCGGTCTCGCCTCCGGCAAAACGATGGACCGGAATATTCAGCACGTTGGCCAGCACCGAGAGCCAGAACGGGGACCGTGAACCACCACCAATGACATCGGTTTGCGCAATCGCAATGCCGGCATCCGCGAGCGCGCCGCGGCAATCGGCAAGCGCGAAGGCAACGCCCTCGAGCACCGCCTGCACGATCGCGGAGCGATCGGTATCATGGCTCAAGCCATCGAGCATGCCGCGCACCGCGAGATCGTCGTGCGGGGTCCGCTCGCCTGCGAGATAAGGCAGAAAGCTCACGGGCGACGGCGCCGGCGGGCGTGCTCCAAGTGGCGCCAGCAGCTCGGCTTCTGTGACACCGAACAGGCGCGCAACCCAGGCGAGGCAGGACGCGGCCGAGAGGATCGCGCCGGCCTGGATCCACATGCCGGGGATGGCGTGGCAGAACGTGTGCACCACGCGATCGGGATTGGCGGCTATTCTGTCGGTCGGCGACAGCAAGGCACCCGAAGTTCCCAGCGAGATGAACGCAGTGCCAGGCCGGATCGCGCCGATGCCGACGGCGCCCGCGGGATTATCGCCGGCGCCGCCCGCGATCACCGGCGGCCTCGCCATGCCCCAGCGCTGCGCGAGTTCGCGGCGCAGCGTTGTTGCAGGCGCGCAGCCCTCGACCAGGCGCGGCATGTGCTCGCGCGATAAGCCCGTCGCTGCCAGTGCTGCGTCCGACCAGTCCCGGCGCGCGGCATCGAGCCACAGCGATCCCGATGCGTCCGAGACATCCTCGACGGCCTCGCCCGATAGCACCAGGCGCAGATAGGCCTTTGGAAGCAGAACGAGCGTGGTCGCCGCAAAGATGTCAGGCTCGTGCGTGGCGATCCAGAGCAGCTTTGGCGCAGTGAAACCCGCCATAGCCTTGTTGCCCGTCACCGCACGCAAGGCGGGCCAGCGCTGCTCCAGCACGCGGCACTCCGCGGCCGCGCGTCCGTCGTTCCAGAGGATGCAGGGCCGCCCTCAAGCTCGCGTCGAGCAGCGTGGCGCCATGCATCTGTCCGGACAGTCCGATGCCTTCGACCGCCGCCAGCGCAGACGCATGGCTCGCCTTCAGCGCATCCACCGTGGCAAAGGTCGCAGCGATCCACTGCGCGGGATCTTGCTCGTAATAGCCTGATTGCGGCGAGGCCGTCGCGAGCGGCCGGCTCTCGCTTGCAATCACGCGCTGCGCATCGTCGACGAGAACGGTCTTGACCGCGGAGGTGCCGAGATCGATTCCAAGATACATGAATGCTTCCCGCTCACTTCGCCGCGTCGATCCAGATCCCCGGCTCGGAATGCTCGCGGATATGGCTGACCAGGAAGTCCGAGAAGACCCTGATCTTGGCGGGCAGCCTGACGCGGTTCTGATAGGCGATGTTCATGGTCAGCAGCGGCAGCTGCCAGTCCCTCAGGACGGGCACCAACCGGCCGGCCGCGATGTCGCCCTGCACGATGTAAAGCGGCTGGATCAGGATGCCGAGCCCTGCGCGCGCCGCACCACAGATGATCTGGCCGTCATTGCTGTCGAGCGTCGGTGCGATCCGAACCGTCTGCGTCGTGCTGCCCTTGCTCAGCCGCAGTGAATAGGGATCATTGGCGAGATTGTAGATCAGCATATTGTGGCGGGCGAGATCGGCGGGATGCTCCGGCCGGCCGTGCTTCTCCAGATAGGTGGGAGCGGCCGCGAGCACGCGGTGCATCTGGCCGATACGGCGGACGATGATGTTGGAATCCGGCTCGTGCTCCCGCGTGCGGATCGCGACGTCGATGCCGGCTTCGATGAAGTCAGGGTAGCGGTTTGCGCTGATGATCTGCACGCTGAGATTGGGATAGAGCGCGCGGAAGGCGGGCAGCATCGGCGCGAGGTAGATCATCGCGAAGGACAGCGAGCTCGTCACGCGCAGCATGCCCTTGGGCGACAGCGCGCGGTCGGAGACGGCGTCCTCGGCCTCGGCGAGCTCGTTCAAGAGCGTACTGCAGCGCTGCAGGAGCTCCTGCCCTGCTTCGGTCAGCCACTGCCGGCGGGTGTTGCGCTCGATCAGCCGGACCGCGAGCCGCTCCTCAAGCGCGCTGAGGTGACGGCTGGCGGCCGCGTTCGACATCCGCAGCGTTTCGGCGGCTTTGGAAAGGCTGCCGAGCTCAGCGGTTTTGGAGAAGACCTCGAGTTGGAGAAGCCGGTCCATTCTTACGCTATGAGGAAAAGAGACTTACAAATTTTGACCTTTATTTCCGATTTCTGCAAGGCAATATAGCGCCAACAAAACACCGTCGCAGGCGAGGAAATCAGGAAATGTCGGGCCCGATCAGGCACATCGTGATGTGGCGGCTGCGCGGGGAGACGCCTGCGGAGCGTTCTGCCGCCCGCCTCAAGGTCAAGACCCTGTTCGAGGGCCTCAAGGGCCGGATCGAGGGCCTCACCCATATCGAAGTCGGCGTGGACGTCAGCGCTGTCGACTACGCCTGCGACGTGGTCCTGTTCTCCGAATTCAAGGACCAGGCGGCGCTTGCCGCCTATGCCAACCACCCCGAACATCTGCGCGTGCGCGAGGCCTTGGGCGACTTGCGGATCGGGCGCTTCCAGGTCGATTATCCCATCAAAGAGACCGGCGCATGATCGGTTCGTTCATCTTTGAAAACCTGCCCTGCCGCGTCGTGTTCGGCAGCGGAACGCTGGCCTCCGCCAAGGCCGAAGTCGAGCGGCTCGGCGGCAAGCGCGCGCTGGTGCTGACGACGCCGCAGCAGGAGGCGCAAGGCAAGAGCCTGGGGATCGCGCTCGGCCCGCTCTATGCCGGCATCTTTCCCGGCGCCACCATGCACACGCCGGTCGAGGTCACGGAACGTGCGCTCGTTGTGATGAAGGCGTGCGAGGCCGACTGCGTCGTGTCGCTCGGCGGCGGCTCAACCACGGGTCTCGGCAAGGCTTTGGCCTTGCGCACCGGCGTCAACCAGCTCTGCATCCCCACCACGTATGCCGGCTCGGAGATGACGCCGATCGTCGGCCAGACCGAGAAAGGCCTGAAGACCACGGTGCGCGATGCAGCGGTGTTGCCGGAGACGGTGATTTACGATGTGGATCTCACCCTGACGCTGCCGGCAAGCCTGGCTGCGACATCGGGCATCAATGCGATCGCGCATGCGGTGGAAGCGCTCTATGCACGCGACGCCAATCCCGTGACATCGCTGATGGCGGAGGAAGGCATCCGCGCGCTGGCGCGCGCCCTGCCCGCGATCGTCGCCGAAAGCGACGACCGCGAGGCCCGCACCGAAGCGCTCTATGGCGCCTGGCTGTGTGGCGTCTGCCTCGGCACCGTCGGCATGGCGCTGCACCACAAGCTGTGCCATACGCTCGGCGGCACCTTCGATCTCCCGCACGCCGAAACCCACACCATCGTGCTGCCGCATGCGCTGGCCTACAACGCACCGGCGGTGCCCGAGGCGATGGCGCGCATCTCGCGCGCCATCGGCGCAGCCGATGCATCGCAGGGGCTGTACGACCTTGCGAAGGGGTTGGGTGCAAAGCTTGCGCTGCGTGATGTCGGCATGCCCGAGAGCGGCATCGACAAGGCGGCTGATCTCGCGGTGACGAATGCGTATTGGAATCCGCGGCCACTCGAACGGGGCGCCATCCGCGACCTGATCGCGCGCGCCTGGGCCGGCGAGCCGCCGAGCGCCATCAAAGCGGGGGCGTGATGCGATGCGACGCACGCTGATCAAATCCGCAACTGTCATCAGCATGGATGACGCGATCGGCGATCTTTCGGGCGGCGATGTGCTGGTCGAAGGCAACCGTATCGCTGACGTGCGCCCGTCGATCGATCTTGGCAGTGGCGCCACCGAGGCTGAGATCGTCGACGGCACGGGGCGCATCATCATCCCCGGCCTGATCAACGCGCATATGCACACCTGGCAGACGGGCTTGCGCGGCTTTGCCGCGAACTGGACGCTGCTCGAATATTTCCGCCGCATGCATGCCGGCCTCGCAACCGTGTTCCAGCCTGCGGACATCCATATCGCGACGCTGGTCGGCGCGCTGAACCAGATCAATCACGGCGTCACCACGCTGGTCGACTGGTGCCATAACAATCCGACGCCTGATCATACCGACGCCGCGGTGCGCGGCCTGATCGAGAGCGGCATCCGCGCCGCGTTCTTCCACGGCTCGCCAAAACCGGAGCCGAAGCCGGGCGAGCCGCACTTCTCGGAGGTACCGCATCCTCGCCGCGAGGTCGAGCGGCTGCTGGCCGGCCCCCTCGCCGCCCGCGACGGCCTCGTCACGCTCGGGCTCGCCATCCTCGGCCCGCATTATTCGACGCTCGACGTCGCCATGCACGACTTCCGCCTGGCGCGGGAGTTCAAGCTGATCGCGTCGATGCATCAGGGCGGCGGCCCGGCCAAGACACAAGGCGGCTGGGAGAGGCTGATCGAGGCCGGGCTCGTCGGCACCGGCGTCAATGTCGTTCACGGCAACGATCTGCCCGATGAGTTGCTGGACCGGATGATTGACCTCGGCGTGTCGTTCTCGGTCACGCCCGAGAACGAGATGATCCAGGGCCATGGCTTTCCGATCACCGGACGTCTGCTGAACCGCGGCGTGCGACCGACGATCGGCATCGATCTCGAATCCGTGCTTGCGGGCGATCTCCTTTCCGCCGCGCGCGTCGCGCTGTCGATGCAGCGGGCGCTCGACAATGCGGAGTCGCGCAAGGCGAGCGGCGCCATTCCGGCAACGACCACGATTGCAGTGCGCGAGGCGCTGTGCTGGATCACGACGGAAGGCGCCCGCATGCTCGGCCGCGAACACCAGATCGGCTCGCTGACGCCGGGCAAGCTCGCGGACCTCGTCATCATCAACGCCTCCGATTTCAATCTTTGTCCGGTGCACGATCCCCTCGCGACCGTGGTGATGCAGACGAGCCTCGCCAACATCGAGGCCGTCATGATCGGCGGTGTCTGGAAGAAGCGGAATGGCCGGTTGCTGGCCGAGGGGCTGGAGACCAAGAAGGAGCTGCTGGCACAATCCGGCCGGCGATTGGTGCAGGACATCGAACGACAGGGAGGCGCCGCCTGAGGGCGCCAATGGACAAGAACAATGACTGATGCTCTGAAAGACGTCGCTTTCATCGGGATCGGCAAGATGGGCTTGCCGATGTCGGTGCTCGTCGCCAAGGCCGGTTACACCGTGACCGCATTCGATCAGAACGCGGGGCGCATCGCCGAAGCACGCACGCAGGGCATTGCAACTGCCGCTTCGCCGGCCGAGGCCGTGGGCGGCAAGACCGCAGTCGTCACGTCCCTGCCCGACGACGCCGCTTTGCGCGGCGCGCTGCTCGGTCCTGCCGGCCTCATCGCCGCGATGACACCCGGAGCCGTCTTGATCGAGACCAGCACCGTGAGTGTCGAGGCCTCGACCGAAGTTGCAGCCGCCGCGCAGGCACGCGGCATCGCCTATCTTCGTGCACCGGTCTCCGGCAACGCCAGCATCGTTCATACCGGCGCTTTGACCTGCTTCGTCTCGGGGCCGAAGGACGCTTTCGAAAATACAAAGCCGCTGTTCGCCGCCTTCACGCGCGCCCAGACCTATCTCGGGCCGGCCGAGGAAGCCCGCTACGCAAAACTCTCGGTCAACCTGATGATCGCGGTGTCGGCGGCGATGATGGCGGAGAGCCTGGCGCTGGCGCGCAAGGGCGGCATCGCCTGGCAGGACATCTTGAAAGTGCTCGATGACAGCGCGGTTGCCTCGCCCATGGTGAAGTACAAGACCGCGCCGCTGCGGACCCGCGATTTCGAGTCGACCTTCTCCTGCAGGCAGATGGCCAAGGACCTCGACCTCATCTTGGGTGCCGGCCATGCCGTCGGCGTGCCGCTGCAGCTCGCCGCCCAGGTGCGCGAGACCTATGGCTCGCTGGTCGCGCAGGGCGAGGGCGACACCGATTTCATCGCGACCGTCAAGCATCTCGAACGGTTGTCCGGCCTCGGCGAGCCGAAGCTGTGATCAACGGAGGCACATATGCGTAATTTCAACGAGACCACCATCACGGACGCCGTGCTGGAGCGGATCGCGGGCGCAACCGACCCACGGATCAAGGAGGTCAGCGAGGCGCTGGTGCGCCATCTCCATGCCTTCGTCCGCGAGGTGCGGCCGACCCAGAAGGAATGGGAGTACGGCATCGACTTCCTGACCCGCACCGGGCACATGTGCGATGACAAGCGCCAGGAGTTCATCCTGCTGTCCGACACGCTCGGCGTCTCCATGCTGGTCGATGCCATCAACCACCCGGTGCCGGAAGGCGCGACCGAAACCACGGTGCTCGGCCCCTTCTTCGTCCAGGCCGCGCCGGAGAAGGATAGCGGCGCAGATATCTCCGGCCCGATGGAAGGCGACCCTATGCTGGTCACCGGCTCGGTCTCGACCGTTGACGGCAAGCCGCTCGCGGGCGCCATCGTCGACGTCTGGCACTCCGACGATGACGGCTATTATGACGTGCAGCAGCTCGACGCCATCGGCGATCTCGCGATGCGTGCCCGCTTCCACACCGATGCCAATGGACGCTTCCATTTCTGGTCGATCAAGCCCGCCGCCTATCCCATTCCGCATGACGGCCCGGTCGGCGAGATGCTGGAGGCGCAGGGACGCCATCCCTGGCGTCCCGCACATGTGCACTTCATGATCTCGGCACCCGGCTTCGAACAGCTCGTGACGCACGTGTTCGTCGCCGGCGACCAATATCTCGACAGCGACGTCGTGTTCGGCGTGAAGGACAGCCTGATCCGGGATTTCGTCCGTCATCCCGCCGGCCGTGCGCCGGATGGTCGCATGATCGAACGCGCGTATTTTCACCTCAACTATGATTTCGGCTTGAAGCAGGTTGCGAGCAACGCAAGAGCCGCCTAAGCCGAACGACAACGCGGACCGGCAAGAGTCCGCGATCGGGAAGACGAGGAGCAAGGATGGGACCGCGGGTCAGCACGAGCATATTTGCCGAGCGCCTCACCGGCATGATCGGTCCGCGCGCGAGCGTCGCGCGCGGCGTGCTCGATCAGCATGGGCAGAGCGAGTCGCATTATCGCAATTTGCCGCCCGACATCGTCGTCTATCCCGAGACGACGCAGGAAGTCGCTAAGATCGTCAAACTGTGCGCCGACGCGGGCATGCCGATCGTTCCGTTCGGCGCCGGTACCTCGCTCGAAGGCAATGCCGCGGCAGCCGCGGGCGGCGTCTGTTTCGACTTCGCGCGCATGAACAGGGTGCTGGCCGTCCACGACAGCGACATGGATGTGGTGGTGCAACCCGGCATCACCCGCAAGCAGCTCAATGCGGAGCTGCGCAACACCGGCCTGTTCTTCCCGATCGACCCCGGCGCCGACGCGTCGATCGGCGGCATGTCGTCCACCCGCGCCTCCGGAACCATGGCGGTGCGCTACGGCACCATGAAGGACAATGTCATGGCGCTGGAGGTGGTGCTGGCCGACGGCCGTATCATCCGCACCGCCAAGCGCGCCCGCAAGTCCGCCGCCGGTTATGATCTGACGCGGATGTTCGTCGGCGCTGAAGGCACGCTCGGTGTGATCACCGAGATCACGTTGAAGGTGCACCCGGTGCCGCAGGCGATCTCGGCCGCGGTCTGCAGCTTCGACACCCTTCACGATGCCGTGGACACCGCGATCTCCGTGATCCAGTCCGCGATCCCCGTGGCGCGCGTCGAACTACTCGACGACGTCATGATGCGCGGCATCAACGCCTACGCCAAGCTCGGCCATCGCGAGGCGCCGACCCTCTTCTTCGAATTCCATGGCTCCGAGAGCTCCGCAGCCGAACAGGCCGAGGCCGCTCAGGCGATCGCCGCCGACCATGGCGGCCACGGCTTTGCCTGGGCCAAGGCTCAGGAAGACCGCAGCCGGCTCTGGCACGCCCGCGACAACACGCTCTATGCCGGCCTCGGCCTCCGCCCCGGCGCTCGCGCGGTGATCACCGACGTCTGCGTGCCGATTTCGCGTCTCGCGGAATGCCTGACCGAGACGCGGCGCGATGCGGACGCGCACGGCTTCACCGCGCCGATCGTCGGCCATGTCGGCGACGGCAATTTCCACATGCTGATCCTGATCGATCCCAACAAGCCGGAGGAGACCGAAGGCGCCAAGGCGCTGCAGGCCCGCATGGTCGCCCGCGCCATCGCCATGGACGGCACCTGCACCGGCGAGCACGGCATCGGGCTCGGCAAGATCGACTATCTCGCCGACGAACTCGGCGAGGCCGTCGATGTGATGCGATCCATCAAGACGGCACTCGACCCGAATGGCTTGATGAACCCCGGAAAGATCTTTGCGAGCGGAGCCAAAGCATGAGCGACGCGCTTCCGATCGAGGTCACCTTGCCCACGCCGCTGCTGGAGCTGCGCGGCATCAGCAAGGAGTTTCCCGGCGTCAAGGCGCTGGACGACGTGTCCTTTGCCATCTATCCCGGCGAAGTCCATATGCTGCTGGGCGAGAACGGCGCCGGAAAATCGAGCCTGATGAAGGTGCTGTGCGGCGCCTACCGTGCCGACGCTGGCGAATTCTACCACAAGGGTGAGAGGGTCGCGATCAGTTCCACGGCCGATGCGCAGAAGCTCGGCATTGCCGTGATCTTCCAGGAATTCTCGCTGGTCCCCTATCTCGACATCGCCCAGAACATCTTCCTCGGCCGCGAACCGAAGGGCCGCATCCCCGGCACCATCGACCGCCACAGGATATTGGCCGACGCAAGGCGCGTGCTCGACACGATCGGTTTCGACATCGATCCATCCACCACCGTCGATAAGCTGGGAGTGGCGCAGCAGCAGATGGTCGAGATCGCGAAGGCGATCAGCCAAAACGCCCGCATCCTCGTGATGGACGAGCCCACCGCGGCGCTGTCCGACCGCGAGACCGAGCTCTTGTTCGCTCTGATCGCACGACTGAAAGCCGATGGGGTGGCGATCGTCTACATCTCGCACCGGATGGCCGAGGTGTTCGCGCTCGGCGACCGCATCACCGTGCTGCGCGACGGCCGCCGCATCGACGGCGTCCGACCGGCCGACGTGACGCCGGACCAGCTCGTCCGCATGATGGTCGGCCGCAATGTCGACATGACCTACCCGCGGAATTTCGCCGACAAGCCGGGCGAGGTGCTGCTGGAGGTCAAGGGCCTGACTGCGCCGACCGGGATCTCCGGCATCGACATCGAGGTGCGCCGGGGCGAGATCGTCGGCCTGTGCGGCCTGGTCGGCTCGGGCCGCAGCGAGGTCGCGCGCGCCATCTTTGGCGCCGATCCCGTGACGTCGGGCGAGATCATCTTCGACGGCAAAACTATCTCGGGGGAGCCGGACCTCGCCGCCCGCCGCGGCATCGCGCTGATCCCGGAGAGCCGCAAGAGCGAAGGCCTCGCGCTGCTGCGATCGGTGAGCGATAATCTGGTGGTCTCGGCGCTGGAGAAGCTTTTTCCGAGCGGGTTGTTCGACCAGCGCTCGGCCCAGCGCACCGCCGATGGCCTGATCCGGCAGCTGCGCATTGCAACCCCGAGCGCGCGCCAGACCGTCGGCCTGCTCTCCGGCGGCAACCAGCAGAAGGTCGTGATCGGCAAATGGCTCGCGGCAGGCTCAAAACTCTTCATCTTCGACGAGCCGACGCGCGGCATCGACATCGGCGCCAAGTCCGAGATTTTTGCGCTGATCGATCGCCTCGTCGCCGACGGCGCGGCGGCCCTGATGATCTCGTCCGAACAGATCGAGATCTGCCATGTCTGCGACCGCGCCTATGTGATGCGCGAGGGGCGCATTGCCGGGCACCTGACACGCAGCGAACTCACGGAGGAGAACATCGTGCGACTGGGGATGCATCATGCGTGAAGCCGCGGTCATTTCGCAACCCAATCCGCTGCAGCGCATTCCCGGCGTTGCCATCGTGCTGGTGCTGCTGATCGCACTGTTCAGCGTGATCGCGCCCGGCTTCCTGTCGGTCGCCAACCTCTCCAACGTGCTGGTGCAGTCCACCATCCTGACCATGCTCGCGCTGCCGATGACGTTGATCATCATGACCGAGGGGCTGGACCTGTCGATGGGCGCGGTGCTGACGCTGACCTCTCTCTGCGTCGCGATCGTGTCGCTCGCGACCAAGTCGATGCTGCTGGGCCTAGGGGCCGGCCTCCTTGTCGGCGCAACGTTCGGCGTCGCCAATGGCTGGCTGGTCGCGATCATTGGCATCCCGCCCTTCGTCGCGACGCTCGGCACGCTCGGCATGGCTCAGGGCCTGTCCCTGATCGTCAGCGATGGGCAGAGCGTGGTCGGCATTCCCCACAGCGTCCGCGACATCTATTCGGCGACGCTTCTCGGCATTCCCGTGCCGGTCGTGATGGCATTGGTGACGTACGCCGCCTTTCACGGCCTGCTCTATCACACCCGCTTCGGCACCTACATCTTCGCGCTCGGCGGCAATCGCGAGGCGCTGCGCTACGCCGGCCTGTCGCCGAACAGGCTGCTGATCGCGGTCTACGCGATCGGCGGAGCCATGGCCGGCATCGCCGGTCTGTTGATGACCGCACGGATGAACTCCGGCCACCCTACCGCCGGCCTTGGCCTCGAATTCGACGCCATCGCCGCCGTCGCCGTCGGCGGCACGTCTTTCGAGCGCGGCAATGGTTGGCTCCTCGGCACCGTGCTGGGCGTGATCGCGGTGGGCGTCTTGCGGAACGGGCTGAACCTGATCTCACTGCCGTCCTCGGTGCAGGTCGCAAGCGTCGGCGTGCTCGTCATCCTCGCGCTGTTCCTCGACGGCCTCAGGAGCCGGGCATGACCGACATCACCAAGGGTGCCATCGTGCCGCCCCGCTCCTTCCTCTCGCAGGACGCAGTCCAGCTGTTCTATCGCCTGCTCGCCGCGCTCCTGATCTGCGCCGTGCTGGCCGTGCTCAGCGACTCCTTCCTCAGCCTCGGCAACATCCTCAACGTGCTGAGGCAGGCGAGCCTGACCTTCTTCATCGCCTCCGGCCTGACGCTGGTGGTGCTGACCGCGGGTCTTGATCTCTCCGTCGGCGCCAACGTCGCGCTGTCGGCCTGCATCGCCGGCACCATCATCCACAAGACGGGGTCGCCGGCGCTCGGCATCCTCACCGGGCTCGCGTGCGGCGGCATCGTCGGCCTGCTCAACGGCATCATGGTCACGGCGCTGCGCATCCCCTCCTTCATCGCCACCTATGGCATGCTCTGGGTGCTGAACGGCCTCACCTATTGGTACATGGCGGGCGAGACGCTGCATGGCTTCCCGGCCGGATTCCGCCAGATCGGCAGCGGCTATCTGTTCGGCCTGCCGATCCCGGTCTATCTGCTGCTGGTGTTTCTCGGGATCGGCACGCTGTTCGCGCAGCGCACGATCTGGGGCCAGGAGATCTACGCGATCGGCGCCAATCCGGTCGCGGCGCGGCTCTCCGGCATCCCGGTCGCGCGGCGCCTGCTGCTGGTCTACGCGGTCTCGGGCACCATGGCGGGGCTCGCCTCGATCATCTTCCTGTCACGGCTCAATTCGGCCGAAGCCGACATCGGCGAGAGCCTGACGCTGCCGGCAATCGCGGCCGTGCTGATCGGCGGCACCTCGCTGTTCGGCGGCGTCGGCACCGTGTTCGGCACCTTCATTGGCGCGCTGATCCTGACCTTGGTGCTGAACGGCATGAACCTCTTGTCGGTCAGCGCCAACTGGCAGCCGCTGGTGACAGGCATCATCGTCATTCTCGCGGTCTGGCTCGACATGAAGACCCGCCGCCGCGCGCAATGAGCACTCAGAAATCCAACAAGCAAAATGAGGGATGGAGGCAATATGAAAAAGAAGCTGGGTTACCTGGCGCTGCCGCTGCTGATGGCAGTTGCACTCGCCACCGAGGTGCGTGCCGACGGCGAGGCTATCGCCGTCTTCACCAAGAACCAGACCAACCCGTTCTTCCAGACGGTGCGGGTCGGCGCCGACAACATGGCGAAATCGCTGAACGCGAAGACGCTGCAATACATCCCGACCAAGCCGGACTCGATTCCCGAGCAGCTCAGCCAGATCGAGGACGTGGTCGTCAAAAAGCCGAGCGCGATCGTCTTCACGCCTGTCGATTACAAGGCGATGGTGCCCGGTGTCGAGAAGATCAACGAGGCCAAGATCCCGGTCGTCAACATCACCGACCGCTCCGCCGGCGGCAAGTTCCTCTCCTTCGTCGGCGCCGACGATTACAGCCTCGGGCTGGAGACCGCGCGCTTCCTGCTCAAGACCCTCGGCGGCAAGGGCAACATCGTCATCATCGAGGGCGTCAAGGGCTCGCTGACCAATGTCGATCGCGTGCGCGGCTTCAACGACGCGCTGAAGGAAGCGCCCAGCGCCAAGCTGCTGACTTCACAGCCCGGTAACTATCAACGGCTTCAGGCGCTTCAGGTGATGGAGAACCTGATGCAGTCGAATTCGCAGATCGACGGCGTGCTCGCGGCCAACGACGCCATGGCGATCGGCGCGATCGAGGCGCTCGACGGCGCCAACCGCAAGGCGCTGGTGATCGGCATCAACGGCACCAAGGAGGCGATCGACGCGATCAAGTCCGGCAAGCTGCTGGCGAGCGGCGACTACAACGGCTTTGCGCAAGGCTGCCTCGGCACCATGATGGCGATCCGCTCCTTGCGCAATCAGCCTATCATCAGCGAGATCGTGCTGAAGCCGACCGTCATCACCAAGGATAATTACCAGCCCTTCGACGTGCCGTTGGAGCAGCGGACCTGCCCGACGTTCGAGGACGCCGGCAAGCTCAGCGCGAAATAATCCGAACACCACGAGTCCGGACGGCCGCTCCTGCGGCCGTCCCAAGAATTGAAACAAGAAACGGAGACATCATGCTGTTTGCCATTCACGCCGTCGACCGCACCGGCGCGCTGCCGACCCGGCTTGCCAATTACGATGCCCACAAGGCTTTCCTGAGCGACACCTCGCGCTTCGACGTCAAGATCGTCATGTCGGGACCGCTGGTCTCCGACGATGGCCAGACGATGATCGGCAGCCTGTTCCTGATCGAGGCACCGGGCCGCGCCGAAGTCGAAGCCTTCAACCGTGCCGATCCGTTTGCTGCGGCCGGCATTTGGGAAAAGGTCACGATCACGGGCTTCCTGCGCCGGCAGGGGTGAGCCCTACGGCGGCTCTTCGAGGTGACAGGCCACCCACTGCTCGTCTCCCACCACACGCAGCGTCGGCTCCTCCGTTCGGCAGCGGTCAAAGACGAAGGGGCAACGGGTATGAAAGCGGCAGCCGCGCGGCGGGTTGATCGGGCTCGGCACGTCGCCCTTGAGGATGATCGGATTGCGCTGGGCGCCGGGCTCGGGCAGCGGCACCGCCGAAAGCAGCGCCTTGGTGTAGGGATGCCTTGGCGCGGCAAAGATCTCGCGGCGCGGCGCCACTTCCACGATCTTGCCGAGATACATCACTGCGACCCGATGCGTCATGTGCTCGACGATGGCGAGGTCGTGGCTGATGAACAACAGCGCCAAGCCGAACTCGCGCTGGAGGTCCTGGAGCAGATTGACGATCTGCGCCTTGACTGAGACGTCGAGCGCGGAGACTGCCTCGTCACACACGATCAGCTCGGGCTCGGCCGCGAGCGCACGGGCAATCCCGATGCGCTGGCGCTGGCCGCCGGAGAATTCGTGAGGCCTGCGGTTCAGCGCCTCGCGCGGCAGGCGCACGGTATCCATCAGCGCGGTGACGCGGACCTCGAGATCCTCCTTGGACTTGGCGAGACCGAAATTGCGGATCGGCTCGGCCAAGATGTCGCGCACGCGCATGCGCGGGTTGAGGCTGGAGAACGGGTCCTGGAACACCACCTGCACGCGACGGCGCATCTGGCGCATCGTGCTCGGATGCGCGTCGTCGATGCGCTGGCCGTCGAGAATGACCTGGCCCGAGGTGATCTCGAACAGTCGCAAAATGGCGCGGCCGACCGTCGACTTGCCACACCCGGACTCGCCGACCAGCGACAAGGTCTCGCCGCGCGCGATCTCGAAGGACACGCCGTCGACCGCATAGACGAACTCGGACTTGCGGCCGAACAGGCCCTTGTTGATCGGGAAGTGCTTCTTGAGGTCGTTGACCTGGAGCAGCGGGGGACTCATGCCGCGATCGCTCCCTTGGCGGCGTAATGGCAGGCGGCGATGTGGCGCGGGCCCTTCTCTTCGAGCCCCGGCGCATATTGCCGGCAGAGGTCGGTCGCAAGCGCACAGCGGCCGGCAAAGACGCAGCCGATAATGGGCTTGCGGAGGTCAGGCACCTGCCCTGGGATCTCGGCGAGCCGCGTTGCGGTCCCGGCAAGCGATGAGCCGAGCTTCGGCACCGCGCCGAGCAGGCCTTGCGTATAGGGATGACGCGGTGAGCGGAACAGCTCGGCGACCGGCGCCTCCTCGACCTTGCGACCGGCATACATCACCATGACACGTTCGGCGATTTCGGCGACGACGCCGAGATCGTGGGTGATCAGGATGATGGCGGCGCCGACCCGGCGCTTCAAGTCCAGCATCAGCTTCAGGATCTGCGCCTGGATGGTCACGTCGAGCGCGGTGGTCGGCTCGTCCGCTATGAGAAGCTTCGGATTGCAGGCGAGCGCAACCGCGATCATCACGCGCTGGCGCATGCCGCCGGAGAGCTGGTGCGGATATTCGCCGACGCGCCGTTTCGGCTCGGGAATACCGACCAGCGTCAGCATCTCGACCGCGTGCGCCTCGGCGGCCTGCTTGTCCAGGCCCTGATGGATCATCAAGGTCTCGCGGATCTGGCGGCCGACGGTCAGCACCGGATTGAGGCTGGTCATCGGCTCCTGGAAGATCATCGAGATGTCGTTGCCGCGGATTGCGCGCATCTCGCGGTCCGACAGCTTCAGGAGATCCTTGCCGGCAAAGCGGATGCTGCCGGCGATCCTGCCCGGCGGCTCCGGGATCAGCCGCATCAGGGACATCGACGTCACCGATTTGCCGCAGCCGGATTCACCGACGATGGCCAGCGTCTCGCCCTCGTTGACGTGGAAGGACACCCCGTCCACCGCCCGGTTGATGCCGCTGGGAGTGCGGAAGTGGGTCTGGAGGTTCTCGACTTCAAGCAGCGCCATCGCGATCAGCCCCGAGACATCTAAAGACGCTTGGCCAAGCGCGGATCGAGCGCATCGCGAAGGCCGTCGCCGAGCAGGTTCACGGCGAGAACGGTGACGGACAGGAAGGCCGCCGGGAAGAACACGATATAGGGCTTGACCTGCCACAGCGCGCGGCCCTCGGCCATGATGTTGCCCCAGGACGGAATGGTTGGCGGCGTGCCGGCGCCGATGAAGGACAGGATCGCCTCCGTGATCATGGCGCTGGCGCAGATATAGGTCGCCTGCACCAGCATCGGCGCAACCGTGTTCGGCAGGATGTGACGCAAGATGATCATGGGCGTGCGCGTGCCGCAGGCGACCGCCGCGTCCACATAGGGCTGCTCGCGCAGCGACAGCACGACACTGCGCACGAGGCGCGAGACGCGCGGGATTTCGGCGATGGTGATGGCGAGGATGACGTTGCCGACGCTGCCGCGCGTCAGCGCCATCAGCGCGATCGCGAGCAGGATCGGCGGAATGGACATCAAGCCGTCCATGAAGCGCATCAGGATGCCGTCGGCCCAACGGATGAAGCCGGAGACCATGCCGATGGCAAGACCCGCCGCGGACGCGAAGATCGCGACCGACAGGCCGACGGTGAGCGAGACCCGCGCGCCAAACAGCACCCGCGAATAGATGTCGCGGCCGAGCACGTCGGTGCCGAACCAGAAATCGGCCGACGGCGCCCGTGTGCGCTTTGCGGGCGCAAGCGCGGTCGGGTCGACCGTCCCGAGATGAGGGGCGAAGACGGCGATCAAAACCAGTGCGAGCAACAACACGCCGCCGATCGCAACGGTGGGATGGCCGCGCAAGAGGCCGACGAAGCCGCGCCGGATCTTGACCGGCCGGAGGATTTCCGGCAGTTGCGGCGCGAGAACGAGGCCGGTGGGAAGCGATTGCGGATTGACGGTGGTGTCGGTCAATAGCGGATCCTCGGGTCAACGAGCGTATAGACGACGTCGATCATCAGATTGACGAGGACGTAAACGAAACTGAACAGCAGCACGATGCCCTGGATCACCGGATAGTCGCGGCGCAGGATCGCATCGATCGTGAGGCGGCCGAGGCCGGGAATCGCGAACACGCTCTCGGTCACGACCGCACCGCCGATCAGGAGCGCGATGCCGATCCCGATCACGGTGACGATCGGGACCGCCGCGTTCTTCAGCGCATGAATGAACAGGATGCCGCCCTGCCCGAGCCCTTTGGCCTTGGCGGTGCGGATATAGTCCTGCTGCAGCACTTCGAGCATGGCTGCCCGCGTGATGCGCGCGACCAGCGCGATGTAGACGCAGCCGAGCGCGATCGCCGGCAGGATCAGGTTTTCCAGCCACGGCCAGAAGCCTTGCGCAAGCGGCGTATAGCCTTGCACCGGGAGCCATTCGAGCTCGAGCGCGAAGATGTAGGCGAGCATGTAGCCGACCACGAACACGGGCAGCGAGAAGCCGAACACGGCAAAGCCCATGATGACGCGGTCGATCAGGCTGCCGGCCTTCCACGCCGCCACCACGCCGAGCGGCACCGCCACCACGATCGTGAGCAGCAGTGTGACGACCATCAGCGACAGCGTCGGTTCGAGACGCTGCCCGATCATCGCCGAAACCGGCAGGTTGGTGAAGATCGAGGTGCCGAGATCGCCATGCAGGATGCGCCAGACCCAGCTTCCGAACTGGACCAGGAACGGACGATCGAGACCGAGGCTCTGGCGGATGCGCTCCACATCCTCCGGGCTCGCCTGGTCACCCGCGATCACCACGGCCGGATCACCCGGTGCGATGTAGAGCAGGCTGAACACGAACAGCGCGACGATCGCCATCACTGGCAAGGTCGCGACGATGCGACGGAGGATGTAGGAGAGCATCTGGCCTCAGCGCGCGATCATGCGGACTTCGTCACGCCCCAGAAGAACGGCAGCGGCCCCTTGGTGATGCCGGAGACGTTCTTGCGCCAGGCGGTGTAGCTCAGGAAGAAGCCCGTCGGCACGTAGACGACGTCATCGAGCGCCGCCTTGTTGAGGCGGCCGATGGCGGCCTTCTCCTCGTCGAGGTTCTTGGCCTCGAACCAGGACGTGACCTCCTTCTCGGTGCCGGGGCTGTTGGGCCAGCCGAACCAGGCCTTGTCGCCGTTGGCGCGAATGGCGGTGTAGGGAGCCGGATTGATGCAGTCCGCGCCCGCGTGCCAGGTGTGGAACATGTTCCAACCGCCCTGCCCCGGCGGCGTCTTCTGCGCACGGCGGGAGCCGACCGTGCCCCAATCGGTCGCGACGAAGTCGACGTTCATGCCGAGCTTCTTCAAGAGGTCCGCGGTGACGTCGCCCTGCGCCTTGGTGATCGGCTGGTCCTGCGCCACGAGGCACGTCACGGGCTGGCCGGAATAGCCGCTCTCGGCGAGCAGCTTCTTGGCCGCATCGAAGTCGCGCTTGCCCTTCAGGATCTCGCCACCGACTTCGCTGTAGAGCGGCGTATTCGGCGTGAAGAAGCCGGGCAGCGGCTTCCACAGCGCGGTGTCGTCGCCGACGATCGCGCGCATGTAGTCTTCCTGGCTGAGCGCCATCAGCACCGCGCGCCGCGCCCGCACGTCGTTGAACGGCGGAAACAGATGGTTCATGCGGAACGAGCCGATATTGCCGAGGGGATCGCCGATGTCGACGCTGATGTTCTTGTTCTTCTTCAGAACTGGAACGAGGTCCGCAATCGGATTTTCCCACCAATCGACCTCGCCGTTCTGCAAGGCAGCGGCTGCCGTGGCCGGATCCGGCATCACGATCCATTCGATGCGGTCGAGCAGCATCTGCTTGCCGCCCGCGAGCCACGATGCTTTCTCTTGCCGCGGCTGATAATCGGCAAATTTCTCGAACACGGCCTTCGCGCCGGGCACCCATTCGCCCTTGGCGAACTTCATCGGCCCGGAGCCGACATAATCCGTGATCTGCTTGAACGGATCGGTCTGCGCGATGCGCTCCGGCATGATGAAGCAGCACGGCGAATTGTTCTTGGCCAGCGCGTACAGCATCTTCGGGAAGGGCTGCTTGAGCACCCACTTGAAGGTGCGGTCGTCGACCGCCGTGAGCTCCTGCTGCAGCGCCTTGATCATCAGTCCCATGGGATCGCGCGCCGACCAGCGCGTCAGGCTTGCAACGACGTCCTTGCTCAGCACCGGCTCGCCGTCATGGAACTTGAGCGCCGGCCGCAGTTTGAACGTCCAGGTCGTGCCATCGTCGGTCACTTCCTCGGATTCGACCATCTGCCGTTGCGGCTGCAGCGAGGAATCAATGCCGTAAAGAGTGTCCCAGACCATCGCGGCCGCATTGCGCACGACATACTGCGTGCCCCAGATCGGATCGAAATTGGCGAGATTGGCCTGCGGCACGAAACGCAGGGTGCGTGCCGCCGCACCCTGGGCGATCGCCGGGGCCGACAGGCCGCCCGTCAACGCCAGACCGCCCGCGCCGGCCAGTCCCTTCAATACGGTCCTGCGATCCATCAAGTCCTCCCAGTAGTGCCGTGATGCCAGCTGTTCATTGGCAATGGGGCAAGTGAAACCGAGCCCATTTGCAAGCAAATGCTATGCCACTAAATCCGCCTTCGCCAGCGGGATCTCATCGCCGTTCCGGCCGATACGGGCTCAGAGGACGGCCACCAGCGCCGGCCCGGCCTCGATGTGGGGGATCGCCTCGACCAATTTGCGCGTGTAGTCGGTCTTCGGATTTTCGAACAGAGCCCGGCTCTCGCCCTGCTCCACGATGCCGCCATTGCGCAGCACGATGGTGCGATCGCACAGCATGCGCACGACGTTGAGATCATGGCTCACGAACAGCAGCGCGATGTCGTTCTCGCGCCTGAGGCGGTCGAGCAGTTGCAGCACCACCGCCTGCACGGAGACGTCGAGCGCGGCGGTCGGCTCGTCCAGCACCAGGAGCCGCGGCCGGCAGGCAATGGCGCGGGCGATGCCGACGCGGGCTTTCTGGCCGCCGGAGAGCTGATGCGGAAACCGCGGCAACAGATCCAGCGGCAATCCCACGCGCTGCGCGCACTCTTCCACGCGTTGGCGCAGCGCTTCGCCAGCGCGCATGCCGTCGAGTCGCATCAAGGGGTGGGCAATGCAGTCGAAGGCGGTGAAGCGCGGGTTGAGGCTCTCGTTCGGGTCCTGGAACACCATCTGAATGTTTTTGCGCAATGGCGAGCGGTGAAAATCACGCGACGCTACGTGCCCGATCGACTGACCGTCGAACACGATGTCGCCTTCGCTCGGATCGATCAGGCGGCAGATCATCCGCGAAGTCGTGCTCTTGCCGGAGCCGGACTCGCCGACGAGACCGACACTTTCGCCGCTGGCCATCGTCATCGAGAAGTCGGCGACTGCTGCTGAGCCCTGGTCGAAGCGCTTTGCGAGCTTCCGTACTTCCAGAAGCGGCGGCGTGCCGTGCGCGAGCGTCGGCCGCGGCTTGCCGAGAACGGCCGTGTAACGCTCCCTCTCCTCTTCCGTCACGAGGTCTTCGATCCGTGACGTCGCCGTCGGCGACGCCGCAACCAGGCGTCTCGTATAGGCGTGCCGTGGCGCGCTGAAGAGAGTGCTCGGGCTCGCCTCCTCGACGATGCGGCCACGCTCCATCACGGCGATGCGGCGGCAATAGCGCGCTGCGAGCCCGAGGTCGTGCGTGATCAGGATCGTCGCCATGCCGCGCGCGGCCGCGATATCTGCCAAGAGATCCATCACCACCTTCTGCGTGGTGACGTCGAGCCCGGTGGTCGGCTCGTCGGCGATCAACAGTGCGGGATTGCAGGAGATCGCAATCGCGATCATGACGCGCTGGCACATGCCGCCGGAGAGCTCGTGCGGATAGGCGTTCATCCGCTGCTCGGGATCGCGGATCTGGACGGCGCGCAACAACTCCAGCGCCTCGGCGCGCGCGGCCGGTTTCGAGATACGCTTGTGCGTAAGGATCGCGTCCGCGATCTGCAGGCCGATCGCTCGGATCGGATTGAGCGCCGCTCGCGGGTTCTGGAAGATCATCGACATCGCGGCGCCCTGCAGCTGTCGGAGATCATCGCCCCTGAGCTTCGTGACGTCCTGCCCACGAAACAGGATCTTGCCGGCGGTGACGCGGCCCGCGGCATCGAGCAGCCGTGTCGTCGCAAAGCCCGTGACCGACTTGCCCGAGCCGCTCTCGCCGACGAGTCCGAGCATCTCACCGGCCTTCACCGTGAGCGTCACGCCGCGCACGGCCTCGACCATGCCGCGCCGCGTCGAGAACGCGACGTGGAGATCGTCGATCCTGAGGAGGTCCTGGCTCATGTGCGCATCCGGGGATCGAGGATGTCCCGCATCCCGTCGCCGAGGAGGTTGAAGCACAGCACCGCCAGCATCAGCGCAAGGCCCGGAAAGGCCACCAGCCACCACCGTCCGGTCGAGATGAAGCGCGCCCCTTCGGCGACCATGATGCCCCATTCCGGCGTCGGCGGCTTGACGCCGAGGCCGATGAAGGACAGGCCGGCCGCATTGAGAATGGCCCAGCCCAGATTGAGCGAGATCTGCACCGCCATCGCCGGCAGGATGTTCGGCAGCAGGAAGCGCAGCACCACGGAGAAGTGACTCTCGCCGCAGGCGCGCGCGGCCTCGACCCAGCCGACATTGCGGCGGACGTTGACCTCGGCCCGCGCGAAGCGGATGTAGAATGGAAGATTGATGATCGCGGTCGCGATTACGATGTTTTCGATCCGGTTGCCGAGGGCTGCGACCATCGCCATCGCCAGCACGAACAGTGGAAACGCCATCATCACATCGACGAAACGGCCGACGGTGCGATCGAGGCGGCCGCCCGCATAGCCGCAGAACGCGCCGACGACGGCGCCGATGACAAAGGAGATTCCGACCGCGGAGACTGCGATGGCAAGGTCGAGCCGCGCGGCGATGACGAGACGGCTGAACACGTCGCGGCCGAGCTGGTCGGTGCCGGCAATGTGCGCCGCACTCGGCGGCAGCAGTGCCTCCGAGACATTCGAGGCCACCGGATCGTAAGGCACGATCCACGGTCCGAAGATCGCGACCAGGACGAACAGCGTCACCCCGGCCGCAGCCACCGCCGTGAGCGGATTGCCGCGCAGGATCCAGACCGAATGGCGAAGTGTGGCGCTGGTCATTCGATCGACACCCTGGGATCGGCGATACCGTAGCAGATATCGACCACGAGATTGACCAACACGAACAGGCTGGCCATCAGCAGCACGAAGCCCTGCACCGGTGCATAGTCGGAGGACAGCAGCGCATCGAGCGCATAGGAGGCAACGCCCGGCCAAGAGAACACCTTCTCCACCAGGACGTTGGCGCCCAGCATCGTCGAGAACACGATGCCGGCGATGGTGATGACCGGCAGGATCGCATTGCGCAGCGCGTAGGTCACGACCACCTTGCGCCAGGATAACCCGACCGAGCGCGCAGTGCGCACGAAATCGCTGCCGAGCGAGACCAGCATCGAGGCCCGCGTGATCCGCGCCAGCGGGGCGATCACGAACAGCGCCATGCTCACCGCCGGCAGCATCAATTGCCTGCAGGCCGTCCACCAGCCCTCGAGATCGCCGGCGAGCAGGAAATCGATCGAAAGAAAGCCGGTGCGCTGCGGCGGCAGCGAGGTGAAGACGTCGATCCGCCCGGTCGGATCAGGCGCAAGCCCGAGCAGATAATAGAATACGTAGATCAGTAGCAGGCCCGAGACGAAGGTCGGCACGCAGACACCGAGCGCGCAGAACAGCCGCACGCCGTGATCGATGACCGACCCCGGCCGTAGCGCCGCGATGACGCCGAGCGGCACCGCCGCAATCAGCGCGATCAGGAGCGCGGTGAAGGTGAGCTCCAGCGAAGCCGGCAGCCGCTCGCGCAGGTCCTTCAGCACCGGCTGGCCGGTCATCATGGAGCGGCCGAGATTGCCGTGGCTGATGTCGGAGAGATAGAACACGAGCTGCTCCGGCACCGACCTGTCGAGGCCCATCTGCTTGCGGATCAGCTCGATCTCCTCCTTGCCGGCATTGGGCCCCGAGGCGAAGAACACCGCGGGATCTCCGGGCAGGACGCGCATCAGCAGGAAGGTGAAGACCAGCACGCCGAACAGCGCCGGCAGCGACGACAGAAGCCGCCTGCCCGCCCGCACGAGCGTTGCGCCAAGACCGGTCATCGCTCTTCAGAGCCTCCTTCGCTTTCCGATATCACTTGCGGCTGACGTCGCGATAGTCGACCTGGCGATGGAACTCGTAGGTGTAGCCTTCGATCGACGGCGCCATGACGGCGTCCTGGTTTGGCTGCCACAACATGATCTGCGGCATCAGATCAAAGTGCATCGCGTTGAGCTTGCGGCCGGCTTCCTCATACTTGGCCTTATCAGGCTCGAAGCGCGCTTCCTGCGCGATCGCCGCAAGTTCCGGGTTGTTGATCGAAGAGTAGTTCCAGCGCTGATTGCCGGTGTAGAAGTTGCGGTAGAAGTAATCGGTCGACGGCAGCCAGGCGACGATGCCCTCCGTGTAGAAGGGAAGCTTCTTCTCGTTGATCTGCGTCGACATCTGCGCGTCCGGCAGCTTCTGGATGTCGACCTTGATCCCGATCTTGCCGAGCGATTCCTTCACGAGAGCCGCCATCGGCTCGGCGGTCGAGGCCTGGCCGACGTTGAAGCTGAAGGTGGTCGAGAAGCCCTCGGGGAGACCTGCGGCCTTCAGATATTCCCTGGCCTTGTCGAGGTCGAGCTTCACCGGCTGCTGGAACGGATAGATTCCGTTCGCCGGCTTGCCGTCCGCCCAGGTTGCGCCGAACAGCGGCGAACCGCGGCCGAACAGGGCGGCCTTGAACATGTCGTCATAGGGCAGCGCGTAAGCGATGGCGCGGCGGACATTGACGTTGTCGAAGGGCGGGATCTGGTTGTTCATCGAGACAAAGGTGATCGCATTGTATTGCGGCGTCGAGACCACCTTCAGCTTGCCCTTGGCTTCCAGCGACTGCACGTCGCTGGCCTGCAGATCGAGCACGAGATCGGCATCGCCGCGCTCGACGAGGTTGGCGCGGGTCGCGGGCTCCGGCACCGATTGCACGATGATGCGCTTGAAGAAGGCCGGCTTGTTGGCCGAGCCGCGGTTCCAGTCCTCGTTGCGCTTGACGATCACCTGCTCGCCGGGCTTGAAGCTCTCGACCACATAGGCGCCGCTGCCGGCGGTGTGCTCCTTCAGCCAGGCTGTTGCCCACGGATCGTCAGCCGTCGCGTGCTCCTTTGCCACTTTCGAGTTGATGATCATCGGGTAGACGGTGGCGAGATTGGGCAGCGCGAGCTTGTCGGGCTTGGGCAGCGTCACCTCGATGGTGAGGGGATCAATCACCTTGAACTGATCGGCCGATGTCAGCGATCCCGTCAGCAATTGCGCCTTGCCGAGGATCGGCGCGGTGACGCAGCGATCGAGCGACCATTTCACGTCCTCGGCCGTGACGGGCGAGCCGTCCTGGAATTTTGCGTCCTTGCGCAGGCGGAAGGTGAGCTTCAGGCCGTCGGGGCTGACCTCGTAGGATTCGGCGAGCTCGCCCGTGATCGTGTCGAGATCGAACACCCATTTGCCGTTGAGCTGCTTGCGGCCGAACGCGACCAGACGGTCATAGGTGCTCATGCTCAATGCGAAGGACTCGCGGGTCGAGCCGGGGATGTTGGGATCGAGCGTGTTGACGGACGCGCCGGTCACGTAGCGCAATGTCTCTGCCCTGGTTTGCGCTTGCGACGGCGCGGTGACGATGAGCAACAGTGCGGTGATAGCGAGCACTGAGGTCGCCGGCCTGAAAGACACAAAACGCATCGGTTTTTCCCTGAATTTCGAACGAGAACGCCAGCAAGGCAGGTTAAGAGAGAAGCAAGTTGCGCGCCAGTCTCATCGGGCGTTTTGCGGACGAATCGTCGCGGCGGCGCATAGATGGTCACAGCGATCCCCCCATTTTTCGCGCCGGCCGCTTGACCACGGCCTGCGGCGCGTCATAGGCGCTGAGCGAGGCCCAATGGCGGGCGATATCGGCGCGGAACAGGCCGCGCGTCAGGCCGTGGACCAGCTTTGGAACGGCGGTCGTCATCGCATTGATGGAGGATCCCGACGGACCGAAGCTCATGGTGGAGGCAATGGCGAAGAGATGGATGTCGGAGATCCACGGTGTCTTTCCCGGCACGAGCTCGGTGAAGGCGTAATCATCGGCAAGATAGGGAAAGCGGCCGAGGCGTTCGTTGCGCTCGTCCTCGGGCGGCTGGTAGCGGTCGGCCCAGGTCGCGATGTTACCGGCGCACTTGGCGAGCTCGCCGCGGCCGGCAAAGTTCATGTCGATGCCGGTGCCGCAGATGACGAAATCGGCGGTGATGGCGCCGCGTGGCGTCTCCAATTCGATGGCCTCGCCGGTCTTGCGCGCCGCCTCGACCGGCGCGCCCTCGTGCAACGTAAAATTGGCGTGCCGCGCGCAGCGGTCATAGGTTGGTTGCGGAAATCCCTCGCGCATCTCGAGGATCTTGCGCATGAAGCGCCAGCGCCAGGTATCGTCGAGATCGCTGAGATGGCGCAGGAAGCCGCGGAAGGTCAGCCAACGATAGGGCTGGATCACCTGGATCTGCGCACGCCGGCAGAGCAGGTGCACTTCGGCGGCACCGGCTTCCAGCGCCGTTGCCGCATTGTCGAAGGCAGAGGCGCCGGCGCCGATCACGGCGACGCGCTTGCCGCGCAGGCTTTCGAAATCGATGTCGTCGGCGACGGTCGCGACCGAACTCGCCGGCAGATGCGCGAGCTGCTCCGGAATCATCCAGCCGCCCATGCCCTCCTGCCCCGTCGCCAGGACGATCTTGCGGGCGTAGAGCGTCTCGACCTCTCCTGCCCGTTTCACGCGCGCGGCGAGCAGGCCGTCAGACGCAGGCGCAATCTCAAGGAGCTCGCAACCGTTGCGTACCGGCAAGGCGATCGTGCGCCGCAGCCAGAGCAGATACGCCGCCCAATGGGCGCGCGGGATCAGGTCGAGTGCCTGCCAGCTCTCCTTGCCGAATCGGGCCTCATGCCAGGACTGGTAGGTCAGGCTGGGGATATCGAGGTCCGGACCAGTGTAGTCCTTTGGGCTGCGCAGCGTCGGCATGCGGGCATAGGTGAGCCACGGGCCCTCCTTCCCTTCCTCGGCCTTGTCGATCAGCAGGATGTTGCTGACGCGGGAGCGCAGCAGGCCGAAACCGATGGCGATGCCCGACTGGCCTGCGCCGACGATGAGCACATCCAGCGCCGGCTTGCCGTCGGGTCCCGTTTTCGCTTCGAGCCACGCGGCGCCGGGATGGGCGATCCGCGCCAGATCGACGCGAATATCAGTTTCGAGCTGGGTGAGCGCCTCACTCATGCCGCGAGCCAGCCTCCGTCGACCACCATCACGGTGCCCGTCGTGAACGAAGAGGCATCGCTGGCGAGATGCAACGCGGCCTGCGCGACCTCTTCGGCCCGGCCGAACCGCTTCATGGCGTGGCGGTTGCGCGAGGCCTCACGCACCTCCTCTGGATTGGCGTGACGGGCGAAGCTGCGGCGAAGCATCGGCGTGTCGATCGCGCCCGGCGCAATCGCGTTGACGCGAATGCCGTCCGTTGCAAAATCCACCGCCATCGTCCGCGTCAGGCTGACGATGGCGCCCTTGGCGGCGATATAGGCGCTGTTGCCCTTTCCGCCGGCGATCGCAAGCTGCGAGGCCAGCGTGATGATCGAGCCGCTGTTCTGCCGCTGCATCTGCGGCACCGCGGCCCGCGCCCACAGCCAGGTGCCGCCGACATTGGCGCGGAACACCGCGTCCCAGTCTTCCGGACTCGTGGTCAGCACCGTGCCGCCGCAGGAGAACCCCGCAGCGGTCATCAGGATGTCGAGCCGACCGTGCCGCGCGACGACATCGCCGACAACCGCCTCGGCGAACGCGGCATCGCCGACGTCGCCGACATGCGTCGTTGCCTCGCTCAGCAGCTTCAGCGTGTCTTGAAGCCCTGCAGCATCACGATCGACCAGAGCAAGGCGCGCGCCTTCCTCCGCGAACAGTTTTGCGCTGGCGCGGCCGATCCCCGAGCCCGCTCCCGTGATGATCGCCGTGCGCCCCTGCAGCCGCATGTCAAATCCCCTCCTTGTGCTGCACCCACCAGGCGCTCATCGCGGCAGCGGATTCGGCGCAGCCGAACCGCGCGCGCCAGCCGAATTCGTCGGCCATCCGCCTGACCGACAGCGGCGCGCGATCCCCGCCATGAAGCTTGATGACGGTCTTCTCTCCGGGAGACACGAGCCGGCACTCCAGCCCGGGATGCAGGGCCGCAAACGCCTCGCCCCATTGCAGCGCCGACCACGCCACGCCGCTGGAGATATTGTAAAGCCGATCGCGCGGCCGCTCGGCCTCGATCAGCAGTGCCACCGCCTCGGCGACGTCCGGCGCATAGGTCCAATCTTTGATTCCAGGAGCTGGCAAGAGCGCCGGTTCGCCGCGGGCGAACGCAGCGAGGATTTGGAACTGGAGGCTCGGCGTATCTCGCACCGAGCCGGGCCGCTCCCAAGGACCGAACACGGCACTCAAGCGCACGCTCAGGAAATCACCGCCAAAGAGCTCGGCATGGCGCGCTACGGAGCGCTCGGAGGTGAATTTGCTGATGGCGTAGAACGAGACGGGATCGCAGGGCGTTTCCTCGTCCAATATCCGGTGACGTTGACCTGCTGCCCCGTAGGCCGACGCCGACGAGAGATTGATGACGCGGCGAACACCATGGCGGATCGCCGCAAGCAGAATGGGAATCTGCGCCATCACGTTGATTTCGAGAACGCGCGCGGGCGATGCCCGTTCGAGGTCATCGCCGGCGGTGACCGCGGCGCCCAGCACGATCGCGTCGCAGCCCTGTGCCATGAGGGCGTCGATGCCTTGCGCGTCGGTGATGTCGCCCTGAACAACCTTGAGCCGCTCGCGGTAGTCGGCCAGCGATCGCTGCGCAGCCGGTGGCAGCGGCGAACGATCATGCAGCGTCACCTCGTGTCCGCGCGCAAGCAGCACCTCGGCAAGATTGAGGCCGACAAACCCGGTGCCGCCGAAGATGACGATCTTCATCGCGAGCGATCCACCGTCACAGCAGTTTTGCTCCGAAATTCCGTTCCGGATCCATGTCGGCGACGAGCCGGCCGGTCGGCTTTGCCGCCTCGCCGCCGCTGCGCGCCAGGAATTTTCCGCCGCCGGCGCTCGCGAGACACTTGTTGCCGTCGATGATCACGCGGCCGCGCGAGAGCACCGATACCGGCCAGCCCTTCAGCTTGCGACCCGAGAACGGCGTGTAGCCGGCGAGATCGTGCATCATCTCGTCGGCAATCGTGACCTCGCGGTTTGGATCCCAGATCGCGATATCGGCATCGGCCCCGACCGCGATCGAGCCCTTGCGCGGATGCAGATTGTAGATTTTTGCCGGCGCGGTCGCGGTCAGCTCGACGAATTTTTCCAGGCCGAGCCGTCCCTTCGACACCATCGCGTCGAACAACAGCGGCAGCCGCAGCTCAAGCCCCGGCAGGCCGTTGGCGACCTGCTTGAAATTGGGATTGGGGCCGGCGCGCAGCTTGCCGGTCTCATCGTAACGATACGGCGCGTGATCGGAGGAGATGGTCTGGAGATCGCCGAGCGAGAGCGCCTGCCACAGCGCCTCCTGGTCGGCATGCGTGCGCGGCGGCGGGCTGCACATCCATTTGGCGCCTTCGGCGCCGGGCTTGTCGAGATCGTGGGCGGTGAGGAACAGATATTGCGGGCAGGTCTCGGCGAACACCTTGAGCCCCTGCCCGCGCGAGTCGCGGATCACCTTGGCGCCTTCGGCGGTCGAGACATGGAAGATCATGATCGGCTGGTCGATCAGCGCGGCCATGCCGATCAGGCGCGTGAACGCTTCCGCCTCCGACACGCGCGCGTGGCTGACGGCGTGATATTTCGGCATGGTGTAGCCGCGCGCAAGCAGCCGCTTCACCATCCAGGCGATGATGCCGTGATTCTCGGCATGCGCACACAGCATCGCGCCGGACTCGCGCGCGGCGAGCAGGATGTCGAGCAAAGGCTCGTCATCGACCTTGAGCCGGTCGTAGGTCATGAAGATCTTGATCGACGCATGGCCCTGCTTCACCAGCGACGGGATGTGCTCCTCCACCGTCTCCCTGGTCGCATCCGCGATGATCATGTGAAAGGCGTAGTCGATCACCGCACCCTTCTTCGCCAGCGCGTGATAATCCTCCACCACCCGTGGCAGCTTCATCCCGACATGCTGGGCGGCGAACGGGATCACCGTGGTGGTGCCGCCGAACGCGGCCGAGACCGTCGCGCTCTCAAAAGTGTCGGCGTTCATGATGCCTGCGGCCGACAACTGCTCGATATGGGCGTGGCTGTCGACGCCGCCGGGCAACACCAGCTTGCCGCGTGCGTCGATCTCGCGCTTGGCCGCCGGAAGCCCGCGGCCGACGGCGGCGATGGTTTCGCCTGATATGGCGACGTCGGCCTCGAAGACGTCGGTCGTGGTCGCGACACGGCCGCCGCGGATGATCAGGTCGTAAGCGGGTTCAGTCATGAGGCACTCCGTGATAGACTCAAGGCACGCAATTGCAATTTCGCAGGAAGACCATGATGTCCCGTCCGCGCATTCTCGTCATCAATCCGAATTCCAATCCTGCGGTCACGCGAGGGCTGGAGGATGCGCTGAAGCCGCTCGATTTCGAAGGCGGGCCGGAGCTGGTCTGCCAGACGCTGGCCGAGGGTCCCTTCGGCATCGAAAGCCAGACGGACGTCGACAGCGTTGCGATGCCGCTGCGAAAGCTCGTCGAAAGCGACAACGGCTCGGCCGCCTTCGTCATCGCCTGCTACAGCGATCCCGGGCTTCAGGTCTGCCGCGAAGGCACCGACCGCCCCGTGTTCGGCATCGCCGAGTGCGGCGTGCTGACGGCGCTTTCCCGCGCCGAGACCTTCGGCGTCATCGCAATTGCGCAGCGTTCGATCGCGCGGCACATGCGCTATCTCAGGCAGATGGGACTGACCGAGCGCCTTGCCGGCGAGCGGCCGCTGAACATGAGCGTTGCGGAAACGGCCTCCGGTGAAGGCACGCTGGCCAAGATGATCGAGGTCGGTCGCGCGCTGCGCGACGAGGACGGCGCCCGCGCCATCGTGATGGGCTGCGCCGGCATGGCGCGCCACCGCCGCCCGCTCGAAGACGCGTTGCGCATTCCCGTGATCGACCCGACACAGGCGGCCGTCACCATGGCGCTGGGTACGGTGCAGTTCTCGGCCCACTAGGCGTCCTTCAGCTCTTTGGCAACTTGGCGCGCGAGCCATTGCGCATGGCTCTCGCGCGTCAAAGCAAACGTATCCCGCTGCGTGGTGTAGAGATTGCCGAACATGCGGCCGATCGGCCGGTAGGCGTCGAGATCGACATACATGTTGGCGGTGTCGACGAGCCCCTCACGCGCGTGCACCCTGAGCACCTCGCCGACCAGGAGCTCACGATCCGGAGAGAAGTTCAGCACGACGTGGCGCCGGCATTCCAGCGCGAAGGGCGCGGCGGCGAGGCGCGGCACCTTCACATCGATCGAGGGAAGCGTCGCAAGCCCGGTCGCGGCGACCTCGCTGTCGCCGGAGGGAAAATCGACGGCGCAGTCGTTCATCGCCACCGACAGCGCCTCATCGACCATGTGCACCACGAACTCGCCGTCGCGATGGATGTTGCGGGTCGTGTCCTTCGGCGAGCGATCCGGCTTGTGCTGGAGCCCGAGCACGATCAGCGCTGGATTCTCCGAGAACACGTTGAAGAAGCTGAACGGCGCGGCGTTGACCGCACCATTCTCGTCCAGCGTCGTGACCAGCGCGATCGGCCGCGGCACGACCACGCCGCAAAGCAGCTTGTAGCGATCGCGCGGATCGAGTTCACGCAGCGGGATGCCCTTGTCCACCATCGGCCTCACGTCTCCGGCGGCGGCACCGCGCCGGTCTGGCTGGTGATCAGGCCATAATGCTCGACGCGGCGGTGCCGCGCGAAATCGAAAATCGTTGTCTTGCCGAAGGTGGTGGCGTCGAGGTCGCACGCGTGGACCAGAACCTCGTCGTCCTCGGTCTTGGCTTCGGCGACGATCTCGCCGTTGGGATCAACGATCAGGCTGCCGCCGAACAGCGGGTGGCCGTCCTCGACGCCGGCCTTGGCCACCGCGACCACCCAGGTCGAGTTCTGGTAGGCACCGGCCTGCACCGAGAGGCGGTTGTGGAACAGGCGCTTCTCGACGCCCTCCTCGCTTCTTTCCGCATTCACGGAAGGCGTATTGTAGCCGATCAGCACCATCTCGACGCCCTGCAAGCCCATGACCCGATAGGTCTCCGGCCAGCGGCGATCGTTGCAGATGGCCATGCCGATGATACCGCCCAGCGTACGCCAGACGTTGAAGCCGAGATCGCCCGGCTCGAAATAGCGCTTCTCCAGATGCTGATGCGAGCGCTTGGTGTCGTACTCGACGTGACCGGGCAAATGGACCTTGCGGTATTTGCCGATGATATTGCCGGATTTATCCGTGAGGATCGCGGTGTTGAAGTGATGGCCGTCTGGCGTCAGCTCCGCATAGCCGAAATTCATCGCCATCCCGTGCTGCGCCGCACGCTCGAACAGCGGCTTCGTCGCCGTGTTCGGCATCTCGCGCTCGAACCAGATGTCGAACTCGGAGCGATCCTCCACGTACCAGCGCGGGAAGAACGTCGTCAGCGCCAACTCAGGATAGACGATGAGGTCGGCACCCTTGCTCTTGGCCTCGTCCATCAGCGCGATCATGCGCTTGACCACGGCCTCGCGGCTGTCGGCCCTCTGGATCGGGCCCATCTGGGCGGCAGCAACATTGACGATACGCATCAGTGAATTCCTGGTGATGTCTTGGTAGAAGATGTCTTGGTAGAAGATGTCTTGGTAGAAGATGTCTTAGGCAGAAGCCACAATTTCAACGATGTGCCGGCGCGCGCAGCTTAACGCAGCATCGCCCGAAATTTCCAGCCTGCGGCGTGCGAGACGGCAAGATACGCTTTGCATGACCTGCATTCACCCGTGCTCCTCGTCAGCAATATCGAGACCGTGGTCGAGCGCATCGAGCAGCAGCGTTGCCTCGCGCTCGGAGATCACCAGCGGCGGTGCCAGGAACAGCGAGGTCTGCTCGCCGCTCGTCCCGATCACCGCACCCGCCTCCAGCGCGCGCTCCGCAACGCGTGAGGCGATCGGCACCTCGGTGGTGTCGGCGTGCCAGGTGCGCCAGTCCGGGCCGTGCAACTCCACAGTCCAGTGCAGTCCCTGCCCCGCGACGCGCCGCACGCTCGGATGCTTTTGCGCGATCGCAAGCAGGCGACCGGTGAACAGCTTCTCCAGGTCTTGCACGTGCTCCAGAATATTGTCGTCGCTGACGACCTTCAAATAGGCGCTGACGGCCGCCATGCTGATCGGATGGCCGCGCAGCGTGCCGTAGTTCTGCCAGCTCGTGCCCTTGAGCCGCTCGACGATGTCCTTGGACACCACGACCGCAGCCACCGCTGCCGCGCCGCCGCCGAGCGATTTGCCGAGAGTGACGATGTCGGGGCGGCTCCGCGCGCCCTGGAACGCGAACCAGCGGCCGGCTCGGCCTGCGCCGGTGACGACCTCGTCGGCGATCCAGTACGAGCCCGCCTGCCGCGCGCAGCGCGCCACCTCGTCCTGATAGGCGCTGTCGTAATAGATGCCTCCTTGCGTGTAATCGATGATCGTCGCCGCCGTGTCCGAGAGCAGACGCGTGGCATCGGCGAGATATTCGCTCGGCGGGGAATTATTGGCCGGCGCGCCATAAATGGCACCATCCGGCGCCGGCAGGATCCGCACCGGCGCCATCGGCGCCGGCAGCTTCGAGCCGCCTGCGTGCACGGCGAGGCCTCCGTGCCATTGCGGCTGCACGGTCATGCTGCGCGACAGGCCGGTGATGCCGTGATAGGCGCGCTCGCGCGTTGCGAGGGCCGAGCGCTGCGTCAGCGCCTGGCAGAGCGACAACGCCATGTCGTTCGCCTCGCTGCCGCTGATGCAGAAGCGGACCGCGCCGACCCAGTCCTCTTCGCCCGCAAAGGCGGTCGCCATCAGATCATCGGCGGCCTGCTCGCGGCCGACCCAGGTCCAGCCTTCGTTGACGACGGGCGTGTCCGCCGCGCGGCGGATCGCCTCCACCATCGCGGGATGGCGATGGCCGAGACCGCCGCCGGTGTTGCTGCCGTCGATCAGCTTGCGGCCGTCGGACAGGTGGAAGTAGACGCCCTCGCCGCCGACCACGGCCATCGGCGCGGCCTCGCCCGCATTCAGCCCGGTTCGCAACAATCTGCTCATCGCGGGTCTCCTTACTCTGCGGCCACGGCGCCGTAACCGCCGCCGCCGCACATCTCGATCGTGACGAGATCGTCTTGCTGCAACACCAGGTTCGATTTGCCGTCGATCGCGATGTTCGCGCCCTGCCTGACCAGCGAGATGCGGCAGGCCCTGCCGGATTCGCCACCCTGCATGCCCCAGGGCGCAATCACCATCCGCTCGATGCAAGTGGTCAGGTGCATCGAGGGCGCGAGGATACGATAGGTGCGGACCGAGCCGTCGCCACCGCGATGGACCCCTGCGCCACCGGACCGCCGGCGGATGGCCTGCTGCTCGAGCCGGATCGCATAATTCGCCTCGATCACCTCGACCGGCGTGTTCGACGTGTTGGACAGATGCACCCGGGTTGCGGAGGTGCCGGCCCGATCGTGCCGCGCGCCTTCGCCGCCGCCATGGACCTCGTAGAGCATCTTCCACGATCCGTTCGGCCGCGGCTCGGCAAAGAACAGCACGCCCGCGGTGGTCGCCCCGCCCGCCGACAGGCGCTCGGGAATGGTGCCCTGCATGGCGCGGAAAATCGCATCGACGATGCGCATGGAGGTCTCGTGGTTGCCGGCGGCAACGGAGGCGGTCCAGCCGGGCTCGAGGATCGAGCCCGGGCGCGTGATGATGGTCAGAGGCCGCAGCGCGCCGGCGTTCTGCTGCATGTCGCGTCCGCTCATGATGCGCGCGGCATAGGCGACAGCCGAGCGCGCCATGAATGGCGTCGTGTTGCAAAAATTGGAGACGCGGTCGCAGCTTTCGGAGAGGTCAAAGATCGCCTCGTCGCCGCGAATGGTGATCTTGACGTGGATACGCGCCGGCGCGTTGTTCGCGCTGCCGTCGTCGAGGTAGTCCTCGCCTTCGTAGACGCCGTCCGGCAGGTCGCGCAACGCCTCGCGCATCTCGATCTCGGAGAGATCGTGCAGGCGCGATTGCGTCGCCACGAAGACGGCCTTGCCATGCTCGCGGCAGAGCTCGATAATGCGCTTTTCGCCGGCTTTGGTCGCCGCGATTTGCGCCAGAAGATCGCCCTCGCAGGATTCGGCGTCGCGGACATTGGCCTTGAGCAGCTGCACGATCGGCAGGTTGAGGCCGGCCGCGGTCGCGATCAGCACCGGCGGAATCCGCATCGCCTCCTGGAACGTGTCGATGGCCTTGGCAAAATAGCTGCCAGGCCAGGTGCCGCCGATATCGGGCCAGTGCGCGAGGCTGACCGCGAAGGCCACGATCTCGCCCTCGAAGAAGACGGGCCGCACGACCTTGACGTCATTGAGATGATTGCCGCCGAGCGCGCCGACATTATAGATCACGACGTCGCCGTCATTCAGGCTGTCGCGCGGCATCACCTTCAGTAACTCCGGGATGGTGTAGGCCATCGCGCCGAGATGGATCGGAATGTCGCGACCCTGCCCGACCAGGCCGCCGTAGCCATCGGTGATCGCCGACGACAGGTCGCCGGCCTCGCGCAGCAGCGGCGAGCGCGCCGAGCGCGTCATCACCAGGCTCATCTCCTCGGCCGCGGCCGAGAGCCCGTGCCTGATAACCTCGACGACGAACGGATCGAGCTTCATGCCGCCCCCCGCGTCAGGAATAGATTGCCGGCGGTATCAGGCTTTGCCTGCCAGCCCGGCGGCACTACCACAGTCGACCACGCATCTTCGATGATGGCCGGACCGCTGACGGTCTCCGTGAGCGCGGCGCGGTCGATGATTGCTGTCGCGATCTCGTGGACGCCGTCGAACGAGCAGCTGCGCGTATCCCTGGACTCCGCCCTCGCTGCCGTGGCCGGCCGGCTCACGACAGTCGTCGATGGGCGGCGGGCCTGAACCCGCACGGATTCAATCACGCAAGGCTCACCGGTCGCATAGCCGAACAGCGCGTGATGCCGCGCCAGGAAATCCAGCTTCAGCCTGGCGAAATCGAGCGGCAGCACGAAAGGCACCGGAATGGCGTCATTCTGCGCGGCATAGCGCATCAAGGCCACCAACTCGACCTGGATCTCCGCCTTCGCAACGCCGTTGGCGAGAAGCGGTGCCGAGGCATCGGCAGTCAAGGCCTCGATTCGCTCCGACACGCGCGCGAAATCGATGCCGTCGAGGGCGGCGCGAAGGGTCTGCTGCTGCAGGAAGCTGAAATCGGCGGTGAGGCAGCCCAGCGCCGAGAACGCACTCGAGGCGCTGGGCACGACGACCTCTGCGATCCCGTAGAGATCGGCGAGACCGGCCGCATGCATCGGGCCGCCGCCGCCGAACGCGAGCAGCGTGCAGTCGCGACCGTCGATGCCGCGCTCGACCGTGACACGGCGGAGCGCGCGGGCCATGGTCGCGTTCGCGACCTTGATGATGCCGAGCGCGGTTTCGGTGAGGCTCAGTCCGAGCGCGCGCGCGATCGGCTCGATGACGCGCTTTGCGGCCGCGATGTCGATCCCGATGCGGTCACCAAGCTTGGTCTCGGGATTGAGATAGCCGAGCACGGCATTGGCATCGGTGATTGTCGGCTCCGTGCCGCCGCGGCCGTAGCAGGCCGGTCCGGGCTCGGAGCCGGCGCTCTCCGGCCCGACCGCCAGGCCGCCGGGACCGTTACGCACGATCGATCCGCCACCCGCGCCGATGGAATGAACCGCGAGCATAGGCTGGCGCAGCGGCTTGTCGCCGAGCATGCGGCCGTCGGTCATCTCGGCCTGCCCATCCACGATGAGGCAGACGTCGGTCGTGGTGCCGCCCATGTCAAATGTCAGCATCCGCGAGGCGCCGAGCTGGCGCGCGATGCTGACGGAAGCCGAGACACCAGCGGCCGGGCCCGACATCGCCATCACCAAGGGCCGTCGCTTCACCGCCGAAATCGGAACCATCGCGCCGGCCGAATGAAACACCTGCAAGCCGGGCCCGATCGGCAGCCGCTGCTCCAACTCGCTCAGATATTCGACCGCGATCGGCATCGCGGCGGCATTGAATACGGTCGCGGAGGTCCGCTCATATTCGCGCGCCTCGGGATTGACCTCGTGCGAGAGCGAGACATGAGCGACGACATCCTTGAGCCGCTCACCCAGCATCTTTTCATGCACCGGATTGGCATAAGCGTGAAGCAGAGCGACCGCGACGCTCTGAACGCCGGTCTCCTTCAGCCAGGCCAGCAGACGCTCGATCTCCGCTTCCTCCAATGCCTTCAGCACCCGGCCCTCGTGATCGAGGCGCTCGGCGAGCCCGAAGCAGCGTTCGGGCGGCACCAAAGGCGGCGATTTCGGCGCAATGTCGAGACGATAAAGATCGCGGCGGCGATAGCGCGCGATCTCCAGCACATCGGCAAATCCTTCGGTCGCCACCAGCGCCACCTTCGGCAGCCGGTTCTCGACGATCGCGTTGGTCACGCGCGTGGTGCCATGGACGAAGCGCTTGACCTCGCTCTTGCGCAGGCCCACCGCCTCGATCGCCTCCAGCATTGCCTGAACCGGCGCCTGTGGGCGCGACGGCACCTTTGCGATCCGGGCCTCTGCGGTATCGCGCCTGATGGCGATGATGTCGGTAAAAGTGCCACCTATGTCGGTGCCGACTTCCCAGTGATTTTCGAAAGCGCTCATGTCTGGAGGTCAGCTACGCGCAACGTCCGAACCGGACGCCGGCTTCTGCCCGTCCATCACCACCTCGAATGCCGAACCGAGAGCGCTCATCATGCATCCCCTGTCATGCCATCGTCTGCGAGCGTGCGACAGAGCCGTGGCCTCCGATAGGGCCAGAGTTGCCGCAGTTCGCTGGGCCAGCAAGCAGCCGGCGCGGCGTACGGCGCAACCTGATGCACGTTTTGGTGCAGCCGTGCCTGCCCAGACGGCACGCGAGCGCGCGCCGTTCCACGCCAGAAACGTGCAGCGCAACACGGATTTCTCTGAGCAAATCGCGATGCCTAATGCACTGCAATCCAAGCGACCAAGATCAGCTGTCTAATTTGCAGGCGATCAATCGGCAGCGCGGGATATCCGCGGTGCCTATCAGCTATGCACGGGAGTCGGCTCAGCCCCTCTTTATTGTAGGATCAGCAAGAGAGCGTCTTGGCAGGATCGGATGATGCGTTGAGAGAAGCGCCGCCGATGCAGGCTGCGATTCTCGTAAGCAGCGGAGCAGCGTCCTCGATCACCCAGATGTCGTTCTTGTTCGCCCAGTCGAGCAGCTCGAGCCGCCGCTCCAGCCCCATGCTGACGCCGAGCGGATATTGATGCGACGGCGTGACCACGATCAGCCGCGCGCGTGGTGCGCGCCGAACTCCCTCCGAGACGACCAGCCCCTTGTCGTCGACCGGTACAGGAACGAGCTTTGCGCCGGCCGCGGTGAGCGCCCATCGCGCCTCGACGAAGCCGGGCTCCTCGATCCAGACCTCATCGCCGGGATCGAGGATCATCCGGCTGCAAAAATCCAGTGCGCCCGATGTGCCGGAGGTGACGACGACCTCTTCCGGCGAGCAAACGAGACCGCGCACCGAGCCGAGGAAGTTCGCGATCTCGCTCCGCAATCGCGGGCAAATGCAGTGGCACGGCCGAGGTCCGGTCGATGTGCATTCCCGCCAGGGATACGCGCTTGCTCGGGTGGCGGCTGTTGTCCATGTCTCGCCCGTCAGGCAACGCAGAAGATCATAACCCGGGTGAGCGAAGCGATACCCAGGACAACCGCGATTGGAGTCCCGGATGTCGCTTCGCTCATCCGGGCTAGCGAACACCACCACTCATCGTCATTCCGGTGCGCGCCAATTGGCGCGCCCCGGACCGACACCGCGTCTTTCGTTACACGCTCGCCTGGGTGACGAACTTCGTGTTGAGATAACCTTCGATCGCCTCGAGTCCGCCTTCGGAGCCGTAGCCGGAATCCTTGATGCCGCCGAACGGCACTTCGGGCAGCGCGAGGCCGTGATGGTTGATCGAGACCATGCCGCTCTCGATGTCGGCACCGATGGCCTGCATCGTCTTGGTCGAGGTGGTGTAGGCATAGGCCGCCAGGCCGTACGGCAGACGGTTGGCTTCGGCCACCACCTCGTCATAGCTACGGAAGGAGGTGATCGGCGCCAGCGGGCCGAACGGCTCCTCGTTCATGATGCGCGCATCGCGCGGCACGTCGGTCAGCACCGTCGGCTCGAAGAAGAAGCCTTCGTTGCCGATGCGCTTGCCGCCGGTCTTGACCTTGGCGCCGCGCTGGACCGCGTCGGAGACGAAGCCTTCCATGGCGTCGACGCGGCGCGGGTTCGCCAGCGGGCCCATACGGGTGTCCTTGTCGAGACCGTTGCCAACCTTGAGGCCCTTGGCCGCAGCGACGAACTTGTCGACGAAGGGCTGGTAGACGCTCTCATGCACCAGGAAGCGCGTTGGCGAGACGCAGACCTGGCCGGCGTTGCGGAACTTGTTGGCCGACAGGATCTTTGCGGCGTTATCGAGGTCGGCATCCGCGAACACGATCGCCGGCGCATGGCCGCCGAGCTCCATAGTGACGCGTTTCATGTGCAGGCCGGCGAGCGCGGCCAGATGCTTGCCGACCGCGGTCGAGCCGGTGAAGCTGATCTTGCGGATGATCGGATGCGGGATGAGATATTCCGACACTTCAGCCGGCACACCGAACACCAGCTGGACGACGCCGGCAGGAATGCCCGCATCCGCATAGGCGCGCACCAGCTCCATGCAACTCGCCGGGGTCTCTTCCGGCCCCTTGACGATGATCGAGCAGCCGGCGGCGAGCGCGGCCGAGATCTTTCGCACGGCCTGGTTGATCGGGAAATTCCAGGGCGTGAAGGCTGCGACCGGGCCGACCGGCTCCTTGGTCACGAGTTGGGAGACATTGCCCATCCGCGGCGGCACGATGCGGCCATAGGCGCGGCGCGCTTCTTCCGCGAACCAGTCGATGAGGTCGCCGGCCAGCATGGTCTCGCCCTGCGCTTCCACCACGGGCTTGCCCTGCTCCATGGTCATCACGGGCGCGATCTCGGCGGCGCGCGAGCGGATGATGTCGGCGGCCTTGCGCATCAGCTTGTAACGGTCGAACGGCGAGGTCTTGCGCCAGATGTCGAAGCCGGCTTTGGCCGCGTCCAGCGCGCGGTCGAGATCCGCGCGCGAGGCGTGCGGGGTCTTGCCGATTGGCTGGCCGGTGGCGGGATTGAGGATGTCCTCCGACTTGCCGGACGACCCATCGGTCCACTCGCCGGCGATGAACATCTGAACTTTCGGGTACATCCTTGCTGTCTCCTGCATGATTTCGGTCGTCGACGGGGTTACTGCCGCCGTTTCGAGCGAGCGCAGAGCTACACCGAAAGGCGGCCGGCGAAAAGGCGTCAATGACGATTGGCCGCAAGGGCATTGCTGATCTGCTGACCCGACCGTATCGAGCCGCAGTTGCGCCTCAAATTCAGGCAGCCAGCGACGACCGCAAGCGCCGCCAGCCAATGATGATGCCGGTGATGGAGAATGCCAGCCCGAGCATACAGAGGCCGACGATCACGACATCACGAATGCGCGGGTGGGCCACTAAGACCGGGAAGTCGAGCGTGTGCAATGCACTGTAAAGCCAGCGGTAGGCGCGCCGCGACGGATCCAGTCTTTGCAGCATGCCGCCATCGGCGCCATCAATGTCGAACCAGAGATCGCCGCCACAGCGCGAGCGGTAGACTGGTGCACCCGGTATTGTGGAGAGCGCGGGGTAGTCGTCGTTATCAGGAAGGACGGACGGTGGGCCGCAGCCGACCGCAAGGCGCGCCGTCAGAGCCTGAATCTCGTGCACATCAAGGAATCCCGTGAGTCCATCCTGCGGCGCATCCCCTCTCCTGATCAAAGTCTGACGGCCGAGGGCAACCCGATCGCGCCGATAGACGTGGCCGCGGAAGGCGAACCATTCCGCCTCGCGAGCCGCCGGAGATATTGGCTGCCGATCGAGCGACGAGGCCTCGCGCCAATCCGGGGCGGCGTTCATTGGGCCGGCCTCTGTCGCGGTCAATTGCCCGCGCGAGAACAGCCGCCCGTGATCCATCGAGAGCCAGCCGCTGAAGATCCAGGTCAGCACGAAGACCGCCGTTGTCAAGCCGAGCAGGTGATGCAAGACGTGCCAGCCACGATAAGGCGAGGAGATTTGCCTCTTGTGAATCCTGATCCGCACGATCCCGAGTACAGCACCCAGCACAGCCGCGATCAGGGCCAGCAGCGATAGCGACCACACCATCCGATCCCATAGCGCCCAGTTGCTTCTCACAACGGTCGGATAGATCCAGTGCAGCACGCTGCCGGCAAGATTCCACCCGCGCTCGCGCCTCGTCGCATCCAAGACGATCTCACCGGTGAGCGACGAGACGTAGACTTCCGTCCCCGCCGCATCGCCGAGGGCCACGCGAAATAGGGGGCGATGACGATCGAAGCCGTTCGGTACGCTCCACTGATCGTAATCCGCACGGCCGACGATCGTCGCATGCGAGGCATCGATCTCGCGCTGGCGTGCATGAGCCTGCGCAACGGCCAGTGCGACATCGGCGGATTTCACCGACGCGTCGCTCCCGTCGGCCGCGCGGATCGCGCGCTGACGCGAGGGACCCGAGACGATGTAGACCGCGCCGTCGCTCCGCTGGATCAGCCGAACACGCGTGGCATCGGCGATCCCGCTCGCCGCAACGGCATCCACGACCGAGATCCTTGCCCCGTCGCGATCCACTGGCGTGAGTCCAGAAAATCGCTCCGCTTCCGTCAGCGACGGAAACGGAACGAAGTGCATCACGATTCCACTCGCGAACCACATCGCGAACAGCAGGCAGAACGCGATCCCGAGCCAGCGATGCGAGAGGACGATCGCGCCCATCATACGCTCAAGGCCTCACCATTTGAACGCCGCCGAGATCTCGTAGGTGCGCGGCGCGCCCAGCAGGATCTGATCGGGATAGAACGGATCGCCCCAGATCGCGTAGCGCTTGTCGGTGATGTTGCGGACACGGAAGGCCAGGCGGGCCTGGTCGACGGCATTGAAGACGGTCTTCGGGATATCGACGAAGGCGTAGACGTCGCCGACCGTGTAGGCGTTCATCGTCACCGTGTTGGCGTCGGTGTTGTAGCGGTCGCCGACATGCCGGCCGACGATGCCGAGCTCTACCGGCCATGGCGTGAAGAACCGGTACGACGCACCGGCATTCGCGACGATGCGCGGCACGTTCGGCGGCGTGTTGCCGGAGAACGAGCCACCGACGAAATTGTAGTCGGCATAGCGCGCATCGACATAGGCGATGTTGCCCCACAGCCGCAGCGGCTCGATCGGTCGCACCGAGGCGGCGAGCTCGACGCCCTTCGATTCCTGCCGCCCGGCGATATTGAGCGCCCGCCCGCCGGCCGCCGCATAGACATTCTTGCGCAGGATGTCGTAGGCCGAGAACGACCATTCCGCCCGGTTGTCCCAGAACAGGTGCTTGACGCCGGTCTCGTAGGTGCGCGCGGTGGTCAGGTCGAGCGGCTGGGTCGGCCCGAGCAGGAAGATGTTGTTGGCCGCGATGTCGGCGCCAGTGGCGTACTGGCTGAAGAAGGTCAGGCCGGGAACGGCCTCCCAGGTGTAGCCGATGCGGCCGGTGACCGGCGCCCAGTCTTTCGTGAAGGGAAAGCCTGCCTTCTCTAACCCGTTCTTGTCGGTCCAGTTGCGGTCGAGCCCGATGTGCTCGACACGCAGGCCGCCGATCAGCGCGAAACTGCGTGTCAGCTTCAACCGGTCCTCGAACGACAGCGCCTCGTTGTCGATGCGCGCGGTCTGCTGCTGCGTCGTGAGCAGACCGTAAAAGCCGCGGTTGGGATCGACCAGCGAAACGGAATCGCCTGGAAAATTTGCCGCGCCCGGCCTTACGAAATCGAGATAGCTCGACGAGAGCGTCGTGACCAGCCGGTTGTCGAAGCCCGCGAGATCGGTGTCCCAGATCAGGTCGGTAATGTTGCCGACCAGACGCTGGCTGTGTGCGACATAGAAGCGCTCGCGATCGACGAGGTTCGTGGTCGAGTTGAACGCCTCGACTTCGTTGTTGAACCAGGTCCGTTCTGCGCCGTAACCATAGGCCTGGCTCTTCAGCGTCAGGTCGGGCGCCAGCTTCAGCTCGAAGCCGCCGCGCAACCACACTTCCTGGGCGACGTTGCGGTTATCGAGGACGTTGTAATTGGTGTTGAAGGTGCGGTCGTCGATCGTGACCGCACCGAGATTGGTGCCGTTGTAGTTCGAGATGTAATTGCCGGACACGATCCCGCTCGTCGCGTGCGAACCGCTGAACGCGACCGGCACCAGCGGCGCGCCCCAATAGGCTTTGGAGCGATCCTCGCGGTACTCGACCGCGCCCCAGATCTTGAGACTGTCGGAGACACGGTAATTGAGCTGGCCGGACGCACTGAGCGTCTTGACGTTTGTGTCGTCGGCGAAGCCGTTGAGCGCGGAACGGCTGATGTCGAAGCGATAGTCGAGCCCCTGCACGTTCGTGCTGCCGCCGGAACCATAATGCGCACGGAACGAATTCAGCGAGTCCCAGGAGAAATCCGCCTCGTTGCGGATCGCTCCGGTATGCGGCTGCTTGGTGACGAAGTTGATCGCGCCGCCCGCGGCGCCCTCGCCCGAGATCAGCGAGGCCGGACCTTTCAGGAATTCCACGGCCTCCAGATTGGCGGTGTCGACGATCCGCGAGGTCATGTTCTGCGGACCGATCTTGATGCCGTTGTAGAGCGTGTTGATCTGGCTGTTGGTGAAGCCGCGCATCGAGAAGGCAGAAGGTTCAGCAGGATTGTCGCCGGAGGTGACGCCGACGGCGCCCTGCGCCACCTCGGACACTGTTCGATAACCCTGCTCGCGCATGGTCTCGGCGGAGATCACCTCGACCGTCGCGGGCGTCTGCCGCACCGTCAGGCCGAGCCGTGACGCACTTTCGGCAACGGCATTGCTGTTGAGCGGCGTTTGCGCCGTCGCATCCGGCGTGGCGGGTTTTGGTGCTGCGGATACAGCCGCCGCCCTGCGCGCTGCCGCGCGACGCGCGCCCGGTGCGTCCCGGGCAGCCGGCTTGCGCGGTTGGGCGGGCGATACCTCGACGGGCGGCAGCGGCTCCCGGGCTTGCTGCGCCAGTGCGGCCGGCAGATCAACAACGGCAAGTAATGTGAATGCGACGGAGGCAAGCGGGAAGCGGCGCGGTCGTACGTTACGGATGGAAGACACGGTATAGGACCTCGGTATGACGTCAGTGGCACGTCACAGCGAACGAGGTCTCACCCTTGGCCTTGAGCCGTCCGATGAAGCCGAATGTCTGTACTCCCCGACCGACATCTTCGCGTGTGACCACGGCTGACGGCAGGTCTCCTGGCTCGCGGGTCATGACCGCTTCGTCGCCTTCCCGGGACCGAGGACCCAGTGGCTCGTGACGAAGGATTATCCGCTCACAGTTGCGGGGGCAGCCACGGTATTGGGGACAACGCCCCGCACCGCATTCCCTTTTCATTCCCTCTCGGGAAAACCGTCACGAGCATCTAGGATTACCACCAGGACAGAGTCAATGTGGCAGTTGCGGCGTTGTGGCCACAGCGACCAACTTCCTTGGAGATAAGCATGGAAGGCGAGACCCTCCTCTGGTTGATACGGCATGCGGCCGTCGAGGGCGCGGCCGGAGCGATCCATGCAGACGATGCGCGGGCCGATCTCGGCGATCACGCGGCATTGGCGGCTCTGCGGCAGCGCTTGCCGCCGGACGCCACCAGCTATGCCAGCCCGTCGCGGCGCACGGTCGAGACGGCGCGCGCACTGGGGCTCGCACCGGAGTTGGTCAGCGAATTCCGCGAGCAGGATTTCGGTGACTGGACCGGCCATCGGCATGACGAGCTCGCCGCGACCGGTGGCGATGCCTATCCGCAGTTCTGGCGCGATCCGGCGCGCGGACGGCCGCCGAACGGCGAAAGCTTTGTCGATCAGGTCGCGCGCGTCCGGCTGGGTCTGTCGCGGATTGGCGCAGGCTCCGCAGCGCTGGTCGTACATTCCGGCACCATCCGCGCCGCGCTCTGCATCGCGCTGGACCTGACACCGCAAGCCGCCTTGCGCTTCGTGATCGATCCGCTGTCGCTCACCCGGATCGATCGGCTCGCGAACGGCTGGCGCGTCGTTTCCGTCAATCAGCGCATCAGCTAGGCCGATCCGGTACGTTGGCCTGTGCGAACGTCGCCATTCCGTTGTGAAGCGCACAGGCCGAGCGGACCAGCGGCAGCGCGATGGCCGCACCCGATCCTTCGCCAAGCCTGAGATCGAGGCTGATCAGCGGCTGCACGTCCAGGGCTCGAAGCACGAGGCGATGCCCCTGCTCTGCCGATTGATGCGAGGGCAACAGGTAAGGCTGGCACGACGGATTGAGCCGCACTGCTGCCAGGGCCGCGACCGACACGATGAAGCCGTCGATCAGCACAGGGATGCGGCTCTGCGCGGCCGCAATGATTGCACCTGAGATCGCCGCGATCTCGAGGCCGCCGACGGCGCACAGGATCTTCTCGGCCGAGGCTCCGGCAACGCCGTGGCGTGCAATCGCCGCATCGATCACCCGCGCCTTGTGCGCGCGGCCCAATGCATCGACGCCGGTGCCGCTGCCCGCGATCTCCTCGGCGCTCACGCCGAGCAGGCTCGCCGCGATCGCCGCTGACGTCGTGGTGTTGCCGATGCCCATCTCGCCGAAGATCAGCAAATCGGGCTGACTGGCCTCGGCGCGCACCACCGCGCGCTTGCCGGCTTCGAAGGCGAAGGCCAATTCCGCCGGCGTGAGCGCAGCCTCGACGCTGAAATCGCGCGTGCCGCTGCGCGGCTTGTCGGTGACGACGCCCGCCATCTCCCCCAGGGCCAGCGTGCCCGCGTCGATCACCTCCAGGCTCGAACCCAGGTTACGTGCCAGCACCGAGATCGCGGCGCCGCCTGCCGCAAAATTCGCCATCATCGCGATGGTCACGGCTTGCGGATAGGCCGACACGCCTTGCGCGACGATGCCGTGATCGCCCGCGAAGATGATGATCGGCACGCGCGCCGCACGCGGCCGCTCAGTCGCTTGCAAGCCCGCAAGCTCGATCGCGAGCTGCTCGAGCCGGCCGAGCGCGCCGGTCGGCTTCGTCAGTTGCGCCTGCCGCGTAGCGGCCGCCTCGCGATGGACTGCGGAGATCTCGGGGCAGTTCCGGTAAACCCATTCGGGAAGCATGCTGCCTCAACGCCTTCGCTTGAGAATGTAACTGTCCATGATCCAGCCGTGCCGCTCACGCGCCTCTTGCCGCGACGCGACGATGCGCGGGCCGACCTCGGCCAGCACGCCGGACATGATGATCTGATCGGGCATGCCGAGATAGGCCCCCCACCAAATGTGGAGCCCGGCCGGATCGAGCGACTGAAACGCCGTGCCGCCGTCGAGCATCACCACCACGGTATCGACGCCTTGCGGCCAGCCGCCGTCGCGCAAACGCCGACCCGTCGTCACCAGGAACGGCTCGCCGATATCGTTGAGTGGTAGCGCATGCGCGGCGCACAGCGCCTGGATCGAGGTGATGCCGGGTACGACTTCGATATTCGGTAGTGGATCGAGCCGGCGCGCAATGCGTAGCGAAGAGTCGTAGAGCGATGGATCGCCCCAGATCAGCAACGCGACCTTGCCGTCACCTTGGCGATGCCTCGCGATGGTCTGCGACCAGGTCGCGGCCACCGCATCATGCCAATCGTCGACGCCCTTGCGGTAATCAGCTTCACCGCCATCGCGCACGGGAAGATCGAATTCGGCGATGACTGCCTTGTCGCTGGCGAGCACCTCGGCGCAGATCGTCCGTCTGAGATCCGCAAGATCGGACTTCGCAGTCCCCTTGCGCGGGATCAGGACGAGATCGGCCTCATTGATGGCTTGAATCGCGGCGCGCGTGAGCTGCTCGGGATCGCCGCAACCGATACCTATCAGAGAGAGCGTGAGCATCGCGAGCGCGACGGGCGGCCGCTGCGGCCGCCCATTCGCTTGTCTCTCAGGCCGCGTTGTGCAGGCGCGGCGTGACGAGGCCGGGCGCAGTGACGCCACGCAGCGATTTCGCCAGCGCCAGCACGGCGAGATCGGCGAGCGGCTCGATCACGACGACCAGCGCATAGGATCCGGCAAACGCCGCGATGTTGGCGAGGTTGGTCGCGCCGAAGCCGGAGCCGTAAAGCGCCCAGAACGCCACCCACGCGACGATGCCGGACTGATAGGCGGTCGAGAGCGCCAGCGCTTGGCGGTATTGCAGATCGACGTAGGCGGTATTGCGCGGAATGATCCGCGTCGCGAGCGCCTGGATCGCAAACAGCGGCACCAGGAGCGTGGTGACGTTCATGCCATATTGCGGCAGGTCGGTCGGCACGAACAACACGCCCTGGAGCAAGAGGCCGAACGCGAGGCCAAAGGCTGCGGGCGCAGCACCAAACAGCAGGAATAGGGTCGAGCCGAGGATGAAGTGCACCTCGGACACGCCGACCGGGAAGTGCGGCAGGATTTGGAAGAAGGTGAAGACAAGGCCCGTGGTGGCCAAGGTGCGCGCCGCGAACGAGCCAACGCCCTGCTCGCGCACGGTTTCGGCCGCGAGCTTGAAGGCAACGCCGCCTGCGGCGATGCCGGTTGCGTAACTCAACACGAGCTTGGCGCCCGTCACGATCCCGGGTTCGATATGCATGGTTCAATTCCTTCCTGCCGTCACACCCGACGGCCTTGGCCTCGAAATTTGCAGGGCCGGTCTCCTGGCTCGCGGTTCACTGGGATTCTCCGGCCTTCCCGGACCTTGCGGCCCAGTGGCTGATCGGAGCCCCTCACCGCTTACAGTCGCGGGGGCGGCTGGGGTTTTGGGCGCCGCAATTGGGTCCGCCCACCCCCATTCCCGTTTATGCTCCGGCGCTTTGCGCCGCGTTGAGCACCATGCCTCTCTTGTGTGCCCCTTTCGTATCGCAGGCGTCAAGGGGCGACTGGCTGCGGGAGCCGTCATGACGGATATTCCCCGGCCAGCGCGCCGAACAGAATCACGGCGGCGGTGGAAGCCGCCCCACCGCGCGCAAGCTGCTCGGCGAGCTCGACAATGGTGGTGCGGACCAGCCGTTCGTCCGATCTCCCGAGAGATTCGGCGAACAGCGCCGGGGTGCTTGGCGCGAGGCCATGCGCGATCAATTTTGCGGCAAGCGCCGGAAAGGTGCGCCTGCCCATATAGACCACAGTCGTCGCCTCGGGGTCGGCCAGCGCCGCCCAATTCAGGTTTGGTGGCAATTCCCCGGTGACATCGGCCCCGGTCACGAACTGCACCCGTCGCGAGGTGTGCCGTCGGGTCAGCGGAATTCCTGCTCGCGCCGCGGCGACGCAAGCTGAGGTGACTCCGGGAACGATCTCGTAGCCGATGCCGGCCTCGCGCAGCGTTTCGATCTCTTCCTCGAGCCGGCCGAAAATGCCGGCATCGCCCGACTTCAGCCGCACCACGCGCACGCCGGTTGCGGCATAGTCGACCAGGAGACGGTTGACATGGTGCTGCTTGGTCGAAGGACGCCCGGCCCGCTTTCCCACCGCGACAAGATTGGCCCCGGGCCGCGCGAGGTCGAGGATCGCGCCGGACGCAAGGTCGTCATAGAGCACGACGTCCGCCTCGCGCAGCCGCGCGGCGCCCTTCACGGTGAGGAGCTCGGGATCGCCGGGACCGGCGGAGACGAAGGAGACAAAACCGCTCACCGGTCCTCCGCGATCAGATGAAAGAACGTGCCGGTGGCATGGCCACGGCGCGAGCCGGTCTCGGCAATGACGGTGCCGGTTGCATCGTGCACCACGGCCAGCGGCGTATCGGGTTGGGCAAGGATGGTCGAATAGTGGAACTCATGGCCGCGCAGGCGTGCGCCGGCCTCATGCCCCGGCATCGGCGCAGCCAGTTCGGCGAGGCGATAGCCCAGATGCATGCGGCGCTTGGCAAAGCTGGTCTCCAGGCCGAGCAGCCCCGCCATCTCATGGCGGACGCCGTCGGCATCGGTCAAAGCTGCACCCAGCACCATATAGCCCCCGCATTCGCCGTGCACGGGCCGCGTCTCCGCGAAGCCGCGAAGGCCGCTGCGAAAGCGCGCGTTGGCCGCGATCCTGCCGGCATGAAGCTCGGGATAGCCGCCCGGCAGCCAGCACACGTTGGCGCTTGCATCGGGTGCTTCGTCAGCCAGCGGCGAGAACGGCACTATCTCGGCGCCCGCCGCGCGCCAGGCTTCCAGCATATGCGGATAGACGAACGAGAATGCCGCATCCCGAGCCAGCGCAATGCGCTGGCCCGGCGGCGTCACATTCAAACCGTTCGTTGCAGGATGCGGCGACCATTTGGCTGCCGATTGCAGCACCGCATCGAGATCGACGTGCTCGGCGATAAAGCGCGCGGCCTCGTCGATCAGCTTGCCGATCTCCGCCTGCTCCTCGGCCTGCACGAGGCCAAGATGCCGCTTCGGCAGGCTGATCTCGGCATGGCGCGGCAGCGCGCCGAACACGGCAATGCCGACCTCGTTCAGCGCGCGCCGCACGAGGTCTTCATGACGCGGGCTGGCGACGCGGTTGAGCACGACGCCCGCAAGGCGCACGCCGGGGCGATAGTCGCGAAGGCCCGCGGCAATCGCCGCCGCCGTCTGCGCCTGTCCCGAGGGATCGATCACCAGCACCACCGGCCAGCCCAGCATCTCCGCAATGTCCGCGGTCGCACCTGTGCCGGAGACGCCACGTGCGGCGACACCGTCGAACAGGCCCATCGAGCCCTCGGCGAGCACGACGTCGGCATCGGCACCGCGGCCGACGAGGTGCGCAATGCTCACGCGATCCATCGCCCAGCTGTCGACGTTGACGGAGGCGCGCCCCGTCGCCGCGGCGTGGAACGCGGGATCGATATAGTCAGGGCCGCTCTTGAAGCACTGCACGTTCAGGCCGCGATTGCGCCAGGCGCGGGCGAGCGCCAGGGTCAGCGTGGTCTTGCCCACTCCGGAGGCAGGTGCGGAGATGACGAGGCCCGCCGCCATCACGATACCTCCGGAAAGCGCGGCTCGGCGCCGACCGGCCGATAGCGGCGGTCGTAATCGGCGGCATAGAGGCGGCTCTCGTCGAAATCCGCAGCGCCAAGCGTCTTGCCGACCAGGATCAGCGCGGTGCGCTCCATCTCGCCGCCCACGGCCGCATCGAGAGTGCCGAGTGTCGCGCGGACGATACGCTGGTCCGGCCAGCTCGCGCGCCACACGATCGCGACCGGGCAGTCCGCACCGTAGTGAGGCGTCAGCTCGGCCACGACCTGATCGAGCAGATGGATCGACAGGTGAATTGCGAGCACCGCGCCGGTCGCGGCGAATGCAGCGAGCTTCTCGCCTTCAGGCATCGCGCTGGCGCGGCCCGGCGTGCGCGTCAGCACCACGGTCTGAGCCAGGCCCGGCAAAGTCAGTTCGGCCTCCAGCGCCGCCGCCGCAGCCGAGAATGAGGGCACGCCGGGTGTCAGCGTGTAGGGAATTCCGAGCGCACGCAGACGGCGGAGCTGCTCGCCCATCGCCGACCAGATCGAGAGATCGCCGGAATGCAGCCGCGCGACGTCCTTGCCCTCGGCATGCGCGGCGGCGATCTCCGCGATGATCTCCTCGAGCGAAAGCGGCGCGGTGTTGACGATGCGCGCACCGGCCGGGCAATGCGCCAGCACGCCCGCGGGCACCAGCGAGCCCGCATAGAGGCAGACCGGACAGGCCGCGATCAGGTCGCGGCCGCGCAAGGTCAAGAGATCGGCAGCGCCAGGCCCGGCGCCGATGAAATGCACCGTCATGCGCCGTCTCCTTCGGCAATCGCCGCGGTTGCGGTGCGATCCTTCGAGACCATACGCGTCCCAATCAACCGCGCGCGAGGACCGGCGGCAGCGAGCGCCGCAGCTTCGGCGACCGATCCTGTGCCGAACTTTTCCGCGACAAGCGTCGACTGCGTCGGCGTGTCGATGCCCGCCAGCCTATCGGCCGGAACCGCCATGATCGGCACACCGCACTCACGTGCGAGCTGCTTCAGCACCTCTGCGTTGGCCTTGTCGATGACAGTTGCCACCGCCGCGAGCCCCTCGGGGCCGCCCGCCGCCAGAAGCGCTTCGCGCAGCGAAGCCAGCGTGACATCCTGTCTGAACCCGAGCCCGGCAACCTTCATCGGTTCGTACTCCACTGCACCACGGGCCGCGCGGCCTTCCACGACCGGTAGCGGCCGAGCGGAGCGGCATGGGCGATCTCGACCCGCATCAGCTCGCCGCCATGGCGCTGATGCAGCTCGCCGAGCAGCGCTTCCGTCTCCAGCGTCACGGCATGCGCGACGACTCGAGTGCCAGGCGCGAGCCGCGCCCAGACGGCGTCGAACAGCGCGCCATCGAGGCCACCGCCGATGAAGACGGCGTCCGGCGGATCCAGCGCCGCGAGAGCTTCGGGCGCTTTGCCTGCGACGACGTTGATCCGATGCTCCAGTCCGAACTCGGCCGCGTTGCTGCGGATGTTGGCAGCCCGATCGTCCCGCGCCTCGACCGCGATCGCCGTTCCGCCGCACAGCGCCCATTCGATCGAGATCGATCCCGAACCCGCGCCAACATCCCACAGCCTCCTACCGGGACACGGCGCCAGCGCCGAAAGCGCCAAGGCCCGCATCGGCCGCTTGGTGATCTGCCCGTCGTGAGCGAAGAAATCGTCCGGCAGGCCAGAGCTGCGAGACAGTCCATGCCCTCCCTCCGCCTCCAGCGCCACCGCAATCAGGTTTCCAGCCGAAGCGCGCGTATGGCTTTCAGCGCGATATTCTCTGATGCTTTCATTCGGCCCGCCGAGCGCGGCGAGAATCCAGAATGCGGAAGCCCCCCATCCGCGCTCGCTCAGCCATCTCGCGAGGTCGCCGGCCGCCTTGGCGTCACGCAGGAGACAGATGATCCGCGCCCCATGCGCCAAATGCGGCACGAGACGTTCGAAAGGCGCGGCGTGAAGTCCGAGGCAAATCACGGATTCCAGCCGCCAGCCCAGCCGCGCGGCGGCAAGCGAGAAGGTCGATGGCGCGGGATGCGCGATCCACTCGTCACCATGGAGCTTCTCGGCGAGACTTGCCCCGGCGCCATGCCAGAACGGATCGCCTGAGGCGAGCACGGCCGTCGGCCTACCGCGACAGCTCAGCACGATGTTTGCGTCGAACGGCACGGGCCACGGGCGTCCGCGGCTGCCGACATCCGCGAGCGCAAGATGACGCCCGCCACCGAACACGGTTTCTGCCCTGGCTAGCGCCTTTCGGCTTGCTTCGGACAGCCCGGCAAGGCCATCTTCGCCGATACCGATGATCGTCAGCCAGGGATCAGCCATGACGCGCGCCCTCATTCTGGGCGGAACGAGCGACGCGAGCGTGCTCGCAACGGCGATCGCGCGCGCCGGCATTGGCGCCGTGTATTCGTACGGCGGCCGCACCCGCGCGCCGGCCGACCAGCCGCTGCCGACCCGCATCGGCGGCTTCGGCGGCGCGAGCGGCCTTGCCGACTACGTTCGTCGTGAGCGCATCACGCATGTCATCGACGCGACGCATCCATTCGCAGCCGAGATGAGCCGGAACGCGGTCGAGGCGTGCACGGAGACGGCCACGCCGCTGATTGCGCTCGAACGCGCGCCCTGGACGAAAGCGCCCGGCGACAATTGGATCGAGGTCGTCGACGTCAACGCCGCCGTCGCCGCGCTGCCCGAGGTGCCGGCAAACGTATTCCTCGCCATCGGCCGTCAGCACATCGCGCCATTCGCGACGAAGCCGCAGTACAACTATACGCTGCGCTTCGTCGATCCGCCCGAAGCGCCCCTGCCCTTCGAGGCCGATATGATCGTGTCCCGCGGCCCCTTCACCCTCGACGGAGAGCTGGAGCTGCTGCGCACACGCGGCATCTCGTGGATCGTCGCCCGGAATTCCGGCGGCGACGGCGCGCGCGCCAAGATCGACGCCGCCCGCAGGCTCGGCCTGCCCGTGATCATGATCTCGCGGCCAGAACTGCCCGCGCGGTTGCGGGTGGAGAGCGTCGTCGAGGTGATGCAGTGGCTCGGTCATCGCACCTGCCTCGGTGCATAGATCCAGCGGCCGACGCGGCGCGTCTGCGAGTTGCCGACGATCACCAGCGTGCGCATGTCGGCCATTTCGGCCCGGGCCTCGTTCAGCGTCACGGTCTCGATCTTCTCGTCGGCAGCACTGATCGCACGCGCGAAGATCACCAGGCGCTCGCCGCAGCCGGCTTGCCGAAGCACCGCAAGCGCGCGGCCAAATCCTTCCGGCCGGCTCGCCGAGCGCGGATTGTACATCGCGATGGCGAAATCGGCTTCCGCAGCGAGTCGAAGACGCTTCTCGATCACCGTCCACGGCTTGAGATTGTCGGAGAGATTGATCGCGCAAAAATCATGGCCGAGCGGCGCGCCGGTGCGGGCGGCCGCCGCCAGCATCGCAGTGATGCCGGGCAGCACACGGATCGGCAGTTCCTGCCATTGCGGCGTCTGCTCGAGCGCCTCGAACACCGCGGAGGCCATCGCGAATACGCCGGGATCGCCGGAGGAAACGACCACGACCTGTCTGCCCTCTGCAGCTAGCCGCAGCGCTTCGCTCGCACGCTGCAGCTCCTCGCGATTGTCAGATGGATGCAGCTCGAGCCCGGCCCGCGGCGGCACGCGTGCGACATAGGGCGCATAGCCCAGAATGTCGGTGGCGGCGGCAAGCGCCGCGGAGACTTCCGGCGTCACCAGCGTGTCGCTGCCCGGCCCGAGGCCCGCGATGGTCAGCGTGCCCGTCATTCGGCAGCGTCCAGATGCCGGCCCTTGCCGTGCACGAGCACGATCGCGAAGTAAGGGCAATCGGCAGCATCGATCTCGGCAAGCCGCACCACGCGCTCGCCCGGCATGGTGCCGCGCTCGACCAGCCAGGCGTCATCCAGCCTGCCTGCGGAGCGAAGCGCGCGTTGCACCTTTGCGAGATTACGGCCGGTCTTCATGACGACGAGCGCATCGGAATCGCGCATGCGCCGCTCGAGCTCGTCTTCGGCGAGCGTGCCCATCAGCACCGTCGTCACGTCATCGCCGAGCGCGATCGGCTGTCCAACGCCATTCCAGCAGCCGACCATCCCGGGAATTCCGGCGATCACCTCGATCTCGACGCGGCCTTGCAGGCGCGTGTGCAGATGCATGAAGGAGCCGTAGAAGTAGGGATCGCCCTCGCAGAGCACGACGACGTCGACCGCGCGCGAAAGCCGTGCCAGGCGCTCGGCCCATTCGTCGTAGAAGCCGGCGAGCATTTGCACGTAGTCAGGACTGTCGAAGGCGATCTCGGTCGTGACCGGATATTCCATGGGATATTCGGTGACGCCGGCAGCGAGCATGCCCTCGACGATGCGGCGCGCCTGCCCCGGCCTGCCCTTCTTGCGGAAATAGGCGACGTGCTGCGCGCCGCGCACCGTGCGATCGGCGCGCACGCTCATCAGATCGGGATCGCCTGGGCCGAGACCGCAGCAGATGATGCGTCCCATGGCTATTCGCTCCGGCTCGCCAGCGCGTTGACGGCGGCGACCGTGATCGCAGAGCCGCCGAGGCGCCCTTCGACCGTCAGTGCCGGCGCCGGCGGATCGGCCATCAGCGCGGCCTTGGATTCGGCGGCGCCGACGAAGCCGACGGGGCAGCCGATGATCGCTGCCGGCCGCGGGCAGTCGCGATCCTCCAGCATGTTGAGCAGATGAAACAGCGCGGTCGGCGCATTGCCGATCGCGACGATCGCGCCGCCCAGATGCGGCCGCCACAGCTCCAGTGCGGCGGCCGAACGTGTGTTGCGCATGGAGTGCGCGAGCGCAGGAACGGACTCGTCTCCGAGCGTGCAGATCACGGCATTGGCCGCAGGCAATCTGGCACGCGTGATGCCCTCCGATACCATGCGCGCATCGCACAGGATCGGCGCGCCCTTCTGCAAGGCCGCGCGCGCGGCGATCGCCATGCCAGGCGTGAAGCGGATATGCGCCTCGAGGCCGACCATGCCGGCAGCGTGGATCATCCGCACCACCACCGGCTCCTCGTCGGGCGTAAAGCGCGCAAGATCGGCCTCGGCCCGAATGGTGGCAAAGGATTGCCGGTAGATCGCCGCGCCGTCGGTCTCGTAGGTGTGCGGCATCAGTTCCCTCCGACCAGGATGGAGGGATCGCTGACGATATCCGCGCCGCTCAGCCCGCGCAGCACCGGCTCATCGCGCGTCGAGCCATCGCGGACGAGATCGAATCCGGCGCGCGTCGCGATCAGCGTGACCGCAGCCGTTCCGGAATGGGCGCAGCCCTTGCGGCAGCCGGAAACGTGGAGCCGCCCATCGGCGGCAATGCGCGGGGCGAGCGCTGCTGCGAGCGCGCGCGTATCGGCATGGGCTTCCCGGCAGCGCGGCGCGCCGCTGCAGGCTATGACGCGCAGCGCCGGATCATACGGCTCGGTGATGAGGCCCGCCCCGCTCGGCATCTCGCGATTGCCCTCGCTTAGCACCATCCGCCAGGGAGTCATGCGCAGCGCATGTCCGTAACCTGAGAACTGACGGAGCGTCGCGTGCAGCATTTGTCCGAACGCGACGCCAACCATCGCGCCTTGCGGATAGGGCCCGGGCCGCGCTGCGGCCATCACGGGCGCAGGCTCGGTCTCGCCGCGCAGCGATTGAGGCAACGTCGCGCCGGATGCGATGTGGGCTGCCATGCGCGCTCGCCCACCCCTCGCGCCGCCGGAGATGAGGAACCAGCTTGCGAGCGCCAGCGCCGCGCTCACGGCCTGTCCGCGTTCGACGCAGCGGCCGAGCCTTGCGCCGTCGGCCCGCACAAGGAGGCGGCCCGAGCGGTCGCGCTCGATGCGGATGTCGGCGGAATCGCCGGCCAGAACGCGCGATCGGCCATCGTCGACGGCGAAGCCGAACTTGGTGGGAAGCACGAGGCCGGATTCGGCGAGCGCCTCCTCGAGCTCCGCGGCGAGCGACTGCGTCTCGTCACCGCTGCTCCAGAACGGCGTCACCAGGATGTTGCGCCTGGCCTCGATATCGGTGTCGGGATCGAGCAATGCCAATCGCGCAAGACCATCGAGCAACGGCCGATGGCCGTCCTCCTTCACGCCCCTGATCTGCAGATTGGCCCGGCTTGTGACGTCGATCAGGCCGTTGCCGAAGCGCTCGGCCAGATCCGCAAGCCCGGAGATCTGTGGTGCTTCAAGGCGCCCGCCAAACGGACGCACACGGACGACGAGCCCGTCGCCCGACAGCATCGGGCGCAGCGCGCCGGGACACCAGCCCTTGACTGCCGCCGCGCTCATGAGGCCTCCCGCAGTGCCGCCGCGATCGAATTGCGGCGGGTTCGCCAGAGTGAAGCTTCATGCAGGCGGGTGAAGCACGTCTCCATCGCGGCAAGGGCCGCCGGATTTTCGCGGGCCATGAAGGCGCGGACCTCGTCGTTGCCGAATGTCGCGTCGTAATAGAGATCGAACAAATGCGGCGGCACGGCGCCGGCGAGATGGGCGAAGGCGGCCATGTGCTCCAGCGTCGCGGTGATCTCGGCGGCGCCACGAAAACCGTGACGCATCATGCCGGCGATCCAGGCCGGATTGGCCGCGCGTGCCCGGACGACACGTGAAATTTCCTCCGTCAGCGTGCGCGCATGCGGCTCGCTGGGCCGTGTCGCATCGAGATGATAGAGCGAAGGCGCGCCTGCACCGAGGTGAGCTGCAGCCGCAGCGACGCCTGCTTCATGCGCGGCGTAGTCGGCGGCGAGCAGAAGGTCGGTTTCGGGCAAGTCCTGGATATGGACAAAAGCGTCCGCGGATGCGAGCCGCGATTCGATCCCTGCGCGATCCGGCTGCATTGTACCATCCACCGAGAATGCCCAGGACGACGCCGACAGCCACGCTTCGCCGGCTGCTTGGCGGGTCTCGGGCGTGAAGGCATCCGGGATCGCGGAAAGGCCGACGCCGTATTGTCCGGGACGCGGCGCGAACACGCGGGAGGTGCGTTGGCGATAAGGGTTCTCATCGCCCTCCTCGTCGCGCGCCGCGAGCGCCTCGGAGGCGGCTTCGAACAATTGCGCAAGGCCTGCGAAGACATCGCGGAACAGGCCCGACACCCGCAGCGTGACATCGATGCGGGGGCGACCGAGCTCGGCCGGCGCGATGATGTCGTAACCGGTGACGCGGCCGGAAGCGTGATCCCAGCGCGGCGCAAGGCCGGCCAGATGCAGCGCCATCGCGAACTCCTCGCCCGCGGTACGCATCGTCGCCGAGCCCCAGAGATCGACGACGAGGCCCTTCGGCCAATCGCCGTGATCCTGCAGATGGCGGCGCAGCAGCTCTTCGGCGAGCTTGATTCCTTGCGCATGCGCCGACGGCGTCGGCACCGCGCGCGGATCGACGGCGAAGAGATTGCGCCCGGTCGGCAAGACGTCCTGACGTCCGCGATAGGGTGAGCCCGACGGCCCCGGCGCAACGCGCCGGCCTGCCAGTGCAGCAAGCAGCGCATCCCGCTCCGCCTCGCCGCAGGCGCCGCGCCCGAACACGTGCAAGCCGTCGCCGAACTGGCTTTCCTTGAGGTCGCAGACGAAGCGATCGATCCGTGGAATGGCTTCGGCCGGTGCTGCCGATGCATCGAGGCCGAGATCCTCTTCGAGGCCGGCCGCTCGCGCCTCGTCGCGGATCGCCGCGATCAGGCGCTGGCGACGGGCGGGATCGAGACCGTCGGCGGTCGAATATTCGTCAAGGAGCCGTTCGAGGCGGCGCAGCCCTTCCGGCACGGCGGAGCTTTCGAGGGGCGGCGGCAGATGGCCGATCGTCACCGCTCCGATGCGCCGCTTGGCCTGCGCGGCCTCGCCGGGATCGTTGACAATGAAGGGATAGATGACGGGGAGATCGCCGATCAATGCCTCCGGCCAGCAGCTCGTTGACAGCGCCACGGATTTTCCCGGCAACCACTCCAGCGTGCCATGCGCGCCCATATGTACGACGGCATCACAGCCCTGCTGCCTGAGCCAGAGGTAGAACGCGACATAGGCATGGCGCGGTGTGCGGGCGAGATCGTGATAATCGGCATCGCGCGAGGCCGCATCGCCGCGCTCGGGCTGAACTGCGATGATCGAGCGGCCGCACTGAATTGCGGCGAAGTGGAACGCGCCGTCGCGGCAGCTCGGATCATCCTCCACCGCTCCCCAGGCCTGGGCGAGATCGTCCTGCAAGGATTCCTGCAAGGATTGCGGCATGCGCGCGAGCGCCGCGCGATAATCGGCAACACGCCAAGTGAGCTGCTGCCTCAGCAGCGTCTCGCCGAGCGCGTCGACCGGCGCAACCTCGAAGCCCACTTCCGCGAGATCGGACACCAAGGCCTCGACCGAGGCCAGCGCATCGAGACCGACCGCATGCGCGATCTGGTGCGGACGTCCCGGATAATTCGAGAGCACGATCGCCAGCCGCTTCTCGCCGGCCGGCTTCTCGGCAAGGCCCCGCCAGGCCGCGACGCGCGCGGCGACGGCCTTCACACGTTCTTCATCCGGCCTGTGCGCCAGGTGCGAGAACTGCAACTCCGGATCGCGCTCAGCGGCCGATTTGAAGCTCACCACGCCCGCGAACAAGCGGCCGTCGACCTCGGGCAGCACCACATGCATCGCGAGATCGCCGGGCGAGAGGCCGCGCAGCGATTCCGCCCAATCCTCGCGCCGCGCCGTCGAGAGTGCGACCTGAAACACCGGACACGCGGCATCGAACGGCGTGGTGCCGTCGTCGCCGATCGCGGAAAACGCCGTCGCATTGACGATCGCGGCCGCTGGATTTTGCGCGAGATACGCGCGCAGCCAATCGGCGACGCCCGCAGCCTTCAGCGAGGTAACGAACACGCCGTGCGCGTCAAACCCCTTCTCGCGCAGCGCCACGATCAGCGCGTCGACCGGGCCAGTGTCCGCGGCGGTGAGATAGGAACGATAGAAGGCGACGAGCGCGCCCGGTTTTCCCTTGGTAGCCGCAGGGGCGGTGATGACGCCACGAACGGGATCATAAAAACCCATCTCGGGCACGGTCATCTCGCCGGTGACCGGCCCTGCATAGAGGCCCGAAGCCAACGCAAGCTGCGCGATCGCGGCTTGAGCGGCAACGGGGCCGCCGGTATCGCACAGCACCTTGAGCCGACGCAGCGTCGAGACTGGCAGCGTCGAGTATGCATCGAGCCGCGGGTCGCCGCGCCCATCGCCCGGCAGCACGGCCAGCACGATATTGCGGTCCTTGGCGAGCTGTTGCAGGGCCGCCAGCCCATACGGCCAATAGGATTCGCCGCCGATCAGGCGCACCAGAATGCCGCGTGCCTGCGACAGCGTGCGCTCGATATAGGTGTCCACCGACAGCGGGTGACGCAGCTCCGCAAGATTCGCGAGCCGCAGCGACGGCAGGCTGTGGCGGCCACGCCGCCAGCCGGCCGCGAACGCGGCGAGATCGGAATCCGAATACGAGAGCACCACGAGATCGGCCGGGTCCTGGCCGATGTCTCTTGGCGTCGCGGTCTCCTCGAGACCGCGGCTCTCGCGGAAGACGACGTGCATCAGATACCAGATCCTGAAAGAGCAAGTCCTGCCCTGATCGCAGCCTCGTCGATGTCGCCATGCTCGCCGATCACGACCAGCTTTGACTGTCTGAGACCTGCGCCCCAGGGCCTGTCGAACTGATGGCGCACGCGCTCTCCGACCGCCTGCAGCAACAGCCGCATCGGCTTGCCGGCGACCGCGATGTAGCCCTTGGCGCGCAGCACGTTCTGCTCGCGGGCCAGCTTCTGGACGGATGCGACCAACGCATCGACGTCCGCCACTTCCGGAAGATCGATCACGACAGAGGCGAAATCGTCGTGCTCGTGCTCCTCTTCGCCGTCATGATGCGAGGGGCGCGCGGCGAGGTCGTTCTCCGCGGCAGCGCCGATGCCGAGGATGACGCGCGCATCGATCGCGCCGTCGGTGATCGGCAGCATGGGCACGCGGCGCGGCATCTCGGCAGCGATCGCGGCCTTTGCGGCTTCGATGCCCGCCGCGCCCGCAAGATCAGCCTTGGTCAGCAGCACGATATCGGCGCAGGCGATCTGGTCCTCGAACACTTCCGACAGCGGCGTCTCGTGATCCAGATTTTCGTCCGCCGCGCGCTGCGCTTCGACGGCCGCCGGATCTGGCGCGAACCGGCCGGCCGCGACAGCCTCGGCATCGGCCAGCGCGATCACGCCATCGACCGTGATGCGCGAGCGGATCTCCGGCCAGTCGAACGCCTTGAGCAACGGCTTCGGCAGCGCCAGGCCCGAAGTCTCGATCAGGATGTGATCGGGCCGCACCGGGCGCGCCAGCAATTGCTCCATGGTCGGAATAAAATCGTCGGCCACGGTGCAGCAGATGCAGCCATTGGCGAGCTCGACGATGTTCTCCTCCGGGCAATTGGCGTCGGCGCAGGATTTCAGGATCTCGCCATCGACCCCCTCGCTGCCGAACTCGTTGACGAGCACGGCGAGCTTCTTGCCGTTGGCATTGGTCAGCAGATGCTGGATCAGCGTGGTCTTGCCGGAGCCGAGAAAACCCGTGACCACCGTGACCGGGACTTTTGCGAGCGAGTTCATTCAGCGGCCTCCGGCACGACGGCAATGGGGGGAATGCGGGCAAGCGACTGCTTGCGGAAGATTTCCGGCCGGCTGCGCCAGGGCACGATGCCATCAGGCGCGGCGGCATAGGCCGCAGCACCCGCGACCACGTCGCGCGCGTTGGCATCCGACAGACGGCCATAGACATAGGACCAGCGGCCGGGCGCGCTGAGCGCGACCGAGCAGCCCTGGCTGCAGGCCGACAGGCATTCGACGGGAACCACGCTGACGCCATCGGGCACGCCGGCCTCGAGGATCGCACCATGCAGGCGCTTGCCAGGCGTCGTGTCGCCCTCGCCGAGCGTCTGGCCGGCGCGGCAGGTGATGCAGACGTGAAGTGTGACGGTCATCGCCTCTTCCAGGATAAACAGCGGGAGGCGATGAGGCGCGCGGACCGTTCTCCTGAGGGCCCGCTTCCCCGTCGCGGAACACCCCGTCCGCCGGTCCAAAACACGTTCGCGCTGGCAGGTCTCCCGGCTTGCGGAGCAGGGTTTTCGCCCTTCGATCCCCGCCTTCCCGATTCCAAGGGAATCAGTGGCTTCGGGCATCTCTCCGGTCACGGTCGCGGGGGCGGCTGCATTTTGGACCCAAATCTTGCCGATTCGGACCCTATCGCATTCCCTCTTCGCCTGTCATAGGACAGGAACCAACGCCCGGCCACCATTTGCCGGTGGCCGCCACTTGTCAAGCCGAAGGACCGGGACCGATGACGCCTGAACCGGATACCCAAACAGCTGAGGAAACCGACACCCGGCACGCCCAGAAAATGGCGAAGAAGAAGGCTGCCCGCGACAAGATCATGGCGACCAAGAGCGGCGAAAAGGGCCTCATCATCGTCCACACCGGTGCCGGCAAGGGAAAATCCTCCTCTGCCTTCGGCATGATCGTCCGCTGCGTCGCCCACGGCTTGCCCTGCGCGGTCGTGCAGTTCATCAAGGGCGCCTGGGATACCGGCGAGCGACGCCTGCTCACCGGCCATTTCGGCGATCTCTGCCAGTTCCACGCCATGGGCGAAGGCTTCACCTGGGAGACGCAGGACCGCGCCCGCGACATCGCCGCCGCACGCGCCGGCTGGGAGAAGGCCAAGGAGCTGATTCTCGACGAGCACTTGCGCATGGTCGTGCTCGACGAGATCAACATAGCGCTGCGCTACGACTATCTCGACATCGCCGAGGTCGTCGAGTTCCTGAGGACGCAGAAGCCGCCGATGACGCATGTCGTGCTCACCGGACGCAACGCCAAGGACGAGCTGATCGAGATCGCAGACCTCGTGACCGAGATGACGCTGGTCAAGCACCCCTTCCGCTCCGGCATCAAAGCGCAGGCCGGCATCGAGTTCTGAAGGCATGACGGCGCGCGCATTGATGATCCAGGGCGCCGGCTCGGACGTGGGCAAATCGCTCATCGTCGCCGGTCTTGCCCGCGCCTTCACGCGCCGCGGCCTGCGCGTGCTCCCGTTCAAGCCGCAGAACATGTCCAACAATGCCGCCGTCACCGTCGATGGCGGCGAGATCGGCCGCGCCCAGGCGCTCCAGGCGCTCGCCGCCGGCGTCGAGCCGCACACCGACATGAACCCGGTGCTGCTGAAGCCAGAGACCGACGTCGGCGCACAAATCGTCGTCCACGGCAAGCGCATCGCAACTGCGCGAGCTCGCGACTATGCCGCAATGAAGCCCTCGCTGATGAGCGCGGTGTTGGAGAGTTTTGAGCGCCTGAAGGCGCGCGCCGATCTCGTGCTGGTGGAAGGCGCCGGCAGTCCGGCGGAGGTGAACCTGCGCAAGTCCGACATCGCCAATATGGGCTTCGCCCGCAAGGCGGACGTGCCGGTGGTGCTGATCGGCGACATCGATCGCGGCGGCGTCATCGCCCAGCTCGTCGGCATCAAGACGGTGATCGACCCCGACGATGCCGCGATGATCTGTGGCTTTGTCATCAACAAGTTCCGCGGCGACCCCACGTTGTTCGACGACGGCTACAGGCTGATCGAACAGAAGACGTCGTGGCGTGGCCTCGGCGTGCTGCCCTGGTTCGCGCGCGCCGGCGAGCTGCCAGCCGAGGACGCGCTGGGCCTGAGCGATGCGCGCAAGCCGGGCCAGTGCAAGATCGCCTGCCTCGCACTGTCGCGCATTGCCAATTTCGACGATCTCGATCCGCTCAAGCTCGAACCAGGCGTCGATCTCGTCATGGTCCGTCCGGGCGAAGCAATTCCCGGCGATGTCAGGCTTGTCATCATCCCCGGCTCGAAATCCACCCGCGGCGATCTCGCCTTCCTGCGCGCGCAGGGCTGGGACATCGATCTGCTCGCGCACCATCGTCGCGGCGGCCATGTGCTCGGCCTCTGCGGCGGCTATCAGATGCTCGGCCGCAGCGTGGCCGATCCCGACGGCATCGAAGGTCCGGCGGGCGACACGCCGGGCCTCGGGCTTCTCGATGTCGAGACCGTGATGAGCCCGCAGAAGACGCTGACGCGCGTCGCGGCCGCGCATGCCGTCACAGAGCAGCCGATCGAGGCCTATGAGATCCACATCGGCCGCACCGACGGCCCCGATCGCGTCCGCCCGTTCGCGAAGCTGAATGGCGAGCCGGAAGGCGCGATCTCGCCGGATGGCCGCGTGCAAGGCAGCTATCTGCATGGCCTGTTCACGTCGGATGATTTCCGCAAGGCATTTTTGGCCAAGCTCGACATTCCCGCGGGCGAAGAGCCCTATCATGCCAGGATCGAGAGCGCGCTCGAGGCGCTGGCCGATCACATCGAAAAGCATCTCGACGTCGAAGGCCTGCTCGCGCTAGCGCGCTAGGACCTCGCCAAGGCGCGCCCATTCGGCTTCGCTGCCGGGAAGCCCGAGGCGCAGCCATGCTGGCGTTTGCGCAAAGACGCGGGACCATATCTGGCCACGCGCGAGCCTCTCCTGCGCGGCTAGCGCGTCGGGGGTCTGGTAAAGACGAAACAGCGGCGTCCCGCCGACGAGCCGCCAGCCTTGCGACAGCACCATGGTGTCGAGACGAACACAGTCGCGGGCGAGCCGCGCCGACGTGGCCTCGGCCCAGGCATCATCGCGCAAAGCCCGGCAGCCGATCGCAATCGCCGCGCCCGACACCGGCCATGGACCCGTCATCGCCGTAAGCTTCACAACGTCGGCCGCATTGCCGATTGCGAAGCCAAGCCGGAGGCCGGCAAGACCATAAAATTTTCCGAACGAGCGCAGCACCAATAGTTCCGGCCGATCCGCCTCCGGCGCAAGCGATAATTGCGGAACGGCATCGGCAAAGCTCTCGTCGATCACGAGGCGGCCGACACGCGGCAGCAGTGCGAGCAGATCCTTTGGCGAATGACGCCGGCCATCGGGATTGTTGGGATTGACAACGATGGCGAGATCCGCGCCCGCCAGCGCATCGAGCTCCGTCACCTCCTGGACATCCCAGCCTGCAGCCGACAGCACCCCTGCATATTCATTGTAGGTCGGCGCAAGGATGCGCGCGCGACCGGGCGACGTCAGGCGTGGCAGCAATTGAATGGCGGCTTGCGCGCCGCCCATCGCAACGACCGGTGCACGCGTGCGATAGGCCTGCCGCGCGGCCTGATGCAAGGCATCGATCTCGGCGCGCGACGGCAGCGCGCTCCACGCGCGCGAGTTCACCTCGCCCACGGGATAAGGCAACCGATTGATCCCCGTCGACAGATCGATCCAATCCTCCGCGCGGCCGCCAAACCGCTGCTGGGCCAGATCGAGATTTCCACCGTGCTCGCGCATGCCTCGTTCTGTCACGCGAAGGCGAGGATCGCAAGGAGGGCGGCGAGCAGCATCATGGCGCGGCGGTAGACCGTCAGCGCCTCCGTGATATCGGCGGCGCGCGGATCGCGCGCGCCTTGGTTCAGCCAGGGCTCGTCGGTCGCGCTGCCGTGGTAGATGCGGGGACCACTGAGCCGCACGCCGAGCGCCCCCGCCATCGCCGCTTCCGGCCAGCCGGCATTCGGCGAACGATGCCGGCGCGCATCGCGCGCCATGCACGACAGCGCCTCCGATCGCCTTGACGCCAGCAGCACGAACAGGAATCCGGTCAGGCGCGCCGGAATGAAATTGGCGAGATCGTCGATGCGCGCCGCCGCCCACCCAAAGGCTTCATGTCGTTCGCTGCGATGACCGATCATGGAGTCCAGCGTGTTGATGGCCTTGTAGCCGAAGATGCCGGGCAGACCGAACAGCGCGCCCCAGAACACCGGCGCGACGATGCCGTCGGAGGAGTTCTCGGCAAGGCTCTCGATCGCCGCGCGCGCGATGCCGGCTTCATCGAGCGCTGTGGGATCGCGGCCGACGATGCGCGATACCGCCTCGCGTGCGGCGGCGATGTCGCCCGCCTGCAACGGCATCGCGACGGCGGCAACGTGATCATGGAGCGAGCGCAGCGCGACCAATGGCCAGGCCAGGATGCCAATCAACATGATCTGGATCCAGCCCAGCGAGAGCACCGATTGAACGATCCAGCCGAGCGCAACTGAGAGCGCAATCACCACCAGTGCTCCGGCGACGCCAGCAGCTCGGCGCCACGCCGGCGGATCGGACGCACGATTCCAGGCGGCGTCGATGGCGGCAATCAGCCGGCCGAGCCAGGTGACGGGATGGCCGATCCGCGCGAACAGCGGGGCGGGCCAGCCCAGAAGGGCATCCACCGCCATCGCCACCACCATCGCACCCGCAAAGCCCACACCCGCCTCCTGTCCGCCCCTGTTGCGCAAAGCGAGGGCGGAGCGCAAGCCCCTCGCCCCCTGATTTCGGCTTTGTCTTTGGTCACGATTGATGGTTAGTCAGGCTCACGGGAGACCTTGATGACCACCATCTTGATCACGGGCGGAGCGCGATCGGGCAAGAGCAAGCGTGCGGAAACGCGCACGCGCGCCTTTCCCGGCCAGCCGGTCTACATCGCGACGGCCGAGGCGCTCGATGGCGAAATGGAGGAACGCATCGCAAGACACCGCGCGCGGCGCGGAAGCGATTGGATCGAGCGCGAGGTGCCGCTTGATCTCGTGCCCGCGCTGCTCGCAACCGATGGCGGCGGCGCACGGCTGGTGGACTGCCTGACACTCTGGCTCTCCAACCTGATGCATGCGGAGCGCGACTGGGAGCACGAGGTGAATGCGCTTGCCGGCGCCCTGCCCCGGCTGAAGAGCCCGGCTGTTCTCGTCACCAACGAGGTCGGCCTCGGCATCGTGCCCGACAACGCACTGGCGCGCAGCTTCCGCGATGCCGCCGGGATCATGAATCAGATCATTGCCGATGTCGCTGACGAGGTCGAATTCGTCGTCGCCGGCCTGCCGATGAAACTGAAATGATGCCGCGCGCCGAACTCTTGCGGGACGTCGTCGCCGATCTTCGAATCGCAGCATCATTCGTGACGATCCTGCCCGTCGCATCGTCGAAGCCCGCCGGTGACGGAGCGATCGCGCGCGCGACCTGGGCGCTACCCGTCGCGGGACTGCTGGTCGGCCTCGCCGGCGCCTTGGTCTACAAGATCTCCATCCGGTTCGGACTGACACCGAACCTTGCCGCCCTGCTCGCGCTGGCGACGACCGCCCTCATCACCGGCGCGCTGCACGAGGACGGGCTTGCCGATACCGCGGACGGACTCGGCGGCGGCCGTACGCGTGAGCGCAAGCTCGAGATCATGCGCGACAGCCGGATCGGGACCTATGGCGTCTGCGCACTGATCCTGTCGTTCGGCTTGCGCTGGGGTGCGCTCGCGACCATCGCCGATCCCCTCGCCGTCGCGTTCGCACTGTGCGCGGCGCAAACTGCTGCCCGCGCCGGCGTGCCGGCCTTCATGTCGCTGGTGCCGCCTGCGAGACCTGACGGCCTATCGGCCAGCGCCGGAGCGCCGCCGGGCGGCAGCATCGCCATTGCCTTCGCGCTTGGAACGCTCGCGCTTGCCCTGGCGTTGGGGCCGGGCAAGGCGCTGGTCGGACTGATCCTGCTATCGCTTGCCGGCCTCATGCTGGCGCGGCTTGCCATCCGCCAGATCGGCGGGCAGACCGGCGACGTCCTCGGCGCGTTCGAGCAGACGGGCGAGATCCTGATCCTGCTCGTGGCCGCCTCCTTCCAGATGGGACGCTGACCTCATGGTCGAGTTCGACGATACCTTCCGCCAGCACTTGCGCGAGCTGTTTGTGTGGCGTCGCGACGTGCGCCGCTTTCGCAGCGATCCATTGCCGGAGGGTGCAATTGAACGCCTGATCGAGACGGCCTGCCTCTCGCCTTCGGTCGGCCTCAGCCAGCCCTGGCGCTTCGTCACTGTCGATGACGCCGCGCGGCGCCGGGCCGTGACCGACGATTTCAAGGCATGCAATGCCGACGCGCTGAATTGTTATTTCGGCGACCGCGCAGCGCGATACGCCACGCTGAAATTGTCAGGCCTCGACCAGGCTCCCGGTCATCTCGCCGTGTTCGCGGACAAGGCCAGCAGCATCGGTCATGGCCTCGGCCGTGCGACCATGCCGGAGACAACAGAATATTCCGTGGTCGCCGCCATCACGGCGATGTGGCTTTCCGCGCGCGCCGACGGTATCGGCATCGGCTGGGTGTCGATCCTGAGCCCGGATCGGATCCACGCCATTCTCGATGTGCCGCACTCCTGGAAATTCATCGCCTATCTCTGCATCGGCTATCCGGAAGCCGAATGCGACCGGCCCGAGCTGGAGCAGGCGAAGTGGGAGCATCGACGAGGCGCCGACGAGTTCACGCTGCGCCGCTAGGCCCAGCGCTCGAACGGCTTCAGATCGACCTGCTCCGCCCCGCGAGCAGCGCTCGCGCGACCAAAGTCGCCGCATAGCGGCTGACCCTACGTCAGTATGTTCACGACATACCCCCGCACAATGGCGACAACCAAGTGCTCTTGCTATCTACGAGCACACAGTGAAGGGCAACGGAACCGGTCCCGCGAGCCGGCAATTGCAAGACAGGTCCGGCGGCGTAGCGCCCGCCGGACTCCTGATCGAGCGGCAGGATGCCGCTCTTGGTGTCGACCGTCACAGTTGGTGCTGAGAGAACGCCATGAGAAACATCGCCGATCTCCTCGTACGGTTTTGGCAGGCGAACCAGCCTGCATCCGATATTCAGGTGGCCGCTGTGGCCGAACACCGAGATCAATCCAGCATGGCTGATTTTGTCCGCATCCTGCAGGCCTACGATCGGGACCAGTGGGGTGACCGCGTCGGTCCGTGACATGGTCGTCACAGCAAATCAGCGCTCAGGCCGGGCTGCGGACTGCATCCAACCAGCTGGTACAGGATCAATCTTGCGCCCCCAATTCTTCTTCAGCAGGTCGCCCGGCCGGCGATGTGCCGTCGGCCGGGCCAACACCCACACGTGCGTCGAAACGGGCGATCTGATCAAGCTGACCAAGGCTTGCTTCGAAGGCGCTCTTCGGTAGTTCACGGCCCAGCCTCCGCGCGTCTGCGCCCGCCGGCTTCGTCCACGTCGCGCCCAAACCGCTCGACGAGGAAATCGATGAACAGCCGCACCTTCACCGATAAATGCCGCGTCGGCGGATATACCGCGTAGAGCGCGAGCGGCGGCGCAGAATAGTCGTTCAGCACAACGCGCAGTTCGCCCTTCCGGAAAGCATCGGCGGCGATGAACTCCGGCAGCAGCGCCAGCCCCCTGCCCTTGATCGCGACGTCGCGCAGCACTTCGGCGTTATTGACGCAGAGCGACCAGGCCGGCTGGATCCAGTGGTCGCCGTCACTGCCGGTAAGCTTCCACTGGTTGCCCGTGAGCAGGAAGCCGTAGGTGAGTGAAGCGTGCTCACGCAGATCCTGCGGATGCTTTGGTGTGCCATGCCGCGCGAGATAATCCGGCGAAGCGCAGATCATGCGCGCCACCGGCATGATTTTGCGCGCGATCAAGCTGGACGATTCCAGCTCCGCGATCCGCAGCGTCACGTCGAATCCATCCTGGACGGGATCGAGCAGATCGTCGCTGAGCACGATCTGAAGCTGAAGCTCGGGATAACGCGCCATGAAATCGGCCAGCACCGGCCCGAGCCGCATGGTGCCGAACGACATCGGCGCATTGACGCGGAGCAGCCCGCGCGGCGCCGACTGGGCCTGCGTCACCGCCTGGTCGGCCGCCTCGATCTCCGAGAGGATCACGACCGCGCGCTCGAAGTAGCGCTGGCCGTTCTCGGTCGGACTCGCGTGCCGCGTGGTCCGGTTCAGGAGCTGGACCCCGAGGCTCTCCTCGAGATCTGCGATGTATTTGCTGATCGCCGAGCGCGACAGCCGCAGCTGCCGACCGGCCTCGGCAAAGCTGCCGCTTTCGACCACCTTCACGAAGGCCCGAAGGCTGCCGAGCTTATCCAAGGGGCGAGCCCGCAGATTGTTTCCAAATCGTAGACATAGCCGTCATATTTGCATGGATTGTCTCCAATCCAAAGCGCAACGATATTTCCACGCAGAGCAAGACCGCTTCCCGAATCTGGAGGACGACAATGTCTGGACTGCACCATGTCACCGCGATCGCCGGAGACCCCATCCGCAATTTCGGCTTCTACACCCGGGATCTCGGGCTGCGCTTCGTCAAGAAGACGGTCAATTTCGACGATCCGGGCACCTATCACTTCTATTATGGCGACGAGACCGGCCGCCCCGGCACGATCCTGACCTTCTTCCCCTGGGCCGGCGTTCCGGCCGGGCGCCGCGGCGTCGGCGAGACCCATCAGACCGCCTTCCGCGTGCCGCAACGCTCGCTCGGCTATTGGACGCAGCGCTTTACCGAGAAGGGCATTCGCTACGAGGCGCTGGAGAAGCGCTTCGGCGAGTCCGTGCTGCCGTTCACCGACCCCGATGGCATGGCGCTGGCCCTCGTCGGCATCCCCGGCGCGGAGAACGAGCCCGGCTGGAGCAATGGCGACGTGCCGGCCGAGCACGCGATCCGCGGCTTCCACGGGGTGACTTTGCTGCTCGACAGCGCGGCGAAGACGGCTGCCGTCCTCACCGACGTGTTCGGCTTCAAGGAAATGGGACGAGAAGGCTTGGTGATCCGCTTCAAGGCGCCGGGCGATGCCGAAGGCAGCATCGTCGACATCTACGAGGCCAAGGGTTTCCTGCGGGGACATCAGGGCGGCGGCTCGGTGCACCACATTGCCTTCCGTGCGGCCGACGATGCCGAACAGAGCAAGATGGCCGCGAGGCTCGTGAGCAATCACGGCCTGCACCCGACCGAGCAGCGCGACCGCAACTACTTCCGCTCGATCTACTTCCGCGAGCCCGGCGGCGTGCTGTTCGAGATCGCGACCGACATCCCCGGCTTCGCCGTCGACGAGCCCGTCGCCACGCTCGGACGTGACCTGAAGCTGCCGAGCTTCCTCGAACAACATCGCAAGCAGATCGAAGGGGTCTTGCCGAGCCTGGAAGAGACCGCGTCATGACCGAAACCGCATTCATCCATCGCTTCGAGCCCGCGATCAACGCGGGCTCTCCTCCTCTGCTGCTGCTGCACGGCACCGGCGGCGACGAGAACGACCTGCTCGGGCTCGGCAAGGTGATCTCGCCCGGCTCGGCCCTGCTCTCGCCGCGCGGCCGCGTGCTCGAGCACGGCATGCCGCGCTTCTTCCGGCGTCTGGCTGAAGGCGTGTTCGACGAGGCGGACGTGCGGCGACGCGCGATCGAGCTCGGCGAGTTCGTCGCGGAGGCGCGGAAGCAATATGGCATCGCCGCGCCGGTCGCGGTCGGCTTCTCCAACGGCGCCAACATTGCAGCCGCGCTGTTGCTGCTGAAGCCCGAGGTGTTGTCCGGCGCGATCCTGCTGCGCGCCATGGTGCCGCTGTCGGATCCGCCGAACGCCGACCTTGCAGGCAAGCCCGTTCTGCTCCTCTCGGGACAGGGCGATCCGATCGTGCCGGCGAGCAACTCGGCACGGCTAGCGGCTCTGCTCTCGCAAGCAGGCGCGAGCGTGACGCACGAGGTCCTGCCGGCTGGCCATCAATTGTCACAAGCCGACGTGACTTTGGCCCGCGACTGGATCGGCAAGGTCGACGCCGAGGCCGCATGATCACATGGCGGCGCATCGTTTTCGAACGGTGCGCCGCGATGCAACGCTTCAAATCAGCAAGTCGTGAGGCGCGGGTACAATGCCGTGATGCGGACCATTAGTGCCGTGGTCGGCGGTGTGCTCGACCGGGGCCTGAGGCGCCATTTTGACGATCATCTCGAGGTCTCCTTCCTGACCGAGCGGAACGTGCGGATCATGAACTCGTTTAAGCTCGACTGCCGCGACGGAAGTGGAAGGAGCTGTCTCACCATCGAAGCGGAACACCAGTTCTTGATCCGCGCCGCCGATCTTGGAAGCAGCTTTAGCCGGCTGTGCGGCTTCTGATGCAGCAGATTGCGCAGCCTGCTGCGCGTTTCCGCCTCCAGCGTCACCGCCGGCTGCAACACTCGGTGCAGCAATCTCGCCTGCTTCCGGCGTGTTTGCAGCGGTTGAGTGCCCCGAGCTGCCGTGTGCCGCGGCGGCCGGTTCTGCCGTCGCCACTGCGGCTGACGCGCTCGCAGCATCCGAAGCCGGAGCGTGATGCTCGGCGCCATTGCCCGGTGTGAAACCAGCTTCAGTCAACTCCGTGGCCGCTAGCTTTGCAGACCCTGGCTCCGAACTGTGCTGCGAATTACCGCGGCCCGCGCCGTCGGTCGTTGCGACGCTCGGTTCGGCGGTCTCGGCTGCTTCCGGTGCGTTTGCAGGGCTTGGGTGTGGATCGTGGCCCGAGTTGCCATGTTCGACGCCGCTTGGTTCTGCCGTCTTCGCCGCCCCTCGCGAACCGTCCGAAGCCGAGGAATGATGCCCATTGTCATTACCTGCGCCGCTGCCCGGTGCGGACCTCGCTTCGTCCATCTCTGCGGCTGCCGCCTTCGCAGAGCCTGGCTCGGCGTGGTGCGCGTTACTGTGGCCCGCCTTCTCGGCGGTTGCGACGCTCGGTCCGACGATCTCGGCTGCCTCCGATGCGTTTGCAGCGGGTGAGTGTGAATCGTGCCCCGAATGGCCGTGTGCCACGCCACCTTGCTCTGCCGTCTTCGCCGAACCTCGCGAAGCGTCCGAAGCCGGAGCGTGATGCTCGGCGCCATTGCCGACGCCGTTGCCCTTTTCAGTCAACCCTGTGGCCGCCTGTGCAGACCCCGGCTCCGAAGCGTGCTCGGAGTTACCGCGGCCCTTGGTGTCGGCCATTGCGACACCCGGTTCGACGATCTCGGATGCTGCCGGTGCGCTTGCAGCGGCTGAGCGTGAATCGTGCCCCGAATTGCCGTGTTCCGCGCCACCTGGTTCTGCCTTCTTCGCCGACCCCGGCGTGGCCTTCGAAGCCGAAGCGTGATGCTCGGCTTCATTGCCGTCGCCTTTGCCCGGTTTGGAGTCGGCTTTAGCCGACTCCGTGGCTGCCGGCTTTGCAGACTCTGGCTCCGATGCGTGCTGCGAGTTGCCGCGGTCCGCGTCAGCGGCCGCTGCGACGCTCGGTCCGACCACCTCGTTCGGCACAGGCGACAAAATGCCGGTGTCCGCCTTCTCCGGCTCACTCTTGAACGTGAGATTTCCAGCTGCCGCAGCCATCGCGCTATGAGCAGGCTCGATTGATGAACCGCGGACCGAGACGTGAGAGGCACCATCCCTCTCTTCCGTTGCAGCCGCCGAATCGGCGGTGACGGTCCTGAACTTCGTCGACGCTCCTGAACCGGCCCGCGTCTGCCCGAAGTGAAACCTCAAGCCGTCGTCGGCGAGCGTGTTCCAGACTCCATCCGCCCCGGCTGTGTCCTCGCCGACGATGCCATGGACATTGTCCGCACTCTGGACAGTCTCATCGGTTGCGGCCACCGATATCAGCGCTCCTTCGAGCTCCTCCAAGGTGATCGCGACAGCCGTGCCTTCCAGCTGATGGACGGGATCCGCGTCCGCAATGGACACAATCCCCTGCAGATGGATTTCCAGCAGGCTGCGATCCCCGACATCGAGAACATGATCGGTCGGATTCACATAGACGATCGTTTCATTGCTTGCGGAGTCGTAGATCCAGGCGAGTGTGTGTGGCGGTATGGACTTGCTTGCCGCGGTCATATGCAACCAGGCAAGCGCTCCGAAAGCTGCAAGATTGATCCTGCTCGGCCCGGATGCGAAATCGAACACAACGTCGGACGAGGTGGCACTGGAATCGGTCGAGGAACGGTGAACAACCTTTTCAACGTTGCCGCCCGTCAGTTGATCGCGGCCATCTCTGCCAAGACTGGCATCGTGACCAAGCTCCACCAAGCCGGACGTTTTTTGGAGGTTGTCACCCGCGGCGTCATCGCTCATTTGGCTCCGAGCGCCTTCTCCGGCGACGCCATCGTTTCCAGTGGTCAGGAACGCGGAAGGCAGGTGGGCCTCGTGCGAAGGGAAACCCGCGACCGAGTTGTCGACATGATGAGCGTCAGCATTGTTGATCGCGGCAACTTTCGTGGTGGCATTCTCTCCGGTGACGGCCTGGAAGCTGTCGATCGATCCATGAGCCGCGTCATGCGTCTGCGCGGCGGCGAGATGAGGATCGTGCAGCGCGTAGATCAGCGCGCCGGCGAGAGCGGCGAAGGTGCCATACTCTCCGTGAACCGACGTCGGATTGGACGCAGGCCGCGGGATTTGATGTTCCGGGGTCGGGTCACCTCCAATCTGTATGCCGTTCATTCCCCGCAGCGAGAGCGGAGCAAGATTCGACGCGCTCGATCCAGCAGGACCGTGGTCTTTCCACGCTTTCGCGCCTGCGGATTGTTCGGCCGCGTGCAGCGCCTCCGTTGCCGCCGCCGGGCTCGTGACTCGGCTCAGCTTGGCAGAAAACTCTCGCTGGATGAGCGGAGGCGGCTCGGAGGATTCCCAGACGACGAGGTGGCGGAGAATGGCTTTTTTCCAAGGCTCATATTCGGCGTGCTCTCCCGCGTGGCCGATGCCGTCGTCATTCGGAAGCATATCGTTCGCTTCCGACGCCTTGAGTTCGTCCGCGATGGCGATCGCCAGAAAGGCCAACGCGAGCGTGCCGAAGCCGGAGGGGCGCTGCAGCAACGCGAGGGTCGCGAGTACGGTTCTGTTGGTGATCTCAAGCTTCTGAAATATATTGTAGAGGTGTACTTTGACTGTTCCTGGAGAAACGTCCAGCTGGCGCGCGATCTCCTTGTTCGACATTCCTTCCGACACTAGTCGTACAATTTGACGTTCGCGCTGCGTCAAGAGCTCCAGCATTTTCTCAATTTTGCTGCCCCCGTCAGCGTCGTTGCCGGTTGGCGAGAGCTCGAACTGCTCGGGCGAGACACTGCGCTTCATCATCAGCCGCAGTGATCGCAGCATGCTGTCGGGGGAGGCATACTTCGAAATTGCGCAGCAGGTGCCGGCAGCGATCGCTGCGGTTAGACCGCGGTCGGATTCGGACTCGGTAAAGAACACCAGGCGCGTGGCAAGGTTCTCAGCTTTCGCAATCGCGAGGATCTCGGTTGCCGTCAGATCTGGCAGGGTGTCAGCAAGAAGCGCGATGTCGGGCGCCAAGTTCCGGATTGCCTCGAGACAGCTCGTCCCGTCGCTGGACGATGCGACGACGTCGAAGTCATGCTGTGCCCCGAGCACCGATCTCAGCCCCTGTAGCACGATCGGTTGTCGATCTCCGATCACGAGCCGGATGCGCGCGGATATCCCCTGCTTGGCAGTCACGTCTAACATGGACTCTGCCTCGGCCCGGCATCTATGAGTTTCGGCATATGGCCGGGGCCGGGTGAGGGTATTAAAATACAATTAACTGCTCGGAGAAAGAGGCTTAGCGGGGTTAACCCTACCTAAAGTCGCAAGCTTTGACGGCGTTTAGGTGAGAAAAAAGAAAAAATATGTCATTTGACCCGATGGCCGTTGCGATTGACTGGCTCGATGCCTATCGCGCGGGCGATCTCGAGGCGATCCTGGACATGTATGCCGAAGATGCCGTGGTTCATTGCGGCTGTGGCGGCGCCAAAACCATTACCGGCCGCGAGGCACTTCGTGCCTATTGGGTCGAGCGCCTCCGAGACTATCCGGCAGGCAAGTTGGACGATCTCAATCTCTCCCAGGACAGCATCATTATCTCGTACAGCACCAGTACTGGTGTCATGACTGCGCATTTTGCGTTTGACGCCGCCGGGAGGATCAAGGAGCTGAGCTGCGGTCCCTCACACTAGAGCTGCGGGTCCGGCGCCAATCTGCTTGGCGGACGTCCTTGGCGCAAATCCGAGAGTCTCAAATGGGTCATTCTCGACGGTTTGGTGCGAAGCTCGGCCGCACCCGGTCTACCCCTCATCGCTGACGGTTAGGCAGCGGGCGGTGTTGGCCGCGATGGGCAATAAGCGGACGAGAAAACTTGATTCACTAGCAGCCGTTGAAGAGCTTAGGGGGAAGCCCACCATCCGTCGGGAAATGGCGCAAGCAACATCCAATCGATTTGGTTGTCGTTGTGAGGGGGCCTGAGACCTCCTGCACCTCTGCTTGGTGGCGAGTAGCGACGGAGACGGACCGACGAGGCGCCGAGATCACAACCTCGGAGGGAGCGCGAAGCATGGCGTCTGGAGCGCAATGCAGGCGCACCGCGGGCGGCGCGCTCTGCATCTGCGACTAGACTTCGAAGATCTTCCAGTTCTGAGAGCTGAGAGGCGAGTTCACCAAGTCGTTGCAAATAAAGGATTGCGCGAGAGCTTCGCATAAATGTCCTCCACAGTACAAAAAAGCACTACAGGACGGCTTCAAACCAATCGGGATAAAGTGGTAATCTACCATGGTGAAAAATCGGCTTTCAATACGTCAGGCTCATTGCCTCATATGAGGGCCGAAAGGCCGCTTAGGATCACCCACTCCCCTTGGCACGTCCACGAACGGTATTCTGCTTAGCCTTTGGACTCGTCGCGCAAATGGCATGAAACCGAAATCCGCCCTTGCGAAACACTTTTCCGAGAGCCGTGAAGCAAGCCTGAATCACTAGCGATGAAAAATCACCAACGCAGTTGGAGCTGACTCGATCACGCACCCAGCATCTAAGAGGATGCTGGACCGGGCCCGATCGATGGTACCGGCGAATGTTCAACGTTTCGTCCTGCGGTCAAGTAAGTGCTGGGAGAGGTCGATGGCACACGTTGGCAAGCACGCGATCGTGGTGGGCGCGGGAATGGGTGGTCTGTTGGCCGCTCGCGCTTTGGCGGATCATTTCGACGAAGTGACCGTACTTGAGCGTGATGCGCTTCCGGATTTGCCTGATCCTCGCAAAGGCGTTCCGCAAGGACGGCATACGCACGGATTGCTTGCTCGTGGGCGCGAGATACTTGAGCAGTCGTTTCCCGGCTTTACCGAGGGAATGATTGCTCAGGGAGCAGTACCTGCGGACCTCGTCAACGATGGGCTTTGGTTCAACTACGGCGTCTATCTTCACAACACCCCCAGCAAGATGGTCGGGCTCGGGGTGAGCCGACCGACGCTGGAAGGCTTCGTGAGACGGCGGCTCGTTCAACTATCCAATATTCGGGTGTGGGAGCGACGTGACGTTGTGGAGCCGGTGTTTGATCGACTATCGGGCCGCGTCACTGGCGTTCGCGTCCAATCAAAAAATGGTTCGCATGACCGGGAAACAATAGACGCCGATCTCGTGGTTGATACCAGCGGTCGCGGATCATCGAGCCCCGCATGGCTGAGTGCGTTTGGTTTCGCAAAGCCGCCAGAGGAGCAGATCACTGTCAATCTTGGCTATGTGACCCGCTTCTATCGTCTCAAACCCGAACATATGACGAATTGTTTGCATGGCAGGAAGTTCGTCATCATGGCAGCGTGTTCGCCTGATTTTCGCTTCGGTGCTCTTTTGCCACAGGAGGGCGAACGTTGGACTGTGACATTAGGCGGTTACAGGGACGATCAAGTGCCAGAGGATGATGCTGGTTTCCTTGAGTTTGCGCGCAGCTTGCAACAGCCGGAAATATTCAACGTGATCCAGAATGCAGAACCACTTACTCCGCTTACGTCATACAAGTTTGTTTCGAACTTGCGACGCCATTACGAGAAGCTGCGCCGCTTTCCGGAAGGCTATCTGGTGTATGGCGACGCCTTGTGCAGCTTCGATCCAGCCTATGGTCAAGGAATGACGGTAGCCTGTCTGGAATCGCTGGCCTTGCGCGAGTGTTTGGCAAACGGAACGCAAGGAATTGCTCGCCGCTTCTTCCAGATGGCTAGTCGGTTCATTGAAGCTCCCTGGCAAATCGTCGTGGGCAGTGATTTGCAAAACCCGCGCGTCGAGGGCAAGCGGACGGCGCAGGTGCGCTTTGTCAACTGGTACATAGCGAAGTTTTACCGAGCGGCGCAACGTGATGCCGCGCTGGCGACCAAGTTCTTGGAAGTGGCCAACCTTATGCAACAGCCAACGGCGTTGCTAAGCCCAGCCAATGCGCTGAAAGTGTGGAATGGGGGACATACAGCACAGCGACCCTGGTCGGGGGCGCCAAGCCGCTTAGCACGGTAGCGACCGGCCCCCCAATCAAACACCTTATTCAGTCGCGTCCGGCACGGCTGATCAGCCCGACGGTCGACTCCGGGGTGACGAGGCCGTTCAAGCTCGCGGAGTGCAGCAGCGAGCCTGAAGTCTCGGTGCCGATCGAAGCCGCGCACAGACCGGCCGCCACCGCGACCGCCGAGCTCGATCCCCCCGGAGACACCACCGGAATGCCGTGATCGTCCATCAGCGCGCGGCGCATAGGGGTTCTTCACCTGACCGCCCAGGGACGAATAGCCGGCGGGCATGTCGATCGCGAGCATGTCGGCGAACTCCATCAGGATTGAGCGCGCGTACCGCGTTGAGCTTGGGCTCGTCGCGGTCGTAGGCCTCAATGCACGCGAGATAGGCTTTGACCAGCGCCGTGGCCGTGACATGCCCAGTGGCCAGAGCATGAGCGGTATCGCATCGACGCCTGATCGAGCCTTGGGGAGATCGGCGCCTCGGCGCTGACGGCCACCGCGACAGTGCCGGCATCGCGGCGGGATGGCTTCTGCACGGCTGCCTCGCCTGACGGCGCGTCGCTCACCATGAGACCCGACGATGCCATCATGCCAGTGTTTTGCCCGACGGGTCAACGTCAGGGCGCATCGCGTCGACCATCAATCACGCAACGCGCAAGCCATTGAAATGACTACACCCGGCTACTGTGCATGGGGTTGTTTTTCAGATTTTTGTTTGGAGCTGCCCTCTCCAACGAGCGGAGAGGGCACAGCAACGGACGCCGCCCTACTCCCAATACCACGTCGAGAAATCGTTCTCGAATTGCGGGACGTCCTTCCAGACGCCCTTCAGCTTCTTGCTGGTGATGGTGATGAGCTGCGGCTGGTACAGATAGGCGGAGACGGCGTCGGTCGCGAGCATGCGTTGGGCGTCGCCGAGCAGCTTTGCGCGGGCAGCCTCGTCCGGCGTCGAGACGATCTGCTTGTAGAGCGCGTTGAACTTGTCGTTGTTGTAACCGAGATAGTAGTCCGGCTCGGTGATCTTGACGAGGTCGAATGGCTCGACATGGCTGACGATGGTGAGGTCGAAATTATGCGGACCGTTCGGCGCGAACACCTGCGACAGCCACTGCGCCCATTCGACGTTCTCGATTTTGGCGACGATGCCGACCTTGGCGAGCTGGGCGGCAGCGATCTCGCCGCCCTGCCTCGCATAGGACGGCGGCGGCAGCTTCAGCGACAATTCGAGCGGCGTGGTGACGCCGGCTTCAGTGAGCAGCTTCTTGGCCTTCTCGGGGTCGTACGGATTGATGCCTGTCGTGTCGACGTAGCCGAGCGCGCCCGGCACGTAGAAGCTGCCGATCGGCGTCCCGAAGCCGTCGACGGCGCCGTCGATCATCGCCTTGCGGTCGATCGCGGCAAGGATGGCGCGGCGGACGCGGACGTCGTCCAGCGGCTTCTTGCGGTGGTTGATGGCGAGGATGGTCTTGGCCCTGGAGCCGCCGACCAGCACTGTGAAGCGCGGATCGGCCTTGAACTGTGCCAAGGCGCGCGCCGCGGCGACGCGCGGGAAGGCGTCCACGTCACCCGACAGCAGCGCCGCCACCTGCGCCGCCGGATCGGAGATGAAGCGGATCGTCACCTTGGACAACTTGACCGCGGCGGCGTTGCGGTAGTCGGCCCATTTGGTCAGAGTGATCGAAGAACCCTTCGCCCAGGCGCCAAGCTGATAAGGCCCGGTGCCAACCGGCTGCGTCACATTGGTGGCTGCGCTCTTCGGCTCGACGATCGAGCCGCTCGCCTGCCCCAGCAGGAACGGCAGATTCGGCTCGGAATATTTCACCGTGATCACGATCGTGTCGGCATCCGGTGCGTCGACCTTCTCGAAAGCCTGGAACAGGCTTTTGTCCTTGTTCGTGCTGTTCGGCGCGGCGTTGCGCTCGAACGAGAATTTCACGGCCGCAGAATCGAAGGGTTCGCCGTTCTGGAATTTGACGCCCTTGCGCAGCTTGAACGTATAGGTCTTCAAATCCGGCGAAGCGGTCCAGCTCTCGGCGAGCAGCGGCGAGACCGAGCCGTCCTCGTTGATCTTGGTCAGGGTCTCATAGATGTTGTAGAGCGTGACCTCGGCAATCGCGGCGGCGGCGGCATTGGTGGGATCGAGGCCCGGCGGCTCCAGCGCCATCGCCATGACGACGCTGTCCTTCTTGCTCTGCGCCAGCGCCGGCAAAGGCGCCATGACGAGCGCAGCAGCAAATGCGACGATCGATAGTTTCCTGAACATGCGCAACTCCCCAGCCTGTTCCGTTCTCAAGCCTACGCTAATCCTGCTCCGGACATTAACCTTCCACGGCCGCCTGCGGCAACGCCATCACGGTCTCGGCCTTGTGGCAGGCGGCAAGGTGCCCCTCGCCCATCTTGCGTAACGCAGGCGGAACCTCGCGGCAATGCTGGTCGGCAAGGGTGCAGCGCGATGCATAGGGGCATCCGGCCGCTGCCGCCGATTGCGAGGCGATCGCCTGGGCCCCGCGCCGGCGCCGGCTACCCCCGGCACGCGCCCGCGGCACCGCATCCAAGAGCGCCCGCGTATAGGGATGGGCGCAGCACTCGAACAGATCTTCGGGGCGCCCCTGCTCGACGATGCGGCCGAGATACATCACCGCGACTTCGTCGCAGAGATAGTCGACGACGGCGAGATCGTGGCTGATCAGGATGTAGCTGAGGCCGAACTGCTCCTGGAGGTCCTGCATCAGGTTGAGCACCTGGGCCTGCACGGAGACGTCGAGCGCGGAGACCGGCTCGTCGGCGACGATCAGCTTCGGCTGCGTGATCAGCGCACGCGCAATGGCGATGCGCTGGCGCTGGCCGCCCGAGAATTCGTGCGGATATTTGTCAATGTCGGCGTCACGCAAGCCGACCTGGCGCAGCACAGCCGCGACACGGTCGCGGAAGGTGGTGCGGTCGGCGCCTTCCAGCACGGTCAGCGGCTCGGAAACGATCCGCGCGATGGTCTGACGCGGATCAAGCGAGCCGTAAGGGTCCTGGAACACCATCTGGAAATCACGGCGGGCGCGGCGCAGTTCGTCAGCCGGGATACGATTGAGATCACGGCCGAGCAGCGCGACCTGGCCCGACGTCGGCCGCTCCAGCGCCATCACAAGGCGCGCGAAGGTGGACTTGCCGGAGCCGGATTCGCCGACGATGCCGAGGCTCTTGCCGGCCTGGACCTGCACGCTGACGCCGTTGAGCGCGCGCACCTGCCCTGGCGGGCGAAACAGGCTTTCCCGCGGCAGCGTGTAGCGCTGCTCGAGATCCCTGACATCGAGAAGCGGCGCGGTGCTCATGCGGTCAGCGCTCCGACAGGCTCAGCCATCGAGACGTCCGTCCGGATGCAGCGCACCAGATGGCCGGGGCCGACATCCACCATCGGCGGCAGTGCGGCGCGACATTGGTCAATCACGAGCGGACAGCGATCGGAAAAGGTGCAGCCGGACGGCAGATCGGCGAGCTCCGGCACCGTGCCCGAGATCGTCTTCAGCCGCGTGCCCTTGCGCGCGCCGAGCTTCGGCCGAGCGCGGAACAGGCCCTGCGTGTAGGGATGTCCCATGCGGCGGAACACCTCGTCGGTCGGCCCGCTCTCGACGACGGTGCCGCCATACATCACCATCATGCGCTGCACGTTCTCGGCGATGACGCCGAGATCGTGCGAGATGAGGATCATCGACATGCCGCGCTCCTCGACAAGATCGGCGACGAGGTCGAGGATCTGGCCCTGGATGGTGACGTCGAGCGCCGTAGTCGGCTCATCCGCGATTAGGAGGTCCGGTTCGCAGGCCAGCGCCATCGCGATGGTGATGCGCTGGCGCTGGCCGCCCGAGAACTGGTGCGGATAGGCGTCGACGCGCCGCGCGGGGTCGGGCAGCCCGACGCGGTCGAGCAAGGCGATGGTCTCGCGCCGCGCCTGCGCCGCCGAGTATTTCTTATGCCGCCGCAGCGGCTCGGCGACCTGGTTGCCGATCGTGTGCATTGGATTGAGCGCGGTCATCGGCTCCTGGAAGATCATGCTGATGCGGTTGCCGCGCAGGCGGCAATAATCGGCATCCGAGAGTCCGACGAGCTCGTCGCCGTCCAGCTTGATGCTGCCGGTGACGGCCGCGCTGTCCGGCAGCAGCCCCATCAACGACAATGCCGTGACCGACTTGCCGCAGCCGGACTCGCCGACGAGCCCGAGGGTCTCACCACGCTCGAGAGCGAAGCTGACGCCGCGCACAGCCCGTGCCGGCCCGCGGCTGGTGTTGAGGCGGACGCCGAGATTTTCGACTTCGATCAGCGGCACGTTGGAGCGCTCGCCCATCGTCATCGCTCCCGCGCCAGTCGGGGATCGAGCAGGTCGCGCAATCCGTCACCGAGGAGATTGAGACCGAGCACAGCGATGGCGATTGCAGCGCCCGGATAGACCGCGAGCATCGGCGACTGGAACAGCAGCGTCTGTGCATCGTTCAACATCCGCCCCCAGGACGGCTGCGGCGGCTGCGTGCCGAGACCGAGATAGGACAGCGCGGCCTCGGCGAGAATGGCCAGCGCGAACTGGATCGTGACCTGCACGATCAGGATCGTCAGGATGTTCGGCAGCACGTGCTCGATGGTGATGCGGAAGCGCCCCTTGCCCGCCGCGCGCGCGGCCAGCACGAATTCGCGCGCCCAGATCGCATTGGCGGAGCCGCGCGTCAGCCGTGTCAGCGTCGGGATCTGGAAGATGCCGATCGCAACGATCGAGGTCACCATACCGGGGCCGACGACCGCGGCGAGCATGATCGCGGACAGCACGGCGGGAAAGGCGAAGGTGAAGTCGGAAAAGCGCATGATGATCTCTTCGATCCAGCCCCGCTGGGCCGAGCCGATCAGGCCCAGCGTGACGCCGAAGGTGAGACCGATGCTGACGGCGATGACGCCGACCATGATGGTGGAGCGGGCCCCCGCCAGCAGCAGCGAGACGATGTCGCGGCCGAAGGAATCGGTGCCGAGCCAGTGCGCCGCCGAGGGCGGCTTGAGCTTTGCGGCGATATCGATCTCGTAAGGGGACCAGGGTGTCCAGACCAGGGAAAGCAGCGCAGAACCGATCACGGCAAGCACCAAGACGCCACCGAGCACGAAGCTGCGATGCCGCAGCGCCCTCCGCCAAAAGCCCGTCGCGGGGCGCGCCGGCGGGGCGGCCGTCGGCAATCCAACTGCGGTGGCGAGCGGATCACTCACAGGTCGTGGACCTTGATGCGGGGATCGATGAAGGCGTAGAGCACATCGACCACGAAGTTGACGATGACGACCATGGCCGCGAGCAGCATCACGCAGTTGCGCACCACGATGAGGTCGCGGTTGGCGATCGACTGGAAGATCAGCCGGCCGAGGCCCGGCAGGTAGAACACGTTCTCGATCACGATGGTGCCGGCGAGCAGATTGGCGAATTGCAGGCCCATCACCGTCATCACGGGGATCATGGCGTTGCGCAGCACGTGGCTCCACAGCACCTCGCGCTTGCCGAGTCCCTTCGCGCGGGCGGTGCGCACGAAGTCCTCGCGCAGCACTTCGAGGACGGCCGATCGCGTGACGCGCGCGAGGATCGCGGCCTGCACCACGGCAAGCGAGACCGCCGGCAGCAGCAGTGACTTGATTCCCGGCCACATGCCGTCCTCCCAGCCGGCAAAGCCGCCCGCCGAGAGCCACTGCAGCCGCACCGCGAACAAGAGCACCAGCAGGATCGCGAACCAGAAGTTTGGCAGCGCGATGCCGACCTGGCTCAGCGACATCACGCCGATATCGCCGAGTTTGTTGTGGTTGGCCGCGGTGTAGATGCCGGCGGAGAGCGCCAGCGTCACGGTGATCGCCATCGCCAGGATCGCGAGCGGAATGGTCAGCACCAGCCGTTCGGCGATCAGGCTGGCGACTGGGGTGCCGTAGACATAGGAGTTCCCGAGATCGCCGACGACGAGGCCCTTGATCCATTGCAGGTAGCGAACGGCCAACGGCTGATCGAGCCCGAGCTTGACGGTGAGCGCGCGAACCGCGTCGGGCGAGGCGTCGGCGCCCATCAGCATCTGCGCGGCATTGCCGGGAAGCGCGTCGAGCACCAGGAAGATGATCAGCGACGCGCCGACCAGCGTCGCCAGCAAGGTCAACAGACGTCGGAGGACAAAGACGCTCATGCGTGCTCGGCTGCAGGGCTCACTCGCGGCACGATCAACATGTCTGGGCGCCGGACGCAAGCTCTTTGCGAGCGCACCGATGCTCTATCACCGTCACCCTGAGGTGCTCGTCCTGCAACGCAGAACGAGCCTCGAAGGGCGACGGCCCGGCTGCATCTCGGCCGTTCATCCTTCGAGGCTCCCGATGGGGCGCTCCGCGCCCCATCACTCGCACTCAGGATGACGGAAGCCACAGCGAACTGGCACATCCCTGAAGATGCAGTCTCCACGAGCTGCCCCTAGCTGGGCCGGCGGGACAGAAGGCCGCTCGAGGCCTCGAACAATGCGCTCACGCGCAGCAATTCTGCGTCCGCCCGGAAGCGGCCGACCAGTTGGAGGCCGATCGGCAGGCCGTCGCGGGCAAAGCCGCAGGGAAGGCTGATGGCGGGATGGCCGGTCATGTTGAACGGCATGGTCCAGGGGAACCAGTGCGGCCGGACGCTGTCGTAGTGCCGACCATCGATCTCGATGCTGCCGAAGAGGTCCTGCTTGATCGGCAGCGCGGTGCGGGTGAGCGTCGGCATCGCCAGGAGGTGTCCGCGCGCAAGCAGCGATTGCACGCGGCGGAACAACGCGGTGCGCGCGAACATCGCCTCCTGATAGTCGACGCCGCTGACCTCGCTGGCGAGCGCGAGCTGCTTGAGGAAGGCCTCGCTCAGTTCGTTCTTGTGCTCGGCCGCGAGCTTTGCAAAGCGCGTGCGCCAGACGGTGTGGTTGATGGCGCGCCAGATCGGCTCGATATCGAAATCATCGCCGGAGAACTCCTCGAGCTCGGCACCTAACCCCGCCAGTCGATCAAGGCTCGCCTTGAAGCTGGCGGCGACCTCAGTGGACACCGGACGGCCCGGCGGCGTCAGGCAGTACAGGATCCTCAAGCCGCGCAGGTCGCCGCGCGAGGCCGCGGTGCCGATGAAGTCAGGCACGGGGACGCCAATCGACCAGGGATCGCAGGCATCCTCGCCCGCCATCGCCTGCATCATCAGCGCGGTATCGGCCACGGTGCGGGTGGTCGGCGTGACGTAGGTCTGATTGCCGAACACCTCCAGCGCCTGGCTGTGCGGGATCACGCCGTTGCTCTGCTTCAGCCCGACCACGCCGTTGCAGGCCGCCGGAATTCGCGTCGAGCCGCCGCCGTCGGTCGCAATCGCCAGCGGCGCGATGCCGCTTGCCACCGCCACCGCCGCGCCGCCGCTGGATCCGCCGGACGAGCGGCAGGCGTCCCAGGCATTGCGGGTGCGGCCGAACAAAGGTGAATCGGTGAGGCACTTGCTGCCGAACTCCGGCGTCGTGGTCTTGCCGATCAGGATCGCGCCCTCGCTGCGCAGCCGCGCAACGGCGACTGCATCCTCGGTCGGCACGTTGTCCTTGAAGGGAACGGCGCCGAAGGTGGTCTTCACGCCCTTCGTGTTGACGATGTCCTTGACGGTGACGGGGATGCCATGCAGCAGGCCGAGTTCCTCGCCCGCCATTACCTTGCGCTCGGCTTCGCGCGCCGCTGCGATCGCCTCATCACCGCACAGGGTGATGAAGCAGTTCAATTCGGGCTGGAGCGCCTCGGCGCGGGCAAGCACGGCGCGGGTGAGCTCGACTGGCGACAGCTTCCTCGCGACGATCAGGCTACGCAGCTCAGTTGCGGAGCGGAGACAGAGGTCGTTGCTCATGGTGGCAGGCTCGCATCAGGGTGTACAGACCTTGCCAGCGCGCAGCCCATCTGTCCATTTCGATCGGTGCATGGCCGTCGTCGATCGCGGCATCGCGAAGCCTTGCGCCGACTACCACCTCCAGCTGACCTCGTGGCTCCAGGGTGGATCGGCGCCCGGACGGGTGCAAGTGAGGCCGGCGCAATTGGCCGCGAAGGACAGCGCGCGGCGAAGCTCGTCGGCACCGACGTCCTTCAAGGCTTGCCGGGCAATGCGCCCCTGCTTGTGCAGAGCGAACAACAATGCCGCCTGAAAGCTGTCGCCCGCGCCGATGGTATCGGCGACCTCGACTTTGGGGGCGACGACTTCGATCTGCCCCGCCCCTGCATGCCAAGCGACGGCGCCATGGTTGCCCCTGGTGACGACGACGAGGCTCGTGCCCTGCGCGAGCAGCGCGCTCGCGCGCTGCTGATAGGGCTCGTCGCCAAAGAGATAGGCGAAATCGACGTCCGACATCTTGATGAGATCAGCATGCCCAGCGAACTCCGCCATGCGGGCGAGATAGGCCGGCTTGTCCTTGACGAGATTCGGTCGGCAGTTCGGATCGAAGGAGATGGTCGAGAACGCGCGCGCATCCGCGATCAGAGCTGTGGTCTCCGCCGCGCCCCGGTCGTTGACCAGCGTGGTCGAGCCGACATGGAGAGCTTCAACCGTGTCGAGCGGAATTGTCCCGCGTCGGTACGTCCAGTTCCGCGTCGCCGTCTCGGCATCGTAGAACGCGTAGTGCGACTCGCCCGCGACGATGCGGACGAAGGCGAGCGTGGTCTGGTGATCGCTGCGGGTGGCAAGACCGAGGTCGACGCTGGAGGCGGTTGCATGATCGGCGATCATCCGCCCGAACAGGTCGGTCGAAACGCCGCCGACGAAGCCGGTCGGCGCGCCGAGCCGCGCCATACCGATCGCGACGTTGAGACAGGAGCCGCCGACGGCGGGCATAACGGCCTCGCGACCTTCCGCATTTCGCGTCGGCACGAAATCAATCAGCGCATCGCCGCAGGCAATCAGCATGTCTTTCAACCTCTCGCGACGCTGCGCATCGCCGCGCGGCTCCCCTGGTCGACCTCTCGCAGCAGCTTGTAGACCTCGCGCTTGCGGGCATGAAACGCCGCCATCTCGGGCGCGGTCGGCTCGCTCTTGCGTCCCAGCGCCGACATTTTGGCCATGGTCTGGCCGATGTTGGCATAGGCACCGCCGGCGACGGCGCCGAGCATGGCGGCGCCGAGCAGCACCGGCTCCTTCGTCTGCGGCAGCGCGACGGTAAGGCCGGTGGTGTCGGCCATGATCTGCCGCACCAGCGGACTTCGGCTGGCGCCGCCGCCCATGATCATGATGTTCGAGCGCACGCCATGAGCGGCAAAAGCCTCGATCACCTCGGCGAGCCCATAGGCAAGACCGCAGAGGCCGGCGACGAACAACCGCTCCATCGAACCGATGTCGGTGTCGAGATCGAGGCCGGCGATCACCGCGCGCGTGTCCGGGTCGGCATAGGGCGAGCGGTTACCGATGAATTCCGGCAGGACGTGGACGTCGCGCGCCAGCAGCGCAGCGCGACTGGCATCGCCTGCGCGCGCGATGATGCGGCGCTCGAGGAAGTCGATGAGATCGAGGCCCTCGCTGCGCGCGATCGTGCTCACCTCGCTGAAACCGGGGTGCGACTTGAGGAGATGGTCGATCGCCGCGCCCGCCGCCGACTGGCCACCCTCGTTGAGCCAGAGGTCCGGGACCATGCCGGAATAATAAGGCCCCCACACGCCTTGCACGAAGCATGGCTCCTTCGTCGTCGCCATGATGCACGCCGACGTTCCCATGATGTAGGCGAGACGGTCGCAGACGTCGGTCACCTCGCCCGCCCCATCGCGTCCGCCGATCGCCCCGACGCCGCCGGCGTGGGCGTCGATCAGTGAGGCGCCGACCGGCGTGCCCGGTGACAGGCCGAGTTCAGTCGCGGCAGTTCGGGTCAGCCCTGCCCCAAGCCGCGTGCCGGGGGCGACGATCTCGACGCCGATGCGCGCATAATTCTCGGCGACAAAGTCGGACAGACCAATGCGCTTGAAGAATGGCGCGCTCCAGCCGCCGCCCTCGTGGGCGAGGTAGTTCCACTTGCAGGTGACCGTGCAGGTCGAACGCTGCAGCGAGCCGGTCGCGCGCCAGGTCAGGTAGTCCGCGAGATCGAAGAAATGGCCCGCCGCGTCAAAACTCGTGCGCAGATGCCGCTTCAGCCACAGCAGCTTCGGCATCTCCATCTCGGGTGAGATCGAGCCGCCGACATAGCGCAGCACCGCATCCTCGGTCTCGTTGATCAGCCGCGCCTCGGCGATGGCGCGATGGTCCATCCAGACGATGACGTTGCGCTGCCTGTCGCCGGATCCACTGACGGTGAGCGGCTCGCCATGCCGATCGAGGACAACCAAGGAACAGGTAGCGTCGAAGCCGATACCGCCGACGCTATCGGGCGTAATGCCAGCCTCCGCCATCGCCGCGCGTACCGATGCCGCGCAGGCCTCCCAAATGTCCTGTGACGACTGCTCGACGATATCGCCGGCCTCGTGCCAGACCCGGATCGGATGACGCGCCATCGCGAGCAGCGTGCCAGCCTCGTCAAATACCCCTGCCCGCGTGCTCGTGGTCCCTACATCGACGCCGATATACGCTCGCGGCATTGTCGCTCCCGGTCGCTTCGTCAGTCTTGACGGGAGCCTACCAGCAAGTGTAGCCGCCATCCACCAGCACGATGCTGCCGGTCATCAGGCTCGCGGCCTCCGACGAGAGGAACAGCACGACGGAAGCGATCTCCTCGACCTGCCCCATCCGCGCCATCGGAGTTCCGCCGATCCAGGCGTCGTACATCTTGGGATTGCTCTTTACGAAGGCGTTGAGCGGCGTCTCGATGTAGGTCGGGGCCACCGCATTGACGCGGATGCCGCGCGCGCCCCATTCGGCGGCGAGCGACTTGGTCAGATGGTGCACGGCAGCCTTGGAGGCGTTATAGAAGCACTGCTCCTGCGGCTTGTTGACGATGAAGCCGCTCATCGAGCCGACATTGACGATGGCGCCGCTTCCAGCCTTCAGCATGTGCTTGCCGAACTCGCGGCAGCACCAGAACGTGCCGTTGAGATTGACGTCGATGACGTTGAGCCAGTGCTCGTCGGTGACGGTCTCCGCGGGCGTCTCGCTGCGGGCGATGCCGGCATTGTTGACGAGGATGTCGACCTTGCCGTGGCGGGCGACGAGGTCGTTCGCGACTTCGGCCACACGGTTGGTATCGGTGACATCCATGACCGCGGTCTCGACGTCAAGACCCTTTGCCCTCAGGCTGGCTTTCCCGCTGTCAGCGACCTTGCCGTCACGGTCGCCGATGATGACCCGGGCGCCGGCCTCGGCCAGCGCCTCGGCGCAGCCAAGGCCGATGCCCTGCCCGCCGCCGGTAATGAACGCGGTCTTGCCGTTCAGCTTGAATTTTTCCAGGTACATGATCGTCCTTCCGTTTTCTTGCCGTTTCTTGTCAGCTCCGAAGAGCGTTGCCGTTCTCGTCGAAGCGGTGGATGCGCCCGGGGTCCGGCACCAGCGATACGCGGTCACCGGCGTGCAGACTCAATTCGCCGATGTAGCGCGCCGTCAGCATGCCGAGCGCGCCGGCATCGACGTAAAGGAAGGTGTCGCTACCGAGATGCTCGGCCACTGCGATAGTGCCCTGCCAGCCGCCAGCGCCGTCGCGCTCGATTTTGAGGTGCTCCGGCCGGACGCCGATCGTCGCTGCCCCCTTGTGCAAAGCAGGCTCGCCGGTGACGAAATTCATCTTGGGCGAGCCGATGAAGCCGGCGACGAAGAGATTGGCGGGCCGCTCGTAGAGCTCCAATGGTGAGCCATATTGTTCGATCTTGCCGCCGTTGAGCACGACGATCTTGTCGGCCATGGTCATGGCTTCGACCTGGTCGTGGGTGACGTAGATCGCGGTGGTGCCGAGTTGCTTCTGCAGCCGCGTCACCTCGATGCGCATCTGCACGCGCAGCGCCGCGTCGAGATTGGAGAGCGGTTCGTCGAACAGAAACGCCTTGGGCTCGCGCACGATGGCGCGGCCGATCGCGACCCGCTGGCGCTGGCCGCCGGATAGCTCGCGTGGCTTGCGATCGAGATAGGGCGTGAGGTTGAGCGTCGCGGCGGCGGCCTCGACCTTGCGGTTGATCTCGTCCTTGGCAAGGCCGGCCATCTTGAGGCCGAAGCCGATATTGCCGCGCACGCTCATATGCGGATAGAGCGCGTAGGACTGGAACACCATCGACAGCCCCCGTTTTGCCGGCGGCGTGTCGACGACGTTCTTGCCGTCGATCAGGATCTTGCCGCCGCTGACGTCCTCGAGCCCCGCAATCAGCCGCAGCAGTGTGGTCTTGCCGCAGCCGGAGGGACCGACGAACACAACGAAGGACCCATCGGCGATATCGAGGTCGGCCCCCTTGATGATGTGCACCGGGCCGAAGGATTTTTGTACGCCCTGAAGTGTGATCTGACCCATGATCCCCCTCTACTTCACCGCGCCGAAGGTGAGCCCGCGCACGAGCTGCTTCTGACTGAACCAACCGAGGACGAGAATAGGTGCGATCGCCAGCGTCGAGGCCGCCGACAGCTTGGCCCAGAACAATCCTTCCGGGCTCGAATAGGAGGCGATGAACGTGGTGAGTGGCGCGGCGCTCGAGGTCGACAGATTGAGCGTCCAGAACGCCTCGTTCCAGGCCAGGATCAGGTTCAGCAGCAAGGTTGAGGCGAGCCCCGGGATCGCCATCGGGGTCAACACGTAGATGAGCTCACGGCCGATGGTGGCGCCATCCATGCGTGCGGCCTCCAGAATGTCGCGCGGAATCTCCTTGAAATAGGTGAACAGCATCCAGATGACGATCGGCAGGTTTCCGAGGCACAGGATAAAGACGAGGCCGATGCGAGAATCGAGAAGGCCGAAGGACTTGTAGATCAGGTAGATCGGCACCAGCACGCCGACCGGCGGCATCATCTTGGTCGAGAGCATCCAGAGCAGGACGTCCTTGGTACGTTTGGTCGGCGAGAACGCCATCGACCACGCCGCGGGAATGGCGATCAACAGTGCAATCAGCGTCGAGCCGCCGGCGATGATGATCGAGTTCATCGCGTGGTGCAGATAGTCGCTGCGCTCCTGCACGGTAGCGTAGTTTTCCATGGTCCAGTGGAAGAACAGGAACGATGGCGGTACCGCGAATGCCTCGAGTTCGGTCTTGAAGCTCGCCAGCCCCATCCACAGAATCGGGAAGAAGATCAGGAAGCCGAACGGCCAGGCCGCCGCCGTCGATATCGCCACCCGCCGCGTCGTCGCCATCCGCGCCATGTCAGGCCTCCAAATTGCGGCCGACGATACGGACCAGGAAGAAGGCGACGACATTGGCGATCACCACCGCGACGAGGCCGCCCGCGGAGGCGCTGCCGACGTCGAACTGGATCAACGCCTGCGAATAGATCAGGAACGCGATGTTGGTGGTTTGCAAGCCCGGCCCGCCGCCGGTGGTGACGAAGATCTCGGCGAATACGGTGAGCAGGAAGATGGTCTCGATCAGGATCACCACCGTGATGGGCCGCGCGAGGTGCGGCAGCGTGATGTAGATGAAGGTCGAGACCGCGCTGGCGCCGTCCATCTCGGCGGCTTCCTTCTGTTCCTCGTCGAGCGATTGCAGCGCCGTCAGCAGGATGAGCGTCGCGAACGGCAGCCATTGCCACGTCACGATCAGGATGACGGCAAGCAGCGGTACATCGTTGAACCAATCGATCGGCGTAAGGCCGAACAGCGAAGTGAGCCAGGCGAACAATCCCGACACCGGATGCATCAACAGGTTCTTCCAGACCAGCGCGCTCACCGTCGGCATCACGAAGAACGGGGCGATCACCATCAGCCGCACGAAATTGCGCCCGATCACGGGCTGGTCCATCAGCAGCGCCAGGGGAATGCCGAGCAGGATGGTCAGCGCCAGCACGGAGCCAACGAGCACCAGCGTATTCTGGAGCGAGGCCAGGAAAGCGGGATCGGTGAGGAAGTAGCGGAAGTTTTCCAGGCCGACGAACGATTCCGAGCCGGGGTCGAGCAGGCTATAATGCAGTGTCGAGAAGTAGATCGTCAGGGCGAGCGGGACGATCATCCAGATGAAGAGCAGCCCGACCGCAGGTGTCAGCAGCGAGCGCGCAAGAAACTGCGTCTGCCGGGTTGCCATCCTGACTTCTCCTCTTGGGGAAGAAGGCGGCCATCCATCCGGGGACGGACGAATGGCCGCGAGTCTGAGCTCAGGAGGAAGAGCTCGGGTTCATTTGATGTAGCCGGCGCGCTTCATCTCGCGCTCGGTTGCGGATTGGGCGGCCGAGAGCGCCGCGTCGACGGTGGTGGAGCCCGCAAGCGCCGCGGAGAATTGCTGGCCCACCTGGGTGCCGATGCCCTGGAATTCTGGGATCGCGGCGTATTGCACACCCACGTAGGGAACGGGCTTCACCGTCGGCTTGTTGGGATCAGCGGCGTCGATCGAGGCCAGCGTCAGCTTGGCGAACGGCGCGACCTTCAGATAGTCGGGGTTCTGGTAGAGCGAGGTGCGCGTGCCCGGCGGCACGTTGGCCCACCCCTCCTTCGATGCCACAAGCTTGGTGTAGTCCTTGCTGGTTGCCCAGGCGATGAACTTCTCGGCGGCTTCCGTCTTCTTGGAGCCGGCGGGGATTGCGAGATTCCAGGCCCACAGCCAGTTGGCGTTCTTGCCAAGCCCGGTGTTGGGCGCGAGCGCGAAACCGACCTTGTCGGCGACCATGGAGTCCTTCGGGTTGGTGACGAAGGACGCCGCGACCGTGGCGTCGATCCACATCGCGCATTTGCCGGCGTTGAACAGTGCCAGATTCTCGTTGAAACCGTTGGAACTCGCGCCGGGCGGGCCGGCTTCCTTCATGAGATTGACGTAAGTCGTCAGCGTCGCCTTCCATTCCGGCGTGTTGAACTGCGGCTCCCACTTCTCGTCGAACCAGCGCGCGCCGTAGGAATTGGCCATCGCCGACAGGAACGCCATGTTCTCACCCCAGCCGGCCTTGCCGCGCAGGCAGATCCCGTAGACGCCGGCGCTCTTGTCCGTGAGCTTCTTGGCGGCGTCGACGACGAAATCCCAGGTCGGCTTTTCCGGCATCTTCAGGCCGGCCTTCTCGAACAGATCGGTGCGGTACATCACCATCGAGCTCTCGCCGTAGAACGGCGCGGCGTAGAGCTTGCCGTCGAAGGAGACCGCATCCTTGATCTTGGGCAGGAGGTCGGCGACGTCGTAATCGGCGCCGAGATTGGCCAGCGGCACCAGCCAGCCCTTCTTGGCCCAGATCGGCACCTCGTAGGTACCGATGGTGAGGACGTCGAACTGGCCGCCCTTGGTGGCGATGTCGGTGGTGACGCGCTGGCGCAGCACGTTCTCCTCCAGCGTCACCCATTTTACGGTGATATCAGGATTCTTCTTGGTGAATTCCCCCGTCAGCCCCTGCATGCGGATCATGTCACCATTGTTGACGGTGGCGATGGTCAGGGTCGTTTCGGCCATCGCGGGAACGGCCAGCAGCAGGCAAGACGCGCCGCAGACGGCGCCCAGGACGTGTTTCACGGTGACCTCCCTAAGAGTCGCGTTTTGAGCATATGCCCACGCGTTGAGCGTATGTTCAGCCCAAGGAAGACAGTTGTCAAGCAGGCGCGCGAGTGTTCAAGCAACTTATGAGTGCTGCGGTGCGGGAGGGACGGGGTGTCGCTTCACTCATAACCGTCATACCCCGCGAAGGCGGGGCATCGAGTACTCCGAGTCGTTTATTGGTTTGCCTCAAGTGGGGCCGCGGCGTAATAGATCGTCCGCCTTCGCGGACGATGACAGCGGTGTGGGTAGAGGGACTTCCCGCCTCGTATGCACGCCGGAGGCGTAAACGCCCTATCGCTCCAAGATCGCCCTTGCTGTCGCCTCGTCCGTGATCAGCCCATTGATCAACCGCCCGTTCAGTGCCGCAGCGATCGCCGCCACTTTGGCGGCGCCAACCGCGGCGCCGATCGTCGTGGTCTTCGCCGGCACTTCCGGCGGAATGCTGGTGAGGCGCTTGTTGGTGCCGGCCTTGAGCAGGCGGCCCTTGGCATCATATGCCCAGCCCGTGATCTCGCCGATGGCCCCCAGACGCATCATCTCGAACAATTCGTCCCGGGTGACGAAACCGTCGATATGCACCTGCGCCTTCTGGTCCATCTGACCGATGCCGACGAGGCGCAAATCCGCCTTGGCCGCGACTGCCTTCACCTTCGCGATCGGCTCGATGCGCACCATCCTATTGCGCTCGTCCTCCGACGACATCAGGAACGGCAGCGGCATCGGATAGTGCCGCGCCCCGGTGCGGTCGGCGAGCCGGCCGACGGTATCGTAGAAGCTGGCCGAGCCGTCGGCGGAGATATTGCCCACCAGCGAGACGATCTGGTGATTGGGCCGGTCGATCGGCGTGACGCGCTCGACCGCGGCGCGCACGGCCCGGCCGGTGCCGAGCGCGACGATGACCGGCGTCTCCGAGCGCAGCGTCGCATCGAGCAGATTGGCGCAGCGCTCGGCGATGCCTGCATTGGCCTGCGGCGCGACAAAATCTGCCGGCACCACCTCACAATGAACGAGCTTGAACCGCTCCTTCAGACGCGCCGCCAGCTCCATGCAGGCGGCGATGGGATGTTCGAGCCGGAAGGTGATGAGACGTTCGGCAAGGCACAGCGAGACCAGCCGCTGCGCCGAAGCGCGCGAGACCTGGAGCATCTTTGCGATCTCGTCTTGAGTGTGGCCGGCAATGAAGTAAAGCCAGCCGGCGCGCGCAGCGTCGTCGAGTTTCGACTTGTCGTTCTCGGCCGCCATGCGGGGCTCACACCTTCCAGAAATCGCTCATGCGCGCGAAGACCCGATCGGCTCCGGCGGCGGACAATATAGCGTGGCCGTCGCCGGTGCGATAATGGCCGCCGCCGACAAATCCCCAGACGGTCATTCCGGCCGCCTTGCCCGCCTGCACACCGCTGACGCTGTCCTCGATCACCAGCGTGCGTGAGGGCGGCGAGCGCATGTTCTCGGCCGCATGGAGGAAGAGATCGGGCGCCGGCTTACCGTGCCTGACCATCTGCGCGGTGTAGAGCCGATCGCCGAAATGTGCCCGAAGACCGGTGACGTCGAGCGAGAGCGATACGCGGTCGATGTCGCTGGACGAGGCCACGCAGAACGGCACGGTCAGCTCCGAGATCACCGCCTCCACCCCGGGGATCGGCTCGAGCGAGGCGACAAACGTCTCCAGCACATGTGACTTCAATCGCGGCAGGAAGCCATCCGGCACGATCTGGCCGAGATCGCGGTAGTGCTGCTCGATCGCCTTGGTGCTGCGTCCAAGAAACAGTTCGAGCGCTTGCTCCTCGCTGAGCGCGAAACCGAACTCGGCCAGCACCTCGGACAGGCAGCGGCAGCTCAAGAGCTCGCTGTCGACGAGCACGCCGTCACAATCGAAGATGATCAGATCGGGTTCTGGCCGGCCTTGGTCCATCCGGCCATTCGATCATATACTCAGCAGGTGAGCAATAGCTCAGAAGCCGATGTTGAATCATGGAATCGCCGGGGAGATCTTCGAGGATTCCCAGCCGGCCTCTCGTTGCTCGCAATCCGTCGCCGACATCTGCCTTCCACATCAAAGACGCCGAACAGATATCTCACCGGCGCGGTTCCGACTTTGTCGGCGCACAAACAATGCATCCGGCCGGAGGCGCGTTTGCGCTATCGCAACGTCCCGCTGGTCCTTCCGCCCTAACGTGGATCAATTGAGTTCCACAGGCGCAATATGAGGCGATGCACAAATCGGGCTGATGACCGCGTCCCCACTATCATCGCATTCGCCATCGCGCTCCGGCGAATGGGGGTGCTATCGACGGTGGCAAAGGTCTCGGCGGTGAGCCTTTCGGTTGCCATCGCCGTGGTGCTCTTCACGACGCAATAATCGTCGGGCGTCGCAGCCCATTCCGGCAACAGAGCGCTTCGGCTCATCGCCGTAACGCGGTAAAGTTCGCTACCGCACACGACCCAATGAGTTCGCTATGCCTGAGATCATCAATCTTGGTGGGCTGCAGCTGACTTTTCTCCGGAGCAAGGACGACACTGCCGGCGCTCTCGATCTGTTCGAGATGACGCTCCAGCCGAACGCGCGAATGCCGATCCCTCACTATCACGATCGTTGGGACGAAACGATCTATGGACTAAGCGGCGTCTCGACCTGGCGGATCGATGGAATGGACGTCGACGTGGCGCCGGGCGAGACCGCGTTCATCAAGCGCGGCGTGGTGCACGGCTTTACAAATCGTTCGGCCCGGCCGGCGACCTGCCTGTGCATACTCACCCCCGGCGCGCTTGGTCCTAAATATTTCAAGGAAATGGCGGTCCTGCTCGCCGCCGGCACGCCCGATCCGGCAAAGATGAAGGAGACGATGCTGCGCTACGGATTGGTACCAGTGCTGCAGTCTTGAGCTGTTTACGACGCAGTAGCGGGCTGGCAGTCGGGACCGTAGACCGCATGGAACGCAGCGGAATGCGGGACAGTCTCGCCGAGCGGACAGAACCCGGAATGCGCTTCACTCCATCCGGGCGACGACGGCCTCATCGCCGCTGGTTATAGACATCGATGCACACCGCACCGAGCAGCACCAGGCCCTTGATGACCTGTTGATAGTCGATGCCGATGCCGAGGATGGACATGCCGTTGTTCATCACGCCCATGATCATGGCGCCGACGACGGCGCCGCCGACCCGCCCCACCCCGCCATAGGCCGAGGCACCGCCGATGAAGCAGGCGGCGATGACGTCGAGCTCGAAGCCGAGGCCGGCCTTGGGCGTCGCGGTGTTGAGGCGCGCGGCGAAGACGAGGCCGGCGAGGGCGGCGAGCACGCCCATGTTGACGAAGGTCAGGAAGGTCAGCCGCTCGGTCTTGATGCCTGACAGGCTTGCCGCCTTGGCGTTGCCGCCGACCGCATAGATCTGCCGGCCGATCACGGTGCGACGGGTCACGAAACCGTAGAGCGCGATCAGCGCGGTCATGATCACCAGCACGTTGGGCAGGCCGCGATGCGATGCGATCAGATAGGTGAAATAGAGCACGGCGCACGCCAGCAGGATGCTCTTGCCGAGGAAGAAAGCGTAGGGCTCGATCTCGATGCCGTGCGATTGCTCGCGCGACCTGCCCTTGGCGCTGGCGTAGACGAGACCGAGCGCGAGCACCGCCCCGATCAGCATGGACGTCGGGTGTAGCGTGCCGGCCTCGGGCAGCAGCTCCGGAATGAAGCCCGAGGACAATTTCTGGAAGGTCGGCGGGAACGGGCCTAGCGACTGGCCCTGCAACACCGCCAGCGCCAGCCCCTTGAACACCAGCATCCCCGCCAGGGTGACGATGAAGGACGGGATCTTGAAATAGGCCACCCAATAGCCTTGTGCGGCGCCAATGGCGGCACCGACCAGCAGGCAGGCGATGAAGGCAAGCGTGTAATCGACCTTGTAGGTCACCATGAGAACAGCGGCGACAGCGCCGATGAAGCCCGCGACCGAGCCGACCGAGAGGTCGATATGGCCGGTGACGATCACCAGCAGCATGCCGAGCGCCATGATGACGATGTAGCTGTTCTGGAGCACCAGATTGGTGAGGTTGAGCGGCTGCAGCAGCGTGCCGCCAGTCACGACCTGGAAGAACAGCATGATCGCGACCAGCGACATCAGCATGCCGTAGTTGCGCAAATTGTTCTTGATGAAGCTGCCGTGCCGGCGCTCCTCGGGCAGCGACACCGTCTTGTCGGTCATGGCTGCGATCCTCCCATCTCCGCGGCCGCTGGCGCGGCGTTCCCAATGCTTCGTTCGTTGCGCATGATGGCGCGCATGATCTTCTCCTGCGTCGCCTCCGATCCCCTGAACTCCCCAACAAAGGCACCGTCGTTCATGACGCAGATGCGGTCGCAGATGCCGAGCAGCTCGGGCATTTCCGAGGAGATCACCACGACGCCGCGGCCCGCTTCCGCGAGCTCGTTGATGATACAGTAAATCTCGTATTTGGCACCGACATCGATACCCCTCGTCGGCTCGTCCAGGATGAGAACCTTGGGGTCGGTCATCAGCCATTTGGACAGCACGACCTTCTGCTGATTGCCGCCGGAGAGCTGGCCGGTCTCCTGGTAGACGTCGGAGCAGCGGATCCGCATCCTGCTGCGGTAGTCGCTGGCGACCTTCAGCTCGGCGATGTCGTCGATCACGCGGCCGGGCGCGACCTGGTCGAGGCTCGCAAGCGTGATGTTCTTGCGGACATCGTCCGCGAGGATCAGGCCGAGCTGCTTGCGGTCCTCGGTGACATAGGCGAGGCCGGCGTCGATCGCCGCGGCGACGCTCGGCAGGGCCATCTCCCTGCCCTCGAGGCGGAGGCTGCCGCTGATATTGGTGCCCCAGGAACGGCCGAACAGGCTCATCGCGAATTCGGTACGGCCGGCGCCCATCAGGCCGGCGATGCCCACGACCTCGCCGCGCCTGACACTGAAATTGACGTTCTTGATCACCTGCCGCTCGGGATGAATGGGGTGATAGACCGACCAGCTCGCGACATCGAGCACGGGCTCGCCGATCTTCACGCTGCGCTCCGGGAAACGATGCGCCATATCGCGATTGACCATGCTGCGGATGATGCGGTCTTCCTGGATCGGCTCGGCATGGCAGTCGATGCTATCGACGGTGCGGCCGTCGCGCAGTACGGTGATGTGGTCGGCGACCTTGGCGACCTCGTTCAGCTTGTGCGAGATCAGGATCGAACCGATGCCCTGCTCGCGGAACGCCTTCAGGCGTTCGAGCAGCGCGGCGCTGTCGGCCTCGTTGAGGCTCGCGGTCGGCTCGTCCAGGATCAGCATCCGCACGCGCTTGGACAGTGCTTTGGCGATTTCCACGAGCTGCTGCTTGCCGACTCCGAGATCGGTGATCAGTGTATCAGGCGATTCCCTTAGGCCGACCTGCGCCAGCAGCTCGCGCGTGCGCCGGTACACTTCGTCACGATCGATCACGCCGAGCTTCGACGGCGGATGCGACAGGAAGATGTTTTCCGCGATCGACATCAGCGGGATCAAGGCCAGTTCCTGGTGGATGATGATGATGCCGAGCGCCTCGGAATCGTTGATGTCGCGGAAACGGCGCTCCTCGCCCTCGAAGACAATTGTGCCCTCGTAGCTGCCGTGCGGATAGACGCCGCTCAGCACCTTCATCAGCGTCGACTTGCCGGCGCCGTTCTCGCCGACGAGGGCGTGGATCTGCCCGGCATGAACAGAGAAGTTGACGTCGCGCAGCGCCTGTACACCGGCAAAGCTCTTGCTGACGTTACGCATCTCCAGCATGGCGGTCATTGGCTTTGGTGTCCCTTGCTCTACTTCGCCTCTCGCCGCGTGCGCGGAGAGATTGAATGATATCACTGCATCCACATCGTCATTGCGAGCGCAGCGAAACAATCCGGACTATTTCCGCGGCGGCAGACTGGATTGCTTCGCTGCCCTCGCAATGACGGAGTGCATAGCAACCATTGCCCGTGTGGAAACCCTCTCCCCGCAAACGGTAGGGGAATCGCATATGGTGCTGGCAGGGTGTTGCCAAGCGGTTGGAACTGGATTCTTTGGGTGTCTCTCGATTCCAGAGGGAGACCTGAATGCGCAAGCTCAAGCGCCTGTTTCGACCGCTCAAGGACCCGCGCGCCAGCAACACCCGACATGATCTTGTGGAGATCCTCGTCATCGCCTTGGCGGCGACGCTGGCTGGCGCCAAGACCTGCACCGAGTTCGAGTTCTTTGGCCAAGGCCGCGAGGAGCTGTTGCGGCGCTTCCTGGAGCTCAGGCACGGCATTCCGAGCCACGATACGTTCAGCAACGTCTTCCGTGCGCTGGATCCGAAGGGGCTGGAAGCGGTTTTGCGCAAATTCAGCAAGAGCTTCGGCATCAAGGGGGTGGTCAGCATCGACGGCAAGGCGCTGCGCGGGGCCTACACGCGGGGCCGGCAGGCCACGCCGCTGCATATGGTCAATGTCTGGGCCGCAGGCACTCGCATGGCGCTGGCTCAGAGAAAGGCTCCCAACCGCAACGAGGTTGCCGGGGCTCTCGAAGTCCTCGCCCTGCTCGATCTGGACGGGGCTCTTGTCACCGCCGACGCCTTGCATTGCCGGCCCGATACCGCGCAGGCCATCCTCGATCGGAAGGGGCACTACGTGTTAGCCATCAAGAGTAACCGTGGCCGGCTCTTCAAGGCCGCCAAGACGTTGGTCGATACAGCCCGAAAGCCCGCGCGAGCGAGTCAACGAAGAGCCACTGCCCACGGTCGCGCCGAGCGCCGGCAGGCCATCGTCGCGCCGGCTCCTCAGTTGGCGAAGCAATACGACTTCCCCGCTATCGCCGCCGTCGGTCGCATCGACAGCTGGCGCGCCAACTCTGGCAAGGCTGTCAAACACACGGTCCGATACTTCCTCGCCTCGCGCCTGCTGTCGGCCAAAAAGCTGCTCGAGGTCGTGCGTGCTCACTGGAGCATCGAGAACAACCTGCACTGGGTTCTCGACGTTCTGTTCGACGAAGATGCCTGCCGCAGCCGCAAAGATCACGCCGCCGAAAATCTCGCCCTCATCCGCAAGCTGGCCATCAATACCCTGCAGGCAACGCCCGGTCCTGCCCGCATCAGCCACAAAATGCTCCAAGCCAGATGGAATAATGACTTCCTTCTCTCCGCCCTCGCCCATATGCGATAGCCCTACCGCAAACGGGGAGAGGGGAAAGAGAGAGTCTTACTGGAACTGCGACTTCTTGTAGTAGCCGCTGTCGACCAGCACCTTCTCCCAATTATCCTTGTACACCACGACCGGCTTGAGCAGATAGGACGGCACGGTCTTGACGCCGTTCTCATAGGTCTTGGTGTCGTTGACGGTGACCTCCTTGCCGGCAAGCGCGGCGTCGACCATGTCGGCGGTCACCTTGGCGAGGTCGCGGGTGTCCTTGAAGATGGTCGAATACTGGTCGCCGCGCAGCATGGCCTTGATCGAGGGCACTTCGGCGTCCTGGCCCGAGATAACAGGCATCGGCTGGTCGGCACTGCCATAGCCGACGCCCTTCAGCGAGGAGATGATGCCGATCGAGATGCCGTCATAAGGCGACAGTACGGCATTGATCTTCTTGTTGCCGTAGTAGGCACTGAGCAGGTTATCCATGCGGGCCTGCGCCGTGGCGCCGTCCCAGCGCAGGGTTGCGACCTTGTCCATGCCCATCTGGCCGGAGACGACGACGAGCTTGCCGCTGTCGATATACGGCTTCAGCACGCTCATCGCGCCGTTATAGAAGAAGTAGGCGTTGTTGTCGTCGGGCGAGCCGCCGAACAGCTCGATGTTGAAGGGACCCTTGCCTTCCTTGAGGCCGAGCCCCTTTTCGATCGACTGCGCCTGGAGCACCCCGACCTGGAAATTGTCGAAGGTCGCGTAATAGTCGACGTTCGGCGTGCCGCGGATCAGGCGGTCATAGGCGATCACGGTGATGCCCTTGGCCTTGGCTTGCTTGAGCACGTCGGACAGCGTGGTGCCGTCGATCGCGGCGATCACCAGCGCCTTGGCGCCCTTGGTCACCATGTTCTCGACCTGCGAGAGCTGGTTCGGGATGTCGTCCTCGGCATATTGCAGGTCGGTGTTGTAGCCGCGCTCTTTCAGCACCTTGACCATGTTGTTGCCATCGTCGATCCACCGCGCCGAGGATTTGGTCGGCATGGCGATGCCGACCGTCGCCTTCTGGGCGAAGGCGGGCACGCCTGCGGCCATCGTGGCAGCACCGGCCAGCGCCAGCGCGAGAAACGTCGTCTTCAGTTTCAACATGTTTCACTCCCTTGTGTTTCACTGTCTTCTTCGTAGCGTCGAGAACGTGGTGGTGGGCTGCCTCTGGTCTCCTATGCGAGCTTGACGTCGGGTTCCGCGCGTCCGCGCGCGGATGCCTCCAGTAGAAAAGTGCAGCCGGCTTGCGGATCGGCGGCGCGCGCGGCCGCGTCCATGTCCTGCCAGGCCGAGGTGACGAGGAGGCGCGACAGATCGGGGCCGACGAAGGCGGGACAGCTTGCCTGTATTGCGGGCACGCTCAACGAGCGAAGGCGCTCGCCTTGCGGAGAATAGACGTCGATCCGGCTCGCCCCCCAGCAGGCATTCCAGATCCTTCCATCAGCGTCGCACACTGAGCCATCAAGGCCGCCGATGCCGCTGTGGCGCAACAGCACCTCCGGCTCGCCGCGCGGCAGGCCGGTCGCAGGATTGAGCGGCACGGCATAGAGCACGTCGCGCGGAGTGTCGGTGAAATAGCCGGTGGCGCCGTCAGGCGAGAAGCAGATCGAATTTGGAATGCTGATGCCCGGAAACAGCGTCGCGATCCTCCCCCGATGGAGCGCATAGATCGCGCCCGCCTGCGGCTCGGCCCTCTTGCCCATGGTGCCGATCCAGAACGTGCCTGATTGATGCACGCGGCAATCGTTTGAGCGCGTCGCCGGATTGTCCGCTTCGAGCGGACAGAACAGTGTCATCGCGCCGTCGACGAGCGTTCGAATGTAGAGCCCGTCCTCCGCGACGATCAACTGGCGTTCGGCATCGATGCGTCCGAGCGCGCTCGCCATCCGGTCGAGTGCGTGGACACGAACGCCGCCGCTGCCGAGCCGAGCCTCGAACAGCAGCCCTTCACGGATGTCGAACCACCAGGCCGTATCGGTGGTCACGTCATAGGTCGGACCTTCGCCGAGATGGCAAGGATGGTGCGACAGGACAGTGGTTGGCACCTGTTCCATCATGGCGACCTCGCCGAGAATCGATAAACCGTGTGATGGCGATACGTCCCGCCGGGATCAAGGCGCGGGCTCGGGAAGTCCGGCCGGTTCGGCGCATCAGGCCAGATGTGTGGCTCCAGGCACATCGCGTCCGATTGTCGGATGAGCTTGCCGCCCTTGCCCGAAATGGTGCCGTCGAGATAGTTGCCGGAATAGACCTGGAGTCCGGGCTGATCGGTGAACAGCTCCATGATGCGCCCGGAGCGCGGCGCCTCGAGCCGCGCCGCGAGCGCAAGCTTGCCATCGCGCCCGAGGCAGTAGGTGTGATCGTAGCCCCTGCCGTTTTGCAATTGCTGATCGTTCTCACGGATCCGCTCGCCGACCGGCCGGGCCCTGCGGAAGTCGAACGGCGTGCCGGCAACCGCGCGCGCCGGCTCCGGCAGCGGAATGGCGGTGGCATCAATGGCCAGGAAATGGTCTGCGGCGACGGTCAGCTCGTGATCGAGAATGGACGTTCCCGACGTCGCGCCCTCCAGGTTGAAGAAGCTGTGGTTGGTCAGGTTGACGATGGTCGTTCGGTCCGTCCGCGCCTCCATGACGAGCGACAGTTCGGCTGGACCGGTGACGCGATAGGTCACGCGCACGTCGAGCCGGCCGGGATAGTTCTCTTCGCCATGCGGGCTCGTATAAGTGAGCGTCACCGCGGGCTCGGGGCCCTCCTCGATTGCGGCAATCTCCCAGAGCTTGCGGTCGAAACCATCCAGGCCGCCGTGCAGCGCGTTGGGACCGTTGTTGACGGGAAGCTGCACCGTCTCGCCATGAAGCGAAAACTGCCCCTTGGCGATGCGGTTGGCGTAGCGGCCGACCGTGGCGCCGAAAAACTTTCGTTCGGCGAGGTAGCCGGCAAACGCGTCATGGCCGAGTACGACGTCGTCGTATCCACCTTTGGCATCCGGCGCGATCAGCGCTTGCAACACCGCGCCGTGGCTGATGATGCGCGCCTCGAAGCCGCCCTCCCCGCGCAGCGCGACGCGCTCGACCCTGCGGCCATCCGGCAACTTCCCGAAAACGTCTCTCGTGACCTTTGATGCGGCCATGCTCAATCCACAAACGGTTCGACGATCGTGCGCTTGCCAAGCAGGAAGGCGTCGGCGACGAGACGAAGCGGCGTCAGGTCGACGTCGCTTGCGCCGGTCGCCGCGAGCTCGACGAAGCGACGGTAGAGCCCGCGATATTCCTCATCGGCCGCCTCGGCAAGCACCTTGCCGTCGACAGTCATGCGCGCGCCACCGCTGGACAGAGCAAGCCGGCCCTGATCGGTTTCGACAACGATATCCCAGCTCTGCGGACCGGTCTGGCGGAAATCGAACTCGGCGGTCACAGGCAGACCGTTGATATCCGTCAGTGTCAGGTTCGCCGCGATCGGCGCCTGGCGGTTCGCCGGAAAGGCCAGCTCGGCCGCGGTGACGAACACCGGCTTTGGCAGAATCCTGGTCAGGATCGACAGCGCATTGATACCGGGATCGAACACGCCGAGACCGCCTGGCTCCCAGATCCAGCCCTGCCCGGGATGCCAGACACGGACGTCTTCCTTCCAGCTGATGTGCACGGAAGCGATGCGGCGCTCGGCGAGCCATTGCCGCGCCGGCTCGACCGCCGGCGCATAGCGCGAATGCCAGGTCGCAAACAGTGTCCGCTTCGCACCCGCCGCCATCGCGATCAACGGATCGAGCTCGGCGACGCCGGTGCCCGGAGGCTTCTCCAGCATGACATGCTTGCCGGCGGCGAGCGCGGCTGCGGCCTGGGCGCGGCGCACCTGCGGCGGCGTGCACAGCGACACCGCGTCGATCGGCGGACCTTTTTCCAGCAGCTCCTCGACGGTGGCGAAATGCGGCAGACCCGGAAGCGAAGCATTGCGGCTCGCCACCGCCGCGAGCGTCGCGCCCGGGGTCGCCGCGATCGCGCCGACATGCTGGTCGCGCGCGATCTTACCGAAGCCGACGATGGCGATGCGAAGGTCTGTCACGCTTGTTCTCCAGTATCTGCCGACGGCAGCGGCTCGGCCGGCGCGGTCTCGATCACCGTGCCCTCGTGGCGGCGCATGCCGTTATGAATGACATAGATCATGGCCTCGGAGGCGGCGTCCGCATCGCCCGCGGCGATGGCATCGACGATCTTCTGATGCCAAAGCAGCACGGTGTCGCGGTCCTCCGCCTCGACCGGGGCGCTGAGCAGGAACGAGGCGCGCAGCGCGGCCTCGATGACATGCCCGATCGAGCGCATGAACAGATTGCCGGAGGCGCGCGCCACGGCCACATGAAGCGCGAGATCGGCATCGGCAAAGCCCACCGAGTCGGACGCCTCATGCCGCATGCGCTCCATGCTGCGGCGGAGCTCGGCCAGATCCTCCTCGGACCGCTGCGCCGCTGCGAGCATGGCCGCACGTGGCTCGACTGCGAGACGGATCTCGGCGAGGTCGTTGAGGAAGCGCTTGTCGATGCCGGCATCCAGGTGCCAGGCCAGCACGTCGGCATCGAACATGTTCCAGGCGCCGCGCTCGCGCACGACGGTGCCGACGCGCGCCTTGGTGGTGAGCAGCCCCTTGGCGACCAGGGTCTTGACGCTTTCGCGCAGCACCGGCCGCGACACCCCGAACATCGCGATCATCTCGGCATCACCCGGCAAGCGCGTGCCTTCCGCATAGCGGCCGGCGATGATGTCGACGCCGATCGAACGGGCCACCTCCGCATGATTGGAGTGGGCCCGCCGCGTCGGGATGACGACGATGCGTGAGGTCATGTGGCTGCTCCTGCGCTCTTCCTCACCGGCCGGCGTGCAAGCACGACCAGCCCCTGCTGCAAGGCGATGAAAGCGAACAGCAGCACGCCGGTCGCGATCTTGGTCCACCAGCTCGACAGCGTCCCGTCGAAATTGATGTAGGTCTGGATCAGGCCCTGGATCAGCACGCCGAGGAAGGTGCCGATCACCGAGCCCTGCCCGCCCGTGAGCAGCGTGCCGCCGATCACGACGGCGGCGATGGTGTCGAGCTCGACGCCGACGGCGGAGAGCGAGTAGCCGGCGCTGGTGTAGAAGGAGAAGACGATGCCGGCGATCCCTGCGAGCAGGCTCGACAGCATGTAGATCTTGATCGTCATCTTGCCGACGGCAACGCCCATCAGGCTCGCGGTCGTGCGACTACCGCCGAGCGCATAGACATTGGCGCCGAACCGGGTGAGATGCAACAGCAAGGCGCCGCCGATCACGATCGCGAGCATGATGATGGCGATGGCGGTCAGTCGCCCACCCACGGGCATCCGTAAGGCGAAGTCCGACACGGTGGAATAGATCGGCGCGGTGATCGGCACCGATTCCGTCGACAGCAAGAAGCTTGCGCCGCGGGCGAGGAACATGCCGGCCAGCGTCACGATGAAGGGCGGCAGGTCGAAGACATGGATGACCGTGCCCATCGCAGCGCCAAAAGCGGCTGACAGCGCGAGGATGGCGACGAAGGCGACCAGCGGCGGCACGCCCCAGCGCTCGATCGCCAGCGCAACGAACACGGTGGTGAAACCGATCACCGAGCCGACCGACAGATCGATCCCGCCGGAGATGATGACGAATGTCATGCCGGTCGCGACGATGCCGAGAAAGGCATTGTCGGTGAGGAGATTGCCGACGACGCGGGTGGAGGCAATGTTGGGGAATTGCACCGCGCAAGCTGCGAAGCCCGCGACGAGCACGATGGCGGTGATAAGGACGGGCGGCAGGCCTTTCATGCCTTGGTCCTCCACAGCCTTGCGGCGATCCCGGCGAGACCGGAGAATTTCGGCGATTGCAGCAGCAGCACGGCGAGCACCACCACCGCCTTGACCAGCAGGTTGAACTCCGGCGGATAGCCCGACAACAGGATGCCGGTGTTCATGGTCTGGATGATCAGCGCGCCCAGCACTGCGAGCACGAGACTGAAGCGGCCGCCGAACAGCGAGGTGCCGCCGATCACCACGGCGAGGATCGCGTCGAGCTCGAGCCAGAGGCCGGCATTGTTGGCATCAGCCCCCATGATATCGGCCGCCGCGATCACGCCGGCGAGCGCGGCGCAGACGCCGCACCAGACATAGACGGCCAGGATCATCGCGCGGGTGCCGACACCGGCGAGCTCGCTCGCCCGTGCATTGCCGCCGGTCGCCTCGATCAGCAGCCCGAGCGCGGAGCCGCGCACGACTGCACCGGTGAGGATCAGCATGCCCAAGGCAATCACGATCGGCACTGGCAGGCCAAGCACCGACCCATTGCCGAGCCAGACCAGATCCGGCGAGGAGAACGTCACGATCCGCCCTTCGGTGATGAGCTGGGCGATGCCGCGACCCGCGACCATCAGGATCAGCGTGGCCACGATCGGCTGCATGCCGAGCACCGCGACGAGAAAGCCGTTCCAGAGGCCGCAGACGAGGCCTGCGCCGAGCGTGGCTGCCAGCACCACCGGGAGGCCGTGACCGTCGGCAAGGCTCGCCGCGATCGCACCGCAGATCGCCATGACCGCGCCGACCGAGAGGTCAATGCCACGCGTCGCGATCACCAGCACCATACCGAGCGAGAGTAGCGCCACCGGCGTGCCGCGGTTGAGCACGTCGATCAGGCTGCCGAACAGACGGCCGTCCTGGAGGCGCAGGTCGAAAAACTGCGGCGACACTACGCGATCGACCGCGAGGATGACGATCAGCGCGAGGATCTGGGCGAGGCCGCGGCGCGGCAGCAGCGCTGTCATGCTCCGGCCTCCTGCATCGCGGCGCCCTCGGCGGCGATGGCAGCGAGAATGTTGCCGACGTCGATCGCCTCGCCCGCGAGCTCTTCGACATGGGCCCGGTCGCGCAGCACGACGACGCGATCCGAATAGGTCACGATCTCATCGAGCTCCGATGAGATCACGAGCAGTGAAAGCCCATCATCGCAGAGCTCGCGGATCAGGCGGATGATTTCGGCATGCGCGCCGACATCGATGCCGCGCGTAGGTTCATCCAGGACGAGAAGCCGCGGTGATGTCGCGAGCCAGCGCGCCAGCAGCACCTTTTGCTGGTTGCCGCCGGAGAGGAGCCCCACCGGGCGTTCGGGATCTGACGGGCGGATGTCGAGCATCTTGACGTAGCGGCGCGCGATTTCATCCTGTTCGCGGCGTGACAGCGGGCGATGCAGGCCGCGCTTGGCCTGGAGCGCGAGCACGATGTTCTCGCGCACGCTGAGCTCGGCAACGATGCCGTCGGTCTTGCGCTCCTCCGGGCAATAGCCAAAACCATGGCGGACGCCGTCGCGCGGTGACTGCAACCGCACCGTCGCGCCTTCCACCCTCGCCTCTCCGCCATCGGCGCGCTCGGCACCGAACACCAGCCGCGCCGTCTCGGTGCGACCCGAGCCGAGCAATCCGGCAAGACCAACGACCTCGCCGTGGCGCAGCTCGAGATTGAAGGGCGCGATATAGCCGGCCTTGCCGTAACCCTTGAAGCTCGCGCAGATCTCGCGCGCCCCATGCTCGGTGGCGGAAGCCCGCACGCTGGTGGTCTCGGCCAGTTCGCGGCCGAGCATCATCCGGATCAATTCCAGCCGCGGCAGCGAGGCGGTCTCGCGCTCGCCGACGAGGCGGCCGTTGCGCAGCACCGTGATGCGGTCGGAGATCTCGTAGACCTGCTCGAGGAAGTGGCTGACGAAGACGATGCCGATGCCACGCTTGGCAAGCTCGCGCATGATGCCGAAGAGGATCTCGACCTCGTGGCGGTCGAGGCTCGCGGTCGGCTCGTCCAGGATCAGCACGCGCGCGGAGAGATCCACCGCGCGGGCAATCGCGGTGACATGCTGGATCGCCACCGAATAATTGCCGAGCGGCGCGGTGACGTCGATATCGAGGCCGAAATCTGCGAGCAACGCCTTGGCGCGGCGACGCATCTCGCCTTCGCGCACGACGCCGAAACGCATCGGTTGGCGATCAAGAAATAGGTTCTGCGCCACGGAGAGGTTCGGCAGCAGGTTAACTTCCTGGTAGACGGTGGCAATGCCGGCCTGGAGCGCCGCCTTGGCCGAGCGCGGCGCGACCTCTTCGCCACCGAGCCTGACAATGCCGGCATCGCGCGGGAATACGCCGGTGACGACCTTGATCAGCGTGGACTTGCCGGCGCCGTTCTCGCCGAGCAGCGCATGAATCTCACCGGCGCGGAGCGTGAAGTCGACCTCCTGCAACGCGCGCACCGCGCCAAAGCTCTTGCTGAGCCCGCGCACCTCCAGCAGCTGCGAAGCAGGATCGGAATTATTTTCCATCGCGACGTCACTCCCACCGGCGTCCGCTGATGATGCGGACGCCAAGCCTATTCGTTCGCGCAGCGGTTTCGAAGGGTGACCGGACCGCTGGAAGCAATCCGGCGTATTGCCCGCCTCAGTAACCGAGGCCCTTCTTGCTGTCGTAGATCTTCTGCGGATCGTCGGCGGCGGTATAGAGCTTGGACTCGGTCTGGATCCATTTCGGCGGTACCGTACCCTTGTCCTTGAACGCCGCGATGGCATCGAGCGCGGGCCCGGCCATGTTCGGCGTCAGCTCGACGGTGGCGTTGGCTTCGCCGGCGGCCATCGCCTTGAAGATGTCGGGCACCGCGTCGATCGAGACGGTGAGGATCTCCTTGCCGGGCTTGAGGCCGGCCTCCTTCATCGCCTGGATCGCGCCGACCATCATGTCGTCATTGTGCGCGTAGACGGCGCAGATCGACTTGCCGCCGCCTTCCGCCTTGATGAAGCTCTCCATCACCTCCTTGCCCTTGGCGCGGGTGAAGTCGCCGGTCTGGCTGCGCACCAGTTTCAGGTTCGCATGCTTGGCAATCGCAGTGTCGAAGCCCTTCTTGCGATTGGCGGCGACGCTGGCGCCGACCGTGCCCTGCAATTCGACGATGTTGCACGCCTTGCTGCCGACCGTCTTCGCCAGCCACTCGCCGGCGACCTCGCCTTCGTGCACGCTATCGGAGGTGACGGCGGTGAGATAGAGGTCCTTGCCGGAAGGATCGATATCGCGGTCGAGCAGCACGACCGGGATCTTGGCCTCCTTTGCTTCCTTCAGCACCGAATCCCACCCCGTCGAGACGACGGGCGCGAGGAAGATCGAATCGACGTTCTGCGCGATGAAGGAGCGGATCGCCTTGATCTGGTTTTCCTGCTTCTGCTGGGCGTCGGCGATCTTGAGATTGACCTGGCGCTTGGCGGCCTCCTGCTTGGAGACCGACGTCTCGGCCGCCCGCCAGCCGGATTCCGATCCGATCTGCGAGAAGCCGATGGTGAGCTGGCCGGCACTGGCCGGCAGCGCGAGCAGCAAGGAGGCCATGGCGCTGGCCGCAAAGAGGACTTTAGGGGTCATCAGGCGTGTCTCCCAAGATGTTTTATCCGGGGCGCCGATTGGTGTCATGGCACCCTCAGGCCAGCCTGTAGGCCGACGGAAGGCACTATTCCATGGAAGATGGGTTCCGACTAGTCATATTATTTGACTATTTGGAGGAAAATGCGCGTTCGCAACGATAGGCGAATCTAAGACACGCCAAGCGCGATATTGTTCCGGGGATGCAACGCGGAGATGAAGGAGATTGTGCGGCCGTTGGGATGAGTGAGTCTCTGCGAGGACGGTGACAGACGAGCTCGCGACCTCTCCTCCTCGTCATTGCGAGCGCAGCGAAGATTCCATGGGGAGTGGATAGCGACCAGGTCTGAGGCCAGACTGAGGGTTGCTGAATCCATTCAACCTGGAGACGACGATGTTGCTCGATCATCCTTCCGACGGACTGGCCGCTATCCGCACGCAGTTTGGCGCAATTTTTGTGTCATTGGAACTGAGCCGTTCGACATGGCTGGTCACTTCGCTGTCGCCCTGCAAGGGCGAGAAGATGTCCAAACGCAGCATGAAGGCCGGCGACCTTTCGGAACTGTTGAAGCTGTTTGCGGAGCTGAAGCGCAAGGCGCAGGCGCGAACGGGTGAGAGCTATCCGCTCATCGCGATCCAGGAGGCGGGGCTGGACGGGTTCTGGCTTCACCGCGCCCTGCAGCAGGAAGGCATCGAGAGCCACGTAGTCGATCCGGCCTCGATTGCGACGCCGCGCCGGCGCCGGCGGGCCAAGACGGACCGGCTGGATGGCGAGACGCTGTTGCGGACGCTGCTGGCCTACAAGCGCGGCGAGGTACGGGTCTGCGCCATGGTCGTTGCGCCCTCTCCGGCAGAGGAGGACCGCCGTAGGCTGTGCCGCGAGCGAGAGACCTTGATCGCGGAGCGGATCGAGCATGTGAACCGGATCAAGGGTCTTCTGTTCGCGCAAGGGATCTTCGACTACGCGCCGCTGCGGCGAGACCGGCGGAAGCGGCTGGAGGCCTTGCGGACGGGCGACGGGCGCGCCTTGCTGGCGCATCTGAAGGCGCAGATCAGCCGCGAACTCGACCGGCTCGAACTGCTGCTCGACCAGATCACGGCGGTGGAGCGCGAGCAGGATGCGTTGCTGGCCGCGAGCAAGGCGGCGGGGGAGAAGACCGTATCGAACCCGGTGGCAATGCTGCTCGAACTGAAGAGCCTGGGCCCGAACTTCACGGCCGTTCTCTGGTCGGAGGCCTTTTACCGGCAGTTCGCCAACCGCCGCCAGATTGCATCCTATGCCGGCCTTGCAGCCACGCCATGGCGCAGTGGCGGCATCGAGCGCGAGCAAGGCGTGTCGAAGGCTGGCAATCCGCGCCTGAGAACCACGATGATCCAGCTCGCCTGGCTCTGGGTACGCCACCAGCCTCAATCGGCTTTGACCCAGTGGTTCAAGGTGCACAGCCAACGCGGCCGCAAGCGCGCGATCGTGGCGCTCGCGCGCAAGCTGCTCGTGGCCCTCTGGAAGTACGTGACCGCGGGCGTGGTGATCGAGGGAGCCGAGATAAAGGCCGCCGCCTGACACCACGCTCCTCAGCCTCAAAGCCAATCCGCCGAGATTGATCAGCCTCGGCCGATCCGGGTGGACGAACCGATGGATTGCATGGCTTCAAACGCCGTAACGAAGAATGGTCTCGTCCTCTCGAGCCTGCCCGCCGCAAGCGGAATGTTGGTGCAGCCGCCGCCGCGCGGCGACCGAATGTGAGTTTGATCTGGCAAGCAAACCAGATTGCAAAAACCGGCTCGACCCTTGGATCGCCTGACGAAAAGGAGTTATCCGCCCGCTGCCCCGACTGCCAAAGCCTGATGGCGTGCTCGCTCGAGTCAAGGCCAAGTCGCTTCGCGACGGCCCTACGGGCCGACCTTGACTGCGCGCGCCATCCTACGTGCTCCACGGTCGGGACGAAGAGCTGGCCTGCAATCGAACAAAGAGCTGAACAAACCGCCTTGACACACCAAATCCCCATGTGAGCAATCCAGAGTCGTTCCACGGACGGATTCTGGATTGCTTCGCTGCGCTCATGGAGCTCTGGGTCGCTCAAGCAGATTGACTCGTGGAGAGTCCCCTCACCCGATTGCATCTCCCCGCACGCGGGAGAGGCGAAGGCCGCAGCACTAAATCAGCTTGCGCTGCGCCAGGTTCTTCATCAGCGCGCCGATACCGAAGGTCCAGGGCTCGCACTCGTCGCTCGTGCGCATGCGGTTGACGAGCTTGCCGAGCTGGGGCGCTGCGATCGTGACGATGTCGTCGCGCTTGTGGGTGAAGCCCTGCCCCGGCGCGTCGCGATCCTTCACGGGTGCGAACATGGTGCCGAGGAACAGCACGAAACCATCGGGATATTGATGGATCTTGCCGATGGTCTGCGCGACGAGATCGGTCGGATCGCGGCTGATCTTGCTGATCGAGGAATGGCCGTCGAGGACGAAACCATCAGTGCCCGTCACGTTCAGGCTGATATCGAGCTTGCGCGCGTCGTCGAGCGTGAAGGTGTCGTCGAACAGGCGCAGCAGCGGACCAATGGAGCAGGACGCATTGTTGTCCTTGGCCTTCGAGAGCAGCAGCGCCGAACGGCCCTCGAAGTCCCGCAAATTGACGTCGTTGCCGAGCGCACCGCCGACGATCTTGCCGCGGCTCGAGACGAACAGCACGAGCTCGGGCTCTGGATTGTTCCAGGTCGATTTCGGATGCAGCCCGGCATCCATGCCGGTGCCGACCGAGGACAGGGTCGGCGCCTTGGTGAAGACTTCGGCATCCGGGCCGATACCGACTTCGAGATACTGGCTCCACGCGTTCTGATCGATCAGCACCTGCTTCAGGTGCATCGCCTGGTCCGAGCCCGGCTTGAGTTTTGACAGATCGTCGCCGATCAACCGCGTCACCTCTTTGCGGATCGCCTCGGCCGAGGCCGGATTACCCTTCGCGCGCTCCTCGATGACGCGTTCCAACATCGAGATCGCGAAGGTGACGCCGGCAGCTTTCAAGGTCTGGAGATCGACCGGCGCGAGCAGCCACGGCTTCTTGGAATCGCGACGATCGGGCGCCGTATTGGCAACAATGGATTCGAGATCGCCGATGCATTCGCCCTTGGTCGCAGCGAGCGCCTTGGCCGGATCGTCCTCCTCGCACAGCGCGCTGATGGTCGGAAATCGTGCGGTAACATCGAAGACGCCGTCGCCCCGGACGGCGACCACGGCCGGACCATTCACCTGCGGCAGCCAGACGCGGCCGGCCAATGTTCCCCGCGTGCCGTCCTCGGGGAGAAGGTCTTTCACAGTCAAACTCGTCATGGCCGGCGTCCTCGCTGTTTCTTTGGGATCGGTCGCATTTGCGGCGGCCGGTCCCATTGGCGAAGACCAATAAACGTCTGGCGCGGGAAGTCCAGAGCGGCCGCGACGAGCCGCTATGCCGCCGCCCGCGCCTCTTATGCCCCTGCTCGCGCCTTTCGCGCCGCGATCTGCTGCAGCGCCCAGCGCGCGTTCTTGCGCACATCGGGATCTGGATCGTCGGCGATGATGGCCAGGAACGCCTCGCCGTCGGGATGGGCGATCTCGCCAAGCGCCGCAGCCGCCTCTTTCCGCAAGTTCGCCTGGTCGTGGTTGACGCAATTGCCGATCGGCCGCACCGCCCGCTCGATCTTCATCTTGCCGAGGCTGCGGATCGCCTTCAGCCGCACCTGCCAGAACTCGTCGGCAAGGCAGACGGTCAGTTGATCGGCGGCCAGCGAACCGTTGATATTGAGGCCCAGCGTTTCGGCCGCCATCTCGCGCACCATCCAGTCGGCATCCTTCAACGCGCGCGTGATGGTCTCGGCCGCAGGTTTCATCTGCGAGAACGCCAGCGCGCTCACGGCGGCACGGCGCACATGAGCATCAGGGTCGTTGATCAACGCCGTTAGTGCCGGGATGGACTCCTCCAGCTTGAGAAAGCCGATCACGCCGATCGCTTGCACGCGGACGGCGGCGTCAGTGTCCTGGAGCGCTTCCAGCGCCGGCTTAAGCGTGTCCTTGCAGCGTAATTCCTTGAGCGCGCGCAGCGCGCCCATACGGACGAAGGCGTGGGCATGCTTCACCAGTGGCAGGATGATCTTGGCGCAGGCGGGATCCTTGAACTCTGCCATGCTGTCGGCCGCGGCTGCCGCAACGATCCTTTCGGGGTCGACAAGCAGCTTGACCAGTGCGCTCGCGGCCTCCGGCCCATCGAACTCCCCGAGCGCCATCGCGACCTGCTGGCGCACGCCCACATCGGGATCTGCGACCAAGTTGGCGAGATGCGCGACCGCTGCCGGATCGGCGGAATGGCCGAGCGCGATGATGGCGACGCGGCGCTCGGCGGGATCGGCGGCCTGAAGCCGCTCGTCGGCGTCCTCTAGATCGTCGTAGGATTCGAACGGGCTCGACATGATCACCTCAACAGGTACGGAATGTTGACGGTGACGGCGCCGGTCGGGCAATCGGCCTCGCAGGGCATACAGTACCAACACTCGTCATAGGCCATGTAAGCCTTGTTCGTCATCTCGCTGATGCGCAGCACGTCGAGCGGGCAGACATCGACGCACACCGTGCAGCCCTTGTCCGCGATGCATTTGGCGTCGTCGACGACCACCGGAACCGATGTCTGATAGGACGCGAGAGGCATTTGATGTCTCCTGTTGCTGCATTTCTGGTGGATCAGGCCGAGGCGCGGATGCGCTGCTTGTCGTAGAGGTCCTTCTCGTCGTCGGAGATCGGCACGACGTACGGTTCGACTGCGCGCTTCTCGCTGGTCATCTTGCCGTCGCGCTTGCTCAGCAGCGCATGGCAGAACCAATTCTCGTTGTCCTTTTCCGGGAAATCCGTGCGCCAGTGATAGAGACCCCAGCGGCTCTCCTCGCGATAGAGCGAGGCGTGCGCGGCCATGTCGGCGCAGTCCATGATCGACTGCACTTCGAGGGCGCGGAGCAGCTCGTGCGCGTTGCGTGCGATCATGCGCTCCTGCATGTCCTCGCGCGCCTCCGCCAGACGGCGCATGCCGAGCTCGTATTTGCGCGTGACCTTCGGCGGCTGGAGATAGTCGTTGACCAGGCGGCGCGCCTTGTACTCGATCTGGTTCGGCGGAATGCCGTCCTCGCGCTTGGTCGGCGCCATCACGCGGTCGCGCTCCAGCGCGACATCGCCTGCGTCGAACTCCGCAAAATCATGTCCGTCGGCGAACTCCATCGCGTCGATGCCGGCGACCGAACCGTTGGTGAAGGCGCCCAGCATGTAATTGTGCGGCACGCTCGCCATGTCGCCGGCTGCGTAAAGACCAGGAATGGTGGTGCGCGCATTGTCGTCGACGAACACGCCGGAGGCACTGTGGCCGGAGCAGAAGCCGATCTCGGAGATGTGCATCTCGATCGACTCGCTGCGATAGTCGACGCCGCGCCCCTGCTGGAACAGGCCGCGCGTCGGACGCTCGACCTTGTGCAGCGTGGACTCGATCTCGGAGATGGTGTCGGGGTGCAGATGCTTGAGCTGGAGGAACACCGGGCCCTTGCCGGACAAGAGCTCGTTGTAGAACTCCAGCATCATCTGACCGGACCAGTAGTCGCATTCGATGAAGCGCGCGCCTTCGTTGTTCGCCGTATATGCGCCGAAGGGACCCGCGACATAGGCGCAGGCCGGGCCGTTATAGTCCTTGATCAGCGGATTGATCTGGAAGCATTCGAGGTTCGCGAGCGCCGCGCCGGCGTGATAGGCCATGGCGTAGCCGTCGCCGGAATTGGCGGCGTTCTCGTAAGTGCCGAACATGTAGCCGGAGGTCGGCAAACCGAGCCGGCCGGCCGCGCCCATGCAAAGGATCACGGCCTTGGCCTTGATCACCAGCATCTCCGCCGTGCGCGTATTGACGCTGATCGCACCGGCGATGCGGCCATCAGAGGACTTCAGCAGCCGCGTTGCCATGTAGCGGTTTGAGATCAAGATGCGGGCGCGGCGAAGCTGGCGGTACAGCGCCTTCTTCACGGTCTCGCCGTTCGGCATCGGCAGGACGTAGGTGCCGATATGGTGCACCTTCTTGACCGCGTAGTCGCCGTTTTCGTTCTTGAGGAAGCGGATGCCGAAGCTGTCGAGTTCTTCGATGATTTTGTAACAGTTCTGCGCGTATTTATAGACCGCCTTCTGGTCGACGATGCCGTCGTTGGCGATGGTGATTTCCTTGGTGTACTGCTCCGGCGTCGCGTAGCCGGGGATGACGGCATTGTTCAGTCCATCCATGCCCATCGAGATCGCGCCGGAGCGTTTGACGTTGGCCTTTTCGAGCAGGACGACATTGGCTTTCGGGTTCTTCAGCTTCGCCTTCAGCGCCGCCATCGGGCCGGCCGTGCCGCCGCCGATCACCAGCACATCGCAGGAAACCTCCGAAAGTCCGTCGACAATCTGATCTAGTGCCATCACTTGCTCCTGGTTCGCCGATCCGGCGCCTTTGCGTCAGATTTGTTCAGGGGGCGTCCCGGCGATAGCAATTAGTTGTCGCCGGGATGCGATTTGCGGCTCAGCGCTCGACGAAGGCCTTTTCGATGACGAAATGGCCGGGCTGGCTGTGATTGCCCTCGACGAAGCCGCGTGCGGCGAACATCGCGTGCAGTTCCTCCAGCATCGCGGGGCTGCCGCACAGCATGATGCGGTCGGTCTCGATGTCGAGGCCTGGCCGCCCGATGTCGTCGAACAGTTGGTTTGAGGCGATCAGGTCGGTGATGCGGCCGCGGTTCCGGAACGGCTCGCGGGTGACGGTCGGGTAGTAGACCAGCTTGTCGCGGATCAAGGGGCCGAAGAATTCGTGACTGCGCAGGCCCGCGACGAGGTGCTCGCCATAGGCGAGTTCCGAGATCTGGCGACAGCCATGGGCGAGCACGATCGTCTCGTAATTCTCGTAGACGTCGGGGTCCTTGATCAAGCTGGCGAAGGGCGCGAGTCCCGTGCCGGTCGAGAGCAGTAACAGGCGCTTGCCTGGCATGAGATTGCCGGTGATCAACGTGCCCGTCGCCTTGCGGCCGACCAGGATGATGTCGCCTTCTCTGATCTTCTGCAGGCGCGAGGTTAGCGGACCGTCCTGGACCTTGATCGAGAAGAATTCGAGCGCCTCCTCGTGATTGGCACTGGCCATGCTGTAGGCCCGCATCAGCGGCTTGCCTTCGACTTCGAGCCCGATCATCGCGAACTGGCCGTTCTGGAAGCGGAAGCCGGGATCTCGCGTTGCGGTGAAGCTGAACAGAGAATCGGTCCAGTGCCTGACCGACAAAACCCTTTCCCTCTGAAATGCGCTCATGATCTCTCCTTCGCCATCGGTGACGTTCAAGGTTCCGAGAGAGGAGAGCCCGGCAATTCGGAAGTGAAATTCCCAGTCGATTAGTTGCACATTTCGCGAGCGATGACCGAAGACGAGGCAGCGAAGGCCATCGCCACGTGTCCGCACCGGCAATTAGTTGCTATTCGTGGGCGCCTGCGCCGACGTAGAGAGAAGCCGGAGATTTATCATGACCATGACCGCATTGCTGGCACCGACCGTAGCCGACTATGAAGCCAGCGCCGATCTGGCGGCGCTCCTCGTCCGCACCACGCAGAACGATGCGTTGAGCGTCACTGCCGAAACACTCCGCCTCTCCTGCAAATGCGCCCACTGCACCCGCGCCCGCTTCGACGGCCGCTTCCCGGAAGCATTTCCGGGGATTGCGATCACCGAGATTGGCGATCTCGGCTACGGACTGAACATCTCATTCTCGGACGGACATAACCGGGGGATTTACCCGAAGCCGTATTTGCTGAGCTTGGCGGGGCAGTGAAGCCGGCTGCTCGCTCCTCAAATTGCCGGTCGGCTCAGTTCGCGAGCAGCTCCCGGGCGTCGATGATGTGAACATCGACACTGCCAGAACCGCGTGCGATCCGTACGCTGTGCCCGGTCCCACCGGCACGTCCTGGTTCCTCATGCTGGTTCCACAGGGCAAGCAGCATGATTTTCTTCGCCGAGCTGGACAACGCCATTCTCAGCACCCATTCGTTGCCGCGCTCCCAGGCATCGACTCCCGCCTTGGTGCTCAGCCAATTCGGCAACCCTGCACGGTCGCTCAGTTCGAGCACTGGCCGCTTCTCGAGCAGATTGAAATACCGGGTTCGCCACGCATCAAATCCATCAGTGAAAACCTGGCTGGCATAGACGTTCCGGGGCATCGGAAGGCACAGCGTGCTGTCGACATTGATCTCTCCGCAAACCTCGTGACAGATGATATCGCTGCCCGGCGCAGCCGATGCCAATACGCGAAGCTTCCTTCCCTCCTTTTGAAGGCTCAGAAGCCGGTCCTTGATGAGCTGTCGGGCCTTTTCGACCCTATCGGGAGGGAAGCGAGGCTCGGGACGGCCCGGCTCATCGATCAAGTGCCCGGAGAAAATGACCATCTCATAGTCTTCCTTCGCAGCGGGCCGGCACAGATGCGCCTCGACAGCCGCGATCACCGCGTCGGCCAAGTTCGGGCGGAAGCCAAGGCTGTCAAACAGTTTCATCTGCCCCTTGGCAGCGTCCCAGGCAAAGAGGTGGGATTCCGAAACGCTATCGCGATAAAGTCGAGCGACGCGAGAGGCGTTCGGCTCCACCAAAAAAGCCAGATCGGCCGGGCCCATTTTGGCCCAAACGCGATCCTTGTGACCTTCCGGCAAACGCTCCAAGGCGGCATCGATGACCAGCGGCAAGAGCGCGCTGAGCTGATCGACTGACTGACGGAGCTTCTCGCGGTAGTATGAAGCCCCACCATTGCTCGGAAACGACGCTTCCCATTCTTCCGCATCTTTGGAAAGGTCCAACGCAATTTGGCCGAGCTGAAAGGCGGCGAGGCCTGACCAAAAATGATTCAAGTCCGTCAGGTAGGCGTCACGATATGCTTCATATGCCTCTCTGAGCGTCGCGCTGGTGGCGATCCTTCGTCTCTCGGCCTGATCCGGCACCGTTTCGAAACTCAATCGCCACGACGTCTTCTTGTTTCGCCCCTTCAAGGCGAGCGCTTCGGCGCGCTGCGCGGCCGTAACGCCCTGACCGAGCGACAGGACGCGAGCGATTGCAGCATCGGATGCAGCAAAGAGCTGGGGTTGATTTCGGCCTTGCGCGCGTTCTTTTCGATATCGTCGCTCGTAGATATTGGCCAATGCGAGGTTGGCAGCGACATCGTTTGGATAGACTTCAACGACCTTGACGAAGGTCGTAAGCGCTCCGTCATAGTCTTCGAGATCCCATTGCGCCTGGCCGATCATGCGAAGTGCCGGCCACTCGAAGCGGAGGCCCTCCACTTCCTTCGCAAGCAGACGCAACCAACCCATCGAGTGTGCGGCTCTCGCCCGGTCGATTTCTTCGATCAACTCGTTGGGAATGACCTGCGAGACGGCGGCCGGCTCGACTTCGGGTAAGGTCGGCAACATCTTGAAGATGGGACTGTCCGTGTCGCGCTCGCTTGCCAAGGCCTGACGAATGACCTCTGTGAGCTCGACGACCGACTCCTCCGGCTTGTCAACGGTATAGGCAAGGTAGCGATCGGTCAGGAGATCGAAGACAGGGCCATCCGCGACCGGCTTACCCTTGATCAGAATCGAACGCTTCTTTCGTAAAGCATGCCGGATTCCCAATTCGTAGAAGACGTTAGCGTTGTGGATCGTGAGATCGGCAATGACGAGGTCCGCCTCGACGAGGAGCTTAAACATGTCTTCCCTGATATTGCCCGGCTCGACAATGTCGCCGGTGGTGCCCCCGGCGATACCGAAGGTTCCCAGCGCGGGTGTGATCAGCCCGTCGTGGACCCGATTGAAATCGATGAGCTTTCCCGCAGAATCCGGCTTGATTCCAAATGGCCGGATCACGAAGACGCGTGTCATGCCTCCCCCCCTCCGTGCCGGCCTTGGTCCAGGCCGGATGATGTAAATCTCAGTTCGTCCTGACCGGCCGCTCCACAAATCCCGCCGCCAGTCCGAGGACGCGAAACTGCTCGGTGGCATCGCCCGCGCCGCGGGAGCTGCCTTCGTTGACGATGACCGCAACGGGCCGGCATGGCGGCGCCTCGGCACGGCACAGCGCGAGCGCTTCCCTCACGATCGCATCATTGGCCGCGGCGTAGGCCGCGTCACCGTCTCCGGCATCGAGCACGACGACGTCGCCCGCCTGCCCCACCTCGCCCATCACACGATCGAATAGTCCGCCCCAGTCGCCAGGGCGATCGGTCACCGACGTCTCGCGGAACCGGGCTGGCGCGAATGGCAGCACGATCCGGCGCCGAATACCCATGCGTCCGGCCTCCTCGAGCGCAATGAGATCGGCCCCGCATGCGGCCGAGCAGACCAAAGCCTCAGCCTGCTCCTGCCTAAAGACATCGGCAAGCCGCTGGCGGACCAACGGCACGGCGCCCAGCGGAAAGCGCTTCGCTTCCGCGTCCGGTGCGTCGATGCGGCGGCCCGCCAGGGCGATAACGGCCTTCTGCTGTTGGTCCTGCGGCATCACTGCTCCTTAACGGGGAGGTGGGAAATTCGGGAAATGCGTAGAGGGAAGGACGTATTTTTCGGCGTAAGCCGCTCCCACGTCGCCGATCTGATTGATGTGCTTGACCGAGTCCATCACCTGCACATCGGCGGGCGAAATCTTGGCGAGACCCAGATCCGCCAACCCCGTCGCGGTGACGTCCGGATCATACCTGACATAGGTGAACTGGGATGGAATGGTCGAAGGCAGTGGATCTTTGGGGTCGATATGCATCGCGTGACCGAACTCGCGGTCTATCGGCGCGCCATATCGGCAATCGCCGACCGTCCGACAGGCCATGTCCCAGCCGGCACTGGCCGCATTCATCAGCGCGGACGGAATGTTGCGGGCGTGGTCGAGCAGCCAAAGATCACCTGCCTTCAAGTCAGGCCGCTCGCGTGGCGCATTGCCGGTACCGACGGACACGATCAGGAGCTGGTCGCGCCCGGTGGCCCAGTTCATCTGGTAAGCTCGTGCGGTCGCCATCTGAAAGGCCAGAAACGCCGGGTTATTGTAGGTGGTCACCCCGCCGTCGACGAAGATGAAGCTGTATTCCTTGGCTGTCCCCTGCGCGAATACCACCACCTCAGGGGGAAAGAAGGTCGGCGCAGCTGTGCTGGCACGGACGAGCTGCCACAACGGTAAACCGAGGTTGCAGTCGGGACGGCTGCGGTCGTTGTAGTGGGCGCGCGGATTGTTACTGACCGGCCAGGGCGAATCTGTCGTGTGATTGCGCATCACGACCATGAGGAGAGTCTTCAGATTCGCGTCGCCGAGCTCCGCAGGCTGGTCAGTGGCCCCGTATCCAAGCTCTTTATTGATCGTCTCGCGAAGCATCTTTGCCAACGGTTCGTCGTTGTAAGCGTACTGCGCACGCTTGAGAATGCTGGACTTCTCGAACATCAGCTCACCGCTGCCCACGTAGAACTGGCGGATCTTATCCGTGGACATACCGAGTGAGATGCAGGTCGCGATGATTGCACCGGTGCTCGTGCCGCAGACGAAATCGAAATAGTCGGCGAGGACGAGCTTGTCGTTGCCGGACGCTGATCGCAGGTCTCTTTCGAGCTTGGCGAGAATCTCCACGCTCATCAGCCCGAGAATGCCGCCGCCGTCGCAGGCAAGGATTCGTTTTGGTCCGGCAGACGTCAATTTAGTTTCGACTAAATTGGCCATAAATTCCCTCCGTTTCCTCGCAATAAACTGAACTTCAATTCTGCTTCGGCCGCAGCTTTTCAACGTGCTCTTGGTATTCGTCGTATTCGTCCAAAACCGCCAGCATCAGCTCGTCCGGTGGCTTGGAGCCGAGAAACTGCAGACGACCTCTCAATGATCGTGCCGACGCGCGATCTTCGTAACGATGATCTTGAAATCGAAAGTTCCGCCATGTCCATCTCCGCGGCGGTATCAATCTGACGACTATCCTCGTCGCGCGAGGAAGGGCTGCTTCAATCAAAATGTGCGCCCGACCCGGCGCCATTCCCAATCGTTCGGTTCAGAGCAAAAAAACCTCATCAGAAACGACCGGCCAACGAATGAAATACGGATCGCGTTCGACACCCGACATGCTGACGTGTATCCACCGTGAACGCAAGCTCTAGATGTGCGGCGCGCTGTCACGATCGCGAGTTCGGCGGGCGTTCGGCGGCCCTTCCCGCCACCCTCACGGTATGCCCCCATCTGGCACGGACATTGCTCCTCTTTAGAACGATTTGAACGTTCCGGAGGAAGGTGATGTTGCAGGCGGCGAATGCGGTTCGCGGAGCTGTTCCAGTCGCGATGCGGTCTGCCGGCAGCTCCTCGCTGCTGCTCACCGAGAACCAGCAATGGATCGGCGGTCCACCACCGTTGATGGACAAGCTCTCGCCGCGCGAGCGGGAGTTGGTGCTGAAGCAGGGCCGGCGAAAAGTGCTCAACCGCGGCCAGACACTGTTCAGCCAGGGCGGCAAGCATGATGGCATCTGGCTGATCGAGAGCGGCCGCATCCGCGTGTTCTACACCTCGCCGCTCGGGCGCGAGATCACATTGGCCTACTGGCATGTCGGCAATTTCGTCGGCGGTCCCGAAGTGTTCGAGGGCACCGTGCACCAATGGTCCGGCGTTGCGTCCAGCAATTGCAGCGTCGTGCACCTGCCCGGAAAGGAACTGCGCATCCTTGCCGCAGAGATCCCCAATCTCGCGATCGGCCTGATCGAAGGCCTCACCTTCAAGGGCAAATGCTATTCGGCGCTGGCGCAGATGCTGGGAACGCGCTCCATCACGCAGCGCCTTGCGCATCTCTTGCTGCATCTCGTCGAGCTCTACGGCGTCGAGGATGCCGACGGCACCGTGATCGCGGCGGCCTTCACCCATGCCGACATCGCCCACATGGTCGGCGCCACCAGGCAATGGGTCACGATCAGCCTGAAGCGGATGCAGGAGAAGGGAATCGTCCTGACCAAGCGGTCGCAGATCGTGGTGTGCCGGACCGACGTTCTCGAGGAAATGCGCGGCCAGGCGTCGGATTGAGGCGGCAGCGACGACGATGGTCGGTGCACAGGCAAGCGGCTTTATAGTGCAGGATTGCCCAAGGAGTATGCAATCGGCTTTTCCCGGCAACTAATCGACTACCGCGGTCACTCCGGATTTGCTCTGCCTGCGCCCTCACCCAATCATGGCAACCACAGCACATCCAACCGAATGAGGATGAGAATGGTCCGCCATCTTCCCACGCTCTCGATCGCGATGCTGGTGACGTCGCTGGCGCTCCTCGTCACGCAGCCGGCATCGGCGGAGACCGTCACGCTCGGCATTGGAACGCAGGACACCACGACCAACACGGTGACCGCGGGCGTCGTCATCCGCCAGTTGCATCTGCTCGAAAAATATCTGCCGAGGGACGGCAAATACGCCAACATCAAGTTCGAGCTGGAGTGGCAGAACTTCACCTCCGGGCCGCCGGTCACCAACGCGATGATGGCGAACAAGCTGCAGATCGGCACGATGGGCGACTATCCGCTGATCGTGAACGGCTTCACCTTCGAGAACAACCCGGAGAGCAAGAGCCGCCTCGTCGGCGTTGCGGCCTACAGCCTCGAGGGCTCCGGCAACGGCCTCGTCGTCCACAAGGACTCGCCCTACTACGACCTCGCCGACCTCAAGGGCAAGCTGGTCAGCGTGCCCTTCGGCTCTGCCGCGCATGGCATGGTGCTGAAGGCGATGCAGGACCGCGGCTATGCATCCGACTTCTTCCAACTCGTGAGCCAGAGCCCGGAGGTCGGCTCGACCAATCTCCAGGAAAAGAAGATCGACGCCCACGCCGACTTCGTCCCCTTTGCCGAGTTGCTGCCGTTCCGCGGCTTTGCGCGAAAGATCTTCGACGGCGTCGAGACGAACTTGCCGACCTTCCACGGCATCGTCGTCCGCACCGATTTCGCCGAAAAATATCCTGAGGTCGTCGTTGCCTATTTCAAGGCGCTGATCGCCGCCGACCAGTGGCTGCGCGACGACCCGAAGCTAGCTGCGGAAAAAATCCAGGAATGGACCGGCATCAGCAAGGAAGTGGTCTACATCTTTCTCGGCCCCAGCGGCAACATGACCACCGATCCCACGATCAAGCCGGCTCTGATCGATGCCGCCACCGCCGATGTGAAGGTGCTGCAAAACCTCGGCCGCATGAAGGAGTTCGATCCGAAGAAGTGGGTCGACGACAGCTACATCCGCAAGGCCTATGCCGAGATGAATCTCGACTACGACGCGCAGCTTGCAAGCACGAAGAACTACGAGATCTCCGGCGAAGATTCCTTCTGCAAGAAACCGATCGCCGATCCGCGCAAGGCCGGCGAGGTCTGGGTGGACGACGCCGGCATCCTGCCGTTCTCGTCCGCCGCCTGCACGCTGGGTGCCTATGCCGACTACAAGGCCAAGGGCAAGAAGATCAACGTCGCCTACGTCTTCGACACCACGCGCGGCATCAAGCTGTTCGCCGACCAGGCCTTCTTCGCGGTCGGCAATGGCGACGTCACTCCGTTCCTGCTGAAGAAGGACGCCGAAGCCTATGCGGTCAAAATCGGCGGCAAGGTGCTCGGCTTCGACGAAGCGGTGAAGGCGGCGGTCAGCGGAGGCAAGACGTGAGCAATCCCGCCATCCTCAGACATTCCGAGGACAGCATGCCAGCCATTGCAGAGGCGGGCTCCGTGCGTGCCGTCAGGCCGCCCGCAACACCGCCCTCGTTCGGCACGCTCGCTTTGCGCTGGTACCGGCTGAACCAGAGCCGGCTGCGTGCGACCGCGATCGGCCTGATTTCGCTGCTCGCCTTCCTGCTGGTCTGGCACCTGCTCACGACCTACCGCGTCGTGTTCTTCGTGCGTTTCACCAACGTGCCTTCGCCGCTCGCGGTCTATGCGAGCTTCACCAAGGCGATGCACGATCCAAAATTCCTGATGCACATCCTCTTGAGCTGCCGGCGCATCTTCATCGGTTTCTCGCTGGCGGCGATCATCGGGGTGCCGCTCGGCCTGATCATGGGCCGGTTCAAGCTGGTGCACGAGGTGATCTTCCCGGTCGCCGAGGTGCTGCGGCCGATCCCGGCGATCGCCTGGGTGCCGATGGCGATCATGCTGTGGCCGACCAACGAGCAAAGCATCGTCTTCATCACCTTCCTCGGCTCGTTCTTCCCGATCCTGGTCAACACGCTGCACGGCATGTCGCTGGTCGATCCGGTGCTGGTCCGCGCGGCGCAATGTCTCGGCGCGCGCGAGCGCTCGATCTTCCGCGAGGTATATTTCCCGGCGTCGCTGCCGCACATCTTCACCGGCCTCACTGTCGGCATGGGCGTCGCCTGGGTGTCGCTGATCGCTGCCGAAATGATCTCGGGCCAGTACGGCATCGGCTATTTCACCTGGGAGGCCTATTCGCTGGTCCAGTATGCCGACATCGCGCTCGGCATGATCGCGATCGGCGTGCTCGGCCTCGGTTCTAGCCTGTTGATCCGCGGCGCCGGACAATTGGTGATGCCGTGGAGGTCGACATGAGCGAGATGCTTGCGAACACGTCGAAGGGCCATATCGAAGTCAAGAACTTCTCCCTCGCCTACGAGACCATCGAGGGATCGGTTCAGGCCGTCACCGATACGCAAATCCATGTGAAACCCGGCGAGTTCGTCTCGATCGTCGGCCCCTCCGGTTGCGGAAAATCGACGCTGCTCAACGCCGTCGCCGGCTTCCTTAAACCCACGACGGGCATCGTCACCGTCGACGGCGAGCGCGTGAACGGCCCGAGCGCCGAGCGCGGTATGGTGTTCCAGCAATATTCGCTGTTTCCCTGGAAGACGGTGCGGGAGAATGTCGAGTTCGGCCTGAAGATGCGCGGCATGCCGCGCTCCCAGCGCGAGCGCGCCGCGCGCACCCTGCTCGGGCTGGCGGGGCTGGAGGCGTTCGAGAAGCACTATCCGGAAAGGCTCTCCGGCGGCATGAAACAGCGCGTCGGCATCGTAAGAGCGCTCGCGACCGGACCGAAGGTGCTGCTGCTGGACGAGCCGTTCGGCGCGCTCGACGCGCAGACGCGCGTCATCATGCAGCAGATCCTCACCAACATGTGGCAGCGGCTGAAGATCTCAGTGCTGTTCGTCACCCACGACATCGATGAAGCCATCTTCCTATCCGACCGCGTTTACTGCATGACCGCGCGGCCCGGCTCGATCAAGGCGGAGATTCCGATCCCGCTGGAGCGGCCGCGGCAGCAATCCATGATGATGTCGTCGGAATTTTTGGCGCTGCGCCGCGGGCTGATGTCCCTGATCCGCGAGGAAAGCCTCAAAGCGATGGGCGGCGAGATCAACGACATGGGCATGCAGGGACTCAACATCGAGCTGCACGGGCACTCGCTGGCGGACGTGATTTAGCGATCGCCCTCGACGCTTGCGCTGTTCTTCCCTTGTCCCTTGTGGGAGAAGGTGGCGCAAAGCGCCGGATGGGGTGCTATCCGCGAATGACACGGTGAAAGAAGCGCTCGCGGAGTGAACCCCTCACCCTCTCGCCGCTAACGCGGCGAGCCATCCTCTCCCGCAACGACCCGCAAAGGGAGAGGGTGCAGCGCGCTTGCGGCCGGATCGTCTCACTTGAACCAGTGCACCAATGCGATGCTGATCCCGAGCAGCAGCAGCAGCGAGAGCGTCACGGCTGCCGTCACTCGGCCGCCGACATTGGCGAGCACGCGCACGTCGACGCCGAGTCCGAGCGCTGCCATCGACACCACCGTGAGAAAGCCCGTGATCTTCGTCACCGGTCCGACCACAGCGGCCGGCACGATCTCGAGCGAGCGCAGGGTCGCGAGCGCGAGGAAGCCGAGGATGAACCACGGCACTAGGCGAAAGAAGCCGAGATTGGTCTTCTTGGCATCGGCCTGCCAGCGCGAGGCGACCAGCGAGAGGCCGACGACGACCGGGCCGAGCATCAGGACGCGCATCAGCTTGACCAGCGTGCCGATCTGGGTCGAGACGAGGCCGGCCGGCACCGTCGCTGCAAGCACCTGTGGCACGGCGTAGACGGTGAGACCCGCAAGGATCCCGTATTGCGTGGCGGACAGCTGCAGCAGCGGGATCAGCAGCGGCAGGCCCAGCACCATCATCACACCGAGGATCGCGGTGAAGGAGATCGAGGACGCGATCTCGTCACTGTTGGCGCCGATGATCGGCGCCACGGCCGCAATCGCGGAATTGCCGCAGATCGAGTTGCCACAAGCGATCAGGATCGAGAGACGCGTCGAGAGGCCGAGCAGCCGGCTGAGGCCGAAGGAGACACAGAGCGCGACCACGACGACGGCCGCGATCGAAGCCAGCAGGGCGATGCCCGACGCAGCGATGGCGGCAAAGCTGATGGAGGCGCCAAGCAGCATGACCGCGACTTCAAGGAGCTGCTTGGCGCTGAAGGCGATGCCAGCCTGCCAGCGTGGGCCAGGCTTCCAGAAGCTGCGCAGCGCCATGCCGAGCAGGATCGCCATCACGAGCGCCTCGACATAGGGATGCTCGAACACACCCAGTTCCGCCTGCTCCAGCAGGGCCGAGACGCCGGCGACGAGAATGCAGAGGAGGATGCCCGGAATCAGCGCCGCAATGCGGCTGACGGCGGTGGCCGGCTTGGTATCGGCCGGGCTGGATGCTTGATTCTGCGACACAAATCTCTCCCGGAGGAGAAGGATTTATACGCAGCGCCACCCGATTGGGAAATAAGTTTTCGACATATCAGGGCCGAGGGAAGTTCTGTCCTCGGCCTGGAATAATCGGGCTCGGAAGATCAGGCGAGCCTTAGAAGATCAGGTTCTTGGCGAGCGAGGCGACCCGGCTGAAGCCGTCATAGATGCCCGGCTCGAAGAAGGCCGCACGCGCCAGCACGATGCCCGCGACCAGCGACCAGAACAGCGCGGTGCCGGCTCGCAGCAGAAGCTTTGAGGCGCGCGACTTCGGCTGGGCGTCCGTTGCGGACACCAGCTGCTCGCCGAAGGGCTCAAATCCAGTGCGTTCCATGACCGTAGCCAATCCGTCAAATCTGACGGGAATGTCGTCGTTTCGGGCCCAAACAGCAATGGAAGCGATTGGCGTTTTTGCCCTCGAGGAGGAAATCTCCTTCCGCCGGATGACCTCGGAACAATAGTTTTCTTCTTTTGGCTTACCAAGACACCGGCGGCCGGAGCTATAGGGCCAGATAACGCGGCCGGATCGCTTCGTTCGCCTTCTCGTCGACGAAGGCGGATTGAACTGGAGCGGCAACGCCAGCACCGCTTCGCAAGCGAGCGCAGGCCGTGTCCTTACGCCGCCAACCCACTCCCCACCGGCGCAAAGTTCAGTCCCAGACTCTCCGCCACCGCCTTGTTGGTGATCCGCCCGCGGTGCACGTTGAGGCCGTTTCGCAAATGCGGGTTCTCCAACACTGCGGCAAATCCCTTGTTTGCGAGCATCAGGCCGAACGGCAGCGTCGCGTTGTTCAGGGCCTGGCTCGAGGTCACCGGCACGGCGCCGGGCATGTTGGCGACGCAATAGTGCACGACACAATCGACCTCGTAGGTCGGATCGGTATGCGTGGTCGGATGCGAGGTCTCGAAGCAGCCGCCTTGGTCGATCGCGACGTCGACCAGAACGGCCCCCGGCCGCATCGATTTCAGCATGGCGCGCGTGACGAGCTTCGGCGCACTGGCGCCGGGCACCAGCACGGCACCGATCACCACGTCGGCGGCGAACACCTCTTCCTCGACCGACTCGATGGTTGAGAAACGGGTGCGCATGCGTCCGGCAAAGAGATCGTCCAGTTCGCGCAGGCGCGGAATCGAGCGGTCGATCACGGTGACTTCGGCACCGAGGCCCGCGGCCATGCGCGCAGCCTGCTTACCGACCACGCCCCCGCCGAGCACGACGACGCGTGCCGGCTGCACGCCGGGCACGCCTCCAAGCAGCACACCGCGGCCTCCGGCCGAACGCCTGAGCGCGGCGCCGGCGGCCTCGATGGCGAGGCGGCCGGCGACTTCGCTCATCGGCGCGAGCAGCGGGAGGTGGCCGGCCGCGTCGGTGACGGTTTCATATGCAATCGCGGTACAACCGGAAGCGAGCAGGCCCTTAGCTTGATCCGGATCCGGCGCAAGATGAAGATAGGTGAACAGGATCTGGTTTTCGCGGAGCTGAGCCCATTCGCTCTTCTGCGGTTCTTTCACCTTCACGATCATGTCGGATTTGGCAAAGATCTCGCGGGCGGTCTCGGCAATGGAGGCCCCTGCCCGCCGGTAGACCTTGTCGGACGCGCCGATGCCGCTGCCGGCGCCGCTCTCGACCGTCACCTGGTGTCCGGCGGCGACATATTCACGGACCGCGCCTGGGGTGAGCCCGACGCGATATTCCTGCACCTTGATCTCCTTCGGGACTCCAACGCGCATCTTGATCTCCCTCGCCAATCCTTTGATTCTATTGTTGATCGTAGCGAGAGGGCCGGTTTGGTTCCGTGCAAATATCCGCTACCTTGGCGGCGCCCGTGCCGGTTTCCGGCGCGGAAACGTCTTTTGACGCTGGAAACGAAACTTTGGCCCTCGACCGGAAAGACCTTGCCATCCTCGCGGAGCTCACGACCAATGCGCGAGCCAGCCACACCGAGCTTGCCAACAAGGTCGGCCTGTCGAGCACGGCGCTAGCGCGGCGGCAGAAGGCGCTGGAGGACGAAGGCTACATCCAGGCCTATCAGGCAGCGCTCGACCTCGCCCAGTTTGGTCTCACCACCACCGTGCTGGTTCGCATTGCGCTGGAGAGCCAGAGCGACGAGGCACTGAAGGCGTTCGAGGCGGAGGTGGTGAAGTGTCCGTCCGTCGTGCGCTGCTTCCTGATGTCGGGGACCGACGACTACATCTTGATCGTGCTCGCCCGCGACATCCAGGATTTCGAGCGCATCCACCGCACCGAGCTGTCCCGCCTGCCCCGCGTCGCGCGGGTGCAATCGAGCTTCGCGCTGCGCGAGATCGTCAACCGCGCGGTGCCGACCGTGGTGTTCGGCGAAAAGCGCTGATCTCATCCCAACCATCGCGAGAACCGGCCGGGAACTAAGCATCCTGTCATCCGTTGGGCGCTATTGGCCAGCGGCGGCAACGCATCCTCGCGTCAGCATCCTTGCCCAGTTCGGCCTCTCCACAGGGAAACAGGACATGGCCGATATCACGGATCAGATCCCCGAACGCATTCCGATCAACCTTGTCGTCAATGGCGCAAGGCGCACACTCGAGGTCGCGCCGTGGACCACGCTGCTGGATGCCCTGCGTGACCGTCTGGAGTTGACCGGCACCAAGAAGGGCTGCGATCACGGCCAATGCGGCGCCTGCACCGTCCTGGTCGACGGAAGACGCGTCAATTCCTGCCTGACGCTCGCCGTGATGAAGAATGGCGCTGCGATCACGACGATCGAAGGCTTGGCCAGTGACGGCACACTGCATCCCCTGCAACAGGCCTTTATCGAGCATGATGCCTTTCAATGCGGCTATTGCACGCCCGGACAGATTTGCTCTGCCGCGGGCCTGTTGGCCGAAGGTCGTGCGCGGGATGCCGACGAGATCCGGGAGCTGATGAGCGGAAATCTCTGCCGCTGCGGCGCCTACCCCAACATCGTGGCTGCGATCGAGCAGGCAATGGGCCGGTCATGAACAACGTCCAATATTCCCGCGCAAGCGACGTGCCCGACGCCATCCGCCTGCTCGCCGCCGATCCAGGCGCAAAGCTGATTGCCGGCGGCACCAACCTGATCGACCTGATGAAGGAGAATGTCGAACGACCCTCCCGGCTGATCGACATCTCCCGCCTGCCGCTCCGCGACGTCGAGGACACCGCGGACGGCGGCCTGCGCATCGGCGCCTTGGTGCCGAATTCGGATCTCGCCTACCACCCGCTGATCGAAAAGCGCTATCCCCTGCTCGCCAGCGCCATCCTGGCCGGCGCCTCCGCGCAACTGCGCAACATGGCCTCAGTCGGCGGCAATCTGATGCAGCGCACGCGCTGCGCCTACTTCTATGACACGGCGACGCCTTGCAACAAACGAAGCCCAGGGACCGGCTGCTCGGCTCTCGATGGCCTCAACCGCAACCACGCAATCCTCGGCACCAGCAAGTCCTGCATCGCGACCAACCCGTCCGACATGAGCGTGGCGCTGGCCGCGCTCGGCGCGCTCGTGCACATCGCAGGCGCCACCGGTCAGCGCACCATCGCGCTGACCGATTTCCATCGGCTGCCGGACGACAAGCCCCATCTCGATACAAATCTCGGTAGCGGCGAGATCATCACCGCAATCGAGCTGCCGCCACGCGGCTTCGCCCGGAACTACAGCTATCTGAAGATCCGCGACCGACTGTCCTACGCCTTTGCCTTGGTCTCGGTCGCGGCCGCGCTCGAACTGGAGGGCAACGCAATCAGCGAAGCCCGCCTGGCGCTTGGCGGCGTGGCCCACAAGCCCTGGCGAAGCCTCGAGGCCGAAGCGGCTTTGCACGGCCAGGCGGCAACGCCGGATCATTTTGGGCGCGCCGCCGACCTGCTGCTGCAGGGGGCAACCGCTCGTTCGCAGAACGGCTTCAAGATCGAGCTCGCGCGCCGCGCCGTTGTGCGTACGCTGATGCAGGCCGCAAGCGCCACGCCGCAATCGCAAGCTCACAAGAAGATCGCATGAGGGCTCGATGAACGCCTATGTCGGAACACCAACGTCACGCGTCGACGGCCGGGCCAAAGTCACGGGGGCAGCCAAATATGCCGGCGAATTCGCGGCAGACCACCTCCTCCATGGTTTCGTCGTCGCGGCCACCATTCCGCGCGGGCGCATCGCCCGCCTCGACACCAGCGAGGCGCTGAAGGTGAAGGGCGTGGTCGACGTGCTCACCCACGCGCATCGTCCGCCCCTCGCCGACAAGGACGACGCCTGGAAGGACGAGGTGGCGCCGGAGAAGGGCTCGCCGTTCCGGCCGCTCTATGATGACAGGATCAAGTTCAACGGCCAGCCGATCGCGCTGGTCGTGGCCGAGGACTGGGAAACCGCCAAGTTCGCCGCAACCCTCGTCCGCGTTGAATACGAGCAGGAGGCGTTTGCGACCGATCTCGAATCCGAGCGCGGCAAGGCTGCCAAAGTGGATCAGCCGCACAAGCCGCGCGGTGACGCGCCAGCAGCGCTGACGCGGGCGGCCGTCCGTCTCGAGGCGGACTATGTCATTCCGAGCGAGCATCACAACCCGATGGAGCTGTATGCGACGACGGCCGTCTGGGACGGCAACGGCGGCATTACCGTCTATGACAAGACGCAGGGTGTCCAGAACGTCCAGAAGTTTCTCTGCAGCGTTTTCGGCAAGAAGCCGGACGACATCCGCGTGCTCTCGCCCTATGTCGGAGGCGCCTTCGGCTCAGGCCTGCGGCCGCAGCACCAGGTGGTCTTGGCAACGCTTGGCGCGCTCGCGCTGAAGCGGTCTGTCCGCGTCGTCCTGACACGGCAGCAGATGTACAGCTTGGGCTACCGTCCGATGACCATCGAGCACGTTGCGCTCGGCGCAAAGCCCGATGGCACGCTCGATGCCGTCAGCCACGAGGCCATTGCGGTCACCTCGCGCTTTGAGGATTTCTCGCGCAACGATACCGGCTGGGCGGAGCAGCTCTACAAGAGCCCCAACAGCCGTCTCTCCCACAAGCTCGTCCACCTCGACGTCGCCACCCCCTGTGACATGCGCGCGCCGGGCGCGGCATCGGGCGTCTGCGCGCTCGAATGCGCCATGGACGAATTGGCCGTCGCGCTCAAGCTCGACCCGATCGAGCTGCGGCTGAAGTGCTACTCGGATCGCGACCAAAGCGAAGACCTGCCCTACACTAGCAAGCGGTTGCGCGAATGCTACGCCCGCGGCGCCGAAGCCTTCGGCTGGGGGCGGCGGAACCCCGCGCCGCGCTCCATGCGCGACGGCAAGGAGCTGGTCGGCTGGGGCATGGCGACAGGGGTGTGGGAGGCGCTGCAGATGCCCGTCGCCGCCCGCATCGTGCTGACGGCCAACGGCCATGCCGAGGTCTCCTGCGCCGCATCCGACATTGGCACCGGTACGTACACCATCGTGGCACAGGTAGCGGCCGATGCCCTCGGGCTGCCGATCGACAACATCAGCGTCCGGCTCGCCGATTCGACCTTGCCGCAAGCCCCTGTCGAGGGCGGCTCCTGGATGGCGGCGTCCAGCGCGCACGCGGTGCTGGGAGCGGCCGAAGACATTCGCCAGGAGCTGGCACGGCTCGCCAAGGCGATGCCGGGCTCGCCGCTCGCTGACCCCGTCAATGTCACGTTGGTCGACGGCATGATCGCCAGCAACGGAGCCGCCGTCTCGATTGCGGATGTCATGCGCCACAGCAAGGTCGAGCGGATCGAAAAACAGAAGCTCAACCAGTTCGTAGAAGACAAATCGTACGCCCGCAACACGCATTCGGCCGTCTTCGCCGAGGTGAAGGTCGACGAGGAGCTCGGCGTGATCCGCGTCACGCGGGTCGTGAGCGCGGTCGCGGCCGGACGCATCCTGAACACCAAGACCGGCCGCAGCCAGATCATGGGCGGCGTTGTCTGGGGCATCGGAATGGCGCTGCACGAGGAGACGGTGATGGATCACCGCTTCGGCCGCATCATGAACGCGAACATTGCCGAGTACCACATTCCCGTGAATGCCGACGTTCACGACATAGACGTCATCTTCGTCGATGAGCCCGACGAACGGATCAACAGGCTGGGCGTCAAGGGTCTCGGTGAGATCGGTATCGTCGGCGTGCCTGCGGCGATTGCGAACGCCGTCTATCACGCCACCGGCAAGCGCATCCGGCGCTTCCCGATCACGCTGGACAAGCTGATTGACTGAATCAGGGCTAAACGAAACAACAGGCCGGCGCTCTACGCATCTGACGATGTGTCCGTCCCGCTCTCCAACTCGCGTCGCTTGGATTCGAGTTCCGACTGCGGCATCTCCTCGATCCCGACGAGATCTTTCCGCGGCGCGGTGGCCCGAATGAGCTCATCGAGTTTCAACTGGAGTGCAGCACTGTCCCTGTTCTGCGTGTTCTGTATCAGGAACACCATCAGGAATGTGACGATGCTGCTGACCGTATTCATGATCAGCTGCCATGTGTCGGAGAAGCCGAAGATTGGTCCGCTAACGAGCCACGCTGCCACGGTGCAGACCGCCAATGCAAACGGCCAGGGGCGGCCGCTCCGCGTTGCAATTTCGGACGCAAACCTGGAAAACCAGTGCTCTTTTCGTCGCTGAACCAAATTCGCACCGTCGCCCGATGCGCCGACGATCCTGGTGATGGAGGCGGTGAATTGCCGCGAGGCCATCGGCTCCATCGTGTCGGACGCCATCGAGAGTAGAACACGTCCCCCCGGCAGAGGTTTCAAACGCCTCCGCGGCTGAAGCAATCGGGGTGGGTATGCTTGGCGTGGCGAACTGCGGGCCTGGCCGGCCTATCATGCGGTGTCGCCAGCGCCACGGCTGCTGGTTCGACACGTCAAGGCACAGCGGTCGCTGGGTGCCCGTCCGCTGGGCCTTCACGACGGGAAATCGGCCGGTCTCACCTGGATGCGGTCGGCATGCAGGGACCAGTGATGCAAGGCCTGGTCCTTGCAAAATTTCGCCTTGGCCCGCTCTCTGGCTTCGTCCTCATCGGAGGCGTCGATCTCGAGCGTGCCCTGACACACCTCGATCTGTCGGCCATAGTCGCCGAGCACGTCCTTCATGAACCTGACGACATAAGTTGACATGGGACCTCCTACACCCCCGTCAGCCCCGGCGGCACTCTAATCCCATTTAGGCTGGTCTGGGGAAAGAGATTTTGACGCGGATCAAGGTCAGGATGCGGTTTTCTTCGCGCCGTCATTTCGGGGCGGCTCGCAGGGCCGAACCCGGAATCTCGGGATCCCGGGTTCGATTCCTCGCATTTCCCTATCCCGGCGTCACGCCAAAAGCCTGCTTGAAGCGTTCCGCATAGCGCGGCCAGACTTCGGGATTGATGATGCGCGGCGGGCGCTTGCCGTCGAGCACGTCCAGCACCTGTTCGGCGGCGATGCGGCCCATGTTCTGGCGCGCTTCGATGGTGACGCCGGCCGTGTGCGGGCTCGCCAGCACGTTATCGAACTGGAGCAGCGGATGCTCCGGCGGCGGCGGCTCCTTGGACCAGACGTCGAGGCCGGCTCCCGCGATGCGCTTGTCGCGCAGCGCCTTCAGCAAAGCGTCCTCGTCGTGGATGAAGCCACGTGCCGTGGTGATGAAATAGGCATGCGGCTGCATCAGCGCAAATTCGCGCACGCTGATCATGTTGCGGCTGCTCTTGTTCAGCGGGCAGGAGATCGAGACGAAATCGGCTCGGCGCAGCAGCTCGTCGAGCTCGACCTTCTCCCCGCCCCGCTCGGCCATCACTTCGGCCGACAAATATGGATCATAGGCCAGCACCTTCATGCCGAGCAGGCCCTTGCACAGCGCGGCGATGCGGCGGCCGACATTACCGAGGCCGATGATGCCGACGGTCTTGCCCTCGACTTCGTTGCCGACGAGCTCGTTGCGGTTGACGTCGCGTTCGCGGCGCAGACGGCGATCCGACTGGATGATGCGCTTGGACAGCGTCAGCATCATCGCCAGCGCATGCTCGGCGACCGAATGGGCGTTGCCGCCGGACTGATTGACGACGACGACGCCCGCCTCCGTGCAGGCCTCGACGTCGACGGGGTCGAAGCCCGCGCCATTGCTGGAGACCAGCAGCAAATTCGGCGTCCGCTTCAGGAAGGCGGCATCGACGTGGAAATGCGGCGCCAGCTCATCGCGCGCCGCGCCGATCTGATAGACATGGGCCGCGCTCAGGATGGGCGCATAGAAATCTTCAGGGCTTTCGTTCTCGATCCGATCGAGCCGGACGTCGGGCCGCGCCTTCAGGATGTCGATATAGATCGGATTGGCCAGGTATTTGACGTAGAACACGCGCTTGTTGTTGACGGACATCAGGCCCCTTCCGGCTCGCTCGCGGGGGGAGCTTGGCAGGTCGGCGCGACGCGCTCCGTCCGGTGCTTCCTCCCGTTCCTTCGTTGCCGCACTTATGACATGGCGGCGCCCTCCCCGGCAGGCCTTCTGGCGCAGATCACGGTGCTGGCTCGGACATGTTGACAATCCCGCTGCCCGCGTCAAGTTCGGCTCACCGCCGCGACGACCAGAACAATGGTCACGACCAAGAAGCATGCGCGGCCCTAGGGAGAACGCAATGGCGATTGCGGAGCAACAGACGGAGGGGACCAGCGACAGAAGCTGGCACGGCATCGTCCTGCAAACCCTGAAGCGGAACGCGGTCAGCCTCATCCCCTACGTGCCCGACCGCGTGCTGACGCCGCTGATCAAGAACCTGCACGCCGATCCCTTCTTCACCACCTTTGCCACCGCCCGCGAAGAGGAAGCGGTCGGCATCGTCTCAGGCGCGTGGATGGGCGGACGGCGCGGCGCGGTGCTGATGCAGACCTCCGGCTTCGCCACGCTCGCCAACGTGCTCGCTTCCCTCGCAGTGCCCTACCAGATCCCGCTGATCATGTTCGTGTCCGAGCGCGGGACGCTCGGCGAGTTCAACTACGGCCAGTCGCTGGTCTGCCGCACCATGCGCCCGGTGCTGGACTCGCTGGCGCTGGAGCACCACACCGTCACCCGGCTCGACGAGCTCGAATTCATTGCCGACCGCTCGATCAAGCAGGCCGTCACGACGCAGGCGCCGGTGGCGCTGATCCTCAACCCGCTGCTCACGGGCGGCAAGGTCTTCGACAAGTGAGGCCGGCCATGAGCGCACGCAACACCAAGATAATGAACCGCTTCGATGTGACTTCGCGCCTGATCGCGAAGCTCCAGCACGAAGAGGCCGTGATCGGCGGCATCGGCAACACCAATTTCGATCTCTGGGCCGCCGGCCACCGCCCACAGAATTTCTACATGCTTGGCAGCATGGGCCTCGCCTTCCCGATCGGGCTCGGCGTGGCGCTGGCGCAACCCGACCGCCGCGTCTTCGCGCTCGAAGGCGACGGCTCACTGCTGATGCAGCTCGGTGCACTGTCGACGATCGCAGCCCTGAAGCCGAAAAATCTCACGATGATCGTGATGGATAACGGCATCTACCAAATCACCGGCGCGCAGCCGACGCCCGCCGCGAATGTCGCTGACATCGTCGCAATCGCCGTTGGCTCCGGTCTCACCAACAGCGCCTGGGCCGCAGACGAGGAGGATTTCGAGCGGCTGGTCGACGATGCGATGGCTGCCTCCGAGCCCAACCTGATCGCCGTCAGAATCGACGATAAGCCGGGCGTGGGTACCACCCGCCGCGACCCCGTGCAGATCCGGGAACGCTTCATGCATGGTCTCGGCGTGCGCGAACCACTTTAACATTTTGTCATCAACTACATGTCGATCTGATGGCGGGACTATTCGGCGCCTTGCAAATCTGTGCTAAGCGAGCCGGATGCCCCTTTTGGTTCGTTCCTTTGCCTGGCTGCTCGCGGCCGCCGTCACATTCGCAACCCTTGGTCCACCGGGCCTGCGGCCCCATTCCGACCTCGGTCAGGACGGCGAACATGCGCTCGCCTTCATCCTGGTGGGGCTGGCCTTCGGCCTTGCCTACCGGCGGCGGCGCCTGCTGACCGCAGCGGCTGCAGTGGTCCTGATCGGCGTGCTCGAACTGATGCAACTTTGGGCACCCGGCCGCCACGCGCGGCTCGAGGATTTTCTGGTCGACGCGCTCACCGCTTGCCTCGGCTTCGTGCTCGCGGCCGCCGCAGATTGGGCCGTCGCCCGGCTTCGGGCCGATTCGGTCCTGACGAGCGAAGGCCCCGCGGAGTGACACTCCGCAGGGCCGATATTGTCAGCGTCGCAGATCAGTCGATGATCCTGACGACGCGGCGCGTGCGCGGTTCGACGATCACGCGGCGGTCGTTCACGACCGCGTAGCGATACTGGGTGTAGTTCGGCACCGGGCGCAGCACCACGGTGGGCGGCAACGGCTCGCCGACCACGACGCGCTCGCGGATCACCACGGAATCATCGCGCGGAATGCCGCCCAGAATTGCATTCGGAATTTCCAAACCTGCGCCAACGGCCGCGCCGACGGTGCCGCCGACCATCGCGCCGACCGGGCCGCCGATGTCGCCGCCCGCACGCGCGCCTTCTGCAGCGCCTTGGGCGGTGGTCGATTGAGCAAAGGCTGCGCTCGGCGCCAGCAGCGACGCAGCAGCCAACGTAATCGCCAGACGGGTTTTCATGTCCTTACGCCTCCAGTGATTGCTATGCATGTTCAACCCGCGGGGCCGGAGCATTGTTCCGGTTCCCCTGCGACAAAGATGCAGCACGCATCTGGAGAGTGTTACCCGGTAACAGATCAGACCGCAGCGATCTCGTACCCTGCCATCAGTTCCAACGCGCGCACCATCGCCGAATGATCCCAGGCCTTGCCGCCATGGGCGGTGCAGGACGAGAACAATTGCTGCGCCACTGCGGTGCTCGGCAGCGAGAGGCCGAGCGTCCGCGCGCCTTCGAGCGCAAGGTTGAGATCCTTCTGGTGCAGCTCGATGCGAAATCCCGGATCGAAATTGCGCTTCACCATGCGCTCGCCATGAACTTCGAGAATCCGCGACGAGGCGAAGCCGCCCATCAGCGCCTTGCGCACCAGCGCGGGGTTCGCACCAGCCTTGGATGCGAACAGAAGCGCTTCGCTCACCGCCTCGATCGTCAGCGCGACGATGATCTGGTTGGCGACTTTCGTCGTCTGACCGTCGCCAATGGCACCGACATGCGTGACGTTCTTGCCCATCTTGTCGAAGATCGGCTTCATGGTGCCAAAGGCCCGCTCCGGCCCACCGACCATGATGGTGAGGCTCGCAGCTTTCGCCCCGACCTCTCCGCCCGAGACAGGTGCGTCGAGATAGTCCGCACCGAGCGCCTCGATCTTCTTGGCGAACTCTTTCGTCGCCAGCGGGGAGATCGAGCTCATGTCGACCACGATCTTGCCCTTGGAGATGCCGCTTGCGACGCCGTCCTTGCCGAACAGCACTGCTTCGACATGCGGCGTATCCGGCACCATGATGATGACGGCATCCGCCCGCTCCGCGACCTGCTTGGCCGATTTGCAGGCGATGCCGCCGGCGGAAATCAGCTCCGGCGCGATCGGCGCGAGATCATGCAGGAGAACGCGATGGCCCGCAGCCAGAAGATGGCCGGCCATCGGCCGTCCCATGGTGCCAAGTCCGATGAAGCCGATATTGGTCATGGTTTGATTTCTCACAGTTGGAGTAGCAAAGTTCATCGACGCATTCGGTGCACCTCTCCCGCTTGCGGGAGAGGTCGGCGCGTAGCGCCGGGTGAGGCTTCTCTCCACGTTGGGATTTCTTCCGCAAGGATCCCATCGCGGAGACACCCTTTCCCGCACGCGGCCGCACGCGGGAGAGGGAGCGCACCGTCATCGCGGCCGCATCTGGCCCTCAGGTCTCAAACGTCTGCGCCGCGTGCCACGAAAGGCCTTCCAGCGTCGTTGTGCGCGGCTTGTATTCGCAGCCGATCCAGCCGCGATAACCGATCGCGTCGAGATGGCGGAACAGGAAGGGATAGTTGATCTCGCCGGTGCCGGGCTCATGGCGGCCGGGATTGTCGGCGAGCTGGATGTGGGCGATCTGGGGCAGATATTCCTGCATGGTGCGGGCGAGATCGCCCTCCATGATCTGCATGTGGTAGATGTCGTACTGGATGAAGAGGTTGTTCGAGCGCACTTCCGAGATCAGCTGCACCGCCTGCTCGGTGCCATTGAGATAGAAGCCGGGAATGTCGAGCGTGTTGATCGGCTCGACCAGCAGCTTGATGTTCTCGCGCGCCAACGTCGAGGCCGCGAAGCGCAGGTTTCCGATCAGCGTTTCCTGAAGTTCGCGGGGATCAGCGTCGACAGGCGCAACACCGACGAGACAGTTGAGCTGGTCGCAATCGAGCGCCTTGGCGTAGTCGATGGCGCGGAACACGCCGTCGCGAAACTCGGCGCTGCGGTCGGGCAGGATCGCGATGCCGCGTTCGCCCGCTGCCCAGTTGCCTGCGGGGAGATTGTGCAGCACCTGCGTGAGGCCATGGGCCTCGAGCTGCTCACGCAGCTGCGCCTTGTCGAAATCATAGGGGAAGAGATATTCGACTCCGGAGAAGCCCGCCGCCTTCGCTGCGGCGAAGCGGTCGAGGAACGGCATCTCGTTGAAGAGCATGGTGAGGTTGGCAGCAAACTTCGGCATGATGCTCTTCCCTATTCCGCCGGCTGCAACACGCGGGTGGCGCCGACTTCGTCGAGCGGAAGATCCAGCACTTCCTCGAACTCGACGATGTTGTCGATCTCCGCGCCCATCGCGATGTTGGTGACGCGTTCGAGAATGAACTCGACCACCACGGGCACACGGTGCTTCGCCATCAGTTCACGTGCGGTGGCGAACGCCGCCTGCGTGTCCTTCGGATCAGTCACGCGGATCGCCTTGCAGCCGAGACCTTCGGCGACCGCAACGTGGTCGACGCCGTAGACGCCGATCTCGGGCGCGTTGATGTTCTCGAAGGAGAGCTGGACGTGGTAGTCCATATCGAAGCCGCGCTGGGCCTGGCGGATCAGGCCGAGATAGGAATTGTTCACGACGACGTGGATGTAGGGCAGATTGAACTGCGCGCCGACCGCGAGCTCCTCGATCAGGAACTGGAAGTCGTAGTCTCCGGAGAGCGCGACGATGTCGCGATCCGGGCACGCCGCGCGCACGCCGAGCGCGGCCGGCAGCGTCCAACCGAGCGGACCCGCCTGCCCGGCGTTGATCCAGTTGCGCGGCTTGTAGACGCCCAAAAATTGCGCGCCGGCAATCTGCGACAGGCCGATCACGGTGACATAGGTGGTATCACGACCGAACGCCTTGTTCATCTCTTCATAGACGCGCTGCGGCTTGATCGGGACGTTGTCGAAATGGCTCTTGCGCAGCATCGTCTTCTTGCGATCGCGGCAGGCCGCAGGCCACGCCTGGCGCTCGCGGAGCCTGCCTGACCGCCGCCACTCCCTGGCGACGGTGACGAAGAGCTCGAGCGCGGCCTTGGCGTCCGAGACGATGCCGAGATCGGGATTGAACACACGCCCGATCTGGGTCGGCTCGATGTCCACGTGGACGAATTTGCGGCCCTTGGTGTAGGTCTCGACCGAACCGGTGTGGCGGTTGGCCCAGCGGTTGCCGATGCCGAGGACGAAGTCGGATTCCAGCAGCGTGGCGTTGCCGTAGCGGTGGCTGGTCTGAAGGCCGACCATGCCGGCCATCAGCACGTGGTCGTCGGGGATCGCGCCCCAACCCATCAGCGTCGGGACAACAGGCACGTTGGCGATCTCGGCGAATTCGACCAGAAGCTCGGAGGCATTGGCATTGATGATGCCGCCGCCGGCGACGATCAGCGGCCGCTCGGCGGCGTTGAGCATCTCCAGCGCCTTCTCGACCTGCTTGCGCGTCGCGGTCGGCTTGTAGACCGGCAGCGGCTCATAGGTCTCGTCGTCGAACTCGATCTCGGCAAGTTGCACGTCGAGCGGCATGTCGATCAGCACCGGTCCCGGCCGGCCCGACCGCATCACATGAAACGCCTGGCTGAATACGCGCGGCACCAATGCCGGCTCGCGCACCGTCACCGCCCATTTGGTCACGGGTTTTGCGATCGACTCGATGTCGACGGCCTGGAAGTCTTCCTTATAAAGCCGCGCCCGCGGCGCCTGCCCGGTGATGCAGAGGATCGGGATGGAATCGGCGATCGCCGAATAGAGCCCGGTGATCATGTCGGTGCCGGCCGGCCCTGACGTTCCTATGCAGACGCCGATATTGCCAGCCTTTGCCCTTGTATAGCCCTCGGCCATGTGCGAGGCGCCCTCGACATGCCGCGCCAGGATGTGGCGGATCGAGCCGCGCTTCTTCAGCGCCGAATAGAGCGGATTGATCGCAGCCCCGGGAACACCAAAGGCAGTCGAGATGCCTTCCTTCTCCAGGATACGCACGGCCGCATCGACAGCTCGCATCTTCGCCATATCGGACCTCGCTCAGGTTAAGTCAGCGAGCGAGATCATCAGATGCGCGGAAGCCGATCTCAACGAGATCGATTTTATTTTCCACGATGCGGCAGCCACGGAAAAATCGTGGCGGTCTCAATCAGTTAGATCGAGATATGTGTGAAAGCCGCTTCACTCGAACAGCGGCGCCAGTTCCATCTGCGGCACCAGCACGAGGCCCTTGTCGGTGATGCGAATTTCCGGAATGACCGATAGGGGAATCAAATTGAAGCCCATGTAGGGGATGGTGCAGCCGGCCTCGGCCCACTCTTTCTTCAGCGCCTTGACCTCTTCGGCCACTTCTGTAACGCGCTTGTCCGAGAGCAGGCCTGCGATCGGCAGCGGGACCAGCGCCCTCACCCTGCCGTCGGCCACGACGCAGACGCCGCCCTGCCGGTCCTTGATGGCGGCGATGGCGACCTGCATATCGCCCTCGTTGGTGCCGGCGACGATGATGTTGTGGCTGTCGTGCCCGACACTGGAGGCGACCGCGCCGCGCTTCAGGCCGAAATCCTTCAAAAGGCCGTAGGCGACGTTGCCGGCCGATTTGCCGTGGCGCTCGACCACCGTGACGAAACAGAGGCCGTAGCGCGCGAACAGCGACGGCCAGTCCTTTGCGGGCTCGATCGCCACCTTCTCGTGGATCAAGGTGATGCCCGGCAATGCGGTCTTGATGGCGTTGATGGTGCAGGCCTTCGCGGGCAGTTCCGGCGTCAACTTCATCTTCTCCGGCAGCTTCACGGTGGCATAAGCCGCCTTCGGATATTGATAGCGCTGCGACAACACCCGATCGAGGCTATCAGTGATCTTGCCGTGCTCGACCACGAGCTCGCCGCCATACCACGTGCATTGCGGCTTGAGCTGGTCGTCCATCAGCACGAGATCGGCGCGACGGCCGCCGCCGAGGCCGCCGATTTCGCCCTCCATGTTGAAGCGCGTCGCGCCATGCAGCGAGCCCATCGACCAGGCCTGCTCCGGCGACATCCCTGCTTTCACGGCTTCGCGGACCACCCAGTCGAGACCGAACAGCAGCAGATCGTCGGCGTCGCGATCATCGGTGCACACGGCGGTGCGCTTGTGCGAGGCCCCGAGCTCGGTGATGGTCCGGATCGCCTGCGGCAGCGAATGCCAGGGCGTCGTTGGCGGGCCGCCGCGCAAAAACACCCAGACGCCGGCATCGAGCAGATCGTCGGCGATGTCGCGGTCGATTGCCTCGTGGGTGTCGGTGATGCCGGATGCCGCATAGGCCGCGACGAATTCGCGGCCATAGACGTGGCCGGATACCGGACGTCCCCGTTTCAAAGCAGCCGCGAGGATCGCATGACTGCGATCGTCGCCCATGGTCACCGGCACGAAATCCATCTTCTCGCCGAGCGCGACCGCTTCTGGCCAGCGGTCGAACAGGCCGGCGATCTTGTCCGGCGTCAGATCGCCGCCTGCAGTCTCCAGCTCGGCCGATGTCGCCGGCACCGTGCTCGGCACCGTCAGGAAGATCGAGAGCGGCGCCTCGCGCGCGTCCTCCAGCATCGCCTCGACGCCGGCAACGTCCATGACATTGCCGATCTCGTGGCTGTCGCAGAAGATCGTTGTGGTGCCGTTGAGCAGCGCGGCCTCGGCATACGCGCAGGCCGTCACCATCGAGGATTCGATGTGGATGTGCGGATCGACCAGGCCCGGCGCGATGATGCCGCCAGCTGCGTCGTAGGTCGTGACGTCGCGCCATACCTTCCGTGCTGTTCCGGAAGGCTTCACGGCCGCGATACGGCCGCCTGTGATCCAGACCTCCCGCGCCGGATGGATCCGCTCCGAATAGGTCGAGAGCACCCGCGCCCCGGTGACGACGAGATCCGGCGCGGCGCGTGCGGATGCGACATCGGCGAGACGTCGCGTCATGCTGTGAAGCGGCGCGACGGAGAAGCGGGTGAGCTTGTTCATCGGGGCTCTCGCGTGGGAATGATAGCCCGCGATGGTTGCCGCCGTTGGCGGCGAGGGCAACTCAAATAATACAGCACCCGTGCTTACGCATTGGGCAGAGGACCCCGACGTATCGAGGCATCGGGGCCCAACCTACCACTGCGGTCAGTCGCAGATGCGGCGGCGAACCACAACATCCTCACCGAACCGGTTGACCCGGTGTTGTACGATGGTGCGGCAACCGCCGTAGTATTGGTCACCGTCGTAGTCACGGTAGTATCGGTCCGGGCCAACATAGACGCCGCCGGAACCGATGCCAAACTCAACAGCGTTTGCTGTTGTTACCGCTCCCGCAGCTAGAGCAGCCACTGCGGCGAGCGCGAGGATCATTCGCTTCATTTGGCACTCCTCTCGCAAGTGACGGAGCATTGGGCCAACGATCGGGCTTGAGATTGGTTTCGTGACGATGAGCGAACACCAATGCAGAAAATCGTCGTTCCATTAAAAACAGCGCGTTCAGATCGGGAACCAGCTTGCGGCGCAATCGCACCAATTTACGCATCACTCATTGTGGCGTTTGCCACGCGCCGAAATTGGAACCCTTATGATGTTACCCATACCCATTTTGCAATTGTCTGCGCGCGGCGCTCGGATCTAATTGAAACAGCAGAATTCGCCTTCGCATGTGCTTGGAGTTTCACTTTTGCGGTTAAGAGCTTTCGCATCTGAATTGGATTTCGCGGCGAAAAGCATATGTGAGTTCAAACAAAGTTTGAGGTTGTCGCCGTTTGCCGCTCGAAATGCGATGGGGCGGATTGTCCGCATCGGGCTGCAGTGATGCTTGTAAGCGGAGTTGGTAACCGGCTTCTGTCAGCACTGCCGACCGCGGATCTCGATCTTTTGACACCCGATCTACAGACGGTCACTCTCGATCGGGAAGAGGTCGTCTCGCGAGTGGGGGATCATACCGAACACGTCCTCTTCCCTCACAGCGGCGCCGTTTCGGTGATGGTCGATATGGCGAATGGGCAGACGGTCGCCAGCGCCGCAATAGGGCGCGAGGGGGCAGTGGGCACTCTGTCCGTGCTGGGACCATCCCCTGCGGCCGTTACGACCATCGTTCGTGCCGCGGGGACGGCCTCGCGGATCCCCGCAGCGCGATTCCATGCTGCTTTCAGCCGGAGTCCTGCGATCCGGCACGTAGTCCAGCTTCACTTCAAGGCGGTGCTGATACAGTTTCAATTGGGCGGGGCTTGCAATGCACTGCATCCGGTCCAAGCCCGCATGGCACGCTGGCTGCTTCAACTTCACGATCGCATCAACCAAGACGTCCTGCCTCTCACGCAGGACGCGCTTTCGCAGATGTTGGGTGTGCGACGAACGACGGTGACGCTCCTGATGCGCAATCTGCGCGCTTCCGGAGCGATCAGATCTGAGCGGCGGGGCGAAATCGAGATCGACTCATCGCGGCTCGCTGCGGTGGCGTGCGAATGCCGCGACACCATGCGGCTCGAACTCGAGAAGATCTTCTCTATGAGTACAGCGCCATCTCGCGCTTTCGATCTGCCGATCCGGTAGAAACGGGCGATGCTCCTAGCTAGTCCTCGTTCGCCTTGAACCGCCCCAGCCCCTTGAGCACGAACGGCGCCAGCAGCGCGATCAGCGCGACACCGAGCAGCGTCGCCGAGATCGGGCTCTGCAGCAGCGTCATGGGATCGCCGAGGCTGATCGCGAGTGCGCGGCGGAGCTGGCTCTCGGCGATCGGGCCGAGGATCAGGCCGACGACGACCGGAGCAATCGGAAAATCGAACCGGCGCATCAGGAAGCCGAGCACGCCGAAGCCGGCCAGCATCGACAATTCGACGACCGACGGCTTGGCCGCGATCGTGCCCATGGTTGCGAACACGAGGATGCCGGCATAGAGCCAAGGCTGCGGGATCGCGAGCAGCCGTACCCACAGGCCGACCAGGGGCAAGTTGAGCACCAGCAGCATCATGTTGGCGATGAACAGGCTCGCGATCAGGCCCCAGACGAGGTCAGGCCGTTCGGCGAACAGCAGCGGGCCCGGGTTGAGGCCGTATTGCTGGAAGCCCGCCAACATCATCGCGGCGGTTGCCGAGGTCGGAAGTCCCAGCGTCAACAGCGGCACCAGCGTGCCGGCGGCGGAGGCGTTGTTGGCGGCCTCAGGTCCCGCGACGCCTTCGATCGCGCCCTTGCCGAACTCTTCCGGATATTTCGTGAGACGCTTCTCGGTCGAATAAGACAGGAAGGTCGGGATCTCGGCGCCGCCGGCGGGCAGCGCGCCGATCGGGAAGCCGAACATGGTGCCGCGCAGCCACGGCTTCCACGACCGCTTCCAGTCTTCCCTGGTCATCCACAGCGAGCCGCGCACCGGCTCCAGCTTCTCCTCGGTGTGGTGGCGGCGCGATGCGACGTAGAGCGCCTCGCCCACCGCGAACAAGCCGACCGCGAGCGTCGTCACCTCGACCCCGTCGAGCAATTCAGGCACGCCGAACGCAAGCCGGGCCTGGCCGGTCAGCTTGTCGATGCCGACGAGGCCGAGCGTCAGGCCGACGAACAGGCTGGTCAGGCCGCGGACCGGGGAATCGCCGAAGGTCGCCGACACCGTGACGAAGGCGACGCACATCAGCGCAAAATAATCCTCGGGGCCGAAGCGCACCGCGAAGTCGACCAGCCAGGGCGCGAGGAAAGCGAGCCCGATGGTGGCGATGGTGCCGGCGACGAAGGAGCCGATCGCAGAGGTCGCGAGCGCCGGCCCGCCGCGGCCGGCCTTGGCCATCTTGTTGCCTTCGAGCGCGGTCGCCATCGATGCGCTTTCTCCGGGCGTGTTGATGAGGATCGCGGTGGTCGAGCCGCCATACATGCCGCCATAGTAGATGCCGGCGAACATGATCAGCGAGCCGCCGGGATCGAGCTTGTAGGTCACCGGCAGCAGCAGCGCGACCGTCAGGGCCGGGCCGATGCCGGGCAGCACGCCCACGGCCGTGCCGAGGAACACGCCGATCAGCGCGTAAAGCAGGTTCATCGGCTGGACGGCGACCGCCATGCCATGCGCCAGCGCGGCAAAAGTATCCATCACAGCAATCGCTCCAGCGGGCCCGCAGGCAGGCTCAGCGTCAATAGCCGGTCAAAGGCGAGATAGATCAGGGTCGACATCACGAGGGCGATGGCGCTGTCGACGAGGACCGCGCGGCGACCGAAGGCAGCGGACGTCGTCACGAACAGCGCCGAGGTCGCCAGGATGAAGCCGCCGCCAAAGCCGATGATCGCAATCAGCAGCGCGAGGCCGACGAGGATCAGAAAGACCGGCACGGGACCGGTGCTCTCACGCGGCGGCAAGTTGCCGCGCAGCGCATCGATGAAATTGCCGACCGCCAGCAGCGCAAGGCCGCTGGCGACCACGACGGGCATCACCTCCGGCCCCATGCCGTACATCGCGGCGGATTGCAGGCCGCGCGCGTCCCAGACCAGCACCGCTGCGAGCGCCGCCAGCAACGCAGCGATAACGATGCCGGCGCGATCGACACGCCGCGGCGGCTGCGCAGAATCGCCTGATGTCATGACTTGACGAGACCGACCGATTTCAGCACGTCGGTGACGCGCACGGTTTCCTTCTTCAGGAAGTCGGCGAAGGCGTCGCCGCCGAGATAGGCGTCCTCCCAGCCCTTCTGCTTGAGGATCTCCTTCCAGGCGTCCGACTTCACCATCTTCTCGACCGCATCGCTCAAGGTCTTGCGCTGCTCCGGCGTGATGCCGGGAGGTGCGACCACCGAGCGCCAGTTGGCGATCACGAGGTCGATGCCCTGTTCCTTGAAGGTCGGGATGTCGCTGCCGGCAATGCGCTTCTCCGATGTCACGCCGATCGCGCGCAGCTTGCCGGACTTGATCTGCCCTTCATATTCGCTCAGCCCCGAGATGCCTGCGGTGACCTTGCCGCCAAGGATCGCAGCGAGCGACTCGCCGCCGCCGGAGAACGGGATGTAGTTGATCTTCTTCGCGTCGGCGCCGACGGCGCCGGCGAACAGCGCAGCCATCACATGGTCGACGCCGCCAGCCGAGCCGCCGGCGAAGGTCACCTTGGCGATATCCGCCTTCACCGCGGCGGCCAGATCCTGCCCGGTCTTGATCGGCGAGTTCGCGGGCACCACGATCACCTGGATTTCCTCGGTGAGACGCGCGATCGGCGTCACCTGTTCGAGCGTCACCGGCGACTTGTTCATGGCGAGCGCGCCCACCATGACGAAGCCGTTGACCATCATCTGGTTGCCATCGCCCTTGGCGCCATTGACGAACTGCGCGATGCCCACGCTGCCGCCCGCACCGGGAACGTTGGTGACCTGCACGCTGCGGGCGACGCCGGAGGCCACCAGCGCCTGCTGCATCGAACGCGCCGTCTGGTCCCATCCCCCGCCTGGGGCGGCCGGCGCCATCAGCTTGAGCTCGAGCTGCTGGGCAAAGGCCGGATTGGCTGCCGCCAGGGTCAACGCGACGGCTGCGCCGACAAGGCGCACGGGAAATCGAAACATGCAGGCATCTCCAGGCTCGTGCGGACTTCGCCGCATTATGTCGTTTGGTCGCATATCAACCAAAACGGCCGATGCTGTCCAGTGAGATCCCCTCAGGGTTTTGGCTAGCGGGATGCCGGGATCACCCCGCCAAGCGCGGCCGTCAATTCGGCAGCGACATCCCGGACGATCTGGCCAATCTCCGGCAAACGCTCGTCGGTGACGCGGCTGGTCATGCCGGATACGGAAATCGCGGCTAGCGGTTCGGCCAAAGCATTGTATACCACCGCGGCTACGCAGCGCAGGCCGATCTGTGCCTCCTCATCGTCGACGGCAAAGCCCTGCTTGCGGATTTTTTCAAGCTCCTTGAACAGGTCACTCGGCCGCACGATCGACTTCTCGGTCAGCCGGGGCATGCCGTGATGGCGGATGACGGCGCCGACGTCCTCGTCTGAATAGGTTGCGAGCACCGCTTTGCCGACGCCGGAGGTCACCATGGGAACGCGGCCGCCGACCTTGGTCAGCGAGCGCATGATCTCGCGGCTTTCCATGCGGGTCAGCACGATGATGAACTCATCGTCGACCACGGCGAGATTGGCGGTCTCGCGGGTGAGATCGCGCAGCTTGCGCAAGTAGGGAATCGCCTGCGCGGAAAAATTACGCCTCCGCGCAAAGCTGGCGCCAACTGTGAAGCTGCGCACGCCGACATGCCATTTCGATTCGCCACGGTCGAACTGCACGAAACGGCGGCTTTCGAGCGTTGCGAGCAGTCGGTGCACGGTGGAAGCCGACAGGCCGGTACGGATCGCAAGATCGCTGAGGCGATAACCTTCGTCGTCCTCGGCCAGCGTCTCGATGATCGACAGCGCGCGATCAACGGACTGCACGCCACCGTCGCGGCCCTCTTGATCAGCCTCCGCCGGCGATCTGGGTTCGAGCGATTTGCGCCGGATCACGTTCTTGCTCATCGCGACCTGCCGCTCTGGCTGGCATCATTCCGGGGCGCGCGTGAGCGCGAACCCGGAATCTCGAGATCCTCAGGTGCGCAAGCGCGCACCATAGTTGGACGCTTCGCGCCGCCCCGGGACGACGGGAGAGACAACGCTCAGAGCAGCCCTGCCCCGCGCGCCCACTTGTACTTGGCGCCGAGGACCTCGACCGGCAGCTCGGTCGAGTAGGCGTAGGCCGGGATACCGTTCTGGTAGAGATATTCGGCGGCTTCCTCGACCTCGACGTCGCCCGCGAGCGAGGCGACCATGGGCTTCACGAAGCCCTTGGCCTCCATCTCCTTCTTCACCTCGACCATGTTGCGGGCGAACACCATCGGTGGGGTCACGATGGTGTGCCAGTAGCCGAGGATCAGGGCGTGGATGCGCTCGTCCGACAGGCCGAGCTTCACCGTGTTGACGTAGGTGATCGGCGGCTCGCCGCCGGTGATATCCACAGGATTTCCGGCCGCACCAAACGGCGGGATGAACTTGCGGAAGGCCGCATCGAGGTCCGGGGGCATCGACATCAGCGACAAGCCGTTGTCGACGCAGGAATCCGACAGCAGCACGCCCGAGCCGCCGGCACCGGTGATGATGAGCACGTTCTCGCCCTTCGGCGTCGGCAACACCGGCACGCCGCGGGCGAATTCGAGCAGCTGGCGCAAGCTGCGCGCACGGATCACGCCGGACTGCTTGAACACGTCCTCATAGATGCGGTCGTTACCGGCGAGCGCGCCGGTGTGGGAGGACGCAGCCTTCGCACCGGCCGAGGTGCGGCCGGCCTTGAGCACGACGACCGGCTTCTTCTTGGAGACGCGCTTGGCGGCTTCCGCGAAGGCGCGGCCGTCCTTGAGGTCTTCGCAGTGCTGCGCGATCAGATTCGTGTTCGGGTCCTGCTCGAAGAAGGCGAGCAGATCGTCCTCGTCGATGTCCGACTTGTTGCCGAGGCCGACGATCGCCGAGACGCCCATCTTGGCCGAGCGCGAGAAGCCGATGATGGCCATGCCGATGCCGCCCGACTGCGACGACAGCGCCGCGTGGCCCTTGACGTCATAGGCCGTGCAGAAGGTCGCGCAGAGATTGGCCGGGGTGTAGTAGAAGCCGTAGATGTTCGGCCCCATCAAGCGGATGTCGTACTTCTTGCCGACCTCCACGATCTCGGCCTGCAGCTCCGGTGCGCCGGCTTCGGCAAAGCCCGAGGGAATCAGGACTGCGCCCGGAATCTTCTTCTCGCCGCATTCGGTGAGAGCTGCCGCCACAAACTTCGCGGGAATCGCGAACACCGCGACGTCGATCACGCCCGGCACGTCCTTGACGCTCTTGTACGCCTTATAGCCGAGGATCTCGGCGGCCTTGGGATGGATCGGATAGATCTCGCCCTTGTAGCCGCCGTTGATGAGGTTCTTCATCACGGAGTTGCCGATCTTGCCGTCCTCGGCGGAGGCGCCGACCACGGCGACCGCTTTCGGCTGCATGATGCGGTTCATCGCCGCGACGATCTCCTCAGTCGGGCGCGGCTTCGGCTTCGGCTTGTAGGCGAAATCGACGACGATGCGCACGTCCGCGGCGGTCGCGCCCTTCGGCGTCGCGAACACAGGGTTGAGGTCGAGCTCGACGATCTCCGGGAAATCGGTGACGAGCTGCGAGACCTTGACGATGACGTCGGCCAGAGCGTTGCGGTTCACCGGCTCGCTGCCGCGCACACCCTTCAGAATCTCGTGTGCCTGGATGCCGTCGAGCATCGAGAGCGCGTCTTCCTTTGTGGCAGGCGCGAGGCGGAACGTGATGTCTTTCAAGACTTCGACCAGCACGCCGCCAAGGCCGAAAGCCACCAGCTTGCCGAACGAACCGTCGGTGATCGAACCGACGATGACCTCGGTACCGCCGGCCAGCATCTGCTGCACCTGGACGCCCTCGATCTTGGCATCGGCCTTATATTTCTTCGCGTTTCCGAGAATGGTCTCGTAGGCCTTCGCGGCTTCCTCGGCCGTCTTGAGGCCGACGATAACGCCGCCGGCTTCGGTCTTGTGGAGAATGTCCGGCGAGACAATCTTCATTACGACGGGGAAGCCCATCGCGGCCGCCATTTTGCCGGCTTCGCCCGCCGATTTCGCCACGCCCTCCTTCGGCACCGGAATGCCATAGGCGTCGCAGACCAGCTTGCCTTCCGGCGCGGTCAGGCTGGTGCGGTTGTCCGCCTTGACCTGGTCAAGCACCTTGCGGACGGCATCTTTGGAATTGGACATGTGGCTTCTCCCTTGACCTCAGTTCGTTCTTTGCAAAGCGCGCGCGTGGTTTGCGGCTGCCTGTGATGCTTGCCATTCGCCGCGCTCTGTTCCATGCGACGGAACGGAGTGGCATAAAGCCCAAGACTACTCCGCCGGCTTGGATCAAAAATGGCTGGCGATGGCATTTGGTATGCCAGAAGCCAACTTGTCAAGCCGCCACGCATCTAAGAACGCCGCAAAAAATAGGCAGCTTGACATTCTGGCATGTGGTATGCCAAAAACTTTCCCGTCAATATTCCTGTAAAAGACGACTCCCACTGGAGGAGATTCGTCGTGTCACTACGGAAACCAACCAAGGCATTGCCGAACATGGCCGAGGCAGACATCGCAATCGTTCGTATTGCCCCGGAGAGCAGCTTCAAGAACAAGGCGTATGACGCCTTGAAGGAAGCCATCCTCAAGATGGACATCTACTCGACGCCCGAGCCGGTGATGCTCGACGAGCGCGCGCTGTCCGAACGCCTCGGCGTCAGCCGCACGCCGATCCGCGAAGCCATCGCGATGCTCGAGCAGGACGGCTTCGTGAAGACGGTGCCGCGCCGCGGCATCATGGTGGTGCGCAGGACCAAGAGCGAGATCGTCGACATGATCCGCGCCTGGGCGGCGCTGGAGAGCATGGCCGCCCGCCTCATCACCACCACCGCACGCAAGAAGGACATCTCGGCGCTGCGCGACTTCTTCAAGGATTTCGGCAAGGACCGCCTGCCCGAGGATCATGTCGAGGAATACTCCAAGGCCAACATCGCCTTCCACCAGGCGCTGATCTCGCTGTCGGAATCCCCCGTGCTGGTCGACCTCACCAACGACCTGTTGCTGCACGTGCGCGGCTACCGGCAACTGACGATCGGGCGCAAGGACCGCACCGCGACCTCGCTGCCCGAGCATCTCGGCATCATCGAAGCCTTGGAAGCGCGCGATACCGAGCTCGCCGAGAAGCGCGCCCGCGATCACACCCTCGGTCTTGCCGCTTACGTCGAAGCGCACGGCCAGGAACTCTTCACTTAAGCAACGTTCACCAGAAGGGCGAACAATTCGCCCCAACGACCTTGAGACCAGGGAGACAAGGCCCATGCTGAATACCGCGACCAAGTCCGAAGCACCGGGCACCGAGCAGGAACTGACGGATGGCTTCCATCTCGTCATCGACGCGCTCAAGCTGAACGGCATCAACACCATTTATAATGTGCCGGGCATCCCGATCACGGATTTGGGCCGCATGGCGCAGGCCGCCGGTATTCGCGTGATCTCCTTCCGCCACGAGCAGAACGCCGGCTACGCCGCAGGCATCGCCGGCTATCTCACCAAGAAGCCCGGCGTTTGCCTCACGGTGTCGGCGCCCGGCTTCCTCAATGGTCTCACTGCGCTCGCCCACGCCACCACCAACTGCTACCCGATGATCCTGGTTTCGGGCTCCTCCGAGCGCGAGATCGTCGACCTCCAGCAGGGCGACTACGAAGAGATGGACCAGCTCGCGATTGCAAAGCCCCTGTGCAAGGCGGCCTATCGCGTGCTGCACGCCCAGGACATCGGCATCGGTTTCGCCCGCGCCATTCGCGCTGCGGTCTCGGGCCGTCCGGGCGGCGTCTATCTGGACCTGCCGGCAAAGCTGTTCGGGCAAGTGATGAACGCCGAGGCCGGCCGGAAGTCGCTGGTCAAGGTGATCGACGCGGCGCCCGCGCAGATCCCCTCGCCCGCTTCGGTGAAGCGCGCGCTCGACGTGCTCAAGAGCGCCAAGCGTCCGCTCATCATTCTCGGCAAGGGCGCGGCCTACGCGCAGGCCGATGAGGAGATCAAGAACTTCGTCGAGAAGAGCGGCATGCCGTTCCTCCCGATGAGCATGGCCAAGGGCCTCCTGCCCGACACCCATCCGCAGTGCGCCGGCGCGGCCCGCTCGACCGTGCTGAAGGAGTCCGACGTCGTCATGCTGATCGGCGCGCGGCTGAACTGGCTGCTCTCGCACGGCAAGGGCAAGAGCTGGGGCGAAGCGCCGAAGAAGTTCATCCAGGTCGACATCGAGCCGAAAGAAATGGACTCCAACGTCGAGATCGTCGCGCCCGTCGTCGGCGACATCGGCTCAGTGGTCTCCGCCTTCAACCAGGCGATGGGCTCGAGCTGGACTGCACCGCCCGCCGACTGGACCAAGGCCGTCTCGACCAAGCGCGAAGAGAACGTCGCCAAGATGGCGCCGAAGCTCATGAACAACAAGTCGCCGATGGACTATCACGGCGCGCTCGGCGTCTTGAAGAACGTCATCAAGGAGTATCCCGAGGCGATCCTCGTCAATGAAGGCGCCAACACGCTCGACCTCGCTCGCGGCGTCATCGACATGTACCGCCCGCGCAAGCGCCTCGACGTCGGCACCTGGGGCGTGATGGGCATCGGCATGGGCCAGGCGATCGCGGCCGCGCTCGAGACCGGCAACCCCGTGCTGGCGGTGGAAGGCGACTCGGCGTTCGGCTTCTCCGGCATGGAGGTCGAGACGATCTGCCGCTACAACCTGCCGATCTGCGTCGTGATCTTCAACAATGACGGCATCTATCGCGGCACCGATGTCAACGGCGCCAATTCCGATCCGGCGACCACCGTGTTCGTGAAGGGCGCGCGCTACGACAAGATGATGGAAGCCTTCGGCGGCGTCGGCGTGAATGCCACCTCGCCGGATGAACTGAAGCGCGCCGTCAACGAAGCCATGAAGTCCGGCAAGCCGACGCTCATCAACGCCGTGATCGATCCGGCCGCGGGCTCGGAGAGCGGCCGCATCGGCAACCTCAATCCGCAGAGCGTTCTGCAGAAGAAAAAGTAAGTCCACCCCTTCAACCCTTACTCCCTGTGGTTAGCAGGGGCAGACAGAGTACGGAGCAACACGATGACCAAAGCGCTCACGGGCGTTCGCATTCTCGATTTTACCCACGTCCAGTCCGGACCGACCTGCACGCAGCTGCTGGCCTGGTTCGGCGCCGACGTGATCAAGGTGGAACGCCCGGGCGTGGGCGACATCACCCGAGGCCAACTGCAGGACATCCCGAACGTGGACAGCCTGTATTTCACCATGCTCAACCACAACAAGCGCTCGATCACGCTCGACACCAAGAACCCCAAGGGCAAGGAAGTCCTCACCGAGCTGATCAAGAAGTGCGACGTGCTGGTGGAGAATTTCGGCCCCGGCGTGCTCGACCGCATGGGCTTCCCCTGGGAGAAGATCCAGCAGATCAACCCGAAGATGATCGTCGCCTCGATCAAGGGCTTTGGTCCTGGCCCATACGAAGACTGCAAGGTCTATGAGAACGTCGCGCAGTGCACCGGCGGCGCCGCCTCCACGACCGGTTTCCGCGACGGCCTGCCGCTCGTCACCGGCGCGCAGATCGGCGATAGCGGCACCGGCCTGCACCTGGCGCTCGGCATCGTCACCGCGCTCTATCAGCGCACGCATTCGGGCAAGGGCCAGCGCGTCACCGCCGCGATGCAGGACGGCGTGCTCAACCTCTGCCGCGTCAAGCTGCGCGACCAGCAGCGCCTCGCCCATGGTCCGCTCAAGGAGTACAGCCAGTTCGGCGAAGGCGTGCCGTTCGGCGATGCCGTGCCGCGCGCCGGCAACGATTCCGGCGGCGGCCAGCCCGGCCGCATCCTGAAGTGCAAGGGCTGGGAGACCGATCCCAACGCCTACATCTACTTCATCACCCAGGCCCCGGTCTGGGAGAAGATCTGCGACGTCATCGGCGAGCCGACCTGGAAGACCGATCCGAACTACGCCAAGCCGGCGGCGCGCCTGCCGCGGCTCAACGAGATCTTCGCCCGCATCGAGCAGTGGACGAAGACCAAGACCAAGTTCGAGGCGATGGAGATCCTCAACAAGGACGACATCCCCTGTGGCCCGATCCTGTCGATGAAGGAGATCGCCGAAGACCAGTCGCTGCGCGCGACCGGCACCGTCGTCGAGGTCGACCACCCCACCCGCGGCAAGTACATTTCGGTCGGCAACCCGATCAAGCTGTCGGATAGCCCGGCCGAAGTCACCCGCTCGCCGCTGCTCGGCGAGCACACGGACGAGATCCTGCGCTCGGTGCTCGGCTTCAGCGATCATCAGGTCGCCGACATCCACAAGTCCGGCGCGCTCGACCCGCCGCAGAAGCAGGCCGCTGAGTAAGCGACGCTTCTTCGACGCGAGACAAAGGGCCGCCTATCGAGGCGGCCCTTTTTGCATGAGAACGCCTGCCATCGCGGGCAGCAACTCAAAAAATCGAAAAACAACCCCATGCACAGTAGCCAACCACTTGGGCCAAAAAGGGTTTTCTGATTTTACGAAACTCCCTTTGACCCGTCGGGCAAAACAGGGGTATGATGCCAACATCCAGAGATACGGATGCCAGGCTCGCAAGGGAACCTTGACGAGCAATTGGTCCGGTTCACCCCACACACCGGAAGGCGCAGTCATTCGCGCCAAATCGGCGGCGGGCCACAACCGGACTCATGCGACGCAGCAATGAATGTTCCTATTCGAACTTGCCAGCAGCGCTGGGCCCGCGATGCCAAGCTGCTTCTCCTGACCGGGGGCGTCCCAAATCACTGCGGCAACTGTTCCGATATATCTCAAAGACCTTGACGTTCGTGGGGTTGTCTTTCTCGGATACTGCGTACAGTACCAGCACACCGGGCTCCTTACGAATTGCAAGCTCAACGCCAAGGCCAGGCAACCGAAGATTCTGCGGACGGGAACCAAGCCATAACTCGCTCCCGGGCGATCAGTGAGCAGTGAACCCGCCGTCTACCGGCAGGCCGATGCCGATGACGAAACTGGCGGCCGGGCTGCACAGCCAGAGCACCGCCGCGGCGACCTCCTCCGGGTGACCGAGCCGTCCGATCGACTGCTGCTTCATGATCTCTGCCATTGCGTCCGACTGACCTTGCAGCATGTCCGCAACCATCGGAGTATCGATTGTCCCCGGACATACGGCATTGATCCGGATTCCGCGTGGCGCATACTCCACGCCGGCGCTCTTGGTCATGCCGAGCACGGCATGTTTGGTCCCGTGATAGGCGGCCCGCTGAGGCAAGCCGACGAGGCCTCCGAGCGAGGAGCAATTCACGATAGCACCAGAGCCCTGTTCGCGCATGACCCGAAGCTCGTGCTTCATACAGCTCCAGACACCGCGCTGGTTGACGGCGACCACCCGATCGAACTGTTCGATTGGCTCGTCAGCGGCGTCGGACGGCGGCACCTGTATCCCGGCGTTGTTGAACGCCATATCGAGCCGTCCGTATTCGCCAACTGTCCGGTCAACGGCCGCCGCGACCTGTGCTTCGTCTGATACATCGCACCTCAATCCGAGCGCCGAGCCTCCGCCGCGAACGATCTGGTCCGCCGCTTGCGCGGCCAAGTCGCCGTCCAAATCGCAAAGCACGACTGAAGCCCCGCTCTCGGCGAACATACGCGCGGTCGTCAGCCCCATGCCCTTGGCAGCGCCTGTAATCAGCGCGACCTGGCCGTTGAAATCGTACCGGGGGTTCATCATTGCTCCTCTCCCAAAGTCAAAGCTATGCGGTGGGCGGCGTTACAGGCGCGATCGGTCCGATCACTTGCGATACTGCTCGTCGCTGACCTTCTCCATCCAGTCGACGTTCCTGCCTCCGACGGACTCCTGTATCGCAATGTGAGTCATCGCCGTCGTCCGCGATGCGCCGTGCCAATGCTTCAGTCCAGGCGGAAACCACACCACGTCCCCTGGACGGACTTCTTCGACCGACCCGCCCTCGCGTTGCACCCAGCCCAACCCAGCAGTCACGATCAGCGTCTGTCCGAGAGGATGAGTGTGCCAGGCCGTGCGGGCGCCAGGTTCGAAGGTGACCTGTCCGGCGCTCACGCGGCCGGGGTCCGGCGCCTGAAACAGCGGATCTACGCGCACGTTCCCGGTAAACCAATCGCCCGATCCTTTCTGGGAAGGACGGGAGCCGTTTCTTTTGATGTCGATGTCCATTCCATTCCCCTTGTGCGGCTCAGTCGCGAGCGCTGACGCCCCTGTGGCTTTCACCGATGCGGCGGCGCCCGCGACTAACAATGTTCGGCGCGAGATCATTGGGTGCCTACTCAGTTCGCGCGCTTTTCGATGACGTCTTTGATCACGGGCGCAGCGGAAAACGCGTTGGGCCAGCCGGCGTAAAACGCCAAGTGCCCGAGCACCTCACCGGCCTCGTCCCGCGTCAGCCCGTTGTCCATCGCGCGGTTCAGATGGTAGGTGATCTGCGCGACCTGACCGGTAGCGATCAGGGCGCTCACTGTGATGAGGCTGCGGTCCCGGGGAGCGAGCGCCGGTCTCAGCCAGAGATCGCGGAACAACGCGTCCGTCGTGTACTGGACGAGGCTCGGCGTGATCTGCCCGAATTGCTCTCCGACCCGCGTCGCCCGCTGTTTCTCCGCCGCCTCGTCGAGCGGAAGCTGTGGCCCCGTCGCCGGCGGGAGCTGGTCGGCCCCGATGTTGCGGCTCTCGAAGACCTCCCGCACCGCGGGGATCGCATCCATCGCGTTCGCCCAGCCGGTGTAGAACGCCAGGTGCGTGATGATCTCCGATATCTCGGACGGCTTCACGCCGTTATCGAGCGCGAGCGCCAGGTAGTGCGGCAATTCAACGGTCTGGTCGCGGGCGATCAGCGCGGCCACCGTCACGATGCCGCGGTCGCGGCGGGACAGGCCCGGGCGCTTCCAGAGGTCGTCGACGACGAATTTCTGCGCATAGCTTTCGAGGGCCGGTGCAACTGCGCGGACGTCTTCGGACTTGGGCATGGCGGTTGCTCCTTCCTTGGGTGCCTGCTGCGCGGCGGCCGCGCCGGCGAACAGGCAGAGTGAGATCAAAGTGGCTGCAAGCGTTCTCATTGCGGGGATCCTTCCAGGGTCGATGGGTTCGCGATCAGCCACCAGGCGACGAGCGAAGCGCACAGCACGGTGACCGAACTGACCAGAAACAGAGCGTTCAGCCTGGACCCTGCAGCGATCAGGCCGAGCGCGGGACTGGTCAGACCCTGGGCGAGATCGAGGAACGCGGTGTAGGCGCCCATGGCGAGACCCCGGCTCTCTGCCGGCACGCGGCGGACTGCTTCGACGCCGAATCCGGGATAGACCAACGAGAAGCCGAAACCGGTGAGCGCCGCGCCGACGAGCGCCATCTCCGGACGGATGGCAAGCCAGATCAGCGCCTGGCCGACCGCTTCGATGGCGGCGCAGACCAGCGCGACTTTCGCTCCGCCGATCCTATCGGCCAGATGGCTGAAGAACACCCTCGCCAGGATGAAGGCCACCGCGTAGGCGGTGTAGGCTGCCCACCCGTTGGCCCATCCCCTTGCCGCGAACAGCAGGGCGACGAAGGTTGTCACGGCGCCGAAGCCAACGGAGCCGAGCGCCGAGCCCAGGCCCGGCACCCAGACGGCTCCAATCACTTCGACGAAAGACGCCCGCGCGTGCTTCCCAGGTGCGACCGCGGGCAGGAGAGCGACGAGAGGCAGCGCGACGAGCGGAGCCAACGTGGTCGCGAGCGAAATCGCGGCGAATCCGTAAGCCGCATACACAGCGGAGCCAGCCGGCGCGCCGATCGCGAAGGCCGCGAACATGGCCGATCCCACCCACGCGATCACCTTACCGGTGTTGCTCGAATGGGAGAGCGCGAGCCCCCAGCTCACCGCCGCGGTGATAATGAAGCTTTCCGCTCCGCCGAGCAGCGCGCGCCCCGCGAGAAGGATCACGACCGAAATCAACGGGGATCCGCTGAAGCCGAACGACAGCAGATAGAGCAGTCCTGCGGCGGCCGCCGCCAGCAGGCCTGCGATGATCCCGCGCTTGGCGCCACGAGCATCGGAGAAATGCCCCGCCCACGGTCGGGAGATCAACGATGCGGCGAACTGGCTACCGGCGACCAGACCCACCACGAAGGGGCCGAAGCCTAGCCCGTCGTGCACATGAAGAGGAAGCACCGGCATTGCCACGCCGATGATGAGGAAGCCGACGAACACCACGCCCATGATGGGCGCCAAAGTCGCTGTGACACTGGGCGCCGAAGCAGGCGCCTGCATGACAGTGACCGACATAGCTAGAGCTCCTGGCCGGTCGGGGTAGACGCGATCGCTTCACCCGCCACGCTGGTTGCTTCCGTCATCATGACGATCTCGTCCTTGCTTCCTTCCGCCATGGGATCCTTGCCTTGGGCGGCTCTTCGCCGACTGCCGACTAAACGTAGTCCTATTCCTCAAGCCTGATTAGGTGATAGATTTTGAATGAGGTAATTAGACAGGCTTATGAATGAACCGGGACGATGCCAGCGATCTCATCGCGTTCCTAGCCGTCGCCCGGGAACGTAACTTCACGCGGGCCGCGGCTAAGCTAGGCATGACGCAGTCCGCCCTAAGCCAGATCATCCGGTCTCTGGAGGAGCGGCTCGGGGTTCGATTGCTGAACCGGACGACGCGCAGCGTCACACCGACACAAGCTGGGGAACGGCTATTCCTCAGCGTCGGCCCTAAGTTTACCGACATGGATGCCGATCTCGCGGAACTGAGCAAGCTCCGCGAGAAGCCCGCCGGAACGGTCCGACTAACGGCCACTGAGTACGCAGCCGCAGAGATCCTGCTGCCGGCTCTACGGAAGCTTCTGCCTAAATACCCCGACATCAACGTCGAAGTGATCGTCGACTACGGCCTCACCAACATCGTTGCGCAGCAGGTGGATGCGGGCATCCGCCCTGGGGAACTCGTCGCCAGGGACATGGTCGCAGTGCGCGTCAGCCCCGATCTCCGGATGGCAGTCGTCGGCTCGCCCTCCTACTTCGCCGATCGCAAGAGGCCGAAGACGCCGCAAGATCTGACTCAGCACAACTGTCTCAACCTCCGCCTGCCGACACACGGCGGCAGCCTCTACGTTTGGGAGTTCGAGAAGAACGGGCGGGAGCTCAACGTCCGGGTCGATGGACAGCTTATATTCAACAGCGCCGGCCTTCTCCTAGACGGCGCGCTCAAAGGCTTTGGTCTCGCATACCTAACGGAAGGCCATGTCCAGCGTTACATATTGGAAGGTCGGCTTGTTCGGGTCTTGGCGGATTGGTGTCCGCCGTTCTCGGGTTACCACCTCTACTATCCCAGCCGGCGGCAGCCATCCCCAGCCTTCTCACTGTTGGTTGAAGCGCTCCGGTATCGAGAGAAGTAGCTGTTGCTTAGCTGCTTAAGCTGTCGTTGCGCCAGTGAGCGGAAGCGGTCGCGCGCCAGCGACCGAGTCGGCTATGGGTCAAAAACGGCCGTGACGAGCTTGAGTGGGCCCGTTCGCGTGACCATCAGGAAGCAGACTTCGCAGCGCTGCGAGTTAGGATCAGCCACGGGCCACTCACCGACGTGAGCCCGCTGTTTGCGCATCCTCTATCAGAAGCGCCGAGTCGCACCAGACGCTGCGTCTGCAATTACTTCTTGCGCGGATCGTCCGCTGGGTTGATGTAGTCGATGCCTCCAGGACCAACGAATTGAACTTGGAGAATCCCCTCCTCATTTCCGGTCCAAGCGTAGTGAGCGTGTTTAGCCGGATACACCCACAACGAGCCCGGCTTTAACGGCTCGCCTTTCTTCTCAAATTTTTCACCGTGGCTAGTCCCCACGTTGCCGCTAATGATAGTGACAACTTCGGAATAGGGGTGAGTGTGCGGCGGCATTTGAAAGTTTGGGGGAAACTTGATCCGTAAGACGACCACATCCCCTGCTTTCGTCGGGTCGCCCACGAGAGTTGCTGTCTGGACGCCCTTTGGGAAGGCCGGGTTCTCAGCCCACGTAATTGCCTCTGGCGTGACCCGCATCGGCGTGTCTTGTGCCGTCGCCGGCAGTGAGAATGCGACTAAACCTGCTATTACCAAGAGTTCCCTCATCTGAGTTCCTCCCGTTGTGAAGGTAGATCATGGCACCATTAGAAACTCCTACGCCACCACCCACGAATAGCGGGCATAGCCGGATCTACACGCTCGCCGCAAAAAGATCCCATCGTCCCGGAATGCCTTTAAGCTGATGCGATCCGCGATCAAAGAATTTCAAGCCCGCGCCAGCCACAAGATCGGTCACGACCCTCGAGACAAGGATCTCGTCAGCTCCGGATTGCGCCATGATACGAGCTGCCACATGCACAGCAATACCGCCAATATCGCGCTCCCTTATTTCGATTTCACCGGTGTGCAGACCCTCACGCAGCGGCAAGCCGATTTCTCTAGAAGCGGTCCTAAGCGCAAGCGCACACCTAACAGCACGACCAGGTCCATCAAATGTCGCGAGAATGCCATCGCCGGTCGTTTTGATCAGCGTGCCGCGGTGCTTTTCGACCAAGTCTTTTGCCAGCTGATCGTGCATATCCAGTAAGTGGGTCCATCTTTGGTCACCCATATCGGCGGCGCGACGTGTGGACTCCACGATATCCGTGAAAAGAACCGTGGCTAAAACACGCTCAATATCGGTTGATGGAATTTCGCGGTGTCCGGTGATGAACTCCTCGACATCTCCCAACAAAGTTTCGACGTCACCAAACGTCATCATGTGATCGCCGTCAGGGTATTCAATGTATTTGGCACCAGGAATTTGCTTTGCGAGATCCTGACCTGTTTCGACTGGAATCAAAGTGTCCGTTCGTCGGTGAAGCACCAACGTAGGAACTCGTACCGCTGACAGTATGGGCCTGACATCAATCGATGCGTTCATTAACGCCAGCGACCTATATGCCCCTGGACTCGCAGATAGCCTTTCAAACTTGGCAAACTGGCTCACCGCGTTTGGGTCGCGTGCACGGCTTGGATTGATGAGCTTGATCAGCATGCCGGTCCCCCAAGCCTTGGCGCGCTCGGACACTATCTCTTCGTAATTGTCCATCCTTTGGGCAGGAGAGCTTGCGAACCCGGAATACAAAACTAGGTGAGAGACGCGATCAGGGTACGTCGCGGCGAACATGATACTCATGGCTGAACCCTCGGAAATACCCAAGAGCGCCGCCCGTTTCGAGCCGATGTCATCCATGATGGCCCGAACATCATCCATTCGCTGTTCGAGCGAAGGTGCGCCTGGTACCCTGTCGGACAATCCCTGCCCTCGCTTGTCGAATGTTACGACACGGGCGAAACCTGACAGGCGACGCAGGGACGCTGTATACCCCGGCGATTCATGCATGAACTCGACATGCGAGACCATGCCGGGAACGATGATGAGATCGATCGGTCCATCGCCCATGGTTTGGTATGCGATGCTTACATCGCCACTCATCGCATAGCGCGTCAGGGGCAAATCGAAATCACTCATTGTCGAGCCCACGCAAAGATCTTCACTGCCTTTCTTATCACGAAATGACCGGTCCGGCTCATGGATTTGGCATCGCCTAAACCAAGCGTAACGCGCCGCGACTGCGCTTCAAGCCTCTTTCGAGGGGCAGCACGAAGTCGCCCTTGGGTCAATCGCGTTGGTTCTGCGCGATCAGGCCCGCGTCCGGCTTACCCCTCATTGCCGACATCAAGACGCCCGACCGAATTTGTCGCTTCGGGCCAGAAGCAGACATCCGCAGGTGAAAGCCCGGTTGACCATCTCGACCCGGAAAGCCGGGAAGACCATCATCTCCGTTGTTACCGTGGCCAGGCGGGGTGGGCGGAGGTCGAGTAGCAGGAGCTCTTGCTGCGCGCTGCGGGCGAAGCTCGACGACCTCTGCCGTGACGCGAGTTACTGCGCTCCAAGATCGGCCGAGGAGTCCGCGGAACGATGAACCTCGCGACATGGAAGCCTTCCGATTGCGTCGAGTGGCTTCCATGATATCGGCGCAAGATCGAGCGTCGACAACACTCCGTCGGCGATCTATTCTGCGGCAGATTTGCCGGTTACTTGTTTGTGGAGCTCGAACCGACCGTTGCCGATGGCGCCGGCGGAGCTTGCCGGGTGAGGCTTTGGGCCGCGATCTTCCAGTCCGAACCTTCTTTGACTAGGACCCGCATCCAATTGCCGGTGATGGTGTCGCCCGGCTTCAAATTCGGATTGTTGCTGTAGCTTACGGTAAATGTGCCGCTGGCCAGGAGTGCCTGCCCTGAGGCTAGGGAACGGACGTCGTCGACTTTGTTGGTCAAGTCGATGCCCATCTCGTGCACTTTCTTGGTCAACTCGCCCATCTGGGCGCCGGAAGTTCTGCCGTAGACGTCGATGCCAAAAGCATCGGACGTGAAGAACGATGACGCGGTCTTGTCGTCTCCCTGATTGACCGCCTGCGTCCATTTCATGACCATGGCTTCTATCGCCTGCTTCGTCTGATTGTCGGCCTGCTGCGCCCTGCTGACGGGTGCCATCGCGACAGTCAGCGCCAGGATCGTCGTGGTTATGATTGGCCTCATGTCTGCCTCCTTTTCATATCTGATCGCGACGTAAACCTCCTTCGCGAGCGCGCCTTGAAGCGCAAGCGCTTTGTCGTAGAGATCGGCGGCGGGACACTCTGAGGGATCGGCACCGCTCCTCAGAGTGGCAGCCAGGAAGAACTATAGCACGCGATCGGCCCAATCGCTCGGAAATGTACGCGTTCACATTTCATGAGCCCGACCGCTGCTCATGACCCAATGTATGTCCCGGGCTCACCTTACCATGGCACCGAACGGTGCTCTCTAACGGCCTCCACAACAGCCAACCGGTAGACCGTCCCGCCTTTGCGCGGGAGATCCTCAGAGGGATCGGGCTAATGACCGGTGTGGGTCAAAGGTTGCCCTCGGTGGCTCCACGACGGCTTTCCACTTAGCCCTTAAGCGGACCGTGCGGGCCCAAATGGGGAGGTCAGCCACGGGCCAGGAGCGGAATTCTTGCCGATGACGCGCTTCCGACGAAAAAAAGAACGGACTTCGAAATCTTTGCGGCGAGAAGGGTGGTGTCGATGGGCTGGTCACCAAGAGGTTGTAAGGTCGATCATGTGAACGGCCGGATGCAAGGTTCCGAGCACCGCAACAATGACGAGGATGCCCAGTCCGAGTGCTATCTCGATCGCACTGTTATGGATCAGTTGACGAAGCGCGATGGAGGATTGTTCGTTTCCGCTGGAAGCAAGCTGCGGCGTCAAGCGAAAACGGTTGGTCGCAGCGAACGCGAGCATCACTGCGAAGATCGCCAATTTGAGCGTCAGCACGCGCCCATATTCGGTGGCAACGAGCCCATGCAGCGAGCCGACCAGAATGCCAGCGTTGACAACGCCACTGAGCAGGATGATGGCCACGCTGACAATGCCCAGCGTCGAAAACCGTTCGATGGCATCGCGGGCGAGCAACATGTTTTCGCGTATCTCGGTGATCGCCAAGAAAGTGATCAGCGACACCAGGCCGCCGATCCAGGCTGCCGCGGCCACTGCATGCAGCGCATCTGCTGCCAGATGCAGATAGCCGGTCACGCCTACGGTCGAGCCGGCATGGCCGGTCCAGGCAAGGCTGCCGGCGAACCCGGTCGCCGCGGCGAGTCCCAGCCATTGTGTGGTGACCGCACGCTCACAGGCGAGGCAGGCTGCCAGGCAGAACGCAAGACCTGCGCGAATGGCCGTCACCTCGCCGAACTGGGTTTCGTTAATGACCGTCGACAGCACGTCTGCGGTCAGAGCCTCTTTGAGCGGCATGCCGCTCATCGAGGCCGCCTGCAGCAACAGCCAAATCGCGCCCGAGACCACCGCGAGGACGAGACAGACCCAAATTCCACGCCGCGTCCGGCTCCGGAACGAGATGGCCGCCGCGGCGTGGCCCCGCAAGACCGGCAGAGCGATGAAGCGGTCGAAAATAACGCTTCCGACTGTCATCGCTGTAGCCGCGAAGTGCACGGCGCGCGTCGCAATCATCGGCACTCCTGCTGCGGACCAATCCATCGCAACAGTGCTCTAGGGACCGACCTGGAAGGTAAAGCTCCCATCGGTCGTGTGGGTGTCGACGGAAAGCACATGCCAATTGACGTGGTAGGTCCCGACACCGCCGCCTTTCAGAGAGACCGATATCTGGCTGCCGTTCACGCGCGCCCTTCCCGCATCGACGCGCTGGCCGGAAGGACCGGTGACCGTCACCGAACTGAACGCCGGCTCCAGCTTCTGGGTGAAGTAGAGCGTCACCTCGCGCGGCGGACTAGCCACTTTGTTGCCGACGCGCGGCTCGGCATGATCGAGAAAGGCGTGGGCGTCTGCCTTGCCGGTCGCAAACGACAGCAATAGCGCGATGATCAAGGATGAGCGTCGCATGATCAATTCCTGGCAAACGGGCTGGCGGGTTGCACCGGCCCGCCAAAGATGGGCCTGCCGATGCCGCGGGGATCGATGTCATCGAGATAGAAGTGCAATTGGCCGATAACGCCGACATTGGTCCCGCTTTGCCGGTTGATCGGGATCAGCGCCTCGACTCCGATTTGAAAGGTATTTCCGACCCAGAGGAATCCGGGGTTGATGGTCCCTGTGGTCTTGGTACCCGACGTCAATGTGTTCGCTACCGGCGTCTGCAGCGTCGCCTCGACCAGCGGGATCAGATGATTGACGAAATCCGGCAGGCCGAGGTCGATCACCGACGATTTCAGATAGGGCATGCTGTACTGGATCGTGCCGCCCCAGTTCAGCACCCGCGGATGAAATTCGGTGTCGGCGCTGAGATTGCCGGTGTCGGGGTCGATGCTGAAGGTCGTGGTGGAGTTTCTGCCCGGGATGGCATAGCCGACCTGACCGGTGATCGCGACCGGCCGCAGCCATGACAGGGTGTCGGGCAGATCGCCGAGGCCTTTGCCGAAAAAGATCGTCGGCGTATAGGTGTTGAACGGGTCCGCACCGACGGCTGCTGCGCCCGTGCCGCCCCATTCAATGCCCAGCCCGACCGACACCACGAATTCATGCGCCGGGTCCTTGAACAGCCGGTACTTGAACAGGGTTTCGAGATTTTGAAATCCCTGCGCGCCGATCCCGGTCGGACCGCCGGGCGCTGCGAGCGAGCTGTGGGTTGCGCCGATCGAGATCGCAAAGGCCTCGGTGATCCGCTTGGAAAATTCGCCCGAGAAATCGCGCTGCCGAAACGACGGATCGTCACCGGTCTTGAAGTTCGCGACCGTTGGGAAAGACAATTCATCGTTCACACCGGGATCGTCGATACCGATTGTCGCTGGAAAGAAGCGGTTGCCGACGATTTCGTGGGCGGTGCTTCCGAAAAGGGGAACGAGCGCGATGGCGAGCCCTGGCACGGCTGCGCGCGCATGACGGATAAACATGAAAATCTCCGCAGGCGTTGATGTGTAGAGGGTTCACGGCCGGTGGCCGCGCGACTTTACGACAGGGACGGCGGAGCGCGTGCCTGGGCCCCAGAAGCGGTTCTCGAACCGGACAGGCCCGGCCCGAAATCCTGCCAGGCGACCTGGCTCGTCACGCGATCGACCACGATCGCGGCTGATGTCTGCGGGGTGTCGATCGGCGCCCCGGTCTGCAACACGCCGCAGGCGGCGCAGCCGCCATCGTGGGCGCGGTGGCCGGTCTGATCGTCCTGCCCAGTCCCTTGTGCCGAACCGCCGTGGCAGATGACCGCGCCGACAAGTGGATGGGAGGCCGCAAGGCTCGCCGCCCAGCACGCACCGATCGGTACAAAGATCTGCACCAACAGGGCAACCAGGACTATCGGTAGAAAATTCTTCAGCTGTCGGCGCATCGCTCCATCCTGCGGCAACCTATCGCAGTGAAGGGCCGCCGTCGAGCCAAGCGGCAATGCCGAGGCGCCGAAGGGAGAGAGGCTGACGATTTAGTCGAGTGTGTTGTGCGCCGGCAACGATGGGACCTCGCTTTCAGAGCTGCGCGCTCAATTCACTTGATCTCGCTGTGGACGCCCCAATTTACACGACCGCTGCTGGCGTTAGCCAGAAAAGCGGCCGACCTGACACTTCTGCTTGGGGTCAATCGCGTTGGTTCTGCGCGATCAGGCCCGCGTCCGGCTTACCCCTCATTGCCGACATCAAGACGCCCGACCGAATTTGTCGCTTCGGGCCAGAAGCAGACTAACCAGCTAGTGCCAGCAAAACCATCGCTCTACCGGGGTTTTTTAGTGCTGTGACGGTACGCTAGACGCATATGGCAACGATTTCTCGGTGCGCGCCGCATTAGATACCCGCGAAGGGTCTCTCCGTTCTGATGAGATGCTTGCTGAACAGAGCGACTACGCTCTGAGGCGCGGTATCGTCGAAAAACCGCTTGAGATTCTGGGCGGTCTCGTCGGCGACTTCAGCACTTCGGGGAAAGAGGCCGTTTTCATAGCTGGCGAGCGCGGCTTCGATGTCATCGGGAGTGGCAACGAGCGCTTGGGCGAGTTCTGCGCCATCATACATAGCGAGGTTCGCGCCTTCGCCTGCGAAAGGGGACATCAGATGCGCCGCATCCCCAAGTAATGTTAAGCTCGGCACGCGCTCCCATCGATGTCCAACTGGGAGCGCATAGATGGGGCGAAGCACGGGATCGGTTTCGCCGTCTGTAATGAGTGCGGTCAGTTGCGGAGCCCATCCTTGGAATTGCTCGGCAATATGGGCCAAGGCAGCTTTTGTGTTGCTAAAATCGATGGACTTAATCCAATCTTCTGGCTTGTTTAAGGCCGCATAGGTGTGGAGCGTTCCGTCTGCATAGCGGTGCGCCAGGATGCCTTTGCCCGGAGCAACGGCCATGAGCGTGCCGCTGCCGATCGCATCCACGCTTGCCTTGTGGCGCGTGTCGCCATCGAAAAGGAATGTTTCGATAAACGAGGTGCCCGTGTAGGTTGGCGTTGATTTTGAAAGAAGGGGGCGGACCTTCGACCACGCGCCATCGGCACCCACGAGCACGTTGGAAGTGACCGTCAAGCCATTGGCAAAGGTGACTTCATGCCGTCCGTTCCCGAGGGCTGCAATAGACGCAACTCTATGACCCCACTTAATCGTTTCCGGCGGGATCGAATCAATAAGCATTTGCCGAAGATCGCCCCGGTCAATTTCGGGGCGATTGCCTGTGTGGCTGCCGGGGTTGTCGAATAGGACATTGCCGTCTTTATCGACGATACGTTTTGCATCTTCGCGAGGGCGGACCAGAGAGAGGAACGTGTCAAATAGTCCTGTGGCTTTGAGGGCGATCTGACCGTTGTATTCATGAATATCGAGCAGACCTCCCTGCGTTCTTGCGCTCGCCGAGGCTTCAGCTTCGTAGACTGTTGCTGCGAAGCCGTGGAGATGTAAAACACGGGCGAGTGTGAGGCCACCAAGGCCGGCACCAATAATTGTAATTGGATTTCGCATTGTTGCGCTCCTATCGTCGCAGACATGCAGCGTCCGTAGGCGCGTTGATGGCTGCGATTGCCTGATGTTCGTCAGGCGGTTGCTATCGGAGACGCTGGCCGAACCACGCGTGGCGCGCGGTTGACTTGTATTCGACGGCCTAAGAGCAGGTAGTCGTTTTTCGCGACGAGGGTGAAGTTATATCAGTAGGTCGAGCGGAACAAGAGGCCGAGGAGCGCGACGGCTAGCCAGGAAATTCAAAGAAATACCGAGAATCGGTCGGCAAAGCCATATCGACCAGGGCAAGGCGATTGGCGACGTACTGATGGAAACCTTTGGTGACCGGCCACCGTGTGCTACTTGGATAGGTGTGCCGAGCCTCGCGCGAGAGGAATTCTTAATCGAGGTTGAGCCGTCAATTATCTTCGTTGCCCGAGCGGACTGCGGCGCTGCTCGAACACTGCGTCAAGCCAAGCGAAGCCTCCGCTGGCAGGATATCGTCATCGGGCTTTGGTCGACTGGTCGGATCGAACGAGCAAGGAGGCCCGTCGTCGTTAAGAGAGTAGCCTTAGCTTGACTATTCGCCCATAAATTGAAGTTGTGTGGCGGGCGTGTGAATGTCTGCTACGTCTTGGTCTGCGCAGTAAGTGGGGAGAGACGATGACATCCAAGATCCCGGTTCGCTTCGTCTGGTTGCAGCTTTCGACCGGACTGCTTCTCGCCACGATCGGAATTTCATCGCCGGGTGCCGAGGAGGCAGCGGGTCCATCAGGCGAGGCCCTTTATGAGCAACGCTGCGCCTCGTGTCATGAGGGCGGCGCGGCACGGGCGCCCGACAGAAATGCGCTACGGCAGCTGAACGAGCAGCGGATCGGCTTTCAGATCGCCTACGGGCTAATGAGCGCGCAGGGGCGAGATCTGAGCAAGGATCAGATCGGCGCCATCACTCGCTATTTGAAGGGCAACGCGCCGCCACCGGCGATCGAACTGCCCGATTCCAGCTGCCGCGATGAAGGACCCAAACTCGCTGATCCCGCGCTGCCGCGCTGGAACGGTTGGGGGGTCGACATTCGCCAGCATCGCTTCCAGCCCGCCGAGAGCGCGCTGCTTGCGGCGCACGATGTCCCCCGTCTCAAGCTGAAATGGGCTTTCGCTTTTCCCGGTGACGTCAGAGCCTTCGCGCAGCCGACGGTCTGGGGCGGCCGGCTGTTCGTCGGTAGCGCCGGCGGCAAGGTCTATGCGCTCGACGCCAGGACCGGATGTCAGCGCTGGGTGTTCGATGCAGGCTTTGGCGTCCGCAGCGCCGTCACCATCGGCGAGGACGGGCGCGGTTTCACGGCCTATTTCGGCGACCAGCGAGGGAACGTCTATGCGCTCGACGCCGAGACTGGGAAGCTAAAGTGGACCCGTCGGGTCGAGGACCATCAAGCGGCTATGATCACGGGTGCTCCGACACTTGCGGACGGCATCCTCTATGTACCGGTTTCCTCACTCGAAGAGGCGTTGGCGGCGGATCCACGGTACGGCTGCTGCAGCTTCCGCGGGCTGATCGTGGCGCTCAGCGCAGCGACGGGAGAGGTGAAATGGCGCAGCTACGTTTCGCCACCGCCGGGACCGCAGGGCATCAGTTCGATGGGCGTGCAACTTTTCGGGCCCTCGGGCGGCGCGATCTGGTCCGCGCCAACGGTCGACCTCCAGACGAACACGGTCTATGCGACCACTGGGGACAGCTATTCAAATCCCGCACAGGACACGTCTGACGCTTTTGTGGCGTTCGACCTCGTGAACGGAAAGCTCAAATGGTCGCGACAGATGACCGAGAGCGATGCCTACAATGTCGCATGCACCTCGCAATATCGCGCGAACTGTCCAGACAATAAGGGCCCCGATTTCGACTTCGGATCGTCGGCTATCCTGGTTGATCTCGCGGACGGCAAGCGCGCGCTGATCGCGGGGCAGAAGTCGGGCGTCGTGCATGCGCTCGATCCCGATCATGGTGGCGCGATACTGTGGCAGCGCCGGATCGGGCAGGGCTCCGCGCTTGGCGGTGTGCAATGGGGAATGGCCGTCGATGACGAGAATGTCTACGTGTCAGTATCGGATGTCGGACTCGAACGCGCGGCGCCGGGCACGCCGGGTGCTCAGAAAACCATCATGGGCGGCGAGTTGAAGATGGATCCTCGCAAGGGCGGCGGACTGTTTGCTCTCAAGCTTGCCACTGGCGAGGTCGTCTGGCGCACACCGCATCCGGGCTGTAATGACAAGCCCGGCTGCAGTCCAGCCCAGTCGGCCGCGGTCACAGCAATTCCCGGCGTGGTCTTCTCGGGTGGGCTCGATGGCCACCTTCGCGCCTACAGCGCCCGGACTGGCGAGATCATCTGGGACGTCGACACCGTCCAGGACTACACGACTGTCAATGGCGCAGCCGGCCAAGGCGGCTCGCTCGACGGTCCGGGCGCAGTTATTGCTGGGGGCATGCTCTACGTCAATTCGGGCTACACCAACTACGGCACGTTGCCGGGTAACGTGCTGCTCGCGTTCTCGGTAGAAGGGAGGTAGGTGCGATATCACCTGAAGCATTCAACGACGGGAACGTGGTCGCAATCATGAGGATCACCGACCTGAAGGCTTGAGGCCGGCTTCATCGGAAATCGATTGCACCCGGATGCTTCGTTCGGTGCGTCGCCCGCGCCGAGTGCGTCCACGAACGGGCCAGTGCGTCCACGAACGGGCCAGCTCTCGAGTGCCGAGTTGAAGTTGGTGCAGCGGTGCGATGAGGTGGCGTCAAGCGAGCGGTCGGGCTTGTCTGAACTGGAAAGTGCTCGGCGTGAACCTCCTGGCCACGGCGCGCGCGTTAGCCTCGCATGTTTCCAGCGCAATCTTCTGGGCGAGCATGACATCTCCGATCGGAAGCGCGCCGATCGGCATGAAGCACAACCCGTCCTGCACGCGGCCTCTTTCGTCAATCTCGCAGACGTTCACCGACGTTCCGGCGTAAATCCGGTACCGCTTCCCACTCTCGCTTCCGACAACCTCGAAGTAGCCCTTCGTCGCTAACTGCTCCTGCTGCGCAGGCGATAGCCAACGCCGCAAGAGCAGCAGCGACCGTCCCTCTGGCGTGCGTTCGGCGCCGTGCCTGATGAAGAGCATTCGCGCCGCTCTCATGCGGGAGCGGACGTGCGACGCCGCCGGCCGAAAGCCGAACATGAGCGGCTAGCCGCCGATCAATCTGGGGAAAAAGAGGGTTTCATCCGCAGTGGGGTCGAACGATCGGATCTGCGAGATCTGACCGGGACCCGTCCGGACCGCGGCGGTGAAGCCGGCATTCGTCAGCTCATAGAACCGCTGCTCCGCCTTCGCCACTTCCTGCAGGTCGCTGGGGTCGAAAGGGTGATGGCGGTCGCCGGTGCGGTCCATCACGATCTGAATCGCCATGATCGTCCTCCTCGGATTGATAATGGGCCCAAGGGATCCTATCCAGTATCCGACTAACCTGACGAACTTTCAAGACAAGACCACTTCGATCCGAAGAGCCGACTGAAAGGCGGCCAAGCGCCACGCCCCGTCGGCTCTGCCGCGCAGGGGTACCAGATCGCGGTGCCGAACAAGGCTCGAACAAAAATCCGAGCCCCCTGTCGGATCGGCGGCTTCCCGGTCGTCCTCGTGACATGAATGGGCCGTAGACGCCAAACTCGGGCCCATCAATCACCGAGGATAACAACCATGCCCAATACCGTCCGTCTGCACCGCGTGCTCGCAACCAGTCCGGAGAAAGTCTATCGCGCCTTCCTGGAGGCCGATGCGATGGCGAAATGGCTGCCGCCGAACGGCTTCACCTGCACCGTGCATCATCTCGAGCCCAAGGTCGGGGGCACGTTCAAGATGTCGTTCCGGAATTTCACCACGGGCAACGGCCATTCGTTCGGCGGCGAATATGTCGAGCTCGTGCCCGGCGAACGCCTGCGCTATACCGACAAGTTCGACGATCCCAATCTGCCGGGCGTGATCGAGGTGACCGTGATCCTGAAGAAGGTCTCGGTCGGCACCGAGGTCGAGATCACGCAGTCCGGCCTGCCCGACGTCATTCCCGTCGAGGCCTGCTATCTCGGCTGGCAGGAATCGCTGCGCAATCTGGCGCGGCTCGTCGAGCCGGAGATCAATCAGTAGCAGCCGCAACGGCCTAGCGGTCGAGTACACCTCTCCCGAAGGGTCCCGAAGGGAGAGGTGTAACAGACCCGGCGGATCGTGCTTCGTCCAATAGTGCGCTACGCACCCGCCTTTTTCAGCCCGCCGTCCGCCGTCCATCGCTCCGGATCGGGACTGTGCCCGATCAGTGCGAGCCCATAGGCGATCGATTCGAATTGGTCGCCGGACATCAGCCGCTCGTTGCCGAACCGCTCGGCGAATAGTTTTCGGACGGCAGGTACGAAGGACGTGCCACCGGTCAGGAACACCTTCTCCACCTCGCGCGCGGTGATGCCGGCTTCAGCCAGCACCTTGTCGACCGTGGCGCGCAACCGGGCGATATCGTCGGCAATCCAGGTCTCGAAATTCTTGCGCGTGATGGTGGCGCCGATGTCGACGCCGCCGCCCTTGAAGCGGAAGTCCACCTCGTCCTGCGCCGACAGGGCGACCTTGGCATCGGACACCGCGCGGTACAGCGCAAAGCCGAGGTCGAGATCGACGATGGTGATGAAATCCTCGAGCAGATCCGGCTTCAGCGCGGTGCGCGCAAGCTCGCGGAGCTCGCGCAGATCGCCGTTGCTCTTCATCATCGCGAGCTGATGCCAGCGCGCGAGGTTGGTGTAGTGGCCGCTCGGGACCGGGAGCACCTTGTCGAACGAGCGGAAGCTCGAGCCCTTGCCGAGCCGCGGCGAGACGACGTGGTCGACAATGCGATAATCGAACGTGTCGCCGGCAATGCCGATACCGGCATGGCCGAGCGGTTCGGCGCGAAGCGTGCCGCCCGCGCGGGAAAACCGCATCACCGAGAAATCGCTGGTGCCGCCGCCGAAATCGGCAACCAGCACGGTGGCATCGCGCTCCAGCCTGCGGGCGAAGGAGAACGCCGCGCCCACGGGCTCGTAGACGTAGCGCGCGTGGCCGGCCCCCAAGCGCTCGAACGCGGCCCGGTAGCGCTGCATCGCCAGCGCCTCGTCGGGATTGCCGCCGGCAAAGCGCACCGGACGGCCGACCGTGATGTTCGCCGTCTCGAAGCCGAACTTCTCGCCGCCATGGCGCGCCAGCGTGCGCAGGAACGCCGCCAATATGTCCTCGAACTTGTAGCGTTGCCGGAATACCTGCGTGGTGTTGAAGCTGGAACTCGCCGCAAACGTCTTGAACGACTGCAGGAAGCGGTAGACGTGGCGCCCTTCGAGAAACTGCTCGATCGCCCACGGGCCGCCTTCGGCCTGGGCACCGGCGCCCGGCCGGTCCTCCCAGAAGCACAGGGCCGACACATAGACGCTGTGACGCTGTCCGCCGTGGTCGAACCGAATGGCCTCAACCCGGCGGTCGTCCGACGCAAGCGCGACGACCGTGTTGCTGGTCCCAAAATCGATGCCGATCGAGACGGCGGGCGAGGCGCTCGACATGAAGCACTCTGAACGTTTGATTGGAAAAGGGGGCGGACCACTAGCCGCTTTGACCTGCGCTGCCAAGGGCCGTTTTGCTGCGGCGCGGTCGGAATTCATCCTCGTCGGGCGCCGTTCCGAGCCACGGGAAACAAGGTTTTCCTGCTCCCAGAGGCCGAAATCCCTGTTTCGGCTGTCCAGCTTGCAATCTTAAGCCCGGAATGGCCGCTTTAATGGAGCATTATGTTGCGATGCGGTGGAGCACATGCTGCTATGCAATGACATGCATGGACATTGGTATCTGGTATACATAAATTGCCTTTCGAAAGGAGACAGCAACTGACTGTCTCAAGAAAGGGAATTCCGATGTCCAAGACCGCTACCGTCGCTCTCGCCCCCTCCAACTCGCTGTTCGCCCGCTTCATGGCCGCGGTTGACCGCTTCCTGATGGCGAGTGCCGAGATCTCGAATCACAACGGCGACCTGCCCCGCTTCGGCCTCTAAGCCCGTGCTTTTGCGCTGCCGAGGCAGCGCGCCGGCTTCGGCACCGTCAACATTCGACTTTTGATGAATGGCCCCGCAGCACGGGGCCATTTCTACTTGTGCTGTCCCGAGTCAGAGTCGCAGCCGGACATTCCTGCGACATTTGCGCACGGTGGCCGGACCAGCGCTTGAAGCTTGGCATAATGCATACAAGAATGCCACCCCAGCGCTCGCAAAATAATTAGAGGCGCCACGGGAGGCTTTATGACGGACATGGTGCAGGCAACGGCGGCTCCAAGCGCCGCGCGCGTCAGCGATGCTTATCGCTGGGCGCAATTGGCCATCGGCGTAGGCGCGATGGTCATGATCGCCAACTATCAATACGGCTGGACGTTCTTCGTCCCCGACATCCAGAAGACGTTCGGTTGGGATCGCGCATCGATCCAGTGGGCATTCACCCTTTTCGTTTTGTTCGAGACCTGGCTCGTGCCGGTCGAAGGGTGGTTCGTCGACAAATACGGCCCGCGTATCGTCGTGCTGATCGGCGGCGTGCTCTGTGCTCTGGGCTGGGTGATCAACGCGCAGGCGACGACGCTCAACGGCTACTATCTCGGCATGATCATCGCGGGCATCGGCGCCGGCGGCGTCTACGGCACCTGCGTCGGCAACGCGCTGAAGTGGTTTCCGGACAAGCGCGGTCTTGCCGCGGGCATCACGGCGGCAGGTTTTGGTGCGGGCTCTGCGCTGACCGTCGCGCCGATTCAGGCCATGATCAAGGACAGTGGTTTCCAGACCACCTTCCTCTATTTCGGCCTCGGGCAAGGCATCATCATCTGCATCCTCGCCTTCTTCCTGCTCGCGCCCAAAGCGGGCCAGGTGCCGAACGTGGTGACGAACGCCGCACTGCTGCAATCTCGCCGCAACTATCAGCCGACCGAGGTGCTGCGTCAGCCGATCTTCTGGCTGATGTACTTCATGTTCGTGATCGTCGGCGCCGGCGGGTTGATGGTGACCGCGAACCTGAAGCCGATCGCGGTCGACTGGAAGGTCGACAGCGTCCCGGTCACCCTGATCGGCATGACAATGACCGCGGTGACGTTCGCAGCGACCATCGACCGCGTGCTCAACGGCCTGACGCGTCCATTCTTCGGCTGGATCTCCGACATGATCGGCCGCGAGAACACGATGTTCATCGCCTTCGGCATGGAAGGGATCGGCATCTGGATGCTCTACCTCTGGGGCCACGATCCGATCTGGTTCGTGCTGCTCTCGGGCTTCGTGTTCTTCGCCTGGGGTGAGATCTACTCGCTGTTCCCGTCGACCTGCACCGACACGTTCGGCGCCAAGTTCGCGACCACCAATGCCGGCCTGCTCTACACCGCGAAGGGCACCGCCGCATTGCTGGTGCCGATCGCCAACTACGTGCAGCAGACCTCGGGGCATTGGGACAACGTCTTCATCATCGCGGCCGGTGCCAACATCCTGGCCTCGCTGCTGGCGATCGTGGTGCTCAAACCATGGCGCAAGGTCGTGGTTGCGAAATCGACCCTCTGACCCGCTCCACTACAGTCACCAAGCAAGACGCCCGGCCTCACGGCCGGGCGTTTTCGTTTGGCGCCAGTATCCCAGGATACCTCTGCGCTTTGCGGAGCCGCGCATTTTGTCGAACGGGAACCAAGATAGGGCTTGCAATCTGGGATATGGTATACCAAGCTCCGCGCCGCGCTTGCGACGATAAGCCACAACATTTGCGACCCTGGGTCATCTTGCATTCCTGCGTCGCAATCAATCAGGCGCGTTGGGAGGTTCTTGATGATTTCCAGCACGGATGGCGCCGTCACAGCCGCGCCTCTTCGCACCGGTTTCCGTTGGCTCCAACTCGCGATGGGCATCGTCTGCATGGCGATGATCGCCAACCTGCAATACGGCTGGACGCTGTTCGTCGATCCGATCGATGCGACCCATCATTGGGGGCGCGCCGCCATCCAGCTCGCTTTCACCATCTTCGTCGTCACCGAGACCTGGCTGGTGCCAGTCGAGGCCTGGTTCGTCGACAAATACGGCCCGCGCATCGTGATCATGTTCGGCGGCGTGATGATCGCGCTGTCCTGGGTGCTCAACTCCTACGCCGACAGCCTCACCCTGCTCTACACTGCCGCGGTCATCGGTGGCATGGGCGCGGGCGCGGTGTACGGCACCTGCGTCGGCAACGCGCTGAAATGGTTTCCTGATCGCCGCGGCCTGGCGGCCGGCGCGACCGCCGCCGGCTTCGGCGCGGGTGCCGCACTCACGATCGTGCCGATCGCGAGCATGATCGTCTCGAGCGGCTACCAGCACGCGTTCCTCACCTTCGGCATCGGCCAGGGCCTCGTCGTGTTCGTGCTCGCCTTCTTCATCCAGCCCCCGCGGATCTCGATCCCGCCGAAGAAGAAGCAGCTCAATCTGCCGCAGACCAAGATCGACTTCACCCCGCCGCAGGTGCTGCGCACCCCTATTTTCTGGGTCATGTACCTCGTCTTCGTCATGGTCGCCTCGGGCGGCCTGATGACCGCGGCGCAGATCGCCCCGATCGCGCACGACTTCAAGATCGCGAACACGCCCGTCACACTCGCCGGCTTCCAGATGGCGGCATTGACCTTCGCGATCTCGCTCGACCGGATCTTCGACGGTTTCGGCCGCCCGTTCTTCGGTTTCGTCTCCGACACGATCGGCCGCGAGCACACCATGTTCATCGCTTTCGGCACCGCCGCGCTGATGCTCTTGACGCTATCGGCCTACGGTCACATCCCCGTCGTCTTCGTGCTGGCGACCGCAATTTACTTCGGCGTGTTCGGCGAGATCTACTCGCTGTTCCCCGCAACCTGCGGCGACACCTTCGGTGCGAAGTTCGCAACCACCAACAACGGCATGCTCTACACCGCGAAAGGCACGGCCTCCCTGCTCGTCCCGCTCGCGAGCGTGATCTCGACCGCTTATGGCTGGAAGGCCGTGTTCGTGGTGGCAGTGGCGCTGAATGCGACGGCGGCGCTGATGGCATTGTTCGTGATCAAGCCGCTGCGCCGCTCCTTCATTCTCGGCAAGGAAGCCGAGAGCACGGACACCGCGACCGGCACAGCCAAGACCGAAACGGCGTAGCCACCACAAGCCTTCGCACGAAAGAAAGGGGCGCAGCGATGCGCCCCTTTCTTTTTGGCCGCGACAAACGTCAGCATTCCTGTCGCAAGATTTTTCGGATCAGCCAAATCCAGCGCTTGACGATTGGCATTACGTATACCACACTTCTCCCAACATTCACCCAGGGAGGTTGCAATGCTGGTCGGAGACATTCTGCGCAAGAAGACGCCGCGCGTTGTCACGGTTCGTATGAACGAAACGGTGGGGATCGCGGCCAAGCTGATGCGCGCCAACAATATCAGCGCGCTGGTGGTCAAGGACGTGGTCCGCTCGGAAGGAAACACCGCGGTCGGCATGTTCACCGAGCGCGACGTGGTGCGCGCCGTCGCCGAGCACGGCGCCGGCGCCATCAACGTCAAGGTCTCCCAGCTGGTCTCGGTGCAGCAGCTCGTCTCCTGCACTTCCTCGGACACGATCGAGCACGTCCGCCACCTGATGAACCGTCATCACATTCGCCACCTGCCCGTGATCGACGATTACAGCCTCGTCTCGGTCATCAGCATGCGCGACATCGCCGCCGCGGTCGACGAGGCCGCCAACTCGACGCCGCAAGCAGCTTAAAGCGTCTCACTTCCCTGCGACTGCCGGCCCCGGCTCGGATCCATCCGAGCCGGACCGGATCATTCGTCCCAAAATTCCGCCTTACCCGCGAGGATTTCATGAAGATCTGCATCTACGGCGCCGGCGCGATCGGCGGATATCTCGGGGTTCAGCTCGCCCGCGCGGGCGCCGATGTCAGCCTGGTCGCACGCGGCGCACATCTCGCCGCCATGCGCGAGCGCGGCCTCACGCTGCTCGCCGGCGAGGAGACGCACACCGTCCATCCGCGCTGCACCGATGATCCCACCGCGCTCGGTGTGCAGGACACCATCATCGTCACGCTGAAGGCGCATTCGATCACCGGCGTGATCGAGAAGATGCAGCCGCTGCTCGGGCCCCACACCCGCATCGTCACCGCCGTCAACGGCATTCCCTATTGGTACTTCTACAAGCACGGCGGCCAATACGAGAATTCGACGCTGGAGAGCATCGACCCCGGCGGACGGCAGTGGCGCGAGTTAGGGGCCGAGCGCGCCATCGGCTGCATCGTCTATCCCGCCACCGAGATCGAAGCGCCCGGCGTGATCCGTCACGTCTACGGCAACAATTTCCCGCTCGGCGAGCCCTCCGGTGAGATCACGTCCGACGTGCAGCGCCTCGCGGACCTCTTCGTCGCCGCCGGCCTGAAGGCTCCCGTGCTCGATCGCATCCGCGACGAGATCTGGCTGAAACTCTGGGGCAATGTCTGCTTCAACCCGATCAGCGCGCTGACCCACGCCACGCTCGACGTGATCTGCACCGATCCGGCCACGCGCGCGCTGTCGCGTGCGATCATGGTGGAGACGCAAGCGATCGCCGAGACCTTCGGCGTCAAGTTCCGCGTCGACGTGGAGCGCCGCATCGAGGGCGCGCGCAAGGTCGGCGCCCACAAGACCTCGATGCTGCAGGATCTCGAGCGCGGCCGCCCGATGGAGATCGACCCGCTCGTCACCGTCGTGCAGGAGATGGGCCGCCTCACCGGCATCCCCACGCCCGCGCTCGACTCGGTGCTGGCGATGGTGACCCAGCGCGCCCGCATCGCCGGCCTCTATGACGGCATCTCGACATCATCGGATCCCCGCGCACTGGCGGTGGCGTGATGGCGGGCGAAATGAAGAAGTGGCTGCGCTTCCGCCATGCCGGCGCGACCGGCTTCGGCACGCTGACGGCATCAGGCATCAGCGTGCATGAGGGCGAGATGTTCGGCCGCCACGCCGCCACCGGCAAGATGCTGGCGCTCTCGGAGGTCGAGCTGCTCGCGCCTTGCGTGCCCAGCAAGATCGTCGCGCTCTGGAATAATTTCCACGCGCTCGCGACCAAGCTGAACCAGCCCGAGCCGCCGGAGCCGCTCTATCTGCTCAAGGCCACCACCAGCATCACCGCTCCCGGTGCCGTGATTCGCCGGCCCTCTTATTACGACGGCAAGACGACCTATGAGGGCGAGCTCGGCATCGTGATCGGCAAGACGTGCGCGCGTGTCTCACCTGGCGAAGCCGACAGCTTCATCTTCGGCTACACTTGCGTCAACGACATCACCGCCAACGATATCCTGACCCGCGACCCCACCTTCCCACAATGGGCCCGCGCCAAAGGCATCGACGATTACGGCCCGTTCGGCCCGGTCATCGCGACCGGCCTCGATCCCGCGAAACTCACGGTCCGCACCATCCTCAACGGCGCGGAGCGGCAGAACTATCCGATCTCCGACATGATCTTCACTGCGCAGGACTTGGTCAGCAGGATCTCCCACGACATGACCCTGCTGCCCGGCGACCTCATCGCGGTCGGCACTTCCGTCGGCGTCGGCGTGATGAAAGAGCCGGTCAACACCGTAACGGTTGCGATCGACGGCATCGGCGAGCTCACCAACGAGTTTCGGCTGTAGCCCCGCAGCGCAGCAAAATTGATCCCGCGCAAATCGGGCTTCGCGGCCACTGGTATCCTTCCTTGCAAGACATCGGTCTCTGACGCAAAGGGAGGACGCCATGACGAATGCCGGCAACGCACTTTTGTGGACGGCCCTGTACTTCGCTCTCTCGTTCGCGGCGATTTTCGTCGTGTGGTTCGCCGACAAGATGCGCTCGAACTTCCTCGGGAGACAATAGCCGGAGGCGCGCCGGTTCTCGTCGGCGGCGACCGCTGACGAAAAAGCAAGCGCGAGGTCGAAGACCGCATCGCCCGCATTTTAGGATTTCAACGTGCTCGACGCCTTGCGCAAGGACATCGGCGGCATCTTCACGACGATCAGGACCAGTTTGAACCGGATCGGGTGAAGCGCGGCTGCGCAGGGGTTGAGCGCAGCGACACGGCCATCACGCCCTCCGAAACATCCCGACACATCACATCTCCGCGCGCCCGACATATGCCGCCAACATTTCCCGCGCGTGCCGCAACTTGGACGCATTCGGTCGCCCATCTGTGGAGCGTGTCTGGGGGCACGGCACAGCCGTGTTTGGACCAAACCTTCTAGGGGTATGACTGTGAAGAAGATTGCAATTGCTCTGGGTGCCACGCTTGCTCTGGTGACGGCCGCGAACGCTGCGGATCTGCCGCGCCGCCAGCCCGTGCCGGCCTATCCGGCTGAGCAGGCTCCGATCGGCAAGATGCCGATCGGCAAGAGCCCGGTTGGAAAGGCCCCGATCGGCAAGGCGCCCGGCCCGGTCGCAGCGCGCTACTGACGCGCGAGCGTAACACGCGCAGAATCCGCGTAGCGGCCGATAGTCGAGGGGGAATTGCGTGACGAACAAAGCTAATCGATCGGGATCCTGCATCCTTGCGGGGTTCGCTCTTGCGGCTATGCTCTCGTGCATGACGCCCTCGGCCTCGGCCCACGAGGCAAACAAGCGCGTTGCCGATGCGAGCGCGCTTGCTACGACCGACACCGCCTCGCGACCGGCGCCGCAATCGACGCGGCGCTCCGTCGCGCGCGCGGAGAAAGGCCCCTACTACGTCGACTTCCGCGCGCGTACCGCCGCGAGCTGGGGCCATGCCTTCGTCTGGTACGGCAAGACCAGCGAGAAGGCGGTCGAGGTCGCGGGGCTCACGCCGGCCGGCGACACGCTCGCTTACGTGCTCGGTCACATCACCTTTGTGCCGTCCGAGACCGGCGCGAGCTACGGTGATCTCGATCCGGAATATCTGACCGCGAGCTATCGGGTCTACCTGAACGAGGCCGACGCCAAGCGCGTGTTCGCCCATATCAGGGAGTTGCAGGCCAACACTCCGGTCTGGAATGCCGAGACAATGAACTGCACCGGCTTCATCGGCGAAATCGCGGAGTTCATGGGATTGAAGGTCCCCCATCGTTGGCAGCGTCCGGAGAACTTCGTCAACCGCCTCAAGGAAATGAATGGCGGCCGCCAGATGGTGCGGCTGTCGGCGGAGTAGCCGAAGCCCGGCAGCGCCGCCGTGATCCCATGGGTCCCGGCTCAGCGCCGCAACGTGAAGAACGTTGCAGCGCGTCCGGGACACGAGACCTGGTCGCGCCGTCACATGCGGGCCCACCCAATTATCCGCCCCGCGGAATCACCCACATCTCCGCATGATCGCCCCACGCCGGCGCAATAGACATTTCCCGCCCCCGGCGGCATCCTCCCCGCCATCAACCGATAGCAGATCGCCACACCGGCCGGGGGAAACAGATCATGTTGCAGACACGGTTCACCAAGCTCGTCGGCGTCCAGCACCCGATCGTCCAGGGCGGCATGCAATGGGTCGGACGGGCCGAGCTGGTCGCCGCGGTCGCGAATGCCGGCGCGCTCGGCTTCATCACCGCCTTGACCCAGCCGACGCCGGAGGACCTCACCAGGGAGATCGCGCGCTGCCGCGACCTCACCGACAAGCCGTTCGGCGTCAACCTCACCATCCTGCCCGCGATCAAGCCGCCGCCTTATGCCGAGTACCGCGCCGCCATCATCGAGAGCGGCATCAAGGTGGTCGAGACCGCCGGCAACAAGCCGCAGGAGCATGTCGACGAATTTAGGAAGCACGGCGTCAAGGTCGTGCACAAATGCACCAGCGTCCGCCACGCGCTCTCCGCCGAACGCATGGGGGTCGACGCCATCTCGATCGACGGCTTCGAATGCGCCGGCCATCCCGGCGAGGACGACACGCCGGGCCTGATCCTGATCCCGGCTGCCGCCAACAAGATCAAGATCCCGATGATCGCCTCGGGCGGCTTTGCCGATGCTCGCGGCCTCGTCGCGGCGCTGGCGCTGGGTGCCGATGGCATCAACATGGGCACCCGCTTCATGGCCACCAAGGAAAGCCCGATCCACCAGCTCATCAAGGAGAAAATCGTGGCCAATGACGAGCGCGAGACCGAGCTGATCTTCCGCACCATGCGCAACACCTCGCGCGTCGCCAAGAACGCGGTCTCGACCAAGGTCGTCGCAATGGAGAAGGAAGGCGCCAAGTTCGAGGACATCCGCGAACTCGTTGCGGGTGCCCGCGGCAAGATGGTCTATGCGACGGGCAATTCCGACGAAGGCATCTGGTCGGCCGGCCAAGTCCAGGGCCTGATCCAGGACATCCCGAGCTGCGCCGAGCTCGTCTCTCGCATCGTGCGCGAGGCGGAGGCGATCATCCGCGCAAGGCTGGATGGAATGATTGTTCATCCGGCAGCGCAAGCTGCTGAATAGCCACGGCAAGAAGCGAGAGCAATTCATGAAAGCTTACGTCTACGGCCCTGATGGCGCTACGATTTCCGAGGTCGCTCAACCAAAACCGAAGGGCACACAGGTCCTCGTCCGCGTCCGCGCCTGCGGGCTGAACCGCGCCGACACCGGCATGCGCAAAGGCCACGCCCACGGCGCGGCCGGCGGCGTCGGCACCGTGCTCGGCATGGAATGGGCCGGCGAGGTCGCCGAGCTCGGGCCGGATGCCGAAGGCGTCAAGGTCGGCGACCGCATCATGGGCTCGGGCAGCGCGGCATTTGCCGAATACACGCTGGCCGATCACGGCCGGCTGTTCCACGCACCCTCGAACATGAATTTCGAGGAGGCCGCCACCCTACCCGTCGCGCTCGCGACCATGCACAACGCCGTCGTCACCGTCGGCGGCGTGCAACCCGGGCAAGCCGTACTGATCCAGGGCGCCAGCTCCGGCGTAGGCCTGATGGCAATGCAGATCGCAAGGCTCAAAGGCGCAAGGCTCGTGATCGGCTCGTCGACCGACGCCACCCGCCGCGGCCGGCTGAAGGAGTACGGCGCCGATCTCGCCATCGACAGCTCCGATCCGAAATGGGTCGACGAGGTCCTGAAGGCAACGAACGGCGAAGGCGTCGACCTCATCGTCGACCAAGTCTCCGGCAAGGTCGCGAACCAGAATCTCGCCGCGACGAAGATCAAGGGCCGCATCGTCAATGTCGGCCGGCTCGGCGGCACCCACGCCGACTTCAATTTCGACCTGCATGCGGCGCGCCGCATCGATTATGTCGGCGTCACCTTCCGCACCCGCACCATCGAGGAGGTCCGCGAGATCTTTGCGCAGGTCCGCAAGGACATCTGGAGCGCAGTGGAATCGCGCAAGCTGCAACTGCCGATCGACAAGGTGTTTTCGTTCGACCAGATCGATAAGGCGTTCGAGCATATGGATGCAAACAAGCACCTGGGGAAGATCGTGGTGACAGTGTAACGAGTGCGAAGCTCTCTCCTTGTCGTCATGGCCGGGCTTGACCCGGCCATCCACGTCTCTGCGGCATGGTACGAAGAACGTGGATGCCCGGGACAAGCCCGGGCATGACGGTGAGAGCGCCGGTCCCGCTTCTGCAACTCACTAGCGACTGCTCCTGTGGATCATCACTTGATGTCCGACGCTGGCCTGCTAAATCCCCGGCATGACCTCCCAGCACGACAAGACCTCGGTCGCCGCGCTCTCGATCTTCGCCAGCGGCGGCATGGCGGCGGCCAAGTTCGTGGTCGGGATCGCGATCGGCTCGCTGGCGCTGATCTCCGAGGCCCTGCATTCCTCGATCGACCTGGTGGCAACCATCATCACCTGGGCGGTGGTGCGGGTGTCCGACAAGCCCGCGGACGAGGAGCATCATTACGGCCACGGCAAGCTGGAAAGCATCTCCGCGCTGGGCGTCACTGCCCTGCTCTACGTGCTCGCCGGCGGCATCCTGGTCGAGGCCTATAGCCGGCTGCGCGAGGGAACCCCGCCGCCGACCATCTCGGCCGTACCGTTCGTGGTGCTGGTGACCGACATCGCCGTCAATCTCTGGCGCGCCCGCGCGCTGCACCGCGCCGCGCGGGAGACCAGGAGCCAGGCGCTGGCGGCGGACGCGCTCCATTTCGCCTCCGACGTCATGGGCTCGTTCGCCGTGATCGTTGGCCTGGTGCTCGCCTGGCTCGGCTACTGGTGGGGCGACGCAGCCGCGGCTGCCGCCGTCGCCGTGATGATCGCGGCTCTCGGCCTGCGCATGGCCGGCTCGACCGTGCAGACGCTGGTCGATCGCGCTCCGGAGGGCGCCCAGGAGAAGGCCACCGCCGCGATCCGCGGGGTACCGGGCGTGATCGACGTCGACCGGTTGCGCGTGCGCATGGTCGGAGCGACCACGTTCATCGACACCATCGCGAAGGTGCCGCGGACCTATCCGATCGACCGCGTCGAGGACATCAAGCGCAACGCGCAAGCCGCGGTCACCAAGGCCTTCGGCGATGCCGACCTCACTTTCGCCGCGGTGCCTGTCGCGCGCGACAACGAGACGGTGCGCGACCGCATCATGGTGATCGCGCGCAATTCCGGGCTCGCCATCCATCACGTCACGGTGCACGACCTCGGCGCCAAGCTGATCGTCAGCATCGACCTCGAAGTCGACGCCGACATGCAGCTCGAGGCCGCCCACGACGTCGCCAACACGCTGGAGCGCAATATCCAGGAGGAATTCGGCGAGGACGTCGAGGTCGACGTTCACATCGAGCCGTTGGAACCGGAACTGCCGTTCGGCGTCGATGCCGCGCCTGAGAGGGTGCAGACCATCGCCGCCGCGCTGACCGAATTCGCCGGCGAAGGCGAAATCCACGACATCCACAATGTGCGCGTCCGCAACACCGACGCCGGCGAGATCGTCAATTTCCACTGCCGCGCGGCGCCATCGATGAGCGTGATCAAGGTGCACGAGCGTGTGGACTCGATCGAGCGCGCGTTGCGGCGCGCGTTTCCGAGCGTGAAGCGCGTCATCAGTCACGCCGAACCGCCGCGGGCGTGATGAGAATGTGTGACGAGTCACACGTTCTCGTTTCGGACTCGTTGCGCCCTGGAGTTTGCGGGCATTCGATGCACAAACTGCGCGTTGGATAAGAATAATTTCGCGTTAACGATTCGTTGACTCTCGACAGCCTGCGAAAACTGGATTCAAATCAGTGTGATTCGGAAGCAACGTGGGGCTGCTTCCGGACTTCAGTTGCAAGCAGGTTTTCAGGGGGCCGAAGGCATGGCGAGCGCAGACGCCGCGAACGCGTGCGTCCAATCCGATTCGATCAAGGGATTGGCGCAATCGATCGCGAAACCTGCCTATCACCGGCTCCTGATCGCGGAGCCGGCACTGCGCCGCGCGGTGCCGACGCTCATCATCGCCTTCCTGATCACGATCTGCCTCGGCGCGTTCGTGCAGGTGGTCGATCAGACGCGCCAGAAGCGGCTGGTGATCCGCCACGACATTTCGGCACTCGCGGACCTGCTCGCCGAGCGCATCGATCGCCTCACCTCGGTGCGGCAGGAGCGGATCAAGACCATCGAGAACCTGCCGACGCTGCTGCCCGATCTCATTCCCTCCTGGGGCACCGCCTCGGGCCGCCACGTCATCGTCACCTCGGCCGGAATCGATCGTCGTATCCTCGCCCGCATCCCGGTCGACAGCGACCCGGTCGGCAACGACCGCCTGCTCGATGCGATCACGACCGCGCAACTGATCGCGGCGCCGCCACGCGACGGCACCATCACCGACATGACGCTGCCGAGCGGCAACGCGGCGATGGCGACCTCCCGGCAGATCAAGTCGCTCCCTGGCTTCGTCACCGTGATCCAGGAGCGCAACGAGCCGATCTGGGGTTCGGACGCCGCGCTCTCGGTGACGCTGTCGGCGACCACGGGCTTCGTCGTCCTGATCCTCGGCTTCGCCTTCCACTGGCAGTCGACCCGCGCCCGCGAGGGCGACCTCATCAACGACGCCGTGCGCGGCCGCATCGACACCGCGCTCAATCGCGGCCGCTGCGGGCTGTGGGACTGGGATCTGTCGCGCGGCAGGATTTTCTGGTCGCAGTCGATGTTCTCGATGCTCGGCCTCGACGGCCGCAACGAGCTCCTCACCTTCGGCGAGGTCAACGCACTGGTGAAGTCCGACGACATCGACCTGTTCGAGATCGCCGATCAGCTGATTTCCGAGAAGATCGACCACATCGACCAGACCTTCCGCATGCAGCATGTCGACGGTCACTGGATCTGGCTCCGCGTCCGCTGCGAGAAGACGCGCGGGGCGACCGATTCCAGCGTGCACCTCATCGGGATCGCCGTCGACATCACCGAGCAGAAGAGCCTCGCGGAGAAGACGGTGGAAGCCGACCTCCGCCTGCGCGATGCGATCGAGACCATTCCGGAAGCCTTCGTGCTGTGGGACGCGAGCGACCGCCTGGTGCTCTGCAATTCGCACTTCCAGCGCCTGCACAAGCTGCCCGACAGCGCGGTCATCCCCGGCACCTCCTACGAGACCGTGCTCGAGGTCGGCCGCATGCCGGAGGTGCGCACCCGCCACAACGAGACGGTTGCCCAAGGTCCGGGCGCGCGCACCTTCGAGGCCCAACTCGACGACGGCAGCTGGCTGCACATCAGCGAGCGCCGCACCAAGGACGGCGGCTACGTCTCGGTCGGCACCGACATCACCCGCATCAAGGAGCACGAGCAGAAGCTGGTCGACAACGATCTGCGTCTGCGTGCCACCGTCATCGACCTCAAGCGCTCGCAGGCCGCACTGGAGCGCCAGGCGGTCGAGCTCGCCGATCTCGCCGAGAAGTACCAGCGCGAGAAAACCCGCGCCGAGGAAGCCAACCAGACCAAGTCGAAATTCCTCGCCAACATGAGCCACGAGCTGCGCACGCCGCTCAATGCCATCATCGGCTTCTCCGAGATCATGGGCTCGGGCATGTTCGGCGAGCTCGGAAGCGAGAAGTATCAGGAATACTGCCAGGACATCCTGACCAGCGGCCACTATCTGCTCGAAGTCATCAACGACATCCTCGACATGTCCAAGATCGAAGCCGGCCGCATGAAGCTCGACATGGAAGAGCTCGACCTTTCGAAGACGCTCGCGGAATCCTTACGGGTCGTCTCTGGCCGGGCCCAGGACAAGCACCTGACGCTCGACGCCGACATCGCAAAATCCATCTCGGTGGTCGCCGACCGCCGCGCCACCAAGCAGATCATCGTCAACCTGCTCTCCAATGCCGTGAAGTTCACCCCCGACGGCGGGCGCGTCGTGGTGCGCAGCCGGCAGCTCGAGGACAGGATCGTGCTGATGATCGCCGACACCGGCATCGGCATCGCGCCGCATTCGCTGGCCCGGCTCGGCCGCCCGTTCGAGCAGGTCGAGAGCCAGCTCACCAAAACCTATCACGGCTCGGGCCTTGGCCTTGCCATCGCCCGCTCGCTGGCGCAGCTCCACGGCGGCTCGATGCGGCTGCGCTCCAAGCTCGAAGTCGGCACCGTCGTCCGCGTGGCGCTGCCGCGCGACGCGGTCAAGGCGGCGTCGGGGATATCGGCCGCGGCGTGACCGGCGGAACGAGCTTTGAATTGGGTGAATCGATGTCAGCCCAGAGCTCAGATCACCTCTCCCGAAGGGGATTACGGTCTGACCGTCTACTGCGGTCCCTGACCCGGATTGCGCTGGACGATGCTGCGCATCGCCAGGCGCAATCCGACCTCTCCCCGTTGGGGAGAGGTGGCACCCACATCGCGGACGCACTCTGTCTCGTCATGCTCTACAATTGCAGCGTCGGCGCGACCTCGCGCGCGACGTTGACCAGCGCCGCGATCAGCGGCGTCATCGGATCGCGCTGCGGGATCACCATGCCGATGCTGTAATTGACCTCGGGCTCGACGATCGGAATCGAGCGGACGGTATCGGACAGGCCGAGCGTCTCGGCGAGCTTGGCCGGCATCACGCTGGCCCAGCGCCCCGTCTTCACATGCGTGAACAGCACCAGCAGCGAGTTCGAGGTCAGGGTCGGCGTCGCCTCCGCGCCGACCGAGCGCAGCGCGCGGTCGATGATGCGGCGGTTCTGCATGTCGGGCGTCAGCAGGCAGAGCGGCACCTGCCCGACCTCCTTCCAGGTCACCGTCTCGCGGTCGCCGAACATCGCATCCGGTGCAGTGAGCAGGCGGTAGCTCTCGTTGTAGAGCGGAATGGTGCGCACCTTGCCGATCGGCTCGTTCTCGATATAGGTCAGCCCCGCATCGACCTCGAGATTCTCGAGCAATCCCAGCACCTCCGACGAGGTCGTCGAGCGGATGCTGAAACGCACCTCGGGATGCTTCGCGCGAAACGGCGTCGTCAGCGAGGCGACCATGCCGAGCACGGTTGGGATCGCGGCGATGCGGATCTCGCCGGAGAGCTGATGCTTCAGCCCGTTGATCTCGTCGCGCATTGCGCGGGCATCGCCCACGATCCGCCGCGCCCAGTCGAGCGCCCGCTCGCCTTCAGGGGTGAATCCCTGAAAGCGCGAGCCGCGCTGGACCAGCATCACGCCGAGAATCTCTTCGAGCTGCTTGAGCCCGGTCGACATTGTCGGTTGCGTCACGCCGCAGGCCTCGGCAGCACGTCCGAAATGCCGCTCCTTCGCCAGCGCCAGCAATAGTTCAAGCTTGTCGATCAACCGGTCGTCCCCTCGAATTCCATCGTGGCATGCAAGCTAGCATGCCGGGCCTGCACCAACACGCAAAAACCGGCAGCCGATACGACTTTCATTACCGTTTCGTATTGACTGATTGTCGTTGCAAATCGATCCGAATTCGCAATCGCAGCACGGGACAGCTTTATTGATCTTCGAACGATTCCAACTAGTTTGCGCCGATGGAACGCTCAGGTTGAGAACGAAGAATGACAGCGATTTTTGAGCCTTGGAACGAGACGCGCGGCGCCGAAATCATCGCCGAACATGCCGATCAAGAGGGTGCGACGCTGGTCATCCTGCATGCGCTACAGGAGGCATTCGGCTATGTGCCGGAGGCCGCCATCCCCATGGTTGCGCAGGCGCTCAATCTGTCGCGCGCCGAAGTCCATGGCGTCTTCACGTTCTATCATGATTTCCGCCACAAGCCGGCCGGCCGCCATGTGCTGAAGCTGTGCCGCGCCGAAGCCTGTCAGGCCGCGGGCGGCGATGCGCTGGCTGCGCGGGCCGAGGCGAAGCTTGGCGTCTCGCTCGGCAACACGACGGCTGACGATCGCGTCACGCTGGAGCCGATCTACTGCCTCGGCCTGTGCGCGACTGCGCCATCCGCGATGCTCGATGGCCGCCTCATCGGCCGGCTCGACCAGAAGCGCCTCGATGCGCTGGTTGCGGAGGCGCAGCGATGAGCATGCGCCTCTACGTCTCACGCGACGCCGGCGCGGTCGCCGTCGGCGCCGACGAGGTCGCCCTGGCGCTGGAGCAGGCCGCCGCCAAGCGTGGCGTGGCGATCGAGATCATCAGAACCGGCTCGCGCGGGATGTACTGGCTGGAGCCGCTGGTCGAGGTCGCGACGCCCCAGGGCCGCATCGCCTTCGGTCCTGTCACCGAGACCGACGTGCCCTCGCTGCTCGATGCGCTCGCCAGCAACGCACCGCATCTCTTGCGGCTGGGCGCGACCGAGGAGATTCCCTGGCTGAAGCGCCAGACCCGCCTCACCTTCGCCCGCTGCGGCGTCATCGACCCGCGCTCGCTCGACGACTACCGCGCCCATGGCGGCTACAAGGGTTTTGAGCGCGCACTCTCGCTCGGACCTGATGCGATCCTGAACGAAGTCACCGCATCGGGCTTGCGCGGCCGCGGCGGCGCGGGCTTTCCGACCGGGATCAAGTGGAAGACGGTCGCGCAAGCCAAGGCCGACCGCAAGTTCATCGTCTGCAACGCCGACGAAGGCGACAGCGGCACCTTTGCCGACCGCATGATCATGGAAGGCGATCCCTTCCTGGTGATCGAGGGCATGACCATCGCCGGCCTCACCGTCGGCGCGACCAAGGGCTACATCTACATCCGCAGCGAATATCCGCACGCGGTCGAGGCGATGAACGCCGCAATCGCGGCGGCCAGGCGCGGCGGCTATCTCGGCACCGACATCGGCGGCTCGAAGCAAGCCTTCGATCTCGAGGTGCGCGTCGGCGCCGGCGCCTATGTCTGCGGCGAGGAGACCTCGCTGCTGGAGAGCCTGGAAGGCCGCCGCGGCATCGTGCGCGCCAAGCCGCCGCTGCCGGCGCATCACGGCCTGTTCGGCAAGCCGACCGTGATCAACAACGTGCTGTCGTTCGCGGCCGTCCCCTTCATCCTCGCCGAGGGCGCCAAGGCCTATGCGGATTTCGGCATGGGCCGCTCGCGCGGGACGATGCCGATCCAGCTCGCCGGCAACATCCGCTACGGTGGCCTGTTCGAGACCGCCTTCGGGGTGACGCTCGGCGAGCTCGTCGACGACATCGGCGGCGGCACGTTCACGGGCCGCCCCGTGCGCGCCGTGCAGGTCGGCGGGCCGCTCGGCGCCTATTTCCCGCGCGCGCTGTTCGACACTCCATTCGACTATGAGGCTTTTGCCGCGCGCGACGGCCTGATCGGCCATGGCGGCATCGTCGTGTTCGACGACAGCGTCGACATGCGGAGGCAAGCGCGCTTCGCCATGGAATTCTGCGCCATCGAATCCTGCGGCAAGTGCACACCGTGCCGGATCGGCTCCACCCGTGGGGTCGAGACCATCGAGAAGATCATCCGGGGCGAGCGCGTCCATGAAAACCTCGCGCTGGTCGAGGACCTCTGCAACACCATGAAATTCGGCTCGCTCTGCGCACTCGGCGGCTTCACGCCTTACCCCGTGCTCAGTGCGCTGAAGCATTTCCGGGAGGATTTTGTCCCGGCGCCGACGACGCTTCAGGCCGCGGAATAGGAGAACGACGATGTCTCTGATCGAGGAAATCGACTTCGGCACGCCGGCTTCCAAATCGGAAGCGATGGTGACGCTGACCATCGATGGCAAGGAGATCTCGGTGCCCGAGGGCACCTCGATCATGCGCGCGGCGATGGAAGCCGGCCACCAGATTCCAAAGCTCTGCGCCACCGACATGGTCGATGCATTCGGCTCCTGCCGCCTCTGCCTGGTCGAGATCGAAGGCCGCGCCGGCACGCCGGCCTCCTGCACCACGCCCGTCATGCCCGGCCTCGTCGTGCACACCCAGACCGAGCGGCTCAAGAAGCTGCGCAAGGGCGTGATGGAGCTCTACATCTCCGATCATCCGCTCGATTGCCTCACCTGCGGCGCCAACGGCGATTGCGAGCTGCAGGACATGGCGGGCGCCGTGGGCCTGCGCGACGTGCGCTACGGCTATGAGGGCGAGAACCACGTCTTCGCCAAGACCCACGGCTGCGACAACGACCACTGGATGCCGAAGGACGAGTCCAATCCGTACTTCATCTATGATCCATCCAAGTGCATCGTCTGCTCGCGCTGCGTCCGCGCCTGCGAGGAGGTGCAAGGCACCTTCGCGCTGACCATCTCCGGCCGCGGCTTCGAAAGCCGGGTTTCGCCGGGCATGAACGAGAGCTTCCTGGGCTCCGAATGCGTCTCCTGCGGCGCCTGCGTGCAGGCCTGCCCGACCGCGACGCTGACGGAAAAATCCGTGATCGAGATCGGTCAGCCCGAGCACTCGGTCGTCACCACCTGCGCCTATTGCGGCGTCGGCTGCGCCTTCAAGGCCGAAATGCGCGGCGAGGAAGTGGTGCGCATGGTGCCCTACAAGGACGGCAAGGCCAACCGCGGTCATTCCTGCGTCAAGGGCCGTTTCGCCTGGGGCTACACCAACCACGGGGAACGCATTCTCAAGCCGATGATCCGCGAAAGAATCGAGGATCCCTGGCGCGAAGTGTCCTGGGACGAGGCGTTCTCCTTTGCTGCCGCCAAGATGCGCGGCATCCAGAAGACATACGGCCGCGACGCCATCGGCGGCATCACCTCGTCCCGATGCACCAATGAAGAGACCTATCTGGTGCAGAAGCTGATCCGCGCCGGCTTCGGCAACAACAATGTCGACACCTGCGCCCGCGTCTGCCACTCGCCGACCGGCTATGGCCTCGCCACCACCTTCGGCACCTCCGCCGGCACGCAGGACTTCGACTCGGTCGAGGACACCGACGTCGTCCTGATCATCGGCGCCAACCCGGCCTCCGCGCACCCCGTCTTCGCCTCCCGCCTGAAGAAGCGGCTGCGCCAGGGCGCAAAGCTGATCGTGATCGACCCGCGCCGCACCGAGATGGTGGAATCGCCGCATGTGAAGGCGCTGCACCTGCCCCTGATGCCCGGCACCAATGTCGCAGTCATGACCGCGCTGGCGCATGTCATCGTCACCGAGGGCCTCGTCAACGAAGCCTTCGTGCGCGAGCGCTGCGACTGGAGCGAGTTCGAGGAGTGGGCCGCCTTCGTCTCCCAGCCGAAGAATAGCCCGGAATCGACCGCCATCCTCACCGGCGTCGATCCCAAGGTCCTGCGCGAAGCCGCGCGCACTTACGCGACCGGCGGCAACGGCGCGATCTATTACGGTCTCGGCGTCACCGAGCACAGCCAGGGCTCGACCACCGTGATCGCGATCGCGAACCTTGCGATGGCGACCGGCAATATCGGGCGCCCCGGCGTCGGCGTGAACCCGCTGCGCGGCCAGAACAACGTGCAGGGCTCCTGCGACATGGGTTCGTTCCCGCACGAGCTGCCGGGCTATCGCCACATATCGGGCGATGCCGTGCGCGACCAGTTCGAGGCGCTGTGGAACGTCAAGCTCAACCCCGAGCCTGGCCTGCGCATCCCCAACATGTTCGATGCCGCGGTCGAAGGCACGTTCATGGGCCTTTACGTGCAAGGCGAGGACATTCTCCAGTCCGACCCGAACACTTCGCACGTGGTCGCTGCGCTGTCGGCGATGGAATGCGTCATCGTCCACGACCTCTTCCTGAACGAGACAGCGAACTATGCCCACGTCTTCCTGCCCGGCTCGAGCTTCCTCGAGAAGGACGGCACCTTCACCAATGCCGAGCGCCGCATCCAGCGCGTGCGCAAGGTGATGACGCCGAAGAACGGCATGGCCGACTGGGAGGTCACCATTGGCCTTGCCAGGGCCATGGGCTTCGAGATGAACTACAGCCATCCCTCCGAGATCATGGACGAGATCGCGGCGCTGACCCCGACCTTCGCCGGCGTCTCCTACGCCAAGCTCGACGAGCTCGGCTCAGTGCAGTGGCCCTGCAACGAGAAGGCGCCCGAGGGCACGCCGGTGATGCATATCGACGGCTTCGTCCGCGGCAAGGGCAAATTCGTCGTGACCGAGTATGTCGCGACGGACGAGCGCACCGGTCCGCGCTATCCGCTGCTGCTCACCACGGGCCGCATCCTCAGCCAATACAATGTCGGCGCGCAGACCAGGCGCACCGACAACGTTATCTGGCACAGCGAAGATCGGCTGGAGATCCACCCGCACGATGCCGAGCAGCGCGGCGTGCGCGACGGCGACTGGGTGCGGCTGAAGAGCCGCGCCGGCGAGACTACTCTGCGCGCGGAGATCACCGACCGCGTCGCGCCCGGCGTCGTCTACACCACCTTCCACCACCCGGACACGCAGGCCAACGTCATCACGACGGACTATTCGGACTGGGCGACCAACTGTCCCGAATACAAGGTCACGGCGGTGCAGGTCTCGCGCTCGAACGGCCCGTCCGATTGGCAGAAGGCCTATGACGCACAGGCGCGGCAATCCCGTCGCATCGTACCGGCCGAAGCTGCGGAGTAAGGGCATGCACGTTCCGGTCCAGGCCATCGACCGCGAGATCTGGCGTGACGGCATCGCATCAGAGGGGACGCGGCTGATCCCCGAGGAGACGCCGCTGGCGCTGACCTATAATGGCGGCACCTATGCCGTCATGATGGGGACGCCGCAGAACATGGAGGATTTCGCCGTCGGCTTCAGCCTGGACGAAGGCATCATCAAGTCGGTCGACGACATCAAATCGCTCGAGGTTGTTCGCCTCGACGACGGCATCGAGCTCAGGATGTGGCTGGCACCGGAAGATGCGGTACTCATCAGCGAGCGCCGGCGCCGCGTCGCCGGTCCTACCGGCTGCGGCATCTGCGGCATCGAGTCCATCGCTGAAGCCGTGCGGCCCGCGGCGGTCGTGCCGTGCGGTCAGACCTTCACGCCGGAGCAGATCATGGCGGCGATGCAGGCCATTGCGCCGCTGCAATCGATCAACATGCAAACCCGCGCCGTTCACGCCGCTGCGTTCTGGTCCCCTGCCGGCGGCATCGTTGCGCTGCGCGAGGATGTCGGCCGCCACAACGCGCTCGACAAGCTCGCGGGCGCCCTGGCACGCAGCCGCACGGATGCGCGCGGCGGCATGATGCTGCTGACGAGCCGCGTCTCGGTCGAGATGGTGCAGAAGACCGCCGCGATCGGCGCGCCGGTGATGGTCGCCGTCTCGGCGCCGACCGCGCTCGCGGTGCGCACGGCGGAAGCTGCCGGCATCACGCTGATCGCCATCGCCCGGCAGGACGGGTTCGAAGTGTTCTCGCATGGTGACCGGGTCATCGCCCGCCATGCCCAGGAGGTTGCCGATGTCGCCTGATCGCCTGATCTACATGGCCAACCAGATCGGCAAGTTCTTCCAGAGCCAGGGGCATGACAAAGCCGTGCCGGGCATTGCCGAGCACATCAAGAAGTTCTGGGATCCCCGGATGAAGCGCGCGATCTTCGCCCATCTCGATGCCGGCGGCGCGGGACTGGAGCCGAACGTGCGCGAGGCCCTCACCTCGCTGAAACAGGCGACGTCCCTAAGAGCATCCTGAAAACGCGCCGCACCTCGCTCTGCGTTTCCTTCACCCGCGCCTCCAGCGACGAGAAGTCCGGCGCATCGCCGGCGCGCGCCATGACGCGCAGGAGATCGGTGCCGGCGGTTTCCGGCTTGAAGCGCTCGCTGACGCAGAGCCGCAGGATCTGCGTCAGGTCATGATAGAGCCGCGCCGCCGCACGCAAGATCTCGGTCTCGGATTGAGCGAGCACGCCGAGCCTGCATGCGTTTTCCAGCACCTGCACGGTGCTGACGTCGAGAATGTCCGGCTTGTCGTGGGCATGCACGAGTTGGAGATATTGGGCGATGAAGTCGACGTCGATCATGCCGCCGGCGGCGTATTTGAGATCCCAGTGGTCGGCCTCCCCCTTCTCCTGGCCGATCGCGCTGCGCATGTCGGCGACGTCGTTGGCGATGATCCCGCGGTCGCGGCGGCGGGTCAGGACATCGCGGATGACGCGCTCGATCCGTTTCCGGAATTCTGGCGAAGCCGACACCACGCGCGCGCGCGTCAGCGCCATGTGCTCCCAGGTCCAGGCCTCGTTGGCCTGGTAATCCGCGAAGGAGGCAAGGCTCGACGCCACCGGGCCGGCGCGCCCCGACGGACGAAGCCGCATGTCGATCTCGTAGAGCACGCCGTAGTTGGTCCGCGTCGTGAAAGCACTGATCAGGCGCTGGGTGAAGCGGGCAAAATAGTGCGCACCTTGCAGCGACTTCGGCCCATCCGAGTCAGGGTTCTCGCTGTCGAAATCGTAGAGCAGGATCAGGTCGAGGTCGGACGAGGCCGTCATTTCGCGGCTGCCGAGCCGGCCCATCGCGATGATCGCGGTCTCCTGCCCCTTGATGCGGCCGTGCTGGGCGGCAAAGCGATCGGCGACGAGGCCATGCACCGTGTGGACGATGCCTTCGGCCACGTCTGCAAAGGCCGTGCTCGCCTGCTGCGCCGAGACGGTGCCGGACAGGATGCGCGTGCCGATCAGGAACAGGCTCTCCTGCCCGAACAGGCGCAGGCGATCGAGAAACTCCTCGTAGGAGCCGGCATCCTGCACGGTCGCGGCGAGCCGGCCCGACAATTCCAGCCTGTCGGGCATCGCGCCGAAAAAGCGGGGATCGATGAGGCCATCCATGAGCTGCGGCTGCCGTGCCAGCATCTCGCCGAGCCGCGGCGCCGCGCCCAGCACCAGCGCCACCAGCGCGACGAGATCCCGGTTCTGACTGAGCAGCGTGATCAGCCGGCCGCCGCGCTGGAGCGCCCCGAGGAAATGATCGAACGCCACGACGGCGCGATCCGGATCCTCGGCATGGGCAAGGCCGTCGATCAAGGCCGGCACGAATTCGACGAAGGCGCTTCGCGTCGTCTCAACGCGGAACACGCGGTAGTCGCCGGTGATCCAGTCGCACACGGTTTGCGCGACGGCGGCGGGCTTCTTGAAGCCAAGCGTCGCCAGATGCTGAAGCAGGCGCGGATCGTCTGGACCCGCACCGTAGTCGAGCGCCGGCAGCTTGGCGGTGCCGGTCGGATCGTCGCCCTCGAAGAGCTTTTCGTAGTGACCCTGGACGATCTTGAGCTGGTGCAGCAGGTCGCGCGCAAAGGCTTCGCGATCCGGATAGCCGAAGAACCATGCGAAGCGCTCGACCGCTTGCTTGTCCTCGGGCAGCGTGTGGGTCTGCTCGTCGGCGATCATCTGGAGGCGATGCTCGACCCGGCGCAGGAATTCGTAAGCCGTGGTCAGCTCGTCGCGCGCAGCAAGGGTGATCCAGTTGCTGGAGGCGAGCACGTCGAGCGCCCTCAGCGTCGGCCGCACCCGCAATTCCGGATGGCGGCCGCCCGCAATCAGCTGCTGGGTCTGCGCGAAGAACTCGATCTCGCGGATGCCACCGCGCCCGACCTTGACGTTATGGCCCTCGACCGCGATCTCGCTCTGGCCGCGATAGGTCTGCATCTGCCGCTTCATGTCGTGGACGTCGGCGAGCGCGGCGAAGTCGAGATGCTTGCGCCAGACAAAGGGCGCGATCTCCGCCAGAAGCGCCTCGCCCGCCCTGGGATCGCCGGCGCAGGCCCGCGCCTTGATCATGGCGGCGCGCTCCCAGGTGCGCCCTTCCCGTTCGTAGTAATTCAGCGCGGCGTCCCGTGAGATCGCCACCTGCGTCGAGGACGGATCGGGGCGCAGCCGCAGGTCCACGCGGAAGACGTAACCATCATGGGTGCGCTGCTGCAGGATGCGCGCCATGCCCTGTGTGACCCGCACGAAAAACGGCTGCGGCTCGATATCGGGCGCCAGCGTCGTGGCATCGGGATCGAAGAAGACGATGAGATCGATGTCGCTGGAATAGTTCAGCTCGCCCGCGCCCATCTTGCCCATCGCCAGCACGATCAGCCCGCAGCCCTTTTCGGGCGCCTCGGGGTCGGGCGGTGAGAGCTTGCCACGTGCGGCTTCCTGCCGCAGCAGGTACTGGAGCGCCGCCTGGACCGAGAATACCGCGATATCGGTCAGCGCCGCCGTCACCCGCATCACCGGCCAGACGCCGCCGATGTCGCAGAGTGCGGTCAGCAGTGCTGCCTCCGCCTTCATGCGGCGAAGCAGGCGCATCACCTCGGCTTCATCGGATGCCGCGAGCACGGCGCTCCTCGCCTCCGCCATCAGCACCGCCAGGTGCACATCGGGATCGCATTCGAGCAGCCTGACCAGACGCGCGGGGTCGGCGCGCACGAGATCGAACAGATAGGGCGAGAATTCCGCGATCCCGGCCAAGATATCCCGCGCGAATGGATGAACCAGCAGGGATTCGAGACGTGCCGATTGTGCCGGCTCGAGCTCGGCCAGCCAGGTTTCGAAACGTCGTTCGTCGGTTGTGGAAGCGGCAATATGGGGAGCCTCCGCGAAGCGTGCGGCCAGCCTCTCACCATGCTTGTCCGCGTTTCCCGGCGCGGAGTGGTTCATGCCACCTTCTGTGGCACATCCTGCATCGGCGGAGCAACCCTGTCGCCGGCCCCCGCGCGCGCCGGCACGACGAGCGTGGCGACGAGGCCGGGATTGGCATCGCCCAAGCGCAATTCGCCACCGTGCAACGTCGCGACCGCCGAGGCGAGGCTGAGGCCGAGACCTGAGCCCGGCAGCGTGCGGCTGGCCTCCAGCCGCACGAATCGCTCGACCACGTGCTTGCGATCGGTTTCGGGGATGCCTGGACCACGATCGGTCACGCTGAGCAGCACCCGGTCGCCCTCGCGCCGCGCCTCGATCGTGATTTGCCTCGCGTCCATGCTGACCACGGTTCCGGCCGCTTGTGCCGCCGGCTTGCCGTATTTGATCGCGTTCTCGACGAGATTGGCGAGCGCCTGGCTGATCAGTTCGCGATTGGCATGAACCGGCGTCGGCTCGCATTTGACCTTCAGGGTCATGCCGTCTTCCTCGGCGAGCGGCTCGTAGAGCTCGTGGATGCCCTCCGCAACCTCCGCGGCATCGAAGTCGTCCATGTTGCCGCGCGCCTGTCCGGATTCTGCGCGCGCGATCATCAGAAGCGCGTTGAAGGTCCGGATCAGCCCGTCGGACTCCTCGATGGTCCGCTCCAGCGCGGCGCGATAATCGGCCTCGCAGCCTGATCTCGCCAACGCCTCTTCGGCGCGATTGCGCAGCCGCGTCAGCGGCGTCTTGAGATCATGGGCGATGTTGTCGGAAACCTCCTTCAGACCCGCCATGAGCGCCTCGATCCGCTCGAGCATGGCGTTGAGGTTCTCGGCGAGGCGATCGATCTCGTCGCCACTGCGCCCCACGGGCAGGCGCTCGCTGAGATCTCCGGTCATGATGCGCTGCGTGGTGCCGGTCATCGCGTCGATGCGCCTCAGCACCCTGCGTGCGACGAAGATGCCGCCGCCGAGGCCGAGCACGACGACGATCAGGATCGACCATTGCGCTGCCTTGGCGACGATGCCGAACAGGCGCCGCCGTTCGGCGAGGTCGCGGCCGATCAGCAGCCGGAAGCCGTTCTCCAATTCGGTGACGCGCACCAAAGCGCGATGATCGCGATCATCGGCATCCTCGAGGCGTCGATAGGCCGTCTCCGACCAGCCGCGCGTCGCCATCACGCCGGGCGCCAGCGAGCCGACATTGCCGGCAATCGCCTGCCCCGTCGGCGTGGTCACGAGATAGAGGTTGGCACCCGGGCGTAGCGCGCGATACTCGATCGTACGCACGAGGCTGAACATGCCGCGGCGATCGTAGATCTCGCTGATTTCCGAAGTCTCGGAATTGACCGTCTGCGTGATTTCCTCGGTGATCAGCCGCCGTGTATTCCAGGCGAAATAGCCGAGCAGCGAGGCCGCGAACATCGCGAACAGCAGCAGATAGACCAGCGTCAGCCGGAACGCCGTGGTGCGGACGAGTTTACCGAATGCCGTCACGGATCATGTATCCGGCGCCGCGGATCGTGTGCAGCAGCGGGCGCTCGAAGCCCTTGTCGATCTTGGAGCGCAGCCGCGAGATGTGCACGTCGATCACGTTGGTCTGCGGATCGAAATGATAGTCCCAGACGTTCTCCAAGAGCATGGTGCGGGTCACCACCTGGCCGGCATGCTTCATGAGATATTCGAGCAGGCGGAATTCGCGCGGCTGCAGGGTCAGCTCGTCCTTGCCGCGGGCGACGCGATGCGACAGCCGGTCGAGCTCGAGGTCGCCGACGCGATAAAGCGTCTCTTCGGCCGGGCCGCCGCGACGGCGCGACAGCACTTCGACGCGGGCCAGCAGCTCGGCGAAGGAATAGGGCTTTGGCAGATAGTCGTCGCCGCCGGCACGCAGGCCCTTGATGCGGTCATCGACCTGCCCGAGCGCTGAGAGAATCAGCACCGGCGTCGTGTTGCCCTTGTCGCGCAGTGCGCCGATCAGCGACAGGCCGTCGCGCTTGGGCAGCATGCGATCGACCACCAGCACGTCGTAGTCGCCGTTCTCGGCCATGGCGAGGCCTTCCTCGCCGTCAGCGGCGTGGTCGGCAATGTGTCCGACTTCGCGAAACGCCTTGGCGAGGTAGTCGGCGGATTCGCGGTCGTCTTCGATGATGAGGAGGCGCATCGTGCGTTCAGCGGCGGTCAAGGAGGTCAACCTTCTCTAAACATGGCGCGAGCGGCAATCGCATGCAAGCCGAGCGGGGGAGTCTCGAAGCGGGAAAAAGGCGGGCGGTGAAGCTGGGGGGACCTCACCGCCCTAGGCCTTCCGACGGAGGGGGGCGTAATTCCACCGGAAGGTAGATGAGGGAAGCGAACGTTGCGCTGCTTCCCCGAAGGGCACCGGCGGCGGGGGCGACTGATGCCGGCGATGCCCTTCATCTCGTAGACCTCCTGAAGGCTCAGCCCTTGGCGATGGGCACGGCGACGAAGCGCGACTGGCCGCCGCTCTTCACGCGCATCAGGACGCTGTTCTTGTTGTCGGTCCGCGCCGCGTTGATGGCGTCGCGGACCTCGCCTGCGGTGGCAACGCTCTTGCCACCGACTTCGAGAATCACATCGCCTTCCTTGAAGCCGCGCTCGGCCGCGGCGCTCTTCGGATCGACTTCGGTGACGACGACGCCTTCCTTGCCGGCGCCGGCAACGGAATTTGCGGGCGCAACGGTCATGCCGAGCTTGGGCACGTCGGTGCCCTTGCTGGCACCCTTGCCGCTGTCATTATCGGTATCGGCCTTGGCCTCGACCGCGTTCGGCAACTGGCCGAGGGTGAGGTTCACGACCTTATCCTGGCCCTTGTGCAGCACGTTGAGCTTCACGGAGGCGCCGGGCGCCATGCCACCGATGGTGCGGGCAAGCTCACGGGCGTCCTTGACGGTCTCGCCGTTGACCGCGGTGATCACGTCGCCGGACTCGATGCCGGCCTTGGCGGCCGGACCGCTCGCCTGCGGCTCCGCCACCAGGGCGCCCTCAGCCTTCTTCATGCCGAGGCTGTCGGCGATATCGGACGTCACGGGCTGGATCTGCACGCCGATCCAGCCGCGGCTGACCGAGCCCTTCTCCTTGAGCTGGGCGACGACGCTCTTCACCGTGTTGGCGGGGATCGAGAACGCGATGCCCACGCTGCCGCCGGAGGGCGAGTAGATCGCGGTGTTGACGCCCATCACTTCACCATCGGTGTTGAAGGCCGGACCGCCGGAGTTGCCCTTGTTCACGGGCGCGTCGATCTGGATGAAATCGTCATAGGGACCATTGCCGAGGTCGCGGCCGCTGGCCGAAACGATGCCCGCGGTCACGGTGCCGCCGAGACCGAAGGGATTGCCGACCGCGAGCACCCAGTCGCCGATCCGCGGCTTGCCGTCGGCAAGCTTGGCGAATGGGAAGTTGGAGCTACCCTCGACCTTGATCAGGGCGAGGTCAGTGCGCTGGTCGGTGCCGATGACCTTGGCGGTGTAGGTCTTGCCGTCATCGGTGGTGACCTCGACCTTGTCGGCGCCGTCGACCACATGGTTGTTGGTGACGGCATAGCCGTCAGCGGAGATGAAGAAGCCGGAGCCCTGGCCCTGCACGACGCGGCCGCGGCCGCCCTTCAGGCCCGGAAAACCATCGGGACCGCCGAAGCGGCGGAAGAAGCGCTCCATCGGCGAGCCCGGCTGGAACGGCGAGGAGGAATCATCACCGTCATCGTTGCTCGCGGTCTTCTCCTTGATGTTGACCTTCACCGAGATCACGGACGGCTTCACGCGCTCGACGATGTCGGCGAAACCGATCGGACGCTCGACCTTTCGGACCTCGTTGTTGACCTGCGCATGCGCCGGGCTGGAGAACAGGTCGGCCGGGGAGGTCGATGGGCTGAAGCCATAGACGGCCGCGCCGAGACCGGCGACGACCGAAGCCATCAGCGCCAGCTTGCGCGCGGAAAACACCGACCGGCGCGGCGGCCGGTACGTCGGAAGGTTCGAGAGGTCGATACGATCGGTCATGCAGAAATCTCCAGGGCCTTGAATTCCTTTTGGTGCCGGATCCCAGCACCTTGCGGACTTGAAGATGGGGATTCCCGCCTTACCGCGCGCTGGCGGCGGGGTTAAACTTTTGTAATGAAGGGACGAGACAGATGCGGCAGTTTAGCACAGGCCAAAAATCGTGGTCTTACAGGAACTTAATCGAGCTCCCGTGACCAAAGCGGAAGCGCGATTTTTGGCGCTCAGCTCGCCCTGACGCTGACGATGAACGCGCCGATTTCGCGCTTCAAGGTCTCGGCCTGCTGCGACAGGTCGACCGCCGAATCCCGCGCCTCGGTGGCCATGCGGCCGGTCTCCGCGGAGGTCGAGGTGATCTGGACGATATGGTTGGAGACGTCGAGGGTGCCGCGTGCGGCATCATAGAGCACCGCGATGAAACCGGTGCCGCCGCCGATGCCCAGCAGGAACAATAACGCAGCGACAACGGCGCCGACCAGGAAGCGGATCGTCAGATTGCTGTTCGCGAACGTCGGGGGACTCAGATCTGGAATCAAATTCGCGACAAGCTTCCAGACAAAGGTCAGCATAGGATGAAACACGCGGGCGACGGCCAGCCTACGTATCACTGCGCAGCTACGACGACCTGGCTTCGTCCGACATCAATGCTGCAAGCCGCGCTTCTTCCTCAGGCGTGAGCGGCGGGGCCGGTACGTCGGCACCACTCCGCGAACGCCGGCGGATTTGCAGCCACAGCGCCAAGCCGCCACCGATCAGCAGCGCCGGCCCGAGCAGCCACAGCAGCAGCGTCTGCCGCTCGAAGCGCGGCTTCAGCAGCACGAACTCGCCGTAGCGCGCCACCAGGAAATCGAGCACCTGCGAATTGCTGTCGCCGGCCGCAATGCGCTCGCGCACCAGAAGCCGCAAATCGCGTGCCAGCGGCGCATCGGAATCGTCGATCGACTGGTTCTGGCAGACCATGCAGCGAAGCTCGCGCGACAACTCGCGCGCGCGCGATTCCTTGGCCGGGTCCGACATGATCTCGTCGGGCTGGACAGCGTGGGCCGCCGGTGAAGCCAGCAGCATCAAGGCGATGAGCGCGGTCATCATCCGGCGCATCGGATCACTCCGCCGGCTGGAGGCGCTGCTTGGCCCGCGCCGGCTTCGGCGCGCCGACCCGCAGGCGGCGGTCGGAGAGCGAGAGCACGCCGCCGAACGCCATCAGCACCGGCCCCCACCAGATCAGGAGGACCAACGGCTTGTAATAGATGCGCACGGCGATGGCGCCTTCCGTGGCGTCGCCGAGCGAAATGTAGAGCTGGCTCGCGCCGCGCGTCAGCAATGCGGCCTCGGTGGTCGATGAGCCGCGGGTGGTGAAGCTGCGCTTGGACGGCGTCATGACTCTGATGGCTTCGCCCTCGCGGCTGACGTTGAACTCGGCGATCATCTCGCGGTAGTTCGGGCCCTGGCGTTGGAACAGCCCGTCGAGCTTCAGGTCATAGCCGGCGACATGGGCGACGTCGTTCGGCTTCATCGTCGCGATATATTCGCTGTTCCAGGTGGTCTCGCAGACGATTCCGATCAGCGCGACGCCGAGGCCGGCATGCGCAAACGCCGTGCCCCAGGCTGACCGCGGCAGGCCGCGCGCCCGGTGCAGCACCGTTGCGAACGGCAGACGAACCAGCCCAGTCCGTTCGACGAGGTCGGTGACGGCGCCGGCGATGACGAAAACGCCGAGCCCGATCGCGAGCGGCGCCAGCGCGCTGCCGCCCCGCACCCAGGCCCAGGTGATGGCAACCACGACGAGCCCGGCAACACCTGCAGCAAGCAGACGCTGCGTCACGCCCAGCAGATCGCCGCGCTTCCACGCCAGCATCGGCCCGAACGGCACCGCGAGCAGCAACAGGGCAAACAGCGGCGCGAAGGTGAGGTTATAGAAGGGTGCGCCGACCGACATCTTGAAATCGGCGAGCATCTCCATCGCCAGCGGATAGAGCGTGCCGAACAGCACGACCGCGCAAGCCACTGTGAGCAGCAAATTGTTCAGCACCAGCGCGCCCTCGCGCGAGATCGGCGCGAACAGCCCGCCCTGCTTCAGCGACGTTGCGCGGCCCGCGAACAGCGACAGGCTGCCGCCGATGAACAGGCACAGGATCAGCAGAATGAACACGCCGCGGGTCGGATCGGTGGCGAAGGCGTGCACCGAGGTGATGACGCCCGAGCGAACCAGGAAGGTGCCGAGCAGCGACAGCGAGAAGGTCAGGATCGAGAGCAGGATGGTCCAGACCTTCAGCGCATTGCGTTTCTCCATCACCAGTGCCGAATGCAGCAGCGCGGTGCCGGCGAGCCAGGGCATCAGCGAGGCGTTCTCGACCGGATCCCAGAACCACCAGCCGCCCCAGCCGAGCTCGTAATAGGCCCAGTACGAGCCCATGGCGATGCCGAGCGTCAGGAAGATCCAGGCAACCAGCGTCCAGGGCCGCACCCAGCGCGCCCAGGCCGCATCGATCCGGCCCTCCATCAATGCCGCGACGGCGAAGGAGAACGAGATCGAGAAACCGACATAGCCGAGATAGAGCATCGGCGGATGCACGGCGAGGCCGATATCCTGGAGCACGGGATTGAGATCGCGCCCCTCGATCGGCGGATTGACGATGCGCAGGAACGGATTCGAGGTCATCAGGATGAAGAGATAGAACGCGCTGGCGATCCAGGCCTGCACGGCCAGCACATGCGCGCGCAGCGACAGCGGCAGATTGTTGCCGAAGCTCGCGACCAATCCGCCGAACAGCGCGAGGATCGACACCCACAGCAGCATCGAGCCTTCATGGTTCCCCCACACGCCGGTGATCTTGTAGAGCAGCGGCTTCATCGAGTGGGAGTTCTCGTAGACGTTGGCGACGGAGAAATCCGAATTCACGTGCAGCATCACGAGCGCAACGAACGACACACCGACGAACAGGAGCTGCGCCAGCGCCGTTGAGCGCGCCACGTTCATCAGGGCAGCATCGCGCAGGCGCGCGCCGACCAGGGGCACGATGGACTGGATCAGTGCGAGCCCCAGCGCCAGCACCAGCGCGTAATGTCCGGATTCGGCGATCACCGCACCGCTCCCTGCGGATTGCCCTGCGCGGTCGTCGCCGCAGGTTTGCCGGCACCAGAAGCTTGGGGGCCGTAATCGTCCTTCCAGTGCCCCTGCTTCTTCAGGGCATCGGCGACGTCCTTGGGCATGTAGGTCTCGTCGTGCTTGGCCAGCACGGTATCGGCCTTGAACACGCCATTGGCGTCGAGCGCGCCTTCGGCGACCACGCCCTGCCCTTCGCGGAACAGGTCGGGCAGGATGCCCTTGTAGGCGACCGGCAGCTTGGCGTTGCCGTCGGCGACCTCGAACGTCACCGCGAGATTGTCGCTGCGCTGGAGCGAGCCGGGCTGCACCAAGCCGCCGAGGCGAAACCGCTTGCCCGGTTCGATATGTTTCTCAGCGACCATGCTCGGCGTCGAGAAGAACACGATGGAGTCGCGAAGCGCGTTGAGCACCAGCGCGGCCGCGAGCGCGAGCACGGCGAGCGAGCCGCCGATGATGGTCATACGTCGCTGCTTGCGCGTCATGGCGTATCCGTTCTCCGCATCTCTCGTCGTGCATTCGTCATCCGCCGAGCCCGAGAGTCCTCAGGCCTTCGTTGAGCTGGCGCAGCCGCTCGGTGTCGCCGGCAACCGCCTGCCGGGCATCAGCCGAGGCGCCCATCGCCTTGTCTCGCTCCCCCATCACGAGATAGGCGCGCACCAGACGCAGCCACCCCTCGACATCATCACCGTTCTGCTTCAACCGCGTGGCCAGACGATCGACCATGCCGCGCACCATCGCGTTGCGATCGCCTTCGGCCATATCCTTGGAGGCAGCAATCGTCTCGTCGGACAAGGCCGGCATCGTGCCGCCGCCACCGACTCGCGCGAGCGAGGACTGCACCAGGGCACGCCACGGCGCATCCGCAGGCGCTTTCGCAAGCAGCGCGCGCCACATATTGGCCGCATCGTCCTTGCGGCCGTCCTGCTCGGCGGCGAGGCCCAGGAAGTAGTTCGCCTTGGGATCGTCGGCGTTCAACGCGCGTGCTCGCTCGAATTCGGCCTTGGCCTCGGCGGTCACCACGCCGCCGGCGGCAGCCGAGATCGCTTCACCGAGATCGGACCGGCGCTCTGCGCTCTCGCCATTGTAGGTGAGCGAGTTGCGATAGGCGCGCACGGCGTCGTCGAAGCGGCCCAGCCGCTCCAGAACCGGCGCGAGCACGTTCCAGCCGCGCCCGTCCGTCGGATTCTTCTCCAGATGCTGCTCGACCTGCACGACGAGGTTCTCGAGCGACTGCGCCATGCCGGACCCGCGCTCCCGCTGCGCGAGGGGAAAGTCCTGTAGTCGGGGTGAGCCGAGCGGCATATAGACGCCGACCGCAACGAGCGGCAGGCCGGCGAACGCCAGCACGGCCGCCGCACGGCGCCATTTGAGGCTCGACGTCGGCGCGGTCGCGGGCTCGCTGGCAGCCGCCGCGAGCAGCCTGCGGCTGATCTCGACACGCGCGGCCTCGGCCTCCGGCGCCAAGATCAATCCTGCGCTGAGATCACGCTCGATCTCGGCCAACTGGTCCTTGTAGACCGCAACCTCGCTGCCCTGATCCTGCGCGCGGCTGGTGCGGCCGAGCGGCCAGAGCACGGCGAAAATCGCCGCGACCGTCATCAGCGCGAACACGAACCATAGCGTCATCGGGCAAGCTTCCGGCGGCGCACGAACCGCGCCCATAGGTGGCTTTACACCACGGCCGGACGAGGCGGCAATTGACAATTGTCAATTCGGCGCGACCGCATTCGGTCCCGAAGCGGTGAAAATCCAACGGCTTAGCCGATCTCGAAGTCGATACTTTGCGCGGCGTCCTCGCCGTGCCCGTTGAAGGCCTTCAGGAAGTATGTTCCCGGCTTGATTGCATCGGGCAATCTGATGCGCAATGCTCCGACGGGAACCCGAGATGCAACCCTCGTGATTGTCTCAGGCAGCTGCCGATCGCTTGCCTTCTCGACCAGCACCACCTTGGCGCCAACCATCAGCCTTTGATACTTGGCCACGACAACGCGGTTCTCAATTTCGATGGAGCTAATAACGGGTTTCATGCGCCCACAAATAGAAATTCCCAAGACTTGCACGGGGACCGTACGGCGCGCCAACGGCACCGTCAACCATAAATTGTGATTACGAAGATATGCAGCTGGTCAGCCTGCGCGCGACGATTTGCGCTCGCCTGTGAGCGCGTTTTCTGCCGCGCGGCTCATCAACGAGGCGTAATCGTCGCCGAACAGCACCTGGCAGAAGCGAATCGCGGCCTGCACCTGCTGCTGCCGATAGGCGCGGACCTTGTGATCGGCGGCGCGCAATGACTGCACAAGCTGCTCGGTCGATCGTTCCACATATTGCTGGAGGTCGGAATAGGTGCGCAGCGTCACCTCGTTGATCGCAAGCTCGCTCGCATAGTTGCGGCAGGTCGCGACGAAATCGATCAGCGCCACGGTTTCCTCGACCGCGGTGCCGTCGATCCGCGCGCCCGGCGGAATGTCCTTCTCGGGGCGCTGGCGCAGAATGCGGCGAACGCGCCCGGGAACGCTGTCGATCTCGGATTGCAGCGCATTGGAGATGTCGGCCCGGATCGAGGTCAGCTGCTTGCCCCAGGCGGAATCGTTGCGCAGGTCGAGCTCGGTGCGCAGGCCGCGCACGCCGTCGTGCAGCGTCTTGAGATTGGCGGCGACATTGTCGAAATGGCCGCGCTTGATGTCCGTGCGCAGGATCGCGGCAATGCAGGACAGATCGTGCAGGGCGATCGTGACGGCGACGCCGTAAGGTGTCGCCGCGACGCGGATCTCGTCGTCCGACGCGGCAATCTTGATGGCAAGGCGGATGATCTGCCACGGCGCGGTCATCCGCTGCACGACGACCGATAAGGCGAAAGGCAGCATCTGCGGCGTCTGGAGCACCGGAATGTTGAGCGCCGAAGTCACCGAGGCGATCTGGGAATCGCCGAAGGTCCGCAAGGTGCGCGGCAGCTTCTCGTTGAGCGTCGCGATGGCGTCCCGGACCTGGAGCACCGCACCGATCGAATAGAGATCCTCGATCACGTTGGGGGGACCGACACGGGCGAGCGCCCGCGACTTGTCGCCGCCGCCCGGCCCCGTCAGCTCCATGATCGCGTCCGTGGCTACCGCCTGGAGCTTGTGCGCCAGCGCCTCGATTTGCCCGGCACCGTCAGGCGGCATACGGGCGAGCGCCGCCTCGAATTCGCTCACCTTGTCTGAAGCGCCGTCACGGCCGAGCCATTGCCAGATCGGCTGCAGCGAGGAGCGGCGGATCTGGCCGACCCGGATCGGCGTCCCCGCCTCGACCAGGAAGGGTTCCACCACTTGGAACAACAGCCGCGACAGATCGTCCGTCCGTGGCGGCGGGGCTTCCTCGGCTTCCGTCTTGCGCACGATCTTGCGCAGCTGCTCGAGCACGAGGGTTGCCACCGCCGTGTCCTGGCCGCGCTCGAGGGCGCGCTCGAACTCCCGCATCAGCAGCGCCTGCGACTGCGGCGGGAGCTGCGCGAGATATTCCCTCAGCCGCTCGATCGATGTCTGGCTCATGCGCCCGGGTAATGCACGGTAAAATGGCGGACAACGGGATGCGTCCGGGCGCAATCATAGGAGGCCGCGCCTTAAGAAGCCGTTGAGGACGTTCGCCCCAATGCCTTCATGGGCTTTGCGGATCGGGCGCGCCCGAGCCGAAAACTCCCATTGGAACAAAGGACTATATTCCGGGCAGGACCAGCACCGCCCGCAAGCCCCCGATCGGCGCAGCGCCAAGGGAGAGGCCACCGCCATAGAGGGCGGCGAGATCGGTCACGATCGACAGGCCGAGGCCCGATCCGGGCTTGGACTCGTCCAGCCGCTGGCCGCGCCGGGCGACCTGGGCGCGCTCCGCTTCCGACAGGCCGCGGCCGTCGTCATCGACGATGATCCGCAAACGCGGCCCGGCGCCGGCCTGGTGCGGCGTCTCGACCAGAACCTCGATGAAGACGCGCGAGGCCGCCCATTTGCAGGCATTGTCGACGAGATTGCCGACCATCTCCTCGAGATCCTGCCGCTCGCCCCGGAACTTCGCGGATGGGTCGGCCTTGGCCTCGACCACGACGCCGCGGTCGCGATGGATCTTCTCCATGGTCCGCCGCAGCGCCTCGATGGCGGGCGCCACCTCCGTCACGGTCGCGACCACCGAGACCCGCGCCGCAATGCGTGCACGCTCCAGATGATGGGCAACTTGGTCGCGCATGACGTCCGCCTGCTCCATCACCTTGGTAGCGAATGGATCAGACGGGTGGGCGCCGGCCTCGTTGACGATGACCGAGAGCGGCGTCTTGATCGCATGGGCGAGATTGCCGACATGGGTGCGCGCGCGCTCGACGATCTCGCGATTGGCCTCGATCAGCGCGTTGGTCTCGCGCGCCAGCGGTGCGATCTCGACCGGGAATTCCCCCTCGAGCCGTTCGGCCCGCCCAGAGCGGATGTCGGCGATCGATTCCGAAATGCGCTTGAGCGGTGCAAGGCCGAAGCGGACCTGGAATACGGTCGTGAGCAGCAGCACGATGCCGAGCGCGGTGAAGGTGCCGCCGAGATAGTAGTCGAAGCTTCGCGTCTCATCGAAGATCTCGGTGTCGTCCCCGGCGACGCTGACGAGAAATTTGCCGTCGGCACCGAGATCGACCGGCCGTTCCACCATGCGCAGATTCTGCCCTTCGGGCCCGTCGACATAAGCGAGGCGGATGCCGGCGGCGGTGAGCTCGGCGCCCTGCTCCTCCAGCTTCGGCAGCTTCTTGTCCCAGAGCGAGCGCGAGGAGCGCACCTCCGGTTTCTCGGTGTCGGTCCGGGTGATCTGCCAGTACCAGCCGGACAGCGGCAGCTCGAACAGGGGCTCGCCAAGCGACTGGAACTGACGGTCCGGCGGTTCGTCCGGGGTCGCGACTTCGGCGATCAAGGTGCGCAGATAGAGATTGAGCCGGCGGTCGAAGGCGCGCTCGGTGGCGTTCTTGTAGACCGACGACAGCACCACGCCGGTGATGGCCAGGATCACCACGAGCCAAGCGGTCGCCGACAAGAACAGTCGGTTCGCAAGGGAGCTAGCGGCCATCGGAACGGTCCCGGCAGGGGCTGGAAGTCAGGTCGTCGGACGTCATGACCGGACCAAGGGCCCTGTTCGGCCTCCCGTCAAGCCCGAGAACGCCTCAGGCGCCGGGCGCGGGCGGCGGGGTCAGGAGATAGCCGAGGCCGCGGACGGTCTGGATGATATCGACGTCGAGCTTCTTGCGGATGCGTCCGACAAAGACCTCGATGGTGTTGGAGTCGCGATCGAAGTCTTGGTCGTAGAGATGCTCGACCAGCTCGGTCCGGGAAACGACGCGGCCGGAATGGTGCATCAGGTAGGCCAGAAGCCGATATTCGTGCGACGTCATCTTGACGGGATTGCCCGACACGCTGACTCGTCCGGTCCGGGTATCGAGCGTGACCGGACCGCAGCTCAGCTCGCTCTGGGCATGGCCGGTGGAGCGGCGCAGCAGCGCGCGGATCCGCGCCAGCACCTCCTCCAGGTGGAACGGCTTTGCGACGTAGTCGTCGGCGCCGGCGTCGAAGCCCTGCACCTTGTCGCTCCAGCGGTCGCGTGCGGTGAGGATCAGGACCGGCATGGTGCGGCCGTTGCGGCGCCAGGCCTCCAGCACCGAGATGCCGTCCTTCTTCGGCAGGCCGATATCGAGCACCACGGCGTCATACGGCTCGTTGTCGCCGAGATAGTGCCCCTCCTCCCCGTCGAAGGCCCGATCGACGACATAGCCGGCGTCGGTCAGCGCCTTGGTGAGCTGGCGATTGAGATCGGGGTCGTCCTCGACAACGAGCAGGCGCACGCTTCTCTCCAGAAATAGACCGCACGAACACCGCTCCAGATGAGCAATTCCGGCGTGAACTGAATATGAACGCCGGGAACCGGCCGCGTTACTTTTTGGTCATATACGATTTCTCATGCACTGACGCGAGTGCGCCCGCCGCGCAGCCGGGCGAGCCGACGGCATGGCGGGCGCAATGGCCGCGTAACGCGGCGAGCCGGCCGGTTCGGGCCGTCAGGTTCTGAAGAACACGAACCAGACGACGGCAAGGATCAGGATCGCAAGTCCCGTCGAGATGGCGAGAAGCGCCGCCACCGAAGGCCCGGGTTCGCCCTGGCGCGCCTCGGTCGGAGTTTCCACGATCCGGTTCTGCTCTCGCGTGGTAGCCATGGTGACCTCAATCTGTGGCTGTCGCGCCGGTTTGCCGCGCTCCTCGCGGCGTCGAATTGCCGGGGAGCAACGCGCGATCTCGGGCGATGTTCCGGAGCATGGGCCCAACCGGCAACATGGCGCAGGCGGCGATTAACGCCGTTGCGAGATTCCGCGCCGGCGCTTGCTATGATTCGCACCTGGGCGATGTTATCCTCAGGACTTGTCCTCTGTTGCGTCTGGAGTAGCCCATGGCCCCCCGCGCCAATTGGAAGGGTTTTCTGCGTCTGTCGCTCGTGACCTGCCCGGTCGCGCTCTATCCGGCCACTTCGGATACCGAGAAGGTCTCGTTCAACCAGATCAATCGCAAGACCGGCCACCGCATCAAGTACCTCAAGGTCGACGCCGAGACCGGCGACGAGGTGACCTCCGAGGACATCGTCAAGGGCTACAAGATCGACACCGATACCTATATCGAGGTCACCAAGGACGAGCTCGACGAGATCGCGCTGGACTCCACGCACACGATCGAGATCGACGAGTTCGTGCCCAAGTCCGACATCGACAACCGCTACCTGATCCGCCCCTATTATCTCGTACCCGATGGCAAGGTCGGTCACGACGCTTATGCGGTGATCCGCGAGACCATCCGCAGCATGGACAAGGTCGCGATCGGCCGCGTGGTGTTGACCAACCGCGAGCACATCATCGCGCTGGAGCCGCTCGAGAGCGGGCTGATGGGCACGCTGCTGCGCTACCCCTACGAGGTCCGCAGCGAAAAGGAATATTTCGACGATATCCAGGACGTGAAGCTGACGAAGGACATGCTCGACCTTGCAAAACACATCGTCGAGAAGAAGTCCGGCGCGTTCGAGCCCGAATTGTTCGAGGATCACTACGAGACCGCGCTGATAGATCTCATCAACAAGAAGCGCAGCGGCATGCCGATTACCGCGAAGGCCGCACCGAAGACGGGCGGCAACGTCATCAACCTGATGGATGCGCTGAAGAAGAGCCTCGCGAGCGAGAAGGAGGCTCCCCCTGCTGCGAAGGTCGTTAAGGAGACCGCCAAGGGCAAGAAGCCGAAGAAGCGCGTCGAGGGCCAGCGCGAGATGCTGCTTCCGATATCAGGCAAGGGCGGCAAGGACGCCGCGGCAAAGACCGCGCCCAAGGAGGCCACGAAGAAGGCCGACAAGCCGGTGCGGGCTCCGGCGCGGGCAAAGAAGGCCGGCTAGCAGCATCACACCCCACGATCGCGCCGTGATGTCTCTCCTCGCCGATCGGGCGGCCTGACATGCCCTGGTCGACGGCGTTCGACGATCCCGTTCGCGTGAGCAACAAGCGCAAACTGCTCACGCTGCAAGATGCTGCGGACTACATCATGCAGCTGCCCGACGACGTCCAGCACGAGGCGCACTGGCAGACTGCGATCGAGACGTTGATCAATGCGGCCGAGACCAGTGGCGCCTGGCTGATGTTCGCCCGCATCGCCATGTTGCGGGCGCTGAATGCGGACGCCTCGCGCGGATGAGAGCGATCCGAGTATGCTTGCCGACGCATTGACGAACAGGGTCAAAAATCGGTTAAGGGGCACGCCTTGACGGACACTGCGCCGGCGCAGCCGTGCGGCCGCTTGCCGATATCAATCCACTTGGACGGATCGACGGAACCTTAATTTAATGAATGCCGTCGTATGAGCGGAGGTGCGATTGCCCGGGGTTTAATTCTTTTGGTGCGCACACGACTTACTCGATCTATTTGCGAGTTCGCTGACGAGGCGGCCATCCGTTCGATCGGATGAACAGGAGTTGGCAATGCGTTTGCTCAGGTCTTTCCTTGCAGATGAGAATGGCGCCACCGCCATCGAGTACAGTCTGATCGCCGCCGGGATCGCACTGGCAATCGTGGTCGCCGTGAACAACACCGGCGGCGCGCTATTGAACAGCAAGTTCAACCTGGTCAACTCGGCTATCAAATAGCGGCTGGCCCAGTCCCGCCTAACGACGCGCCGCGCTCGCCATGTCCGCCGGCCGAGGGCCATGATCTGGGTCAACAGCATCAGGACGGCGAGGTCTAAGCATGGAGGCCCGACTCCCTCCTGCCGGCCTGTCCATGCATCCAGACCTTCCCGCACTCCCAACTTAAGCTGTTCGAATTCGTCGGCGACCGCTTCGGCCGCGCGGTCGCGGTGATCATAGCCGACGGAAGCCAGCCGATCGGCGACGGCATCGGGCCGATCCTCGAGGCCAACGACGTAATGGCAGTGCTCGGCAACGATAGGGCGGCGCCGGCCATGCCCGGGCGCGAGACCTGCTCGACAGCGGCGCGGCGCTGAAGCAGATGCAGAAGATCATCGACGCCCAGGGGCCCTCGACCTGCAGCAACGAGCTGGGACCGCTCAGTTTCAACGTCAGGGCGGCGCATGATCCGCAATCGACTGCCTGCGTCTGAACCGTCTCGCCCGCATCGCCGGCGCGTCGCTCGAGAAGGGCGCCGGCATCCGCCTGTGCCCCAGGCTGCGGCGCTTTGACGGTCCTCTGAGTGCTGATATTCTTCAGCGGAGCGGGCTCGACGAGCCATGCTGTCAATCGATCAACCAACGCTGCTAAGGATGCGGATGAGAAACGTGATGCTCTTGGCTCTCGGCCTCATGTTTGTCGCCTGGCCGCACGACAGCGCCAGAGGACAGACTACGGTCACGCCGCCGGTTTCCCTTGCTCCGCCCGCATCGCCGCCAGGCGCAAGCGCCACACATTCCAGAGTTCCGCCGGCGACGTCGGGCAGAGAGGCTTCGACACCGGTGATCGGCGGGTTTCCGACGACGCCAAATGCAGCCGCCGACTACGATGGCTTCAGCGTAGGGACCCTCGACGACAATGACACCCCAAAGCAGGTGGCGCCGCCCGTGAGGGCGCGCACAGCAAAGGGCTCCAAACCCAATCTGGGCACAAGTGGGGTCACGGGGCAGTCATCAGTCGATGAGGAAGATGACGCCTTGAAACGCAAGCTGACGATCTGCCGCAACTGCAAATAAGACGTTTGTCGGGCATGGTCGAAGCCGATCGGCAAATGGCAAGCTCTTAACGGAATGGACCGCAGCGAACTCCGGCGAGCTGCTCCGCGGATAACATCGTCCGAGATTGGGCTGCGCTCCCCCGGGATTCGGCAACTTGTTGCATGGCAGCCCTACCGCAGCGCTAGCTGCACGCGCTTTACCGCTCCAACATTTCCTGATCCTCTCTCCTGCAATCGGCCGGATCAACCGGCCTTGCCAGGGAGAGACGCCATGAAGCTCGGCACCGCCATTGCGGAAATCATGAGGCGCGAGGGGATCGAGATCCTCTGCGGCTATCCGGTCAACCATCTCATCGAGCATGCGGCCAAGGCCGAGATCCGCCCCGTGATGGTGCGGCAGGAGCGCGTCGGCATTCACATGGCGGATGCGATCTCGCGGGTGACGTCGGGGCGCAGCATCGGCGCGTTCTGCATGCAGCATGGGCCGGGCGCCGAGAATGCGATGGGCGGCGTCGCGCAGTGCTTCGGCGAATCCGTGCCCGTGCTGGTGCTGCCGATGGGCTATCAGCGCAGGCTGTCGCATATCGAGCCGAACTTCAATTCCAGCGAGGCGATGAAGCCGTTTGCGAAATCGTCCGAGCCGATCATCCTCGCGACTGAGGTCGCCAACATTTTCCGCCGGGCCTTCACGAAACTGAAGAACGGACGCGGCGGGCCGGTCATCGTCGAAATTCCCTCGGACATGTGGAACGAGGAAGTGCCGGAGCCGCTGAACTACACGCCGGTGCTGCGCACCCGCTACGGCGCCGATCCTGTTCACGTCAAGGAAGCAGCAGGCCTGCTCGTGAATGCAAAGCGGCCGGTGATCTATGCCGGCCAGGGCGTGCACTACGCGCAGGCCTGGCCGCAGCTGAAACGGCTCGCCGAGCGGCTGGCGATCCCCGTCACCACCAGCCTCGGCGGAAAATCATCGTTTCCGGAAACGCATCCGCTCTCGCTCGGCTCGGGTGGGCTCGCCGTGCCGCGGGCAGTGCCGAAGTTTCTGAGCGAGGCCGACGTCATCTTCGGCATCGGCTGCTCCTTCACCGAGACCAATTTCGGCGTCGCGATGCCGAAGGGCAAGACCATCATCCATTCCACGCTCGATCCCAATCATCTCAACAAGGATGTGGAAGCCAAGATCGGCCTCGTCGGCGACGCCGGGCTCGTGCTCGACGCGCTGCTGGAGGAGATCGGCAAGACCGTCACCGCGGATCGCGATGCCTCGGCGGTCGCGGCCGAGATCGCGGCCTCGCACAAGGAGTGGCTGGCGAAATGGATGCCGAAGCTGGCCAGCAACGACGTGCCGCTCAGCCCCTATCGCGTACTCTGGGACTTGCAGCACACCGTCGACATCCACAACACCATCATCACGCATGACGCCGGCAGCCCGCGCGACCAGCTCTCGCCGTTCTGGAAGGCGGTCGAGCCCCTCACCTATCTCGGCTGGGGCAAGACGACGCAGCTCGGTTATGGCCTTGGGCTGGCGATGGGCGCCAAGCTGGCAAGACCCGACAAGCTCTGCATCAACGTCTGGGGCGATGCGGCGATTGGCTTCACCGGCATGGATTTCGAGACCGCGGTGCGCGAACGCATCCCGATCATGTCGATCCTGCTCAACAATTTCTCGATGGCGATCGAGTTGAAGGTGATGCCGGTCTCGACCGAAAAGTATCGCTCGACCGACATTTCCGGCGACTACGCCGCGATGGCACGCGCCTTCGGCGGCTATGGCGAGCGGGTGGAGAGGCCAGAGGACATCGTGCCCGCCATCAAGCGGGGTATCCAGAAGACAAGGGAAGGCGTGCCGGTGCTACTGGAGTTCATCACCAGCAAGGAGACCGAGGTGTCACGGCCGGGGACGTGAGGTCGGCAGGGCCCCCAATGGCAAGACCACTGGCGCTGGCTCCAGCCACAGAAGATGTGATAATCCGGCCCGGTGCCGCGCATGTCGCGGCATCAAGCCGGATGAGGAATGACCACCCCTTCGAACGAAATCGAGGAACTCGAGCGCCGATTGCAGTCGGCCGCAGCCGAGAATGCGCAGCTGCGCAGTGAGCTTGCGATTGCACGCGATCGCCAGAGCGCAAGCGCCGAGATTTTGCGCACCATCGCGGCGTCGCCCTCCGACGCCCGGCCGGTCTTTGCGGCGATTGCGTCCAGCTCGAAGCGCCTGCTCGGCGGCTTCTCCGCCACCGTGCTTCAATTCATCGCCGACGAGCTGCATCTCGTGGCGTTCACGCCGACCAACGCGGAGGCGGACGAAAGGCTCAAGGCGTCGTTCCCGCGCAAGATCGCGGACTTCCCGACCTTTGCGCTGGTGCGTGGCGGCGAGACGATCCAGTTTCCCGACAGCGAGGCCGCTGACGTCCCGGAGCTGAACCGGGAGCTGGCGCGGCTGCGCGGCTTCCGCAGCGTGCTGTTCATGCCGCTGATGAACCGGGGCACGCCGGTCGGCATGATCAGCGTCACGCGCGCCGAGCCGGGCGCGTTCGCGGCCGACCTCGTACAACTCCTCCAGACCTTCGCCGACCAGGCCGTGATCGCGATCGAGAATGCGCGACTGTTCAACGAGACCAAGGAAACGCTCGAACGCCAGATCGCCACTGCGGAGATCCTGAAGGTGATGGCGGCCTCCCCGTCCGACGTGCAGCCGGTGTTCGATGCCATCGCCACCAATGCCAACCGGCTGATCGGCGGCTTCTCCACCGCGGTGCTGCGCTATACCGACGGTGCCGCGCACCTTGCGGCATTCACGCCGACCGATCCGGCCGGCGATCGCGTGCTCCAGGCTTCCTTCCCGGTGCCGTTCACACAGTTCCCGCCCTACCAGCTCGTGGCCAATGGCGCCGCCGCGCAACTTCCCGACACCGAGCTCGAGCCGGCCGCGCGCGACATCGCGCGTGCCCGAGGCTATCGCAGCATGCTGTTCACGCCGCTCATGAGCGAGGGCGAGGCCATCGGCATCATCATCGCCACGCGCCGCGCGACCGGCGCGTTCGCCGAGCATCACGTGCGGCTGCTGCAGACCTTCGCGGACCAGGCCGTGATCGCGATCAAGAATGTCAGCCTGTTCAACGCGACCAGGGAGGCACTGGAACGTCAGACCGCGACCGCCGACATCCTCAAGGTGATCGCGGCCTCACCGTCGGATGTCACGCCGGTGTTCCAGGCCATCTCCGACAGCGCCAAGGCGCTGATCGGCGGGCACTCCTCTACCGTCACTCGCGTCATTGACGGTATGCTGCATCTGGCCGCCTTCACCACCGACAACGAAGCCGGCAATGCCGATCTGCTCAGCTCCTTCCCGACGCCGCTATCTTCGTCAGGCATTCACAGCCGGGTGGCGCGGAGCGGCGAGTATGCCTTCCGCAGCGACATGCAGAACGAGCCTGATCTCACCGAGGCCATGAAGGAGCTGGCACGGACGCGTGGCTATCGCAGCATCCTGGTGGTGCCGATGCTGCGCGACGGCGTCACGATCGGCACCATCGCCGTCACGCGGCGGGAGCCCGGGCATTTCCCCCACAAGGCGATCAACCTGCTCAAGACCTTTGCCGACCAGGCCGTGATCGCGGTCGAGAACACCCGCCTGTTCAACGAGGTGCAGGACCGCACCAGCGAGCTTGCCAAATCGCTCGATGATCTGCGCGCAGCACAAGACCGGCTGATTCAGACCGAGAAGCTGGCCTCGCTCGGCCAGCTCACTGCCGGCATTGCCCATGAGATCAAGAACCCGCTCAACTTCGTCAATAATTTCGCATCGCTCTCCGCCGAGCTGACTGCGGAGCTGAACGAGGTGCTCGCGCCGGTCCCCCTCGCAGGCGATCTCCGCGCGGAGGTCGACGAGCTGACGGGGCTTCTGAAGGACAATCTGCAGAAGGTCGTGCAGCACGGCCGCCGCGCCGATTCCATCGTCAAGAACATGCTGCTGCATTCGCGCGAAGGCGGCGGCGAGCATGGGCTGAGCGACATCAACGCGCTGGTCGAGGAGAGCCTCAACCTCGCCTATCATGGCGCACGCGCCGAGAAGCCGGGATTCCACGTGACGCTGAAGCGCGAGCTCGATCCTGCGGCGGGACACGCCGAAGTGTTTCCGCAGGAGATCACCCGCGTGCTGCTGAACCTGATCTCGAACGGCTTCCACGCGGTCACCAGGCGCAAGGCGGATGTGGCCGCCGACTACGAGCCGACGGTAATCGCCGCGACGCGAGATCGCGGCGATCACATCGAGATCACCATCCGCGACAACGGTACCGGCATTCCGGACGAGGTGAAGGAGAAGATGTTCAATCCGTTCTTCACCACCAAGCCGGCCGGCGAAGGCACCGGGCTCGGGCTGTCGATGAGCCACGACATCGTCGTGAAGCAGCACGGCGGCACGATCGACGTCGCGACGGAGCCCGGCGCGTTTACAGAGTTCACGATCCGGCTGCCGCGGAAGAGCAGCTTCCCGGGCGCAAGCCGCTGAGACTTACTCGGCCATCTCGACGGATTGCTGGACCGAGGGCCCGGCCAGCGGCCGCTCCTCCATCGCGATCAGGCACAGCGCAGCGGTGGTCATCAGCGCGGTGGCGGCGCCGAACACGTAGCGGAAAGCGTGCCGCATGTCGTCGGCGGGTATCGCGACGGCGCCCGCGGCGTGATGCTCGCCGGCGAGCGGGAGGTCGGTACCGAGTGCGATGAGCAGGATCGCTGCGAACGCGGCGACCGTGAACGAGGACATCAGCGAGCGGAAGAAGTTCATCGCACCGGTAATGGTGCCGACTTGCGGACGCGCGACCGAATTCTGCAACGAGACCACGCACACCGGGAAGGTCGTGCCGAGCCCAAGCGCGAACGCGGCCATCAGCAACAGCAGGCCCCAGAGCGGCAAGGTGGTGACCGTGAGCCCGAATCCGCACAGCGCAGCCCAGGACGTGCCGACGATGGCGACGCGCTTGTAGTGCTTGGCCCGCGCCATGGTGCGGCCGGCAATCGCCGCGCCGCAGGTCGAGACCGCAGCGAGCGGAATCAGGGCAAGCCCCGCCTCGCTGGCGGTGAGATGATAGACCTGCTCGTAATAGAGCGGCAGCTGCACGGTGAGGCCGGTGATCGCCCCCAACCCGCAGCCGCCGGCCGTCAGCGCGAAAGGCGCCACCGATCCTGTCAGCAACGGCAGCGGCAGAAACGGCTCGTCGGCGCGCCGGGCGTGCCACACGAATGTCATCGCGAGCGCGACGGCGGCGCCCACCATCGCAAGCACGATCGGTGATAGCCAGGCATAGCGCGTACCGCCCCAGGTCAGCACCAGCATGAAGACGACGGCGGCAGCCATCAGCAGAACCCCGCCGAGCCAGTCGACCTTGCGCTTGCGGTGGAACACCGGGATCTTGCTCATCTTGGGCAGCAGCAGAGCGAGCGCGGCGGCCGCAAGCGGCAGGTTGATCCAGAAAATCATCGACCAGTGCAGATGCTCGGCGAAGACGCCGCCGATGACCGGGCCGAGGATGCCGCCGACCATCCAGACGCTGGAGAAATAGGCTTGGTATTGCCCGCGCTCGCGCGGGCTGACGACGTCGGAGATCACGGTCTGCACTACCGGCATGATGCCGCCACCGCCGAGGCCCTGAAGCCCGCGCGCCAGGATCAGCATCGGCATGTTCGGCGCGATCGCGCACAGCACCGAGCCCGCGACGAACAGGCTGAGCGAGATGATGATCATGACGCGGCGGCCGTAGATGTCGCTCAGTGTGCCGAACACCGGCGCGACCGCAGTCGAGGCGAGCAGATAGGCGGTGATCACCCAGGAAAGATTGGAGACGTCCTGAAACTGGCGTCCGATGGTCGGCAGCGCAGTCGCCACGATGGTCTGGTCCAGCGCTGCCAGAAACATGGTCAGCATCAAGCTGATGACGATGGTGCGGACCTCGTCCCGTGACAGCGGCACCGGCGGCGCGATGGACGGCGCATCATCGACGCTCAACACTTCGCTGGGAAGGCGGGACAGCTCTTCGGCGATGTCCTCAGGCAACGTTTGGACGTCGGCAGCGCTCTGCCGTTCGAACTTGTTCATCTCGATCGGACGTCATGTGGCGGCGCAACGCCGCGAAGGAATCGTTCTATGCAGCGCAATGTAGACAGCAAAGCTTTTCCCAGGCAGGCACCGCGGCGCATGGGTGCATCCCGCCCCGGGGCCATCCCGAAGACGTGATCCGATCGCGCGGCGGATCAGTCCTTCGGGCGTCGCTTCAGGCGGGCCCGTTTCGGCAAGGTCGCCGGCCATTGCACGATGTGGTCCTCGAGCTCCTCGTCCGGGACCTCTTCCTCGCTGCCCTCCACCCGGCCGCGCACGGAGACGCCGGCTTCATGCACGGTGTTGGGATCGCCCGACACCAGCGGATGCCACCAATAGAGGTCGCGCCCCTCCGCGACGAGCTTGTAGCCGCAGCTCGGCGGCAGCCAGTTCAGGGTGCGGACATTGGCCGGGGTCAGGCGGACGCAGTCCGGAACCTTGTCGGAACGATTCGGATAGTCCTTGCAGGCGCAGCTGGCACCATCGAGCAGCTTGCAGCCGATATGGGTGAAATAGATATGCCCGGTGTCCTCGTCCTCGAGCTTGTTCAGGCAGCAGCGACCGCAGCCGTCGCACAGGCTCTCCCATTCGTCCCCAGACATCTCTTCCAACGTCTTGGTTTTCCAGAAGAATCCTTCCTGGCCGGAAGGTCGTTTGGGAGCTGCGGTCATACGCCTCAACAACAATTCGAAAGAGCTACGGCAACCCCATCTAGGGCGCGCGGCGGCAAGGGTGCAAGCGAGGCCCCTTTGAAGCCCGTAAAGAACCGGGGTCAATTGGACCTGTTGTTCAAAATCCCGAGCGTGACCATTGGTTTATAGGCCCCGCTCGGCTAGAAGAAAAAGCAAGTCCCTCGGATGCTGGCCGGGCGCCTTGGGTTTGCCGCAACATTCCCGCAAGACGTCTCGATGCCGCCCCGGCCGGGTGCTTGAACGCTTTCGAAGCAAGCCTCAAGGGTTCTAGGTGCGCCAGATCATACCACCGCATTGGAAGCAGAGGGTCCGGAATTTCTTCCTCGACCTCGATGCGCGCATCGACTCCTCGCTGTTTTCCTCGGCCAAGGGCATCCGCGAGCTCTACGAGCGCTACTCGACCTTCATGGACCGCTTCTATGTCGGGCGCTGGAAGCGCTGGGTGTTCATCGAGCCGCTGTCTGAGGCGGCAACCCTCGGGCTCGGCGGCCTGGTCGTGATGCTCACCCTCGCCATTCCCGCCTTCCGCGAGACCGCGGACGAGGACTGGCTGAAGAAGTCCGACCTCGCGGTGACGTTCCTCGACCGCTACGGCAGCCCGATCGGCAGCCGCGGCATCAAGCACAACGACTCGATCCCGCTGGAAGATTTCCCCGACGTTCTGATCAAGGCGACGCTGGCGACCGAGGACCGCCGCTTCTACGAGCATTTCGGCATCGACATCGCCGGCACCGCGCGCGCGCTCGTCACCAACGCCCAGGCCGGCGGCGTGCGCCAGGGCGGCTCCTCGATCACCCAGCAGCTCGCCAAGAACCTGTTCCTGAGCAACGAGCGCACCATCGAGCGCAAGGTCAACGAAGCCTTCCTCGCGGTCTGGCTGGAATGGCGCCTGACCAAGAACGAGATCCTCAAGCTTTATCTCGACCGCGCCTATATGGGCGGCGGCACCTTCGGCGTCGACGGCGCGGCGCATTTCTACTTCAACAAGTCGGCGCGCGACGTCACGCTGGCGGAAGCGGCGATGCTCGCCGGCCTGTTCAAGGCGCCGACGAAATACGCCCCGCACATCAACCTGCCCGCCGCCCGCGCCCGCGCCAACGTCGTGCTCGACAACCTCGTCGATGCCGGCTTCATGACCGAGGGCCAGGTGTTCGGCGCCCGCCGCAACCCGGCCTTCGCCGTCGACCGCCGCGACGAGGCATCGCCGAACTATTATCTCGACTATGCCTTCGACGAGATGCGCAAGCTGGTCGACACCTTCCCGAAGTCCTACACCGAGCGCGTCTTCGTGGTCCGCACCGCGATTGACACCAACGTGCAGAAGGCCGCCGAAGACGCGATCGAGAACCAGCTGCGCCAGTTCGGCCGCGATTATCACGCAACGCAAGCGGCGACCGTCGTCGCCGACCTCGATGGCGGCATCCGCGCCATGGTCGGCGGCCGCGACTATGGCGCCAGCCAGTTCAACCGCGCCACCGACGCCTATCGCCAGCCCGGCTCGTCGTTCAAGCCTTACGTCTACACCACGGCGCTCTTGAACGGCTTCACGCCCAACTCGATCGTGGTCGACGGCCCGGTCTGCATCGGCAATTGGTGCCCGCAGAACTATGGCCATTCCTATTCCGGCTCGGTGACGCTGACGCAGGCGATCACGCGCTCGATCAATGTCGTACCGGTGAAGCTGTCGATCGAGATCGGCCGGCGGGAGCAGCCGAAGGCGCCGAACCCGGCCAAGGTCGGCCGCGCCAAGATCGTCGAAGTCGCCCGCCGCTTCGGCATCAAGGCGCCGTTGCCCGACACGCCGTCGCTGCCGATCGGCTCGGACGAAGTCACCGTGCTCGAGCATGCCGTCGCCTACGCGACCTTCCCGAACCGCGGCAAGGCGGTGACGCCGCATACAGTGCTGGAGGTGCGTACCGGCGCCGGCGATCTCGTCTGGCGGTGGGATCGCGACGGCCCGAAGCCGAAGCAGGCGATTCCGCCGAACATCGCCGCCGACATGGCGGGCATGATGAGCCACGTCGTCAGCGAAGGCACCGCGCGACGCGCGGCGCTCGACGGCATTCCGACTGCGGGCAAGACCGGCACCACCAATGCGTATCGCGACGCCTGGTTCGTCGGCTACACCGGCAATTTCACCTGCGCGGTGTGGTACGGCAACGACGACTATTCGCCGACCAACCGCATGACCGGTGGCTCGCTGCCGGCGCAGACCTGGCACGACATCATGGTCGCCGCGCATCAGGGCGTCGAGGTCCGGGAGATCCCCGGCATCGGCATGGGTCAGAAGCTGCCGCCGCAGCCTGTGAGCAACGCGCAAGCCAATGCGGCGCCGAAGGTGCTGGAGACCAAGCCCGGCCCGCCGCCGGTACTGACCAAGCGCGGCGCCGACATCCTTGTGCGCGTCGAGAAGCTGCTTGATGATGCGGCCAAGACTGCGAACAAATCGACGGCAAATGACAGCAAGCCGGCCTCGTCGACGAGCGCGCTCGCCTTCCCGCAGAATTATGCGGAAGAGAATGCCAACGCATCCGCTCCGCGCAAGAACTGATCGAAACCCGTGCGGCTGATCCTGATCACATTGACGGCGCTTCTCCTCGCGACGGTGGTCGGCTTGGGTGCGACCTGGATGACGACGACGCGCGGCACCGAGATCGGCGCACTGACCATCGGCGCCTGGACGGCGCGGCCGCGCACCGGCACTGCCGACGTCGACCCCTATTCGCGTGCCACCATCGTTCGCAACGGCGAGCTGCCGATCGGCACCGGCGACGGCGTCGCCTTCACCGCCACCACCGACGACCAGAAGAAGGCGCTCGACGGCCGCTGTGACGTCGTCGTCTCCGGCGTGACGCCGCCGGCGCGGTTCTGGACGCTGACGCTGTACGACCGCAAGGGCCATCTCGTCGCCAACTCGCTTGCCCGCTACGGCTTCACCAGCCAGGAGATCGTGCGCTCCTCCGACGGCTCGTTCGAGATCCGCATCGCCTCGCGCTCGCGCGCCGGCAACTGGCTGCCGACCGGCGGCATCGAGCGCTACGCGCTGATGCTGCGCCTCTACGACACGCCGGTCGGCGTTGCGACGCGCACCCAGCGCGATGCGCCGATGCCGAGCATCACCACGGTGGGCTGCTCATGATCCGGCTCGCGTTCACCATCATCGCCGGCGTGGTGCTGGGCCTCGTGGTCCATCTCGTCAGCGTGCTGGCGCTGCCGCGGATCGCCACGCAGGATGCCTATTCGCGGCTGACGCCGATGACGAAGGTGAACGCCGTCACCCAGCTTCCCCTCGCCGACCCCAACAATTCGCCGATGCCGTTCATGGACCCGGCCTTTGCGCTGGCGATCTGCCGCTATGACCTCTCGGGCGGGCCGATCAAGCTCACCGTGCCGGTGAGCCAGGCCTACACCTCGGTGTCGTTCTACACCCGTAACGAGATCGCCTACTACGCCATCAACGACCGCTCGGCCGGCAAGAAGGTGATCGAGCTCGACCTGATGACGGAAGCGCAGCACAACGAGCTGCCCGAGGACGAAGAGGTCACCGCAGCCGACCGCCTGATCATCGACTCTCCCAGCACCACCGGCCTGATCCTGATGAAGGCACTCGCCCCGGAGCCCAGCCTGATGCAGCAGGCGCAAGCAACGCTTGCAGCTGCGACCTGCGCGCCGCAGACCGAGCCGCCGGCCAAGGCCGAGACGCCGCGCGGCCGCCGTTGAGCGCTGCCATATCGGCAGTGCAAGACAAAAACTGCGAAAACAACCCCATGCACAGTAGCGGGGGCATTGAAATCATTACGTTCTTCGGTCGGCGATGACGAAGCCACCGGACGGACGTGTACGCTCCCTTTGACTCGTCGGGCAAAACAGGGGCATACTGGCATCATCGAGAGTTCGTCACACCCGCGCGGAGCAATCCGTCGCGGGTGTTTTCATTTGGGAGCACGGAGCATAGTCAGCAGCAGGTCATAATGTGAAGGAGCGTTGCGATGCTCGTTAGTTCGCTCCATTTGCGCTCTGTTTCCTTCAGATTGTTTGTCGCTTCGAAGCGACTAAGTCGCTTCTAGCTACGCAGATGTCTTTCTCAGTCATCACTTGAATGGCGTAATCTTCGTGGTGGTAGACCGAACGAGAAGCGATTGAACTCGCCTTTCCGAGTAGACGCGGCAAGCCTCCCTGCTCTAACCGCATGGGGGCATGCTTCATCGTGCCAAGCCAGTCCGATCGGTATCTTTGCGGAAAGCGGACAGTGAATGTCATTGCAACTGCGGTAGAGCCAGGAGTAGCCTCAGGCCCTTGATACCGTTCTCCGACTCTAGAATGCGACACGCGACACGTCATTCTCGCGAGCTCGTGGTTGCCCTATCTTTTGACCTAAGCCTCTGTAGCAGGCGACTAACACGACTCCGCGGGTGATGAAAAACAGGATGAAAGCGATCCACAAACCTTCGTTGCCTAACGGACCTACGAGCAACCGTTGCAGAACGACAAAAACTAAGGCTCCTGCGGCTGCCCCCCAAAGCATTGGCTTAGCGGAAGTTGCCCCGATGAATATCCCGTCAAATTGATAGCTCCACACCGCTAGCACTGGCCACAAAGCGACGAGGTGGAGCTGCCGCTCAGCCGCGGCAAGCACCCCCTCGACGTTGGTAAATGCTGCCACGATCGCTCCTCCACCGATACCGTAGACAAGCGTCATGGCCATCGCGACCACAAAAGACCAGAACGCCGTTCGCGCCGACCAGAAATAAAAGAGAGCACGGTCGCCGGCCCCCGTGGCCTCGCCGATCAAGGTTTGGGTCGCGCTGCTCATCCCAACGATCGCTAGCGTGGCCACAAAGACCAGTTGGAGCAAAACGTGGTTCGCGGCCAACACCTCATCACCCAAGCGTGCGCCACAAACTGACATCATCGCAAACACGATCTGGACGCACAAAGTTCGCATAAAAAGGAAAGTGTTGACTGTCGCTTGCTCGCGGAAATGCGCCAGGTGCCAGAACCCGGCGCGCCGAACGGTGGCTGCCGAACGGGCGGGACGAATTAGCCGCACCAACCACGCAACCCCTGCCGCTGCGGCGCCCCATTCGGCAATCAAGTTACCGGTAGCCGCACCAGCAACCCCCCATCCCAGCCCGACGACAAAAGTCACAGTAAGCAAGGTATTTAGAGCATTCAGGATAAGATCGAGGCCCAATGAAATTCGCGCCCGTTGAGTACCGATCAGAAAGCCTTCAATTGACATGCTCATGAAGATTGCAGGCGCGCTCAGCATCCGAATTCCGAGATAGGTACTGGCAGCTTCGGCTGCTTCCGGCGACGGATTCCAGACACGCACGGTCAGTTCCCGAAGTACGGGAGATAGAAGAGCTACCAGGAGCCCCAATCCAGCGGCCATGACGAGGGAGCGCATTGTAACTTCGATAATCTGCCGACGCCGACCGAATCCAAAGGATTGGGCCACAAAACCAACGGTGCTCATATAGAGGAAGCTGAACAACACATAGAGGTTGATCATAAAGAACGTGCCGACTGCCAGGCCGGCCAACGGAGCTTCACTGCCAAGGTGACCGATCGCCCAGATATCGACGATTCCGACTAAAGCGCCCGATATGTTGGCCAGCATGGCAGGCCCAGCAACACGCCAGATCCTTCTATCGGCTTCCCGCTTAGGATTAGTCTGTATCAATGCAAGCCCAGCAGTCATAGTCTGCCACTTCCCCATCATCTACACGTCCCAGTTGCCGCATAGATGAGCCCTTCACACCGGCTATGGTCAAGCGCCGCAACAGTAACGAGCCCCTCCATTGGGCCCCACGCTCGGCGGCATTGTCTCGTCCTGGCTCGGGTGGCGTTGGATATTCCTGGCGAATATTCCGGCTTGCGTCTTAGTTGCCTGGGGCATCCCCCATCTTGTTGGCGAAGCAAAGGAGCCTTCACCTCGTCCGCTCGACTTCGTCGGGATGATCATCCTGACAGCTGCCCTCTTCGTGCTGATAGAGGCTCTTCTCTACGGTCGGACTGCAAGGATGACGCTCGTGGTCGGCTGTGGCATTGCACTCGTGCTATTTTTCGTCTTCGCGCTTCAACAAAGAAGGCGTGCGCAGCCCATCTTCGACCCAGTCGTCTTTTGCGTCCCGCGATGGTTGGGATTGCTGTGCTTCTCGCCGCGGTTTCGATCGGGTACTGGGCCATGCTCGTCTACCTGCCGCCGTTTCTCAGCGCGTCCCTTGGCGTGAGCGCCGACACGGGCGGCATCGTCATGTTGGCGGCAACCTTGCCAATGTTGTTCGTGCCACCGCTCGGGGCAGAATTGTACCCGCGCTCGGATGGCGATGGTATTTCACATTGGCTCTCGCGATCATGACCATCGGGAGCGCAGGTTTCGTTGCGGCGCTGACAGCCAACGGCACCCCAAATCAATGGCCAGTGATATTGGCTATGATTGTCGTCGGACTCGGCGCCGCCCTGGCACATCCTCAGTTGTCCGGTGTCGTCGTTGCCTTGGTTCCTAGTGAGCAAGCCGGCATGGCATCGGCGGTGACCATCGTCATGCGACAAGCGGGCTTTGCCGTCGGTATCGCGGCGTTTGGAGCGCTACTGAGTTCCTCGGATCGAGCTGTGGCATACTTCTGGCCCTTCGTGGGCACTGGCTTGGCGTGCGCATTGGGAACGCTGGCAGCCGTGATTTTGCTTCCACCGCGCCTTCCGGAAAGCTAGCGGAGCCGGCTTGTGGAGGTCGGCTAATGGTCTGCGATCTGCTGCGTATCATTTCCGGCGTGAGACCCTCGGCTGTCGATCAAACACATCCGAGGACGCCCTTATGTCACATGAATACGGTCTGGACCGTAGAAGCCGAAGTCGGCGTTGTTGACGAGCACATCGACCCCGTCCAACTCACGCAGGATGGCATCGACCGTCGCCGGATCACGGCCTCATTCGAAATATCCATTCGCAGAGATCTCGCTTTGCGCAGTCGATACTGTCGTGGGTGTGGATGGTGCCGATTCCTTGGCGAAAGCGGCGCGGCACCAGCTTGGAACAAGTCGCTTGCCCACGCCGTTTCCTCAACTGGAGAGGAAACACAGATGAAAACAGCAACGCTTACTTTGGCGATCTTACTGGCCTGCTCGACCGGCTATGCCTCGGCCCATAGCGCCAAACGCCATCACCACCACGGGTGGTTCAATTCGATGAACATGATGCACGGCCCCGGCCCGACCGCCGCCAGAACCGACCCGAATGGGACGGCCGGCGGGCCGACGAGCGTCAGCGGCACCGGCCCGTCAAAGTTCGGGGGGCAAATCCCCGGGGCCAGCGGCGCGGCACGACAGTAGTTTCTGCGAATTGCAGTCTCAACGTACGCTTGGGCTTGTCCCAGGCGTAGTCGTGGCAGCTCGATCAGAATGCGGTTCTCGGGGCGACGGAAGCCGAATTGCCTTGCGTCATAACCCAAGCGCGATCTCGGCCCATTTCAACATGCGGTCGCTATTGAGGAACGCCAGCACCGCCGGCTCCAGTGACGCGGGCGCGCCCTGTCCAACCAAGGCCGTCGCGGCCACCATGTCGCAGCGCTGATTGAAGGCGAGTGAGAGCGCGGCATTGCGATGTCCCTCGATGCGATAAGCCCGGCTGCGGCCGCGCATCGCACCGACGACGATCTCTCGGCCGGCAGCGATTGGCGTTGCCTTGCCGATCAGCGCCAGGTCGCCCATTTGCTCGAGGTCGCCATCGTCGGCGATGCCGGTGGCGCAATTGCAGAAGCCGAGCTTGGCGCGAACGTAGAGCTGGACCTCGCCGCCGCAATCCTCGGCCTTGCAGCGGAACGCCTTTCCTTTCCCCCAGGGATCTGCGGCGAAAGGCCAGTCGGTTTCCGTCCACACCGGGCGGACATCGCCGGACGCCGCTGTTGTGCGGGCCGGTTCGCCGGATCGCGATATCCAGAACGCAGCGGCTGCGCAGAGCAGTGCGGCGGCTGCGCTGATCGCAATAAATTTGCTTGTCAGGCGCATGGCAGCTGTCGCGGCACTTCTACTAATTCTGAGCCATGAACTTTCGCGCCGCCGCGAGGTCCTCCCGCGAGGAGTCGCCATTGCGCGCCATGTCGACGACTTTCGCGTAGTACTGGCGTGCCTTCACCGCATCACCCGCCTTCTCGGCGGCGCGAGCGGCGCCGATCGTCGCGCCGAAGCGGTTCGGCTCCTTGCGCATGGTGCTTTCGAACGCGGCCAATGCTTCTGTCGCCATGCCGCGCTCGAGCAGCATGGTTCCGTAAAGCTCGCGTGCCGGGGCAAGCGGTCCCGGCGTCACGATGGATTTTTCGGTCTTGTCTTCGGCATCGGCGGCAAGGCGCATCGCTTCCAACGCCTCCGCCTGTTTCCCTTGGGCATTGAGCTGCCAGGCCGTGGCGACCTGCCGCTGAATGTCGACGATCTCGGCCCAATAGGCGTCCTTGTCCTGCTGCAGCTTGTCGCGCAGCTCCGCCAGCTTGGCGATATCAGCCGTTGCTGCGTCTGCATTGCCGGAGCGCGCGGCGCCAAGGGCGCGGGCGAAACAGGTGATCGCATCGACATAGGCAAATCGGCTCGGCTCGACCTTCAGCGCGGCGGCGCCCTGCCAATCACCGCGCTCGACCATATAGCGCGCCTGGCTGGCCGCTATCGCGTAGGGACCGGCGCGCACGGAAGGTGCATAGCCCGTGGTCGCAACCATGTCCGCGATGACGTCGCGGGCTCGGCTGTCCTGCGCAAGCTGGAGCAGGGCGTAGACCATATAGTCGTCGGCATGCAGCTGCTCGCTGGGATCCTTGCCCTCCTTGGCAGCCTTGGCGGAACGGCTATTGGCCTCGATGGATTCGTTCCAGTAGCCGACGCGCGTGAAGATGTGCGACGGCATATGCAAAGCGTGCGGCGCCGCCGGCGCGATCTCGGAATACCGCTTGGCGGCGTCGAGGCCTTTCTCGGCAATCGCCGGATAGTCGTAGAGGTGGATCAGATAATGGGCGACGCCGGGGTGCCGTGGCTGCCGCTTGAAGATCGGCTCCAGGATGGCCGCGCCCTTGAGCTGGTTGGCATAGGTCTTGTCGTTTGGTGAGGCCGTGACATTCAGCGTGATGGCGTAGGCGATCTGCGCCTCGTCATCGTCGGGATAGCGCGCGGCGACGGCTTCGGTTGCCTTGAGATAGGCCTGCGCGCGCTGGCCAAACGTCGTCTTTTCGTCGCCCGAATAGAACGCCAGCAGCGCGTCGATATAGTCACGTTCGCGTTCGCTCTTGGCGCCGAGTGCCTTGGCCTTCTGCAGCGCCGCGAGGCCCTCGGCGAGGTTTTCCTTCGGGGCGGGAAAATGCGGGTTGTACAGCAGGCTCAGGGCAATGCCCCAATAGGCGATCGCGCAGTCGGGATCGGCCTGCAATGTCTCCTCGAAAATCTCTTTCGCGGGCCGGTACCAGAACGAGTGCTGATAGCGCATCCCGCGGTCAAAGCGGCGCTGCGCCACCTCGTTGCAGGAGGTCTGGAAGTGGACCTTGCCAAACTGCTGGTCGGTCCCGTCCTCCGCGCGTGCCGCAGGTGTGGCGGAGATCGAGCCCAGGGTCGCGATGGCGAGAAGAGAGACGGTTCTCAAGGCGAGCGCGCGCATGGGCCCCTCCGTTTCTGTTCAGAATAATTTGGTCGGATGGCGCCGACAAAGGCCGAAGCGCCGAAGTTCGTCGTGCTGAAATGGGCGATGACAATTGCGTGTTGGAAGGATTTGCTCATTCGCGATGCGAGTCAATAGGAGCGTTAGGGAAGCACGCCTGTCAGGCTCCATCCGCCCGTGTGCGAAATCGTATCCTGACCGGCATTGGCCGAAACGCAGCCGTGCGGCACAGCGCGTCGTCGGGACTCATTCAAGCTCGGGCGCGCGGAACTGCGGCGCCTCCCTGCATTTCCCGCGGTCTGGGTGGCTCCGATGGCAGGAGCTGTCAGGCGACAGATGGACGCAATCGCAAATCACTCGCCGCGTTGCAGTCGCAAATGTCGTGAGCTATCGATTTGAAAAACCGATCTTGAATCGGAGGTACGCATGAGCACCATCACCGGCGGCTGTCACTGCGGCGCAATCCGTTATGAGGTCCAGGGCGACGCGATGGTCCACGCGCTGTGCCACTGCCGCGATTGCCGGCTCCACGCCGGCGCCCCAGTCGTCGGCTGGACGATGTACGCGGAGGATGCCGTCAAGGTGACGAAGGGCGAGCCGAAGGTGTACCGGTCTTCGGAACATGTCCGGCGGCACTTTTGCGCCGACTGCGGAACCGGCCTGTTCTATTTCAACGCCAGCATGCCTGGTATCGTCGACATCCAGAGCGCGACTTACGATGATCCCGAGGCCGTGCCTGTGACGATGCAGATCCAGGTCGCCGAGCGGCTGCGCTGGATGAAGCGGGCGCACGAACTGCCGGCATTCGACCGCTTTCCTCCGCAACCGTAGCGGCCGAAGATGACGCCGGCTCTTTTGCGGTCTTCCCGGGATTGGCAAGGCTCGTGGCGCCGCGCAGGGTTCTGAGCCGATCGGCTGCGAACCGATAAAGCGCATGAATGGCCGGACCGGATCTCCGGTTGACGCGGCGCCCATAGTTCCGTAACTCCAGATATATGGAAATAGAGAAAGCTGTCCTGGCACTCGCCGCGCTGTCCCAACCCACCCGTCTGGAGGCGTTCCGGACGCTGGTCAGACACGAGCCTGAAGGTCTTGCGGCCGGCGACCTCGCGCGCCTGCTGGAAGTCCCGCAAAACACGCTGTCGGCGCATTTGTCGATACTGAGCCGCGCCCGCCTCGTGTCTTCGGAGCGGCACAGCCGCTCGATCATCTATCGCGCCAGTCTCGGCGAATTTCGTGATGTTGCCGTCTTCCTGCTGCGCGATTGCTGCGGCGGCCGGCCGGAAGTTTGCGAGCCTGTCGTCGAGACCCTGCAATCGTGCTGCTCACCGAAACCCAGAGGGCGAGCCCGCTGATGGACAATTTCGCTCTCTCGCGGCGCCTCGCCGCCGAAGCGCTCGGCACGGGCATTCTCGTCGCCACCGTGGTCGGCTCCGGCATCATGGCGGAAACGCTGACCAAGGACGTCGCCCTTGCCCTGCTCTGCAATAGCTTGCCGACCGGCGCCATTCTGGTTGTCCTGATCACGGTGCTCGGCCCGGTCTCAGGCGCACACTTCAATCCCGCCGTGACACTGGTCTTCACCGGCAAGCGCGAGCTGCCGGCGAACGAGGCTGCGCTCTATGTCATCGCGCAAATCGCCGGCGGCATCGCGGGGACGGTGGCGGCGCATCTGATGTTCGCCCTGCCCCTGCTCGACCTCTCGACGAAAATTCGAACCGGAAGGCCGCAATGGTTCGCCGAAGCGGTGGCCGCCTTCGGGCTGGTTGCGACGATCCTGGCCGGCATCCGGTTTCAGCGGACGGCAGTGCCTTGGCTGGTGGGCCTCTATATCACCGCGGCCTATTGGTTCACGGCCTCCACCTCGTTCGCCAATCCGGCCGTGGCCATTGCGAGGTCGCTGACAAACACGTTCTCCGGCATCCGTCCCGCCGACCTGCCCGGCTTCATCCTTGCCGAGCTGTGCGGCGCCTTCGCCGGCATGCTGCTGATGAACTGGCTGCTCGGACGCTCACGCGCGTCCGCCTCAGTCGCAATCACGGAGACAACCCGATGACCGTCACCATTTATCACAACCACGCCTGCGGCACCTCGCGCAACACGCTGGCGATGATCCGGCAGAGCGGCACCGAGCCCGTCGTCGTCGAATATCTCAAGACGCCGCCGTCGCGGGACAAGCTCAAGGAGCTGATCGCGACAATGGGCATTCCGGTCCGCGCGCTGCTGCGTGAGAAAGGGACACCCTATAAGGAGCTCGGCCTGGATGACCCAAAATGGACGGACGACCAACTGCTCGATTTCATGGTCGCCCATCCCATTCTCATCAACCGTCCGATCGTGGTGACGCCGAAGGGCACGCGCTTGTGCCGGCCGTCGGAAGCCGTGATCGATCTCCTGGACAATCCTGTCGGCCGCTTCGTCAAGGAAGACGGCGAAGTGGTCGAACCGCGCGGACGAAACTAAGCGACTTTCGGGACAGGCAGGTCGACCACCCCGGCACCACCGACTTGATGCGAATGTTTCGGAATTGCACCTTCGAACCATCATGATGGTCAAATGGATGCGCGCTCCGCTCTGATCCAACGAATGGATCCTTGAACTTGTCCGCACCACAGCGAGCGCCTGCGATTGTGCGGGACGGCTATCGACTCACTGCCGCTCACGATCGTCAGGATGAGTCCGCCAATCTCGACCCACTGTTTGATGATCCTGCCCGGACGGCTCAGCTCGCCCCATGTGCTCGGCTTCGTTGCCACCTTGCGCTTTCCAGTCACGGCCAATCTGGACGTCTTCGGCATCTCTCTTGTCCTGCCCCCGGGTCTGCTCGGCCTGCCGTGGCGTTTGATCCGGCAGCACCGGAGCGGCGGCCGGACCTGGCTGAGCCGGGGCCTTCTCCAATTCGGCGGCAAGCGAAGGACCAACAGTACAGGACAGCAGAACTGCCGTTGTCATTGCAAGAACGCGCATGGTTTCCTCCTCGGTTCGACGAAAGGGTCAGACCAGCACCCGAGTTCAGAAGCGATCGCAACCCCTGGCGCTGCACGGGACAACGCTCGAATAAGGCGCCTTGCTCCACGCCCATGCACTGAATTGATGCTCTGAATGACTTCGACTCCGTAAAGCACGCGCCTCGCTCGACGAGCATCATCGTCTGCAGCTCCCCTCCCTCGTAGCTCCCTCCCCTGAGCTCAACTCTTGGTGCTGGCCGTCTTGTCCAGCGCCGCACGCACGCCGCTCGCGAGCTTGATCGCATCGTCGTTGGCCCAGAAATGCATGAAGAACAGGCGCGGCTGCTCGTCCAGCATGTGGCTGTGCAACGCCGTCACGGCGATGCCATGCGATCGCAGCGCCTTGATCACCGGGTTGACCTCGTCGCCGGTCAGCACGAAGTCGCCGGTGATGGCCGCCTTGCCCGCGCCGGTCGGCTGGAAGTTGATGGCGGTCGCAACCCCCAGCGGCCCGACCGGGCTCAGCTGCATTCCCTGCTCGGTGACGGGATCACGGCGGGGCACGTTGAACTGGTAGACGCCGCCATTGGCCTGTCCCTTGACGCCGATGATCTGGTCGAGCTGCGCGGTGTCGAGATCGACGGCAGACGGCGGGGCCGCGGGAGCCGGCACGGAGAGCGGCGTCTTGCTTTCGGCGAGCGCCTCCTTGAGAGCCGTCGCGATCCTGACGGAATCGCCGTGTCCGGCCACGTGCATGTAGAACGTCGCAGGGCTCGCGCCGAGCAGATGGTTGTGCACGGCCGTGATCTCCAGCCCGTTCGCGATCATCTTCGTCATGACCGGGCTGATCTCGGATTCGAGCAGCACCAGATCGCCCATCGCCATGACGCCTCCATGGGCCGGCTTGAACGCGACCCAGCCGCCGAGCGCCAGCGCCGGCTTGATGGTCACGCCATCGAGCGTCACCGTGAGGTCGGTGCGGGGAAAACCGTAGCGATGCACATCGCCGGTGACGGCCGGCTTACGGCCGAGCGCGTCATCGACTTTCTGCCAGTCGACATCCTGTGCATGAGCGGTCGCGATGAAGCAGGCGCCGATGGCCATCAGCGCCGAGATTGTCTTGCGCATTGATCTCTTCCCTTGAGCTTGAATTCGGTTTCCGGAGCCGTCTCAGTTCCGCTCCTTGATCTGGCCGCTACTGTCGACGACGAGCCGCACCTGCTTGCCGTTCTTGATCGCCTTGGCGGTCGTTCCCTCGGCGGTCGACTTGATGTCGCTGACCTCGGTGTAGCCAGCCGCCTTGATCCTGGCGATGAGTTCGTCCTGGGTCAGCGCGCGTGCGGCCGAAGCGCCGCCCGTCAGCGCCAGAATGAGGAAAGCGTGGAGGATTGTCCGTGTGCGCATGGTCGTTCTCCTGTGTCCCCGCCCCAGGTGAAGTCCGTTTCGCAAGGTTACGCATCGAGAAGTCCGGCGCGCCGCGCCGGACTGACGAGCCGAAATGATGTGTTGGATGATATCGGGGTGTCGGATGACATGCGGCGTCCCTGGTGAAGATCAGGACGCGATTCTTGGGCATGTCGCCTCACGGGGAGATCGCACATCCCCGACAGGCCGAGTAGAAGACCGGCTGGCCGAGCTGTCAACTCACCCCTCCCCCGGGAATCCTCACAAAGAATTTCATGCTTCGTTTGGAACCACACCAGTCTTGAAACCGGAAGACCATGTCGATGCGGCCGGCGCCGACAGCTACGTGCTGTGCGAGATCAACGCGAGCTCGTGCTTTGCGATTCCCGAGGAGGCACCGGCGCAATCGCGCGGACGGTGAGGCGACGCATGCTCCGGACGACAGCGTGCGTTCGGGCGCATAGCGGAGCGGCGGGCATGCTTTCGCAGATCAGATCTTCGGGAGCTTCGCCCGCTCCACCACGCCGGTCCATTTGACGATCTCGGTCTCGATCAGCGCCTTCATCTCCGCCGGCGAGCTGCCACGGACCTCGCCGCCGACAGCCGTCTCGAGACGCTGCTTGATCTCGGGGTCCCTGAGCACCTCGAGCGTCGCGGCATTGAGCGTCGCCATGATCGCAGGCGGCGTGCCCTTCGGAGCCAGGAGCCCTGCCCATGTGCGCACGTCGTAGCCCTTGATGCCGGCTTCCTGAACCGTGGGGACATCGGGCAGCAGGGCGGTGCGCGTCGGCGAGGTCACCGCGAGGCCGCGGATCGCACCACTCTGGATCTGCGGCGCCAGCAGGACGGGCGTGCCGACGATGATGGGCACTTCGCCGCCGAGCAGCGCGGTGATGGATTGCGAATCGCCGCGATACGGCACGTGCACGATCTCGACGCCGGCCGCCGCGTTCAGCAGCTCCCCGGCGAGATGATGCGTGCTGCCGAAGCCGACCGATCCGAAGCTGAGTGCACCCGGCTTCTCCTTCGCGATGGTGATGAGATCGCCGAGCGATTTTGCGGGGTAGTCGTTGCGCACGGCGATGACCAGCGCGTAATAGACCAGCGTCGAGATCATCTCGAAACTCTCGGCGGGCTGGTAGGCGAGGCTCTTGTAGGTCGCCGCGGAAATCGCATGCGCCCCGGTGACGAGACCGATCGTGTAACCGTCGGGCGCGGCCTTTGCGATCGCATCCGCCGCGATGTTGCCGCCCGCGCCGGGCTTCGCCTCGACGATGATCGGCTGCCCGAGCTTCTTCGAGAGCCCGTCGGCGATGATGCGCGACAGCGCATCGGCCGCACCGCCCGCGGCAAATCCGTGCACCAGGCGGATCGGGCGCGATGGATAGTTATCCGCCGCCGCAAGAGTGGTTGCAAGGCAACCACTCAGCAGAAAAATGGCCGCAGCAAGTCGCTTCATCCCACGCATGGATGCTTCTCCCCTTGATTGTTATGTCTTTGGCCGCAGCGCGTGCGGCGATCTCTCGTTCGAACTCAAATTCGTTAAAGTGTGAGCATGATCTATTCGGAAAACCGCTTCACACTTTTCCGGATCATGTCTAGCGCGCGAACTCCGTACATTCCGGCGAAGGCGCCATGCCCCAGACGTCGCGCGGCAGGCCGACCCAGACTTTTGGCCGCTGCGGACGATCGCGGTGCCACGGGCGCGGCTCGAAATAGCCGAGCGCCTCGTCGGTCATGCGGTCGAGATCGCAGAACAGTTCGACCAGATGGCCGTCGGGATTGCGGTGGTAGATCGCGGTGTTGTGGCCGGGGCCGTGACGAACCGGGCCCCAGAGCACGGGCAGCTTGTGCCGCGCGAGATGATCGCAGGCGCGATGCATGTGGTCCGGGCCCCGCAGCTCGAAGGCGAAATGATGCAGGTTGCGCACGGGCGCGCGAGCGAAGTTGAGCGTGTGGTGCTCGAAGCCGCTGCGCATGAAGACGAAGCGGTCCTCGATCCAGTCTGAGACCCGCAGGCCCATCACGTTCGCATAAAACTCCGAAGCGGCTTGCGGATCGGGCGTGCGCAGCGCGACATGGCCGAGCTTGGCGACGGCGAGCCCGCCGATCCGCTCCTGCGCGGGCGTCGGCGTCCAGCCCTGGATCAATTCGAAGCGCGTTCCCTCGGGGTCGCTGAAGGACAGCAGCCGGGACACGCCAGGCAGGGGATCGCTGTGAAGCTCGGGCCGCAAGCCGGCCTGCTTCAGCGCTGCGCCCAGCGCCTCGATCTGGACATCGGGGGATATCTCGAAGGCGATGCTCTGCAGCGCGGCGTCCCCTCGCTCGATCACCAGCGAGAGCTGCTCGGACTCGTTGGCGAGGAATAGGCGGCCACCATCACGGGCGACGAGGCCGAGACCGATCACGACGCGGTAATAGTCGAGCAGCCGCTCCGGATCGGGCGAGGTGAAGGTCGCGTGCCGCAACCGGGTAAAGCGTGCAATGGGCGCTTGTGTCATCGTCCACCCCCTCATGGCGTCATGATGATCTTGCCGAGCGCGGAGCCCTGCTCCAGCAGCGCATGCGCCTTCCTGACCTCGTCGAGCTTCAGCACCGCCGAGATCGCCGGCTTGATCGCATTGCGGCTCAGCGCCTCGATCACGCTGCGCATCAGGGCGCGGCGGCCGTCGCGATCATGGTCGTAGATGTGGAAGGAGAAGCAGCGCACGGCCGGACAGATGTCGAGATGGTTGCGCATCGCCGCCATCAGATTCTCTTCCGGCAATCCGGCGAAGGCATTGTACGACAGCAGCGTGCCCCATTTGCCGAGCGCGCCGAGATAGGCGGTGAACTCCGGCCCACAGACATGATCGAGCACGAGGCCGACGCCCTCGCCTTTCGTCAATTCGCGCGTCCGCGCCACCACATCCTCGCTGCGGTAGAAGACGATGTGATCGGCGCCGTTCGCCTTCGCGAACGCGGCCTTCTCCTCGGTCGAGACCGTACCGATCACGGTCATCTCCGCGAGCTTTGCCAGTTGCACCAGCGCGGTGCCGACGCCGCCGGCAGCCCCGATCACCAGCACGCTTTTGGGAGCGCGCGGATGGCGGCACTCGTGCAGCAGCGCGTAGGCGACCTGGTAGTTCGACAGGCACACGGCGGCTTGCAGATCGACATGGTCGGGCAGCGGGTGGATGGCATCTGCGGGTGCGACCACATAATCGGCGTAGCAGCCGCCGCGCTGAGACAGATCGCGGGCGCTCAGCAGTACCTTCTGGCCGATTGCAAAGCCCTCGACATCGGGCCCGAGGGCAGAAATGCGGCCGGCGACGTCGTTGCCGGGATTGGCCGGCAATGGCGGCATCCATTTGTAGACGCCGCGCCGGATCAGCGCGTCGGGCTGCCCGACCCCGAACGCCTCGGCCCGGATCTGCACCTGGCCTGCGCCCGGCACGGGCACTGGAAGCTCGACCACCTCAAGTGCATCCGGCCCGCCCGGCTGACGCACCAGCACTGCCCTCATTTGTTTATGCTCCCCAGATCATATTTTCGAAAATCATACCGTTTACGAAAATTATTGCAAGATGGTCGTTGCCGCGGCATCTTGAGCCATCGATTCATTGGCAGGCCCATGCCCGACAGCGCCATTCGCCCCCGCAAGGAATTCGGCAAGACCATCGCCGCCGACATCACCCATCGGCTGCGCGAGGAGATCATCGCCTGCGGCCTCGCGCCGGGCGAGCCGCTGCGCTTCGACGTGCTGCGCGAACGCTTTGGCGCGAGCTTTACGACGCTGCGTGAGGCGCTGACGGCGCTGGCCGCCGAAGGCCTGGTTGACGCCCAGGAGCAGCGCGGTTTCCGCGTCGCGCCGGTCAGCCGCCAGGATCTGGTGGAGGTCACCGATGCCCGCGTCCTGATCGAGGTGGAATTGATCCGCCGCTCGATCGAGCGCGGCGACGATGACTGGGAAATCGCTGTCATCTCGACGCTGCATCGCCTGAAGCGGATCGAGCAGCGCGATCCCGAACATCCCTTGCGCGATCCCGAATGGAAGATCGCCCATCGCCAGTTCCATCAGGCGCTGGTCTCCGCCTGCGGCTCGGCGACGCTGCTCGCCATTCGCGCCGAGCTGTTCGATCGCGCCGAGCGCTACCGGCACCTCTCGGCCAATTTCCGGCCTCGCCCCCGCGACAAGGCCGGCGAGCACCAGGCCATCATGCAGGCCGCGATCTCGCGCAATGCCGATCTCGCCGTGCAATTGATCGAGGCGCATATCCGCTCGACCTCCGACAACGTCGCGACGTACGCCGGCCATCTGCTCGACGCCGAATAGGGGCGGGTAGCATTTTCGCGCTGCGGGCTTGCGTCGCGGATAATTTTCGAAAATAATGCGTCTCATCGAAAATCAAAACGTTGGGACGGAACCATGAAGCTGCTGTCGTTCTTGGACGGAAATCGGGAAAGCTGGGGCGCCGTTGTCGAAAATGGCGTGGTGGATCTCAGCCGCGCCCTGCCCCAGTACCCCACGCTCGCCGACTTCCTTGGCAGCGACGACTACGCGCGCCGTGAGGCCATCGTCGCCGGGCACAAGCCGACCTTCGCGCTCGGCGATATCAAATACCTGCCGGTGATCCCGCGGCCGGAGAAGATCGTCTGCGCGGTGCGCAACTATCTCGACCACCACAACGAGGCGGTGGCGTTCGGCATGAAGCGCGAGATCACCGAGTTTCCGCCGATCTTCCTGCGGGTCTGGCGCTCGCAGGTCGCGCACAACGCGCCGGTGATCCGGCCCAAGGTCTCCGACAATTTCGACTGGGAGGGCGAGCTCGCCGTCGTCATCGGCAAGGGTGGCCGCCACATCAGCCAGGCCGACGCCTGGAATCACGTCGCGGGCTACTCGATCTACAACGACGTCAGCGTGCGCGACTGGCAGCGCCACGCGCAGCAGATCGCCTCGGGCAAGAACTTCGTCGGCACCGGCCCGTTCGGGCCCTGGCTGGTCACACCTGACGAGATCGGCGATCCCACCAAGCTGAAGCTGGAGACCCGCGTCAACGGCGCGACCGTGCAGTCCTCCGACACCTCGATGCTGATCTTCTCGATCCCGCGGCTGATCGAATATTGCTCGACCATCTTCGACCTCGTGCCCGGCGACGTCATCGCCACCGGCACGCCCGCCGGCGTCGGCTTCACCCGCAAACCGCCGATCTTCCTCAAGCCCGGCGACGTGGTCGAGGTCGAGATCGAGAACATCGGCGTGCTCCGCAATCCCGTCGTGGACGAGGCATAAGACGCGGCATGTCCCACGACACTCGCAAGACCGCGCTCAGCGTCGAGACCGTCTGGCACGAGCGCGGCCCGCGGCTGGAGAAGCCGCTGCTGGTCGGGACGGCCATAGCAGTCGTTCGCAATCCCTTCGCTGGTCACTATGAGCCTGATCTGATGCCGTTCCAGGCGTCCTTGCGTGAGCTCGGACGCGAGCTCGCATCCGGGCTGATCGCGCAGCTCGGCGGCGCCCAGCGCATCGAAGCCTATGGCAAGGGCATCATCGTCGGCGAGGACGGCGAGCTCGAGCACGGCGCCGTCTGGCACGAGGCCGGCGGCCACGGCATGCGCGAAGTGCTGGGACAGCCCAAGGCGATCGTGCCGGCGGCGAAGACCATCGGCGGCGCAGGCACGCGCCTGATGGTGCCGCTCGGTCACATCCATGCCGCCTATGTCCGCAGCCATTTCGGCACCGCCGAGATGACGCTGTGGGATGCACCACGGCGTGACGAGATCGCTTTCGGCCTCGTGATGGCGACCGGCGGCCGCCCCCACGCCCGCATCGGCGGCCTCAAGGCGTCGGAGATTTCCGTGCACGACGGGCAGCGCTGACGCGCCGCTCGTCTCCGCCTCACAGGAAACCGGTCGAGATCCACGGGATCGCCGCGACGATCAGCGTGCCGATCAGCAAGGCGACGATATAGCCGACGATCGGCTTGATGCCCTCGTCGGGACTGATGCGGCTGATGGCGCAGGCCGCGTAATAGCCGACGCCGAACGGCGGTGCGAACAGGCCGATGCCCATGGCGAGCACGACGACCATGGCGTAGTGCACCTCATGCACGCCGACCTGGCGGGCGATCGGAAACAGCAGCGGCCCGAACAGCACGATGGCCGGGATGCCCTCGAGCACGCTGCCGAGAATGACGAAGGCGAGGATGGTCACACCGAGGAAGACAGGTGTTCCGCCCGGCAGCGCCGTCATGAACTTTGCGAGCGAGGCCGAAAATCCCGATTGCGTCAGGGCCCACGCCATCCCGGTCGCGGCGCCGATGATCAGCAGGATCGCGCCGGATAGCGACGCGGTCTCCACCAGCATCGGATAGAGCCGGCGCCAGGAGAACTGACGATAGATCAGCAGTCCGGTGAGAACCGCGTAGACGATTCCGATCGTCGACACCTCGGTCGCGGTCGCGACGCCCTCGACCACCGCGGCGCGGATGACGAAGGGCAGTGCCATCGCCGGAATGGCGATGACGAAGGCGCGGCCGATCTCCCTCCACGTCGCCCGCTTCACATGCGACAGGTCCTCGCCCCGGTATCGCCACCACACCACGGTGCAGAGGCCGATGGCGAGCACGATGCCGGGCAGCAGGCCGCCGGTGAACAGGGCGGCGATCGACACCCCAGTGACCGAGCCGATGGTGATCAGCACCAGCGACGGCGGAATGGTCTCGGTCTGGGCGCCGGTTGCCGCGAGCAGCGCGACGAGATCGCCGGGCTTGGCGCCGCGCTTGGTCATCTCGGGAAACAACACGGGCGCCACGGCGGCCATGTCCGCCGCCTTCGAGCCCGAGATGCCCGAAACCAGATACATCGCTCCGATCAGCACGTAATGCAGACCGCCGCGCACGTGCCCGAGCAGGCTGGCGAGGAAGCCGACCATGGCGCGCGCCATGCCGGTCATTTCGATCAGCAGGCCGAGGAACACGAAGAGCGGCACCGCAAGCAGGATCAGATGGCTCATGCCTTCGTCCATGCGTCCGATGATGACGACATCGGGCGTGTTCGTCGTCAGCGCGAGATAGCCGACGGTCGCAAGTCCAAAGGCGAACGCGATCGGCACCGCCGCCAGCACCATGGCGCCGACGATGACCACGAAGAAGATCAGCAGGTTCAGGTTGCCGAGCGGCTTGAGCACCGGCGCGATGAGAACGAGCGCGGCGATGATGCCGGCGACGAGCGCGACGGCTGCGAGCAGGCTGCGCAAGCCCGAGATGCGGACGAGCCGCAGGACAGCCGCGATCAGCATCAATCCGATTCCGACGGGTAACGCCGCCGCCCGCCAGCTGTTGACGATCTCGAGCGCCGGCGTGGTGACGAACACCTCGTCGGCCGCGAATTCGTAAGCCGGGTGGATCACCAGCAGCAGGAACGCCAGTGATGCCGCGGCGGCAACGACGTCCAGGAATGCGCGTGCGTCGGGACTGAGCATGCCGATGATGGCCGTCATCCGCATGTGCTCACCGCGCTGGAACGCGATCACCGATCCCAGCATGGCGAGCCACAGGAACAAGATGCCGGCGAGCTCGTCCGCCCAGATGATCGGGGCGTGAAACACATATCGTCCGACGATGCCGGCCGACAGCACGACGATCTCGGCCAGCACCAGCAGTGCAGCCGGGATCGCAACCACATGACCAAGCGCCCTGTTGGCCCTGACGGCCCATAGGCGCACACCGGATTGAGGTGCCGCGACAGCGGCGCCTTCGTCGATGCTCGGCGTATGGTTGCGCGCCGTCATGACAGCTTGCCCGCCGCCTTCTCGAGTTGCGCCCAAGCCTCCTCGCCGAACTTGCCCTTCCAATCGGAGTAGAAGCTCGTCTTGGCGAGTGCCCGCCGGAACGCACCACGGTCGACTTCGATGAACTGCATGCCCTTGGCGGTGAGGTCCGCGCGCAGCGATTCGCTCAGCTTCGCGATATCGGCGCGCTCGTCTTTGGCCGAACGGTCGAACTCGCGCGTCACGATCGCCTGCACGTCCTTGGGCAGCTTCTCGAAGGCACGCTTGTTGCCGAGGATCCAGTAATTGTCCCAGACATGCCCGGTCAGGGAGCAGGTTTTCTGCACCTCGTAGAGCCGGGCGGTCGCGATGATCGGCAGGGGGTTTTCCTGACCGTCGACCACTTTGGTCTGGAGCGCGGAGTAGACCTCGTTGAAGTTGATCGGCGCGGGACCGGCCCCGAGCGCCTGGAACAGCGATGTCAGATTGGGGGCGGCCGGCACGCGCAGCTTGAAGTTCTTGAGGTCCTCGGGCGTCCTGATCTCGCGGCCGGACGAGGTGACGTGGCGGAAGCCGTTATCCCAGGGGCTCGATACCGCCATGATCGGCGTCCTCGCGATCTGCGCGCGGATGTAGGCGCCGAGCTCGCCATCCATCGCCTTCCAAACCGCATCATAGCTGGTGAAGAGAAAACCGAGATTGACGATGCCCGCGGCCGGGACCAGCGTCGCCAGGATCAGCGACGACAGGTTGAAGAACTCGACGCCACCGTTGCGGACCTGGGTGAGCAGGTCGGTATCGGAGCCGAGCTGGTTGGCCGGGAACAGATTGATCTCGAGCCGGCCGCTCGTTGCCTCGCGAATGCGGTCGGCAGCTTCCTTGGCGCGGATATTGACGGGATGCGTCGGATCCTGACCGGTCGCGAGCTTGTAGGTGAATTCGGCGGCCGAAGCGGGACGCGTGAGAATGGCGCACAACGGCACGGCCGCGCCGGCGAGGAGCAGCTTGCGACGGGTGAGGGTGATTGGTTTCCGCGGAATCATCTATTCCTCCTGTTGAGCTTGGATTGTTCTGCAGCGATGGCTTTCGCCACTGCCGTGGCTGCCGGCCGGCCCTCGGTGCACCGGCATTGGACAGCAGCTCTCCCTCTCCGCAGCAGCGCTGCGAAGCATGTTGGCCTGGTCGATGCTGAACGGTGGCTGCGGGCTAGCGCAGCCACTCCTTGATCTGCCGCGTCACTTCGGCGGTCGAGATGCCGTAGCGATCATGCAGCGTCGGCAGCGCGCCGGCGGCGAGAAACTCGTCCGGAAGTCCGATCTGGCGGAATGCCGGATGAACGCCCGAACGCATCAGGAGCGAGGCCACGGCCTCGCCGAGACCGCCGATCACGGTGTGGTTCTCGGCGACGACGACGAGGCGGCCGGGCCTGCCGGCCTCGTGCAGGATCGCCTCGGTGTCGAGCGGCTTGATCGTCGGCACGTGCAGGACAGCCGCGTTGACGCGGTCATCCGACAAGGCCTGCGCCGCCTCCAGCGCGCGCATGGTCATGATGCCCGAGGAGATGATGAGGACGTCGCCGCCATCGCGCAGCAGCGCGGCCTTGCCGAGCTCGAAGCGATAGTTGTACTCGTCGAGCACCAGCGGCACCTGTCCGCGCAGCAGCCGCATATAGACCGGTCCACGATGAGCAGCGACCGCCGGCACGATCTGCTCGATCTCATGCGCATCGCAGGGATCAATCACCGTCATGTTGGGCATCGCACGGAACAACGCGAGGTCCTCGGCCGCCTGATGGCTCGGTCCGTAGCCCGAGGTCAGGCCGGGCAGCGCGCAGGCGATCTTCACGTTGCGGTCTTCTTCCGCGATAGTCTGGTGGATGAAATCGTAGGCCCGGCGCGAGGCGAACACCGCATAGGTTGTCGCGAATGGCATGAAGCCTTCGGCCGCGAGTCCGGAGGCTGCGCCGAACAGGAGCTGCTCGGCCATGCCCATCTGGTAGTAACGATCGGGAAAGGCCTGCGCGAAGATGTGCAGGTCGGTGTATTTGCCGAGATCGGCGGTCATGCCGACCACGTCCTCGCGGCTGCGGGCGAGTTCGACGAGCGCGTGGCCGAAGGGAGTGGGCTTGGTGCGCTGCCCTTCCGCCGCGATCGAAGCGATCATCGCAGAGGTGGTCAGGCGCGGCTTGGCCGAAGAGCTCGATCCGGCGGATTTCATGGCTGCTCTCCCGCGTTCAGTTCAGACAGCGCGAGCTGCCATTCATGCGGCTCGACGCGGATGAAATGATTCTTCTCACGCTGCTCCAGGAAGGGAACGCCCTTGCCCATCAAGGTGTCGGCGACGATCATGCGGGGCTTCGGCTCGGCATGTGCCATCGCGGCATCGAAAGCACCCACCACGGCGGCGAGATCATTGCCATCGACGCGCTGCACGAACCAGCCGAACGCTTCGAGCTTGTCGACCAGCGGTTCGAAGCCGAGCATCTGCTTGGAGGGACCATCAGCCTGCTGATTATTGACGTCGACGATTGCGATCAGATTGTCGAGCTTGTGATGGGCCGCCGACATGATGGCCTCCCATTTGGAGCCCTCGTCGAGCTCGCCGTCCGAGAACAGCGTGTAGATGCGCGCCGCGGATTTCTTGCGCTTCAACCCGAGCGCCATTCCGACGGCGATGCCGAGCCCAAGGCCGAGCGAGCCGCCGGACATCTCCATGCCCGGCGTGTAAGAGGCCATGCCCGACATCGGCAGGCGGCTCTCGTCGAAGCCGTAGGTTTCCAGCTCCGCCTCGGGGATGATCCCGGCCTCGATCAGCGCCGCATAAAGTGCGATCGCATAATGTCCGTTCGAGAGCAGGAAGCGGTCGCGCCCCTCCCAGGCGGGATCTTCGGGCCGAAAGCGCATCGCGTGAAAATAGGCGACCGCCAGCACGTCGGCGATGTCGAGCGCCTGCGCAATATAGCCCTGGCCCTGAACCTCGCCCATGAGCAGGGCATTGCGGCGGATGTTGCGGGCGCGCTGTGCCAGCGTCAGCGCATTTGCGAGTGTCGGTGTTGCCATGTGTCTCCCCTCCTCGCTCAGTGGATCAGCATGCCGCCGTTGACGTCGATGACCGCGCCGGTGACGTAGGCCGACAGATCGGAGGCGAGGAAAGTGTAGATGCCGGCTACGTCGGCGGCCTCGCCCAGCCGTCCGAGCGGTATGCCCTCGAGGATCTTCGCCCGCATCTCGTCCGTGAGCTTGCCTGCGGTGATGTCGGTGCCGATCAGGCCGGGCGTCACGCAATTGACGCGGATGCCGTCGGGCCCGAACTCGCGCGCCATCGCCTTGGCGAGCCCGAGCACGCCGGCCTTGGCCGCCGAATAATGCGGCCCGCCGAAGATGCCGCCGCCGCGCTGGGCGGAGACGGAGGACATGCAGGCGATCGATCCGCTTCTGCGCTTCTGCATGTGCGGGATCACGGCCTGCGACAGGAACAGGATGCCCTTGAGGTTGACGTCCTGGATGCGGTCCCAATCTTCCGGCGTGATGTCGAGAAGCTTCACCGGCTGGGTCACGCCGGCGTTGTTGACGAGAATGTCGATCCGGCCGAACTTTCCGATGACCGCCTCGACGGCCTTGATACAGGCGTCCTTGTCAGTGACGTTGCAGGCGAGGCCGAGATGCGGCTGGCCATTGACCGGTTCGAGGTTGCGCGCTGCGTCTTCCGCCGCCGGACCATCGATGTCGAGAATGGCGACCCGGGCGCCTTCGGCGGCAAAGCGCCGGGCCGTGGCAAGGCCGATGCCCCGCGGCGAAGCCGCGCCGGTGATGATTGCAGTCTTGCCGCGAAGCAGCATCTGATCCTCCCTGAAGGCTGTGCCGAGGCTCCCGAGGGGCGCCATTGTTCTTGACCGGTTGATAATGCCCCTGCCCGCTTTCCGACAAACGCGCTGTTGTCTTGCATGGGTGAATTTGGTTCACTCGTCGGATGCTGCTATCCAGCATCCCGATATCCGCTGTCCGCGCTTTCGAGGCGGCTGCGCGCACCGGCTCGTTCCGCGATGCGGCGAACGAGCTTCATCTGACGCCGAGCGCGGTGAGCCACGCTATTCGCAAGCTCGAAAGCGCGATGGGCACGATATTGTTCGAACGCAGTGCCCGCGCGGTCCGCCTGACGCCAGCGGGCGAGAACCTGATGCGCCATGCCGGCGCCGCTTTCGATAATTTGCGCCGCGGCATCGAGGAGGTCGCCGGCCGCGGCCCGCAATTGCTGAGGGTGCACTGCGCACCGAGCTTTGCCGCCCAGTGGCTCGCTCCGCGCCTCGCCCGCTTCATGGCCGCCGAACCCAAGCTCGAGGTACGCCTCGCCGCCAACACCGAATATGCCCGGTTCAGCAACGACGATTTCGACATCGACATCGTGTATGGACAGCCGAGAGCCGAGGGGGTCGAAGTCATTCCGCTCGGCGAAGAGACCGTGACGCCGCTCTGTACGCCCGCACTGGCGAAGAAAATCCGCAAGCCGAAGGACCTGTTCGATCAGGTCCTGATCCGCTCGGAAGTGAAGCAGGTGCAGTGGCATCAATGGTTCACCGCCAACGGGCTCGAAGCGCCGGCGATTCACGGCATGCGCTTCGATCGCAGCTTCCTGGCGATCGCAATGGCGTCGAGCGGCCTCGGCGTGACGCTGGAATCAACCCGGCTGGCCGAACAGGAAATCGCGACCAGGCGATTGGTCGCCCCCCTCGCCGGACGCTCGGTCGATATCCGCTATGTTGGCCATCATCTCGTCTTTCCGCGTGCAAGCCGGCAGCGGCGGCCCGTCCGCGTTTTCGCCGCGTGGATCACGCGTGAGATTGGAGCCGACGGCTCCCTTTGACCGGCGCTTGATACTGTGCATCGGTGGCAGACGCGCAGGCAGGACCGGTCAGCCCTTCGAGACGACCGCGCGTCCGTAAGGCGGCTGTGCCTGGACCGGCGGATTGGCGGTTTGGGCGGCGAGTTCGCCGATCAGTCGGTCGGCATCGGCGGCCATGCCGTCGGGGGCCTGGATCACCAGGCGTTCCAGCGCCCAGCGGTAGGATGAGATGCGCTGCTCCAGGCATTGCTGCACCCACTGGATGATCAGTGAGTTCTCCTGCATGCGCGCGACCGCGTCGTCCCTCTCCCTCGGCGATAGCGCAGAGACGCGCGCCATGCTGGCATTGCGTTTCCTGTCGAGATCGATGACGCGGATCGCGCTGGCAAAGAACGGCTCGAAGCGGGTGATGTCGTTGCGGACGTCCTCGATCAGCTGCGCATAGCGCGAGGAATGCGAGCGGTGCGGCTCGTCGATCAGCGTGCGGCCGTACATGGTACGGTCGAACACGATCTTCTGCCGCCAGGGCGAGGGCAGCGGCTTGTAGTCGCCGAACACGCTCTTCCAGGCGGGCCGAGACAAGGGCGGCTCGATCATGGGATAAGCGAGGTCGCGCAGCTGGCGCTCTTCGTCGGTGAGCTGGAATTGCGAGGGCGTCACGCCGACGCTGGAGGTGACCTCCGCGCCCAGCCAGCGGTGCATGTCGTCGCTGCGCATGTCGGCGCGGGTGCGGCCGAAATCACCGCCGCTGCACGCGCCGAGAGTCGCGGCGAGCAGCGCGAGCAGGACGGCCGACAGCACAGGCCGGATCTGGCGGATGGAGTCCGGCATCGCATGAAACCGGATGTCAGCGACGGCGGCGACGGCGCCCCGGCGCTGCGCCCTGCTCCGGCCCGCGATCGCCGCTGGTTTCGTCCGCCTCACGCTCGATGCGGATCACGGGAAGGATCAGGACCGTTCCCATGTCCACGCGCGGAGCGACATCCCCCGACGAGCCCACCCGGCGACCGGCCGGAAATTCGATGATGGTCCCCATGCCAGCTCTCTTCAATTGCCGCGCGACCGAACGCGCCCCTGCAACATGCATGCATTAAGATCAGCTCATGGTTAACGGGGTGTAAACGCGTCCCGTGGACCGTAACCGCACGGACGGGCCGCGCCGTCCCGTTGCGGCACGACAACGCCTCAAATTGCAGGGCCGGCTTCACGCCTCGTTTTCCTTAACGAGGCTTTAAAAGAACTTGCGCTAGGCTCGCCCCAAGTATCTTTCCCGAGTTGCGTACGCCTCCATGACCAAGTCGCTGTTTCCCGGATTCGACGGGCTGATGACCCTGTCCCGTCGCGAAGGTGTCGATGTCCGTCCGACGCTGCTGCGCGTGCTGACCGACCTTTATGTCCAGACCAGCACCCACAGCGATGACGAGCAGCGGCAGTTCGTCGAGCTTGCCACGCGGCTGATCGACCAGGTCGACGATGCGACGCGCGCGGCCGTCAAGGCGCGGCTCGCGGTCTATCCGCAGACGCCCGTCCCGATCCTGCAGAAGCTCGGGCTGGTCGCGACCCAGGAAGGCCGCAGGATTCCATTGGCGCGGGAGATTCCCGCTCCGCCCCACGCACCCGCTGCGGCGCGCGCGCCGAGCGAGGCCGAGCAGCGCATGGCCTCGAACATGGCGATGCAGCCGAAGGAGGCCGCCGAGATCCACGACATGTTCTTCCGCGCCGGCGCCTCCGAGCGCGCGCTGATCCTGCATAATCTGGCGCAGACCCCGCTGAAGGCCGCTCCCCGCATTCCGACCGCGCGCGCCAAGCGCGCGATCCAGATCCTGGAGATGGCGGCGATCGCGGGTGACGCCGAGAACTTCACCTTCGAGCTCGGCGACAGCCTGATCCTGCCCTCGCGCGTCGCAGCCCAGATCGTCGACGATGCCGGCGGCGAGGCGCTCGCGGTTGCCGCGCGCGCGCTCGACATGCCGAGCCCGGTCTTCCAGCGCATCCTGCTGTTCTTCAAGCCCGAGATCGGCACGTCCGTGAACGCCGTGTACCGGCTGTCGCGGCTCTACGACCGCCTCGGCGACCGCTCGGCGCTGGTGATGGTGGCGGCCTGGCGCGGCTCGACGCTCGCGGTGACGCGGGCGAAGTATCAACCGTCACTGCATGACGGCGAACGCCAGCGGGCGCGCGCGGGCGCGAACCAGACGCGGCCTGGCGTACAGCCGGGCTCCAGTCCGACGGTGCGCACCGGGACCGGCGGATCGTCGGATCGCTGATTTGCTCGCGCCGCCTCAGCAGGTGGCGACGCTGAGCGTTAGGCACGAAACGACTTCCAATCTCGTCATTGCGAGCGCAGCGAAGCAATCCAGAGTCCCTCCTCGGAAAGATTCTGGATTGCTTCGCTGCGCTCGCAATGACGTTGTGGCGACAGCTACGTCTTCGCCAATTCCAGAAAATGCCGGCCCGCGCGATCCTCGGTCTCGACGATCCACGCGTCGGGATCGAAGCGGATCTCCTTGGTCAGCCGCTCCTCGATCGTGTGCTCCGGCAGAGGCTGCGGCGCGACCGGCACGAAGAGGCGATCGATGGGCCGACCCTCGTCATAGACGGTCTGCGGCGCCGGCGCATACAGCATCGCATTGCCGTCGAGCAGCGACACCTTCACGAACACCGCGCCCGCCTCCTCGGCACCACGACGCCGCACGGCACCGAACACGCCCTCGGTCTGGCAGCGGCGCAGGTAAGCCGCCACCCAAATGTTGGATTTCAAACGCATGAATCCGACGATAGGCCAGCGCGAGGTCTCACGCCAGCCTCAGCTCGTGCGGCTATTCGACGGGATGGCCGATCGCAGCGGCGAGCTCGCGCAGCAGCCGATCGGACACCTGCCCGGTGACCTGCATCTTGTGCTCGCGCTCGAACTTCTGGATCGCGGACTGGGTCTCGCCGCTCATGGCGCCGGTGATCTTCAAATTGCCGTAGCCATATTCGGACAGCGCGCGCTGCACGCCGGCGATACGTCGCGCGGCGGGGCTTTGCGCCGGAATCGGCGCGGGCGGACGCAAGGCCGCGGGCGGCGTCGCGGTCGTGGCCTTGACGAGATTGGTCATCGGATCGTTCGAACGCGTCGAGGCCGTCGCCTCGACGGGTTTTTCGGGCGCCTTCTCGGCGGCACGCTCGACAGGCTTCGGCTCGACGCGAAACTCCGTCGCCCTCGGCTCGAGCGGCGAGGTATCGGCGCCGACGGGGCGCGGACGCGGCATGGGATTGGACAGCGGCACCGAGGACGGCGCGGGAAGATTGATCACCGTGCCGAACATCGGCGCGGGGTGCCGGCCGGTCTGGAGGAACAGCGCATTGGCAACGATCGCAGTGATCGCGGCGACGGCGACGAGGCCGGCCAGCGTATCCTTGGGGCTGTGCAGCAGCACGCGCATCACGAGATTGCGCTCGGTGTCGACGTCAACGACCGCGGTCTTGGCGCCGCGGCGGCGCGGAGCGGCTTCGTCCTTCGCAGACTTCTTAGGCACTTTTCTTCACCAGAGCGGGTTGGTCCTGAGACTGGTCGAGAGTTTGGTCTTGAAGGTCCTGGCGCAACGCCGGCGTCAGCATCGCGATCTTGCTCGCGTTCGCCTTGTCATCGACCAGCCTGTCTTGCGGCGGCGTGTAGACGAGCGGAAGCTTGACGGTGACGGCGGTGCCCTCGCCCAACCTGCTTTGTACCGTCAATTCGCCGAGATGCAACGCCACGAGGCTCTTGACGATCGAAAGTCCGAGGCCGGTGCCTTCGTGACGGCGCTGATAGGTCTTGCCGGCCTGGAAGAACGGCGCGCCGATGCGCTTGAGGTCGTCAGGTGCGATGCCGACGCCGGTGTCGCTGATGCGCAGCGTCAGCTGCGAACCAGACACGCCGGCTGATACGCAGACCTGACCGCCGCGCTCGGTGAACTTGATGGCGTTGGCGACGAGGTTGAGCACGATCTGCTTGAAGGCCCTGGGATCGCCGGTCATGACGGGCAGGTCCTGCGGCGCGTCGGTGATCAGGTCGATGCCGTTCTCCCGCGCCTTCAGCGCCAGCAGATTGCAGCAATGGAGCAGCGAGGCGCGCGGCGCGAACGGCTCCGACGAAATCTCGAAATTGCCCGATTCCATCTTCGACATGTCCAGGATGCCGTTGACGACCGAGAGCAGATGCTGGCCGGAATCGTTGATGAGCTGGGCGTATTCCTTGCGCTGGGCCGCACCCAGCATCAGGATCTGCTCCTGCGCGATCATCTCGGAGAAGCCGATGATGGCATTGAGCGGCGTGCGCAGCTCGTGGCTCATGGTGGCGAGGAAACGCGTCTTGGCGGCATCGGCCGCTTCGGCGGCGCTGCGCGCCTGATCCAGCGCCTGCTCGGAAAGCTTGCGGTCGGTGACGTCGCGCATCACGGCGACGACTTCGGCTTCGCGCGTGGACCCACGATCAGTATCCCGGCGGCCCAGATCCTGATCGAGCGGGCGGCAGCGCATCTCGACCCAGATGAAATCGACCTGACCGCGCTCGGAACCGACAGGCTCGCGCCGCAGCCGGAACTCGACGCTGCGCATGTCGCCGCGCGCCGCGTCGGACAGTGCCGTGAGATAGGCCGGCCGATCTGCGACGTGGACGCGGTCGAACAGGCCGTGGCCGAGCAATTGCGCCACTTGCATGCCGAGCATGGTCTCCACGGCCGGCGAGATGAACTGCACCGCGCCATTGCGCTGATGCCGCGAGATCACGTCGCTCATGTTGCGCGCCAGCAGGCGGTAACGCTCCTCTTCGCGCGACAAGAGCGCGACGCTGGTGCGCGCGAGCGATTCCGCGCCGAAGGCGAGGCCTGCGGCATAGAGGGTCGCGGACGTGACGCCGAAGGCCATCAGCACGCCGCGCTCGGCCGCGCTCGGCTCCTGCACCGGCAACCAACCGAGCTGGCTGATCAGGATCAGAATCCCGGCGCAGGACAACGCGAGCAGCGAGGCGAACGCCGCGACGCGGCGCGAGGCCGACAGCGCAGCTTCGAGGGGAACCACGACCAGCCAGACCGCGGCGAATGATTCGATGCCGCCCGTCGTGACCGCGACCGCCATGATCATTCCGGCGAGCGCCAGCGACGATAGCACGTGCGCGCCCTCGTAACGGCCGGTGCGCGACAGGAACCAGGACAACATGATTGGCGCGATCAGCCAGGCAAAGGCCGCAACCTCGATCGCGCTCGGCGCGCCACGCATGGCGAGATAGACAGGGAATGCGGCAAAAGCTGCCAGACTGCCCAGCAGCCGCGGTGCCATGAAGGCGCGATGGCGCGCTCGCATCAGCGCATCGTAGCGCGCGGAGGGATGCAGCAGTGCATCGAGACAATCGCGGATGATACTCAAAACTGTCACGGGTCTCGCGCTTCGGCTCAATCGTCTTTGGAAGACGCGCCGGAACGCCTCCTTGTCGTTGAGCCACCGTGTCAGAGCGACCTTAAACGAGTGCTAAGGCGGCGCCGCATGCGGCCGGACACCGCGTTATCGCGGAGCTTTTTAGACGATTTGGCGACGTCTTCGCTACGGATGGTGAACACAGGGTTTCATCGTCGTCCGCATGGTTTCGAATTGGTGGACGCGTTGCGGCCAGCAAAATCACGGGCGCGGGCATCAATCGAAAATTTACGAGACCGCCGCTTCCAAAGAATTTTGCGTCAATTTTCCGCGAATTAAGCTCAAGGCAATCACTTGCGATTTATCGAGGGTTGCTAGGTCCGGCATCCGCGGAGATCGCCGCGGGCGGATTCTAACGGACAGGTCGATAAGATGCGCTTTCTGCTTCGCATCACATTCTGGCTCGGGCTGGTGCTGGTGCTCCTGCCGCGGGACAAGACGCCCGAATCGGAGAAGCTGCCGCAGATCGGCGCCGCCGACGCGGTGCAGGCTGCGACTGCGGCCGTCTCCGACATGACCCAGTTCTGCAAGCGCCAGCCGGCGGCCTGCGAGGTCGGTGGCCAGGCCGCGACCATCATCGGCCAGCGAGCCCAGGACGGCGCGAAGAAGCTCTACCAGATCATCAACGACAAGAAAGAGCAGATCACCAACGACAAGAACGACGGCAACAAGAACGACAACAAGAAGGCCCCCGACCACACCGGCTCGATCGCGATGGCCGGCGAGGGTGACGCTGCCGCAAACGAGGCGCCGCGCGATACCCTGACCCAGGACGACCTCGCGCTGGAATGGCGCGGGCCAGGTCCAGCGAATTAACGCCCAAACCCTATCGATTTCACGTCCTCGCGTCCCTATATTGGCCTTAACGGGAACTGTGGGCCAAGATGACGACGATCGACGAAATCAGGGATAATTTCGAGCTTCTGGACGAGTGGGACGACCGCTACCGGTATGTCATCGAGCTCGGCCGTACCCTGGAACCGATGCCCGAGGCGGAACACTCCGCCGCGAACAAGGTGCAGGGCTGCGTCAGCCAGGTCTGGCTGCAGAAGCTGATAGATCGCAGCAATGGCGCGCCGATCCTGAAATATCGCGGCGACAGCGACGCCCATATTGTTCGCGGGCTGGTCGCGATCGTCCTTGCGCTGTATTCGGGCCGCACGCCGCAGGAGATCCTCGATACGGACGCCATCGCCGTGTTCAATGAGTTCGGTTTTCGCGATCATCTGACGCCGCAGCGCTCCAACGGCCTGCGCTCGATGGTCGAGCGCATCAAGACCGACGCGAAAGAAGCGCTCGCGGAAGCTTATTGACAATCCTCGTGGTGAGGAGGCGCGTCAGCGCCGTCTCGAACCATGAAGCCCCGCCCTTCGCCCGCAGCCATCCTTCGAGACGCTTGCTTCGCGGTCTCCTTCCGGATGAGGGCGGAGTGCGTTGCAAGCTGCAGCAGCTTTACTTCCGCTTCCGCTGCTGCTGCCCCAAGCCCATCTGCTTGGCCAGCTGCGAGCGCGCCACCGCATAGTTCGGCGCGACCATGGGATAGTCGGCCGGCAAGCCCCACTTCTCGCGGTATTGCTCCGGCGTCATGTTGTACTGCGTGCGCAGATGGCGCTTCAGCGACTTGAAGCGCTTGCCGTCTTCCAGACAGACCAGATAGTCGGGCGCGATCGACTTCTTCAGCGAGACGGCCGGCTTGGCAGGCTCGAGCGGTAGGGTCTCGGTGCGGCCTGAGGAGACCCGCACCAGGGCCCCATGCACCTGGCTGATCAGGTTCGGAATCTCAGCCGCCGGCGTCGGATTGTTGCTGAGATAGGCCGACACGATGCTCGCGGTCAGCTCGATGAAATTCTTCGCCCCCGCGTCCGACATGCGCCCATTCCTTCTCCCGCTTAAGTCTCACGGGATTGACGACATCACAGTATTCCGTGTCAAGAATACATTCGGCTGAAATAGGACAACTGACGACGGTGCGTTGATTACTGATGAACGGCGCCGCTTTACTTGCAAGCGTGACCTCAACCGCGCTGGTCAAGATGCGCGCGGAGCTCGTCGATCGAGGCAAAGCGCATCATGCCTTCCGGCATCTGTGCCTCGATCGAGCCGTCGGAATAGAGCGAATAGGCCATGCCGTCGACGACGCCGGATTTGAGTACGGTCACGGGTGTCGGCTCGGCAGGTGGTGGCGGCTCGGGTGCAGGCGGTGGGACGGCCTCCGCAAAGGTCGGCGGGGAGCGCGGCGGCGGACGGCGCGGGGCGGCCGGTGGCTCCGGCGAGCGCATCCGGTCCGGCTTCGGCCAGGCAACGTCAAAGCTCGCAGGCGGAAGGTCCGGGGCCTCACGGGGCTCCGCAGGCGGCTGCGGCGGCGCACCTTCAGTGGTCTTCGCCTCCGCGCGCTCGCGCTCCTTGCGGGAGGTCGAGGCGAACAGCAGGTTGCGGCGGCGGGGCGCCTCTGGAGCGGCGGGCGGCGTAGGAGCTTCCGGCTCCTGCGCTCCCTCGACGCGCGGACGCTCGCGCGCAGCAGCTTCGCTCTGCCAGGGCGGCGGACCTGCGGACGGCGGTGGCGCCGGCTCGATTCTCGCCGCCGCGGTGGGCACCGGTTCGGGCGCAACCGCGCCAGGCACGGCGAGGCCCGGCAGCACGGGCCTCACCCGAACCTCGGACGGGGCGACCACGCCCGCCAGCCGGCGAGCGACGCTCTTGAGCTCAAGCAGCACCAGATGCAGGCCGACCAGTAACATTCCGGAGCAGACGCCAATGGTGCCGGAGATTATGAGAGTCCCACCGAGGCTGAATTCCCTGATCGTCAGGCCGAAAATGATCGCAAGGAGACCCGCCAGGACGGCGCAAATCCCCACGATCAACAATGCCAAATTCATCGAACTCACCCCCGGCCGCGCAGCCGCCGCTGGGCCACGATACCGCCATACGATGTTCCTCGCCAACGGCCAATTCTAGGCAGTGTTCCTAAAGGGAAGGAAATCAGGGACTTATTCACGTTCCCTTCAGCTCCGGCTCGCTACTGCTGGGCTGCTCTCAAGTAACCGGAATTGCTGCGTCGCATCAGGAATTTAGCCATAATGCCCAATTACTTGGTAATGGAACTGCGCTATACGGAGTCCGGGGAGCAGGCCCGCGCGCACCAGCAGGGCCAAAAGGGGATTCCGGGGCACCGATAGCCATGACATCCATCACGACTTCGGCGATCGACGCGCCTCAGCGGCGCTCGGTCGAACGAACCTGCGACGATCTCGCCATGCTGGTGCTGGCCGCGGTCGCCGTCATTGCGGGCTTGACCTTCCGGGACTACGGGCTGGGTTGGGACGACTACACACACGCGGAATACGCCGACCTGCTGCTGCGCATGTTCGGTTCCGGGTTCAGGGACACGGCGGCGCTCTCCTTCGCCAACCTCTACATGTATGGCGGCGGCTTCGACATGATCGCGGCCCTGCTCCACAAGGTCATTCCGCTCGAGCTGTTCGAGACCCGCCGTCTGGTCGGCGCCATCGTCGGCGTGATCGGGCTTGCCGTGACCTGGCGGCTCGGCCGCCGCATCGGCGGACCACTCGCAGGCCTCGCGGCACTGCTCCTGCTCGCGCTCTGCCCGATCTTCTACGGCCACATGTTCATGAACCCGAAGGATGCACCCTTCGCGGTGGCCATGATCATCCTGATGCTCGGCCTCGTCCGGCTCGCAGAGGAATATCCGCAGCCGTCGCCGCGCACGGTCCTGATCGTCGGCCTGGGTGCCGGCCTTTCGCTGGGCTGCCGTGTTCTCGGCGGGCTCGCACTGGTCTACGCCGTGCTCGGCTTCATGCCGCTGTTCCTGGAGGAATTGCGCACCGAAGGTTTGCGCGAGTCGGTCCGCCGCTTCGCCCATGTCGTCTATGTGCTGCTGCCCGGCCTCACGCTCGGCTACCTCGTGATGGGCCTGATCTGGCCGTGGTCGATCATGGAACCCGGCAATCCCTTCGAGGCGCTGACCTACTTCTCGCATTTCTTCGAGAAGCCGTGGAAGGAGATGTTCGACGGCGCGATCGTGTCGGTGCCCGACATGCCCTGGTCCTATCTGCCGACGCTGTTCGCGCTGCAGCTGCCCGAAGTGATGCTGGTGCTGATGGGCGGCGCCGTGGTCGGCACCTTTGCGCTGCTGCCGCGGAACGACGTTCCGGCGCGCCGCAAGACCATTCTCCTGATGCTGACGCTGGCTGCGACCCTGCCGCTCGCGATCGCGATGGTGAAGCGCCCGGCCCTGTACAACGGCATCCGCCATTTCGTCTTCGTGATCCCGCCGATGGCGGTGCTAGGCGGTGTCGCCTTCGCCTGGGCCATGGAGCGCCTGCGCGCCAATCACCGCATCTGGCAGCCGGTCCTGCTCGGCACCTTCTGCTTTGGCCTTGCGCTGTCGCTCGCCGAGATGATCCGCCTGCACCCCTATCAGTACACGCACTTCAATCACATCGCGGGAACCGTGCGCGGCGCCGACGACCGCTTCATGCTGGACTATTGGGGTCTCGCCCTGAAGCAGGCCTCCGACGAACTGCGCGAGCAGCTGGTCGAGCGCCAGGAAGTGCCGCCTGCAAACCGCAAATGGAAGGTCGCGGTGTGTGGTCCGCAGCGCCCGGCCCAGGTCGCGCTTGGGCCCGACTTCACCATCGGCTGGGATTCCAACGCAGCCGATTTCGCCATGACGCTCGGCGAATTCTACTGCAAGGGTCTCACCGCGCCCGTCATGGTCGAGATCAAGCGCGACGACGTGGTATTCGCCCGCGTCTACGACATCCGCGGCCGCAGCATTTCCAGCCTGCTGTCGATCCCGGCGCCGTAATAATTTTCTCCTGTACGTAGCCCGGACGGAGTGCAAGCGAAATCCGGGCGCTTCCGCCTTCGCTCTTCGAGCTACGGTGAAAGCTCCATGCGGGCTACGCGCGACAGCCACGCTCTTCGCGCCTTGCCCCCAGCCCCGCCCAAGACTACGGTCGCTTCCTGCAACAACGATGTTCGGAGAAAATTGCCATGTCGCCAGCGGAAGCGCGCCTGAGGGAAGTGCCGTCGAACATGACGGAGGCGGAGTGGCAGCAACGGGTCAATCTCGCCGCCTGCTATCGCCTGGTCGCGCTGTACGGCTGGGACGATCTGGTCGACACCCACATCTCCGCGCGCGTCCCCGGTCCCGATCATCACTTCCTGATCAATCCTTACGGATTGATGTTCGAGGAAATCACGGCCTCCAGCCTCGTCAAGGTCGATCTGCACGGCAACCAGCTGTCCGAGAGCGAATACAGCATCAACCCGGCCGGCTTCACCATCCATTCGGCGATCCACGAAGTGCGCGAGGACGCGATCTGCGTGCTGCATCTCCACACGCTCGACGGCACTGCGGTGTCGAGCAGCGCGGAAGGCCTGTTGCCGCTGAACCAGACCGCGCAGCTCGTCACCCACGACCTCGCCTATCACGACTATGAAGGCATCGCGCTCGATCACGACGAGCGGCCGCGGCTGCAGAAGGATCTCGGCAACCACAACCACATGCTGCTGCGCAATCACGGCACGCTGACGGTCGGCCGCTCGGTCGCCTCCGCCTTCGAGCGCATGTATCATCTCGAGCGCGCCTGCTCGATGCAGGTGCGGACGCGTGCGCTGGGCACGCCGGTCTATCCGGTCGAGGAGATCGCGATCGAGAAGAACACCGAGCTCTTGTCCAATCGCGACCGCGCCGAGCTGCGCGCCACCACCCTGGTGTGGCCGCCCTTGCTGCGCAAGCTCGACCGCGAGCTTCCGGGCTACCGGTCTTGAGATTTTCGCGATTTCGTGTAGGGTAGTTTTCGAACGACCTCTGCACGTTTTGGAATGAAACGCCGCCTAATTCCGGGCGGCGTTTTTATTTGTTCATCACGCCCGTCATTCCGGGGCGCGCTACGCGGTCACTTCACCTCCGCCAGCGCGGCGAGGATGCGGGCCCAGGAGCGGATGCCTTTCTGGAAGCTCCGCAGGTCGTATTTCTCGTTTGGTGAGTGGATGTTGTCGTCGTCGAGGCCAAAGCCCACCAGCAGCGAGTCGAGGCCGAGCGTGCGCTTGAAGTCGGCGACGATCGGGATCGAGGCGCCCGATCCCATCAGCACGGTCTCCTTGCCCCACTCGTCGGCCAGCGCCTTGCTGGCGGCAGCGAGCGGCTTCATGGTCCAGTCGAGCGCAACTGCGGGCGCGGCGGAATGGTCGCCGAACTCGACCTTGCAGTCGCCGGGAATGCGCGCCGTCACGTAATCACGGAAAGCCTTGCGGATCTTTTGCGGGTCCTGGCCCTGCACCAGACGGAACGAGACCTTGGCCGAGGCATGCGAGGGAATCACCGTCTTGGAGCCTTCGCCGATGTAGCCGCCCCAGATGCCGTTGACGTCGCAGGTCGGACGCGTCGAGGCCTGCTCGACCAGGAGCCTGCCCTTCTCGCCAGCCGGCAGCGACAGCCCGACCGGCTTGAGGAAGGTCTCGGGCGTGAAATCAAGCTTCTTCCACTGCTCCAGGATGTCGGGCGGCGTATCCTTCACCCCGTCATAGAAGCCGGGGATGGTGATGCGGTTGTCGTCGTCGAACAGGCCGCCCAGAATTTTAGTGAGCAGACGGATCGGGTTCATCGCGGTGCCGCCGAACACACCGGAATGCAAATCGCGATTGGCGGCGGTGATCTTCAGCTCTTCATAGAGCAGGCCGCGCAGCGAGGTCGTGATCGCCGGCGTGGTGGGATTCCACATGCCGGTGTCGCAGACCAGCACGTAGTCGGCCTTGAACTCGTCCTTGTTGGCCTCGATGAAGGGCACGAAATTCTTCGAGCCGACCTCCTCCTCGCCTTCGATCAGGAAGGTGATGTCGATCGGCAGTGAGCCCGTCACCTTCTTCCAGGCGCGGCAGGCTTCGACGAAGGTCATCACCTGACCCTTGTCGTCCTCGGCGCCGCGCGCGACGATGATCTTGCGGCCATCGGCATGATCGGTGACGACGGGCTCGAACGGCGGACGGTGCCAGAGATCGAGCGGGTCGACCGGCTGCACGTCGTAATGGCCGTAGAACAGCACGTGCGGCCGTCCGCCCGCGCCGGTCTTGCCGACGACGGCCGGATGGCCTGCGGTCGGCCTCACCTCGGTGGCAACACCGAGACTGGCGATGTCCTTGGCGAGATGCTCGGCCGCGGCCTTACAATCATCCGCAAAGGCCGGATCGGCCGAGATCGACTTGATCCGCAACAACGAGAACAGGCGCTCCAGGCTGTTGTCGAAATCCTTGTCGATGTGGTCGAGCACGGATTGGAGCTGCGCATTGGCCATGATTGCGAATCCAAGTTGTTGGGCTCAAGAGGTCCCGGGTTTTAGCGCCGGCGCGGCCTCGGGACTAGCCGCAAGCGGCGGATGCCTGATGTGCCAGGCGAGGCACCCTGCGAGGACCGCGGTCGCAGCGAGGTTGTTGCCCCAAGCCTGGAAGGCGATCGGAAACCACGGCAATGACAGCAGCATGAGGATGCCGGCGGCACCCAGGGCGAGCCAGGTTCCCAGGCGCACCTGCGCTCGCTCGTCGAATGCGGCGCGATGCATCAACACCGTCACCGGGAAGTACAGCCACATGAAATAGTATTGCCGGGCCAAGGGCGAGGCTACCGTCATGAGGCAGAACAAGATGCCGAGCTCCTCGGCATCCGAGCGCGCCGTCCGCCGCGCTTGCCGCGGCATGATCGCAACGAAGCCGAGCCCGAGCAGCGCCGACAGCGCAAGCACGATCCAGTTCGCCGTTCTGTAGTCGACGTCGATCACGTTCATGGTGCGCGGCGGCTTGTTGGGATCGTCCTGATTGTAGTTGATCGGCCGGACCAGGCGATGCGTGACGGCAATGAGGGACTGGTTGACCCACGACCAGTTCTGCTCGCGACGCTGGCCAAAGCCCTTTTCCGAGCTGGTCCCGACCATGCCCTGGTACCAGGTCGCCAGCTCGGCCGCGTTGCGTTCGAAGCCGCGGATCGGTGCCGGCACGACATAGAGAAGAATGCCGGTGAAGACGATCGTGCTGACCAGGGCCGCCCATTTGCGCCGCCAGGCCAGATAGGGCAGCACGGCGATCGGGAACACCTTAATGGCGGCGGCGAGCGCGAACATGAAGCCGGCCAGCCACGATCGCTGATGCCGCAAGCTCCAGAAGCCGTAGAGCATCATCGCCAGCAGGAGAAGGTTCGGCTGGCCGAGGTCGAACATGTCGAACACGAAGGTCACGGTGACGGCGACCGGCAGCGCCTCGAGCCAACGACCCGGCGCGCGGTCCGAGCCGGTCATGACCTGGGAGAACGCCGCGGTGTACCACCACGCCACGGCGTTCAAGATCGACAGGACGACATAGAGCGGGATCTTGCCGAACCAGCTCGGGATCGCCAACAGGATTGCCGGCAGCGGTGGATAGATGAAATCGAAATGCTCGACGGCTGTGGCAGGATACAGCGGCCCACCCTCCAGGACCTGCTGTCCGGCCCAGTACCAGAGCGAGTAGTCCTTGGTCTTGCCGTGCCCTAAAATCTCGGGGACGAGCACGTCGGCGGTCAGGAGGACGCAGCAGAACAGAAAAAGCAGATCCAGCGGCGCACCCAGCGACGGGCGTCTGGCTGCGTCAGGCTTGCCTAATTGGGCGGGCGGGTTCACGGTGTGGTCCTGAACGGCGACGACACAGGACCTAGCAGACCGGCGAAGGCTTGCAGAGCCCCTCACCTGAAATTGTGCGCCGTGGTAGCTCGGACGAGCAAATATCAGGCGACGGTCAAAGTCCTAGAGCTTCATGACCGGATACGGCGACTGCCTCAAACCAGGCGCTCTGCCTATCGCCGCAGCAATCCGCCGAGCGCGCCGCGGACCAGGGTGCGGCCGATCGAGCCGCCGAGCTGGCCGCCAATCGACTTGCCGACATTGGCGGCCAGTCCGCCGATCACCTGATTGGTGACCGATCGCGTCACGTCTCGCGCAATGACCTGGCCGGTCGACAGACGGCCCCGCTTGACGTTGGTACCGAAGATGGTGCCGACGATCGAGCCGATCTGGCCCAGGATGCCGCCGCCTCCGCCGGCCGGAGCGTCCGCCGTGGCCGCCGTGGCGGCGATGCGTTTCTGAATCATCTCGTAGGCGGACTCGGAATCGACGGCGGTGTCATATTTGCCCTTCACCGGGCTTGCAGCCATGATCGCCTTGCGCTCGTCCGGCGTGATCGGTCCGATGCGCGCCGACGGCGGCCGGATCATCACCCGCTCCACCATCGAAGGCGTGCCGTTGCCCTCGAGGAAGGACACCAGCGCCTCGCCCTTGCCGAGCTCCATGATCACCTTCGCGGTGTCGAGCTTCGGGTTGGGCCGGAAGGTCTGCGCCGCAGCGGCGACCGCCTTCTGGTCGCGCGGGGTGAAGGCGCGCAGCGCGTGCTGCACCCGGTTGCCCAATTGTCCGAGCACGCGGTCGGGCACGTCGATCGGGTTTTGCGTCACGAAATAGACGCCGACACCCTTGGATCGGATCAAACGCACCACCTGCTCGATCTTGTCCATCAGCGCCTTGGGCGCGTCGTTGAACAACAGATGCGCTTCGTCGAAGAAGAACACGAGCTTCGGCTTGGGCAGATCGCCAGCTTCGGGCAGCTCCTCGAACAGCTCCGACAACATCCACAGCAGGAACGTCGCATAAAGCCTGGGGCTCTGGAGCAGCTTGTCGGCGACCAGGATGTTGACCATGCCGCGTCCGTCGCGGTCGGTCTTCATGAAGTCCTTCAGCGTCAGCGCCGGCTCGCCGAAGAATTTGGTGCCGCCCTGGTTCTCCAGCACCAGAAGCTGGCGCTGGATGGTGCCGACGGTCGCTTTGGTGACGTTGCCGAAGCCCTGAGCGGCCTTGCGGATGGCGGCGAGCGGATCCTCTTCCGCATCCGCCCCCTTCTTTCCGCTGTCGGGCACGATGGCATCGAGCAGCGCCCGCAAGTCCTTCATGTCGATCAAAGTCAGGCCGTTGTCGTCGGCGACGCGGAAGGCGACGTTGAGCACGCCTTCCTGCACATCGTTCAGGTCCAGCATGCGCGCGAGCAGAAGCGGCCCCATTTCCGTGACGGTGGCGCGCACCGGGTGGCCCTGCTCGCCGAATACGTCCCAGAACACCGTCGAGAACTGATCGGGCTGGAATGACAGCCCCATTTCGGTGGCGCGCTTGACGATGAAATCCTTGGGTTCGCCGACCTGGCAGATGCCGGAGAGATCGCCCTTGATGTCGGCTGCGAAGACCGGAACACCGGCGCGCGCAAATCCTTCTGCCATCACTTGCAGCGATACGGTCTTACCGGTTCCAGTTGCACCCGTGACGAGGCCGTGGCGATTGGCGAGCGCCAGCGTCAGCCAAGCCTGCTCGTCTCCCTTGCCGACAAAGATCTTCTCGTCGGTATCGCCGAGCTTGCTGTCCTGTGCGGTCATTATTCTCTCTGATCTCTCTGCCGAGTTTCCCGTATTGAAACTCAAATGCACCAGTTCCGTAGTTTAACGCATCTCGTGCACCGATTGAAACCGTTCAACGCGCCCAAGCATGCGACATTGTCGGACGAGAACGATCGACATAAGCCGAAAGTGGGAACGAGCCGTTCGCAACGCGGCAAATTATCGCCGATTCGTCCTCGGCTCTTGCACGACTGCAACACCTTTCGCGCGTTCGAAGCTGAATCGCGGCGGCGCGTGCGTTCATCGCTTGAATTTCACATCACACCGGCTCAAGATCATTTTTCGAAAGCAATACTCCGGCATGTAAACCGGCTGAGGGGCGGGTCTTATGGACGAGCTGATCGGACGGCTGGCGGCAAGCGCCGGCATAGATGGTGCTGTCGCTGAAAAGACCGTCGGCATCATCCTGGGCTTCCTCCGCAGTGAGGGTCCTTCCGACAGCGTGCAGGCCCTGATCGACCAAATCTCCGGAGCGGAAGCTGCGATCGAGGCATCCAGGAGCGGCGGCGGCCTGTCGCGGCTGATGGGCGGCGGCCTGATGGCCGTCGGCACCCGCCTGATGGGTCTGGGGCTCGGCATGTCCGAGATTCAAAATGTCGCCCGTGAACTTTTCCGCTACGGTCGCGACGAAATCGGAGCGGATCAGATGGGCAAGATCATTGCGGGGACGCCGGGCCTCAGCCAGTTCGCCTGAAGGCACGCATTTCACATCGAGCATCATGACATATCCGATCTCCGAGATTGAGGGCCTGCCTGCCTTTGCAGCCAACAAGTTGAAGGCGCAAGGAATCCGCACAACCGACGCGTTGCTCGAGGCGGCCTCGACCGTGAAGGGCCGCAAGGCGCTTTCCGCCAAGACGGGAATCAGCGAGCAGTCGCTGCTGGAGTGGGCCAACGTCTCCGACTACATGCGCATTCCCGGCATGGGCAAGGCCAAGGTCGGTCTGGTCCGCGCCGCCGGCGTCACCACCGTGCGCGAGCTCGCCTATCGAAATCCGGCAAGGTTGGCGCAGAGCATGCGCGAAGCCAACGAGAAGAAGAAGCTGGTCCGCATCCTGCCGTCGGAGAAGTCGGTCGGCGACATCATCGCCAAGGCCAAGAAGCTGCCGCCGAAGATCACGTATTAGACCGGACGTCTCGGCGCACGACCTGCAGCATTAGCTGTCGGTGTCATACCCCGCGAAGGCGGGTATCCAGCACGCCATGGCTCCTCCGTATCACCGCACTGCCTCGGAATACTGGATTGCCCGCCTTCGCGGGCAATGACAGGGAGGGTGTTGGTCTTGACACCCCCTTCCCAACCGCGCAAAGCGGGCCGCATGAATGCCTCGCCCTCCCCTTCCGTCCCGCCGGCCGGCTCGGCCGGGGCCGATGTGCTGCGGACGCTGCTGGAACAGCCTCTTCCTGCAGTGATGGGCGTGCTCAACATCACCCCGGATTCATTCTCCGACGGCGGTGCCTTCATCGCACCAGATCAGGCACTCGCGCGGGCGCAGGCGATGATCGCCGATGGTGTCGACATCATCGATGTCGGCGCCGAGTCCACCCGGCCCTACAAGGGCGCCCGGCCGGTCACGGCGGCGGAAGAGCTCGCGCGGCTGAAGCCGGTGCTGGCTGGCGTCGTGGCGCTCGGTGTGCCCGTTTCGATCGACAGCATGAAAGCGGAGGTGGTGAAATTCGCGCTCGATCAGGGCGCGGCGATCGCCAACGACGTCTGGGGCCTGCAACGGGATGCCGACATGGCGCCGTTGATCGCCGCAAGGGGCGTCCCCGTCATCGTCATGCACAACCGCGACAGTGTCGATCCCGCCATCGATATCGTCGCGGACATGAAAGCATTCTTCCTGCGCTCGCTGGACATCGCCGCAAAAGCCGGCATCGCGCGCGAGAGCATCGTGCTCGATCCCGGCATCGGCTTCGGCAAGACGGCCGAGCAGAGCATGATCGCCCTGGCGCGCTTGCGCGAACTCGACATGTTCGGCCTGCCGATCCTCGTTGGTGCCTCGCGAAAACGCTTCATCGCCTCGGTGTCGCCGTCGGAGCCATCGGAGCGGCTCGCCGGCTCGATCGCGGCACATCTGATCGCCGCGCAACGCGGTGCGAAGATCATCCGGACCCATGACGTCGCCGAAACCCTGCAGGCCCTGCGGGTGGCGCATGCAATCGAGAGCAAGCAATGACCGATACGATCTTCGTCACCGGCCTGTCGATCCATGCCCGCCACGGCGTGATGGATCACGAAACCGAGGTCGGCCAGCGTTTCGTCATCGACCTCGAACTCTACACCGATCTGTCGGAGCCGTCGCGCAGTGACCGGCTCGCCGACACCGTGTCCTACGCGGATGTCGTCGCGACCACGACGGCGGCGTTCAAGAACACCAACTACAAGCTGCTGGAGCGCGCCGCCGGCGCGGTCGCCGATGCCATCCTGTCGCACTTCCCGCGCATCCGCGCGGTGAAGGTCACCGTGCACAAGCCGCACGCGCCGATCGCTGCGATCTTCGACGACGTCGGCATCATGCTGACCCGCTCTCGGCATCCGTAATATGGCGAGCGTGCTGATCGCACTCGGCGGCAATGTCGGCGATGTCCGCGCGACCTTCGCCAAGGCGATCGCGCATATCTGCGGCATGGCGCAGGCCGCGCTGATCGCGCGCTCGTCGGACTATACGACCCCGCCCTGGGGCGATGAGAACCAGGCTCCCTTCATCAACGCCTGCATCGAGATCGAGACCAGTCTCGATCCACACGCGCTGTTGTTCGTGCTGCAGAAAGTCGAGCAGAAATTCGGCCGCACGCGGACCAAGGAACGGCGCTGGGGCCCGCGCACGCTCGATCTCGACATGATCGCCTATGACGACGTCAGTTTGCAGAAGCCGGATTTGACGCTGCCGCATCCACGCCTGTTCGAGCGCGCCTTCGTGCTGGTGCCGCTGGCCGAAATCGCGCCCGACCGCATCATCTCAGGCATTCGCGTGCGTGACGGGCTCGCCAGCGTCTCGACGCAAGGCATTGAGCGGCTTCCGGATACCGGTTAACCAAAAACAACCGTTTGCAGGGACGGTCGGCCGTGGCAATTTCGCCTGCGAATAACAAGATTTTCGGGAGCCCATCGCCGCATGACCTCCGTGACTGACGACCTGCCGCTGGCGGCGGATTTTCCCAAAGCCACCGTGGAGGACTGGCGCAAGCTGGTCGACGGCGTGCTGAAGGGCGCGCCGTTCGAGAAGCTGGTCGGCAAGACCTATGACGGCCTCAAGATCGATCCGCTCTATCCGCGCGCCAAGGGCGTTGCGCCCGTGGTCGGCCGGCCGGCGGCGGCGCCGTGGCAGATAATGCAGCGGATCGACCATCCCGATACGGCGCTCGCGAATGCGCAGGCCTTGCAGGATCTGGAGAACGGCGCGACGGGGCTCGCGCTGGTGTTCGCCGGCGGCAATGCGGCCCATGGATTTGGCCTGGAACCTACGGCCGACGCCGTTGCCAAGGTGTTGAGCGGGATACATCTCGACGCAGGGATCGGCATCGAGCTCGAGATCGGACCGCAATCGCGCATGGCCGCGATCCATGTCGCGGAATATGTCGAGAGCAAGGGGTTCGATCCCGCAGCCTGCAACATCCGCTTCGGGCTCGATCCGCTCGCGGCCGCCGCAGCGTGGGGCCACAGCCCCTATACCTGGGACGAGATCGTTCCGGCCATCACCGGCGCCATCAGGGGCCTGGCCGCACTCCGTTTCAAGGGACCGTTTGCGTCCGCCGACGGGCGCGTGATCCATGATGCCGGTGGTTCGGAAGTGCAGGAGCTTGCCTTCGTGCTTGCCTGCGGCGTCGCTTACTTACGCGCCATCGAAGGCGCTGGCATCCCCCTCGAGCAGGCGCAGGGCATGGTCTATGCGCGGCTTGCTGCGGATGCCGATCAGTTCCTGACCATGGCCAAATTCCGCGCGCTGCGGCTGTTGTGGGCGCGCATCGAGACGGCTTGCGGGCTCGCGCCAAAGCCGCTGTTCATCGCCGCCGATACGGCCTGGCGCATGCTGACGCAGCGCGATCCTTACGTGAACATGCTGCGCGCGACCATGGCAACGTTCGCGGCAGGACTGGCCGGCGCCAACGCGATCACCGTGCTGCCGCATACGCTGGCGCTCGGCCTGCCCGATCCGTTCGCGCGCCGCGTGGCGCGCAATACCCAGCTTCTGCTGCTGGAAGAAAGCAACCTCGCCAAGGTCAGCGATCCCGCAGCCGGCGCAGGCGGCATCGAGACGCTGACAGGGCAACTGTGCGAAGCGGCCTGGGCGCTGTTCCAGGAGAGCGAGACAGCCGGCGGCGCTTTCGCGGCGCTTCAGCAGGGCGTGTTCCAGAGCAAGGTCGCGGGCGCGCGAAAGGCGCGCGCCGCCAACATCGCAAAGCGCCGCGACGTGCTGACCGGTGCCAGCGAGTTTCCGAATCTCCATGAGAGCGAAGCCACCGTACTGAAGGCAACGCCGATCGTCCTTCCGCCCTATGGGGAACAGCGATACAAGTTCGAGGCGCTGCCGCCGATCCGGCTGGCGGAACCGTTTGAGGCGCTGCGCGACAAGTCCGACGCGGCGCTGAAGGTGCGGGGCACGCGGCCAAAGGTTTTCCTGGCCAATCTCGGCACGCCAGCCGATTTCACGGCGCGCGCGACCTTCGCCAAAAGCTTCTTCGAAGCCGGCGGCATCCAGGCCGTCGACAGCGAGGGCTTTACCGATCCGGCCAAGCTGGCCGCCGCCTTCAAGGCCTCCGGCGCGGAGCTCGCCTGCCTCTGTTCCAGCGACAAGGTCTATGCCGGTCAGGCGGAACCGGCCGCCCGGGCGCTGCAAACGGTGGGCAGCAGACATATCTATCTGGCAGGCCGCCCGACCGATGGCGAGGCGGCGCTGCGCGCGGCCGGCGTCACGGGCTTTGTCTTCGCCGGAGGCGACGCGCTTGCGACGCTGCAAGACGCCTATCGACGGATGGAGCAGCCATGACTGAAACCGGCAAACCCGTTCTCACCGGCGGCTGCCAATGCGGCGCCGTGCGCTTTGCAGTCATGACGGCACCGACCAGGATTTCGATCTGCCATTGCCGGATGTGCCAGAAGGCGAGCGGCGCGCCGTTCGCCTCCTTTGCCGATATCAACAAGACGGACTTTGCCTGGACCAAGGGACAGCCCTCGTTCTTCCGCTCTTCCACCATCGCCGAGCGTGGCTTTTGCGCCGGCTGCGGCACGCCACTGAGTTTTGGCCGCATCGACGGCGACCGGATCGAGATCATGACCGGTACCTTCGACCACCCCGACCGCGTCATCCCGACGCGGCAGTTCGGCACCGAATCCCGCCTCGGCTGGGTGGTCGGCATCGCCAACCTGCCGAGCCAGACCACGCAGCAGAATTACGGACCGGAGAAGATGGCGACCATCGTCAGCTATCAGCATCCGGATCATGATTGAGTGCTTTTGATATGGTTGAAGCCATGAGCCGCATTCCCAATTTCGCCGACGTCGCCTTCGACCGGACCGCCCCCGCTGCGCCAGCCGGCAGCGCCGAGCCGTGGCTGACGCCCGAGGGCATTCTGGTGAAGCCCGTCTATGGCGAGGCGGATCTCGGCGGGCTCGATTTCCTCGAGACCTATCCGGGCATCGCGCCGTTCCTGCGCGGGCCCTACCCGACCATGTACGTCAACCAGCCCTGGACCGTCAGGCAATATGCCGGCTTCTCGACGGCTGAGGATTCCAACGCGTTCTACCGCCGCAACCTCGCGGCGGGGCAGAAAGGCCTCTCGGTCGCCTTCGATCTCGCCACCCATCGCGGCTATGACTCTGATCATCCGCGCGTCGGCGGCGACGTCGGCATGGCCGGCGTTGCCATCGATTCCATCTACGACATGCGCACGCTGTTCGCGGGCATTCCGCTCGACCAGATGAGCGTATCCATGACCATGAACGGCGCGGTGCTGCCGATCCTCGCGCTCTACGTCGCGGCCGCCGAGGAACAGGGCGTACCGCCGGAAAAGCTCTCTGGCACCATTCAGAACGACATTCTGAAAGAGTTCATGGTGCGCAACACCTATATCTATCCGCCCGCGCCATCGATGCGGATCATCTCGGACATCTTCGCCTACACCTCGCAAAAGATGCCGAAGTACAATTCGATCTCGATCTCCGGCTATCACATGCAGGAGGCCGGCGCGACGCAGGATCTCGAGCTTGCCTATACGCTCGCCGACGGCGTCGAATATCTGCGTGCCGGCCTTGCCGCCGGCCTCGACGTCGACCGTTTCGCGCCGCGGCTGTCGTTCTTCTGGGCGATCGGCATGAACTTCTTCATGGAAGTCGCCAAGCTGCGCGCGGCGCGGCTGCTCTGGGCGAAGCTGCTGAAGCCGTTCAATCCGAAGGACCCGCGGTCGCTGTCACTGCGCACGCACAGCCAGACCTCGGGCTGGTCGCTGACCGCGCAGGACGTCTTCAACAATGTGATGCGCACCACGGTGGAAGCGATGGCGGCCACCCAAGGCCACACGCAGTCGCTGCACACCAATGCGCTTGACGAAGCGCTGGCCTTGCCGACCGACTTCTCGGCGCGCATCGCCCGCAACACCCAGCTGTTCCTGCAACAAGAGAGCGGCACCACCCGCATCATCGATCCCTGGGGCGGCTCGTACTATGTCGAGCGGCTGACGCGCGACCTCGCGGCCAAGGCGTGGGGCCACATCCAGGAGGTCGAGGAGCTCGGCGGCATGGCAAAAGCCATCGAAGCCGGCGTGCCAAAACTGCGCATCGAGGAGGCCTCGGCCAAGACGCAAGCCCGCATCGATGCCGGCAAGCAGGCGGTGATCGGCGTCAACAAGTACAGGCCGACCGACGAGGACAAAATCGAGATCCTGAAGGTCGACAACACCAATGTCCGCCGGCTTCAGATCGACAAGCTCCAGCGGCTGAAAGCCGAACGCAACCAGAAGGACGTCGATGCCGCGCTCGCCGCGCTGACGCGCTCGGCCGGTGAAGGCAATGGCAATCTGCTCGCGCTCGCGATCAACGCGGCACGCGCCAAGGCGACCGTCGGCGAAATTTCGGACGCGATGGAAAAGGTGTTCGGCCGCCACCGCGCCGAGATCAAGTCCATCACCGGCGTCTACAAACGGGAGGCGTCCAGCATGGGCAACCGGGTCGAGAAGGTTCAGGCGCTGATCGACGCGTTCGAGGAGGCGGAAGGCCGCCGCCCGCGCATCCTGGTCGCCAAGATCGGCCAGGACGGCCACGATCGGGGCCAGAAGGTGATCGCGTCGGCATTTGCCGATATCGGCTTCGACGTCGACATCGGGCCGTTGTTTGCCACCGCTGACGAAGCCGCACGGCAGGCCGTCGAGAACGACGTCCACATCCTCGGAGTCTCCTCGCTCGCCGCCGCCCACCTTACCGCGGTGCCGGAATTGAAGGCCGCGCTGAAGAAGCAGGGCCGCGACGACATCATGATCATCGTCGGCGGGGTAGTGCCGCCGCAGGATTACGATGCGCTCTACGCGGCCGGCGCCGAGGCCATCTTCCCACCCGGCACGGTGATCGCGGATGCGGCCGAGGAGCTGATCCGCAAGCTGAATGCCCGGCTCGGCCATAGCGAGGCAGCGGAGTAGATGATGGACTGGCCGTGTAGCCGGCCAGATTGTGTCCATGACACGCGACGAAATCATCGCGGCGATACGCAAGAACGCCGACGCCATCAAAGGCAAGGGCGTCTCGAAGCTTGCCATTCTCGGCTCGCGGGCAGGCGAAGACTACCGCGCCGCCAGCGATATCGACATTCTGGTCGAGGTCGAACCTGAGACCACTTTCTCGCTACTAAACCTGATCGATGTCGAACACATCATCGAGGACGCGACCGGTTTGCGTGCGCAGGCAACCGTTCGCCGCTCGATGTCGCCCCGCTTTGCGCCACACAGCGCAGACGACATTCTGGAAATATTCTGACGCTCACGCGAGGAGCACAATCCTTGAAGTTCATGACCGGTTTGAGCGTCGCCCTGGCGCTTGGCGCAACGTGCGTGTTTTCCGCCCTCGCCGCCGATCCCAAGCCCGATGCCGTCCTCAAGACCAAGAACATCGCGGCGCGCGTCCTGCTCGACGACACGATCAGGGCCGATCCTGCCCTCGCGGCCGATTGCCTCGCTGAGGGGAGAAACTGGCTCGACAAGAGCGCGGCGGAAGCGGCGGCCACGCGCAAGACCGACCCGGAGCTCTTCAGGGATCGCGCCTGGGAATTCGAGCGCAACTACACCGTCGATTCGGTGGTCGGCGGCCGCTATGTCAGCATCGTCAGGTCCGAGTATACGGACACTCTCGGCGCGCATCCCAATTCCGACACCAACACGATCTTGTGGGACAGAACCGAGAACAAGCGCATCTCGATCCGCCCATTCTTCAACGAAACCGCCGACAACGGCCCGACCATGAAGGCGATGATGAAGGCCGTGATCGCCTCGCTCAGGATCGAGAAGAAGAAGCGTGATGTGCCCGACGTGGACGGCGACGATTGGGTCAAGAATATCAAGCCAAGCCTCTTGAAGATCGGCGCAGTGACCCTCGCGCCGTCAACCGAGATCGGAAAGAGCGCCGGCCTCAAGTTCTACTATCCACCCTATGCCGTCGGCCCCTATGTCGAGGGCGCATACGGCGCTTTCGTTCCGTGGGAAGCCTTGAAGCCCCATCTCTCGCCGGAAGGTCTGCGAATTTTCGGCGGCCAGCGGCCGAAGACCGACGGGGACGAAGGGCAGTAATCAGCCTTGAGCCGGCGCGCGTTGCTCACAACGCGTTGGTAGCGCTACCTTGCGGCCCCGCCGCAAAGCCGACTAGAATGCCGCTGTTGAGAAGAGCGCCCGACGTCACGGGCGCCGCTGGGAGGCATTCATGTCCAAGATTTCGCGCCGCGCGTTTGCGGCCTCGACCGCTGCAGTTGCAGCATCCGCCGCATTCGGCTTCAGGCCGGCCCTTGCACAAGCCTATCCGGCGCGTCCGGTCACCGTGATCGTGCCCTGGGGCGCGGGCGGCGGCACCGATGCCACCGCGCGCATCGTCGCGGCGCTACTGGAGAAGGACCTCGGCCAGCCCTTCAACGTGGTCAACCGCACCGGCGGCTCCGGCGTCGTCGGCCATAGCGCGATCGCGACCGCGCAGCCCGACGGCTACACCATCGGCATGCTCACGGTCGAAATCTCGATGATGCACTGGCAGGGCCTGACCGACCTGACGCCAAGGAGCTACACCCCCCTGGCGCTGATGAACGAGGATCCCCCCGGCATCCAGGTCTCCTCCTCCTCGCCCTACAAGACGGTCAAGGAGCTCGCCGATGCGATCAAGGCGGCGCCTCCCGGCAAGTTCAAGGCTTCCGGCACTGGCCAGGGCGGCATTTGGCATCTCGCATTGGTCGGCTGGATGCAGGCCATGGGGCTGCCCGCCAACCAGGTCGCCTGGGTGCCGTCGAACGGCGCGGCGCCCGCGATGCAGGATCTCGCCGCCGGCGGCCTCGACCTCACCACCTGCTCGGTGCCCGAAGCGCGCGCCATCATCGAGGCGGGCAAGGCCAAGAGCCTCGCCATCATGGCGCCTGCGCGCAACCCGATCTTCAAGGATGTGCCGACGCTGAAGGAGGCGATGGGCATCGACTACGCGACCGGCGCCTGGCGCGGCATCGGCGCGCCCAAGAACCTGCCGCCGGAGATCGCAACCAAGCTCACCGCGGCACTGAGGAAGGTCTACGACTCCGCCGAGTTCAAGGACTTCATGAGCAATCGCGGCTTCGGTACCGTTTGGGGCGATGCCGCTCACTTCGCCGGCTTCATGGACAAGGGCGACGCCCAGATGGGCGAAGCGATGAAGGCGGCCGGATTGAGCAAGGCGTGATCCGCACCTGCGACGCTCTGATCGCCTCTCCCCGCAAGCGGGGAGAGGGACCGCACCTCCCATAGGACCCCTCCCATGCGTCTTCCCGACTCCGTCACGGGATCGTTTCTCGTCGTGCTCGGCGCTGCAGCTGCCTACGGTGGCTGGATCCTGCCGCCGGTGCCGGGCCAGCCGGTCGGCCCCAACGTGTTTCCGCTGCTGATTGGCATGGGCCTCGCACTCTGCGGGCTCGCGATCGTGTTCGGCGTCGGTCATTCCTTCGAGGAGGAGGAAGAGCTCGTCCCGCTCGAGGACGGCCAGGCAGCCGCCCCGCCGCCGCAAGGAAAACTCCCAGGCAAGCTCTACGGCCTGCGCGCCTTGCTGCCGCCGGCACTGCTGCTGTTCTACGTCTTGGCCGCCGACCGGCTCGGCTTCATCATCACCGCGGCGATCATGGTCTACGTCACCTCGACCGCGCTCGGGGCGAAATGGAAGCTGGCGCTGCCGCTCGCGGCGCTCTCGCCCTTCGCCATCCACCTCATCTTCGGCAAGCTCTTGCGCGTGCCGCTGCCCGCCGGCCTGTTGCCGACGCCCTGGTAATCCCATGCTGAAAACCCTGCTTGACGCCTTCGCGCTGATATCCACCTGGGAGGTCATCATCGCGATGTTCGCAGCCTCCGTGTACGGCCTCGTGATCGGCTCGCTGCCGGGCCTGTCGGCGACGATGGCGACCGCCCTGCTCGTCCCCGTGACCTTCTATCTCTCGCCGATCGCGGCGATCGCGACCATCGTGGCGGCGTCCTCGATGGCGATCTTCTCCGGCGATATTCCCGGCGCGCTGCTGCGCATTCCCGGCACGCCCGCGTCCGCCGCCTACGCGGACGAAGCCTACGCCATGACGCGCAAGGGCCAGGCCGAGCTTGCGCTCGGTGCCGGCGTTTGGTTCTCCGCGGTAGGCGGCATCGCCGGCGTGCTGTCGCTGATGATCCTGGCACCGCCGCTCGCCGAGATCGCACTGTCGTTCTCGACCTTCGAATATTTCTGGCTGGCGCTGCTCGGTCTGATGTGCGCCACTCTGGTGGCGCGTTCCTCGCCGGTGAAGGCGATCGCGGGCATGTTCATCGGCCTGCTCGTCTCCTGCATCGGCATCGAGAACCCCGGCGGCGTGCCGCGCTTCACCTTCGGCATCACCGACCTGTTCGGCGGCATCGAGCCGATCCCGGCCCTCGTCGGCGTGTTCGCGGTGGCGCAGGTGATGCGGGCGATGCTGACGCCGGAACCGCCGCCGCTGCCGCGGCGCAAGTTCGGAAGCATCATGGCCGGCCAGTGGAAGCTGACGAAGTTGTATCACTGGCAGATGACGCGCGGGAACATCGTCGGCATCATCATCGGCGTGCTTCCCGGCGCCGGCGCCGACATGGCCGCCTGGGTGTCCTACGCGATGTCCAAGCGCTTCTCCAAGGAGCCGGAAAAGTTCGGCACCGGACATGTCGAGGGCCTGGTCGAAGCCGGCGCCAGCAACAATGCCAGCATCGCCTCGGGCTGGGTGCCGTCGCTGCTGTTCGGCATCCCCGGCGACACCATCGCCGCGATCGCGATCGGCGTGCTCTACATGAAGGGGCTCAATCCCGGCCCGACGCTGTTCACCGAGAAGGCGTCGAGCATGTATGCGATCTATCTGATGTTCATCATCGCGAACATCCTGATGATCCCGCTCGGCATCGCCATGATCCGGGTCGCTGCTTATATCCTGCTGGCACCACGTTCGACCGTGATGCCCATCATCATGCTGTGCTGCGCGGTCGGCTCGTTCGCGATCGGCAACAACATGTTCGGCGTCGTCACCGTCGCCGCGTTCGGCGTGATCGGCTATGTGATGGAGGCGAACGGCTATCCCGTCGCCGCGATGGTGCTCGGCATCGTCATGGGCACCATGGTGGAACAGGCCTTCGTCACCTCGCTGATCAAGTCCGACGGCAGCATCCTGCCGTTCTTCGAGCGGCCGGTGGCGGCCATCCTCGCCGCGATGGCGATTGGCGCCCTGCTCTGGCCGGTGATGGTGTGGGTATGGCGCAAGGTGAAGCAGCCGCAGACGGTCGTGGCGACATCCCGGTGATATCGGGCGGGCGGCCCTCGCCTGTCTCTCCCCGGCGTTGTAAAGCAGGGCATGACTGAGAAGAAGGCCTCGCCGGATATCAAATCCCTTGCCCGCGACTTGCGCACCGGCAGTCGCGCGGCCCTCGCCCGGGCCATCACGCTGGTCGAGAGCCGGCGCGCCGACCATCAGACGCTGGCGCGGGAGCTGGTGCAGATGCTGCTGCCGGACACCGGCAAGGCGTTTCGCGTCGGCATCACCGGTTCGCCCGGCGTCGGCAAATCCACCACGATCGATGCGCTCGGAACCTATCTGATCGAGCAGGGCCACAAGGTCGCGGTGCTCGCGGTCGATCCGTCCTCGGCGCGCAGCGGCGGCTCGATCCTCGGCGACAAGACGCGGATGGCGCGGCTCGCGGCATCGGACGATGCCTTCATCCGGCCCTCGCCCTCCTCGGGCACGCTCGGCGGCGTCGCCGCGAAGACGCGCGAGGCGATGCTGCTGTGCGAGGCCGCCGGATTCGGCGTCGTGCTGGTCGAGACAGTCGGCATCGGCCAGTCCGAGACCGCCGTGTGCGACATGACCGATTTCTTCCTTGCCTTGATGCTGCCGGGCGGCGGCGACGAACTACAAGGCATCAAGAAGGGCCTGGTCGAGCTCGCCGACATGATCGCGATCAACAAGGCCGACGGCGACAATCTCAAGCGCGCCAAGATCACCGCTGCCGACTATCGCGGCGCGCTGCATATCTTGGCACCGCGATCCGAGCATTGGCATCCGCCGGTCGAGACCTATTCGGCGCTCACAGGCGATGGCATCGCAAAGATCTGGCAGAAGGTTTTGGACCACCGCAAGGCGATGAACGCCTCCGGCGATTTCGCCGCGCGACGGCGCGAGCAGCAGGTGAAATGGATGTGGTCGATGCTGGAGCAGCGCATGCTGGCGCGGCTGCGCAGCGAGGCATCGGTGCGCACGAAAGTCCGGAAGATCGAGGCCGAAGTCGCCGACGGCCATCTCACGCCGGCGCTTGCCGCCGAGCAGATCCTGGAGTTGCTGCAATGAGCGACAAGCTCCGCATCCTCCTCACTGGGTTTGGTCCGTTTCCCGGCGCGCCCTATAACCCGACCCAGCCGCTGGTGGCGCGGCTGACGCAACTGCGCCGCCCGGCTCTCGACGATGTCACAATCGCGAGCCACATTTTCCCGGTGACCTATGCCGCGGTCGACCGGCAACTACCCGAGGTGCTCGCGGCGCGAAAGCCCGACGCGCTGCTGATGTTCGGCCTCGCGGCCCGCACGCCTTACCTGCGCATCGAGACCCGCGCGCGCAACGCCGTCACCATGCTCTGGCCCGATGCCGCCAACACCCGCTCCAGCAAGCGCGGCATCGCCGGCCATGCGGACGCGATGATGTTCGGCCCGCACACCGCAAGGCTGCTGCGCGCGGCGCGCCGCACCGGCATCGACGCGCGCGCCTCGCGCGATGCCGGCGCCTATCTCTGCAACTACCTGAGCTGGCGCGCGATCGAGAACGTCAGGGCGGGTGGGCCACGGCTCGCGGCGTTCATCCATATCCCCCTGCTTGCGCGCAGCGGCGCAACCCGGCGCAAGGGCGCGCCGCGGATCACGCTGGAGGAGCTGGTGGATGCGGGGGAAGCCATGCTGATGGAGATGGTGCGGCTGGCAAGGAAAACACGCAGCCCGATTGCGTAAACATTTAACCCTACCGCGAACAATCCTCACGGCCCCGGCCACGCTGCGCTACCCAATCCCGCGCGGACACCTCCCGCGTCCGCCGGAGGACGCGTCATGCTCAATCGCCGTCACCTCATCGGAGCCTCAACCGCGGGCATTGCCGGTGCGCTGGCCACGCCTGTTGACGCCGCGCACGCGGCGCCGCTGACGTCGCTGCTCGGCCGCGATGCCACGCAATATGGTGTGCGACCCGGCAGCAGCGAGGATCAGACGCGCGCGCTGCAGCGCGCCATCGACGAGGCCGCGCGGGCGCAAACGCCGCTTGCCTTGCCGCCCGGCACCTACCGGACCGGTCTGTTGCGGCTCCCGAACGGCGCGCAACTGATCGGCGTGCGCGGCGCGACCAAGCTCGTGTTCACCGGCGGCGCCTCGGCGATCCAGAGCGACGGCGCCGATGCGATCGGCCTCACCGGCCTCACCTTCGACGGCGGCAATATCCCACTGCCGACGCGTCGCGGATTGGTTCACGTCCTCGGCGGCCGCGATGTCCGCATCACCGATTGCGAGATCACGAACTCCGGCGGCAGCGGCATCTGGCTCGAGCAGGTCGCGGGCGATATCTCCGGCAACATCTTCACTGACATCGCGGTGACGGCGGTGGTCTCGTTCGATGCCCGGGGCCTCAGCGTCTGCCGCAACACTATTCGCGGCACCAACGACAACGGCATCGAGATCCTGCGCACCGCGATCGGCGATGACGGCACGTTAGTCGCCGACAACCGCATCGAGGACATCAAGGCTGGGCCCGGCGGCTCGGGCCAGTACGGCAATGCCATCAACGCTTTCCGCGCCGGTAACGTGATCGTGCGCGGCAACCGCATCAGGAACTGCGATTACTCGGCGGTGCGCGGCAACTCGGCCTCGAACATCCACATCAGCGGCAACAGCGTCAGCGACGTGCGCGAGGTCGCGCTCTATTCCGAATTCGCGTTCGAGGCCGCGGTGATCGCCAACAACATTGTCGACGGCGCCGCCGTCGGCGTCTCCGTCTGCAATTTCAACGAAGGCGGCCGCATCGCGGTGGTCCAAGGCAACATCATCCGCAATCTGATCCCGAAGCGGCCGCTCGGCACCGCGCCGGACGACGATGCCGGCGTCGGCATCTACATCGAGGCTGATACCTCGGTCACCGGCAACGTGATCGAGAACGCGCCGTCCTACGGCATCGTCGCCGGCTGGGGCAAATATCTGCGCGATGTAGCAATCACGGGGAACGTGATCCGCAAGGCGCTGGCCGGCGTCGGCGTCTCCGTAATGCCGGGCGCCGGCACCGCGCTCGTCAACAACAACATGATCTCGGAAACGCCACGCGGCGCCGTGGTCGGGCTCGACCACGCGCGTGCGGTGACCTCCGATCTGTCGGCCGAAGGAGCGCAGCGTTTCGCGCAGGTGGTGGTCGGCGGCAATGCGGTGCGGCGGTAGGCGCGCGGCCGGAAAGACGGGCCGTGCATCCTTCGAGGCTCTCAAAACGGCGCGTTGCGCCGCTGTGCTCGCACCTCAAGGATGACGGAGCGAGAAATGGCGTTGCTCCCCTCTGCCCACGCTCCGGAGCGTCAGAACGCGTTCCGCAGCAGCGGGTACTTCGCTTCCAGGCCATCGAGGCTGAAGGTGAATTCGACGACGCGCTCGGGGGCTGCGACGATCTCAGTGGCGGGCGGGGAGAACTGCGGCAGGAGCGCCGCCAGCGCCGCGCTCGGCGCCGTGGCAGCAGGCAAGGTGAGCGGTGCCGTTGCTGCGGGCGCGGCACGCGGTGCGATCGGAGCAAGCGGCGCGATCGGGGCTTCGGTGATCTCCGCGAGCACATCCGGTTTCGGATCGAGCCTCACCGGCATGGCGGTCTCGGGAGCGATGTGAACGGCCTTTGGCTGCAAGGTCTGCGGCTGCTGCTCGCGCGGAAACACGCGCGGCATCGTCGCCGGCGACCAACCGAATGCGGGCGTCACGCTCGCAGCCGCCTCGGCGACATCCCCGCCGGTTGCAAGCGCGCGCCATGTCTGGACGGCACGCTTGGCTTCCTGGATGTTTTCGAGGAACGCGATCTCGGAGTGATAGCGGCGCCAGCGGCCGGTCTCGAACATTTCAGAGAGATGTTGCAGGCGCTGCTCGGCGAGAGCGCACCAGCGCGCCGCGACTTGGCGGCTGCTAGCCGCGTCGCGAACAAACCCTTGGCGATGTGTCATGAACCAGCCCGTCAGGAGAAAATACGGACGCGGGGACGCAAACGCACACGAATCAATTTAGACGCGACATGAATATTTTGTGGAAAAGTTTTGACTTGTCCAGCAACGACACGACATTCGTCATCAATCACCGTAGTCGAGCGGAGATTTGCTGTGTTTTCGAGTCAAGCTTCGCACAAGCATAATGGACTTGCGGCGCGTTGCGCGAGTGACGGCGACCCAACGCGCTGGCGATCTTCAACCGCAAGCTGAACGAATGCGAAGCTTCAAAAAATCGGACGCCCGAAAAGAAAAGACCCGTCCGGGGGGACAACCGGACGGGTCGAGCCATATGGGCGCTTGGGGTGGATGGGCGCTCGCGCCTGATATGACTGATGGGGAGGGATGACCGCTCCCACATCAGTTGGTCGTGGCAGCCGGCTGAACGTTCAATGCAGGGTCTGCTTTTTTGACCTTCGGCCTCTGCCGCATCATTGACGCAGCCGCTACCGCGTCGCCGGCCTATCTGCCTGAGAAACCGCGGATTTATCGTCCGCGCCGGACAGCGAGGGTTGCTCGATCGCGCGGCTGCCGGGCTCGTCGCGACGCTTCCCCACGTCTTCACGTTTTGTTGTATCTGAGGCAGCCGCGACCGGCGTCGCGCTGTCGGCGGGAACAGCCGTGACCGCCGCAAATGCGTCGGCCTGACCGTCGCCGAAAAGGTCGTCACGTCCGGGTGAGCCGAGATCGCGCGCAGTCTTTGCCAGCGTCATGCGCAGCGCTTCCGGCTTCAGAGCGTAGTTGCGCGCGAGCAGCAGCGCCGCGACGCCGGAGACATAAGCGGCCGAGAACGAGGTCCCCGACGTCATCTGGTATTTGCCGTCGGGCGCCGGCAGGAAGATATCGACGCCTGGGGCTGCGAGCGCAATGTAGTTGCCGCGGTTGGAGGCGGAGAAGAGCCTGTCCTGCTGATCCGTCGCACTGACCGCGATCACGTTGGGATTGGCTGCCGGATAGAGCGGCGGTGATTTCGCGCCGGCATTGCCGGCGGCGGCAATCAACACGAGGCCGCGCGCGGCGGTCGCCGCGATGGCGCGCTCGATCACCGCGTCCTTCGGACCGGCAAAGCTCATATTGACGATCTGTGCGCCGTGCTCGGCGGCGTAATTCAGCGAGCGCAGGATGATGTAGGACGAGCTCTCGGCGCCGCCGTTGGCGCCCCCGAAGGCGCGGATGGCGATGATGCGGGCCTCGGGCGCGCTGCCCATCAGCCGGGCATGCGCGACGATGGCACCGGCGATGCCGGTGCCATGGACGTGCGGCCCTTCGGCACTGCCGAGTGCATCGAAATTGTCGGCGACGGAATTGGCGAGTTCGGGATGCTTGGCGTCGATGCCGGAATCGATCACGGCGATCGTGACGTTGGCTCCGCGTGCCAGCGTATGCGCCTGCGGCAGGCGGAGCTTTGTCAGCGCATATTGCGCAGGATCGCCCTCGGTCGTTTCCGCCGATTTCTGGTCCTGAAGCAAATAACGGAAGTTCGGCTGGAGCGAGCGCACGCTGCCGTCGGCCGCGAATTCGCGGCGCACCGTCTCGTACGGCCGGCCGTCGGTGATGCGGAACAGACCGAACGTGGCTCCGATCAGTGGGAAGGTCTCAGAAGCGACGCGGGTCAGGCCATGGCGACGCGCCAGCTCGTCGGCCTCGGCCGATGACAGCGCGCCGTCGATCTCGGCGACGAATTCGCCTGCGACGCTGCGCAGGTTGGCCGCGGCCGGCGTGCTGTTGCCACGCCCCTTGCCGGTGCTCTTCTTGCCTGATTTTCCGGTGCCCTCGCCGCCAGCGTTCGACTGCGCCAGGCATTCGCCATCGCCGTCACGATAGGGTGCGGTGCAGGCCGGATAGAGGTTGGGCGAGTAGCGCACATAGGGCAGCACCGGCGTAAGCCGCGTGCGCGACGACGTGGTGTGAGGAATGGTCGCTATCGCCCGCGGGCCGCGGTCGACGCTGACCGCGCGCGCGGCGACGCTGGGGCTGACCCGCGGGGCGATGCTCGGAGTGATGGTCGGCGCGCGCGAGGGAACGCTGATCGTAGGCGTGCGCATGATCGCCTGCGCCTGCGCAACCTCGACACCAAGACAGGTGGCGATCAGAAGCGCGGCCCCGATCGATGAAGCGCAGGCCCCGGCACGCACCCTGCTCTCGGATTTGCGCGTCATCGGCTCGACGGCGCGCCTAGGGCGCCGCGACGGCGAGGTTGACGAACTTCTCGCGCTGCATCCTGCCGAGCAACGAGGCGAGCTCGTCCTGGCTCATCGCCCTGTCGAATTGCAGGCGGAACATGCCACCTTTGGCGTCGCCGATGATCGAAGCCTGGTAGCTGTCGAGCAGCGCGGTGATGTCGGCGACGCGCGCCTCTGGCGTGAAGCGCACCAGCGCACGCGCCGGCGCGGCCGTGCTACCGAGCTCGCGTGTGATCGGCGCGCTGGTCGAGAGCGAAGCCGTCTGGAAGGTCGCCGGCTGGTTCTTCATCAGCACGGCCCCGATGATTCCGGCCTGCAGCACGAGCGCGACGGCGCCGAGGCTTGCCGACCACGCCAGCGTGCGCGGCGACAGGCTCGCGAAGAAGGCCGAGATGCGCGCCGACAGCGGCAGCGAGCCGGTCGTCCGCGCCGGCTCGGCGTCGATCGCTGCGAACAGCTTCTGCATGGCGCGCGCCGACGGCGCCCCTAGGCTCTCGTTCAGATGGATCGTCTCTTCGTACTCGCCGCGGATCGCGGCATATTGCTTGGCAAGCTCGGGATCGCGCGCCAGCGCTTCCTCGACACGGCGCGCATCGCGCGCGTTCAGCGTGCCGGCAGCGTGCCAGGGCAGCAGCAGTTCAATTTCACTGGGCTCTTGCTCCAGCATCTTCTTGCTCAAAGCCATCATGGCCAGCCTCGCTCAACGCCGGCTGCCTTCAGCAGTTCGGCCAGTTTCTTGCGCGCATAGAACAAGCGCGTCTTCACAGTGTTCTCCGGTATCCCGACGATTTCGGCCACCTCTTCCACGGATTTCTCGTGGTAGTAGACGAGATCGACGATCTCCCGATGTTCCGGCGAGAGACCCGTCAGACACTCCCGCAACGCCTCACTGGTATCCTTCTTCTGCACCACCGTTTCCGGATCGTCGGACGAATCCTCGATCGCGTTGGCAGCTTCTTCGTCCAGCTCGAAATCCTTCCTGCGCCGCAGCGCAGACAGGGCCTTGAATCGGGTGATTGCCAGCAGCCAGGTGGAAACGGCGGATCGGCCCTCGAACTTGCCGGCTTGACGCCAGACGTCGAGAAACACCTCGCTGATGAGGTCTTCCGCAGCCTGCTCGTCCCGCACGAGCCTCAGTCCGAACCTGTAAACCCTGACATGGTGCCGCCCGTACAGCACCTGCATGGCGAGCCGGTCACCTTGAGCGATCCTGGCGATCAGGATCTCGTCCGAAGCCGCCTGTGTCACGCTCAATGGCCGTCTCGCAAAGTTGGTCGGGTCGATGCGGTGGACGGTTCGACGGGAGGGGCAAAATTGTTGAGGCTACCGCAGTCATACGAGGGCTGATGTGAGCTACCCCACATCCGCGCATTTTTCTTACCCCACCCGCCGAAGTCAGCGGCATCGATCCAGCTAGGTATCATAATACTAAGACGCTTCCCTGCGGAATGCCGCCCGGCACAGGCGGGGCCGGCTAATTCCGGTTCCATAGCAGCCCTGCACCAGGTTTGTCGCGCCAAGCCCTGCTTTGGCTCGACCGCATCGCGAAAGATGCATGATCCCCGGTAAAAATTCTCGCGGTGCCCGGTTCGGATTCGGCTGCAGAAGGATACTAAACCTAAAGGCTTGCCACGTAGATTTTGCGCTGACATCCATCATTGGCGAGACCATGAGCACGGCCGCGACGTCCTTTCCCGAGAGGAATGCCGCAGAGGTCGCGGATCTTGTCCTCGCACCTGGGACGACGGCCCCCGAAGTCCAGGCGCGCCGGGCCCGGCAGCGCCGCCAGATGTATATCGGCCAGGTCCACGGCCATCCCATTGGCGATGAGGTGCTTCGCACCTTCGCGATCAGCATTTTCGCCAACATCCGGCCGACCGACAGTTTCGGCCGCTATGGCGGCGAGGAATTCCTGCTGCTGCTGCCGGGCACCTCGGGCGACGCCTCACGCCACATGCTCGAGCGCTTGCGCCAAATCGTTGCCGATCTCGACTGGAGCGCGTTTTCCCCGGGCATGCACGTGACCATTTCCGCGGGCGTCGTGACGCTGCACGACAACGATACTGCCGATACGTTTCTAGCGCGCGCCGACCGCGCGCTTATTCCGCCAAGGCGCAAGGGCGCAATCGCGTTGCAACGGGCTGACCAATTCATTTCCTCCGGCGCGTGAGAAGACGCCGCCGGATCGAACGCTCCAGGACAGGGCAATGAGATCGAAATCGGCAACACCATCCGAGAACCTGATCGAGGAACTGCAGGCGGCCCTCTCGCACGGCACAGTTGCGCGCCGGGTCGAGACGCTGCGCCGTGTCACCGATCTCTTCGTGGGCAATGCAGTCGATTATTCCGACGACCACATCCGGGTGTTCGACGACGTGTTCCAGTGCCTGATCGAGCAGATCGAGATTTCGGCCAGGGCACTGCTCGCCGAGCGCCTCGCACCGATCGCGTCCGCGCCACCGCAGATCATCCGCACGCTCGCGCTCGACGAGATCATCGAGGTCTCCGGCCCGGTGCTGTCGAAGTCGGAACGGTTGGACGAGGCGACCCTGATCGAGATCGCGCGCACCAGGAGCCAAGCGCATCTCAAGGCGATCTCGCTGCGGCGGATGCTGTCGGAAGCGCTGACCGACGTGCTGGTGACGCGTGGCAACGAGGACGTGGTGCAGTCAACCGTCAGCAATCCGGGCGCGCGGTTCTCCGAGGGAAGTCTCGACGACCTCGTCACGCGCGCCGAACGCGACGACGACCTCGCCAGCTGCATCGGCTTGCGGCCCGACCTGCCGCGTCATCACTATCTGAGGCTGGTCGCCAAGGCGTCATCGAGCGTGCGCAGGAAGCTCGCGGCCGCGCATCCCGAGCTCGCAGACGAAGTGTCGAGCGCAGTCCAGCAAGCGGCCCAACGGGTCCGCGCCGCCACCATGACCAGGCAGACCGAGATGGCGCGCGCACTGGTGAAGTCGCTGCACGAGGACGGCCGCCTCAACGAATTCCAGGTCACGACCTTCGCCGAACAGGGCAAGTTCGACGAGACCAATGCCGGGCTCGCCGCGCTCGCCGGCGTCGCGGTCGAGACCGCCGAGACTGTGATGATCGAAAGCCGCACCGAGGGCGTGATGATCCTCGCCAAGGTCGCGGGCATGCAATGGTCGAGCGTGCGCGCCATCATCGCCATGCGCGAGAAGCTCTCCGGCGGGCCGCAGACCGACATGCTGGCACTACGCGACACCTACGAGGCCTTGCGCTCATCGACGGCGCAGCAGGTGCTGCGCTTCCACCGCATGCAAAGCGCGACGCCGGTGGCCTGAACTAAAGCGCGACGAGATCAGGATGAATCGTCATCGCGTTTTAGGTTCTTGTTTAAGCATGATCTTTTCGGAAAACCGCTGCACATCTTTCCGGATCATGCCCTAGTATCTCAACACCCTCGCACCAACCGCCGCACCGATCACGGTCATGACCACCGTCGCGAGCGTGTACCAGGTCGCGACGAACAGGGGCGAGTCGTCGGTGCAGTGCGAGGCATAGAGGGTCGCGGCGAGCCCGGCCGAGACCAGACCGGCGAATGCACCGGCCAGTGCAGGCCGCGACGGCGCGCCGTGGCGCAGGCCGAACAGCGCCCCCGCAAGCAGCGGCAATGACATCGCAGGGATCGCGACCAGGCACACCCGGGAGTTCTTGCCCATCAGGCGCATCGTCATCGGCATAGCTGGTGCCATCATCGCCTCGCTGCCGATCGCCACCGCAAGCAGGCCGACAGGGAGCAGCAGCAGCCAGCCCCAGCCGCGCAGCAGGGCTTCTGGCCGCGACAAATGCAGGCTAACGATGATGGCGGGGATTGCGAGCGACAGCGTCACCGCGAACTTCATATCGAAGAACGGATTGCGCATGGCGCTCATCACGTCGGCGCGCACACCGAGGAATGTCGCAAAAATCAGGATCGACAAGGGCGCGGCGACCAGCAGCGCCAAGGTCAGCATGGCGCCGACGCGCGGCGCGCGGTGCGCGTTGTCGGCTGCGAGCGAGCGAATGAGTTGATCGGTGTCCATGACTAATGGTCCCGCAATTTGGCCGTCAGCGCGGCGAGTCCGCGATGCAGCGCGACCCGCACCGCACCTTCGCTCATCGAGAACTTCGCTGCAGTGTCCTTGATCGAGGCGGCCTCGACCGCGATCGACTGCAACACGTCACGCTGGCGCTGCGGCAAGGTGCTCAGCTGCGCGGCAACTTCGCCCGCCGAAGCCGTCTCCTGCGGCGCCTCGCCCGGCAGCGTCTCGGCGAAATCGTCGATGTTGACGAAGACGCGCTTGCCGCGCCGGCGGAGCGCGTCGATCAGTTTGTTGCGGCCGATCGCAAACAGCCAGGGCGCGAAGGGGGCTTCGCTGTCCCAGGTGTGCCGCTTCAGATGCACCGCCAACAGAATCTCCTGCACGATATCCTCGGCCTGGTCGGGAGGCTGCCCGGCACGCGCCAGGCCGCGCCTTGCGGCGGCGCGCAGCACCGGCGTGACCGCCTTCAACAGGCGATGATACGCCGCATCATCGCCTGCCATGGCCGACCGCATCAGGCCGGTCCATTCGTCCTCACGTCCGCGCACCCGCGCCCCTCACCATGCAATTCGGCCGCTCTTTCAATTTGTTACGGGGACGCCGGGCTTATCACGAATTCGTGATCGAGACCCGGACCTCGCGACCGATGCGACAGCAAACATCGGCGACGGCTCATAACACCGATTGACGCGTCCCGCATCGGGCCGCCGGTGGCGAGGGGACGCTTTGCCCCGTTTTTGCCGGGTGCAACTCGAAGATTCCCATTTTTTGCCCCGCTGTCGTCACGCCCCGGGGTCTCTGTTCGCAGCCGGGACGGGCGGAATTGGGGAGATCGTCAACATGATGAAGACCAGCGCGCGCGCGGCCCTGATTGTCTTGGCCGGGCTTTTCTTGCTGTTCGGGGGCGTTGCTCAGGCGGCGCCGGATTCGGCCGCGAGCAGTAAAGCGGACAGCGCGGACAAGCAGGCCGATACGGCCAAGCACCGGCGCCAGGACTCGCGCCGCACCAGCAGCAGCAAGGCGGTGCAAAAATCCGACGACAAGGCCGACAAGAAGGACGCTGCGGCAAAGGCCGACGAGGCCAAGAACGGCACCAAGGCCGATGGTGAGGTGCCGGCGTCCAGCCAGATGCCGCCCAACGTCGCCAACGCCAATGCGCAGCTCGCCGCCGATACGCCGCCTGCCGCTGCCGCCTCCGCGATGACGAACCGCGCCAACGACAATGTCCAGGCAGCAGCCGATAATACCAACGCAGCGCCCCCCGAAAGTCAGGTCGTCGCGCCCGATCAGCTCAACGACATCGATCGCGCCCTGCAACAGGAGAACCCGCCGGCGCAGAAGGCGGTGATTGCCGCAACCGAGGCGCAGCCAAGGCCGGCGCCGGTGATGGCAAGCAGCCAGCAGAGCTCGGCCTGGGACCAGAGCTCCCTGATCGGCAAGATCTTCATCGGCGTCGGCACGCTGCTGACGCTGGCGTCCGCCGCGCGGATGTTCATGGCGTGATTGCTGGCCGATTGGCGGCCTGAGACCTGGCCTGGCGGACCTCGTCCGGAACGCGCGTCTCGTCGCGTTCCGGCGGCCGGTAGCCCCTTGAAGCCCACCGCGCCAGCGGGCACATTGCCCGCTCAGTCAAAAGCGTGGGTGGAGCATGAGCACGTTCGAACACATCATCGTCGAAAACATCGGTGCGGTCGGCATCATCAAGCTGAACCGGCCGAAGATGCTCAACGCGCTCTCTTTCGGCGTCTTCCGCGAGATCGCCGCCGCCGTGGACGATCTCGAGGCCGATGATGCCATCGGCTGCATCGTCGTGACCGGAAACGAGAAGGCCTTTGCCGCCGGCGCCGACATCAAGGAGATGCAGCCCAAGGGCTTCATCGACATGTTCTCCGAGGATTTCGCCGCGATCGGCGGCGACCGCGTCGCGCGTTGCCGCAAGCCGACGATCGCGGCGGTTGCCGGCTATGCGCTGGGCGGCGGCTGCGAGCTCGCCATGATGTGCGATTTCATCATCGCCGCCGACACCGCAAAGTTCGGCCAGCCCGAGATCACGCTCGGCACCATTCCCGGTATCGGCGGTACCCAGCGCCTGACGCGGGCGATCGGCAAGTCCAAGGCAATGGACCTCTGCCTCACCGGCCGGATGATGGATGCGGCGGAAGCCGAGCGCTCGGGTCTCGTCAGCCGCATCGTACCCGCCGACAAGCTGATGGACGAAACGATCGCCGCAGCCGAGAAGATCGCGTCGATGTCGCGCCCTGCGGCCGCGATGGCCAAGGAAGCGGTGAACCGCGCCTTCGAGACCACGCTTGCCGAGGGCATGAGCGTCGAGCGCAATCTGTTCCACTCCACCTTCGCGCTGGAGGACCGTGCCGAGGGCATGGCGGCATTCATCGAGAAGCGCAAACCGGTGAACAAGAACCGGTAGGGCGCACACCGGTCAGGCTGGTGTAAGGCTCTGGCGCCTTCCCGCTGAAATCCTGTGACGGAGCTGCAACAAGCACGGAATACATGGGAGTTTTCCCCGCGGCAGTTTGCCTGCGGGACCTCGGCTGGCTAAACAGTTAAGAGGCCATCGTCGGTGGGGGCGGATAGCCGGGGGTTAAGCGGGATTACATGATTGGGCGTACCGCCAGAGCCGGTCGCGTGGTGACGCGGCATCGATGGGGCGTGGGTCCCGTGTTTGCGACATGGACCACGCTGGCACTCTCCTGCGCCCTGCCCTCCGCCGCCTGGGCCGAAGCTCTGCCCGAGGCGCTGGCCAAGGCCTACCAGACCAATCCGCAGCTCAATGCCGAGCGCGCGCGCCAGCGCGCGACCGACGAGAACGTGCCGCAGGCGCTTGCCGGCTACCGGCCGCAGATCGTGGCGAGCCTCAGCGCCGGCCTGCAATCGGTGCGCAATCTGTTGCCCGACAACACCATCCAGACCGCCAATCTGAAGCCCTGGATCATCGGCGTCACCGTGACGCAGACCCTGTTCAATGGTTTCCGCACCGCCAATGGCGTACGGGCCGCCGAACTCCAGGTGCAGTCGGGCCGGGAGGCGCTGCGCAATGTCGGCCAGGGCGTGCTGCTCGATGCGGTCACCGCCTACACCAACGTGCTCGCCAACCAGTCGCTGGTCGAGGCGCAGCGCTCCAACGTCGCCTTCCTGCGCGAGACACTCGCCGTCACCCAGCGCCGTCTCAATGCCGGCGATGTCACGCCGACCGACACCGCCCAGGCCGAGGCCCGTCTCAACCGCGGCCTCTCCGATCTCAACGCGGCCGAGGTCGCGCTCGCCGTCAGCCAGGCCACCTATACGCAAGTGATCGGCAATGCGCCGTCGCAGCTCAAGCCTGCCGAGGCCATCGACCGCTATCTGCCGAAGAGCCGCGAGGACGCCATGACGATGGCGATCCGCCAGCATCCGGCGGTGATGGCCGCCAGCTTCGACGTCGACGTCGCCTCCACCAACATCCGCATCGCCGAAGGCACGCTGCTGCCGAGCGCGACCATCCAGGGCAGCGCCAGCAAGAGCCGCAACAACGACCCGACCCTCGGCACCTTCGCCGAGGACCAGGCCTCGATCATCGCCAACGTCACCGCGCCGATCTATGACGGCGGCCAGGCCGCGGCGCAGACCCGGCAGGCCAAGGAGATGACGGCGCAGAGCCGGCTGGTGCTCGACCAGGTGCGCAATCAGGCGCGCACGGCGGCGGTCAGCGCCTGGGCCGCCAATGAAGGCGCCAAGATCGCGGTCTCGGCCTCGGAGTCCGAGGTGAAGGCGGCGACCGTCGCGCTGCAGGGCGTGCAGCGCGAGGCCGCCGGCGGGCAGCGCACGACGGTCGACGTCTTGAACTCGCAAGCCGATCTGATCCAGGCCAAGGCCCGCCTGATCGGTGCGCAACGCGACCGGGTGATCGCCTCCTACACGCTGCTCAGCGCCATCGGCCATCTCGATGTCAAGACGCTGAACCTGAATACGCCGGACTATCTGCCCGAGGTGCACTACCACCAGGTCCGCGACGCCTGGCACGGCCTGCGCACGCCGTCGGGGCAGTAGCCTAAATCTCTCTGGTGGATGCCGATGAAAAGCCGCCGCATTCATCTGATGGGAGCCTCGGGCTCCGGCGTGACCACGATCGGTCGCGCGCTCGCCGGCCGGCTGGCGCTGCCGCATCACGACAGCGACGACTATTTCTGGCTGCCGACCGTGCCGCCCTATCAGACGACCCGCCCCGCCGCCGACCGCCTGCGCCTGATGCGCGAGATGTTCTTGCCGCGCCTCGACTGGGTGCTCAGCGGAACCGTCACCGGCTGGGGCAACGAGCTCGTCCCGCTCTTCGATCTCGTCATCTTTGTGACGACGCCACGCGAGCTTCGCTTGCAGCGCCTGCGTGGCCGCGAGGCCGCGCATTTCGGAGCTGATGCCGTCGCGCAGGGCGGCTGGCGTCATGAGGAAACGGAATCTTTCGTCGAATGGGCCTCGCGCTACGAAGCCGGCGACCGCGAGGGCCGCAGTCTCGCAAAAGATGAGGCTTGGCTCGCGGGCCTGTCCTGCCCGGTCGTGCGCGTGGACGGCTCGCGTCCGCTTGCTGGTCTCGTCGAGCAGCTATGCAGCGAAGCGGAGCGGCTGCCCGGCTGACGTGATAGTCTCCTCTCACCCGCCTACAAAAAAATAACCGGGAGAGAAACCATGCTCAATCGACGCAGCGTCCTGCTTGCCTCCCTCGCCGCCGGAGTAGCCATGACCAACAGAGCCCACGCCCGCGCGGCGCAGCCTGCGACGCCGATCAATTTCGACGTGCCGGCGCATGCCTGCGACTGCCATACCCACATTCATGGCGATGTCGAAAAGTTTCCGTTCTTCGCCGGGCGCGTCTACACGCCGGAGCCGGCTTCGCCGGAAGAAATGGCGGCGCTGCACAAGGCGCTGCATATCGAGCGCGTGGTGATCGTGACGCCGAGCGTCTACGGCACCGACAATTCGTCCACTCTGTTCGGCATGAAGGCGCGCGGCGCGACCGCGCGCGGCGTCGCCGTGATCGACGACAAGACGCCGGAGAGCGCGCTCGATACGATGCATCAGGACGGCTTCCGCGGCATCCGCCTCAATCTGGCGACCGGCGGCGTCAATGATCCCAATGTCGGCCGACCACGCTTCACCGCCGCCGTCGAGCGCATGAGGACGCGCGGCTGGCACGTGCAGCTCTACACCACGCTGACCATGATCTCGGCGATCAAGGACCTGGTCGAGACGGCGCCGGTGCCCGTCGTGTTCGACCATTTCGGCGGCCTCGACGCTTCGCTCGGGCTGGAGCAGCCGGGCTTCTCCGATCTCGTCGCACTGGTGAAGTCCGGCAAGGCCTACGTGAAGATCTCCGGCGCCTATCGTTCGTCCAAGCTCGCGCCCGACTATCAGGACATGGTGCCCTATGCCCGCGCGCTGATCACGGCGAATGCCGACCGCATCGTCTGGGGCACCGACTGGCCGCATCCGGATTCGAGCCGCGTCGAGGGACGCAAGCCCACCGACATCGCGCCGCTCTATCAGATCGACGACGGCCGCCTGCTCAACCAGCTCCCGGTGTGGGCGCCGGACGCGGAGGTGCGCAAGAAGATCCTGGTCGACAATCCGGCGCGGCTCTACGGGTTCTGACGGTCAGCGCGCGCGGCGGGAGAAAAAGGAGATCAGGACCGGCAAGGTCACCAGGATCACGACCGGCGCCAGCATCATGCCGGTGACGACGACGACCGCGAGCGGCTTCTGCACCTGCGAGCCGATGCCTTCGGACAGTGCCGCCGGCAGCAGGCCGACGCCTGCGACAACGCAGGTCATCAGCACGGGCCGGAGCTGCAGCTCGCCGGTGCGCACGACCGCGCCCATGCGGTCCATTCCCTCCTCGATGAGCTGGTTGAACTGCGAGATGATGATGATGCCGTCCATCACGGCGATGCCGAACAGCGCGATGAAGCCGATTGCCGCGGACACGCTGAACGCCGTGCCGGTGATCAACAGCCCGAGCACGCCGCCGAAGATCGCCATCGGGATCACGCTCATCGCGAGCAGCGTGTCCGCCATCGAACCGAAGTTGAACCAGAGCAGGATGCCGATCAGCGCCAGCGAGATCGGCACCACGATCGACAGTCGCCGGATCGCGTCCTGGAGATTGCCGTACTCGCCGACCCATTCCATGTGCGAGCCAGGCGGTAGTTGCACCTGATCGGCGATCTTCTGCTGCGCCTCGCGGATCGCGCTGCCGAGGTCGCGCTCGCGCACCGAGAACTTGATCGGCAGATAGCGCTCCTGCTGCTCGCGATAGATGTAAGCCGCTCCCGAGACGAGGTTGATAGTGGCGACCTCGCTCAACGGGATCTGCGTGACGGTGCCGTTCGGCCCGGGCGCGCCGACCCGCAAATTCTGGATCGCCTCGGCACTCCGGCGGTATTCCGGCGCGAGGCGAACGATGATCGGAAAATGGCGGTCACTTCCAGGCTCATAAAGGTCGCCGGCGGTGTCGCCGCCGATCGCGACCTTGATGGTGGCATTGATGTCGCCCGGCGCAAGGCCGTAGCGCGCGGCCTTGGCGCGATCGATGTCGATCTGGACGGTCGGCTGCCCGAGCGAGGTGAACACCGCAAGGTCGGTGACGCCCTGCACGGTGGCCAGCACCGACTTGATCTTGTTGGCGGTGTCGGTGAGCGCCTGGAGGTCGCTGCCGAACAGCTTGATCGAGTTCTCGCCCTTCACGCCGGAGACGGCTTCCGAGACGTTGTCCTGGAGGTATTGCGAGAAGTTGAACTCGACACCGGGGAAGCGATCGTCGAGCTGCTTGAGCAGTTGCGCGGTCAATTCTTCCTTGTCGTGCGTGCCGGGCCATTGGCTCGCGGGCTTGAGCGGCGCGAAGAACTCGGCGTTGAAGAAGCCGGCCGCGTCGGTGCCGTCGTCGGGACGACCGTGCTGCGACACAACGGACTCGACCTCGGGCCGCGCGCGGATCACCTTGCGCATCTCGTTGACATAGGAATTGCCTTCCTGCAGCGAGATGGTCGGCGGCAGCGTGGCGCGGATCCAGAGATTGCCCTCTTCCAGCTTCGGCAGGAATTCGAGACCGAGCAGCCGGCCGAGTGCCACCGTCATCACCACGAGGCCGACGGCGCCGCCGAGGACGATGTTGCGGTTGGCGACGGCCCAGTTCAGCACCGGCATGTAGAGCCGGTGCAGGATCAGCATGACCTTCGTCTCGGTTTCCTGGACGTGGGCGGGCAGGATGATCGCGGACAGCGCCGGCGTGACAGTGAACGTCGCAAGGAGCCCGCCGGCGAGCGCATAGGCATAGGTGCGGGCCATCGGCCCGAAGATGTTACCCTCGACGCCGGAGAGCGTGAACAGCGGCAGGAAGGCCGCGATGATGATTGCCGCTGCAAAGAAGATTGAGCGCGAAACGTCCGCCGCGGCGCTGAGGATTGCATGGCTCTTCATGCCGAACAGCGTCTCATTCGACATCTGCTCGGTTTCCGACACCGGCGTCGTCTCGGTCAGACGCCGGAAGATCGCCTCCACCATGATCACGGTGGCATCGACGATCAGGCCGAAATCGATCGCTCCGACTGACAACAGGTTCGCCGATTCTCCGCGGAGCACCAGGATGATCACGGCGAAGAACAGTGCGAATGGAATGGTGGCGCCGACGATCAGCGCGCTGCGGAGATCACCAAGGAATATCCACTGCAACAGCACGATCAGCAAAATGCCGACCACCATGTTGTGCAGCACGGTGTGAGTGGTGAGCTCGATCAGATCCCCACGGTCGTAGATGCGCTCGATGCGCACGCCGGGCGGCAGGATGCTGGAGTTGTTGATCTGCTGGACCAGCTGGTGGACGCGCTTGATGGTCGGCGAGCTCTGCTCGCCGCGCCGCATCAGGACGATGCCTTGCACGATGTCGTCGGCCTCGTCGATGCCGGCGATGCCGAGGCGGGGTTTCTGGCCGACCGTGACGGTGGCGACGTCCTTGACCAGCACCGGGTTGCCGCCTGTCTGCGCCACCATGGTATTGGCGAGATCGTCGATCGAGCGGATCAGGCCGACGCCGCGCACCACGGCCGATTGCTGGCCGATATCCACGGTGTTGCCGCCGACATTGACGTTGGAATTGCCGACTGCCTGGAGCAATTGCGGCAGGGTCAGGCCGTTGGCGACCAGCTTGTTGAAATCGACCTCGAGCTCATAGGTCTTGCTCTTGCCGCCCCAGCCGGTGACGTCGATGACGCCGGGCACGGCCCGGAAGCGGCGCTGCAGGATCCAGTCCTGGATGGTCTTGAGGTCGAGCACGCTGTAATTCGGCGGGCCGACGAGACGATACCTGAAGATTTCGCCGATCGGGCTGAGCGGCGAGATTTGCGGCTGCACGTTACCGGGCAGCGGCGCGAGCTGCGCCAGGCGGTTCAGCACCTGCTGCAACGCTTCGTCATAAGTATAGGCGAAGGAGAATTGGAGCTTGATGTCGGAGAGGCCGTAGAGCGAGATGGTGCGGATGGTGGTGAGGTTCTTCAGACCTGCGACCTGGGTCTCGATCGGGATCGTGATGTAGCGCTCGATCTCCTCCGCCGACAGGCCCGGGCTTTGCGTCACGATGTCGACCATCGGCGGGGTCGGATCGGGATAGGCCTCGATGTTGAGCTGGTTGAACGCGATCAGGCCGCCGATCAACACGGCGACGAACATGCCGACCATCAGAAAGCGCCGGTTGACGGCAAGGGCGACGAGACGATCCATTCAGGTCTTCAATTTCTTTGGGTCGTCGATCAGCTGCCTGACGCCGCGCGGTCGATGAAAAGGCTGCCTTTGGTGACGATCTGCTCGCCAGGCTTCAGATTGCTGGTGACTTCGACGAGGTTGCCGTTGATGAGACCGGTCTTGATCTGGCGCAGCTCGACCGATTTGTCCTCGCGCGCGACCCAGAGGCGAACCTTGTCGGCTTCATAGATCAGCGCCTGCTTCGGCACCGCCGGCGCGGCGCGGTCGCCGGCCGAATAGATCGTGACATTCGCGAACATCTCCGGCTTCAGCAGCCCGTCCTGGTTGTCGATGGTGGCGCGGACCAGCAGGCGGCGGGTGGTGGGGTCGATCGCGGCGGCAACGTAGTTGATCTTGGCAGCGAGCGGACGGCCCGGCAGGGCCATCACATTGACGCTGATGTCCTGCCCGATGCACACCGCGGCCGCATCGCTCTCCCGCACGAAGGCGGTGAGCCAGACCGTGGAGAGATCGCCGACCACGAAGACCGGATCGCTGGCGCCGGCGCTGACATATTGGCCGGGGCCGATCTTGCGCTGCACGACCGTGCCGGAAATCGGCGAGTAAATCGTGATCTCCCGATTGATCGTACCCTTTTCCTGGAACGTCTTGATGGTCTCGTCGGTGAAGCCGAGGATGCGCAGCTTGTTGCGCGCGGCTTCCAGCGCCGTCACCGCGGAGCGCATGTCGTTCTGCGCCTGGATCTGGGTTGTTTCCGCCTGCTGGTAGTCCTTCAGCGGAATGGCGTGCCCCTCGTAGAGATCCTTGGCGCGTTTGTACTGGATGTCGGCGAGATCGATCGCCGACTTCGCCTTGTTCTGCGCAGTCATCGCCGCGATGAAATCGTTCTGGGCCTGCACCGTGTCGGCGGCCTCGATCGTAAACAGCGGTTGACCTTGCTTCAGCATCTCGCCGGGCTTGGCCAGCAGCTTGGTGACCCGGCCCGCATAGGGCGAAAACACCGGTGTCGAGCGGTCCTCGTCAACGGCGACCTTGCCCTCGGTGACATATTCGGCGCGGAAGGTCTTGGCCTTGACCGGCTCGATCGTCAGCGTCGCCCATTCGGACGGCGTCGGCGTGAAGGTCTGCGCATTCTTGCGTGACTGGCTCGAGATCTCGGAGGGCTTCTTTTCCTTCGGCCCCGCATAGAGGAAGCCGTAGGCCCCGGCACCGGCAAGAGCTAGTAAAACTACGGACACGATCATCCGTTGTCTTGTAAACACCTGCAATCGCTTGGTATTTTCAACTGCCATGGAGCCCGGTCGTGTCTGCGGCGATCTCGGCAGACGCCTGCCTTGTCGATCGCGCTAATACTGCCGAATTGGGAGTTCAAACAACCTAAAAAACGCCTCGCACCTTTCGGTTTGCGTTAAAATTTTGCGACACGTCAGCTTCACGTCAGCTTCGCTCCGGCCACTGTGCCGGATGGCTGCCAAGCGGCATTGCCGGACGGCCCCATCGCGCCGGCGTCTTCGATAGCAGTGCGGAATGGCGCACTGCCTTCAACGTGCCGAAGCCAGATGGCACGCTCTCGATGAACGCAGCGTGTACGGCCTCGCCCGTAAGATCCGTGGTATTCAGCCCGCCGTCGAGCCGGCCGAGATTCCACAGCCACCGTCCGGTCTGCGCCAGCGACACGCGCACGTGCCAGCTGCCGCCTTCGCGCGCCTGGCGCGCTTTGGCCATCATCGCGCCGAACGCCATCAGATAGCCGGTGGCGTGATCGAGGATCTGTGCCGGCAATTCCTTGGGCGCATCGATGCCGGCGGCCCGCCCTTCGGCATGATTGAAGCCAGTCGCGGTCTGCACCAGAGAGTCGAAGCCGCGCCGTTCGGCCCAGGGGCCGGTGTGACCATAGGCCGACAGCGTGACATAGACGAGGCCGGGATTGATTTGCGCTGCGTCCTCCGGCGCAAAGCCGAGCGCGGCGAGCGCACGCGGGCGATAGCCTTGCGAGAAGATGTCGGCGTCTTTCAATAGCTCGCGCAGCTGCGCACGCCCGGCCTCATTCTTCAACTCGATGGAGGTGGTGAGCTTGCCGCGACCGGTATCGATGGTGAGCCAGGGAATCGCGGGCAGCTGTGGCCCTGACACCAGCAGCACGTCTGCGCCGTGCGCAGCGAGCGTGCGGCCGGCGACGGGGCCCGCGATGACGCGGGAGAGATCGAGGACGCGAAGACCCGAGAGCGGACGATCGCCTCTTGGCCACGGCTTTGGCCGGGCCTCGCCGATCCTCTCGATCGATACCAGCGGCAGTTCGGCGAGTGCACGCGCCTGCGGCAGCACCGCCCATTCGTCATAGCCGCGCATCAAGGCGACGACGCCGCCTGCTGCGTAGGCCGCGGTTTCGAAATCCTCGCCGCGCCACTGCATCAACGCGGCTTGAACTTTCTCGCGTTCGGGCGCGCAGGAAAGCACCTTGCAGACGGCGTCACGATGATGCGGGAAATTGGTGTGGCAGCGGACGAAGCGGCCGTCGCCGGTCCGGTAGACGCCGGCGATGGCGTCCCAGGCCGGCGGTGGCGGCTTGTCATCGACGCGCAGATAGCGCTCGGAGCGGCATTCGGCGACGGCGTGGCGCATGTCGACATGAACATCCTGAGTCTCACCGCTGCGCAGTCGGCAGATTTCGGCGGCGGCAAGGCCGGCGGCGGCTATCGTCGTCTGGCCGGCGACGGCGACACGAAACGAGGATGGGATCTGTGGCTCGGTGCCGGTCAGCCGCACGCGATCCAGGGCGGACGCATCACCGCCGACGGAGGTCCAGATACTGCGAAGAATATCGGCGGGGCTTTGCATGGCCGCTTCTCTCCGTTTCCAGGAGCATGATCTTTCGGAAAACCGCTGCACACTTTCACGGATCATGCTGTAGTTTTTGCGACCATCCATCAGCACACAAGGGAATGCAATGGCCGCCATCGATCCCCTCACCGCAGGCGCCGTCTTCGTCGCGACGGCGGCCACCGACGCGGTCTATGTGATGTTCACCTCGGCCGTGGTCGCGCGCAAGCGCGTGCCGGCGGCGACCTGGAGCGCGATCTGGTACCTGCTCTCATCCTACGCGGTGATCAGCTACACCGAGAATGCATTCTATGTCGCCTTCGCGGCGCTCGGCTCCTGGGTCGGCGCCTACGCATCGCTGACCTTCCTGCACCGGCCGCCCGGCGGCCCGGCGGTGGGCGCGGCGCCGGAGTGAGGCGAGCGCATCTCCTTCCACGTCATTGCGAGCGAAGCGAACCAATCCAGAATCGTTGCTGCGGCATCCAGTCTGGATTGCTTTCGTCGCAAGAGCTCCTCGCAATGATGATTTGAAGGCTTCTGCGTGTCCCTTCAAGCAGCTACACTTCCTGCGACCAAGAAACAAAGAAGGAGTCCAAGATGGATCTCGGTCTGAAAGGCAAGAACGCGATCGTGCTCGGCGGCACGCGCGGGATCGGGCGGGCGATCGCGACGACGCTAGCCGGTGAAGGCGCCAATGTCGCGGTCTGCGCGCGCAATGCGGACCAGGTTGCGGCCACTGTCGCGGAGTTGAAGGCGGGCGGCATCAACGCCACCGGCGGCCCGGTCGACGTCACCAACGGCACGGCCCTGAAATCCTGGATCGAGGCTGCAGCAAAGGAGCTCGGCGGCATCGACATGCTGTTCTCCAATGCCGGCGCAATGGCGCAAGGACACGATCCCGCGTCCTGGGAGCAGAATTTCCGGCTCGACGTTCTCGGCGCCGTGCACGCTTTCGACGCGGCGCGGCCGTTTCTCGAGACAAGCGGTGCCAGCAGCGGCGATGCGGCCTTCGTGATCATCTCGTCGATCTCCGCGGCGCAGGCGGACACGGCGAGTTCCTACGGTCCGATCAAGGCCGCGCTGATCCACATGGCCAAGGGACTGGCGCGGCAATATGCGAAGAAGAAGATCCGCGTGAATGTCGTTTCACCCGGCACCGTCTATTTCAAGGGCGGCGTCTGGGAGATGATCGAGAAAAACATGCCGGAACGCTATAAGGATGCGATGAGCCGCAATCCGACCGGCCGCATGGCAACGCCGCAGGAGATCGCGAGCGCGGCGGTGTTTCTGGCAAGCCCGGTATCGGGGTTCACGACGGGATCGAACCTTGTCGTGGATGGCGCGATCTCGAACCGGGTGAATTTTTGAAGTGAGCCTGATTTGCGCGGCTTCCTCCACCGTCATGGCCGGGCTTGATCCGGCCATCCACGCGGTGCCGGAGCACTCGGAGAGACTGGATGCCCAGGTCAAGCCCGGGCATGACGACTGAGAGTGTGGCGCGCGATCCGCATCATCAAACTCGTGATCGCGAGCTCGCAATGAGATGTGGCGGCATCCTGCGCGCCGTGTCTTCAATGAAAATCGCGCGACGGCGGCAGGATGCGGACGTTGCGGGGGTGGCGGATTTTTTGCGCCGGCATGTCTGCGAGCGCGCGAGGGTCTTCGTTGAGCGGTTCGACCACGGTGGCTCCTGCCGGCACCGGATGCTTGCGGCTGAGCGCATCATTGGCCAATCCGACCAGATCGTGCGAGCGGTCGACCATGCGCTGGGCGATGAGATGCGTCACCTTCTCGGGGCTGCTCTGGATGTAGCCCTCGACCAGGATGAGGCGCGCGCCCATCACCTCCTTGCGGTACTGCTCCATGATCTTGGGCCACACCACGACGTTGGCGATGCCGGTTTCGTCCTCCAGCGTCATGAACACGACGCCGCTGGCGCTGCCCGGCCGCTGCCGCACCAGGACCACGCCGGCGCAGCGGACGCGACGCCGCTCGTTCTCATGGCTGATCTCCTTGCAGGCGACCACGCGCTCACGCGTAAACATCTCGCGCAAAAATTCCATCGGATGGCCCTTCAGCGACAGGCGGATGGTCTGGTAGTCCGCGACCACCTGCTCGGCGCGCGGCATCGCCGGCAGCGGTCTTGCGCCTTCGTCCGGCTGCTCGCGCGCGGTCGCCGCCTCGAACAGCGGCAGCGGCACGTCGTCGGGCAGCCGCCGCACCTGCCACAGCGCCTCGCGGCGGTCGAGCCCGAGCGAGCGGAAGGCGTCGGCATCCGCCAGCAGGATCAGCGCGCGCTTGGGCAGGCCGGTATCGCGCGCGAAGTCTTCCAGCGAGGAGAAAGGACGGCGATTGCGGGCGGCAATGATAAGGTCGGCCCAATCTTTCTGGCTGACATATTCCTTGCTTTGCCGCTTTGCCTGCTCGTTTTTCAGGAACTCCTCATCAGGATCAAGCCAGTGAAAACCGTCGATCTGGCGGAAGCCGAGGCGTACGGCGCAGAATTTGCCATCTGTATTTTCCAGCGTGTTCTGCGCAAAGCTGTAGGACACGTCGATGTCACGGACCTCGACGCCGTTCTTGCGGGCATCGCCGACGATCTGCGCCGGCGCATAAAAGCCCATCGGCTGGGAGTTCAACAGACCGCAGCAGAAAGCATCGGGATGGTAGTGCTTCAGCCACGACGAAATGTAGACCAGCTGCGCGAAGCTCGCCGCATGGCTCTCCGGAAAGCCGTAGGAGCCAAATCCCTTGATCTGGTCAAAGCAGCTTTTGGCGAAATTGGGATCGTAGCCACGCCGGATCATGTTGCCGATCAGCTTCTCCTCGTATTGGCCGATGGTGCCGACATTGCGGAAGGTCGCCATCGAGCGGCGCAGGCCGTTGGCTTCCTCGGAGGTGAAATGTGCGGCCTCGATCGCAATGCGCATCGCCTGCTCCTGGAACAGCGGGACACCGAGCGTCTTGTGCAGCACCTTGTAGAGTTCGTCCTTGTCGCCATGCTCCGGTGAGGGCGAGGGATAGCTCACCTGCTCGAGCCCGTTGCGTCGCCTCAAGTAAGGATGCACCATGTCGCCCTGGATCGGCCCGGGGCGCACGATCGCGACTTCGATGACGAGATCGTAGAAGGTCCGCGGCTTCAGACGCGGCAGCATGTTCATCTGCGCACGGCTCTCGACCTGGAACACGCCGAGCGATTCCCCGGCACACAACATGTCGTAAACCCTGGGATCGTCCTGCGGGACACTCGCCAGCACAAGACGCTCGCCCTTGTGCTGGTCGATCAGATCGAAACATTTCCTGATGCAGGTCAGCATGCCCAGTGCCAGCACGTCGACCTTCATCATATGAAGCGCGTCCACATCGTCCTTGTCCCATTCGATGAAGGTGCGGTCGTCCATCGCGGCATTGCCGATCGGCACATAGGTGTCGAGCCGGTCCTGGGTGAGCACGTAGCCGCCGACATGCTGGGAGAGATGGCGCGGGAATTCGATCAGCTCGGTCGCAAGCTCGACCGCAAGGTTGATCATGGGATTGTTGGGATCGAGCCCGGCCTGCCTGACCTGCATGTCGTTGAGGCCTTTGCCCCAGCTGCCCCAGACGGTGTCGGCGAGCGCGGCGGTGACGTCCTCGGTCAGGCCAAGCGCCTTGCCGACGTCGCGGATGGCACTGCGCGGGCGATAATGGATGACGGTAGCGATGATCGCGGCGCGGTGGCGGCCGTAGCGGCCATAGACATATTGCATCACCTCCTCGCGCCGCGAATGCTCGAAATCGACGTCGATGTCGGGCGGCTCCAGCCGCTCCTTGGAGATGAAGCGTTCGAACAACAGATCGACCTTGGTCGGGTCGACCGAGGTGATGCCGAGCACGTAGCAGACGGCCGAGTTGGCCGCCGATCCCCGCCCCTGGCACAAAATGTTCTGGCTGCGCGCGTAGTGGACGATGTCGTGCACGGTGAGGAAGTAGTGCGCGTATTTCAGCTCGGCGATCAGCGCGAGCTCTTTCTTCAAGGTGGCGCGCAGCTTGTCGTCGATCTCGCCACCGAAATACTTTTGCACGCCGGCCCAGGTCAGGTCCTCCAGATGTCCCTGCGCGGTCTTGCCCGGCGGCACCGGCTCGTCCGGGTACTGGTATTTGAGCTGGTCGAGCGAGAAGTCGATCCTGTCCGCAAAGCGTATGGTCTCCGCGATCGTCTCGGGGAAATCGCGGAACAACCGCGCCATTTCGCGCGGCGTCTTCAGGAATCGCTCGGCATTGGCCTCGAGCTTTCGCCCGACCGCCTCGATCGTGGTCTTCTCCCGGATGCAAGTGAGCACATCCTGAAGCGGCCGGCGGCCGGGATCGTGATAGAGCACCTCGTTGGTCGCGAGCAGCGGCACTTTGGCTTTTACCGCGAGATCGTCGAGCCGCGCCAGGCGGCGGCGGTCGTCGCCGCGATAGAGCAGGCTCGCCGCCAGCCACACGCCCTCGGCGCGACTGCCCTTGAGCTTTGCGAGAACATCCAGCGCCTGCGCCGGGTCGAAACGATGCGGTAGCGTCAGGACCAGGAGCTGGCCTTCCGAAAACTCGAGGAGATCGACGAAAGTGAGACGGCACTCGCCCTTCTCGATCCGCGTGATGTCGTCGCCGCGCTTGCCCCGGGTGAGAAGCTGGCACAGCCGGCCATAGGCCGCGCGGTCGTGCGGATAGACCAGGATGTCGGGCGTGCCGTCGATGAAGACGATGCGGGCGCCGATCAGCAGTTTCGGCTTGTGCAGCACCTCGTCATTGTCGAGTTCCTTGTAGGCCCGCACCACACCGGCGAGCGTGTTGTGATCGGCGATGCCGATCACCGGAATTCCCAAAGCGCTGGCTTGATGCACATAGGCGCGCGGATCCGAGCCGCCACGCAGGAAGGAGAAATTGGTGGTGATGCCGATCTCGGCATAAGCGGGCGTATTCATGCGAAGAGACCATGCACATACCAGCCGGGAGAAGCGGGCTTGCCGTCGCCGTCGAACACCTCTCCCTCGTAAAGACCATCGCGAAAGATCCAGAAACGCAGGCCCTCGGCATCCTCGATGCGGAAATAATCCCGCGTCAGCTGCTTGCCGTCCTGCCGCCACCATTCCATCGCGATGCGCTCGGGCCCTTCCACCCTCACCACCGCATGCAGCGCACGCCGCCAGGTGAATTGGTGTGGCGGACCATCAGGCACGGTCGCGAACGGCACCTTGATCGGCTCCGGCTTGTCGAACAGCCTTAAGGGACGCAGCGGCGGCTCGCTCTCGGTGCGCGCCGGCCATTCGGCCTGCATGGCAGAGGTGAGATGATGCTGCGCCGATGCAACCAGCACCGCGCTTTCGGGGATATGGGTCTCCTGCGGCAGGTGCACGACGACGCGTTTTCCCCCGATGCGCGCGGCGATGCGGTCGATCAGCGCGGCAAGCTCGTCATTGTCGTGGACATGGGCATCGAGATCGCGCTGCTCCTGCACCACGATCTCGGTGCGGCTCGCCGACAGCCGCACCATATCGAAGCCGAAACCGGGATCGAGGGGATCGGCGAGCGCATCGAGGCGTTCGCGGAATAGCCGGTCGATCACGGCGCTTCGCGTCACCGGACGTCCGGTCTCGATCGTGATCGCCCGCACCACGCCGTCGGTGCGGAAGAAGGCGGCCTCCAGCCGCCGCGCGCCCTTGCCCTGCTTCTCCATGGACGTAACAAGCGTGTCGGCGAGCCGCGACAGCGTCATCGCAATCATCGTGTCGGTCGCGATCGGCTCGGCAAAGCGCTTCTCCACGATGTAATCGGGCAGCGGTTTGCGCGGATTGATCGGCGCATCGCCCTGTCCGAGCGCATGCGCGAGCAGGGTTGAGAACCGCGCACCGAACCGCGCCGTGATCTCGTGCGGCTCGCGCGAGGCGACATCGCCGATGGTCTTCAAGCCGGCGCGACGCAAGCCGGTGGTGATGGCCTCGCCCGCACCGAGCGCGGACACCGGCAGCCCGCTGATCGCCTCCGCCTCTCCGCCATCGGCCACGATGGTGCCGGATGCCTGCCGCGTCAGCGTGCGGGCGCAGACCGAAGTGCCCGCGATCGCCGCGCTGACGGCAAAGCCCTGCCGGCCGAGCGCGCGGACCAGTGTTCGCAACAGCGCGGCTTCGCCGCCGAACAGATGCGCGCAGCCGGTGATATCGAGGAACAGCCCGTGCGGCGCATCGAACGCCACCAGCGGCGTGAAGCGGTCGCACCAGTCGGCGATGTCGCTGAGCGTCTTGGCATCGGCGACGGTATCGGCATCGAACACCTTCAAGTCAGGACACATCGCCCGCGCATTGGCCAGGGGTTGGCCGATGTACAGGCCGAGGCGCTCGGCGGCCTCGTCCAGCGCATGGATCACCAGCGCATTGTTGTCCTTGATGACGACGATGCTCGGCTCATGATTGGCCTTACCCAGCCCGGCGCTGCTGAAGAAGCGCTGGATCCGGTCGATGGGCAGGCGCGGCAGCCACAGGCTGAGGATACGTCGACGGCTCGCTGAACTGGCACTCATCACAACTCCATTCCATGATCCACCGGCCGCAGGGGCCATGACGATTGCGCAAGAGCTCGGCATCGAACACCGGCGCGCCCCAGGCGCTCCACATCGAGCCCGGCGGCGAATGCGCCGCCCGCAACATCCATCGTGTCTCCGCGGTGGAGGGCAGCGGCTGCGCGGCCATGCGCAGCATCAGACCGGTAACGCCCGAGCCTTGCGCAGCGAGCGTCAGCTTACGGCTCGCGACGAGATCGAACTGCCTGATCTCGCCCCAGAGCTCGATCACGACGGCCCCCAGCGCATCGCAGGCGAGTGCATCGGCAGAAGTGCGCAGCGCGCTCTCGACATCGGCGGCACGCACCATCACTACGCGGCGCGGGTCGAGCCCGAGCTCGGCGAGGCCGCTCATCGACAGCGCGCCGGTTTCGATTTCCGAAAAATCCTGCCGCACCCACAACAGCGGTCGACGCGCGCAGACGCGCCCAGCAAGCCCCATGACGAAGCCGGTGGCGGCCGCGCCCTGGCGTCCTTCGCAAAACACCTCGTGGATTGCCGCGCGCGCCAGCCCGCCCTTCAGCGCAGCGTCGGCCTCGCTATGGCCGAGCGCGACGCGCTCGTGCTGATGCGCGACCTCCGCGGTCTCGATGCGCTCGATCTGGCCGCGCAAGATCGCAAGCGCGCTTCCACGTGCGCCGCTCATGCTCGCCGCTCCTTCAGAGATTGGTGCCGTGGTCCTCAAAAGAAGAACCAACGGCTGGCTCATTTGTTCATGATATGTTCTAATATAAAGCTAACGGCGGCCACAGAGTCAATCGAATTGCGCGCTCAGGGATTGATGAGCTGAATCAAGGGGATTCCAGGATGGACGTACAACGCAAGCTGGAGATTCTGGCGGATGCCGCCAAATACGACGCGTCCTGCGCCTCCAGCGGCACCGAGAAACGGGATTCCAGCGACGGCAAGGGCATGGGCTCGACCGCGCCAGGCATGGGCATCTGCCATTCCTATGCGCCGGACGGACGCTGCATCTCCCTGCTCAAGGTACTGCTGACCAACGCCTGCAATTACGATTGTCTCTATTGCGTCAACCGCGCCTCCTCGAACGTAGCACGCGCCCGCTTCACCATCGAGGAGGTGGTCAAGCTGACGCTCGACTTCTACCGGCGCAATTACATCGAGGGCCTGTTCCTCTCCTCCGGAATCATCCGCAGCCCCGACTACACCATGGAGCAGGTGGTCAGCGTCGCGCGAAAACTGCGCGAGGAGCATCACTTCCGCGGCTACATCCACCTGAAGACCATTCCCGAAGCCGACGACGCGCTGATCGCGGAGGCCGGCAAATATGCCGACCGCCTCTCCATCAACATCGAGATGCCTGAGGAGACGAGCCTGCAGCAATTCGCGCCGGAGAAGGACGTCCGCGCGATCCGCCGCACCATGGGCCGGCTGCGGCTCAAGCTCGACGAAGCCGAGGACAGCCGCAGCGCAAAAACCAAGGCAAAACCGCAGCGCTTCGCGCCGGCCGGCCAGAGCACGCAGATGATCGTCGGTGCCGACGCGGCCTCCGATCACACCATTCTCCACACCAGTGCCAATCTCTACGGCGCCTACCGGCTGCGGCGCGTCTACTACTCCGCCTTCAGCCCGATCCCCGATGCGAGCCGCGCTTTGCCACTGATACAGCCACCGCTGCTGCGCGAGCACCGGCTCTACCAGGCCGACTGGCTGATGCGGTTCTACGGCTTCGACGTCGGCGAGATCGTCGACGACAGCGCGATGCTGCCGCTCGACATCGATCCAAAGCTCGCCTGGGCGCTGCGCCATCGCGACCGCTTCCCCCTCGACGTCAACCGCGCCAGCCGCGAGGAACTGCTGCGCGTGCCGGGCTTCGGCACCAAGGCGGTCGAACGTATCATCGCGACGCGGCGCACCAGCACGATCCGCGTGGCCGATCTCACGCGACTGCACGTGCCGCGAAACAAGGCGCTGCCGTTCATCGTCCTCAGCGATCACCGCCCCTCACCGCATCAGCTCGACGCTGCCGGGCTGATCGAACGATTCAGGCCGAAAGCAACGCAACTGGGATTTGGCTTCTGATGCAGTACATCATCCTCGACACCGAAACCGATTTCGGCGGCTGGCGCAAAGCCGCGCGTACGCTCGTACTACATCATGTGGAGCCGCGCGATGTCACCTGGACCGTGCGAGGCGGCGAAGCAGAGTTATTCGCGCCATCCGCGCCGTCTCCGATCCTCGAGGTGAACGACGGCACCTTCAACGTATCCGCAAAATTCGTCGAGCTCGCCAAGGCCGCAATTCTGCACCGCGATGTCGAGCGTTTTGCGATCCTCTATCGTCTGCTGTTCCGGCTGAAGGACAACCACGATCTCATCGAGGTCGCAACCGACCCTGATGTCGCGCAGGTCACTTCCATGGCGAGAGCGGTCTATCGCGACGAGCACAAGATGCATGCCTTCGTCCGCTTCCGCGAGATCGGCCGCGAACGCCAGGCCCATTACGTCGCCTGGTTCGAGCCGGAGCATCACATCGTCGAGCTCGCCGCGCCGTTCTTCGCCAAGCGCTTTGTCGACATGCCCTGGTCGATCCTGACGCCCGATCTATGCGCGCATTGGGACGGCCACGCGCTCTCGTTCACGCCGGGTGTCAGCAAGAGCGAGGCACCGGGCGATGACCGGCTGGAGGAAACCTGGCGGCGCTACTACGCCAGCATCTTCAATCCGGCCCGGCTCAAGGTGAAGGCGATGCAGGCCGAGATGCCGAAGAAATATTGGAGGAACCTGCCCGAGGCTTCGATCATTAAGCCCTTGATAGAGGACGCCGAGCGCATGACCGGCGCCATGATCGCCAATGCCGCAACCGATCCGCATAAGCCTCAGAAGCGGCCGGAGGCTCCGATGAAACGCAAGCCAGCTGCCGACGATCTCGAAATGCTCCGCGAGGAAGCCGCCCATTGCCGCGCCTGTCATCTCTACAAGGATGCGACGCAGACCGTGTTTGGCGAGGGCCCGAAGAACGCCAACGTCATGCTGGTCGGCGAGCAGCCCGGCGACAAGGAAGACCTCGCCGGCCATCCCTTTGTCGGTCCGGCCGGACAGATGCTCGACCGCGCGCTGGAGGAGGCCGGCGTCGACCGCAAGAAGGTCTATGTCACCAATGCCGTGAAGCACTTCAAATTCGTGCCGCGCGGAAAGATCCGCCTGCACCAGAAGCCGAACACACCTGAGATCCGGGCGTGCCGGCAATGGTATGAGCGGGAAGTTTCGGCAATCCAGCCGGATCTCATCGTGGCGATGGGCGCCACCGCCGCGCAAAGCGTGTTCGGCAAGATCACCCCGATCGGCAAGAACCGCGGCCGGCTCATGGACCTTCCCGACGGACGCAAGGCGCTGGTGACGGTGCATCCGTCTTATCTGCTGCGGCTGCCCGATCCGGAATCCAAGGTGCTGGAGTATCAGCGCTTTGTCGATGATTTGAAGATCGCTGCCGGCTTGCAGAAGAAGGCTGCACGGGCCGCCTGAGTATTGGCAGGGAAACCAGAGCGGCGGCCTGCTGATAGCAACCTGCACCGGCGTCAGCTTCGCGCACGGCTCGAACGACGGCCAGAAGGGCATGGGCCTGATCATGCTGATCCTGATCGGCACCGTGCCGACTGCTTATGCGCTCAACCGCGCGCTGCCGGAATCCCAAGTCGCCCAGTTCCAGAAAACGTCCGACGCGGCATCCAAGGTGATCTCTCCCTCTCCCCGTTCTTACGGGGAAGGGCAATTGCCTTGCACATTCAGCACACGTCGTCATGCCCGGCTTGTCCCGGGCATCCACGTTCTATGCACTGCGTGGTAAGGCGTGGATGGCCAGGACAAGCCCGGCCATGACGCTGTGGTTACTGTCAGTGCCCGAGCCCGAACCTCATCGCCATTGCCTACAGCAAGCGGGACAAGGTGAACGACTCGGCATTACGACGCCGCGAGCTGTTCCTCGACCAGCTTCACCCAATACGACGTGCCGTAGACGATCGCCTCGTCGTTGAAATTGTAGGCGGGATGGTGCAGGCCGGCACTGTCGCCGTTGCCACAGAAGATGAAGGCGCCGGGCCGCGCTTCCAGCATGTAGGCGAAATCCTCGCCGCCCATCAGCGGCGCCATCTCGTGCACATTGGCCTCGCCCGCGACCTGCGTGGCAATGCGACGCGCCACCTCGGTCTCCGCCGCATGATTGTTCACGACGGGATAATTGCGCTTGTAGTGCAGGTCGATCTTGGCGCCGGTGATCTGTGCGACGCCGGCCACGACTTCATGCACGCGCTTCTCGACCAGCTTGCGCACTTCCGGCGACAGCGTGCGGATGGTGCCTCTCAACGTCGCGGTCTGCGGAATGACGTTGCGGGCGTTGCCGGCGTGGAATTCGCAGATCGAGATCACCGCGGATTCAAGGGGATCGACGCTGCGCGCGACGATCGACTGCAGTGCCGTGATCACCTGCGCGCCGACCAGCACGGAATCGACGCATTTGTGCGGACGCGCGGCGTGGCCGCCGACACCCTCGATCATGATGTCGACCTCGTCGGTCGCTGCCATGATCGGACCCGGCCTGATCGCGAACGAGCCGATTGGGATGCCCGGACCGTTGTGCATGCCGTAGACTTGCTCGATGCCGAAGCGCTCCATCAGGCCGTCCTTGACCATTGCCGCGCCGCCGGCGCCGCCCTCCTCGGCGGGCTGGAAGATCACCACGGCATCGCCGGCAAAATTGCGGGTCTCGGCGAGATAGCGGGCGGCACCCAGCAGCATCGCAGTGTGGCCGTCATGGCCGCAGGCGTGCATCTTGCCGGGCGTCTTGGAGGCGTAAGGCAGATTGGTCTGCTCCTCCACCGGCAGCGCGTCCATGTCGGCACGCATGCCGATGACCTTGAGCCCCTCGCCGGCTGGCCTGTTGCCCTTGATCACACCGACGACGCCGGTCTGGCCGAGGCCGGTCACGACCTCGTCGCAGCCGAACTCCCGCAAGCGATCCGCGACGAATGCTGCAGTGCGGTGAACGTCATACAGCAGCTCGGGGTGCTCATGGATGTCCCGGCGCCAGGCCTGAATATCGGGTTGGAGGTCGGCGACACGGTTCACGATGGGCATGGAGGGTCTCAAGCCTTCTTGGGAATATGGGAATACAGGACTGTCTATCATGCAAGCGTCAGTCCACCCAACTCCCTGGGATCGGGGTCTGGCCCTGACGAACGGACATGGCCGGGCTTGTCCCGGTCCGGCGGGTCTGCCTATTAGGACGGAACGTTAAGTGACCATCCGGGTGGAAACAGAATGCCAAGGCGGCTTGAAGGTGAGTTTGACTACATCGTCGTCGGAGCCGGGACGGCGGGCTGCATCGTCGCGAACCGGCTGTCAGCCGATCGCAGCAATCGCGTTCTCGTCCTTGAAGCCGGAGGCGACGACAATTGGATCTGGTTCCACATCCCCGTCGGCTATCTCTTCGCCATCGGCAATCCCCGTTCCGACTGGATGTTCAAGACCGAGGCTGAGCCCGGCCTGAACGGCCGTTCGCTGGCTTATCCCCGCGGCAAGGTGATCGGCGGCTGCTCGGCGATCAATGCCATGATCTCGATGCGCGGACAGGCTGCCGATTACGATCACTGGCGCCAGCTTGGCCTGACCGGCTGGGGCTATGACGACGTGCTGCCGCTGTTCAAGCGTATCGAGGACCACTTCCTCGGCGCCAGCGAGCATCACGGCGCCGGCGGCGGCTGGCGCATCGAGGCGCCGCGGCTGTCATGGGACATTCTCGACGCGGTCGGTGACGCCGCCGAGGAGATGGGCATCAAGCGCATCCCGGATTTCAACACCGGCGACAACGAAGGCACCAGCTACTTCCACGTCAACCAGAAGCGCGGCCGGCGCTGGTCCTCGGCGCGCGGCTTCCTCAAGCCCGCCTTGAGGCGCCCCAATCTGCGGCTCGAGAAGCACGTGCTGGTCGACCGTCTCATCATCGAGCAGGGCCGCGCTGTCGGCGTGCGATTCATCCAGAACGGCGAGATCGTCGAGGTGCGCGCGAAGCGCGAGGTGGTGCTCTCGGCCGGCGCAATCGGCTCGGTGCAGGTGCTGCACCGCTCCGGCATCGGACCCGCCGACTGGCTGTCGCCGCTCGGCATCGACATCGTGATGGACAAGCCCGGTGTGGGGCGCAACCTCCAGGATCACCTCCAGCAGCGCGCGATCTACAAGGTCGAGGGCGTACGCACGCTGAACGAGACCTACTACAATCTGTTCCGCCGTGGCCTGATGGGGCTCGACTACGCCTTCCGCCGCCGCGGACCGCTGACCATGGCGCCGTCGCAGCTCGGCATCTTCACGCGCTCCGATGCGACGCGCGCCCGCGCCAACATCCAGTTCCACGTGCAGCCGCTGTCGCTCGACAAGTTCGGCGATCCCCTGCATCGTTTCCCTGCGATCACCGTCAGCGCCTGCAACCTCCAGCCGACCTCGCGCGGCACCGTGCGGCTGCGTTGCGCGAGCCCGGACGAGAAGCCGATCATCGCGCCGAACTACCTCTCGACCGACGACGATCGCCAGGTCGCCGCCGACGCCATTCGCACCACGCGCCGCCTGATGCAGCAGAAGGCGCTGGCAAAATACCGGCCCAGCGAGTACCTGCCGGGGCCGACGGTCGGCGACGACGACGCCTCGCTGGCCAAAGCTGCTGGCGACATCGGCACCACCATTTTCCACCCCGTCGGCACCGCCAAGATGGGCACGGCAAACGATCCGATGGCGGTGGTGGATGAGCGCCTGCGCTTCTATGGCCTCAGCGGCCTGCGCATCGTCGATGCCTCGATCATGCCGACGATCACTTCGGGCAACACCAACACGCCGACCGCGATGATTGCGGAGAAGGGGGCGACGATGATCCTGGAGGATGCGAAGTAGCCGCTATCGTGTCCCGGACGCGGCGCAGCGCAAAGCGGTGCTGCGCCTTGCCCGGGACACGGGACTGCACTCACGAAATCGTCATCCCATTCAGGAATAAACCCGCCCCTCCCCTGATCACGTCCCGAAGCCCAATTCCGGGCGACGTGGAGAGGCGCTATGAGCGGACAAGATCACGGGGATGACGGCGTCAGCCGCCGCAAGGTGCTCGAATGCATGACCTGGGCCGGCACCGGAGTGCTCTGGACCGTCACGGGCGGCGTGCCGCGCTCGCTCGGCATCATCGATTCCGCTGAGGCCGCGACCGCGGCCGCGCCCGGCATGAGCTTCCTCCAGATCAGCGACAGCCATGTCGGCTTCGACAAGCCGGCCAATCCCAACGCGCTCGGCACGCTGGAGGAGGCCGTGAACAAGATCAACGCAATGCCGGCGAAACCCTCCTTCATGATCCACACCGGCGACATCACCCATTTGTCGAAAGCCGCCGAGTTCGACAATGCCGAGAGGATCATCTCGCAGACCAAGCTCGACGTGCACTACGTGCCCGGCGAACACGATTTCATCGACGAGGAGGTGAAGCTCTATCGCGAACGCTACGGCCGCGGCACCAAGGGGTACGGCTGGTACTCTTTCGACGCCGGCGGCGTGCACTTCATCGGCCTCGTCAACGTCGTCGATCTCAAGGCTGGCGGCCTCGGCAATCTCGGCGCCGAGCAGCTCGCCTGGCTGGAGGACGATCTCCGCGGCAAGTCGAAATCGACGCCGATCGTGTTGTTCGCGCACATCCCGCTGTGGACGGTCTACCCGCAATGGGGCTGGGGAACCGAGGATGGTGGCCGCGCGCTGGAATACGTCAAGGGTTTTGGCTCGGTCACCGTGCTGAACGGGCACATCCATCAGGTGATGCAGAAGGTCGAGGGCAACGTCACCTTCCACACCGCGCGCTCGACCGCCTTCCCGCAGCCGGCACCGGGGGCCGCCCCCTCGCCCGGACCGATGAAGGTCGAGGACGCAAAGCTCCGCTCCATGCTCGGCGTCGCCAGCATCAGTTTCAAGCAGAACGAGCAGCGGCTCGCGATCATCGACACACCGCTTCAGGGCTGAGTTTGAACGGAAGCTGACAATGAAGACACTCAATCGCCGTGACTTCGGTGTCCAGCTCGGTCTGGCCTTGGCCGCAGCCATGCTGTTGCCCGCAACAAAAGCCCGCGCCGACGACATGGACGTGCACATCGACAATTTCGTGTTCCAGCCGGCCGAGCTCAAGATCAAGGTCGGCACCACCGTGACCTGGACCAACCGGGACGACATTCCGCACACCGTGGTGTCGGCGGGCAAGTTCAGGTCCAAGACCCTGGACACCGACGACAAGTTCTCCTTCACCTTCACCAATGCGGGCGAGTACAAGTATTTTTGTTCGCTGCACCCGCACATGACGGGGATGATCAAGGTTGAGTAACGTCTTCAACCTAGGCATCAACGTCTTGCCCGGCCGGTGGTCCCACGCCGGCCGGGCGCGTGCGTGTTCGATGACGGCAAAACAAGACGCAGAGGCAAAGCGAGGAGCGATGCCCGCCACCGACGATGTACAGAAGGCGCAGCGTTTCCGCGAAGCGGCGCTGCCCCATCTCGACGACGTCTATACGCTCGCGCGCTACCTGCTGCGCGACGCCTCCGACGCCGAAGACGCGGTGCAGGAGTGCTATCTGCGCGCGCTGAAGCATTTTGACAGTTATCGCGGGCCGGCAATGAAGCCCTGGCTGTTCGCGATCCTGCGCAACGTCTGTAACGCCGAATATGCGCGGCGCGCGCACAGACCGACCCCGATCGAGGATACTCCCGGCGCCGCCGAGCAGACGCCGCTCTGGCAGGAGACCGAAGCGAATCCGGAAACCGAAGTGCTGCGCAGCCGCGATGCCGGCGCGATCCGCAAGCTGATCGACACGCTCGCCGAACCGTTCAAGGAGACCTTCGTGCTGCGCGAAATCAACAATCTGTCCTATCGTGAAATCGCCGAAGCCGTCGGCGTCCCCGTCGGTACCGTGATGTCCCGCCTCGCCCGCGCCCGCGCCATGCTGCGCGCGGCCTGGATGGCGGGAGAGGAGCAAGCAAGATGACCTGCGACGAAGCAAGGATCCTGCTTCACGCGTTGCTCGACAACGAGCTCGACGCCGGCCATGCGCGCGAGGTCGAAGCCCATGTCGCCGGCTGCCCGAACTGCACAGTCGAGCTTGCCGCACAGCGCGAGATGCAGCGCGTGCTCGCCGACACCAATTTACGCTACACCGCACCGGCAAGCCTGCGCAGCCGGATCGAAGCCTCGCAGGCGCAGCGCCAGCAGCCGTCGCGCCGCGCCGTGCTGCGCGGCTTTGCGATGGGCTCGGCGGTCTCCGCGCTCGCCGCTTCCGGCGTTGTTGCCGTGGTGTTGCGCCAGGACGACCAGCAGCGCATCTTGTCGGAGGTCGTCTCCGCGCATCTGCGCTCGCTCCAGGCCGGCCACCTCACCGACGTCGTCTCCACCGACCAGCACACCGTCAAGCCCTGGTTCAACGGCAAGCTCGACGTCGCCCCGCCCGTGATCGATCTCACCGCGCAGGGTTTTACCCTGGTCGGCGGCCGGCTCGACTATATTGATGCGCGCGCCATCGGCGCCGTCGTCTACAAGCGTCGGCAGCACGTGATCAATTTGTTCGTGTCGCAAACCGCGAGCACCGAGCACCGGCCGCCGAAGACGCAGTCGATGCAGGGCTTCAACTGCCGCCGCTGGGGTGACCGCGGCCTGAACTTCTGGGCCGTCAGTGATCTCGGCGCCGACGAGCTCGCCGAGTTCGTCGATAAGTTCGACGCGGCGATGAAGGCGAATGTGGAGGGGTAAAGGCGCTCCTAGAGGGCAGCGAAGCTGCACCGTATGGTTGCACCATTGACCGGTCGCTGCTAATTCGGCGTCATGCACCGCATTCTTTTTCTCGTGATTGTCTTCACCTCGACGATAGCCTCGTGCGGACCGGCAGCGTCCCGTAATGGACTAGCCACCACGATGCGCGCTGTCCTCTATGAAGAGAGCATTGGCAACCCGAAGGGCGATCGCGCGGTCGGACAAGTCACCTGGCGGGTAGAACCGACGACAGATGCGTCTGCCCCGCCCGGCGACGTCACGGTTCGCGGCGACGTCGAAGTGCCTTCGCGAAATCTGCGGATGACACGCTCCATTCGACGCAATTTCGATTCGTCCCTGCCCGCCACTCACACGGTGCAGATCGAATTCGCGCCTTCGCTCGATTTCGCCGGCGGCAGTATCAAACAGGTCATGGGCCTGCTCATGAAGAGCAACGAAGCGGCCAAGGGTGCACCGATTGCCGCGCTATCGGTGAGGATCGACGACCGGCATTTCCTGATGGGTCTCTCCGCTGTCTCGCAGGACGCGTCCAACAATTCGCTTCTGATCCGAAGCAGAGCTTGGATGGACATCCCGATGATCTATGCGACGCAGCGCCGCGCCATTCTCGCGGTCGAGAAGGATGGCGACGTCCTGCCGCTGTTCAATGCGGTGTTTTCTGAAGCGATGACGAGAAAAGTCGAGAGCCCGGCTCGGCAAGGCGCTCGATCGCATCGAGACCCCGAACAAGCCCAAGGCCGCCTGAATGATCAGCCTTAAGCCGACCTTCTCACCGCGTTGTCGACCAGCGTCTTGCCGAGCGACCAGATCGCACCGGGGACCTTGTGGCTGCCTGCAATGACGTCGTCGAAGGCGCGCTCGATCCAGCTGCAGTCTTCCTCGGTGATGGTGAGCGGCGGCAGCAGCTTGATGGTGTGGCTGCCGTGGCCCGCCACTTGCGTGAGGATCTTGTGATCCTTGAACAGCGGCACGGTAATGAGCTGGCAGAACAGGCCCTTGTTGGCGGCCTCCAGCACGTTCCACGAGGCGCGCAGGCGCAGCGATTTCGGCGGGCCGAACTCGATGCCAATCATCAGGCCCTTGCCGCGGACTTCCTTCAACAGCTCGTAGCCGGGCACCATGCGCGTCAGCGCAAGGCGCAGCTCGGCGCCACGCTTGGCGGCCGCCTCGATGAGCTTCTCGGATTCCATCACGTCGAGCGTGGCAATGCCCGCGGCCATCGCGAGGTCGTTCTTCGAGAACGTGGAACCGTGCACCACCGCGCGGTCCATCTGGTTGAAGATCTTGTCGAAGATGCTCTTGCGCGTCAGCACCGCGCCGACCGGCACGTGGCCGCCGGACAGCGACTTCGACAGCAGCACCATGTCGGGCTCGACGTTCCAGTGCTCGACCGCGAGGAAGCGGCCGGTGCGGCCCATACCGGTCTGGATCTCGTCGGCGACGAACAGCGTGCCGTATTTCTTGCAGAGCGCGGCCGCGCCGGGCAGGAACTCGTCGGTGGGCATGTTGACGCCCTTGCCCTGGATCGGCTCGACGACGAAGGCCGCGACCTCGCGCGAGGCCAGCGCCTTTTCCAGCGCGGCCAGATCATTGAATGGGATCGGGGTGCAGCCCGGCAGCAGCGGCTCGAAGCCGGTGCGGAAATTCGAGTCACCGGTCAGCGACAGCGCGCCATAGGTCAGGCCGTGATAGCCGTGGGCGCAATACACGATGCCGGGCCGGCCGGTAGCGCCGCGCGCGAACTTGATCGCGGCCTCGACGCATTCCGCGCCGGAATTGGCGAAGAACGCCTTGTCGAGATAGGGAACGTATTTCAGCAGCCGTTCGGCCAGCACGCCGGCGAGCGTCGAGACATCGAACTGGACGAGGTTGGGAAGGTCGGCATCGAGCACGCTCTTGAGCGCATCCCGCATGACAGGATGATTGCGCCCGATCGCAAACACGCCAAAGCCGGACAACAGGTCGAGATAGCGAGCGCCCTCGCGGTCGTAGAGATACTGCCCCTGGCCCTTCTGGAAGCCGACATCGTAGCCGATGGTCTTGAGAACCCGAACGAACTGCTCGTTCAGATACCGATTGTGCAGGGTGCTGCGCTGGGCCTGACGGTCCGCGAATAGCTGAGACATGTCTGGATTTGGGCTGTGCATCCGCTACATACTTCGCTTGAGGGCCGTCTCGTCAACTGAAAACCGGACCATTACTGTAAACGGTCTGTGCGGCCTTTTGCCCTTTTTCGGACCATCTTCGCAAGCACAGCTTTAGACCATGTTGCACTGCCAAGGAACACTCATGCGTTCGGCCCTTTACACCGGAATTATACTGGCTGGCGGTTACGCCTGCCTGACCCCAGCCCTCGCCGCCGATCCCACCGGCGACTGGCGGGTCGCTGACGGCGTCGCCAACATCCGTGTCGCCCAATGCAATGGCAGCATGTGGGGTGCGGTCTCCTGGGAAAAGCAGCCCGGCGGCCGCGACGAGAACAATCCGGATGTCTCGAAAAAGAACAGGCCGACCCTGGGCATGGCAACCCTGATCGACATGAAGAAGAAGCCCGGCGTCGATCAGTGGGAAGGACAGGTCTACAACGCCAAGGACGGCCAGCTCTACAGCGCAACCATAACGCCGGCCGGTCCCGATCAGCTCGAAATCAAGGGCTGCGTGATGGGCTTCCTCTGCGGCGGCGAGACCTGGACCCGGGTCGGCCCGCCAATCCCCTCGAGTCCTGCGAACGCCATGGCCAAGGGCGTGCAGAAATCCGGTGGCGCCGCGCCGAAACCCCAGGGGCCCCAAGCAGCCCAAGCCACGACAGGCGCGACCGCGCCTGCGCCCGCGGCTCCGAAGGCCGCAGCCAAGCCCGGTCAGAAGGGCGCCGCCGACCCCGTCGGCGACATCTGCCTACTCCCTGAGATTGCGGGGTTTGCCCATTAGGGCCGGCTGGAACAGCAGCACAGCGGCGAGCGTCGTCACCAGCGAGAGTGCCAGCAGCTTGCCCATGCTGGACGTGCCGGGGTGGCTCGACAGCCACAGACTGCCGAACGCGGTCGCCGTCGTCAGCGCGCTGAAGAAGATCGCACGCGTCAGGCTGGTCTGGAGCAGGTTTGTCCTGCCCGACCGCCAGGCCACGACATAATAGATCTTGAAGGCGACGCCGACGCCGAGCAGCAGCGGAAACGCAACGATGTTGGCGAAGTTCAGCGGCAGGCCGATCAACACGCAGATCTCGAGCGTCACCGCGCCCGCAACCAGAAGCGGCACCAACGTCATCAGCACGTCGACGAACCGGCCTAGCGTGATCCACAGCAATAGCCCGATCACCAGCAGCGCATAGATACCGGCGTGGATGAACGCCTTCACCACGGTGTCGCCGGACTTCAGGATCGAGACCGGTCCGCCGATCGCGGTCGGCTCGGCCGCGAGCACCGCCGCGGCGAATTTGCGCAGCGTGTCGTTGTCATTGGGATCGCCCTTGGGCAGCGCCTCGACGCGGATGATGCCGTCCTTGCTCTTCCAGGCACTGACGAGATCGGGCGGCAGTGATTTCAGGGTGACCGGCTCGGCCTGCATGGCGTTCCTGAGCTGGTCGAACACGATCTTCATTGGCGTGACGAACACGTCCTGCGCCTTGTTGCGCGTGGCCTCGTCGCCATTGGCGAGCCTTTCGAGCGCGTCTGCAAGACGGCGCGAGGCAACCGCCCCTGGGCCCTTCGCGTCGCCCGCCGTTCGGCGCAGATTGTCGACCGCAGATTTCAGCGATTCGACATTTTCCTGGTCCGTCGGCGCCGCATCGATCTGATCGGGATTGAGCGCCGGGTTCAGCACCTTGGCGCCCTGTGCGATCAGCTTCAGCTTCGGCTGCTGGTCCTGCGGCACGAAGCTGTCGAGCGACATCACCCGGAGCACCTCGGGCACCTTCTCCAGCTTCGCCTGGACCTGCCTCGCCTGCTCTTCCGACGTCGTCATCACGTTGACGGCATTGGCCCCGGTGTTCGGGTCCTTGCGCAGGTCGAGGAAGGTGGCGATCGATTCGGCCTTCGGGTTGCGCAGGTTCATCGGGTTGAAGTCGAACTTCATGAAGTAGAGCAGCGGCAGGCCGCCAAGCGCGAGCAGCAGCGTGCCGCCGACGATCAGCACGCGATGCTTCTCGAGGAAATGATCGAGCGGCGCCAGGAAAGCATAGCCGACGGGCTCCGGTTCGCCGGGCGGATTCAGAAGCTTGAGCAGCGCCGGCAGCACGGTGATGCTGGACACGAACGCCACCAGCATGCCGACACCGGCGATCTGGCCGAGCTCCGAGATCCCCTTGTAATCGGTCGGCATGAAGCAGAGGAAGCCCGCCGCAGTGGCCATAGCCGCCAGCGACAGCGGCACCGCCGAGCGCTTGGCCGCCAGCACCAGCGCGCTCGAGAGATGGTCGACCTTGTAGCGCTCCGAGCGGTAGCGGACGCTGTACTGGATACCGAAATCGACGCCGAGGCCGACGAACAGCACCGCAAAGGCGATCGACAGCAGATTGAGCGAGCCGACCATCATCAGGCCGGCCGCGGTCGTGATCGCAAGGCCTACGAAGAGATTGACGAAGACGGCGAAGATGATCTTCGCCGAATGCAGCGCCAGCCACAGGATCAGCAGCACGACGAGGACGGTCCCGACGCCGTTGACGACGGCGCCTTCCTGGACGGTGGCGTATTCCTCGTTGGCGATCGGGACCGGGCCGGTCAGCCGCACCCGCGCCTGGTACTTGTTTGGGAAATCGAGATCGGCGGCGGCCTTGCGGATCGCGTCGGTCGCATCCTTGCCGGGCTCCAAAGCGTTATAGTCGAGGATCGGCTTGAACTCGATGAAGGCGCGCTTGTCCGAATCCTTCAACGGCTCGTCGCTGACGAGCTCGCGCCAGGAGAAGCTGGCATTGCCCTTGTTGAGCACGGTCTCGACCGTCTGCGCGATCAGGTTGAAGGGCCGCTCGGTGTTGTCGAGCTTGACCTGACCGCGCTTGACGCCGGCAAGGCCGGTCTCCAGCGCGCCGGTGAGGCCGCGGATCGAGGGATCGCCGGCCATGATCTCGATCAGGGGCGCGGCGGATTCGAACTGGCCGGTGATCTTGGCGACCTCCTCGGTCGGCAGGAACAACAGGCCGTTCTTCTCGAAGAACTCGCCGCTGCCGAGCTGCTGCATCGACTGGAAGTGGGTCTTGTCGTCCTTCAATCTGGCATAGAGCGCGTTTGCTGCGGCGCTCGTCATCTCCGGCGTCCGGGCCTCGATGACGGCGAGAATCGTTTCGTTTTGATCAAACGCTTGGTCGAATTGCTGGTCACGTTTGCGCCAGTCGAGATTTTGAGAAATCAGCGAGTTGATGTCGGTGTTGATGGCGAAGTGGCGCGCAGCGTAATAGCCCGCTCCCACCGACAGCAGGAGCCCGAGAATGACGACGAGGGAGGCAAACCGGGTGCAGGCCCTGACGATGGCGACGACGACGCTTTGCAGCACTTCTTTTCTTTCTGCGGTTAACAGCTTGCCGGAAACGCCCGCTGTTTATCGGAGTTCCCGGGCGAAACCTATTGCTGTTTTGATGGTTCTCGCCCCGAGAAGGTTCGAGGTAAACGGCGCAAGGCCGCGGCAAAATCATGCGGGGCGGCCGGTATAGCCGTGGAGTTGAGGCGGGAAAGTGACGAAGGACGATGCACGAATGCCGCGCGCTTGCGCACCCCCGTATGCCTTACTAAAATACCTCAGAATCGGTCCAACAGAGTTCCGGGCTTTCCCTATTGCCGATTTTTTGACACAAAGTATTGCGCCTGCATGCGCCGGAGCCCTACGGGGTGGGCAGGCTACCGCATGCGCGAACCAATGGTGCGGATATTGCAGTTCATTGGTCAGTATCTGGGTGCCGCCGGGGACATTGAAGCGGATTGGTGCAACTTGCGTGATGGGCGTCCAATGGAAGTTTATCTGGCGCAGCCGCGCGGCTTCTGCGCAGGCGTGGTGCGTGCGATCGAGATCGTGGAGCGGGCGCTGGAGAAGTACGGCCCGCCCGTCTATGTGCGCCATGAGATCGTGCATAACAAATACGTCGTCGAGAGCCTGAAGAACAAAGGCGCAATCTTCGTCGAGGAGCTCTCCGAGGTTCCGCCGAAATCGGTGACGGTGTTCAGCGCCCACGGCGTCGCCCGCAGCGTCGAGGAAGAGGCCGCCGCGCGCAACCTCCCGGTGCTCAATGCCACCTGCCCGCTGGTCACGAAAGTTCACAATCAGGGGAAGCGCTACATCGGCAAGGGCCGGACCCTGATCCTGATCGGCCATGCCGGCCACCCCGAAGTCGAGGGCACGATGGGCCAGGTCCCGGGGCCGGTGCAGCTTGTCCAGAGCGTTGAAGAGGTTAAGGCCCTGACCCTGCCGGCGGATACGCCAGTGGCCTACATCACCCAGACCACGTTGTCGGTCGACGACACCAGGGACATCATCGCGGCCCTTCAGGCCCGCTTTACAGATATTCAAGGCCCGGATATCCGGGATATCTGCTATGCGACACAGAACCGCCAATCTGCGGTAAGGAACCTGAGCAAGCTGGTCGACGTGATCTTGGTGGTGGGCGCTGCCAACAGCTCGAACTCGAACCGGCTCCGCGAAATCGGCACTGAAGCCGGCGTCGCGAGTTATTTGATTGCCGACGGCAGCGAGCTCAATCCGGAGTGGTTGAAGAATGCGAGGACCGTCGGCGTCACGGCCGGTGCTTCGGCGCCCGAGGTACTCGTGGATGACGTGATCGAAGCGATGCGGCGGATCGGACCCGTGAAGGTCTCGGTGTTGCCGGGCCGCGAGGAAGACATCGAATTCCGGCTTCCGGCCCAACTGGCCGCGAGCTGACCCATCCGAATTCAAAGCCCAGAAAGAAACTGTAATGGCTATCCCGTTCTTCAAGGAAATGCGTATCGGCGGCTATTTGCTCAAGCAGAAACTGCTTGGCCGCAAGCGCTACCCGCTCGTGCTGATGCTGGAGCCGCTGTTCCGCTGCAACCTCGCCTGCGTCGGCTGCGGCAAGATCGATTATCCGGATGCGATCCTCAACCGCCGCATGACCGCGCAGGAGTGCTGGGACGCCGCCGACGAGTGCGGCGCGCCGATGGTCGCCATTCCCGGCGGCGAGCCGCTGATCCACAAGGAGATCGGAGAGATCGTACGCGGCCTCGTTGCGCGCAAGAAGTTCGTCTCGCTCTGCACCAACGCGTTGCTGCTCGAGAAGAAGCTCGACCTGTTCGAGCCCTCGCCCTACCTGTTCTTCTCGGTGCATCTCGACGGTCTGCGCGATCACCACGACAAGGCGGTGTCGCAGAAGGGCGTGTTCGACCGCGCCGTTTCGGCGATCAAGGCCGCCAAGGCGCGTGGCTTCACCGTCAACGTCAACGCCACCATCTTCGACGGCCACCCGGCCGAGGAGATCGCCAAATTCCTCGACTTCACCACCGAGCTCGGCGTCGGCGTCTCGATGTCCCCGGGCTATGCCTATGAGCGCGCGCCGGACCAGGAGCACTTCCTCAACCGCACCAAGACCAAGAAGCTGTTCCGCGACGTCTTTGCGATGGGCAAGGGCAAGAAGTGGAATTTCATGCATTCCGGCCTGTTCCTGGACTTCCTCGCCGGCAACCAGGAATACGAGTGCACGCCGTGGGGCATGCCCGCGCGCAACATTTTTGGTTGGCAGAAGCCCTGCTACCTGCTCGGTGAAGGCTACGCGAAAACCTTCAAGGAGCTGATGGAGACCACCGACTGGGACAGCTACGGCACCGGCCGCTACGAGAAGTGCGCCGACTGTATGGCCCATTGCGGCTACGAGCCGACCGCGGCGGCCGCAGCTTTCAACAACCCGCTGAAGGCGATGTGGGTGGCGCTGCGCGGCGTCCGGACGAGCGGCCCGATGGCGCCGGAGATCGACCTCTCCAAGCAGCGCCCGGCGCAGTACATCTTCTCCGAGCAGGTCCAGAAGAAGCTGTCGGAGATCCGCCGCGACGAGGCCGAAGCCGCTGCGGCGAAGGCCGCGCAGAAGGCTTCGACGGCCGCGTAAGGGCGCACGATCAAATCTCACGACGAAAGCCCGGTCGCCACCGCGACCGGGCTTCTTTTTGCGCAAGTTTCGTGAGGCTTGGAGGCACGCGTTCACCCCAGCGTCATTGCGAGCGCAGCGAGGCAATCCAGAATCGTTCTGCGGAGACAGTCTGGATTGCTTCGCGGAGCCTGTCATCGGGCCGCGCTTCGCGCGGACCCGTTGGCTCGCAATGACGGCGTCTATGGCACCGGCTTGCTTTTCCATCAGCCCTCTGCCTCGTAGACATACCTGCGCATTCTCGCGGCTTCTTTCGCCCGAGCTTTGCTGTTCGTTCACGCCCCGTGAAAGCCAGAGGGCGCAGGGAAGGTCGGGCGCCGGCGGCACCCGCGGTCCGCGTGCATCGGAAACGCACACGGGGTGGATCACAGGTGATGCCGGTCGCCGGCCTTCCCTGCGCGGATGGTTTTAACGGTGTTCTTCGTGCTCTTGTGTCCAGAAAATCTGCCAGAATGTGCGAACGGGCGGTTCTCGCAAAACCGCCCGTCGCTGGATCTGAGCCCGTTCGTGCTCAAAGGCCTTGAGCCTGTCGGGGAGCGAGGGACAGATCCGGTGGTCTTCCTCAACCCGAACAGTTGCATGGGCTTCGAGCCCGAACCGAGCAAGGAAGGGAGTAGATGATGGCACAAAACGACGTCCTTGTCGCTGGCATCGACGTGGCCAAGGACAAGGTGGATGTGTGCATTCGCTCATTGTCACAACGGCAGACGTTCGCGAGCAGCCCAGAAGGTCGGCGAGCGCTGATCCGCTGGCTTCGCAAGCACAAGGTCGGCAAAGCCGCCATGGAGGCTTCCGGTGGTTATGAGCGGGAGTGGGCCAAGGTGCTACGCCAGGATGGTATCGAAGGCTTGGTGGTGGATCCAAAGCGGGTGCGCAACTTCGCCAAATCGGCTGGACAGCTCGCCAAGAACGATCCGATCGATGCGGAGATGATTGCCTGGTTCGCCGAGACCTTCATTGAGGCAAGGGGGCAAGCCTACGATGCGGCACGCGAGAAGCTGGCGCAGATCGTGAGTGCGCGCCAGGCTCTGATTGACGTGCAGACGAGCTTGCGAAACAGGACGGAGCATTCCACTCCTGACGTCGTGCAGAAGATGCAAAATCGCCTGCTGAAGCGGCTCGCCGCCGAAATTGCCAAGCTGGAAGCAGCGATCGCAGCCCTGATCAAGACCACACCGCGTTTTGCCGAACTCGCCGAGATCATCGAGAGCGTACCAGGTCTTGCCGGGGGCACATCCGCCGGACTGATCGGGGCGATGCCGGAACTCGGCCAGATAGGCAACAAAGTGGCCGCGGCCCTGCTGGGTGCTGCGCCTTATGACGACGACAGCGGCAAACGTCGGGGCGTCCGTCATATCCAGGGCGGACGCCGCAAGGTCCGCAACGTCTTCTACATGGCGTCCATGGGAGCCGCGACCCGGCATAACCCCGTGCTCAAGGCCTTTTACGATCGCCTGATCGCCAAAGGCAAGGAGCCGAAGGTTGCGCTCACCGCCTGCATGCGCAAGCTGATCGTGATCCTGAACGTCATGATCGCACGCGGCGAGAAATGGGACGCCGGCCGGTACGAAGTGAGCAACTCCGCTCGGCTTCCGCCGAGCGCTTGCACGCCCTGAAGACCGGCGAGCGGACGGGGTCAAGGCCGGAAGCCGCCGGAGGCGGTGGCGCGCCAGCGCCAGCCTTGAGGCCGGCCGATCGCCGGGCTACTTCAACACAGTTGCTCCTCGGGGAGCGTTGCACTATTGCCCCCGTCGCCTCGCCGCTGATCGATGCGCGTGCCGGTTGGCTGCCACATCACCGCGAAGTTTGACGCCAGAACCCCGGGCGTCGGGACCACACGACTTCTCCGTCCGCGGACGGCCCTGCCGGACGCATCCGAGGCTCGCGTGTGCTCACCCCGCAAGATCCAGCTTGGCCGCTGTGACAGCGCCGTGTCGTATCGCGCCGCGCATGACTCACGGTTGCCCGCCCTGTCATCGCCTTTCGCGCCGGCGCTGCCGCGTCCACCGCACCCCGACCCGCATCTCGTGACGATCGCGAAGCGCCCCTCTGGCAGGATCGGGATGACAGCCCTATGCCATAAATCCGAAATTCGGAAAAGTGAAATATTTTTACGGAAGGGATTGACTGGCTGTTCCGGTGTTTTGCCCGACCGGCTGACAGTGCTGGATGGAAACGCTTCGCCTTCTATTTTCCGATCTCGACATCCTCGACCTCGACCAAGAGGACGCGCGAGCCGCGGGCGAGATCCGGGCGGAGCTTGCGAAGCACGGCACACCAATCGGTCCCTATGACATCTTGAGCGCCGGTCAAGCGATGGCGCGCGGCCTGCCGCTTGTCAGCAACAACACCGCCGAATTCCAGCGTATCGCCGGGTTGCGGCTAGAGGACTGGACCAGGGATTGATGCTCGCAGGCGTTACCGTGACCGTCAGTACGAAGCTGGCCTAACGAAAAAGGCCCGCACGCCATGGCGAACGGGCCTTCGGCAGTTGGACGTATGCGCTCACGCGGCCTCGGAGACCAGCGCCTCGCTGCCGATCAGCTCCGTCCCGATCAGATAATCGCGGCAGCCGCGCAAGGACCGCAGCGCGCGGTTGAAGTCGATGCCGGTCGAGACCAGGGCATGCAACGTCGCCGGATTGCGCACGATTCCGCGCAGCACGGCACCGAGATCGATCTGCCCGTTCGGCTTGATCGCGGCGCGGGCCAGCGCCGGCAGGGCGCGATGGGCGGGGTCGCTGATGACGCGGACCGCGGCAAAGGGCAGCCCGGCCTCGGCGGCATAGGCGGCCGCGATGTGGCTTTCCATGTCGACGGCGGCTGCGCCCGTTTCCGAATGCAGCGCCGCCTTGCACGAGCGTTTCGTGACCACCTCCTCGGCCCCGGCGAGGCTGCCGCGCACGACGCGGCGGCGGCCGGAGGTCAGGCGCTCGATCAGGTCGTCGCCGAGCGACAGCCCGGCGGCCCAGCGGGCATCGCCGGACAGCACCTCGGTCGCCAGCACGACGTCGCCCGAGCGCAAGCTCGGGTCGAGCCCGCCGGCCACGCCGAACGAGATCACACCGCGAATCGTGTCGGGGTCCACCACCGTCAGAAGCGCCCGCAACTGCGTCGGGCTGCTGGATGAACAGATAACCGCCATTCCGGGCCCGGCTGCGATACGGGCCTCTTGAACCAGTCCGGTCACGATCAGTATCGGCCGCGGGTCGATGGCTTGACCCGCGGTAAAATAGTCCCCCGTCCCCAAAGTCACATTCCGACCCCTACCACCCTGCTGTTGGTGTTCCGCAAGTTCCGATACCGCGCCAATGCCCACAACGGAAAGAACTTTGGGTAACCATGATACCGTAGATAGAACACGCGGGGGAAGCCTGTGGCGGTGTACCGCTGCTCGTCCCACAATCCTTTTTTGTTTTGTGTTGCAATCAGGTACTCCACCCCGCGGGCGACGGCGGGGTGATCAACCTCGCCTGCCGCCATCAGGGCAAGCAAGGCCCATGCCGTTTGCGAGGCGGTCGAGGGGGCGGACTCCCAGCCCTTGTAGTCGAGCCGGTAGCTGACGGCGTCCTCGCCCCAGCCGCCGTCATCGTTCTGGATCGAGGTCAGCCACGCCGCGGCCTTCCGGATCATGGGGTCCTTGTGGTCGACGCCCGCCATGTTGAGGGCGCACAGCACCGACCAGGTTCCATAGATGAAGTTCATGCCCCAGCGGCCGTACCAGGACCCCTCCGGGTGCTGGGTCTTCCGCAAGTAGGCAACACCATCGGCCACGTGCTTGCTGGTCTTCACGGTCTCGCCGAGCTGGGCCAGCATCGAAATGCAGCGCGCCGTGACGTCCTCGGTCGGCGGATCGAGCAGCGCGCCATGGTCGGAGAACGGGATGTTGTTGAGGTAATATTCGAGGTTGTTGACGTCGAAGGCGGCCCAGCCGCCGTCGTCGCTCTGCATGCCCTCGATCCACTCGCGGCCGCGGGCGATCGCGGCATCATAGCCGGCGACGCCGTGCTCACGGCGCATGCGGTCCATCGACATCACCACGACCGCGGTGTCGTCGAGATCAGGGTAGTGCGCGTTGTTGTACTGGAAGGCCCAGCCGCCGGGGCGGACGTCGGGCCGCTTCACCGCCCAATCGCCCTTCACCTCGAGCTCCTGCTTCGGGATCAGCCAGTCGAGGCCCTGCTTGGCCGCAGGCACCGCCTTGTCGCCGCCGGCTTCCAGCAGCGCATGCGCCGTGAGCGTCGTGTCCCACACCGGCGAGACGCAAGGCTGGCAATAGGCCTCCTCGTCGCCGATCACGAGCAGCTTGTCCAGGCCGCGGCGCGTGATCGCGCGCGGCGGATAGTTCTCGTCCTTGCCGAGGGCGTCGTACATCATGACGATGTTGGCCATGGGCGGGTAGATCGCGCCCATGCCGTCCTCCCCGTTGAGCCGCTCCTCGATGAAGGCCAGCGCCGCATCGATCGCGCGCTTGCGCAGGCTCTTCGGAAACATCGGTTCGATCACGCGTAAGATCGCATCGAGCGAACGGAACAGCAGGAACCAAGCCATGCTCTGGTGCGGTGCCTTCGCGGTCATGCCGATCGAACGCGGATCCTGCAGGAACAACTCGTCGATGCCGACGCCCTTCGGATTCTTCGCGCGCGGCTTCAGCGCGGCGATCACCATCAGCGGCACCATGGTTGTGCGCGCCCAGTAGGAGATCTTGTTGAGATGGAACGGCGACCAGAACGGCAGCAGCACGATCTCGACCGGCAGCACCGGCACGGCGCGCCAGGTCACGACGCCGAACGTCGCGAGCAGGAAGCGCGTGAAGACGTTGCTATGAATCGCGCCGCCACGGGCATGAATGGCCTCGCGCGCCCGCACCATGTGCGGTGCGTCGACGGAGTCGCCGATCATCTTGAGCGCGAAGTAGGCCTTCACGCTGGCGCTCATGTCGAACTCACCATCGTGCACCAGCGGCCAGCCACCATGGGCGCCCTGCACGCGGCGCAGGTAATTGCCGATCTTGGCCTCGAGCACGGCGTCGACCGGCTCTCCGAGATAGTGGCGCAGCAGGATGTACTCGGCCGGAATCGTGCAGTCGGCCTCGAGCTCGAATACCCAATGGCCGTCCGCCTGCTGGAAGTCGAGGACGCCCTGCGTCGCCGACGCAATGCTCGATTCCAAAGCTTCGCGGCTGGTCGCGTTCACGGAATCCATATCGCTCGATTGCTCCGATAGTCGATTGAAGGTTGGCCGGGACATTGCCCGTCAGGGCCGCTGTGCAGCGAGAACCAGATCGGCGGCGCGATCACCGGACCGAACTGATCCCTCGATGGTTGCAGGCAATCCCGTAGCAGTCCAATCACCCGCAAGGAACAGGTTCTTCAGCGCAGTGACCGGCCCGGGACGCAGGGCATTCTGCGCCGGCGTCGCGGCGAAAGTCGCACGGCGCTCGCGCACGATCTGCCAGGGAGGCAGCTCGCCGGAAACGCCGCCCGCCGCGCAGACATCGTTCCAGATCGCCTGCGCGAGCTCCTCGCGCGGCACGTCGACGAGACGGTCGCCATTGCTGATGGTCACCGAGAGACGGTTCGGGAACGCGAACAGCCATTCCACGACGCCGCCGATCACGCCGAGGATCGGCGCCGAGCCCGGCGGCGGTGTGATGCGGAAATGCGCATTCACGATGGCGCGGAATTCGGTCGGCGTCTTCAGGCCCGGCAGCAGGCTGGAGGCCGCGCGCGGCGGCACCGCCATCACGATGACGTCACCGGCACCGAGCTGGATCACGTCCTCGCCGCCGAAATTCAGTGCAGCCACCTTGCCGCCGGTGTTGGCGAACGAACGCAGCTCGTGGCCGAGCTGAACGGTGTGGCCCCGCTCCTGCAAAAACTTCACGGCGGGCTCGATCAAGACGGCGCTGAGGCCGTCACGCGCGATCAGCGGACGGCAGGCCTGCCCGCCCGCGAGCAGCGTCTCGCGCACGATCGCGCCAGCAAGCCCCGCCGAGCCCTCGGGCGGATCGACGTTGAGCGCCGCCAGCAGCAGCGGCTGCACCAGGCGCTGGTAGAGGATGCCCTCGGTTGGAATGGACTTGCCAACCAGCGTCTCCTCCGACGCCCAGAGCAGCGGCGCCAGCTTGAGATAATCGGTGAGGCCGGTGTCGGGCACGCGGCGGCTTTCGTCGAGCACCCAGGTCGGCAGCCGGCCATCGCCGAGGTCGATCTGCCAACGCTGCCCCGTCTTGATGTCGACGAAGGGAAACTGCGCGCGCTCGGGGCCGACGAGGCCGGCCTCGGTGCCGATCGCGCGCGCATAGGCGCGCACATGGCTGTTGCCCGACAGCACCAGATGATTGCCGTTGTCGATGGTGAGATTGGTGGCGCCGTCGAAATAGGACCGGCAGCGGCCGCCGGCCTGGTGCGTCGCCTCGTGCACGGCGACCTTGAAGCCGGCATTGGCGAGCCGCACGGCGGCGGAGAGGCCGGACATTCCAGCGCCGATGATGTGAGCTGTGTTTTGCATCAGATGAAAGCGTAACGGAGCAGGATCAGGATGCGTGTGATCTTCGACACACGCACCGGCTCGCGCGGCGCGGCGAAGCCGCGCGCGATCAGGAGGTCCAGAATGGAATGATAGTATTTCGACATGATCCGCGGCGCGCGCACGGCGCGGCGCTTGTTGCGATTCATGATCTCGTCCGACTTCTCGAAATGCGATTTCGCGCGCTGCGCCAGCGGCAGACAGACCTTCGGCAGCGCGCGCTCGGCGATCACGCGGTTCGGATCATTGGAGGTGATACCGGCATGCAGCAGCGCCTCGCGCGGCAGATAGAGCCGGCCGAGACCGGCATCCTCGTCGATGTCGCGCAGGATGTTGGTGAGCTGAAGCGCGCGGCCGAGATGGTGCGCGAGCAGGATGCCGTCTTCCTCGGGGATGCCGAACACCCGCACCGACAGCCGTCCCACGGCGCTGGCGACACGGTCGCAGTAGAGATCCAGCGTGGCCATGTCGGGCGCGCGGATGTCCTGCGGCACGTCCATCTCCATGCCGTCGACGATGGCCAGGAAATCCTCGCGCTTGAGGCCGAAGGTCTTCACCGAGGCGACGTAGTCCTTCAGCCGCGGCGGCGGATGGCCCTGGTAGAGCGCGTCGATGTCGTTGCGCCATTCCTGAAGCGCTGCGAGCCGCTGTTCGCGCGGGCCGTCGGAATCGGCGATGTCGTCGACCTGGCGGCAGAAGCTGTAGATCTGGAACATCGCTTCGCGCTGGTCACGCGGCAGGATGCGCATCGCGGCATAGAACGAGCTGCCGGATGCGGTCGAGCCGTAATTGGCGCCGGGCGTGGTCGCCTCAAGCGTCATGTGCAGTCCCCGGTCTGGAAACGGCCTTGCGTCCGATCGCGCGGCGGCCGACTTCGCCGATCATGCCGGCGAGGCTGAAGGTGAGAAGCTCGAACTTGTTCAGATGCACGCGCTCGCGCAGGGGATCGCGCACCCTGAGCAGGCGCACGATCCGGTCGGCATAGGCCTGGATGACGGAAACGTCGACGCCGAGGCGGAAATCCCGGATCTCCGCAGCTAACGACCTGCCCTCGTCGAGCAGCGCTTCGTTGCGCGCGGCGAGCCCGTGCAGGCAGGCCAGCATCGCCGGCGGCGATTGAGCGAGGCCAAGCTGCTCGACCGAGGCACCGTGTGCTGCCAGCGCATCGCGCGGCAGATAGACGCGGTTGAGCTCGCGGAAATCCTTGCCGCAATCCTGCAGGTGATTGTTGATCTGCAGGCCTGCGCAGAGCGCGTCCGACGCGGCCCAGGTCGAGGTGCTCTCGCCGTGAACGTCGAGCATGAAGCGGCCGACCGGCATCGCAGAATATCGGCAATAGTGGATGACTTCGTCCCACGTCTCGTAGCGCAGCTTGGTCACGTCCATGCGGAAGGCGATGAGCACGTCGAGCGCATGGCGCGGCGCCATGCCGCGCTCGGCCAACGCACGGCGCAGGGTGACCGCCTCGGCCTGGGTGTCGCCCCCGCCGAGGAGTTCCGTCTCGAGCAGGTCGAGATAAGCGAGCTTCTGGTCGGCCGGCAGTGTCGCATGGTCGGCGATGTCGTCGGCGGTACGGACGAAATTGTAATAGGCCAGGATCAGGGCGCGATGACGCGGATGAATGATCCAGGACGCGACGGGAAAATTCTCGTCGCGGTCACCCTTGCCGGATCGCAATTCGCTCGCAGATGTCATCGAGGGCTGGTTTACAATCGTTTGGACAGGAACGGCTTTTTCGCTCGCGCGGGCTCACGCCGGCGATGCCGCCGCGGCCCCCATATAGGGGAAGACGGCCGCAAAACCAATCCTGCCGCTCGATGGCTGCCCTCTGCGGACCGCGGCCGAAAAGGCGGCGCCGGGGCCGCCTTGGTGTGGGCCAGCGGCCGAGCTTACTGGTTGTGGTTCTTCAGCACCTGGTCGCAGGCCTGCGAGATCTTGGCCCGGTTCTCCTTGAGGCAGGCCAGGATGGTGAAATCGCCCTGATCGATGACCGGACGGCAGAACTTCTGCACATCGCGGGTGCAGGCCTTCTGCTCGGCCTCCGTGCCGCGCCCTTGCTGGGCGAGCGCAGCCGTCGAGAGGGATGCCGACAGCAGGGTGAGAGCGACGAGAAGCTTACGCATTGTATTCCTTCATTCTGACGGCAGAATCGCACCGATCCCGGGCTGCACAGGGCGGACAACCGGAGCGGATTGTTCTGATGGCAAGTCGCCGCAGGAGGTGCGGCCGAGAGAAGGCACAAGCACTGGCAAATGCGGCCAAATTGGCGCCGCACCCACCAAATCAGGTCTTCCCCGCGCCTTCATTGGCAGATGTAAGGGGTTGATACTACATCATAATTCAGAGAGACCGCATTTTGCTGCACGGCTGTTGCAGAGCTGCATCTCTCCGCCCCGTGGTTTTGGCCAGAAACACCCCGGAACAAGGTAAATCGGATGGTCCTCGCCCCCTTCCCGGGCCCGGTGAACCGCCATCTCGGGTGAGGGCACGTTGAACCTGGCACAGGCTCGGAACACTAAACTTTCGATGTGGCGAGACGTCTTCGATCTTGAACGGACGTCGTTCCAAAACGGGATATTTGTGATGAGATTCTTTGGGCGATCTGGACTGGCAATCACTGCGGCCGGCGTTGGGGCTGCGCTGCTCTTCTCGGTTTCGGCGAGCCATGCTCAATCGTCCGGGCCGTTTGCCGGCTTCGACGGCGCGTGGACCGGCACCGGCACGGTCTCGCTGTCCGACGGGTCCACCGAGCGCATCCGCTGCAAGGCCGACTACAAGGTCGCGGGCAGCGGTCTCAACCTCAAGCAGGCCCTGCACTGCGCCTCCGACAGCTACAAGTTCGACCTCACCAGCGACGTGACGAGCCAGGGCGACCGCATCTCCGGCAATTGGAGCGAGGCGAGCCGCAACATCTTCGGCAATCTCCAGGGCACGGCCGGCGGCGGCCAGATCGACGTATTCGTCGAGGCCAACGGCTTTGCAGCCAATCTGTCGCTGCGCACCAACGGCACCAAGCAGACCGTGCAGATCTCTTCCAAGGGCGAGATCCGCGGCGTCAACATCACGATGACGAAGGGATAGAGCCCGTTTCCGTTCAAGAACAACAAAGCCCTCGGCTCTCTCGCGAGCCGGGCGCTTTTTGCTGGAGCACTCGCTGCGCCTCCTCCAGTGGTGCACGGACCAAAGCGCCACGATGCCGCTCAGATCGCCGGCTTGTCCGTGCCCTGCAGCTTGCCGTGCAGGTTGATCAGCCACATCGCCGTCGGCCTGAGGATGAAAAGGTCGGCGACGAGCGCCATGACCATCGAGAAGGCGCTGAGCCAGCCGAACAGCCGCAGCGACGGCAGATCGGAGAACACGGTGACGACGAGGCCGCAGGCCAGCACCACCGTGGTCAGGATCAGCGCAGGTCCCACCAGCACGGTCGCCCGCTCCACCGCGAGAGCCGAGCCGACGCCCGGCTTGCTCTCGAGTCTCAGGCGGTTGAGGAAGTGGATGGTGGCGCTGAGGCCCAAACCGAACGAGACGGTGAGTGCGACGACGCTGGCGAATTGCAGCCCCTCGCCCATCGCCCATAGCACCGTTCCCGACATCACGACCGGGAAGATGCCGGGCAGGATGCAGGCGAGCATCACCACCCAGGAGCGGAAGGCGAGGCCGATGAAGATCGCGACCAGCGCGAATTCGACGGTGAGGCCGCGATTCAGCTTCTCGATCATGTTGGCCGAATTGCGCGCCGCGATGGCGGCAAGGCCGGTCACCGCGACCTCGTAGCCGGGGTGCTTCTTGCGGACGGCGTCGAGCTCGGTGTCGAGCTTGTCCACGATCGGCAGGAGCTGGCTCGAATCCTTGTCCGGCACGCGGCCGGCGACAACGACGGCATCCTGCTCGGCGTCGATGAAACGCCGCACCAGATGCTCGGGAATGACGTTGACGTATTCCTTCAACGTGGCGACGTCGGTGCTTCCGGCCTTTTCCGCGAGCCAGCGGCGCAGGGTCTCGAGCGACCAGACGTTGCCGACGCCGGCCGCCTTCTCCACGGTCGCGTGCACGTCGGCGATGGTCTGCAGCGTCTCCGGCGAATACAGCGATTCACCCTTCGGGAACACGATCAGCACGTTGATGGGATTTGCGCCGGTGAGCTTGGCATCCAACCGGTCGCTGGCGGCAACCGCCTGGCGCTTGTCCGGCACCTGATCGGCGAGCCGGTAGCGCGGCTCCAGATTGGCATAGATGACGCCGAGGCCACCGACGAACAGCACCGCGATCAGGCTGAACAGGCCGGGACGGCCGACCATGCGCACCGCGATCCAATAGCAGAAATTGCGCAGCGCCTGGACGCCGGCATCGGCGCCCTGGAACTTGACCGCAAAGACCTTCTCGTTGCGCACGAACAGCACGCCGAACACCGGCACAAGCGACAGCACGGCGACCAGCGCGATGATGGTGGCGGCGAGCCCGGCTTCGCCGAACTTGCGGATCAAATCGGAGTCGGAGAATTGCAGCGCGATGAAGGAAATGCCCGCGGTGCCGTGCGTCAGCACGCAGGCCGGGCCGACCACCAGCACCGCGTTCTTGAACGCGGTGAACTTGTCCTGGCCTGCAATCAGCCGGTCGCGCGCAGCGAAGGTGAGCTGCATCGAGTCGGAGAAGCTGATGACCATGATGAGCGGCGTCATCACGTTCAGGAACATGTTCAGATTGAAATTGGCCCAGCCGAGCGCGCCGAGAGCCAGCAGGATCGCGATCATCGGCGGGAACGCCGCTGCGACCATGAACGAGATCTTGCGGAAGAAGATGATGGCGATGACACAGCCGGCGAGGATGCCGAGGATGTTGTAGGTCAGCCCGTCACGCTCGACAGCATTGCGGATCTCGAGCTGCATCACCGGCACGCCCGAGAGCTGCACGTTGAGCCCGGTGTCGCTGAGATCCTCCTTGATCAGCCCGCGGATGTCGCCGACGGTCTTGGTCAGCTTGTTGGAGCCGACGACTTCCGGATCGAGCGAGAGCACGATCAGCGCCAGCGTGCCGTCCTCTGACAGCAGCTTGCCGCGGATGATCTCGTTGTTCTTGACGGTCTCGATGAACTTGTCATAGGCCGCGCCCTCCGGCAGCTCGGCCGGGAACAGCGCCGCTGGCAGCTTGCCCGGGGCCGGCGCCTGGCGTGCCGAGAACAGCGAAACGAGGCCACGCGTGCCCTCGACCAGTTGCAGGTCGGTGACGAAGTCGCGCAGCTTCTCCAGATTGTTCCGCTCCAGCAGGGTCTTGCCCTCGACCACGACAAGGACGTCGAACTCCTCGGCCGGGAACTTCTTGGTCACCTCTTCGTATTGGCGGAATTCGCGGGTGTTGGAGCGGAATAGCTGCGACAGCGAATCATCGATCTTGATGCGCTGGATGCCGAACACCGCGCCGACGATCAGGGCAAGCAGGACGATGCAGGAGACAATCGGCGCCCGGACGGCGACCAGCCCGAGCCGCTCCAGCCCGAAGGCGATCGAGGACGCAGGTCCCTGCTCGACCTTGTCGACATGAACCTCATTCTCGCTGTGCTTTTCGAGCATGCTTTGTCCAGTTCCTAAATCGGCTCGGTTTGTGAGCTTATTGCGCCCCGCGAACGGCCTGAAAACGCCATACGGATGGGAGGCCCTTGAAAATGCGCGGAAAATCGCCGCACGGGGTTTAGCAGGTCCCGCCATGGTCTCGCAAGCAGGCGCAGGTCGGCCAAACCGATCAAGATCAGGACATTTTGGCCCCCGATTCCGTTCCTTCAGCCGAAGCCGCGCCAAGTCGAGGCGGGGGGCGGTCGCCACTTTCGTCCTTCAGCGCCACGCCGGTCACCTCTCTGGCCAAGCCCTCCCGGACGAGCCAGGCGATCTTGAGGGCGGCCTCGTCACAGCTCAACCCGGCATGATGGATGTTCGACACGCAATTGCGCTCGGCATCGGTGCGGCCGGGCTTCGGTGCGAAAGTCAGATAGGCGCCAAGACTGTCGGGTGCCGACAGGCCGGGCCGTTCGCCGATCAGCATCACGACCATGCGCGCACCGAGGATCGCGCCGATCTCGTCGCCGAGCGCGACCCGGGCGCCTGAGGCGACGACGACATGGCCGATTGCGACAGCATCTCGCTCCGCAAACAATGGCAACAGGCGCCCCACCACCGTCGCAGCATGGCTGTGGACCGCCGCCGCGGACAGGCCGTCTCCGATCACAAGCGCGAGCTGGCACGGCGCGGAGGTGCTTCGTGCCAGAAGCTGCGCCGAGCCGGGCTCAAGCTGTCGTCCCAGATCCGGCCGCCGCAGATAGTCGCTGCGATCGACCGCTCGGCTCCTCACTTCGGTCACGGCAAGTCCGAGCGCGCCGAGATCGGCGACCAGACGCGGCGTATCGAAGGCGGCATGCACGGCATCGCGCGCGCGGGCATGGTCCAGCGTGAAATCAAGCAGCGCACGTGTCGGCATGCTCGCGCCGCTGCGGCCCAGCGCAACGCGCGCGGGCGTGAACGCCCGCAAATCCAGCGTCGGACGACGCAGCGGGACCGGATCAGACATGTCGCATCATTCGGCGGGAACGGCGGCCTCGCGCAGCCGGATCGAATAATTCGAAGCGTTCTGCTTGCCGCTCGAGGCCGCGCGCGCGAAGGTGATGAGGTGATGCGCGATCGTGGCGCAGCCGATCAAGCCTTCGAGATCGCCGCGCTTGATGCGTCCCAGCGCGAACTTCCAGAACACGCGCTTGTAATCGCCAAGCACGCCGACCTTCCAGAAAATGTTGCGCAGCATGACGAGGCCGCGCTTGATGTTGGGCCAAGTCTTCATCTCCGGTGCCACTGGCACCTTGAGTCGGTTGGCATAGGTGTAATCGCACTGATGCTGATAGCGCGCATAGACCTTCTCGGGCGCGTAGGCGACCTCCATGCAATGCTTCCAGGACGAGACGACCTCGTCATAGGGCAGCAGGAATTCGACGTTGGAATCGCGACCCTCGTCATCGACCAATCGTCCCTCGCGCTCCAGCCGGTCCCACAGCGGCGTCTTCGGCAGCGCCTGGAGCAGGTTGATGGTGAGCAGCGGAATCCGGGACTCCTCGACGAAGGCGAGCAGTGCGTCCGAGGTGTTCGGCTTGTCGGTGTCGAGCCCCATGATGATGCCCGAGACCACCTCCATGCCGTAGGAGTTGATGGTGCGCACGCCCTCCAGGATCGGGACCATCATGTTGTGGTCCTTGTGCATCGCATGCAATGCATCCGGATCCGGCGTCTCGATGCCGCAGAAGATGGTGATGAAATAGGCCTCGCGCATCTTCTCGAGGATCTCGGGCCGCTTGGCGATGTTGAGCGTCGCCTCGCAGGCGAGCCGCACCACGTAGCCGGTTTTCTTCTGCCATTCGATCAGATGCGGCAGCAGGTCCATCGCCGCCTTGCGGTTGCCGATGAAATTGTCGTCCACGAAATAGATCGTGTCGGTCATGCCGCATTCGCGCAGCCGATCGAGCTCGGCGATGATCTGCTCCGGTGTCTTGATCCGCGGATTGCGGCCGTAGAGGCCCGGGATGTCGCAGAACTCACACTGATAGGGACAGCCGCTGGAATACTGGATGCTGCCGAGAAAGTATTTCTTCACGTCGGCGAGTTCGTAAGCGGGGATCGGGAATTCCGTCATCGGCACCCGGTCCTTGGTGGTGAGGACCACCTGTTCGTCAGGACGCGAGGTATCGCGCGACAGAATCTCGATCAGCTGGTTGGTGGCGTCGCCGAGCTCGCCGACATGCAGATAGTCGAACGACGGATAATAGTCGGGGCAGGCGCTGACGGAGGGACCGCCGAGCGCGACCGGGAGATCGAATTCATGGGCGCGGCGGCAGATGTCGTTCATCTGCTGGCGCTGGATGTGCATGCCGCTGACGAAGACGGCTTCCGCCCATTCGAACTCCTCCTTCGTCGTGCGGCGCAGATTCTCGTCGACGAATTTGACCTGCCAGTCCTGCGGCAGATAGGCGGAGATCAGCAACAGCCCCTGCGGCGGCATGAAGGCGCGGACGCCATCGGTCAGGGGATAGGAATACTCGAATGTACCGAAGGACGAGGTGTAGCGTGGAAATACACAGAGAATCCGCCGGGACGTTCCGTTGCTTTCAGCTCGCATCAAAGCTCCCCCGCCACGCTCGACCGATGGTGCGACAATTGCCAGCCATGCACATAGGCTAACGCTGTCGCCGGAATTTCTCAATATTGTGGCGCAAGCATAATTCCGGAAGGCGCCGATGGTTTCCTAGGCAGGGAGAGCTGGCACCTGCCGCCGCCTCATGCGATCAGCCGCGAGGCAAAATCGGGCAGCAGGCCTGCATCGCCGGCAAGACGGAAATCGGCGCCTGCAATGCCCGAGCCCGCCAGCCAGTCGTCGAATTCCGGCGCGCGGCGCAAACCGAAGACGTCGCGGACATAGAGTGCGTCGTGAAAAGACGTCGACTGGTAGTTCAGCATGACATCGTCTGCGCCGGGGACGCCCATGACGAAGGTGACGCCGGCGGCGGCGAGCAGCGTCAGGAGATTGTCCATGTCGTCCTGGTCCGCCTCGGCATGGTTGGTGTAGCAGATGTCGACCCCGAGCGGCAGGCCGAGCAGCTTGCCACAGAAATGATCCTCAAGTCCCGCCCGGATGATTTCCTTGCCGTCATAGAGATATTCCGGTCCGATGAAGCCGACCACGCTGTTGACGAGCAGCGGATCAAAGGCGCGAGCAACCGCATAGGCGCGCGCCTCGCAAGTCTGCTGATCGACGCCGTGATGGGCGCCCGCCGAGAGCGCCGAGCCCTGGCCGGTCTCGAAATACATCACGTTCTGCCCGACGGTGCCGCGCCGCAGCGACAGTCCGGCCTGCTTCGCCTCTTTCAGAAGCGCGAGATCGATGCCGAAACTGCGGTTGGCGGCCTCCGTGCCGGCGACCGACTGGAAGACGAGGTCGACCGGGGCGCCCTGCCCGATCAGCGACAGCGTCGTCGTGACATGGGTCAGCACGCAGCCTTGCGTCGGGATCTTCAGCCGCGCGATGATCTCGTCGAGCAGCCGCAGCAATTGCGCAATGACGGTGGGATCGTCGCTCGCGGGATTGATGCCGATACAGGCATCGCCGGCTCCCAGCAGGATGCCGTCGAGGATCGAGGCGGTGATGCCTCTGGCGTCGTCGAACGGATGATTGGGCTGCAGCCGCGTGCTCATCCGTCCCTTTAGCCCGATGGTGTTGCGGAAGGCGGTGGTGACCTCGCATTTCCGCGCCGCCAGGATCAGATCCTGGTTGCGCATCAGCTTTGACACCGCGGCCGCCATTTCCGGCGTGATGCCGCCTGCCAGCTTGCGCAGCACCTCGGGCGTTGCGGCGTCCGACAGCAGCCAGTCGCGGAAAGCTCCGACCGTCAGCGAGGCCACCGGCGCGAAGGCCTTGGCGTCATGGCTGTCGATGACGAGGCGGGTGACTTCGTCAAGCTCATAGGGGACGACAGCTTCCTGCAGGAACTGGCCGAGCGGCACATCCGCAAGCGCCATCCGCGCCGCGATCATCTGCGCGGCGGTGTCGGCGGCAACCCCGGCCAGCCGGTCGCCGGAACGCGGCGGCGTTGCCTTGGCGAGCAGGTCGCGCAGATCCGGAAACGCGTAGCTCGTGGCGTCGATGGTATGGCGGTAGACCAAGGGTGTCTCCGGGGTTCATCGGCCAATGGCCGACTCCAGGACTATCGTGAAACTATACCTTCGGATCAAGACGCTGAGATATCTTACGTTTCGTTCGACCTAAGACGAAGGCAGCCGACGGACGCATTAACGTCGCGTCCATCTTCGTTCTGCATAGTTTTGCATCAATTTTACACGACCGCGCTCATCTCCCGCCTCAAGCTCATCCGGGCCCTCGAACACCATGACAATTGACCGATCTGGGAATGCCACCGCCCTGGCAGGCCGTTTCACGCTTGCCACCAAGCTCTACGCGATCTTCGCGCTGTTCGCGCTGCTGACGGCGGCGATCGCGATGCTGTCCGACTACAACAGCCGCCGCAGCGCCGAGCTGATCAGCGCGATCGAGACGGCGAACGCCGCCGCGCTCAACGTCGAGCGCGTCAACTCGCTGGTCTATGCGGTCGTGATGGAATCGCGCGGCGTCTACATGTCGACCGAGCCGTCGCTGGTGCAGAAGTACGGCGAGGGCCTGCTCAAGTTCAATGCCCAGATCCTCGACGTCGTGAAGCGCTGGGAGACCATCGTCAAAGCCGACGATGCCGAGCAGTTTGCAACCTTCAAGAAGCGCATCGAGCAGTTCGTCGAGTTCCGCAAGGAGCTGGTGCGCCGCGGCGTCGAGATCAATGCGGCCGCGGGCCGCGAATGGGGCGACAATGACGCCAATCGCAGCGTGCGCTCGGCCCTGAACAAGGATCTCGAGGCGCTGTCCAAGGTCTATGCCGAGCGCGCCAGGCAGATCGCGCAGCAGACCGAAACCAATCGCGAATTGTCGTTCTTGCTGACCTGCCTCGGCGGCCTGGCGCTCGCCCTCGTCGTGATCGGCATCGTCATCATCGCCCGCTCGATCGCCCGGCCGCTCGCCTCGATCACCGCCACCATCAAGCAGGTCGCCGACGGTGCCGAAAACGTCGTGGTGCCGCACTCGGACCGCGCCGACGAGATCGGCGCCCTGGCCCGCGCGATCCAGGTGTTCCAGGAGGCCATGGGCCGAAACCGCAACCTCGCCTCGCAAGTGTCGCAAGACGCAGCCGCGCGCGAGGAGCGCGCCCGCCACATCGAACGATCGGTCGAGGAATTCCGCGGGGTGATCGGCGCCATCATGCACGGCCTCAGCGACAACGCGCAGGTCATGCGCGAGACCGCACAGACCATCACGCGTGTCACTGCGGATGCGAGCAGCCGCGCCGGCACCGCGGCGAACGCCACCGAGCAGGCCTCACACAACGTCTCGGCGGTCGCGAGCGCCGCCGAGGAGCTGTCGGCCTCGGTGGAAGAGATCGGGCGCCAGGTGCGGCAATCGGCCGGTGCGGTCGAGCAGACCGGCCAGCGCACCGAGAAGTCGATCTCCGAGATCGAGAGCCTCGCCGCGGCCACGCAACGCATCGACGGCGTGCTCAACCTGATCCAGGCGATCGCCGAGCAGACCAATCTGCTCGCGCTGAATGCCACCATCGAGGCCGCGCGCGCCGGCGATGCCGGCCGCGGCTTTGCCGTGGTCGCTCATGAAGTGAAGGCGCTCGCGGGCCAGACCGCCAAGGCCACGGCCGAAATCAGCGAGAACGTCTCGATGATCCAGGCCTCCACGCGCAATGCGGTCGACGCCGTGCGCGAGATCGGCGGCGCGGTCCGCGAGATCAACGAGGTCACCTCGGCGATCGCCGGCGCCGTCGACCAGCAGGACGCCGCCACGCGCGAGATCTCCTCCAACGCGCAAAGCGCTGCGCAGGGGAACGAGACGCTCGTGGCGAACATCACCTCGCTGCGCGATGCTATCGGCGAGACCGACACGGCGGCAGCCTCCGTGCTGACGGCGGCGAGCAGCCTGACCGCGACGGCGGACACGCTATCGCGGGAAGTCGAGACGTTCTTCCAGAACCTGCGCTCGGGAGCCACGGACGGCCGCATCGCCAAGTCGGGATAGCGGCCGCCAAGCGGGCCGCGTCAAACAAAAACTTGAAAAACAACCCCATGCACAGTAGGCCAGCACAGGTTTTTCAATGGCTTAGCGACGCACTCGCATGTCTACTGATTCTACGAAATAGATTTTGACTCGTCGGGCAAAACACCGGCATCATGTCATCATGGAAACACGCGCTGTACGGCCCTGTTCGCCATGGTGATCGGGGGCGCGCAAGTCTTGCCAAAGTGGCCGCGTCTCGTCGGCTCTGCCGCCAAAACCTGAAGCGACCGTTTAGCCTCGGCAAGTCGGCGATGGGCCAAGCCTGACGAGCCGGTCGGCAGCTCAGGATGCCCCCCGGAACTGCCAAGCCGCTGGAGCTGAATCTGGTTCTTCACCGAGAACCGATCAGGCGCGAACGGTGCGCAGGAAATGCGCGACCTCCTCCCTGAGACGTGTCGAGTCGCGCGACAACAGCCCGGCGGATGACAGAAGCTGAGCCGACGCGCTGCCCGTTTCGGCTGCGCCGCGTTGCACGTTGGCGACTCCGGCGCTGACGCCGCCGGTGCCTTGGGCCGCCTGCTGGATGTTGCGAGCGATCTCGTGCGTCGCCGCGCCCTGCTGCTCCACCGCGGCAGCGACGGCCGTTGCGATTTCTGACATTCTGGAAATGGTGCCGCTGATATCAGTGATGGCTGCGACCGATTTTTCGGTGGCCGCCTGCATGCTTCCGACCTGCTGGCCGATCTCTTGAGTGGCCTTCGCCGTCTGTTCGGCCAAGGCCTTGACCTCGCTCGCCACGACCGCGAAGCCGCGACCGGCATCACCTGCACGCGCCGCCTCGATCGTCGCGTTGAGCGCCAGGAGATTGGTTTGGCCGGCAATGCTGTTGATGAGATCGACTACGTCGCCAATTCGTGCGGCTGCCTGCGCGAGACGCTCGATCTGTTCGTTCGTGATCTCGGCCTGTCGCACGGCCTCATCCGCGATGCGCGAGGATTCCTGTACCTGGCGGCCGACTTCTCCCACCGATGCCGCCAATTCTTCGGACGCGGACGCCACCGACTGGACATTGGTCGTCGCTTCCTCGGAGGCGGCAGCGACGCCGGCCACTACATCTTGGGTACGCTCGGCCGTCGCCCTCAGCGTGCCCGCCGATGCCTCGAGCTGGCTGGACGCAGAGGAGACCGTCTGAACGATTTCGCCCACCGCACCTTCGAATGCGTCGGCAAGGCGGTGCATCTCGCGCCTCCGGAGCTCGGCCTGTTGGTGCTCCTGCTCGGCTCGCGCCTCCTCTGCATCCTTCTTGGCGATCAGCGCCTCCTTGAACACCTGCAGCGCATCGGCCATCTGGCCGATCTCGGTGCGCTCGCCTTGATGGGTTACTTCTGCGGATAGATCGCCGGCGCTGAGGGCCCGCATCGGCGAGACGATTGCGTTGATGCCTTGCGATACGGTTCTCATCACGAAAAAGGCAACGAGGGCGCCGAGGAGTCCGGCGATCGTCACTGTCGCCACGAGGGTCTTGACCGCGCTAATGTAGGCGATTGCGGCTTCGGCTCCCGCAGCGTCCGCGCCCTTGTTGTTGAGATCAATAGCACTCGCCAGGACCTTATCCGCGTCGAGACCAATGGGATTCACGTTTCTGCTGTTGAGATCGTTGGCCTCTTGAGGAAAACGACCAGCCGCAGCACGCGACAGAATCAGCACCTCCTGAGCGCCCTTCATGTAATCGTTCCAGAGGCCGCTCCATTCATCAAAGAGTGCACGCTCCTGCGGACTGGAGATGAGCTTCTTGTAGTCCGCAATGTTCTGCGCCATCCTTTCGGCGATTGTCTCGATGCGCTTATCAAGATCCGCCTTGTCCTGCGCACGGTCGAACAAAAGATGCTGCCGCACCGCGTTGCGGTAAGTAATGGTGGTAGCGCGCAACTCGCCGATCACGCGGACGCTCGGAAGCCAATTGCTCCGGATGTCGACGACCGCTGCGTTGATCACCTGCATATTCCAGACGGCGAAAACGCCGGTGCCGATCAGAGCCAGCAAGAGGCCGGAAACGACCGCGGTAATCTTCGTTCGTATCGAGATGTTGGAAAACATGACAGGCCCCTGAAAAACATCAAAAATTGATGACCTCCGGGACCCAATGCATCTGACGGGCGGTCGTATCCCTCCCCGGACCAGGACCAAATTTCCGTCAGCCCCGTGCCCCATTCGTGCTAAAGTTGTATCGATTTTGCCTTAACCGTTTCTTACTTCGTGACACTCCTCGCCAAACGGCAAGCAACTTTTGCGTGAATGTGCGTGATCGACCTGTTTTGCCGAGGCTGACTTTTCCCACTGGTGCGAACTTCTTCAATTCGCACCGGTACAAGTGCCGCATTGGCTGATTGGTCTGCTTCGCAACCATAAGCGGACATCGAGCGAATGCAGGCGCAGGGAAGCCCGGCCCCACTACCCCATCACCCCGCCCCGCCTGATCAGCTCCTTCCCGACCGCCGCCAAATGCACCTGGTCCGGGCCGTCGCCGATGCGGATGAAGCGGGCGTAGACATAGGCGCGGGCGAGGAACGTGTCCTGCGAGACGCCGGCGGCGCCGTGGATCTGGATGGCGCGGTCGATGACGCGGGCGGCCATGCTGGGCACCACGATCTTCGCGGCAGCGATGAGGTCGCGGGCGGCCTTGTTGCCTTCGCGGTCCATCTTGTCGGCGGCTTGCAGCGTCAACAGCCGCGCCTGCGCGATCTCGCAGAAGGAGTTTGCGATGTCCTCGCGCACAGAGCCCTGCTCGGCCAGCGGCTTGCCGAAGGCGACGCGCGCAACCGATCGCTGGCACATCAATTCCAGCGCGCGCTGGGCGCAGCCGATCAACCGCATGCAATGGTGGATGCGGCCGGGGCCGAGCCGGCCCTGCGCGATCTCGAAGCCGCGGCCCTCGCCGAGCAGGATGTTCTCTGCGGGCACGCGGACGTTGTCGTAGACGATCTCGGGGTGGCCGACCGGGGCGTCGTCATAGCCGTAGGTGAGCATGTCGCGGACGATGCGCACACCGGGCGTGTTCTTGGGCACCAGGATCATGGATTGCTGGCGATGGCGATCGGGATGGTCGGGCGCGGTCTTGCCCATCACGATCAGGATCTCGCAATCCTCGTTCATCGCGCCTGATGTGAACCACTTGCGACCGTTGATGACGTAGTCGCCGCCGTCGCGCCGGATCTCACACTGGATGTTGGTGGCATCGCTGGAGGCAACCTGCGGCTCGGTCATCGAGAAGCCGGAGCGGATGCGCCCCTCCAGCAGCGGCGTCAGCCAGCGCTCTTGTTGCGCTTTGGTGCCGTAATTCGCCAGCACCTCCATGTTGCCGACGTCAGGGGCCGAGCAGTTGAAAACTTCGGGTGCCCAGAGAATGCGGCCCATGATCTCCTTCACCGGCGCATATTCAAGGTTGGAGAGGCCAGTGTTGTTGAGGTCCTGGCCGTGCTTGCCTGACAGGAACAGGTTCCAGAGCCCCTGCTCGCGCGCCAGCCGCTTCAAATCCTGCAGCACAGGCGGCGTCCTGTAGCGCGCGGCCTCCGGCTTGACCTGCTCGTAATAGAGATCCTCGACCGGCTCGACATGCGCCCGCATGAACTGGCGGACGCGCTCCTGCAGCTCCAGCGAACGGGCGGAATGTTGAAAGTGCATTGGGGTCTCCTGTTCGCAGCGTTTGACGTCGTCATGCCCGGGCCTGTCCCGGGCATCCACGTTCTTCGTGCCGTGTCGCAAGGCGTGGATGGCCGGGACAGGCCCGGCCATGACGTTGGGCAGGCATCGGTGTCTCCGAAGCGGCCGCCGGCCTCGCCCCTTACGTGCCGCGCAACAGCTCGCTCGCCACGACCCAGTCGTTGCCGTCGAACTGCAGCATATAGCCGTCCTTGATCGGGCGGAAATCCTGCGGCGTGGTATTGAGGGTGATGCCGGGCATCAATAGCGACAGCGGCACGTTCTTCAAATTGGCGGCCTGCGCCATGATGTTCTCGCGCGTCAGATTGTCCTTGCACTGCTTCAGCAGCACCACCAGCGCCTCGGCGACGGTGTAGCCGTAGAGGCCCGCGACGTTGTTGACGTCGGCATTCGGCAGGCGCTTCTTCATAAACTCGATATAGGCGGTCATCGCCGGATCGTCCTTCGACTGCTCGACGAAGGGCTTGAGCGAGCCGAGCGACAGCACGCCCTTGCCGGCCTCGAGCCCGGCCGGCACCATCACGGTAGCTTTGTTGGCACAGCCGGAGGCGAGGAAGCGCGTCGGTTGCCAGCCGACTTCATGTGCCTTGCGGATGGCTTGCGCGCAGGCGCGTGGCGTCACCGAGTAGATCATGAAGACGTCGGCCTTGGTGCTGGCGAGCGTCAGCACCTGGGAATCGACGGTGGGATCGGCGACCTCGAAGCTCGAGGCCATCGCGATCGCCTTGTCCGCATCGGCGCCGAGCGCCTCCCTGACGCCGCGAAGATATTCCTTGCCTGCATCGTCGTTCTGATAGAGCACCGCAAAGCGCGCATTCGGGTTCTTGGCGCGGGCATAGGCGACGTCGATCGCGGCCTCGCTGGTGTAGTTCGGCGCCCAGGGCAGCGCCATCGACCACGGCATGTTGGCGGGATCGTTCCACTTCGAGGCCGAGCTGATCAGGAAGATCTGCGGCACCTTGTTGCTGTTGAGATATTTCGCGATCGCCGAGCTCGGCGCAGTGCCCATGGTCGCGAAGATGAAGGCGACGCCGTCGCCCTCGACCAACCGACGCGCGGCTTCCATGGTCTTCGGCGGCGAGAAGGCGTCGTCCAGCGAGATCAGATTGAGCTTGCGGCCATTGACGCCGCCCTTCTCGTTGACCTCGTCGAAATAGGCCGCGATCACCCGGCCGGTGATGCTGAGCGGCGAGGCCGGGCCGCTATAGGGCATGGTGTTGCCGATCTTGATCTCGGTGTCGCTGACGCCGGGACCATAGGATTTTTGCGCAGGTGCAGGCGTGGACAGGCAGGCGGCAGCCAAAGCTGCGGCCAGGGCCAAAGCGGCTCTCATGGTGTCTCCCCGATGATGATCGCCGCGCGGCGAGGCGCACGCGCGGCGTGCTGCTTTTGTCAGCGCGCCAGATCAGCGGAGTTCAGCAAGATGGTCTTGCGTCGAGTTGCTGATACGTTCGCTCATGAGTCCAGGGTTCACCTCTCCCCATCGGGGAGAGGTGGTCAGAGGTCTTCGCGCCCAGTTCGCCTAGCCGCGCCGCTTCAGGCTGAAGCCGAGGCTGATCCAGCCAGCACCGGCCATGATCAGATCGATGCCGAGGAACAGGCCGAGGATATAGACGCTGTTCACCGGCCAGCGCGCCAGAATGACCAGCCCGAGCAGCAGCGTGATCACGGCCGACAGCGCGACCCAGACCCACGGGCTCTCGCGCTTCATGCTGAAGGCGAGAAACAGCCTGACCGCGCCCGAGGCGATCAGCGAGGCGCCGAGAAATAGAGTCAGCAGGACGGCCGCGAACAGCGGATTCTCGAAGGTCAGGAAGCCCGCGATCACGTAGAGCACGCCGAGGAGAGCCCAGATCAGGGCCTTGCCCCAGCTCTTCATCTGAAACGCGCCGATGATCTCGGTAGCGCCTGCGACGATCATCATCGCGCCGACCACGATCACGCTCGCCACCGTCGCCATCACCATGCTGCCAAGCGCGACGAATCCGGCAATGAGATAGATCACGCCGAGCGCGACGATCCAGCCCCATTTCGCATGCAGCGTCGCGATGCCCGAGCCAAGGCTTGGATTACGAGACGTGTCGGAAGCACTGGTCATGGCGGTCACTCCTAGCCCGCGGGTACGCGCCAGAATAGCACGCACCGTACCGGGGCGACAGCCAGCAGAGCACCTGCACCGGCAGCAGCATTGACACAAATCAAGATCGAATGCGGTGCGTCAGGCGCGCGACCGCTCCATTTCGAGCTCGGCCTTGAGATTGTCGAGATCGCGGTAAATTGAAGCGACCGCCAGCACCCGGCCGGCCTTGCGGTACTTCAGCAGACAGTCTTTGCCGGAAATGCTGCCGTCGATCGCGATGTCGTCGAAGCTCTCGGCGTGGCCGACATAATTGATCGGCACGTCGTAGTGCTGGGACCAGAAGAAGGGCACCGCGTCGAAGCGCTCGCGCTTGCCGAGCATGTTGCGCGCCGCGGTCTGACCCTGCCGTTCCGCCACCACCCAATGCTCGACACGAATGGTTTGCCGGGAATGCGGATCGGGCCAGCGTGCGATGTCGCCGGCCGCGAAGATGCCGGCGACGCTGGTTTCCAGATATTCGCTCACGCTCACGCCGCGATCGGCGGCGAGGCCCGCCTGTTCGGCCAGCGCGAGGCGCGGCTTGACGCCAATGCCGACCACGACGAGGTCAACCTCAACGACAGCCCCGCTCTTCAGCGTCGCGCGCTTGCCGTCGAGCTTTTCGACCGTATCCTTCAAGTGGAAAACAACGCCATTCTCTTCATGCAGCGACCGGACGAAGTCGCCTATCTCGGCGCCGAGCAGCTTCTGCATCGGCCGTTCTTCCGGCGCGACCACATGGACTTCCAGCTTGCGCGCGCGCAAGGAAGCCGCGACCTCGAGGCCGATGAAGCTGGCGCCGATCACGAGCGCGCGTTTCGCGCTGCCTGCCGCCGTGATGATTGCGCGGCTGTCGGCAACGGATCGCAAGGTGTGGACATGGGGCTGGTCGACGCCAGGAATCTGGAGCTTCACCGGCTCGGCCCCGGTCGCAAGCAGCAGACGGTCGAATGGCAGCCTGTCGCCATTGCCCAGCGTGACGCTGCGAGATTTTGGATCGACCGCAGAGACATTCGTGTTGAGTCTGAGATCGATGCCGGTGTCCCGATAGTAATCCTCGGACCGTAACGGCAGCCAGTCCTCCGGCGCGCTGCCGGCGAGATAATCCTTGGAGAGGTTCGGCCGATCGACCGGCATCGCGCCGTCATTGCTGAGCATGGTGATGGCACCGGCAAAGCCTTCGCGCCGGAGCGTCGCCGCTGCCGCGAAGCCGGCCGCACCGCCGCCGACGATGACGAATTTTTCCGGCGTCGGCGCGCTGCGATGAGCCGTTGACGGCCTGGGTGCCTCGCGCTTGCGCTGAACGACGATCCTGTCGCCGTCGCGCGCGACGTCCCATAGCGCAAGCCGATTCAGCGCCGGCGGACGGGTGGCCTCGCCCGAGCGCAAGGAGAAGCAGGCATGATGCCAGGGACAGCGGATGGTCTCGCCGACCACGAGCCCCTCCGCGAGCGGCCCGTGGTAATGGCTGCAAGCCGGCTCGATCGCAAAAATCTCGCTGCCGGCCTGAACGAGCAGGACATCCTCCTCGCCGACATGACCAAGCAATTTACCGTCCTTGAACTCCGTCAGCGACACGCCCCTGGTCAGGTCGGGCCCACGCGGCTTGTTGTCCTCGGTCATGGCGTCGTCTCCTCGCGCTGTCACGGATCAATCGTCCGAGTTGGCCAGGCCCAGCAGTTCCTGGCGGGTCAGCGCATTATCGCGGAACACCCCTAACATGCGGCTGGTGACGAGATCGGTCCCGGGCTTGTGCGCACCGCGCGTCGTCATGCAATGATGCGTCGCCTTGATGATGACGCCGACCCCTTGAGGCTTCAGCACGTCGTTGATCGTGTTGGCGATCTGCGCAGTCATCTTCTCCTGGATCTGGAGCCGTTTGGCGTAGATGTCGACCACGCGCGCAAGCTTGCTGATGCCGACCACGCGCCCTTGCGGGATATAGGCGACCCAGGCACGGCCGACGATCGGCGCGATATGGTGCTCGCAATGGCTTTCGAAGCGAACGCCGCGCAGGACGATCATTTCGTCATAGCCTTCGATCTCCTCGAAGGTCTTTTGCAGGATTTCGGTTGGATCCTGCGCATAACCGGTAAAATATTCCTCGAAGGCGCGCGCAACCCGATCCGGCGTGTCGCGCAGGCCGTCGCGCTCGGGATCGTCGCCGGCCCAGCGGATCATGGTCCGGACCGCCTGCTCGACCTCATACCTCTCAGGCCGATCGCTCGGCGCCTGCGCGACCGCGACACGCTCAAGCTTGCGCGCTTGTGACTTCATCAACAGCCTCCTCTTCCGACGGGCCGCATCCAGCAGCGGTCCTTCAGCTTGGACGGCTCCGATCGGAAAAGGTTCCCGAGATGAGGAAAAATCGGATACCGCGGGCATGCGAAGCCCGGGGGCACGGCGTCATGATAGCACAGCCATTTCGGGGCGACAGCCAGAGCAGCCGCCGCCGCACCAACGTCGACGCAAATCAAATCGAATGCGGCGGCTCGAGCGCAGTTCAGTCGGGAATGCCGAAATAGAATGCTGCGCCCTTGCCGACCTCGGCAGTGGCCCAGATGCGTCCGCCGTGGCGTTGCACGATGCGCGATGCGATCGAAAGGCCGATCCCGGTGCCCTCGTACTGATCGGGATCGCCGGGCTTGGGCGCCACCGGCCCGATAAAACGCGCCGCTATTTCTGCGGACCGGACAGCGAGATGTCGCGTTCGGCGCGGAAGACGTTGCTGTAGAGGTTGGCGATCCATTGCCGGCCGATCTCGGTCTTGTTGAGATAACCGATCTCGGTCTGGATGTGCGGTGCGACGCTGTTCCAATAGAATTGCGGATAGCGGTTCACGATATCGGCCGGCGAATCGTAGCCGAGCTGACGATTGATGCCGACCTCCTCGAATTCGTAATAGAGCGCGTTGGCCTTGCGCAGATAGTTGGGATCGCCGAGCTGGCCGATGAAGTCGGCCGCGCGCAGGATCGAGGCATCCTCGTCATAGTCCTGGCCCTCGCGGGCCGGAAAGCGCGTACCCTCGATAGCGCGGGCAATGCGGTCCGGGTCGAGTCCGGGAATATGTCGCAGCCGCCGCGTCACATAAAGCTTCGACCGATCGACGTGATACATCATCAAGCTGGCATCAGATGCGCCGCGCGGCAGGGAGATCTTGGTGTCGGCCGCATCGATCACGAATCCATCGCAATCGTCCTCCTCGAACAGGCCTCGCACATAGCCGATGTCGTGGGCGAGGCAGGCGATCAGGACGTGGACGTAATCTTCGGCCGACAGATGCGTATGAAGACTTCGGCCCTTGAGGATCGCCTGGGCAGCCAGCGTCACCAGCATCGTATGCTCGATGTTATGATAGAGCGCATCGCTGTTACCGATGCATTCCATCGCGGTGCGGGTGGCGCTCTCGACGATACTTGCAGACGTCTCATCGTACCGGCGACGCATGAACGAGCCCAGCATCTTCTCCAGGGTTTCCGCCGCCAATCTCGGTAACGTCATCATGGGTGCGGCCCCGATTGTCGGTGGTGTTTCACGCCAATCCCCGACATTTCCTCTCGTCCTCGATGCAAGAGCCAGCATAGCCCATCTTGGGCCGCTTGGCCAAATCCTGGGGCGGAAATCCGGAAAGATGTTGCAGTTGCGCTCCGCCATAGCGCGGTTGCAACGATGGCGCGATACACCCTAGAGGCGCCGGTGTCCAGATCGCAAGATTGCGGTTATTCTACCTGCAGCACGTCGACGGCGACGCCGAGCTTCTGTTTAGGCGAGCCGACGATGACGCCGTCGACCGGCGAGACGTCGGAAAAGTCGCGCCCGACCGCGAGCACGATATGGTCATTGGCGACCAGGAGATCGTTGGTCGGATCGAAATCGATCCAGCCGAGCTCCGCCCCGCACCAGAGCGACACCCAGGCGTGGGTGGCGTCGGCACCTTGCAGGCGCGGCTGGCCGGGCGGCGGAGCGGTACGCAGGTAGCCGCTGACATAGGCGGCCGGAAGACCGAGCCCGCGCAGCCCTGCGATCATCACATGGGCAAAGTCCTGGCAGACCCCGTGGCGCTTGTCGAAGACCTCATTGAGCGGCGTCGAGATCACAGTAGCCTTGGGGTCGTAGCGAAACTGGTTGCGAATGCGATGCATGAGATCGACCGCGCCTTTGAGGACACCCGCGCCGGGCGGAAAACTTTCCGCCGCATAGGCGCTGACCGGGCGCAGCACCGGCACCAGCGGGCTCGCAAAGACATAGCCGACCGGCGAGGACGGTCCGAGGCTCGTCGCCTCGAAGGCAACGTCGCGAATGGTCTCCCATGGTGGGCTCGCGGCATCACGCGCCGGCGGCTGTCGCGAGACAGATACACGGGAACGTGAATCGATCCGCAAGTTGCGATGCGCGGCTTCGATCACCACGCTCTCGGTCAGCGTGCCGAAGAAGTCGCGCCGCACGTTGCGCTCGGCCGGGCGTGGATGGATCTCGACATCGTGCGAGATCAAATCCTGGTCGCCGCCGCTTCTGGGCTCCAGTCGCAGCGTGCAGCGGGCGAAGCTGACGGGATTCTCGTACTCGTAGGTGGTGACGTGACGGATGTCGTAGATCACGCCAGCCCCGTCAGCTTTTCCGGCCGGCTGGCATTGGGACCGTGCGGAAAGTAGTGCTGCCCGACCGCGTCGGCGAGGCTGAGCAGATCCTGCTCCAGGGCGAACAGGGTCTTGACCTCGAGCTTTTCGGCCTCCGCGGTCGCGAGCATCGCCTGCATCGCTACCGCGAGGCGCTGCGGCTTCTCGATCAGGCCGTGCTCCTTCAGGCTCGGCAGCGCGGCGATGTGCTCGTTCAGCGTGGTCACCTGGAAGGCCACCGACCGCGGATTGTAGGGATCGAGCACGGCGAGGTCGCGCACCGGTGCCAGGATCGGCGCCAGCAGATAACGCGAGCGGTAGGTGATCTGGCAATCCACCAGCGTCAGCAGAATGTCGAGATCCTCGTCGCCGGCCTCGTCATAGGCGAACTGACGGGTAAAGCGCGTGGTGTTGATGGCGCGCTCGACGCGGCGACCGATGTCGAGGAAACGCCAGCCCGCGGCGCGGTTCATGTTCTCCTGGGCAAGGCCTGCGAAGCTCGCAAGCTCCTGCAAGGTCAGCTCGGCCGCGCGCAGTACGCTGTCGTCGTCCTCCACTTCATAAGCGAGACGCTCGGCCATCTCGGTGATGACCTGCCAGGCATCGGGCGACAGCCGCTCGCGCAAGGAAGTCGCGGTGCGCTGGGCCGCGCGCACCAGCGACAGCGCCGAGCCGAAACGGTCGGGACTTTGCAACCCTTCTGCGACGATGCGCCCGGGCGCGGTGCGAGAGGTTTGCGAGACCGCGCCCCAGGCCACCAGCATGCGCTGGATGCGTTCGGCCGATTGCACCGAGGCCGCGGTGCCCTTGTTGGGCCCGCTCGGCGAGCCCAAAGCGCGCACCAGCCGCAGCGTCGCCTCGGCGCGCTCGAGGTAGCGGCCGAGCCAGAACAGATTGTCGGCAGCGCGGCTCGGCAGCACGCCGGCGATGCGGCGGATGCGCACCTTGTCGGTCGCGGGTAGCAGCGTCGCGGTCGAGACCTGCTTGTCGGAGACGACCCAGACGTCGGCGGCGCGCGCGCCATCGCCCATGGACACCGCGCGTGCGTCCGGCTGCTCGGCGATCCGGCAGAATCCGCCTGGCATGATGGCCCAGCCGTCCGGGGTTGCGGCGGCGAACACCCGCAACACGAAAGGACGCGGCGTGATCTGCCCATGCTCCCACACCGGCATGGTCGAGAGCCGCACCACCTCCTGGCCGACATAGTCCATGCCGCGCGCTGTAATCGCATCGACCAGCCGCTGGCGCTCGGCGGCATCCAGCTCGCTCGCAAGCACCGGACCATTGCTGTCGAAACCGGGCACGCCGCGCCAATAGGCCCCTTCGATCGCAACCTCGTCGAGCCTTGCCAGCACCTCGTCGCGCGCAGCGCGCTGGCCGCACCACCAGGTCGCGATGTGCGGCATCTTCAGCTCTTCGCCGAGCAGTCGGCGGCTCAGCGCCGGCAGGAAACCGAGCAGCGCCCGCGCCTCCAGCACGCCCGAGCCAGGCATGTTGGCGACGACGACGCCATCCTTGCGCAGCACATCGATCAGGCCAGGCACGCCCAGCCGCGAGGAGGCATCTAGCTCGAGCGGGTCGAGCGAGTTGGAATCGATCCGGCGCAACAGCACATCCAACCGCTTGAGCCCGGCGACGGTGCGGATGTGGACGCGGTTGTCGCTGACCGCGAGATCGTCGCCCTCGACCAGCAGGAAGCCGAGATAGCGCGCCAGTGTCGCATGCTCGAAATAGGTCTCGCTGAAGCTGCCGGGGGTGAGCACGCCGATCCGCGGCTCGTCGCGGTCGGCCCGCGCACGTAGCGAGTCGCGGAACGACTCGAAGAAGGGCGCGACACGCGGCACGTTCATCGACTTATAGAGGTCGGAGAAGGCGCGCGAGAGCACCAGGCGGTTCTCCAGCGCGTAGCCCGCACCCGAGGGCGCCTGGGTGCGGTCGCCGAGCACCCACCAGCGGCCGTCGGGGCCACGGCCGACGTCGGCGGCATAGATCGAGAGATAGCGCCCGCCCGGCGGCGGCACGCCGCATACGGGACGGAGATATTCGGGGCTGCCGGCGATCGCGGCCGCGGGCAGCGCGCCTTCGGTGACGAGCCGGCCCTCGCCATAGATATCGCGCAGCACGCGCTCGAGCAGCTCGGCGCGCTGGGTGATGCCGGCGCAAAGCTGCTGCCAGTCGGCCTCGTCGATCAAAAGCGGCAGATGGCTGATCGACCAGGGCCGATCGGCGCTGTCGCCGGGCGCGCGGTAGGTGACGCCGGCCTCGCGGAGATGACGATCGGCCATGCCGAAGCGCCGCTCGATCTCGTCGGGCGCCAGCGCGCCGAAGGCATCGAAGAAGCGGCTCCAGACCGCGCGCGGCGCACCATCGGGCCCAAGGAACTCGTCGGGAATGCCGGGCAAGCGGGTGTAGTCGCGGACCCATTGCGCGATCCGCTGCTGGGCCTGGGCCCTACCCGCCTGATCGTTGTCTTCGGCTACGCCCTCGCCCATGCGCCTCTCACTGCCCCCGCATCATACTCATTGCAGGAGCGGCGTCCGCAAGTCGAGGGTCAGCGGAAACTCATTTGTGCGTTCCTCGGGCGGCGGCTGCATCGGACCCGGGGTGTGGCCGTGGTCCTGGAAGCGCGCCAGCCGCCGCGCCTCGGCCTCGTAGGTGTTGACCGGTTTGGTGTCGTAGTTGCGCCCGCCCGGATGGGCGACATGGTAGACGCAGCCGCCGAGCGAGCGGCCGTTCCAGGTGTCGATCAGGTCGAAGGTCAGGGGCGCGTGGACGGGGATGGTCGGGTGCAGGCCGGAAGCCGGCTGCCAAGCCTTGAAGCGGACGCCGGCCACGGCTTCTCCCGAGCGTCCTGTCGGGGTCATCGGCAGGCGGCGGCCGTTGCAGGTGACGATGTGGCGGCCCTCGACGAAGCCCTCGGCCTTGACCTGGAGCCGCTCGACCGACGAGTCGACATAGCGCACCGTGCCGCCGGCCGAGCCCTCCTCGCCGAGCACGTGCCAGGGCTCGAGCGCTTGCCGCAATTCCAGCGTCACGCCGCCATGATGGACCCGGCCGAAGGCGGGAAAGCGGAATTCGAGCTGGGCCAGATACCATTCCGGCTCGAACGGATAGCCGAACTGCTTCAGCTCGGTGAGCATCTCCTGAAAATCTTCCCAGATGAAATGCGGCAGCATGAAGCGGTCGTGCAGCGCGGTGCCCCAGCGCACGAACTTGCCGGCCAGCGGCTCGCGCCAGAATTTTGCGATCAGCGCGCGGATCAGGAGCTGCTGTGCCAGCGACATGCGCGGATCCGGCGGCATTTCGAGCGCGCGGAATTCGACGAGACCGAGCCGCCCCGTAGGCCCCTCCGGCGAATAGAGCTTGTCGATGCAGATTTCGGCGCGGTGGGTATTGCCGGTGATGTCGACGAGCAGATGCCGGAACAGCCGGTCCACCAGCCACAGCGGCGTTTGGTAACCGGGCGGCGGCACGTGCGAGAGCGCGATCTCGAGCTCGTAGATGCTGTCGTGGCGGGCCTCGTCGATGCGCGGCGCCTGGCTGGTCGGGCCGATGAAGAGGCCGGAGAAGAAATAGGACAGCGACGGATGCCGCTGCCAGTACAGCACGAGGCTCTTCAGCAGATCAGGCCGGCGCAGGAACGGCGAATCCTGTGGGCTCGAGCCGCCGACCACGACGTGATTGCCGCCGCCGGTGCCGGTGTGGCGGCCGTCGACCAGGAAGCGGTTGGCGCCGAGGCGGACCTTCGCCGCGTCCTCATAGAGGCCGGAGGTGATCTCGACCGCATCGCGCCAGCTCCTGGCCGGCTGGATGTTGATCTCGATGACACCAGGATCGGGCGTCACCTTGATCACCTCGATGCGCGGATCGAACGGCGGCGGATAGCCTTCGACGTGAACGGGAAGCTGCATCTCCTCGGCGGTGTCTTCCAGTGCCGAGACAAGCTCGAGATAATCCTCGATGCGCTCGACCGGCGGCATGAAGGCACAGATCACGCCGTCGCGGATTTCCACTGCCATGGCGGTGCGCACGGGAATGGACGTGTTGAGATGCTCGGGGGCGGTGCGCGGCGGCGATGGCGGGCGCGCCATGCGGGTGAACACCGGCAGCTTGCCGCGCGGCTCCGTCGGATCCTGTTCAACGACGTAGGGATATTGGTTCGGCGGGACGTAGCCGAGCGAGCCCATCGGCAGGCGCAGGCCGAGTGGAGAATCCCCCGGCGTCAGGAACAGATGATTGCGCCGGAGCGGCCAGCGCTCGCTGCGCCAGCGCGGCGGCGCATTCCAGCGCTGGATCGGCAGCACGAAACCGCGCGGCGTGGTCAGGCCCTGGTCGAACACGCGCGCCATGCGTGCGCGCGCTTCGGGATCGGACAATTTGGAATCGGTGGGATCGACATTGACCGGAAGCTCGGCCTCCTTCATCAGCCAATAGGCCGGGTCCTCATAGGCCGGCATGATGTAGCCGAGATCGACCCCGAGCCGCGCGGCGGTGCCTTCCATGAAGGCCTCGGCGTCCCTGACCTCGGGCCGCCGCGGGTTCGCGATCTTCGCGATGAGATCGGCGTTCTTCCAGATCGGCACGCCGTCCTTGCGCCAGTAGAGGCCGAAGGCCCAGCGCGGCAGGCTCTCGCCCGGATACCATTTGCCCTGGCCGTAATGCAAAAGGCCGCCGGGCGCAAAGCGCGTGCGCAGGCGGCGGATCAGATCGTCGGCGAGCGTGCGCTTGGTCGGGCCGACGGCTTCGGTATTCCACTCACCCGCCTCGAGATCGTCGACCGAGACGAAGGTCGGCTCGCCGCCCATGGTGAGCCGTACGTCCTGCGCGGCGAGATCGCCGTCGACCTGCTCGCCGAGGTCGTTGAGCCGCGCCCAGGATTCGTCGGAGAACGGCTTTGTGATGCGCGGCGCCTCGCGGATGCGCTTGACGCGCATATCGAAGGAGAACTCGACCTCGGCAAAGCCGGCGCCGCCGGAGATCGGCGCGGCCGAGCGATAATGCGGCGTGGCGGCCACCGGGATGTGCCCCTCGCCCGCAAGCATGCCGGAGGTCGCGTCGAATCCGATCCAGCCCGCGCCGGGCAGATAGACCTCGGCCCAGGCGTGCAGATCGGTAAAATCGTTCTCGACTTCGGGCGGGCCCTCGATCGGATCGATGTCGGGACGGATCTGGACCAGATAGCCGGAGACGAAGCGGGCGGCGAGACCGAGATGGCGCAAGGTCTGGATCAGCAGCCAGGCGGAGTCGCGGCACGATCCTGCGCCGGAGGCAAGCGTCTCCTCCGGCGTCTGAACGCCCGGCTCCATGCGGATGATGTAGCGGATCTTCTTCTGGAGTTCGCGATTGAGCTCGACCAGGAAGTTGACGGTGTTCGGGGCCTCGTGCGGGATCGAGTCGAGAAATTTGGCGAACAGGCGATCGGGCTTGATGGTCTCGAGATAAGGCGCGAGCTCCGTTTTCAGGTCCTTCGGATACTCGAACGGAAAACTGTCGGCGTAGGGCTCGACGAAGAAATCGAACGGGTTGACCACGGTCATCTGCGCCGTGAAGTCGACCTCGAATTTCAGCTCGGTGGTCTTCTCCGGAAAGACGTAGCGTGCAAGCCAGTTGCCTTGCGGGTCCTGCTGCCAGTTCACGAAATGGTTGGCGGGCGTGACCTTGAGCGAATAGCTCAGGATCGGCGTGCGCGTGTGCGGCGCCGGCCGCAGGCGGATGGTCTGCGGGCCAAGGTCGATGGGGCGGTCGTACTTGTAGTGCGTGACGTGGTGTAGCGCGACGTAAATCGACACGGGGTGCGGTGCTCCAGCAGCTTTTTTGAGCAGAACACCTGAGGTCAGCGTGATCAAGCACTAACAACGGGCAGAGGGTGCCTACGGCACGGGCGGATGGTGAGTGGCGAATAGCGAATAAGCTTGCCCGTCCTATTCGTCACTCCCTATTCGCCATTCACTTTCTTACATCGTCGCACCCAGCACCCATGGCGCGAACTCGGCGCCGCCGAAATCAAAGCTCTCGCTCTTGGTCGGCTGGCCCGAGGCAGTCTTGAGGATGAGATCGAAGATGCGCTGGCCGCATTGTTCGACGCTCTCCTCGCCTTCGAGGATGGTGCCGCAATTGACGTCCATGTCCTCTTCCATGCGCTTGTACATGGGCGTGTTGGTGGCGAGCTTGATCGAGGGTGCCGGCTTGCAGCCGAACACGCTGCCGCGGCCGGTGGTGAAGCAGACGAGGTTGGCGCCGCCGGCGACCTGGCCGGTCGCAGCCACGGGATCGTAACCGGGCGTGTCCATGAAGACGAACCCCTTCTTGGTGACGGGCTCGGCGTAGCGCAGCACCTCGACGAGATTGGTGGTGCCGGCCTTCGCCATCGCGCCGAGCGACTTCTCCAGAATGGTGGTGAGGCCGCCGGCCTTGTTGCCGGGGCTCGGATTGGCGTTCATCTCGGCGCCTTCGCGCGCGGTATATTCGTCCCACCAGCGCATGAGATCGACCAGCTTCTCGCCGACCTCGCGGCTGATCGCGCGGCGCGCGAGCAGATGCTCGGCGCCGTAGGTCTCCGGCGTCTCCGACAGGATCACGGTGCCGCCGTGACGCACCACGAGATCGCTGGCAGCGCCGAGCGCAGGATTGGCTGATACTCCGGAATAGCCGTCCGAGCCGCCGCATTGCAGCGCCACGGTCAATTCGCTCGCGGGCACGGTTTCGCGCTTGACCTTGTTGGCGTCAGTGAGCGCCTCGCGCACGAAGGCGATGCCTGCTTCGACCGTCTTGCGGGTACCGCCGACCTCCTGGATGTCCATCGCACGCAAGCGGCCGGCGAGCTTCTGCTCTTCCATGAGGCCACCGATCTGGTTCACCTCGCAGCCGAGGCCGAGCACGATGACATGGGAGAAATTGACGTGCCGCGCGTAGCCGCCGAGGGTGCGGCGGAGCAGCGCGAGCGGCTCGTTCTGCGTCATGCCGCAGCCGGTCTTGTGGGTCAGCGCGACCACGCCGTCGACATTGGGGAAGTCGGCCAGCGGATTGTCGCCGGTGAAGGGATTCTTCTTGAAGACGTCGGCGACGAGGCTTGCGACATGCGCGCTGCAATTCACCGAGGTGAGGATGCCGATATAGTTGCGCGTGGCGACGCGGCCGTCCGCGCGGCGGATGCCTTCGAACGTCGCCGGCAGGTCGAAATTCGGCGTCGGCTTGACGTCGGCGCAATAGGCGTAGTCCTTGGCGAAGTCGCCCATGCCGCAGTTCTGGGTGTGCACGTGCTGGCCGGGCGCGATGGCCTGGGTGGCAAAGCCGATGATCTGGCCGTAGCGCTTGACCGGCTCGCCCGTTGCGATCGGCTTGATCGCGACCTTGTGGCCGGAGGGAATGCGATCGACCGTGGTCACGCCGTCTGCGACCAATGTTCCCGGCGGCAGGCTCGCGCGCGCGATCACCACGCCATCATCGGGATGCAGGCGGATGACGGGGCTGATGGTCATGGGTGGTCTCCTGTATCGAAACTATCGTGCCCCGGACGCTGCGCAGCGCGATAGCGGTGCGCTGTTGATCCGGGGCCCAGGCTTACGTCATGTGCTTCATTGGCTTCCAGGTCCCGGCTCTGCGAAACAGCGCTACGCGCTGCATCGCGTCCGGGACGCGAGAGCATCAGGCCTTGCCGCCGGAATCCTTGCGGGTCGCGTTGACCTGCATCTTGGCATAGGTCGTCATCAGGCCGACTTCGTTGGACAGCGTCACCAGCTTGAAGCCCATGTTGATGGCGCGCGCAGCGCCTTCGGCGCCGCTGCAATGGATGCCCGGGTTGAGGCCGCGCTTGCCGCATTCCTTGACGATCTTCTCGTAGATCGCGAGGATCTCGGGCTCGCTGCGGTCGAGCTTGGGCTCGAGGCCGTAGGAGAAGCCGAGGTCGGACGGGCCGATATAGACGCCGTCGATGCCCTCGACGTCGAGGATCGCTTCCATGTTCTCGACCGCGGTCCTGGTCTCCATCATCGGCAGCAGCACGATCTCGTCATTGGCCGTCTTCTGGTAGGAGCCCGCAGTGCCGTACATGCCGGCGCGGATCGGACCGTTGGAGCGCACGCCCTTCGGCGGATATTTCGCATAGGAGACCAGGTTCCGGGCTTCCTGCGGCGTGTTGACCATCGGGCAGATCACGCCATAGGCGCCGCCATCCAGCACCTTGCCGATGATGCCGGGCTCGTTCCAGGGCACGCGAACCATCGGGGTCACGGGATGCTTGTCCATGGCCTGGAAGCACTGCACCATCGACAGATAGTCCTGCACGCCATGCTGCATGTCGACGGTGACGCTGTCGAAGCCGCATTGCGCGATCATCTCCGCCGAGAAGCCGGAGGGAATTGCCAGCCACGCGTTGACCACGGCCTTGCCCGACTTCCAGATCTCTTTGACTTTGTTCGCCACGTTGCCTTTCCTTCCCTGTTGCTCTCACTCGCCGCGGATCGCATTGGGCCGCACTTTGAGCGAAAAAAAGCGTGAATGTCCATGGCTCTGACCGCGCACGCACGCATATCTGGGCTCATCCCTCCGCGAGGGTATCATCCGCGCTTCGGAGCCCGGCGAGGCTGTGCTCGAGCTCGCCGAGCATCTCCTGCAATTCGGCGAGCTTACGTGCGCCAAAGCGCCGCGTAATCTCGGCATAGATCGCTTCCGACGTCGGTGCCACCGCGGCCATCAGCTTCACGCCCTCCTTCGAGATCGAGACCATGCTGCGACGCTGGTCCGCCTTCGCCGTCTTGCGCTCGATCAGGTTGCGCGCCTCGAGGTCGCGCAGGATGCGCGACAGACTCGGCCCGAGCAGGAAGGCCGTACGCGCGAGTTCCGTGACCTCGACAGCCTCGATGGCCGCCAACGCCCGCAGGATACGCCATTGCTGCTCGGTCAGGCCGTGCTCGCGCAGCGAGGGCCGGAACTGCCGCATCACCGCCTCGCGCGCCCGCAGCAGCGACATCGGTAGCGAGCGCGAGAAGTCGCGCATCGGCACCTGGCGCGCGGCAGGCACGCTTCCGTTGGCGGGGTCAGCCGGTCTCTTGCTCATGACGCCCTTTCAGACTGCAAAACGTTTGCAGTGCAACAACCCGAGATTCCGTTTGACGCATTCATTTAACATGTTAAGTATCTCCGGGCACCACGATTTGTATGATGACGAATGGCGCTTTCCAACGACGATATCCAGGTCTGCGCGAGGCGTCTGCACCAGGCGGAGAAGACCCGTTCGCAGATTCGCCAGCTCTCGCAGGATTTCCCTGACATCACCATTGCCAATGCCTACGCGATTCAGAAGGCCTGGGTCGACGTCAAGATCGCGGAGGGGCGCATCGTCAAGGGCCACAAGATCGGCCTGACCTCGAAGGCGATGCAGAGCGCGCTCAATATCGACGAGCCGGATTCCGGCGTGCTGCTCGACGACATGTTCTTCGCCGATGGCGGCCTCGTTCCGACCGAGCGCTTCATCGCGACGCGCGTCGAGGCTGAACTCGCTTTCGTCATGAGCAAGCGCCTCACCGGTCCTGCGTGCACGCTGTTCGACGTGCTCAACGCCACCGACTTCGTCGTGCCGGCGCTGGAGATCCTGGACACGCGAATCGAGCGCGTCGATCCCAGGACCAAAGCCACGCGAAAAATCTTCGACACCATCGCCGACAATGCGGCGAATGCCGGCATCGTGCTCGGCGGACGGCCGATCCGTCCGCTCGACGCCGATTTGCGCTGGATCGGGGCGCTCTGCTTCAAGAACGGCCAGCTGGAAGAAACCGGCCTTGCCGCCGGCGTGCTCAATCATCCTGCGACAGCCGTGGCGTGGCTTGCGAACAAGATCGCGCCGCTCGGCCTTGCGCTGGAGCCCGGTCAGGTCGTGCTCGCCGGCTCCTTCATCCGTCCGATCGAGACCCGCAAGGGCGACACAATTCAAGCCGACTATGGCGCCTACGGCTCGGTGAGCTGCTACTTCGCTTAAGGCGGACAAGAAGACAGGGAGTGAAACCGCGATGCCGCATTTCACCATCGAATATTCGGCCAATCTCGATGGCCGTCTCGACATCGGCGCGGTCTGCGAAGTGGTGCGCAAGGCGGCGGTCGAGACCGGCATCTTCCCGCTCGGCGGCATCCGCGTCCGCGCCGTGAAGTGCGAGCATTATGCGATCGCCGACGCGCGGCAGGATTACGGCTTTCTCGACATGGTGCTGCGCATCGGCGAGGGCCGCGACCTTCCCACGCGCCAGAAGGCCGGCGAGCAGGTCTTCCAGGCGCTCTCAAGACATCTCGATCCCGTTTTCGCCGCCAGCAAGTTCGCCCTATCGTTCGACATGCAGATCAACGACAAGGATACGAGCTGGAAGCGCAACAACATCCACGACGCCCTGAAAGTAGAGGCTGCCCATGGATAAGCCCACGCCGAAAGCCGACGTATTTCAGGCCAACCGCGACCGCGTCGCGCCGCTGCTGAAGACGCTGCGCGCTGATGGCATCGGCCACACGATTGACGGCAAGACCGTCGCCTCGATCTCGGGCGAGACATTCGAGACCAAATCGCCGGTCGATGGCGCCGTGCTCGCCAGCGTCGCGCGTGGCAATGCGGAGGATGTCGACGCGGCAGCAACGGCCGCGGCGATCGCCTTCAAGTCCTGGCGCGACATGGGGCCTGCGATGCGGCGCAAGCTGCTGCATCGGGTGGCCGATGCGATCGAGGACAATGCCGAAGACATCGCCGTGCTCGAATGCATCGACACCGGACAGGCCTATCGCTTCATGGCCAAGGCCGCGATCCGCGCCGCAGAGAACTTTCGCTTCTTCGCCGACAAATGCGCCGAAGTGCGCGACGGCCTCAACACGCCGAGCGACGAGCACTGGAACATCTCGACCCGCGTGCCGATCGGCCCCGTCGGCGTGATCACGCCGTGGAACACGCCGTTCATGCTCTCGACCTGGAAGATCGCCCCGGCGCTGGCCGCCGGCTGCACTGTCGTGCACAAGCCGGCCGAGTGGTCGCCGGTGACGGCCTCCATTCTGGCGAGGCTCGTGAAGGAAGCCGGCGTTCTCAACACCGTGCACGGCTTTGGCGAAGAGGCCGGCAAGGCTCTGACCGAGCATCCCGCCATCAAGGCGATCGGCTTCGTCGGCGAGAGCGCGACCGGCTCGGCGATCATGGTTCAGGGCGCGCCCACGCTGAAGCGGGTGCATTTCGAGCTCGGCGGCAAGAACCCCGTGATCGTGTTCGACGATGCCGATCTCGACCGCGCGCTCGATGCCGTCGTGTTCATGATCTACTCGCTCAACGGCGAGCGCTGCACCTCATCAAGCCGCCTGCTGATCCAGCAGAGCATCGCGGAGAAGTTCGTGGAGAAGCTGACCGCGCGCGTGAAGGCGCTCAGGATCGGCCATCCCCTCGATCCCGCCACCGAGATCGGGCCGCTGATCCACGAGCGCCACCTCGCAAAAGTCTGCTCCTATTTCGACGTCGCACGCCAGGACGGCGCGACCATCGCGGTCGGCGGCAAGGCCTATGACGGCCCGGGCGGCGGACACTATGTCGAGCCGACGCTGGTGACCGGCGCGCACGGCAAGATGCGCGTGGCGCAGGAGGAGGTGTTTGGCCCGTTCCTCACGGTATTGCCGTTCAAGGACGAAAAGGACGCCGTCGAGATCGCCAATGACATCCGTTATGGCCTCACCGGCTATGTCTGGACCAACGACATGGGCCGCGCGCTGCGCGTTGCGGATGCGCTCGAGGCCGGCATGATCTGGCTGAACTCGGAGAACGTCCGCCATCTGCCGACGCCGTTCGGCGGCATGAAGGCCTCCGGCATCGGCCGCGACGGCGGCGACTATTCATTCGACTTCTACATGGAAACCAAGCACGTCTCGCTGGCGCGGGGCACGCACAAGATTCAGAAGCTGGGAATTTAACGCTTCGTCGTTCCGGGGTGACGGGACCGCGCAAGCGCGGCCCGGAGAACCCGGAACCTCGAGATTCTCAGGTGCGCAATTGCGCACCATAGTTCGGTCCTGCGGACCGCCCCGGAATGACAGGACGAGGGGAAACGTACATGCCCGTACCGCAACACGTCTTCGAGCCACCGTTCAACATCATCCGCTCCAGCCACGTCGTGCTGGACGTCACCGACCTGAAGCTGAGTCGCTCGTTCTACGAGACCACCGTCGGCCTGCATGTCGAGGACGCCGACGACAAGGTCGTGTACCTGCGCGCCGCCGAGGAGCATCAGCATCATTCGCTGGTGCTGCGCAAGGCAGCCGTGCCCGCCTGCAACAGGCTCGGCTTCAAGGTCGGCAACGACAAAGATCTCGACAAGGCGGCCGCGTTCCTGTCCGAGCACGGCCTCAGCTACGCCTTCGCCGATCAGCCGTTCCAGGGCCGCACGCTGCAGTTCACCGATCCCTTCGGCTTCCAGATCGAGCTCTATGCATCGATGGATCGCCGACCGCATTTGCTGCGCCGCTACGACCTCTACCGGGGTTGCCATCCGCAACGGCTCGACCATTTCAACGTGTTCGCTGCCGAAGTGCAGGACACGATGGAGTTCTACGCCCGGCTCGGCTTCCGCCTCACCGAATATGCCGAGGAGGACGGCCCGAACGGGCGCATCGCCGCGGCCTGGATGCATCGCAAAGGCAATGTCCACGATTTTGCCATCACCAACGGCAAGGGCCCGCGGCTGCACCATTTCGCCTATTGGACGCCGACGGCGATGAACATCATTCATCTCTGCGACGTCATGGCCTCGCAAGGGTTCGTGAAGAACATCGAGCGCGGCCCGGGACGTCACGGCATCTCGAACGCGTTCTTCCTCTATGTCCGCGACCCCGACGGCCACCGCCTCGAGCTCTACACCAGCGATTATTTCACCGGCGATCACGACCATGAGCCGCTGCGCTGGTCGTTGCGCGATCCGCGCCGCCAGACGCTGTGGGGCGCGCCTGCCCCGCGCTCCTGGTTCGAGCAAGGCTCGCCCTTTACGGGCCAGGCAGTGCGCGAGCCGAGATTCGTGGCCGACGTGCTGGTGGCGGATTGATGATACTCCCCCGCCTCGCCACCTATTCCGTCAAGGGTGCAACCCGCTATGGTGCCGTCGTGGACGGCGGCATCATCGATCTGTCGGCGCGTTACGCTAAGGACTATCCGACCCTGCGCGAGGTGATCGCGGCCGGCAAGCTCGTGAGCCTCGCCGAGGAGGCCACCGGCCGCACGCCCGATCACGCGCTCGCCGACATCACCTGGCTGCCGCCGGTGCCCGCGCCGGAAAAGATCATCTGCATCGGCGTCAACTATCCCGACCGTAACGCCGAATACAGGGACGGCCAGGACGCGCCGAAATATCCCAGCATGTTCATGCGGAGCCCACGCTCCTTCGTCGGCCACGACACGCCGCTGGTCCGCCCGCGTGCTTCCGCGCAGCTCGACTATGAGGGCGAGATCGTGCTGGTGATCGGCAAGCAGGGCCGGCACATTCCAGAAAGCGCCGCGCTCGACCACATCGCGGCGCTGACGCTGTGCAACGAGGGCTCGGTGCGCGACTGGCTGCGTCATGCCAAGTTCAACGTCACCCAGGGCAAGAACTTTGACTCCAGCGGCAGTCTCGGCCCGTGGCTCGTGCCCTACACATCGGAATCGCAGATTGCGGACATTCGTCTCACCACGCATGTCAACGGCGAGCTCAGGCAGGACGATCGCACCAGCCGGTTGATGTTTCCGTTCCGCTATCTCATGAACTATATCTCGACCTTCGCAACCCTCGTCCCCGGCGATATCATCGTCACGGGCACGCCGACCGGAGCGGGCGCGCGGTTCGATCCGCCGCGATACCTGAAGCCCGGCGACGTCGTCGAGATCGCGGCCGAGGGCATCGGCGCTCTACGCAACGGCATCATCGACGAAGCCTGACCAACAACCAAAGTGGAATAGTGCAATGACCACCCTCACCGGCGGCGAAGCGATCGTAAGCGGGCTCGTCGCCCATGGCGTCGACACCGTGTTCGGCCTGCCTGGCGCGCAAGTCTACGGCCTGTTCGACGCGTTTCATCAGGCCCAGCTCAAGGTGATCGGCGCGCGGCATGAGCAGGCCTGCGGCTACATGGCATTCGGCTATGCGCGCTCGAGCGGCCGACCCGGCGTGTTCAGCGTGGTGCCAGGCCCCGGCGTGCTCAATGCCAGCGCGGCTCTGCTCACCGCGTTCGGCTGCAACGAGCCGGTGCTGTGCGTCACCGGCCAGGTGCCGACGCCGTTCCTGGGCAAGGGCCGCGGCCATCTGCACGAGATGCCGGACCAGCTCGCGACCTTGCGCACCTATGTGAAATGGGCCGAGCGCATCGAATCTCCCGGCAACGCGCCGACGGTCGTCGCGCGCGCGTTCCAGGAGATGATGTCGGGACGGCGCGGTCCCGCCTCGGTCGAGATGCCCTGGGACGTTTTCACCCAGCGCGCGAATACGGCAGCTGCCCAGGTGCTGGAGCCGCTGCCCGCGCCGCAACCCGATCCTGATACGATCAAGCAGGCGGCCGCGCTCATCAAGGCGGGCAAGTCGCCGATGATCTTCGTCGGCAGCGGCGCGATCGACGCGCGCGAGGAGATCCTCGAGCTTGCCGAGATGATCGATGCGCCCGTGGTCGCCTTCCGCAGCGGCCGCGGCATCGTCTCCAACGCGCACGAGCTCGGCCTTACCATGGCGGCGGCCTACAGATTGTGGCCGACAACCGATTTGATGATCGCGATCGGCACGCGCGCGGAGCTGCCGGCATCCGGTTTCCGCTGGCCCTGTCAACCGAGCGGCCTGAAATCCATTCGTATCGACATCGATCCGGCCGAGATGCGCCGGCTCGCCGCCGATGTCGGGATTGTCGCCGATGCGAAGGCCGGCACCGCCGATCTCGTCGCCGCCGTGAAGAAGGTCGGCTATGCCAAGGGCCGCGGCCGGCGCGGAGACATCCGCGAAGCCACTGCGGCGGCGCAATCAGAGATCCAGCGCATCCAGCCGCAGATGGCCTATCTCGACATCCTGCGCGAGGTGCTGCCGCACAACGCGATCGTCACCGATGAACTGTCGCAGGTCGGCTTCGCCTCCTGGTACGGCTTCCCGGTGTACCAGCCGCGCACCTTCATCACCTCGGGCTACCAGGGCACGCTCGGCTCGGGCTTTCCGACCGCCCTCGGCGCCAAGGTCGCCAACCCCGACAAGCCGGTGGTGGCGATCACCGGCGACGGCGGCTTCATGTTCGGCGTGCAGGAGCTTGCCACCGCCGTGCAGTTCAACATCGGCGTGGTGACGCTCGTGTTCAACAACAACGCCTATGGCAATGTCCGACGCGACCAGCGCGAACGCTTCGACGGCCGCGTGGTGGCGTCGGACCTCGTCAATCCGGATTTCGTCAAGCTCGCGGAGTCCTTTGGCGTGGCCGCAGCACGCGTGACCGCGCCCGATCAGTTCAAGGCGGCGATGGAGAAGGCGCTCAGCCATGGCGGGCCGTATCTGATCTCGGTCGAGGTGACCAGGGATTCGGAGGTGAGCCCGTGGGCGTTCATTCATCCGCCGAAGCCTTAGTGTCGTTCCGGGGCGATGCGCACCATAGTTCGCGCTAGCGCGCGCCACCGGAACGACGGGTCCCTAGCGCGTCCTGCGAAATGTCAGATTGATCCGCTTCCTTCCCAGCAGCGGATGCTCGCCATCGGCGAGCGGCGCGACGCCGTGATAGGCGAGCCTGCAGGCCCCGCCCCAGACCACGACATCGCCATGAACTAGTCGGAAGCGGCGCGGCTTGTCGGCGCGCGCGAGGCCGCCGAACAGGAAGGTCGCGGGCAGGCCGAGCGAGACCGAGACGATCGGCGCGGAATAATCCAGCTCGTCCTTGTCCTGATGCAACGACAGCCGCGTGCCGGGCTCGTAGCGATTGACGAGGCAGGCATCGGGCGCAAAGCCGGCAAAGCCGCCCTGCTCCGCCGCGCGGCGGGCGAGATCGCAAAACACCGGCGGCATCGCCGGCCAAGGCGCGCCGGTGCGCGGATCGATGGGATCGTAACGATAGCCGGTGTGATCGGTGATCCAGCCGCGCTCGCCGCAATTGGTCATCGCCACCGACATCTGATAGCCGCCGGGCGTGGTCATCCGGCGGAACGGCGATTGCGCGACGATGGCCCGCACCGCATCGACCAGCTCGCTCTCGATCGGCTTGACGAAGCCGCGCAGCAGCACGGCACCGTCCGCGATCTGCTCGCGTGAGCGCTGCGCCTCGGCGACATTGTCGAACAGATCACCCGTCAATCGCAGCGCTCATTTGGCATCGTGGAAGATCACACCCAGCGTGTGGCGACGGCCGGACCTGATACGGCTGACGCCATGGCGGAGATTAACGCGGTAGGTGCCGCGTGTCCCCTGCACCGGGCGGTGATGCACAGCGAAGGCGACCGCATCACCCTGCGCGAGCGGCACCACCTCGACGCGGGACTGCATGCGCGGGCGCTGCTCGGTCAGCACGAACTCGCCACCGGTGAAATCGCGTCCGGGCTCCGAGAGCAGGATCGCGACCTGGAGCGGGAACACGTGCTCACCATAGAGGTCCTGGTGCAGGCAGTTGTAGTCGCCAGCCTCATATTGCAGCAGCAGCGGCGTCGGCCGCGCCTGCCCTGCCTCGTGACAGCGCTTCAGGAATGCCGCATGCGCTGTGGGATAGCGGATGTCGATCCCCATCGCCTCGTTCCAGCGATTGGGGACGGATTGGAGATGCGCATAGAGCGCCGGGCGCAGCTGCGCGATCAGCTCGGGCAGCGGATAGGAGAAATATTTGTACTCGCCGCGACCGAAGCCGTGGCTGCTCATGACGATGCGGCTGCGGAAGTGCGTATCGTCCGGATAGAGTTCGGCCATGGCGCGGCATAGGTCCGACGTCAGCAGGTTCTTCAGGACGGCGCAGCCTTGGGAGTCGAGCTCCGCGGTGATTTGCGGCCAATCCAGTGCGTCGATCTGCCCGGCGAGGTCAATGGAGGGAGAATGGGACGATTTGCGTGCGGTTGCTGTCATGGCTGCGACTCTCGCAATACGACGCCCCCACGGCCACCCGATTTCCGATGACTATCCCCCGCCATTGCGAGGAGCCCTTGCGACGAAGCAATCTAGAGTCCCTGCTCGGAACCAGCCTGCATTGCTTCGCTCGCAACGACGGCGGGGAGAGATCAGCCCCTCACCGGCAGCGTCACCACGTCGTAGCCGTGCTTGATCGTGCGCTTCAGCACGGGATCTTCAATCTCGAAATCGAAGCGGTCGGCAGGGCGGATGCCGCCTTTGGCGGCGAAGGTGCCGCCGAACATGGCGCAGCCATCGGGCAGCTTCCCGCCATCAAAGCCGCGCGCGATGAGGTCGGCGACCGGGAGCATCGCATCCAGCGTGCCCTCTTGGTAGAGCACGCGCTCGCCTTTGATCGTGGCGTAGGAGCGCAGGATCATCTTGTCCCAATGACCGATGACGTCCTCGAGCTCCCACAGCGTCGAGGCGATCGGCTTGTCGCACATCTGCTTGGAGACCGTGACGCTATAGGCCTCGACCTTGCGGTCGGTGTGATCGGAGCCGCAGCCGACGAAGATGCGGCCCTGCCAGCCGATCAGCACGAACTCGACCTCGCCGCTGGAATCGCCGCCGCTGCATTCGATGCGGTCTTCCTGGGTCAGCCGCCGCGCCGAGGCGCGGTAGTAGATCGGCGTGGAGGCCGGCGGGGCGATGCCCATCTCCTGTAGCTCGGCGATGTGCTTGTCGCGCGCGACCGGATCGCGGCCGGTCCAGCCGGCGATGACCATCTGGTCGATCGCCAAGGTCAGCGGCGTGGTGGTGTCCTGGGCGTCGATGGTGAAAGTGAGGTCAAACACGAATGACGGCCTCCATGCCGGCGGCAAGTTCAAAGATACGGCGATCCGAGCCGCCCGCGCCCGCCAGCATCAGGCCGACCGGGACGTCGCCCGCGCGATGACAGGGCAGCGAGATGGCGCAGCCGTCGATCATGTTGATCAGGGTGCAATTGCGCAGCGCGCGCAGGTTCTGAGTGGTGAAGGCCTTGTCGTCGGCGAGATCGGAAATCTTCGGCGGCGTGTTGGCGGTGGTCGGCAGCACCAGAGCGTCATAGGGCGCAATGCGCGCATTGACGCGCGCGATCAGCGAGCGGCGCTCGTTGAGGAGATCGATGTAGTCGGCCGCGCTCTGCGCCTCGCCGCGCATGATGCGCACCGACACGCGAGGATCGTAGACGTCGCCCTTGGACGTGATGAGATAGCGGTGCCAGGCATAGCTCTCGGAGGCAGCGAAGCCGCCCTTGGCGTTCATCGGGCCGATGTCGTGGAATTCGGACATCTCGATGCGCTCGATGGCGGCGCCATGGTCGGCAAGCGTCTTCAGCGCGCGCTCAAAGGTCTCGGAGACCTCCGCATCGAGATCATCGAGCGCGATCGTGGTGGGCACCGCCAGCCGCATGCCCTTTACGGGCCGCGGCTTCAGCGCGACGATGGGCTCGTTCGCGAGCACGGCATCGAGTATGGCACAGCAGCTGACCGATCGCGCCAGCGGCCCGATGCTGTCGAGCGAGAACGACAGCGGCACGGTGCCATCGAGCGGCACGCGCCGCTGCGTCGGCTTGTAACCGACGATGCCGTTGAAGGCGGCTGGAATGCGGCAGGAGCCGCCGGTGTCGGTACCGAGCGCGCCATGCGCCATGCCGTCGAGCACGGAGACCGCCGCGCCGGAGGAGGAGCCGCCGGGCACGTGACCTTCGGCCCGGTTCCAGGCGCCCTTCGGCGTGCCGTAATGCGGATTGATACCGATGCCGGAATAGGCGAACTCGGTCATGTTGGTGCGGCCGATCAGCACGAAGCCGGCCTTGCGCAGCCGCGATACCGTGGCCGCGTCCTGCTCGGCCGCCGGGGAATCGTCGAGCGCGCGGGAGCCGGCGCGCGTCACCTGGCCCTTGATGTCGAAGAGGTCCTTGATCGAGATCGGGATGCCGGCATAGCGCGACGGCGCCGCCTTGACCTTGCGCAGGGCATCCATGGCATCGGCGGTGGTCAGCGCCGCGTCCTTATCGACATGGATGAAGGTGCGGCGGCCCTCACCGGCGGGGTCGGCGATCTTGGCGAGGCATGCCTCGACCAGCTTGCGGGCGGTGGTGCGGCCGCTTTCGAGGTCTTCGGCGAGCTTCGCCAGTGTCGGAAAATCGGGCATGTCTGTCTCACGGAATATTTCGCGCGCAATCTATACCGCTGGCTCGGTTCGACACAAGCATTGTGCGCATGATGGCATGCATGCGCATTGCTGGACCGTTGACGCACGATGGTCGATTGTCGCATCAAGATCGAAACAGGCGGGCGTGAAGCCTGCCCTTGGGAGGGCGTTCCGAATGGCCGAACCGCAGCGCGCGCGACCGAAACCGACGCCGGAGACCCAGCATTTCTGGGACGGCACGAAAGCCGGCGAATTGCGCCTGCAGCGCTGCGATGCCTGCGCGCATGTCTACTTCCCGCCGCGCCCGTTCTGCCCCTCCTGCGCCTCGCGCAAGGTCAGCATCTTCAAGGCGAGCGGCAAGGGCTTCCTCTACAGCTACGTGATCAACCATCGCCCCGCCGCGCCGGGCTTCACGCCGCCTTACGCCATCGCGGTGGTCGAACTCGACGAAGGCCCGCGGATGATGAGCAACATCATCGATTGCCCGCAGACGCCTGAGGCACTCGAGCTCGACATGAAGCTCGAGGTCGCTTTCGAGGCACTCGACGACAAGATCACCCTCCCCGTGTTCCGTCCGGTGAAGGGGTAAGTCATGCGCAGGAACCAGGTTGCCGTCGTCGGCGCGGCCGAGACGACCGAGCTCGGTGTCATCCCCAACGCCTCGCAGCTCCAGCTCCATGCGGATGCGGCGCTCAATGCCATTGCCGACGCCGGGCTGAAGCTGTCCGACATCGACGGCTTTGCCACCGCGGTCGAAACACCGCAGCAGGTCTGCCACTATCTCGGCATCAAGCCGACCTGGGTGGACGGCACCTCGGTCGGCGGCTGCTCTTTCATGCTGCACGTCCGCCATGCGGCGGCGGCGATCGAGGCGGGCCTGTGCAAGACGGTGCTGATCACCCATGCCGAGAGCGGCAAGTCGATGATCGGCAAGCTGCCGCGCTCGATTCCCGCAGACAGCCTGCAGGGCCAGTTCGAAGCGCCCTATGGCGTCTACGGCCCGCCGAGCATGTTCCCAATTCCCGTGCTGCGCTTCATGAAGACCTACGGCATCACGCATGAGCAGCTTGCTTCGGTGGCGGTGGTGCAGCGGGAATGGGCGGCGAAGAATCCGCGCGCGATGATGAAGGACCCGATCACGGTCGCCGATGTGCTCAACTCGCGTATGATCGCCTATCCGTTCCGGCTGCTGCAATGCTGCCTCGTCACCGACGGCGGCGGCGCGCTGATCCTGACCTCGGCCGACCGTGCCAGGGATTTTCCAACGAAGCCCGTCTACATCATGGGCACGGGCGAGAGCGTGGAAACGCCGATGGTCAGCCAGATGGAGACGTTCAACTCCTCGCGCGCGTTCAAAGTTGCGGGCCCGCTGGCCTTCAAGGAGGCCGGCATCACACACAAGGACGTCGATCACCTCATGATCTACGATGCCTTTGCGCATCTGCCGCTGTTCGGCCTCGGCGATCTCGGCTTCATGCCGTACGAGGAGACCGGGAAGTTCATCGCCGACGGCAACACGCGGCCGGGCGGGAAACTGCCCCTCAACACCAATGGCGGCGGTTTGAGCTACATGCATTCCGGCATGTACGGCATGTACGCGCTTCAGGAGAGCGTGCGCCAGATGCGCGGGATAGCACCGGCGCAGGTGCCGAATGCGAAGATTTCGGTGTGCCATGGCGTCGGCGGCATGTTCGCGGCATCAGGCACGATCGTGTTCACGAACGAGAGGTAAGCGGCTCGGACAACATTTGCTCGTCATTGCCGGGCTTGACCCGGCAATCCATCCTCTTCTGAAGATGGATGCGCGGGTCACGCCCGCGCATGACGAGCTTGGTTAGCTGCGGCCGCGACGGCAACATAGAGAGGCTAGCATGACGAAATCACTGCAAGACAAGGTCATCATCGTCACCGGCGCAGGCCGCGGCATCGGGCGCGAGATCGCGCTGCTGTGTGCTGCCGAAGGCGCCAAGGTCGTGGTCAACGATCCCGGCGGGGCCGCCGACGGCGCCGGCTCGAACGCCGCGCCCGCCGAGGAAGTGGTCGAGGAGATCAAGAAGCGCGGCGGCAGCGCGGTCGCCAATTTCGAAAGCGTCGCGGAAGCGATCCCCGCCAGCAAGATCGTGAAGACCGCGACCGATCATTTCGGCCGGCTCGACGGCGTCGTCAACAATGCCGGCATCCTGCGCGACATGATCTTCCACAAGATGAGCGTGGAAGCGTTCGAGGCCGTCATCAAGGTGCACCTGATGGGCTCGTTCTACGTCAGCCACGCTGCGGCGCGGATCTTCCGCGAGCAGGAGTCGGGCTCCTTCGTGCATTTCACCTCGACCTCCGGCCTGATCGGCAACTTTGGACAAGCGAATTACGCCGCGGCCAAGCTCGGCATCGTGGGGCTGTCGAAGTCGATCGCGCTCGACATGGGCCGCTTCAACGTCCGCTCCAACTGCGTCTCGCCATTCGCCTGGACGCGCATGATCGGCACCATCCCGACCGAGACCGAGGCGGAGAAGGCGCGGGTCGAGAAGATCAAGCAGATGGGACCGGAGAAGATCGCGCCGCTCTGCGGCTATCTGCTCGGCGATTCCGCCAAGGACGTCACCGGCCAGATCTTCGGCGTGCGCATGAACGAGATCTTCCTGTTCAGCCAGAACCGCCCGATCCGCTCGGTGCAGCGGAGCGAAGGCTGGACGCCGCAATCCATCGCGGAACACGGCATGCCGGCGCTGAAGGGCTCGTTCTACAAGCTCGACCGCTCCGCCGACATCTTTACTTGGGATCCCGTCTAGCCGCATTTCCGGCATTCCTGCCCTGCGATCTTCGGTTGTCTCGGCCGGAGATCGCCCCGGTTTACGCCTGAATGCGGGCGAATGGTGTCCTCCCAACGAAACTTTGGGAGGAAACCATGACAAGAATACTGACCAACCCCAACGACACAACGGCCAGCAGCGGTCTCGACCGCCGCACCCTGCTGCAAGGTGCGGCGACACTCGCTGCATCGACCTTGCTCGCCTCCAACGCCGACGCCCGCGACTTCGGGGCCAACGCCGAGCCGCAGCGCTATCCCGACCGAGACATCGTCGTCATCGACCCCAAACGCTTCAAGGCCAAGGTCGGCAACACCGCGATCAAGCGGCTCTATACCGGCTGCCTCTGGGCGGAGGGGCCGGCGTGGAACGCGCAAGGCCAATATCTCGTCTGGAGCGACATCCCGGCCAACCGGCAGCTGCGCTATCTCGACGACGACGGCCACATCTCCGAGCAGTTCCACAAGCCGTCGAACGAGGCCAACGGCAATTCATTCGACACCGAGGGACGTCAGATCAGTGCCGAGCGCACCCGCCTTGTCCGCTACGAGCATGACGGTTCGGTGACAGCGCTGGCCGAGCAGGCAAACGGCAAGCCGCTCAACGGCCCGAACGACATGGTCGTGCATCCCAACGACAAAGCAATCTGGTTCACCGATCCCGGCTACGGCGCGATCAGCATCTACGAGGGCAAGCTCGCCAACACAGGCTCGGTTCAGCCACACCAGAAGGAAGCCGTCTATCGCCTCGACACGCAAACTGGCCAACTGGCGAAAGTCGCGGACGAGCCGTTCAAGCCGAACGGCATCGCCTTCTCCCACGACTACAAGAAGCTCTATGTCTGCGACACCGGCATCACGCATTATCCGCAGGCCGAGAATGTGGTATGGTCCTACGACATCGACGGGACGAAGCTGTCGAACCCGAAGAAGCTGATCGACATGAAGCTCGAGGGCAAGTCGGGCTTCCCGGACGGATTGCGCGTCGACACCGAAGGCAACATCTGGGTCGGCGCGGGCTGGGTCGGGCCGGGCTACGACGGCGTGCAGGTGTTCGCGCCGAACGACGGCGCGCGCATCGGCCAGATCCTGCTGCCGGAGACCTGCGCCAATGTCTGCTTCGGCGGCAAGAAGCGCAACCGCCTGTTCATGACCGCGAGCCAGTCGCTCTATGCGGTCTATGTGGAGACGCAGGGGGCGCATTTCTGTTGAATGCCCGGCACTCTGTTCGTCATGCCCGGGCTTGACCCGGGCATCCATGCCTGTCCCGTGGTTGCAGAGGCACGTGGATGGCCGGGTCAAGCCCGGCCATGACGAGCGAGGGTGTGGCGGGCTGCCTCGCCCTACCCCGTATTCCGCAACCCCGCCGAGATTCCGTTGATCGTCAGCTGAATCCCGCGCAGCACCTGCTCGTCGGGATTCTGCGCGCGGTGCTCTTTCAAGAGCTCGACCTGCACGTGGTTGAGCGGATCGAGATAGGGGAAACGGTGCCGCACCGAGCGCTCCAGCAGCGGATTGCCTTGCAGCAAGCGGTCCTGCCCCATGATGTCGAGCAGCGTCTCGATGCAGGAATGCCACTCGCGGCGGATGCGGCCGAAGATCTTCTCGCGCAAGGCTTCGTCCGGCACGAGCTCGGCATAGCGCGAGGCGATCGCGATCGAGCTCTTCGCCAGCACCATGTCCATGTTCGAGAGCAGCATGCGGAAGAACGGCCATTCCGTGTAGAGTTCTTTCAGGAACGGCATGCCCTTGTCGGGATGCTCCGCAATCCACTGCTCCACGGCGCTGCCGAAGCCGTACCAGCCCGGCAGCATCAGGCGGCATTGCGCCCAGGAGAACACCCACGGGATCGCGCGCAGATCCTCGATCGCGCGGGTCTTCTTGCGCGAGGCCGGGCGGCTGCCGATGTTCAGCGTTGCGATCTCGTTGATGACCGTGGAAGCCCAGAAGTAATCGACAAAGCCCTCGGTCTCGTAGACGAGGCCGCGATAGGCCTTGAAGGCGAGGTTCGACAATTCATCCATCGCAGTCAGGTATTCGCGGCGAGGCGCGCTCTGGCGCGGATGCAGCAGACTTGCTTCGAGCGTTGCCGCGGCGAGGATCTCCAGATTGTTGCGTCCGACCTCGGCGTTGGAATATTTCGACGAGATGATTTCGCCCTGCTCGGTGATGCGGATCTGGCCGTTCACGGCGCCGCCCGGCTGCGCGATGATGGCGTCATAGCTCGGCCCACCGCCTCGGCCGACCGAGCCGCCGCGGCCATGGAAGAGACGCAGCCGCACATGATGGCGCTCGAATACCTCGACGAGGCCGATCTCGGCCTTGTAGAGCTCCCAGCCCGAAGTTACGAAGCCGCCGTCCTTGTTCGAGTCGGAATAGCCGAGCATCACCTCCTGCACGCTGCCGCGGCTGTCGACGAGGCGGCGGTAATCGTGCAGCGACAGCATGCGGTCCATGATGCCGCTCGAGGCCTGCAGATCCTCGATGGTCTCGAACAGCGGCACGATGTTGATGGCGCTGCGCCCTGAAGGATGGACCAGGCCCACTTCCTTCAGGAGCACGGCGACCTCGAGCATGTCGGACATGCCCTTGCACATCGAGATGATGCATTGGGGAATGGCATCCGAGCCGAATTTCGCATGCGCTTCCGCGGCGGCATGGAAGACGTTGAGCTCGCCCATGGTCTCGTCGCTGTACTTGACGAAGGGCGACACCAGCGCGCGCGTCGAGCGCAATTCATTGGTGAGCAGCGAGATGCGCGCGTCCTCGCCGAGCGCGAGATAGGACATGCCGGGGTTGGCGGCGTCCATCAGCTCGGCAATGGTGCGCTCGTGCACTGCCGAGTTCTGGCGGATGTCGAGCCGCGCCAGATGGAAGCCGAAGCAGTCCACCGCGCGCCGCAAATGCCGCAACCGGCCGCGGGCGATAACGCGCGCGTTGTTGGAGATCAGCGAGCGATGCAGCACGTCGAGATCGGCCTGCAGCTCCCTGACACTCTCGTATGGCGCCGCTTTGCCGACCGGCCGGCGCGTGATCTCGACCTCGAGCTTTTCGGCCGTCGCGGTCAGGCGCGCATAGATGCCGGAAACCGCAAGGCGATAAGGCTCGCCGCTCCGGTGCGGCGAGGTGTCCGGCGAGCGCTCCGCCAAGGTGCGCAGCTCCTCGGAGACGTCGGCGAGATGCGCCGCGATCGACAGCTCCGAGCCGAGCACGTGCAACTCGTTCAGATAGAACTGCATCACCCGGCTCGACTGCAGCCGCAGCGTGCCGCGCATCACGTCGGCGGTGACGAAGGGATTGCCGTCGCGGTCGCCGCCGATCCAGCTGCCCATGCGCAGGAACGAGGCGAGCTCGCTCGCAGCCTGTTCGCCGCGCTCGTCCAGCCGGTCCTCCAGCGCGTTGATCAGGCGTGGCACCTCGCGCAGGAAAGTGTAGTCGTAGAACGACAGGCCGTTGGCGACCTCATCGAGCACGGTGAGCTTGGTCCGGCGCAAGAGATTGGTCTGCCACAGCGTCAGCACCTCGCGGCGGAGCTGCTCGTCGCTGGCGTCGGCCTCCTCCGCTGTCATGGCGACCCGCTCGCGGCGGTCGAGCAGGGCTGCGATCTCCATCTCGCGGTCCATGGTGCTCTTGCGGCGGACCTCAGTCGGGTGCGCGGTCAGCACCGGGCTGACCAGCGCGGTCTTGAAGAAGTTGCGCAGCTGGTCAGGGCCGATGCCGGCGTCCCTGGCATGGGCGAGCGTTTCCGCCAGCACGCCGGAGCCGCCACTCCTGGCGGCGCTGCGCGCGCGCATCTGGCGAATGTTGTTCTGGTCCTCGGCGATGTTGGCAAGGTGCGAGAAATAGCTGAAGGCACGGACGATCCGCACCGTCTCGGAGATCGACATGCTATCGAGAATCTGCTCGAGCTCGCGGCGGGCGAGCCGGTCCTCATCGCGGTGAAAACGGATCGAGGTCTGCCTGATACGCTCGACCAGGTCGAATACGTCGGCCCCTTCCTGGTCGCGGACGGTGTCGCCGAGGATGCGCCCGAGCAGGCGGATGTCGTCCCGCAGCCGCGCATCGGCCTCCATCGCCTGGACGTCCTCAGGGCGATTGGGGCGATGCTCAGTGGGGTCGGATGGTACGGTCTGGAGGGACATGGCTCGCTCCCCTTCAAGCGCTCTCTTGAAGAGCTGGCTCGGCTCCCCGGTCGGGAGGAGTGTGCGCTATTTTTCTACCGCAGTGCAAGGTGAAGTTGGGGGCGGTGCACACTGCCGGCGAGGCTCGCGTCCCGGACGCGCTGCAACGCCCTTGGCGTTGCGGGCGTTGCGGCGCAGAGCCGGGACCAGGAGCCGAAGAGCACATCGCCGCATTCTGGGCCCCGGCTCTGCAGTGCATCACGCCGCACCGGACGATGCCTTGCATCGCCGGGGGCGCGCTGCGCTGCGTCCGGGGCACAAGAAAACAATCAGTCTTTCAACAAGCATGTCTTCGCGGTCTCGCGGCGCGCTCCGCCCGAGCTCTGCTGACCGTTTCGCCCTCATCGAGAAGAAAGGGCGCAGGGAAGGCCGGGCGCCGGCTGGCACCCAGGGTCCGCACGCGAGAAACGCACGCGTGTTGACCACAGGTGATGCCGGGCTCCCGGCCTTCCCTGCGCAATGGTTTTACGGCTTATGGCGCGCTCTTTTCCCTGCACGTGGTGTACTGACAAAGCGAGGGTCTCGGCTTCACGAGGGTCTTCGGAGCTGTCGCGAGAGAGCGATCTCGGCCTCCGCCTCCTTGATTGTGTCGAGAACGTTTTTCACGGAGGCTTCCAGATTGGATACGAGATCTGGATCGGCCTCGATCCGCGGTGGACAAAGTAAGTAGACGGGGCGAGCATCGCCAACTTGTGCTTCGGAGCGACGCGTCGCAGCATAGGCTAACACGCGTTGGGCATACCTATGGCGAATGAGCAATGGGACAAAACCAAGTGCCACGAGTGCCATCATCATGACCAGCCCTTCGAGTGACCTCGTTATCGACGCGTCGTGATGTTCGATGATGGATGGCGGGCTGACTTGAGCGACATCCGCGTCTACGAGTGCCGTGCCGATCGTTTCCTCGCTTTTGCGCTCGATCGCGGGTGGCGATGTGACCTTAACTACATCCGCCGGGACATCTACCGGCGCCGCGCCAGTCCTTTGCTCTTCCTGACGCTCGATCACGGATGGCGGCGCTGCCTGAACTTCGACCCGCGAGCGATTTACCGGTCCGCTGGCAGCTGTCGCATCATCGCGCCCTCGGCGATGGGCGTCCACTGAGGTTCGCGCCCCGAACGATTGCACAGATTTCTGGTCCGACGATATCTTCCGCATTTCGTGCGGCTTGATCCTTGTTCGCTGAGCCTTGTGAAGCCTGTGGAGATCAGATGAGGGCGCTGCGTACCTCCACATATCCCACCGCAGCCGGGGCGCGCGTTCGCGGAACCCATAAAAAAAAGTATCGCCACGAACCCAACCACCGCGAGGCCAAGCATTGCTTCTTTGGATCATCTGCATGTTCGTGCCCAGCCGGCTCGAGTAGGGCAAGCTGGATGCACCAGCATAATCATGGCCCCCGCCATAACCGCCACCGGCACCGCCGTTCGCGGATCCAGCACCACCAGCGTCACCCCCACCACCGCTGCCGGCACCACCAGCGCTTCCTGCACCACCGCCGCCAGCTCCAGCACCTCCCGCGCCACCGGCACCACTGCCGCCAGCTCCAGCGCCTCCCGCGCCACCGGCACCACTGCCGCCAGCTCCGGCGCCACCGGCACCACCGCTGCCAGCTCCACCTCCAGCTCCAGCGCCACCGGCACCACCGCCGCCGCCGCCACCACCGCTGCCGCCACCACCACCGCTGCCGCCACCACCACCGCTGCCGCCACCACCACCACCACCACCGCCGCCACCACCACCACCGCCACCACCGCTCCCGTGGCCAAAGGCCTGGGTGATGACCGGCGGGTTAATCAAGGTGATCAACAACGCTGCTATGACAGTAGACTTGATCACCGATCTGAGCATATCTGCCTCCAATGGCGCCCTATTTCTTTGGCGCGGCAGCACTCTTCAGAGGCCCAGAAGCGGAACGGGGCCGAGTTCATCAAGCTAGCGGTGCTTGCTGTTGCCCGACCTAGCTTTTCATCAGGTGAAACTCGGGTCGAGCTTCTGCTCAGCCTCAAGCACTCGTTCGCGAAGCGCTTCCAGTTCGGCGAGCTGAGAAGCGAGCGCTTCGAAACGGTGACGAAGAAGAGCGGCAGCGGCATCCACCCAGGGATTGCCCGCCGGCACCTTGGCCGACTTGAGAAGATCGGCCCGGGCCAGGGCCGCCGGGGAAGTCTGGAGATGATGGAGACCACTCATGGCCGGTCCTCCGCGTGGCGACGTACCGAGGGTTCGAACCTCCGAAGGTTCTCCACCGATTTCGTCGCGAGAAGAGATGAGCAGTAAGGCCGCGCCCCGGTCGGCGACCCTCAGCTAATCTTCACCGCGTTTGTGATGATAGTGTTTATGGGCCCCCGCGCCCTCCCCGCCACACGCCGCGACCGAGTTTGATCTCGAAAGCAGCATGGTTACGGCAGGAGGAGTTACGGCCGCGAATTTTCCGCAGGTCTTCAAAAACTCGCGCCGGTATTTGTGTTCGGATGAGGACATCGAGCCCCTCACGGTTGCTGCAATTAAACCCCCATCGAGCTCCGAATTAATTAAATTACGTTAATTCATTTCAATCACTAAATATAACAGAACCCCGGTTCCCGCCAGAAACCGGCTTTCGCATTCTAGTGCTTCGCCGGGGAGTTCTTTGCCGGTTCGTTCGGGTTTGCTTTTGCTCCTTGGCCGAGCTGATCGAGCCGCTTTTCGAGTTCGCGCTTTTCCGCAAGGAGCCTCGCAGCGAGGATCTGATCGACCTCAGTGTGAAGCGCCCACAACTCATCGATGGACATCGCGTCAAGGTCTTCTCGATCCATGCCAGCCAGCTCCATTCCGATAGAACGAGCTTGGGCCACCAGGGCACGTGCGCCCGCAACGCCCTGCCCCAAAAGCTTGCTCGGGTATCGTGGCACTTTATACGATTTAATGTCTTCAATATTAAATTAGGTTAAATCAAAGTGGTTAACTTTCTTCCTGTCATGTACGTGAGATGCGCGAGACGAGCAGCCCGAAAACGACGTGTCGGACGGACAGGCGACGACCGGCATGGGTCCACAAGCCGTCAATGATGGCCAAACCGCGCGACTTCCGCTCTGCCGTCGAAAGCCGACGTTCACGGTCACGGGCCTATGCCGGCACGATCACCTTGCCGATCGGCCAGAGCGCGATGCCTGCAAGCTTCAGATGGGCCCAGGCGAAGGGGATGCCGATGATCGTGACAGCGAGCACCAGTGCGGTCACGAGGTGGCCGAGCGCCAGCCACCAGCCGGCCAGCATGAACCAGATGATGTTGCCGATCACCCCGAGCGGGCCGGTGCCGATATCCTCGACACCCGTGACCTCGTAGCGGCTGACCGCCTTTGAACCGAACGGCAGCAGCGTGTAGACCGCGATGTTGAAGGCCGCCCGCGCCCAGGGCAGGCCGATGATGGTGATGGCCATGATGATCGCGGCGATCAGCCAGCCAAACGCCATCCAGGCGCCTCCGATGAGGATCCAGACGATGTTGAGGAGGATGGAGACGGGGGTCATGACATGATCCGGAGGTGGATGACGCCATCTATATAGGATCGAAATCTGTCCCTGCTAAGACGCTTCAATGCCCGCAAGACGTAGATCCGGATGGAGCGAAGTCTCGTAGGCAAAGGGGCCCTTGCGACGTGCCCACGATCTGTCTCCGTCAGCGAATTTGGTGGGCACGCGCGTCCGCCTTCGCTCTTCGAGCGACGGCGGACGCGCGTGCCCACCCTTACGGCATCACCTCAGATCTTCCGTCCCGCCCGCTCCCAATAGGGATCGCGCAGGCGGCGCTTGAAGATCTTGCCGGAGTCTTCGCGCGGCAGCTCGGTGCGGATCTCGATGTGCTTGGGCACCTTGTAGTCGGCGAGATGCGCCTTCAGCGCGGCGCGAACCTCGGCTTCATCGAGCGTGACGCCGGCTTGCGGCTCGACCACCGCCATCAGCGCCTCGCCGAATTCGGCGTCGGGGATGCCGAACACCGCGCAATCATGCACGCCTGATACCGCGTGCAGCACGGACTCGATCTCCGCCGGATAGATGTTGACGCCGCCCGAGATCACCATGTCGCGCTTGCGGTCGCAGATGAAGACGTAGCCGTCTTCGTCGATATAGCCGACATCGCCGGAGGTGATGAAGCCGTCGCGGTCGATCTCGGCGCGCTTCTCCGGCTTGTTGTGATAGGTGAAGTCGGCCAGCTCCGCCATGCGGGAATAGATCTCGCCGATCTCACCCACGCCGAGCACGCGGCCGTCCTCGCCGATGAAGCGGAGCTCGGCGCCGGGCGATATCTTGCCGACCGTGCCGGGCTTCTTCAGCGCGTCCTCGGAGGTCGCAAACGTCACGGCACTGGACTCGGTCGAGCCGTAGAATTCGTAGATCACCGGTCCCCACCACTCGATCATGGCCCGCTTGACGTCGGCCGGGCACGGCGCGGCGGCATGGATGACGTGGCGCAGCGACGAGACGTCGTACTTGTTGCGGACTGCCTCCGGCAGTTTCATCAGGCGGATGAACATGGTCGGCACCATGAAGATGGTGTCGATTTTGTATCGCTCGATCGCTTGCAGAAATTCTTCCGCCTCGAACCGCGGCATCAGCACCAGTACCCCGCCGAGCTTGCCGGCGCGGATGCCGAACGAGTTCGGCGCGGAATGATAGAGCGGGCCCGGCAGCAGCGCGCGGGCCCCGGGCTTCAGTCCATAGATCATCGCGCGCATGCGCTCGCCGGCGGCCTGCTGCTCCGGCGTCGGCGCCTTCCGCCGGACGCCCTTGGGATGGCCTGTCGTGCCCGAGGTGTAGATCATGTTCATGGGCTGCGGCACGACCGGGCCGTCATAGGGCTGCTGCTGCGCGAGCCAGGATTCGAAATCGATCGCGAAGCTAGGCGTCGCCAGATGAGCCGGATCGATCTTGTAGTTGGAGCGGATCTCCGGCGGCGTCGGCACGCTGAGCACGGTGACGCCGCGCGGGATCGCATCGCGCAGCGCGTGCAGCATGTCGGCGTGCCCGATCAGCACGGACGTGCCGGTGTCGTTCAAGATGTAATTGATCTCCTCCGGCTTGAAGTGCCAGTTGATCGGCACGCCGTAGGCGCCCAGGCGCATCGCGGCGTAGGCGGCTTCGAGGAAGGCGATGTCGTTGCGCATCAGCATGCAGACGCAATCGCCTTGCTTGACGCCGATTTTGGCAAGGCCGCTCGCGATGCGGTCGGCGCGATCGGCGACTTCGGCATGGGAACGGCGGCGGTCGCCGGAGACGATGCCGAGGAATGGGGACGTTTCGCTCATTTTGTTTTTCTTTGTTGTTGTGTTGGTCATTCCGGGGCGGCTCGGAGAGCCGAACTCTGGTGCGCAATTGCGCACCCGAGGTCTGGTCCTTCGGACCATCCCGGAACGACAAGGGCTAATCCGCGAACTTCGGCGCACGCTTTTCCAGGTTGGCGCGCACCGCTTCGGTCTGGTTGGGGCTGCCGATCAGCTTCTGCTGCTCGACGGACTCGGCGAGCAGCGCCGGGCCCGGATCGACCAAGAGATTGTTCAGCAACCGCTTGGCCGCACGGATCGCATCGGGGCTCTTGCCGGCGATCTCGCGCGCGGTCTCCAGCGCCGCGGCGCGCGGGTCATCGCAGATGCGCGTGGCGAGCCCATACGTCATCGCCTCCTGGGCGGAGAAGATGCGGCCCGTGTAGGTGAGGTCGCGCAAGACGTCGTCGCGCACCAGTGAGGCCAGGATCGGCGTGCCCGCCATGTCAGGGACGAGACCCCATTTGATCTCCATGATCGACATCCGCGCATCGGGCGCCAGGAAGCGCATGTCGGCGCCGAGCGAGAGCTGGAAGCCGCCGCCGAAGGCAACGCCGTGCACCGCCGCGATGACCGGCACCGGAAGCTGGCGCCAACCCCACACTGCCTGCTGCGGAAAATTCGCCTTGCCATGCGTGCGCACCGTGAGATCCCGATTTTCGCCACCCGGAATTCCATCGCCGCCTTTCTCCTTCATGGCGGCGAAACGCCCCATGTCGAGCCCGGCGCAGAAGGCGCGGCCTTCACCTGAGAGCACGACGACGCGGACACTTTTTTCCCTGGAAAGTCGGTCGGTTGCGGCAACGAGGGCCTCGAACATCGGCTGATCCAGCGCATTCATCTTGTCGCTGCGCACCAGTCGCACGTCGGCGACGCCTTCCGAGATCGAGATCGAGACGCGATCTTCCATGGACGAATTCTCCCTGTTCTTGTTCAGTGCCGCTTTACAGGACGCTGGAGGCCGGATTTAGTCAATCGACCAATTAACTGACAATCCCTACGGGGGAAACAGCCATGTTCAAGGAAAATCTTCTGGCCGGCCGGCGCATTCTCGTGACCGGCGGCGGCACCGGTCTCGGCAAGTCGATGGCGGCGCGCTTCCTCCAGCTCGGCGCCGAGGTGCACATCTGCGGCCGACGCAAGATCGTGTGCGACGAGACCGCGACCGAGCTGATGGATCTCTATGGCGGCCGCGTCACCAGCCACGGCGTCGACATCCGCAATGCGCTCGCGGTCGAGGAGATGATCGAGACCATCTTCCGCGATGGCCCCCTCACCGACCTCATCAACAACGCCGCCGGCAACTTCATCTCCCGCACCGAGGAGCTCTCGCCGCGCGGGTTCGACGCGGTCGCCAATATCGTCATGCACGGCACGTTCTATGTGACGCATGCGGTCGGCAAGCGCTGGATCGCCTTGAAGCAGCCGGGCAACGTCGTGTCGATCACCGTGACCTGGGTGCGCAACGGCTCGCCTTATGTGGTGCCGTCAGCGATGAGCAAGTCGGCGATCCACGCCATGACGATGTCGCTGGCGACCGAATGGGGCCGCTACGGCATCCGCCTCAACACGATTGCCCCCGGCGAGATCCCGACCGAGGGCATGAGCAAACGCATCAAGCCGGGTGACGAGGCCGGCGCGCGCACCAAGGCGATGAACCCGATGGGCCGCGTCGGCACCATGGAGGAATTGCAGAACCTCGCGGTGTTCCTGATCTCAGGCGGCTGCAACTGGATCAACGGCGAGACCATCGCCATGGACGGCGCCCAGGCGCTGGCCATGGGCGGCAATTTCTACCAGCTGCGCGACTGGAGCGACGAGGACTGGAAGACCGCGCGCGAGAGCATCATGGCGCAGAACGAAAAGGACCGGGCGAAGCGGGGCTAGTTGTGTCGCCCGAATGAAGGCGTGAGGAGCTGACGCCCCCTCACGCCACCCTCACCTGTCATCCCCGCGAACGCAGGGACCCATAACCACAGAAGTTAGCTTGGCGAAGATTGGCAATGACCAGTCTTCGCCAAATTGCGTTTAGGGGCTATGGCTCCCGGATTGCGCTCCGCTTCGCTGCGCTTGTCCGGGACGACCGCGGGGCTCCCCACCTTGTCTTCACCCACAGATGCCGCCAAACTCCCCCGCAATAAAAGCAAAACGTCACGGGAGAAACATGTCCACACAGAAACTGGCTGACCTCGCCGACATGGTGCGTGAGCGCGCCAACAGCCGCGGCGATGCCATCGCCTACGAGTTCGAGGGCCGCCTCACCAGCTTTGCCGAGTTCGACATCAAAACGAACAAGGTTGCCAACGCGCTGATTGCAATGGGCTTGAAGAAGGGTGATCGCGTCGCCTATCTCGGCAAGAACAGCGATCTCTATTTCGAGCTGCTGTTGGGCGCGATCAAGGCCGGTGTGGTGATGGCGCCGGTGAACTGGCGGCTCGCGGGGCCCGAGGTCGCTTTCATCGTTTCGGATTGCAAGGCGCCAGTGCTGTTCGTCGGGCCGGAGTTCATCACACAGGTTCGCCAGATCAGGGATCAGATACCGGGCGTGCGCACCGTCATCACCACCGAGGGCGGCGCGCCGGAGTGGCGGGATTTTACGGCGTGGCGCGATGCACAGAGCGGCGACGATCCAAAAGTGCCGATCGACACGAAGGACATCGCGATCCAGCTCTACACCTCGGGCACCACAGGCAAGCCGAAAGGCGCGATGCTGAGCCACGCGAACTTCCTCAACCTCATGCAGACAGGCAATGCCGAGGACAAGCCGGAGTGGAACCGGTGGTCGACCGACGACGTCTCGCTGGTAGCGATGCCGATCTTCCACATCGGCGGCTCAGGCTGGGGCGTGATGGGGCTCTATCACGGCGCCCGCGGCGTGATCGCGCGCGAGTTCGACCCCACCAAGGTTTTGGATTTCTTCGAGCAGTCGGGCATCACAAAACTGTTCATGGTGCCGGCGGCGATGCAGTTCGTGGTGCGGCAGCCGCGGGCCAAGACGATGGACTTCTCGCGGCTGAAATACATGCTGTACGGCGCCTCGCCGATCCCGGCGGCGCTGCTGAAGGAGTGCATCGAGGTGTTCAAATGCGACTTCGTGCAGCTGTACGGCATGACCGAGACGACCGGCACCATCGTCGCGCTGCCGCCTGAGGACCATGTCGAGGGGCTGGAGCGGATGCGCTCGGCCGGCAAGGCCCTGCCGGGCGTCGAGATCGCGATTCTGGACGCCGACGGCAAGCCGCTGCCGCCGCGCCAGGTCGGCGAGATCGCGACGCGCTCGGGCTCCAATATGGTCGGCTACTGGAATTTGCCGGAGGCCACCGCTGCGACGCTGCGCAGTGACGGGTGGTTGCGCACGGGCGATGCCGGCTACATGGACGAGGACGGCTACCTCTACATCCACGACCGCATCAAGGACATGATCATCTCCGGCGGCGAGAACATCTACCCCGCCGAGGTCGAGAGCGCGCTGTGCGATCATCCTGATATCGCGGAAGCTGCCGTGATCGGCGTGCCCGACGACAAATGGGGCGAAGCGGTGAAGGCCGTCGTGGTGATGAAGCCCGGCAAACAGGCGACTGCCACCGACATCATCAATTTCACCCGGACGCGCATCGCCGGCTACAAGACGCCGAAGAGCGTTGAGTTCCTGCCGGCGCTGCCGCGCAATCCGAGCGGCAAGATTTTGCGGCGGCAGTTGCGCGAGCCGTATTGGGCGGGGAAGGATCGACGGGTGAATTAGCCCCGCTGCGAGCGAAGCAATCCCAAGTCCCTCCGAGGCAACATTTCTGGATGCTTCGCTGCGCTCGCAATGACGCTAATGCTTCCCCGGCCCCATATAGCCGAACAAGAAACCCGCCACTTTCCGCATCTGGATCTCCTCGCTGCCCTCGGTGATGCGATAGCGGCGGTGATGGCGGTAGACGTGCTCGAACGGCTTGTGGCGTGAGTAGCCCATGCCGCCATGGACCTGCATCGCCCGGTCGGCGGATTCGCAGCAGAGGCGGTTTGCCCAGTAGTTGCACATCGAGACGCGGTCGGAGAGCGTGCGCTCGATCTGCTCCTCGGTGAGCTGGTCCATCTCCCAAGCGGTCTTGCGGATCAACAGGCGCAGCATCTCGGCTTGGGTGGCGAGCTCGACCAACGGGAACTGGATCGCCTGGTTTTCCGCGAGCGCCTTGCCGAACGGTTTTCGTTCTCGGGCGTATTTCACACTCTCGTTGATGCAGTAGACGGCCGCTCCCAGCGAGCTCGCGGCCTGGCGGATGCGGTTCTGGTGCACGAAACATTGCGCCAAGGAGAGGCCGCGGCCGACCTCGCCGAACAGCGCATCCTCGGGCACGAACACATCGGTGAAACTGACGCGCGGATGGTCGGTCGGCATGTTGAAGGTCCACATGTATTCCTCGACCTTCACACCGGGGCTCTTGGCCGGCACCAGGAAGCAGGTGATGCCGCGGGCATCGCCGTCATTGCCGCCGGTGCGCGCGAACAGCGCACAATGGGTGGCGACGTGCATGCCGGTGGTCCACATCTTCTCGCCGTTGATGATCCAGCCCTTGACGTTGTCGCGCGTGGCCGGCACCGCGCGCGTCTCCATGTGGGTGGCGTCCGAGCCGTGATGCGGCTCGGTGAGGCCAAAGGTGATGCGGTACTTGCCCCTGATCGAACCGTCGATCATCGCCTTCTGGTCGTCGCGGCCGTAACGGTCGAGCATGGTGACGACGGGGAAGTTACCGACGATCGAGTGCTCGTTCTGGAGATCGTTGTGCAGGCCGAGGCCCTTTGCGGCAAAATGCTCGCGGATCACGGCCATCCAGAGGTTGGAGCCGTCCTTCCCACCATATTGCTTCGGCACCGGGAACCGCAGATGGCCGGCGGCGTCGGCGAGATCCTTGGCCTTGCGCAGCAGCGCTTCCCATTCATGCCGCGGCAGACCGCCATTCTCGAAATCCGTGCGCGCCCATTCGCGGCGATGATCGAAAAAGCGGATGTTGTCCTCGGCCTTCTCCAGCGGCTTGATCTCGCGTTCGATGAAACGGTCGAGCTCTCCGAGATAAGCGACGAGATCGGCAGGCAATGAGAAATCCACGGTTCTCTCCCGGATTGATTTTCGTTTTGCGTTGAGGCGCTAGGCGCGTCTTTGCTTCGCATGATTAAGGTGAGAAGAGCCTCGCCAAGTCAAGCGAGCCGAGACGTGCCGGCGGCGCAAGGCGCACCTACGCAATTCGATGGTGCTCGAGCGGCGACGCGCGCTAGTATGACGCCGATATTCCTTCACAAGAAAATGCGGGAGCCGCGCGATGGAGCTGAACTTTTCCAAGGTGGAACGCAAGGGACCGATCACGATCGTGACGCTGTCGCGGCCCGAGGTCTACAACGCGCTGCATACCGATGCGCATTTCGAGCTGCAAAAAGTGTTCGACGATTTCTCCGCCGATCCCGAGCAGTGGATCGCGATCGTCACGGGCAGCGGCGACAAGGCGTTCTGCGCCGGCAACGATCTGAAATGGCAGGCCGCCGGCGGCAAGCGCGGCTGGGACAAGGGCGGCTTTGCCGGCCTCACCTCGCGCTTCGACTGCGACAAGCCGATCATCGCCGCAGTGAACGGCGTTGCCATGGGCGGCGGTTTCGAGATCGCACTGGCCTGCGACCTCATCATCGCCGCGGAGAACGCAACCTTCGCGCTGCCCGAGCCGCGCGTCGGCCTCGCCGCACTCGCCGGCGGCCTGCACCGTCTGCCGCGGCAGATCGGCCTCAAGCGCGCCATGGGCATGATCCTCACCGCGCGCCATGTCAGCGCAAAGGAAGGTCTTGAGCTCGGCTTCGTCAATGAGGTGGTGCCACAGGGCGAGGCGCTCAACGCCGCGCTGCGCTGGGCCGAGATGATCGCCAAGAACTCGCCGATGTCGATCCGGGCCTCGAAGCAGGCCATCCAGCGTGGGCTTGGCGTGTCGCTGGAGCAGGCGATCGCCGAGCAGCGGGAGTATCCGGCGGTCAAGGCAATGGTGGCCTCGCAGGACTATATCGAGGGTCCGAAAGCGTTTGCGGAGAAGCGGCCGCCGAAATGGGTCGGGAAGTAGCGGCTCCGCTCCTCACGATGAGACGCCCGACACCATCTGTGTCATGCCCCGGCTTGACCGGGGCATCCAGTGCGCCGCGGCTTCTCCGTATCTCGCTGCGGTCTCTGGAATACTGGATCGCCGGCCCTCGCGGGCGATGACGGCGGAGGTTGAGGCGCCGCCTACCCGCCTCGAGACAGCTCCCGCTTGTAGGACGCATAATTCGGCTGATCGACGGCGAGCTTGTCCATCGTGGTCGCCCACAGATGCTCGGCGAGACCGGGCGTTGTCAGATCAACCTCGCCTTGGGCGATGCGCTCGGCGAGCGCGCGGTTGAGCTCGGTGACCGAGCCGTCGATGCCAAGCAGCGTACGCAGGCGCTCCACCTCCGCAGCGTCGCTCTCCTTCTCCCGCGTCAGCTGCCGCGTGACGAGCTCGAGGATGTTGATGGCGACGCGCAGCTTGAAGGCCTGGTGGCCGGAAATCAGCGGCGTGATGTCGCTCCGGAGGAAATCGGCGACTGCTTTCGTCAGCTCGATGGGCGTCGGTTCATCCTGCATGCGTCAGCTCCCGCGCGGCGCCAAGAGCCGCAACAGATCGATCTCGGTCTCCGAGGCGCGGCGGCCGATCATGGCGCGCTCCATGGAATGGTCCGGCCCTTCGCGAAACCGTTGCATCATGCCGCCGCACATGATGCCCCAGCGCAGCGTCCCCATCACTTCCCAGAATTTTACGCGCGCCGGATCGACCTTGCGGCCTGCGGCCTCATAGCCCGCGAACAATTCCTCGCGCGTGCCAAACCCACCGACCGGCTTGTCGATCTCGCCAAAGCGCCAGGAATTGACGCAGACCCAGCCGAGATCCTCCATGGGATCGCCGAGATGAGCGAGCTCCCAGTCGAGCACCGCGCGAACGCCGTCCGAGCCGATGATGAGATTGCCGTTGCGGAAATCGCCGTGCACCAGCGTGGTCTCGGCCGCGGGACCGGGATCGTGGTCGCGCAGCCAGCGCAGTGCCAGCTCGAACACGGGCTTGGGCCAGTTCAGGCTACGATAGTCGCGCTCGAACTCGCCGATCTCCTGTGTCGCCCCCCGGCTGCGCAGCGCAGGCAATTCGTCTTGCGGCAGCCTGTGGAGGCCAGCGAGAATGCCGCCGATCTGCCGCGCGAGAAGCGGCCGCGCCGCCGCGTACTCCTCATCGCGAAGAATCTTGCGCGCGATGGTCTCGCCCTCGACACGCTGCATGATGAAGCCGGTGCCGAGCTCGTCCTCCGGCGTGAGCACATGCATCACGCGCGGGGACGGCACGCCGGCCTCATAGGCGAGCTGCATCAGCTGCGCTTCAGCACCAAGGCCCGCTGCACGCGTCGGTGCGGCGCCATAGCCCTTCGGCGAGCGGCGCAGGATCGCACCGATCGGACCATCGGGATGCACGATGTCGAAGCGCCAGGTCTCCTGGCTCGCGCCGCCGGACAGTTTTGCGGCGCCTGTGACGCCGGTCGCGCCCGGGCACCAGCGCGCGACGCTGCGCGAGAGCTCCGCCTCGATCATTTGCCCTTGAACTGCGCGGGACGCTTCTCCAGGAACGCGCCGACGCCCTCGCGGAAATCCTGGGTGTCGCCGGCGCGGAGCTGGCACTGGAATTCGAGATTGAGCTGATCCTCGAATGAGTTTTCCGGGCTGTCCCAATAGAGCTTGCGGATCAGTGACAGCGCGACCGTGGGGCCGCTGGCGAGTTCGCGTGCGAGCTTCATCGCCTCCTCCATCAGCACGCCGTCGTCATAGACGCGGTTGACGAGGCCCCACTCCAGCGCCTTCTCGGCCGGCAGCCGCTCGCCCATCAGCGACAATTCGATCGAGCGCGCGCGGCCGACGAGACGCGGCAGGAGCCAGGTCGAGCCGCAGTCCGGCACGAGGCCGATGCGGCGGAAGGCTTGCAGGAAGTAGGAGGAACGCGCGCACAAAATCATGTCGCCGAGCAGCGCGAAACTCATGCCGGCGCCGGCAGCCGGGCCGTTGACCGCGGTGACGATCGGGCAGTGCAGGTTGCGGATGCGGCGCAGGAAGGGGTGAAAACCCGTCTCGAGCGTCAGGCCGGCCTTGGTCTTCTTCGACTGGTTGTTGCGGCCTTGAAGATTCGCGCCGGTGCAGAACGCGCGGCCCGCGCCGGTCAAGACGACGCAGCGCACCTCGTCCTTCTTCTCTTCGATCGCGTCGAGCGCTTCGGCGAGACCTCCCAGCATATCCACGGAGACCGCGTTCATCACCTCCTGATGGTCGAGCTTGAGGATCGCGACCGAGCCATCGAAATCGAGCGTGACGTGTTTGAACTGCATTGTTTCCTCGTCAGTTGCGGCCGCGATGTTTCGCAGACCGGAATTAGTTTTTGCCGGAGTGCATATTTGATTTTTGTCGCGGTCTTGTCCATGGTGATCAGAGCATAGCAAGCAATCTTGCGCGCAGCGGCTGACGGGCCGCAGACCAAAAAAAGGAAACGCGCCATGACCATTTTCGACCTCTCCGGCCGCGTCGCCGTGATCACCGGCGGCAACGGCGGCATCGGGCTCGGCATCGCGCAGGCGCTTGCGACCCAGGGTTGCAACGTCTCGATCTGGGGCCGCAATCCCGACAAGAACAAGAGTGCCGCCGCGAGCCTGGCCGACCTTGCCGGCAAGGTCGACACCCGCGTCTGCGACGTCACCGATCCGGCCTCGGTCAATGCGGCGATGAAGGCGACGCTCGACACCTACGGCCGCGTCGACGGCTGCTTCGCCAATGCTGGCATCGGTGGCGGCGGCCGGCGCGCCTTCATCGAGCGCACCGAGGAGGAATGGCGCACGATGTTCGCGACCAATCTCGATGGCGTGTTCCACGCGTTCCAGGCCGCGGCGAAACACATGACCGATCGCGCCAATGCAGGCGATCCCTTCGGCCGGCTGGTCGCGACCTCGAGCCTCGCCTCGATCTTCGGCACGGCGCGCAACGAGCATTATGCCGCGACCAAGGCCGCCATCAACGCGCTGGTGCGCGCACTCGGGGTCGAGCTGGCGCGTTACGGCGTCACCGCCAATGCGATCCTGCCAGGCTGGATCAAGAGTGACATGACCGCAGGGCTCATGGCCAACGACAAGTTCGTCGCCAACGTGATGCCGCGGATTCCGATGCGGCGCTTCGGCGAAGCCTCCGATTTCGGCGGCATCGCGGTGTATCTGATGAGCAAGGCGTCGTCGTATCACACGGCGGATACGTTCGTGATCGACGGCGGCTATACGGCGTTTTGATTTTCGTAGCCCGGATGGAGCGCAGCGCAATCCGGGACCGGCGTAACCGTGAGGCAAGACCCGGATTTCGCTGCGCTCCATCCGGGCTACAACACTGAGGGAATGGGCAAATGTTCTCGCACATCATGGTCGGCACCAACGACCTCGACAAAGCCAAGGCGTTCTACGACCAACTGCTGGGCACGCTCGAGGTGCGGCCAGCCAAGGTCGACGGCCATCGCATTTTCTATATCACCAAGACCGGCGTGTTCTCGGTGTCGAAGCCGATCAATGGCGAGCCAGCGACCTGCGCCAACGGCGGCACCATCGGCTTTGCCGCCAATTCGCCTGAGCAGGTCGACAGATGGCACGCCGCGGGCGTCGCCGCTGGTGGAACGCCGATCGAAAATCCGCCCGGCATCCGGGAGGGCTCCGGAGTGAAGCTCTATCTCGCTTACTTGCGCGACCTCGACGGCAACAAGATCTGCGCGATGCATCGGATGGCGAACTGATCGCTCAGGATGCCGTCATTCCCCGCGGAGGCGGGGAATCCAGTACGCCGCAGCTTCTCGGTTCAATCGCTGCCGTTTCGGAGTACTGGATCGCCCGATCAAGTCGGGCGATGACAGCGGAGAGTGAGGCGCGGACCTGCCGCTTCCCTACGCCGCCCCATTCAAACAACATTTCAAACGTCCTCGCGATATTCCATCGCATGGCATGGCTTGCGCGCAAAATGCGCGCTCGCACTTTGGCAGCGCTGCGACTATTCTTGCGCCCAGAACGATCTCAGCGTCCCCGGGAGGAACAATGACAAAACACACCTACATTCCCCGCACCACCAATTACACGCTCAATCCCGGCGACGAACTCAACGACCTCAGGATGTCGGACCAGGTCCGGCCGCTCTATGACCACGTCAAGAAGTTCATCCGCGACACCGTCGAGCCGATGTCGATCGAGTTCGCCAAGGCGGGCGAAGGCAAGGAGGATCGCTGGAGTTTTACGCCGAAGCAGCTCGAGGTGCTGGAGAAGGCCAAGAACAAGGCCAAGCAGGAAGGCCTCTGGAACTTCTTCCTGCCCGATGACGAGACCGGCCAGGGCTTGAAGAATCTCGATTACGCCTACATTGCCGCCGAGCTCGGCAAGAGCCCGCTGGCATCGGAGACCATGAACTGCTCGGCGCCCGACACCGGCAACATGGAGGTGCTGGAGCGCGTCGGCACCGAGGAGCAGAAGGAGAAGTGGCTGAAGCCGCTGCTCAACGGCGAAATCCGCTCGGCCTATGTCATGACCGAGCCGAACGTCGCTTCCTCCGACGCCAAGAACATCTCGACCACCGCGAAGCTCGTCGGCGACGAATGGGTCATCAACGGCGAGAAGTACTACATCTCGGGTCTCGGCGATCCCCGCTGCAAGATCCTCATCGTGATGGTGAAGACCAATCCGGACGCGCCGCCGAGCAAGCAGCAGTCGCAGATCCTGGTGCCGCGCGACACGCCCGGCGTCGAGGTGCTCGGCCCCATGTACGTGTTCGGCCAGGATCATGCCCCGCGCGGCCACATGCACATGCGCTTCAACAATGTGCGCGTCCCGAAGGAGAACATCCTGCTCGGCGAAGGCCGCGGCTTCGAGATCTCGCAGCTCCGCCTCGGCCCGGGACGTATCCATCACTGCATGCGCACCATCGGCAAGGCCGAGAAGGCGCTCGACCTCATGGTGCAGCGAGGCCTCACCCGCGAAGCCTTCGGCAAGAAGATCGCCCATCTCGGCGGCAACATGCAGATCATCGCGCAGGCGCGCTGCGAGATCGAGGCGATGCGGCTGATGGTGCTGAAGGCGGCGAAGGCGATGGACGTGCTCGGCAACAAGGAGGCTCGCGTCTGGGTCTCCATGGTCAAGGCCATGGTGCCGGAGCGCGCCTGCAAGATCATCGACCAGGCGATCCAGATGCACGGCGCCACCGGCATCTCGCACTGGACCCCGCTCGCGGAGATGTACCAGGACGTGCGGCACCTGCGCTTCGCCGACGGTCCGGACGAGGTGCACTGGATGGTGGTCGGACGCCACGAGCTGAGCATGGCGTGAGTCACGAGGTGCCGTAGAGTGGGCAAAGGCGCGCTCTTCGCGCCGTGCCCACCACCGTGACCTCGCAAGAAGTGGTGGGCACGCTTTCGCTTTGCCCACCTTACACCGTTCGAACTACATCGCGGGCGCGAGCTTGTCCTGCGTCTTGGTCTCGAAATCGGATGCGTCGTGACGCTCATGGAGCTGGCTGGCGGGGTCGCCGGAGATGCGGTTGACCATGCGGCCGCGCTTCACCGCCGGACGCTTGGCGATCTGGTCGGTCCAGCGCTGCACGTTCTTGTAGTCCTGTACCGAGAGGAATTCGCCGGCGCCATAGACCAGCCCCTTGGCGAGCGCGCCATACCAGGGCCACACCGCCATGTCGGCGATGGTGTACTCCTTGCCCGCGAGATATTCGTTGTCGGCAAGGCGCCGGTCGAGCACGTCGAGCTGGCGCTTGGTTTCCATCGCGAAACGGTCGATGGCATATTCGATCTTGGTCGGCGCATAGGCGTAGAAATGGCCGAAACCGCCGCCGAGATAGGGCGCGCTGCCCATCTGCCAGAACAGCCAGGACATCGCCTCGGCGCGGGTCTTGATGTCCTTCGGCAGGAAGGCGCCGAACTTCTCGGCGAGGTAGAGGAGGATCGAGCCGGACTCGAACACACGGATCGGCTCGGGGCCGGAACGATCCATCAGCGCTGGAATCTTGGAATTCGGATTGATGTCGACGAAGCCGCTGCCGAACTGTTCGCCGTTGCCGATCCTGATCAGCCAAGCGTCGTACTCGGCCCCCTTGTGGCCGAGCGCCAGGAGTTCCTCCAGCATCACGGTCACCTTCACCCCGTTCGGCGTCGCCAGCGAATAGAGCTGGAGGGGATGCTTGCCGACCGGCAGCTCCTTGTCATGGGTGGGGCCGGCAATGGGCCGGTTGATGTTGGCGAACTGCCCGCCATTCTCCTTGTTCCAGGTCCAGACTTTGGGCGGCACGTAAGGGGTGTCAGTCATGCAAGGGCTCCGGCGGAAAGATGCGCCTGCATTAATTAGCCCGCGAACGGCCGATGACAAGGGCGCCGAAATGCATTGTCGGATGGGCCAACTCCACGTTTTGTCATGGCACCCCTCCCCCATCTCATTTCGGGGCACCCGCAGGGCGAGCCCGGAATGACGGCGCCACCTAGGACGCCGCGGCTTGCGGCTGCTCCTCGTGCTTCATCACAAATCCTTCATATCCCTTCGCGGCGACCTCCTCGCAGATCCGCCGGTAAACGCCGACGCCGCCGATATAGGGCATGAAGATGCGCGGCTTGCCGGGGACGTTGGCCCCCATGTACCAGGAATTGGCCTGCGGATAGAGCGTGCCGTGGGCGATCTCGTTGACATGCGCCACCCATCTCTCCTCGGCTTCCCTGCCCGCCTCCATCGTCGCGAGGCGCTGCTTGCGCATGTGGACGAGGCCGTCTGCGATCCAGTCGACATGCTGCTCGATCGACACGATCATGTTCGACAGGACCGAGGGGCTGCCCGGGCCAGTGATGATGAAGAGGTTCGGAAAGCCCGCGCTCATCAGGCCGAGATAGGTCTTTGGACCTCCCGCCCATTTCTGCTTCAGCGTCTGCCCGCCACGACCCAAAATGTCGATCCTGGCGACGGAGCCGGTCATCGCGTCGAACCCCGTCGCAAGCACCAGCGCATCGACCTCGTGGTCCTTCCCCGCGACGCGCACGGCGTTTGCGGTGATCTCTTGAATCGGATTGATCTTGATGTCGACCAGCGAGACGTTGGAACGGTTGAAGGTTGCGAAATAGTCGGTGTCGACGCAGATGCGCTTGGTGCCGATCGGATGGCTGTTCGGCTGAAGCAGCTTTGCGGTCTCAGGGTCCTTCACGATCTCGGCGATCTTGCCGCGCACGAAATCCGCCGCGGTGTCGTTCGCGGCCCGGTCGAGGGCGAGATTGTTATAGGCGTACATGAAGGTGAGCCCGCCGCGCTCCCAGCGCGCCGAATACTTTGCGCGCCTGACATCGTCGTCGTCATCGAGCGCGCCACGATCCGGCTGCGCGGCATAGATGCCATTGCGGGCGACCACGCGGGCGAAGCGACGGATTTCGGGATAGTTCCTGCGGAACGCGCTGCGTTCCTCAGCGGTCAGCGCGGCGTTGCGGGCCGGAACGGAGAAATTGGCTGTACGCTGGAACACGGTGAGATGCTTCGCCTGCTCGGCGATGACGGGTGCCGACTGGATGCCCGATGATCCCGTGCCGATCAGGCCGACGCGCAGGCCCGTGAAGTCGACCTCTTCATGCGGCCAGTTGCCGGTGTGGTAGACGGGCCCCTTGAAATCTTCGAGCCCCCTGATGTCGGGCTTGCGTGCATTCGAAAGGCAGCCCGTGGCAAGCACGACGAACTGCGCTTGAACGGTCTTTCCGTCGGAGATCGTCACCGACCAGCGCTCCGCGCGTTCGTCGAACACAGCGCGCTCGACCCGGGTGTTGAACTGGATGTCGCGACGCAGATCGAAGCGATCGGCGACGTGATTGGCGTATTTCAGGATCTCCGGTTGCGGCGCGTAGCGTTCGCTCCAGTCCCATTCCTGCTGGAGCTCTTCGGAGAACGAGTAGGAATATTGCATGCTCTCGACGTCGCAGCGCGCGCCGGGATAGCGGTTCCAATACCAGGTGCCGCCGACGCCGCCGCCCTGCTCGTATATGCGTGCGGAGAAGCCGAGCCCGCGCAAGCGATGCAGCATGTACATGCCGGCAAAGCCGGCGCCGACGACGACCACATCGTAGGCCTCGGCGGCGCGGGCGGGGTTCGATTGCGCTGACGACATTGATTGGCGCTCCCTGATTTTTCTGTTGTTGTACGCCAGCATTTGCTTTCGTCCTCGAAAGCGCAAGAGGCAAATCGGCAGGCTCTGGGCTGCTTATTTTGTAGAGCGGAATGGCTCATCCGCTTCGTGGCGCCTGTACGCAAGATGCGCCGCCAAATCCGGATTGGCATCGCGGGCGACGATGGGCTAGCGTCGCGGGGCCTTCGCAAGCAAAGCAACAACAGCAACGCGGAAGGCTGCTGCCGGGAGAGAACCATGAAATCGCCGATCTGCGACATGCTGGGTATCGAATTCCCACTGCTCGCCTTCAGCCATTGCCGCGATGTCGTCGCCGCCGTCAGCCGCGCCGGCGGCTTCGGCGTGCTCGGCGCGACCGTGCACACGCCTGATACGCTCGAGCGCGAGCTGAGGTGGATCGACGATCACGTCGATGGCAAGCCTTATGGCATCGATGTGCTGATCCCCGAAAACATCTCGACCGCGGGTGAGAAGGACGTCACCTGGAAGAGACTGGAAACGCGCGTGCCGCAAGAGCACCGCGATTACACGCGAAATCTCCTGAAGAAGTACGACATCGAACTGACCACCACCGACGTCACGGACAACCAGCCGCAACCGTTCGATGCGAAGACCGCGCTTCAGCTGCTGGAGGTCTCCTTCAATCATCCGATCCGGCTGATCGCCAATGCGCTGGGCGTGCCGCCGAAGGCGATGATCGAAATGGGCAAGACGCGCGGCGTCCCCGTCGCGGCGCTGGTCGGCGCCAAGGAGCACGCGCTGCGCCAGGTCGCGGCCGGCGTCGACATCCTCGTGGTGCAGGGCACCGAGGCCGGCGGCCATTGCGGCGAGGTCTCAACCATGGTGCTGGTGCCGGAGGTGATCAAGGCCATCAAGCCCATTCGCGACGTGCCGGTGCTGGCGGCCGGCGGCGTCATGACGGGACGGCAGATGGCGGCCTGCATGGCGATGGGCGCGGCCGGCGTCTGGACCGGCTCGGTGTGGCTTGCCACCGTCGAGGCCGAGACCACGGAGATTTTCCGCGAGAAGATGATCGCGGCGTCCTCCCGCGACGCCGTCCGCTCCAAGGGCCGCACCGGCAAGCCGGCACGGCAGCTCCGCTCGGTCTGGACCGATGCCTGGGACCGCGCGCCGGACAGCCCGGGCGCGCTGCCGATGCCGCTGCAGAGCATCATCAGCCGCGACGCCTTCCATTCCATCGACCGAGCCGCCGCGAGCGGCAACGCCAAGGCGCGCGATCTCGTCAGCTATTTCGTCGGCCAGGGCGTCGGCCTGATCGACAGCGTGAAATCGGCGGGTGCCGTGGTGCAGGAGTTCAAGGAAGAGTTCGCCGAAGCCGTCGAGCACATGAATGCGCTGGTGGCGCAGTAGTCACTGCATCGTCATTGCGAGGGCAGCGAAGCAATCCAGACTGCCTCCGCGGATCCATTTCTGGATTGCTTCGTCGCCAGCGCAGAATTGCTTCGCAATTTTGTCGCGGGCTCCTCGCAATTGACGAAGCAACTAACGTCGTGAATCGAGATTATGACTGACAAGAACCCCATCTCCGAAGACCGCATCCCCGTCATCGTCGGCATTGGCGAGATCGTCGACCGCCCGAAAGAGATCACCGATGGTCTCGAGCCGCTCGATCTGCTCGAACAGGCACTGCGGCGCGCCGAGGCTGATGCCGGCGCAAAGCTGCTCGGCGAGGTGCAGTCGCTCGACGTCGTCAACTTCCTGAGCTGGCGCTATCGCGATCCGGAGAAGCTCCTGGCGCAGCGCTTCGGCATCTCGCCCGCGCATTGCTATTACGGCCCGGTCGGCGGCGAGAGTCCGGTCCGCTACGTCCACGAAGCGTCCAAGCGCATCGCGCGCGGGGAATGCGGCGTCGCCGCAGTGTGCGGCGCGGAGGCGCAGTCGACCGCGACCAAGGCGGAGCGCGCCGGCGTCAAGCTGCCATGGACGCCGTTCGCCCATGATGTCGAGGAGCCCAAGCGCGGCGCGGCGTTCCAGAAGCCGCTGGCGGTGAAGCTCGGCGTGTTCCGCCCGGTCACGGTCTATCCCTTCTACGAGGCGGCCTCCGCTGCGCATTGGGGCCAGACGCCGCGCGAGGCGATGGCGGAGTCCGGCACGCTGTGGTCGCGCTATTCGGAAGCCGCCGCACAAAATCCCAATGCCTGGCTGAAGCGGCGCTATGTGCCCGAGGAGATCACGACCCCGACCGCCGACAACCGCCTGATCGCGTGGCCCTATAACAAGCTGATGGTCGCCAATCCCAGCGTCAACATGGGTGGTGCCCTGCTGCTCACGAGCCTTGCCAAGGCGCGGGCACTCGGTATCGCGCAAGATAAGCTGGTCTATCCGCTCGGCGGCGCCTCGGCGGAAGAGCCGCGCGATTATCTGTTGCGCGACCAGTTTTACGAGAGCCATCCGCAGAACGCGGTGCTCAGAAGCGTGATGGACATCGCCGGCGGCGACGGCAGGAAATTCGACGCGATCGAGCTCTACAGCTGCTTTCCGTGCGTACCCAAGATGGCGCGGCGGACGCTGGGCCTTTCTGCCGACGTGCAGCCGACCGTGACCGGCGGCCTCACCTTCTTTGGCGCTCCGCTCAACACCTACATGACGCATGCGGCCTGCGCGATGGTGCGGCGTGTGCGCGGTGGCGCAAGACTCGGCCTGCTCTACGGCCAGGGCGGCTTCGTCACCAAGCATCACGCGCTGGTGGTGTCGAAGACGGCGCCCCGCGAGACTCTGGCGCAGGAGACGAGCGTGCAAGGCGAAGCGGACCGCAACAAGCACGCGGTGCCGGAGTTCGTCACGGAGGCCTCAGGCAAGGGCAAAGTCGAGAGCTTTACCGTGCTCTACGGCCGCGGCGGCGATGTCGAGCATGGCGTGGTGATGCTGCGCACGACCGATGATCGGCGTACGCTGGCGCGGATTCCGGCGAGCGATAGTGCGACGCTGGCGCATCTGCTCGACATGGATCGCACGCCGGTGGGCTCGCTCGGTGAGGTAGCGATGGCTGCGGATGGCGTGCCGGAGTGGCGGGTGGCGTAGCTGACTCAGACAGCAACGTGTACCGCTGGGAGAGAGATGGGTCCCGGCGCAGCAGCGCATCATTTCATGCTGCGCTGCGTCCCGGGCACTGGACTGACCTAAAGCGCGATGAGATTTGGATGAATCGTCATCGCGCTTTAGCTTGTTGTTTACGCATGATCTTTCCGGAAAACCGCTTCGCACTTTTCCGGATCATGCCTTAGCTCCGCGGCGGCTGCTTCTCGGACGCGGTCGCCGGCTTGCCCTTGGCGCCGGCGCCAACGACGCGAACCGGATCGCCATCCGACAAGCCATCCGGCGGAGCGGTGATGACGCGGTCATCCGCGGTAATCCCCGAGGCCAGCTCGATCTCGCGGCCGAGATCGCGGGCGATCGCCACCGTTTTGAACCGCACCTTGTCGTCCGCGCCGACGGTGGCCACACGCAGGCCGCTGCCGTTGAAGATCAGGGCGCTGGCGGGAATGCTGAGCGGCGCGGCGTCATGCTGCAGGTTCAGCTTCACACTGGCATAGCCGCCAGGCATCAGCTCGCCTGAGGAATTGTCGAGCCCGAGCTGCATGCGCGTGGTGCCGGAGGCGACATCGACGGCCTGCGAGGAGGCCTCCACCGTCGCCTGGAAGGTCCGGTTTGGATATTCCGGCAGCGTGATGGTGGCCTTGGCGCCGATCTTGATCGCAGGCACGTAGTTCTGGGGCACGTTGACGTAGACGCGCAGCTTGGTGATGTCTGATATCACGAACATCGCCGGCCCCGAACCGCCGCCGGCATTGATCAGCGCGCCGACGTCGGTGTCGCGCGCGGTGACGACACCGTCGAACGGCGCGGTGATCTTCTTGTAGCCGGCGAGCGCTTCCAGCCGCTCGACATTGGCTTGCCCCGAATTGACGGCCGCCTTCTTGTTGGAGAGGTCGGCGGTGCGTTCGTCGATCTCCTGCGCCGAGACGAAGTTGGAGGCGACCAGCGTCTTGCGCCGGTTGAGCGTTGCCTCCGACAACCTGGCGCTGGCCTGCTGGCTGGCGAGGTCGGCGCGCGCCTGCAGCAGCTGCTGATCGAGATCGGGCGCCTCGATCTCGGCAATCACCTGGCCGGCTTTGACACGGGCACCGATGTCGGCACTCCAGCTCTTCAGATAGCCCGAGACGCGCGCGAAGATCGGCGCGCGGTAGTAGGCTTCCAATCGGCCCGGCAGATCGATGGTGGCGTTGAGGTCCTTGGCGCTGGGCAGCGTCACCGCCACGCTCGGAACGGCCTGGTCGTCAGTCCATTCTTTCAGCTTGATGCCCTGCTCCTCGCGGGCCCTGATGCCGGTGCCGACGACAAGGCCCGCCGCAATCAACGCCATCACGCCGAAGATGCCCAGTTTCCGGTGCGACACCGCCGAGCGGGGTTCAGTGGGGGACATGCGGAGTCTCCAATGCGGCGGCGGCTTTGACGCCTTGTTTCTTGTGGACCATGCTGAACACCACGGGAACGAACATCAGCGTGGCGAAGGTTGCAAAGATCAGGCCGCCGATCACGGCGCGGCCGAGCGGCGCATTCTGCTCGCCGCCTTCGCCGAGCCCCAGCGCCATCGGCGCCATGCCGATGATCATGGCGAGCGCGGTCATCAGGACGGGGCGGAACCGGACGAAGCCGGCTTCGAGCGCGGCGGCGATGGGATCGCCGAGCTCCTCGTAGCGCTCACGCGCGAAGGAGATCACGAGCACGCTATTGGCGGTGGCAACGCCCATGCACATGATCGCGCCGGTGAGCGCCGGAACCGACAGGGTGGTCTCCGTCGTGAACAGCATCCAGACGATGCCGGCGAGCGCGGCCGGCAGCGCGGTGATGATCACGAACGGATCGGACCACGACTGGAAGTTCACGACGATCAGGAGATAGATCAGCACGACGGCCCCGAGCAGGCCGAACAAGAGTCCGGTGAAGGCGCTGTTCATGGTCTGCACCTGGCCGAGCAGCACCACGGACGAGCCCTTCGGAACCTCCTTGGCGGTGTCGGCGATCACTTTTCGGATGTCGGCGGCGACCGCGCCGAGGTCGCGGCCCGAGGTCGTGGCAAAGATCTGCACCATCGACTGGATGTCGTATTGCGACACCACCGCGCTCGAGGTCGAACGCTTGATGTCGGCGATGCCGCCGAGGATCGGCGACTGCGCATTGCCGGCAGCCGTGATCGGCAGCGTCTGCAGCGCACTGAGCGAGTCGATCTGGTATTGCGGCGTCTGCATCACGATCGAGTAGGACACGCCGTTATCAGGATTGAGGTAGTAGGTCGGCGCCACCTGCGAGGAGCCGGCGAGATTGACCACGAGGCTGTTGGTGACGTCGCGCTCGGTCAGGCCGACATATTGCGCGCGGGTGCGATCGACATCGATGTTGAAGGTCGGATTGTTCGGCGACTGCTGGATGCGCGCATCGGCGACGCCCGGAATCTTGCGGACCTTGGCCAGCAGGTTGTTGGCATAGGCGAAGTTGGCACTGAGATTGGCGCCGCGGATTTGCAGGTCGATCGGCGCCGGCGCGCCGAAATTCAGGATCTGGCTGACGATGTCGGCCGGCAGGAACGCGAAGCTGACGCCGGGGAACAGCCGCGGCAATTGCTCACGCAGCACCTTGACGTGCTCTTCGGTCGGCTTGTGGCCTTCCTTCAGCTTGATCTGGATGTCACCGTCCTGCGGGCCGATCACGCCGGTGTTGTTGTAGGTCATGTTGATGCCGGAGATCGGCATGCCGATATTGTCGGTCATGGTCTCGATCTCGCCGGGGATCAGCTTGCGGACTGCTTTCTGCACGTCGGCGAGCTGATTGGCGGTCTCCTCGACGCGGGTGCCCACTTGCGTGCGGACATGCATCAGGATGTTGCCGGCATCGACCGCGGGAAAGAAATTCCGGCCGAGGAACGGCACCAGCGCGAAGGACGCGCCGACCACGCAGACGAAGCCGATCGCGAACACCGCGCGATGCGCCAGTGCAAGGCCCAGCAGCCCGCGATAGAAGCCGCGGACGCGCTCGAACCGTGCCTCGAAACCGCGCTGGAACCAGACAAAAGGATTGCGCGACTTCGGCGGAGCGCCCTCGTGATGGACATGCGCCTGCAGGAGGTAGTTCGCCATGGTCGGCACCAAAGTGCGCGACAGGATGAACGACCAGATCATCGCGAACATCACCGCTTCAGCCATCGGCACGAACAGGAAGCGCGCGACGCCGGTCAGGAAGAACATCGGCACGAACACGATGCAGATGCAGAGCAGCGACACGAACGCCGGCGTCACGATCTGGTTGGCGCCGTCGAGGATCGACTGCTCGACCGGCTTGCCCTGCTCCAGATGGTAGTTGATGTTCTCTATGGTGACGGTGGCGTCGTCGACGAGGATGCCGACCGCAAGCGCGAGGCCGCCGAGCGTCATGATGTTCAGCGTCTCGCCGATCGCCGACAGCATGATGATGGCGCCCAACACCGAGAGCGGGATCGAGACCGCGATGATGATGGTCGAGCGCCAGCTACCGAGGAACAACAGGATCATGACGCTGGTCAGCAGCGCCGCGATCACGCCCTCGAAGGCGACGCCCTCGATCGCGCCACGGACGAACACCGACTGGTCGCCGATGAAGCCGATTCTGAGCGCGTCGGGCAACTGATCCTTGACGTCGATGACCTTCTGCTTGATGCCGGCGATGATATCGAGCGTCGAGGTCGCGCCCGCCTTCAGCACCATCATCAGCACCGAGCGGTTGCCGTCGACATGGACGATGTTGGTCTGCGGCGGATTGCCGTCACGCACGGTGGCGACGTCGCGCACATAGACCATGGCGCCGTTGACGGTCTTGATCGGCAGGTTGCCGAGCTCGTCGATCCGAAGCGGCGAGTTATTGAGCTGGATGTTGTATTCGAACTGGCCGATCTTCTGGGTGCCGACCGGCGTGATCAGGTTTTGCGCGGCAAGCGCATTGGCGACGTCCTGGCCGGACAGGCCGCGGGCCTGGAGCGCGGTCGGATCGAGGTCGATCTGGACCTGGCGCTGCTTGCCGCCGAATGGATAGGGAATCGCAGCGCCAGGCACGGTGACCAGCGGGGTGCGAAGCTGGTTGATGCCGATGTCGGCGAGGTTTTGCTCGGTGAGCCCCTCACCTGACAACGCCACCTGGATGATCGGTACGGTAGAAGCCGAGTAGTTCAGGATCAAGGGCGGCGTCGCACCCGGCGGCATCTGCTTGAGCAGCGTCTGCGAAATCGCGGTCACCTGCGCGTTGGCGGTGCGGATGTCGACGTTAGGTTGGAAGAAGATCTTGATGATGCCAAAACCGTTGTAGGAGTTGGCCGTGATGTGCTCGATGTCGTTGACGGTGGTCGTCAGTGCGCGCTGGAAGGGCGTGGTGATGCGGCCTGACATCTGATCCGGCGGCAGCCCGGTATACTGCCAGACCACGCCGATCACGGGAATGCGGATGTCCGGGAAGATGTCGGTCGGGGTCCGCAGCGCCGCGAGCGGTCCGATGATCAGCAGCAGCAGCGCCAGCACGACGAACGTATAAGGCCGGCTCAGGGCAATACGGACCAGAGCAATCATGCGCCAGGAAATTCCAGGTCAGGCAGGGATACGGAATCCGCCCCCACGGGGATCCTCCGTCCCCTTTACCTGAGCACCGCCGGAAACGCTAACCTCCGGCGGCTTTCACGCATTCACTTCCCTGCTACCGCACTGCGGAATCTACATCGCAGCCATGCAGCTGCGCGTCCTACGCCGCACGGACGTTGGCGAGGAACTTGCCGACCTCGGTCTTGAGCCGGTTCGAATCGTTCGACAGCATCTGGGCCGCCGACAGCACCTGCGAGGAGGCTGTGCCGGTCTCGGTCGCACCGCGCTGAACGTCGGTGATGTTGGACGACACCTGCTGGGTGCCCTGCGCGGCCTGCTGCACGTTGCGGGCGATCTCCTGCGTCGCCGCGCCCTGCTCTTCCACCGCCGCCGCGATCGCCGACGAGATCTCCGACAGACGTTCGATGGTCGAGGAAATCTCCCTGATCGCACCGACCGAGTCGTTGGTCGCCGCCTGGATGCCGGAAATCTGCTGGCCGATTTCGCCGGTCGCCTTCGCGGTCTGCTCGGCTAGCGCCTTCACCTCGGAGGCGACGACAGCGAAGCCGCGACCGGCTTCGCCCGCGCGCGCCGCCTCGATGGTGGCATTCAGCGCCAGGAGATTGGTCTGGCCGGCGATGGTGTTGATCAGCTCGACGACATCCCCGATGCGCGAGGCGGCTTTGGAGAGTTCGCTGACGCGCTCGGTGGTGGCACGCGCCTGGCCGACGGCATCGCCCGCCATCCGCGCCGATTCCTGCACCTGACGGCTGATCTCGCCGACCGACGACGCCATCTCCTCCGTGGCCGAGGCCACCGATTGCACGTTGGTCGAGGCTTCCTCCGAAGCACCGGCAACCGTGGTCGCAAGCCGCTGCGAGCGGTCGGCGGTCGCAGTCAGGGTCGAGGCGGAGGCCTCTAACTGGCTCGAGGCCGACGACACGGTCTGGACGATCTCCCCGATCATCGTTTCGAATTCGCGCGTGATGTTGTCGACGCGGCGGCCGCGCTCGATCTTGGCCTCGGCATCGGCCGCGGCGGCTTCGTCCGCGGCCTTCTTGGCGATCAGCGCCTCCTTGAAGATCTGGAGCACGTCGGCCATGGCGCCGATCTCGGTCTTCTCGCCGCGATGCGGGACTTCGGCGGAAAGGTCGCCCTTGCCGAGCGCTTGCATCGGCTGGATGATGGAATTGATGCCGCTGGAGACGTCGCGGACGAGGTAGAAGCCGACACTGATGCCGGAGATGACGGCGGCGCCCAGGATGATCGCAACCAGCATGAAGGCGTAATAGAAGGTATCGGCGGCATCCGCAGCGGCCTGATCACCGCCCTTGGTGTTGAGCTCGATATCCTTGGCCAGGATGGCATCGGCCTCAAGCCCGATCTTGTTGACTGTCTTGCTGTCCAGCTCGTGCGCGTCGTGCGGGATCTTGTTGGCATCCCGGCGCGACAGCGCCATGACTTCCTGGGTGCCATTCTTGTACTCTTCCCACTTTTTCGACCACTCGCTGTACAGTGCTCTCTCTTCGGGCGAGGCGATCATACCCTCATAAGACTTGCGGAACTTCGTGTTCGCCTCGACCACTGTTGCCAGGGTTTTCTCGGCCGCAAGCTTTTCCTCCAGTGTCTCCGCCAGCATGTGCTCGCGGATCACGTTGCGGTAGGTGATGACGCCGGCACGGAGGTCGCCGATCACGCGGACGCTGGGCATCCAGTTCGTGGTGATATCGACGGTGTTGGCGTTGATCGTCCGCATCTTCATGACGGCGAGCAGCCCCATGCCGGCCATCACGACCAGCAGGAACGCCACGACACTGATAATCTTGGCGCGGATGGAAATGGTGGCGAGCATAATCGGGTCTCTTTGTGCTGACGCGGTGGCGCGTCCGGAAACTTTACGAATCAACTAAAAGGAGCGGCACCGACATCCAACACCAGAGCACCTGCGCAAATGTTAACTGCGACTCCGTACGAGTACGGAGCTCAATGAAATGAACAGGCAGCAAAGAATGCACTGTGCTCAGCGCATGAGCATAAGCGCATCGGAGAAAAACTCTCCGCCGCCGAAATTTCCGGACTTCAGAGCGAGCAGCATGTCGCTTTCGGCGCCGACCGCGCGCAGCACCGGAACGCCTGCCGCAATTTCCACTCCCACGAGAAATCCGGGAATCTTCAACCGATCGACAACGGCTCCGGACGTCTCGCCGCCGGCAACGATCAGTCGCCGCACGCCTGATTTGACGAGGTTTTCTGCGATATCGGCCATGGCCTGCTCGATCGCATGGCCGGCGGCGTCGCGACCGTGGCGCGCTTGCAGCGCGGTGACCTGATCGGGTGTCGAGCTCGATGCGATCAGCACCGGACCCTCGCCCAGTCGTGGTCTTGCCCAGTCCAGCGCGCGCTGCACTTCGCCTGCCCCCATAATGATGCGGTCTGGATCGAGATGAAGCACCGGCATGATGCGCTCGGCGTTGGTGATCTGCTGAAGGGTCGCCTGCGAGCAGCTTCCGGCAAGGCAGGCCGCCAGCCCGCCGACCGCAGCGCCGGTTTCGCCGCTCGGTGACGCCGACTTGACCTTGCCCGTCGACACCAACGCGCGCGCGAGCCCAAGGCCGATGCCGGAGGCACCGACCGAGAGCCGATGTCCGGCGGCGACAAGGCCGATGGTCTCGAGGTCGCGATCGAACACGGCGTCGATGATCGCAGCGCCGATGCCCTTGCCCGCCAGCTCGGCCAGTCGCGCCCGCACGGCATCCGCCCCGCGCGTGACGGTGGCGAGATCGACGAGGCCGATCTGCGTCCTGCTCTGACGCGCCAGCACGCGCACCAGATTGGAATCGCGCATCGGGTTGAGCGGATGGTCCTTCAGCGGGCTCTCGTTGAGCGGCACGGCGCCGACGAAGAGGTTGCCCTGGTAGACGGTACGGCCGGTCTCCGGGAAGGCCGGCGTCACCAGAACGGCACCCTCGCCGCAATCGGCGCGCAGCGCGTCCATGACGGGACCGATATTGCCGGCATCGGTGGAATCGAAGGTCGAGCAAATCTTGAACAAGACGTGGCCCGCGCCGCGGCCGCGCAGCCACGCCTCCGCCGCACGCGAGCGCGACACGGCAAGGCCCGCCTCGATCGAGCGGCTCTTCAGCGACACCACGACGGCGTCGACCTCGGGCAGCGCGAGATCGTCGGCAGGCACGCCGATGGTCTGCACGGTGCGCAAGCCAGCGCGCGTCAGCGTATTGGCGAGGTCGGAGGCGCCGGTATAGTCGTCGGCGATGCAGCCCAACGCAAGTGTCACGACTTCACTCCAGCATAAGGCTTGAACCAGGCGAGGCCGTCGGTGGTCTTGCCGCGCGGATTGTATTCGCAGCCGACGAAGCCGGCATAGCCGAGCCGGTCGAGCTCTTCGAACAGGAACGGATAGTTCAACTCCTCGCCGTCAGGCTCGTTGCGCGAGGGAACGCTGGCAATCTGGATGTGGCCGATGATCGGCATCATCTCGCGCAGCCGCATGGTGACGTCGCCATGGATGATCTGGCAGTGATAAATGTCGAACTGGAGTTTCAGGTTCGCGAGCCTCAGCTCCTGGATCAGATCACGTGCGAAGCCGAAATCGTTGAGGAAGTAGCCGGGCACGTTGCGCGCATTGATCGGCTCGATCACGACGTCGATGCCGTGCGGCGCGAAGAATTCCGCGGTCCATGCCACCGATTTGTAGAAGGCCTCGATCGCGACGCGCTCGCCGCGGTTGGCGATGCCGGCCATCAGGTGCAGCCGCTTGACGCCGGTCGCCTTGGCATAAGGCAGCGCCGTCTCCAGGCTCGCCTTGAGATCATTGAATCGCGCCGGGAGCGCCGCAAAACCCTTCTCGCCGGCGTTCCAGTCGCCGGGCGGCAAGTTGAACAGCGCCTGCGTCAGGCCGTTGCGCCGCAGCCGCTCGCCGACCACCTCGGCCGGATGCTCGTAAGGAAAGAGGAACTCGACGGCAGTGAAGCCCGCTTGCGCGGCGGCATCGAAGCGGTCGAGGAACGGCACCTCGGTGAACATCATCGAGAGATTGGCGGCGAAACGCGGCATTGCAGATCCTCTTGCTTACTTGTCGCCGGGCAGCTTGACGCCGGTGACCTGCGCATACATACGCGCGACCGACGCATCGTCGTCGCGGCCCATGCCGGCGGCTGATGTCATCAGGAACATCTGGAGCGCTGCGGCAGAGACCGGCACCGGGAATCTGGCGCTGCGCGCCATGTCCTGAATGATGCCAAGGTCCTTGACGAAGATCTCCACCGCGCTTCGCGGTGTGTAATCGCCGTCCAGCACATGCGGCATGCGGTTCTCGAACATCCAGGAATTGCCGGCGGATGCCGTGATCACCTCATAGACCTTGCGGATGTCGAGGCCCTGCTTGGCCGCAAAGGCCATGGCTTCGCTGGCGGCAGCAATGTGGACGCCGGCGAGAAGCTGGTTGATCATCTTGAACGCCGCGCCCTGTCCGGCGGCATCGCCGAGCTCGTACAGCTTTGCCGCCATGGCATCAAGCGCGGGCCGCGCCTTGGCAAAAGCGGCGGAGCTACCGGAGGCGAGAATCGTCAACTCGCCTTGCGCGGCGCGCTGGGCCCCGCCCGAGATCGGCGCATCCAGATAGTGCCGGCCGGTCGCCTCCAACTGCTTGGCGAGGCGCCGCGCCACGTCGGGATCCATGGTGGCGGAGGATATGAAGACACTGTCCTTCGGCATGGTCTCGGCGGCACCATCCTTGCCGAACAGGATCGCCTCAGTCTGCGCCGCATTGACGACGACGCTGACGACGATATCGGCCTCCTTGGCCGCTTCGGCCGGGGTCCTGGCGCCCGCGCCGCCATCCTTCACGAAGCGCGCGACGGCATCCGCCGAGACGTCGCAGCCGGTCACGGCATGGCCGGCGCGCTTCAGCGAGGTCGCCATGCCAAAACCCATCGAGCCGAGCCCGACGACGGCGATACGCTGATTTTGTGACGTGGAGGCGGACATGCAACTGACCCTTGAACGTTTCCCGAATAGCCGCCCTTTGCGGCAGCCTGGCAACCGAATATCACGGCTTGGCCGCGCTGCCAAAGCGTGAGACAAGCAGGCATGACGGCCATGAGCAACGAGACATTGCTGCGCGAGGATATCTGCCGCTTCGGGCGGTCCCTGTTCGAGCGCGGGCTGACGCCGGGCTCCTCCGGCAATATCAGCGTCAGGTTGGACGATGGCGGCTGGCTGGTGACGCCGACCAACGCCTCGCTCGGCTTCCTCGAACCTGCGAAGCTGTCGCGGCTGGATAGCCGAGGTCAGCTGGTCTCGGGCGATGCGCCGACCAAGGAAGTTCCGCTGCACACGGCGCTCTACGACACGCGCGGGACTGCGCGGGCGATCGTGCATCTGCACTCCACCCATTCGGTCGCGCTTTCGATGCTGCCCGAGATCGACCCGCGTGCCGCGCTGCCGCCGATGACGGCCTATTACCTGATGAAATGCGGCGCCACCGCCCTCGTGCCCTATTACCGCCCGGGCGACCCGGCCGTTGCGGATGCGATCAAGGGTCTCGCCGGGAGATATTCATCCGTGCTGCTCGCCAATCACGGCCCGGTCGTCGCCGGCGACACGCTGGAGGCTGCGGTGTTCGCCACGGAGGAACTGGAGGAGACGGCGAAGCTGTACCTGCTGCTGCGCGGGATGAACCCGCGGTACTTGTCGCCGGAGCAGGTGAAGGATCTGGTGAAGGTGTTCGGGGTGACGCTGCCCGAGCATGGGCACGGGCATTGAGCCCGGCTCCCTGCTCGTCATTGCGAGCCAACGGGTCCGCGCGAAGCGCGGCCCGATGACAGGCTCCGCGAAGAAATCCAGAGTCTTTCCGCGGAGGGATTCTGGATTGCTTCGCTACGCTCGCAATGACTGAGATTGTGGCGATCATCGTAGCCCGCATGAGCGCAGCGACATGTGGGACCGCCCGTCCCGGATATCGCTACGCTCATCAGGGCTACGGCAGCGCGCTTGTGGTTACAGCCCCAGATACGCCTTTCTCACATCCGGATTGCCCTTGATCTCCGCGGACGGGCCCTGCATCAGCACGCGGCCGGTCTGCAGGATGTAGGCGCGGTCGGCAATCTCGAGGCATTCGGCCATGCGCTGCTCGACGATCAGCACGGTCATGCCGGCGTCGCGGATGCGCTTCACCGCCTGGAAGATCTCGTCGACCAGCTTCGGCATGATGCCCTGCGACGGCTCGTCCAGCATCAAGAGCCGCGGGCGCGTCATCAGCGCGCGGCCGATGGCGAGCATCTGCTGCTCGCCGCCGCTTAGCGTCTCGGCGCGCTGCTCCAGGCGCTCGGAGAGGCGCGGAAACAGGTTGAAGACGAGATCGAGCGGCCCCTCGCGGTCGGCTTCGCTGCGATAGAGATAGCTGCCGAGGCGAAGATTGTCGCGCACGGACAGGCGCGGGAACAGGCGGCGGTTTTCCGGCACATAGGCGATGCCCGTTGCGGTGATGTGATGCTGTGCCATCCCCTCGAGGCGCTTGCCGTCGAACGTCACCGTGCCAGAACGCGGACGTTCGGCGCCGGCGATGGATTTCAGCAGCGTCGACTTGCCCGCGCCGTTGGCGCCGGCGACGCAGACGATCTCGCCCTTCTCGACCTCGATCGAGACCGCGGAGATCGCGACCAGGCCCTGATAGGCCGTCGTGACTTCACGCACCGACAGCATGACGATCTCCCAGATATGCGCTGATCACCTTGGGATCGCGGACCACGTCGGCAGGCTTGCCCTCGACCAGCACCTTGCCGAGGTCGAGCACGATGGCGCGGTCGACCAAGGGCATCACGATCTCCATCACATGCTCGACCATCAAGACGGTGATGCCGGCATCGCGCACTTTGCGCACCAGCGCGACGCCGGTCTGCGCCTCGGTCGGCGTCAGACCGGTGAGGACTTCGTCGAGCAGCAGCAGCTTTGGCTCGGTCGCGAGCGCGCGCGCGACTTCGAGGCGGCGCTTCTCGGCCGGCACGAGGTCGCTCGCGAGCACGTCCGCGCGCCCGGCAAGTCCGGTGAACTCGAGCACCTCATGCGCCTTGCGACGGGCTTCGCGCATCACGGTATTGCGCACGAGCGCACCGACGATGACGTTGTCGACGACGGTCATGGTCTCAAAACTCTTGACCACCTGGAAGGTGCGGCCCACTCCGCGCTGGCAGCGCTCGGCCGCCGGCATGTGGGTGACATCCTCACCGTCGAACCAGATCGAGCCTTGGGTCGGCGGCAGCACGCCGGCGATGAGGTTGAACAGCGTCGACTTGCCGGCACCGTTCGGACCGATTAGGCCGACGATTTCGCCGCGGCCGACCGAGATCGAGACGTCGCTGTTGGCGACCAGGCCGCCGAAGCGCTGCCAGACGCCGCGGGTTTCCAGGAGTGCGGTCATCGCGTGGCTCCCTTCGGTTTTGCACGGGAGAACAGGCTCACCAAGCCTCGCGGCAACGCCAGCGAGATCGCTACGATCAGCGCACCATAGACGATGAGATCGACGCCGCGACCGGAGCCGCCGATATAGGAGCGCGTCAGCTCCGTCATCGGGATCAGGATGGCGGCGCCAAGCACCGGCCCCCAGAGGGTGCCGATGCCGCCGAGCACGGCCGGCAGCGCCATCAGCAGCGAGAACTGGAAGCCCATCACGCTTTCAGGATCGATATAGGCGAGGAACTGCGCATAGAAGGCCCCGCCGATCGCGACCAGGAAGGCGGAAACGGCGGCCGCGCCCATCTTGGAGTTGAACACGACGACGCCGAGGCTCTCGGCCGCCTCCGGATTGTCCTTCACTGCGCGCCACCAGAAGCCCCATTTGGAGTCCTCCAGCCACCAGGTGACGAACCAGGCGAGGCAGCAGAGCGCCAGCGCGAAATAGAAGTATGGCAGCTTGGTGCGCAGGAACTGGAATTTCAGCCAGCTGTCGCCGCGGATCGGAATGGTGATGCCCATCGCGGCTCCCGCCCACTCCCAGTTCTGGAACAGCAGCAGGCCAATTTCGGCAATGACGATGGTCGCGATCACGAAGTAATGGCCGCGCAGGCGGAAGAAGGGATAGCCGAGTCCCATCGCGATGAGTGCGGCGATCACGCCGCCGCCGAGCATGCCGAACCAGGGCAGCACGCCGAACTTGGTGAACAAGAGCTCGGTGGTGTAGGCGCCGATGCCGAAATAGAGCGCGTGACCCAGCGAGATCTGGCCGCAATAGCCGGACAGGATGTTCCAGCTCTGCGACAGCGCCGCATACATCAAGGTCAGGATCAGGATGTTCTGGACGTAGACGTCCTTGATGAACAGCGGCGCCAGCGCCGCGAGCCCGGCCAGAACCGCGGCGATGATGAGGTCGCGGCGGCGCCGCGCAGCGAAATTCTTGTCCATCACATCGATCCGAACAGGCCACGCGGCCGAATGAACACGACCAGGAGATAGACGGCGTAGATGCCGACCGACTTCAGCGATGGCGGCAGCACCAGGGCCGTAACCGCCTCGACGAGGCCGACGATGATGCCACCGGCGAAGGCGCCGAACACGCTGCCGAAGCCGCCGAGCGCCACCGTGACATAGGCGATCAGGGCGAAGGACGCGCCGACGTCGGGATAGATGTAGAAGAACACCGCCATGATCGCGCCGGCGAGACCGACCAGTGCGGCACCCAAGCCCCAGCCGAGCGCGAACACGCGGTTCTTGTCGATGCCGACGAGGGCGACGGCGCCGGGATCCTCACGCGTCGCCTCCAGCGCGCGGCCGAAATCGGTGCGATTGATGAAGAAGTAGAGGCCGGCAAAGGCGAGAATCGAGACCAGCGCGCCGATCAGCTGCGGCTCCGGCAGGAAGATGCCCGCGATCGACACCGTCTTGCCGCCGAGCCAGGACTGCGGAATGCTGCGATAGTCCGGCGTGAAGAAGAATTGCGCGAGGCCCCGCATCACGATGGCGAGGCCGAAGGTGGAGAAGATCTGCACCATGCCGGCATTGGCCTTGGCCCGCATGGCGAAGCGTACAACGAGCAGGTAGACCACTGCCCCGAACACGAAGAGCGCCGCGGCGACCAGCGGCGCCGACAGCAAGGGATCGATGGCAAAGAATGCGAACAGGAAGAAGCTCGCATACATCGCGATCATCAGGAACTCGCCATGGGCGAAGTTCACGACGTCCATCAGGCCGAAGATCAGCGCAAGGCCGACCGCGATCAGTCCATAGAGCAGGCCCATAAGAAGGCCGCTCGCGAGACTTTGGATAATGGCTTGGGCTGTCAAAAGTCGTCCCCCACAAATGACTGGATAAGCGCGGAAACTACCTCCTCCTCATTGCGAGGAGGCCTTGCGACGAAGCAATCCAGACTGTCTCCGTGGATCCATTTCTGGATTGCTTCGCTTCGCTCGCAATGACGTGCGGTGAGGCAGCTCTATTGGCTAAACTGCCAAATGCTTGCCCCCCAACACCTACTTCATCGGCCAGATCGCCTCCGCGATCGCGGCTTGCGGCGGGAAGATGGTGACGAACTTGCCGCCGACATATTGCAGCAGCACCGGGTCGGCGTCGTTGTTCTGGCCCATCTCGTCGAACTTGACGCGCTTCCAGGGCATGATGGTCTGCTCGCCCGGAATGTCGGTCGCCGCCAGCGCATCGCGGATCTTCTCGCCGTCGGTCGACTTGGCGCGGCTGATGGCGTCGGCGAGAATGATCAGGCCCATGAACTGGCGCGAGGTGAGGTCGTTGAAATCCTTGCCCGAGCGCGCCTTGAACATCTCGTTGATCTTGCCGACCATCGGGCGCTTCTGCGCGAGGTCGAGCGAGAAGGTGCCACGCGAGATCACGCCTTCGAGCTTGTCGCCGACGGCATCATAGAGCGCCTTCTCGGAGAAGCCGGCGTCCTGCGCCACGATTGCATTCGGCTTGTAGCCGAGCTCGGCCATGGTCTTGACCAAGAGGATGCCGTCGGTGGTGTAGCTCGAGGGCATCAGCACGTCCGCATTGGCGGTCTTGAGCTGCTGCACCTCGGCCGAGAGCGAGGGCGAGTTGGTGCGATACTTGATGTCGGTGACGATCTTGTAGCCGCGCTCACCGGCGATCTTGGTCTGGGCATTGCCGGAATCGGTGCCGAAGATGGTGTCCTCGTGGAACAACGACAGCGTCTCGATCTTGGCGCCCTTCTTCTTCATGGCGTCGAAGAAGTCGAACATCGCGGCCGAGTACATCTCGTCATGCGGCGCAGCGCGGAAGTAATATTTCAGGCCGCGGCGATGCAGGCTCGGCGAGGAGTTGTCGGCGGAAACGAACGGGACCTGATAGCGTTCGCAGATCTGGCTGACGGTGACGGCCACCGCGCTCTGATAGGTGCCGATGATGGCGCAGACCTTCTCTTGCGTGATCAGGCGCTCGGCCTCGGCGCGGCCCTTCTGCGGATCGGCCTGGTGGTCGGCGAACACGAGACGGATCTTCGCACCGCCGAGACCCGGCAGGCCCTCGCCCTTGGCCAGCGGCAGGTCGAAATCAGTGTCCTTGTTGATGACCTCGAGCGCAGTCTCATAGGCCTTCTGCGCGTCGACGCCCTGCTGCGCGCTGCCGCCGGAGAACGGATAGATCACGCCGATCACGACTTCCGAGGTCTGTGCGCGCGCTGCCAGCGGCACCAGAGCGGCAGTGGCGGTGGCTCCCAACAACACGTCGCGGCGAGTGATCGTCATGGCAATGTCCCCTGTTACTGAATTTCGGCCGATCGAATGAAGCGATTGATGGATTCGGTAAAGCCTGAAGAAGCGGCAAACGCTGCCCACTAAATCACGGCCATGGCCCTGTTCTTGAGATCCGTCACCAGCATCAAGCCGGGCGAATGCGTGATCGCGAATGGGAGCTTCGCGGCGTTGATCACCGATTGCGGCGTCACGCCACAGGCCCAGAACACCGGGATCTCGTCATCCGCGACGGGCACCGGATCGCCGTAGTCGGGCTTCGCAATGTCCTTGATACCGATCAGATGCGGATGGCCGAGATGCACGGGCGCGCCGTGCACGGCGGGATAGCGTGAGGTGATCTGCACCGCGCGGATCGCATCCGCCGGCTTGAAAGGACGCATCGACACAACCATGGGACCGGCGAACGGTCCCGCCTCACCACAGGCGATGTTGGTGCGATACATCGGCACGCGCACGTTCTTCTCGATGTGGCGGATCCGCATGCCCTCCTCCAGCAGCGCCTCCTCGAACGAGAAGGAGCAACCGAGCACGAAGGTCACGAGATCGTCGCGCCAATACTTGGACACATCGGTCGGCTCGTCAACGACTTCGCCGTCACGCCAGACGCGGTAGCGGGGAACGTCGGTGCGGATGTCGAGATCGGCGCCGAGCGACGGGATGAAAGGACTGCCGACGTCGGACATGCCGATGATCGGGCACGGCTTCGGATTGAGCTGGCAGAAGCGGTGAAAGGCGCCGGCATATTCCGCCGGCAGGATCGCCAGATTGCCCTGAACGTATCCGGGGGCGACGCCGGCGGTGGAGGCGACCAGCCCCGCGCGGTAGGCGAGCCGAGCCTTACGGCTCGGAAGGGCGTCGGGCGTTTCAGTTTGCTGCGCTGCCACCAAAACAGTCATGTGATCGACCTGCCTATAAACTCGACAAAGACAAGCCAACACCAAGCGTGCTATAAAGTCTAATCGTCGTTTCTAATCAATCTCGATAAATCTGATTTATCGACTAGGAAAATCCTTCCAATGCTGGACTTCAGGTCGATCGAGACGTTCCTATGGGTTGTGAAGCTCGGCAGCTTTCGTGGCGCCGCGCAAAGGCTCAACACCACCCAGCCGGCGATCTCCCAGCGCATCGCCCAGCTCGAACGCGAGATGGGCGTGAAGCTCCTGAACCGCGATCATCGCATCGCCTCGCCGACGCCGAGCGGCCGGCAAATGATGGTCTATGCGGAGAAGCTGATCGGCCTGCGCGCGCAGATGATGGCGGAGATCGGCGACCGCTCGGCGATGCGCGGGGTGATGCGGCTCGGCGTCGCCGAGACCATCGTGCACACCTGGCTGCCGCGGCTCGTGAAGAGCGTGAACGAGGTCTACCCGAACCTGTCGCTGGAGATCGAAGTCGACATCACGCCGAACCTGACCGCGCGCCTGCTCGCGCAGGAGATCGAGCTCGCTTTCGTGGTGGGGCCGTTGTCCGCCTCCGGTGTGCACAATCGCGTGCTCGCCGATTATCCGATCGGCTTCCTCGCCAGCCCCTCGCTCGGGCTCGGCAAGGGGCCGGTGACGCCGGCGGAGCTTGCGCGGTTTCCGATCATCACGTTCCCGCGCAAGACCAAGCCTTACGAAGTCGTGCGCGAGGTGTTCGACCGCCCGGAGCTGCCGCCGATCCGCCTGCATGCCTCCGCCTCACTGGCGACGGTCATCCATATGGCGGTCGAGGGACTCGGTATCGCCGTAATCCCCGACGCCATCGTCGAGAACGAGCTTGCCGACGGGCGGCTGCAACTGCTCGACACCGATCTTGCGATCGCGCCGCTGACCTTCACCGCGAGCTGGCTCGCCTCGCCCGACGTCGTCGCCGTGGAGCGCGTTGCCGAACTCGCACGGCAGATTGCGCAGAGCAGCCTCGCGGTTGACGCGCCCGCGCTGGCGCGTCATTGAACAAGCGCCGGACAACCTTCAACGTCATTCCGGGCCGATGCGACAGCATCGAACCCGGAATCTCGAGATTCCGGGTTCGGCTCTTCGAGCCGCTCCCGAACGACAGCCAAAATGGACTGACCGCATGAGCCGAGCCGCCACCAATCTGCAAATCGATTCCGCCCGCCTGTGGGGCTCCATCCACGAGACTGCTCAATTCGGCGCGACCGCCAAGGGCGGTGTGCGGCGGCTGACGCTCAGCAGCGAAGACAAACAGGTGCGCGACTGGTTCCGCAAGGCCTGCGAGGATGCCGGCCTGGAGGTCCACGTCGACGCGCTCGGCTCGATATTCGGCCTGCGCAAGGGACGCGACATGTCGAAGCCGCCGGTCGGTATCGGCTCGCATCTCGACACCCAGCCGACCGGCGGCAAGTATGACGGCATTTTGGGAACGCTCGGCGCGCTGGAGGTAATCCGCACGCTGAACGATGCCGGCATCGAGACCGAGGCGCCGATCTGCGTCGTCAACTGGACCAACGAGGAAGGCTCGCGCTTCGCACCTGCGATGATGGCCTCTGCCGCCTATGTCGGCGACTTCACCACCGACGACATTTTGTCGCGCAAGGACGCCGAAGGCACGACCGTCGGCCAGGCGCTCGACAGCATCGGTTATCGCGGCGACAAGCCGGTCGGCTTCCAGAAGCTCGGCTGCTTCGTCGAATTGCACATCGAGCAGGGTCCAATTCTGGAAGCGGAGGGCAAGACCATCGGCGTGGTCGATTCCGGTCAGGGCGTATTGTGGTATGACGGCAAGATCTCCGGCTTCGAGAGCCATGCGGGTTCGACCCCGATGCTGCTGCGACGCGATGCGCTGGCGACCTTGTCGGAGATCGTACTGGCGATGGAGTCCATCGCGAAGAAGCACGGACCGAACGCAGTCGGCACCATCGGCGAAGCCGTGATCGCAAACCCATCGCGCAACGTCATTCCCGGCGAGATCGCCTTCACCATGGACTGCCGCAGCGCGGATGGCGCCATCATGGACGCGCTCGATCGCGATTTGCGCGCCGCGATTGCCGACATCGCCGCACGCCGCAAGGTCGAGGTCCAGATCGATCTGGTCTGGCGCAAGGCGCCGACGCATTTCGATCCGAAGCTGATTGCGGCAGTCGAGAACGCCGCGAAGACGCTCGGCTATTCCTCCCGCCGCATCACCTCCGGTGCCGGCCACGACGCCTGCAACCTCAACACCGTCATGCCGGCGGCGATGGTGTTCGTGCCCTGCAAGGACGGCATCAGCCACAACGAGCTCGAGGACGCCACGCAGGGCGACTGCGCCGCCGGCACCAACGTCCTCATGCATACCGTGCTGGCGATCGCCGGCGTCGCATCCTGACCGGAGAGAACCATGCGCGGAGTTTTTGTCGACGCCAATGAAACCCTCGCGGCGATCATGGAGCGGCTGAACAAGCCTGATGATCCCAAGGTCCGGATTAACCGGGATCCCGACATCAAGCCCGAGCAATACCCTGAGATCCTCGATGGCGCCGAGATCGCCATCGTCGACCACACCGCGCTGCCAACCGAGGTGGCAAAGAAATGCACCGGCTTGAAGCACGTCGTGTTCCTCGGCACCGGCGCGCGCAGCTACATGAACCCGGAGGAGCTCAGCGAGCTCGGCATCTCCGTCCATCTGATCAAGGGCTATGGCGACACGGCGGTCGCCGAATCCGCGATCGCGCTGATGTGGGCCTCGGCCCGCGTCATCGCGATGATGGACCGCGAGATGCGGGCCGGCAACTGGCTGCGCGAGGACGGCATGCAGCTCACCGGCAAGACCCTCGGCCTGATCGGCTTCGGCGGTATCGCCGCCGAGGTTGCGCGCATTGCGTCCGGCTCAGGCATGAAGGTGATCGCCTGGAACCGCTCGCCCAAGAGCCATCCCGGGGTCGAGTTCACCGATCTCGATACGGTGCTGGCCAGAAGCGACGTCGTGTCGCTGCATCTGCTGCTCAACGATGAGACCCGCGGCATGATCACGCGCGAGAGAATCTTTGCGATGAAGCGCGGTGTCATCCTCGTCAACACCGCCCGCGCCGCGATCGTCGACGAGGCCGCCATGATCGATGCGCTGAAATCCGGCCACATCCGCCATGCCGGCCTCGATGTCTTCAACATCGAGCCGTTGCCCGGCGATCATCCGCTGACGAAGCTGCCGAACGTGACGCTGTCGGCGCATTCCGCATTCCGCACGCCGGAAGCGAGCGAAAATCTGATTGAAGCGGCCTGGATCCACTGCCGCCGCATCGTGCAAGGATAAGAGCAACAACAATGGCCGACTATCGTACCATCAAGCCAGAGCCGCTCACCAACGCCATCCGCGCCATCGTCAAGGCCGGCGGCTCCTCGGACCGCGAAGCCGAGCTCGTGTCCACCAACCTCGTCGAGGCCAATCTGAAGGGACACGACTCCCACGGCGTCGGCATGATCCCGCGCTATGTCCAAAGCGTCACCAATGGCGGCCTCGCCGTGAACCAGCACGTCAAGATCGTGCTCGACACCGGTCCGCTCCTCACCCTCGACGGCCTCACCGGCTACGGCCAGGTGATCGGCCATGAAGCGATGGAGCTGGCGGCCGAGCGCGCCAAGGGCAACGGCGTGTGTCTCGTCGGCCTCTCCAACTCGCACCACATCGGCCGCATCGGCCACTGGGCCGAGCAGTGCATCGACCACGGGCTGGTGTCGATCCATTTCGTCAACGTGATCTCGCGTCCGATCGTGGCGCCCTGGGGCGGCAGCGATGCGCGCCACGGCACCAACCCGTTCTGCGTCGGCATTCCGCGCAGGGGCAAGGACCCCATCGTGCTCGACTTCGCCACCAGCAGGATCGCGCAGGGCAAGACCCGCGTCGCCCACAACAAGGGCGTCGAATTGGAGCCCGGCACCATCATCGACAATGAAGGCAAGCCCACGGTCAATCCGCGCTACACCGTGATCCCCCCGTACGGCGCCATCCTGCCGTTCGGCGAGCATAAGGGGTCGGGCCTCGCGTTGGTCTGCGAAATCCTCGGCGGCGCCCTCTCCGGCGGAGAGGTGGTCAAGGGTCCGTCCGACGGCAAGTACAACGTCCTCAACGGCATGCTCTCGATCGTCATCGACCCGGGCAAGCTCGGCACCGGCGAAAATCTCGCGCGCGAAGTCGAGAGCTTCGTCGCCTGGCACACCGGCTCGCCGCCCGCACCCGGCGTCGACAAGGTCAGGATCGCCGGCGATCCCGAGCGCGAGACCAAGACGAAGCGCCTTGCCGAAGGCATTCCGATCGATCCGACCACTTGGCAGGAGATTCTAGAAGCCGGGAAGAAGTTCGGGCTGGATCAGGCGGCGATCGAGAAGATCGTGGGGTGATAAACTGTCGGACGCTGGCGCGTTCCGCCTTGGATGCGTGAACGCGCCAGAACAACTTAGTCCACCATATCCGCGACCGCCTTGCCGCACGCCGTAGTATCGGCATTGCCGCCGAGGTCCTTGGTGCGGAGCGTGCGTTCGGCCAGCGTGCGCTCGATCGCCTCGACGATCGATTTGCCGGCTTCCTTCTCGCCGAGATGCTCGAACATCATCGCGCCGGACCAGATCATGCCAATCGGGTTGGCGATGCCCTGCCCCGCGATATCGGGCGCCGAGCCGTGAACAGGCTCGAACACCGAGGGGAAATCGCCCTCGGGATTGATGTTGCCGGACGGTGCGATGCCGATGGTGCCGGTGCAGGCCGGGCCGAGGTCGGAGAGGATGTCGCCGAACAGATTCGAGCCGACCACGACGTCGAACCAGTCCGGATGCAGCACGAAATTCGCCGTGAGAATGTCGATGTGGTACTTGTCCCACTTCACGCCCGGAAACTTCTTGGCCATCGCTTCCACGCGCTCGTCCCAATAGGGCATGGTGATCGAGATGCCGTTGGACTTGGTCGCCGAGGTCAGGTGCTTCTTCGGCCGCGACTGCGCGAGCTCGAAGGCGAACTTCAGGATACGGTCGACGCCGGTGCGGGTCATGACCGTCTGCTGCGTCACGAACTCGCGGTCGGTATCCGGGAACATGCGGCCGCCGACGGAGGAATATTCGCCTTCCGTGTTCTCGCGCACCACCCAGAAATCGATGTCGCCGGGCTTGCGACCCGCCAGCGGCGACGGCACGCCGGGCATCAGCCGCACCGGACGCAAATTCACGTACTGGTCGAACTCGCGGCGGAACTTGATCAAGGAGCCCCACAGCGAGACGTGATCCGGAATCTTGGCCGGCCAGCCGACCGCGCCGAAATAGATCGCATCGTGCGTGCCGATCTTCTCCTTCCAGTCATCAGGCATCATCTGGCCGTGCTTCTCGTAGTAGTCGTAGGACGAGAAATCGAAATGGTCGAAATGCACGGAGACGCCGTGCTTCTTGGCGGCCGCCTCCAGAACGCGCAGACCTTCCGGCATCACTTCCTTGCCGATGCCGTCGCCAGGAATGACTGCGATCCGGTATTGCTTCTTGCTCATCGAGAACGTCCTTGGTTGGTCCGGCAGCCGCCGCGTTTTGACCGCACTGCAATGGACCAAACGCGGCGGCAGTGCAACGCTGCACTGCAATCTTGACCATGGCGCGGCCAAGCGCCTACTGATTTGATCCTGTTCCCACGAACGAGTACCCCTCATGGATCTGCATCTGCGTGGCAAGCGCGTCCTGATCACCGGCGCGTCCAAGGGCATCGGCGCAGCCGCCGCCGAGGCGTTCGCCGAGGAAGGCGCGCATCTCCTGCTGGCGGCCCGCAGCGGTGAGGCGCTGAACGCGCTGGCCGACCGCTTGCGCGCATTGCACCAGATCGACGCCGCGACGAGCATCGTCGATCTGCGCAAGCAAGAGGACGTCGCGCGGCTGGCGAAAGAAGCTGCCGACATCGACGTGCTCGTCAACAATGCCGGCGATATCCCCGGCGGCTCGATCGACAAGATCGACGAGGCGACCTGGCGGCACGCCTGGGAATTGAAGGTGTTCGGCTACATCAACCTCACGCGGCATATCTATGCGCAGATGAAGGCGAAGGGCGGCGGCGTCATCGTCAACGACATCGGCGCAGCGGGCGAGAAATTCGACGCAAACTACATCTGCGGCAGCGCCGGCAATGCGGCCCTGATGGCGTTCACACGTGCGCTCGGCGGCAAGAGCCTCGCCGACAACATCCGCGTCGTCGGCATCAATCCCGGGCCCGTCGGCACCGACCGCCACGTCACCCTGCTCAAGACACGGGCCAAGCACCAATTCGGCGACGAGAGTCGCTACAAAGAATTCCAAAAGAGCCTGCCGCTCGGCCGCCCCGCGCATGCGCGCGAGATCGGCGACCTCATGGCGTTCCTGGCGTCGGACCGCGCCGGCTACACGTCGGGCGTGATCTACACGGTGGACGGCGGCATCAGCGCGGGGTGGGGTTAATCGCCCCGAAATGATTTAGGCACCGTCGTTCCGGGGCGATGCAAGAGCATCGAACCATGGTGCGCAGTTGCGCACCTGAGAACCCTCGAGATTCCGGGTTCGCCCTTCGGGCGCCCCGGAATGACGATCCAGAGGTAGGAGTAAGATAGTTGTCTCAAGACCTGATCCGCGAAACCGCCTGCACCGTCGTCGACAAGCTGCGCTCCGGCGACGTCTCGCCGCTCGAGCTCCTGGATGTACTGGAGAAGCGCATCGCTGAGGTTGACGGCAAGGTCAACGCGCTGCCGATACTGTGCTTCGATCGCGCGCGCGAGAGTGCGAAGACGCTGATGCAGAAGCCGGCCGGTGCGCGCGGGCTGCTCGCAGGCCTGCCGGTGCCGATCAAGGACCTGACCGACGTCGCGGGCGTACTGAACACGCAGGGCTCGCCGATCTTCAAGGACAACATCCCCGCGAAATCCGACCTCATGGTCGAGAACCTCGAGGCCAACGGCGCCGTCGTCTACGCCAAGTCGAACACGCCGGAATTCGGCGCCGGCGCCAACACCTTCAACGAGGTGTTCGGCGCGACACTCAATCCCTGGAATACGACGAAATCGGCAGCGGGATCGTCCGGCGGCGCGGCGGTGGCGCTTGCGACCGGCATGGCCTGGCTGGCACAGGGCTCCGACATGGGCGGGTCCTTGCGCAGCCCGGCTGGCTTCTGCGGCATCGTCGGCATGCGGCCGAGCATCGGCCGCGTCGCGCATACGCCGAAGGCGGGTATCGATCGCAATCTCGGCGTGCAGGGCCCGATGGCGCGCAACGTCGAGGACCTCGCGCTGCTGCTCGATGCCATGAGCGGCGACTACGCCGACGATCCGCTGTCACTGCCGGCGCCCGCAACCTCGTTCCTGACATCCGCGCGCGCAGGCAAGAAGCCGAAGCGTATCGCCTATTCGCCCGATCTCGGCATCACCCCGGTCGATCCCGAAGTGAAAGCGATTACGCGCAAAGCGGCGGAACGCTTTGCCGAAGCCGGCGCGATCGTCGAGGAGGCGCATCCCGATTGGCGCGAGGCGCATGAATGCTTCCACGTGCTGCGCGCCTTCGATTTCGCGATCAGCAAGGCCAATCTGCTACGCACCAAGCGGGACCTGCTCAAGCCTGAGGTGATCTGGAACATCGAGGAAGGCCTCAAGCTCACGGTCGACCGGCTGGCGCGCGCCGAGGAGCAACGCGTCGGTATGACCGCGCGCGCGGTCGAATTCTTCAAGACCTACGATCTGCTGCTGACACCGACGACGATCGTGCCGCCCTTCCCGATCGAACATCGCTATGTCGCCGAATGCGCCGGCAAGAGGTTCGAGAACTACATCGAGTGGCTCGGCATCGTCTACGCCATCACGCTGGCCTGCTGCCCGTCGCTGTCGCTGCCGTGCGGCTTCACGGCATCAGGCTTGCCCGTCGGCGTGCAGGTGGTCGGCGCCCCCCGCGCCGACGCGCAGGTGATCGCCGGCGCGAAGGTGCTGGAGGATATTCTGGACCTTCGCGCCACGACGCCGATTGATCCAAAGGTGAAGCGGTAACCTCGTGCTCCGGGCGCAGCGCAGCGTCCCGGGCGGTGCGAAGGATCGTCCGGTGCGGTGCGCTGCAGAGCCGGGGCCCATCTCTCCGCGAGCTCCCGTGAATTCCTGGGTCCCGGCTCTCCGGCGCAGCGCTGGCGCGCTGCACCTCGTCCGGGACACGAGACCTCATCTCCCGCTCCTTGCCTCCAGGCTCCGGCTGTAGCGCGACATCGCAAAGCAAAAGACAAAGTAGATCGCGGCGACGAAGACGTAGACCTCGACCGAGAACTGCTGCCAGGCCGGATCGATGATCGCGGTCTTGGCCGTCGTCAGCAGATCGAAGATGCCGATGATCAGCACGAGGCTGGTGTCCTTGAAGAAGGCGATGAAGGTGTTGACGAGCGGCGGGATGACGTGGCGGATCGCTTGCGGCAGGACGATGAGCCGGTGCTTGCGCCAGTAGGACAGGCCCAGCGCGTCGGCGGCTTCATATTGCCCGCGCGGCACGGCTTGAAGCCCGCCGCGGATCACTTCGGCGAGGTAGGCGCCGGCGAACAGGATGATCGCGATCTGCGCGCGCAGCAGTTTGTCGATGTTGAATCCGGCGGGCATGAATAGCGGAAACATCACGCTCGCCATGAACAGCAGGCTCACCAGCGGCACGCCGCGGATCAGCTCGACATAGAGCACGCTGAGCGAGCGGATGGCCGGCAGCTTCGAGCGACGGCCGAGCGCGACCAGGATGCCGAGCGGGAAGCCGAAGGCGAGACCGAACGTCGCCAGGATCAGCGTCACCGGCAGTCCGCCCCAGCGGTCTTGCGAAACGAAGGACAGCCCGAGCACGCCGCCCCACATCAGCACGCTGATCAGCGCCAGCGCACCGATCCAGAGATAGACAAGCTCGCGCCGCCACAGTGCGCGGCGGGTCGAGAGGTAGTACAGCACGATGAACAGCCCGACTGATAGCGCCGGCCGCCACTGCTCGTCGAATGGATAGGTGCCGAACAGGATGAAGCGATATTTCTCGGGGATGATCGCCCAGCAGGCACCGACGCCACGCACTGCGCGGCAGGCGCTGGAATCGTTCGGCGGCGTCAGCCAGACCGCGTTCGCCATGCCCCATTGCACGAAGCTGAAGATGCCCTTGGCGAGCAGCGCCAGCAGCACGACCGTGATGATGCCGTTCGGGATCGAGGAGAACAGATTGGTGCGCAGCCAGCGCAGCACCGGATTGCCTATCTGCGGACGGCGGGCGGCGCGCGGGGCGTCCGGAATCTCCGTGATTGCGGTCATGATCAGCGCTCCACCAGCGCGATGCGCGCATTGTACCAGTTCATGAAGAAGCTGATCGAAAGGCTAATGGTCAGGAACACCGCCATGATCAGGGCGATGGCTTCGATCGCCTGCCCGGTCTGGTTCAGCGTGGTGTTGGCAATCGAGACCACGTCCTGGTATCCGATCGCGACCGCCAGCGAGGAGTTCTTGGTCAGATTGAGGTACTGGCTCGTCATCGGCGGCACGATGACGCGCAGCGCCTGCGGCAGGATGATCTGCCGCAGCATGAAGCTGCGACGCAGGCCGAGCGCGTTGGCGGCATCCCATTGGCCGCGCGGCACCGACTGGATGCCGCTGCGGACGATCTCGGCGATGAAGGCCGAGGTGTAGGTGACGAGCGCGATCAGCAGCGCGAAATATTCCGGCGCGAGCGTCAGCCCGCCAACGAAGTTGAAGCCGCGCAGCTGCGGCCATTCGATCGACCAGGACACGCCGAGCGCGAGCGAGACCGCCACCGGCATCACGACGATGAGGCCGAGCGCAAACGGCCAGGCCGGCCGCGGCCTTCCGTCGCGCATCTGCTGCGCGACCAGCCATCGCCGAATGACATAGGACACCGCGCAACCCAATACCGCAGCGCCGAGCACCGCGAGTTGCGGCGGACCGAACGGGATCGCCGGCAGGATCAGGCCGCGATTCGAGAGGAACACGCCCTCGACGGGTCGCCAGGCGGCGCGTGCAGCCGGCAAGGCCTGCATCAGCACGTACCAAAACAGGAGCTGAAGCAGCAGCGGGATGTCGCGGAGCGTTTCGACATAGACGGCGGCGAGCCGCGACAGCAGCCAGTTGGCCGACAGCCGCGAGATCCCGATCAACGTGCCCAAGATCGTCGCAAGGACGATGCCGATCACGGCGACGCGCAAGGTATTGGCGATGCCGACGACGAACGCCCAGAAATAGGTGTCCCTCGGATTGTAGGCGAGCAGGCTGTCGGCAATGGGCATGCCGGCCTCGCGGCCGAGAAAGGCGAGGCCAGTCGTGATGCGCCGGGCCGAGAGATTGGTGACGGTGTTGGACCAGAGGAAGACGATCACTGCGACCGCGATGCCGACCACCAGGACCTGCCAGAACAGGCCCTTCAATTCGTTCCGCCCAAGCGCGAACAGGCGGCGGCGCGGCGGCGGTCTGGGATGATCGGCAGTCACAGCACAAAAATCCTTCTCAAAATGCAGCGATTTCCGGCGGCGCACGTCAAGTGTTGCACCAAACCCGGTTTCATGCAACAAATGTTTCATGGCTGAGCCCGCGAAATCCTCGCCCTTGAGCGAACTGCGCATCGCGTTGCCATCGCTGCCGATGCGGCTGCAGGAGGTCGGGCGCTTCGTCGCGGCCAATGACTATGACGCCACCACCCGCTCAATGCGCGATCTCGCGGCAGAGGCCGGCGCCGATCCAGCCGCGTTCACGCGGCTTGCCAAGGCGATCGGCTATTCTGGCTGGGACGAACTGCGTGCGGCGCTGACCGAGGCACGGCGGCCGTCGCAGACCGCTCCCTTCTCCGGGCGCACAAAAGGCCGTCGCCATGGGCCGAACGCCGATGTCGCACTTGTCATCGACAAGCTCGAGGCCGAGGCCGCCGGCCTTCCGCGCATTCCAGCGCAACTCATTGCAGAAGCGGCGCGCGCGCTGCACGATGCCAAGCGGATCTGGATCGCAGGTTATCGAAGCTGCCGCAGCGTTGCGGAGCTCCTGAATTACGAGCTGCGACTGTTCCGCCCCGAGCAGGTGCAGCTCGTCGGCGCATCCGGTCCCGACGATCTCGATCTCGGCGCCTTCCGTCCCGGCGAAGCCGTCATCGTGATCGGCTTCCTGCCTTACACACATGCGAGCGTCCGCGTCGCGCAAGCCGCTCATCGCAGTGGCGCAACGCTGATCGCGATTGCGGACAGTCTCGCAGCGCCGATGGCCGAGGGCGCCGACCACGTGCTGCTGTTCGAAGCAGCCTCATCGCCCGGCTTCTTCCCGAGCCTCACCGGCGCCATCGCGATCGCCCAGTCGCTCGCTGCGGTGATGTTCTCGCTCGGCGGTACGGCCGCCAAAAAACGTCTGGAGAATACCGAGGCGCGGCTTGCCGCGGCCTCGACTTACGTCTCGGAGAAAGGTTGATCCATGAGTACTCGCACCAGCCGCGTGCTGCATCGCTCGCTACGCGAGACGCCGCCGAAGGCGATTGGCGGCGAAGGCGTTTATCTCTTCGCCGAGGACGGGCGCCGCATCATCGACGCCTCCGGCGGGGCGGCGGTCTCCTGCCTCGGCCACCAGCATCCGCGCGTGGTCGCGGCGATGGCAAAGCAGGCCTCCACTCTCGCCTATGCGCATACTGCTTTCTTCTCCTCCGAGCCGGCAGAAGCACTTGCCGAAACGCTGGTGGGACACGAGCCCGGCGGCCTCGCCTACGCCTATTTCGTCAGCGGCGGGTCGGAGGCGATCGAAGCCAGCATCAAGCTGGCGCGGCAATATTTCATCGAGCGCGGCGAGCCGCAGCGGCAGCACTTCATCGCCCGGCGGCAGAGCTATCACGGCAACACGCTCGGCGCGCTCGCCGCCGGCGGCAATGCCTGGCGCCGCGCACCCTATGCGCCGCTGCTCTCGACCGCTTTCAGTCACGTGACGCCGGCCTTCGCCTACCACGAGAAGCGCGAGAGCGAGTCGGATGCGCAGTTCGTCGCACGGCTCGCCGCCGAGCTCGAAGCCGAGTTTCAGCGGCTCGGCCCCGACACCGTGGCGGCATTCCTCGCCGAGCCCGTCGTCGGCGCCACCGCCGGCGCCGTGACCGCACCGGACGGCTACTTCAAAGCCGTGCGCGAGATCTGCGATCGCCACGGCGCTCTGCTGATCCTCGACGAGGTGATGTGCGGCATGGGCCGCACCGGCACGACGCATGCCTGGGAGCAGGAGGGCGTGGCGCCTGATATCCAGGCGATCGCAAAGGGGCTCGGCGGCGGCTATCAGCCGATCGGTGCGATGCTCGCAAGCGGCAAGATCATCGACACCATCCGTTCGGGCTCGGGCGCATTCCAGCACGGCCACACTTATCTCGCGCACCCCCTCGCCTGCGCGGCCGCGCTCGCGGTGCAGGATGTGATCCGCGAGGACGGTCTGCTCGATCAAGTCAAGGAGCGCGGCCGGCAGCTCGAGCAGCGCCTGACCGAACGTTTCGGCAATCACCGCCATGTCGGCGACATCAGGGGCCGCGGCCTGTTCTGGGCGATCGAGCTCGTCGCCGATCGCGCGACGCGCGCCTCCTTCGATCCAGCGCTCAAGCTGCACCAGAAGATCAAGGCCGAAGCCTTCGCCGGCGGGCTCGGCTGCTATCCGGGCGGCGGCACCGTTGACGGTGTGCGCGGCGACCACGTGCTGCTGGCGCCGCCCTATATCGCATCAGTCGACGAGATCGACCTGATCGTCGACAAGCTCGGCACCGCCGTCGATAACGTGTTGCGTAGCATCAATCACTGAGGGGAGAGTAGTATGAGGAAAGTGGTTATCGCAGCGAGCGTGCTCGCAGCATCAACGGTGATGGCGTCGGCGGCGACGCTCGACACGGTGAAGAGCCGCGGCACGCTGGTCTGCGGCGTCAGCGCCGGGTTCGCCGGCTTCTCCGCGCCGGACTCGCAAGGCAACTACAAGGGTCTCGACGTCGACTATTGCCGCGCGCTTGCCGCCGGCGTGCTCGGTGACCCCAACAAGGTGCGCTACGTCTCGCTGACGGCCCAGAACCGCTTCACCGCGCTGCAATCAGGCGAGATCGACGTGCTGTACCGCAACTCGACGCAGACCTACTTGCGCGGCGTGACGCTGGGCCTGCGCCAGGGCCCGATCAACTTCTACGACGGCCAGGGTTTTGTCGTGAAGAAGGACCTCGGCGTGAAGGAGCTGAAGGACCTCAAGGGCGCCACCGTCTGCGTCGCGCAAGGCACCACGCACGAGGTCACGCTCGGCGATTACGGCCGAGCCAACGGCATCGACTGGAAGCCGCTGGTGTTCGATCGCGTCGACACCATGTACCAGACCTTTTTCGGCGGCCGCTGCGATGCCATGACCCAGGACGCTTCCGCACTCGCCGGCGCGGTGACGACGGCGGCGCCGAACCCGGCGGACTACGTCGTGCTGCCGCAGACCATCAGCAAGGAGCCGCTCGGCCCCTTCACCCGCAACGGTGACGAAGTCTGGAGCGACATCATCACCTGGTTGCATTACGGCCTGATCGAGGCCGAGGAGCTCGGGGTCACGCAGGCCAATGTCGAGGAGATGACGAAGTCGCAGACGCCGGCGATCCAGCGCCTGCTGGGCACCTCGGGCGACCTCGGCTCGCGACTCGGGCTCGACAACAAATGGCTGGCCACGGCGATCAAGGCCACCGGCAACTACGGCGAGATCTATGAGCGCAACGTCGGCAAGGCGAGCCCGCTCAAGCTCGATCGCGGGCTCAATGGCCTCTGGAGCAAGGGCGGCCTGATGTACGCCATTCCGTTCAAGTAGATATTGATCGTGTCCCGGACGCGCTGCAGTGCAACGCTCCTGCGCAGAGCCGGGACCCAGCAGCGACAATGGACCCCGGCTCCGGAGCGCAGTGCTGCGCATTGCGCTCCGTCCGGGGCACGGAACCAGTAGACACGTTCAATGGCAACGCCCCCTCGCATCGCCCTGATCCACGCCCTCAAGCATTCCATCGCCCCGATCGAAGCGGCGTTTGCAAAGGCGTGGCCCGAGGCGCGGCTGATGAACCTGCTCGATGACAGCCTGTCGGCGGACCTGGCGCGCGACGGTTCGCTCAGCGACACCATGACCGATCGCTTCCTCGCGCTCGGCGATTACGCAGCGGCGACGGGAGCGGATGGAATCTTGTTCACTTGCTCCGCTTTCGGCCCCTGCATCGAGGCGGTGGCGCGCGCGCATGCATCGATGCCAGTGCTCAAGCCGAACGAGGCCATGATCGAGCGCGCGGTGACGATGGGCCAGCGCATCGGCCTGCTCTCGACTTTTCCGCCGACGCTGGTCTCAATGCCGCCGGAATTTCCGACCTCCGTCCAAATCGTTCCGAAACTCGCCGAGGGCGCGTTGGCTGCGCTCGACCGCGGCGACCGCGCCACACATGACCGGCTGATTGCGGAGGCTTCAAGGGAGCTGCGCGATTGCGACGTCGTCGCACTGGCGCAGTTCAGCATTGCGGCAACGGCGCCGCTGGTCGCGGAGGCAACCGGTCGCCCTGTCGTGACGACGCCGGACAGCGCGGTCGACAAGCTGATGAGACTGCTGAAGGCGAAGGCTTAAGCGCCAGCCCTTTTTCGACGCTGGACGTCCTTGATCGCGACCGCAAGCGCAGCCTTCGTCTCGTGGACGAAATCCTCGACCAGCTCCTCGCGCGTGGCATGCGCCGCCTCGCCGGTGAACAAGCCCTGCTCGGCCAGCATCACCACACCGTGGAGCGCCGCCCAGATCTTGAGCGCCTGCCGTTCACGCAAGTAGCCGACAGCGGGCGCTTCCAAAGCTTCGATCACGAGCGCAAAGGTCTCCCGTGTCGCCTCGTGCAGCTCGCTGCCCTTGGCCGCACAGGACACCGTGCGCGAAGCGAACATCAATCGGTAGATGCCATTTCGGCGCAGACCGAAATCGAGCGTCGCCTGCGCGAGTCGCGAGAGTTTCGACTGCTTCGACGGCTTTGCCATTGCCTCGCGCAGAAGCGCCGAGAGCTGCCGGAATGCCTCCGCGGTGACTGCCGCGAGCAGCGCCTCGCGGTCGGCAAAATGCCGGTATGGCGCCGGCTGCGAGACACCGAGCTTCTTTGCAAGCGCCTTGATGCTGATCGCCTCGGCGCCGCCCTGCTCTGCTTCGTGCAGCGCAGCCTTGATCAACGCATCGCGAAGATCGCCATGGTGGTAGGTCTTCACGGGCTTGCGGGCGAGTTTTGAGTGCATGTTGAGGCGAAGCCTATATGGTCCGTCAGGCAATTACCGAGAATATCATCGCAGCACTTTCAGACATTTAGTTTCCCCGGTCCAACCTCGATTGCGAAACTTACCAAGCAAAAAGTGCGGGATAAAGCGACAAGTCGAGCAAAACGTGCGAAAGGATTCTCATTCTGTATCCATACGCGGCTCCGATGTGGGATTGCACGTTCAACCCGATCCGGCTCGCCGCGGCGGAAGCTGCCCTGAATCTTCTAATTCTTCGGCACCCGTCAGGATCAGCACGCCATGAGCCAGCGCATGCGCTTCCAGCAGCTGTCGAACACTATCCGTGACCGGTCCGTACTGAACGGCCCAAAGCCGGTAGTCTGGGTTCAAAGACCTCCTCGATGTGAGATTGCCGCTGGTCGTCGCGCGCGATCTCGATACGGTGTGGACGACGCTGATGACGGAATACCCGCACGCCACCACTGCCATCTCGTTCCCCAAAATATGTTGAAGCACCCTCGCGCCAACGTAGCTCGATCTAGATCATGGCTGCCCACGGCGGCGCATTGTTAGCCAGCACACACCGGACCCGACGAGTTGCCTCGGTGTCTCAAAGCGTATGCTTAACCCAAAACCGGCTCTCCCGCTTTTGTTTGTGAGAGCTTAGTTTTGACGGTGCTCATTCCCCGTTCAAACGACGCGATTTGCAGCAAGCTTCAAACGGCTGCCCAACCAATGACGCTGAGCTCGCCATGATCGACCCAGGGCAGGTTCAATTCGCGAGGGGGAAATAGCTTCTCCTGCAAAATGGGGCCCAAGACGGCGACCCTCGCCTCGGCCGGTATCGCAACAATCAGGTTTGTGTGCCGGCAACGCTTCAGGGACTAGCGGCAGCTGAAGCTAGAAGACTGCGTCGCCGGGCCGTGGCCATCCCACGTCGTCCGCTGGGGATAGACGCAGACTGGATAGCTCACACTGCCATCGCGCGAGGTCAACGTGATCTCGCCCGGCGCGACTCCCTTCTCGACCCAATCGGTCAATGCGGAGAAGAACTGGTCCTTGTCGCGGGTCGGCGTTTGGTTGGCGTTGCCTGGCAGCTTCGGCAGCGGCACGGCGTCGTTCTTGCCGGTCACGGTGTACGAGCGACCCTGCGAGGAATGCGCGACCCCCGGCACCAGATACATCCGCATGAATTTTGAGACCTCGGCATCGCCGCCCATCGCAGCAAGCACGCGCTCGTGATAGTTGACGTTGCCGGCCGGCGGGATCGCATCATCCGCAAGTCCGCTCCACACGATCACCTTGCGGCCGAGATCGCGCAGCTTGGAGAGATCCGTCTTGTCAGTGATCAGATTGCTGAACAGCGTGGGCTGCAGCGCGACGTTCTTGTCGACGCCAGCGGCGAGGTCGGCATAGTCGAGCTCGAGCCAGCGGTTACGCTTGGCGGTCGAGGTGTTGGTGATCGGAATGGCTGACGTCGCGCTGGCATCGGCGGCGTAGCTGACGTCCTGCATGCCGAGCGCAAAATTGTCAGTCGACGCGCTCGTGATCTGCATCGAGATCGACGTGCCCTTGGTAAAAGTCCACCACAGCTGCTTCACGCCGAGCGCTTTACCGCTACGGGCTTCCGCCGTCTGAGCCGGATCGACGCTGCCATCGCGGGTCGCCCCGTACCAGATCTTATTGAGCGCACCCGCTTCCTTCGCGCTCATGCAGGCCGCCGTGTCGCCATTGCTGCCGGTGACGCCGTCGCCCGCTTCGCCCGCACAAAGCAGCACCGCGTCACGCGCGGGATTGTAGTCGCAGGCGAAGGGATCAAGCAGGAAGCCGAGGCCGGCCTTGTCGCAGGTCGCAACAGCGCGCTTATTGGCGGCCTCGACCTTGGCGGCGAAAGCGGCGGCCTCTGGCTTGTTGATTGCTGTGAAGCCCAGCTCGGTCTTCATCACGATCTGCGGATAGAGGCTGGTGGTGCCGAACTTCGCGATGTTCAGCGCAGGCTGCGCAATCATGTAGCCGTCATAGAGCTCGGGATACTCCTGCAGGATCTTCAGGCCCTGGCGGCCGCCCTGCGAGTGTCCATCGTAGTAGACGAATTTCGGCACCTTGCCGTAGTAGAGATTGACCAGCGCTTTGGTCTTGACCGCCTGCTCGACCATCGCCCGCACCGCGAAGTCGCGCAGGCCCTCGACGTTGACCTTGCCGTCGGAGAGGAAGGCGAACGAGCCGTCCTGATACCAGGGCTGGCCCGCATCCGTTGTTCCGGAGGCATATCCGATATTGGCATTGACGATCGCCGGCACCTTGCTGCCGATCTTGTCGGGGTAGCGATGGCCGCCGCCGACCCAGCCGCCGCCGCCATAGTTGCGGATGCGCTCATTCCAGTTACCCTGCGTTGGCAGCCAGACTTCGATGCCGATACCTTCTGAATAAGACGGCGCGGTCTTGTCTTTCTCAGCCGTGACGCCGGGACCGACCAGCAGCTTCACGAGGCAAAGATCGGCTGCCGCCGTGATCGGCTTCGGCGCATCGGGCGCCAACAACTCCTCACCCTTCTTGACTTGGCGGACCGCGATCACCGTCGTGATCTCGTCGGGATGGAAGGCAGCCTTGATGCCGTCGTCACAAGCCAGCGGCTCGGCGGATGCCGATGTCATCTGGCAAGTCGCAGCCACCAGCAGTATTGCCCATAAATTCCTTCGCGCGATCGGCATCGGTTCTCTCCCCTCGCTTATTGTTTTCTGTTGGCAGCCCGCGGCCGCCTTAATCCACAATCGTCAGCGGCCGCGACTCGCGGGTCTGCGCGGCGAGTCGGGCCGCGACATCGGCGGCGCCCAAGCGCCGTCTCGCGCGCCGCCGCGTGCGCGCAGCGCCCGTCTGGTCAAGGCGCGCGCAGATCATCCCTCTTCATTCCGTTTTAGAATGATCTTCTGATTAAACATCGTTTGAACTAGCCGAATAGGCAAGGTCTAATCGCCAGGATCATGATGAAACTGCATGATCCCTGGATCTAGCCAACGAGGACGGCCGATCCGCCGTCGATGGAGATTTTGATGCCAGCGCTGCGCGCGGACGCGGACGAGATCCGCACTCTGTTTTCCCGCGCCATGTCGGACATGTACCGGGTCGAAGTGCCGCAATACGGCACCCTGATGGAACTCGTCAACGACACCAATCGCGAAACGTTGCGCCAGCACGAGGAGCTTCGTGCGAGCCTCGAGCGAAGTGATGAACTCGAGCGGTTAAACGTCGAGCGTCACGGCGCCGTTCGCCTCGGGCGGGCGGACGAATTGTTCGACATGCGTCGCGTCTTTGCGGTGATGGGCATGCACCCGGTCGGCTATTATGACCTGTCGGTGGCCGGCGTGCCCGTCCATGCCACGGCCTTTCGGCCGATCGACGATGCCGCTCTCCGGCGCAACCCGTTCCGGGTATTCACCTCGCTGCTGCGCCTCGACCTGATCGAGGATGAGACCCTTCGCGCCCAGGCGGAGCGAATCCTTGGTGAGCGCCGCATCTTTACGCCGCGCGCACTCGAGCTCGTGAACATTTTCGAGACGGAAGGTCACCTGACCGTCGCGCAGGCGGAGGAGTTCGTGCGCGAAGCGCTCGACACCTTCCGTTGGCATAGCGAAGCGACAGTGAGCCTCGAGGTCTACAAGCGGCTGCATGACGCGCATCGGCTGATCGCCGACGTGGTGAGCTTCAGAGGGCCTCACATCAACCATCTGACACCGCGCACGCTGGACATCGATGCCGTCCAGGCCGGGGTGCCACGACGCGGCATTGCGCCGAAGGCCGTGATCGAAGGGCCGCCGCGCCGCGACTGCCCGATCCTGCTGCGCCAGACCAGCTTCAAGGCGCTCGAAGAGCCCATCCTGTTCAGACAGGCAAACGCCACAAAGGTCGCCGGGACGCATACGGCCCGCTTCGGTGAGATCGAGCAGCGCGGTGCCGCTCTCACTTCCAAAGGCCGCGAGCTCTACGACCGATTGCTCGCCTCCGTGCGGCAGGCGGGCGCGACCGCGCGCGACTACGATACCGAATTGGCCGATCAATTCAAAGCGTTTCCGGACGATGGTCGAAGCTTCGCGCGCAGGGGCTCGCCTTCTTCCGCTATTTGGCGACGCAAGCAGGCATTGAGGCATGCAGGCGGCACGCTCCGCCATCCAGCCTCGAGGATTTGGTGTCTGCGGGCTTTCTGCACTACGATCCGATCGTCTACGAGGATTTCCTCCCTGTCAGCGCGGCAGGAATCTTCCAGTCGAATCTCGGCGCCGACCAGCAGCAGAACTACGCCGCGCGTTCCAACCGGACTGCGTTCGAAGCCGCCCTCGGTGCCAAGGTTTACGACGAGATGGAGCTTTACGCGCGGGCGGAAAGGGATTCCCTGGAGCAAGCTCTGGTCCAGCTCGGATCACCGCACCTCGCACGCCACGCGATGGCCTAATCGAACCGCCTTTCAAACGTCCAAGAGAAAACCGCCATGACGACCACGACCCAGACTTCAACTCGCGCCATCAATTCCCTGGCGGGCGAGGCAGACGCGCTCCTGATCTCGCTCGGCGTCAAGCGCAGCCGGTACACCGGCGGCAAGCTGATCGCACGATCGCCGATCACCGGCGAGATCACGGGCCATGTCAACGAGATCGGCGCCGCCGATGCACAGGCGGCAATCGACAAGGCGCATGCGGCCTTCCTCGAATGGCGACTGGTGCCAGCGCCGAAGCGCGGCGAGCTCGTCCGCCTGCTCGGCGAGGAGTTGCGCGCCAACAAGCAGGCGCTCGGCAGGCTCGTGTCGATCGAGGCCGGCAAGATTGCCTCCGAGGGCCTCGGCGAGGTCCAGGAGATGATCGATATCTGCGATTTCGCGGTGGGTCTGTCGCGCCAGCTCTATGGCCTGACCATCGCGACGGAGCGCAGCGACCACCGGATGATGGAAAGCTGGCATCCGCTCGGCGTCACCGGGATCATCTCGGCGTTCAACTTCCCAGTTGCCGTATGGTCCTGGAACGCGGCGCTGGCGCTGATTTGCGGCAACAGCATCGTCTGGAAGCCGTCCGAGAAGACGCCGCTGACGGCCCTTGCGACGGAAGCACTGTTCGATCGCGCACTCGCGCGCTTCAAGGCGGAAGGCGGCAAGGCGCCGGACGCGCTGTCCACCGTTCTCTTCGGCGGCCGCGAGATCGGCGAAATTCTTGTCGATCACGCCAAGGTCCCGCTGGTGTCGGCAACCGGCTCGACGGCGATGGGGCGTATCGTCGGACCGCGCCTCGCGAAACGCTTTGCCCGCGCGATTCTCGAACTCGGCGGCAACAACGCCGCAATTGTCGCGCCGACGGCTGACCTCGACCTGACCCTGCGCGGCGTCGCATTTGCCGCCATGGGCACGGCAGGCCAGCGCTGCACGACGCTGCGACGCCTCTTCGTCCACGAAAGCGTCTATGACACGTTCGTGCCGCGACTGAAGCGCGCCTATGAATCCGTCACCATTGGCGACCCGCTCAAGGACGGCACCCTGGTCGGTCCGCTGATCGACGCCGCAGCCTTCGCCTCGATGCAGAAGGCACTGAGCGAGGCGCGCGCCGCGGGCGCCAAGGTGTTCGGCGGCGAGCGCGTTTTCGCCGACGGCGCCGATGAGGCGTATTATGTTCGCCCGGCGCTGGTCGAGATTTCAGAACAGACTGGCCCGGTCGTGCACGAAACCTTCGCGCCCATTCTCTACGTGATCAAATACCGCGACTTCAATGCGGTGCTCGACCTGCACAACGCAGTGCCGCAGGGACTCTCGTCCTCGATCTTCACCAACGACCTTCGCGAGGCCGAAGCGTTCCTGTCGGCGCGCGGATCGGATTGCGGCATTGCCAATGTCAATATCGGCCCATCCGGCGCCGAAATCGGCGGCGCCTTCGGAGGCGAGAAGGAAACCGGCGGTGGACGCGAGTCGGGCTCGGATGCCTGGAAGGCTTACATGCGCCGCGCGACCAATACGATCAATTTCGGCCGCACATTGCCGCTCGCGCAGGGCGTCAAGTTCGACGTGGCGTAAAGAAAAGATAGATGAACGCGCCTCTTCACAGCTCGGCATTATTCCGCCCCTCCCGCCGCCTTTCGTCGATCGGCGTGTCGGAGATCCTGAAGATCAGCGGGCTTGCCGCTGAGATGAAGCGCCGGGGTCGGGACATCATCATCATCCTCGGTCTCGGCGGATCCGGATCGCTGACGACACCGGCCAACGCGCCGGTGAAATGGGCCATCGCGGACGGACATCCATTCCTTGCTTGGGGGCAACGAGCCGCGATCCTCAAGGAGGCACCTCACAAGGCTGCTGCCAAGCTGTACATGAATTGCCAGATCTCGGAGAAGAACCAGCGCAAGGCCTATAACGGCTGGTCCGTTCGCACGGACGTGCAGCCGCAAGGCGGCCTGAAGCCGGTTTGGGACTATGCAAACTCCAATTTCGCCGAGCTTCCACGCTTCATGGAAAATCGAGCCTTGGTCGAAAGGTGGCGCCAAACCTTTGCGATCTACTTTGGCGAAGTGAGAGGCGAGCCGAGCCCAGGCTGGTTGGGACAGCGGCCCGGCGCCTGAGAGATCTTTAAAGGACAGGTCCGCCAGCTTGCGGCTGCAACTGGCGGACCAACGGGTGATTGAGCCTGGGAAAGACCGTTGGGGAAACCGGGAAACCTGATGCTCGATCCAACGCTTTACTGGCGGTTTGAACATCAGCCGAGATCGGCCCGCGTGCCCGTGAAGATCGCGTTCGATCCCGACTCTGATTGCCCGCGAAAGGCTGCGAGCTCCGTCAGGCTGACGGTGCCAAACTCGGGGAAGCCTATGCCAAGATCGCGAAGGGCCCAGGCAACGGTGTGATCGTCCGGGATCAATCTCGGTGAGCAACCAGGTGGCGGCACCGAGGACTTGAACAGCTTGACGACAGGTTCCAAGTCGATCTCGTCGGGGTTTGGAAACTTTCGCGACATTTGGTGACGTTTTCGCACGATTTGCGAGACTGTCCGCTATAAGTTTGCGCTTGACAGGGGAAGTCCATCGCGAATGTAATAGGATATAACTTAAATAGAATTCAGGTGAGGAAACGCGCCGCCTTCGGGCTCTGCGCGCACGACCAAGGGAGCCGCAATGGCAGAGCGATTGAAGGTCCACGTCGATCCCGATAAATGCCAGGGCCATGCCCGCTGCAATGCACTCGCGCCGGAACTTTTCGAGCTGGACGAATATGGCAACGCGCACGAAACCGGCGACGGCACCGTGCCGCCGGGGCTCGAGGACAAGGCCTGGCTGGCGAAATCCAACTGCCCGGAAATCGCGATTGATGTGATCGAGGAGTAGCGCGGCCGCGGCCGCCCCGCGTGCTTTCAGCGAACACGAGCCAAGGGATTGCCTGCCATGTCCGACGTCAACCAGCCCGCCGCCCATGCGCCCGTGACCGACTGGGTCCATGATTTCGACCACACCGATCCACAATGGACGGAGAACCCGTTCCCGATCTGGGACGAGCTGCGCGCCGCGAGTCCGGTCGTGCACACGCAACGCTTCCTCGGCTGCTACCTGCCGACGACCTATGAGGCGGTGCGCGAGATCGCCAACGATACCGAGCATTTCTCCTCCCGCCGCATCATCGTCCGTGACGTGCGGCCGGAAATCACCAGCAAGAACGCCGCTCCGCCCATCACCTCCGATCCGCCCGTGCACAAGCCGGCCAAGCAATTGCTGCTGCCGCCGTTCACGCCGGACGCGATGAAGAAGCTCGAGCCGCGGGTCCGCGCCATCTGCAACGAGCTGATCGACGACTTCATTGCCGAGAAGAGCGTGGACGCTGCGGCGCGCTACACGAAGCACATTCCGGTGCGCGCGATCGCGCACATGCTCGGCATTCCCGAGAGCGACAGCGAGCTCTTCATCAACTGGATCCACATGATCCTGGAGCTCGGCATCACGGATGAGAGTAAGCTGCTCCAGGCCGTGCAGGAAATGAGCGCCTATTTCAGCGGCCACATCGAAGCGCGCAAGAACAAGCCCACCGACGACCTGATCTCCTACCTGATGAATGCCAGGGACAAGGACGGCAATCCGCTCGAGGACACTCACGTGCTGGGGTCGTTGCGCCTGCTGCTGATCGCCGGCATCGACACCACCTGGAGCGCGATCGGCTCCTCGCTCTGGCATCTTGCGAAAACGCCCGCCGATCGCGAGCGGCTGATCGCCGAGCCCGGGCTGATCCCGACCGCGGTGGAGGAGCTGCTGCGCGCCTATTCCCCGGTGACGATGGCGCGCGAGGTGGTCAAGGAGACGACGATTTCAGGCTGTCCGGTCAAGCCGGGCAACATGGTGCTGCTGTCCTTCCCGGCCGCGAACCGCGACCCCAAAATGTTTCCGGACGCTGACAAAGTCGTGATCGACCGCCGCGAGAACCGCCACGCAGCCTTCGGCCTCGGCATTCACCGTTGTGTTGGTTCCAACCTGGCGCGCATGGAAATGCAGGTTGCGCTGGAGGAATGGCTGAAGCGGATTCCGGACTTCCGGCTGGATCCGGCAGGCACCGTGACCTGGTCACAGGGCACGGTGAGAGGCCCCCGCCAGTTGCCATTTCTGCTCGGAAAGGCGATGTAGGCCCCTCCAGCAGAGATACGGAGAGGCCGGACGTGACAGTGCAAGCAACCAAGCCGGCCTCTGAGCATTTTGACGTCGCCGACGCCGAGCGGCGGATCAAGGCGATCTTCATCGGCTCCGTCGGCAACCTCGTCGAATGGTACGATTTCTACGCCTATACGGCGTTTGCGCTCTACTTCGCCCCTGCCTTCTTCCCCGGTAACGATCCTGTCGTGCAGCAATTGAACGCCGCCGTGGTGTTCGCGGCGACCTTCCTGATGCGTCCCCTCGGCGGCTGGTTCTTCGGCTATCTCGCCGACCATTTCGGCCGGCGCATCTCCCTGACGCTGTCCGTCGTCTTCATGTGCTTCGGCTCGCTGATCATCGCGCTGACGCCGACCTATGCCACGATCGGCTTTGCCGCGCCTGTCATCCTGGCCCTCGCCCGTGTCATCGAGGGCTTGAGCCTCGGCGGCGAATACGGCGCCAGCGCCACGTATCTCAGCGAGGTCGCCGACCCCAAGCATCGCGGCTTCTATTCCAGCTTCCAGTACGTCACCCTGATCGGCGGCCAGCTCACCGCGATTATCGTGCTGCTGCTCCTGCAAAAGGTCTTCCTGACGCCGGAGGAGCTGAAGGCCTGGGGTTGGCGCATCCCGTTCGCGATCGGCGCGGGGCTCGCGATCTTCGCCGCGGTGATGCGGCGCGGCCTGCACGAGACCGAGGCGTTCGAGGAGGCCAAGAAGGTGGTGAAGCCGACCGGCTCGATCACCAATCTGCTGCGCTATCCGCGCGAGCTCTTGCTGGTCGTCGGCCTCACCGCCGGCGGCACCGCGGCGTTCTACACCTTCACCACCTACATGCAGACCTTCGTCAAGCTCTCGGTCGGGCTGACCGAGGATCAGACCACGTTCGTGATCTTCGGCTCGCTGATCTTCGCGACCATCCTGCAGCCGATCTACGGCGCGATCTCCGACAAGATCGGCCGCAAGCCGCTGCTGATCTTCTTCGGTATCGCCGGCACGCTCGCGACCGTTCCGCTGCTGATGACCCTGAAGGAGACCAAGTCGCCCTTCATGGCCTTCATCCTGATCTGCTGCGCCTGGCTGTTCGTCGCCGGCTACACCTCGATCAACGCGGTGGTGAAGGCCGAGCTGTTTCCCACCAATGTCCGCGCGCTCGGCGTCGGCCTGCCCTATGCGATCACGGTCTCGATCTTCGGCGGCACGGCGCCGGCGATCGCGCTCTACTTCAAGAGCATCGGGCACGAGGACTGGTTCTATTTCTATCTTGCCGGCATCATCTGCCTGTCGCTGATCATCTATTCCACCATGCGCGACACGAAACACGCCTCCGCAATGCATCGCCACGAGTAGGCCATGACCGACGAGACGCCATCCGACAGCAAGCTGACGCGCACCAAGGAGAGATGGGCGCGCGAGGGCCGGTTCCTCACCGGCAAGATTACGCGCCCGGACGATCAGCGGCTGCCGCCCGGCCAGCATCTGACCAAAGACTGGCCGGTGCTTGATCTCGGCGTCGTGCCGCCGGTGTCGCGCGAACGTTGGCGGCTGGACGTCTACGGCGCGGTCGAGCGTCCCGTGTTTTGGGCCTTCGACGAATTCACCGCGCAGAAACAGGCCCGCTTCACCTCCGATATCCACTGCGTGACGACCTGGTCGCGCTACGACAATGAGTGGGAGGGGCTCGCGACGCGTGAGCTGCTCGCGGCCTGCCAGCCGCGCGAGGATGCGCGCTTCGTCGTGCTGCATTCCTATGACGGTTACACCACCAATCTCGCGCTGGAGGACTTTGCCGCCGAGGACGCGCTGCTCGCCCACAGCTGGTCGGGCCAGCCGCTCACGGAGGAGCATGGCGGCCCCGTGCGGCTGGTCGTGCCGCATCTGTATTTCTGGAAGAGCGCGAAATGGCTGCAGGCCATCGAATTCCTGACCGAGGATGCGCCGGGCTTCTGGGAAGTCCGCGGCTATCATAACCGCGGCGATCCCTGGGCCGAGCAGCGCTACTCGGGGGATTAGGTTCAAGCAAGAACGGGGAAAGCCCATGCCGACGGAGCGCTTTCAATTCACCGGCGAAGGCGGCCATCAGCTCGCGGCCGCGCTGGAGCTGCCCGACGGCGAGCCCGCAGCTTTCGCGCTGTTCGCGCACTGCTTCACATGCGGCAAGGACACGCTGGCGGCCAAGCGGATTTCTGTGGCACTGGCGGCCAGGGGCATCGCGGTGCTGCGCTTCGACTTCACCGGTCTCGGCTCCAGCGAAGGCGATTTCGCCAATTCGACCTTTTCCTCCAATGTCGCCGATCTCGTCCGGGCCGCCGATCATCTGCGCAGTGCCCGCAGGGCGCCGTCTATCCTGATCGGCCACAGCCTCGGCGGCGCAGCGATCCTCGCGGCTGCAGGACGAATTCCCGAAGCCAAGGCGGTCGCGACCATTGCGGCGCCCTCCGATCCCGCCCACGTCACCAATCTGTTCAAAGAGCATATCGACAACATCCGCACGCAGGGCGAGATCGAAGTGTCGCTTGCGGGCCGCCCATTCCGGATCAGGCGTGAATTCCTCGACGACATCGTCGAGCACGAGCTGATGAAGGACGTCACCGGCCTGCACAAGGCGCTGCTGGTGATGCACTCGCCGGTCGACGATACCGTCAGTATCGACAACGCGACGAAGATCTTCGTTGCAGCTAGGCATCCCAAGAGCTTCGTCTCGCTAGATCATGCCGATCATCTGCTGACGAAGCCCACTGACGCGCTCTACGCGGCCGACGTCATCGCCGCCTGGGCGAGCCGCTATATCGAGATCGCAAAGCCCGCCAAGGTGGTCGATCTCCCTGAGGCGCCGCGCCGGGTTGTGGTGCAGGAGACGCGCAAGAGCAAGTTCAACCAGATCATCACCATCGGCCCGCATCATCTGGTGGCGGACGAGCCGGTCGCGGCCGGCGGCGAGGATGCCGGCCCCGGCCCCTATGATTTCCTGCTCGCCGGCCTCGGCGCCTGCACCTCCATGACCATGCGCCTTTATGCCGACCGCAAATCGCTGCCGCTCGACCGCGTCACGGTTACGCTGAAACATTCGAAGATCTACGCCAAGGATTGTGCCGAGTGCGAGACACGCGAGGGCATGCTCGACCAGATCGAACGCGACATCGCGATGGATGGCGCGCTCGATGCCGAGCAGCGCAAGAAGCTGATGGAGATCGCCGACAAGTGCCCGGTGCACCGCACGCTGACATCGGAGATCCGCATCGTGACGAAGGCCGCGGACTAGCACGCCATCGCTACAAGCACGACGCCATCGTCCGCACGGCCGCGCTGATCTCGCTTTCGCGCCAGGCCGCGAAGCCGAGCAGCAGGCCGTGATCGCGCGGCTGACCGAGCGCCAGGCTGGACAATGCGCGCGTTTCGACGCCCGCCGCGACCAACCGCTTTACCGCCGCCCGATCAGTGCGACCGCGCTGGAGACGGGCAATGAGCTGGATGCCGCCAGGAGGCACTTCGACCGAGAGCATCCCGCCCAGCTGTCGCTCCAGTTCCTCGACAAGGTGATCGCGGCGCGCGCGATAGAGCCGGCGCATCCGGCGCAAATGCGCGAGGAAATGGCCGTCGGCGATGAATTCGGCCAGCGCCTCCTGAATGTGGCTGGACGCGATCAGCCCGATGTGCCGCTGCGCGATCTCCAGCGTGCTGACCAACGCCGGGGGCGCGACGAGATAGCCGAGCCGGATATCCGACGTCATCACCTTCGAGAAGGTGCCGACATAGAACACGCGACCGTGGGCATCGAGCCCTTGCAAGGCCGGCACCGGCCGGCTGTCATAATGGAATTCGCCGTCGTAATCGTCCTCGACAATCCAGGTCTTGCCGGGCCTGCTCAGGCCGAGAAATTCGGTACGGCGCGCCAGCGACATCAGCCGCCCGGTCGGATGCTGATGCGAGGGTGTCATGAAGATCAGCTTTGGCGCCGCACGGCCCCGCATCGGTTGCATGCCCTGCTCGTCCAGACCGATACCGGTGACGCGCGCGCCGGAGGCCCGGAAGGCGGCCGCGGCACCGGGATAACCGGGATCCTCGACCCAGACGTCGTCGCCGGGCGAAATCAGCGCTGCCGCGATCAAGGTTAGTGCGGCCTGCGCGCTCGGCAGGATCATGATCTGCTCCGCCGTGGCGCGAACGCCTCTGCTGGTGACGAGATAATGCGCCAGCGCCTCGCACAGGCGTGTTCGATTCACTGATCCGAGCCCGCGCTTGGCCGCACCTACGGCACTGCGGCGCAGACAGCGCGCCCAGACCTCGTTCGGAAACTCCCTGAAATCGGCGTGCCCCGGACGCAACGGCTTCAGCTGCGCCTGATAGGACATCGGCCAGTCGGTCTGCTTCAGCCCCGAAGCCCAGGGGGAGAGCCGCGGCCTGGCAGAACGTACGCTCGACGTAGCGGTGCCGGTCCGTTCGATATGCTCGTGGCCGTCGAACGCGACCACCGGACGGCGGCCGTGCGAGGCCTCGACATATCCTTCGGCAGCAAGCTGCTCGAACGCATAAGTGACGGTGTTCCGGGAGACGCCGAGATCGCGCGCGAGCCGACGGCTGGATGGCAGCATGCGGCCTTTACCGAGGCGGCCGCTCGGATCAGCTCTCTAAGCTGGCTCGTCAGCTGCGCCATCAGCCCCTCGTCGTCCGACCGTTTCAAGTCGATCAGAGCCGGGATCACTTCTTCCGAAACTGGCACCTTGTTTTTCTCCCATCTGGTCCTTTTTCAAGTGCCAGATGAGATGCTATGCGCCGAGCCGGATTGCTTCAAGGACCTCCAGATGAATTCGCTGTCGCCTCGCGCCGCCGTCGGCCTGTTCCTCATCGTCGTGCTGGCCTGGGGCGTGAACTGGTCGGTGACGAAGCAGCTCGTCCAATTCCTTCCACCCCTATGGACGTCGGCGATCCGGAGCTGGATCGCGCTGGCTGGATTGTTCGTGATCCTTGGCCTCAGCAACAATCTGGTCATCCCGGAGCGGCGCGACATTCCTGTCGTCTTGAGCGTGGCGCTGTTGCACATGACGCTGTTCTCGGTCCTGGTTGCGGCTGGTGTGCGCTTCCTGCCCGCGAGCAAGGCCATCGTGCTCGGTTACACCACGCCGCTTTGGGTCGCGATCGCCGCGCCGCTACTGGGGAAGGATACGCTGACCGCGCCAAAGCTCGCCGGCGCCCTGCTCGGGCTGATCGGCCTTGCCGTGATCCTGAACCCTACGTCCATTGACTGGGCCAATGCGAACGTCGTGCTCGGCGCCGGCATGGTCATCCTGGCCGCGATCTCGTGGGCCGCCAACATCATCTATATCCGCGCGCACCGCTGGATCGCGTCGCCGCTCCAGCTCCTGATCTGGCAGGTGCTGGTCGCGACGATCGTGCTGACAGGATCGGCGCTGGTCACGGACGGCCTGCCGCACGTGGAATGGTCGTGGAGGCTCGCCCTGCTGTTCCTGTATTCCGGCCTGATCGGGACGGCGCTGGCCTATTGGGCGATGTCAATGGTCAACAAGAGCATCTCGGCGCTGACGACGGCGCTGGGCACCACAGGAACGCCGCTGGTCGGCATCGCCAGCGCCGCGATCCTCCTGAGTGAGCCGATCGACGCGAGCCTTGCGGTCGCGGCCGGACTGATCGTCACCGGCATCGGTCTTGCGACGCTAGGCGATCGGTTGTTGCGCAGTCAGGCCACTGCGAGCGGCTGAACGCGCAAGCTTCCGCGCAGGCCCGCCGCGGTGCCGAGCAGGATGCCGGCAACCGCGACGAAGGAGCCAAGAGCGAGCGTCGAGACGCCCGTGAGCCCCTGACCGATCGAGCAGCCGAACGCCATCACGCCGCCGATCCCCATCAGCGCAGCCCCGGTGCCCGAGCGCAGCATGTGGCGTGGTGAGGAGTAGCCTTCGAGCTTGAAGCGGCCGGTAGCGAGCGCCGTCACCAGACTACCGGCGAAGACGCCGGCAACCGTCGCAACGCCAAAGTTCGGCGTCAGCCCGGTCGAGAGCATGGCGTATTGCAGGCTATCAGCGATCGGCGCGACGAAGGTGAGCGAGGTCACTGGGACCGGATTGAAGTCGTCGGCGCCGAGATAGCCGGTGACGTACCAGCCGGCGGCAACGAGCAGGCCCACAATGACACCTGCCGCGATCTGCCCCGGCGAACGGCGGAACGCCGGGTGCGCGAAGGCGAACAGGACGAGCGCGATGACGGTCGCGGCGGCGGCAAGCGCGCGCGACAGCGATTCCGTGACACCGATCATCCTCAGCAAGGACGGCAGCGAATTTGCGCTGACCGTCATTTGCGAAGCCTGGACCAGCGCGATACGCGCCGGCGCGATCAGGCCTTTGAGCGTCATCTGCGCGGCAATCGCAAGAACGATCACGACGACGAAGGAGCGGAGATTGCCGCGGCCGAGCAGCACCAGGGCCCGCGAGCCGCAGCCATTCGACAGCACCATGCCGTAGCCGAACAGCAGGCCACCAAGGAAGAGCACTGGGGCGGAAAAGGATTGCTGCAAATAGATCGACTTACCGAGATCGACCAAGCCGTTGCCGGCGAGGAACTGGCTCGCGACGATCGCGACAGCGATCGCCAGCGCGTAGGTCCGCACCAGCCGCCCGTCGCCATCCGTCAGAAAGCCGCGCATACTGCTCATCAGGCAGAAGCCGCTGAGCAGGCCGGCGACACCGTAGACGAGGCCGATGAGGAGGCCGGCGAGGATGACGAGCTGGGCAGCTTCCATCGATTGTTCTCAGATCTCTCGACGTTCTCCGTCGTTGCGAGCGCAGCGAAGCAATCCAGCCTGTCTCCGCGGGTGCATTTCTGGATTTGCTTCGGTACGCTCGCAATGACGGTGTGTTATGGCTTCAGGATCACGCGATCTCGCGACGAGCCGGCGACCGCAACATACGCTTCTTTCGCGCGCTCCAGTGGATAGACCGCATTCGTCTTGATCGGGAACGGTTTCAGATGGCCGCTCGCAAAGCCGGGCCCGAGGTCGCGCAGCACCGCGCCCGTGGCGGCGGAGGACAGGCCGAGCGTGTCGATGCCGACATAAGTGTGCTGTCCCCGGTAGAATTCGAGGATGTTGAACTGCACGATGCGGTCGATCGCGGCGATCAGGATCTGGCGGCCGCGCAAGGCGAGTGACTTGTGCGCCGCTTGGAAATAGGGATCGCCGACCGTATTGAAGACGATGTCGGCGCCCTTGCCGCCGGTCGATTCGCGCACGCGCGCGGCGACGTCGGAGGCGGAGGCGTCAATCACCTCGATGGGCGCACGGGCGTGACCTTCATAGGGTTCCGCCTTGCGCACCACTCCGATGACGCGCGCGCCCTGCCAGGTCGCGATCTGCACCGCGGCCTGGCCGACCTTGCCGTTGACGCCGAACACCAGCACGGTCTCGCCGCTCTTCGGCACACCTGCGCGGCGAAAACCTTCCATCGCGGTGACGAAGGGCACGCCGACGCCGGCGGCCTCTTCCCACGACACCGCCCTGGGTTTCTCCACGACCGCATCGGCCTCGACCACGAGATGGCTGGCGTGGGTGCCGTCGCGGCGGATGCCGAGATCGCCGGAAGAGCCGAACACCTCGCGGCCGATCGTCCCGGCGGGCCCGTCGATCACCACGCCGGCATAGTCACGGCCGGGGGTCCGGGGGAACACGGCATAGGGCATCAGCCCGGTCGCAGCCTTGACGTCGGACGGATTGACCGCAGCGGCCTTCACCTCGACCAGAAGATCGTTCGGCCCGCGCGCAAGCGTCTGACGCTCGACCACAGGGGCAAGCACAGCGGCGCTTTCAGCTTTGGCGTTGAGGCGCACGCAGCGCGCTTCGACCGTCCTGGCATCGGCTGGTGACATGAAAAGACCCGCGATTTCTCGCGGGCCTTGTCGCCTCTGGCGCCGGTCAAGTCAATCCGTCAGTCCTTGGGCCGCTTGTCGTAGAGCCGTTTGGCCTTGCCCAGCGAGCGCTCCAGCGTGGCCGGCGCGACCACCTGAACCCTCGAACTGATGCCGATGGTGTTCTTGATATGGGTCGAGATCCGATCCGCTTGATCGACGAGACCCCTTCCGTCCCAGCTTTCGGGCCGCGCCTCGGCGATGATGGTGAGCTCGTCCATGCGGCCTTCTCGGGTGAGCTCGAGGATGAAGTGGCCGCAGCACCAGTCGGTCGCGAGCAGCACTTCCTCGATCTGGGTCGGGAACAGGTTGACGCCGCGCAGGATGATCATGTCGTCCGAGCGGCCCGTCACCTTCTCCATCCGCCGCATGCCCGGCCGCGCTGTCCCCGGTAGCAGCCGCGTCAGATCGCGCGTGCGATAGCGGATCACAGGAAAGGCTTCCTTGGTGAGCGAGGTGAACACGAGCTCGCCCTTCTCGCCGTCCGGCAGCACCGCACCGGTCTGGGGATCGATCACTTCGGGATAGAAATGATCCTCCCAGATGTGCAGGCCGTCCTTGGTCTCGATGCACTCCTGTGCGACGCCGGGGCCGATCACCTCTGAGAGGCCGTAGATGTCGGTCGCATCCATGTCGAAGGCATCCTCGATCTCGGCGCGCATCGCGTTGGTCCAGGGCTCGGCGCCAAAGATGCCGATCTTGAGCGAGCACTGGCGGGGATCGAGCTTCTGGCGTTTGAACTCGTCGAGAATCGCCAGCATGTAGCTCGGCGTCACCGTGATGATATCGGGCCTGAAATCGTTGATGAGCTGCACCTGCCGCTCGGTCATGCCGCCGGAGATCGGCACCACCGTGCAGCCGAGCCTTTCCGCGCCGTAGTGCACCCCTAACCCGCCGGTGAAGAGGCCGTAGCCATAGGCGTTGTGGATGACCATGCCGGTGCGGCCGCCCGCCGCACGGATCGAGCGCGCCATCACCTCGGACCAGGTGTCGATGTCGCGTTGGGTATAGCCGACCACGATCGGCTTGCCCGTGGTGCCGGAGGAGGCATGCACACGCACCAGCTTTTCGCGCGGTACGGCGAACATGTTGAAGGGATAGTTGTCGCGCAGGTCCGTCTTCACCGTGAACGGAAATTTTGCGAGATCGGACAGCTCGTGAAAATCGGACGGATGCACGCCGGCCTTGTCGAAGGCTTTGCGATAATGCGCGACATTGTCGTAGGCATGCTTCAGCGACCAGGCCAGTCGCTGCGTCTGCAACGCCATGATCTCGTCGCGCGAGGCACGCTCCTGCGCGTCCATCTCGGCACTATAAGTGCTGGCACCTTCCTTGAGTTTCGTCAGAGCCATCCTCGTTTCCCCACATTGGTTTGTTCATTTTATTTGTCTTGCTGCGGCAGCCACGTGCCGGGAATGACACGCGAATGCCCGCGGAATTCCGCGATAACGGTGTCGCCCACGGTGACACGCACGTCGTAGATGCCGGAGCGGCCGCCGCGGGTGATCTCCCGCGCCTTAGCGACGAGTCGGTCGCCAAGCCTGCCGGGCTTGATGAAGGTGATCTGGCCTTGCGCGGCCACCACGCGCTCATTGTGCGAGTTGCAGGCAAACGCAAAGGCGGAATCGGCCAGCGTGAAGATGAAGCCGCCATGGGCGATGCGCTGGCCATTGACCATGTCCGGCCGTACCGTCATGGCGAGCGTCGCAAAGCCCGGGCCGATTTCGACGATCTCCATGCCGAGGCCCTTGGAGGCATCGTCCTCGGCCCACATCGCCTCGGCACAGGCGCGGGCAATATCCTCAGGCGACAGGGCGGCTTTGACGTTCACGCGCTTCTCCCGGGGCCAGACGTTTGCTCATGATGTTCTGCTGGTTGCCGCAAGCTGTCAAATAATGCGACGCATTTGCATTCATCGGGTCTGATCTGCCGATCAGACATGATCATAATCGACCACGACCCGCTCCGACGATGGCTTGGCTTGGCAAGTCAGGACGAAGCCGGCCTTGAGCTCCCACGGTTCCAGCGAATAGTTGATGTCCATCGGCGCCTCGCCCTCGACCAGCTTGGCGCGGCAGGTCGAGCACATGCCGCCCTTGCAGGCGAAGGGCAGATCGACACCGGCGCGCAGCGCGGCATCGAGGATCGCCTCATCCTCGGCGACCGGCACGTCGCGACGCTTGCCGTCGATGATCAGCGAGGCGATCGCCTTCGGCGGCGCGTCTGGCGCAAGCACCTTCTTCGGCCGCGGCTTGCCGCCGAATTCGGAGACGAAGCGCTCGACGTGGATGCGCTCATCCGCGACGCCGAGATCGCGGCAGGTCGCCTCGATCTCCTCGCTCATACCAAGGGGACCGCAGATGAAGACATGATCGACGCTTTCCGCCGACACCAGCGAGCGGAGCAGCACCCTCACCTTGTCGCCATCGAGCCGGCCATGCAGGATCGGAATGTCCTGCTCCTCGCCGGAGATGACGTGGAAGATCGAGAGACGATCGATGAACCGATCCTTCAGCTCCTCGAGCGCCTCGAGAAACATGATGTTGTCGGTGGTGCGGTTGCCGTAGAACAGGAAAAAGCGGCTGTCGGGCTCGCGTGCGAGCACGCCCTTCACGATCGACAGGATCGGCGTGATGCCGGAGCCGGCGGCGAAGCCGACATGGATGCGCGCGCGATCTGCAGGCGGGACCACACCAAAACGCCCGGTCGGCGTCATCACGTCGAGCTCATCGCCGCACTTCAATTCGTCCGCGGCCCAGCTCGAAAACGCGCCGCCATCGATCTTCTTCACGGCGATGCGGATCTCGCCGTCGTCAGGGCCGGAGCAGATGGAATAGGAGCGGCGCACTTCTTCGCCGTCGAGCGTGGTGCGAAGCGTGAGGTACTGGCCGGGCGTGAACGCGTAGTCGCCGGCGAGCTCGCCGGGAATGGCAAACGTCATCGAGATGGCGTCGGACGCCTCGCGGCGGAGATCGTTGACGGTCAGGCGGTGGAAGCGCGGTGCGGCTGATGGCATCAGAAATACCCTGGCTTGGTGTCACCGCCGCCATTGCGAGGAGCCCTTGCGACGAAGCAATCCAGACTGCTTCCGCAGGGGTAGTCTGGATTGCTTCGCTGCGCTCGCAATGACGATGGGACTGGCATCGTGCGCCTCAATGACACTTGAAGTAATCGAACGGTTCGCGGCAGGACATGCAGCGCCACAGCGCCTTGCAGGAGGTCGAGCCGAACTCGGACAGCAGCTCGGTTTTATCAGAGCCGCATTGCGGACATGCGACCGCCTGCTCGCCGAATAGCGCACGGCGTGAGCTCGAGGCTTGTGGCGGCGCGATGCCATAGGCGCGCAGCTTGCGGCGGCCTTCCTCGCTCATCCAGTCCGTGGTCCAGGCCGGGGACAACACGGTGCGCACCTTGGGCTGATGGAAGCCGGCGCGCTCCAGCGCAAGCTCGATTTCGAGCGCGACCATGTTCATCGCCGGGCAACCCGAATAGGTCGGCGTGATCGCGACCTCCACTTGGTCACCGTCGAGAACGACATCACGCAGCACGCCGAGATCGGCGATGGTCAACACCGGGATTTCGGGATCGACCACGCTCGCGACGGCGTCCCAGGCGCGCTGGCGCAGCTCGCTGTCGAGCACCGTCACCATGTCAGCCCCGGGAAGGTGCGCTGCATTGATTGCAGCTCGGACAAGAGATGGCCCAGATGCTCACTGTGGCGGCCGGAGCGGCCACCTTGCTGCATCCAGTCGTTCTGCGGCAGTGCAAGCGTGGCCTCATTGGCGACATCCGACAGCGTCTTCAACCAGCGACCGCGCAAGGTCGCGGGATCGACGGCGATGCCGGCGTCAATCAGGCTGCGCTCGCCGTCGTCAACGGCGAACATCTCGCCGGTGAAGGCCCAGAGGTGTTCGATCGCTCCTTGTGCGCGGGCGTGGCTCTCGGCCGTGCCGTCGCCGAGCCGGATGATCCATTCCGAGGCATGGCGCAAATGATAGGCGCTCTCCTTTTCCGATTTGGCGGCAATCGCCGCCAGCGTTGCATCGCGCGAATTCATCATCGCGCGCCAGTAGGGATCGGCGAAGGCGGAATAGAAGAATTGGCGCACAAGGGTTTGGGCAAAGTCTCCATTGGGCTGCTCGACCAGCAGCAGGTTCCGATACTGCCGTACGTCGCGCAAATAGGCGAGCTTGTCCTCGTCGTTGTCCTTGCCCTCGACCTTCGCGGCATAGCCGTAGAGCTCCCGCGCCTGGCCGATGAGGTCGAGCGCAATGTTGGACAGCGCCATGTCCTCTTCCAGCATCGGCGCGTGTCCGCACCATTCCGACAGCCTGTGGCCGAGGATCAGCGCATCGTCGGCGCGGCGCAGTGCGTAGAGCACCAGTGGCGTTTCGGAGACCTGGATGTTGGCGACTGCCATCACATGTGCCCCACTTCTTCCGGCACCTCATAGAACGTCGGATGCCGGTAGATCTTGGACTCCGCCGGCTCAAACATCATGCCCTTCTCGGCCGGATCGCTCGCGGTGATCGCGGTCGAGGGCACGACCCAGATCGACAGGCCCTCGCCGCGCCGGGTGTAGATGTCGCGAGCGGCTTGCAGCGCCATGGTGGCATCGCTCGCATGGAGCGAGCCGACATGCTTGTGCGCGAGCCCGTTGCGGCTGCGAATGAAGACTTCCCACAGCGGCGTGTTCGGCGTGGCCATATTGATCTCCCTACTCCGCGGCTTGCGCGGTCTGACGCTGCGCGCGCTTGGCGGCATAGCTGGCTGCCGCCTCGCGCACCCAGGCACCCTCCTCATGCGCCTTGCGGCGTGCGGCCATGCGGTCGCGGTTGCAAGGGCCGTTGCCCGCAAGCACCTGCTTGAATTCGGTCCAGTCGATCTCGCTGTAGCGCCAGTGCCCGTCGGCATCCTGCGTCATGCCGGCGTCGGGAATGGTGAGGCCGAGATACTGCGCCTGCGGCACGGTCGCATCGACGAATTTCTGGCGCAGCTCGTCGTTGGAGAAGCGTTTGATCTTCCATTTCGTCGAGGCGTCGCTGTGCTGGCTCGTGGCATCGGGCGGACCGAACATCATCAGCACCGGCCACCACCAGCGATTCAGCGCATCCTGCGCCATCGCCCTCTGCTCGTCGGAGCCGCGGCAGAGCGTCAGCATGATCTCGTAGCCCTGGCGCTGGTGGAACGACTCCTCCTTGCAGACGCGTATCATCGCGCGCGCATAGGGGCCGTAGGAACAGCGGCACAGCGGAATCTGGTTCATGATCGCGGCGCCGTCGACCAGCCAGCCGATCGTGCCGATGTCCGCCCAGGTCAGCGTCGGATAGTTGAAGATCGAGGAATATTTGGCTTTTCCCGCGAGCATCGCGTCGACCAGCTCTTCACGCGAGGAGCCGAGCGTTTCGGCGGCGGCGTAAAGATAGAGCCCGTGCCCACACTCGTCCTGCACCTTGGCGAGCAGCGCGGCCTTGCGGCGCAGCGTCGGCGCGCGGGGGATCCAGTTGCCCTCGGGCAGCATACCCACGATTTCCGAGTGCGCGTGCTGAGAAATCTGGCGCGTCAGCGTCTTGCGATAGGCCGCCGGCATCCAGTCGTTCGGCTCGATGCGCTCCTCGGCATCGATGCGTGCCTGGAACTGCGCAGCCCTGGCGGCGTCCTCAAGACCGCGATCGTCGGTCTCGGCCGTGTTCAGCGCCTGAGTATACATGCGCATCCTCCCGTTTGTTGGGGAACAATATATAACAGAAGTTAGTTCATGCAAGATATTTTTGTAACATAAAGATCAGGTGCCGAACCTCCGTTCCAGCGCCTTTCTCGCGGGTGGTAATGCCCCCCTCTCGTTGGTTCCATGGCCGTCGAGCCATTGTTCCGACGGAACGAGGAGCGCACGATAAATCTCGCCGCAGAGTTTGCGAGCCGCCCGGCCGGGCCAATCCGGCGGTAGCAGGCTTTCGGGCAACAGCGGGTCGCGCAGCACGACGCGGCGGTAGTAGTGGATCAGCAGGATCCGTGCGGTGAAAGCGTCGGCCTCGGAAAGAACCGTACCGCGCGCGATCTGGGCGCGCAGCGGCTCGAACGTCTTCATGAATTTCAGGTAGGCATCCGCGGTACGATCGAGCGGCCAGCTCGCGCTCAGCAGGCGACGTCCGCTGTCGTCCTCCGCCGAGACTTCGAGACGGATGGCGCCCCCAGCCTCATCCGGCACCGGCACGCCCGACGGTGCGACCCATACACCCGGCAGCGGACTGCCGAAGCCGGCATTGCGTAGTGCCTCGCGCGAGGCGTCGCGGTCCTCGCCATTGCCGATCAGCAGCAGCTCGAAGCGCCCGGTCCAGTCGGACGGCGGCGGATCGTAGATGTGGCGCGTGGCCGCTTCAAACGTCTGCCGGCCCTTGTCGGCCAAGCGATAAAAACTGTTGCGGCCGACCTTCTCGCGCGTCAGCCAGCCGTCGGCCGCGAGGCGCGACACCGCCGTGCGGACGACGCCGCTATCGATGTCCAGGCCTTCGAAGAATTCGAGCAGCGTACCGAGCCATACGGAGCCGCCGCGTGGCACGATGGCATCGCCGAACACGGTGATGACGATGGAGCCGGTGCGCGACGGCTCGCGCTTGAGCTGGTCGATGATGCGGGAGAGCGGATGCGCCATGCGCGAGGCATAGCGCGTTTGGTGCGGGTGCGACAATGCCGCGCGAGGCGCGCCAGTTCTCCGTCTCCCCGTGCGCGGCCGTGCGCGGGGAGAGGCGAAGAAGCTACCTGTGCGGATCGGGATAGGCGAGGCTGCGCCAGCCGCTGCGGTCGAAGGGGCGCCACTGACCTTCCTTCTGTGCGAGGCGATCGGCGACCGCATAAACCACGGCCGGATGATGGCCCATGCCGCAATGGCTGCTCTCGACCTCGATGCTCTCTGTCTGCGCGCCAGTCTTTTCCATGCAGCCCTGCCAGGCGCAGACGCCGTCGGTGCGGCTGAAGATGGCGGTGGTCGGCACCGGCGGCGGAACGGCGAGCTCGCCTCCGAACTGCGGATCGACTTCGTCGGCCTTGCGGCCGCTCGCCCATTCATAGACGCGCCAAGCGTTGGTCGAGCGCGGATCGCCCGCGAAGGGGCTGCCGAGCGTGATCACCTGGCGCACGCGCTCCGGCATCATCTTGGCGAGCTGGCGCGCATAGACGCCGCCGAGGCTCCAGCCCACCAGGCTGATCTTGCGGCCGTGCTTGTCGCTGAGCTCCTGGACCAGATCCACCATCGCGTGCTGAACGCCCGGACGCAGGCCGTAATTGCGGCCCTGACGCCAGCCGCTCACCGCATAGCCCTTGCTCGCCAGAAACGCGCGCAGCGCGCGCGTCGACGCATCGGAAGCCACGAGGCCAGGCAGCACCAGCACCGGATGTCCGTCGCCGCGCGGCGCGAGGCTCAGGAGCGGCAGCGCGCCGAGGAATGCGCCGAACTCGTGGATCGCCCGCCCCTCCAGAAACATCAGGGTGCGGGATGGCGGGCGCAGCGTCTGGGCAGTTGCGGTCATCAATGTTTCCCCTGGGAGACTCGAGAGCCGCCGGCCGCGATGCCGGCAAATGGGCACGAATTCCAATACGCCGGCTTCTTGAACGTTCCGCAGCGCAACATGAATCAGCTAGGCGGCCGGTTCCCGACATTCAAGCGGGAGAGATGCGAGGCGACAATAGGCCCGCACGTTAATGCTAACGGCCGTGACGCAAAAGTCACAACAATCGAAGCAGAACTTCCAGGGAGTAAAGCGCAAGCCCGGCGAGCCCACCGATCAGCGAACCATTGAACCGGATGTATTGCAGGTCGCGGCCGATGTTGATTTCGATCAGCGAAATCAGCTGCGACATGTTCCACGCCTTGACCTGGTCGGAGATGAAGGTGGACACGCCGCTCTTCTGGTCGGCGACGAAGCTGCGCAGCACCGTCACCAGGCCCTGGTTGATCTCGCCGCGCAGCTCGGCATCGCCGGCGAGCGCCTCGCCCGCGGCGACGAACATGCCGGCGAGATGATGTTGCAACACCTGCGTCTCACCGCTCGCACTGCGCTCGATGAAGGCGCGGGTGTTGGCCCAGACGGTGCGGGCGAGATCGGCAAGCTCGGGACGCGCGAGCAGATCCCGCTTCAGCCCGGCGATACGGTCGATATAGGCCTGGTCGGTGCCGAGGCGGTCGACGAAGCTCAGCACCATGCGGTCGAACTCGCCGCGGAACGGATGCTTGGGATCGCTGCGCACCTCATTGAAGAAGGCGGTGGCGGAAGCCACGATCTTGTTCACCAGAAACTTGTCGGCGCGATAGAGCCGCAGCAGGGTCGGCAGCTCCGCCCGGACCTTCTCGCGGATCATCGCCATCATCTCTTTCTGATTCAGCGTCTCGTGCATCACGCGCAAGAGATCGTCGAACAGGATCTGGTGCCGGCCCTCCGCGACGAAGCCGCGCAAAGTGCCGGCCGCAAGTGGCGCAAGGTCGATCGCCTGGAGCTGCGAGGACAGGCGGCGGATGATGAACGTCATCAGCCTCGAGGTCTCGGTCGCGGAGACGGCCTCAGGCAGGAGGCGCAGCGCGAAGCGCGCGAGGTCGTCACTGCGCTTGCGGTCACGCAGCCAGTCGGCAACGAAGGAGCCGAAATCGATCTCCCTCAGCTTGGCCTCGACGGGACCGGCCTCCAGGAAATGCACCTGGATGAATTCGCCGAGCTTGTCGGCAATGCGGGCCTGATTGCTCTGAATGATGGCGGTGTGCGGGATCGGCAGGCCGAGCGGCCGCTTGAACAGGGCGACCACGGCGTACCAGTCTGCGAGTCCGCCGATGGTGGCGGCCTCCGCGAAGGCCGCGATGAACCCGAACACGGGATGCACCGGCAGCAGCCATTTCGCGACGATGAAGAGCAGAAGCGTCGAGGCGAGCACCAGCGTCGCCAGCGCTTTCACGCGGCGCAGCTCGGCCGCGCGTTCGGCATCGCCGGGGGTGTCGAAGGAGAAGGCGGATTGAATCTTCATGACGCAAACTTAGCGTCCCGATCTCCGCGTGTCCCGGACGAGGTGCAGCGCGAAGCGATGCGCCCCAAGCCGGGACCCAGCAAGACGATGGACCCCGATCAGCAGTGCACCACGCCGGTCTGGACGATGCTTCGCATCGCCAGGGCGCGCTGCACAGCGTCCGGGAAACGCAAACCAAAACTAAAACAAAGGCCCGCCGAAGCGGGCCTCAAATTTCAGTTTGTACTCACAGTGCCGGATCAGGCGGTCTTGCTGTAGACCTTGGCAAAGTTGTCCTGAGCGGACTTCGCACCGTTGGCGGCGAGCTTGCCGAGATAGTCGGCGGTCGCCTTGGCGCGCGAGACGAACGCTTCACCGCGGGCGCGGAGCAGGCTCGACTGGATCTCGACGGCCTCGCTGATCGACTTGGCGGACGCGAGCTTGTCGATGCCCGAGAAGAACGCCTCGGCATCCTCATAGATCGCCTGCTGGATGTTGCGGCTGATCTTGCCGGCTTCAGTGACGGTCTCGGTCACGGCATTCTCGACGGCGGCGGTCACGCGCTCGGAGCCAGCGAACACTTCGGCGGCACGGTCCTTGGCGGTGTTGGCAGTCTTCTTGACGAATTCGCGGGCGGCCTCGGGAACTTCCAGGTTCTGGATGTTCTTGAAAGCGTCCTTGAAGCCCTCGAAAGCGGTATTGGTTTCAGTGGTCATGGGGTTCTCTCCATCCTCATTGGTCTGAGCTATGGGCTCACCCCGTCCGCATTGGCCCGGGGCACGGCTTATATGGCAGAGTTAATTGTGCGATGCAATATTCATGTTGCAGCGCGATATCACGAAATCGTGAACAGCCTTAACTTGAGGCATCATGATGCCTCCCTCACCAGCTGGGTTCCCAAGGATTTCCCCGAGGCTCGTGCTGGACGGCCCTCTCAGTGCTGGACAGCGCCTGGCAGCCCGTAGGCCTCCATCTGGGCCTGGACCTGCGCGACGTTGTGGCCGAGCACGACGATGTCGTGGGTCTTGCCGTCGACATCCCGGACATGATCCCGCAGCAGTGCCTCCGCCTTGAACCCGAGGCTCTCGAACAGGGCAATCGCCGCCTGCTGGTCGACCGTCATCTGAACCGAGAGCTTTTCCAGGCCCGCCCCGAGCGCGAGGGCAAAGGTCTCCTGCGACAGCGCCTTGCCAACACCCTTGCCGCGGACCTCGGGCGAAATCACCATGCGGATCTCACCGACATGGGGTGACCAAGAGTGCGGGTCGCGCACCAGCGTGCCGCAGCCGACAACCCTGCCCTCTCTCACCGCGAGCAGGCTCTGGATCGCACCGCGCTCGATCTCCTTGACCCAAGCGGCCAACACCTTGGGCTCGCTGATGTTGCGCGGCAGGAACAGCAGGTCGTGGGTGGGCAGGCCCCTGCCGAAGGCCAGTACCGCGGCTTCGTCCGCGGGCGACATCAGACGGATCTCGATATCGCCGGCGTCGGTCTTGACGTGACGCGGATAGGAACGCTGCTCACTCATGTCGATCTCTTCCCAAGCCAGGAATCCAATTTCGGCCACAGCCGCTTCACCGCGTTGGCGCCGGCGACGAGCGAGACGTGACCGCCCTTCAGGATCACCTCTTCCTTGTCCGCCGAGCCGACCTTGGCGATCAGATGCTTGGCGGCGTCATAGGGCACGATGTGATCGTGCTCGGCGACCGCATGCAGGATCGGCACCGTGATATTGTCGAGCTTCGCGGCACGACCGCCCACCGACATGGTGTCGTTGAACAGCTTGTTGTCCCACATCAAGTCCTTGGTGATGGCGCGGAAGTACTCGCCGGCGAGCGGCAGCGTATCGGTCGCCCAGCGGTCGAACATGCGGTAAGACTTCACGAACTCGTCGTCCCAGATGTTCTCCCAGAGCTGGATCTGGCTCACCGTGCGCGAGGCCGGCCGCAGCATCTCGAACGAGGACAGGATCATCTCCGGCGGCACGTTGCCGACGCTGTCGACGAGATGGTCGACGTCGAAATAGCGGCGGTCGGAGAAATTCGAGAACAGCTTCATCTCGCGGAAGTCGATCGGCGTGGTGAAGCAGATCAGGTTCTTCATCGGCCCGTCCTGATGGATCGAGCCGTAGAGCAAGGACAGCACACCGCCGAAGCAATAGCCGATGACGGAAACGTCCTGCTCGCCGGAATCGGCTTGCACGCGGCGGATGCAGTCCGGGATGAAATCGAGGACATAGTCCTCCATGCGCAGGCTCTTCTCCTCCGGCCGCGGCGCGCTCCAGTCCAGCATGTAGACGTCGTAGCCACGCCTGAGCAGGAACTCGATGAAGCTCTGACCGGGCACGAGATCGAGGATGTAGCCGCGGTTGGTCGTCGCCATCACGATCAGCACCGGCACGCGGTAGATCTCGTCCGACATCGGGCGGTAGTGATAAAGGCTCATCGTGCCGCGCGACTGCAGCACGTCCTTGGGCGTCGAGCCGAGCGACGGGCCCGAGGTCGAGAAATATTCGACGCCCTTGATGCTCCGCATGATAGCGCGCTGCACTTCGGATTGGATCCGCTCCGGTATCGCAGCGAAATCAAGTCCCGTCGGCGCGTTCATTTTTGGTCTCCGCCTTCGGGCGGCGGACGTTTCGTACGCGGCGGTCGCGGAGCGGCGCCGACCTGCTGCGCACCCGAGTTGGCCGACATCTGGCTCAACATCGACTTGATCTCGCCGAGTTGGCCTTCGATCGACTGGAGCCGCTCCGCGATACCGGTCATCTGCTCGCGGCTCGGCAGGTTCATGGAGAGCAGGTATTTCTCCATGAGATCGCCGAATTGCTTCTGAGCACCTGCAGCAACTCCGCCGGCGCGGTTCATGGCTTGCGAGAATTCGGGCGTCTCCATCGCCTTGGTCGCGAAGGAGTTGAAACCCTTCTCCATCTCGCCAACCATCTTCTGCCACAAGGCGACCGGATCGGTGATCTTGTCGGTCATCAGCGTCCTCCCAATGTGGAGGGCTTTGCGCCCCTCTTTTCCCGCCATACCACACCGTTGCGAGGTGCCGGTCAACCGGCAAGCAGTGGGCGCAGCGTCGCGCATGCGGCTTCTTCGCGGAACGAAATCGTGCGATACAGCATCGATCAGCAGGAGGGATCCGTGACCGCCCATCATCCGCCCCAGACCGTCCGCGCCAACGGCATCGACATCTGCTATGAGATCTTCGGCCACGACAATGCCGAGCCGCTGCTGCTGATCATGGGCCTTGGGGCGCAGATGATCCATTGGGACGATGCGTTCTGCGAGCAGCTCGCCGCGCGCGGCTTCCGCGTGATCCGCTTCGACAATCGCGACATCGGCAAGTCGAGCCACCTCACGGGCGGCAAGCGGCTGACGCCCTTCGAGTTGCTGAAGCTGCGCTTCTTGCGGATCCCCGTGGCCGCCACCTACAAGCTGATCGACATGGCCAAGGACACGGTCGGCCTGATGGATGCGCTCGGCATCAAGTCGGCGCATCTGGTCGGGGCATCCATGGGCGGCATGATCGCGCAGGAGGTGACGCTGTCGTTTCCGCACCGCGTGCGCTCACTGACCTCGATCATGTCGACCACGGGCAATCCGCGCATACCGCCGCCGACGCGCGAGGCCGCGGCCATGCTGATGGCGCCGCCGCCGCGCAGCAAGGAAGAGTTCATCGTCCGCTTCGGTCAGACCTGGAAGCTGCTGCGCGCCGGGTCTTTCCCGGAAGAGGAAGCGCTCGATCCTGGCCGCGCCGAGCGCGTGTTCGCGCGCGGGCTCAATCCGGCCGGCGTCGGCCGCCAGCTTCGCGCCGTGCTTGCCTCCGGCAGCCGCAAGGAGCGGCTGCACGCCGTGAAGACCCCGACGCTCGTCATTCACGGCACCGTCGATCCGCTGGTCCATCCCGAAGGCGGCAAGGACACGGCGGCTTCAATCCCGAACGCGAAGCTGTTGATGATCGAGGGTATGGGCCATGCTTTGCCGATGCGCTTCTGGCCGGAGATCATCGACGCCATCGACAAGCACGCGCATGGCGCAGCGGCGCAGGCGGCTTAGATCTTCCGTGCGATCCAGATCACATGGCGTGCGCCACCGCCCCTGCCGGTGGCGCGGACATTGACCTCGCTGACGTCGAAATCGGCGCTGCGAAGGCGCTTGGTGAACGCCGGATTGGGTCCCGACGACCAGACGGCGAGCACACCGCCTCGCCGCAGCGCTGCCCTGGCCGCCACCAATCCGCTCACATCATAGAGCGCGTCATTGCCCTTCCGGGTCAGCCCCTCGGGTCCGTTGTCGACGTCGAGGAGAATGGCGTCGAAGGCCGACCGCTGCGCCCGAATGATCTCGCCCACGTCGATTTCCCGGACAGTCACCCGGACGTCATCGAGGCTGTCGCCGAAGACCTCCGCCATCGGACCTCGCGCCCAGGCGACCACCGCCGGCACGAGTTCGGAGACGATGATCGTCGCCTTGGGTCCGAGCACGGAGAGCGCCGCGCGCAGCGTAAAGCCCATGCCGAGGCCGCCGATCAGGATGACGGGCTTTGCGACCTTCTCGATCTGCTTCGCCGCGAGCGTTGCCAGCGCCGCTTCCGAGCCCGAAAGACGGCTGTTCATCAGCTCGTTGCTGCCGAGCTTGATGGAGAACTCTTTGCCCCGCCGCATCAGGCGGAGCTCCTCGTCGGAGCCGGGGATTTTGGCGGTGTCGAGTTTTTCCCAGGGAATCATGCGCGAGCTTTAGCACGATTTGCGCCCCGGATTTCGCTGCGCTCCGTCCGGACTACAAGAACGCGCCTCGGGCTACCCGCCCGCCCACACGTCGAGCACATAGCGGTCCTTCGTGCCCATCTCCTCGATCCACCGGGCACCGGCGGCGGCATCGCTGCCGCTCTTCTCGCGGTGGATCGCGACCAGCGCCGCCTTCACGTCGGGCTCCATCTTGCCGCCATCGCCGCAGACATAGATGATCGCGCCCTGCTCGATCAGCGGCCAGACCTTGTCCTTCTGCGCGGCGAGCATGTGTTGCACATAAGTCTTCGGTCCGTCCGCGCGCGAGAACGCCGTGAACAGCTCGGTGATACCGCTCGCCGCCAATGCCTTCAGCTCCTCGGCGTAGAGAAAATCCTGGTCGGGGTGGCGGCAGCCGAAGAACAGCATGGCCGGGCCGAGCGTGGCGCCCCTGGCCTTGCGCGCCGCGCGCTCCTGCAGGAAGCCACGGAACGGTGCGAGTCCGGTGCCGGGGCCGATCATGATGATCGGCACGGATGGATCATCGGGCAGCCGGAAGCCTGCCTTGGTCTCGCGCACGGTGGCGTAGATCGTATCGCCGGCGCGGCGGTTGGCCAGATAGTTCGAGCAGATGCCCTTGTAGACACCGCGCCCGGAGGCGGCCGGTCCCTCGACCACGCCGACCGTGATGCTGCATCGCGCCGGGTCGACCGAGGGGGACGACGAGATCGAGTAATAGCGCGGCGCCAGCAGCGAGAGCATTTCCAGATAGGCGTGAAACGGCAATTCGCAGGCGGGATATTCGAGGAGCAGGTCGAATACCGATTTTCGCCTGGACAGGATCTCGGTGCGATAGCGCTCGAGCGGCTCGGATTCCTCGCCGACGAAGCCCAGCAGCTTCGGCTTGGTGACCGGGCAGCGGGTGTGCTCGGCCATGATCTGGATCTGCTTGCGGGTCGCCACCTGCTGAAGCTCCACGAATTCGCTGAGCAGGCGGCCGACCGACACGGCCTCGCCGACCGGCAACTGCGCGCGCCGGCCTTCGGCGACCCGAAGCCTGATCTGGTCGGCCGGCAGGAAGCCGAAGCGGCGGGCAACGGAATCCACCAGCGTCGGATCGTTGCGCGGGACCACGCTCAAATGATCTCCGACGCGATAGCTCATGTTAGACGGCAGCTGCACCTCGATGTGGCGCGTCGAGCGCTCCGACGGATTGGGCCCGCTCTTGTTCTGCAGCTCGTCATTGGCCAGCACCTTCATCGCCACCGCGCCGCCCTGGGCGACGATGGTGTTGACGGCGGTCACCGCCACGGGCTCGATCGCGTAAAGCGGATCGTCCTCCGCCGTGCGGGTGAAATTCCAGTCGATGCCGAATTCCTTGGTCGCGACTTGCGCGGCCGCGGGGAACCATTTCTGGAACTGGCCGTCGAGATCGCTGCGCGCATCGCCTTCGCCGCGCGGATAGACCGCGCGTGCACCATGCGCCGACAATTGCTCGTCGATATAGCGCGGCACCGACTGATAGGTCGCCGCCCAGTCGCTGTTACCGCAACCGAACACGGCGTAGCGCACGCCGGCGAACGCATCCTTCGGCAGGTCGTCACCGAGCCATTTGACGAACTGCGTCGCATTGTCGGGCGGCGCGCCATTATAGGAGGCGCAAATGATGAGCACACCGCCCTCCTGCGGCAACTTACCGACGTAATCGTCGAGCGCGCCGAGATGCACGGCAAAACCGTTGATCTCGGCAAGATCGGCCATGCGCGTCGCAAGCTCCTCGGCGGTACCGAGATTGGAGCCGTAGAGCACCAGCATCGGCGTGTTGTGGCCGGGCCGCGTGGTGGGCTTGCGCTGCGTCTTGGGCGCTGAGGATGAAGCCGCAATGGGCCCGCCAAAGGCGCCGCGCTCGCGATCCGCGCGCGGACGCACCTTGATCTTGAAGCCCTCCGGCTTCATGGTCAGGGTTTCCTTCAGATGCATCTGGTAGCGCTGGTGGTCGATCAGCTTGAAGCGCTGCAGGATCATGCCGAGCGCCAGCGCCGCCTCGTGCATGGCGAACCCACGGCCAATGCAGGCGCGCTGCCCGTTGCCGAACGGCTTCCAGGCATTGATCGGCCGCTTCGCTTCGGCCTCGCGGCTGAAGTTCTCGGGATCGAAGGCATCCGGGGTCGGCCCCCAAACCGAGGGATCACGGTGCAGCGCCGTCACTAGGATGGTGACGAACGTGCCCTTCCGGAGCTTGTACTTGCCGCCGCCAATGGTCTCGTCCGCAAGCGGCGAGATGCCATAGGCAGGCGCCGGCGGCCACAGCCGCAACGCCTCCTTGAGGATCTGGGTGATGTAGGTGAGCTGCGTCACCTGCTGGTAGGTGGGCTTCGCGTTGACATCGGGGCCGAAGACGCGGTCGACTTCGTCATAGGCCTTCTTGAGAATGTCCGGATGCTTGAGCAGTGCATAGAGCGTGTAGGACAACAGGCCGCTGGTCGTCTCGTGACCCGCGATCAAAAACGTGTTGATCTGGTAGCGAATGTTGACGTCGTCGAGCTGTTCGCCGGTGGAGCGGTCGACGCCGGTCATCATTGCGGCGAGCATGTCCTTCTTGTCGTCGGCGCCTTCCGCGTTCTTGCGGCGCTCGGCGATGATCTCGTCGACCATCTTGTTCATGAAGGCGACGTCCTCGGCCAGCGTCTTGCGCCGCTTCTGCATCCAGAACTGCTCGAACGGCAGGCCGCGCGTCATCATGATGGTTTCGAGCGAACGCACCAGCGACTCGACGAAAGGATGGTAGTCGCGCCGGTAGAACGAATTGAAGCGGTAGTCGAAGCCGCACAGCCCGATCGTATCCAGCGTCAGCGCCGTCATGTCATGAACGACGTCGATCTCCTCGTCGGCATTGAGCCGCTCCCATTTCTGGACGAGCTGCTCGGCGATGTCGACCATGCTTCCGTGATAGGACTGCATGGCGCGGTTGCCGAACGGCTGGAGCAGGATGTTGTGCGCCTTGCTCCAGTTCGGCTCACGCGTGTCGGCCGTGAACAGGCCGTCACCGCCAACCGCACGCACGCGCCGCAGCGCGCCGCGTACCGTCTTGTCGAAGCGCTTCTCGTCCGACAGTTCGTCGACGAGATCGTGGCCGGAGACGATGACGATCGGCGAGCCCATCATGTCGAGCCAGAAGATCGGTCCGAGCTCCTTGGCGAGCCGCGTCAGGTGCTGCACCGGAGCCGTCGAGTCCAGCGACAGCATGTTGCCGACCACCGGCTTGGTCGGCGGCTGCGGGATCGGGTCCAGACGGTTCTTGGATGACATGAAAAGCGCTTCCCCCTCAATAACCCTCGTCATTGCGAGGAGCTCTTGCGACGAAACAATCCAGAGTGTCTCCGCGGACACCTTCCTGGATTGCTTCGCTTCCGCCTTCGCTCTTCGAGCTACGGCGGACGAGTCGCTCGCAATGACGAGCTAACCAAACCGCCTTCTACGCCATTCGATCAGCTTGGCGCTGACCTCTTCCGGCTTCTCCTGCTGCGTCCAATGGCCGCTGTCTTTCACCAGATATTTCTCGAGGTCGGGAATCAGCTTCTCCATGCCATCAGCGGAGGACGGCGGCAACACCGCGTCATTCTCGGCCATGATCATCAGCGACGGTACGCGGACCGTATGATCGAGCCCTTCGGCACGCCTCCAGTTGCGCGACATGTTGCGGTACCAGTTGATGCCTCCGGTGAAGCCGGTTCTGGTGAAAGTATCGACGAAGACTTTCTTCTCTTCCGGCGACAGAATCGGCGCACGCGGATCATGCTTCGCGTCATAACCGGCAATCATCTGGGGAAATGCCAGATTGAGCCGCGGCGAAGCGCCGACACCCGCAACCACCTCCTCCGGGGGAGCGTCGGCCGGCCGCGGCACCGGCTTACGCATGAATGCATCGAAGGTCTGTTCGACGCGGCTGCCGAAGATCCTGTCCGGCTCCCGTGCGGGATCCTGGAATTGCACGATGTACATCTTGTCGCCGAAGCGCGCACGCAGCAGCTCGATCGGATCGGCCCAGGCACGATTGGTGTGGGGCGTGTTGATGCCGACCACGCCGGCGACCCGGTCGATGTGCCGCAACGGCATTTGCCAGACGACGAAGCCGCCCCAATCGTGACCGACGAAGATCGCCTTGTCGATTTTCAGATGATCCAGCAGGCCGACCAGGTCACCCGTCAGATGTTCGATGTCGTAGGCCTCGACCGGCTCGGGCCGGTCTGACGCGCCATAGCCGCGCTGGTCGGGCGCGATCACGCGGATGCCGGCTTCGCTCAGCGCCTTGATCTGGTGGCGCCAGGAGAAGGCAAGCTCGGGCCAGCCATGGCACAGCACCATCGGCGGCTTGTCGCTCTGCGGGCCGGCCTCGTAATAGCCCATACGGATTCCGTTCGTCTGCACGAACTTCAGCGGCGGCATCTCGATCATGGCGAATTTCCTATTCCGCGGCGCCTTTGACGTCAGTTGCCGGTGGCGCAAAGGCGGCCTCCAGTGCGGCGAACTCCTCCGGCAACATGTCGCACATCACCTGCACATGCGGGATGATGTTGGCACCGACGATGAAGCCGAAATCAAGCTGGTCGCGATAGCTCTGCACCGTGATGTTGAGCGCCTGCCCATGCGTCGCGATCGACACCGGGAAGATGTGCAGTAGCTCGGCACCCGCGGCATAGAGCGTCTGCCGCGGCCCGGGCACGTTGGACACGGTGATGTTGGCGGCCGGCGGCAGCACGTCGGAGAGATTCGAGCGGCTGTAGAGCAGCGCCAGGATCTGCACCATGATCGGCGCGCCCAGCATCGAGATGTTGGAGACCTGCGGCATCAAGGCGCGCAACGGATGCGACATCTCCTTGGACTTGGTCGATTGCGCGATGATCGCCTCCAGCCGCGCCTTGGGATCGGCGATGTTGGTCGCGATCGAACAGATCATGCCGAACACCTGGTTGTTGGCCTCGGTGTTGCCTTCCTCGCGCAGCGAGATCGGCACGGCGGCGGTCAGGGATTTCGCCGGAAGCGTGCCATATTGCAGGAGGTAGCGGCGGACCACGCCGGAGGCGAGCGCCAGCACCACATCGTTGAGCTTGCCGCCGGCCTGCTTGGCCAGCGCCTTCGCCCGCGACAGCGAGATCGACACGCCGGCAAAGCTGCGCTCGGACGAGATGGTCCTGTTGAGCATGGTCGGCGGTGACACCATGCTGGCGAGACTCTCGCGCGACTTCGGATCGGCGATCTTGCCGAGCACGTCTGACACGCTCTTGAGCACGGTCGGGATGTTGCCGGCGAAACGCACGGCGCTCTCGATCTGGTACATCGCATTATCGAACAGGATCGAGCCGATGTCGCTCTTGCCCGTGCGGGGCAGTTGCAGGTTCTTCGCCGCTTGCGAAGCCTCGAGCGGCTGGCTGAACAGCTGCTGATAGGAATCGAGCAGGTTGGCGGCGATGTCGCGCGGCTCCTGCCCGGGCTTGGCTCCGCCCGTCGGCGGCTCCACCTTTCGTGGGATCGGCGAGATGTCGTAGATCATGTTGGTCAGCGCTGCGCCGGCACCGCCATCGATCGCGGCGTGGTGCATCTTGGAATAGAGGCCGACCTCGTTGTCCTTCATGCCCTCGAACACGTAGAACTCCCAGAGCGGACGAGCGCGGTTGAGGAGCTTGGCATGCATCCAACCGACGATGCGCTCGAGCGTGGCGCGGTCGCGCGGCTGCGGCAGGCTGGCACGGAAGATGTGACGGTCGATGTCGAACTGATCGTCCTCCACCCAGGAGGGATGGTCGATGTCGAGCGGCGCCTTCTTCAGCCGCGCCTTGAGGATCGGCGCGATGTGCAGGCGAGAGACGATCATCGCCTTGAAGTCTTCGAAGAAGTCGCCCTTGTAGTCGTCGGGCAGGCGAAAGATCGCCATGCTCCCGACATGCATCGGCATCTCAGGCGTTTCCAGATAGAGAAACGATGCGTCCAGCGACGACAACTTCTTACCGTCAGCCATAATTCCCTCCCACAAGATGTGACGGGCGCCTTGGCGGCGCTTCTCGTCAGGCCGATACTGCCCGGTCCGGAGGGGCATATGCAATGGCAAACGGCCCTGCCCGGTCAAATGGCCAGAACTCTCCCTCCGGTTGCGCCAGGCGGTCCGCCACGGCCCACAGCACCGCGGGGTTCACGCCGAGCCCGACATGGCTCGCCAGATGCACCTCGATGTTCTCGGCTCGCTCGGATGGGCCGAGCAGACAGGTCCGCCAGTTCACGACGCCGTCGGCCCGCGAAAAGATGGATGTCGCCGGCACCGGCAGATCGCCGGCAATCGCCTCACGCGCTTCCGCAAAATCCTCCACCCTCTCGCCGGACAGCGCCTCGTAGAGCCGCGTGGCGTTGGTCGCCCGCACATCGTTGGCAAAGGGGCTGCCGAGCGTGATGACGTAGCGGACCTTATCGGGCGCCCAAAGCGCGAGATCGCGGGCATAGACGCCCCCGAGGCTCCATCCGATCAGGCTGACCTTGCGTCCCGAGGCGGCATGGATTTCGGTCAAGCGGGCGCGCAGCGAATCCCGCATCCGTCCGAGCCCGCCGAGATTGCGGCCCATCCGCCAGGCATGTGCCTCATAACCGAGCTCGCTGAGATAACGCCGCAGCGGCACCATCGAGAGATCGCTGGCGAGGAAGCCGGGCAGCGCCAGCACCGGATGGCCGTCGCCCCTCGGTGCGCGCATCAGGAGCGGCGAGAGCAGCAGGCTCGCGTTGAACTCGAACAGTCCACGGGCTTCGGCCAGCAGGAGGCCGAGAGCTGGCGGCCGAAGCCGGCCTGGATCCTGCTCCCCGTTCCGTCCGGCTCGCACTATTTCTTCTTGTCGCCGCTGCGCGTGCTACCGAGGCCGGCCATCGCAACGAACATGTCCTGAAACCGCTCTGCGATTTTGGGATCGAAGGTGAACCAGCTCTGGATCAGCGATTCCGGCGAGACCTTGTCGATATTGCTCAAGACCTGCTGCTGCAGCTTGTCCATGACGGCAATCTGCATCGGCGAGACATCCGGCAATCCGAAGAACTGGCGGGCCTCGAGGGGAGTGCAGTCTATTTCGATGTTAACTTTCATGTCCCCTCCTGATGAGATTCGAGCGGCCTGCCCAAGTATCACCGCGACGCGGCGTGCAACGCAAGCGACCTGAGGGGAAGCCGCGGGGGGCCGCTTCGGCAATCGACCGATATGGTCAATCAAATCGCCCGGTCGAGGCCGCAGGCGGACGGCCGAAACGCAGAGGGCCGGCAGGGCCAGTCTCCCTTCTTCCCGAGACTTCACAGGTCAAAGATGTCGTTGGCGGCGGCGGCCTCCCTGGATTGCCGGGCAGCATTGCTGCACAGCGGTGCAAGTTGGCGCGTTCCTTGCTGGAATGGCGCTTGCACGGGTCGAGAACTCTGGGCAACATGGATCGATCGGCCCCGCCGAACAATCAAAAATCACGGTGCGGGCAAGTGGAGAGGGTCAAGAATGTCAGTCGGACGAAGTCTTTTTGCGGCGACGCTCGCCGGTGTGCTTGCGTTGGCAGTTTCGCCAGCGTCGAGCCAGACGCTGCGCTACGCCAATCAGGGTGAGCTCAAGTCGCTCGATCCCTACACGCTGAACGAATCCACCACCAGTGCCCATCTCGGCCATGTCTATGAGGGCCTGGTTGCCCGCGGCAAGGACCTGAAGATCATCCCAGCGCTCGCCGAAAGCTGGGAGACGCCAGAGCCGACGCGCTGGCGCTTTCACCTGCGCAAAGGTGTGAAGTTCCACAACGGCGACCCCTTCACCGCTGACGACGTGGTGTTCTCGGCCGAGCGCGTCCGGGCAAAGGGCTCGAATTTCCAGAGCCGCATTCCCGCCGATGCCAAGGTCGTCAAGATCGACGATTACACCGTCGATTTCATCTTGACCTCGCCCAATCCCATCCTGACGGCGCTGTGGGCGACCTGGTACATCATGGACAAGAAATGGGCAGAGGCGAACGATGCGGTGGCACCGACGCCCGCCGCCGCAACGACCCCGAGCTACGCCTCGCTTCATGAAAACGGCACCGGCCCCTTCATCATCGAGAGCCATCAGCCGGGCGTGAAGACCGTCTTCAAGGTCAACCCGAACTGGTGGCGCAAGCCGGAGCATAATCTGAAGGAGATCATCTTCACGCCGATTGCAAACCCGGCCACGCGTGTCGCAGCCCTACTGTCGGGTGAGGTCGACGTGATCGAGCCGGTTCCAGTCCAAGACATCGAGCGCGTTAAAGCGAGCCCCAACGCCACTGCGCTGACGGGACCTGAGCTCCGCACCATCTTCGTTGGCATGGATCAGGCGCGCGACGAGCTCCTGTACTCCAACGTCAAGGGCAAGAACCCGTTCAAGGACGTTCGCGTCCGCGAAGCCGTCTACCGGGCAATCGACGTCGACCTGATCAAGAATCGCGTCATGCGCGGGCTCTCCACGCCGTCCGCATTGATGGTCGCACCAGAGATCTTTCCCTCGAAGGATTTCGCCCGGCCGAAGTTCGATCCCGACGCCGCCAAGAAGCTTCTGGCAGACGCCGGTTATGCGGACGGTTTCGAAGTGACGATGGACTGCCCGAACGATCGCTACGTCAATGACGCCGCGATCTGTCAGGCCATCGTCGGAATGCTCGCCCGCATCAACATCAAGGTGGACCTGCTGGCGCAACCCAAGGCCCAGTATTTCGCCAAGGTGCTGAAGCCCGGCGGCTACAAGACCTCGCTGTTCATGCTGGGTTGGACTCCGGATACGCTCGATTCCCAGAACGTGCTGCACGACATCATGGGCTGCCGGGACGATCCGAAGGATCCGAACCGCGGCGAAGCCAATCTCGCCGGCTATTGCAACAAGCAGTTCGACGAGCTCGCCGACAAGGTCCTCGTTGAATCCGACTCGTCCAAGCGCGATCTCCTGATCAAGCAGGCCTTCGAACTCTCGATGAAGGATTGGGCCTATATCCCGCTGCACCAGCAGGCGCTCGCCTGGGGGGTGTCGAAGAAAGTGAAGCTGACCCAGCGTGCGGACAACATGGTCATGCTCTACTGGGCGACCAAGCAGGAAGAGTAGGTGTCGACAAGTTGTGAAGTCCCGGAAGCCATTACGGGATTTGGCTTCCGGGACTTGCCGTTTCGGGCTAACGCGATGATGCGTGCTGCTGAAGACATGTGAAAGGAACAGATGCTCGCTTTCACACTGCGCCGGGCCATTCAGGCCATAGGCGTCATGATCGCCGTCGGGATCATCGCGTTCTCGATGTTCCGCTTTGCCGGCGATCCCGTGAACCAGATGGTCGGAATGGATACGTCGGGCGCCGAACGCGCCGCGATCCGCAAGTCTCTCGGACTCGACGATCCCGTGATCGTGCAGTTCGGCCGCTATGTCGGCAACGCCGCACAGTTCAAGTTCGGCGTATCCTACCAATTCCGTCTGCCGGTCACCAATCTGTTGATGGAGCGGATGCCTGCAACGCTGGAACTCGCGATCTGCGCTACCATTTTCGCGATGATCAGCGGCATCATGATGGGAGTTTATTCGGCACTGCGCCGCGACAGTTGGCTCGCGCACGTATTCCAGGCCGTCTCACTGATCGGCATCTCGTTGCCGACCTTCCTGATCGGCATTCTGATGATCTATCTCTTCTCGGTGACACTCGGCTGGCTGCCCTCGTTCGGTCGCGGCGATGTCGTGCATATCGGCTGGTGGACGACGGGCCTGCTGACACTCTCCGGGTTGAAAGCCCTGATCATGCCCTCGATCACGCTGGGACTATTCCAGATGACGCTGATCATGCGGCTGGTGCGCGCCGAGATGCTGGAAGTGATGCGGACCGACTACATCCGATTCGCCCGCGCCCGCGGGCTGACCACGCGCGCGATCCATTTCGGCCACGCGCTGCGCAACACGCTGGTTCCCGTGATCACCGTGGCCGGCCTGCAGTTTGGATCGGTCATTGCTTTCGCGATCATCACCGAGACCGTTTTCCAGTGGCCGGGCATGGGGCTCCTGTTCGTGCAGGCCGTTCAGAACGTCGATATCCCGATCATGGCGGCTTATCTGATGATGGTGTCCCTGATCTTCGTCACCATCAATCTCGTGGTTGATATTCTCTACACCATCGTCGATCCGCGGCTGCGCTCGACGGTTAGCCGGGCGCACTGACATGAGCGAAGCCGTCGTTCCACATACGACTGAGAAGCGGGCTGCGGCCGCGCCTGGCCGGTTCAGGCGTGCGCTCGACAGCGACCTGTTCTATTCGTTCCGCCGCTCCAAGGTCACCATGATCGCGGCCGGCGTGACGCTGCTGTTCTTTCTGCTCGCGATCTTCGCCTCGGTGCTGTCGGCGCAAAATCCATTCGACCCGGCGCAGCTTCAGTTGATGAATTCTCGCATCTCCCCGCTCTGGACCGCCGACGGTCAGAGCCCCTTCCTGCTCGGCACCGACGAGCAGGGCCGTGACGTCCTATCCGCAATTCTTTACGGCTTGCGCATCTCGCTTCTCGTCGGCGTGCTCGGCGTCGTGCTCTCCGGTGCGATCGGCATCCTGCTTGGACTGACGGCCGGCTATTTCGGCGGAGCCGTTGATGGATTGATCATGCGCATCGCCGACGTGCAGCTCTCCTTCCCGGCTATCCTCATTGCGCTTTTGATCAACGGCATCGCCAAGTCGGTCTTTGGCAACAAGCTCGACGAGATGAGCATGCTGGCGGTCCTGGTCTTTGCGATCGGTCTGAGCTTTTGGGTGCAGTATGCGCGCACAGTGCGTGGCTCGGTCCTGGTCGAGAAGAACAAAGATTACGTCGCCGCCGCCCAATTGATTGGCCTGCCCGCACCCGTGATCATGCTGCGCCACGTGCTGCCGAACACCACGGGCCCAATCCTCGTGATCGCCACCATCAACCTCGCTCTTGCCATCATCACCGAGGCAACGCTGTCGTTCCTCGGCTCCGGCATGCCCGAGACCATGCCCTCGCTCGGCACGCTGATCCGCATCGGCAACGGCTATCTTTTCGCAGGCGAATGGTGGATCGTCGCCTTTCCAGGGCTCGCGCTCGCGGCGCTGATCCTGTCGATCAATCTGCTCGGCGACTGGCTGCGCGACGCGCTCAACCCGAAGCTTCGATGAGTATGCCTCGCCCATGACCGAACCCGTCCTTTCCGTGCGCAATCTCCAGGTTGAGTTCGCCTCCCGCCGCGGCACGCTGCGCGCCATCAACGACGTCTCCTTCGATATCGCCAAGGGCGAGGTGCTCGGCGTGGTCGGCGAATCCGGGGCGGGCAAATCCGTGACCGGCCTCTCGGTCATCGGCCTTATCGATCCACCCGGGCGTATCGCCGGCGGCGAGGTTCGTCTGGCGGGCCTGCGTATCGACAATCTGCCGCCCGAGGAGATGCGCCGCGTCAGGGGCAAGCGGATCGGAATGATCTTCCAGGATCCCCTGACCTCGCTCAATCCGCTGTACAAGGTCGGCGACCAGATCGTGGAGACGATCCGGACCCATCTCAATCTATCCGAAGCGGCCGCGCGGCGCCGCGCCATCGACCTCTTGGCCGAGGTTGGAATTCCCGCGCCGGAAAAGCGCATCGACGGCTATCCCCACGAGTTTTCCGGCGGCATGCGCCAGCGCGTGGTGATCGCGCTCGCGATCTGCGCCGAGCCCGAGCTGATCATCGCGGACGAGCCGACCACCGCACTCGACGTCTCCGTGCAGGCGCAGATCATCTCCCTGATCAAGCGTCTCGGCCGCGACCACGGCACCGCCGTGATGCTGGTGACCCACGACATGGGCGTGATCGCGGAGACGTCGGATCGGGTGGCGGTGATGTACGCCGGCCGCGTCGCCGAGATCGGCCCGGTGCAGGACGTCGTGAAGAACCCGCTGCATCCCTACGCCAAAGGTTTGATGGGCGCGATCCCGACGCTCGCCGGAGACGACAAGCGCCTCGTGCAGATTCCCGGCTCCATGCCGCGGCTGTCGGCCATCCCGCGCGGCTGCTCGTTCAATCCGCGCTGCGCCTTCGCTTTCGATCGTTGCCGTGTCGAACGGCCGGAGCCGCTGCCGCGCGGCGCGCAATCGGTCGCCTGTCATCTCTATGACACCGTGCCGGCGGAGAGCGCGGCATGAGCGTTCCCTTCGTCCAGGCCAAGAATCTGCGCCGTGTCTTCGATGTCTCGAAACCGTGGCTCAACCGTGTGCTGGAAGGCGGGCAGCTCGAATATCTGAAGGCGGTCGATCACGTCACCTTCGATATCCGGAAGGGCGAGACGTTTGCTCTGGTCGGCGAGTCCGGCTCCGGCAAGACCACGGTGGCGCGTATGGTCGTCGGCCTGTTGCCGCCGAGCTCCGGCGACGTCCTGATCGACGGCATCTCCATGACCGATCCGCGGCAGGCCCCAGCGCGGCGAAAGCTGCGCCGTCGCATCCAGATGATCTTTCAGGACCCCTATGCGAGCCTGAACCCGCGCTTCCGTGTGGACGCCATCATCTCCGAGCCGATCCGCGCCTTCGACCTGATCCAGGGCGAGCGCGACATCGAGGCCCGCGTCGGCGAGCTGCTCAGCCTCGTCGGCCTGCACCCCGACGACCGGCTGAAATATCCGCACGAATTCTCCGGCGGTCAGCGCCAACGCATCGCGATCGCACGCGCGCTCGCATCGGATGCCGAGTTCATCGTCTGTGACGAGCCGACTTCGGCCCTCGACGTCTCCGTGCAGGCGCAGATCCTGAATCTGATGCGCGACCTCCAGGACAAGTTCGGCCTGACTTACATGTTCATCAGCCACAACCTCGCCGTAGTCCGCCACATGGCGAGCCGCGTCGGCGTGATGTATCTCGGCCGCATCGTCGAGATCGCGGAGGGACGCGAGCTGTTTTCCCGCCCGCGCATGCCCTACACCAAGATGCTGCTGGGAGCCGTGCCTGACCTCGCGATGTCTGGCCGCCAGCGCATTCCGGTCAAGGGCGAGATTCCGAACCCGATCAATCCGCCCTCCGGCTGTGCCTTCAATCCGCGCTGTCCGCTGGCGTTCGATCTCTGTCGCAAGGAGACGCCGGAACTGATCGACGGCGTTGCCTGCCACGCGGTCAACACCGCGCCGGTCACGGCGTGACGCGCGCGTGCCATGCAACCTGCGCATTGGCGGCGACGCATCGGCTGTGATCAATTGCGCGCGCCGAAAATAAGGTGGTGAAAGTCCCATGGGCAGCAATATCAATCCCGATCCGTTCACGACGAGGCCCGAGATCGAGGGCACGTTCGGGGTCGTCGCCACCACGCACTGGATCGCGACGGCCGTCGGCATGGGCATTCTGGAAAAGGGCGGCAACGCCTTCGATGCCGGTGTCGCGACCGCCTTCACGCTTCAGGTGGTCGAGCCGCATCTGAACGGCCCCGGCGGCGATGTGCCTATCATCGTGCACGACGTGAAGCGTGGCCGCACCGAGGTGATCTGCGGCCAGGGCCCCGCACCGGCACGCGCCACCATCGCGCATTACAAGAGCGAGGGTCTCGACATGGTGCCGGGCACCGGCCTGCTCGCCGCCTGCGTCCCCGGCACGTTCGAATCCTGGATGATGCTGCTGCGCGACTACGGCACCATGCGGGTGCGCGACGTGCTGGAGCCCGCGATCTCCTATGCGCGCGATGGCTATCCGCTGGTCGAGCGCGCCTGCGCCACGATCCAGACCGTCGAGCAGCTGTTCCGCAAGCACTGGCCGACCTCGGCTGCGGTGTACCTTCCGAACGGCGAGGTGCCGAAGCCCGGCACTCTCTTCACCAACAAGACGCTGGCTGCGACCTACGCCCGCATCCTCAGCGAAGCCGAGAGCGGCGGCGGTGGCCGCGACGCCGAGATCGAGCGTGCGCGAAAAGCCTGGTCGCAAGGTTTTGTCGCAGAAGCCATCGACAAGTTCTGCCGCACCCAGGAGGTGATGGACGTCAGTGGCTCCCCGCATCGCGGCGTGCTTTCCGCCGACGACATGGCACGCTGGCAGCCGACGATCGAGGCCCCGCTCACCTACGACTATGGCCGCTACACCGTCTGCAAGGCCGGCGTCTGGAGCCAGGGGCCGGTGACCCTGCAGCAGCTCGCGCTGCTCAAGGGCTTTGCCCTCGACGGGCTCGATCCGACCGGACCGGAGTTCATCCACCTCCAGATCGAATGCGCCAAGCTCGCCTTCGCCGACCGCGAAAAGTTCTACGGCGATCCCAAGTTCACCGAGATTCCGATCGGAACGCTATTGTCTGATGCCTATAACGACGAGCGGCGCAAGCTCGTCACCGACAAGGCTTCGCTCGATTTCCGGCCCGGCTCTGTCGAGGGCTTTGGCGGCGAGATCAAGCTGCGCCGTGCCGAAGGCCAACGCGAGGCCGTCGGCGCGCTCGGCGCCGGCGAGCCCACCGTGGGACGTTTTGGCGAGGTGCGCGGCGACACCGTGCATTTCGACATCATCGACAAGGCCGGCAATATGGTCTCGTCAACACCGTCCGGCGGGTGGCTGCAATCCTCGCCGATCATTCCCGAGCTCGGCTTTTGCCTGGGCAGCCGCGCCCAGATGTTCTGGCTGGAGGAAGGCCATCCCGCCGCGCTCGCGCCGGGCAAGCGGCCGCGCACGACACTGTCGCCGAGCATGGCGCTACGCGACGGCGAGCCCTATCTCGCCTGGGGTTCGCCCGGCGGCGATCAGCAGGACCAGTGGATCACGCAGTTCTTCCTGCGCCACGTCCATTGCAACCTCAATCTTCAGGAAGCCATCGACGCACCGGCCTGGCATTCCGAGCATTTCCCGATCTCGTTCTGGCCGCGCACCGCGCGCCCCGGCGTGCTCGTGGTCGAGAATCGCGTGCCGAAGGCGACGATCGAGAATCTGCGCGAGCGCGGGCATATCGTCGAGGTCGGCCCCGATTGGTCGGAAGGCCGCCTCACCGCGGCCTCGCGCGTCGGGGTCCGCCGCCGCGCTGCCGCCAATCCGCGCGGCATGCAGGGCTACGCCGCGGGACGCTGAAGGCAACACATGACCTGGTCGATCATCGCGCGCGATCCTGCCACCGGCCAGTTCGGCATCGCCGTTGCGACCCGGTTCTTCGCGGTCGGCGCGCGTGTGCCCTACATCGCCGCCGGCCTCGGCGCGATCGCGACGCAGGCCTTCGTCAATCCCTACTACGGCATTGATGGCGTCAAGCTCTTGCGCGAGGGCCTCAACGCACACGACGTGCTCGCCACGCTCCTGACGACCGACGACGGCCGCGAAAGCCGCCAAATCCACATCATGGATGCGAGCGGCGAGATCGCGGCTCACACCGGGCGCGACTGCATCGACTGGTGCGGCCATATCGCCGGCAGCGGCTTTTCGATCGCCGGCAACATGCTCGCCGGCGGCGATGTCCTGGACGAGACCGCGAAGACCTATATCGCCAATGACAGCCTGCCCTTCCCGCGCCGCCTGCTCGCGGCGATGCGCGCGGGCGAATCCGCCGGCGGCGACAAGCGCGGCAAGCAATCGGCCGCGCTCGTGATCCATCGCGAGGAGGAATGGCCGGCCCTCGACATTCGCGCCGACGACCATCCCGATCCGCTCGGCGAGCTCGAACGGCTCGAGCGCGTCAGCCACGAGCTCTGGGTGCATTTTCGCGACTCGCTGCCGACGCGCCGGAATCCCGGGGGCAATACCGATCGCAGTGTCATCGACGCCAGCATCGCTGCGGCGCGCGCGAGAGGATCATGAGCGCCAGCCCTCTCATCGAGATCAGCGATCTGCGCATTCGCTTTCATGGCGACGACGGCCGCGTCACTCACGCGGTGGACGGCGTCGATCTCAGCGTCGCCAATGGCGCGACGCTCGGTCTCGTCGGCGAATCCGGCTGCGGCAAGAGCGTGACGTCGCTCGCGATCATGGGCCTGCTGCCGAAACAGAGCGCCGAGATATCAGGCGCGATCCGCTTTGACGGCTTCGACCTGCTGACGACGCCCGACGAGACGCTGCGCGACCTGCGCGGCAATCGGCTGGCGATGATCTTCCAGGAGCCGATGACCTCGCTCAATCCGAGCTTCACGATCGGCGACCAGATCATCGAGACCATTTTGCGTCATCGTGGCGGGTCGCGGAAGAGCGCACGCGAGCGGGCAATCGAGCTGCTGCGCCGGGTCCACATCCCTTCGCCCGAGCGGCGCATCGACGAATATCCGCACAAGCTCTCCGGCGGCATGCGCCAACGCGTGATGATCGCGATGGCACTCGCCTGCGACCCTCGCCTCCTCATCGCCGACGAGCCCACCACCGCGCTCGACGTCACCCTGCAGGCCCAGATCCTGGAGCTGATGCGCGAGCTGAAGGCGGCAAGCGGTGCTGCGATCATCCTGATCACCCACGATCTCGGCGTCGTCGCCGAGGTCTGCGACGAGGTCGCGGTGATGTATGCCGGCGAGATCGTCGAACGCGCACCGGTGGATGAATTGTTCTCCGCGCCGCAGCATCCCTACACGGTCGGCCTGCTCGGCTCGATCCCGCGGCTCGACCATCGCGCCGAGCAGCTGGCAACGATCGAGGGCATGGTGCCGAACATGGCCCAGCCGCCCGCCGGTTGCCGCTTCGCCGCGCGTTGTCCCTTCATGCTGGACGCCTGCACCAAGGCGCCGCCGCCGCTCGTGGAGATCAGCCCGGGCCATCTCTCGCGCTGCATCCGCGCGCCGCTCGAACCGTTGGTGTCGTGATGGCGCGGCTCTCTCCTCTCGTGCGCCGGGCGCAGCGCAGCACAAGCGAAGCGCCGTGGTGCGCTGCTGAACCGGGGCCCACGTCGCGGCAGGCTGGGTACCGGTTCAGCGTCGCAACACACTGGACGATGCTTCGCATCTCCAGGCGTGTTGCGCCGCGCCCGGGACACGAGACCTGGGTCCGCAAGGAGCAGACGCGATGACCGCGCTGCTCGAGGTCGAGAGCCTGGTCAAGCATTTCGTCGCCGAGCGCTCGCTGTTCGGCCGGGCACTGGCGCATGTCAAAGCGGTCGATGGCGTGTCCTTCTCGCTGGAAGCCGGCAAGACGCTGGCGCTCGTCGGCGAATCCGGTTGCGGCAAGTCGACCGTCAGCCGGCTGGTGCTGCGGCTGATCGAGCCGGATGCCGGCAAGATTCGCTTCGGCGGCCGCGATCTGCTCTCGCTCGACGCGGGCGGCTTGCGCGCCTTCCGCCGCGAAGCGCAGATCATCTTCCAGGATCCTTACGCCTCGCTCAATCCACGCATGACCGTCGGCCAGATCCTGACCGAGCCGCTGGTACTGCACGATCTCGTTCCAGCGGCGCGGCGGGCCGCGCGGGTCGCCGAGCTGCTGCGGCTGGTCGGGCTGGAGCCGCGGCTGGCGCGGCGCTATCCGCATGAATTCTCCGGCGGTCAACGGCAGCGCATCGCGATTGCCCGCGCCCTCGCCGTTGAACCCAAGCTCATTATCTGCGACGAGCCGGTCTCGGCACTCGACGTCTCGATCCGCTCGCAGATTCTCAACCTGCTGCGCACGCTGCAGGACCGGCTTGGTCTCGCCTACATCTTCGTCTCGCATGATCTCGCCGTGGTCAAGCACATCGCCGACCATGTCGCGGTGATGAATCTCGGTCAGATCGTCGAGACCGCGGAGGCGGACGCATTGTTCGCCGCGCCGCGCCATCCCTACAGCCGCGCACTGCTGTCCGCGATCCCCGTGCCCAAACCGCGGGCAAAGAGCAGCCGGATTGTGCTGCAGGGGGAGATTCCCAGCGCGCTCAATCCGCCGACGGGATGCCGCTTTCACACCCGCTGCCCCTATGTGATCGAGCGTTGCCGCACTCAAATGCCGCAGCTCGTACCGGATGGCACCGGACATGCAACGGCCTGCCACCGAACGTCGGAACTGCCGTCTTCCGCGGCGATCGTCCCGTCCGACGGCGGCTTCTCGCCGGTTCTGGAAAAATTGGTCGCCGCGTTCAGCAGCGGCCCGGAAGCAGCACGCAGCGGCGGGGTTAGTTCGTAGAGGACGAGACCCGGCAGCCATAGAACAGAGGTTGAGAGCGATGAGCTTCATGCGTTTGACAATCCTGGCGTCGGCTTTGCTGACGTCGCTCGTGGGCACGGCCCAGGCGCAGACAACGCTTCGCATCGGCATCGCCGAGGACCCCGACATCCTCGATCCGAGTGTCGGCCGCACCTATGTCGGTCGCATCGTGTTCTCCGCGGTCTGCGACAAGCTGTTCGACATCGACGAGAAGCTGAACATCGTGCCGCAGCTCGCGCTCTCCCATGAGACCTCGGCCGACGGCAAGGAGATGACGATCAAGCTCCGCCCGGGGGTCAAATTCCACGACGGCGAGCCGCTGGATGCGGAGGCCGCAAAATTCTCGCTCGAGCGGCACATGACGCTGCCGACCTCGTTCCGCAAGTCGGAGCTTGCCAGCGTCGACCATGTCGAGGTGGTCGATCCCCTCACGATCAAGCTGGTGCTCAAGACTCCCTACTCGCCCCTGATCGCCCAGCTCACCGATCGGTCCGGCATGATGGTGTCGCCCAAAGCGGCGAAGGAAGCCGGCGACAAGTTCGGCCTGCATCCGGTCTGCGCGGGCCCGTACAAATTCGTCGAGCGCGTCCAGCAGGACCGCATGGTCTTCGAGAAATTCGCCGACTATTGGAACAAGGACAACATTCATATCGACCGCGTCGTCTTCCTGCCGATCGTCGACGCGACGGTGCGCCTCGCCAATCTGAAATCCGGTGCGCTTGATCTGATCGAGCGCGTGCTCGCCACCGACATCAAGGACGTGCGCGCCGATTCCCGGCTCGTGCTGTCGACCGCGCCCGAGCTCGGCTATTACGGCCTCACCGTCAACATCGGCAACGACAAGAGCAAGGGACCGCTGAGCCAGTCGGCCAAGGTCCGCCAGGCACTCGATCTGTCGATCGACCGCGAAGCGCTCAATCAGGTGGTCTTCAACGGCGAATTCACGCCCGGCAATCAATGGGTCAGCCCAACGCATCCATATTATCAGAAGGCATTTCCGGTCCACGGTCGCGACATCGCGAAGGCAAAGGCACTGTTGAAGGAAGCCGGCGTGACCACGCCTGTGACGGTGGACTACATGATTCCCAAGGGGGCGGAGAACGAGGCCGTCGCACAGGTCATCCAGTCGATGGCTGCGGAAGCGGGCTTCGACATCAAGATCCGCGCCGTCGAGTTCGCGACCACGTTCAAGCAGGCGCAGGCCGGTGAGTTCCAGATATTCCAGATCAACTGGAGCGGCCGCATCGATCCCGACGGCAATTCCTACATCTTCATGCGCAGCAAGGCGCCGCAGAACGACGGCGTGTATTCGAACCCGGACGCCGACAAGCTCATGGAAGACGGACGCATGACGTCCAATGTCGAGGAGCGGAAGGCGATCTACGAGAAGCTGGCGAAAATCCTGCTCGACGACTTGCCGATCATCTACATCTATCACCGCAAACTCCTGATCGCGCACACGAAGAAGCTCGAGCGCTACCGGCAGATGCCCGACGGGCTGGTGCGCGTGGTCGGGCTGAAGTTCAAGTGATGGAGCTGGCGATGTGCGCGCGTCCCGGACGCGGCGCAGCGCACAAGCGCTGCACCGGTGAGCCAGGGCCCATGGCGACGGCGAACCGCGGCCGCTGGGTCCCGGTTCAGCGGCGCAACATGGCATGTTGCGCGGCGCCCGGCACACGTGGGGCATCATGCTGAACTTCCTCGCTCGCCGGATTGCGCAGATCGTGCCGACACTGTTCTTCGTGTCGGTGCTGATCTTCTCGCTGCAACAATTGCTGCCCGGCGACCCCGCTTTGGTGATGGCCGGCGAGGAGCGCGATCCCGCCGTGATCGAGCAAATCCGCCGGCAACACCGGCTGGACCAGCCAATTCCCGTGCAGTACGTCTACTGGCTCAAGGGCGTTCTGTCGGGCGATTTCGGCGAGTCGCTGCGCAACAAGATGCCGGTGCGCGAGCTGATCGCGCAGAAGCTGCCGGTGACGCTGCAGCTCGGCTCGATGGCGATCCTGATCGCGTTCTTCATCGGCATTTCCGCCGGCATCGTCTCCGCCGTGAAGAAGGGAACGGCATGGGATTATGGTGCCAATCTGTTCGCCCTCTGGGGCATCTCGACGCCGAATTTCTGGCTGGGAATCCTCCTGATCTTCCTCTTCTCGATCAAGCTCGGCTGGCTGCCGGCGTCGGGCTATGTGCCGCTCACCGAGGACTGGCGCGCGAGTCTCGCCGCCACCATCATGCCGGCCTTCGTGCTCGGCAACGCGATCTCCGCGATCCTGATGCGACATACCCGCAGCGCGATGCTCCAGGTGCTGGAAAGCGACTACGTCCGCACGGCTCGCGCGAAAGGGCTTTCCGAGCGCGTGGTGATCCTCAAGCACGCCATGCGCAACGCGCTCACGCCCATCATCACGCTCGGCGCGCTCGAGCTCGGCACCTTGTTGTCCGGCGCGGTGCTGACCGAGCAGATCTTCTCCATTCCCGGCTTCGGCAAGCTGATCGTGGATGCCGTCTTCAACCGTGACTACGCCGTGGTCCAGGGCGTGGTGCTGGTGACCGCCACCGTCTACATCACGCTGAACCTCGTCGCCGACGTCGCCTATATCCTCGTCAACCCGCGGCTGAGGGGCTAGGCGATGACGGACACAACGCTCCCAGCCAACCCCACCACGCCAGTCTATGAGCTGGACAGCCCGGCGCGCCGCGCGCGGCGGCGGCTGTTCAAGCGCAAGGCAGCCGTGTTCGGGCTTGTCGTGATCGCGATGTTCATCGCGCTTGCCGTCTTTGCGCCCATCGTTGTGCCCTACGATCCCATCGCGACGAGCTGGAGCCTGGTACGCAAGCCGCCGACCGCGGCGCACTGGTTCGGCACCGACGAGCTCGGCCGCGACATCCTGAGCCGCGTCGTCTACGGCGCGCGCGCCTCGCTGCTCGCGGGTCTCATCTCGGTCGCGATCGCGCTCGGCATCGGCGTGCCGCTGGGCCTGCTCGCCGGCTATCGCGGCGGCTTCACCGATGCGCTGATCAGCCGCATCACCGATGCCATGCTGGCCTGCCCGTTCCTGATTTTGGCGATCGCGCTCGCCGCCTTCCTCGGCCCGAGCCTCGGCAATGCCATGATTGCGATCGGCATCTCCGCAACTCCGATCTTCATCCGGCTGACCCGCGGCCAGGTGCTGAGCGTCAAGGCGGAAGACTATGTCGAGGCCGCGCGAGCGCTCGGCAACCCGCCCTGGCGGATCGCGTTCTCGCACATCCTGCCGAACATCCTGCCGTCGCTGCTGGTGCAGGCGACGCTCTCGATCGCCGCCGCCATCATTGCCGAAGCCGCCCTCTCCTTCCTTGGTCTCGGCCAGCAGCCGCCGGCGCCGTCCTGGGGCAGCATGCTCAATGCGGCACAACGCTTCCTGACCCAGGCGCCTTGGATGGCGATCTGGCCGGGCCTCGCGATCTTCCTTGTCGTGCTGTCGCTGAACCTGCTCGGCGACGGCCTGCGCGACGCGCTCGACCCGAGGCAGCGCTAGATCACCAACTCGCGCATCACGCGGCGGCAATCCATCTCGTATTCGAGATCGACCACCGGCGGCCGCGCAAAGTGCCAGGTCAGGCCGGAGCGGAGCGCGCCGCGGCGGACCAGTTCGTCCACCAGCGCATGGTGGAAGTCGTGCACGGAATAGGCCTGCACGCCGGTCGTGTCCTTCCAGCCGAAGCCGAAGGCCGCCATCCGGTTTTCCATCTGCGACGTCGTGGTGAAGCGCACCTTCTCCCGCAGCCCCTCGGGGCTGAGGTCGCGGTAGCGCACCGTGCGCTCGACATAGGTGCCGCTGCCCTCGCGTGCCTCCGCGCCGCCGGCGATGACGAAGCTCGGCAAGTTTGACCGCGTCGGGCGCGTGAAGGAGAACGCATAGAAGGACGGCTCGGATGGTGGATCGATTTCCGGACAGACATTGCTGCGCGCAACCGGATTGCTGGTACCATCGAAGATACCCCATTCCGACAGCGTCTTCACATAGTGCAGGTTGAACGCGCGGAAGCCTTCCTCGCTGAAGGCCGCCGGTGAGCGCAGCTCGCAGGCGCAGAACGCCGTCAGCGGACGCCCCGCCTCCTGGATGAATTTTGCGGCCAGCGCAAAACCTTCCGCGAGCGGCACCAGGCGATCGAAGCGGACGCGCTCGATCTCGTAGCCCTCATCCGCGACGGCGCCCGCGGAATACTGGAACACGGAAGGAATGAAACGGTAGTTGCCGGCGGAGAATTCGCGCGTCATGACGGACTCCTATTCCAATTGCATGCGAGTGCCCTTGGCGCCGTTGAGCAGGCGCTTCAGGTGAAAACCGGCCAGCGGATCGTCGGCGTGCATGCCGACCAGTGCGGCAAAGGCCGGCATGGCACCGGCATCGCCCGCCTCCATCTTGGCGAAAGCCTCGGAATAAAGCGCGGTTTCCGGCGCTTCGAACTTGGCCCGCGGCAGCGGTTCGAACGCGCGCAGCGGTTCGCTGCGGCCACGGAGTATCAGGTCGCCCACGGGACGCCCTTGAAAATTCTCGGCCGCTTCGGCCACGCTGGCGCTGACGCAAATGCGGGTGCCCAGATGTTTGTTGGCTGCTTCGAGACGCGCCGCGATGTTGATGGAGTCCCCATAGGCCGTGTAGTCGAAGAAGCGGTTGCCGCCGAAATTGCCGACCAGCGCCGGCCCGGCGTGAATGCCGATGCGCGTCGTGCCGATGTTCACACTCTTGGCCTTCTGCCGCGCGCAAAAATCCTGTGCCCAGGCGTCGAGATCATGGGCGCAGGCAACCGCGCGCGTCGCATAGTCCGGCTGATCGCCGGGCGCATTGAACAGCACCTGGATCGCATCGCCGATGATCTTGGCAACGGTCCCCTCGTGCGCGAAGACGATCTCGGTCATCCCGCCGACATACTCGTTGAGAAGCTCGCCCAGCGTCTCGGGCGGCGCGCTTTCGACGAGCGAGGTGAAGCCGGTGATATCCGTGAAGATGGTCGCGACGTTGCGCCACTGCACTTCGATCCCCTCACCTTCGCCACCGGCCGCCAGGCGCTTGGCGAGCTCAGGCGAAAAATGACGCGACAGCGCAGCATGGGCGCGCTCTGCCGCCACCTGGCGGCGCCGCACCTCTCGCAGCATCTCCACGTGGCGAATGGTTTTATCGATCGTCGCTTCCAGATCGGCGAAATCGATGGGCTTGGTCAGGAAGTCGAACGCGCCGCGGTTCATGGCTGTGCGGATGTTGCTCATGTCGCCATAGGCGGAGACGATGACGGTCGATTTCTTGTCCTCGGTCTCCTGGAGCTTTGCCAGCAGCGACAGCCCGTCCATCCGCGGCATGTTGATGTCGGAGACCACCATGTCGACATGCGGGTTCTCCTCGAGCGATTCCAGCGCCTCCAGGCCGTCGCGCGCGAAGATGAGCGCGAGCTGCCCATCGCGAATCTGCCTGCGGAATTTCTGCAGGATCAGCGCCTCGAGGTCCGGCTCGTCGTCGACGAAAAGGATGGTCGCAGTCATGCGGCTTGCTCGAGCCTCGTGTCGATCTCCTGTCGCAGCAGCGCGAAGTCGATCGGCTTGGTAAGAAGGCCGACGGCGCCGCGCTCGATCGCCTTTCGGCGCGTCTCGGCGTCGCCATAGGCCGTAATCATGATGACGGGTACGTCCGGATGCGCGGCGCGCACCTTCGGCAGCATGTCGAGCCCGCTCATGCCGGGCATGTTGACGTCCGACAGGATCAGGATCAGCGAGGGATCGCGGACCTCGGCGGCGCGCTTGAGCGCGTCGGGGGCCGAGAGCGCGAACTCCATCTGGAAGCGGCCGGCGCGCAGGTCGCGCCGGAACTGCTGCCGGAACAGCGCTTCGACGTCCGGCTCGTCGTCGACGACCAGGATGTAAACGTTCAAGTCTTGCCTCCAGTAGTTCGGCCCGCCGCGATCATGCGCGGCAGCGTCATGATTTGGAAACTACACCTGCCTTGGTGTTCACGTCCGCGGTGAGCCTAGAGCATGCCCCCGAAAAGTGCGCAGCGGTTCTCCGAAAAGACCATGTCCAAGACAATAACCTAAAGCGCGAATGACGACTCACCCTAATCTCGCGCTTCAGCAAGAAGAACCGCTCCCTCTCGCAAGCGGGCTAAGGAACCGTCCCGCGGCTGAGGCTGCAGCCGCATGCCGCCCATACAGGGACACGACGAAAAGGGCGGCAGCGGATGACCGCTGCCGCCCTCGGGACCGGTTTGCGTTGCGCCTCAGGTCGGCCGCAACACCTTTGTGCCAAGGTCGAGTTCGTTGACCTGTTTGTTCCGCTCGGAATCGGCCGCCGCGCGATGGTCGGTCGCCAGCACCACGTAGACTGCCGGCAGCACGAACAGCGTGAACAGCGTGCCGATCGACATGCCGGCGACAACCACGAGGCCGATCGAGAATCGGCTGGCGGCGCCCGCGCCGGTTGCAGTCAGGAGTGGGATCAGGCCGGTCACCATCGCGGCCGTGGTCATCAGGATCGGCCGCAGGCGGATGCGGGCCGACATCTCGATGGCCGAGCGGCGGTCGAGCCGTTCATTGACCTGGAGCTCGTTGGCGAACTCCACCATCAGGATGCCGTGCTTGGTGATCAGGCCGACCAGAGTGAGCAGACCGACCTGGGTGTAGATGTTCATGGTCGCCACGCCGAAGAACAGCGGGATCAGCGCGCCGACGATCGCCATCGGCACCGAGATCATGATGACCAGCGGATCGCGCAAACTCTCGAACTGCGCCGCCAGCACCAGGAAGATGATGATCAGGGCGAAACCGAAGGTGATCGCGAGTTGGTTGCCTTCCTGCACGTATTGACGGCTGTCCGCCAGATAGTCGTGGCTGAAGCCCTGCGGCAGCTTCTTGGCCTCGCCTTCGAGGAAGTCCACCGCGGCGCCGACGGTCACACCGGGCATCGGCACGGCCGAGAACGTCGCCGAATTGAGCTGGTTGAAGTGGGTCAGCGAATTCGGGTCGGTCTTGGTCTCGATGGACACCACGGTCGACAGCGGAAGCTGCTGACCGGTATTGGTCGTCACGTAGTAGCCGCCGAGCGATTCCGGCGACAGCCGCTTGGCGCGCGGCACCTGCGGGATCACCTGGTAGGACCGGCCCTCGAGATTGAAGCGGTTGATGTAATTGCCGCCGAGCAGCACCGCGAGCGTCGAGCCGAGGTTCTGCATGTTGACGCCGAGGTCCTGCGCCTTGGTGCGGTCGATCGTCACCTTCACGTTCGGCTGGTTGAAGTTGAGATCGCTGTCGGAGACGATGAACATGCCGCTCTTGCGCGCGGCGTCCTTCAGCTTCTCCATCTGTTCATAGACCGTCTGGAACCCGGCCGTGGAGTTGATCACCATTTGGATCGGCAGGCCGCCCGGTCCGCCCGGCAGCGGCGGCAGGTTGAACGCGAAGGCCTGCACGCCCTCGATCTTGGAGAGCTCGGCCTGCACCAGCGGCTTCAGCTGGATCGACGAGCGCTTGCGCTCGTCCCACGGTTTGAGCAGCATGCCGGCGATACCGCCCTGCGGACCGTTGATGCCGTTCAGCACGAAGCGCAGATCGGTCTCGGGGAACTTTGCGAATTCCTTGTCGAGCTTCTCGCCATAGAAATCGAGATAGTCGATGTTGGCGTATTTCGGCGCCTTGGTCACCGCGAACACGATGCCCTGGTCTTCCTCAGGCGCCAGCTCCTTCGATGTGTGCATGTAGAGGAAGCCGACGAGGCCGAGGATCGTGATCGCGAACAGGCCGGTGATGGCCTTGTAGTCGAGCGAGCGATCGAGCTTGCGCCCGTACCAGCGCGTGATCGCGCCGAACACCCGGTTCACGAGCTTGGCGAAGCGCCCCTCTTCGGTGTTCTTCAGCAGCACCGAGCACATCATCGGCGACAGCGTCAGCGCGATCACGCCCGACACGATCACCGAGCCCGCGAGCGTGAAAGCGAATTCGCGGAACAGCGAACCGGTGAGGCCGCCGAGGAACCCGATCGGTGCGTACACCGCCGCGAGCGTGATGGTCATCGAGATGACCGGTCCCACGATTTCGCGCGCGCCTTGCAGCGAGGCCTGGACCGGCGACTTGCCCTCCTCCAGATGGCGGTGGATGTTCTCCACCACCACGATGGCGTCGTCGACCACGAGGCCGATCGCGAGCACCATCGCGAGCAGCGTCAACAGGTTGAAGCTGAAACCCAGCGCCAGCATGAGTGTGCAGACGCCGATCATCGACAGCGGGATGGTGACGACGGGAATGATGACCGAGCGAAGCGAGGCCAGGAACAGGAAGATGACCACGATCACGATGATCACGGCTTCGCCAAGCGTCTTCTCCACCTCGTCGATCGAGGACTGGATGAATTTGGTCGAGTCATAGGCGACCTTCATCTTCATCGAGGGCGGCAAATTGCGCTCCAGCTCGGGGAACAGCGCGCGAACGCCCTTGACCAGCGTCAGCGGGTTGCCCTGCGGCGTTGCCTGCACGCCGATGAAGATCGCGTGCTCGCCGTTGAAGGCGACGCTGGCATCCGTGCTCTGGGCCGCGAGCTCGACGGTGGCGATGTCTTCCATCCGCACGAAGCCGCCGTCCTTGGCCTTCACGATCATCTTCTTGAACTGATCGACATTGGTCAGGCCCGTATTGGTCGAGACGTTCGAGACGATCAGATAGCCCTTGGTCTGACCCGCCGCAGACTGGAAGTTGTTGGCCTGAATGGCAGCGGCAACGTCGGCCGGCGACACGTTGCGGCCGGCCATCTTCACGGGATCGAGCCACAGCCGCATCGCAAACGTCTGGCCGCCCAAAATGTCGGCCGAGGCGACGCCGTCGACGGTCGACAGCACCGGCTGCACCACGCGCGTCAGATAGTCGGAAATGGCCGAGCCCGACAGCTCCTCGGACGAAAAGCCGAGATACATCACGGCCGTGGTCTGACCCGTTGTCTTGGTGACGATCGGATCGTTCGACTCCTTCGGGATCAGGTACTTCACCGAATTCGTCTTCGCCAGCACCTCGGTGAGCGCCTGGTTCGGATCGAAATTCAGCTTGATGTAGACCTGAATCGTCGAGGTGCCGAGCACCGAGGACGAGGTGATGTAGTCGACGCCCTCGGCAGAGGCGACCGCCTGCTCGATCGGCGTGGTGATGAAGCCCTGGATCAGGTCCGCGGACGCGCCGGGATAGACGGTCGTGATGTTGATGACCGTGTTCGACAGTTTCGGATATTGCCGGATCGGCAGCACCATGGCCGCGCGCAGTCCGATCAGCAGGATCAGCAGGCTGACGACGACCGACAGGACCGGGCGCTTGATGAAAATATCGGTAAAGGCCATCGCGGCGATCTCGATTTCTATGTCTCAAGAAGCGTGATCCGGCTTGGCCGGATCACGCGAATGTTAGGTGTCAGTACCGCGGCGCCTGCGCCGGGATTGCCGGGGTCGGGTCAGTCGAGATCGACACCGGCGCGCCCGATTGCAGCTTGAGCTGACCGACGGCGACGACCTTGTCGCCCGCCTTCAAGCCCTTGACGATTTCGACGCGGCCTTCGACCCGGTTGCCGGTCTGCACGAAGGTGCGTACCGCCGAGAGGCTGGTCTTGCCGTCCGCTTCCTTCTTCTCGGTGATCACGAACACGGAGTCGCCGTAGAGCGTGTAGTCGACCGCGGTTTCAGGCACGGTGATCACCGCCGGCTTGTCCGGCAGCACCACCGTGGTGGTCACGAACATGCCGGGCTTCAGGATCTTCTCCGGATTGGCGATCGTCGCCTGCACGCGGATGTTGCGGGTGTCGGCTGCGATCTGCGGCTCGATCGTGGTGATCTTGCCCTCGAAGGTGCGACCAGGATAGGCGTCGACCTTGAGCCGCACGGTCTGGCCGACCTTGAGACTGCCGGAATCCTTTTCGGTCACCGTGAAGTTGGCCCACAGCTCCGACAGGTCGGTCAACGAGACGATCGCCGTGCCGGCCGTCAGATACTGGCCGACCTCGACCTTGCGCATGCCGAGATCGCCGGAGAACGGCGCGCGCACCAACTTCTGCGAGATCAGCGCCTCGGTTTTGGCAATGCCCGCCTGCGCCTGGTCGTAAGCGGCCTGCGCCTGGTCGACGGTCGCCTGCGGGCCGAACTGGCGAGAGGCCAGCTGCTTGGCGCGGTCGAGCGAGAGCTGCGCGACGGTCGCCTGCGCCTTGTAACTGGCTAGGTCGCCCTGCTCGGGCGTGTCGAACAGCTGCACCAGCGGCGTGCCGGCCTCGACATGCGTGCCCGGCTCGAACTTGATCTCGGTGACGCGACCGTTGACGTCGGCGCTGACGTCGACCTGGTGCACCGCGACAAGGCTGCCGACCGCAGTGAGCAGGTTCGGCACCACCTCGGACTTCGCCTCGGCTGCGCTGACGGCCGTCGGCGGCGGCTTGTTGTTGGCGAAGAACTGCTTGATCATCTGGCCGCGGAAGTAATTGAACCAGACGAGGCCACCGACGAGCACGGCCAGCAGCGTGCCGACGATGATGAACCAGCGCACCGGCCGGACCGGACGCTTGGGAGCCTTGTTGTCGATCGGTTCGCCCGAAATCTTGTGTTCGGCTACGATGTTCATGTCATGCACTTTCTGCAATCGCGGCCTTGCCAGCACCTGCGGCCTGATTGCGGCCCAGATGCGAAGCAATTGCGGCGTCGTTAAGTCCGATACCCCTCAGGAGAAACTCACAGAGCTGCCGCTCGAGGTCGCCAGCCTTGCCGTACGCGAGGCAAGGCGTGGCCGGCAGCCTGGTCAGCGCAGCCGTCATCACCGTGTGATGTGCAAACCAGAACAGGTTGAGCGGATCGCCGCTGAATGGCCGCGCGTCACCGCTGGCGACCGCACGCTCGAGCGAGGCGACGAAGACAGCCCCGATCAGCTTCTCGATCTTGGCATATAGCAGACGGGCGAATTCGCCATCATCCAAATGACTCGTGGCCATCAGTCGCAGGCGCTGCGCCTCTTCCTGGTCCGGCCCCTCGACGATCTCGAGGAAATGCTCGACCATGCCACGGATCACTTCGACGAGGGTGGCGGTCGACGGCTCCCGCTCGAGCAGCTCGATCAAAGCCGGATCCGCCTCGCATTCGTCGCTGAGGATTTCGGCGTAGAGCGCCGCCTTGGACGGGAAATGCTTGAACAGCAACGCCTCGGAAATGGCAGCGGCGGCCGCCACGCTCTTCGTCGTGGTGCCGTTATAGCCGTGTCGGGCAAAGCAGCGCTTTGCGGCGCCGAGGATCAATTGACGCCTCAGGTCGCTCGTCATACGCAATGAGCTCATGCTGGGTGAGTAAGCACTCACCCACGCAGAAGTCAAGCACTATGTTGCATCGCAACCTGCATGCGGTGTGAAGCTAGTGGAGAATATCCAGCCTGCACGGCACGCGTGCAGGACAGATGCCAAAGGATGCAGAGGATGCAAAGGATGGGGCGGACCGCCTAAATCGGCTGGAAGCCCAGGTCGGCGCGGATCCGATTGACGACGTAGGTCCCGTCCCGGGTCGGCAGAATTCGCTCCAGATTGGCGCTATCGATCTTCACATTGGCAAATCGCGGGCCCCCCGACACCTCATGGATGGCTTTGGCGAAGGCCTCGACCTCCGCCATGGTCGTGACGGCCCGGCTGTCATCGATGCCGCAGGCCCGGGCGACGCCGACGAGGTCGGCGGCAGCCGAGGTGTGGCTGGTCTGGCCGCCGGTCTCGCCATAGGCCTCGTTGTCGAGCACGGCGATCGAGAGATTGGCGGGCTTCTGCAGCCCGATGGTGGCGAGGCTGCCCAAGCCCATCAGCATCTCGCCGTCGCCGGTGATGACCAGCACCGGCAGTTTCGGCTGCGCTAGCGCCAGACCCAGCCCGATCATCGCCGCACCGCCCATGCCGCCCCAGAGATAGAAGTTGCGGGCATGGTCGCCGGCCGCGCACATGTCGTTGGTGGAGGCACCGAGGCCGCCGATCGCAACGACGTCTTTGCGGTTCGCAAGCAGGGTGGAGACCACCTGTCGGCGGTCGAGGAGATTGGCCTTGCTCATTTGGTGAAAACCTTGGCGCCGATCAGGCGCTGCGACAGAAGGACGGCGGTGGGCGTAAGCGCGTTGTAGGCCTGGGCTGCGGCGGCCTCTAACACCGCCGGCACCTCGGCTGCGTGCGAGGCGCGCAATACCTGGACGCCGGAGAGCTCGAACACGCCTTGCGTGGTCGAACCCATGGGCACCTGCCAGGGATTGAACTCGCCCCACTCGCCACGCATGGTCACCAGCGTGAGGAACGGAAAGCGCAGGATCGGGATCAGCGAAAGCATGTTGATGCAATTGCCGACGCCGCTCGATTGCATCAGCAGCACGCCACGCTGTCCGCCGGCCCACGCGCCGGCGAGCAGCGCCACGCCTTCCTCCTCGGTCGTCAGCGGAATGCCGCGCATGGTGGAGGAATCCAGCACGCGCTGGATCAGCTTCGAATGACCGGCGTCAGGCACGTAAGGCACCTGTCGCACGTCGAAGCGTTGCAAGGTCGCGAAGATATCGTCGGGCCAGTTCGGCGCCGTGTCGGCAGCGTCAGCGCGTGCGTGCATTTTCCCGTCCGGTCGGCTAGCAAGGTGCAAAGACTGTAGGCGCATGCGCGCGCCGACCAGAACAACAAAAACGGCATAACGGCTTTAACCGGCGAGTATAACGGGATGAACGCAGATGCGAAGGCGCTGGCGGCAAGCTTCGACCTCGAGAAGCTGACGCCGGAATTCTACGACAACCCCTATCCGACTTATCGTGCACTGCGGGAGAACGAGCCGGTCAAGCGCCTGCCGAACGGCACGGTGTTCCTGACCCGCTATGACGATCTCGTCACCACCTACAAGAACACGAAGTCGTTCAGCTCGGACAAGAAGCGCGAGTTCGCGCCGAAATACGGCGACACCCCGCTCTACGAGCACCACACCACCAGCCTGGTCTTCAACGACCCGCCCGCTCATACCCGGGTGCGCCGCCTGATCATGGGCGCACTGTCGCCACGCGCGATCGCGGGGATGGAGAGCGATCTTATCAAGCTCGTCGACAGTCTGCTCGATGCCATCGCGGCCAAGGGCGATTGCGAGTTGATCGAGGATTTCGCCGCTTCGATTCCGATCGAGGTGATTGGCAATCTGCTCGACGTTCCCCATGGCGAACGCGGGCCGCTGCGCGATTGGTCGCTGGCGATCCTCGGCGCGCTCGAACCCGTGGTGTCGCCTGACCTGGCTGCGCGCGGCAACAAGGCGGTGACGGACTTCCTTGCCTATCTCGAAACGCTGGTCGCGCGGCGGCGTGCAAAGCCAGGCAATCCCGAGCGCGACGTGCTGACGCGACTCATTCAGGGGGAGGAGAACGGCGAGCGGCTGACCGAGAAGGAGCTGCTGCACAATTGCATCTTCCTGCTCAATGCCGGCCACGAGACCACCACCAATCTGATCGGCAATGGCCTCGTCGCGCTGGACCGCCATCCCGACCAGAAGCAGCGGCTGATCGAGAACCCCGACCTGATCAAGACCGCGGTCGAGGAGATGCTGCGCTACGAGAGCTCGAACCAGCTCGGCAACCGCATGACCACGGAGAAGGTCGAGCTCGGCGGCGTCATGCTCGAGGCGGGCACATCGGTGACGCTGTGCATCGGGGCAGCCAACCGGGATCCCGCGCAGTTTCCCGATCCTGAACGTTTCGACATCGCGCGCACGCCGAACCGGCACCTCGCCTTCGCCACAGGCGCACATCAATGCGCCGGCATGGCGCTGGCGCGGCTGGAAGGGGCGATCGCGATCTGGCGCTTCCTGGCGCGCTTCCCGAACTATGCCGTCAGCGGCCAGCCGGTGCGGGGCGGACGGGTGCGGTTTCGTGGGTTCTCGAGCGTGCCCTGCTCGATCGGATGAAGCCTCAAAACAAAAATTGCGAAAACAACCCCATGCACAGTAGAGGCCGGGTCGACGGACGAGGCCCTGCGGTTCGGCAGAACTATCTGACATCAAGGATAAATCGGGCCGCACCACGCCATTGGTGAATGCAGGCTTCCAAGGCGGCAGGTTGATACCCAAATCAAGCTGAAGGCCGCTGGTGCCGTCGGTTGACGCCCCGTGCGCGGCAATGGAGTGACGACAAATGAGCTCGTCGGTCATTGATTTCATCGCAACGGAAGCACGCTTTGGGGCCCGCAATTACGAGCCGATCGGGGTCGTTCTGTCGCGCGGCGAAGGTGTCTGGGTCTGGGATACCGAAGGCAACCGTTATCTCGATTGCCTGTCGGCCTATTCGGCGGTCAGCCAGGGCCACTGCCACCCCAAGATCCTGGCCGCCATGGTCGAACAGGCGCGCCGGCTGACGCTCACCTCGCGGGCCTTCCACAACGACCAGCTCGCCCTGTTCTACGAGGAGATCGCGGCACTCACCGGATCCCACAAGGTGCTGCCGATGAACAGCGGCGCGGAGGCAGTCGAAAGCGCGATCAAGTCGGTGCGCAAATGGGGCTATGAGGTCAAGGGCGTGCCGGACGGCCAGGCCGAGATCATCGTCTGCGCCAACAATTTTCACGGGCGCACGCTGGCCATTGTCGGCTTTTCGACCGATCCCGAGACCCGCGCACATTTCGGGCCGTTCGCGCCGGGCTTCAAGATCATCCCGTTCGGCGACGCCGCGGCGCTGGAGCAGGCAATCACGCCAAATACGGTCGCCTTCCTGGTCGAGCCGATCCAGGGCGAAGCCGGTGTCATCATTCCTCCAGCCGGCTATTTCACGAAGGTGCGCCAGCTCTGCACCGCCAATAACGTGATGCTGGTGCTCGACGAGATCCAGACCGGGCTCGGCCGCACCGGCAAGCTGCTCGCTGAACAGCACGAGGGCATAGAGGCGGACGTGACGCTGCTCGGCAAGGCGCTGTCCGGCGGCTTCTACCCGGTCTCGGCCGTGCTCTCGAACAACGACGTGCTCGGGACCTTGAGACCCGGGCAGCATGGCTCGACGTTCGGCGGCAACCCGCTTGCCTGCGCAGTGGCGCGCGCGGCGCTGCGCGTGCTGGTCGAGGAAGGCATGGTCGAGAACGCGGCCAAGCAGGGCGCGCGCTTTCTCGAAGGCCTGAAAGACATTCGTGCCAATACGATTCGCGAGGTGCGCGGGCGCGGCCTGATGCTGGCGGTCGAGCTGCATCCCGAGGCCGGCCGCGCCCGCCGCTACTGCGAGGCGCTTCAGAGCAAAGGCATCCTCGCCAAGGATACTCATGAGCAAACGATCCGCATCGCTCCGCCGCTGGTGATCACAAGCGACCAGGTCGATTGGGCGCTGGAACGGCTCGCCACCACCCTGACGCAGGATTTCTCTTGAACCTGCCTGCGTCGGAAGATCGCAGGGCGGCGGCGGCCGATAGCAGTAGGCTTGCCAAATGTCCGTTACGCCCTGGTAGCGATTGAATCCCGCACAGAGGCGGAACGACGCGATGGCTAGGAGCGGATTCTTCGCCTCGTCCTCTTTCTCTCAATCGAGAGGGCAAACTCTGATGCATTCGAAACTTTGATCTAGATCAATCCAGCCTCCGTTTGGCGCACGAATTTGCACCGGGGTCGGCTCCTCACGCGCTCGGGCGCCTTGAGATGCTCCGGAAAGCTCTCGAACATAACAAGCGGCAGGGAGATGATGTCGCAACCGAGGACCTGGCGTGGGTTCCCGGCGGCACGTTCCGCATGGGCTCGGATCATCATTATCCGGAGGAGGCGCCCAGCCATCGCGTCACGGTCGACGGCTTCTGGATCGACCGCACGCCGGTGACAAATCGACAGTTCAAGGAATTCGTCAACGCGACCGGTTACGTGACCACGGCCCAGACGGTGCCGAATCCCAAGGACTATCCCGGTGCGCTGAAGAAGATGCTCTACGCTGGCTCGCTGGTATTCTCGCCACCGCAGCGCATCACCGACTCCAGGGATTGGAGCCAGTGGTGGAGCTTCATGAAGGGCGCCAACTGGCGCCATCCCTACGGCCCCAAGAGCAATCTTAGGGAATTGGACGATCATCCCGTCGTCCACGTCTCCTATGCAGATGCGCTCGCTTACGCGATATGGGCAGGCAAGGATCTGCCGACCGAGGCCGAGTGGGAGTTCGCCGCGCGCGGCGGGCTGGAAGGCAAGGAATTTGCCTGGGGCGATGCGCTCGCGCCAGGCGGCAGACACATGGCGAATGTCTGGCAGGGAAACTTCCCGGTCCAAAATCTCTGCGAGGACGGCTTTGAGCGCACATCGCCGGTGAACGCGTTTACGCCGAACGGCTACGGCGTTTACGACATGATCGGCAACGTCTGGGAGTGGACCTCGGATTGGTGGTCGGCCCGGCATGAGGCCGTTGCGCAAAAAGCCTGTTGCATTCCACGCAATCCGCGCTCGGGGCAGGAAAATGCGAGCTACGACCCGACCCTGCCCAACGTAAAAATCCCGCGCAAGGTCTTGAAGGGCGGCTCGCATCTTTGCGCGCCGAACTATTGCCGCCGCTACCGGCCCGCGGCCCGCCATGCCGAACCGGTCGATACATCAACAAGTCACGTCGGATTCAGATGCGTAGTCAGAAAAATGGGAGTTGACGATGGCCTCGAAGTCAAAGCGAGACTCGCTTGATCGCCGCACGGTGCTTTGAGTGGAACTGCCCTGGTCGCGGCAACTCTTGCCTCCGACGCACTGGCGCAGGCGCAGAAGGCCGCGCCTTCGCCGGCACCTGCCGCTGCACCTTCGGGCAGCAAGCCGAATATTCTCGTCATCTTCGGCGACGACATCGGCTACTGGAATATCAGTGCCTATAGCCGCGGCATGATGGGTTATCGCACACCCAACATTGATCGCATTGCGAGAGAAGGAGCGATCTTTACTGATCTGTATGCTCAGCAATCATGCACGGCGGGTCGCGCTGCGTTCCTCACGGGGCAAAGTTGCTTCCGAACAGGACTGCTCAAAGTTGGCCTTCCCGCCGCCAAGGAGGGGCTCTCAGAAAAAGACCCGACGCTTGCCGAATTGCTTAAGCCGCTCGGCTATGCGACCGGACAGTTCGGCAAGAACCACGTCGGTGATCGCAACGAATTTCTGCCCACGGTACACGGCTTCGACGAGTTCTTCGGCAACCTTTACCACCTGAACGCTGAAGACGAGCCGGAGAACCCAGACTATCCCAAGGACCCGGCGTTTCTCGCCAAGTATGGTCCGCGCGGCGTTCTCCACACATACGCGACGGACGCGGATGACCCGACTGAAGATCCGCGGTTTGGCCGGGTCGGCAAGCAGAAGATCGAAGACACCGGTCGGCTCACCAAAAAACGCCAAGAGACGGTGGATGAGGAGTTCTTGTCCGCCGCGATGGCATTCATTGAGAAGAACAGCCAGGCCAACAAACCCTTCCTATGCTGGTTCAATTCGACGCGCATGCACGTGTTCACCCACCTCAAGCCGTCGTCCAGTGGCAAGACCAGTTTGGGACTTGAGGCTGACGGGATGGTCGAGCACGACGGCATGGTCGGTCAGTTGCTCAAGCAGCTCGAAGATCTTGGCATCGCCGACAACACGATCGTACTTTATACGACCGACAATGGTGCCGAAGTCTTCTCGTGGCCGGACGGCGGCACGACTCCGTTTCACGGGGAAAAGAACGCGAGCTGGGAGGGCGGCTACCGCGTTCCCGGCATGATCCGCTGGCCCGGCGTTGTCAAACCTGGGACTGAAATCAACGAACTCATGTCCCATGAAGACTGGGTTCCGACGTTGGTAGCTGCTGCGGGTGAGCCGAACGTGAAGGAGAAGCTGCTCGCCGGGTACCAAGCTGCCGGCAAGAACTTCAAGGTCCACCTGGACGGCTATGATCAGCGTGCTCTGCTGGCCGGTAGCGGGCCAACCAAGCGTAAGGAGTTCTTCTATTGGACCGATGACGGCAACCTTGCCGCTCTTCGCTATGACCGCTGGAAGCTCCTGTTTCTGGAGCAGCGAGCGAACGGAATCGATGTGTGGCAGGATCCGCTGGTACCGCTTCGGCTCCCCAAACTCACGGACCTTCGCGCGGATCCTTTCGAGCGGGCTCAGTTCGATTCGGGCGAATATGTCACCTGGCGGCTCGAACGTGCTTTTGCCCTTGTCCCCGCGCAGGACGTGGTTGCCCAGCACCTGAAATCATATGTCGAGTTTCCGCCGCGGCAGAAGCCAGGCAGCTTTTCGCTCGATCAGGTGCTCGCAAAGCTACAGGAGGGCAGCAGCGGCAAGCGCTGACTTGAACTCCGCCGAGCTACGTCAATTTGCGGCCGTAACCCGTGGCGGCTCGGAACTCGGAGCTACGGCCTCGCGCGCCATGGCACGCGATTGAGCCGAAAGCGATGTGAAATTTATTGCGGATGGAGGACTCGATGAGCGAAACAACATTGACCCCGACGTGATACCGAGAAGAACGGCTTCTCGATCATTGACGTGACGCCGAACAAGGTGACCTTCCGCCTGTTCATGTGGCGGCTGCCGGAACCGGTGTCATCGGTCGATACGCTACAGCCAGCTTTTGTCTGCGAGGCAAGGAGGCCCATCATAACGGCCGCGACTCAGACGGATCTCATCGCGTCAGAAGAAGCGAGCTATCGGAGGGGACAGGCATGACAAGGAGTCAAAAAGGAAAACTAATCGCGCTCGGCTGTCTGTGCGCTTTTGCGCTGCTCGCCAGTCGGCCTCCCGCTTCGGCCGACGAAGGCGGCATCAGCTTCTGGCTGCCCGGAACCTTTGGGAGCCTCGCTGCAGCACCCGGCACCCCCGGTTGGGCCCATAGGCGTTAAGTTTGTTCTTGAGTGTTGGAATCACACGTGATTCCAAGGCGGGATGGCAGACGAATCGCTTCTGAACGAGGACTGGACGAGAGTGGTTACGCAGCTCGGCGGGGCTGCGCAGCTTGAAATAAGTGCGCGCCAGACGAAGGCTTTCGTGCGGCGGCGCCAAATTCCAGATGCGGTGTCGTTACTTCGGCTGATGCTGGCCTATTGTCTGGGTGAAAGAGGGTTGAGATCGACAGCCGCGTGGGCCGCTTCTGTTGGCCTTGCCGACCTCAGCAGCGTGGCGTTGTTCTATCGCCTGCGTCAATGTGGCGATTGGTTTGCAGTGCTGGTGGAGGGCTTGCTCGCTGCGGCAGCCCCGAAAGCGAGCCGAGGCCGCCTGATCCGCATTATCGATGCGACGACAGTGCCTCAGGCAGGACCGGCTGCGCGCAGGAACAGTGAGCTTTGGCGCGTTCATAGTGCATTCGATCTGCCATATGAGCGCTTTGGTCACTTCGAGCTGACAGATCAGCAAGAAGGCGAAACGTTTGACCGGATACCGGTGGTCAAGAACGAGATCCGCATTGCTGACCGCGCTTATCTACAACCTGACCGCATCGCCGCTGTGCGCGACGCCGGGGCAGACGTTTTGATCCGAGCGGGCTGGAAGAACGCACGTTGGCTTGATGCCAAAGGCCTTCCGTTCGATCTGATGGCCCAATTGCGTGCGGCGAAGGCGCACGGACTGATCGATCGGAGGATTTGGATCAAACGCAAGGACGGTGCGCCTCTGGCTATGCGTCTGGTCGCAGTCAAGAAGCCCGCCGGTGCAGTCGCGGCTTCGCGCCGTAAAGCCCGGCGCGACGCACAAGACGAAAACCGCGTCATCTCCAAAGAAACTCTGGAAGCCGCGGATTGGGTCATTCTGGTCACGTCGCTCGCGCGGGACGAGTTCTCCACCAAGGATGTACTCGCGCTCTATCGACTGCGATGGCGCATCGAACTTGGCTTCAAGCGACTGAAGAGTCTGATTGGTCTCAAGACGCCACCTGGAACCGATCCGCGCTCCGCCAAGCCCTACTTGCTGGCACACCTCTTGATCATCCTGCTGCTCGAGCCGCTTGCCCGCGACTTCGAGGACTCTCCCCGCTGGACGCAGGCCGCCTGACGGCACCTGGCGCTTGGCGTGTTTTGCAACAACTCGTTGCATCCTTGCTACAAGCGATCATTCCACAACCAACCATCCGTTGCTTTCGCCGCAGAAAGCGAGCGCTTGGGCGGCACCTGCGCGAGCCTCCTCGAAAACGTCCGTATCAATCGATGCTCGCGCTACCTTAACGCCTATGCGGTTGGGCCTGGGCCACGATCTACTATCACACCGACGTTTCGGCGGCGCCAGGAGCACAGTTTCCCCGCGGCGGCAGTCTGGATGTCGGCATCAGCGGTAAGGCCGATCTTGCTCTGTCGGTCCAAGCTACGTCTTTGCCGGCCTAGAACAGACCGCAGGGCTGGAACACTTGGCTGACGTTCGCGATCTCGCTGACGCCGGACACGACGTCGGCCAAGCCGATCGTCCGGAAATACCAGTGGGAGAGCAACAGCAAGGCACCTTCAATGAGCGCAAGCGTCTCCAACGGTCAGCGTTCCCTTCGCGTCGGCTTCCGGACGTCGATCATCACCGTGTTCATTGCGGTCGTGCTGCTGGTCGGGCTGACGCTCGTCTATTTGAGCTTCGCGCGCGTCACCGACATCACCCGGAGCGCAGCCGGCACCTTCATCGATAAGGTCGCACAGCTCGGGGCGGACCGGATCGACTCGCAGTTCAAGAATGTTCGCGATTGCCTCGATATCCTGGGCGGACTTCCCTCAGTCCAGTCCGCGGACATCGACGACAACACGAAGCTCTATGGCCTGATGGCGGCAATGCTGCGCAACAACGAGCCGCTGTTCAACCTCTATGTCGGCTACGAAGACGGCTCGTTCCTCGAGATGGACATGATCGATCGCGCTGGCCCCGCCTTCCGGTCGAGCCTGAACGCCCCGGAGGACGCGACATTCCGCCTCGTTGCGATTTCCCGGACCGGCCCGGCGGCTCACCCTGCCACCACGATGCTCCTGTCGGACAACCTCATCCCACTCGAAGAGAAGCCGGGGCCAGGCGATTACGATCCGCGGCAGCGGCGTTGGTATACCGACGCTTTCAGGAGGGAAGGCACTCTTCTCACCGGCCCTTACGTGTTTTTCGCGACAGGGCTTCCCGGCTACACGCTGCGCATTCCGCTGAAGGAGGGACGGCGCGGTGTCGTCGCGGGCGACATCCTGCTCAGCCAGTCCGAGGCGCTCCTCCGGCGGCAGCAGCTCGGCTCCGGAACGGCCTTCCTGTTCAACGATGACGGACGGATCGTGGCCCATCCGGAGATGAGCAAGCTGATGACGGATTTCCGAGGTCGCGGAGACGAGCTGCCGAAGATCGAGGCGACAAATCTTGGGGGCCTCTCCCAGGCGGTGCGGGCGGCAGAGGCAGGTGGGCACGCTCACCAGTTCCTGTCGGACAAGGCGGGACGGACCTACGTTGCGGCGTTCCAGAAGGTCGAGAGCGCGGGTGCAGCCAATGTCAGGCTCGCCGTGGTCGCCCCGCTGGACGAGTTCTTCGCCGAGATCATCGCCGAACGTCGCACCCTGTTCGTCACGGCGCTTGGGTTCGTCGCCGCCATGGTGCCGCTGGCATTCTGGATCGGTTCGCTGCTGGCGCGATCGTTGCGCGAACTCGCCCGGCAGACCGACGAGATCCAGCATTTCCAGCTCACGGAGCGCCCGAAGCTTCGCTCGATGATCCAGGAGATCGACGACCTGGCCCGTTCGGTCTTCACCATGCGCACCGTGATCCGCAATTTTTCGAGCTTCGTACCAAAGCAGATCGTGCGCCAACTGATCGAATCCGGCGCATCGCTCGCGCTCGGCGGCACGCGGCGCGAGATCACCGTCTTGTTCACCGACGTGGCCGATTTCACTGCGAAGACCGAGAAGGCGGATCCGTCGCAGGTCATGATCTATACCTCGCGATATTTTGCGGCCCTGTCGGAAGTCATCATGGCCAACCAGGGCACGGTCGACAAATTCATTGGCGACGCCGTCATGGCATTTTGGAATGCACCGGCTGATGATGCAGAGCACGCCGTCAACGCTTGCCGGGCCGTGCTCGCGTGTTTGCGCAGGAACGAGCAGTTGAACGCGACGTTCGAAGCGGAGGGCTGGCCGCCCTTCGCCACGCGCTTTGGCCTGCATTCGGGCGACGCCGTCGTCGGAAACGTCGGCTCGGCCGATCGAATGAACTACACGGCTCTCGGTGCCACGATCAACCTGGCCTCGCGGCTCGAGGGGCTGAACAAGAGCTACGGCACGCGCGTGCTGGTTTCCGCGGCCGTGAAAGATCGCGCGGAAACTCACTTCGTCTTCCGCTGCGTCGATCGCATTCAGCCGAAGGGATTCGCGGAATCCTTTCCGCTATTTGAGCTCCGATGCGAGCGGACGGGCGATATCAGCTCCGAACTGGAGTTCTGCCGGCGATGGGATGCCGTCTACGCCATTGTCGAACGCCGCGATGACGCGGCCGCTCTCGGTATGGTGTCGGAGTTTCTGTCGAACCATCCCGAAGATCGCGTCGCTCAGCTTCATGCGGAGCGTCTCCGCTCGGCTGATGTCATTCCGCTGCCCCGTCAGGCGGGGAGGCATCACACATGAGCGCTGCCCTGTCACAACGCCTCGATCGGCGGCAGGTTCTGAAGCGCGCGGCAGGTGTCGCGATCGGCTCGATGCTCGCTGCGCCATCGGTGGCGCAAGCCAGAACGAAGTTGCGGCTGGGCTACCTTCACGTGGTCGCGGTCGACGGGCATATCTGGACCGGGCTGGATCGTGGCTCCTTCGACAAGCAAGGCCTCGATTTCGAGCTGCATGAGTTCAACACGGGGCCGGAGGTTTTCGAGGCCATGGCTGACGGTCGGTTGGACGTGCTGTCCGCCGGCGGCGTGATCTCCAATTATCTCGCACTCGGGCGGGGACGCGCCTTCGTCATGAACGATATCGAGGTCGCAACGGCTCAGCTCTGGGTGAGGCCAGCCCTCGGCGTCAGCACGTTCGCCGATCTCAAGGGAAAGCGGATCGCGACGACGACCAGGACCACGGCGCACATCTTCCTGGACCGGGCGCTCCGCGCCAACAACGTGGATCCGTCGCAAGTCGAGATCGTCGATCGCAACATGTCCGGCGCGGTGCGGGCCTTCATGTCCGGCGAGGTGCCGGCCGTAGCGCTCTGGGTGCCATTCAACATCACGGTCCGCGAGGAAATACCGGACGCCATCAAGCTGGTAGACGCCTCCGCCTTCTATCCCCAATCCGCCGTCCTCGGCGGATGGGTAGCGAGACCAGACTATTACGCGGACAACAAGGAGGTGCTGGTCCGGATCATCCGCGCCTGGGCGGAAGCCAACGACTACATGGTGCGCAATCCCGGGCCGGCGGCTCAGACGCTGCATGACAATCACTACAGCCAGGCGAAGCTCTCGGACGTCAGCGAGGCTTTCAAGGCCGAGAAGATGTTCACGTCGAGAGAATGGAAACGGCTCTACACGGATGGGACCGTGGTCAAATGGCTCCAGCAAGTCAGCGACTTCTTCATTGCAGAGGGCCGTATCCCCAATCCAGTCCCCGCGGCCGACTATTTCGACCCCAGCCTTTATCTGGCCGAGATCAAATGAGCCTCATCCGCCAGTCCAGCCGGCCGGCTCGCTGTTGCGGCAGGAGGCGCCAGTGATCACCAGCGATCAAATCGACTGGGCGCTGGAGCGGCTCGCCGCCACCCTAACGCAGGATTTCTCTTGAGGCTGTGTCGGAAGATCGCATGCCGGCGGCGGCCAACCACGAGTTAGCGGTCCGGCCAGAACCGGACTCGTGCAGCGCAGCAATAGTGACGCATGGTCCTAAGGCAAGACTGTGCGTGATCCCGGCAACCGGACGAACGGGGTGCGTGGAACCTATCGGAGCGACGGACGTTTTTGTCCGCGAATGAGCAGCGCCGTGCCCGGCGCAGCAAGCGCCGAGGCCGGAGGCGCAGAGCTGCGCGGATCGGAGTAATGCTCATGAGACTCACTCTTTCAGTCATCAAAGCTGACGTTGGCTCCATTGGCGGGCACACGAAACCGTCTTCACGCATGATCGCGACTGTCGAGGGCGAGGTTGCCAAGGCGATCTGCAATGGTCTGCTGATCGACGGCTTCATCTGCCACACCGGCGATGACATTGCGATCATCATGACGCACACGCGGGGTGAAGGAAGCTCCGAGGTCCATCAACTCGCCTGGAAGACGTTCCTGGCGGCCACCTCGGTCGCGAAGACCTCCGGGCTCTACGGTGCTGGCCAGGATCTTCTCGCCGACGCGCCTTCCGGGAACATTCGCGGCGCCGGCCCAGGCGTCGCCGAGCTCAGCTTCGACCACAGCCTCTCCGGCCTGCGACCCGCGGAATCCTTTATGGTGTTCGCGGCCGACAAATGCGGCCCCGGCGCCTACAACCTGCCGCTCTATCTCGCCTTTGCCGACCCCATGTACTGCGCTGGGTTGATGCTGCCTCCGATGATCCAGGGATTCCGTTTCCATATCATCGACATGGACAACACAGCCGGCGACAGCCTGCTCGAGCTCGACGCGCCCGCCGACAGCTACCACATTGCCGCCCTGCTTCGCGACAACGAGCGCTTTGGCATCGATCGCATCGTTTCTCGAACCCATGGCGAAGTCGCCGCGGCCGTTTCGGCACAGCGCCTCCACGCGATCGCAGGCAAGTACACCGGCAAGGATGATCCAGTCGCGATCGTCAGGAACCAGGGGATTTTTCCAGCTCCGGAGGAGATAATCTCGCCGTTCGCCAAAGCGCACTTCGTGGGCGGCGATGCACGCGGCTCGCATGTGATGCCGCTCATGCCGGTGCCACTCAACACCCCCGTTACCGGCATGTACTGCCTGCCGATCGTTTCTTGCGTCGGCTTTTCGATCGACAGGGAAGGCCGGTTTGCCGAGTCCTACACCGATTTCTTCGACAACCCGGCGTGGGATGAGGTCCGCCGGCGCGCCCAGCGCAAGGCCATCGAGATGCGCAGCCAAGGTTGGTCTGGCGCCGCCATGCTGCCCTATTCCGAACTGGAATATGGCGGCTTCCGCGACACCGTATCCGGACTGCTGAAGCGTTTTCGACTGCGCGACGACCGCAAGCCGGAAGCGGCCGAGTAGCGACCGTCTTCAATCAGAAGCTGGAGCGTCGTTCACCGTTCAATCGACAGATGCAGTCGCTATGACGACATGCCGATCCGGGAGGTGGATATGACCAAAAAACGCATCGGCATTCTCACGGGCGGCGGCGACGTCGCCGGCCTCAATGCAGTCATCAAGAGCGTGACTTATCGCGGCAGTGAGGACGACATCGAGGTTGTCGGTCTGCGCCGTGGTTGGGAGGCGCTCACGCACCTGAACCTCGACGACCCAAACAGCAGGTCCCACTACGTCATCCCGCTGAACCGTGAAAACACTCGAACCATCGACCGGCGCGGCGGCACCGTGCTGCACTCGAGCCGCGTCAATCCCTCCAAAATACAAAAGCTGCCCTATCATCTCGTCGGCAATGATGTTCCGGTCTCGCTGAGCACCAACGGCGGCATCGCGACAAAGACGTGGGACCTCACCAGCCGGGTGCTCGCCAACCTCTCGGGACTCGGCATCGAACACCTGATCGCCATCGGCGGCGACGACACACTCAGTTATGCGGCCAAGCTCAACGAACTCGGCGTCAAGATCATCGCCATCCCGAAGACGATGGATAATGACGTCCGCAACACCGAGTACTGCATCGGCTTCTCGACCGCGATCACCCGCGCCAGCGATGCCATCCAGCGGCAGCGCACGACAGTCGGCTCGCATGAGCGAATTGGCATTTTCCGCGTCTTTGGCCGCGATGCCGGATTTACGGCACTCTACACCGCGTATGCGACCTCGATACGATGCGTCATACCGGAGTATAAGGTCGACCTCGACAAGCTGATCCGGTTGCTCATCGAGGACAAGCGCGCCAATCCAAGCAACTACGCGCTGATCGTACTCAGCGAGGGAGCTCAGTGGGAAGGCTACAAGCTGCGGGAATACGGCGAGCCCGACGCCTACGGTCACCGCAAGAAGGCCAACGTGGCGGAATCGCTTGCCGACGAGATCAAGCAGCGCACCGGCGAGGAGACGATCATCTCCGATCTCACCTACGATTTGCGATCGGGCGATCCGGACTTCATCGACAAGCTTGTGGCCCTGACTTTCGGTAACATGGCCTACGATGCCATGCTGGAAAGCAAGACCGGCCTCATGTCGGCGCTGGTCGAGGGCCGCTACGACCTCGTGCCCATCCCTGACGCCAAGCTCGGTCCGCGCAAATTGGACGTTGCGAGCAGCTACAACACGGAGCGCTACCGCCCCATCTACGCCAACAAGCAGGGGCTGCCGATCTTTCTCAACCGCGCGTCCTAGCGCGTCGACTGGGCGCTGGAGTGGCTCGCCACCACCTGACGCAGAATCTCGAGAGCCTGCGTCGGAAGATCGCAATGCCGGTCGTGGCCGAGAACGAACGATTCCGCCGGCTGTGCGTTGAACGTCGTGGGCGATTACGAAGTGGGAGCGACAATCATGCTTCCGCGTGGCGTTTGCCTGACGGCTGCTTTAGTTGGTGTCTCGATGCTGACGGCGAGCATCAGTGCGCTCGCCCAAGGACCCGGCCAGGGACATGGAAGGGGCGGGCCACCCGGCCCAGCCGCAGCGCGGCCAGCAGCACCACCGGCCATGTCACGTCCGGCGGCGCCGCCAGCCATGGCACGTCCCGCCGCGCCGGCATTCCATCCGCCGGCCATGGCGCCACGTCCGGCGCCGCATATGGCCTCACCGCCACCTCGCCCGGCCCCGCACTTCGCTGCACCGCCGCGAGCGGCCCCGCGTGTGGCAGCGCCGCGGCCTGAATTCCATCGGGCGCCGGCCGCACCGCAACGCCCGGCCATGGCACCGCGGCCGTCACCGCACATCGCCGCCCCGTCGCGGCCCAGCGCACCGCCCGCCGCGAGCGAGCGGCTGTCGCGGCACGATCAGATCGAACAGCGCGCGCAACAGCGCCAGCAGCAAATCCAGCAGCGCCAGCAAATGGTGCAGCAGCGGCAGCGCGAGATGCTGTCGCGCCAGACGACGGAGCGTCAGGCCCGCATCGATCGCCTCCAGCAGCGCGTGCAGCAACTCCAGTCGCAGAAGCCGGAAGGGGCGCGGGCGCTGCGCGAGCAGCAACGGACACTCCAGACGCAGAACCGCTTGCTTGAACGTGAGCAGCGCGCCCAGCAGAGTGACCTGGCGCGCCAGCAGCGGCTTGGGCTCCAGGCTCCGGCCGGGCGGACGCCGGCGGCTGCGGCCGCCGTGGAGGCCGCCCAGCGCGGGCGGTTCGCGGAGCGGTTCCGCGAGCAGGCAACTGCGCAGACTCAAGCGGCGCTCGTGACCCGCGAGAGCGGCTGGGCTCCCCGGCAGGCCTGGCGTCACCGCCATCCCGCGGTGTTCGTGGCGTGGCTCGGCCCGGTGTTCTGGCCATACGCTTACTCCGACATTTTTGACTACACGTTCTGGTCCTATGCTTACGAGCCCGGCTATTGGGCCTACGCCTATGACGACTTCGTCGATACCGTATTCTGGGGCAGTGGCAGCCCCTATTCCGCCTATGCCAGCACCAATCCGTATGACTATCCGCAAGCCGGCGGCGGCTACCGCGCACGGTCGCGCGCCAGCGCGAGTCCGCAAACGCTCCAGCAATTGTGCAGCACGCCGGACAGGGGCGTCACAGCCTGGCCGCTCGCCGATATCGCGCGAGCCGTGCAGCCGACGCCGGAGCAACGCGCGCTGCTCGACGAGTTGAAGACCGCAGCGGCCAAGGCTGCCGATGTATTCAAGGATACCTGCGCGGAGACCTATGCACTTACTCCGCCCGGCCGCCTGCGCGCGATGATGAACCGCATCAGCGCGACGCTGGAAGCCGTCAAGATCGTGCGACCGGCCCTGGAGAATTTCTACAACTCGCTCAGCGACGAACAGCAGGCGCGCTTCAACGCGCTCGGCCCCAATGTCGGCGACCGCTCGTCCCAGCAGCAGGAAGCGAGTAGCGAGACCTGCGGTGATCCCAAGTCCAGCCTGACCCAATTGCCGATCCAGAGGATCGAGGCCGTACTTCACCCCGCAGGCAAGCAGAAGGACGCGCTCGACCGCCTCAGCGAAGCGACCGCGAAGGGAGTTGAAGGCCTGCAGGCTGCCTGTCCGAACGATGTGCCCCTGACGCCGGTCGGACGGCTCGAGGCGATGCAGAGCCGGCTCGAGGCCATGCTGACGGCCGCCAAGCTGGTCGAACCGGCGCTGGACGAGTTCTACGCCACGCTGAGCAGCGAGCAGAAGGCGCGCTTCAACACGCTGCAGCAGGTCGCAGGCCCGTAGGGCAGCGTCGCGCTCTGATCTCATGCGGAAATCGTCTACCGCCCAGCATCATTCGTGCTTGTGATCGCTTGAGGCTGCTCGATCTCATTCGAGCCAATGGCGTTGCATTGTTGGTAGTGAGAAGACAGCTCGAGATCAGCCAGATGATCCCAGTATTCTGCTTTTGCGAGCAGCTTCCACTTGTTCATGCTGTTGTACGCGGCCTGTTGGCGGCACAGAGAGCTCATCGCACGCAAGCGTCGCACTTTCTCCACTGCGAACCTCCCTTCGCGCCTGCTTGTTCACAAGCGCATTTGTGTGGTCAGAGCTTCGCAGATCGAATTGACGAGTGATAGTCCGGGATTCGCCGGTGAATCCATGATAGCGCAATCGTCTGACTTTTCACCGATCGGTCGCGCCAGCGAATTTAATCGCAACACTGGCTTGGCCCAGCGCATTGAATCGTAGGATCGTCCCTGGCGGCTTTCGCCGCAATAAATCACGCCGGTGCCCTCGGCAAAGCTTGCCGGCCTTGTCACGCTTACTACAACAATGGCCCCGACGGTTGCACGTCGGGGCCATTCAAGATCAACAGGCATGGGTACATCCGCCGTGCCTGCTGATCGTTGATGCCATTGATTACCGCATCCGATCTGGCACAGACTGTGGCGCGGCTGCGGCATCGGGATGATGTTATTCTGCCTGAAAGCTGATGGTCCGCATCATCATCGGTGGTACTCCGACCAGCTCGCTGCTTCGCCTGTGTTCTGGCTCGCGATGGGGCATTCGCGACCGGGTCGAGCGGGCAGCAAGTCCAACCAATGTCCGTTCTACCGTTCGATGCAGGTGCGCAGCACCTCGTTCATCGGCTTGCCCCACCAGTCGTTGGAGAAGATCTCGATCTCCGAATAGACGCATACGCGTAGTCGATTTGCGATAGCCATCGCGCTGCGCTTGATCTATCTTTTCATGAGGGGCGGAGAACGTTCGAGGAGCCCTGCGAGCAACCTCCGACCCAATGACCGATCATGGGTGGAATAGGAGGACATCATGCAGAGCATGGCCACCGAAACCTTCATCGGCAATATGCGCGGCCCGGTTATCAGGCGAATGGATGCCGACTACGACGCCGTGCGGAGCCTCTACAACGGAATGATCGACAAGAGTCCAATGATGATCGCACGGTGCGCCGACGTTGCTGATGTCGTCGCAGCGGTCAATTTTGCAAGGGACAATGATCTTCAGGTCGCGATCCGCGGAGGCGGCCACAATGGGCCGGGCCTCAGCAGTGTCGAAGACGGACTGATGATCGACATGTCGATGATGAAAGGCGTGCGGGTCGATCCCGGCGCTCGTACCGTCCGCGTCGGTCCCGGCTGCTCGCAAGGCGATGTCGACCACGCCACGCATATCTACGGGCTTGCCGTGCCGGCCGGCATTGTATCGACCACTGGGATCGCCGGCCTTACGCTCGGCGGCGGCACAGGATACCTCACCCGCAAGTATGGCCTCACCATCGACAATCTCCTTGAGGCTGATGTCGTGCTCGCCGATGGACGCATCGTCACCGCCAACAAGTCGGAGAACGCCGACCTTTATTGGGGCCTGCGCGGGGGCGGCGGCAATTTCGGCATCGTGACGAGCTTCCTGTTCCAGGCTCATCCCGTGAAGATGGTATATGCCGGTCCAATCTTCTGGAGTCTCGAAAATGCCCGGACCGTGATGCAGAAGTACAGGGATTTCCTCCGCAGCGCTCCCGAGGAGCTCGGGGCCTTTGTTGGCTTGAAGACCGTTCCGCCGATGGACCCGTTCCCGCCGGATCATCAGGGCAAGCATGCCTGCGCCATCATTGCGTGCTATAATGGTCCGGCAGAAGACGGCAAGGCGATCATAGCGGGGTTGCTCGGTGAGCTGCCCCCGCCGCTCTTCAATTGGATGGGCGAGATGCCCTATCCGGCGCTCCAGTCCATGTTCGATCCGTTCTTCCCGAAAGGTCTGCAGTGGTACTGGCGCGGCGATTTCGTGAAAGAACTGACCGACGAAGCAATTGACGCCCATATCGAGCAGGCCCGGAAAGCACCGAGCCCGCTGTCGCTCATGCATCTCTATCCGATCGATGGCGCCGTCCACCGCGTCGGCAAGAGCGACACCGCCTGGAACACGCGCGACGCGACCTGGTCGATGGTCATCGCCGGCATCGATCCCAATCCGCAAAAAGCAGGCGAAATCACGCGCTGGACCAAGGGCTATTGGGAGGCCGTGCATCCTTACTCGGCCGACGGCGGCTATGTGAATTTCATGATGGAGGATGGAGACGACAGCAGACTTAGGGCTACTTACGGTGACAACTACGACCGCCTCGTCGCCTTGAAGACCAAGTACGATCCGACGAACTTCTTCCACATGAACCAGAACATCAGACCGCTGCACTCGTAGACGATCACACCTGCTACACGGATCGGTCGCGCCTAATGACGTGTCGGAGCGCTCTGTCGCATCGAAAATCGAGGGAGCGCTCCCCTGAGTCACCGAGATCGTAATCTAAACCACCGTCTTGTGCCGCGAAATGCAGGTCCGGAGCACCTCGTCCATCGGCTTGCTCCACCAGTCGTTGGAGAAGATCTCGATCTCCGAAAAGCCGGCATAGCCCTGCGCCTCGACTGCCTGACGCACCGCTTTGATGTCGATGACGCCGTCGCCCATCATGCCGCGGTCGTTGAGGATGTCTTTGGTCGGCACCAGCCAGTCGCAGACGTGGAAGGCGAGCAATCGATCCCGGCCGGCGCGCGCGATCTGGCCCATCAGCTCCGGGTCCCACCAGATGTGATAGACGTCGAGCGCGACCCCGAGCATGCCGCTGCGGCCGGGATCGAGCCGGTCGCAGATGTCGAGCGCCTGTTTCGTGGTGTTCACGCAAGCACGGTCGGCCGCATAGGCAGGGTGCAAGGGCTCGATCGCCAGCGGCAGCTTTGCCTGTCTCGCGTAGTCGAGCATCTCGGCGAGCGCTTCCTCGACCTGCCCGCGCGCCGCGGCGATGTCCTTCGACGCCTCGCTGCCCGGCCGCGAATATTGCGGCAGGCCGCCGACGACGAGGACGATGCAGGAGGCGCCCAGCGCCTTGGCCTCGTCGACGCAGCGGCGATTGTCGTCGCGCACCTCGCCCCGGCGCGAGGCGTCCGAGGTGAACATGCCGCCGCGGCAATAGCCTGAGAGATCAAGGCCGGCATCGCGCACCGCGCGCGCGGCACGGTCGAGCCCGATGGTCGCGACCTGGTCGCGCCAGGGATCGATGGCGCGGATGCCATGCTTCGCACAGGCATCGATGATCTCGACGAGATCTCCCTGCTTGCGGACTGTCGCCGTGTTCAGCGACAGCCAGCGATGGTCGGACGAAAAGTCGCGCATCAGGGTTCGATACCGTGGGTGGCGAGCACGGTCTTCATCCGCTGCGTCGCGAGTTCGGGATTGGCGAGCAAGCCGGCCCTGTCGGCGAGACGGAACAGCTCGGCCAGATGCAACGTGGAGCGCGTGCTCTCCTGTCCCCCGACCATGGTGAAATGATCCTGATGGCCGTTGAGATACGCCATGAACACCACGCCGGTCTTGTAAAAGCGCGTCGGCGCCTTGAAGATGTGACGCGACAGCGGCACCGTCGGTCCCAGCACATCGTGGAAGCCAGCCTCGTCCCCGGCCGCCAGCCGTGACAATGCATAGGACGCCGCCGGAGCGATGGCATCGAAGATGCCGAGCAGCGCGTGCGAAAAGCCTTGGCTATCGCCGGCAATCAGCTCCGCGTAATTGAAATCGTCGCCGGTGTACATCTTGATGCGCTCGTCGAGGCGACGGCGCATGTCGATCTCGCGCTGCTTGTCGAGCAGCGAGACCTTGACGCCGTCGACCTTGGCGGCATTGCCGTTGATGATGGCGACCGCCGTGTCCATCGCCTTGTCGATATCCTTGGTGCCCCAGTATCCCGTCAGCGCCGGATCGAACATGTCGCCGAGCCAGTGGATGATGACGGGCTCACGGACTTGCGAGAGCACGCGGTCATAGACCCTGGCGTAATCCTCGGCGTTGCGCCCCAGTTTGGCCAGCGCGCGCGAGGCCATCAGGATGATGCGGCCACCGACCTTCTCGACCGCCGAGATCTGCTCCTCATAGGCGCGGATGACGTCGTCGAGACTCCTGGCATCCTCCACGGCGAGATGATCCGTGCCTGCACCGGAGAACACCAGCGCATTGCGCCGCTTGGCGGCGCCGACCGAGCGGGTGATCAGCTCCAGCGAGGTTGGCCAGTCCAGCCCCATGCCACGCTGCGCGGTGTCCATGGCTTCGGCAACGCCGAGACCGAGGTCCCAGACATGCTCGCGGAAGGCAATGGTCTTGTCCCAGTCGACGGCAACCGACAGCCAGGGATCATTGTCGGCGAAGGGATCGGCCACCGTGTGCACGGCCGAGAAGGCGATGCGGTTGAGCGGCCCCTCGAGCTTTTTGGGGAACGTGCGCGAGGCCGCGAGCCGGTAGGTCTCAAGCGAGCGATCGGCCTTCGGCAGCTTCAGCGACAATGACGACATCGGCTGGACGGGCTTGTTCATGATTTCTGACCTCTCCCCGTCATTGCGAGGAACGAAGCGACGAAGCAATCCAGACTGACTCTGCAGAAAGATCTGGATTGCTTCGCTCCGCTCGCAATGACGGCTTAGCAGATTTCTGACCTTACACTTTGATCGGGGCGACATCGACCCAGCGCCGCTCCTTCCAGCTCTTCAGCGCGCATTCGGCAAGCTGCACGCCCTTGGCGCCTTCGAGCAGCGTGAACTTGTAAGGAGCGCCCTCGTAGACGTGGCGAATGAACATTTCCCACTGTTCCTTGAAGCCGTTATCGTAGGTGACGTTATCGGGCATCTTCTGCCAGTCGCCGTAGAAATCGTGCAGCCGCTTCTCGTCGGGATTCCACACCGGACGAGGCGTCGCCTGCCGCGCCTGGATCATGCAGTCGGTGAGCCCCGCGACGGCCGAGCCCAGCGTGCCGTCGACCTGGAAGGTGACGAGGTCGTCGCGGTAGACCCGCGTCACCCAGGACATGTTGATGTGAGCGATGATGCCGCCCTCGAGCTGGAACGTCGCGTAAGCGGAATCATCCGCAGTCGCCTTGTACTTCTTGCCCTGCTCGTCGAAGCGTTCGAGGATATCGGTGTTGCCGATGCAGCTGACGCTCTGAACATTGCCGAAGAGGTTGTCGAGCACGTAGCGCCAGTGGCAGACCATATCCAGGATGATGCCGCCGCCGTCCTCGCTGCGATAATTCCAGGACGGCCGCTGCGCCTCCTGCCAGCCGCCTTCGAATACCCAATAGCCGAACTCGCCGCGTACCGACAGGATACGGCCGAAGAAGCCGGAGTCGCGCAGGAAGGCGATCTTCTTCAGGCCGGGCAGGAACAGCTTGTCCTGCACCGTGCCGTGCTTGACGCCCTTGGCGTTCGCGAGCTTCACGACCTCGACGGCTTCCTCGAAATTGGTCGCGATCGGCTTCTCGCAATAGACGTGCTTGCCGGCATTGATGGCCTGGGTCAGCAGGCCCGGCCGGGCCTGCGTGGTCGCGGCGTCGAAGAACATGGTGTCGTTCTTGTCGGCAAGCGCGGCATCGAGGTCGGTGGTCCAGCGCGTGATGTTGTAGCGCTTCGCAAGCGCCTCGACCTTCTCGGCGTTGCGGCCGACCAGGATCGGATCGGGCATGACGCGGTCGCCGTTCTTCAGGCGGACACCGCCCTGGTCGCGGATCGCCACGATCGAGCGGATCAGATGCTGGTTGAGCCCCATTCGGCCGGTGACGCCGTTCATGATGAGGCCGAGGCGTTGGGTGGTCATGCCAGATACTCCTGAAGTGATTTTGGCTGTTCGAGCGGACGGAGCGCCGACCACTCCGGATGGACCGAGGACGCAAAGCCCGTTGCGTGAAGCGATCCCGTCAGGAGATCGCCGTCGTGAATTTTGAGCCTGATGCCCTGCCCGGCGTCGGCATAGAGATCGGGATGCGCGGCCGCGAAGGCTTGCGCTTCCGCGGCCGGCGTGTCGCCGAAGCCATCGACATAGTGGTGGCCGTTGCGTTCGGCATGGGTGGCGCCGATGAACGCAGCGAGCGCGAGATCCTGCTGCACGGCGAGGCCGGCCTGACAGGTTAGATCTTCACCAGTCACGAAGAACCGCACGCCGTCCGCGCTCCATTTCGCCGCGCGTGTCGCGTTGACCACCGACTTATAGAGTCCCTTGCAGGATTTTGACGAAATGCCGCAATAGCCCAGCGCACGCGCGGCGGCGAAGGCATCGTAGGAATCGTCGGCCTCGTCGATGATGAAGCCGTGCGAGGCCAGCGGTCCCAGCGGCGATTGTCGCGTGATATCGCGCGGCATCGGCTGCTCGACATAGAGCAGGCGCGCGGCGATCGGGCGTAACGCGGCGTCATGATCGAGCCGGTCCATCAGCGCCTCCAACGCAGCGAGATCCGCATACTGCTCGTTGGCGTCGAGCGTCACCTTGGAGTCGCGCCCGAGCGTGTCGAGCTCCTTGCCGATACGGGCCAGACGCGCGGCATCGGCTGCAGGCTCGCCCGACAGCTTGAGCTTGAAGTAGCGAGCACCGGCGTTCTCGCGTGGATCGGCAACACCGCCCTCACCTTCCACCGCATCATCAAGGCCGACGGTGTGCCTGACGGCAACACGCTCCAGCGGCACACGGCCGGAGAGAAACGTCCTGATGTCCCTCTCGCTCAGATCAGGAGACAGCCGCGTATCAATGCCGGCGATATTGCCGGCCATGCCATCAAAGAAGTTGGTCGCGAGGGCGCGGAGCAGCGCATCGAGAATGGCCTTGTCGATCTCGGCGGGGCCATAAGCCGCAGCAAGCGCCGGAATGTTCTTATTCGCACACGTCGCGATCTGCGCGCCGATGCACGAGGCATGCAGATCGAAGGCGGTCTGATACAGGCTGCGCGCCAGATAGAGCCCGCGCGCAATCTCGAGCGACCGTCGCAGCCCATCTACCGTCTGCGCCGGCGACAGCTCCGGCCGCTTGTCGAACCATTTCGGCACCAGCAGCTCGGCACTGGCGCCGACCGCGCTCCCCCTGCCCTCGACCTCGATCTCGACCCGGACGAACAGCTGCGGTGTCGCGTTGATGGTGACGGCGCCGAAGCGGAACGGCCGCGCGAAATGCACGGGGCGTTCGAAAAAGGCGATGTCTCGCAGCTTCAGGCGGGGTGACATGATCGTCAGTCCAGTGCACCTTGCGAGAAGAAATGCTTGCGGATGCGTTGCACGAGCTCGGTGAAAACAGGATCGGCCATCACATCGAGCGAGCGCGGGCGCGGCAGCGGCACGTCGTAGATCGCGGCGACCGCGCCGGGACGTTCGGTCATGACCAGCACGCGGTCGGCGAGAAACACGGCCTCGGGAATCGAGTGCGTGATCAGCAGCACCGTCTTCTTCGTCTCGCGCTGGATCCGCATCAGCTCGACGTTCATGCGCTCGCGGGTCAGCGCATCGAGCGCGCCGAACGGCTCGTCCATCAGCATGATCTTGGGATCGTGTACCAGCGCACGGCAGATCGAGGCGCGTTGCTGCATCCCGCCGGAGAGTTGCCACGGCAGCTTCTTCTCGAAGCCTTCGAGGCCGACCAGCTTCAAGAGCTCCTTGGCGCGGGCGAGGTATTTGTCCCGGGCCAGGCGCTTCATGTCGATCGGCAGCATCACGTTGTTGAGGATGTTGCGCCAAGGCAAGAGCAGCGCGTTCTGGAACACGATGCCGACATTGCCGTGCGGCGTCGTGACCTTCTCACCTTCGACCAGGATCTCGCCCGTGGTCGGCGGCAGCAGGCCCGAGATCAGCTTGAGCAGCGTGGACTTGCCGCAGCCGGAGGGGCCGACCACGACGAAGAACTCGCCGTCATTGATGTGGAAGTCGAGCGGCCGCAGCGACGGCACATCGCCGTCGCGCGTCCGGTAGGTTTTGGACACGCCTGATAGATTGATACCAGACGCATCGCCGGCCCGGTCGCTCACCAATCTCAGATGCGCGGCCGGCTGCACGGCTTCGTTCATGACTGTCGCAGGTTTCACGAGCCACTCTTGGGCAGGTAATCGTTGGTGTAGAATGCCCTGGGGTTCTCCTTGGCCTTGGCATCGAGACCGCCATATTCGACCAGCAGATTGACGGTCTCGGTCATGTTCTGGTCGGTGACCTGGAACGGCCGCTTGCTCTTTGTTTCCGCGGTCCGGTAGAGCGGGATGGTCAGCTCAAATCCCTCAGTCAGCGTATCGATCTTGCCGCCCTTCGGATTGGCATCGAGGATCGATTGCGCCGCGGCCTTCGGCTCCTTCTCGGCAGCTTCGACCGCCTTGGTCGTCGCCGACATGAAGCGGCGGACGAGATCGGCATTGGCTTTCACATAGTCGGAATTGGCGATGATGCCGGAGGAAACCATGTTGATGCCGTAGTCGGCGAACTTGATCGGATAGACCTCCTTGCCGGTGGCGTCCTTGATCTTCATCGACTGGTCCATGACGTAGCCGAGCAGGAGATCGGCCTGGCCGTTGATGACGGCGTTGAGCTTGGTCTGGCCGTCGCCGGCGACGGTCTTGAAGTCGCTCTCCTTCAGGCCGGTCTTCTTCAGGAACAGTGGCCAGATCTGCGTCATGGAGTCGGCCGGCGTGATCGCCACCGTCTTACCCTTGATGTCTTCGGGCTTTTTGATGTTCTTGTCGACGAAGCCCATCGCGGACATCGGGCTGGTCTGCAGCAGCACGCCGGTCGCGACCACAGGCGCGCCCTTGATCGCCGCGCGCATCATGGTGGGCACGTCGACATAGCCGAAGTCCGCAGTCTTGGCGGCGACGGCCTGCGTGGTCGCCGCGGAGCCGCGGCCTTCCTGGATCTCGAGGTCGATGCCTTCGGCGGCATAGATGCCCTTGGCCCTGCCGTAGTAGAACGGCGCGTGCTCGCCATAGACGTACCAGTTCAGCATCAGCACGACCTTGTCGGCCGCCTGCGCCGGCACGGCTGCAAACGCCAGCAGCGCCACTGATGCAGCCCCAATCCACCGCTTCATCGTCACTCTCCCTCGTCGTTATGTTTCGGCCGTTGGTGACCGTTGCTTGAATTAAGACGCGAAAATCACGTCCTCGCGCTGGCTGACATGCCAGGGAATGACCAGCTTCTCGATCCGGTCGACCATCCAGAACAGGATCACGCCGAGCAGCGCCAGGATCACCAGCGCCGCGAACATCGTCGGCAGGTCGAACGTGCCGATCGAACGCTGCATGACGTAGCCGATGCCGGAATTGGAGCCGACGAACTCGCCGACGACGGCGCCGACCACGGCGAGCGTCACCGACACCTTGAGGCCGGAGAAGATCGCCGGCAGCGCATGCGGCAGGTTCACCGTGCGGAACACCTGGAAGCGGCTGCCCTGCATCGCGCGGGCGAGATCGACCATGTCAGGATCGACTGATTTGAAGCCCTGCACGGCCGAAACCACCACGGGGAAGAAGCCGAGCAGGAAGGCCGAGATCACCTTGGGAATGATGCCGAAGCCGAACCACACCACGAACAGCGGCGCGATCGCGATCTTCGGCACGGATTGCGAGAATACCAGCAACGGATAAACGTAGCTCTCCACCGTCTTCGAGCCCGCGATCAGCATCGCGACGGGAATGCCGAACAGCGCCGACAGCAGGAAGCCGCAGACGGTCGCATAGGTGGTCGGCCAGGACTGGCGCAGCAGCTCCGGCCATTCAGTGCGCAGCACCGCGACGACGTCGGCCGGCGACGGGATCTGGTAGGCCGGGATCTTGAACAGGCGGATCGAAAGATCCCAGGCCACGACGATGAAGACCAGGAACAAGAACGGCCGAACCCAGGCCGCATTCAGCATCTTGGACACCGCACCTTGCGGCTTTGGCTCGGCCAATTTTCACTCCCGGCATTTTCTTCGTTGCGGGGAGAAATTAACCCGTTGGATAAATACTGTCCAGAGGATTCCCTGTGACGTTTGCGGCGGGTTCCGGGTGTTTGGGGAGAGTGGCGCCGGCGCTCTCCTGTCCCGGACGCGCTGCAACGCTCTTTGGCGTTGCCCCGCAAAGCCGGGATCCAGAGGCCCCGCGCTCCGCAGTTGCGTGGGCCCCGGCTCTGCAGCGCATCCCTTGCGTGCTGCGCTGCGTCCGGGGCACGAGACCGCCCACCCTCGGTGTCATTCCCCGCGAAAGCGAGAAATCCAGTACGCGGCGGCCTCTCGAGTACTGGATCGCCTTGGGCGATGACAGCGGAGGATTTGGCTACACCGTCTGCACCACGGCCGTGCGCGGGTTCGGCGCCTTCGCAATCTCGAACAGTTCTGCCGAGCGTCCCGTCAGCGCCGCGAGCACGAGGCCGACCATATGGGCCAGCCGCTCATCCTTGGCCTTCTTGTCCAAGAGATCGCGGCCGAAGATCACGCTGAGCGTCGCCGAGTTGGAGAGATAGAAGAAGCTCAGCGCCGCGATCGAGATGTAGAGCTGCACCGGGTCGACGGCGACCTGGAAGTCGCCAGACGCGACGCCGCGGCGCACCACGGTGCGGATCATCTCGACGAAGGGCGAGTGCATCGACTTGACCTTGGTCGATTTCTTCAGGTGCTTTGCGCGGGCAAGGTTCTCTGTCTGGAGCAACGACAGGAATTCCGGATTGCGCAGGAAGTAATTCCAGGTGAACTCGATCAGGCGGCGGATCGCCTCGGGCGGATCGAGATGTTCGAGATCGAGCCCGCGCTCCTCGCTGCGGATCTTGTCATAGGCGCCCTCGAGCACGGCGAGATACAGCTCGTCCTTGTTGCCGACGTGATAGTACAGCATGCGCTTGTTGGCGCCGGCCTTGGCCGCGATACGGTCGACGCGCGCGCCGGCGAGCCCATGGGCGGAAAACTCCTGCTTGGCGGCTTCGAGAATGCGCAGCCGCATCCCCTCGGGGTCGCGCTGCCATTTCAGGGGTCGCTTTGCCTTTGCTGTCGCCAAACCGGGTGCTCGCTGGGTGGTCCAGGTACGCGTGTAACACGCGCCCAGCCCGCCGCATAGAAGTGAAGCGGGCATCTGCCTCAACACCGTCATTGCGAGCGAAGCGAGGCAATCCATGCCGCCCCGGCAACAGTCTGGATTGCTTCGTCGCAAGGGCTCCTCGCAATGACGGAGGAGAGACCGCCCTAATCCACCGGCTTCGGCGACCGTTCCAGCAGCACCGTCTGGATCCCGCACGTCCCGCTCCGCACCGTCATGATCCGCGTGCCCGGCTTGCGGCCGTTGCGCACCTCGGAGACATCGAGTCCGCTCGCGATCAGGCGGGCGCGGGTGGCGTCGATGTCGGCGACGCGCCAGCTCAGGCCCCAGAGACGGTCATGCGCGGCATCGCCGCCCGCCACGGGGCGGCGGACCACCTCGACGATGAGGTCGCCGCAGCGGAAGAACATCAGCTGTCCCCAATCCTGGTGCGAACGGTCGAGCGCGAGATCGAGCCCGAGCCGCGCGCCGTAGAGCGCGGCGGCGCGCTCGGAATCCTCGGTGGTGATGACGACGTGGTCGAGCCCGTCGATCGGCGCGATGTCGGTCGCGACCGACTTGGGACGCTCGTCGGCGAGTTCGAGGAAGAACAAGCGCACGCCGCGCGTCAGCTCGGTGGCGGCGCGGGTGCGCTTCCAATGCAGCACGGCTTCGGTGACGGCATCGCTGCTTTCGACCTCGGCGACCGGGTCCGGCCGCAAGGCCACCCGCTCCAGCCGGCGGTGCATCCTGCCGATGTCTGCGACACGAAAGCACAGGCTGGCGAGCACGCCCTCCTGGCCGTCGAGCAATGCGCGCATACGGTCGGCGGTGACGCTGAAGCCGCTCGGCGCCATCAGCTCGATGGTCATGTTGTCGAGGGTGAACAGCACCCGGTCAGCGCCCTCGCCCGAGTTCTGCCAGGCCGGCGCGCGTGCGAGCAGCGTCTGATACGCCGTCTTGGCCGCACCGATATCGCTCACGAGAACGACGATGTGATCGAGACCGGCGATCATCCTGTACCCTTCTGATCGACATGGAACCCACAGACCGAAAGACGGCGTTTGCCCGGGCTTGGCATTGGCCCGTGATGGTCGTATTCCCCCACCATGCTGACCTCAAGCGCTTCGGGGCGGTTTTGCGAATAATTTCAGCGTCCCTCCGGAGCGGAACCGGTGTTAGAGTAATTCCGCCGGCCGGGACCACAAGCGCATCACGGACAAGCAATGCAGGCTCTCTTCATCGGACAGACTTATATCGACGTCGTCTTCATCACCGACCACATGCCGACGGGCGACGAGAAGCACGTGGCCTCGGACTACGCGGTCTCCTTTGGCGGCAACGCGGTGACGGCGGCATTCTGCTGCGCCAAGCTCGGCATCGTGCCGGATCTGATCGCCACGGCAGCCAATGACTGGCTCGGGCGCATGTTCCAGGACATGTGCGCGAAGTACGGCATCTCGCTGCACGGGCGCAAGGTCAACCAGTCCTCGCTCTCGTTCATCATGCCCAAGGACGGCAAGCGCGCCATCGTCCGCTGCCGCGATGACTCGCACATCCATCCGTTTCCGATGCTCAATCTCGGCGGCTGCCGCGCGCTGCATGTCGACGGTCACCAGCCCGATGCTGCAATCCATTACGCCAAAGTGTGTCGCGAAGCCGGCATCCTGACTTCGCTCGATGGCGGCGGGCTGCGCACCAACACGCATGAACTGCTCGAATTCATCGACGTCGCGATCGTCGCCGAGCGGTTGTGCGAGCAGATGGACCTGACGCCGGAGAAGATGCTCGACTACCTCAAGGGCCGCGGCTGCAAGATCGGCGGCGTCACCATGGGCGAGAAGGGCCTGCTTTGGTACGACGAAACAGGGACGGTGCAGGTGATGCCGGCGATGCCGATCCCGCGCGAGCGCGTGATCGACACCAACGGCGCCGGCGACGTGTTCCACGGCGCCTATGTCTATTCCTACCTCGCCCATCCCGGCAAAAGCTGGCGCGAGCATTTCGATTTCGCCCGCGCCGCCTCGACCTTCAAGATCCAGCGCCTCGGCAATGAGGCCGGCCTGCCGACGCTCGTCGACATCGCCAAGGTCAGGCACGAGTTCGAGGTCAGGGTGTAGACGTCGGAAGGGTGTGTCATGGGGCGCGTCTTCGTCGCCGGCAGCATCAACATGGATGTGGTGGCGACCGCCGATCGCCATCCCAGGGTCGGCGAGACCGTCGCCGGCCGCCAGGTGCTGTATTTTCCGGGCGGCAAGGGCGCCAACCAGGCGGTCGCGGCGTCACGGCTTGGGGCGCGGACTACGCTGATCGGACGGCTGGGGACGGATTCGTTTGGACGCGAGCTGAAGGCCTTTCTCGGCGGGCAGGGCATCGATCTCGGCTATGTCGTGGAAACGGCGGAGGCGCACACCGGCACGGCCATCATCACCGTGGCCGAGGCCGACAACACCATCGTCGTCATTCCCGGGGTGAACGGGCTGGTCGGCGCTGACGACGTCGAGGTCGTGCCGCTGCTGGCCGGCGACGTCGCCGTCAGCCAGTTCGAGATTCCACTGCCGGCCATCGCCGCGTTCTTCCGGCGTGCCCGCGCCGCCGCGGCCACGACGCTGCTCAACCCCGCACCGGCGCAGGCAATGCCCCGCGAGCTGCTTGCACTCGTCGACATCCTCGTGCTGAACGAGACGGAGCTCGGCTTCCTCGCCGGCCACGAGCTCTCCGAGAGCGACGGGGCCGCACAGATCATCGCTGTGGCGCGGCAGGTCCAAGCGCGGGAGGACCAGACCATCTGCGTCACGCTCGGCAAGCGCGGCGTGCTCGCGCTGGCGGGGCGCGAGGAGATTGCCGTGCCGGGGCGCGCGGTGAAGGCGCTCGACACCACAGGCGCCGGCGATTGTTTCGTCGGCGCGCTGGCCGCGCAATTGGCCGACGATGTGTCCTTGCGCGCCGCCCTCGCCTTCGCCAACACCGCCGCCTCCATCAGCGTGCAGCGCATGGGCGCGGGGCCGTCGATGCCGACTGCGAAGGAAGTGGCGGCGGTGTTGTAGCGCTAAGCACTTATGCCAACGCGCCCTTCAGATCAAAGCTCTCGTCTGCGGCCTGCTCCGGCGTGATGGTGCGATCCATGGCCTGCAAGCGGCGGCCGAACATGTGATCGCCGGCGCGGTTGATGGATTCGATGCCGAGCAGCTTATCGCCCTTGTAGCAGAATGCGGAAAACGCCTTCTTCGCGGGATCACCGCGCAGCACAACGCGATCGTAGCCGGTCGTCAGCCCTGCGATCTGGAGCTTGTCGTCGCCCTGGTCGCTCCAGAACCAGGGATGGCTGTCATAAGGCTTCCTGTCACCGGTCAGCCGCGCCGCGAGGCAGCGGGCGTGATCGGTGGCATTCTGCACCGATTCCAGCCGCAGTGAGCCGCCGAAGCGCGGGCTTGCGAACAGCGCGCAATCGCCGATCGCCGAAATATCAGGATCAGCCGTCGCGAGATATTCGTCGACGATGATGCCGGCCGCGACCGGAAGCCCGGCCTCGGCTGCGAGCTCGATGTTCGGCAGCACGCCGACGCCGACCACGACGAGGTCGGCCGGCAGATGCCGTCCGTCGCTCAAGGAGACGCCGGTTACCTTGCCGCCCTCGGCCTCAATCGAGGTGGCCTGCACGCCGAGATGGATGCGGATGCCGGCCTCGCGGTGGCGCTCCTGAAAATACTCGGAGACCTCGGCCGTCACGGCGCGCGCCATCACGCGCGGAGCGAGCTCGAGCACGTCGACCTCGAGGCCCTTGATCCGGGCGGTGGCGGCGAATTCGAGGCCGATGAAACCGGCGCCGATGATCACGGCGCGCTTCTTCGACGGCATGACCAGCCGCAGCGCCTCGCTGTCGTCGAGGATACGCAAATATTTCACGTCGGGCAGGTTGGCATTGGGCAGATCGAGCAGGCGGTTGCGCGCGCCGGTTGCCAGCACGAGGTGGCCGTAAGGCAGCGTTTCGTCCGACGCGAGATGCAGCTTGCGCCCCGTGCGGTCGATTGAGGCGGCGCGGCCGGCGATCAGCTCGATCGTCTGGTCCTGGTAGAACTTCTCGGGGCGGAACATCAGGCTCTCCGGCCCGGCCGAACCCTTGATGTAGGCCTTGGACAAGGGCGGCCGCTGATAGGGCAGATGCGCCTCGTCGTTGATCAGGCAGATGCGCTCGGAAAAGCCCGCCTGACGCAGGGATGCCGCGACCTGATAGCCGCCATGGCCGGCCCCGACGATGATCACCGGACCGCCGGTCATCGGACAGCCCATTTCCGGAAGACACGAGCGTGACCCATGCCGTCTCCCTCTCTCGCTGATTTTGGTTGCGGGCCTTACGAGGAGCCGGCGCTCGTGTCCGTCCCTTGGCGAAGGCGGGCTCATTTGAGCCTATCGGTCCGCCCGGCGCAAGAGCACCACGCGGGGATTGTCTCCCCTCGCCTTCTGCGATTTAGTTTCAGCTACGAACCTCTTGCCGGGGATTTCAAGATGCCAGCTCCCGTCTCAAAGCCCGATGATCCCGCCCTGCTGCGGATCGACGGCCCGATCGCGACCATCACGCTCAACCGGCCTGCCGCGTTCAACGCGATCAATCTTGCGATCGCGCAGAAGCTCGAACAGCTCGCGGCCTACATCGAAGGCGCGGACGACATCCGCGTCCTCGTCCTTGAAGGCGAAGGCCGCGCGTTCTGCGCCGGCGGCGATTTGCAGACGATCGGAGCTGCCGCCGAAGGGGGCACGGTGACGCCGGTGGTCGGCGAACTGCTCAAGCACTATCACGCTTTCATCGAGATCCTCCGGCGGATGCCGAAGATATCGCTGTCCAGCGTGCACGGCTCCGCCGCCGGCGCCGGCATGGGCCTCGCCTTCGTCACCGACCTCTGCATCGCCGCTGACGATGCCAAGTTCACGCCGGCCTATGCCAAGATCGGGGTGTCGCCGGACGGCGGCTCGACCGTCGGCATCGTCGGCACGGTCGGATCGCGCCGGGCGCTGCAGATCTTTCTCGGCGAGGACAATTTTACCGCGCAGCAGGCCTATCAATGGGGCCTCGTCGCCAAGACCGTTCCGGCGACCGAGCTGAAGGCGGCCACCCGACAGCTGGCCGAGCGTCTGGCGCAGAACCCGCCGGCGGCGATCGCCGGCACCAAGCAGCTGGTCTACCAGGCCGCCACCACGCCAGTGAAACAGCAGCTCGATGCCGAGGAGCACAAGATCATCATGGCCATGAATTCGGAGGCGTTCCGCACTGCGGTGAAGAAGTTCACCAGCAAGGGGAAATAGCCGCCACGCGGCCGCTGGCTCAGCCCTTCAACGGGCCATTCCTCTGCATGAAATCGAAATCGCAGCCCTCGTCGGCCTGCAAGATGGTCTCGTTGAACAGCCAGGCGTAGCCGCGCCGTGCCTCCTCGGACGCAGCAACCGGCTTCAAGCCAGCGCGACGCCGCTCCAGTTCGGCAGCGTCGACCAGCAGCTCGATGCTGCGCTTGGCCACATCGAGGCGGATCATGTCGCCGCTCTGCACCAGCGCGAGCGGCCCGCCGACGGCGGATTCCGGGGTGATGTGCAGCACGATGGTGCCGAACGCGGTGCCGCTCATGCGCGCGTCCGAGATGCGCACCATGTCCTTGGTGCCGCCGCGCGCGAGCTTCTTCGGAATCGGCAGATAGCCGGCTTCCGGCATGCCCGGCGCACCTTTGGGGCCGGCATTGCGCAGCACCAGCACGTCGTCGGCGGTGACGTCGAGATCGGGATCGTCGACTCGCAAGGTCATGTCCTCGACGGATTCGAACACCACCGCGCGCCCGGTGTGCTGCAACAATTTCGGGCTCGCAGCCGATTGCTTGATCACTGCGCCGCGCGGCGCGAGATTGCCGTGCAGGATGGCGAGGCCGCCCTCTTTCTTGATCGGATTATTGCGCGGGCGGATCGCATCCTGGCCTGGCACGTCCTCCGCATTCGCCGCGACATCGCGCAGCGTCTGGCCGGTGATGGTCTTGGCATCGAGATCGACGAGGTCGCCGAGCTGCGCGAGCAATTTCGGCACGCCGCCGGCGTGGTGGAAGTGCTCCATGTAGTGCTCGCCGGACGGCTTGAGATCGACCAGCACCGGCACCTCGCGACCGATCTGGTCGAACGCTTCGAGATCGAGCCGGTGCGGAGAGCGGTGCGCCATCGCGGTCAGATGGATCAGGCCGTTGGTCGAGCCGCCGATCGCCTGGAGCACGACCTGTGCGTTCTTGAACGATGCCGGCGTCAAGATTTCGCTCGGCTTCGGCCCCTTGGCCTTGGCCATCTGCGCGGCAACCTTGCCGCTGGCCTCCGCCAGGCGGAAGCGCTCGGCATGCGGCGCGGGAATCGTCGCGCTCATCGGCAGCGACAGGCCCATCGCCTCGATCATGCAGGCCATGGTCGAGGCCGTTCCCATCACCATGCACGTGCCGACCGATGGCGCGAGGCGGCCGTTCACCGCCTCGATCTCGGCATCGTCCATGTCGCCGGCGCGATATTTCGCCCAGAGACGGCGACAATCGGTGCAGGCGCCCAGCACCTCGCCCTTGTGATGGCCGACCACCATGGGACCGACCGGAATGACCACCGTCGGCAGGTCGGCGCTGATCGCCGCCATCACCTGCGCCGGCAGCGTCTTGTCGCAGCCGCCGATCACGATCACCGCATCCATTGGCTGTGCCCGGATCATCTCCTCGGTGTCCATCGCCATCAGGTTGCGCAGGTACATCGAGGTCGGATGCGCAAAGCTCTCGGCGATCGAGATGGTCGGGAACACGAACGGCATCGCGCCCGACAGCATCACGCCGCGCTTGGCGGCTTCGATGATCTGCGGGACGTTGCCGTGGCAGGGATTGTAGTCGCTATAGGTGTTGGTGATGCCGACGATCGGGCGCTGCAGCGCGTCGTCGGAATAGCCCATCGCCTTGATGAACGCCTTACGCAGGAACAGCGAGAAGCCGGCATCGCCATAGCTCGTCAGACCCTTGCGCAAGCCACTCGTCATCATGCCACTCCTTCTAGATCACCATCGTGGTACAGCGTGCCCCTCGATTGTCAATAAGGCCGGCCGATAGAGTTGCACCTTCCAGCTCCGGGCACCGGCTGGCACAGGAATGGATCGCGGGCGAGGCCGGGCGCTAGTCCGCAAACTTCTGCTGCAGGCGTCCATCACGGAACGCCACTGCCCCGGCCGCGTTGGAAGACCAAGCATTAGCCTCGGTGTCACCTCGGACGCGGCAGGTGACAGTCTCTCGGAACATGTCACCTCGCACGGCTGACCGAGCGGCTTGAACAATGAGGGTCTGCGGAGCGATGCGGGCCGGTTTGTTCATCGCATTGATTGCAGCGGCCTACTTTGGCGGGCAGGTCCAGGATTCTTTCGCGCAAAAGCGACTGCCGGCTTCTCCGAGCGAATCCACGAAAGTGTCTCCAAGAAAGGAAGGCACTCCCAGAAAGGAGACGGCGCGATCTGCGGACCCGTATACGGTGGGCTTCGTAACGGGCACGCCACAATGCACTGAATTCGCGCTCGCTCAGGACATTGCGACCACGCTCGCCGGCGGCCAAGAGAGCGGTCCTCAGGGCCAGGTCGCATTGCGGGTTCTGCCAATGGTGGGAAACGGCGGTGTCCGCAACGTCCTCGATGTGCTCACTCTCGCAGGCGCCGACGTGGCGATCGCGCCCGTCGCTCTGGTCGAGCGGCTCCGGCAGACAAGGACCTTCGGGGATATTTCAGACAGGCTGACCTACATTGCGCCGCTCCATATCGAAGAGTTCCATCTTCTCGCGCGGCCGGAGATCGGAAGCCTGACGGAGCTTTCGGGAAAGAGGGTCGATCTCGGGGACGACGGCAGTGCCGGCGCTATCCTCGGCCGCGAAGTGTTGAACCGTCTGGGCATCAAGATCAGCGAGACGAACTTGGGTCCGGAGGCCGCGCTGGATGGTCTGAGGAAGGGAGATCTCTCCGCCGCTCTGATCGTCTCAGGAAAACCGGTCAGCTTCCTGACTCAGGTCTCGCAGCTCGACAATATTCATCTCCTGCCAATCCCCTACTTCAAGGAGCTGCTGCAACAAGATTATCTGCCATCGACGCTCCGCCATAAGGACTACCCGAATATGATCGCCGCCGAAGCAAGCGTCGACACGATCGCGATCAAATCCGCTCTCTTCGCCTACAACTGGCCGAGCGGCAGCGAGCGGTTTCGGTTGCTGGAATTCTTCGTCCAGACATTGTTCACGCGCTTTCCTGAATTTCTAACGGGCGCACATCACCCCAAATGGCGCGAGGTGAACCTGGCCGCGGAGCTCCCCGGATGGCGACGATTCCGGCCGGCAGAGCGCTGGCTCCAGCAACAATCCGGCGGCGAGGCCGCGCTTCGCAAGGCGTTCGGCCGGTTCCTCGAAGGAAAGCCGAGCGACAATCCGCCAGACCGGGAAGAATTATTCCGGGACTTCCTGCGCTGGCGAGAACGCAATCCGGATAAGTGACCAAGATTTGGCAGGCAAATGTGGGAGGTGTCGATGCGCAACGCGCTTGTGAGCGCAGCCTTGGCTGCGTTGCTCGCCTTGATCGCCGATGTGAGGCATTCTGCCGCCCAATTTGCTCCCTTCTTTCCGCCGACGCCGCAGACACTCGCACCGTCCAACGCGCCACCGGCCGACAAGGCCGAGCGCATCAGGACAGCCCCTCACCGAAGCACCAAGGCGCACAGGAAGCACGAAACCGTTCGTCCGCCACCCAATCAGCGGAAGGTCGCCGAAAAAAACGGATACAAGCGGGTCAGCGATCTCGTGAATTTCCCAAAGTTCTTTCCGGGCCTCGGCATCATTTTCGTGAAGCCCGACACGTTGCCGCTGGGGCCGTTCCTGTGCTTCGATCGCAGGGATCGTCTGGTGGCGACCGTGTACATGGTCCCCAACAAGGACATCGACGATCACAAATCATTGGAGGGAGCGGGATCCGCAGCACCGGTTGACCACGTCAGCCTCTACTTCAACGCGGGTCACCCCGGGGTGGACGTGCCGCATTACCATGTGGTGCTCTGGCATGTGACCAAGAACCAGGAATCGCGCGTTGCAAAATGACGCGCAACTCGCGCGGTGGATCATCCGGCCGGCGACTACCGCTTAGTCCAATCGATGATCCGGCTCGGATCGGCGTCGAACTCCATGCTGCAGAACGCGCCGCCCTGGAAATAATCGCCGACCGGATCCGGCTTCAGCTTGGCCTGCTCGGCCATCGCGTGCTCGCGGAAATCCTCCGCGCGTCCCGTGGGGCGGTAGCCAAGTTCGTAGGCGCGACTGTTGTCCCACCAGGCGCGCTCGTTGAGGGAGGCGCCGTAGAAGATTTCGAAATGGATGTCGGGATGTTCGAGCCCGATGCGGCAGAGCTGCACCAAATCGTCGGGCTTGAGCCAGATCGAGAGCCGGCGCTGGTCGAGCGGCATGTCGCCGAAATTGCCGATGCGCAGGCACGTGACTTTCAGCCCGTGCTTGTCGGCGTAGAGCGCACCGACCGCCTCGCCGAACACCTTGCTGACGCCGTAGCGGCCGTCGGGGCGCGGCGTGACGTCGGTGCCGATCTTGTGGTGGCGCGGATAGAAGCCGACCGCGTGGTTCGACGAGGCGAACACCACGCGCTTGACGCCCTTGCGGTAGGCCGCCTCGAACAGATTGTAGCCGCCGATGATGTTGGCCTGGAGGATTTGATCCCAGGTGCCTTCGACCGAATAGCCGCCGAAATGGATGATGCCATCGACGCCCTCGCAGATCGCCTCGCATTGCGCCAAATCGGCGAGATCCGCCGCCTTGAACTGCTCGTTCGCTCCGAGATCGGCCGGCGGCTTGATGTCGGAGAGCAGGAGGTCCGGATAGATCGGCGGCAGCAATTTGCGCAGGCGCGTTCCGATCCCGCCCGAAGCTCCCGTCATCAAGATGCGCATGTCGTTCCCCGTCGTTGCAACCGATTTGCGGCCGTAGATATCTGATGCTAGCAGACTTGGACAGAGGGAACGCAACAACGAGAACCGCACATGAACGATGCATCGTCCCATAACCAAGGCTGGCGCCCGGCGACCTATTACCCTGACCCCGCGATAAGAGCACTCGATCCCCGCTTCGAAAAATACTGGCTGAAGCTTTCGGCGGTGGAGCGGCTGGCGACCGGCCTGCGCTGGGCCGAAGGGCCGGTGTGGTTCGGCGACGGGCGTTATCTGCTCTGCAGCGATATTCCAAACCAGCGTATCCTCAAATGGGAGGAAGAAACTGGCGCGGTCAGCGTGTTCCGCAAACCTTCCAACTTCGCCAACGGCAACACCAGGGATCGCCAGGGCCGGCTGATCACCTGTGAGCATGGCGGCCGTCGCGTGGTGCGCACCGAATATGACGGCAGCATCACCGTGCTGATGGATCAATTCAACGGCAAGCGGTTGAACTCGCCGAACGATGTCGTCGTTAAATCGGACGGCTCGATCTGGTTCACCGACCCGACCTTCGGCCTGCTCGGCAATTACGAGGGCTACAAGGCCGAGCCCGAGATCGAGCCGAACGTCTACCGGTTCGATCCAGCGACCGGCAAGGCGACCATCGTCGCCGAGGGTGTGCTGGGGCCGAATGGGCTGTGCTTCTCGCCCGACGAGAAGATCCTCTATGTCGTGGAATCGCGTGGGGTGCCGAACCGAAAGATCCTCGCCTATGACGTCTCGCCTGAAGGCACCACGATCTCGAACAAGCGCGTTCACATCGACGCAGGTCCCGGCACGCCCGACGGCATGCGCTGCGACATCGACGGCAATCTCTGGTGCGGCTGGGGCATGGGCGATCCCGAGCTCGACGGCATCGTCGTGTTCGCGCCCGACGGCGTCATGATCGGCCGCATCGCCCTGCCCGAACGCTGCGCCAATCTCTGCTTCGGCGGCGTCAAGCGCAACCGCCTGTTCATGGCGGCGAGCCAGTCGATCTATGCGCTGTATGTGAACACGCAGGGCGCGGTGGGGGGATAGGCTCTCCACCGTGACGGTCTCGTAGGGGGGCAAGACGAAAAGCGTGCCCACCTTTCTTACTCGTCGCAAGAAAGATGGTGGGCACGTCACGCGAAGAGCGCGCCTTTGCCCATCTTACGAGATCCTCTTTCGTCATTGCGAGCGAAGCGAAGCAATCCAGACTGTCTCCGCGGAAGGATTCTGGATTGCTTCGCTTCGCTCGCAATGACGAAACGAAAAAAAACGCCGGAGCGGTTTCCCGCTCCGGCGCTTTGTCCGTTCGGTCGCTGAAACTTACGCCGCGTTGAAGCCGGCGACCGCCTTCACTTCGAGGAAGTCCTCGAGGCCGTACTTGCCCCACTCGCGGCCGTTGCCGGACTGCTTGTAGCCGCCGAACGGCGCGGTGCGGTCGTTGGGTACGCCCTGGAGGTTGACGTTGCCGGCGCGGATCTGGCGCGCGACGCGCTTGGCGTCATCGACCGTCGGGCCCGAGACGTAGCCGGCGAGACCATAGGGCGTGTCGTTGGCGATGCGCACGGCGTCGGCTTCGTCCTTGGCGCCGATGATGGTCAGCACCGGCCCGAAGATTTCTTCGCGGGCGATCGTCATCTCGTTGGTGACGTCGGCGAAGATGGTCGGACGGACGTAGAAGCCCTTGTTGACGCCCTCGGGCAGGCCCGGGCCGCCGGCGACGAGCGTTGCGCCCTCGTCGATGCCCTTCTTGATCAAGGCCTGGATCTTGTCCCACTGGCCGCGATTGACGACCGGACCGATGGTGGTGCCTTCGCCGCGCGGATCGCCGGCCTTGGTCTTGTCGGCGACGGCCTTCGCGATCGCGGCGACTTCCTTCATCTTCGACAGCGGCACGATCATGCGCGAGGGCGCGTTGCAGGACTGGCCGGAGTTGTTGAACATGTGCATCACGCCGCCGGTCACTGCCTTCTGCAGGTCCGCGCCTTCGAGGATGACGTTCGGCGACTTACCGCCGAGTTCCTGACTGACGCGCTTCACGGTGGGAGCCGCGCGCTTTGCCACGTCGATGCCGGCGCGGGTCGAGCCGGTGAAGGAGATCATGTCGATATCGGGGTGCTCGCTCATGGCGGCGCCGACCTCGGGCCCGAGACCATTGATGAGATTGAACACGCCCTTCGGCACGCCGGCCTCATGCAGGATTTCCGCGAAGATCAGCGCCGAGGTCGGGGTGAACTCCGACGGCTTCAGGATCATCGTGCAGCCGGCGGCGAGCGCAGGCGCGACCTTGCAGGCGATCTGGTTGAGCGGCCAGTTCCAGGGAGTGATCATGCCGACCACCCCGATCGGCTCGCGCAGCACCATGGCGGTGCCGACCGGCTCCTCGAAATGATAGTTCTTGAGCACGTCGAGCGTGGTCATCAGATGGCCAAGGCCAGCGCCGGCCTGCAGCTTCTCGGCCATCGGCAGCGGCGCACCCATCTCGTCGGAGACGGCGGCACCGATTTCCTTCAGACGGCCCTTGTAGATCTCGATGATTTTAGACAGCAGCGCGACGCGCTCCTCGCGGCTGGTCTGGGAGAACGTCGCAAAAGCGCGCTTGGCGGCCGCGACCGCCTTGTCGACATCGGCCTTGGAGCCCAGCGCAACCTCGTACATCGCCTCTTCCGTCGCCGGATTGATCACGGCGGTGGACTTCTTGACGGCGGGATCGACCCAGGCGCCGTCGATGTAGAATTGCATGCGATTGACCATCGTTAACCTCTTCTTGGGGGCTTGGAGGGGGCGTTTCGGCAGGCATCCTTGCACGAAAGCGCCGGCAGTTGAACCCGCCATATGCGGGGCCAGCGTTGCGGCGAGCGGAGGTTATATGAGCCGATGGCGGGAGCGAGGCAAGCGCGGCTCGGCTCAGCGTCGCGACATTTCATGTCGCGCCTTGTCCGGGACACGAGATCAGAGCGCGTGCAAACACTCGCTTGCCCCGGACGTAGCGCAGCACTTCCCTGGCGATGCGAAGCATCGTCCAGTTCAGTGATGCGCTGCAGAGCCGGGGCCCATGCAGGCAGTTACCTCGACTACACCGCCATCTTCCGATGCAGCACCGGCGCGCCGGTGGTGAGGCTCTCGGCCGCATCGATGATGGCATTGGCATCGATACCGTAATGCCGATACAGGTCAGCGATGGTGCCGGTCTGGCCGAACTGCTCGATGCCGAGCGCCTCGACGCGATGGCCGCGGACGCTGCCGAGCCAGCCGAGCGCGGCAGGATGGCCATCGATCACGGTCACGATGCCGCAGTCGCGCGGCAGCGGCGCCAGCAGTTTCTCGATGTGGCTGAGATGCTGCAGACCGCGACGGTCGCGGCGCAATTTCCGTGCGGCGGTCCAACCGGCATGCAGCCGGTCGGCCGAGGTGATCGCGAGCAGGCCGACGTCGCGGCGGCTCTCGCCGATGAAGCCGGTCGCCTCGATGGCCTCGGGCGCGACTGCGCCGGTATAGGCGATCACGACCTCGGCATTCGGGCCCGGCTTGCGCAGCCAATAGGCGCCATCCGTGATGCCCTGCCTCAGCTCCGGCGTCACGATCCGCTGCGCCTGCTCGATGCTGCGCGTGGAGAGGCGCAAGTAAACCGAGCCGCCCTCGCCTGGATCGCGCTGCATGTGATCAAAGCCGAAAGCCATGATCACGGCGAGCTCGTCGACGAAGGCCGGCTCGAACGAGGCGAGCCCATCCTGCGCCATGCCGATCAAGGGCGTTGCGATCGACTGATGCGCGCCGCCCTCGGGCGCGAGCGTGATGCCGGACGGCGTCGCCGCCACCATGAAGCGTGCATCCTGGTAGCAGGCATAGTTCAGCGCATCGAGACCCCGCTCAATGAAGGGATCGTAGAGCGTGCCGACCGGCAGCAGGCGCTCGCCATTCATCTGGTGCGACAGGCCGAGCGCCGAGAGCATGATGAAGAGGTTCATTTCGGCAATGCCGAGCTCGAGATGCTGGCCCTTGGGCGAAGCATCCCAGTTATAGGTCGATGGAATTTTCTCGCTGCGGAATAAGTCCGCTTTCTCCGCGCGGGCGAATAGGCCGCGCCGGTTCACCCACGGGCCGAGATTGGTGGAGACGGTGACGTCGGGCGAGGTCGTGACGATACGCTTTGCCAATTCGCTGTCGCTGCGCGCGATCTCGTTCAGCACGAGGCCAAAGCCCTGCTGGGTCGACATCTGCGGCGATGGCTTGAACGTGAGTTGGGGCACCTCGACGACGGGAGCCGTCAGCCGGCGGCCGTCCTGATTGAACGGCGCCCGCGCGAGGAAAGCTTCCAGTTCGGCCGCATCCTGCGTCAGCCCTTCGAACTTGTCCCATTCATGGCCGGGCCGGATGTTCTGGCTGTCGCGATACTTCTCCATCTGCGCAACGGTCATCAGGCCGGCGTGGTTGTCCTTGTGGCCCTGGAATGGCAGGCCGACGCCCTTGATGGTGTAGGCAATGAAGCAGACGGGGCGATCGTGGTCGATGGAGTCGAAAGCCTCCAGCATGCTCGCCATATCGTGGCCGCCGAGATTCGACATCAGCGCCAGCAGCTCCTCGTCGCTGCGCTTGTCGATCAGTTTGGTGATCGGGCCCTGGTCGCCGATCTCGTCATGCAGATGCTTTCGGAAGGCAGCACCGCCCTGGAAGCACAGCGCCGCATAGAGTGCGTTCGGGCAATTGTCGATCCAGCGCTTGAGCGCCTCGCCGCCTGGTTCCGCAAATGCCTCGCGCATCAGGCGGCCGTATTTCACGATCACCACGTCCCAGCCGAAATTGCGGAACATGGTCTCGAACTTTTCCCAGAGCCCCTCGCGCACGACGGCGTCGAGCGACTGGCGGTTGTAGTCGACCACCCACCAGGTGTTGCGCAGGCCGTGCTTCCAGCCCTCGGCAAGCGCTTCGAAGATGTTGCCCTCGTCCATCTCGGCATCGCCGACGAGGGCAATCATCCGCCCCTCGCGCCGATCCTTCATCCAGCCGTGTGCCTTGACGTAGTCCTGAACCAGCGAAGAGAACAGCGTCTGCGCGACGCCGAGGCCGACCGAGCCGGTGGAGAAATCGACGTCGTCGACGTCCTTGGTGCGCGAGGGATAGGACTGCGCGCCCTTGAAGCCGCGAAAGTTCTCCAGTTTCTCGCGGGTCTGGCGGCCGAACAGATACTGGATGGCGTGGAACACCGGGCTCGCATGCGGCTTCACCGCGACGCGATCCTCAGGGCGCAGCACATGGAAATACAGCGCCGACATGATGGTCGCGAGCGAGGCGGACGAGGCCTGGTGGCCCCCGACCTTGAGGCCATCCGCATTGGGACGAACATGGTTGGCGTGGTGGATGGTCCAGGAGGACAGCCACAGCGTCTTGCGGGCGAGCGCGGTCAACGTGTCGAGACGGGCGGAATCAACGGGCATGGCGATGCTCCGGGAAATATGCACCGATCATACGCCTGCGAGCCGCGTCAAACTTCTCAATTTTTCGCGCCATACCCACCGATTTTGGGATATTTTACCAATGTAGTGCCGCGAGATGCAGGTTCCATCCCAATGCCCGAGCTCGACGCCATCGACCGCAAGATCCTCAGCCACCTCCAGAACGACAGCCGCCTGACCATGCAGGAGCTCGCCGACAAGGTCGGGCTCTCGGTCTCGCCCTGCCACCGCCGGGTCAAGCTGCTGGAGGAGCGCGGCGTCATCTCGCGCTACGTCGCGACCGTGGATCAGAAGGCGCTGGGGCTGCATGTCAGCGTCTTCATCTCGATCAAGCTGGCGCGGCAGAAGGAGGAGGACCTCAACCGCTTCGCCCGTGCCATCTCCAAATGGGACGAGGTCTTGGAGTGCTATCTGATGACCGGCAATCGCGACTATCTGCTGCGCGTCGTCGCTGCCGACCTCGCCTCCTACGAGACATTCCTGAAGACCAAGCTGACCCGGCTCGACGGCATCGCCTCGATCGAATCGAGCTTTGCGCTGAGCCAGGTGAAGTATTCGATCGCACTGCCGGTGTGATGGCCGTTGGTCACCGCTCTTGTCCGCCGAAGCCTTGGCGAAGACGGATGCGGGGGAGGGAGCGCACTGCCGCTGCGGCTACACCATCATCGCCACGGCTGCACGATGATCTTGGTGTGGGCTTCAGGGTTGGCGAGATCCGTGAAGGCTTTCGCGACGCCGTCGATGCCGACCTTCGCCGTCACCATCGCCGCCGCATCCACCTGCCCCTCGGCAATCAGCCGAAGTGACGCCGCGAATTCCTCCGGCGTGTAGCCGAGCACGTATTGCACATTGAGCTCCTTCATGATGCCGAGCATCGGCTCGCTTCTGTCGGTCTCCATGCAGACGCCGACCACGACGATGCGCGCATCGCGCGGGGCACCTTCGAACACCTGCTGGAGCAACCCGGGCACGCCGACACATTCGAAGATGATCGCGGGCTTGAGCGCCGGCTGCATGGCCTGGAACGGGGACCGCGCCGCCTTCTCGGCTTCCGACATCTGCGCGTGCTCCGCCCAGGTCGCGTAGGGCTGCGAAACTCTGGGATCGACGACGATGTCGGCACCCAGCTTTGCCGCCAGCGCGCGACGCGCCGGGGAATAATCGGCAGCGACGATCGGATGCAGGCCCCTGATCTTGAGTGCGGCGATCACCGCGAGCCCGACGGGGCCGCAGCCGATCACGAGCGGCACTTCGCCGCCGCTTATATTGGCTTTGGCGACGGCGTGGACGCCGACCGCCAGCGGCTCGGTGAGCGCGGCGTGCTCCGGCGCAAGTCCGTTGGGCACCTCGAGCAGCAGCGCTTCACTCAGCAGCATCGCCTCCGCATAGCCACCGACGTTGTCGTTGGAATAGCCGATGCCTTCGACACCCCCAGGTGTCACCAGCGCCGGCAGCGAGCAGACGTGTGTGCCCCGCTTGAGCCTGCGTGCCGTGCCGGGACCGTAATCGACGATCTCGCAGCAGAACTCGTGCCCGAACACGACGTCACGGCTAAGGTCCATCGGCTTGCGCCCGACTTTCCGCGCCATCTCGACCATGCGGGGGGCGTGCTGACGTGCATGCAAATCGGAGCCGCAGATGCCGCAGGCGAGCGTCTTGACCAGGACCTGACCATTGCCGGGTTTCGGCTCAGCGATCCGATCGACGACAATCTCTCCGTTCCTGAAAATCGCGGCGCGCATCGGGCTCCTCCCTCATCGTTGGAGCCTTTGATAGCACGAAGTGGAAACCGCGATATTGCGTCAGGCGTTCGGGGAGCGCTCTTCCAGAACCAGGAGCTGGGCGCGGCGGACGCGCTCGCGATGGGCGATGTAGAGACCGCTCGCGACGATGAAGGCCGCGCCGACGATGGTCCAGATGCTCGGCACCTCGCCGAAGATGAAGAAACCGAGAATGCTGACCCACAACAACTGCGAGTAGGAAAACGGCGCCAGCACCGAAGCATCGCCATAGCGATAGGCCAGCACGACGATCCACTGACCGGCGGTCGAGGCAACCCCGATGAAGATGCCGAGTGCGATCGCGGTCCAGGATGGCGTCACCCAGACGAACGGCACGATTGCGGTGAGGATCGCAAGGCCGGTCAGCGAGGAATAGGCCATGGTGGTGACGACGGCTTCCCGCCCGCTCATCATCCGCGTCAGGATCAGCGTGCCGGCCCAGCAGGCCGCGGAGACGACGGGGAAGAACGCCGCTGGATGAAACGCGCTGGTGCCCGGGCGCAGGATGATCAGCACGCCGACGAGGCCGAGCGCGGTCGCGAACCAGCGGCGCATGCCGACCTTCTCGCCGAGGAAGACGATCGAGAGCGCAGTGACGAACAGCGGCGCGACGAAGCCGGTGGCGGACGCCTCCGCGATCGGCAGGAAGCCGAGGCCCGTAATGAAGAACAACGAGGAGCCGAGCAGCACCGCGCCGCGCATCACGTGCAATCCGGGACGCTCGGTGCGCATCGCGTAGTACGGCGAGGACCGCAGCATCACCGGCGTGAAGATCAGCGCGAAGGTGAGGAAGCGGATCCAGGTGATCTCGATCGAAGGCAGGCTGGTCGAGAGATATTTCGCGGCGGTGTCGGAGCAGCCGAGAAACACGGTCGAAAGCAAGATCAGTGCGATGCCCTTGAAGGGATGGTCGACGCGCGCAGGTGCGCGGCGGCCGACATGCTTCTTCTCGGGGACGGGCACGGAAATACTGTCGAGCCTTGCGGCTGCGGCTGGCGGCGGGGTCACGACTGGAACTCGGGAAAAAAGCGAATCGAGCGCCTCTAAAAAACGACAAATGCGCCGCGTTCACAACTTCCGAAAACAGGATGCCGATATGCGCTGATCGCCGCGCGCGTCAATGCTCCATTAATAATGCGCGTTTGCTGCACTACAACATTGGCAGGCTGCGCGGCTGCGGCCCGCGCGGAAACGCCGCATCGAGCGCCGCAATCTCCTCTTTCGTCAGCACGAGATCGCCAGCCTCCGCGTTTTCCCCGGCGTGTTCCGCGGATGACGCCTTCGGGATCGCAAACACCGTAGTCGCACGGGTGAGGAAGCTCAGCGCGACCTGACGCGGCGTCGCACGACGCGCCTCCGCGATGCGCGCGAGCACCGCGCCGCCCCTGGTGTTGCTCGCCGGAAAATCGTCGTGGCCGAATGGCGAATAGGCGACGACGGCCACGCCATGCTGCACGCACCACGGGATCACGGCATGCTCGATGGCGCGTTCCTTCAGATGATAGAGCACCTGATTGCAGGCGATCCGCCCTTCGCCGGAGACAGCGAGAATCTCGTCCAGATCGTCGGCATCGAAATTTGAGACGCCCCAGGATTTGACTTTGCCTGATTTCACCAGTTCCTCGAATGCCGCGACGGTGTCTTCCAGCGGATAGGAACCGCGCCAGTGCAGCAGGTAGCAATCGAGACGATCGGTCTTGAGCCGCTTCAGCGAGCGCTCGCACGCCGTGATGGTTCCCCGGCGCGAGGCGTTGCTCGGCAGCACTTTTGAAACGAGGAACACCTCATCGCGCCGGCCTGCAATCGCATCCGCAATGACGAGCTCGGCATCGCCATACATTTCGGCAGTGTCAATATGAGTCATGCCGAGATCGAGCCCGCGCTGAAGCGCCGCGATCGCGCGCTTGCGGTCGCCGTGGTCGAGATACCAGGTGCCCTGCCCGATGACGGAAACGTTGGCGCCGGTCTTGCCGAAAGGGTTTGTGTTCATGTTTATTCCTTCAGGTGCTCTAGAGACCGCTGATATCCGCGACCAGCACGCTGCCGGTCGAGGACTCCGTGATATAGAGCCGATCCTTGTTTTCGCCACCAATCGCCACATTGGTGCAATTCGGTCCCGCGCAGGACTTGATCCGCGCGATCAGTTCGCCGTTAGGCGCGAATACGAAGACGTGGCCGAGCGAAGCGTGGCCGACGAACAGCCGGCCCTTGGCATCCATGGTCATGCCATCGGGGCCGCTGGTGCCGAACAGCGAGCAGAAGCGACCGACCTTCGACACGCTGCCATCCTTCATGAACGGCATCCGCCACACCGCGTTGTCGCGCGTCATGGCGACGAACAGCACGGTCTCGGTCGGGTCGAGCACGAGGCCGTTCGGGCTGATGCCGGTGTCGATCAGGCAATCGAGCCGTCCATTCGATGCGAGCCGATAGACCCGGCCGCTGGGATCATGCAGGCCGGTCTGGCCCTGGTCGGTGAAATAAATGTCGCCATTGGACGCAAGGTGCAGGTCGTTGCAGCCGCGGAACGATTCCGAATTGCGCGCGGTCAGGATGGGCTTGACGCGCCCGGCTCTGGCATCGAGCTCCATGATGCCGTGCATGTAGTCGGCCACCAGGATGCGGCCGCCGGCTGCGATCTTCAGCCCGTTCGGCCAGCCCTCATATTCGACTACGAGCGACCAATCGCCATCGGGCGCGATACGGAAAATGCGACCGAAGGGAATGTCGACGATGTAGAGATTGCCGTCCCTGTCGAATGACGGCCCCTCGATGAAACTATCGGTCGGGATGTTCGGCCGGTTGGCATCGGCCCAATCGGTTCGCACGCCCTTGCGGCGAAACTTGTCCGGCATTGCGGAGAACAGCCTGGTCTCGATCAGGCGCGGCGGCGTTTCCAGGTACATGATTGTTGTTATGGATGTTGAGGCGGAGCGCGGCAGCATAGGGCACAATCGGGGGGCGCGTCGATTGGGGCGGGGCATGGCCGCCCCGCCCTCACTGTCATTCCCCGCGAAGGCGGGGAATCCAGTACGCCGCAGCTTCTCGATGACCCACTGCCGTCTCGGAGTACTGGATCACCCGGTCAAAGCCGGGCGATGACAGCAGAGTCCGCGGCGACGACCGGGAACGACGCCCCTACCCCGCCGCGCCCGCGACCTTCGCCTGCTTCGCCGGCACGACCTCCGTCGCCGCAATCAAACGCTTCAGCTCGGGGATGCAGGAGCCGCAATTGGTACCTGCCTTGAGCTTGGCGCCGATCTCGGCGGCGGTGCGCGCGCCGCCAGCAATGGTGTCGCAGATGGTGCCGCGGCCGACGCCGAAGCAGGCGCAGACGATCGGGCCGGTCGAGGCGGCGCCTTCGCTGGACTTGCCCGATAGCAGCATGCGGCGCTGATCGTCGTTGACTTGATCGGCGACGAACAGGCTCTTGACCACCTCCCAATCGCCGGCGTCGTGCGCGGGCCCGACGAACAGGCAGGTGTCGATGCGGTCGCCCGCGAACGAGGCGGCGCGATAGACCCCGCCGCCGAAGTCGCGATATTCGGCAACGTCTTCGCCCGCGACGTTCTCGAGCCAGGCGGGCCAGCGCGAAAGATCTGCGTTGTCGGCGAACAGATAGCCGAAGCCGCCGGCGACCGTGACGCGGGTCCACAACAGGTTTGGCGGCAGGTCCAGCTGCTTGCGCGACAGCGCAAACCCGCGGAACACGAATTCATAGGGCACGATCGCAGCCGGCGTCGCTTTGGATTCCGGCTGCCCGGAGAACGGGTCGGTGAAGGACTGCACCAGCGCACCAACCCGGCCATGCGAGGTGTTCATCGCGCTCCAGTGGATCGGCACGAACAGCGTGCCGCGCTGCTGCCCTTCGCTGACGACAGCCTTCAGGATGCACTGGCCGTAATCGGTGGTGATCCGGGCATAGCTGTCATGAGCGATGCCGTATTTGCTGGCGTCGTCGGGATGGATCTCGACAAACGGCTCGGGCAGATGCGCGCCCAGCCGCTGGCTGAGACCCGTGCGCGTCATGGTGTGCCATTGGTCGCGGATGCGCCCGGTGTTGAGCCGCAAGGGGCGCGCCGGCCCCGTCTCGCCGCGCAGCGCCGGCACCTCCGGCGCGACGAAGCGGCCCTTGCCGTCATTGGTGAAGAAGCCGCCTTGCGCGAAGAACCGCTCGCCAGGCAGCCCGCCTTCCCGCACCGGCCACTGCACCGGCCTCAACGCATCGAACGCTTCGTCCGACAGCGAGGTCAGCGCGCCGATGTCGAAATCGCGGCTGCCGTCGTTCTCGAAGGCCGAGAGCGCGGCATGCTCGCGGAATATGTCCGCGGCGGATTTGTAGTTGAAACTGTCGCCGAAGCCGAGGCGCTTTGCGGTCTCGCTCAAGATCCACCAATCGGGGCGCGCCTCGCCCGGCGCCGGCAGGAACGAGCGCTGGCGCGAGATGCGCCGCTCGGAATTCGTCACCGTGCCCGATTTCTCGCCCCAGGCCAGCGCCGGGAGCAGCACGTGCGGGCCGGCCTCGACGGTGTCGTTGGAGAGCACGTTCTCGGAGATGACGAACAGTTCGAGCTTCTTCAGCGCATTGCGAACCATGTCGGCATCTGGCAGCGACACCGCCGGGTTGGTGCCCATCACCCACAGCGCCTTGACCTCGCCGCGGTTGATCGCCTCGAACAGCTGCACCGCCTTCAATCCCTCATGGGTCGCAATGCGCGGCGCCTTCCAGAACCGCCTGACACGATCGATGTCGGGCGGCGTGAAACCCATGTGAGCGGCGAGCATGTTGGCGAGGCCGCCGACCTCGCGGCCGCCCATCGCGTTGGGCTGGCCCGTGAGCGAGAACGGCGAGGCACCAGGCTTGCCGATGCGGCCCGTGGCAAGATGGCAGTTCAGGATCGCGTTGACCTTGTCGGTGCCCTGCGCCGACTGGTTGACCCCCTGCGAATAGAGCGTGACGACCTTCGCGGTCTCGCGAAACATCTTGAAGAAGTTGGCGACGTCCTGCTCGGACAGGCCCGTGGCAAGCGCCGTCGCGGTGACGCTGCCGGCAATGCCCCGCGCACGCGCCAGCGCATCGTCGAATCCGCTCGTGTTCTGCGCGATGTAATCCTGATCGAGCGCGCCGTTGTCGGCGAGATGGACGAACAGGCCGGAGAACAGCGCGGTGTCGGTGCCGGGCTTGAGGCCGAGGAAGAGATCGACATCGCTCGCGGTGTCGGTGCGGCGCGGATCGATCACGATCATGCGCGCGCCGCGCTCCCCACGGTTCTTCAGCATGCGCTGGAACAGCACCGGATGGCACCAGGCCGCATTCGAGCCGACGAAGACGAGCAAGTCGGCCTGGTCGAGATCCTCGTAGCAGCCGGGCACGGTGTCGGCGCCGAAGGCGCGGCGATGGCCGGCAACCGAGGACGACATGCACAGCCGCGAGTTGGTATCTACGTTCGCCGTGCCGACAAAGCCTTTCATCAGCTTGTTGGCAACGTAATAGTCCTCGGTGAGGAGCTGGCCGGAGAGATAGAAGGCGACCGCATCGGCGCCGTCGCGCGCCACGATGTGCTGCATGCGGTGGGCGACATGGTCGAGCGCATCGCTCCAGGCGACCCGCTCCAGCACGCCCTTGCAGCGGATCATCGGGTAGAGCAGCCGGCTTTCGAGCCCGACGGTCTCGCCGAGCGCAGAGCCCTTGGAGCACAGCCGGCCGAAATTGGCGGGATGATCAGGATCGCCCGCGATCGCCGCGCCGCCCCTGCCGTCCGGCGTCGCCAGCACGCCGCAGCCGACTCCGCAATAGGGGCACGTCGTCTTGGTGGTGCGGAGATTTGGATCGATCGCCGTCATATCAAGCCGCTTTCGAAGGGAGCGCCAGCGCGCGGCCGAACATCATGTCGGTGCGGATCGCCGCCACCTTGTCGCGATTGCGGATCAGCTCGAGGTACCAGAGCGCATCGACGGTATCGCCGATCAGCACCGCGCCGGTGAGCCGGCCGTCGGCGATGACGAGCTTCTTGTAGGTGCCGCGCCTGCGGTCCGACAGCACGAGGCTCTCGCTGCCCTCCCCGCCCATGAAGTCACCGGCGGAGAACACGCTGACGCCGGAGACCTTGAGGTTGGTCGAGACCACGCTGCCCTGATAAGCGGCGGGCCGGCCGGCGAGATGCCGTGCCAGCACGCGAGCCTGCTCATAGGCGGGCTCGACCAGGCCGTAGCAGGTGCCGCGATGCTCGGCGCATTCGCCGAGCGCGAAAATGTCGGACGAGGAGGTCTGCATGACGTCGTTGACGACGACGCCGCGATTGACCGCGATCCCCGCCTCTTTCGCCAGCGCGACGTTCGGCTTGATGCCGGCGGCGAAGATCACCGCATCGGCCTCGATGCGGCTGCCGTCGGCGAGCTCGACAGCCTGGACATGACCGTCGCCGTGGATGCACTTCGTGCTGGCGTTGAGCAGGATGCGGATGCCCTTGCGCTCGACCAACATCTTGAGCAGGTCGGCCGCGGGCGCATCGAGCTGGCGCTCCATCAGCCGGTCCATCAGATGCAGCAGCGTCACGGGGGCACCGGCCTTGGCGAGACCGTAGGCAGCCTCGAGTCCGAGCAGTCCGCCACCGATGACGACGACGCGCTTCTTCGCCGCAGCCAGCGTCAACAGCAGGTCGACGTCGCGCGTATCGCGAAAGGTGTGCACGCCGGCGAGATCGGCGCCCGGCACGTTGAGCCGCAGCGGCGTCGATCCCGTGGCGAGTACCAGCTTGGAATATTCCATGCTCTCTTCGCCGGCGATCTTGAGCTCGCGGCGGCCGACATCGATCTCGGTCACGCGATAGCCGTAGCGCACCGTGACGCCGCGATGACGCCACCAGTCCGCCGGCCTGAGCTCGATCTCGTGCGAGCCGGTCTCACCGGCCAGCACGGAGGAGAGCAGCACGCGGTTGTAAGCGAGCCGCGGTTCGTCACCGATCACGGCGACCGCGTAGCGGCCGAGCGCGGTCTTGGCGAGCTCGTCGACCAGACGCGCGGCCGCCATACCGTTACCGACGATGACCAGCGGTTCACTCACAAGGCATCTCCTATTCGGCGGCCTGCGCTTGTGCGCCGTAGGCCTCGGAAATCATGTAACCGGACAACACGCCATAGGCGTCGGTCCAGGCAGTGGCGAGTTCGGGCGTCCAGGCTTGGCCAAGCCCCTTCTCCAGGGTCCACAGCAAGGTGGCGCCGACCACGGGGTAGTGCTCGGCTTTGGCGCCATAGGCGACGTGACGCTTGGCGAGCGCCGAGGCCGCGGGAAGAATCGTCTCGAGGTTCGACAGGCCGCCGACGACGGCGGCGAGCATGCCCATCAGCTTCTTGCGCTGTTCGGTCATGTCCTCGGGAAACATCGCGCGCACGGACGGAGCCACCTCGAACAGACGATCGTAGAACAGAACCGCGGCCTGCTCCGACATCGGCGCAACCTTGGAAAAGCTCTGCTGAATGAGAGTGATCTGTTCTGGCGTCATGATGTTCTCCTGTCCGTTTCGGTCTGCCTTCGTCCGCGCCATTGCGGAAAAAGTTCATGGGTCAAACGTCACCAGAGGGACTCCTCCCCGCGTACGGGGAGAAGCGACATTCGTGCCAAGTGTCTATCTTCTGAGCATGATCTGGTCGGAAAACCGCTTCACACTTTTCCGGATCATGCTCTACACACGCGCTTCGGCGAGGCTTGGCGCGCCTTCCCCCTGCGGGCCGCGACGCAGGTAGAACCACCAGGTCAGAGCGAGGCAGGATCCGTAGAAGGCGAGATAGATTGCGAGCGCGAGCTGCGGCCCGCCGGTCATGGCGATCGACTTGCCGAAACCGCTCGGGATCAGATAGCCGCCGACGGCACCAATCGCGCCGATGAAGCCGACCGCCGCGCCGCTCTCGATGCCCGCGGCCTTCAGGGCAGCCGCACGCGCGACATCGCCCTTACCGCGCACCTTGAACAGGCTCTCCTCGCGGAAGATCGAGGGGATCATGCGGTAGGTGGAGCCGTTGCCGATGCCCGTCGTCACAAACAGGATCAGGAACATCGACAGGAAGCCGATGAAATCCTTCTGCCCGACGAAGTAGAGCACGCCGATGGTGGCGCCCGCCATAACGATGAAATTCCAGAAGGTGATGATCGAACCGCCGATCCTGTCGGCAAGCCAGCCGCCGAGCGGACGCGACAGCGAGCCGACCAGCGGGCCGAGGAAGGCGATCGCGATCGTCACCGTCGGAAACTGCGTCTTGATCAGCAGCGGAAATGCCGCGGAGTAGCCGATGAAGGACCCGAACGTACCGATGTAGAGATACGCCATGATCCAGGTGTGCTTGCGCTTGACGATGGCGAGCTGGTTCTTCACCGAAGACTTGGCCGTGGTGAGATTGTTCATGAAAAACACCGCACCGAACACCGCGATCGCGATCGGCAGCACCCACATCAGGCCGGCATTCTGGAGGAAGATGCCGTCAACGGGAGTGGCTTGGAACAGATTGAAGACGGCGAGCGTCATCAGGATCGGGGTCAAGAGCTGCACGCTGGAAACGCCGATATTGCCGCCGGCGGCGTTGAGGCCCAGCGCCCATCCCTTCATCCGGTCGGGGAAGAAGAAGGAGATGTTGGTCATGCTTGAGGCGAAGTTGCCGCCACCAAGACCGGCGGTCGACGCGATCAGCAACATCAGCCAGAACGGCGTGTCGGGCTGGCTGACGAAATAGGCGAGCGACAGCGTCGGGATGAACAGGATCGCCGCGCTGAAGATGGTCCAGTTACGGCCGCCGAACGTCGTCACCGCGAAGGTGTAGGGAAAGCGCATCAAGGCGCCGATCAGGCCCGGCACCGCGACGAGCTGGAACAGCTGGTCCGTGGTGTAGTGGAAGCCCGCCAGCGGAAGTTTGGTGGTCACGATGCTCCAGATCAGCCAGACCGAGAAGCCAATATGCTCGGCCACAATCGACCAGATCAGGTTGCGTCGCGCGATGGTCTTGCCAGTCGCATTCCAGAACGCCTCATCTTCGGGGCGCCAGTCTGAAATCCAAGTAGGATTCTTCGTCATTGAGTATCCCTTCTAGGCTCACCGCTGCGTCGTTGCAGGCTTGGCCTCCGGGCCACGGAGGCACGCTCCGAGGCTTCACCTCGGTGGCGAGTTCACGATGCTGATTGATGATGTTGAGGGACGTCTTCGTTGGCGTCGCGCAAAGACGGTTCAATTTCCGTGCCAATTGCGCGCACGCTGGAAATGCAGGGATTTCAGGATGTTATTCGTATTGCCCGAAATTCTTGCAGGGCTTTTTCGCTCGCAAAATTTGCGATTCGCTCAATCCTTGTGCGCCGCACAAGGATTGAGCGAGGTGTCGATTATTTAGGCGCGGACGTTTCGCGCATTAAACCTTGGCTTACGCGGCCTCTACGAAGCGGTGACGCTCGTAGAGGAATTCGAGCACGCGCTGCCGGCACTTCAAATACGTGGTGTTGGTCGCGAGCTCGAGCCGCTTGCGGGGGCGCGCCAGCGGCACCTCCAACACCTCGCCGATGCGCGCGCTCGGCCCGTTCGTCATCATCACGATGCGGTCGGACAACAGCACGGCCTCGTCGACGTCGTGGGTGATCATCAGAATGGTGTTGCCGAGCTTCTGATGCAGCGCCATCACCGAGTCCTGCAGATGGGCGCGGGTCAGCGCGTCGAGCGCGCCGAACGGCTCGTCCAGCAGCAGCACCTTCGGCTCCATGGCCAGCGCCCGCGCGATGCCGACGCGCTGCTTCATGCCGCCGGAGATTTCCGAAGGACGCTTGTCCCTGGCATGGGCCATCTGCACGAGGTTGAGATTGTGCATCACCCAGGCCTCGCGCTCGGCGCGCGACTTGGTCTTGGCGAAGACTTTGTCGACGCCGAGCTTGACGTTCTCGTAGACGGTCAGCCACGGCAGCAGGCTGTGGTTCTGAAACACCACGGCGCGATCAGGCCCCGGCGAGTTCACCTCGCGGTTCTCCAGCAGCACGCCGCCCGTGGTGGCGCCGGTCAGCCCTGCGATGATGTTGAGCAGGGTCGACTTGCCGCAGCCGGAATGGCCGATGATCGAGACGTATTCGCCCTTTTCGATCGTGAGATTGATGTCCTTCAGCACCTCCGTGGAGGCGACGCCGCGGGTGAAGACCTTGTCGATGTGGTCGAGCTTCAGATAGGCGGTCATGTACCTTCTCCTCAGTTCTGCGCGGTGCCGCGGGTGACGAACTTGCCGAGGCCCGCGATCAGGCGGTCCAGCACGAAGCCGACGATGCCGACATAGAACAGCGCCAGGATGATCTCGCCGATATGCGAGGAGTTCCACGCGTCCCAGATGAAGAAGCCGATGCCGACGCCGCCGATCAGCATTTCGGCTGCGACGATCGCAAGCCACGACAGGCCGATGCCGATGCGAAGGCCGGTGAAGATGTAGGGCGCCGCCGCCGGGATCATGATCTTTGCGAAGAACTCGAGCGGGTTGAGCTGCACCACCGCGGCGACGTTGCGGTAATCCTGAGGAATGTTTCGGATGCCGACCGCGGTGTTGATGATGATCGGCCAGATCGAGGTGATGAAGATGACGAAGATCGCCGAGGGCTGGCCGTCGCGGAATGCCGCGAGCGAGAGCGGCAGCCAGGCCAGCGGCGGAATGGTGCGGAGCACCTGGAACAACGGATCGAGCCCGCGCATCGCCCAGACCGACTGCCCGACCAGAACGCCGAGCGCGATGCCTGCGACCGCCGAGAGCGAGTAGCCGAAAGCGACGCGCTGAAGACTGGCGGACAGATGCCAGAACAAGCCTTTGTCGATGCCGCCATGATCGAAGAACGGATCGAAGATCAGCTCCCTGGTGTCCGCAAACACTTTTGACGGCGGCGGCAGTGCCGAGCCGGCTCTCCGGCAGACCAGCTCCCACACCAGCGTGAGCAGCGCGATCACGACCAGCGGCGGGATCACGCGCACGGCCGTCTCGCGTGCCATGCGTGCGTAAGCCTCAGTGCGCGGAGGACGCTTCGGCGTCAGCGCGACGACTGGCGCGACGGTTGCGGCAGGCGTCGCGGTCTCACCCTCGATCTTCGTGGCAGTCATGTTCATCGCTATCTCTCTCCGGCTTGGCAAGGACGCGGCCGCCCAATGGGCGGCCGCTGGCTCCATCAGACTTCGACGCGCTTGATCGCGAGCGACTTCAGATAGGCAGCCGGATTTTCGGGATCGAACACCTTGCCGTCGAAGAAGGTCTCCTTGCCGCGCGAGGTGGAGGTGGGAATGTCGGCAGCGGCGACGCCGAGAGTCTTGGCCGCATCGCGCCACATGTCCTCGCGGTTGACCTTGGCGATCAGCGCCTTGGTGTCGAAGTTCGCCTCGTACTTGCCCCAGCGGATGTCCTCGGTGAGGAACCAGAGATCGTGGCTCTGGAATGGATAGGAGGCATGATCGCGCCAGTACTTCATGATGTGCGGAGAGTTCTCGACCACCTTGCCGTTGCCGTAGTCGAACTTGCCGGCGGTACGGTCGTAGACGTCCTCGACCGGGCAGTTGATCCACTGCCGCTTGGCCATGATGGTGGCGAGCTCCTGCTTGTTCTCGGCCTTGTCAGCCCATTGCTGGGCCTCCAGTACCGCCATCAGGATCGCCTTGGTCGCCTTCGGATATTTGTCGACGAAGGCGGCGCGCATGCCGAACGATTTCTCCGGATGCTTGTTCCAGATCTCGCCGGTATTGACCGCGGTGTAGCCGATGTCCTGGTGGACGAGCTGGAGATTCCACGGCTCGCCAACGCAGAAGCAGTCCATGGTACCGACCTTCATGTTGGCCACCATCTGCGGCGGCGGCACCACAATGGTCTCGATGTCCTTGTCGGGGTCGATACCGCCGGCGGCGAGCCAATACCGGATCCAGAGGTCGTGCGTGCCGCCGGGGAAGGTCATCGCGGCCTTTACGGCCTTGCCGGAGGCCTTCTTCTTTTCCAGCGCCGCTTTGAACGGCGCAGCATCGGTGCCGAGCTTGAGATCGGCATATTCCTTGGCGACCGAGATGCATTGGGCGTCGAGATTGAGCCGCGCCAGGATGTACATCGGCGTCGGCTGGTTGTTCTGCGTCACCTTGCCGGCCGAGATCAGATACGGCATCGGTGTGAGGATATGCGCGCCGTCGATGCCGTTGCCCTCGGAGCCGAGCACGAGGTTGTCGCGCGTGGTGCCCCAGGAGGCCTGCTTCTGCACGTCGACATCAGGCATACCGTATTTGGCGAAGAGACCCTTGTCCTTGGCGACAAACAGCGGGCCGGCATCGGACAGCGCAATGAAGCCGAGCTTGGCGCCCTTGACCTCCGGGCCCGCATCCTGCGCGAAGGCGCCGGCGGGGAAATTGAACTTGGCGGCGGCGAGAAGGGCAGCGGTAGAGCCGGCGGCTTTCAACAATTGACGGCGGCTGAGGCCAGTCTCGGAGGGCCGGCGAATGCGCTTGGTCATCGGTGGTGTCGTCCTTTGCGTCGTTGCGAATGATTGCGTCAGTGCGCACGAGCAGCCCGTCCGTCCGTGACGCCAGAAAAAGGCGCATGCGAACGCATGACGGGGGAGTCCCCCGTTCGGGTGGCGTCAGCAAAATCGGATGAGAAGTCTCGCGGGACGGCTTCAATGGCGTCGGCCTGGAACTATTCAAGCTTCGTGCCAAGCTCAGCGCTGCCAAAATATCAAGAAATTTAGTAACTTAGATGCACGGTGCCAGACTGTCGCAGGCTGGTCCCGCTTGCGAAATTTGCGCACTGCTCAATCCTTGTGCGACGCACAAAGCTTGTGCAGTCGCTTAAGCAGGAGGCTGCCGAGCGCCTCCGACCGAAGTCGGCGAGAGACGCATCACTTTGATATGACTTTATTTTTCCTGCGCGTCTCGGCGGCACGCAACTTGCTTCTTCATTGGCGTCAACGAAGACTGCGGCTTGCCGCATTGTTGCAGCCTCTGGCGGCTGCATCCCGGAAGCTCAACTGCTTCGCGGCCCTCCCGGCTCAGTCCTCGTGACGCGATTCCCAAGGCTTCCAGACATTCCATAATCCTCGTGCGCGGCAGGCCAGCCCGCACGGCCGATGACGTTCAGCCGCGCTCTCGCCAGGGGCGTGTCGATCTCACTTACGAAGCAAAGGAACCATTGATGTCGTATCTCGCGCCTTCGGAATTCGTCACCAAGATGGTGGATGCAGGCGAGTCCAAGATCTTCATGTCCACCCGGGATACCGTCATCCGGGCCTATATGGCCGGCGCCATCCTCGCGCTCGCCGCCTGGTTCGCCGTCACCATCAACGTGAACACCGGCCAGCCGCTGGTCGGCGCGCTGCTGTTTCCGGTCGGCTTCGTCATGCTCTATCTGCTGGGCTTCGACCTCCTGACCGGCGTGTTCGTGCTCTCTCCGCTCGCCTTGATCGACAAGCGCCCGGGCGTCACGCTCGGTGGCGTGCTGCGCAACTGGGGCCTCGTCTTCGTCGGCAATTTCGCCGGCGCCTTCACCGTGGCCTTCATGATGGCCTTCGTCACGACCTTCGGCTTCACACAGGCGCCCGACAAGATCGGCACCGCCATCGGCAATATCGGCGAAGGCCGAACGCTGGGCTATGCCGCGCATGGTGCGGCCGGCATGGCGACGCTGTTCATGCGCGGCATGCTCTGCAACTGGATGGTCTCCACCGGCGTCGTCGGCGCCATGATCTCGAGCTCGGTCTCCGGCAAGGTCATCGCAATGTGGATGCCGATCCTGGTGTTCTTCTACATGGTGTTCGAGCATTCCGTGGTGAACATGTTCCTGTTCCCGTCGGGCCTGATGCTGCACGCCAAGTTCTCGATCATGGACTATCTGATCTGGAACGAGATCCCGACCGTGCTCGGCAACCTCGTCGGCGGCCTCGCCTTCACCGGCATGACGCTCTACGCCACCCACGTCCTGACCCTGCCGAAGCGCCAGGCCGACAAGGCTGCGAAGCCCCGCGTTGCGGCCTGATCGAAGACGTCTCGACGGGCGGCCTCGCCCGATCAGGGTGAGGCTCCCCTTTGCCGGTGATGACGATGCCCCGCGGACTCCTGATTTCGGTCGGCCAACATTCCGACAAGGGTCGCAAGCCCCTCAATCAGGATTTTCACGGCGTCCTGATTCCGGAGGAGCCGCTGCTCAGCCTGAAGGGCATCGCAGCTGTCCTCGCCGACGGCATCTCCAGCAGCAGCGTGAGCCAGATCGCCAGCGAGTCGGCGGTCAAGAGCTTCCTGATGGACTATTACTGCACGTCGGAATCCTGGACGGTGAAGACCTCCGCCCGGCGTGTGCTGGAGGCGACCAATTCCTGGCTGCATGCGCAGACGCGCAGGAGCCAATATGCCTATGACCGCGACAAGGGCTATGTCTGCACGCTCAGCGCCATGGTCATCAAGACGGCCACCGCGCACATCTTCCACGTCGGCGACTGCCGCATCTACCGCGTCGCCGGCAGGGCGCTCGAGCAGCTGACCGACGATCACCGCATCATCGTGTCGTCGGAGCAGACCTATCTCGGCCGTGCGCTCGGCATCAATCCGCAGCTCGAGATCGACTACCAGACCCTCGAGATCCAGGCCGGCGACACCTTCCTGCTGGCGACCGACGGCGCCTACGAATTCGTCGATCAGCGTTTCGTGACCGGCGTCATCGCCGAACTTGCCGGCGACCTCGATCGTGCTGCAAAAGCCATCGTCGAGGAAGCTTACCGGCGCGGCAGCGACGACAACATCACTGTCCAGATCCTACGGATCGATGCGGTGCCGGAGGAAACGGGGGTCTTCGATCGGACCTCGACGCTGCCCCTACCGCCTCTGTTGGAGCCCCGGGCTGTGTTCGATGGCTACCGGATCATCCGGGAGATCCACGGCAGCAGCCGCAGCCACATCTATCTCGCGGTCGATACGGAGACCGAGGAAACGGTCGCGCTCAAGATTCCGTCGATCGACCTGCGCGACAACCAGGCCTATCTGAAACGTTTCCTCATGGAGGAATGGATCGCGCGGCGGATCGACAGTCCGTACGTGCTCAAACCGCGGTCGAAATCGACGCGGCGCAACTATCTCTACGTCGCGACCGAGTTCGTCGAGGGACAGACGCTGCGGCAGTGGATGCTGGACAACCCGCGCCCCGATCTGGAGACGGTGCGCAGGATCGTCGAGCAGATCGCCACCGGGCTTCGCGCCTTCCATCGCATGGAGATGCTGCATCAGGATCTCAGGCCGGACAACGTCCTGATCGACAAGACCGGCACCGCGAAGATCATCGACTTCGGATCGGTCAGGGTCGCAGGGGTTGCCGAAGCGGCGCCGAGATCGGCCGACACGGAAATTCTCGGCACCGTTCAATATACGGCGCCGGAGTATTTCCTCGGCGAAGGCGGATCGCCCCGATCCGACATGTTCTCGCTGGCCGCCATCTGTTACCAGATGCTCACCGGGCATCTGCCCTACGGCGCCCAGCTCGCCAAGATCCGGGGACGATCGGACGCGTGGAAATTGAGATACCGCCCTGCGGTCGATGCCGAGCGGGGCATCCCGGGCTGGATCGATGGCGCACTCAGGAAGGCGCTGCATCCCGATCCCTACAAGCGCCACGAGGATCTCTCCGAGTTCGTCTTCGAGCTCCGAAATCCCAATCCGGCCTATCTCGCCACGCGGACCACGCCACTTCTGGAGCGCAATCCGCTGCTGTTCTGGAAGCTGACCACGGCGATCCTGGCCTGCGCCGTCATCGTGCTGCTCGCAGCGCTCCGACTGCGATAGCCGAACAAAACCGGATCACGCCGGCTCTGCCGCCTTCACGCCCAGTGGCTTCGGCGCCATGCCGCCACCCGGCTTGAGGTGGAATTCGTAGCTCATCAGGTGCCATCGCCCGCTCGTCTTGGTGCCGTCGGGCATCTCGGGATCGTTGCGCGGCTCGACCTTGGCGATGAGATCGTCCTTGACCCCGAACACCACGTCGGAATCCAGATATTTGTCGCCACCGATGAAGACGTGGGTGATCAGCGGCTCATAGCCCTTCGCATTCACCAGGAAGTGCACATGCGCCGGGCGCATCGGGTGGCGATTGGTCTGCACGATCATCTCGCCAACGGGACCGTCGGTCGGGATCGGGTAACTGCACGGCAGGATGGTGCCGAAGAAGAAGCGTCCATCATCATCGGTGATGAAGCGCGCCCGTGCCGAGGCGCCGACCTCGTCATAGTTCGGCTTCTGAGAATCATAGAAGCCGTCATCATCGGCATGCCAGACATCGACGGGAACGCCGGCAAGCGGATTGCCCTTGAGGTCGGTGACGCGGCTCTGCACGAACATCCGCTCGCCCGTCTGATTGTTCGACGAAATGTCGGTGCCGTGCGCGGTCACCTTGTGCTCGCCGACATAGAACGGGCCAAGCACGGTGGTCTCTGTCGCGCCCTCGCGGTCGCGATGATTGACCGCGTCGACCAGCATGGAGACGCCGAGCACGTCGGACAGCAGGATGAATTCCTGGCGGGTATCGGTGCACTTCTGGCCGGTTCGGGTCAGGAAATCGATGGCATATTCCCATTCCGCGAAGGTGAGACCGGTCTTGCTCACGTAATCGTGCAGCGACTTGATCAGCTCCTGGAGCAGGAATTTCGCGCGTGGGTTCGGCGTGTTGTCGAAGCTCCGGATCACGGCTTCGGTGAGCTCGCTCTCGTTGAACTGGGTCATGATGCTGTGCTTCCCGTTTTTCTGCTTTCGGATTCTCGGTTTCCTTGGGGCGTTCAGCCAGAGGCTACACCAGCAGGCCAGCTGGAGTTAAGCGCAACCGGCTTGGAAGAGGGGGGCGATTTCGGCTATCAGGCTTACGACAAGAACCGCCCGAGGATTTCCCATGCTAGCCCCCACTCCAGCCTCCCCCGAATCCGTCGGCATGTCCCAAGCTGCGCTCGACCGCATCGATGCGCACCTGAAGAACCGTTACATCGATGCCGGCCGTTTCCCCGGAACCCAGCTTTTGGTCTATCGTCGAGGCAAAGTGGTTCATAGTTCGGTGCAGGGCTTTGCCGATGTCGAGCGCAAGGTGCCGGTGAAGGACGACACCATCTACCGCATCTATTCCATGACCAAGCCGCTCACCAGCGTCGCCTTCATGATGCTGGTGGAGGAAGGCCTCGTCGCGATCGACGAGCCGGTCGCCAAATACATTCCGGAATGGAAGGATCTCGGCGTGTTCGTCGCCGGCACGTACCCGGCCTTCCTGACGCGGCCGCCGTCGCGGCCCATGCTGATCGTGGACCTGCTGCGCCACACGTCCGGGCTGACCTACGGCTTCCAGCAGCGCTCCAATGTCGATGCCGCTTATCGCGCTGTAAAGATCGGCGAGGTCGAGAAATCAGGCACGCTGCAGACCATGATCGAGGGCCTCGCAAAGATCCCGCTGGAGTTCTCTCCGGGCGAGGCCTGGAATTACTCGGTTGCGACCGACGTGATCGGCTACCTCGTCGGCAAGATCTCGGGCGTGCCGTTCGAGCAGTTCCTTAAATCACGCATCCTCGATCCGCTCGGCATGATCGACACCGACTTCCACGTGCCGGCCTCGAAGGTTCATCGCTTCGCAGCCTGCTACTCGGCGGACCCAGGCGGGGGCATGACCTTCCACGCGGGCCAGCGCCGCGAGGGCCTGACGCTCCAGGACGATCCGACCACGAGCTCGTTCCTGTCACCGCCCTCCTTCATCTCCGGCGGCGGCGGCCTGTGTTCGACGGTCGCCGACTATCTCACCTTCTGCCGCGCGCTGCTCAATGGCGGCGAGCTCGGCGGCGTCAGGCTGATCGGGCCGAAGACGCTGGCGCTGATGACGACCAACCATATTCCGGGCGGCGGGGCGCTGCCCGAGGTGTCGCGCTCGCTGTTCTCCGAAGCCACCTACAACGGCATCGGCTTCGGCCTCGGCTTCGCCGTGACCATGCGCCCGGCCGAGACGCTGATCGCCGGCAGCCCCGGCGAATACAATTGGGGCGGCGCGGCCACGACCTCGTTCTGGATCGACCCGGCCGAGGAGCTGATCACCATCTTCATGACGCAGGTGCTGCCGTCGAGCGCCTACCCGATCCGGCGCGAGCTGCGCAGTATGGTCTACGCCGCAATCACCGAGAGCAATCTGTAACCGATCGCGCGATCCCGCGGCCACCGGCTGCGGGATCGCGCTCATTTGAGCAAGGCGGAAAACTTGCGGGCCTGTGCACTGCACGCACACGCCCGCTCGGCTTCGAAAACGGAGCTAGTGCATATGACCAATCAGATAGATGCCGCCGCCGATCACGATGATCGCGGGCACGGCCCAGAGAATAAATACCGGCATCACAGCTCTCCCTAATTGGACGTGCAGACCTTGACGGTCTTCATGCTGCTTTCAGCCTCGGTGCGTGTCTTGTAGACCGTGCCCGAAGGGCTGACGACGGTCATCGAGGCGTCTGTCGGCTTCTTATCGACGACAGTGCACTTCTTGGTCTTGACGTCCTGGACCACGTAGAACTCGTCGGCCGCGAACGCCGGCAAGGACAATGCAGCAACGATCAGCGCTGCACTCGCTATTCTCAGCGTCATTCTCTCCTCCTCAGATTCCCGGGCTTCGGCCCGGTCGATTCAGTAACGGGAAAAAATAGCAATTTGTTCCTACGCCGGGGGAACACCGCGCATGGCGAGGGTGTTGTTGCCGCGCTTATTCCCGTGAGGAGGACAAGATGAAAAAGCTGTTCCTGCTGTCCGCGACGGCGGTCCTGATTTCGACCGGCGCATTCGCGCAATCCACCGTGACGACCACCGGAACCGGTCACGCGGCGGTAGTTCAGATCGAGCCGCAATACCGAACCAAGATCAAATCCTACGTCACCGAGCACCGCATCCGTCCGGTGACGACGAAGGAAAAGATCGTTGTCGGCGCGACGGTGCCGAGCGACGTCGAGCTCGAGGCCGTTCCGGCGGACTGGGGCCCGTCGCTGACGAAGTATCGCTACGTCTATTCCGGGGATCGCGTGATGCTGGTGGATCCCGGCTCACGCACTGTCGTGCAGGAAATCGATTGATCAGGACGAAACGGACGGCCGTCGCGACGGCGGCCGTCCTCGCGGAGTTGAGCGCATGACATCGCATCGCGAGGCGCGGATCGCCGGACTTAGCCTGGCGGCCATCTATGCCGTGTGTCTGCTACTGACCGCGGCCGGCATGAGCTGAGGCGCAAGAGTCGCCGACAGCGCTGCGAAAATCCCGTCTCCGGACTGTTCGGGACTGTTCGCCGAGTCGCGAAAATCGTGGCGCAGCGTAGCTGGCGACCGTATGGTCTGCCAAAGCCATGATCCGGCGCCGCCGCGCTCGCACCGGGACGTCTGCGTTTGTCGAAGCTCACCCTGCCGGTCCGGCTCGCTCTCCTCGTCGCGGGAACGATGTTGCCGCTGATCGTCTTTGCCGTTGGCCTTGCCTATTCCAACTATCGCCAGGATCGCAGCGAGGCGACGCGCCGGGTGCTGGAGACGGTGCGCAGCATGCGCATCGCGCTCGATTCCGAAGTGCAGCGGATAACCGGCGGCTTGCAGGTGCTCGCCCTCAGCGAATCCCTGCAAGTCGGTGATTTCGACGGCTTCCGCCGCCTCGCAGTCGGGTTCATCAGCCAATACGGCGGAGACAGCGTTCTTCTGCTGGCCGACAGATCCGGCCGCCAGCTGTTTTCGACCGTCACGACGGAAACGGCGAATCTTCCACTGCGCAACAATCGGGAGATCGTCGAGCGGGTGTTTGCAAGCAAGGCGCCGCAATATTCCGACCTACCCGATCGTCTGCAGCGCCGGAAACGTCTCCAGCAGCCAGATGCTCACATTGGAGACAGCGCCGGTGAGAAAGCCGATGCCGGTGATCACCATCAAGACGCCCATGGCGCGCTCGACGTTGACGAGGTGCCCCTTCATGCGCGCGAACAGCGCGGAGAACTTTTCGATCATCAGCGCGGCGATCAGAAAGGGAATGCCGAGGCCCGCGGAGTAGACCGCGAGCAGGCCGGCGCCCTTCGTCACCGTGGCTTCCGCCGCGGCGATCGAGAGGATCGCGGCGAGGATCGGACCGATGCAAGGCGTCCAGCCGAAGGCGAAAGCGAGGCCCATGACATAGGCGCCCCAGAGGCCGACGGGCTTGGGGATCGGCAGCCGTCCCTCGCGCATCAAAAGGCCGATGCGCGTCAGGCCCAGGAAGTGCAGGCCCATGATGATGATGACGATGCCGGCGAGGACCGACAGCTCCGCCGACCAGGTACGGATCAGCCCGCCGATCAGCGAGGCGCTGGCGCCGAGCGCCACGAACACCGTGGAAAAGCCGAGCACGAACAGGAGCGCCGACATCATGATCGCGCGCTTGGAGGCAGCGGCCGGCTGGTCGCTCTCGACATGCTCGATCGTGGCGCCCGTGAGGTAGATCAGATAGGGCGGAACCAGAGGCAGGACGCAAGGCGAGAGGAAGCTGACGAGGCCGGCAATCAGCGCCGCCGGGATCGAAACATTTTGCATGATGCAGTCGGAGCCATCTCAGGTGCCGGTACGGCGCGCAAGGGATGCGCCCGGCCCGGAGCCGAACCGGCTCTGGTGTAGCCTATGCCGGAGATTGCGCAACAGAGGCGCACAGAACCAAGGCTCCTCCCGATGCCCTCCGTGATCACAGATGCGGCATCGGGACGCGCACAAACCTCGCCAAAAAGCGAGATTCGGCGGCGCGGCTACTTCACCACGCGGAGCAGCGGACGCCGGGGCTGGTCCTGCGTCTGCTTGGAAGGGGGCGGCGGCTCACTCGCAGCGCTCCGCAGCATCTCGTCGCACAGTGCCTTGAGATCGGCACTGTCAATTCCTTTCAGTTTCATCCGCACGTCGAGGATGACAATGGACAGCATCTCGGCCGACTCACGGCTGTTGCACGCGTTGAGAGCCCTGCGGCACTCCTCAAGCGTTTCCAGCACCGACTGCAACTGTTCGTCTGAATGCGACACCGGCGTTCTTTCCGTTAATTCGGCCTGCGAGACGTATTTGTCACGCCCCCTTCGGCCCCCATTGAAGACCAAAGATAGCACGAGGCTACTGCGCCTCCGAACCTGATTTCTGTGTGCTTCTGCCCTGGAACTGCGGTACCGGCCGCCATCGCCATGCAGCGCCGTTGAAGGTCACCGGAGCGGTCCGGGAGCAAACGCCGAACGCGGTGTGATCGATCCATCGAGGGAGACGGCATCGGCTTTCGCGCAAGAATTTCCGTTGCGGACAGCGCCGGCAATCCCGCAGCCACTCCAAGGCTCGCAACGGAACTCACGCCAAAACCCCTCAGTCAGGCCGACCGTCTGCCCAATTCTCAGCCCGTGGCAGCATCCAAATACCACCCGTACTGCAGTAAGGATGACGTTCAAAACTCGTCATTCCCCAACCCGTCGTGGTTGTGGTTTGCGCCAGATTCTGCCAGTTTAGCTTTCCGAAGGGACTTGTATGCACTCCTTGGCGGAAAGGGGCGTTCCGTCGGCGGAACGCCCAAAGACAAATCTCAGCGGCCTCTCGGATTGGGATGCCGCCCGCATATTTTTGGAAGTCGTTCGATGCGGAAGTTTTCGCTCGGCTGCCGAGCGCTTGTCGCTTTCGATCAATGCCGTGCGCCGACGGATCGACGATTTCGAGCGCCAGACTGGTACCACACTGTTCACCCGCGACGTTCACGGCACGCATCTGACCGATGAGGGCGCGCTGGTGGTCTCCGCCGTCGAGCGCATGGAGGCCGCCACCTTCGACGTGCTGCGCGCCAGCGATTCGATGGCCAACGCCTTGTCCGGCGAGGTCCGCGTTGCCGTCACCGAGGGGCTCGGCACATTCTGGCTGGCCCCGCGGCTCGTCGAATTCCAGCAGGCCTATCCGAAGATCCTGGTGGACCTGCATTGCGCGATGCGCTCGGCCGACGTCTCGCGCCACGAGGCCGACGTCGCCATCCATCTGTCGCGTCCCTCGGCGCTCGACATCAAGCTGGTGCGGCTCGGCCGCATGCATCTGATGTTCTGGGCCTCCGAGAAATACATCGCAAAGCATGGCGCGCCGCGCTCGGCGGCGGAATTGATCAAGCATCGCCTGGTGCTGCAATTCGCCGACCAGCTCGCCGCCAAGGAATCTTTCGAGAGCTTCTTCCCGGGCGTTTCGGAACGTGACCTCCTGGTCATGAAGACCAACGTCTCAAGCGCCAACTACTGGGCGGTCGCGAATGGCGCCGGCATCGGCGTATTCCCGAGCTACGCCATTGCGCTTGGCGGGAAGTTGATTCCACTGGAGGTCGAGCTGAACCGACCGCTGGACATCTGGCTGTCCTACCATCCTGGTAGCGGCCGTATCCCGCGCGTGCGGCACATGATCGACTGGCTGATCGAGGCTTTCAATCCGGCTCGCTTCCCGTGGTTTAAGGAAGAGTTCGTGCATCCGCATGAATTCAAGGACTCGTATATGGGCGAACCCCTGACCCAGCTCTTCGGGGGATTTTCAACCGAAGAACAAAGGTGAAAACAGAGATGAAAGCAGCGGCGAAAAGAATGAAACAGCGCAGCGCCGGCAAGCCGGACATCGAGCTCGGCAAGCGGATCCGTCTGCGGCGCGTCGAGATGAAGATCTCGCAGGCCGAGCTCGGCGAGAAGCTCGGCGTCAGCTTCCAGCAGGTTCAGAAATACGAGAAGGGCGTCAATCGGGTCGGCGCGGCTCGGCTTCAGCAGATCGCCTCCGCCCTCGACGTGCCCGTGACCTTCTTCTACGACGGCGACAACAAGGCCCGCGAAGTCGAGAGCCTGCTCTTCCTCGACTCGGCCTTCAGCCTCCGCCTGCTGCGCGCCTACAGCAAGATCAAGGACCAGACGGTGCAGCGTCAGCTCGTCTCGCTGATGGAATCGATCGCGGCGAACGAGAGCTGAGGCCGATCGACGCCTGGCCTTTAGGGCCGATGTTCAATCCGTCGCGTCGCGGGGGCGCGGCCGGATTGAACGAGATCGGAGGAGCTATGTCTGCGCCTGCGCTTGCGCGCGGTTTTGCCTCGGGGCGGCCTCGCCGCCCCTTCTTCTTGGTAATTTGCCGCCGCGCTTCGCGCGCGCCATGCAATCCCAGCACAGGCGGATGCGGCCTCTCCTACCCTGCCCCGGTTGACCACGGCGGCGCCTGCGCCGCACATTGCGCATCGCCTACGACGAGCGAGCGCGCGATGTCCGACATTTTCAGCACGACCGGAACACCTTACGCCGATGGCAAGATCCTCAAGCACACGGCGGGTGGCGTCGGCGTGATCAGCTTCAACAATCCCGACAAGCGCAATGCGATGTCGCTGGAGATGTGGGAGGGATTTGGCGAGGCGCTGACGGCCTTGCGCGACGATGACACGGTACGCGTGGTGATCCTGCGCGGCGCCGGCGGCAAGGCGTTCGTCTCGGGCGCCGACATCAGCCAGTTCGAGAAGGTGAGGCACAATGCGGCGGCGTCCGAGGAGTACGCCAAGCGCAGCGCCGCCCAGCGTGCGCTGCTCGCCGACTACCCCAAGCCGACCATCGCCTGCATCGAGGGCTTCTGTCTCGGCGGAGGCATGCAGGTCGCGATGCTCGCCGACATCCGCATCGCCGCGCATGGCAGCCAGTTCGGCATTCCCGCAGCGAAGCTCGGGATTGCCTACGGCTATGACGGCTTGCGACATCTGGTGTCGCTGGTCGGTCCGTCCTGGGCTCGGCTCCTGATGTACACGGGCATGCGCATCGATGCGGCCGAAGCACTGCGCATCGGCCTCGTCGAGCGCCTGTTTCCGGTCGATCAACTCTGGGGAGAGACGATGGCGATCGCGCAGACCATCTCCGAAAACGCCCCGCTCGCGATCAAGGCCGCCAAGATCACCATCGCACAAGTACTGAAGGACGAAAGCGCGCGCGACATGAACGCGATCAAGGCCATCGGTACCGCCTGCATGGATAGCGCCGATTTCCGGGAGGGCCGGCAGGCCTTCATGGAGAAGCGCAAGCCGCAGTTCCGGGGCTGCTGAAGCTGAACCGACGTTCACGAAGATTAAATTCCTCGTGCAGATCAATGCGGCAGCAACCAGTTGATCTGGCGAAAGTTCTCCCGCCACCAACGAGGGAGAATGCGATGAAACTCAAGTTTGCTGTTCTTGGTCTGGCCGCCATAGGTGGTGTGGCGCTCGCGTCGGGACCGGCCCTTGCGGCAATGCCGAACGGCATCCCGCAGGCGGACAAGATTGCAGGCGGTCCCGCCGCCAACGTCGATCAGGTGCGCTGGGTGTGTAACCCCTGGGGGCGCTGCTGGTGGCGCCCGAACTATTATCGCGCCTACGGCTATTACGGCGGCGGGCGCTTCTACGGCCCACGTCCGTGGGGCTGGCGTCATCATTACTGGCGCCGCTGGTAACGGCAAAGGGGCCCGAGGGCCCCTTTTTTCTTGTGAGATGAACTCTTCGATTGCTTCTCAAAGCGCCGCGAGCACCGCTTTCGTGATGTCGGCCGTGCCGTTGCTGCCGCCGAACTCCATTGGCTTGATGCCGCCGGCATAGGCCTGGTCCACCGCCCGCTCGATGGTCTGACCCGCCTCAGCCGCACTTTCCACACCGTACTTGTCGGCGAGCCAATCCAGCATCATCGCCGCCGACAGGATCATGCCGGTCGGATTGGCCTTGCCCTGCAGCATGATATCGGGCGCGGTGCCGTGGCACGGCTGGAACACTGCATACTTGTCGCCGATGTCGGCCGATGGCGCCATGCCGAGGCCGCCGATCAGGCTCGCGGTGATGTCGGAGACGATGTCACCAAACATGTTCTCCATCACCATCACGTCGAAATCCCAGGGACGCTTCACCAGCATCGCCGAACAGGCATCGACATAGAGCCGCTCGGTCTTCACGCTTGGATGCTTCTTCTCGATCTCGTCGAAAATGCCGCGGAAGAACGCAAAGGCCTTGAATACGTTCGCCTTGTCGACGCAGGTGAGCATCCCCGGCTTGCCGCGCGCCTTGCGCCGCTCGGCGAGGCGGAACGAGAACTCGAACAGGCGCTCGGATGTCTTGCGCGTGATCACCATGGTCTCGCGCGCGTCCTCATGGGTGACGACGCCCTTGCCCATCGAGGCGAACAGGCCCTCGGTGGATTCGCGGATCACGACGAGATCGATACCGCGCGCATCAGCGCCGACGATCGGGCTCGGCACGCCCGGAATGAGCCGCGCCGGACGGACGCCGGCATAGAGATCGAAGATGAAGCGCAGCTCGATCTGCGGTGCAATCTCGGTGTTGTCGGGGTAGCGCACCGACGGCAGACCGCAGGCGCCGAGCAGGATCGCATCCGCCTCCTCGCACAGCTTGATCGTCGTATCAGGCATCGACTTGCCGGTGGCGAGGTAATTGTTGGCGCCGGCGGGCGCTTCGGTGAAACGGAAGCCAAGGCCGGATTTATCGCCGACCTTGCGCAGCACCTCGAGCGCCGGCGCCATGACTTCAGGACCGATGCCGTCGCCGGCGAGCACGGCAACGTGGAAGGCGATGTTTGCGGACATGGGGGTTCCTGCTTGAACGAAGGTGGCATCGTCATTGCGAGGAGCTCTTGCGACGAAGCATCCAGACTGTTTCCGCGCAGGGATTTCTGGATTGCTTCGCTGCGCTCGCAATGACGGCGGAGAGAATCGCTGTTACGGCGTCAGCACGGTGCGTCCGACCACCGCGCCCTGCTGCAACTGCAACAGCGCGTCATTGGCCTTGGCGAGCGGCTGCCGCGTCACCGGGATCGGCGGCACCTTCTTCGTTCGCACGAGATCGAGCAATTCCTGCGTCTCGCGCAAATTGCCGACATAGCTGCCCTGGATCGTGATCGCCTTGATCGGGATCAGCGGCAGTGCCCAGGTCGCACCGCCGCCGAACAGGCCGACGATGACGAGCTTGCCGCCCTTGGTGAGGCAATCAAAGCCGAGCTGCGTCGTGGCGGAGTTGCCGACCAGGTCGATCACGGCGCGGATCGGGCCGCCCGCCTTCTTGGCAAGCTGCTCCAGCGCATCCGGCGCCTTGGGATCGACGGTCGCCAGCGCGCCTGCTTTCTCAGCGGCTTCGCGCTTCTTCGCGTCGATGTCGACCATGATCGCGCCCTTGCCGCCCATCGCCTTCAGCAGCGACAGCGCCATCAGGCCGAGGCCGCCGGCGCCGAACATCACGATCGGCGTGTCGAAATGCTGCTCGACCTTCTTCAGCGCGCTGTAGGTGGTGACGCCCGAGCAGGCATAGGGCGCGGTCGTCGCGGGATCGAGGCCTTTCAGATTGAGCAGATAACGCGGATGCGGCACCAGCATGTGGTCGGCATAGCCGCCGTCACAATAGACGCCGAGCGAGCGCGGTGTCAGACACATGTTCTCGTCACCGCCAAGGCAGGTCGCGCACTTGCCGCAGCCGATCCAGGGATAGACCAGGCCGATATCGCCAACCCTGAGATCGCCCTGGTCGGTGGGCTTCACGTCGGGACCGAAGGCCAGGACTTCGCCGACCGTTTCATGACCCATCGTCAGCGGCAGGTTGATGCCGCGGTCCTTCAGCGACAGCGGCTTGCGGCCATGGCCGAGATCGTAACCGCCTTCCCAGATGTGGAGATCGCTGTGGCAGACGCCGGCCGCCTTCACCTTGATCAACACCTGCGTGCCCGACGGCTGCGGCGTGGCCTCGTCGACCTCCTGCAGCGGCGCCTTGAAATCGGCGACCTTGAAACTCTTCATTGGCATCCTCCCGGCATATTTCTTGTTGTCACGCCCACCATGCCATGGCCGGCGGAGCGAGACAAACTCGCTCCTGTCTAGTTTACGGCGATCGAGGATGGCAACCCGACGGCACGCAACGCCGCATTGCTTGCGGCACGAAGCCGTTCAGCCTGTCGCGGCCGTTTTGCCTGTCGGAATGGACGCGTCGCTGGAGAGCCCAACCTCTTCGCGCAATGCATCCGTGTGCGCGCCGAGCACGGCCACCGTCTTGGCCGGCGTCGTGTCGGCCCCCGACATCCGGAACGGCAGATTGAGCACCTGGAACGAGCCGCCCTCGTCCCGCACTTCGGAAAGCGCCTGCCGATGCGCAAGCTGCGGATCGGCCAACGCCTCTGACACGGTGCGATAGGCCGAGGCCGGGACGCCGGCAGCGCCAAGCGCGAGCAGGCATGCATCGGTCGAAAGCTGCCGCGACCAGACCTCGACGCCATCCATCAGCGCCGCCCAGTTCTCGCGGCGCGGAGCATAGGTGGCAAAGCGTGGATCGGAGATCCATTCGGAGCGGCCGATCACTCCCATCAGAGCCCGGAACGTCTTCTCGCTGGCGACCGTGATCATGACATAGCCGTTTGCCGTCTCGGTCGGGCCGAACATCGGGCGCGGCGGCGGCTTCACCGCGAATTGCGAGCTCTGCAACTCCGTCAGGGTCAAGGTCAGCATCGATTCCAGCATGGAGACGTCGATGTGCTGGCCAAGCCCGGTCACGGTGCGCTGATAGAGGGCTGACGCAATGGCACCGAAACCGTAGGTGCCGGTGACGACGTCGGCGTGGTAGATGCCGCAATAGTCGGGCCGGCTGCGGCCCGGTTGGTACGCGAGATGTGCCATGTCGTAGCCGGAAGCCGCATGGATCACCGGCGCATAGGCCGGCAACTCGGCCGAAGGGCCAGTCTGGCCATAGCCCGAGATCGAGCAGTAGATCAGCCTCGGGTTGACCTGACGCAGCCTGTCGTAATCGAGCCGCAGCCGGTGCATCACACCCGGGCGGAAGTTCTCGACCAGGATATCGGCGGTCGCAGCCAACCGGCGCACCGCCTCCTTGCCGTCCTCGGACTTGAGGTCGAGCACCACGCTCTTCTTGCCGACATTGAGCTGGCCAAACGTGGTGCTGCACCCCTTGCGCAGCGGTGGCCGGGTCCGCATCGTCTCCCCGCCGTCGGTCTCGATCTTGATGACCTCGGCGCCCATGTCGGCTAGCATGCGCGCGCAGTGGGGACCGGCGATCGTGGTCGAAAAATCCAGGACCCGCAGGCCCGCGAAAGCCTTTGTCGTCGTCCCCTCATGCTTGTCTGGTAGCTGCATCCCGACGCCCTTTGGAACCCTCAATGTTCTTCGTTGTTGATGCCGCGACCCTAGAGGGCGGCGGCTGAGTAGGAAAGTCTTTACCGAACAGACGCGTCGCGTAAGCGGGCTTTAAGAATTCCGGGGCAACTGGACCCGTTCTTGCATAGCAGCGAACGGGATCGGAAGAGGGCAGCTGTTCTTGAGGGTCTTGTTCATCACCACGGAGATGGACGACTTCGTCCGCGTCGGCGGACTGGGCGCCGTTTCTGCCGCCCTTCCGCGCGCCCTTCGCTCCTTTGCCGATATCCGGATCATGCTGCCCGGCTATCGCGACATCATCGAGCAACTCACGCATATTCAGATCGTTGGTCGCTGTCCCGCATTCGCTGAGATGCCGGCCTGCTCGCTCGGCCGGGCCGCGACCAAGGACGGCCTGCCGGTCTATGTGCTGTTGTGCTCTCAGCTCTACGACCGGCCCGGCAATCCCTATGGCGACGAGTCCGGACACGATTGGCCCGACAACGACATCCGTTTCGCGCGCTTTGCCTCGGCGGCGGCTGAGCTCGCCATGGGCAAGCTGGACAAGAATTGGGCAGCAGACCTGATCCATGCCAATGACTGGCAGGCCTCGCTCGTGCCGGCGTACCTTGCCTGGGGCGGCGCCAAGCTGCCGTCGATCCTGACCATTCACAATCTCGCCTATCAGGGTCTCTTCCCGAAGGAGGCGCTGCGGCGGATCGGCGCACCGGAGAGCTCCTTCCACATCGACGGCGTCGAGTTCTACGACCAGGTCTCCTTCCTCAAGGCGGGACTGGTCTACGCCTCGCACCTCACCACGGTCAGCGCCACCTATGCGCGGGAGATCACCACGGCCGAATTCGGCTGCGGCCTGGAGGGCCTGTTGCAGCTGCGCTCCGACGCCGCCGAGCTCACCGGCATCCTCAACGGCATCGACGAAAGCTGGGACCCGCGCTCCTGTGCGCAACTCGCCCAGCAGTTCGGGGCCGGCGACTGGGTCGGCAAGAAGGCCAATGCGGATTACGTGCGCAAACAGTTCGGGCTCGCGGTCTCGCGCGGCCCGATGTTCGGCATCGTCGCGCGGCTCGTGCACCAGAAGGGCATCGACCTCGTGCTGTCGGCCGCCGACGAAATCGTCGATGCCGGCGGGCAGATCGTGGTCACCGGCTCCGGCGAGCCGGCGCTCGAGCAGGCCTTGATAGACGCGCATCGCCGCCGCCCCGACGCCATCGGGGTCGCGATCGGCTTCAACGACGCGCAGGCGCGGCGCATCTTCGCCGGCAGCGACTTCACCTTGATGCCGTCGCGGTTCGAGCCCTGCGGTCTCAGCCAGATGTACGCCCAGCGCTTCGGCTCATTGCCGATCGGTCACCAGACCGGCGGCCTCGCCGAGACCATCACCGACGGCGAGACCGGATTCCTGTTCTCAAAACCCTCGCGCGAATCTTTCCTCGGCGGCGTCCGCCGGGCCTTCTCGGCCTTCGTGGCGCACGACCAGCTCGACTCCATGCGCCGCAGCGCCATGGGACGATCGTTCTCCTGGAGCATCTCGGCGGGTTGTTACAGCGCGCTCTACCGGAAGCTGGCATCGGTGTGAAGCTGAGGCATTTCCACAGGCGCCGTCATTGCTGTGCAAGTCCGGGGCACGCCGGGAACAATTCTTAGCGGCGCGCGTCCATTTGCGGCCGCCCGATCCAAGCCCGATTGAGACACCGTGTCATCCAATCAGGCTGCGGCTCACCCCGCAGCCGTGCTTGTGCTTCCTGGTAGGGACCGACGTAGCGCAACCGGTCGGGCAGTTTCGGATAGACACGCCTGATCCAGGTGAGCGCGTTGTCGGCAGCTCTGATGTCGCGCTCGTCAAGCGCAAGTCCGAACCCGGCGCGCAGTCGCTCCGGCAGCATCCTCGCCGCGAGCGCGCGATACCAGCGCGGCGGTCGCAACCACGGACGGGCGCCGCTGAAGATCTGTGCGGCGATCTCGCGCGCCGCAGGGCTGACGGTCAGCGTCTCCGACTGCGCCATTGCCGTGGTGTAGGCGGCGAAGCCGGACCAGTCCGCCGGCAAATCATCCCCGGTCAATCCGAACAGGGCGCCGTACAGCCTGGCCTCGCTCCAATAGCGATCGCGCTCCTCCGCCGAGAGTGGCGGCAGCACCAGATCGTGCACCATCAGCGCGGTCTCGACCAGCGTCGCATGGACCCACCGCAGCGAGGGGATGTCGTTGGCGCAGTAGCGCGAGCCGGCCGGGAACGGGCCGACGGTCTCGGGCATCTCGCCGACAATCATGCTGTGACGCCGATGCAGCTGCCGGGACGACAGCAGCGCCTGGTCGAGCGAGCCGAACACCATGGGGAACACGATGCCGAAGGTGCGATGAAAACGACCGATCGGATCGGCAAAGGTCTTCGAATGCTCGGCAATGGCGGCCGCGACCCAGGGATGCGCCAGTTGCAACAGCAGCGCGCGGCCGGCGCCGAGAAAGATCACGGCCTCGCGGTCGATCTGCCAAGTGACCGAGGACGGACCGAACACACCGGCAACCGGCCCTGCCGCGTGAGCGCGGACGTTATCAAGAGTTGCCTCGAGATCCTTCTCAGTGACCAATTGCAGCCTCGCGACGAAGACGCGGCAACACTAGCCCAGACCACGCGTTCGCGAAATCGTCATCACACAAGACGACGACGAAGCCCTCATTCCGCCGCCATCGGCATCTCGTCCATATGCTCGTGCAGCACCACGCCGGCGAGCGGATCGAACTCACCGATCCACGGTCTTCGCGCGAGCACGGATCTCGTGTGGGCATAGCCGGCATCCCAGCGCTGGGCGATGCCTGAGGGGCTGAAATCGATGTCCTTGGTATGGGTCTCGCGGTCGAGCTGCGGCGCCAGCAGGCGCACCACATGCATGCGGGTCGGACAACCATAGCTCGTCAGCTCGCGCACGGCGGGATCGCCACGCTCGCTCTCGGGCAGCCGCGCGGCGAGCTGATTGATGACGTGGCGTAGGCGATGGGCCTGCTGCTGGCGGGCGATCTGGCTCGCGATCCGGCTGGAATATTGCACGTCCTTGTGGCGGTTGAACACCTCCGCCATCGTCGTCGGTTCGGCACCGACCGGATTCCACAGATGAACGGCGAAGATCAGCGAATCCTTGCGCGGGTTGTCGTCAAACACGGCCTCGGTCGGCGTGTTGGACAGGATGCCGCCATCCCAATAGAGCTCGCCGTCGATGCGCACCGCCGGAAACGCCGGCGGCAACGCGCCCGAGGCCATGACGTGCTTCACCGTCAGCTCGCCGTCGCGGCTGTCGAAATAGCGCATCCGGCTGCTGCGGACATGCGCCGCGCCGACCGTCAGCCGCGGCGAGCAGCGGTTTATCAGGCTGAAATCGACGAGTTCGCGCAGCGTCTTCTCGAGCGGAGCGGTCGAATAGAAGCCGGCGTGATCGGTGCCCAGCGGAAATGAATCGCCGGCATGCGCCAGCGGATTTGGGCGAAAGAAGCCGGGAATGCCATTGGTGACGGTCGACCAATAGGCCAGTTTTTCGTTGAAGCCCGGAAACGCGGCGCGCAGATTCCACACTGGATTTTGCTCCATCCGCTTCCAGAATTCCTTCAGGCGCGCGAGCCGCTGGCGAGGCTCGTTGCCGGCGATCAAGCTTGCATTGATGGCGCCGATCGAAGTGCCGATGATCCAGTCCGGCTCGATGCCGGCCTCGTGCAGCGCCTGGTAGACCCCGGCCTGGTAGGAGCCGAGCGCACCGCCGCCCTGAAGCACGAGCACGACCTGGCCGGGCAGGTCTTTGCTGTTGCCTCGCGCGTTGTCCTGCATGCCATCCATGTCTCGCTCCTTTTGAGCTTGCACCGATCGAATATTCGCTGTCGGCGGCAGCTTGTTACGCCGGCCGGAACGAACCCGTTCCATCTCAATGCGCGGTCCAGCCGCCGTCGACCGGCAGCGCCGCGCCGGTGATCGATGCGGCCGCGTCCGTCGACAGGAACACCGCGAGCGCGCCGAGCTCCTCGACGGTGGCAAAGCGCTTGTTGGGTTGCTGTGCCAGCAGAACATCTCGGACTACCTGATCGCGCGAGATACCGTGCGCCTTCGCCTGACCGTCGATCTGGGCCTCGACCAGCGGGGTATAGACATAGCCGGGGCAGACCGCGTTGCAGGTGATGCCCTCTTCCGCGGTCTCCAGCGCCGTCACCTTCGTGAGACCGATGATGCCGTGCTTGGCGGCGACATAGGCCGCCTTGAACGGCGAACCGATCAAGCCGTGCGCCGAGGCAATGTTGATGATCCTGCCAAAGCCGTTCAGCCGCATCGCCGGCAGCACGAGCCGTGTGGTGTGGAAGGCCGAGGACAGGTTGATCGCGAGGATCTGGTCCCACTTCTCGACCGGAAACTGGTCGAGCGGCGCGACATGCTGGATGCCGGCGTTGTTGACCAGGATGTCCAGCCGGCCGGATTGGGCCAGCGTCGCAGCGATCATCTCGGCGATCGATGTCGACCTCGTCATATCCGCGGGCGAGTAGCTTGCCTTCACGCCGAACTCGGTGGCGATCTGCTCGCGTGTCCGGCCGATCTCGCCGGCGACACCAAGACCGTTGAGCACGATGTCGGCGCCGGAAGCGGCCAGAGCCCGCGCAATGCCGAGGCCGATGCCGCTGGTCGACCCGGTGACGAGAGCCACCTTGCCGGCCAGCACGCGGGACGAAGCGGACGTCTGCGTCTTGATAGGGATATTCATGATCCAGACCTCTTCTGCGCAACGCCGCGCCGCGGCTGGCTCGAAATGTGCGGGATCACCCGGGTTTGCGGAAATGCCGGTTAGCTTCCGAGTCGATACGTCCGCGCTATCGCTTGCGGGGTGTCATTCCCGGTTCCTATCGGCTAGATTTCCGGTCGATTTTGCCGGGAGCCGATCCATGGAAATGCATCAGGTCCGCTATTTCCTCGCGGTGGCGCAGCTGTTGAATTTCACGCGCGCCGCCGAAGATTGCAACGTGACGCAGCCGTCGCTGACGCGCGCGATCAAGCAGCTCGAGGCCGAGCTCGGCGGTGACCTATTCCGCCGCGAACGGCCGGCGGCGCAATTGACCGAGCTCGGTCAGCGCATGCATCCGCTTCTGAAGCAATGCTATGACGCCGCCGTAGGCGCGCGCTCGCTCGCCTCCTCGTTCAAGAGCGGAGAGATCGGTGCGCTCCGTATTGCACTGACGCATTCGATCGACCTCGCGCTGCTCATTCCGCATCTCAGCGAGATCAAACGGCAGTTCAACCGGCTCGAATTCCGCTTCCTGCGCGGGACCGGCCGCGAGGTCGGTGAATTCCTCAAGAAGGGGGAAGCCGAGCTCGGCATCGCCGCCGAGATCGACGAGGCCTGGGAGCGGCTCGACGTGTGGCCACTGTTCACGGAAGGCTTCGATCTCGTCGTCAGCCGCGCCCACCGTCTCGCCGAGCACGACGTGATCGAGCCGGACGATCTGCGCGCTGAGCAATTGCTCGGCCGGAGCTATTGCGAGCATTCCAGACGCATCTCCGCCAGCCTGCGCGAGCACGGCATCGACGTCGATCACGGCCACGAGATTTCGAGCGAGCGCGACCTGATCGAACTGGTCGAGGCCGACATCGGCATCGCCATGATGCCCCACACCTCGCCGGTGCCGGAGAGCCTGAAACGTGCCGCAGTCACCGGGCTCGACGCACGCCGCACCGTCAGCCTCTACGGCGTCGCCGGCCGACAGCGGACGGCGGTCGCCAATGCGGTGATGCGGATGCTGCGCGGCGCGGACTGGCGGGAGATCGCGGGGTGATACTGTGAGTGATCGCCGCGCTTCTTCCTTCTCCATTTGTGGTCCACAAGGGGAGAGGGTGGAACACTCTGCGCGGCTCAGTTCTCCCGGCTCGCGCTCTCCAGCGCCTCGACTAGATCGTCGATCTCCATTCGTTTGCGAAAATCCGGATCGACGAAGCGAGCCTTCACCAGTCGGTCGCGCCCGACCACGAACACGGCCGGGATCGGCAGCATCCAGCCGTCATTGCCGTGGAATTTCGCCATGTCCTGATGGGACAGCAGCTCCTGGATCTCGGCGCCGAGCCAGATCGCGAGGTTGAGCGACAGCGCATAGCCGTTGTCGAGATCGGTCAGGATCGGAAACGGCGCGCCGGATTCGGCCTTGAGCTGTCCAGTATATTCCTGCGTCTCCGGCATGATCGCGACGACCTGCGCACCCATTGCCTTGATGCGGTCCTGCGCCTGGACCACGGCGCGGACATTGAGCCGGCAGTAGGGACACCAGTGTCCGCGGAAGAACATCACTGCGACGGGGCCACGCTGCAGCAGCGCGGGCAGCGTCACGAGCCGCCCGCCCTCGTCGGGCAACATGAACGGCGGCATCGGATCGCCCGGCCGCGGCGCGGTCTCGCCACCGCCGTTCCCGTCCAATCGCGCCACGAGGCGATCGACCGCCTCGCCATAGGCAGGGAAGACCTTGCGGCTGGCATCGGCGTAGGCGCGGAGTTGTTCGTTCAGCGTGCCGTCCATGTCGCGGCAGCGCTGGAAGGCGAGCCTGAGCCGTTCGGCGTCGGCTGGGGATAGAGACGTCATCCTTCTGCTCCGGCATTCCTGGGGCGAATACTAGTTTCCCGGTTCGGCCGCCCGCAAGGGGCGGCCCCGATGCCCGGACCGGTTCAATTCACGTAGAAATTGCCGGTCGGATCCAACCGCCCGGAAGTGGAGTACAGCGTGCCGTTGTCCATGAAGAACACGGTGTTGGCAGGCACCTTCCTCGCGTTCTTCATCATGGCCTCGTGGTTCTTCTCGGCGGGAGCCATGGCCATCGCCGACATCTTGCCGGGCCCGCCATAGACATAGGCCATGCCGGCCTTCAAATCCCAGGCCGCTTCCGAGAACGCCGACGTGGCGATCACCGCGAAGGCCGCGGTAAAGATCAGGGTTTTGGACACTTTCGTCATGAGATGCTCCTCCGGATTGACGTGAACGCCCGCCAATCGGGCGCCCTGTCATCGGACGCCAGATCCCCCGGAAGCGGAAATGCCGATGCCCAATCGGTTCGATAGCCGCGGCGCATCAACATAGCGCCGGGCTATCGCATCGAAAGCGAGCCGGCATTTCAACATCGACGCGGTCTCGACGAAGCTCCTGCCATAGCCGGCGACCACCACGGTTGCGGCCAACACAGGAGAGTTCCCATGTCTAGGCATCACATCGTGTCGCGCGTGGTTTGGACAGGCGTTGCCGTTCTCGGGGCGCTGACATTTGCCACACCAGTTTTCGCCGGCGAATGTCCGGCTGGCAAGATCAAGCCGAACGCACAGCAGATGGTCGACTATAAGCCGGTCGGCGTCACCGACGTCACGCTCGGGGCGATCGACCTCGGCAAGCAGCCCGCCCATATCGATGGTCGCGAGCTGCGCTTCCGCAAGCTGACCATCGAGCCCGGCGGCATCGTGCCCTGGCACAGCCATGACGACCGCCCCGCCCTGATCTTCGTGCAGCAGGGCGAGATCGTCGAATACGCCTCCAACTGCGTCGATCCGATCGTGCACAAGGCCGGCGACATCCGTCCCGAGGTCTACGGCACCTCGCATTGGTGGAAGAACCTCGGCAAGGAAACGGTCATTCTCTATGTCGGCGATGTCCGCAAGGATCCGAACGACCATCACATGTGACGAGCGCCAAGTGTGCCGTCGTTCCGGGGCGCGAAGCGAACCCGGAACCTCGAGATTCCGGGTCTGGTGCTCCGGGCCGCATTGCGGTCCCGTGCGCACCAGCCCGGAACGACAGATCAACGGACAATCACGCCATGACCGATGTTTCCGCGCCGATCAAACCGGCCGCGACGAGGATGGATGCGCACTCGCCGGGCCTCGCCCTGCGCTCGCTCGTGATCGGCCTCACCGCATTCCTGACCGTCGTCGATCTCTTCGCGACGCAGGCGATCCTGCCTTCGCTCACGCGCCACTACGGCGTCACTCCCGCAGCGATGGGTTTTGCGGTCAACGCCAGCACCTTCGGCATGGCGGTCGCCGGTCTCGTCATCGGCTTCTTCAGCCCGCATATCGATCGGCGGACCGGTATCCTGCTCAGCCTGGCAGTTCTTGCGATCCCCACCAGCCTGTTGGCGTCCGCGCCCAATCTTGCCGTCTTCACCGCCCTGCGGGTCACGCAGGGCCTCTGCATGGCGTCCGCCTTCGCGCTCACCCTCGCTTATCTCGGCGAGCAATGCAGCGCCATGGACGCCGGCAGTGCGTTTGCCGCCTACATCACCGGCAATGTCGCCAGCAACCTCGTCGGCCGGCTGATTTCGGCGGCGGTCGCGGACGGCCTCGGCCTCGCCTGGAATTTCTATTTCTTCGCGGCGCTCAATCTGGCCGGCACGGTGCTGGTCTATTTCACCGTCGGACGCGTGCAGCCGATGCACGCGATGATGCCGGCGGCTTCACCGCTCGCCGCCACCATCGCGCATTGGCGCAATCCGCAGCTGCGAGCAGCCTTCGGCATCGGCTTCTGTATCCTCTTCGCCTTCATCGGCACCTTCACCTTCGTCAATTTCGTGCTGGTGCGGCCGCCGCTGTCGCTCGGCATGATGGATCTGGGCTTCGTCTATTTCGTCTTCCTGCCCTCCATCCTCACGACGCTTCTAGCTGGCAAGGTGGCCGCGCGACTGGGGACGCGGCCCACGATCTGGGCGGCACTCGCCGCTGCCGGGCTCGGCCTGCCCCTGATGCTGGCGCCGCATCTGGCCGAAGTGCTCGCCGGCATGGTGCTGGTCGGCATCGGCACATTCTTCGCCCAGGCCGCCGCGACGGGCTTCGTCGGACAGGCGGCTGCCGAGAACCGCGGGATTGCCAGCGGCACCTATCTGGCCTGCTACTTCTGCGGCGGGCTGGTCGGCACGGCGGTGCTGGGGCGTCTGTTCGATGAGTACGGATGGTATGCGTGCGTGGCCGGTATCGGCGCGGCGCTCGCCGCTGCGGCCCTGCTCACGCTCGCCTTGAAGCGCTAACGCCTGGGCCGTACCGCCTCGGCCGGCGTGATGCCAATCGTGCCCCGCAACCGCATGCGCTTGCACAATCCGGACGCCAGATCAGTTTCTCCCCGGGACTTCTGACCGGCCGAACCCGTTTGCGCCACGCATTTCTTTCGCACGGGTCAGACCGTGCGCCGTGTCTCCGGCATCACAAAGAAAATGAGCAAGAGCCCCGCCGCGGCAACGCCGGACAGCCCGACGAACGCCGTGGCATTGCCGAACTTGTCGCTGACATAGCCGCCAAGCACCGTGCTCAACGACGCGCCGATGCCGGTTGCGGTGCCGACGATTCCCTGCGCCAAGTTGAAATGCCCCGTGCCAAAGGCAACGTCGGCGACGATCAGCGGGACCATCACCGCGAACACCGCCGCGGTAATGCCGTCGAACACTTGCACGAGAACCAGGAGATACGGATCGCGCACGGTCGCAAACAAGAGGCCACGAATCGCCAGCGCGCCGAATCCGATCAACAGCAGGGGCCGCCGGCCCAGAGCTGCGCCTTGCGTCCGACCGTCGGCGACAGCAGCGCCACGATCGCCTGCGGGACGACGATGCAAAAGGCGACGAGCACCGTTGCCCATTGGCTCGACCGTGCCGTCACCGCGCTCGCCATCAGCGGCATCATCGCGGCGTTCCCGAGGTGCAACAAGAGCACACTGAGTGCGAAGACGATGAGCGGACGCTGCCGGATCAGGTGCCAGATATTGGTGTCGCCGCGATCGGCGGCTTCGGGCGGCATCTCACCGTGACAGCGCCTGATGTCGATCTCATTCTCGCGGATGCGCGACAGCGCGATCAGGGTCGGGATCGCGAGCAGGAAGGTGACCAGGAACACCGAGCGGCTCGACAGGAGATAGCCCGCGGTGCCCATCACCGCCGCCGCGACGCCATTGCCCAGTGAGGCGAAGCGCGCGTTGCGGCCGAGCCGCTCGCCGATCGCGATCGGGCCGACGAGGCCGAGGCTGATCGCCGCGATCGCAGGCCCGAGCACGCAGCTCGCCATCGCATGCAGCGTGGCGGCGGTCACCACGACGGGGAAGATCGGCATCGCGGCATAGGCCAGCGCGCAAGTACCGATGGTCGCAATCGCGAGGGCGGCGACGAGACGCTCCGATTTCGCGGCATCGATAATCGCGCCCCCGGGCATCTGGCCGATCAGGGCGACAACGCCGCCGATCGACAGCACGAGGCCGATCTCGACCTGGGTCCATTTCTGCGTCGTCAGATAGACCGCGATGAAAGGACCAAATCCGGTCTGCACGTCGGCGAGGAAGAAGATGAACCAGTCGAGGCCGCGCAGGCTCTGGCGCGACGGCGCCGGAATGCCTGCAGCCGACGGCGCAACGACGTTGTCCTGCTCGACGCGGCCGCTGCGATCTGCATGGGTCAGCTTCCTCGACAACAGCACGGGCGGTCAGCCCTCCCTGCACCTCACTGGATCGCTTGCAGCGGCTGAAGGCTGCCGGACGCGCCGAGCACGACGATCGGCGTGTCTTCCTTGTATTCCGGCGCGGCCGCGACCTGCGCCTTGTTCAGTTCCAACGTGATGCTGTCCTTCTTGTTGGCGATCTTGCCGAAGCGCAGCGCGTTCCAGTCCACCACGATCTTGCGGCTGCCGACGCCGAGAAAGCCGCCGAAATCGATCACCGCGGCGCGGACATGGCCGGTGCGATCGACGATGACGTCGACGATGCGGCCCATGTCCTCGCCGGCGGCGCTGCGAACGTCGCGGCCGAGCACGCCGTGGGCCTCGCTCGCGCCGATGATGGTCACCGAGGGTGGCGGCGCGGCGTCCTTGGGCGTCACTGGAACGGTCGAGGCCGGCGGCTGCGCCGTCGCCGGCGCATTCGCTTCATCCTGGCCTGCGGGCTGATCCTCTGCGGCGCGCAATGGTCCGACCGCGAGGGCAACCATAATCGCCACACCCAGGATCAACGCTCCGATCGCACGCATGATACCCTCCTCACGACGCGCCGCTAGTGAGCCAGCACGATCGAGACCTGGATCTGGCCGCGCGTGCGCAATACCTCGAGCGCGACGTCGTCGCCATGCCGGCTAACACGCAGGTCCACGCTGGACTGGCCGAGGCGCAGATCGCGCAGGATCACCTCGTTGAGGAACGCCGGCAGATGCGGATTGCGCAGGCGAATCTCGCCGCGCGTCACGTCGAACTCGAGACCGAGCGCCGCCTCCAGCAGCGTGAACGGCGTCGCGCTGGCCCAGGCCTGAGGCGCGCAGGCGACCGGATAGAGCGTCGGGCCGCGCCGTTTCTCGCGCCGGAACCCGCAGAACAATTCGGGCAACCGGCGCAGATCCATGTAGGTCGCAGCATCGAACAGCCCCTTGAAGACATGCGCCACCGAGTGCTTGAGGCCGTAGCGCGCGAGCCCGAGCGCGATCAGCGCATTGTCGTGCGGCCAGATCGACCCGTTATGATAGGACATCGGGTTGTAGCGCACCTCGCCTTGCGCGACGGTGCGGATGCCCCAGCCCGAGAAGAAATGCGGCCGCATCAGATCGGCAGCAACGAGGCGCGCGCGGTCCTCGCGGATCATGCCGCTGAACAGGATCTGCCCGGCATTCGAGGTCCTGACCTTGCAGGGTCGCTTCTTGCCGTCGAGCGCGAGCGCATAGGTGCCGAGCTCCTCGCACCAGAACGCCTTCTCGAAGCGCTCGGCGAGCGCCCTGGCTTCGCTCTCGAGCCTGCGCATGCAGTCCGATTTGCCGAGCCGCAGCGCGCAACGCGCGGCGAGCTGCTTGGCAGCAAAGACGTAGCCCTGGACTTCCGCGAGCGCGATATTGCCCTCTGCAAGCTGGCCGTCGGCATGGAAGATCGCGTCGTAGGAGTCCTTCCAGCCCTGGTTGGCCAGCCCCTTCTCGGTCGCACGCTGGTATTCGACGAAGCCGTCCTGGTCGGGATCGCCGGGACCGTCGATCCAGGCCAGGCCCGCCTCGATCGTCGGCCAGAGCTCGATCAAGGTGGCCTCGTCGCCGGTGCGCTCGAAATAGCTGCCCGCGAGCAGCACGAACAGCGCGGTCGAATCGACACTGCCGTAATAATGCGCGAACGGCACCTCCCCGAGCGCCGCCATCTCGCCGCCGCGCATCTCGTGCAGGATCTTTCCGGGCGCGGCGTCCGCGAACGGATCGATTGCCGTGGCCTGAAAATGCCCGAGCCGGCGCAAGACACCTTTGGCGACGCGCGGATCGACCCAGAGCATCTGCAGCGCGGTGATGAGACCGTCGCGCCCGAATGTCGTCGAGTACCAGGGAATGCCGGCATAGGGGTACCGCCCTGCGGGGTCTCGGTCATCAGCATGTTGAGGTCGGCCATGGCCTGGCACAGCACCTCGTTGAAGATATTGTTGGAGGTCTCGATGCTGGCAGCGCCCATCGTCGACTGCCGCATCTCGCGGCGATGAGCCAGAAGGCCCGGAAAGAACCGCGCCGGCCGTTCCGTCACCGGCCGGTTGCAGGAGACGGCGACGAACAGCGATTTGGCCTGGTGCGGATCGAGCTCGAGCTGCCAGGTCGCGGCATTCACGGACAGCGTGGTGGGACGCGGGTCGACATGCAGGCCGGTGGTGCGCTCGGCGTCGTCAAGGCCGCGATACTCGAACAGCACGTCGGTCGGACCCAACAGGCGGCTCGTGCCGGTCCCGCGGCGCGGGCGCCGCTCGCCGCGCACCTCGAACAGATCGGCGAAGTCATTGTCGAACAGCAGCGTCAGCTCGAAGCTGGCGCGCGCGTCGCCGTGGTTCTGCACGCCAATGCGCTGATAGGCGGCACCGCGCCACAGGAAGATCGTGCGCACGATGTGCAGCAGATCCTTTTGCAACAAGAGGCGGCCTTGGCGGTAGATGTCGGGATTGGTGAGATCGACCGTCAACGCCGAATTGTCGTCGCGCAAATTCGAGCCGAGCAGCAGCGGCTGGAGATCGTCGAGCACGAGCTCCAGCCGCGCCAGATAGCGCGTGTCGCAGTGAAACAGACCGTCCGGCCCGCCCGCCGAAGCGCCGATGTCGCCATGGCTGTCGAGCACGATGAAGGTGTCGTCGTGCTTGAGGGATCGCCGCGGCCGGGCGGCGGGCCCCGTCATCGGAATGTAGAACGTCTGCTCCGCGACGGCTTCCGTCGCCTGCGATATGGATACGATCTGGGTTACGGTTTCGGCTGCCATGAGCTGCTCCCCTGCGCCTTGATTCGAAACGCAACCAACGCGAACGAGACGGCTGGATCTACGCGGCGACCTTCGCGAGCCGGTTCATCTCCTGGGTCACCAGCTCACGGTAGGGACCGTGACCCTGCATCAGCCGGTCGGGCGCACCGTCCTCGATGATCTTACCGGCCTTGAGCACCACCACGCGATCGAAATTGCGCAGCGTCGCCAGGCGATGCGCGATCGCGATCACGGTGCGGCCACGCATCAGGCGCGACAGCGCCTCGCGGATCGCCTCCTCGGATTCGCTGTCGAGTGCTGCGGTCGCCTCATCGAGCAGCAGGATCGGCGCATCCTTCAGGAAGGCGCGCGCGATGGCGATGCGCTGGCGCTGGCCGCCGGACATCTTCACACCGCGGTCGCCGACCATGGTGTCGAGGCCGTCAGGCAGGCTCTCGACGAAGTCGCAGCGCGCCGCGATCGCCGCGCGCAGCACCTCGTCGTCGGTTGCGTTCGGCCGGCCATAGCGGATGTTCTCGCGAATGGAGCGATGAAACAAGGAAATGTCCTGCGGCACGACGGAAATCGCCTCGCGCAGGCTCAGCTGCGTCACCTTCGAGATGTCCTGGCCGTCAATGGTGATACTGCCATCGTCCACGTCGTAGAAGCGCTGGAGCAGCGTGAACAGCGTCGATTTGCCGCCGCCGGACTGCCCAACCAGTCCGACACGCTGGCCGGGCTGGAGGCGCAGGCTGAACCGCTCGAAAATCTTCTCGCCGCCGGGATAGCCGAAGGTGACGTTGTTGAACGCGATCGCGGCGCCGCTCTTCACCAGCGGCTCGGCCTCGGGGTGATCGCGCAATTCGTGCGGCACCAGCAGCGTGGCGATGGCCTCGGTCAGGCGCGCAACGTGCTGGGTGACGTCGACCAGCGCCACCGCGAGATCGCGCGTCGCGTTGAGGATGGAGAGACCGAGCGTGCAGACCAGCACGACATCGCCGGTGGTTGCCTCGCCCTTTTGCCAGAGCGTGATCGCCCAGGCCATCAGCGCCACCGTCAACAGCACGGTCACGCCGGCATGCGTCAGCCGCAGCTTCTCCAGATAGCGCAGGCTGCGGCCGCGCGCGGTGATCTCGCGGTTCACCGTCGCGTCGAACCGCTCATGCTCGTGGCTGATGCCGCAGAAGGCGCGCACCAGCGGCATGTTGCTGATGACGTCGATCATCTCGCCATCGACCACCGCGGCCTTGTCGGCGAAATCGTCATGCAGCGGCTTGCCCGCGGCTGCCAGACGAAACATCGCAATGACCATGCCACCGGCGATCACGATCAGCCCGAGGGCCATGTAGGGGCTGACGGTTCCAATCAAGGCAATTGCCGCAATTGTGGCAATGCAGGGCGGTAGCACGTTCCAGACAAACATGTTTTCGACGGTGAACACCGCGTTCGACGTCGCCGTGATGCGGCTCGTCAGCATGCCGGGCATCCGGTCCGAGAAGTAGCTCGGCGCATGTCCGGTCAGATGACGAAATATGTCACGACGTAAGTCACCCGTGACACGAACGAAGGTGAAGCTCGCCGTCCAGCTCGCGATCCGCCACAGGAAGTTGTCGGCCGTGATCAGCGACATGAGCAAAATGAATGCCAGCCATACGCTGCCACCATGTGAGGGTCCGGCGGACAAGCTGTCGACCAGGGATTTGACGCCGTATTGGGTGCCCACGGAGCAGGCGACGGCGGCCACGACCGCGGTCAGAATCAGCAAATGCGCCGCGAGGCGACGCCGAAGATAGCGCAAGACAAAGGCAAATGGCCTGCGCGCGTATCCAGAAAGCTGATCCATATGGCTATCGCCCCGTTATGCTGATTTTCGTTTCGTCACTGGTCGAGTGAACATCGACCACTTCGCCTCGGTTCCCGGGCAAGCTCATCACGACATGCGGATACGGACGATCTGCGAAGATGTGGTGGCAGCATCGCGACGATCCCCTGACGTGTCGAATATGTAACGTTTGGGGGAAGGAACTTCGCAGGTGCGGAAACGTTCCCTTGGCTGGCATTTGCCGGTGCCGTACAGGCGGGGGTTTTCAATCATGATCGCACAGAGGAGATGGTGAGATGCGCATCGCGCAGGTAGCTCCGTTGACGGAGGCTGTTCCACCCAAGCTGTATGGCGGCACCGAGCGGGTGGTGCATTGGTTGACGGAAGAGTTGGTGGCCCTTGGACACGAAGTGACATTGTTCGCCAGCGGCGACTCCCAGACGTCAGGCAAGCTGGATGCGTTGTGGCCGAAGGCGCTCCGTCTCGACGGTTCCGTGCGCGATCCCAATGCGCTGCACATGGTGCTGCTGGAGCGGGTGCGGCAAAAATGTGACGACGAGGAGTTCGACTTCCTCCACTTCCATCTCGACTACTATCCGTGGTCGCTGTTCCACCGTCAGCCGACGCCATTCGTGACTACGCTGCACGGCCGGCTCGATCTGCCGGAGCATCAGCCGGTCTTCAATACTTTCTCCAAGATGCCCGTCATTTCGATCTCCAACGCGCAGCGGCGGCCGGTGCCGCAGGCGAACTGGGTGACGACGATCCACCACGGCCTGCCGGAGAAGCTGCTGACGCCGAAGGCGGCAAAACAGGAATATCTCGCCGTGCTCGGCCGCATCGCGCCGGAGAAGGGCGTCGACCGCGCCATCAAGATCGCAACCCATTGCGGTATTCCGCTGAAGATCGCGGCCAAGGTCGATCGCGCCGATCAGGATTACTACGACGAATTGATCCGGCCGATGATCGAGAACAATCCGCTGGTCGACTTCATCGGCGAGATCAGCGATCACGAGAAGTCCGATTTCCTGAGCGGCGCGCTCGGGCTTCTGCTGCCGATCGACTGGCCGGAGCCGTTCGGCCTCGTCATGATCGAGGCCATGGCGTGCGGAACGCCGGTCGTCGCCTTCAACCGGGGCTCGGTGCCGGAGATCATCGATGAGGGCCTCACCGGCTTCATCGTCGAGGATGTCATCAGCGCGGCGGGAGTGGTGAACCGCCTTCCGCAACTCGACCGCGCCGCGATCCGCAAGCAGTTCGAGACGCGCTTCACGGCACGCCGCATGGCGCTGGACTATCTCGCGGCCTACCGCAGCCTGACCGAGGCAAAGGCGCCGCGGATCAAGCTGGTGAGCAGCGCAGAGTAGCTGGTCGCTCTCACCTCAAGGCACACTGTCATGCCCCGGCTTGACCGGGGCATCCGGTACTCCGCAGCTTCTCGGCTCAAGCACCGCGGTCTCTGGTCTGGAATACTGGATCGCCCGGTCAAGCCGGGCGATGGCAGCGAGTGTGTGGAAAGCGCTGCCTACGAGAACGCGGCGGAACGCGCTCCCCTATCCCACCCCCGCCCGCTTCGGCTCCACGATCTCGAACATCCTCGGAAACTCGTCCATCAGGCCCATCAACTCGGCGAGCTTCATCGGGTTGCCGGACAGCTTGATCTTGCCGGCAGCCACGGCTTCCGGAAAGCTCGTCAGCTTCGCAATGACTTCATCCAGCGTCGACCGCGCCAGCGTGAAGCTGGCATCGGCGCCTTCCGCCTGCACGCCCTCGGTGTAGGTCAGCGCCGAATTCTCCAGATTGAGCACGAACGTCTCGCCGGTGCCGGAGAAGCGCCAGTTCAGCACGATATGCTTGCCTTCCGCCTTGGGGCCGTTGAGGCGGATGCCGAGCACGTCCCAGAGCTGAGAGGTGCGCAGCGCGGCCAGCGTCTCGCGCGGCATCGGCGGACGCGCCGGCACCTTCGGCATGCCCTGGCGCAATTCCTGCGCGCCGAACAGATAGGCGTTGCGCCAGGTCGCGCTCTCGGCGGCATAACCGAGCTGCTCCAGGGTATCCGCCAAGAGTGCGCGCGCCGCCGCATTGTCGGGCTCGGCAAAGACGAGATGGCCGAGCACTTGGGCGACGAAACGGAATTCCCCCTTGTCGAAATCCGCAGCCGCGCGCGCGAGGATCGCCTCCGCGCCGCCCATGTACTCGACATATTTTCTGCCGGACTCGACCGGCGGCAACGGATCGAGATTGACCGGATTGGCGTCATACCAGCCGAGATATTTCTGGTAGATCGCCTTCACGTTGTGCCGGATGTGTCCGTAATAGCCGCGGCCGTGCCAGGCGCCTTCCAGGCTCTTCGGCAGCTGGATCGTTTCGGCGATTTCGGCGGCGGTGAGGCCATGGTTCATCAGACGGATGGTCTGGTCATGGGCGAACTTGTAGAGGTCGCGCTGCTGCCGGATCATGGTGCCGATGCGCTCGCGCCCCCACACCGGCCAATGGTGCTGGCCGCACATCGCCTCGGCCTTGCCGTCCCAGAGCCGCAAGGCCTCGCCCAGATATTTCGACCAGGCCAGCGCGTCGCGCACGTCGGCGCCGCGGAACGGCAGCAGATTGTGGAAATTGTGCGTGCAGTTCTCGGCGAGGTTCAGCAGCTTATAGCGTGGGATGAAGAAATGCATCTCCGCCGGCGCTTCGCTGTTGGGCGCCATCTGGAATTCGAACTCGACGCCGTCGATCACGCGCCTGTCGCCGGTCGCCATGATGAGGTCGGTCGGCCGCAGCAGCGCGACCGAGCCTGCCGCCATCGACTTGCCGAGCCCGCAATCGACCTGCCCGCGCACGCCCTTGGCGAGAAGAGGTCCGAACTGGTACTGCGCGCGGCGCAGCATCGCCGGCCCTGCGATGATGTTCTCGGAGACGGCGTGCTCCATGAACAGGTTCGGCGCGATGATCGGCACGCTGCCGCTGGCGAGCGCATCCTCCTCCAGCACGCCGCGTGCGCCGCCCCAATGGTCGGTGTGGGTATGGGTGAAGACGATCGCCGCGACCGGCCGGGTGCCGCGGTGATTGAAGTAAAGATCGAGCGCAGCGCGGGCACCTTCGATCGAAGTCAGGGTGTCGACGACGATGACGCCGCTGTCGCCCTCGATCAGCGTCATGTTGGCGATGTCGAGGCCGCGCACCTGGTAGACACCGGGCACGACCTCGAACAGGCCGTGCCGCATGTTCAGCCGCGACTGCCGCCACAGGCTGGGATTGACGGTGGGCGGCGCCTGCTCGGCGGACAGGAAGCAGTAGGGCCTGAGACTCCAGACCGTCCGCCCCTGCGAATTTGTGATCGTCGCATTCTCGATCGTGCCGAGGAAACCACGCGCAGCATCGTCGAAGTCGCGCGTATCGGAAAACGGCAGCGCGTTGAGCATGGCCGCGTGCTGCGCGACCACGGAGGGCGTTGCGTCCTTCGGCTCGTTGATGATGTCGGTCATGTTTGTTTCCTCCCCTCCCGTGTCTATCTGGCGGTTGGCAAGAAAAGGATACGTAGCCCGGATTGCGCGCAGCGCAATCCGGGATTCTCTTGCGTCAGGACGAAGCTCCCGGATTACGCTTGCGCTCCATCCCATCTACGACGTTTTCGTCCGGCTACATCCCCAGCAGCCGTGGCAGCCACAACGACAGGCCGGGCCAATAGGTCACCACCACCAGGAATCCGAGCATGGTCAGCAGCCACGGCCACACCGCCACCGTGAGCTCGGTGATGCCCATCTTGGCGATGCCCGAGGCGACGTAGAGGTTGAGGCCGACGGGCGGATGGCACAGTCCGACCTCCATGTTGACCGTCATCAGGATGCCGAAATGAATGGGGTCGATGCCGAGCTTGACCGCGACGGGAAACAGGATCGGGGCCATGATCAGGATGATCGAGGACGGCTCCATCACGTTGCCAGCCAGCAGCAGCAGCAGGTTGACGAGCAGCAGGAAACCGATCCATCCCAGCCCCTGGTCGATCATCCATTGCGCCAGCGCCTGCGGCACGTTCTCGTAGGTCATCAGGAACGAGAACAGCACCGCGTTGGTGATGATGTAGAGCAGCATCGCGGAAAGATTTGCCGACGACAGCAGCACACGCGGCACGTCGCGCAGCTTCAGATCCTTGTAGATGAACACCGCGACGATGAAGGCGTAGACCGCACTGACGGCGGCGGCTTCGGTCGGTGTGAACATGCCACTGTAGATGCCGCCGATCACGATCACGATCAGCAGGATGCCCCAGATCGACTTGCGGAAGGCGTCGAGACGCTCGATGAAGGTGGCCTTCGGCATCCGCGGATAGTCGTTGCGCCAGGCGCGATAGAACGTCGTGGCGCCGAGCAGCGAGGCGAGCGCAAGCCCCGGCACGATGCCGGCGATGAAGAGCTTGCCGACCGAACTGTTGGTCGAGACGGCATAGAGAACCATCGGGATCGACGGCGGAATGAGAATTCCGAGCGAGCCTGATGTCGTGATCACCCCCGCGCCGAACCGCTTCGGAAAGCCTTGCGCGACCATCGCGGGCAGGATCACCGATCCGATCGCCACCACGGTCGCCGGCGAGGAGCCGGAGATCGCGGCAAACAGCGCGCAGGCGACCACGCCCGACAGCGCGAGACCGCCGTACCAATGGCCGACCAGCGCGGTTGCGAACGTGATCATCCGGCGGGCCACGCCGCCATGGGTCAGGAAGTTGCCGGCAAGGATGAAGAACGGGATCGCCATGATCTCGAAATTCTCGATGCCGGTGAACAGCTTCAGCGCCACCGATTCCGTCCGCACGTCGGTCAGCGTGAACATGAAGCTGAGCACGGTCAGACCAAGCGCGATCGAGATCGGCATGCCCGTCAGCATCAACGAGAGCAGCAGTGCGAAAACGATGAGAACGCGCATCCCCTGCGGCAACGTGATGACGTGACCTGCATGCGCGAAGCACAGGGCGACGATCAAGACCGGCAGCAGCATCAGGATCCAGCCGAGCGGGCTGCGCTCGTCCCGGACGACTTGGCTGGACGTGACCGGGGCCGGATGCACCGGGTCCGCCTCGACACCTTCGACGCCCGCCGTGTCGTGATGCGGCAGCTCGCCGGTCCGGTAGAACGACCAGGCGACCTGCAGGAAGCGGAAGCACATCAAGCCGGAGCCGAGCGGGATGGTGAGATACACCATCCACATCGGCGCTTCGAGATCGTTGGACTGCTGACCGGTCTGCCACATCTGGCTGACGAACGCGGCGCCGAAATAGGCGACGATGGCGGTGAACAGCGCGCCGCAGAGAAGGCCGAAGGTGATCACGCGCCGGCGCGATCCGCCCGGGAGGATATTGACCAGGACGTCGACGCCGACATGGATGCCGGTCCGCACGCCGTAGGCGGCGCCGAATTTCGCCATCCAGATGAACATGTAGATGCAGAGCTCCTGCGCCCAGGACAGGTCGAGCGAGGCAAGCCAGGCGAACGCGGCGCGCGCGGACTCGGCGAGAAAGGCCAGGTTGCGGGCTTCCGCCCATCTGGCGATGTCGATCGACAGTCCGGCGCCGTAGCGATGCAGCACCGCGACGAAGATGACCGACGTCGCAGCCGCGATCATCGTCGCAATCAGCCATTCCTCGAGATGATCGAGAAAACGATTCAGCAAGCGCAGCAACTTGGTCCCCCCGGGTTGGATCATTCAAGCGCAACGGCCGGGAGCGATCACCCCCGACCGTTGGTCGTGTTCTTATTGGACCGCAGCCGTCAGTTCATCTTGACGTCGAGTTCCTTGGCAATGAGATCGAGCACCTCCTGCCCGACCCGCCCCTTGGCCCATTTGTAAGTCGGCTGCAACGCCTCCTGCCACGCCTTGCGGTCGGCGTCGGTGAGATAATGCAGATTGGTCTTGCCGGTCTTCTTGATCTCGGCCAGCGCATCCTCGTTCTCCTGGCGCGCGATCGAGTTGGTGTAGTCGGTCGCCTCCGCCATCGCCTTGTCGAGCTGGGTACGGATATCAGGCGGCAGGCCGGACCAGAATTTCGAGTTGACGATCACGGCGTATTGCAGATGCGCGTGATAGGACACGGTGATGTCCTTCTGCACCTCGTAGAACTTCTGCGTCAGATAGTTCGACGCCGTGTTCTCGCAGCCGTCGACCACGCCGGTCTGCAAGGCCTGGTAAACTTCCGAGAACGCCATGATCTGCGGAATCGATCCCAGCAAGCGGAAATACTGGTCGGCGATCTTCGAACCGGAGATGCGGAACTTGAGGCCCTGGAAATCGGTCGGCTTCATCAGCGGCCGATTCGCGGAGACCATGTGGAAGCCGTTGTCCCAATAAGCGAGGCCGGTGATGCCCTTGGCCTCGAGCTTCTGGAACAGCCATTTGCCGACCGTACCCTTCATCGCGTTGGCGTAGGTCTGGTCGTCCTTGAACAGCCAGGGCAAGTCGAGCGCCTCGAACTCCTTGATGCCGAGCGGGGCGAACTTCGCGGTCGAGGGCGCAAGCATCTGCACCGAACCGAGCTGCAGCGCCTCGATCTCCTCCTTGTCCTTGTAGAGCGTGGAGTTCGGATAGACTTCGACCTTGACCTTGCCGTCGGTGTATTTTTCAGCGAGCTCCTTGAACTTCAGCGCGCCCTTGCCCTTGGGGGTGTCGCTGGCGACGACGTGGCTGAACTTGATGACAATAGGACTCTGGGCTTGGGCAATGGCGGGAGCCAAGAGAACAGCCGCGGCAGCGACCGCGGCAAACAGCTTGCGCATGAAGGTACCTCCCAACAACTCTGAAATCGGGTTCTTTTTGTTTTTCAGGCCAGTAGTGGCAGCAATCCGCCACGCGAACAACTAGACCTAAGCCCAATTTTGTCGAAGCCAAGCTAACTTGACGACCGCCGCATGCGCAACCCGGTGCCCGCGCGCGTCCAAGGGAGCGAGCGCTTATGCCGCATTGCGGCAGTGCAATCAGCCTTTGCGCTGGGCGACCATGAAGAGGCGCCGGAACGGGAACAGCGTCTGCCCCGCCGCATTCTTCGGATAGGCCTTTGCGACGCGCATCCCATAGGCGGCTTCGAACGCCGCTTTCTCATCGCCTTGCAAGACATCGAGATAGCGCGTCAGCCAGGTCCCCTTGGTCCATTCCTTCACGGGGTTCTCGCCTTCGAGCACCTGCAGATATTCGGTCTCCCAGATGTCGATGTTGGCCGACATCGGCGCGAGAAGATCATGATAGAAGGCCGGCCCTTCCACCGGCGGCGGGGTGACGAGATGCTCCACCTTGGATCGCCACGGACCGTCTAGCGCGGTCTCGCCGATCAGCACATGCGAAGGCGCGAGAAAATTGCGCGGCATCTGCACCGCGAGCATGCCGCCACGCGTCACCTTCTCCATCAGCGACGGAAACAGTGCCGCATGATCGGGCAGCCAGTGCAGTGCGGCATTGGAATAGATCAAGTCGTAGTGCTGTGTGGGGCGCCAATGGCCGAGATCCTCATGCGACCACTCCACATCAGGCGCGGCCTTCCGTCCCGCGGCAACCATCTCAGCCGAGCCCTCGACGCCAGTCACACGTGCATCCGGCCAGCGCTCCCTGATCAATTTGGTGACGTTGCCTGCGCCGGCGCCGAGATCGGCGATGGCGCGCGGGGCAAAATCCGGAATCCGCATCAACAGATCGACGGCGGGCCGGAGCCGATGGCCGGAGAACTTCAGATATTGCTGCGGATCCCAGACCATCTTCGCCTCTTCTTTTTCGGGTTTCCTTCGCCAGAGCTCTTGGTTACCACTGCTCGTCCCGGTCGGGCAATTCGCAAGCCTCCGGGACAGGGCAGGAAACGAACAGCAAAAAAGTAAAGCAACAACCAAGAGAGCGTGTGACCATGGACCTCGGGCTCAAATCGAAAACCGCTGTCGTCACGGGTGCGAGCATCGGCATCGGCCGCGCCATTGCCAAGGGCCTGGCGGCCGAAGGCGTGCGTGTCGTCGGCGTGGCGCGCCGCACCGATCTGCTTGCCGAGCTAGTGAAAGAAGTCGGAGGCGGATTGATCACGCCGTTCGAGCAGGACGTGATGGCCAAGGGCGCCGCCGAGAACATCGCGGCCTTCGCGCTGAAGGAGTTCGGCCACGTCGACATCCTCGTCAACAATGCCGGCGGCAGCCGTCCCCTCCCCGTCGACGCGCCCGACGGCAAATGGGACGAGGCGATCGCGCTCAACTTCACCAGCTACCGCCGCATCGCCCATGCGTTGCTGCGGCAGATGATCGAACGCAAATGGGGCCGCATCATCAACATCACCGGCAAGTCCGAGCCGGAAGGCCTCAATGCCGCCTTCGCCGCCAAGGCCGCCGTGCATGCCTGGGCCAAGGGCCTATCACGCGAGATCGGCGCCCACGGCATCACCATCAACTGCATCCCGCCCGGCCGCATCATGAGCGAACAGATCCGCCGCAACTATCCGCCGGATTATCGCGAGCGCTTTGCCGAAGAAGAAATCCCGGTCGGCTATTGGGGCGAGCCGGAGGATCTGGCGGCACTCGCGGTGTTTCTGGCCTCGCCTGTGGCGCGCTACATCACGGGCGCGGTGATCCCGGTGGATGGGGGCTTGCGGAGGTATCAGTTCTAGGGCGGGGCCTCTTGGCCACCGTCTGGCACGCCGCCGACAGTCGGTCTGACCGTCAGCGGCCACTCGGGTCGGGACGGCATGTTGTGCCAGCTGCACTCCCGACGGCCGCATTACCGCCTGACCTCACGGTTTGACGTAGCTCCAGCCCTGCTCCTGCAGCTCCATGACGCGAACGACGCCAGATTTGACGACGGTCGCCTGTGGAATCAGGCTTATGTCCTTGTTCTCCGCCTTACGCATGTTTTCCCGGGTATTGCCGCAGGCTTTGAAAGAGATTTCGGGATGGCTCATCGCGAGCACTTCAATGCGCGGCTTTACCGGCGAAGTGTCATCGCGCAGCATGTGAAGGCCAGGACCAAAGGTGACGACCTCGATCGACACTGCCTCACCGAGGTCGTGGTAGTATTCGGCGACGTTGGTCGCGTTGTTGAGGACCAGGTTCATCATCGCAGGGTCGTTGGAATTGACCTGCAATATGAGCTGATGCGGCTTTTTGTCGATTTCGGGTTTTGTCGCCTGAGCCAGCGCCGCCCTTGTCGCGGTGATTTGCTTGCTCGTGTGAGTCTGCCCCGGCTTGCTCGCCTGCTTCTGGACCGAATGCTTCGGACGGCTCGCTTGGCTCGTCGCGCTCGACTGCGGGATCAACCGGTTGTCCTGCTGCGCCTGCGCGCTCGGTTCGACCAGAAGCAGCATCGCCAGGCCGCTGATGACTGCCGCCGCCAACTTTGGATTGTTCATCTCGTGTCTCCCCTTCCCTGACCATCACCTTGCTGGTCTGGCGACGCTATGTGGCCATTTGCATGCAACCGCCATTTTCTTGCGCACGTTTTCGAATCCGCTGAGCAGGAATTGTCCGTCTTGCGCCGGACCAGTGCGGGTGAAAAGGCGCACAACGATGTGACCATCCTCGGGTAGCGAGCTCAGCAACTTTACGACGTCGCCGCCGAAAGCGACGCCGGAGCCGAATGACGGCGACGCTGCCGTCAATTGCATTGGCGTGTCCGCATTCAGCCGAAAGGAGATGACGTATTCGTTGGCGCTCCGTGACAGCGCCGGTCCGGCGACCGTGACTTCCGTGCGCCCTCGGCGGCAGTGGATCGCGAGTTGCATCGTGCCACCATCCGAGCTGCCGACGGACGAGGTGGTGGCGGTGACGACCGGTGAATAATCGACTGGCGAGGTGGTCTCGCTGATCAGCCAGCCACCGTCTGACGCCCGCCGCCCGGGCGGCGGAAGCTTGCCTGACAGATCTTGCGGACATTCCTGCCGGGCTTGCCCCTCCGTCGCCGAACAAGCCCGAAGTGTTTCCATGGGATCGCTCGTGTTTTGCGCATAAGCGATTCCGCAGGCTACGTTCAAGGCGACGGCTAGCGGAGGAGCGGCACTCTTCATGGCCTCGCCTGTACGCTGCGCGCCTTGCGATCCAGCCATTCCTGCGCGGCTTGGAAGCGGGTGAGCCCGGGGACGGATGCCGCGAGATTGATCGACTGCCATTTCGGATCGAAACCGGGTCCCTGCAGGCGGTCAATTCGCGAGAACAGGTACTCGACGAGGCGCGCCACGCGTTGATAGTGATTTGAGCGCGGCGGCCAGTTGAACGCAACCAGCGCCGTCGGCACCGCGATGGTCGAGACCCGCTCACCTGGCTTGATCAGATTGGGATACTCGTTGGCGTCCAAGGTCGCCGGCAGATAATAGTCCTCGAACTGCCTGTCGTAGTGGACCGGGAGGAACTTGAATCCAGCCTCCCAGCGGCCCCGTACGAAGGCATCGACGGGTTTCGATGTGATGAACACCACGGCCGACATCTCGCCTTTGCGCATCTGTTCCAAGGCCACCTGATGCGGAATGAACGTCTTGTCGACGTCGATGCCGAGACGGCTGAAGATCAGCGGTCCAGAATAGGCGGCTGCGGTGCCCAGCGTGTTGAAGTTCACCTTCTTGCCGGCAAGATCTTGCAGGCTCGTGATTTCCGGTCGCACGAAAATGTGCAACTCGGACGGGAACAGATTGAGCAAGTAGGTGATGCGGCTTTGGATCTGCGGAACCTGAAGCTTGTACTCGTCCAGCGCGTCGGAATTGATGATGGCTGTATCGACACCACGCAAATAGAGCAGCGCATTCAGATTGTCGGTGGCGCCTCGGGTGACGATCGGCAGGAGATGCAGCTCTGCTCCGTCATCGACGACACGGGCCATTTCCGCCGCAAGGCGGATCGGCGCGCCCTCGAGCAGCCCGCCGGCGAGCCCGACTGTCCAGGCGTTCATCCGCTGCTTTTCGCTCTCCTGAGAGAGCGGCCGTCGGACTATTTGTGCATCCGTCTTGGCGGTTCTTGCGGTTTGTGCTTCCAGGCAAGCCGGTTGAAGCAGCATGGCAATCGGCACCAGCGCGGCCAGCAGGAGCGACGAGAGCGACTTTGGCACCTTGTTCATGTTGTTTCTTTCCGGATGACCCACCGCAACCACTCGTTCCAGTCGAAACGCAAAAGCCCACTTTCAGTGATGCAATGCGTCCAGTCGTTCCTTGGCTCCGCGAATACCGCTCCTCTGTGCCTTCGCGTAGAGCTCTCGCGCCTTAGCCGCCTCGCCGCGCGTTCCATAGGCACCCCAGGCGGACAGAACCGCCGGATCATATGTCTCCGCCAGCATGAAGATTGCCTGCGCAATGTTCTTCTCGGCAGCGAGCTCGAGTACAATCCGCGCTGCGCCAATGTTGCCCTGATCGAGCAACGCTCTGGCACGCGGGATCAATCGGGCCTCCACCTCGTCTTGCCCTGGACTCATCGGCGGCTCCGCTGCGATCACGTTCTGCGCCGTCGACGCGATTGTGCCTTCGTTTCTTTGCTCTATCGGGGCGCGCTCATCGATGCGGCGCGATATCGAGGCGCGGTCTCTCTGCCTGGCTTCGGTCCTGCTCCGCTCCTGTTGCAGCGACTGCCGCAGTTCGGCAATCTCTCGATTCGCGGCCTGTCTCTGCTGCGAGACCGCATCGTTCGCCTCGCGCAATTGCCCGTTCAGGATTTCGATGTCCCGGCGCGCTTCCGCAAGTTTGCCCTCCAGCGCGGCAGCCTTGGCCTCTTCGAGGGAACGACGTTGTTGCTCGGCGTTCATCGCTGTCGAACGCGCGGCGTCCGCCTGCTGCACGAGGGCTGCGTTCCTTTCGCGCTCCTGCTGCAGCGACTGCCGCAGTTCCGCGATCTCCCGTCCGGCCGCTTCGCTTTGCTCCGCCGCCGCACCGTCGGCCGCAAGCGATCCGCGAGGTATGCCGGCAAGTTCGCTTGCGAGTGCCGCGGCGCGCGACTGCGCCTCGTAGCGCTCTTGCTCAGCGCTTGCCGTTGCTGCCTGCGCGGCGCTCACCTGCTTCGCCAGGACGGCGCTCTTTTCCTGCTCCTGCTGCAGGGACCACCGCAGTTCGGCGATCTCCCGCGCCGCCGCATCTCTCTGCTGCGCGGCCACCTCATCCGCGTTGCGCGCCTGTGCGATTCGGGTTTCGATTTCGCGGCGGGTTCCGGCAAGTTCGTTCGCGACTGCGGCGCTGCGGGCTTGCTCCTGTTGAAGAGACTGCCGCAGCTCCTCCGCAGCCATTTCCGCTGTGTGCGTGTGCTGGATCGCCTCATCAAGCTCCTTGCGCGCGCCGGCCAGCTCACCGGAGAGTGCGTCGTTGCGCGGAGCGTCTGCGTCGAGCCCTTGTCGAGGTCCCACTGTGCTTGCCGGCATCGCCTGCATCAGGGCCCCCGTCGCTTCGCCTTGAAGGAGTGCTAGCGATCCGCTCGCGATTTCAGGCCGCCGGTCGAGGTCGGCGGCGCTCTCGCGGTCGATGCGCGTCATTTCCGGAATCGTCTGTGCCTTGAACGGGTCGAACGCACCGAGCAGGGCCGCCCCAACGAAGATGAGGGGGACCAGAACGACAGCCGCAACGAGCGAACTGCCCGATTTTGCCTCCACGGGATCGACATCCTCGGTCTCGGGACACCAATGAGTCGGTGACAAGCAGATCGGCGAGCCGTCCTTCGCGACCCATCTACCCGTCTCGGGCAACCGGTGACCGACCTCAACAGCCCCCGCCGCGTCTTCTATCCGAGTGTTCTCTCGCCCCTTCGGTGCAGTATCGATTGATCGGCGCATGGATCACGCCTCTCTCAAGTGCAACTCCAATGGAGCGATCACTTGGCCTGTGCGCATGGTTTCGGTACCCATCAGAACACGCGTAGATAGTGATGCTGCGCCGCGGCAAGGCGCTCAAATTAAATAGATAAATTAACTTAAATCCATATAATTTTGCTCATGCGCAAAAGTCAAATTAAATCGTCGCCGGCGCGGGCTGGCCCCGGCCCGCTCACGCACTCTCTGGCGAACAAAGCAAGCCTCTCTTTATGGGAGCTTTATGGGAGAGCTGCCACTCGAACCTCGCTCGCGAACCACTGACAAGACCGTGGAATGCACTCCGCCTCGTGGCGGCATGAATGCTGCCTCCGTCCTCGACCGACAGCTAAGCAACGAGACACTTGGCTCAGGCCATTAGCAGGTCCTGATGGGGCGCGAAGATGAAGTCCTCGGGCCTGAGCGCTTCCTCGCTATGCACGACCACGTCGTTGCCCGGGCTGAACGTGATCGTACTCTCATGCGTTGCGGGATCGAACTTTGAGATGCTGAGATCACTGAAATCCGCGATGCCGAGCGCAGAGACATCGATGTGATCGGATCCCAAGTTCGACAGCGCCTGCCCGAAATCCTCGATCCTGTCGTGGCCGCTGTCGAAATTGAACACGAACGTATCGTTCCCACCATTGGCGAAGCCGAGCATCACCTGCGCATCGCCCCAGATGTCGTCATTTCCAGTGCCGCTTACCAGCTTGTCATTGCCGCCGCTTGCGTAGTCGGACATCGATTTGGCATCGCCGACGAGAGTGGTTTCGTAGCTGCCCGCCGGATGTGGATTGGGATCATCGCCGCCGACCAGCGTGTCGTTCCCGCCATGCGCGTGGCCCGACATGGTCGACGCATCCCCGTACGCCTGATTGGCGAGCTGGGAAAAGACGTTGCCGCCGATATAGGTGTCGTCGCCGCCGACGGCCTGATCCCCCATGTTGCCGCCGGCATCGCCGTAGAAGACATTTTGGTCTTGCGTGCCCGAAGCCTGGAAGGTGTCATTGCCGCCGTGGGCGCCATCGGACATGTCACCCGCGGCATCGCCATAGAACGTGCTCCCGCCAAGACCGGTCTTGTTGAAGGTGTCGTCCCCTCCGCGGGCCAGACCGGACATGTTCCCGCCCGCATCGCCGGCAAAGACGTTGCGATCGGCGAGTGTCGCATCGCTCGAGTCGTTGAACGTGTCGTTTCCGCCGGCGGCGGAAGCGGACATGTTTCCACCGCCGTCGCCAAAGACGAAGTTGAACGGGTTGATCCCGCTCACAGCAAAACTATCATTACCACCGGCTGCATGGCCGGCCATGTCGCCTCCGGCATCACCATAGAGATGATTGTTGTACTCGGATCCGCTCGCGGTGAAGCTGTCGCTTCCGCCGCGGGCATACCCGAACAGGCTTCCACCGGCGTCGCCATAGAACTCAAAAGTGCTATCCGGTCCGGTGTGACCAACGAAGGTGTCGTTACCGCCGACTGCGCGATTGATCAGATTGCCGCCGGCATCTCCATACACGGCGACGGTTTGGTGCCCGCCACCGGAAACGCCGAAATGATCATCACCTCCACGGGCTTGACCGGCCAATGTTTCGCCTGCGTCGCCATAGGCATTCACTCTCACACCGGGCGTGAAGGCCAGCGGCAGTTCGACATTGAGGCTGTCGTTGCCACCAAGGGCCCGATCCGAGATGCTGCCTCCGGCATCACCGTACATGCTCAGAATGAAAGTCTCGCCGGGGATGATGGCAGACGCCGGCACATCGGCGGACAACGTGTCGTTGCCGCCCAGCGCGTAATCAGAAATGTTTCCGCCCGCATCACCAAACAGGCTTCCGGATCCGGAAGTCAGCAAGGTGTCGTTGCCGCCGACCGCGCGGTCGCGCAAGTCAACGCCGGCATCTCCGAACAGCATGTTGGTCGGATCGGAACCGACCAGTGTCTGGGCTCCGCCGTGCTGTCGGCCCGTGAGTGATCCATTCGTATCGCCAAATAGAATAGCCACGTGCCCCTCCCTCGCATTTGCGGGTTCGTGCAGGATGTGGCGCTAACGTTTACAACGTATCATTTTCTAAATTAAATCACAATTTTTAATAAAATTGAATTAGTCTTTTAAATCAGGGCGGGCGTCAAAATAAGAGCGGGGAACAGCGGTGGTTCAGCCGACGGTCCAGCTCACCCGCCCACCCCCGCTAAAGCCTCGATGACGCTACATCGGAATTCACCCGCACTCGGTAAGCAGTCACGCCTGATCACACCGGATTTCAGCCAAGCACGCTGCGTTCCGGCGGTTACATGACAAAGCCCGTACATCGCATGGAATATAGGCTCGGCGCCGCGAATATGCGTATCTGACCGTGTTCTCGTCGCGTCTCGAAGCCGAGGAGTGACCGATGCGCATTGCATTGCCGTACTTAGGAATTGGCGTCTGCTTGTCTGTTGCAACCTGGTTGGCGCTGGGGCTTCTACTCTAGCGGCGGTTTCCCGCAGACGAATTCGGAAGCGACTTGGGCTCTCGCTCGAAATCACGATCCAGCGGCGGTTTGACCCTTGCCGTCTCCCCGGACCGCGGTCGGGCCACGTCTCCTGCCGTGCGTGTCGGCTATTTCATATTTTTTCAATGAACCTGTGCTAACCGTCATTTAACTAAACCTATAGGTTGAGCCCATTTTGTTTTCGCCCGACGTCGATCATTGTTTAATAGTCACAGTTTAGGGGCGCGTCATGAGTACTCGTGGCCAGGTGTGCGACCGTATGGTGGTTCTGCGTCAGCGTGTCTCGTCACTCAGCTCTCAATTGGCAGAGCTTCAGAACCTGCGTACCCGACTGGAAAAGGCCGAGGAAAGACGAAGCCGCAGACGTTCAAAAGTCACTGGTATCTGGCCGATGCGGCGCCGATTTTGGCAGTAGCGGCGAGTCGACAGTCGCAAGCCCGCCATCGGTGGTCGATCCGACCGTGACGGAAGTGCGTTAGGGGCGACGGCTCTGGGCGTGGCCGCGACGACTATGCGACGTCGACGCGCGCATGCTGGTCCTTCCGAGCGTCCTGCCACGATTTCATCCTGCCAGTGTTTTGCCCGACGGGTCAACTTGATCGCGGCTGCGAATGTCATCGCAAGGCAGTTGGAAAATTCCCTTATAGATCAAGGGCTCTTCTACTGTGCATGGGGTTGTTTTTCGACTTTTTGCTTTGAACGTCGTGACCGGCACCGAAAGCAGGCGAACGGCGCGCTTGCCCTGCCCTTTCCGCGGCGCGTGCGGCATCGGCGCATACACAGCATGCACGCATAAGCCTGTGGCCGGCCGCCGAGCCGTAGTACAGGCATAGCCTGCCGCCGGAGCAACGCGCCAACGCAATGACAATCACGTTACCTGCCGCCGCGCGCGAACCCGCTCCGCCGATCGCCGACGGCGTTCCGGCCGCGCAACGGCGCTGGGCGATTGCCGCGATCTTCACCGCGCTGGCGATGGCTTCGCTCGATACCGCGATCGCCAACATCGCCCTGCCTGCCATCGCCGCCGATCTGCATGTCAGCCCGGAGCAGTCGGTCTGGGTGGTCAACGTCTACCAGATCGCACTGGTGGCGACGCTGCTGCCGCTCGGAGCGCTCGGCGAGATCGTCGGGCATCAGCGCATCTATCTCGGCGGCCTTATCCTGTTCACCATCGCCTCGCTGCTCTGTGCGGTGGCATGGTCGCTGGAGAGCCTCCTGGTCGCGCGCACGCTGCAAGGATTGGGCGCGAGCGGCATCATGAGCGTCAACACCGCGCTGGTGCGCTTCGTCTATCCGGGGCGGATGCTCGGCCGCGGCTTCGGCCACAACGCGCTGGTGGTCGCGACCGCCTTTACCTTCGGGCCCTCGATCGCCTCCGCGATCCTGGCGCTCGGCCCGTGGCCCTGGCTGTTCGCCGTCAACATCCCGTTCGGCCTCATCGCCATCGGCATCGGCTTTGCGATGCTGCCGAAGACGCCGCGCGCCGATCACGGCTTCGACTTTCTCGGCGCGATCCTCGCCGCCGCCTGCCTCGGCCTGTTCATCACCGGCATTGGCAGCGCAGCGCATAACCTGTCGCCGATCGTCGTGGGCGTTGAGCTGGTCACGGCCCTCGCGCTCGGCTTCATCCTGACGCGGCGCCATGCCGAGCATCCCGCGCCGATGCTGCCGATCGACCTGTTCAGCCGTCCGATGTTCGCGCTGTCGGCGGCGACCGCGGTGTGCTCCTTCGCGGTCCAGGGCCTCGCTTTCGTCTCGCTGCCGTTCTATTTCGAGGACGTGCTCGGCCGCTCGCAGGTCGAGACCGGATTCTTCATGACGCCATGGCCGCTGGTGGTCGGCATCATGGCGCCGATCGCAGGCCGCCTGTCGGACCGTCACGCGGTCGGCCTGCTCGGCGGCATTGGGCTGGTGCTGCTCGGCCTCGGCATGGCGCTGCTCGCGACGCTTCCGGCCAACCCCGCCATCGCCGACATCATCTGGCGGATGGTGATCTGCGGCATGGGGTTCGGCTTCTTCCAGGCACCGAACATGAAGGCGGTGATGTCGAGCGCGCCGCCGCATCGCAGCGGCAGCGCCTCCGGCATCGTCGCGACCGCGCGCCTGACGGGACAAACCACCGGGGCCGCGCTCGCCGCCTTGTGCTTCGCGCTCGCCGGACACGACGGTGCGACACTGGCGCTGGCGCTCGGCGCCGGCTTTGCGGCGCTCGGCAGCGTGATGAGCTTCTTGCGGCTTGCGGTGAAGTAAGCCGTCAGGCCGCCGTCACGCCGACAGCCGCCGGAGTGACGGTCTCGTTATCCAGCGCAGCCAAGCGCGCGTCGATGGCCGCGATGACCTTGCGCGAGAACGGTCCGAGATGCGCATAGGCCGCGATCATCTGCACGGCGATGCGCGCCGATGACGTGTCGCGCTTGGCGCAGTTCATGAAGGTCTGCCAGAGCGGCCCCCGCGCCTCGGGAAGGGCGGTGACCACCTTGTGCACCGTCTCCATCGCCCCGAGCCTGGCGCGGATGTCTCCTTCGGCGAGCTCGGCGCGCTGCCGGGAACGGTCGAGCAGTGTCATCAAACGATCGACGCGTGCTGCATAGGCCGCCGGGCTGTAGATGTGTTCCAGCACCCGCTTGTAGTCCAACAGGATGTCGCGCAGCGGGCGGACCGGATCGAAGTTGATGCCGGCCGTGCACTGATCGGCGCCGATGGTCGGCGCCACGTCGTGGCCCTGATGCAGCCGGCCTTCGCGCTCGAGCCGGCGCGTGAGCTGCGTGTTCGGCAAGGCATAGAGCAGGCCGACCATGGCGACGGGAATCGCCGCCTCCTCGATGAACTCGATCATGGACTCCGCCATCGAGACACTCTCGTTGTCGAAGCCGACGATGAAGCCCGCGGTGACCAGCATGCCGGCGGCGTAGATCTTGTGGATGCTCTCGGCGATGTTGCGCCGCGTATTCTGCTTCTTCCGCATCGCGACAAGCGTCGCCGGGTCCGGACTTTCGATGCCGACGAAGATGCCGAAGAAATTCGCCGCGCCCATCAGCTCCAAGAGTTCCGGATCGTCGGCGAGGTTGACCGAGGCTTCCGTGGAGAATTCGAAGGGGTAGCCGTGCGCACGCTGCCATTCGGCGAGCCTTGGCAGGAATTGCCGCAGCGACTTCTTGTTGCCGATGAAATTGTCATCGACGAAATCGAGATGGCCGCGGTAGCCCATCTCGTAGAGCGTCTCGAGCTCGACGAACATCTGCTCGATCGTCTTGGTCCGCGGCACGCGCCCATAGAGCTCGATGATGTCGCAGAATTCGCAGGTGAAGGGACAGCCGCGTGAATACTGGACACCGAGATAGAGATAGTCCTCGAAATTGAGCAGGTCGAAACGCGGCACCGGCGTCTTGGTGACGTCGGCCTGGAATTTCGGCGCGGTGAAGACGCCGGACCGCGCACCACTTTCCCAGGCCGCGATGAATTGGTCGATGACGCTCTCGGCCTCGCCGAGCACCTGGAAATCGGCCCGCTCATAGATGTGGGGGCTCGAGGTGGGATCGGGGCCGCCGACCACCACCGGCTTGCCAGCCGCGCGGCAGAGCTCGATCAGGCGCAGCGTGTCGGCCTGCTGCGGCAACATTCCGCCGGTGAAGACGACATCGGCCCAGGCAAGATCCTCGTCGCCGAGCGGTGCCGTGTTGCAATCGATCAGCCGGACCGTCCAGCTCTGGGGCAACATCGCGGCAACGGTGATCAGGCCCAAAGGGGCGGCGGGACGCTTGACGCCCATCACTTTGCAGGATTCGCCAAAGCTCCAGAAGGACTCTGCCGAGAACAGCGGGTAGAGCATCAGTACGTTGCAGGGACTCGGCACGTTCATGGAACTCCTGTTGGCGGCGGGGCAGTGTACCAAAGTGCCCTCATCTTGCACCCCGGCAAAAAGGACAAACTGTGGCCTCTGCACGGCAATCCGCCCCGGACGTCGCTTCAAGCCGCGGATTGGCGCCCACGAAAAGGCGTCAACCCGAATCGCTCGACAAGGGATGAGGCAAAACAACGCGCCGGTCCATCCCCCAAGAGCGACGCAATGCATTCCAGCCACCCCTCGGACTGTTGATTTGAACAGTTCCAGTTTGCCGGACACATTGCGCCCCTGAGTTCAATCGGTGGATTGGGCCAATCAGGGGACTGCGATGGCAAACCTAACAATCAACGGAAAAACCCTCACCCTCGACGTCGAGCCGGATACGCCGCTGCTCTGGGCGATCCGCGAGAACGCCGGCCTGACCGGCACCAAATACGGTTGCGGCATTGCACAATGCGGCGCCTGCACGGTTCACATCGACGGCGTAGCGATGCGCTCCTGCGGCCTTTCGGTCAGTGAGGCCGAGGGCAAGAAGATCACCACCATCGAAGGGCTCGCATCCGGGGATTCGCTGCACAAGGTGCAGGAGGCCTGGATCGCTCAGGACGTGCCGCAATGCGGCTATTGCCAGAGCGGCATGATCATGGCGGTGGCGGCGCTCTTGAACGAGAAGCCGAAGCCGACCGACGCCGACATCGACGAGGCCATCACCAATATCTGCCGCTGCGGCACCTTCCAGCAGGTGCGCGAGGCGATCCACACGATCGCAAGCGCTTAAAGGAGCCGCCCCATGAACAAGCACGTCTCGCTCCAAATGAACCGCCGCGCCTTCGTGATCGGAAGCGCCACCCTGGGCGCCGGCTTGGCAATCGGCCTCGACATCCCCTTCGGGGGCCCTGCCGTGGTCCGCGCCGCCGACGGCTCGCCCGAGATCGGCGCCTGGGTGGTGGTCAGGCCCGACGACACCGTGGTGATCCGCATCGCCCGCTCCGAGATGGGCCAGGGCTCGCTCACCGGCCTTGCGCAGCTCGTCGCCGAGGAGCTCGAATGCGACTGGACCAAGGTCACGACCGAATATCCGACCCCCGGCCAGAGCGTGGCCCGCAAGCGCGTCTGGGGCGATTTCTCCACCGGCGGCAGCCGCGGCATCCGCTCCTCGCAGGACTATGTCCGCAAGGGTGGCGCCACCGCGCGCGTGATGCTGATCCAAGCCGCCGCCGACGCATGGAAGGTGCCGGCCTCCGAATGCACGGCCGCGAACAGCGTCATCACCCATACGCCCTCGGGCCGGACCACGACCTACGGCAAGGTCGCCGAGGCCGCGGCGAAGCTGACGCCGCCGGCGGACGTCAAGCTGAAGGATCCCAAGGACTGGAAGCTGATCGGCAAGGGCGTGAAGCGGCTCGACACCGTCGACAAGACCACCGGCGCCATGGTCTACGGCATCGATGTCAAGCTGCCGGGCGTGCTGAACGCCGCGATCAAGGACTGCCCGGTGTTCGGCGGCAAGCTGAAGAGCTATGACGAGGCCAAGGTCGCCGGCATGAAGGGCGTCAAAAAGGTCGTCACGGTCGGCGACACCGCGGTCGCCGTCGTTGCCGACACCTGGTGGCACGCCAAGACCGCGCTGGAGGCACTGCCGATCACCTGGGACGAGGGCGACAACGCCAAGGTCTCCAGCGAGTCGATTGCGAAGTGGCTGGCCGAGGGGCTCGACGATGCGCAGCCGGCCTATGTCGGCAACAAGAACGGCGACGCGAAAGCCGCGATCGCCGGGGCCGCAAAGAAGGTCGAGGCCGTCTACAGCTATCCCTACCAGAACCACGCCACCATGGAGCCGATGAACGCCACCGCGCTCTACACGGCGGACAAGTGCGAGGTCTGGTGCGGCACGCAGAATGGCGAGGCGGCCTTCGCGGCAGTGCTGGAGGCGTCCGGCCTGCCGGCCGAGAAGTGCGACGTCCACAAGGTGATGCTCGGCGGCGGCTTCGGCCGGCGCGGCCAGACCGACTATGTTCGCCAGGCCGTCATGATCGCCAAGCAGATGCCGGGCACGCCGATCAAGCTATTGTGGTCGCGCGAAGAGGACATGGCGCACGGCAAGTATCACCCGGTCACGCAGTGCAAGATGACCGGCGCCTTCGATGCCAACAACAATCTGATCGCGCTGCACTACCGCCTGTCCGGGCAGTCGATCCTGTTCTCGCTGCGCCCCGAAGCGCTGCAGAACGGCATGGATCCGGCAGCGTTCCAGGGCGTCGCCCAATCGGGCGAGGCCGCGTTCGGCTATTCGGTGCCGAACCTGTTGATCGAGCATGCGATGCGCAACCCGCACGTTCCGCCGGGCTTCTGGCGCGGCGTCAACGTCAATCACAATGCAATCTACATGGAGTGCTTCATGGACGAGCTGGCCCAGGCCGCAGGCCAGGACCCGCTCGAATTCCGCCGCAAGCTGATGGGCAACCACCCCAAGCACCTCGCTGTGCTCAATGCGGTTGCCGAGAAGATCGGCTGGACCACGCCGGCGCCGCAGGGCGTCTATCGCGGCATCGCGCAGGTCATGGGCTATGGCAGCTATGTCGCCGGCGCCGCCGAGATCTCCGTGGTCGACGGCAGCAAGATCAAGGTGCATCGCATCGTCGCCTCCACTGATCCCGGCTACGTCGTCAATCCGGCGCAGGTGGAGCGACAGGTTGCCGGCTCCTTCGTCTATGGCCTCTCCGCGCTGTTCTATGGCGGCTGCACCGTCAAGGACGGCAAGATCGAGCAGACCAACTTCGACACCTACAACTCGATGCGTATCAGCGAGATGCCGAAAGTGGAGACAGTGATGGTGCCGAGCGGCGGGTTCTGGGGCGGTGTCGGTGAGCCGACCATCGGCGTCGCGGCGCCGGCGGTGCTCAATGCGTACTTCGCCGCAACCGGCAAACGCATCCGTTCGGTGCCGCTGCGCGATCAGAACATCACCTTCGCGTAAGAAGAGCTGCGGCGGCCACGCCGGCCGCCGCTGCATTTTCCGGACAAGTCTCATGAATACGCCGGTGACACGGCGGAGTGCCGCCCTCGGCATCGCCGTCGCGGCCACATCGCTCGCCGCACCTTCGATCCTGCGCGCCCAATCGATGGGTCAGATCGTCGTGATCGGCGGCGGCTTTGGCGGCGCCGCTTGCGCCCGCGCGCTCAAGCGCGCCGATGCAAAATTGCCGGTCACCCTGATCGAGCCGAACAAGACCTACATCTCCTGCCCCTTCAGCAATGAGGTGATCGCGGGCCTGCGCGAGATCGAGGCGCAGCAGTTCGGCTACGACAAGCTCGCGGCCGACGGCATCAGCATCGTCGCTCAGGCTGTGACGAGCATCGACACGCAAAAGCGTAGGGTGACGACGGACGGCGGTACCGCGTTTGGTTATGACCGGCTCGTGCTCTCGCCCGGCATCGACTTCCATCCCGAAGCCCTGCCTGGCTACGACGCCGCCGCGTCGGAGACGATGCCGCACGCCTGGAAAGCCGGTGCGCAGACGCTTTTGCTGCGCAGGCAATTGGAAGCGATGGCGGACGGCGGCACGGTCGTCGTTGCAATCCCGGCCAATCCTTCCCGTTGCCCGCCAGCACCTTACGAGCGCGCAAGCCTGATCGCGCATTACCTGAAGACGAAGAAGCCGCGCTCGAAGGTTCTGATCCTCGATGCCAAGGACAGTTTCTCGCAGCAGCGGCTGTTCGAGAAGGCGTGGAAAGAGCTCTATGGCGACATGATCGAGCGCATCGCGCTATCGCAAGGCGGTCGCGTCACCTCGGTCGATCCCGCGACGAGAACCATCCTCACGGAGTTCGGCAACTACACCCCTGATGTCGCCAATGTCATCCCGCCGCAGCGCGCGGGGCGCATTGCCGGGATCGCAGGCACCGCGGACACGACCGGCTGGTGCCCGATCGATCCCGTCACCTTCGAGTCGAAACTCGTTCCGAACATCCACGTCATTGGCGATGCCTGCCTCGGCGGCGGCATCCCCAAATCGGCATCGGCTGCGAGCGCTCAGGGCAAGGCATGCGCTGGCGCGATCGTCGCTTTGCTCGCGGGCCGCACGCCGGAGGCGCCGCGATTGACGGGCATCTGCTACGACACCGTCGCACCCGGCTACGGCTTCTCGCTCATCGGCAATTACCAGCCCAAAGGCGACATCTTCGCCGAGGTCGAGGGCGTCGCGACCAGCCCGGTCGATGCCCCGCGCGAGCTGCGCGCCCGCGAGGCGGCTGAGGCCGAGCGCTGGTTTCAAACCATCACGGCGAATACGTTTGGCTAGAGCCATAATGAAACGAGCCTGCCGCCACAGCCAAAGTGCACCCCCTCCCGCGCTTGTGGGGAAGGGTCGGAGAGAGGGTGTCTCCACACGCGAGAGCCCCCGAGAGGAAAGAACCCTCACCCGCCGCTGCGCGGCGACCTCTTCCGCAAGCGAGAGAGGTCAGAGGAGTGCCCGGCGATCTCACTCGCCTCTTCCAAGAGTTGCGAATGCCGCACTCGTCGTCGCAAGCCTCGCCTTCTGTTCGCCTTCAAAAGCCGATGACCTCGTGCCCTACACAATCATCGGCGACGGCATTCCTGCATCACTCACGGGCTCGTCCGGCGATGCCGCGCGCGGCCGCGCGCTGGTGCTCGCGCGCACGACGACCTGCATCCTCTGCCATTCCGGCCCATTTCCGGAAACGCGGTTCCAGGGCGACCTTGCGCCTGATCTCTCCGGCGCCGGGAACCGGTGGTCGGTGAGCCAGTTGCGACTTCGACTGGTCGATGCCTCGCGCTTCAATCCGGACACCATCATGCCATCCTACTATCGCAACGACGGCTTCGTCCGCGTCGGACGTAACTTCGCCGGCAAGCCGATCTTGTCGGCTGCGGAGATCGAGGACATCGTGGCCTTTCTTGCAACACTTCGGGACTAGGTTCATGCCGACCACGCGACGACAATTCCTGAGCCTCGCCGGAGGCGCGACAGTCGCCGGGACGATCCCGATCGTCACGCTGCGGCCGCTCGAGGCGACACCGGCGATGCTCAACGCGGCGATCCGCAACGTGGTCGGCGAAGCGCAGATTCACACCGGCAGGATCAAGCTGGATATTCCGCCGCTGGTCGAGAACGGCAACACCGTGCCGCTGACGGTGAGCGTCGCAAGCCCGATGACGGCCGATGACCACGTCAAGAGCATCCACGTCTTCAACGAGAAGAACCCGCAGCCGAACATCGGCAATTTCTATTTCGGCCCTGCCTCCGGCCGTGCCCAGGTCTCGACACGGATTCGGCTCGCCGACACCCAGAAGGTGGTTGCGATCGCGCGTCTCTCCGACGACACGTTCTGGCAAATTGCCGCCGACGTCGTCGTGACACTGGCCGCCTGCACCGAGGAGATGAACTGATGGCTGCCCTCATCAACGTCCCCTCGAAGGCCAAACGCGGCGACATCGTCGAGATCCGCACGCTGACCTCGCACATCATGGAGACCGGCTTCCGCCACACCGCCGACGGCAATCTGGTGCCGCGCAACATCATCACGAGCTTCACCTGCCGTTACAACGGCGCTGAGATTTTTCGCGCCGATCTGTTTCCGGCTATCGCCGCGAACCCGTATTTGTCGTTTTTCGCGGTCGTCAAGGAAAGCGGCAAGTTCGAGTTCGAGTGGATCGGCGACAACGGCTATTCCTCCGCTGCTTCGGCATCGATCACGGTCGAATGATGTCTTGGCGCGCGATAGCCGCGGCAGCATTGTTTGCCGCGGCGCCTGCCCTGCTCGCGGGCGAAATCCCGCCCGATGCACGCCGTTCCGGCTATGCCTTCATGGGTCCGGACACGCGCGCCATGCAGGAGGACGACACCAGCAATCCCGGCATGCTGTTCGTGCTCGACGGCGAAGCGCTGTGGGCGAAGAAGACCGGCAGCGCCGCCAAATCCTGCACGGATTGTCATGGCGATGCGCGCAGCAGCATGAAAGGCGTCGCGGCGCGCTATCCCGCCTTCGACAAGGCCCTCGGCCGCCCCGTCACGCTCGATCAGCGGATCAATCTCTGCCGCGCCAATCATCAGCAGGCGATACCGCTGCCCTATGAGAGCCACGATCTGCTCGCATTGTCCGCCTTCATCGCCCATCAGTCGCGCGGCACCCCGATCACGGCCGGTGACGGTCCGCAAGCCAAACCCTTTGTCGAGCAGGGCCGCGCGCTGTACATGCAGCGTGAGGGACAGCTCAACCTCGCCTGCACCAACTGCCACGACGACAATTTCGACAAGCGCCTCGCCGGCGCGCCGATCACGCAAGCGCAACCGACCGGCTATCCGCTCTATCGGTTGGAATGGCAGACACTGGGCTCGCTGGAGCGGCGGCTGCGCAGCTGCATGAGCGGCGTCCGTGCCCAGGCCTATGACTACGGATCGCCCGAGCTGGTCGCGCTCGAACTCTATCTGATGTCGCGGGCGCATGGCCTGCCAATGGAGACGCCGGCCGTACGTCCCTGAGCCTAAACGGCCGAGCCATCCGCTCGACCGTTCCGCGTATCGAAAGCTGCGCCTACTCCGCCGGCGCGGCGGACATCTCCGGATGTGCGGCGTAGGGCTCGCTGGCGCCGAGCTTGCCGGCGGCGAACAGCCCAGCGGCCATCACGGCGTAGGCCAGGGCGACCGCGGGCGTCACGCCAAAGCCGCCGCCAATGCCGACGGCTTCGCCGTGCATGAAGCCGAAATAGGTCAGCACCGCCCCGACCAGCGCAAAGGCGGACGCCTTCTCGAAATCGCGCTCGATGATGAAGACGCCGATGGCGCCGAGGATGAGGCCGCCGAGGATGGAGCCGCCGCCCATCACCTCAAGACCGTGGTAGAACACGCCCTGCTGCGGCAGCGCGGCGATCGCGGCGGCTTTGACCGCATCGGCCTTGTCGGCCGCCAAGCCGCCGACGGTTGCCGCCGCGTTCATGGTGGAGCCGAGCATCGTGTCGATCTGGAGCTTGGCCCAGGCGGCGAGATGCGGCGTCAGCGCCAGCACGATGGCGGGCGCGTGCTTGACCGGTGTCGTCTGGAATGCCTGCGCCCCGATCAGCATGCCGATGTAGAGCAAGATCGGCGAGATCGCGACGACAGGCACGAGTGCCAGCAGCACCGAGATGATGCCGAACCAGGACAGCACGACCACCATGACGCCGGTCGCCGCCGAGTAACCGATCCGACCGCCCATCGCCTTCCAGCCGGGATGGCCGATATAGACGGCGTTGATGAAGGGATTGCCCATCAGGCAGCCGATCAGGCTGACGACGCCGTCGGCGGTGAGCACGCGCGTGGTCGGATATTCGTCGCCGGCCGCTTCCGCGCTCTCGACATTGTCCATGGCCTCGACGAGATCGTAGATGCCGAACGGAATGGCGGTGACGAGGATGATGCCCAGGAATTCGAAGCCGGAGAAGACATGGTTTACCGCCGGGATCGGCACAGAAAAGCCGAAATTGGCAAAGGCCGCGCCGACACCTTTGAGGCTCAGGCCGCCGAGACCGAGCCCGAACAGGTTCGAGCCCCAGGCGATGATCATGCCGGCCGCGATCGCGACGAGGCCTGCGGGAACGCCGCGCCAATATTTCACCCCGCCGAACCAGCTCACCAGGATGATGGCGAAGCAGACGAGACCGATCTGCGGCGTCATGTACATTTCCAGCGCCGGCCGCATCGAGATGAAGGTGATGGAGACGCCGGCAAGCGTGCCGAGTAGCGCCGCGCGCGGCGTGATCCTGCGGATGAACGGCGCGATGAAGCCGCCGATCATGAGAATGAAGCTCTGGAAGAACACCCAGACGAGACCCGCCGACCAGCCCTTGAGAGGATCGCCGGTCTTCAGCGTGATCGGAAGCATGATCACGAAGGTGACGATGAACATGTGCGGCACGCTGACGCCGGACGGCAGCGCGCAGACGTCGTTGCGGCCGGTCTTCTGCGCGAGGCGATAGGCGAGATACGCATAGTAGAAGGTGGAGAGGCACATCATCAGCCCGAGCGCGGGCAGGATGCGCCCGAACACGAGACCATCAGGCATCTTCAACACGAAGCGAAGCAGGCCCGTGAGCACCAGCATGTTGACGAGGATGTTGGTACCGAAGCCGAAAAACGCGTTCCAGTCGCCCGATGTCCATAGCGCCAGCTTGAAGTCGGACGTATTGATCTCAGACTTGCCGGCCGTCCCCGTCAATTTGCTCATGATGTTACCCCCAATGTGTTCGAACTCTTCATCGCCTCCAAGACTGCGGCTGAGCTTGCGACCCAGCCGAAGATGCCGCCCTGGGCCTTGATCATGTTCAGGCCCATCTCGTGAAATTCGGGGAAGTAGGATGCGCAGCCATCGGACACGACGACGCAGCGATAGCCGCGGTCATTGGCCTCGCGCACGGTGGTGTTGACGCAAACTTCTGTCGTGACGCCGCACACCAAGAGATTCTCGATACCGTAATTCTCCAGGACATCGCCGAGCTCGGTGGCGTAGAAGGCGCCCTTGCCCGGCTTGTCGATCACGATTTCGCTGTCGAACGGATAGAGCTCGGGAATGATGTCGTGGCCGGCCTCACCGCGAATGAGGATTCGTCCCATCGGACCGGGATCGCCGATACGAAGGCTCGGCGCGCCGCGTTCGATCTTTGCCGGCGGCGCGTCGGAGAGATCGGGCAGATGCCCCTCGCGCGTGTGGATCACCAGCATGCCGATGTCGCGCGCCGCCGTCAGCACCGCGCCGATCGGCTTCACCGCGCGTGCAAGCTGGCTGACGTCGTTGCCGAGCGTTTCGCCGAAGCCGCCGGGCTCCATGAAGTCGCGCTGCATGTCGATGATGAGAAGCGCGGTGGCCGGCCAGTCGAGCGCGATCGGCTCGGGCTCGGCGCTGACGACGCCCTTTGTCGGATTGGCTGAGTTCAACATGACGCAGGCCCCGCGAGAACTCTCTTGGCCAGAGTTCTGCAAGCGCCGTGCCATTGTGTACAATTGCAGTGGGGCGCGGGCGGCGACAGAATTTGTAGTGTACTCAAAAACTTGCGTAGAATGCGATCGCCTGCTTATTCCCTGTGCGACGGCTTTGCGACGTGCATTTGCCTAGAGGATGAGCGGCATCTTCCGTCATTCCGTGGCGCGCAGCGCGTGCCTGGAATCCATTTCACCTCATGCGGTGCGGCCATCCCGGGCTCGACGCTCCGCGTCGCCGCGGGATGACGAGGAGACTACCGCCCGGCCCCGTACAGCCGCCGATACTCCTCCTCGTACGGCGCATACGAGTCCTTCAGCGTCGCCATGTTCAGCAACATCGTGGCCACCAACGTGCCCGCCTTGGCGAACACGCGCGTCTTGACCCAGGCGCTTTCGGTGCGGCGGCTGCCGGAGAGTGCGACCACCTCGCGCTCGACTTCGTACTCCTCGTCGACGAACAGCGGGCCCTTCACCAGGCGGATCTCCTGGTCGGCGAACAGGCCGACGGCAGGGCCCTTGGCCGGCAGCGGATCGTCCTTGGAGCGGTACTGGAACAGCACGCTGAGCATCTCCATCGGGATGATGGGCTTGCCCCATGGATTGTCTGCGGTCGAGTAGTATTGCGAGTTCTCGGTGATGACGGCGAGCTTCTGCCGAAGGGAGAACGGATAGAGGTCGCCCATGTTCTGGTCGAAAGCCATCCGCACCGTCTGGCGCTTGCTCGTCTGCGCCACCTTGACGTCGCGCAGGATCACGGGATCAGCCAGCGGCTTGAGCTCGCGGAGGCGGATGTCGAGGGCTGTCGGGCTCTCAACGATGGATGCGGTGCCGCGCAGCACCTCGGTGCCGTCGCGCTTGAGCATCTGTACCTGACACTCGGGCTGTTCGGTCGAAGAGGCTAGCAGCGTCGCCTGCACCTCCTCACCTTCGTAGCAGACACTACGGTAATGCACCGAGAGACACCCTCGCTCAAACCACGCCCGGCCCCATTGCCGCTCGCAAAGTGGAGCGAACTGGCTGAAATGGGTCGGCCCCTCGATGGTGCCGCCCTTGAAACCGAGCTTCTGCGCCGTCGCGTCATCATGGATCGAGGCATGCGCATCATAGGTTTGCGCCTGTAGCATCTGCCGCGGCCGGCGCCACGGTCCAATCAAGGCGCCTCCTATTCGGGTGATTTGTGTGTCAAACGCCATCATGCGCGCTCCTCCGCTCGCAAGCCATGACTAGCAGGAGCGCCACGGATGCGGCCAGCGATATTGACTTCGCTGAGCCATGCATTTGACTGTCACAATCGCGTCGCGCAGCCGCAATCCTTCCCGCAGCGCAAACCCCAAGAACCAAAGCCGAGGACTTCTGAAATGACGCTGTTGCAGGTCGAGCTGGACGACAAATACCGGCTCGAATCGAAGCGGATCTTCCTGTCGGGCACGCAGGCGCTGGTCCGCCTTCCCATGTTGCAGCGCGAACGCGACAGGCTTCAGGGACTGAACACCGGCGGCTTCATCTCAGGATATCGCGGTTCCCCGCTTGGCATGTACGATCATGCGCTATGGCGGGCGAAGTCGCACCTTCAGCAGCACGACATTGCCTTCGTTCCGGGACTCAACGAAGACTTGGCCGCGACCGCGGTCTGGGGCAGCCAGCAGGTTGGGCTGTTTCCCGGGGCCAAGGTCGACGGCGTGTTCGGCATCTGGTACGGCAAGGGCCCGGGCGTCGATCGCTCGGTCGATGCGCTCAAGCACGCCAATGCGGCCGGCACCTCGGTCAATGGCGGCGTGCTCGCGCTCGCCGGCGATGACCACGGCTGCCAGTCCTCGACCCTGGCGCATCAGAGCGAGCAGGTGTTCGCCGCGTCGCTGATCCCCGTGATCAACCCGGCGACGCTGCAGGACTATCTCGATCTCGGCCTCTACGGCTTTGCGCTGTCGCGCTTCTCCGGCTGCTGGGTCGGCTTCAAGGCGATCAGCGAGACCGTCGAGAGCTCGGCGTCGATCTACAGCGATCCCGAGCGCGTCAAGATCGTGCTCCCCGAGGATTTCGAGATGCCGCCCGGTGGCCTCAACATCCGCTGGCCCGATCCGCCGCTGGAGGCCGAGAAGCGGCTGTTCGGCCCGAAGATGGCGGCGGTGCAGGCCTTCGCCCGCGCCAACCAGCTCGATCGCATCGTGCTCGATTCCAAGCCTGCGCGGCTCGGTATCGTCGCGACCGGCAAGGCCTATCTCGATCTCCGCCAGGCCCTCGCCGATTTGGGGATCACCGACAAGGACGCGCAGGATCTGGGCCTTCGCATCTACAAGGTCGCGATGACATGGCCGCTGGAGGAGAGCGGCGCCAAACGTTTCGCCGAAGGTCTCCAGGACGTTCTGGTGGTCGAGGAGAAGCGCGGCTTCATCGAAGACCAGCTGATGCGCATCCTCTACAACGTGGATGCGTCCAGACGCCCGACGGTCACGGGCAAGCGCGACGAGCGCGGCGCGCCGCTGCTGCCGAGTGAGGGCGAGCTGACGCCGACCATCGTCGCGTCCGCGCTGGTGGCGCGCTTGCGCAAGCTCGGCCATCACAGCCCGGTGCTGGAACAGCGCTTGGCACGCCTGGAGGCGTTCGACAATCCCGTCACCGCCAGCGCACCGATCAAGCTCGCGCGCACGCCGTTCTTCTGCTCGGGCTGTCCGCACAACACCTCGACGCGCGTGCCCGAAGGCAGCCGCGCCATGGCCGGCATCGGCTGCCACGGCATGGCCCTGAGCATGCCGACCCGCCGCACCGACCTGATCTCGCATATGGGTGCCGAGGGCGTGAACTGGATCGGCCAGTCGCCCTTCACGACCGAGACGCACATCTTCCAGAATCTCGGCGACGGCACCTACACCCATTCCGGTCTCCTGGCCCTACGCGCCGCCTCCGCCGCCGGCATCAACATCACCTACAAGATCCTCTATAACGACGCCGTGGCGATGACCGGCGGCCAGCCGGCGGAAGGGGCCTTCAACGTCGCACAGATCGCGCACCAGGTCTGGGCCGAGGGCGTCAAGCGGCTTGCGATCGTCTCGGACGATCCGGGCAAGTACCCGCAAGGCAACTACTTCCCGCAAGGCGCGACCATCCATCACCGCCGCGAGCTCGATGCCGTGCAGCGCGAGCTGCGTGACATCAAGGGCCTCACCGTCATCATCTACGACCAGACCTGCGCCGCCGAAAAGCGCCGCCGCCGCAAGCGCGGGCTCTATCCTGATCCGGCCAAGCGCGCCTTCATCAACGAGCTGGTCTGCGAAGGCTGCGGCGACTGCTCGCAGGCCTCCAACTGCGTCTCGGTGCAGCCGCTGGAGACCGAGTTCGGCCGCAAGCGGCAGATCGACCAGTCGAACTGCAACAAGGACTTTTCCTGCGTCGAAGGTTTTTGCCCGAGTTTTGTGACGGTGCACGGCGGCAGCCTGAAGCGGATGAAGACCACGGCGGTGGATTCAGGCCAGCTGTTCGCCGATCTGCCGCTGCCGCCCGCGCGCGACCTCGACGGCCCCTACAACATCCTCGTCACCGGCATCGGCGGCACTGGCGTCATCACAATCGGCGCCCTGCTAGGCATGGCCGCCCATGTCGACGGTCGCGGCTGCTCGGCGCTGGACTTCACCGGCCTGTCGCAGAAGAACGGCGCGGTGATGAGCCATGTCCGCATCGCCCCGAAGCCGGAGGACATTTCCGCGGTCCGCATCACCACCGGCGGCGCCGACGTCATCCTCGGCTGCGACATGATCGTCTCGGCCGGCCCGACTGCGCTGAGCCGCGCCGAGCGCGGCGTGACCAAGGCCTTTATCAACGCCGATTTGCAGCCGACGGCGAGCTTCGTGCAAAATCCCGATCTCGATTTCGAAATGGGCACGATGCAGACCGTGCTGCGCGACGCGATCGGCGACAAGAACCTCGACATTGTCGATGCCACGGGCATCGCCGCGGCGCTGATGGGCGACAGCATCGCCACCAATCCCTTCATGCTCGGCTTCGCCTTCCAAAAGGGCGCGATCCCGCTGTCGCTGGAGGCCCTGCTCCGCTCCATCGAGATCAACGGCGCCGCGATCGAGATGAACAAGCTCGCCTTCACCTGGGGCCGCCTCGCGGCCCACGACATGTCGCGGGTGCGCAGCGTGCTCCAGTTCAAGAACCGCGCATCCGCGCCGGCGAAATCGCTCGACGAGATCATCGCCACCCGCGCCGAGTTCCTGACCTTCTATCAGGACGAACCCTATGCCGACCGTTACCTTGCGGCTGTCGCCAAGGTGCGCAAGGCCGAGAGCGCGGCTTCGCCCGCATCCACGGAGCTGACCGAGGCAGTCGCGAAAAACCTGTTCAAGCTGATGTCCTACAAGGACGAGTACAAGGTTGCGCGGCTCTATACCGACGGCAGCTTCGCCAAGAAAGTGTCCGAGAAGTTCGGCGGCGACTTCACACTGAAGTATCACCTGGCACCGCCGATCTTCGCGAAGCGAGACAAGGCGACAGGCCGGCTTCAGAAGCAGGAGTTCGGCGCCTGGATGATCCACGCTTTCCGCATTCTCGCCAGGCTCAAGTTCCTGCGCGGCACCGCGTTCGATCCGTTCGGCCGCACCGAGGAGCGCCGGACCGAGCGCAAGCTGGTCGAGGATTATCTCGCGATCATCGATCAGCGCATCGCCGGGTTGAAGGCCGAGCAGATCCCGCTGCTGACACGGCTCGCGCGCGTACCGGAGACGATCCGCGGCTTCGGTCATGTCAAGGAAGCCAATATCAAGCTGGCGAGGTCCGAGGCGGCGCGGCTTGAGGCGGAACTGGAGAACAGCCGCTTTGCCGCAGCGGCGGAGTAGCGAAAGAACCGTGCTCTTTCCACGCGTTATTGCGGGCGAAGCGAAGCAATCCTGACCGCAGCCGTGGAAAGACTCCGGATTGCTTCGCTTCGCCCGCAATGACGAGATTGTGGGGACGCGCTCGCCACGCACTCGCCGTGTTCGCCCGGCTCGACCGGACGATCCAGTATGCCGAGATGATTGTGGCTCAACGATAGACCGCGGCGGACTGGATGCCCGCCTGCGCGGGCATCACAGCGATGCCAAGGGCTAAAGCATGATCCGGAAAAGTGCGACGCGGTTTTCCGGAAAGATCATGCGTAAACAACAAGCTAAAGCGCGATGACGATTCATCCAAATCTCATCGCGCTTTAGACGGAAGCTCACCCATTCCGCGCTAGCACTACTTTGGCAGATTGTTGATTTTGGCGCGTTTTATAGGATTCCCGAATCAATTTTTCAATGATTCATGGGTGGTCGGCTCTTGGAGGGCTGACCATGCCGGGATGGGAAGACGAACTCGAACGCTGGCTGATGCCGTTCTTGGACCGACTGGGTCATAAGACCCGGCAGCGGATGTGTCCTCTGTATGTTGCGGGATTGATCGGTCCCGGCGATCGTAAGAGCGTTCAGCCGATGGCGGAACGCCTTGCCACCAGCACCTACGACCAGTTGCACCATTTCATTGCGGACGGTGTCTGGGACGCGACGCCGCTGGAGACAGAGTTGCTCAACCAGGCGGACCGACTTGTCGGCGGCAGGGATGCGGTGCTGGTTATTGATGACACCTCACTTCCCAAGAAGGGTGAGCGCTCGGTCGGTGTTGCGGCTCAATACGCCTCGGCTCTCGGTAAAACGGCAAATTGCCAAACACTGGTGTCTTTGACGCTTGCGCGCGGCGAAGTACCCGTGATGGTCGCGTTACGTCTCTTTCTGCCTGACAGTTGGACAAGCGACGAATCTCGTTTGAAGCGCGCTCGCGTGCCAGTCGAACATCGAACGCCACGGTCCAAGCCGGAGATTGCTTTGGCCGAGATTGACCGCGCGATAGCAGCCAGCGTGCGCTTTGGATATGTGCTGGCGGATGCAGGATACGGCCTCAGCGCACCGTTTCGACAAGGGCTAACAGAGCGCGGGCTGGTCTGGGCTGTCGGAATCCCGCGGCACCTGAAAGTGTATCCGGTCGATGTGAAGCTCATTTGGCCGATTACCAAAGCCCGCGGGAAACCACGAAAGCACCACGTGCCCGATATCTTATCAATTGCGGCCGAGCAAATGCTGGCCGGCGCCAAATGGAAAACCGTGAGTTGGCGTAGCGGGACGAAAGGTCGGCTTAAAGCCCAATTTGCTGCGGTCCGTGTCCGGACCGCCGACGGCCCTCCGCAGCGGATATGGGATAAAGGTCAGCAGCATCTCCCAGGCGACGAAGCCTGGCTCATTGGCGAGCAACGTGCGTCCGGGGAGAAGAAATACTATCTGGCCAATCTTCCGGCGGCGACGGATCTGCGCACGCTGGCCGCCACCATCAAGGCACGGTGGATTTGTGAGCAGGCGCATCAGCAGTTGAAGGAGGAACTTGGACTTGATCACTTCGAAGGGCGATCATGGCAAGGTCTTCATCGCCACGCCCTGATGACAATGATTGCCTACGCCTTCCTGCAACATCGTCGCCTCGCATACGCGGGGCGGAAAAAAAAGAATCTACGGGCCTCCGCCTCAGCCAACCATGCCAGCCGTACGTCACGCCATCGTTGATCTCATCCTTCGGCCGCCGTCTCAGCATTGCCCATATTGCCGAAGGCAAATCCGTGAAAAACAGCGGCGAAAACACAATCTGCCAAAGTAGTGCTAGGGTCTGTACTCAATAGGGATTCCCGCTGAGGCGGAGTTGTGATTCAAGACCTCCGAGTCGAAGGGGGGCTTGATGGGGCAAAAGCTATATTGGCTGAGTGAGGCGGAGTGGAAGCGGATTGAACCGCTGTTGCCACGTGGGCGGCGCGGCGCCCATCGCGTGGATGACCGACGCGTGATCAGCGGGATCCTCCACATGCTGCGATCGGGCGCACGCTGGCGAGACTGCCCGGCAGATTACGGCCCCTACACGACCATCTATAACCGCTTCAATCGCTGGAGCCGCCAAGGCGTGTGGGGCAATATTTTCTACGCCTTGACTGGCTCAACCGGCCGGGTCGGGACAATGTCCATCGACGCGACCCACATCAAAGCCCACCGCTCGGCGGCGGGCGCAAAAGGGGCGTGAGTGGTTGGCCGAGCGCGGAACAAAGGCAGTAATTCCGCCCAACCCAACTCGCAAGCATCCGCACCGGTACGACGTGAAGGCCTACAAAGGACGCAATCTCATCGAACGCATGTTTTGCCGCCTCAAGGACTTCAGGCGGATTGCGACCCGCTACGACAAGCGAGCCGACAACTTCCTCTCGGCCATCCTCTTGGTCGCCGCCGTTACTTGGTGGATCAATTGAGTCCGGACCCTAGCGCGCAGGCTTGCGTTCGATCGGATCGATATCGATCGCCCGCAGGCGGCCGAGCCGCAGCACGTCCATGGCCAGACGGCGGCCGATGCGGTCGCGGTCGAGCACGCGGATCAGGTCATCGACGCCGTTGATCTCGACGCCGTCGAGCCTGATCACGACATCGCCGGGGAGCAGGCCGGCCTTCGCCGCAGGTCCATCAGGCTCGATCTGCATCAGAAGCGCGCCCATCTTGTTCTCGACCCCGGCCAGCACGGCATGCCGCCGCGGGATCGGCGCGGTCTGCCCGGCGACGCCGATATAGGCGCGGCGGACATAGCCGTGGCGGATGATCTCCGACAGCACGAATTGCGCGGTATTGCTGGCGACCGCAAAGCAGATTCCTTGCGCGCCATTGATGATGGCGGTGTTGATGCCGATCACCTCGGCATTCGACGACACCAGCGGGCCGCCGGAATTGCCGGGATTGAGTGCGGCATCGGTCTGGATCACGTCCTCGATGGTACGCCCGCTGACCGAGCGGATCGAGCGCCCGAGCGCCGAGACGACCCCGGCGGTCACGGTCGATTCGAAGCCGAGCGGATTGCCGATTGCGATCACGAGCTGGCCGCGCCGCAAGATCTTGGAGTTGCCGAGCGCGGCGTAAGGCAAGTCGCGCACGCCGTTGGCGCGCAGCAACGCAAGGTCGGTGTCGGGATCGACACCAAGCACCTGAGCATCGCCGACATGGCCCTCGACGTCGCGCAGCCGGATCTCCTTGGAGGAGCCGACCACATGGCTGTTGGTGAGGACAAGACCATCCGGCGAGATCACGATGCCGGAGCCCAGCCCGCCGCGCTCGCGGCCGTTCGGCACCTTCGGCCCGGTCTCGACCCGCACGACCGCAGGGCCGACGCGGTCGGTCACATCGATCACGGCATTGGAATAGGCGTCCAGCAGCGCCCGGTCATCGACCGGGGTAGCCGCCGTCCTTCGCGATGACGCTGCGTCATCGGCGATATCTGAGGTGAAATCCAGCATGGCAAGAGTCCTTGAAGGCTCACATAGATGGTGGCCTGTTCCCGCCAGCGCAAGTGGCCCGGCCGGGGCGCAGGGCTGGACCTGCCAAGATGGCTAGGGCGCGCGTCGCAGCGTGCCTCCCCTCGCCTTGACCGGGTCGAGCAGCGACCAGTCCCCATCCGGGAGCACGTGCCCCCTGGGAAACGGCGCGCGCAGCTCCAGCCCCAGCGAGCGCAGCACGCGGTCGTCGCGGTAATAGCATTGCAGGACCACGCGGACGAGCGTTGCAGCGGCGATGCCGCCGGAGATGCGGAACTTCTGGGCGACACCGGCGCGCGCGACGGGCTCGAGGTCGGCCAAGGGCATGCCGGCCAGCCGCGCCAGATGGTCCAGCGCCGCCACCACCAGTTTGGTGTCGCGGCCGAGCGTTGCGAGGATGTCGGCCTGGATCGCGGGATCGTCGGCGCCGGGCACCTTGTACTCGTCGCTGGCAGGAATGATCATCGCCGCGATGGTGCGGAGGTCATCGCGCTGCCGAGGCGTGAGGGTGAGTTGTTGATCAGACATGGCGTGCTCTCGTTGGTTCATTCCCGCCACGAAGACGGTGCGCTCCCTCCCCCGCTTGCGGGGCAGGGTCGGGCAGAGGGTGTCTCCGCAGAGGGACTCCCCCAAGGGAGAGAGCCCTCACCCGCCGCGCTCTTCGAGCGCGTCGACCTCTCCCGCAGGCGGCAGAGGTGCAGCGAGTTCGTGGCGGGTTCGGTGCATCCATCACGCGCATCAATCAAATAAATTAGCCAAGCGCTGCTTCATCTGGTCGGCGATGTAGAGCGCGAGCGCCTGGATGGTGGAGGTCGGGTTCACGCCGCCCGAAGTGACGAAAATGCTGCCGTCGACGATGAAGAGGTTCTTCACGTCGTGCGAGCGGCCCCATTCGTTGACGACGGAGCGCTCGGGGTCGGTACCCATGCGCGCGGTGCCGAGCAGGTGCCAGCCGCCCCACGGGATCGGCGAATTGACGCAGATGTCGCTCGCTCCTGCCGTATCGAGAAACTCGCGGCCACGCGCCAGCGCATGCTCCATCATCTTCCGGCTGTTCTCGCTGATGGTGTAGTCGACCTTCGGCGCGGGAATGCCGTGACTGTCCTTCAGCACCGGATCGAGCGTGACGCGATTGTGCTCCTCCGGCAGGTCCTCGCAGATCGCGGAGAAACCCAAACGATGACCGTTGAGCTTGCGGAAGACGCGGTGATGATCGGCGCCCCAGGGCAGAATGCCCTTCTGCTCGCTGACCACGGCCTCGAACACCGGCCCTGCGCCGCGCACGAACTGCACGCCATAGCCGCGCACGAAACCGCGCGACAGGTCCGTGTCGTACCACTGCTTGCTCCACAAACAGGTCGGCGGCGCACGGTTGGAATCGGTCGGCTCCTTCACATAGCCGTAGATCTGCGCATAGGGATGGAACATCAGATTCTTGCCGACGAGGCCGGACGAATTGGCAAGTCCGTTCGGGAATCGCCCCGAGGCCGAGTTCAGCAGCAGGCGCGGCGTGCCGACACCGTTGCAGGCGATGATGACGACATGCGCGGGCTGAAACTGCTCGATGCCGTCCTTGTCGTAATACACCACGCCCGAGGCCATGCCATTCTCGTCGGTGGTGATCTCACGCACCCGGCAATGGGTGCGCAGCTCGACGCCGGCGCGGATCGCGTGCGGCCAGTAGGTAATGTCGGTCGAGGCCTTGGCGCCCTGCGCGCAGGCCGGCGTGCAATGGCCGAGATTGATGCAGCGCGCCCGGCCCTCATAGTCCATCGTCGCGACCGTGGTATCCGACGGCCACCAGTGCCAGCCGAGCTTGTTCATGGCCTTGCCGATGATGGCGCCGGACAATCCGAGCGGCTGCTGCGGCATCGGCGGATGCGTCAGCGGCGACAGCGGATCGCCTGATAGGCCGGACGTGCCCATCATGCGGTCGTTCTCTTCGAAGAACGGGGTCAGCGTGTCGTAGTCGATCGGCCAGTCGTCGGCGACGCCGTCGAGCGTCTTCACCTTGAAATCGGAAGGGTGCAGCCGCGGCCAATGCGCGGTGTACATCACCGTCGAGCCGCCGACCGCGTTGTAGTTCACGACCTTGATCGGGGAGTTGTCGTCGTTGACGGGATAGTCCTCGGGCCGGCCGCGGACGTTCGGGCTCGACGACCATTCGCCGTAGAACTTGGCCTCCCAGTCGCGGCCCGTGCTGGGATATTCCGCCGGGTTCATCCAGCCGCCCTGCTCCAGGCAGAGAATGTGCATCTTGGTTTCGGCCAGCGACCACGCCACCGCTGCGCCGGAAGCGCCGGCGCCGATGATCAGGACGTCCACGGGGTCTTTCATCGCAGCCTTTTCCTCCCCCTCGCCGCTTCCCGGGCGATTCGGCCATTCGCGCTCAGCGAGGCCGGCAAACGATAGGGTCAGAGCGACGGCCGAGTAAAGCCGCGAGGCCGGAATGTCGCACTTCGCAGGGCGCAGACCATTGGTAACGCCAAATCCGGATGCTAGGAACAGGGCGCACGAGCCATCGATAGCGAGACCGTATGTCCTCCCGAAATTTCTTTGCCGCCGCCCGCGCTTTTGCGCTCGTTTCGTTGTTCGCCTTGTCCGGTTTTCTGGCCTCGTCCGGACCAGTCGCCGCGCTGACCGGCGCCGCGACTGTCCGTGACGGCAACTCGATCCAGCTCGGCGACGTCACCTACCGGCTCGACGGCGTCGACGCGCCCGAGCTGGATCAGGTCTGTATCGACGATCACGCCGATTCCTGGACCTGCGGCATCGAGGCCCGCGACCAGCTGGCGAAGCTGATCAACAAACGGACGGTGCGCTGCGACGATGTCGGCCCGGAGAAGAGTTTCGGCAAGCGGCACCGCGCCATCTGCACGGCCGAAGGCGACAAGGCCAGCTTGAACGAGCAGCTGATCAAGCTCGGCTTTGCCCTCGCGCGCGAGCCTATCAAGGCCAACGTCAAGCCGGCAGCCGCCGAGGCCAAGACGGCGGCGGTTGGTATCTGGAAGGGCTGCTTTGTTGCGCCGCAAGACTTCCGTAGCGGCAAGAAGGACGGCGCGCTCCTCGGCGCCGCCTGCCGGCGCGACCGCGACAAGGAGATTCGCGCCGTGCTGTTTCCGGAGGAGCTGACCATGCCGCCCAGCTGCAGCATCAAGGGCAAGCTAGCGGTGCGCGCCCGCGTCACCGGCAATATCGGCATCTATCATCTGCGCGGCTGCCCGAGCTATCCGGCGACCACCAAGCCCGACCGCTGGTTCTGCTCGGAGGACGACGCCCAGGCCGCCGGCTTCCGCAAGGCCTACAATTGCCGCCGGCCGAAATGAGCGAGTTGGTTCACGCATCCGTGAGTGGTAGTCCGAGACCGTATTGATCCGGAATTGAACTTCATCGGCAGTTGCTGCACTTATAAATGTACGCAAGCGCCTTGCGCGAGCGTTCCTCGGCAGCAATCCGGCTTCGGCCCGATTGCCTTGCTCGGGCGTTTCCTCCCTAGACTTGGGCCGCTTGTCACCGCAAGCGGCTCTTCTTTTTTGTGCGTCGCTCCAAACCGAACCTGTCATGCCCGGGCTTGTCCCGGCCATGCCGATGCAGAAACGTCAGCGTTCAAAAAAGATGTTCTGGTGACGCCCCGCTACGATTGTTCGGTGCCATCACTGCATCCGCATGATCTGATCCATCGGCGGCATGTTCGCATTCAGATGCGACATGATCCAGACCGTACCGCCCACCACCAGGAAGACGATCAGCAGTCCGAAGGCAAGCGCCAGCACGTTGTTGGTGTTGTCGGGGCCGGTGGTGATGTGCAGGAAGAACACGAGGTGCACGCCCATCTGCGCGATCGCGAGCACGATCAGCGCGACGGGAATCGAGGGTTGCCAGACCAGGTCCGTGCCGGCGATGAAGAACGACGTCGCCGTCAGCAGCAGCGCCAGACCCAGACCGACGACATAGCCCAGGATCCGCTCGCCGACACTGTGTTGCTCTTCCTCGCCCGGAGCGAGATCGTGGTGAGCGGTCAGATGCGTCTCGTCGCTCATGGCGCACTCCCGAGCAGGTAAACGACGGAAAACACCGCGACCCAGATGATGTCGAGCGCGTGCCAGAACAACGCAAAGCACATCATCCGCCGCAAGATGTCGGCGCGAAAGCCCTTTGCGAACACCTGGGCCATCATGGTGAGGAGCCACAAGATGCCGGCAGAAACATGCAGGCCGTGGCACCCGACCAGCGAGAAGAACGCGGTCAGGAACGCACTGCGCGACGGGCCGTAGCCACGGGCGACAAGGTCGGCGAATTCGCGGAACTCGATGGCCAGGAATATGAGGCCGAGCACGCAGGTCACGGCCATGCCGAGATAGAACCAGAACCGGTTGCGCACGTCGGCGGCAATGCTGGCCATGCCGCAAGTGAAGCTCGACAGCAACAGGCAGACCGTCTCGATCGCGACGTTCCGCTGCTCGAAGATCTCGGAGCCCCTGGGGCCGCCCGCGGTCTGGCCGGACAGCACGGCATAGGCTGCGAAGAAGCAGGAGAACATCACGATGTCGGAGAGCAGGAATATCCAGAAACCATAGGCAGTCACGATCCGCTTCGGCGCGGGCCCGGGATGCTCGATGACGCGCCCGATGTGATGGGGATCGGCATGGACATGGTCGGCGGTCGCGGTCATCGCCATCAGACTGACCCCGCCATGCTGACGAGGCTGCGCCGCTCCTCGATATTGACGCGGTCGATGCGGGCGACCTCCTCGGCCGGGATCACGTATTCGTCATGGTCGCGCCAGGCGAACACGACGAAGGTCGCGAATGCGCCGATACCCCCCAGGATCACCATCCACCAGATGTGCCAGATCAGCGCGAAGCCCATGATGGTGGCGAAGAACGCGCAGACGAAGCCGGTCGGAGAATTGCGCGGCATCTCGATATCCTCATATTCGCGCTCTTCGTGCGCGAACGATTGCTGCCGGGCATGGGCCTTCATCTCCCAATAGGCGTCCTCGCCGCGCACATCGGGATTGAAGGCGAAATTGAACACCGGCGGCGGCGACGACGTCGCCCATTCCAGCGAGCGCCCGTCCCAGGGATCGCCGGTGCGATCTCGCAGCGCCTCGCGGTCGCGAATGCTGACCACGAGCTGCATGATCTGGCAGATCACGCCGATCGTCAGCACGGCCATGCCGAACGCGGCGATGATCATCCAGGGCCGCCAGGCCGCGACGTCATAGTGCTGCATGCGCCTCGTCATACCGAGCATGCCGACGATGTAGAGCGGCATGAAGGTGACGTAGAAGCCGAGAAAGGTGAACCAGAACGCGGCCTTGCCCCAGCGCTCGTCGAGGCGGAAACCGAACGCCTTCGGAAACCAATATTCGAAACCGGCGAAGGCGCCGAACAGCACGCCGCCGATGATGACGTTGTGGAAGTGGGCGACCAGGAACATGCTGTTGTGGAGCATGAAATCGGCCGGCGGCACCGCGACCAGGACGCCGGTCAAGCCGCCGATGATGAAGGTGACCATGAAGCCGACCGACCATAACATCGGCGTCGCAAAGCGGATGCGGCCGCCATACATCGTGAACAGCCAGTTGTAGATCTTCACGCCAGTCGGCACCGCGATGATCATGCTGGCGATGCCGAAGATGGCGTTGACGTCGGGCCCCGCCCCCATCGTGAAGAAATGATGCAGCCAGACCATGAAGGAGATGACGCAGATCGCCATGGTCGCCAGCACCATGGAGCGGTAGCCGAACAGCGCCTTGCCGGAGAAGGTCGAGACCACCTCGGAGAAGATGCCGAAGGCCGGCAGCACCAGGATGTAGACCTCGGGATGGCCCCAGGCCCAGATCAGGTTCATGAACATCATGACGTTGCCGCCGGCCTCGTTGGTGAAGAAGTGGAAGCCGAGATAGCGGTCGAGCAGCAGCATCGCGAGCGTGGCCGTGAGGATCGGAAAGGCCGCGACGATCAGAAGATTCGAGGCAAGCGTGGTCCAGCAGAACATCGGCATGCGCAGATAGTTCATGCCCCTGGTGCGCAGCTTCAGCACCGTCGTGACGAGATTGATGCCGGCCACCAGCGTGCCGACGCCGGAGATCTGCAGCGACCAGGCGTAATAGTCGACGCCGACGCCGGGCGAGTAGGACAATTCCGACAGCGGCGGAAAGGCGAGCCAGCCGGTGCGTGCGAACTCGCCGACCACGAGCGAGACGTTGACCAGCAGCGCGCCGGTCGCGGTCAGCCAGAAGCCGACCGAATTCAGCGTCGGAAACGCCACGTCGCGCACGCCGAGCTGGAGCGGCACGATCAGGTTCATCAGCCCGATCACGAACGGCATCGCCACGAAGAAGATCATGATGGTGCCGTGCGCGGAAAAGATCTGGTTGTAGTGTTCCGGCGGCAGATAGCCCTGCGACTGGTAGGCGACCGCCTGCTGGATCCGCATCATGACGGCGTCGCTGCCGCCGCGCAGCAGCATCACGGACGCCAGCAGGAAGTACATGACGCCGATCCGCTTGTGATCGACGCTGCTGATCCATTCGCGCCAGAGATAGGGCAGATGTCCCTTCACCACGACCCACGCCAAGACGCAGAGGATCGCGACCAGCACCACCGCGCCGGCGACGAGCGGGATCGGCTGATCGAACGGAATGGCCGACCAATCGAGCTTACCGAGCATCATGGCCTCCGCTGTGCGACCGGCCTGCTTCGGATGCGAGCTCTGGCCCGGGTCCCGGCGGAATATGCAGGGTCGAGATCAGGTCGAACAGCTGGGGATCGTCCAGGCGGTAGACGGGCCGGCCCTTCTCGATGCCCTGCTGCATCAGCCTCTTGTAGCTGTCTGCGTTCAGCACCGCATCCGTCTTCGCGGTGGCCGCCACCCACTCCGGAAAGGCGAGCGGCGAGATCACGTTGACGTCGAACATCATGTCGGGAAAACCGTCGCCGGAAAAATGCGCCGACATTCCCTGAAGCTTGCCTTCATTGTCGGCGCGCAGGTTCAGCTTCGTCACCATGCCGTTCATGGTGTAGATCATGCTGCCGAGCTGCGGGATGAAGAACGTGTTCATCACGCTCGAGGATGTCAGCTGGAAGTTCAGCTCGGCGCCGGCGGGCACCGTCAACGTGTTGACGGTGGCGATGCGCTGGTCCGGATAGATGAAGAGCCACTTCCAGTCGAGCGACACGGCGTGGATCCGCACCGGGCTGCCGGTGCCAGGCACCGGCGCAGCCGGATCGAGCTGGTGCGAGCCGATCCAGGCGACGCCGCCGAGCAGGATCACGGTCAATGCAGGGATCGACCACACCACCATTTCGACGCGGCCGGAATAGACGAACTCAGGCTGGTAACGCGCCTTGGGATTCGAGGCGCGAAACCAGAACGCAAAAGCCAGGATCGCGAAAATGGTCGGCACCACGATCACGAGCATGATGAAGACGGAATCGACCAAAATGGTGCTGTTGGCCGCAGCCACGGGTCCTTGCGGATCGAGCAGATTCATCGGCAAGCCACTGGCGGTTGGGAAGCCCCGGGACTGAGCCTAACGCGGAAAAGTTCCGGCAGCAAACGCACTGGCCTCAGAACGGTTCCTGGACGACCGGGGTCAGCCACGCGCGATGCGCCGGCCGCAACATGCAATTCCATGTGATGTCAATGACATGAACGCAGACGCACGCCCTTCTCTCCGATCGGCGCGATTGCTAACCTGCACGAAAATAATCGAGAAGCTTGGGAGCGAGCCGGATGCGCTTGAAGGACAAGGTTGCGATCGTCGTCGGGGCCGGGCAAAGCTCCGGCGAGGGCATGGGCAATGGCCGCGCCACGGCGCTGACTTTCGCGCGCGAGGGTGCGAAGGTGTTGTGCGTCGACCACCATCTGGAGTCGGCGCAGGAGACGGTGGACATGATCACCGCGCAACACGGCACGGCCGCGGCCTTCAAGGCCGACGTGACCAAAGCTGTCGACATCAAGGCGATGGTGGCCGACGCGCAATCGCGCTGGGGCCGGATCGACGTGCTGCACAACAATGTCGGCGTCAGTCTCGCCGGTGGCGATGCCGAGCTGCTGCAGCTGACCGAGGAGGCGTTCGACCGCGTCGTCGCAATCAATCTGAAGAGCTGCATCCTTGCGGCGAAAGAGGTGATCCCGATCATGCGCGCGCAGAGAAGCGGCGCCATCATCAACATCTCGTCGATGGCGGCGATCACGACCTACCCTTACGTCGCCTACAAGGCGACCAAGTCGGCGATGATCGCCTTCACCGAACAGCTCGCCTACCAGAACGCCGAATACGGCATCCGCGCCAACGTCATCCTGCCTGGCCTGATGAACACGCCGATGGCTGTCGATACCCGCGCCCGCGAATGGCACAAGACCCGCGCCGAGGTCGAAGCCGAACGCGACAGCAAGGTGCCGCTACGCAGGAAGATGGGCACCGGATGGGACGTCGCCAACGCCGCGCTGTTCCTGGCAAGCGACGAGGCGAACTTCATTACGGGTGTGACACTGCCGGTGGATGGCGGCGCGAGCGTGAGACGGGGGTAGGTTTTTCTTCACACTCTCCCCGCTTGCGCGGAGAGGCGAAGAGAACTCGCTCATCGCGAATGCGTCACCCGCCAGATCGTGCCGTTGCCATCCTCCGAGATCAGCAGCGAACCGTCCTTGGCCGTGGCAACGCCGACCGGCCTGCCCCACACTTCGGTATCGCTCACGACGAACCCGGTGACGAAATCCTCGTACTCGCCCGTCGGCTTGCCATCCTTCATCTTGATGCGGATGACCTTGTAGCCGGTGCGCTTCGACCTGTTCCAGGAGCCGTGCTCGGCGGCGAAGGCGTCGCCCTGGTATTCCGATGGAAACAGAGTGCCCTGGTAGAAGGTCATGCCGAGCGAGGCCGAGTGCGGCTGGATCAGCACATCAGGCACCGTCACCTTGTCCTTGAGATCCGGACGTGCGCCGGCATGGCGGGGGTCCTCGTTGCCGCCGATATAGAACCACGGCCAGCCGTAGAAGCCACCCTCCTTCACGCTGGTCACGTAATCGGGCACGAGATCGTCGCCGAGGCCGTCGCGCTCGTTGGTCGAGCACCAGGGCAAGCCGGTCTGCGGCTGGATTGCGAGGCCGACGCAGTTACGCAGGCCGGTGGCGTAGATCTTGCGCTCCTTGCCGTCGGGATTGAAGGCCAACACCGCGGCACGCTCGAGCTCGCTGGCCCACGTTGCGCCGAGTGGCTGCGTCTTCGACCACGCCTCCAATCCGCCCGGCGGCGTGCCCATGCCCTCGGCGACGTTGCTGAGCGAGCCGACGGAGACAAGCATGCGCTTGTTGTCGGGCGTGAAGACGATATCGCGGGTGGAGTGGCCGCCATCATGCGGCAGGCTCGCCACAATCGTCTCCGCCTTGCCGCGCGGCTTGAGATCACCGGTCTGATACGGAAAGCGGACGACGCTATCGGTGTTGGCGACATAGACCCATTGCGGATGGTCGCCGTTCGGAAAGAAGGCAATCCCGAACGGTTGCCGCAGGCCGCTGGCAAACACCTCATTGGTCGCGACCTTGCCACCCTCTCCAGCGCGAAGCACGCGGATGGTGCCCGCCCGCGTCTCCGCGACGAAGACATCGCCGTTCGGCGCAACCCGCACGATGCGCGGCGCGCGCAGGCCTTCGGCGAACAGCTCGACCTTGAAGCCGGCCGGCACCTGGAGCGCCGCCTCGGGCGGACGCGGCACCACGCGTGACGAGCTCGCAACCGACCGCGTGGCGCCGGGCCTGACCAGATCCTGCGGCCTGATCAGCCTGACCGTGCCGGGCTTGTCGGCCCGCCAATCGCCATAGGCGTCCTTGCCCTGCAACACCGGCTCGGCCTGCGCGCCGAGCGCGACTGCAACCAGCAGCCCTGCGAGCACCGTCACGAACGATATCCTGTGGCTCACGTCGTCTATTCCCCGCCTTTCCCGCACGTCAACGCCGATCACCGGCAATGGCCTGCAGCAGGTCTGACGCCTGCCGAATCGCACGTCAGTTCATGCCCGCACGATGTGCATCAGCCACGGCCCATCATACTGGAAAATGCAGTTGATCGGTGCGACACATTGTAAGGGCGGCGACGGCCGGTTGCGGTCATCAAGGCTGCGGCACCGATGTCGCGACTGATGGGAAGATCATGTGGGGATCCGTCATATCGGAATGGGCGAGCCTGCTGCTGCGCTGGCTGCACGTGGTGGCTGCGATCGCCTGGATCGGCAGTTCCTTCTATTTCATCGCCCTCGATCTCAGCCTCAAGCCCAGAAGCGAGCTGCCTGACGGCGTGCAGGGCGAAGCCTGGCAGGTCCATGGCGGCGGCTTCTACCGGATCATGAAATATCTGGTGGCCCCTCACCAGATGCCGGACGAGCTGACCTGGTTCAAATGGGAAGCCTACACCACCTGGCTGTCCGGCTTCGCGCTGATGGTGGTGGTGTACTATCTCGAGGCCGATCTGTTCCTGGTCGACAAGTCGATTCTCGACCTCACGCCATTCCAGGCCGGCCTGTTCAGCTTCTGCAGCCTGGCGCTGGCGTGGCTGCTCTATGAGGCCGCCTGTCGCACCGGGCTTGCGCAACGCGAGCTGCCCTTCGCCATCGGCGGCTATCTGTTCCTGGTCGCGCTCACTTACGCCTTCACCCATGTGCTGAGCGGACGTGGCGCCTTCAACCAGATCGGCGCGATCATCGGCACCATCATGGTCGCCAATGTCTTCGCGCTGATCATCCCGAATCAGAAGAAGATCGTTGCCAGCCTCATCGCGGGCCAGGCGCCCGATCCAAAGCTCGGCATGGCCAGCAAGGAACGCTCGGTCCACAACAACTACCTGACGCTCCCCGTGGTCGTGCTGATGATCAGCAACCACTATCCCCTGCTCTACGCAACGCGCTTCAACTGGATCATCGTCGCGATCATCCTGGCGCTGGGGCCGGTGATCCGCCACTTCTTCAACGAGCGCCATGCCGGGCGCAAATCGCCGTGGTGGGTGTGGGGCGTGACGGCGGCCGGCGTGATCGCGATCCTCTTCCTCTCCGCCGCCGGTCCGCGCGAGGTGAAGACGGGCGCACTATCGACGCCGCCGACGCTCGCCAATGTCGAGGAGATCGTGATGTCCCGTTGCAGCATGTGCCACGCGGCCGAGCCGGTCTGGGCCGGCATCGTCACCGCCCCGAAAGGCATCCTGCTCGACGCACCCGAGCACATTCAGCGCAACATCCGCCTGATCGGGCGTGTGGCCGCCTGGTCGAGTGCCATGCCGCCCGGCAACATCACCGAGATGACCAGCGAAGAGCGCGCAGTCCTCGCCGCCTACATCGAGCAGGCCCGCTGACGTGCGTCGCGCGAGGGTGCCCTGCGCGGAAATGAAATTCCGCAACTGCCGCTGAATTGAAAATGACTCGGCCGCGTATCCGGCGTAGACATGACCGGCAGCCGCCGGCGCGGCCCAAAGTCAGTTTGCAATCGGGGAAGAACAGTGGCCCTCAAGAACATCATCGGTATCGACCACGCCGTGGTCATGGTGAAGGACCTCGACAAGGCTGCCGACAATTATCGGCAACTCGGCTTCACCGTGTCGCCGCGCGGCACCCACAGCGTCCATATGGGCACGGGCAACTACACCATCATGTTCGACCCCGACTATATGGAGCTGCTCGGCGTGCTAGCTGCGACCGAGCTCAACGCCCCGGCGCGCGCCTTCCTCGACAAGCGCGGCGAAGGTATCGAGCGTATCGCCTTCACCGCAATCGATTCCGCCGCCGGCGCCGCGGAGATCCGTGCACGGGGCCTGGAGGCGATTGGCCCGACCGATTTCGAACGGCCGGTGACGTTGCCAAACGGCACGGTCTCGGCGGCAAAATTCCGCACCTTCATGTGGCCGACCGCCGAAGCACCGGGCGGCGTGCGCATCTTCGCCTGCGAGCACAAGACCCGCGAGACGGTGTGGATTCCCGAATTGATGACCCACGCCAATGCGGCCAGGCGGATCAAGCAGACGCTGATAGCAACGCCGGAGCCGGCCAAGGATGCCGCTCACCTCGCACGTCTGATCGACCGCGAGCCAAAGACCGAGACGGACGGCGCGGTCACGGTGCCCTCCGGCGGCGAGCGCGCCGACTTCGTCTATCTGACGCTGGACCAGCTCGCCAAGCGCTATCCCGGCGTGCCGCTCGCAGGTCTCTCCGAGCGCGGCGGCGCCGCGCTGGTGCTGGTTAGCGCCGATCTCGCGGCGACCGAAAAAGCGCTCGGTTCGGCAGCCGTGCGGAGCGGAGCTGCAATCTGCGTGCCGCCGGCCAAGGCCAACGGCACACTGCTCGCCTTCGTTGCCGGCTGAGAGTTCGCCGATCGCCTATGTCACGCGCTTCGTGAAGCCGCCGAGGCCAGCAGCATTCCGGTGCCGTTCTTCGCGCACCTGCTCTGGCAGGAGAGCCGCTTTCGTTGCAACGAAGTCAGCCCGGCGGGCGCGCCGGGCGTCGCGCAATTCATGCCGGAAACGCCGTTCGCTTCGCCGCTCGAGAACGCTCCGCGAGCTGATGCGGAGATGGAGAAGCCGCTCGATGGAGCGGCTTCCGATGGGCTTAGTCGATCTCCTCGATCACGCGACGCTCGCTGGGCTCGATGACATAGGTCCGGGTGTCGCGATGGATGTAGCGATACTCCCGCAGGTCAGGCGCCTCCCGATAGACCGTGCTCGGGAATTCCTCGACCTCGACAGTGTCCGGGATGCGGTCACCGACATGGATCTCCGTGCGCGCAGTGCTGCCGGTGGTCCGCGCCTCGCCCCGTCCTTCGGTGCGAGTCTTCGCGTGCTTGCGGATCACTTCGCGATCGCGATCCGAAAACTTGCTGGCGCTACGCTCGCGCGTGGTCGTCGTCGTTGTTGCCGTGGACTGCCCCGAATACGGCAGCACCGTCACGATCTTGTAGGTCGCCGGATCGACCACGACGATCTGATCCTTCACCAGCGCAAAGCTGTAGCCGCGATATTGCGGCACGATCTCGACGACGTCGGGCGGCAATGTCGAGAGGTGCACGTCGCGCGGCACCACGGTGCCGACATTGAGCGCGAAATTGACGTTGGTCAGCGGTTGCACGTTCAGGCGCGAGATCGACGCGCTGATCTTGGTCTCCTGCTGCTTGTTGAGGTTGACGTCGGTCTGGGCGGCCGCCTGTGAATTGGTGCTCGAACGCTCGCCCTGCGCCTGATTGCTGGCTGGCGCATTCGGCGCCTGCTGGGCCTGGTTGGTTCCAGATGCAGCGGGAGCCTGCTGGGCCTGGTTCGTGTTCGCCGGCGGCGGGTTGGCGCTCTGCTGCGTCGCAGGTTGGTTGCCGGGTGCATTGGAGCTTGCCGTACCGCTCTGCGACGGAGCGGTCGGGCTTGGGTTGTTGGCGGCATTGGAGGAGCCGGGAGATGGTGTGTTGCTCTGCGCATTCTGGGCCGACGTTCCCGACGTCGATGGTTGCTGCGGTTGCGATGTGGTCTGCTGCCTATCGGCCGCGCCCGACGGCGAGGCGGTGGATGGCGCGGTGGAATTCGACTGTGATTGCGGCGACTGCTGAGACGTCGTGTTCGTGCCTGGCGATTGCGCAAAAGCGGCATTCGCCAGCACCAGCCCCAAGGCCGTGGTTGCCAGCAGGCGGATCATGATTCACTCCCTTTGATCAAAATGAACGTTGGCTACTAACCCACGTTAGGACGCTCTGTTCCAGTTAAGAGGCTGCCCCCAACCTGCACGGAACCTGCAATGCCATCGAAGAGTGCCGGGATCATCGCCTATCGGAAACGCGGGAAAGTCGAGGTGCTCCTCGTTCATCCCGGAGGGCCGTTCTGGCGTAACAAGGATCTCGGCGCATGGTCGATCCCGAAGGGCGAGTACGCGGACGGAGAAGACGCAGAGATTGCCGCGCGACGGGAGTTTGCCGAGGAACTTGGACTTCAGCTGTCCGTGCCGCTGATCGCGCTTGGCCAGGTCAGGCAGCGCGGCGGCAAGCTCGTCACCGCCTTCGCGGCCGAGCTGGACATCGACGTGCGCGGCATTCGCAGCAACACGTTCGAGATGGAATGGCCGCCGCGCAGCGGCAAGCGGCAGGCCTTTCCGGAAGTCGACCGCGCGCAATGGTTCACGCTGGAAGGGGCGCGGGAGAAGATCAACGCCGGACAACGTCCGCTGCTCGATCGGCTGGAGCAGCTGACCGGCGGCGAATAGGCGCGGCGTACTTGCCTGCGCTCGCCGATCGCGCCCTACTCCGCCTTGATGTTCGCCGCCGCCACCACCTCGGCAAGCTCCTTGGTCTCCTTCGCGATCTTCGCGGCATAGTCAGCCTGGCTGAGCACGCGGACGACCCCTTGCGAGCCGAGCTTCTCCTCGACCGCCGGATCCTTGGCAGCGGCGACGATCTCCCGGTGCAGCATCTCCGTGATCGGCGCGGGCGTCGCTTTCGGCATGAAGAAGCCGACCCAGAACGAGATGTCGAAGCCGGGATAACCGGCTTCCGCGACGGTGGGCACATCGGGTAGCGCCGGCAGCCGCTCGGCCGACGACACTGCCAGCGCGCGCAGCTTGCCGGCCTTGACCAGCGGCACGGCCGAGAGCGGATCGAACACCGCCAGGACCTCTTGCGCGAGAATGCCCATCTCGGCGGCCGAGCCGCCGCGATAGGGCACGTGGATCAGCTTGATGCCGGCCTTCTGGCTGAGCAGTTCCATGGCGAGATGGGCGAGATTGCCGTTGCCGCCGGAGCCGTAAGCAAGCGCACCGGGCGCGGCCTTTGCCGCAGCGACGAGATCGGCCACCGATTTGACGTTCGCCGTCTTGGGGTTCTCGGGATTGACGACGAGGACGAGCGGCGCCGACACGACAGTGGTGAGCGGCGCGAAATCCTTTTCCGGATCGTAGCGGATCTCCTTGAACAGCGTCTTGTTGAGCGTGATCGTCGACGAGTTGCAGGCGAGCATGGTGTAGCCGTCCGCATCCGCACGCGCGACGCCTTCGGCGGCGATCATACCGTTGGCGCCGGCGCGGTTCTCGACCACGAAGGGCTGGCCGAGCTTGTTGCCGAGGCGATCGCCGATGATGCGCGCAACGACGTCGACCGGTCCCCCCGCGCTGAAGCCGACCACCACCTTGACCGGCCGCACCGGATATTTCTGCGCGAGGGCATCTGTCGCCAGCACTGCTGCGCATAATCCGGCGATGACTGCCAGCAGGCGGGCCGTTCGTTGCATTCGTTCTCTCCCGGACTTCTTGGCGCCGCTTGTGCGTGTTTGTCGATGCGACGCGTTCATGATTAGCGGACGCGCCGGATTTCGCAATCGCGGTTGGCCGCCGGCATTCCGCCGCACGGCACGTGCACGCCGCTTCCAAACAAAAAATGCGAAAACAACCCCATGCACAGTAGCCGGCCCCTGTCGGAACAAGGACTTGCGCAGGGCGAGAAAATTTTCGGATTTACGAAATCCATTTTGACTCGTCGGGCAAAACAGTGGCATGATGGCATCATCGCAAAAATCGTGAGCATCCCGGCCTGCCCGACTACGGGCCGCCCGACGCGGTTGCGCGTAAACCCTTCATCGGCATCCCGAAATTCGCATTCGCGCGCGACAGCGGACGGTCGCTCGCGCCTGCCCATCAAAGGACACAGAGCATGACGACAGCACCGGCCCGCCACATCACCTCGCCGCTCGCGGCAAGCGATCGCAGCGGCCCGCTCGTGAGCCCGCGCATCAAACTCTACAAGCGGCGCATCGCGATCAGCCATCCCGACCCGCAGGCCGGCGAGCGGCTGCTGGCCGAGGCGCTCGGCGCCGCCGACCGCGACGCGCTGCAGGGCATGCTGAGGCAATTGGTCAAGGCCAGCGCGGTCGGGCAGAGGCCCGATGAGGCCAACCTCGCCTTCATGATCTCGACGATCAGGAGCATCGCGCCGAAAGATTCCATCGAGGCCATGCTGGTCTCCCAGATGGTCTCGGTTCACGTGGCGGCGATGCGTTGCGCATGTCGCCTCGCCTGTACGGATGATCTTGCACAGCAGGAGGGTGTCACCCGCGCATTGATTCGCCGCCCAGGTCGAAGCACTGAATCGCCACCGCAACAGCGACGAGCGCCCGATCACGGTACAGAACCTGTCGGTGCAGGACGGCGGACGGGCGATCGTGGGCAACGTCACGCAGCATGCGAATGTGATCGTTGCGGAGACCGGCACGATGGATACGGCTGCGGATACGGGAACGAGCGCAGGCTGCGATGCCCACCGCGGAAACGATGGACCCGGAGTGTGAATGGCACCAGCGCATGACCAGCGATCACATCCGTCATACGGATGCAATGCAGTCGAGCCCGCGCTGCGGCGCGCGGACACGCCACGGCACCGCCTGCCGCGCGCCGGCGATGCAAGGCAAGGCACGCTGCCGCATGCACGGCGGCGCGCGGAGATCGGGCGCGCCGAAGGGAAACCGGAATGCGCTCAGACATGGAATGTTCACAGAGGATGGTAGTGCCGAGCGACACCAGGTGCAGGCTTTGCTGGAGGACGCATGGAAGGTTCTGGATGAGCTGAAGTAGGTGGTGGCGCGACCTGCGCGCCAGGATGATCCATGGGCAGGCGCCTCGGCGCGGCGCCCGCGAATTGCCAAACAGCTCCGCGCCCGGTCACCGATCGAGGCTGCAAGATCGCGGCTCCAATCGACCATGCGCGCACCCGGTTCCGTGAAGTCTCAATGACCTGCAAGCTCTGGCACTGCTGGATTGAAATGCTCGCATAAGAGGGGAACTTACCGCCCTTGCGCCGCTTTGCTTCGGCAGCGGAAAGAGCTCCCACATGAACGCAGAGACGGAACTAAAATTCCGGATTGCGCCGCGACAATTGTCATCGGTCTTGCGCAACAACGGTTTGAACGGGCACCGCCGCGACCAGGCCGGGCAGACGCTCGTGTCGACCTACTTCGATACGAACAAGCACAAGCTCAGGCGCCATGGCTTGACGCTGCGGGTCCGGAAGGTCGAAGGGCGCTACGTGCAAACCGTGAAGGCGGGCGGCACGGGCGGAGTGACGCGCGGCGAATGGGAGCGCGAGATCTCCGGTGCAAGCCCTGACCTGAAGAAGACCAGGAAGACGCCTCTGCGACAGCTCGCGACCGGCAAACTCCCTCGCAAGCTGAAGCCGGTGTTCCAGACCAACATTCATCGCAAGGCGCGAGCGAAACGGGTCCGGAACAGCGAGATCGAGCTTGCCGTCGATCAAGGCCGGATCAGCGCCGGGCGGAGGTCGCGACCTGTGTCCGAGCTGGAGCTGGAATTGAAGTCCGGACGCGCTGCAGATCTGTTCCGACTGGCGCGCAAGCTCGAACGCAGCACGGGGGCCGAGCTCGATCTTCGCTCGAAATGCGAGCGAGGCTTCCAGCTGGTCGCAGGCAACGGCGGCGGTGCGCAACACGCCGAGCCGATCGAGCTGAAGCCGGAACTCCCGCCGCGGGATGCGTTCCGCGTCATCGCACATTCGACGCTGCGTCAGATCACGGCCAACGCCGATCCGGTGCGTGACATGGACGCCGAAGGTGTTCATCAGATGCGGGTCGGCCTGCGCCGCTTGCGGGCGGCGATCTCGCTGTTCTCCGACATCCTGCCTCGGGCGAGCACTGCGCGGATCAAGGCCGAGCTGAAATGGCTCACGGGCGAACTGGCGCCGGCGCGCGAGATCGACGTGTTTCTGACGGAGAGCATCGAGCCGATCACCGAGAAGGACGTTCCGCGACGCGGCGCTCGCGCGCTCCGCGTGAAGTTCTCCGGCGAGCGGCAGGCCGCATTCAGGCGTGCCCGCGATGCGGTTGCGTCGGCACGTTATCGCCGCCTGCTCATCGACGTGATCGAATGGATCGAGGCTGGACGGTCTCGCGTCAAGGATGACCGCTCGATCGCCGCTTATGCCGCGCAGGTGCTCGATCGGCGTATCCGGAAGGCGCGCAAGGAGGGCAAGCACCTGAACGATCTCGATCCGATGCAGCGCCACAAGCTACGGATCAAGATCAAGAAGATTCGCTATGCCGTCGATTTCTTCGAAAGCCTTTACAGCGATACCGACCAGAAGGAGCTCGCAGACCTGTCCGACCGGCTGAAGCAAATTCAATCCGCCCTGGGATCGCTCAACGACTTCATGGCCCACCGCGAACTGGCAACCGAGGCTGCGCTGACCGCGCCACCTGCGCACCGCCGTGCTCAGGCTTTCGCGTCAGGCGTCATCGTCGGCCATGAACGCGAGACGGCCGATGGCCTGATGAAGGACGCTGCAACGGAATTGCATCGGTTGCGCAAACTGCGCGTCGTGCCGAATGACCGAGCGTAGGAGAACCGGCATGGCAAGCGACATCGCCTGGGTCGGCAATCGGCGAAATCAATTCGGCTCGATCTTGCGCATCACTGACGACGCGAACGGCCGCATCGAGGGGAGTTTCGAGACCGCACTCGATGACAGCGGCTTTTTCGGGCAGGCGGTGCCCGTCACCGGGTTTCACAGAGGCAATTGCATTGCCTTCGTCGCGGTGGGCTCGTCCGTGACGGGGGACCGCGCCGTCTCCTACACCGGACTGCTGCGTCACGGAAAAATGGAGACTGCCTGGTTCGTGATTGCAGACCAGGCCTTGAGCGCGTCCAGGGAAGGCGAGCCGGCAAGGCTGAAGCCAGTGAACTGGTGGCGCGCCGTGACAACGAATGTCGATACGTTCGAGCGGAGCTAGCACTCAGCTCCCCGAGCCGAGGATCACTGCCGACAAGCCAACGGTGCCCCAAATGTCAGGTCTCGCACTTGACGAGGCACGGCAGAGCACGCGGGGCCAGCTACGGCAGGTTCAGATGGCGTCCTCATCCGCGTGGCGTCACGCCCTGGCCGGCTACCGCGCCGCGAACGGTTTCGAAGCTGACACGTTGCAATGCCGCCCGCCTCTCCGCGATGGCGCTGCTCAACAGCTCGAGCACCAGCCCGAATGCCGCGAGCTCCTCTTCTTCGACAGCCCCGTCATCGTAGCACTCGAGTGTCTCGCGGATGATTGCGTCGGCCTCACGCTGGAGTGCAACAAGTTCCTGGTTGGATTCCGCCGTGCGCGCGCTGGAAACCATGGCCAGGATTCTCTTGCGATGGCTGGTGTTGTCCTCTCGTTCGTCGCGGTTCAAATAGCGACGCAACCACGCGACTGCCGAGCCGATTCCGGACAGGAGCAGCAGGCCGAACCAGAAATAATCGCCATAGCGGTCGAGAAAGGTGCGTTCGTTGCCGTCGATGACGGCTGCCGCTCCCCGATGGACCGGCAGCTCGGTGTCCTTCTCGAGGTCTGGCTTGATGATGTGGGCGGCGCCAGGTACATGCCTCGCGATGGCCTGACGCACGGTAAAAAGCTGCCGGAAGAAGGCAGCAACGGTCGTTTCGGACAGGCTCTTTCTTGCTACGATGAGATGGCTGACGCTGACCGTCTCAACCTTGTCATCCGGCCAAGCTGGATCGAAGACGCCGGGCGGTATTTCCTCGGATTCATACCGGGGATGCTTCAGGGCGATTGCCTCCGATGTCTCGACGGCGAGAAACTTCGGCTCGCCTCTTGTGCGCGCTGTCGCAGCGACAGCATCCGACGTGATCCTGCTATCGAGCGGCCCGACCGCCATGAAGGCATCGAGGCTCGGATCGCGCGCCAGCTCCTCGATCTGGTCCGTGCCAAAGTGGGTCACCGCAACCTTGTCCGCCTCCGCCCCGGAGGCGCTCAGGATGACCCGCAGCAACGCGGCATTCGCCGGGGTCCGCCCGATGATGCCGACATGGCGCGCTGTGAGATCGGCAACCTCCTTGATTCTCGGCGCGCGCTTTGTTTTTGGATTCTTGCTTGCAGGTCCAGCCGGCGCCCACAGCACAACGAAGTTCTTGCGCAAGACGGCGACGGTCTGCGCCTCGGCGGGCATTTCCAGATCGGCCCGGCCGATCGCAAGGTCTGCCTTGCCAGCCCCAAGCAGGGCGAGGGACTCGACCGCCCCTTCGGTTTTGATCGGCGACAGCCTGACAGTGCGGCTTTCACCGCCGAAGACGTCGGCCATCGCCTGAATGACTTTGTAATCATCGCTGCCCGGCGGCCCAACCGCGATCTTGAGGCTGTAGGGCCGCAATGCATAGTAGAGCGCACCCGTTGCGGCGCCAAAAACAAGGAATCCAATCGCAAGAACCAGCAGTAAGGAATTGCTCCTCCTCCGCGCTCGACGGCCCGCGTCACTGTGCGTCTGACTAGAACTCTCGGACGAAGACATTGCCGCCGCCACTGCGGATCACAGCGCTTCCTGCCTGGCAGGGTGCCACGCTTTCCCGAACATAACGTCCTGACGGCCATCCTGGTTCACAACCGCCAGAGGCCTGAATGCGTCGGCGCGTCGTCGGTGAGGCCCGCGGGCATCGGCAGTGCAGGCTGATTGCGGCTGCTTGCCGTTGGTCGTTCGCGGTATCCGGAGAAGCCACATTCCGGAATGAGGGGGTTCCCGCTGCCGCCATTGGCGCCCGATCCGTGATCATGTACGCCGTACAGAAACCTTCTAGGGACGGAACGCTCATGACCACTGCCGCCAACGACGCGGGCATCGCCACCCGCGCGCTGATCTTTGCGCTGCTCGCGCTCGCCTGCGGCCACATGCTCTCGACCTTGCTGCGCACCATTCCGGCCGTCAGCCTCGACCTGATGGCGGCGGATTTCCACATGGAGCCGCAGGCGCTGGCGAGCCTCACCTCGATCTATCATTTCGCCTTTGCGGCGGCCCAGATCCCGGTTGGCGCGGCGATGGACCGGTTCGGCGTGCGGCCGGTGTCGCTGAGCCTGCTGGCAGGAACCGTGTTCGGCGCGGTGGCGTCCGGGTTTGCGACGGGACCGGAAAGCTTCGCCGTCGGGCAGCTGCTGCTCGGCATAGCCACCTCGGGCATGCTGATGTGCCCGATGACGCTCGCAGCCAAGCAATTGTCCGCCGCGCGGTTCGGATTGTGGTCCGGCGCCATTCTCTCGATCGGCAATATCGGCATGCTGCTGTCGTCGAGCCCGCTCGCCTTCGTGATCGACCATTATGGCTGGCGCGCGGGGTTCTGGATCTCGGCGTTCGGCGGCATCCTCGTTGCACTCGCGGTGTTCGCGCTGGTGCCGAACCAGCCGGCCGAGCACAAGGACGACTCCTCGCCGCTGGCGCAGATGATCGAGGTTGTCAGGCTCGGCCTGTCGCGGCCGCTGCGAGGCCTCATCGCGCTGGCGCTGGTGTCGCTGGCGAGCTCGCTGGTGCTGCGCGGCCTGTGGGGCGGGCCATGGCTGATGCAGATCAAGGGACTGACGCGGGTCGAAGCCGGCAACCAGCTCGGCGCGTTCACGCTGGCGATGATCGCCGGCCCCCTGTGCATCGGCATGGTCGACCGCAGGCTCGGCCGCCGTCGCGAACTGGTCGTCGGCACGCACGCTTTCGCGGCGCTGCTGCTCGCACTGATGGCGTTGGGAGCCCCGCACCTTGCCGTTGCATGGCTGTTCGGCGTGACCGTCATGCCGCCGTACTACGATCTGGCACTGTTCGTGCTGATCGGGCTCTCCACCTCCGCGCAGCCGCTGCTGTTCGGCATGTCCAGGCAACTCGTCGACGCGCAGGTCGCAGGGAAAGCACTCGCAGCTCTCAATCTCGCCTTCTTTCTCGGCACCGCGCTGATGCAGTCCCTCACCGGCGCGGTGGCCGCGCTTGCGGGGCTGCCGGCGGTGCTGCTGTTCATGGCGGCGGCGCTGGCGCTCGGCGTGCTGATCTTTTTGACTTACACGAGAGCGAATTCGTAGGATGGATGGATAGAGCGAAGAGCTCTAGCCCGCCCAACCGTTCGCCCCCGCGCCGCTGCCTGCATCAAGGGAATTCCAGTCCATGCCTGTCGACCACAAAGCCGCCACCGATCGCCTCATGCGCTTTCTCGCCGTCGAGGGCGTGACGGGACAGGAGGCTGCGATCGGGCGCGAGCTTACGGCCGCGCTGAAGGAGGCCGGCGTGCCGGCGAAGGCGATCCGGCTCGACGATGCCAACACGCGCATTCCGGTGCCGACCGAGACCGGCAATCTCATCGTCGATCTGCCCGGCCGCGGCGTGCTGCACAACCAGCCCCGCATCATGTTCATGACCCACATGGACACCGTGCCACTGTGCGCCGGCGCCAGGCCGAAACTGTCGGGGCGCAAGATCGTCAACGAGGCCAAGACCGCGCTCGGCGGCGACAATCGCTGCGGCTGCGGCGTGCTGGTGACGCTGGCCGCCGAGCTCTCACGGCAGAAGCTCGATCATCCGCCGATCACGCTGTTGTTCTGCGTGCGCGAGGAGAGCGGGCTCTACGGCGCGCGGCAAGTCAAGCTCGATGAGCTTGGCGCGCCGGCGATGGCCTTCAACTATGACGGCGGCTCGGCGTCCAACGTCGTCATCGGCGCCGTCGGCGCCGATCGCTGGACCGTCGAGATCTTCGGGCGCGCCTCGCATGCCGGCGTCGCGCCCGAGCGCGGCATCTCCGCGACCATGATCATGGCGCTAGCGCTGGCCGACGTGAAGGCCGGCGGCTGGTTCGGCAAGGTGGTGAAGGGCAAGAAGCAAGGCACCAGCAATGTCGGCCCCGTCACCGGCGGCGAGGGCCGCCCCGCGGGCGATGCCACCAACGTCGTCACGGACTACGTGCATGTGCGCGGTGAATGCCGCAGCCATGACGGAAAATTCTTCAAGGAGATCACCAAGGCCTACAAGGCCGCCTTCGAGAAGGCGGCCAAGAAGGTCACCAACGTGCAAGGCAAGTCCGGCAAGATCAAGTTCAAGGCCGAGACCGACTATTATCCCTTCCGGATGAAGGAGAGCCTGCCGGTGGTCAAACGCGCGATCGAGGCGGTGTCGGCCGTGGGCGGAACTCCGAACGTGCGCGCGGCCAACGGCGGGCTGGACGCCAACTGGATGGTCCGTCACGGTATTCCGACCGTGACCTTCGGCGCGGGGCAGAATGAAGCGCACACGATCGACGAATGGATCAATCTCGACGAATACGACCGCGCCTGCGCGCTGGCGCTGCAGCTGGCGACCATGCGGTGAGGTGCCTTGCGCGATGCGCGCTTGCCGAGCGGTGCGCATCGTCCTAGCCTGCAAGAAAAAAGCAGGAAGGAACCATGGCGCGCATCGCGACGACCGAGACCGGACTCTACCGGATCCCTCTCCCCATTACGCTCTCCGACTCCACCCATGGCGAGATCGCCGCATTCGAGCTGATCACCTGCCGCATCCGTGATGCCGATGGCGCCGAGGGTGTCGGCTACACTTACACCGTCGGCCGCAATGGCGGTTCTGTTGCTGACATTCTCGCGCGCGAGATCCCTGCACTGATCGAAGGGCGCGAGGCCGACGACACCGAAGCGATCTGGAATCACGTCTGGTGGGCGCTGCATTATGGCGGCCGCGGCGGGCCGGTGGTGCTGGCGCTCTCCGCGCTCGACATCGCGCTGTGGGATTTGAAGGCGCGCCGCGCCAAGCTGCCGCTGTTCCGCCTGCTCGGCGGTTTTGACGCGCGCGTGCCGTGTTATGCCGGCGGCATCGACCTCGATCTCTCCGTCGATGCGCTGCTCAAGCAGACCGACGACAACCTCGCCAAAGGATTTCGCGCCATCAAGATGAAGGTGGGCCGGCCCGATCTCAAGTCCGACATCGCGCGTGTCTCCGCGATGCGACAGCATCTCGGCGACGGCTTTCCGCTGATGGCGGACGCCAACATGAAATGGACGGTCGAGGAGGCGATCCGGGCCGCGCGTGCCTTCGTTCCCTATGACCTGACCTGGCTGGAGGAGCCGATCATTCCCGACGACGTCGCCGGGCACGCGCGCATCATGCAGACCGGCGGCGTGCCGATCGCGGCGGGCGAGAATCTGCGCTCGCTGTGGGAGTTCAAGAATTACATCGCCGGTGGCGCGGTGTCCTATCCCGAGCCCGACGTCACCAATTGCGGCGGCGTCACTGCCTTCATGAAGATCGCGCGGCTGGCGGAAGCGTTCAACCTGCCGGTCACCAGCCACGGCGCGCACGACATCACCGTGCACCTGCTCGCGGCCTGCCCGAACCGCTCCTATCTGGAGGCGCACGGGTTCGGGCTGGACAAATATATCGAGCATCCGCTGGTGCTGAAGGATGGGCTGGCACTGGCGCCTGATCGGCCCGGGCACGGCATCGGCTTTGACTGGAAGGGCCTTGCGAAGCTGGCGCCTTAGGGCACCCGTCATGCCCGGGCTTGTCCCGGCATCCACGTTCTTTTCAGCTACGAAGCAAGACGTGGATGGCCGGGTCAAGCCCGGCCATGAGGGTGTGGCTGCACGCGAGCCATACCCCTGCGTGGGATGCGTAGGCCCGATAATCCGCTAAGGTGGCGACAGACAACTTGCGAGAGACACCCACCTTGTCCCCCGAACTCCACCAGAAACTGACCGCGTGGCGCCGGCACCTGCATGCCCACCCCGAATTGTCGCTCCAGGAAAAAGCCACAGCCGCCTTCGTGCAGGACAGGCTCGCCGAGCTCGGCATCCCCTTTGAAGCCAACATCGGCGGGCACGGCATCGTCGCGACCTTGAAGCGCGGGCACGCCCGCAGCCGGGTGGGCCTGCGCGCCGACATGGATGCGCTGCCGATCACCGAGGACACCGGCCTGGCCTACGCTTCAAAGACATCGGGCGTGATGCATGCGTGCGGCCATGACGGCCATACCGCCTCGCTGCTCGGCGCAGCAGCACTGCTCGCCGCCGACGCCGACTGGAGCGGCACGGTCGATTTCATCTTTCAGCCGGCCGAAGAAGGATTCGGCGGCTCGCGCGCGATGGTCGCGGCGGGGCTGTTCGACCGCTTTCCAATGGAGCGGATATTCGGCTTCCACAACTGGCCGGGCCTTGCCGCCGGCACCATCGCGGTCCATGACGGTGTCGTCATGGCCTCCGGCGGGCGCATCACCATCACCATCGAGGGCCATGCCGGCCACGCCGGCATGCCGCATCTGACGCGCGATCCGGTGGTGGCCGCCGGCCATTTGATCGTGGCGCTGCAATCGGTCACCTCGCGCGGCGTCGATCCGCTCGACACTGCCGTGCTGTCGCTCTGCACGATCGAAGGCGGCACCGCGCCGAACCAGATCGCCGGACGCGTCACCATCCGCGGCACGCTGCGGTACCACCGCGAGGCGGTCAAGGGCACCATCCTCGATGGCATCGAACGCACCTGCGCGGGGATTGCGACCGGCTTTGGCGTCAAGGTCACGCCCGAGATCGTCATGGGCGTCGGCGTCGTGATCAACACGCCGGCCGAAGCGGAGCTCGCGCGTATCGCCGCGGAAAAGGTGCAGGCGCCCGTGCGGCGCGACCTTGCGCCCAGCATGGCCGGTGAGGACTTTGCCCACTTCCTGCAGCAGCGGCCGGGCGCCTTTGTCTGGATCGGCAATGGCGAGTTACGCGAGGGCGCCGAGCTGCATGGCCCGCGCTACGATTTCAACGACGCGATCCTGCCGGTGGCCTCCGGTTGGATGGCTGAGGTCGCCAAGACGGCGCTGGCCTCGAACTAGCTCACGAGATCTCGTGTGGCAGCTTCCAATCCGGCCGCGGCTCGCAAACCTCGTCCACCCGCTCGACATGATAGCCGGCGGGCAAAAGGTGGCCGCCCTCCTCGTCCGCGACGGGGACGTCGGTCACGAGGCCCTCGATCAAGGCGGCTTCCCACACCTCCTTCTCGGTCGGAAAGGGATTGCCGATCTGCTTGTTGCCTTCGAACAGCGCGTACATCGGTTCCGGTCCTGCGTTGATGCCCAGAGCAACGTATCGGCCGCACGGACGTTCCCTCCGGCAAATGGCAACGGATGGCACGTGAGCGATGGCGCGCGTTCTGATCGGAACCTCCGGCTGGCACTATGCCTCCTGGCGAGGCCCGTTCTTTCCCGAGGGCGTGACGCTGAAGCAGCAGCTGCGCTACTACTCCGGGCAGTTCGACACCACCGAGCTGAACGGCGTGTTCTACCGCACGCCGACGCCGGAAGCGGTGAAGGGATGGCGCGAGCAGACCGGCCGCGATTTCGTGTTCGCCTGGAAGGCGTCGAAATTCATCACGCACTGGAAGCGCCTGTCGGACCGCTCGGTCAACAGCCTCGAGCTGCTGGAGGACCGCATCTCGCGGCTCGGCGATAAGGCCGGCCCGATCCTGTTCCAGCTGCCGCCGCAGTTCGAGGCGAATGCGGACCGGCTCGCGTCCTTCTTCAAGCTGTTGTCACGGAAGCGGCGCTACAGCTTCGAATTCCGTCATCCGAGCTGGTATCAGCCGCGCATCCTGCGGATGCTGGCCGACGAGAATATCTCGCTGTGCCTGTCCGATCATCACGATGCGCCGGCGCCGTGGAAGCGCACCGCGGATTTCGTCTATGTGCGCGGACACGGGCCGAGCGGGCGTTATCACGGGCACTACACCAAGGCCATGCTGACGCAATGGGCAAAGCGCATCAAGTCGTGGAAGCGGCAGGGCTGCGATGTCTACGTCTATTTCGACAACGACCAGAAGAGCGCAGCGCCGGCCGATGCAGAGGCGTTGAAGCAATTGCTGTAGCAGGCGGACGCCGGCTCGCCGCGCAACCCGGCCTTCCCTTGGACCAAGCAACCGGAATCCCGCTGATCGCACGCCTGCCGGGCGGCCCCGCCTCAGCGCGCTTGACGCATGTTGTCCGGGAAGGTCTAATGGGGACAAAGAACAATTGTTCGCATTCCGAACACCGATCCAATCGGATACAGCGGGCTCACAACACCGCGTCCGCGTCACCAGAGGAAACGTCAACGATGCAAGCCATCCTCAACGGCGAGAGCACGCTCATCGTCACGATGATCGTCGCCTATATCGCCTTCACGTCCTGGCTCACGCTGAAGCTGCGCAGCCGAACCAGCGATCAGTTCATGACGGGCGCGCGCGCAATGCCGGCCGTCGTCGTCGGCGTGCTGATGATGAGCGAATTCGTAGGGGCCAAGTCGACCGTCGGCACGGCGCAGGAGGCCTTCCAATCGGGCATCGCGGCAGGCTGGGCCGTGCTCGGCGCCTCGATCGGCTTCTTGCTGTTCGGGCTGTTGATGGTGAAGAAGCTCTACAATTCCGGCGAATACACCATCTCGGCCGCGATCGCGCAGAAATACGGCAAGTCGACCATGCTCACGGTATCGGTGATCATGATCTACGCCCTGCTGCTGGTGAACGTCGGCAACTACGTCAGCGGGGCAGCCGCGATCGCCACCGCGCTCCATGTCAGCCTGCCCGTCGCGATGTGCATCATCGCATTCGTCAGCACCTTCTACTACGTGTTCGGCGGCTTGAAGGGCGTCGCCTGGGTGACGATCCTGCACAGCGCCATCAAGGTCGTCGGCATCCTCATCATCTTTGCGGTGGCGATGTCGCTGACCGGCGGGATTGCGCCGATGCAAGCAAAGCTGCCCGCCTACTATTTCAGCTGGGACGGCAAGATCGGCTTTGCGACCATCTTTGCCTGGACCTTCGGCACGGTCGGCGCGATCTTCTCGACGCAGTTCATCGTCCAGGCGATCTCCTCGACGCCGAGCGCCGACGACGCACGCAAGGCGACCTTCTATGCTGCCGCGTTCTGCCTGCCGCTCGGCATCCTGCTCGCGCTGGTCGGTGTCGCCGCGAAATTCCTCTATCCCGACATGAACAGCCTCTACGCCCTGCCGGTGTTCCTCGAGAAGATGCCGCCGCTGGCCTCGGCCTTCGTGACCACCTCGCTCGTCGCCTCGATCTTCGTCAGCGTCTGCACGGTGGCGCTCGCGATCGCCTCGCTCGTGGTGCGCGACTTCTACGTTCCATACTGGAAGCCGACGCCGGAGCGCGAGCTGAAGATGACCCGCGTGTTCTCGGTGCTGATCGGCATCGTGCCGCTGGTCTTCGTCTTCTTCGTTCCGGAGATCCTCAAGCTGTCGTTCTTCACGCGCGCGCTGCGCCTGTCGATCACGATGGTGGCGATGATGGGCTTCTATCTGCCGCTGTTTGCCAGCAACCGCGGCGCCACGGCCGGGCTGATCGGCGCGGCGGTGTCGACCACGGTCTGGTACCTGCTGGGCAACCCGTTCGGCATCGACAACATGTACGTCGCCGCCGCGACGCCATTGATCGTGATGGCAATCGAGCACCTGGTGCTGGGCCGCTCGCCCAGCGCGCGGGCGGCGCAACGAAATGCCCTGATGGAAAGGACCTCGACATGATCGCCGACATGGAGATCGTCGCCGATGGCGTCGTCCGCGCCGTGGCCGGTGATCCCGAACGGTTCGACGCCTTCATCCCCTCGCCTTGCGTCCAGAACCACGCCGCCAATCTCATGCCGCTCGCGGGCGGCGATCTGGCTTGCGTCTGGTTCGGCGGCACGCAGGAGGGTATGTCGGATATCTCCATCTATTTTTCACGCCTATCCCGCGGCGCGACACAGTGGTCGCCTGCCGAAAAGCTCTCCGATGACACCGGACGTTCGGAGCAGAACCCGGTGCTGTTTCCCGCTCCCGACGGCACGCTGTGGCTGATGTGGACGGCTCAGCTCGCCGGAAACCAGGACACCGCGCTGATCCGCCGCCGCCTCTCGCGTGACAATGGCAAGAGTTGGGGCCCGATCGAGACGCTGTTCCCGGAGCAGCGCGGCCGCGGCACCTTCATCCGCCAGCCGGTCGTCGTGCTCGACAATGGCGACTGGCTACTGCCCGTGTTCTATTGCCACAGCACACCGGGCCGGAAATGGAACGGCGACGAGGACACCAGCGCGGTGAAGATCTCGTCGGATGCCGGCGCGACCTGGCGGGACGTCGACGTCCCCGGCAGCCGGGGCTGCGTGCATATGTGCGTCGCGCGCCTCGACGACGGCTCGCTGCTCGCGCTGTATCGCAGCCGCTGGGCCGACAACATCTATCAGAGCAGGTCCGTCGACCACGGCAGCAGCTGGTCGGCGCCGGTTGCGACCGCGCTTCCCAACAACAACTCGTCTATCCAGTTTACGCGTCTCGTGAACGGCCATCTCGCACTCGTGTTCAACGACTCGAGCGCCAATGACGCAACCGGGCGTCGGCTCTCGCTCTATGACGAAATCGAAGATGATCTGCCACCGGTCCTCGCCGCCGACGGCAGCACGGCGAACGGACGCACCGCCTTCTGGGGTGCGCCGCGGGCACCGATGACGCTGGCGGTCTCGGCCGACGGTGGACGGAGCTGGACCAGGCGCAACGTCGAGACCGGCGACGGCTATTGCATGACCAACAATTCGCGCGAGCAAAGCAATCGCGAGCTGTCCTATCCGTCCATCAAGCAGACCGCCGACGGCGCGCTCCACATGGCGTTCACCTTCCACCGCCGCGCCATCAAATATGTGCGTGTGACCGAACCATGGGTGAACGCGCGGCGCCCGGGACTGAGATGATGCACATGCGGCCTCACGCTCTCGTCACCGGCGCCAGTTCGGGGATTGGCGCTGCGATCGTCGAGCGGCTGCTGCGCGACGGCTGGCGCGTCACCGGGATCAGCCGGCGGCCCGGTCTGTTGGAGCATCCGGCCTTCGATCATGTGTCGCTCGACCTTGCCGACGTCAGGGCCATCGCGGACACCGTCGCGGGCATCGCGCCGACCGCACTGGTTCATGCCGCCGGGATGCTGAGGGTCGGTCAGCTCGGGTCGCTCGATCACGAGGCGGGAGCGGCGATGTGGCGGCTGCATGTCGAGGTTGCCGAGCGTCTCGCCGACGCCCCTGGCACCGCGCCTTCCACAGGGCGGGCGCATCGTCTTCATCGGCAGCCGAACCGCATCGGGTGCGCCCGGACGCGGGCAATATGCCGCGACGAAGGCGGCGCTGATCGCGCTGGCCCGGTCCTGGGCAATGGAGCTTGCACCGCGTGGCGTCACGGTCAACGTGGTTGCGCCGGCTGCGACCGAGACGCCGATGTTGAAGGATCCCTCGCGCGCTGATGTTGCACCAAGACTGCCGCCACTCGGCCGTTACATCCGCCCCGAGGAAGTGGCCGGCGCAGTCGCCTTCCTGCTCTCGGCCGAAGCCGCCGCCATCACCGGACAGCAGCTGGTCATCTGCGGCGGCAGCTCGCTTTGAGCGCCCGCCATCCCAGAGCTTGCACCCTGATAGCTAGATAATGCCGCCTCGCCGAAGCGCCGCGATCGCCGCCTCGTCATAGCCGAGCTCGGCGAGGATGAGATCGGTGTGCTCGCCGAGTGTCGGCGGACGCGTTGCGATGTTGCCCGGCGTTTCCGACAGCCGCACCGCGGCGCGGGCGACCGGCGCCTGTTTCGGCAGGCCCGGATAATCGACGTCCTGCATGAAACCGGCGGCGCGGATGTGCGGATGATCCAGCGCCTGTTGCGGGCTGAGGACGGGACCGGTCGGAATCATCGCTTGGCCCAGCGCGTCGACGGCTTCCTGCGTGGTGCGCTCGGCGCACCAGCGCGCCATCCGCTCGCTGATGATGCGGCCGTTGTTGCCGCGGCTGATGTCGTCGGCAAAGCGCGGATCGTTCAGCCAAAGCTCCTCCTCGCCGATCAGCCTCGCCCAGCGCTTGAACAGCGGATGGCCGGTGACCTGGCAGAGCACCCAGCCGTCCTTGGTGCGGTAGATATCGGCCGGCGCTGCGGTCTGGCCGAGATTGCCGGTCGGAACGCGATTGACGTTGATCACCGCCTGCTCGATCAGCGTGGCATTGGTGAAGGACAGAGCGGTTGCGAGCAGCGCGCCCTCGACGATCTGCCCGCGTCCGGATTTGCCGCGCTCGATCAGCGCGACGAGCGTGCCGAACGCGCAATGCAGCGCCGTGCCGAAATCGACCCAGTTCACCGCGGCCCGATACGGCGGATCGCCCGCGCCCGTCATGTAGACCGAACCCGACATCGCCTGCCCGACGCCGTCGAAGCCGACGCGGTCAGACCAGGGGCCCGGCCCGCCGAACGCAGTCGCCGTAGTCAGGATGATGTCCGGCTTGATCGCCTTCAACGACTCGTAATCGAGCTTCATCGCGCGCAGGGTCTGCGGCGGCAGATTGGCAACCACGACGTCCGCGGTCGCGATCAGGCGGCGCATCACCTCCTGGCCTTCCGCCTTCATCGGATCGAGCGTGATGCACTTCTTGTTGCGATTGACCTGGAGAAACAGTGCGCCCTCGCCGCCTTCGCCCACCGGCGCCACGAAACGATCCTCGCTGCCGTCGCGCTTCTCGACGCGGATGACGTCGGCCCCGAACTCCGCCAGCAAGGTCGCGCAATATGGCCCGGCGATGTAGCGCCCGAAATCGAGCACGCGCACGCCCTCCAAAACTCCTCCCATCGGCCTCTTCCCCGGTGTTTTGGTCAGATTACAGGGAATGGTTGCCACGGCAAGATGGCAGCGGGCGCTCAGGCTTCGCGGTAGTCCAGCAGGACGAGCCCGACCAGGACGAAGGCGACTGGCCAGATCCACGCCGCGACCTCGCGGACGCGACCATCGAGACGCAATTCGAGCCAGCGCGCCCAGCCGGCAGCGATGCCGCACAGCGCCAGCGGTGTGTGGCTCATCTCGATCAGCAGCTGGTCCTTGATGTTGGCGATGGCATGGGAATGCGTGAGCAGCAGCGCACCACCGAGCGCGGTCGTCAGGGGAAACACCAGCGCTGCGCGTCCGGCCTTGTCGCCGCGCAGCCGCACGCGCCATTCGAACAGGCCGAACGCGGCGATCAGCAGCACGAAGATCCGATGCTGCGCCACCTCGGGATCACGAAGCGACTCGAAGAAACCGGCCGGCCCGAGCGGCCAGGCCTGCTCGTCGGCGCGGAGGAACAGGAAGGCGGCCATCGCGAGAAACAGCAGCGGCCAGTGCCTCGCCCAGCGGCCCCAGCGAAAATGCTCGATCAAGGCGAGCAGCCCGATCAACACCACGAAGACGCCGGCCCAGTGATGATTGTACTCGGACCAGGCGATGTCCTCGGCGTTGCGCGGCAGGATCGTGCCTTCGCCGGGAACGTAGGCGGATGGCGCGCTGCTGCGCCCGGCATCAACCAGGCTGATCCTGGCCTGGAGCTGCGCGATGGTCAGCTTGTCGTAGTCCGGGCTGGTCAGGCGCGGCGGCCATTGCGGCGTAGCGCGCTCGACGATCTCCTGCCAGTTCAGGCGATCGCGCGAAAGATCGACGCCGGGCGGCAATGACGTCAGCGACGCAGCGGCGAGCAGAACGGTGAGACCGATGCCGACCTCGACCTCGGCGAAGCGCTTGAGGCGAACGATGGGCGTTGCGGCGTCGCGCCGCAGCCGCTCGACCAGGAAATAATTGCCCGCGCCAAGCGCGAGCAGCATCAGCAGCAACCCGACCTTGGCGAGGGTCATGACGCCATAGGCGGTGCCGTAGATCGCCTCGATTGAGCCGATGTAATCGAAGGCCATGACGAGACCGCCGCCGACGATGGCCGCGACTGCGGCCATGGACATCAGCGAGTAGCGCCGTGCGATGAGACGCCAGTCGGAGGACGACTTGCAGCCGTTCAGCGCGATCAGGAAATAGGGAAGCCCGCCGATCCAGATCGCGGCGCCCAGCATGTGTCCGGCATTGGACAGGAGCAGCGGCCAGCTGACGACCGGCCGGCTCGCCGCGTGGGTCAGCCTGGTCTGCATCGCGAGCGCGAGCAGCGCAAGCGCGAGGAGCGCAGCGGATCGCAGGCCCTGCGCGCGACCATTCGCCAGTACGGCGAGGCCGAATGCACATATCGCGATGACGAAGTCCGCCCGGCCGAAATCGGCGGTGACAGCTTCGCTCCAGGGCACCTGGAGCGTTCCGACCAGCGCGGCGGTATTGAGGCCGAGCGAGGCGACGGTGAGGATCGCCCACGCGAAGGCGCTGGCCTTCAGCACCGTCAGGCATTTCTCCTCGATCGAGAGGCCGAACACGGAGAGCTGCGGCTGCAACGGCCCCCACAAAAGCATCTGAAAGGCGAGACCGCCGAGTGCGAAGGATTGGGCGATCAGGATCAGGCCGCGCAGGACGACCGACAGATAGCCGAAGATGTCGAGAAACAGGTACAAGGTGAGGTCAGTGAACGATGAACGGAATGTCGCCGCGCGTGATGTGTCCGTCGACGCTCAGCACCTGCCAGCGCAGGTGCCAGGCGCCACTGGAAAGCCGCGCCGCCTCGGCCTTGAGCTCGTCGGCCGGCGCATCGGCCGCGGGCGTCAGCGCCTGCGCGGCGCCGTTCGGAGCCAGCAGCGTCAGCTTGGAACGGGCGCGATCGATCCGGCTGTTGAAATGCAGGCTGATCGCGACCGCATCGCCCGATACGGTCGCACCGGCCGCCGGCGAGGACGACACGATGATGGCGTGTGCGCAAGCTGCGTTCGGGTCGGCTAGACACCAGATGGCAGATAGAAGGATCGCGATTCGAACGAACACGCGCATGATTGCTCACTCGCTGCCGGTAGCCGTCTCGCCACCGCACCGCCCGCCGGCGCGTGGTCCGTGCCTATGTTGGAACCGGGACGCCCTTCGCAAGGGCGCGCGAGCGCCAACCCGGTTACAACCCGCGGAAAAGCACCGGCTGTTGCCGCTGCGACACACCGGCTGCGGCGGCTGAGCAAGGGCCCGGCCTGCGCCTCTCACCCCAAGCGCACTGGCGTATCCGGAACTGAAGGCAGCAGGAGAAGTTTTGTCGATAACGATGCAGGTCCGGCCGCGTACCGGGCCCGAGCGCGCAAAAATGCGCCTCGACGCGGCGCGGCCGCAACACGATCGGATCTGGCTCTCGCATGAACAAGAATATCCGTTTCAATCTTGGATATGCTGTGGCCGCGATCTTCGCGGTCTTCTTGATCCAGTATCTGATCTCCACGGCGCACCAGACCGCCGTGATCCCCTACAGTGAATACCAGCAATTGCTGCGCCAGGGGAAAGTCGATGCCGTCGGCATTTCCGACCGCACCCTGCAGGGCACACTGAAGGAGCCGCTGCCCGGCGGGCAAAAACAATTCGTCACCACGCGCGTCGATCAGGACGTTGCGCAGGAGCTGGAGAAATACAACGTCCGATTCACCGGCCAGATCGAGAGCACGTTTCTGCGTGACCTTTTGTCGTGGGTCATGCCCGTGCTGCTGTTCTTCGGGGTCTGGTGGTACATCGGCCGCCGCATGGCGGAAGGCGGCGGGATCGGCGGTGGGCTGATGGCCATCGGCAAGAGCAAGGCCAAGGTGTATGTCGAATCCAACACCGGGGTCACCTTTGCCGACGTCGCCGGAGTGGATGAGGCCAAGGACGAGCTTCGCGAGGTCGTCGATTTCCTGAAGAACCCGACCGACTATGGCCGGCTCGGCGGCCGCATGCCGAAAGGCGTGCTGCTGGTCGGCCCTCCGGGCACAGGCAAAACCCTGCTGGCGAAGGCCGTTGCCGGCGAGGCGAGAGTGCCGTTCTTCTCGATCTCGGGTTCGGAGTTCGTCGAGATGTTCGTCGGCGTCGGCGCCGCGCGGGTGCGGGACCTGTTCAAGCAGGCCCATGAAAAGGCTCCGGCCATCATCTTCATCGACGAGCTCGACGCGCTCGGCCGCGCCCGCGGCATCGGCGCTTTCGCGGGCGGCCACGATGAGAAGGAGCAGACGCTCAACCAGCTGCTCGTCGAACTCGACGGCTTCGATTCGCGGTCGGGGCTCGTCATCCTCGCCGCCACCAACCGGCCCGAAATCCTCGATCCCGCCCTGCTCCGCGCCGGCCGCTTCGACCGGCAGGTGCTGGTCGACCGGCCCGACAAGAAGGGCCGCATCGAGATCCTGAAGGTGCACATGAAGAAGGTGCGGCTGGCGGACGGCGTCGATGCAGACGCCGTTGCAGCGCTCACCCCGGGTTTCACGGGCGCGGACCTCGCCAATCTCGTCAATGAAGCGGCGCTTCTGGCGACACGTCGAGGGGCCGACGCGGTCAGCATGATTGACTTCAACAATGCGGTCGAGCGCATGGTCGCGGGCCTCGAAAAGCGCAACCGCCTGCTCAACACCAGGGAACGCGAGATCGTCGCCTATCACGAGATGGGCCACGCCCTCGTCGCCCTCTCGTTGCCGGGGACCGATCCCGTGCACAAGGTCTCGATCATCCCGCGCGGTGTCGGCGCGCTCGGCTACACCATTCAGCGACCGATCGAAGACCGCTTCCTGATGACCAAGGAGGAGCTGGAGAACAAGATGGCGGTGCTGCTCGGCGGCCGCGCCGCGGAGCTGATCGTGTTCGGTCATTTGTCCACGGGTGCGGCCGACGATCTGCGCCGCGTGACCGACATCGCCCGCAGCATGGTGACGCGCTACGGCATGTCCGAGAGATTGGGCGGCGTCGCCTACGAGCGCGACCCCGGCAACTTCCTTGCCGGCGCCGACCGCCCCTATCCGGCGCGCGAGCGCGACTATGCGGAAGAGACTGCAGCCGCGGTCGATCGCGAGGTGAAGGCCATCGTCGATCAGGTCTTCCAACGCACCCAGGGCATCCTGAACACGCGCCGGCCGATCCTGGACCGCGCCGCGAAGAAGCTCTTGGAGAAGGAGACGCTCGAGCAGAACGATATCGATGCGCTGATCCGGGAGATGCCCAAGGAAGGGCTGCGGGCCATCTAACTGGCGCGCCGCACGGCAGCCACGTTTATTTCGCCGTCTGCCTCCTGCTTTCGGCAGGAGATTGGCCGCCGGGTGAAAGGCCAAGGACCATGTCCGAGAACCGTTCGCCTTGCACCAGGACGTGGTCGTGGAGGCGGGTTGCGGCCAATTGCTCGTCGCCGGCACGGATCGCTTCCAGAATGCCGGCATGCTCCTGCAGCGATTGCAGCAGCCGGTTGCGCGCCCGAAGCTGGATGCGGCGATAGGCGCTCAAACGCTTGTGCAAGGCGAAAGCCTGATCGGCCAGGAAGCTGTTGCGGCTGGCGCGGTAGATCGCTTCGTGGAAGTTGCGGTTGTCGGCGTAGTACTGCTCGCTGTCGCCGTTCCGCGCGGCCGTCTCGCAGGCCCGGTGCGCAGCTTCCATCGCCGCATCATTGTCCGGCGTCAGCCGCCGTGCGGCCAGCCGTCCGCAGGCGCTTTCGATCTCGGCCATGGTCTCGAACATCTCGAACAGCCGGGTTGGTGACGGGACGCTGACAATGGCGCCGCGTCGCGGGCGAACATCGATGAAGCCTTCGGCCCCGAGCTGCAGCAGCGCTTCCCGGATGGGTGTCCGCGACACGCCGAATCGCTCCGCCAGCGAGGCTTCGTCCAAGCGATCGCCGGGCTGAAATTCCCCTGCAATCACAGCATCTTCGATCGACTGCTTCAGTCTGAAGGCCTGGCTCATTGTATACATCCGATCTCACAGCTCCATACCATACGCTTGACAAAACATACAGCATGCAGTTCATATGGTAATTGTATGCAAGATTAGAAATAAAAAATGCAATTTGGCGACAGGAGGTATGGAATGAGGATTTCGAGACGCCAAGCCCTGGCCCTGGGCATCGCGGCCCCGGCGCTGCTCCGGTTCGGAGAGGCGCGTGCGGCCACGGCCCTGAAGATTTCGCACCAGTTTCCTGGAGGCACCGCAACCGAGGGCGATTTCCGCGACCGGCTCTGCCGGCGTTTCGCGGCGCAGATCCAGGAGCGCAGCAAAGGTGCGATGACCGCCGAGATCTATCCGGGCTCGTCGCTGATGAAGACCAACGCGCAGGTCTCAGCGATGCGCAAAGGCGCGCTCGACATGAGCCTCATCCCGATCTCCTACGCCGGCGGCGATCTTCCCGAGTTGAACATCGGCCTGATGCCGGGCCTCGTCACCGGTTACGACGAAGGCCTCGGCTGGAAGAACAAGCCGATCGGCCAGGAGTTCAGCAAATTCCTTGCCGCCAAGGGTCTCGTCATCATCACCTGGATCTGGCAGGCCGGCGGCGTCGCCAGCCGTGCGCGCCCCCTGGTCGAGGTCGGCGATGCCAAGGGCATGAAGATCCGCGGCGGCTCGCGCGAGATGGATCTCGTGCTGCAGGCTGCCGGCGCCTCGGTGCTGTCGCTGCCCTCCAACGAACTCTATGCGGCGATGCAGACCGGCGCCTGCGATGCCGCCCTCACCTCGTCCACCAGCCTGACCTCGTTCCGCCTGGAGGAGCTCGCCAAGCATCTGACGACCGGGCGAGCCAAGAGCTACTGGTTCATGCTCGAGCCGCTCGTGATGTCGAAGGCGGTGTTCGACCGGCTTTCGAGCGAGGAGCGCGACATCATCGTCTCGGTCGGCACCGAGCTCGAAGCGTTCGGCCGCGCTGCGGCCGTGGAGGACGACGTCCGCGTCGCCAAGGTCTACCAGGCCGCCGGCGCAACGGTGCACGATCTCGACGACAAGACGGTTCAGGCCTGGCGTGAGCTTGCGCGCAACACCGCCTGGAAGGACTACGCTGGCAAGAACGAGAACTGCGCCCGCCTGATCAAGCTTGCCATGGAGGCCGGCTCATGAGCGCGCACGGCATCGATCTCGGCCATTCCGCCGCCGTGCCCGCGGCGCGCTCCGGGTCCCCCGTGGGACGCATCAGCCGCGCGATGACCCTGCTCAACAGGGCAATCGTCGTGCTCTGCTCGATCGCGCTCATCGTCGCGAGCACGATCCTGAGCTACAGCGTCGGCGCGCGCTACTTCTTCAACGCGGCCACCTATTGGCAGGACGAGGCCGCGGTGTTCCTGCTGGTCGGCGCCACGTTCCTGTCCACCGCGTTCGTGCAGGCCGGGCGCGGCCATATCGGCATCGAGGCCCTCACCGGCTACCTGTCGAAACGCGGCAACGCGATCCGCATGCTCGTGGTCGACGTGGCGAGCCTGCTGTTCTGCGGCTTCTTCGCCTGGAAATCCTGGACGCTGTTCCACGAAGCCTGGGTCGACGGCCAGGTGTCCGGATCGACCTGGGCTCCGCCGCTGTGGATTCCCTACAGCATGATGTCGCTGGGCATGACCCTGATGACGCTGCAGATCGCGCTTCAGCTCGCCGCGAGCATCGACGCATGGAGGAGCAAATGAGCACGCTTGCCGTCGGACTGATGTATGGTGGTGCGACCCTCGCCGTCATGGCCTCGGGCATGCCGATCGCCCTCGCACTCGGCGCGGTCGCCGTCGTCTTCATGTACTACTTCATGCCCACCGCATCGCTCGATACGGTGACGCAGAACGTCTACGAGGAGATGGCCTCGATCACGCTGCTGGCGATCCCGCTCTTCATCCTGAAGGGCGCCGCGATCGGCAAGTCGAAGGCGGGACAGGACCTCTACAGCGCACTGCATGTCTGGATGGGCCGCATTCCCGGCGGTCTCGGCATCGCCAATGTGTTTGCCTGCGCGCTGTTCGCCGCGATGGCCGGATCGTCTCCGGCCACCTGCTCGGCAATCGGCTCGGCCGGTATCCCCGAGATGCGCAAGCGCGGCTATTCCGGCGGCTTCGCCGCGGGCGTGATCGCCGCCGGCGGCACGCTGGGCATCCTGCTGCCGCCCTCGATCACCATGATCCTCTACGCGGTCGCGGCGGAGCAGTCGCTCGGACGCCTCTTCCTCGCCGGCATCGGACCGGGCCTCCTGCTGGTGCTGCTGTTCGCGATCTACGCGGTGCTGAGGTTCAAGGCCGAATACAACGCGGCGCAGCGCGCCTATGCCGCCGATCCGGCGCAGCATCCGATCCTGTCGAACGAGCGCTTCACCATGGCGATGCGGTTCGGCGCGCTGCCGCGCGTGCTGCCCTTCGTCGTGCTGCTCAGCGGCGTCATGATCGCGCTCTATGGCGGCTATGCGACGCCCTCGGAAACCGCCGGCCTCGGCGGCATCCTGGCGCTGGTCCTGATCGCCTCGATCTACGGCGTGTGGCGCCCGCGGGATCTCGGCCCGATCCTGGAATCGACGCTGAAGGAATCGACCATGCTGATGCTCATCATCGGCATGTCGCTGCTCTACTCCTATGTGATGAGCTATCTCCACATCAGCCAGGCGGCGGCGCAGGCGATCGTGGCGATGCAGCTGTCGCGATGGGTGCTGCTGGGCGCGATCCTGGTGCTGGTGGTCGTGCTCGGCTTTTTCCTGCCGCCGGTCTCGATCATCCTGATGACCGCGCCGATCATCCTGCCGCCGCTCAAGGCCGCCGGCTTCGACCTGATCTGGTTCGGCGTGGTGATGACGATCGTGATGGAGATGGGCCTCATCCATCCACCGGTCGGACTCAACATCTTCGTCATCAGGAACATCGCGCCCGACATCCCGTTGCGGGACGTGATCTGGGGCACGCTGCCTTTCGTCCTGCTGATGGCGTTCGCGGTCGTCCTGCTCTGCCTGGTGCCGTCGATCTCCACTTTTCTGCCCAATCTGGTGATGGGCGCGCCGTCGCGTTAACCGAGGAGGCATGAACGATGCTGAACGACATCCGATCCGGACGCATTGCGGCGCCCGAATTCCTGCAAGGGCTGATCGACACGTTGACGCAACGCGGCCGCGCGGTTCTCGGCATCAAGCCGGATCGCGATGTCGGCGAGGATCGCGACCTCGAGCTTCTCGGCGAGGCGCTACTTTCCCGGCGCGGCGAAGCCTCCGGCGTTGCGATCGCGCAATCGCTGCTTGCGGCCTTCGAGCGGGCGGCCGAGCCGCAGCGGCTCAAGTTTCTATCCTCCCTCGCCGACCGGTTCGGGCCCGACCGGCGCGCGATCGAGCTCGCGATCGCCGCCTACCAGCGCAAGGAGGGCGGCGATGGAAGCAAGCTCGAGGCGCTCCATGCCGCCGCAGAGCCGCGCCGGCAGGAGCTGATCCGGCGCCTCAACCTTGCGCCCGGTGGAACATCGTCGCTGGTGCGGATGCGCGAGGTGCTGCTCGCGCTGCTGCGCGAGCATCCCGAGCTCCAGCCGGTTGACGACGATTTCGTTCATCTGTTCTCGTCCTGGTTCAACCGGGGTTTTCTCGTGCTGCGACCGATCGACTGGACCACCTCGGCCAACATCCTCGAAAAGATCATCAGATATGAAGCCGTCCACGCCATCCAGGACTGGGACGACTTACGCAACCGACTGGAGCCACCGGATCGCCGCTGCTACGCATTCTTTCATCCGCAGCTGGTCGACGAGCCGCTGATCTTCGTCGAGGTCGCGCTGACGAAGGAGATTCCCGGCGCGATCGGCTCATTGCTAGACAAATCGCGCGAGGCGATTGCCGCGCACGAGGCGACAACGGCCGTGTTCTACTCGATCTCGAACACGCAGAAGGGCCTGGCCGGCGTCTCGTTCGGCAATTTCCTGATCAAGCAGGTGGTGCAGGACCTCGCCCGCGAGCTGCCGAACCTGAAGACCTTCGTCACGCTGTCTCCCGTTCCCGGCTTTGCCGGCTGGGTGCGGCGCGAGCTCAAGACCGAGGCCTCCGCCGCGATCGATGAGGAGACGCGACGCGCGCTGGCCGCGCTCGACGACGGCGGCGACATCGCGCAGGCAAAGGAGGCGATCACGGCGCTCGCCGCCTATTACTTCCTGAAGGCGAAACTGCCGTCAGGCAAGCCGGTGGACGCGGTCGCCCGCTTCCATCTCGGTAACGGCGCGCGCCTGGAACGGCTGAATTTCCTCGGCGATGCCTCCGCCAAGGGAATGAAGCAATCCTACGGGCTGATGGTGAACTATCTCTACGCGCTCGAGCGCATCGAGGCGAACCACGAGGCCTTTGCCGAGCATGGCACGGTCGTCGCGTCCGACAAGGTGAAGAAGGCGCTTCGCGCGAAACTGTCATCGCGGGACCTCGTTCCCAGTCCTCACACCAACTCGCAACGGAAGATCTCGTCATGACCTCGAACCTGTACGATCGCCTGCTGGCCGGCGCGGCGTCCGACCAATCCATCTGCATCGAGAAGGACGACGGCACGGCGTTGAGCTATGCCGAACTTGCTGCGCTGAACGGCAGGTTCGCAAACTTCCTCGCCAGTATCGGCATCGGCCCGAACCACCGCGTCGCGGTCAAGGTGGAGAAATCCGTCGAGGCGGTCGCGCTCTATCTCGCAACGCTGCGCACTGGCGCGGTCTATCTGCCCCTCAACACAGCCTATACGCCGACTGAGACCGAGTATTTCATCCGCGACGCGCAGCCGACGTTGATCGTGTGTGATCCCAGAGAAGAGGCCGAGTTGCGCGCCATCGCCGCCAAGGCGGGCGGCCGCGTCGAGACGCTCGATCACCGCGGCAAGGGTTCGCTCGTCGAAGCTGCGGCAGACTTCCCGGTGCGATTTGAAACCGTCGCCAGGACGACTGACGATCTTGCGGCCATCCTCTACACGTCGGGCACGACCGGCCGCTCGAAGGGAGCCATGCTGACACACGGCAATCTTTCTTCGAACGCCCTGACGCTCGTCCAGGAGTGGCGTTATTCGAGCAAGGACGTGCTGATCCATGCCCTGCCGATCTATCACGTTCACGGGCTCTTCGTGGCCTGCAACGTCAGCTTCGCCGCACGCGCGCGCATCCTGTTCATGCAGAAGTTCGACGCCGAACGCATTCTGGCAACGATGGCGCGCAGCACGGTTCTGATGGGCGTGCCGACCTTCTATGTCCGCCTGCTCGAGAGCACTGACCTGAACGAGCGAAGCACCGCCAACATGAGGCTTTTCGTCGCCGGCTCGGCGCCGCTTCTGGCCGAGACACACCGGGCCTGGAAGAAGCGGACCGGGCACGCGATTCTGGAACGCTACGGCATGACCGAGACCGGGATGATCGCCTCCAATCCCTACGAGGGGTCTCGCATCGCCGGGTCGGTTGGCCGGCCGCTTCCCGCCGTCGAGGTTCGCGTCACCCATCCCGAAACCGGCGCAATGCTCCCCGTTGGCGAGGTCGGCATGATCGAGGTGAAGGGGCCGAACGTCTTTGCGGGCTACTGGAACATGCCGGACAAGACCGCGGCCGAGTTCCGTGCCGACGGCTTCTTCATCACCGGCGATCTCGGCAAATTCGATGCGAATGGTTATCTGCACATCGTCGGGCGCGGCAAGGACCTCATCATTACCGGTGGGTTCAACGTGTATCCCAAGGAAATCGAAACCGAGATCGACGCGATTCCCGGCGTTTCCGAGAGCGCGGTCGTCGGCGTGCCGCACGCCGATTTTGGCGAGGGTGTCACCGCGGCGGTGGTTCGGTCGCCGGGCTCATCGGTCGACGAACGCGCCATTCTCGCGGCGCTGTCGGGACGATTGGCAAAGTTCAAGCAGCCGAAGCGCGTCGTGTTCGTCGAGGGGCTGCCGCGCAACGCGATGGGAAAAGTGCAGAAGAACGTCTTGCGCGAACGCTTTGCAGATCTCTATTCCGGGCGGGCGTAGTCCCCCGCGGCGTTTCCCCTCTGCATTGGACTGCCGAGATGGCGAGAACCGGGAGGGAGCGGCCTCCCGGCCGCTCTACGACCTCAGCTCATGGCAGGCTCTGGACGGTTCCGATCCAGCGGCGTGACATCGAGCCGGATACCGGATGGCCCCAGAACCGGCGACAGCAGCGTATCCACCTTCATAGTCGGGCTGCCCCGTTGCCAGCTCGACCACGGCATCGTGTCCAGGTACGGGATCGGCGGCAAGGCCAGCCGCTCGAAAGTGTCCGCCGCCTTGGCGGCAGAGCTCGAGCTTTCGGCGCCGTAGGCTGCGAAGGGCACGAGGGAGAGGCCGGCACCAACGGCCAAGGCGGCGAGTCGCCGCAGCGTTTTCTGGGTGGCTTCCCCGCGAGCGGAGAAAGCACGATCGTTGATCATCTCATCCTCCTTTCGTTCGAGAACAGATCCAATTGATCAGAACAGAGCACGCGAAGAACGAGCCCGGCCGCTCGGCCGGGCTCGCTCATCCCTAGAAGTCCATGGGGGGGGCGCTTGCCGCTTCTGTCTTCTTCGGCTTGTCAGCGACCAGCGCTTCGGTCGTGATGAGCAGCGAAGCGACCGAGGCCGCGTCCTGCAAGGCGGTGCGCACCACCTTGGCAGGATCGATCACGCCCGCCTGGACCATGTCCTGGTACTCGCCGGTCGCGGCATTGAAGCCCCAGGTGTAGGTCTGATTTTCGAGGAGCTTGCCGACGACGATGGAGCCATCCTCGCCCGCATTCTGAACGATCTGCCGGGCCGGCACCTGGATGGCGCGACGCACGATCTCGACCCCCGCCTTCTGGTCGGCATTGGTGGTCTTGACGCCGTCGAGCGCCTTGAGGGAGCGCAGCAGTGCAACGCCGCCGCCAGGCAGAATGCCTTCCTCGACAGCGGCCCGCGTCGCATGCAGGGCATCGTCGACGCGATCCTTGCGTTCCTTCACCTCGACCTCGGTCGCTCCGCCGACCCGGATCACCGCGACGCCGCCGGCGAGCTTGGCCAGCCGCTCCTGCAGCTTCTCGCGATCGTAATCCGAGGTGGTTTCCTCGATCTGCGTCCTGATCTGTTGGCTTCGCGCCTCGATGTCCTTCTTGGCGCCGGCGCCATCGACGATCGTGGTGTTCTCCTTGTCGATCACCACCTTCTTGGCACGGCCCAGCATCTTCACTGTGACGTTCTCGAGCTTGATGCCGAGATCTTCGGAGATCACCGTGCCGCCGGTGAGGATCGCGATATCCTCCAGCATCGCCTTGCGGCGGTCGCCAAATCCCGGCGCCTTGACGGCGGCGACCTTCAAGCCGCCGCGCAGACGGTTGACGACCAAAGTCGCAAGCGCCTCGCCCTCGACCTCCTCAGCGATGATCAGCAGCGGCTTGCCCGATTGCACGACCTGCTCGAGCAGCGGGAGCATCGACTGCAGGCTGGAGAGCTTCTTCTCGTGGATCAGCACATAGGGATCTTCGAGCTCGACCCTCATCTTCTCCGGGTTGGTGACGAAGTAGGGCGAGACATAGCCGCGGTCGAACTGCATGCCCTCGACCACCTCGAGTTCGGTGTGCAGGCTCTTGGCTTCCTCGACCGTGATCACGCCCTCATTGCCGACCTTCTGCATGGCATCCGCCAGGAAGCGGCCGATCTCGGTGTCGCCGTTGGCGGAGATGGTGCTGACCTGGGCGATCTCGTCGTTGGAGGTGACCTTCTTGGCGTGCGACTTGAGATCGGTCACGATCGCCTCCACGGCAAGGTCGATGCCGCGCTTGAGGTCCATCGGGTTCATGCCGGCGGCGACGGCCTTGGCACCTTCCTTGACGATGGCCTGCGCCAGCACCGTCGCCGTCGTGGTGCCGTCTCCGGCAAGATCACTGGTCTTTGACGCGACCTCGCGCACCATCTGGGCGCCCATGTTTTCGAACTTGTCCTCCAGTTCGATCTCCTTGGCGACGGTGACGCCGTCCTTGGTGATGCGCGGCGCGCCGAACGATTTTTCGATGACGACGTTGCGTCCCTTTGGACCGAGCGTGACCTTCACCGCATTCGCCAGCGTGTCGACGCCCCGCAGCATGCGCTCGCGAGCCTCGGTCGCGAACTTCACGTCCTTGGCAGCCATGTTGCCACTCTCCTTTCTGTCGATGACCGTCAGTGTTACGCCGCCTTCTTCAGCGTGCCGGCCTGTTCGACCACGCCGAGAAGATCGCTTTCCTTCATGATCGAGAACTCTTCGCCATCGATCTTGACCTCGGTGCCTGACCACTTGCCGAACAGCACCCGGTCGCCGACCTTGACGTCGAGTGGCACGAGCTGGCCTTGCTCGTTACGCGCACCCGGCCCAGCGGCGATGATCTCGCCCTGCTGCGGCTTCTCCTTGGCGGTGTCGGGAATGATGATGCCGCCGGCGGTCTTCTCCTCGGCATCGACGCGGCGCACGAGCACGCGATCGTGCAACGGGCGGAAATGCATGCACATCCTCCTTGGGTAGGTTCAGCGATGTCCAAAATCCGGGTCCGGAACCGGCCCCCGGGCGGCAAACGACCTAGGAACAGGTTCATCTTTGTTCAAGGGGACTCGGTGAAAATTTTTTGTCGCATCCTTGCGCACCCGCCTGCTCAAAGTTCAACGCTCTCGATCGGCCGCATCAAGGTGGTGCTCGCGCAGGCACGGCGGGTCATGTCGTGCCCTTCTCAGGCGCGGGCCCGCCACAGCGTCGCGGCAAGCAGGAGGTAGGCGGCGCAAGTCCACATCGCCTGCCAGTTCGCCGTCCCCTCGTTGACGGTCACATAGATCGCCGCTCCGACGAACACGCCGGCAAACAGCGACTCCGCCACAGGACGACTTCCCTTCCCGGATGGATTGAGCAGCGTCATCGCTGCAAAAGGCAACGCTGCCATGGTGAGTGCTGCAAAAGGAAAATCGATGTTGCGCGGGTCGAACACGAGCCCTAGTGCGGTGGCCGCACCGATCACGACGGTCACGATCAAGGCCAACCCGTGCATGGTTGCGACCATCGTTTCCGTCCGGTAGCCTTTCGGACCGAGCAACTCCTGAAAACTCGGCGGTGGACGCCCCGACATGAGAGCGTTGGCACCAAGCACCGGCGAAATCGTCGCGGCCAGCAGCAGAGAACTCCAAAGGAGCCAGCCACCCGCTCCGACACTTTCAAAGAACACCTTTTGGGCGTCCACGCCAAACAGGATTCCGGCTGCCGTCGCCGATATCGCCACCCCGAGCCATGAAGCCAGGCCAGGGCTCGCGGGCTTGCGACGCGAGGTCAACCATGCCGCGGCGAACACCAGGGTCGCGAGCGCAATTCCGCAGCTCATTTGCAGCTTCCAGAGCGGAAAGTTGCTGACGGGGATGCCGGCAGGATATTTGAGCACGCGCTGCTCGCCTCCGAACAGGCCCCATGATCCGCCGACTGTGCCCTCGATCTCTCGCTTCCAGGATTCGTCGTAGGCCTCGAACAGGTTGAAGCGGAAATTCTCGCGCCGGGCGAGGTCGAGAACCTCCGAGACCACCCGGGCCTGGTTGATACGCGACGGCAACGCCGATCCCCGCATCCGTCCCTGGCTCGGCCAGCCTACTTCGCCGATCAGGATCTCCTTGCCCGGAAAGGCCGCCGCGACCTGCCGGCGTATTGCGTCGGCGTGCGTGGCAGCCGCTTCTGCCGGAATCGGCACGTTCTCCCAATATGGCAGGATGTGAATCGTGACGAAGTCGACGGCGTCGTAGAGCTCACGACTGCCGAGCCAGAATTCCCAGACGTCGGCATAGGTCACGGGGACACTGACCTGCGCCTTGACCGAGCGGATCGTGTCGGCGAGATCGGAGACCGTTATGTCCTTGCGCAACAAGGTCTCGTTGCCGACCACCAACGCGATGACGGTCCCGGGATACTCCCTGGCGAGGCGTATCGCCGTTGAGATCTGCGCTCGATTCTTCTGCTGGTCCTTGTCGAGGAAAATACCCTGGATGACCTTCAACCCCGCTCGGGCTGCAAGCTCGGGGATTTGGTCGAGACCAAGATCGGTCGCATAGGTACGGATGCAGTCGGATATCTCCGCAAGCTGGGCGAGATCTTCCGCGATCTGCTCACGCGATACCTGCGTCGCGGACGAAAGCGAGGTCTGATGGCTGCGGAACGGGGCGTATGAGATGCATTGGACCTTGTCGTTTGGATCGATGGGTGCGCGCACCAATTGGACCGGCGTCCCCAACCACCACCACACGGCGGCGATGGCGCCCAGCGATATCAGGAAGAGCGCGAGCGAGACGCGGAGACCATACACCGGCCTCGTGGCAGGCGCGACGGCCTCGACCTCCCCGCTTGGCGGGAGCAGCAGCCTGGAGAACCAGCTTGCTTTCCGAGGATGGACCAACTGATCACACGTGAGGTACGGCTTTTCACTTGCTGCGATGTCGCGGACGCGTCGCATTGCTCCAAAGCGCACGCCTGCGATCGCAACTGCATGAAAAACGGGAGGATCATGCAAGTGAATTGGTTCAAGGTCGCTTCCAACCCAATTATAGGATCGCTCGCGTTCCCACAAGCTGGTTGATTCAGGTCAATTCATTCAATGGCCCTGTCGAATCTCCCATGCCCAGACCGGATCACCGGCATCTCGGCGGCTGATCAGGGTGACGCGCATGAAACGATCGTGAGCCAGTGCAGCGCCCAGCCACAGCTCATTCCACGCATCGAATATGGCGGGAGACATTTGCTCCCTCCCAGACATGAGGCGCCACGTCGTTTGCCTTACGATCGCCGTGCTGCCTTCAAGATGCATCTCGGCGTCATCGCCTTGGCCACGTAACAGCCTCGTAAGTGCGGTTGCAAAACCTGCGACACCTCGGTCCACTCCACCGAGCATGGACGCAACATCGTCGAACGTGTGCATGCCGATCAATCGAGCGGCTAAACCTCCCAGGTGACCTCCCTCGGCCGGTCCGAGCACCGACATCATTTCAGGCAGGATCGACGTGATGTAGTCCATCGCGTAATTGCGGAGGGCCTTTCTCAAGCGACTTTCTGGCCAATTCGTTTCGCCAAGGCGTGGCGCAAGTTCTGGCCTGAATGGAGGGCATCGCTCTCCGGGCGAAAATTGCAGCCGCTCTTCCGGAGAAAGTTCGTGATCGTACTCCCGGTAATATCCCTCCAGGCCGGGCTGCCCGTCGACGGTCTGTCCCGTGCAGACGAAGCCCAGGCGAGGGTTACCGAGAACCACGCCGTTGTTGCCGTGCCATCCCCTGAGCATCCCGCGAGACACTTCCGAGGGAATTCCGCAGATTGCGGTACCATACCAAAGCCACCGGGGAGGCGGATAACGAATCCATGCCTTCTTGTCGCTCTCATAGACGTATTCGACCTTTACGCCGCCGATCTGATTGGCGAGGTAGTTGTACTGTGCGCTGGCGACTGCATGGGGCAAGCCGTCCAAACCGAGCTTTTTGAGGCCAGCGACGAAATGGGTCGCTTGCTGGCGGCGGAACATTCTGAACACGATCTCAGCAGCGCGAGCCGCCCCGGCGCGCGACGAGAGATGAAGGATGAGACCCGTAAGATAGGAGTGATAAATCCGCTCGACCGCGCGATAGGCCTGCACGTCATCCGACGTACTGTTCTTAATGCTCATTCGTTTCTCCGGACGTTCTTCGATGAATGAATGGCGCCGACATCGCTCGCGCTCCCGACGGCGTCAGTCAATACCCTTCATTTCGTGAATCAACCTGCGTGCCTCGTCGCGTTCCGGGATCGGGCGGCCGCTGTCACGCCATTCGATGGCCGCCTTGAAACCGTGCTTCTGCGCGTACCGCCTGAACCACAACCCCTCAGGATTGTGACGCGTGATGCCGTCAAAGAGCGTCGCGAGCGACTGCGTCTGCTCGAGACCCATGGTCAGCATGACCTGGTTGACGACCATCTTGTGCATGGCGAGGTGACTCTTCGGAACGCCGGCAATCCGGTCGGCGAGCTTTCGCGTCTCGGCCTCGAGCCGCTCCACCGGAACGCAGACATTCGCCAGCCCCCACTCCGCCGCCTTGCGCCCGTCGATCATGTTCCCGGTGAACATCATCTCCTTGGCGCGCGCAGGTCCGAGCTTGAACGTCCACATCGCGGTGGTAGGGCATCCCCATACGCGCGTCGACATGTAGCCGATCCGAGCGTCCTCCGCCATCACGATCAGGTCGCAGCAGAGCGCGATATCGCTACCCCCGGCGACCGCCGCGCCGTGAATCTTGGCGATGGTCGGCTTGGAGCACTTCCACAAGCTCATGAAGTTCTCGGTGTTCTTCTTCATGAATGCGTAATCGACCATGGGGTCCCAAGGCTCGCTCTCCTGCTGGCACGGGTGCTCGATCTCGCTCTCCGCGTAGGCGACGAGATCATATCCGCCGCAGAACCCCTTACCTGCGCCTTCGATCACGACGACGTGCACGTCGTCGTTTTTCTCCGCCCACTCCACCGCCGCACGGATCTCTTCGGGCATCACGTCGTCGATGGCGTTGAACCGACCCGGGCGGTCGAGGACGAGACGGGCGATGTTCGGTGCATCCTCGCGGACCGCGATACTGAGAGTCGAGAAATTCGGCATCGTAACCTCCCGGATGTATGGACAGTCAGCGTTGACTGTAACAACAATCGTGTTACAGTCAATGCTGACTGGCCGAGGGAAGGCATGCCAAGACCTGCGAAGAACGGCGCTCTCGACGGAGTGGCCGAGACCACACGATCGCGGATTCTGAACGCCGCCGTGGATTGCCTGATCGACCTCGGCGTCGCCGGCACGACAACGCTCGCGGTACAGCATCGGGCGGGAGTCAGCCGTGGCGCCCTTCTCCATCACTTTCCAACCCACGCCTCTCTGTTGGCCGCGAGCGTCGCCGAACTCGTCAGCCGGAACGAGAAGGCCGTCTCGCAGGGGCGCGCAGGCGCGGGGCCGGCTGACACTCTGGTTGCGGCCGTCGAAGCGCTTGCATTCGCCGCGCGCCAGCCAGCCTATCTCGCCGAGTTGGAGCTCTGGGCGGTGGCTCGCACGGATGCTGCCTTGAAACAGGCATTGACCACGGCGGAGCGCGGTGCCCGACACGATCTCGAGCGCGTTTATGTCCAGCTCTTCGGCGAGTGGACGGATTCCGAGGCCTATCACGACGTCATCGCGCTGACGCTCCATTTCATCAGAGGCCTCGCGATTTCCGAGAACCTTCGAACCTCTGCGGGACCACGCGAGCGACTTGTAGCGATGTGGGCCGACGCGATGCGAACCCTGCTCGAGACCAAAAAGAAGAAACGACAGAAGTGAAAAACGGAGGACATGAACGCCGAATGTGACCGCCCGGGCCGCTTCCGCGGCGTCATCGACGTCAGGGCATTCATGGGATCATCGGACTGGCACGGCCCTATTCGGCAGCCAGTGCCGGCTGCAGGTCCGGCTTCTCGCACGCAACATCGTGGATATCATCAAACTCAGCGTGCGCTTTCAAAAGACCGGCAATGGGCCTCCGCTGCTCCTCATCCATACGATCCGGACGCCGCTCGAATATCTTCGCGGCGTGCTCACTCTGCAACAGAAGGCCGTGCTTTCCGGCATCAAACCGATACGAACCCCCCCGTTTCCGCCGCGCGTTTGACCGCGTCGATCGCTCTGAGGGTTTTCAGCCCTTCGCGTCCACTCACCACAGGCTCGGCCGTACCCCGGATCACCCCACAGAAATTGGCAATCTGCAGGCCGAGCGGATCTTCCTTCTCGTACCGCAGCCGCTCGCGCTCGATCGGCGCCCACCAGCTGGCCTGGCTTGGGTGATGCCATAGATCGAGTTGCGGAATAGCCAGCGATGCCCTCGTGCCGCCGATCTGGTAACACGCCTCCTGCGTATGACTGTAGGCCGGGTTCTCACCGGCGGTGAATTCCCAGCTCCAAGGCGACTGGATGGTATCGGAGACATTGACCGTTCCCAAGGCGCCGGAGGCGAAGTGCAGGAGGATCACCGCTGTCTCTTCAACCGCATTTCCACGCACCCGATTGGATTGGGCAGCTTGTACCGCCACGATATCCCCGCAGAGGTACCGCAGCAGGTCGACATCGTGGATGAGATTCAGGAAAACGGGCCCCGCTCCTTTCTGCCGGCGCCAAGCCACATCGAAATACTCGTCCGGCTTGATCAGCCAGAACATGCCATGCACCGACACGATCTCGCCGAGCCGGCCGCTGTCGATCTCCGCCTTGGCGCGTTGGATCATCGGATTGTGGCGGCGATGATGGCCGGTGAGCAGCGGCACGCCCGCCCCCTCGGCGGCCTCGACCAGAGCATGTGCAGCGAGGACGTCGTCTGCTAACGGCTTCTCGATGAGCGCCGGGATGCGAGCCGCGATACAATCCATGCCGTTGGCAACGTGCATCTGATTGGGGGTGGCGACGACCACCCCCTCCGGCCGATTTCCGGAAAGCAAGTCCTGAAACGACGGAAACCAGTCCACCTTCAGGGCAGCCGCCAACTCTCGTGCCGCCGGCGCCGGATCGACGATCGACGACAGCACCGCCTCCGGCCGCGCGAGAATGTGCTCGATATGCCGTTTGCCGATGAGGCCCGCTCCCATCACCGACAGGCGGACGGGTGCGTCCATCCTATGCTACCCCTTGTTCTCATCGAGCAGCTTGGCCACACGACGCAAGCCGAGCAGATAGCCCTGCGTGCCGAAGCCTGCGATGACCCCATCGGCTCGTTTGGAAACAAACGAATGGTGGCGGAATTCCTCGCGCTTGTGCACGTTGGAAATATGCACCTCGATCACCGTCCCCTCGAACGTGTTCAGAGCATCCAGGATGGCGACCGACGTATGGGTGAAAGCTGCGGGATTCATCACGATACCGGCAGCCGTCTCGCGCGCCTCGTGAATCCAATCGATGATCTCGTATTCCCTGTTGGATTGATGAAAGCGAATGTCCAGGCCGAGCTCCTTGCCCAGCGCTCGACAATCCCGCTCCACATCCGCAAGCGTCTCGTGGCCGTAGATGTGAGGCTGGCGCTTGCCGAGCAAATTGAGATTCGGCCCGTTGAGGACGTAGACAAGACGACTCATCGAAGAACTCCGTTCAGTGATGGGCGAGGATCTCGCCAAGGAACTGCTTGGTGCGGGCGTGCCGTGGTTCGCGGAAGAAAGCGTCGGGCGCGCCTTCTTCGATGATCTGCCCTTCTGCCATGAAGATGACCCGATCTGCAACCTGGCGAGCAAAGCCCATCTCGTGGGTGACGCAAATCATGGTCATGCCGTCGTTGGCGAGGCCGATCATGGTATCGAGCACCTCCTTGACCATCTCAGGGTCGAGAGCCGAGGTCGGTTCGTCAAACAGCATCACCTTGGGCTGCATGCAGAGTGCGCGCGCGATCGCGACGCGCTGTTGCTGACCTCCCGAAAGCTGAGCCGGATACTTCTCGGCCTGGTCACCGATGCGTACCCGCTCGAGGTATTTTCGCGCGGTCGCCTCCGCCTCGGTCCTGCCGATGCGGCGTGCGCGAATGGGCGCGAGCGTACAGTTCTGCAACACGGTCATATGCGGAAAAAGGTTGAAGCTCTGAAAGACCATGCCGACGTCCTGACGTACGACATCGATGGCCTTGATGCTGTCGTCGAGCCGATGTCCGTTTACAACAATACTGCCCTGCTGGATCGCCTCCAGGCGGTTGATACAGCGGATGAGCGTCGACTTGCCCGAACCGGACGGACCGCAGAGCACGATCTTTTCACCCCTGCGGACAGTGAGATCGACGTTGCGGAGAGCTTGATACCCGCCATACCACTTCTGCACGCCCTTCATTTCGATCAGGATCTGGTCTTGCATGCTGGTCTCCGCCGTCGGGCGACGGCCAACGCGGATCGCGCGTCGGCCGCTCGCAGGGGCTACTGGACTGTGAAGGGGACGCCGGGGATCGACTCCGGGAAGGTCGGCACGGGCGCCTTCATCCATTTGGCGTAGAAGCCGGCCAGCTTGCCGTTAGACTTGATCTGGTCGATGAACTTGTTGGCCGTCTCGTTCCACTCCTTCTCGCCCAGGCGGGTGCAGGCTCCGTTGTATAGTGCGGTGAAGTGAAGCTTGGGCTCGAATCCCAGTTCCGGCTTTGCGGCGTTCAGACGCTGCGGATAGAAGCTGTTCGCGCCGACGGCCTGCACCTGACCGGAGAGCAGCGCCTGGATCGTCGCCGCATCATCGTCAAACCTGCGGATTTCGGTGCCCGCTGGAGCGCTGTTGGTGACCTGGGTGTCCTGCGTCGATGACCTCGGAACGCCGATCACGTACTTGCCCATGTCGGCATTGCTGTTGATTGGCGTTGCCTGGGCAGCGACAAGCGTGATCTCGTTGGCGACATACGGCTTGGAATACTGCACCGCCTTCGCGCGCTCCGGCAGCATCGCCATGGTTGCGAACAGAATGTCGACGCGGCCTGTGGTCAGCGCCGGAATACGATTGGCCACGGCCAACGGGACGAACTCGGCCTTCACGCCGAGATATTCGGCGAAGGCGCGCCCCATGTCGGCATCGATCCCATCCTGTTTTCCCGAGCTGTCGACATAGCCCCAGGGAGGATTGTCGCCCTGGATGCCGATGACGACGACGCCCTTCTTCTTCACGTCTTCCAGAGTGCCCGCCTGCGCTTTACCTGCGACGGTGACGGCCCCGAGCGTCAGCAGCGCGATGCCGAGCTGGCGGCGATTGAACCAAAATAACATCTGATGTTTCCTCCTGCTGGTGATGGCTGTGTTTGATTGGGCAGGTGCGCCGTTCCTACCTTTGATTGGCCAGGGCGAGCCTGGCCTCCATCCGACTGCCCCACCACGAAAGTGGCCAACAGAGGATGAAATACATTGCGCCGACCACGCCGAAGACGAGCAACGGCTGGAAGGTCTGGTTCGAGACGATCTGACCGGCGCGGGCGAGTTCGATGAATCCGACGATGGCGGCGAGCGAAGTGCCCTTGATGAGCTGAACGAGATAACCGATCGTCGCCGGCAGCGAGATGCGGATCGCCTGCGGCAGCACGATGTCGCGCATGCGCGACGAATAGTGCAGTCCAAGCGCCATCGCCGCCTCGGTCTGGCCGCGCGGCACGGCCTGTATCGCACCGCGCCAGATCTCGCCGAGGAAGGCGGAGGCATTCACGGTGAAACCGATCGCCACCGCGGCGAAGGCGTCGAGCTTCAACCCGGTCAGCGCCAATCCGTAGTACACGACGAAAAGCTGCAGCAGCAGCGGGGTGCCCTGGAATATCCCGATGTAAATGCGGGTGATCCATTCCACGCTCCTATGACCACAGGTGCGCAGCAAGGCGACGGCCAGCCCCGCCGTGCAGCCGCCCGCAAACGCGACCAGCGTGAGCAGCACCGTCCATTGCAGCCCGCGCAGCAGGAAGCCGAACTCGGGAAGACCAAAATGCGGTGTCATGATCGCCCCCTCAGCGTGTCGGATATGAGAAGAAGCGGTGAGAGACGACCGCGAAGCCGAGCATCAACAGCCAGGAGATCGCGAGGTAGAGGAAGGTGACGAAGAAGTAGACCTCGAAGCTGCGGAACGTGTCGCTTTCGATGCGCTGCGCAACCGACGTCAATTCGTAGGCCGATACCGCCGAACAGATCGATGAGGTCAGCGTCAGCATGATGAACTGCCCCGTGAGCGAGGGATAGATCGCGCGAAGCGCAGGCTTGAGCACGATGAACCGGAATACCTGTCCTTTGTGCAGGCCGAGCGCGTAGCCGGCCTCCACCTGGCCCTTGTGAATGGATTGCACCCCGCCGCGAATGATCTCGATGGCGTAGGCGCCGCCATTGACACCGAGTGCGATAATGGCGGTGGCGGTCGGATTGAGCTTCAATCCGATCAGCGGCAGAGCGAAGAACAGAAAAAAGATTTGCACCAGGAAAGGCGTGTTGCGCACAGTCTCGACGAAGCCGATCACGAGAGCACGCAACCACGCAGCTTTCGAATCGCGCGCCGCGACACCCGCGACACCGATCATCATTGCGAGCGTCATCCCGGCAAGCGCCAGGCCCAGCGTACCCACGCATCCCCACAGCAGCGCGGGCATCGCGTGCCAAACCACCGAGAAATCGAGCGTGTAGCCCATCTTGCGTTTCCTCTCGGGCGTTGTCCGTGCCGCTCGCCCATCGGCCGGGTGTCACCCTCCCAGGGATGCAAAAGTGGCGAAGAAGACGTCCGGATCGGGTGAGATACCCGTGAACAGGCGGAATGCTTCGGTGCCCTGGAAGATCGCCATGCCACCGCCATCGACGGTGCGGCAACCGAGGGCACGCGCCGCGCGCAGCAGCGCGGTTTCCAGCGGGAAGTAGACGATCTCTGCGACCCACAGATCGGGACGCAGCAGGGCCGTCGGCAACGGCGTGCCCGGATATTTGTCCATGCCGATCGGCGTCGCGTTGACAATTCCGTCTGCGGCAGCCACGGCCGCAGCGACATCCTGGCCGGCCTCCAGGCGCCCATCTGCAAATTGAGGGGACAGGCCGTCAACCAGACTCTGCGCCTTGGCCAGGTCGACGTCTATGATAGTCAGTTCCCGCACGCCGAGCTTCATGAGCGCGAAAGCGACCGCCGAGCCTGCGCCGCCCGCGCCGAATTGGACGACCCGTCCGAGTGGTGCACCTTGCATGTTGCGGCGGAAGTTCTCGGCAAAGCCGAACCAGTCGGTGTTGTGGCCGGTCATGCGGCCACTCCTGAGGACCACGGTGTTCACGGCACCAAGCGCCTCTGCGTCAGGCGAAAGCTCATCCAAGAGTGGAATGATCGCCTGCTTGCAGGGATGGGTCACGTTCAACCCGTCAAAGCCCATTCGCCTTGCCGCCGTGAGCAACTCCGGCAATGTCTCCACGCCGAGCTTCAATTCGGCCAGATCAATCTTCTTGTAGATATAGCGGATGCCGGCGGCGTCAGCGGCCGCTTCGTGCATGGGCGGGGTGCGGGAGGCGGCGATGCCACTGCCGATCAGGCCGACGAGAAAGCTGGACTTCGGATGCATGCTCGGCATCGCCTTCAGCTCAATGGGACGGTCAGCTCGGCGATGACCTGAGCCGTGCTCGGTCGAACGCCGCGCCACCAGGCAAAAGCTTCCGCCGCCTGCTCGACCAGCATGCCGACACCGTCGGCCAGCTTGGTGACGCCTTCGGCGCGAGCCGCCCGCAGAAAGGGGGTCAGCCCTTTGCCGTAGGCGAGTTCGTACGCCAGCTCCGCACCGCGGAAGACATTGCCTGGAAGCGGCGGCATCTCACCTCGCAGGCTGGCCGACGTCGCATTGACGACGACCTCATAACCCTCGGCAAGATCGGCCAGTTCAGCATAGCCGCTGACGATCAGGGGGCCACAGCCGGCAAACTCTTCGGCCAATGCCACCGCTTTCGACAGCGTTCGGTTGACCAGAACCAGCTCGGACGGCTCCTGGCGCAGGAACGGCAGCAGCGCACCGCGTGCCGCTCCCCCAGCGCCGAGCATCAGGACGCGCCGCCCGGCCATTTTGACGCCGAGATTGGCGGTGATGTCACGCACCAGGCCGATCCCGTCGAAATTCTCGGCAATGATCCGATCGCCCTCGAACTTCAGGCAGTTTACGGCGCCTGCTCGTCTGGCGCTCTCCGAAAGCTCGTTTGCATAGGCGAAGGCATCGAGCTTGAACGGGGCGGTGATGTTCAGCCCCCTGGCGCCCTCGGTCCGGAATTGATCGACCCGTTCGCTGAAGCCATTGAGGGGACCCTCGATCGCCTCGTAAACAAGGTCCTGTCCTGTCATTCTGGCGAAAGTGCCATGGATGAGAGGTGATTTGCTGAAGCCGATCGGATTGCCTATCACCGCGTAACGATCGCTCATGGCTCACTCCTGCACGGCGGCTTCGTTGTACAGCACGCCATCGCGCACCATCGCCTCGACGAGCTCGGTCGACAGTCCCAGCGACTCTGCAATGCGGCGATTGTCCTGGCCGAGCAGTGGCGCCGGCGTGCGCACCGTGGTGTCGCAGCCGGAGAAGCGGAAGGGCAAGTTCGGCAACGTCACCTTGCCGAGCACCGGATGCTCCTGCTCGACCAGCATGCCGCGCGCGTGGATCTGCGGATCCTTCACGACCTCTTCGATGGTCTGCACGGGAGCGGACGGCACACCTGCTTCCTCGAGTGCGGCAAGACAAGCATCCCGAGACGGCTGCGACAGCGTCCAGTCGCGCACGATCTCCATCGCTTCGGCATAATGGGCGTTGCGCGCGGCAGGCGTGGTGAAGCGTTCGTCGGACGACAACCTGCTTCCTCCGATCAGCGTCGCCAATCGCCGCCACGCATCATCGACCTGCGCGGCGATCACAAGATTGCCGTCCCTGGCCGGAAAGACTCCGTAGACGGTCGAATCCGGCTGACCGCTGCCGGTCTGCTTCGGCAGGTCGGTGCCGCCGGAGAGAAAGTAGCGCTGCACCGCATAGTCGTGCATCGACACCATGCAGTCGTACAGCGCGAGATCGATATGCTGGCCGCACCCGGACGACGCGCGGCCGACCAGCGCCGCATTGATGGCAGCCACACCGTGGATGCCGGTGTACATGTCGGCCAGTGGCATCCGCAGCAGCGGCGGCGCTTCGCCGGGGGAGCCCAGTTGCGCCAGGGCGCCCGACATCGCCTCCGCGATCAGGCCGAAGCCCGGACGGTCGGCATAGGGACCGGTATGGCCATAGGCGGAGACGGAGCAGTAGATCAGTGTGGGATTCCGCGCCGACAGCGCCTTGTAGCCGAGCCCGAGGCGCTCGAGTGCGCCGGGGCGGTAGTTCTCGATGAAGACATCGGCCGTGTCGATGAGCTTCATCATCATGTCGAGGCCACGCGTGTCGCGCAGATCGATGCACAATCCCTGCTTTCCCATGTTCTGCTGCAGGAAGTAGCCGGATTGTCCGTCCTTGAAATAGCCATGGGCGCGGCCCGCATCGCCTGCCTTCGGACGCTCCACCTTGATGACTTCCGCGCCCATCGCGGCGAGGCAGCGGCCCATGAACGGGCCTGCCAGGAAATGGCTGTAGTCGATGACGCGAATGCCCTTGAGCGGCAGATCTTGCGCGGTCATGCCTGTTCTCCTTTGGCACTGGTCTTCGGGCGCATCGGAATCATCAGCCGATGCTCACCGAGCTGCACCACCTCGCCGCGCTGATTGATCAGCTCCGAGGGCAACACTACGATGCCCCACCCATCACGCTTGGTGGTGCGCATCGAGCCGACGCGAAACTTCACGTGCACGGTGTCGCCGAGCTTGATCGGCAGCTTGAAATCCCACGTCCAGCCCAGCGACATTCCCGGAAGGAAGCGATAGTCGGCGCGGGTCTTCAAACCGTCGGCCAGCGACAGGCCAAACAGTCCATGCGCGACGCGCGTGCCGAATGGTGTGGTTTTGGCGTATTCCTCGTCGACATGGACCGGCGTGAAATCACCCGTCAGTTCGGCATAGGCATTCACCATCGCCTCGGTGACCGTCACCGAAGGGGTGACGCATTCGTCGCCGACCCTGGCATCGTCCCAGTAGCGTTCATCGGTCATCGCGTCTTCCTCTAGGCACGGGGATTGATCGCCAGGGCGGCTTCCACGGCGCCTGCGCTGGCTTGCAAGATTTCGACGTTCAGCCCGCCCGGCAGTTCGAGCCAGTTGGGCCCAGCGGGCAACGCCTTGGCGCCCCACGCGGCCGCACGAGCGAGCACACCTTCGTAATCGTCGACCATGATGCCGAGATGGGCGAGACGCCCTTCCGGACCGGTAAAATTCGGATCCTCGATGAGTTGCACGCTTCCGAGCACCCACACCTGACGCGGGCGTGAACCATCGGCGGGTTGCTCGTCGCGAATGGCAAGACCAAGCACCTCACGAAAGAAATCGACGTGATGATCGACGTCAGGCACGCGGATCGCGACGTGTTCGACATAAGCGCGGGGCAACGACATTGTCTCAGGCCTTTCCTGGATAATCGCTGCGGGCGTATTCGAGCCCTTTGACCAACGCGACGAGTGTGGAATTGACGGGGGTCGGCACATTGAGCTTGGCGCCCCAACGCACGACGGAGCCGTGGATGTAATCGATCTCGGTCAGATTGCCGGACTGCAAGCTCTGCAACATGGACGTCTTGAACTCGGGCGGTAGACCAGCGGATGCCATCGTCCAGGCACGGCGCGGATCGGCAATCGAGATCTTCACGCCGGCAGCTTGTGCGACCGCGATGCTCTCCGAGATTGCGGCCAAAGCGCAATCTTCCAGGACTGGTAGCGAATAGAGACCACCATAAGTCAGCCCGGTAACGGCGGTAATTCCTCCTCCGGCGACGTTGATGAACAACTTGTCCCACATCGTGCCCAAGATGTTGTCGCTGAGCAGCGTGAGAATGCCGGCACGATTGAAAGTCTCGGAAATTCGCTGTGCGCGCTCGGTCAAGCGTCCATCGAGTTCGCCGATGATGGTTTCCTTGCCGATGACTCCGGAGCGAACATGACCGGGACCAAGCAGCACGCCGCCAACGTAGGTCTTGCCTGCCATGACGCGGTCACGACCAACCTCCTCCGAAAGGATGTCCTCGTGACCAAGACCGTTTTGAAGCGACATCACGACCGTCTGCGGCCCGATGATCGGCGTGGCCGCCCGGATCGCATCCCGCGTGTGGTAGGATTTGACCAGAACGATGACGAGGTCCGCCACGATGCCGACCTGGTTCGCGGAGGTGCAGGCCGAAACCCTCACAACGGTCTCGGCGTCACCTTCGAGCATCCGTAGGCCGCCCGCATTGATCGCGTCGACATGGGCCTGAAACGGATCGATCAGCCAAACCTCGGCCCCACCGCGCGCCAGCGTCCCGCCGATGGTCGAGCCCAAGGCTCCCGCTCCGATAAAGCAGATCCTCATCCGAACGCTTCTCCCTCGCCCGTTTTGGCGTTGGAGGCGTACTAGCAGGCCACCCTGTATTTGGATATGCTATGACTCTTATATCCATTATTGCGGATCGCAATGAAGCACCGGGACCTCTCCGAGACGAACCTTTTGGAGCCGCGCCTGCTCCGGCTCTTCGACGCATTGTTCTCCACGGGCAGCGTCACCAAAGCAGCCGAGAAACTCGGTCAAAGTCAGCCGACCATTTCGATCTGGCTGGCGCGCTTGCGAAAAGAACTGGACGACCCGCTCTTCATTCGGTCGGCTGAGGGAATGCTGCCGACTCCGCGCGCCGAGGCTCTCATCGGCACGGCCAGGCAGGCGTTGGAGATGCTGCGGCGTCTGGCGGAGCTTCGTCCTGAGTTCGATCCGGCGACTGCAAAGCGCCGCTTCATCATCTGCATGACGGATGCGAGCCACATCACGCTGCTTCCGGCCATCCTCGCCTACGTTCGTCGCGTTGCTCCGGGCATCCGCATCGAGGCGGCGCAGATCGGCAGCGATACGCCACGAATGCTGCAGTCTGGCGAGGCCGATCTGGCGCTCGGCTACATCTCGGACCTCGACGCCGGGCACTTCCAACAGGCACTCTTTCCGCAGGATTGGGTCTGCCTGGCAAACGCAAAGCATGCCCGGATCCACGAGCGCATCACGGCAAGGGATTTCCGGCGTGAGGCGCACGTCCTCATTCGCTCCGGCACCGGACATCAATTGCTCGCGGATGCGCTACGGGAGCAGCGGATAGTCCCTGACGTTGCGCTCGAGCTACCGGGCTTTTTGGGGTTGCCCGCCATCATCGGGACGACCGACCTGATCGCCACTCTTCCAAGGCACATCGGCGAAACGCTGGCTCACTACTACGGACTGCGCGTGCTCGACTGCCCGCTGGCGATCGCCGGCTTCACGGTGAAGCAATATTGGCACGCCCGCTTTCATCACGACCCGGCAAGCCAATGGTTGCGTGACGTATGCGGGGAGCTTTTTCAACAGCAGGAAGTGCGGGGTCTGCATCGTTCCGGCCGGCCAAGGCAACGAAGGCCGCGCGATTTGCAATCGTAACGGTCCCTGGTAGCGCGGCAGCGACCGCCCCGCCACCGATCACGGCTCATTTCGAGGCGCCTTCGGTGCAACGCTCCGCCGCTCTGATGATAGCGAGTCGATCAGCCAAGCGCGCAGCACCGCAAGACCTGGATCGTCCTTGCGGAAGGCGCGATAGAGCAGATACCAGGCACGCTTCTTCGGCACCGTGACCGAGAACGGCGCAACCAGCCGGCCTTTGGCGAGATCTTCTTCGACGTAGGGTCGCAGGCCGATCGCGACGCCAATGCCGTCGACCGCGGCCTGCAGCGCCATCGTGTAATTGCCGAAGGTCGGCCCGACCCCCTTTCCGCGCGGCTTCACCCCGGCGGCGGCGAGCCAGAGATCCCAATCCTCCGGCGAGTGCGCCACCTGCAGCATATCCTGCCGGGTCAACTTTGATGGATGCGGGATCCGTTGGGCGACCGCCTTGGTGCAGACCGGAAACAGATCGGTCGCGAACAGAAGCTCGGCCTCGTAGCCGGGCCAGTGACCGTCGCCGAGCAGGATGCCGCAGGTCCAGTCATCGCGGAACGGATTCAGCGCGCCTCCTGTCGAGAGGCGGACATCGATTTCCGGATGCTGCTCGTAGAAGCCGCGCAGCCGCGGGATCAGCCAGCGCACCGCAAAGGTCGGACCCACGCCGAGAGTCAGCACCGGCGTCGTCCGCATCAGGCTGACCTGTTCGGCGAGACCTGCGATCGCATCGAAGGCCGAGGTGAGTCCAGGCTGCAGCGCCCTGCCCTGTGCGGTGAGATCGAGGCCGTTCGGCCGGCGCTCGAACAGTTGGAATCCAAAACGCTCCTCCAGCAACCGCACCATGCGGCTGATCGCGGCCTGCGTGACGTTCAGCTCGTCGGCGGCAGCGACAAAGCTGCCATGGCGCGCGGCGGCCTCGAAGGCGCGCAGGCCGTTCAGCGATGGCAGGCGTCGGATCGGCATAGACTTAGTTTTCCTTAGCCTATGGCCCAGTTAAAGCCGTTTGCGAGAGGGCTGTCAAATCCGTGATGAAGGGGCAACCGAAATCTGGGGGTTGCCATGATCACCCTACCCTTCGCCGTCGCGCTTGCCGCCTCCGTGCTCTCCACCTCTTTCATCTCGGGGGTGTTCGGCATGGCCGGCGGCATGATCCTGATGGGCTTGCTGCTGTCATTCACGGGGCTGGCGCCTGCGATGGTGCTGCACGGCCTCTCCCAGATCGCGGCCAATCTGGCGCGGGCCTGGAGCTGGCGGCAGCACATCGTGCGGCCGGTGGTATTGCGCTACACCATTGGCGCACTGATCGCGAGCCTCATCGTGGTTTCCGGCGTGGTCGCCCCCAGCAAGCCACTAGCCTTAATTTTGATCGGCCTCGTCTCATTCGCCGGGCTCCATCTGCCGCATCGCCTGACGCCCACCGTGATGGTGCCCAGCCAGGCCGTCGGCTGCGGCACGTTGTGCACCGCCCTGCAACTGATTGCCGGCGTGTCCGGGCCGATCCTCGACGTGTTCTTCGTCAAGACCGAGCTCGGCCGCAAGGAGATCATCGCGACCAAGGCCGCGATCCAGTCGATTGGGCACGTGCTGAAGCTGATCTATTTCGGCCGGCTGCTGCTGATCGAGGGCGGCGCAATCTCGCCGACGGCCGTGCTGCTTGCCACCGCCGCGGCGGTGCTCGGTACGCTGCTGTCGCGGTCCCTGCTCGACGCCCTGAGCGACGCCACCTTCGCGCGGTGGTCGCGGTGGCTAATCGCGGCGATTGCGGCCATCAGCCTTGCCCAGGGCCTCGTCCTCACGTTCGAAGGTGTTGGATGAGCACTCACCCTGAAAGTTCGGCACCAAAGCGCCGCACAAGGAGATTCATCGTGTCTGAGATGTCCACGCAATTTTCCGAGATCGGCGCCATGCCCAACCCTGGTCGCGCGGCTCGGCGCGGTCTTGAACTATCGCATATTTCACGGAATGTGCTCAACGCCTCATCTCTGCACGACATTACGTCGCGTGCCCGCACCACTCTCGAGAAGATCGGCCATCATTTCGATCTGCTCGGCATCGTCCCACTTCACGTGGGGAGCGAACACAAAGCGTGTCAGGAAGTAGCCAATGTGGAAGCAATGCACGGCGCGGGCGAGCACCTCGACGTCTACGTCCTTGCGGATAGCGCCCTCCCCCTTGAGCTCGGTGAGGCTCTCCAGCATCGGCTGCCAGATATACTGCCGCCATACGCGCTCCATGACGTCGCGCAGCTCCTCGTTCTGAACGAGTTCGAGCAGCACAGTGCGGGCAAGCTGCGGATTGCGCGAGACGGTAGCGAGCCGGTCAGTCGCGAGCGCCACGTACCAGCCGCGGAAGCCGGCATCCCTTCCCTTCTCCCGCAACAGCGCCTTGAAGGATTCCCAGTTCTGCACCAGCCCGATCCTGAGCAGCAGCGGAAAGAACACCCGCCTCACCAGATCCTTCTTGGTCGGGAAGTAGCGAAACAGCGTCTTCTCCGTGACATTGGCTTGTTTTGCGATCTGCGCCGTGGTGGCGCCGTCGATACCCTGCTTGCCGAACAACTCGACAGCGGCGTCGATGATCGCTTTCTCCTTCTCGGTTTTCGGCGTGGAGAATTTTTCGGCTTCCTGCTCGACGTCGCGCAGCGACGGACGCGCCTTCCTTGCCATGATTTTGAGAACCTCTGCTTTTCTCGCTTGAGTATAGTGTTCACTATCTTGTGTATAGTGATCACTTTACTGACTGGTATAGTGTGTACTATACTTTTCATCGATGCAGCGCAAGCCCGCAATCACTCCCATCACCCCTTCGTTAACGGACGGAACACCCCATGATCACGCTCACGCTTTTGATGTTCGCAACCAGGCAAATCCGCAGCCTTCTGAGCTGGGTTCGGAGTTGCGCAGAAAGCCTTACAGCCTACCATGATCGCCGCGAGGCGGTCAGGATTATCGGCGGACTCGATGATCACATGCTGAGAGATATCGGCCTGTCGCGCGACCAGACTGGGCGGGCGGCACGCGATCGCGTCCCGGCGGAGCTCGGAGATGCGGCCGTAAGGCATCCCCGGAGCTTTTGCTGATCACGCCCGACTGTCTCGTTACATCTTCAGGAGAACTCCAATGTCGCTTCGTCGACAAACGCTGTTGCTTGCCTGCATGCTGCCGCTCGCGGCATGCAACGATACCGCGCCAAACGCGCCGGAAGTAAGGGCCGTTCGCACCGTCGTGATCGATCCCAAGCCGCTCGATGACGACCGCCGGTCCGTCGGCGAAATCAAGCCGCGTTATGAGAGCGAGCTCGGCTTCCGCGTGGCCGGCAAGATGGTGGCGCGCAGCGTCGATGTCGGCGCGGCCGTCAGAAAGGGTGATGTCCTGGCGCGGCTCGAAGAACAGGATTACCGCAACAAGCTAAAGTCGGCGGAGGCGGACCTCGCGGCGGCCGAAGCGGTCCTGGTGGAGGCACAGAGCACGGAGGAGCGGCAACGGCAGCTCCTTACCACCGGCACCACCACGCGCGCACTGTACGATTCGGCGCTGAAGAACTTCCGTTCCGCCGAGGCCAGGAGGGATCAGGCGCTGACCTCCGTCGAGATGGCCCGGGACCAGCTCGCCTATACCGAACTGCACGCCGAATTTGACGGCGTCGTCACCGCCGTTGGCGCCGAAGCCGGCCAGGTCGTGAACAGTGGACACATGATCGTGCGCGTGGCGCGGCCCAACGACAAGGATGCGGTCTTCGCAGTGGCCGAAGCCGCCTTTCGGCTCGGCAGCGAACGGCGCGAGCCCAGCCGGGTCGTGGTTCTGCTGCTGAGCAACGCCGCAGTGACGGCCGAAGGTGTGGTGCGCGAGGTTTCTCCGATTGCCGATCCCGCCACGCGCACCTATCAGGTCAAGGTGACGCTTGCAGACGCGCCGGAGCAGATGCGCTTCGGCGGCAGTGTGGTCGGCCGGATCAAGGCCTCGACCACGCCGGTCGTCGTGCTGCCAGGCAGCGCGCTGTTCGACAAGAATGGGACGCCGGCGGTGTGGATCGTCGATCCCGTGGGTCAATCGGTGCAGCTCAAGACGGTGAGCGTCGAGCGCTATGAGACCGACCGGGTCATTCTCAAGGACGGGCTGAACAAGGGTGACATCGTCGTGACTGCCGGCGTCAACCGCCTTCGCGATGGCCAGAAGGTTCGTCTTGCTGGGGGAGACGCGTGATGGAGGGCTTCAATCTTTCCGACTGGGCACTGCGCCACAAGAGCTTCGTCATTTACCTGATGTTCGTCGCCGCGGTCGCCGGTCTGTGGGCTTATGGCAAGCTCGGGCGCGAGGAAGACCCTCCCTTCACGATCAAGACCATGGTGGTGAAGACGCTATGGCCGGGCGCCACCACAACCGAGACGCTGGAGCAGGTCACCGACCGGATCGAAAAGAAGCTTGAGGAAGTCCCCAACCTCGACTTCGTCCGCAGCTACACCAAGCCCGGCGAATCCGTGGTGTTCGTCAATCTGAAGGACACGGTGAGCGGCCAGGCCGTGCAGCCGCTTTGGTACCAGGTTCGCAAGAAGATCGACGACATCAGGGCTACCCTTCCCTCCGGCATCGCAGGTCCATTCTTCAACGACGAGTTCGGAGACACTTATGCGCTGATCTTCGCGCTGACCTCGGACGGATTCAGCCATCGCGAGTTGCACGATATCGCCAATCGGTTGCGCGCGGACCTCCTGCGGGTGCGCGACGTCGCCAAGGTCGAGCTCGTCGGCGTGCAGGACGAGAAGATCTATCTGGAATTCTCCACCCAGCAGATCGCGGCGCTCGGGCTCGATTCAAATTCGCTGGTGCAGGCCCTGCAGACCCAGAACGCGTTGGTGCCAAGCGGCACGGTTGATGCGGGGCCGGAGCGGATCGCCGTGCGCGTCTCCGGCAGCTTCACCTCTGAGGAGGCCCTCAAGGAGATCAATTTCCGCTTCCAAGATCGGTTTTTCCGCCTGACCGACATCGCCACAGTCCGGCGCGACTATGCCGAGCCCGCGCAACCCATGTTCCGCTTCGACGGCCAGCCCGCGATCGGGCTCGCCATCTCGATGGCCGCGGGAGGCGACGTGCTGGCGCTGGGGCATAACGTCAAGGAGCGCGCCGCGGAGCTTGCGCGCGACCTGCCTGTCGGCGTCGACCTGCATCTGGTCGCCGACCAACCGGCGATTGTGCATGAGGCGGTCGGCGAGTTCACCGAGAGTCTGATGGAAGCGATCGCGATCGTGCTTGCGGTGAGCTTCCTCGCGCTCGGCTGGCGGCCGGGTATCGTGGTCGCGATCGCGATCCCGCTGGTGCTTGCCATCACCTTCGTTGCGATGAAGTTCGCCGGAATCTCGCTGCAGCGGATTTCGCTCGGCGCGTTGATCATCGCGCTCGGCCTGCTCGTCGACGACGCCATGATCGCGGTCGAGATGATGATCACCAAGATGGAGGAAGGCCACGACAAGATAAAGGCCGCCACCTTCACCTATACGTCCACGGCCTTCCCGATGCTGACGGGAACGCTGGTGACGATCGTCGGCTTCGTGCCGGTCGGCTTCGCGCAAAGCGGCGCCGGTGAATATTGCTTCTCGCTGTTCGCCGTCGTCGGCATCGCGCTGCTCGTCTCCTGGCTGGTGGCGGTGCTGTTCACGCCATTGACGGGTGTCGCCATCCTGCCGGACAAGCTCGCCGGACACGGCCAGCACGGCGCATCGTGGTTCTCGCAGCAGTTCCGCGCCGCGCTCGACCTCGCGCTGCGCCACAAGTGGGTCGTGCTGGGTGCGGCGGCTATTCTCTTCGTATGCTCGGTCGGCGCCATGCGGTTCGTTCCGCAGCAATTCTTCCCGAAGTCGGACCGTGCCGAACTGCTGGTCGACCTGACCTTGCCGCATGGCGCCTCGCTGGAGGCGACCCAGAAGGTTGCGGCCCGGGTTGAAGATCTGCTCAAGGCCGATCCCGACGTCGAGCGCTGGAGCTTTTACGTCGGTCAGGGCGCGATCCGCTTCTATCTGCCGCTCGACCAGCAGTTGGCCAACGATCATTTCGCGCAGGCGGTCGTGGTGACCAAGGGAGCGAAGGTACGGGGCAACGTCGTGGCACGCCTCGAAAAGGCGTTCGCGACCGACTTCGACGCGCTGATGGCGCGCGTGACCCCGCTCGAACTCGGCCCGCCCGTGGGCTGGCCGCTGAAGTTTCGCGTCAGCGGTCCGGATCCGGACAAGACGCGGGAGCTGGCGCAGTCTTTTGCGCAGGTGCTCGGCAAGAACCCGAACACGCGCAACATCAACTACGACTGGAACGAGAATGCCAAGGTCATCAAGGTCGATGTCGACCAGGACCGCGCGCGGGCGCTCGGCATCAGCTCGCAGCAACTGTCGAACAACATCAATGCGGTGCTCTCGGGAACGCGGATCACGCAGTTGCGCGACAGCGTCTACCTGATCGACATCGTCGCCCGCGCCGTGCCTGAGGAACGCGCCAAGCTCGAAACGTTACGCAATCTCATGATCGGCGCGCCGGGCGGACGCCATGTTCCGCTGGAGCAGATCGCGACCCTCTCCTATCAGCTCGAACCGCCCCTGATCTGGCGGCGCCAGCGGTTGCCGACCGTCACCGTGCAGGCCGAGGTCGCGCCGGGCATCGAGGCCGCCGCCGTCGCCAGCCAGCTTGCGCCGGCAATCGAGCAATTCCGCACCCGGTTGCCCGCCGGCTACAAGGTGGCGCTCGGCGGCGTGATCGAGGACAGCGCGAAGGCACGGGCGAGCATTGCCGTCGCTGTGCCGCTGATGCTGTTCCTGATGGCAACCATCCTGATGGTGCAACTGATGAGCATCCAGCGCCTCGTGCTGGTGTTCCTCACCGCACCGCTGGCGTTGATTGGAGTGGCCGGCGCATTGCTGATCTCGCGGGCGCCGCTGGGTTTCGTGGCGATCCTCGGCATCATTTCGCTGATCGGCATGGTGATCCGCAATTCGGTGATCCTGATTTCACAGATCGACCAGCATATCGCCGACGGCGAGCATCCCTGGTCCGCCGTCATCAGCGCCACGGAACACCGCCTGCGGCCAATCCTGCTCACGGCGGCCGCGGCCATCCTCGGCATGATCCCGATCGCGCCGACGGTGTTCTGGGGCCCGATGGCCTATGCCGTGATGGGCGGCCTCGTGGTGGCGACCCTGCTTACGCTGGTTTACCTGCCGGCGCTTTATGTCGCCTGGTTCAGGATCGAGCCGCAGCGGGACGAAGCCGCCCCGGCGCAGCGTGCCGAGCTCGCACTGGCAACCTCATGAAAAACAACGCAACAGATGCCGGAGACCATCATGAACAACCATCGCGTACATCTCCTGCACGGGCAATCAAAATCAGTTTGATTATTCAACGATTGCAGTGCGCGTTTGGAAAAAATGCCGGAAATCCGCTCTAGCAGTTTCAATAGGTTGGCAGTCGTTTCCAGATGAGACCAGCTCTCGCAGTAGGAACAGTTCCGGGTAAGGGATGCGGGGGAATAGCAGACACGGCGGTTACCCTTCGCTTGCGGGCAATAGCTCGGCGAGCGTCTGCGCCTCCAACTTGAGCGCGCTCAGTGCGGTCTTCTGCGCCTGCGCGTCGAAGCGGGTCCGGATGGCTGAAACCGACAGCGCACCGCGCAATTTGCCCTGGCCGTCAATGAGTGGCACCGCGGCGGCCGCGACCTCCGGATCGCGCTCGCCGAGCGAGACGTAATAGCCCTGCGCCAGCACCTTCTTCCGGCTCGCCGCTATGCCATCGCCGTAGGCCGTGAGCACATGCCCGGCTGCGCCACGATCGAGCGGCAGTCGTTGCCCCTCGTCGAGATGATGCCTGACGGCGCGCGGCGAGTTTACGCGGTAAAGGCAGATGCGCTCGTTGCCGTCACGAATATAGAACGACGCCGTTTCTCCAGTGGCCTCGACCAGCCGGCGCAACGTCGGCCGAACGAGATCACCGAGATCCAGGCTCTGGCGATATAGCGAGCCTAGGCGCCAGAGCTCCGGCCCCGGTCGGTACAGTCGATCATCGCCGCGCGTCAGGAAACCGCCCTCTTCCAGAGTCGCTGCGAGCCGCAGCACGGTGCTCTTGTAGAGATCGGTCGCAGTCGCGAGCTCGGTCAGAGTCATTTCCCGACGCTCAGGCCCGAACGTCTTGAGAATGGCGAGCGCGCGCGCCACGGCATCCACACCAGTCTTGGTCATCTGCCATCCTGTTCTACTGTACAGAACCAGTATTCACAAATTGCGGCCAAGCGCAACAAACGGCGAATTGGATCGGTTCTCTAGGACAGAACAGTCTTGACTCCTCGCCCTCGGCATGATTTGAAAGTTTCACATAACAGAATTAGTTCTACGGAGTGAAACAATGGAAGGGCATGCAACAGCCGTTGATTTGCGTGACGTGATGATCCGCTTCGGCGAGTTCACCGCCGTCAAAAGCATGGACCTAACGGTCGGCGAGACCGAGTTCGTCGCGGTGGTCGGGCCGACCGGTTGCGGCAAGTCCACCATTCTCAACACCGTCACCGGGCTGCTGAAGCCTGCCGCCGGCGACGTTCGTATCTTCGGCAAGCCGCTCGCCGGGCTGAACGATCAATCCGGCTACATGCTGCAACAGGAAGGATTGCTGCCCTGGAAGACTGCGCAGGACAATGTCGGCCTCGGGCTCGTGTTTCAGGGCAGGTCGGTCGAGGAGGCGCGCGAGCGCGCGCGGCCGTGGCTTGCCAAGGTTGGGCTAAGGGGATTCGAGGAACGCTATCCGCATCAGCTCTCCGGTGGTCAGCGCAAGCGCGTTGCGATGGCTCAGACGCTGATCATGGAGCCGCGGATCGTACTGATGGACGAACCGTTCTCGGCGCTCGACGTCCATACAAGACGGCTGATGCACCGCATCCTGCTCGATCTCTGGCAGGCCGACCGCCGCTCGCTGATCTTCATCACCCACGATCTCGACGAGGCGATCACGCTCGCCGATCGAGTCGTTGTGATGTCGGCGGGGCCTGCGAGCCGCATGGTCGGCGACGTCAGGATCACCCTGCCCCGGCCGCGCGACGTCTCCGCGCTGCAGACCACCGACGAATTCGTCGCCCTCTACCGCGAGATATGGTCGCTGCTCGGCGCCGAAGTGGAGAAGAGCTATGCAACGCAAAAGTAAGATCGTTCTCACCCAGGTCGCGATCGTGCTCGCGTTGCTGCTCGCCTGGGAGCTCGGCGTGCGGGCTGGCCTGATCGATTCATTCTTCTTCCCGGCACCCTCGGCCCTGATCGCACGAATCAAGGAGTGGATCTCGACGCCGGATTTTTGGACTGATGTCGGCATCACGTTGCTGGAGACCGTGCTGTCCTTTGCGGTCGGCATTGGGATCGGGACCGCGCTCGGCATCTGGCTCGGCCTTAGCCCGTTTGCCGCCGACGTCGTGCAACCCTTCATCAAGATGTTCAATGCGATCCCGCGCATCCTGCTCGGGCCCATCTTCGTGATCTGGTTCGGCCTCGGCTTGACCTCGAAGGTCGCGCTCGGCGTCACGCTGGTGCTGTTCGTCGCCTTCTTCAACACCTTCCAGGGGGTGCGCGAAGTCAACCCGATTGTCCTTGCCAACGCCCGCCTGCTGCGGGCGTCGAAGTCCTCGCTGCTTCGTCACGTCTATTTGCCGTCGGCCACGACCTGGATCCTGTCCAGCCTCCGCGTTTCGGTCGGCATGGCCGTAATGGGCGCGGTGGTCGCCGAATATCTCGGTTCATCCGCGGGCCTAGGGCACCTGATTGCACAGGCCGAAGGCGTGCTCGACGCCACCGGCGTGTTCGCAGGGATCGTCGTGCTCTCGGTCTTCGTCGTGGCGCTCGACGCCATGGTCGACCGGGTCGAACGCCGCCTGCTGGTCTGGCGCCCGTCCCCCGCTCACGAATCCTGATTTGCACAACAGCTTCCCTGGAGAAATCACCATGCGCGTCCTGACACGACTGATGTTCGGAATCGCCTTCGCCGGTCTCGCGATCGCATCCGCTCATGCTGCGGAGCCCGAGAAGACCAAGCTGAAGATCGCGGTCGGCTCCCAGATCCTCAACTACATGCCGCTGGAGCTCGGCGTGAAGCTCGGCAACTTCAGGCAGGAGGGGGTCGACGTCACCGTCGAGAACTTTCAGGCCGGCGGCTCGAAGGCGCTGCAGGCACTGATCGGCGGCTCGGTCGATGGCACCGTCGGCTTCTACGACCATACCATCCAGATGCAGGCGCAGGGCAAGGAGATCTCCTGCGTGTTCCTGCTCAACGACACTCCGGGCGTGTTGATCGGGGTACGCAGCGACCTCGCCGACAAGGTCAAGACAGGCGCCGACCTGAAGGGGCTGAAACTCGGCATCACGGCACCGGGCTCATCGACCGACACCATGGCGCGCTACTACATCAAGAAAGCCGGGCTCGGCCCGCGCGACGTCAACATCATCGCGGTCGGCAGCGGCGCGCCGGGTATGGTTGCGCTCGAGGCGAAGAACATCGACGCGCTGGTCTACTTCGACCCCATCGCCACGATGCTCGCGCGCAAGAAGGCCGCCGTGCCGCTGTTCGACGCCCGCACCCACGAGGGTTCGAAGCAGGCGTTCGGTGGTACCTATCCGACCGCCTGCCTTTACCTGCAGCAATCCTTCATCGACAAAAATCCGGAGACAGTGCAACGGCTCGTCAACGCCTTGCTGAAAACCCATCGTTGGATCAATTCGGTGCCGACTGAACAATTGGTCGAGGCGATCCCCGCCGGGTACAAGACCGACAATACCGAGATCAGCATGGAGATCCTCAAGGCGTCGAAGGATCTATTCTCGCAGACCGGACTGATGGACCCGGAGTCCGCGAAAGTGCCGCTCGCTGTCCTCAGCGACTACGATCCGAAGATCGCTGCCGCGAAGATCGACCTCACCAAGACCTTCACAAACAAGTTCGTCGAGCGGGCGGCACGGCAATTGAAGTGACGCCGCGCCGCGGCTCGCCCTATCTTCCGGAGTTGATCAAATGTCCCTGCCGCTTTCCGGCGTTCGTGTCCTCGACCTTTCAAACGTGCTGGCCGGCCCGTTCTGCGGTTATCACCTCGCCCGGCTCGGCGCCGAGGTGATCAAGATCGAGAATCCCAAGGGCGGCGATCTTGCGCGCCGGCTCGGCGCCGACCCCAGAATGTCGGAGCGCCTCCAGGGGCTGTCGTTCGTCGCCGTCAATGCCGGCAAGCAGTCGGTGGCGATCGATCTGAAATCGAAGGATGGCAAGGAGGTTTTCCTGCGCCTCGTCGCCACTGCCGATGTCGTGCTGGAGAATTTCCGGCCCAAGGTGATGGAGCGGCTCGGGCTCGGATTCGAGACGCTCGCAAAGCACAATTCGCGCCTGATCTATTGCGCGATTTCCGGCTTTGGGCAGACCGGCCCCTGGGCCGGACGTCCCGCTTATGACCAGATCGTGCAGGGCCTGTCGGGCGCGATGAGCGTAACCGGGGATGCGCGCTCCGCGCCGCTGCGCACCGGCTTTCCGATCTCGGATACTATCGCGGGTCTGACTGCGGCTTTCGCCATCGCCGCGGCGCTGGTCGAGCAGCGCCAGACCGGCCGCGGCCGATTCATCGATGTCTCGCTGCTGGAAGCCACGATCGCGGCGATGGGATGGGTGGTCTCGAACCATCTCAATGCCGGCATCGATCCGCTGCCGATGGGCAATGAGAACTTCACCGCGGCACCTTCTGGCACTTTCAGAACCGCGACCGGGCCGCTCAACATCGCCGCCAACGAGCAGAAGCAATATGAGACCCTCTGCAACCTGATCGGGCGGCCGGAACTGAAATCCGATCCTCGCTTTGCCGACCGTCAGGCACGCAAGACCAACCGGAGCGCGCTCAGCGAAGAGTTGAACCGCGCGCTTTCGGCACGGCCCGCCGAGGAGTGGGAGGCAGAGTTCAATGCGGCCGGCGTGCCGGCCGGATGCGTGCTCAAGGTCGCCGACGTCCTCGCCGAAGCGCAGGTTGTTGGACGCCGTTTCATCGAAACGCTGCCGGCCGCACGCGGCGATGGCGAGGCGTTGCGCGTGACGCGGCCGGGCTTTCGCCTGGAAGACGAGTTTCCCTCGCCGCCTGCGCCGCCCGCGCTCGGCGCCGATACCGTGCTCTGGATGGCACGCCTCGGCTATTCGCAGGAGGACACCGAGCGCCTCGTGTTGAACGGGGCCATCGGCCTCCCGTCGACGGCGGACACCGTCCCGAAAAGAAGCGCCTAACGTGTCCCGCACCCCCTCGCCGACCAGGCCGGCAGGACAGTGAAATAAAGGATCGACGATGACCGACGCATCGACACTGGAGCAGGCCGCCGCGCATTGGTGGCGGACCTCGATCTGCGACATTGCCCCCGGGCGCATCGCTTTTCGAGGCTATCCAATCGAGGAATTGATCGGCCGCATCTCGTTTCCGGCGATGATCTGGCTGATGTTGCGCGGCGAGCTGCCGACGCCGCAGCAGGAAAAGCTGCTGCAGGCCGCGCTCGTCGCATCTGTCGACCATGGACCGCATGCGCCCTCGATCGCGATCGCGCAGATGGCGGTGAGCTGCGGGTTGCCGCTGAACGGCGCGATGGCATCAGCGATCAACACCCTCGATGACGTGCATGGCGGCGCCGGTGAGCAGGCCATCGAACTCTATGACGACGTGCTTCGCCGCAGCCGCGGACAGGATATCGACGCAGCCGCGGCAGCCGCCATCGATGACTTCATCGCGACGCGCAGCAAATACCTGCCCGGCTTCGGCCATCGCTTTCATCCAGTCGATCCGCGCGCGGCGCCGCTTCTGGCACTGGTGGATGCAGCGGTCGCAGCCGGCAGCGTCGACGGGCAGTATGCCAAGACGGCGCGTGCCATCGAAGGCGTGCTGCAGCAACGCAAGGGCAGGCTCATTCCGATGAACATCGATGGCGCCACCGCGGTGATCTATGGCGAGCTCGGATTCGCCGCGCCGCTGGCCCGGGGCATCTTCTGCCTGTCGCGCGCCGTCGGTATTCTGTCCCATGCCTGGGAGCAGACCGGCCGCAAGGACCGCAACAAGGGTCCGATGCCCAAGCTATTTGGCTACGAATATGAGGGCCAGCAGCGCCGCCATCTGGATGTCGCGCCATGATGTATCTGGAGCAGCCACCGAAGCTCGTCCCGACGCGGCTATTCTCGGCCATGCCGGATGAATTCCGTCGCCGCGGCGTGCGCTCCGCCTGGGCGGATGCCAACAAGGGCGGCGCACCCGTCGACTGCTTCATCGAGGGGCCGGCGTTCGATGGCTGCGGCAATCTCTACGTCGTCGACATCCCGTTCGGACGCATCTTCCGGATTTCGCCCGAGGGAACCTGGTCCCTCTTCCTTGAGTATGACGGCTGGCCCAACGGGCTGAAGATTGCCCCTGATGGCCGCATGCTGGTCGCCGATTACATGAACGGCTTGATGGAGGTCGATGCGCAAGCGGGCGCGATCCGACCCCTGCTGCGGCATCGCAATTCGGAATCGTTCAGGGGATGCAACGATCTTCACATCGCTTCCAACGGCGACGTCTACTTCACCGATCAGGGGCAGACGGGGTTGCATGATCCGACGGGCCGCGTCTATCGCCTGCGTCCGGATGGTCGGCTGGACTGCCTGATCGCAAATGGACCAAGCCCCAACGGTCTCGTGCTCGATCGCGAAGAAGCGGTTCTTTTCGTCGCGATGACACGCGACAATAGCATCTGGCGCGTTCCACTGACGAATGATGGAGGAGTCGCAAAAGTCGGGCGGTTCAGCTCTTTCTTCGGAACTAGCGGCCCTGACGGGTTGACGATGGACTCCAATGGTCGTCTCTTCGTAGCCCACGCCTCGCTCGGTCATGTCTTTGTCATGCAGGGCAATGGCGAATGCATTGGCCGCATCAAATCCTGCGCGGGTCCGAGCTGTACCAACGTCGGACTGAATGCCGCTGGCGATACATTGGCAATAACCGAATCGTCGACGGGTTCAATACTTCTCGCCGAGATTGCCCATGTTTGATTCTTCTCGGCAGGTTCAGCTTTCTTCTCGTTGCAAGGCCCGGACCGGTGGACCTACCCGAGCGCGCTGTTGGTGAAGCGAAGCAATTGCCGAACGGAAAAGCTCATCATTCGAGTACTTGTCCGTTTTGCTCGCTGCAACATCCTATTCTACGATGGCACGTAGCGAAGCTGCACCGAAAAGTCTGCACGGCATATGCTGAGATGAAAGCCATGGAGATCGGGACCACCCGCAGCGCCATAACCATCTCCGTTTCCAAACGCACCCCAAAGATTGGGCTGGAACGGAGCTACCTACATAACGAACTCAGCAGCTTGAGTGCTGGCTGGGGCGGGAGGGTACTCAGCCAGCCAACGCTCCACCGCAAACCACTGAAAGATCAGACAAATTCGGGCGACATCGAGCTGTGTGTAGCATCCACGTGCGACATCATCAAGAGCGCCAAATGATCCGCGCCATGAACTGCGCGGCCACGATGAAGATCCCGTCAACGACACCGCAATCGGCAACACGACGTGGCGTCGGATAGCTGCGCTTGTTGGCGCTCACAATGATCAGGAAGACGCCGTCAGGCCGATAGCGCTGACGATTGGCGCGGCAGCAGGCTCCGCCTTGCGCCCTCGGCGATGGCCTTGACGTCCGCGGAAATGGGGGCAGGAAGCGCGGGGCCCTCAACCCGAAGGACCCCCTCAGGGAGCGGGACTAGCATGCAAGCGAACGTACACCACGACGTTGGCTGAAGGGCGTCTGGTCAAGCGACTTGCCAGGCGCGCTACGGCTCGAAGACGGTGCCGCGGAAGGCAGCGGCCTGCGCCGGGGTCAGATGGCCGCGCAGTTCGGCGCGGATCAGCTCAATCACCGCATCCGCCAACTGGCCCTGGCTGGCCAGATGCCACATCGCCCGCCCCACTTCGCCATCGCGAATGCCCTGCTCCCGCACCGAAGCGTCGCGCAGGCGGCGCTTGCCAACGGCGAGCTGACGGCGAGTAGCCGCAAGGCGTTCTTCCGCGATCTCGACCCGGCTGCGCGGCCGCTCGGGCGGGTTGGGATCTGTGTTTACCGCGGCATAGCTGAGCGGGCGGCGGGGGAAGGCAGACATGAAGGGCTCCTTGATGGGCTACCGGAGCAGCTCATTATCCAGCTGGACCGGTAAATCGGAAGCCCCCGCGTGAGGGATCATTTTGAAGACAGTGCCGGCGCCATTTCCCGAACGCCTCGACGGGATGGCAGGGCCCGATCTCAGGCTGTGGCGACCATGCCGGCGATCCTTTGGCAGCGGAACAGGCCCTGCCCGCTGCCATGCCAGGCGGGCCTCTACGCAAGGACAAAGGGTTGGCCCCTTGGGAGCAGGCTAGAGCCGATGTCCGACGGTCAGAGGCGCCTCCCCTGCCCCTTAAATTGCTGCGTGGTCGGTCCGCTTGGAGCTTGCTGCCGGTTGGCCTAGTTTGCCCGGCATCCAGAAACCGGCTTCATCTATACATCGGGTTGGCACATGATCGGTAGCCTCGGCTTCGATATGAGTTTGGTTCAACGCTCGCGAGGCGGGGATGCGCTGTGGCATTCCGCCTACGTGTGCGGCGGTACGGCGCGCCTCGCCGACGGCTCGGTCGTGGACTTTTCAAAACGAAATGACGTTATCGCCAGCTTCATCGTGAAGCCGGAAGGCATGCCGGCCTGGGCTGCAGAGTATGCGCAACTGTGGAAGCGTGCGGTCGCGGCGGAGAAGCGGGCCGATGCGCAGGAAGCCCGGCTCTTCGAGCTGACGATCCCTCGCGCTCTTCCAAGGAAGCATTGGGTGACGCTTGGTCGACACGTTGCCCGCACTCTTGCCGATCACGGCATGGTGGTACAAGTTGGCATTCACTGTCCGCTTGCATCCGACGGCGACATCAATCCGCACATCCACTTCATGGCCACCATGCGCGAGATCGTGGACGGCGAGTTTGCGCGCAAGAAGGCGCGCCACTGGAACAAGATTTTCCACGGCAATGCCAAAGCTTTCCGCCACAAAATGGCGGAGATCCTGAACGAGTTTTGTCGGATCGCAGGCGTGGACTACCGTGTCGATCCCCGCTCCAATGCCGAGCGCGGTCTGCCCCCGGCCGAAATCCGGCTGCCGCACTGGCATATCCTCCACTACAAGCGCACAGGGCAAAAGACCCGCGCGATGGAGCAGCGCGATGAGGAACGCGCTGCCCGCGCGAATGTCGCTCGCCTGGAAGCAGAGTGCCGCCAATTGGAGCGCGAACTCGAGGCAGCCCGGACGGATGCCTCTGCCGAGGAAATCGCCTCGGCCGCTCGGCCTCAGGTGGCCCGCGCCCTCCCCCAACCGCGCGCAATCCGCCCAGATCAGAATGCGGCATTCAACCGGGAGCCGCTCAGGCTGGTCGAATTTCCAATGGATCGACCCAAAATCCAGTTTGCGCCTGCCCCCATCGGTCTCCAGGAGGAGGTCCATAGCCGTCTGGCGCGCAATTCCAAACGACTTCGCGCATGCGCGTTGCTGCGCGTGTTCGTTGCAGCCGACAATCCGAACCAGGCGCGAAATGTCGATCGTGCGATCCAGTATTGTCATAGTGCCGTGACCAAGGCGTTGTGCGACAATTTGCGAACGCTCCATCGCGCCATCAGGCGGCGGAAGAACTCCAGGCGCTCGACTTGCTGGAGGCACTGACCGAACTCGATGCCGTCGCATGGTCGGGTGTCGAGCTCTCACGGTTCGAAAACGACCTCGACGCACTGATCATTCCGTATGGGCTTCTGTGGCAAGCCAAGGCGTCCAAACACTTGCGAGGTCTTGATCGCGGTGCCCACCAAAATCCGACAATCTAATACTAAGAAGATGAATTCAGACCACACATAGTGGCGATCTGCCGTCGGCGCAGATCGCGATCATGTCAGGGAAAAAGATTTGAAATAGCCGTGGGCGAACATCATCGGCTACTCGCCGGCTCCGCGAACCTTCACGTTGTTACGTTCCAGCACTCCCGGCATGGAATTTCCCTTCTGTGGAGGATTCGGTGGATGCAGCATAGCGCGCCGCGAGCTTGGTATGCTGTCCCGCCCCTGGACGCCCTGACGACGAATATTGGTGCCCATCAGCTGCAGGATCGGCGTCACGGCGGCAACATCGGCCTCCTCGCCGCCGATCATGATCGAGAGTTTGGCATCTCTCGCACCGATATCGCCACCGGAGACCGGCGCATCGATCGCGCCCGCGCCTCGCGCGCGCGCCGCGGCAGCGATGCGCTTGGCCAGCGAGGGACTCGAGGTGGTCATGTCGATCAGGATCGCACCGGGCCGCGCCTGCGCGATGATGCCGCGCGAGCTCAAATAGATCTCTTCCACGTCCTTCGGCAGGCCGACCATTGTGATCACCACGTCGGCTTTGGCCGCCGCTGAACCCGGATCGTCGTGCCAAGTCGCGCCACGCGCCAACAGACCTTCTGCCTTGGCTCGGGTGCGATTGTAGACATGCAGCGGATGGCCGGCGGCCAGGATGTGGCCCGCCATATGCGCGCCCATCAGGCCAAGGCCTATGAAGGCGACAGGGGCGCGGGGGTCGGTCATGTTTGCTCCTTGTTGGTCCTGCCGCGCAACAGCTCGCGCAGATACATTGGGCTTAGGGGCTGTCGATCGACGATGACGCCGAACGGCGCCAACGCGTCATTCACGGCGCTTGGCAGCACACCGAGCGCGCCCATCACGCCCCCTTCGGCCATCCCTTGCTGCCGGTCGCAGTGCGCCGGCTCGGGGTATGTTGCGAGATCACCTCGATCGGGGGAATTTCGACCGCCGTGGCCAAGAGATAGTCGGCAAAACTGCCGGTGCGATTCTGGCCGTCTCGTCGTAGATGACCTCTTCCAACAGCGCGCCGCTAATGCCCATCGCGATGGCGCCCTGCTGTTGACCGCGCACGATCGCAGGGTTGTAGACGGTGCCACAATCCTCAACGACCAGATAGCGATCGATCGCGACATGGCCGGTCTCCATGTCGACCCGCACCTCGCACGCGTGCGTTGAGTTGGAGAAGGTCATCGGCGGCGGATCATAGGCGCGATGCGCTTCGAGTCCCGGCTCCGTGCCCGGCGGCAGGCGCAGCGGATCGAGATATGCGAGGTGGGCAATATCGGCGAGCGAAAGCCCGGCATCCGTCCACACGCCACCGAGCCGACGCTCAACGCATCCTGCGCGCAGGCGCAGCTCGCTCGCGCTGTTGAGACGCAGATTGACGAAAGCAAGAAAGAAGCGTTGGCGGAATATGTAAATCCATCGCAGGAACATAATCGACCTAGTGGAGGCCGCACGCAAATTCCAAGGTGACGGACGACACGCTCCCGAAGATGCAATTCACAATCTTGTATTCAAGCGCTTCAACGACAACGTCTCGTTGAACTACTTCGAGCATAATCTTTGGCTCGTCGATGACGCCCTGGCGTTTATGCCTTACATCTCCAGCGATAGAATTCTGCATGGCGGGCGGCGACGTAGCGGTGACAAAGTCACCGATCTTCTCTTCTTCGATGATAGTATGGTGCTCGGCGACGAGAATGCGACGACTTTGACGTGGTCGAGTTCAAAAGACCGAGCAGAAACGATTATGTCTTCGGGTCGGAAAAGAGCGACCCCGCACTGCAAGTGATCAATACAGTAGCCAAGGCGACCGCTACCGGCGTAGCAAGAACAGGCGGGACACATTTTTCGTTCGCCGGCGTAGTACGTAGGCTGGCGTATGTAGTTGCTGATTTGCGCCTAGCTTAATTGGCGTTCTCCAGCAGCACGATTTTATAAATGATTGGAACCCTAAAGTGTTCGTTCGCTGCCACGCCAATCAACGCGTGTTCATTCAGGCATTCGGATACGAAACCCTGCTTGAAAATGCAAAGAAGCGAAACCAAGCCTTCTTTTCGGTGCTCTTTGGACAATGATGTTTTGCCCGCCGGAGCGAGCGCCTCGGACAAGAGAGAAAGGTTGAGACGTGTCGCTCAAGCATGACCTGCTCCGTATCGGCTATCTCCCTGAAAACCTATCTGGCGCAAGTGAAGGCCACCAGCGTGCGTAGCATCGATACTGTGCCGCCTTCGGTCTTGGGAGCAGCGTGGGGCCGCAGAGGGATAGAATGGCCGCCGCGATCTACTTTCCGCTTTTTCTGGTGCTTGTTAGGGGGAAGCAGTATTCGGTATTCTACCTCTCAGCAGACTTGCAAACCCCCAACCATGTTCAAACCGCGCAAACCACTTTCTCTGACTGCGAGAACGTGCGGGTTGGCGAGGGTTCGTCTATGATTTAACGAGCGTTCAACAGGGCTTCGTGAGACTTAAGTAGGTTCAGGCGGCCTAAGTCAGCAAACGTTCTTGCCGCAGTAGCCAGAGACAACGAGTAGCCGACGCGCACTAAAAACGTCCGGTCTCTATTGGGTGCTATCAGTTTCCACCGCGCGCCAACTTCGCGACAGCTCGACGGAGGTTGACCTCGATGCACCGAGCGCAGATCAGCTCGCCGTCCCCGGCCGGTGGCGCAAGAACGGTTAGCTCTTCTGGCGCGAACTCTTCTTCGCAATGGTCGCAGCGGGGGATTTTGTGCACCCGCGCATTTGCTCACGTAGTTGTGGCGGAATTCGGTAGCGCGGTCCGCACTTGCGCTCGTTCCAAATTCGGAACCGAGGTGAAGTAAACTCGCGGCCGTTGCAGATTTACAACCCGCTTCGCCATTCAAGATACTAAGCTCGTCCCGTCCATTGCGACGATCGAAACATATTTCACGCTTACTTAATGGGAACAGCGGGGCCGCAAAGTGTTTGATGTCTATCGCAATGAGAAACGCGACTTTCTCGTTCTAAGCACAGGCTCTGCGATACCCGCAGTTTGCTCTCAAAATAAGTGGCGCAAGAGTAGAAAACGAGTTCTCAAAGTCAGCGACGAAATCAAGGCGGCCGTTCAGAGACAAGGCTATTACGTTCGCAGCTTGCGCGTTACCAAGGCGGATGATCTAGGTCGGCGACTTAGGTCGTCGCCGCGCCATCCAACTGCGCCAGCCCAGCCTCGATCACTATGATATCTTCCTCGATCTGCTGAATGGTTGTTCGCCAATCAAAGCCGGTGCGTGCCTTCAGCTCCATGGCCTGCTTCCGGCGCTGCATACGCAAATCGTTCAGGCTGACGTATCCGCTCACAATAAGCTCGATTGCGCTTGGCATCCCTCGCCCCTAGTCCCAAGACCCACTTCGCAACGGTTAGTCCGCGACACTCTTCACAACGGCATCCCTTCGCAGATTGTGGCCGGCAGCGGTCAAATGGGACGCTATGATGAGACCGAGCCGCCTTAACGTCTGGAGGGCAACAGGGTCGCACAGTTCAATCGAAAGCCCCGCTCCCAACACCGCAATGGTGCGCTGTTCATCGCTATCGAGATCAGCCCAGGAGATGTCCATCACGCGGCTCCGCGCTAAACAAATTGTCTAAAACCCAAATGCGTGCCTGATTGGCCGCAGCATATCCATGGCCGCGTCTGTATACCGACCGTTGGTGAGGCATCGATCCACTTGCGCTGTGCTAATCAGCGCCACAACTGCCACTGTGAAGCCCTTAAACATTGGGCCTCTCCTGAAAGAGACCGCCAACCGGGCGTGTCGAAATATTCAACCGTTCTCAGAATGCGCTGCCGCATATGACGACGACCTATATGCAAATGGTGACAGCTACTCGTAACCAGTTCCTTAACGGGCGCAATGTCTGGATGCGAGCGCCACGGGATGGGGCGAAGGCGTTGTAGCGGCTTTTGCCGATGAAGCGCTCAAGATTGTGATGCACGGGCAGACAAGGAAGATCGGCGGCAGCGTAGGAGGGCTCCGATGACCAACGTACAGACCTTCATCGTGGAGCCCGGCACACCGGAATTGGCGATCTGCGCACGATGGCGCGCAAATGCCTTTCCAGTACTCCAAGCGTCCTTTGAGGATGAACTGAGGTCGTTGGAGCTATTTGCATCCGATCAAGCACACGGTGTGGCGCTGATCGCCAAGGCCGATGGCAAACCGATCGGAACGTGCCTTCTCGTCGAGACCGAGATCGAGCCTAACCATGATGTGTCGCCATGGCTTGCAGGCTTGTTCGTCGTCCCTGAGTATCGGCGAAAAGGAGCAGGCGCCGCATTGGTCGCAGCGATCGAGGATCAAGCGCGACAGCGAGAGTTTTCGCGGCTCTACCTTTACACCACAGATGCCGCCGGGTTCTATGCGAGGCTCGGGTGGTCGGTCCTTGATCGCACTAACTGGAAGGGGTTTGACACAGCTCTGATGGTTCGCGACCTGTAAACGTCGCTAGGAACGCTGTCAGACGGCATCCATGCTTCGCGCTCCTCGTCCGTCAGGATCGATCTCCGGGACCACCCCGGTGCGGGACCTCAGTCGCCGGAGCGAGGGTACCGGGCAGAGCTACTCGCAATCGTGGGCGTGGATAAGGCGTGAGCGGTCCTACGCCCGGCTGTGTGCTGCACCACCCGTAAATTTCCCAAGTGTTGGCTGCTCGGCACACTGGTTAAGTGGTGCGGATCGAGCGCCGCACCATGAAAACACCGAAGCCGAAGCAATGGGCGACCAAGAGGTCCAACGATTAATGCGACTGGCCCGGCAAGGAGTTAGCACATCGAGGATAGCCGGCGAACTTGGCCGCCACGCCGGATCGTTGAGGCGCATGGCGCGAACGTTGGGATTGCTGTTGAAGAAGTAGTCCCCGAGCGATCTTGAGCGCAGGCGGCGGACTACAGCCCAAAGCCTCGGCCGATCTCCCGGAGCGGCATACTGCTTGTCGTGGGTGTGGATGAAACCCGGCGGCTCGCGTAACATCGGCCAGGGTTCAACGTCTCACCGGGATCAGACAAATGAGCCGTTTCCTGCAGTGCTGTGTAGCTGCTACTGGCTGCGTCGCCGGAGCTTTGGTCTTCCATTCGTCCGAAGCGAATGCTGTCTTTTGGCGCGGCATCACCGCGCCAACAAACATCGTGTTGAGGAGCCGTGCAGCCTGTAATTGCACGACAAGACCGACCGCCGCGCTGCGGGCGGCGGCGCTCCTGGCTGGACCGCTGCTCGATTCGAGATCGATGCCGGCTATTTCGGAATGAAGTCCCACGATGTCGCGCACCAGCGCAAGGAAGAGCGCCGAATTGTCTCTTGCGCCATGCAAGGCCGCGCTTGCATACGCGCGTACGCGGGCATGAATCGCCGCCAGCTGCGCCGCAAGCGCCGGATGATGATTGGGAGCGGACATCACCACGTTGATGGCGGCGATCGAGATGACGCCGACGGCGATGGCGGCGCCACGCTCCAGGCTGGCGTCGAACACATTCTGAGGATGGTCGATCTGCTGGATAGCGATGTTCGCAACGGTATAGCCGGTCAGTACCGCCGCATAGGCACGATAGCCATCCAGCAGCTTCGCCGCAAAGACACAAAGACCGAGCCACACCGCCGACGCCACAAGCATCAGATCTCTCGTCTGTGAGAAGATTCCGGTTAGTGCGATCGACGCCGTCACGCCCACGGCAGTCCCGAGCAATCGAAAGGCGGCTTTCTCGAGGGCCTGACCGCGGGTCGGCTCTGCGAGGATTGCCACCGTCACCGCCGCCGTGAACGGCGCGTCCAGTTGCAGCCAAAGACCGACGAACAGCGCCAGCACGATGGCCAGCCAAACGCGGACGGCGAAGCTCCAGGAACTCGCCGGAATCTTCGCGATGGTGAACGGCTGCTGGGCTATTGTGGCGGCCACGTCGAGTTCCTCATCGGATTGCCTCCTTCGACTTGCGCTTGGTCCTCACGCGGCGGCTTCCGTCTTCGGCCTGCTCAGTTTGCAGTGCATTCACGCGCTCATCTTCCGGATTGCGCCGAGCTTTAGGGATTGCACGTGTCGGGTGCGGCTCTGCTCGTCAGGTTGACGATGGTTGCCAGCAGCGCGAAACGCAGGGCGGCAATGGCGAAGACGGCCAGAGTCAAAAGGTCGCTCATGTAAGCTCCTGTACATTTTCAGGTCGCGCCGAACCGCGCGGCAATGTCCTCACCTTGACCAGGATCGAAGCGATCCGGGCGGCTTGGCTATTCGACAACTATGACATTCGGCGAGGCCCGGCTTCGCAGGGATTGCCGCGCCTTTGTCAGCGATTGCTGTTGCCGGCAGCCGACGTTCACAATCCAGGCTGTTGACGATACCGACCGGGCGCCTATCCCGTCGCCTGCGTGAAGGCGCGCGTGAAATTGGCCTGGCTCGAAAAGCCGAGCGCCAGCGCAATCTCGACCAACGGCCGATCACCCGCCATCAAGAGGGCTTTGGCGCGATCGAGGCGTCTGGCGCTGACATAGCGATGAGGAGATTGCCCGACGGCTTTCTTGAAGGCACGGGCAAAGTGATAGCGGCTGAGGCATGCAATCGATGCCATCTGGTCCAGGCTGAGTTCGCTTTCCAGATTGGCTTCGACGTAATCCAGCACCCGGAAAACCCCATAGGCGTTAAGGTAGCGCGAGCATCGATTGATACGGACGTATTCGAGGAGGCTCGCGCAGGTGCCGCCCAAGCGCTCGCTTTCTGCGGCGAAAGCAACGGATGGTTGGTTGTGGAATGATCGCTTGTAGCAAGGATGCAACGAGTTGTTGCAAAACACGCCAAGCGCCAGGTGCCGTCAGGCGGCCTGCGTCCAGCGGGGAGAGTCCTCGAAGTCGCGGGCAAGCGGCTCGAGCAGCAGGATGATCAAGAGGTGTGCCAGCAAGTAGGGCTTGGCGGAGCGCGGATCGGTTCCAGGTGGCGTCTTGAGACCAATCAGACTCTTCAGTCGCTTGAAGCCAAGTTCGATGCGCCATCGCAGTCGATAGAGCGCGAGTACATCCTTGGTGGAGAACTCGTCCCGCGCGAGCGACGTGACCAGAATGACCCAATCCGCGGCTTCCAGAGTTTCTTTGGAGATGACGCGGTTTTCGTCTTGTGCGTCGCGCCGGGCTTTACGGCGCGAAGCCGCGACTGCACCGGCGGGCTTCTTGACTGCGACCAGACGCATAGCCAGAGGCGCACCGTCCTTGCGTTTGATCCAATCCTCCGATCGATCAGTCCGTGCGCCTTCGCCGCACGCAATTGGGCCATCAGATCGAACGCAGGCCTTTGGCATCAAGCCAACGTGCGTTCTTCCAGCCCGCTCGGATCAAAACGTCTGCCCCGGCGTCGCGCACAGCGGCGATGCGGTCAGGTTGTAGATAAGCGCGGTCAGCAATGCGGATCTCGTTCTTGACCACCGGTATCCGGTCAAACGTTTCGCCTTCTTGCTGATCTGTCAGCTCGAAGTGACCAAAGCGCTCATATGGCAGATCGAATGCACTATGAACGCGCCAAAGCTCACTGTTCCTGCGCGCAGCCGGTCCTGCCTGAGGCACTGTCGTCGCATCGATAATGCGGATCAGGCGGCCTCGGCTCGCTTTCGGGGCTGCCGCAGCGAGCAAGCCCTCCACCAGCACTGCAAACCAATCGCCACATTGACACAGGCGATAGAACAACGCCACGCTGCTGAGGTCGGCAAGGCCAACAGAAGCGGCCCACGCGGCTGTCGATCTCAACCCTCTTTCACCCAGACAATAGGCCAGCATCAGCCGAAGTAACGACACCGCATCTGGAATTTGGCGCCGCCGCACGAAAGCCTTCGTCTGGCGCGCACTTATTTCAAGCTGCGCAGCCCCGCCGAGCTGCGTAACCACTCTCGTCCAGTCCTCGTTCAGAAGCGATTCGTCTGCCATCCCGCCTTGGAATCACGTGTGATTCCAACACTCAAGAACAAACTTAACACCTATGCGGAAAACCCTGCGCCGATCGAGCCCTGCTCTAGCAAGAAAAGCACCCGATTGCGCGGCGGATACGCTGACGTATCTTTGCACCAGTCTCGCCGCCATGCTGCAGGCAAGCGTCTCCACCAGCAGCCTGCCGGTACAGCTTTCCGCCCGCAGCTCCGATGCGACTGCCCTCGCCATCTCGCCCAGCAGCGGATCCTCGACAGCACTTTCAAATCTCAGGGCACCGGACGGCAAGCCATCGACGCCGACTCCGAGCTTGTCCGGAGAGAACGCGCTCGGAGGAAGATAGATATGCACGATCTCCGGTTGGTCGCCTGCGCGATCGACCGAACCTTCTCGCCACCCCGCAGGGCACAGCCAAACCGTATCGCGGCGGCTGACGGTCCGGTTTGCGATCCCGGAAGCGACGCGTGATCGGCGATGCATGGTCCCCGGCGATATCGACGGCAATTTCGATTCGGATTGGGAACCCCGCCAAGGCGACGATGCTCTCGTAATGCGCGCGCAACTCGGCCGACAGGCCTGACCAGCCTCGGTTCGTCGATGACTGCACCAGCTTGGTCCGGCCATGGCGCCGCCAGAACTCGCAGTAAGGCCGCGGCTCGCAGTGGTCCTTCGTGGCGGGTCGCTCCTGTCTGATTTCCACGTTACGCCCCCACCTGCGCGGCCTCCAGGATCAACCCCGCGATTTCGTCGGCGTGCGAGATCAGCGCGAGATGGCTGCCTTTCACCTCGATGGTATTTGCGCCCATGCGCTTGGCCATGAAGCGCTGGAGGTCCGGATTGATGGTGCGGTCTTCGGTCGAGACCGCATAGAAGCTCGGCTTCGAGCGCCAGGCCGCATTGGAGGTCTTGCCCGTGAGCAGCGCCTTGTGGAACGGCTCCTGCACCGCATAGAGCACTCTTGCTTTCGCAGGCGGCAGGTCGCCGGCGAAATCGTGCAGGAAGGCTTCTTCCGACAGGCGGCCCTCGTCACCATCGAAAACGATTCCCGCGCTCGCCGGCGGCGTCGGAAAAGTCTTGGCCAGCCCGGTGTAATCCTCGCCCGCATCGGGCGCGCGCGCCGCCACATAGACCAGCGCCGAGATGTTCGGATGCACGCCGGCTTCGGTGACGATCATGCCGGAGAAGGAATGGCCGACCAGCACCGTCGGACCGTCCTGCCTTGCCAGTACGCGCTCGGCAGAGGTTACCGCCTCGGACAGCGTAGTCAGCGGGTTCTGCACGGCGGTGACGTTGAGGCCTGCGGCCTGCAGGCGCGGAATCACCTCCAGCCAGCACGAGCCGTCGGCGAACAAGCCGTGCACCAGCACGACATTGCGGGCTTTAAGTGGAGTTGTGCCTGCGGCGAAGCCGCGTTTGGCCATCAGCGAGGCCGCGCTCCCTGCGACAAGCGCGGCGGCGAATGTGCGTCTGGTCATCGTCATTGCATTCTCCTTTTCATGATAAGGCCAATCTTCGTGGCTCGACATAAAATTCGAAAATGCAGGGGCGTTGTTACGCGGAGTCACGGAGTTGTGTCGGCGATTCGCCAAACTCCCCGAAACGTGTTGGCGGCACCGCTCATTCAGAGGTCTTGTCACGCTCCCGCACGATCACCTTTGCCCGCTCGTCATAGCCGGCGCGGCTGGAGTAGAACGCCAGCGCCATCAACCCCACGCCGAAAAGCAGCGAGAACAGGATGCCGGCCGCCATCGCGGCATATCCGATCGGCGGCACGTCGGTGCCATCGGAGGCATTCCAACCCAGCGTCGCCATCACGACGGAGACGATCAGCAACGCGACCATGCCCGCCAGCAGCACGTAGGACCACCTGCTCATTCCCCCTGGCGCTGGCACGCAGGTTTTGCCAATACAATTTCTCGAGAAAATGCCGCATGGCGCGATCTCCACTTCGCCATGATGAACCGCGAGGTCGCAACGATCTTTTCCATTCGCCCGAGAATTCAGGATTTGAACGGGGCAAACCGGAAGTCCTGACCAGCCTTCGCTTCAAACCCTTCCAGTGTCCGATTACGTCTTTGCGGACGGATCGGCTGCTGCCTGCTAGGATTCCATGTGCGAACAGGGACAGCGACCTGTGGACGCCGATGGTACAGCGCCGGGAACCAAGGGGACCGACTGGACGGCCGAGCAGGTCGCCGTCGTGGTCGCCAACTATTTCCTGATGCTCGAGCGCGAGCGCGTCGGCAACAAGATCAACAAGGCCGAACTTTACCGGCGGCTGGGGCGGGAGGTAGGACGGTCCGAGAAGTCGATAGAGTGGAAGCTCCGCAACGTGTCGACTGTCCTGGAGGAGCTCGGGATCGCCTGGATCCCGGGCCTGTTGCCGGCCCACAACTATCAGGACTCCCTGGTGCAGTCCGTCGAGGTCTAGTTGGGCTTACATCCGATTCTGACGGACCCGGTGTCGGTGAAGCCGCGCTTCACGTCGGCGGAAGGGCCGGTCCTGGTGCCTCCGCCCGCGTTTTTGAACTCGGACCCGCAGGACCGCCAGCCCGTGCTCCGGCGGCTGCTCGGCAAGTACGATCCGGCAGCCAGGGACGATTTCAACCGCTCGCTGGGGCGCGCCGGCGAGGAGATGGTATTCAAGTTCGAGTACGACCGGCTCTGCCAGGCTGGCCGTCGTGACCTGGCCAAGGAGATGGATTGGCCCGCGGATCGCGGCGAAGACGATAAGGGCTACGACATTCGGTCCTTCGAACCGGACGGTGAGGAGAGCCTTCTCGAGATCAAGACCACCAACGGGCATGCGCGGACGCGGTTCTGGCTGTCCCGCCAGTACGAAGTTGCCGCCCAGAATCCGTCGACCTACCGCATCCGGAGGGTCTTCCACTTCGAAAACGGCGCCGAGATGTTCGACATCAAGCCGCCGCTCGACGCCGGCCTGTTGCTCATTCCGGACAAGTACGTGGCCGTGCCCAGGTGACAGGTCTGGTGGCGGCGGCCATAAAGCCGTGATCCCAAGAAGTCGACGGCCCAAGCCGAAAGGGAGTTGAGCTAGGGGCTCCTATCTTCGCAGCGACGGGCACCCAAACCGATCGGACCGGGCGGCTCATCCGCGACGATGTCGGCCCGCTGGTCGACGATGCTGCCATCGCTGTGAATCGGCACCGAAGCATGACCTGTCCAATGTGATGTGAAGCAGAGGCTTATCCTGCCGATCGGCGTCGGGACCCCTCGCCGATTCACACCAATGACGATGATATCGACAGTGAAGAGAACGTTGATGTAAGCGCCGGCCTGCACCGCAGCCATACCCCAAAGCTGATGTGCATCCCCGCCGCAACGGGAACGTGCGCCATCGAGTTGAGCCTGGGACTTCTGAGCGTGCAAAGAGGAGAGTTCAGCTACGTAGCTGAACACGTGAACGTTTTATAATGGACGATACGACCCGATCATAGGTTTCGAGCGCCGCCTCCGTCGCCAACTGGACCATTTCGCGGTAGGCAGCCTCGTTCACTTGAGTGAAACTGTCGCGGATTGCTTCGGCCAACTCTGCTTCGGTGACCGATGTTCGATTTACCTCTGTTTGTCTCGTAAGGTGGCTATACAGATTGAGACGGTACACTTCTGTCGAAAGTTGCCACGCCCAATCTTCGAGATGTAGTTGTTCAATCATCAGCGCTATGCGGAACCGGAGGGATGGAAAGGAATGACACCCGCGGGCGAGGAGCAGATAGCGGATGCAGATCGACTAGAAAACCAACCCTCGGTTGGCCCAATACGCTGCTCTGGTTGTGTCGGCTTAAGTGCGAGCTCGTAGCGCGCACGGTCGATCCGGAATAGCACATCGGTCAAAGAGTAAACGTGTCCTTGGTTATCCCAAGCTGCGCCAGGTAATCCTGCAGCGGCTTCGGTAGCCGGTTAAACCAATCGGCCTCTTCACGCGGCTGCGGCAGCACGTGACCGTATTCCAGCATATCCGTCGGCTCCAGATTGCAGAGGTAAACCCAGATCTCCTCCTCCTTTGCATTGGTGATCCGCGCAACCTCCTTCATTATGCGCAACATCATCGCCTTCCGCTGAGCTTGGGTTCGGCCAGCTCGGATATCGCCTCGGATCCAGATCTGTCCTGCGGCGCGCGAACCGCCAAGGAAACGATCAGCAGGTTTCTTTTCCTCGATGACGACCTGTACAAAGTAACTTGGCGCGCCGGTCTCCTCTGTGAATCCGTGTCACGGCCTCGGCGATCGCGGCTTTTTGGCTGTCGTTCACGAAGCCTTCCGCGAGTGAGCACACATATGTTGGCATTTTGGCCTCCTTGCTGGCTTGCTTCATCATCGCAATGCGGGTCGCCACCACGGACTTGGTTGATACGAACCCGCGTCAAATAAAAGAGCCGAACCGACCGGGATCAGAACGCGTCCTGGGCGATCCCCTGGGCAAGCGATCAGTTTCCTTCGCCACTTCGGCCATATCGATGACGATGCCTAAGATGCGTTCATAACTTCCGCTTGTGCGCTCATGCAGAGCATTTCCACGAGTTCTCGTGACGAGAAGAGACTCCTGCGTTATGCAGCAAACGTCGTACGCGGAATCATCCATGTCGAAACCGTTCGCCAGACGCCATCGCCGAAATGTAGCTGATAGGCAATGAAGTCGCTATCCTCACCGTGCACCAGCTCGTAGCGATGGGACTTGGCAAATTGCGTGGTCATCGGGTTCTCCTTTGTCGAACATGCTGACTACTCATTTGGTTGCGAAGCCTCGTTCGATCAATGCAATGACGATCATAATTTCATCAAGTTTACGAGAGGGCCTGCGCACAGAGATCGGCCTGCCGGCTCAGCTGATCCAGGAAGACGTGGAGAAACGTCAATACCCGGAGCGAGGCCAGGTTCGACCGTTTCCGGAGACGGTACAGGAGCCACCTTCGAGTACGGAATTGCGTCCACTTCACCGGACGCACTGGACCCAGATCGAAGGCAATCTGGCCGCGCAATGCGAGCTTCGCCCGACAACTCTGTTAGCGGACTAAGGATAATAGCCCGCGCTCGCCCGAACAAATCCGCGCGATCCTCGGGGGTCGAATCCAAAACCGTAACGGTGGCCGTCATACCGGAGATGAGCGGTACGCCTTCGGGGACCTGGTCGATGGCAACGCGGACCGGTACTCGCTGTGCTAGGCGTACCCACGTGTAGATCGGGTCTACGTTCGGCAATCCCTGCGGTCCGCTTGCCGCATTCGAAACGCTGATACCTCGAGTGATGGTCTTCACATGACCCAGAATCGGCTGCGCTTATCCCATAAGGTGAGCTTCTAGCCGCTCCCCGATGCAGACACGTGCCATCTTCGTCTCTTCGAAATAGCCGTCTATCCAAAAGCTGTTCGTATCGATCACCGAGATATTGCTTGCGCCGGCGACTGCATAGTCTCCGGCCCGCAGCAGGAGGTTGGTGACATAGCCGTCGACGGGACTCAGCACTTTAGTACGTCGGAGGTTCAGTTCTGCCTGGGCCAACTGGTGCTGAGCGGCGTCGTACGCCGTCCTTGCCTCCGCTGCACTCCCCGCATAGATCTGCTGCTGCTCAGGCGTCGTGGCCAAGCTCGACAGATTTTGCCGTCTGGCTGCTTCTGCCTGTTTGACTTCTAGGTCCGCAGCTCTTTGTTCAACCAATGACCGGGTCGTGCGCACGGCTATGTCGAAATCGAAAGGATCGATGACGTAAAGAACGTCACCTCGGTGGACGAACTGGTTATCTGCCACCTGGACTGAGACGATTTTCCCAGAGATCTGCGGCGCCACGTTTGCGACTTGGACGCGGACGCTTCCGTTTCGGGTCCAAGGAGCGGTCACGTAGTAGTGCCATGCGACTAAAGAGATAAAGATTGCGATCAACACCAATATGAACGTGGCTACTCGCCTACATGCTGAGACGAAGATCCGTCTGACCTCGTCGTGCAGCATGGGCTCGGCATCCACCACTCGCCAAGTTTCATTCTCGCTCTCAGCGCACAGATTGATGCCATCCCGCGTCGCAGCTGGCGACATGTCAGGATCCGGACCTGTTTCCGCGGACCGTTGAAAGAGCCGGCTCGGCGATCCTCGTCGCGAGGGCTGTCGGGTTTTTTAGGAGCAGCCGCTTCCATGGAGATTTCCTAGAAGAACAGCACAAGCAATCCGAACATCGTGATGTATAGACAGAACTCGGCGAGTGGCGGATTGCTGAATAGCCGTTCAAATCCCAGCCCGGATAATAGCGGCCGCAATAGCAGCAAAAGCAGCAGCGCCATTACTCCGAACGCGACGATAGGCGAGATCAACAAGCCGCCTACTATGAAATCGCGGTGTACGTGAGTCATAGCCGAGCAGAATCTTGATCATCTGGATGCAGCCGTAGGCACGACGCACCCGCGGCTCCTCGCCGGGCGAGGCCGGCTCCCGCCAAGCCCTGTAGCAAGTATTTCGCGGTCAGCGCGTCGATCCGGCGAATTCCGATCGTCTCGCGAATGATCTTCAGCCAGTCCTGGTATGAGCTTTGGGTGTTCTCCTGAACGTCCGCGAAACCGCTCTCCGGGTCTGACTCGTACATGAGATGCGCAAAGGCGCGCTCGATATCAGCCTTATTGCCGAGCTGCGATCGCGTGCAGACCACGACTAGCGCCTGCATCAATTTTGTTGATCGCTTGAGGCTGCCCGAGCCACGCCGAGCATCGAGGCGCTGCCGCTTTCGGCCATGCCAGGCTGAGCGGTGATCGTCCCCGCGCACATCGTGGCGGCTGGGCCAACGACGAGGCGCTTCACTACTCCCGCGCCAGCCTGCCCAGCAGGTCAGCGGCGCTCCTGATATCCGCCGTGTCCGATCCTTCGGCAAAGCCCTCCAGCGCTGATTCGAGCAATAGCCTTGCGTTCCTGCTACGACGCCGTTCAGCGAGAAGCTGCGCAAGATCAATCGCCGACCGCAGTTCCCACCCTTTCGCGCCCTTGTTGCGACTCAGCTTCAGTGATTGCAGTAGACAAGCTTCCGCGTCATCGATCCGCGGCTCCGGCATATGCAATTGGACGTTGCCCTTCATTCGCAGCAGCTCGGGCATGTAGATGTGATCACCGCTTTGCTCGACCAGGCGAATAGCATCATCGACTAGGATTGCGCTCTGCTCTATTTGTCCAAGCTTCAACAAGCCCTGAGCCAACGCGATGTTGAAGGTCGTGGTCAGCAGCTCGTAGCCAGCCTCGTGGAGTTCGCGGAGGGAAGCCTTGATCGTCTCGACCCCGCCTGCGGCATCGCCGCGCCGGATCGCGAGCTCGCCTTTGACGCCCCGGCCGACGGCGAGATAAGGTCCCATCGAGCGCGATTGGGCATGTGCAATGAAGCGGTCGATGTTTTCTTCCGCGCCCTCGAGATCACCGCTCCACAGATCGATCGATACCGCCCAGATCAGCGCAATACAGAGCGTGATTGGGTGGTCCATTTGCGCGGCTTCCGCAACAGTTTGTCGCGCCAGTGTCAGCGCGTCCGCTGGACTGCCCTGCAGCCAAAGCTCGCGCGCAAGCGTGATGCCCGCGCGGTTGCGATGATCGAAGCCATATACCGTGCTGACCCGTTCCGTTCCCGGACCGTTCCAGGCGAGCTCGACCACCTTCAGCGCATCGCGGTGCTCGCCGGCCAGATGCAGCGAGACGCCGAGGAGCGAATGGGCGAGCGCGATCGAGGCAGCATCGCCCAGCGACTTGGCGACCGAGACGCTCTGCTGCGCGTAGTTGAGCGCAGCATCGAACTCGCCCATCCGTTCATGGAAGATATGCATACGCCCAAGCAGCTGGAGCTGGTTGATCTCATCGTCTCGAGCCCTCGCGATGGCAAGGCTGCGGCTCAAGGCGCTGCGCGCCGCTTCGCTGCCGCCCCGCGTGAACATCAGGGTCAGGCCGAGGGCGGCCTGCAGGTGCATCTCCTCGCCGCTGTCGCGCGAGGCCCGATCGATCGCAACCAGCGCCCGTTCCGACCAGCGCCGGCATTCAATCAGCAGGGACATCGCGAGGAAGATCGGCGCCGCCGCAGCGGCGAGCGCGACGCCAATGCTGGCATCTCCGCCCGCGCCGAAGCACCACTCCAGCGCCGCGCGCACGTTGTGAAGCGCGGAGAAATGGACGGCGCGTTCGTCGGCGTTTGGCACGATTGCCCATGTCGTGCCGGCCCGTTCCAGCCAGCGCTGATAGTAAAGTGCGTGACGCGCGGCGAGTGCCGCGTCATAGGGTTCGAGCTCGAGCAGATACGCGCGCGTGGTGTCGAGCAGCCGATAACGCATCATGGCGCCGATCGGCCGTGGTGCGACCATCGATTTGGCGACGAGGCTGTCGACGGCATCGAACAGCCTGCCGCGATCAATATGCTCGTCTGGCACCACTTCGAGCGCTGCGTCGATGGTGAAATGCCCGGCGAAGACGGCGAGCCGGCGCAGCACGAGCCGTTCAACATCCGACAGCAGTCCGTAGCTCCAGTCGAGCGTGGCCTGCAACGTCTTCTGCCTGGGCGGCGCCGTGCGCTGTCCGTGCCAGAGCAGATTCAGGCGGTCGTCGAGCAGGGCGGCCGTCTGCGCCAGGCCGTAGGCCTCGACCCTGCCGGCGGCGAGCTCGATTGCCAATGCCATGCCGTCGAGCTTGCGGCAGATCTGCGCGACGATCGCGGCATTGGCATCGTCGAGCACGATCCGCGCGCCGCCGGCTGAAGCGCGTTCGAGGAAGAGCTGGAGCGCGGGATAGCTCTGCGCTGCAGCAGCCGTCAATCTAGAGTCCTCGGGCGGAACGGCGAGCGGCGCCAATCGATAGACCTGCTCGCCCTCGACGCGCAGGGCTTCGCGACTGGTGGCGAGGATATGGACGTGCGGCGCGGCATGGAAGATCTCCACAGCCAGCGACGCCGCCGCTCCGATCACATGCTCGCAATTGTCAAGGATCAGCAGCATCCGCTTGTCGCGCAGATGCGCCAGTAGCGCGGGCAGTGGATCGTCGCTCTGGGCCGGCAGCCCCAGCATCAGCAGGATCGACGTGATCACGAGATCGGGATCGCTGAGCGCGGCGAGATCGACGAAATGTGCGGCATCGGAGAAGGTTTCGAGCAGGTCGTGCGCGATCGCGATCGCAACTGCGGTCTTGCCGACGCCCCCAGCACCGATGATCGTGACGAAGCGCGAGGTGAGAAGCTTGTCGGAGATGGCGGCAACCACCTCGTCGCGTCCGATCATGCGCTGCAGCCGGTTCGGCAGCTTGACGGGCGGCAGCTCCATCGCTGGCGCGGGGCGCCGCAGGGCCGGAATGTCTCCGCGCGAGATCGGGGCCACGAAGCAATAGCCGCGGCCGGACAGCGTGGTGATGTAGCGGGCACCATCCTTGCCGTCGCCGAGCGCCTTGCGCAGTGCTGCGACATGAAAGCGCAGGTTGGCTTCATCGACGTTCATGCCGGGCCAAACCTGCGCGATCAGATCCCATTTACTGACGACCTCGTTCGGTCGCGACATCAGCGCGATCAGCGCGTCGAAAGCCTTCGCGCCCAGCGGCACCGTAACACCGTCTCGCGTCACTAACCTTTCATGCGGCGTCACGGTGAACGGCCCAAACGACAATGTGGGGGTGGCAGCGCCGGCTGGCTCGGTCATGGCAAGATCTTAGGTTTCTCCGACAGGATCCGATAACCAGCTGATTGTGGTCCGGCAAGGCCATCCCGGTCGCGACCGCCGGGTCGCATGGGGCCGTTGTGAGACTTGCAAAGCTGGACCTCACAAATTCTCACAAGTCCAAACGGGTGCCTTGTGCGCGTCGCTGCTAGTCGGCTCGCGACGGCAAGGAGACCACAATGACGCAAACGGCTAAACTACTCTACACGGCCAGGACCCACACCTGCGGTGGGCGACACGACGGCACATCGCGCAGTTCCGACGGTCGCCTCGACATCATGCTGTCGCCGCCGGGCGGCGCAGGCATCGGCACCAATCCGGAGCAATTATTCGCGGCTGGCTGGTCGGCGTGTTTCGAAGGCGCGATGGAAATCGCGGCGAGCAAGCGGAAGATCGAGCTTCCGAGGAAGAGCGCGATCGATGCGGAGATCGATCTCGTGCTCGACGAAGGTGCTTACTTGCTTCGGGCGCGCCTCAACGTCAGCCTGCCGGGTCTCGATCCCGAGATCGCGCACACCATCATCGATGAAGCACACCAGACCTGCCCCTATTCCAAGGCCATCCGCGGCAATATCGACGTCACGGTCGCGCTGATCTGACGCACCACTAACAATCTCAGGGACCCTGCACATGAAGCAGATCATCGACCAGCACCGCCGCAAGTTCTTCGGCATCGCCGCGGGAAGCCTCGCCATCGGCCTCGGCGCCGTCGGCCTCGCTCGCGCCCAATCGGGGGCATCGCGATCGTCCGCATCGAATGCGTCCTTCGGACCGATCAAGCAGATCGACGCCGGCGTTCTCAACGTCGGTTATGCCGAGGCGGGCCCCGCGAACGGTCCCGTGGCCATCCTGCTGCACGGCTGGCCCTATGACATTCACGCCTTCGTCGATGTCGCGCCGATCTTGGCCAAGGTCGGGTACCGAGTCATCATCCCGTATCTGCGCGGCTATGGCTCCACGCATTTTCTCTCCAGCGAGACGCTGCGCAACGGCGAGCCGGCCGCGATGGCGCTCGATATCATCGCGTTGATGGACAAGTTCGACATCAAGCAGGCCGTGGTCGCCGGCTTCGACTGGGGCGCGCGCACCGCCGACATCATCGCTGCGCTGTGGCCGGAGCGTTGCCGCGCGCTGGTCTCGGTGAGCGGCTATCTGATCTCGAGCCAGGCCGCCGGCAGCGCGCCGCTGCCGCCGCAGGACGAGCTGCAATGGTGGTACCAGTTTTATTTCGCCACCGAGCGCGGCCGCGCCGGATACGAGAAATATACGCATGACTTCGCCAGGCTGATCTGGAAGCTCGCCTCGCCGCAATGGAACTTCGACGATGCCATCTTCGCCCGCAGCGCGGCGGCGCTCGATAACAAGGATCATGTCGCGATTACGATCCACAACTACCGCTGGCGGCTCGGTCTTGCCCAGGGCGAGGCGAAATACGAGCATCTCGAAAAGAAGCTGGCGGCGACGCCGGTCATCGACGTGCCGACGATCACGATGGAAGGCGATGCGAACGGCGCGCCGCATCCCGAGCCGGGCGCCTATGCCAAGAAGTTCTCGGGCCGCTACGAGTTTCGTCTCATCACCGGCGGCGTCGGGCACAATCTGCCGCAGGAAGCGCCGCAAGCCTTTGCCAAGGCTGTGATCGAGGCTGACGGCGCCTGAGCATCGCTTGACTTCCTCGGTTCAGCCCCGCTGGCCGAGGTTCGTTTTCTGCTCCCAGCCCGGTGAAGAATCATGAATTCGACTGAAACTAACAAGAAGACGTCCCCACTTGCCACGGCCATCGTACTCGCCGTGATTGTCCTTGCCGTTCTCCTGACCTGCGCGCCCTACTTCGTCGCGATCGCGCTCGCGGAGGGACCGACAGAGCACGCCGATGCCTCGCCAATCTTCGGCGTCACCATTCCGCCCAGCTACAAGCAGTGGGAGCTGATCGCCCCTGCCGAGGAGGCGGCTCCGCTTGACGAGCTTCGCGCCGTCGTCGGCAACCAGATCGCCATCGACACCTATAAGGCCGGCAAGCTGCCTTTCCCGGACGGCACCGTTCTGGTCAAGCGCGCCTGGAAGCGAAAGCAATCGCCGGAGTTCGCGTCCGCCACGATTCCCGGCTCGGCCACGACGGTTCAGGTGATGGTTAAGGATTCCAAAAAATATGTCGCGACCGGCGGCTGGGGCTTTGGCCGCTTTGTCGACGGCAAGCCGGTCGACGAGGCCCAGCATCGCACTTGCTTTGCCTGTCACGAAGCTCGCGCAAAGAGCCAAGACTACGTCTTCACGCGGCTCGCACCTTGAGGCGATCTGGAGAACACGTAGTGAGACAAGGAGCACCGACGATGTCGCTGCAGAGGTCATACTCGCAAAACAATCATGTCACCGCCGCAACAGACGTCTTGTCACGTCGCAGCCCGAGATCACCGGATCCGCGTTCGGGGGCCGAGGCAATGATGTTCTCCCTTGTGCATCTTGATGTTTCCCTAGCCATCGAGCCGCCCGCACCCGATATGCGCACATCTGTCCTCGGCGAGCCGAGCTTCAGGGTATCCGCCAAGCCTCTTGCGCGAGCAGCCATTTGTTCTGATCGGGGCACTGCCGGCGAGGAGATCACAGACCCGGTGATGCAGCGCCTGTCTGATGCGCTCGCAGCAACGAGAGCCATGCACCATCCCGATTACGCCATCCTTCTCGACGCGTTGCGTCTAGCCATGCTGACCCGCAAGGCCAGCTGGGGGACGGTTGTCAGTCGGCCCCGGGACACGCGAGCCCCGGAAGACCGAGAAGGACAAGCCGCTCGGAGAGTGCGGTCGCTGCAGAAATGGCGTCTGAAGCGCGTGCTCGAATATATTGAAGACAATCTGGACGCTAAGGTCACCTTGCAGCATCTGGCTGCTGTGGCTGGCTTGAGCCGGATGTATTTTGCCGCGCAGTTCCGCGCGGCCGTGGGCATGAGGCCGCACGACTACTTCCTGAAGCGGCGGATCGACCGAGCGAAGGAGTTGATGCAGCGGGCCGACGTGTCGCTCATCGACATCGCCTTGGCCGTGGGGTTTCAGACCCAGGCTCACTTCACGACGGTATTCAAGCGCTTTACCGGCGAAACGCCATATCGATGGAGAAGCGCTCATCTCCTACAAGCCTTTCCGCTGCCGCGGGCCGATGGGAAGCCGTGATGAGCAACCCTGACATTCACTCGTTGCTGCCGCATATAGTTGGCATCAAGCCGGCCGTGGCACACGACGAGATACTGGGATTGTTAGAGATCGTTCGGGATCTCGGCGCTTCGTATCGTTTCGCATCCGCGGAGCCCGGAGCAGGCGGCTTCCACGGGCGTGTAACGCTAAGGTTTTGTCGGCTTATGGCTGCCAGCATCCCGCATTGCCTAGCTAAGCAGTGTTTGGTTGCTCGAGTCCCGGTACCAAGCGCGACAGTATCGATCTCAGCGCCATCCTTCGTCCGCGTCAGCGTCTTCGAGCACCAGCGGGTGTCGAAACAGATTCTCTGTGTTACCGAAAGGAGCGCCGCCTAGTCCGCCTCCGACGGCTCGGTCATTATGTCCCGCACGGCCCTGCAGCAGAGGAGTAATAGGGCAAGTATCTATCGACGATATCGTTGGGACGTTGTGCGCCTTGGATGAGGGCTCCCGGGGTTTGGCCCGCGCCAAGCCCGTACAGGTCGAACGTGCTGCGGCCTAGGAGGAGGACGATGCAGACGATCGAGTCACACGGAGTGACTCCGGACGCTTTGGAGCGCGATCTCGCGCGCAAGCTGCAGGAGCAGGTCGTCGAATGGAAGACGATGCGGTCGCCGGCGCTGTCGCGCACGGCCGCGGGCGTGCCGGTCAAGCGGCGCTTCACCCGGCGGACCTGCCGGGTCACCCTTCCACCTGATAGAGGCGCAAGCGGCCGGGATCGTGTCGATGGCCTTGGCGGTGCTGCGAATGTCCTGGGCAGACCACAGCAGGGCGCCGGCCTGAGACTTTGCATTGGCGCCCCGCGGGGATAGGAATGTTTCCCACGGGAAAAGCTATGGACGATCTGTGGTTATATTTTCGACCCATGAATCTCAAGCACGATCCCGAGTGCGAGGCGGTCGCGGCGATGTAGCTCGCTGCGGAAGCCAGCGGCGACAAGCGGCTGAACTGGATCCGGGCCGCTTTAGCGTGGACCGAGCTTACGGGTTTGAGAGCCACCGCCGTCCGTGAACTCTGCAGGTCGAGCGAGCCCGCCTAATTGCCCTCTGGCGGGCACTCCGGACAGGTGTCGCCAATCGAGTTCAGCGCATCGCGCACCTCGGCCATGGCCGCTTCCGGAGGGACGTCCGCCTAATAGGGAAAGCGATTACCTTTGAGGTCTATTCGCATCAAGAGGTGCCGGAACCCGCGTCGGGCATAGGAATGCCAGGTACTCCGACTGCGCCGGGAGTCGCTCGAGGTCGAATGGTCGGATTCCAAACTCACACCTCGGGCGACGACTTCATCACCGATTTCAAGTTCATCCTTCTCTCGAAGCCAAGCGACGGTCTTCAGAAGACCGATCGCATCCCTCGGGACGACGCGACAGAGCCTCTTAAATCATTCTTTGCGGATGAATTGGGATAGCCGCAGGCCTGCGGGTCCATCCCGTCGTCGCGCGGGACGAAACGCAGGACCGTGGGCGCAAAGTCGTTTGTTGCGGGTAGCTCCAAGACAGACTTAGTCGCGTCGCCGGCGACGACGAGAACTGGCGGCGTGATGCAGTTCCATCTTGGAGGAAGCCGAAATGACGAAATGGAGACGTCGGATCGCGGCGGTCGTCGCTGCCGGGAGTATGGTCGGATCCCGGACTCATGCAGCTCCAGCCAGCCTCGCTCCTGCGCCGACGCGATTGCGCTACGGAATTTTTCGCCAGTCCCGCCCTGCTTCAAGAAAGGGACATTGATCAGCTCGATGAAGACGCGTCCGTCCTGCACGGGTTGAATGCCGCTGGCAATCTCGATTAGCTTTCGGGCGCCAGTCTCGGGGTCGGCTAAGGGGCCAGCAGATGTGTATTTCATGGTGGCGAGAGATACATTGAGTCGCCGTGCCGACCAACCAAGTGGGCGTCTTGGCTTCTATGAAGTTACTTCGGCTCTTGCCTGCCATCCAATTCGCGCGCGGCCAAGCTAAGCTCCAGCTCTCTGAGCTGTTCGAGCAAATGTTCTACGATCTCCTCGTAGTCAGATGGCGTGAGGGAATGCACGCCGCGCAACGTCAGTTGATTGTGGAGGATTGTCGCCATCATGGCTTTAACGCTCATGACCTCTCGCTAAAAGCTAATCGTCAATAAAAACAATCGGAAGAGTAGGCGCCAAACACTACGGGTGCGCAATGTCGTAGGATTACGGGCATGACGGACTTTTTGCAGTGCAAATGGTGCATGCTCGACAAGAACGCTTTACTCGCGGGGGCCGATCATTGATCGCCGAATGAATGTACTGGATTGCGCCGATTGTGATCGATGCGCGATTTGCAGGCGCAACGAACGCCGAATCGCGCTTCGTGGAGTTAAATTTGGTTCTGAGTCATAACTATAATGACTCCGACGCAAAAATAGAAAATAGGGTGCAAAAAACAAAAAAAGAGTGGGAGGAGTAGATGGATACTGTGTGTCGCCTGCGCGCGATGGCATCGCTGTGCCGTCAGACCGCCGCGCGTAATCCCGATAGAAGTTGGAAACTGCTCGCCGAAGCTGAGTATTGGGAGCATTTAGCGAACGGTGCGCTGCGCGATCACTTCAAACCGTGCACATCTGGCTTCTCGCTCCGAGCAATCGGAGATGATGCGAGCACCACGCAATCGGCGCACGGTATGGCGGCATGAGCGCTTTCGGTGCTCAAGTCGCTCGACGAAACACAGCTCTCACTTTTAAAAGCGTTCTGTTCTGGACGGAGGAGGTCTCGAACTTCCTCGCGGGGTACGAGCGAGTCAGCGGTTGGAATAGCAGAGTACATCACGAAATAAGCTGAACTATTTTTTTGGCGGGGGTTGGGTTCATGGATAGCGTAGAGCGGTGCTTCGCCGCAGTGACGGCAATCGGTTTCTTTGTGACCGTCGTCGGAGTGATATTGTTGCAAACGATGTGAGTTCTGCTTGGCCAACTCGCGACGAAGGCTCCGCGCAGCGGCAACGCGCCTGCTTCAACAAGGTGGTGCAGCGATGCGCGGTTGAGGGAAAAGCCTCTAACAAAAAGTAAGGCCGCCTCCAGAGCGGCCTTAACTGTCTCCCTCATCCTTGCCCGCCTAGTCGCGGTCGTCGACAAGCAGCGGGCGAGGACCGGACGTTCGGCTCGTTCCGGCCTGTCATAGGATTGTGGCATAGCCGTTGCATAATAAACGGCAACTGGGATTTCAGTGCTCAGTTTGAAAATAGGCGCTGCCGAGACACGTATTTTGAGCTCGGCACCGCTGTTTTGCTGGTTCTCTTAATTCGGAGCCTCGGCTATGGCCTACGATGCCGTCACGGTGCAAATGCTTCGCGACGTTCTTGATGAGGTTCTTTCCAGCCCGCCATTCACGCTCCAGCAGCAGCGGTCGGCGTTGGAGGTCGCTGAGCGCATTCTCAAGCTCGCTTCCCAAGGCGAGCGTCGGCCGGACAATATTAAGCAACACTTGCGTAACGAGTTTTTCACGTCGGAGCTGACCGGCATCGAAATGGAAGACTAGCGCTGACTGCCAGACCGTAGCATCAGAGTCGAATATCCGCGCTATGGGCCGCGATGATTTGCGGACCCTGCCCCTCCACATGCGGAAGGCGAACCTTGCAGCAGCTACTGGCGCGCCGGCCGGACGGCATCAGCGCAAACCCGTCGTGCCTTCGACACGGCGGGCTTGCTTTCGGATGCGGTTCGCGCGGCAGCTTGCGGCACGGCCGCCAGGGATGCCGCTCCCCCGACGGTCAGCAGGAGCGAACGGCGTGATACCCCGCCCGACGTTTCTTCTGTCTCGACGGCGCCGTCGATGAACGGCTCATGGTTGGTCATGGTGGTCTGCCATCCCTCGGATAAGCCTGCAAATGGGCATGTTCCCAAGAGAAGTACCGTTCGGATATTGCGGCGGCTATCGCACTCTTGCGATAAATTGCCGCCGGGCGCTTACAGCGCTCGCCGGAATGCGGAAGGGGTTACTCCCACCCTCCTTCGGAAAGTCGCAGCGAAAGCCGATGGAGTTTCGTAACCGACTGCAAGCGCGACCTCTGTGACGCTCAGCCTCGAGTGGGCGAGAAGTTCGCGCGCGCATTTCATTCGTTGCCCGGTCAACCATGCATGCGGGGTTTGGCCGGTCGACTGCCGAAAGGCTGTGCAGAAGTGAAACCGGCTGAGACCGACGAGGGCGGCGAGTTCATCAAGCCCGACGTGGCGGTTGAGATTCTCCTCGATGAATGCGGTGACGCGCTTCACCTGCCAATCGGCGAGCCCACCCCTTCTGTCCTGAGCAGGCAACCCGCCAAAAGACGAATGCTCCTGGACCAGCCGCAAGCACAGGAGGTCGATCGCTTGCTCCACGAACAGGCGGGACGAGGCGCTGTCCCGCTCCGCCTCATGGCTCAGGACATCGAGCAACCCCGCCGCCGCGGGATCGGCGAAAGCCACACGCGGCAGAAGTTCGACGCGCCTTCCGCCCGCGATCTCATCCGCGCACGCCTGAAGGCGTTCTTGCGTGAGGTACACGTGCGAAACCACGACGGGCCCTGCGATGTTCCAGTGGCCATCTACGCCTTGCGGAATGAAAGTGAACGCTCTCGGGTTTGTCCTGGAGTCCAGGAGTTTGTTCTCGACCCGCCAGGATATCCGATGCTGCCCTTCGTAGCAGCCGACCGCGATGTGTCCGGTCACGCCGCGCATGTAATCCTCTTTCAGGCCTCCGTGCGCCCACTTCGGCGTCAGGCGCGCATCGCCCTTCAGAACCTCGGACAGCAATATGGGCGGCTCGTCCAAGATACGCGCCATCTCGGCGGCCGCATCGGGGCCGAGGTGGTCGGCTTCCACCCGGGACAGGCCAGACGGATTCGCAGTATTGCTTCGGGAACGGAGCAATCGCTGATCCAAACTGACGCCCTCATCTCGGTTGAGTGCTGAACTATGCAAGAGAGACGCCATTATGCAGAAAAAGGTTCGCGACGCCACAAGGGCAGCGCCCGACCAACATGGCAGCCTTCAAATTGATCAGCCGATCATTGGTCGTGGCGTACGCTTTGCGAATATTTTGGGCTATGCGGACTTCCGCTGCGGCCTCCGGCGGACGCCTTCTTCGGCTTCTTGGCCGGCTTGGCCGCCTTCGCCGGCGCGGTCTCCTGACCGACAGACCGGCGCAGCGCTTCCATCAGGTCGACGACGTTCGTCGCAGCGGGCTTGGATTTGGGTGTGATCGGCTTGCCGGCGCGCTTCTGGTTGATGAGGTCGATCAGCGCAGTCTCGTAGTGGTCTTCGAACTTATCGGGATCGAAGCGCCCCGCCTTTTGATTCATGATGTGCTTGCGAGATCCAGCATGTCCTTCGTGACTTTCACGTCTTGGATGTCGTCGAAACACTCCTGCTCGCTGCGCACCTCGTAAGGGTAGCGCAGCAGCGTGCCGACGAGCCCCTTGTTCAGCGGCTCGAGCCCGATGATGTGCTCGCGGTTGGTCAGCACCACCCGACCGATCGCGACCTTGTTCATTTCGCGGATGGTCTCGCGGATCACCGCGAAGGCGTCGTGCCCGACCTTGCCGTCCGGCCTGATGTAGTACGGGCGGATCAAATAGCGCGGGTCGATGTCCGCCTTGTCCACGAACTCGTCGATCTCGATGGTGCGCGTCGACTCAAGCGCGATCTTCTCGAGCTCCTCCTTCGAGACCTCGATGAACTGGTCCTTCTCGAGTT